>OY282386.1 GCA_958295945.1 Candidatus Poribacteria bacterium
CATCCCCGGTTTGACTGCCCATAACACATTGAAGGGACCAGTCAAGTTTATTGCAAGGATCTTATCCCAATGTTCAGGTGTAAGGTCATCAAACGTCATATCCCCGACATCACCAGCGTTATTCACTAATAGATCAATCGTTCCAAGTTCTTTGGTGACTGCTCCGACCATTTTGTTCACTGCTTCTCTGTCCGATATATCTGCTTGGAAAGGTAATGCTTTCTGATGATATTCACCGTTGATTTCAGCACAGACATCTTCCGCTTTAGCAGCTGATTGAGAATAATGCACAGCAACAGTCGCACCCTCACTCGCAAGTTTCAATGCGGTAGCCTTACCTATACCGCGACTACCTCCCGTTACCAAAGCAATTCTTCCCTTAAACTTCCAGGACTTACGCATTTTTATAAAATGGTGTATACTATTCTATTATGACTACATGGACACAATCTAAAAAGAAGGTAAACCTATTTTCCGATTATTGTCAATTTTTGTTATCAAGTTTTACGAACTGGACGCAAACGTACTTTGGTGATCAGTCTGAGAAATGGAGCCATGATCAACTCAATCGTTTTTTGAGAAATGAGAACATTCCATCAAGCGAACTCTGGCAGTCTGTCCAGGATGACATTGAGTTTGATGATCAAGGGCACATTGCTTTTGATGATGTTGTGCTACCTAAACCGCATGCGAAAAAGATTGAAGCTCTCCGTCCTCAGTGGAGTGGTAGCGACAAAAAAGTCGTTGATGGCATCGGTATTGTAACGTGTCTCTATGTCAACCCAAAGACGCAAGAGTATTGGATCATTGATTATCGCATTTACGACAAAGACCATGATGGAAAAACCAAAATAGACCATTTATTAGACATGCTGCAAAACGCGGTCTTCAAAAAACAACTCCCGTTTCGGACGGTGCTAATGGATAGTTGGTATGCATCCATGCAAGTCATGAAAGCGATTGAAAAACTTTCTAAGATTTATTATGTGCCACTGAAACGCAATCGTCTTGTAAACGATACGGACGGCGTTGAACCACACCAACAAGTCCAAAAGTTATCTTGGACACAGACAGAAACGCAACACGGAAAGCACGTGCACATCAAGAAGTTTCCAAAAGGGCATCAAGTGAAGTTGTTCCGGTTAGTCTCCTCTAACGGACGCACGGAATATATTGCGACAAACGATTTATCTCAATCGGATGCGGATGCGACACGCCAAGAATGTCGCGTGCGTTGGAAGATTGAACAACTTCATCGTGAGATCAAACAAGTCACCGGTATTGGTAAATGTCAATGCCGCAAGTTGCGTGCCCAAAGAAATCATATTGCTTGTTGTTTTCAAGTATGGGTCTGTTTGAAACGTGTTGCGCGCAAACATGGTAAAACAATTTATGAACTAAAACAAAGTTTATTGGATGATTATATGCGATTTCAACTCTCTAATCCTTCAATAATTTTTAAAAATGCGTAAGTTCTGACTTCATTAAATCTTCTCCTATGTTCCATACCTTATCATATACCAATTCTAAGGATAATCAGACTCACATACTATACGGTTTCTCAAGATTATTCGTTTTCTGGGATGCTTTCGTCTACATCAGGTGTAACAGGATCGTCAATTCCAAGCATTCTATACCAAGATTGAAAATCAAGTTCCTCTTGTCCCCACTGAAAATGGTCGCCAGACGAGTACGGAACTGCATGGCGAGTTTCAAAAAGTTTTTCCGTAACTGAAATTCTTTCTCCGTTGATGTGAAGATAGACATCAACTACCGTTCGTTTAGGGTATGAGCCGAAGTCTGGGTTGCGAATTTCCATTGTGAGCGGAAAATCGTCAATCTCGGATTGTTCAACGAGACTTCTGAGAAAATCTCTTGCATCAAATCCACGCTCCTTTGCACGATCGCGTTCTTCTTCGGGATAATTACTCGACCTTCTGACTTCTGCCGCATCCGCTCCTTGAATACGGATATTCGTAAGGATATAGATACCATCTTCACGTTTTTGCAGTCCGGGCCAAGCATCAAGATCGGCAGGCATCGGTCCGGATTCATACTCGTGAAATAGGATCAGCACCCTATTGATTGTATCAGCGTCGTAGACATCGTCAATGTGTGCGATGCTTCCATAATAAACAGGTTCACCTTCTTCGTATTCAATTTTTGAGAAAGTCTTACAGGTGAAATAGATTGCAGTTTCATCTTCAGTGAGTGTGCATTGATTATTGTTGTAGTAGACATTTCTACCAAGAACGGTTGCATCGTCACAACTGATAAGTGGCACTACACTGAGAATCGTGATGATTAACATCAGACAATGACTTAACTGGTTTCTTTCATTTAAATATCTATATTTCATCTGTAAACCTGTTGTTATATTCTTCCCACACCTCATCTGCAATAAGTGTTGTAGCAGCAACGAAATTTTGCTCTACTTCTGTGGTATTTTTAGATCCTGATAAGTTAGTCGCAATCAAGGGTTGACGGAGACAAAATTGGATGGCAAGGTTTAGCATGCTTAAATTGTTGTCAATTGCCCATTGCCAAATTTTATGTGCTATCTCTCCTTCAGGAGGTCTTTCGTTAACATCTGGTTCAAGATCAGACAACAAACCCGCTGCAATAGGACTACCGTTAATGACACCGATGTCATTTTCATTCGCAAATGATAGTAACCAGCCATCTGCAGTTTGACTCAGAAGTGTGTAATCCAGATATGTCCAGGATTACATCTACGATACCTGTTTCTATGGCGATCTTATGAAATTCGTGTTCCCTCACACCGAGACCGATAAATTTCACTAAACCCTCTTCTTGCATCCTTTGCAATGTCTCCAACGCGCCATCTTTGGCAATAACTGGGTCCATACTTGAAGGGTCATGCACTAAACAAACATCAAGATAGTCGCTGCTTTTCAGTGGACAGATAGAACGTGTTAGAAAAGTCATGCACTAAACAAACATCAAGATAGTCTGTACCTAACAGCCTGAGACTATTTTCAACACTGCGACGTGTGCCAGAAGCACTATAATCTCCTCTCCATTTTGGGTGCGTTCCAGTTTTCGTAGCGAGATATATTTTTTCACGCCACCCATCAGCAAGTGCAAGACCGACCCGTCTTTCGCTTTCTCCATACAGCGGGGAAGTATCAAGATAATTTATCCCTAATGTGATTGCACGGTGGACTGCTTCAATTGCTTCATCGTCAGTAACATGATCACTACCAATACGCGCACCACCCAGACTAAGACTTGTGACCAGTAACTCGGTTCGTCCTAATCTACGTTTTAGCAACTGATTAGTTTGTGCTGACATTCTTCACCTATGTAGATGACCTCTGCGTGCATCGGGATGAATCACACTCACCCACTGCACACCTTTGACAACATCATCCGGAATATGTCCGTGCTCAACGCCTTTCGGTGTGATAACTAAATCCCCTGGACCAATGCGGTAAGATTCGGATTGTCCATCAGCGGTGCGTAGAGTCACAATCGTCGTGCCTTCAGTAAAGAACCAATATTCATCAAAATCGTGATAATGAAGTTCAGTTGGACGATCCTTAGATACAGTAAATGCTCCGATGGTTGTCATATCTGGCGTATCAAGCACGTTTCCCAATGTCCTACTGACCCGTTCCCCTTCACCGAGGTGGATAATGCAGAGATTGGTCTCCATTAGATGACTCCAATGTCTTTCAGGTGCTGCAGTGAATCTGCTACTCGTGCTTTGACACCTGCTTCATCAAGGTTTTCACCTTCAATCCCTTCCAATTCCATTGTGAAAGGACCGTAGAAACCGGTTTCGTTTAATGTCTGGAAAACGGCTTTATAATCTACAACACCTTCACCGAGGGTGGGGAAATTCCAAGTCCGATAACCACCATTTGTATCCTTGAGATGAACTGCACCAACGTAATCCACGATCTTTTTTACTTCTGTGACAGCATCAACATCATGGTTATAATAGTAGACATTACCAGTGTCAAAATTGATGCGGATATTCGGATGATTAACACCCTTCATCGTTTCAAGAGCGATGTCCCCGTTGTGTGCCATATCTGGATGTGTTTCTAAACACACCTTTACACCCAATGGTTCAGCATTCTCACCGATTGCGCGTAGACGGTCATATACCTCGTTTTTATCTGTTTCGCCAGCGTGCACGCTAACAAAAATGACTTTGACATCCATCTCGTTTGCGATGTTTAAAGTTGTTTGGAAATCTTCAACGACTGTATCAGATTGCACATCACACCTTCCGAGTAGACTGGTCGCTGTTAGTCCGTGTGATTTTAATTTTGATTGTAGCGCGTCAACACTATCAGCAGATGGCACACCGATCTCAACATTAGTCAAACCTATTTCTGCTAAGTGTGCATAAGCATTCGCACCAAACTGTCGATAACTACCTAAGTTACATGCAACTATATTTTCCATATTGATCTCCTATATGATAAATGTAAATTTTGATTATGGGATTTTACGTAGAACTGTATTGCTCAATGATATTTCAAGTGCAAAAAGAAGTGCCGCTGGAATAAGAAAGTACACCGCCATTTCTTGCCGCTCAGTATAGCGGACAACTTTGAACTTTGTCTTTTCAAGTTTATCAATCTCTGTATAGACATGTTTCAATGAATGCAGATCTTTCGCTCGGAAATACCTGCCACTAGTGGTGTTAGCAATCTCTTGAAGCGTATCTTCATCAAGATAGGTAATAAAATCGGTATAACGTTTCCCAAATGTAGTATCTGGATATGGAATGCGTGTTCCTCCCTCTTTGCCCATACCAATGGTATAAACCCGTATACCTAAGGATTCCGCCAATGCGGCGGCTGTTTCTGGGTCAATTGTTCCTTCATTATTTTCACCATCTGTTAAGAGAATGACTATGTTGGTCTTTGAATCTGATGTTCGAAATCGATGCGTAGTCGTTGCAATGACATCACCGATGGCAGTACCATCTTTTAGTTGATCTCCCATCTCAACTTCTACACCATCAAGTATTTCCGTTAAGAAAGAATAATCCAAAGTAAGCGGACACAGTGTGTAACTTTCCCCAGAAAAAACGACCAATCCTATACGATCACTGGCGCGAAACCTAAGAAAATCGCGTATAACCGATTTCGCCGTTTGAAGACGGTTCGTTTCATTGAAATCCTCTGCACGCATGCTGTCAGATACATCAAGTGCTAAGAAGATATTAATTCCTTCAACGAAACGTCGTTCTTGACTTTGGAGAAATTGTGGACGTGCAAGGACAGTAATAAGTAATACTATGACAATGTACCTTATTACTTTTGTTAATGGTAGTAGTTTGACAGCGAGGGTTCGTGGTATTTGGCGGACACCCTCAAATTCTGTGAAACGAATTGTAGCAGTTGATGCTCGTTTCTGTTGCCACCAAAGAAAGAGAACCAACAACGGCAATAATAGTAGCAAGCTTAGAAAAATGGGAGATTCAAGAACCATTTTTACCGCACTCTTTCAGCCCAATTTATTTTGGTTTGATTTTGGTACATTTCATTTAAAGCTGATAATATACAGATTCCAATTCCGACACCATTAAAAATTAGGAACGCAACCCAATCAACATGCGGGATCTCGGTTGCCATAAAGTAAGGGATAAATCCGAATACCACAGCAAGTGGTTTTAATCTACCGGCGAGAAGGGTACTTCCCAGTGTAAGAAAGATCGCTGTTTTGCCACATAACGCTAACGGTACCAAAAGACATATACATAACAACAGGAACGGATATCCAACTATAGAGAGTATGAGAACAACTGCAACTGCTGGAATGACAATAAACATGAGGATACTAAATAGAATGCTCCCGATCGGTTTCTCAGTTAACATTGAACTGACAGCATTTATCGGTCTTGAAAATATCACAGCAATAAGTAGATACGTAATCAATAAGATTACGAACTTTTGAATGGTCAACCGAAAATTTCTTTCCTTTTTAATATCCCAAATGGTATGCGGATGCATCAACAAATTTGCAACAGCGGGTGCCATTTGCCATTGATTGCTGATCCTTACATTTTGGACAGATTCAAGGTTTCCATCAACCGTCCCACCGATCACTTTGAGCAAACCATTTACTTGTGCCCCCTGTGTTAGTTCAACATTTCCACCGATTACTAGGACGTTGCCTGTTACAGTTCCTTGTATGGTTGCATCTCCAGCGATCAGCACAAGTGTTGTCAAGGTTTCATCCGGTTCTAACAAGAAATCATTAACGATTTTAAACATTCTTCGTCTTCCATGCCACTTCGGTGGAGTAGATACAGGTTCTTCAATCGGACTTTCGACTTCTGACTCCTTTGGAACAAGTGGGGGATCCGTCATATAGTTTTCAACGGCGGGTTCTTCAGGAGTAGTAGGTGAAGATTCATCTTCAGTTTCCTTTTCCTGATCTGCTTGTGTAGTCGTAGGTGGTTCTTGGCTAATAGATGGTTGTTCCTGTGTAGAGGGTGTAACAGGTTCCGTCTCCTGATTCTCCTCCTCCGCTACACGTGTCCCCTCTTCTGATGATGGGGTAGATGGATCAGTTTGTTGTTCCGTGTCTTGTCCATACAACGGATTAATTACACAAGTTAGCATAACAAAAAATATAATTACTAAATGTTTCATTTTCATTTTTGGTTAAAATTGTATGAGAAGTATCCCTCAGATTTGATAAAATATAATTCTGTATTATAGACACAAAAGGTCATTGATGTCAACTTTTTTTTACAGCGACCAAGGTTATTTAGTTAATGTTTTGCATGTTATCCATCACAAATGTTAAATTCCTTCATTTCTTCTTGTCTGAACAAGGATTTGTGTGATTTTAGGATGACCAGGATAATTGGTTTGTATGTCAAAGTGCGATTGATAAGATATGTATTCTTGATAGTTGCTTTTTTGGTAAGAAAGAAATTGGGGTTGGGAACCCACTAACAAAATAGAATCTCGGTGTTATGTTCTCAAATTGACTTCCATTGTGAAAAACGAGATATGTCCATTTACAAAAGAGAAATAATTCTGTAATTATGGCAGAATAAACACATTTATGTTGTTGACGAAAATGTGCAGTTATGGTAACTTAACACTAGGTCTAATGACAAACATAAAATTATGCTGCCATTCTCACATGGTAGACAAGGAGGCAATTATATCCATGAAATGGTTTTTTAAGCAAACAAAATCTTGTCAGAATTTAGGGAGGGAGTCATGTGTAAGTAAGCGGTTTGAGAGGTTGCCACAAACATTTTTACTGCTAAATATAGGGATATTCTTTTTGTTAGGATTTACCATATTAGGATGCGGCGGTCAGTCCTTACAAAGTATGTCTCCGATTCAGCCGGTCCAAAATATAGTAGATGTGCAAATGGAAAAAGAAAAGAACCCGAATTCAGACGTGGTCGTTCCTGCAATTCCTGCCGCAAACTTGGCACAACCGATTATTGATAAACATGGACTACAAACAGTCGGTTTTCGTTTAGTTAAGGTTCCTGACGCTAATGCAAAAGCATTAACTTATGTTTTCGCATCTCCAGAATATGCGTTTTCTCCTGATGTTTGGAACCAATTTTTGACAGAGTGGATTGAAGTTGAACCACAAATAGAATTACCTACTGAGAACGAAAATAGGAAAGTTGTTGATGTCCTTTTCCTCTCAGACTTTCCAGAGGAATTTGATATTCAGTCAAGACAACCTTTCCTCACAAAAATACTGGACGGAATTACCGTCTCAATCTGTTATTGGCGTAGAACCGATCTGGATCGAAAATATAATCGCGGAAACGCCTATTCTCCCTTTTATGAGACTGAAGCACTCCGACAAGGTGATAAAACTGATGTGTTTTACGTTAAAATTACGAACAATCGGAATGAATATATTCTTTTTGATGTAAAAAAATGTGAGGTTTCTGATCAAGGTGAAAACTATTATCCCGGTCTTGATTTTGATGATTTAGAGGAGCGTTTTGTCTATATGTCACGTGCGTCTGGCCTCTCTGTAAAACACGGTTTGGAGAAAGCACGGCAAATTCTAATTGAAAAACGCATGCCAATAGTAGAAAAACAGGTCGGTTTTCACCGTGTCGGTGTTAAGCCTGGAGAGAGTGTGGAAGGCTTCATTCCTTTCAGGCAAGTTAAACTCAATGCAACTGACTTGTTAGTAATTCTACGCATTGAAAAATCTCCTCCGCCAGGTGGAGCACAACGTTATCAAACGTTAGAATTCAACTTTCCGTTCACACATAGCAGAAGTATCCGGACTGCTCAACCTTCACCCCAACGCTACTAAAATAGCATTAGTTATCTATACATAAAAAGAAGTTCAATATGATAAAACTTTGAACTTCTTTTTTTGATGAGGAACTAAGTTGGACACAGAACCACCATAGTGTGTTTGTTCCGTTGGCGTATTATCACCTAAGTTGCTACCTATTATTTGTAGACAGCATCATGAAGATTAAGAAATAAATAAGGTAATTTGAATCCAAAGTTCAGCGCGCTTACAAAGCGCGCCTACAAGTTTTGGGTGATCACGATTACTCGTTTAATAAGTTAATCTTCATCTAACCCCGCTGGATTACGAAATCATCAAAATAATGAATTCAGATGTCAATTATGGATAATCGGGGTTACAAACCCTTCCAACTAATGACAAGTGGCAACTTAGGTTATAATATGTAACAGTTGGCATTTCTGTCATAGATATTGCAGATTATGCAACAATATCACACGGTGGGAGTGATGCCAAAAAAAGTTTGCCGTAACTACGTGTTATGATACGTGAATCCAATATCACAACAATACCGTTATCAGTTTGTGTTCGGATAAGTCTTCCGAACCCCTGTTTGAGACGTAGTATAGCTTCAGGTAAACTGAACTCATAGAATTCATTTCCGCCCTGTTCTTTAATCTGTTTAACCCGTGCTTCCATGATCGGATGCGTAGGCACTTCAAAAGGTAGTTTTGTGATAACGACATTACTTAATGCTTCACCACGGACATCAACCCCTTCCCAGAAACTGGAAGTGCCGAATAAAACTGAATCTGTATCCTCACGGAACGCTTTTAGCATATCTGTGCGCGATAGTTCACCACCCTGTTTATATACTTCAATACCAATTTCTGTCAGGAAAGGTTCAACTTCCTCATAGACTTCATCCATCATCTTGTAACTGGTAAACAGGACAAAAGCTTTACCGTGCGTCAATTTGAGATAGTGTTTGATTTCACGGATGGCAGCAGTGACAAACTCATCACTTCTCGGATCTGGCATAGACTGTGGAATATGTATCTTTACTTGTTCCTTGAAGTTAAATGGAGATTGGACTAACAGTTCCCGACAATCATCTATACCGATACGATTTTTGAAATAATCAAAATTATTAGATGTTGAAAGAGTAGCACT
Source organism: Candidatus Poribacteria bacterium (assembly GCA_958295945.1). GTDB lineage: Bacteria > Poribacteria > WGA-4E > WGA-4E > WGA-3G > MSPOR6. Next base: position 9,418 of record OY282386.1, read on the forward strand.
TGTCATTACAACACTATCTTTTGTATCAAATAGGTTATCCTTCAACATCTGGCTAATATTCACAGGTGTGGCATTCAAAAGGATACGCGGGTTTCGTCCCCTTGTGGAAGTTTCTACCCAGTATATATATTCAGGATCGGGTTGGTGTACCATCAAGTCTAATACTTCTCTGAGTCGTCTGCACTGGTTGTAGTAAGAAGATAATTCCACCTCATCATCATCAGTTTCAGCATTATCACGTAGTTGTTTAAGTGTTTTTTCAATTTTCAACATTGGTGCATCTAATATATTCCCCGTTTCAAATACCTCAGAAACATTATTTCCATCAATTCGCTTAGTTGTGGTATAACCGTCTTCATTTGCGAAGTAATCTGCAACAGCACGAAAAAATAGGTTTGCCTGTTCACGAGTTTCATCAACGCCCTTCACTAGATCTGACGAGTCAAATCGCGTAGCAGTACCACTTTCTTTTCCATCGGTATGAAGTGAGTCCAGAAGCCATTTGACTTGTGAGTTGCTGATTTTTAGACTTGTATGATTGGTAGCAGTGGATTCCAAATGGTGCGCTTCATCAATAACAAGGTAGTCATAATCGGGGAGAATACCAACAGAAGGATCAAGTTGACGGAGTGCCATATCGCTGAACAGGAGGTGGTGATTGACGATGAGTAGGTCTGCATTATGCATCTCGTTGCGTGCATTGAAGTAGAAACAGACATCGTAGGTAGGACATTTACGTCCAAGACAGTTATCTCGGTCAGAAGCCATCTTGTCCCATACCAGAGATGTAGGTTGAATCGATAGGTCTGCGCGACTTCCATCCTCTGTTGTTTCTACCCACTCGACTACCTGCTTAACCTGATCTACCTCTTCTAAAGTGTCAAACAATCCGCGTTCGTAGGTTAGCAAATTATTCAATCTACGACGTGATAGATAGTTTCGCCGTCCTTTCGCAAGGACTGCCTTGAAATCACGTGGTAGCACATCATGCAGAAACGGAATGTCCTTAGTTACCAACTGTTCCTGCAAACTGATAGTGTTGGTTGAAATGACAACAGTCTGATTTGTCTTGACAGAGAGCGAGACAGCGGGTATTAGATATGCAAAACTTTTACCGACTCCAGTTCCTGCTTCAACAATCAGATGTTCAGAGGCAGCGAATGCGCGGGCAACAGCGTTCGCCATGAGGAGTTGTTCTTCACGATACTCATAACCCGATAGATGTTCTGAAATGATACCACCCGGACTAAAAATATCTTTCAGCGTGAGAGTTTTCGGTTTTTGTGCCATGTGCCTTATTTACAACGTTATCTGAAAAATGGTAATAATGTTTAGAACCTTATTTTTGTAAATGAACTGTTAGTTTTTCTTCGCCGTGGCTGCTTTTTATGTCAAACATCAGTTCTTTAAGTTCTTTATGCCTTTGGAGTAATGCCTCAAGCGTTTGCACATCAGATACTTGTTCACCATTGATTGCAGTGATAAGTGCACCGCGTGGGATCTTTGCATAGAACCCAGGAGCATCTACCTTAACTCTTTTAACAATTACACCACGATCTTCATCAGTGAGATATGTATATCTCTGTGCATCACCTTTTTCTAGCTGCCGCACCGCTAACCCAAGCGTATTCCAAGAAACAGAATTATCTTCATACGGCAATCCTACCATTTCTGGTGGAATTTCAACAATTGTTGCCCTGAGTGTTCTTTTCTGACCACGCCGTATCACTTTGATTACAGATTCTTTACCGACAGTAGAGTCGGCAATGAGCATTTGAAATTGAAGTTTGTTTTTGACCTTTTTTCCATTGTATTCATAGATGATATCACGCCATTGTAAACCTGCTTTGTCAGCAGGTGTTCCCAATTGCACTCTTTCCACACTAATACCCTGTGCCACCTCCAGTATACTAATTCCAAGATAACCGCGAATGATTTTTCCATTTGCAATAAGTTGGTCACCAATGGCACTGGCAAGGTTGCTGGGTATAGCAAAACCTGCACCTGCCCTCACAGGTAATGGAGTATCTTCTACCTTTCGAATTAGAGCGTTAATACCAATGACTTCTCCATAGATATTTAAGAGAGGTCCTCCGCTGCTGCCGGTATTAATCCAAGCATCAGTTTGGATGAAGTTTTGGTAGCGGATGATAGGCATTCCTCCAAAGATATCACGACTTTTTCCGCTAACAATACCTGTTGTTACTGTATAGTCAAGTCGAAAAGGGTTACCAATAGCGATAGCAAATTGCCCAACACGAACTTTCTCGGAATCAGCCAATGCCAAAGTAGGGAATTTTTTCTCACTGTCAACCTTCAGGATTGCGACATCTGTGATTATATCTGTTCCAACTAATTTCGCATCAATTATGCTGCCATCTAACAACTTGACTTCATAACGTTGTCCTCCGTGAACGATGTGGTCATTTGTTATAATATAACCGTCTTCACGAAAAAAGAAGCCGGAACCTAATCTATTTAAATCCCTATTTGAATGTCTAACAAAAATCCCAACAATCGCAGGTTTACTTTTGGCAGCGATATCAATAAATGCATCCTCAATTGTGCTTAGAAGTTCTATACTGGTGGGTTGTTTGGCTTGGAACGCACACGATGAGAGAATAGTAATAAGAATGAAAAGGATACATATCAAATAACTCTGTTTTCGCATAGATAATCCTCTTTTAGTTATTTCAGATAGTTGGGTATATGTTATTGTTCCAACATATTTCAACGTAACTATATTGCGTGAATTGGGAGGAATGGTGTCCTTCACTCCATTACCTACCAATTCTCTTTGACTTATTTGATCAGACTTACTTTTTCTGAACCTTGGATACTTTTTATATCAAGAATAAATTCCGATAGGTCTGAATTATTTTCAAGGTAAGTTTCAAGGTTTTTGCCGTCCTTAATTTCCTGTCCATTGATAGCGATGATGAGTGTACCCCGTGAAATTTTGGCTTTGGAGCCGGGTGAATTCCTCTTAACCTTTTCAACCATCAGACCGCGGTCTTCAGAATTTAAATATGCGTATCTCTGGTAATTGTTGTTCTCTAACATTCGCACGGCTACCCCGAGTGTTTTCCAAGAAACAGACTCAGTATTAACAGAACGTCCTACTAATGCAAGTGGCATCTCATCTATAGTTAAATCGAGTGTTATTTCCTGATCTTGACGTAGCACCTTAATTGGATATTGTTGTCCGATCTGACATTCCATAATTAGCAATTCAAAATCTGAGACACTAGGGACCGATTCCCCATCAAATTCAACGATAATATCATTTCGTTTTAGACCACACTGTGATGCAGATGTGTTCTGTTTTACACTTTCTATCCTAATACCTTGTGCAACACTTCGCATATCAGCGTTGAAGTGTCCACGTATAATTCTGCCATGAGCAATGAGTTGTTCGCTAATCTCTTTCGCAAGATCACAATTTACCGCCAGAGTTGATCCTTCACCCGGATTTAAGGCAGTGACACCGATGACTTCACCTTGTATATTTATTAAGGGGCCACCGCTGCTCCCAGGGTTAATCCAAGCATCAGTTTGGATGTAATTACGGTGGTATTGATAGAGCGTGTTCTTCTCGTGAAAACAACGGTTTTTCCCACCGACAATCCCAGCAGTCACTGTATACTTATATCCGATTGGGTCACCGATTGCAATCGCAAATTGTCCTACTCTAACCTTTGATGAATCCGCCATTTTGAGAACAGAATACTCTTGCTGTCCATTTATTTTTATTACAGCTATATCAGTATTTCGATCGCCTCCAACCATTCTTGCATCATGTGTGCTGCCATTGGACAAACTAACAGTGATCTTTTCCGCTCCACGCACCACATGTTCGTTGGTTAGAATATAACCGTCATCCCGGATAAGAAAGCCAGAACCTCCTCCTGATGTTTTGACAGGCTTGTTATCTTTTAACTCTTTTTTTGTAACTGATATACTGACAATAGCTGGCTTACTTTGCTCAACGATATTAGTAATGGTATTTTCAAAAGAACTTAATATGTCAATATCAGTGTTTTGTTGTACTTGAAGGGTGGGTGAAGCACATGAATTCATCATTACTACGAAAACGAGGAAAAGAGTGGTAAGTTTTGTTTTACTTTGCATTTGAAAACCTTCTAATGTATTTTTTAATTTTGAAATGTGTTTTATGTAATAGTTACTATACTTTGGACAATTTTCATACGTGAGTTTAGGACAAGAAATTTGTTGGACGACATCTGTTACCCAATTCTGACACAATACCCAAACGCTCTTTGCTCCAGCGGAGCAATATGTTTATAGCCACAGTATGGAACAACCTCCCCGCTCCAGCGGAGCGGTATGTATGAATTAACACATAGCACTCCGCTGGAGTGCGAGAATATGCCATAACGTTTCTATAAACATAGCACTCCGCTGGAGTGCAGCATTTTTCGTGGGGTTCCCCCGATATGGGAAACTCGCTGAAAATTGTTTCTCCGTTGAAGACTCAACTTCCGCTGAACAAAAACTGTCCAAACTATAGTAATAGTTAACACACTAAATAAATGTTTAGTTCCGATCAATGTGTGTAAGTATAATGTTGTTCTACTCAATGCCTCCTATAATACTCTTGGTGACATGGATTTTACATATCCAGAACCTATAAAACTTGAAACGATACCAGAAAAACGATAGATAACAGAGACGAAATTATGTTATTAGTCAAGCATTAGTTTGAAGGCATCAAGACTTTGCACCTGTGCAGCAGCGAGATGTAACTGTTCAAGTTGCTGTAAATCGGTAATGCGTTGTAGGACAGGGATAAGGCCATTAACAGCGTCTGCTGCAAATTTGTCTTTCAGTAATGCTAAGGTGTTTTTAATTGTAGTTTCTCTTGTGCCTTGTTCAAGACCTTGTGCAACCCCTTGTTCAAGACCTTGTGCAATGAATTCATCGCGTAGCAGTTGATAATATTTAGATTCTTGCATGAGTTCCTCCGAAATAATTCGTTTGAATAGTTGTACGTCATGGACAATACTGCCAAAAAGAGAGATAGCACAGAGTAAATCACCCCGTGCCTGCTGATCAACAGGTGTAGCATACACAGTATTGACACATTCTTGTACCCATTGTGATATTTCCATTCCTGCGGGAGGTTTCATCAGTGGAGTAAATGGTAGAAGACCGGGTGCCTGCATCTCTAATACCGCTTGTCCATCTATGTCAATCAATCGTATCACCTTATATCGTAAAGTGTATTCGTAACCATGTGAACTATATTGATATAAACCCGTGTCATTTCTCCCCGCATTCGGATGAAAATAGATTACATTGGAATAGACAGGTATTTGATGTTTTCCGATGAGGTGTCCTTGATATGTTGCGTTTCGTGCCCACATCGGTGTATGTGTACTATCGCGAAGCTGCAACTCAATGTGCAGGATTACTTCACTATTGTTGACGCGCATACGTTTTACGCTGTCGGTTCGTTGCCCTATAACTATTTGCTGTTCTGTGTCAATATTATCTATTACTTCAACGTCACTTATGCCAAGTACAAACTGTGAGATTTCGGTAGCATAATCTGAAAAAAGATATTTCGTTATTTTATCATATTCTTGCGCCATAAAAGAATTATATCTTTTTCACCTCTAATTGTCAAGGTGAAACAGATAGATGAGCAAATTCAATGGCTCTGGAAATAAAAACTTCTTGACGTAAATCTGACAATTCTATATAATTTAGCCATGTCTAAATTAATTTGTTGATAGAATTAACATTTCTGATGTATATCAACTAAACTTGGGTGGGTTAGACCTACCATACACCTTCAATGGCTATGAAAATAAAAACTTCTTGACGTAAATCTGACAATTCTATATAATTTAGCCATGCCTAAATTAATTTGTTGATAGAATTAACATTTCTGATGTATATCAACTAAACTTGGGTGGGTTAGACCTACCATACACCGCACGATAAGGTTACACGTTTAATGTGTTTCTTGCGGATAGGAAAGACAAATGCTTACACAGGCGGCTGAGGACTACCTCAAGTCAATCTATAAGTTACAAGAAAAAGGTGGTAAAGTTTCAACTGGTAATTTAGCAGAATACCTTGATGTTAAACCTTCCTCTGCAACAGGAATGATCAAAAAACTCAAGACGATGAAACTCGTAAGTCATGAAAGGTATCAAGGTGTTACACTCACAGATGCGGGTAAAACAATTGCCCTTGAAATCATTCGGCATCATCGTTTGTTGGAACTATATCTTTTCAAGGCACTTGGTGTGCCGTGGGATGGCGTTCACGAAGAAGCAGAGAAATTAGAGCACGTAATATCAGAAGACATGGAAGCACGGATGGATGCATTTCTCGGATATCCAACTGAAGATCCACACGGTTCCCCTATACCTGATAAAAATGGCGTTGTATTGAAAGCACCTTCTGTTCAGATGACCGACTTAAACAATGGTCAATCTTGTGTAGTAGCTGAAGTGAGTGATGATGATTCTGCGTTGCTGCGTCATCTTGGCAGTTTTAGTCTTTATCCCGGTACAGCGTTCCGGGTAATTGAAGTTGCCCCATTTGAAGGTCCTTTCACTATTGATATTGCTGGACAGCAAGTGGTAATTGGACGTGAGGTTGCAAAACATATATTCGTCAATAATATAGAAGAAACAGATAATGTATAGGCGCGCTTTGAAGGCGCGCATATTACCGATGAGGGAATCCAAATGGAAAAACAAAAAGACATTAAACCAGATGACAAAACGACTAAAACGTGGAAACACCATCTACAAGATGAATTGGATGCTAGTTTCCTCTACAGTGAATTAGCAATCTTAGAATCGGACCCTGATCGGAAAGATATATTACTTGAACTTGCTGAAGTGGAAAGTCGCCATGTAGCGCGTTGGGAGGAGATTTTATCATCTTATGATGTAGAGATCAAAAAGCAACGTCCAACATTCAAGGCGAAATTCTGGGCATGGTATGCGCAGAAGTTCGGGAGCACATTCCCACTTGCGCGAATGCTTGACGAAGAAGCGAGTGAAGTAAAAGAATACCTTACGCTGCATAAAAACAGCACTCTAGAAGATGCTAAAGAAACTGCACTTCTGCTTGCTAAAGAATCCGCAATGCATACAGAAAGCCTTCAGGAACTCACTGGTTCAAGTGATGAACCATGGCATAAAACTGAATCAGGAGGCATGCTTGGAAATATAGTTTACGGTTTTAACGATGGATTAACTGCCAACTTCGGTTTAGTTGCTGGAGTAATCGCCGCCACAGATAGTCCCGTAACTATTATGGTCACCGGCATTGTTGGTACAGTCGCAGATTCACTCTCAATGGGAGCTTCAGGCTACCTCGCAGCAAAGAGTGAACAAGAGGTGTATGAACACGAAATTGAAATTGAAAAAGATGAAATCCGATTTATGCCTGACATTGAGGAGGATGAACTCACACTAATTTATGCTTCTCGTGGAGTACCAAAGGAACATGCACGACTCCTTGCACAAGAAGTAATGAGTGATCCAGAAAGGGCATTAGAGGAAAAAATTCAATCCGAACTTAAGATTGGTGAAATGCATACAACTCCATTTAAAGAAGGATGGATCACTGGACTGGCAACTGCTGTTGGTGCCTTTATTCCTGTTGCACCTTTTCTGTTTACTTCAGGTCTTGCAGCGATATGGATCTCTTTTACACTGGCAATGTTTTCGCACTTTGCAGTCGGTGCCGCGCGGAGTCTATTCACCGGACGTGGTTTATTTCGAAGTGGAATTGATATGTTTGTTGTCGGTCTCGGTGTGGCAGGTGTTGGCTATCTTGTAGGAAAAGTTTTAGAACAATTTATCTTTTGAAATCTGAAATTATGCAAAGATTATTTCTTATATCTATTACAATTTTTGTTTTGGCGATTCTCGGTTGTGATAAAAAAACTTCGGATACAGCAGCGAACAAGAATGTTCGTATCGTTGCTACGATTGGAATGATTACCGATGTCGTCAAAAATGTTGGTGGTGAACATGTAGAGGTAATCGGGATGATGGGCCCCGGTGTGGACCCGCACCTTTATAAACCGACTGCTAAGGATATTAAACACTTGAATTCCGCACAAATCATCTTTTATAACGGATTACATCTTGAGGCTAATAAATTAGGAGACGTTCTTGCCAAGATGTCAGGTGATACCAAATCCGTTGCTGTAACAGATGGAATAGATAAAACATATCTTCTATCACCCACAGAATTTGATGGAAATTATGATCCACACTTATGGTTTGATGTAACCCTATGGATGAAAGCAACCGAAAAGGTACGGGACACTCTAATTGAAGTCGATATAAATAATGAGGTTACATATCAAAACAATGCGGAACATTATCTCACACAACTCATCGAACTACATAAATATGTCCAGACACAAGCAGAACGTGTACCACCTGAACAACGCGTGCTCGTTACAGCACACGACGCTTTCAACTACTTTGGAAAAGCGTATGGGTTTGAAGTGCGCGGGTTGCAAGGAATTAGCACTGTTTCAGAGGCTGCCATCTCCGATGTTCAGGAATTAGCCTCCTTTATTGCAGAACGACAGATTCCTGCAATTTTTGTAGAATCGTCTGTGCCAGCACGCAGTCTTGAGGCAGTGAAAGCCGCAGTGAAATCAAAGGGATTTGATGTGCAGATTGGTGGCGAACTCTTTTCTGACGCAATGGGAGATGAGGGTACATCTGAAGGCACTTATATCGGGATGGTGAAACATAATATTGATACCATTGTAAAGGCATTGATCGGAGAAACTACTCATTCAGAGGATGAATAAATTGAAAGCATCTCACGCAAAAGCCATAGAAGTAACTGACCTCACTGTCGCATATCAGGAGACACCTGTCTTGTGGGATATAGACCTTGATGTGCCACCGGGAGTGCTATTGGCGATAGTTGGTCCGAATGGTGCAGGAAAAACGACGCTGATTAAGGCAATTTTAGGGTTAGTGCGTCCTGCTGCGGGTAATGTTCTAATTTATAATAAGCCTTACGAGGCGCAACGGAGAATTGTTGGTTATGTGCCACAACGTGGAAGTGTTGACTGGGATTTTCCAACAAATGTGCTTGATGTTGTAATGATGGGTAGATATGGATCACTCGGTTGGATAAGGCGACCTGGAAAGCGGGACCGTGCCCTTGCAATGCAAGCTCTTGAAAAAGTTGGTATGGAGAACTATACAACCCGACAGATAAGTCAACTTTCTGGTGGACAACAGCAGCGCGTTTTCCTTGCTCGTGCTCTCGTTCAAGATGCAACAATATATTTAATGGACGAACCTTTTCAGGGTGTAGATGCCACGACTGAACGTGCAATCGTCACTTTACTTCAGGAACTTCGTGAAAACGGTAAAACTGTGGTCGTCGTGCATCATGACTTGCAGACAGTTACTGACTACTTTGATTGGGTGACACTACTGAATATCCGTCGAATCGCAAGTGGACCTGTTGAGGATACGTTCACATCAGATAACTTACGTGAGACATACGGTGGACGGATAGCATTCATCAAGAATCGATAAAAGATGTAGGTACACTTCATAACGTCTACCATCCTGACTATCATGCAATATTTATCCTTTCTAATACAAAATTATTACACACTTATAATAGTTGCAATTGGTGCTGCTTTACTTGGTGCGGTTAGCGGTGCACTCGGAACTTATGCCGTTTTAAGACGACAAAGCCTTCTTGGTGATGCAATCTCACATGCCGCATTACCGGGGATTGCGTTTGCATTTATACTGACAGGAAGTAAAACTTCGCTAATCCTGATACTTGGTGCTGCTATCGCTGGTTGGATTGGCACTTTGATTATTTTAAGTATAGTCCGATTGACACGCATCAAATATGATAGTGCACTTGCCCTTGTTTTATCCACATTTTTTGGCTTCGGTTTGGTTTTGCTAACATTTATCCAACGTTCTGGCAATGCAAATCAGGCAGGCTTAGATACGTTCATCTTCGGACAAGCAGCAACTCTATTGAAACGGGATGTCCTGACTATCGGTATCCTCGGTGGTGTTGCACTCATAATCGTTCTAATCCTATGGAAAGAGTTGAAGTTGCTTGTTTTTGATGAAGGTTTTGCCGCTTCCATCGGGTTTCCTACACGCACACTTGATATATTGTTGACAAGTCTACTTGTTATTGCTATTGTGCTCGGTCTACAAGCAGTTGGTGCTGTTCTTATGAGTGCAATGATAGTGGCACCAGCTGTCGCGGCAAGGCAGTGGACAAATAGACTTAACTTGATGGTGATTCTTGCAGCAGGATTCGGGGCATTTGCTGGTGTGAGTGGAACGATAATTAGTAGTAGTGCAACACGTATACCTACTGGACCTATGATTATCCTCTGTGCGACATTTTGTGTTGGAATTTCAATTGCTTTTGCACCAAAACGCGGATTAATCTGGGATGGAATCAGGCAACGTCGCAATAAACGCAACCTGAAGTTACCGACAGGCAAATTGATTTAGCAACCACAAAAGAAAACCGATTAAAAATGATTCAAGAATATTATGACATCATATTTACTACACTGATCGCAATTGTCACTGCCTCTGCGTGTGCATTACCTGGCGTATTCCTTGTGCTACGTCGTATGACGTTAATGAGCGATGCAATAAGCCACGCTATCCTTCCAGGTATCGTTCTCGCCTTTTTTCTCACTCACAATGTTTCATCACCTTTGTTGATTCTTGCTGCCGCGGGAACCGGTGTGCTAACCGTCGTCTTCGTTGAATTATTACAGAAAACAAAACTTGTGAAAGAGGATGCCGCGATCGGGTTAACTTTTCCAGCTTTGTTCAGCATTGGTGTAATTCTGATTGCACGGTTCGCAAGTAATGTGCATTTGGATACAGATGCTGTCCTTCTCGGTGAAATCGGCTATGCAACCCTTAATCACTTAGAGATTTTCGGATATAAACTGGGGCCCGTATCGCTATATGTTATGGGTGGTATGTTGGTGTTGAATCTTGCCTTTATTCTGACATTCTATAAGGAATTGAAGTTAGCAACATTTGATGTCAGTTTAGCAGCGACCTTAGGTTTTGCGCCAACACTGATCCATTATGGATTGATGACGTTAGTGTCTATGACAACAGTGGGAGCGTTTGATGCTGTCGGTTCTATTTTAGTTGTCGCACTAATTGCCGGTCCACCTGTTACTGCATATTTGATGACAGATAGCCTCACACGGATGCTCATCTATAGTGTTGTGATTGGGTGTGTGAACGCAGTAGTCGGCTATTGGCTCGCTTATATAACCAACGTCTCAATTGCGGGTGCGATCGCGTCTGTTACATTGCTTGTTTTTGCCCTTATCTTTATGATTGTCCCAAATCGCGGTCTCATTGCAATTGCCCGTAGACACATCAGACAAAAGTGGGAGTTTGCACAAACAATGCTGGTCATTCACCTCTCTAATCACGAAGGACTTCCCGAAGCACAAACTGAATCTGAGATTGCACACCTACACGAACATCTACGGTGGGAACCGACATTCGCCTCACGCGTTGTAAAATACGCGTTAAACAACCGGTATGTTTCGCAAGAAGCTGCACAACTGATGTTAACGGATCGAGGTCGCGCAATAGCACAGAAAGCACTTGTGCAATAGCATTGTTGCAGATGCTATGTTCAATCATCTTGACATCACTACTTGCCTGCGTTATAATGAAATTATCAATACACAAACGGAGAAAAACATGACAATCAGTGCAGTACAAACATACCTAAGTCCAGAAGAATACATAACTTTAGAACGTAAAGCGATTCCTACCTATGACACTGTCAGAAGTGAATATGTCAATGGAGCAATTATCACTATGTCCGGTGCAAGCTTTTCACATAATCTAATTACTAATAATTTCTCCAGTGAACTACATACTCGCTTAAAAGGAACAGGATGTGCGGTTTTCACCAACGATATGCGTATTAGTATACCAACAACAAATTCCTATTTTTATCCTGATGTCGGTGTAGTTTGTGATGAACCCCGATTTGAAGACGACGTTTTTGACACACTCCTAAACCCAATCGTTCTTGTAGAAGTGCTCTCACCAAGTACCGAAGCTTATGATAGAGGAGAGAAACTTTCACACTACCAACAACTTGAATCCTTAAAAGAATACATCCTGGTATCACAAGACAGAGTAAGTGTTGAAAGGTATCTCCGTAAACAAGATGAGTGGGGTTATACTTCCTTTCGTGAACTTGATGATATTCTTCCGATTGCTTCTATTCAGTGTGAAATACCACTGCAGGAAATATATGAGCGTGTACCATTCCCTGAATAGTTACTAATGAAATTATCAATATACAAACGGAGAAAAACATGGCAATAAGTGCAGTACAAACATACCTAAGTCCAGAAGAATACATAACTTTAGAACGTAAAGCGATTCCTACCTATGACACTGTCAGAAGTGAATACGTCAGAGGGAAAATTATCGCTATGTCTGGCGCAAGTCGCGCGCATAATATCATATCATTTAACATCTCTGGTGAACTCCGCAATCGATTAAAAGGCAGTGGATGCGAAGCTTATGCGAACGAAATGCGTGTTAGTACACCTAGTACTTCATCCTATTTCTATCCAGATATCGTTGTCGTTTGTGATGAACCTCGATTTGAAGACGATGTTTTTGACACACTTCTAAACCCAATCGTTCTTGTAGAAGTGCTGTCACCAAGTACCGAAGCTTATGATAGAGGAGAAAAACTTTCACACTACCAACAACTTGAATCCTTAAAAGAATACATCCTTGTATCACAAGACAGAGTAAGTGTTGAAAGGTATCTCCGTAAACAAGATGAGTGGGGTTATACTTCCTTTCGCGAACTTGATGATGTTCTTCCAATTGATTCTATTCAGTGTGAATTACCACTGCAGGAAATTTATGAGCGCGTCACATTTCCTAAAGAGAAAAAGGACTAATAATGAAAAACATGATACGAAACATAATCCTATGCCTAATTATGCTCAGTCTCACCTTGGTAGGGAGTGCGGATGACAGTGCCCTCAAAAATTCGGATGGAACATGGAAGTGGACAAATCGTCTGGTAAATGAAAGGAGTCCCTATCTACTTCTTCACGCACACAACCCAGTGGAATGGTATCCATGGGGTGATGAAGCGTTGGAACGCGCAAAGAAAGAAAACAAACTAATCTTTCTATCTGTTGGTTATTCCACCTGCTACTGGTGCCATGTGATGGAACGAGAGGTATTTTCTAATCCAGATATTGCTAAACACATGAACAAGGACTTTATCAATATCAAAATTGATAGGGAAGAACGACCAGACCTTGACGAAATCTATATGACAGCAACACAGATATTGATGCAACGCGGTGGATGGCCAAACTCTGTCTTCCTAACACCTGATTTGAAACCTTTCTTTGCTGGCACGTATTTTCCACCTAAGGATATGCCGAATAGACCTGGATTTCCTACGATATTGGAAGCAGTGCAGGACGCTTGGATAACACGAGAGGAAGAGGTGATTGACACTGCAAACGAAATTACAAGAATCATTGAAGCCGTAACAAGCAAAGCGTTCACTGCTCTCAACGCAAACGAACTCAAACCTTCTGCTATCACTGCTGCTGTGGAACACTTGAAGAAGACTTATGACCACCTTAACGGTGGATTTGATGCTGCACCGAAGTTTCCAAGTCCTGCGAATTTGGAGTTTTTGTTGAGAGAATATGAAAGGCAATCGGAATTAAAAACCCCACCCACCGATAATGAATTGCTATTGAAGATGGTAACACATACCTTGGATATGATGGCTTACGGTGGCATGTATGACCAAATAGGTGGTGGATTTCATAGATATTCTGTTGATGAAAAATGGCTTGTCCCTCACTTTGAAAAGATGCTTTATGACAACGCACAATTGGCAAGAATATATCTGCAAGCATATCAGTCGACCGAAAAACCACAGTATCGACGGGTGGCAGAGGAAATATTCAGTTTTGTTGCTCGCGAAATGACATCTCAAGACGGAGGATTCTATGCGGCATTAGACGCAGAAACAGACGCAGAAGAGGGAAAATACTATGTTTGGACTAAAGACGAAGTAGAGAACGTCATACCGAAAAATGATCTCAAAAAGTTCACCTCTATTTACGGTGTGGATGAGGGGGCTAACTTTGAAGGGAAAAGTGTCCTATATGTTCCCAAGGGGGAAAAATCGGAAGCATCGTTAAAATCATTGCAATCTGCGCGAGATACACTCTTGGCAGCCAGATCTGAACGTGAATATCCATTGCTTGATACAAAGGTAATCGTAAGTTGGAACGGTTTGATGATAGACGCACTTGCCTTTGGTTATGAAGTGTTAGGTGATGAAAAGTATCTCACTGCTGCAACAGCAGCAACAGAATTTATTTTGGACAACATGACAAAACCTAACGGTGAATTATGGCATACTTATACCGTGGACGTTGCAAGTTACGATGCCTATTTGGATGATTACGCCTTTTTAGTGCGAGGTTTGATAGGTTTGGCAAAGGCAACTGGAGATGACCGTTGGCTACAAACTGCGAAAACACTTACCGACAAGATGATTGCACTCTTTTGGGACAACCAGAATGGTGGTTTCTTTTACACAAAGGCAGATGCAAAGCAACTGATTGTTCGCACCAAAAAACCGCATGATTCGGCTATTCCATCGGGTAATGCCGTAGCAGTTAATAATCTCATAATACTTGATGCAATTTATAGCGACTATGTTGAAAAGACGCTGCGCAGCTTCGCAAGATCTATGAATGAATCCCCATCGTCCTTCATGCACATGCTCTATGCACTCAACGGTTACTTTCACTCAGATGACATATCAAATGAAAAAGAATCTACCTCTGAAGTTTCAGTCCTACCGCAAACACCGCTCGGAGAATTTGGACTTAGCGATTCTAATCAATCCCTTGTAACCGCAACGGCTAAGATAAAAACACCTGCTAAAGGCAACCATATTGAAGTTGAGGTGCAAGTGAAAATAGCAAAAGGTTGGCATATCAATGCAAATCCCGCCGGTCAAGATAATCTGATTCCAACAACAATAACTGTTGCCGAAGATGCACTAGTTAAAATATCTCAAGTGCAATATCCTGAAGGCAAATCAGTCGTTTTTGAGTTCAGTCCTGAAGCCGTTAACGTCTATGAAGGGACGTTTACGATCCCCTTACAATTAACGCAGAAACCGAATACCGTTATTAAGAAAACCGTTCCAATTATGCTAAAACTTGACTACCAACCTTGTAATGAAACAGAGTGTTCGTTCCCGCAGACGTTAGATGTCCCGTTGGAGTTGCAGTAGATATATCAATTTATAGGTTACAACTCATCTACGTGTTTCCGAATCTTTTGGAATGCATCTAAAATCAGTTGCATATCGTCTGTGTCGCCTAAGAACATGGCATGCCCAAAACTGCATACTTCTTCCTGATATACACGTTCTGCCTCCGGACAGTGAACTTTGCTGTAATCAATTGCTTGGTCACCGAGGTATTCTCGTGGTAATCCAAGTCGGTCAAATAAATCAGCATCAGCAAAAGGACCTTCATTATATATGGGTTGTCCGTGTGCACCGACACCGCACGACACACCTTCCGCACTGAGTGCTTCCATAAATCTTCCGCGTGAAATGCCACCGAATTCATCGGATACGAAACGAAAATCCCAATAGTAGAAACACCATCGGGTGACGCGTTCATCGCGCGATATCGGATGGATTCCTTCTATTTGTTCCATGCCATTCACAAGATACGCCATATTTCGTTCGCGCGTCTCTACCTGTTCATCCAACCGTTCCAGTTGTGATAATAGAAGTGCAGCTTGCATGTTGGTCATACGCATGTTTAGATTAGCGACTTGACCAGCTCTGTTTGCCAGATCTTCGTCATTTGTCAGCACCATTCCGCCTTCACCGCACGTTAACGTTTTCCCAATCTGAAAACTGAACGTGCCGAGATGTCCAATTGAACCGACACCTTTGCCACGCCATTGCGAACCGTGTGCATGTGCACAATCCTCAATCACTTTAAGATTGTGTTTTTCAGCAATCTCCATAATAGCATCCATATCGGCAGGGTAACCACCGTTATGTACTGGAATGACTGCGCGTGTTCGCGGGGTAATCGCCGCTTCAATTGCATCGGGTGCGATGTTGTAGGTGAGTGGGTCTATGTCAACGATAACTGGCACCGCATTGACGCAAACAGCGGATGTTCCCGTCGCTACGAATGTGAGTGCAGGAACGATGACTTCATCACCAGCAGTTATGCCAGCAGCCTTTAACGCACACTGTAACGCCACAGTACCATTTGCAAGCGGAATACCGTATTTTGCATCGTGATATGCGGCAAATTTTTCAGCGACTTCATCAACTTTTTCGCGCCTGTTCCAAGCACCGCTGCGTATAACTTCTAACAGTGCGTTCTCTTCTGTTTCATCATGAATGGGCCAACCTTTGCCTAATCCATGTTTGACAACGGGCTCACCACCGTTTATTGCTAACTTTGCCATGTTTTCTTCCTCCATTCGTTTTTACACTGTGATTATCAATTGCCTTCAATAATTTGCAAGTGTGGTATCTGTGCGCGGAGTTTGCGAATTGCTGTCTTATTCTGAATTGGGTTCTCCTGTATAACTAACCATTTGAGATTCTTCAAGTTTTCAAGATGGCTTATGTTCGTAATTTCGTTTTTCGCAACGGATAACATATCAAGGTTTGTTAGAGCATTGAGTGGTGATATATCGCTTATTTGATTATCATCAAGCATCAGAGACTGAAGTTCAGACAATTCAGCAAGTGGTGAAATATCGCTTATTTGATTATCTCTAAGGTTTAAAAACTGAAGTTCATCTAAAACAACAAGTGGTGAAATATCGCTAATGTCATTACTGTTGAGATACAACATACTGAGTTGTTTTAGTTCACTTAGTTGATGGATGTCACTGATATGGCAGTCTGGAAGTGATAGGAAGTCTAACTGCTTTAATTTAGCAAGAAATGTTAAGTCTTTGATTGGTATGCCGCCGAGTCCTAAGAATTTCAAATTGTTCATTTCTGTAATCGGTGTGAAGTCTGTAGTTTGACATTTATATAATGAGAAAGCTGTGAGTTCTGTCATTTTAGTGAAAGGTGTGATATCCGATATGTGACAATTTTGAAGTGACAACCGCGTGAGTTGTGTCATCTCAGTTAATGGGTCAAAGTCTACAATTTGACTACCATCAAGTGTTAAGTTTGTAAGTTGCGTCATTTCGGCAATCGACTTTATGTCTGTGATTAGGCATTTATAGAGCGTCAAATCTACCAGTTGCGTCAGTTTAGTAATCGGTGTAATCTCCGTAATTTGACTACCATCAAGTGTTAAGTCTGTAAGTTGCGTCAATTTAGTGATTAGTGTAATGTCGCTTATTTCGTTTAGTTCAAGATTGAGATCGGTAAGTTGAGGCAATTCCGCAAGCACACCAAAGAGGTGATTTGGATTGTTGATATGATGCTTTTTAAGTTCTAACTCTGTGAGTTGCTTTAACTTTCTCAGGAAGGTAATATCATCAATGTTGTTGTTAGAAAGGTGTAACCTCTCTAATCCAGTCAATTTTGCAAGTGGTCTGATATTTCGGATTTTATTGTTACCAAGAGATAAGGAGGTAAGTTGTTTTAGTTTTGATAGGGGAGTGATGTTTCTAATTTCGTTCATATCAAGCAATAAGTACTTTAAATTTGCTGCTTTTTCCAAACCATTTAGTGTTTTTATTTTTCTGCCCATGGCATAAAGCATCTCTAACTCTTTCAGATCTTCTTCTGAAATAGGATCGTTGGGTGCTAATTTTAGTTCAGCCCGTATTGAAGCAGCTAAGTTCTTATCGGGTATAATCTCTTGCTTGAAAAGCGAGCAACTGAGAAAAACTGAAAGTAGTACAAAAATTAGGTAAATTTGTTTCATGATGTTTTTTACTTATTTACGAATTTCAGCCATGACTTCTAAATTCGGATTATGTTCACGCAGACGTTGAATTGGTGTCATATCCTGAATTGGGTTGTCATAGATTTGTATATGGTATAAACGTTTAAAGTTCTCAACGGTGCTTATGTCCTTAATTTTATTATCTCCAAAAGATAAAGATCCTAGATTTGTCAATCCTACTAACGGTGCAATATCTATGATTTGATTTCTGTTAAGTGTTAGACGTGATAGTTGTATTAATTGCTTGAGGGGTTGCAGGTCATCAATTTTGTTATCGTTTAATTCTAAACGAGTAAGTGCTGTTAATCCTGCAAGTGGTGTGATGTCAGTGATTTGATTTTTGTCTAATAATAATTCTGTTAGTTGTGTTAATTCCTTCAACGGTTGAATGTCATTAATTCTGTTATCATACAGATCTAAACGGGTAAGTTCTGTTAGTTCAGCAAGCGGCGAAATGTCAGTGATTTGATTATCGAGAAGGGATAAAATCTCTAATTTTGTTAATCCAATAAGCGGAGTAATATTGGTAATTCGGTTGCCACCAAGTGTTAAATACCATAGTCTCTTCATTCCAATAAGCGGTTCTATGTCCGAAATTTGGTTGCTCCATATATTCAGAATATCAAGATTTAACAGTTCACTAAGTGGTGTAAGATCAGTTATGTGATTTGCCCCAAGCGAAAGACTATTGAGACTTTTTAACTCAGCAAGTGGAGAGATGTCACTTATATTATTGATTGATAAATATAATTCATAGAGATTTGTCATTTTAGATAGCGGTGAAAGATCGCTTATTTCATTGCTATCAAGTTTTAATTGTACAAGCTGCGTCATTTCTTTGAGAGGACCAATATCTCTAATCTGATTCTCTCCAAGATCTAAATTCGTAAGTTTTGGGAGTTTCTTAAGAGTCGTAAGGAGAGAGGGAAGGTCTCTGATATTGTTCTGCTCAAGGCTCAGCATTCCTAAATTCGTTAATTCTGTGAGAGGTGTAGTATCTCTAATCTGATTATCTCCGAGGTCTAACCGTGTAAGTTCTTTTAATTCTGTGAGTGGTGTGATGTCGGTAATTTTATTACTTAGGAGTGATAAATTCGTGAGTTGTTTCAACTCAGAGAGTGGCGTGATGTTGATGATATTGTCATTATAACTCAACCGCAAATCTGTAAGTTGTGTCAAATCTGAAAGCGGTGTAAGATCTGTTATTTTGTTATTACTTAAGTCTAAATCTGTAAGTTGTGTCAAATTTGCGAGCGGAGCGATATCAGTAATTTCATTCATAGACAGATGCAAACGATTGAGATTCTCTAATTCTGATAACGGTGTCAAGTCGTTAACTCGGGTATTATGTAAGTCTAAATCGACAAGTTGTATCAATTCACTAATTTGAGTTAGGTCATTAAACCGATTATAACCTAACGATAGTTTTGTAAGTTGTTTTAGGTTAGAAAGTGGTGTTAGGTCTTTAATCTGATTGCGATCTAGGTCTAACACCTGAAGTTGTGTTAATCCTACAAGCGGTGTGATGTCAACTATTTGATTTGCGGGGATCTGCAAACTCGTTAAACCTGTCATTTTTTCTATTCCTGTTAGATCGGTTATTTTTACTCTTGAGAATCCGAAGTGTTTTATTGAAATCAGATCCTTTTCACGGATGGGGGCATTTTCTTCCAAATTGAGTTTCATTCGTATCGTTGCAGCTAAGTTTGGGTCGGGGATTTCCACGGGTTCAGATGAACAGCTGACGAATACGATGAGAAGCAAAAGAATTATGAAAGTATGTTTCATAGTGATCTGTTCCTTTCAATGAAATGTTTACGGATCAACTTTGATGTCAACGGATAAATCCGGTAACTCCTTGCGCAGCCTGCGAATTGGCGAAAGATTCTGAATTGGATTGTCCTTAATATGCAGAACTCTTAACTGCTTAAAGTTTTCAACGGTGCTGATGTCTCGGATTTGGTTGTTTGCCATATATAACAATTCTAGTTTTGTCATTCCAGCGAGGGGAGTTATGTCTCGGATTTGATTCTTACCAAGTGATAAGCTTGTGAGTTGTGTAATCTTTGTCAGTAGAGATACATCCTGTATTTGATTATCGTTTAACTCTAAATTGGTTAGATACCTCATTTTAGGTAATACTGTGCCAAGTTGTGTAATACTCTTAATTTGATTACTTGATAAAGATAGACGTTCCAGTTTGGTCAATCTGCTAAGAGGTGTTAGCTCATCTACTAACCGTCCATTTGATAATGATAGACTTCTCAATCGTGATAATTGTCCAAGTGCTGTCAGATCCTCAATCGGACACTCACGAATTGATAAATCCGTAAGATGCTTCAACTCTGATAGTGAAGTGATATCCCTAACTTGTGCCTCGCTAATATATAATGAATTCAGATGTATCAATTCTCCAAGGGGTGTGATGTCGCCAATCTGATTATTAAACAGTGATAAACTCGTCAGGTGTTTTAAATCACCGAGAGGAGTTATGTCGCTAATTGGATTATCTTTGATACGAAGGGATTCCAACAATTTCAACTTTGAAAGAGGTGTAAGGTCACTAATTTTATTCTGTTCAATGGTTAAGTTCCTTAGGTATTTCAATTCTGAGAGAGGGGTTAAATCACTAATATGGTTTTCTGCAATAAATAACTCCATTAAACTCTTTATACTTGCGAGTGGGGTTATGTCTGAAAGAGTTCCACGACTAAGTGCTAAGGTATTAAGTTGGGGCAACTCTTTTAGCGGTGTAATGTCGTTGATATCGTTATGGATGCTTTCATCAAAAACGTGAACTTCCCTGAAACGCAAACTTGCTAAGTTCTTCAACCCGGCAAGTGGACTGATGTCCCGTATCTGATTAGCACCGAGTGATAATATTCTCAGATTTATTAGACCCGCAAGTGGGGTTAGATCGCTAATTTGGTTTCCTGCCAGAAATAAGAATTTCAACTGTGTTAGACCTGCAAGTGGGGTTAGATCGCTAATTTCTCCGTTAGACAAATATAGAGATTCAAGTTTGGTCAATTCTTTAATTGGAGAAATATCTTTGATCTGATGCTCAACGAAAGCTAACTGCACTAAATTAGTTGCCTTTTCCAATCCTGTTAGATCGGTTACATCTGTTACGTACTCTAGAACTCCTAACGAGTTGAGTTTCTCTTGCGTAATAGGGTCTGTTGGACTTAAACCGAGTGCCTTACGCACTGCAGCGGCTAAGTTCGGATCTGCCATTATTACATGATGTGAGGTAGGAGATGGTTCTTGGATGGGTTTTTCTTCCAAAGACGAACTTGTCTGTTTATCACTGAACTTTTGTCTCTGAGTCTGTTCGATAGATTCAACAAGTGTCATATCATAAACTGGATTACCTCCTACTTCTAAGTCCCTCAACTGGGGTAAGTCATTTAAAGGTGTTATATCTGTGATTTCGTTATCTCTTAATTGCAATCGTGTCAGATTAGTCAATCTTTTAAGAGGGGTTACGTCTTTGATGTAATTGTCATTTAAGTGTAGATACTTTAGTTCTGACAAGGCACTAATGGGAGTGAGGTCACTAATCTCATTTTGGTTAAGGCTTAAGTTTGTTAGGTCAGATTTATCAGCAAGCGGAGTGAGATCATTTATTTCATTGCTGGTCAGGTGCAATTCCCTTAATTTTGATAAATTAGTGAGAGGAGAAATATCTTTGATTTCGTTATAGTCCAGATGTAATTCGGAGAGTTGCGTCTGGTTCGTAAGAGGCATAATGTCAGTAATTTCATTGTTGGATAGAAGTAAGTTCTTCAGATTTGTCTTGTTTTCAAGTCCAGATAGGTCCGAAATTTTGTTATACCTTAAACGTAACGTCATGAGTTGGGTCAAATCATAAAGTGGTGCAGTATCAGTAATTTCGTTGTTCTCAAGAAATAACGTCCTCATATTAATCAGATGAGCAAGCGGTGTGATATCAGTAATACGATTCATGTTAAGATCTAATAAATTTAGCTTTTTTAGGTTGCTCAGAAATGAAATATCCCTTATGTTGTTATTACTAAGTCTTAATTTCTCAAGTTTCTTGAATTTTGAGATAGTAGAAAAATCAGTAATTGGATTGGATGAAAGATCTATGGAATCCAATTTGTTTAATTTTTCAAGTGGTGTGAGATCCAAAATTTGATGTCCACTCAGATACAAAAGTGTCAATCCTTTTGCTTTTTCTAAACCTTTTAGGTCTTTTATCTTTTTCCCTGAAACTATCAGAATTGTAAGTTCTTTTAGTTGATTATCCATAATAGGTTCATCAGGGGATAAACTTAATTCTTCGCGTACAGCAGCGGCTAAATTCGGGTCGGGGAACTCCACGGGTTCTGGTGGGGAACAACTCGCAAATACGATGAGAAGTACAAGAATCGGGAATATATGTTTCATGGGAATTATTGCTCCATCAAATTAGACTAATTGTATTATAGCAGCATATAGATTTGTAAACTATACAATATGAATGTCAGGGTGTGTAAAGATTTTAGCACTAACTTCTCACCAACCATTGTAGGGCGGGGTCTCTGCGCCCCGCCATGTTTCATCGCCACCATTTGCGAGGCACGGAGTCCTCGTGCTACAATGGAGAACCGCGATAACCACCTCTCGCATTCCCGTATTGACATCTGTTATGCTTCCATGCTATACTTGCCAATAAGGAGAAAGGTCATGATTACGCAAGATGACATTCAAGCAACCTGTGACGATATAGTTCGTGAATTCTCACCGCTTCAAGTTATTCTATTTGGTTCCCACGCCTACGGCACGCCAAAAGAAGACTCAGATGTTGATTTGTTGGTTGTGATGGATATCTCAGAATCGGAGACAACCAAGCAAGCTGCAGAGATATGGCAACGTATCCCACGTCGCTTTAGCATGGATTTGCTCGTGCGGACACCAGATGAGATCGCTTATAGAATCTCACACAACGATTGGTTTCTTCGTGAGATCACAGAAAGAGGTAAAGTGCTTTATGGAAATATTAGCTTTGTCAGCAAATCTTTCAAAAAGAAAGAGGAGGGTATGAATCCATTAACACTTGAGTGGGGGCAGAAAGCCGAAAGAGATTATAATGCCATAGGATTGCATCAACAGGCATCATCACCAGATTATGATCATATCTGTTTCCACGCACAACAGTGTATAGAGAAGTATTTAAAGGCATGGTTACAAGAGACAAACATTCCGTTACCAAGATCACATGATTTGTTAGCATTATTAGGTCTGATTCTTCCTACTATTCCAGATTGGAATATTTGGCAAACAGATTTTTCTACTATTGCTCCTTATGCTGTGGAATTTCGTTATCCCGGTAAATCTGCTACTTCGGGAAATGCTGAACATGCAGTAAAAACTTGTAACATAGTTCGTCAAGAAGTGAGAGAAGCATTGAAACTACCACCAAATCAAACAGAAGGATAGGTCTGACCGTGAGTCCAGGAACAACAATCAACATTCCTAAGTTAGAAATATCAGCACAGGAACGTGCTGATAACAAACCTACAGCAGAGAGCATAGATGCTGCTGCACGCCTTTTACGTGAGACAGGATTAGTTGTGATTGAAAGTGTTCTTCCTCATGAGTGGATAGAAACGGTCAACACCGCGATGCAAGCAGTGCTTGATATGGGACAGGAAGTCCACAACGACACACACCCGATGTTTGAGATGCCGTTCATGAACCCGCTGATAATTGACAATCCTTATGCAATGCCGATAATGAAAGCGGTCATGGGAGAGAAGATATTTGCATATTTGCCCTACGGATGCAATTCAACTGCCCCGGGTTCTGATATACAATGGATACATAGAGATTCCGGTCAACTCTTTCCTGAGTTACCGTTTGCACTGCCAGTCTCATCAATAGTCGTTAACATTCCATTGGTTGATTTTACGGTGGAAAACGGCGCAACGGAAGTGTGGCCCGGATCACATCTCATCATTGATGACGAAGCAGTTCGCAATTCACCCTACAACGTATGTGAAGAAGAACGGGCTGCCCAACTCCCTTCCTTTCAGTTGGTCATGCCAGCAGGTTCCATAGTAGTTCGAGATATGCGGTGTTGGCATCGCGCAATGCCGAACCGCACACAAACGCGCCGACACATGCTCGCGTTGGTCTATTTTCGCAGATTTCACCATGCACCTGATGCACCGAATATATTCAACGCACGTGTGCCAGAAGAAATATGGACAAACCTATCCGAAGACGCACAAGAAGTATATCGTTTTCAGACACATGATTAGGAGACATATATGAAACGGACACTACTAATTCATCCAGATATGTCCGACATTGAGAGAGAACACGGTTTCTCAAATATCAACGGGCCATCGCTAATTCGCGTGCCAGATTGGGTTGAAAACTCTTTGGGTAAATACTACCTCTATTTCGCACACCATCGCGGTTCCTATATCCGTTTAGCTTACGCTGATGAGATTGAGGGACCTTATACCGTTCATCGTACCGGTACATTGCATCGTGATAAAACCGTTTTTAAGGGCTGCGACCACATCGCATCGCCTGATGTACACATTGACGAAGAAGACAAACGTATCATCATGTATTTTCACGGTAATTATCGTGGTGGACAGGCAACCTGTTGGGCAACATCTGAAAATGGCATTGATTTCACTGCAACAGAGACATTAGAAAAACAGCAAGGACCTTATTTTAAAGTGTTTTGGTGGAATGGTTTGCCTTATGCAACAAATCACAACATGCTGAACCGTGGCAAAACAGCGGAATGGACGACTGTATTTGAAAGAAGAAACGCGCCCCTCTTTCCCGGTCAACAGGGTAAAGGTAGAGATGGCACACCGCGCCACACCGCAAACCATCTTGTTGGAGATACGTTGACGGTCTATTATTCACTATATGGGGACACACCAGAAAGGATATTGAAAAGCACGGTGCAACTGACAGAAGATTGGAACGAGTGGCACGCCTCCCCATCAATGGAGGTTATCGCGCCAAAGTACGATTATGAAGGAGTGAATATACCGATTGTTCCATCAACAAACGGTCTTGACCGAGAGATGGTCCATCAACTTCGCGACCCAGATATCTATTGTGAGGGTGAAGATACATGGCTGCTCTATTCTGTGGCGGGTGAACAAGGAATTGGGATTACAAAACTTCCATCTGAATAAGACGTTATTCTAATTCAACAAATCTATAGATCAATCGCAGAGGAAGTTCAGCATCAACAGATACAAGAGGCAGTACATCCTCACGTATAGTCAATTCATTAGATTGCCACAAGTTAACTTGGCGAAAATAGTGTTCAACCCGAATCTGATCTTGTGAAATTAGAATGTATTCTTGTAAAGATTTCAGTTGTTGATAGCGGGTAAATTTTACACCTCTATCGTACTTTTCAGTTGATGGTGAAAGCACTTCTACCACGACTATAGGATTAAGTAGTGTGTCAAATTCGCTGTCTTCAAAGCGGGGTTTTTCACAAACAACAGAAACATCTGGATAGAAATAGGAGTCTCCTGCATTTATTCCAACGCGCATATCACTGCCGTAGACCCTACAACCTCGATCAGCTAATTGGTTATACAGACCGTTTACAGTATTCACTGTAATTAGATTATGTTCATTACTCGCACCGGACATTGCAACAATATCGCCGCTTAAGTATTCGCTTTTAAGAGTTGCCTTCCGTTCAGCAACAATGTATTCTTTCGGTGTTAGTAAAGTTTGTGCAGCAAGTGATGACATGAGTACTTCCTATGTTATGTGAATATATATATTCTGAATGTTTGTTATGTTTGCAAAAAACCAATTCTGGAATTTATTAATTGAAGAATATCATAATTTTTAATGGATTTCAACACAGTTTCTAATATACTATTCACTTGACAAGGCACGCAACCGATTGACTGTCTTTACAACTTCATCAGCAACGATATCAACTTCATCCATTGTATTGAAACGTCCTAAACCGAAACGAACAGCAGTAACTGCCAATTCATTCGGAACACCCATGGCAACTAACACGTGTGATGCAGTTACGGATCCGGAATCGCATGCTGAACCTGTGGATACAGCAACACACTTAAGTCCTGCCAAGAGGGCATGACTTTGCACACCAGCAAAACATAGGTTTAGGTTGCCTAACAAACGATTTTCAGGATGACCGTTGAGATGGATATCTGCCAACTGAGATGCTAATCTTTGGTGAAGGGCATCCCGCAATGGTCCAACCGACTTTTCTTCAGTTTTCAGTTCCATTGCAGCTTGACATGCATCACACGCTGCACCCAAACCAACTATCCCCGCAACATTGAGTGTTCCCGGTCGGATACCTGCCTCCTGACCTCCACCATAGAAAAGCGGATCCAAACGTGTCCCTTCACGAACATAAAGGGCGCCGATGCCTTTAGGACCATAAATCTTATGTGCAGTGATGGATGCCATATCAAGACCCAACACATCCATATTTGACTCAAGCTTACCGATACCTTGCACCGCATCTGAGTGAAATACCACACCGTGCTTTGCAGCAATATCAGCAATGTCTCGAATTGGGCTGATTGTTCCTACTTCATTGTTGGCATACATGAAACTCATCAGAATTGTTGTCGGTGTGATAGCAGCTGCCACGTCATCAGGATTGACTATACCGTATCTGTCAACAGGTAGATATGTGGTCTCAAAACCTTCCTTATCCAAGGCATGACAGGTATCAAGGACAGCATGATGCTCTGCCGTGCTTGTGATGATGTGATTTCCTTTATCTTTATAGGTATAAGCAGCACCTCTAATCGCAAGATTGTCTGATTCAGTCGCGCCACTTGTAAACACTATTTCTTCTGGTGAACAACCCAGCAGCTTTGCAACTTGATGACGTGCCTTATCCACCGCATCTTTAGCAGCACCACCGAATGGATGTGTACTGGCAGCATTGCCGAAGTGTGTTGTTAAAAAGGGCAGCATCGCATCAAACACTTCAGGGGCAATTGGTGTTGTCGCATGGTTATCCAGGTAGATTATGTCATTCATACGGAATGTTCCTTTATTAAAAGGCACACAGTCAATCCTTGTCAAATACTACATAACTAAGTATATCTATAATGTCTATAGTCGTTCTCTAAACATATCCATCATTCCATCAGGAGGATCGAACGGTAATTCAATGACTGTGTTACTTATGCCGCTATAGTAGATGCCAAGAAGCAAATTGAATTCCGCAAGGGATTGAGATAAGTTTGTAGGATGAACCTTACTTTCATCGTCTAACCAATCAAATACTGCTTCAGTCAAATTTGTTTGAGCAACAGCATTTTGGTCGCCGTAACTGAGGTCGCCACCTTCATAACCGCCTTCAGGTGTGTACCGCTCCCAACTATCAAACCGCCAGTGGACAAACCCTTTTTCACCATAGACGCAGACCCGTTTATGACGGCTGCTACCTGTACCCGGTAATACGCGTGGTGCCATCTCTTGACCAAAGGCAACAGAAGCCTGCACACCGTTTTCATAAGTGACTCTGGCGACTGCGTTTCCTGGTGAAGGTTGTGCACTATCCAAACTACCCGCCCCAGCGATTTGTCCCATCACCTTGACCGGTTGAGAATTATCAATATAGGAGGAGACTAACTGAAGGACGTGTGGTGCTTGGTCAACTGGCACGTTGCGTGCACTTGCATCAATGAACTTGATCGCGCCGATTTTACCTTCTGAAACATCACGTTTCAACTCAAGATTTTTGGGATGGAAGTTCAGTTGTGTGTTGATACAGATCTTTGTCTCGGTACGTTTAGAGAGTTCATAGATTTGCCGCCAGTCTTCGCTTTCAACAGCAATCGGTTTTTCTATGATAACCGCAGACACACCGTGTTCTGAAGCCTGATTCAGCAGCGGATACCGAATCCGTTCATTGCTACCACGCAAGACAGGGGCAGTCACAATGTGTAAGAGATCCGGTTTCTCTTTAGACAACATTTCATCAAGATCTGTGTAACGGGAATCGATATTGAATTCCTCACCGAAACCTGCCAGCAAGTCTTCCTTCATATCACAAATAGCAGCAAGTTTTCCACCTTTGACATTACCATAAGCACGGGCATGAGCACGAGCACGACCACGACACCCAAGAATCGCACATTTATACATCCTATTCTCCTTCAACGACATTGTTTATTTATCTGTATGTATGATGAAATTAACGTATAACATACTTCCGACATTATATGTAGATTGCACATTAAAAGCAAATTATATCCATGAAACGGGTGTGTAAAGGTTTTAGCACTAACTTCTCACCAACCTTGTAGGGGCGGGACTCTGTGCCCGCCCGTTGCCTTACAGGACAAGGAATGGCGGGGAATAGAGACCCCGCTCTACAATAGGTAACAGGTTTTTCACTTGAATTGACGTCTACGATGCCAAAAACTTTACACACCCTTAATCTGGATAATGTCATCTCTTGTAAATTTTGCCTAATTTTGATAATCTATTATTAAACAGAACAATGAACTATGGAGAATGTTAATGTTTACTATTCAGTCCACTTTAACCGAGGAGGAAAAGTGGTCCTTTGATTTACACGGATTCCTCGTTTTGCAGAACGTACTTCTAAAAGATGAGATAGATGAGATGTTAGCTGTACTGCAGCATTGGCTAACAATAGATGAATCAGACATCCCACGACCATTACACCGTGGCAGGCAAGAACCGTGTAAGACACATATAAACCATATACAATATGGACATCGTCTGTTTCAAGACCTTGCCATGAACCCACATATTATACGAGTTGTAGCAGGATTAATGATGAACGCGCCGCGTCTCTTTCACAACAATTTTACGATGATGACAAAGCACGATTATCCACAACACTTTCATCGTGATGATAGTGGGTTTAAGTTTCCACCGGATTTCAGTAATCCACATAACGATTATCAAGCAGGTGGAGGACATATCTATTCCAACCATATTGCAACTTGGGTGGCATTGGTAGATGTGCCACAAGGAACAGGATTTTGCCTTGTCCCTGGTAGTCATAAATCCCAATTTCAAACGCCAGAACATCTACCGGTTAAACACGATCCACCCACCTCAATCACGTTACCGATGCAGGCGGGTGATGTTGCTATCTTTTCAACGAACCTGCTCCATGATGCAAGCCCGTGGACAGAGGATTATCCACGTATGAACATATTTCAACGGTATCAATTGAGTGTGTATTTCAATGAAGGTGGCAAAGGGGGGTATCCCTATGATGAATATCGTGATCAGATTTGTGAGGAACAGTATGAACTGGAATCGTTTTCTAAAGAACTGAAGGCGGTTGTTAAACGCATTTTACCAAATGGAGGTGATGAATGAAACTAAAGGATCAGGTATGTATTATCACAGGGGGTGGTAGTGGCATTGGTCGTGATGCAACCATCAAAATGGTACAGGAAGGTGCTAAGGTTGTGATTATTGGGAGAACAGAATCTAAGTTGGATGCTGTCAAAACAGAAGTAGAAGCAGCAGGTGGAACAGTGGTAAGTTGGACGCTTGATGTGTCTGACTACGATGCTGTTCAACAGATGGCAAACGATGTGCTTGACAACTTTGGAAAGATTGATATTCTTGTGAACAATGCTGGACACAGTTCACACAATCGCAGACTTCTCAATACGACACCTGAGGAAGTGCGTTCAGTCGTTGATTCAAACCTAATCGGCACGTTTTTCTGCACACAAGCGGTTGTGTCTGCAATGCTGAAAGCAAAATCGGGAACAATTATCAATATATCTTCGCTTGCGGCAGTCACTCCAGGGCCTTTTAGTGGCTTCGCTTACGGCGCGGCAAAAGCAGGAGTAATCAATTTTACTGAATTTCTCAACAATGATTTGAGGAATACAGGCATTAGGGCAAGTGTGATAATTCCTGGAGAGGTAGCAACACCTATTCTGGATAACAGACCAATTCCACCTGATGATGACGCACGCACAATGATGGTAGATGTTGCAGAAACATCAGAGGCAATAATGCTCATTGCAACCTTACCGCCACGTAGTAACATACCGGAATTGGTTATCCGTCCGACAATGCATCGGGATATGGCGGGGGAAGTCGTTGAATTAGATGACTGATAGATTACGGTTTGTATATGGTTGTTTCAGGATAGAAACGTGCCCAAGCAAACCAGTAAATATTGACCGAGGATAACCGTTGTAAACGTTTCCCTTTGTGTTTGCCTGATGTCGCTTTACCTGTAATGAGATTCCATTCTGTGTCGGAATTATCTTTAGCGAAATGACCATCCGTGGATGTAAAAAGTCCCACTTTATTGTCTACTATACGTCTAAAAACAGCAGTTGCAAACGACTTTTTGTCATGAAAGATTAACAAAGGCACACCGTTAACTGTATCGTTGAGGATAGCGGTTTTTGCAAATTGTGTAAGCGGATAGGCTCTATACTGTGTGTTATAATGGGCAACTGCACCATCAGCACCATCTTGTCCATCAGCACCTGCCTCTCCATCTAATCTGTCCTCACCATATTTTCTTTGTACTTGGACTCCGATCACAAGGGATTTATTAGGTAGTCTTTTATCGGTGTATTTCATGCCACTTACACCAGTGTCCCGGCTGGCGTGATACCTTTGATATGTATCATGACTCAAACTTTCAACCATACTTCCCCTGAACGGAACTGAAAGGACTTTCGTGTTGGGGTAATTTGTCATCCACTTATTCCACTCAATTTGTGGCATAGAAGCGAGAGGTTTCAATTGTTTACCTTTCAAAGGTCCTTGAATGGCTTTTCCAGTAATGTGTGACCAAAGGGAACGCGTTTGATGGTCGTACATTAACAGTGAATCTCTCCACAATTTACCACTGACACCAAAGGTATAGGTTTCTTCTTCCAGTTCCCGGCTATACACGATAGCCGTATTGCAGAGTGGTCACCATGTAGTAGCGATTTTCTCTCCACCGACAACATCGTTGACAATTTCATGTCCGTTCAACAGATAGATTGAGTAGGCATGACTTTCATCGTTGAATGTTACACCGATGACCGGTGCATCCATGTCTAATTTTGCTTTGGCAGCTGGCACGAATTGGGGTTTTGTAATAGCGGGAATTGCATCAAAATCCAATAGGGTTTTGATGGGATCGTTGTCATAGTCTGCTGCTGTTGCACAAAGGGTGGCGGAGAGTAATAGTGTGAGAATGGCAATATAAAAATAGAATTTGAGAGAATTAAATGTGTTTTTTCTTGGGGTTATATACTTTGGCACTACTATTCCTCCTCAGATTAAAAATAACATTATTCATTAATGCTGTTTTCATGGGCATGATCAAGAGCAAGATTAAGTTCTTGCAATTTCACAGCCACATTGCTTATCATACCCTGTGGATCGGACTTATTCCATTTCATATATTTCAAAAGACTATCAAGACAAATTCCGGTGATCGGACATGCGACTCTCGGGTCCGGTTCGGTAAAAAATAAATCAGGCGTGTAGTATTGGTCTCTGTCTTGTTTAAGATGATAATATGCAATATCAAACCAATCACCGTGAACATGATGGCTTGCAATTCCGAATCCGTAGGAATACATAGAATCAAGGTCAAATACATTCATAATATCTCGAAAATTCTTACCGTCAACATTCCAAATAGCATTATTGAACAACTCTTTTTGGTTGATGTCATCCCTTCTAAGCCAGGATATAATACTGCTTCTCATTTTTTCTTCAATCGGAATTAATGGTCTTTGTTTAGCATTATTTTCCAAGTCCTGAAGCATTTCTTTTTCAGGTTTGTAGGAAGCTAAAATAAAACTTTGAAAGGATTTCTTTTGGGATTTTGATGTAATGAGGTACTCCATTCTTATTGCAGTCTCAAATATAAGGCGAAAAAAAATATGGGCTAATTCTTGATGGTGACTACAAATATGCATGAGAACCCCTTCGTATAGTTTTGTGATCCGAACCATGTGTCCTACAATTATCGCCTCGTTTTTGGCATACCCTTTGCTAGCTGTTTCTGCATCTGGTGCCGATGCTGCTCCCGTTTTGAGCAGGTACAAGCATCGGTTCATAATTTCAACAGCGAATTTCATAAATTCTGTATTGGTATCAAAATCTGGTGGCGGTGAATTGAAATCGACCCACTCTTCAATTCTTTTTAGATTTTGAACAATTTCATTCATATTACTTACCCTCCATTCTCCAAGTAGATTCGTTGGCAACGTATTTATCTAATTTATCCATTAATTGTCAACTATTTTACAGCAACGCTTGGATTGCTACATGACATTCGTAAAGAGATGATAGCGTAACATTACCTTGTGCGTCCTTATTCACTAATAGGGATTGGTGGGTTGTGACTTGGTTCGTGGTGAAGGACCATTAATTGTGGTGCTCGAAACCCAAGGGATTGGTATGTACGTCCATCTCGGTCACTGAATTCAACTTCATAGGCATCACCGTTTGAAAGTATCTCAACTACCGTGCCAACTTGACCTCGCCACAGATTATGTTCAGGAAGATCATGTGTGAGAGCGACAACATCAAAAAGTTCAATTTTCTTAATATCCCCTTGTTTAATAAAATAATCAGGTAAGTTCCCTAAATTGGTAGTACCAAAAAAGTTTGATTTCATAGTGTTCTCCTAAATCTATAATGGATACGTAGTTATCAGTCTTGGCACATCTGATCCTGGGTCAATAATCCACACACTTCGAATTAAAGTTTGTCTTTCCTTCCAAACAAACAAGAAATCAACGATGTAACGTTGCCCATAAATATCTCGCTGTCCAACTTGTGCATCATCTGTCTTGACTGCTTGCAACAATGCCTCGCGTAACTCTTCTGCATTTTTCACAGTAATTCCAAGTGCCCCGAAAAATAGACGTGCTTTATGTTTACCATCTTCATGAACAGAATTGAGACAGTATTCCCGCAGCTTGCGAATGTCCACAATAGCGTTTTCTGCATTCGGTATTTTCATGAACTGTGTTATACCGTAACCTTCAATCTCACATGGACATAATAATATTCAGTGTTGACCTTGCTTCGGAAAACCATTACTAAACAACATATTGATTATAAGCCAATTTAATTGCTATTTTACCATATTTTCAGATAGTCGTCAAGACTCTATTTACCATTAACGTAAAAAAAATAATGGAACCACCCTACACTCCGCACTTCTGATTTGCGTTTTTCGATAATAATTTGACAAACCCGTGTGGGGCCTATATTTAGCAAACAATTTCAATTTAAAATCATGAAATAACAAGTTGGGTTTTGTCTCAAAATATAAAACTCAAAATCTCCATTATTATGTGCGAATCCTTGTGTGATACGGGTTTACCCTAATATTACGACTTGTGCCAGTTAACTATTTGTTTTCAAAGTTTTCACATATATTAGATTTCTAGGACACACATATCGTCCCTAATGAAGATTAAGAGGGTGTCATCATGTGTGAAATCACGATAATACTTTCTGCTTGTGTGAAGAAATATTTGGTGGTATAATACTTTTAGTGTTGCAAAGCAGTATTTAACACTCTTCCTGTCAATCAATTGTCTTTAGACAAAGGGGATATAATGCGTTTCCAGAGAGGTATTTCTACCTTTTCAACAGATCTAAGTTTAGACAAACATTTTAGAGGGTAGAAATGAAAAATAAAAAGATTATCATCATTGGTGGCGGTGTGATTGGACTTGGTATCGGGTGGCAGCTGGCGAAAGCCGGTGCTGCTGTCACCATTCATGAGCGCGGACAAGTCGGACGCGGGGCATCTTGGGCAGCCGGTGGTATGCTCGGGCCAATTGCTGAAGCACATATAGACGAACTCGACCTGCTCAAACTGAGCAATCAGAGTTTAGCACGTTACCCAGAATGGGTCGATGAGTTAGAATCAGAAGCAGAAATGTCTATCGGTTACCGAGCAGAAGGCACGCTCATTATAGGAATTGAACCTGATGATACCTATCAACTCCGGCATGCTTATACCTTATATCAAGACTTAGGGCTGAATGTAGAGTGGTTGAGCGGACAAGCAGCGCGTGAAATTGAAGGGGCACTTTCACCTTATGTGACTGCAGCTATTCGTTGTGAAACTGACCATCAGGTTGATAACCGGCTGATGGTCCAGGCACTCCTGCATGCCTATCAGTTGCGCGGCGGCATGTTGCATCAACATAGCAGTGTTGAAAGAATTGTCATAGAAAACGGTACTGCAACGGGTGTCCAAACAGCAGACGGTTTTCAAGGCGCAGATGTGTGTATTCTCGCCGCAGGATGCTGGTCTGCGCAGATCAGCGGGTTACCGGAGACTATGATACCTCCCGTCCGTCCTGTGAAGGGACAGATGTTGGCGTTACAAATGCGGGAGGGCATTATGATCAGTAACGTCATCCGTACTGTCAAAGCAAGGTACCCGATGCCTGTATATTTAGTGCCGAGGACCGATGGTCGACTTGTCATCGGTGCAACAACTGAGGAACTGGGGTTTGACACGGATCTCATCGTTGGTGGTATATATGAACTCCTGCACGGGGCGTTTGAAGCTGTGCCTGCCATTTATAAACTGCCACTTATCGAAACTTGGACAGGTTTACGGCCTGGTAGTAGTGACAATGCTCCCATACTCGGTAAAACACCTATTGAGAATCTAATATACGCGACAGGACACTATCGCAACGGTATCTTACTCACACCCATCACAGCTTACGAGATCTCCACACTGGTTCGGACAGGTGAGGTCTCAGAGATAATCGCCCCGTTTCATTTGGACAGATTTTAAGGAAGTCTTTAGTCCCTGATAAAGATTCATTTATTAAACGTGTAATATTAATCACCTCCAAACCTCATAGTCGTGCTTTATAAGCACGGCTACGAATGGAAGAGCGCGCAATGAATTGCGCGACTACGAACCAGTGTCAGAACCAGGATTCGCATCAATTGAAAATTTTTAAAACTAAATAACCTTGACAGATTTGTCTCCTGAATTAACCTAACGCATTAATTATCCTATCGAAAAATGTATTTTCTTTCCGACTACTTCTGCATATTTTCTCAAAGTTGAAAGCGTAACATTCTCAGCATGGTTTTCTATTCTTGAAATAGCAGATTTCTTGGTATTCAACTTTAGTGCCATATCTTCTTGGGTTAATCCAGCTTCTTCCCGAGCTTGTCGGAGAACAACACCGAGTTTGAATTCTAAGTACCCTTTTTCGTAATTTTCTACAAACTCAGGATATCGCGTTTTTGGATTGTCGGAGTTAAAAGACGCGAAAACCGGACGATTCAGCACTTTTTTGGCAGACGCGACGAATCCCTTCTTTACCGACTTCAGCAATAGTATCAAATCCGGCCTTGCGTGCTGCTGAATTTTCAGGTGTGGGTTCGGGCAGCTGTACCATGATATATGGTCGGTTTCCATCATCTTCTTGATTGAGTTCCATAACTGCTTGTGCAGTTGTGCAAGAACCCGCGAAAAAATCTAAAATTAAATCATTAACGTCTGTTGCTATTTGCAGAAAGAGTATAATAAGTTTCACTGGCTTTGGATAATCAAAGACTGAAAGATCTAATCTTTTCAAGTCTTCCCCACCGTCCAGGTGTGTAAAGTTTTTGCACAGATACGACTTTCTGTTATTGTCCTGCGGGGTCTCCGTGCCCCGCGATTGTTGGTAGATTGAAAGATGGCGGGGCACGGAGACCCGGGGAATGCCATAAGCACATTGGTCCCGTTGATTTGGCACTACAATGGTTCATGAGGGACTTGTGCAAACACTTTACACACACTTTGCCATTAACATAAAGCAATTATGAAACCACCGATAGTATTGCCTAATATTCACACGATTCTGATGCACACAAACAGTCGGTGCTATCAAAATAATCTCTTATACTCTCACCACAAAGTTGGCATCCTTGGAATCACCGCTAAGCGCATCATAATAGTTGCGGTTTAGTAATTATTTTCTGTGACGTTTTCCTTTTATCTGAGCCAAAGCCATAAGGGCTTCAATCCGTTTCAAGTTACGAATTTCCAATTGGTGCAACAACGTTTGATATTCGGTTAGTTCATCATCGCTCAAAGTTTCATTCTTACACATGTGCAACAGATGTTGATAACGTGCTTGATCTTCTTCCGGTAATTGTGAATTTTCTTCAATGATCTCTAACAAGGAGGTTTCCTGATCAGTGTTCTGGGCAGGGGTCCATTCTCTGTTATGATTTTGTGATTTTGTCCGTCTCATTTGCTTCCATCCTTTGCTGACAGTCCGTGAGAAATTTAGACTGTAGATGTCTGTGTACGGATATCAACGTATATTTTGACACACCTTTCTCGTTTAAGTATAGTAAAGCGTTCTACTAGATCATTGTCAAATTGAGAGTAAGGTGTATTCGTGTTTACGCCACTAAACGTTAATTGTGTTATAAGAGTTTACATTACCATACGGTAATAATGAGATAATTTGTAGTAGATATAAAACCCACTTAAAATCAGACACAAACCATAAAACATGAGTTACTTCTATTGAAATTATACTGCAGGAAAGTAAGGGAGAACCAAACTCAGAATGGTCTGCTGGTTTCTAACAAAAAACTTGCACATTTTCACGTATATGATATAATCTAATTAAAATGACATTTTATCCAAAATTATACCGAAAGGAGATTGTTGTCCATGCAAGCTTATGAATATATTGATGCTAAAACTGTATCTGAAACCGTAGCATTGCTTGATGAAAAAGGGGACAAAGCCCGATTACTCGCTGGTGGCACAGATATTATCGTGCAAGCACGAGAGGGTAGAAGAACACTTGATTGGATGATAGATATTAAATCCATTCCTGAAGTCAATGAGTTAGCCTATGACTCGGACACCGGACTCACACTCGGTGCAGCGGTTCCGTGTTATCAGATTTATGCTGCTGATGCTATTTGCGAAACCTATCCCGGTTTAGTAGACGCAACTAAAATCATCGGTGGGACTGCAATACAAGGACGCGCTGCGGTTGGCGGTAACCTTTGCAATGCCTCTCCTGCTGCTGATTGTATTCCGCCACTAATTGTGCTAAATGCCACCTGTATTATTGCCGGACCAAACGGTGAACGTGAAATTTCAGTAGAAGATTTCTGCACAGGTCCCGGGCAGACAGTTCTTGCAAAAGGTGAGATGCTTGTCTCCATAAAGATACCCGCACCACAGAAAAATTCAAGTTCTTATTATCTTAGATTTATACCACGAAATGAAATGGACATTGCAGTTGTTGGGGCAGGGGCATCTGTAGTTTTAGATGATGCGAAACAACGTATCGTCTCCGCACGAATCGCCCTCGGTGCTGTTGCGCCTACTCCCCTATTTGCTGAAGAGGCAAGCGCGTTACTTGCCGGTAAAGAAATTTCTGATGCTGTTATTGACGAAGCAGCACAAGCAGCACAAGTGATCGCACGTCCAATTAGCGATATGCGCGGAACTGCTGAACAACGAACACACCTCGTTGGAGTACTAACTCGACGCGCACTTAACGGAGCATTACAAAGAGTCAGAGACGCAGCATAATTCTTAGCAAAATTATAACGGACAATATATAGTCTCTAAAAGTAAAAGGAAACCGATACTATGGTCAGAAAATCGCACATTCAAACCACAATCAATGATGAAGCGGTGGAATTTCTCTGTGAACCACGACAGAGTTTATTGGAAGTGCTCAGAGATGAACTCCACCTCACAGGCGCAAAAGAGGGATGTAACAACGGTAATTGTGGTGCATGCAGTGTCATACTTGACGGCAGACTCGTCAATTCATGCCTGGTTTTAGGCGTTGAGACTGAAGGTAAATCTGTTGAAACCATAGAAGGTCTTGCAGAACCAGACAAATTGCATCCGATCCAAGATGCCTTTCTTGAAAACGCCGCACTTCAATGTGGTATATGCACTCCCGGATTTATCATGAGTGCAAAAGCATTATTAGACAATAACCCAAACCCAACGGAACATGAAATCCGATACTGGTTAGCAGGGAATTTGTGCCGCTGCACCGGTTACGATAAGATCGTTCGTGCTGTGCTTGATGCAGCCGCAGCTACATAGAAGGAGTGTCTTATGTCTGAAAAGAAAGAATACAAAGTTATTGGAACGCGTCCTATCCGCCATGATGGCGTAGATAAAGTCACAGGAAGGGCAATATATGGGGCAGATTTTCAGATCACAGGACTCTTGCACGGGAGGGTGCTTAGGAGTCCACATGCCCATGCACGAATCGTATCAATTGACACCAGTCGCGCTGAAGCACATCCTGGTGTTAAAGGTGTTGTGACTGCCCAAGACCTGCCCGCAGCAGAAGACAAAATGGCAGACCTTGGGGAAGGTCCGGTTAATCTCAAATATCTCTGCGACAACATTTTGGCAAGTGATAAAGCATTATATAAGGGACACGCCATCGCAGCAGTTGCAGCTACCAACCCGCATATCGCAGAAGAAGCTTGCGAACTGATAGATGTTGAATATGAGGTGCTTCCACCTGTTTTAGAGGTGCGACAAGCGATGGAACCTGATGCACCTATCCTACATGAACACTTAACAACATCGTCTCTGGGGGACACAGAAGATAAACCGACCAATATAGCCAGTCACCTACAACACAAAAAAGGTGACATAGAAAAAGGATTTGCCGATGCAGAAGTTGTGATTGAAAGAGACTTTGTTACAGGCACCGTCCATCAAGGTTATATAGAACCCCACAACGCTACTGCACATTACAATCAAGATGGACAGTTGACAGTGTGGTGTAGCACACAGGGGGCATTCACTGTTCGTGAACAACTCGCTGAAATCCTTCAGTATCCGGTTTCTAAAATCAAAGTTGTCCCATTAGAAATTGGTGGTGGATTTGGTGGAAAGATTAACGTATACATTAAACCTGTTGCAGCACTCCTTGCGAAGAAAACAGGCAAACCTGTCAAAGTCTTGATGAACCGCGCGGATGTGTTTGAAGGGACAGGTCCAACCCCCGCATCTTACATCACAATTAAAATTGGTGCTAAAAAAGACGGTAAAATAACTGCAGCACAAACCTCCCTTGCCTTTGAAGCAGGGGCATATCCCGGTTCACCGGTCGGTGCAGGTGCAATGTGTGTCTTTGCTCCCTACAACATTGAAAATGTCCTCATTGATGGTTACGACGTTGTCCTGAATAAACCAAAGTCTGCTCCTTATCGTGCACCAGGGGCAACCAATGCAGCCTTCGGAACAGAGACCGTCGTAGATGAACTCGCGGAGACATTGAATATAGACCCACTTGAAATTCGTCTTATGAATGGTGCTAAAGAAGGTGATCGTCGTCCTGACGGTCCCGTTTATCCACGCATCGGTTTTATTGAAACACTTGAAGCAGCAAAGGAACATCCCCATTACACTTCCTCAAATGGAAAAAAATACCATGGACGTGGAATCGCTTCCGGTTTCTGGTTTAACATCGGTCTGGAATCCAGTGTTACAATTAATGTCAATCCTGATGGCACGGTTAACCTCGTTGAAGGGTCTACGGATATTGGTGGCACGCGTGCATCCATTGCAATGCAAGCCGCGGAAGTACTCGGCATCCCCGCTGAATCAGTCAATCCAGCTGTGGTTGATACCAATTCCATCGGCTACACTGCAGTCACAGGTGGCAGTCGAACAACTTATGCGACCGGTTATGCTGCGTATGAAGCGGCACAAGATGTTGTGAAACAGATGAAAGTACGGGCTGCTAAACTCTGGGAAGTTGATGAAGACAATGTGCAGTTTGCTGATGGTGAGTTCTCAAGTATCAACGGCAAAGAGGAACAGATGAGTTTCCGAGACCTATCGGGTAAACTTAGTCAAACTGGTGGTCCTGTGGTCGGCAGAGCTACAATGGATCCCGCTGGTGCTGGTGGAGCATTCGCAACACATGTTGTTGATGTGGAAGTGGACGTAGAAACCGGTAAGGTTGAAATCCTACGTTACACTGCAACGCAGGATGCAGGAAAAGCCATTCACCCCAGCTATGTTGAAGGACAAATCCAGGGAGGAGTCGTTCAAGGTATCGGTTGGGCATTGAATGAGGAGTACATTTACAATGACGAAGGCGAAATGACAAACGCAAGCTTCCTTGATTACCGTATGCCGACCTGTTTAGACTTACCGATGATTGATACGGTTATCGTAGAAGTGCCGAATCCAGGACACCCGTATGGTGTACGAGGAGTTGGTGAAGTACCGATTGTTCCGCCACCCGCTGCGATTGCCAATGCTATTTACGACGCTATCGGTATCCGTATGACTGAACTGCCGATGTCTCCTGACCGCCTCTTGAAAGCATTAGGTAAAATCTAAGCCATATCGGTAGTTGATGCGTAGGGGTTGGGTTTCCCAACCCGCTTGTAGAGGTCGGGTTTCCCAACCCGCTTGTAGAGGTCGGGTTTCCCAACCCGCTTGTAGAGGTCGGGCTTCCCAACCCGCTTGTTTTGTCCGTTTCTGTCCATCGGGCGTGGAGACCACGCCCCTACGAATACACAACTTGAACGTCAAATTTCATTAGGCGTGGTTTCAAACCGCGCCTATCTAATAGGAATTACCACAATGCCAACCATCGCCATTCCCTCCCTCATACGTAACCTTACTGATGGTGAAGAGAGTGTCACAGTTGAAGGTACTACAATCCGTGAGGTAATAAACAACCTGGAGAACCAATACCCAGGCACAAAAGCAAAACTTTGTGATGGTGACCGTATCCATCCCAGTATCGGTGTCTATATCAACGGAGTGCTCACCAGAGTCGCCATGCACGATCGCCTTGACGCAGACGCAGAACTCCACTTTCTTCCTGCTATCAGTGGTGGTGTTTCATCAGATCTGTATCCAGATGAATTATAAGAAGTGAGGAACGGTCGTGCGTTTGTCATTGTAGAAAATTAAGCTGATTTTCGTTCCTCAAAAAGTTCATGCCGCAGCAGCATGAGTTGCGATGCTGGCAACGTCTCTAATGCATACGTTTGACCTTTAAGATCGCAAAACTCAACCTCAAATACCGTCGGTTCATATACCTCAACAATAGTACCAACTTGCCCACGGTATAACTTGAGTGTTGGCATGTCTTCTATGAGTGCAACCGTATCAAATAGTTTCATTGGGTACTCCTTTAGTCAAGGATATAGCAAGTTACAAATCAATGTTAAGTATACCTTATTCTAAACTTATATGCAAATCACACTTCGCTTTTTAT
Organism: Candidatus Poribacteria bacterium; assembly: GCA_958295945.1. Classification (GTDB taxonomy): domain Bacteria; phylum Poribacteria; class WGA-4E; order WGA-4E; family WGA-3G; genus MSPOR6. The sequence continues at coordinate 50,710 of OY282386.1, forward strand.
CCTAAAATTATACCATTTCAAATAATAACTAATCATTACCAAAACAAGTTTTCGTAGTCGGGCAATTCATTGCGTCTCTTATATTCTTTACTTAAGTCTGTTAGAAATGGTATAATTTCATTATAGTGTTTGAGAAACATTTAGAGGTTATCAATACACACCGTCAAAATGCCTTATACCAAATTAACCCAATTTGTCCCGCGAGGTCTCCGTGCCTCGCAATGCTGGCTTTATCAAAAAAATAATCACGTTAATTTGGTATTATAGATTTTTGATACCTTTGTTGCGGCAGCAGAGGGAAACCGAGAAGCACGTGATCAAGTATTAGTTGACGCAGACGCAGAACTCCACTTCCTACTTGCCATTAGCGGCGGCGTTTCATCAGATACTGAAGAACCTGTAAAAAGATTATACCATTTCTAATAGAAAACACCGCATTTTTGTAGCATAAACTGCCAGTTTGTGCTGTCCTTCAAGACATTCTTAACAAATGTTAATGGGGCAAACATTTATAGAAATGGTATAATCCTGAAAATTCCAAAACCTTGAGAATACCTATTTAAAGAACACATTTCAACATACAGACATAATCAATATGAATTTTCAAAGACACTGCCATCAATACCTACAGAAAATCCATCAAACACAATCAGACCCAAATGCCACTCCCGAACTTTCTTTTCTCCCACATCTCAAGACGTTTCTGGAAGATGTTACAGCAGACGCAGACTTTTTTGACAACCCCAACATAAGATTCACACTGGAACCGAGAACAATCAACCAGATCGGACGACCCGACATCATCGCAACAGATGGATTGTTACCCATCGGCTATATTGAAGCGGAATCGTACAGCACAGACCTAAATAACCTAACAGGACACGCCGCACAACAGAACCAACGTTTTAGAGAAAACCTTGATAATTTCATCCTTACCAACTTCACCGATTTTGAGTTGTGGATAGATGGACAATGCAACACAACAGCACACATTACAGACAACACCGATGATTTAGCGATATTATTAGAGCGATTCCTGAAGACATCTGTCCAAATCGGCACACCGGAAGCACTTGCAAAATATCTTGCAAGACGCACACGAGAACTCCAAACACAGATCGCAACGACACTCACCGATGAGGACAGTGAAACCTACAGAATGTTCAAAGCGTTCAAGGAAACGTTGCTCGCGACACTCACTCCTAACGATTTCTCGGATATGTATGCACAAACTCTCACGTATGGGTTATTCGCTGCACGCTGCACACTGCCGAATGCAACAAATTTTTCACGTCACACCGCTGTCGGCGCACTGCCGAAATCAAACCCATTCCTCATAGAACTCTTTTATCATGTCGCCTCTCCACGACTTGAGGCGAATGTTACCTACATTCTGGATGACATTGCAACGCTCCTCCAAAACGTTCCAACAGCCATGCTCCGTACAGCATTTACTGCCAGAAATCCTCTTGAAGACCCGGTTATCCATTTTTACGAGACGTTCCTAAAAGAATATAATCCGAAACTCCGCTTTGACCGCGGGGTTTTTTATACGCCGCCACAGGTTATCTCCTACATTGTTCGCTCAGTGGATTCCTTGCTCAAAACAGAACTCAATAAACCCGATGGACTTGCCGATGACGACACACTTATCCTCGATCCTGCCACAGGCACAGGTGGATTCCTGCTGTCCGTGCTTGACCACATCCGAGAACACGTTACAACCCATTATGGCACCGGGGATTGGAATCAGTATATCAACGCGCAACTCGTCAAACGGATATTTGGGTTTGAACTGCTTGTCGCGCCATATACGATTGCACATCTGAAGTTAAGCCTGTTTCTGCAAACACAAGGATGGCGCGCTGATGAACGACTCGGTATCTATCTTACCAATGCTTTGGAACAACCGGACGAAATGCAGCCGCCCTTGCCGTTTGCTGCGTTTATCTCTGATGAAGCAAACGCTGCACTCTCAATAAAACGTGATGAACCTATTCTTGTTATCCTCGGCAATCCACCCTACCAGCGCAACTCTGCTAATCCGAGTCGTGTGGGCAGAAATTTAACTTTTATCGGTGAACTCATGGAAGATTACAAACAGATACACGGAAAACAACTAAACGAAGAAAATCAATCACTTCAGGCAGATTATGCAAAGTTTATTCGGTGGGCACATTGGCGAATTGATAGAAACGGTGAGGGAATTCTTGGTTATATTGTCAACAACAGTTTTCTTGACGGTCCTGTCTTTCGCGGCATGCGAAAGAGTTTATTGGACAGTTTTAATACTATCTACTTGTTTAATTTACACGGCAGTAACAGAAGAAAAGAAGCAACTCCGATCGGGCAGAGAAATGAAAACGTCTTTGACATTTTACAAGGAGTTTCCATCCTGTTGTGTATCAAACAACGCGATAATCCTGTTTCGGCAAAGGTCTATTACGCTGATATGTGGGGAAGTAGAGAAGAAAAATACAGTATTCTTTCGGCAACTGATGTCCAATCCACGGCGTGGTGTGAACTACAACCTACATCACCCTACTACCTTTTTGTGCCGCAAGAAACAGACTACAGTGCCGAATACGAAAGTGGTTGGAAAATTACTGACATCTTTCAAGCTGGTTCAACTGGAATTGTCACATCCCGGGATAAGTTAGCATTTCATGTTACAGAACAGGACTTACGCGACACAGTTAACGATTTTGTGTCGTTAACTGAACCTGATGTAAGACAGAAATATAATCTAGAGGATAGTGGTGATTGGAGTGTCAAATCAGCCCAAGCAGACCTTCGGAACCATCTCAATGCAGAACAGCACGTTTTACGCGTCTGTTATCGTCCCTTTGATACGCGTTGGACTTACTATACCGGTCAGTCGTCTGGTTTCCACACACGACCGCGCAAGGAAGTTATGCAGCATCTGCAAAAGGAAAACCTTGGTATCTGTGTATGCCGCGTCGTCAAAAGCCCTATATGGCAAAACGCATTGATAAGCGATAAAATTACCGACAAGTCTTATATTTCAAACAGAACAAGCGAATCCGCCCACGTATTTCCGCTTTACTTGTATCCTGATTCAGAAGGACTATTAGGCTCAACAGAACCTGAACTCAATTTCAAACCCGAATTTCTCACTGCCCTTTCAGAGACGTTGGAATTACCACAAACTGCACCGTTTCAACTCCCCGAAGGCATCACACCAGAGGAGATTTTCGCCTACATTTACGCAGTGTTGTATAGTGCCAAATATCGTCAACGTTACTATGAATTTCTTAAATACGATTTTCCGCGCATCCCTTTACTACAAGATATTGACGAATTCTGCTTACTTGCAGAGTATGGACAAGAATTAATTGATCTGCATCTCTTAAAGGATAGGAATATACCACATCGCCATTTATTTGAGGGAGAAGGAGATGGCGTAGTCTCAAAACTTCGTTATGAAGATGGCAATGTCTGGATCAACAACACACAGTCCTTTACGAATGTCCCCCCAGAAGTATGGGAATATGAGATTGGAGCATATCAGGTTTGTCAGAAGTGGTTGAAGGATAGAAAAGGAGAGGCGTTAAGTCATGAGGAGATCCGTCTATATCCCTTGATTTTGGTTTCCATCACTGAAACACTACGGATGATGGAGGCAATTGATTGGGTGCTTGAGTTTTAGAAACCTATACTATACAAGTATGTGATGTGCTAGTGTAATGAATTTGGGTAATCTACATTGTGGAGGTTATTATGGCTGAAGGACAATTTTTATTTGATTTGGATTATACTGAATTTTACGAGGCTTGGTCACAGAAAGACATTTCTAAGTTACAGCAAAAATTTGATACAAGTCCAGTTAATCTTTCCCAAAGTCTGCTAATATCTGAAGAAAATGAAGGGCCTTATTGGCTGTTAGCAGATTTTGAGAATGAGAAATCTTACAATATTAGAAAGGAAAATGAAACAACGGTCGAAATATCAGAGGGTGTCGATATGGAAAAACGCTCTGATTTCTTAGGCGACGCTGGCACGATTGTTCCACGACTAAAAAGCGGTATAGGCACTCATATAGGAATTATTGATGCTTTAAAAAGATTAAATTTTAACATAGATAACCTGGAAAACTTAAAACGTTCTAATTTATCTAACGAAAAACTTAGTTTTGAATCTGTATATCCAGAATTGGAAGTTGCCTATAAAATGTTGGATGAAATTCTTGCATCTCCGCGCGATGTGCTTGTTAGTTTATCTTCTCGGGATGTTCAACAACTTAGGCATCACGTTCTCCAATCTTACAAAATGACCGGAAAAATTGTGGATTTTGGCATAGGAGAAAGAGATAAAAATATAAGAAACCAACATGGTAATCTTTCACAAGAAATTCGTGAATTTTGTGAAGGAGTAAAAAACTCTTTGCTTCAGGTAACAGCTTATTTGTCGTCAAGGAGGGTAGAACAACTTGAGGACACTGTTAAAACAACTCTTACTTCTGCTAAGGAAAAGTTTAATAAAGCAATTGGTGAGGAAGTTGACAAACTGCAAAAGATTGGCGAGGGAATAAATGAGCAACAGACAGAAGTACTACAGAAATCAGAGGAAAAACTAAAGGAAATAGAGCAAACCCACCTTAAGTGGCAAAACCAATTGACAGAAGAACCTATTTCAAAATACAAGATGCTTTTTGAAAATCAAGCGAAAAAACATGGAAGAATGGCATGGGTTTGGCTTATAGTTACAGGCGGGTTATCTCTCTTGTTCATGTATATTTTTGGAAAATTATTGGTGGATATAGGCTCTACGGTTAACCAAGTAAATCAGTTATCTACGATTCTGTCAAATCTTTTTTCAAAAGGTTTCTACCTTTCTTTAATTTTTCTAATTCTCAACCGTGTCATTAAAAATTATGCTGCAGAGAAACATTTAGAGGTAATCAACACTCATCGCCAAAATGCCTTAGAGACTTTTGACACCTTTGTCGCGGCAGCAGAAGGAAACCGTGACACACGCGATCAGGTATTATTGGCAGCAACGAAAACTATATTTGAAGCAAATCAAAGCGGTTATTTATCTGCTAAGTCCAGCGGTTCTGATAGCGCGAGTCCAGTACAACAAATTATTAAGGAAGTAATTCCTTCCAAATCATCTACGGATAGTAGTTAATTACTATAGGTTTCAAAAACTAAGAGGTGCGTCGTTTTTGCTTTTTCTGCCATTCCCTCGCTTCTTCTCGCGTCGTGCGTCTCCCGACTTGATGAACATAAACATCTGGACCGTAATCCCGTTGAAGTTCCTTTTCACGTCGCTGTAAGTTATTCGTCCTTCCGCTGCGGATAATTTTGTCCCCTTGCTTTAGATGGTATTTATAGGTATCACGTTTGGGTTCTATCTGGACTCCTCTTGCCTCAAGAACTTCCTTGACTGCTCGTTTTATTTTTGACCTTGGGATTTGTCCTCGCTTAGGAGGATATTTGACAATTCTCTGTCTTGACATTTTTAATCACCTCCATAGAATAGGTTATAGTTTGCTATTTGATTGAAGATCTAACCACTCTGCTATAGCAAAAATATAATCATTGAAGTACTCCAGGTCTTCAACTTCTAAACGAAGTCCCTGAACGACCTGAGGTAAATCGTTCAAAAAACTTTGGTAACGTTTCCAAATAATTCCACCACCTGGAATGGTCTGTCGATCCGATACGGTGAGAAGCCAATTTCGAACAACCCGGACCACTTCCTCAGGATTATTGTTATGCACAAAAATATCTTGGCCTGCAATATCTGAAATAAACTTTTGATACCGATACAGTTCTCTATCCATCACAAGGCATTTTTTTGTCTCCTGTTTTTCTACACCAAATCTCTTAGCACCTAGAAAAATCCCTAACTCTAAGGGCATATTAAATCGAGGTAGATGTGAAACTTCATCTAATTCTGTCCGCGATATATCATGGATTCCATAACGGCAATCCTCAATAATATTATAAATCTTATCAATCCGAACTTGACTTGCGTCCCCTGCCTCAAGCGCACAACGGGCAACAAAACCGCAATCATGCACGGCAAATATCATCGCATCAAACAAAGGTTTGTAATCTGAGTCAAAAGGGCAATTTATAAAAACATTGTCATTATAATGGGTTGAATTCATGAATTCCTACTCGTTTTACATAAGTAGAAGTTTTTTTGAAAACAATTTAGCACATTCTTTGTAAAGTATACCATAAATTTTATGAATTTTCAATCTTTTGGAAAACCCAAAAATGCCCCTTTCAGTTCGTATCAGTTACGAATTTGAACACAGAATCAACTGCGCCGAAAAGCGTTGATAAATTAGCTAATGCAAAGTCTGTTTTGTTTTGGGTAAAGGTATCGCCGATAAGTCGTCCGAATTGCCATAATGTTCCATCGATGACAATACCGTACACGGGTAGGGATGCACCATCATTCACTTTTTCAGCATTTATTTTTTGTGCGGCGACTAACTCTGCCAGACATTGTCCCCATCCATGCTCAAAGTCGTTTTTCTTTGCCTCAACGAGCAGTATCAACGGGCTTCCAACAACGGTTTTGCCTAATTCAGATTTGGTAGAGATAAAATAGTCTGGTGTTCCGTTTAAGATGTCATCGTAAGTGATAGTTTGCTTTATCCAGAGCGCGTATTGATCGGCATAAGCTTTATAACTCTCCTTCAAAACAGGAAAGATAATCGTCTCACACCGTGATGCTTCAGACGCAAAAACGTTGATATGTTCTCGTGTAAATTCAAAGTCTCTCAAGAACTCCACCGAAGGGGTTACCGGTTCAGCTTCAACGAAATCATCTTCCGCATAAGTGACTCTGAACCTTTCTTGTACCTCAGAAATTGTTTTAAAATCGCTAAACGCCATGATATTACTTCTCTATTCATTAGTTATTCCTTTAGTCAAGGACATAGCAAGTTACAAATCAATGTTAAGTATACCTTATTCTAAACTTATATGCAAATCACACTTCGCTTTTGAGTGTGTAAAGATTTTGTCACTAACTTCTCACCATGAATTGTAGGGGCGGGTCTCTGTGCCCGCCCGTTGCTTTACAGGACAAGGAATGGCGGGGCACAGAGACACGGGGAATCCTGGCGAATACCAAACGCATATTCGTCTAACCGCATCCATACCGTTGATTTGGTCCTACAATAGATTATAGGTTTTTCACTTGAATTGATGTCTACGGTGACAAGAACTTTACACACTCTTGCGTCTCTAATATTCTTTACATGAGTCTGTTAGAAATGGTATAATTTCATTATAGTGTTGAGAAATATTTAGAGGTAATCATTACTCAACGTCAAAATGCTTTAGAGAGCTTTGACATATTTGTTACTGCGCCAGAAGGAAACCGAGTAGTACGTGATCAAGTATTAGTTGACTCAGACGCAGAACTCCTTTTCCTACCTGCCATTAGTGGTGGAGGACAAGGAACTTCCTACCAATTCTAAGGACCAATGAAACAAATGCAAAACCAAAAAATACCAGAAACTAAAGCACTGCGACCCATCCCCGATAGATTAGTTGTCCTCACCTTTGATGACGGCAACAAGTCAGATTATACTAATGTTGCTCCTCTGTTAAAACGATACGGTTTTGGAGCGACTTTTTTCATTACAGAAGGTCTCGGTTTTCTCAACAACAAAGATCACTATGTTACATGGGAAGAAATTCGTGAGTTACACAATGAAGGTTTTGAAATAGGTAACCACACCCGCCATCATAATAACATCAACACACTATCACAGGAAAAGTTTCTGGCAGAATTGATACACATTGACAATCGGTGTGAGGCGTATGAAATCCCTATTCCTGAGACCTTTGCTTACCCTGGTGACAGTCGAGGGCCGGAAGCGATTGAAGTCCTGAAAGAAAAAGGCTATCCTTTCGCACGACGTGGTGTCGGTCCAGATTTTCCTTATGATTTGGAAGGTGGACGAGGTCCTGCTTACGATCCTGATGTTCATCATCCTTTGGTTATTCCTTCAACAGGTGTCCCTGGTCCAAACTATAAATTTGAGGATTTGGTCTGGGCGGTTGATCAAGCAAAGGATGGGAAAATCGCTGTCTTGACATTTCACGGTGTACCTGCTCTTGAACATCCGTGGGTTGACACCACACCTGAAGTGTTTGAGACCTACATGGATTATCTGCGTGACAGAAACTGTACCGTCATTGCGTTGCGTGATCTGGCTCAATACGTTGATGCCTCAGAAACAACCGGAAAAAGCATAACATATTGGCCGTAAAAAGCTCCAGTGGAGTGAAGACGTAAGATAATCAAACCTATCCAGCATCGGTGTTTGCGTCAACAGTATTTTCATCAGAATGGACAGGCACGAAAGCGTTCACGTAGACGCAGAACTCTACAATTCCTCACTGCCATCAGCGGCGGTATATAATACCATTTCTGATATATAATGTCTCTCTTTTGTAGCACAAACTGTCAGTTTGTGCCGTATTCCGTTTCATTTAAACCCTACAAATTTTGGAACATTTTGGCGTATCAAGTGTGTATTTTTAAATACGGCACTTCGGGACGAATATCGCGCACCCAAATGTCCATCATAGAATTAACCACTTTAAAAAAGGAGAGACAATGTTCAAACAACTCGATCTCAAATTAATTGGCGGTATAGTAATTATCGCTGTTCTTCTCTTGGCAGGCATCCATTTTTACTCAAAATGGGACTATAACCGTTTTGCTACTGAAATTGGAGAGGCACCCCAATCTATCACACCATCGGAACCTGACAAAATCACATCTTCCGAACAGTCTAAGGAAACACAATCACCAAAATCAGCTAACGAAAATGTTAAGGTTAAATCAAAATCTGTAGATGAGTTAACTAATACTGCAAAGGAAAAACCAGAAACATCTGAACCGACATCCGAATTTGACCCGACACAACTAATGTCTACATTTGGTATACCTGAAGAAGTTAAATCACTTCTTGATGAGGACGTTGAAGAGGCAGATTTCGAAAAGGCACAGGCTTATCTCGCTGAGAAATACGGTCAATCTCCCGAAGTTGACGCAATAATGGATAGACTGAAGCAGATGTCCGGTGGCCCTGTGAAACTTGACGATCTGACTGCGCTTTTTGAGGACTGGATTGAGATTTTACCTGAGGAACAGCAAGAAAATCGCCGACAATTGATGGGTGTGCTTACACTACTCAATCAAAAGGCTCAGGAAGGTATTGTTCCAGTGAATGTTGTCGTTGGCTCGGATTTAGATTTAGATCCGTCTCTACTTGAAGGAGAAAATGTCCAGACCTTTCGCCTCGAAACTACTGAAACAGAGATAATAGAAATAGACGATTAATGATAAGCGTTAGAAATCCACAAACACCAACATGTAGTCACCTATACTGCTTACAAAACGATAAAAAGGCTAAAATTCCTGCAAAAAGCATAATTTTTACAAGAATCATGCTTTTTTCCATATTTTAATTTGACAAACGAATTTTAAGTGGGTATAATATATCTACCTTTCAACAACTTGGAAGGTGAAGTAGTTCTTTGAAAGTTAAATAGTGAACGTGACGTGCCTATTAATAGCTTGTGAGTACGCTTCAATTATTTGATGATGTACTTCAAAACTTTTGTGGAGAGTATGATACCGGCTCAGGACGAACGCTGGCGGTGTGGATTAGGCATGCAAGCCGAACGAGAAGTCGGACTTCGGTCCGATGGAAAGTGGCGAAAGGGTGAGTAACGCGTGGGTAATTTGCCTCTGAGATGGGGACAACAACTCGAAAGGGTTGCTAATACCAAATAAGACTCGGTTGACTTCGGTCGACCGAATGAAAGGTGGCTTCGGCTGCCGCTCGGAGATAAGCCCGCGTCCTATTAGCTTGTTGGTGAGGTAACGGCTCACCAAGGCTACGATGGGTAGCTGGTCTGAGAGGATGGTCAGCCACATTGGGACTGAGACACTGCCCAAACTCCTACGGGAGGCTGCAGTCGAGAATATTTCGCAATGGGGGAAACCCTGACGATGCGACACCGCGTGGGGGATGAAGGCTTTCGAGTCGTAAACCTCTGTGTTACGGGATGAATTGCTCGTTGCTGATAACGCAACGGGTTTGACGTTACCGTGGTAGAAAGCCCCAGCTAACTACGTGCCAGCAGCTGCGGTAAGACGTAGGGGGCAAGCGTTGTCCGGAATCACTGGGCGTAAAGCGCGCGCAGGCGGTGGTGTCAGTCAGACGTGAAAGGGTTCGGCTCAACCGAACCACTGCGTTTGATACTACATCACTTGAGTCTGGAAGAGGAAAGTGGAATGAACGGTGTAGCGGTGAAATGCTCAGATATCGTTTAGAACACCCGTGGCGAAGGCGGCTTTCTGGTCTAAGACTGACGCTCATGCGCGAAAGTTTGGGGAGCAACCGGGATTAGATACCCCGCTAGTCCTTACTGTAAACGATGGGTACTAAGTGTAGGGGGTGTTGATTCCCTCTGTGCTGTAGCTAACGCATTAAGTACCCCGCCTGGGGAGTACGGCCGCAAGGTTAAAACTCAAGGTAATTGACGGGGGGCCGCACAAGCGGTGGAGCATGTCGCTTAATTCGACGCAACGCGAAGAACCTTAACCAGGGCTTGACATCTTAGTGACCGCCATAGAAATATGGTTTTCCCTTGGGACGCTATGACAGGTACTGCATGGCTGTCGTCAGCTCGTGTCGTGAGATGTTGGGTTAAGTCCCGCAACGAGCGCAACCCCTGTCTTTAGTTGCCATCAGGTAATGCTGGGGACTCTAAAGAGACCGCTGGTGACGAGCCAGAGGAAGGTGGGGATGACGTCAAGTCCGCATGGTCCTTATGCCCTGGGCTGCACACGTGCTACAATGGTCGGTACAGAGGGATGCCAAACCGTGAGGTGGAGCAAATCCCAAAAAGCCGACCCCAGTTCGGATTGCAGTCTGCAACTCGACTGCATGAATGTTGGAATCGCTAGTAATCGCGGATCAGCATGCCGCGGTGAATCCGTTCCCGGCCCTTGTACACACCGCCCGTCACGCCATGGGAGTTGGTAGCATTCAAAGACGGTGACCCAACCTTCGGGAGGGAGCTGTTTAAAATGAGACCGATGACCGGGGCGAAGTCGTAACAAGGTAGCCGTAGGGGAACCTGCGGCTGGATCACCTCCTTTCTAAGGAGCAATTAACAAGGATATTCTCACACGATCTCCTTGTTCAAACGCTCTGAATCTTACAAGGCATATTACGACTTCCTATTTAACTTTCAATAACTCTTCTTTTACCTACTTTCAGGGGCTTATAGCTCAGAAGGTTAGAGCGCGCGCCTGATAAGCGCGAGGTCCCTGGTTCGATTCCAGGTAAGCCCATTTCTGTTACCATACCAACCAATCATTTTCATCAAAACAACATCCAATCCAAACTCATTAAAACACAGATTAAAGCGCAAAGTCTCTGTGTCTTCCAATACTTTATTATTTACAAAACGATTTTCATATTTTTCTGTAACCTGATATACGTTTATTTCGTAATTTTGCCACCTGAATTGGTTTCTTATGTTTCGGTCTATTAGAGGACAGAGGAGAGTCTAACCTATGGCGCGCCAAGCGAAGAACAAACTATCTGCTACCGAAGACACTTACTTAGCCAAACAAGTTAAACAAGGGAATGAAGCAGCGTTTAGACAGTTATTTGATAAACACTATGAGTGGGTCTATGGTAAAGCATATCGTATGCTAAAATACAACCATCAGGATGCAGAAGAGGTTAGTTTGGATGTATTTACTAAAGTCTGGGAAAAACTACAAGATAATAAATGGGACCCCAAGAAAGGAAGTTTTTGGGCTTGGTTAAATAAACTTGCTTCTAATACAATTGTTGATGCAATACGAAAAAGAGAACGGATTCGTGAATCGGTCCAAACCTATGAAGAACAGGATAACTTGCCGTTGAACCAGTACGAGGATGATGCCCCCGGTCCAGATAAACATGTTATCAGGCAGGAAGCACAAGAAATATTAGAAAAGGCTCTTGAACAGGTCACAAGACCTAACCACCGTATTGCTTGGATATTACGACATATAGAAGGTTGTAACATCGCAGAGATTTCACGTATACTTAATACAAAAGAAGGTACTGTGAAAATCTGGATTCACAGATGCACAATAGAACTCAGACAGATAATGATCAATAGAGGAATTACATGGATACAATAGTACTCTGTCCATTTTTATATTGCAGGTTAGGTAGAGCGAAGCGACATCCATGGGCATCCAACCTCATGGGTGTATTCGTCCGTGGGCATTAGCATTTTCTCCGTGTGGAAAGTACCTCGTCTCCGGTTCTTGGTGGGTAAAAGGATTGGAGAAAGTATCCATCCGTTTATGGGAGGTTGCGAGTGGTGAAAATATTGCTACCTTCTGGGGACACGTCACTGATGTCCAGGATCTTGCTTTTTCACCTGATGGTTCGCTTCTTGCAAGTGGTAGTTATGATGGGACTATTCTTCTTTGGGACATGAAACCCTTTATTAACCCTTAAACATTCCTTATCAATTCATAATAGCATTGCACCTGTTGGATTACACAACTCTATCAGTCAATTTCGCATTACATATCGTAGTGCGAAGTTAGCAAGTCTTGCATCCCAAATACCAATAAAAGGAGAATTAATGGAAACCACAAAAACACAGACAACCCCCTTTCACTTTGATGATAGCAAAGTATGTAATTGGAAACTTCCCGAAGGTGCAATCGCTCGATTGGGACGTGGAAGTGTACGTGATATGGAATTTTCACCGGATGGACAGTACTTCGCTGTTGGAACAACAATTGGACTTTGGATGTATCAACTTTCAACACTTTCCCCAATCTCGCTCTGGGAAACTGATAGAGGTTCTATTGATGGTGTTACATTCTCACCTGATAGTCGATGGATTGCTTCAACTACACTTAACGAAGCACTCAGGGTGTGGGACATCCAGAACCAAACTTGCCTTGCTGAGATGGAATTTAAGAAGAAACATGACCGTTTCGGAATTACCAAACCTGTTTTTTCTGCAGATGGAGAACGGCTCGTTGCATTTAAGGAGCACAATAAGGTTTATGTTTGGTGTCCTCGCACCGGTACGAAAATGAGAGAAATAGAAATCAAATTAAATGGAACAGAAAACGAATCAATTAATGGAATCTATCCCACCTGTTTTTCTCCGGATATCAGTTTGTTGGCAGGTACGTGTTACGATCATAGAAACCGGACCGCTGAATTCATTGCACTGTGGGATGTGGAAACAGGTGATCAAGTTTCTCGTCTTGAATGGTCTGAAAGATGGGGTAACCTCTGTTTTTCACCGTGTGGAAGGTTTCTTGCTGCCGGCAGTTTAGAGGGTAAAATTCATGTATGGGACGTGGAAAGTGGAAGTCTGACTGCAAGCTATTCTGACTATGGAGATGCCCGAATGACACCACATTATCCATCGGAAGGTGGATTGATTGCAACTATGGTCTTTCCATCTGAACCCAAAATTGAAGTCTGGGATTTAGAAAGAAACGAAAAAATGGAGACGTTCGAAAAAGGGAGCAAACATAGTTTTGTCCGTTTTTCGAAAGATGACACACAATTTGCATATACTGATGATGGTGAAATCAAATTCTGGACAAAAGAAGAACCCGTCTCTGACTATCTTCCGAGTATTAAAGGACATACACGTACAGTCAGTTCATTAGTCTATGCAACAGATGAGAAAACGCTTGTGGCTACATACTGGGGGTGGAAAGCACTCTTTTGGGATGTTCCCCGCAGACGAGGACAACGTCCAACTGGAACAGATTTGCCCACAAGTAAAACACTACATCTCTATCAGGACAATGAGGGGAAAATATATGCAACGGGTGGAGACAGTGACTGCCTAAGAGTGTGGGAGAATGGCAATAGTGAATCAATCGCCGATATTCCAATACAGGAGCAAAAACTGCTATCGATCACAGGTAGTGAGGCGTTCGCACTAACAGCAGACCGGATAGCGCGGGCAGATAGAGATCATAACATCTATGTTTGGATGTGTGAATCGACATCAAATAGTAGTGATAATAAAAAGGACTGGATATTGCAAGTAAATCTGTCCGGACATACAGAATACATTGAAGCTTTGGCATTTAGTCCTGACGCAAAACAACTCGTGAGTATATCGCGAGATAAAACTGCCAGATTATGGGACGTTGAATCAGGAGAACAGATCATAGAACTACCTTTAACACCACCTTCAGGTCCCAGACAATACCGAAGTTATGACAGAGGTATTACGTTTTCACCTCGTGGAGACTTAATTGCAGGTGGACAGTGGGGAGAGATAGTATTGTGGAATGCATCAGATGGAAAAATCTATAGGACAATTCCGCAACCAGAAGGAAATCAACGACCGATTACATTATGTTTTTCACCATGTGGGGAGTATCTCCTTTCCGGTTCATGGTGGCAAGGTGGTTTGCAGAAAGTGCCTATCCGTTTGTGGAAAGTAGCGACAGGTGAGAACATCGCCACGTTTTCTGGACACACTACAGACGTTCAGTGTTTTGCATTTAATCAGGATTTCACTGTTCTCGCCAGCGGTGGACATGATGGTGCGATTTACCTTTGGGATCTGAAACCATTTATTAATTAGCATATATGTGCATCAGATTGAACTAAAATATTCTTTAGTGACCAAACAAGCCGTAGCAATAGCTGAGGAGATTATTATGCAACATAAACAAACCTATAATACGAATCAAATGAAGTCTATTGATACAGATGTTACAACTTGGGAACTCCCAGAGGGTGCAATTGCCCGATTGGGACAAGGCATCATTGCTGATATTGCATTCTCATTGGATAACAAGTCTCTTGCAGTCGCAACTACTATCGGGGTCTGGATCTATGAACTAGCGACCATGAAACCTAAGGAATTGTTGGAAACCGAAAGGGGGTTGGTTTCTACTGTCTCCTTTTCTCCCAATGGACAATGGATTGCCACCAGTAACTGGGACGGTATTATTAAAATATGGGAGACAGAAACGCAACGGTGCAACGCCAAAATACAAGGATGGATCAACCGTAATTCACAACTCACCTTCTCACCAGATAGCCAATACATCGCTGCATCTGGCAACGATTACGGTGGCACTAATGTATGGAACGCAGAAACCGGTATGCACGTCGTAAGTTTCACAGGAGGTGCTCCTCCAAAGAAAAAGCAAACATCATCTACCAGTTTTCCAGTCTGCTTTTCACCCGACGGACTGTCTCTCGCCTATGTTTGTGACAGGGTCTCGATTGCTGTCCGGCACATAGAAACAAAAGAACATACTTTTCTCCTGAAAAAATCTCCTAGAAAACATATACAAAACTTCGCCTTCTCACCGTGCGGACAGTTTCTTGCTTTTGGCAGTCAAAATACGTCCACTAATCGTCAGAATACTGAATTGCAAGTATGGGATATTGATAAAGAAACTCTTGAAATGACTGATTCAGAATACGGTGGAGATAAGTTGATACCTGCCTACTCGCCTGATGGCACGTTGCGGGTTGCCGACATATATAAGGACAAGTTGGTCCTCTGGGACGCATACGGAAAAAAGAAACTTGATACTTTCGAATATCAAAGCGGAACCAGAAGGGCTTTCAAGTTTTCGTTTAATGGACAGCAATTCGCAATCGCCACGGAATGTCAGGTGCACCTGTGGCATGCGTACACACCGCTCAAGGTAGTATTTCGTTTGATGCATACGCGCATGGTTAGAACACTGCAATTTATGCAGGACGGCAAGATATTGGTTAGCGGATACGGTGGTAAAATCGGCACTGTGTTCTGGGATGTTGTCCAAAAGCAAGAACGGCAAGCATTTAGTACCACTTACGGAAAGTGTACTTTATCCCCGTGTGAAAAGATGGTCGCTACCGTTGTTGGGGAAAATGGTGACACGGTTGAAATCTTGAATGTCAATTCAGGGACACTGATTACAACACTCACTAAACATGAAAAGATTGTATCTGCCCTGACATTTTCACCTACTGGAAAACACCTTGTTAGTGGTGATGCAGAGGGAAACTTGTATGTGTGGTCTGTTGAGTCTTGGCAAGAGATGCAAGAACTCATTGGACATACCAATCGGATTACATCAGTGGGATTTCATCCGAATGGGTCGAAAGTTGTCACGGCATCCCAAGATCACACAGCCCGCGTCTGGGATCTTGAGAGCGGAGAACCGCTCGTTTCGCTGCCTATGGAGGTGGAATCTGATGTTTCTCTGTATAGAGGCAATCCGCGGCAAATCAGACGCATCTTTAATCAGCTGAGTCTGGGATACAGTAAGAAGTCTGTCCTTCATTCAATCACGTTTTCTCCATCTGGTGATATCATCACTGGTGGGTTGCACAGTGAGATACGTTTGTGGGATGCGACAACTTATGAAACCCGTATGGTGATAATTCCACCGGATGGCTGTCAAAGACCTTATGCATTGACATTTTCGCCATGCGGGCGGTATCTTGCCTCTGGTTCTTGGTGGGCTTGGACTGATAAGGTCTCCATCCGGTTGTGGGAAATTGCAAGTGGAGAGAACATCGCTACTTTCTGGAGTCATCCAACAGATATTCAAGATATCGCCTTCTCACCAGACGGTTCGCTCTTAGCGAGCGGGAGTTTTGATGGCACCATTCTTCTATGGGACGTAAAATCTATTATCGGTTCTTAACACATCTGAAACCATTTCTCTATTACATACCGATGCTGCTTACATCGAATAACTCTCTTAAATAATGTACACAATACCTTGAACGCGAGGTTACCTTGACTCGCTTCACATATACCAATATAAGGAGATAGTCTTGAAAAATAATACAACTACAACTCCTACACTTAGACCCCTTGATGACACAGACATAACAACTTGGGAACTCCCCGAAGGTGCAATTGCTCGATTTGGACAAGGATTAGGCTTAGATGTAGAATTCTCGCCTGATGCCGCCTATCTATCCGTTTCAACCAAAATCGGATTTTGGATATATGATACGAAAACTCTTGCACCTCGTGCATTGTGGGGAACAGAACGCGGCATGATGAATGTTGCCACCTTCTCGCATGATTCACGATGGATTGCCACAGGTGACCAAGACGGGATTCTCAAGGTGTGGGATACACAAAACGGACAGTGCGTTGCAAAAACTGATTGGGGAGGTACTGAGGAACGCCATGTCATCTTTCATGCACGCTTTTCACCGGACGATCAATATCTCGCTGCTTCAGGACTCGGACATAGTGCTATTTATGCATGGCGCGAAGAACAGATTGTCCCTATCAGCAGCTTTAAAATTGAAAATACAAAAAGTAACGATTATAGGAAAGAAGGTACTGCCAATGACAGATATTTTCCCATCGCCTTTTCACCCAACAGTAATATATTTGCTTATGTGTCTTCACCTGAAGCAGTAACAATTTCAGATATAAATACTGGTGAAGACATATCGCATCTCACAGGACATACCGCCCCCTTACATATCCTCCTGTTTTCACCTTGTGGACAATATCTCGCGAGTGCAAGCCTTGGTGCTACCGTTCAAGTATGGGATATTCAGGATGAATCTCTTACTATGACACCAAAAACTTATGAAGGAAACCGAGTAAGAATTGTGTATACACCAGATGAAACATTACGAGTGGCAGACATTTATGATGATAAAGTTATAATGTGGGATGCTTCACAGCACAAAGTGTTGGATACTTTCAACACCACTGGTGCATCAGCAGAGAACGCAAGGTTTTCAAACGATGGAACGAAATTCGCTATTTCATGCTGGAACCACGAACTTCAGATATGGCAGGAAGACACCTTTACTACAAAATCATTCTTTTCTGGATATGGAAGTATTCCTTATTCGGTGGCATTCTTACAAGATAACAAGACAATCGTCGGCGGTAACTGGGGGAGTACCGGTAAGATATTTTGGGACATTGAGAGCAGGACGGAAAAGCGGATACTTCCACCGTTAACTAAACGCAAATCATTAAGACAATGTATGGCTCTGTCTCCAGATGATCAACTCTTAGCTATTGATACGGGAGGCAACGATATACAAATCTGGAATATTGAATCTGAAGTATTAGTTACCGAACTAACAGGACATGAAAAAGACATCTATTCGTTGGCGTTTTCTCCTTCCGGTGAATATCTTGTCAGTGGAGGATTGAAAGATGAAATGTACGTTTGGGATGTTCCACACTGGAAAAAGCAACACACACTTATAGGACATACAAGTTCAGTTGAAGCAATCTCATTTCATCCTGATGGAAAACGGTTCGTTACCTCTTCCAGGGATGGAACCGCTTTGCTCTGGGATGTTGAAAGCGGTGAACAAATCTCACCACTTCCTTTACCTGAAACCTTAGAAGATGCATCTAAATACAGAGGTGAACCACAGGAAATTGAGCGAGTCATCAATGGTGGGAATCTTCAATATAAGAAATATCAACACATGCAATCTATTGTTTTTTCGCCTTGTGGTAACTGGATTGCTGGTGGACTCGGCACTTGGATGGCTGCTGCGTTAATAAATGAAATCCGATTGTGGGACACAGAAACGTTAGAAACACGCATGATACTCCTTCAACCTCATGGGTGTATTCGTCCGTGGGCATTAGCATTTTCCCCGTGTGGAAAGTACCTCGCATCAGGTGCTTGGTGGAAATGGGGATTAGACAAAGCACCTATCCACTTGTGGGATATGTCAACGGGTGAAAACATACATACTTTCTGGGGACACGCATCGGATGTTCAAGATGTAGCCTTCTCACCAGATGGAAAATATCTCGCAAGTGGTAGTTATGATGGTACTGTCCTGTTGTGGGATATGAAACCGTTCATTGATTCAAATTGAGAATTTTCTACAGTGAATCTCAAAATATATGTTGTAACTATATTCACCTCAGGAATTAAATTGCATTGTAGTGCAAGGTCTTTGTACCTCACCCTATCCTGGGAAGAAAACAATGGATGGGTACAGAGACTCGCCTCTACGATTTAAGATACTTTCGTGTTTTTTATTTTCAAACCGTTTTTATGGAAGGTTTAATATGGGAAACAAAGATCTCACGCAGAACTATCCTGAAGAAAACCTTATCTCTTTACCATCAGAGGCGATCGCTCGATTCGGTAGGGGTGATGTAGAAGCTACTGCCATCTCCCCCGATGGAAATATGATTGCAGTAGCAACTCGTATCGGTTTGTGGATTTATAATGCACATACTAAAGATTTTATAAGGCTAATTGCGGTTGAAGGTACAGGTCTACTTTCAAGGGTTACTTTTTCTCCAGATAGCACACAGGTTGCTACAGGCGATTGGGATGGCATTGCCTCATTATGGGATGTTTCTACTGGATCAAAACTCGCAACCTTCAAGAATAAAGATTATGTCATTTCCATGGCTTTTTCTCCAGATGGAAAATCCTTGGCAACTGGCACTCGGGATGGTAAAGCAACACTGTGGGATATTAACACTGGTAATGAACGTTGGTCGATTTCTCACAAAGATTATGTAACTTCCGTTGCTTTTTCTCCGGACGGTTTACTTTTAGCAACAGGTAGTCGGGATAGTACATCAAATCTATGTGATGTTGAGAATGGAGAGGTTCAACGGTGTTTCACCCATCAGAAACATAGTGTAGATATTGAATTAGATACCGGGTTCGTTGAGACCTTTAACAATCTCGGTATCAATTGCATTGCCTTTTCTCCGAATGGACGATATTTTGCCACAGGTGACCGTATCGCTGCTGATATAAAGGGTGTTACAACATTGTGGGATATTGAAAGCGGGGAGGCTGTGTGGGAATTTGCCCATGAGGAATCTGCGACTTCAATTGCTTTTTCAACAGACAATAAATACATGGCAACTCGCTTTTCCAATAGAGACACTGATGTCCGTTATATTGCCGATTGCACAACGGCACCAATTCAAGAAGGGAATTGGGCAAAACAGAAAAAGAAACCGCCAGCAAGTCACCCACGAGGATTATACGGTTGGCTCGTTACCTTTTCACCGGACGGAAAGCACTTGGCTGCCGTAACACAAATGTCTTCCCTAAAGATATGGGATTTAGCTTCTGGGATAAACATCAAGACAATTGACTAAGATATTGGACAAGCAGAAGTGTTATCTTATGCACACGATGGATATTGCTTTGGAGTGAGTCGATCATCCAAAGGTGAGACCTCTTGGAATTGTGCGACCTTTTGGAAAGATCAGGAACAACAAATTGACTTTTTATATGAAGGACCTCATGTAAACATAATATCTGCCGCTGTTTCACCTGATACCAAAATTGTGGCTACAGGAGGAAATGATAAAAAGGTCTATTTATGGGATAGAGCAACACAAAAACAGTTGAACACTTTTTCTGGGCATACAGGACCAATAATCAACCTTGCATTCTCCCCTAATGGCACACACTTAGTAAGCACAGGAGGCACTGAATGGGAAACACAAGAAAAAGACGGAGTCGTTTATTTCTACCCACTTGAAGATGGTGAGGTAGATCAAACAGCAAAAGTCTGGCATATTGAAACAGGTAATGAGATCGCAACGCTCACGCATCCCTCCTCTGTTGAGACGCTTGTTTTCTCACCAGATAGTACTTGCCTTGCAACTGCCTCTGGGGAAGATGTCCATCTGTGGGATACTAAGACGTGGCAGAAAATTGTGACACTTGAGACAGTGAGAGTTGAGTCGTTAGGATTTTCGGCGGATGGTTCGCTACTTGCCGTTGGCGGTACAGGACGGAAACCAAACATACAGATATGGAAGGTAAAAACAGCGGAACTGGTTAAAGAATTCTCTGGTCATAAGAGTGATGTGGAATCTGTTGCCTTCTCACCAGATGGCGCACTATTGGCAAGCGGAGGTTTTGATAGTGTCATCTACTTATGGGATATGAAACCGTTCATCGATTCAAATTGAGAATTTTCTACAGTGTATCTCATAAATGTCTGCTGTAACCACTTCTGAAATCTACTTTCATTGTATTGCGGGGTCTCTGTGCCTTGCAATATTTCTGCTTATTGGGAAAAACAGACACTGAAACCGCAGACTACAATGATTTATGAAATACACTTTACCTATTTTTTTTTCAATACCTTCGCCAATTATGTTGTGGATAAATGTGTTCTAAAAACTGCAATAAATGCTATAATTTCATGCATTGGCGATTGTCCTATCAAAGTTATTGATTGTTTTTTATAACTTTCGGACATCTGCCCTATTTATTCAACTATAGTGAATTATCAAAATAAGTTGATAAATCATCTGTAGGAGCGATCTCCGAATCGCGATAGACCGAGAATCGGAGTTCCTCCTACAACTCGTAATGTCAAGTTAATTGTAAAATCCACTATATTATTGGCGAAGATATTGTACAAGAAAGGAATGGATTTATGGCAGACCATATCGGTATTAGATTTAACAAAGATTTTGGAAAACCTATATCAACAGATGCATCTGAACTTACTAATACAAACGCTGATGGCAAACCTGTTGTGCCATTGACACAGGAACAGAAATATCTCTTTGATAAGAATGGATGGCTCTTAATCCCAGGAGTGCTGACGGACTCAGAGATAGAGGAGATGCGGGATTTCTGCTATCGGTTAAAAAGTTCTCCTGAAACAATTAACCCACCAATCCACCGCAATACTTATGGCGGTCCATTGGAAGCATTGACAGATCATCCTGTGGTTGTCGCATTTGCCAATGAATTTCTGGCAACGCCTTACTTAGCCTCAGATACATGCTATGGGTTTCGTATGGAGATGAGTTTTATGGCGTTGCGTTCCACAACGGACGATCCTCCTTTTACCTTCGGTCCGCATAACGGCAACGGTATGCTTCGAATGCCAGGGGATTGCCATCAATACCAATGTTTACCTGGTCAAGCATATAGTGGTCTCACGCGCGTTGTATGGGAACTCAACCCAGTTGGAAAAGAGGATGGAGGGACGATGTTCATTACCGGTAGTCACAAAGCAGCATATACTGCTCCAGAAGTGGCGAAGACACAAGAATGGGGATTTTGGGATACTTACGACTGTCCAGCAGGTTCTGTCATCATCTTTACAGAGGCGATTAGCCACAGTGGACAACCGTGGAGAAATGCAGATACAGACCGCGTCGCGATTTTCAACGCATATAATTCCATTGACAAACGTTGGTCCCTTTCACAACCACCACAAGCACTGCTTGAAACCATGCCACACAAACGACAAACTCTTTTCCGAGATGCCTATGTGAAAGGAAACGTAACAGGAACAGCATTTAATATGTCATTGTAAATCTCAATGTCTACTTAAGTTGCTACACATGTAGTCGCGCAATTCACGCGCCTCATTATGAAATACCTGCGATAAGGAACTGTGATTATGACACCAAAACAACGTTATCTATTTGATATAACAGGCTACCTTCACCTGAAAAACGCCATCACTGGAGATGCATTAGCAGAAGCAGCTAATGCTGTTGATAGATACATCACCACACCACCGGATGAATTGCCACCCGGATTTGAACAGCGCGGACTGCATCAACACGGATTTGCTTTTGACAAATCGCTTGAATCTTTGACGATGCATCCAGCATTATGGTCTATTATCAAAGAGTTGACAGACAATCAACCACGATTTGGCAGAGGTTCACTCAAACACGACAAACACGATTTGTGGAAAGCAGGAGAAAACGCACATATCAATCCGGGTGGACTGCATTGCGCGCGTGATGACTACGGTTGGTATAGCACCCGTTATGAAGCGACTAACGGTCGTATCTACTGCGATAACTTCGTCTGTTTCCCTTATTTCACGGATGTCTATCCCGGGGATGGTGGTCTCATTGTAATTCCCGGTTCACACAAGAGTGAATTTAATCGTCCGAAGCAACTCCTAACCCTTGACGAAGCGGACGGTATTGATCCGATTGATGACCCTGTGTTTGTGAACATCACACCGAAGGCGGGTGATATTGTGATTATCTCAGAGTTGTTAACCCATGGGGTGTTGCGATGGAAACCGAAGGATCGGGATCGGCGTTTTCTGGTCCTGCGGTATTTCCCACAATATTCTGGTAAGCATAATTTGCCAGAACCTATTTTGGATCGGTTATCCCCTGAGACCTTAGAATTGATAGCATCAGAACCCTATGGACATATCAAGGAAATTGTGAAGCAGGATGCGGTTACGTTGACGGTGTGAGTATAGTTAGACACGCTCACAAAGTTCTAAACCCAACCGACAAAAAACACCATAATCGATCTATCACGACAAAATTTCTACACACCCACACTCCATCATATCTGTTCAACATTTTCTGTCTGAATAGCGGATTGTCTGAACCAGGATTTCCAAGATTATAGGATTTTCAGGATTATCGTCTTCTCATCCAATGTTTGTTTTCAAGATAGATAACATTTCATCAGGTATTAACGCTTATCTGATCAAAAACAATTATATTCTCAACAATCCTGAAAATCTGGTAATCCTGCAAATCTTGGTTCAGACAATTAACAAAACTTTACACACCATTACATCTTGACATTCTTCATTGAATAGGTTATGATTTTGTTAATAATATGTTCAATCTGAAGGACAAACCACTCCATCAAAGGAAGCATTTATGAAACATAGAGATAAATTGTGGACGTTCCGTCAATTCGCGATTATAGTTCTTCTTCTCTTTTACACAATAAACACAGCACCTGCACAAACAACCTTACTTGCTGAAGACATTGCCGAAAAAGCATTAGCAGCTACGGTATACTTGGAGATGAAGGATACAAACGGCAAGACCTTGGGTATCGGCAGCGGGTTCTTTGTCCAACCCAACATTATTGCAACCAACTACCATGTGATTGAAGGTGCAGCAAAAGGCACTGCAAAGTTAGTCGGTAAGTCCACCACATACAATATTGAAGGCGTTACTGCCACTGACAAGACAAATGACCTTATCTTCTAAATGCCAATAATGTCTTACACCTAATTTAGGTGTAAAGATAGTGCCTCCTATCTTTTAGTGAGATATTCCAAAAAATTTATCTATAAGATATTTTTCTTTATCTATAGGATTGTTTTCTAGTTGTGTCCTTATAAAAACCTCCAGAGTTTCCAGATTTGGAAAGTTTTGTGGGTTATTTCCAAGTAAATAGAGTTCTTGTTCTGCGCGAGACATTGCGACATAGAGAACCCGACATTCTTCCTTGAGTTCCTCATCCGAATTATCCCGAGGTTTAAATCCATTTAAATCAACTACAATACGCGGACGCTCAAGTCCTTTTGCGGAATGGATGGTTCGGATTTCCACGGTAGCTGCATTCAATAAGTCATCATAAGTCGGACAACTTGGGAATTTGCATAAAATCTCTGTGAGATATTCCATTTCCAAGACAATTTCTGTCGCAGGCAGGTATCTCATAAGGTTTTTTACTTTCAGAATTGAAGATGCACATACCTCCATAGCAGTAGGAACACCCTTTGCAAGCCATACCAGAAACGTCTCTGTTTTCGTTGAATGCCATATCTCATGAGGGTTATTGCGAAAACGTTCAAGTGTTTTTTCACCTATGCCTTTAACGTGTTGTATCGCTGATAAAATTCGTTGTTCATCATTAAGATCTTCCGCAGCACGTAAAACATCTATCACAGGAGACACACGTATCTTCGGGACACCGAGATGTGGAGTTGGGTTATCCCGCGTGCATATTTTATACAAAATACTAGCTTGTTGAATCTGTTTCCCGACTTCTTTCGCACGTTTGTTTGTACGTGTTAATACGGTAAAATTAGAAGGATAGGATTCAATCTCGTTTAACTTTTTAATGAAACGGACTGAAGTTCCTTCTTTCAATCCTTGACAGCGGACCCAATTGTCCTGTTGAAAATCTTCAACCACTGCATAGGAAGCATCAACGATCTGCTGTGTGGATCGGTAGTTGATGTCTAAAGAAACTGCGTTTGCATCTGGAAATGTCTCTTGAAAGTCAAGTATGCCTTTGACATCCGCTCCGCGGAAGCCGTAAATTGCTTGATTGGGGTCACCTACAACTGTCATGTACTGGTATCGCCCTGAAAGGAGTTTGAGAATTTCAAACTGGACAGGATCTGTGTCCTGGAATTCATCAACAAAATAAGCTTTGTATAAATCTTGTGCTTCGGCGAGTACTCCTTCATTGTTTTGCAAGATATTGTGTGCCCATAACAGCTGCCCAGTGTAATCAATAAGTCCCTTTCTCTCAAGCAAACTTTTATACATTAACGCAACCGCATCGAGAAAATCTCCGAATTCAACTGAATAACGTTTTAAGAAAGGAGATAACACTTTACGTACCTCGGTAAGATCCTCCGGTTCCAACTTGGCACGAATTTCCTGTTCCAACACATTGTTTACATAGTTTTTTAGATGAAAAAGACTCACATACGATGCTAACCGATCCCAGAAACGACGGCATGCTGAAAAGTTTAACGGTTCGTCTATCAATTTCTCGGCAACCTTTATTGACCGGACCCACGAAAAGGATGTTTGGTTTTTGTCTAAACCCCGATGAACTATATCTACAATATGACCAAGTGCCATGTATAAATACTTCTCGGGTGTTGCTCGATAGACCTGTTCGTTATATTTGAAAACCGGTAACCGTGATTCGTCCATTCCATCAATCCAACAAAGCGGAGATGTACGTTTTGCGGTAGCACACATTTGGATCAAATCCGGGTGTGAGGAGTGATAGTTGTTAATTATCTCTCGTGCAAGTCCGTGAATTGTCGAAACAACTACATCCTCAACTCCCAAGTCAATTAGTCGTTCTTTCATCTCAGTAGTGGCAGCGCGCGTGAAAGTAATAGCGCGACAAAGGTTTGGCTTTACGTACTGCTGCTTCACTAAATGAGCAATCCGTGTAGTTAACACACGTGTTTTACCTGAACCTGGACCGGCTAAGATAAGCAATACACCAGGGGATTGCGTTACTGCTTGCAACTGAGATGAATTAAGATCATTAAGGTATTCCTCCAAACATTCTTCGTTCTCATAAGGTACATATCTTTCTGTAGGAATTTTAAATTCAATTTCCAAAATCGGTTTCCCTTCAACGTGTTTTATTTCAGACTTTACTTGTTGTGGTTTACCTATTGCCTCTACACCTTCTGGGAGTTCAAAATCCAATTCTAAACTTTGACCACTCCGTTTTCGACCTGAAGCATCCAACTTGAGCTTATTTCGGACAGTTTCGTTTTGAGAGTAAGCATCTACCGCATCATGCCACTGAGGACTCCGACGGAGTGCCTCAATTTGATGATATTTCATTCTTAGTCTTACTCCGATTGAATCTACTGGTTTACCATCTTTATACCCTCTCCAAAATCCAATCTTTTTCACAATATACATATTGAATATATCATTGATAGATTCTATGCCATCAATATTAATGCATAATTGTGCTTCAGGTTTTACATTACCCTCTTTATCTATCGGAGTGTAAGTGAATTTGAAAGTCATTTTATGTGCCCCATTAGGATAGGTTTCTTAGTTTATGGTAAATTTACAATTAAAAATACGCTGTAATTCGGTAGGCTTGCAAAAGAAGAATACCAATTACAAATTCCCCGCAACCTTGATCCGATTCTGTGCACGCGCAAGCGCAGCCTCTGCCCGCGGACGATTCAAATCAGGGTCATCTGCACCAAGTTGTTCTTTAGCACCTTCCAACGCACTTTCAGCACGGGATACGTCAATATCCGATTGCCATTCCGCTGTTTCAACCAAAACAGTAACACCTGTGCGGAGCACTTCAAAAACACCACCACTTGTCGCCATTGACCGAGGTGTCCCCGATTCAAGGATCCGAATTTCACCTACATCTAATGCTGTGAGGAAAGGGATGTGTCCATAAAGGATCTGAAAGTTGCCTTCCACACCAGGGGCATGTACACTGGTCACATCACCTTCGTAAATCATTTGTTCTGGTGAGCGTATTTCAAGGTGAAAACTTCTGTTTAACATTCTTTAATCTGTCCTAAGCGTTTGTTAGAGTTGATCTTCAATCCATTCATCGTCATGATCAGGATTATAGATGAGTCCTTTTTTAATATCTAAACAGAGATCTAGCATCTCTAAAACCATGTGTCCCACAAGGACAGGGACATTATCGGGTACATCTGTCACCTCAATAGTTCCGCTTCGTTCCAAAACTGTAAATCGGACTTCCGAATAGATATTTCTGTCTACGATACCGTTCGTCGTTCGTGCTTTGCGACTACCAATGACTGTCAAACCAAGTTGTTCAACGAGTGATTTAGGTAAGGATAGTCGGGTTGCACCGGTATCAACAATTGCATTATCCGCAGTTAAACGTCTTACCTCTTCAGGTTTGATAACGTCCGAATCCGCTAAAATCAACTCTCTTTGATTTACCAATTCAATGCTTGTGGTGTGTTTCATGTGTCACCTCCTCAGAATTGTCTGTAAACAAAAGTGATGCTGCCACATTCGGGATCTGCTTTTAAAATTAAACGCAGAATTATTTGGCGTTATTGTAGCACAATATAGACAATTAGTCAGCTGCTTCTTCTAATTCAGTCTCTTTCGCTTGCTCAAATGCCTCATCAATTGTCCCGATATAACGTAGGGACTGTTCAGGTAGTTCGTCGCAATCGCCATTAAGGATGGCTTGGCAGCCTTGCACGGTGTCCTCAATTTTGACATATTTACCCGCGCGTCCAGTGAAACGTTCAGCAACAAACATAGGTTGTGTGAGGAACATCTCTATCTTCCGCGCCCTATTCACAACCAACTTCTGATCATCCGACAATTCATCTACACCCAGGATAGCGATAATATCTTGAAGGTCACCATATTCTTGTAACACTTGCTTGACTCTAAATGCAGTCTGATAATGTTCTTCACCGATAATCTCGGGTGTCAGAATACGCGAACTTGACGTAAGCGGATCCACTGCGGGGAATCTCCCTTTCTGAACGATGCTCCGTTCCAATCGTGTCACAGCATCAAGGTGTGCAAACACAGAGACGACAGCTGGATCGGTATAATCATCAGCGGGGACATAAACCGCTTGGAATGAGGTGATTGACCCGTGTTTCGTGGATGTGATGCGTTCCTGCAGTTCCCCCATTTCTGTAGCAAGTGTCGGTTGGTATCCGACTGCGGAAGGCATCCGTCCGAGAAGTGCTGACACTTCACCACCTGCCAATGTGAAACGGAAAACGTTGTCAATAAAGATAAGGACATCTTGTCCCTGCTGGTCACGGAAGTATTCTGCCATTGAGAGACCCGCCAAACCGACACGGAGACGTGCGCCTGGCGGTTCATTCATCTGACCGAACACCATCGCCGTTTTGTCAATCACGCCGTACTCATCAAGTTCAATCCAGAACTGATTACCTTCGCGTGTGCGTTCACCGACACCACAAAAAACGGAATATCCACCGTGCTGTGTAGCAATGTTGTAAATCAGTTCAGCAACCAGAACGGTTTTGCCGACACCCGCACCACCGAAAAATCCGACCTTTCCACCCCGAACTACAGGTTGGATTAGGTCAATAACTTTGATACCTGTTTCTAACATTTCTGCGGCTGTGGTGAGTTCGGCTTGTGGAGGTGGTGGTCTGTGAATAGAGTACCGTTCGGTCTCACCAGCATCGCCTCTTTCATCAATGGGTTGTCCTGTTACATCAAAAACGCGCCCGAGTACTGCATCGCCGACAGGAACGGTGATAGGACCACCAGTATCCGCAGCAAGTGTACCGCGAACTAATCCATCGGTTGTGTCCATAGCAATGGTACGCACACGATTTTCGCCTAAGTGCTGTTGAACTTCAAGCACCAACTCGCTTCCATCGTATCGTTCAACCTTAACAGCGTTTAGGATATCTGGCAATTTGCCTTCCGAAAAATCTATGTCTACTCGTGCCCCGACAACTTCTAATACTTTTCCTTGGTTCATGAGATATTCCTTTTCTAAAATTAGAAAACACTTATTGATTGTAATTATCGATCTGCTACCATGTTTGCTCTCATCGGTTTAAGTGTTCCATTATGTAAATAATTAGCATATCTTTGGAATTGCCATTCTAAGTTGGAAATTTGTCCTGCCCAGCCCCGTAAAGGTTCAGAGCATGTGGTATCATTAGCCAATGTCTGGAGTGTTGGTATATTTTCGCCAATCCGATCAGCAATCTCGTTGTAAAAATTACGTCTGGATTCCTTGTATTCACTGCGTTCGTAAATTGGAAAATTCATCTCATATTTTCGTTTGATAGTCTGCGTCCAATATCGTAAGTGTTGACCGTTTACGATGTAAGGATCAACCCTCACTAAATTGACATATTGGGTTGAGAATACACCAATTGGAACTGTACAACTAATTTCAGGATCTTGTGCTTTTTGCATTCCAAATTCTTGCTTCAAGTGATTTCTGAACTTAACATAAGTGCTTTGAGGAACACCAAAATTACTTGGGTGCATAAATAGACGATCAATATCCTCAACGGTATCAAGTGCTTCAGTTTCTCGGTTAAAGCCTTTTGCCCCCGCAGACCAAAGACACACAGCGACATCAGCCGCTTCTATCAATGCCATGGGATTCATTTCAAATAGTACCGGACCATAAGGATTTGGAACGCTATTCGCTCCTTGTGCAAACCCTCTGCCAAAATCCGATAAATTTACAAAGACCTTATCCCAAACCTTATTTTTAAAGTCTATATCATCAGTATCAAACGCAGTAAATTGAGCTTGTCTGCTTTCTAACAATGCCCGTGAAGGAATACCACCAAGAGCGAGATACGAATCAAAATCAATTAACTGACATGCATGATATAATGTAACGTGTCTCTCTTGTAAGAGATCAACCAAAGATTGAATCTCATTGCCACCTATCACACTTCTGCTCCTTCAGATGCTAAAACAAACTAAGTTGATGACCATCGGAAACGTTAGTCGTTTGACCACTGTTCACTTCAAGGTGCTGTTCAAGTCGTGCTGATTCATCACGGATCAATTCAATAAAACGTGGACGTGCTTTTGTCCACATTGATTTTGCTTCATCAAGTGAAAGCCCAACTTTACCAAGTCTCCATTCTATCTCTCTATCCCACCATCGGGATGGCACTTGGTCATAAACAATACCACTTTCACAATAAAAACTAGCCCAATTCAGTTGACGCCACGGGAATCCCTTCTCTTTTGCAAGTTTACTAATTGCTACTTTTCCTTGAGGCGTATGGCGATCCAACGCAACCCAAAACGGAAATTTTGCTTCCTCTTTTGTTTCCTTTTTATTTTCTAACTGTTTCGGTAGACCATCCATTACAACTAAGTATGCTGTAGCTTGTATAAATGCTTTATCCCAAGGCCAACCCCCTTTCCGATACGCTGCAGAAGTTCGTTCAACAAAACGCATGGTTTTATCACATGAACATTGAGAAAAAATCCATTTCCAATAATTATCTTTATTCTTAATTGCAGCACAAATATGTTTTATGTGTGTATCTTCATCCGAATCATTCAATACTGAATCGTCGCCTTCAGATAGCGCGTATGCAAGAGAACCAAGGCCAGCTGCATCTTTAAATTTTATGTGACATGCTGCCTGACTGAGAATTTCTTTCAATGCTGATAGTTGTGCATCTTTTTGGGATGGTAATTCCCATTCCCCCATAAGAGGATAACATTCCTCCGCTATGATAACTCCCGCACGTTGTTTTAACCAACTTGCATCACCAATTTCATAAAGGTGGTCTACTACTCTAACAACAAGATCGGATTCACCACGGCGAACCGCTTTTTGAAGCAGAGATCTACAATCCTGATGCGTATTTGGATTTGCTTTGCGCATTTGTCTAACCTAATCTTAAGAGATTCAGTGCACTATTGATTTTAACTGTTTTGGTATTTCGCTTCTTGTTAACCTTCCTGAGCGGCTGCGCCACTGACTATTTCCGATATCTCTGTTGTGATTTGTGTTTGACGCGCTCTGTTGCGTTGTAGCACCAATTCGTCAATGAGTTCCTTCGCCTTTTCAGTAGCATTTTGCATCGCTGCCATGCGTGCTGCTTGTTCTGCTGCGTTTGAATCTAAAAGCACTTTCCACATTTGCATGTTCAAATGTTTACCGAGTAGCATTTCAAAGAGTTCCACCTGTCCCGGTTCATAGATATAGTCTAAGAAAAGCGTATCACCTTCGGGTTCTATCGGTTCCAATGGCAGAAGTTGTTCAACAAGCACCGTTTGGGTAATGGCAGATTTGAAGTTATTGTAGATTACCTCAACCTTATCAATCGTTTTATCTGTATAAAGATGTTCAAACTCGTGGACGACATCAACAGCGATTTGGAATTCAAGTTGACAGAAGATATTGATATACGAATCCGTAATGTCGTAACCTCGTCTATCAAAGTGTTCTTGTGTACGTCTACCGATGCAGATGAGGGTCACGTCTGCCCCACTATCTTCGTAGTGTTGAATACGTTCAGTGGTTGTGCGTATGACATTGCTATTGAAACTCCCACATAATCCGCGATCACCAGATACAGATATGATACAGACATGCTCAACTTCACGTTCTTCAAGCAAGGGATGTGTCAACGCTTCATGCTCAACGTCCATCTGTGAGATAAGATGACCGAGAATCGTATTGAGTTTTTCGGCGTAAGGACGGGTTGCGGTGATATTCTCTTGGGCACGACGAAGCCGTGCTGCAGCAACAACGCGCATCGCATCTGTAACCTGTTCAATGTTCTTAACACTGGCGATCCGACGCCGAATTTCCCGTAATGTAGGCATGGTTATTCACCTTCTGTGGGTGTTTCCTCTGTTTCCTCTGTTGCGGGTTCCTCTGCTGACATTTCCTCAGTCTGTGGTTGTTCTGGCGGGGTGTTACTCCAGTTTTCTTTGAATGCTTTGACAGCAGCGTGCATGGTCTCAAGCAATTCATCTCCTAACAAACCACTTTCTGCGATTTCTGCAAGAAGTTCGGCATGATTTCTATCAAGGTATTGCAGGAATTCAGACTCAAACCGGGCAACCTCAGATTCAGGAACTTCGTCTAAGTAACCGTTTGTACCGCAGAAGATAGATGCAACTTCGCGTTCAATAGGCATCGGTTCGAATTGCGGTTGTTTTAGTAATTCCACAAGACGAGTCCCGCGTGTTAAAAGAGATTGAGTTGACGCGTCAAGGTCTGATCCAAATTGTGCAAACGCAGCAACTTCACGGAAACTCGCAAGATCCAGTTTCAGTGTGCCAGCAACCTCGTCTGCTTTCATTGCTTTAACCTGTGCATCACCACCGACACGAGATACAGATGTACCCACATCAATTGCAGGTCTCACACCTTGGTTAAACAGATCCGTTGTGAGATATATTTGTCCATCAGTAATAGAAATAACGTTTGTTGGAATATAGGTTGTCAAATCACCTTCAAAGATTTCAATAATCGGTAGTGCGGTTAGAGAACCACCACCCAACGCATCACTCAGTTTTGCTGCACGTTCTAACAGACGCGAGTGCAGATAGAACACATCACCAGGATATGCTTCACGACCAGGAGGTCTACGTGAAAGCAAAGACATCTGCCGATATGCCCACGCATGTTTCGTTAAGTCATCGTAGATGATAAGCGCGTGTTTGCCGTTATGACAGAAGTATTCCGCCATTGATGTACCTGAGTAAGGTGCAAGATATTGTAGCGGTGACGGCGCACTTGCAGGGGCAGAAACGATAGTGGTGTATTCCAATGCATTATGCTCGCGAAGTGTATTCGCCACTTGGGCAAGGGTAGAACCTTTTTGACCGATAGCAACATAGATACAATAGACATCTGTGTTCTTCTGACTCAAGATTGCATCTATCGCAATGGCTGTTTTCCCTGTTCGTCTGTCACCAATGATAAGTTCACGTTGTCCCCTGCCAATCGGTGTCAAACTATCAATAGCCTTCAAACCTGTGTAAAGCGGTTCACTAACGGGTTGACGTTGAACGATACCTAACCCCTTCTGTTCCACGGGGAGTCTGTGTTCTGTGTGAATATCTCCCAAACCGTCAATGGGTTGTCCAAGGGCATCAACGATCCGTCCGAGGAGTGCCTCACCAACGGGAACTTCAGGCAGTCTCTTTGTCCGTTTGACGGTATCCCCTTCATGAATAAGTTGGTCTTCACCGAACAACACACAACCAACGTTGTCTTCTTCAAGGTTAAATGCAATGCCGTAGACATCGTTCGGGAATTCAATCATTTCACTCGCCATTGCATTAGCAAGTCCATGCACCCGCGCGATACCATCGCCCACCTCCAGCACAGTACCAGATTCGTAGACATCTACGTCCTGCTCAAACTGTACCAGCTGCTGTTTTAATATATTCGATATTTCGTCCGGTCGGACTTCTCTTGCCATATTTTCAATCCTCTATGGAGTCGCATGTGTCTATTTTCATAAGTGAAACCTGCATGTTTCGTGAAAGTCATTCCTATTATAGCGAGTTGTGTTAAATAACTTTATGTTAAATATAGATTCACATAAACAGGATGTTTAACTACATTTCTTTTCATTGAACGGTCTTTAGTCCCGTAGGGACGATTGTGTATATTATAAACCTAATATATGTGAGAACTTTGAAAACAAATACTTAACTGGCATAAGTCGTTTTTATAGTGAATATTTGCTTAGGATTCGC
Organism: Candidatus Poribacteria bacterium; assembly: GCA_958295945.1. GTDB lineage: Bacteria > Poribacteria > WGA-4E > WGA-4E > WGA-3G > MSPOR6. The sequence continues at coordinate 84,468 of OY282386.1, forward strand.
GGTGTTCGTAATCGCGCAATTCATTGCGCCTCTTACATCCACGGGTAGGCGGGGTTTCCTAACCTCGCATGTTCACTTTGGAAAATTAATGATCTACTATAAATACCGTTAAGTACATAATTTCACCGTGCAGCCGATTTACCCTTTCGCCAATTGCTCTTTCAAACGTTGAAGTTGTGTCGTGACGCTTGCATCAAAAACGGTGTCGCCTAACTGAACAATAAACCCACCTTTAAGCTGTTCGTTAGTTTCGGTTTCCAAACGAACCTGTTTTCCAGATAATGAACTTAGTTGCCGTATAAAATGTTGTTCTTGGTCTTCCGTTATCGGAACTGCTGTTGTCACTTGTGCAACAACCCTACCCGCAGCCGCATCGGCAATATCAGAGAAGGCATCCATTATGGCGACAAGGTGACGTTCACGTTGTTTTAATGCAAGAAGTTTAAAGAAATTAACCGTCAACGGAGACAAACTATCAGCAAACAGTTCCTGAAACGTATCACTCTTAAATTGCGGTGAGAGCAGAGGTGTATCAATAAACTGCCTGAATTCCTCAGACTGTTCAATCAATTCTTGCAGCTGCTCTATATCGCCGGTTGTTGACGCTAAAACGTTCTGTTCTATAGCCGCTTCATATAGAGCGCGAGCATAAGGTTTTGCTACACGAGTGTCTCTCATTGTTCGTTTTCACCTACAATACCTGTTTTGATGTAAAAAGTAACGGTCTAAGAATGCTAATTCGTTGACAACCTACCAATGGAATCATCGATGATATTTTGATGTCTCTCTGGTGTGAGTTCGGCACTGATAATCTTTCCTGCTGCATCAATAGCCAGTTCAGCAACAACACCGCGCAATTCAGAGATAGCATCATCTTTTTCCCGTTGAATCTCGGCACGTGCTCGTGTTATTTCATCTGAAGCCTCTTGACGCGCTTGATCAACGATTTGCTGTCGTTCTGCAGTGCCCTGCTCAATTGCAGCTTGTATCTTGGCTTGCGACTCAGCTTCAATATCACCTAAACGTTGCCGCGTTTCAGCAGTGAGACGATCCAATTCTTCACGATCAGTTTTCAATTGTTCCAACTGAGTCGTGATCTCAGTTCGACGTTCTTCTAATAGTCCACCGACTTTGCCGAAGACAAACTTCCAAAGAACCGCAAGCACTACCAGAAATCCAACGGCTTGCACCAAAATTGTCTTTGATTTGATCCCCAAGTCATATAATAGTCCACCGCCTGAAGGGACTTCTGCTGCAAAAACACTACTTATGCAGATACCCATTAGAATGAGACAACTTGCGTATATTCTTTTCATAAACAGTCTCTACTTTGCAAACTTACTACGCTCAATCAGATAATAGTTTTTATTGATTATTAGCGCGCAATTTACTTATACACCCCAACGTGTTGGGACAGTTACGGATTTGATGCCCCAACCTGTTAGAGATGATGTGTTATTATTGATCACCTATATCAACACTTGCATTGTCAGTCGCGGGTGCTGGACGGGCAGCTTCTATTGCTTCTTGTACATCAATTGTGTCTGGATTTACGTCAACACCGGGAAGTTTTGGGAGTAAAAGAAAGAACATAAGCAACGCATAGATAACAAGTGATTCAATCAGTGCCAAACCGATAATCATCGCAGTTTGAATCTGCCCTGCGGATTCCGGTTGACGTGCAATACCTTCAAGGGCTGTACTTGTTGCGGCACCTTGCGCCCTTGAGGCAAAAATTACTGCGATTGGCAAACCTAAAGTTACACCAAATGCTAATACTGCTAAGTAAATCATGAAATGTCCTCCTTGGACAGAAATAGGCAAGCAAACTCTTGCCACATAGATATTTTAATGATGCGCTTCATGCGCTTCGTCATGGTGCTCTAAAAACAGCACGATATATATTGTTGTTAAAAGCGTGAAAACAAACGCTTGTAAAAGACCTCCGAACATTGCAAAAAACACCATCGGCACCTGAACAGGTATCGGGAGAATGAAACCACCAACGGAGATAGCACCAAGCGCTGTAAGTTGAATAACAACTGATTTTTCACCAAAAATATTGCCAAATAGACGGATAGCAAGGGATCCTGCACGGGATAACTGGGCAACTACCTCAATTGGGAACATCAAAAAACCTAACCACGTAGGATTACCAATCAGATGTTTGAGATATCCTCCAACTCCATTTTCTTTGATAGCAATAATTTGAACACCGATTACTGCCGTAATACCAAGGGCGAGGGTTGTATTTAAATCTGCGGTTGGGGCTTGAAAACCTGGAATGAGTCCGATATAGTTGAGTGAGAGAATGAAAATGAAAAATGAACCAACGAAAGGAAGATATTTTTTACCATCTTCACCCAAGATGCCACCAAAGAAATCTATAATGCCACCAACAAACATTTCTAATAACGTCTGTCCGTTTCCTTCGGGAATCCGCTTCAATTTCCGGGTGACTAAAAAGAAAAATATGGATAGAAAAATAACTACAAAAAATGTGTTTGGAATTAAGTCCGGTTGATGCCATTTTCCCGGTTCAGGAAAAATTTCATTCGGTAATAACTGTGATATAGGAGAAAACCAAGAACGGTAACCGTAGTGGTGGATGGGGGCTTTTCCATGGTCATCAGCGTCGGATCCATCTGGTGACGCATCCTCTGCTGCGAATGTCCCAGTCATTGCCAAAAGACTCACAGCAATGACCAAGCAAATAAACGATATTTTTTTCATCTTTTATTGTCGACTTAGTTTAGATGTGGAATATATTCTTCATTCCTGTATATGTTATGGTTGATCAGGATCTTTTTTTCTAAGAATTGTTATCATTAATCCGACTGCTTTAATAATTATTGCACCTTGCACTAAAATAATACCACCTGCAAATGCGTATATATTCATCCATTCCGTATTAAACAAAAAATAGAGAATCACACCGAGAACAGTATATTTGCCAAGTGCTATGAAGCCAAGCAGATATTTTCTTTTCTGCGATTTTCCAGGACGCAGCAACCTACGTATCACAAATTCAATTGACCAGAACAGACTAATACCAATTACGCTACCAATAAGAAAACTCGGGAGTGCAGCAAGTTTGAAACCTAACAATATGCCGCCAATAACCACGGTGAGACAAATTGTCAAAATATAAACTTGTCGAATAAAACGGTCACCAAATTCAAGTGTGGGACCCATTTAAGTATGTGACTCCTTTGTCAAGATAACTGTGTCCCGTTTTCTAAACTCAACGGGTTATTACCCTCTTTATTCTCTTGTAGACGTTGTTCAGCAAAACTACGTTTTTTATTCAATCGTGCCCCTTCAATGATGGCAACAACGATTCCAAGAGCTAAGCCTATACTTCCACCGATTTCCGCACTGCCATAATTCTCTCCAATCCATCTACCCACGAAATAACCGATACAAAAAGCGTATATAACCTTAAACCCGTGTGCTGCAATGTCATACATATCTGGGGGCGATGTTCTTTTTGGAGCACTAGATTTGCTACTTTGCCACTCGGTAAATAATTGACTGATGTAAATCAAAACGATATATGTGAGTCCAAGAAAGAAATCCATTGAATTGAACAGGAACTTGATTAGGAAATAAAATAGGCAACCGAGGACTATATGTCTAACGAGAGAGAAAATGGTCAGAAAGTGCGTTTTCGACTTCGTTCTATCGGGAAAAGAAACCTTCCGAACTGCGAATTCAATAGACCAGAATAGAAAGAACCCAATTGTAATTTCACAGAGAAATATCGGGAGTGTAGAAGATCTACCTGACAACACTGCTTCAACTATAACAATTATTGTGAGCCCCAATATAAAGCGATAAGTGTTCTGAATAGACCGATCTCCAAAATCCAAAACGATGCCCATTATGAACGACTCCCTTACTACCACAATAACGATAATATACGAATTTCAATTCTCCTGTTACCGGTTGTTTTAGACGCTATTCTCCTTTATTTTCTTGTTCTTGTTGCGCAGCATCACGTTTCTGTTTTTCATGACGTTCCATCTGGCGGTTCCAACGTGCTACTGAACGGAACATCTCCAAGAAACCAGCTGCAACCCCAATGGCAAATCCTATGATTGAACCGATATAAGCGTTGCCTAATTTACCACCTATCCACTTGCCACCAAAATAACCGATGACAATCGCAAGGGCAAGCGTAATACCGATTGAGGCAAGGTCAAACATCCCTACATTTTCATGTTTGAATTGGTCTAACCGTCGTTTAAACATGACGGGTACTCCCAGAATGAAAGTGATGTTAGAACTGATTTCCTCCTTAAGCAACGACATAAATTATACTACAAGATAAGGGTTAATGCAAAAATTTTGACACAATTTCTCTGTTCTCACTTCATTCTACTTGATCAAAACTGCCCAATGAGATTCTGTGGGTGATGATAACGTTATGTTATCACTGTATGGAATTTCCTGTTCTTTTTCCCATTCGGCTTTTCCGATATTTAGCCATCTGATTGAAATTGTATCAGCATCTGTCTTTTCAACAGCACCAAGGTGCAACGCAACCGAACCACCTTTTGGAAAATAAACAGCATATTCTATTCCAGGATTTGCCAAAACATAAGCTTCGTTTTCTTCTCTGTTGGAAAGCAGATCGTTGTGTGGTTCACATGAAAACACATCCATCTCATCTGTGATCATTCGCATACTCTTGATATTCGCTTGCGACAGTTTGCTTAATCCTAATCCATTAGGTGGACGGTGGGACCGCGCTGATGCAAATCCACCAAAAATATTTCGCCAGAATCGCGCCAACCCATCTTGTGTCTTACCATATTTCCCAGTGTCAGCACCGTAAATCTTTACATTATTGATGGGACGTATCGGTGAAAGTTCTGACCGATATTTCTGTGCATTATCCCAATGTGTCTGACCTTTCTGCGTATTATTCTGTGATATATCACAAAACGAATATATTTCCGGATGATCCTTTGTATTTCGATGTTGACTATGATGAATGTCCCACGGATTCCACATCTCAGTCGTTTCAACACCACGTCCAACCTCTGCTGCTCGACTCTTGATGTAAGTTGACCAGTATTGACCCCATGCAGGCGTAACTGCAGTCTCATTGTCCATACAGTAGAGTATGTGTCCATAAGGTAGTGTCTCTGAAAGAAGTTTATCCACATATTTTTGTTGATATTTTAGGACAATTTCCTGATTGTTCTTTTTCGGCACAGACCTGAAGAAGTTATTTTTCGCTGCACTGGGGTGGCTGTCAACAACAGTGGGTAACTCTGTCTCCTCTGCGGTGTAATTGCTATTATTTTTCGGATTAAATGGATTGACATCCCAATAATCTCTATAATAGTTGAAAGTTGCCCACACTTCAATCTGGACAATAATATCCAACTCATGAGTCCATTTGATGAAGTTACCAAAACGTGTCCAAAATTCATCACTCCACTGATTTAAGTCATACAGATCACCGACTTTTTTAAAGGGGGGTACATCGACTGCCTCTGTCCATCCCATCGTAGACCTAACATAATTTCCACCGACAGATTTCAATAATTCAAGATGCTCTTTGAGATTCGGTATCTGAAACAGATTGTCATCAACAGAACCACCAAGTAGCAACACAGGTTCGCCTTTATATTGCCAATAACGTGGATTTTCACTATAAATCTGGATCCTGTTTTTCTCCATCTCTATATCCTCATTGACTTCGATTTCTGAATCCGCTGTTGTGCAAACAGACATGAACACCAGTTGACACAATACAAATATGCTAACTAAGAGTGGTCGGCACAGACATTTCATTAGATTGTCTCTCACATTTGAATACATCTATTTCACTTGAACCAAAACTACCCAATGCACTTCGGTCGGTGCACTTAACGTGATACTATCACTATATGGAATTTCCGATTCTATTCTCCATTCACCTTTATTGATGTTTAACCATCTGATTTTCACATTTTTAGCATCTTCCTGTCTACCAACACGCAGGTTAAGTTCAACCGAACCACCTTTTGGAAAATAAACAGCATATTCCTTACCAGGATTGGCAATCGTATACGCTTCGTTATCTTCTCGATTAGATAGCAGTTCATTGTTAGGTTCGCATGTAAAGATGTCCATTTCGTCAGTAATCATCCGCATACTCTTGAGATGTGGTTGTGCAACTTTGCTCAAACCGACTCCACTGTCAGGACGGTGAAAACGTGCTGATGCGAATCCACCAAAGATGTTTCGCCAGAACCTTTCAAGTCCATCTCTTGTACTTCCGAATCGTCCTCCATCAGCACCGTAAATCTTAATATTGTTGATAGGACGAATCGGAGATAGTTCTGCGCGTATTTTCTGTGCATTATCCCAATGCTTTTGACGTTTTTGGTGGTTATTCTGCGATATATCACAGAAGGAATAGGTTTCTGGATGGTCAAAAGTCGCTTTATGTTTCTCGTCAGATAAGTCCCACGGATCCCACATCTCAGTGGTTTCAGCAACGCGACCCGCTTCAGTTGCTCTCTTCTTGATATAGGTTGACCAGTATTCACCCCAGAAAGCTGTAACAGCCGTCTCGTTGTCCATGCAGTAGAGGATATGTCCATAAGGAAGCGTCTCCTCAAGAAGTTTGTCCACAAACTTTTCCTGATATTTCAACACAACTTCTTGATTCCGTTCTTTAGGAACAGACCAGAAAAAGTTGTTCTTCGCTGCAACAGGATGGTCTTTGACAACAGTGGGTAATCCCGATTCTTCCACGGTGTAATTGCTGTTATTGATAGGGTTGAAAGGATTCACAGCCCACGGTTCGCGGTAATAGTTGAAAGTTGCCCACACCTCAATCTGCACAATAATATCCATCTCGTGTGTCCACGTAATAAAGTCACGAAAACGCTTCCAGAATTCATCGTTCCACTGATTTAAGTCATATTTGTCGCCGACCATCTTGTGTGGCGGCACATCACCTTCATCAACCCAACTCATCGTTGATCGCACATAATTGCCGCCGACAGACTTCAATAACTCCAGATGTTCTCTCAGATTCGGTATCTGGAATAGATTATCTTCAACTGAACCACCAATTAGCAGGATAGGTTCACCCTTATGCTGCCAATAACGCGGATTATCTTTGTAAATCTGTATCCTGTCTTTTTCCATTTCTACATCCTTCTTGGCTTGGGTATCCCATGCTACTATAGAGCAAACGGATACGAATATTAACAGAACCAACACAAGTTTGCAGATAGGAATGTGTTGGCTGTATCGGATTTTCATGGTTTTGACCCCTGAACAGAAAGGTTATTATACGAGAAATACATCCAGCAGCATATAGTATAACATGCAATTCAGAGCAGATTACCAACCCCTTTAATTGCGACACACGGATATCCGTGCAAATTATAGTGAATTATAAATATAAGTTGACACTTTCGACCCACGGTAGGCGAGGTTTCCTAACCTCGCCGATGCAGAGTGTTCAAGTCCTTTCAAAATCTACTATAATAGAAATGATACTACGATTAACACTATCGTGTATATTGTTTGTGTCTTTCTCAATTCGCCCCACTGTGGCTTTGCTTCCATCAAATCCGTGCAAACCCATGCTTCAGCACCCTGTTCGTAGTCGCGCAATTCATTGCGCCTCTTACATAATCCTGAAAATCCTATAATCCTGAAAATCCTGGTTCAGACAAATAGAATTACACTAAATTGACGGCTATGGTGCGGTCGCGTTACCGCACCATAGCCGTCAATTTAGCGTTGAGATACCTATTAACAACATTGTAGTGCGGGGTCTCCGTGCCCCGCAGTTGTTGGTAGATTGAAAGATGATGGGGCACGGAGTTGGCACTACAATTGTCAATGTGACATTTTGCCAAAAACTTTACACACCCTCCTGAAAATCCTAGTTCAGACAAAAGCAAAGGATTGACTACTTACCGAAAACCATCAGAAACTCTGGATCATCCAAAACATCCGAAAATTCGGGCATCTCAAGGAAAGTAGGATAGAAAGAATCCGGATAATTAAGGGTACGATCCACGAACTTATCCTGAGCGATCTTCAAATAATTTAAAGTCTGCTTACGATCATTCTCAGATGCCCAGATACTCACTGCAAGCATGAAATAACTATGTTCAGCTTCCAAATCAACAGCGATTTGTAGAAACCGTTTTGCTTCAACATACTTCTGTGACCATACCAGACAACACCCAACATTATGAGCCGCCCAAATGAGTTCATAGGTATTTACAGGAAGATTCAAATCCAGTTTCTTCAACTCTAATTCCAAGAACGTATTCAATTCCGAATAGACTTGTTCAAAACGATTCCAATCTTCTTGTTCTTTATACAACAGCAGTCGATTCGTACACTTAGCTAACCAAAATCTAAAATAATTATCCCAACCGGGTTCTCCCATCGCACGTTCCAACTTTTCTATCTCAAGAAGTGCCTCATCAAACCGGTCATTAATTCGTAAGACCTCAGCACCGATTCTTAGGAATTTACAACGAGAGTAGGCACTCACCTCTGGTTTTTCAAGATGTTCAGATGTCTCATTATAAAGTTCAAGCCAATCATCAATACACCCTTCAGCTTTCCAACATCTAGCAAGGTCTAAATTGGAAACAATCCTCAAAACATATTTTTCTGCATGTTTGCAAGCCCAATGATAAAAACGCGTTTGTTCCTCAATAGCCTCGCGATTATTCCCAAGAATTGCCAGAGCATTCACTAACGACTTATGCGACCAGTAACGTTCAGCTTCATCCGATACGCTATCCATATATTTGTTAAGTAGAACTACCCGTTTTTCTTGACCAAGTTTGCCCATATACGGGTATATATCATCAACCAAGAGATGTGCCAACTCAGATGTGATTTCACCTTTGAGGGCAGCATCAATTTCCATGTCCGCTTCTTTAAGTATATCGTCTCTGGATGCAGGATCAGAATTTATCTGTTCCATGTATGAATTGAACTTGTTGCGAATTTCTTCTAAATGACTCATGATGTTCTCCTTCAGATTATTTGTTGATAGTAAATGACCAAAGAATTCTTGATCCAAGTGTCCTTGATCTGTTTGTAGACGTTTGCGCGCTCGTTGGAGTCTGCTCGTGATTGTATTCACCGATACTCCCATGAATTCACCAATCTCTTTCGTTGACATTTCGTCAAGATAGTAGAGTGTTACGACCTTGCGTTCATTCTCTGGCAAACTATCCAGAAGTTTCTTTACAAGTTCATGGGAATACTCAGTTCTATCTATCATTTGCTGTTCCAACCTATAATGTGAATAAGAGGATTCCTCAATTTCTTCCAAACGCACGCTTTCCAAAGATTGCATCTCAGGTTTTTGCTTTCGTAACCAATCAATGCAAAGATGATTTGCAATGGTATGAATCCATCCAGCAAATTGATTTGGATTTTTGAGAGTCGGTAGTTTGTTGTATGCCTTAAGAAAGGTGTCTTGCACAATATCTTCCGCATAGTGGAAATCACGAATTTTCCGCCATGCAAGCGAATGAATGCTCTCTTGATATTTTTCGACCAAAATGTTAAACGCAGAGTCATCACCCGATAAAATTTTGCGAATCAAAACTACATCCTCATCTCTTTTCATGAGACATCCTCCTATTTCAAACTACTTATCCCTTATATAAATGACGAAACTTTGATCACCAAACGTGCAATATGAAAAAAAAAATAATATAGAGAGGTTTCTACCCACAATTTGTAGCACAAACTGCCAGTTTGTGCATCCGTAAAACACAAACTGCATGAAGATTCATTTATTAAACGGGTAATCTCAATCACCCCAAAACTTGTAGGCGGGGAATGCCAAAAGGCATTCATACCGTTGATTTCTTGATTTGGCAATTTGTCCGCGCGCTGGACTTCTCAAGGAAATTACCCAATTTATTTCTTAGTCTTCATCTAATTTGTGCATCCGTAAAACACAAACTGCCAGTATGTGACTATCTATAGTCCAGTTTAGAATTAAGAAGACATTTCAATGCACTTGCAAGTACCACAAGTCCCGTAGGGGCGAGGTTTCCTCGCCCTCTGAGACGTGTCCTATTAATTGTCCATTCCACTATAAAACGCAAACTAACACTTCGTACTACAAAACTCGCTTTTACCGTATTCACGTTAAATATACTCTATTTATCCATAAAACAGAAAAAAATATCTCAAAATTGTAATATTTATTTGACAAAAGTAATTGTTATATGTTATACTTAATATCACACAACACTTTTGAAGAAAGAATTGTAAATTATACGAGTTGTGCAGAATAACCGTTTGTGCAATATTCTTTCAAAACCATAGAACGTTATATTAGCATTACTCAGTTGAAATTCATGCAATTTATTATACCATTTTCATTCAATTTCATCGTTCTACCTTACTTTACAGCAAAAGTACTCAAAAGCCGTACGAAACGGATAGTCGAATGTACACAACTGGAAAAAACTACGAAAAACAAGAAAAAATCCGAAAAAGGAAAGTGTACAAAAATAAAATTTTTCTGTTTTTCGACAAACCTTTATGAACCCTTATGTAGACAAGTCTATCAACCATAAAAAAAACTGTACAGTTGTACGAAATAATGTACAATTACTGTACACTTTTTCAGGAGGAAATTTCCAATGAATTTAGAAGACAAACACAAAGAATTCGCCGTCGTATGTTTCGCAAGATTCATGAACATTGCAGCAACCGTTGATGCATTCAGGGAGGAATTCCAAAATGATATCCCCAAACCTGCTCCATTGCAACAGAATCAAGACATTGAGCAATATCATCTACAAGTTGAACAGCACAAACGCTCTACCAGAGAGAAAATCTACCAACAACTACGAAGGTATAACGTCACCCACCCGCAATTCCCACAGAAATATCGGGAACTATTTCATCAAACCCGAAAAGAATACCTCACATGCTACCTGCTTGAAGAACTACAGAGCGATAACACCATCAACAATGAACTTGAAACAATCTACGGATTCATCAAAACCCGATTATTTCAAAACATTAACTCAGAACAAACCATCTCTAACGCCAAACTCGCTCATAGTCTACTCAAAACAATTGCTTCATATAAAATAAGCAAATGAGGTGTTTTATCGGAGGATTAACAATGTAGGAGGGGATTCCAACCCTTTAACAATATGGAATTGGGGTTGGGTAACGGGTGTGTAAAGTTCTTGGCACTAACTTCTTACCATGAATTGTAGTGCGGGGTCTCCGTGCCCCGCAATTATTGAGAGGAGAGATGGCGGGGAACGGAGACCCGGGGAATCATGGCGAATACCAAACGCGTATTCGTCTAAGCGCATTCATACCGTTGATTTGGCACTACAATAGGTTACAGGTTTTTCACTTGAATTGATGCCTACGGTGACAAAAACTTTACACACCCTTCATTAATTGTAACTATAGTTTGGACAGTTTCATCCTGATAGGATTTCCAAACAGGTGAAAATTATGGTTTGTAAACACTTTTGTTCATCTATTTTTCTTAGAAATCACTACTTTTTTGTTATTTTTCTTAGAAATATCGTTGAAATATGTGCATCTGTTCAGTTTCAGGTTGGATGTTCACCTATTTCCCGATTATTCTTGAAGTTTTGATTTCTTTTGAAATCTGCAGCACATTTTCTAAATCAATAGGCATGTCGTTTACAGGTGTATCTTGTTCAGCCTGTGTTGTTGTCTCAGTAAAAGCAAGTTGTGTGAGGCAGGTTGCGACAAAACTGAGTTGTGCGAAACGATTCAACCCTTTACGGCTTCGGAGTTGATTAGAAACTTCCTTTCAAAATGCACTAAAAATATATCGAAAGGATACCCTCTTTTTCTGCTTTTTGTCACTCAAAAAAAATAAAACTGTCCAAACTATAGTATATATTAGGTCAGAGCCATTCATTTAGCATGAAGTTAAACCAGTTCTAATAGAATACATCTCTTGTTGAAGCACAAACTGTTAGTTTGCTCCGTATTTCGTTTTATTTCTTACAAATAGTAATGAGACAAAACTAAGAGAAATTGTATAAGATATTTCATTTTTAATTTTCACTTGACAATACACCTTTCAAGTGATAAGATATATAAACTTGTCAGAGATAAAGAAGAATGGAGTAATACGCATCGTATGTCAAAACCGAAAAGAAAACGTAAAAATAGACATACAGAAGACGAAGCACCACAGTTACCTAAAACGAAACCACTGCAACTTCGATATTACGGTGATCCTGTCCTGCGAAAAAGAGCAACACCTGTTCAGGAAATAACCGAAGCAGAAATCAAACTTGCTGACGATATGTTGATGACTCTTTATGCAACGGGAAATGGTATTGGTCTCGCAGCAACACAAGTTGGCGTATTAAAACGGTTTCTTGTTGTTGACATCAGTTGGGACGATGAGGATGAAGAATTTGACCCACTGCTTCTGTTCAACCCTGAGATATTAAGTGTTGAAGGAGAAGTTGTGGTTGAGGAAGGATGCTTGAGCATACCAGATGTTCGTGCCGATGTGAAACGTCCAGAGAAGATTGCCGTTAAAGCATTGAGCATAAATAATAAAGAAATCCAATTTGAGGCAGGTGGACTTTTGGCCCGTGTCCTTCAACACGAAATTGACCATCTCAACGGAACACTCTTTATTGACAGAATTAGCGGGTTGAAAAGACAATTACTCAGAGATGAACTTAAGAAGATCCAACAAGCCGAAAGACCTTTGTAAAACTATAGGACATAAATTTATGTTACCAAATCCATTACAAACAAAAGTAGACAGCCTATACGAATGCTTGAGAGATTATCACAAGGTTATCGTTGCCTTCTCAGGTGGTGTTGATAGCACTTTTCTTGCAGAGGCTGCCCATCATGCATTAGGTGAAAACTCACTTGCAGTTACCGCAATCTCCGATTCCTATCCTATCCGTGAAATGAAAGCTGCACAGGATATCGCTAAGCAGATTGGCATCCGATTTGAAACGGTACACACCGAAGAATTAGACTTGGAAGGATACGCAAGCAACCCTACGAATAGATGTTTCTTTTGTAAGACAGAACTATTTGATAAACTACGTCCGATTGCAGATAAATATGATGTTGGAACAATCGTTTACGGTGCTATACCTGATGATGTCGGAGATCATCGACCGGGAATGGATGCTGCAAAACAGATGGGTATCAAAGCACCTCTGATTGATGTTGACCTAACAAAAGCGGAAATACGTGATGTTTCTAAAGCATGGGACCTACCCACTTGGGATAAACCTGCTTTTGCATGTCTCTCTTCAAGGTTTCCTTACGGCATGCGAATCACACGTGAATTGTTACGCCAGGTTGATGCTGCAGAACAATTTCTCTACGATTTAGGCATACGTCAATTTCGTGTCCGCCACCACGGTGAACTTGCCAGAATTGAACTTGATGCAGAAGAGATCGCACTTTTACGCCAAAAGACTTTACGAAATCAGATCAATGATCATTATAAAACACTTGGTTACGAACACGTCACTCTGGACCTACAGGGATATCGATCTGGCAGTCTGAATGAAGGAATAACAAAAGTCATCACTGGAAAATAAAATTATATGGAGGAAACAGAGATGTCCGATTTGGGTGGTGTATTAGCAGTCATTGCCGCATATCCTGTTCACATATTGACTTTTTTTGGTTGTATCCTACTTCTAATTCTTGTAATTCCTAAACGGAAAAGACAACATAAACAATTGTCCATTTCTCCTGATTCCGTAGCAAAAAGTGCAAAGTACACTGAGAACGAAAAACATCTACTTGCAGAGAAGATAAATGAAAGCAGAAGTAATAATCTAAAGAAGAGTTTTGCAGGTTCAATGAGTTCAAAAGGTATACTCTTTTCTACTCTCGGATTAATTGCACTTACAATCTTATTTGTTCTTGGCATGATACTGATGAAATTCCAACACCATTAAACTGTCACTTTTGAAATTAACTATAACCAAAGCAATAAACTTTATATGTCCACCCATCAAACCCAACCGTTAATCGGATTAGAGACCTTCAGTTGGAAAAAATGGGATGCCTGCACCCATTGTGGTCTCTGCCTCCCCAGTTGTCCAACCTATCGCGAATTAGGATTAGAAACCGATTCCCCACGAGGTAGATTATACCTCATGGGCAGCGCGTTCAAATCGCAAGATGCCACACCCCTCAACGAAGAATGGGCAGAATATATCTATCGATGCTTAGATTGCCGCGCCTGTGAAACAGCATGTCCATCTGGTGTCCACTTCGGTGAACTCTTGGAACAAGCTCGCGCAATTTATGAACAGAACGCACATCGATCAACAAGTCACAAATTCTGGAGTAATCTTGTTTTCAAGCAAATCCTACCGAACAAAGAACGGTTAGACCTCATCTTTGAAATGATGTGGCTCTACCAAAAACTCGGCATCCGATGGTTAGTTCAGAAAAGTGGTATACTCAAGTTGATGGGACAACTTGGACAGATGGAGACGTTATTACCTAAAATCCCACCACCACGTCTCAAATATACAATACAAGACATTACCCCCGCAGTAGGTGAAACCCGATACCGCGTCGGTTTTATTCCCGGTTGCATCATGAATCAGGTCTTCACAGAAACCAATTTGGCGACAATACGTGTCTTAGCAGAGAATGGATGTGAAGTAGTAACACCACGCAAACAGACATGTTGTGGGGCATTGCACCTACATAACGGAGAACGCGATTTTGCTTCTGAACTTGCAAAGCAGAACATTGATGCATTTGAAGACGAACAATTAGATGCCATTATCATAAATTCTGCTGGTTGCGGTGCAGCACTGAAAGAATATAAGGTGCTACTGGAAAACGATCCAAATTACACAGAGAAGGCGGAAAACTTTAGTAATAGAATGCAGGACATCAGTGAATTCTTGGCCGAAATTGAAATGATCCCGCCAAAAGGTGAAATACCACTTCGTGTTACTTATGATGAACCGTGCCATCTTCTGCATGGACAACGCGTCAAATCACAACCCAGAGATGTCCTACAAACAATACCTGAGATTGAGCTAATTGAACTAACTGAATCTGATTGGTGTTGCGGCAGTGCAGGTATTTACAACATTACACAACCGGAACTGTCCCAAGAGATACTTGAGAGGAAAATGCAACACATTGCTGATACTGAAGCGGATATAGTCGCAACTGGTAATCCTGGATGTTTACTGCAGATTCAACAAGGTATACAGAAACGCGGTTTGGATATGAAAGCAATGCATCCTGTGACTCTATTAGATTATGCCTATCATGGTCTTTCTCCTGAAGACTGGATTGAATTTTCTAACAACCGAATGTGATAGCGGTCTAAATAGCATGGTATCCCATCATATAACAGATTGGACAAAAAAGGTGACATCATTTCAAATTAATGGTAATATAAGAATATGGTACTATCAAATGTAGATATAGAAAAATATATACGTCAAGGGAAAATAAAGATTACCCCTGAGCCAGATTTAGATACACAGTTAGGAAGTTGTTCAATCGATTTCAGGTTGAGCAATACCTTTCGTGTATTTGAACATAGCAAATATCCATTTATCGATTTAAAGACGAAGATTGATGCTGATGATCTGATGCGTAAAGTTATGGTTGCTGATGGTGATGCTTTCACGATGCAACCGGGGGAGTTTGTTCTTGCAGCAACCTATGAAAAGCTTGAATTAGCTGACAATGTGATGGCGCGACTTGAAGGACGAAGTAGTCTCGGAAGACTTGGTATAATCGTACACAGTACTGCTGGACTATTCGATCCAGGTTGGGTTGGGAACGCAACTTTGGAGTTGGGTAATCTCGGACGTATGCCTGTCCTACTCTATCCGGGCATGCGGATTTGTGCTTTCACATTTGAACAACTTTCATCACCATCAAGCACACCTTATGGACAGAAACCTTCAAATAAATATGCTGGACAAGATGGGCCTGAAACAAGTAGATTTGCAGAAGATATAGAATTAAAAAAAGAAAAGAACTCCTAATTCTGCTGAAATTTTGGGCAATTTTATGCCTAATAATTTAGCATACAGTTTCACTTGTGCTTGTATTAGATATTATTACATCTCTTTCAAAACAATATATTTGTCTATGTTCATACCAAATTACGTATGAATCAGTTGTCAACAGCGCGTATTCAACGCGCTTATATTGCGGTGTTTTGTTATTGGCATAGACATTGCATAGATAATCACAAGAATTATTGTGAATATTATGCTTTGTACAATCAATAGGATAGCACTTTATGTACTTATGATTGCAAAATTTGATTTATTAGGAGGAAATGCGAATGACACCAAGTGAGGTGGTTGCACTTGCAAAAGAAAATAATGTTAAAATAGTTGATCTGAAATTCATGGACCTACCGGGAATGTGGCAACACTTTTCTATTATGGTTGATGAATTGAGCGAAGACCTATTTTCAGAGGGTATTGGTTTTGATGGGTCAAGTATCCGTGGTTTTCAGGCGATCAACGAGAGTGATATGTTGCTCTTTCCCGATCCCGCAACTGCGTTGATTGATCCAGTATGTCAAATCCCAACATTGAGCATTACTTGTAATATTAAAGACCCAATTACATTGGAGAATTATACGCGCGATGTACGCCATATCGCACAGAAAGCTGAAGCATATCTTCAGTCCACAGGCATTGCCGATACAAGTTTTTGGGGACCTGAAGCTGAATTTTATCTATTAAACGATATACGTTACAGTCAGACACAGAACTCTGGTTTTTATCACGTAGATTCAGTTGAAGGTAGTTGGAATTCTGGACGGGATGAAAATCCGAACCTTGGTTACAAACCGAGATATAAAGAAGGTTATTTCCCAGTTCCACCATCAGATACACTTCAAGATATCCGTTCTGAAATCTGTCTGAAACTTATTGAATCTGGTATTGATGTAGAAGTCCATCACCACGAGGTCGGAACCGCAGGACAAGGTGAAATTGACATCCGTTATGACACATTAACTACAGTTGGTGATAAAATCGCGTTGTACAAGTACATCGTTAAGAATGTTGCCCGTTCCCACAATTTAGTCGCTACATTCATGCCCAAGCCGCTCTTCCAAGATAACGGTTCGGGAATGCACGTACACACAAGTTTGTGGAAAGATGGAAAAAATGTATTCTTTGATCCACAAGGCTACTCACTTCTCAGTGAAACAGCACTTTATTGGATCGGTGGTTTATTGGCACATGCGCGTTCATTATGTGCAATCATTGCCCCGACGACCAATTCCTACAAGCGATTAGTTCCTGGCTATGAAGCACCAGTCAATATCGCTTATTCACAGCGAAACCGTAGTGCTTGTGTACGTATTCCTGTATATTCCAAGAGTGAAAAGGCAAAACGGGTTGAATTCCGAACACCAGATCCATCCTGTAACCCATACTTGGCATTCAGTGCGTTGCTCATGGCTGGACTTGATGGAATTCAGAACAGAATACATCCAGGGGATCCATTAGATAAAGACCTATATGACCTTGAACCAGAGGAACTTGACGATATTGAATCTACGCCTATTTCTCTTGGAGATGCACTTGATGCACTTGAGGATGACCACGAATACCTTCTTAAGGGTGATGTCTTTACTGAAGATGTGCTGGATGTTTGGATTGATTACAAACGCGAAAATGAGGTAGATGCCATTAATATGCGTCCGCATCCTTATGAATTCTACCTCTATCACGATATATAGAAGACTTTTTGTATAGATGAGAACCCCGTTCTAAGAAATGACATTTGGTGTTGATACACAAGAGTTGACAGGTCCGTTATCAATTTATTTCACAAAACGGGGTTCTACATCATGCATTTCTCAAGATACAAAATATAGGCAATCGTAAATTAAATGTCTGAATTTTTAGATGAGGTAGGATTTCGTATCCGCTCATCAAACAACCCTATGACAATCTAAGGCGAATCTTTGAGTCCGCCAAGACAATCCTATCCAATTTGCATAGGTATTAGGAGAAATCCAATGAAAAAATTAGAGTGTATTATTCGTCCCTTCAAACTGGAGGAAGTCAAAGAAGCTCTCAGCAATGTCGGTGTCCGGGGGATGACAGTCAGTGAAGTCCGCGGATTCGGACGTAGTCGAGGACATACTGAACTCTATCGTGGCAGTGAATATACGATTGAGTTCGTCCCGAAATTAAAAATCGAAATCGTTGTTGCAGAAGAGAATGTAGATAAAGTCGTTGAAGCGGTACAGCAAGCGGCATCTACCGGAAAAATCGGTGATGGCAAAATCTTTATCATTCCTATTGATGAAACCATCCGTATCCGAACAGGAGAAAAGGGACCCGCTGCTATCTAAATATATTTCTGTCGCACATTTTGTGATCGCAATACTTTTGAGGCATATTTTAACTATAGGTTAACTACCTGCCTCACGTTACATCTGTTAATATTTGGACTTCACAAGTTGTTATCGCAGCTCTTGAACCTGCAATGTTTTTGCCTCGGACACCGGCTTTCCGGTGTCCGGGCTTTGTTGTTGCATTGGAGAATATTCCGATGCTGGTGGGTGTGTAAAGATTTTGTCACTAACTTCTCACCCAACCATTGTAGGGGCGGGTCTCTGTGCCCGCCCTTTGCCGGACAGGACAAGGAATGGCGGGGCACAGAGACCCAGCCCCTAAAACGAAAAGCGGATGCTGTGGAACATCTCCGGCTAATATAGCACAAGAGGAGGTACTAATGTGTCTTGTACTTGAATTCATACCAGAAGGCGACGCCTTCCCTCTGGTGCTTCTATCAGATTCTACACCAGAGAAAGCTGAAAAGTTATCCCAAGCGTTAACCCCTCTGGTTACAGACAATAATGCAGTCGTAGATATACACACTTTGCCTTTTGTCTCGCCAGTTGATGGGTGTAGACTATCGGCACAAGTTAGTGATGAAGATATTGGTGCCATTCTGATAGAAAATACAAAAAATCATTTTACGTGGGAGTTGACCCATCAAGGTTGGGAATTGGTTTTAATGTTATTAGGTCCTTTTACCGAACCAGATAGCTTGGGTTATCAATACCTTGGACCTGATGATGAAACGGATTATGAAACGAGTGATATCGAAGTTATACTTTCAGGATATTATAGGAACTGGTGATGCTACTTATGAATTATAGTAAAGTTTAGAATTAAGAAGACATTTCAATGCACTTGCAAGTAGCACAAGTCCGTAGGGGCGAGGTTTTCTCGCCCTCTGAGGCGTGTCCTATTAATTGTCCATTCCACTATAGTTTCAGCAGTCTGCCCGCTCTTATATTTAAGGATATCAACGAAATAATGATGCTTGGTTTGATTTCCTTACCCTGAACCGTGTAACAATGGATCCGTCTCAGTGTGAGATTACTGTTTTCGCATAAAGGAAGTCTAACGGCAGTCATCCGGATTTAGATATAAACGGGAGCCCATGCCCTCGTCCTGATTTTCAAGGGTTCAATAGACTTGGCTTGGAGTGGTTTTCAACCACGCTTACATTATAGGAGTGGTTTTCAACCCCAATATTATTGGTCTTGACTCAAATCATCGGCATGACAAACCCTTACAACATCGGAGCAGCTTATCTTAACAAAGGCACTTAGAAACGACAGACTCATAATCCTGGAAATCTATATATCCTGTCCATCCTGGTTTAGACAACAAAAAACTAATAAAGAAATAGACTGTTTCATGTTAATGCCTTATGCACATTCACCACGCGCAATTCATGGCGTCTCGGACATTCAGCAATGGAGGTTAAACCGACTAATGTCCAATGGTAGACGAGGTCTCCTGACCTCACCGATGCAGAGTATTCAAGTCCTTTCAAAATCTACTGTAATACTTAAAACTTTATACACCCATACATCTATTTTTCCTTGACATTCAGAAAATAATATGATAATATTATTATGGTATTATCCTGATATGACGTTGGTTAGAAATCCTATTCACCAACCTAATTTCTTTACTATGGTGAAGCATAGAATTATATCTACACTTTCTATCAACGGTAGTCGAGGTTTCCTAACCTCGTCTCAACAATGTGTAGAATTAATTCAATAATTTACTATAACTAATAAAGCAGGATAGTTATATCATTTCTATTTGATTATAGGACATCGTTTTGTCGTCCAGGAATTGGAGTTCCCTCGGACAAACGTAAAGGAAGCATAAAATGAATCGAGGTATTTACACTAAATGGATTATCGGTTTGGCGTTCCTACTGCTAATTGTTGCTGTGGGGTGTATTCTGTATTACCAACACACCACAGCACCCTATAAAGCAGAAGTCGAAAAAGCAACTCCACCAACACCAGCAGAAACAGAGTCAACCAACACACCTGCGGAAAGGACTACACCAACCGCAGAGAAATCTATACCCAAGACATCACACACAATGGTAAAGATGACAGTAACAGGAACACCGACACAACCACAAACGCAAGCATCCGTACAAACCGCAAAGACAGAAGAAGTGCCAGTGTCGCCATTTGGTTTCGGACCTTATCCTGAAATACCCGATGATTATCCAACGAAACATAATGTATCGTGGTCTACGGCTAATCGTCAAATGGAACTCCTGAATCGCGTGCTAATTAGCTTATGGACAGAAGGACAAAAAAACTTTCACGGTGGGGGCACTTACAAAGGGAAAGTCTATCCGCACTACTTTGATACCGTCTATATCGGTGTCAAAGAAACAGTGTCAAAAGCTGGATCGGTATCGCGTACTACATATAGACTATCGGGGCCTTTTGTGAAATATTCTTTGCAAGAACTGAAAGAAAACCCACCGCCACATATACGAATTTTAGATTTAGAGACTTCCGGTATTGATCCGTATCAATACTTGGATTTACCGTAAAAGAAAAGGAGAATAACTAATGTATAAGTATTTTTTGTATGTCACCATTTTAATTATGTTCGCTTTTGTACCGAGTCTGGCGAGAATAACTGGGAAGGTGCGCAAGGTGAAACCCCTGAGAAAACTGATCAACTAACGTACAGCGCAGATGGGGGGTTTTATAAAGAGTTAGAAGTGGACTACTCTGTGAAGTCAATACATCCCAATGCTCCTGGTTGTCGTCCGTCTATTGAGTATGCCATAATACCAGATACTATATCACAAATATAAAAATGTGTAATAAAATTTATATTTCACCATAAAATAAAAAAGAATATAAGATATAATGATTGAAGTCAGAGAACTTACCAAATCTTACGGACCAACACTTGCTGTTGACCGAGTCTCATTTGATGCAAAAGCTGGAGAAGTCGTAGGATTTATAGGGCCGAACGGTGCTGGCAAAACCACCACGATGCGTATTCTTACCTGTTATCTCACCGCAGATGCTGGGAATGCTACCGTTGCTGGCTACGATGTCCTTGAAAACCCCATTGATGTTAGGAAAAATGTCGGTTACCTACCTGAAAGCGCGCCGCTATATGCAGACATGGGTGTGGTTGAATACCTCAAGTTTATGGCGGAAGTTCGTGATATTCCCAAGAGTCAACGAAAAGAACGCATTAATAAGGTCATTGATATATGTGGACTTGAAGGCGTAATACAGAAAGACATTGGTGAACTCTCCAAAGGTTACAGACAACGCGTAGGATTGGCACAAAGCCTCATCCACGACCCGCCTATTCTCATCTTAGATGAACCCACATCTGGACTTGACCCAACGCAAACTATTGAGATTCGAAACCTGATTATTGAGATGGGGAAAGAGAAGCTTGTGCTTTTCAGCACACACATTTTACCTGAAGTTGCCGCAACTTGTAGCCGAATACTTATGATAAATCAAGGAAAGATTGTTGCAAACGGCACATTAGAGGACCTTATTGAACAAGTTCGGAGTGAGGAAAAGATTCATCTTACTATCAGAGGAACTGAGGAAGAAATTACTCCTCAATTAAGAGAGTTGGATGGAGTAACTGGGGTTTCTCATGTGAAGACAGATAACGGTGTCGTGAGTTATGAAATAACGACATCACAAGAAGGATATGATGCGTCAAGCAAATTATTCCACGCTGCACAACAAAACCGATGGGATCTCGTTGAACTTCACCATGAAACGATTGACTTGGAAAACATATTCCTTCACTTTACAACAGGAATAAGTAGTGATACTCCCTCTAATAGCATAATAATAGAAGAAAAGGATGCATCTGAAGAAGAATAATACCGAAAATAATATTAGTGGTTCTTCATACACCATACAATACAACGAACAGATAATTGAATACTATGCAAAACATCAAAGCAATTTTCAAAAAAGAATTTAGAAGTTATTTCAATTCACCCATCGCATATATCTTTATTACATTTTTCCTTGCGTTTTCATCATGGCTTTTCTTCAGAACTTTTTTCATTAGTGGTCAAGCCGAAATGAGGGGATTCTTTGGATTAATGCCGTGGATTTTTCTCTTCTTTATTCCTGCTGTTACCATGAAACTTTGGGCGGAGGAGAAGAAAATCGGTACAGCAGAAATACTAATGACCTTACCAATAAAGGATTATGAGGTAGTTGTAGGAAAGTTTCTCGCAAGTTTTGGGTTGCTGGCAGTAACTGCACTCTTTTCACTTACACTTCCAATTGCTGTCATAGTTCTGGGTGATCCGGATGGTGGCACAATTATCTGTGGTTACATCGGACTTCTCTTGATGGGTGGCGCATACCTTGCCATCGGATTATTTGCTTCAACGATTACTGAGAACCAAATTATTGCATTTATTCTTGGCATTTCCGCATGCTTTGTCCTACTGATTATCGGGGAGGACATTGTGCTTTTTAGCACTCCCAATTGGTTATTTCCGATTTTTAGTTATCTCGGTCTCGGAGTTCACTATAGCAGTATTCTACGCGGTGTCATTGATTCACGAGATATAATCTACTATCTTTCTATCATTGGGTTTTTTCTATATCTCAGTGCTTCGGCTATTGAAAGCCGGAAATGGCGATAGACGGTGATGAATTGTGAAAATAATAATTTAAGTACTGGAATCACTTCTATCTTAATATAATTTTGTCTATCAACGTAGAAAGATATAGTTTGTTTTTGAAGGAGATGTTACTGGAGGAAAAATGTACAATTTAATAAAGAAGGGGTTTAAGCGTAGTTTAAGTCGCACATATGGTATAGATATTTTGTTACCAGTAATGATCATTTTAGGAATATTGGTGTTGGTAAATTTCCTATCATCGCGCCGTTTTATACGGGTGGATCTTACTGAGGATAAACGTTATACCGTATCCGAATCAACCAAGGATGTTATTAAGAATTTAGACGATATTGTAACGATCACCGTATACTTTTCTACGGAACCCGCTCGAGTCGGTCAGATACTACAGGATATCAGAGATGTATTAGAAGAATATAATGCATTCTCAAGAAGACTGCAAATTGACTATATCAATCCTGCTGATATGGATGATGCAGAAAAACAGGAACTTCGTTTTAAAGGTATACAGGAAGTCCCAATCAATGTTTTTGAGAAGGACAAAGCTGTCATCGCAAACGTCTATATGGCTATTTCTATCGGTTACAGTGGAAAAGAGGAAGTACTCCCCGTTGTTCAATCTACCGCTAATTTAGAATATGAACTCACATCCACAATTGTGAAAGTGACGACAAAGGATGCAAAGACTGTCGGATTCTTGACCGGACATGATGAATACGATATCAATGCACAGACACAGGCAAATCAACAACTGCGTCAACTCTTAGACAAGAATGCAGATGGACAATATAACATTACGACGGTTGACCTTCAAACAGGAGAACCTGTTGACCCATCTGTAACCACATTAGTAGTAGCAGGTCCAAAACAGATGTTGACTGAGAGAGAGAAATATGAGATTGACCAGTTCATCATGCGGGGTGGGAGAGCATTATTCCTAATTGACCCCATTACAATGCAACCTCAAACCTTACAGGGCACACCACTTGCTACTGGATTGAACGATTTGCTTGAACACTACGGCATTAAAATCGGAAATAATGTAATTGGTGATCGTAGATCGCATGATTCGGTGCGGCTACAACAAGGTAGAATGACCTTTATTCAACCTTATATTTATTTCATCAAAATCCACAGAACCAATTTTTCGAAAGAAAACTCTATTACGAGCCAATTAGAGGAATTGACTTTACCTTGGACAAGTTCATTAGAGACCTTGACGAAAGAGGGAGTAACAGCAACAGCATTGGCAAAGACAACTGAATTTGGACAAAGTTTTCAAGGTGTATACAACCTGATGCCCGGTTCACCTATTCCGCAGACAGATTTACAAGTGTTTACTGTTGCTGCTGCTTTGGAAGGTAAATTCAAAAGTTTCTATGCAGATAAAGAAATTCCAACCACAGAACCTGCAGCGGATCCTGATAGTGAAAATGAGGATGACAGATCTGACACGACACCAGAAACTGAAGACAGAACAACTATTACGGATAGTACTGATACGCAAATTATTGTTGTTGGAACAGGAGAAATCTTAACACAACTGAATCCAAATAGTGCCAAATTTTTCCTAAACTGTATTGACTGGTTAACACTTGGAGATACGCTTATCGGAATTCGTTCACATTCAATAACAAGTAGACCCTTAAATGAAGTATCGGGTTTAATAAAAAATCTCATAAAATACTTATGTACCGTTGGTATTCCTCTGTTAGTCGTTCTTGTCGGGTTAATCCGATATCTATTAAAAAGGAGGGTAAAACGGTTGGTTGGAACCTACGGTTCACGGATATAAGCATTAAAAGCCAACCAATAGAACGATGAAAAAGAAACAACTAATTGCTTTAGGTGGAATATTTGTTTTTTTACTACTCCTTGTCCTGATATTTGAGAACCCATTCAGGAAGAGTCAGTATCAAAAGAAAGTCGATGAAGCAACTGCTCTATTCCCAAAATTTGACAAGGAACAGGTCGCTAAAATAGAGATTGTTGCTAAAGGTGAAACATCGACGCTTGCAAAACAGGATGGTAAGTGGCTTGTCACTTCAATGGACAACTACCCTGCAGATATGGAAGCTATAGATGAGTTGTTCACAAAAGTGACAGAATTTGATAATGCCAACAAAGTCTCTGACAATCCAGAAAAACAAGCCGAATTCCAAGTTGATAGTAGCGGCGTTGAAGCGAAATTGATGGATGCAAATGATAAGTTGATAGCACACCTGTTTGTTGGGAAAAACACTCCCGGTTTTCTAAGCAGTTATGTGCGCGCTGCTGATTCCAAGGATGTTTATATAGCAAAAGGTTACCTACAAGGAGTTTTTGATAAAAGCACACGAACTTGGAAAGACCGAACTATTTTCAACTTCAATAAAGGCATCGTCACACAAATAAACATTACTTCACCTGAAGAATCAGTTGAATTGATGTTAGATGCTGAGAACAAATGGCAGATGTTAAAACCAACGGCAGCTGCTGTTGTTCAGAACGAAATTGAAAACCTACTCAATTCCTTAAGTCAATTGAAGACTGACGACTTCGCTGAGGCAAAGGAACTTTCTGAATACGGATTAGATTCCCCAACTTCATCAATTTCTGCTATACTTAATGATGGTTCAACCAAAACCTTGCATATCGGTAATGAGGATGGTGGAAAACTATACGTAAAAAGTGAGGAAAAGGAACAAGTATTCAGATTGTTCAAATCCAATGTTGACAATTTAATCAAGAAATCGGACAAACTAATGGAAAATGCACCAACCCAAGATACAACCGAAGAAAATACATTACAACCAGTTGAGGAAGTATCTCCAGAGTAAAGTCTTCTGTTTACATTATCGAACATAGTTGTATCCAACATTGCATATAATACAAGACTTACAATTTTTCAAAATATTAACTCCAACGATGATATAAGGAGTATAATTATGAAAACTACGGTTTGTTTAGCACTCCCCATTTTCATACTTCTCTCTGGATGTGCATCCATCTCCAAGACTCTATCTGAAGATAACACTGACGATTACGATTTCCGAAATACACGTTGGGGATACAGTCGTCAACGCGTCCTACTTGTTGAGAAAGATATGCACGTGTATCAACGCACAGATGACGTGCTGGTATATAGAAGTAAGATTGCTGATGTCCCTGCATTTCTCGTCTATACATTCAAAGATAACAAACTACGAGCAGCAGGATATATCACAGAAAAACCGGTAAAGAATGCACAGAATATTACCAAAATGTGTGTCTCAAAACATGGACGACCAACAGAAAAGGTAAAAGAAGGTATGTTGTGGAAAACTTCCGATACTGTCATATATGCACATGCATATCCATCACACATAACCGTAAGCAACGCAAAATTTGAGAGGACAAATGGTGGGATAATAGTTGATGCTGTACGTAATTATACAAAACTAAAATCAAAATCAATTAACCGTTGGGACAGTGTATGGTCATATATTGATGCTGATTTTTACAACGAACAACACCAATCAGTAGCACAGTTTACAGATTTATCTTTCTACGAAAAAATGTTATTTGGTATTATCAAAAGGAATGAAAACATTCATTTTACAAACAATGCAGGTGTTTCAATCTCTATCCCACCTGAACAGATCAAATTGTTTGGAAATTAATGTAATAAATGTATGATGATCTGAGCGTGCAGTTATTGGACTGTGGTGCAATCATAATAGGGACAACCCATATACAGAAATGAAAATTCAACCTATTCCGATGCATACTCTTTTATTATATAAATCAAGGAGACTATAATGTCTACATCACAAGAAGGTTCGTGTTGGAATACCTATCCTTTCAATTTTCGAAATTGCATGCTTCTATTCCTAATATTGCTGGTTTCAACACTGACAGCATGCGATAGAAATCTTGTTTCACAGGTCTTTACACCGTCTTTATCTGGTAGGACAATAAATGTCAATGGAAGCGGATCGGTATCAGGTGAACCTGATATCGCAACACTTAACTTAGGCGTTTCTGTTGAGAGAGATTCTGTCGCAGATGCACGCGAAGAAGCAGCAAGCGCAATGACAGCATTGATCGATTCGCTTGAGGCAAACGGTATAGCGGAAAAAGATATAATAACGCAGAATTTCAGTATCTACCCGCAATACGATTATTCGGAAGGGGAACGCAAACTACGTGGTTATAGAGTGAATAACACCGTTCAGACAAAGGTGAGAGAATTGGATACACTCAGCGATGTGATTGATGATGCCGCCGAAGCAGGAGGGGACAGCATAGTTCTCAATTCCATTCAGTTTATGATTGAAGATACTACGCCATTACAAGAACAAGCACGTGCGTTAGCAGTGAAGAATGCTGAAGCAAAAGCACTCACTATAGCAGAAGCAAGCGGCGTAACTCTTGGAAAACCTGTTACTATAACTGAAAACTCATATTACGAAAGTCCACCAATACCTTATGCTGACGCAGAGTCAGCCTTCGCTGATGATGGTAGACGCACATCAACACCAATCGTCTCCGGTGAACTTACTGTCACTATAAGTGTTACAGTTGTATATGAAATTGAGTCTGAGTGAAACATTTAATTGAAATGTGAATTGATAGGTGTTTCTTCTTTGATTAATGGACATCAATGGAGCGGAATATTTACCGTTCCTTATCATTTAACACTACTTGCTGAGAATAGACTCATAAACAGTGAGCAATTCTCTCCCAATGTTACACCAATCGTAATCCTGTTCAACACGTAGTCTGCCGTTTACACCAACTTCCTTGCGTAGTGCGGGATCAGTGAGTAATCGTATCACAGCTTCTGCAAAATGGTTCGGTTCATCAGCAATCATGATCTCTTCTCCATTTTTAAGTGCCAAACCTTCTGCCCCAACAGTGGTAGAGACTACCGCCTTCCCCATAGCCAATGCTTCCAGTATTTTGAGGCGCGTACCACTACCGATGCGTAACGGCACAACGAAGACCGATGCAGCTGAGAAGTAGGGTCTAATCTCTGGCACACGTCCAGTTACTACAATACCATCTCTACCTGCTAATCGTTGTACATTTTCTGAGGGATTGCCTCCGACAATTGTAAATTTGGCGTTCTGCACACTCTCACGGATAATCGGTAACACCTCATCAGCAAAGAAGGAAACGGCATCTTCGTTTGGATACCAATCCATACTACCGATGTAGACAAGATGTGCTGCGTCCTCAGATTCAGAATCAGGTGTAAAATGATTGACATCCACTCCATTTGGAATGATCTTTACAATATCCTTCGGACAGTGTTTTTCAAATATGGCAGCATCAATTTCAGATGTGCAGGTCACGGCGTCAAACTTTGGACTTAGCACACGTTCATAACGTTGGAAAGCAACTTGCTGAGTCCAATATGCGAATTTATAGAAAATGTTTGCTGTTTCATCTGTGAGACGATGCCAAATAGCAGAATCCACATTTTGTTGTGAGAGAACACTCGGTAGGTCAGATTCTGTATGGAATTGTGCGGTATGAAACATCTCATAGTGTACAATGTCAAAAGACTCCGATGCCAACAGTTCCTGTAGTTTCTGACGATAGATAGACACATTGTAACGTGCTACAGTAATCGGTTGTCTTCTAAGAAATGCATTGAGGAGTGTAGACAGAGAAACACGAGGTAATGTGTGTAGATGTTCAACAAGGTGAACTGTTATGCCATATTGCTGGATATGAGAAATACTGTCAGCATCGGTTGGCTGAGTCTCTAATGCAAGTAGGGTTACTTCATTATCCTGTGCAATTTGTTTGAGTAGATTATAAACGCGGATGCGTCCTCCATCGGTGAGGGGGTAAGGCACGGTGGGTGACAGAAAAAGGATCTTCATGTATTAGTGAAAACTGCTGTTATGACCTGTAAGAATTAGTGCCTATGTTTTACGATGTAAATAGATAAAGTTATATTATTTATTAGAGAGTTCGCTGTTTTTGGGAGGAACGGGTTTTTTGAATACACCAAATGCTGCTTTTATCCTATCCATGACTCCAATTACCTTGATTTTTAGTTGCTGGCGGGAACTGAGTGTTGGATCAGGTGGATAGAATATAAATCCACTCTTACTTGGAATCCACCCTTTCAATCTATCAGTGATTTCAACATATAACCAATTACTTTCAAGATTTAGACGGACATTCAACCAACCATCCTCGTTCCTGATAGCATACTTCTGTCTACCATCAATAACTTCCCAACTCATTTTGTCTTCGGTAGTAATCAACTTAGCCTTTTTTGATAACGGTATGTTCTTTTTCTCAAATCCATCGTATATATCAGAAGTGAACGATCCTTGACTTAATGTATCAATCGATGCAGCATTAACTTTAAAAAGTAGAGTTGCAATAGGATACTTGGACTGTTGCAAAATATCCAATTTTTTCTGATCTGATTTGATTTCATACGTCTGCAGGAATTTTTTATCTTTCAACAACCACTGTTTTCCTTTTTCGATAACGGAGAAATCCAAATCCTTTGAGAGAGAAATCTTGTTTTTGTTAAATACATCTTCAAAATTCGGTAAATAGATATTGAGTTCATTTTCATTTCTCTGAACGGTGTATCCTGCCCCATTTTCATCTGTGAGTATCCAATCCTTACCACTCAGAAGGACTTTGACATCTGGTGTTTTTGATCTAAATTCGATTCCACCTAATGAATCTTGAAACATTTTATTCCAGTTAAAGGTGTCTTGCAGTTCTTTGTCTAATAGACCATGACTGTATTTTGCCCGTTGTCCAAGAGCCACACTGAACAACATTTCCTCAGAAAAAACACCTATGTTTAAATTGCTAAGATACTTTTTTTCAATATCAAACAGATATTGACTTTTGGTATATACAATCGGTTTTGAGTTGGTAGTAGGTCTGCCGCGTATTGCTGTCCGTGTGTGCACTTGTAATTTGGGTGGTTTCGACTGCGCTATCGGTGGTGCATTAAGAACATATACACAGAACAGAAACCCTATGACAATTGCAATAAATAGAACTATGAGGAATGTTTTAATGATAGTTTTCATATATCAAATATCGTTTTCTGTTATTAGGACTTTTACTCTACACTTGCAGAATTGAGTTGACATTTATTTGGACTCCATTCACAATTGTATATAATCTATACATACTTCTATTATAACATTACATTCACTAGAAAAACAATACTAAATGTCAGCTATAAATCCTAAAGTAGATACACTAAATAATTGTATCCGAACTGCAACACCCGCAGTTTATGCCTTACTCTCAGATTTAGGTAGACGTATCTATTTACCAAAAAGCATCTTAAGCCAGAGTTCGGAAGCATCTGTAAAAGCAGATCATTTTAATGCTACCCGTGCAGTCGCAACAGCAGACAGTCAACTGATGCATTTGAACGTTTTACATCGTAATCTATCAACACTGACTCCAGAACGTGTGTACGGATATCCGCCAATCCTCGGCAATGTAGAATTACGTATGTTTTGGCAGACTCACCTTCGTTCAGAGAACCCATTACTTGAAGATGCACAAATTAGTCTGCCCATCGTAACAAGTGGTATGACGCACTGTTTCAGTCTTCTCTCAGATCTGTTCGTCAATACTGGTGATACACTCATCCTTCCAGATAAATATTGGGGTAATTATAGACTTGTATTTGAGACTAAAGCAGGTGCTGAAATCCAGACCTACCCATTTTTCAATACAGATATGTGCTTTAACATCAATGAATTCAGGCAGACACTTTATGAGTCTGCTACTGATAAGGTGCTGATTCTGCTGAATTTTCCACACAATCCTACAGGATATGCTATTACGCGCAATGAAGCAGATCAGGTAAGAAATGCAATTGTGTCGTGTGCTGAAAAGGGAAACAATATCCTTGTCATAGTTGATGATGCTTATTCAGGTCTTTGGTATGACGTTGAAGTCATGCATGAATCCCTTTTCGGTATGTTAGTAGGATGTCATCCCAAAGTTGTACCTGTAAAGGTTGATGGTGCTACCAAAGAGGAATATGCATGGGGTTTACGTATCGGGTTTTTGACATTCGGTTTGGCAGAAAGTGCAATGCAACTGATTGAGGAAAAACTAAGCGGATTAATTCGGGTTAGCACATCAGGGGCAGCACAGATCTCACAAACACTAATTCTTGAAGCAATGAAATCAATAGGGTATGATGAACAGAAACAAAGTAACTTTGAAATACTAAAAGATCGAGCTTTGAAGGTGCAACAAATAGCAAATGACACACGTTATGCTGATATGTGGGATGTCTACCCAAACCATGCAGGATATTTCATCTGTCTATCTTTAAAATCGGGAAATGCAGAGACTGTTCGTCAAATGCTGCTCAATGAACACGGAATAGGTATAATTGCACTGAGCGAAACTGAGTTGCGTGTTGCGTATTCTTGTATTGATATAACCGATATTGAGGAGGTATTCAGTAAAATAGCACAGGTTGTTCAATCGCAGTAGATTTCAACAATTTTCTGAGCCACCAGCCGCTTACAGTTTGTGTTTAAGTCCTGCAATACATTCCCCGATTAATAGCGGTAGGGAACGGTATCAGAACCATTCCCAACCATTATCTAATCTTCCGCTACAAAACCCCATGCTTTAGCTTAGGGATGTAGTAGCGGTCCCTTAGGTTGTGTCAAGAAAAAAACTTGACCTTTCGGTTAAAATGTGGTAGTCTCTATTTAGCAGGACAGCGGTGGATTTCACCTCTCGCTTGAGAGTGCCACCGCACCATTTGAAAGCGGTATTGTCCTGCAAAGGATATATGTCCTGCGAACCTATAAATATAAAATTCAAAACCAACCTCGCAATTGCCATTTGCAAACGGATTTGCATGTGATTGCACATGTCCATAATCATTTTGTTGCGTTGTGGCAGCGTCACTATCGCATCTACGGAGAGGACGAAGACTATAAGCGTCCAAGCTGCTATAGAATGATTAAACATCTGACGAAACTGAAACGACTTGCTAAATATCAACATTGGACACTTCCATATTCTTGGTGTTTGCAAGAATGCATCCAACGTATTGATAGAGGGTGGCAAAACTTTTTTGAAGGGAGAGCCAAGCGTCCGCCCAAATTTAGAAGTCGCCATAAGTACAAATCTATGACTTTTGATGGCAGCCAAGTCAAAATAGAAACCGTTGACAAAACAGGTGGCTGCCCCGTTGCAAAAATCCGTATCAACAGAAGATGGTTTCGCTTCTGGTATAGTCGACCCATTGAAGGCAACATCAAACAGGTTACCGTCAAAAAAGACGCAGTTGGAGATTGGTTCATCACTATCACAACAGACACTGAAGGACTTGAGCCTGCACCTAAGACTGGTCGGACAGCAGGGTTTGATTTCGGACTCAAGGACTTTCTCACCTGTTCGGATGGCACGAAATATCAATCGCCCGAATTCTATAAGGAATCTATGAAGGCTATACAAAAAGCATATAGAGGCGTGTCTCGCAAAGTCAAAGGCAGCAATCAACGCAAAAAAGCATTGAAACATCTGGCACGTCAACATAGAAAGATTTCTAACCAACGTGAAGATCATCATTGGAAACTCGCTTTGGAACTTGTCCGAAAGTTTGATGTCTGTTACTTCGAAGACTTGTGCCTCAAAGGTATGCAACGCCTTTGGGGACGTAAAGTCTCGGACTACGCCTTTGGAGACTTCATGCAAAAAATCAAATGGCAGGCTCAGAAAAGATGCAAACACGTTGTGCAAATTGACCGATGGACACCTACGAGCAAGGTCTGCCATGCTTGCGGACAAATCCAGATGTTCTTTGATTTGAGTGTACGTGATTGGTCCTGCCATAACTGTTCAATCTCTCATAACCGTGATATAAACGCTGCCATAAATATTCATAAGGTGGGGGCATCCACCTTTTCAGGAGGAGATGTCAGACTTGCATAGCAAGCTATCTCCAGCGATAGAAGAATCCCCATGCTTTAGCTTGGGGAGTATGTCAAGAGTTTACTGTTCGCTTTTCAATGCACCCCAAGTCGTTGTGATTTTACCACTGGGTTCAACTGGGAGTTGGCCAATTGTATAGCGGAAATAGATGTCGTCTTCAACATCATTTGGACCACACCATACCCAATTTGCGGTACATTCTGGATCCCCAAAGAGATTCCGCATATCAGCTGCACCTCCATCCCAAATTCCTCCGCCAAATTTATCATAAATTTGGAGTTCTGTTTCCCAATCGCTGTCATCAAAACCCACTTCTTCCCAACCATCATTCCGATCTGCGATAGGCTTTCCTGCTTGACATCGCCATCCGTCTTCACCAGTGCCGATATAGTCTGGCTTGTCGTCTAGTAGACTGTCCACACTAAAATTGTGGATCGCAAAATAAATCGGGAATCGGAGTTCCCTCCTACAATGAGTGGTCAGTCGGTAGGAGCGATCTCCGAATCGCGATATTTACCTATAAAATAAGAGTGGACACTCCACTAGTACGATATCAGCAAGGAATCCTCCTTTTCCTTGAGCCCCCGGTTCTGCATCGTGCACATATACTGCAATTACAGCAAAACCGTTGTCCAATTCAAAGTCAGATACAGTAGGTTGGTTCCAGTGAATATGTTCTGCAACCTTTTCTCCATTTACATACGCGATCCAAGTATTATCACCACTGACACGTAAAGTGCCTTTCTTAGGTACGGCGTTAGTCGTTTGTATTAGAATTAAACTTGTTAATAATAGAATTAATGTTAAGCAGAATATACTCCGAGTCTTCATATTTTCCTCCATATTGTGTAATAGTAGAATATCATTGAATATGAATTCACTAAAATTATAGTATCGTATATTTTATGTGTCATACACGATGAGAACATAACGTGAGACACTTTGGTGTTACCCATCTTATCTATTCAATACTTGTTTGAATGCTTCAACACTGGGTGTATCGATCGCAGTGAGATGTAGCTCTGTCAAATGATCAATGTCAAGAATAGATTCAAGTGTATTCACTACGGGTTTCAAATCATAATACGGGAATCGCTTTGAAAGTACAGATAGAATGTTTTTGATTGACATTTCACGTGCACCTTGTTCAATACCTTTTTGTATTATGAGCTGGTAAAAGGGAGATTCTTGCATTATTTCCTCCGATATTATAGTGAAATGGACAATTAATAGGACACGCCTCAGAGGGCGAGGAAACCTCGCCCCTACGGGACTTGTGCTACTTGCAAGTGCATTGAAATGTCTTCTTAATTCTAAACTTTACTATAGTATCTGAAACAGATACGGGTCATGGACTAAACCGCCTAATGTTGATAAGGCAAATAAGAGTGTTGCACGGGTTTGAGTATCAACTGGAGCGTTTATTGTTTTCTCAACACATTTTTGTATCCATTCTTCTGTATTCATGCCCATTGGTGGCTTCATTAAAGGTATAAATGGTAATAGTCCAACCGATGCTGCTTCTAAGAATGCAGCTCCTTCTAAATCCGCCAATCGAATCACCTGATACTTAAATTGCAAACCAAAGACATCATTTCCATAAATATAGCCACCCGGGTCGTTCTGTCCAGCATTTGGACTCAAATCTAACACGACTGAATATACGAGAAGTTCATGTCGTAATAGGAGTTCACTTGCATACGCTAACACCTGTAAGGGCATCGGTTTGTCTCTACTATCATGCGTTTGCACCTCTATGTGTAGTATGACTGTTTCATTGTGATATAGCACCTTAAACGTCATGTCGTTGCGATGTACTTTTATCCTTTGTTGTTCAGTGTCAAGTGTTTCTAAGACTTTAACATCTGGTGTATCAAAGGCAAGTGTAGCGAATTCATCTGCAAATCTGTCCATCAGATGCTTCACAATTTCATCATATTGTGCCATTAATGTATTATACCTTTGTCATATTAAGATTGTCAAATACTTCTACAGCACTGGGTGTGTAAAGTTCTTGTCACATATCTCATTATCCATTGTAGTTCGGTGTCTCTGTGCCTCTCAATTGTTAGTAGTTTAAAGATCGCGGGGCACGGAGACCCCGCACTACAATGGTTGTTAGCAAGTTAGTGTCAAAAACTTTACACCCTCCAGTTCTAATCAACTTTCACGTTTTTCAATTGTAGTAGTGATTTCCAATACTGTAATGCGGTTTCTAACTTAACGGTAGACATCAAAAGAGAGATGGAAAGTGGCGATGTGGATCAGCAGGATCACGGAAAAGGATCTTTTGGCGTTCAGTTAATTCTATATCCTGCGGTTGTGCTACGCGGCGTGATGTCCATGCAATGTGTGAGACACAATATTTGTATAAAAGTGAACGACGTTGGTGTTTTCCGTTCCATGATGCTGTTCCGTGTGTTAGTGCTTCAGAAAACATAATTGCAGAACCTGCAGGTGCGTTTGGGATAATAACACATTGTGCATTTTCAGGTGCAGCTGCTATTTCGTGTGGCAATCTATAGTTACTCTTATGGCTGCCCGGTATACAACAAAATCCACCGTAGTCGGGTCCAGTGTCTGCTAAATTCCATGTTACTACGACAAAACCGTTGTGTATCTGGTTATCTTTGAAAGGGAAATATTCACCATGTTTTGCATTTGAGGTAGGTGAAGAAGCCCCATAATCTGCATGCAGTCCTCCTCTTGACATTCCATCTTTCATATACATACCGTAGATACGGTCAAGACGAAAGCAATCACCTAAACGGAAACGCAGTATTTCCATTATCTTTGGATGATCAAGTAAATTGCAGAAGGATTTGCCCCATTGTAAAAATCCGGAACCGTCAGGGGCACTGCCAAATCTTTGTGCTTTTCCCGGTTCAGGTAGTTCTTGTTCGTCAATCCGTTGATTGAGTTCTGCTAACTCATCTGAATCCAAAACATCCTCAATGACTAAATAACCTTGTACATCAAATAGATATTGTTGTGTCAGTGTGTCGTTCATGAATTTACCTTCCTCTAAGCATATATTTTCAGAACTGTCGTGATTTTCATCAATTAATCAATAAATATGACATAATTTGCATCTGCATTCGTTATTTTGATGATTTCTGTTGTCCATCGTGGTTAGAAACCCTCCTACTAATGTAGGACAGTGAATTTCTGGTGTGTTTATAAACAACGTCTACCGTTTGTGCTTAAGTGCTAATTGTCCTGCGAGATTTGTAATGAACTGATATGCAACACGTCCTGAACGTCCACTGGAAGCTGCTTCCCACTCCAAAGCTGCACGATGTAATTCATTGGTTTGTATATCAATACCAAATTGTTGAGCATAATGGGTCACAATTTTCAGATATGTATTCTGAGAGATTCTGTAGAATGCAATTCGCAATCCAAAACGGTCACTGAGCGATACTTTTTCTTCTGTTGCCTCCCGTGGATAAAGTTCATCTTCCTCATTCAGTGGATACTGATTTTCTCCGACTTGCCGTGGCATCAAATGTCGGCGATTGGAGGTTGCATATATAAGTATGTTATCTGGACATTCAGAGATTCCACCTTCCAACACTGCTTTCAATTCA
This sequence comes from Candidatus Poribacteria bacterium, assembly GCA_958295945.1. Lineage (GTDB taxonomy): Bacteria > Poribacteria > WGA-4E > WGA-4E > WGA-3G > MSPOR6. Next base: position 121,007 of record OY282386.1, read on the forward strand.
CGATATTCAGGTTCCTGTTCACTAAATGCGAGATCATCACAGAAAAGGAGAAAACGTTCTGGTCTGTCCCATAGAATCTCTGCGATTTCTTGTAGATGAACAAGTCCTTCTTTCCCGATAGCGATTAACCGAAGCCCTTGTTCCGAATATTGTCTCAACATCGCTTTGACAAGAGATGATTTCCCTGTTCCTCGGTCTCCCCACAATAAGACATGATTTGCAGGTGCTCCTTGAAGGAACTGACGTGTGTTTTGATCTAATACGGTATATTGCGAATTTATGCCTATTAAATCTGAAATATCAACCAGATGCGGGTGTTTAACAGGAACAAGGTGTTCTTTTCCGTTTTGGGTTTGCCATTTAAATGCGATATAGTTGTCAAGACAGTCGTTTGATGCGTTTGTTGTGTTTGCATCCAAACGAGATAATAAAGCGTCTATTTTTTCCAGCAGTTGTATAAAAAGCTCATCCTGCTTGTTTGTTCTTTCAACCATAAGGTGTATGTATAGTTTAATATTACATATAGAACATTGTCAATCACTTTTAGCCTATAGATTATTATCTATCAGGATTCTTCAATTGTCCCCAAGTGATCGCTAATTTTCCTTTTGAATTGACAGCGAGTGGACCGGTAAACTTCAATGTTCCAAGATTTGCGGAATCGTCAGGATTCAAACCGTTCCAACACATAAAGACTATTTCAGCTCTTTTTTCGGGGTTATCTGTACCCTCTTCATACCCAGGTGTAAACCCGATTTCTGATCCATTCTCAATATTTTCTTTCGTAATCCAATCAAACGGCATAGCTACTTCGTAAATCATTCCACCTTCCCCCAATTCTGGCGTAGGTGTAATAGCGATGTCTGAGTTAGGTACATTTTGATTAATAACTGCACTATAGTCTGTAACAAGTGCTTTATTGTTTATACGTGCAAAATTGGGTTTGAAAACCGGGACACCTGCACGCAGCTTTTCCCAGTCCACATACAAAAATATTGTATCCCCAAGCCAAGGCTCAGCAGCATTTGCAGCTGGCGCAAAGATATCATCCATTACTGCAGCAGCAAAATAGAAATTCTTTTCATCATACATCGTTGACCAAGTCATTGTCAGGTCATCTTTTCCTTTCCACGAACCTTTACCACGGTGTAGTTCTTTTTCAGAGTCAAAGGCAACCCAAACCGCATATCTCCAGTCATCAAGTTTACCATCTATTTTAGGTTTACTCGGTGGCATGCCAGTGATTGATTCTCCATATTTCAGTCCAAATTCGGCACTGTTATCCTCTGGTAGAAATTCGCTATTCGCTGAATTGACTAAGAGAAAACAGAGTATGATAGATAAACATAATAGTTTTTGCATCTTCCTTATCCTTATGTTGCGTATATTTTATTATCATTTTACTTGTTCATCTTTTATATGTCAAACAAATTAGGAATTGTGGGTGTGTAAAGTTTTTGTCACTATAAGCGTCATTTTAGCGTCCTTCCAGTGCCGTTAGGTGCGGTTAGGAAACCGAACCTAACCAGGACTATGAGAGTAGTATTTTTTTCTGTAGTATCTGACGGTAAAGTCATTGTGTTTTTCTTGCGATTTCATGGTCTGTCTCCTTCTTAAAAAGTTACGAAACTGTAAGAAATCTCGGACATACTGTAAGACGGACAAATTGCCTGTAATCGCAGTCTCTGTATGGGTTTATAGGCAATAATTGTATGGCACTAAAATTTGAATTTTGTAAACTGTAAGATTTTTCTGAGATGCTGAGATTTGTCCGTTATTTTTGTATAGAAATGTGTGATGAATTGCATGAATATCGTCTTTTATCTTCATAATAGTTTCCATTATTTTGCTCTTATAAATTTCTTAAAATTGTTATATTGTATATAACATACATATTAAAATAAATAATAAATATATATTAACACATAAATGGACTTATGTCAAGTTATTTTTTGGCAATGGACATATTTTTCATTGTTCAACACACATTTTTTAGACCTGTAGGGACGATATGGTTATAAGGGTCGGTTAGTACAGACATATCGTCCCTAATGAAGATTAGGAAATAAATAGGGTAATTTGAGATCAAAGCCCAGTGCGCGGACAAAGCACCAAATCAAGAAATCAAAGGTATGAACGCCTTTTGGCGTTCCCCCAAATCAACGGTATGAATGCCATTAGACGAATACGCGTGTGGTATTCGCCATGATTCCCCGTGTGGCATTTGTCGGGTATGAATGCCATTGGACGAATACGCCTTTGGTATTCGCCATGATTCCCCGGGTCTCTGTGGCCGCTATTCCTTGTCCTGTAAGGCAACGGGCGGGTACAGAGACCCGCCCCTACAATTCATGGTGAGAAGTTAGTGACAAATCCTTTACACACCCGGATAGTTGCATATAGGCATTCAATTATGACGATTGTTTAATTATAGTGTAGTTTGGACAGTTTTTTATAGACTTGAATAATAGTCTGGACAAGGAGAATCACAGTCATCATTCCTATTTCTTTAATGGGACACCTGTCGCCCCGCTGGGGCTATAGCTCGTTTGTTCACGATGTGCTGGACACATTTCGCCCCGCTGGGGCTGCTCATTTTGATAGTCTAACCTAAGTTGTTACCTACTGAATATTAATCATCAAATTACTGTGTCAAACGAAGAACATTGGCAGTAGTGTACGCAAACTGAAAGTTTGCGCTACAATTGTGTGCAAGTAATTATAGATTTTGATGGTTGAAATGGTCATGAATCTTGCGAAACATTTCACAGCGAATTCTTTATGTCTTTCTTCAAATTTCATTGAAATTTTTCTCCACAACGACGTACAATTGACGTACAATAGTCCGTACAACTGTACGTCGTTTATGTTGTTGATAACTTTGTCTACATAAGGGTTAAGAAAGGTTTTTTCAAAAATGAATTTTTTTTTAAATTGTACGTCATCCAGATTCAGTTTCGGTGTGTAAGAAATCGGAGATGGAAACCTTCCCTGCATAATCTGGTATGATAATTCAATAGTTAAGAGTATCATTTCCATAATGTCTTGAGGTACACTTAATTGCGCGTCTATGACCGGTTTTGTTTCTGATCTGCCACAATTTTGAACTGTCACTCTATGGAATGACGTGAACATTTGCTGGACAATCTCTGTGACATGTTTAACCTGATCTGTATACATATTTGATAACCTACATTTCAAAACTATTTCTGTGACACATATTATAACGTAAGCAACTAACATAAGTCAAGTAAAAAAGCAATATATTTGGCATATTTTCATTCTTTTGTGTATTTTCTTAGAACAATTGTATATATTTCTCTGGATGTTGCATTTTTGAGCATTTGGTTATCCTGAATTGATGTGTTTTCGTTGGTTGGTGAGAAGTTAGTCTCAAAATCTTTACACACCCCAATGAAAGAATATGTTTGCAATATTTACAGTAGTATGATATAATTCTTGTTATAGTTTGGATGCCTAAGTTCAGAAAACCTTTTTAATCCCATCCAGTGAGGTGGAAAAAGGATGTTAGTTTATATTGTTGGAGAATGTATACATATTGTCTGTATTAAAAAAATGTGTTTCTCTGTAAAGACAAACATGTTTGAACAACAGTTTTTTGTCAATACATCAAGAATGCCTTTGTATATAAAACATCCTTGTTGGTATAAATTTAGTATATTTTCCTTCTCACACTTTAGTGGGAGGGTTTTTTTATGGTGTCAATGTAGAAATTTAAATCTATGAAAACATAACTATTACACTTGGAATAATCATCATGAAAATGCGAGACAAAGCACAAGTCATGGACGCTGAGGAAATCCGTCGTGCTCTAATTAGAATCGCACATGAAATATTGGAGCGCAATCATAAACATATTGAAAATATGGTGTTAGTTGGCATAAAAAGTCGCGGGGATACTCTTGCATACCGAATCGCTGAGAATCTGGGACGAATTGAGAGTATTGCAGTGCAAGTTGGTGCGATTGATGTAACACTTTATCGTGATGACATCAACCTACATGAATCACAGATTCAGGTGAATACCACTGAAATGCCGTTTGAAGTGACAGAAAAATGGGTAATCTTGGTTGATGAAGTTCTGTATACTGGACGTACAACACGCGCAGCGATGGATGCGATCATGGATTTTGGTCGTCCAGCTGCCATCCAACTTGCTGCTCTGGTGGATAGAGGACATCGAGAACTTCCTATTTCTGCAGATTATATTGGAAAAAATGTACCCACTTCCCGTAAAGAATTCGTTAGAGTACAATTAGTAGAGGAACACGGTGTAGATTCTGCCATGATATGTGAACTGGAAACAGAATGAATAACATAGAAAAGATTGACAATGTGCTTCTCCGTAATGGACATATCATTGATCCTGCGAATAATATTGATGAAGTTGGTGATGTTTTAATCATTGATGGCAATATTGAACAAGTAGGTGGAACTCATGCTCAAGATGTTGATGATGTGATTGATGCAACAGGTTTAATCGTTACTCCCGGATTAATTGATATACACGTTCATCTTAGGGAACCTGGATATGAAGATAAGGAGACGATTGCGTCAGGAACATCTGCGGCAGCAGCGGGAGGATTTACATCTGTTGTATGTATGGCAAATACATCTCCTGTGAACGATTCTCCTGAAAAGATTAGACACATTTATGAGATTGCAGAACGGGATTCGGGAGATAACAGTAGAATATCTGCGAATGTTTATCCTATAGGTAGTATTACACAGAACCTTGCTGGTAAAGAACTGACCGATATACGTGGTATGCTTTCCGCTGGTGCGGTCGGTGTCAGTGATGACGGTGTTACTGTAATGAATTCTGCATTAATGCGAAAGGCATTGCGTTTAAGCGCGGAGTTTGATTTCCCAGTTATGGTTCACTGTGAAGAACATAACCTTAATGCGGGGGCAGTGATGAATCTGGGTGAAACATCCCAAAGGTTAAATCTAAATGGAGGTCCAAACGCTGCGGAGGATATTATCGTTGCCCGTGACATCATGTTGGCAGAATTGACAGGTGGACATGTGCATATTCTACATGTAAGCACAGCAGGTGCGGTTGATTTAGTGCGTCGTGGAAAAGAAAGGGGTGTCAACGTGACATCAGAGGCGTGTCCACATCATTGGATTCTCACGGATGCAGAGGTCGAGAAACAGGGAACAAACGCCAAAATGCATCCGCCATTAAGGACGCAGAAAGATATTGACTCTATTATTGAAGGTTTATGTGATGGTACTATAGATGCGATTGCAACAGATCATGCGCCGCATACACCTTCAGAAAAAGCCCTTAGTATGGTTGATGCACCTAATGGGATAATCGGTCTTGAGACGTGTGTCCCACTTACGTTGACATATTTGGTTGAAACTGGACATCTTACATTGAAAGATGCCATTGCAAAGTTGACATGTATTCCCGCTGAGATAGTAGGAATTGATCGTGGGACACTCTCCATCGGTGCAGTTGCAGATGTCACACTTATTGACACAGGAAAGACAGCAAAGTATGAAGTAGATCATTCGTGTTCAAAAAGTCGAAACACGCCATTTGATGGTTGGGAGCTTAAAGGTTGGCCAGTAATGACAATACGAGCAGGTATTCAGAATTGAATATCTCTCCTACACAGGGGTAAACATGAAAGCAATTCTTGCTCTATCAGACGGAACCGTTTTTGAAGGACAGCAGTTCGGTGCGACTGGTGACACCGTTGGTGAAGTGGTCTTTAATACAAGCATGACAGGTTATCAAGAAGTCATAACGGATCCGTCTTATAGGGGACAGATCGTTACAATGACGTATCCGTTAATTGGGAATTACGGTTGTAATGAAGTTGATGTTGAATCAATTGGTCCGCAGGTAGAAGGCTTCGTAGTGCGTGAATATAGTGCGTATCATAGTAACTGGCGTTCAAAATGGAGTTTGGATGACTATTTAGCTGAGAATGGAATTATTGGTATTCAGAATATTGATACACGTGCTTTAACACGTCGTCTTCGCGTTCATGGTGTGATGAACGGTTGTCTTGCTACCGAAGCTGCAGATGGTAATCTGGATGCAAATAGTCTTGTAGAAAAGGCAAAATCATGGCACGGATTAGTTGGTTGGGATTTGGTGAAGCGTGTAACCTGTCCGAATCCGTATACATGGGATGATCGTATTAATTCAGATTTTCAATTAGAGAGTGGTACTCCTACTGGAAAAGGCACATACCGCGTAATTGCAATGGACTTTGGTATTAAATACAATATCTTACGTCAACTCACTGAGCATGGATGTGAAGTGCAAGTTGTTCCAGCAACAACAACGGCAGAAGAAATTCTTGCCTCGGATCCTGATGGCGTATTTCTATCCAATGGTCCTGGTGACCCCATGCCACTTGATTATGCGATAAAGACTATCCAAGAATTAATGGGTAAAAAACCGATTTTTGGTATCTGCTTAGGACATCAACTTTTAGGTCTTGCTCTTGGTGGGAAGACATATAAACTGAAGTTCGGTCATCGTGGTGTTAATCAACCCGTTAAACACTTTGAAACCGATCAGGTTGAGATAACATCACAAAACCATGGCTTTTGCGTAGATATTGAATCTTTGCCTAATACCGTTGATATTACACATATAAATTTGAATGACGATACTCTTGAAGGGATGCAACATCAAGAGTATCCTGTGTTTTCTGTCCAGTATCATCCCGAAGCATCTCCTGGACCGCATGATGCCAGTTACCTCTTTTCAAGATTTATTGAGATGATGGGATAAAGTCAGATTATCAAAGTATTGAATTCTTGATTACTAAACATTAATAACTATTAAAAGATGCCAAAACGAACCGATATTAACAAAATCTTAATCATAGGATCTGGCGCGATCATCATAGGTCAAGCGTGCGAATTTGATTATTCTGGCACACAAGCATGCAAAGCCTTAAAAGAGGAGGGTTATGAGATTGTTCTGGTTAATAGTAATCCTGCTACCATCATGACTGATCCTGATTTTGCTGACCGAACTTATGTTGAACCGATAACAGCGGATACAGTGGAACTTGTTATTGAAAAAGAACGACCTGATGCTCTATTACCGACCTTAGGTGGACAAACTGCCTTAAATGTATCTGTTGAATTAGCAGAAACGGGTGTGTTGGACAAATATGATGTTGAGCTCATTGGAGCAAAACTGCCAGCAATTCAGAAAGCCGAAGACCGTGCGCTTTTCAAAGAAGCGATGGTAAAAATTGGCTTGGATGTTCCCAAAAGTGGTATTGCGCATACATTGCAGGGAGCCATATCCCTTATTGACGAAATCGGTTTTCCTGCAATTATCCGTCCAGCGTTTACCCTTGGTGGTACAGGTGGTGGCATTGCCTATAATATTGAAGAATATCAAAAGATGGTCTCTGCGGGGCTTGCTCTCAGTCCTATCAACGAATTGCTTATTGAAGAATCTATTATCGGTTGGAAGGAATTTGAATTAGAGGTCATGCGTGATGGCGGGGACAATGTTGTTATAATCTGTTCCATTGAAAATGTTGATCCAATGGGTGTTCATACTGGGGATAGTATCACAGTTGCGCCGATACAAACTTTAACTGACAAAGAATACCAGTTGATGCGTGATTCAGCGATCAAAATCATCAGAGAAATCGGAGTTGATACGGGTGGATCTAATATCCAATTTGCTGTAGATCCGGAAAGTGGTAAACAGGTCGTAATAGAGATGAACCCGCGTGTATCGCGTAGTTCAGCACTTGCATCAAAGGCAACTGGATTCCCTATAGCTAAAATAGCTGCCAAGTTAGCAGTTGGTTATAATCTTGATGAGATTCCGAATGATATTACTGCAGAGACTCCTGCCTGCTTTGAACCAACAATTGACTATGTTGTTGTCAAAATACCGAGATGGGCATTTGAAAAATTTCAGGGTACGGATGAGACACTCACAACGATGATGAAATCTGTAGGTGAGGCAATGTCTATTGGGGGGACATTCAAAGAGGCACTTCAGAAAGGATTACGATCTTTAGAAACTGGATGGTCAGGTTTTGACAATCACCCTCTTGAACAGATCCCACTCTCAGAAATTTCCAGCAAGTTAACTATCCCAAATGTAGAACGTTTATTTTACATAAAAACGGCACTGAAACGTGGACTGAGTATTGATGAGATTTATGGCTATACAAATATTGATCCGTTTTTCCTGTATAATCTTCAGGAAATAGTTGATTTTGAGAAGAACTTGGAAGTATCAAACTTACAGGCGTTCATTGAAAATGGGGCACATCCCGAAACAGAATCTGAGTTGCTCTTACTCAAAGCGAAACAACAAGGATTTTCGGATAGGCAACTTGCTGACTTATTTGATGTATCTGAAAACCAAGTGCGTGAAACGAGAAAGAGAATTGGCATTGAAGCAACATATAAAACTGTGGATACCTGTGCAGCAGAATTTGAGGCAGAAACTCCCTACTACTATTCAACATGTTCATCTGAAGATGAGGTGCGTCCAACAGATAAAAAGAAAATCATGATTTTAGGTGGCGGGCCTAACCGTATCGGTCAAGGCATTGAGTTTGACTATTGTTGTGTTCACGCAGCAATGGCACTCAAAACCGATGGCTATGAAACAATCATGGTGAACAGCAATCCTGAGACAGTAAGTACGGACTATGATACCTCTGACCGTCTTTATTTTGAACCTTTGACGTGTGAAGATGTGCTAAACATCTTTGATAAGGAGAAGCCGATTGGAGTTATTGTTCAATTTGGTGGACAAACACCGCTAAACCTTGCTATGGCACTAAAAGAAGCAGGTGTGCCGATAATCGGTACAAGTCCCGAAGACATTGCACGCTCTGAAAACCGGCAACTATTTAAAGAGGTGTTGGACGAGATCGGTCTTATGCAACCTCCAAATGCGACCGTCACCTCAAGTGAAGAAGCAATCCCCATTGCTGCCTCACTCGGTTATCCCGTGATTGTTCGTCCATCTTTTGTTCTTGGTGGTCGTGCGATGCAGATTGTGTATGATGAAAAACCCTTACAAGATTATATGGACTCTGCAGTTCAAGCATCCCCCGAACACCCTATTCTTATTGACAAATACTTGGAAGAAGCAATAGAGGTGGATGTAGATGCTATTTCAGATGGACAGTTTACCGTTATCGGTGGTATCATGGAGCATATTGAAGAAGCAGGAGTTCATTCAGGAGATAGTGATTGTGTGCTCCCACCCTACACTTTGGTTGATGATCAGATTGACCAACTGAAGGAATATACCTATTCACTTGCGAAAGCTTTGAATGTATGTGGGTTGATGAATGTCCAATATGCGATTAAGAACGATGAGATTTATGTTTTGGAGGTTAACCCGCGGGCGTCACGGACTGTGCCGTTTGTCAGCAAAGCCATTGGTATTCCGTTGGCTAAGTTGGCAGCACGTGTGATGGCTGGCAAAACATTGCAGGAACTTGGTTTCACAAGTGAGATAGTACCAGACTATTTTAGTGTGAAGGCGCCAGTCTTTCCCTTTAACAGATTTCCAGGTGCAAACTCACGTTTGGGACCAGAAATGAAATCTACAGGCGAGGTGATGGGAATTGATACTGATGTATCTCGTGCATTTGCCAAGGCACAAAAAGCATGTGGATATACCTTACCACTGAAGGGGAATGCGTTTATTAGTGTGAGGAACAAAGATAAACGTGCTGTCATATTCATAGCAAAAAAACTTACAGATATGGGATTTGCTCTCATTGCAACACATGGCACAGCAAAAGTCTTACTTCGGAATGGAATGGATGTAGAACTTGTTTATAGTATTGGTAAAGGGAGGCCAACAATTCATGATTATATCAAAAATCATGCAGTTGACTTGATTATCAATACACCGACTGGAGATATACACCGGACAAACGAACTGCTTATCCGGCAGATGGCAATTGAGCATGACATTCCTATTTTCTCAACGATTCCGGGTGCCGCGGCTGCCGTTAACGCTATTGACGCATTACAACGGGGTGAAATTTCAGTCAGTCCACTACAAGATTATCATAGGTAAAGGTTATACGATGGCAAACACAACAATTCAAAGAAATACCCGTTGGGTTCAAGCACTTGACAGGATTTTACAAGTTATAAACTTAGATGAGGATCATCCGATACGAATATTGACAATTGAGGATGGTAGGGAAGTGGTCGTCGTGCAACCCAATGCCTTCACAGTTTCTCGTCTTTATGCATCAGGACGTCCAGATGGTGTACGACCACACGGGATGGATTCATATTACGATTATTTTTATGGTAAATTAGAGAAATATGAAGCAGAAACTGGCAGTAGAGATGGTTTTGAATTAACAGAAGAGGAATGGGAAACGTTATTTGAGGAATCCTTTCTACGGTATACAAGGTATTTGCTATTTGCAGGCATAAAACGTTGGAATGATGTCCGTCGAGATACAGACACCAATTTATCTGTAACAAATATGGCACGGGAATTTGCGCCTTCAGAAATTGCCTGGGGTAGTTATCAGTATAAAGGCTATATGCTAATGATGAATAGCATTGCCAAAGCAGAATTGTGTCTGCAAGATGATGATCCTGAAACTGCACTACAACATATTGACAGAGGTATTCAGAAGATTGGAGAATTTTGTGGAGAATGTCTGCGTGAGGAACACGGTGAAGCCGAAAATATTACGCGTGAACGTTACCTTAGCAATCTATTAGAATTTCGCTCAGATTTAGAGACAACCCAGGAAGGCGACAACGATTCCAACCAAGATGATAATATTGACGATGAACAAGAAGACACAGACCTTTTGGCTGAATTAGAACGTTTGTTGAATGATGATGATAGTCCAGAAAATGGAAGGGATTAGGTGGACCCGCACTGTAGTTTGTTACATATACAATCACAATGTTGTCCACCATACACTTATTTGTAAAACTCTGAAGGCAATTATGACTCCCATTTTTCATTCACTCTTTGGCGAGTTGCCAATATTAACACACCTCCGAGAAATAGGAATGCAAGACCCCGCACCAAGACATGCCAGTAAAACTCTACTCCAGGGATAAATGTAATTGCAAAGGATAATGCGGCAATTATCAGTAAATATGCTGATGTAGGATTACCCCAAGTACGTAGAGAAAGACCGTAGCAAAGTGCTGCTAAAGAAAATAGGAAGGCACTAATTTTTATAAGAGCATTTCCCCATTCTTCCCATACCGCGATTAAGTTCTTTTCGGCTTTTTCAGTTGTTGAATTTGGCATGAGTTCGTTGATAGTACTCAAAGGTGCTGATTGTGAACCGTGTGCGATCAGTTCTATCACGACCCAAAGTACTGCGAAACCGACACCTAATAATGCACCTGTTTTCACATCCTTAATCAGAAGCACAGTTGTAGCGATTACTGTTGGAACAATCAGGATTGGTATTACAACACTAATCCCATGTATCACATCTGGACGTTGGTTTCCTTGGATAAGAAACAAAATACTTGTAAACAACATCAAGAGACCCGCGATAAACGAAGTTACTCCGCCAATAAAATAGATTCTATTTGAATCATCAATCATAAACAAACTCCCCCTTTTGACCCTTGTTTAGATAAATATTGTCTAGTTAAATGATTAAATGCAAGATATGTCCTTGGTTAGAAATATACGAAATTAAATGAGGTTTTATATCAATTAGTATACACATATTGAGATTCCATGTCAACAAAAACCTATATTGTTTAAACCTTTGTAATTGAACATTTATATTGACGCTTCTTACAAATGTGAGGTATAATCTATATCACACAAAGGTGTAGAACGTATTCCTGTATTAGATTGCAGAAATTCACATGATTAGTTCTAAACTGTTTCTTTATATGATGATTTAATTTGTAATATTCACACTGATATTTTAATCTTGGTCAGTAGGAACAGAGATTAATGAATATTGAAAATAACGTCCTGATTGTTGATTCAGATCAACGTCAACGTGAGGTAATCTGTCAAACGCTTGACGGTGAAGGTCTGCAATTAACTGTTACAAGTAATATGTATCAAGCATTTCATATACTTGAGCATGAAACGATAAATATCTTAATTGCTCCGTTAAAGGCTGAACGGATAGATGGATTAACACTCTTGGATGCTGCTACGAAACATCATCCAGATATCGGTGTCATCTTTATCACTATTCCAAATGTATTGGAAACTGACATTGGTATCAAGGCGATGTTGGCACATGAAGGCACATTTTTTCTTTATAAACCGATCAATCCCGTGCATTTGAGGGCCCTCTTAAAAAAGACACTCCGAAATCAACGTCTCACCTTTGAGAATCGCAAACTCAGATCACAGATAGACGAAAAAGAAGGTCTCTGTAGACTCACTGGTAAATCACCGCAACTGATGCAGATTCGTGAGATGATTACTCAGATTGCTCCGACGCGGGCAACGGTGATGATCTATGGTGCACGAGGTACTGGAAAAGAACTGGTAGCACGAGCTATTCACCATCGGAGTCTACGAAAAGGAGATTTAATTGCTTTTAATTGTGCCACACTCAATGAGAATTTAGCAGAGTCCGAATTATTTGGTCATGAACGCGGGGCATTCAGTGGAGCATATTATCAGCGTAAAGGTAGATTTGAACTTGCTAATGGTGGAACTCTTTTTCTTGATGAAGTATCTCAACTCAGTTTGTCAAACCAATCACGACTCCTACGAGTGCTGGAAGAACGTGAATTTGAACGCGTGGGTGGCGACAAAACTATTCAGGTTGATGTTCGGATCATCTGTGCTACCAATCACGATTTAGAAGCAGCTTGTAATAACGGTGAATTCCTTCCAGATCTGTATGATCGCCTCAATGTAGTATCCATCAACCTACCGAAACTGAATGAACGCATGGAAGATATACCACTGCTTGTGAACGATTTCTTAGAGGAATTTTGCAGAGAGAATGGTAAAACGTTGAAAAGTCTGACACCGGAGGCAGTACGTACTCTCATGAAATACAGTTGGCCTGGGAATGTGCGAGAATTGAAGAACTGTATTGAAGGACTTGTCGTAATGTCAACTGAAGAGACATTGGAACTAAATGACTTGCCTGAGCGTATCCTGAAGGAAGCGGAAGAAATGCATTCTGTGTTGCCTTCTGCACCAACTTTGCACAATGCTGACTCTTTTGGCAACGGTGGTCCATCTTTAAATGTGTCTGTCGGAATGTCCCTTGAAGATATTAATCGTGAAGTTTTGCGCGCTACGCTTGAATATACTGACAATAATAAAGCAAAGGCGGCAAAGATTCTTGAAATTAGTCGGCGAACAATACAAAGAAAAACTAAAGAATACGGTTTATGCGACGAAGAAAATGATGTCTGAACCTAATCACGTTTTGCTATGAACAGAAAGTTCTACTGTGATTACAGGGACAGCATATTAGCATAAGACCTGTTATAGTATTCTACCTCACTTAACATTGATGATGCCGCTTCATCAATTATCGTAACTGTGTTTGGATGCATCTGTAAAATTGATGCTGGTACCATTGAAGTAATAGGCCCTTCTATTGCTTTGGCTATTGCCTGGGATTTTGATGTGCCACAAGCTAAAAGTAGACACTTCTTTGCTTCCATGATGGTTGCTATTCCCATTGTTAATGCCATTTGTGGAACAGCATTAACATCGCAATTGAAATGTATGGCGTTTGCTTCAAGTGTACTTTGTGATAGTGTAACTATTCGTGTTCGTGAAGCAAGTGATGAACTTACCTCATTAAATCCGATGTGTCCATCAGTCCCAATACCTAATATTTGGATGTCAATACCACCTGCACATACTATTTTTTCCTCATAAGATGCGCAGAACTCTTCATGATTATCTGATATGTTCTGCGGGATATGCTGATTTGCCTTTGGTATATTGACATGATCAAAAAAGTGATGTGCCATGAATGTGTGGTAACTTTGCGGGTGGTCAAGTGGAATACCAACATACTCATCCAAATTGAAGGTAGTCACATCAGAAAAATCAAGTCCATCATCTCTATGCATGCGTACGAGTATTTTGTATAACTCTATTGGTGTGCTTCCTGTTGCTAAACCTAGGACAAGGTTTGGTTTTTTAAGGATAGCATCCCGAATAATGTTGGCTGCAATAGATGCAATTTGATGGTGGTTGGGTTGAATAATAACTTCCATATAGATTCAGAATGTTAAACTTCTCCAGCAATTATTTTACTCATATCTTCGCTAATCTGATGTACGGTGCCTTCTGGGTCATCTGCACCTACCGGTAACTCAGCAGTCATGTAATCGTCATAACCGACATCATTTAGAGAAGTCATCACAGCATTCCAATCAATCGTACATTCTTCAATCAGATAAGTAAATCTATGTTCATTAGCATTGAAGCCTTTGACATGGACTTTGGAGATGCGTGAACCGAGTGAACGTATCCAATGTTGCGGAAAACCGTAAGCAACAATATTACCAACATCAAAATATGCAGTCACAGCATCGCTCTCACATTCATCAATATAACGTGCGAATTCAATGGGACTCAACAGGAATTTATTCCAAACATTTTCTATTGCAATACTAAGTCCTTTTTCCTTTGCAGTTGGTATCAATCTCCGTATTTCTGCTTGTGAACGTTGGTATGCGTCTTCATAAGTTATTTGATTATTGACGACAGCTGCAACAAGGAGGACAGTATCTGCTCCAATAACATCTGCAGTAGCGAGTGAATTCAACATCGCTTGATGGCATTCTTCTCTCACTGATGGATCTTCATGTGATAGTGGATGTGACCAATGTTTTCCGTTCATCACACTGCACAACTCAATTCCGATCTTGTCGGCTAATTGTTTGATGTTGACGCGTTCTTCATCTGAATGCAAAGTTCCAATTTCAACGCCATCAAAACCTGCTTTTTTCGCAATTTTAAACCGTGCTTCGGTTGAATCTCCGGGTAATGACCCAATACATATACCTTTTTTCATTGTGTTCCTTTGAAATGGATTTACTGTGATAAGAAAATGAATAAGGGATGGTATTTTCAAACCATCCCTATGTTGTTTGGAAATGACATTAATCTCGTTGCGTTTTCAACAGTCCCCAAGTGGTCGTGAGTTTGTTTTGAACTTCAACCGGCAGAAGATCGCCATCCATTACACTGGAAACTTCATCGGCATCAAGTGCTCTGTTGTATACATATAGTTCATCAAGATAGAATTTTGCTGAATTGTAACCTGTTTTACCAATATACATTTTTTCAACGCCCTGGACGTGATCAGCTGGGACATTGTTTTGTTGGGTTTGTTTACCATCCACGAAAAAAGTAAGTAAACCACCTTTCTTAGATCCAGCGATATGATACCATTTACCGATTTCGAATACTGAACCCTCACCATTAGGACCCGCACATTCTGGACCTTGATTTCCTGGCTCAAACCGATAGTGGATATGTAATGGAACTCGATTACAAGTCCATATCCCTGGCGAACGGTCTGACCCTGGTGCCTTTTTTGCTATGATTTGGTCCCAACCGCCTGAATTCGCCTTGGTGAAATAGAGCCAGAAAAGGAAAGTATTGTCTTTGTAACTTTCCAACTCGTTAAAGGATTCTACCGTCACACTAGAATTGTTAGTGTCACACAGTAAAGCCCCATTACCGTATACTACTTCATCTTTACTAATCTCAGCATCAGCAATAATCGTGGCATCATTTCCTCCACCAGTTTCATCTTCAATTGTCTTCCCATCGGCTTTGTCAAAACTGAAGTAGAGGAGCAAACCGTCGTCTTTCACAGCATGTGTTGTTGTTATTCCTACAAAAAGTAGGAGTGGAATTGACAGATATAGTAAGAATCGCATTGAGTAGACCTCCATATAGATTATGTTTTTAAGATGTGGATGTATCAATAAAACCACAAATTACTTTTCAAACCATTGTTTTAATTTACAATACCTTCGCCAATTATCCTGGGCTTAGATCGGTTTGCGTCCAATGAATAGCACCGATTGAACCCAGATGTTCAGTGATTTTCTCAATAACAATTGGTTCAGGTTTTTGCGGAAGCATTTTTAATATTTCGTCTTTATATTTCAACCCCCTATAGTGTGATTTCAGATCTATAACACTATAGAGTGTCCTCTCACCACGGAATGTTTTGATGAGTTTCGCACTGACATTTACCATAAACATTGATAGATTTGCTGCAGTGTTCACGGGTATTTCGTTGACATTCATAGCATCTTGCAATCCCCAATATTGTTTTGCATCCCGGAAGTTGAACTCGATTTGGAAACGAAGGGAATAATAGTCAATCATCTTTTCTGCGTCTAATGCTAAATCAGAGCTAAACAATAGGATGTGTGATTGCCGTTTTGTTTTCAAGTTTGTCTTGAGGAGGCAAACGATGTTTAGAAGTTCTGGGAACTTTCGGTTTCGCATGTGTCCTTGATAGATTTCGGTTCTGATATTTCCATCGGTTTGGATAGAGATGCGGTATTTCGGATCAATCTGTTGTGGGTTGAACCTTTCCCCGTAGAGCTGTGGGCGTCCGGGGCCTTCTTTTTCGTCTGTCGGTTGCCAAAACAGTGCGGCATCCGAGCGAAGTTTTGAGATGAGATGGAGATCACATTGTCTTGTCATTTGTAGTGCGTTATTATGTCCAAAATATCCATCAAGCACTAAATACCGGAGTTGGATCGAACCTCCGACTTTTGCCAGTAGTCCTTTGATCATCGTTTGAAGTTGTTTCAAAACACCGATAATCACGACATCGGTTTTATCTCGGTTTTTGCTCCCTTTTGGGCGTCCGCGCGGGCGTTTCAAGGGTTCCTTTGGGGTAGCATCTTGTTTGGAAGCTGAAGCCGATGATGTGTCATCTCGGACGATTTGTTCTATAGCCATTGGATAAGAACGCCGTTCATTGACACTCACTAAGGACACGGCTAAGAATGACAAACTTGGGATCGCTTTGCCGTGTGTTGAAGAAAAGAAACGGTCTAAACCAAAAGTCTTCAAACCAGTTTTTGGCTTGATTGTTTCGTCTCCTGCGATGATAAACTCGCTTTCACGATCAAGGAGGTGTGTGCGAAAAAACACCCAGAAGAGGGTCGGCCAAGGCAGCACCGTGTTGAAAAAGCGTTGAAGTGTGCGGTAGCTACCGCCTTTTGATGTCCAACGAGAGATATTTAACATGGTGACCCGTCCTGTCATCGCAAGCACTGCGAATACAATACGCGATAATTGGCGTCCTGTCGTTGTAGATAAATGTGGTATAAAAACTGCAAAAAGTGCTATAATTTCTTGCATGGGCGATTGTCCTTTCAAAGTTATTTCTTAATATAATATTTGTATAACTTTAGGACATTTGCCCAATTTATTCAACTATTTTTTGGCGAAGGTATTGTTAATTTAGTTGTGTGATATTTTACAGGAATCAAGAATTTTTGTCAAGTATAATGACTAAAGTACCAGAGGCATTCAATTGTCGATATTGGTTGTGTATATTCATAATATAAGATATAGCATGACTTCTCATGCTATATCTTATGGACTTTACCTCAAAGTTTATATAGATTTTATTCTTTGGAGGTAAAAATGACGAAAGAAGATCCTCGCCACTTACTTAATAGATTAGCAGAAGTGCCTGATAAACGCAACCCACGTGGAAAACGACATCCGTTATCCGCTATTTTAAGTCTTTCAGTGATTGCCATGATGTGTGGATACCGCAGTTATAGTGCTATCGCACAATGGGGTCGGACATACCCTCCCGAATTTGCGAAAACACTCGGGTTCACGCATCCGAAGACACCTTGTGCCTCAACACTCCATTATTGTTTCAACGATTTAGACGTTGTTGCTTTAGAAAAGACACTCAGTGAGTGGGCAACCGATGTGTTCGCAGCGACGCAGGAAGACGATAAGAATGCGGTAGCGATAGATGGCAAAACCTTATGTGGCAGTCTCACGCAAGATGCGCAAATCACACATCTGTTATCTGTTGTGACACATCAACTCGGTATCACACTCACACAGCGACCTGTGTCTGATAAGACGAATGAAATCCCTATTGCTTCACGCATCCTTGAAGCGTTTGATGTCGCAGGAAAAGTGGTGACAACAGATGCGCTGCTGATACAACGTTCGTTCTGTCAAGACTTATGTGATGCGGGTGCGGATTATGTCATGCCTGTAAAAGAAAACCACCCCACTCTATTAGAAGATATTCGCGCCGTATTTGAAAGTGAACACTCGGACACTCGGACATCACACCCCACAAAAACAGGTGAACAGGGACATAAGGAACTTGGTGCACGGACAGGGACTTGCACCACTGTTGAAAAAGACAATGGGTGGCTCCAAACGCGCACGATGACGACAAGCACACTCCTAATAGGGACAGGATATGTGGACTGGCCGGGGCTTGCACAAGTTTACCAATACAAGACAGAACGAGAACACACCCGCACCGGTGAAAAGAGCACCATGACGCAATATGGCATCACAAGTCTAACGCCTGAGTGTGGGTCAGCAGAACGGATTTTGATGCTCCGCCGTGGACATTGGGCGATAGAGAACCTGTCGCACCGCACACGGGATGTGCTCTTTGATGAGGATGCGTCTCAAGTCCGGTGTGGCAACGGACCTCAGGTGATGTGCGCATTACGAAATGCAACTATTAGTCTATTACGCACTTCTGGGAACACTGAAATCGCTTATGCATTCCGATATTTTGCAGCAAAACCTAAAGAAGCACTCATGCTTTTAGGAGCAAACATCGACAATTGAATGCCTCTGCCGTTTGTGCCGATGAACTTGAT
This sequence comes from Candidatus Poribacteria bacterium, assembly GCA_958295945.1. Taxonomy (GTDB): domain Bacteria; phylum Poribacteria; class WGA-4E; order WGA-4E; family WGA-3G; genus MSPOR6. The sequence continues at coordinate 139,865 of OY282386.1, forward strand.
TCCAATTGCTACGTTATTTTCTAAGGAATATATACTAAAATCATCAGACACACTCAGTAGTGGAACTTATTTTGAACCAGAAGATATACTTCTCGCGAAAATTACACCGTCTTTTGAGAATGGTAAACAGTGCATTATTCAAGAATTGCCAACGCCATTTGGTATTGCCACGACTGAGGTAATTCCAATTCGTGAAGTTGAAGGTGTCAGTGATAAAATTTATCTTTTCTACTATTTGTTATCTCCTGATGTCCGCGCTTTGCTTACCGCGAGAATGAAAGGAACAACGGGAAGACTGAGATTAGGGACAGAAGCACTTGTTGACTTGGCAATCCCACTACCCCCACTGGCAGAACAACACCGCATTGTTGACAAGTTAGAATCTTTATTTACACAATTAGACGCAGCAGTTGATAATCTCAAAAAAGCACAAACACAGTTGCAGCGGTATCGTCAATCGCTTCTCAAGGCTGCTTTTGAAGGGGAGTTGACAAGGGAATGGCGTGACGGGTATCCGGGGAAATTAAAACCGATGTCGGTTTCAGAAGTTTCTGAGATGGACAATTTACTTGAGCTGCCAGATGGTTGGAGGTGGGCGAAGGTTAAGGAGATAGCAGAATTGATTCGAGGCGTGTCATATAAAAAAAATCAATCATCTAAAGCTCCATCAGATGACTATGTGCCTATATTACGGGCGAACAATATCAATACACAATTGAACTATGAAGACCTTGTTTATGTTCCGCGAGAAAAAGTCAAAAATGAACAATTTGTAAAGGTTTATGATATTATCATCGCGATGTCGAGCGGTAGTAAACACCTCGTCGGTAAAGCAGCGCAAGCTTATCAGGATTTTGAAGGTGGTTTTGGTACTTTCTGTGGATTGGTCAGAGCTTCGGAAGAAGTAAATCAAAAATTCATTGGTTTATTTTTCCAAAGTCCTGTTTATAGAAAAGAAATATCTCGTCTCTCTATCGGAATAAACATCAATAATCTCCGTAGAGAAAACATAGAGGATATGTTTATACCTCTTCCACCACTTGCCGAACAGGAACAGATTGTCTCTGAACTTGAGCGGTACCTTTCAGTTGCTGATGCAGCAGAAGCAACCCTTGAAGTAGAACTGAAACGTGCGGAACGTTTGCGACAGTCTATCCTCAAGCATGCGTTTTCTGGCAAACTTGTCCCGCAAGACCCAAACGATGAACCGGCAAGTATCCTCTTAGAGAAAATCAGAGATGAAAAAGCAGATCAGCAACCGAAGCGAAAAAGAACTAAAACAAAAGTGAAAATACCTACTTCGGTAAAGCAATTGCCGCTTCCACTTGACTAAAAGTGATTTTAACTTTTACAAAAGTTAAAAGTTGTTTGCAATTTATGGAAATATGTGCTAAAATAGGGATATATTAGGAACTTTCTTAAACTTTAAGGGTAAGATACTATGGAAAATTTGCAAAAGAAACTTGATTTTGCGCGGCCTCCAGTAGACGAGGTCGTGTTGAGTGTCCTTTTTCAATCTCTTGACGGTCTACTGGCACCACATCTTGGACAAATCTGGACAGAATTTAAGGCAGATGGGTTCGTGCACATTGAGGAGCAACCACCGTCTAATCGAATAGTGGAGGAATTTTCAGGCCGAATTCCTGAACCTCAGCTAGAGTTTCTTCGTGCCCCTGAGTTGGCGCGTATTTGGTTCACTCCTGATGATAGAAGCCAAATCTTGCAGGTGCAACGCGACCGATTCACATTCAATTGGTGTAAAACTGAATCGAGTCAACAATATCCAGGGTTTTCCTCCATTTGTGATAAATTTGAAGGCTTCTATAATCGCTTTTGCCAAATTATAAATAAAATAGGGATTGGCGAAGTCAATCCATTACAATACGAGTTAACCTACATTGATCAGCTTAAATGTGGAGATGGCTGGAATACACTTGATGATATTGGGAAAATATATAATCTATTTGCTGATTCTCAGAATTCGGATTCATTTTGGTCCGAGTCAGAGTCAGTGATGTTGCGAACTTCATTTACACTTCCAAATTTACATAGTCGTTTACACCTTACCATCAGCAATCGTGTAAAGATGCCCGAAGAAAGCCAAACACTACAAACTGATTTTACATTACGCGGTTTTCCAGAAAACACTGACTACACAATGATAGATTGGTTTAAGTCTGCTCGTGAACAGATTCGGGAAAAATTCGTTTCTCTCTTTACAGAAAGTATTCAAACACAAATATGGGGAAGAAAATAATATGAGAAAATCAAGAAGTCCTCTCATACACCGTGAGGAACTTCAAAACGAAATGGAGTCAAATTTTATGGCTGCTCCTAATGTTTCACTCTCAACGTCCTATCATCCGGTTTGGCAAACTCAAGACTATGTACTTTTAAGAACATCTGATGAAACAATGTATAATCCAGTTTCTGCTGCAGACCTTGATTTCTCTTGGTTAATGGATGCAAAACAACAATTACAAGAAGTTCACAAAGAGGTAACGGAAACCTGTACATTGGACGACGAAATTGATCCTGTCCCAAGTTCAGTTTATTATGATGCATTTTGGCTGCTGCAACTTCTTGATAATTATAATGTCCCCATGCCCGATATTGGTTGGTTGATAGATGGCGGTATTGGATTTGAGTGGCGTTCAGCGGATGGTAAAGGAATAGGTACAATGAGCATATATGGAGATAATAAAGTCATTTATGGAGCCTCTTTAGGAGACAAGCGTAGAGTCAAAGGCACTTGCGTCCTAAATGATTCAGTCCTGCTTATTCGTTTCCTTCCAATGTTAAAGACCCTATGCTCTCAATAAGGACTTGGTATGAACGTTCCACCAGATGAAAAGTTGACTCGTTTTATTTCTTCTAAAAGTGGTTTTTCTATTCAAAAGAAGACAGTCAGTTATAGAGCATTTATCCCGCAGAAAAAGAGTCCACAAGATATTTCTGTATATCGTATTTCTACCCTCATAGAAAACGAAGTGTGGGAAATAGGAAGAGAATATGTACAAGGAGAAAATGAAATAAAAGCAAGGGCAGACTTTTTGGCTCAGATTGTTTACGAGAATAACCTTATAGTCATTGCAGATACGCAAGTTCATGAACTACATGCGAATATTATGCCCCTCCCAATAAATAAGGAGGATCGGGATGAGATCTTAAGAGAACTTGCTCTCGCTAGTGAGTTAGTTCTCATCCCACCTGAATAACTTCTTTCTATAGTATACTTTAGAATTACTTGAACATTTCAACTGCTTCGGTTCCGCTCCCCTCGCTTGCTGGGAATAAAAGAGGTTTTTAAATAGAATGGTCCTACAAAGGAGAATCTGATGAACGATCAAGCATTCCGAAAACATATCTTAACATTTATCGCTAAGTCAGAACAGTGGATGCAGGATGTGAATAAAAAACTTGATGTTATTGATGATTTACAGCAACAAGTGACAACAATGCGTAATAGGTTGGAAGACCCGCGAGAATCTGAAGACGAAAAACGAGATGCAGCGAATAGAGATGAAGAAACACAGGAAACCGATCCGCTCCTCGCGCTTGCGGGGACACTTAAATGGGATGATATAAGTGGTCCTAACACCGTATCACTGCCGGAGATACGAGTAATTAAAGGATCACACGAAGACAATCCGGATCCGCTCCTCGCTCTTGCGGGAACGCTGCAATCTGATGTTGCTGACATCGGTGAACGTCACGATGACTACATTGCAGCTGCTTTACTTGCAGAGTTACGAGGAGATAAGGATGAATAAGGTTTTCGCAGATACATCTGGGTGGGCGAGTTTTTTCCTTGAGGATGACCCCCATCATGCGAAAGCGTATTCGTTGATAAAACAGTGGAAACAACAAAACAGAAACGTCGTTACGACAAATTACGTTCTGAGTGAACTAATTGTTCTACTTAGCAGTTCACGTGGACAGCAGCGTTTAGCAGTTTTAAACTTTATTGAGACCATTTGATCAGATGATTGGGTCGAAATCCTTCATATAGACATAACATTGGACCAGAAAGCATGGCAGTTGCTTGTAAGTCGATTGGATAAAAAGTGGAGTCTCGTTGACGCTGTTAGTTTTATTGTGATGGAAGAACGGGGCATGATTGAAGCCTTGACTGCAGATCATCACTTTGAACAAGCAGGATTTGTACGTCTTTTGAAATAATGTAGTCATTCTTAGATAGGTGAAATATTATGGAAACTGGACAAAAGGAACATAATCTCACTCTACCGCCAACAGATAAGACACTATTTCGCAAACAGGTGCAACGCGAATTAGACGAAATCCGACAAGAAGCTGAGAACGCTTATGCCTTGGATAACGAGATTGATCCTGTCCCAGATTCTGCTTATGATCAAACATCTGGTTTGTTAGAAAAACTTTCTAGTTTCAAGATCCCTATGCCACACATCGGTTGGGCAGAAGATGGTAGCATCGGGCTTGAATGGCGACCAGAGGGTGGTATAGTAACTATGGGAATCTATGGTGATAATGATGTGATTTATGGTGCTTTTTTTCAAGAAAACCGTCAAGTTGATGGCGTTTGTAATTTATCAGATACAGCCCTATTGGAGGGTTTCCTGGAAACTTTAAAACGGCTTATTTAATAAGGATTTTCTTTATGGATATTCCACCGGGTGAGAAACTCACCCGTTTTATTCGTTACAATAGGGATTTTGCTGAACCGGACACAGTTAGGCATCAAGTGTTCCTTCCACACAAAAAGAAGACAGATATATCTGTGTTTCGTATCTCTCAGCTTCCTGACAATGAAGTGTGGAGAATTGGATTGGAACATGTCCAGACAGATAAATTACCCGTACTTGCAAGAGCTGATCTATTAGCAAGTGATGTATATGGTAATAATCTTGAAGTTATTCCAGATCCACAATTTCATAAAGCACACGCAAACATTACCGGTTTTCCAGCCGAAAGAGAAAGAAGTAAAACAGAAGACAGAAAGTTTCGTAGAGCGATAGCCAGAAAACTTGCTCATGCCAGTAAATTAGTTCTAATACCGACAGAATAGACTTTTTTCTAAACATTCATAAGGGTAACATAATATGGAAACCGGACAAAAGGAACATGATCTCCCTATACTACCAGCAGATAAAGTGCTGTTTCGGAATCAGGTGCAACGCGAATTAGACGAAATCCGACAAGAAGCCGAGGATGCTTATGTCTTAGATAAAATGAGTGTATATGGAGACATCAAAGTCATTTATGGAGCATCGTTAGGAAACGGGCAAAAAGATAAGGGAACTTGTGAAATAACTGATTTAGTAGAACTTGTCCACTTCCTTCCAATGTTAAAGACCCTATGCTCTCAATAAAGGACTCGGCATGAACGTTCCGCCAGATGAAAAGTTGACTCGTGAATAACTTCTTTCTATAGTATACTTTAGGATTACTTGAACATTTCAACTACTTCGGTTCCGTTTCCCCTCGCTTGCGGTGAATAAAAAGGGCTCTTAAATAGAATGGTTCTACAAAGGAGAATCTGATGAATGATCAAGCATTCCGCGAACATATCTTAACATTTATCGCTAAGTCAGAACAGTGGATGCAGGATGTGAATAAAAAACTTGATGTTATTGACAATTTACAGCAACAAGTGTCATCAATGCGTAATAAATTGGAAGACCCGCGAGAATCTGAAGACGAAAAACGAGATGCAGCGAATGGAGATGAAGAAACACAGGAAACTGATCCCCTCCTTGCACTTGCGGGGACACTTAAATGGGATGATATAAGTGGTCCTAACACCGTATCACTGCCGGAGATACGAGTAATTAAAGGAGCACACGAAGACAATCCGGATCCGCTCCTCGCTCTTGCAGGAACGCTGCAATCTGATGTTGCTGACATCGGTGAACGTCACGATGACTACATTGCAGCTGCTTTACTTGCAGAGTTACGAGGAGATAAGGATGAATAAGGTTTTCGTAGATACATCCGGATGGGCAAGTTTTTTTCTTGAGGATGATCCCCATCATACGAAAGCGTATTCATTGATAGAACAGTGGAAACAACAAAACATACAGGTTGTTACGACAAATTACGTTCTGAGTGAATTAATTGTTCTACTTAGCGGTTCACGGGGGCAGCAGCGTTCAGTTGTTTTACACTTTATTAAGAACATTCGATCAGCCGATTGGGTCGAAATTGTCCATATAGACGAATCATTAGACGCTGAAGCGTGGCAGTTTCTGGCAAATCGTTTGGATAAAAAATGGAGTCTCGTTGACGCTGTGAGTTTTGTTGTGATGCAAGAACGTGAAATGACAGAAGCATTAACTGCAGATCATCACTTTGAGCAAGCAGGATTTGTCCGTCTTTTGAAATAATACATTGAGGTAAGATAATGTCAAACGAATCAGCAACAATCGTCCAAAAACTATGGAATTTCTGTAATGTACTCCGAGATGATGGAGTCAGTTACGGAGATTACGTTGAACAACTCACATATCTACTTTTTCTCAAACTCGCTGACGAACAGAGCAAACTACCTACCAACACATCATCCAAAATACCTTCTGGTTTGGATTGGGAAAGTTTGCTCAAAGAAAGCGGTGCTGCGTTAGAGGATCAGTATGTCAAAATCCTGCGAGAATTGAGTAATGAGAAAGGGTTGCTTGGTGTTATCTTCCGAAAATCGCAAAACCGCATTCAGACACCTGCACACTTACAACGGCTTATCAAGCTAATTGATGCGGAAAACTGGAGCGGGATGGCAGCCGATGTCAAAGGTACAATTTATGAAGGACTTTTGCAGAAAAACGCTGAAGACACAAAAAGCGGCGCAGGACAATACTTCACACCCCGACCACTCATCAAAGCAATAGTTGAAGTGATGCAACCTAAACCGATGAAAACGATATGTGATCCTGCATGCGGTACAGGTGGTTTTTTCCTTGCTGCTTATGAGTATATTTCAGAAACATATCGAACAACATTAACTCGTGAACAGAAAAAGTTTCTGAGATTTGATACGTTCACCGGAACAGACATCGTTGATAACGTTGTTCGTCTCTGTGTAATGAATTTATACTTGCACGGTATTGATGGAGCAGAAAGTCCAATTACAACCAACGATAGTCTCGCCAAGGATACAGGAGATCACTACGATATGGTGCTGACAAATCCACCGTTTGGTAACAAAAGTAGCGTTACGATCACTACTGATGGCGAAAAACGTAGCAACGCATCCGTCACGTATGAACGCGATGACTTTTGGTCTACGACTTCAAATAAGCAGTTTAACTTCCTGCAACACATTAAAACGATTTTGAAGGAAGATGGTCGTGCCGCCGTAGTCCTACCAGATAACGTGCTTTTTGAACGGGGCGCGGGTGAAACGATTCGACGCCAATTACTAAAACTTTTTGATGTCCATACGTTGTTGCGATTGCCTACTGGTATTTTTTACGCACAAGGTGTGAAAGCAAACGTCCTCTTTTTTGATAAACGACCCGCACGTGAGGAACCTTGGACAAAAAAACTATGGATATATGACCTTCGCACGAATAAACATTTTACGCTCAAAACCAATCCATTACGGGATGCAGATCTACAAGATTTTATTGATGTCTATAAAGCTGAGAACCGGCATGCTCGTGTTAACACAGAACGTTTCCGTTCCTTCAGCTATGAAGAACTAACACAACGGGAACATGCAAACCTTGATATTTTCTGGTTGAAAGATGACTCAACTGAGGATGTTGCGGATCTACCAACTCCGGATATATTAGCAGCGGAAATAACACAAAGTTTAGAATCTGCTTTAGAATTATTTCAAAATATCCAAGCAGAATTAGGAGACAGCGACTAACTGTGCTTCAATAAATATGCTTTATGTCTTGACAATGAAAAGATAGCATTTAACCTAAGGAGGATTTACAAATGCACAAATTTAACACGTTAACACTCATCACACTCATCATGGTAGCCGCATTCAGTTCTATTGCATCAGCAACTTTGCAGAACGGCTTAATCGTCTATTATCCATTTGATGAAGCCGTAGGAAACACTGCATCTGACAAAAGCAAAAACAACAACGATGGAGAACTGATGGGTTCAGCCGCTTGGGCACCAAATGAAGGTAAAATTGAAGGTGCGGCAAGATTCGATGGCGGTGAAGGTTCTGTCGTTGACGACAACGGAGCAGATTATATCAACGGACTTGAAGCCTTTTCAATTTCTGTCTGGGTAAAGTCTGATTCTATTGGACACGACAGAGGAATTGTCTTCGCAGTAGATCCGGATGGCGGAGATAATGTATTCGGTTTACGGTACGATGCCGCAAGTTGGTCAACGAAAGGCGGAGTTAATCTTGTTAAAGGTGCCATCACAACAACTGGTGGCGGTCAGGCGTATGAAGGTAAAGATGATATACAAACCACTGAATGGCAACACCTCGTGTTTACTTGGAAAAGTGGTGAACAACTTGCACTCTATATTGATAGTGAGCTTGACGATAATCCTACACACAATGATGCTGCCAAAGAAGGAGCAATCTCAGGTGCTACCAAATTCATCGTTGGAAAAGGTGCAAAAGATAACAATGGCACATCATGGACAGGTCTCATTGACGAAGTTCGTATTTACGACAGAGTTTTGAATATTGATGAGATAGAAGAGTTATCTACTGGTGTCCTTCCTGTGGAAGCCAAAGATAAATTGGCTACGACTTGGGCATTACAGAAGAAAATTAGATTTTAGGTTGACTTGATCCCGTATCAGTGGGGAAGATCTTCCCCACTGATACATTACTCAAAAAAATTATTGAACGCTTTCATATTTTATACAGATGCACGTGCATGCCATATACTTCTATACATGAATACCTTTGAAATCATTGAAGACATCCTCAATTGTCCACTTGAAGACATCACAGAAGGAATGGATGTAAATCCAGATACATTACATACCTTCCTTAATTCATTACCATCGGATAGTCTTGAAACATACCTGTCCCCTCAATGGGTAGTTCTTGCTGCAGGCAAAGGTACACGTATAGATCCAACAGGACGTTTTAGCAAAACATTAGATATTATGCTTGGCGAAAAGAATGTGTTGCAGCTATCACGTCAATATCTACCGGGAAATCTCCCACATATTATCGTCATCAACCCACAAACGGCAAATCGTCTTACCAATAGCAATTCTGTTGAATACTTATTGGGTCCAAATACAATCACATGCATTCAAGAAGAAATGAATGGAACAGGTGGTGCATTACAAGCTGCCCTCCCTGAAATCCAAAAGTCAGACGCTGAATGGATTGGTGTTTCATTTGGTGACGAACCTTTTTTGGATAGAACCATCTTTGCTCAGACATGGTTATCACATTTCATGTCAGGGGCGGACGTTACTTTATGTGGAAAAACACCCGAAACTGTTGAGGACAAAGGTGGACTATTCTTTGACGCAGAAGGAAGATTCCTTGAAACAAAAGAATGGTACGATATGACAGCGTCCGAAAAAGACAAAATGTGGGAAAGGTTGAAATGTGGTGAGGCATATACAAATACGGGGATAACAATCATTCGAAAGAGCGCATTAATTGAAAGAATACATCACTTGCAGCCACATGCAAATCGCAACGACGAACGCCACCACGTTGATCTAATTCGTCTCTGTTATGAGGATGGATTAAAGACGAATGCCTTTATCTATCGCGGTGAAGTTTTGTCAGGAGTGAATCGATGGTCAAATGTCCTGTCTGGTGAGACTGACATCTATGCAAGAAATCGCAATCTCCTTGTGCAGCAAGGAATTCGTGTTGATCCTGCAGCGCAGATTACTTTGGATAGTGATGATATTGAAATTGGGTCAGCATGCCACTTAATTGGTAGAGTTCATATTGGTAAGGATGTAAAAATAGGTGATTACTGTAGACTCGAAGATGTTACATTGACAGGGGCATCCAATATAGGAGACTCAGTCGGTCTACAGAATGTAACTGCTAAGGATACAACTATTCAATCAAATGTTTTACCAACAGCGTTGGCAGAACCGCTCACTGGTCTCTCAACTACAAGTTATATTCTCAATAGTACATTTGATGGTGTGACTATCGGGGCAGGTGTTGAATTAACAGACATTAAGGCACATATAACAGTTATCCCTTCTGGGATTAGACTGAAGAACCAAACAATTGGTGTGCCTTATGCTAAAACACCCCATGGAGTTTCAGCAACACTTTTCAACAAAATAATACCAGAAGATTACAGACCTGGTGTCTACACCTTTGGTGAAAAAAAAGATTTACCCGATTGGAATAATCTACGCAATCATGTCAGTTCACATAGTGCATCGGAGTTAATTCCGCGGGCAACCAAAGACCCACAACTACAACAAGACGTATCTATTGCTGTAAATACTTTGTTGGACATGCTTCGTGTTAACGGAGACTATCTAATTGAACCGCTCACAGCCGAAGAATTGTGGGGAACAATATTTGAGATGGTTCAGTTATATACAGGAAATCCTAATCCTTATGTTCACGACAAACTAAAAGCACGACAAACGGCACTCTCACTACTACCTGAGTTCTGGAATGAACAATGGTTGACGAGGTTAAAACTTGTAGTCTCAGGAAATGTCATTGATTACAGCAGTGCGCGGGTTGTTGAAAAAGTAAATGCAAATCCAAATTATTTCTCTCAGGCACTCCGTGCAGCAGTTGAAACACCTTTTGCTATAGACTGTTATGATATGTTTATGGAGAAAGTCATTGAAGGGAAACCCAAACAAATTATGTGGCTTGCTGACAATGATGGGGAAATCATATTTGATATGGCATTGATTCAAGACCTGATAAAGTGTGGACATCGGATAAGTATAGTTGGCAAAGCAGACAACGCAAGTAACGATGTTACTTTAGCAGATTTACATGACATCACGTCCTACCCGCAATTTGCCTCAATAAAACAAGCATTACAGGATGGAGTTGTTACCCTTATTTCTTCAGGAGCAAAAACGATTGGCACAAACCTATATAATGCAACACCAGAATTTGTAAATGAACTGTTACACACCGACTTGGTAATCTCAAAAGGTCAAGGCAATTTCTTTACAACACCCAGATGGAAAATGGATACTTTCTATCTCCTAATGTCAAAAGGATTGACAGCAGAAAGAACAACGGGTGTGGTTGCAGATAGAAGTCTGCCAGTAGATGGTCTTATTTTAGCATATCTACCAGCAGAAACAAAAAGGGATGCACCCTTGTGCGATCTATGTAAGTCTTGAAATCGTAAATTCCCTTTTCCCGGACCTTGAAAGAGGGATTTCTTCCACATACTTCACATCAACAGACACATCTGTCCCCAGTTTTTCTTGAATCTTCAACACAATTTCATCACAAGTCTTCTCTGTCCATTCTCCATTAATCACAAGTTTCAATGTACACTCTTCAAAAGAGTCTTGAATTAATTGAAACTGCGAAACACCTTCAATGTTATAGAACTGTTGTGTGAAATACCCACCATGAACCAACATTCCACTTTTCGTGCGAAAGGTTGCAGTACTGCGACCCAGAAGTTCTGCTAATACCGGCAATTGATTGCCACACGGACATCTTTCGTTAGATAATCTTCCAATATCACCAATACGATAACGTATGAACGGCATTGTCCAGTTGTTTAGTTGTGTGATGAGTATATCACCAGGTATCCTATATGGATCATCACTATCTATCTCAAAAAAAATGTCTCTGCAATTAATATGCATGCGTCCTTCACAACACTCCATTGCAATTAATCCTACCTCTCTGCCACCATACCTATTATATATCTTCGTGCCAAAGGTAGATTCAGCTAACGTCCTATAATGTGGATACAACATCTCCGCAGAAGAAATAATTCCTTTTAAATCCCAGTTAGGTTTCAGATTCTGTTCATTGAGGTATTTTGCAAACTGATGTAGAGAGGAAGGATATGCCAGAATTGTCTTGGGTTGCCACTGTCGCATCTTCTCAAATGTTGTGTGCATTGCTGTTTCTGTAAGCTGAAATCCATCAAGCCAAAACTGATTTCTCCAATAACGGTTCAGTTTCTGTTTCCAACGACTACCTGTGTTTACATCTGCAGGTGCACCCCAAATAACTAACTGCGGTTCTCCAAAATCCCATCCTCCCCATCTGTCAAAATAATAGACACTTAGATTCCTTTGATTCCAATAGGTTCTATCCTGATAGAACTTCAACGGAGTGCCTGTAGAACCACCCGTAGCATTCTCAATCCGTTTTTGGTCTGGAGATATATCAGAAAGAAGATTGTGCAGCTGATCACGTATAGATTTCTTTTCAAGTGGTGGAATTATGGATATGTCAGTTGAATCCGTAGAAAATAACTGTGTCAAGTCATCGTGGCTCAATCCAATGTCTATTAACAGATCACGGTAGTAAGGAGTTGTTTGGACAGCATGCTGAATGAGTTGTCGGACGCGAGTCCTCTGATATTCCAATATATTATCACGAGAGGAATTGAACAAAGTCTCTGTTTTTGAGTATTGAGAGGGAAAGGATAGACCCTTACGGTAGGTATTATATGTACACCAAGCAGCTTTTGAGATCAACACTTTGGTTGAACGATGAATTAACATGTCTTCTATTCTATTCGGTCTAAATGTCTAATCAATCTTAGACATTTAGACACATTTTGCTCTATATTCAGCTACGTCTTCTAATTGGGTCAATATGTGGAACATATCCAGGTGGCAATTGGTCACTGGAAGAACGTCCATCTTGAAAAAGTTGATCCGCGTCACGATTTTCTGGTTCATAAGGTTGAGGGAATTCGCGCCAATTATTACCATCAAGCGGCTGCTCATACCCATCATTTTTGAACCAGTTGATCAACCTATCACGGTATTCTCTGAGAATACTACCATAAGCATGGTTTCCAGCAAGATTACGTTCATCAAGTCTACCAGCAAGTCTTCTGAACAACCATTCTTTCCTATCCGCAGCAGAATAGATGTACTTGTAATCTTCTGTCAATAGCATATATAAGCCTCTACTCTCACCTGCCAATTGTCCAATTATCGCATCACGATCAGCATTTCCATTAGCGATCTCTGCCAAATCTGTTCCACTTCGATCTGCATCTGGTGTCAAACCGGCTGCATTTAGACTCGTTGGAAAGACATCAACAAGACTTGTTGGTGTATCACACTGAACGTTGGTTTCAAATCGTTCAGGATACCGAACAAGCAGCGGTATACGTGCAGCTGCATCAAGCCAAGACCTCTTGCCATAACAATCATAGTCCCCAAGAAGTTCTCCGTGATCAGATGTGAACAGTATCAATGTATTGTCAAGTTCTCCTTCAGATTCAAGATATTCAAGAATGCGTCCAACTTGATAATCTATGAAAGATATAGCCGCATAATAGGCAGCACGCATCGTCCTAATGAGGTTTAAATCTCTACCTTGGTCCCGGTATTTATACCGATTTTGATGCCGATTCCAATGTGTATGAAGCTGCTCAAAATCTGGTGGAAGAAACGGAAGTGGCATTTCTACAGAGCGGTAAAGTCTGTTCCAAGGAACTGGAGATTCAAAAGGAGGATGTGGTTTTATAAAACTTGACCAGCACAAAAACGGTCGGTCAGAATCACGTCCAGAAAGGAACTGCAATGTTTTATCACCAACCCATTGTGTGTGGTGAAGTCGTGCTGGGAGTTGCGATTGCTGAGGTATATAATAATACTCACTTCTTTCACCGTGGGGAGCAATGATATGGTCATATCCGTTTTCATGTAAAGATTCCGTGAAATCATCTGGTCCAGCACCCTCTTCAGAGAAATCTCTGGTCTCAAATCCCCATAACTTGCGACTTTGCGGCGTAAAGTGCATTTTACCGATACCGTGTGTCTGATATCCATCTTTATTAAGTATATCCATGACAGATGACCGGTCCTGTGGCATCGCAGAATTGGTAGCACAGCCTGTTTCGTGAGGCCACTGCCCAAGCAGAAAACTACAACGAGAAGCCACACACACTGGTGAAGGACAGTATGCAGATGTAAAACTTGTCCCCTCCTGAACAAGCCTATCAAGTGCTGGTGTTTGTATAACAGGGTTTCCAAGTGCACCTACCGTATCAAAACGCTGCTGATCTGTCATCAAATATAGAATATTAGGTTTCTTTGCCATAGAGTGTTCCGTCCCTTTCTGTGAATAAATTCAGAAGCTTGATTGCCTATTTGAACAATATCATAGCATCTTTTCGGACATCATACAATTAGAATATTGATTTCGATTGTGTAAAGTATTTGGCACCTTACGCTTCAATTGAAGATTTTTAAAACTAAATTACCCTGATAAATATAAAAAGTATTGCACAAAAAATAAACTGTGTGTATAATACAACTAACTCCTAAAACAGAAACCGCAAGATAGGCCCCTTCTCAACATTAATTTGGAGAGTTTCTGGTTTCGTAGCCAGGGTGCCCCACCCTTATTATCTCTGGTAGAAAGTCTGCCGAACAACAATAGGGGACCCGATAAACACTACGATATGCTACAAAAGCATGTCAATAAGATCAACCCGTATCGTACTCGCGATACTATACTCTCTCTTCTTGTTCGGAATAGTTAATAATAGTCTGGCAATAGAGATTGTGGATTTTCCATCTAACACTGAAGACACTTCTTATAACGGCTACACATACCACATGGCTTATGTAAAAACAGATGTGCCTATTTATCATGTCAATTGGTATATTGATGACGTGATTGCATACAGTGAGACATTAGACTCAACCACAAAACGTGCCAGTTACTTTCCTTGCTATGATCCAACTTCAAGTGCTAAAATACCCGGCAGGGTTAAAGGCACAAAGTATAAGATCAGTGTAAAAGTGTGGGCATGGGATGCCGATGATGAAGTATTTCGCTCCGCAACTGCTTCCTACACAGTGAAAATGTTTGAACCCATCTATTTGTATAAACAAGGTGAAAAAACAGGTGCCTGGGGCAGTGTAGAAATCTCGCGTTTCTACTATAATGGTTCGGACATTGTTATGAGTGCTTCCGCCTATGCCTCTAACCCAAGCGATAATCCAAAGGCAGGGGACCTTGATAAGTTCCCGCTTACAGTTTTGCCGTGGTTCTGGACGCAAAAATACCCTGCCCCCGATGGTAACGCGTCAGATGAACATCGAGACACCAAAGACTCCGAAACTATTGACCTTGGTGAATCCTCTCAGTATTATAACCCAGGACCTGATAGACAAGCGCAAATTGGTGGTCCCGATGTTGGACCATTCCATCGTAATATCGGCGTACTTGAAGAAGGGGAGCGGCGTTATTTTAAGGCACACGCGCACCTTCAGGTGTATGGTGCTCGGACAGGAACAGACGACTGGGAAGTAGACACACAACAACAGACAGGTACAGCTGCTGTGACGTTTACTTGGGAAGATGGTCCATAAACCTATTACAACGGCAGGGGACACGTTCCCCTGCCACTCTTTTTTAAGGAGCATACCTATGAACACACGAAAAGTTATTTTGCTCTGTTGGGTCGGACTGCTACTCGCAACCGCAGCCCATGCCAAAATCGTTTTTAGCTCTACACGCGATGGGGTAAAAGGTGTCTACCTGATGGACGATGACGGTAGCAACCAGACACTTATTAGGCACCAGAACGACAGGCTGGTACCCTTCCCATATTGCTGGTCGCCTGATGGCACACAAATACTGATTCAGACTTACGGGTTGTCTTTGATGAATGCAGATGGCACAAATGTTCGGGAACTTATAGGTAGGGGCTTTGGAGGTTCTATCGGCAGAGGTTCATTTTCACCAGACGGTAAAAATATCGCTTTTGAGGGACTTTTTAACCACGGGGTGGAACACGGCATATATGTCCTAAATATACGGACCTTAGAGATGGAAGCAATCGCACCGCAAGTTATGTTAAACAATCCTGATTGGTCGCCGGACGGTAAGCATATTATTTGCGATGAATGGAACACGTTCGGAGTCCATACCACGATTTGGATCATGGATGCCGATGGTCACGACCTCCGGAAACTGATACCGACACCTGTAGGCGGGGAAGGGGAATTCACGATTGAACGTGGAAGACCGCGCTGGTCACCTGATGGTCAACGGATTGTGTTTCACCAGCAAGAGTGGGTAGATGGGTCTTTTTACAAGGCGTTTCGGTATATAATATGTGATCGCAACGGAGAGAACAGCAAACAGCTCCGAATACCGAAGGACATGCAAGGGATTAGCCTTAGCTGGATGGATGACGGCGAATCCATCGTTTTTAGTGCGGTTGCCCCCATACCTTTGAACGTAAAACTACCGGAGGATTTTAAGGAACCAAATGCCAATATCTATAAGTATCATATCTGGACGAACAAAATGACACGACTTACAAACCACCCAGGCATGGATCAAACATTAGACTGGATCAGCGATGATGTGCTACCAGTATCTCCACAAGGCAAAAAAAAAGTGACGTGGGGAAAACTCAAGCAGTAGAACCGACAAAATCAAATTAAGAAGCAGAACTATGAATACACGAAAAGTTATTTTGCTCTGTTGGGTCGGACTGCTACTCGCAACCGCAGCCCATGCCAAAATCGTTTTTAGCTCTACACGCGATGGAGGAGATGGTATCTACGTTATGGACGATGACGGTAGCAATCAGACACTTATTAGGCAATCTAAGGACGGACTGGTACCCTTCCCATATTGCTGGTCGCCTGATGGCACACAAATACTGATTCAGACTTACGGGTTGTCTTTGATGAATGCAGATGGCACAAATGTTCGGAAACTTATAGGTAGGGGCTTTGGAGGTTCTATCGGCAGAGGTTCATTTTCACCAGACGGCAAAAATATCGCTTTTGAGGGACTTTTTAACCACGGGGCGGAACACGGCATATATGTCATAAATATACGGACTTTAGAGATGGAAGCAATCGCACCGCAAGTTATGTTAAACAATCCTGATTGGTCGCCGGACGGTAAGCATATTATTTGCGATGAATGGAACACGTTCGGAGTCCATACCACGATTTGGATCATGGATGCCGATGGTCACGACCTCCGGAAACTGATACCGACACCTGTAGGCGGGGAAGGGGAATTCACGATTGAACGCGGAAGACCGCGCTGGTCACCTGATGGTCAACGGATTGTGTTTCACCAGCAAGAGTGGATAGATGGGTCTTTTTACAAGGCGTTTCGGTATATAATATGTGATCGCAACGGAGAGAACAGCAAACAACTCCGGATACCGAAGGACATGAAAGGGATTAGCCTTAGCTGGATGGATGACGGTGAATCCATCGTTTTTAGTGCGCGTGCGCCCATACCTGTAAACGTAAAACTACCGGAGGATTTTGAAGCCCCAAATGCCAATATCTATAAGTATCATATCTGGACGAACAAAATGACACGACTTACAAACCACCCCGGCACGGATGAAACAATAGACTGGATCAGCGATGATGTGCTACCAGTATCCCCACAAGGCAAAAAAAAAGTAACGTGGGGAAAACTCAAGCAGTAGAACCGACAAAATCAAAAACACAGTAAGCACGGGGCTGATAACTTCAGTTATCAGCCTTTTTTTATGTCAGGTTACCCCATGACAATGGGGTTCATGTTCAGATTGGACATTAATCAGGGCTATTTAGTTTTAAGGAGTCGTCCTTATTTAGGTTAACGACTTGTGCCAGTTAACTATTTATTTTTAAAGTTTTCACATATATTAGGTTTTTAGGACACACATATCGTCCCTACGGGACTAAAGAAGGTGTACTCTGACGTTTTCTATAAACATATCGTCCCTACGGGACTAAAGACCGTTCAAAATCCTGGAAATCTACTAATCCTGAAAATCCTGGTTCAGACAAATAGGAGGACAAACCCATAATAAATGTTAACGAATGTGATAAAGTTCGACAAAATAGCGAAAACTAAATAGCCCTGCCTATGAATCAATCAGATTGAAATTTAACCAAGAACATGGTATTATGTATATCATTTATGGTGAAGTATAAAAATATATCTACACTTTCTATCTACGGTAGACAGTGTAGAATTACTTCAATAATTTACCATATAATTGCAATACACTGCCTATCAACAGAGATTATTTCATCTAAGAAATTGAACCAATGTCAATGCAGAAATGGTACGAAAACAGAACTCTATTAAACATCCTTATCTTCCTAATGGTTGTCTTTTTCATTTTATACTTCTTTCTTCAATGGCGGTGGGGATTGCCTTTATTTCTTGCTTTTGGCACTGCAATCATGATCAGAGGTGTAACCAAAATTACAATGCGGATGCGTGGCAAAAACATCAACAAATAATTCTAATATCAAGGAGTTAGAATGAAAAGACGAACCTTCATCAAATTAAGCGTCATCAGTGCAGCAGGAATTGTTTTACCACTGCAGTTAGAAGCGCAAACAGACGATGCACCTTTGCTTAAACCGAGAACCTTAATTACACCAAATGAAGAATTCTATATCCTACAATTAGACGAATCAGTTGAACTTGACGAAGCAAGTTGGAGATTAGCAATAACAGGTTTGGTAGAAAGACAAATCAAACCACTTACACTTGAAGAGATCAAAACAATGGAAGCGGTTGAGGTAATGCGAACTTTGAAATGCATCGGTGATCCTATTGGGGAAGAACAGATGGGGAATGCAGCATGGAAGGGAGTTAGACTCCGTGACCTCATCCAAAAAGCTGGTGTAAAAGAAAACACAAAAGTAGTCGTATTTCAATGTGCCGATTCCTATCATACTGCGATCCCTTTAGAAGACGCAATGCACGAGGACACTATTCTCGCATACCAAATGAATGGTGAAACGCTACCGAAAGAACACGGTTATCCTGTCCGTCTACTCAACCCTGGTCACTATGGAACAAAAAATCCAAAATGGATAGTAAATATACAGTTGGCAGAAAAACACGAAAGTTACTGGGAAAAACGAGGATGGGATCCTGTGGCAAATGTAAAATTAGCTACTGTTATTGGCACACCAAGTCAAGAAGAAGAGATATTAGTAGGAACTGATTTTGTTGTGAGTGGGGCAGCATTTGATGCCGGACACCATGGTGGAATTAAGAAAGTTGAAGTTAGTATTGACTATGGAGAAACATGGCAGGAAACTGAGATTTGGGCAAAAGACACTCCGCTTGCATGGGTACTATGGAAATGGAAATGGCAAGTGCCAAAAGAAAAAGGTCCCATTGAGATTTACGCAAGAGCCACTACGAACAGCGGAGTCACTCAAGAGGAAATGGGTATCAAAGCTAAACCAGTTGACGCAGTAGGTTACCACACAGTTGATGTCAAAATTGTAGATGAATTGGAACAAACTAACTGAGGGGTGTGCATAATTGAATTTAGTCAGGATATAGGTTAAACTCTTATTAAAAGAATAATCTAAAAGGAGTATTAACCATGAGTTATCCTGACCAAAGATATTATATCACATTTTTCTCTAAACGCTACAAAGATTTTGAAAAGTCTATCAACGCCAATCAATCCAAACCGAAAGGAAGACCTAAAGTGCATCCTGATAGTTCACTGATTATCTTTTTTGCGATTATGCTGATGAGAGGCATAAATCGGTTTAAAGCACAGCACGCTTTTCTTTGTGAACATCCAGCCTGGGTAAAAAAACTCAAGTTCAAAAGCATTCCGGATCGGACAACTTTATCCCGTCGCTATAAACAACTTGCACCCAGGATTGAGCAGTTCGTTGACTATCTCGGTGACTTAGGTGCCGCATTAGACACCGATACGCCTCGAGATGTTGTCTTTGTTGACAAAAGCCTCTATAAAGCAGAAGGCAGTGTGTGGCATCAAAAAGACCGAAAAGAAAATCACATTCCCGAAGGTTTGCGCAACCTTGATACCGATGCAAGTTGGTCAACAAGCAAGTATCGTGGATGGGTTTATGGGTATGGACTGCATCTGACGACAACAGCGAAAGGTTTTCCGATGTTCGCAAATGTTTGGACCGCTTCTGTAAGCGAAAAAACAGGACTTGATCAAAGGACTGACGCACTTCTAGCGAGAAATATCCAATATGTCGTTGCGGATGCTGGCTATACCGACTTTACTCGCACTCAGACACTTGCAAAAGATGGACTTTTCCTTTTGACACCAATAACAGGTGCTAAAGCTACTGAAAAGGTAGCTTATCTAAAAGCGATTGAAACATCACCGCAGCTTGAAACTTATCAAAAACAACGCAAAACTGCGATTGAACCGGTTTTCAATCTGTTGACCGATCTGACAGGAACAAAGAACAATCAGAAACAACTGCCAATATCTCGTCTTGAAAATGTGAGAACCTTTCTGATTTTGGCAATCGTCTTGCTACAAATAGCAATGTTGGTCAACTCAATATGGAACAGACCTCACAGAGAGGTATCAAGAATGAAAACATTATTTCAATAAACGGAGTGAAAAGGACTATTTTGTTATCAATATTTATGCACACCCCTCAATTAATTTTAAGGCTTACCATATATTGGAGAAAACTGACCAACAAGAAATATGAATGCAATAGAATTAACCAAAAAGCTTATCGGATACAACACAGTAAGTCCAAATAGTAACGTTGAAGTCATGGACTTCTTAACAGAAACGTTAGAATCCATCGGATGTGAAGTTGAAAGAGTCGAATATAATGATCCAGCAGGTGCCTTAAAAGTAAATCTGATTGGGAGAAAAGGACCCAATAGTAGTCAACGCGGTTTAGGACTTCTCGGTCACATAGACACCGTGCCTGCTATCGGATGGTCAGACGATCCCTATGAAGCACGGATTGTTGATGGGAAAATGTATGGGCGCGGCAGCTGCGATATGAAAGGCAGTGTCGCATGCATGATTGAGACTGCTTCACGGTTCAATACTGCTGACCTACATGCACCGCTTTATGTAGTTATCACCGCTGATGAAGAGGTAGGTTATTTCGGTGCAACTGCTGTCGCTGAAAAATCAAAAACGTTTAATGAACACGGTTTCCCGCAATACGGGGTCGTTGGTGAACCGACTGAACTAAAGGCAGTCTACGCGCACAAAGGAGCAGTCCGATTTTCAGTCACTGCGTATGGACGCGCAGCACATAGTAGCACAGGTGAAGGTGACAACGCAAACCTTAAACTCATTCCATTTCTTTCAGAAATGCGGGATATCTATGAAGAATTGATGTCCGATCCGCAATATTACAACGCTGAGTTCACGCCACCCTATACGGATTGGAATATCACATTAAGTGATGGAGAGTGCACTGCCAACATCACCTCACCGCGAAGTGTATGTAATATCAACTACCGTCCGATGCCGGGTGATGATATTCAATATTGGATAGATCGTGGACGAAATGCAGCAGAGAAATATGGACTGGAATTTGACCTATTCATCAATGCTGGACCCGTCCGCACGCCACCCGATGCAGAGATCATCAAAGCAGCTCTTGAAATAACGGGAGACACAAAACCGCATACCGTGGCATACGGTACAGATGCTGCGGAATTCGCTAAACACATGGAAACTGTCATTATTGGACCTGGAAGTATTTCGCAGGCACATACTGTTGATGAATGGATGGCAATAGATCAGTTTGAGAAGGGAACAGATATTTTTTGTCAGTTTGTTGATAGGTTCTGCATTAGTTAAGAGGTGCAATGAATTGCGCAACTACGAACACCTATTTTGATAATGACAAGTTATCTTTTGAAATTGGTATTATCAGGTGACTGATGGCTGAAAATCAAATGCGAATTACGGCCGCTCAGGAAGTTCTTCAAAAAACACCTCATCTGGTTTCACCCATTCGGCATCGCCATCCTCCCATACCTCGCGTTTCCAGATAGGTACAATCTGTTTCAGACGGTTCATCGCATACTGACATGCTTCAAACCCATCCTTACGATGTGGAGATGCAACGGCTACAGCCACACTCACTTCGCCTATTTCTAACTTACCGATGCGATGTATCATAGCAACTCGATGTACACCCCATTTATCCGCAATCTCATCAGCAATTTCCGCCATCTTCTTTTCTGCCATCGGCGGATATGCCTCATATTCAAGGTGTTTTGTCGGTCTGCCATCTGTGTTATTCCGAACAGTGCCAAAAAACAGAACAACTGCCCCAGCATCTGGTGCTTCCACAGCTTCCCGCACCTCTGCACCAGTAATAACATCAGCAGTAATCTTGAACATCTCTTCCCCCTGTCACAGGTGGTATCAACGCCACTTCATCGCCATCTGCAAGTTCTGTGTTCTCGGTAGCATATTCCCAATTAACAGCCATCTGCATCACTTCGTAGAACTCCGCAATTTCTGGCCATTCTTCTTCAAGTTGCTTTAATATCGTATTGACAGTGGATCCTTCAGGAAGTTGCATCTCTTCTTCGGATCTATTCAACATCTCGTGGCATACGGCAAAGTATTTGACTGTAACCTTCATTCGAACTCCTTCTCTTCTCTATTTTCAGTAGTATCTACTTAATATGAGTATATCATAACAGACAAAGCGTGTCAATTTCGGATTGTATTCTCATCATTTTTCTGATAAAATAGATATAGAAATAAACTACAATGACATACGTTAAAACATGGACAAGATCATCATAAAAGGTATTAGATTTCATGGACATCACGGTGTTCCTGAAGCAGAACGTCAAGTCGGTGGACATTACGAAGTTGATGTCACGCTGAGTTGTCCGCTGATAGATGCAGGCAAGTCCGACACACTTGAAGACACAATTGACTATGCAAGTGTTGTTGATCTCATCATTGATATTGGCACACAAAGGTCGTTTCAACTGATAGAAGCATTAGCAGAGACAATAGCAACAGAGATTCTACAGCAGTATCCAATAGATTCAGTCCATCTTAAAGTCAAGAAACTCAATCCTCCAATAGAACAACCCATCACCTACTTTGCAGTAGAAATCTGTCGTCCAAAGGAGTGAACATGCGTTTTTGTAGCAGAATATGCATCGTTATTTTTTTGCTATGTCTAACAAATACTGTTTCTTACGCAGGTGGCAAAAAAACACAACTTTTTGCTGATCTGTCAACAGGTCTCAACATCTACCGCTACGACTGGGATAAGGAAACCTGCGTCCTATATGTTGCTGAGATTTCTCGGAAAGAACCGACACTACATTTTGAGGTAGGACTCGCAAATTCACAAGTTCTTGGCAAAGAGACTGTCCGTTCCATTGCCCAACGTCACACACAAAAGGGTGACCGACATGTTGTCGTCGCAGTAAACGGAGGTTTCGGTGTACTCGGTGATATGCGAGGTTACGGTGGTGTATTAGAAAGTCTGCATATACAAGATGGTGAACTGATCACTCAACCAACAGACACAGATGCATGCTTCGGAGTAACTGATAACGGTGCTTTCCTTAGCACTCCCGTGCAAATGAAAGCAACCATACAAATTGGATCACATTCATTAGACATCGGTTGTATAAATCAGCGAAGACTTGATGGATGTAAGGTAATACTCTATACGCCACGACTTGGGGACTCTACTCACACCAACCGCCGCAGAGGAAAGGAAATAATACTTAGCGGACTCTCGCTTCCATTGACACCAAACTATACGCATTCCTATAGTGTTAAAACAGTTTCCAACGATGGGAACACTAAAATACATAAAGATAGTGCTATTCTTTGGATAAGTTCACAAGTGAAAGACCCATCGGTTTCTCTGTTCAAAGCGGGAGCAAAGGGTAAAATCAATGTCTCACTCACACCCCCTGAATGGAATAAGGTAAAACATGCAATTGGTGGAAGATTACGCCTGCTCAAAAATGGAAAGATAAACCAGATGCTTGTGGAAATGCACAATAAAGAGAAAAAGCATGTCCCCGGCAAGCGAAATCAAGTGCTCAATCTTAGTCATGAACCCAGAACGGCACTCGCTTATAATACCGATACACTTTTTTTAGTTGTCGCTGATGGTCGGCAACCAAAGTATAGTACAGGATTGACTCTCTATGAACTCGCTGACATTCTTATAGAACTGGGAGCGTCTGAAGCGATCAATCTTGATGGGGGTTCTTCAAGCACTTTTGTGGTCAATGATGAAGTTATCAATAAGCCTTCAGGGAACAGGGAACGGGAAGTACTCAATGCAGTGTTAATTACAAAGGATGTAGAATAATCTTATTATGGAGGTGCAACGTGAAGACTTATATATCATTACTATGTATTCTGTTTCTATTCTGTTTCGTATCGTCAAGCCAGCAAGCTGAGAAAACACCGCAATTATTGAAAGTTATCCCACTTTCACAAACAGCAATTCAACTCCAATATGATGGTGAGTTGCAGCAGGAAACTACTGAAGATACCTCAATATATCAGATAACACCAGATGTCAAAATCGATTTCGCTCTACTTGATGATAGGTTGAACCGTATCATGCTCTTCACTTCTCCATTAGAGATAGGTAAAACATATCAACTCTCTATAAATAATTCACAGACAGCAATTGAATTGACATTACCAGAGGAAAACGAAATCACCTTCGGTAGTGGTAACGCAGTTACATTTTCTGGGGGCCTACAAGATACCACTCTCATCGTCAATAAAGATCGCAAAACGAGAAACAACAATTCTGGTGCGGAACCCACACTTCTCTGCAATCCAACTGGTACAGTCTGCTTCGTTGCTTTTGATCTCTTTGATGCATTTGAAGATATGAATATCAGAGAACCGAAACAGGTTTTGGATGTAACATTTAGTCTCCATGTTGAAAAATCTGAGGTTGATACTGCTCAGACAGTAATACTGCGACGGGTTTTGTTGCCTTGGAAAGAAGGCAGAGGAAAATCTGAACGCGCAAAAGAGGACGAACTTACATACAACAGTCCATTACATCGCAACATGCCGTGGAATAAACCTCCGGCACAAGCGATGTTAGCAGGAATTGATGGAGACACCGAGAGTGATTACAACGGATCTGAGGATGTTGCACATCGTATTGATGGATCTTATGAAATTCAAGAGACAGGAAAACGTTATACCTTCAAGAGCGAATTAATCACAGATGCTGTCCAATTCTGGGTCAAGAATCCTGATTACAACTACGGTTATCTATTCGCTTTGCGTGATGGAAGTGCTCCCATCACTTTCTCTTCAAAAGAAGCAGACGATGAAAGCCTTCGTCCAACATTAACTATTCGTTATCAGACAAAATCTGATGATATCATCCCTGTTCGCTAACTGTTCTTTTCACAAACTGCAAATCAACAATTTGACACCATCTATTTATATATGTTATAATTTCCAATAGGTATATATGGCAATATTCGATACAGTTACAAAAACACAAGTACAGACACATCCGATTGATTTCGTCAACTGTTGCTTTGGCTTTAAACAAAACGATGTCGTATTTCTTGAACACATCACACCAGAGCAACCTAATATTGAAATGCACCAAGTCGACAGTGTTATGAAAGTAATGCTAAACGGTGAAGAGGTGCTCGTACATTTTGAGTTTCAAACCAATGACAGTTATGACCCAGATATGGATATTCGGATGGCAGGGTACATCATTCGTCTGATTGAAACCTATCGAATGCCTGTTTATTCCAACGTCATTTACCTTCGTCCAGATGCAGGTAAAAATGATCGTGGGTATTATGAACAAAATATTAGAGGACATCGTATTTTTGTTGAATATCAGGTTCTAATACTCATTGAAATGGATGGACAACAGATTCTTGATTCAAAACACGTAGGTTTAATCCCATTCACACCACTGATGACCCCTCCTAATGATGTCGACGAAGTGGAGTGGTTACGACGATGTGTACAAGTCGCTGATAGCATTGATGTTCCAAACAAACCCGCATATTTCGCAGGATTAGCTGTTATAGGAAACTTGAAATATGATCATCAAACAATTATTGATATAATTTCGGAGGAAACAGTGCAAGAATCCCCTCTCGTTCAATACCTAACAGAAAAAGCTACGATAGAAGGTATACAGCAAGGTATACAGCAAGGTGAAAAGTCACGTGCACTTGAAGATATTCTTGAAGTCTTGGGAGTACGTTTGCAACCAGACGCAGCCAATGCCTTCAGACCTGAACTTGTTGAAATTGATGATCTTCAACATCTCAAGGTATTGCTTCGTGCCGCAAGTCTTGCTGATACTCCAGAAGATTTCCAAAAGGCTTTGGACTCAAATGGAATCGAACAATAAAAGACACTTGGCTTAGACAGTTTAGATATATTGTCGCAAATGTCTTAGTGTCCGTTCCACCGCGCCGAGATTGTCCTCTATCAGTTGCCTACCAATCTTCCCAATAATAATTCGCTCCTCTTTATTATCCAACCAATCAAAAATAACTGATGCCATCTGTTGAGGTGTATGCACTACCTTGGCAGCTCCCTTCTCCAATAATTGAGAAGCTTCATAAGCATTCTGTATTGTCGGACCAACAATTATCGGTTTACCCATTGCTGCAGGTTCCATCACATTATGCACACTTCCATGAAAACTCCCACCCACAAATGCAACATCTGCTAACTGATATAACTTTGCTAAAATCCCTACAGTATCAACGATAAGGACATCTATGTCACTGAAATCAGTTTCACCGCTGAGTTCTGAATAACATAAGTACGAAATTTTTCGTTTATCCAATTCAACCTGAATTTCAGCAACCCGGGCAGAAGTAGGTTCATGTGGCACTAAAATCAGATGTGGAGTTGGTTCAGGTCTGGTATCCCTCAAAATTTGATACGCTACAAAAGTCACCTTTTCATCATCTGCATAAGTGCTACCCGCAATGAAAATAGGTCGTTGAAAAGTCGTCTGTCCAGGAAAAAACTCAGTGTCAGGTTCAACTGAAATTGCACGTTGATAAACCTGTTCATATCGTGTATCACCTGTAACAACAACCTGATTATCTGAAATACAGAGTTGTCTAAATCGTGTTGCATCCTCCTCAGAAAGAACACAATGTAATGTAATAAACCGATGCACACTCCTAAAAAACGACTTACCGATTTTTCCAAGTCGTTTTGAACTCGGGTGGATAGTTCCCGCAATAACAACAACTGGAATCTCGTTTTTTGCCAGCTTCCAAACAAGGTTGGGCCATATATCGTATCTGGAAAAGATTAGACACGTAGGATTAATCAGTCTAATCAATCGTTTCGCATTATGAGAGGTATCAAAGGGAAGAAAAACGGATGCATCAGCATATAGATAGGATTCTACATTTGGTGTAACCGAAGGAGAGAAGAAGGTTAATACAATACGGGTTTCTGAATAAATCGCTTCAATCAGCGGTTTTGCTTGCTCAAATTCTCCCACAGAAGTAAAGTGAAACCAGGCTGTTTTCTCTAAATTCCGTGCATCCTTGAGTTGACGTTTCAATTTCTCAAATATCTGTCGATGTCCGACAATCCCCTCACGAATTTTGCGATTAAACATACCGGCAACATAGAAACTGATGAACATTACAGGTAGCGCGAAGACATTGTAAATAAATCGCCAAAACATGATGTCCTGATATAGAATAGAACTGGAGACGAGGATCACACAAATATATATAGAAGCGCGCCGAAGCAAGGATGCCCCGGCTCTCCAACTTCTAAATACAGATCGTGTTATAGAGCATCCAAGATCTTTTTCTTCAGTGCTTCTTTATTCATAGCACCGACAATTTGACCCGCTACTTCCCCATCTTTGAAAACGAGCAATGTCGGAATACTACGCACACTATATTTCATTGCTGTTTGACGGTTGTCATCTACGTTGACCTTTCCAACCTTGAATGTATCCGCATTTTCTGCGGCAAGCTCATCCAAAATAGGTGCAATCATTTTGCACGGACCACACCATTCTGCCCAAAAGTCAACAACGACAGGCGTATCGGATGCAATTACCGTTCCTTCAAATGTGTCGTCGGTGATTTCAAAAGTATTCTCAGCCATCATGACTCCTTATGAAAATAAAAATTAGGTATATTACCCACCACGGTTATCAATCTTTGTGGTAATCTTGCTTTATTTATGAGAAATCCATCATTTTTGATTAATTGGATTGATAGATATTCTCTCTTTGATGAAATGCATAAATATGTTACCTTAATCTGAAATTAAATTCCACCCAATTATCAACAAATTTTTAGTTGCCAAAAAAAGTATTACGTGATATATTCTTCTCAACCTGATAGAACAAAAAAGTTACCTTAGGCATTATAGATTTAATCGGATTTTCTAAGGCAAAGGAGGGAAGGTATGTCAGAGAAAGATAAAGAGCAGAAACAAGGTAAGAATATTTCTCGACGGAGTTTTATTAAAGGCGTAGGAACAGGCACCGTCGCAGCAACCGTTGCACCCGCCATATTGGTCGGTGATGAGAAAGCAGCTGAAGCACAAACTGACGAAGCTGTTGCATCAGCAAAGATTCAGTTGAATATCAATGAAGAGGTCACCGAAATTGAAGTTGAAGCACGCACCACTTTATTATCTGTACTGCGCGATGGCATTGATACAACCGGAAATAACGTTGATCTCACAGGGGCAAAACTCATTTGTGACAAAGGTGAATGTGGTGGATGCACCGTCCTCGTTGATGGCAAACCTGTATACGCCTGTATGATGCTGGCAATGGACGCACAGGGAAAACAGATTACCACCGTGGAAGGAATCGCAAACGGAGATGACTTACATCCAGTGCAGGAAGCATTCATCAAGCACGATGCACTAATGTGCGGATTCTGCACACCCGGTTTTGTCGTTTCATCCGTAGCACTCTTGAACGAAAACAACAAACCTACGATCGCAGAGATCAAGGAAGGCTTATCGGGCAACACTTGTCGTTGCGGCACTTACCCGTTTATATTTGACGCTGTTGAAACTGCATCTCAAGAAATGTAGTGATAACTTACATATTATCTTAAAGTAGTCAATGTAAACGCGTTATCTATTGAGAAGGAGAAACAATATGGCATCATGGGGAGAAGCAAGCCAGTCAAGACTTATTGGCAAGCGGATTACCCGTTTGTCCGGTAAGGATAAAGTCACTGGAAAAGCAAAATATACTTATGATATCAATCGTCCGGGTATGCTGTATGCAAGGATTCTGCGGTCTGATGTTGCACATGCAAACGTGATAGATATAGATTTATCGCGCGCAGAAGAACTGCCGGGTGTAAAAGCTGTCCTGCCAATAATTGAAGTTGGTAAAAAACTACGTTATCAAGGACAGGAGATCGCAGCAGTCGCCGCAGAAACTGATGACATCGCGAAAGACGCACTCCGATTGATATTTGTTGACTTAGAAGAATTACCCTTCGTCGTAACAGAAGAAGATGCATTGGCAGAGGGTGCGCCACAGATACGGGATTGGGTTGGGAATAAAAGCAATCCAGGCACTAATGAAAAAGGTGAAGTTGAAATAGGATTTAATGAAGCCGCAGTTACAGTAGAAGCCAAATACCACACACCCGTCCAAACACACGTCTGTTTAGAAACACACGGAAATGTCGCTGAGTGGACAGATGATCAGAACCTAACCGTTTGGGCATCCACACAAGCAGTTTTTGGTGTCAGAGACGATCTGGCAGGTCGTTTTGAGCTTCCCGCAAATCAGGTAAGGGTTATTACCGAACACATGGGGGGTGGATTTGGCAGTAAATTTGGCGCGGGTGTAGAAGGACGCACCGCAGTACAATTGGCGAAAATCACTGGGCAACCCGTAAAACTCATGTTGACAAGGAGAGCTGAACACCTCGTTGCTGGAAACAGACCTTCTATGACACAGCACGTCAAGGCAGGTGCATCACGGGATGGACGCCTAATCGCTTACGACATGCGTGGATACGGGACGGGTGGTATCTCCAGCGGAGCAGGTTTTCAAGCACCCTATGTCTATAGTGTTGATAATATACGAACTGAACGATTCAATGTGACTATCAATGCAGGTAACCAACGCGCAATGCGTGCACCCGGACATCCACAAGGTGCTTTTGCAATGGATTCGTTGATGGACGAACTCGCTGAAAAACTCGGAATGAACCCACTTGAGTTCAGACGCATAAACGACCCAAGCGAAGTCCGACAGGCACAATACACTCTCGGTGCCCAAGAAATCGGATGGCACAGACGCAATACTATCCCCGGTTCCGGCACAGGTGTAAAAAAACACGGTATAGGTGTCGGCAGCGGCCTATGGGGGGGTGGTGGCGGAAGAGGCACACAAGCACGTGTCACTATCAATGCCGATGGTACCGTTGAAGCTGTCACTGGCACACAAGACATCGGGACAGGTATTCGGACTGCAATCGCTATTATCGTCGCAGAAGAATTTGGACTCACCCCCACAGATATTGCAGTAAAGGTTGGAGACAGTGGTCCTGGTCTTCGATCAGGTGGTAGTGGAGGAAGTCAAACTACTGCATCCGTTGCACCTGTCATAAAGACTGCAGCCGAAGCAGCAATACAAAAGTTATTCGAACACGTCGCTCCACTACTTCAAGCACCCGTTGACGACCTGCGCGTTGGCAATGGCACTATCTATGTCGCATCTGATAGAACAAAGACAGTCACGTGGCATCAGGCAACGGGATTACTCGGAATGGAAAGCATCAGTGAAGGTGGCAATTGGGATCAAGAGCTTCGTCAACATGGTGTTGCTGGCACGCAATTCGCTGAGGTAGAAGTGGATACAGAAACCGGAAATGTCCAAGTCATAAAGATTGTCGCTGTCCAAGATTGTGGATTAGCAATCAACAGATTAACCACCGAAAGCCAAATTAATGGTGGTGTTATCATGGGATTAGGACAAACCTTATTAGAAGAACGGATTATGGATCCCTTAACCGGACGAATGCTCAATGCAAACCTTGAGGATTACAAAGTACCCGGCACTTATGAAATACCCGAAATCAAATCTATCGTTTTTGATACACACCGCAAAGTCACTGGTGTCGGTGAACCACCGTGTATTCCTACACTCGGGGCAATCGCAAATGCTGTGTACAACGCAATCGGTGTCCGTATCCGTGAACTACCGATTACACCCGACAAAGTTCTCACTGCACTCGCTCAGAAAAAGCATAAGGAGGTAAGCAATGGATAAATTTAGTTATGTCAACGCAACAAGTCTGAAACAGGTTACCTCGTTATTGAGCGACAGCGGATGGGGTGAAGTGATGCTGATAGCAGGTGGAACTGACCTGCTTAGCGAACTGAAGGAATATATTGAAACACCAAAAACGCTGATAAATCTCAAGACATTGCCTGAAATGGAAGGTATATCATCTGATGCCGCAGGAATAAAAATCGGTGCATTAACCACTATTGCTGATATTGCGATGCACCCGACTATCCAGCACCACTACACCGTACTTGCACAAGCTGCAACGTCTGTTGCTACACCGCAAATTCGAAACGTCGGCACAATAGGTGGAAACCTATGCCAACGTCCCCGATGCTGGTACTACCGGGATGAAACCGTCAATTGCATCAAAAAAGGCGGAGACCTATGCTATGCAGTTGATGGACTCAGCAAATACCACGCTATCCTCGGTGGGGATCCCGTATATATCGTGCATCCTTCAGACATTGCACCTGCATTGATCGCACTCAACGCATCAATGAAAATCACTGGTCCAGAAGGTGAGAAAACTATGAAAGTTGAGG
Source organism: Candidatus Poribacteria bacterium (assembly GCA_958295945.1). GTDB lineage: Bacteria > Poribacteria > WGA-4E > WGA-4E > WGA-3G > MSPOR6. Next base: position 171,583 of record OY282386.1, read on the forward strand.
AATTCTTTACCTTACCATCGGATAATCCATTCCGTGAAAATGTGCTTCAACCGAACGAAATCGTCGTTGAAATTCAGATACCAAATACGAAACCAAATACAAAGAGTTTATATCTGAAGGCGCGTGAGAAAGGTGCCCCCGATTTCGCATTGGCAAGTGTCGCAGGTGTGTTTGAGATGGCAGGACGCACATGTCAATCCGCAAACATCGTTCTCGGTGGTGTTGCTCCAAAACCATGGCGTTCTACTGAAGCAGAAAATGTTCTCACTGGTAAGATGGTAGACAAAGCAGTTAGCATGAAGGCAGGTGAGGAAGCTGTCCAAAAAGCTCGTCCCTTGAACGATAACGAATACAAGGTGACACTTACACAAAATCTCATCAGCCGTGCCGTGATGATGGCAGTGAGTTAAGGAGGAATAATATGTTACAGGAAAAAACACTTCCAATGTACAATCGCACAGTATGTCAAAATCTGCGGACAAAAGCACTCTATATACCAGGTGGCAACCTGCAAAACCTTGTTGAAGAAAACCCAGGAACACACTATTGGTGCAACTGCACAATGCAGGTCGTCGGACCAGACGATCAGTTTGTTTCACCAAACGCCTGTAAACAATCACGTTCCTGTTTCAATCCTGTCGGCGCAAAACCGATAGTCTAATCATGCAAATGTAGTTATCGGTTATCAGTATGCCCTTTCAGATAACCGATAACTTATCTGCTAATACTTTTATTCGTGATAAAGTTCATTGTACCTTTCATCCAATGGTTACATGTCGGTTCTGTTGTCCTGATGATAGGAGGTTTCTTTTTCTTCCGTGTCGTCCTCATCCCAATTGCACACCGATTCCCCGAACCAAAAGACATAATATCATCCGCATTAAGACGATTCAGTGGGGTTGTCTGGATTACACTATTGACTGTGCTAATTTCTGGTGTATATAACTTTATATCATTTCTCAGAACCGCACGTATCACCGCACAAGAAACTGAAGTAGATTACTCGCTTTACATACTCATATTAGGTATCAAGTTCTTTATCGTATTCCTGATATATACAGTTGCAGTTGTGCTGACGTTTCCGTATCCAGTATTTGAAGGATTTCAGAAAAAACCGACACCGTGGTTGAACATCATCATCGTTTTGGGCCTGATTATCATATTCTTATCAGCGTTTTTGCGTCGGTTACCGTTTTAACACAAGAAATAGATGCACAGAAAGGAGCAAACAAATGCCTGTATTAAGCAAAGAAGATCAAGCTTTTTGGGAAGAAAAAGGTTATATCATCATCAAGAATGCGGCACCACCAGAATTAATTCAAAACGCAGCAAATGCCGTTTGGGATTTCCTTGAAATGGATGCCAACTCTCCTGAGAGTTGGTACACAGACCCACCACGTGGTATCATGGTGGAAATCTATCAGCATCCTGCATTATGGGAAACGCGTCAATACCCGCGGGTCCACCAAGCTTTCGCAGAAATCTGGGGAAACGAGAAACTATGGGTCAGCTTTGACCGCGCAAGCATGAGTCCACCTAACGTCCCCGGTAAACATGAACGAACAAGCGTTGGACTGCATTGGGATATGTCTATAGACCTACCCATCCGCTTTCATGTGCAAGGTGTCCTTTACTTGACTGATACCGCAGAGAACCAAGGCGCATTTGTTTGTGTCCCCGGTTTCCACAACAAAATTGAGGAGTGGATAAAGAGTCTTCCCAAAAATGCAGACCCACGCCAACAAAACTTGGAAGCATTAGGCATGATCCCAATACCCGCCAACGCAGGAGATCTCATAATTTGGAACAGTGCATTACCACATAGTGCTGGCATCAATACTGCCAATGCACCGCGCGTGGCACAATACATCACAATGACTCCAACAGGTGAAGCAAATCAAGAAGCAAGAGAACGTCGCATCAACGCATGGAAAAATAGAATGGCAGGTTTCGGTGGTGAACGCGCAGAAAAAGAACATGAGACAGGAAAAACAGCTGAATTATCCGACCTTGGAAAGAAACTCTTAGGTCTTGAACTGTGGGATTGAATATACCTCATTCATAACAGTTATCATCAAGGAGAATTAATACAAGCAGTAGTACAATAAAAATGCGAAAGAATGAGTTTTGCATTTTACAGGGATTCCATTTGAGATGTAGGAGTGAACTCTGATTCCCGACTATCAGTGAATTTATTCACGATTCTGAGATCCTTCCTACGGAAAATGTATATCATTAATTTTAATGTTTACCAAAATCTCAATGTTCAATCAAATTATCTAACCCATCCGAATACCACCATTAACATCAAGAGTCGCACCAGTGATATATTGCCCTTCATCCGAAGCAAGAAAAACAATGGTACTTGCAATCTCCGATGGATCTGCAACGCGTCCCAACGGAATCTGATCCGTCATATCAGGATGATTTTTTGCCATCTCTGTCGCAGCAATACCCGGTGCGATTGAGTTCACCGTAATCCCGTACTCACCTAAGACCCGTGCAAACGATTTCGTCAAACACATCACACCCGCTTTTGACGCAGAATAAGGGGCGGACGCAACCAGACCTCCCACCTGACCCGCCAAAGAACCAAGATTGATTATCCTCCCGAATCTCTGTTCCTTCATCGTTTCCATGACTGCCTGAGAACAGAGAAAGGGGCCTTTGAGGTTAACAGCCATCATCCTATCCCATTCTGCTTCGCTACATGCATCAATACGTGTATAACTGAAAATACCAGCATTATTGACTAAAATATCAATACAACCAAGTTCTTCAAGTGTCCTGTTAACCATCGCACGAACAGATTCACCATCCGCAACATCCGTTTCAATTACCAAACACCTTCTACCGAGAGCCGTAACCTCTTCTGATACCTCAGTTGCATTCGTCATATTCACTTCGGGGATAACAATATCTGCACCTTCTTGAGCGAAAGCAATACAGGTTGCCTTCCCAATACCGCCACCACCCCCCGTCACTATCGCAACGCGCCCATTCAAACGCATCTCTGTTCTCCTAAATATATTTATCTATTGTAGATTAATTCCGTTCAATTCATACATTACGTCATTTAATCTTGAATTCATTATGTGTTTAATAGTAACATATAGACATTATCACACGTATTCTTTAAAGAGTCAACATTGCTAATGACATAGAATTACATTCATACATTCCACAGCAATACACATTAGGAGCATACATCTTGAAAAAGTCTGCATTGATTCAATCCCTAACAACACTAATTGTGTCGCTATTTTTTTCTACATTCCCAATGACAGCGACAGCACAAAACTATTACCCCGCAGAAATCGGTAATGAGTGGATCTTGGATAGCACTGACGGAAAAGAACGTCAAACGTACACACTTGAAGTACCTGATGATGATGCCGATAACCATCTTATCCTCCTAAAAATTGTAACTGAAAACCTTAACAACGACAAAGTTATTGATACAGACAAATACTTTTTGTCTGATACCCCCGAAGGAATAAAACTTCATAAAACAAACTTACAAACAGTATTTAACAATAATGTTATTACTGCAACAGCGAATTTGACTTCACCGATGGTTTTCTTTCCTAAAGCCTTAGAACAAGAAGGACAAAAGTGGAATATAGTTACAGATGCTAAAATAGATCTTCAAGGTGCTAAATTAGATGTTGAAAGCAGAACCAATTTAGAGATAGTTAGTTTTGAACCTGTAGAAACATCGTTGGGTATATTTCGGAATTGTGCAAAAATCCAGTTAGATTTATCAATTACTGGTCTTCTTAAACTACAATCTACCTCCTACCAATGGTTAGCACCAGGAGTAGGACCTGTCCAATTTGAGAGTAGTGATGGAGATGTCTATAAAATCACAAGTTTCAAAAGAAGTCCACCTGAAATTATTGCTCAGAATCCTCCCGTATGGCAATCACTACCTCAAGGTTTTACAGGTACTGGAACACGTCTCGGTGGAATTCTCAACGCCAAAATACTTGAAAATGTTGAAGATTATGTGTCAGAGCCAGATAAATTACTAAATTTAGGTATAGTTTCCATATCTGGAAATATCGTTCCACCGGGTGATGGAACAGGTTTCGCAACAAACCTACAACGAAAACAAGACCTATGGGTTGCTGGACGGTTTGAAAACGCCCCAATTATAGGTACAATTAGGCTTTTTGCAGAAAACAGCAAAGGTAGAACTGAACGAATTATTAATGTAACAATAAATACAAGTCAGTAGGGCGAATTATTTGGAAAAGCCGCTATGGTAAATTGGAAAGTGGTATTAATTGTCTTAGCCATCGCAATTTTACTAATGGCAATCGGAATGTGGTTAGGATACCGATATATATCAGAACAAGATGATATCCACTATGAAGTACACAATGTAAACGTTGTCGTAGGATACACTTTTGACATTCGCATCCACTTGTTTGGAAATTTCAGTCAAAGTAATGTCTATGACTTCCCATTTAAGTTCCTATATTGAAAAGGAGACAATATATGAAAGAGTGCTTGGGCGTTTGTCATCACAAGCAACTTGCAAGGCAAACAAGCAGATGCATCTTACACAATGCTTGCTAAAAACCTACGCACAAGCGTTATAGCGAGTAAGAATGTTGAATCCGATAAAAGTCAAGTTTCGGCTGTGTGGGCAAACCTAAATCGCAAGAGTGTCATCCAAGTTAATGACAAAATTGAGTTCACACTTGTTGATGAAAAAGGCACTATCGTGTCCGGTCCCTACCAACGCACCATAACTTCCACAGATATAAACAATGCATATCTGAGCGTGCAGATGTGTGTTGATGATGTCCGTCTGAAGGAACCAATTCTTGCACAGAACTTCCCGAATCCGTTCAATCCAGAGACTTGGATCCCATTCCAACTGAATCGTGCAGCGAATGTAACAATCCAGATTTATAACGTATCAGGTAATCCAGTACGGACATTAAATCTTGGACATAAGTCAATCGGTTCATACATGACAACTTCAAACGCGGCTTATTGGGATGGGAAAAATAAGACAGGAGAAACTGTTTCAAGTGGTGTATATTTCTATACACTACAAACAAAGGATTTCTCCGCAACCCGCAGAATGGTAATCCTGAAATAAGCTGACAATGAACCCACGATAAACGCCTTGATACTACAAGCAATCTAACAACTTAACAGATCGCTTGAAATGTCAAAATCAAGGCGTTTTTCTATGATATATAATCTAATAGACATCTATTAGGATATGAAGTTGAGGAAAAAAATGAAGAAAAACAACGCAACTATAATTCTTTTCGCAGCAATACTCACCTTAACCACTGCTGTTATAACAAATGCACAAATTTATTATCCAACAGATATTGGCAACGAGTGGGTATTGGAAAGCGAGGATAGAGCGGAACGAGTTACTTACAGTATTGAAGCATCCGAGGAGACAATCAACGAGAAAAATCTGGCACTACTGAAAATTCAGCATGAAACCATAGGCACAGATTCAATCACGGCTGAGAGATATTTTGTGGATTTTGACGAGGAAGGTATTAAACTGTATAAATATGAAGTAGAACTCGGTGACCCTTTCGGAGTCGCAACTGGCTTATTATACCCACCGATCCTCTTTTACCCGTTGACTCTGGAAGTCGGTGACACATGGGAATTCTCAACTGAAACAGAAGTTATCTTAGTCGGACCGGTCCTATTCACAAGTATCAGTAAAGTCGTTGACAAAGAAGAGGTTGAAACACCTGCGGGAATATTTAAAGATTGTCTAAAAATTACGATACGCACTATAAGTGAGGTTGCGTTATCAAGAACGCGTTCAACTTCTCATCTGTGGCTCGCTCCAGATTTCGGACCAGTGAAATTTGAGAACAGTCAAGATATCGTTTATACATTGGTCAGTTCCAACCTGTTGCCAAATATTTCTGACTATGATGTGACAGGAGATGGTGTCATCAACATCTTAGACCTCGTATATGTAGCTGCTCGCTTCGGTGAGGATACTGATGAAGGGGATGTTAACAACGATGGGAAGGTTAATATTCTGGATTTAACGCTTATCGCAAAGTATTTCGGAATAGAAGTCAATGCAGAATCAGACTAAAACAAGTCTTTCGTATTCGCGCGTTGATGAAGATTAAATTATTAATTGGGTAATTCTCATATTTACTGCAAACCCCGTAGGCGCGCTTTGTAAGCGCGCTGAAATAACAAAACCCTTGAAAGTGTGCAAGCTCTAATTCTATATTTTCCGCTGTTGCATTTCGTTCGCTTCAAGCGTCTCCTCAAACCATTGACTGTCTTCAATAGTCTTGCATTCTACATCAAACTGTAAATGTGCTTGCCAAGAGAATTTTAGCGGTGAATCACCACTATTATAGAAGATTACTTCTGCTTTCTCTTCCCCATCTACTATAGGTCTTACCAAAGAAAGCAGAGCTGATGGAATCTGATGCGCCCCATCCGCTTTTCTAATAGTAATGAGTGAGGAAACCTTACCCAAAATCTCGCGTGTCCCAAGAACCAGAGGACCATAGCAAGCCGTGACTGCACCTTGTCCCCAATTGCGGCCATGTCCAGCAGCAACTGAACAAACCGCACCACCCATATCCGCATGTTCCCTACCACCTCGTAGGACACGCCGCGCCATATTCAGACGCGTTGCAGCATTTTGCAATGCACGTAACGCATATCCAATCTCACCTGTTATCTGATAAGCAAGCGTTAGTGTCGCAGTTGTTGGTTCCTGAATCGGTTTCACAGAACCATCATCCGACCATTCACCCCAATATGTCATATCTGCGCGCTTACCGACACCCGACTCTCTCCGACGGTATTGCTCAGGAAATACAAGAGCAAGCAGTTCAGGTGGAGTAGATGGAAGCTGTTGCAAACCTTCTATTATCGCATCATCAAAGCAGGTATCGTTGAATGTCCAACGATAATAACTCAAGGCTGCTGCTGCAGGATCGTTAAACGGATCGTCCAGTGATGGGATGAGTGGTTCAACAATACGTTTCGCAGCAGATTGAAAAATCTCATCTCCCGATAAGAGAAACAAGTCACCCAACGCATAGATTGCACCAGAGGCCAGTAGAACTTCAATCCCCGCCAACGGATCTCCCGGTATGTGATGGGAACTCGCAACTAACCTGTGCAGATTCTTTGTATTCACCTCTTCTTCGTTGAGTCCGATTCCATTCAAATCCCACAGCAACGGCATCGGACTCGGTGCTTCAATGATACGTTCAGCACGTTTTCGTCCATAGCGCAATCCCCACTCCACATATCGCTTTTCTCCTGAATAACGATATGCCGCAAGTGCAATGTGAATAAAACGGAAGTGTTCCGCAAGTTGATACGCATTCCTGTCATCGTTCTCAACATATTCCGTGCCTATATTATACCCGATAAAGACATCGCGTGAATAGTCATACCACGGTGGTACTTCCGACACCCAATTACCGATATGTTCGGCAGCATCAATTAGGAGTGCTATCGCTTCAGAATCATCAGGTTTGAGACCGATATAACGAGGTAGGAAAAGAAGGAATGGTTCAGGGCCATGGTGTGCTTCTGCTTTCGGCTCATACCCATGCACACAATCACGTTCTATCCAACCAGCAAGTTCAGATTTGAGCACATCAAAGTGCCGTAGAACGGCCGCATCACCAGTGATTAAATAGTGGGGAAACCAAGAGAGTGCGTAGTTTGCCTCGTCCTCACCACCTTTGTTTGGTCCAGGCGGATCGAGAAGCATGCTCTGTTTAAGCCAACGTCCCATCTCAGATCTCAGGGAATCGAAAGCGTTATAACATTCGTGGATTTCAGATTTCATAATAGAGAATTCAAAAAGTCAATGCTCTTGCTTGCGATGGTCTTCGGATCTGGTTTGAAATCAAACACCTCTGTTGAGAGATAACCGCTATAGTCGATTTCTTTCAACGCGTCAATTATCGGCGGGTAATCCACATTTCCAGAACCAGGCAGATAACCATTATCGTCATTGGAGTGGAAATGAGCAACGTGTTTGGCACAGTTGCGAATCTGTGTCGGCATATCCAGTCCTTCTTTAGCCGTACTACACACATCCAAAATCATCTGAAAGTTAGGATGATCCACTGCCTCAACCATTTCGACCGCCTTGTCAGGATGTGTAATAAAATCGGTTTGATCACTGGATAACGGTTCCATACACAATACAACACCTCTTTCACCAGCAAGTTCCGCGCCTGCCGTAAAGGTATCCTGGGCATAATCCCATGCCTGTTCAAAACTGAGGGGTTCCATAACGTTCCGTTGTTGCGGAGAACCAAAAACCAATATCTTCCCATCCAAATCCGCACAGAGATTAACAAGTGCAAGCAAATAGTCTCTCGTTTCGTTTCGAATCTCCTCCTCAGGATGGTTGATGTAGAGTCCTGGTGGCGACACAAGCAGCCAATGCAGCCCTGCGATCTCTATCTTAGTATCTTGAGCAACCTTTCGTATCTGTGTTCGTTCTGCTTCACTGATATCCAATACAGAATCTGCCAAAGTAAAAGGTGCTATTTCAACCGCATCATAACCCAATTCTACAGCGTAAGTGAATACATCTTCTATCTTCCAATTTTCAAACATCTCATTGCATATCGCAAGTTTCATTCTTTTCTCCGTTCAAGTTTTTCTATGAATTCTACTTGATTATTGGAATTTTGTCAAGTTCTTGCTTTCACTCCTATAGATTCTATAGAAGTTGCCGGAAGGCTAAATTTGTAATTCTAATGCTAATCTGATATACTTATATTATCTGGTTTTAGACCATATCCAATTACTTCTTTTAACTCAAAGATATCAAGAGATGAACACTGCAGTTGGTACGGGAACAATCATGGATACAGACACATTAACTAATACAATTATCGTTGCAGATGCAACGAAGGTATTACCCAAACTCATTAAGGCAAAAAAGCAATACGATGTGATTATTGCCGATCCACCATACAACATTGGTAAAGATTTTGGGGATCACACTGAAGTCATGCCGATTGACGATTATGTTCAGTGGACGAAGGAATGGATAAAGGAATGTCTTCAACTATTGACAGATGACGGTTTGCTTTACTTGTATGGATTTCCAGAAATTATTGCAAGAATATCGGTGCATTTCCCTATTCACGAGCAACGTTGGCTGGTATGGCACTATACTAATAAAACGGTACCTTCATTGAAATTCTGGCAAAGGTCACACGAAACGATATTATGTCTTTGGAAACCAAATACACCTCGCACTGATTTGGAAATAGACCAAATCAGGGAACCTTATACCAAAAGTTTCCTAAAGAACGCAGCAGGTAAAGAACGAAAGGACACACCATCGCGCTACGGATCAGTAGGTAAAACAACCATCTATAATGCACACAAGAACGGTGCCTTACCGAGAGATGTTATAAAAATTCCTGCCTTAGCGGGTGGTGCAGGCCGGTCTGAAAGATGGTTTCTTTGTAAGACGTGCGGTTCTCAGGTTTATCCTCCTGCCGAACTATCTGTACATCGTGAACACGATATATTAAAGCATCCTACTCAAAAGCCGATGGAATTAACGAGACGACTCATCTTGTCCCGTATCAATGGAAATAACGGTAAGGTACTTATTCCATTTGCAGGCTCTGGTTCAGAGTGTGTTGTAGCACAGACATTGGGAGTTGAATTTCTTGGTATAGAGATAAACCCTGAGTTTTCAGACTTTGCTGAAAAATGGATTGAATATGAACGTGAAAATTCACCAAAGATGTTGCTCTTTGGAGACATAAATGAAATATGAGAGAAAGATGTACAGGCTAGCAGTGAAATGGATTGGTTAATACATATTCGTACTATTTTATATGTATGATCACTTAAGATTGGAGTCAAAAAACAACTTGACTCCAACGAAATCTAAACTAATCCATCAATGCCCCACCCGCAACAGGAATTGACAACCCTGTCAGATACGCTGATTCTTCCGAAGCAAGAAACGCTGCCATCTTCGCAACATCCGCACCCGTTGCAAGTCGTCCTAACGGTACAGACTGCTCAGATCGCTCAACAAATTCTGCAAGTTGTTCCTCAGCAGAAAGGTCTTTTGACATAAGTGCAGATGCCAAATGCAACACACGTTCTGTATCTACAAGACTCGGACACAACGCATTGACATTAATCTGATAAGGCGCAAGTTCGTGTGCTAAGGATTGCGTCAATCCTATAACAGCAAATTTTGATGCACTATACGCAGCATAACTTGCCGCACCTTGTTTGCCTCTAAGTGATGAAAGATTGATTATTTTTCCACCAGTTCCTTGGGCAATAAGATGACGCGCCACCACTTTGCAGCAGAGAAACACTCCTTTCACATTCACGCGCTGCACCCTATCCCAATCCTCTTCGGTAAGGTCAACCACAGGCACACGATCCTTTCCGGCTTTTGTTCCAGCATTGTTGACAAGGATATCAATGCTACCGAAATGAGAAACGGTATTATCAACCATCTTCTCTACCTGCTTCGCATCCGAAACATCAGCAACAACACTAATTGCACGCCGGTTCATCGCTTCTATTTCCGAAACAACATCCGATAAACCACCCCAAGCCGTATCATCAGCAGCATAAGGATTTTCAGCGATATCGTTGACTGCAACATCTGCCCCTTCCTTAGCTAAACGCAATGCGATAGCGCGACCAATACCGTTCCTGCCGCCCGCCCCCGTAACTAATGCCACTTTGCCTTTGAGATTATACATTGGGAGAGTAGTTCCTTATCATCCCATAGAAGTAGGAGAAAATATAGATAGAAACAACTGATGTGAATCTACTGTTTGAGTGCACCCCACGTCAACGCAAGTTTACCGGCAGGTTCAACATCCAAAAACTCTTTGTCAAAAGTCAGATCACCATACGCCACTGGATCCCATGCCTGACCCGGCATCCAACCAGCCTGAAGTTCACGACTACCATTTTCACAATCATTGTAATGGAAACTCAGACCGATCGTTAACCCATCTTTTGCTTTAAAGTTATTACCCTTTTCCGCGTTACCCGGATTCGGTCCACGTGCAGCTGATGCATCTATTGCAATTTCATAGGTGTAATTATTACCATCCACAACCAATTCCCATTCTGTATTCGCTTTTGATGCCGCCGCAGAAAGATCTTCACCATTTGCGCCAAGTGTCCATTGAACAAGTGAATCTCTTATAATATCGTTGTCAAAATCAAACATCAATTCAACACTATCGTCCTCCCACCATTTACTGTCCGGCGGGTTGATGTCCTGAAGTTTATCATCTGTGATTTCAACAAGAAAATAGATACGAGTGGGGTCGGATGCACTCCAAGCAACGCGTCCTTGTCCTTCAAAATCTTTGGCATTCGGCAATGCACCACCCACATCCTTTACTTCGTCAAAGGCAACTATCTCTGCACGCTCCCATTCACCAATTTTACCGTCTATCTTGAGATTAGAAATCTGTTTTGCCACATATTCTTTATCACGTTTTGCAGCATAAGTCATGTCCATCAGAAATATTATTAACAGAAGTCCGATGAAAACTACAATTACGCGCTTAATCTCCACAAAAAACCTTACTTTATTAATCATGTGAACTTTCCTTTATTAGTAGTGTTAGTCCCGTATGAAGATTAATTTATTAAACGAGTAATCATAATCACACCAAAACTTGTAGGTGGGGAATGCCAAAAGGCATTCATACCCGCCAAATGCCACACGGGGAATGCCTCAATGGCATTCATACCTTTGATTTCTTGATTTGGCACTTTGCAAGCGCGCTGGACTGTCTCAAATTACCCCATTTATTCCTTAATCTTCATTAGGGACGATATGTTTATACTGTTAATGCTATTAAATGTCTAAAACAACAAAACAGGTTTTTAACTAGCACAAGTCGCTATATAGTGAATGCTCTTGTAGGAGGGGTTTCTAACCCTGATTTTTACCTTATCAAAATAGGTGTTTGTAGTCGCGCAATTCATTGCACCTCTAACAATTAAATAAAAACAGTGAAAATCATTTTTAGAATTGGTATTAGGTTATAATATAAAACTATTCTCAAGATAATGGACGGATAATGAATCCGTCCATATACCTGAGAATCAGGAAAGTAATTTGCTATGAGAAATATTTAACTGACATTTATCAGAATAGCGGAGAATTCACTAAATATCACTATATTGAGGGTTTTGAGCAATGAAAATGCGTCCATTTTGAAGATTTGACTTGATTTTAGACGCATGAGTTGCCATCCTAATAATAAAAAATAACATCATTTGATTATTTTTAGGAGGACATCTCATGCGTCATCAGATTATCAAATCTGCTAAGTTTTTTCAACATCTTCTTTTTTCTCGTTTTCACCGTATTCGATCACAAATCATTGACACTGGACTTTTGTTATCCGTTTGTCATCTATTTGGTCTCTATAATCCGAACCAAGTTGCGGATGCGTTGACACTTCCCAAAGCGGGTCTTTATCGGGATCTTCACTCATTGAGCCAGTATCACTGGAAATGTTTGAATGTGCGGCTCGGATGTGCTATGGCACTAGAATTGATCAAAGATACCGAATCTAAGAGTGCTTCAACACAATCTCGTCGGTGTCCTACCCTCAGTGTAGATGACAGTAATGTGGATCGATATGGAAAAACAATATCGGACTGCTCAAACTGGTGGTCTAAAAAACGGAATAACACCACTTGGGGGCAGAACATATTAGGCATCACGATTAAGATTGGCGATATTGTTATTCCACTCAATACACGGCTTGTTTCAAAAAAAGGGCGTGGCAGGACAAAGAAACCGGTTCTTTTTGTTGCCATGATGAAAGAAGTGTTAGATTTCTTTGATGCCCACAGCATTGATATCAGAAAATATCCGATCACTTTCGATTCGTGGTATGGTAGCAAGAAACTAGTCAACACCTTATCAGATTTAGGGTTTGTGTCCATATTGGTTCATGGTAAAAACAACTATGTGATGACAATAAACAACAAAAAAGTGAAACTTTCGGTTCATAAGAAATCCGGACAACTGCAGCCAGAGCAATGGGGATGTGATAAACCTGTCTGTCGTGTCCAAGCCACAAGTCCAACATTTGGTGAGTGTATTGTGCTTTTCTTTTCAGATATGGGAAAGGGACGCACACTCTTAGTCTTTGGTAAACCCTTACGCACTTGTGAAGCACTCAGAATATGGTCTCAACACAACGGCATTGAACTCTATTGGAGACAACTGAAATCCAACCTGCATTTATCCGATATGTGTTTAGAAAGTGCGCAAGGCGCATGTGCGGGGCTCGGTATAAAAGTAATGAGTTACCTCATGTTGTTGCAGGTAAGCATCTCAGAACGTCGCACATTCCATCAAATACAACTTGAACTCACTGGACAAAGACACATGTTACTTGAAATCATGGCGCATTTTCATGAACTAAACCCAAAAGAACCTTGATAATAACTGATATTCAACAACTTTTGAGAAATATCAGTTTAACGCTACTTTTTTATATTACCCCATGTAGTAGCGAGTTTTGCTTTCGGGTCAACAGCAGTGACGTTTGTTACCAAACCGTTATTCATAATATCCTGGACATCGCCTTCATCCAAAAATGCGTTAAAAATAACAAATTCATCTATCAAACCTTGCCAATGTCGGCTGCCACCCCAGTCACCAATTCTACCAGGGTCAAGAACACCAGGGTTACCACCCCAATCACTCTCTGCATCAAGTTCTCCGTTAATAAAAAACCTGATCTTTTTCTCAGTTGCACTGTACGCAGTTGCAACATGAACCCATTTATTCATTTCTCCCGATGTAAATGCAAAGTCTGCAAACGCATCATTACCACCGGGATTCCCATTAATAGAAAACTCTACTTTGTTGTTTGGATGCACTTGATAATGGATATCCCCTGCCTTCCAACCCGCGTTGTTGAAGAAAGCACGCCATCCATTTAACCGACCAGTGCAATTAACCCAGTGAGTGAAAGTTAGTTCCTCAAATGAACCTATCCTATTTGGAATATTAACCCATTCATTTGAACCGTTCAATTGGATTGCCTTGCCGAATTTTCCATCAACATAACTGCCGCCTTGTGCTTCACCGTCAAAGCCGTTATCCGAAAAATCTTCTGCATTGCCATCAAATAACCACGCGGCAGCAACCATATCTAACGACACTTCTGCAGATACGGGTAGACAAACGAGTATTAGTATCAATGCACCCAAAATGCTTGTTGCTAATTTGAACATAATGTATCTCCTTTATATTAGTCAGAGATTATACACAAACGGTAGGCACGTTTTGATGAAGATTAAGAAATAAATCAGGTAATTTCCTTGAGAAGTCTGTCAGCATACGCGTTAGGTATGCTGAATTGGTTAGGAAACCGCACCTACTAGGTTTGAGAAAATGAGAATTACCCGTTTAATAAATTAATCTTTATGTAAGCGCGCTGGATACTCAGAATTATACCGAAAATTACACACCATTTGTGTGAGAGTTGTTGAATAAATTGCTAATAATGACTGCATCCTATTCGTGTAGAAATAGATGTTTTTTATTTTTTGAGACTACCCCAAGTGACTGTGACCTTCTCCTTAGGATCAACAGCAAGACCACTTTCCAACCCATCGTTCATGACAGAATTTATGTCATCTTCACTCAATACGGTATTGAAGATAATAAATTCGTCAAAGAGACCTTGCCAGTGGCGTTGATTGTCCCATGAACCAATTTTGCCGGGATCAAGAACTCCTGGATTTCCACCCCAATCGCTCTCAGCGTTTAGTTCACCATTGATATAAAATCTGATCTTTTTTTCTATAGCACTGTAAGCAGTTGCGATATGAATCCACTTATTCAATTCACCACCTGTTACCTTGAAAGTAGCAAATTGATCGTTTCCACCAGGGTTATCTTTGATGGAAAATTCTACTCTATTGTCAGGAGGCAATTGGTAGTGAATATCACCACCTTTCCAACCAGCAACATTGTAGAATGTCCGCCAATCACTATCTCTACCAGTGCATTTGACCCAATGCGCGAACGTAATCTCTTCAAATGACCCCATTTTTTTACTAATGGTAACCCATTCGTTTGTTCCGTTGAGTTCAATTGCTTGTCCTATTTTGCCCTCAACATATTTTCCACCTTGAGCTTCACCATCAAAACCATTTACAGACATATCTTTGGCATCGCCATCAAAAAGCCATGCCGCGACAATAGAATCTTCTGAGATCTCCGCCACCCCGGACATATTCAGACACAGTAATAGCAGCAGAACCATCGCATAAGTTAATATTCTTAACAAAATGGACCTCCTGTGTAAAAACAGAAAATAGAGAACAGAAAAGCTCTCTTACTTTTGAATTTCTATGCTTAAACCAACGTATATTTTTATATTATCACAAAAACAGATTAAATACAACAAACAGTGTTAAATTGACCTATGTTTAGCCACACCGCGTGGGTTTTCAAACGCATCCGCCCACAAATGACACCATGCCGCGTGGTCTTTCAATACAGAATCAGGATTCTTACGACTGCGAACAATAAAATCAGGATGAGAAGTTCTGCCAGTATGATGTCCTGTCGTTTGGAAACGCAAGTCTAATGACCAACGACATCTATCTGACTGATTCGGTTGTGAACGGTGTGGGGCAAAACGACTGAATAAGATAATATCCCCACGATAACACTCAAGCATTATCGGTTCAAAATCTGGCATCAAATCAGGCACTATCATCGTACCACCCTCTTTCTGATGTGTCAGGTATCCAATATCCTCGGTAACACCGGGTAACGCTTCCAAACACCCCATTTCAATAGTGCTATCACCCAACGGCAACCAACATGTAACTACATTTGAACATTCAGCCTCTTCCATCATTACACCCGCATCCTGATGCCACGGCACACCACCTGCCCAACTTGCATTCCCATCAATTACGGGAGGTTTTGCCCGCACGTGTTGAATCGGATTGCATGTGATTTCTGGTCCAACAACCCCTTCAATAACATCCAACAGGTTATCATTTCTCATGAACTCAAAGATTGCCGTACCCCGATAATGCATAATATCCATTCCACCGCCAATCTCTCCCGATTGAGCAAGCAGTTTGCCAAAACGTCTATCAAAAGGTTCATCCTCATACAAGTTCTCAATCTTTCCATGCTGGTGTAATTCATCCGCACGTTCTGAAATCCAATCTGATATTTCATCAATAACAGGTTGAGTATCTTCATCTGTCAAGGCATTTTTGACAATCAGAACGCCTTGTGTTCGATATGTTTCCTTCTGTTCAGGTGTAAGTTGCATATACTTTCTCCTAAAATCTCAAGTTAGCATTTATAATATCATTAACGCAAATGATAGACAAGAAGAAATAGGGAGTGGGGTATGTAAAGTTTTTGGCACTAAACAAAATATCAGATGAAATATACATGTTTTTTCCAAAAAAATCTAGAATATAGTGAAATACAAAGATTTATTCACACTTTTGGTACGTGAGACCTAAACTAATGGACTGTGCCGTCCTACAAACTTTCAGTTTGTGCAGTCCTTCAAGACATTATTAACAAATGCTAATGGGATAAACATTTATAGAAATGGTATTACATTAACCCTATAGTCTCGTTCGTATATTCGTAGCACATGCAGCCAGCTTGTGCATGTAAAACTATGCCAAAAAGTCAGAAAAAGAATTAAAAGAATACAAATTTTGCTAAAATTGTAAAAATGCACTTGACTTACGTTATTTATTCGGTTATAATACATGTCACATACAAATTAACTTCAATGCAGTAAATTATGAAACTAATACATCTTATGCAAAGAACAATGATGAACCTACAAGCAATCTCTTCATTATATAGAAATACATTACACAAAAATGAGAATACACAGACGTTCAATATGAAACCCTTAGGCATAAACTGCAAACCCTTAGGCATCACACCACTTTTGACATTTAGAAACATTCTATCTGCATTCGTCCAATGCTGGACAAGTATGATGCTCAGTCTACCAATCTCACACAACAAAAGACGAATAGTGAAAGTGTACAAATTAAAAAATTTTTCTTTTTTTATAAAACCTTTACCAACCCCGATATCGACTGCTCTGAAAGCACTAAAAAAAACTGTACAGATGTACGAAATAATGTCCAATTTCTGTACAGTTTTGATAAGCGAAAATTCCATAAAATTAGAAGGAAATCACAGAGAATATATTGTCAGATGAAACACAGAAAAATCTTAATATGAAGATTAATAAATTAATCTTCATCAGGCGTTCATACCGTTGATTACTTGATTTGGCACTACAATAGATTACAGGTTTTTCACTTAAATTGACGTATACGGTGACAAAAACTTTACACACCCTAGTAGACTGTCCACACTAATTTTGCGGGTAAATACCGCGATTTGGAGATCGCTCCTACTGAATATAGCTCTGTCATTGTAGGAGGGAACTCCGATTCCCGATTTCTTTGGCAATTCATAATTTTAGTGTAGACGCTCTACTAGTAGACTGTCCACACTAATTTTGCGGGTAAATACCGCGATTTGGAGATCGCTCCTACTGAATATAGCTCTGTCATTGTAGGAGGGAACTCCGATTCCCGATTTCTTTGGCAATTCATAATTTTAGTGTAGACGCTCTACTAGGGAGTGGGTATGTAAAAACCAATGTTGGAAATAATACTGAAATGTGATAGGATAACGGTGTAATAAAACCTATGTTGAGGTAGACATTTTACATGTTGAAAAGGGCGTTGTTTATATACACAAATATATTATTCTTCTGCATTTTTCTTGTCTGTAATGTGAATACTGCTGAAATTCATTTCATTGATGTTACAGAAGCATCTGGAATTCACTTTCAGCATGCAGGTGGAATTGACCATCGCGTGGTGCCAGCCTTGGTTGGTTCTGGTGCAGCATGGCGAGATTATGATAACAACGGCACGCTTGATCTTTATATCGTAAACAGCACAGCAGTCAGACCTGAACCAAACACGATCCTACCAACTAACATTTTATACCGAAACAACGGAGATGGCACATTTACGGATATGACAGATAATGCAGGAGTCGGTGATATAGGTTGGGGAATGGGATGTGCTTTTGCTGATTATGATAACGACGGTGATGCGGATCTGTATGTCACAAACTATAAGGAGAACGTTTTCTATTTAAACAAGGGAGATGCAACTTTCAAAAAGTTCACATCAGGAGCAGGAGGTATTGGACATAAAGGCTTTGGATCCGGTATTGCATGGGGAGATTTTGATTCAGATGGATTCCTTGAACTCTATGTAGGCAATTACATTGAATATACCAAAGTTCCTCAAGGCGATGAGGTATTTTTCCCCTACGATTTCTTTGGACAAACAAATCTCCTATATCTGAACAAAGGGGACGGTAGTTTTATTGATATTACCGATTCTGCTAAAGCGAATGGTGGATTTCACTTGACACTCGGTGTCGCCGCAGCAGATTATGACAATGATGATGACTTAGACATATATATCGCTAACGACTCGGATCAGAACATCCTTTATCGCAACGATGCTGAAATGACGTTTACGAACACAAATCAACCGAATGCGAGAAGCCGCACAGGAGACATCCGTAGTGGTATGGGGATTGCTTGGGGAGATTATGACAATGATGGTGCTTTAGACCTATTCGTTACAAACTGGCTTGATGAAAACAACGTCCTCTACAGAAATAACGGAGATGGTACATTCACTGATGTATCCGCAAAGAGCGGGGTTTTTGAATCTGGACTTGGTAAGACGTGCTGGGGAACAGTGCTTTTTGATATGGATAACGACGCAGATTTAGATCTGTTTTTCTCCGCAGGACATATTGACCCTGCAACTTGGGAAAACCACGGTCAACAGGACGTTCTCATGCAGAATAATGGAGATGGTACATTCACCGACATATCCGAACAAACTGGACTCCGACAGTTTGAATCCCCGGGTGTTGGCAGAGGAGTCGCCGCTGCAGACTACGATGCAGATGGAGATTTAGACCTATTTATCGTAAATAGTGGCGAGAAACCGCGGTTGCTTCAAAACAAAGGTGGAAACAAACTGAATTGGTTGCATATCCGCACTGTCGGTGTAGAGAGTAACCGAGATGGGATTGGCACTCGCATCAAAGTTATCACCGGTGATACCCATCAAATCCGCGAAGTCGCTTCTGGTAGCAGCTACCTATCACAACACAGTCCAGAAGTAGAATTTGGACTCGGAAACCATAAAATCGTTGATAAGATTATTATGAAATGGCCGAGTGGTACTGAACAAACTCTAACAAATATTGCTGTGAATCAGATGCTTATAATAACAGAAAAAGTAGATTGAGATAACAAATTGTAAAGGGAATCACACATTTTGAGGTAGATAAAAAAAATATTGACATTTTTTTAGTAATTTTGTATGATTTCAGTCACAATTTCCGTAAATTAAATAATCAGAGTAATAACAATACCTTCGCCATTTTTACGTGCTTCAATCGAATGAGAATATAGTGTTGCTCTATAATTGATCTGTGATATTGTGCGATAGCATGAATAAAAATAACTTTAGGTTTTTCTTGAAGTGTTTTTAATTATCATAACCCAAGTTGCTACCTATCAGAATCTGGTCACCTTCGTTTTCTTTAAGTTATCCACTCTTCCGCTCCAGCGGAGCGGTATGTTTATAGCACGCACTTTGTTTCAGTCTTCCGCTCCAGCGGAGCGGTATGTGAAAGAACCCTGAACAGACCGGACGACTCGTTGGACCATTTCTAATAATAGATGCTTCCTTAACGTAGCATAAACTGTGAGTTTGTGCAGTATTCAAAAGGTTTTCATAACAACAAACCGCACAATCTGGCAGAATGTGCTACAATTGGCGAAGGTATTGTAATAAAGATTAATTTATTAAACGGGGAACCTAAATCACCACGAACTTGTACGGGTACTTTGTAAGCACTCTAGACATTGAAGTCAAATTACCCAATTTATTTCTTAATCTTCATACCGCTGATTATAAGACATTATAGTGAATTATCAAAATAAGTTGACAAATCATCTGTAGGAGCGATCTCCGAATCGCGATAGACCGAGAATCGGAGTTCCTCCTACAACTCGTAATGTCAAGTTAATTGTAAAATCCACTATATAATGAATTAATCTAAATCTAGATGGATGTGCTTTGTCCACTTGCTTGCTGTCAAATGAAATGACAAGAATTTTGTCCATACTCAAAATTTTGCGTCCTTTTAGAAAAACCTTTGACATTAATTGCGTTTAATAGGACAATCCATTTGTCCGTGTGGAATACGGAGGAAAAGGACGCTACTATGTCCTTTAATATTCAGACTTGGATTTTTCTTTTTGAGTAGGAACAATGAAAAACCGACAAAGGAACCATCATTTTGCAATAATAAACGCGTCAGATATCTATTGTCTGCGCGGAGATTGGGTTTGTGCCCTGCTTGATAGTTCTGTTTTAACATCGGTTTTTGAGTCCCCCCCCCCCCCTACGTCACCGTTAAATATAACAACACAGAACGACAAAACAACTTTGAAAGCGTTAGTGGTTGGCCCGCTGCTGTGCCCACACGTCCATTTTGGAACGTCGTGGGTTTTTATTGTTACATTCGGTTTTGCGTGATGCATGCTGTTCGTAGCAGTGTATCGGAATTAAATCGGTATAATGTCTATTATGTAAATGAATATAAACAGAATTTCCAATAAAGGAGAATATAATGCACAGGAAGTTAATAATCTGTCTATGTGTACTACTTATTACAGTGCTAATTCACGATGCGATGCCTGCAGAAGAGATTCGTGTGATTGGCGGTGTAAATAATGATTATAAAGATGCGGATGGACGTATATGGTATTCGGGACAGAAAGAAAAACAAGATTGGGGTGGTTGGATTACGTTACTACCACGAACAGCAGCGGAGGCAGTACTTACTGCAAACGCTAAAAAGTTAGCTAAAGACGAAGGTTATGATGAAGTGATCTTCCATGCTGTAAGTTGGGCACAATTTCCTGCAATCGTTGAAGTTGATTTGAACACTGGAAAAGGCTTTTTTGACGTGACCTATCTCGTCGGTGAACATTGGTCCCCGAACAACCGAGGATTTGATATAATCATTGAAGACGAAGTCGTTGAAGCACTCTATGTCACGCCAGGCGATAATGAGATTGACATTAAACGTTATGAAGGCATTGAAGTTAAGGACAAAGTAATGAGTCTCGTTTTCGCTGGTAATAAAGCGACTGGGGCAGGTGACCTAAACGCAATGTTTAGTGGAATTGAAGTTGTTCCATCCAAATTAGACGTTGACCCAAAACAGAAACTAACTACAACTTGGGGTGCTCTTAAAGGGCAACACCAAGACTAACCTAATGGAGGTAAAAATGAGATTTTTAAGTATTTTGACTTTAACGCTGTTTATTGCGGCTGCATTGTTGCCGGGCATACTATCTGCTGAGGAATATCGTGCCCGTGGTGGTACTGCGGATGACTATACTGACTCACAAGGACGTGTGTGGTATGGTGCACAAAAAACTGACCAAGACTGGGGTGGTTGGATTGAAACCGAACCACGCACTGCCGCATCCGGTAATCTAACTGATGACGCAAAGGCACAAGCAGAAGAAGCAGGTTACGATGAAGTCCTCTTCCATGCAGTCAGCTGGGCGCAATCCCCTGCTACTGTTAAGTTTCAATTCAAAACTGGCAATGGCTTTTTTGATGTGACCTATCTCGTCGGTGAGCATTGGTCCCCTGAGAACCGAGGTTTTGATATTTTCATTGAAGACGAAGTCGTTGAAGCACTATATGTCACACCTGGCGCGGATGAAATTGACATCAAAACCTACAATGGTATTGAAGTTACTGATGAAACACTTGATTTCAACTTTGTAGGAAATGCAGAAACTGGTGCAGGTGACCTTAACCCAATGTTCAGTGCGCTTGAAGCTATAGAAAGTGCTGACACTGCTGTTGACCCCAAGGCAAAGTTAACAACCACATGGGGCGCGTTGAAAGGTAATCGTTAATAAACAGAAATATTTACTTCAAGAAAACACCCACGGCGCTTTACAACCGTGGGTGTTTTACGTACGGATTTGTCTCTACGACACCAGCAAAGATGATACACTATTCCGGTTCAGGTGTTGTCAGATCACCGCTCAAAATCGTAGGACACCAGAACTTCTCAATATATTCTATAATCAGCCGCGTCCCCTCTTCATGACTAACATAAGGCGGTTTGAAGGGATTATACATCGCATCCGTCAAATCACGCGCTAAAACAGCATTGAAACCCCATTTTACCATCGGCTTAATAGCAAAAGAACGACCCAACACACACATATTCGTATGAACTCCCATAAATATCAGGTTCCGAATGCCTTTGTGAGCAAGTAAATTATATACTTCCTGTCCATTATCACTAATCACATCGCCGTCATCAATTTCAATGGCTGGGTGTTGACGGTGCCATGCCTTGTAGCTGTTCGTCTCACCCGTGTCTGACCCACCATCAGAGGCATCAACAGGTTGTGGCGGATCAGGCATTTCTCGTGCCTCTGGTGGATCAGCATGCGGGAACTCCTGCATAGCACTGCGCGCAGGATGCTTCTCGTAGAAATCCATCGTATCAGAAGGGGCATGGATAATCTGCACACCGCGCTGTCTTGCACGCTGCAGCACAACGTTCATTCGCGGCGCCATGATGTTCACCCGTTCAGTTGCACCCCACGACCAATGTTTATTCCACATGTCCACCACAATAATCGCAGTTTCGTCTGCCTGCCAGTCAACCTCTTCCTCAATGATACGCCATCCGTTCCTACCAACTGTCCGCGCCTCCTGCCTGCGTAGACAAAGCGATAACTTTTCTCCGTCAGCTGTAGCATGAAAAGCATTTCGTGCAATATCAAATATCATAGATTCATACCTCTTTTATGTGCGTTTTATAATGCCGATTTCTTAAAAAAGAGTAGACGCTGCTTATTCCTGCATGTGTTTTCGCAAGATATAAGCATCGCTACCATCACTATAGTATCTTTTCCGTTGACCAAAAACTTCAAATCCGAATTGTTTATATAGATGTAGTGCCGCACTGTTATTCACAGAAACTTCAAGAAACACGACTTCGGCACCATCGGTCTGAATAATCTCAAATGCATAGTCAATCAGATATTTTGCTACACCCCTCCGCCTATATTCTTTAGCAACCGCAATATTCATGATGTGTGCTTCACCGAAACTGAGATAAAAAACAACATACCCGATAACTTTCTCAGCTAAACGCGCAATATATAGATGCATGTGTTTTTTCCGAGGATGAAGTTGTCTCTTGAAAAAGGACACATGCCACGGATCAGGGAAAGCATCCTCTTCTATTTCCATCACCTGTTTCAAGTCTTTCTTCTGCATTTTTTCAATATGTATATCTGGTATCGGCTTGTCATTTATCATTGTCGCATTTTAGCATGAGGGGAATACGGTGTCAAGTTCAGTTGGGTAAATAGAGTAATTATACAGATGCGTATTCCCAAAAAAAGTTGACATCCACCCTCTCACATGCTATAATATTATAGCAATTTTACTTTAGGAGGATATTAACATGGTACAAGTTGAAGTTTCTGTTTCATCAGAGGAAT
Organism: Candidatus Poribacteria bacterium; assembly: GCA_958295945.1. GTDB lineage: Bacteria > Poribacteria > WGA-4E > WGA-4E > WGA-3G > MSPOR6. The sequence continues at coordinate 195,303 of OY282386.1, forward strand.
CTTTTGACAGAGCACTCGCACGATTCAAAAAGATGTGTGGTAAAGCGGGGGTTGTTACAGAAATAAAAAAACGAAGTTTTTATGAAAAACCGAGCGAAAAACGCCGCCGAATTGAACTCAAACGCCAACGGAAAGTCAAACCCCGAACTACTGAATACCGTCCCCGCTACGATAATAGCAGATAACGCAGTTCCAGGAGGATGTCTATGACCGTTCAGGAAGTTGTGGAACCTGATGGTAACTACAAAGGACTTTTAATTCAATACTGCCAAGAACGCGGATTGAGCCAACCGAAATTCACTGAAACACAGCACGGTACGCCAGACGCTCCCAGTTGGAAAGTGACTGTTCATTATGGAGACAGAGTCCACGAAACAACTGACCCGATCCCAGGTGCAAAGAAAGGGGCTCATCAATTCGCCGCAAAACAAGTGCTTGATTCAATCAATGAAAATCGCCAACGCCTTTTGACGGGTGATATGACTACAGAATACGATGATAGCCAAGATGATATCGGTCAAGATGGTATTGCCAAAGAGATTATTGCCCAAGAAAATGTGAAAAGTCAAGAACGGACTGACCCGATTGATGTCTCATTACCACTTGTCACAGGTGCATTGACGATAGCAAATGAACGACTGACTTCCGCACAACCTGGTCGTTATCGCACTATCTCTGATGCAGAATTTTCTCGGAAAGTCGCACAACTCACAATGCAGATCGTAAGAGATTTGGTGAAAGCAGCGGATGAAGCGAATGTCCAATTCCCGCAAACCTAAGTAGTGATGGCAGGGTTAACGCATGACCCTGTCTTTGTTGCTGTTAGTACTTAACCATGATTGATCGGATCAAAAACCGATTACGACAACACCGCTTTTTAGCTCCCCTCATGGGATGTCCTTATCCCGCCCCGCGTTGGAATAAATCTGTCAAACGCATCATACGAGAATTAGACCCAGAAGCGAAGATTTTAGACCTCGGTTCTGGCACACACCGCCGCGCCCCGAATGTCATTAACCTTGAAATTGAAGCAACCCCCACAGTAGACATCGTCGCTGATGGTCACAATCTCCCATTTCCTGATAACACTTTTGATGCGGTAATCTCCGAAGCAGTGCTGGAACATGTTCGCAATCCCCAACAAGTCGTCACTGAGATACACCGCGTGCTGAAACCGGACGGATATGTGTGCGCTGCCGTTCCGTTCCTCCAAGGTTACCACGCCTCCCCACACGATTTTCAACGCTGGACAACAACCGGATTTGTTACGTTATTCTCCCAGTTCGATGAAATTGAAAGCGGTGCATGTGCGGGACCCACTGCCACGCTCCATTGGATTTTCCGTGAGTATGTCGGCCTTGTCTGCTCATTCGGGAGTTTACTGGTTGCCAAGGCGATTTCTCTCCTCGTTGGGTGGTTGACATTCCCGTTAGTATGGTTAGATTCCCTGTTGATGTTGCACCCACATTCCCACATCTTAGCCTCTGCGGTTTATTTTGTTGGGCGGAAGGTCAATTAGTCGTCTGAATTGTAGCGCGTGGTCTCCGTCCACGTAAAAAGAAACACATTGTAGCGCGTGGTCTCCGTGCCACGCCATCCTAAAATTGCGAAAAACTATAGATACACACGGAGACCTCGCACTACAATGTCTATGGTGATTCAGTTCTACTACTCCACTGGCTGATACTCACCCGCATCAACCATATACAAAAACCCGATACACATCTCATCAGTCGTCTTATCACCCCACCCCACAGGAACAGGCGGATTATGCGGATTAGCAGGATTACTCGCAGAATTATCAAAATGTGCAACAAGCGACACATTCGTGCCAGCCGGTAAGAAAATCGGTTTGCGATAGTAATAGATATCCTGCCAATTGAAATCCCAATCCTGTATCCAAATCAACTCAATCGGGTCACCTGTCGGCGGCGTTGCTATAATCTGCATATCACGACCCAACAGATGCATGTGCGGCATCGTTGCCAACAAATAAGCATCCTTTTTCACACGTCTGGATGCTTGGACAGCAAATTTCTTCTCACCGGCAGGAATTTTGAACTCACTATTAATCGCCGAATCTATCTGTAACGGTGCTGTCTTCTCGGTCTTATTGAAATATAACGCAACACGCGATTGGTCGTGCTCAGTATGACCCGTGCGGTAGTAGTGTACCTGCATCACAATATCAGCACCCTTCGGCAACAGATACCCAACACCTTCAGGCAGGACATAAGGTTGAAGACCGGGTGCCCATCCACCGAGTGAACCTGCAATGTCAATACCCGGACCTGTGCCTTCTGTCACATATCCTGGCTTCGGATCTTTCGCTGCACGTTCTCGTCCTTGTCCTTTCGTATCTAAATAGAGAATGACGTGGTGCACCGTCTTACGATTACCCGGTTGCACATCTACTGCCTGCACAAACATGTCCGTGTCAAAGTTTGTCGGTATGATAAAGTGGCGATACTCGTCCTCGCCTTCAGGTTCAATCTCATATTCCACTGGCATTTCAACGATATGGTCAGGATCACCAAGTTTCCAACCATTATGGAACTTCGGGTTTGGTGGTGTTTTGGACAAATCTCCAGCAGGCGCGCCTGCTTCTGCCCAATCCGTAAGCATCTGTATCTCTTTTTCGGACAACCGCCGTTCATTCTTGAAGTGCCCGAATCCCTTTGCCGGTTTCCAAGGCGGCATCAACCGTGCCTTCGTATATTCTGCAATCTCCGTTGCCCACGCCTTCGCATCTTGGTAATCAGTCAGTGCAAACGGTGCCACTTCTCCTTGTCTATGGCACGATTGACACTCCCGTTGTATTATCGGTGCAATGTCTTTACTATAGGTGATTTCGGCTTGCACACACGGTACTATCATTGCTGCTAATGCTAGGACTATAAATAGAAACTTTTTCATTTTTACAGTTATATCCTCCTATGTTCGTTATTTTTAATAAACATGATATTAGGAAGGTGGCGGTTCATTGAACTCCTCACCTTTCGCCTCTGCTTCCAGACGGCGGTTATTCCACGCTATCCATAGTTCGCGTTCTTTAGCTTCGCCTTCAGCTTTGCCTTCAGCAATACCTTCCGCTTTGCCTTCCGCTTTGCCTTCCGCTTTGCCTTCTTCTCTTGCTATCTGTCGAAGCCTCTTGTTTCTTTCTGCATACCAATCTGATAACAACATGATAAAATCTATGCCTCCTATTATCATTGCAATGAATTAATCAGCGTCCCCTGTGAACATCGTAGGGGCGGGGAACTCTGACCGGACACGCCACGGCAGGAAGAACATAACAAAATCTACTCTGTTAGGTGTTGTGTTTCAGTCGGTGGCGGTTCATTGAACTTCTCACCTTTCGCCTCTGCTTCCAGACGGCGGTTGTTCCACGCTATCCATAGTTCGCGCTCTTTAGCTTCGCCTTCTGCTTTGCCTTTAGCTATACCTTTAGCTTCGCCTTCAGCAATACCTTCCGCTTTTGCTGCCTCTCTTTCCCGATCAATTCGTTTTAAATACCTTTGTGTAAGAAACATAACAAAATCTACTCCTTGTAAAATAATCAATGTTGTGCCAGTCGCAACAGCCATTGCAGCAGCAAGCTGCATCATTAGGACTTGTAACGTCTCCATCACTGGATTGCCTTTACCTACCTCGGACCTTATCAAGAAAATAGCGTAAATAATGACTTGAACCGAGAATATTGCCGGCGCAAGATCAACCCATATAGGACGGACCGTAAATAAAGTGACTCTCTCCTCTTTTTCTGCTCTCTCCTCTTTATCCAATTTTGTTCCTCCACATTATTATTATAGCATGTTTGATGGTTGAATGGCAACTGCCACTTAGTGAATGGGGTGTGCAAAGTTTTTGGCATGAACCGCTAAATTCATTGTCCGAGGGAACTCCGATTCCCGACAGGCGCGATTCGGAGATCGCTCGGACAGAATGTCTGTGTCCATTTTGCCAAAAACTGGACACGCCCTAGTGGAGCGTCTACACTAAAATTATGAATCTCCAAAGAAATCGGGAATCGGAGTTCCCTCCTACCGGACACAAGGTTTCTGTCCGAGAGATCCCCAAATCGCGACGGACAATTTTAGTGTAGACAGACCACTAGTGAAAGAGGTGTGTCCAGTTTTTGTCACACATCTCATCATCCCTTGCCCTGCGGCGGAGTCTCCGTTCCCCGCCATTGTTGGGAGATTGAGAGATGACAGGGCACGAAGACCCCGCAGGACAATGAAGCCCGATGGTTTTCTATTAGACATTATAATGAATTAATCAGCGTCCCCTGTGAACATCGTAGGGGCGGGGTTTCCCCGCCCGGACACGCCACGGCAGGAAGAACATAACAAAATCTACTCTGTTGGGTGTTGTGTTTCAGTCGGTGGCGGTTCATTGAACTTCTCACCTTTCGCCTCTGCTTCCAGACGGCGGTTATTCCACGCTATCCATAGTTCGCGCTCTTCAACTTTGCCTTCAGCTTTGCCTTTAGCTTCGCCTTCAGCTTTGCCTTCTTCTCTTGCTATCTGTCGAAGCCTCTTGTTTCTTTCTGCATACCAATCTGATAACAACATGATAAAATCTATGCCTCCTATTATCATTGCGACGATTGCCCCGCCTACAGGGACAAATGATGATATATCTTTCATGACATTCTGAACCGATTCATGTCCGTTCCATCCTCGGCTTACCTCAAATTCTAATGCTGTATTTCCATATATCAACACAAAAATTGATATAAAGAATAAGGCAACCCCTGCTTTTCCTGTTTTCCAAAATTCTCTTATGGAATTCCCGAACGTCCAACGATTTTTCACTATGTCCTCCATCTCATCAACTCTGAGCACAGCATATCATTTGACCCTTGAAATGAATTAATCAGCGTCCCCTGTGAACATCGTAGGGGCGGGGTTTCCCCGCCCGGACACGTGAACATCGTAGGGGCGGGGTTTCCCCGCCCGGACACGTGAACATCGTAGGGGCGGGGTTTCCCCGCCCGGACACGCCACGGCAGGAAGAACATAACAAAATCTACTCTGTTAGGTGTTGTGTTTCAGTCGGTGGCGGTTCATTGAACTTCTCACCTTTCGCCTCTGCTTCCAGACGGCGGTTATTCCACGCTATCCATAGTTCGCGCTCTTTAGCTTCGCCTTCAGCAATACCTTCAGTTTTGCCTTCTTCTCTTGCTATCTGTCGAAGCCTCTTGTTTCTTTCTGCATACCAATCTGATAACAACATGATAAAATCTATGCCTCCTATTATCATTGCGACGATTGCCCCGCCTACAGGGACAAATGATGATATATCTTTCATGACATTCTGAACCGATTCATGTCCGTTCCATCCTCGGCTTACCTCAAATTCTAATGCTGTATTTCCATATATCAACACAAAAATTGATATAAAGAATAAGGCAACCCCTGCTTTTCCTGTTTTCCAAAATTCTCTTATGGAATTCCCGAACGTCCAACGATTTTTCACTATGTCCTCCAACTCATCAACTCTGAACACAGAATATCATGTGACCCTTGAAATGAATTAATCAGCGTCCCTGTGAACATCGTCCGGGCGGGGTTTCCCCGACCGTCCACGTGAACATCGTAGGGGCGGGGTTTCCCCGCCCGGACACGCCACGGCAGGAAGAACATAACAAAATCTACTCTGTTGGGTGTTGTGTTTCAGTCGGTGGCGGTTCATTGAACTTCTCACCTTTCGCCTCTGCTTCCAAGCGGCGGTTGTTCCACGCTATCCATAGTTCGCGTTCTTTAGCTTCGCCTTCAGCTTTGCCTTCAGCAATACCTTCAGCTTTGCCTTCAGCAATACCTTCAGCTTTTGCTGCCTCTCTTTCCCGATCAATTCGTTTTAAATATCTTTGTGTAAGAAACATAACAAAATCTACTCTGTTAGGTGTTGTGTTTCAGTCGGTGGCGGTTCATTGAACTTCTCACCTTTCGCCTCTGCTTCCAGGCGGCGGTTGTTCCACGCTATCCATAGTTCGCGTTCTTCAACTTTGCCTTCAACTTTGCCTTCAGCAATACCTTCTGCTTTTGCCGCTTCTCTTTCACGATCAATTCGTTTTAAATATCTTTGTGTAAGAAACATAACAAAATCTACTCCTTGTAAAATAATCAATGTTGTCCCAGTCGCAACAGCCATTGCAGCAGCAAGCTGCATCATTAGGACTTGTAACGTCTCCATCACTGGATTGCCTTTACCTACCTCGGACCTTATTAAGAAAATAGCGTAAATAATGACTTGAACCGAGAATATTGCCGGCGCAAGATCAACCCATATAGGACGGACCGTAAATAAAGTGACTCTCTCCTCTTTTTCTGCTCTCTCCTCTTTATCCAATTTTGTTCCTCCACATTATTATTATAGCATGATTAATGGTTGAATGGCAACTGCCACATAGTGAAAAAGTTCCCGTATTTACCCGTTGATTTGCATGTTTTTTGTCTGAACCAGGATTTCCAGGATTAGTAGATTTCCAGGATTTTGAGTTTGGCACTCCAAAGTTCCTATTCACAATTTGACGTTATTTTTTGGATGAGATTTTGATGTTTCAGACTCTTATCCTGAAAATTGGAATTGTCTGAACCAGGATTTTCAGGATTGGTAGATTTCCAGGATTTTGAGTTTGGCACTCCAAAGTTCCTATTCACAATTTGACGTTATTTTTTGGATGAGATTTTGATGTTTCAGACTCTTATCCTGAAAATTGGAATTGTCTGAACCAGGATTTTCAGGATTGGTAGATTTCCAGGATTGTGAGTTTGGGTATCATAGGCCCATTCATAAAGATAACGCCTATTTTGTGAAAGGAAACATGGGAGTCCCAAACTCTAATCCTGGAAATCTACTAATCCTGGAAATCCTGGTTCAGACATCCAACTTCAGTCATTTCTGTTAGGATTAAACAACCTTTTATGCTCTAAACTCTTACCTCCAAGATTAATCAATAGCCCGATATCTAAATCAAATGCTTCCAGATAGTTTCTGGCTTGTGCTATATGGATATCTCCTAACGCTATGAGTGCCTTTAATTCTATTACCACCTTTTCTCCAACAATGAAGTCTGCCCTCCTTTGCCCGATTTCAATCTTATCATAATAGACTGGATATACCACTTCACGCTCAAAAGCAATCCCTGCCCGTTCCAATTCAATCGCAAGAGCACGTTGATAGATCACTTCTTGGAATCCGTTACCAAGCTTTCTATGAACTTCCATTGCACAGCCGATGATTTGGTAAGTTAATTTCTCTTCTTTCATTTGACTCTCCTTTTTATTTATATTTTTCTTGTCTGAACCAGGATTTTCAGGATTAGTAGATTTCCAGGATTTTGAGTTTGGGGCATCATAGGTCCATTCATAAAGATAACGCCTATTTTGTGAAAGGAAACATGGGAGTCCCAAACTCTAATCATGGAAATCTACCAATCCTGAAAATCCTGGTTCAGACAAAAAAAAAGCGGACAACGAACCGAAGTCCGCCATCCGCTCGGGGGTAGGTTAGTTAGAATATCCCTGTGTTAATTCTGTGATTTCAATTCGCTCCACGTTGTTGTGAGCTTGTTCTTGGCCGAGATCAAGCCTTTCAACTTCGTTGTCGTAAGCGTATTCCGCTCACCTGCGAAAGATACATCTTCAATTTGATAGTAGTAAACTGCACCAGGTTTCGCTGAACTATCAACCCATTTATAGGTAGAACGTTCTGCAGTGGTACCTTTACCTTGCACTAACTTGTCATTGACTTTTGTGAACTCACCATTACGATCTTGACTACGAAGGATATTAAATCCAGCGTTGTCAAGTTCTGATTCGGTTGTCCAACGGATAACAACTTTACCATCTTCCAATGTTGGACGGAAGAATGACAATGAAACGGGTAGGGGTTGACCAACGGTTTGACCCGGTGTGCCTATATCGGTAGCTTGTCCGAAGTAGACAATATCAATACGATTAGTTCTACCGTCCATGCTGGAAAGGACCCAACCGAAAGATTCAGTCCCAAGATTTTTGCCCGGATCAACAAAATTTCCGCCATCTGGAACATGAAGGACCTCATGTGTACGAGCAACAGAAACACGTTCGTCTTCTTCATTGAAGGCATTAGGCCAGTTCCAACGAACATCGTCAAAACGTTCCGTTGCTACTGCTTCGCCGCGTCTACGATCGTCTCCCGTCCTACGTTCCGCAAGGTTACCGACTGAGTCAGCTAACTGCCAATCTTGTGGTTTATTAATGTCATTGCCTTTAGCATGTAAAGTAATGTTGAAGCCATATTGATTGAGTATAGCATTACCACGTACCTTCTGACCAAACGCACCCTTATTCTTTTTAAAGGTATTGTAGATACGATGATCTGGTATGGACATTTTCTCCCGTCTTGCTGTTGCTGATACTATCAACACAGTTTCTTTCGGTGGTAAGGATAAACCGTTCAGCAAAACAGTAGCACTTTCAGCACCATCCCAATTCACCATGTTTCCATCAGCATCCACTGTTTGATCGTGGTTTGTAATGGTTAAACGGAAGTTATCCAAGTTGACAGAAATCGTGCTTGATGGATTGTAAAGTTCAATCCACTGCGGTGGGTCTTGTGTCCCGCCTTTATGTGCATACATAATTTCAGTGATAATAACATTTGCTGTAGCATCTGTACCATCAGTCTTATAGGCACCGTTATCGTAACCAGGAGTGCCTTGTGCCATTTTTGCACTGACAGCCCGGTCATAACCAATACCGCCTTTATATCCAGCGTGACCACCGCCATCTTTCAAGAAACCGTTGTTAGTTCCGTTACGTGCCCAAGCTTTACCAAGATCAAAATCAGCATTAGAATCAAGGTAAGCATTGGTATTATTGGCACCGTCTGCACCAGTCGCTTTGAGACCTGTCCAACCGTTCAGGGGCCAAATCTCTGTCTCCCAAATCTGTTTCGGGTCACCTGAATGTTCTTCTGTCATTATCTCTGCAGCAGCAAGCGTTTTTCTGTCAAAAGTTGCTGGTCCGACTACATCATGTAGACGATCCCGTGAACCTAGACGTTCCCAACCCTTTCCTGTGCGGAGAGTCAACAAGTATTCACTTGTGTCATCGGGAAGACCGTCATTTTTCCAACTAATGACCTTATACTTATGTGTTCCTCTACCAGGATCTTGATTGGCTTCTTCAGTAACATCTAAATCATGTCCTGGAGCAAGGTTTACACCCTCTGTAGTTGGTTGTTTAGAAATAAGTAACCAGATGTCACCCTCAGGTATTGTAACTTTCGGGAAACGGTAAATCTCGGTTTCAGTGCCAGCAGCGGTTACTTTAGTTATAATCCAGTTTTCAAGATTAGTTGTCTTGAGTGCTCGAATTTCAATCCAATCATTATCTGTACCAGAAGCATTGAAAACTTCGTTGATGATAACATCGCTCTTCGGTGGCGTGAATTTTGTTGGTTTTGGACGGGTAGTCACTGTCACTGCGGAACGCGTATTTTCCTTACCTGGTGTTCCTCTATGTTTCACATGAGATAACTCTGTGGATTCTAACCAATGTGCACCGTTTACACCATCGTCATCACCACGTTTATCAGATTTGCGATACATAGAGATAAACTCTTTGGTTGATTCCTCATTAGAGTTACCGCTTTGACCATGATTGTCACCAAGTTGCCACCCCGTTGTAGTTCCAAATCGGACAACGTTACTCAAACGATCAGTCCGTGTGCCTTTGTCATCAGGAGCACCAACAAGCGCGCGAGGCTTAAACCAGAGTGTGATTGTTTCTGCTCCAGCATCATCACTGGAATTATTGTAAAGTTCAATCCACTGGTGAGCAGTATGACCCTCTGTACCAACTTCATTTTCGTCTAATCCCCACATAACTTCGTTTATGATAATGTCAGGAGTTGGGTCGCCCTCATCAGCATCTACGTAAACATCAACAGTACCACCACCATAGAGTAGATCCTCTAAATCTGGCATATCCGCTTGGGTTTCACGCATGTCTTCCGCCAAAGCCCGGGGTAGCACGTCAACGTTCATTCTTTCATCCATATCAGTGCTTTCATCATCCTCATACTCAATCATAGCAGGCGTGACAACCAGATATTCACCCGCATCCAACCCCGCTGTCAATGTAAAGAAGGTCGGAGGATGTGGTGTTTCCTCTTCCTCTACACTTGTAACGAAAGTGGTTTTATCTTCCCCCACTTGCACTGTTACTGTTACAGGATTTCCCGCCGTCGGATCGTTAGGATCAATTCGAACCTTGTATTCTTTTCCTGAACCGGTGAGAGAATCGGCAACAATATCTCCGTTCTCAACTGTGATAGCACCAACCGTAAGCGCGGTCGCTGGTTCAACGCTATACTTGATAGTTACGAGAAAAGGTGCACCACCTACTGGCACATTATCCGGACCCGTAAAAGTCACATCATGTTGTTCTTCAGACTTATTATTTACCGTTATCGTTTCATTGAATTCAAAAGCAGCTCCCACTGCATTTTTCACCGTTATATCATAAGTCTCACCCAGTCCACCACGTGGTAGAATAGTTACCTTATATTTTGTCCGTGGTTCATCATCCGCCGACATATCGGTGATACCTTCATCCATATCCTCAGTGCTTGAATCATCCTCTTTAATGTCTCCATTCGTAACTATAATATTTTTACGAGTAGGAACATCTGACTCATTAAGCCCAGGATCAAAAGTTAAGGTTAATGCAACCGGTTGATGACTTCCGATTTCACCGGAAGGTTTACGTGCTATATCTACATCAGATATTGCTCTTGCGATAACTTGGAAATCAAATTGTTGATAGTCATCATCTGGATCTGTTCCATCATACCCAACGTTTCCGAGTCCGGGTTGCTCTGCCTTATAAGGCGTAATAACCCGATTCTTACCGATGCCAAAGACTCTATCCCTATTAATAGTTAAGGCAATGTTTATCGGCAGACTACCGTAAGCATCATCCTCTACTTGAACCGTTACATAAAACTTACGAAGACTATACTCATCATCGGTGGTATCATCAGTAGTCTTCGCACCAGCTGTCTGAACGCGCGTAACATTATCTACTATTGAAATATTAGTTGTTACGTCCATACCATCCGTGATACCTAATGCAGAAAGTATCGTAAAACCCTCATAGGTGATATCAGTTGCAGTAATTGCTGCAGTGCCTGTTGTGCGGGTAGCACTTCGATCATGCAGAGTGGTATCAGGATCACTGCTGGGGGCATCGGGCCTTGCATCCGCACTCTTGTATACATCCTGATCAAATGTAAGGATTAGACGGAACGTGCCGTCAGGTGGACTATCAGCCCCTACATCAACAAGATCAGCGCGTGGTGCGTCCGGTGTTCCATCAAATGTCCCGGTTCTAGTAAGTAGGGCATTACCGTTACTCACAGTAGCCTTTGATGGAATTGCGTCTGCTACATCTTCGGGAGGGGTGGTAACCGCATCTACACCAGTAGTCGGGGAAGCATCTAATACAATCGACTCTATTCGCGGACCACCTTCAGCTGCCATTGCGGGCGCAACGGCAAGGGCGAACGCTGCAGCGAGTACAACAGAAAAAATTAAAGAAAATGTCAATCGATTTGACAGGTTCATTTACTTGTTCTCCTATTTATTTATAAAATTTTCTAAAATACGTTTAACTTAGGGGCGACACGTGCTTTGTCTTAATGTCATCGCACCCAACAATTCAATTTGAAAAATCAAGAACAGATTCAGGGATTAAATCTATTCTACTAACCTTTTGGTATCAGACATGTGCATTCCCGCTGCGCATGTCCTCCGTTTTATTAAGGGGTTCGGTCTGTTTCGTATCTAACTATTCAGGAACTCCGATTCCCGATCTTCGTTCCCACAACTTCAAACCGATCTGTATTTATATTAACGTCATCTATTATAACATAAGTTACAAAAAATGTCAACCGATTTAAATTCTCGGTCCTACGTTTAAACTACGTTCCCCATTCTACATAAGTTACAAAAAATGTCAACTTATTAAATTTGCTGCGCGTCTCACCTATATTAAGTGTTGCGCTGCGTTTAGTAAAAAATATAGTGCGTTGGAGAGTTCAAAATGTGTGTAATCAGGGAGGACACAAGCAAATAGAATATAATGTCCATATTAACTCTCTGTTCGCAGAATATAATTATAACACAACTGATAATTATTTGTCAAGTATATTTGAAAAAAATGTTTGGCATCCATAAAAATTCTGCAAAGAATTCATGCCACGATATTAAGTATACATCTAAATGCAAAGTTTGTCAAGTATTTTTCAAAAAAATGTCTGAACCAGGATTTTCAGGATTAGTAGATTATGAGGAATTGTCTGAACCAGGATTTTCAGGATTGGTAGATTTCCAGGATTTTGAGTTTGGGGCATCATAGGTCCATTCATAAAGATAACGCCTATTTTGTGATCTGAACCAGGATTTTCAGGATTAGTAGATTAGCAGGATTTTGAGTTTGGCTCTCCAAAGTTCCTATTCCGAAGTTGCGGTTTATTTTTTGGCTGAGATTTTGATGTTTCAGACTCTTATCCTGGAAATTGGAATTGTCTGAACCAGGATTTTCAGGATTGGTAGATTTCCAGGATTTTGAGTTTGGCTCTCCAAAGTTCCTATTCCGAAGTTGCGGTTTATTTTTTGGCTCAGATTTTGATGTTACAGACTCTTATCCTGGAAATCCTATAATCCTGAAAATCCTGGTTCAGACAAAGGCGAGGTCTCCGTGCCACGCCTACCGAACGCATTGTCTGAACCAGGATTTTCAGGATAAGACACTTCAGCGCATACCAATTCTAAACTGTTATTCTTCTGAATTCTCCTGTGATTTTGTCGGCGGGGGTTCTGTGAACGCCTCACCCCGATCTGCTGCTTCTTTTCGCCTGCGCTCCCATTCTGCGATCTCGCGATATACTTCTGCTTTACCTTCTGCCTTACCTTCTGCTTTACCTTCTGCTTTACCTTCTGCTTTGCCTTCTTCTTTAGCAGCGACTTTGGCAGCTTCTATTTTTTTCTCACGTCTTGCTTGAATAAAATCTGATAATAACATCATTAGGTCTATACCTCCGATTATCATTGCGACGGTTGCCGCACCTACTGGAATAAATGCCGAAATATCTTTGACGACGTTTTGAACGGATACGTGTCCCTTCCAGCCTTGTGTGATCTCAAAATCCAGTGCAATCTTTCCGTATATGAGAGCGAAAAGGGAAATTAGAAATAGGGCAACACCTGTTTTTCCTGTTCCCCAGAAATCTCTAACGGCTTGCCAGAAGGTGTCGAATTTCTTCAAAATGTCCTCCGTTTTGTTGATTGTACTACAGTATATTAGATTTCAGACAAAAAGTCAAGTGAACTGCAATTTGGCAGGGTTATTTAGTTTTAGGATTTTTGGTCGGACTTTATCACATTCGTGAATTAGATACGTAGGTCAGAACCAGGATTTTCAGGATTGGTAGATTTCCAGGATTGGGAGGTTGGGGCATCAGAGTTCCATTTATAAGGATAACGCATATTCTGTGAAAGGAAACATGGGAGTAAAAAACTCGTAATCCTGGAAATCTACCAATCCTGAAAATCCTGGTTCAGACAAAAAGGATGGCGGGGCACGGAGACCCCGCCCTACAATGGTTGGTGAATGCGTATCACAAGATCAACATTTGCACTGCCAAGGACGGTGACTTTGGGCTGCTACATTGGTTTACATTTCCGATCCGTTCAATGCCTGTAAGAATGCCTCAACACTTGGTGTGTCAATTGCAGTGAGATGCAGCTCTGATAATCGATCCAGGTCATGAATAGAATCCATTGCTTCCGCCATAGGTTGTACATCGCTTAGCGGAAAACGTTTTGTAAGCACAGACTGAATATTCTTGATTGCCATTTCACGGGCACCTTGCTGAACACCTCGTTCAACACCACGCTGAAGGACGATTTCGTAGTAAGGAGATTCTTGCATGATTTCCTCCGTTATTAGTTTCTCAAAAAAACTTGGGTCATAGACTAAGCCACCTAATAAAGATAAAGCAAAGAACAGCGTTCCACGCGTCTGTGAGTCAACGGGGGCTGCTTCTATCTTCTCAACACATTTGTCACGATTTTGTAAGTCCACATTGGCCTTGTCAGAACCAGGATTCACAGGATTGGTAGATTTCCAGGATTGGGAGGTTGGGGCATCAGAGTTCCATTTATAAGGATAACGCATATTCTGTGAAAGGAAACATGGGAGTAAAAAACTCGTAATCCTGGAAATCTACCAATCCTGAAAATCCTGGTTCAGACAAAAAGGATGGCGGGGCACGGAGACCCCGCCCTACAATGGTTGGTGAATGCGTATCACAAGATCAACGTTTGCACTGCCAAGGACGGTGACTTTGGGCTGCTACATTGGTTTACATTTCCGATCCGTTCAATGTCTGTAAGAATGCCTCAACACCAGATGTTTTGACTGCTGTCCGATGTAGTTCTGTCAAATGATCAAGGTCTTGTATAGATTCAAGCATACGTACCACTGGTTGCACATCGCTCTGTGGAAAACGCTCAGTTAGCACAGAAACTATATTCTTGATGTTGGTTTCGCGGGCACCTTGCTGAACACCTTGCTGAACACCTCGTTCAACACCACGCTGAAGGACGATTTCGTAGTAAGGAGATTCTTGCATGATTTCCTCCGTTATTAGTTTCTCAAAAAAACTTGGGTCATAGACTAAGCCACCTAATAAAGTTAAAGCAAAGAACAGCGTCCCACGCGTCTGTGAGTCAACGGGGGCTGCTTCTATCTTCTCAACACATTTGTCACGATTTTGTAAGTCCACATTGGCCTTGTCAGAACCAGGATTCACAGGATTGGTAGATTTCCAGGATTGGGAGGTTGGGGCATCAGAGTTCCATTTATAAGGATAACGCATATTCTGTGAAAGGAAACATGGGAGTAAAAAACTCGTAATCCTGGAAATCTACCAATCCTGAAAATCCTGGTTCTGACAAAAAGGATGGCGGGGCACGGAGACCCCGCCCTACAATGGTTGGTGAATGCGTATCACAAGATCAACGTTTGCACTGCCAAGGACGGTGACTTTGGGCTGCTACATTGGTTTACATTTCCGATCCGTTCAATGCCTGTAAGAATGCCTCAACACCAGATGTTTTGACTGCTGTCCGGAGTAGTTCTGTCAAATGATCAAGGTCTTGTATAGATTCAAGTGCATGTACCACTGGTTGCACATCGCTCTGTGGAAAACGCTCAGTTAGCACAGACTGAATATTCTTGATTGAATTTTCACGTGCACCTTGCTGCATTAATTGTTCAATGAAGGGAGATTCTTGCATCATTGCCTCCGATATAAGTTTTTGTAAAAATGTAAGGTCATGGGCTAAACTACTCAACGTTGTTAAAGCAAAGAACAGCGTCCCACGCGTCTGTGAGTCAACGGGGGCTGCTTCTATCTTCTCAACACATCTTTCCAACCATACTTCCGTGTTCATACCCTCTGGCGGTTTCATCAAAGGCGTAAAAGGTAGCAATCCAACCGATGCCGCTTCCAAAAACGATTCCCCATCTAAATCCGCCAGCCGAATGACTTGATACCTATGCTGCAATCCGAATTCATCATTTCCATAACTATAACCACCCGGGTCATTCACTCCGGCCTTTGGACTGAGATATATCACCACTGAATACACAGGAAGTTCATGACGCAGCAGGAGTTCACTTGCATAAGCAAGGACGCGTAACGGCATCGGTTTATCTCTACTATCCTCTGTTTGCACCTCTATATGTAGAAGGACTGTCTCATTGTGCAATAGCACCTTAAACGTCATGTCATTGCGATGCACCTTTACCCGTTGTTGTTCGGTGTCCAGTGTCTCTAAAACTTGGACATCGGACGTGCCAAAGGATAACATTGCGAACTCATCGGCGTAACGGTCCATCAAATGCTTAACGATCTCATCATATTGTGCCATGCTGTGTGTTATGCCTCGATTTTCGGGTGTTTTATTGATTATACTTGATGAGAGACGGGTTTGTCAAGGGAAATTTCGGACAGAACTAAAGAGGAGGGGTGCCAACGTTTAACTATAAACATATCGTCCCTTGTAGTTCTGTCAAATGATCAAGGGCTTGTATAGATTCAAGTGCATGTACCACTGGTTGCACATCGCTCTGTGGAAAACGCTCAGTTAGCACAGAAACTATATTCTTGATGTTGGTTTCGCGGGCACCTTGCTGAATACCTTGCTGAATACCTCGTTCAACACCACGCTGAAGGACGATTTCGTAGTAAGGAGATTCTTGCATCATTGCCTCCGATATTAGTTTCTCAAAAAAACTTGGGTCATAGACTAAGCCACCTAATAAAGTTAAAGCAAAGAACAGCGTCCCACGCGTCTGTGAGTCAACGGGGGCTGCTTCTATCTTCTCAACACATTTGTCACGATTTTGTAAGTCCACATTGGCCTTGTCAGAACCAGGATTCACAGGATTGGTAGATTTCCAGGATTGGGAGGTTGGGGCATCAGAGTTCCATTTATAAGGATAACGCATATTCTGTGAAAGGAAACATGGGAGTAAAAAACTCGTAATCCTGGAAATCTACCAATCCTGAAAATCCTGGTTCTGACAAAAAGGATGGCGGGGCACGGAGACCCCGTCCTACAATGGTTGGTGAATGCGTATCACAAGATCAACATTTGCACTGCCGGGAACGGTGACTTTGGGCTGCTACATTGGTTTACATTTCCGATCCGTTCAATGCCTGTAAGAATGCCTCAACACCAGATGTTTTGACTGCTGTCCGGAGTAGTTCTGTCAAATGATCAAGGTCTTGTATAGATTCAAGTGCATGTACCACTGGTTGCACATCGCTCTGTGGAAAACGCTCAGTTAGCACAGAAACTATATTCTTGATGTTGGTTTCGCGGACACCTTGCTGAACACCTCGTTCAACACCACGCTGAAGGACGATTTCGTAGTAAGGAGATTCTTGCATGATTTCCTCCGTTATTAGTTTCTCAAAAAAACTTGGGTCATAGACTAAGCCACCTAATAAAGATAAAGCAAAGAACAGCGTCCCACGCGTCTGTGAGTCAACGGGGGCTGCTTCTATCTTCTCAACACATCTTTCCAACCATACTTCCGTGTTCATACCCTCTGGCGGTTTCATCAAAGGCGTAAACGGTAGCAATCCAACCGATGCCGCTTCCAAAAACGATTCCCCATCTAAATCCGCCAGCCGAATGACCTGATACTTATGCTGCAATCCGAATTCATCATTCCCATAACTATAACCACCCGGGTCATTCACTCCGGCCTTTGGACTGAGATATATCACCACTGAATACACAGGAAGTTCATGACGCAGCAGGAGTTCACTTGCATAAGCGAGGACGCGTAACGGCATCGGTTTATCTCTACTATCCTCTGTTTGCACCTCTATATGTAGAAGGACTGTTTCATTGTGCAATAGCACCTTAAACGTCATGTCATTGCGATGCACCTTTACCCGTTGTTGTTCGGTGTCCAGTGTCTCTAAAACTTGGACATCGGACGTGCCAAAGGATAACATTGCGAACTCATCGGCGTAACGGTCCATCAAATGCTTCACGATCTCATCATATTGTGCCATGCTGTGTGTTATGCCTCGCTTTTCGGGTGTTTTATTGATTATACTTGATGAGAGACGGGTTTGTCAAGGGAAATTTCGGACAGAACTAAAGAGGAGGGGTGCCAACGTTTAACTATAAACATATCGTCCCTACGGGACTGAAGAGGGTTTTTGCATCTAAATATTCCTTAAGTGGACACATATTGGGCGGGGTTTCCCTGCCCGCCTATTACCGAATTACCGAATTAATAAATTAATCTTCGGACAGGTTGTGGTACAGGACGCACAATCTGGAAGAATGTGGGACAAGGACGCACAATCTGGCAGAATGTGCTACCAGAATGTGAGACAAGGACGCACAAGCTGGCAGAATGTGGGACAAGGATAACGCCTATTCTTTGAAAGTCCACATGGGAGTCCCAAACTCACAAACTGAAAATCTAAAAACCCGTGAAAATCATGGTTCAAACAAAACGCACATGACGAAATAAAAAAAATATGCTATACTCAATACCATAAAATCTTAAAGACAGGAGATACACAGATATAATGAACAATCAATGGGTAGACTACGAAGGACACGAAGGTGCCGGAAAAGGCAAAAACATCGTACTCGTGAGTGGAGACGAAGAATATCGTTCCGAAGAGGCACTACCGATGCTCGGGAAAATCCTGGCAACACATCACGGATTCAATTGCTCCGTCCTATTCGCAATCGACCCCGACACAGGAGAGATTGACCCAAACAATCAGAACAACATACCGGGGTTACATCTACTGGAAGATGCCGATATGCTCGTCCTATTCACTCGTTTCAGAGAACTCCCCGACGAACAGATGAAACACATCATTGACTGGACAAACGCAGGCGGACCAGTCATGGGCTTACGCACCGCAACACACGCCTTCAACTACACTGAAAACAAAGACAGTCCGTATGCGAAATATAGTTTCAACAGCCAAGAATTTGATGGAGGCTATGGTCGGCAAGTGCTCGGAGAGACGTGGATAAACCATCACGGACACCACGGCAAAGAGAGTGCGCGCGGTGTCATAGACGAAGAAAACAAAGATCACCCTATATTAAAAGGTGTGGAAGATATATGGGGTCCTTCAGATGTCTACGGAATCAAATCCTTGACGGGGGATGCGCAAGTATTGGTTCACGGACAAGTGCTTACCGGCATGGAACCCGATGATCCACCCAAACCCGACACCACCACAATGCCGATGGCGTGGATAAAAACCTATACGGGAGAGACAGGCAACACCTGCCGCGTATTCAACACAACCATGGGAGCCTCAGTAGATTTGGAAAGCGAAGGATTACGGCGGCTACTTGTCAACGGAATATATTGGTGTGTCGGCATTGAAGACACCATCCAAGACTCCGCCCATGTAGACTATGTAGTAGAATACAAACCAACAATGTTCGGCTTCGGTACCTTCAAAAAAGGCCTCACCCCCGCCGACCATGCATTGTAAACACCATCATTGTAGGGCGTGGTCTCCGTGCCACGCCTACCGAACGCATTGTCTGAACCAGGATTTTCAGGATTAGTAGATTATGAGGATTATGAGTTTGGCTCTCCAAAGTTCCTATTCCGAAGTTGCGGTTTATTTTTTGGCTGAGATTTTGATGTTTCAGACTCTTATCCTGAAAATCCTATAATCCTGAAAATCCTGGTTCAGACAAATCACAAAGACAAAATACCACCCTCAACAAGCATAGGAGCACCTGTCATATACCGAGACTCATCAGAAGCCAAATAAACCGCAGCCCAAGCAATATCAACAGGTTCACCGATACCCAACGGGTGTAAATCAACAATCTCACTATTCACAGCATCCGGGTCATCCTGCTGCGACAAGAACTCCTGATAAAGTTCAGTATTAATAGTCCCCGGACACAAACTATTTACACGGATATTATCCTCAGCATACCGAACCGCCATACTACGCGACAAATGCACAACCGCAGCCTTAGAGGAGGTATAAGCAGGATGCATCGGAAACCCAACAAAAGCCGACTCACTCGCCATATTGATAATAGAACCACCCCCCGCAGCACGCATCAACGGGATAATCGCACGCGAGACAAGATAAATGCTTTTCACATTCACAGCATACTGCCGATCCCATTCAGCTTCCGTAATCTCCTCCAATTCGCCAACAACAGCGATACCCGCATTATTGAACAGCACATTCGGCGAACCAAGTTCAGAGGAAACCCGTTGCGTAGCAGCCACAATCTGCGACGCATCCGTAACATCACACGCACAGAAAACAGCCGTGCCACCTTGAGCGTTAATCAGTTGAGTCGTCTCTTCACCGCGTGCAACGTTCATGTCCCAGACAGCGACAGCCGCGCCTTCAGCAGCAAAGAGTTCCGCACTCTTCGCACCGATACCCCGTGCACCACCAGTAATAATTGCAATCTTGTTAGCCAGTCTATGTGCCATAGGTGATTAAAATGGAATTGAGAATTCAATCTCTGATGCGGTGTTGTATGCCGGTTTTCCACGCACAACTATTTCTACATCACAATCCAATTTTCTTATGAGTGAAAAGAGATAATCAATAGAAAAACCATCAAGCAATCCATCAAGCAACATAGACAGTTCCGACTGGTTAAGATCAAGGATTTTAGCTGCATCTTCATGTGTGAGTTCACTCTCGGATACAATACCTTTAATAATCAATGCCAGACGCGTCTTTGCAAGATATTCCTCAGGATTAGGTATCTCTAAATCCTTAAATATGTTACCACTACCTTCTTCAACGCTAATTATCTCTTTAGACATTGTTTCTCTCCGATTCAGCATGCTGTCTTGCTATATTTAAACGTCTACGAATCAAATCTATTTCCTTCTTTGGTGTCTTAATCCCTTGTGTTGATTTCTTTTGAAAACTGTGAAGCACATAAATAAGCGAACTCAATTTCAAAACAAATACTGTCCGATAGGTGTTACCTTTATAGTCTGTGACAATCTCGTATACGCCAGATAATCCGCGTAATGGTTTGGTGTTACCGGGCATTTCACCGCCCTGTATCTCCTCCAATGTGTAACCTATTTTTTTTCTAACAGCAATTGGAAAATCTATTAACCTCTTTTTTGAGTCTCCAACCCAGAAAACAGACCGCATTTAACTATCTTACCTTTTAATTTTATTGGAGCGGTTTATAACACCGATATTATAGACTTTCCACTTATATCTAAACCACGATTTACAGGATAGACAGTCAGTTGATTTACCATAGGGGCTAAAAAGGAATTAAGATGCTAATTTCTGTTGCGGGGTTGTAGTTGCAACGGCTAAATTTGTAAATTGGACAATAACGCCTTTTTAACGGCAATAGGCAACTGAAGTATATGAAAACGATTAGATGTGTAGGCATAATCTTCCCCACTTCCATCTATCACGCGAACATATCCACGTTTTGCCGCTTCCTCATCAGGAATAACCCAATATACTTTTCCTATTTCAAGAGAAGCAGCATACCCTTCGTTATTTAGACAAAGTCCAAATTGTGCTAATTGTGTCTCTTTTGTGTTCATCTTTAATCAAGAAACGGAAACTTTATTTTGAATTCCTTCTTGCCAATGTTATCAGCTTGATACCAATGAATTTCGGCAAGATGTATTGAACCATCAACCAGTCGGACGTGTGCTTTTCCCTTTAACTTACGCCAATTTCCTTGACCGTAAATGTGTTGTAATCGCGCAAGGTTGCGAATTCCATTGCCACGACTAATTGTTTCTATCTGTTTGATTTCTCCGACAATTTCAAAGTCCACAACGATATTAATACGCAATTGATTTTAAATTATAACACACCTTCGGTAAATCCTCAAGTAAAGTGAACATTTTATTAATCCAGTGTAGGGGCGGGTCTCTGTGCCCGCCCGTTGCATTACAGGACAGGGAATGGCGAGGCACGGAGACCACGCGCTACAATGTTCAGACATTGGCGAGGCACGGAGACCTGTCTCTACAATATATGAACAATCCAAAACTACTTCTTATCTTTTTTAATGATAATAGACTCAACGACTTTCTGCAATTCCGAATGAGGTATCGGACCAGAAATAAAGAAATTGACACCATCGCTTTTCCACCCGAACCCATTATCCGGACCACGTCGATGTTTACGCACCGATGTATCACCAATTGTGATCATAGGCACATCTCGGTTTCTATCACCACGGTTGGGTGGTCTATTGGTATTTTCAGATCTTACCGTCCCTGTTGTTTGATAAATACTGAAATCCAACAAACCATCTGTATATTTCAAGCGAACGGGATGGTTGTCCCTAATTTGAAGTTTATATAGATCTGCCAGTTGGAAACCGGGAGGAAGGTATGTCGGTTGAATCGGTTTTCTCTTGAGGATTTTTCCTGCTTCAGCAAGTGTAATAATAGGAAGGTTATGCCACGGTTGCGGATTAATGTCCTTTTGCAGATTTTTCCACTTAGTTTCAACAACTTTCTGTTCAAAACTAATGCGATTATAAACGAACATATTCCGTAGAATACCTGCAGCATCTAAATCCTCCACCCGTAAGATAACTCCATTTTTTCGCGCAAAATAGATATGTTTGGTGGATCTGTTCGCATGTTTCGGTTTAATGATGAGAAGATCTGTCTGATGTCCAGCGATATTCTCTCCCCAATGTCTGAGTTCTAACTCATAGTTTTGTGCAATCAACTCAATCTCTTTTATAGAAAATTGACTTCGGTGGCGTTGCCATCTGAACTCTCTACCTCTCCTATTACGCGTATCTCTATTTCTGTCCACCTGTTTCTTATCCTGATCATTTTCTTCTGTCAATGCTTTCGGCGCACCGATAATGGATACAAACTTACGATAAGAGTCCTCTGAATTTCTATGAATGACCATCTCTTCCACCGTCCGAGAACCGCTGGATGTGCTTGATGTCTTGAGACGCAATCCGATATATGCAACATCACTCTCACCTTCTGCGATTCGCTTCAACGTATCAACATCAGCAAAAAGGTAACTGGATGACAGGATAAAAACAAATAATATACAGTAGCAAAACACAGATATAGGTTTTGTTCGCATAGAATCACCTAAAAGATCTCTCACAGACCCGGTAGATGCGGTTTCCTAACCAATTCAGAATACCAAAAGCGTCCTCTGATGGGATACAGAAATCTGATTTATCAAACTCACGTTCAATCACTAAAATAGACATCCAGCAAGGTCCCTGTCCCGTCTTCAACTTCCTCGGTGTCCGTTGCAGGGATACTCAGCGGTGTTGCAACATTTGACTTCAACGGATTATTCGCTACCTCTTCGGTATGAACACCAAAATAGAAATCTACAAGCTCATCATATTGCGGGGCAGGTGAAGACGAAAAGTAGAAAAACGCTAAGATGAAGCAGAGTGTTGAAAATGCTGTCGCACCGACGGTAAAAGGACGGAACACCCATCGTCTAAAGATGTCAAGGAATGTGCTACGAGAAGATGCTTCCGCTGCTCGTATCTTAGCCAAAACCACATGCTTCATAGACGGTGCGGGGTGCACAAGTTCAGCAATCTGCTGCCGATTTACTTTGAAATCTTCCAGCATGCCAGCACAATCTTCACAGGTGTGCAGATGTTCTTTAACCTTTTTACGCAATACCGGTGCTAATTCGTTGTCTAAATATGCTGATAAATGTTTCTGAATACGACGATGTTTCATTTTTTTAACCAAATGGGGTTACATAGCAAATGTAACAAGTTGTGCTAAAAAACTATTTGTAAATCAATGTTCAAACAAACAAATCGTGTAGCAAATTCTAATCATATTTGCTATACTCTTCAGTCCCGTAGGGACGATATGTTTATAGAAAAACCTAATAACACCTTCTTCAGTCCCGTAGGGATGATATGTTTATAGAATTTGTTCAGTATGTATGAAATCAATAAAAATTCAACCTTACCATTCTATTCGTTCAAGTTCTTCCCTCAAAGCTTTTCGTGCCTCATGCAGTCGTGATTTGACGCGCCCCAGCGTGCAGTTCAGCACTTCCGCTATCTCTTCATAAGAAAGTTCACGCAATTCACGCAGGATCAAGATCGTCCGATAACTCTCTTTCAATCTACCAAGGGCAGCATGAAGGATCTCACTCTGTTCAGTGCGAAGCACTTCCTGTTCAGGAGTCACGTTGTCAAGCGGCACCCAAGGTTGTGAGTCATCAATATCCATAGGATCCGTCTTTCTGCGTTTTCGTTGACCAATAACATTCAGGCATTTATTCTTCACAATTCGGTACAGCCATGTAGAAAACCGTGATCGGAATTTGAAACTATCTATATTTTGCCAAACAGAGAGGAACGCGTCGTGCGCTGCATCCTCCGCATCTTCATGATGACCCAGCATACCATAAGCGATATTATACACCCAGTGCTGGTATTGCACTATGAGCGTTCCCATCGCTGCTGAATCTCTCTCTTGGCATCGCAAGATAAGTTCGCGTTCCTGTTCGGTATCAAAATCTTCCACTTGTGCTATTTCCGAATAGGTTTCCATATTAACCGTCAGTGTCGAAACGGACATTTATCTCCTCCAGAAGTCATGTAAGTCTCACGTAGTTTTCTTGCTATTCGTTTCAAATTTTGCTTTTAACCCGTTAGACATCACAAGAATAAAAAGGTTCGTATTTCTTTTGGAGATACTCTTTTTATGACTAAGGCTACCTGTTTTGTTTTCCCGGTGTCATCGGTAAAACTTGAAATTCACCGTTGGCATTTGGCAATCTGCCAATAGCAGAATCTCTCTCCAACTGCTCAAAAGCAATGATGTCAACAATTTGATTGTTGCGTGCATCCGTATCCACCAATATCACAGTTTCACCGTTTCGTGACAATTTAAAGTTAGCATGCAGTCCTTCTGTTGCCTTGCCATCTTCATCTAACCATACAATTAAGTACCCACGCGCAGGAATCGTGGTCCCTTCAGGGAATACCCATTTCTTCAAATTGTCAACTTTATCAGTGAGATACATCCCAGTCAAATTTACAGGTGCATCCGTGATGTTGTGCAGTTCAAGCCAGTCTTCGTAATCACCTTGCGGATCAGTTATGCTCTGTGTATTTGCCGCCATCAATTCATTTATTACAACTGATACCGTTTTCGCACGCGGTGCAGCAACTCGGTAATGTGCCGCTCCAAATTCTGCACGTGCAGGTGAAAATGTTGTAGTACCATGTGTTTCCACAGCACTCGCTTCAACATAGTAATATACGAGTGTCTCCGCAGGAAAACCGGGAATACTTCCTACATATCTGTCGCCGTTTCTTGACATTTCCACATGCGTATAAGGTGCATGTCTGTCAGTGCCATAATACAACAGAACAGAATCCGCTGCAACAGAATTATCCAATTCTGTCATTATCTCAATAGGTTGATTCGCATTCGGATTTTCTGGTGTGGAAACCGAGAGAATCTTCGGTGTCGGTTTGTTCAATTCAGGATGATTCAGTAGATTATCGCGTCGTTGTGTAACAAATACTTTGAAACTCGGAGTGCGTCGAACACCTTCTCTATCAGGACTTTCCAGAAAACTATTGTAGTCGTATAGTTTCTTATTATCTTTCTCAACTTCCGCAGCAATTAGGGTGTGATACTCTCTGATAACAGGTTCCATAACTTCCCAATTGAGCCACTCATCCACGACAGTTTGGACATGTGCGATATACCGCGCTTTCCATTCTGGTATTCCGAGCAGACGGCTAATAACTGGTCGCATAGTATTGTCTGCATGGGTAACAGGTGATACCATCCCAGCTGACAGTTCTCCCCACGACCAACCGCCGGGACCTCCTCCACCAGGACCACCACCACGCCGTTCAGCACCAAATCTGAAACTTTCATTGTTATCATGTGATATAAGATGGAATCTCTCGTTGACATCCTGATAGATAGAAAAATCTCCACCTTTGTGAATGTAACTATCATCATCCATAAAGACGTTTGAAACAGCGAGTTGCCACAGTGCACGGTCAATATTTAATATGGATGGTAGATCGGTTTTCAACTTCTCATTAGGTGTCTTTGCATCAAGCATCTCAGTGAGTTCAATCAGGTTATCATAAGGGTTTTCAACATTCGCAGTCTTCAGTTGATACGTCCGTTGATATGCTTCAACATCGTTTCCTGTATAAGTCAACCCGCCACCACCAGGTCCCACTTTAAACCGCACTCCATCTCTTGTGCCAAACCACTCATCCAAAAAATCTTTGTTATACTGTTGTAGGTTGATATAGACACCCCAACTTTCACCGTTGATAACTAATTTGACAAAGTTCGTTTTCATTGCAGGAAAATAGTCTCGTGCAATTCGATTATACAGCACCTCTCTGAGAAATGAAGCATCAACATGTCCATTGAGCAGATTGAGTGTTTTGTATCCATAAAGCCTTTGGGAATCGTCACCATAATCAATGGCAACATTAAACGATTTCTTAGGAGAATTTACAGTGAAGTAGGATGAAGTGCCACGAGCCCGAACACCTATCTCCTTATATACCTTCCCATCTACGACTAAATCTGCAGGCACTTCAACATCAGTGCGATAAAATGCGTTCAGTTGTGCATACCAATCCTCATCGTGAAAACGGAGGTATAATGTGCGGAGTGTTCCCGCATCGTAGAATTTCGGTGTATCTTTTGGTACTGCAGCAAGGCTATTTTTCACATCATCTTGAATATCACCAACAGGTGTGCCTGCACGTTGTTCAGGCTGATATACTTCACCTCGTGATTCAATAGCTGCTTTTCGCTCGTCTCCTGTCAACTTACCATCTTTATTGATATCAAACTGTTCAACCAATTTTTCCGGTGGACGGGGACCCCGTCGCCCTCCTCCAAAACCTTGTGGGGGGCGACCTCCACTAAATCCTTGAGGTGGACCGCCACCACCAAAACCCCGCGGAGGTCCATCACCAAAACCTTGAGGCGGACCGCCACGCATTTTCTCTATCTCTTCACTGCTGAGTTTACTATCAGTGATGGATTCTAAAGTTGTTACTTGGACCATCACTAAGGTTTCATCAGGACTAAGCGTTCCATTCCCATCAAAGTCAAATCGTTTCTGGTCTTTAGTAAGTTTCTCTGCTGTCGCACTGTCTTGCGCATAAGAATATGTAACCAAACATAATATGATGCCAAATAGTAGTATTATTTTTATCTGTTTCATTGTAGTCTCCTTTACTGTTTCAGGTTTAGACAGCTGATGTACAGAAGTGTTCGTATCTTACTTCTTATCCAATTTCACTTCTACAATGTCTTCATTCGCCGTGAGTTCATTATAAAACGTCAGCCAGTCAAGAGGTTTTGCCAATTTGATACGGAAATTCAGCTCAACAACCTGTGTCTTTTTGATCCGTTTTTCAATCAGACGTTCCTGAATAACGTGCTTATCAAATATTTGGCGATAAACCTTTTCGGAGGTATTGTTAGATGCCAAACAGATTTCAAGCGTGAATTCATCTCCTTTATCAAAATGTTGATGCCAATGATACATACAAAGTATGATGATACCGATGAGAAAGGTTGCAAGTATAGCAACAGCAGGGTTACCAGCACCAACTGCCATTCCAACAGCTAACGCATAAAACACAAATCCAATGTCACGCGGGTCTTGGATCGCTGTACGAAAACGGATAATTGACAAAGCACCAACAAGACTAAATGCACGCGCAATACTATCACCAATAACTACCATCACCACTGATATTAGCATACACAATATAATAAGTGTATTGGCAAAAGATCTTTGTGGTACCTTGCTATGTGTCCACTGATAGATAAGTACAATAAATAGACCTAGCGCAAAAGAGAGGAGTATCCTGAGTGCGTTCAGACCGAGTGCATTATACGTGGGCAAAGTAAAAAAATCTAACAAAGTATGTATTCCATATAATATTTCACAGCAAGTTTCATCACGGTGAACACCGTAGGTCGGATTGCACGCAATAATCTTGACTGATTCTGAAGTCAAAGCATATTCAAAGACGGTATTTCCGCATTATATCAGAATTAGACAAATATGTGCAAGAATTGTTGAAATATTGTGTCACACATCTTCTTTGCGGATAAGGAAGTGGACAAAAAGTGCGGAAAAAAGTAGTATTACAAATGCATTGAGTGCTGCTTCTGCATACATTGCTTCATTTGTATAGTCCCATACATTCGCAGCTAATGTCTCATAACCGGGTGGACGTAGAAGGAGTGTAAGCGGCAATTCCTTCATTGTAGCAAGGAATACAAGGGCAATGGATATGAACATACCACGTAAAAGAAGAGGTAATACAGTCCTGCAAAATGCTTGGAAAGAGGAACAACCAAGTGTACGTGCTGCTTCCTCTAAATGTGGTGAGGTCTGATAGATGGAACTGCGGACAGGACCTGTCGCTTCTGCAAGGAAATGAAGAATACACGCACAGATCATTATCAACGCGGAATTAGTACTTCCGATACAAAAGATAATAGATAGACCAAGAGCAAGTGGTGGGATAGCGTAAATAAAATAAGGGATACGTGCCAGTATGTTTGAGAAGCGTCCGGAATAACGCACACCAATATATGCAAACGGGACTGCTAATACAGCACTACAAATTGCTGTCGGAACAGCAACACCTAAAGAACCAATCAACGATTCAAATAGGTCACCTAATGTTGATGCGTCAAACCCCTTCAACAGCCAAAGACATACTGTTGTAGTTGGTATTCCAACTGTTACGATGAACAGCAATACCAAGTATGAATAACCGATACCTGACCATTTTTCCAAAGGAATTAAAGATCGATGATGGGAAACACCATGTCCAGCACGAAAAAGAGTTACAGTACTTAAAAGACGCGTTTCAAGGAATAGAAGACAACCCGTAAAACCGAGAAGAATAAGACCAAGCCACGCTGCGTAGTTATATTCAAATGCAACACTATACTCAACATATAGCGCATAACTAAATGTCTCATAACGCATCAGCGAGACAACACCGAAATCACCAACCACATGAAGGACAATAAGCATCCCCGCAGCATAAAATGCCGGACGAAGTTGTGGTAAGATAACACGAAAAAACACACGCCACTGCCGATACCCCAGACTTCTTGCGGACTCCTCAAGATTGGGATCAAGACCTTGAAGTGCTGTCCGTAAGTTCAGAAAAAGATATGGACTTGTGTAGAAGGAGAGCGCGATTAAAGCACCCCAGTAACCGCTAAGACGAGGGATGCTTTTACCAAAAAGTGATGCGAAAATACCGTTATTACCACCAAGTCCCAAGAGTGCTAATGCCATCACATACGCAGGAATTGCTAACGGTAAAGTACAAAGGATACTAAAAATCCGTTTGCCACGCAGGTCTGTATGTGCTGTCAACCACGCAGCAGGAGTCACCAATAGAATATTAAGAACAAGGACACCAAATGCCAGCAGCAATGTATTGTAAAATAGTTTCGCATTAAGCATGCGAAACAGATTTTCAACAAGGACACTACCTTCGACATTAATCGCTTCAATTATCAGATATAGTAATGGCACCAAACCACATACACCAACAAGTATTGTCGGCACAATGAAGGGCCATTTTTGGCTAACAGAAGAAAATGTAGAGTGTCTTATGACGTCTCACCTCGTACATTCAACCATTGTATTGCGGGGTCTCCGTGCAACGCAATTACCATTGTAGCCCATGCTCTCCGTGCAACGCACACTGTTTAAATGTAGCAGGTTTAGGCTGGCACGGAGACCCGGGGAATGCCATAAGCGCATTCATACCGTTGATTTGGCACTACAATGTATGGTAAGAAGTTAGTGCCAAAAACTATACACACCCTGACGGTGTTTTGGGTTGCGTTGGACCTGCATTTCGTTCAATTGAATACTCGTGATGAACCAATTGCTTATATTCGAACTCACGTTTTGTATTCAAACCTTCTACATAATCTCAACACGACGCAGAAGTTTCAGTGTACCTTCAAGATCGTCCATCTCATTTAAATTAAAAGTTGGTACAATCTTTAGCAATTCATTTAAAGGCAACAAGTTGGCATTTGGTATCACACCCTCAGTAACGGGATACTCAAACACTTCACTGACGAAGTATTGTTGTGCCTTCACAGAAAGCAGATACTCTATGAACTTCAGTGCAGTTTCTTGGTTTTCACTACTTTTTAATAAACCAATTCCAGCAACATTTACAAGATTACCTGGATCTTTTGCTTTTTTAAAAAAGGTTTGCTCTACAGGAAATTTTGAATTTCCTTTTTTGAAACGAAAGAGATAGTAATGGTTTGGTAAACCGAGATCAATCTCCCCTGCGGCAAGAGCTTCAATAATCGGCGTATTCTTTGGATATGTTTTTGCCCCATTTGCTTTCATTTCACGTAGCCATTGTTCAGCGCGTTCCTCGCCTACCTGCGCGCGCATTGCTGTTAAAAACGCTTGGAACGAAGCATTGAGCGGTGCCCATCCCACTTTACCTTTCCACTTCGGTTGTGTCAATTCAAACACACTTTCCGGGAGCACTTCGGTACTCACACGTTCAGGTGAATATGCAAGCACACGTGCTCTACCACTGGTTGCAATCCACAAGCCATCAGTGTGTTGAAAGGTCTTTGGAACTTGAGAAAGAACAGATTCTGGAAGTTTCGCAAATAGACCTTTTTTGCTTACCGCACCCAGCGCCCCTGCATCTTGTGCCCAAAATAAATCTGCAGGACTTTTGTCTCCCTCAGTCCGAAGCTTCGCTGCCAACTGAGTTGTATTCGCATAACTAACCTTTACTTCAATACCTGTTTCTTTTTCAAATTGCTGAATAATTGGATCAACCAAACTTTTACTACGACCGGAATACAGGGTTAATGTTTCTGCATGTGTCATACTAATTAATGTCAACACCAACACAAATATTAGAAAGTAACTGATAAAATTGAAATGGTCTTTAAACATAGTCATCTCCTTATTTCTATAGAATTTGATACTGAAAATAAAAGGAAAACGCCACATATAGATACGGTTTTACCATGAGTATCAATTCAAGAACAAAATCAACAGGTATTCGTGTCGCATTTTAAACACTGAAGACAGAGATAAAAGAATACACTTCTACAAACAACAAGACACACCTCTTTGCATGATATTGAGACTCATATTCATAATATAGTTTAAGTTCAATCCAACAATTGAATTTGATTGATATATTACACATGATAGGTAAGTTTGTCAAATCTTTTTGTCATAAAGGGTGTGTAGAGTTATTGCACAGATACGACTTTATGTAATTGTAGCGCGGGTCTCCGTGCCCCGCTCATTGTTTGTATGTAGAAGGTTTCGGCTGGGCACGGAGACCCCGCGCTACAATAGGGATGGAAATTTTGGACTATCTCAAATGCGTCCAACAAGAAAAAACCGCACCTACCGCCTTGGGATTAACTTTCAGTAAATCTCTATTTTTGAAAATACTTATAACTAAATAACCCCAAACGACATTAAGCTATTCTTGACATCAACCCATAGATGTGCTATACTACAAACAGATTTTCAATGGAGACATGGAAATCTGAATAGTGAGTTTATCAACAACCCAAGTTCATAAAAATGATATGGAGTGCTAATCAATGGATTACAAAAAAGCGTTAGACAGTAGAATATCCAAATATAATTTACTCAAACATCCGTTTTATCAAGCATGGAGTGCTGGTGAATTGCCAGTTGAAGCATTGAAATGTTATGCCCGCGAATATGGTGCCTTTATCTCAACGATACCTAAGGGATGGGAAACAATAAACGATGCTGAAACAGCAGAAGAGGAAACAGAACATATTGAGATGTGGAAAGATTTTGCCGATGGACTTGACACCGAAATTTCGGATGCACAGATACCACAAGTGAAAACTCTCTTGAATACTGCCGATAATCTCTTTTCTAATAGAGAAACAGCATTAGGCGCGCTTTATGCTTTCGAGGCACAACAACCAGAAACAGCAAAATCCAAGTTGACAGGACTGAAAGCGTTCTATCAACTTCCAGAAAAAGTGGAACCGTATTTTGAAATACATTCACATAATGAACATGAAGCAGAAGAACTACTTGAGAGAATTGGCGCGTTGTCATCGGATGCACAAGAAGTTGTAGTACAGTCATGTGAACAGATGAGCAATGCACTGTGGGATGCACTCACAGGAATTCACGATGCAGAATGCGTGTGATACGGTAAAAGCGTATTTTGACGCACTTATCGCCAGAGATGCTGAAACCCTTATTGCGATGATGCTCCCTGTCGCACACTATGTGAAAATAGGCACAGATGCAGACGAAGTCATTGAAGGGAGAGATGGAATTGCAGCCTATTATCAAAGTCATATTGCGAGTACTGAGGATTTCAGCATCACAGTCATCAATCTTGATGTGCAGGAACGAGATAGTGTTGCTTGGTTCTATACTCGGCAGATGTGGAAACTCAAATGGCAAGGCGAAGAAGAAGAATTTGAGATGAGGATGACAGGCGTATTGGAAAAAATTGACCAGACGTGGAAATTCGCACAGATTCATGCTTCTATTGGCGTGCCTAAATCTTAGTATTTTGAGGAGATATCTTTGAAAATATCCGTTATCTCTTTTGATGGTGACATGACCTTGTGGGATTTTTATAAGGTCATGCGTCATTCGCTAAAACAAACTTTAACTGAACTGCAAAGACAAGTTCCCACACAACGGGCATTAGAACTGACAATTGATGAGATGATTTGGATCCGAGACCAATTTGCAAATGAAGTAAAAGGTGAAATTTGGAATCTTGAAGAAATCAGACGAGGTGCTTTTGAACAGACACTTGAATATGTAGGATATCCTAACAAAAAACTGGCTGCACACCTAAATGCAATTTATCTCAAGCACCGTTTTGAAGATATACAGTTGTACCCTGATGTAATACCGACATTTGATGTTCTGTCACAACATTTCAAGTTAGGATTGCTCTCAAATGGAAACACCTATCCTGAACGATGTGGACTTGAAGATTATTTTGCTTTTGTTATTTTTTCACAAGATGTACAGGTTGAGAAACCAGATCCACAGATTTTTGAGGTTACTGTCCAGCAGGCAGATTGCAAATTCTCGCAGCTAATGCATGTTGGTGATTCACTTGAAAACGATGTTCAAGGCGCACAAAATGTTGGAGCACATGCTGTTTGGCTTAACCGTGACAATGTTCAGAATGATACTGATGCACAACCAGACTATGAAATAGGTTCACTGACTGAAATACCTGCGATATTGGGATTAGACAGCGAAATACAATAAGCACAAATTTTTAGAAGACTTCAAAAGTAATTCATGAAACTCAAAGTTATTTAGTTTTAGGATTTTATTAACTCCTACTTAATACCAATACCTTCGCCAAAAAAATTGTTGAATAAATTGGGCAAATGTCCTAAAGTTATGCAAATATATTAATAAAATAACTTTGAAAGGACAATTGCCCATGCAAGTAATTATAGCACTTTTTGCAGTTTTTGCACCACATATATCTGCAACGACAGGACGCCAATTATCATGTGTTGTCCTCGCAGTGCTTGCGATGACAGGACGGGTCACCATGTTAAATATCTCTCGTTGGACATCAAAAGGCGGTAGCTACCGCACACTTCAACGCTTTTTCAACACGGTGCTGCCTTGGCCGACCCTCTTCTGGGTGTTTTTTCGCACACACCTGCTTGATCGTGAAAGCGAATATATCATCGTAGGAGACGAAACAATCAAGCCCAAAACGGGTTCAAAGACTTTTGGTTTAGACCGTTTCTTTTCTTCAACACATGGCAAAACGATCCCAAGTTTGTCATTCTTAGCCGTGTCCTTAGTGAGTGTCAATGAACGGCGTTCTTATCCAATGGCTATAGAACAAATCGTCCGAGATGACACATCATCGACTTCAGCTGCCAAACAAGATGCTACCCCAAAGGACCCCTTGAAACGCCCGCGTGGACGCCCAAAAGGGAGCAAAAACCGAGATAAAACCGATGTCGTGATTATCGGTGTTTTGAAACAACTTCAAATTATGATCAAAACGCTACTGTCAAAAGTCGGCGGTGCGATCCAACTCCGGTATTTAGTGCTTGATGGATATTTTGGACATAATAACGGAGGACAAATGACAAGACAATGTGATCTCCATCTCATCTCAAAACTTCGCTCGGATGCCGCACTGTTTTGGCAACCGACAGACGAAAAAGAAGGCCCCGGACACCCACGGCTCTACGGGGAAAGGTTCAACCCACAACAGATTGATCCGAAATATCGCATCTCTATCCAAACCGATGGAAATATCAGAACCGACATATATCAAGGACACCTGCGAAACCAAAAGTTCCCAGAACTTCTAAACGTCGTTTGCCTCCTCAAGACAAACTTGAAAACAAAAAAGCAATCACACATCCTATTGTTTAGTTCTGATTTAGCATTAGACGCAGAAAAGATGATTGACTATTATTCCCTTCGTTTCCAAATCGAGTTCAACTTCCGGGATGCGAAACAATATTGGGGATTGCAAGATGCTATGAATGTCAACAAAGAACCCGTGAACACTGCAGCAAATCTATCAATGTTTATGATCCATGTCAGTGCGAAACTCATGGAAAAGGACAGATGTCAGAATCCCGAATATAGTGTATTAGATCTCAAATCGCGCTACCGAGGGCTGAAATATGTGCATGAAACATTAAAAATGCTTCCGCAAAAACCTGAACCAATTGTTATTCAGCAAATCACTGAACATCTGGGTTCAATCGGTGCTATTCATCACACACAACCCAATCTTAACCCAGGATAATTGGCGAAGGTATTGATAATGAATAATAGGACATTGTAAAATGAGGTAGACATGCGTATTCTGCACACTGCCGATTGGCATATCGGACAGCGACTTTATGAACGTCAACGACATGATGAACATGAACAGTTTCTAACATGGTTACTTCAGATTATCAAAGAAAATAACATTGACCTGCTCCTTGTTTCAGGTGATATTTTTGACACTTCTCTGCCATCCGCAGAAGCTACTAACCTATATTATAAATTTCTATACAAACTATATAAAAATACTCAGACATACACCGTTATTATTGCAGGTAACCACGATTCTGCACGTCACTTAGAAGCACCCAAAGAATTTCTCAAAATGGGGCGCATTCATGTTGTAGGACAAGCAACTACACCAGAAGAATGCGTTGTCCAGATTCCCCCTGATGATCCCAAAATTGCTATTGCTGCTGTACCATATCTGTCAGAAAATGAACTCCCACATGTCTCTTTTGAATCTGATATAGATAAGACTGAACGATATCGTCAAAGACTCAAAGATTTGTATGCAAAGTGTGTCTCACGAATGCCTATCCAACTCCCGAAAATATTGATGGGACACCTGTTTGTTCACAACGGACAAGAGATGAATTCTGAACGAAATATTCAGATTGGTGGGGCATCTGCAATACAAGCATCCGATTTTCCTAATGGCGTTGATTACATCGCACTCGGTCATCTACATAGGCCACAAAGTAACAATGAAACTGACTTCCCAATCCGTTATTCTGGTTCACCAATTCCTCTTAGGTTTAATGAAGCAACATATAGTAAACAGGTGTTTCTGCTTGAGTTTTCAGAGAATGGAGAGATAATTAAAGATGAAGAGATGGAAATACCAATTTTCAAAGAACTGCGTACAATTAAAGGTGATGCAGACTCTGTAGTTTTACAAGCGACTACAGAAAATTGGACTAACAAATTCATTCAGGTACAACTGAAATTAGACACAGTTGCCCCCGGAATTAACGATACCATACGACAGGTATTTGCCGAACGTGGTGGCGATGTACTAAGTGTTGAAATAGAGTTACCCGAACCAGAAGATCGACCACAACTAAATGTTGATGAGATGAAAAGTCCTGAAGATGTATTCATACAATATTACAAGTCTAATGTTGGTGAAATTCTAGATGAATCAATGCAACAAACATTTAAAGAACTACTCCAATTGGTAGAGAATAATCAATGAAACTATGTAAATTAAAACTTAAGAATATAAACAGTTTTCGATATGAAGAAGAACTCAATTTTGAGGACACTCCCCTTAATGATGCTTCTCTTGTGGCAATTACCGGTCCTACGGGTGCCGGTAAAACAACATTGTTGGATGCGATTTGCGTTGCCCTCTATGGCAAAACACCGCGTCTAACAGGTTCTGGCACTCAAAATCCAAAAAATCTAATTAGTCACGGGGAAAAAGAATGCTTTGCTGAAGTGCATTTTATTGCAAACAATACACGATACATCGCAACTTGGTCTGCCAAGCAGAGCGGTTCTCCAAATGGAAGTTTGTTTTATGCGGATTCAGAAGAACTCATTACTGATAGACTATCAAAACAAGGAAAATCATTAGGTTCATCGGAAAAGACAATCAGTGAGGAGATTACTTCTATCTTAGGACTTGATTTTGATAGTTTTAGACGTTCAGTGATGTTAGCACAGGGTGAATTCGCTGCGTTTTTAAAAGCAAAAGACGAAGTGCGGCGAACAATTTTAGAATCTGCTGCGGGTGTTGATATCTACGATGAACTGAAAAGGACATTAAACGATAAGGTGACAACTGTTGAAACTGAATATCAGAATGTTTTGCAAAAGTTGGCAGCTGTTCCTGAAGCCTCACTTGAACAACTCTCAGAAACAAAAACAGAGCTTGCTAGATGGCAAGCAGAAGCAGGAAAATTAGGCATAAAAAATCAGCAAGTTCAAGCAGAAAAAGAGCATGAAACAAAACGTAAAGAGGACTATGAGAAATTACAATCTTCTGAAGAAAATCAAAAAGAACTTATCAATCAGCAACCGATGATTGACGAACTGAAATCGGAACTTGACCGTGCTGAACGTGCAAACCAACTCCGTCCAGAAAAACAGTTGTTTGATACGTCAAAATCGAATCATGAAAAAGCAGCAGATGACCTACAAAAGGCTGAAATCGAGTTTACGGATACACAAAAGCAAGTGGAGACCAACCAAGCCGATTTTGACAAGAAAGACGAGACTTATCAAACAGCTTTATCCGAGCGTGAACGGAGAATTGACATTTTTAACACTGCAATATTAGAAGTAAGTCAGGCAGAAAACCAATTTGAACAAGCAAATAACCAAATAACCGATAAGAAAAAAATAGACGACCAAATTGAAACAACGTTAAACAAGTTAACCGTGAAGGTGACTCGTCAAACTGAATTGCAAGAACAAATTGCGGAAGCGCAAACCTTTTTAGATGAAAACCCTCTCCCATCAGATCGGCAGTCACGTCTAAACCGAATAAGTGTTCTTCTATCAGAACTCAATTTAAAATGCCAACTGCAAAAGGAAAAAGTAAATGACCAGACGGAGTACGAGTCACAAATAGGAAAGTTAGAAGAAAAGTTAAAAGAATTAACTGAGAATAGGAAAGAACTACTTTTGAAAGAAAAAACTGTAAAAAACTCTCTTAAACAAGCAGAAGCAGAATTCAAAGAACTTCAAGAAAATGGTACACTTGAGGAATGGCAAAGCAGAAGAGACAATGCAAGAAAAGCGCAACCGATAGCGCAACAGTATGAAAATTTGGTCGATCAACTCGGTGATAGAAGGGACGATCTCGCGGAATTAAGGGAAAATATCAACGGACTTGATGAATCCCTTGATGACCTAAAGAGAAACCTTGAAGTTCAATCTCTACTCTGCAAGCAATCAGATGCAGAAGTTGAGAAATTAGAAGCAGAGAGGGAAATAGCACTTTTAGCGGACCCTGTAAATCAACTCCGACATCAGCTTGAACCAGGACAACCGTGTCGTGTATGTGGTGCTACAGATCATCCTTATGCTGATAAAGTTCAGCATGAAAACGAGGCGTTACTTGAAGGTATTGAGAAAACATTAGACGATGCCGAAACAGAGGCAATCAAGGCACAGAAGCAGAAACAAAAATTAGAACAGACTCAGACACGTCTCCAACAAGATAAATCTAACACCGTTGAACAAGTTGACGAGTGTATTGAAGAAATAGAAAACCTAAATACCGAAACCGAAGACCTTTGTGCAAAGTGGAAAGAACTTTATGAATCTGCAGACATCTCATTCGAATGGATTGATGATAGGTTTGATGAAGCAGACACTACGATTGCGAATCTCAACACTACCCAAGAAACTTTCAATGAAGTATCCAACAAATTGAATGAAATTTCTCATAAACTTGAAACCTGTGAAAATAATCTCAATCGAGAAAATGAACTGTTGAACGATACAAAACAGAAATTGGAATCTGTAACAGATGAGATTGAGGTCTTGAAATTGGACATTTCTGATACCGAGAAAGATTTTTGGACTTCAATGCCCGAAGTTTTTCACGGTGTTACGCCAGATGCTGCCGTAGAGCAATTTTCTGATAAAATAGAAAAGGTTAGTTTACAAGGTCAGGAACTTACCACTAAAAACAACCAACTTAAGGTGCTTAACACCGAAATTCAGGGGGAGCAACGCGAGCTTGAAAGTTTACAAAAAAGCTGCAAAGAATTGCAAGCTAAAATTGATCTCCACCAAACAGAAGGTGAAATGCTTTTAGATTCTGTTCGTGAAAAGACTGACGGCTTAGAAACAGAAGACGAAATCAATGAAGCGACTAACAAGTTAGATGCTGAACTCAAGACAAAGATGAATGAACGCGATGAAGCCAAACAACAGTTAGAAAAAAGCCGTATACAATTAACTGAAAAAGAAACGGCTCAGGAATTTCGCGGAGAGCAATTGAAGGAGAAAAGTGAAAATTTTGAAGCATCGCGCGATGTCTATTTTGATAAGTTAGACAAAGCAGGATTTGATTCACCAGACGCACACAATGACGCATTCCGAGAAGAAACCCAGATAAAAGAACTTACTGAAAAAATTGATATTCATGAGAGTGAAAAACAGCAACTGGAAGTAGAAATTGTTGCATTGCGAACGCGGTTTGAAGAAGTACCATTTGACCTTGAAGTATTAAAACTGATTAGATCCCAAGCAGAAGAAATTGCGGCAGAGATACAAAGGGCACAAGAAGAAATTGGCAGGCAAAATGAGAAAATTGACAACCTGAAACATAGCTTAAAAAAACGTGAGGAACTTGATAGCGAAGTGCATGCGGCCAAGCAAGAATGGGAACGTTGGAAAAATTTACAAGATTTAATTCCGCATAACAGACTCAGAGACTTCGCTTTAGAAATTATGTTTCAACAAGTTAGTAAGATAGCAAATGTTCAGTTGGAATATCTGACATCAGAACGTTATCAGCTCAAAGTTGAAACTATTGGTAAACTCAGTGTAATAGACCGTTGGAATGCCAATGAGGAGCGACCTGTTGAAACACTTTCTGGAGGAGAATCATTCCTCACAAGCCTCGCGTTAGCACTTGCCCTCTCTGAACTCAGCCAAGGGAGGACACAACTCTCCTCTCTCTTCCTTGATGAAGGATTTGGCACATTGGATGCTGAAACACTTGATATTGCTATCGCAGCTTTAGAAGGACTTCGCATGCAAGGACGAAACATCTACATTATCAGTCACATACAAGAGTTAACAAGACGACTACCAGTCAAAATTATCGTTAAGAAAAAAGGTGATGGTAGTTCAACTATTGATATCAAAGGATAAAACAATATCTATCAGGTTGTTGGTACACCAGATAGAGAAATTTAGTGTATATATGGAGGAATCACATGATATTTGGTTTCATGTCGTCTGTCTGTCCACCATTGTCGTTGACAGAACTTATTGACAAGGCAAAACAGTATAGTTATGAACATTTGGAACTTCGTGTAGAATGGGATCACGGACACGGTGTAGAATTAGACTCCTCACCACAACAACTTAGCGATGCAAAATCACAATTTGAAGATAGTGGCATTGCATTATCTTGTATTGCAACGGGTGTCCGATTTATTGATCCAGATGCTCAGAAACGCCAGCATCAAGTTGACTTGCTAAAACGATATATTGATCTCTCAGAAAAGATGGGAGCAAAAAATATCCGTATCTTCGGCGATCCTGTCCCGAAAACACCGAATGAAGTCGATCAAACCCTGGATTGGGAAGCTGATGGAATTAGGCAATGTGATGGGATAGCAGGTGAGGCAGGAGTAGCACTCTGTTTGGAAACTCACGGCAATCTATTAGCAAGTTACTTGGCAGAAGTGTTATATCGTTCAGATGCGAAGAACACCTTTGTGAATTGGCATGCAGGCCACCACGTCCGACACGGACAACCTGTGGATGTGGCGTATGTACATCTTCGTAATAAAGTCCGTCATGCGCACGTCAGTTTTGGGGACGAAGGTCCGATGCCCGATACTGAAAAAGACTCTTTAACACTTCTTGCAGAAGATAATTATACAGGGTTTATCTCTATTGAGGTGATTAATCCTAAGGATTCAGATGCTGTGTTGAAACGGCATGCAGAACTCTACAAAACACTCTGAATGTTATTGTATAGTGGATTTTACAATTAACTTGACATTACGAGTTGTAGGAGGAACTCCGATTCTCGGTCTATCGCGATTCGGAGATCGCTCCTACAGATGATTTGTCAACTTATTTTGATAATTCACTATATCACGAAAATGGTAAATGATACCTAAAATACCGGTAGACATGTAAAGATTGCATTTCTACCGGATTTTCATTTACACACTGAAAGATTCACCACAGCCACATGTGTTTTTGGCATTTGGATTAGAGATCTTAAATCCTGATTCCATGAGACCGTCATTGTAATCCAGCACCGAACCGGCAAGATATAGAGAACTGCGGGGATCAATATAGACCTTCAACCCATGAAATTCATACACTCTATCAGTTCCCTTCGCTTCACCGAATTCAAGGCTATACTGGAAACCTGAACAGCCACCACCGACCACCTGCATGCGTAAACCGAGTTCACCATCGGTGTCATTGTCATTGTCATTGCCATTAATCAGTGTAATCGCTTTTTGTGCTGCTGATTCCGTTACATTAATCATTGGTCATCTCCTGTTATCTATTTAAGTTCGCGAGAGCTTCCTTTAGTGCTTGTTCTGCATGTTCAGCATAACGTTGTTTGTCTACTGGCAATCCACCTAACGCATTTGATATATCTGCTGCTGTAATCTCAAATACATCAACAAGTCGGTTACCCGCCACTAATTCTGTAAGAACAGACCCACTTGCAATTGCAGTCGGACAACCAAAGGCACGGAACTTCACATCCACCACAGAATCATCCAATATTCTTATGGTAAGTTTCAACATCTCCCCACTTGCAGCAGAACCGATAGTGGCAGAACCATCCGCATCAGCAATTGTGCCAATATTGCGCGGGTTTTCAAAGTGCTCTGTTACCTGTTGTGAATGCATGAACGTTTCCTGTTCAGTAGTATAACATTACACCGACAAACTCTATAATTTCATATTATACATCATTCTATTGCAATTGTCAAATCAAGTTAAGGGTGTGTAAAGTTTTTGGCATGAACAATTTCATTTTCATGTTGAATGGAAGCTTGAAATCCAATCAATCCAATTCAAAGCCGAATGCGCTTAGGGTATTCTTCGGGTTGAAAACCCTCCAACTATGTCCTCGTGGTTGAAAACCACTCCAACAATGTGAGATGAATGTCCGAGGTGCAATGAATTGCGCTTGGTGAATATGCATAAGACATTCACATTGAACGCGTGTCTTGTTATAGTGGATTTTGAAAGGACTTGAACACTCTGCATCGGCGAGGTTAGGAAACCTCGCCTACCATGGGACGAAAGTGTCAACTTATATTTATAATTCACTATAATGAAAGTCAAGATTTTTCCCTTATCAAAACCGTAGAAAAGACGTACAAATTCCCGTACAACTGTACGTCTTTGTGCGTCGCTGTAAGAGCAGTGGACATAAGGGTTCGTCCGGTATTTATTAAGAAACAGATTTTTTTTTAAATTGTACGTCTTCACTATTTTGTCTATGTCCTGAAAAGATTGCTTGTAGGATGATCATTATTCCTTGTGTCCGTTGTTTTGTTTTCATAATTCTCTTCCTTATTCAACAAGTTATATGTGACGTATATTATAACACAATCAAATTACTTAAGTCAAGTTATTATTTACATTTTTTAACATTTCTTTTAATATTTTACAGTTTTTTGGAAAAACGTGTCCATTTCATCGGATATTGAGTTTAGAGCCATTAACTTTACACACCCCTTGTCCGATATGAGTTTAGAGAGCACGCAAGGCGCATATGCGGGTCTCGATATAAAAGTTTTGAGCTACCTCATGTTATTGCAGGTAAGCATCTCAGAACGTCGCACATTCCATCAAGGACAACTTGAACTCACTGGACAAAGACAGATGTTACTTGAAATCAGGGCGCATTTTCATGAACTAAACCCGAAAGAACCTTGATAATTACTGATATTTGGCAACTTTTGAGAAATATCAGTTAGACTATTTCATATATGCTAAGCAATACCCAAAATAAGAATTATGGACACGACAAGCCCATTTCAGAACCAGTTGAGACTATAATTCTGATCGCCCTACTATAAATCTATAATAAAATCAAATATAATGCTAATATGTCAAAACTTGTAGAAATCTCATTGCCAAATCCAACTTACAACAAAACTCTCAAATTCGCTGAACACATCAACTGCGTGTCGCAACAGAGAACCCACAGCCATCAGATGCCGTGAGAAAAGTCTTTCGCACAATACTCAATATTACAGCGATGAGAAATTTCAAGAATGCCTCGAAGAAGGTTTAGACACACTCGCCTACGTGCAAAGGTGCATCAATAGAGGGACGAAAGAAAGTCTCGGAGAAAAATAAATAGGTGAGAAAGCAAAAGTGTTACGAATATATAACGGTATGCACGCTACAACAAGACGCAAAAGTAAAGGACGAAAGAAAAAACACCGTAGATCGTTTCGCGCAACATATAAGGATGGATGGGAACGCAAAAAAGCTGGCGGATTAGCACCAGCAACTTTCTATGAAAAAAAGGCAGTCCGTAATTTTGAAAAAAAGGCAGATACCCAAAATGGATACCTGCCTGTAAAGAGTTTAGTAGAGTTGATTATTGTGCAGCCGTGACCGTGATCCTTATCCATTCGCTGTCAACAGATCCGGCTGAATTGGTTGCGGTAAATCGAAATGATCTGCTCTCCACGCTCGTCGCCGTCCCACTAATCACGCCATTGCTAAATGACAATCCCGCAGGAATCACACCGCCATTCCGCGTGAACGTTGGACTGCCAGTGACATAACTGCTCAAATCTAAATAAAAACTATCAGCGACCGTGAGATTATAAGGGTCCGGTATATCACTCCAAACAGGGGCTACCACTGTTGGCGGAGCAGGATACACATGCGTATGAGACTGACACGCATAGAAATTTGTCTCGGTGCAGTATTGTCCATGACTATCCGTCTCTAAACAACTCGCCTGCAACGAATGATCTCCGGATTGCCAATCCTCATGAACACCACACACATGGTACGTGGGCGTTGGACTGGGCGTTGGGGAAGACGTAGGAGTGTCTGCCTCTATATTGTTGTGAGAGCTGCCTCCGTGTAATGACTGGGGCATACAGCGTCTGAATGGTTCCTTACAGTTAGGTTTTTCGCAATATTGTATTCCATGCTCTTCACTATCTGCGCACCAGTAATAATCCCGTCCGCACCCTGCTGTGACAGAACGACCAGCGAGAAGTACCAAGACAATATGATCATGATTTCCTATGATTTCTCCACGCTTCTCTACTGCTTCATCGTCAACATTTTTTCCGTCTCCACATTTCACTAGGTGTGCATATTTTGCTTCATACGGCGTT
Source organism: Candidatus Poribacteria bacterium (assembly GCA_958295945.1). Lineage (GTDB taxonomy): Bacteria > Poribacteria > WGA-4E > WGA-4E > WGA-3G > MSPOR6. The sequence continues at coordinate 238,859 of OY282386.1, forward strand.
CTAAACGTCCCACTACACACCTGATAATTACCCTTACACTGATACTTATAGGGAAGATCGGGCTTCACAACAAAATCGCCAAATGTCATAAACTTTGTAAAATTATGGTCTTCTTTACTCGTCGTATCACCAGTATGAAAACCTCTATGATAATACCCCGATGTGCCGCCACCCTTTACTGAATTCTCCAGCACCTCGAATGTCAACGTCACTTTGTTCTCATACTTCCCTACATAATACTCATACCCATTCAGATGAGAGACCGCCATACTCAAATACGCATCATACTCAGGATCATAGCCTTTTGTGTATTCCGCATAGTATGCCGCCCCGATATAACTTCCAGGGGGTTCTTTCACAAGATACCCGCCGTTATACGCTGCCTCTACATTTGCACGCGCCGTATCCATCAACGACAATAGAGCTGACATGGATGTCAAATACTTTTCCTTTTGGACATCATAGTTAGATTGAGCAGAACTTACGCATTTTTAAAAATTATTGAAGGATTAGAGAGTTGAAATCGCATATAATCATCCAATAAACTTTGTTTTAGTTCATAAATTGTTTTACCATGTTTGCGCGCAACACGTTTCAAACAGACCCATACTTGAAAACAACAAGCAATATGATTTCTTTGGGCACGCAACTTGCGGCATTGACATTTACCAATACCGGTGACTTGTTTGATCTCACGATGAAGTTGTTCAATCTTCCAACGCACGCGACATTCTTGGCGTGTCGCATCCGCATCCGATTGAGATAAATCGTTTGTCGCAATATATTCCGTGCGTCCGTTAGAGGAGACTAACCGGAACAACTTCACTTGATGCCCTTTTGGAAACTTCTTGATGTGCACGTGCTTTCCGTGTTGCGTTTCTGTCTGTGTCCAAGATAACTTTTGGACTTGTTGGTGTGGTTCAACGCCGTCCGTATCGTTTACAAGACGATTGCGTTTCAGTGGCACATAATAAATCTTAGAAAGTTTTTCAATCGCTTTCATGACTTGCATGGATGCATACCAACTATCCATTAGCACCGTCCGAAACGGGAGTTGTTTTTTGAAGACCGCGTTTTGCAGCATGTCTAATAAATGGTCTATTTTGGTTTTTCCATCATGGTCTTTGTCGTAAATGCGATAATCAATGATCCAATACTCTTGCGTCTTTGGGTTGACATAGAGACACGTTACAATACCGATGCCATCAACGACTTTTTTGTCGCTACCACTCCACTGAGGACGGAGAGCTTCAATCTTTTTCGCATGCGGTTTAGGTAGCACAACATCATCAAAAGCAATGTGCCCTTGATCATCAAACTCAATGTCATCCTGGACAGACTGCCAGAGTTCGCTTGATGGAATGTTCTCATTTCTCAAAAAACGATTGAGTTGATCATGGCTCCATTTCTCAGACTGATCACCAAAGTACGTTTGCGTCCAGTTCGTAAAACTTGATAACAAAAATTGACAATAATCGGAAAATAGGTTTTCCTTCTTTTTAGATTGTGTCCATGTAGTCATAATAGAATAGTATACACCATTTTATAAAAATGCGTAAGTCCTGTTGAGTATACATCGCCTTCGCCCCAGTTACAGCAAGCACATAAGCCGCTGGATATAGAGAACCGCCACTGGCAACACTGATAACCGCACCTGCTACAGCGATGACAGACAACAAATCATGGTTCGCCTTAGCAATTTCAGCATCATCCCATTCGCCTATCAACGCCTTCAGATCCTCCTGAATGACATGATACTGATCACGCTCTGTTTCCATTATTGATTTTGCGGTCTCTACTTTTTCTCTGGCCCCTATCCAAGTGTTTAATGCTGCGCCAGCATAGGATATGTTATTGATAAAAAAGAAAGAAAACACACAAACAATAAGCACTAAAACTATACTTCTCTTAAACATTCTAATACCTCCATTTATTTAGGAACATCAATAAAATCTGGGAAATAGTCCGAAGGGAACAGACGCGCCCTACCGTATCGGGTCATACCGCCATAGGGTCTAATATAACCTGCATCAAGATTTGTCCACATTATTCGTAGCAAATCACACTTACGTGCACCACTTGGATATTCAGAAAAAACATCCATTTGTGATAAATACGCCCGCGCAGCATTTCCATATATAGGGTTACTTTCATCGCCAATACTTTCATAATAGTGTACCAGATACCGATTTCTTGCAAACTCTTGTGCTTCGGTGTCATCTGTCGGGAATGGCGGTATGTGGTCCTTGCTCCAGTGTCCGCGTTCTTCTGCCTGTAATCTCAAAGCTTTCACGGGATTCGTTTCAAGGAGTTCCGCGTGGTAAGTTAACCCACCGCTTTTCGTTGTCGGCACTGTTTCAACCGACTTGGTATTTGGCGTTGACACTTCCGTTTCAGAGATTGGCACTTCATGGTAATGGTCATCATGCAAAACCATTTTATATCCCGGTCTCGCGGTGGGTACTTTTCCCTTCTCAATAGTCCCTTGAATTTGAGATTTTACCAGTTCTTCTTCTTCTGATGTGAGAGGATTGTAGACAACCTCTGTTTTGGTATCCGTAGTCCGTGTCAACAAGAATACAGATACACCGACAAGTAAAACTATGAGGGTAGCTACGCCCCATATCATTTTCTTTCTCATGAGAATGTTCTCCTTATTGAGTTATTCCTTGCTCCGATTGTTCCAGCGGGCAAGGATTGACAATTTTAGGACATACCGGTATGTCCTTTTCATAAGGTTTCATCTTATTAGGACATTCATCCGTGATAAACGGTTCACACGGCTGTGTCTCAGGATGTGTTGCTTTAATAGCCAAACTTCCCAACGCCAGTGCAGCAACAATAAAACCAAGAATAAAATATTTGATGTATTCGCGGAGTTTAAACTTGTAGCCTCGTTTCATCTCGGACCTCATCTATGCCCCACGGTAGGCGAGGTTTCCTAACCTCGTCACCCCACGGTAGGCCAGGTTGATTATCCAGACAGACTACAGAAATTGGCAGGTAAGCGAGATATTTTTTGCAATCTCTGTAGAGTCGCTGGTCTCTATAATTCCGAATGACATGAAAGCCATATCGTGATATGATAGACACCAGCGCTGGTAGACGACTCTCTATCAGTGCTACGCATCGGCAGTGTCTTTACCACTGTCGGTGCATTTTATTAAGCACCCCCGACATAATCCACGCTCCCCGTGAATTTCTAATGTCTAAAAAGCATTGTATAAAAAATGTGAAATTTAGTCAAGAAAAAAATAAGTTATTTTGTCCGTATAATATTCAACTGACATTTATCAGAATAGTGGTGCATCCACTAAATATCACTACATTGAGGGTATAGTAAAAACAACTATGTGATGACAATAAACAACAAGAAATTGAAACTTTCGGTTTATAAGAAATCCGGACAACTGCAGCCAAAACAATGGGGGTGCGATAAACATGTCTGTCGTGTTCAAGCCACAAGTCCAACATTTGGTGAGTGTCCTGTGCTTTTCTTTTCAGATATGGGAAAGGGACGCACACTCTTAGTCTTTGGTAAACCCTTACGCACTTGTGAAGCACTCAGAATATGGTTTCAACACAACGGCATCGAACTCTATTGGAGACAATTGAAATCCAACCTGCATTTATCCGACTATATATTTATCAATTTACCACTTGGCATGCACAGGTTTTTCAGTTACTTTCTCATATAAATCTGTCCACTCCTTTGTGCCATCGTCATAGGTCAACTCCAGTCGTGCTCCTTCAACATAAGCATCACCATTCCCCGCATTGAAATAACTCAATCCGTCGCCTGCCATGTGGATGCAATTTCCGTCTGGATAGACAGCAGTTTTTATGATCCGAGGATGATGATGAATGGTATATCCATCATCATCTAAATCTTCATCAGGGACGCGGTATTTTTCAATTGCTGCTTCGTCCACGACAACACCTAATCCTGGCTTATCAGGAACAGTATGACATCCTTCTGACACTTCTATGGGGTCTGTAATCAGATGATCACTGTAAAGATTTAGACATGTGATAGCTGGCCATGTGGCATGCGTTAGGACACTACCGAGATGTGCAGCCCAAGTGGATGTTAATCCATTGCCAACAATTTGGAGCCAGAAGGGCAGGTCTGCTGCAGCACTAAGGTATCCATCGTACATCGTCCGAGATTTACCACCACCGATCACAAATCCATCACAGACTTCTTCCTTAATGCATGTGATATATGGAGGAGAACCAAAATGCATGGCAATTGGACAATCAACATCCTGTCGTATCTGTTTGTTTCCCTGAACATCATTTTGTGGAATGGGTGATTCGAAGATTGCGACATTTGGATGTGCTGCGAGTTTCTGTAATATAGGGATTGCGGTTTCAGCATCCCGTAAGCAGGCATTTGGATCAAGGTCCAATTTGTAGTCGTTTGGCACAACATCTGCGACTGCCTCAACCTGCTGAACAATATCCCACCAAGGGCGCGGTTTATTCTTGAAACTGGTGTAACCGTTTGTGACAGAATCTGCTGCCTCTGCTGCCCAATTTTCTGGTGATGAGTCAATGCTCCACCAAGAGATTGGTACATTGTCCCGACATTTAGTTCCAAGGAGTTTATGGACTGGAACTTCCAAGATTTTACCAACGACATCAAAGAGTGCAATTTGTAGTCCAGCACCTAGAGAGTCATCGTTCATATATTCTGCTGGACTTTGCCCAAGCACACGCTCCACGCTACTATCACTTACACGACTGTAGGTATAATGTATAACGGTTTCACCCCACCCAATGTGTCCCGTATCTGTAGTAACTTTACAGAGTTCAAAAAGAGACCAGTTGTAAACTGTTGAGACGCTGGTAGTAGTTATTTCTTGTTGGCGCGGTGTGAATGGAACATCAACTATAATGCGATCAATATCTGTTACTTTCATGGTTACTCCTATGACAGCAGTAGATTGTATTGAAAGATTGAAATTCAAACGTCATATAAATGTATCAATATTTCATAAAAGTGTCAAGGTTATGGACTATACAGGGTGTGTAAAGTTGTTGGCATTAACCATTTCATTTCAGGTTGGATGGAAAGCTTGAAATCCAATCAATCCAATTCAAAGCCGAATGCGCTTACGGTATTCATCGGGTTGAAAACCCTCCAACTATGTAATCGTGGTTGAAAACCCTCCAACACTGTTGACATTCTAATAAATCGTGGTTGAAAACCACTCCAACAATGTGAGATGAATGTCCGAGGTGCAATGAATAGTGCTTGGTGAATGTGCATAAGACATACACATTGAATGTGTGTCTTGTTAATTAAATCCGAGATTTTTCCTTTGTCAAAACTGTACAATTGACGTACAAATTCACGTACAACCTGTACGTCTTTGTATGTCGCTGTAAGAGCAGTGGACATAAGGGTTCGTCCGGTATCTATTAAAAAACAGAAATTTTTGAAATTGTACGTCTTCTGTATATTCTCTATGTCTTGAAAAGATTGCTTGTAGGGTGATCATTATTCCTTGTGTCCGTTGTTTTGTTTTCATAATTCTCTTCCTTATTCAACACGTTATATGTGACGTATATTATAACACAATTAAATTACTTAAGTCAAATTATTATTTACAATTTTTAACATTTCTTTTAATATTTTACAGTTTTTTGGAAAAACGTGTCCATTTCATCGGATATTGAGTTTAGTGCCAAAAACTTTACACACCCCGATGTAAAACAATATTGACTTAGCTGTCTAATGTTGTTATGTTAATGCATTAGATTGAGAAAATGTAGTGTTTTTATTGATGTCGTAACAAATATAGGGCAAGATCTAAAATCCTGCCCACAATTGGATTTTCAAACCAAATAATTTAGTTGTTTTCTGCACCTTCGTTGATCCAATCTACAAAGAATTGGATTTGGTCTGCATTTAGTGGATTTCCACCGAATGGCATTTGCGGTTGCTTTTCACCTTTAATATATTTTACAACAAGACTATTGTCTGCATCCTCTACGACAAAAGCAGCCCCGCTTTTTCCACCTTTCTTGAAGTTGTCATAAGAAGTAAGGTTCAGCCCACCAGAAGCAACATTGTCGTGGCAATTAGCATTTGCGCAACTCTCAGCAAGGATTGGATTAATATCCTGATTAAAAGAAACTCCAGGTGCTGGTGGATCAACAACAGGATCCACAGGATCAGGTTCTGGTTCTGTGACTTTATCACCATCTCCGTTCATCATATCAGTAACAGGATCACCTTCGTCACCACAACCGGAGATTAATGCAGCAGAAACTAAGAGACTAATTGCAAATATCGCAAATAACATCGTACGACTATGAATTATTTTTTTATTTTCCAAACTATTTTCCTCCTTAGAAAAACGCTTGTCATAGTTATGTAATTAGCATACCAAGAATTGGAGAAGATTTCAACATGAAAATATTGATAAATTCAGAGATCACATCTGAACAGAAACAACAGATAGAATCAATTTCTGATACATTGAATATAGTAACCCCTAAGAATGCCACTGAAGCGTTAGAAGAAATCGTTGACACGGACATTGTATTCGGTGGATTCAATCGAACACTATTTGAAAAAACAACAAAATTGAAGTGGGTACAAGTGTGGGCAGCAGGCGTAGACGGAATTTTGTTTCCAGATTTTGTTGAAAGCGATATCGTTCTGACAAGTGCAAAGGGATATGTTGGTACACATCTTGCGGATCAGGCATGGGCATTGATTTTGGGTCTACTTCGCGGTATTGGACGATCAGTACGTGAACGGACGTGGGACAATAAAATGTCAATACGTTTAGCCGCATGGGAACTTGGTGAACGGACATTGGGTATTGTTGGTCTGGGTGGGACGGGCATAGAAGTTGCACGTCGTGCACAAGGTTTTGAAATGTGTGTTATTGCTGTTGACCCAGAATCCGTAGATGCCCCAACATTTGTTCATGAAGTATGGAAAATGGACAGATTAGATGATTTGCTATCTCAATCCGACATAGTTTGTATCTGTGCACCATTGACACCTGAAACAGAGTGTATGTTTAACGATGATGTGTTTGGTAAAATGAAATCGCATGCATTACTGATTAACGTTACTCGTGGTAAGATAGTTGATGGTCCTGCCCTTATTCGCGCATTAGATGAAGGGCAAATAGGTGGTGCAGGTTTAGATGTTACACCTGTTGAGCCGCTTCCTGATGATAATCCTTTGTGGGATATGCCGAATGTTATTATCACACCACACGTCGCAGGTGGTTCACCGATTCGGATGGATCGGACTGTATCACTATTTTGTGATAACTTAGAACGATTTCTTGTTGGCAAACCGCTGCTGAGTGTGATAGATAAACGGAAGGGATATTAGGTTTTATAGTGGTTTAACTTGGCTCTGAGATTTTTACCAGTTGTTTTCCGATATTACCGCCTTTGAGCATGCTTATAAACGCAGCTGGAGCATTTTCTATGCCACCTTCAGCAATTGTCTCACGATATTTTAATTTACCTTGCTGCAGCCATTCTGCCATTTGAGCAAGTGCCTCAGTTTGTTTGTCAAAATAATCTGAGACAAGGAAACCTTCAATACGCGCTCGTTTTGTAATCATATACCATAGGAAACGCGGACCGGTTTCAAGACTTTCTAAGTTGTATTGTGAAATCTGTCCACAGATTACAACACGTCCCTTTAATCTTAAGTTTGGAAATACAGCGTCTGTAATTTCACCACCAACATTATCAAAATACACATCAATTCCAACAGGACATAGTTCCGCTAACTTTGCGGGATAATCATTGACATTCTTATAGTTGAAGGCTTCGTCAAAACCGAGTTCGTTTGTGATGTAAGCAATCTTTTCGTCTGAACCTGCTGCTCCGATGACACGACATCCTTTTATTTTCGCAATCTGTCCGACTACCGAACCTACAGCACCCGCTGCCCCTGACACGAATACAGTTTCTCCATCTTGAAGTTGACCTACTTCAAGCAATCCGAAATATGCAGTCAGACCAGGCATACCGAGAATACCAATTCCTGTTGAGATCGGTGCGATTGAAGGATCAATCTTTCGCAAACCATCACCACCAGAAATGCCGTATTCTTGCCAACCTATATGTGCGTTAACAATATCACCTGCTTGAAAGTCTGTGTGTTTTGATTCCACTACCTGAGCGACCACACCACCAACCATCACTTCATTGAATTCAACGTTTGCAGCATAAGACCGTGCCTGATTCATTCGTCCACGCATATACGGGTCCACTGAAAGGTAAATAGTTTTTAGTAAGACTTGACCATCTTCTGGTGTTGGAATTGGGGTTTCAACAAGTTTAAAATCTGATTCTTTTGGATATCCAACGGGGCGTGCGGCTAACGTTATTTGTTTATTCATTTTCACTCCTTTTATTGAATTGTACTGTATCTTTTCCACTAATTTCTATCAACTTATGATTGGGTGAATCCCAATTAAATACCTTTACAATTGGTACGATCACACGGACAGCCAGTCCGATACGTCTTTTGTCAGAACGGTTTGCTTCAGAGTGGTGAAGTGTCCGTTCGTTAAAGAGAACAAATTCACCCGGCTGCATTTCAAGATTGACAAAATTGCTTGCGTCAACATAGTCAAGATCTCCCATCTGTCCGAATGCCATATCTGATGTTGCTTTTACATGTGGAATTACTTTACGATGTGATCCTGGCACAATCTGTAGACAACTGTTCTCTAATGTGGCTGAATCAACAGCGATCCATGCGGAAATGATGATTGGGGGTTCAAGTGGCCAATAGTTGAAATCCTGATGCCACGGAATTTCTTTTGCCCCTGGTTCTTTGACGAAAAAATTGGTTCGCCAAAGCAAGAGATCAGGACCATAGAGTGATGCCATACGGTCAACGATGGATGGATGTGTAGCAAGGTCGTGAATTAATGGATAATCAAGATGACGGTTATGGACTCTATTCTTATGATCTGGTGCATCTGTTTTGAGTATTTTTACAACTTCTGGTTGTCGTTTGCGCATTTCTTCTGGGCTGCAGAGAGTATAGGGTCCAAGGTAACCTTGATTCCGAAATTGATTTGCTTCCTCAGAACTCAATTTATAACTATTATCTGACATACTGACATCCTTTAAATATGATAGAATTGTTCCGTGAATATACCAAACTCACGTAATTTATTTCGTAAAAACTCCATCTAATGTTCTTCTAATTGCAACTTTATCAGTTTTTCCTAATCCTGTTTTCGGTATCTTTTCAACAATAACAAACTTATCTGGAATCCAGAATTTAGGAAAATCCTTAGATAGGTGTTCTCTCAATATTTCTGATATATCATCGCTATCCTGATCTGATATTGCAACAACTGCGATAGGTCTTTCACCCCATTTCTCATCAGAAATACCGACAACTGAACTATCCGTAACAAGTGGATGTTTCAAAAGTGCTGCTTCTAATTCCATAGGAGAAATGGATTCGCCACCGCTTTTTATAAGTGATTTTGATCTGTCAACGATCTTCATGTAACCATCCTCATTGATTGTTGCCAGATCCCCTGTTCGTAACCATCCGTCTTTAGTTAAACTATCATCTAATCCCTTTTTAAAATAACTGTTCGCAGTCCATGGACTTTTTACCTGCACCTCTCCAACACAAATTCCATCATTAGGAAGTATACACTGGTTCTCATCAACGAGCCGTAACTGGACACCTGGAATGGGTTGACCTTGTAATGCTTTTATCTTATATTTTTCTTCATCAGATAGTTTCTGATGTTTCTTTTTTAGTATAGAAAATGTTCCTGTAGGAGACATTTCTGTCATACCCCATGCATGCCTTATTTCTATATTAAGCTCTTTTTCATATATTTCAATGAGGTCCTCTGGCATCGGTTCTCCACCTACAATTATTCGTTGTAGAGAAGGAACATCATTCTTTCTTTTCAGTAATTCAGGTATTAGTTTTTTCCAGAGTGTTGGGACACCTGCAGCAACAGTAACTTTGGTTTCTGCGATGAGATCAATAATATGTTGATTGATTGGATCGGTTAATACGAGGTCAGCACCAACAAACATAGCAGCGTAATGTAGTCCCCATCCCATTGCATGATACAATGGTACGAGTGGCATCACAACATCTGCTTCTGTTAGACCAAATACATCAGCTTGATTGACAGCCAAAGTATGTAATAACATTGAACGGTGTGTATAGAGAACTCCTTTTGGTTCACCATTTGTACCACTTGTATAACATAATGCCATTGCCATATTTTCGTCTTGGATATCTGTGGTGTAATTATCTCTTGCATTAGTTAACAACTTTTCATATTCACATGATAGTTCATTTTGCGAATTCTGTAAGTTGAATACGATAGAATATATACCTTCTATTTGATTGCACAAGTTGACGTATTTGTCATAGATCATTCCATCAACAAATATGATTTTGTCATCTGCTTCTCTGATAATCTTTGAAAGTTGAACAGGTGAGAGTTTAATGTTGAGTGGATGGATAACTGAACCCGATATTGGAATAGCAAAACAAAGTTCTAAGTGTTGGTGATTGTTGGATGAAAAAGTGCCTATAACTTCTCCTTGTTGTATACCTAATTGTGTGATTGCATCTGCTAATTTCATTGTGCGGGAATACAGGTTAGAATAAGTATAGTTGTGTATCTTTCCATCTGGTGAAAGTGAATAGACATACTTTTCACCGTGTATCTGATTAGCGTGTTCAATTATTAGTGTTATCGAAAGAGGATTGTCCATCATTGTGCCAAACATTTGTCAGTGTTATCCCACAATACAATGTATGATTTGTCTTTATTCAATAGAAATAATACTATTCATCAAAAAGTGTTTTTAGTTTAGCATACATTTTGAGATTCGTGCTACAATAAAATGAGTATAGGTGGATTTTGAATGATATGAATTGATATGAAAGAAATAGGTTTTATTACTGCATTATCAACAAATAATCTTGATGCTATAAGGGCAGCACCTAAAACAGATGTCCATTCTCACGCTTTTCTAAGCACAAGATTGCGGAATTTGGAAAAATGGTTAGGACATTCTGTGCCGAGACCTCCTCATAGGATGAATGGACTTGAGGGGATGATGGAATATATTCTCGCAGTTTTAGTACCTCTCCAGAAATCCCGTGAAGGTTTTGAATTTGTTTCAGCATCAGGAGTAAACGATGCCATAGAGGATGGTGTGGTCTACCTTGAAATGAGTTTTGATATTATGATGACAAGGTTTTATCCCGATGGATTAGTGGGTGTAAAAACGTATATTGAGGGGTTAGTAGATAGATTTAAACCACAAGTAAACTTACGACCTGAACTCGGTATTCCACGGACACATGTTAGCGATGCAAGCCTCATGAAGTTTGCGCATGAAGCTGTGGAATTAGGCGTTTTTAAGTCGATTGATCTGTATAGCTTTGAAGAGGCATGCACTCCTGAAGAAGTAAAACCTTTATATGATGCGGCGCGCGCAGCTGGAATGAAACTCAAAGCACATGTCGGTGAATTTGGAGGTGCAGAAGAGATACGGAGAACAATTGAATTGCTTGAGTTAGACGAGGTGCAACACGGTATCGCTGCAGCAGAATCGGTTGAAGTGATGCAATGGTTATCTCAGCATCAGATACAATTAAATGTGTGTCCCACGAGTAACGTGATGCTGAGTGCAGTTCCTAACCTTGCTTCTCATCCTATTCGGATCCTGTATGATAATGGCGTGACAGTCACTATAAATACTGACGATCTGATTATCTTTGGTCAAAGTGTATCTGAGGAATACCTGAATCTTTATACAGCAGGGGTATTCAGTGCAAAAGAGTTAAACGATATTCGGTTAGCATCGCTATCTAAAGCAGAAAATAATACTCGGGTTAGAAACCCCTCCTACAAATAATAGTAACTTATGATATGATAGAGGAGATATATGAAACTTAGTTTACAAGAGGTAGAAACATTCAAGAGTGAAGGGTATCTCAAGATAAATGAACGAGTTATTGATGACAATCATCTCACTGTGCTGCGTGAACATTATGACACGCTTTTTGCAGAGAGAAGAGGTACTGCTGGAAAAGGAATGAGAAACCTTGCAGTTGTTGATAGTTCGGAGAATGATGATGCTGAGGACCGAACTGAAGAGATGTTGCAGATTATGGAGATGTGGCGATTAGATGAGGAGTATCAAAAGCTGCTCTACCACAAACCGTTATTAGATATAGTAGATAGTTTAATTGGAACCGAAATCCAGTTATTTCATGATCAGGCACTCTATAAACCTGCATATCATGGTGGAGAAGTTTTTTGGCATCAGGACAACGCATATTGGCAATGCGATCCACCGAATCTTGTGAGTATCTGGATTGCACTTGATGATGCGGATGAAGAAAACGGATGTATGAACGTAATTCCTGGAAGTCATTTAGAAGGATTAACCTCTCACGGACGTGCTAAGTCAGAAAAGGGTGAATTACCTGCGTTATTGGAGGTCGATGCAGATGAGACTCGTGCTGTTGCGGTTCCAGTCAAAGCGGGATATGTCATGGTACATCACTGTATGACACTTCATCAAACAAATTCGAACAGATCACCACGAGACAGACGTGCAATGGTCATCCATTACATGTCAACTGGCACACGAAATCGTGAAGGAGTGGTGATGGATGACCATTTAACACTTCGTAGTAAGTTGACCTAAACTGGTTTGTATTGTATTAATAACCTTTAATTTTTGACCAGGTAGTTGTAAGTTTCCCCGCTGGTTCAATATCAGCCGTCTGTTCTAATCCTTGATTCATAAGTGTATCCAAATCATTTTCGGATAAAACTGTATTGAAAATAACAAAGTCGTCAACTATACCTGAGAAAAACTCACCCCATTGCGCATGTTGTCCAGTTTCAAGATAAATACCGAATAGGAATGGTTTGTCTGTTAGTGGGTTCCGCCCTAAGTTTGCTGCGGTAACTCCGGAACCAATTTGTTTAGCGTCTAGATATATTCCAAATTCTTCCCCATCATAGGTGGCAGCAACATGGTGCCATTCAGTATCAGGATTCCAAGCAGCATCTATATAGTGAAGCGATCCACCTGGATTATGTGTGTGGTGTCTGATCATATTACCATCCCACCAAAAACCGGGTGCCCAATCATCTTTTGTTACGACAGCCATGCCTCCTGCAGGAACTTTACTTAATTTGTACCAAAATGCAATGGTGTGTTCCGCACCAACGTTCAGTGATTCGTGGTGATCGATTTCAACATAATCATCAGTTCCATCAAGTTGCAAAGCCTTACCAAACTTACCATTGACCCATTCTGCTCCACCGTGGATTGTCCCGCTATTGTCATTCGCAGAGGAATCTTGGACGGTATTTCCGTTGCCTTCATCAAAAAGCAATATCGTAACGCTATCTTCAATATCAATTGCACTAAGACTTATGTTAACAAACATAACACAAAAAATCATGATACTGACATATAATAGTGGAGATTTTGTAATAGTAGTATTCATCTGATTATTCCTCCTTAATATTATCAAAAGATTAAGCTTGTTTTCTTATTGTTAAATTTATGTGTTGAGTTTCAGTTTGTATTTATAGTGGAATGGACAATTAATAGGACACGTCTCAGAGGGCGAGGAAACCTTGCCCCTACGGGACTTGTGGTACTTGCAAGTGCATTGAAATGTCTTCTTAATTCTAAACTTTACTATAGATACAAAAGATGCACAAGAATTTTCATGAATTCAGGAGTGGATATCCTGATCTTATCAGTTATACATTTTTCTGTCAAGTTAAATTTATGAATAATTAAAACTTACTCAACTTTCAACTTGACATCTGATATTCAGTGTGATAAGTTAGATTCTATCCTTAACTATACTCATTTAATGGAGAAAAACATGTTTGTAATTATTGCCCCAATTCAGATAAAAGAAGGTAAACGTGAAGAATTTATAGAAGCGATGTTAGACGATGCTCGGGGTTCAGTTCGTGATGAACCGGGTTGTTTGAGATTTGATGTGATTCAAGATGGTTCTGATGAAAATCGGATTTGGCTTTATGAGGTGTATTTAGATGAGGATGCATTCAAAGCACATTTGGAAACACCACACTTTATCAAGTGGCGTGATACCGTTAAGGATTGGTTTGCTGAGAACGAATATAAAGGTGCTGGTGGTGGAAGTCACACAATATACCCACCTGATGATGATTGGAAGTAGGTTCTTTTTTTAATGAATACACTATCCATCAGAAGTCTCTTCAGATATATTGACAGGGAGAATTGAAATGGAAAGAATATTAATTTTTGTTCTGTGTACGACACTTATATTTACATTTTCTTCTGTTGTTGAAGCAATTAAGGACGATGCAATGGTACTTTATCTGTCGTTTGATGAGGGTAAGGGGAATGATGTAGAAGATCTTAGTGGCAAAAGTAATGATGGTGCTCTTGAAGGTGATGTTAAATGGATGCATAACGGCAAAATAAGATCAGCAGTGTATTTTGATGAACAAGTTCAACAAGGCGTAGTTGCAGTCAAAGCGTCAAATAGTTTGGCGATTACCAAGAGTTTTACGATGGAAGTATGGATATACCCACAGAGCGTTGGTGAATATCGCAATGTACGTGGACAGGCAGATCCTCATACATATTATTTGAGTCTGCATCAAGGCAAACCTTCAGTATGGATTGGAAGTGTTGGCGCAGGTGGACGCACCTGGAATAGTGCAAAAAACATAATTTCACAGAATAGATGGTCGCACGTTGCCGCTGTCTACGAGTTCAATAAAGAACTTCGGATTTATATAAACGGTGAACTTGACGAAACACACAAGTTGGAAGGAGAGATTCCTGTTTCTCAAGCAGACCACTGGTTTGGTAATCGGTTAGATGGCGCATGGCCTTATAAGGGTATGCTTGATGAATTTGTTATCTATAACCGTGTTCTGACGAAAACTGAGATCAAGCAGGATATGGATCAGGTTCTGAGTGTGTCTCCTTTAGAGAAAGCAGCAACGACTTGGGGGATGCTCAAGAGAGATAGAAATGTTGACTGAACTGACACCGCATCTATTTACTTGGTCTGAAATTCACGGAGCATCGCGGAATCAAGCATATCACTGGAATAGTTTTTTCGTGCATGACGAGAGCATCAGTATCCGAGTATTGATAGATCCGTTACCACTATCAGAAAGTGAGATTCAGTGGCTTGATAATATTGGCGGTCCAACACATTTAATACTGACTTGTACCTATCATGAAAGATGTCTGAGGAAATTCAAACAGAAATGGGGATGTGAGGTATTACTACATGAAAAACAGGCGCCAGAAGCTGAATTTGCATTTGATAATACATTTGCTGACAGAGATGTGCTTTGGGATTTCATTGAAGTTGTGCGTGTTCCAGATGTCCGCCATTGTGAGGAGGTTAGTTTCTATTTAAGACCTTTCGGAGGTACATTCATCTGTGGTGATCTGCTCAGTGGTGGTAGAAAAGACAAAGGCATTCCAGATGGAAAAATTGGAATTAACGCACCTGAATATCTGGTAAATATCAACAAAGCACGTTTCTCACTAAGAATATTGCTACATTTTGAGTTTGATCTAATGTGTTTCGGTCATGGATCACCGGTTGTCAGTGGTGCTAAGGATGTTTTGAGACACTTTATTGAATGTGATACAACGTGGAAAGACCTGGTTCAAAAACGCGAAGAAGGTTTTCTTTTAAATCCTGAACTTAAGAAGCTGCACTACAAATAATAGCAGGACACTCCTAACATTGGCTGTAGAAACACTAAAGATCACACGATAACGACCCAAGTTGCCACCTATTTTGCCAATGTTCTTGTAGTAAGAGTTTCTTACACTGTTGAATGCCTAATCACATTCAGTGTTGATTTGGAGCTATAGCAAAAAATATCAGATCAAATGACATACCTTGCATTTATAATTAAAAACAGTTCTGTTTACTTAAGATTTTGTAAGTAGCAACTTATGTAACAGGACTCAATATTAAGTAAGGAGTAATATTAATGAGCAAGTTAAGATTCGCATGCCATCTAATTCAGTTTGGCGGTGAGCAGAGAGATAATCCCGAAAAAGTATTGCATGAAGTTGCGGAGGCTAGTTGGGAAGGTGTGGAAAGTGTTCCTATTGATGGTCCAGTAAATCTGATTGAAATGGCAACACTTGCACGTAGTTTGGGGTTACACATCGTCAACGCAGGTGGTGCTGGACTTGATAGAGTTAGGTTCAACGTAACACTTGGAAATTACGCAGCAGAGGTACCCGCACTGCGACGTAGTGAATGGGGTGGTGCTGATCCAAGTGATAGTGATATAGAAAATGGTGCGCGAACACTTGATGATATTCTTGCATATTGTGATGCACATCAAATCAAAGGATTCCATCACGCACATCTTGGCACATTGATTGAGACGGTTGAAGATGCAGAACGGTTATTATCCGTTGCTCCAAGCCTTTGGTTACTGTATGACACAGGTCACATGCTTGCAGCAGGCAGCGATCCGATGAAGGTCTTTGATAGTGAACTCTTACGCAATCGAATTGGACATGTACATCTCAAAGACTGTCATGCAGATGACCCCGATTCATGGAATTATAGAACCCAACGTTTTGGTGAAAAGGCGCGCTTCGCAGAACTTGGTGCAGGTAATCTTGGACTTGATGTTAAAGCAGTGCTTGAAGGACTTGAATCTGTTCAATATGATGGATGGGTTTCAGTAGAACTGGATCGACCATATCCTCCACGTCCACCGGCTGAAGCTGCGAAAGTAAATCGAGAATATCTGCGGAGTTTAGGTTATTGATCTAAGGTATGCTAACATGTTAAAACGTATCAAAATTCAAGGATACAAATCACTTGTGGATCTTGATTTAAAATTAGAACCACTATGTGTACTTGTAGGTCCCAACGCATCAGGCAAAAGCAATTTTCTTGATGCGTTGCAACTGTTATCACAGTTGGCAACCTGCCATACATTAGAAGAAGCATTTGACCCACCATATCGTGGTCATCCCTTGGAATCATTTACTTTTGGAGATGAAGGAATCAAGAGTATTCTGAAAAAGGAGAAAGTTTCTTTCAGTATAGAAGTAGATGTTAACCTTTCCGATACTGTTATTGAGACAGTCAATAAACGTATTCAGGAATTAAGGGAAACCACAAAGAATGCTCAAAATGACAAGAAACCTGTTAACGAGAAATATTTGCGGTATCGTATTGAGATTGAGATGTTACCAGAGCAAGGATTTATCAGGGTGGCTGATGAATATCTTGCAGCACTTAGTGCAAATGGAGAACCTAAAAGAAACAGAAAACCATTTTTAGAACGGATTCGGAACAGGCTACACTTGCGAATGGAGGGACAATCACATCCACTCTACTATGAACGTTATCTTGACTACAGTATTCTTTCTCGGCCACATTATCCACCACATTATCCACATTTAACAGCTATGCAGCAAGAGTTGGCAAACTGGTTAACATTCTACCTTGAACCGAGAGAGCAAATGAGGCAGCCAAATCCTGTAAAGGCAGTTCACGATATAGGATCCATGGGTGAGGACATCGCTGCCTTTCTAAATACACTGAAAGCTCAAAACAAACGACAGTTTGAGTCGGTAGAAAAGTCACTGAATGCAATGATTCCATCCATTACTGGTATTGAGGTAAGTGTAAATGACTTAGGTGAAGTTGAATTGGATATTCGTGAAGGTGAAAAACACATTTCCGCAAGAGTATTATCTGAAGGAACACTGAGGATATTAGGATTATTAGCAATGGTCGGATCTGAAGATCCACCAACCTTGATAGGATTTGAAGAACCGGAGAATGGGATTCATCCAGTCAGGATTAAGCGAATTGCACGGTTTTTGGAAGCCCGTATGTTACTTGAAGATATTCAATTCCTTGTCACAACCCATTCATCCCTTCTTCCAGATCTCATACCACCCGAATCTCTATTTGTTTGTCGTAAAGTAGATGGCAAAACAGAAATTGAACCATTTACAATGATGAATGTCGGTCCCTTATGGAAAAGGTCTGATATTAAGATAGCGTTGGATAGTGAAAACTCATTATCTCCATCAGAACGTATCTTACGGGGAGATTTTGATGCGTAATATCAATCTATTTGTTGAAGATGTAGCACATGAGGATTTTCTTACTGCATTAATTAGAAGGTTTGCTGAGGAATACAATATTGAGATTAATTTCAAAGCATCCAGTGTACGCGGTGGTCGTGGCACTGTACTCTCTGAATTGAAACAATTTGTAAGAGATTTACAACAGAATAAGGAAGTTCTTCCAGATCTTGTAATTGTTGGAACAGATAGTAATTGTAAAGGTCTAATGGAAAGAGAAAATGAGATCAACCGTGTTACCACTGATATTAGTGAAATTGTAATCAATATGATCCCTGATCCACATATTGAAAGATGGTTTCTACTTGATTCTGAAGCATTCAAAACTGTTTATGGAATGGGTTGTGCTAAACCAGATTACAAATGTGAAAGAGATCGATATAAGAAAAGGTTATTAAATTCAATATTTCATGCGACTAAGACACCACCGATTGACGGGACAGAACGATTGGAAGAACTCGTCAATGCTATGGATCTACAGCGCATTGAACAGTCTGATAGATCAATGGGTAGGTTTCTTACTGCTCTTAATCGTCAATTTAGAAGTTGGTAACAGTAGATTAGCAAACACACGGCAATTTATAATCGGTTTGTTAATCTCCTACAAAAAACTCTAATCACCCAGATAAACCCGCAGCATGTCTACCAGCTGCAGGGTCACCCGCAGCATAATAAGTTTCTGAATCTTGGTCAATATAAAGCATAGAAGGTGCTGCAATTGCTGAAGAGACTGGATTTACTTTATGTCCGCGACCTGCAAGTTCTTCCCGGATATCTTCGTTGACACTATTGTTGATGGTTAGTGATCCAGGTCCTTTGAATGTCTGTTCACGATTAGGATTTGGGTCAAACGAATCTTCATGATGTGCGGTTGCAAATCTCGGTGCTGTCACTGCATCATCTGGTTTCATACCAAACTCAACATAATTGAGTAATAGGTTCATCGTTGCTTGATCTTGCAAATCCCCACCAGCAACGCTGATTGCCAAAATAGGTTTACCATCTTTAAGAACAAGTGTAGGTGTCAAGGTGATTCTCGGACGTTTTCCCGCTTCAATACAATTTGGGTGTCCTTGTGTTGTGTTCAAACTACGTAGACGGTTACCATAACTGACGCCGGTAGTTCCTGTTCCTCCTGCGTGGTACACGTTTGCACTCGGCGTAGCAGAAACAACATTTCCCCATCTGTCAGCTACAACACAGGTTGTAGTGCCACCAACACCAGGACGAAATACACCGTTTTCTTTTATTGGCTTCATGTTTTCTACATCACCTGGTTGTGCTTCATTGGATGCATTCTTCATGTCAATTAATGGTCTACGCATCTCAGTAAAATCATCTGAGAGCAATGTGGACATCGGCACATCAACAAATTCGGGATCAGCATAATACGCATCTCTATCTGCCATTGCTAACTTCAGTGCTTCTGTGACTACATGCACATAGTCTGCTGATAGATGTCCGATAGATTTCAAATCAAATCCTTCCAAGAGTCTTAATGCTTGACAAAGGTAGGGTCCTTGTGTCCATGTGCCACATTTACACACAGTGTATCCTTGATACTCCACGGTTATAGGGTCTTCAATTAATGTAACGTGTGCTGCAAGGTCATTTCTTCGGAGAAATCCTCCATTTTCAATGTAAAAAGTTTCTAATTCATCAGCTATGTCGCTGTTTGCATCGTTTCGTCCATAGAATCTATCACTTGCTGCTTGAATTTTTTGCTCACGAGTTCCGGATGTGTTGCTTTCTTCAGAAACTAATTTTCGAAGTGTAGCAGCTAAATCAAGATGCCATTCTGCATTTCCTTCGTCAAGGATTTTCAGGGTAGGTGAGACGATTTGCTCAAACGTCATTGTTCCATAGAGTTTGAGTGTTGTTGTACAAAGGTCAACAACAGATGGCACTGGAGCCATTTTTACATCATAGTTTGGTATACCGTTTTCCATATACCAGTCGATTGCTTTTTGAGAGAGAGGTGAGCGTCCCAGTCCAGAAAGTGACTTCACCTCCTCTTTTCTTGAGTCATAGATGAGTAGTGGCACCTCACCACCGATTGAACATGCACCATGGTCAGTAACATTGAGAGCGAGTATCGTTGCAGTTGCTGCATCCGCTGCATTTCCGCCAGAA
This sequence comes from Candidatus Poribacteria bacterium, assembly GCA_958295945.1. Taxonomy (GTDB): domain Bacteria; phylum Poribacteria; class WGA-4E; order WGA-4E; family WGA-3G; genus MSPOR6. Next base: position 259,178 of record OY282386.1, read on the forward strand.
TCCAAGATCTCAATTCCTGCTGCAACAGCCTTTGCTCCACCTGCAGCAACTACACCAGTTTTGCTTTCTGCTTTCCATCCAATATCTTGTACTTTAATCATATATGTATCCTTTTCACTAATTTCTTAATACTCTAATTTTCTTCAAGATTATACAGATTCAATTTCTATCGTTTTTGAATTGAGAAACCGCTCCAAGCCCATCTGTTATAACCTCCTTTTCCGCGTGTATATATCACCTGGGTCAGTTGTTCATCAGTAATTGTGATATTATACCTTCTTTGAATTTTCTCATATCCATCAGAAATTTGCAATTGCTGTATTTTATGTTCGCCATTTGCAATTAGGTTTATCTCAATAGGTTCAGATTCTGTCGTATTGAAATAACATATAACTTCATAAATTCCATTGGGAAGAACCAAACGGAAAACACCATCATCCTCACCTGTAATGCTGTCGGAATAAGGTTGAGTCCCTGCAGAACTATTAAGACCATGCTTTTCTGATTGTGTAAACCATCCGAATCTTCCATCTTCGTATACAGTATCTTTATAGATAGCAATGTGCCCAAGAGCAGTTTCTGCATTATTAGGTTGCATGTCAAATGCCAAACTATCTGATCCTATCCAAAATGGGTTATCAGATGCCATCGTTTTCCTACGATATAGACGGTTGTAGTCATTGGAATCAATTAGGTCATATTCTTGTTCCAATCCTTCAGTATCGTGAAATTCAGTTTTCCAAACGATGATATAGTCAGCAGTCAAGTCCTTATTTTTATATTGTAGCGGAAAGTGGTCCGTATTAGCTTCGTAGTTATTAAGATATGCAATCCCCATATTTGTTGCTAACAGACATTCTAAATGTCCAAATGGTTCAACGTACTTGGGTTCAAAACCGAGCGAATCTGAGAATCCATTCCATTCACCTGGTATACTACTGAGAACAGTATGTCGTTCATCCATTCCATCTAACGAAAGTGCTTCAGGTATATCACGATTCAACATGGCATAAGTGTGTACATTGAAACCAAGGTGCAAAAGGGATAGGACAATAATAAGTCCTGCAATTATATTATCCATATTTCGATGTATGCTGATTGTAAAGAAGGGTAGCATTATAAGGAAGATGTATATATGAAAGCGGTCATTTATCCAACCCCCACTGTAACCAGACCAAGGAGAAATGAAATACATTCCAGATACAATAATTGCCAGGATCAAAAATGCATCTGTTTTTGTGACAATACTTGACCAAAATCGTTGAGGGACAGTGTTCAATTCATTTTTATACATTCGGATTTTATTGAGAACTGAGATAACAAATACTATTCCAAACACAAGCAATAGCATCTGTCCAATAAGTATGTGCTCATCACGAAAAGACACTAATGATTTCATAGAGAAAAAATAATTGACAAGCCACCCTATACCTCTATAATCTCCATCACTTCCATGTGCTTTTACAAGATAAAGGTAGTAAGCCAACATTAGACAATATGCTGGTATTAGTGAAATGATTAATCTCAGTGTAGGTTTGAAATTGCTAAATGCAAAGTTATATTTTGACATCTGTGCATCTGATATATTATTTTTGTCTGTTCCTGAATGCATTAAATAGTAGACTGACGAGAGTAACGATAAGATTGTTATGGAAATAATGAGTAAAGCATAGGAATGGTAATGTGTAAAGTAAGTCAATATGAGCATTAGATATATGATTAGTATGTTTTTCCAACGTAAATTGTCTTTGACTTTCCACCAATATCCAACAGTAAAGAAATACAACGATATACTGAGAACAAAGTTGTAAAACCCCATATGCAGCAGATAATTGTATGCATAGAAGAATCCTATAAGTCCAAATAGTAGATTACTCTTCTGTACACACTTAAGGAAATAGAATAGAGAAAGCGGCAGAAGCGCGATGCACAAAGTAATGACTATTTTTTCAGATATAATCGGCGGGAAGATGTACATTAAACCTACTAACAAAACATGTGAAGTCCAATTTGGGAATAAAGTTGTGTTTAATTCGTATACTTCACGAAGTCTATAGTTGTCGTGGTTGTGGTATTCTTTCAGCACATAAGCATTGTATATATGACTTGCCCCATCCTGTGTTGGAAAATACTGGAAAATCCATACAGGTAATAGGTGTATCAAAAATAACACTAAGACAACAGTCTTTCCAAGTGTAAGTCTATCTATCTTCTTCATAAAATAATATTGGAAAATTTAAATTTCACCATGGCTTTGATATTTGGTCAACAAAGTAATATCATATTTAGTCACTGAAGTCAAGTAATACTTCAGTGTATTTAGTTTGATTTATCTGGGGTGTGTAAAGTTTTTGGCACAGATATACACACTTCTGCTTTCTTTAGTCCCCTATGAAGATTAGGAAATAAATTGGGTAATTTCCTTGAGATGTCCATCAACATACGCGTGAATTATGTTGAATTTGAAACCCTTCCAAAAAAAGAAAAAATGGTACGCGGAGCGTGCCTGCTACTGTGCATGGAGGTATGAAAGTCCTCCGAAAGTTTCATATTTACTTGTTTTTTCTTTTTTTGTGAAATGTGCTTCCGATTCTGTTGTGGTATGGGTTCATGGCGGCATTTAATTCTGTCTAAATTTGAAAAAACAAGTAAATGGGGTATGTTTTTTCTATTATTGTTCATTTTCTGGACAGATCTTGACCTTGGTTGGTCGTAATCTGTTTTTGGTTTGTGGTAATACCGTTGAGTAGGTTTTGTGTGACGTTTTTGGGAGTGATTTCTTGTTTTAGGTTGTTGCCTGTGAGTATGTTTATTGCGGCGATGGTTTGTAACTTTGCTTTATGGAGTCTCTCTATTTCCTTGCTTTCGAAGGCTGCTCTGAAGTGTGTTTCAAGCGTCTGATAGTGTTCAAATAGAGCATTGATTTGCTCTTTTATGTGTGTGAGGGGAATGTCGTTTATAGAGTCTAAGTATGCTCTCCTTTCTTGTTCCCAGTATACACCGTATTTTTTCTCAGGCCATCGTGGGTCTGTGGGCTTTAGGTAACTCACTCGCATGAGTAGGAAGTTTTTTATGTTGTCGTATCCACAGACGTTTGAGAATTTGAATACGTGGAAGGGTGTCACATCTTTTAGTGTTTCATCGGGTAGGATGAAGTCAATGGTTCGTGATGTTGTGAGTCCTCGTACGTGATGGAGGATAACGAGTTTTCTGAAGTTGTCTGTGAGGCATTTTGCAAGACTTCCTGTACTGTGGAGTATGTCATGGGTTTGTTTTGCGAGTTCTGTTTTGTCGGCAGTGTCTTTGTGTTCAATACATTGGAGTGCGGTATCCCAAAGGTCATGGGCATAGTCAAATGCGGTTCCTTTGGTTTCCCAATTGCAGTGTCGTGCGTGGACTTTGCTGATGTGTTCCTTGATTTGTCCTTGTGTCATTCTGATGTTCCTTCCTTTTTTAGTGTTGTGTGCAATTTGTTTGCATTCAATCGTAGTTTGAGTTCTATAATTTACCCCAAATGTATCCTTCGGTTGGTTGATGTCCGAAACCCAAAAATCTTGCTCAATAGATTTCATCATGTTGGAATTCGTTACTTAACCCAACCTATTGAATTAAGAATCAAACTATTGATAATTATAACTTATTTGAGTGTTGGGTATGGGTCTTTTTGGGTGTTGAGGACAATGGATTACATGGTGAATCTATTGGGATTCTATTGTCTTGCTTCTGCATCTCGAAAATTAAGAATAAGTGGCATTTGTCGGGTATGAATGCGCTTAGACGAATACGCGTTTGGTATTCGCTATGATTCCCCGGGTCTCTGTGCCCCGTCATTCCTTGTCCTGTAAGGCGACGGGCGGGCACAGAGACCCGCCCCTACAATTCATGGTGAGAAGTTAGTGCCAAGAACTTTACACACCCATTTATCTGTGTTTTTTCTTGACATAATGCAGTATAGTGATTACACTGGCATAGCAAATATAGAGAAAAAATTTATTTCTTTTTTCGTTTCTTAGTAAATCATGGAAATACCAAAAATATCGATTCTTGGAGATGATTCACAAGCAGGGACTTATGTGCTAAGAATTCAACTGAGAAAAAAGACACACCTAACATTTGGTGGATTTAAGAAAGGAAAGTTGATTTCATTACCTGCAGGTCATTATACATACATTGGATCTGCACTTTCTGAAAAAGGTTCAACTTCTCTTGCCAGAAGGCTTGTAAGACATGCGACACGAACCAGATCCAAACCACACCATAATATACGAGAACACATGTTGAATCAGTTCAAGGCATGTGGGTTAGGACCTCCAAACCCATTACCCAAAAACAGTAAGAAATTGTTTTGGAACATAGACCATCTACTGGATTTAGAAATATCTGAGATTATAAATCTTATTGCAATTCGATCTCCTATACGATTGGAGAATGCAATTGGTTCATATCTTGAGAATAACAAGGATACAAAAATTATTGAAAAGGGTTTAGGGGCAAACGATACACCTAACAACACGTACATATTACATGTGGTAATGGATGATATGTGGTGGTCATCATTAGTGGATGATATACAAACCAACTTTTTATCAGATTTCACATAAAAGGATTCTATATGACTGATACTCCAAATATTCTTTTTCTTTTAACTGATCAACAACGTTATGACTCACTGGGTTGTAATGGTGCAACTATATGTCAAACACCTGCAATAGACAATGTTGCTGCTACAGGAATGCGTTTTACAAAAGCCTATACACCTATAGCACTCTGTTCTCCTGCGCGTGGTTCTCTACTTACAGGTCTCTATCCTCATAATCATGGACAGTTATCTAATATGGGTAATTTCAATGCAGTATTTGGAGAACAGATTCTTGATAAGCCTGCATATCCGCAATTATTGAAGGCTGCTGGGTACAATGTTTCATGTATAGGTAAATGGCATCTTGCTAAACAAGGAGACACTGAGTTCTGGGGTTATGACAAGTGGCATCCGTATAGTGAATGGCATCAGTGGCTTCGTGATGATGGTATAGATTTTAGGATTGACCGAGATGCAGTGCAACCTTATGAATGGGGTGGAGAGGCACCGTTTTATGGTAGACTTCCACTCCCTGCTGAACGGACAATGGAAGCGTGGACGGCAGATAAAACTATTGAGTTAATTGATGGATATAAGAATTCAGAACAACCTTTTATGATTGCTGCGAATTTCTTCGGTCCACACTTTCCTTATGCTGTTCCAGAACCTTATGACACCATGTATGACCCAGAATCTGTTGAACGTTGGGGAAACTTTGATGAGTTGTTCATCAATAAACCACTGATTCAACAGAAGGAGATGTTGCGATGGAATGCAAGCCATTTAACATGGGAAGATTGGCAGAAGGTGATAGCTGCATATTGGGGTTTCTGCACATTCATTGATGACCAAGTTCAACGGATCCTTGATTGTCTTGAACAGAACGGTCTATCAGAGAACACAATTGTTATCTTTTCTACTGACCATGGAGACATGCTTGGCAGTCATCGTCTCTTTAACAAAGGTTTTCACATGTATGAGGAGACACATCATATACCGCTTGTCATGAGATGGCCTGGAATAACATCGGCAGGTTCTACATGTGATGAATTTGTCAATCTTGTTGATCTAATGCCGACATTTTTGGAAATAGGTGGTGCAGAAATACCGAATAATCTTGACGGTAGGTCAATTGTCCCTCTGCTCAGAGGGGATACTGTTGCTGACTGGCCAGATGATGTCTTTGCAGAATTTCATGGCTACGAAGCAACACTTGCTACTGTACGGATGGTTCGAACTGATTCGTGGAAATATGTGTATAACCCATATAGTGAAGATGAACTCTACGATATGAAGAGTGACCCTCATGAACTCCATAACCTTGCAACTCATCTTGGTTATAAACACGTTCTTAGACGTATGAAGGATCGCATGGTTCGGTGGTTGCGAGATACAAGAGACAATATTGTGATGGAGGGTGGATGGCAGAGCAATTCGTATGATCTGCTTGTGTCTGATAGAGAAAAGTAACTGTCAGCTGAACTTAGACTTTTTCAACAAAATCTGTTCCTTTCTTAAACCACTCACGCAAAATCGTATCTTCGTTGTATATGCGTTTTGCTTGAAATGTCTTTCCATAACGGTATCTTAAAGAACCGTGTTGATCAAATATTGCTAAGTCGTTGTGCCAATTTTCACCATCATGATGTGCAGTTCCAACGATGACTGCTATTTTGTGTTTTCGAGCGGCTTCTGCAATTTTCGCTTCCGCTTCCTTGAAAACTTGTGGTGATATCTGTTCCCAATATTTAGTATTACAACAGTATCCGAACAAGCATCCTTCTGGAAATGCAGTAATCTGTATCTGTTGTTCTGCACATTGCTCTATTTGCTGCAAAACCTTATCCGTACTTGACACTACATCTTTGCTTGTTAGCAATTGACATGCTGCGACTCTTATCTCATCTTTTGACATCGCTAATTCTCCTATTTGTTTTCTATATGCATATTCTTGGTAGAAAATTGGATTTGTTTGACATTTTGTATCGGTAGGGAATGTACAAATATTTGTATTTTTTGCTATAGATGACTTATAATATATACATATCATATCACAATTGCTTGCACTTGTCATCATCATCTGATATACTAAATTTCAAGTGCATTCATACAATAAGTTTGACATTTGAAAACTCACGATATTTTCATTACAAATAACTACTACAAAGAACTGAGGAACAATCGTTTGGCAGAACAGAAAGCAACTAATATAACATGGCATGAAACCACTGTTACAGTGGAAGATAGAGAACAACTACTCAACCAGAAAGGTTGTGTAGTTTGGTTTACAGGACTTTCAGGTTCAGGAAAATCAACGTTAGCAAACGCAGTGGCACACTTGTTACATGAACGTAAGCATCACACTTATGTGTTAGATGGTGACAATGTGCGCCACGGATTGAACAAGAATTTAGGATTCTCACCTGAAGATCGTGAAGAAAACATACGTAGAGTCGGTGAAGTCGCGAAACTATTCGTTGACGCAGGCACAGTTGTCATGACAGCATTCATTTCACCCTACCGCGTAGATCGAGATCAAGCAAGAGATCTTATATCAGAAAATAGATTCGTTGAAGTTTATGTTGAATGTCCTCTTGATGTATGTGAGGAACGCGACCCGAAAGGATTATATGAGAAAGCCCGTTCAGGAGAGATCAAAGAATTCACTGGAATTAGTGCACCTTATGAAGCACCGGATAAACCTGAAGTGGTTGTGAATACCGCAGAACTATCAATTTACGATTCAGCTCAGAAGGTCATTTCGTTTCTTGAGAAAACGCAGTTAGTTCCTTCTGATAGATAACTTTATTTTCGTTAATTGAAATAATCATATCTTAGGTAATGAGTGGATTGCTACGAAATATGGAAATATACGGTGTTATATGAAACTTATCCAATACCACTTACCAAACTTAGGTAAGCGCGTCGGGGTTGTGACCCGTGAAAACACTGTAATTGATGTAACGAGTGAAGAATCGAAGAGTGTCTTAGATGTGCTTAAACTTGCGTATAAAGAACGCGTGAGTTTGGGAGTCTTACTCGCAGATATACAGGAAAAGGTGTCTGCACCTCCGCCGATGCGGTTTACAGCATTCCGAGAAACGGATAGTGTTTCAGTAGAAGATAATGGATTAACACTGGACAAGTTGAATGTAAATCCATCAGAAAAAAAACCACACTTATTGATACCGTTAGATCCTCCAGAAGTCTGGGGGTGTGGTGTCACCTATAAGCGTAGTGCGGATATGCGTGATGACGATTCAGAACAAGATATCTATAGTCGTGTATATCATGCAGATAGACCGGAGATATTCTTTAAAGCGACACCTTCTCGATGTGTCGGACCGAATGGATATATTGGTATACGGAGCGATTCTGCGTTAACTGCTACTGAACCTGAACTTGCTTATGTTCTCGGTTCTGAAGGCGAAATCGTTGGATATACCTTATGCAATGATGTGTCGGCTTGGGATATTGAACGAGACAATCCGTTATATCTGCCACAATCAAAAGTATTCTATGGATGTTGTGCACTTGGACCCATGTTCATCACGCCATCTGAAGTAGATGATCCGTATAATTTGGAAATTAAATGTACTATTCTTCGTAAGGACAAAGAGATCTTTGAGGGTGAAGTAAATACATCGCAGATAAATTGGAAGTTTGAACAACTCACCGAATTTCTGATGCGAGATAACCCGATACCTTACGGAACTGTTGTCTCAACTGGCACAGGTATAATCGTTCCAAATGATTTACCATTGGCTCCTAATGATATTGTTAAGATAGAAATCCAAGGATTTGGCACTCTCTCTAATCCTGTCCAGCAACTTTAAGAGGTGGTGTATGTATGATGCCGAGACTTATATCGGTAGACATAAAACGGAATTAGATACGCCTGCATTGTTGATTGATCTGGATATAATGGAATTGAATATCCAGAAAATGGCAAATTATTTTGCTACAGTAAACACAGAACTAAGACCACACGTCAAAACACATAAAACTCCTATTATTTCACATAAACAGATTGCTGCTGGTGCAATTGGCGTGACATGTGCCAAATTGGGAGAAGCAGAGGCAATTGTTCATTCGGGTATCAGAGATGTTTTAATTGCAAATCAGATTGTCGGTACACATAAAATAGTTCGACTTATAAACTTAGCAAAACATTCTGACATAATGATTGCAGTGGACAACGATGACAATGTTCATGCAATTTCCAAGGCAGCAGCAGAAAAAGGGGTTACGATTAGGGTATTAATTGAAGTCAACATCGGTATGGATCGCTGTGGTGTTGAACCTGGATCTGAAACACTTTCGTTGGCAAATATTATAGGAGAAAGTCAAAACTTAAAGTTTGAAGGTTTGATGGGATATGAAGGTCATACCGTTGCAAAACCGAATAAAACTGAACGTGTAGCTGCTACGAAATCAGCAATGCAACGTTTAATTGATACAAAACATCTCCTTGAAAAGAACGGTATCAATGTAGCCATAATGAGCGGTGGCGGAACTGGAACTTACGATATCACAGGCAGCATACCTGAAATGACTGAAGTACAAGCTGGTTCTTATGTGTTTATGGATTCAACATATCGTAATGTTGAAGGTGTCGGCGAAAAGTTTGATTGTGCATTAACAGTCTTAGCGACTGTTGTTAGCCGTCCAGAAAAAAACAGGATTATTGTAGATACTGGTCTGAAAGTGTTAACAAAGGAGTTTGGTATTCCACAACCTGCTGGTTTGCAGGGTGTGGAAATGACCGGTCTTTCCGAAGAACATGGGAAGATGCATGTATCCAATGAAGATATTTCACTAAAACCGACAGATAAGCTTGAAATTTTACCGACACACTGTTGTACTAATGTTAACCTTCATGACAAATTTTATGGTATTCGTAAAGAAATCGTGGAGACAGTGTGGGGAATAGCAGCAAGAGGTAGATCGCAATAATGATTGTTGATGGTAGCTGCTACTGGAACTGCAGCAAAATTAAGTTATTTTCATCATCAAGGATTTCCAAAGGAGGGTTTCTATGCACAAACTTAGTATAAAAAATCAACAAAATTTGAAACTCAAAACAAAATGGACTATAGGAATGCTTCTTGTATTCCTTTTAATGTTTACACATCTATACACGGATGCCTACATTGCAGCACGATACACTATCCCGCAAATTGTCAGTGAAAGTTCTAACATCGTATTCGGTACAATTGAAGAGGTAAACACAAAACGAAAGACTGCTAATATTAAGGTAGAACATAACATTAAAGGGCGAAGTGAATTTGATGTTATTAAAATTCGCTTTGATATATATAAAGGTGAAGCAGATCATAGGGGTGAACTTTCCCGTTTCTTGAAGAAAAACGAGCAGATTGTTGTGTGTTACCTACAAGAAGATGGACGTATTGACGCGTTGGCACACACAAGAGGAAAATGGTTTCAGCTGCAACTAACGAGAGATCGTGAAAGAGGATGGGGTAGGTGGGGGTTTACTCACTTTGAGAAATACCTAAATCAAGATAAAGTTTCCAGACGCGACTCAACAAAAGATTTTCAAAAAGAGTTACGTTCCATGTTAGGAGAGAATGCTATCCGCCTTCTTCTTTTGAATACAGAATCGTATCAGGCGGAAATACCAATTATTTCTGGTATAAATAAGGTTACAAATCGTTGGATTTCATATAATCAGACAGAAGATCGCAATCTACCAGGGTTAAGCAAGACAGATATATTATGGATTGGATGCCGTTCAATCGGTAGAGATGGTCGGTATAAGCTGAATGGAAGTCAGGAAAAAAGGATAAAAGAATTTGTCAAAAATGGCGGTGTTGTTATTGTTTCTGGTCAAGACAGTGACCCAGATAGACCGTGTGGATCAGGTTGGTTACCAGAACGTCTTAATGGTTTAGAAAGCACACATCGTAATGACTTCCAACCCACATCAAAGGCAGGTGAACTCTTTAAAGCACCTAACCGTATACGTTCAGGACAACTTTCACTTGATGATTCTTGGAGCGATTGGAACGATAAATTTGAAGTGCTTGCAACAACCAACAGTGGCAAACAAATTGTTGTTGCAAAATTGAGATACGGCAAAGGAATGTACCTTATCACAAGTCTCCATAATAATAGGAAAGAACAGGTAAATCAAAACCGTCCGATGCTTGAAAATCTTATGCATTATGCAGTGGATTATTTGAATAAATCCAAATAGTTTGGAGTTACCCAAGTATGCGAAATATAGCAAAGATACTATCATTGAGTATTCTGTCTGTTATTGTCTGTTTTACTTCTACTGCGGAAGCTGTAATACCACAATTGATAGGCCCTTTGACAGCTTTACTTGCGATAATTCCGCAGATTCTTGCATTCGTTGGTGTTGCCATACTCACTTCACTTGTCTTTGCACGTGATACAACGAAGAGCGTATATTACAAGATTAGAGGTTTTTTTACAGTGAAAAGGACAATTGTATCTTCCATTAGTCTGTTTGTTCTTATCGGTTTAGCAGTACTAACCTTCTATTTCGTTGATAAAGGCGTTGATGAGAATCCAACTTCCATAGATGTCAGTAGTGAAAAAACTGCAGAACAGAAAGCAAGAACAGGCAGTGCTTGGACAACCTTTAGAGGGAATGCTAACCGCACAGGACGAGTTGATGAACTTTCTGGTCCTATTGATGGGAACGCACTTTGGGTATTTAAGGCAAAGGGATCAAGAACGGTACAGTTCTTATCATCACCTGCTATCGTTGGAAATCGACTTTATATTGGTGCTGTTGCGGGATCAGTCTTCTCTGTTCGTGGGGCTACATTTTGTATTGACACTGATAAGAATGAAGTTGTGTGGGAGAATAAGTCTGAGATTCCGATATTTTCATCTCCTGCTGTTGTCGCAGGCAGAGTCTACATAGGTGAAGGATTTCACCATGATAGTGGATGTAGGTTACGATGTCTGGATGCCAACACAGGTGAACCGATATGGAGTTTTACAACTGCAAGCCATGTTGAATCGACACCGTTCATAACAAAAGGAAGGCTTTACTTCACTGCAGGTGCAGATGGTGTCTACTGTATTGACGCACTTGCAGGTGAACAGATTTGGCATTATCCAGCAGTCCATGCCGATATGTCACCTTTCGTAAAAAATGATAAGGTCTATTTCGGCACAGGATACGATGGATATACAATATATGCCGTAGATGCAGATACTGGAGAAGAGATATGGTCAAAACCGATGCCGTATCCTGTTTGGGGAACTCCAAGCGGATATGAAAATCTTGTTTTTTTCGGTCTCGGAAGAGGGGATTTTTCACAGAGTGCACCTATTCCTGCTGGAAAGTTCGTTGCATTAGATGGTGAAACAGGTGACATTGTTTGGGAATATGAAGCAGGTGATGCTGTGCTGACAGCCGCTGTCGTACACGACGGTTATGTTACCTTTGGATCACGAACTAATTTTGTTTACACACTTAATGCTCTGAATGGTGAAGTCCATTGGAAAAAAAATCTCGGTTCACCCGTTCTGTCTTCACCTGCAGTAACGCAAGAATCCGTCTATGTTGCAACACAAGCTGGTCGCATCTATTCTTTGAGTGTTGAGGATGGACAGATTCAATGGGAATATGATTCAGATACTGATACGAATGGTGTTGAATTCATTTCTTCACCAGCAATCGCAAATGAAAAGTTATATATTGGTTCAAGTGACAGATATATATATTGTATAGGTAAGAAAGATACAGTTGAAATAATTGGTGATCGTTAATATCATTATTAATATTACAAATGAAATTGAATCCGTAAACTCATAGAAACTAATTGGTCTTGTGTTTAACAGAAGATTTGGTTTTCATTTACAAGGAGAAAGAAAATGAAAAAGGTTTTAATCGCAATTACATTATTGCTGCTCATCACTGGATTAACAGCAGATGCACAGTGGCGGAGCAAAACGCATGATGAATATCACGCACTTCAACGTCCTGCAGAAATTACAATAGACGGCAAACTTGATGAGGCAGAAGGTTGGGAAGGTGTTTTTGAGGCAGTTACAGGTGAAGATGGCGAACCCTATTGTGGTTTGGAATTTGAAAACATCGGTAAATTTGAATCGCTTGGTGGCGGACAGTGGAATGGCGCAAAAGACCATGAAACCTGTTTTGCAATTGTTTGGGATGAGGATGCAATTTATATAGCACTGAGTGTTACTGACGACGAGCATAATCAAACAAATGCTGCTGCTACTGGTGCTTGGAACGGTGATGGTGCACAATTATCTTTTATTCCAAATGGAATGAGGGAAAAAGGACAACAGAATATTCTAATTAATTTCGCATTAAACAATGACGGAGCCCTTTTATTGCACAATGAAACATTACATGGAAATCCGGGACTTACAGAGGAGCAGGTCGTAATAGTTCGTAACGAAGCTGAAAAAGAAACCTACTATGAAATTCAGATCAAACCAGACAATTTAGGGATGAATTCATTTGAAGAGGGATACGAGTTCGGTCTCGGAATCTGTGTGAACGATGGTGACCTCGCAGCCGGACAAGCTGGACAGAAAGGATGGAGTGGGTGGTATCCGCACGCTGTTGTACACGGAAAGAATCCTGAACAAACAGGTTTAGTCATACTTACAGATGAACAACTCGCTGTTGAAGCAAAGAATAAATTGACAACTACATGGGGAAGATTAAAATCAACCCATTAAGTTTTAATATTACTAATTTCTAATTTGAAGTAGCGGGTGTGACATCCGCTACGAAATTCAATGGTAGCACCATGTTACCATTGAAAATATGTTACAACATCATTGTTGTAAATAACAGATTCCACTTTTAATGTGGATAATGAATACTTATATGAGGTAATTTTTGATGAAAAAGTATGTGTTTGAATTTACTGCTATATTTGTAGCAATTATGTTAATCGGAATCGGTGTTGCAGATGCACAGTGGCGTAGTCCAACACACGATGTCTACAATGCACCAACAGGTGTTGATGTTGAAATTGATGGCAATCTTGACGAATGGAGCGGTGTCTTGGATTCCGTCAAAGGTACTGATGGCTCAACATTCTGCGGTGTCGAATTTGAAGGACGAGACGGCGTTGTTAAAGTTTGGGAAGATTGGCAAGGCGGTACTTGGAGCGGTCCTGAAGACCACACAACCTGTTTCATGATTGTCTGGGATGAAGATGCTGTATATCTTGCTCTTAGTGTTACAGATGACGATCATCAAAATTCAGGAGCAGCTTGGAACGGCGATGGAGTACAACTCAACGTAGTTCCAAGTGGTATTAGAGAAGGAGGCCAACCTTTCTTTCTGTATAATGCGGGATTAGCCGAGAATGGTGATCTTCTTCTACATAATGAAAGGTTGAATAGTCTACCCGGACTTGTCAGCGGTGATGATGTTGCTATCACCAGAGACGAGGATTCCAAGACAACCAACTATGAATTCAGATTTACGCCTGCTAATTTTGGTCTGGAAATCTCACTTTCCGCAGGTCTTGAAATTGGTTTAGGCATCTGTGTGAATGATGGAGATGAAGACGCTACCGGTCAAAAAGGTTGGAGTGGGTGGAATCCGCATACTGTTGTTCACAATAAAAATCCTGAAAAGACAGGTCTTGTGGTTTTAAGTGCTGATAATGTTACCCCTGTTGAACCTGAAGGTAAATTGGCAGCTACTTGGGGCAGAATTAAGTCTGTAAGATGATTCCGTAGTCATTAACCAGTTATATTAGAAAGCCGCCAACTTTGGCGGCTTTTCTAATGTACAGTCTTTGCTACGAATGATCATGATGATCACTTTTGTTGTAATGCAACCGAAGCAGATCAACCCCAAAATCATCCTCTATGTGTCTCCACACAGAATGAATGTGATTAGCATTGTTCTGTGTGTTATCATACTCAACAAAGAAGAATGGTCCGTGAATACGGTAATAGTGCGGCATCCTGCGTTCTTCACCACCTGCCCAAGCAAAATGGATGTCATTTACACTACTTTCGCGTAGTTTTCGTCTCTCAATAGTTGCAATCTCCTCTGGCAATCTATCTATATATTCATGCACAACCTGAATCAAGAGATCGCGCTGATGTGTTTGCATAGTTTCTACGGGTAGTCCTTCAACAGCATCAAATTCTACTTTTGGGGCATTGCGAGTCAGAATATCAGATGGTGCATCTGCTTCTATAACCGCAATTGTTTTCTGATACGGTGTTAGACTTGTTAAGAGTTGTCGAGCAAGGTCTTCCTCAGCATAGAGTACCCGTAATCCTTTGTTTTCTCCATCTGGTACCTCTGCTGGATTTGACCCAAAAAAGAATGGATTTGGTGAAATCAACTCTCTGTTAACCACCGTGAAATTCAGAGAAACATGGTGTCCTTCAGCACGCCAACCCCACGCACCGTTACCTGTTGGATCTCCAAACACGGTGAAGAAATAGAATTCTGGATTACGTTCAAGCCTTCCATCACCGTCTGTTTTCTCAATTTCTCCGAGTATTGTTTCCAAATTAATTATTGCACGTGCTTTCTTATATCCATCAGGACTTAATCCACTTTCCATGAGTGCAAATGCTGCATCCTGTTGCTTGGCATTAAGTTCTTTTAAAGATACTCCCTGTCGTTCCCACATTTCAATGGGAATGTAATGCCATCGAAATCGTTCGTTCCCTTCAAATGGTAGATTTGCTCTTTCACGCATTGTAGGGGATAGGACATCTAAGAAATTTGAAGCTGCGTGCGTCATACGTTCAGCGGTTTCTGATGCTGGAATTATGATCGGTTTTGTTTGTTCATGTGCCACCTAAACACCTCCGTTTGATTTTACATACATTATTTTACCTAATTTGCTGTCCATATTCCACTAAATTTGACACATTTCAACCAAAAATGCATCAGCACTTATTGAACATTCGATCGTAACAAAGTAATAATTGTATGATGCAACACAATTTTTGACACAAAAAAAATAATCCTGTAAACTTAACGAAACCTATTTGCGTTAAATGGTTAAGTTGTTCAAAAACTACATGAAAGTCTGGCAAATATTATGGACAAAATGATTGACGATGAAATGTTAGTTGCACAGTTCAAATCAGGTAGTCAAAAGGCTTTTGATGAATTAATGAAACGTTATGAACGAAGAATATTCGGATATCTTCTTCGTTCTGTCCGAAACTACGAAGATGCCGAAGAGTTAACACTGGAAGTATTCTTCAAAGCATATCGTGCACTCGGGACGTGGGAACCAAAGGCGAAGTTTTCTACTTGGCTATATACAATTGCCTCGAATCTTTCAATTGATTTCCATCGAGCAAAATCTCGACAACCTGTTTACATGTTGGAAGATGAAGATGTAATTGAAAAAAGGTTAATTGCTACAGACATCTCAAGTAATCCTGAAAAGAATCTTGAAGATAAAGAGCGTGGACGAATTATAAGAGAAGCGGTTGACGAACTCTCAGCAAAGCAAAAGTCAGTGTTTATGCTGGCACGTTATGAAGGCATGCAGATTAAAGAGGTGGCAGAAACACTCGGCATGGCAGAAGGCACAGTCAAGATACATTTACATCGCGCCATAAAAAAATTACAAACTCTGTTACGACCACTATGGGAAAATAATGAAATATAGGAGGTAAGTTGATGGAAAAATGTAAAACTTCTGAAGCACGGGTTATTGATTATGTATATGGGGAGTTAGATCAATCTGAGTCATCTGCTTTTGAGCAGCATCTCGCCACATGTAGCAAGTGTACTAGAAAGGTATATTCATATAGTCATGTGCTTCATCTCGTTGATGATGCAGAAAGTGAATTTTTACCGGTTGCGCTTGCCCCACGTAATCTTGAGGCGAAACTCTATAAACGCCTCGCTGACGCACCACCGGAAAAAAATTCTATACTTTCGCGTTTGTCAAACTATTTCTCGAATCTACTCTTAGTATTGCATGAACAAAAAGTTGCCAGCATCTGTATATTTTCAATTGCGGCAATAGCAGTGGCGTTTTTTGTTGGTAATCCCTTCAGACCTACCACTTTAGATATAAACCGAATAAATTCAGCAGATGCACGTATTGAGCAATATAGACATAATGATATTCAGCGTAATTTGGAAGATGTATTGCGAAAAAAACATCTTCGTCATTCTGATTCTTGGGATACAGTTAGTCAACTCAATCGTGTAAAAGACCAAGCACAAGGCACTGATTGGGCAAATATTGCTAAAAACCAATTAAAACGCGTTCACTCAGAATTCTAATCTTCTGTTCTCATAAAAGGCATATCGTGGAAAAATCAAAAGTATTCTCGTTATACTTCATCACAGTTACTTCTATACTGTTATTGTTGTTTGTTTCTTCAACATTTGCACAGCAAGACGACATTTCATCTCTAATCAAAGAACGTAGATATCCTGAAGCTGCTGCTCAGTTGAAAATACGCTTGAAAACATCAATCGATGTAGACATACGCAGTCAGTCCTACCACCAACTTGGTGAGTTATACTATAACTATACACAGCAATATCCTGAAGCACTCAAGGCTTATGAGAGAATATTAGGATTGAAGGACAAAGGGATACCGATTGCTGAAATTTATCTTGCATACATTAAGGTCGGAGATGTGTATAGTCGTATGGGGAATTATGATCGGGCTGTCCAATATTTTCAGGCACTTGTTGACATGGCACCGGAAACACATTTCGTCCATGAGATAGGATTACGAAGAATCCGAGATATAGAAAATGCATTAAAAAACTTAGAGAATCAGGAAGATGTAATTAAGAACTATAAAGGGACTCATTTAGCTGCAGTCGCACAATTTCAGATTGCAGAACTTTACCGATCTCATTCACAACTCAATCAACCTGAACTTGCAATTACTGCTTATCAAACACTGCTTCATAACCATCCATACGATAAGTTAGCAGCTGAAGCACAATGGCGAATTGCTCATATCAGACATACAGTGCTTCATCAAATAACTTTTGCAATTGATGCGTATAAAAAAGTTGTTGAAGCATATCCTACTACAAACTTTGCTGCTGAAGCATTGTATCATATCGGCAATCTGCATCGTGACAACTCAGAATTCCAGTTGGCAATTGATGTATATGATACTATAATAGAGAAATATCCAAACTTCTGGAATATGCATGCTGTATATTACTGGTCTGGCAACTGTCATGAACAGACTCAGAACTACACAGAAGCACATAGAGCATATAAGATCTACATGAACATCTACTTGCCAGACCTTGATCCTGTGTATTTTGGACACATTTCAATGTATGATAAGAGTTTATCTGAAGTAACGGAAATACTCACTCAAAAGATAAAGACACTTTCAGATTTAATCCCAAAACATGAATATGACAAGATCCAAAGGTTTATGCAAGAAGGTAGATACAATGAAGCAGTGAACATTGCCAAACACCTGATAATAACATATCCAGATACACAATTCTCAAAAAAGGTTTTCACCCAACTACCTTCTTTAAAACACCTTGCTGTGATACAGAACCTTCAAGCACATATATTGAATGAAAGAATAAATGCTGCCGAAATAGCGAGGTCTCAGTTACAGATTGCAACCATCTATGAACGTGAACTCCTTAATTATTCAAAAGCAGTTGAGGCATACAACAAAATAGTAAAGGAACATGCGCAATCACCTTATGCAGCTGAGGCACTATACCGTATTGGTGTAATTTATACTGATATACTGGAAAAGCCAAACTCAGCCATAAATTCATTCACTACTATCACTAAGAAACATCCAAATACATTGCAGGCGATGATGGCAACATTTCAAGTAGGAGAAATATTTAGAAAACTGCAACGATATGATGAAGCCATAAAAGCATATCAGACAACAATAGCATATCCTGAAAGAGAGATATACCTATCTGGTGGATACAAAGACAGTTATGCTGATAGAGCACAATTCCTGATTGGTAGAGTGCATTTTGAGGATCAACGTTATTCTGATGCACGTATCGCTTTTGAAGAGTTCATAAAAACACGTACTGATTCTCCACGATTAGCCGCTGCACTGATTTACTTGGCAGTCATGCATCAGCAAAGTGGAAATGATAAGCAGGCATTAGAGATTTATCAACAAGCAGAAAAGATTATTAAGAATAATCATATACAAAAGCAAATGGTTGTTGATGAAGCAGGCAACATTGGATTTCAAAGTTCGGATGATGTTATACAATTCCTACAAGAACGACAAAAACGAATAAAGTCTGAATAAATACCACACAATAGCATATATATAATCTCGAAAAGCAGATTTAAAACAAGTAAACGCGTTTTGCTTGTTTTAAATTATCTTTCTGTTAACCTTGACAGATCAACATCAACACTTCCTTTTTGATTAGATATATTGGAGATTCTTATAGTTGAAAACTGTGCTATGATATGATTTCATATAGACATCAAGACGGTAAATTGATATAATAATTGAAGACTCTATAGATTTCGTGATAAAGCATGAATATATAGAAAAGACCGCACTTATAGAATTGAGATAACGTATCTTCATTCCGGAGGAATTGGTACTTGTCAGCAGAAATCCTTAATGGAACCCGTCTTGCACAACGAATACGAAGTGAAATACGGCGGGAATTGAAAAAACTTACATTTACTCCTGGACTTGCAGTCGTGCAAGTTGGTGATGATCCCGCATCCACCGTATATATCAGACATAAGCAACGTGATTGCGAGAAAGTACATTTCCATTCTGAAGTACACCGACTTCCACCCAACATAACACAAAATGCCCTGATTGAAAAAGTAGAAGCGTTAAATCAACAGAAGGACATTCACGGCATCTTAGTGCAAATGCCCTTACCGGATACTCTTGATGAACAGACTATCATAGATGCAATCTCACCAGATAAGGATGCTGATGGATTAACTCCTCTTAACTTAGGAAACCTATTCATAAATAGAGAATGTATTACACCCTGTACTCCAACAGGAATTATTCGTCTAATTGAACTGTCCGGTGAAAAACTTGAAGGGAAACATGCTGTCTGTGTTGGCAGGAGTCATCTTGTAGGGAAACCCATCGGTATAATGCTTCTAAATCGAAATGCAACCGTTACATACTGTCATTCACGAACAAAGAATCTTGCAGAGATCTCTCGTCAAGCGGATATCCTTGTTGCTGCTGTTGGTCACGCGGAATTTATCACAGGTGATATGGTAAAAAGAGATGCGATCGTTATTGATGTTGGTATAAATTCAATTGACGATCGTCTTATTGGGGATGTCAAATTTGATGAAGTCAAAGAAATTGCCGGGTATATTACACCAGTACCGGGAGGAGTTGGACCATTGACACGCGCAATGTTATTACAGAATACAATGACTTTAGCCAGTAGGCAGATAAAAAACTAAAAGTATTCTGTATGGAATTGTATCTTAGAGATATTTGAATACACAAACAGAATAGAAAGTTGGAGGTATTTTATGGCATTTCCTGGATTTGAATTGAACGATAAAGTGATGTTAATTACCGGTTCTGGTAAAGGTATTGGTAGAGGAATCGCCCTTGCTGCTGCTCAGATGGGTGCTAAAATCATCTTGAACAGTCGAACCAAATCTGACCTTGAAGAAGTAGCGGATGAAATTCGCACTAATGGTGGTGAAGCAGAATCTGTCGTCTTTGATGTCAGTGATTTGAAAGAAATTGAAGTGGGTGCTAAAACTGCATTGGATGTCTGGGGAAGAATTGATGTCCTTGTTAATAATGCAGGCACAAATCGTCCGAAACCTGCTCTGGAACTGACTGAAGAAGATTGGGATGCAATTTACGATCTCAACCTGAAAGGGTTATTCTTTTTGACCCAAACACTTGTCAAACCGATGATTGAACGTGAAAGTGGAAAAATAATCAATATCTCCTCAACTATGGGTTTAGTTGGAGGACCATTACGTACAGCATATTCTGGTAGTAAAGGAGGTGTAGTACTATTAACAAAAGGTCTAGCAGTAGAATGGGCACCACACAACGTCACCGTCAACGCGGTAGCACCAGCGTTCACACGTACTCCGTTGGCAGATGTGCTGCTACAACGCAAAGAATTTTATGAGGATGTTGTCCGGCGTATTCCAATGGGACGCGTTGGAGAAGTTGATGAAGTTGTTGGGGCAGTCCTGTTCTTAGCATCAGATGCTGCAAATTGGGTTACAGGACAAACGATAGCAGTTGATGGTGGTTGGGTAGCATGGTAAAATTGAAATACCAATATGCCATAACAAATCCTACAAAAACCAGTTTTTGTAGGGTATAATTTTGATTTGATATTATTTTAAGAGATCCAAATTCAATAATATCATTATTTTAGTTCTATAATACAGAGAAAAAACTCTAGGGAGAAATATAGTGAAACGTTTTTTTGTTTTAGCAGGAATTGCAATGTTAATCCTCTTCCAGATGGCGTGTTCATCTGATGAAGAACAAGCACAGATTGAGAATCCTGCTGTTATTGATGTAACAGATGGTTCTACTGCTGCTCCAATTGTTGGTGAAGTAGAACTCGAAAGTATGTATGAAGATGAGGTCCGTAGACTTGCAACCAAAACCCCCATAGAAATCATCACTGCCATTGAAGGTACAAGTAAGGTGATTGTAGAAGCAGAATTCCGTAGAGTCCAATCCTCTAGATATGGATTTCCACTCTATGAATGTGTTTTGACTGATGAAGCAGTGACCGCAATGGGTGGACTTGCAAAAGGCATGTCAGGCAGTCCAGTGGGAACATCTGGACGCGTTTTCGGCGCGCTTGCTTATGGTGATGAATGGGCAGCTGCTCCACATCGGTTCTGGGTAACTCCTATAGATGCAATGGAAGCTACTCTGGATCACCCCACATTTGGCGAATTCCTGAATCCACCCGCCGCGCCCGGTGCCGTCTTCAATTCCACCTATACTGCAGTGAAAACACCAATTACGATTTCTGGAATTGGCCCAGATAGATTACAACAACTCTCTTCACACCTTGGCGATACACGTTTCCATAATGTTGAATTCTTTTCCAGCATCGGTGGAGCCCCCGGAGCACCTCCGGCGAATGCATCGCCTAACCTTTCAGCAGGGGACATGATCGGTGTTGCTATCGTAACCGGTGATGTTGTTAACAGTACGGCCTTTGGAACAGTGACACAGGTTTATGGTGATAAATTTGTTGCATTCGGTCATGATATGTTCCGTGACGGTCTGGTTTCAATGCCGGTATACAGAGCAGTCGTGGATGGCATCGTCCCTAATTCAAAAGCAGCATATAAATCTGCAACTGCTTACGGAAATCCAATCGGCACAATAACGAAAGACCTCAGATCTGGAATTGTTGGCGAGCTTGGTAAATTACCACCAATGATTCCTGTAACAGTTACTTATCAACCTGTCAATAGTCCAAGACCAATTCAAACACACCACAAAGTGGCTTATGGACAAGAATGGGCAATTTCAATTGTCGCTGCTTCAACTTTAGATGCAATTCGCAGTGAGGTGAGTGCGGGAACAATTGAGGCTAACGTTGCAATTAAGTTTAAAGAAACCAACAACGGTTATACAGAATCTTTTAGGACCATTTCACCAGACCCGTATAAAGCTGTCCTGGCAAACATGGATGTAATTGTTCAGTCATTTACTGATATTCTTAAAAATGGTGCGGGAAGAGCAACTATTGATGAAATCCACATCTCTATGGCAGATCTTCCATTTATTCTTCACTCAGAAATTAGAGATATACATGTCGTCGGTGAAGTCAAGCAAGGTGAAGTTGCCACATTCGTTCTTGAAATGCTTCCACACTGGAGTGCTGCAGGTAAGAATCGCAAAATGTATAGAGAAGTTAAACTTCAGGTGCCTGAGAATTTCGTTACTGGGCCAGCGAGTTTATCAATAGCCGCTGCAACTGAATATGGCTCTAATCTGTTCAGTAATCCATCCACCCCAGCCCCAGAAAATTTGGATGAACTGATTGGACAACTGAAGGATGGCCAGTATGATAAAGGATTAGTCCTCGTAACGCTTGCTACATTGGAGGAGGAGGAGCCTGAACAAATAGATCCTGCTTTAGAGGCATTTTTCGAAGAGTTCTTTGAAACACTTTTCGCAGACTTATTTGATATGCCACCTGAAGATGGGGAAACCCCGCCTGAAGATGGTGAAATAATTGATGTAATCGATGAAGAAGAAATGATGGAGGACTTGGTTCCAACACCACGTCCAATACCCATTACAGGTACAGCATTGATTGTTCCCCGTTATATTGTAACTGGAGAGTCAGCGATTGAAATAGAAGTTTTACCAATTGTG
This sequence comes from Candidatus Poribacteria bacterium, assembly GCA_958295945.1. Classification (GTDB taxonomy): domain Bacteria; phylum Poribacteria; class WGA-4E; order WGA-4E; family WGA-3G; genus MSPOR6. The sequence continues at coordinate 282,105 of OY282386.1, forward strand.
GTTGAAACTGAAGAAACAGTTGAAACTGAAGAAACAGTTGAAGATGTTGTGGAATAATCCTTATCAAAGCCTGAAAGTATGGACAGACTCACAAAACTGTCCATACTTTCATTTGATTTCCTTTAAGATAATATTCAATCTAATCACATTTTACAGCAGATCTCTTGGCATAGCATTCGACAATATTGATTATCAATTCAATGTCTTTCCGAGCTGATTTGAGTGGAGTATAGCAGTTTACACCTTCAGTAATACATGCATGAAAATGTCGTAACTCTTTGACAAACGCACTTTCCCATTCAATTGCGGGATTTTTTGTGTAGGAGATTCCCTCTGCATCTATTCCCTGAATCGTCACTTCCGATAAAATACCGCGTGAAAAACCTGTAGGATACGAAACCAGTACACGTTTTTCTCCCCCATAAATCTCTAATGTTTCCTTAAAATCCCATAGTTCAGGTAAGTCTACCCATGTAGCAATGCAACGTGCGCCGTTAGGATAAGCAAATACTATATTTACGCCACCACCATCTGCCCAAACTTCTGCACTTATCACTTCACTTGGTGATCCCAACATAACACGTAAACTGTATATGTCGTGAATCATGCTACCTGACAATAGATAAAATGCACGTTCTACTTGTGGTGGAACATCTCCGATAGCATCTTTCCGTGCAGCTGCCCGTGCTGACTGAGCAGGTGCGAATGCGTCTGGCGGTACATCGTCAAAACGTTCAACGTCAAATTGACTTAAATGCAAGCTATTGTTTGGATGTAGATGATTAATCTGGACAAATCGGAATTCATCCATCGTATCTACTTCAAGCTTTGCAAGTTGAAATGCAGGATCATGCACCTTCATATATCCTGCTTGTGCTACGGTACCAGACTTCCGTTGTGCATCAAGCATCGCATCAATCTCTTGTAGCGAAAAGCATACAGGTTTTTCAATGAAAACATGCTTACCTGCTTCAAATGATGCAAGTGCTACTTCTGTTTTAGGATCTCCATGACATAACAATACAGCATCAACATCTGTTTCTAATAACTTCTTATAGTCCGTAACGAATTGTGGTATATCAAATCGATTTGCAGCTGCTTCTACTGCACCACGTGACAAATCACATACGATTGTTACTTCATACTCTTTGTGTAAATGCTTTAGGTTAGGCAAATGTTGGACTTGCGCAACTGCACCACACCCGACAACACCTATCTTTATCTGATTCATTAGTAACCCCTCCTGATCTAATTTACCCTATAACCTATCGTATCATATCCATATTTTTGATGCACTTCATTTTCAAGCAATAGCATTTATCATATATACAAATGTGTAGAGTTTTTGGCAAAATATTCCAGTCACCATTGTAGTGCGGGGTCTCCGTGCCCCGTTATATTTCCTCTAAACAATTGCGGGGCACGGAGACCTGGGAATCATGGCGAATACTAAACGCGTATTCGTCTAAGCGCATTCATACCCGGGGAACGCCTATAGGCGTTCATACCGTTGATTACTTGATTTAACATTTCAATCAATGGATAGAAGTTAGTGCCAAAAACTTTACATACCTCAATACAGGAATTCATTTGACACCTAAACATAGACTGTGATAATCTTATGTATCTGGATATAAAACTGTTTCAATGTGGCAGAATGAGAAATATCAAACTTGTACTTGAGTATGATGGCACTAATTATCACGGATGGCAGAAGCAACCGAAACTTCCTACAATTCAGGGAAAGGTTGAGGATGCATTGATTCAGCTTACGAAAACTCCGATTCAGATTATTGGTGCTGGTAGGACAGATACAGGGGTGCACGCAGAAGGACAAGTCGCAAACTTCTTGACTGAATTGACAATTCCAACGATAGCCTTTCAGAAAGGTCTTAACACCTTTTTGCCACGAGACATTGTTGTTTCAAATGTTGATGAAGTGTCATCAGATTTTCATGCAAGATTTAGTGCGAAGAGTAGACGATATAGGTATACTATTTTGAACAGAGACTATCCATCAGCACTGAGACGGAATGCAGCATATTTATATGTTACTCCAATTGATGTTGACTCACTTGATGCTATTTGTCGTTGCCTGAATGGTAAATTGGATTTTTCTTCCTTTCAAAAAACTGGTAGCGATAGATTGAATCCTATGTGTGAGATTTTAGAGGCAAGTTGCTATAGAAAAGATGACTATGTCTTTTTTGAAATAGAAGCGGATTCGTTTTTGCGAGGAATGGTTCGTGCGATTGTTGGCACAGCCTTGAAATGCATGAAGAAAGCGAATAAAAATATAGATGCAGCATGTAAGATGTTCCATGATATTATGGAGTTGAGGGATAGATCAATGGCAGGTCCATCTGCACCGGCTCACGGATTGTCACTTATCAGCGTTAAATATAACGAATAATTGAAACGAGGTATTTATGAACTACACCCAAGTCTTGAATGAATTGGAAACACTAGTCAACGAAACTTTCGGCCTATGGGAACACAATCGTGTAGGATTCCAATGGAGACACTATACATGGAATCATACAATGCGTGTTCGTGCAATGAGCATGGAATTGGGTAGGCGTGAAGGCGGTGATATGAAGCTACTTGAAGTCGCAGGGACGTTACACGATATTACAAAACGATATGATGGTGTAATCTTGACTGATGACAACGGGAAACGTATCTTAGATCACAACGGATTTTGGCTAAACGAAACATTAACACCTGCTGGACAAAATGTAGTCACTGATCTATACAAGAAGCATAATCTACACGGTAAGGTTCACCATGAATCTGGTGCTGTGATTACTGAAAATATATTAGGTATGTATGACTTTGAACCTGAATTTGTTGAGGCAGCAACTGCAGTTGTTTTAGCACATTTGAAACCTATGAACCTTACTGCTGAAAACTTCAAAATGTTGTATGGAAACATTGAAAATCAGATATTATATGATGCAGACACTATGGACCCGAATATCGGTTATACCGGTTTTTTCCGAAATATTCATATACATGCATATTTTGCTATCCAACGTGGTAGTTTCAATTTAGAAGAGTATGTACGAAATCTGCCTCGTTGGATAAATTCCAAACAGGCATTTGTTGATAAACTACTTACTGAATCTGCTCGTGAAGTTGCACAAGCAAGACAGGATCGGAATCAACAACTCTTTAGTCTGATGGTCGGTGAATTAGACGACATGGAGATAAACCGGAAATACGGATTACTCGGTATTATTGAGTATTTTGTTAGCGAGACAGACGACCCACATTTCATGAATCAACTTAATTACATGAAAGATGAATGGTTGCCTCAACGACAACAGTGGATTGCTGAAGAGGAGAAAAGCGAATCAGAACGTGAACGAGCGCAATCAGCCGTCAACAGAGTTGAAGATTTCCTAACATTACTTGAACAGGAAGGAAAAGGAGAAATATAAGGAGAGCATTATATGAACTCACCGGCACTTGACCAACCGAGAGAAGTTGATACAACACCAATAGCCATTCCTTATCCAGAGGGGTTGTATAATTTTGATACAGTTGCAAATAGTATATCTGGCAGTTTTTCATCAGTATCTGATACAGAGATTCAATACTTTCATGATCATGGGTATCTCGTAATAGATGATGCCTTCACTCATGATGAAATCCAAGATGCGTTAGATGGTATGGTCTATCTGATGGATGGCAATAATCCTGACTTTCGCGCAATCCAATATGAACCGAAATTGGCAAAGCAGAAGGATGAAATGGATACGGATGAACGTCGTGATGCGGTTAGAAAGATATTCAGTTTTGTAAACCATGAACCACGTTTGAACGCATTAGCGGCACATGCAGGACTTCTCGGAGTGTTGCAACGTTTAATGGAAGATACACCCGTACTCTTTCAAGATATGGCATTGGTTAAACCAAAGTTCTTCGGTTCTGAAAAACCGTGGCATCAAGATTGTGCTTATTTCAACCTTGAAGAAGGAACAACAGTTGTCGGTGTGTGGATTGCATTGGATGAAGCCACTGCTGAAAATGGATGTATGCATATAATCCCTGGTTCACACAATGAAGGACCGATGATACACTTCAAACGGAGAGATTGGCAAATATGTGATACTCACGTTCCTATTGCCCGCGATACGATGGTTCCGTTACAACCGGGAGGCTGTCTATTTTGGCACGGATTGCTTCATCATGGAAGTCCTGTTAATCAATCTCCACACAGACGAAGAGCACTCCAGTTTCATTACAAACCCGCAAGTAGCGGAGACATTTCAACGCAAGATCGGATGGATGTATTTGGTAGTGAGGGGAAAGATGTAGAATGTTAAAAGGGTGGAATAATCCACCCTTATAGTAATTTCAAGATATTTAATGAAATTAGGTCCTATTACTTTTGCTCTGGGAACGGAGCGCGTATATCATAACGTCCCTCTTTAAACACAGGTAATTTTCCACCTTCAACTAAGAGATCAAGCGGATTAGGACGCGTTGTGAGTGGAAAGGTGACAACCCCTTGAAGACGGACAGATTCATAAAATGCCATAAGGATTTCAATTGTGCAGAGTCCATGTCTACCGGCATTGCGATGCTCATCTATATCACCTTCAATCCATGCTAACATCTCAGAGAACTGATTAGGTTCGCTTTGTCGAGGTTTGATTGTCTGCCAACCTGAAACTTTACTGTTTAAGAGTTCAATCGTTCCACCTTCACCACGACGTAGTTGTCCATCATCACCATAAACTGCATCACCACGTAAACCAGGACCTGGAAGATCACTTTCATAAATTCCACGGATTCCACCTTCAAAACAGATCTCAGCCATACAAAGGTCTTCAGTGCGAACTCGACGTTCCCAACGGTCGGTTTTTCGTTCCACTTGGCCAATGAGCCATTGTGGATCAGGGTCTCCAAGAATAAATCGCATCTCATCAATTTCATGAGTTCCACGATTTAACAGACCATGTCCATCACGTCGTAGCATAGTTTGGGGTTGTCCGATCGCGCCTTCTTCTATTAGTCTACGTGCTTCGCAATTCTGAGAACTGAAACGACGTTGATGTCCAACAACCAACTTTGTTCCGTTTTTATCACAAACATCCATCATGTCTTGTGCATCACCGACAGATGCAGCCATCGGTTTTTCGGTTATGACACCAATCACACCGTTTTCTGCTGCTGCGATTGTGGGTTCTGCCCGAACGCTCTGCCATGTTGTGATACTAACAATATCAAGTTCTTCCTTTTGACACATTTCTTCAAAATCTGTATAGTGTGTTCTAAGAGAGAATTCATCTGCAAATTTGGCAGCAGATTCCGCACTGATATCAGAAGCGGTTACGACTTCTACATTATCATAACCGTTCCAACTCCTTGCATGCGCGCGACCCATACCTCCACAGCCGATTACACCAACACGATATGTTTTTTCTGCCATCTGTATAACCTCAAAAATGAAAAAGATGTTAAAATGTTAACCAAAGTGTATCAAAAATTGTAATGCATTTCAATGTATTTCTTTGATATAATAACTCAACTTACTACTTATATAGCATAATCTGTTAGATTGTGTATCTTAGTACGTAAACTGATCTTTACACAAAAGGAGATATAAAATGAATTGCAAACAAAAGTTAGTCTATATGCTCATCGGAAGTTTATTCACACTTGCAGGATACTTTTTGGCAACCGTAATCAACACACAAACACCCAACGCACACGCACAAGAAAAAAACAACGTCTTTGATAAAATCGTTTGTAAAGAATTAGAGGTTGTCAATGATACAGGGAAAAAGTTGTTACGAATGGGGGAAACCTTTGCGGGAGGCGGATTTATTTTAGTCTATAATAAAGAGGAGATGGCAATAGCTGGAATGGATAGTATTGATAACGGAGGAGGGACTATAGTTGTCGGTACCAAAGAGGGAAAAGTAACAGTAGCGATGCGAGCAACAACCCCTATCGGAGGTGGGGGTGACATTGAAGTCAATAACTTTGATGGAAGCAGAGGTGCTACAATAAGCGTTGATGCTGGTGGCGGGATAATACAAGTCTATGATTGTATCAAAGGTGCGAGAAGGGTCGGCATCTGGGGAAAAGCAGACGTGGGAGGTGCCGGATTGGTCGCAGTCTACGGTGATAATCAACGGAATCCAGTTGTTGTAATGCGGAAATCCATAGTGGCTGGTGGTGGCGTAATAACAGTCGCAAACGAAGAAAATAAAGTCGCTGCTACAATGGGTGCCAATTTAGATAGCATAGGATATATGTCTGTACATGCAAAAGACGGAAAAACACTTGTAAGCATAGAATCGAAAGCAGGTTTCCCAAACAATGGTCTAATCAACGTCTACAACCACAAAGGAGAATGGCATTCAATCAGTAAGGACTGATTGTTCCAAACAAAAAAAATGTAAAACTTGGTAATAGGTAGCAACTTAGGTTATAATAGATTAATAGAAATTACATGTGTCTAATTTAATACAACCTATAACAAGCATTTTTCCCTGTATACTTTTATTTGTAACAACCTTATAATTGGCATCGTTTATGCAAGAGATAAAGTAACTGACGCAAACCTTTGCAAAAAATTTTAGATAATATAAGGACATAGTAAGGAGAAAAAATGCAAAAATTCATAATCAACGGCGGAACCAGACTTGAAGGCACTGTTAAGATAAGTGGTTCAAAAAATGCAGTTCTTCCGATTGCTGTAGCAGCAGCAATTCTCGGTGATGGCATCAGTGTGTTGCACAACGTGCCAAATCTCACAGATGTAAAAACACTCAGTGCCGTGCTTGAAGGTCTTGGCGCATCTATCACACGAAAAAACGGTTCTCTTTATATTGAACCAATTAACCGAATAGAGTACGAAGCCCCCTATGATCTTGTGCGAAAGATGCGAGCATCTATCTATGTATTGGGACCACTGGTTGCAAAGTTAGGAAGGGCAAAAGTCTCTTTTCCAGGTGGTTGTGCTATCGGTCCTCGTCCTGTTGATTTACATATACGTGGTTTAGAGGGTTTAGGGGCAGATGTAGATGTCAAAAAAGGATACATATATGCACAGGCCGACAAGTTACTTGGTTGTGATATGAATTTGACTGGACAACATGGCCCAAGTGTCGGAGCAACAGCAAATGTTATGATGGCTGCTGTGTTGGCTGAGGGTACAACAATAATACGAGGTGCAGCTCGTGAACCTCACATAACTGATCTCGCTACATTTTTGAATGCAATGGGAGCGAAAATTGAAGGAATCGGCACTTCTAAATTGACAATTCAAGGCGTTAAACAATTACATGGTACTGAGCACACAGTGATTTCTGATGATATTGAAGCAGGCACTTTTATGGTCGCTGGAGCAATTACAAATGGTGATGTTTTTGTAGAAGGAATTACGCAAAAGCAAATTCCTGCTATATCTGAAAAACTCATTGAAACGGGTGTGCAATTAGATTGGAACGAAACGGGTGTGCGAGTTACAACACCAAATCAACTCAAAGCTGCTGATGTGAAAACAGTACCATTTCCAGGTTTTCCAACTGATATGCAGGCACAGATTATGGGACTACTCAGTCTTGCGTCAGGTAAGAGTACCATTACGGAGAATGTTCATACTGATCGCTTCATTCACGCTGCAGAACTCAACCGAATGGGAGCGGATATTAGACTTGAGGGTCGTAAAGCGATAATCAACGGTGTATCATATCTCAGTGGTGCACCAGTGATGGCATCAGATCTGCGTGCAGGTGCTGTGCTTGTTGTTGCTGGATTGGCAGCTTCAGGAGAAACTGTTGTTTCCCGGATCTATCATATTGATAGAGGATACGAAGTAATTGAGAATAAACTTAAAAACCTTGGTGCCGATATTGTTAGAGAAAATGATGATGTGTGAAATCAAGTAAGGTCAATGAGGCATAGTCTGACATGTTGCGAATTCTAAATATAGATACACCAGAGAGTACTTCCTTTCTCTCAAAACTAAATGATCGTGGAAAGTTTAAGGATGAAAACATCCTGAGAACTGTGCGAAAAACAATTAGTGAAGTAATTGATGAAGGTGATAAAGCTGTTGCGCGATACACTCGTAAATATGATGCACCACGTTTATCAACGAAAGGGTTAAAGGTACAGCCTCGTGAATTTAAACAAGCCTATTCCGATGTCAAATCGGATTATATAGATGCAATTGTCCATGCGAAGGAAAATATAGAAAGTTTCCATCAGAAGCAGATGCAATCATCTTGGTTATCCACAGAGGAAGATGGGGTTTTGTTAGGACACCTTATTCGTCCATTAAAACGGGTGGGTGCTTGCGTTCCTTCTGTCAGTCAACTCTTGGTCTCGTCATTACTTATGAGCGTCATACCTGCTACCGTAGCAGGTGTAGAAGAGATTGCAATATGTATGGGACCGATGCGGAATCGTCATATCGATCCACACATGCTGGTCGCTGCAGCAGAATGTGGTATTGATGAGATTTATAAATGCGGTGGTGCTCAGGCAGTTGCTGCAATGGCTTATGGGACAGAGACAATTCCAGCAGTGGATAAAATCGTTGGACCCGGCAACTTGTTTGTTCAGATGGCTAAAAAAGAGGTCTTTGGTCATGTAGGAATTGATAAATTGGCTGGACCGAGTGAAATCCTGGTCATTGCTGATAGCACTGCTGACCCAGATTTTGTCGCTGCGGATTTAATATCGCAAGCCGAACACGGTGCAGAGTGTTCTGCAGTTTTAATCACTACATCACGTGGATATGCTGAGCAAGTTAAAGGAGCAATAGAACTTCAAGCACAGACGCTCTCAAGACAATATGAATTGGTGAAAGCATTTGAAAATTATGGTGTTGCCATTTTAGTAAATGATATAGAAGAAGCTATGGATATTACGAATAAAATTGCCCCTGAACACGTTGAACTGCACATCGAAAATCCATTTGAGTGGATAGGTTACATTCGGAATGCTGGGGCGATATTTATTGGTCCCTACTCACCCGAAGCGGTCGGAGATTATATTGCCGGTCCTAATCACATACTTCCAACTGGCTCTGCAGCTCGTTACGCCTCTTCATTGAGTGTGGATGACTTTTTGAAAAAAACCAGTCTCATTTCATATACAAAAACAGCATTAGACAAAGTTACACCAGATGTAGTAAAACTTGCTGAAGTAGAGGGATTAGACGGCCATGCTGCTGCCATGAAAATTAGATTTGAAGATGATTGATTAATTGCCTCTTGCAATATTTTCACTGTTTTTTCTTGCAACACAGAATCCTCTTAATGAAAGCACGACACAATGTATAATAATCTTTTATTTTCAAAGAACGTCAAACCCATATCAACATTTTCCATTGTAGGATATGATCCTGATAATGGAGATTTAGGTGTCGCAGTTCAATCAAAGTTTTTTGCAGTCGGAGCAGTAGTGCCTTGGGCGGAAGCAGGTGTTGGGGCAATTGCAACGCAATCTTGGGCAAATACAACCTATGGTCCCAGAGGGTTACAGTTGCTAAAGATTGGACTGTCTGCAGAACAGACTTTGGAACATTTGATTAAAGATGATAATGGAAGAGAATCAAGGCAAGTTGGCATCGTAGATTCATCCGGTAATGTTACACACTTCACTGGGAAAGAATGCAATGAATGGGCAGGTGCATTATCAGGTAAGCATTATACTGCACAAGGTAATATTCTTACAGGTGAAGATGTTGTGAAAGCAATGGGAAAATCCTTTGAAGAGGCAGATGGTGAATTGGCAGACAAACTCTTAAATGCCCTTGTGTCAGGACAAGAAAAAGGTGGAGACAAACGGGGTCAACAATCCGCTGCACTCCTTGTTGTGCGAAAAAACGGTGGGTATGGTGGTTTCAATGATCGATATATTGACATACGAGTTGACGATGCTGCTAAACCTATAGAAGAACTGCAACGTCTCTTAAATATACATAAACAATTTTTCTCACGTTGACCCTACACCGTACTAAATTGGATAATAGACCTTCTATTTATTCTTGAAAATCGGTTCCATAATCCTTTAGGATTTGGTTAATATCCCTGAATTTATCGATAAAAAGAATAAAAGAAAAAGATAATGCCTCGTAATCTTGCGAGGTATTGTCTTTTTAAAATACCTCAATTTGCATATCCATTAAATTGTTCTTCTGATAAATGGTGGCAGTCCTAACTCCATTTTATGTTACTGGTTTGGCTAAAAATTGAATGGGAATTTACTTTTTTCTAAAAATATGGTATTATCCTATTCGTTGTACCTTCAAGCATAAGTAAAGTCCACAAAAAACCTAAAATCCATTGACTTATACACAATAAATTTGAGGGAATAAATGTTAAAACGAAAACAGTTCATTGCTGCAGTTTTAGTCTGTTGTATATTCATTGCCGCAATTTTAGCATCAATTTTTGTGTTAAAACTATCAAAATCGTTCAATGATATCCTTCCAATTGGCAAGTCTTTAGCAAGCTTTCAAAAATTTCATGTCATTGCACACGATTTAGATGAAATGAAGGATCTTCAGGCAGAATCTAAGGCACAATTGGGGGATGGGATGCGTTTAGCAGATTGGAACGATATTGTTGCATTTTATGAGTCCGGTGGTTCATTAGATGAATTCATCAAGGGGCTAAAGATGTCAATCAGGGAAGATATGCTTAATATTTTTAATACCATAAAGAGGAATTCAGAACGCAGTATTCAGGACAATGAGCAGCTACTTCCTTATGCACCTGGTTCTGGTTATCGGATATCATTTTTTGGAGGACCAAGATTACAAGGTTCAAACAGACATTACTTTGTTGCAAGACATGATCATATTAAGCCACCCGGTTTCTTAGACCATGACCACCTAAATAATTATCTGTTAACGGTCGGGTCATGGTTTGCACAAGGTGGATTTGCACTATGTTATGGAGAATTGGACGAGAATGCGAAAGGTAATTCTTTAGCAAGTTATGATAATTTCCATGTCATTGGACATTCGTTGAACGAAATGGAGGATCACAATGCTGAGTGTATAGCACAATTGGGAGAAGATGTACGTTTAGCTGATTGGAGCGACATCCTTGAATATAGTGATGCTGGTGGTGACTTAACAGATTTTATTATCGGACTAAAGATGTCGCTGAGAGATGATATGAAAGCAATGTTTGACATTTTGCAAAGAAGTGTTGAAAACGTTGATCCTGAAGTAGATCAACTTCAACCACCCGACTTACTTGACAACCAATATCACATTTCAAAAGATGGCAACTTGAGATCGCAAGGAAATAGACATTATGTCGTAGGTCGACATGACCACCTGAAACCAGACGACTTTTTCGAACATGATAACCTGAACAATTACCAGTTAACATTGGGTTCGTGGTTTGGTAGAGGAGGATATGCACTCTGTTATGGAAAACAATTAGATTTACCTATTCCTTTGAGTAAAGCATTGAAGTCTACGATGCCAATTGTAGCATACCTAATAGTTGGATGTCTTATGTTGTTTGCTGGTTTCCTTTCTATACATATACTAAGAATACCGAATTGGTTAATTGGAAGGAATGCGGAAGTAATTAAGCAAAGTATTGAGATGAAAAGGAATGAAATTGCAGGATTGGAGAAACTTCAAGCAAGTATCACAAAAGGAGAAGATGGTGAATCAGTTGACGATGTAGATACAGAATCAAATGAATAGAGAAGTGGAAAGCATCTGGCTGTGCGAGAGTAATTCAGCAATCTCTTCTCCTAATCTTTATATATGACAAGTGGGGGGCGGTCGAAATTTGTACGTATTTTATTTGCTGCTAACAGCACAGTAGGTATACGAATAATTCGGTGGGCAAGTCGTTTTCTGCCCGGAAAGTCGCTTATTATTAATCCTGTTAAGATTGTCAGCAACCCCTGTCCTGGCACACCAGGAACAGCAAGCAGTGCTCCAACGACTATAAGCATAAAACCAATCAAGTTTTTCAGTGTTGAAAACATCACACGTAGTACAGGATTTTTTATTTGTCGTATCTGCTTTGCTTCATTGAAGTAGTCAGGTGGTAGATATGTTATCATGGCAGCACATCCTATAATGCTGAGTACTAAACTTACTCCAGAAAATATCAAAAAAAATAACCAGTGATTAGCAATTAAGGTTAATAAAAACATAAACCAACCACTGATTACATTCCAACAAGATTTAAGAGTATTTATAACCCACAAAACATATAATCTCCTTTGACTTTCATCTGCGTGAAACGGCTCCACCATCTACAGTGATAATATCACCACTAACATAAGCTGCATCATCTGAAGCGAGAAATAAGACTGCGCCGATGTAATCCCACACCGTAGCACCACGTTCAAGCGGTGCGTCCGATGGTGCTGGTAACAGTTCCGGTAGACTTTCATTATCTGGTAAGTTCTGAGGTGCGTTCATACCTGTTGGTGCTCCACCTCCTGGTGCAACAGCATTCACTGTAATGCCATGTGGACGCAGTTCCAATGCCAGACTACGTGTCAAGCGGTTTACGGCAGCTTTACTCACACAATAACTTAAGACACCAACATGTGATTCTTCCGCAAAAATTGAAGAGTTATTGATAATCCTACCTCTGATATTTTCTGCAATCATGACCTTTGCTGCAGCTTGTGCACACAATAAACACCCTTTTACATTTACATCCATAACTTTGTCAAAGGCTTCTGGTGTCAACTCAAATAGGGTTTGTCTGTTAATTATGCCAGCGTTGTTAAATAGAATGTCAATCCTGTCATATTTCTCCAATGTTGCATCAACGACTGATTCAACTTGTTGCGGATCTGTGACATTTAATGGAAGGGCAATGGCTTCTCCACCTTCGGTTTTTATTTCTGTAGCGACAGCGTCTGCACTTCTTCCTCCCGCGACCACAACGGATGCACCTTCACGTGCAAATGCTAAACAAGCAGCGCGTCCAATACCTAATGGACCTCCTCCACCAGTTATAATTGCAACTCTATCTTTAAAACGCATTTGTTTCCTCTATAATGACCATTGTCAAGTTATATTATACCATATTCTCTAATAGACATGAAATGGAAAAATGAATATATCTTGAAGAAGATTGAGTGTTTTCAGAAGTAAATAGAATTCACATGATATTAAACAGAATACCCAACAACTGAAGCTGCTGGGCAAAAATACAATTTCTTTAAGACATGATAAGATAATTGCTTAGGAAAAAGGATTTGTCCCCTAACGGATTATGCCTGGGTGTGCTCAGACATGATGTCCCAAGTAATGCCAAATTTGTCTGTACACTTGCCATAGTATGAACCCCAGAAGACCTCTCCCATCGGCATGATAATCTTGCCACCATCTGACAGTTTAGTAAACACCTGATCAGCATGTGTTTTGGTTTCTGCACCATAGCAGAGCGAAAAGTTGTTTCCAGCAACACGTGGCGGGGCAAAAGATGTACAAACATCACTGCCCATCAGTACACTTGAACCTATTGGAAGTGAAACGTGCATTATACGATCGAGATCCTCTTCTTGTACTTCAAATTCTTTGGGAGCATCGCGAAATGTTTGGATGGTAATAAATTCTCCTCCAAATACTGATCGATAGAATTCAAATGCTTCTTGACATTCATTGTTAAAACTAAGGTATGGATTGAGTGTCATTATAGTCTCCTAAAAGTGCTTTTTTTATTTTAATATTTGGTGTTACTCCTAACATTGAATAACACGTTTAGGAGCGTATTTTGGTTTCAAATATGGATCAAGTGTATTGATATGGATTGTTTCATAGAATTATTATCACAAGTTAGGTATTATGTGTTGCTCTCGCCTACTTGATATTTACTGATGAATTTCTTCTTAATCAAATATTCTACATATATGATTGCTATAATTTTGATTCATAACATAATCCAACTTGTTTAAATTGTCTTGAAAGTTCAAATAAAGTATGTTAATATCTTAATTCAGATAGATTGTAAGTCATAATGTAATTTTTAATCTATAGAAGTTTAAGGTTACTATTTTTTGTGATTCAGTAGTTCAAATATGACTAATGTAAAAATCAAGTGGTTAATATACACGGTTCTTGTAGGATTGATTCCAGTACTTTCCAGAGTGTTGATATGGTTTATTTCTCAAAAACGTACAATGGATTTATTGAATGCTGCAGACTTTGTAGCATTTGGCTTGATTTTGCACATATCAAATATTAACGAGATTGAACATTTCAATGACAGTAGTAAGCCATGGAAGACATTACACAATGGAATATCAATTGCATTTATTTCATTCTATAGTGTCTTGTTTGCTTGTTCCTTGTTAGGTCAATCAAACCCAGGCTTAATCAGTGTACGGAGCATAACATATTGTTCAATATGCTTAAGTTTTGTATCCTTTCTAATTAGTTTTTCAGTGTATAATAGAATCTCTAAAATTGAAAGTGTATGAGAGAATCGGATAGAACATCATAAACATAGAATGAGGATAAAGATATGACTACTGCAATTATCATAACAGGATCTGTTCTCGGATTAATAGGTATTGGTTTTTCAATCTGGTCCATCATAGATACAAGAAAACGATATTATGATGAATAGTATGAGGAGAAAACCTTGAACAAGAGACTAAAAGTTTATCTATTTGAATGCGTAAGAAATGTATTATATCTCCGCTAAGATGTCTGTGAAAGCTACTGTTAATTTCTGTCTTATTGATAGCGGGTTGTTCTTGTGAATCTCATGATCTGAGAAACCGATTTACTAATGCCTAAGACAAAGCATTATTCAGACTTTGGAACTGGCAAGACATCCCTTTCAACTTCATGCACCTTATCTTGATAGGTCTGCCCTCGAACCCACATCACAGGTTGTCCTCTATACGTTCCGTCCCCCTTTGCCCATTCTGCTTGTGCACTCAAGTAGTGGATGACATAACTCCTTCTAAATCTTAGACTGTGATTATCCGTGCTTTTATGAAGTAAATGGCTATGAAACCAAACTACGGCACCGGGTTCTACTTCCACTGCAACAGCATCTTCGTCGCGGGCACCGCGAGCCAGTTTGAACTCTTTCTGTTGTGAACCTTCAAGGTCATCGTGGACATGAATTTCATTTTTATGGCTACTAGGTATCACATAAAGGCAACCGTTATCTCGATCCGCTGCATCAATCGCGGTCCAGGTGCCGATAGTTGTTTCAGTGTTAAACCTGTTCCGAAAATAGAACATATCTTGATGCCACGGAAAGCCGAGACCAATCTTTGGTGCTTTCCATATAAAGAGATTATTTATACCGAGTATATCGGGCCCCATCATATCTACGATTGGGTCTGTTAAACGGTTATCCCTGACTCTTGATAGGAACTCTTGCACATAACAACTTGGATGGTGTATCTTGTGCATCGCATATATCCCTTGTTCTTCAATCTTACCATCTCTAACAAGTGCGTTCTTATCAATATGTGCAGTTGGAAATGGACGTTTTCCATCCACAATGTCTTCAGCCACTTTACGTAAGGCATCATTTTCGTCATGTGAGAAGACATTTTGCCTGATGAGATAACCGTTGTCATTCCAAAATGAGAGTTCATCGGCAGTCAATCCGTAACCTTGTTTCTGTGCCATATCATTTGCGTTCATTATTTCTCCAATATCAATGTTGATGTTGCTAATCTATTGCAATTGGTCTGTTTTTCTAACTGCATTGATAGTAACATCTTTTGTAAAATAAGTCAAATTATGTGTTGCTGACATACTCCCACGCCTAATGAAGATTAAGAAATAAATTGGACAATTTGCGTTCAAAGTCCAGCGTGCTTTCAATGCGCATCTACAGGGTTTGTGAAATTTATAATTACACGTTTAATTAGTTAATCTTCATGAGCATGCCTACTACTATGATGGATTCACAATTAACATGATCTACAATACATTAACGGCTGCGATAAAATGCATCAGGAACACCGAAAACGAAATAACCCTGTCCTCACAACGGGTGTTTAAAGTTTTTGTCACCGTAGAGTCAATTCAAGTGAAAAACCTGTAATCTATTGTAGGGCCAAATCAAGTAATCAACGGTATGAACGCCTGATGAGGATTAAGAAATAAATCAGGTAATTTCCTTGTGAAGTCCGGAGCGGTTAGGAAACCACTCCTACCCGGTTTGAGAAAATGAGAATTACCCGTTTAATAAATTAATCTTCATCTTAAGATTTTATTGTGCGGTTTGATTGACAGCAGTTGAAGTGTTCATGAATTCTGTGTTTCATCTGACAATATATTCTCTGTGATTTCCTTCTAATTTTATGGAATTTTCGCTTATCAAAACTGTACAGAAATTGGACATTATTTCGTACATCTGTACAGTTTTTTTTAGTGCTTTCAGAGCAGTTGCTATAAGGATTGGTAAAGGATTTATAAAAAAACAAAAAATTTTTAATTTGTACACTTTCACTATTCGTCTTTTGTTGTGTGAGATTGGTTGACTGAGCATCATACTTGTCCAGCATTGGACGAATGCAGATAGAATGTTTCTAAATGTCAAAAGTGGTGTGATGCCTAAGGGTTTGGCGTTTATGTGAATGCGTTTAATATTGAATGTCTGTGCATTCTCACTTTTGTGTAATGTGTTTCTATGTAATGAAGAGATTGCTTGTAGGTTAATCATTGTTTTTTGCATAAGAGGTCTTGTTTTCATAATTTACTGCATTGAAATTAATTTGTATGTGACATGTATTATAACCGAATAAATAACGTGAGTCAAGTATTTTTTTACAATTTTAGCGAAATTTGTATTCTTTTAATTCTTTTTCTGGCTTTTTGGCATAGTTTTGCATGCACAAGCTGGCAGCATGTGCTACGAATATACGAACAAGACTATAGGGTTAATGTAATATTTTTCTAAGAACTTTACACACCTCTGTCAATCTGGGGTATTTAGTAGGAATTAAGAAAATCCTAAATACAAATATCCCTGCTGTCAATCTGGGTGTTTAAAGTTTTTGTCACCGTAGACATCAATTCAAGTGAAAAACCTGTCCTCTATTGTAGTGCCAAATCAACGGGACCAATGCGCTTATGGCATTCCCCGGGTCTCTGTGCCCGCCATTCCTTGTCCTGTTAGGCAACGGGCAGGCACAGAGACCCGCCCCTACAATGATTGGTGAGAAGTTAGTGACAAAAACTTTACATACCCTCTCACAACAGATTCCTTGCATAAAAATCAGATATGTAATATGATATGAACATCATGATTCAAGGAGAAATGGAATGAGTTTATTGGGAATAGATGTTGGTACAACAGGGTGCAAAGTCATAGCGTTTCGGGAGGATGGAGAAATTCTTGCAAATGCTTATGGTGAATATCCGCTAATACATCCACAGCCTGGGTGGTCAGAACTGGATGGGAATGTTGTTTGGGAGAAAGTATCAAACGGGATTCGTGAAGTTGCTGCAAATACGAAATCAGATCCTATAGAAGCAATAAGTGTAGCGTCTCAAGGTGAAGCGGTTACGCCTGTGTGGGGGAACTGTGATGTGTTGGCAAATGCGATAACCACGTTTGATTCACGCACAATAGGTATCTGCGATGAAATACTGCAGGATATAACCCCATTGGAAGTTATGCAAATCACAGGGATGCCACCGAGTGATATTCACACGCTTGCAAAATTGGTGTGGATACAACGAAATCACCCTGAAATCTATAAAGAGGTCTGGAAGTTTTTTGGTTTTGAGGATTTTATTAATTTCCGATTAGGAGTTCAACCTGCAGTTGACTATTCACTTGCAGCACGCACCATGGCATTTGATATAAACGACAAGTCATGGTCTGATAGAATGCTCGGATTGGCGGATGTTGATGTATCTATTTTACCTGAAACAGTGCCATCGGGAACAATAATTGGAGAAATTGGTAAGAAAGTGTCTGGAGAACTAAATCTACCGTCTGGTGTAGTCGTGGTTGCAGGTGGACATGATCAACCGTGTGGAGCGTTGGGTGCGGGTATAATTCGTGGTGGAGAAGTTATGGATGCGACAGGTACAGTGGAATGTATTGCCCCTGCATTTCCTGAACCGGTCGTCAACCAACAGATGATAGATGGCAACTTTTCTTGCTATCCCCATGTCGTTGAAGGTCTCTATGTAACATTGGGATTTGTATCAAGCGGTGGTGTTGTGCTCCGTTGGTTTCGTGACACATTTGCTCAAGCGGAAGTTGCCCAAGCGGAAGAATCAGGACGCGATGTCTACGATATTCTACTTGAGGATATACCTGATGAACCTGGATCAGCGATGTTACTTCCTCACTTTACAGGTTCTGGAACTCCACATCTTGATTTGGAATCGAAGGGGGCAATTGTTGGTTTATCACTCTCTACTTCAAAGGGTGAACTTGTCAAGGCGATACTTGAAGGGATTAGTTACGAAATAAAACAGAATCTTTCAATGCTTCAAGATGCGGGTGTTGTGATAAATGAAGTCCGAGCAATTGGTGGTGGTGCGAAGTCAGACAAATGGCTTCAACTCAAAGCGGATATGTTTGATAAAAAGGTAATCGCCCTTGATATATCAGAGGGTGTGTGTCTTGGCACTGCTATTCTGGCAGGAACAGCAACTGGCAAGTATAGGACAATTGAAGAGGCAGTTGACTTGCTGGTCAAACCACAAAAAGAATACTATCCACGTGAAGAGTTTGCACAACAATACGATGAGAAATTAAAGGTATATGAGCAAATCTACCCCGCACTCCGTGATATAAATGATCATTTGTAGAAGATAGAATCCATATTTGTGTTGTTATGGAAAACTTTGTTGTAGGAATAGACATCGGTGGAACTAAACTTGCAACTGTTGTTGCCGATGTATCTGGTAGGATCATTTCTAAAGTCCGTGAACCAACACATGCAAATAAAGGTCCTGAGTATGTGCTTCAGTTGTTGGTAGATATGGTTTATCAAACCATCAAACAAGCAGAATTGGAACTGAAAGATATATCAGCGATTGGAGTCAGTTGTGGTGGTCCGTTGGACACAAAAACGGGTATAGTCTATTCTCCACCAAATCTTCCCGGTTGGGTGGCATTCCCGCTGAAAGAAAAATTAGAATTTGAATTTAGAATTCCTGTGAAGATTGAAAATGATGCGAATGCTTGTGCACTTGCTGAATATCGTTTCGGTGGTGGTAGAGGTTACAAATCAGTTCTTTATATGACAATGAGCACTGGTATTGGTGGTGGAATTGTCCTCAATGGACAGGTATATCATGGTGTTAATGACAGTGCTGGCGAAGTGGGACACCAGATACTTCTTCCTGATGGTCCGCTTTGTGGGTGTGGAAAACGGGGTTGCCTAGAGTCGTTGTGTTCTGGACCTGCTATTGCGCGTCGTGCTAAAGAAGCGATTCAGGCTGCTGTATCACAGTCAGTAATCCTTAATCTTGCAGACGGAGAAGTAGATGCAGTAAAATCTGAACATGTGCTCTTAGCTGCGAAGAAAGGTGACACATTGGCTTTAGAGTTGATTGATGAAACGGCATATTATATGGGATGGGGTATTGCCAATCTTGTGAATATCCTGAATCCTGATATTGTATTATTAGGCACAATTGCAATCGCAGCTGGAGATCTGTTACTTGAACCTATAAGAAAAACAGTATCATCATTTGCTATGACACGACCTGCTGAAGCAGTTACGATAATGCCTGCACAGTTAGGAGAATCTTTGGGTGACCTTGCAGCAGTCTCATTGGTAGTCTGATTATAGTAGGTTTTAGATTTAGTTTGACACTTTGATCAGACGAGATTAGGACACCTTAATTCATTGTAAGAGGTGTAATGAATTGCACTACTACGAACCCCGCAATTCTTATGTAAATGCTCACATAATTTTATGATTCCCTAGAAATTTAGAAAGTTGGAGAAAATTCAAGTGGAGAGAATTGAGAAATATATTACACACCTTCAAGATGTTATAAATAAGTTGAATTTAGAAGATGTTCGGAAATCTATTGATGTAATCATGGAAGCATACCATGCGAACAAACAGATTTTCGTAATCGGAAACGGTGGAAGTGCATCTACAGCATCTCACCTGGCATGCGATTTGGGGAAGGGAACAAGTGTTGAAGGCAAAAAACGATTTCGTGTTATCAGTTTGACAGATAACGTAGCAACAATGACTGCTTGGTCTAACGATGTTTCTTATGAAGATGTATTTGTTGAACAACTCAAAAATCTTGTGAATGCTGGCGATGTTGTAATCGGTATTAGTGCAAGTGGTAATTCTGAAAATGTAATCCTCGCTATGGAGTATGCCGTTAACACTGGATGCAGAACAGTTGGGTGGAGTGGATTTGGTGGTGGACGATTAGCTAAGATTTGTAATGTAAGCGTTGTTGTTGATAGCAACGAGTATGGTCCTGTTGAAGATGTGCATCTTGTATTAAATCATATTCTTCATGCTTGGATTAGAGAAGAGTTGATTTAGGGTCGTTGATTATTATCTAATACGGTGTCACAGGCAATATCACACTTCAGATGATGTTTAATTTGATATAATTGTGAACTTTCTGTTTTCTATAGATTTTTTACGGTACGCGGAGCGTGCCTACTACTTTTAAGTATCAATCTCAGTTAGATACTGCACTCAATTAATTACTATCTAATGAAACTTACGTTAATGAATGAAATTTCTCCAACAAGCATTTGGTGGATTATTTGGTTGAAGCCATTTCAATAGACTCTTACTAAGGGTGTGTAAAGTTTTTGGCACTAAACTCAATATCCGATGAAATGGACACGTTTTTCCAAAAAACTGTAAAATATTAAAAGAAATGTTAAAAAGTGTAAATAATAACTTGACTTAAGTAATTTAATTGTGTTATAATATACGTCACATATAACTTGTTGAATAAGGAAGAGAATTATGAAAACAAAACAACGGACACAAGGAATAATGATCATCCTACAATCAATCTATTCAATACATAGAGAATATACAGAAGACGTACAATTTAAAAAAATTCTGTTTTTTAACAAACACCTTACGAACCCTTATGTCCACTACTCTCACAGCGACGTACAAAAACGTACAGGTTGTACGTGAATTTGTACGTCAATTGTACGGTTTTGACAAAGGAAAAATCTCGGATTTCATTAACAAGACACGCGTTCAATGTGAATATCTTAGGCACATTCACCAAGCGCAATTCATTGCACCTCGGACATTCATCTCACATTGTTGGAGTGGTTTTCAACCACGATTTATTAGAATGTCAACAGTGTTAGAGGGTTTGAAACCAGATGAATGCCATAAGCGCATTCGGCTTTGAATTGGATTGATTAGATTTCAAGCTTTCCATCCGACATGAAAATGAAATGGTTCGTGACAAAAACTTTACACACCCCTTACTAATAGGTATCTTGACACCCATGAACAATTAAGGTATACTAATATTATAATCTAACACACATAAATCAACAATATACATAAGATTAAATATAATGTCACAATTGGAGTGATGGAAAATGAAGAAGCAAAGAAATCTACTAATGTACGCACTCCTTATATGCTGTTTACTAATCTTTGGTAGTGGTTTGTCAGCAGAAGAAGATACTACCTTAGTCTATGTTTTGGACATTCGGGATGAGATAGGTGGTGGTGTCAGTAGTTACATCAGCAAAGGTGTTAATAGAGCAGAGAAAGCTAATGCAGACGTGATTATATTTGATGTGAATACTCCAGGTGGAAGTGTTAAAGCTGCTGAGAAGATTATTCAAGAAATTCAAGAAACAAAAATCCCAACTATTGCTTTTGTCAATCGTCGTGCAATCTCTGCTGGTGCTATGATTTCAACTGCATGTGATCAGATAGTGATGTCATCTGGTGCAACAATTGGAGATTCTCAACCCGTTGATGCAAGTGGTCGGGAAGCACCTGAGAAATACGTTTCAAACCTTCGTGGTACAATGCGTTCAACAGCAGAACGTTCAGAAAGAAATCCAGACATTGCTGAGACTATGGTAGACAAGCGATTATACCTTGTCCAACTCAGAAACGGAGATATAATCAAATTACGTTCAGATGAATATTTTGCTGAACAAGATGCTGGCACACAAATGAGAGTGCTCTGTTCAGAAGGAGAGTTACTGACTCTCACAACCCTTCAAGCCCTTGAATATGGATATGTGGATAGCCAAGCTGAAACATTATACGATTTACTCGCGCAATATCAAATTGTTGAAATTGATTCAAGGTTTAGAGATGATAAGGGTGATACTAAACTATCGGTACTTACGCAAGAAGGAATTCGAAATAAACAGGAAGACAATAGTGTTGCACAGGTAACACCGATAAAATCTTTATCTGATGCCGAAGTTTATCGCTATGCAGTGTCTATCGGTGACCGTTTAGTCTTCTTTATTACCAGTCCATATATCAGTGCGATGTTGTTATCATTGGGCGGACTTGGACTTTTTGTTGAAATTCGTACACCCGGCTTTGGTGTTCCTGGGGCACTCGGTCTGTTATTTATCGGATTATTTTTTGGTGGTCATATGTTGAATCAAATCCCGCATGTATGGGTTCCTTTGCTCTTTGTTGTTGGATTAGCATTGATTGTAATAGAAGTTTTCGTTATCCCGGGTTTTGGCATAGCAGGAATTCTTGGTTTAATATTGATGTTTGGGAGTGTATTCTATGTGTTCTTTATGAGTACAGAGGATTTTAATATTGCGTTGTTGTGGCTTTCCATTTCAGTAATCATTACTTCTGTCTTGGCAGTTGTTGCTACGATCTTTCTACCGAAAACGTCTCCGTTTCAACGTTTTGCTTTGGGCACAGTAATGAGTACTGAAGAAGGATATCATTCAGCAGGAGATGAGGATTTCCAAAGTTTTCTTGGGAAAACTGGTGTTGCCTTAACTCCATTACGACCCGCTGGCACAGCCAGAATTGACAATAAACGATTGGATGTTGTATCCCTTGGTGATTTCATTGCACAAAACACACCAGTCAAGGTTTTTGAGGTAGAGGGGTCAAAGATATCTGTTGAAGCAGTTGAGGAATGAAGTCGTCAAGTTGTAAATAAGTGGAGGAAACAAAATATGTGGGTACCCATAATTCTTATCGCCCTTGGAATTCTGTTGGTTTTTGTTGAGATCTTGATTCTCCCTGGTTTTGGAGCAGCAGGAATTCCGGGTTTAGTTATATTCTGTGTTGGGATTGGAATGATTTGGGTAAATTCAGGATTTACGAAAGCAATTATTTATGCAAGTGTTGCGCTTGTTTTTGTCATACCGATCTCAGTTATCGGTCTATCGCTTTTTCGTGATTCTTCTGCTGGTAAGACATTTATCCTAACTGCATCAGAGAAGACAGAGGATGGATTTCAAGCAGCACCGAAAGAGTTAACCGACCTTGTTGGTAAATCCGGTAAGACAGTAACCCCGTTGCGGCCAGCAGGTGTAGCACTGATAAACGGTCAACGTGTTGATATTGTTACTCAAGGTGAATTTGTCGCACCAGAAACTAAGGTAGAAGTGATTTTAGTTGAGGGGAGTCGTGTAGTCGTACGTAGTTTGTAAGAATCTGATTGTATTTGTGTTTGAATTATCCAACGTTTCCTATTTATAAAGGAGAATTGATATGGAAGAGTGGACAACTGCAGTTCCAATAGTTGCCGTCCTTGTTCTCATTGTTATCTTTATGTTCTTTTGGTTCGTCCCAGTGGGGTTATGGATTGCAGCTATTGCTGCGGGTGCTCCACTTCGTATTTCCGAACTCATCGGAATGCGTTTGAGACGGGTCAATCCTAATGTTATTGTTAAAGCGTTAATTAGTGGTTACAAAGCAGGTTTACCTGTTGTCACGACAGAATTGGAGGCGCATTATCTGGCTGGTGGGGATGTACTCAATGTGGTGAGTGCACTCATCGCTGCGGATAAAGCAAAGATTGATCTCACATTTCAAAGGTCATCTGCTATTGATCTTGCTGGCAGAGATGTATTTGAGGCGGTTCAAGTGAGTGTGAATCCACGTGTTATTACGACATCTAAGATTAGTGCGCTTGCGCTTGATGGTGTTGAACTCATTGCTACCGTGAAAATCACAGTCCGAACAAATATCAATCGACTCGTTGGTGGTGCAGGTGAAGAAACCATCATTGCTCGTGTCGGTGAGGGAATTATTAGTGCAATAGGTGCATCAGAAACCTATGAGGATGTACTTGAGAATCCTGACATAATTTCCAAAACAGTGCTTGATCGTGGACTTGATGCAGGCACTGCTTTTGAGATTTTATCAATTGATATAGCTGATGTAAATGTTGGCAAAAATATCGGAGCAGAACTCCAAGCTGAACAGGCGGAGGCTGACCTTGTAGTTGCACAAGCAAAAGCAGAGGAACGCCGTGCGCTTGCAGTTGCAAGGAAACAGGAAATGACAGCAGATGTGCAAGAACAACGCGCGAAAGTTGTTGAAGCAGAAGCGACTGTACCACGCGCGTTGGCAAGTGCTTTTCGTAGTGGTAATTTAGATATTACCCCACAAAGAGAAGGAGAATAATAATGGAAACTGTATTGATAGCGATTGCCGCTGTATGTATAGTACTGTTTTTAATTGTAATTGCATGGTTAGTTCCACTTGGTTTGTGGATTACAGCGATTGCTGCAGGAGTGAAAGTCGGTATATTTGACCTTGTTGCAATGCGTTTGCGTCGTGTCCCGCCGTCAGGCATAGTAGAACCGCAGATTAACGCTACGAAAGCAGGATTAACGCTGTCTCTTGATGATCTTGAAGCACATTACCTTGCAGGTGGACGCGTTGCGAGTGTTGTTGCTGCACTAATTGCAGCAGACAAAGCAAATATTGATCTTGAGTTTGCCCAAGCGGCTGCAATTGACTTAGCAGGAAGGAATGTCTTACAGGCAGTGCAGGTTAGTGTTACCCCTGAGATAATTGACATTCCAAGCCAAGAGGATCCGAACACTGGCATCACAGCAGTTGCGCGTGATGGAATCCAGTTGATTGTAAAGGCACGAGTCACCGTAAGAGCAAATATAGATCGTCTTGTTGGGGGTGCTACAGAAGATACGATACGTGCCAGAGTCGGTGAAGGGATTATCACAACGATCGGGTCATCTACAAACCATAAACAGGTTTTAGAAAATCCTGTACGTATATCCGAAACAGTGCTTGAAAAAGGACTTGAAGCGGGAACTGCTTTTACTATCTTGTCTATTGATATTGCAGATATCAACGTTGGGGAGAACGTGGGTGCAAAATTACAGACTGATCAAGCAGAGGCAGAACTCAAGATTGCACGTGCCAAAGCAGAAGAACGACGTGCTAAAGCAGAAGCAGAAGAGGAAGAAAATAAAGCTTATGTGGAAGAAATGACAGTGAAACTAATTGAAGCAGAAGCCGAAATTCCATTGTCTATTTCAGACTCTTTTAACTCTGAAAACATGAGTGTGATGGATTACTATACACTGCGCAATATTCTGGCTGATACTGAGATGCGGCAATCTATTGCTTCACCTGGTGGACCGAAAGACACTGATACTACAAGGTCTTCTCACTCATTAGGTCTGTCATAGAATCATAATAAGGGAGAAAATGATGGAATTGGATCCTCAGATGATAATGTATATTGCTCTTGCGATTTTGTTCTTAGTCTTTAGTGGTGCGCGCCGTCGCAAACCTCAACGCCGCGCACCTGACACGAACCAAGATGCTAATGTTCCTCCTGTAACAAGCACTGATGTTAATGTGCCATCTGGGATGAACACAGAAGTTAACGTTCCTTCTGATAGTGACTTGGTTCTGCCACCGTTTATGCAGAATTTTGAAGGATTAGATGCTGACGAAGGTGTTTTACAGGAAACTATAGAAAATGAAGCAGAGGAACTGCCGATGGTCTCTGAACAGACTGAACCTGAAACAGTTCAAGAACCGGAACCAAAAGATAGAACAATTGTACCTCCTGTGCCTGTAGATTCTCCAACAAATTTACCTACGAAATCGTTACCCGTAACATCTCTGATTGATCTTTCTCCAGAGACTTTTCGTCAAGGTATCATTCTGTCTGAAATTCTTGGTAAACCCAAAGGTATACGAAATAGGAAATAGTTGCTAACATCAACTTTTGTCCGTAGTCAATAGCAATTATATGACTACGGACATTTTTATTTATAAATAACTGTAATATGAAAAGTAGAGATTGTATCAATGCGTTTCTATCTAATATTAATCGTTTTTCTTTCACTACCGTTTACTTTGTCTATCAATGCAAATGAACAATCGGATCAGGGAATAGATCAAGATTCTGATGTGTTTGAAATACCTCCTTACGCACGTTTTCTCAAAGGGTTCAAAATTTGTTTGGATCCTGGACACGGTGGCCAAGGACATATTCCTGATTACAAACGTGGACCGACAGGATTGCGTGAGGCAGAGATCAATCTTAAGGTTGCATTCTATCTTCGTGAATTACTTGAGAGAGCTGAAGCAACTGTAATCTTGACACGTGAAGATGATTCATACATCAGTTTAGCAAAACGCAGTGAGATATCAAACGAAAATGGTGCGGATTTCTTTGTATCCATACATCATAATGGCCTTGATGATAATCCAGAGGTTAACTATACTTCAACATGGTTTCACGGAGATGCAGATGAATCACGACCGAGTTTAGACCTTGCACGCTATATCCAACAAGGCGTGTCAGATGCGCTTCGCTTGCCGAAATCATCACCAACAGGACTTTATTCTGATAAACTCGTGGTTGCATCAGGCTTTGGTGTGCTACGGTTAACAAATTGTCCTGCAGTTGTTTGTGAGGCATCATTTTATACCAATCCTGAAGAGGAAACTCGACTTAGAGATGATGATTACCTGAAAAAAGAGGCTTATGGTTATTTTCTTGGCATTGCACGCTATGTTGAAGGAGGTTTTCCAAGAGGGGTTCTGATAACACCGCTGCAGGCATCTGTGATACAGACAAAGACTCCAACAATCAAACTTCAGGTACAAGATGGAATACATGAACGGGGTGCCTGGATGCTCAAACGACAACAGATATACTCAAATAGTATTCAAGTGAAGATAAATGAAGTTCTGTTTCCATTCAACTATGATCGTGAAACAGATATTATCACAGTGAAAGTCAAAGAACCGTTGCCTAACGGTATCCAATATGTGCAGACAGAGTTAGTAAATTACTACGGCAATCATAGTCTACCGAAACCACAGGAGTTTAAAGTTGCCCCTCCCGCTGCTGATTTACAGATGGTTGCTTGGACTGATGTCCTTCCAGTTGGTGGGAAGAGTTATGTTGGGATAAAAGTGACTGCACACGATATTGATCTACTCCCAATTGCAGATGGGGAACTGATCAGAGCAAAAACAACCAATGGTAGTCTTGCTGAAACTGAAAAACTCTCACATGGTGGAATGGCATTATTCTATCTATATGCACCAGATAAATCAGGTAATGCCATAGTTGATGCATCTTATGGAAAAACCAGCAAGTCTATTGAAATCAACTTTGCCGACATTCTCCAGGGAATTGTGCAAGGTCAAGTTACCGATGGCAGTACCCAGATGCCAATTCAAGATGTTACAATCATTGGTGAATCCAACTTGAATGCAGTTACTGATGTTGAGGGACATTATTTCATAGAATCTGGAATGTCATTACAGAATCCGTTTGATACTACAATTCATCTTTCAAAAATCGGATATTATCCCAAAACACAAAATATACAAATCGAACAGAACATTTCATCTATATTCAATCATAAACTTCATGCTGTTGCAGATGGGGTATTTACCGGTAAAGTGATTGTTCTTGATACAACGATAGATATTGATAAAACACGCCAACTCATCACAATATTGGAAGAGATGATGGAACTTGCTGGGGCAAAGATTCATGTTGTGAATAAATCTGGTTTAAGACTCTCTACTGAAGAACGGATTGAGAAAGTAAACAGCATTAAAGACGAAGGATTCTATTTGCAGATAAATCACTCTCCTGAGACTGACGGTCAACACATGGTGGTAGCAAAGCACAACCGTGGCAATCAGGAAACAGAGATATTTCAAAAACGTATTCTGGAACAGTTCAATCAAAATCTGTATGAAACACCAATTGTTACTGTGCAGGACAGAGAAACTCCAATAATACAACAGACTAACAAAATGGCGATGACACTTGACATACATTCATTAAATCATCAAAATTCTACGGTAATGCAGGAGGCCTCAGCCATCTTTATAGGTATATGGCTTTATTTAAAGGATGAGACAGAGATTGATCCAGAAAAGTTGGAACGTTTTATGGAATATTATAGCAAAACGCGAGGTGAATAAAGATGCGGATTGCGACGAAAATCACCAAATTACACTTGAAAAATCCTTTCAAGATTTCGCGTCGTGAAATTGATTCATATCGTGAGATAGTATCTGTTGAGATTGATGGTGGTGTTGGTGAAGCGGCCCCAGCGAAGTTCTATGGGGAAAATAGGCAGACAGTTGTTACAGCATTAGAAAAGATAACACCATTGCTTGATAGAAATCTTGATCATATTCATGATATTATGGATGAGATTGAATCGACGATTTCTGGTAATTACGCTGCAAAATCTGCTATTGATATGGCACTTCACGACAGATTGGGTAAGAAATTAGGGGTACCGCTCTACAAACTTTGGGGTTTGAACCCACAGAAAACACCATGCACATCGTTTACTATCGGACTTGATGAACCTTCAGTAATGGCGGAAAAAACATTGGAGGCAGAGTCGTATTCAATTCTAAAAGTCAAACTTGGTACTCCTAACGATATAGAGATTATTAAAGAACTTCGCAAGGTTACGGACAAACCGATTTATGTTGATGCAAACACAGCATGGACTTCAAGAGAAGCTGTTGATATAATAAATGAGTTGGCGCAATTAAGAGTAGTATTAATTGAACAACCAACGAAGGCAGATGATATAGAAGGTTTGAAATATATCCGTGAACACACGACTTTACCGATTATCGCGGATGAAAGTGTTAAACGATCAAGTGACATTCTTAAATTGGTGGAATCTGTAGATGGAATCAACATTAAATTAGTAAAGTGTGGTGGGATTTTAGAAGCATTAAGGATGATTCATGTAGCGCGTGCCCATGGAATGCTTGTGATGCTTGGATGTATGATAGAGAGTTCACTCGGAATTACTGCGGCAGCCCATCTGACACCACTTGTTGATTATGCAGATTTAGATGGAAATTTGTTGATTTCTAATGACCCATACTTAGGAGTTTCAATTGATAGAGGCAAGTTAGTATTACCAGAGCGTCCGGGTATTGGAATACTGACTAATGAAAGGAAATAAAATCTATTCAAGACTATGAGTCTATGTAAATTTAAATCACTATGACACAAAATATAGAAAAGTTCACAAGTATTGGCCACTCGACACAGCGTGGACAGTATGACGCTATTTCAAAAAAATTAATACAAGAAAACCCTGAGGATTGGATTAAGTTCGGACTCGGAATGGCAGACGTAGATTTTCTTCAGATTCTTGAGACCGAACAACCCACTGTAAAATCTAATCGTGCTGATAGTTTTTTGCTTGCGAATGTTAATGAAAAAGAATCTGTAATACATTTTGAAATTCAAACACGTGATAGTACAGAGAACCCTATGCCACAACGCATGGCAGGTTATATTGGAAGATGTATTGAAAGTTTCGGATTGCCAATCTATTCACATGTTATTTATCTCCATCCTGATGCGGGACGTAATGATCCTGGACGATATATTCAAGAACTTGGGGACTATAGGATTGAAATCAGATATAAAGTAATTAGACTATGTGAATTGGATGGTCAATACATATTGGATGCTAAACTGAAAGGGTTAATACCATTTACCCCGCTTATGAAACCTACAGCAGATGTAAGTTCTGAGGACTGGTTGCGGCAATGTGTAAAAGTAGCAAGTTCTGTGACTCACAATGAACAACATCAAGCAGATTATCTTACCAATTTAGGTATTATAAGTGGTATACTATTAGAGTACGAAATTATTCGTGAAATAATAATGGAGGAAACAATGCAAGAATCAACTGTCATCCAACACTTCATTCAACAAGGAATATCACAAGGAATATCGCAAGGAATTTCACAAGGAATTTCACAAGGAATTCGTGAAGCAACAATTGAGGCGATACTTGAAGTTCTTGAGGTGCATTTTGAGTCTGATTCTGTACAAACCTTGAAACCGATTCTTGATACCATTGAAGACATTCAACAACTAAAGTATCTACTTCGTGAGGCCGCACGAGCTAATAGCCTTGATGAATTTAAACTGATACTGCCTGAGTAGGAGGATAGATATGTTGAACCAGAACCGAAATGTTCTTATCACTGGTGGAACGGGGATTTTAGGTAGCGCAGTTACAAAATCCTACCTTGCAAAAGATGACAATGTTGCGGTTACTTATCTTTTTGATGATGAAGTAGAACGTTTCAAGCAGCATAATCCAGAAATCTGTGAGGATGTCACCTTTCTTTTTGCTAATGTAACTGAGGAGGAAGCGGTACAGCAAACTATACAGACTTTCATCAATCAGTTCGGACATCTTGATATTTTGGTGAATATTGTTGGTGGATTTGTTGGAGGAATTCTAGCTGCCGAACTTGAACAAGATAGATGGGATTTCATGATGGACCTCAATCTTAAATCTGTTTTTCTATGTTGCAAAGCGGTTGTTCCACACATGATAGAACGTGGTTTTGGGAAGATCGTAAATGTATCTGCGCGTGCAGGACTTAAAGGTGAGGCAGGTTTGAGTGCATATTGTGTTTCAAAAGGTGGTGTGCGTACCTTTACTGAATCGTTAGCTGCCGAGGTAATGGATTCTGGTATCAATGTCAACTGCATCATGCCGAGTATAATGGATACACCCATGAATCGAGATGCTATGCCTGATGAAGATCATAGGCGTTGGGTGAAAACTGATAATGTTGCGAGAGTAATCTGCTTTCTGACATCAGATGATGCTTCCATTATCAACGGTGCTGCTATTCCTGTATATGGTCGGGTATAGACAGGTAATAGTTCTAAAGTTATTCAGATTCGTTTTTTCCTTTGAAACACATAGGTAGGTTTCCTATCAGGATGAAATGTTGGTTTCAAACAATTTCTTACCATACATATCTCTTCACATGAGTACTTCCCATTTATTGCCAAAAAAATAAGATTATTCTGCTTAAAAAATAGGCAATAAGTATGAGCAGTTAGTATATTGTACCTTGAATAATATACTAACTGCTTATTTTTTATCTTTTCTCTGTACTTGGCATTGATATTGCAATATCTGCTATGTCTGCCTAATTGCAAATCATTAATCCCGTAATATGTGGATTTAGAAAGGTTCAATTGAATAGAATGGAAGCATTTGCCGAAACGCAACGTATTTTGGTCGTTGATAACAAATTGGATAGGATAGAGCTGCTGAACAAAGTTGTGGTAAAATCCAATAGGTACAATGTAATCGCACAAGTGTCCCTAGAACAAGGTCTTATAGAACATGTGAAACAGACGAATCCAGATATCATCCTAATATGTGTTGATGCTCCTTGTGATGAGACTTTACACAAAGTTGCGGCTATTAACAATGAACACCCATGTCCGATTGTAATGTTTGCACAGGATGAGCGTTCAGAGACGATTCAAAATGCAACATTGGCGGGAGTATCCGCGTATGCTGTTGGAGAACTAAGTAAAGAAAGGGTGGAAACGATTATTGAGGCAGCTATTGCTCGGTTCAAAAGGTTTAGGGAGTTGTTACAAGAACTTGAAAAGACTAAAACGAGTCTTGCAGAACGTAAAGTCATTGAACGTGCCAAGGAATTCGTTGCTCAACAACGCGGTATTACGGAGGCAGAAGCCTATCAGGTATTAAGAAAGATGGCAATGGATCGCAGAAAACGTCTTGCAGAAATCGCACGAGATGTTCTATCTGTTGCTGAAGTATTGACAAAGAAAATGTAAGTCGTCGTTCAACGTTGAACATCACGACTGATTTTACTGATAAATACAAAGTAGTCCAACCCATGTAGGTTTGGAAACGGACACAGGTGTCCATTTGGCAAAAGTATAGCTTTGCTGATGGACGCTTTTTTGTTTTAACAATTAAATGGAAACAAGAACAATTCTATTTACAACATTAATTGAAACTATAAATATGAAATAGGAGAAGCAAGATGGATAAACTTGAAGCGAAGAAGATAAGATTGAAAAGTGATAATAGTAGAAAAAAGAGAAAACCGAAACTTCATCCCGCTGAAGCACTCAAAAGACAGAAAAACGGTCTTGATGTGGTAGACGACATACCATACTACGTGAGGAATGGATGGGAATCAATACCCGACACAGAACGCGACAGACTCAAGTATGTTGGTGTCTTTTATCGCAGACAGACACCCGGTGCATTTATGATGCGTCTCCGGATGACAAGTGGTATTTCCAATTCAGATCAGTTTCGTACCATCGCATCCATAAGTGATGAACACGGTCCAGGATTTGTTGATCTTACAACACGACAACAAATCCAACTGCGTGGTTTTACAATTGAGAACGTGCAGAACATCTGGAATCAACTTGAAGAGGTAGGATTAAACTCGTTACAAACAGGTTTTGACAATATCAGAGGTGTAACAGGTTGTCCTGTCGCTGGATTTACTCCGAATGAACTATTTAATGCTTCACCTGTAGCAAAGGAATATACAAATATTATTGCGGGTAATAAGGAATTCACAGACCTTCCACGAAAATTCAATGTAGGAATTACAGGTTGTTTGGACAATTGCACACACGCCGCTTCACAAGATATTGCACTCATACCTGCAGTTAGGGAAGATGAAAATCTGGAATCTAAAGGATTTAATGTATTGGTCGGAGGGAAAATGGGTTCTGGAGGTTACACCCCCGCACAGGAACTTGATGTATTTGTCTTACCTGAAGATGCAGCAGCGTTATGTGCGGAAATTACGTTGATTTTCAGAGATCACGGTCCACGTACAGTTCGTAACAAATCACGTATGGCTTTTCTCATAGCAGATTGGGGTGTGGAGAAGTTCAGGAAAGAATTAGAATCTCGTTTTCCAAAACCACTCATATCAGCAGGAAAGGACATGCGCGGGAAGAAAAAAACAGACCACACAGGTATTTTCTCACAGAAAGAGAAAAACCATAACTATGTTGGACTTGTGGTGCCAGTAGGTAGAATCAATTCGGACCAACTACTTGAAGTCGCTCGTATTTCTGATGAATATGGTACTGGAGATATACGTTTGACTCAAGGACAAAATCTGATAGTTCCTAATGTTGCTGACCGGAAAATCGGAGATTTAACTGCTGAACCATTACTTCAACAATTACGATATGATTCATCAGAAGTCATGCGTGGCATGGTAAGTTGTACAGGTATTGATTACTGCCACTTCTCCCTCATAGAAACCAAAGAACGAGCCCTGGAAGCAATTAGACATTTGGAGTCTAAACTTGGAAATACACAACCACTGACAGTGCATTGGTCAGGATGTCCAAATGGGTGTGGTAACCATGCCGTTGCTGATATTGGACTGCTTGGGAAGAAAACCAAAATAGATGGTGTGGTTACGGATGCGGTTGATGTATTTGTGAAAGGAGATTCTGGTCCAAATTCGAAAGTTGCCCCGAAATTACTGGAAAATGTTCCATGTGATGACTTACCGCAAGTTCTTGAAGGTCTCGTGCCTTATCTATCAAGAAAATAATCAATAGGTCGGTTACCTGTTTCAACAATCAATGTTTGTATTCTGAAATGTTTTTTATTAATCATTAGAAAGGATAATAAATTAGAAAAACAATGGATATAAAGAATAAAGCAACACAGATCAATTTGTTTAATCTGAAATCGGTTCAGATGCGTACTTTTCATACGACATGGTTTGCATTTTTCTTAGCGTTTTTTGGATGGTTTGGAATCGCACCCCTTATGGCAATTGTGCGCGAAGACTTGATGCTAACACAGGTACAGATCGGAAACACAATGATCGCATCCGTTGCAATAACGGTTTTGGTTCGTATCTTAATCGGTCCTTTATGTGATCGTATTGGTGCACGAAAGGCATACACTTGGCTTCTTATTCTGGGATCAATACCAGTAATGGGTATTGGACTTGCAAAGGATTACCATACCTTTCTTCTTTTCCGTTTAGCAATCGGTGCGATAGGAGCAGGATTTGTCATCACACAGTATCACACGTCTGTGATGTTCGCGCCAAATTGTGTTGGCACTGCAAACGCGACGACTGCGGGATGGGGTAATTTAGGTGGTGGTGTTACACAGATGGTCATGCCGCTCATTGTTACAGCAGTTCTGAGTTTTGGTGTGAATGAATTTCTCGGATGGCGGTTGGCAATGATTATTCCAGGAATTGCTTTATTTGTGATGGGATTCGTCTATTACTTCTGCACTCAAGATGCACCAGATGGAAACTATAGAGAACTTTGTAGGCAAGGTGAGATTGAACCGGCTGAAGGAAAAGGTCTGGAATCATTCATACTTGCTATTAAAGATTATCGAGTATGGGCACTGTTTTTTATTTATGCAGCCTGTTTTGGTGTGGAACTAACGATAAACAATGTTGCAGCACTCTACTATCATGACCGCTTCCACTTAGATGATAAAACTGCAGGTTTGATTGCTGGATTGTTCGGTCTCATGAATATCTTTGCGCGTACAGTCGGTGGTTTTTTCTCGGATTTCTTTGCAAAAAAGATGGGACTGAGAGGTCGTGTCGTATTCCTCTTTGTTGTTCTTTTGGGTGAAGGTATCATGCTTATGGTATTCTCACAAATGTCAGTTCTGATTGTGGCAGTTGGAACGATGATTGTGTTCAGTCTCTTTGTTCAGATGTCAGAAGGTGCAACTTTTAGCATTGTCCCATTTATCAATAGAAAAGCACTAGGTGCGGTTGCAGGAATTGTTGGGGCAGGCGGAAACGCAGGTGCAGTCGCTGCAGGTTTCCTTTTCCGTGCGGAAAGTATATCTACTCAACAAGCATTACTCTTTCTTGGTGTTATGGCAGTTATTGCTTCATTTGCGACTTTGTTGGTAAGGTTCTCACCTGCAGTAGAAGATGCGGAGAAAAAAGCGTTTGCTGCGGCACTTGCAGAAAAGCAACATCTCAATGCAGATACAGGGAATGTAACAGTCTAACAATCTTATGTTTTCTCAATTATTGTCGCAACACAACACTATAACAGAGGCTTACTATATTTTCAAATTATGGAGAAATCAGTGAAAAGTTCAACAGGAAAAGCCGTTTGTCCTTATTGTGGTGTCGGCTGTGTTATCCGTGCCAGTGTTGAGGATAACAAAATTACGAGAATTTCAGCCGACGATAGTGATGAACCGAATTTCGGAATGCTTTGTCCGAAAGGTGCACATCTCAAACAGGTGTTTCAGAATCATGATGGTAGGCTGGCATACCCAATGATCCGAGAGAATAAGGATGAAGACCTACGTCAAGTTTCTTGGGAACAAGCTATTGCATTTACAGCGAATCGTATGCAAGCTATTAGGTTGGAACACGGAAAAGATGCGCTTGCACTCTACGGTTCCGGTCAATTGGATACAGAAACTTCTTACGTTTTTAATAAATTGTTTAAGGGTTTTCTACGGACAAATAATATAGATACAAATAGTAGACTCTGTATGTCATCTGCAGTTGTGGGTTATATTCAGGCTTTCGGTTCAGATGGTCCACCGACATGTTATGACGACATTCAACATGCGGATGTATTTCTGATTATCGGTGCGAATATGGCAGTTAACCATCCTGTTCTATTTCAGATGATACGAAAACGGCGTGCATCAGAACCTAACACCCGCATTATTGCAGTAGACCCGCGACGGACCAAAACTGCAGAGTTTTCTGATGTTCATGTGCCGCTTGCACCTGGAAGTGATGTGGCTTTTTTACAACTGATAGCCAAACGTCTTCTTGAGAACGGACGGTCTGACAAGCGTTTTATTCAAAGAAACACAGAAAACTATAGTGCATATAAACATCAACTTGAATGTCTTGACGAAGGGACATTGCTTTCTATCTGTGATATTCATCCAGGTCGTATAGATGAAATAGTTGAATTTCTATCAAAACCAAGCAGTCGGTTACTTAGTTTTTACTGTCAAGGCACAAATCAGAGTACAAGTGGCGTAGAAAAGAATAACGCTCTTATCAATTTACATCTTCAGTTAGGTGAGGTAGGTAAAAGTGGTTCAGGTCCATTTTCACTAACAGGTCAACCGAATGCAATGGGTGGTAGAGAGGTAGGTTATCTATCTCACCAGTTGCCCGGTTATCGAGTTGTAACAAACGATATGCATCGTGCTTATCTTGAAGGTGCGTGGCGAATTCCACCGGGAAGCATTGATCCGGAACCGGGGTTGACTGCAGTTCCGATGTTTGAAGCCGCCGCTGCAGGTGATGTACGTGCTCTCTGGATTGTATGTACGAATCCTGCTGTGAGTATGCCCGATACAAAGGTTTCTCAAGCAGGGTTAAAATGTGCTGACTTAGTGATTGTTCAAGACTGTTATTATCCGACTGAAACAGCAGAATATGCTGATGTTCTCCTTCCCGCTGCACAGTGGGGTGAAAAACGTGGGACTATGACGAATAGTGAACGTTTGGTTGTGCGAAGTGAGAAATTCCTTGAACCACCGGGGGAAGCAAAACCTGATTGGTGGATATTCTCTCAAATTGCAAAGGTGATGGGATACAAACGAGACTTTGATTTTCATTCTCACGAAGAAATATGGGATGAATATCGATTGTTGACTGCAGGAACTCCTTGCGATCAGATGGGAATGACGAATGAACGACTTAAGACGACATCACTCCGTTGGCCCTGTCCTCATCAACGACATCCTGGAACACTTCGCAGATATACACGAAGGAAGTTCTTCACACCATCTGGTAAAGCACAATTTAAAACTCCTGTCTACAAACCACCTGATGAGACAACTGATGAAGATTATCCATTGGGATTGACCACTGGTCGCGTTGCAAGTCAATGGCATACACGGACACGGACGGGTAAAGTTCCACAACTCACGAAAAAGGATCCAGAACCTTTTGTTGAAATGCATCCAGATGATGCTATTGAAAACAGTGTGGTTGATGGTGAGTGGATTTATATTGTAGGACGAAGAGGAAGATGTTATGCGCGTGCGCGTGTTACTGATACTATTCGTCGTGGATTATTGTTCACTCCGTTTCATTGGGGTGATCTGTTTCACGCGGAGACAAATGCGAATTATGTGACAAATTCAGCGTTTGATCCTGTGTCTAAACAACCGGAGTTGAAGTTCTGCGCTGTGCGGATTGAATCAAGTGATATGTCGTAGAAAGGTCTGGCCCCGAATCTCAATCGCTTGTGAAGATTAGATAATATCTTTACATTTCCACAATAGACCTTTATCCCTTCGGATTAGCAAAGACGGTCATATCAACATTAAGCCGAGAGGCAATGTCATCTAAAATTTTTTTCTTTCTTTTCTGATCGGTCCCAGACACTATCCAATATGTTTCTTTCTCTATCTCAACTTCTCTTTGGGCTTTATCGTCATAGGTACGATCGGCAATTAGAGGGATCTCATTAACAGACAAATTGAGTTTTTTAACTTCCTCAATTCCTATTGCCTCAATTACTTTAATGAAGGTGTCTATTCCAGTATTTTCGGAAATAAAATTTTCACCCTGCATTTTAACAGATATAGGGTTATCAGGTATTGTTTCTGTGGTATAATCCGAAAAATCACCGAATAAAGCAGTCAATGCCTTACGTAAGTTCTGACCAGGCATACCCTGGCCACCTTCAATGTAACGGATGTATCCAGCAGCACAACCTACGATCTTAGCCACGTCATCCGGGGTCATGTTATTCTGCTTCCGGCACTCCTTAAGCCAATTTCCGAATGCAACCGCTTCTTTACTTTTGGTAGGTATTATATCAGTTTCTATAACCTCTTTATCTGAGGTCAATGGCATATCTTCTATAAACCTTTCAGTGTATTGCACTGCATAATCCTCAATATATTCGATGAGCCGAGGGGTTGCATAAAACCATTCTCCGCGTGCCCGAAACCCTCCAAAGTGCTCGTGGATCCGTTTTTCTTCGCGGCGTGCTGCATCTTCTTCATCAAACGGGAGGACCCCCATTGCCCATATTTCGGATTCACTGCCGGTTTGGAGGGCTGCTTTCCGTAGTGAAAGTTCTGTACCTGTATAACCTATTTTGATAAAATCCGGCTGCTCATCACCAAACGTGCTTTTGGCGAAAAAATATACCAAAGGTTGATTTTCATTTAGCATTGTTACTCCTTTTAAAAAAGTACATAATCGTTTTATAAGGGGGTGACATTTAGATAATTGTTATGAGTCTGGTATTCAACAAAACCGAGATAAGTTAACCATATTTCATTGAGGCAGGGATAATCAAGTAAATCTAAACCTAATGCTCAATGGTGCTGGAAGGACGTTCTTGCACCACAGGGATAACGTAACTCCGAATCATCAATTCATTTATCGTTTCTGTCTCTGTGCGCTGTTCAGGTGTCTCGCGATGATCGAACACTACGTAGTAGCCCTCCGCTACACCTTCTGTTGATAGATACGCGGCGAGTTGATTCTTGCCATCGGCATAGTGCCGTTCACTTCGCCATATCTTTGTCTCAATAACATATTTACTCTGATTGTGAAAAATTATCAGATCCATCCTACCGCGACCTGTTGGGACCTCCATATACATTGCCCCATTTACACTTGAAACAAACTGGT
This sequence comes from Candidatus Poribacteria bacterium, assembly GCA_958295945.1. Lineage (GTDB taxonomy): Bacteria > Poribacteria > WGA-4E > WGA-4E > WGA-3G > MSPOR6. The sequence goes on from OY282386.1 coordinate 321,000, forward strand.
CCAGATAAGCAAAGAGCAAGTGCTGTCCGATGAATTCTTGAGGGGTTTCGGGGACTTGCAGGATCCTGAATCCAACGCGGGCAATAAAGTCTCGGAAGTTATCCAAAAGCCGATCCATAAGTATCTGTCCAGAGTCGGTGAGGTACTGAAACCCATCGGTATCTTCGGGGAAGTAATCGCGCTCCAATCCGTTGACTATCGGTTTGAATGCTTGTAGCGTGCAATACAAATAAATTGGATTGGCAATCTTACACATCCTGTCAGTGCCTCTCGTAAGGATACCGTACGTAGCGAGTTCATTAACAAGTTCATTGCGTAGATTGAAGGGGACACCTTCATCGTACAACATGATTCGCATCAAAAAGTTTTCAAAGCGAGGGTTTCGGCGGATGTTGGTGGTCAAATGTGTTAGGTTGGTATTGTTTTCGTCTACAAGTTGGACGTGTGCGGCTGAAAAGTGTGCCAACGTAATCGTTTCAGTTTTTGGAATATCCAGTTCCTCGGTAAGTATTTGTGCGAATCGGTTGACAAGGAAGGGTTGTCCTCCCGTTTGTTTGTGAATGGATTCAATTACTTCTGGGTCGAAAGCCTGTCCTACCTCGTCTGTATATTGCCCGAACAACTCTTCCACCTGGGCAAGCGTAAAATTGGATAAAGCAAAATCGTCCTGGATGTTGAACGGAGATACGGAACGATCATAGTCCAGTTGTGTGATACTTTTGACACCGACAATGCCAAGGCTGTGGGGACATTGAAGTGTAGCGTGAGTGATATAAGTATGTCGAAACGCGTGTAGAAATCCCTGAAGGGCAGATGTGGGAATGCCATCAAACTCGTCAATTATGAGGATAACTTTCTGCCAATTATCCTCGTACTTCAGGAAACGTTGAAGTTGCTCAAAGAACTCCATCATTGACAAATGATTAGTTATTTGGGCATTGTCAAGAAAGTGTCTTAATGCTTCGTCAGGTTTCTCCCCGCGACTTTGGAAAACACGGTCAATTTCCTTGCAAATCTGTTTAGTGAGGAATTCGTAAAATTCGGAACGGTCACAATCTACATATATTTCAAAATTCAGTTGAATGGGAAAATAACTTAGGTCATCAGCGTTAAGTGTCGCAACGGCGCGTTGAAAGAAAGTCGTCTTGCCAGTTTGCCGGGGTGCAAAAATGACGATATAACGTCCCTCTTTGACGCGCTTAATGAACTCCTTGAGTTCATCAGTCCGAGCGACAATATAATGTTGTTCAGGGTTCACGGGTCCCAGTGTTCCAAAACGTCTCACTCTTTTTTCCTCTCAGACATTATTGACGATACCGATATAACCGTTATATACAACCATAGCTAAAAACCGAGATGCTTATCCACGACATTCTTCAAGTCTTCACCGTTGAGATACCGTTGAAGGTTATCCAAGAAAAACTCTGTGATACGTGTCATGCGGTGTTGCGAACCGCCTGCCGCGTGTGGTGTAATGATAACGTTGTCCATATCCCACAAAGGACTCTCTGATTGTAAGGGTTCGACCTCTGTAACATCTAAACCTGCTCCTGCAATTTTACCAGCTTGCAAGATTTCAATTAGATCATCCTCTTTGACAATTGGACCGCGGGCTACGTTAATTAGATATGCTGTCGGCTGCATTGCAGACAAGTTTTCAGCGTTTATCAATCCATGCGTTTCTTCAGTCAATGGACAGGCAATCATTACAACATCCACACGACCCATCGTTTCTGTGAGTTTACTCATTGGAACAAGTTCGTCAACCTTATCAGGTTTTTCGGTGCGATATGCATCAACACCTATGATATACATATCAAACCCACTCGCACGTTTTGCCATCTGCATGCCAATTCCACCTAAACCGACAATCCCAATTTTGAAACCGTCAATCTCAATCATCGGGGATTTGCTACCACCCCATTTACGGTTGTCTTGGTTCCGTGTGAAATGATGTATACCGCGTGTTAAACCGAGTAAGAGTGCGAATGCTTGGTCTGCAACATGTGTTCCATATAGTCCAGCAGCGTTTGTCAATATTACGTTGCTTTCACGCATTGCAGGATACATATGTTTGTCCATACCTGCACTGGATGCTTGGATCCACTTTATATTTGGTACGAGCGGGAAAATATCCTCACTACAAAATCCGAAGAAAATGTCCGTATCTTTACCTTCTTCTGCTATTTCCTCGCGTGAACTCGGCATGACATAAGTATGGTCAGATCCGATAATACTTTCTAATCGTTCTAACTGTTCACCTTGAACTCTATGTTGTAATAATATTTTCATATATGTCCTTTCTTAGTAATGCTGGACCTACAAATAGTCATTATTCTCTTCTAATTCTGGTAAGAATAGTATTATATTCAGTAGAATTCTGAAATTCCAGCGCGCTTACAAAGTGCGCCTACAGTTTGTGTAAGTCCTTTACTTTATATGTTTGATGTCTACCAAGGTGGTGTGTCGGGTAGCAATTCTTGATATTGACTTAGCAAAGTGTCCTCATACTCACCTGCATATTGTCCTTCAAAAAATCTGTCTATTCCTTCTTCAAGGAAGTGTGCCCATGATATGTCTTCAGCTCCTGGATTGACAGGAAAAAACAGAGCATCAACACTGCGACCGGCTTTCAAATCACCTGGTGAATCACCTATCATCAGGACTTGGTTTTCAGGATATTTGTCTTTTGTTGTGATGGTGAGATGTTCCGTTTTTGTTCCCATCTCTTGTCCTGCGATAAGCGCAACATATTGGTCTATATTATGTTCATCCCATTCACGTTTGAGTGCTTCATCAGGTGTGGCAGAAACGACAATCACATCTGCTTTGTCTTGAAGTCTCTGTAATGCTTCTCGGACACCGGGAAATGGAGGAAGGTTATAGACAATTTCTGCAACGCTTTCGTTCACAGCAAGACTCCATTCCATGACATGACTGAACTCATCCTTTCTTTCACCAGTAGCAGTATCAATTGCGTCCTGTAGTGCTGGATTTCCAAGTTTTGTTTCAGTTTCCGTCCATTCTCGCAAGTGAGGTAGTTGTGGTATGTCTAATCCCATTTTTTTTACAAGAGACATTTCGCGTAAATAATCAAAGACGAGAATGACGGCTTTAAAGCGGTTTGTGCCACGCATAGTGGAATATAGATTTACAAAATCCCATGCTTGATGAACTTGACGTGAAATGGATGCTAAACCGAAATGTTTCACAACGTTTACGCTGAAGCAATCGTTGTGTTTTACCTCCATACTATTGAAAACACATCCATCTGAATCAATGCCGACAAAAAAGTCGTGTTTGGGTTCAAAATCGTATAATTCTTGTTGTGGTTTTTGATCCATATATTCTCCTCAAAAATTGTCTTAGACTACGGCACACGGAGTATGCCTGCTACTTTATTCAACAATAACTTCAGGACGGTTTTCCAGCATCCATTCTGTATGAAAGACTGTTGGTTCTCCATCTTCTCCGACTATTGTGTTTCCATCAGGATCCAATTTATGATATGTATGTGCTCCGAAATAATCGCGCATTGCTTGAATAAGGTTTGCAGAAAGTCTGTTACTGCGGTAACTATCAAAATAGGCTAATGCAGAACTGAACGCAGGAATAGGAACACCGAGTTGCGTTGCTGTGCTTATTACATTCCGCCAATGTGGTTGTGCATCTTCAATGACCCCACGGAAATAGGAGTCAAGCAGTAGATTAGACAGATCTGGATTGCGTTCATACGCCTCTGCAATGCGATGTAGGAATTTTGCACGGATGATACATCCACCACGCCACCCTAAAGCGATTTTACCGAGGTGCAAATTCCAATTATATTCAGTACTTGCTTCACGCATGAGTGCGAAACCTTGTGCGTAAGAGCATATTTTTGCAGCATATAGTGCGTCGTGGATAGCTTGAAGTGCTGCTTCTCTGTCTCCGTCGTAAATCCCTGATGGACCGTCAATAACATCAGATGCATTCACGCGTTCATCTTTTATTGCAGAGATACATCGTGCGAAAACAGCTTCAGCGATAGTCGGTGCGGATATACCAAGGTCTAATGCAGAAATGCTTGTCCATTTACCAGTGCCTTTTTGTCCTGCTTTGTCCAGAACAACATCTACAAATGGCGTGCCGTTGTCATCGCGTTGTGTAAAGATGTCGGCAGTAATTTCAATGAGATAGGAATTAAGTTCTCCTTGATTCCATTTGTCAAACACTTCATGCATTTCTTCTGCATTCATTCCTAATATGTTTTTCATTAGTGAGTATGCTTCACAAATCAACTGCATATCACCATATTCAATCCCGTTATGCACCATTTTGACATAATGGCCAGCACCGTTCGGTCCTATATATGAACAGCAAGGTGTTCCCTCAACCTGTGCGGCGATCTTTGTAAAGATAGGTTCAACAAGTGTATATGCCTTGGAAGAGCCACCTGGCATCATTGCTGGTCCTTTTAAAGCACCTTCTTCACCACCAGAAATACCTGTTCCGATAAACAGTATATCCTGTTCATCCAATTCTGCATGTCGTCGGATAGTGTCGTTGAAATTGGAGTTACCACCATCAATTATGAGGTCACCTCTTGAAAGGTGAGGAACAAGTAACTCAATGAACGCATCAACCGGTTCGCCTGCTTTCACCATCAATATGATCTTACGTGGTGTTTCTAATTGTTTTATAAATTCTGGGATTGAGTGAGTTCCTACGATGTTTTTCTCTTTTGCTGAACCTGCAATGAAATCATCAACTCGTGAAACGGTTCTGTTAAATACCGCAACTTTAAAGCCTTTGCTTTCCATATTCAATGCAAGGTTTTCTCCCATCACCGCTAATCCGATGAGTCCTATGTCTGCCATCAAATCAGTATCCTCCTGTTATGATATGTGCTTTGAATATCTTACACTGAAATAGGTAATGATGTCAACAGCAATTTAGAGGGCAAGGGTTATTTAGTTTTAGGACGTTCTGCTGTCATTCATTACAACGTTAATTGACTTGAGATACGATTTCGCTTGTGAGTACGACATGGTAGTAGGCACGCTCCGTGTGCCGTCCAAACGTGAACGGGTTACGGCACACGGAATGTGCCTACTACCTTAGAGTGCAAGATTGACGGCACATGGAGTGTGCCTACTACTATGCATCACTACGACATAGACATAATTCTTAGTAAAACTTATCAACTGTCAAAAACTCAACCTACAGTAATCCCAATTCATCGGGGTTGAAAACCCCTCCTACAATGTATATGTGCAAATTGGGGTTCGGAACCTGTCCTTAAGTGCGTATACATGTATGGTAATTATATTCGCTATTCTAACTCAAAGAGTCACTCTTATTCATAATATATCCGATATTGGTAAAGACTAATTTTGAACAAGTGACTTCATATTTTGCGTTTTCACATAGGAAATAAAAATCCCAGAAGATATCTTGCTCATACGGTTCGGGAGCAGACATTGTAAGTGCATTGCCAATACCCCAATCTGGTCCTCCAAATCTACGTTCATCTCGTTCATGAATGATTTCAAAAGATTTAACATCTATGAATTCAACTTGGACCAATTGATTGTGATTCTTTCCATAGGGGTAAGCATTGACAGTGAGAATAATTGTCATATCAGCTTTACGAATCCCACTTGCTTCACCATTTTCATTGAATCCTTTGTAGTTTTCAAACTTAATGTCGATTCCCTCAACATACCCATCGTGAAAACTACTAAAATATTTTAATGCCTTTTCAACTTCCTCATGAGTCTGTGGTTCAAATCTTTCGTTCATAATTCACCTCCAAAGTAAATCCTATTTTAATATCTACATATATATCAATACCTTCGCCAATTATCCTGGGCTTAGATCGGTTTGCGTCCAATGAATAGCACCGATTGAACCCAGATGTTCAGTGATTTTCTCAATAACAATTGGTTCAGGTTTTTGCGGAAGCATTTTTAATATTTCGTCTTTATATTTCAACCCCCTATAGTGTGATTTCAGATCTATAACACTATAGAGTGTCCTCTCACCACGGAATGTTTTGATGAGTTTCGCACTGACATTTACCATAAACATTGATAGATTTGCTGCAGTGTTCACGGGTATTTCGTTGACATTCATAGCATCTTGCAATCCCCAATATTGTTTTGCATCCCGGAAGTTGAACTCGATTTGGAAACGAAGGGAATAATAGTCAATCATCTTTTCTGCGTCTAATGCTAAATCAGAGCTAAACAATAGGATGTGTGATTGCCGTTTTGTTTTCAAGTTTGTCTTGAGGAGGCAAACGATGTTTAGAAGTTCTGGGAACTTTCGGTTTCGCATGTGTCCTTGATAGATTTCGGTTCTGATATTTCCATCGGTTTGGATAGAGATGCGGTATTTCGGATCAATCTGTTGTGGGTTGAACCTTTCCCCGTAGAGCTGTGGGCGTCCGGGGCCTTCTTTTTCGTCTGTCGGTTGCCAAAACAGTGCGGCATCCGAGCGAAGTTTTGAGATGAGATGGAGATCACATTGTCTTGTCATTTGTAGTGCGTTATTATGTCCAAAATATCCATCAAGCACTAAATACCGGAGTTGGATCGAACCTCCGACTTTTGCCAGTAGTCCTTTGATCATCGTTTGAAGTTGTTTCAAAACACCGATAATCACGACATCGGTTTTATCTCGGTTTTTGCTCCCTTTTGGGCGTCCGCGCGGGCGTTTCAAGGGTTCCTTTGGGGTAGCATCTTGTTTGGAAGCTGAAGCCGATGATGTGTCATCTCGGACGATTTGTTCTATAGCCATTGGATAAGAACGCCGTTCATTGACACTCACTAAGGACACGGCTAAGAATGACAAACTTGGGATCGCTTTGCCGTGTGTTGAAGAAAAGAAACGGTCTAAACCAAAAGTCTTCAAACCAGTTTTTGGCTTGATTGTTTCGTCTCCTGCGATGATAAACTCGCTTTCACGATCAAGGAGGTGTGTGCGAAAAAACACCCAGAAGAGGGTCGGCCAAGGCAGCACCGTGTTGAAAAAGCGTTGAAGTGTGCGGTAGCTACCGCCTTTTGATGTCCAACGAGAGATATTTAACATGGTGACCCGTCCTGTCATCGCAAGCACTGCGAATACAATACGCGATAATTGGCGTCCTGTCGTTGTAGATAAATGTGGTATAAAAACTGCAAAAAGTGCTATAATTTCTTGCATGGGCGATTGTCCTTTCAAAGTTATTTCTTAATATAATATTTGTATAACTTTAGGACATTTGCCCAATTTATTCAACTATTTTTTGGCGAAGGTATTGATATATACGTTGCTTTGGATGCACTTTTTGATATATGACATCATGATTTATGAGCAAATACATAATGTGGGTTTGCCATCTGGATTAAACACCGAACATAAATACACGTCATAATATAGTATCAAATCTAACAACTCTCCGAATGAAAATTTAATCGCGGAAAGGATTCTTACCATTCGTAGTCTACTTGGTCTAAAAAAATACGTCAAACGCTATCGTTATCAGATTCTGTTTAGTTTCATTCTTGTGCTGATAACCAATGGACTCTTGTTGATTAGTCCTAAGATTTTGCAAGTCTTTATTGATGAGATGAACGAAGCGAAAAATGACACCAACTTGTCAGTCATTAAAGGCCGGACTTTGTTTTTTGCTATGCTTATATTCGGTGTTGCACTTGTTGGTGGTGTTTTGCGATTTGCACAACGACGTATCATACAAGGTGTGGCACGGCACACAGAATTCCAACTGCGTGCTGACTTTTTTTCCCATCTTCAAAAACTCTCCGCAACTTATTACGATAATGTCAGAACAGGTGATTTGATGACTCGTGCAACGAGTGATCTGAACGCTATTAGAATGGTGCTGAGCAGTGCAATTATGTATACTGCTGATGCAATTGTATTCTTTGGTTTAGCATTGTTCATCATGTTACGGATTGATCCAACGCTGACACTTATTGCTTTGATACCTTATCCTATTCTCGCAATAATTATACGTTTACTTGGAAAGCATATTTATACCTTATATGAAAAAATCCAAGAAGGTTTTTCAACGATGAATACTAAGGTACAAGAGAATTTGTCTGGTGTTCGTGTTGTCAAAGCATATACACTTGAAGCAAGTGAGATAGAACATTTCAATGAACTAAACCAAGATTTTGTCAATCGTAATCACAAACGAATTAGATTTATGTCATTCTTCTTTCCACTTTTCAATTTTTTGCCTGGTATCAGTGGTGTAGTGCTTTTATGGCTTGGTGGCATACATGTAATTGAAGGTGTAATCAGTCTGGGTGAATTTGTAGCATTCTTGGCATATCTAATGATGCTTAGACGACCGATAATCACACTCGGTTTTATAGTTAACACATTTGAACGTGGCGCAGCATCAATGGATCGTATCAACGAAATCCTCAGTGAAAAACCTGAAATCTATGATGATGACGATCATGTCAAATGGAATGTGAAAAGCATCAATGGAGAAATAGAAATAAAAGACCTAAATTTTGCCTATTCAGATGGAGTCGATGTGTTAAGAAACGTAAATTTGACGATAGAACAAGGTAAAACACTTGCTATTGTTGGCGGTACAGGTTCAGGAAAGTCTACACTTGTTAGTCTTATTCCACGAATTCGTCAAGCTGACCGTGGCTCGATCTTTATTGATGGCGTTGATATCCAAGATATACCATTAAACGTTCTCCGTTCAAATATTGGTTTTGTTGAACAGGAACCTTTTCTGTTCTCAGATTACTTACGGAATAATATCGCCTATGGCGTTGCAGATCCGAATGATGAAGAAATCAGACAAGCAGCACACAATGCTGATCTACTATCTCAAATTGAGGAATTCCCTGATGGATTGCGGACGTTTCTCGGAGAACGCGGAATTACCATTTCAGGTGGTCAACGGCAAAGAAGTGCACTTGCTCGTGCTATTATCATAAAACCGAAAATACTTATACTTGATGATGCATTTGCAAATGTAGATACACAAACTGAAGATACAATACTTGAAAGACTTGATGATATTATGAAAGACAAGACGACCATTATTATTTCTCACCGAATATCCACGGTTAAAGCAGCGGATCATATTATCGTGTTGAACGATGGGAGTATTGTCGAATCGGGAACACATGATCAATTGCTCAATCAGAATGGCATTTATGCAGGAATCTATGAAACACAACTCCTACAAGATGAACTTGAAGAACTTTAGAGAGGGACACAGATATGTTTGGTATGGGTAGCAACCTATATGAATATAGCGATGAAGAGGATGATCTTGGTAAGGTATATGACCGAGTATTGATGAAACGTCTCATCTCTTATCTCAAACCTTACAAGTTTCAGTTGACAGTTATTGTCGTTCTTATGATAGGTACGACCCTATCGCGTCTTGTTGGACCTATTCTCCTACAGATAGGAATTGATGATTATATTACCCCAGGTAAATTGGATGGTTTGAGACTCATTGCTGGTTTTCTTGTCCTAAGTTTGTTTGGGGAGTTTGTATTTTCATATTTTGAAGAATATCGTTTACTGATAATTGGACAAAATGTGATGCACGATCTTAGGAAGAATCTCTTTTCACACTTGCAACGTTTAGATGTTCAGTATTTTGACAAGAATCCAGTGGGAAGACTGATGACACGTGTGATGGGGGATGTGCAAGTTCTGGACGAACTCTTTACAGCGGGGGTCATCACAGTCTTTGGCAATCTGTTGAGTATACTGGGTATAGTGGTGGTGATGTTAGCCTACAACTGGAAAGTCGCACTTGTTACGTTCACAGTGATTCCAATTATCTTTATTGCAACACTTGTCTACCAAATTTATTCACGACGTGCTTTTCGTGAGCAGCGCAAACAACTTGCACGTATCAATGCGTTTTTACAGGAAAATATTGTTGGCATGACAACGATGAAGTTGTTCGCACAAGAAACGCGAAGTTACCATCGGTTTAATGAACGAAACCGGAGATATCTCGCAGCTAATCTAAAAAGTATCTTCTACTTTTCTATTTTCCATCCGTTGATTGAGGTGACAGCATCCCTTGCCACCGCAGTGATAATCTGGTATGGTGGTGAGCAGCTTGTTCAGGATGCATTAGACTTTGGTGAGTTAGTTCTATTTATACGTTTAGCGGAACGTTTGTTTTGGCCAATTCGTGAGTTGAGCGAGAAATATACTATCTTTCAAAATGCAATGGCATCATCAGAACGAATATTCCATTTGCTTGACACCGAACCTTCTATTGAATCCACTGTTGACAAAAGTGGTAAAGAGACTTTGAAAGGTGAGATTGAATTTCGGAATGTATGGTTTGCATACAATGATGAGGATTATGTTCTGAAAGATGTGTCATTCAAGGTTGCACCTGGAGAAAAGGTTGCACTTGTAGGTCATACTGGGGCAGGAAAAACATCTATCATCAATCTTCTCTGTAGATTTTATGATATCAACAAAGGAGAGATACTTATTGATGGTGTGGACATTAGAAAAATGAACATTGAAGAATTGCGCAAGGCAATTAGCATCGTACAACAGAATATCTTTCTTTTTTCCGATTCAATTGAACATAATATTAGTCTCAGAAATGAATCTATCTCTTCTCAACAGATTAAGCAATCATCTAAAGATGTTCATTTAGACCGATTTGTCCAAAAAATGCCGGACAACTATGATACAGAACTGAAAGAGGATGGTGTAGGTTTATCAGTAGGACAAAAGCAGTTAGTTGCTTTTGCACGTGCATTGGCATCTGATCCGAGTGTACTCATCCTTGACGAAGCGACCTCAAGTGTAGATACGGAAACTGAAATCTTGATTGAAGATGCACTCAGTCGTTTGATGGAAGATAGGACCTCTGTGGTAATTGCACATCGCCTGTCTACGATCCAAAATGCGGATAAGATTATTGTATTGCATCGAGGTGAAATACGAGAATCAGGGACGCACAACCAATTGCTGCAGAAAAACGGCATCTATTATCGTTTATATCAATTGCAATATAAGGGTCAAGAAGGTAGAAAGTAACTGTGAGTTTGTTCATATTGATTTTCGCAATTCTCTCATCATTTTCTTTCGGAATAAGTCGTTTTGGACTTGAGAAGATTTATAAATTGACCTTATTCCATACTCTCTGTCCGAAACTTGTCAAAGATGTTCGTTCCTCTGTAGTTGTCCTTGTAGCACGCTTCTGCGAGGGACAGTGGCGTGTAACCTGTTGAATAATGATGATGTGAGCCATACCATGCACGTTTAACGAAAGACCAGAAACCTTCTATCGTATTGGTATGTACCCCATCAGCTTCCCACTTCTCACTCCGATTGATTGTTTCATGTTCCATCTCTTTACCGATGTCGTTGTCCCCTTTAAACTGGTCGGTATAGAGTTTAGCATCTTCGGTGTTGACACCCCTCTTTATGAAGTCAGCGATTGTCTCACCAGTCATATCTGAAACAAGTTCTGCTACGACTTTCCCACCGCGCGCAACAGCACCAATAACAGCATCCTTCGCTGTGCCACGCCCACGCTTACGGGGGACACCTTTTTCTTTGTCGTAGTCTTTCCTGCGTTTACCACCGATATAGGTTTCGTCTGCCTCAATGATACCTTGTCCAAGGACATTATCCTTTCCCATTTCAGCACGTATACGCATCATTGGACGCCAAGCTGCCTTCTGTTTCATTCCTAAATCCCGTGCGAGTTGACAACTTGACAGACTTTTCTTTGCGTTTGTCATCAACGAGATCGCAAGAAACCCTTTCTGAAGTGCGATCTTCGTTCCTTGAAAGATTGTGCCAGATGTCCTCTTGAAGGTGCTATGGCAATCGTGGCAATTCCAGCGTCCAATACGCCCCATAGCGTTTTCGTTACGTCTTTTGACAGATGTAGACTCACAATGTGGACATTGTGGTGATCCTTTCCATCTAAGACGCTCTAAATGTGCGATACACGCCTCTTGATCAGGAAACATTTCCATGACCTGTATTAGATCCATCAGAATACTCCTTATTTGGAGTTGCTTTTTCTGATGGATTCTGATACGATAATTAGATAAGCAAGAACATCAGAAAAGCAACTCGCTTTTTTGTGTTCAGTTAGGGGGTAAATACCCCCTAACTTCTTATCTATATTATACTATATAAACTCTGTCTACACAAGGGTTTATTACACTCTTTTAAACATTTTTATTCAAGTCCAAAACGACTAATTCCGAAATATTATAAGTATCAAATTAGGGGAGGGTACTAAAAAAGTGACCATCGGCAAATTTGACTGAATTGTGTAGGCATAGGAGTCATCGGCTGTTTGCGTTTTTCAGAATTTTAGTACCCACCCTATAGTGAGAAACAGAGAAATGGATACAGAAATGAATGACCGAAAATCCGCACAATTTCAAATAATGTTGCCAATATTAAGATAAAACGCAATAATATCTCATTTTATGCACCCTTTTACCCCTAAAACTGTGTCATTAGTTATACAGGGTATAAAACTTTTTCGTGAATCCAAAACGAAAATTGTAAGAACCTTTAATATTGTTTTCGCTTGTGTTTATTTCGCATGCTGCTACCGCATGTATCTTATGCGAATTATACAGATGACAGAATTAACCTAATTGTAGCATGAAATGAGGTGTTTTGTGTAGCATTTAAGTTTGCACCTTACACACAAAAAGAAGATTTTAAAGTGAAATTTCAAGTTTTTCTAATTGCAACCGCAATAACTTTCCTGACTTTACTCAGTTTTGCCGGTAAAAGCCCTGCCCTTGAAATAGAGGAAGTGCGTCCCTTTTATTGGGGTTATGACCTTTATGAATATGGTGGTAGTAATGGTGTATCCCACTACGCTTACGCTAAAACCGACAAACCATATTATGTCGTTCAATGGTATGTTAACGGAGTTTACGTTGGGTATTCACCTGGGGCTAATGAAGGCGAGGAAAACGGTCCGACAGAAGCCTCTTGTTATTTTGAAGTAGGAACAGGGACCATTTCAGGCACAACTTATACGATCACTGCAATAGCAACGGATCAAGAGAATCATAATGATGACCTCTCGGACACCGATTCTTATGAGGTGACGGTCTATAAACCCATCACTAAAACGGATCCAACCCCTAAAATGCTTGATGACGTGTACGGACGCGCAGAACTTTCAAGGCACTATAGAAACGGCAACGATGTCATTATGGACTACTATGTCACTGTATATTATCACGGGGATGAAGAAGTAGAATATCGCGTGACCACCGAAAACAAAAACACTGTTGACACACCGAACGGTCTCATAACCGTACACGGTCCTGACCCATCAGGAGAAATAGGATATGACGAGGATGACCCCGATCTTCAACGGGGGTTTCCTGATTCGGGCTCCATCACAAATTCTTCCCTTGGAACTGGGAATTTTGGTATAGAATATAGATGTGAGGCATACGTCCGGATCACAGTGGGTGCGACTCCAAAGAGAGATTGGCATTTTATAAATAATCTATGGTTGTATCGTGAGTAAAATCCATAAAGTTTTTTGGGAAGGGGAATGTTCCCCTTCCAAGAAACTCACTAACAAGAGAAGGAGATTATAATGCGTTTTTGGATGTCTATAAGTTTGTGCTTTGTGCTACTTCTATTTTCCACGGCGGCCTCTGCAAAAATCGCTTTTTATTCCAAGCGTGATGGCATTGGTGGTATTTATGTCATGGACGACGATGGCAGTAATATCAAGTTACTCACCGATACACTAAACCCAAGGAGCCCGCGCTGGTCTCCAAATGGAAAACAGATCGTGTTTAGTAGACTTAAGGATCCAAAAAATACAGAGCAATGGTATATTTTTCTGATGAATGCAGATGGTAGCAATGTCCGACAACTCACCGCGAACGCAGATACCTATCGAGATGCTCACCCCTCATTTTCACCAGATGGAAAGTCTATCATATTTAAACGACTTAAAAGAAAGGAGAATGAATACATACCCAGCGTCTGCGTGATGAACCTTGCGAATAGTAGAATTAAAAAGATCTCAGATCTCGGTGTGAACCACCCCGAATGGTCTCCGGATGGTAAAAAGATTGCGTTTTCAAACGTTTCTACTATTGGCAAAAGTGCGGCTAATCTTTGGATAATGGCGGCTGATGGTGGTAACCCACGCGAACTGCTACCACCAGAACCACCCCCACCTATTGGGCAGTTGATTATTGATAGATTTAAACCGAAATGGTCAATGGACGGTAAAAAGATATTATATACAGAATACCGACAGAAACCCGCAGAAATAGACGGTGTCGTCCGTCTTCTCCCGCAAGGTTATTACTATTACATTTACGATTTCACCCGCAGACAATCGCGACGGCTAAATATACCAAAAGATTATAGAAGTGCAGGCATTAACTGGATGGACAACGACAAATCTATTGTTTTCAGTGCGGCTAAAACAAAGTTAAATGAACCAATACAAGGACCATCGCCACCTTTCAATACCTATAAATATCATATCGCTACCACTAAAATAACGCGTTTGACGGAACATCCGGGTGTGGATTACGCGTTTGATTGGATCAGTGATGATGTGTTATCCGTGACACCACACGGCAAAAAAAAAGTAACGTGGGGGATACTGAAACAATCGGGCAGTAAGTAATAATACCATTTCTAATTAAGAACATACCATAAAGAAACGGAATTAGTCGTTTTGGACTTGAATAAAAATGTTTAAAAAAGTGTAATAAACCCTTGTATAGACAGAGTTTATATGGTATAATATATATAATCAACCAGATACACGCCACTGTATCTCGCAGAGGCATGCTATAAGGACAACTACAGAGGGACGAATATCTTCGACAAGTTTCTTACAGAGAGTATGGAATAAGATCAATTTATAAATCTTCTCAAGTCCAAAACGACTAATTTCGTTTTCTTTTCATCTTTATCAAAATACTTGATTGCATTCTCATGACTTTCTCTTGAAAAATATTGACGGTATTCCTCAATAAAATCTATTACGATTTGTTTGTCCACTTTAGATATTTCCCTTAATATCCATCCCACTGCAGTTTTCGCAAATCTTTCATCGCGTCTTATCAGTATTTCAGATGATTCTAATATTTGAGAAGTGAATCTATTATCTTTTGTTAGTGTAGTAAATGACACAAGAGAACACCTTGCTTGCCAAACATTCTCTGCTGAATTCCATTTTGTTATTGCATCTGCACACTTATTACCGTTTTTCTTTATCATCTGTCGTAACACTCTTCAGAACTTACGCATTTTTAAAAATTATTGAAGGATTAGAGAGTTGAAATCGCATATAATCATCCAATAAACTTTGTTTTAGTTCATAAATTGTTTTACCATGTTTGCGCGCAACACGTTTCAAACAGACCCATACTTGAAAACAACAAGCAATATGATTTCTTTGGGCACGCAACTTGCGGCATTGACATTTACCAATACCGGTGACTTGTTTGATCTCACGATGAAGTTGTTCAATCTTCCAACGCACGCGACATTCTTGGCGTGTCGCATCCGCATCCGATTGAGATAAATCGTTTGTCGCAATATATTCCGTGCGTCCGTTAGAGGAGACTAACCGGAACAACTTCACTTGATGCCCTTTTGGAAACTTCTTGATGTGCACGTGCTTTCCGTGTTGCGTTTCTGTCTGTGTCCAAGATAACTTTTGGACTTGTTGGTGTGGTTCAACGCCGTCCGTATCGTTTACAAGACGATTGCGTTTCAGTGGCACATAATAAATCTTAGAAAGTTTTTCAATCGCTTTCATGACTTGCATGGATGCATACCAACTATCCATTAGCACCGTCCGAAACGGGAGTTGTTTTTTGAAGACCGCGTTTTGCAGCATGTCTAATAAATGGTCTATTTTGGTTTTTCCATCATGGTCTTTGTCGTAAATGCGATAATCAATGATCCAATACTCTTGCGTCTTTGGGTTGACATAGAGACACGTTACAATACCGATGCCATCAACGACTTTTTTGTCGCTACCACTCCACTGAGGACGGAGAGCTTCAATCTTTTTCGCATGCGGTTTAGGTAGCACAACATCATCAAAAGCAATGTGCCCTTGATCATCAAACTCAATGTCATCCTGGACAGACTGCCAGAGTTCGCTTGATGGAATGTTCTCATTTCTCAAAAAACGATTGAGTTGATCATGGCTCCATTTCTCAGACTGATCACCAAAGTACGTTTGCGTCCAGTTCGTAAAACTTGATAACAAAAATTGACAATAATCGGAAAATAGGTTTACCTTCTTTTTAGATTGTGTCCATGTAGTCATAATAGAATAGTATACACCATTTTATAAAAATGCGTAAGTCCTGACTCTTGTACAAAATGTACTGCCATCGGAAATTTAGACCACTACCTTAGACAAGATTGTGATATAATTACAATCTAACTGAAAGGAGAAATCCGGTGGAGACCAAACGAAGAAGATTCACCCCAGAATTTAAAGCTGAAGTTGTCCTTGAGGCACTGTGTGGTGAAAGTTCACAAGCGGAACTATGTCGAAAACATAACATCAGCGATGTTCAACTCTCAAAGTGGAAACGCCAACTTCTTGAAAATGCGGAAACCACCCTCTTTGAAACTAATGATAAACAGACCCAAGCGTCTCAACAACGGATCACTCAACTTGAACAACTTGTTGGTAGATTGACCTTGGAATTGGATATCCAAAAAAAAGTCTCAACCTTGCTGAGTTGACCCTTGCTGAAAAACGAAGGATTGTCCAAACTTTGCGAACCGATTACTCAATGCGACAGATTTGCGGGACACTCGGTTTCAATAGAAGTAGTCTCTATTATGAACCCAAAAAGGATCCTTGCGAAGCACAACTCCAACAGGAGATAGAAATGTTATCTACCCGTTATCCAAGATATGGTTATAGACGTATCACAGAGGAACTGTTACGTATGGGATACACCGTTGGATACCGACGCGTCGCACGATTGATGAAATCAGTTAATCTGTTGGTCTCTTTCAAACGCTCTTGTCAAACCACGAAATCCGTTGATGGTAAATGTCAATGGGTCAATAGACTTGATAACCTTGACATTTGTCGGCGCAATCAGGTCTGGGTTGCGGATGTCACCTATGTTCGGTTCAAAGGAAACTTTGTCTATGTTTCAGTGCTCCTTGATGTGTTTACTCGAATAATAAGAGGGTGGCAACTGAGTCGGCATTTGACACAACCTCTAACATTGAGACCCTTACAGCAAGCAGGACGAGAAAACGTTCCAGAGATCCATCATAGTGATCAGGGAGTTCAGTATTTATCAGAAGCCTATATTTCTACTCTCACTGATCATGGGATTGGGATTTCGTTAGCTCATAGAGGCCGACCTTGGGAGAACGGTTATGTGGAACGGTTTATCCGAACTCTCAAAGAGGCAGAAATCTACTTGAATGACTATGATGATATTGCAGATGCTAATGCTTGCATTGGACATTTTATTGAACAAGTGTCCAACCAGAAACGACCTCATTCGGCATTAGGTTATTTAACTCCTATTGAATTTGAACAAAAAAACTTGTCTTAACTTTACGAAATTATGGTCTAAAAAATCGATGGCACTTCATGCTGTAATGGGTAAGTTGCGATGCACCTGCAAATTGTATTTATTTTCGACGAAGTTAATGCTCTGTGACATTTTGTATTCTTCAAATACTTCGTAAATACCACATGTAAAGAATGAAAGAAAAATCCATCGCCAAAAATAGTATTCTTTCCGACCCAACCAAGCATTCAGTGTTTGCATCTGCTTGTATTGCCAATACAGCAAATAAATTCCCAAAGTAATCAGAGAAAGAATAATACTGACAACAATGTTCTGCGTAGTGCTATATGTTTGATATGGGTCTTGAATTTGCATCTATAGGTTATTTGCTTTACTCTTTTGAAGAAACTTTACCTATAAGGTTACCATATAATTGACTTTAACTTTATTAACCACACTGAGAGACAGAAAACAATACCACAGATTGAAATTGAATTGCGTTTTCTTGTGGATAGTCGGTTCCAAACATCTGTCATCCGAGATGGAAAGAGTGCGATACCGATTGCTATACCGATAATGAGAAAAGAGAAAGGATGGTAATGCCACGCATCAGTGAAATGTCCGTGCGTAATGGAAAGACAAGCGCGTGTCATACCACATCCTGGACACGGAACATCAGTCACAGTCTGAAACACACATGGTAGCAACGAGACTTCGTCAGGTGCTTTTGCGGTGACTGCTGTAAAGATCCCAATTACAGCCAATCCTATAAGAAAAATACGAGCAATAAGAATGTGATTAACCATCAGCATGGTCACCGTAGAGTTTGTTGATGTGATATTGTTGAATGGCTATTGAAGCGATACCTACACCGAACAACGCTAACAGAACACATAGAATCGGTAAATTTGTATCTACATACATGCCTTTGTTAGTCTGAATTTCATTGATACCTGTCGCCATCTTATATTCATAATATAATCCGAAAATACCACATGTGAGAAATGAAAGCAAAAGCCATAAGATGAAAGAATAATCCTCTCTTCCAAGCCAAGCGTTTAGTGTTTCCATCTGTTTGTATTGCCAGTATAGGCTATATAGACCGCAGGTTATTACTGCAAGTATGATTCCTGTTACAATATTTCGTCTTCCTTCGTACTCTGGATATGGATACTGATCTAGCATTATTATCTCCAATTTTTGATCTATCAATGTTTGTTAGAATATATTTCAAAACCTTCTTGTATTTTTATTCACGGGGCAAAGTAATTGTGTCTGGCACGATAATTTCTCCCTTGATAATTTTCTCTTTTAACGATTCTATCTTCGTTATAATTTCGTCTGAGAGTAGTGGCATGTTGTGTTCATCAACTGCATAATAGACACCACCGTCTTCTAATCCAAAGTAACGTACTCCCGCCATGAAATTTCCATCAATGGCCTCTTGTATGATACGTTGAACAGATACAGGGATTTCCTTTGCCATACTTGTCAAGACAAGTCCAGGGGCAAGGTCGTTCCCGTTGGAATCCACCCAAATAATAAAGTTCTGTGTTTCTTGTGCTGCTTCAAGGACTCCCTGTCCTGAACCACCCGCTGCAGTGTATATGACATCAACACCACTTGCATATTGTGCTAATGCCAGCTCTTTCGCTTTCTCAGGTTGAATGAAACCTGTAGCATCTAAACTGATGTATTCAACAGTAATATCAGCCATTAGATTAATTTCATGAATACCTGCAATATATCCGGCTTCAAATTCATGGAGTAATGGAACATCTGCACCACCGATATAACCTATTTTTCCAGTTTCAGATTTTAGTGCAGCGATTGCTCCGACTAAGAAGGATCCTTCATTTGATTTATAGTTAACTGCAGCAATGTTAGGCATATCAAGAACAACATCGAAAATAGTGAATTTCACATCTGGAAAATCTGGTGCAACACGGTTGAGTATATCTCCCATTTGATAACCCGCTGTTATCACTAAATCAGTGTTTTGTGCTGCATCCCTCATCAACATCTCAGTTGCGTCAGGATCATTTTCATTTCCGTTCAATTCTGTTAGTATTATTCCAAGTTCAGTGACAGCAGTTCTCACACCGATATGGAAACCATCACAGTAAGCCGCAGATCCAACGCAGTCATTGGGATAAATCATCGTTACATTTAACGGTGTTGAATCCAACTTACTTGCATCATCGGTGTCAACCACTCTCTCAACATATTCACATCCACATACGGTTATAAGCATTAATACTATAATCATTGGTAAACAAGTATTCTTGATATATTTCATAGTCACTCCAAATCTGTGTAAATATTACGATAGTTACAACAATACCTTCGCCAAAAAAATTGTTGAATAAATTGGGCAAATGTCCTAAAGTTATGCAAATATATTAATAAAATAACTTTGAAAGGACAATTGCCCATGCAAGTAATTATAGCACTTTTTGCAGTTTTTGCACCACATATATCTGCAACGACAGGACGCCAATTATCATGTGTTGTCCTCGCAGTGCTTGCGATGACAGGACGGGTCACCATGTTAAATATCTCTCGTTGGACATCAAAAGGCGGTAGCTACCGCACACTTCAACGCTTTTTCAACACGGTGCTGCCTTGGCCGACCCTCTTCTGGGTGTTTTTTCGCACACACCTGCTTGATCGTGAAAGCGAATATATCATCGTAGGAGACGAAACAATCAAGCCCAAAACGGGTTCAAAGACTTTTGGTTTAGACCGTTTCTTTTCTTCAACACATGGCAAAGCGATCCCAAGTTTGTCATTCTTAGCCGTGTCCTTAGTGAGTGTCAATGAACGGCGTTCTTATCCAATGGCTATAGAACAAATCGTCCGAGATGACACATCATCGACTTCAGCTGCCAAACAAGATGCTACCCCAAAGGACCCCTTGAAACGCCCGCGTGGACGCCCAAAAGGGAGCAAAAACCGAGATAAAACCGATGTCGTGATTATCGGTGTTTTGAAACAACTTCAAATTATGATCAAAACGCTACTGTCAAAAGTCGGAGGTGCGATCCAACTCCGGTATTTAGTGCTTGATGGATATTTTGGACATAATAACGGAGGACAAATGACAAGACAATGTGATCTCCATCTCATCTCAAAACTTCGCTCGGATGCCGCACTGTTTTGGCAACCGACAGACGAAAAAGAAGGCCCCGGACGCCCACGGCTCTACGGGGAAAGGTTCAACCCACAACAGATTGATCCGAAATATCGCATCTCTATCCAAACCGATGGAAATATCAGAACCGACATCTATCAAGGACACCTGCGAAACCAAAAGTTCCCAGAACTTCTAAACGTCGTTTGCCTCCTCAAGACAAACTTGAAAACAAAAAAGCAATCACACATCCTATTGTTTAGTTCTGATTTAGCATTAGACGCAGAAAAGATGATTGACTATTATTCCCTTCGTTTCCAAATCGAGTTCAACTTCCGGGATGCGAAACAATATTGGGGATTGCAAGATGCTATGAATGTCAACAAAGAACCCGTGAACACTGCAGCAAATCTATCAATGTTTATGATCCATGTCAGTGCGAAACTCATGGAAAAGGACAGATGTCAGAATCCCGAATATAGTGTATTAGATCTCAAATCGCGCTACCGAGGGCTGAAATATGTGCATGAAACATTAAAAATGCTTCCGCAAAAACCTGAACCAATTGTTATTCAGCAAATCACTGAACATCTGGGTTCAATCGGTGCTATTCATCACACACAACCCAATCTTAACCCAGGATAATTGGCGAAGGTATTGGTTCTTCAGGAGGCAATTTATATACCTCAGTGAGTACTTTTTCAAGTAGTTGCGTCATAATTGTTCTCCTTAGTTTTACTAACAGAACTTACGCATTTTTAAAAATTATTGAAGGATTAGAGAGTTGAAATCGCATATAATCATCCAATAAACTTTGTTTTAGTTCATAAATTGTTTTACCATGTTTGCGCGCAACACGTTTCAAACAGACCCATACTTGAAAACAACAAGCAATATGATTTCTTTGGGCACGCAACTTGCGGCATTGACATTTACCAATACCGGTGACTTGTTTGATCTCACGATGAAGTTGTTCAATCTTCCAACGCACGCGACATTCTTGGCGTGTCGCATCCGCATCCGATTGAGATAAATCGTTTGTCGCAATATATTCCGTGCGTCCGTTAGAGGAGACTAACCGGAACAACTTCACTTGATGCCCTTTTGGAAACTTCTTGATGTGCACGTGCTTTCCGTGTTGCGTTTCTGTCTGTGTCCAAGATAACTTTTGGACTTGTTGGTGTGGTTCAACGCCGTCCGTATCGTGGACAAGACGATTGCGTTTCAGTGGCACATAATAAATCTTAGAAAGTTTTTCAATCGCTTTCATGACTTGCATGGATGCATACCAACTATCCATTAGCACCGTCCGAAACGGGAGTTGTTTTTTGAAGACCGCGTTTTGCAGCATGTCTAATAAATGGTCTATTTTGGTTTTTCCATCATGGTCTTTGTCGTAAATGCGATAATCAATGATCCAATACTCTTGCGTCTTTGGGTTGACATAGAGACACGTTACAATACCGATGCCATCAACGACTTTTTTGTCGCTACCACTCCACTGAGGACGGAGAGCTTCAATCTTTTTCGCATGCGGTTTAGGTAGCACAACATCATCAAAAGCAATGTGCCCTTGATCATCAAACTCAATGTCATCCTGGACAGACTGCCAGAGTTCGCTTGATGGAATGTTCTCATTTCTCAAAAAACGATTGAGTTGATCATGGCTCCATTTCTCAGACTGATCACCAAAGTACGTTTGCGTCCAGTTCGTAAAACTTGATAACAAAAATTGACAATAATCGGAAAATAGGTTTACCTTCTTTTTAGATTGTGTCCATGTAGTCATAATAGAATATTGGACACCATTTTATAAAAATGCGTAAGTCCTGACTAACTTATATCACCCGCAAATCCACATTTATGTCAACATCCCGCGTCAAAGTATTCGTCACCGGAGAAGCGGCAAGGGTTTCCTCCCACAGTTTCTCCAAAACTTCGTCATCCGCATCCGATGCAACATAAATCGTTCCACGCACTTCTTTAAAACCGCTATGTCCATCCTGTTCCGTTCCGAGAAAAACAAAGATATTATCTATCTGACCACTTAATGATATTTCTAACTCATCTATCTGAATTTTCTGTTGTGAAGCACGAATTTGAAAACCCATCGCTAAACAAGCACCGAGTGCACCAAGAACATATTCTACTGCACTGGGTGCTTCATCACGCACATCAAAACTTGCTGGCTGTCCAACCGACCATGAGTGATTTCTACAAAATACCTTTGCCTGAAGACCACCATCCCAATGGATACGTGTCTTCCACTGATAATCTCGTGCTTGTTCGTAGGCAATATCCGCATCCTGTTCGGCTTCACCGCGTTGTACGAAATATTTGTTATGTTCAGGATCAGGTCGCCAACCGAGATATGGGTTTTCTGTCATCCGACACCATGCAGGAAGGTCCTCTTTGACACTGATTTCTGTGCTACGTATTTCTAAGACCTCTCCATCAGGAACTTTTTCCATAGATTTACGAATGAGCAGGAGTAGACCAGAACCACAGTCAAGGTTTCCACCTTCACATATATGTGATGTCTGTAAAGAATTGGGAGCATTTAAATCTTCTTCTCGCATATATTCCTTTGTGAAAGATAGATTTTATCTAATTTGTCTATAGAAATTATTTGCAGATCTGTTTTATCGGTTATCTATTTTGTAGTATATGTTTATTTTGAAGGTGGGTAAGGTATTGTGGATTTTTTAAGAAGTATATTATTGGTCTTAATAATGAAACCCTCCCTATGTATTCGTTTACTCTCAGTAAGAAAGATCAAATGATCTTTAGGTAAACAATCATATTTACATTGGGAGGGAGACATGTTTGTCAGAATTGGGATTCAACCGAACCCAATAGGCGATTACTGCAGCGAACTGCAGGATCACCTTAACCCAATGTCAATAGGTAATGCAAGATGCGCCAGTGGTTAAGAACTCCACAGCCTTTGCACCACCAACTATCAATGCACTTTCAACAAGGTTATTTTCATCAAGACTTCGTTTTTTGAAGCATGGAGAACATACCCAAATTGTTCCACCGACCTCGGCAAAATCAGACATTAATTGTTTTAGGGGTGCAAAACCATCTTCATGAATATCATCAGCGTAACCACTCTGTGATAGATGTACACCTTCAGTGCTAAGAAATATGACTGTTTCAACACCGGATGCAACCGAAGCATTCGCAACAACAAAACCGACAGTGGCTTTGTCAGTATCATCTTTTGCGTGCGTAATGCTTATCATTAACTTCGCCATTTTGTTTATACTCCTTTTTTAATATAAAAATAGGCATTGTCTTCTCCGCAACAATCTGCGAGAAGTTCATTGCCTATCATGTTACACCATGCCGCGATGTCTACAGGTGCTCCTGGATCCGAAGCGCGGACTCGTGCTATCTGTCCTTGCTCAAGAGTTCTCATGGATTTTAATAGTGCTATAATAAGGTCACCACATCCGAGTTCTCCTAAATCAAAAACAGCATCTGGCTTTATGTCAGGTAAAACTACTTTTTCTGCCATATAAAATAAGATACCATATAATTTTTCAGATGTCAATCTAATTAGACCGACAATTGAGAGTTAGACTTAACGTTCAAGCCATCCCGGTAATTTTATGTTTTCCGACATTTTCCATGCAGTTAGATATAGAGATGCTGTCCAACGCACACCCTCTCGTGAGCGGTCATTCGTAAAATCAATTAATTCTGTGGAAGGTTTTTTGAGTGCCTCATATTGTTCAACCAGTTCATAGATATTGTCTACCAAGTTAAAGCCTTCTTTTAACTGCTTGACAATTGCTGGAAATAACTCGCCAACCATCTCTACTTTTTGACCCATGGCAAGTTCAGATGGGTCAAGTTTTAATACCTCAATTGATGAATCTACTTTCTCATGGATTCCACTATGTAGTTTTGAACCGTCCTTCTGAACAATTCCATCAAAATGTACAGTCAAATGTAGAGGTTGGCACATGTCTTGTGCATAGTGTCCGAGAAATCCTGCGTAGACATAACATTTGTATTGAATGATTGGATTATCAGGCCATTTGCGATATTCTGCAAAAGCGATAGCCAGTCGTTCTGTCCATTCTGCGACTGCATAGGGTAGGTAACCAACTTTCCTTGGATCCAGATTCAACTCAGCACACAATTTTATAAATGCATCGCGATTAGCAGGTACAGGATTATCTTTGATGAGTTCCAGATCAAAGTAATGTTCTCCATATTCTGCTGCCCGAGCATGTGCCATATCACGATTTTTTGATACATCAGGATCATAAGCACAATGTGCGATCATACTTTCACCTGATGCAGACCTGAAAAATTCAGGTAATTCGTCAGGTAATGCTTTTATAGAGGCTTGTGTGAGGATGTCATGTCCACCACCCCACCATGCAAAAGCGGGAGAAGAAAGCACGAACACCGATAGAACCAATACTTGTAATATACGTTTCATAATACTCCTTTATACAATTATACCAAATTGGCGTGTTTATTATTTTTGATTAAGTCAGCATTGCGAGGCACGGAGACCTCGCGCTACAAATCGGGTTAATTTGGTATTAGTCAGCTGCTAGATATTCTGAAGATTCGTCTTCGTGCCATTGGAATTGAAGGTCTGTAGTTTCATGCGGTTTAAACGGTATAGCAACGGATTCTATATCAACGCCGATGATGTCTATATTGTTTAGATCTGCAGTCCCGTAACCTAATTCATTTGCATAGTTGAATAATCCAATCTCCATTGGTTCAAATCCCATTGCTTTTGATGTGACAGCATCTGCAGCGAATACATCACCACTTACTACAGCAATTCCGAGCGGAACTGAATTAGTGCCACCTGGACCGTTCCCTTGTAATCCAACAGTTCCGTCAACAATAGCAATGTCTGGCTTAAGATATCGTGATAACCGAAGAAGGTTGATATTTAGACTTTGTGCTTCACGCGGGAGCTCACGATCTGCATGGCTATGATAACCGTGCATTTTAATACGATCCTCTTTGTGTAATGTTCCCATAATCATGTTTTTCATTGCGAGGGTTACAACACCAGCATCATGCGTTTTGGCAATAGCAACAGATAGGGTGCAAGGACAATCAAGAACGATCTTCGGCATCCGTACAGTATCTGACTTGCGATCTGCAAGGAACACTGTGGTTTCCATCCATTCAGTTTCTTGGTGTAGATCAACCAGTTTTATTGGGACATCATACTCCGCTTGAAGCGCATCATATCCGAAGATTTGAAATGCTTCACCAGAAAACGATTCATTTGCTCCTTCAGCAATGATAATCTCGTTTGGTGGTTGTGGAGTGCTTAATAAAAAGTCAATAGCACCACGCATCACATCTACATGTGAAGATGCAAGTTGATTTGTACTGGATAGGAAATTCGGCTTCAACAACACTTGTTCACGCACTTTCGGTGTGATGTCATCACGGATATTATTTAGTGCTTCATAAACGTTAGAACGTCGTCTTCCAGTTTTAGCAAGACCTACTTTTGTAACATTCGTAGCCATATAGTTTCTCCCTTTATTTACAAAGGACACATCATCGATTAGAATTGGATGATTGATGGTTATCCATCTAAAATTGGTCGTAATAATCCCCGATTTTTTTCTAATAGTATTGTTGCATCATCTTTGTTGATACCTTTTGCCAACATAACAATTGCAATTTTTGCATTACCTTCAGCTTTTTTCAAAGTCTTTTGAGCAATTGTGGTTTCTACACCTGTAACTGTTTGAACGATTCGGATACACCGCTCAACTAATTTTGTATTTGTTGCATTCACATCTACCATAAGGTTGTTATATACTTTTCCAATTTTCACCATTGAAACGGTTGTCAGCATATTAAGAACTAGTTTTGTTGCAGTTCCCGCTTTCAACCGTGTTGACCCTGTGATAATTTCAGGTCCAACAATTGGGGTGATGAAGTGATCAACGTACTCCTTTAATTCTTCTGCAGGGTGAACGCACGACAGAAATATGGTTTTGACTCCAATTGCGTGTGCTTGGTTTAATGCACCTAAAACATAGGGAGTTCTTCCACTTGTTGCTACGCCGACGAGAATGTCTTTCTCTGTCAGTTCTTGGTCAAGAATTGCATTTGCACCGCGATCTGGTTTATCTTCTTCACCTTCTACTGCATTGCGTAAAGCCGTATCACCTCCTGCGATAATGCCTTGTACCATTTCTGGATGTGTACTAAAGGTAGGTGGACATTCAGAAGCATCCAAAACACCAAGTCTCCCGCTAGTACCAGCACCAATGTAAAACAGTCTTCCTCCATCTTGAAATGTCTTGACAATCATCTCAATTGCCAATGTGATTGAGTCTGATTCAGCTGCGACTGCATCTATTGCCTTTTGATCTTCTTCGTGAAAAATCTGAACGATTTCTGAGATTGACTTTAAATCAATATCTGTAGAATTTAGATTTCGTTGTTCTGTTATCACAATCAGGTAGTATACTATTCAATCAGTTCATTATTTTTCATAGCCAAGAGAACTGCACCATAAGATGGTTCATGTATCGGTTCAATCACATTGCTTCCAATTATTAGCTTCTCAATCCATCTTTGAAGTTTATCCGCAAAAAGTGACTGATTTAGGAGTATTCCTCCACTAAATACAATATCAAACTGCTGAGTGAAATCCAATTGTACCGTCACTGTCTCAACAGCACAAGCCAGTTCACTAAATGCATGATCAATTATCTGTCAGAACTTACGCATTTTTAAAAATTATTGAAGGATTAGAGAGTTGAAATCGCATATAATCATCCAATAAACTTTGTTTTAGTTCATAAATTGTTTTACCATGTTTGCGCGCAACACGTTTCAAACAGACCCATACTTGAAAACAACAAGCAATATGATTTCTTTGGGCACGCAACTTGCGGCATTGACATTTACCAATACCGGTGACTTGTTTGATCTCACGATGAAGTTGTTCAATCTTCCAACGCACGCGACATTCTTGGCGTGTCGCATCCGCATCCGATTGAGATAAATCGTTTGTCGCAATATATTCCGTGCGTCCGTTAGAGGAGACTAACCGGAACAACTTCACTTGATGCCCTTTTGGAAACTTCTTGATGTGCACGTGCTTTCCGTGTTGCGTTTCTGTCTGTGTCCAAGATAACTTTTGGACTTGTTGGTGTGGTTCAACGCCGTCCGTATCGTTTACAAGACGATTGCGTTTCAGTGGCACATAATAAATCTTAGAAAGTTTTTCAATCGCTTTCATGACTTGCATGGATGCATACCAACTATCCATTAGCACCGTCCGAAACGGGAGTTGTTTTTTGAAGACCGCGTTTTGCAGCATGTCTAATAAATGGTCTATTTTGGTTTTTCCATCATGGTCTTTGTCGTAAATGCGATAATCAATGATCCAATACTCTTGCGTCTTTGGGTTGACATAGAGACACGTTACAATACCGATGCCATCAACGACTTTTTTGTCGCTACCACTCCACTGAGGACGGAGAGCTTCAATCTTTTTCGCATGCGGTTTAGGTAGCACAACATCATCAAAAGCAATGTGCCCTTGATCATCAAACTCAATGTCATCCTGGACAGACTGCCAGAGTTCGCTTGATGGAATGTTCTCATTTCTCAAAAAACGATTGAGTTGATCATGGCTCCATTTCTCAGACTGATCACCAAAGTACGTTTGCGTCCAGTTCGTAAAACTTGATAACAAAAATTGACAATAATCGGAAAATAGGTTTTCCTTCTTTTTAGATTGTGTCCATGTAGTCATAATAGAATAGTATACACCATTTTATAAAAATGCGTAAGTCCTGTCTGTATTGCTTTCTCATCACTCATTTCTGCTGCTTCAAACACCGATCCGGACAATTGAGCGATTTCATCTCTACTCGCGGCGTGTATCCACCGAATCAATTCGTTGGGAGCATTCAGCTCAAGTTTCTTTAGAATCAAGTCCGTTAAGAGTGTCGGGCGACTACGACTATCTACTGCCCGTGTTATTGCCTGTAGACCTTTCAAGGCAATATCGTATCCACTTCCTTCATCTCCAAGTAGGCACCCCCAGCCTCCTGCACGTACTTCATTACCACTTTCATTGATTCCATAGACGATAGAACCTGTCCCAGAAATTACTATCACACCTGCATGTTTTCCTGTTCCACCAACTAATGCAATATGTGCATCATGAGTAAGAATACGATTTTCATTTATCCTTATCTCATCGCAAATCTGTCCGATAACGATTCTATCTTCTTCTCGACCTAAACCTGCCATACCAATGCATACTGAAATAGACTGTAATGAGGTGTCTCCAATATGAGCGGATAGTTTCGTAATGATTTCAAGAAGAACTGATTGTGTCTGTTCAATGCCAACAACGTGATAGTTTGATGGACCTGCTTGAACTTTAGCAACAATTTCACCAGTTTCTGTTGCTAAAATACCTGTTGTTTTTGTTCCACCACCATCAATTCCGATTGTATAACCCATATAACACATCTATAGCATAATGCTCATCAGGATAACATATCCATTGACAATTTAGATTAAATCAGTTAAAGTAATATAGCACAATTCATATCAAAACACAATCAATTTATCTGGAGATCTCTTATGAAAATAATACACTGGTCTCTCTTGCTGTCATTCACATTATTAGTTCTATCGGGTTGTTCACAGGACAGTTCCAAAGTTGGGTGGAAAAAGGTAGACAGCGGAACAGAAGCGCATCTCTATGGCATTCATTTTGGAGATGATAAACATGGTTGGACAGTCGGTACAAATGATACTATCCTGTCTACAACAGATGGTGGAAAAACTTGGGCAGAAGCAGAAATTGAAAAAGTAACTGATACATCAACAGAAAACAATTATACACATGTAAACTTCACATCTCCTCAACACGGTTGGTTGGCAAGTATAGGCAAGGTGTCGTATACCGGAAGTGGTGGAAATTCATGGAGTGTCCAATACCAAGAAAGAACAGTTGGTAAGAAACCGTCTGGGATATTGGACTTATATTTTGTCACGAAAACAGAAGGTTGGGCTGTTGGAGGACTTGGAACGATTCTCCATACACAGAACGGTGGTGGAAAATGGGAAAAGATCAATACATTTTCTGATATACATCTGTGGGGTGTGTTTTTTGTTGACACTGACCACGGATGGATTGTTGGACAAGAAGGTGAAATCTTACATACAGAAGACGGTGGTAAACAGTGGATACGTCAAGATAGTAGAGTAGAACAACCTTTATTTGCTGTCCATTTTGTGGATAGAATGAATGGGTGGATAGTAGGAACAGATGGTTTGATTTTGCACACTGCTGATGGTGGGGAAACATGGAACCCTTATAAAAACCTTTTGAAACAGAGTCTACGAGATGTTGAATTTCGCACTGAAAAAGATGGATGGGCAGTTGGAGAAGAAGGAATGATATTACATACAATAGATGGAGGTATCACATGGAACCTTTATCCATCGCCAACCACGCACAATTTACAGGATATTTACTTCACAAAAAAGTCGGGGTGGATTGTTGGGGAGAAGGGGACAATACTGAAGATGAAGTAGTTGAACAAAATTCTCAAGCAATATAATTGTTTGCTTTGTTTGTTATTTCTTTTTAATTCATAGAATTTTCTTTATCTGTTGTTGACCATCGTGTTACTACTGTCTGTCAAATTGCGTATAGACTATTCTTGGTTAATATCCATCTACAAAGACTATCATTAGTTGAAATATATTAAGTCCATTCTTGTACAACATGGCAAGCATACTATGACACATAAAAATACAGGACTTATCCTTGTCTGAAATTTCATATAATACCAAATTAGCGAGATTTGTCCTGTTTTTGATGTCAAGAACACGGCCGGGTAGGGAACCCTACCCCTACGATTAGGTTAATTTCGTATAATACCAATTCTAACGTGAGTTTGATAAATAATATATTATGTATTCAATACCTTCGCCAAAAATAGTTGAATAAATAGGGCAGATGTCCTAAAGTTATAAAAAAGCAATCAATAACTTTGAAAGGACAATCGCCCATGCAAGAAATTATAGCACTTTGGACAGTTTTTAGAACACATTTATCCACAACGACACTACGCCAACTTTCGCAAGTTGTCCTCGCACTGCTTGCGATGACGGGACAGGTAACAATGCTAAACATCTCTCGTTGGACATTACAAGGTGGTAGCTACCGCACGGGACAACGCTTTTTTAACACGGTGCTGCCTTGGACAACCCTCCTCTGGGTGTTTTTTCACACACATCTTTTTGATCCTGAAGGTGTCTATATCATCGCCGCCGACGAAACAATCAAATCAAAATCTGGCAAGCATACCTATGGTTTATCTCGTTTCTTTTCTTCAACACATGGCAAAGCGATCCCAAGTTTGTCATTCTTAGCCGTGTCCTTAGTGAGTGTCAATGAACGGCGTTCTTATCCAATGGCTATAGAACAAATCGTTCGGTGTGAAACAACTTCAAATCCTGGTGCTTCTCCGACTGAAAAGTCAGACAACACCCAGACAAAACAATCTAAACGCGGGCATCCAAAAGGGAGCCGAAACAAAAATAAAAGGGATGTCGTCCTCAGTGATACTTTGAAACAACTTCAAACGATGCTCAAAGAGGTGCTACACCTCATTGATAACTTGATACCCATCCGTTATTTTGTCCTGGATGGATATTTTGGGAATAATAACGCTGGACAAATGGTCCATCAATGTGGTCTCCATCTTATTTCAAAACTACGTGCCGATGCTGCATTGTCCCTTCCCCCGACGACCTCTTACAAGCGCGGATGCCCCGCAATCTATGGAGAACGGATACATCCGCATAAGATTGATGAAAAGAACGCTGTTCGGACACAAACAGTGGACAACCTGAGAACCGATGTGTATCAAATGGAACTACGCCACAAAAAGTTCCCCGACCCATTGAATGTCGTTTGTATCAAAAAAACAAACCTATCCACGAAACAGCAGGCACACGTCTTATTGTTCAGTTCTGATTTAGCACTTGACGCAGAAAAAATGATAGACTATTATTCACTCCGTTTTCAAATCGAGTTCAACTTTCGTGATGCCAAACAACATTGGGGTCTGCAAGGTTTCATGAATGTCCACAAAACCCCTGTGAACAATGCGGCAAATCTGTCAATGTTTATGGTAAATGTCAGTGCAAAACTCATGGAAAAGGACAGATGTCAGAATCCCGAATATAGTGTATTAGATCTTAAATCGCACTACCGAGGTCTGAAATATGTGCAGGAAATATTAAAAGGACTTCCGCAGAAACCTGAACCTATTGTTATTCAGCAAATCATTGGCCGCCTGAGTTCAATAGGTGCTATTCACAACACGCAAGCCAATCTTAATCCTGGATAATTGGCGAAGGTATTGTTCTATTAGAAATGGTATTATATTCATTGTAGGTTGGACTCTTTGTCCGCGTTAGAATTTCTGCTTGTTAGACATAACAGGGTACAATGACTCCTCACGACAATGATTTATGAGATACACACTTATTTGTCAACTATAGTTGTTATTACAACGTTAACTACATGCAACAAACCAAATTAATTTGACAATTAAGATTAAAACACATATAATAGAAACAGAATCAGTTAATTTTGCGTATTACTTTAAAAAACAGACAAAAGGGAGACAAACAATGGCAACCACGGTTCGCTATAAAGATGGTGTTACCATTTTGGAACCATCCGGTAAAATAATGGGTACTGGGGTAACCGAACTTCGTGAGGTAATGACTGCTGAGATTGATGCCTCCGATAAACCGAGAATTCTTATTGATTTTGAAAAGGTCAATATGATGGATAGTTCCGGTCTTGGAACACTCATGGGTGCTCATGTTACAATTACTAGACAAGGTGGCAGGGTCGGTGTGATCAATGTTGGGAAAAACATCAAAAACTTAATTGTCAGAAGTCGACTTGCGAGTATTTTTGAACATTTCACTACTGAAGAAGAAGCTGTCTCAACTTTGGGAAGCGAGGACTAACAAACCTTTGGTTAACGCAGCAATATGGAGGCTGCATTCATGGCGATCATTCAATTAGAACAAGACGGTGTACACATCTTTAAACTTGAGGGCAGAATAATGGGACCTGATATCCAAGAGTTAAAAGACACCGTAGAAAAAGCATTATCAGAGATAAGTGAAACTCCAAAGCTTGTATTTGACTTCAAAGATGTCATCGGTATGGACAGTTCAGGTCTTGGTGTTCTTATGAAAATCTATGCGGATATACACCCACTTGGTGGAACAATCGCTGTGATCAATGTCAACAAACATGTAAAAAACCTAATTGTAATGGCGAGGCTAATTACTGTCTTTCGTAATTTTGAAACTGAAGAAGAAGCAGTTTGGTCTCTATTAAATCCTCCATCCGAAACTACACCATAATTTATATTACAGGTATGTTCAATGATAAAAAATATCCTCGTTTCTATAGGCGACACTGATTTTGAAAGAAATGCCTTTGATTACGCAGGACAACTTGCAGTGCTATTAGGAACTCACCTATCTTGTGTCTTTTTCCAAGACAGTTCGCACGGTGGAAGTGCAGATGTTGCTGAGACGGTAATCCGGCGAACAGAAAAAGAATGCGCACTTTACGATTTTCTTGACTATCATATTGAAGCAGTCGCTGGAAACCCGCGGCATATGATATGTCAACAAGCACATTCTGCAGATTTAGTAGTGGTGGGACTTCCCGAAGATATAAAAACACGCGGTTTAAAACTCATTCAGAACCAGATAGACGATGTCCTCGCTCACATTACCAAGCCAATTATCGTTGTTCATGAGCAATGCACATTATTACGAAAAATAATGGCGGTGAATCACGGGGATATTTACTCAGATCATGTGTTATCTCTGACTGCCGAAATTGGAGAATTGACTAAAGCAAGTATTCTCGGTCTGGCACTTTCAAACACAACACAAGAAGCCACTGACATTAAACAGCAGATGGATTCATACCTGCAATACTATGATGTGGAAACCGAATTTCTGACAGCCCTCGGTTTTACAGTGACGAATATTTTGGAAAACGCCGAAGAGAACGATTGTGACTTAATTGCGCTTAGTGCTAGCCATCATGGACGGTTGTATGAAATGGTATTCCAAAGTACGACACAAACCGTGGTTAAACTTGCAAATCGTGCCGTTTTGGTAACCAAATAATGAGGGAACCCACATGGCGTCTGCCTCTGATTCGCTTCATAACTCTCCTTTTTTGCAGCTGTCATCAGAAATGTTTGGATACATATATCTTGATGGCACATTCCTTCCAATCAATCCTGCTTGGGAAAAAACTCTTGGAGTCACCTGTACAGAACTTCAGACTCGTTCTTGGATAGAACTCGTTCATCCTGACGACCAAGAATCTACGATTGATGAAATTACAAAATTGAAATCGGAAGATCAACGGTGCATTACTTTTGAAAATCGTCTTCAATGTAGCAATGGCGATTTCAAAAGGTTGCATTGGACGGTGCAACCAGACACCAAACAACACTCCCGTTATTATGTCACTGTTCGTGATATTACAAGACAGAAGCGGATTGAGAACAAACTTCGTGAAAGTGAGACACGATTTCAGCAACTTGCCCAAACCCATTCACAGGAAAGTGATTTCCTCCACACCCTAATGGATATTACGCCTGACCATATTTACTTCAAAGATATTGAGAGTAAATTTGTAAGAATTAATCGTTCTCTTGCCAATCGCTTTGGTCTCAAAAATCCAACTGAGGTTATTGGAAGGAGTGACTTTGATTTTTTTACGCGTGAACATGCACAACAAGCCTATCAAGATGAACGAGCAGTCATAGATTCTGGAAAACCTATTGAGGGTAAACAAGAGAAAGAGACATGGCTGGGTGGACAAGATACATGGGTTTCTACCACAAAAGTCCCAATAAGGGATAGAAGTGGTCGTATCAAAGGCACATGTGGTATCTCTCGTGACATCACGGAGTATTTTCAGGCAGATCAAGTACTGCGGGATTCGGAAGCGAATTGGCGTTCATTAGTCGAAAGTGCCCCAGACATTATTTCAACACTTGATATGGATTATCGATTTCAGTTTATCAACCGTATTCCCTCAGGTGTAGATATGGAACCAGATGATCTCGTTGGAAAGAGTATCTTTGATTTCTTGACTCAAGAACACCATGATGGGTTTAAAGAGGCATGTCGAAAGGTAATGGAAACAGGTGAGGTCGCTGGTTATGAAGTTCAAGGAAGAATCAGTCTAAATTGGTATTCCTCTTGGGTTGGTCCTATTTTACGTGATGCAGAAATTGTCGGTTTTGTGGTAACTTCAACAAACATAACTGACCGAAAACAAGCAGAAATGGAATTGCAGGAGAGTGAGTTACGTTTCCGTCGTGCTGTGCTTAATGCCCCGTTACCAATTATGATACATGCAGAAGATGGTGAGGTAATTCTTATCAATCGCACTTGGACCGACTTAACCGGCTACACCTTAGAAGATATGACAACAGTATCTAAATGGTTGGCACAAGCAAACAGAGAAATGAGTCAGGAAATTCAAGAATACTTAGGACAGGCAAATCAGATTAAGGAACGGGTGGCACCAGCACAATACGAAATAATAACAAAGTCAGGCAAAAAACAGATATGGGAATTTAGTTCATCGCTACTTGGTGTTGAACCAGATGGAAAACGTATTATCATTAGCATGGCACTTGATATTACTGAACGCCTGAAAGCGCAAGAAGCGATGCAAAGTGCCAAGGAAACTGCAGAATACGCCAGCAGAGCAAAAAGTGACTTTCTTGCCAACATGAGTCACGAATTGCGAACCCCTTTGAATGCTATAATCGGATTTGCTGAAATACTTAGAGATGAACTCGTTGGTCCGATAAACGATGATCAGAGAGAATGCGTCAACGATATTCATATTAGTGGACAACATCTATTGGAGATGATCAATGACATATTAGATCTATCAAAGATTGAAGCTGGAAAAATGTTCCTACACCTTGAGGAGTTTGCTATCGTTGACGCGGTTGAGGAAGTTAACACAATTATCAGTTCTTTGGCATTGCAAAAAGCTATACAACTCACTTTATCATGTCCACAAAACATTGTGATTGAAGCCGATCGTGTCAAAGTTAAGCAAATATTTTATAATTTGTTATCAAATGCGGTGAAATTTACACCTGAAGGTGGGAAAGTTACAACTAATCTTGATATTACACCTACAATGCTTCAAGTTGAGGTAATAGATACAGGCATAGGAATTGCCGAGGAAGATCAAATGAAGCTGTTCGCACCTTTTACACAGATTGACACTTCAAAATCCAGGCGTTTCGGTGGAACAGGTCTCGGTCTTGCCCTTACCCAACGTTTGATTGAGTTGCATGGTGGTGAAATATGTGTATCAAGTGAAGAAGGTATAGGGAGTACTTTCTCGTTTAGCATGCCAATAAACCAAACAAGCAATGGCGGTTAGATAATATATCCTACAACTATACAAAACCGAAGTTGCCACCTATCATTTGTTGGAGGGGTTTGTAACCCCGATTTATAAGAAGTGATACCAAGGTATGTAGAATTCCTTGTTTCTTCGTTTGATAAAGTAATTGATAATTAATATTCAGTAGGTAGCAACTTAGGTTATACATAACCGAAAATGACCTAAGTTCCACATATTTAGCACAAACTGTATAAAGATTAGGAAATAAATTCGGTAGATGGCATCAGAGTCCTGCGCACTTATAGGTGTTCGGAAATATAAATTAATCCGCTAACTAACTGTTTGTTTTCGGTATTTCGTGAATATTGAATTGATCTATATTAATTGTGGTGCCTGTATGTCTTGTATTTTGTAGGAAGCAATTTAGATTTACATACCTTTCACCAACAGAGTTGTATCGTTTTCTAACTGCTAATCGTGGAGTATTCAATTACTTTGTCTATAGGAGCCATGAGTTGAGTAAGGAGAACCCCCATCAGATCTTAGTCATAGAAGACCAAGTATTGAATAGGAAAGTCGTCCGTATTGTTCTGCAGTCTGAAGGATATGATGTGCTTGAAGCGACCAACGCCGATGAAGCACTTATGTGTTTAGAACAAGATTTCCCGGCACTCATCCTTATGGATATTGCATTACCCGGACAGAGTGGCGAAGAATTAACCCGCCAGATTAAAGCCAATCCGACTTGGTGCGATATCCCGATTATTGCATTAACTGCTGCTGCAATGACTGGTGATCGTGAACGAATTCTCAGATCTGGTTGTGATGATTATCTCAGTAAACCAATAGATACACAAGTCCTTGCTAAACGTGTCGCATATCATCTCAAGGAAGCACGACATGACCATTGATGAATCAGTGAAAATACTTGTAGTTGATGATGAACCCCGCAATGTCAAAATCCTACAAATACATCTTCAGTCACGCGGATACACTGTCCTCACTGCAGGTGATGGCGATGAAGCCTTGCAGATCGTAACGGATGAAAATCCTGACATAATCTTATTAGATATAAACATGCCAAAAGTAGATGGGTTTGAAGTTGTCGAAAGTGTTCGTGCAGATGAGAAGACCGCCTTTATTCCGATTATAATGATAACTGCATTACGTGATACACAAGAAAATAGGATTAAGGCACTTGATTCGGGGGCGGATGACTTCATTGAGAAACCATTCAATAGTTTTGAGGTATTGGCTCGGATAAAATCACTGCTTCGAATAAAAGTTTATCATGACACTCTTGAAGAGCACAATGCGCGCTTAGAGGCAGAACTTCAAATGGCACGTAGTGTTCAAGAGATTATTATTCCGCAGAACGGCACCCAAGAGATTGCAGGATGTCATATCGCCTCCTTCTGTAGTCCAACCCTGGCAGTTGGTGGAGATTTTTTTGATATATGGGAGATAGAGGATAATTGTTTAGGTGTATTAATTTCTGATGTAATGGGACATGGTGCTTCTGCTGCTCTTGTCACTGTCTTTATCAAGACGATTTTAGCAGAGCACAGAGAACATGTTGAGAAAAATCCAGCCGACCTTTTGCATATCCTAAATATACGCTTTAACGACATAATTAGTTCTCGTTTGTATATGTTTGCGACGGCATTCTGCGGTGTTTTTGATCTATCTAAGCAACAACTTGTCTGTGCAAATGCAGGACATCCCTCTCCGTTTTTGCAGCATGGATCACAGGCCGAATGTAAACGAATTACTGATAAACACACCGGAAACGGTTTGGGGATACATAGAGATTCTGAATACCAAAATTGCTACTACCCATTTGATACAACAAGTAAGGCATTCCTTTATACGGATGGTGCTTATGAAGTCAAAAGTACACAAGGTGAAGTATTTACTATAGAAAGGTTGGAAAAAGTAATAACGAGGAGTAAGGATGATTCACCATTGCAACTAATACAGTCGGTTTCTGATGCAATAGCGGAATTTACCGAGGGTGCACCAAATGAGGACGACTTAACACTAATTTCGATTCAGGGTTAACCATTTTCTTGTTGGACATCTCGGTAAAAAATAGCGGTTACATCAGTACCACCCACAGCATTTGTTTGCAGTTTATGGACATCTGTAAGACAATCAATCAGATACAAACCATGTCCTCGTTCACTGGTCGGTGAACGATTCGCCTGTATCTCTGCTAATTTTTCAGACGTAGACCAATCCTGGATACCTTCTCTGCCTTTATCACTGACGACAATTTCAAGAGAACTTGTGTCAACAGAAATTTGTAATTGAATTCCACTTGAAGCACAACTTGATCCGTGATAAACAGCATTGGTACATATTTCGTCAAGAGCGAGTTGAATATCTGCAATCCGTTTCTTTGAAAATCTGAGTGTTTCGGATAACTTGCCGATAAATACACGCACCGATTCAAGGTAAAACACATCACTTGGCACATTCAACTCAATGCGTTCTTTCTTCATGGGGACTCCAGTCTCAATCTGGAATGGATTAAAAAGCTGCTATTGCACTCTTCTCAGATTCATATATTTCAACGACACTGGAAGCTCCAATAAGATTAAAAGTTCGCGTGAGAGTAGAAGTTAAGTTACAAAGTTTTAAATCACCGCCATTTTGGCGCAGTCGTTTAGCAATTCCTACTAATGTGCCGACAGCTGTGCTGTTTATGTGGCCTACGTCCTCAAAATTAACAACAACTTTATTCACTTTTTCTGTCAGTAGTTCTTCAAGCACCTTCCGTAAGTCAGAGGCAGCATAACTACTCAAATCTGCCTTTACATCAATGATTTTGATATCCTGATTTTCCCGTATATTCATAAATTCTGTACCAGTCATATAAACCACCTTCCGTAGATAAAATCCGTACCTCCATTTTAGTCTAAATACATGTATAATACAAGCATTTTTTGAGTATAGTAGGGAAATTTTGCTTTAGGTGTTTTCAAATTCCGTGTTTTACTCAAAATTCATCAATCCAATAAAGCGGTGTTCTCACCTCACCGGAAGTCGCTGCATAATTGCTGAATTTATTTCTTAATCTTCATATAGTCTTCCTTGAAATCAACGGTGTGAATACCTTTATAGTGTTCTTTCATGCTTGCGTTAAATGAATGTAATAATGGTCAACACTGAATTTTCTTGCAAATTTCCTTTATTTTCAGTAGAATAAGCGACAATAAGCATATTTTCTATCAAATCCACATTTTAGGTAAAGGAAATGCCTACACAAAAGATCGTAATATTTATACTTTTTATCTGTATTTTAGTTTCAATGGTTTGGGATGTTTCCGCTGAACCCGTCGATTCAGAAACATATTGGTTGATGGTTGATACTTCTCCTGATGCTGATGCAAACACACTGTTTAAATCTTTAGACAAACTAATAAAAGAAAAAGGAAAGGTATCCAAACAAAATATTCAACATCTAAAGAATGACAATGCAACAAGAGATGAAATAGAGGATACATTTAACCAAATTAGCAATAAATCCAATAAGATTAATACACTCATTTTTCTCTTCCATGGGGTAGTGTCTAAACAACCACGCGGAAACGCAATGCACCTTTCAACACAATCGGAAGATACTATCCAA
The DNA here is from genome assembly GCA_958295945.1 of Candidatus Poribacteria bacterium. Taxonomy (GTDB): domain Bacteria; phylum Poribacteria; class WGA-4E; order WGA-4E; family WGA-3G; genus MSPOR6. The sequence goes on from OY282386.1 coordinate 360,800, forward strand.
GATGCAGTATTAAACCAATGGTTAAAAGGAACAGGAATAGATCGTCTCCTTGTCATTATTGATGGCTACGCTTATGATGAGAGACTGACCGTCTATTATGCCAATAGAGTAACGCTCGGTACCGCTGCATTGAATGTAATTCAACCTGCAGAAACAACAGAACCAGCAGGTAAGAATTCCTTTCTGAAGGCATTAATTGATACCTTTTCCACAGAAACAATTGACGCAGATGATAACAGACACATCAGTATAATTGAAATATATCAGCATCTACAGAACGAATATTCTTTTGAGAATGCAATTCTTGCACCAACTGGAGATGTAGAAGAGACTGTCATGAAACTTAGTCCTGCCATTAAAGTTACATCCTTTCCAGAGGGGGCACAGATTACTCTAAACGACAAAGACAATGGTAAAACCCCTAAACTGTTCACAGAGGATTTAAAGCAAGGAACTTACAGTGTTTCAGTAAAGAAAGCAGGGTATCTTAGTCCTGAACCTAAAACCGAAGAACTCAAGTTGATACAAGGTGAAGTTATCAATTTCATTTCAGTTCTCAAACCGATTTCTGTATACGGTACTGTTACAGGTTCCCTTGATGTTCCCGTTTCAGGAACGAAAATATCAATTGATGGTACAGACTATATTGAAACAGTTGGGGAAGATGGTAGATATTCATTTCAAAACTGGAATGCCACTGCTATGCTAACTCCCGGAACAGATTATACGTTATACGCAAAGCAAGGAGATTTTTACCACGGTTCGGCATCTTTCACATTTGATGGGTATGAGGCGATTGAGCAACAGGTTGAATTGATCAAGAAAACGTGGTTTGAGATCGCTGACTTTGAATATAATCGGGATGCCCATCAAAAAGCCATAGAAGCCTTCCAAAACGGCATTGAAACTACGACAGATTTTCCACAGATGTCAAAAGAATTAACAGTTCTGCTTTATACTTCATTTGCTGCTGCTATTGATGAAGCGAATGATAATGGTCAGGTGCAAGACATCAATTATATTGTCGTAACTGCAAAGTTAGCAGAAGCATATCAACAACCAGAAACCGCTAAGAAATATTGGAAACAGGTTGTTTTGCGAGCAGAAAAAGGATCTCCCGCTGCAAAATTAGCCGGACAGCGTTTGTGGCAGATGAACCCGTGGCGGATTGTGATCAATATCGGTGTAGGTTGTTTGCTGACTATTGTCGTCGTCTCTGGTATATGGACTTTTTTCCGATATAGAAAACTGGTGCATACAGAAACTGAGACAGAAACAGATGCGTGAAAACCCTCCCAATATCTTATGGATATGCAGCGACCAACAACGTTTTGATACCCTCGGTTGCTATGGAAATCCTTTTGTCCAAACACCGAATTTAGACAAGATAGCACAGGATGGTGTGCTTTTTGATCATGCCTATTCACAGAGTCCCGTTTGCACACCGAGTCGGGCAAGTTTTCTCACCGGACGATACCCGCGCACAACACGATGTCGGCAAAATGGACAGATGATTCCAGCAGATGAAGTGCTTGTGACAAAACTGCTTCAGGATGCTGGTTATGTGTGTGGGTTAGCGGGGAAACTGCACCTTGCTCCGTGCAACCCACGTGTTTGTAAGGGGACTGAACAACGGATTGATGATGGGTATGATCAGTTTTTTTGGTCGCATGATCCTGCTGATGCTTGGGCAACTCACGATTACATTCAGTGGCTATCAGATAAGGGTATACGTCGGGATAGCAGCCCATTCGCTGATTCAAAATACGTTAGAGTGATTCCCTCAGAGGAGCATAGTCAAACGACGTGGAGTGTTGAACGAGCAATGACATTTATCAGCAGTTCATCGCGATTTAAGCAACCTTGGTTGTTTTCTTTGAATATGTTTGACCCGCACCATGCGTTTGACCCACCTGTCGCAGCGTTAGAAAGATATAGAGACATCTTAGATGAGATTCCGTTGCCGAACTTTGTTGAGGGTGAGCTTGATAATAAACCGATTTGGCAACAGATAGATCACGGTGGTGCTTATGGTGGGAAATCTGGATATCCTTTCAAAGAAATGAGTGAATCTGACCACCGTTGGGTGACAGCTGCATATTGGGCAATGATTGATGTTATTGACACACAGGTCGGAAGACTACTTGATTTCTTAGAAGAAAAAGGACAGAGAGAAAACACAATCGTTATCTTTACATCAGATCACGGAGAAATGCTTGGTGACCACGGTATCTATTTGAAAGGACCTTACTTTTTTGAACCTGCTATCCGCGTGCCACTGATTATCTCTGGACCAGGGATGCTGAATAACGGTGCGCGTTCAGAATCCTTGGTAGAGTTGTTAGATATTGCCCCGACTCTATTGGAAGCAAGTGGAGTGGAACATTATGCCGGTATGCAAGGGAAAAGTCTTCTACCGATGCTAACAGGTGAAAAAAGCCTGGACTTACATCGGGACGATGTCTATTGTGAGTATTACAATGCAATGCCGTGGCACAGTGAACCTGCTGCAAATGCGACTATGGTGCGGAGTGAACGATATAAGTTGGTGGTTGCCCACGGTACAGGTGGAGGAGAACTCTACGACTTGGAAAACGATCCACATGAGACATACAATCTCTGGAATAATTCAGACTACACGAATGTAAAACTTGAAATGCAAGAACGACTTATCCACCGTATGGCATGGACAGTGGATCCGCTGCCTGAACGTCAAGCACCATGGTAGACAATAGCGCAAAAGGTGAGTAAAATTGAGGTATATTCAACCGATACCATCTCTCCAAATATCACAATTCTTCCAGTTCCAATTAAGACAGACTCTCCTAACCTATACTTTGTTTGTTTTATGTTTTGCTGGTGGCTTAGAGGTTTACGCAGATAATTTCTTAGCACGCTGGGATCATCAACTATTTGATCGTATTTACGATGCACCGCCACATAGCGAACCGTTGTGGACAGGGATGGAGTTAACTACAGAATTTGGACATTATCGAGCCGTTATGGGATTTTCTATTTTACTCATGGCTTATGGGAATGAAGATCGTCAAAACACAGGAAGGTTGTTGTCTTCAGCATACTTAAGCACTGGGATTCTTACTTACGGTGTAAAGCAGTTGGTTCGTAGGAAGCGACCCCTTGATGATATGCTTGGTAATCCATCTATGCCATCGGGGCATGCGTCTATTGCGTTTAGTGCTGCAACAATATTGGGTTATCGTTATCCAAGGTGGCGAATACCTTTATACATCGGCGCGGGATTGGTAGGTTTTTCGCGTGTTTATCTGGGTCGGCACTACACTTCGGATGTGTTAGTAGGGGCAGTTATCGGAACTACTATGGGAGTGCTTGTTTGGCATAATCGTGTAACCTTGTTGGAATGGCAGTTTTAGAGGGTTACTTCTATGTGTTATTCTTGATATTGGGTTTGATATAGTCTATAAACCTTATAGGATCGGTTCCGTTTAGGTATTCTTCAATGTTTGTGTATCCATCGTTGTCTTTGTCCATTGATGTATCGAAAGCGTCATATCTTCTTTATCAGTACGTAGGTTGGGTAGAGCTTGCGAAACTCATAGGTGTCAACTTAAGGAAATTTCAAATGCAGAAACTCTCTTTAGTCCCGTATGAAGATTAATTTATTAATCGGGTAATAATCCCACATATCGTCCGAGCTTTCGTGAACCACCTATGAACTGTTCCATAAACGCAATTACCCGTTGTTAAAGGGTTTCCCAGTCATCAGTGAGACGATGTAAATGTCCAATAGATTGGTGCCCCCATCGCCAAAGTTTTTCAATTGGGTTCGTCCAAGGCGCATAGGTCGGTAGTTGTCCTATCTCTATTGGCAACTGAGGAAGTTTTCCTATTTTCGTAGAACCTTTCTCCCAACTCGGTGGGAGTGGCTTATTGAACGATGATCTCTGCGGCAAAAGTGCTTCCAAGAGACGCACATGGAGGTGAATAGGACGATTGTCTTGTCCCATATAAATGTGTTTAGCATGAGGATACCGTTCACAAACTGCTGTGTCCAACGCATGTGTTGCTAACACGGTGGCACTTTCTACTTGATGGTAAACGACATCGCCAGTGTGTGTGCAGTGCACCTATCCCACAGCAGGTCAAATCCGAACCCAATCCCTGGTGGGCAAGCGGTTCTTTTGTGCCACGTTGTGTCCAATCTTTTGCTAATGTAGGGCATCGGTGAAAAGCAAACTCGTCTTCGTCCAACGCAACATAGGTATCGGGATATTGCTTCGCTTGTTCCAACGCCTGAGCAACGCATATCATTTTTTCTTTGGACGCAACATCAGGACTATGGATGTCCGTTCTACCACGCTTGTAGCTAATACCGAGCCGTGAGGAGAATGTCATGCACTCCCGGCACAGAGATGTTAGTCCGCCACGGCACTGATTCCTTGATCTGTTGCAGTGTCCAGCGCGTCGGATGTCCAGAGTGGGTATCTGGTGACATACCCACAATGGTTTGAAGTTCTTCCTCTGCGTCTTCTGCGGACTTCGGAGCAAACGCAGGTTTTCTGCCTCTTCCAGATTTGTGAAAGAGCCCAGGGATTCCTTGATCGCGAAACCGGCTCAACCAGCTATAGACGGTATCGGGTTTTCGTTTCTTCAACAGACTTTTCATTGCGACTTTATATGGAGACATACCTGAGCCGATCTTCAATATTGCAGCAGCACGCTCGCGCAAATAAACTGGTTTTCCATTATCTCGCAGTTTGCAAAGGGTGTTTTTTGTTCATCAGTGAGGTCAAGAGTGTGTCTTGGCATAGATTTTTTCCTCCTTGATAAACACTATAACAGATTTTTAGAATTACCCGTTTAATAAATTAATCTTCATGAGCGTGCCTACTACCATGTCGGATCATTGAATAATATCTGACATGACACACATTAACATTTGTGATAAATACATCAGAAATCCCGAAAACTAAATAACACTGCACTGGAAGGAGGGTAAATTGAGGGTGTGTAAAGTTTTTGGCACTGTAGACGTCAATTCAAGTGAAAAACCTGTAACCTATTGTAGGGCGGGGTCTCTGTGCCCCGCCATTCCTTGTCCTGTAAAGGCAACGGGCGGGCACAGAGACCCGCCCCTACAATGGTGACTGGGATATTTTGCCAAAAACTCTACACACCACTGGAAGGGCACTAAATTGACGCATATAGTGTCAATTTAGCGATTACACAACACAATTCCCTATTGTTGGAGGGGTTTCTATCCCGATGGTTTTAGCCAACACTTGCCAAGCGGGGTTAGAAACCCCTCCAACAAGAGAGGATATCCTTAAATTGAAGGATGAATCCGATAAAATTCGCATATCTGGAAATATTGAATCTGAACGATTGAAGATTTCTCCTCTTCATTCATTTTACATTGACTTTCAGAGAATAATCAGTTACACTTAATTCTTAATAAATTATACACATCTGAAAGGAATATACAGAATAATGATACAATTGGGTTTGAAACCGAATCGTCTCTTAATTGGAATACTTTGTATAGTTTTTCTTTGTTTGACAATTTCACCTGTTCATGCAAAGAAACGATCAAATGGTCTTGCGATAACACTGCTAATATCTGGCATAGGTTTTCAGGTTGGTAGTACATTTTTGAATACTTCTGCAGAAAACAAGTATGAAGAATATCTTTCTGCTACAACCCAAGCTGATATCCAAAGCCTAAAAGATGAAACAGTTTTAAGAGAAAATGCAACGACAATCATGTCTCGGGTTGGGTATGGGTGTATTGGATTTGCTGTTTTATTCTCCATTATGAACCAATTTCATAATGCAACTGTTGATACTGCCTCAACATCGGACAATCCAGGGAATGCATTCCTGAATAATCAATATCCATTGAGCATATCATCTTCACCCAAAACAATGAATAATCAGACTTACGGTAGATCACAGTTATTTAGTGTTCAACCGAATTACGATTTTCAAACACAACGAGCAAGCCTACAATTCTTGTACCGTTTCTGATTTTACAAGAAAAATAATCTGTGGAGGATAATATGTTTTCATTGTGTTGCTTAAATAGAACTCAATCTAATCTTTCATATCGAATAAAAGGAATCCTGTTCCTATTACCTTTGTTCTTAATAATAACGATGATGGGGGCGTGCACAAATACTGGTGATTATGCAAATCCACTGGACGCAGAAAACCTGCGAACTTCTGGATCCCCAGATGGATTGAAGTTATTTCCAGGTGACAGAGAGGTGCGAATAACTTGGAATAAGATAGAATCTGAAGGTGTGAAGTCATACAAGATTTACCGTCGTACAGATAGCAAATCAGATGAACCTTTTGAGTTAATCGGTACTGTAGATGCGACAAAAAACGAATTTGTGGATGACCAAAATATTCAAAATGACCGTAAAGCTGCAAATGGAACAAATGTAGCTTATGAATATAGAATCTCCTATGTTGATATAAATGACGTTGAAACACCGAACCCTGAGAATCCACCAGATGTTTCTGCAGACCCAATTCGTGTATGGCCAACTGTCATTGTAACGCCAAGTATATCCCCACCGCAGCCAGTTGTAACACTCGGAGAACCTGCTGATCTCAGAGTCAATCTGTTTTGGGAGAACTACCCTTTTCCTAACGATTTTGATTCATTTCGGATATATATAGCATTTTATGAAGGTGTTGATGTTCCATTAAAATTTAAAGACGCAATTGAACTCACACGAGAACAAACCTTCTATGTTGATGGAAGTTTTCGTCACGATAATATTACCAAGGTTTACCGTATAGCAGCAGTGGATGAATTTGGCGTTGAAGGAATTACAGAAATTACTGCAACATCACCGAACCTGCCGCCTGCTCCTCCAGAAAATTTTCAAGCGCGCTATATAAGTCGTTCATTATTTAATAATAAATATGATGTGATAATGGCATGGGATGACAACAACAAAGAGAATGACCTCATGGGATATCAGATATATTCCATAGATAAAGATGAAAATTACGTTCCACGGCGATTGTTGAAACCGGGTGAAACAAGTGTAACTCTTTCCGGTGAAGATCCCATTGTTATTGGCGGAGACTTCTTTTTAAGAGTCTACTTCATTTCTGCATTTGACGACACCCCAACAGTTGAAGGTGAACGAGACGAAAGTATTTTAGTGGAAGCACAAGCATTCTATTGATAAACAAAATTAGAGATGAGATTAAAGGAAATATTATGTACTATATAAAACGAATCGCAATTTTAGCATTGTTACTATTCACTGCATTAAATACAGTAATCTACGCACAAACCCCGCCAGTTTCACAACTGACAACCATACATACCGCTGAACCGTTAGGTAAAGGTGGATCAATGACAACTTTCGGGTTGTTTCAGTATTCAAAAAAGACATTAGAACCTGAAGAGCTGCAGACTGTCTTTATCGGTGGATTTGAACGACAAACACACGCTTCACTTGAAATAGAAACTTTCTTCATTCCTGTGCGTTTTACCTATGGTTTAAGTAATCAGGTTGACCTTCATCTGGGTGCTACGCTCTCAGTAGGAAATGTCCACAAAGTGGTTGATGATTTTTACGATACGGATGAAGCAGGTGTCAATCCCAACCGTGTATATGATCAACCTTTAAATGAAGGATTAATTGGACTCAAATATAATCTAAAGCCTGAAAAAAATGATGGATTACCAAGTATCTCTATTGGGGCAGAATTCTTTGCCGGTTATACTGCGGATGATCGACTGAATAATAAAGAAGAATTTCTTGATCCTGATCCAATTGATGGATATCCATTCGCTGGTATAAACACTTATTTTGTAGCCACTCAGAGAGTTGGTGCATTTATTAAATTACACGGTGGCGCGGGAGTACTCCTTTCATCAAAATCTGTCCGCACGGCAGACTCATTTAATTTCAGCTACTTCGGTGGTGGTGAAATCGCAATTGCAGATAATATGTGGTTTGCAGCAGATTACGCTCGTGAACTGCTATATGCTGGAGTGAGTGTGTCAAACGTGATGGGTCTTGCTTTCCGATATGAAGTTTCCAGCACATTAGCATTTCAAATTGGAATAAACAACAATCCCGGTTTCCAGTTTAACCTGACACTTGGTGGCGAAAGATCTAAGGAAATGGAAGGCACTCAGTTGTTATTTTAAATCGTAAGGTCTATAATTTGGAATCTTTGCTTTTACTAACAACTATTAAATATGAGAGCAGTAATCCAGCGCGTCACATCTGCAAGTGTGAAGGTTGATGGCGAACTTGTGTCTGAAATCGGCACAGGATTGTTGATATTTCTCGGCGTTGCACATCAAGACACTGAAACTGAATTGCAATATATTGCTAACAAAGTTGCTAATTTGCGTATTTTTGAAGACGCAGATGGTAAAATGAACCTTTCCTTGATTGATACAGGTGGTTCAGCCTTGGTCGTATCACAATTCACACTTTACGGAGATTGTCGGAAGGGGAGAAGACCCAGTTTCATTGATGCTGCCCGACCTGATGTTGCCAATGACTTATATGAACAGTTCATTTCTGTGCTAAAAGAGATGAACATACCCACACAAGGTGGGACTTTCCAAGCCATGATGGATGTTCAACTCATAAATGACGGACCTGTTACAATTCTGTTGGATAGTAACAAACAGTTCTGAACCAATTATAAATACCTATTAATCATGCTATATCCAAATTACATTGATACTATCAAATTGGGTGACTGTATAGAATTGATGTCAGAAATGCCAAAGGAGTCTGTTGACCTTATCATCACAGATCCACCTTTTGCCATTGACTTCAAAGCAACCCGGCATAATTATAACCGTGTAGATAACCGTGTCCTACAAGGATACAATGAGATTGAAGGGAATGATTATCTTACTTTTACTCTGAATTGGCTCACAGAAGCTACCAAAGTGTTAAAAGATACTGGAAGTATGTATATCTTCTCAGGATGGAATTATCTTAAAGAACTATTGATTGCAATAGATGAATGTGGACTTACAACGGTTAATCATCTCATTTGGAAATATCAATTCGGAGTTGTTACTAAACGGAAATATGTGACTTCTCACTATCACTGTTTATACTTATGTAAAAACGACAAAAAAAGGATTTTCTTTCCTTACCAACGCTTTGATAAGGACGAAAAGACAGATAGTGGAGGGTCTGCACACTACAGAGATAAAGAAGATGTATGGGAAATCAAAAGAGAGTATTGGCAAGGTGCAATGAAGACACCAACTAAATTACCTGCTGAACTAATTGAAAAAATACTTGATTATTCAAGCCAAAAAGGAGATGTTATTTTAGATCCGTTTTTGGGTTCTGGACAAGTAGCAGTAGTTAGCAAAATGAAGGAACGACATTATGTTGGATTTGAGATTGTCCCAGACTATTATGAATTTGCAAACAAGAGACTTGAATCAGGAAGATATCTTATTCATCATACTGATGATGAACCATCATGGGGTTTGTTTAGAGAGGAGGAATAAAATCTGTAATAAATCAAATTATTTTAAAAACTGTTGAAGAATTGAGAACTGAATCACGAAACATACCGAAAGTTTGGGATGGAAGAGTATCTATTATCGAAATGAAAGAGTCAGGATCAAGACAGTGGAGACAAATGGAGTGGATGGGGTTTTACTTTGAATTTCTCTGTCAGAAATATTTCACTAAGATAATTCAAATTCCTGGTAAAAAGTATGGCAGGACAGAATTTGATGCTTTTTGTGAGATCTCATGGGACTTCAAATCACATGCAGCAAATACCACAAACCATACTGTCATAACAAATGATATGGAAGCAATAATTAACACGATAAATGAATTCGGTTATTACGGTATTATCTTAGCAATAGGTGAAGTAGAGTACAATGATGAAGAAAGAACATTCAAGAAATGGCATGATGAACTTAAGGAAGGAATCAGCAAATATGAGGTGAACCGAATAAATCGTGGAGCGATGTCGCGTAGAAGAAAAACTGAGTTTGTTTTGTCAGAAATTCACTTTCTCTGTTTTGATAGTGATACTTTACATGAATGCAGTGGTACTTTTCAAAAAGGCTTTAGAAACGCTGATGGCAGTCCAAGACGTGAAAAAATAACTGTCAATATTCGTAAAATTCCAGATGCTGCACTTGTTGCAACCCAAATATTTTAGAATGAATTCTGTGATAGCGGTGACACCATGCGTAACATCCCAACATCCATCGGTGAATACCTTCTCAAAAAACTCAAAAGTTACAACATAAAACACATCTTCGGCATTCCCGGGGATTATGTCCTCCGATTCTACAAACTCATTGAGGAAAGCGATATACAACACATCGGGATGACCCGCGAGGACGCTGCAGGTTATGCCGCAGATGCCTATGCACGCACAAAAGGTATGGGGGCAGTCTGTATTACTTACTGTGTAGGTGGATTATCAACGGTAAACGCTATCGCTGGTGCTTATGCAGAAAAATCTCCTGTAGTTGTAATAAGCGGTGCACCGGGTATCAAAGAACGCGACAAAGATGCACTCCTTCACCATAAAGTCAGAGATTTCCATACACAGCAACGAATATTTGACGAAATAACCGTTGCAACAGCACTCCTTGATGATCCTTTTACGGCATTCAACGAGATTGACCGTGTGTTAGATGCTGTTTATCATTATAAGCGTCCAGGATACATTGAACTCCCTCGAGATATGGTAGATGTTCGTGGCACGCACTATAAAAGTCCAGCAGATGGGAACCATTTAAGTGACCCTGATACATTAGATGCTGCAATTGATGATGCAATCACCTTTATAAATCAGAGCAAGAATCCTGTTATTCTCGCAGGCGTAGAATTACATAGATTCGGTTTTCAGGACAAATTACTCAAACTCGTTGAGGAAAAACGAATACCTGTGGTTGCCACGTTACTTGGCAAATCAGTTATTCCAGAATCACATCCGTACTACTTAGGAATTTATGAGGGAGCAATGGGTAGAGAGGAGATTAGGAAGTTTGTTGAAGGTTCAGATTGCGTCATCATTCTCGGTGCGTTCATGACTGATGTAAATCTTGGTATATACACGGCAAACCTTGACCGTTCACGCTCAATCTATGCCACATCTGAAAAAATAAATATCGGATTCCATACTTATGAAAGTGTGTTGTTTGTAGATTTCATAGATGGTATCAATGCATCAAAACTCCGTCGGCGCAGAAAACCGAACTTAGATTGGGCATCAACTGAGACTACACCATTTGAAGTTAATCCAAAGGCACAATTGACAGTTGAACGTCTATTTCAACATCTCAACGAATTCATTACTGATGAAATTACTGTGATAGCAGATGTTGGGGATAGCCTATTCGGTGCGGCTGAATTGCGAATACAACAACATACGAATTTCCTGAGTCCAGCATATTATACATCAATGGGATTTGCTGTTCCCGCATCTGTCGGCGCGCAACTTAGCACACCGAATTCCCGTCCACTTGTCATCGTAGGGGATGGTGCATTCCAAATGACAGGCACAGAACTATCAACTGTCGTTCGTTACGGATTGAACCCAATCGTTCTTTTGCTGAACAATCACGGCTATGGAACAGAAAGGCATCTGTTGGAAGGAGAATTCAACGATATTGGATGTTGGAACTATAGTAGCATTACATCACTTTTTGGTTCTGGACAAGGTTTTCATGTTCATACCGAGGGTGAATTTGATGATGCTATGAATACTGCTTTGAGCGAAACCCAACAATTTACCTTAATAGAAATTGAACTTGAAAAATTAGACAGATCACCCGCACTGGCAAGATTAGCTGAACGGATGTCCGAAACAGTCTAATAATAGTTCACCTATTACAATGTATCAATCTTCGCTTGTAAAAAGTTTACACAGAATGGAACTTGTTCTTCAGACAAACCGTGTAACACGACAGCACCGTCATAACCAACTTCACTTAACAAACCGATATATTGATTGTAATCCAGCATACCTGTCCCTGCAGCAAGGTTTCCTGCATGACCATCTCGGTCTAAATCTTTTGCATGGGCAAGTGCAATGTCATCACCAAGTAATGCAAATGCTTCATCCAGAATCTCGCGCATCTTAGGCAATTCACCCTTATGAAATATATTCGCACCATCCATAACAACTTTTAGATACGGAGAACTCATCTCATCCAATAGACGACGTGCCTTTTGTGCGGAGTCTATCACATTGGATACCTCAGGTTCAAATGCTAATGTCACATTGAATTCTTCAGCAACTTCCAATGCCTTTTGCATGGACTCCACAAGCTCTTGCCAAGCAGACTCAGAGTTGTTGTCAGGGTGTGCACGCCACATACTGTGCGGATCTCGAGAACCTGTGCAGAGTGTTATCACAGAAGTTCCAAGTAGTTCACATTGGGAAGCGACATAACGTAACATTTGTAATCCAGCGTCACGTTTTTGTATGTCAGGATCAATCATATTATATGTCCCCGATAGTGCCACAATGTGAATCTGTCGTTCATCAATCTCTTGCCGTATTTCATCAACAGATATCGCAGCGTTAATATGGTATTGTAAATGGTAAATTCCATATTCAACCGTAGCATCCAATGTTTCTTCAAGTGTGTCACGTCGAATCGTTCCTTCCATAAGACCAATGTGCATCACATGCTCCTAAATAAAATGTATCGTATGTCAATATTTAAAATTTAATCAATTTTTATACCCCACTTTCCGCACATGTCTTAATAGATTTCTATAACAACCTTAATAGACACTATAACCGAAAACTTATGGATAAAAGAAAGATCAAAAAGAGCGGCCTCATAACATCTGGCACGCATCACCGCACCCCTGTACAGTGTTTAGGATTATGCTTTAATTCTATAGACCTTGTTCAAGTGGTGTCAATTAGAGATCAGTTAACATTGCTACTCTCTAATTCTTGTAAACTATTTTAGTCCTTTGTAGACCCATATTCCGATCCTATAGACAGCATGACCGATTCCATATATGAGCCACACACTTACACATAGCATCATTCCGACAGATATTCCACTGATAAAACTATCATAAGTATGTGAGTTCGCAATAGCGTCACCAAATTCAGCACGGTATGCTGCACCATAATATATCAGTGCCGACACAACGTTTAGCAGAAATGCTACTACAAATAATAATATAGAGGTTGCTACCGTAAGACGTAAAAAAACTTACGCCAGTTGTGTTGATTCAATGGGAATTCAGGGACAGTCGCCTGTCCAAGTCCTTTTAGTTATTTTATCATGCTTTGGATAACTCATTTTCAAAGTACTTGTCTACTTCTGTTGGTATGGGACTTCAATCGCTTTTTTGAAAATACCGTATCCAATGTAAGAGACTATATATGAATCTTCCGTGTGGAGTTCAATCAGTGTTGGCACTGTTGCTACTGTAACCTTACTTATAACAAGTATATTGGATACATAGAGTTTTCGTTTAAATTGCCTTGAAATTTAGTCCAAAACATGTTATTTTGTATTCACAGATACGACGATTAGCTGAAAAATCTTGCAGGAACAAAATGACACAAACTAATGCACAAGACCCCAACTACGACTGGGCACAAGAACATATGGTCGATTTTGAGCGATACCTCACTGAGCAATGCAAACCAAACTTTCAGTCCGTTTCTGCTGAGGATTCCTCAAAGTTTATGGCACCGATGTGGTGGAGCGTTGGATATGTCATTCAACGGTGTCTCATAGACAACAAACCTGTTAATCCAGCAGACGCCGATACGCTTATTGACAGAGCTATGTTACTCTTGATGCTCTTAACCCACAGTAAAAATCCGATTTTTTTTCAATTACAAGATCAATTCGTCCTCCCAATGGCAAAAGCATTAAAGGTTTCTACAGACAACAAAGCTATCAATGAGAAAATTTATGAAGGTATAGTTTTCACTGTCCACAGTCTTCAAAATGGAAAAACGTTGACAGTTCCAGACTTAACACGGAGTGGACACACAACCCTTGAAATAGGAGACACCAATTAAAACTCCTTTCTTATTATCTCCAGAATATGAAGCATAATATAAACATGAATCTCATAACCTAAAACAAAAACCGAAGGATGAAGACAATGGAATACATAGCAAATGTTCTAACCCCCAATGCTTCAGTTAACAATACTATAGAAACTCCAAGTCTATTTCACGAAGACATTGAATTAGATATCGATTTTTCAGAGATACCTATTTTGAGAACAGACATTGGTAAATGGCTTAGAAATTCTTCGGATTTGAAAAAAGGCAGCCACGAATCTCTATCAACAGAAACTCCAGAGGAAGTTTCACTATTAGCGACTATACAAGAGAATTCACAATTACCGAATAATAAACAACAGCGGTATCAAGAATTATGGTTCAAATGCGAATATGAAACACTATCCGAAACTGAACTTGCTGAATATCAAACATTGCTTAGCGAATTAGATACTCGGAACATAAAACGTTTTAAAGCAATTATCGCATTAGCAAAACTCAGAGGGAAATCAGTAGACGACATTATTGCTGAAATTGAAGTAAAAGAGGAAAAAAGTGTCGTCTGAACATATTTCCGATCACTTGCGTCAACGAGTAAAGGATCGTGCAAATGGATTATGTGAATATTGCCAATCACCTGACAAATACAGCATTGCCTCCTTTCACTGCGACCATATTATGCCTAAAAAGGAAAGTGGTAAAACTGAGTTCGCTAATTTAGCATTTGCGTGTCCATCGTGTAATACCCACAAATACACAAAAACAGTCGCTCCTGACCCACAGACCCGTGAAAAAGTTCCGCTTTTTAACCCACGGAGTCAAAATTGGAAAGAGCATTTTCAGTGGAGCAATGATTTTATATTGATTCTGGGCAAGACCTCAATAGGTAGAGCTACAGTTAAAGCTTTGAACATGAATAAGGACAAACATATTGAGTCAAGAAAATTGCTAAAGAATGCAGGTAAACATCCACCTACATAAAATACATTTGTCGTAATTTCCTTTCTTCTGTAAGTGTTAATCTCTCGGTCACTTCCACACACCCTACTAGATCCACAGAGGCATTCAATTGTCGATATTGGTTGTGTATATTCATAATATAAGATATAGCATGACTTCTCATGCTATATCTTATGGACTTTACCTCAAAGTTTATATAGATTTTATTCTTTGGAGGTAAAAATGACGAAAGAAGATCCTCGCCACGGACTTAATAGATTAGCAGAAGTGCCTGATAAACGCAACCCACGTGGAAAACGACATCCGTTATCCGCTATTTTAAGTCTTTCAGTGATTGCCATGATGTGTGGATACCGCAGTTATAGTGCTATCGCACAATGAGGTCGGACATACCCTCCCGAATTTGCGAAAACACTCGGGTTCACGCATCCGAAGACACCTTGTGCCTCAACACTCCATTATTGTTTCAATGATTTAGACGTTGTTGCTTTAGAAAAGACACTCAGTGAGTGGGCAACCGATGTGTTCGCAGCGACGCAGGAAGACGATAAGAATGCGGTAGCGATAGATGGCAAAACCTTATGTGGCAGTCTCACGCAAGATGCGCAAATCACACATCTGTTATCTGTTGTGACACATCAACTCGGTATCACACTCACACAGCGACCTGTGTCTGATAAGACGAATGAAATCCCTATTGCTTCACGCATCCTTGAAGCGTTTGATGTCACAGGAAAAGTGGTGACAACAGATGCGCTGCTGACACAACGTTCGTTCTGTCAAGACTTATGTGATGCGGATGCGGATTATGTCATGCCTGTAAAAGAAAACCACCCCACTCTATTAGAAGATATTCGCGCCGTATTTGAAAGTGAACACTCGGACACTCGGACATCACATCCCACAAAAACAGGTGAACAGGGACATAAGGAACTTGGTGCACGGACAGGGACTTGCACCACTGTTGAAAAAGACAATGGGTGGCTCCAAACGCGCACGATGACGACAAGCACACTCCTAATAGGGACAGGATATGTGGACTGGCCGGGGCTTGCACAAGTTTACCAATACAAGACAGAACGAGAACACACCCGCACCGGTGAAAAGAGCACCATGACGCAATATGGCATCACAAGTCTAACGCCTGAGTGTGGGTCAGCAGAACGGATTTTGATGCTCCGCCGTGGACATTGGGCGATAGAGAACCTGTCGCATCGCACACGGGATGTGCTCTTTGATGAGGATGCGTCTCAAGTCCGGTGTGGCAACGGACCTCAGGTGATGTGCGCATTACGAAATGCAACTATTAGTCTATTACGCACTTCTGGGAACACTGAAATCGCTTATGCATTCCGATATTTTGCAGCAAAACCTAAAGAAGCACTCATGCTTTTAGGAGCAAACATCGACAATTGAATGCCTCTGACTAGATCCATTTAACATTGCAGATCCAAAATAACCGAACCCCTTTACTCTTTGCAAGGATATGTTTTCTATCTACCTATGAATGAGTGTGTAAAGTTTTTAGCACTAAACTCAATATCCAATGAAATATACACGTTTTTTCCAAAAAACTGTAAAATAACAAATGAAATGTTAAAAATTGTAAATAATAACTTGACATAAGCAATTTGATTGTGTTATAATATACGTCACATATACCTTGTTGAATGAGGAAGAGAATTATGAAAACAAAACAACGGACACAAGGAATAATGATCATCCTACAAGCAATCTTTTCAGGACATAGACAAAATAGTGAAGACGTACAATTTAAAAAAAATTCTGTTTCTTAATAAATACCGGACGAACCCTTATGTCCACTGCTCTTACAGCGACGCACAAAGACGTACAGTTGTACGTGAATTTGTACGTCAATTGTCCGGTTTTTTACAAGTGAAAAATCTCGGATTTCATTAACAAGACACATAGTTGGAGTGGTTTTCAACCACGATTACCCACGGTCATTACACCGTAGGCGCGCTTTCTAAGCGCGCGCTTCGTAGGAGTGGTTTTCAACCCGAAGAATACCATAAGTGCATTCGGCTTTGAATTGGATTGATTAGATTTCAAACTTTCCATCCGACATGAAAATGAAATGGTTCGTGCCAAAAACTTTACACACCCGCCAATACTTTATCTTTTTCTTAACGTTGTAAATATGGTATAATTGATTATATCAACAAATAATGACTATCTATATCAACAATTGCTATGAAACATACATATTTGACCATAGTCTTAAAACAAAAAATACCATATCCGAAAGATAAATGAATCCTTTAAAATATCTAAAAATTCAAGCAGAAAAAAGGTTCTACAGAGCATATCAAAAACAGTTAGAGGCTGAAGCAGGTACTTGGAATATACCACGTCATATCGGAGTCATTCTTGATGGAAACAGACGATACGCTAAAGCAAGCGGGTTAGATAATGTTATTAAGGGACACTACGAAGGAGCGGATAAACTTGAGGAAGTACTTAATTGGTGCGATGAACTTGGCGTAGAGATCTTTTCAATTTGGATTTTTTCGCTTGACAACTTCAATCGAGCAGATGATGAAGTAGAAGGGATACTGGGATTAATTGAAAGAAAAATGCGTGAGTTGGTTACAATAAAAGGACTCCACAAAAATCAGATTAAGGTACGTGCAATGGGACAGATTGAAAGACTACCACAAAGTCTGCAAGAAGCAATTCGCCAAGCTGAAGAAGCAACAAAAGACTATGACAAATTTATTTTGAATGTCGCTGTCGCTTATGGTGGACGGGAGGAGATTATAGAAGCCGTCAGAGGACACTTAAAGGCAGAATTCCAAAAAGGAAAAGATGCACTTCAAATTGCTGATGAATTAAGTGTTGATACAATCGCACCATATCTATACACCTCAAATTTACCGGATCCTGAACTAATTATTCGCACAAGTGGAGAGGTGCGTCTTTCTGGATTCTTGTTGTGGCAGAGCGTATATTCCGAATTCTATTTTTGTGATACATATTGGCCCTCATTTAGAAAAATTGACTTTCTACGGGCGATTCGAGACTATAGTCATCGTAAACGGCGTTTTGGAAAATAAGAATGGAGTCAGATATGAAAAGATCGATCCTAACTATTACGGGTGTTGTAATACTACTCTTCAATGGCACAATAATTGAAGCACAGACACCTGAACAAATTGCAAAAAGAACAAAGGCATCTACAGTAGTATTGGAAATGAAAGATGCAATGGGCCGTTCAACACAAGGCAGTGGTTTCTTTGTCGGAGTTAACTTAATTGCTACAAACTATCATGTTATAAATGGTGTACATACAGGAAAAGTTAAGTTAGTAGAAAAAGAGATTCGATATGATATTGAGGGTGTCACTGCAACTGACAAAGATCACGACCTCGCGATAATTAAAGTTGAAACCTTGAATGCTCCGCCTCTCCCGCTTGGAGACAGCGATACTGTACAGCAAGGACAAAAGGTATATGCAGTTGGTAATCCACGCGGATTAGAGGGTACATTCTCGTCAGGTGAAATTAGCAGTATTCGAGAAAAAGGTACTCCGAGACTCAAAGATAGAGTGTTCCAGTTTACTGCAGCTATTTCTCGTGGAAGTAGTGGCGGTGCCGTTGTCAATAGATGGGGAGAAGTCATTGGGATCGTATCAGAGACAAGAGATGATGGACAAAACCTAAATTTCGCAGTTCCTGTAAATACATTGAAGACGCTAATTACAGAAGTCGGACCAGTTGCGGATTTCCCAAATGACAAGTCCAGTCCAGGATATAAATATGATTTGCCATTGTTGTTCATTTTTCTGTTGATGGGTATACCTACATTTCTTGTAATCTGGTTTTTACCCATTGTCAAGATTGAACATTGGTCAGTTGCAGTTTTGGTTGCCATTGGCTTTGGTATTACTAAAATGGTTATATCTGGAGTTGTCAGATCCGAGTCATTTCCTAATGGAGTTAAGTCTATTTTATCACCGCCGCCACCGAATGACGTTTTTCATGCTTTAGGATGTGAAAAATGCATATTGGATTTATTACCTTATGTAATGAAATTTCCTGCATATTTAGTCCTTATCGCAGTTTTACTTGGAATTACAAATGTCGCAGTTAAAAAGTTTGAATTGAACGGTTTTTTCAGTACCTTCTTTGTAGCATTTTTAATTATCATTGGTGAATATGCTTTACATCTAATAATATAAGGAGCACTTGATGCGGTTTGGAATATGTACAGGTATAGATAATGTAAATCGTCTTGCCGATGTCGGATATGATTACATTGAATTGGGTGTGGGAAGTGCTTTGATGCCTGAAGCAGATGAGACAGAATTTGAGAAAATAAGAAAACGCATAGCAAATGCACCCATAAAACCTGAAGCTTATGCGGGATTCGTACCCAGAGATATTCGTGTCGTTGGGGACTCTGTGGATTTTACAAGACTTTCTCGGTATGTAGAAAATGCATGTCGGAGAGCAAAACAAATTGGTGGTGAAGTTATTGTATACGGTAGCAGCGGTTCACGAAATGTTGAGGAAGGCTTTTCAGAAGAACGCGCATTGGCACAAATTGCAGAATTCCTTGATATGTCAGCAGATCATGCTGAAGCACACGGTATTATAATTGCAATAGAACCAATATGTATGAAAGAGGGAAACATATTGCGGACGGTTGCTGATGGTCTGGCAATGGCAAAACGCGTTAATCGGAATGGAATAAAGGTTTTGGCAGATCTATACCACATTTGGCAAGAGGACGAACCTATGCAGAATATCGTTGATGCTGCTTCATATTTGGCACATGTCCATATTGCTGAACCTGTCAAACGATCATATCCCGGAAATGACGATTTTGATTTCTCAGAATTCTTTACTGCATTAAAAAAGACAGGATACAAAGGTCGTGTCTCATGTGAATGCAAATTTGACAATTTTGAAACTGACATTGAAACTGCATTGAAAACAATGAAAAGCTATACATGATAATCAAATTTGGAGGTGACGTTTATTCTCAGAAGTCAAGAAGGCAGAGTGATTCGTGCACGAGCAGGATTTTATGATGTTCAGCACGATGACCTTGTGCTACGATGCACATTACGCGGAACACTAAAAAAGAAACAACGATCCGAGACAGGACGAAGACTATACGCAGACCCTGTTGCTGTAGGTGATCATGTCATTTTCTCTCAACTTGATCAGGAAGAAGGTGTTGTAGAAGAAATCCTTCCGAGACAGAGCAAGTTTTCGCGCCGATATGCTGGTAGACAAGAAGAAATTGAACAAATAATTGTAGCAAATGCAGACCAAGTTGTTGCCGTTGTTTCAGCTCGCATGCCACCACTTAACTATCGCACATTAGACCGCTTTCTTATTTTGGCTGAAGCAGGAGAGATGACTGCAATAATCTGTTTAAATAAGATGGACTTGGTAGATATAGATCAGCGTGAACAATTCACATCAACGTTTGAAATCTATGAGAAACTTGGATACAAGGTCTTATATACGAGTATTAAAATACCAGAAAGTATAGAATCTTTGAAGAGTATTCTCAAAGATAAATTCAGTGTAATAGTC
The DNA here is from genome assembly GCA_958295945.1 of Candidatus Poribacteria bacterium. Classification (GTDB taxonomy): domain Bacteria; phylum Poribacteria; class WGA-4E; order WGA-4E; family WGA-3G; genus MSPOR6. Next base: position 381,346 of record OY282386.1, read on the forward strand.
GGTGCGTCAGGTGTTGGCAAATCAAGTATTCTCAACGCAATTCAACCGAATCTTGAATTACGGACCGCTGTAGTAGGTGAAAAAACACGAAAAGGAAGACACACAACGACACTGGTAGAGTTATTCACACTGGAAAACAATGGAGGAGAAGTAGCAGACACACCTGGCATCAGGGAAGTTGGTTTATGGGGTGTGGATACAGAAGACCTCGAACACTATTTTCCAGAAATGGAACCGTTTATTGGGAAATGTAGATACAACGACTGTGCACATGTCAAAGAATCTGACTGTGCAATACAGAATGCAGTCGAATCAAGCCATATACATCCTGAACGTTATCGCAGTTACGTCGTCCTAAAAACAGAAGACACTATAACAAATTGAGGAGAAAAAATGAAATATCACATTCGTTTATTTACCATCATAATTGGTTGCTTACTTACGTTTTATATATTGGGTTGTGGCTCGGATGAGGATGATACCGAACCAACTAATAGTTCACCTATAGTCGACAGTTTTATAGTCCCAGAAGAATTCAATCCAGGTGATGTACTTGAATTCAAGATTATTGCTCATGACGAGGATGGAGATACACTTAGTTACACTTGGGAAGTAGATGGTGAAATATTGGAATCTACTGGAACAAGTGCAAAATGGACTGCACCTGAAGATGTTGAATCTGTTAAAGTCACTGTGCATATCAGTGATGGAATAAGCAAAACCGTAAAAAGAGTTAAGACGGTCATAAATAAAGAATTTGCACCTCCTGACCCCGTTGATCCGACCGATGGAGAAATTGATACAGTACCTGATCCACCGTTAAACCTCATTGTTCCAGGTAAGGGAGCGTTTGGCATAAAATTAGGGGATCCGTTTAAGAAAGTTGAAGCAATTCATGGAAAAGCAGACGGTCCACTTGGAGTAGATAGAGACTTTTCATATTGGGATGATCCAGACATAGGATTTTCAGGCTATGTTGATGGAATCAATCTTGTAAAAAGTTTATTTTTACACCGTCCAAATAAAGCCAAGACGGCTGGAGTTAATGGCATTGGAAGTGCACTTGATAGTGTTGAGAGAGAATTTGGGAATGCACAGGAAATTGACGAAAATGATTTTGGTGAGATTAGACATTGGTACTGGAAAAGAGGTATTAAATTTACTATAGATGAAAATGAGAAAGTAGTAACAGTATACGTCTTCAAACCGATTGCAGGAGCACCAGCAGCTGTTGGTATTCAAGATCAACAAGACCGTGCTGCACAGAAAAATGCTGCTAATGAACTTCTACGTAGAAGAACTAAGCAGTCATCACCATCAGATAATTGATTGTACCAAGACAAACTACTATGAATGTTAGTCATTGCAAACCAATCTATTATATGAACCGATCTTTGTGCGGACTTGCATTCCATTGTCTTTGCCATTCCTTCCATGATGTCGGACATTGTTTATTATCCTTTTCTCGGACAGGACAGGCAATCGCTTCATGCCAAAGTCCCTCTAACGATGTACCTGTGCGGCTATAGCGAAAGTCAACAGACCAACGTATTGTCCCACTTTTGTTCAACAAAGATCGGTGAAACACAAGATTGTTGAAAATCAGGAGATCACCTTTATTCATCTCTAATGTGTCAATGTCAATATCTGATGAAGTGGGAGAGATAACCGGGACAGCAAATGCTTCACCTTCAATGCGGTGGTAGGATTTTAAGCCTTCTTTATGACTTCTTGGCAAAAATTGCAATGCCCCGTTTTCAGTTTTCACATCTACTAACGGAAACCATACAGTAAGGTGCGTATCGTGTTCGGTGTCTGGCATGTAGGCACTGTCTTGGTGCCAGGGGAGGGTAGTAAGTTTTTCGTTGGGTAATTTTGGACGCACCCAGAAATCACCGTTAAATTGAATCTCATTCCCGATCAGTGTTTCAATAAGATCTAACACTTTTCGGTTTGTAATCAGGTTGAAGAGTGCTTCACTATATACAAGCGTATGCCAACCGAATACCTCGTTTTCTTTGCCACAGTCCTGAAGAATGGCATACCATCGTTTATCAAAAGGCATCTCTTCATATACATGTGCAATGGTTCCAGCACTATACATTTCACGTGTGCGTTTGTCAACAACATCACAAATGATATGGGTTAATGGACCCAGATCTTCTGTGTCTAAAGCATCATGCACAACAAGGTAACCATTCTCCGTGAATATGTCTAAATGTGATTTCATATATTAGTAATGAGTCTTTATACTGCCCCAAGTGGTTGTGAGTTTGCCACTCGGTTTGACTGCCAATGGATCTATAGCATCTTCAATCGGTATCACATCATTCCACAGTGCAACTTCATCAACAACACCGGCAAAGAAGTTCTGACCATTTCTACTACCGATAGTGAATGGCAAATCATCAGTAATGTGGACTGCATCATTCCCCGGTAATTCACCTTCAAGTTTTCCATTCACATAAGACTTAACTGATTTGCCATCATAAGTTCCAAAGATATGATACCATTCATCAATCTTCAGCAGCACATCACCTACACAGCAAACAAGGTTGTTCGCAAGTCCGGTTGAAACATAAAAGGATAGTGTGCCATCTGCTTCAAGGAAAAACCCATAACTCCAATTCTCGTGAATTCCCTTTTCCAAAACTGCCACCCAAGAACCAAACTTTTTAGGTTGAATCCACGCAGACAAAGACAAAGCACCCAATTCTGAAATCGCTTTGTGATGTGGAATGGAGACATAACTATCCGTACCATTGAATTCCAATGCTTGACCAGTCTTACCCTCTACGACAAGAGGGTTACCGTGGACATCTCCATCATGACCGTTGCCACTCAAGTCATTCACACCATCTGCTTCATCAAATGACCAATATCCTACTAATTCTGCATGCACAGCAATATTAAAAAGGAATATAACAACAGAAACGGATACAAACCAAATTGTATTTGAAATTGTCATTCTTTTACCTTAATGAAATCAGAAAATATCCATAACCAAATAGGCAATTTGGCTATGGACTAAAACAGGTTAAAGACGTTCCCTCAACATATCCATGAGACCATCAGGAGGATCAAATGGTAGTTCTATCACTTCGTTTGTAATTCCACTATAGTATATACCCAGTAGTAAATTGAATTCTGCCAAAGATTGTTTCAAATGTGTTGGATGTTCATTCTTTTCATCATCTAGCCAATCAAAGACTGCATTCGTGAGATTCCCTTGTGCCATAACATCCTGTTCTCCGTAGCTGAGTGGTCCACCTTCGTAACCTCCATCTCTCGTGGATCGTTCCCAACTACTAAATCGCCAATGAACATAGCCATCTTCACCGATGACAAAGACACGTTTGTGGAAGAAAACCGTCTGATCATCGGAAGCAGAAGGGGCAATTGCTGTGCCAAATGCAACAGAAACATGTATTCCGTTTTCATATTGAACACGAGCGGCAGCAAATTGCGGTGATGGTTGTGCAGAATCTAAATGTGCACCACCAGATATTTGTCCTAATACTCGCACTGGTCGAGAGTTGTCTATGTAAGATGATACTAATTGAAGGACGTGTGGACCTTGATCAACAGGCGTGCTACGAGCACTTGCATCAATAAACTTGATTTCACCGATTTTTCCATCTGCGACATCTTTCTTTAGTTCCAAGTTTTGTGGGTGAAAGTTCAATTGGGTATTCACAACAAATTTGGTAGTTGTCTCTTCAGCCAAACCTGCGATCTGTTTCCAGTCTTCACTTTCAACAGCAATAGGTTTCTCAACAATTGCAGCAGGTACACCATGGTCGGATGCTTGTTTCATGAGCGGATAACGGATACGTTCATTAGATCCGCGAAGAACCGGCGCGGTGACAATGTGGAGAACATCAGGTTTTTCTTTTTCAAGCATCTCATCTAAATCGGTGTAACGAGATGAGACATTGAAATCGTCCCCAAATCGATTGAGTAGTTCTTTATTCATATCGCAGACAGCAGCAAGTTTGCCACCTTTTACAAAACGGTATGCGTCTGCATGCGCACGTGCACGACCCCCACATCCTAACATCGCTGTTTTATACATAACTCATCTCCTTAAACAACTTATCATCAAGTGTCTTTTGTTGTTGAACTTTATAATTAACGGTAGTTGCGTATATATACCCAACTACCGTATAAACTTTCATTTGCGTAGCAATAAGAGATATTACAAATGTTCCTTCAATGAAGCCATTAATCCATCCGGCGGATCAAATGGTAGGTCAATAATCTCGTTGGTTATACCACTGTAGTATATACCTAATAACAAATTGAATTCTGCCAACGATTGTTTGAGATGAGTTGGGTGTTCTTTCTTTTCATCATCAAGCCAGTCGAATGCAGCTTCAGTGAGATTCCCTTGTGCTTGAGTGTCCTGTTCTCCATAGTTGAGTGGTCCGCCTTCGTATCCGCCATCATGAGTTGAACGTTCCCAACTGCTGAATCGCCAATGTACAAACCCTTTTGTGCCGACAACGAAAACACGTTTGTGGGCAACAGTACTACCACTGTCGGATGCCAACGTTCCCATGCCTGTACCAAAAGCAAGTGATACATGTAGACCATTGTCATAAATTGCCTGTCCTGCAGCATGCATCGGGGAGGGTTGTGCAGAATCCAACTGCTCTTTCCCTGCAATTTGTCCTAACACCCTTGTCGGACGTGAGTTGTCAATATATGATGATACCAACTGCAATACATGCGGGGCTTGGTCAACAGGGGTACTACGTGCACTGGCATCAATAAACTTGATTTCACCGATTTTCCCATCTGCGACATCTCGTTTCAGTTCAAGGTTTTTGGGATGGAAGTTAAGCTGTGTGTTGACAATAAACTTCGTATTAGTTTCTTCTGCCAAACCAGCAATCTGTTTCCAATCTTCACTTTCAACGGCAATCGGCTTCTCAACGATTGCAGCAGGTACATTATGATCTGATGCTTGCTTCATGAGTGGATAGCGGATACGTTGATTCGTACCACGCAAAACTGGTGCAGTGACGATGTGTAACAGATCTGGTTTCTCTTTCTCAAGCATTTCATCGAAATCTGTGTAACGAGAAGAGACATCAAAATCATCTCCGAACTTATTGAGCAGTTCTTCGTTCATATCACAGATAGCACCGATTTTGCCGCCTTTAACAAATCTATATGCACTTGCATGTGCCCGTGCACGACCACCACAACCTAAGAATGCACTTTTATACATAGAAATATCTCCTTATTCAATTTGACACCTTGTTTAGCAAAGTGTCTACACATATATGTAATAGATAGCGGCAGCGAGAGTATCTCAGCCACTACCACTAAATCAACATGTTTGGTTTATTTATCCTACAACTTTTCTCTAAGTAAATCAATTAGTCCATCAGGTGGATCAAATGGAAGATCGACAACTTCATTCGTAACGCCACTGTAATAGATCCCTAAGAGCAGATTGAATTCAGCGAGGGATTGCTTGAGATGTGTGGGATGCTGGTTGCTCTCATCGTCCAACCAATCAAATACAGCTTCTGTCAAGTTACCTTGTGCTTGCACATCTTGTTCTCCATAATCAAGCGGACCATTCTCGTAACCCCTATCCTGCGTTGACCGTTCCCAACTACTAAAACGCCAGTGCACAAAACCTTTCGTCCCAACAACAAAGACTCTTTTGTGTGTATGATTACCCCCATCAGGTTCTTTCGGAACTTGCTGACCTACGCTTGCACCGAAAGCAAGGGAAACATGTAATCCATTTTCATATATTACTTGGGCAGCAGCGTGCATTGGAGAGGGTTGGGTGGAGTCCAAATCCTGAGCACCAGAAACCTGTCCGAGTACTCTTACAGGACGTGAGTTGTCAATATACGATGACACGAGTTGTAGCACATGCGGTGCTTGGTCTACGGGTGTGCTTCTGGCACTTGCATCAATAAACTTGATATCTCCGATTTTACCTGCAGACACATCTTTCTTTAATTCTAAGTTTTTTGGATGGAAATTGAGTTGTGTATTGACAACAAACTTCGTTTGAGTTTCTTCTGCCAAACCTGCAAGCTGCTTCCAGTCCTCACTTTCTACTGCGATTGGTTTTTCCACGATTGCAGCAGGTACACCGTGGTCTGATGCTTGTTTCATTAGAGGATAACGGATACGTTGATTTGTACCACGCAATACTGGTGCGGTGACAATATGGAGCAGATCGGGTTTCTCCTTATCCATCATTTCGTCTAAATCTGTATAACGCGAAGAAATATCAAAATCATCACCGAATCGATTTAGCAGTTCTTCATTCATGTCGCAAATGGCAGCTATCTTACCACCTTTAACGAAACGGTATGCATCTGCATGAGCACGTGCCCGACCACCACACCCTAAAAACGCACTTTTATACATAGAAAAGCCTCCCATCATGTTTTGTGATTTTTAAATTCAATGATTGTCTTACGGTATTTTTTAGAATTTCATACACCTTATTTCGGTGAGGTTAGGAATCCTAACCGATTATTCTGAGTATTCATCTAATATTTGTCTGAAGTCGTCAAGATTTTCAACAACTATTGCAGCACGATGCAAATTCTCAAGGATTTCCAGGTCCTCAATCTTTTCCAGTACACTCTTGAATGATTGTCCGGTATCGATTTCTAGTCGTAGTGAAAGTACCTCAAGAATATGTTTTCGAGTTGCTTCCTGTGCACCTTGCTGTTTTCCCTGCTCGCGCGCTTGTGGTGCTACGTATTCTACAATTGGAGGCTGTCGCATGGTCTCCTCTCCTATGATATTGATAATTGTTTGTGAGTCGTGAACTAAATTCCCCAAAATTACAAGACTTCCAAGATATTCCGTTTTGTTCCGAACATCTAAACTGTCTGCTGTCTGAATACACTTCCTAAGCCATTCCTCATCATCTATATCTGGATCGTGTTTCATGAGCGGTGTGAATGGAATTAAACCTACATTTTTCTGATCTAGTATCTGTTGTCCATCAACTTCACTTAAACGGAAGACTTGATATTCAATGAATATGTTGTGATTTTCCAGATTTTGTTCAAATATTCCAGGATCGTTTCTCCCTGCATTAGGACCTAAGTAAATGACATTGGAATATACTGGAAGACGATGGATTTCTATTGATCTGATAATATAGCCTGCCATCCTTAGTGGCATCTCTGGATCATAACTATCAGTTGTTTGAAACTCAAAATGAATCAGAATTTCTCTACCGTCATGTAGTGCCTTAATAAGTGTATCTGCTTGATGCATTTCCACTTTAGGTTATTCAGGCGTAATTATCTCCAGAACATTGATGTCTGTTGTATCAAATCTAAAACATAAGTCTACGAAATCTTGAGGATTTGTTTCAACCTGTTTTTTAGATGCAGTGTCAAAACTCGTCATCTTTCTCCTATCTCTATGATGTCCATTGTTAGAAATTATATCATGTGAAACTTTTATTTTCCAATATGGATATATTTATCAGTCTACAATTTTTCTCTAAGTAAATTAATCAACCCATCGGGTGGATTGAAAGGCAAGTCAATAATCTGATTAGTGATGCCACTATAGTACATTCCCAATAATAGATTAAACTCAGCAAGGGATTGTTTCAGGTGTGTTGGATGAACTTTGTGTTCATCATCAAGCCAATCAAATACAGCATCCGTAAGATTTCCTTGTGCTTGAACATCTTGCCCTGGGTAGCTAAGATGACCTGTTTCATAACCAGTGATTTGTGTTGAACGTTCCCAACTGCTGAACCGCCAATGCACGAACCCGTTTGTTCCTACAACAAAAACACGTTTATGTCTGAAATTCGCAGGTCTATTTGATACTTTTGCACCCATTTCTGTACCGAAAGCAAGGGAGACGTGTAGTCCATTTTCATATAGAACATGTGCTGCAGTATGTTCAGGTGCAGGTTCTGCAGAATCCAAACGTTTTCCGCCAGCGATTTGTCCGAGTACACTCACAGGACGAGCGTTATCAATATAGGAAGAGACCAATTGAATTACGTGTGGACCTTGGTTTACTGCGGTATTACGAGCACTTGCATCAATGAATCTAATCTCACCAATTTTTCCATCCGCAACATCCTGTTTTAATTCTATGTTTTTTGGATGGAAATTTAGTTGAGTGTTGACAACAAACTTTGTATTAGTGTCCTCAGCTAATCCAGCAATCTGTTTCCAGTCATCACTATCAACAGCAATCGGTTTTTCAACAATTACTGCAGGGACCCCGTGATCAGATGCCTTTTTCATCAGAGGATAACGGATATATTGATTAGTGCCTCGTAATAGAGGAGCAGTGACAATATGGAGAAGATCAGGTTTTTCTCTGTCAAGCATCTCATCTAAATCTGTGTAGCGTGCAGAAATATTGAAACGATCACCGAAGTCGTTTAGGCGTTCTTCGTTCATATCGCAGATGGCTGCGAGTTTCCCTTTTTTTACAAAGCGATATGCCCCTGCATGCCCACGCGCACGACCACCACACCCTATTATTGAGCTCTTATACATAGATTTATCTCCCTATCTTTCTGTTCTGTGTGCACAATTTTCCCAATCATAACCTATAATACAGTTCTAAAGATGAATGTTTATTTGAGAGAAAGTGAAAGAGGCACAATGAATTGTGCGACTACAAACGATCTTCATCTCTAAAGAGTTGTATTCTTGTAGTAGCGGTAGGTGCCAATAAGCTCACTACTACCGCTAATTCAAATGTATTGGAAATCAAAATTCGTTCTACAATTGCGCTCTGAGAGAATCAAATAGATTGTCCGGCGGATCAAAAGGTAGATCAATCATATTTTTCGTAATTCCGCTCTGATATATACCTAAGAGTAGATTGAATTCTGCAAGTGATTGTTTGAGATGGGTTGGATGTTGGTTCTTCTCATCATCAAGCCAATCAAAGACTGCTTCGGTTAGGTTGCCTTGTGCTTCAACATCTTGTTCGCCATAGTTGAGTGGTCCACCCTCATATCCTCCATCATGTGTTGAGCGTTCCCAACTACTAAAACGCCAATGTACAAATCCTTCTGTGCCAACGACAAAAACGCGTTTATGACAATAAATTCCCTGATTATCAGATGCCATAGTACCCATACCTTGTCCAAATGCGACAGAAACGTGTAATCCATTTTCATATAAGACTTGTGCAGCAGCATGCATTGGAGAAGGTTGAGCAGAATCTAAATGGTCTCTCCCTGCAATTTGACCTAACACGCGCGTCGGACGCGAATTATCAATATATGATGATACTAACTGTAACACATGTGGACCTTGATCAACAGGAGTGCTTCGTGCACTTGCATCTATAAACTTAATGTCACCAATTTTTCCATCTGCGACATCGCGTTTTAGTTCAAGGTTTTTGGGATGGAAGTTGAGTTGTGTGTTGACGACAAACTTTGTATTCGTTTCTTCTGCCAATCCAGCGATCTGCTTCCAATCATGACTTTCAACAGCAATCGGTTTCTCTACAATTGCAGCCGGCACTCCGTGGTCAGAAGCTTGCTTCATCAGAGAGTATCGTATTCTTTCATTTGAGCCGCGTAAAACGGGTGCGGTGACAATGTGTAGTAGATCCGGTTTCTCTTTATTGAGCATTTCATCCAAATCCGTGTATCTTGAAGTGATTTCAAATCTATCACCGAAGTTGTTGAGTCGTTCCTCGTTCATATCACAGACAGCTGCAAGTTTTCCATTCTTAACAAAGCGATAGGCACTTGCGTGGCCACCTGCACGTCCGCCGCACCCTAACATCGCACTTTTATACATATAATGTCTCCTTAGTTAGTCTATGTGAATATTGGAATAGATTATCAGATAGTGGGTATTAAGTCAAATGTAAACTTTCTCACCACTCTTAGCACTATCGTAAAGAGCATCCAGTATCTGCATAAAAGTAAATGCATTGGAAGCGTTCACATCAGGAGCGACTTCACCCGCTATTGCCATAGCAAAATGATTGAGTTCATAATAGAATACAGGAACATTTTCGGGAAGTTCACCGTGATCTATTTCTATAGGTGCGTCAATCGGTTCTCGGATAAATTCTCCATCTTTAAAACGCGAGATACCTCCGTTTGTAATTGCACCAGTTGTTCCATATAGTTCCACCACACTTGCAGAATCTGAATGACTCATACGAGAACAGTCTATCTGAATTGTTTTGCCATCTTCACATCCAAGAATACCAGAGAAATAGTCTTCTGCAGCACCTTCAGGACCTTCATATTGTGGGTACAGCACGTGCTTTGAAGCGAATGCCCACAAAGGTTTTGGACATCCCATCCACCACCAAGTCAAATTGAGTTCGTGTGAATAGTGCTGACCTAATGAGCCACCCTTTTGACCGTAAACATGGAGCCATTTACTATTCTCGTCAAGAGGTGGAATAAAGTTGTATTTGCCAAAGACACGTGCATGATAGGGAGTTCCAATTGCACCTTCCTGAATTGCTCGTCGAATTTGGCGATTATGAGGATAGTGCCGCATGAAATAACAGAATTGGAGTGTCTTGCCAGACTCATGTGCTGCCACTTCCATCTCTAATATTTCTGGTGCACGGATGGCATGAGGTTTTTGGACTAAGACATGTTTACCAGCGTTGAGCGTGTCCAAAACTTGTTGTAGCCTGCCATCTGGAGATGTGGCAAGATAAACAGCATCAACTGCAGGATTGGCAAGGAGTTGTTGATAGTCATCGTAGCGATGTTCGACTACATTGTCATCACCAGCCTGTTGACGTCGGGTTTCGTCCTTTTCTGCGATTGCAATGACGTTTAATCGTGAAGTTGCATTCGCAGATTCAATAGCCCTGCAGCCTGCCCATCCACATCCTACAAAGCCAAGCTGGATTGTATCATAGGACATAAACATATCTCCCACATCTACCAATGATATTACGGTTCAACAACCTTGTAATGTTCAACTTCCCCATTTTGAATTGTCTGAATTGCGAGGCTTTTTACAGGATGTCGATTTTCATCATAATGGGATATAGATGTCGCACCTTGGTAATCTTTGACTGCTGCATAAGCATCACGAACAGCAACCGGATCAAGTGATCCAGCGGTCTCAATTGCACGTGCTAAGAGTCGCATCGCATCATATCCGGACGCTGCAATGCCATCTGGTGGACTATTATACAAGTTCATATAATCTTGAACAAATTCTTGAACATCTGCATCCTGAGTAGCAACAGAAAAATTGGTCGGATAATAACTACCGTCCAAAACCATATTATCATCTAAGATACCGAGGAATCGTTCTCTGTCATCCCAAGCACTACCACCGAGAAATATGACATCGAGGCCGAGTTGACTCACCTCATTAATCAACTTTGGCACTTCTGGTTGGGAACCGGGACAAAAGATGACATCTGGCATTTCACTCTGTATATCAGTAAGTAGTTCAGTAAACGAAGTTTCATCTGTTGCATAAGAGCCGCTGTGAACGACTTGTCCACCAATTTCCTCAAATGCTGTCTCAAAGGCTTGAACAAGATCAATAGAATAATTATCACCTTCTTCATAGATTGTAGCTGCTGTTTGTGCACCAATTTCTTCAGGATTCATAGCGAAACTTGCCATGACTTTCCCTTGAAATGGATTAGGTACAGTGATTAGAAAGACATAATCACCTGTTTCTGGTACACTTGAACCACTGGATCCGGGTAACATGAGTCTTTGAGTTTGTTGTGCTATAGGACCTACTTCTATAGCCATTGTTGAGCGAACGGGTCCGAGAAGTGCAAATACGTTCTCCATTTCAATCAGTTCTTTTGCGGCATTGATGCTTGATTCCGATGTTGGCTCTTCTCCTGCTACAGGTTGATTATTTTTTGATATGAATTCGACCTGCATACCTAATACGCCGCCATTTTCATTAATTTGGATGCGTGCAGTTTCCGCACCTTGACTAAATGTGGTATAACTATGTGCAGGCTGGATGACTCCAATTTTTACGGGTGTTTCTATCAGAGGAGTAGTATCGGGAGGAATCATCGTATCAATTTTTTCACATCCTAATATTGAAATACTTAAAGATACAATTAAAACAACGACAATAAAGTAACTAAAAGATTTATACATGTGGTGATCTTTCCTTTCAGTGAGTGTAAAGTCTTTTGCAAAATATCACAGTAACCATTGTAGTGCCAAATCAAGTAATCAACGGTATGAACGCCTGTAGGCGTTCCCCGGGTATGAATGCGCTTAGACGAATACGCGTTTGGTATTCCCCGGGTTTCCGTGCCCCGCCATCTTTCAATCTACCGACTATTGCGGGCACAGAGACCCCGCACTACAATGGATGGCAAGAAGTTAGCACCAAACGCTTTACCCACCCCTTCAGTGTAAAATGCTTGAAAAAATGTAAGGTTAATGCTAACGTTTGAACAGAGTTATTTCTATTTGTAAACAATATCAGATTCCACTGAACTTGTCAAGAACTTGAAAGCACGTAAACATATTGTCATTACACTCTTTATTGTGTCAATATACTTATTCTGCAATGTATAACATTTAAGACAAGAATATCAATCCTCCACACATTTTATGGCAATAAAGGAGTTTATCTATGGAACTCGGTTTTTTCACAATGCCACTACATCCACCTGGAAGCGATACCACAAAGACATTGGACGATGACCTTGAACAGATGGTGACCTTAGATAAATTAGGTTATAGCGAGGCTTATGTAGGAGAACATTTTACGTTTACTTGGGAAAATATTCCATCGCCTGATCTCTTCATTGCAAAAGCACTTGCTTTGACAGAAAACATCATATTTGGCACGGGAATAACGTGTATGCCCATCCATAATCCTGCTGTTGTTGCCCACCGAATTGCCCAGTTGGACCACATGGCACACGGTCGTTTCCATTGGGGTGTTGGCTCAAGTTCAACACCAAGCGATGCAGAAATGTTTATGGCATCTGCGGACAGACGAAAAGCAACTCGCGAAGGTATTGATGCTGTTTTAAAACTATGGACAGATCCGGAACCTGGTCATTATAAAACCGATTCGTTTGAGTTTAAAATTCCTAGTGGACATCCAGATATTGTAAGTATTCACATGAAGCCGTATCAGAAACCACATCCACCTATTGCATTGGCAGGTTCTTCAACCAAGTCAGACACGTTAATATTTGCTGGTGAACGTGGTTGGATTCCTATGAGTATCAATCTTGCTCCTGTATCCGTTATTAAGACACATTGGGATGCGGTAGAAGAAGGTGCTGCTAAGACTGGACTTACTCCATCTCGGTCAACGTGGCGTATCGCCCGCGAAGTTTATGTTGCTGATACGAATGAGAAAGCAAGAAAAGAGGCGATAGAAGGCACTCTCGGACGTGATTTTCGTGATTATTGGTTTCGACTTTGGGGTTGGGAGAAATTCAAAATGAAACCGGATATTCCTGACGTAGAATCATGTTTAGAAGGTCTATTGGATACTTTGTGGATCGTTGGAAGTCCTGACCATGTTGCGAATCGTTTACGTCAACTCTATGATGATGTCGGTGGATTTGGTGTATTGCTGGCGATGGGACACGAATGGGAACCAAGAGAGCAGTGGGTGCATTCTATGGAACTGCTCAAGAATGAAGTCATGCCGCAACTGACTGATTTGAAATAATACCAATTCTGAAAGTTAAAGTCACATTAGGAGTTTCATTAGTCGTTAAAAGAACACTTCTAACATCGCACGTGCGTTTAAGACACCTTTAACAATCGGTTTGGGTGAATCCACCTTGAGTCCTAAATAAATCAACATAATCTCCCGCTCGTAACCTATTCTTTCAATCTCCTTGCAGATTCCCTTAAAATCCATCTCTGGTGCCCAGAAAGGCTCGCTTCCTGTTCGGGAATCAACACCACAGTTGAAATAGACGTTATTTAACCGTTCTGACAAAGTTCTTAGTGCAATCACAGGATCATCTCCTGCCAAATGAAAATGAAATGGACTGTAGTAAAACCCAAAATTATCTTTAGAAATAGCATCAAAGATTTTCTGTGTGCGTTCAAGATTGTATACAAGACTCCCTTCATGTGCATATAACGAGAGCATCAAATTACGAGATTTCGCCTCTATTGTGAGTGTTCTAAGCAGATCAATTATCTTATCAATCTCTTTATCAGTAGCATCTTCTGTCCCTCCGCTTGCGATGCTAACTATTGGAACAGACAATCTTTTTGCTGTGTCAAGAATAGAAATTTGTGATTCAAATCCATCTGTCGCGTCAATCTTAACTGTACTCAGTAAAGATTTGAAATGCAACCCTGTCTGTGCTTGGAGTGTAGCGATTGTTTCTGCTTCAACATCTGAGAAATGGGTTTGTGAGAGTTCAATTGCAGATACTCCGCCCTCGGATAATTCACTTACAAACTCTGTTAATGGATATGGTGAGAATGGTAATGTGCTTGCACAGTAAGTTCTCATAATATTAATGATATTTGATTTAACTTGAAATTGAGTACTATTAGAATAACGTTTTAGCGCGCTTGTACTAAAGAAAAAATGTGAATTCGGTAATTTGACATCAAGTCCAGCGCACTTAAAAAGCGCGCCAACAAAGGACAGGAATTGAAATTATCCAAATAATAGACTAATCCTCATCAAAGCGCGCCTAATCAATGCATCAAAGAATTTACAAGGAGTATCTTGGTCTACTTACCCATTTCCTTTAGTGCTTTCAAACAACGTTCCACTGCTTCCAAAGGTGGAAAAGCATCGCTTTCATATTCCACAATATACCATTCTGTACCACCAGTTGTTTCGCAGATGTTGAAGATTTCAGTCCAAGGCACACTATCCTCCCCTATAATAGGACGAAAACCAGCGTGTCTATCTGACTCGTTATCTGAAATGGTATAAGGTTTGAGATGGACAGTGCCAGAACGGCCTGGATATCTTTCCAAAATGTCCACGAGATCAGCACCTCCTGACATTGCGTTTCCCATATCCAGTTGCATTACAACACCTTCATTCGTATTTCCAAAGAAGGTATCCCACTGGACTTCACCATCCATCGGTGAAAATTCCACATGATGGTTATGGTATCCAGTAACCATTCCGTGTGGTGCCAACTTGTCAGCAAGGTCATTAAAGAAATCTGCTAATTTCAACCAATCCGCACGGGATTGACGTAGTTCACCCGGTATTCCGGGAATAATGACATATCTATTCTCAAGTATTTTATTGAATTCAATCGTGTCTGCAAGTGTGTCTTCTTTTACAAGGTTGAATGGTGTATGCCATCCACAGCAGACTATTCCGAATTCGTCAAGGTAACCTTTCAACTCTTCTGCGGGATGTTGTGGGGGACCAGCGAATTCTACGCCTTCATATCCCATTTCTGCGACAACTTTAATCGTGCCGCGTGCATCCTCTGCTAACTCATTTCGGACAGAAAACAATTCTAAACCAATTGGTACTCTTGTCATATTGTTCCTTTCTTGTTATTGTAGAGATGATTATCTCTGCTTTTTATTGTTGTTCATTTCTAAAGACAGAGGGATACCCGTATTCTTACTCAATCAATGGCGTTACATAGTTTGTTGATAATAAGTTCTTGTGTGATCACAATATTCTCTGTCTGTGATGTATGAAAATATGGTAGCATGTATACATTTAATGGTCAAGTTTTGATGAAATTGGGGCAGAGGCATTCAATTGTCAATGTTTGCTCCTATAAGTGTGAGTGCTTCTTTAGGTTTTGCTGCAAAATAACGGAATGCATAAGCGATTTCAGTGTTCCCAGAAGTGCGTAATAGACTAAGGGTTGCATTTCGTCCTGCACACATCACTTGAGGTCCGTTGCCACACCGGACTTGAGACGCTCCTCATCAAAGAGCACATCCCGCGTGCGGTGCGACAGATTCTCTATCGCCCAATGCCCACGACGGAGCATCAAAATCCGTTTTGCTGTCCCACACTCAGGTGTTAGACTTGTGATGCCATATTGCGTCATCGTGCGCGTTTCTCCGGTTCGGATGTGTTTGCGTTCTGTCTTGTATTGGTAAACTTGTGCAAGCCCCGGCCAGTCCACATATCCTGTCCCTATTAGGAGTGTGCTTGTCGTCATCGTGCGCGTTTAAGCCACCCATTGTCTTTGTCAACAGTGGTGCAAGTATCTGTCCGTGGCGAGAATCTTTTTTCGTCATTTTTACCTCCAAAGCATAAATGCTTATGAACTTTGAGGTAATGTCCATCATATATAGCATGAGAAGTCATGCTATATATGATATATTAAGAATATGCACAACTAATATCGACAATTGAATGCCTCTGAAATCATCTTCGCAATCGTTGCTTTCATGAACACTTAATGATGGACTTGACATTGGTATCCTCTCCTAAAATTGTGATTTATTTATTAGGTTAGGATACCATGTGTGGACATTCTGAGCAAGAACTCCATTCAAGGCAATTTCATGCCAAAAACTTTACACACCCCCCAGAACAAGTTCAATTTGACAAAATGACTATAAAGTGTTAAAATTGTTTAATTGAGTTAGCAACATAGACTGGTTACAGGCTAATGCCAGATGATAGATGTAAGAAATATAAGGAATATGGACATTTGACATCTAATAGTGTTCTAAAATATTTACATGGGGTAATAGAAAAAAAGAAGGCTGGTTATCTTGTTCTAATTGATCCCGATGTATATGAGATTGAGAGATGTGCAAATCTTGCTTGTGAGATTGAACGAGCTGGTGCTGATGCAATCCTACTCGGTGGTAGTCTCTTGACAAAAGACCTTCACCCAATCGCAGAAGGCTTAAAAGGATCTACTAATATACCCATTATCCTCTTCCCCGGTGATTCAATGCACCTTACACCACACGCAGATGCCGTTCTTTATATGAGCCTAATTAGTGGACGAAACCCAAATTATCTTATAGGTGAACAGGTAAAAGCAGCCCCGTGGATACAACAGTATAATCTGGAGCCAATTCCTACCGGTTATATGTTAATTGATGGTGGAAATAGAACAACCGTTGAATTTATGAGTGGAACAGTTCCTATTCCTAACAACAAACCAGACATTGCAAGCACACACGCATTGGCAGCACAGTATCTTGGAATGAAAATGGTCTATTTAGAAGCCGGAAGTGGTGCTGAATTGCCTATTCCTGATGATATGATCTCAATGGTTGATTCACAGGTTGATATTCCACTGATTGTTGGTGGGGGTATCCGATCCCCCGAAATGGCAGCACGAAAAGTAAATGCTGGCGCAAATTTCATCGTCACTGGTAATATCCTTGAAGAAAACTGCTCTTATGATTTTATGAAACAATTTGCCGATGCAATACACAGTTAAACATCACACGAGATATTCTATCAATTATGTATTTACTACTAAATATTCGTAATTATGAAAGAGAGGTAATTCATCATGATTGAAAATGATGAGGTAAGTATAGAAATAGTAACAGATGAAGACGAAAAACCTGATTTTCTAATTGATGAATCTGAAGAAGAAACGGAAACATCTAATGAAACAGAAGAACGAACAATAGAAACTGTTGAAGCAGAACTTGAAGTTCTTAAGGAAGATTTTAAAAACCAGCTTGAAGCAGTTGCCGAATCTGAACGGGAGCAGTATCAAGCTGAACGTGAACGTTTGCTACGTACTGCCGCTGAAGCCGAGAATTCAAAAAAACGGATTGAGACTGATGCTCAGAAGCAGCTTAAATACGCAAATAAGAACCTAATTGAAGGTTTGATTCCAGTATTAGATAGTCTTGAAGCAGCAATAAAAAGTCTCTCAGATAAGAAAGATGAAAACGACACATCTGCAGATGTTACAAACTTCAGTGAGGGTGTACAATTAGTTCAGAAACAACTATTAGATGTGTTAAAAACAAATGGTCTTACTACAATAGCTGCAGTCGGTGGACCTTTCAACCCAAATCAACATGAAGCGGTTTTTGCTACTGAATCTGATGACGTTCCAGAGGGTGATGTTATTGAGGAATTTAGATGTGGATACCAATTACACGAACAGATTCTCCGTGCTGCGCAAGTAATCGTTTCAAAAGGCAAACTGAAAGTAGAAGAACCCGAAACTGAAGATATTGAAACAGAAGAAACTGACACACAACAAGCGGAAAACACTAACAAGGATAGTGATGAGTAATCTCAATTTAGGCAGGAAAATATATGGCGCAAAAACGGGATTATTACGATATATTAGAAGTAGGCAGAGACGCTAACGAGGACGAAATAAAGAAGGCTTATCGGAAGTTAGCGATAAAATACCATCCTGATAAGAACCCAGATGACAAAGAGGCGGAAGCAAAGTTTATTGAAGCTGCCGAAGCCTACGATGTCCTATTGACTCCAGAGAAACGGCAACGATACGACCAATATGGTCATGCTGGTTTGGAAGGTATGTCAACAGGTTATGGTGTCGGGATAAACATAGACGAAATACTTAATGATGTGTTTGGTGAGATGTTTGGAGGATTTCGAAGAGGTAGATCCAGACAAGGTCGAAGTCTGCAAACAAATCTTGAGATTACACTTGAAGAGGCATATACCGGGAAAGAAGCATCTATTGAAGTTCCACGAATTGAATCCTGTCCGGAGTGCGAAGGAAGTGGTGCTGAAAAAGGTTCTACAGTTGAGACTTGTCCACAGTGTTATGGACGTGGACAAGTAACACAATCACAAGGATTTTTTACACTGCAACGCACTTGTCATCGTTGTCATGGTAGTGGTGAAGTGATACAGAAACCGTGTAGAAATTGTAATGGACAAGGACGCGTTAGGGTCAAACGTGAGGTTAAACTGAAAATTGACAAGGGTGTAGATACCGGTTTTGAGTATCGTCTGCAAGGACAAGGAGAAGTCGGTGCGTCGGGAGGTGTTCCCGGAGATCTACTTGTTGTCCTCCATGTTGCACCACACGATAGATTTAAACGGAGTGGGAACGATCTGATTACTTCAACAAAAATCTCGTTTGTTCAGGCAGCCCTCGGATGTACCATTCAAGTCAATAGTATTGATGGACCGAATCAATTAGTTATTCCCGCGGGAACACAATACGGAGACCAATTGCGTATACAAGGCAAAGGGATGCCAAGATATCGTAGTTCCAGTTTTGGTGACCTTGTAGTACATGTCGGTATTGAAACACCGAAAAATCTAAATGATGAACAACGAAAACTATTAGAGAACTTTGATGAAGTCTATGAAGACACACAGGATTCTGGTAACGGTGGATTTTGGGACAAGTTATTTAGCCTAATAGATGATAAAGACAAAGACTGAACTGATTTTATATTGAATTGTAGTTATCACTCGTTTCTAAATTATGAATTGGGCACAAATTACGATTACAACCTCTGAAGACGCATCAGAAGCAGTGGGAAACTATCTATTTCAATTGGGTACTCACGGTGTTGAACTGAAAGATTCCTCTAATAACACAACATCTCTCACCGCATATTTTCCGCTTGATGACCGTATTGATGCCAGAGTTAAGAAAATAAATGCTTTTCTTACTGAACTTCCAAAATGGGGAATTCAACCTAATCCTGCCAAAATAGATTTAAAACGGATTGCATCAGAAGAATGGGCAGAAGCATGGAAATCAGACTACCATCCACAGAAGATAGGAAACCGATTTCTGGTCGCACCGACTTGGTATGACATCCCACCTGAGAACACAGATATACACATTCGTCTTGATCCGGGAATGGCATTTGGCACTGGTTATCACCCAACAACAAGATTGTCATTGAAAATGTTGGAACAAACTCTCAAGCCAAATCAAGATGTCGTTGACATCGGTACGGGATCAGGAATTCTTGCTATTGCTGCTGTGAAGTTAGGTGCAAAACATGTTGACGCAATAGAACTTGATGTAACCGCAATTCCGATTGCAGATACGAACTTCAAAATAAACCATATCAAAGACCAAACTACTTTGTCTCATGGGGATGGACTAAGTACAGTCGATAAAAAATACGACCTCATTATAGGTAATATACTTACCAAAGCCATTCTACCAATAATTCCATACTGTCCAGCAAGGATGAAACCAAATGGGTATGTCATCTTTTCTGGTATTTTAGAATCTGAACAGGATATAATTCAGAATGCATTGAAAGATTACGGAATGGAATGTATTGATATAATGCATGAATCAGAGGATGATGTTAAGTGGGTAGTGATTAAGGCAAAGCTGATTGACAAATAGAACTAATCAGGCTTCTCCTTTGCTAATCCGTGGCATAAAGTACACCTACCAAGGTTAAGATGCGGCATCGTAGGCGTTTTTTCGTCTCCTTTGAGATGGCATTTCAAACATGTTTGATTATCGGTTGGTTGAATGTGTATATCTATATTTGAACGTGCGGGGGCAGCATTAAAGAAGAGTATAACCATTACTATAGCGAAAATCAGACCAATCACACTAACAATATAGAAAAGGACTTTTGGGTTGGCTTGTTCAGTTGGCATAAAAGATAATGCGAACTCCTAGTTGTTACAATATCAATTCATATAATAGGATAACCAAGAATCACCTATTCTGCAAATCAATTTGCATATCAATGAAAAATGGAAATAGGATTGGTAAATTTTCTGGTGTCAATGAAGAACCGTATTCACAGGATTCAAATGCTTCTGCATATTTGATACTGTTTCCATTCTGTTCTCCATAAAGTTCAACTAACTTTTTTCGATACTTATTGGCAATTGAACTAAAACGGGTGTGTAGTCGTTCAGCAAGCCATTTGCGACGTTCATCATCACTATTAGGTACTGTATTGAGCGTACCGCTGTTGTATGGTAACCATTCATAAAACTGCGAAACATGGCAGTGAAGCATACTCATCTTCTGTTCAACAACTGCATCAATACCGACAACAACATCAGGAGAAAATGGATTAGGTTTTTTGAAGTTATCGCTGAGGTAGACTATTACAGGATTTCTCTCTAAGTGGGGTGTAAGGGCACATATATTTGGGACAGTCACCATATAAGCTGCATCTTGAACAAGCATGGATGTGTATCTATGGTCAGGATGGTAATCGTTTGGACGGTGCGTCATAATCAGGTCTGGTTGAAATTCTCTTATTGTGCGAATGATCTGATAGCGATTTTCCAAAGATGGCATCAGTTCACCATCGTGATTGTCAAGAAGTTCATAATCAATACCGATGATATCTGCTGCAGCCTGTGCTTCGGCATGACGACGTTGTGCTAATGGTCCGCCACCCATTTCATGATGTCCCGCATCTCCGTTCGTAACGGAAACAAATTTTACGGAATGTCCAAGCTGGGTGTATAAGGCAGCAATACCTCCAGCTTTAATATCACAGTCATCGGGATGTGCGCCAAATACTAAGACGCGAAGTTGTTTTTTCATCATATTTTTATCCACAATAGATTGTCAATCAATCTATGAATTTATACAAAAACTATTGGAATTGACCTTATGAAGAACTGGAAAGTTGAAGTTTTCTATAAACCTGAAGTGCCTGACACAATCGGAAATGGTATTGTTGAAGATATATCTGATCTTGGTCTTACTAGTGTGACTTCAGTTAGAACGGCTACAGTCTATTGGATTGAGGGTGATCTTGATGCACATTCAATTCAACGCATAGCAACTGAACTGCTCGCTGATCCAATAACACAAGACTATACCTATGAGAGTGCCAGTCTACAAAATCAAGATTGGACGATTGAAGTGCAATTCAAACCTGGTGTCACAGATGCAGTCGGTGATAGTACTGTCAAAGGCATAAATGATATTGGTATAACAGGTGTTGACACTGTCCGTACTGGTAACAAGTATTGGCTATCAGGAAATTTGAATCCTGAAACTATAGAGACAATCTCAAAGCAATTGCTGATGAATGATGTCATACAGACATATTCTTACCAAAAACCTAATTCCTAACTCGCATACAACCTGATTACTGTTCCTAAGTTAAACCTAACAAGTAACGCGGTTGATACCTTACGGAGCGGGAATAACCCGTTGGTTGTTGGACTTACTCGCTTGGGTTTTCCCACCTTAATCTCATGAAAACCGTGTTTATGTAACAATCTTGACAATGAACGCACCGAGAAATAGTAGAGATGATCTTTTGGATGAACGTAATGCCAATTCTCCTTATGAAGTCGACTCTGCATTCCTTCACCGTTCGGAACTTCAATGACCAATGTGCCTGCATTTTTGTTATTAGTTTTAGGTTTCAGAATGCGCCGCAACTCATTGAGAAACGGGTTCAGTTCAGAGATATGTTCCAAGACATGGTAAAGTGTAATTGCATTGAAATGTGCAGTTGGATAATTTGCATCAAAGACATCCCCACAATGCACATCCAGATTATGTACATTTTGTGCAAAGGCACAACCGCTCTTTGATGGATCAATACCTTGTGTCTCCCATCCTTGTTCACTCGCGAGGTGTAGAAATGTTCCAATCCCACACCCAACATCAAGCAGCCTCCCCTTACTACCGTGAAGTTTCTCTAATTCTGAAAGACGTTCCGACATCTGCAACCATTCCATACTATCCGTATGGATACGTTCTACCTTTTCTTCTGGATAATAAGTTTCAACATAACCTTCCTCAAGTGATTGATGGTCAATCCGTGGATTAACATATCGCAGCCTACACTTTTGGCAGATTTGTATCGACAAAGAATCTTTGGTAAAGAGCAGCTTCGTCTCATCCTGTTCACAAATAGGACAGTCAATGTGTTCTAAAGTACTCATAAATCTTACCGGTAATGCTGCAGACTAAAAGAGCGGAAGTCCTAAGGCTTCTACATATACAGAATATAAAGATTGACTCCCCGTCATAAAGAGTCTATTTCGCTTAACACCACCGAAACACAGATTAGAACAGATCTCTGGTAGGTGTATTTTCCCAATCAGTGTGCCATCAGGTGCAAATATGTGAACACCGTCATAACCATCACCTACCCAACCTGCACTTGCCCACAAATTCCCATCAATATCGCATCGTATCCCATCCGCAATACCTGGAGACATATCGCAGAATGTGCGTTTGTTCACCAAAGTATCACCATTTTGGACATCAAATACATATATGTTTCTGGGTGTACCTTCTTTGTGCGTAACACCTGTGTCAACCACATAAAGCTTATCGTAATTTGGAGAGAAGCAGATACCGTTCGGTCTTTCCAGTTCGTCTATAACAACGGTAGCATTACCGGTATCTGGATCAAGCCGGTACACAGAAGTTGGCAGGTCAAATTCAGCAATATGTCCTTCATAATTGAGCATAATTCCATACCCAGGATCAGTAAACCAAATATGTCCATCAGGATGTACAGCAACATCATTCGGTGCGTTTAGTCTTTTACCATTGAAGGTGTCTATCAGCACGGTTACCGTTCCATCATATTCAGTCCGGGTGACACGGCGCGCACCATGTTCACAACTAATGAGTCTTCCTTGACGATCTCGGGTATGACCGTTACTATAGTTCGATGGTTTGCGATAGACGCTGACTTTCCCGTTTGCTTCTTCCCACTTCAGAATACGGTTATTTGGTATATCACTCCATAAAAGATAGCCTCCATCACCAAACCAAACGGGTCCTTCTGACCATCGTGCACCTGTCCACAACCGTTCAACAACGGAATTACCTATCTTGTATTTAGCAAAACGACTGTCAATAACTTCAATTGCAGGATCAGGATATCGTGTTATTGTTCCATCCCATTTTCTAACTGATTCATTCATTATTGTTCCTCCGAAAATCGCATATCTTACTATTTAGTATAGCATAGATTGTTTGTGTGATGAATAGAATTTAATGAAATCGGATATAATATAATACCATTTCTAATTGATAGTCTCATACAAAGAAAACGCGCTCCTAGTCGCGCAATTCATTGCACGTGCAGGTTATAAAATACTGCAGGTCACTGATACGCCGCAAGAGTATATAGGACAACATCTTCTTCTGACATATCTTGAACCGTTTGTGCATGCAATCGGTGCTGGGATGTACATTGAAGTGCAAACAGGTCGTGGAAAAATGGACTTATTGATTTCTCATAACCAAGAAAAATATGTAATTGAAATTAAGATCTGGCGTGGTGACGTTCGGTATCAGGCAGGCAAAAGGCAACTGGCTGCATACGTTAATTCTGAAAATGCCTTGGAAGGCTATTATATCATATTTGATCATCGGAAAGAACCAATACGACGTAAAGAAAATGAGAGAATTGACGGTGCATCAATAAGAAGTTACGTAATCCCTGTGATACAACAAGTACCATCATCAAAGTCAAGTTAATTTCATTTGTGGAATGGTTAGAATGGTGAATCTACTCTCTAATGTATGAGTTTATCTATGTGCGTGCTGCGGTTCCACAGGTGCTTGATATTGGACATTTAGATGAGGTGTTTCTAAGTGAACATTTCCTTGATGACGTGAGATTAAACAACTCTCCAAAGTTCCACTCACCAACAAGGTTCGTTCCGCGGGATAGGGTGCAACTCCTGTCTCAAAAAGTTCTTCAATTTTGGATACAAGACATGCAGAATAGGTGACATTCGGCGTTGGTGTTAAGAAGAATTGCGTGGATACGGGTATAGATTCATCCTTAAGTTTCCCTGCAAAGCAGTAATCACGGACAGCACCGTTAAGCATCAGTAGTGTTGCTTTAAAACCATCATTGTATTCAATAAAATAGGCAGATGGATTGTCCACGAGTTTGTGAAGTTCACCTGTACCGATGAGGTCTTGTGTTCTCCCATCTTCATCAGTTAACCCGCACGGTGTATCACTACGCGAAAGTGCTGCCTCAAGCAATTCCAATGACCAACGTCCATCTTCACCAGCTTGCCAAACATCCTGTCCATCTATGAGTTGGACTGCCGCAACACCTGTTTCACCACCTTTACGCCGTTCAACCATACATTGCATGGCTTCTAACGCATGGTAATCCATAGGATCTGAGCCACCAACACCGACCATAAGTGCATCTTCAAGGTCACATTCCAACGGTAATTCCACATCAGGCAGTCGCCATGTGACAGGTAATGATGAACCTGCGAGTAGTCCAAAACCGAGACGGTGTCCATCATCCACCATCTCTTTTGCCTTTTCAAAACTATAGGATAGGTGTTTGTCGTTGAATATGGGAACTGCACGACCATCCTCTTCAAAAACCTTCACACATTCTTTGAAAAACTCATAGCGAGGATATAAAACTTGACTCATTTCATTGTTAGGGTATTGACCATGTTCACCAATCAACAGAACTGCATCTACGGCAAGTTTGTCACCACCGCATCGGAGTGCTTCGGGTATAGTAGGATAGACAGAAAAACCAAATTCTCTTGCTCGGTCTTGACTTTGTTCACCTTCTGGTATTTGATCAACATATAGAGAAACGACTTTCATATCTGGATGATGCCATTTTCCTTCTTTTGGATATCCGACGAGAAACCTATCGCCAATGTGTTGTGCATGCGTTAGATAACGATAGATTGTTGTTATAACTGCAATTCGTTTCATAGCTCATGTTCTCCAGAAGGTTGATTCTTTGGTTGGTTGATAGGCAATATCTAAATGCGGTGTCTCCTGTTTTGTACCACCATCATGGAGACTGTCAACACCTGCAGCAACGAGTCCAGTCGTTAGTAATGTCCGTTCAACAGGGTAGGTCGGTTCTCCTGTTAGAAACATCTTCTCAATATTGTTCACCAGCGGAGAGAAGAAGTTTGCTAAACTCGTCCGTGCAGGAGGCATTGGGAGGTACATTTGCGTAGACAGCACTTCGTTATCTGATCCGATATAGGCAGCGAAGTTGAAATCCTGAACTAATCCGTTCATCAGAATCATCGTTGATTTTAGACCATCGTTATGTTCATATTGGTATGCTATCGGGTCTTGGACAATTTCTTTCATCTCATCTATAGTGGGAAATGGATTGTTAAATCCTGGACGCGAGGGTGTCAATGTATGACTGCGACACAACGCAGATTCAAAGAGTTCGCGTGACCAGAGTTCATCATGATGAGCGTTCCAAAAGGCATCACCACGGTAAGCTTGCAACCATTTGACACCAGATTCTCCACCATTTCGTCGTTCAACCATGCACTGTCCGGTTTCTAATGCGTGGAAATCATAACTGTCCACACCACCATAACCGACGCACACTGCTTCTGATATGGAAGTTCCGAGTGGCATATCTATAGACGGAGTTCTCCATGTTACAGGTAGCGATGAACCTGCCATGAATGCAAAATCCATCTTTTGAGAAATGTCATACATTTCCTGTGCCCACTCCCAATTCCATGAAAGATGTTTATCGTTGAATATAGGCACGCCCCGTCGGTTCTTTTCAAACACCTCAACCATTTGCATGTAGTGTTCATAGCGTGGATAGAGGCGTTGTCCTTTTTCGTTGCTCGGATATTCACCGTGTTCTCCGATAAGAAGGACACCATCAACAGCTAATTCTTCACCGCCGAGAGTGAGTGCATCTGCTATTGTGGGATATCCTTTCATTGATGGAAATCGTTCTAATCTGTCTTTACTCAAGTCGTTGTCTTTGACCTGTTCAACATAGAGTGAGACAAGGTCCATACGGGGATAATGGTGTCGACTATTCCATCCATATCCCTCTAAAAACCTATCTACAATATGCTGAGTATGTGAGTATTTGTGGTATATGGTAGTGATTGCAGCAATTTTTGGTCGTTTTTCCATAGTCAAATCCTTTTATCACTCATGGTGATGGAATTACAGAGTCTACATTCAATGGTTTCTCAATCAACTCAACTGGTGCCTGACAGCAATCGCAGTTTCCCGGTGCAACTGCACGGATATAACATGTATCGCAATAGTAATAGAGTTCATGCACCAATACCTTCGCCAATTGTAGCACATTCTGCCAGATTGTGCGGTTTGTTGTTATGAAAACCTTTTGAATACTGCACAAACTCACAGTTTATGCTACGTTAAGGAAGCATCTATTATTAGAAATGGTCCAACGAGTCGTCCGGTCTGTTCAGGGTTCTTTCACATACCGCTCCGCTGGAGCGGAAGACTGAAACAAAGTGCGTGCTATAAACATACCGCTCCGCTGGAGCGGAAGAGTGGATAACTTAAAGAAAACGAAGGTGACCAGATTCTGATAGGTAGCAACTTGGGTTATGATAATTAAAAACACTTCAAGAAAAACCTAAAGTTATTTTTATTCATGCTATCGCACAATATCACAGATCAATTATAGAGCAACCCTATATTCTCATTCGATTGAAGCACGTAAAAATGGCGAAGGTATTGATGCACAACACCATTTATTAGAGATTGTATCCGCATTACTTCTAATAGTTGTGTGTTTGGAAAGACACGACCTTTGAAAATCAGGTCTTTCTCCTGCAACTGTTTGTCCACGAACAGTGCTTCTGATAGCGATGTCCGTAAGAGTGTAAAGTATTTATCATCATTCGTTTTGACACCATAGAGATGCTCATGTTCTGTAGAGAGTTCAACCTTATACTTTTCATGCATTGCTTCTGCTAAACAGACAACCTTCCCATGAAGCTCAACCTCTTTAGGTTTCAGACCTTCATTTGTAGTTTTGGCACCACTTAGGAATAAGGTGAGTATAAGGAATATTGATGAAAACCAATTGAATCTATGCATAGTATTACTCCCCTTTACCTTATATTTTCAACTTCAGATATTCTAATTAAAGGAGATCTACAGCAGTTCCTATTGAAGATTAATGAATATTTTGTTTATTATGTAGTGAAACCCAGCACACTCACTAAACACACCTATGAGTTTTAGGATATTTGAATTACCCAATTAATAAATTAATCTCCTTACAGATCGTGCGACATGAATCTTTTATTAAGACTTACGAGCATATTGGGGAAACAATACATCATGAATATCACTACATTGCTTTAGATGTTTCAGACGTGTCTCATCCGCAGTATCAACCATAGTCGGAAAAAACATACCAGCACCTGTGTCAATGTTGTAACCACCTGCTGAATGTACACTCAAATATTGATTCAGGACTTCCAAATCTTCTGCCAAAGTGCAGTGTTGCGTACAATTCATAGTGAACATACGCCGTCGTGTCCCACCACCAAAAGATGCGTGGTAAGTATCATGATTGAATATTACCACATCCCCTGGAGAATTTTCTAAGGCAATACTTGTTGGAAAATCATTAGGTGGAACACCGAATAACGTCTCCGATTGATTCGGATCTATCTGCTGTGCTCGAACAAAATGTGTAGGATTCTGACTACCCGGTATAATGCGCAGACATCCTGTTTCGCGTGTCAGTGGATCAAGGTAGAAAGCAACCTTAATAGAAAAAAGTCTGCCCCAATTACCATCAGGATGCCAACCCGTATTACCCGTGTAATAGTTGCCATCTCCACCTGCATAGTTGAAATCCTCTCCGATGACACCACCTATCAGCCCCTTTATACGGGGATCATCAAGAAGTGTGCAGAGACGAGGGCGGTGTTCAATAGGCCCCCCGAACATCGTACGGTTTGTGCCATCGTGATTCTTTCCACCACCAAATTCTTGTATAGTAATTTCAAATTCTTCCGTAATCCACTCAATTTCACTTGTTGAGAACATTTTTGGAATAAAAAGATAACCAAATGTGTTGAAATAATTGACCTGTTTCTCAGTTAATTTCATATAGCCACCTTCAACATTGTATAAACGAATTATGACCTATGTCAAGAACAATCAAATAACTATACACCCCATCCGATGGGTGTGTAAAGTTATTGTCACCGTAGATGTCAATTCAAGTGCAAAACCTGTCCTCTATTGTAGTGCCAAATCAAGTAATCAACGGTATGAACGCCTGTAGGCGTTCCCCCAAATCAACGGTATGAATGCCATTAAGGCATTCCCCCAAATCAACGGTATGAACGCCTTTTGGCGTTCCCCCAAATCAACGGTATGAATGCCATTAAGGCATTCCCCGGGTATGAATGCGCTTAGACGAATACGCGTTTGGTATTCCCCGGGTCTCTGTGCCTGCCATTCCTTGTCCTGTCCGGCAACGGGCGGGCACAGAGACCCGCCCCTACAATTCATGGTGAGAAGTTAGTGACACAATCTGGACACACCCTTGTCAATCTGATAGTAAATCTTAATCTTAAGATTTTATTGTGCGGTTTGATTGACAGCAGTTGAAGTGTTCATGAATTCTGTGTTTCATCTGG
This sequence comes from Candidatus Poribacteria bacterium, assembly GCA_958295945.1. GTDB lineage: Bacteria > Poribacteria > WGA-4E > WGA-4E > WGA-3G > MSPOR6. Next base: position 410,601 of record OY282386.1, read on the forward strand.
CAATATATTCTCTGTGATTTCCTTCTAATTTTATGGAATTTTCGCTTCTCAAAACTGTACAGAAATTGTACATTATTTCGTACATCTGTACAGTTTTTTTTAGTGCTTTCAGAGCAGTTGCTATAAGGATTGGTAAAGGATTTATAAAAAAACAAAAAATTTTTATTTTGTACACTTTCACTATTCGTCTTTTGTTGTGTGAGATTGGTGGACTGAGCATCATACTTGTCCAGCATTGGACGAATGCAGATAGAATGTTTCTAAATGTCAAAAGTGGTGTGATGCCTAAGGGTTTGGCGTTTATGTGAATGCGTTTAATATTGAATGTCTGTGCATTCTCACTTTTGTGTAATGTGTTTCTATGTAATGAAGAGATTGCTTGTAGGTTAATCATTGTTCTTTGCATAAGAGGTCTTGTTTTCATAATTTACTGCTTTGAAATTGAAATCTATGTGACATGTATTATAACCGAATAAATAACGTGAGTCAAGTATTTTTTTACAATTTTAGCGAAATTTGTATTCTTTTAATTCTTTTTCTGACTTTTTGGCATAGTTTTGCATGCACAAGCTGGCAGCATGTGCTACGAATATACGAACAAGACTATAGGGTTAATGTAATATTTTTCTAAGAACTTTACACACCTCTGTCAATCTGGGGTATTTAGTAGGAATTAAGAAAATCCTAAATACAAATATCCCTGCTGTCAATCTGGGTGTTTAAAGTTTTTGTCACCGTAGATGTCAATTCAAGTGAAAAACCTGTCATCTATTGTAGTGCCAAATCAACGGGACCAATGCGCTTATGGCATTCCCCGGGTCTCTGTGCCTGCCATTCCTTGTCCTGTTAGGCAACGGGCGGGCACAGAGACCCGCCCCTACAATTCATGGTGAGAAGTTAGTGACAAAATCTGGACATACCCCCATCCGATAACATCATTGCAACATATTACTCAGATACGGTATAATGTATCTCTTGGTGCAAGTTACCATTACTAATAATTTTAACTTCCATATTCACACTTGAAACAAACATTATATACATCTAAGGACTTACGAATGAATAATCAATCAACTTATGACGATTTACAGACACATATACGCGATCTAAAAACACCCTCAATAGAAACATGGGAAAATCAATACAGCGACAGAGATTATACCATAGAAATTACTAATTTAGAATTTACCACTGTTTGTCCCAAAACCGGTTTGCCAGACTTCGCAACTATCACAATTACTTATGTTCCAGATATGCATTGCATTGAACTCAAATCATTTAAAGAGTATTTCGTCTCTTTCAGGGATATTGGCATCTTCCATGAACATATTGTAAATAAGGTGCTTGAAGATTTTGTGAATGCATGTCAACCAAGAACAGCAGAAGTTGTCGGTGACTTTAACATACGCGGCGGTATGAAAACGATTGTTCGTGCGAGTTACGTAAAAGAATAAATTTTGGTAGAAATTAACTACATCCAAATAGGATTCTATAGAATTGGCACAGAACGTCCAATCCGTGCAGATTCGTAAATCGCATCAAATATCTTCGTCACATTTAACACTTCTTCTGCTGGTACAGGTGAAGGTAAATCCTCTCTTATCGCTTTGTGGAACGATTCAAATTCACTCGGCAATCCAGTCAGAAGTTTGGGTTCATAATTGACCATCTCATCCTTCTTGTCAAGATATATCTGAAGCGGTTCATAGGTTGCCCCTGCCATATCTCCCATAAAGAAAGTGCCACCTATATTCTGAATATGTGATGCCCACGCTGTTTCTAAGGTCACCGTCAAGTCTCCTTCAAATTTGATTGTTCCCATCGCAAAGTCTTCTACTTCAAATTCTTCTGGATTCCACTTTCCCCATGGGTTGATGACATCCGCTCTATCTCCGAATTTCTTGACTGCCATGCCTAATGCTTCAACGGGTTTAGGACAACCTATCATCCAGAGGAGGACATCAAGAATATGCACTCCGATATCGATGAGGGGACCACCACCTGCAATCTTTTTACTCAGAAACGATGGCGACGCAGGAACTCCACGTCGACGCATAGCCATTGCACGCGCATAATATACATCACCGAAAAAACCTTCGTCATGCATTTTGCGAAGTGTGCGTGCACCTGCACCGAAACGCGATTGCAGCCCGATTTGCAATATCTTTCCACTTGCTTTCTGTGCGTCTACCATTGCTTGTCCGTCAACTGCATTCGCAGCGATCGGTTTTTCACATATAACATGCTTTCCTGCTTTTAGGGCAGCGATAGTTGGTCCAGCATGAAAGTTGTTCGGCGTGCATACACTAACCGCATCAAGTTCGTCCATCTCTACCAATTTCTCATATTTTGTGAAAACATTCGGAATATCATGCTGCTTTGCAAATGATTTAGCTCGCGCTTTTTCTATATCACATGCAGCGATGATTGATACATCTTTTACGCTATTGTGGCCAGGTAGATGTTTACCTCCAGCAATTCCGCCACAACCTATTATACCAACTTTTATTTTTTTCATATTAGTCCTTCTTTAAAGAGTGATACAATACTGCTCTGCATCTTCTATATTGTAACCTAAGTTGCCACCTATCATTTGTTGGAGGGGTTTGTAACCCCGATTTATAAGAAGTGGCACTAAAATATGCAGACTTCCTTTGTTTCTTCGTTTGATAAAGAAATTTGATGATTACTATTCTGTAGGCAGCAACTTAGGTTATTGTAACAGTTTGAGGTGCTTGTTCCAAAGTTAGATTATGTTCAGTTGCCCAGTGTGCAGCTGCCCCTCCACCACCTCCGAGAAACTGTTTCCCAAGATCATCGACGTTTTTCAAAACATCCTCATCAGGCTGTTGTCTGTCGTTGTAATACAACAAATAGCCTTCAGGTTTAAGCCATGCGTAGTGGTAGCCGTATATTATTATTTTCGCTGTTTGATCTGTAAAGTTCAGTCCTGTAGTGTGGTAAATTCGATTTTCAAAAAAATATGCATCACCCGCACGAAGCAGTGGTTCCGCATAAGGTTCAACTGGATCAAGATTGCCCTCTGGAATCCCTAATGGTTCACCCGATACATGGCTTTTTGGTATAAACAGTGTAGCTCCAGAATTGGGAACATGACAATCCGTTAAACAATATGCCACTTTCAAACCAACCCGTGGACAATCTCTATGTCCGAGATCCAAATGCAAACCCACATCGCGGTGCCAACCCCGATGCTCTGGCATCTCGGGCGGTTGTGGACGTTTATAGAGTAGGGCAGTATTTGTTATGTGGATATTTGTGCCTAGCAATTGAATGACTAACGGAATTGCATTCGTCTGTGATGTCAATTCTGCAAACGCAGGTTCTTGAACCAATCCATCACGGATATGAACATATTGTGCATCAGACTCTCGTTCATTTACGATACGATCAGCAGTGTCAGTCAGCCGTGCAATCATTTCTTCGTCAAGTACTGAACGGACAATTAAAAACCCGTTCTCTTCAAAGTCATTACGCTGTGCATTTGTCAACTGAACAAAATTCACGTCTTCGTCTCCCTATGTACTCATGCAGATTGAAATTCTAATAATGTTGAGATATATTATCATAGTCAGTTTCTGATGTCCACAAAATACCACTTCTAAATAGCAACTTACGTAAACACTTCTTATCAACGGCATCCGCGGATTTCCGCGATTTAGAACTCAAAATCACGGATTTACACAGATTACTCTGATATGAGGGTTTCTCCCAAGTTTAGTTTGTCCTTGGAATGAACACTGGAGAATCAAGTGTATTCTCCGTGTAATCCGTGCAAATCTGCGATACAGAAAGAAGCTAAACCATCACATTTTCCTTGACTCAAAGCACTTGCCAAGTATAATGAAACATAACATTAACCTAAAGGAACAGAAATGCAAAACCCACAACCAAATCTACTATACATCCATTCAGACCAACACAATCCCTATGTCACAGGATGTTACGGTGACAAATTGGTGCAAACGCCAAACTTAGACAGACTTGCATCTGAAGGCATAGTATTTGAGAATGTCTACTGTCCTTCACCAATCTGCGTGCCATCCCGAATGTCAATGTTAAGCGGTAGACATCCTTATGAAAACCAAGTTTGGACTAACAGTCACGTCCTAAACTCTGGGATTCCAACCTTCGCACATGCAATGGGTGCAGCAGGATATAAACCAGTTCTTATCGGCCGAATGCATGCATTAGGTCCAGATCAACTGCATGGTTATTCAGAACGACTCATCGGAGACCACGGTCCAAATCATCCAGGGGGTAGTGGTGTTGACCATGGAGAACTCTCAGGAACTGCTGGACCCGCTCGTGTTAGTCTACAGAAATCTGGCGTAGGACAGAGTGCATATCAGGTGCATGACGAAGATGTAACCGCTGCCACAGTAGATTATCTCAACCGACTCGGTGTTCAGAAAAGAGCAGGAATACTTGATGAACCATTCTCAATCTCTGTCGGATTTATGTTACCCCATCAACCTTTTGTAGCAAGGCAGGAAGATTATAAACTATATGATGGACGAATGACGATGCCTGCAAATCCTGAACCTTATTCAGAAAAATTACATCCCTATTTCCAATGGTGGCGTGAAAAGTGTGGAATCACAGAAGTATCAGATGGTGAGATTATACGGGCACGCACAGCATATTGGGCATTAGTTACGCGTATGGACATCATGATTGGACAAATCCTAACCGCTCTCCAAGAAAATGAATTAGACCAAAACACAATCATACTCTATTCTTCAGATCACGGAGAACAAGTTGGTGAACATGGACTCTGGTGGAAACAGACTTTCTATGAACATTCAGTTAAAGTGCCAGCAATTCTATCATGGCGTGGAAACTTGCCAGAAGGTGTCCGTTGTGACAGGGTGATCAGTTCACTCGATTTAAATGCAACGATGCTTGATGCACTTGACGCACCACCTTTACCAAATTCTCACGGCAGAAGTGTCCTTCCTTTGTTCAATGGAAAAGACACGTATTGGGAAGATATTGCATTCTCTGAATTCTGCACTGACGACGGATGTTACCACAGGATGATTCGAAACGGAGATTGGAAATTAAATTACTATCTTCTGCAACCTTCGCAACTCTATAATATATACGATGACCCAAATGAATTGCACGATAGAGCAAATGATCCAGATTGTCAGGACATTTTGTCAGAATTGACAGAAAAGGTATTGACTGGATGGGAACCCGAAAAAATTGCCCTACAGATGCAAGCAAAACGTGAGGATACACGAATACTTGCTAATTGGGCACGCAACACGCATCCACCTGACCAATACAGGTGGAATTTGTTACCCGAAATGGATTATTTAACCTAAGTTACCACCTATCATTTGTTGGAGGGATTTGTAACCCCGATATATAAGAAATGATACCAAAATATGTAGAATTCCTTTGATTCTTCTTTTGATAAAGTATTTTGATGATTAATATTCAGTAGGTAGCAACTTAGGTTATAATAGGAGACAAATATGCCAAACAGTCCAATCTTAAATGGTGAACCATTCAGTCCAGAGAAAACAAAAGAAATTGCCGAACAGTTCTTTCAAGATGGATTTGTACATCTACCGGATATCCTCACTGAGGAAGAAGTAATCGCGCTACGAGACAAAACAGATTCGTTTTTCGCCGATCCAGAACTTGCCGACAGAACAAATCCACACCTTGCTGATGTCCGATATATCCAAATGGGTAGACATGCGGAGACGGGAGAAGAGCTACCCTTCATTCTACGAAACACCATAGAACTTGATCCGATTTTCCGAGATATGCTTCTCCGTGAACCCATCCTAAGTCTCGCAGAAGCAATTGTTGGACAAAACTGCAAGTTTTGTGGACAGAATGTACTCCGAAATCTACCCGGTCTTTCCATAAGCAGTTGGCATGTTGATGGTTCTGTGCACTTCCCCGTTACTGAAGAGATGCCACGGCACGACCCACGACTGAGGATGCCTGTGATGTGGTTCACAGTGCAGATGGCACTAAATGACATCAATACACTTGAGGAAGGACCAACGCAGTATGTGCGTGGGAGTCATTATTCTGGAAGAGGACCCAACAGTCAAGAAAATCCGGAATTTGAAGGAAACAAACCTGTCTCAATCTTTTGCAAAGCAGGAGATATCTATCTACAAGACCCACAATGTTGGCATCGCGGTGCACCAAATACATCAAACAAAACACGTTATATTATTCAATCTCAGTATGCTGCATATTGGGCATATTGGCGGTTCAATCTGTGTAACGATGTCCCTGTACCGGATGATGCACTCCAAACCGCAGATGAACGTCTATTGAGTCTATTAGGACGCAGCCGTCCAAATGAATAATAGAGAATTAGGGGAAAATGACATGTCAGAAACACCACTTTATTACAAGACTATATCACAGATAGCAGAATTACTGTCATCTAAGAAGTTATCACCTGTTGAATTGACAAAGGTAATGCTTGATCGTATTGAACACCATGATGGTCATCTGAAAAGTTATGCTACTGTAACTGCTGAACAAGCAATGGCAGCAGCTCAACAAGCTGAACAGGAAATTACTGCCGGTAACTACCGCGGTCCACTTCACGGTGTGCCTATTGGGGTAAAGGATCTATTGTTTACAAATGGCATTCGCACGATGGGTGGGGCTTATGTCATGGCAGCTCACATCCCTAAACACGACAGCACAGTTGTCAAAAAACTCAAGGATTCTGGTGCAGTGATACTTGGTAAATTAAATCTGACTGAAGGGGCAATGGGTGGATACCATCCAGAATTTGATATTCCCATAAACCCTTGGAATCCAGATAGATGGACAGGTTCATCATCAAGTGGATCAGGCGTTGCAACCGCAGCGGGATTGTGCTCAGGTTCTATTGGTAGTGATACTGGGGGTTCAATCCGATTCCCTTCAGCTGCATGCGGTATCGTTGGATTGAAACCGACTTTTGGGAGAGTGAGTAGATATGGTGTATTGGAGCTTGCACTCTCTATGGATCATATCGGTCCGATGACACGTAGTGTAGCAGATGCAGCAATAATGCTTGAAGTAATTGCTGGTTCTGACACAGGTGATTTTTCAACATTGGATGAAGCAATAATGCTTGAAGTAATTGCTGGTTCTGACATAGATGATTATTTAACATTGGATGATACTGTCCCGACAATGTATGATGAGATTCATCGGGGAATTCAAGGTGTTCGAATAGGTTTCGACGAGAATTACGCAACAAAGGATGTAGACGCAGAACTTGCCGAAGCAGTATCAAACGGTGTGAAATTACTGCAAGAATTGGGTGCTGAGATAATTGATGTTGAAGTGTCAGATATAGATGAGTATGTATTGGCGTGGCCAACAATCTGTTCTTGGGAGGCTGTGAAAGCGCATGTAAAGTGTTATCCTTCACATCGTGAGCATTACGGTCCTTGGTTCCAAGGATGGCTTGACATGGGAGCAAATGTTACACCGGCAGAATATGAAAAAGCACATAAATTACGAACTGCATGCACTAAACATTTCAAACGTGTGTTTCAAGATATTGATGTGTTGGTATGTCCGTCAATGTCTGCCCCACCTCATCCGATTACTCCAGAGATGTTGTATGGTCCAATGGAGACAAGACCAGCAAAGTTTCAAAGATTTACTGTCCCGTTTAACTACAACGGTACCCCAACGTTATCTGTTCCGTGTGGCATGAACAGTGAAGGATTACCATTGAGTATTCAGTTTATTGGAAAGGATTTGAGTGAACCGTTATTGCTACAAGTCGGTCACGCTTATGAAAGTGCAACAACCTGGCACACACTTCATCCAGATGTATAAGAAAAAACTGGTTCGTAGTCGCGCAATTCATTGCGCTTCTTAATTTATACCATTTCTATAAATGTATATCCCATTAGCATTTGTTAAGAATGTCTTGAAGGACTGCACAAACTGGCAGTTTGTGGTACAAAAATGCGGCGTTTTCTATTAGAAATGGTATTACATTTCATTAGGGAATCCTTATCGAATTGGTATTAATTCTACGGAAGATGATATCCATCTTTAGAAACACGAATTCTAAGGAGACTACCACCTGCGGTGATATAAAGCATCTTACTTGCATCACCTCTACCAAAGGCAACATTGGTGGGCAATTCAGGTGTCTTGATATACGCCAATTCAGTTCCATCAGGAGAATAGACACAGATACCAAACCGAGTTGCATCACGAACCGCAACGTATAAATTGCCTTCAACATCAACTTCAAAGCCATCCGGTCCGTGTTCTGGAAAATAGTCAACGAGTGTTTCTCGGAATGTAGCAGTACCATCTGATGATAAATCATAAGCGAGCAGAGCCATGCGACCCGTATAGGTTGGCATTTCATCTGGCAACTCACGAAACGCTCCGCTGTCATTACTACCGACATAAAGCGTTTTCTGGTCAGGTGATACCGCAATGCCGTTAGGTTTGCCAGAATCAGCAATAAGGAGGTGCACTGAACGATCAGTGTCAATTCTATAGACACCCATAACAGGTTGTTCTACCGGTTCATTGCCAACGTAGCGCGGATCAGTGAAATAGATTCGTCCCTTTTCATCTATCGTAAGGTCATTTGGGGAGTTGAATGGTCTGTCTTCGTATAGTCCAGCAATGATATCGCTTTTACCCGTTTTCATATCAGTTCGGGTAATCCGTCTACCACCGAAATCTGCACCTTCTGCAACAACCAATCGTCCTTGTGCATCAAACTTCATCCCGTTTGACATGCCACTCGGCGAACGGAAAACAGTTGTCTCGTTAGTAGCAGGATCGTATCTCATAATATGTCCGGCTTGCATATCAGCTTGATGTGTGAAGGTGATGTCACTGAAAAAGACCGTCCCATCTGGTGCAACGGTTGGTCCTTCAGTGAAATGTGCATCACCATAAACTTCTTCTAATTCTGAATCTGGAGGTAGTATTTCTATATTATTTGATTTTGCCATTATTGAATCCTTTATAGCTTTATTGGATTAGATTATCCCAAAGGATAGGGACCGTTCGATGCCTCACTTTGTCGGGCATGAGCATAGACAGCATCCTGAACTTCAAGTATTCGCACAGCATCAACAACAGATGGATCAAAGGAGTTACCATCACGAATTGCATCAAATGCATTACCCATGACACCTTTCATTCTTGCTCCGTGTGATATGTCCTCGCTGAACTGCACTCCTTCTGTGGTATGCACTTCAATCAACGGTTCACCGTTTTTGCCATACTGCTCAAACACCGATGCCTTTGTGCCGATAAAACGAAAGAAGTGGTCACCACCACGTTTACCTGATGGATATGTATAACCTGATTCTATGATACCTGTGATCCCGTTTTCTGTTCTTAATACACCAATGCCGTTATCTTCCACAACGCGACCATACATTGCATTGGACATTACTGCACCGACAACAGTGATTTTTTGATCCCCTACAAACTGTAGGAATGTATCAATACCGTGCGCAGCTTCAACTGCCCAACATCCACCACCAGAAATGTTTGGATCGTTGTGCCAATAGGATGGAGTGGGATCATAACGGGATGGAGGCCCGTTGTTTAGTCTGCTGTTGTATAGGACAAGTTCACCTAAGCTGCCATCTTCAAGTAATTCTTTGACAACACTCACAATTCTGCTTGCTCGATTCGGCAACACAAGCGCACTGATTACCCCATGCTTCTCCGATGCTTCTGCCACAGGACGCAGACTTCCTGCACTATCAGCAAACGGTTTATCCAATAGATATGGAATCCGTCTGTCAACACAAGCCTGAACGTGAAATGACATCTCGTTATGTTTCCCGGCGACAAGAGCTGCGTCAGGTTTAGTAGCATCAAGACAGTTGCCAGCAGTATCAAATGCTGGTGCTTGGAAGTGATGTGCCAACTGTTCGCGGGGTGAATGCTCAGAATCCATCACACCAACGATCTCGTGTCCGATTGATTGTGCTGTTTGTGCCATACTCCGTCCGTGATGGCTATAGGAAAGAACTGCTATTTTCATTGATCACTCCATATCAAGAACTAATTTCACATCTCCATCGATAATCTGCTGAAGTCTCTCTATACAAGTGATAACACAAGTTGCAGAGGCTTGTTCAGATTTACCGTTGGTGACAACAACTACATTTGTATCAACAACAACGATCACAAACCTTGCTCCTTCTTGCGTTTCATTTCAGCATTGTGTTGATAAATGAGATCTTCAAAAGAGCCTAAGTAGACCTGCGAATTATCATCTCCAAAATCAATTAAACCTTCCCAATTCCAGGGTTGTTCAACTGTTTGCTTCAACATAAGTAGTGTTTGGAGAATACTGGTTTTACCCGAACTATTCGCACCGAAAAAGCCGGTTAAAGGTGCAATCTGAAATTTCTCTGGATCTTTCCATGATTTGATGTTTTTAATGCCAAGTTCGGTAATCATTTAATACCCTCTTTATCATAAGAATGGGAACTGACTGACGATTCTATTTGACAGCATATCAGATAGTCATAAGTGCGTTTGTTAATCTTATCAGGAACAACACCTGAATTGCCATCGATTTTTTAGACCATAATTTCGTACAGTTAAGACAAGTGTTCTTTCTCAAATTCAATAGGTGTCAAATAACCTAAAGCCGAATGAGATCGTTTCTGGTTATACTTGTTGAATAAAATGTCCAATGCGAGTATGAGCATCTGCTATATCCTCATAGTCATTCAGGTGGACTTCTTCCTCTTTGAGAGTTCGGATAAGTCGTTCCGCCTAACCATTCTCCCAAGGACACGGTAATAAAACCTACAATTCTGTTTCTTATGCTAATCGTTCCGCCTAACCATTCTCCCAAGGACACCCTCTATGAGCTAACGAAATCTCAATCCCATAGTTGGTGAGAGTAGAAATATAGTCGTTTGAAAGGGACTGAACTCCCTGATCACTATGATGGATCTCTGGCACGTTTTGGCGTAACGCCCGCTGCAATGATTTCACTGTCAGAGGTTATGTCAAATGTCGGCTCAGTTGCCTGCCTCTTATCAATTGAGTAAATACATCCATGAGAACTGAAACATAAACGTCTAGGTTATAGGGCTTCAATAACAACTTCAATCTTAAATTTGGGAGTGAACCTTCTTCGTTTGGTCTCCATCGGATTTCTCCTTCTAACAAGATTGTAATTATAACGTGAGTTTGAAAATAGTTTAGAAGTTAAAAAGCATAGGTCCATCGTTGATTTCCTGAAGTTTTCGCAGGTTCACCGAGGGTTTGTGCTCTAAAAGTTGATAAGCAATCAGGGCAGTAACCGCATTCACTTGAAAGTTGACAATGCTTCTATGTCGGCTGTGTTCCAGCTGTGTCTGTGTTTTCAGTTCCTTGATCACAGATTCAATAATCACACGTTTTCTCAACCACTCCTCATCGGAGGTAGACAGCGGTTCGGGTTTCATATTCGGACGGACTTTGTCCATCAAGTTGATACCTTGCTGGCGAAGCGTTTCCCGCATGTCTTTAGAGATATATCCCTTATCTCCGTAGAGGGAACCCTGCAGTCCCACCACTAAATCGGGTCCGGGTTTTCGGTCATCTGTGTTGCCCGGTGTGAGTTGAATACCTAAAACTTCGCCTTTCTCATTGATGATCAGATGAAGTTTAAAGCCAAAGAACCAGCCCATAGAGGTTTTTGAACGCCCCGCATATTCAGCAAAGACACGATGTGCTGAAATCCGCTTGTTATCACACACGCGCAGACGCGTGGAATGGACAAAAGAGGTGCCACTACATGCTCCGAGGTGCACATCAAGAAAAATCGTCAAGAGGTGCAGCACCTCTTTTTTGAGCTGCACGAACCGAGAATAACTGACAAGATTTGGAAACTCAGCACACCAATAGACGCAGACATGTTTTTCATAAAAATGTTTGAACGTACGATACCCACTTTGATGGAAGGCAATGATTATGGTCAGGACCTCACTGTCGTGTAGACTGCGCGGATGCCCGCGTGTTTCAACCGGTTTATCGTTCTGAAGTGATCGCGATTCCAGAAATGCATTATAAGCTAAAAAAAGTCGTCAATTTTGCAAAATAGTGTTAAAATACCCATTAGAGAACTCCTTTGGAAAGTCCGTATAATGACTTTATTATACCAAAAGAGTTCTCTTTAGACAAAATATTTGAATTGTTTATCAAACTCACGTTATTAAAATAGGAGGAAACATCCTGTGGAAGAACAGAAAGACAAACAAGACTATAAAATCCACATTGCTGTAGAGAATTTCGGTCCTATTGAAAAGGCAGAGATAGACTTACGTCCGCTCACTATATTCGTAGGTGAAAGTAACACTGGAAAAACATATCTTGCATCGCTCATCTATGCTTTATTCCGATATTTCGAAGGTATTAATCAATTTCCTTGGTCTTATCATATTAGTCCATCAATTGCATTCACATACCGAAGAAGAAATCTTCCAATTGATAATCAAGCTGAATTAGATCAAGAAATAGGTGAAACACTTGAAAAGTTAAACAGAAATAATTGTCCATTTAGGTTTTCTGATTTACCTGATAGAATCCGCCTCCGATTAGAATCTAAACTGAACAGATCAGAATTGATTACGGAAGAATTACAGAGATGTCTTGAATTGGAATCCTTTGCGAATCTAATAAGGTTGTCCGGTGGATTATTTAACCAACTAAAAGTCTCACTGCATGTATGGGAACAAAAACAGAAACTTTGGCACTTTGAAATGCTTCACTATGGTCCTTCTTCAAATGCAGAAGGATCTGTTAACGGTGACATTATACTCAGATCAGATGTTAATCCAGTGCCGGAGTCCCCATACGATTTTGATGATCTATTATCCTTACTAAGAAAAGGTCGATTTAACGCACCGAATACGTATTATTTACCTGCTGCTAGAAGTGGAATAATAAACAGTCAAGGTTTAATTGTCAGTTCAGTGATTGATCGTGTTGCTCAGATTGGATATAAAAATTTACCAAGAATTTCTGCATTTTCTGGAATGACTGCTGACTTTATAAAACTGATAATTGAATATGGGGAAAAAAACAAATCTTTACCTGAAATTGAGGAAATTGCTACAGTATTAGAAGAAGAGGTGTTATATGGAAAGATAAAGGTTCAACGACATGGTACAACTGAACATCCTCAATTCTATTATCATCCAAGAAAAGCTGGAATAAGACTTGGAATGAATAGTTCCTCATCAATGGTATCAGAACTCGCTCCACTCATAATGTTACTTCGTGGCATTGTTAAACCCGGAGATACCCTAATCATTGAAGAACCAGAAGCACATCTACATCCAAGAGCACAAACTAAAATTGCTATGACACTTGCTCGTTTAGTCCGTGCTGGAGTTCGTGTTATTATTACAACACATAGTGATTGGCTGCTTGAGCAAATTGGCAACTTAGTTCGTGAAGGTGAAGTGATGAAATTAGATGAAAATTACATTGAACCACCATCCACTTGGTTGATGGAAGAAGATGTAGGAGCATGGCGTTTCCATACTGATAAACCTGTGGAAGAAATCAATTTTGATCTCATTTCTGGTTTTGAACCACATGATTACGGTGAGGTAGCAGAGGAACTATATAATCGTTCTGTTGACCTTCGAACTTTACTTATGAAGAAGATGGGAGATAACAAGGTTGAATAATAGTTTAATACTTGCAAATATACGATTGCAAGTAGGTGAAGAAAACCTGATAATTGGAAATTCATTTCGAAAACGGAATTGTAGTGCAAACTTAGCAGGTGTTGCAGAAGTGGATCGCATTGTAATTGATTTTGACAAGGTCTTTCCACATGGAAGGCATGGAGAAAATCTATGTGAGTGTGTACTCTTTTACATTGATGATAATGACAGCTTGATCGTAGTTCCAATTGAACTTAAAGGTGGAAAAAATGCTGAAGCAGAAAAAGCAGTAGAACAGTTAAGAGGCGGTACTAAATTTGCTGATACCTGTGCACCGAAAGATATAGCAACTGTTGTCTATCCTATCTTATTTCACAATCATTTGAGTAAAGCAGAGGTTAGAAGACTTAAACAAAGTCGGTCAAGAATCCAATTCCATGGAAAATCTTATGAGGTAAAAACTGCACGATGTGGAAGTAAATTAATTGATGTGATTCAATAATGTATATTCCTAACTCCACAACCTATCATGTGATCGTTCATTATCCCATTCTGTTGTAGACACAAAATATCCAGTTTCGTTCGCATGTAGATGTTCCTTGATAACTTCTTCATTCAGTTCAATACCCAATCCGGGCGTTTCAGGAACAGAAATATAACCGTCTTGAATAATCGGATAGGACAATCCAGTTACCATCTCATCCCACCAAGGATTATCTACAGAGTGGTTTTCCAAGACCATAAAGTTTGATGTTGCCGCTGCGCAATGAACACTTGCCATAGCACATACAGGTGTTCCTGCCATATGAAGAGCCATTGCAATACCGTAATCTTCTGCAAGGTCACCAATCTTTTTTGTTTCAAGAATCCCACCTGATGTTGCAATATCAGGATGACAGATCGCAATAGCACGGTTTTCAAACAGCGGCATGAAATCCTCTTTACAGTAGATATCCTCTCCTGTGCATATAGGTGTCGCACAGGAATTTGATAAACGAACATATTGGTCCGTATATTGCCAAGGAACCATGTCCTCTAACCATGCAAGGTTATATTTTTCTAATGCTTTTGCGAGTCTGATACAATCTTCTAATCCTATATGACCGAAATGATCAACTGCAAGTGGAATCTCATATCCAATTATGTCTTGCACAGATTCCACATAATCACATAGTATTCCAATTCCCTTTTCGGTCAAACGAATGCCTGTGAAAGGATGCATCAAATCATGCCTATCTAAATTCCCATCTGGTGCTGAAAGTGTGCCATCTATACCTCGTAGCAATCCTACACCCAAATCCATTTTCAAAAAAGTAAATCCTCTGTCAATACGTTCTTGTAGTTTCTTACCCATTTCTTCTGGGTCTCTCAGCGATGGTGTATCACTATAGCATCGGATTTTATCACGAAATTTACCACCAACAAGTTGATAACACGGCACACCATAAGCCTTTCCAGTCAGATCCATCAGTGCCATTTCAATACCACATACACCACCACCTTGTCGCGCATGGTGACCAAATTGCTTGATTTTGCGAAAAATCTTGTCAACATTACACGGGTTTTCTCCCAAGATGCGACTTTTGAGCATGAGCGCATAAGTTGGACTTGCCCCGTCACGAACTTCACCCAGTCCATGTATACCTTGATTTGTATACAGTTTCAAGATTGTTCCGCCAACCTGAGTACGGACGATTCGCATGTCGGTAATTTTCAGTTCTGATGGATGTGAGTTCGTATTTACATTAGATAACATGGATTGTATTTCCATCTAAGTTTCCTCTATGTAATGCGTTAATGCAGTATCTAAGATGCCAAGATGAAGTGCAACACGTTGATCCAGTTCCCAAACAGTCGGTGTCTCAGGAATGATGACATGTTCGCTATGATAGTGTAATAGATAAGGTGCTAATCCCTGTGCTCCCCATTTTGATGCAACTTTATATACGCCTTGAGTAATTGCTGTAGTATCTTCACCTGAATCTTCAGTATCTATTGGACCAATGGATTTGACAACATTGGCAATAATGGGTCCAAGGTACTGCTCATTTTGTATCCCTTCGTAAAGGTAAAATCCACTTGCCTCATAGTCTTCATGAAAGTCTATCGTCATAGCAAATTGCATATCGCGTATTGCATCTTTGACTATTACTGCCTCCAAGACATCATCTGTTTCAAAAGAACGATTTATATCAACATTATTCTCGTTTTCTCGCATTTCATGGATGTAACCGTACGGATTGATACACGGAATTACAACAAAGGAAAAATGATTGAGAAGTTCAGTATTGTCTCGTGCTAAGAACGATATAGCTGCTTCCACACCTGCTGGTTCATCTCCATGAACGCCTCCAGTAATTAGTATCTGTTTGGGATTGGAAGACTGAGATTGAAGTTGGAAGAGATAGATAGGACTATCGTCAACAACACCTATGGTCTTGTGTGGTAGGTCTAATCGTTTTAATCGTCTGATTAGATCGGAATAATCTCGCAATATGTCTCTTATCCTTTATCTGAATTACACAAATAGATTCTAATCTTGGTTAGTACGCCACTGTGCGAAATCCTTCTCAATCTCTTCAGACCATTTCCTGTCTATTTCACCTGGAGTGTAAATCCCCTCTCGCAGTCGTTGGTGACCAAAACGATCTCTGAGTTGTACCTCTTCACCTTGTTCAACAACTTGTTGTGCAAAGTGTGGCGGAATAAAAATGATTCCCCCACGTCTCCCCAAAACAACATCTCCAGGAAGGACAGTTACTTCAGCAATTCTGATAGGGATGTTGATCCCAGTGAGTGTTACGTTTGCTATACCTGTAGGATCAACACCGCGTACAAACGTAGCAAAATCGGGTAGTTCATAGATACCATCTAAATCTCGTATACCTCCATCAATTACCATTCCAGTTCCTGTTTTAGCATAGATGGAATTACCAAGGTTATCACCAGCGAAAGTGCCATCCTTTACTTTACCAAAAAGGTCCACGACAATCACATCATCTTTAACAAGTGTGTCAATAACCCATGAGTTTTGTCCGCCAACGCGTCCATCCTCTACACCTTGGGCAGAAACTGCATCATTAAAATCAGGACGTATAGGAACAAAGGCACATGTCACCGCTCTTCCAACAAGGATACGATCAGGGTGAAGATCCATCCAATCACCAGCAAATTGGAATTTATAACCATTGCCATTTAGAACTCCCCATGCTTGTTCAATACTGATTGCCTTCATTCTTTGAAGAATATCATCTTGAACACGGGGACGACCATCATCAAACCGATCACCATCCCATAGATGTGTAATGGCAATAATGTTCTCTTTGTTGATTAATTGCACAATTTTACCTTTTGAAGATTGTTATCTTATAGTCCAGCGTTTTGCCACACCTGATTGAGAGAGTCGGCTGTTGTTTTCGCAGCTTCAGCAGGTTCCATTCCATTAACTTTTTTACTAAAAGGTTCTGGTGTAACAGGTCCATCATAACCGATATCGTTGAGAATCTGCATCAATTCAGTCAGTGGAATAACACCTGTTTCTGCTGGAAGACATCTAATGTTGTCAATCTGCTCATCAGGGTCAATTCCTGCGGGGGCATCGTTGATATGAACATACACAACATCTGAAGCAGACAGTTTACGCACATCGTCAACAGTAGAACGACATGTATACCAATGCCAAGTATCAAACAGTAAACCAACGTTTCCCGTACCAATAGCAGCTGCAAGACCTAACATCGCATCCATTGAATATGCAAATAGATGTTTTGCCCCTTTCCGGCTTGTTGCAGGACCAATAAATTCCAAACCAATTGAATGTCCATATTCATTTAGGATTTCAGCAACACCACGAAGTCTTTTAACAGAAAAATCCCAATTCTCTTGATATGTCATGTCATTTGATGCTGGACCAACAACAGTAGTTGAACGGAAGCAACCGAGTTCTGCAGCGAGTTCTGCACGAGCGGGTAATTGTGCTAAACCGGCATAATAATCAGCATCAGAACCACGCCAATTCACACCAAATCCCCAACCTCCCATTGCAATACCGGCAGAATTCCACAAATTCTTTACATAGTCAACTGAGTGTTCTTCTGCAAGATGATTTGCTTCACCGATATTTAGGTCAAGTCCTTCAAATCCTGCTTCTTTTGCTAAGTCTAAACCTTCAGTCATGTTTGCTTGGATACCGATTGCCCCTGTACTAAGATTTCGGAACATATTTACTCCTGTTTTTTTATCAGATGTGTAACAAAATCAGATTATAAAATCATTTTTCTCCACGAACAACCTTTGCTGCAACTGCCCACGGATATTCTTTATCTTCAGCTTTTGCATTACGATAAGTCGGAATCCATACCCACCGTTCTGCGCCTGAACGATTCGGGTGACTCGAATGGAGCGTAAGGTCATGGAAAAAGACTGCACCACCGGCTTCTATTTCTGCAGTGATAGCTTTGGTTTCATCAACTGCATCAGGTTTCAACCGGTTACCAAACCCGTGTCCATCATTTGCATCACCATCATGAACAATAGCAGATTTGTGTGAACCGGGAAACAACTTCAGACAACCATTTTCTACTGTGGCATCGTCAAGTGCCACCCAAATAGAATATTTATGTGCACCATACCAATAAGACCAATCTTGATGCCATGGACTGGCAAAGGTCGTTGATTCACTCTTGAAAACAAATTTATCGCTCAAAAATTCAATATCTGGTGAAAGTATTTCAGCTAAGATATCAAGAATCCTTTCATCTGCAACTGCTTCTTGAAAAACAGAACTCCGTGCAGCCAAACCCACATGCACTCCGTGTCCAGGAACTGATCCTGTTTCTTTCCTAACTTTCTCCAAAATATCAATACATTCTAATTTAAGACGTTGCACCTCGTCTCTCTTAAAAAGATTCGGAACAATCGCAAAACCTGTCTGATCAAAATCATCACGCAAGGTTTTCAAATCAGGATTCATACTCAATCCACCTCAAGATGTACCTCACGTCCAGTCTCTCCACTTTTGAGTAGACCTTCCATCATTCTTTGAACAATGAGACCGTGTCGTAAAGGTGCTTTACATTCTGTGCTATCCAATATACATTCAATAAAATGATCTGCTATAGCATCCCATGCTTCATTATGCTTACTCTTTGGTAGTTTTAAATCTAAGTCTTCAAAATCACCTTTTTTAGTTGTTCTGTATGCTTTCAATGGACTCAGAGTTGCCCCTGCTTCTGTTCCGAATATTTCTATCTGAAATTCACCGGGTTGATGGGATGCCCAGAAACTTTCAACTTGTAGTCCGACTCCATTCTCAAAAGTAATGAAACCTCCTGCATAATCGTCAGAATCATATTTCTCATAGGTTTCTTTCGGTGCTTTTGTGTTGTTCCAATAACCGAGTCCGCGTGGACCGAACTTTGCCCCAGCTGCACCGAGAACAGAGATAGGTTTAGGCATACCCATTATCCACCAGACAGAATCAAGCACGTGAACACCCATATCTCTGAACGCTCCGCCACCCTTCTGAATGAATCCGAGATTCCAAGCGGGAATGCCACTTCTTCTAACACTTCGGGCACGGGCATAGTATATCTCACCGAAATATTCATCCCGAGATAGATTGCCAAGATGTTGGCAGCTATGTCCAAACCGTGTAGATAATGACATCATGTTGACAACTCCAACAGATTCTGCTTCCTTAACCAACTTCTCTGCAGCTTCTTCAGAATCAGCAAGCGGCTTAGTAACCATAACGTGTTTTCCGTTCCGAACTGCTTCTAATGCTATCGGGACGTGCCATTGATTTGGTGTGCCGACAAAAACTGCATCAATATCTGATGCTTTACACATCTCTTTGTAATCCGTGTATAGTTTAACTTTTCCGGGCAAATCCTTTGCAAAACCTTCCATTCGTTTTTCGTCAAGGTCACATAATGCAACGACTTTGCCTCTTGTATTTCGTGATAATGCTGCTCCGTTTGGTCTACCTATCCCCATCCCAACAACAGCAACTTTAACTTGTTTATTAGATGATGCCATAGTTTATATGCTCCAATTGTATGTTTATCATTTAATATGGTCTGCCAAATCTGTTTAATACCGGACTCACATCGTTTTTGACAGTTTTGATGGTTTTCAGATATGCCCAAATGGCTTTTAGATCAGTATCGGTCATCTGTGCATAATGCTTAGAAGGCATTGGTGGAAATATCTTACGATTGTCTTTATTTCCTTGATGATGTCCTGTCCGCATAGCATCTATGAACATCTTCTCTGTCCACTCTCCCAATCCAGTTTCTTTATCAGGTGTTAAATTCGTGGCGAAACTTGTCCCAAACGGTCCTGAGAACGCACTTAATTGTGGCGATACTAAAAGGAAAATCCTTTGTTGCATCATACTGAAATCATACTTAGGAAAAGAGTCGTTTTCTGGATGTCCAGCAAGGTATTTGGTCATATCGTAGTCTGCACCAGCACGTGGTGTATGGCAATGTCCACATGCAGCAACCGCATCAACAAGGTATTTACCACGTTCTACCATGTCATCTTGACTTTCAACTGAACGGGAATAGATAATGATGATTAATGATATAATTACTACCATTAACCCGCTAATAGTTAATTTTCGATACATCATTTTCTCCTATTATTCAAAACTTGTTTCATATTGATAGTAATTTAGCATTTTGAGTATAATGATTCAATAAAAAAGCGCGGTAAAGTACCGCGCTAATAATTTCAGATTATGATTCAAGCTATTAGAAACTATAATTCAACTTTGCGTAGTAAAGACCACCGTTGAAACCGAAAGGTGCTGATCTTCTGGAATATGTGAAAACACCAGGAGAATCAACAATGACTGTTCCCGCTCCATCGACCAACTTACCACCACGTGATTGACCAATTTCATTATCATCAGGCACTTGATCTAAGATATTATTTGCCCCTATGGTCAGAGATAGTCCTTCATTCAATTTATAGTTGGTTTGGAGGTCTGTAAGCCATTTTCCACCGTAAGTTTGTCTGGCAGGATCATCTCCACTTCCTTCTTGTACTGTATATTCACCAAAGTAACGGAGTGCACCACCAATCGTTAGATCACCAATGATATAATCGGCACTAAAATTGATCCGTGTGTTCGGTTGCCATTCTTCTATCATCGACCGTTCTTGTGATGGAAAAAGAGTGTCTTTAAGATTTACCAGAATCTCAGGTGCTTCCACATCTCCGATTACTTCTGTATCAGCGAATGTGAATGCAAGTTTCAAATTCAGAAGCGTTTCATTTTCAAATGCATGTAGATATCCAGCTGCAACATCTACACCCTGTGTACGTGTCTGTGCAACATTTGTGAAAACTTGTGCACTATTCGCGCCAGCTTCCTCCAAACCTTCAACATCATCGGCACTGAATGTACCACTAAGCACAATACGGTCGTCTATCTGAATAAGGAATCCATCAACGGTAAACCAAAGTTTCTCAACAGGTTTTAAGACTACACCACCAGAAACATTAAATGCTGTTTCCTCTTTCAATTCAGGAATACCGAGTGCGCGGGCAGCATCACTATCATTTCTGAATGTTCCTACCTCAAGCGGTATAAGTTCACCAGATGCTTCATCAAGTTTGAATTGGGTACTGATGTTATTAAAGTAGAGTTGTTGTAGTGAGGGTGCTCGGAAACCAGTACTACCCGCAGCACGAACTGCGATTTGAGTATTTATATCATAACGTGCTGTTGCTTTACCTGTCATGGTCGTGCCAAAATCACTGTACTGTTCACCACGCACAGCAGCACCAACAAGTAGACCACTTCCAGGTTGGCCACTCAGATAGGACTCAAAGTCAAGGTATCCAGCGATATTCGTTCTATTTTCGTCAACTTCGTTTTCTGGTTTGAATCCAGGAAAGACCTGAATGCCTGCGGATGCACCATCAATACCGAGTCCAGCATCAATATATGATACCATTTCACCTGCATGAATTCCGTATCCTTCACGGCGAAATTCCACACCTCCTGCAAGGTTGATGAGAGATGATTGATACTCAAGTGGACATGAAACATCAAGATTAAATGCTGTATGGGAAAGTTCAAATCCACCTGCTTCTGCAGACGTTGGACTTGTTGCACCATAGGATGCATTCATTGAATTAGAAATGAAAAAGTCAAATGTATTCAAACCGTGATTGACACTGACATCAACATTGAGATCTGTTGCATCGTGTGTCCAATCCGCACCTAATGCGAGTGATACATCTTCTATGTCTGTGTTAATTTCTGGCAAGAAACCGTCAGGATAGATATCTGTGACAGTGCGTTCTGATTGATTTGCTCTTCGATAGAAACCTGCACTGTTGTTTTGACGTGTGGAATATCCTCCGAAGGAATACAATTCCATATTACCTATGACGGGTAATCCAAAGTTGTAAAATCCTACTTTTTGAGATGAATCTGCATCACCGATACGGAAATTTTGACGGTCAAATGTATATTCACGTGAGTCAAACCATACTGGTTTTTCCTCAACTATGTTTCCTTCATCATCTTTTATTTCAATTATGTTGTCTGCAGCTCTACCAGGGTCTTCTTCTACCCAATCGTATTGACGTGTTCCCGTATGACCTGCTCGGTTTGTGCGATATCTGTCGCGCCATTCTGCAGTCAGATTGAGAAATCCATCTGTCCCTACTCTCATACCGTAGTTTGCATTTCCATTCCACGTATCTCCATCACCTTCGTAAGTTTGTCCCCAATATAAGTTCGCATCACCTGTGTCAACATCATCTTTCAGAATAATGTTAATGACACCTGCGATTGCATCAGAACCGTATTGTGCAGCAGCACCATCACGTAGCACCTCAATACGTTTGATAGCAGATGAAGGGATGGCATTGTAATCTGTTCCTGCCGTTCCACGACCTACAGATGTGTTGACATGTAACAACGCACTTTTATGCCGACGTTTACCATTAATTAATACCAACGTCTGATCTGGACCTAATCCTCTAAGTGTTGCAGGTCGTAAGGCATCTGTCCCATCACTAATAGACGAACTTGAGAAATTGAAAGAGGGGACCAACATTTGAATAATACGACCTGTCTCTGATTGACCTGTAAGACTCAGTTGTTCTCTTTCAACAACATCAATCGGTACAGGTGCTTGTAAAGCACGCCGACCAATACTACGTGTACCTACGACAACGACTGAATCTACAGTTTGAATAGGTGCAAGCATTATTGTTAGTTCTGTTTGCCCAGTACTAATATTCACTCGTCTTGTAGCATAACTGATGGCAGAGATTTCAACAGACTGCGCGCCTGTTACATCGCTGAATGTAGCTGCACCGTTGTCATCTGTAGTCTGTTCCTCGCCTCCAATTATTACCTTTGCTGACGAAATTGCATTCTCATTCTGATCTTTTACGACCACTTTCAGTGACTCAGCATTTGCTGTCAAAGGTATTACTGATATACAACCGACTATCATTAAGACGACATACCAAGAAAACCTATGATTCGAAATTTTCATTTATTGCTCCTTAGGATTTATCATTTAAATATGAGTTTATTTTGAAATAGATATGTTGTGATGAATCCCTGAAATTCAACATATATCTACATTTCTTGCAAATATTATGAACGATATCTCATACAAATGCAAATCTAAATGAATTACATACTATAATTTGATCTGATATTATCCACATGTGTTAGACTTGATGTGAGTTTATATTCCTTATTGTATGAACCAGGATTTTCAGGTTTGGTAGATTTCCAGGAATAGAGTCTGAGGGGTGTATAAAGTTCTTGGCACTAACTTCTTATCATCCATTGTAGTGTGAAATCAAGTAATCAACGGTATGAACGCCTGTAGGCGTTCCCCGGGTATGAATTCGCTTAGACGAATACGCGTTTGGTATTCGCCATGATTCCCGGGTCTCTGTGCCCCGCAATTGTTGGGAGAAGAGATCGCGGGACACGGAGACCCCGCACTACAATGGATTGCGGTATTTTCCGCTAAATTGATGCCTCTGGCGCGGTTAGGAAACCACACCTACCGGGTTTGGGAAAATGAGAATTACCCGATTAAGAAATAAATTGGGTAATTTGATTTCAAAGCCTAGCGCGCTTACAAAGCACCAAATCAAGAAATCAACGGTATGAACGCCTTTTGGCGTTCCCCGGGTATGAATGCCTTTTGGCATTCCCCGCCTACGGGGTTTGGTGTGATTATGATGACCCGTTTAATAAATTAATCTTCATACGGGACTGAAGAACGTATTACGAAAGTTAGAGTGGATATGACAACGGCTAAGTAGGAACAGTAAGACATCCGACAATATCAACAGATTCTTTTGCCAAAAACTTTACACACCCATATATTACCTACGATGTTGAATACCATATTGATGTGTGATATAATTCGTCAAATCTAAATGGATATATTGACCGATTTTGGAGGACTATGTGGAATTTGACACGATTATAACGAATGGTACGATCGTTGATGGTACAGGAAAACAGGAACCTTATGTAGCAGACATCGGAATACAAAATGATAAAATTATAGATATTGGTGACCTTAGTCATGTTGATTCATCTCACAGTATCTCTGCAGATGGACAAGTTGTTTGTCCAGGGTTTGTTGATGTTCATGTGCATTCTGAAATTTCATTGCTTGGTGGACGCGATCAGTATGCACCACTTATGCAAGGTATCACAACACATCTCGCTGCTCCGGATGGATTTGGTTGGGCACCATTGTCACCACAACGCGCACAGGAATTCTGGCACTATACACAATTTGCTTATGGAGACGCGCAAGTAGCACTCAATTGGCAAACACCTGACGAATACCTCAGTATTTTTGACGGGAATATTCCTGCAAACCTATACCCGCAAGTACCACATTGTGCAGTGAGACTTCATGCGATGGGATGGGATGCACGACCCGCGACATCGGATGAGTTAAAACTAATGGAAAAAACCACTCGTGAATGGCTTGATGCGGGTGCATGCTGTCTCTGTTTAGGTCTAGACTATCAACCCTCTGCGAATGCGGATTTGAACGAGTTGGTTTATCTCTCTAAGGTTGCCATAAGTTACGATGCCATATACGCTGCACATATCCGATACCAACTCATCGGGCGGAAGGCTGCGTGGGAAGAAACTATAGAGATTGCACAGCAAGCAGAGATTCCCGTACATATTTCACATGAGAGAGTTGACGCTGAATCCGTAGAGGTGCTTGAACGGGTTGATCAAGAAGATATAGATTTGACCTTTGAATCTTACCTATATCCTGCAGGAATGACACACCTTGCTATGTTATTACCGATGGAATTTCAAACTGGCACGCCTGATGATATGTTAGCTAATTTGGAAAACAGTGATGTTAGAATAAAGTCATTACCTTATCTACGTGAGAAGTTAGGACAAGGAAATCAAATTGTTGGTTACAACAAGTCCGGCAGATACATCGGCAAGTTACTATCAGAAGCAGCGGAAAGTGAAAGTAAATCTTATGAAGAATTCGCGTATGATTTTATCCAAGATGAATTGGCAATTGAGACCTTTATGATGCCGTGGGTAACCCCTCCTGAGGAAAATGAAAAGGTATTAAACCGAACTGCTTCCCATCCACGCATGATGATTGCAAGTGATGGTGTCTATAACATTCCACATCCACATCCCCGTAGTTATGGGTGTTTCGTACAATATCTCGGTAAATTCGTCCGGGAACGAAAATTGGTTTCCATGAAAGAGGCAATATATAAGATGAGTGGTTTCCCCGCAGAAAGATTCCGTCTTTCTGATCGTGGTAAGATAGCAAAAGGTCTTGCTGCCGACATAGTCGTATTCGATCCTGATACCGTCGCAGATCGGTCCACGTGGTTTGATTCCGTGCAACCTCCTATTGGTGTCAACTGGGTATTTGTCAATGGCGTTTCAGTTATTGAAAATGGCAACGTTACGGGTGAACTTCCCGGTAAAGTTTTACGAAAAGGACGATAGAATCCCAATTGGGAGGATATTTCAGTGGAAAACTATGATTTGACGATTATTGGTGGCGGGAGTGCTGGACTTGTACTGGCAGTTGCTGGTGCAAAACTCGGAAAAAAAACCGCACTCGTTGAGAAACACCGAATCGGAGGAGATTGTCTTTGGACAGGATGTGTTCCTTCTAAAGCACTACTCAAAGCTGCGAAGGTAGCAAACTACATACATAATGCAGATAAGTTTGGAATTAGTACTTATGAAACGAAATCAAATTGGCAGAGAGTTATGGACTATGTCCGAAGTACACAACATGTCATTGAAGATGAACATGATAACCCGGAACGGTTCAGAGAAATAGGGGTTGACATCATCTTTGGCGATGGACAATTTGAAGCAAACGATACCTTTGTTGTAGATGATAGAGAAAATGGTCAGACAAGACAGTTAAAAAGCAAGAGATATGTAATATCCACCGGTTCTCGTCCACTGGCACCACCAATTCCAGGTTTGGATGAATGTGATTATCTTGACAGTGAGAATGTTTGGGAATTAGAAGAACTGCCAGAAAAGTTGCTTGTGATTGGCGCAGGACCCATCGGGATAGAGTTGGGACAAGCATTTCATCGCCTCGGTTCTTATGTTACCATCGCACAACGAAGTGAACGTATCCTAACAAAAGAGGATGTAGATGTCTCAAAAAAGATGCAACAATACTTGTCTGACGAAGGTATCGACATACGTCTGAATATAGACATCACAAAGGTAGAAAAACATGAGAACGGTGTAAAAGTATCGTTATTAGACGGTACATCGACAGACTCCAATGAAAATAACATTGAGGTGTTTGACAAAATACTGGTTGCTGCAGGTCGGGCACCAAATATTGAAGGATTAGGACTTGATAGGATAGGGATTGAAGTTGGGCAAAATGGGATTGTTGTAAATGACCAACTTCAGACACATGTGAAAAACATATACGCAGCAGGTGATGTGATTGGACATTACCTATTTACACATGTTGCAGCTTTTCAAGCGCAGTTACTTGTGCGAAATTTCCTCTTACCATTTCAGAAAAAAATAGATTATTCAGTTGTTCCATGGACTACATTCTGTGATCCTGAGATTGCAAGATGTGGATTGACAGAGTTACAGGCACGCGCACAATATGGTGATGTTGATGTGTTTAGGTTAGATCAAAGTGATGTTGACAGAGCTGTTGCAGAGGGTGAAACACTGGGATTTTCAAAGGTGATCGCAACGAAATGGAGTGGGAAGATAGTAGGTGTGCACCTTGTCGGATCAAGTGCTGGAGAGGTTATACACGAATATGTTCTGGCGATGCAAGAAGGAATCCCATTGAGGAAGTTGGGTGGAATGATGCATGTCTATCCTACATATTCTACAAGTGTATGGAGGGTCGGTGCAAAATGGTTGTCAGAGGGATCGTTGGTCAAATCTCTAAGGAAAATTGTTGGGGCTGGATAATTTTGTCTACTTATAAAATAAATTGAGTCGGAAATCTGCAGTCTGTTTAGAATTCTCAGGGTTTCTAACCTAACACAATGACAACTAAAGATTGTGTATAAATATGACTGCTATTCCGACTCACCTAAGGAGGCATATTCTATTATTAGCAATTTCTATGCCAACCAAAAGGATATGATTTTAATAAGTGTAGAAATGAAATGTCTAATTTTTACACAGTTATGATGAAAATTTAGACATTTTGTGTTCTTTATATATTTAGCAATTCTTCTCCGACAATTAGTCGATATGCTTCACGATATTTCTCACTTGTTTTGGTAATTACATTTTCAGGTAGATTTGGTGCTGGTGGCTCTTTGTTCCAACCTATTTCTGAGAGATAATCACGTACGAATTGCTTATCAAAACTTTGCTGAGGTTTGCCGGGTTCATACAAATCTGCAGGCCAAAAACGTGATGAATCCGGAGTAAATACTTCGTCAATTAGAATCAATTCACCATCGCATTGTCCGAATTCAAATTTAGTATCACACAAGATAATGCCGGAGTTTTCTGCGTGCTTACTTGCAGTTCTAAACAGAGCGAAACTGATGTCAATCAATGTATCCGTGAGCTCCGCTCCAACTTGATCCTTCATTTCATCAATTGTTATCGGTTCATCATGTTCACCTTGTTCTGCCTTCGTCGTTGGCGTGAAAAGCAGTTCAGGTAACTTATCCGACTCGCGTAATCCCGATGGGAGTTTTTGACCGCAAATTTCGCCAGATTTCTGATAGGATGACCATCCAGAGCCAGCGAGATAACCTCTCACAACACATTCAACATCAACCCTATCTGCTTTACGGACAAGCATTGAACGTCCGTTCAGAAGCTTCGCATCAGGTTGCAAAGATTCAGGATAATTTTCTACATCAGTTGAAATCACGTGGTTGTCAACAACAGATTTGGTGTAGTCAAACCAAAATGTTGACAATCCAGTGAGAACACGACCTTTATCGGGGATACCATTCGGTAAAACGACATCAAATGCAGACAATCTGTCAGTTGATATAATCAGAAATTCATCACCAAGATCATATAGATCCCTAACTTTACCGCTGTGGTGTGGTGTTAAGTTTGTTAATTCTGTTGAAGTAATAACGTGTTGAGACATTTTCCTCTCCTATATTTTCTTAACATTTTGACTATTCCTGTAATAAGTTCTGAAGTGCAATAACTGTTCTGTTTGCAGCATCAATTTGACGGGCGTTTTCAAACTCTTCTTTCGCAAGTTCTGTTTCACCGAGATAGAAAAAACATGCAGCTTTAAGCGTATAGATATTGGCTATGGATTGATAGTCATGCCGATAGAGAAATGCATCATCAGCCGCTAATGCGTTATCAATCGCACGTATTGCAGATGTAAAATCAGAATTATCCTTGTTTCGCAGATATAACACATTGGCAAGGCCAATCCAAGCATCCGCGTTAGAGGAATCGTAGCGAACAGCATTTTGAAATGATTCCAGTGCTAAAGTTAGTGTAAGCGAAAGACTCAGTTGACACCATCCGACGCCATTATATGCATCAGCATGTTCAGAATCACTGTTCAATGCCCTTTCAAAATTGAGAAGTGCTTGTGAATAATTCCCAGAATTATATGAAATCCATCCCTGCTCTGTATGTCGAATAGCAGACGTTGAATCAATATCTATGTCGTCTGAACATCCAATCTGCATCAATATCAGCAGAATAGATATTAGTATTGCACCTTGTATATAATAACGTCTCATCTGTTCATTAGACACAGAATTAATAATGATTAATTCTATTCTACTCCGATTTTAATGTTGATAACAATGGACTTCTAAGTGCAACTGAAACAGCAATACAATTTGAAATTATACCAAATAGAAATATCAATAACAAGGTAATCGTCAATGAAACCCAGGGAAATGAAGGTATATGTCCCTGTGAACTGAAGATTGCTACAATACCTGCTGCAATACCGATTAGCATACCTACCGTCAGAATAAAGCAGCTTTCAAGAAGCAACATTTTAAATAGAAGCTGCATACGGAAACCGAACGCACGTAATGTTGCTAATTGCCCTCTCCGTTCAATGATATTTCTAAACAATACCAGACCGATACCTAAAGTTCCAATTAGTACGCCTAAACCACCAAGACTTTGAAACGTTGAGATATATGTATTCTCAACTGCCCGGAAGTTAGCAAGTCGTTCTGAAGCAGAAGTCACATCAAAACCGTATTCCTCTAATGTAGTCTCCAGGACTTGCTGTGTTTGTTCTTGCAATTCAACTGGTGTTTTGATGAGAAAAAACTGATACCCACTTTGACTTGGAAAGTTCTTTATGAAATCGGATTCGGAGATAATCAATTGGCTCTGAAAAAGGCTGTTCTTAATTGTGTTGAGTTGCAAGAATAACGAATCACCGTTCTCATCTTGTATAATGAAATCATCATTTGGGTTGTGATGTAGAATCCATCTTAATGAATTTTCATCACCAATAGCGGACACTCTTTTATCGTTGGGATGTTCTAAAAATATGAACCGCCAAGGTTCTTCGTATCTCATACTAATTGGTGCGCCTAAAATCTGTGGTTCCTTAGGTTTGTAAAGATTGAGACAACTCACATCTTCTCCCGGTAATACACGAAATGGAAATATATCTGACTTTTCAATTAAAGCCGAATCTTCATCATTGAAACCGAGATCAAGTCTACCCTCATGTGAATTTAAATTTTGGTGTAATGGTAGTGACGCTTCTGCTACAAAAGCATATTCAGTTTCAGGTAGTGTATCATGTCTATTCACTCCTACTGCGACAATTACACAACAAGCCAAACTCATTATTGCTACAGAACTGTTACTATGCATCGGTTGCCATGCTGCATTTTTGAGTCCAAATCTCAGTCGGTTCAAACGTTTAGGAACTCTTTGTGATCCTAACCATCTGTCAAACAGAAAAGTCCCTACTCCGAGAATAGCAATTGCAGAAACCAACAATCTGACAATGGGATGATTGAATATCGCTGCTACAGATTCATAAACCTGTGAACCTTCGAGAGAAAAAACTAATATCGCAGCAACAAAACCTACTATTGTTCCAATGACAATACCTATTAGTCCTGTCCAACCTTTTATTTTAAATCTGAATTGTATGTTACTTTGATGATGCATCGTAGGACTTAGGTTATTCATTATGGATGAAACAAACTTACTTCTAAGAATAAAATATAGTATAGAAATGAAAAATAGGCTAAAAATGAATCCGCCCCATCCCTCAGTATCTAAGAAATAGCCTGAAATAATACCGAAGAATATACCAAGATATAGTGATGTTTTCTTGTCTATTTCGGTCTGTAAACTCTGAGATTTGTTTTTTCGTGAAACTTCATCGAAATCTGTTTCACCAGAAAGCAGTGCTGCTATAGAAACTTTACCAAGTCTTCTAACAACGTGCTGTATGAAATAAATAACAATGACAAGTGTTACAGATATACCGATAAGTAAGCTCCATCCGCTAACATATAGATCAATGAAAGGTGTTCCTATAGCAGGTAACCACCAAGTTTTTAATCCAAATATCATCAATTGTGCATAGCCAATTGCGAGTAGACATCCAAATATACTGCCGATGCAAGCGATTGTAATGCCTTCAAATAGAAAACGCCGACGGATTTTCCTAATTTTATATCCAACAGCATGTAATATGCCTATCTCACGCGAACGTTGAGAGACACCGATAGCGAAGATTGAACTGACAAGGGTTGCAGCAGCAAATATTATGAAAAAACTAAGACTACTAAATAACATTCCGAAATCTGTGGATCCTTTAGAAGACTGCAATCCCTCTTCCCGAAGTGACATGAATTGGAATCCAATTTCTTCAGGTTTTATCAATTTCAGGAATTCTGATTCGAATAATGTCTGCGTTTCATCTATATCCAGATTTGGTGCACTTGCTATCCGAATTGATGTAAGGTCACCAAACCTGTTTTTCCATAGATTTTGTCCAGTACTCAATGGTATAAACACCTTTGGCGTTGCTTTGTATTCATCCCAATAGACTTCGTCCTTATCACGGACTTGACTATAATCAAAAGGAAATGGAGGATCCCAATCTGCAAGACCTGCGGTGTCATGAATTCCAGGAAATGTCGGTATTATGTTTGTATCAGCGGCAATGCCTTCTATTGGAACAATGCATTTCAACGTAAATGAAGCACTTCTTGTAATGTACTCTTCTTCAGCATTAACACTGAAATAAGTGATACTGATTTTATCACCTTCCTCAACGCCAAGATCATCCGCAGCCCATTCATTGAGAAAAATATCATTCTCTTCTATCTGTTCAGGATTATATTGGTCAAATGGTCTATCAATTTTCTTATTTCTAATCGGTAATGCTAATACTGTTGAATATGGGACAATATTGGAGTCATTTCCATATTCTAAAGAGGTTATTGCATTTGCTAAGTAGGTAAACGTTGGGATTGTAGGAATGTTATATGTTGATGCAACAGTCAATGCTGTTTCAGATAGTTTAGGTTCAAGAAGGTACTGATTGCTCTGCAAATCAAAATAGTTCTCACCTGATTTGATCTTCAAACCAAATGTATTAAATGTAAGTTGTAGTGAAGCAGAGGAAATCGGTTCTGTATCAGCAGTAAACATAGCGTTTACTTTGCCAGCTTGTTCAAGGGTTTTTTGCAAAATAGAGCGTGAAATATAAGCATTAAGTGGAAGGCTTTGATTGGGATGAATACTAAATCTGCCAGCATTTTCGGTTGATATAATCTCACTGACAATCACACGTAGACTTTGAATAATATCATCTGCATCACGAGTTCCCAACAGAAATTCTGGATGTATTTCCGCAGCCTTTGGAAAATTGACGAGAATTGCATCACCTACCTGAACGTTTAGCTCTCTTTGAAGTGCTTCATTTATTACAATATTTGCGAATGGCGGATTTACTTGTTTATTCAAATTCGGTATAGAAGTTTGATCCCAAAAATCAAAGAAACTCTCCTCTACTCCGTAAATATTGACCTTTGACGCACGTGCATCAGTATCGGCAGCAACAACCGTCCCATTCAAAAGAATGGCTGCTTCCATATTTTGTTGTTTTATGATTTCTGGTGAAAAAAAATGATCCGCAATAACAGCATGTTGGATTCTGCCTAATCTATCTAAAGTGATATAGTGAAGACTACCCCGCATGGAGTCTCCAACTATCAATGCTCCGGCAAGTACTCCAGTTGCGATAGCAGTACACAACGCAACAAGAAGATGAATACGCCAATAGTGTTTTGCAGTTTTCAGAATAGAAGGCATAGAAAATATCCTGTTAGAATGGATGTGCTTAAGAATTTTTGTTTGAAGACTCAGCTTCTATAGTACACACACCATCAACAAGTCGAAGATGGTTTTGGAAACGAGAAGCAAGTTCAAGATTGTGGGTAACTGCAATTAATATGTTGTTTTCTGACTTGTGCATCTCAAAAAGCAGATCTGCGATATTCTTTGAAGTAACGCTGTCTAAATTGCCAGTCGGTTCATCGCAGAGCAATATGCTGGGTCGATTGATGAGAGCGCGTGCAATTGCTACACGTTGACGTTCACCTCCAGAGAGTTCACCAGGACGATGTGACATCCGATCAATCAATCCAACCAGTCTAATGAGTTCTTGTGCTTGGTTTGTAGCATCGGGATCGGGTTTGAACGCAAGGGTGGGAATGAGAACATTTTCAAGAACGGAGTATTGTGGTAACAGATGATGATCTTGGAATACAAAACCTATTACACTGTTGCGATATTGAGCCACTTCAGGTTCAGAAAGATTGAAGGGATTCGTACCATTTATTTCAACATGTCCTTTTGTAGGTTTCTCTAATGTGCCAATGATGTGTAATAGTGTGCTTTTGCCAGAACCAGATGGACCGGTTATCACGATTGATTCTCCAGAACGAAAACCAAACGATACATTACGTAAAACTTCCACATTGCCAAAATCTTTAGATAAATTTGAAACTGTCAATTGTTGTGTCTTTTTATCATCTTCATGCATAATTGTAATGTAACCATTCCTATAAATATGTTAAACAATCCACAAGAAGTTTATCCTATTAATACTGTAATGTCAAGTTATTCAACATACCTAACATACCTCAATCAAAATAATCCATTGACGAATTAAATTAGTTATGATAAGGTGTTGATATATTATTCAAGGAGGAATGCCGTTATCTCTAAATGAATATTTTTTTCTCAAGTATTAGAGAGTGTTGGCACACATACAAATATGAAAGTAGCAGCAATGTTTGGTGATGGAAAGGGTGGCGTAGTTGATAAACCTGATCCGAAAGCAGGAGGAGATGTTGTCGTTGTAAAAATCCGTGCTATTCCGATGTGTACAGAGTACAAGGGATTTAAATCTGGCGGGACCGGAGAACGTTTCGGACATGAAGCAGCAGGAGAGGTCGTTGAAGTTGCGCAACCTGGACGTGTAAAGGTTGGGGATCGCGTCGTCGTTCAACCACAAAATTCATGTGGTAAGTGTAACATGTGTGTTATTGGGGAACATATACATTGCACAGGTGGACGTAACATTCGAGAAATGGTTGGATCAGATGTAGCAGGATCGACCTATGCTCAGTATATGCATAAAATGGAGGACCTGCTTTTCCCCATTCCTGATGACATGAGTTTCGCTCACGGCGGAATGGCGTGTTGTGGTTTAGGACCCACATTTGGTGCAATGGAACAGATGGAAGTAGATGCGTTGGATACTGTGATGGTAACAGGATTAGGACCTGTGGGTCTTGGTGGTATCATCAATGCGAGTTATCGTGGTGCACGGGTGTTTGGTGTTGAAAGTCATCCTTACAGAGCAGAACTTGCAAAAAAGTTAGGTGCTGAAGTAGTTCTAAATCCGAATGATGAAGATATCCTTGATCAAATTCGTGAATTGACAAACGGAATTGGTATAGACAAAGCAGTTGACTGTTCAGGTGCATCTGCAGCACATCGACTGATGGTGGATGCAGCACGAAGAAAAGGACAAGTCACCTTCGTTGGAGAAGGGGGAGAGTTTCCACTTGCAGCAAGCAGGGATATGATTCGTAAAGGCCTAGTATTACGTGGGAATTGGCATTATAACCTTGGATTTTATCCGAAATTGATGAAGGTTATCAAGGAATCTCAAGATAAAATAGATACCTATATCACCCACACTTTCCCAATGACTGAAGTTCAAAAGGCTTGGGAATTACAGGCGACTGGTGAATGTGGCAAGGTTATTTTAGATCCTTGGGAATAGTAAACACTACGTAATTACAGGCGCGGTAGATAACCGCGCCTGTAATTACGTAGACAGCGTAAGAAATAAGCAATGGCACCGCCACTGCATTAACATCCGCAGCCTCAGCCACCTGATCGTTTCACAGGTTCTCGTATTTCTGGTTCAGATGGGGCAACCGTGCTATCCAGATCTCCGAAGCATAACACATAACCTCCTTCTCCGAGCCACGAACCCAGTGTTATATGAAAATCATTGATTTCGTCGTGTGGTAGAAAATCTGTGCGTTTTGTATGGTCATGTCGTGCAAAGAAATAGTGACGGACCCCACGCCAATGCAGTTCACCATTCATTGAGATACGATAAGATGTATTTGGTATCGGATCCATATCTTCTGGATTGACATATTCAAGTGGGATTTTGAGTGCCTTTATGAAGTCCTCTAACGATCCACCCGCTTCTTGGTAGGCAACAATGTCATTCCAATCTGCAAGCCGAACTCCGATACTCAACTTTTCCTTACATGCAGTCTTTAGATCGCCTCTTTCACTCAGATTGTGCGTAAATACATGGAATTTCTGGTAACTGGCTACATGTGTGAGTTTAGGTTCCGTGGTATCTGGTTCAATCTTAGGAACAGACCGTTTCTCCGTTTCATTCTGAATAATCACCTTTGGTTCTGGTGGTGAACTTGAACTTTCTGGGTCACCATAGCAAAGTGCATATCCTCCTGCTCCGAACCATGAACCGAGTGTCAGATGATAATCATCAAGGTTACTATGTGGTAGAAAATCTGCGCGTTTTGTATGATCATGTCGCGCAAAGAAATAGTGTCGATTCCCACGCCAATGTAGTTCACCATTCATTGAGATACGATAAGATGTATTTGGTATCGCATCCATATCTTCTGGATTGACATATTCAAGTGGGATTTTGAGTGCCTTTATGAAGTCCTCTAACGATCCACCCGCTTCTTGGTAGGCGACAATGTCGTTCCAATCTGCAAGTCGAACACCTTCTCCCAATTGCTTCTTACACTCAACTTTAAGATCTCCTGTTTCGTCCAGATCATGTTTAATGACATGGAACTGTTTGTAACTCGCAGCGATTTGTCTTTTCATGATTGAAACTCCTTATTTTGTTTGATGTAGTGTTTAGAATCCTACTATGGTAATAGGATAAATTTTGAAAAAAAGGCACAGATTCACCTATACACATTTATGGATGCACTTTTTTCAGCTCATACCAACACTGTCATATCATAGTGTGAGTTCGTTCAAACGATTCAGTATCCGTAGGCGGGGAATGCCAAATGGCATTCATACCGTTGATTTGGCACTTTGTAAGCGCGCTGGATGGTAGGGGTATAACTGACTAATTGACAGACATGTTTGTTGGTTCAAAGACTTACTGTGAATTCACAGATATGGCCAGCGCGCTTACAAAGCGTGCCTACAGCGGGTTGTGGTTGCTAAATTGACGGCTCTGATGCGGTTTCCTAACAGCATCTACCAGAGAATGAACAAACACCGGTTCGGTTAGGAAACCGAACCTATCGTAGTGTGGGAATAATCATGGTTTTTACTATAACAACAAAAATATTGGAATTATATCAAACGTGAATGGACTATTGTATACGGAAGGAAAATAGTCGCGTATGATGTAAATTAAAACGGAATCGTAATGGTTGTATCGCATTTACCAACTGAGCCGATTTCCATTTTACGCGATGGTGTATACAATCTTCTGTCAAAGGAATACAATCATCAAGTGAAAAGCCTGGTTGAACTTGTCCATCAGCTGTCAACACCTCAACTCTCATCTGACCATCGCTTGCGTCAGCATTGATTTCAAGTGTGCCGTTGGGCATTTGTAAGGGAACAGTTTCAACAATACCTTCCACCGCATCAAGAGAAACGAACCCATCTAATCTCCATTTAGCAAGACCAATTACTTTATGTCTATCATTCATTGCAGCACCATGTGTATGCTCTGTGCCAGTATAATACCAATGGATTTCATCATCTTTGATGATGGGTTGTGTTGCTGTTCCCATAATCATACCGGTGTCATAAGTGCCAGTTTCTCCGCGCGGGATAATAGGTGTCCGATCAGAATCTATGTAATCCCAGTTGAATCCATCAATACTACATACAAGCTGCGCATCAATCGGTCCATCAACAGGAATCTCATGCTCTGCGGCACCCGGTCCTGTTACATACAACACACCAGCAATTCCTATGTATATATTATGATAAAGGAAGCCAGACATATTGTGTATTTCAGCGCGATCTGCACCGTATCTTTCTATTCCAACTTCATCATCCTGTTCCGTGGCTCTAAACATCGGTTCAAGTGGTTTCCAAGGTCCTTCTAACGTAGGACTTTCTGTGTATTCAATCATGCGGCGTGCATCTTTATCCTTATCACGTGTAAGCGCATAGGCGCGAAACAGAGATGTCTTATTATCATAGATTACATTGAAACATCCTTCGTTATTTCGCTGTGCAACGGGTTCAAGATAGTCAGAGTCATGCCATCGTATTCCATCAGGAGATGTGAGAAAGAACACATTACGGTAACGTCTACAAAACCCTATTATTTTATACCGTTTCTGTGAATCTAATTCGTCGTCATCACGAAAGACACTTGCCCCGTGGAGATCCCATACGATGTTATTATTTGGATTTCCATTAAATTCAAAGATACCCAGATTCGGTTTTGTCCATGTTAGTCCATCATGACTTTCTGCATAGCATGTGAGGTCTCCACGATCATTCTCAACAAACTTGCGTCCATATTTATCTTGTGTTTTTCCTCTATATGTTGATGGATTTCTATCAGGACGTGGAACATAGAGTCCAGGAATCTCGTTTGCTTTGAATCGCCAATGGGGACCCATACGACACATATACCACATACGGTATTTACCATACGCAGCATCATACATCGTGGTTCCATAAAGATGCACACGTCTGGATTGATCTGGACCACCGTGTTCCCAAGGATTGTTGGGGTCAGGTTCAAGCACCGGAGCTTCATGCTTCACACATGGATGAAGAACTCGTTTCACGCCTTGTTTAGAAGCGATTAGTGCATCATCTATAAAAAGGTGTGTTCCAGAATTCAGTGTCTGTAAGTTGTTCAAATTATGTATAACCACAAATATATTATGCGCGTATAAGAACACGCCTTCAAGAAGACATTGATTATTTCTTGATATTTCCCCAGATCGTTGCCAGTTTACCTAGCGGCTCAACATCCAGCGTATCTGCTTCCAAATTATTAATATCATCTTCACTGAGTACTGCATTGTAGATTCGTGCATCTTCAACGCGTGCTACCACCCAACCGTGAGCTGTTCCGGCAATGAGAGCACGTGGACCGAAAAGTGCTTCTACATCCCCTTCTGTCCAAGATTTAATTGGTCCCTTAGTATAATCACCAATTATTACGCCGTTACGGTATATCATAATCTTTGCATTGTTGTTATCATCTTCGTAGGAAATTGCCAATTGAATGAGTTTACCGGTCTCTTTTTCAGGTGTTCCGTGTGGATCGTTATGTGTACGTCTAAAGAAACTGCTACCTGCCATCCAATGTTTCTGATGCTTTTCAGCATATACAATAGCATCAAATGTGTCTTCACTGCTCTTATTTACTGCGATTGTCGCACCTTTTTTGACATTGAGATCATCCAAATATATCCAGGTCACTAAGGTTTTATCAGGTCCAATCTGTGGTCCTTTATATCCTGTTGTCAATCCCCATTCATTGTTACCTAGGTGTAATTTCCCATCATCAACTTTTGCACCCCTCAATTCAATATCACCAAAATGACCTGTAAGGTCTTCTAATTCAACACCTTTTTCAAATGTCCAGTGACCAATCAGATCATCTTGCTTTTCTCCCTGACTCAATGCAGGCAAAGTTAATCCAGTTGTTAGAAATACGGTGAGGATATATGTGAAAAAATAACTGACGAATTTCATTGTTACTTCCTCCATAGCGAATTAGGTCTTAAGTTCCTGACAATTATTTAGTAAGACTAAGCATAACACAAACAGCCATTAATGTCACCATTATTTGCAAATATT
This sequence comes from Candidatus Poribacteria bacterium, assembly GCA_958295945.1. Taxonomy (GTDB): domain Bacteria; phylum Poribacteria; class WGA-4E; order WGA-4E; family WGA-3G; genus MSPOR6. The sequence continues at coordinate 449,169 of OY282386.1, forward strand.
CTACAAAATCCAGGGCTATTTAGTTTTCGCTATTTTGGTCGAACTTTATCACATTCGTTAACATTTATTATGGGTTTGTCCTCCTATTTGTCTGAACCAGGATTTTCAGGATTAGTAGATTTCCAGGATTTTGAACGGTCTTTAGTCCCGTAGGGACGATATGTTTATAGAAAACGTCAGAGTACACCTTCTTTAGTCCCGTAGGGACGATATGTGTGTCCTAAAAACCTAATATATGTGAAAACTTTAAAAATAAATAGTTAACTGGCACAAGTCGTTAACCTAAATAAGGACGACTCCTTAAAACTAAATATCCCTGATTAGAGTCCTATCTGAACATGAACCCCATTGTCATGGGGTAACCTGACATAAAAAAAGGCTGATAACTGAAGTTATCAGCCCCGTGCTTAATGTGCTTTTGATTTTGTCGGCTCTACTGCTTGAGTTTTCCCCACGTTACTTTTTTTTGCCTTGTGGAGATACCGGTAGCACATCATCACTGATCCAGTCCAACGAGGCATCCGTGCCGGGGTGGTTTGTAAGTCGTGTCATTTTGTTCGTCCAGATATGATACTTATAGATATTGGCATTTGGGTCTTCAAAATCCTCCGGTAGTTTTACGTTTACAGGTATGGGCGCACGCGCACTAAAAACGATGGATTCACCGTCATCCATCCAGCTAAGGCTAATCCCTTTCATGTCCTTCGGTATCCGGAGTTGTTTGATGTTCTCTCCGTTGCGATCACAGATTATATACCGAAATGCCTTGTAAAAAGACCCATCTACCCACTCTTGCTGGTGAAACACAATCCGTTGACCATTAGGTGACCAGCGCGGTCTTCCACGTTCAATCGTGAATTCCCCTTCCCCGCCTACAGGTGTCGGTATCAGTTTCCGGAGGTCATGCCCATCTGCATCCATGATCCAAATCGTGGTATGGACTCCGAACGTGCTCCATTCTGAGCAAATAATATGCTTACCGTCCGGCGACCAATCAGGATTGTTTAACATAACTTGCGGTGCGATTGCTTTCATCTCTAAGGTCCGTATATTTAGGACATATATGCCGTGTTCCGCCCCGTGGTTAAAAAGTCCCTCAAAAGCGATATTTTTGCCGTCTGGTGAAAATGAACCTCTGCCGATAGAACCTCCAAAGCCCCTACCTATAAGTTTCCGAACATTTGTGCCATCTGCGTTCATCAAAGACAAACCGTAAGTCTGAATCAGTATCTGTGTGCCATCTGGTGACCAGCAATATGGGAATGGTACCTTCGGGTTCCATTCGTTCGCTTGCCTAATAAGTGTCTGATTGCTACCGTCATCGTCCATCACGTAGATACCATCTCCTCCATCGCGTTCTGAACTAAAAACAATTCTGGCATGGGCTGCGGTTGAGAGTAGCAGTCCGACCCAACAGAGCAAAATAACGTGTCGTGTATTCATAGTCCTGCTCCTTAAAAAGAGTGGCAGGGGAACGTGATCGAATCCCCCTATGAAATTGCATACTTTCACTTATTGGACATTATACCGATTCAATTGTCCTATTAGGCATTATCCAAATGCCCCCACAATCATAAGGACAACACCATATACATGATACTCGATGTTACCAATCATGCCAAAATGATAATCACTTTTCAACAAAATCAGTGAGTCTTGATTTTGTAAATTATTTTTTCATAACCTCGTCTAAACGCAGTACCCGTTTATTCTTGTGCATACAGTAGTTCGTTACTCTATCATTCCGTTATATATATCGTAATGAATAAAAAAGTGGGAGCGGTATTGAATGCGAAACTAAATAAACATGTTACAAGCTAACAAGCTTAAAAGACTTGAAAATTTCAATTAAATCTGGTACAATTATGATGTATTCTCAGCACATTAAGGAGGAAAGGACTAAATGGACATTAGAATAGAGTATTGCACTTCCTGAAACTATCAACCACGGGCAGCCAGTTTGGCAGAAGCCTTAGAAAAGAAATATAGTGGTCAGGTGAAGAAAGTGAAACTTGTGGAAAGTAGTGGTGGTGCTTTTGAAGTATATGTAAATGAAGAATTGCTTTTCTCCAAACTTGAGCAACGCAAATTCCCATCCGAAGACCAAATCACCACTTCAATCGACAAGTTATAAGTTTATGAAATGGGTATGATATTGAAAGTCATACCCATTTTTCTTGTATATTATGTAGTCAGTTTTACCTACAGAAATAGCACCCACATTGGATTTTTGCCTACCTCAATTATATCGATTTCAGATAGAATTCCCGTATCCCGATTGATCCGGTAAGTTGCCAATTTACCAGAACCTTGTCCACCAGCAAATAGAAAGTTACCTGTTTCATCAATGTTGAATACACGCGGCGTAGGTTCGGTAGGTTGATGTCCTTCTGAGGTCAATTCTCCATTCTCCTCATTGATAGAGAAAATCGCAATACTGTCATGCCCTCGATTTGAGACATAAAGGAACTTTGCATGTGGATCAATATGGATTTGAGCACAAGTATTGTTTTCAGTAAAATCGTCAGGAAGTGTGGAGAGTGTTTGAAATTCCCAGAGCAAGCCGGGGGCATCATGGACTGTATAATCAGGTGTTCCAGATTTTGGAATAGTGACATCTGGGTCACCTCTCTGAAGGTTGTAGGCAGATACACTTGATCCATTTTCATTTGAGAAGTAAAAGATCGGTTTGTTAGGATGTTCGCAGTAGTGGCGTGGACCTTCAGGATCATCAGGATTAAAATTCCCAAAGAAATTTTGTGTTAGCATGCCGTTAGTTTCGTCAAAATGAAACTGATAGATTGCATTCCGTGGCACGGTGTGTGGCACAAAGGCAAATCTATTTGATACATCTGTTTCAATATAGTGTGCATGGGGAGCAGTTTCAATAGTTTGGATCGCTCCTTCTTGCACGGTTTTATCTTCACCAATTGCATGAACGGTAACTTTTCCTGCACCATAGTATGCAGAGAGTAGATATTTTCCCGTGTTGTCGGTCGCTATGTAGCATGTATCAGCATCAAGTTTGATAGTCCGTAATAGCGTCAGTTGTTTCGTTTCATCATCAATTTTGAAAGTTGCGATTTCTTGACTGGAACGGAGACCAGCGTACAGATAGTTTCCACATGGTGAACGTGTCAATGGTCCAGGTGACCCGCTAACTTCAACATTCTCTTGTAATGCTATTGCCCCATTGTTGACATCAAAAGTATAAATTGCGATTCTGTTTTCTCCTGCAATAGAGAGATAAAGGTGTGTTTGCATATTTTCCTCTTATTTGAATAGAAACTCATTAGTCTACATAGACGGCACTGGCACTTTTATTTCTTTCCTTTTTTAAGTGTAGATTCAATCATAGCATGTGTTTTTTCTTCGCCACAGAGACTAAGAGCAATCTCGTGCTCAAGGTCATGTAGATACTGCCTCGTTACATATTGTGGTTTAGGTAGCATTCCACCACAAAACACATAAGCTAATTTTTCAGCAAGATATAGCTCATATTCGTTTATGGTATCTATTTGATGTAATTGTTGAATGTGTTGCATAATTTGATTATAACCTTCTTCACCTAATACATACATCTGCTGTGATTGTGATGGCGAATATCCATCGCTCCACAGTGAAAGTGCTAATTGTTTAGCATCACTCAGATGATTGTCCCTATTTGTAGAGATTTGGTCAGACCTTCGTAGATACCCATATTCTAATGCATCATCAGCGTCTTTAGATACCTTGTATTGACGAATTGTTTGATATGTAGAAATGACAGGTGAAATCAACTCTTCAATAGGATTAGATGTCTGTTGTCCATCTAAATTGCGTAATACCATCTCTGTCGTTCCACCACCACATGGAATGAGTCCAACACGCAACTCAACAAGTCCAAACTGACTGTTTTTTAATGCACAAACTGCATCTGCACCAAATGTAAGCTCACAACCACCACCTAACGCCATGCCATTTGTTGCTGCTACGACAGGTTTTTGTGACATACTTAGTCGAGTACATACATTTTGTAGATTCCTAACTGTGTTTGATATTGCATTCCAATTGTTGTTTTTGGCACGTTCCAACAATTGTATTATATTGAGACCGACAGAAAAATGGTCAGCTTGAGTGCCTAATATCATACCTGAAAAATTGGTTTCTACCTCATCCAACGCAGTATTCAGAATATCTATTGTGGTATCATCAATAATGTTAAGTTTGCTATGTAGTTCAAAATATGCAATACCATCGTCTATATCGTAGAGACTTGCTTGGTCATTGCAAACAATTGGTTTTCTATCTAAATGTTTAATGGATGACATATTAATTTCCTAAGTTATGAAAAATCAAGATTTATATTGTTTAGGCATCAAAAATGTATTCTACTTGGTCAAAAGAATCACGAGCAAACGTGAATATGAAAACCAACGGTTCGGTTCCTGTGCAACTGACAGTATGCTTTGAATTGGGTGGAATGAAAACAGCTGTACCTGGTTCAAGTTGTCCTTCGCAATCGTCAATCTTCATATATCCCTTGCCACTAATAACATAGTATGTTTCTTCAGGTTCATGGTGATGAAGTAATAGAGAAGTGTCAGGAGACACTTCTGCGATTCCAGTGACGATTCCGCTACTTTGACAGCGATCACTTGAGATTAGCAGTTTCCAACGCACAGGACTTTTTGCTGCAATATTTGGGTCTTCCCAACTTTCCCATTCCAGTTCTGATTGATCAATTATGATCGGTTTCAACATGTAATGTGTTTCCTTGACATAGGATAATAGTTACGAATGCGAATAATTCCAACTGACTTTTTATCAGTATAAAGAATGTGGTAGAGACAATTAAATTGACATTCAAAAACCGATTGGGTTATTATACTGAAAAAGGAGCGTTATGACAATTCAAAAATTTCAACAACAGATTGAAGCAATCTATTTCAAAAAAGATGCTAAACGAGGTCTTCCATTAACATTCACCTGGTTTGTTGAAGAGGTAGGTGAATTAGCAAAGGAGATTCGTAAAGAACAGCACGATATAGATCGATTACGCGAAGAGTTTGCTGATGTTTTCGCTTGGTTATCTACCTTAGCAAGCCTTCTCGGCATTTCGCTTGAGGATGCTGCAGAAATTTATGCTGAAGGATGTCCTAAATGCCATGCCACACCGTGTGAATGTTAACAAAATAGATAAAATGCGATTATGTTTCAATCTGGTAGTGGACAAATACCCTCAAATTCTATTATTGCAGGATCGTCATCTACAAAAACCCATGCTCGTCGTCCCTTAAATCTTACTTGTAATGCAGTTGGTTCTATTAGTTTTAAGTCTAACTGTATTACATCTTCAACCGTAGTAGATAACTTTAAATGGAGAATTGAAATCAACCTCGCGAACTTTATAAATGTTTCTGGTCTTGTTTTGTAAAGTTTATAGATTTCTGGAATTGGAGAAGTAAGTACTTGAAGTCTGTTTCCATATTGCGATGAGAGTTCACCACGTATCTGTGTCTCTAACAACATTTTATCAAAAACAGACCTTTGTGTTGATGTGGAACTAATTGCATCAAATTTTTCGTTAAGAAGGAGTCGTCTCGCCCGTAGCATGGCAATCTGGTCTAATGAGATATTATCCAGATAGGATTTCTCGGTATTATATTTATAGGTTTTGCCCATTGTATCCTCATTGAGAACAACTTCCCAAGTTGTTTTACCTTCACAAGAGACCTGTGTTATTTCCCGTGGTTTTACCCACATTGCATCATCCAAATGTGCGAATGCAAGAATATCCTGTCTTCCTTTTCTCATAGAACATAAAAATGCAGTTTGTTCTTTAGTATTAGGGGAGAGTATTAGAGAGATTTCCTCTGAGTTCCAACGTACTTCTTGAAATGGAATAAAATAGTGATGACCGTTTAATGCTCTGAATAAGACATAATCCTCACACTCATTTTCTTCTCTAATTATTGAATTATATGATTCCGATGATTTCTGGGGTATAAGGTTTAGGATTTTTCTGATGCCTGTTTGCCAATCTTCATATAGGTTTATGTCTTGAAGCGATTGTAAAGTTTCACCATCTCCAATATTTATCTCTGGGATATGACATTCGTTCAATTTGAGTGGGATGAACCAAATCTTGTCGTAAGGTTTTTGTTTAAGCATATCAATTGCAATTGACAATTCTTCATTCATGTATGTTTTTTCACGAGAGTTATACTCTTTTGAAAAGCATGCGATAAAGAAATATCCTGTATTAATTACTTGTTTCCAAGGTATACCAGGAACTAAATTTTCCCAATCCACCCATACAACAAGATCATGTAATGAAAGAACTTCACACAGATCATTTACAGTGCCTTTATTTTCATAACAATAGGAGATAAAGACATGACGCATCTCTCTTGCCCGTTTAATCTCCATGTTATTATGATTGATTAACCGAGCTTGAAATGCTTCCCGTCTTCTTTTTATTTCTTCTGGACCACTCCGTATTTGGGAGGTGTCAGGAGCATTTAGACGCGTGTATTCCTCATAATCAAATTCATATTCTTCTGTTGTATTCATCAATATACCTCCGTTCCGCATCATAAGCAGTAATTAAACGGTGCACTGGAGCATCCTCATCAGAACAGATAATTGATAGTACACGTCCATTGAAAGTTCGTGCTACCAACATCCATCGGTTGTTATACCCTTGTGGATCAGGATTGAAATAACCATGTGGATCATCAAAAGCGGAGACTACCTCATAAAACTGGATTTTGTGCTTTCTTTGCACCTCTTGATATTTTTCATTGTCCCATACAAACCCAATATCCATACAATCCGCTCCAAAAGGTTACACAGTTATCTTTAATATAAGTTCACTCTTAGGTTGTCTCCTTCAGTTAGTTTCCACTCAAAAACCGTTCAAAATTACCGCCAAATAGGTTATTGACATCACGTTCTATTTCTGCAGTTGAAAGAGTCCAGCTAACGTCTATCAGAGATTGATATTTTTCTACCAAGACATCTGTAATGATCTTACGTGAGTGTTTCCATTTGTAGATCAGTTGATCTAATATTCTTGCGTCAGAATGTTGTGGAATCACACTCAATCCGAGTAACTCTATCCTCTCTCGTGTTATCTCTTCAATTATACTGGGATTGTTCATAAACCACCAACATCCAAATATCATCAAGTTTTTGAATTTGCGTCCGATGACACACAGTTCATGTTGGTTTTCTCGTGATAAAAGCGTTACAAGAAATTTATTCTCTTGATTTTCCCTAAGAAGAGTTTCCAAACTAGTTAAATCTGCTTTCCCCGTTCCATCGCCTGCCATTCGGAGCTCAGGGTTCACTGCTCTTTTCACACCAATCATCAAGGCAAATGGCACATTGAATTCACGCGAGATAGGTAATATGCAATTATCAAACAGACGACCCAGTACACCGTCATCCGGATATTGAAAATCTGGAGGTAGTGAAACAGCCATGTATTTTGGATTCATCCTCTGGATCCACATCTCTAAGAACCTTCTAACTTCTTTATAGCCTTTCTCTGTAGAAAGATTCGGATCCACATCATAACCGAGTCCGCGGAGATGTTCATAAGCAGTTTCTTGAAAGTTGTTTATTAGAACATCCATACGTAGTGCCACTTCAAATCGTGTATCACCAACGTCCCCTGAGTCCCATACTGGTGCTTCTAAAGGGTCGAATGGGTCATTCGTCATAACGACTTTCGTTACATTAGAACTTTCAAATACTGTGTTGATGAATGCCTCTTCAGTTGTATCAGCAAAATATGTGCGATAGTCATTAAGGTTGCGTGAACTGACATCTAAACCTAATTCGTCCAATGTTGTTACAACACCACGACATGCTTCACTGATGGGTGAGTTTTCTATGAAGAGAGTTTGCCAAATTAAATCTGCTTGTTCTGTTTTTGTCATTGCCCAAAATTCAGGATATGTGACATCTGACTTGCGAAATACCTCTGCGATAAGATAATGGTAGGTAAGGAGTTCATCAATCCCCCATAACAGAAGTTCACCAAAGGGTGGACTGAATAGATGTGTATGGATATCGGTGATTTTTTGATAGTTGACAACATCTGAAATGACGGTTTTTAATTCATTTGATGTTTCTATATGATTAGGTGCGTTCATCATTGGACTCCGAGTTAAGTTGATGTTGGATAAAGTTTACGATTTCTTCAGGAGGGTGTTTTCCGAATCTTACGTAAATGCCGCGGAAGTTTTCAAGACGCGTTGGTTTTGCAAAAGGACTGAGAAATACACCGTTTTTATCAATGTAATTGCTTCGGAATGAAGACCACGGACGTTCAAGATTATAGCAACACGCACTGATGACGAGTCTATCTTGTCTGCAATGGTAATGAAAAGGTAAGAAGTATTTGTAAAGAGGCCCAATTAACAGTAGTGCAGAAAGAAAGACAATTACTACAGACTGGAATCCGATGTAGAGTATGACAAGGATTGAGGACAGAAATAGCATCAAAATCACTGTCCGTTTCCAATTTTCAACAAGAGGGTGAACACACCAAGAGATTTCTTCAATGTGTGCACGGTCAGACATAGATGAAGAAGAATCAAGTTCATCAACAACCATGAGTTCTCATACCCTGCTTACTCATCACCGGTTGTATCTTCAATTGTTCCTTTCGTATCATCTGCATTGGTATCATCTACTGGCTGTTCATTATCATCCTGTTTTACTTCAATTGATCCTTTAGGATCTTCATCATTTGTTTCAATTTCTACTGCATCACCAGTATCTGCAGCATCTTGTTGCTGTTCGGCTTCTTCGTTGAGTGGTGTAAGTGTATCTGTGCCAGATTCACCGTAAAATTTCATTAAGAAGAGTGAAATTACCATAAAACCGACAGCTACCCAAGTTGTCAGCTTACTCAAAAAAGATGCAGCACCGTGTCCACCAAGGACAGACTGCATTTCTGCTCCACCAAAAGCACTTGATGAAAGTCCTTCACCCTTGCTGTCTTGTAAAAGAATGATTAAAGTTAACACGATACAAACTGGAACGAAAACAATTATTGCAATTGTAACAAAAACACCCATTAGATAGACCTCTCTAATTTCCTAAAATGCTATTTAATTTCTATATTGCGTTTTTTACGATTTGAGCGAAAGATTCAGCTTGAAGGCTTGCCCCTCCAACAAGTGCACCATCAACATCAGGTTGTGCCATGAGTTCAGCAGCATTCTCCGGTTTAACACTTCCACCGTATTGAATACGTACTTGAGATGCTATCTCGTCAGAATAGGTTTCCTTCAGTATATTCCGTATATAATTATGTACTTCTTGTGCTTGTTCAGGAGTCGCAGTTTTTCCAGTGCCAATTGCCCAGACAGGTTCATACGCAATTATACAGGACAATAATGCATCCGATGTTAATTTTTCTACAGCACCAGAAACATGATTCTTTATAACACTTTCTGTGCGACCTGCTTCACGGTCATCAAGTAGTTCTCCGACACAGATTATCGGTTTCATGTCGTGTGATAACACTGCATTTGCCTTTAGGTTGACACTTTCGTTGGTCTCATTAAAAAATTGTCGTCTTTCTGAATGTCCTACGATAACATACTCACATCCAGCATCTTTCAACATGGGTACTGACACTTCACCGGTGAATGCTCCGCTGTCTTCCCAATAGACATCTTGTGCAGCAAGTTCTATGTTGGTGTCTTTGACAACCTTGTTGACTGCATCAAGAGCGGTAAAAGGAGGCGCGACCACTATATCAACATTGTTAGTTGCGGTAACTAAATCCTTTAATTCTGTAGTGAGTTCAACTGCTTCTGAAATTGTTTTATTTAGTTTCCAATTTCCCGCAATAATCGGTGTTCGCATAGTTCTTCCTATTATAGGACTCGTGAGGCAAGTTCTACGAGACGGTTAGAGTAACCCCACTCGTTATCATACCATGAAAGCACTTTCACCAGACCGTTTTCTATAACTTTCGTAAACGGTGCATCAAGAATGGATGACAGTTTGTTTCCATTGAAGTCAGCAGAAACGAGGTCAAGTTCAGAATATCCTAATATGCCATTTAGACTATTTTCTGATGCATCTTTCAAAGCAGCGTTTACATCTTCAGCACTCGGTTTTTCATTGAGTTCAACTGTGAGATCCACAACTGAGACATTCGGTGTCGGTACACGTATTGCAAATCCATCTAATTTTCCGTTCAAATCCGGTAGGACTTTGCCAACAGCCACCGCTGCACCTGTTGTCGTAGGAATCATTGACAGTGTTGCCGCACGTGCTCGTCTCATATCTTTATGTGGAAAATCGTGTACCCGCTGATCTCCCGTATATGCGTGTACAGTAGTCATCAAACCACTTTCAACTTCAAAACTTTCATGCAGAACTTTTGCAACTGGGGCAAGACAGTTTGTTGTGCAGGATGCATTTGAAATAACATGGTGTTCGTTCTTATCATATTTATCATCATTGACACCGATAACTATCGTGATGTCTTCTTCTTTTGCGGGTGCGGAAATAACTACTTTTTTTGCTCCACCAGATGTGATATGTTTTTCAGCATCTTCACGTGCAGTAAAGAAACCGGTGGATTCAATAACTACATCTACACCTAAATTACCCCATGACAAATCAGCAGGATCGCGTTCAGCGAATGCACGGATTTCATGTCCGTTGACAACCAATGCATTTTCTTTCGCAATAATGTTGTCAGTTAGTATCCCATGAATTGAATCATATTGTAGTAAATGTGCCAATGTTTCGGGGTTTGTCAGATCGTTAATTGCAACGATTTCTATATCTAATGCCGGATTTAACAACGCAGCCCGAAACGCGTTCCGACCAATCCGACCAAAACCATTAATACCTACTTTAGTTGCCATAGACAGATAAATTCCTCTTCATACATTACGTCCATAAGTTATTCATTTTCCTGATATAAAACTTCACATTCTTATATATAAAACCGTATAAATCCTTGTTAATTATACTCTAAAATCTAAAAAATTGCAAATCTGTTGTATGTTAGGGTGTGTAAAGTTTTTGGCACTAACTTCTCACCATGAATTGTAGGGGCGGTGTCTCCATGCCCATAGGCATCAATCTAAGGAAAATTATACCATTTCTAATAGAAAACGCCGCATTTTTGTACCACAAACTGCCAGTTTGTGCAGTCCTTCAAGACATTCTTAACAAATGCTAATGGGATATACATTTATAGAAATGGTATTACGCTCAAACGACTCAGTATACGTAGGCGCGCTTTGTAAGCGCGCTCTTACGCGGCTCAAAACAATTCCAACCAAAGAAGCGCGCTTACAAAGCGCGCCTACGAAAATCGTGGTTGGAAAGCGTGCCAACAATGGCAGCCTGTCGGGGCACGGAGACCCCGACCTACAATCGCGGGTGGTATGAAAGTCCTACGAAAATTTTATATTTACTTGTTTTTTCTTGTTTTTGTGAAATGTGCTTCCGATTCTGTTGTGGTATGGGTTCATGGCGGCATTTTATTTTCTCTAAATTTGAAAAAACAAGTAAATGGGGTATGTTTTTTCTATTATTGTTCATTTTCTGGACAGATCTTGACCTTGGTTGGTCGTAATCTGTTTTTGGTTTGTGGTAATACCGTTGAGTAGGTTTTGTGTGACGTTTTTGGGAGTGATTTCTTGTTTTAGGTTGGTGCCTGTGTTGCCTGTGAGTATGTTTATTGCGGCGATGGTTTGTAACTTTGCTTTATGGAGTCTCTCTATTTCCTTGCTTTCGAAGGCTGCTCTGAAGTGTGTCTCAAGCGTCTGATAGTGTTCAAATAGAGCATTGATTTGCTCCTTTATGTGTGTGAGGGGAATGTCGTTTATAGTGTCTAAGTATGCTCTCCTTTCTTGTTCCCAGTATGCACCGTATTTTTTGTCAGGCCATCGTGGGTCTGTGGGCTTTAGGTAACTCACTCGCATGAGTAGGAAGTTTTTTATGTTGTCGTATCCACAGACGTTTGAGAATTTGAATACGTGGAAGGGTGTCACATCTTTTAGTGTTTCATCGGGTAGGATGAAGTCAATGGTTCGTGATGTAGTGAGTCCTCGTACGTGATGGATGATGACGAGTTTTCTGAAGTTGTCTGTGAGGCATTTTGCAAGACTTCCTGTACTGTGGAGTATGTCATGGGTTTGTTTTGTGAGTTCTGTTTTGTCGGCAGTGTCTTTGTGTTCAATACATTGGAGTGCGGTATCCCAAAGGTCATGGGCATAGTCAAATGCTGTTCCTTTGGTTTCCCAATTGTAGTGTCGTGCGTGGACTTTGCTGATGTGTTCCTTGATTTGTCCTTGTGTCATTCTGATGTTCCTTCCTTTTTTAGTGTTGTGTGCAATTTGTTTGAATTCAATCATAGTTTGAGTTCTATAATTTAACCCAAATGTATCCTTCGGCTGGTTGATGTCCAAAACCTAAAATCTTGCTCAATAGATTTCATCATGTTGGAATTCGTTACTTAACCCAACCTACAGTAATTATTGAATTAAGAATCAAACTATTGATAATTATAACTTATTTGAGTGTTGGGTATGGGTCTTTTTGGGTGTTGAGGACAATGGATTACATGGTGAATCTATTGGGATTCTATTGTCTTGCTTCTGGATCTTGAAAATTAAGAATAAACGTTATGAATACTTTTGAACAAAAACAATACTTCCATTCTACAGGGCTATTTAGTTTTAAGTATTTTCCAGAATAGAGATTTATTGAAAGTTAATCCTCAAGACGGTAGGTGCGGTTTCCCAACCGCACCAGAACCTACAAGAATACTGGCTATGAAAGGTTTTAGCACAAATTCGGTGCGGTTAGGAAACCGCACCTACCGTCATGGGGAATTTAGCGTATGTGAAAGAAAATACAAGAAAAACCGAAAACTATAGTGGAATGGACAATTAATAGGACACGTCTCAGAGGGCGAGGGAACCTCGCCCCTACGGGACTTGTGGTACTTGCAAGTGCATTGAAATGTCTTCTTAATTCTAAACTTTACTATAAATAACCCAGTCCATTCTAAATGTAATTGAACACAAGACCTGAATATGATAACATGTATGTGATAAGAAGATTGACTATAACATATAAATTATATTCAGGAGAATAAAATGCAAGCGAAATATAACGAGCTTAAGACTCGTCTACTTGAAGTAAATGACATCAGTTCAGCCGCAGGATTGCTACATTGGGATCAATCAACATATATGCCTCCAGGTGGTGCAGCTGCCCGTGCACGTCAATCTGCGACACTTAGCCGTTTGGCACATGAAAAATTCACTGATCCAAGAATTGGAAAACTGCTTGATACCTTAGTTCCGTATGAACAAAGTCTGGATTACGATTCAGACGAAGCGGGTCTACTGCGAGTCACACGTAGAAAATATGAACGCGCCATTAAAATTCCTGCCAATTTCATGGCTGAAGTAACAACACATACATCAGAATCATATCAGGTTTGGACAGAAGCACGACCTGCGAATGACTTTGAGAGAGTTCGTCCATATCTTGAAAAAACACTTGAGTATAGTCGCAAATGTGCTAATTTTTACCCTGGATATGACCATATTGCTGACCCAATGATTGAACCAAGAGATTATGGCATGAAGGCTGCAGATGTCAGTCGTGTTTTTGCTGATCTGCGTAAAGAACTCGTTCCAATAGCTGCTGCAATTACTTCACAACCTACTGCCGATGATTCGTGTCTCCACAAACATTTTCCTGAAGAACAGCAGTTGGAATTTGGCATGGAGGTAGCAAAGAAGTTTGGCTATGATCTCAACCGTGGACGGCAAGACAAAACGCACCACCCATTTATGACTAAGTTCTCTCTCGGTGATGTTCGTATTACAACTCGTTCAAAGGAAGATAGCTTTGGCGAGGCACTTTTTTGCACGATGCATGAAACAGGTCATGCACTCTATGAACAAGGCATCCGTATGGATTTTGAGGGTACACCTTTGGCACGTGGAACGTCTGCTGGCGTTCATGAAAGTCAATCACGTCTCTGGGAGAATATTGTTGGTCGTAGTAAAGGATTCTGGAAATGCTTTTATCCGCAACTACAAGATATCTTCCCCGAACAACTTGGTTCTGTTGAACTTGATACTTTCCATCGTGCAATAAATAAGGTAGAACGTTCACTAATACGGACAGAAGCAGATGAGGTAACATATAACTTGCATGTCATGCTGCGTTTTGATTTTGAGTTGGCACTGCTTGAAGGAGAGATGGACATAAGAGAATTACCAAATGCTTGGCGAGAAAGATTTGAAGAGGATTTTGGTATTGTTCCACAAGATGACAAAGATGGTGTCTTACAAGATGTGCACTGGTACTTTGGACTTATCGGGGGTTCTTTTCAAGGATACACATTGGGTAATATTTTAGGGGCACAATTCTATACAAGTGCGCTGGAAACGCATCCGGATATTCCAAGTGAGATAGAAGTTGGAGAATTCAACACATTACATAATTGGCTGATAAACAATGTATATCAACACGGATCAAAATATACAGCACCTGAAATCATAGAACGCGCAACGGGTCATTCTATGACAATTGAACCATATATCAACTATTTACGGACAAAATATGGTGAGTTGTATTCACTAAACTAAAACAGGTATTTGCTTTGGATATTAGAAGGTTAATAACTCTTTTCACCTTATCCTTTTGCCTTTTAGGTTGTGGGGTCATAAAATTGGTTGATATTCAGAAAAGTTCTGCTGAACTTCAACTGACGAGTAAACAGAAACAGACAATTGAACCGAAATTGAAACTGATTCGCGACATTGTTGATGATTACGAATTTGAGAAAAGGCAGTTGGAAGGAGACCTAAGAGAATACCGAACACTTGTAAACGATAGAGCACTGTATAGATATGATGGTGGATTGAGTACGCAACAAAGACGGCGCGGATTATCAGAAATTAGAACAAAAGTACGAAAGTTCATGCTCCAACGGAATATATTAATGAAAGAAGTAGAAAAACTCTTACGTGAAACTCATATTGAACTGACAGATGAACAACGGGTTAGATTCGCAAAACTCAAAAAACCAGAATTAGAAATACCACGTTCACTTAGACCCGACCCACATGCTGACCTTAGATATATTCCCAGACACTTGATTGGGGTACAGTAGCTGAACTTAGCTGAGTATTCGTTGAAAAAAGGAATCTAAGAATTTGTCTGAATCTACATTGATATAAACATTTGCATTTGGATTCGTGTTAACACGATCACCCCTTAAGTCTGCAACAGTCATTCCACTCGTTAGATTACCTTCGGTTTCAACTTGTACATGAGCAGTTACGTTTTCAAATAGATGTGGATGTGTCAAGATACCGATAGGCAGTGCATCGTGAACATGAAAACCGTAGAAACCAACGTTTTCACGGTAAAATTCCATGCAGGCTTGTGTAGATTCAATTAAAAATTTTGACATTTTATCATTGAACGCTTTTGTTTCTGCAATTAACCGTTCACCAGTCAAGATTACCTGATGGGTTACATCCAACGGTACGATGTGAATTGGTACACCTGAATTGAATACTTCATGTGCAGCATGAGGATCAACATAGACATTAAATTCTGCTGTCGTAGTTACGTTGCCATAATCACTAAAGACACCACCCATCATAATGACGCTATTTATTCTACGCATGCATTCAGGATCCTTTTGGATTGCAACTGATATGTTCGTCAAAGGACCCAATGCAACTATGACTAATTCATCTGGAAAACGTCTTACCATCTCAATGATTAGGTCAACACCAGAAATAGTTGAAATATCACAGTTCGCTAAAGGATAACGAGGGCTACCATCCGGATTTCGGAGTTCACTTATGTTTCCCAACCCATCGTTTCCGTGAACGTGTTCAGCCTTTACAAGCGGCTTTACAAGCGGTTTTGACTTACCTTTAGCAACAATCGGATATTCAGATAAATCAAGGAGTGCTAAGATTCTCAATAGGTTTTGGGTCGCTTGGTCAACATGGACGTTTCCACTCACAGTTGTAATTGCTTCTATATGTAATTCTGGAGATTTTAGTGCAAGTAACAACGCGAGTGCGTCATCTACACCAGGATCTGTATCTATCAGTATTCGATTCATTGTTTCCTGACCATATTATCTTATGTTGAAACCTTATCTCTATTTTACACGCAAACTAAAGATCTGTCCAATTTCTATTTTCTTTCTTGTAGTGTTCACCATGTTTCTCCTGTTCATTAGAACTCCTGTTTCTGCTCAGATTAATATATTTACTGGAGAAACGATGAAGCAGATTCATCGTAAAACCGGATGGTACAACAACATAGATCTGGATTTAACCTACCGGACAGGAAATACAGAGTTACTCACTTTACAGACTCGTTATCGTATCGATTATCTGACGCCTCATTACCACGGTTTTGTCATTGGTAGTATTCAGTATGGCAGAGAAGACGATTCATTTTTTACCAACAAAGGGATGGCACACGGACGTATCATTCGTAGTCTTGCTAATCACATTATGGTTGAATCTTTCGGACAGAAACAGTTCAACGAGTCAATTCAACTCAATGATCGAAATTTGGTAGGTGGAGGAATTCGCTTTGCTGTTCTGCCATCTATATTGAAATATAATCTGTATATCGGCATCGGGACAATGTGGGAACATGAAGATATCAATGACTCTGATGTCGGGGAAATCACGACATATATTTTCCGCTCAACAAACTATGTCAATTGGACGGTACAATTTAATGAACGATTGTCTACAAGTGCCACTGGGTATTATCAAGTGCATGTGAGACGATTAGTTGACTATAGGATTTTGTTTGAAGGCAGTATTAAGTTCAATGTTACAAACACTTTAAGTTTTCCGCTAAAGATTAACTTCCGATATGATAACGAACCGCCAACAGGAATTCGGAAACATGATATGGAAATTTTTAACGGGTTAAGTTATACTTTCTAAAATCTTTGTATTACAACATTTTAAGGGGATTTCTAATGAAATATATATTTTACTTATGTTCGTTAATTCTTATTTTATGTATAGGTATTATGTTTATATCAAACTTTGCGTGGACTGACGGTCATATTGAAATTGTAGAGGAAGAGCAAAAAATAATATTGAAAGGTGAAATATCCAAGGCACTGGGTCAATATGATGATGACTTGAAAGGTGTAGTAGAATATATCGCTTGTGGTCCTACTGGAAAGGTGTATGAAAGTATAATTACGACAGAAGCATCAGCGAAAGATGTCTATGAAGCGATAAATAAGCTCAAGATAAAGCCAGGTACACCTCCGGACTATGATGCGGAAAAAGGGGGACATGTTCCACCTACTGGAACTAAGTTTCTTCTTTCTGTGGAATGGGAGGAAGATGACAAAACAGTAAGTGTGCGTGCTGAAGAATTGATATACAATTTCAAGGCAGACAAACCGTTACCACCAGTAGACTGGATTTATTCAGGTTCGCGGGTTATTCCAGATTTAGATAGTGATGATGAAGATGCCATGATACCACACGCTTTTATGGCAAATCACATTGTTGCCTTGAAACAAACGGATGGTTCAGCACTTTTTCAGAATCCATTACCAGAATCTGTTGAAGAAAATCTGTATAAAAAGAATGACGATATCATGCCAAAACTCGGCACACCAATTAGACTCGTTATTGAGGTTAACCGTAAAATGCAAATCTTTGTGTTAATCAGTGGAAAGGTTCAAGGCGTTGGATTTCGGAATTTTACACGAACCAATGCTAAACAGATCGGTGTGTACGGCTATGCGAAGAATTTAGCAAATGGAAAAGTGGAGGTAGTTGCTGAAGGTGAAAAGTTAAAACTAAATGCATTAATTGAAAAACTACGACAAGGACCTCGTTCATCAAGGGTAGATGCCATTGAAATCGAAGAACGAAAATTCACTGGTGAATATGAAACATTCGGAGTCCGGTATTAGGTATGAACGACACGCAGCAACCCACTATTACAGGTATTCTGCTTGCAGCGGGACTTTCATCAAGAATGGGTCAACCCAAACAATTGCTCCCATTTGGTGAGAAAACAATTGTTGAAACTGTAGTAGACAATATGTTGAATTCTAAGTTTAGTACGGTTGTTGTCGTACTTGGACATTATGCGGATAAGCTTGAAGAGGTATTAGATGAATATCCTGTGACAACGGTGTATAATCCAGATTACCGTGAAGGTATGTTAACTTCTGCACAAGTAGGTATCAAATCGCTCAATCTTACAAAGGATAGTAAGCGTCTTGATGAACCAGAACATTACAAACGTGCTGCATTTTCTATCATGTTAGTTGATCAACCCTTCATCACTTCTACTCTAATTGATACTGTAATTGATGCTTATATACAAACTGATAAAGGAATTGTTCTTCCGAGTTATCAATATAAGCGAGGACATCCTGTAGTATTTCATCAGAAATATGCAGACGACATTTTAGCATTAGATGCAGATAGTGATGGAGTACGTTCACTATATACATTGCACAGTGCAGATATACAATACATCAATGTGGATACAGATGCTGTCTTACGCGACATAGATTATAAAGAAGATTATGAAAACGCACTTAATGATTACCCATAAAATCGAAGGAAATTAGTTTATTTCAGATTATTGTTATGTTTGAATCAATAGAAAATGTCCAATCCTCCTGTGAAAAGCAGTCATACATCGCAGACAAAGGATTAGCAACAACGATCTATCTTTCACATCACCTCAAGAAACCGATCTTTTTAGAAGGAGAACCGGGTGTTGGGAAAACAGAGGTAGCAAAGGTGCTTGCTGATGCCACGGGTGGGAATTTAATCCGGTTGCAGTGTTATGAAGGTTTGGATGTCAACACTGCATTATACGAATGGAATTACACGCGGCAGATTCTACAACTACGAATTGATGAAGCACAAGGACGCGATAAAAATGAAATTGGATCTGACCTATTCAGTGAGAAATTTCTTTTGAAACGACCACTCCTTGAAGCAATTCAAAGCAACGGGAATGTCCCACCTGTCTTACTCATTGATGAAGTTGATCGGAGTGATAGTGAATTTGAAGCATTTCTGCTTGAAATTCTATCGGATTTTCAGATTACAATCCCAGAGATTGGAACAATACATGCGAAGCAGATTCCTTATGTCGTGTTGACTTCTAATCGCACGCGAGAGGTTCACGAAGCACTCAAGAGACGTTGTCTATATCAATGGATAGATTATCCAACGGTTGAAAAGGAATTGGCTATTCTTCAGGCGAAGTTGCCGCAGATAAATGAAAATCTTGCAAAGCAGTTATGTGACATGATGCAACGTTGGCGGCAAGATGACTATTACAAGAAACCTGGGATCTCTGAAACATTAGATTGGGGATTGGCAATCATGGCACTCGGAAAAACGCAATTAGATGACGACATAATTGCTGAAACATTGGGGTGTGTTTTCAAGTACCAAGACGATATTCAACGTGCACGAGTAGTTGATATGGGTGAGTTAGATAGACTTTCAAATGAAACTGAAAACTAAACACCGACCAATTCAAAGAAAAGTATTAATTGGAATAGTATATCCTCTTCTTGTCGTTGCAGCATTATGTACTATGGTGCCTCTCTTATGGTTATTTAGCTCCTCATTCAAAAATGCAGATGAGATCTTTGCTGTTCCAATTCGCTGGTTACCCAAATTACCACCGCGAATTTCTTCTTCTCCTTATATCGTTTCAGATTCCTATCCTAAGATTAGAAAACCTAAGTCTGTTGACAAAGATATATGGAAAACACTTCAACCTGAGTTAGAAAATGTTATACGTGAAAAAGTTCAGCAACACATTGAAACTAAACCACTGTTCGTAGATTCAAACATTCTACAGGACTTACAAAGTGAAATGACAAAAGGTATTTGGAAACAAACCGCCACAACATTACCGATTGAAGTGTGGACTGAATCATCTGAGTCAGTTGTTTCACAAGCGGAAAAAGTGATCATTCCTGAAACTCTTGATACAATCTGGAATAATGTATATCGGCAAATTGCAATAGAAACAATGGAGATTGAGGATAACGAGTTCAATCGGTATAAGATGGACCACATCAAATGGGTTTCTACAACAGATACTATTCAACAAGTTCAAGAAACAACTGGTTCCACACCTATTGCCTATCTAAATAATGATTTTCAGGATGGAAACGATGCTATTTTTACCACGTCAGTTGAATCTCCTATTCCAATTTCCAGAATTCGACGGATAATTTTACCTGTTCGCGGAAATGCATCCTATCACCATCTTTCCCTATCAATATCTTCAATTGCCACTACCTATCTGCCTACACGTCCGTTTGTCTTAGATAATGCGTTACGAAAAGATTCTGTGTGGCGACTACATGGTATTCCAGGTGAGTTAGAATCATCACAAATCTCAATGCAGCAGTATGTTTCAAAACAGAAGTTGACAAAAAGTGTAGTTCCACAGACTGACCGAGAAAATAGGTTGATGCTAACAGTTACCATTCACCGTCCATCATATCTATCTATTGTGTGGAACAAACTCACCACCAACTATCGTAAACTATGGAAAGCAGTTCCTTTCAATCGTTATTTTATCAATAGTGTTTTTATAGCGACTGCATCAACATTATTGGCTCTCTTTTTCTGTTCACTTGGTGGATTTGCATTTGCAAAATACCAATTCCGTGGCAAGACAATTTTATTCGGTATCATGCTTGCCTCAATGATGGTGCCCTTTCAGGTATTGCTTGTTCCACTTTTCGGATTGATGTATGACATCGGATGGCTTAATAGTTACAATGCGATTATCTTTCCATTTTCAGTCGGTGCATTTGGGGTGTTTCTAATGCGACAATTTATTGTTACAATTCCTTCGGAACTTCTTGATGCTGCAAGAATGGACGGATGTTCTGAATTTGGCATCTACTATCGCATTGTATTACCGATTATCAAACCCGCACTCGGTGCATTGACTATCTATACCTTCTTGAGTTCTTGGAACGGTTATCTGTGGCCACTTATAGTTTTACGCGATGAAGCAAAATACACGCTACCTATTGGTTTAGCAAATCTTATCGGTATCTATCGGCAGGATTACGGGATGTTAATGGCGGGAACGCTGCTATCACTCTTACCAATCGTAATTCTATTTTTAGCAATGCAACGTGAATTTGTTCAAGGTATGACACTTGGAAGTGTAAAGGAGTAAACAATGTCTGAATGGACAACGGTTACAAAAACTTCAAAAATTAAGGAAGGACGTGGAAAGTCCTTCACAGTCAATGGCAGAAGAATCGCAATTCTCAATGAAAATGGTAAGTTCTGTGCTGTGGATAACACGTGTCCACATGCAATGGGTTCACTCGGACGTGGACGGATACGGAATGGGACGGTTGTTTGTCCGGTGCATGGATATACCTACAATACCGAGACTGGGGAGTGTCTGACAGACCCTCGGTTACGAATTAGAACATATCCCGTTATGGTTGAAGATGAGGAAATTAGAATCCTGACTGATCCGATATAACACAAGCATACAATTAGATTTGATGTTTAGACTGAAATATAAAACTTGCTTTTTGGATTTATATTGAATAAAATAAATAGAGGTTCTTTTATCATTCTTGAATAGGGTTGTTTAGATTTCGGTTTTTTATCACAAAATGTTAACTCACGCTAAATACCCTGCATAATCAAACTGTTGATTTACCAAAAAATAATTGTTATCATAGGAGGGACAATGATGACTCAGACATTTAGACTTATTTCATTTTTCACACTTTTCATAGTATTTGTGGCTATTGCAGGATGTACGACAGTTAGAGACGTAGTAATGGATTCTGTTCAGACCGAAGATAGTATGGGAGAAGAGATTCCAGTAAAGTTGGTTTTGTTAATTGATTACCCAGAAAATGGAAAAGATGCATATATTGAATGGGTTATATCAGTTGTTGATACGCTACAAGCACCCGAAGAGGTTAATCGGATAAGGTCTTATGATAATCTAGACCAAACTATGAGTCCACATCGGCTTGTTGAGTATGAATTTGATAGTTTTCTTGATGCAGCAACTTACCTGAATCGTCCAGAAATAGCAAAAGTTATGGGTGACCTACCGAATTATACAAGCAATGTCACAGTGAACACATTTATCCAACGTTCCGATTACGCGAAAGAAGAGGAAGGCAACTGGCCAGTTAAAGGTGTTTTGTTAATTGATTATCCACTTGGTGGAAAACAAGCATATCTGGATTGGGTTGAATCTGTTTCTTCTATAACAGTCGGACCGGATCAGTTGAAAACAATAGCCTCTTATGACAACTACTATGGTGAATCCCCACACCGGTTGGTTGACTTTGAGTTTGCTAATTCCGAAGATTCCACAGCATACGGGGAATTAGAAGATATAAAGGCAATTGAAACTGAGCTTGATGTGCGCACAGGCAGCTGGACACAACATACATTTGTGTTACGTTCAGATTATACCAAACAGTAGTAGATCAATTTATAGAAGAATGGTTTTTACTAAAAATCATAATTATTTGCACACTACGGTAGGTTCGGTTTCCTAACCGAACAGGTGTGTGTTCAGATTCATAGATGCGGTTAGGAAACCGCATCTACCGGGGAGTGTGCACGTATTTTTACATTTCACTATAACCCATATAGTTCTATCGTAAATTCCTTTATTTGTACTGACCATATTATTATTATTTGAGCAATACCAATCTTTGAAAACCTGCTGTCAAGTTGAGTTAAAGGAATTATTATGCCAAATAAAAAACTATCAATAGGTCAGTATCTTCTCAAAAAACTAAAGAGCTACGAAATCAATCATATTTTTGGCATACCTGGCGATTATGTAGTGCAGTTCTTTGATTTGATTGAGCAAAGTCCTATCCAACAGATTGGTACAACGCGAGAAGAAACTGCTGGATTCGCAGCAGATGCTTATGCCAGAACAAATGGTATGGGTGCTGCGTGTGTTACGTATGGTGTCGGTGGTTTATCTATGATAAATGCCGTAACCGCTGCATACGCTGAGAAATCTCCGCTTGTAGTAATTAGTGGCAGTCCAGGTATCAAGGAACGTACCGAAGGAGCACTATTACACCATAAAGGCAAAGATTTTTTCACGCAACAACGTATCTATGAAGAGATTACTGTTGCATCAACACTACTTGACGAACCTTTTACCGCCTTCAACGAAATAGACAGAGTGTTGGACGAAGTATATTGGCACAAACGTCCGGGTTATATTGAATTGCCCCGCGATATGGTAGCGGTACAAGGATCCATCCATCAACGGCCTTCAACGGGTCGACACCACAGTGACACTGAAACGTTGGATGCAGCCTTATCTAATGCGATTGACTTTATCAATCAATCCAAAAATCCAGTCATTTTGGCAGGAGCTGAGCTGCATAGATACAGATTTCGTGAAAAATTGCTTCGTCTTGCCGAAGAAAAACAGATTCCTGTGGTAACAACGTTGTTGGGAAAATCGGTGATGCCAGAGGCACATCCGCTCTATTTGGGTATTTATGGCGGTGCAATGGGTAGAACAGAGATCACATCGCTTGTTGAGACCTCTGATTGTCTGCTCATTCTTGGCGCATTTATGACCGATGTCAACCTTGGGATTTACACGGCAAACCTCGCACGCAGTCGTAGTGTCTATGCATCTTCTGATAAAATAACCGTCTGTTACTCCACCTATGAAGATGTTACGTTAGAGGATTTTATGGATGGTTTGTGTTCACCACAACTCAACAAACTCCCCGAAGTGAATTTGGAATGGGTCTTGGAAGTAGCAGAACCCTTTGTTATGGAACCTGACCAAACATTAACTGTTAAGCGTCTGTTCCAACATCTCAATCAATTTCTGCGTGATGACTTGACAGTAATCCCGATGTTGGGGACTGCCTTTGGGGTGCATCGGATTTACGTCTGCCAGAACACACCGACTTTATCTCTCAGGCATACTATACCTCAATGGGATTTGCAATCCCTGCTGCTGTTGGAGCACAACTCAGTAAACCTGATTCCAGACCTCTTGTTATTGTTGGTGATGGTGCCTTCCAAATGACAGGTACTGAACTCTCTACAGCCATTCGCTACGGTCTTAACCCCATCATCCTTGTTCTCAACAACCATGGATATGGAACTATCCGTCCTCTCGGTGAAGGTGCATTTAATGATATTGTAAATTGGCGTTACACTAATTTTCCTGAAATGTTAGGTGCAGGACGCGCGTTTGCTGTACGGACAGAAGGTGAATTTGACAGTGCTATGATGGCTGCACTTGCAGAAACGCAACATTTTGTCTTGATTGAGGCAGAACTGGAAAAAACTGACATGTCGCCTGCACTTATACGATTGGCTGAGAAAGTATCTCAACAAGTCTGAGTTTAAAATAATGCAAGAAATATATTCTATGGTTGTATTCCTTAACAGTTGACAAAAAAGACGAACATCGTTAAAATTGCATGAAATCCTCAAGTCATAGGACAGAGGATAAATTATATAAATGTATAGCATTAGAAAGGAAAAATTATGTTACAAACACCGCCAGAATCCGCTGTGATTCTCTTTGATGGAAAAGACCTTAGTAATTGGACAGGACGTGACGGTGAACCGAAATGGAAAGTTGAAGATGGTGCGATGATTGTTGAACCACGCACGGGTGACATCTCAAGCAAAGAAACATTCACTGATCATTTCCTACATGTTGAATTTATGTGTCCCGATATGCCCGAAGCAAGTGGACAGGCAAAAGGAAATAGTGGCGTTTTTCTCCAAGGAAGGTATGAAATACAGGTCCTTGATTCCTACGGTATTGAAGTACCGGGTAAAGGCGATTGTGGTGCCATATACAATCAATTCGCTCCTCTTGTTAACGCTTGTAAACCACCACTTCATTGGCAAACTTACGACGTTATCTTTCGTGCTCCTCGCTTCAACGATGCTGGCGACATGATTGAAAACGTCAGAGTAACTGCGATTCAAAATGGATTGGTAATCCTTAATAACGTTCAGTTACCCGGCATAGGTGGAGGTAGTGATTCAGATGCTGCGAAACCTGGACCGCTACGTCTACAAGACCACGGAAATTTGGTTCGGTATCAGAATATTTGGGCAGTACCGCTTCCACAAGATGGATCAGATCAATACTAATGTTCTGTCTACACTAATCTTGTAGGTCGGATAGAGGCACGAAACCCGACATGTGTCCATTTATGGTGAAACATAGAATTATATCTATACTTTCTATCAACGGTAGGCGAGGTTTCCTAACCTCGCCTTAGCAATGTGTAAAATTAATTCAATAATTTACCATATCATCAACAAAGTCGGGTTTCGTGCCTCTACCCAACCTACAATGTAAGAATGGACACTCCGCTAACACTTGCCAAATTCCAAATTGTGTGAATTGATAAGTTTCAGTAGGCGAGGTCCAAAGCTCGCCTACTATAGGCAGATAATTATCGCAGTCGAAGCCGTGCGGCACATTGGGATGGTAGAAATGTCAAGGGTGAACTTGTGGCAAGTAAGGTCTATTCCTATATTCTCACAGCAGGCGAATTTTCTGCCACGCGGAAGATGTTGATTCGGAAGTAATACTAAAAAAGTTAGAAGGTAATCCCTTGTCGAAAAATGTAATAATCATAGCCGGTCCAAACGGGTCCGGAAAAACGACTTTTGTGTCCGAATATCTCCGTGATTCAGAGATCTCTGTATATATCGGTGCCGATGCGATCGCAGAAAGACTGGTATCCAGACCGGAGGAGATGGACAGCGTTAAGATTCAAGCTGGAAGACTTTTTGTCCAAGAAATCCAGGGGCTTATCCAAGCGGGGACAGATTTTATTGTAGAGGTGACGCTTGCAGGTAAAGGATTTGCAAGAACTATCTCTCAATTAAAAAGTGCCGGCTACACAGTTACCATTGTTTTTATTTTTCTCAAATCGGCTGAGACAAGTGTTGATCGTGTGCGGAATCGTGTACAGGCGGGCGGACACCATGTGCCAACGGAAGATGTCATCCGTAGGTTTTATCGGAGTAAGAACAACTTTTGGTATACGTATAGAAATTTGGTAGATCGGTGGAGTCTGTTCTATAATTCTACGGAACACTTTCAAAAAGTCGCTTCAGGTGAGGGTAACAAAGTTAAGGTGCTTAATGAAACTTTCTTTGAAATATTTATGCGAGACATTCGCAATGGAGGTACATAATGCGTAACGACAAATTAAGCCTTGAAACCCATGAGTGGGCAAGTGAGATGCTGCAGATTGGCAATCGGGCTGCGAAAAGGGCACAAGAGGAGAACCGCAAAAAAGGGATCCCGAATGTGTATGATATTAACGGGCATCGCTACTACGAACTCCCGAACGGTGAATTGACGAAGGAAGATCCGTACCCGTTATCAAAAGAAGATGAGACATATCCACTTGACAAGACAGAACGTTAAATAGTACAATGATTGCTATTGAATATCAAAAGGGGGACGAAAGCATGACACAACAAGAGCTTCACGAAGTCACGCCAGAGGCTCTCACACCTGAAAAAGTCTCCATAACATTGGCAGAATTTCTTGAAAACGATATAGAGGGTTATGAATATGTTAAAGGAGAATTAGTGCCAATGTCACCAGCCACAAGAGCACATAGTAAGATTAGTGTTAACGTTATCCGGTATTTGGATCGATATGTGGACGAGAATCAATTGGGAGAAGTACATGTAGAGGCAACTTTTCGGGTCGGTGAACGAGGACTGAAGCCCGATGTGGCGTTTGTTTCAAGTACCCGATTGGATGGAGACGAAAACAAAGGTTTTCCAGTTCCTCCCGACCTTGCGATTGAGGTTATTTCACCGACAGATGTTCAGGCACGCGTTGTGGAAAAAGCGTTCGCCTATCTGAATGCTGGAACACGGCTCGTCTGGATTCTTGAACCCCATTCCCAAACGGTGACAGTTTATCGTTCTGAAAGAGATATTGCACTGCTCACGTACGAAGACACACTCACGGGTGAAAATGTTGTGCCGGGATTTACCTGTCCAGTCTCACAACTCTTTCAGTAGTTATGTCTTCTATTAATTTTTTAGATGTGAGAGGCATATAAAAAATAGGAACAAGAAACATTTTGCAAGATAAAATTGACTGGACAACTATTGCGTAATGTGTGGTAACTGGTCATAATGCAATGCATTGCGCGCTTATCAGGAGATTATAATGGCAAATCAATCATTACCAACTATACCACGACGACGATTAGGAAGAACTGAATTAAGTATCCCTGTTATTCCTTATGGCACACAAGGTTTCGGGAACAATTTTGGGCATGTATCAGATGAAGATGCAATTGACTTGATTAAGTACGCCGTCTCTATCGGTAGCAACCATTTTGACTGTGCCCGGTGTTATGGAGATTCATTAAGGAAACTTGGATTAGCAATGAAGGAGATTCGGCGTGAAGATGTCATCATAACAGCACGTCTCTGTTGCCATTCTGGGGCAGATTGGGGTAGTTATGGACAGGGAAGACCCAATTATTCCGCAGATCGCGCAATAGCCGATCTGGAAGATCAACTCAAACTCCTCAACGTTGATTACCTTGATGGAATGTTGATACACGACCCTGGTGAAATTGATCCCACACTTGAAAAGGGTGGAACGCTTGAAGGTTTACTCAAATGTAAAGAGCGTGGACTTGTCCGATTTGTCGGATATGGAATGCACCCGCACGATTTTCACTTAAAAGCTATCGCGACTGGGGACGTTGACCTACTCTTGTGTTTCAACGATTACAATCTTGTCCGTCAATCTGTGAAGGACACAATCCTTCCCGCTGCGGCTGAAGCAGATATCGGTGTGATGAACGGTTGGTCAATTCTACGTGGTATCCTAACAGATGTTAACCTTGATGATGAAATTGAACGCGGGAGATGGAAAAAAGAGGGTGATGTTGCAGCAGCATATCCAATCTGGGAATGGTGTGTTGAAGAAGGTATTAGTATACTTCAACTTGCCATCCAGTTCTGTTTGCGAGAAGAAAGGATTCATGGCAATAACATTGGCAGTCTGAATAAAGAACAATTAAATGCCAATGTAATCGCAGCAAGTACTCCAATACCAGATGATGTTTGGGAAAAATACGAGGCAAAATTCGGTTCTCTAAATTAATTCCTCTAATATTTTGTGGGTTGTACGCGGAAGTGGATAATCCTTCAATTCATTGAGTTTTATCCACTTCGCGTCAATCGGTCCATTCAGATCTACCTCACCCGATTGATAATCGCATGTATACACATCCACAACGATTTTAAAATGTGTGAATGCATGTCTAACTCGAGTGATGTATTTTATTTTGGATACTGAGAGATTGACTACATCACTAATATGGCGAATACATGCTTGTTCTGCGTTTTCTGATTCTTCAACATTCCCGTTAGGAAATTCCCATAGACCACCCAGCAATCCATCAAGTGGACGTTGTACGATAAGTGCTTTTGATCCTTTGTAGATTACGCCTGCAATCATGTGATGTTCTGGTACTTTCTCACGTTTCAGTCTAATAGGAAATTCATCTTGTCGTGCAGTTTGAAACGCACTACAAAACTGATTCACAGGACAAACAAGACAAGTAGGAGACTGAGGACGACATACAATTGCACCCAATTCCATCATCGCTTGATTGAATTGCCCTGGTTCTTTTTGATCTAATAGTTTGTCTGCACTCTGCTGAAATAGTTTTGCTGACGACGTATCGTTGATAGGAGTATCAATTAGCAATAATCTTGCTAAAACGCGTTTTATGTTCCCATCAACTGCAGCATAGGGTTCGTTAAAAGCAATACTATGAACTGCTGCAGCACTATAATCCCCTATTCCCGGTAATTTACGAAAGGTTGCATAGTCATTCGGTATTTTACCAGCATATTCCTTAGTGATAATTTGTGCTGCTTTATGTAAGTTCCGTGCCCTTGCATAATAACCGAGACCTTCCCATACTTTTAAAACATCTTGTAAAGGGGCATCGGCAAGGTGTTGAACATCGGGAAACTTCGCAATAAATCTTTCATAATATGAAACTACCTTCTTTACCTGTGTCTGCTGAAGCATCACCTCAGAAACCCAAATCTTGTATGGGTCATCAATCCCACGCCACGGCATTTCACGTTGATGTTTCTCAAACCATTTCAACAAGGCATTACGGAACTCTTGATAGGATTTAGGTGAAGATAGTTTTGTCATTGTTAAATATCTATTGCAATACGGAAACTCACATTATGACTTGAATTTGCTGGTTCCTTTGCAGCACGATTTGCACAACGTGCTGCATATTCACCGCGTGGTTGCCACGAACCGCCGCGTATCACCTTTCGTCTTCCATCAACTGCCCCCATAGGATTGTCAGCGGGTGCATGTTTGTATGTTTCAATGTGAAACCAATCGCTGCACCAATCATAAGCGTTTCCTGCCATATCATAACATCCAAAAGGGCTAATACCCTCTGGATAACTACCAACTGAGACTAATTTCTTTAAACCAGATTCTGCAGTGTTTGTTCTATCTGCATCCCAGACATTGCCCCAAGGATACTCTCTCCCATCTGTGCCGCGCGCTGCTTTCTCCCATTCGGCTTCTGTCGGCAAACGATAGTTAGCATCTATCAGATTGTTGAGCCATTCCATAAAATTGTTAGCATCATACCAACTTACACCTACAACAGGACAATCTTGCAAGTTAAAACGATCATCTCCCCAATACATAGGTTGTTGGTAGTCTGTCTCCTGCACAAATTGAGCATACTGCATATTCGTTACATGATAGATGCCAATGGCATAAGAATCCAGTGTGACACTACGCTGTGGTTCTTCAGGGTCGGTTTTCCGCATTCCCGTCGGATATGTACCCATCGTGAAAGGTCCAGCAAGGATCTCAGTCAATGGATAATTAAGGTTTTCTATTTGCATATCTTTAATGAGTTGTAAGAAGTAATGAATGATGTCCTTTAGTATACCATATCTAAGTAAGTGTTGCAATTATCCGAAAGACATATTTGGAGAATTCATTTTGACACATCATAAATTGAGCTGCTATAATCAATTGCTAAGAAGACATTGTATTTAGGGTTGCAGAAGTTGCTGGATAATCTTTTTAAAACATAGATCTCAAAGAAAGAGAGGAAATTCCAAATATGACAGGTGAAGAGAGATTTCAGGTAGACCTTGATGGTTATCTCGTAATTAAGAATGTCCTAACTCAGGATGAAGTGGATGAGATGAACGCTTTTATTGACAAGGGTGAAATGAAGGGTCGTCCAAGTCTGTGGTGTGAATCATTCAAAAATCTGATGGACCATCCCATAATATTACCTTACCTGATTGAATTATTAGGTCCTCATGTCCGTTTAGATCACGACTATGCAATCATCATGAATAAAGGTGAAAAAAGAGGAGGATTGCATGGTGGAGAAGATGGGGGACATGCACGTGGAAACGTAGGAGACCATTGGTATAAGTATCGCGATGGTGTTATACGAAACGGATTGTGCGTGATGACCTACAATCTTGCCGATGCACCAGAAGGGACAGGAGGATTTGCATGTATACCAGCAAGTCACAAAAGCAACTTCGCACCAGAAATACCGAGAGATGTACGAAGTTTTGAACGTTCTGCTCATTATGTCGTCCAACCAGCACTTGAAGCAGGTGATGTTCTGTTTTTCACTGAAGCACTCATACACGGCACAATGCCTTGGAAAGCAGACTACCAAAGACGTGCTATACTATATAAATATAGTCCGGGGCATTCTGCTTGGTCAAGTAATTACTACGATATCAGCAAATATGATGGATTGAGTGCTCAACAAAAACGTTTGCTCTTACCTCCATCCATCGGTAGAAGACCGCGCGTTGTTGACTCAAATTGAAAATAAACATTTTTCAAAAGAGATCTCTGGTAAAAACTTATGAATTCTGTAGAAAGAAACAATGAAAGGTAGATATATCTCATGACAGGTGAAGAAAAATTTATGGTTGACCTTGAGGGTTATCTGATTATCAAGAATGTATTGACTGACGATGAAGTGTCAGAAATGAACAACTTTATTGACACAGGTGGAATGCAAGGTCCACCAAGTGCTTGGGGTGAACCGTTCAAGCAACTCATTGACCATCCTAAAATTTTACCATATTTAATAGATTTGTTAGGTCCAAATGTCCGACTTGATCACGATTATCCAATCTTTATGAGTGGTGGCGAAAATCGTGGAGGTCTCCACGGTGGGGAAGATGGTGGTCGTCCGGGTGGTCCTGAAGGTGACCATTGGTATAAATATCGGGACGGTATAATGCGAAATGGATTATGTGTAATGACATATAATCTTGCAGATGCCCCTGAGGGTGCCGGCGGATTTGCCTGTATTCCTGGAAGTCACAAAAGTAATTTTTTGAGAGAAATCCCATCTGAAGTCCGAAACTTTTCACGTCCCGCACACTATGTTCTCCAACCAGCACTTGAAGCAGGTGATGTGCTGTTTTTCACTGAAGCACTCGTGCATGGAACTATGCCATGGAAAGCCGGACATCAACGGCGTGCACTTCTCTACAAATATAGTCCAGGTCATTCGGCATGGTCAGGAAATTATTATGACATTTGCAAATACGGAGAATTAACTGAACAACAAAAGCGTATGCTTTTGCCTCCATCTATCGGTGGTAGACCGCGCGTTGTTGATAACAATTAACTGAGGGGTGTGCATAATTGAATTTAGTCAGGATATAGGTTAGACTCTTTTAAAAATACAACCTAAAAGGAGTATTAACCATGAGTTATCCTGACCAAAGATATTATATCACATTTTTCTCTAAACGCTACAAAGATTTTGAAAAGTCTATCAACGCCAATCAATCCAAACCGAAAGGAAGACCTAAAGTGCATCCTGATAGTTCACTGATTATCTTCTTTGCGATTATGCTGATGAAAGGCATAAATCAGTTTAGAGCACAGCACACTTTTCTTTGTGAACATCCAGCCTGGGTAAAAAAACTCAAGTTCAAAAGCATTCCGGATCGGACAACTTTATCCCGTCGCTATAAACAACTTGCCCCCAGGATTGAGCAGTTCGTTGACTATCTCGGTGACTTAGGTGTCGCATTAGACACCGATACGCCTCGAGATGTTGTCTTTGTTGACAAAAGCCTCTATAAAGCAGAAGGCAGTGTGTGGCATCAAAAAGACCGAAAAGAAAATCACATTCCCGAAGGTTTGCGCAACCTTGATACCGATGCAAGTTGGTCAACAAGCAAGTATCGTGGATGGGTTTATGGCTATGGACTGCATCTGACAACAACAGCGAAAGGTTTTCCGATGTTCGCAAATGTTTGGACCGCTTCTGTAAGCGAAAAAACAGGACTTGATCAAAGGACTGACGCACTGCTATCGAGAAATATCCAATATGTCGTTGCGGATGCTGGCTATACCGACTTTACTCGCACTCAGACACTTGCAAAAGATGGACTTTTCCTTTTGACACCAATAACAGGTGCTAAAGCTACTGAAAAGGTAGCTTATCTAAAAGCGATTGAAACATCACCGCAGCTTGAAACTTATCAAAAACAACGCAAAACTGCGATTGAACCGGTTTTCAATCTGTTGACCGATCTGACAGGAACAAAGAACAATCAGAAACAACTGCCAATATCTCGTCTTGAAAATGTGAGAACCTTTCTGATGTTGGCAATCGTCTTGCTACAAATAGCAATGTTGGTCAACTCAATATGGAACAGACCTCACAGAGAGGTATCAAGAATGAAAACATTATTTCAATAAACGGAGTGAAAAGGACTATTTTGTTATCAATATTTATGCACACCCCTCAATTAACTAGTGCTTGTAATGCAATATAAACATTGAGTTCAGACAAATTTATGGAATTGTCAATGCCAAAAACACAACTCACTGGGAAAGAAAGCGATTTTCTAAAGATTGTTGTAGCTGCCGCAGGACGTGGTGACCTTGATGCAGTGAAACATTTCTTGAAGGACAAACCTGAATGGCTTCATACGATTGGCTCCCACGGACGAACTATGCTTTGGGAAGCAGCGTATCGTGGAAAATTAGAGGTGGTTAGATATTTGGTAGAACAAGGTGCGAATATGAATCTACCCGGTTGCCATCTGAGTCAACACGCACTTGAAATCACACCATACTGTGTTGCACGACACGAAGGACGCGATGATGTTGCAGATTACCTGAAACAACAAGGTGCAGTTATTGATCTCCATACAGCAGCATATCTGGGTGATTATAATACTGCACAAGTACTACTTGATACCGATATTAATCTTGTAAACATGGGTTATCTTGACTCCGTAATGCTTCCTTCTGGTGAACAGCATTCAGTTGAGCATAGGTTTTCAGAATCTGCAACGCCTATCTCTTATGCTATCGTTGGTGGAAATATTCGCATAGTTAAACTTCTGATTTCAATGGGTGCTGAAATCGAAAAATATAGCAAAGAATTGCTTGATCATGCTGTTTCAGTAGGTAGAGTTGACATCGTGAAGTTGTTATTTGAAAACGGTGCAGATTCGACTCAAGCTCCCCGGGTATACGACGACAAATCGGATATGAGTGAACTTCTAAAATCACACGGTGTACCACCTGATGACATAAATGCTTTAGACCACATGGGATGGCCGGAACTACCTTATTCATGTCGTGGTGACAAAGGCGAACATCCTGAAAAAGTTCTGAAATTGCTTGAACTCGGTGCGGAGATTGATGTCAAAAGTAGTAAAGGTAAAACAGCATTACATTGTGCAGCGAAGGCAGGTTTCATCAAGGTCATTGATGTTCTCATTGAAAATGGCGCGACTATTGATGCAACAGATAATAAAGGTGAAACCCCTTTAATTGAAGCTATTCGTTCAACAATTAAGGATGGAAAAAAGCAACGTGGAGCAATAGAGAAGTTACTTCTCAATGGAGCAAATCCTAATTTTGAGACTAACAGAGGGACAACCCCACTACAAATAGCAACACAAAAACGGAGAATAGGGACGGAAGAAATAGTTAAACTGTTAAAAAAACACGGTGCAGTTTAACACTCTTATTTCTTTTTAACTGTTGTGATTCCAATACTTCAAGAATGAAACTCTCATACACATGCGAAAAACTCATCACAGACTTCACCGATCTCGGTGTAGAAAAATCAGACATTCTATTTATTCATTCTTCATTTAAGAGTTTAGGAGATGTTGAAGGTAGAGCAGGGACAGTAGTTAGTGCACTTGAAAATGTCGTTGGAGAAAAGGGATTGATACTAATGCCATCGTTCAATCTATTACCGAGTAGAGAGGAACGTGCGTATTCTTGGGATGTTGAAAAGTGTCCATCTACAGTGGGATGGTTAACGGAGTATTTTCGTCAGATGAATGGAACATATCGATCTGACCACTACTCTCATTCCGTTGCTGCACGTGGTAAAGATGCAGAATCATTTGTCGCAGACCATCTTAGGTCTGAAGGGTACAGATCGCCCTGGGATTACTCACCTTGGGGAAAAACTTACGGCACTCATTCTCCTATGTTTCGTGCATACCAGAGAAATGGAAAGATTCTTATGCTCGGAGTTGATTACAACACATCAACCTATATCCATCTCGTTGAGGTAATTCATTGGAACAAACTGCTTATAGAGAATTCAAGAGCCAATTATATTGGATTAAATCGTCCAAAACTTGGTGAATATTGGGATTCACTTGGATATTTGAGACAAGGTAGAATAGGGGATTCACCCTCTCGACTGTTCCATATAAGTACTTATGTTGATACATTACTTGCTGAAGTGGAACGGAATCCAAATCTGTATATTTCATAAATGAATCCATCACCAAATATGGTTGTCATGAAAGATAAAGAAATACTTGCCCATTCACGATTGCTACGCGAAGAAGCAAGCAATCTACTGAACAATGAAGGTTTGCTGACACTGCTTAAGAGTTATGGCACAACGCGTGTTATCGGGAGTTACACCTTAGATACAATGACATGGCGAGATATTGACATTAGTATGATATTGCCAAATGCGCATGATGTTGACTTGTTCTTTGAAATCGGCACAAAAATTGCCAAGAAGTTTCAAGTTACAAAGATGTCATTTTCTAGCCATTATATTCGTAATTTACCCGGATTTGACCATGGACTATATTGGGGTATTTTACTTCTCTTCAATGAACAAGAATGGAAGATAGACCTCTGGGGATATGGTGAAACAGATTTTAGCTCACACATGGAAGAATTTGATACATTACACAAGGACATTCAAAATGCTGACCGAACATCCATCCTACGCATTAAGCACACAATATCTCAACGTCTGGATTATCGTGGTGATGTCTACAATAGTATGGCTGTCTATCGCGCAGTAATTTCTGATAATGTCACAACTTTAGAAGAATTCAACCGATGGATAGAAAGGAATTCCAGTGTTAACACCTGAAGAAAAATGGTTTTTTGACCACCACGGATTCATTATTTTACGCAAGGTTGTCCCTCTTGATGATATTCAGTTGATGATTGAATTGGGAAATCGTTGGCATGATATGACATTAGAGGAATTGCCTCCTCCATTGTCTTCAACATCACGGACAAACGATTATGATTCAACAATAGCACATTGGATTAACAATATACAATACGGTGATGCAGCCTTTCAACGCCTCGTGCTAAATATTGACATCATGCGAATCGTCATTGCACTCACGCGTGGAGCACCTTGTCTCATAGATTGTGCATTGACAAAAAACTTTAAAATATCGGATGATATTCATTTTCATGGATCTGGAAAGGATTACGGTGTGGAAGATGGAGAACCTTATGCAGGATTTATCAATGCAGGTACTTCATTAGTTGATGTGCCTGAAGGAACAGGTTTTGTTTGCCTTCCCGGCAGCCACAAACGTAACTTTGACCCACCTGAAAATCTCTCTATTTACGATGGTCCTCCTACCGTAATAAATGTTCCAGTCAATGCAGGCGACTGTGTCATCTTCACTGAAGCTCTCTATCATGGAGCAAGAAGATGGACTGAGGACTATCCCCGCTTCACCGTTTTCAACAGATACATAGATAACGGTTCGCATGGTGGTTTGCCTAAAGAAGATCACAAACACCTGATAACCGATGAAGTGTATGAATTGGAACAACCTGCTGAACGCGGACATCAAAAAGAAGTGGTTCAACGTATTCTAAAAGACTTACAATTAGAATATACTATCCAATCATAGATAATTTCCAAGATTTATTACCGAACGCACAATGCACAAAATTGTTCACTTCTTGACTATAGTGTTCATTTTTGTGCATTTTTTCCACTTACCTAACCAAGAATCTGTATATATCAAGTTTTTAGTTTTGGCATATTTATTGCTATACCTGTCAGTAAATGAGTTTAGACCATAAATTGAATATAAATAATTCATTACAATAGGTGGAGCAATGACAAACCGAACCTTTTCCTTCCTATGCACAGTAATAATTTCTATTTTGTGTTTCCAAGTTCCATTAAATGCAATTGTAACTGATGGTCTTGTGAGTTATTGGACATTTGACAAGTCACATATCAGAAACAACAAACTAAAAGATGTATGGGGTGATAATGACGGAATTAGTTTTGGAAAACCCAAAATTGTCCAGGGCAAAATAGGTGATGGATTAGAATTTGATGGCGATGAAAATTATCTCAATATGACTAATCTTGGGAAATTTGGTAGTCAACTCGGTTCATCTACATTTGAAGCATGGATCATTATTGGTCATAAGAATGATAGTATGATCCTTTTTACTGTACGTGACAGATGTATGGAATGGGAAATAAGTATAAAAAATGGTGATAGGGCAGCACTTGATACTATATTTGACAGCATTTCTTATAAATTCGGAAATAGTTGTCATGGTATCCATGGAGCACATAAACCTATAAAAATATCTGATGGTAACTGGCATCACTTTGTCTTTACAAATAATATTATAAATGTTGATAATACAAAAAAACTACAAAGCCTTGTCTATATTGATGGTGATCCGATAAATTCTGGTGCACATCAGTTAAGACAACCAGCAACATTTTTGCCTTTCGAAAATCCACTTTATCTCGGTGGTGGAGGACGACTCGGCGCACGGACACGGTTTTTCAAAGGCGTTATAGATGAAGTGCGTATTTACAATCGTGCCCTTACACACGAAGAAGTAATTAAGAACTATGAAACAAGAACGATCTATAGTGTTGAACCTACAAGAAAATTACCAGTCATCTGGGGAATTTTAAAGTCAAAGCAATAGGATGCCAGCAAATGTGCATTAGAAAACTTGTCTACCGAATCCTATATTTTTCAACAGCATCCATATCCAATTGAATACCCAATCCTGGTTCATCTGATAGATGGATTGCACCGTTCTTTAGATTCATACTACCACCTGACAGATCATCAACACGAATATGTGGTAGTTCATCAATAGGCATTGAGCAGTTTGGTATGGTAGAAACCACGTGTGCAACAAAGGTTGAAGCAACGCAACAACCGAAAGCGAAACATTGCACCCAAATAGGAATTTCCACAGCTTCTGCAATAGCTGCACTCTTACGAAGTCCAGATAAATTGCCATGTGTGTTTATCGCATCCACAGCATCAGCCCGTATGTTCCGCAAAATCTCTTGTAGTCCGCCAATATGTCTGGCAACAGGGACATCAGTCCGTTTCCTAAGTTCAGCATACCATGACAAGTCTTCAAATTGAATAGGGTCTTCATAGACTTCAATATTATATGGCACTAATTCTTCTGCTAATCGGATACCCATTTCCAAATCACCAAATTCTGTGTTTGGGTCAACACGAAGTTGAAAATCGGGTCCACATGCTTCTTTAACTAACCTTGCTGTTTCAACAATAGTTGCTTTTCTTGCTTTGAGTTTATGAACACGGAAACCTAAGTTGGCAGCACGTTCTGCCTCTGCAGCAGTGGCTTCAGGTGGCATCGGAGGTGACCAATAGGCAAGTTCAACACTGTCTCTATGTTGACGACCCATTAACTTATGTGCAGGGACACCTAATGCTTGTCCGGCAATATCATAGAATGCTGATTGGAATGTGATGCCTTCATCGGCAATATCAAATTCCCAAAAGTTTTTACCAACATATCTATCTGCAATCTGTTCTGCTTGCTCAGTTATATCGCTATGAACAGCATTAGATTCACCTAAACCTGTAATACCTTCATCGGTGTGTACCCAAACCAGTGTTGTCGGATACACCATACCTGAATGTTCCTCAATCGCAGGTATAAAGGGGATTGAAACCGTGCGATATTCAATCTTTGTAATTTTCATGAATATTCATCTCCTATAATGTGTTGAAAGGAAATCTAATAGTTTCAAATACAGCCAACAAGCGTAACTACTTTTTGTAATAGGTGTTTATATCCTTAATCTTAGACTACATTATACAGTTTTTCCTGAATATTGATAGAAAAATGAGATCCTTACTTCTAATTCTTATCGCATTTTCATTATTATTACCTGTCGGTTGGACAGACGATTATCGGCAGTGGGATCTACCCGAAGGTGCGACTATGCGTCTTGGCAAAGGTAGTATAATAGAAATTGCATATTCTCCAGCCAGTAAATATTTGGCAGTTACAAGTACAATTGGCATCTGGTTATATGACATTCAGACCCTTAAAGAAGCCAAATTGTTGACAGCGGTAGAGAATCGTATTTCCTCCAGAATATTCCATAGAATAGCATTCTCACCAGATGGGAAAACATTAGTTAGCAAAGTAAATTATCATTCACTTCATTTATGGGATCTGAATTCAGGAAAACTTCAAGCTACAATTGAAGGTGATGAAGCACAGATAGATGCCTATGAGTTTTTACCAAGTGGCAACAGTTTAATAACCACAGATGCTCAAACACGCTGGTTACATAAATGGAGTGTTGAAACTGGAAAACTGCTAATGAAAATTAAGACACGACCAGATTAGATGAATATCTTGTAGGTACGTAACCCAGTAGCCGGTCCAATAATTGCCCATATACTGCCAATGACATAATCACCCAAAATCAGTCCTAAAAAGAGCGGTGCCACTTTACGATGTAACTTCAAACCACCATGACGTAAAATCAAATACTTCAAAAACCAAGCAACGAAAAACGCAAACCAGAAATAATCCATCGCAAAACTTATCGCAAGAGCATAACCAGCGGGATGGAAGGGCCACCACAAGAAATGCATCCGCATATACATCATGACAAACGTCAACAACGCACCGATCCCCATAAAACCGATACCAACAACATTCGGTTCAGATGGATTGTGCAACCACCGTTGAAGTCTACCGAAGGATTCTCTACCAACCCACCCTTTGAAGCCACCCGCTTTTGCTACTGCGCCATTTCGAAAGGTGATGTCAAGATTTGCCCAAAATGTCGCTATAATACCGACAACAATTGCAATTAGCATCGCAACCCATAATCGTCTATTTCCCATACCTGTCGATTCCGCAAGTTTAAACGCTTCAATCTGATTCGGCATCGGATGATTACGATAACCTCTATTAAACCAATAGAATAGAGACATAATCGTAAGGCTGCTTGAGTCAAACTGACGTGTGCCACCTACTGTCGCCAACATATCATGCGGGTTGACATAATAGATTTCATGGGGGGTACCAAGTTCAGCGCGAACACGAGTGATTGCGAACGAAAGCAGGAAGTATACCCCGAAAAAAATACCTGCAATCCATAATGCCATCCCTGCGATATTCGCAAAAATACCAAGAATGATGAGCGAACCGATAATACCCAATAATGCAGCACGGTATGACATCGGTTCTTTTGAATCATCTATATCAGTTCTGAAACCGAGTGCCTTTTTCAATACCTCTATCAGATGACGACGGGTTACCCATACTGCAAGTATGAATAACGCAACCCACGCACCGTATGCTTGTTCATTCAAAGCAGGAAAATATCGCGTTCCAAGAGCAGCTGCTATTACAAATTCTGCCAACCGCACAACAAAGAAAAACCAGCACGAAAATGAAAGGTCTAATGGAAGAAAAAACGCTAACCCTACAGCAAATGGATATATGGAGATGCGCGTCCCTCGTATCGCACTCCAAGGCCGTTCTGTAAAGATGTCTTGAAACACTGCTGTCCGTTTGATGTAGGGTATAAGTGGAAACTGTGGAAACAGATAGTTAATACCGTTTATGATACCAATGACCACCGCTATCGTAAATCCTACCCACATCATTCTATTCTTCAACAAACTACTTCCCCCTGCTTCAGATAGATGTAAAGGGAGTTGTATGATCGGATAAGCCAATTTCTCCTGTTCAGTCCATCGTTTACGAACAAGTGTGTTGATGCATAGCATCATAAACATCATTGTAAGAAAAAAGAGTCCCCAAAAAAGTAACGGTTTTAACCACACAAAGAAGTTATGTTTGTTATAGAAACTGGTGTCACCTTCATAAAACCCCTGTAGACTTAGTGGGTCAGACACGGTAAGCCATGCAGGAAGATACCTAAAAAACAGTGTTTGCCATTCATTCTCATCTGTAGCAAAACGGAATGGATGTGCAATGCTACCAAACATATTCTGCATGGTGTCGTGACCAGCGAATGTGCAGGAGATTGCAACCATAATATAAATAGTCAGTAACTCACCTTGACGCAGCATGTATTGAGGTGCAATACGTTTTAGTGACACATTTGCGACTGTACACACAAACATTATGAATACAGGTTGAATAAACAGAGGAAGGCAAGATCCGTCAAGAGAGTAGTATTTCACCTCAACGATTGTCATCCAATAGACATTGATAGGAATAAGAAGAACACCTATGAGAAGGGAACGTCCTGTGATGTGCTTCGTTGAGGTATGATGACCATTTGTTGTCATTGAATAGAGTGGCTAACGGTAGGCTTTCACGATTTCGGAGATGACACCACGTCTGTTTTTCCAGTTCAAACGCGCAGGTGGAATAAGATAGATCCCATCAATCTGAACAGTGTCTTGATTTCGTATTTCACGAACAAGATCAAGCGTCAATTTCATACCGAGTTCGTTTCCTGCGGTATCTCCAAGGTCACGAAATTTGTCCACAATTAATTGTGG
This sequence comes from Candidatus Poribacteria bacterium, assembly GCA_958295945.1. Classification (GTDB taxonomy): domain Bacteria; phylum Poribacteria; class WGA-4E; order WGA-4E; family WGA-3G; genus MSPOR6. Next base: position 490,406 of record OY282386.1, read on the forward strand.
AATGTATAGACCTAAATTATCACGTAGATAGGAAGCACTGCGGAAACTCGTCAATGGTAGAATTCCATATAGTATCTTAATGCCGATACGCTCTGTAGCCTTCTGAGATCGCACGATGTCCTCAAAAGTCCACACTGGTTGCGTATAAGCAAATTTCGCGCCTGCTGCTACCTTATTCCGTAAATGCTTGACATGTGGATCAACGTTCTCCGCAATTGTGAAACCACCACCCATGTAAAACCCACACGGGTCACCGATTGACGAACCGTCAGCAAGTTCACCTTGATTAAGTCTGGTGATGAGTTTCATCAATTGGACTGCTCCACGCACATCTGGTACGAGACTTGCTGATTCAAAAGGACCTGCCTTCGGATGATCACCCGATAGTGCGACTATCCCCCGTATTCCCAATGCCTCTGCTTCCAATAGATGTGATTGCATGCTGATAAGATTTCGAGATCTAGTTGTCCAATGAATAAGCGTTGGAATATGCGTCGCTTGTTGTAACCGAAATGCTGTGCCAACTGCACCGATGTTGACTGCTGCACCTGAGTTGTCTGTTACGTCAAAGAGATCAACCCCCATCGCTGCCAATACTTTTGCTTCTTTCAGTAATGCACGTAATTGTGGGAATGTATTTGCACGTGCTTCCACACTCACAATTCGTTGACGCGTTTCAAATACCTGCTGAACAGGATTGTCTGTGCGTGCTTTGATAGATGGCGAACTTTTGGGAAGCACAAAAATACGTGGAACCCGTTTCACAGGTTTTTGTTTTCCGACTGCTGCCCGAATTCTTGCAATATATTCAGGTGTAGTGCCACAACACCCACCTATCATATTTACACCAAGTCTTATCAACTTCTGAACATAATCTGTAAAAACATCCGCATCAACGGTGTATGAAACAGCAATTTCCCCCTGTTCAACCCTCGGATTTCCAGCATTGGGCTGCACAACAAGTGGCACACTGATTACAGGAGCAAGCAGTTCCATCGCTTGAACAAGGTCGTGTGGTCCTCTACAATTGATACCGACTACATGAGCACCGAGTTGCTCCAGTTCCTGAGCAAACACTCTCACATCTAAACCTGAACCGACTGTACCTCCAGATATGCCACTAATCTCTACGATTACAGGCACATCATAAGTAAGAGCTTGTTTCGTGGCAATCTGAGCCTGTTTCTGTGATACAAACGTTTCCAACAATAACAGATCAACACCTTCATCCACAAGTGCATCCATCTGTTCTTGAAATAGATGTCGTATCCTTTTGGTTGATGGTTCAATATCTAAGTCAGTAGTATCTTCAGAGTTGAAGGATATTTCGCCAACCGAACCAGCTACAAACTGTGTATCTCCTACAGAACTTCGTGCTAATCTCACACCAGCACGGTTAATCTCATCTACATGCTCTCCAAATCCATGTATTGCCAATGCTTCTCTATTTGCTTGATATGTGTTGGTTTGTATTACATCAGCACCCGCATTGACATAAGCAGTATGAACATTGGACACTTCATCAACAAATTCTTCAATGATATTACAAGCATCCACACAAGGTAGAAATGCATTTATCCGTTTCCGAAGTTCTGTGCCTATTGCGCCATCACAAACTAACACTCGGTTTGACAAGGAATCAAGGAAACTCTTGTATGATTTAGGATTTGTGGACATAGCGTAAACAACCGTGTCTGAAGACGTTACATGAAACCCGTGCCTACTTGTGCAGACACGGGCATGTTAGGTAGGTAATAGAATTTACTGATTGCAGGAATAGACTCTATCTTATCGTCTCTCCAGCTTTTTCAATTGGGATAAAGTAATATCCGAAGATGATGCACATCTCATCTTCGGAGGTAAGTCCGAATTGGAGTGGACCATCTTTATCGTAATTGTTATGGGTACACTGGAATTTGATACCGTCGTCCACACCTAAAACTAGTGGCGTGTCAAACAGTGTAATTGGTGCATCGTCATAAGCAATACTACGGTGTAACAGATCACCGGTTGAATCTTGGAAAATCTCAAACAATTCACCGTGTCTATGCATGTGTGATGTAAGTAGAAATACATGCAATTCCGTGTCCGGATCATGTCCACGACGTTCCAATTCATCTTCAACATACCAAGTTAATTTTGCAACACGCGTCGTATTGGGAGGAACGTTGATTGATCGATTGGAAACAAAAATCTCAATTGCTTCGTATTTTACCTCTTCTTCAGGTATGGTATAGATATTGACATAGGTTTCACCGAGCAATGTCTCATCACCAAGAAGGTTGATATAGTGAGAATTCAGGTCAAAAACCGTATTCCCAGGCAGTCGCAATGCGACACCTTCAGGAAAAGCAAAATTTGTATCATCTGTCTGCGTTCCAACTACAAACAATCTATCAATACCAAAATTACCTAAGACTTGTGGATCATCAGGATCAAGTTCTCTGAATTCGTGTTCTGGATCAACACCAATGCTTGTGTCTATGCCTCTACCCTGAATACCATTTGCAAGTCCTTCCTCTGTCAACCGATATATGATGAAGTGATGACTACCCGATGGATAGAAGATTTCAACTCTATTGATGAAAATGTCTTCTTCTATCGGCATACCGTTATCATCCAGAATTTGTGTCGCAAAGTAGACTTCTCGTTCTGTGCCAGGTTCAATTTTGAAGGGAGGTAGATAGAGTTGATATCCTTCACCAGGAGCAGGTGGTGGTGGTGGGTTGAATACCTCTTCTGGATCGCGAAGTACACCTAAGTCACCCACACCAGCGACTTTACCCTCACGGGGGGCACCCGCACTAATCCATGTCCGTAACGCTTCTATTTTTCCATTATGTAGGGGTCCCATTTGAAATGGCATACGATTTCCGAAGTCTGGATTTTCAGATGCCATTAACTTTGTCAGTAGGAAACTGTTATCAGGATTACTGGGGTCAATTAGTTTCATACCCGCTGCTGCAGCAGCAGAATTACGTGGAATTCTATTCACTAAATCCTGATATGACTGTCCGTACGTTAGGTTTAGATTTGCAGCGTTCGCTGGAGGAGCATGACAAGCCCCATTTGCACAACTTTTGTCAAAAATGTTATCCTGAATGTCATGATATGTAGAGTTGTCTCCCTGTTCAGTCTCACCGAATCGGTTTGCCACGCGAACAAGGTCAAGTATATCCACAACTCCATCACGATTGACATCAGGATTCTTGGCAGAAGTACGATCACCAGGTTGTCCAAATGCATTTGCTACAAGCACAAGATCCTGAATGTTGACTGTTCCATCCCTATTAATATCTTCTAAAAGTGTGGAACCATCTCCGTGTCCAGACGCGGAAACGATCAATCCCACTATGAGCAAAACAGAGAACATAAAAACAAACAAATTTTTGTACACTTTCAAAAATATATCTCCAAATGTATATGTCAAGAATTGTTCTTGAAAATCTTATTCCTTGAAATAAAACGATACTTCAGCAATGTCCAGGCAGCAAAAAAACCATCCGTGAAAAACCGAAGTTTTTTACCTTCCTTCTTGGTACGCGGAAAATACGATACTGGCACCTCAAGAATTGTATAACCACCACGTAATATCTTTGCTGTTACTTCTGGACAAAATTCAAATCCTTCACATGTTAAATTGAGCTTCTTAATCAAATTCGTAGAAAACGCTTTATATCCAGTAGACTCATCCGTGATTCGGCATCCATAGAGTACATTTGTATAGATCGCTAATATCCTATTCGCAATATAGTTGTGGAGACTCGCGTTGCCTCTCCCTTTTAGAAACCTTGAACCGTAAACGACTTCCACACTTTCATTTTCTAAAAGTTCAACTAACTGCAATATATCATTCGGATAGAGTTCCAAATCTGCATCTTGTATAACAACAGAATTCCCGCAGACATGTGGAATTCCGCTTCGTATGGCATATCCTTTGCCTTTATTCTCTTCATGATGAATAACGGTTATCTCAGGATCATCGCTCACTTTCTCAAGAATTTTGTATGTGTTATCAGTAGATCCATCATTGACAACGATGATCTGTTTTTGAATAGGTAATGCTTGCACATTTTCTAGTACCTGAAGGATAGTTTGTTCTTCGTTATATGCAGGTATGATCACAGATACTAACATTATGCATTTCTTGATGTCTATTGTTTGTTGACATTCGTTATTCAGAATTAGATGTGTATAATTTATTGTAAAGGTTTATATAGAATTAGAGCAGAGATCTAACCATACCTCCATCAACTTGAATTGTCGTGCCTGTAATGTAACTCGCGCGTTCAGAAGCAAGAAATACGACTAAGTTAGCGAATTCTTCTGGATCTCCGATTCTTCCAAGTGGAATATCTGCGGTCATTTTATCAAGTGCTGCATCAAAAGAAATTCCTGCTTCTTCCGCTCGCACGGTGGCTAATTGCTTTATCCTATCTGTGTAAATTATTCCGGGACAAACGTTGTTGACGAGGATTTCATCAGAGGCAAGTTCAGTGGCGAGAGTTTTTGCAAATCCAATCACTCCAGTTCGTGCCATATTTGATAACATAAGACCTTCTACAGGTTGTTTGACAGATACTGATGTAAGATTGATAATACGTCCACCACCACGTTCACGCATCGTCGGAACAACTGCTCGACACAGATTTATTGTGCTCATCAAATTCAGTTGAACAGCACTCAAGTAATCTTCTGCTGAAAGGTCATCAAATCTACCGGCTCTTGGACCTCCAGCATTGTTGACCAAAATATCAATCCCTCCAAAATGTGATACTGTTTTTTCAATAAGGGATTCTACTTGTTTTGGTTGACTTACATCAGTTGGTACTGCTAAGACTTTAGAACCTGCATCTTTTCTTATTTCTTCAGCTGTTTCTTCCAAGGTGTCGCTGTTTCTGGCACAAATTGTAACTTTTGCACCTTCTTGTGCTAAACCGAGTGCGATTGCTTTTCCAAGTCCTTTACTTGACGCACCTATAACTGCAATTTTGTCTGTGAGTCCGAGGTTCATAAGATATGTTAATGGCGAGAAATCCATTGATCCTTTCAATTTGCGGTATGCTTTTCTTCATTCATTAAGTATATCTTTTATTCAAAATTATGTCAAGATTATTCCATTAAACGAGTGCGTAAAGTTTTTGACAAAATATCCCAGTCACCATTGTAGTGCGGGGTCTCCGTGCCCCGCAATCTCTCCTCTCAACAATAGCGGGGCACGGAGACCCCGCACTACAATGGTTCGTGAGAAGTTAGTGACAAAATCTTTATACACCCGTGTAATACTTTTTACATTCCACAGAACAAGGATTGTGATATAATAAAAGTTAGATTGATAATGCAATGATTTGGAGTGCAATTTGTTAACAGTTGAGGAACTACAAACTATATTGTCAGGACTGAAAGATGTTAGAATCCTTGTAATCGGTGATTTCTATCTGGATGCCTACTGGTATATAGATAAAACCCGTTCAACCCTATCATTAGAAACACCATGGCATACAAATCCTGTGGTTGACCAACAATATTGTCCTGGTGCAGCAGGTACTGTAACAAACAACTTGAAAGCATTGGGAGTAGGGACAGTTTATACAGTTGGTGTCATTGGTGAAGACGGTTTTGGTCAAACACTGTTAAATCGTTTAAATGAAAGTGGTTGTATTACGGATTATATGATTACTACACAAAATTGCGTAACACCGACATATCTGAAACCGATCCACCGTGGCTATGAAAATATAGAAAACGAAGGTGCACGTTTTGATATTGAAAACAGAATGCCGATGTCTGAAAAGGTTGAAAAAGAGATACTAAATGCTTTTTATGAATGTATCCCAAATGTTCATGGCATCATTATTGGGGACCAAATGCCACATGAGAATTACGGGGTTATTACTGAACATGTCCGTGAAGAGTTGTGTAAGGTTGCTACATCATATCCTGAGAAAATCTTTCTCGCAGACTCACGGAAACGTATAGGAAAATATAGAGACGTAATCATCAAGCCGAATCGTTTTGAAGCACAACGAGCACTTAATCAACATTGGGATGGAAAAACTGTGGACATTAAAACTGCAAAAAACTGTGCGAAAATACTTGCTAAAAAAACTCAAAACACGTTATATATTACCCTCGGTGAAAGTGGAGTTCTTGTCCATCATAACGACCAACTTACACATATTCCAGGTATAGAAATAGATGAACAGATAGATCCAGTGGGTGCTGGAGATAGTGTCTCAGCAGGAATAGTATCGACACTTTGTAGTAAGGGCAAAGAGAATGCAGTTGAAGCTGCTTATGTTGGAAACTTGGTTGCATCAATAACAATAACAAAAATTGGAACAACGGGAGTTGCCAATCCAGAGGAGATTCTGGAAAGACATAAAAATCAGAATGAACGTATTTGAAGCTATCATGCAACGCAGAAGTCATCGTGGAGAATACGTGGATCGTCCAATTGATGATACTGACTTGAATCGTATTATTGAGGCAGCACGTTGGACTCCTTCTCCCTTTAATGTACAACCATGGGAATTACTAATTATCAAGGAATCTAAGGGAAAAGATGTACTCGCAATTATGACTGAAAAAGCCATTGTCCAACAGTTCAAAGATTCTCAGTTTTTGGAGGACAATAGTAATTGGATGAGTACAGATGAGAGAGAATGGAAAGAACGTGGAGATGGTGTTCTATTGACTGACCATGTTACATTACCAAATATGTTACAGAATGCACCCAAAAAACTAACTGGTAGATTTCTAAAAGCATTGTTAAAGAGTGCTAAATCTTTGACAATATTAGGACATTTAGGTGCAGGAAAGATGCCAGCAAATGAGATAGCAACACAAGTTCGTGAAGCACCTTTGTTGATATTGATTACTATGAACAGGGATAGAAAACCACCTGGAGAAGGAGCAAACAGATGGATGTGGTTGAGTATAGGTATGTTGATACAAAATATCCTACTGGCTGCCACATCATTGGGAATTGGTGTGCAATTTGTCAGTGCTCCATTAGAAAGTGAAACAGATCGAGATAATATCCGCAAACACTTTAATGTTCCTGACAATAATGAAGTTATGACTTTATTAAGATTGGGATATATGGATACAGAGAAAGGGGATTCAGTAAGATTGGAAAAGACAGAATTTGTCCATTATGAAGAAATATCTTGATACTGTCTATTATAACCTAAGTTGCTACCTATTAGTTGTAGGAGGGGTTTCTAATCCCAATGGAAATATTGGGATATTATAGATGACTATCATCATATAGTTCATTATTATATGCAAAGAGTGCTGGTGTTCCTCCTGTATGTAGAAAGATTATAGTATCGTTCTTGTCAAATCTGTTCTGCTTGATATGATCAATTAAACATGCCATTGCCTTAGCAGTATAGACCGGATCAAGTATAATTCCTTCTGTCCTTGCGACCAATTTGAGAGCTGAGATACATTCTTCTGTGAGGTAACCGTATCCTTCTCCGATATAATCATCACTGTTATGTATATCTGTATTCAAAATGTTTATATCAATGTTCAATAGGGACGCAGCTGAATTCGCAGCATTGCTTATACGGTCATATTTACCCTCCCAATGAATAGGGGCAATTCCGTAAGGTTTTAGTTTCATATCCAGAACTTTCGAACCTAACACCAATCCTGCTTGTGTGCCACCGACTGATGCTGTGTAAAGATAATCTGCATCAATCCCCTCATGTTCTTGCTGTGCATGTATTTCTGCGATACACCAAGTGAAAGCAACTGCTGCAAGTGCAGTTGAACGTGGTGAAGTAACGACATAAGGTTTTAAACCTTCTGACTTTAACTTCTCAGCAAGTTCAAGTTTAAATTCTTCTAATTCAGGACCAAAAGGAAGACTAACGATATCTATATCAGCACCAAACAGATTGTCCAAAAGAAGATTACCCTGATTAATACTCTTATGATCATGTGCAAGACGGAGATAACAATTTAATCCGAGTTTATTGCAAGCTGCGGCAGTTTGCCGGCAATGATTAGATTGAGATGCAGCCCCATGAACGATTGAATCAGCACCTTGAGAAACTGCATCTCCAATTGTAAAAGTCAATTGACGGACTTTGTTACCACCCATAGCCAAGCCAGAACAATCTTCGCGCTTGATAAAAATACGCGGACCACCAAGTGCTTCGGTTAGACGCGGACACTCCTCAAGAGGAGTTGGAAAATGTCCTATATCAACTTGAGGGATCTTTGCAATTCTCTGGAGAAGGTCTTGTCGGGTAATCACATACTACTCCGCTTGAATCACGACAGCATTTTGTACGATACGCTCGCCACCTTTCAATTGCAGACCAGGTGTGACAACTTCCACAATTGTTTCAGGATCAAAATCACTGCTACATACATCTTTCAGTTCATGTAACTCAGGTGAATACTTCGTTCTACCGGGTTCAATCGGCATTAATTCATAATCTACTAAATCCAGAAACCAACTTAACCTAGACTGCACTGATTTAAGGGAACTAAAATCTACGACTGCGGGGAATAGCCTATCACGGATAAATTCAAGTAAATACTTCTTGAATGCGGAAACTCTGACTTTTTCTGCATGTTTGTGTTCAAGGGTAGACAACTTTTCTGAAAATCGTTGTAGGTAACTATCACAGTCTTTCTGAATACGCTCTAAATCTTGTTCAGATGAGGCACTTCTATCTGGAAAAAGTGTGGGAGATGGGGCATTGATACCTCTCGTGTGTTTCAAGGTTTGCTTGAGTTCATTTTCAATTTCCTCAAGAGTTTTAGCAAGTGTCTCCTTTGTAGAATTTGCTTTCTGAACATCCTTTTTCCATTCACTCATCTCGTTAACCATAAGATTTAGCAGAAGAACAGCAGTCTCTTGTTCATTTAACGCTTCTATATCCCAAGATTCAAGGGAAATGCCATTACCATTGTTGTAGTCATTCTCCATTTTTTCCAAAACAGAATGAAACTTCTCATGAAGATGTTTGTTTTGCTCCAAATAGAATTGCTTCTTATTCGCAAATGACAGACCAAATGCTCCAGCCAAATTACCAAAGAATCCTTGTCTTTGCTGATTCGTTGTTGAAAATGCGATTGATTGAGTTGGAATAACTGCCGTTTGTTTCTTTGAGGCACTCTTAGGCAGTGATGGCACCTTAATCTTAAACTTTAATTCAGTATTGACATCAGGGACTTGACTACTGCGTCTATTAGGTTTATGTTTCCCGATTGATGAAATATCTATTTTCACTTGAGATGATGACTGATCTTCTAAATCTTCCTGAGTCTTACCATGAGAACCACTTTTAATTTCCGCTGAGTTTTTATTAGGTATTAATAAGGAAGAGTCTGTTTTCTCCTCACCAATATCGTTCTCCTTAGTACCATCTGCTTTTAAATCGGGTGGAACTTCATCTGTTTCATTCTGTTCTTCATCTTTGGTATGTAAAGGGGTTTGCTGATCCAATTCCTGTTCAGATACGTTAGGAGGATTCTCCATAATACTCTTCTCCTGTATCTGATTTAATTCTTCTATAATTTTGTCAGTATAAGTTGCAATCGGTTCATGATTATCTACATAAAATGCTAATTTGTGCGACTGCATTACCTCAGGTGGAACAACCACGTCTTGTGTTTGTCTTGTCAGCTGAAATGTAGTCCAATTAACACGACCACTTCGTGGTTGTTGCTGAAACATCACACGAAGTCGTTTGCCTTCTTCTGTCGTATTCAAAACACTCATAACAACGTGTGGTCCATCGTAGATAAAACTAATCTCTATACCTCTAAAACTTCCCGATACTCTGTTAACTACCATCCGAAATTCTCCTTTACAGATTCTGCTTGAGCATATATAAGATATATACTGGTCCTATCTGAGCAAGAACTATTTTAAAATCTATGAGGAATACCGAACGGTAATACTAACCTACCCAATTAAGTTTAATTCCGTTCGGAAATCAGTATGTAAACGCTATATGAACGACATCAAAATGTCAAGCATGTAATTTGTATACACCATAATAACAATGTTCTACGCGAATTAACCATACACTATTCTATTCATTTTAACGTTTACAATTATTACAGGGTTACATACATGTTATATGTGAATTGTTCTTATGATGTCGGTTTTTGGATATTGTAGGCTGTTGTTATTCCTACCGTTGAATAACCATTTTTCGCATTGTTGAGAAAGTATCAGTCGTCAATTTGTAAAAGTAGATCCCACTTGCAACGCTTTCTCCATTAGCATTTTTTCCATTCCAATAAGTAAGATTCTTTCCTGACTGCTGAAATCCTAACGATTGATGTAAAAGCAGGTGACCATTTGAATCATAAATTGAGAGAGAGACTTCGCTAGGTTTCGCAAGTGTATAGGGAATCCAAGTTTCTGGATTGAAGGGATTTGGATAATTCTGTAGTAGTTCGTTTTTTTGTGATAACGATATTTGGGTTGTTTGCTTGTTATCGTTGTTTGCATATTCTTCTACAGCAAGATTATTGCGAACTGTATTAACACGAAAAATCTTGAGTTGATGTGTATCGGTGACATAAAGAACTGAATCCATAGCAACAATGTCTGTCGGAGATTGAAATTGTGAATACTGAGCCAGACGAGTCATTGTCCGTGTATCTATAATCTGTAGTTTATCAATATCAAGTAAATATAGATAATCGCCATTTACTGCAGCTGCCAAAGGTAATTGAGTATCATTAAATTCACTTATTAATGTTAGTTTTTCAGGTTTCGTAGTATCCAACTGAAACACACCATATCGATTGTCCAATACAAATAGTCGATTGCTATCTATCACAACATTCGTTGCTGCACCTTCCGTTGGGAATGTAGATAGGTGGCGCGGTAGGTCTGGATCTGTTTTATCAAATATCTGAACACCACCTTCAAGTGCTGCGACATAAGCATGAGATTCGTTACTGGTAATTCTGTATGCAGTACCTGTGAACATCCGTTGTGCTACGATACGACTTTGATGCGGAATAGTTATGTCTACGACAATAAGAGATTTTGTACATAAATACGCATAATTTTGGATTATTTCAATATCCCATACAGGTTGGTGCGTAGGAAGATGTCTCAATATTTCACCTGAAACTATATTTATCACAGTCAGTCCTTCATCAGAACCTACATAAGCAAACTGGTTGTGAAGTTTAACACTTAATGCTCCTTGTTGACCTGGTATAGAACGGATATCGTTGGCTATTTTGCCAGAGATAGGATCTGTTAATTCTGCAATCTTTATCCCACCAGTACCATTTGCTATAGCAATGGTTGTGTTTTGTCCATCGTTTGTCACATCAAGTGCAAAAACAACACCTTTTGCATTATAGTGGTTTTCCCAAATTGGATTATATGGTTGTGTTACGTCTATAGTCTGTATGCCTCCGGTACCATCAGCAATATGTGCGTATGTTTTCTTGTCTTCCACTGAATATCTGAGAGCAACATCTGTTGCATTACCAATTGTCGGATGTGATGAAAACACACTTGGTGATTCGGTGTTATCAACATTTACAACAAGTAATCCCGATTGTCTATCAGTTAAATATAGTATTCCTTTAAAGAAGTTAAGGGCTGTTACAATGCCAGGAGTATTAGCACGAGAAATGACATTTGTCTCAAAATTGTTAGCTATATTTACAACTTGCAGATCACCCGATGCAGCAAGAACATATCTTCCTAAAATCTGAAAATCTGGAATTAGTAACGGGACAGTGTTTGATATTGTGAATCCACCAAGATTGTCTGGTGTCAAAATGTATAGTCCCCTTGCATTGTCACTAATATATATATTACCATCATCGTTTGTTGAAACCTTTAAAGGTGTACCAACTGTTTTAAATGACTGCCGGGGCTGCGGATTGTCGTTCTTTTCCAAATCCTGTTTATCAAAGATTAAGAGACCACGTAAGGCATCAAGCGCATAGAGTTTCTCATTGGCAAAATGTACATCCCTTGCATCATGAATGCCTCCCAAAGATTTTACAATACGTGGTGCAGATGGTGGATCAACATCAATCATCAGCACAGCAGATTTGCCATCTGCGACATACACTTTTTTTTCATCAAGAGTTAATGCTTGCGCCTGTCCTGGTGTGCCAATTTCTCCGATGAGAACTGGTGAAGGATTCAATGAAAATATCTCCAAACCCCAATCACTGGTAGCATAAGCCATATTATCCTTAATCATTATCTCATTGTAATTGCTGGAAAGATGTATCTGTGATACTGGATCAAGTTCAATAGATTGATTTGATGGGGTCAAAGAAAACCCACTGTTTTCGTTCAAATATATCGGTTGTGTATTTCTTTCTGGATGATATGTTTCAGTGAGTGGGAACCAACTTTCAATAGAGTGATCATAATTTCGTTTTTGGGTCTGTATTAGTTTTTCAATGTCTATAGTAGTAATTGCGTCATCTTGTTTTGCAGTGTATTGAAAGGTTTGTGGATACTCAGACGTGACGACTAAAAGGATTTCACTGCCATGATTTAGGTTGCCTATCTCTATTCTGTTGATTTGTTTACTTTCTTCTCCGTTCTTATCTAATATAGGTAGAACTGATTTGATAAGTGGCTGGTTTCTACCGGGAGCAAAATATGAGACATTTGCATATAGAAAAGAATCCTTGTTTGAATTTATGGTCAATTCAAATTCCGTTGGTAGGTTTCTGAAGAGGATGTATTTTACACCCCAACTATCAATATCTATGTTAGTTGAAGTCGCTGGATACTGAGTCACCTGTGCAGTTCGGTCAGTGACTCTACGATTTGGCAAATTTTGATAACTTAGGTTCCTTCCGTATTTGGCGTTGTTTAACCAATTTGCAGTTGCCCAATTGAGGAAGATAGAGATTAAATTCTCACTATCCCGTAAAGATGAATCAACCGCTGGCAATCCGAGTTTATCTTCATCTGCAAGTTTCCGAATAAAATTAATCCCACCATGGTTCTCATATAGATAAAGTAGAAAAAGAAATGCTGCACCGTAGTATGAATCAGTGGTGTTAGCAGTTGTCAGAGACATACTTGGATCAGCAAGATAACCATCTACAAAGATTGTATGAACATTCCGATAAATTCCCCATTCAATAAATGAGGCTAAACCTTCCTCCAACCAACGTTGGTCTGATGTGCCACCGTTCTGATACCAGTTTATCAAATGTGCGAATTCATGTGCAAGACTGCTTGTAAAAGTCCGTCTGCCACGTTGTGTATACTGAAAAATATCCATATAAACAATGTCTCGTCTATTGCTTGTCGGGTGTGTAGGATGAAGATCCGCAGGAGAAAAATATCCGCCATATTTTTGACCAGACTCATTCATACCGACATCATGGAATAAAATAGTGATTTTGTTGTCACGATCTAAACCCGGTTGGGTTTCTGAACCGATCCAGTGGTGGACTTTAGGATATATTTCAGTATCGAAAGTATCTGCGACATCTCTTGCTTGAATGTCTGTCAACATATCTTGATACTTGTCTTCAACGAAGATATAACAATACTTTCCAACTGCAACACATGTAGCTGCAATTGATGCTTCAGGTATGTGTACAAAAAAACGAGTGGTTTGACCAATTTTCGCGGGGGCGGCTGGCAGAGAAAATAGGCTACCGATATTTGTATCACCTATGTTATGATCATGTGTGATATTATTACATAGTAACGGAGTACCACATTTCCATGGTTCTGCATTTAACTCCAACACGTGAAAACACAAAAATCCTACGAAAAAGTACAAACAGAATCGCATGTAATAACGAAAAAAAAGAGTAGTCATTGTTAACTACCTACAGAAATTGTTGATGACACATTATAGTTTTTTATCTATAATTGTACAAAATTAAGACGAATATACAATCTCTATCTTTGAAAAATGAAACCATTTGAATACATAGAACATACAGCAGATGCGGGGATGCTTGTAAGAGGTGATTCACTACACTCTCTTTTTACTAATGCAGCTCAAGGATTATTTGAAATGATAGCTGTTGTTGATTCAATTGATGAAACTTCTGCAATAGATATTCAACTTGAATCAGAATCGGTTGAAATGCTTTTAGTGACATGGTTAGATGAATTGGTTTTTAAACATGAGACTGAAGAGATGTTCTTTAAGAGAGTTAAGATTTCAACAATCAATCCTACAGAATTAGTTGCTAAGGTGTATGGTGAACCAACAGATTTTAGCAAACATATCGTATATACTGAGGTTAAAGCCGTAACATATCATCAATTATATGCCGTTCAAAACACTGATGGTGATTGGGAAGCTCAAGTCATCTTTGATCTATAGTAACCCAATTTGCTACCTTTGACTTGTTGAAGGGTTTATAACCTCGATTTTTGACAATTAGCATTAAAATTCGGTGTTTCAATGTCTTCTCTCTATTCTTCAGTAATTTGGATTAATTGATTCACATTTCTGCCTTTGAGCGTAGTTACAGTCCCACTTTGCCAGGTCACCTCGATCTCTTCTACTATCGTATCGTTCTTTAAACCAAATATGGTAGTTAACTCACTTTGAGAACAATAACTTGATCCACTTTTTACAGTCTTTGTCTGTGTACCAATCGCAGATTTGATTCGGATTTTTGCACCAATTCCATTGCGATTGCTTTTCTTTCCAATCAGTTCTATTTTTATCCAATTATTACGATTTCCGCCATCATTACGAAATAAATGTGCTGCACCGTTTGATGTAGTGACAAGTATGTCAAGGTCTCCATCGTTATCAATATCTGCATAAGCAGCCCCTCGTCCAACGACAGGTTTACCTAAATCATTGCCAACTTTGTCCAAAACATCTGCGAACTTACCACCTGTTAAGTTACGAAATAGATGCGGGGGTTGTGCATAAGTGACTTCACTCTGAACACTGTTTATATCTGTTTCAACATGTCCGTTTGCTGTAAATATATCAACATAACCATCAAGGTCAAAATCAAAGAAAAAGCAACCGAACGTTAGCGTCAATAGACTTGAATGACCAATTTGTGCTACGGGCGCGTCGTCTACGAAAAAACCATCATCGTTGTGATAGAGATTTAACATTTCGTTGGAAAAATTACCTATGATCAGACTTTCTCTACCAATACGATCATAGTCAGCTGCATCAACACCCATGGCACCCGTTGCAACACCACTTTCATTATATGCAACTGCTGCCAACATACCTACTTCAATGAACGTTCCATCCCCATTATTCTGATATAACTTATTGGGTTGTGTATCGTTGGCTTCAAAAATGTCGGGGAGACCATCTTGATTGTAATCAAGAATACATACACCTAAAGATTTGCTGAATGGATCGCTAATCCCAGCTTGACGGGATACATCAACAAATGTGCCATTTCCCCGGTTGCGAAAGAGTTTACTTGCCTGACCTTTGTAAGATTCGGGTGTACAATAGGATTTGTTCTTCCCATCTAATGTACAGAAAAGGTCTGTCTCAATTGTCCATTCAACGTAATTTGCTACATAGATATCAAGATGTCCATCCTGATTGTAATCAACCCATGCACAACTTGTACCAAAACCCGGGTTAATAATACCTGCTTTTTCAGTCACATCCAGAAATGTACCATCTCCTCTGTTTTTGAAGAGTCTATCTGAGTTGAGACAACTCAGGTAAATGTCATTATTTCCATCGTTATCGTAATCAGCAACTGCGACACCCATACCGTACATCAATTTATTCAAACCAGAAGAAGTCGTAACATCTGTGAAAGTTCCGTCCTGGTTATTCTTATAGAGTGCAGGGGTTTGCGATTTACCTGTTTTCTGATTCTCCCAATCCATTCCATTTACAAGGAAAATGTCCTGCCATCCATCATTATTATAATCAATAAAGGCACATCCGGATCCCATTGTTTCTGGCAGATATTTTTTACCGAATGCACCATTATTGTGGATGAAAGTAATCCCTGCTTCTCTGGTGATATCTGTGAATTGTGGCAGTTGTTCTGCTTGAATATCCACTGTCAAGAGAAAGAAATAAACAAATAAAGAAAATGTCAGAATAAGCTTCATTGCTGAAGTAATATACGAATTGACATATACATCAACTCGGTATTTGACAGGAATAGAATTGCAGATTATAATTCCTTTTTCCATTTCTTACCAGTATGCAAGTGAGTATTTATTCATTCACTTACTTCATTTTAAGTTTTCCCCACGTAGTTGTGAGTTTATCTTTCGGTGCAACATCAAACGGTTTTCCAGGACCACCATCTGGTATATTATCACCTATAATTTCAACATTATCAAACCTGGAGCGCGAACCGCCTATAACAAAACCTGCTTGTCCACCACTTAATGGTGCAGGGTCCACCGCTTTAAACACTGTGTCGTCAATATGAAATTCAAGTGTCCCATCTTCATTTACAATTGCCTTAAGATCATACCAGACTCCCTTTTCAACAACGAAATTGAATACTACTGATCCACCTCCAGGCACACCTTTAATGATCCTTGCAGTATTGTGTATATAATCAACCATAAACACATACCGACTATCTTCATCACCTCTATCGTGCAAAGTCAACCCAAATGAGGATTGATCTTCTTTATCCTCTTCCAACATGGCACGGCAGGATACACTATAGAATTCCCATTCTATGTCACCAGTAAGCCATAAACTCCAAAAACCTTCAATGAATATTTCCCCAACTGCTTCACCATCATTGATCCACCATTTTTCTAACTGTTTATCTTCATTATATACTTCCCACTCATTTGTTTTATTATCTTCAAAATCGTCACGCCACGTTCCTGCAAATACTGATGAAATTAGAAAAATTGATAATCCTAACAGAATGAGAGAAATTTTTGAGCGAATACCAATTTTCATCATTTTTTTCCTTTATCAATCTTAGGTGTCAAAACCCCGTTGCTTTAGCTCGGGGATGTAGACACCGCTCCTGTATTGTGTCAAGGAAAAGCCTTGACTTTGTTCAATAAATGTGGTATTCTGTTCCTATCAACTGGATAGGAGAGCAATCACCTACGTTCTGTAGGTGTCCTATCCAATCCGATTGCTCGGACAGAGTTGATGTTGATAACCTCAACAATACCACATTCGGTTGTGTTCATTGCAAGTTGTGATCCTTGCCAGTCGTTTGTGATGAGTTCTGCATTCGCTATATAGGATTGTGTAGGTGTTCCCTCCACAACTGCGAAATAAACAGAACGCAAAACTAAAGTATCTGGGTCGCTCAGTGGGGCTTCATAAGGACCCTGTTAGTCGTGTCTTGGCGGGCACCCACACAGTTGCTGTGCAGGTCAACTTGACTTAAAATCAAGTGAGTATGCTATAAGCATATAAAAGATGCCCACACTTTCAAAAAACGGAGGGTGTCCGTGAGAAAGTGACCTAAAGGAAACCCCATCCTTTAGGTTGGGGAGCCGTCATTTAATCTACAATGCAGTTATCTTGTATATTTGAATATTGACAAAAACTACAATGTGAAAGGTTCTTTTCAAAGCTTTCCTGCTGCATTGAATTAATTATTGTCGTCCACTTCTCTGAAATTTCCTGAAAATCAGTATCATTATAACATACTGTATGATACTCATTCAAAGAAGTATTGAAACAATGGACTGAAATACTTTGTTGTTCAGGATAGGATTTATGTAGTATCTGACAGATAAGTTCCATTTCAGGTTCATAATTTCTGCCTTCAAACTGTTTATTTGTAGTAAAAATGACTCCATTCCAATTACCAGATTGGTCTTTGAATATTCTGTCAATTCTACATGAGATTAACTGTCCACACATATTCGCGTGTATAGAACGATATTTTTCTGAATTAGTTGACCTATGTATTATTTCTGCTAATTCAGATCCTTGATAGTTCATTATGTGTTCCATAATCCGTTCTCTTTGCTCAGCAGTCAGTGTTTCACTATTCGTATCAGGATAACTCTCAAATGCGCGGTCTATCATACTGTCAAGGTAGTGTCTATCTTGTCGATCATTAGAACGTAAAAGAACATTACGTACAACATATTCTAATGTCTCATCATTTCTATCAGATTGTAATTTATCAAACGAAGGTATTCGTAATATATGTTCTAATTGGTATCGTAATGGACATCTGGCATAATTGGCAAGTTCAATAACAGAATAGGATTTTCCGATGAACTCTTGTTGTAATGTCAGTGTTGGTAATTTGGGAAACTCTACGTCGTCTTCATCATGAGAGAGTTGTTCAGGAAGTGAAGTTACATCAATTTTATGAATAATTGGTATATTCAGTTGGACACGATTTCGTATTATGGGTTGATTAGAATACTCAACAACATCCACTTCTAAGTTGACACTTTCATCATCATTATTTATTTCAAGATGTTCAAACAACCAATTCAATAAATCGCCTATTTTACCGTAATGATTGAGTGCCCCAGAAAGCACAAGCCGATCTCTTGCTCGTGTGGCAGCGACATAAAACAATCTCTTCTTTTCTGCTTCATCTTTATCCTTAGCACGCGTCTTCATCATATCTACAATTTC
This sequence comes from Candidatus Poribacteria bacterium, assembly GCA_958295945.1. Lineage (GTDB taxonomy): Bacteria > Poribacteria > WGA-4E > WGA-4E > WGA-3G > MSPOR6. The sequence goes on from OY282386.1 coordinate 508,954, forward strand.
AGGTTCAGATTTTGTATAATCCTCATCAGGTTTAAGAGGACTAAAACCGATACCAATCTTTTCATCAATAAATGGTTCAGATGATGAACGGCCACGACGATGAAGGCATGGGAGTATTACAACTGGAAATTCTTTCCCTTTTGATGAATGGACTGTCATAATTTCCACTGATCCACTTGTATTTTCTATCGGTGCTTGTCCTTCACGGGGTTCATCAGTGATTAACATGTCTAAAAAAGATATGAAATCAGTAAGAGTCTGACTGTTTTCATCACTATCAAATTGTCTTGCAAGGTCTAATAGTTTCTGATAATTTGCAAACCTTTGCTGTCCTTGATGACCTAAATTTAATGTTCCAATTAATCCTGTTTCATCGACAACATTTTGTATCAATTGATTCACTGGCATACGGTGTGCATATTGAATCTGATTCTCAATTATCTCAATTGCTTTTTGTAATTGTACAGAAGAAGTCTCAAAACATTTTGCCTTCTCCCAGAAACTTTTACCACTTTGAATTGAGATTTCATACAACTCTGTATCAGAAATACCAAATGCCGGACCGCGTAATGTACCTACAAGTGAGGTATGATTGTTATCTGGTTTATTAAGAAAATTAAGGTAGTTCCAGATATCATAGATTTCTTGTCGTTGATAGAAGCCGACACCACCAGTGGTTAGATATGGTATACTTGCAGAAATTAAAGCCTCTTCAAGGTCAGGAAGATGTGTTCTACTACGGATCAAAATTGCAATGTTCTCATACTTTATGCCATCCGCAACCAAAGTATTTATGTAATGTGCTATAAGTCTATATTCGCTAACTGGTTCATCACCCTTATTCCCCATCAAGATTTCTACAGAACCATCTTCGTTGTCCGTACGTGCTTTAGTCAATGCATCAAATGGCACATCGTATTCAGTCTGTGTGCCATCATCCATCAAACTTTTAAAAAAGTGATTGACAAATCCTACAGGTTTCCGCAGTGAACGGAAGTTCTCTTTGAGTTCAATATTTTCTCCACCGTTTTCTTCAATAATCGTTCTTGTTTTATCAAAGATACGCACATCAGCACCACGAAATCCGAAAATGCTCTGTTTCGGATCGCCAACGATAAATAAATTTGCATCTTGAAGTTGATTTGTCAACAACATAACCAATTCATATTGCACCTCATTTGTATCTTGATATTCATCGATCATGAAGTATTTATGTCGATCTACCAATCTTTTTCGGATGTTCTCATTATGTTTTAATAAATCTCGTGTCATCAACTGTAGATCGGTGAAGTCAAGTTTGCCTTGTGCAAGCTTGGTATTTTGGTAGTCGTTTTTGACACTTTTATATAGGGTAAACAGATGTTTCGTAGTTTCCAACATAAATAGATCATCTGTTTCTGTATCTTCACTATCAAGTTGTGGAGCAGATTTTATCTTTGTTGCAACCGATACTAAATTATCAATTTCCTCTTGAAGTTCAGACACATCTACACGACTGCCTAAAAAATCCCTTTTTGCGATTTTATTTTCTGAAGTGGTAATCAAAGGTGCAATCTCATTCAACAAGTTCCGAACGTCAGGTGAACGTGGATTTCTATCTGATAACATTTCTAATTTTGATCTTAAAATCTCAACTTCGGTGGAGTTTTTGCCTGTTGCTATCTGCAACACAGAAAACAGTGATTGAAGAAATTCATCAATATCAGTTTCAGAAGGTAACCCCTCAAGAAACGCATCTTTCCACTCTGTAGGTAATTCACCATTACTGCTACCTGCATAAATACTGCCTAAGAGTGGATCAACTATATCCCGTTTTTCTATCAGAGTTGAGAAAAGATCAAATAATTGTGAGCGATTGCCATATCTTTGGAGTGAATTTCGTAAAGCTTCGTAATGTGGATGACTTGGATTAGTGGCAATCTCTCTCAGGTTTTCCTGTATAGTTTGATTGAGAAGAAGTTTCTGATCAATACCCTGAACGATACTGAAGTTTGCAGGGACTCCTGCTTGAAAAGGAAATTCTCTGAGTATATTTCCACAAAAGGAGTGGATTGTTGATATTGGAGCAGCATTCATCTGCTCAATATGTCTTTTCCGTATCTCTGCATTCTGTGGTTTATTTAATTCCTTAATAATTTTGTCTTTCATTTCAGCAGCTGCTTTGTCAGTAAAAGTAATAGCAACCACCTGATCCGGACTGACATTTTCTTGTTTAAGTATCTTAAGATAACGATCCACTAAAACGGTGGTCTTACCAGATCCTGCCCCCGCAGTTACGCAAATGTGTCGATCTATATCTAATGCACTTTGTTGATTCGGTGTTAGGTCCATTGATTGATTTTTCGCAGTTGTGACTTAATTTGTATGCTTCTAATTCATTGGTAATGGAACAACGGATTCTGGAGATATTGATATACTAACGGATTCTCCCTGTTTAACGGGATCTGTCCCAGGGTTATGTATAATTGCTTTTAGTTTCAGTATATCTCCTATCCTCAGTTCATATTCTTCAGTTCTTCCCAGATATGTGATAGAACCAACTGTGGCGGTTAGTTGGTTTAAACCAGTATTTCCATTGATATGAATGGTCTCTGGACGAATAGAACAACTGACTTCCTGTCCAGGTGTCAAATTGTGGTGAATGCTTTCTGTATGGAGGACACCAACTTCAGTTTCAATTGTCGCTTTACCATCTGTGATATCTTTGATATTACCAGATATAAAGTTCGTTTCGCCAACAAAACTTGCCACAAAAGAATCAGCAGGATGTTGATAGATTTCACGGGGTGTACCGACTTGTATAAAGACACCATCTTTCATGATTGCCATGCGGTCTGCCATAGAAATTGCTTCTACTTGATCGTGGGTTACATAGATTGTAGTGATTTTCGTTCTACGGTGAATTTCTTTGATCTCTTCGCGTAAGTTTTGACGTAGTGCAGCATCTAAATTACTTAAAGGTTCATCAAGCAGTAATACACTCGGTTCAATAACCATTGCACGTGCTAATGCTATACGTTGTTGTTGTCCACCTGATAATGTATTAACCGGTCTGTCTCTAAATTCAGACATTTCCACCATTTCAAGCACTGTCCCTATTCTTTCATTCCGAATCGGTTTTTCAAGTTTGCGAAGCTGCAGTCCATATTCAATATTTTCACCAACTGTCATGTGAGGCCACAGCGCATAATTTTGAAATACCATACCTGTATTACGTTGATGGGGTGGCACATTGATCATATCCAAATCGTCAAACATAAGTCGCCCCACATCAGGACGATAGAACCCAGCAATCACACGGAGAAGTGTTGATTTCCCACAACCCGAAGGTCCCAATAGAAAAAATAGTTCACCCGACTCAATCGTCAAAGAAACATCATTAACTGCATAAGTCGTCCCAAATGCTTTTGTAATATGGTTTAACGCTACACAAACTGACATAGAAGTGGCACCTAATTAACGTGAGTTCGATATAAAGGTTAGAAAAACCGATACAATATATCACATTTATCACAGATTTGATGACGGGCATGTTCTTGCACTCCAGTGGAGTGCTATGTCTATAGAAAATCCAAACACAAAGTTCTTGCACTCCAGCGGAGTGCTATGTGTGATAATCTCACATACCGCTCCGCTGGAGCGGAAACACTGGTTCGGATGGATACTATAAACATATTGCTCCGCTGGAGCAAAGAAGGTGTTTTGGGTTATGTTGGAACTGCTTTTGTTCAATTGAATTCCCCTGATGAACCAATCTCTTATATTCGAACTCACGTTAATTACTTTTTCTTTATTCCTACAAAATGTATCCCACTTTACAGTATATTTTTATTCAATAACATCCTTTACACAACGAAAACCGATTGTACTACCTGAGGTGAGATGGTACCATCTATCAGCAACACGCAAATCTTCACTGCTACCGCCCCATCCACCTCCTCGCAAGATACGAAAGTTCTCATTATCTGGTGCAGATTCTCTTCCATATTTAGGATTATTTTTTGATGACACAGAATAGAACTCTGCACTGTATTCGTCAAAGCACCATTCCCAAACATTACCTGCCATATCATATAGACCAAACCCATTTGGTGAAAAACTACCGACAGGAGATGTCCATCTCCAAATATCTACACCTTCTTCACCACCATAATTCGCATCGTTATGTGTAATTGTATCACCAGAAGGAAACTTTTTTCTAATCAAATGACCACGTGCAGCATACTCCCATTCTGCTTCAGTAGGAAGACGTTTATTTGCCCATTTCGCATAAGTCATCGCATCAACCCACTTAATATTTACGACGGGGTTATCTGGTTGATTGAACTTCTCGTCGTGCCATAGTGGAGGTGGTGGATAGTTTGTTGCCATAACAAACTGTTGGTATTTTGCATTGGTAACCTCAAAAATATCAATATAGAATGCATCAATATACACTTCGTGCACAGGTAATTCATCGGCATCCCCTAAATGTTCATCAGGATTTCCCATTAAAAATGTGCCAGATGGAATTAACTGCATCTCCGCATTATCAATTTGTGAAACTATTCTTTCATCTAATTCCTTTGATACATCGGTAACTTGAGCACTATCCATACAAGCGCATAACAGAGTAAATGAAATTATATAAACATACTTCATTTTATCTTCGTTAAACATTTTCAATATCTGATGCAACACCTGCTGCAGTTTGAAGCAAATCTTGTTGTTCAGACTCATATAGTGTCCGAAGATCAAACATCAACTGATCATTTTCAATACGACCGATGATCGGAACTTTTCCTTGTCTAAAGAGTTCGGATAGTTTTGATACCGATATGGTAATGGGTGTTAGGGCAACTGCGATACTCGGTAACGTCTCAACAGGCAGCGATCCACTGCCAATCTCAGACTGAGTTTCACGGACATCAATTGACATATTGTTTTGGAAGATATTCATGAGTTTGTCTCCTAACTGTTGTGCTGTATTTTGTAACTCATCTATTGTGCGAGTGTATCGTTGAAGCATTGGAAGATGATTTTCAATTGTGTCTTGATTAAGATATGTTTGCAATGTTGCAGCAAGTGCTGCTATAGTCAGTTTATCCACTCTAAGCGCACGCATTAGAGGATTCTTTCTAATCTGATGTACCCATTGTGCTTTACCAGCAATAATCCCTGCTTGTGGACCACCAAGTAACTTGTCTCCACTAAATGTAACTATGTCAACGCCACTTTCTATTCTATCAGCGACAACCGGTTCCTTAGGCAGTCCATATTGAGATAGGTCAATCAACGCGCCACTCCCTAAATCCTCCATAGTTGGAATGCCGCGTTCTGCACCGAGTTCGGTCAATTCTTCCATCTCTGGTGTTGATGTAAAACCAACAATCTTATAATTACTTGGATGCACCTTTAATAGTAGAGCAGTATTTTCGTTGATAGCTTCAGCATAATCACGCAGATGCGTTCGATTTGTAGTACCTACCTCTTTCAAAATGGCACCACTTGCTGACATAACGTCAGGGATACGAAATGCCCCACCAATCTCAATTAACTCTCCGCGCGAAACAATTACTTCTCTATCTTTGGCAACTGTCTGTAAGGCAATTAATACAGCAGCAGCATTGTTGTTAACAACAGTTGATGCTTCACATCCGGTCAGTTGCTGTAGAAGTGGTTCTGTTATTCTATCGCGGTGTCCACGTTTGCCAGTCTCAAGGTCATATTCAAGATTGACATAATTCTGCGCTGCGTTTTGTAAACTATCACACGCAGATTGCGATAGCAATGCACGACCAAGATTTGTATGTGTTACAGTACCTGTTGCATTAATGACGGGGCGTAGTGGAGAACGTGTAGTTACTTCAATTTCATTCAATGCCATTGACGCGTAAACAGATATGGAAGGGAGTTGATGAATAATCTCACCGCTTAAGATTTGCTCTCGGACAGAAGACACAACTGATCTTAATGCATTCGTAACAAGAGTTCGTGAATAGGAAGAAAGCAACTCCTGCATCTCTGGTAACAGCAAGAGTTTCTCTATAGAAGGAAGGTCTCGGAGTAAGTTTTTATCGTTATTTTTCTCTGTCGTCAACGTATTACCCAAAAATGTGAAAGATGAATTCCATATCTCAGTCTTCTTATGTTGTTCATTTTATCAGATAAATTATCAGTTGTCAACTAAAGTGTATGGATTCTCCTTTGTAGGAGGGGTTTCTAACCCCGATTTCTTAATGAATAGGAACAACTCTTGTTGGAGGGTTTTTAAACACCAATGAATGCTGTATATAAACTCGGATTCTACTGGAAAAATCCTGGTTCAAAAAAAAGAAACAACAAAATCCCAATACATTTCACACCCAAATACATGGGCACCACATCAAAAAACTCTACAATTGCAATCCAACACCAACTATAATAACCCAAGGGGACACCTATCAGTTGTAGGAGGGGGTTCTAACCCTGATTTTTTAATGCAAAAATGACATACGGCAAAAAAATGTAAGACACCACAAACCAGTCTAAAAACTGTCCAAAATATGAACAAATTAGAGAATAAAATACCCAATTTACTTGTTTTTTCAAAATTCTGTCAAAACAAAAACTTATCTGAACCTATACTATAACAATAACCAAAGCACTACGTTGAAAAAAACCAAAAACAAGTAAACATTAAATTGTTGGATGTCCTCCCTTTATTGAAGCGATTTCTATACGAGACATAGACAACGTTTGTATTTGGTGTTGATTTGGATCAATCCGTAAACTCTGATATATTGAAACAGAATATTGACCATTGAACACCAGCGTGTTGTGCAATATTCTTTGACATACTATTCCATAATATGTTATCATCTTCACAACTTCGCACGTAAAGTTCTATAGAAGGAATTACAGATGAAACAGAAGAGACACCCTCGTTCATTATTCAATGCCAAGCAGCGAAAATCAATGATTGTATGGTATCTAATTCTACTCATTGGTATATTGGTTTTGGCTTGGAAAATGAATGATATAATTTCACTTTTCGGTGTATAAGACAATCCCTTTTAAATAATCTACATCCATTGATAGGAGTATTGACAAGAATGTCCAATTTTAAATCATTTCGGTTCAACTATCTCATAACATGCGGATTGCTGTTATGTCTAACGGTAATTTGGAATTGCCAATCGACAGAACAGACTCAGGATCAACTCATAATCATTTCACCCCATCCAGAAAGTATTGAGACTGAATTTGGAAGCAATTTTGAAAAGTGGTATGAGGAACAGACTGGGAGACCTGTCAAGACTGATTGGCGTGATGTCGGTGGAACATCTTCTAATTATCGTTTTATCGCAGACGAGTACAAACGTAAACCTGATGGAATTGGCATTGATATCTTCTTTGGTGGTGGCACTGACAGTTACCTGCGTTTAGCAGAAATGGATTTACTTACACCATACAAATTACCCGATGAACAACTCAAGCAGATACCACAATCATATCATGGGATACCTGTCTACGATCCACAGTATAGGTGGTATGGTGCAGCCTTATCAAGTTTTGGTATTATGTATAATGACCAGTTACGCAAGATTGAGAAGCTGCCGGAAGTGAAAAAATGGGAGGATTTGGGTAATCCCGCATTGATAAATCAGATTGGTGCCGCGGATCCAAGAGAAAGCGGTAGCGCACACATGATGTATGAAATTATATTACAAACACATGGATGGGATAATGGGTTTGCTCTCCTTACAAAATTGGGCGGTAATGTAAAAAAGTTTTCAGCAGGATCAAACGTTATTCCAAGAGATGTTGGGGCAGGTCAAGTTCTCTATGGGTTGGCAATAGACTTTTATGCATATAGTCAAATTGCTGCATTAGGAACAGAAACAATAAAGTATGTATTGCCATCCGATGGAACGGTGGTCAATCCAGATTCAATTGCAATACTGAAAGGTGCTCCGAACATATCTGTAGCGAAAAAATTCGTTGAGTTTGTTTTATCAGACCAAGCACAAAAATTGTGGATGTTAAGTGATGGTGATGAAGAAGGACCAAAATGGGAGGGAGGTCTTAATCGTGCAAGCGTCCTTCCTAAACTATACGAAGAATTGGAGGGTCGCTATGTTGTGTTGAATCCTTTTGCTTTGGAATCATCTCCATTTCCTTATGAGGCAGAAAAAGGCAGCACACGTTGGGACATTGTTAACGACCTATTTGGTATCCTCATCATAGACTCCCACACTGACCTTGTTGATGCTTGGAAAGCAATCGCGAATTCTAAAGATACTGAAAAACAGACTCTCGCAATTACTGAATTAGTTAAAATGCCGATTACGGAAGATGAAGCGATGAAAATGGCTGATTCAGAATGGAAAGATCAGGTCTATCGGAATGAGAAGATCAAAGAGTGGGGACAATTCGCACAACAGAAATATCAGAAAGCCAAAGAATTAGCGGAGTAATTAATACTTCGTCTGGTAGTGTTAAGATGGAAATTGAGAAACCTAAAGAAAAATATGACCAGTTGATTTCAGATGGTTATTGTGTCGTTGAGAATGTTCTGGAAGATGACATGATGATCAGATTACGTTCAGTTACAGATACTCTGTTGGATGCTCAGACAGAGGAACAACTGGCCGCAACGCGATCATCTGGGAGTATGATTAGTATTTATATGCACTCATTGTTTTCAGAATTAGTCGTCTACACACGGGCACTACTTGCATTGGATGCATTAGGTTTCCTACGACCAAAATTCTCATCAGGATATGTTATTAGCAAACCACCGAAGAGTCCGCCCCTATTTTGGCATCAGGATTGGTGGGGTTGGAACGATCCTTGTAGTTACACAGCACTGCCTCAACAACTTTTTCTCATGTATTACTTGGTTGATACAACACCCTATAACGGATGTCTGCGTGTGATTAAAAGTTCACACCTAAAAAAACATCCACTTCATGATATTTTACCAAATGCACACGGTGCGGATCTACAACGGGTAGAAAATCCAGACCATCCTGCTTTTCAACACTATCCAGGAGAAATTGACATTGCTGTCAATGCTGGTGATCTTGTTATCGGTGATTCTCGATTGCTTCATGCATCACACAGCAATCAATCGGAAGAACGACGTACAGTGATTACATTATGGTACCATCCGTTTTTTGCATTACTACCAGAAGCAATGCAAGCTCATATTGGTAGAATGCGGCAGAAATTACATTGGTCGGAGGAAGACTGGAACAGAATAGCAGAACTCAACCCAAATTACCAAGGTGACATTGAACCGATGAAATGGAACAGAACACCTGGTCCTGAACTAAAATAGATTTAAATGATATTGTCAGAATTGGATTGTAATTTCATATTATAGTAAAAAGCAAAATTATTTACACACTACGGTAGGTTCGGTTTCCTAACCGAAAACCGGTGTTTGTTCAGTCTCATAGATGTGGTTAGGAAACCGCATTACCGGTGAGTGTACACATATTTTTATATTTCACTATAACTATAAGAATCAATCTAAGGATACATCTTCATATTGGAGGTTTCTAACCCCAATTATATACGTTAACATAGACATAAGACAGCATGAGTAATTCAGGAGATTAATATGTCCATTCGTCCTATTTTTCATGACTACACTTTTGGTGCTGAAGAACGTAAAGTTCTTGACAGAGATGGTCATTTTGTGTTACCGGGACTGTTAACAGATGACGCACAAGAACAATTGACAGAATCGTTGTCTCTGATTCAATCGCTAATACCTAATAGTAAGGAAGGACATGAACCCAACCGATTTTCTGCCGAATATGATAGCTACCTTGAGAGTGTAATTGCACACCCGCAGATGTTGGAACTCGCACGAAAAGTACTTGGTGACGATATCCGATATGACCACTGCGTTAGCCTTAACCGACACGGTGGTAATGGTGGTATTGGCTGGCATAGCCATGGATATTCAGATGACGACCCGAACTACGGTTTTGTTCGCATCTTCTTCTATGTCAATGGATTTGAAGTAGATGATGGTGGTTTGAAAGCAGTACCTGGAAGTCATCTTTACCGGGATGGAAGAATTCATGGTGGAACAGATGAAGCATTGCGAGAAGGTTGGTTAGCTGGAAAAATCCATAAAGAGACAGGTGAACCATTAGACGTTCAGGCTTTATCAGTCCCACCAGGAACAGTCATCTTAATGTGGACACACGCAGCCCATGCCGTAACGCCAAGAAAACAGGAGAGTGATACACGGTGGACAGTCGTATATGCCTATCGCAACCCCGGAAAGCCTTCTCATGCCCGTTGGATTACACCAGAATTTGAACAGAAGCCAATTCCCGGAACAGAAGGGTTAATGTCTCTTTATTAATGTAGTTGTTAGAGGTCTTTCATGTCACCTAAACCAATTTTTCATGATTATACATTCGGAGATCAAGAACGAAAGGAATTAGATCATGATGGTCATTATGTACTACCTAAACTTCTTACTTCCAGTGCTCAGGAACGATTGACAGAAGCGTTAACTCGGATTGAATCACTCAGCCCAAGTGGTAAAAAAGGGTATGAACCGAACAGATTTGCAGCAGAGTATGATACTTATCTCGAAAACCTTATTCCGCATCCACAAATGCTCAAACTTGCGCGCCAAGTACTTGGCGAAGAGGTCCGTTATGATCATTGCGTCAGTCTCAATCGTCCAGGCGGCAATAATGGCATCGGATGGCATAGCCATAGTTATTCGGAGGATGACCCTCGCTACGGTTATGTGCGTATATTCTTCTATGTCAACGGATTTGAAGCGGATGATGGTGGCTTGAAGGCAGTGCCTGGAAGTCATCTTTACCGCGATCCTAAAATACAGGCGGCAACAGATGAAGCCTTACAAGATGGTTGGTTGGGAGGGAAAACGCACCTTCAGACGGGTGAACCTTTGAAGGTCAAGACATTGTCAGTGCCACCGGGAACAGTCGTCCTGATGTGGACACATGCAGCACATGCAGTAACACCAAGAAAACAAGGTAGTGACACCAGGTGGACAGTTGTTTATGGATATTATAAACCAGGTAAAAACCCGGGTAAAAGATGGATTTCACCTGAATTTGAACGAAAACAGTTCCCCGGAGAGGAAAATTTAATGTCACCATATTGATGCAATAAATAAGCTTCAATAATAATAACATTTTCGTGTTAATTTCTTAAACATATTCTTGGCTACTATTATGGCACAAAACAAACCACATATTTTATTACTCATCAACGATGAACACAGACCCGATATATTGCCAATAGAAGGTGACACGGCTATCCGAACACCCACACTTTCTCGTTTTATGGATGAAGGTATTTACTTTCGCAATGCCTACACACCTTCACCTGTTTGTGTACCCGCACGACAGAGTTTTCTCTCTGGACTTTATCCACGGAATAGTGGGTGTCTAAACTTCGGTGACCCAATGCCGACAGAGGTGAGAACTATTCCTGGACATCTTGGTAATTACGGATATTATACATGTTGTGCTGGGAAAATGCATTTTGTGGGAACTGATGTCATGCACGGATGGCATGAACGAATTGGTCGTGATATTATCGGAAACAATGGCTATCCCTATCCGGCAGTCAAAAATGAACATACTGCACAAATTGAACGTGAACCCGGAACAGGAATGAAACGAGATAAGTGCGCTCAAGAGATACGTGATGCGCAACCAGGTATAGGACATTGGATGCTACACGATCAATATAATGTGGATGGCGCATTGCTTTTCCTTGAAGAGTATTTTGTCAACGCATCTTATGACCGACCCATAGCAGCACCGTTGTGTCTCGCTGTCAGTCTCATTGCTCCCCATTATCCTTATCAATGTCCACTTGACCTATTCAACTATTACATGCAACGTGTTGAACCGATTATTGAAGAACCCAATGAAAAGTTTGATTATGCTGACTTTTTCAGAGTTAAAGTTGGTAAGGATGTTACTTACCGTCAGGCACACCGCGCAACTGCGGCATACTACGGTATGATTGAGTGGATGGATGCACAGTTCGGTAGAGTAGTTGAGAAAATGGAACACCTAAATGTTCTTGATGACTTCATCGTCGTCTTTCTATCTGACCACGGTGAAATGCTCGGAACAAAAGGACTTTGGGAGAAACAGAGCTACTTTGAACCTTCCGTCCGAGTCCCGTTGTCAATTTGGTATCCAAAGAAATTTGGACTTTCCCCAAAGATTATTGATGAAAATGTATCATTAGTTGATCTCTTTCCAACACTTTGTGATTTAGCTGAAATCCCCGCATCTGATGAACTTGATGGATCATCACTTGTTCCTTTGATTGAAGGACATGCACCAGATTGGAATGATACTGTTTATAGTGAACTCTGGCGGGCACAGAACGGTCCATCTGTCATGGTCAAAGAAGGTGATATGAAGTATTTCCGCTTTGACAAGAATAAGGGATGGCAAGACCAACTTTTTGACCTTGCCAACGATCCCAGTGAGTGTAACAATCTGATTGACAATCCCAATTATGCAGAAATTCTTTCAAAGCTTCGTGCAAAATTGGATTCCTTACCACCCCCTCGAAAAAAGGATAATAAGAACACTTTCATTGATTCGCATCAACCCTTTTCAAAATAATCTATGCCTATTTTAGTCAATTGCTGTCTTAATATAGATCATGCAGATCAATGAGTATAACTCCGTTATCGGATGCTCTCTGTTTCAGTGAATCAGTAAAACCAGATGCCGAAAACAAGATATATTTTGGTCTCTCTTTAAAGTGTTCAGGAAGTAAATCAACTTTTTCTATGAGTTTGTTGAGGGCATTTTCACCGACTGGACTTTTCCACCACTTACACTCACCAAACCAGTTGCTATTATCTAAATTTTCGGTCATTAAATCTATCTCAAGATTTGATCCCCAATATGCCCCAACCCGTGTTGGCGCAATTCCTATCTTTTCCTTCCAATGGAGTTCAACATATTGGCGACAAACATCTTCAAAGATTTCTCCCATATATTGGGACAGATTAGGGGCAATCATCCGGTTGTATACCAAATCTGAATTTCCAGATTCTATAAGACTACGAAAAGGTAAGACAAATCTATGCCAAAATTTTACATAGTTGTCTGCTATTTTATACAGTCCTTTTTTACTTCTATCTGGTGCACGTTCAGTCAACGGAACAACCCGTTTTACCAAACCTAATTCTCGCAGAACACTCACGTATTTATTCGCACTTGTCGTGTTAAGTCCAACTCTTTGCGATATTTCGTTTAATCTGGTCATACCTCCTGCAATCGCTTGTAAGATACTTGCATAAGTTCTTGGTTCTCTGAGTTCTGTTCGTAACAGAAAATTAACCTCATCAAATAGATACCCTTGAGGTGTGAGTAACTCATTTATCATGTTCTGCTCTATAGATTGATTATATTCTTCACGTAAATGTTCTGAATTTTCCAATGTAAAACGATTCAGATATGAGGGAACTCCTCCGAGCATACCAAATATCAATGCTTTCTCACGAGAGGAAAACTCTGGATAAAATCTTCCACTCTCTCGGTAGGATAAAGGTTGCAACTTAAGTTGACCGGTTCGTCTACCATATAAAGGAGAACGTTCAGCTAATACCTCACGTTCCATGAAGCTAACGTGTGAGCCACATAGAATCAAGAATAAATTACTATCCTTGCCATGTAAATCCCAAAATCTTTGCACCAATGAAGGTAGCGCGGAATTATCTTCACACAGATATTGGAATTCATCCAGGACTACGACTAATGGTTCTTCCTCAGCTTTTTGAGCAAAATAAACAAGAACAGATTCCCAATTGTTAAATGTCATATTCTGTAACGATGGGTCTTCTATTACATGCAAAGCAACTTCTAATATTTGATTGAGATGATCACGTTCTTTCAACTGACTCGCAAGAAAATAGATACTGCGTTTGTCTTTACAAAATTGCTTCAGAAGTTCCGTTTTGCCAATTCTTCGTCTTCCATACAACACAAAGAATTCTGCTCCTTCAGCACGATACCTATGTTCTAAATTGTTGAGTTCTTGTTCTCTGTTTATAAACATCACCCTATCCTTCTTTCTTGAAAGAATATACTTTAGAATATTATACTTTAAAGTATAATATTAATCAAGCAAAAATATTACGTATAATATGATTTGCACATATAAGTATTTTATGGTAAATTACTTGACATAGAAATTCATCGGTTAATATGGTCATTATTTTAACTAATTTCTGAGGAGGAGATATTCCAAAATGTTTTGGAAATACCAAAAATCAAAGATATTTTCGTCAATACAATTATTCAAAGGTCTCGTTGGATTGTTTGTAATCTTGATGTTGCTAACACAGTTGACCCAGTTCACTGAAGCTAAGAAACTCCAATTTGATCGTGATATTCGTCCTATTTTATCTGACAAATGTTATGCATGCCACGGTCCCGATCCAGCAGTACGGCAAGCAAATCTACGCCTTGATGTTAAGGAAGGGGCTTTTTCTGAACCAAATGGTTACCCCATAATTGTACCAGGTAAACCTGAAGAAAGCGAATTGGTTCTGAGAATAACTCATGAAGACATAGATAGACGAATGCCTCCACAGAACTCAAATCGTCAACCAACACAAGAACAGATAGATACATTAATACAGTGGATTGCAGAAGGTGCGGAATGGGAGGAACATTGGGCATATATTCCGCCGAAACGGGTTGAACTTCCAGAAATAGAAAATCCTGATTGGGTCAAAAATCCGATTGATCAGTTTATATTATCTAAATTGAACGCAGAAGGACTTGAACCAACTGGAGAAGCAGATAAACGCACACTCATTCGTCGTTTGCATTCTGATTTAACAGGGTTACTACCTACTCCTGATGAGGTAGATCAGTTCATAAGAGATGAAAGTCCAGATACTTATGAAAATCTCATTAACCGTTTGTTATCTAAACCCCAGTTCGGTGAACGGATGGCTATCTACTGGCTTGATCTAGTCCGATATGCAGACACAAGTGGTTATCATTCCGATGAAAATGTAAGCGTATGGCCTTACCGTGATTATGTGATAAAAGCATTCAACGACAATATGCCTTTTAACCAATTTACAATAGAAAATCTGGCAGGGGATCTACTACCAAATGCAACTCCTGAACAAAAAGTAGCATCTGGATATAATAGGCTAATTCAAACAACTGCTGAGGGGGGTGCACAGGCGAAAGAATATCTCACAATCTATGCTGCTGACAGAGTACGCACAACAGCATCTGTTTGGTTAGGGGCAACACTCGGTTGTGCTCAATGCCACGATCATAAATTTGATCCTTTTACAGCTAAAGATTTTTACAGTTTCGCTGCCTTCTTCGCAGATATTGAGGGGCCCGGAGTATATAGAGGTGGAAGCAAATGGGACCCTGTGGTAATGTTACCGTCTCAAGAGCAACAGGATGAATTAGATCAGATTGACGATGAATTAGTAAGGTTGCGAAAAGTCTTTAAGTTGTCATCTCCAGGTTTAAAGGCAGAGCAGACTCAGTGGGAGGAAGAGATACGTTCACTTCTCACTTCAACAGAACCTGCAGATTTCGCTTGGGTTGATGATGCACAGTCAAATGGAGGAAGAACTGAAGGCACATGGAAATTTGTTAATAAAACTGAAGCACCTGTTTTCAGTAAAGAAAAGTCACGAATACAAACTGCTGCACCAGATCAACTTGTTCAACATTCATTCCACAATGCAAATCGGAAGGTAACACTTGCAGAAGGTGATATTCTGTATGCTTATGTGTGGTTAGATCCTGGAAACACACCTCAAACAATTATGCTTCAATGGAACGATGGTAGTTGGGACCACCGTGCATTCTGGGGAGAAGACAAAATAGTATATGGAGACATTGGAAGTGATACACCAGCGCATAAACCCATGGGTGAGCTGCCAGAATTGGGAAAATGGGTACGTCTTGAAGTTGATCCGGAATTAGTCGGTTTGAAAGCAGGAAGCGTCCTGAATGGATTGGCATTCACACAATTTGGTGGTACTGCCTATTGGGATGTCGCTGGTATTGAAACGACAGTCGGTGTAGTGACAAGGAATTCTCATGACGGTGCTGTTATTAATGCAATTCAAGTTGATCCGTTTGTCCGAACAACAAACCAAAGAAAACTGATTGAAGATTACTACCGTCAAATAGCTCCTGCACTTGACGGTATTCGTATACAGATTTCGGATTTAGAAAAACATCGAAATGAGATCAGATCAAAAAGTCCATTTTCACTTACAACTGTTTCAGTACAGCCTCGAACAACCCGAATACTTCCGAGAGGCAATTGGTTGGACGATTCTAGTGAAATTGTTGATCCGATGGTACCAGAATTTATGGGCGATTTCAATATAAAGAATCGTCGTCCGACACGACTTGATCTCGCAAATTGGGTTGTGTCAAGGAATAATCCTTTGACAGCACGTGCTTTTGTCAATCGTCTTTGGGCACTTTACTTTGGCACAGGTATCTCTCGCGTGCTTGATGACCTTGGGGCACAAGGTGAACCGCCAGTCCATGCAGAACTCCTTGATTGGTTGGCAGTTGAGTTTATGGAGAATGGATGGAATATTAAGCATATAGTGAAACTGATAGTTTCTTCAAATGCATATCGACAGTCCTCAAAACCCAATGAGGTACTGCGAGAAATAGACCCATATAATCGTCTTATTGCACGACAATCGCGCTGGAGACTTGATGCGGAAATCGTTCGTGACAACGCATTATTGCTAAGTGGACTTCTTGTTTCCAAAATTGGCGGTCCAAGTGTTAGACCTTATCAACCCGTAGGATACTATTCTAACCTTAACTTCCCAAAACGAAGATATGTTCATGACAAAGGGGAAAGTCAGTATCGTCGCGGACTTTATACGCATTGGCAGCGAACCTTCTTACATCCGAGTATGATGGCATTTGACGCACCAAGTAGGCAGGAGTGTACAGCTGAAAGGTCAACATCTAACACTCCAATGCAGGCACTAACATTGTTAAATGATCCGACTTATGTTGAGGCAGCACGTGTTCTCGCGGCACGTATAATACGAGAAGGTGGCGGTACTCCTACAGAACGAATCAATTGGGCATATCGACACGCTCTATCAAGGCTACCACAACCGAAAGAGCTTGAGATTATGACGCAGTTATTTGAGAAACATAAAAGCGAATATACCGAAAATCCAGACGTTGCAAACACATTAGCTGCCATAGGTGAAGCTCCCGCAACGCAAGGTGTTGAACAAATCGAATTGGCATCATGGACATCTATCGCACGTGTGATTCTGAATCTACATGAAACGATTACGAGATATTAGATAGAATATCGAAGGAATTACAATCTGGTACTATGAAAAGAGGATTCTTTCAACGGGCACTAAATTTTAAATCATGTCTATTTCGACTAACTCTGGTCATTTCAATTATATTATCCACATTACTAGGCAGAGGAGCTGCCCGTTTAGCGGATCAAAGTTATTCTGGCTGGTTCCACTTTTTGACAACTTTATTTGACGGTGGTTCTATTCATTATATAAGTGATTTCCAATTAGGCAATTTTCTTGCAGTTTTTATTGGAACTTTTTCAATCATCTGGATGATCTACTTAACCCTTTATTGGATTGCTATTGGATTTAAATCAAGAGAATAAACAATGTATGTCTAAGAATAACAAATTATACTTATTACCCTCTATCAAACTATAATACCTAAAAGCAGATTCTTTGAGAGTAATTCTCATTAATTTATTGAATCTTCAGTCTCATAGAGACGGGATTTCTACAGAATATGTCATAGAGTCACTCTCTAGAACCTTAATGATGATATGTTTATAGCATTATAGTAAATAACTGTGAAGACCAACAAAGCATAATGTTGTCAGGCAAAGTCGTTACTATAATTTATCTGAAGGAAATTATCATGAAATCAAATTCCTTAACATTACCCATTAACTTGGAACAAATTGCCATATTAATTAAAGGTATGCCCCCACAACAACGGAAGAAATTAGTTGCAATGGTACCAGAATTGGCAATTGATGCACTTATGCAAGAAGAGTCAAAAGATGAAGTTAGTCAAATTATACAAGAATTAAAAGAAGAACTAATTGAAATAGTTGGTGAAAAACAATTATCCAAAGAAACTTTCTTAGGTGGTTTTACACTTGTTGAATACTTGAAGTTATCTGAAGAAGAACGGAATAATCTCTGGGATCAATGGAGTAGGTTGCAGATTACTGATCTTGAGGAAATTAAGGTTCATTCGGATGCGTTACCTGCTTGATAAAGTAACTGCAAGACGCATATTGGAAGGAATGTTAAAACTTGTAGAAAACAAGTGTATTACTGCTGCGGAAACATCTGCACTATACTTTTACCGCAAATCTATTTTTAATGGGATTGAGTTATATATCCTTCCACAAACAAATAAAGTACTATATCGTTTAGCACACCTTTCGCGTTATACAGAGATAATTCATCGCTTCAATACGGAAACCCAAGTGTTGTATCCTGCTCAATACTATAAACGGTGGAAAAGACGTATGCAAGAATATGGGTTTACTAATGAGGATTCTGAAGTGCTTGCCATAGCAACATTTGGAACGACTCAAAACAAGGATATCTTGGGTATGCATGGAGTGGTAACATTTGATAGACCGATGATTAATCAATGGAAAACAAAACATGTTGTAATTAAACAGCGACTGTTTGATATGCAGCGTAATCTCATTTCACCATATTGTGCGGTTGCATTACCAATTGTAGAACTTCCTGATTTTTTCGCAAATTTGATTATAGGAAACTAAAATCAAAATATATATTTTTACTGATGGATAGTATTTAAGTAGGTTGCTGATAATAAGCAAAATCAGGTTCAATCCAAATCTCATTATATTCCATAGTTAAGTTTAAGGAGATTTTAAGATGTACAATAATATTTCTGAAGAAACCAAACTACGTCTCACAAGACGCACATTTTTAGGCAAAACAGTACGTGGTGTCGGGTCAGTTGCACTTGCTTCTCTACTCACACCGTCGTTGGTTGATGCAGCCCCAAAGATTGAACGATGGCAAGGAATCATTACTGAACCACATGTGCAACCAAAAGCAAAATGTGTGATACATCTTTGCATGGCTGGAGGACCTTCACATTTAGAGACATTAGACTATAAACCGAAACTTGCAGAAATGCACGGTAAACCGATGCCGCAATCCTACACAAAGGGACAACCGATTGCGCAGCTGCAAGGTCAAGCAAATGCGTTGAAATGTCTCGGTCCGACACACGAATTTCAAAATTTTGGTGATTCTGGACAGGTGATGAGTTCTGCATTTCCTCACATTGGCAGCCTTGCAGACGATATATGCATTGTGCGTTCTTTGCGCACAGAACAGATAAATCATGACCCCGCACACACTTTCATGAACACAGGTACTGCAATTTCAGGTAGACCGAGTATGGGGTCGTGGTTGTTATATGGTCTCGGTAGTGAGAATGAGAACCTCCCTGGCTTTGTTGTTCTTATTTCCTCTGGTGGAGGACAAGACCAACCGATCGCAACGCGCCAGTGGCACAGCGGATTTCTACCCGGACAATTCCAAGGCGTTCAGTTCAATTCAAAAGGTGATCCTGTTCACTATGTCTCAAATCCTGATGGCGTATCTAAAGACCAGCAAAAGGATGTTGTCGGCGCAGTTCAAAGTTTGAACAGCATTCTTGATGAAACAGTTGATGATCCAACGATCGCTACACGTATCAATCAATATGAGATGGCATTCCGTATGCAGACAAGTGTGCCTGAATTAACCGATATATCTAAAGAACCACAGGAAATCCTTGATATGTATGGAGCAAAACCCGGGGATGGTTCGTATGCATCAAACTGTTTACTTGCACGTAGATTAGCTGAACGGGGAGTGCGTTTTATTCAACTTTATCATAGAGGATGGGATCATCACGGTGGCATTCAAAACGCAATAAAAACAACTGCTGGGTATGTTGATAAAGCAACTGCAGCTCTCGTCAATGACTTGAAACAACGAGGAATGTTGGATGAAACCTTGGTTATATGGGGTGGAGAGTTTGGAAGAACTCCGATGGCACAAGGTAGTGGTCGTGACCACCACATTAAAGGATTCTCAATGTGGATGGCTGGCGGTGGTGTTCAAGGTGGAATTAGCTACGGTAATACTGACGAACTCGGTTACAATGCTGTTGAAAAGATCGTACATGTTCACGACTTCCACGCAACAATGCTACACCTATTAGGCATAGACCATGAAAAACTGACCTATAGGTTCCAAGGTAGAGACTTCCGACTGACAGATGTACACGGACATGTTGTCAAAGACATTTTAGTATAGAATACTTGACATTACCGTCAGTGTAAGATTTCCAATATGAAGAATAGGACGCTTCAACTTAAATTCTATACGAAGTCGGATTGTCCACTTTGCGATGAGGCAAAAATAATACTGAAGAACATTCAAGCGAAATTACCGTTCATTACTGTTGAGGAAATTGACATTACGAAGAATCTTGGACTGTTTTCAAAATATAAACTGCTAATTCCAGTACTTGAAATGAATGGGAAGCAACTAAGCATGCACCGGATTAAGTCAAGTCAACTGATTTGGCAGTTAAGATGGTACCGTTTGCGTTGTTACTTTAATAATAAGTGAGGGAGGATTATTTGAATCCTCCCAAACACATTGTAGCAGTCTCAGGATTGATAAGCCATCCGAACGGACAAGTCCTACTTATACGAAGTTCACGTCGCGGATGGGAGTTTCCGGGCGGTCAAGTTGAAGAAGGAGAATACCTAATAGAAGCTTTGAAACGTGAAATAAAGGAAGAATCAGGTGTCACTGCCTCTATCAGTTCTTTGGTAGGTGTTTATTCAAATATCCGACCTCCATCTAAAGTAATGTTTGGTTTCTTAGGTGGTTATGTCAGTGGTGAACTTACGACAAGTGATGAAAGTATTGAGACAAATTAGGTAGATCGAGATTCAATTCTCAATAGAGTTACCAATCTGATCGTTCTCGGTCGCATCAAAGATATGCTTGATTTCAATGGACAGATTATTTATCGTGTATATACAACCAACCCATACAAGATTTATCAACAATTTTATCTATAAAATCAGTAGTTTGTAACAATACCTTCGCCAATTATCCTGGGTTAAGATTGGGTTGTGTGTGATGAATAGCACCGATTGAACCCAGATGTTCAGTGATTTGCTGAATAACAATTGGTTCAGGTTTTTGCGGAAGCATTTTTAATGTTTCATGCACATATTTCAGCCCTCGGTAGCGCGATTTGAGATCTAATACACTATATTCGGGATTCTGACATCTGTCCTTTTCCATGAGTTTCGCACTGACATGGATCATAAACATTGATAGATTTGCTGCAGTGTTCACGGGTTCTTTGTTGACATTCATAGCATCTTGCAATCCCCAATATTGTTTCGCATCCCGGAAGTTGAACTCGATTTGGAAACGAAGGGAATAATAGTCAATCATCTTTTCTGCGTCTAATGCTAAATCAGAACTAAACAATAGGATGTGTGATTGCTTTTTTGTTTTCAAGTTTGTCTTGAGGAGGCAAACGACGTTTAGAAGTTCTGGGAACTTTTGGTTTCGCAGGTGTCCTTGATAGATGTCGGTTCTGATATTTCCATCGGTTTGGATAGAGATGCGATATTTCGGATCAATCTGTTGTGGGTTGAACCTTTCCCCGTAGAGCCGTGGGCGTCCGGGGCCTTCTTTTTCGTCTGTCGGTTGCCAAAACAGTGCGGCATCCGAGCGAAGTTTTGAGATGAGATGGAGATCACATTGTCTTGTCATTTGTCCTCCGTTATTATGTCCAAAATATCCATCAAGCACTAAATACCGGAGTTGGATCGCACCTCCGACTTTTGACAGTAGCGTTTTGATCATAATTTGAAGTTGTTTCAAAACACCGATAATCACGACATCGGTTTTATCTCGGTTTTTGCTCCCTTTTGGGCGTCCACGCGGGCGTTTCAAGGGGTCCTTTGGGGTAGCATCTTGTTTGGCAGCTGAAGTCGATGATGTGTCATCTCGGACGATTTGTTCTATAGCCATTGGATAAGAACGCCGTTCATTGACACTCACTAAGGACACGGCTAAGAATGACAAACTTGGGATCGCTTTGCCATGTGTTGAAGAAAAGAAACGGTCTAAACCAAAAGTCTTTGAACCCGTTTTGGGCTTGATTGTTTCGTCTCCTACGATGATATATTCGCTTTCACGATCAAGCAGGTGTGTGCGAAAAAACACCCAGAAGAGGGTCGGCCAAGGCAGCACCGTGTTGAAAAAGCGTTGAAGTGTGCGGTAGCTACCGCCTTTTGATGTCCAACGAGAGATATTTAACATGGTGACCCGTCCTGTCATCGCAAGCACTGCGAGGACAACACATGATAATTGGCGTCCTGTCGTTGCAGATATATGTGGTGCAAAAACTGCAAAAAGTGCTATAATTACTTGCATGGGCAATTGTCCTTTCAAAGTTATTTTATTAATATATTTGCATAACTTTAGGACATTTGCCCAATTTATTCAACAATTTTTTTGGCGAAGGTATTGGAAGAACAGGATTTTATTGCTACTATAATTCTGGAAGGACTTGAGGATGAACGGCGATGGGAAAAATCTTTTGCCGAATCACAAGATCAACTCGCTCAACTTGCTGAAAAAGTGCGTGCTGATATTAAGGCTGGTCGTGTTTAAAAAATAGAAGGAGGCATACATGATGTATGATTTCAGTGATTTAAAACAAATTCCATTAAGTGAAATATGGAAACATGAAGCTAACGATTTCACACCGTGGCTGGCAGAAAATATTCATAAATTGGGAGATGCACTCAAACTTGATTTAGAACTCATAGACACAGAAGCATCAGTAGGTGATTTTTCCTTGGATCTGTTAGCTCAAGTTAAAGGAAGATCAATAATAGTTATAATCGAAAACCAGTTCAATCAAACTGATCACGATCATCTTGGAAAGCTACTTACTTATGCCGCAGGCTATGATGCCTCAATAATTGTTTGGATTTCGGAGACAATTAGAGATGAACACCGTCAAGCATTAGAATGGCTAAATCAAAGAACGGATACTGAGACGCAGTTTTTTGGTATTGTGCTGGAGATTGTGAAAATTGATGATTCAAAGCCAGCACTTAATTTCAAATTAGTTGTGTTTCCTAACGAGTGGCAAAAGTCTAAAAGACAAGAATCATCAACGAACCGATCAGCAAGAGGTGAAAAATATAGAACTTATTATCAGGTACTTATTGATGAACTTGTGAAGCAAAATTTTACCCGTCCACGTACACCTTCATCACAAAACTGGTTCAACTTTTCATCAGGGATCAATGGGGTTGCGTATGGAGTCCAGTTCCCACGAGGAAACAAGATTCTTGCATATATAAATATCACTAAGGAACTCGGTGAAAATAGAATAGCGATATTTAATGCCTTAGAAGCGCGGAAGGAAGAAATTACAGCCAAGTTTCAAAACTCACTTGAATGGAACCGCGATCAAGAGGTGTCACTTTCAGCAATTGCTATCTCTCGCGACGGAACAATTGAATCTTCAGAGGATGAATTAAAGGAGATTAGAAAATGGCATATACAGAATCTTTTAAAGCTAAAAGAAGTATTCCAACCAGAAATTGAGCGCGCATTGGAAACACTTATTTCCAGCGAACAGGAAGATTCTGTCTAAGAAAAATTAGGTTGTAAAACCGCAATACTGTCTATCAACAAGCAAAACCATGAAACAACAAAGCGTAAAAATCAGAGTCAACCCTATCATCACTGCTGATGCGTTATTCGACTTCTATGAACGAAACAATATTTGCGAAGTTGGGTTCGGCAAGGAAGTGGCTGCACGAATACTGGCACACACACATATCATCGTTGCTGCTTATGAGGGGGCAGAACTGAACGAGGCATTGAGGTTAATGTTAGAAAGCGAGGGATTGCAATGACGAAATACGAATATAAAACTATCAGAATTGATCAGAAGGGATGGGGACTTTACAAGTCCAGAAAAATACCTGACCTTGAAAACACACTTAATCAGGAAGGAAAAGAGGGATGGCGACTTTGTGAGATTGTTTTGCCATCTGCTGCCTTCGGGGAATCAGACGCTGTGATCGTTATTTTTGAAAGAGAGTTGGTAGAATAACCAGATAAGCAATTGCAGAAGCTTTGGCGTTTGCAAACATAACACATTAAAATGAAAGTGAAGGAGATATGAACAATGGACAATTTACCACAATTCCCAGTAACCGTCGTTGGAAGTATGCCACGATCAAGGACGGTATCACGTGCGTTACGGAACAAAAATAAAGGGAACATTACAGATAACGAATTCAACGCTATAGCAGACAATGCTGTAATTGATAGCCTAAAATTGCAAGAAGATAACGGTGTAGATATCGTCAGCGATGGAGAACAACGGCGTGACAACTTCTATTCTTTCATCACTGAATGCATTGACGGCATTCGATTGATGACACTTGCAGAAATGCTTGACTATGTTGAAGATAAAGCTGCTTTTGAACAACTGCTGAATGCATTAGATGTTCCTGCCTTTGCTTTAAAAAATCCCGTGGTTGATGGAAAACTAAAACGGACATCCCCACTTGTCCTAAGTGACTTCCTATTCCTAAAAGAACATACCGATAAACCTATCAAAGTCACTCTCCCAGGTCCCTACCTATTAACCAGATCCATGTGGGTCAAGAAACTCTCCTACGATTTCTATCCAGAAAAAGAGTCCCTTGGTGACGATGTTGTTGATGTACTTCAACAAGAATTACAAGATTTACAAAATGCAGGCTGTGAATTTGTGCAATTTGATGAACCTGTCCTTACCGAAGTTGCATTTACTGGTCCGCATGAAACACATTCATTTATGTGTGCTGCATTATCAGAGAAAAGCAGTCCAGAAGAAGAATTGAACTTCGCTGTAGAACTAATCAATCGTGCCGTTGAAGGTATAGATGGACAAATGAAAACTGCCCTACACGTTTGTAGAGGAAACTGGAGCCAACAGGAAGATGTCTTACTCCGCGGTTCTTACGATCT
This sequence comes from Candidatus Poribacteria bacterium, assembly GCA_958295945.1. GTDB lineage: Bacteria > Poribacteria > WGA-4E > WGA-4E > WGA-3G > MSPOR6. The sequence goes on from OY282386.1 coordinate 534,101, forward strand.
ACTAATTCCATATTTTAGTAAGATGAATATTAATCAGTTTGTGTTAGAATATGCTACAGAACGAGCAGGTAGTATAGATGTTCTCAGTGAACTTCCTGAAGACAAAGAGATCGGACTGGGAGTAGTTGATCCGCGTACAATTGAAGTGGAATCTGTGGATTTTGTGTTGGAAAAAGTCAGATCACTCTTAAAACATCGGAAACCAGAACAGGTTTTTCTGAATCCAGATTGTGGATTTGGCACATTTGCAGATCGACCAGTAAATACTACGGACATCGCGACTCAGAAACTTCAAGTAATACATGAAGCAGCAGAGATTCTAAGAACAGAAATATAAGCATTATCATATATTATCTCTATCTTAATCAGTGAGCAGCTTATCTATAGGAATTGAAGCTACAAAATATCCTTGCTTGTATTTCATTTGTCTATTTGCTATAATGCCATCACTTGAAAACAATAAAAGTGAGAAATAACAAACAAGCATTGTAAAGGAGACTGATAACTTGATACATCTTTTTGGAAGAGATTATGATAGAATGCAGCTGCTTCACCACTTGGGGGACATTTCGCAAGTGGCAGAGGCAAAGGTTTATCAACTAAATGATGGGAATGAAAAAGGCACAGACGCTATCGGTTTTAGAACCGGTTCTGGATTGAATTTCACTGTTCTACCGAATAGAGGTATGGACATATCTTTTGCAGATTTTAATGGCATCCCATTATGTTGGCGTTCAGGAACTGGAGATGTTGCAGCAACACATTATGAATCCCAGGGAGTAGGATGGTTACGCGGATTTTATGGTGGTCTATTAACAACATGTGGTATGACACAAGCAGGTGCACCTAACAAAGATGGAGAAGATGAACTCGGATTACACGGAAGAATATCACATATTCCAGCAAAAAATGTTTGGGTAGATACACGATGGGAAGGCAATCGTTATATATTGTGGGCACAAGGGAAAGTAACAGAAACAACTGCATTAGGAGAACATTTGTGTCGTACGCGTCGAATATGGACAGAATTAGGTTCGAAAAAAATTCACATTGAGGACATTGTTGAAAATCTTGGTTACAAAGAATGTCCGTTAATGTATCTCTTCCATATTAATGCAGGTTTTCCAATTCTTGCAGACAGATGCGAACTTATTGCACCAACCTCACAGGTAACACCACAAGATGAACACGCCAAGAAAAACCTTACAAATTATAACTACGGGGAACCACCCACTGTAGACTTCCAAGAACAGATTTACTACCATGAAATGGAACCGGATGTTGATAATCATATTCGTGTTGCTCTTGTAAACCGTTCTTTTAACGAGGATCAAGGAATAGGTATAGCCGTCCGATACCACAAAACACAATTTCCTCACTTTGTGCAATGGAAAATGTGTGGACAAGGTGCTTATGTGATGGGGTTAGAACCATCAAACTGTAGAGTTGAGGGCAGAGCATCTGAACGTGAACGTGGTTCACTCCAGCATATTGAACCAGGTGGACGACGTCATTATGAAGTGGAAATAAGCGTATTGACTTCCAAAGACGAGATCAACAGAATTCAAGAAAAAATCTCAAATTCAACGAATTAATGTTGTTAATTAATGATCAGCAAGAATAGGAGAATCCATGAAAAAGAATTTACAATTACTCAGTGTCATATTAGTGTTTATGACATTTTTTGTTAATGTCGGATACGTAATTGAAGGCATATCAGAACCACAAACAAATTTTGAATTTCTGAATGAGCAATACTCAAAGGGAACATACACATATTTTGCTCTTAATGCAGAACTTAATGAATCAGAACATGCTCAAGTAGCAAATCAAAAAGATCTTTCACCTTCACCTGATTCGAAAACAGAAACTGAAGAATTAACGGCAGTAATACCAAAAGAAAGCGTCTTACATCTAATTCCAAATTCTGCAATGGGAGTAATCTATTGTCCAAGTCTATTGCAATTAGATGACAGCATTAATAATGTTGTTGCAGAACTTGTGCCACCAGCTGGTCAAAATACAGAATTTCTTGCCAAATTCTTAGCAAGTACTTTTGATGCAGGTTTTGAGAGTTTAGTGGAATTAGAAGATATCGGTTTGGATTTAGATAGTGATTTCGCCGTTTTCCTTACAAGTTTTGAACCTGAAGGCATTGGTGCAATAGTCCATTTAAGGGATCCAGACATAATTAAAGAGGCAATAGACACTGAGGTTGAGGATAGTGAACCTGTTGAATATAATGGTACTACCTATTGGAGTTCAGATGAAGGCAGTTATGTAATCTTTGATGATATCCTTATATATGCACAATTTCCTGAGGTATGTGAGAATGTAATTGATATAAGAAATGGGAAATTAATGTCAATTACCCAGAATATGGATTACACTTCATACTTAGCTACTATCATTAAAGGAACTGAACATGTAGCAGCTTATTTCGACCTACAAACTGTCATAGAACCATTTATTGAGGGGTTTCGAGAAGAATTCCAAGAAGTAAAAGATAGTATACAGAGCGATCCCGATTCTGCTGCGGTTGTGCCATTCATTGATGGTATGTCTGAATGGATTGTGGGATTTTTATCGGAGTTAAATTCAGTTAGTGTTTCACTCCAGATTGAAAATACCGATGTGATGCTCTCGCAGAATCTACATTTCAAAAAAGATGGAAAAATCGAACAAGCTTTGAATAAACTTGAACCAGATGATTTATCTCTCATCAATGATTTGCCAAATGAGGCATTTGCTTGTGGTGGATTAAATATAGATCTTGGAATTCTATTTGAAATGAATAAACACTTGCTTAATGCCATTTCAACTAGTGGATTGGATGATAGTAATGAAGACTTCACTGAAATAATTGACCATCTCAAAACGATATTTCAGGATATTTTAGAGTTCAAAGAAACCTTTACAAACGAAATGAGTTTCTCAACGAACTACAATGAGAGTTTACTTCCAGATTATTTATTCATTATGGCTCTTAAAGATGAACAGAAACTCAAGACGTATATGAATGATAGTTTTTTAACTCAGATTGAGAAAATTGTTAAATTACTTCAAGAGAATATTGAAGATGTTCCACAACTGAGTATGTTCAATGAACTTCATTATGGCAATTCTATAGTTCACAATGAAGTTGAGATCAAGACCATTGTCTTCCCAAATTTCGGAGATGCTTTTATTGATGTTGAGCCAAATGCTGCAATGCTTATGCCACAAGAGTGGCAATGGTCTTATGCATTTTCCGACAAACGCTTTTATTTCGGCATTGGTGGACCACAACAGATACAGGCTGCACTCGACAGTAAGGCAAAAATTGGTGAGAGTTTAGCTGAAAACATAAGCTTTCAGAATCTAATTGAGAAGTTAGGTGCTGACAATAATATCCTTTATGGATTCTCACCCATTACAGTGGCAAACAGTGTAATGGCTCTGATGTCAGAAATGAATCCAGATATAGCTGCAGGGATGCAGATGTTCACTGGTATTTTAGCAGGTGTTGATGAGAACTATAGTATTGGTTTTTCTGCAAGAGTTCAAGATGGTGGTATTGGTGCAAAGTTAGTTATAACACTTGGTGACTTCAAACAACTGATTAATACAATTATAATGTTTTCTGGTATGGATATGCAATAATGAGTTATATCAACTGGAAATTCTAATCTATTGAGGGGCATGAACGAAACACTAAATCAATTTTCATGTTCATTAAGTTTGTGTGATAATATATCTGTCTGGATATTAATCACTATTAAAGGGAGGAAAAATGCACATTCATTATAAGTTAAGGAACTTTAATTGTTTTGGCAGAATCAGGTATGTAAATACCTTTTGTATAGTTGTTTTGATCTTATTATCAACTTCTTATAGCTCTGTTGCTGATACAACTGAAAATGGAGAGATAATGGTTGCGGAGGAAGTTCAGAAGAAAAGTCCTATCAAAATTGGTGGGGCAATGCGTGTCAACTACGCTTATGGAGCTTATGGGACTGATGAGGATCCACATCCGCGTGGAGAAAAGATCGGGGATGTTGACCTGGAAATCTTCCGGCTGAATGCAGATTTTGACTATCATAACATTATAAGTAGGATTGAATACCGATGGTATAATGACTACAGCATGATACACACGGCTTGGTTAGGCTATAATATCGGTGATTTAGGCACAGTCAAAGCAGGTATTGTTCGAGTACCGTTCGGCCCCACTGCTTACGGTATTTCTACGAGTTGGTTTTTTGACCAGCATTTTTATGTCGGACTTGCAGACGATCCCGATTTGGGTATAACTTGGAATGGCAAATTTGACAAGTTGTCGCTGGATGTTGGTTTTTTCCTGACGAGTGAACCGCAGACGGTTGGGGGCAGTCTTAACAGTTCACGGTATGGATATGATATTGTCAAATGGGAAGAGCATGCTGATGCGGAAGGAAAAGTTGAATGGGGAGCAGGAGAAAACGGATATGATGAACAGGACCAAATTAACCTGCGTGCAATCTACGCTCTTGCGGAGGTTGCTGAGGTAGGTGCTTCTCTACAATACGGCATGTTGAATGGAACAAATGTTGGCGATGATGATAGTGGTACCTATTATGCGCTTTCTGCACACATGAAGCATACTGTCACAGACTTCACCCTTTATTCCCAATTCTCTTATTACACACATAGTATCGCTGAAGAAACACCCTGGGGAACAGGTGACCTTATTCCGATGGGTGCCTACGATTTTGCGTGGCCTGTCGCATCCGAGGGGTTAATTCCGGGCCTATCACTACGATATGGTGGTATAGATACGACAGCGATCTCTTGGATAGACAGCGTTACACCTTATGTTGAATGGAGCACTATCTTCAAAACTGTGGAGAACTATAACCCAAGCACACTTGTAACTGTGGGAGCGAGTTGGACATTGTTAGAAACACTGTATGTCTATAGTGATTTTGCCTTGACTGATGGGAACTTTTTTGTCGGTAATACAGAAGATGACTATAACAATATCCTTACAGGTGTAAATCACGTTGGTGCTAACGGCAATAACCAGTGGCACTGGCGGGTTAATTTCAACTTCGGCTATTATTTCTAATTGGCTTATCCATCCTAAGGCGGACGCCTTTGTTAGCGCGTTCCCCTCTCTAAAAGGAGAACTATGAAATGAACGAAGAAGCAAAACAACCTCAGAACAATACTAAGATATTTGGGTTGACACCGGTATTCCTCGTTTCCGCAATCACCATCGTCATTTTTGTTATCGGGACCCTCGTGTTTCGGGAAGGAGCAACAAACCTCTTCGGGGCTACCCGAAAATGGTTGACCACGAACTTCGACTGGTGGTTTATGGACATCGTTAACCTCATCGTAATATTCTGTCTCTTTCTGATTGTTTCCCCGCTTGGCAGGGTGCGCATCGGCGGACGTGAGGCTGTCCCCGAATACTCCAACCTCACTTGGTTCGCCATGCTCTTTGCGGCTGGCATCGGTATCGGTCTCTTGTTTTTCGGTGTTTTGGAACCCGTTCAACACTTCATGAGCCCGCCCCTCGGCGGTGAAGCGAAAACCGACGCAGCCATGGGTATCGCAGCGACGACTTTTCATTGGGGCATACACGGCTGGGCAATCTACGGAGTTGTCGGACTTGCCCTTGCATTCTTTGCCTACAACCGGGGACTCCCGCTCACTATCCGCTCCGCGTTCTACCCGTTGCTCGGTGATCGCATTTGGGGCTGGCCGGGCCATGTCATTGATACGCTCGCTGTCTTCGCCAGTTTGTTCGGACTTGCCACCTCGCTCGGCTTAGGCGCAAAGCAGGTGACCGCCGGGCTCAACTATCTGTTTGAGATTCCTAATACCAATACCACCATGGTCGTGTTGATCGTCTTAATAACCGCTGCCGCACTCATCTCCGTGTTGACAGGACTGAATGTCGGTATCAAACGCCTCAGCCAGTTCAACGTGATCCTCGCGTTTTTGCTTCTGCTCTTCATCATCGTTGTTGGACCAAAAATCGCAATCTTCAAAGGCATATTTACTGGCCTGGGTGCCTATATCTCCAAGGTAAGGCCTCTCAGTAACTGGGTCGCCCGGGATGATACAGGATTTCTGCATGGATGGACAACGTTCTATTGGGCATGGTGGATCGCATGGGCACCCTTTGTCGGAACGTTTATCGCCCGAATTTCAAAGGGACGCACGGTTCGCCAGTTCATCATCGGTGTGCTACTTTTACCAACGCTGTTGTGTTTAATCTGGTTTAGTGCCTTTGGCGGCACTGCCATAGACCAGTTCGTGAGTGATGGTTACACGGGTGTAACAGAAACCGTTGAAGCATATAAGCCAGAACTCTCACTGTTCAAAATGCTTGACAAATTGCCGATGACGACATTAGTGTCCTCTCTTGCAATGCTGCTGACGATCATCTTTTTCGTTACCTCGTCCGACTCCGGTTCCCTTGTCATTGATACTATCACGGCAGGCGGGAAGTTTGACGCACCGGTATCTCACCGAGTGTTCTGGTGTTCGGCTGAGGGGGCTGTTGCCATCGTGTTGTTACTTGGCGGGGGACTGAGCTCCTTGCAGGCAGCCTCCCTCGCGACAGGATTCCCATTTGCACTTGTGTTATTAGGGATGGGGGCTTGTATCTTGGTTGGTCTAATCCAAGAAAGACGTGAAAATCTGAAACTGGAGTTGGATGATTGAAGGTCAAGATTTTGATGTGTAGGAGTACATATAAATCTGTTGATCGTCCATTGACTCCATTTATGGCAGTGGAGCTCATATTAGAACTTTTATCAGGTCAGACTGTTGAAAACAGGAATTGTCTGATTTGGTTGTTCTAACACATCTTGCACGTGCTGTGGATCCTGTTCGGTTTAAACAGGATCCTACAACACGTGCATTAACATTGTTGATGCAATTGGATCAGGCAGAAAATCCAATCCGAGTTGTTTGGACAATGTTATAATTGAGTATTATATGGATTTAAACCGGTGTTGGAAATACCTTCAACAAGTGGGATCACGAATTGGTGGCAACTTAGGCTAGAATAGCATACTTCAAGTTTTACCTCACTATTTATATGTAAAAACCATAAGAATACGTGAATTATAGTTGTACTCAGCAAACCAATAGAATTGAATACCTATTTAATAACAAGAGCAATCTTATACTTCTGTTACGCTTTCATATAATTCAGGTAACACATCAGACTTAATTCTAAATTTCGTTCCGTGATTATGACCAGTTCTTGCATCAAAATCTATGCGCAAAAACCCCTTTCCAATGTTATCAATGAATTTATCTGGACTGAACTTTTGCAGTACATAGATTTCTTTATAATGAAAATGCTCGATTTTCTCTATCCGTTTTACATCAGCCTTCACATAAAAACAATTTGGAAGTTTCGTCCCAGCTTTGTGAGTTAAATCATCAAATCCCCAATATGGTTTTGGCGAAAGTTCTTGCAGGTTTATTCTCTGATTTACTGAAGCTAACCAATCTGTATGCTTTGAAGAGACAGAATCTGCATCAAAAGAGACTTCTAGTAGACTGTCCACACTAAAATTGTGGGTATAAGCGTTTCAATCGGATGCGAGCATCATCCGTTGTCCATTGCCAGTCTACTTGCTTCGCTTCACCATTTCGTCTTTTTTCCCAAGCTTGTGTCTCTCGTCGTAGTGTTTCTATATCAGGGATGCGACGACCTAAACATTGTCGTGTTAGCACGCTAAGTTCTATCTCAGCAATATTCAACCAACTTCCATGTTTGGGCGTATACACGATTTCTAAACGAGCACATAAACGGCGTGCTTCCGCTGCTGGAAACGCTTTATACAAGGATGAAACTTTATGTGTATTCAGATTATCACAAACTAAAATCACTCGTTTTGCTTTCGGATACACCTCGTCTAATAGCACCTTTACCTCTTGTGCCCAATCCACCGCAGTCCGACGCTCACGCACAGACACGCCTCTCCACCCCGTTAGTGCTTCTGTGAATATGAAAAGTTGTGCTGTGCCATTGCGTCTATATTCATTATCTACACGCTTGATTTGACCCGGTTTGAGGGGGCACGGCTCGCGAATATCATCCCTCAACGTTACAGGTTGTTCATCCATATTCACAACCGGCACATCTGTGTCTAAAGGTTTCTGATAGAGATCAAGCACTTCTTCCATTGCTGCGACAAACTCAGCATTTTCGGTGGGTGGGATTACCCATTGTTCCACCAGGTGTGGCTTTAGTTCGTTTTTTTTAGCGTCTGGCGCACTGTTTCAGAACAAATACTCTCAACGATTTCAAGCTTCACGAATTCCGAAGCAAGAAGACGAAGGGACCACCTGCTATAGCCTTCAGGCGGTTCGCTACAACTCAACGCAATCAGACGCGCTTCTGCTTCACCATCCAACTTTCGAGGACACGGAGGTGTTTTGCGGTGCACTCGATCCAACGCTCCCGATAAACCCTTTTCTACAAAACGATGCCGCACATTGTAAACCGTCTGCTCATGACACGAGTAAGCTTCAGCTATCTGCTTATCAGTCCAGCGAGGACCATTTACATCGGATTTCAATAAGATGTGTGCATGCCTGATCTTATACGCTTTATTTTCTCCTTTACTTATATACTTGTTTAGTTCTTCACGCTCAATATCAGTTAATTCAACTATATATTTCTTTTTCAAGAGACTATTCCTTAAAGAAGTATTTAGGGACATTCTAAAAGAAATACGTCTGTTTGGCAAGTTTTATTGAAGAATATACCTATAATTTTAGTGTAGACACTCCACTAGTTTTCTTTCGAGACTATTAAGTTCAATACCAAATCCTCTATCTGTTCTCTCCAAGATATTTATAGTCTGACGGAAACTCATCTCATTAAGTGGATGTTTCTTACCAGCCTCTTTGTGTTTCCAACCATACAATGGTAGAAGCATCTGAGAAACTATTTTTGATCCGCGGGGTGATGGTTCAAAATGAAATAATGTCGTCAACGATGATGTCTTCATTCGCTGTGTTTTTAGTTCCCACTCAGCAGCATTTGGTATTGGAAGATTATTTTCCTCAATACCTAAAAGATCTTCTAATGTGTGACCAATTCCACCAGAACTACCGGGCCTTACACTCTGAATCCAGCCCTGATCCCTTATTGATTTCAAATCTCCTATTAAACTCAACTTAGAAAATAGCAGCATTTTCCTCTCCTTAAATGATTGCTTTGTTTTTCTAATCAACAATAAAGTATTGAATTCTAGATAATGTTTTAAATATGTGGTGGACGCCAAAAATCAAGTAAGTATTCAAAAGTTACTCCCATTGTAATATAATTACTTGGCCATCCAAAAATACCAACCCTGTTTACTATATTCGTCCGATCCCAAATGATTGTGTTTCTCAATTCATATCCACGTCTTCGGAATTCATCAATTATGGAAACATGTAATGTAATTCTTGTGTTGTCCAACCATATATCTGGTATGTTTATCACACAATGTGCTTTCGGTTTTAATTTGGGAAGTAATTTTTCGAATATATTCCCCATTGCTGTTGTGTAACAATTCATATCCAATATACCTAAATCTCTTGGGTCTTGTGAATACTGTTCGATTTTATCAAACTGATCATTCTTTCGGTCTCGTCTTGATTTATTTTTTCTAGATCGATTTAATAAGTTTGCATAGGGAGGCGAGGTAAAGATCAGCGAAAGAGATTCATCTGAGAAATACTTCTCAATATTCTGAGCATCATCTTGTATTGCAAGTTGATGTGTAGTGTTAAAGATATTTTGTGTTTTTAATCTATCCAGACAGACTTGTAAATATTCGGTCTTTAAGTCAAAACCAGCTGCATTTCTATTTGTATCGTTTGCTGCAATAAGAGTTGTACCACTTCCAACGAATGGGTCTAACACCAATTCTCCTTCATGTGTAAATAACTCAATCACTTTGCGGGCTAAGGATATTGGGAATGTTGCAGGATGAACTTTTTTATCTCGTATATCTCTACCTTCATAATTAAATGAGGGGTGTGCATAATTGAATTTAGTCAGGATATAGGTTAGACTCTTTTAAAAATACAACCTAAAAGGAGTATTAACCATGAGTTATCCTGACCAAAGATATTATATCACATTTTTCTCTAAACGCTACAAAGATTTTGAAAAGTCTATCAACGCCAATCAATCCAAACCGAAAGGAAGACCTAAAGTGCATCCTGATAGTTCACTGATTATCTTCTTTGCGATTATGCTGATGAAAGGCATAAATCAGTTTAGAGCACAGCACACTTTTCTTTGTGAACATCCAGCCTGGGTAAAAAAACTCAAGTTCAAAAGCATTCCGGATCGGACAACTTTATCCCGTCGCTATAAACAACTTGCCCCCAGGATTGAGCAGTTCGTTGACTATCTCGGTGACTTAGGTGTCGCATTAGACACCGATACGCCTCGAGATGTTGTCTTTGTTGACAAAAGCCTCTATAAAGCAGAAGGCAGTGTGTGGCATCAAAAAGACCGAAAAGAAAATCACATTCCCGAAGGTTTGCGCAACCTTGATACCGATGCAAGTTGGTCAACAAGCAAGTATCGTGGATGGGTTTATGGCTATGGACTGCATCTGACAACAACAGCGAAAGGTTTTCCGATGTTCGCAAATGTTTGGACCGCTTCTGTAAGCGAAAAAACAGGACTTGATCAAAGGACTGACGCACTGCTATCGAGAAATATCCAATATGTCGTTGCGGATGCTGGCTATACCGACTTTACTCGCACTCAGACACTTGCAAAAGATGGACTTTTCCTTTTGACACCAATAACAGGTGCTAAAGCTACTGAAAAGGTAGCTTATCTAAAAGCGATTGAAACATCACCGCAGCTTGAAACTTATCAAAAACAACGCAAAACTGCGATTGAACCGGTTTTCAATCTGTTGACCGATCTGACAGGAACAAAGAACAATCAGAAACAACTGCCAATATCTCGTCTTGAAAATGTGAGAACCTTTCTGATGTTGGCAATCGTCTTGCTACAAATAGCAATGTTGGTCAACTCAATATGGAACAGACCTCACAGAGAGGTATCAAGAATGAAAACATTATTTCAATAAACGGAGTGAAAAGGACTATTTTGTTATCAATATTTATGCACACCCCTCAATTAAATTGCCATACTCCAATTTGACACTTCAACCATTCTTTTGCAGTGATGCAGCTTAAATGATTGGGTTTACACGAACATAGTCTCCTTTGGTTGAATGGTAATTCATGCCTATACAAGTCTGAATTTTCATTTATTATTTTATGTAATACAGATTCAGATCTGTTTGTTTCACAATTTCCTTTTTCTGACATAATGTCTCCAAATTAATATTTAAAATTATTTAGTTCTTTTTAGGTAATATTTTAAATGTTTCAATGCAGTTCCATTATCTATTACTGCCTTTGTCCGTTTGAGTGCTTCATGTGGATCAGGACAGATACCTAATAGGTAATCTACCATTGCAGTGTTGAGAAGGATTCTATCGTAGATTTGCCCCTTTTCACCAGACAATGCTGCTATACCTGCGTTTGCATAAGCTTCCGCCGAAACTTCTTCCGGTCGTGGATTGATATTATAATCAAATCCATAAATCTTCGGATCAATATCCAAAGCAAAGTCTTCGCGTTTTCCATTTTTGTGTCGAAATCCTTGTGAATAGTTGACTGCCATTCTCTCTGGTGAAGAGGGTTTTCCAAGCCTCAGTGCGTAATGACTGGTGCCTTCTTCACCTTTTATTGCCACTGCTGCATGAAATCCTCTTTCTCCTGCCATTTGTAGCAACGGTTTTTCATAACCGATATGATAATATCCAAGAACCATGTAATTCTTCTGACGTGCTGAAAAGAATTGTTGTGCCTTTTCTGTAGCTGCCCACGGTGGACGTTTCATAATATGCACGCGTAACTCCCGCAAACTATAAGCACCTGATGAATACTCACGTTGACTGACATATCCGAATCCTATTGATTTGTCTGTGATCAACGATGCAGTCTGTTCTAATGACAAATCCGTTTTTGCTCCAAGTGCTTGTAGAATTGACTCCTCAGTTATACCATTCTTTGGTGGCATCAAGTCTACACTATGTAAGAGAGATGGTTCGCCTAAGGCTGCACGAACTGCTGCTACAAATAGTGTTGGACGAAAATAACGGGTTGCTCCGTCATACGGTTGTCCAAAATGTGTAAGACTATCTACATCAATCGGACAGACTTTTTCTGGGGCATAGAATGCATCAAGATATCCACGGACTTCTTCATACGTTTCTCGATTCATGCGTTGACCAATAAGTGCAGCAGCTTTGAGTGCAGGTTTCACATCATCAGAAAGAATTGCCTCACACATCTGTCGGGTTTCGGCATAACTTAGGTGCTTTACTCTTAATATCTTTTCCAATGCAGTAACAACTATGGCTTCGTTCTGATTTCTTGGGATATATCCATTATCTGGATTAATTAGAAATTGTATCTCTTGGGGAAGAACTGGTAACAATGTTGGCTGATATTTCTGAAATGCTGCTTTCTCAGCAGGAGACCATTGCGTTGCTTCAGGAAAAAACTTGCGTATTGTCATCGCCACGAAAAACGCACCCATTTGTGCTTCTGAAACAGTCTCCTTTTCCTGTAACTTTCCATTTAAAGACATCAATATAGTTTCAAGGACGGCAACAGGATGTGGTCCATCGTTTGCCTTCTTACCTAACGGACGGGTTTGGTGTGGTCCTGTGCAAACCCTTGCTTGTGCTTCAAGTACTTCTTCGTTTGGTCCGGGATATTGTGGTGTATACATTATTTTTCCTCTGTTTTACTTATCTGATTTATCTAATATACCACATGAACTGAAATTTAGTCAAATCTGTATCAGAACTGAGTGTGTAAAGTTTTTGTCACCGTAGACGCCAATTCAAGTGAAAAACCTGTAAGGCAACGGGCGGGCACAGAGACCCGCCCCTACAATTCATGGTGAGAAGTTAGTGACAAAATCTTTACACACCCGTATAGTTGCATATAGGCATTCAATTAATGGAATTCTTCTTTGAATGCGTCGACGATGGCTGAAATGGTCAAGAATCTTGCGAAACATTTAACAGCGAATTCTTTATGTCTTTCTTCAAATATCATTGTAATTTTCCTCCACAACGACGTACAATTGACGTACACTAGTATGTACAACTGTACGTTGTTTTCGTTGTTGATAACGTTGTCTACATAAGGGTTAAGAAAGGTTTTTTCAAAAATAAAAATTTTTTTTAATTGTACGTCATCCAGATTCAGTTTCGGTGTGTAAGAAATCGGAGATGGAAACCTTCCCCGCATAATCTGGTATGATAATTCAATAGTTAAGAATATCATTTCCAAAATGTCATGAGGTGCACTTAATTGCGCGTCTATGACCAGTTTAGTTTCTGATCTGCCACAATTTTGAGCTGTCACTCTATGGAATGACGTGAACATTTGCTGGACAATCTCTGCGACATGTTTAACCTGATCTGTATACATATTTGATAACCTACATTTCAAAACTATTTATGTGACACACATTATAACGTAAGTAACTAACATACGTCAAGTAAAAAAGGAATATATTTGGCATATTTTCACTCTTTTGTGTATTTTCTTAGAACAATTGTATATATTTCTCTGGATGTTGCATTTTTGAGCATTTGGTTATCCTGAATTGATGTGTTTCAGTTGTTTCAGAATTACCGATTGTCGTAGATTGCGAGGATTACACGGATGGGAGTTTGGAAAGGTACGTTCCATTCCAAAAGATTCAATTTATAGTAAAGCTTACAACGAGGGTGTGTAAAGTTTTTGTCACCGTAGATGTCAATTCAAGTGAAAAACCAGTAATCTATGATTACCATTCGTAGGCGCGCTTACAAAGCGCGCCTACGGTGGGATGGTGGAAAGCGCGCTTACGGTGTGATGGTGGAAAGCGCGCTTACAAAGCGCGCCTACGGTGGGATGCTGGTGGGTAATCGCGGTTAGAAACCGCTCTAATAATGGAAGAGCGCGCTTACAAAGCACCAAATCAAGAAATCAACGGTATGAACGCCTTTTGGCGTTCCCCGGGTATGAATGCCTTTTGGCATTCCCCGCCTACCGGGTTTGAGAAAATAAGAATTGCCCATTCAATAAAATAGTCTTCAAACGTATCTTGAATACAATTCTATTCCTCTGTATAATGAAATCAAAGAATAGCATTGGTGTTATACTATGAGCGATGTGCCAAAGTCCCATCCGCGTTATATTTCTCTCGCATTACGAGATAAAATTGTGGAAGGTGTAGAATTAGGAATTACATCTATCCATGGTCTTATTGCCCATGGGCGCGGAGAAGCTTATGACTATCTATTGTCTGAGCAAACACTCACATTTGCGAAAACCTCAATCCGCGCTGCAGCAGCCATGCTATGTTTAGCAGAACATCCTGTGATCTCTGTGAATGGAAATGTTGCTGCTTTAGTGCCAGATGATCTTGTCGTATTGGCAAATTTATTGAATGCTCCATTAGAAGTCAACATATTTCATACTGAATCTGGTCGTGAGGAAAAAATCAAACAACATCTACTAAACCACGGTGCTGAACAAGTGTTTATGCCAACCACTGAAGCAGAACTCTTTTATATCGACTCCAACCGAAAATATGTACATCCGGATGGGATATTCACCGCAGATGTCGTTTTCGTTCCACTTGAAGATGGTGATCGCTGTCAAGCACTACGGAAGATGGGAAAAAATGTAATAACAATTGACCTAAATCCAATGTCAAGAACTGCCCAGACTGCAAGTATAACAATAGTAGACAATGTAATCCGAGCATTACCACTGCTATGTGAAGAAATTCAAAGAACACCAACAAATCATGAAATGCAATCTGTCCTAAACCAATATCAAAACGACACAATTTTGTCTGAAGCATTACGACACATCCGCAGAGGTGCTAATGACGAATGGTAAAGAGCACCGAGTTAAGCCACATATCCTACTAATCGGCTTAGTCCTTGTTGCATTCAATAGTTACTGGTGTCTGATGGGGACAGAAGTGTGGCACTCCACACAGTTGACTATTGCATCACTGTTCTTCAATGCTGTTTTCACCCTCCTTGTTTTTGTCCTTCTAAACCTGTTATTTCAACGTTTCTTACCGAGTTTCGCAATGTCACAAGCTGATCTACAAACGATATATGTCATGGTAGTGATGGTGACAACGCTCAGTGGACATACGATGATGGGTTATCTCATTCCTGTTCTTGCACATACTTTCCAATTTGCTACTCCCGAAAATGAATGGCTATCCCTCTTTGGCAATAACATACCAGATTGGATTGCAGTCAAGAATCCAAAAATCCTGGATGGATTCTATAATGGAGATTCTTCCTTATATAATCCCGCAGTTTTCAATGCATGGATAACGCCAGTACTCGCTTGGTCAAGTTTTGTTATAGCATTATGGCTGACCCTGTTAGCAGTAACAATCTTTCTTCGAAAGCAGTGGACAGAAAATGAACGTTTGAACTATCCCATTGTACAACTCCCATTAGCACTAACCAGCAACCCAAAAAGATTTTTCAAGTCACCTTGGATGTGGTTGGGATTCGCAATTGCAGGCAGTGTGGAATTATTGAACGGATTGAGTTTTCTCTTTCCAGAAATACCCTCTCTTCCAATAAGGAATAAACACCTCGGACAATTCACATCAAAACCGTGGAGTGCGATGGGTCCTATTAACATTTCATTGTATCCATTCAGCATAGGTTTGATGTTCTTTACCCCACTCGATCTTTCGTTTTCTTGTTGGTTCTTTTGGGTTCTCACCCGTATTCAACTAATAGTAACGGATATGTTCGGTGCGCGAAACATCTATAATTTGGAACAGCAGACAGGTGCATGGATTGCATTTGGATGTATCCCTTTATGGATGGGTAGACGGCATTATGGACGAATTATCCGCAAAGTATTCGGTATTACGCAACCTCAAGGTCTATCACCACCAGATGATTCTGGTGAACCAATGCGCTACAGGACTGCAGCAATACTCTTTGCCGTTGGGATACTGTTTCTGTTCTTCTTCTGTTTTCAAATGGGGATGGCACTCTGGGCAATTGGTCTGTTTTTCATACTATACTTCCCAATGATATTGGGTATTACTCGTATCCGTGCTGAAATTGGTCCACCACTGCATCAGCTTATCCTTGTTGATCCGGCAAGGACAATGGTATTGGGGTTAGGAACACGTCGTTTAGGTTTGGGAAATCTAACAGGATTGACATTTCTGTATCCTTTTGTACGTTGTTTTCGCGCACATCCAACACCAAGTGAATTAGAGGCATTTCGACTGGCAGAACACAGTCAAATCGGATACCGTCAACTACTCATCGGCATGATACTTGCAATCGTCTTCGGCATTTTGATAACGTTCTGGGCATATCTCCATGTATTATACGATATGGGAGCTGGAAGCAAGGCACGCGGTTGGATCGTTTATATGGGTTGGGAGACATTCAATCGGTTACAGACTTGGCTTGTCAGTCCACGTGAGACAGCAGTGCCAGAACTTAGTGTTATCGGTAGCAGCTTCATATTTACGATTTTCCTAATGGTGATGAAGATTAAGTTCTTGTGGTGGCCTCTTCATCCCGGTGGTTATGTGTTAGTCAGTGGCACAGGGATGGGACGATTGTGGTTTCCAATCTTTCTCAGTTGGTTAGCAAAAGCAACGGTCTTGAAGATAGGAGGAGTCAAACTATATCGGCAAGCAGTTCCATTCTTTTTAGGGTTGATTTTAGGTGATTATACGCTTGGGTGCGTTTGGAGTCTCATTGGGTTGGTGATGAAAATGCCAACTTATATTGTTTGGCATTGATATATTGGTCTTGGTTTCAATAATATTTGTTGAATTCAGTAGCTGCCTCTTCAATTACTTCATGAATTATTCTGTGGTTCTTTAATCATCCTCTATTTCAAATACAATACCATTCTTTTTCTTTTCGTAATAGATGATCTTCACTTCTATAGTTTCAGATAAAAAAGGTTTTGTTTCATAAGTACTAGGTTTTATGGAATATGCATACTCACCTACGTAACCGTCAATACCTTGTGATTCTTCAAAAGGTTTTGCTAAACGGTAGTCACTACCTTTTATTTCAGATATTTTTCTAAGAATTGCCTCCTGAAATCTTAAACCTGTATATGTCTTGATAAGAACCAGATCTTCTACCTATGCTTTAACCATAGTTCTATCAACTTTGTCAATTGCATCTGTGAGTTTCTCTAACATTGCTCTAATTTATCTGTTGCCTCATCAATTGCATTAGGATATTTTTCTTGATACCATATTACCCATTCCTCAAATGTATGTCCTGGAAATTCCTGAATGAGATCAGTCATTTGGCCAACAAACTTTGGTCGTGTTGCTTGTGAATTTTGGTTTGCAAGATTCATGATTTGGGTTGTGTATTTTGGAAATTCGTAAGATGGGGATTTAATAACATATTCTTGTATCTCAGCATTGCTCAGTTTAATTTTCAATTTTAATTCTCCCACAATTTAAAGCCATTATACAGCGAATATATCATGTCCGATTGGCATCTTGGAAGATTCCAATTTCTTATCTGTAATGGGTATAAATATTTGATCAATATCATACGTATCTGGTTCCAATGAATATATGACTTCAACGGAATTGTCTTCAAGGACCTCAACATTTTTCAACGTATTCAGCAATATATCCTTTTCTTGACTTGTCATCACAGGGAAATTATAATATTTATTCATATATTTCAACGGTTTTGAGTTTTGAATTCGGTTTTTTACAAATTCAAAATGGTTGTCAACTCTGTCATGTATATAATTATTTGAAAATTGAAGAATACCCCATATTACTGAATTAATTGTACTTTGAAATCTCTCATCAATTTCAATACCAATACTATTTCGTGCGGATGTCATTGCCGCAGCAGTTGTCGTTCCTGTACCTAAAAACGGATCAAGTATTACATCACCTTTAACAGCATACATGTTAATCAGTCTATAGGGTAATTCAAAAGGATATGCTCCACTTCTCAGTCTTGAGTTAACGTTGGCAAGTTTCTGACCAGTTCCCTTGACATCCATCCAGACATCTGAATACCAGATGTTCCTTTCTTCCCAAAACAACGCACTTCCCCGTCTATTTTCCTTTTCAATGTCTGTACTAAATACCCGTTTCTGACCCTTTCTTACTATGAGTATATATTCATGTTCCAATGTAACATACGCCCCAGCTGGCAGCATACCTGATCCCATAAATTTGTTTGGTGCATTAGTGTGTTTTCGCCATAGTATATCAGGAAGTACAGAAAATCCAATATCCAATAGGTGTGTTAATATGCGCGCATGGTTTGGATACAATTTGAAATTATTGTTTAGAGTTCTTGTAGCATCTCCAATGTTAATACAAGCAAACCTTCCAGTTTTTAATACTCTAAAAACTTCATTCCATACTGCATCAAGTATTTCGTGCATTAAGGAAAAAGCCAACATTCCATCACCGTATTCTAATGCGTTCCCTATCTCAGGATTCTGAGTACAGTACATTTCATCCCACATATCTATCATAGGATAGGGTGGTGAAGTCACTACCAGATCGACACTGTTTGATGGAATTTGCTTCAAATCTTGAGAATCTTGATAAATGATCTTATGTGATGTTTTCATAATGTAAAAATTCCTAATTTATAGACCAATCATTCTTCTTTCAATATTACGAGTGTTTCAAATAAATGATAACACAATATAGTTCTACCTTCAATGTTATTCTTATTCTGCCAGAACCAATTTATCATTATTTGCTTGGATTAAGCAATGAAGTCTTCATAAAATAGATTACTATCAATACTTCACGTCCGTTAAGTCTAAAGATGACATAAATGAATGATCCTAATTGTTCAATTTTCAGACTTTTTCAATTATTCGTTCCCAATAGAGAACCGACAGTAGTGTTTTTCAAGGTATCCATTTGATCTCGCTGGATATTTTGAAACATCTGTACCAATTCCGGTGAGGAATCAATTACGTCAGAAAAATGCTGTGTCAGATCTTCATCAACACATGTAATCAGAGAGTCAAGTGTTATCGTGTCTAATGCGCGTGCTGGCAGAAACCCTTGAACTTAGCACTTTCATTCTTTGAAGAGGACTATGCAGAGGACAAGTTTGCTGGCATCCTATTATTGCAGCTATATCTATACAATGGGTTTGACTACCAAATATTGCTCACAAGGTTTGAATCCATATTTGAGAATGGACTTATATACGATTGGAGTGTTTGTGATTGGTTTTGAAGTGCCATCGATTTTTTAGACCATAATTTCGTAAAGTTAAGACAAGTTTTTTTGTTCAAATTCAATAGGAGTTAAATAACCTAATGCCGAATGAGGTCGTTTCTGGTTGGACACTTGTTCAATAAAATGTCCAATGCAAGCATTAGCATCTGCAATATCATCATAGTCATTCAAGTAGATTTCTGCCTCTTTGAGAGTTCGGATAAACCGTTCCACATAACCGTTCTCCCAAGGTCGGCCTCTATGAGCTAACGAAATCCCAATCCCATGATCAGTGAGAGTAGAAATATAGGCTTCTGATAAATACTGAACTCCCTGATCACTATGATGGATCTCTGGAACGTTTTCTCGTCCTGCTTGCTGTAAGGGTCTCAATGTTAGAGGTTGTGTCAAATGCCGACTCAGTTGCCACCCTCTTATTATTCGAGTAAACACATCAAGGAGAACTGAAACATAGACAAAGTTTCCTTTGAACCGAACATAGGTGACATCCGCAACCCAGACCTGATTGTGCCGACAAATGTCAAGGTTATCAAGTCTATTGACCCATTGACATTTACCATCAACGGATTTCGTGGTTTGACAAGAGCGTTTGAAAGAAACCAACAGATTAGCTGATTTCATCAATCGTGCGACGCGTCGGTATCCAACGGTGTATCCCATACGTAACAGTTCCTCTGTGATACGTCTATAACCATATCTTGGATAACGGGTAGATAACATTTCTATCTCCTGTTGGAGTTGTGCTTCGCAAGGATCCTTTTTGGGTTCATAATAGAGACTACTTCTATTGAAACCGAGTGTCCCGCAAATCTGTCGCATTGAGTAATCGGTTCGCAAAGTTTGGACAATCCTTCGTTTTTCAGCAAGGGTCAACTCAGCAAGGTTGAGACTTTTTTTTGGATATCCAATTCCAAGGTCAATCTACCAACAAGTTGTTCAAGTTGAGTGATCCGTTGTTGAGACGCTTGGGTCTGTTTATCATTAGTTTCAAAGAGGGTGGTTTCCGCATTTTCAAGAAGTTGGCGTTTCCACTTTGAGAGTTGAACATCGCTGATGTTATGTTTTCGACATAGTTCCGCTTGTGAACTTTCACCACACAGTGCCTCAAGGACAACTTCAGCTTTAAATTCTGGGGTGAATCTTCTTCGTTTGGTCTCCACCGGATTTCTCCTTTCAGTTAGATTGTAATTATATCATAATCTTGTCTAAGGTAGTGGTCTAAATTTCCGATGGCAGTACAGTCGTTTTCCTTTATTGTTGCGTGGGGCTGGAACTTCTGCTAACATATCAAGTAAGTGGCAAGACGATTTTCTTGTCATGATTCACCTCAAAAGTTAGTATGTTTTAAGGTGAAGTCCAGCAGATATAGTGGGAGAAATCACACTATATCTGTTCCTTAGAATAATGAACCTTTGTGAAAAATAACACAAGAAAAACGTAAAACTAAATAACCCTATATCAAATCCAGAGGCATTCAATTGTCGATATTCTCTATCGTTGGAGGGTTTCCAACCCCGATTTAACAACAAAATCAGTCGTCCTCGCGCAATTCATGCACTTATTTTATCCTTTGGAAATGTTTTATTTCACTTTAGGATAAGAAAACTCGACAATTGAATGCCTCTGATATCAAATCATTGCAACAGGACATCAAGTGTGATATAATTCAATAAATGAAGTTTTGATTACCAGAGTTGAATGATGGTTAACGTCACTGACATTATCAATGAATTTGGTGAATGTTTAGTTAGGGTTGATGGAGAAATACCTGTTGACCTTCCTGCCAAAGAGGGAGACAGGTTTCTTTTTATTAGCAACGATCAAAGTTATCTAACACACGGTTTACACAAATATCCAGCCAAATTTTTCCCAGAACTACCTCGTTGGTTGATTAAACGCTATTCACAAGAACACGACCAAATCCTGGATCCGTTTACCGGTAGTGGTACTACAAATGTTGAGGCATTACTCTCTAACCGTAACTCTGTAGGGATTGATGTGGATCCATTTTCACGTTTTCTTTCAAAAGTGAAGGTCACCCCTTTAGATGAAAAGGAACTCAAGGCAGCACAGAAATGTCTATTGGAGTCAATCATCATTTACGATCCCTCACAGGTATCCTATTCTGAAATACCCAACTTTCCATATAGAGACAATTGGTTTAATAAAGAGATACTCGTTGAGTTGACCTATCTGCGGAAACAGATTCAACTGTTAAATACTTGCGAAGAGATTAAAGAGTTTTTCAAAGTGTGTTTATCATCCATAATCCGTTCTGTTTCAAATGCTGATGACAATTGTACTCGGACTGTTATAAGAAAGAAATTGAATAAATTGGTAAAACCGTCCGATGCTCTCAATAGGTTTGCAAAAACAGTTCTTGCTAAAGTTCCAAAAATGACAGAATTTTCACAAAACTATCCACATGATATTTCAGTTGATTTTCCAGAAGATATGGATGCAAGGAATATAAAATATGATCAAGAACACTTTGACCTTGCGGTAACCTCCCCACCTTATGTCAATGCAGTTGACTATCCAAGAACACATCAGTTAGAGATGTATTGGCTTGGATTTGCCCAGGATTCATTAACTGACCTAAAGAAGCAAAACGTTGGCACAGAGAGTGTTTCGTCTCAATACTATAATAAAAGACATGAAATTGGTGTTCCAGATGCTGACAAAGTTTTAGCAAGTATCTTTGAAGTTGACCCAAGACGTGCATACATTGCATACAAATACCTTGACGATATGAGACAAAACCTTTCTGAAGTTTACAATGTCTTGCGAAAAGATGGGAGATACATTGTAGTTGTAGGGAATAATCGTATACGCGGACATCTTTTTGAGAATTGGAAGTATCTCATGCCAATAGCAGAAGAGACAGGTTTTGAAGTAGAAACTTATTTCGGTTCGGAGATTATCAAACATTTCATTAAGGTGCCGAGAGAAGAGCGGATCAATACAGACTGGATATTAGTTTTGAAGAAATAAATGGAATGAGGAATAACATGGTAAACACACAGGATAGAGGAAGACAAGCATCTGTAGATGGTTTTGCTCATGAGCACATTGTTGTAGGAATTCTAATGAAGAAATATCAGAACGTGTGATTAGTTGATTTACCATTGTCACCTTACGATATCATTATCGTCCGAAAGGATGTAGATGATAATGAAGACATAATTAGAGCACAAGTCAAAACAGCAAAAAAAGCAGTTAATTTTACAGGAGGATCGAGAGGGGGTGTTGACAGAGAATCTAAATCGGACGTAAAAAAATATATACAATCCACTGCAACCTCAGATGTTGTTATTGGTATACATCCCATTGATGATAGAACCTATGAACTTTACTTCGTTCCTACGATTCTCGTAGAACACCTAAATCAAAAGAGTATTTCTATTAACAGAATTTCGGATTTGAAAGAGAATTACTTTATATTGGAAAACTGCAAAGATGAAAAATTAATTATTCAAAAGTGTTCAGAATATAGTATTCTTACATAGATTTATCCTCGCAAGACACTTTAGATCACCCTCACCAATAAGACAAGTATTTTGAAGTTTTATATTCGTATTTATCTATTCATGTATTGACACATTCACTGGAATGCAATAGAATAGTATCAAGATTTAGGCAATATAGTGGAACTTAGACACTGTTTAATAGGAGACAATAGATGGCTAATAATATATTTCCACCGAATGAGACTAAATATCCTATCGGTGATGCACACGTCAACAGTTTGGAAGCGTACCAGGAACGTTATGCTGAATCAATTAAAGACCCAGAGGGGTTTTGGGCAAAAATTGCTGAACGGTTGACGTGGTTTGAAAAATGGGAGACTGTTCGTGATTACGATTTTGTAAAAGCAAAGATAAAATGGTTTGAAGGCGGAACACTCAATGCATGTTATAACTGCCTTGATAGACATGTGGAATCAGGACATGGTGATGAGAGCGCAATTATATGGGAAGGCAATGACCCATCTGAAGATAAGACCTACAGTTTTAATGAACTCCTTGTTGAAGTCAAAAAGTTTGCCAACGTGTTGAAAGGACAAGGTATTGAAAAAGGGGACCGTGTCTGTATCTATTTACAAATGGTGCCTGAATTAGCAGTCGCAATGTTGGCCTGTGCAAGAATTGGGGCTGTACATTCCATTGTATTTGGCGCATTTTCTGCTGAAGCATTAAGAGATCGGATCAACGATTCCGCTTGTAAGTTATTGATTACACAAGATACTGCCATGCGAGGTGCACGCAGCGATATTCCAATGAAAGCGAATGCTGATGCAGCTGTGGTAGATTGTCCATCTATTGAAAAAACGGTGGTAGTCAAACGGACGGGGGACGAAGTAGATTTTGATGAAAAGCGCGATATTTGGTGGCATGAAGCAATGGAAACAGCCAGCTCTGAATGTGAAGCAGAAGTAATGGATGCAGAGGATCCACTTTTCATCCTTTATACGTCAGGTTCTACTGGGAAACCGAAAGGTGTATTACATACGACGGGTGGTTATCTGGTTTATACTTCATACACACATGAGCAGACGTTTGACTACCACAAAGGAGATGTCTATTGGTGTACGGCAGATATCGGTTGGATTACTGGACATTCATATATTATATATGGCCCCCTCGCGAATCGTGCAATTACCGTTATGTTTGAAGGCGTGCCGAACTATCCAGATTATGGACGGTTTTGGCAAGTTGTTGAAAAACACGATATAAATCTCTTTTATACAGCACCGACAGCCTTACGTGCTTTGATGAAAGAAGGCGATACGTGGGTGGACAAATATGACAGGTCAACGCTCAGATTGTTGGGAACTGTGGGTGAACCGATTAAAGAACCTGAATGGTTGTGGTATTACAATATCGTCGGAGAAGAACGTTGTCCGATTGTTGATACTTGGTGGCAAACAGAAACTGGTGGTATTTTGATTACGCCGTTACCCGCTGCTACGCCACTGAAACCCGGTTCTGCCACATATCCATTCTTCGGAATTGAACCTGTGATCTTGGATGAAGAAGGCAAGGCAGTGGAAGGTAATCCTGCGACAGGTTATCTCTGTATTAAAGCCGCATGGCCAGGTATTATGCGTACAGTATATGGAGACCATGAACGGTTCCTTGATGTCTATTTTCGTAGATTTCCCGGCTACTATATGACAGGTGATGGCGTTTTGCGAGATGAGGATGGATATTACTGGATTACAGGTCGTGTGGACGATGTGCTTAATGTCTCAGGTCATAGGTTAGGCACTGCGGAGGTAGAAGGTGCGATCGGACAACATGATGCTGTTGCTGAGGCGGCAGTGGTCGGATATCCGCACGACATTAAGGGGCAAGGAATCTATGCGTATGTCACACTGATGACAGGAGAATCTGCATCTGAAGATGTGGAGACAGGGATAAAACAAGCAGTAAGACAACATATCGGTCCTATTGCAACACCTGATAAAATCCAGTTCACACCTGCATTGCCGAAAACACGTTCAGGTAAGATCATGCGGCGTATTCTCCGAAAAATTGCAGAAGGTGATGTTTCTGATCTCGGTGATACGTCAACCCTTGCTGATCCAACTGTCGTTGAAGCATTGGTTGAAGGTAGACTGTAAATCAGTGTAATATTTACACGATAGTATGAATCTATTTGGGTAGGTGTTTATACCTACCCAATTCTATGAAAGAGGAACATAAGTGGCATCAGCACAAAAAATCGTAGATGCGTTGAAAAAACAGAAGATTACTCATGCAATTGGTGTGCCAGATAACGGCAGTGCGCGAATTTATGAGTTGTTGCGCGAAGACACAAAGATTGAAGTGATTACGGTAACGCGTGAGGGAGAGGCGTTTGCTATTGCTGCTGGTTTATATATCGGTGGTAAGAAACCTGTGATAATTATTCAAAATACAGGCTTTCTTGAATCTGGTGATGCATTTCGCGGCACTGTATTCAATATGCAAATTCCTATTGTTGTCCTCATTGGATACCGTGGTTATCATAATCGGGATGAAGATGGTAAATGGGTAGATTCTGTTACTAGTTTCCTTGAACCGACTCTCAAAGCATGGAATCTTCCGTATCAAAAGTTGGAAATGGATGACGATTTAGATAGTATTGAGTGGGCTTATGTTAAGACGAAAGAAACATCTTTACCTGCTGCTGTACTACTGATTGGGCATGCGAAATGAAACATCATACCATATAAGAACTGGAGCAAATTAGATGCTAAGTGTTGAAGAAGCAAGAGAACAGATGTTAGAGACGATCCCTGTCTTACCAACAGAAAAGCGGGGGATATTAGAATGTGTGAACTATGTTCTCGCAGAAGAATTGAAGTCTACAGAGAATATTCCACCATTTGACAACTCCGCTATGGACGGTTTTGCAGTTCGGGCAACAGACGTGAAAGACACGTCCGAAGACAATCCAATTGTGCTATCAGTTGTTGAGACAATTGCTGCTGGGTATGCACCATCTAAACAGGTTACTTCTGGAGAAGCAGCGCGGATTATGACAGGTGCTATGATGCCTGATGGTGCTGATGCAGTCGTAATGCAAGAGGTGACCGAACTGAACGGTGACAAGGTTACAATCTCTGATAGTGTTGAGAAGGATGAAAATGTCCGTTTTACTGGAGAAAGTGTTTCACAATGTGACAGTGTTATGTCGCCGGGAAAGGTGCTTCGTCCACCAGAAGTGTCAATGCTCGCTTCACTCAATTGTGCAGAGGTTACAGTTCATCAAAAGCCAACTGTTGCTATTGTCTCAACAGGAGATGAACTTACTCCACTTGGTGAGTCATTAACACCTGGGAAGATTCGTGATAGCAACAGATATGGTATTTTTGCCCAAGTGCAGAATGCTGGCGGAATCCCGATTGATATGGGAATTGCTCCAGATGATGAAGATGAAACTGAGCGTATTTTTCGAGAATCAATAGCAAAAGCAGACGCGCTCATCACAAGTGGCGGTGTTTCTGTCGGAGAGCACGATATAGTGAAAAACGTCCTGACCAAATTGGGAGAGATGAATTTCTGGCGTGTTGCCATGAAACCCGGTAAACCCCAAGCTTATGGTAAAATTGATGGCAAACCCGTATTCGGTTTACCCGGTAATCCTGTGTCATCACTTGTTGTATTTGAGCTCTTTGTGCGTCCGGCAATTCTTAAAATGGCAGGTCACACCGATCTACTGCGTCAAACTTTCAAAGCAGTTTTGGAAACTGATGTTACGAATAAAGATGGTCGTGTCAATTTTATGCGTTCTATTCTCACAGAGAAAAATGGACAATATACTGCAAAAACTACAGGACCACAAGGTTCTGGAATCCTCCATTCCCTTGTGTTAGCAAACGGATTGATTACTATTCCATCCGGGGCGACTCTGTCTGCAGGTGAGACAGTAGATGCACAATTTCTGCACTAAATAATTCCAAAATGAATAACTTGAGATATCTTCCCACAAGTTGGGGAGAGATGGCTTATGCTGATTCAGGTGGAACTGGATGTACTTTCTTGTTCTTGCACGGTACGGGTTGTGACTCAAAAGATTGGATGTCGGTGATTGATTTTTTGCTGTCAGATCAACGAAGCATTACAATCGATTTTCGTGGACATGGAAAAAGCAGTGTACCCTCCGATCCGTTTACAATAGATGATCTTGCAGCTGATGTGATTCACCTTATAGACACAATTAATCCTCAAAGAGTTGTCCTTGTAGGACATAGTCTTGGTGGCATGGTTGCAATTTCAGTTGCTCAACGATGTCCGCTGGTTTCGGGACTTGTTTTACTTGAAGGATGGACAAGTCTCTCATCCGCTGGTAGTGCCTTTGGCTCAGGACGATTTTACGGTTCACTCTCAGACGCACAGAAAACTAATTTACAACATAAGTCTGAAGAGACACGTAGTAGATTTCATCCTGATGTGTGGAACAGATTCTGGACAACTGTCAGAGAATTTGATGGTTATAGCTATCTTGAAAATTCATCAATACCTATTTATGAAGTATTTGGTGAGATGGGTAGGAATGAATTCACTGAGCATAAATTACATATCCCACCTAACCCAATTATTCAGATAGTGTGGTTTCCGAATGCTGGTCATTACTTGCCACACGAATGTCCAGAAGCAGTTGCTGAAATATGTCAAAGTATTACAGAGAGAATTTATGACTACTCTTCAGGAATTTCGACCGGCAAATCCAGCCGGTCACCCCATTCTTTCCAAGACCCTATATAGTTGCTAACCTTCGGATAACCGATAAGCCGCAGAGCCAAATAGGTTTGGGAAGAACGGTATCCACCCTGTCAGTAGCACATAACCTGTTTTTCAGGCGTGATTCCTGCTGCCACATACAGATCTCGTAGTTCATCTGCAGGTTTGAACGCGCCATTTTCATCAAGGTTATTGACCCACTCAATATGAATAGAACCCGGTATTGCACCCGCGCGATCTGCACGAGCAACCCTACCAAAATGTTCGTCATCAGTACGTGTGTCAAGTGGTATGAAATCTGCTCTGTTCAGATTTTCATTTATGCTATCAGCGTCCATGTGTGTAACGGGCTTTGTATCTATTGGGAATTGTGGCATTTCAGGGGGTTTAACACTCTCTGTGCTGACTTGTCCATCTGCTGCCAACCATGCCTTGTAACCACCATCCAACACACGAGTATTGGTATGTCCTAAATACTCACAAAACCATAGACCACGAGATGCCTTTGTTCCTGAAATATTTTCATACCAAATTATAGTTTTTGCTGGATCAAGACCGCGTTGTTGGAACAAGTATGCAATCATCCACATGAATGTATCCATAGTTTCTTTCCGCGTATTGATGAGGCTTAATCCAAACAGATCCAGATGTAGTGCTCCTGGAATATGTCCTTCTATGTATTCATGTGTTGGACGTGTGTCTACGATACATAAGGATTCATCATCAGGTTTCCGTTTTAGTTCCTCTGCTGATATAACCAGATGAGGATTAATATAACCTTTATATGTCATTTTCATACCACCTTTCTGAGAGAATTTCCTCTCCCATTCTTTATAATCTTAATTCTTTTCCAATTACCAGTTCCATACCAAATCCACATGCCGATACCTTGCACGACATTTGACAGAGCAATGCCAATCCATACTCCTTTTAGACCAATGAAATGGGATAAAATAATTACTATACTCAATCCAACACCCATCTGTGCTGCAAGCGTAATTAGCATTGGTGAAATCGTATCACCTGCCCCGTTCAGTGCTTTTCCTAAAACTAAGGAAAATGCGATGAATCCGAATGTCAGTGATAGAAACTGAAGATATACCTTTCCAATCTGAATTACTTCGGTATTATCGGTGAAAACACGGATAAACATCTGAGGAAAGGCGAGAAATAGAATACCTACACTAGACATGAGTACAGTACCGACTATATTACCAATTCTCGCAGACTCTTCAGCACGGTCAATCTGTTCTGCACCTATATTCTGTCCCACTAAAGGAGCTACCGCATTTGCTATACCAAAACCTGGATTCATTACCAATATCCGAAGTCGCATGCAAATCGTGTATGCAGCGACAGCGACTTTTCCATAAGGTCCGATGACCCACAAGAAACCTAATCGAGACAAATGCCGCCAGAATCCTTGCATAGAACTAAATATTCCTAACAATAAAATTTCAAGCATTTCAACAATATCTGCCCGGAACGGCACGTTCTTTAAGGAAATCGGTGCCCTTCCACTGAAACATAGAATAAGCAGAATAATTACCCCGATTCCTCTCCCGATAAGGGTTGCTATGGCAGAACCAGCAACTCCGAGTTTGGGGAATATCCACAACCCAAAAATCAGCATAGGGTCAAGTCCGATGTTAATTATCGTTGAAAACACCAGCACTATCATCGGCGTAACGGCATCTCCTCCTGCTCGGAAGATTGAACCGAGTGTCATTGACAAAAACATTGTGCTTATACCGACAAGTATTATCTGGATATAGGTTGTTCCGAGTTGGATTACATCTGGATCAGTCATACGGACAGTTCTTAGACCGATTTCAGCCAATGGATAACCAACAATACCGATACCGATTGAAAAGAAAATAGCAAGTAGGATAGCCTGCATCGCTAAGTGTCCTGCTTGTGCGTGATTCCTTGCACCGAGATATTGAGCTACCATAATCCCCGCTCCAGTTGAGATTCCAAGTGAGAAAACTCCAATTAACCTGAGCAAATTCCCACTGACTCCTACAGCTGCAATCGCTGCAGACCCCAATCTTCCTACGAAAATCATGTCAACGATATTGAACGCATCCTGGAGAATATATCCGAAGGTTAAGGGGACTGCAAGATGTATTAGATGTTTGAATAAACTTCCTTGAGTTAAATCACCTCGTTTAATATTCATTCATTTCCTTATTTTCCAACAACTATGAACCCTTCTCACTGTGGCATCACTCAATTTTACACTTGCTTTATATCAATAACTGATTTATACTCAATAACATATATAATAATTTGGATTGATGCTATTGTCCACAATTTCTCAATGATTTTCGGAAACGGGATGTAATCTTCAGATGAGTTCTGAATTCCAGCGAACATACAAAGCGTGCCTACTATTTGTATATGAGTTTTAGTAATGTAGAAGAGAGGAGATAACAAGTGCGAGTATTGATTATGTCTGACATGGAAGGTGTCAGTGGTATTGTTGTGTGGGACCAAGTTGAGGGTGGTGCTGCTATGTTTGAAGAGTGTAGACTGCTCTACACTGAAGAGATAAATGCTGCGGTTCGCGGTGCTAAAGCTGCAGGTGCTACGGAGATCGTTGTCGTTGATTGCCACGGTGCAGGGAAAGGTTGGACATTTAATTCGCTTATTCCAGAAATGATAGATCCAGACTGTGAATGGGTTGCACATCACGGTTGGGGTCGATTTGATGATATGTGGAAAGATGGGTGTAATGCCTGTTTGCTTATCGGTATGCATGCCCGGAACAACACTCCCGATGGTGTCCTGTGTCATACTATTTCTTCAGTCCGATATCATAACCTTTGGTTCAACGATGATCTTGTCGGTGAAACCGGTGTCAACGCTGCACTTAACGGACACTACGGTGTGCCGATTGCTTTGGTTACAGGTGACACAGCAGTTTGCAGAGAAGCCAAAGAACTCCTTGGTGAAGGTTTACCGACAGTTGCTGTGAAAAAAGGTCTTAGCCGATACAGTGCTAGACAAATCCCGCCCGTTCGCGCTCGTGAGATGATTGAAAAGGCATCCAAGGAGGCACTTTCAGATCTAACGAAAGTTCGACCTTATGTGCCGGACAAACCGACAACAATCAAGATTGAAGTCTCAAGTGTAGATAAACTTGCAGACTTCAAAGGACGACATGGTGTTGAAATCACCGGTCCCATCACGGCAGAAAGTCGTGGAGAAGATTGGATGACTGCATGGGATCAATTCTGGTCCTATGTGTAACAATAACAAGGCGCGATTTGAAACCGCGCCCGCCACAACAAGAATCATCGCATTCCCTTAGGACTCCTCAAGTACATCAAGCGGATCCCCTGAAGTATCCTTACGTTCCAACAGTTCCACTTCATATCCATCTGGGTCAGTGATAAATGCCATCTTCATGCCACCTGATGTAAACTGTTTACGCCATTCATCGGGCCATATCTCTAATCCCGCTTTCTCCAAACCATCGCAAAAATCTACAATATCTGGGACTCCGATAGCGAAATGCATCAGGTCTTCCTGCACCTGAAGATCAAAATCGGGTGAATAGGTTAACTCTAATGTATGTTCATTTCCCGGTAGTTCAAGATGTACGATTTGGTTGCCCGCGGGCGATTTATCACTCCGACTCAGAACTTTAAAACCTAAATGATCACAATACCATTTTATTGAATTGTCAAGGTCGCTGACACGAACGCGTGTATGTAAAAAAACTGCCATTGAATACTCCTTTATTTCAAAATGTTTGTGGGTTAAGAAACCATTTAGTGATAATAGCACATGTTAATACATTTAGCAATAATATTTACATGACTGTCAGATCTATTTGGATGGAGATGAGATTATTGTTGATACGTTTTGAAAGAACGTAATCACGGGTTCGTAGTAGCACAATTCACTGGGTAGCGTGCATAACCATATATATCATAAATCACTACATATCCAATTCTAGCTGTAAATCTGGGAAATGGCGTTCCGTTTTCTTTGTCGGTCTAACACGCCACTCCATAGGCAATTGAAGTATATTATTGATTACATCAGGATTCTCAAAATATTCATCGGTGATCTGCCAGAACTGTAGTTTCGGATACGCCAAACCTTTATATTCAAACTTTCCCATATCCTCTGCTATTTTACACATGCCAGGGGTGATAGGCTCAAGGGTAATAAATATACCCATCACTGCTTTATTATCCTCTATTGATTTCCGAAAAGCGCGAACTTGTTCTGGAGTAGGTTTACCTGTTTTTACTTCGGCAAGTAACTTAACATCTCTTTTCTTCTTGTCTTTCGGGGTCCATAATGTGTTGTGTCCATCATTGTCAACATTTTTAGCTGGCGTAAGTCCAATCCGTGTCACCGCCCAATGTGAAAACTCATTGTATTTCGTCTTATCACTGGCGAGTTTTTGCACATCCAACATGTTTCTCGGATATCCCTCAATTTTGTAGTCTTTTGATGGTTTCAAGCCATACCGATCCCCGAGACGATATTTTATTGGATCCAATGCTGAAATAGTGATGTCAATCCCTACCCATTTCCGTTTGAGTGCTTGTGCAGCATCAAGCGTGGTACCGCATCCACAGAAGGGATCTAGCACCAAGTCCCCTTCTTTGCTGGCGGTTTTTATCATACGCTCATAGAGGCTACGCGGCTTTTGTGTTGGATAATCAAGACGTTCCAACTTTGACATGTGCCCGCCACCAGGTATATCTGTCCAGTAATCTTCGATAAGTTTGCCACGTTTAGAATATGCCTCTTCCAGTGCTATTACTTCATCTGATGTTCGGCTGCTTCTGGCAAGAGAACTTCTACCTGCCCCTGTAATACGACGTGTATAGGGAACACGCGCCGCATCAGAATTGAAGTAAGAGTTCTGCGATTTACCATAAAACAGAATAATGTCGTGTTGGCGAGGAAACCACTGCTTTGCCCTACTAAATCCTTTATAGCACCACACAATCTCATTCTTGAAGTTTTCCTTTCCAAAGATAGAATCCATAACACATTTTAGATAGTGGCTCACAGTTGGATCGCAGTGCAGATACATACTACCCGTTTTAGAAAGTATACGGTACATTTCGGCAAGTCTGGGTCCCATAAAAGCGAGATAGGCACGCATCACAGAATCAGAATTGCGAAGCATCATATCATATCCGTGCAAACATTCATTGAGCACTTTGTAGGTATTACAACTAGCAGATCGTTTTTCAATATCAACCCGTGTATCCTCTGAGGTCTTGTCCCACGTCCAGATGTCATAAGCAGACGATTCATGCAAAAATATGTTGTAGTTGCGACCAGCGTTGATCGGTGGAT
This sequence comes from Candidatus Poribacteria bacterium, assembly GCA_958295945.1. GTDB lineage: Bacteria > Poribacteria > WGA-4E > WGA-4E > WGA-3G > MSPOR6. Next base: position 567,023 of record OY282386.1, read on the forward strand.
CGGTGCAGATTAAATCAACACTTTCATCGCTCATTTTCCGTAAGATGTCAAGGTTGTCACCGAAATGTATTTTATTCATCTTGAGATCCTCCAATAGTCGGGGAATCAATCTCATTTAGTAAATTTAAAATCTCAGGCAGAAATTCATCATTGTTTTGCTCTTTAACGAGTGCCAATGCCTTTTCAAGATCTGAAGTTGCTTCTTCCGATCGGTCAAGGAAAAAATTAGCATTTGCCCGTTCATAGTACGACAGTATTAGCGTATTATCAAGATTGATTGATTTGGTTAAATCACGAATAGCAGCACGATATTGTTCCAACTCATTCCTCACAATTCCACGGAAACAATATGCACTCGCGCTATCAGAGTCTAGTTTAATCGCTTCGCTAAAATCGTCCAGTGCTTCTACATTTTGATTAAGAAGAAAATTCATCCGTCCTCGATGGAAAAGCGCGTCATCATAATTCGGTTTTAAACTAAGTGCTTTTGTAAAATCAGAAATGGCATCTTCATATTTTTTTCGTTCGCCATTTAACATACCTCGGTTGAAATAGGCATCTGTATAATCTGGATTTATCCCAATTGCTTCGTTATAATCTTTCAATGCATCATTATACCTCTCAAGTGAAAAGTACGCTTTCCCGCGCAAGTTATAGGCTTCTGCATCGTTAGAGTCTTTGTGAATTGCTATGTCATATTCAGCAATCGCTTTCTCAAAATTACCTTTATTATCTTCTTCAAGACCAAGTGCTTTATGCGCTGAGGGTGTCAGGTCAGTGTATGATGACTCCTCACGATGTACCCATGCAAAACCTTCAAAGTCTGGGAATAACTTATCTTCTGTTATACCTGATACTCTATGAAGCTCTTTCAGTATATCTTCTTTGCACGCTGCATCTATGACACATTCACCATCGCAATCAAACTCGTATTTTCCAAACAGGAAAACTGATTGCTGTGCAATAATTCGGTTGTTCTGAAATTTTGGTTGCAAGTAATAAAGTGGGGAATCCTTTTCTTCTTTGAGATAGAAATCAATCTTTTTCCTTGCCTCCCTCTCCGCATTATCTCCTTTTTCCCAGAATTCCGGAGTAATCTCAGTAAATTTCGGTGGTTTGATCTGCACGGCAGAAACTTTACCGTTCGGAGGTTTATTATCTTCTGACTTCCCGTTCTTTCCCTTCTTCTTAGGCACAGGGCGACAAGCAAACCAGAGCGCAATTTGGGCACTGAAGGTAAAATCTATTAGACACGTTGCGGCTTTAAAGTGCTGAAGTTCAACAAGGATGTCTAATTCGTTCCATTCCGTTCCATCTTTCTTATCGTAACCTCTTTGTTTTGCTTTTCTTATCAAATCCTTATTTATGTAGAGGAATTTCTCAAAATCTCTTTCATTATCTGCTGGACGACGATAAGCAGACGCTTGTATTGTATATACTTCATTCGGAACACCTCTGAATACAAATTCACTTTCACTAAAATAATTTGCCCATTTTATAAAATCATGAAGTGTTTTGATACGCGAATCTTCGTTTGATATAAGTCTCTCTCCTTCATGGTTATTCATGCCACTTGTGTTAAATAGGATTTTCCAGCTATAGTTTGTTATCCTCTGCTACGGTGGGATGAGTGTCAGAACGGATTGGATTCTGATCAGAACAGCACCCAAGACTGTTTGAATAGTATACCAGATAAGTTAAAAACAGTCAATGTAGACAAGCAAAAAAGGTGTTTTGCAAGTTAAATAAATCTGCCGCATCTTCAGTTTTCACTTCGTGGTTTAATCAATACCTAATCAGTGGGATAACTATTGGTATGTTCATGTATTGGTTGGCGTTCAAGGTTGGCGTGAGGATCTCCGCGGCGAGCGATTCCCGTTATTTCATCTACCGATTCATCAGCCTTGAAACGCAAATATAGTTTTCTCGACTTGTTTGCCAGAGGTGTATTTTTCAATGCACGATAACATCGCATCATGTTGTAATGTGCATCCAAATCTTCTGGGTCAACTTCCAAAGTTTTTTGAAAATGTTCTAAAGCGATGGCATAGTCACGTTTGAGAAAGTGCATGCGTCCCAATACATTGCGAACACGGGTATCTCGTGGGAATTGTAATGCTGCTTTTTGTAGGTGTTGAATTGCCACATCGTATTTGCCATACGTCTCTTGCACCAAAGCATAAAAGTAATGAACTTTTGCTCGATGTGGATTCCCAGGAAGCAAGGTTTTCTGTATCTCAAACGCTTTATTCAGCATCTCTTCTGCACTTTTCATATCTCCTTCTTTGATGTTACACCGGGCTATATTCACCCATCCATCCAGGTAAGCAGGATCAATCTCTGTTACCTTCCTGAATGCAGTCTGTGCTTTTCTAAGGTCACCTTGTAGGAATAATCCTATACCGTAGTCATTCCAGCGTTCACGTACATTTCCATCCAAAGACTTGTTATTTGATATGTTTACTGATTCAGTCTTGATATGTAGTGTCGCTTTTATATCAGCCATCATGACAATTGGTAGGTTTGGTATGGACTTAATTTTCCCTGCGACATCAGATGTATCACCAGTCCATACCCATTTTCCATCATCATAGCCTTTGTCCACCTGATAGTTAGTATCTTCTGGATCGCGAACACCTGCATATGCCCACTGCGTATGCCACCAGTTGAATTTGCGATAGTTGAGTTTTGCTTCCACTTTGAGGGTATTACCACAATCATCCGGAATAGTTAGTCTATATCTCACCGTATCTGCGGCACCAGGTGGAATGGTGCGGGAATACAATACGGTTCGCATTGCCCATGCATTACGTTTGTTGATTAAGTTTCCTTGCTCATCTAACATATAGGCGCGATAGAAATGAGCACTTGGATCAACAGGTCCGTTTCCATCAGGCGCAGCGATTCGACCGTTCCAGAACACAATCTTACCGTTCTCATCGGTAGCCTTCACCTCCAGCCAGATATCAAATGCATCAATCGTGCCAGCGGGGAATTGATGTCCAACCCCGCGCGTTCGAACCACTACCTCAATTAGCGGGTCTTCACCACGTTGGATTGCTGCACCATCCTTTGGAACAGGCTTTCCATTAGCAAACAGATCTAACGTTATTACATCATTTTTTAGGAAGTCTATTACTGTTTGGAGTTGTTCATCGTGTTTATTAACATAGGGGAGCGCAGTATTCGCTGCAGGAAAACGATGGCTGTGGACTTTACCCTTTATATTCCCCGCATCTTTTGAGTCAACAAGTGGCATGTGGCAATCAACACATTTCTTAGCCTTATCTGGATAGTAGAATGAGAGCGCGCCTTGATGTGAAACACCACTCTTCTGCCATTGATCGTAGTCGTTGAAACCACGCACCCATTTGAAATTGTTGACAGGAAAGTCAAGATGTACCTTATGACAAGTTGAACAGAATTCAGCAGTATTGTCTCGGTGAAAAGGTTTAAGAAAACTCTTGCGATGCGGTTCTGGATCAAGCCGAATTAAGTAGTTGTGCAAACCACGAATAATGCTATTGTCACTTGATGCTAAATCATGCAGTGGTGGATATTTTATCACATACCCACTATTTCCCATCGTATCCTTGACTCGTTCAATAGAATGGCAAGCCGTGCATGCTAAACCTGCTTGTGCGGCAGGTGTATGAAGGTTTTCTCTAATCGGTTTGTCCATAACTCCGTTGAGTAGGATTGCAGGATCATGACATCCACCGCACCATTTCGAAGACTGTATGCCGTTCACCTCTTGCATATAGATGATAGATTTGCGGTACCACTGATTGTTGAAAGATGAAAAATGATGAGCGGATTCGTTCCACTGCTTATAGATATCCGGATGACAACCTTTTGTTGCACACGTTTCAGATGTCAGAAAGAAATCCTTCGTTATGAGGTTACCTGTTTCTGTTTCTACAGATGCTGGAAAAAAGTGTCCTGTCGATCCACCACCTTCTTCATACATACTTGTTGGAGGGAAGATCGGATTCTTGACGATATAATCCTTGTTAGGAAAGTAGTGTTGCGACAATTTTGCACCTATTGGGAAAAACAGAACAAAAATAAAGGTCCCAACAAGTATCTTTTTTAGAATTGGTGAAATTGTGTCACTGAACATCAATAGATGAATGGAAAAGAGCAAACTGCCTATGCTTATGCTGACAATATGTGTAATGAGAAGCCAACGGTAAGGAGTTGTTGCCCCGACGACCATAAGATATCCACCAGAGATGATTCCAATGATTAATCCTAAGACTCCGAAGTTTCCTACAACTGTCAGTTTTCTGAGATGTTTATAAAGATAGATACAGAATGGGATGAGTAGAACAATTCCCAGACCAATATGGAGAAGTACATTTAAGATGTAGAAAAGTGTGGGTTCACCGAAACTAAATAGATATGCACTGTTTAGGAGTAGTATAAGAAAGGAAATAAGTGACATTTTACGCATAGATTCGTTTGGATTGATTCTGCGATATGAATTTAGTTTTATATTTATCCGGCAGTATACCCGCCATCAATCGGCAAGGAGATCCCCGTAACAAAAGCAGATTCGTCGGATGCAAGATATAATGCGCCATAAGCAATCTCTATCGGTTGACCAAGCCGACGCATGGGATGTTTATCTGCAAGTTTCTGGTATTCATTAGGTGTTTTGATGACTCCTGCAACTAATGGTGTTTCTACAAAACCGGGACATATACAATTTACTCGGATATTGTCTTGAGCATAGTCAAGTGCCATTCCGCGGGTCAAATTTGTTACTGCACCCTTGGATGCAACATACGCAGCTCGGACATCCGCACCAACCAGACCGTAGATAGAGGACATATTGATGATAACTCCTCCACCGTTCTTTTGCATTGCAGGAATTGCAGCTTTAGCACAGAGGAATACACCGTTTAGGTTGACATCTAAACAACGATGCCAATCATCTTCAGGGAGTTCTGCCACAGCTAGACGCATGGCAATTCCAGCGTTATTGAAAAGAATATCAAGCTTTCCAAAAGATTCTAAGGTTTGTGCAACGACATTTTGTGTGTCTACTTTGATAGTCACATCAGTTTTGATATATTTTGCTACATGACCAACGTCTTGTATATCCGCGACAGTCTGTTCTCCTCCATCAATATCTATGTCTGCTACAACGATCTTTGCACCGTGTTCGGCAAAGAGTTTTGCTGTTGCTTTACCTATCCCGGAAGCAGCACCTGTAATAATTGCAACCTTGTCCTTTAGTCTCACGGTTACACTTTTTCCTTCCAAGCAGCAGGATTCTGTTCTGGTTGACCAATCTGATTTTTCAACACACCGATATTTTCTATTTCAAGTTCTATCACATCACCCGGTTGAATCCATCTGTCAAGTTCCCATCCGCATCCTTTGCCAACAGTACCAGAACCTAAAAATTCACCCGGGAATAGTGTCTCAGACTGCGATACAAAGGAAATCATCTCTTCAAATGAATAATACATATCCGATGTCGTTCCTTCAGACCAAACTTCTCCATTGACTCTTGCTGTCATTTTCAAATCGTAAGGATCACCGATTTCATCAGGTGTTACAAGACAAGGTCCCATGATGTTGCTGTTGTCAAAATCCTTGCCTTTTGCAGGACCGAGGGATAACGTCATGTGACGGAATTGTATATCACGCGCACTGATGTCGTTGTAAATGGTGTATCCAGCGATGTATTCATGTGCATCTTCTATTGGTATATTCTTTCCTGTTTTGCCGATATACACACCCCATTCTAATTCAAAATCAAGTTTCTCTGTGTAATTAGGCCAAGTGACAACAGCTTCGTGTCCAGCAATGGATGCGGGACTTGTGCTACCTCTGTAATAATTGGGAAGTTTGAACCATTCAGGTGAAATTTCTTTTCCTGTAATTCGAGATGCAGCATCCATGTGTGTTTTGAATACACCGAAATCCCGCAAACTTGCTGGACGTGGAAAAGGTGCTTGTAATACTACATCGGATATATCATATATACTTTCGTTAAGTTGGTCCTGAATTGTGTCAAGTCGTTTTTGGGCTTCATCTAAACAGTTCTGTTCAAAGAACTGTGTCATGTCCGATACTTCAAGTGCAAGATCAACGATTGTGTTCCCATTGATCAAAGCTCCAAGTTTGTTCTGTTCATTATTTGACAGTAGTTTGAATGTTACAAGTTTCACAGATTATCCTCCCTTAATGCGATGGTAACTTTATACTATATTCACATTCAAAAGTCAAGGATATGTATTTCATAGCGTCAATTTAAGGAAAATTACGCTCAACGACTCAGTATACGTAAGCGGGGAATGCCAAATGGCATTCATACCGTTGATTTGGTGCTTTGTCCGCGCGCTGGATGGTAGAGACATAACTGACTAACTGACAGGCATGTTTGTTGGTTCAAAAATTACTGTGCATTTCACAGATATGGCAAGCGCGCGGACAAAGCGCGCCTACAGCGGGTTGTGTTTGCTAAATTGATGTCTACGGTGACAAAAACTTTACACACCCAACTTCTTACCATGAATTGTAGTGCGGTTCCCCGCCCCTCTTCCATTGTAGGCGCGCTTTCTAAGCGCGCTCTTCCATTCTCACCATTCCTCTTACATTGTTGGAGCGGTAAGAAAAGCAATCTCAAATATGGTCTTAAAAGTAGTAGGCACGCTCCGCGTGCCGTTTACAAAGAGAATGACGGCACACGAAGTGTGCCTACTACTTTGCACTGATACAACCAAATCTAACTATTAGTAAAACTAAATAACGTGGAATCTATAAACTAAATAGCCCTGGAATTAGTCCTTGATTCATTACATTCTGTTTGGTAAAATGCCAACATATTCATACGCATAGAGGTCGTATCGCAGAGAAATTAGATATTAACATATTTTGGGAGTGGTAATCTATGGAAGAAACGAATGAACATGTGGCAGAAATGGGTGAACATGTGGACGGTGGCACACTACCCGATTGGGAGGTAGCAGAACTACCCGCACCACCACAATATCAATTTGGCAAAGCATTCAGAAACATTTTAGGACCAGGGATAATTGCTTTAGGTGCATCAATCGGCAGTGGAGAATGGTTATTAGGACCAGCAATTACCGCTCAATATGGTGGCACATTGCTGTGGATTGCTACCATTGCAATCCTACTGCAATCTGTTCTAAACACAGAGTCAATCCGTTATACATTGTATACGGGTGAACCGATGTTGAGTGGTTACATGCGGTGTAAACCTGGACCACGGTTCTGGGCAATTTTCTATTCCGGTGTTGACTTTTTCAGCATTTGGCCTGGATGGGCAATGGCAGCTGCAACTGCTCTGGCAGCAGCATGGATCGGAAGAATGCCCGCAGAAGCAGACCAGAATACTGTCCGAATATTTGCTTATATAATCTTTTTCGCATGTTTAGCAATCATAATGTTCGGAGGAAAAATATACAATGCACTTGAGAAAGTTCTACTTTTCATGGTTGTATGGATCATTACATACTTAGTCATTGTAGACGTTATTCTGGTCTCACCTGCTGTCTGGTGGACTGTCATAAAAGGTTTCTTCAGTTTCGGTGCATTGCCACCTGAAGTACAGGGTGGAAACTTTGATTGGTTACTACTTGGTGCATTCGCTGCCTATGCTGGAAGTGGAGGTTTAGGAAACATTACTATATCAAACTATGTCCGAGATAAAGGATGGGGTATGAGTAGTTTGGTTGGTGCGATCCCATCTATCATCGGTGGTCAGAAGGTGACACTCTCACACTTCGGTAAAGTGTTCAGAATTTCTCCAGAAAACATCAATCGTTTCAAAGAGTGGTGGAAATATGTTAGATTTGAACAGTATTACATCTGGGTCGTAGGGTGTTTCATCGGATTAGCATTGCCAGCAATGTTGACACTTGAATATGTGCCTTTAGGGCAGGAAATGGATCAGTGGGCAGCGGCAGGATTTCAAGCTGAAGGACTCGCACAAAGAGGTGGTAGAATCCTGTGGTACCTCACGCTGTTATGCGGATTCTGGGTGCTTTTCTCAACACAACTCGGTAGTGTAGATGGCGTACCACGTAGATTTACCGACATTATTTGGACTGGGTTCAGAAGGGCAAGAGCAATGGATGATCACAATGCAAAATGGATCTACTATCCGATAGTCCTCGTTTATGTCCTATGGGGTGTCATAGCAATGTATTTGGCAAAACCTTTGTTAATGATTATCGTGTCAGCGACAATAGGTGGTTATCAACTGGTGATGTGTTCAATCCATACCTTATATGTAAATCGCAAATTCTTACCAAAGGAGATTCAACCACCAATATATAAGCAGATTGGACTAATATTGTGTGCATTGTTCTATTCAATCTTTGGCACAATCACGGTTTACAAACAGGTGATTGTGAAATTTATATTACCACTATTTTAGCTACGACAGACACAGTCTATAGCGTAAACGGCTTCTATCATTGCGCCTCTTACATTCATAGGCTATGTTTCAAACAGGATTATACCCGCTCATAGTCGCGCAATACTATAGTGCATCCAACTAAAAGTGTGAAAATCATTTTTGGAATTGATATTATGTAGAACCAATATAGGAGACAAGTCATGAATCTGAAGGTTTACATTCTAAATTGCTTATGGTGTCTTACATTCCTCCTTAGCTGCAATTCACCTCCAGACAAGTTAGAGGAAATGGTTTTAATTCCTGCAGGTGAATTTCAAATGGGAACCTATGATGCAATAAGGGAAAGAAACGATTATTCAAAAGATATTGCTCACATGCACGCTTGGATGGACGAACAACCTGTTCACACAGTCTATCTTGATAGTTATTTTATGGACAGATACCCTGTGACAAATAGACAATATAGAGAATTCATACTTGCAAATCCTGAATGGCAAAAAGGGCAGATCAATTCAGTATACTATGATGTAAATTATCTAAGCGATTGGAAAGGAAATAACTATCCGCGTTGGAAAGGTAATCACCCTGTCACCTCAGTAAGTTGGTATGCAGCGATGGCTTATGCACAGTGGAAAGGAAAAAGGTTACCCACAGAAGCTGAATGGGAAAAAGCAGCACGTGGTGGTTTGAAAAATAAAAGATTCCCATGGGGTGATACTATAGATAAAACGAAAGCAAATTATGGAAAAAACATAGGAAAGAACACACCCGTAGACGAATATCCGCCAAATCAATACGGATTATATGATATGTCTGGAAATGCTATGGAAATGGTATTAGACGCATATAATGCACACTATTATTCAATATCACCGAGATGGAATCCTGTTGCTGGTGCTGATACTATTGATCAAATAATTGATGATTACAAGAATGTAGGAACACAACGTGTTGTACGTGGGGGTTCATGGGCAAATCACATACCGTATGTGCAAGTGTCTGATAGAAATAGAACTGATCCGGACAGTACTGGAGAACTCGGTGGGTTCCGTTGTGTGAAAGATGCATCTATTGAAAGAGACGAAGATAGATATTCTGTTCAGTCTTTTACAATCCGTCCTTTTGCTGGAAGTCCAATAAAACCCAGTACAAAAATTACAATCAGATTTAATGCCATTCCTGAAAACTTGAACGTAAAGCAAATTGCTTCACCTTTCTCTGAGAATATAGTTACTGTGGAAAACAAGAGAATAGTCACAATTATGGGAATCTTTACACCAGGGGAACTCAATTTAGAAATTACATGGAAGGGTGGAAGAACTGTTTTAGATTATGTTGTTGATGCATCAATTGCTGAAAACATGGTCTTGATTCCTGCTGGTGAATTTGAATTTGGGAATAAACAAGCACAAAACAATGTCTATACGGATGCTTTTTACATAGACAAATATGAGGTTACCGTTGGCGAGTATAAGCACTTTGTCAGTGAAACTGGAAACCGCTCACCAAACTGGGATTACATTTCCAAATTCTCTCCAACTGATAAGCATCCGATGATTTTAGTTAAATGGTACGATGCTATGCTATATGCACGTTGGGTAGGGAAGCGATTGCCAACAGAAGCAGAATGGGAAAAGGCAGCTCGCGGCGGTTTGGCAGGAAAAAAATATCCATGGGGTGATACACCACCAGATGGCACACAAACTAACTTATCTGGCATTGAAGACGGTTTTGAATTCTCCGCACCCGTTGGAAGTTTCATACCTAATAATTACGGTTTATACGACATGTTAGGAAATGTAAGCGAATGGTGTTTGGACAGTTATAAGGCTAACGCCGATTCCAATAAAAAAATTGCAGATACAACTTCTAATTTCTATAAGATTGAATCTGGTCGTGGAGTACGAGGAGGGGCTTGGTCTTACAAGTCATACCAACTATATGGAAGCTATAGGTCATATATTCCATCTGTCAACAAAGAAGATATCGGTTTCCGTTGTGTCAGACCTGTAAAACCGTGATTGTTAAATATAAACAGCGATAATTGCTTCTGCGAGACTTTCTATTGTTGCTTCTTTCGCCACTAAGTCAACATGCACACCGTGTTCCTCTGCAGTTGCTTTAGTTGACGGACCGATAACAGCAACCCTAACCTTACTAAGCAAATCCTTTGGTGTGTTATGGGGAAACATTTCAAGAAAGTTGGTAACGGTTGAGGAACTGGTAAAAGTGACCACATCAATTTTGCCATCTAAAAGGTCTTTTTCAAGAACATCGTTGTAATCATTACGCACTTTGACAGTATCATATATCGGAAGATCGTCAACCACAGCACCTTTGTGATGTAGCGCATCAGGTAAGTCTGCACTTGCAATTTTTGCTCTCGGTAGCAAAACCTTCTTACCATTCACATCATCAATCTCTGCTGTAATAACACTTGCTTGAGATCGAGAGGGAATGAAATCAGGAGTTATTCCTATGGTATTTAATGCTGTAACGGTCTTTGGTCCAACAGCACAGATTTTGCTGTCACCAAATGCTCGCGTATCCAAGCCTTTATCCCGTATGTGTTGATAGTATATCTCAACAGCATTGACACTCGTAAATATCACCCAGTCATATTCTTTAGGAGAAGGTATGTCTGAACAATGTCCTTCAAGCGAGTGAATTTCAATAGTCGGAAATTGAATGACTTCTGCCCCGTTTTCCTCAAGTATATCAGCAAATTCGCTTGCTTGTGCCCGCGCCCGGGTTACAAGGATTCGTTTACCGAATAGTGGTTTGCTATCAAACCATCGGAGTTGTTCCCGTAAACTATTAACCTCACCGACAACGATAATTGCAGGACTTTTCAGCTGTGCAGATTCAACTTTTTCCACAATATCTGCAAGTGTGCCTTGAACTACAAACTGTTGTGGAGTCGTTCCAACACGAACCAAACTCACAGGTGTGTCTGCATCTCGTCCATATCTCGTGAGACGATCAACTATCTGACTGAGATGTGCTACACCCATATAGACTACGAGGGTGTCAACGGCTTTTGCGAGATATTCCCATTTGATGTTGGAATCGGGATGAAGTGCTGCAGAGTGTCCTGTAACAAATGCTACCGAAGATGCATAATCACGATGCGTAACAGGCATACCAGCATAAGCAGATGCGGCAACGGCAGAAGTAATACCCGGTACAACTTCAAACGGAATACCCGCTTCTACGAGTGCCATCGCTTCTTCTCCACCGCGTCCGAAAATATACGGGTCTCCCCCTTTCAGACGAACAACCACCTTACCTGCTTTGGCATGTTGTACAAGCAATTTGTTGAGTTCTGCTTGACGTGTAGCACGGATTCTGGGGTCGGGAGCTTTGATCTTTTCTGTGTGCAATGGACAATGTTCAAGCAATACATCGTTCAATAACAGATCGTAGATAACTACATCTGCTTTCTGCAAACATTCTAACCCTTTTACGGTAATTAGCTTCTTATCTCCTGGACCAGCACCTACAATATAAACGATACCTGTTTCGGTTGTATTCATGTGTGTTTTCTTCTGATATAATTAGGAATTCAGGAGTTCTCTTGCGCCCTTATTTAGCAATTTTTCTGCAACAACACTACCTATTTGTTTTGGACTATCAATTTCCCCAGATTCCATTTCAACAATTCGGTTCTTACCTTCAGGATGGCATACTGTAGCAATGATAGAAAGTTCACCATCTTTGTCTTTCGCATAAGCTCCGATAGGAAGTTGACATCCTCCACCAAGGTGTTCCAACACTGTTCTCTCAGCAGTAATTTCTGCAGTAGTCGTAGGATCATTCAGAGGTGCAAGCAGTTCATTCGTGTTAACATCGTTCTCACGTGTTTCAATTGCGAGTGCACCCTGTCCTACTGCAGGTATCATCTGATCAACATCAAAATATTGTGTGATAACATCATGTTTATTAAGTCGTTTTAACCCCGCTGCAGCAAGTATAATCCCATCAAGATCGGTCTCTTGTAGTTTCCGTATTCGCGTATCAACATTACCCCGTACATCAACGACTTTTAGATCTAAACGAAGATATAGGAGTTGCGCTTTTCGTCTTGGACTTGTAGTGCCGATTATTGCGCCATTGTGTAAATCCTGTAGCGAAACACCTATAGAGGTTATAAGCACATCACGCGGATCCTCACGTGAAGGGATAGCTGCAATGTGTAATCCATTTGGTAATTCTGTGGGTAGGTCTTTAAGGCTATGAACAGCAAGGTCTATCTTACCATTTAACAATGCGATCTCAATCTCTTTGGTAAAAACACCTTTTCCAAGTCCAACTAAAGAACGATTCTGGATAGTGTCTCCGGTGGTTTTGATGATCTTAAGTTCAATTTCAACATTAGGGAAATGTTGTGATAATTCATGCTTTACATATTCTGCTTGCCAGAGGGCAAGTTGACTACCACGCGTGCCGATTGTAACAGAGCTAGTCATTTCTGTTCCTTTTCATTATCTGCATCCAATGCAAACAAGTCTTGAAGTGCCTGAACATATTTTCCATGATCTGACAATCCATCATGAACAGCATTGCGTAGATTTTCGACTGGGAGGTGCAGTAGTTTTTTGATAATCGCCTGTGTCATCGCTGCAGCGTCTGCTTCTTGTGTATTGGATAATCCTGTTTTGTCAAGGAATGACTGTAGTTCAGTATCAGCGACTGCTTGAAATTGCTGATGTAAAGCCTTGATAGTTGGATTGACTTCAAGTATTTTTAAGTGATCATGGAACCGTTTCGCCTCCTGGGTAACTATCAGTTCTGCACGCGTTGCTTCTTGTTGTCTATCCTTGAGATTTGACGCAACAACAGCCTCTAAATCATCAATGTTATACAGGAATGCATGGTTGATTTTACTAACATCCGGTTCAATATCACGTGGAACAGCGATGTCAATGAGAAACATATATCGGTGTTTCCGTTTTCTCATGATTTCAGCAAGTGGTTTACGTTCAATGAGGTAATGTGGTGCATCTGTAGAACTAATTACTATATCAGCATTAATAAGAAAATTGAGATCGTCTTCATAAGCAACAGGGATACCTTTGAACTTTTCAGCAATATTCACTGCTTTTTGATATGTGCGGTTTGCAACTATAACCTTATTCACCCCGTTAGCAACGAGATGTTTTGCTGTCAATTCACTCATTTCACCTGCGCCTAATATCGCAACTGTTTTGTCTTCTAAAGTGGTAAATATCTTCTTGGCAAGTTCTACAGCGGCATAACTGATTGAAACAGCACCCGAAGCGATTGTCGTCTCTGAACGAATTTTTTTGCCAACGCTGAACGCTTTCGTAAAAAGTTTATTCAGTATAGTTCCTGACCCACCAGCAGAACGAGAAATGTCATACGCCTCTTTAACTTGTCCCAAAATCTGTGATTCACCAACAACCATCGAATCAAGACTTGATGTTACACGGAATAGATGCTGGATAGAATCCATGTTGTTATGGAGATAACTCCATTTCTTAAGTGTATCAAGGCCTATGCGGTGATAACGGGATAGAAAGTCAAGAAGTATTTTGGATGGTGCTTGGTTTATCCGGTGCGTATTTGCAACAGCGTATACCTCAACTCTGTTACAGGTTGAGAGAATCACAGATTCTTGTAGTGAATAAGAATCGCGAAGTTGATTGAGAGAGTCAATAAGTTGTTCATCGGAAAAAGCCAATTTTTCTCTGAATTCAATTGGGGCAACATGATGACTTGTTCCGATAGAGACAATCTGGTTCATAGTTCTTACTCAACGTTGATTCGTCATAGTGACCCACAACCTAAAGGATGGGGCTTGTGCTTCCTTGACAACAGCGTTTCTCCAAAAGGATCCCCCATCTCACGTCATCTCCACTTTAGGCAGCTAAGCCTGCCTGTTTGATATTGATAGATGCATTGATGTCTCTATCATGTTCAGTCTGGCACGAAGGACATATCCAGTGTCTATCTGAAAGTGTTAGCTTATCGTTTATGTGTCCGCAGTTGCTACAGGGTTTTGTTGTAGCTGTCCATTGTCCGATTTTGAGGAAAGTTTTATCGTGTTTCGCACACTTGAATGCCAACACTTGAATGAACTGGTAAAAAGCGAGATCACTGACTTTGCGTCCCCAGAGGCGTTTCATGCCGTCTATATTTAGTGTTTCAAAGCACAAGGCATCAAAATGCCTGCAAAGGTCTGTAGCAAGTTTCCACTGCCAGTCAAGACGTTGTTGTGCTATCTTCCTATACTGCCGCAACAACGCACGGATAGCACGATACCAATTGCCTGATCCCTTGACTTTACGACTCACGCTTTTATTCAGTGTTCTCAACTTGTTCAAGGACTTTTTCAAAAACTGCGGAGACACAATCTTATTCCCATTAGAAGTTGTGAGAAAAGTTTTCAATCCGAAATCAAAGCCAGCACTTTCACCTGTCTTCGCAAAAGATTTCGGTGTGTCAACGTTATCACAAGAAAAGCAGATCCAGTAATCGCCACACCTGTCACGCTTGAGGGTTATTGTTTTGATGTCACCTGTTATTTCACGATATTTGTGAAAGGAGAACCACGTATCTATACAGTTGATTTTGATACGGTTCCCTTCAAGTTTATAGCCTGCCTGTGTAAACGTCATGGAGTTGTATTTATGTTGCGGTTTGATTTTCGGTCTACCTACTTTGCATGTTGTCTTGCCAGACTTGCGATCTTTCATATTTCTGAAAAATGCATCATAAGCTTTGCCCATACGCAATACAACATCTTGAACAACTTGACTCGGTAGTTGTTTCCAATGTGGGTTCGTTCGCTTTTTCAACTTCGCAATATGACGATTCATCGTATAGGCAGATATGTTTTTCTTATATATGCGATAATACCTTTTCTGCAATCGCATAATATGCACATGGATCTGATGCATATCGTCAAGCAGATTACCAAGTTTTAGCGTGTTTTTTTGATTTTGTATCTTGTATTTATAGGTTTTTCTCATGGTATGCCTTCTCGGTGAAGAACCCTTTTCGCATCGTTAGTAGTGTGGCAGATGCTAACGACATCCACCACTGAAAAGGTAATTGTATTATAGGGTGTTTCTTTCTCAAAATCAACCTTTTTGCCCATCTACATCCCGCAAGCTAAAGCATGGGGATTTGACGGGAAGAGCGTTAATTTCCTAAACCATAAGTTTAAAAATTATATCACAATAAAGTTTAAAAGTCAAATTTAGCAAATGTGGTTGGGAGTGTAAAGTTCTTGGCACGAAATTCTTACCATCCATTGTATCGCCAAATCAAGTAATCAACGGTATGAACGCCTGTAGGCGTTCCCCCAAATCAACGCCAAATGCGCCTGTGGTATTCGCCATGATTCCCCAGGTCTCCGTGCCCCGCAATTGTTGGTAGATTAAAAGATGTCGGGGTACGGAGACCCGTAATACAATAGTTATGGTGTTTTTTGTCAAACATTACACATCCTATCATATTGGAAAATTGTTCATAATATCGGCTTCAGCCAGTTGTTGGGAAGGAATCGCTTGAACCACTGGAACGATATAACTCATTATTGTGCATCCATCAATTTCCTCTGTTTCAATAAGCGGATTTGGGTGTTGCCTGTGATCAAATACAATATAATATCCTTGGGATTCCCCTTCCGATTTAAGATATGCTGCAAGCTGCGATTTTCCTGCTTGATATCTGCGTTCACTGCGCCAAACTTTTGTTTCAATTATGTATTTCTTCCCGTTGTGTGAGACGATGAGATCCGCAATTCCTCTTCCAGTTGGCACTTCAAGATACATGGATGCACGTATCGTCCTGACAAATTCGTTAATATATGCATAAAGTAGATATTGCCCAATAAATTCCTGAGGTGTATCTGGTACTTGGAGAATTCTATAACCTACGCGAATGATGAAATTATAGAAATTCTCTAATAGTAGCTGCATATTAATCTCACCTGATTCACCGATGTACTCAGTAAATTCTAATGGAGCGTCATCTGAAATGTATTCATCCTCAAGTCCATTTATCAATGGTTTTAGTGCTTGTATGATGCAGTGGAAATATATCGGGTTGACAATCTGACACATTCTATCTTCACCTTTAGTTATAATTCCATAGGTTGCAAGTTCACTAATGGTTTCATTGTGCAGACTAAATTCAAAACTCTTATCGTAAAAGGCGATCTGCATCAACATTTTTTCAAATCGGGGATCCCTCCGGATATTTGAAATTAGATGATCAATATTCGTATTTCTTTCGTTGATAATTCTTGCATGTGCTTGCGAAAAGTGTTCCATCTGTATTCTATCGGATTTTGGAATATCCAATTCTTCTGTTAGAATCTGTGCCATTCTATTGACAAGGAAGGGTTGGCCTGCGGTTTGTTGGTGCAATATGTCAATGACTTCAGTAGAGAACTGTTGTCCGCTCTCATCTGTATATTGTTGAAATAATTCACGCACCTGTGTCAAGGAAAAATTGGGTAGACTAAATTCATCTTGTATGTTGAAAGGTGAAATTGAACGGTCATAATTGAGCTGCGTGATATTCTTCACACCTACGATACTTAGACTATAAGGACAACGGTTACTGTGACGCAAGAGATACATGCGACGAAGTGTGTGAAGAAAATCTCTTGCTGCGGCTTGTGGAATACCGTCAAATTCGTCAATAACAATTACTAAACGCTGTGGAAATAGTAACTGCCCTAATTGCTCAAAGAATTCTTGCATCGTGAAATGATCTATCATCTCAAATTTGCCCAGAAGATCACTTAACCCTTGCGATAGATCTATTTCTCGAATCTGAAAAACGTAACCAATCTCACGTTTTATCTCTTTCTGAAAGTCCTTGTAAAATGTTTCTGTAGAAGCATTCTTGTAGACCTCAAAATTGAGTTGTATAGGGAAATACTGCTCTTTCTCAATCTCCAATGCATCCATTGCATTCTGGAAAAAAGTTGTCTTTCCTGTCTGTCTTGGAGCAAATAATACAACATACCGTCCCTGCTTCATCCGATTGATGTAATCGGCAAGCAGTTGACTTCGGGTGACGACATAATTATCATCTGAATTAACTGGTCCCCATATACCAAACTGTCTCATTCTGCTTCCTCATACGGTTATTAATTGAAATAGATCAATCATCGGTATGTGTGTACACTGTCTAAAAAAAGATTTACACCGATATAGGTACAAAGTACTGCAACAAATCCAATGATTTCAGAATACGCTGCTTTTCTACCACGCCATCCCCATAACTGACGAATACTAATCTGAATAACATAGATAAACCAAGTTGCTATTGTAAAAAGAACTTTGGCATCAAGCCATCTCCACTTCACTTCGTCATTGATATACTGCGTCCATAGTGCACCAATTAACACACCCACTGTGAGCAAAATCACACCGAGGATAGCAAATCTGTGACCAAATTCGTCTGAAGCACCGAGTGAAGGTAGAATGTTGTATAGAGGTGTGTGGTTCTTCTGTCTAATCTTCTTCTCGGTCAGTAGGAACATTAGGCCAAAACCAAAGGCAGTGATGAATGCTGCATAAGAAAAAAGAATTAATGTTACATGAGGGACTAACCAATAGGTTTCTAAGTTCTCTGGTAATTCCGAGGTGCCTCTGGAGAAACTATACGAAATGAGGATTGTAATGAACGCTAAAGGCATTATGAAACTACCTATAGCGCGTAGATGTGGTATTCTACCTACAATCAAATAGATAAGCGTTATTGCCCACGCAAAAAAAGCAGTTGAGTCTGTCCAACGTGTCATAGGGAAATGTCCCTGCTGTGTCCACCACACAATAATAAATAGTGTCAGCAGACCAAATCCAAGACACGTAATCGCATAAGCAATGTGGGCAATTGTAGGTCGTAGTGCGGGGGTTTCAGTCTGTTTCCCCAATACAAGATATCCGGCTTGGAATATGCTTGCTGCTAAATAGACTAAAACTGTCACAAGAAATAGGAAATGCATGGTTTTCTGGTTTGACTTATACCAAATTAGCCTAAATCGTAGGGGCAGGGATCCTTGCCCATCCTTGTTCTCAGCATCAAAAACAATACAGATCTCGTTAATTTGGTATTATAGGCTTCAACTTTGAGTAGTTAATTGTTTTGAAATAAAGTTTTTTGATTGATCAATTTTACCGTGTCGCACCCAGTTAAACAAACATTCAGCACTACACTCAAGGTTATCAAGACCGAGACAGCATTCTTCATATTGTGACGTGTTTTCAACATGCCCAATGAGCGTCTCTAAAAACTCTTTTCGCTTATCTGGTGTAGGAAGTGCATCAAGAACTTCTGGACGGTATTTACCAAGAATATCAATAAAATCACCGTATCCGTTGTTTTCAAACTGGATTCTTAGTCTGTCATAAATACTATCTGCTAATGCAGGATCTAATCCATTTTTAGCAGAGATACTGATTATCAGGTTGTCATCGATTACCAGTTTCGGAGTGATAAATGTCCCTACGTTTGGTTTATTGAGCGACTCATAGAAGATATTTGTATCTCTATCACGCGGAAGGTCTAAATATGACTGTTTCTCGGCAATTACAAGAAATGCATCTTCAATATCTTGGTATTTCACCATTTTTGAATGATGGCAGACCACATCTGCGCCACATTTGTGTAGCAAAGTTATACGCCCCTCTATCTCTGATGTATTTTTCTCACTCAAGACAACACATTTTCTTTTTGCCAACAAGAGATAAACTGGATAAGGTAACAGTTGGTTTTCTATTTGAACAGGTCTACCATTTTCATATCCAAGCGTGTACAATGAGGATGTGTTCAACATCACCTCAAGATGTTCTCGGATACGACGACTTGTTGCTGGACTTTTACCACTTGTCGAAATGCTGATTACAATCTTACCATCCGTTACAACAGACGCAGCAGCGAAAGTACATTGTGGAATAACATCCACTACGTTGACTAATCGTGTCCTGTATTTATCGTGTGCTTCTGTGAAGACTGCAGTATTAATAGAAGTATCATCCGTTGCAGCACTGATAAGAAAATATCCTCTCGTATCATCTTCCTTCAGTTGTCTCTTGTGCCATCGTATTTGTCCAGTATCAGATAGAAATGCGATTAATTCCGTTGCGTCAGGACTAATTACAGTTACATGTGCACCACATATTAGCATTGACACAACTTTACGTTCAGCTACTGTGCCGCCACCCACAACCAAGCAATTTCGATTCTGAAGATTAATATGTGCAGGATAAAACATCGCAATACATCGTTAGGTAGAACACTAGAAAGAACTGAGATAAATTATGGGTTTAACTACGATTCCCGTGACACAACATAATTCGCAAGATTTTCAAGTGCCTTACGAGCAGCTGATTGAGGTAGTATTGTCAGTGCTGCATTTGCACGGTCAGCATACCCTTGTGCTATTCTCAGACAGTGGGTTTCAACATCATACTTTTCAAATAAAGATTCAACATAGTTGATAGCTTGAGATTCATCGCTGTCAGCGTTAAGGACTTTTTCAAGCATCTGTTTTTCACCATCATCACAGACTTTTCTTGTATAGATAATAGGAAAAGTTAACTTTCCTTCACGGAGATCACCGTAGGCATTTTTCCCCAATTTCTCAGGTGCTTCCACGAAATCAAGTAGGTCATCTACGATTTGAAAGGCTGTTCCAATCTGTTGACCATACTGTGTAATGGCATCAATCCGCTCCATATTATTTGTTCCAAGATGTGCACCCAGTATACAAGAAGCAGCGATCAACTTCCCAGTTTTGAAACTAATAATTTTTAAATATTCTTCCTCAGATATGTCAAAATCACCACTCTTGTATGCATGAATTACTTCACCTTCACACATTGCTTGTGTTGTATCTGCAAGGATTTCCATTGCAGGATCATCGGATTTGCGCGATACAAGCATTGAAAGGACACGTGCATGCAGATAATCTCCTACAAGGACAGCTACTTTATTCCCCCATTTTGTCTGTAATGTTTCGCGTCCTCGACGGATCGCTGCTTCATCAAGAACATCATCATGCACAAGTGAAGCAACATGAATAAGTTCAACAACGGCAGCAAGTGTATGTGCATCGCTTCCAACATACCCACATGTTCGTGCAGAAAGTAAAACGAGTATCGGACGTAGCCGTTTTCCACCTCCTTCAACTACATGTTGAACCGCCATATCTACAAAACTGTATTCACTTGCAGTGTTTTCAGTCAAAATCGACTCAACAGCACTCAGATCATCGGAAATCAGATTAACGACTTGATCAAAACTTGACATTCAGTTCCTTTACTATAGTTTCGCTAATACCTCATAAGCGACTTGTATGGTCTTATCTATATCTTCTTCTGAGTGGACTAACGAAACAAATCCCGCTTCAAATTGTGACGGAGCAACATATACACCACGTTCAAGAAGACACCAGAAATACTCACGAAAACGATCTGTATCAGCAGTGCGTGCACCATCCGCATCCGTTACAGTTTCTGATGTGAAATAGAGCATCAACATTGATCCTACGCGGCTATGCCATGCATCAATACCATGTTTATTAGTCGCATCGGCAAGTCCATTCGCCAGAACAGATGCACATTTTTCAAGTCTATCATATATTCCCGGTTTCGCAAGTTCCTTTAGAGTCGTTAGACCCGCAGTTACGGCTAACGGGTTTCCAGATAAAGTGCCTGCTTGATAAACATCTCCTTCTGGTGCAACACATTTCATAATCTCTTGTTTGCCACCATAAGCACCGACTGGTAATCCACCACCGATTATTTTACCAAGACAAGTCATATCTGGCGTAACATTATACAAAGACTGTGCGCCACCGTAGGCTACACGGAAGCCGGTTATCACCTCGTCAAAGATTAGCACGATACCGTGTTGTTCAGTAATCTCACGTATTTCATTGAGATAGCCATCACGCGGCGGTATGATACCCATGTTTCCCATAACAGGTTCAAGGATTAGACACGCTATTTCATCTGGATTTGCCTCAACGGTAGTTTTCAATGCTTCAGCATCGTTGAATGGTATCGTTAAGGTATTTCTTGCAAAATCTTCAGGAACTCCTCCACTATCTGATAGACCAAAGGTTGCAACACCTGAACCAGCCTTTGCTAATAGGTAGTCCACATGTCCGTGATAACACCCATCAATCTTTAGGATTTTGCTGCGTCCTGTATAACCGCGTGCAACACGAATAGCACTCATTGTAGCTTCTGTTCCGGAATTGACAAGTCGGACTTTCTCAATAGATGGAACGGCATCCACAATGATTTCAGCAAGGTCAGTCTCTAAAGTTGTCGGGGCACCGAAACTTGTTCCACGCGCTGCCACATGACTCACTGCTGCTACAATAGATGGATGGGCATGTCCTAATATAAGTGGTCCCCAAGAGGCTACGTAATCTATGTATTCGTTGCCATCAATGTCGTAAATCTTGCATCCGTTTCCACGTTCAATGAAACGCGGATGTTCACCCACCTTGCCGAAGTTACGGACAGGACTGTTGACTCCACCCGGGATAAATTGTTGTGAATTCTTCCAAGCTGATAATGATTTGTTACTCTCCAATTCATTCCTCCGAATAAGTTAATATCATATCAAATTAAAATAATAAGTAATGTCTTTTGATTTTACTATATTCTAATGGTCAAGCCATTCTACAACAGACTTTGCGAAGTAAGTTAAAATCATGTCTGCACCAGCGCGTTTGATACTCATTAATAACTCTAGTGCCACTCGCTTTTCATCTATCCAACCGTTTTGTGCTGCAGCCTTCACCATAGCGTATTCACCACTAACGTTGTAGGCTGCAACTGGCATCTGAAATTCCGATTTCACTTGATGGATAACATCCAAATATGCAAGTGCTGGCTTTACCATGACAATATCAACTCCCTCCTCAATATCCAAGGCAACTTCACGCAATGCTTCTTCAACATTCGCAGGATCCATCTGATAAGAGCGACGGTCACCAAATTGCGGTGCAGATTCTGCTGCCTCGCGAAAAGGTCCGTAAAATGCTGAAGCGTATTTTGCAGAATACGCCATAATCGGTATATGATCATATCCTTCTTCATCCAAAGCGTACCGTATTGCACCCACACGTCCATCCATCATATCAGATGGCGCGATCAAATCTGCACCTGCATGTGCATGGGATATACTCTCTTTGACAAGCAGGTCAAGCGTTGGGTCATTTAACACTTCACCATTTTCTATGACACCACAATGTCCATGGTCTGTATATTCACACAGACACACATCTGTTATTACAAGCAGATCAGGAACTGCCTCTTTAATCGCACGAACTGCTTGTTGGACAATCCCATCTTCTGCATAAGCCTCAGACCCATGCGAATCTTTGGATTCAGGAATTCCAAATAGTATCGTTGCAGGAATCCCAAGGGATGCAAGTTCCATTGCAGCATCCACAAGTTTATCTACGGAGTATTGATAGCATCCCGGCATAGATGATATTTCTATTGCCGTATTCTCCCCATGAACAACAAACATCGGATAAATCAGGTCATCCACAGATAACTGTGTTTCTTGAACAAGTCGGCGAATGTTCAGATTTGCCCGAAGTCGTCTTGGACGATAGATAGGAAAAACGCTCATTCAGTCTCCGATGCATCCGATTTAATTTCATACTTTTTCAACTCTAATGTTCTTACTTCTGTAGTGGATTCTGCAGTTGGAAAGGTATCTTGTAGGGTCGGTTTTTCAGATTCTTGGTGAAACTTTACAAGACCGACATCGGGTGCTAACCACACCGTTGTCCTTGTCTCACCTGCTCCAGGTCCTCCTCCTCCATACACTTTCGGCATCACTGTTTCAGTCCTATACTCTATTTTCAAACAATTCTCAAATTCTCCAGCTGCTGTTTCAACGGTTTCTTTTGCTAAAATATTTCCCGTTTCCAATATTGTAAAATAAATAGCGGATGCTGATGAATAACCTACTAATTCTGGATCGTTTTCAGATGTTTCATAGTTTAATGTAATCTTGAGCAAAGGTTTAATTCTATATGAATCCCATTCTTCATTCAAGGTTATTGGGTAGGGAAGTAAATAAAAATTTTCTTGGTTTTCTATTTCTATATCAAATTTAGGTTGCAATTGAGTATCAGGCGGCACATTTTCTCGTGAACTATCAAAAGATACTTCTAATTCTTTAGTAAGTAGGGTCTTATATGCTTTTTTCACCGTATCTCCGATATGAAACTTTATACCTGTTTCGTCTACCTTTAGAAGAGTTGGATGGACACGATAATCATAATTCTCCCAATTCTCAAATGACGGTTCATAGTCAAAAGCATGATACTTTTCACCTGCAATCTCTTCTCCATCAACTGCACGTCGTGTTAACTCGTTACCATCCTGATCTTCGTAGACCCAAAAACTACCCACTGCTGTGGGAAAATAATTCTTTGCAGGTTCATTTCCCATCAATGTTATACTGAAACAAGTCATGAGTAAAACGAGAAACACTGTTCGAGTTTCTTTTAACATATTCCATTACTCCATCTGTTGGTTCTGATGTGATTATTCACTCTTCTCACTATCAGGACCGTTGGTTTTTATTTCATACTCTTTTAACTCAAATGTGATCGGTTCAGGATTCTCGGGTTTTGGGATACCTGCGTCTTCAGGAATTATTTCTAAAAAAATGTGTTGCCTTTCCTGATGATATTTCACTATTCCAACATTAGGTGCATACCATACTGTAGTTACAGTTTCTCCTGCAGGTTCTATTTCATCGTCATCGGGTTCAAACTCAATTGGAAAAAATGATAATGTCGTTTCTGTGCGGTACTCAATCTTTAGACAATCCTCAAAGGTTCCTGCTGGTACAACTACAGTTTCTGAACCAGTAACGATTCCCGTTTCACTTATATCGAAAATAAAAGACATTATAAAAGGTTCAGACATACCGGGATCGTTGGCTTTCATTTTTATCGCACCTTTCTTCTCAGTTACATCCCATTCTTCATTTTCAACAACTGTATCAGGCAGTAAGAGAAAATCGTTTTGTGCTTCAGTTATAATGTCAATGTCAACAGATCCTCCTTGAGGGGCATCTTTCATTATAACTTCAAGATAAGAATCTGCCTCGTATTTTAATCGTGCTTTTAATGCCTTTTCTATTTCATCACCAACAACCAGTGCTATCCCATCATCATTGACTTTGTATAAAGACGCATGTAAAAAACAACTATAGTCCTGCCAATTCTCTAATTCAGGTTCATAACTGAAAGCAGATAGGACTTCATCACCTATCTCCTCACCTTCAACCGCGCGCCGTGTAAACTCATTTTCATCCTGATCTTCATAAATCCAATAACTGTCTAACGAGTAGGGGAAATACTTGGTAGACGATTCGTCACCTAACAAGATCACACTAAAAGATAAAACAAAAAGCAAAATCGTTGCTGTACAAACTCTCTTGATCATGGGGTTACTCCATTTTGATAGTTGTTGATGAAAGGGAACCGAGTGAATTTGGTATTAGATCGGGTAGAACGAGAACACCCAATCAACATGATATGTCTTATGTTAAGCCTTTCTATTCTTTCTCACTTTCATCTTCAACTTCTTCAGGAACAATTTCATAACTCTGTAATTCATAAGATATGACATTAGGTGCAAGAAGTGCATCAATTTCCGGTTGCGCTAATGAGGCTTCAGAAAAATCAGACTCCGACATAGTATTCAAAATAATATTTTCTGTTTCTTGGTAGAACTTTACAATACCAACATTTGGTGCTAACCATAATGTAGTAACAGATTCACCCGGTTGTTCCTGATTTGGATTAGGTTCAGATGCAGTCAGTTCAGTTTCCGTTTGGAATTGAATTTTCAGACAATCTTCAAATGTGCCAGCAGTAACATCAACAGTTTCAGTACCGAGAATTATACCTGTTTCTTGAATGTCTATATCAAAGGTAATCGTTGGAATGTCAGGAACACCTTGCACGGCAGGCAATCCCTGTATGTCCATAGTAAATGAAACAGTTGCATTGACATTTAGAGAATCCCATTCCTCATTAGGTGACACGTCCAATGGAAGCAAAAAGAGATTTTCCTCAGATTTTGCTTCCACATCATGGATGAGACTAATTGTAATATTCAATTCAGGCGGTGCACTATTTGCAAATACATTTTGTGCAAGTTGCGAAAGAGTATCCATCTCTTTTCCGAGACGGGCTTTCACAGCTTCTTCCACCTCTTCACTGACAAGACATGAGACCCACTCATCACCAACATAAAATAGGTATGGAGCAAAATGTCTGTCAAAATCAATCCAATCTTCCAATTCAGGATCATAACTGAATCCTTTATATGTTACACCAGATATCTCTTCACCATCCACGACTTGCCGAGTTAATTCATTTCCGTTCTGATCTTCATATACCCAATAACTTCCAAGTGTGCTTGGAAAATATAATTTTGCAGTTTCATTACCCCTTAGTGTAGCACTTAGAAGTAAGACAAGTAGAATTGAAAAAATAAAACTAAATCGCTTTAACATGTGAATTTTCCTTTATCATCTGTGCGAAAACTATTAATTCTTGTTATCTTTTTCTTTATCAACAGTTTTGATTTCATATTCTTTTAATTCAAGTGTTTCTTCTTCAAATGAGTTAAACATTTCAATATCTGCTTCTGTGATAACTTTTTCATTTTCTGTACTCTTGGATAGTGCCTTCAGCATTATATTTTCACTCTGCTTCTTGAACTTAACAATACCAACATGAGGAGCAATCCATATTGTTGTTGTAGTTTCTCCAGGTGTACCTAATTCCTCTGATTGCCAACTGTCAGAAACATTAATTGTCGTTTCGGTACGAAATTCAACCTTTAAACAGTCATTAAACTTTCCTGCTGTAGTTTCAATAGATTCTCTACTAACAATTTTACCTGTTTCAATGATAGTAAAGTCCCATATATTTCTACTAAATGGACGGTTGTTTGGTCTATTTTGTGTGTTCGTACTAAAATATTGCATATCAATCTTTGCTTCAAATTTCGCGACATCCCATTCCTCATTTGTTTGAATAATGTCTGGCAAAAATTGTAATGATTCTTCTGACTTGACATCTACTTCATATTTTATTTCAAAACTTCTTTGCTCTTGGGTTGTAGTGTCGTTTTTCATCGATTCCTGAAATCTGTTTGTAATTTTTTCAATTACATCTACTTCTTTTTTCAGCCGTGCTTTAAGTCCTTTTGCCGCCGAAACACCTACATGCAATACTATTCCATCATCCGAAACTTCATACAATTCTGAATTCGTATAGACATCATACTCTTCCCAATTTTCTATTGCAGGTTTATAGTTGAATGCCTTCAATCGCTTATCTGGAATCACTTCATCCTCTAAAGCACGACGAGTCAATTCGTTTCCATCCTGGTCCACATAAACCCAATAACTGCCAGGACTAACAGGAAAGTAGTTGGTATTAGTCTCTGTTTCAGTGGGTTTGATTTCATATTTCTTGAGTTCAAGTGTGTTTTCAGTGGTTGTGAATGGAAGTTCATCAATCGGAGCTGTCTTGAGGAACATATCTTCCATTTCTCTGTGACACTTTACAATACCAACATTCGGAGCTAACCACAAAGTTGTCACCGTTTCTCCAGGCGGATTACCATCTCTTTCAAATGCCATACTCATTTCTGTTTCGGTTCTGAATTCTATTTTTATACATTCTTCAAACGTTCCTGCTGGAGTCTCAACTGTTTCTCTATCTACCACCGTCCCCGATTCAATCACAGAAAAATGAATGTCCATCCGACCAATATCATTATTCCCATGGTCATTTATGCTTATTTGAAGTGTAGTTTTGAGTGTGCCCGTATCCCATTCTTCGTTCAATGAAATTGGTAGTGGAAGAAAAAGGTATTGTTCAGAAGAATCAGTGATTACTTCATAACTAATTTCTTCATCATCGGGAGGCTCCATAAGAATAAGTGTCTCAATTTCTCTTGTTAATCGTGCCTTGATAAGCTCTGCTATTTCATCACTATTGTAGAATGTGATACCATCGTCATCTACTTTGAAACGGTTAGGTTGCAAATGTGGTATATAGTCAAACCATTCTTCTATTGCAGGTTCATAACTGAATGCATGAAAGGTTTGGGCAGGTATTACTTTATCTTCAACAGATTCTCGGGTTATTTCGTTACCATCTTCATCTTCGTAAACCCAATAACTACCGACTTCACTCGGAAAATATACACTTGAAGATTCATTTCCAAATATTGTGATACAAAAACACAGGAATAGTATTGATACGAATGTCAGACATAGTTTATTCAACATATTGCAATTCCTTTTTATCTCCCCTCAACGTAATACCATTTCTATAAATGTTTATCCCATTAACATTAGTTAAGAATGTCTTGAAGGACGGCACAAACTGGCAGTTTGTGTTACAAAAATGCGGCGTTTTCTTTTAGAAATGGTATAACTATATTAATTTAAACACTTTCGCAATTTAATCGGTTACTCCAATTTCCTGTGAGTCTGTTTTAATCTCATAACTTTTCAATTCAAAACTGGTAACTTCATCAGTAGTCTCACCGTTGCTAATATATTTTACAATACCAACATTTGGGGCTAACCATAATGTGGAAACTGATTCTTGTAGCTGCTGAGTCGGTATTAACTGCTTTATCTGTGGTGGAAGAGTCGTATCTGTAGATGATAATGTCCTGTATTCAATTTTTATGCAATCATCAAACTTTCCAGCTTCTGTCTCAACTGATTCTTTCCCAACTACTTTGCCTCTCTCTTCAAAACTGGTCGTAGATACAATAGATTTAAGTTCTTCTGGAGGATCAACTGCCGCACCACTTATATCCATAGACATGTTTACCTTTACTTCTAATTCCATTGCAATCCATTCTTCATTATAGGTAATCGGTATGGGAAAAAGATAGAAATAATCTTGGGCAGTAGGAGTGACAGTGTAATCAAATTCAATAGTAACATCAGGAGGGAGTTGTTCGGCAATCAAAATACGCATAGATGCAATCGTTTCATCAAGTTTCTGGCTGAGGATAGATTTGGTTGCAGTTTCTATATCATCCCCGACATATAATGCAACCCACTTCTCTCCAATATTATATAGAGATGGATGCAACAGATACTGATATTTTTCCAGATCCTCAATTTCAGGTTGATATGAAAATGCATGATAAGTCATACCGTCTATATTCTTATCTTCAACAGCAGTTCGTGTTAATTCGTTTCCATCTTGATCAACATACACCCACGTACTACCAACTGAATTGGGGAAGTAAAGTCTTGCCGATTCTTTACCCAATGACAAAACACTTATGCCGAAAATGAGTAATAGTGTAAATAATGACCGAAATACTCTAAACAATTATTATTCCTCCTGAAAATAAACATCACCTATTTAGTATACACTAACATACTGCCTATATCAAGGAAATTAATGGAGTGGTGAAGGGTTATTTCGTATTAATCTTTTCTTAACTCCTACTAAATCCCAAAGGCGGTAGGTGCGGTTTCCTAACCAATGCAGAATACCACACGGGGAATGCCTAAATGAAGATTGATTTATTAATCGGGTAATCTTAATCACCCAAAACTTGTAGGCGCGCTTTCTAAGCGCGCTGGACATATCTCTTTGAAATTCTCGATACTCCTCTGAAACAGCAACATTTGTTTCCAACCACGATATTGTTGGAGTGGTTTCTAACCACGATATTTACATCATAGGAGTTGTTTCCAACCACGATTATGCTTTTTACATCGTATGCGTGACTTCCAAACCAATATTACAGGTCTTGACTCAAATCATCTGCGTTACAAACCCTTACAACATCGGAGCAGCTCATCTTAACAATGGCACTTAGAACCATCAGACTCATAATCCTGAAAATCTACTAAACCTGAAAATCCTGGTTCAGACAACAAAAATATCGACCTATTGGTAAACACTTATGTTAACACAATACAACAATAAATTATACATATCAAGAAACCAACAAAATAAATGCAAAAACGTACTGCTTGAAAAAAATAAAATTTACACAAATTCGCACAAAAATTACTAAAATACCAAGACACAGACTGGATTTACAGCACCGTACCGAAACTGTACCAAGACCGGACCTTAAAACAGAAAACTGCATAATACGGTCCGGTTTCAAAGAAGTATAGAATCAAGGATTGGACAAGAAAAACACAATGAATATGTCATCAGGTGGGTTCGTAAGATGTTGTACTGAAATGAAAAATGGACTGAAGTGATAAAAACTATACGCTTTCTGATAAGGCAGGGTTATTTAGTTTTAAAAACACTCAGTTATCAATTTAACTGCGAGTAAAGGTTTTGAAGCATAATATCTTATCTTGTCAGCAATACGTGTAACGCCATCAAATCGCAGGACTGCTAAAGCTGCATTTCGCAAAGCAGCCATAGTTTGTGGAATAGCCCCCGTTCGGACAGATGATGCGTCTTCTCCAAGTTGCGTCCCGCGCATCCAATGCGACTTGTTCTCTATTGACCAATGCCCACGGTGTAGTTCAAGTAAGCGTTCGGCAGAGGCTTCTTCAGGTGTCAGACTTGTCCTACCATAGTTGACTTTGGTTGTTTCTTCTTCTGTATTTGGGTTTTTGCGAATATAACGATATTGAATTACCTGTTCTGTGCCTGGCCAGTCCAGATATTCGTTGAGACTTGAGCTTGCTTTCAAACACCTTGTCTCAAGTCTCCCATGTGATTTTTCACAAGTCTGGTGATTGTCCATAGGGTCTCCCAATAGAGGATGTGTCGCATTCTCAGAAAGCGTGTCCGGAACGTCTTGAAAGAGTTTTTGGATCTCATCATAAAGGTCCGGGGGGTTCTTTTTGACAGGGAGCATATAATCTCCATTACCCTCTATGATGGCGTGGCAGAAAGTTTTCTGTGTCAAAAGTGCGTCTGTTGTGATGACTGGACCACTCACATCAAAGTTCTTAAGGATCTCTGTTGAGATCGGTATTTCGTTGGTTTTGTCGCTGACACCTTGTTGTGTCAGTGTAACCCCTAACTCATGAGAAACAACGGAGAGTAAATGGCTTATTGTCGCACCACTTTTCTTGCTGGCACGCATCGTTGGACCGTCTATAGCGACTGTGTCAAGACACCCTTCTAAATCAGGTTGACTTGGACAAACGTCTTCTACCCAGTTTGTCCAAGTCTTTTCAACAGCATCCGCATCTAAAACTTTTAGCACATTATGTCCCGTTGCGGCACAAGGTGATGTCTTGTGTGTCCAACCGAGTGCTTGGACGAGGACAGGTTGTGACCGTGCCCAAGTTGCAGTGGAGGTATATCCTTTATGTCCAGACATAAGACCAATAATGATAAGTCCGAGGATTGAGTTCAACGGGTGTCGTTTTCCTTTTTCGTTGCGCGGGTCTTGGATTTCTGCTAATCTATCTAACAAGTGTCGAGAGTTTTTCTCTGGCATTTTTCACCTCAAAGGTCCAGTTTTTTAAGGTGAAGTCCAGCAGATATAGCGTGAAAGATCACGCTATATCTGCATTACCAAAAATATTAACGCTTGTGATAAGAAACGACTAAAATACCTAAAACTAAATAACCCTGCCTTAGAAGATGTTTTTATTGTCAGAATTAGAAATAAATGGTATACTTGCATAAGTTCCAAATTGTCTATAGGAGGATTAAAGATGGAAATAGTAGCACTTGGGAAGATAGGTTTAGATGTTTCACGTCTTTCAATTGGCACAGGATCAAACGGATGGAATGGTCGTTCAAATCAGACAGATTTAGGGTTTGAAGCACTACGTGACCTCTTGCTTTTTGCCCACGAAAATGGCATTACGTTTTGGGATTCGGCTGACCAGTATGGTAGCCACCCCCATATAAAAGAAGCACTCAAACATGTGCCACGTAGTAGTGTAACCATTACAACGAAAACTGTATCACGCACAAGAGAAGAAGTAGAAGCAGATGTTAAACGATTCCTAAAAGAGATAGATTCGGACTATGTGGATATTGTCCTACTGCATTGTCTCACACAAGTTGATTGGCCGGCTCGGTATCCAGATGCAATGGAAGCACTTACTCGGTGTAAAGAACAAGGATTGATTCGTGCACACGGTGTTTCTTGTCATGATTTCGGAGCATTCCAAACATCAGCAATGACAGACTGGGTAGAAGTCGTATTAGCACGGATTAATCATTCAGGTGTTCAGATGGATGCATCACCCCCAGATGTCATCAGAACGATGGAACAGATGGCTTTTGTCGGAAAAGGAATCTACGGCATGAAAGTCTTAGGTATGGGTAAATTGGCAAAAGATGCTGAGAGCCAACGCGATGCTATTGAGTTTGTGATGGGTTTGCCGTGTGTTCATGCAATGACAATCGGTATGACATCCCGCGCAGAAGTGGAAGCAAATGTAAAAGTTGTAAACGATTTATCGGAACAGTCTATGTAATATGGTTCTATAATATTTTGGCGCGAGATATCCTACCTTAATCTAAGTGTAGGTACTCGCGCTGTTTCTTATGATATGCAGCAGAAATGAGAGTGACTCCATGGACAAATATGAAATAGTAATTGGTTTGGAAATACACGCAGAATTATGCACAAATAGTAAGTTATTCTGTAACTGTGCTTATACTTTCGGTGCCTCAGCAAATGATTGCACTTGTCCAATCTGTCTAGGCATGCCAGGAACGCTACCTGTTATCAATAAACGTGCGTTAGAGTTTGCTGTCCGCGCAGGTTTAGCAATGAATTGTGAAATAACAAAATACAGCAAATTTGACAGGAAAAACTATTTTTATCCAGATCTACCCAAAAACTATCAGATTTCGCAATACGATCTACCACTATGTATGCATGGCAAGGTCACCTATGACTTTGATGGACAGCAGAAAACCGTGGCACTCCGTAGAATTCACCTCGAAGAGGATGCTGGAAAGTCCATACATGCTGAAGTCACAGGCGATCCAAATCGTAGTTTTATGGATTTCAACCGGGCAGGGGTTCCACTAATGGAAATTGTAAGTGAACCAGAAATCCATTCACCAGAAGAAGCGATTGCCTATTGTCGTGCGGTTAAAGAGATTTTGGAATATATTGAGGTGAGTGATTGCAATATGGAGGAAGGTAGTTTACGTTGTGAACCGAACATTTCACTGCGTCCAAAAGGGAGTACAGAATTAGGAACGCGAACTGAGATAAAAAACAAAAACTCATTCCAAGAACTCCTGGATGCAATGGATTACGAGGTAAAACGGCAGGCACGCATCCTTGATTCTGGTGGTGAGGTAGTCCAAGAAACACTTCTATTTGACACAAAGACTGGTAAGACAGTCGCAATGCGCGGGAAAGAAGAAGCAGATGACTACCGATATTTTCCTGAACCCGATTTAGTCCATATTCAGATAGATGATGAATTGGTCGCAGAAATACAACCGACTCTACCAGAACTACCTGCTTCTCGTCGTAACCGGTTTATTGCTGATTATGACATCTCACAAGAGAATGCTGAATTTCTAACAACAACACGCCAAGTTGCTGATTTCTTTGATGAAGCTGTTCAACTCAGTGGTGAACCGTCAATCTGTGCGAACTGGATAATGGGAGATCTATCACGATTATTGAACACTGCAGAAATTGAGATACAAGAATCTAAAATCACGCCTGCACATATTAGTGAACTCATACAGTTGATAAGCGACAATACTATCAGTGGGAAGATCGCTAAATCTGTGTTAGACGATGCCTTTGAAACTGGAAAGATGCCGAAACAAATTGTTGAAGAAAAGGGTATGGCACAGATAACCGATACTTATGAGATAGAAGCGATTGTGATGCAGGTGATTGAGCAAAACCCTGGTCCAGCCCAAGATGTTCGTGATGGAACAAAAAAGGCAATTGGCTTTCTTGTAGGTCAAGTCATGAAAGCAACGCAAGGCAAAGCAAATCCCCAGCTTGTCAATCAGATCTTGTCACGGGTTCTATCAGAAGATTAAGACATCATGGATATGAAACAGGAGAGTATATGAAAAAAACATCCCACACAGACGAGGAACTTACACTATTTCCTAATACAGCAGATAGCCTTAAGAGCAATGTATTCTCAACTGAACGAGTTGTAGAATGTCCTCCGATAGAATTACCTGATTGTCTGAAACCGAACAAAAGGCTAAAGATGGACGGTCTTCAGTTTCTATCACATCTACCTCCAGAATCTGCCCCAGTTGCGTTTCTTGATCCACAGTACAGAGGTGTACTGGACAAAATGAATTACGGCAATGAAGGAAAAAGCAGAGAGAAACGCAGGTCTGCATTGATGCAAATGTCCGAAGAACTAATTACAGAATTCATACATGGCATTGACAATGTGCTTATTCCTTCTGGACATCTTTTTCTATGGATGGATAAGTTTCATCTATGTCAAGGGTTCAAGACATGGTTTGAAGGCACAGCGTTAGACATTGTTGACTTAATCGTTTGGAATAAAGATAGGTTCGGCATGGGGTACCGATCCAGACGAGTGTGTGAATATTGTGTTGTGCTACAGAAGCATCCACGTAAGGCAAAAGGGGTTTGGAAAATACATAACATTCGCGATGTCTGGCTTGAAAAAACGAAAACAAAGGAACATCCGCATCAGAAACCTATCGGTTTACAGGCTGAGCTTATTGCTGCTGTCAGCAATGAAGGTGATTATGTGATTGATCCCGCAGCCGGTTCCTTTTCTGTCATGGAAGCAGCACTCTCAAAAGGACGAAATTTCATTGGATGTGATTTGGAAAAATATGGTGGCAGAATCTGATGTAATATCTCAAGTAACATTCCTACTGATTTCCAAGCAGGAATAAATTTCATGAAATTGGTATTAGGGGAGAGTACCTGATGGATATATCTGAATTAAAAAACAAACTGTCTGATATTAAAAGGATGGGATATGTTGTTACCAAACGGAAAGGAAATACTGGTATTGGTTATACGCTTGAAACCTTACTTGGAGTAAAGGAAAATAATCTGAAAATGCCAGATTTTGATAATATTGAGTTGAAATCTCAACGAAATTCCGCTTCTAACCGAGTAACCATGTTTACCTTTAATCGTGGGGTTTGGAAAATCAAACAACGAGAATTGATCGAGAAATACGGTTATATAGATACAAATGACCGTCCCTCTCTTTACTGCACAGTTGATACACGAGTGAACAATCAGGGGCTTTTTGTCAAAGTAGAACACGAAAATGTTAGACTCTATCACTTAGATGGGAATCTAAGTGCTGAGTGGATGGGTGAACGACTAATTGAAACTTTCAGAGAAAAGATGCCCGCGTTAGTTGTTGTTTATGCAGACACTCGTATCAATTCAGATGAGAAAGAGGAATTCTGGTACAACGGAGCATTTTTCTTGACTCAACCAAATGAGGATAATTTGTTGGATTTAATCAGGCAAGATATAATTATTGTTGATGTGCGAATGCATCTGAAGAATAATAAAACCGTAAGAAACCATGGTACAGGATTTAGAATTGATGAAAAACACCTTAATCTTTGCTTTAGCAATCGGGAACAGTTAATATGAATGCAGATACTCAAAAATATAAAGATGAATCTTGGGATTTCAGATCAGCAAATACCAAAGAATATACCCATTGCTTTCACACATATCCCGCAATGATGATCCCACAGATAGCAAGAAGGTTGTTAAATGAGTATGGGAGTGAAGGTCATTGGCTCCTGGATCCGTATTGTGGAACAGGTACTTCTCTTGTTGAGGCATCTCTGTTCGGTATGCACAGCGTTGGCTGCGACATCAATCCACTTGTACGAATGATCGCAACTTCTAAAGTAACACCGATTTCTCTACAGCAACTTGATACTGAAATGAATAGAGTTAACGACTCTTTTTTTGAGATTGAGTTTGGAACTGCCAAAATCCCAGAAACACCGATTCCAGCCATACCAAACATAGATTATTGGTTTTCTGATGAGGTAAAGAATTATCTTGCATACTTGTTATGTCAGATTAACAAAGTGGAAAATGAACCAATCTGTAATTTCATGAAGGTTGCTTATTCAGAGACTGTGCGCGAGGTATCATACACAAGAACAAGCACATTCAAGTTGCATCGAATGCCATCAGAAAAACTGGAGAATTTCAATCCTGATGTATACGGTATCTATCGCAAAAAACTCAACAGAAATAGACAAGGTTTAATAGCATATCTTGAAAAACGCAAAGATGTGGAAGCATCAATTTGTAATACCAATACCGTTGCGGGGGAACTCCCAATACCGCGCCCACTTGGCGGATATAATCTGGTGATTACTTCTCCTCCTTATGGTGACTCGCAAACAACAGTTGCATACGGCCAATTTTCTCGTCTATCAGCAGAATGGATAGGTCTAAACAACGCACGTAAGATTGATAGTATAGCAATGGGTGGACGACCATCAAAGAGGATTCTTGAAGATTCACCTGTGACAACTGCTATTGAGAAAATCCAAACAATAGATGAAAAGCGTTCACAAGATGTATCTGCATTTTACATTGATCTTGGACATAGCATAGGGACAGTTGTAAAAGTGCTATCACCACGTTCAACAATTTGCTATGTTGTAGGCAACCGTAGGGTTAAAGATGTGCAACTGCCAACAGATGAATTTGTTATCTATGCATTTGGCAAACACGGGTTTTCACATAAGGAAACAATCGTTAGAAATATACCTAATAAACGGATGCCAAAAAAGAACAGTCCTACTAATGTTGCTGGTAAAACATCATCAACAATGAACGAAGAGAATATCGTAATATGTCAGAGAACGGATCACTCATGTCCGTAGGTCAGATAACCCTTTCATCAGTAACAAAAAAGTTCGGTGAGACTATTGCTGTTGACGATGTATCATTGCAAATAGAGGGTGGTGAGTTTTTTTCCTTGCTCGGTCCGAGTGGATGTGGCAAGACAACAACACTTCGGATTATAGGCGGATTCGTTTTTGCTGATGAAGGTGGAATCTATATAAACGAAGAATCGATGAAAGAAACGCCTCCCTATCGTAGACCTGTCAATACTGTCTTCCAAAACTACGCACTGTTCCCACACAAAACAGTTGCACAAAACATTGCATTTGGATTGCAGATGAAAAAAATCTCAAAAGCAGAAATAGCAGATGCAGTGGAACGTTCACTTGATATGATTCAGTTGCATGGATACGCAGAACGGAAACCAGATGAACTCTCTGGTGGAGAGAGACAACGTGTTGCACTTGCACGTGCTTTAATAAACGAACCGACTATATTACTATTGGACGAACCGCTTTCAGCACTTGATTTGAAACTTAGAAAACAGATGCAGTTAGAACTCAAAGAACTACAACGAAAAGTTGGAATAACATTCGTGTATGTCACACATGATCAGGGAGAAGCATTGGCACTGTCAGATAGGATTGCAGTGATGAACGAAGGTAAGATATTACAAGTTGGAACACCTTCTGAAATCTATGATTCACCACAGAATCGTTTTGTAGCAGACTTTATTGGAACTTCCAATTTCTTTGAAGGTACAATTGTAAACTCAGATGGAATTTTGACTGAAATAGAGTCAACTACAGACCCATCATTTAAGTTTGTCAGTAAACATGCGGAGACCTTTCAGGTTGACACTGCAGTAACGGTTGTAGTTCGTCCAGAACGGATAATTATATCAACTGAACCAAATCAGAATACACCAAATTGTTTATGTGGAATAATAGTGGATAACAGTTATCTTGGTAGAACAGTTCAATACACTGTGAAAACGGACTACCCAACACCAATTATTGTTAACCGACAATGGCAAGGCGTAGATACCTCATCTACCAGTAATGAACAGAGGACAGCCAATTCCAAATCACAACGTTTTCAACAAGACGATAAGGTCTATTTGCATTGGATTCCTGAGAATGCGATTGTCCTACCAGCAGATTGACTGTGTTATAATGGCAATATAATACCATTTCTATAAATCATTATGACATTAACCGTTGTCCAGAAAGATCGCGATTCGGAGATCGCTCCTACCAGAAGAGGGTCATAATGGCAAAATAACTTTGCCATTATCCTGTTGTTGTGAAGTCAAAAATCCGATGATTATCTGAACAACTTTATGTCCTTCACTGCCTGGTGATACAGGTTCTCCACCCTCTGCAACGAGTTTCACAGTCTCTTGAACACCTGCAGGAATGCCAACAACATCCCATGAGGGTGCTTTAATTGTTTCTACAGAATCCCCTTGGTGAATCGTTGCTCCATTATCACTAATCAATATGTATCCGTTTGTGCCGACTATCTCACATCGGAAACCTGATTGTGTGGATTTCGGACCACCCGCATAATATCCTCGCACTCCATTTGCAAAATGGATGTATCCGTGTGCAGATGGTTCTGTTGATGGATCGTGTCCACCATCACCTTTATACTCGGTGTAAGCTTCGTAACCATCTTCCAATTCAGCAGAGACCCACTCTGGGGTTGAGTCGGCAAAATAGCAGATCGCATCAACGCAATGCGTGCCGTTACGGAATAGCATCGCACGTCCACCGCTCAATGTTCCGATGACATATTGAACATCCCCAATGTGTCCACCCCCGACGATTTCTTCTCTTGTGTGTCGCCATAAAGGTTGCCATCTTCTGGTATGGTCAATGGATAAGTAAGTTCCGTTCTTATCTGCTGCTTCCAGCATTCTGTCTGCATCTTCAACAGTTGTCGCCATCGGTTTTTCACAGAAGATTCCCTTAACACCAGCATTTGCAGCATCAACAACAAGGTCTGCATGCCGATGGTCAGATGTTGCAACCGTAACAACATCTAATTTCTCGGCAGCGAGCATTTCCTGATGGTTTGTGTAAAGAGAAATGTTATCCCAATTGTCCTGCCATTTTGCCTTGAATGCATCCAGAGTGCTTTGCACAAAATCGCATCCTGCGGCTAATTCAACGTTTGACAATCCGACTAATCCAGATGCGTGTGTTGTCCCAATTCCACTACAACCTATTACACCAACACGTAGTTTTGTCATATCGCTATCCTCCCAAATCTATGGACTGATTCCAGTGATATTACCACCATATTTCTAAACAGATTGTATGCTGCAGCAAAAATGATGTCAAGTTTTTTTGTTTTATTAGAAAGGGTTTGATTTATACCTAATGTTTTGTTAGAATATTGAGTAAGATTATTTAGAAACTATTGTGGAGGATAATAAGGTGGTAAGAATTGTTGCTAATCAGGAAATCCTTGGAGGAAAACCTGTAATTGAAGGCACACGCATAAGCGTTGAGCATGTTTTGGGACTATTGGCAAACGGTATGACAAATAAGGAGATTATTGAATCTTATCCAATACTAACTGAAGAAAGCATTCGTGCGGTTCTTGGATATGCAGCGCGAGCATTAGGGAATGATATCGTGATAGATATGCCTTTTCCGCGTGAAGGTGCATCTTAACTATGTTACCACCACTTGTCGCTGATATGAACATATCTGTCCTTGTAATAGAGTTTTTACGTTCACAAGGAGTAGATGTTGTTTCTGCTTTTGAAGAGGGATGGTATCTTTATGAGGATAAAGATATTCTGGCAAATGCTAACCTGATGCATAGATACGTACTCACACATGATTCTGATTTTGGACAACTTGTTGTTCAATTGAAACATCCTGTCACTGGTGTTATTCTGCTACGTCCGGGTGGCCGTACTCCAGACAGAGTAATTACTGATTTGCAAGAATTGCTTGAAATGGCGGTGGATTGGACTCCACCATTGATTGCAGTGTACAGATTCGGACGTTTGCGGATTCGCAGACTTAGGTGAGGAATGACTACTCATATCTAATGGGTTGCAGTAGTTTAATAATTCATATATCTAAGTTAAAACCCATCAGTTTGCCAAAAGATGTGATGAGATTTGATCTCTTGGGCTAAACCCTCATATTGACGATGGAGTAGGTCCGGTAGTCCACTTGGAAGTTCTTTCCGCAAATGGGATGGTAATGCTTCAGATTGGATGACACGATACATGGTGCTGCCATAGGACTCAACATTTGGGGTATTGAATCCATCAGCAATCGGTGCGGGGTATGATACTTCCAGATTTTCCTCATCCATCTCCGCGATTATATGTGATAACAAAGCGTCAAATAATACTGTTTCTTTGCCTTGTGAAAACGACTCCTCTGACGCAACAAATTCCTTTACATGCAATTCTCTATCTCGTCCTCTAACGGACACATATCCGTCAATTATTCCTTCTCGTTCAGCGACCCATGTTTGTGGCGATTCAGTCTGAACCCACTCTGTCCAATATGCTATGTCATCTCTGACGAATGTGCCGTTGAATCTGCGGGAATAGATATCGTAGATAGATGCGAGTTTCTCTACTTCTTCAGTGTCTGTAAAATTGGCAGGACGTATGTTCCACTTTTGGGTTTTGTTTCCTTGAATAGTTTTCTTGGCATAATAACGTCTAATGCTTTCCCATCCTTCAACCGAATAAATCCGTTGACCACCGTGTAGCATGGAGATGGCAATTTCACGGTCTTCCATAAACTGAATTGAATCCTTCAACAATCTGCTTGCAATTCCGCGTTTACGGTATTCTGATCGTGTGCTAACTTCACCAATTCCACCAACTGTAATAGGCTCACCATGGCAGTACATCTTACGGATAAATACCCGCACAGTACTTACAATTTTCCCATCATCAAGAGCGATACGTATACCTTCAAAGTCATTCCATGGATCGTTGTGCCAATGGTTAGCAAAGTATTGACGATCTGCCGAAAAGACATGTGATACATGGTCAAGCCATGCATCAAATTCATTTGGGTAGAGTGCTCTAAACTCCATATCTATATTCCAATCAAAACTTAATCGTAAATTCACCGAGGAACTGTCGTGCTTCATTGCGGCTTCCGAACACCTCATACAGATCCCCTGAAACATCATAAAATCTGCGGATAAAATTGCGACTTGTTTCAGCAGGATTGAGATGTGCATAACGAAACCATAGATTTGTCCGAGACCATATATCCCAGTTTAACTCTAAAACCGTTGAACTTGCATCACCTGTGTCAATTCTGCGTTGTTTGTTCTGTTCTTGGAAAAGTGCATCCTGTGTCAGATCAGTCGTGCCATCAACCCGTCCTACAGAAAAATTCAACTCTTTATAGCGATACGGATTTGGATTGGTGATAAATTTCAGATTTAATGCGAATGCATTTTCCAACGCTTGTGTTTCAAAATCAAAGCTATCCTCTTCTTTGGCAGGTGTGATATACCGCTCGTCTTGTTCACTGTAGGTCAATTCATCAAGGAAAGTCAAGTGCCAACGTTCAGATAGACTATACGTCCAGCCGAAAAGGTTTTTGAGTTCTAACTGGTTTAGCTTGTCCTGAACATCGGTTAAGGTGTCAACATCCTCGTAATCTTCAAGGTAGTCGTTGCTTAGATTTGCGACACGAGTACTATAGAAACCGTTCATGTGCGATGGTTTTACAGTAAAACCAGTGATAGAATATTGGGTGATTGTGAAATCGCTTGTGTCTCGTAGGTAGAGATAACCGGTGTTGTCAAGATCTAAAAAAGTCAGGTCGTGTTTCTCTTCGCTGAGTTGATCAACTTCATAGATAATCCTTCCGATATATCTGCCGTTGTTGTGAAACTTCTGTACTCGTGAAATGACATTATGTAGGAGTGTCAACCGAATATCAGTGCGTTTCAGTTCTTCAGCAAGTTCTTTATCATCTTCGTCGTCGGACGCATTGTCCTCATAATAGCGGCGATATTCCGCTTCCTCAAGCAGACGCAACCGACGATTTAGAGAAGTGATGTCAACAGGGGACACAGGATTTTGAGCAAATGGTCCGTATTGTGGACGTGTCGCATTTTTGATTGTATCTGCCAGTTCTGTTTGGCTGGGTGTACTTTCAGTTAATTGTGTCAAAGTTGGTGAAAGTGCGATTACTTCAGGTAGACCACCGATTTTTCGCCGGAATATGCTTGAATCTTTGACTAAAACCTCACCCGTAGGCATAGTGGCAAGTGCTATCGGTTTTACAAATTCTCTGTTGTTCCGCCCTTTTCTCCCAAAACTTAGTATGAATTTTCCATCTTTATCAAATTTTACTATTCTATGGTTACCCGTGTCTGCGACAAATACGTTGCCACGCGCATCTATAGCAATGTCGGAAGCGTCTTTATCAAACTCACCATCACCTGCGCCATACCTCCCGAATGTGGTCAATTTCTTGGCATCTGCACCAAATTTATGGATACGTCCACGTTCTGCGTCTAATACATATAATTGATTACTTGCGTTGACTGTGATACGAAGTTGTCGGTCATAACCCTTGGGTTGTATCCCTAACGCTATTTTCCCATCTTCATCTATCAGATGTTGTGCAGGAATAACGACTCCCGGTTTTTCATCAACAAGATCAACAAAGTAAGTGGTGAGTAGTTCTCCTGATAGGCTCAATTTATGAACACAAGGGGCAAAGATGTAGATTTTAGGTTCAGAAGTATCAGCAATATGATGGGTGGTTACGTCAGCAACATAGATATTTCCGTTGTCATCAACTGTGATGTGACCGGGTTTGCGTAGGAAATTATCATAAGATTCAGGATTTTCTGGTATTTGAAGGAGAAATTCACCTGTAGGTGATAGTTTCTGAATCAGTCTGTTTTCTGTATCACTCACATAGATATTCTGTTTGAATGCAAGATGAATGGTCTTACCGAATGCACCTTGTGTTGAGCCTTTTCCTGAGAACTCACGTTCAAGTTTAATTAGGTCAACTGCTGATGCTTGGTCTGTCCCTATTCCAAGAAAATGTAACGAGAGAGTTAGTAAGATAAGGTATTTCAATGGGGTGTTTTTGAACATGCGTAATCCTTATGTTTCTTAAATAATATTTCCAAACAATCTGATGTAAAGATGTTAGAACGTGATATTCGGTGAATTATCTTATTAAGTTGTAAGTAGTCTGTTGAGAGTGCCGCCCAATATTTCTGATTTATCATCTTCCGTGATGAAGGTACAATGTGTTCTGAACGCTTCAAGTGCGTGTTGATATGTCATAAAATTTCTGACAACCGGATAATCTGAACCCCAACAGAGACGTTCAGCACCAAAATGTTCATAGAGTGCCTGAACAACTCTATGTGTATCCTTGTATGGATAATCCCATGAGACTTCGGAGACATAAGCAAATCCAGACATTTTTACATATATGTTTGGTACAGAGGCAGAAGTCAGAACTTGTTCAAGTTGTGGAAACGGTGGTGCCTCAGTTGCGCGTGCTCCTGCCATGTGATGACATAGAAATGGAACAGTTGGAAACTGCGCTGCAAGTTTGCGTAATGGTGAGTGATGATGGCTACCCATTGCAATACTTGCGATTAATCCCAATTCTGCTGTTGTTTTGAAGAACCGTTGCCCCTCCTCAGAAAAGAACCAATTGCCATCGTCATCGCCTCTGAGGTAATGTGTATAACCTTTTAGTTGGTATTTTTCAGCTGCAGTTTTCAGTCGGTATGCGGCACCATCAGTGTGATATGTATCTGTCCACGAACAATCTACGTCTGCAAACTGAATGAGTCTATCGGGATAGCGTTTAACACAGTCTGCAGCATAATCGTTGTTATCTGGATTTCTCTCTATACGCGCACAGATTAGGACAGCCTTATCAACATTGTGTAAATCCATTTCGTGGAGGAGTTGTTCAACTTTTCCACGACTTTCATCATCGGGAACAGGGGGTTGGTAGGGCCAACGTGGCCATGCGTGTGTATGGGAATCAATAATCATTGTAGTTTAAAATTTGAAATATAATGCGATAAAGAATAAATTGCGGACATAATAAATAGTAACTCATGTCTTTAGGTTTTGTCAATGGAAATCTCTTTTTGGGTGTGTAAAGTTTTTGGCATGAACCATTTCATTTTCATGTTGGATGGAAAGCTTGAAATCTAATCAATCCAATTCAAAGCCGAATGCGCTTACGGTATTCATCGGGTTGAAAACCCTCCAACACTGTTGACATTCTAATAAATCGTGGTTGAAAACCACTCCAACAATGTGAGATGAATGTCCGAGGTGCAATGAATTGCGCTTGGTGAATGTACATAAGACATTCACATTGAACGCGTGTCTTGTTAATGAAATCCGAGATTTTTCCTTTGTCAAAACCGTACAATTGACGTACAAATTCACGTACAACCTGTACGCTTTTGTACGTTGCTGTAAGAGCAATGGACATAAGGGTTCGTAAGGTGTCTATTAAAAAACAGAAATTTTTTAAATTGTACGTCTTCTGTACTTTCTCTATGTCCTGAAAAGATTGCTTGTAGGATGATCCTTATTCCTTGTGTCCGCTGTTTTGTTTTCATAATTCTCTTCCTTATTCAACAAGTTATATGTGACGTATATTATAACACAATTAAATTACTTAAGTCAAGTTATTATTTACAATTTTTAACATTTCTTTTAATATTTTACAGTTTTTTGGAAAAACGTGTCCATTTCATCGGATATTGCGTTTAGTGCCAAAAACTTTATACACCCCTCTTTTTCGGCAGGATTATTTAGTTATAAGGATTTTCCAGAATAGAGATGGACTGAAAGTTGATACTCAAGACGGTAGGTTCGGTTTCCTAACCGAACCTACCGGCACTGGAAGGAGGGTAAATTGATTCCTCGCGCGCTTACAAAGCGCACCTACAGCGGGTTGGGGTTGCTAAATTGACACCTATGGTGCGGTTAGAAAGCTACACCATAAGCGTCAATTTAGCGATTTTTTGCTGCATTTTCAAGATATTCCAATGTTGTGTCTCTATTAGCACGTCTCTCAATGTAGCACCCATTTTGGAAAGCGTGTTTTATTTCATCAAAAGTTTGCCGAAAAGACATTATAGACTTGCGAAAACCTATTGCGAGGGTGCGTGCGAAGGTGCTAATAAGTTCTGCTGTTTTTGTTAGACTATGTTTTAGAGATCGCCAACCGACCCCTAACATGATCCAGTGCCGAATAATCGCAACGATGAGTTTCACATATAACTCACATAAGATGCGATATGGCTTGTCGCTACGGGAGGTATCAACTTTTCCAATGCTTTTGAAGCATTTGAACATCAACTCAACCTGCCACCGAGTGCGTGCGACAGCACAAATCTGCTCAGCAGTCAGTTGGTCTACTCCAATGTTAGTGATGTAGATATTCCATCTTGCAAGCTGAAGTCGTTCCGGTGAAGGTTTCGTCTGCTTCCGCTTTGCGCGATGTTTTATATCCATAATGCGCTTTTGGGTTTCTGTTTCTGAAAGTTTTTGAGCAACTATTCGTGCTTTGAGGCGTTTGTTTTTACCTATAAAGATTTGTTTCTCCTTGAAGTTATCAGAACCATTCTGGATCCATTTTTGCAAGTAAAAAGGTTCAC
The DNA here is from genome assembly GCA_958295945.1 of Candidatus Poribacteria bacterium. GTDB lineage: Bacteria > Poribacteria > WGA-4E > WGA-4E > WGA-3G > MSPOR6. The sequence continues at coordinate 611,951 of OY282386.1, forward strand.
CTATTTCATCATAAAGCAGACAGTTTACTTTGTAACGTGATATCCAAAACACACCCGCATCAGAAAGTTTATTGAAGGTGTCAAGCGAATAATAGCCGAGGTCTGCTACTCGTAAACTGCCAGATGGTAGCATCGCAATCTGCTTCTCAATAGTGCTATCAGCGGTGATACCATTAGTCAGTTGAAAGTGTTCAAAAGTGCCTGTGGCAATATCAAAACGCAGGTGGAGTTTCACGGCAGCTGTGTTCGGTTTGTTCTTTTTGCTGCCACCTTCCCAAGTTTCATGGAGGGTATCAGGGAGTGTAATCCAAGAACTATCTTGTAAATAGACACCATTGAACTTTTCAAGGAGCGGAAGCGTTTGTGGCTCGGTAGAAATAATCGTGGATGCAGTAGCATCAAGGACAATTCTAAGGGTCTCTGCTGCTTCGGGAGTAAATCGCTGTTCAATGGCTTGTCGTGTGATTGAAGTACCCAGGACACCAGCGGTTTGAGACATTTGTGTATAGGTAGCATCTGGATCATCTAACCAACTGAAAACAAGTGTTTGAACAAACCGATCGCCTGTAAGCTTTCGGTTCCGTGAGACAAAACCGGTCTCAAGTGCAGCTACATTAGCAGTCGTTGTCAGAATATCTTGCATTTTCTCAGGAACCTGTGATAAAGTATACATTGGAACACCTCTTATGTAGAACTAAAATTATAGAATTTATTATTTTCTACATTGTATAAGAGGTGTTTCTATTTAACAACACTTTTCTATAAAAAACAGAATAAATTTTCCTTAAATTGACGCTTATGGTGCGGTTAGAAAGCTACACCTACCGTCTTGCGGCATTTAGCATTTGTAAAAAACACAAGAAAAACCTAAGACTAAATAATCCTGCTTTTTGGGAGTGTGTAAAGTTAATGCACTAATACGACTTTCTCTTATTGCATTGCGGGTCATAGAGACTCTGCAATACAATTGAGTATGTGATATTTTGCTAAAAACTTTACACACCGCATGCAGATTATGTTCTGTGAATAAAATGCAGAATTTGTAATCTAATCGCTTGTTCCACTGGATCTTAACAAGTGTGCACCTAACGCGCCATTCAAACACGGAAGGATCGCATCAATGAAAATCCATACTATAGATCTTGTCTGAGGATCAACTGCGGTAAACTCCTTTCCTACTTCAAGGATACCAAACCAATTCCAGAAGAATAATATAGCGGCGAATATGAATCCATAAAACAGTGTGTTCGCTGCAATAAACTCTTGTACACTTGAGTTCTCGTGGGTGTTACTCATACGTATGTACCCGAATATCAATCCTAATACTATAGATATAGCCGAGAGCGGATTAATATAACCCCAAGCAGAACTATATGGATTTTCGCTATCAGGATCAGTAGTGTGATATAAGGGTTCAATAACTGTGTGGATTGCGACTAATACTGCAATAATGATGAGAACCACACCTATCACTTTCTTAATACCATCCATGACTTTCCTCCTTCACTAATAGGAAAATAGAGTGGATTTCAAATATATGAGTTAGTTTCTTACTCCATTTTCAACGAACTATAGTGAACATTGAAAATAATAGGACAAAGTCCCTGTAGGAGCGATCTCCGAATAGCGAGTTAACTCAGTGATAATCGGGAATCGGAGTTCCCTCCTACATCTCAAAATGTCCCATTAATTCAAAAGTTTACTATAATAACTACTCGGTTAATGGTTTACATAGACTTGACATGTAGTATCTAAACTACAAGACAATTTAGTTTTCACACACAATAAAGGAATTATAGTAAATAGACTATATATTGTCAAGTATAAAGAAACATATCAGTAATCATTCAGGACTTACGCATTTTTATAAAATGGTGTATACTATTCTATTATGACTACATGGACACAATCTAAAAAGAAGGAAAACCTATTTTCCGATTATTGTCAATTTTTGTTATCAAGTTTTACGAACTGGACGCAAACGTACTTTGGTGATCAGTCTGAGAAATGGAGCCATGATCAACTCAATCGTTTTTTGAGAAATGAGAACATTCCATCAAGCGAACTCTGGCAGTCTGTCCAGGATGACATTGAGTTTGATGATCAAGGGCACATTGCTTTTGATGATGTTGTGCTACCTAAACCGCATGCGAAAAAGATTGAAGCTCTCCGTCCTCAGTGGAGTGGTAGCGACAAAAAAGTCGTTGATGGCATCGGTATTGTAACGTGTCTCTATGTCAACCCAAAGACGCAAGAGTATTGGATCATTGATTATCGCATTTACGACAAAGACCATGATGGAAAAACCAAAATAGACCATTTATTAGACATGCTGCAAAACGCGGTCTTCAAAAAACAACTCCCGTTTCGGACGGTGCTAATGGATAGTTGGTATGCATCCATGCAAGTCATGAAAGCGATTGAAAAACTTTCTAAGATTTATTATGTGCCACTGAAACGCAATCGTCTTGTAAACGATACGGACGGCGTTGAACCACACCAACAAGTCCAAAAGTTATCTTGGACACAGACAGAAACGCAACACGGAAAGCACGTGCACATCAAGAAGTTTCCAAAAGGGCATCAAGTGAAGTTGTTCCGGTTAGTCTCCTCTAACGGACGCACGGAATATATTGCGACAAACGATTTATCTCAATCGGATGCGGATGCGACACGCCAAGAATGTCGCGTGCGTTGGAAGATTGAACAACTTCATCGTGAGATCAAACAAGTCACCGGTATTGGTAAATGTCAATGCCGCAAGTTGCGTGCCCAAAGAAATCATATTGCTTGTTGTTTTCAAGTATGGGTCTGTTTGAAACGTGTTGCGCGCAAACATGGTAAAACAATTTATGAACTAAAACAAAGTTTATTGGATGATTATATGCGATTTCAACTCTCTAATCCTTCAATAATTTTTAAAAATGCGTAAGTTCTGTCATTTTTAGTTGACATTACCATAAAATCATGAAATAATATGTACAGGACTTACGCCTTCCCCCTGATAAGGGGGTTAAAAAGTCGTTATTTCAATGATATTTCAGTGGTTTTTCTCCCCATACGCTATCGCTATGGGGTCCCGCCCCCGAAGTCCCCCTGATCAGGGGGACTTTAAGAGAAAATGCGTAAGTCCTGTTTAGGATCGATCTCCGAATCGCGACTGAACGCCTTGATAGTCGGGAATCGGAGTTCCCTCCTACACCTACAAAGTGTATAAGTAATTACGGATTTTACTATAAAATACCAAAATAACGACTTTTTAAGTCCGATATTCCTTTTTCTGCTCAATTTGCGTAAGTCCTGATGTATAAGAAGTTATGTCAAAATACTTTGTATGTAAAACATCTTTCAATGATGTAGTAAGAATATCAAGATAGTCTTGATATGATATTTTTTCACATAAACAGGTTGTGGTTGAAGTATATTGTTAAATGACCATAGCTAACGTTACTTTAATTTATATGGGAGAATTATGATGACAATTAGAAAATTTTCAGTGTTTATGATTACATTTGCTTTCATCGCATTGGTTGTTGGCCTTACAGGTTGCGAAAAAGCAATGGAAATGATGCCTGATGGAGAAATGCCTGATGGAGGAATGCCTGAGATTAAAATTGGTGTTGCAGTGGCAGAAACCGGAGAGAACGCAGTACCATACGGACTTCCAATGTTACGGGGACTTCAATTAGCACAAGAAGAACTTAATATGATGGGTGCAAACATAATGTTTGTAAGTAAAGACAATATGAGTACCGAAGAAGGGGCGAAGGCTGCTGTTCAGTCGTTGGTTGATCAAGGTGTTCCCGCCATCATTGGTGTAGGGGTTTCAACAGACCTTGAAGAAGCATTTCCAATTGCACAAAAAGCTGGTGTGATTGCATTTAGTCCGATCTCATCTGCTGCTGGCTTAAGTGGTAAGATTGGAAATTATGTCTTCCGCGCCGGTATCGCCACAAATATCTTGGTTCCAGGTGGTGTGGCGAAGACTTTGGCTACGCTGAATTATGCAAATGTAGCAGTGATATATGATATGGCTGACACCTATTCCACAAGCGTAAAGGGCGAACTGGAGAAAGCACTTAGTGCGAATAATGTCATGATTCAGCATACAGCAACATTTAATACCCATGATAAAGATTTTTCTACACAATTAACTGAAATAATGAGCCTGGATCCGCAGCCTGATGCCCTTTTTATTGCTGGTCTTTCTGCGGAAATGGTTCTGATTATGAAAAAAGTTGGTGAACTTGGCATCACCACTCAATTAATTGTTCCCGATTTAACCAATGCAGAAGTGACTGCAGTGGGTGATGCTGCTGAAGGTGCCTATGCATTTGCTGGTTGGTCAAGTAAGTCAGAGACACCTGGAAACCAAAAATTTGTTCAGGCTTATATGGCGAAATACGAAGGTAGAGCACCCGAACCTTGGGCTGCACAAGCTTATGCGACTCTCTATATTCTCGCCGATGCGATAGAAAAAGCAACATCAACAGACGAAAAAGCAACATCAACAGACCCTATGGCAATACGAGATGCATTAGCGAAGACTTCACATCTTCCCACCATTTTAGGTCCTTTCTCTTTTGATCCTATGGGAGAAGCGATCTATGAAGATATTGAAGCGATTGTCCAGAAAGTTGAGAATGGAATACTTGTAGACCAATAATTTCGTTGATTTGTCTATACCAGTTCAAATAGCCTTCTCATCAGCAAACATAACAGATGAGAAGGTTATTTTTTTACATGTTTTCACCATTCAATTGAGAAATTAATTCCGTGCTTCCGGTGTAATCTTTAGTTTTATCTCTTTCCCATCCCGCATCACTACAATTTCTATGGGTTCTCCAACTTTCACACCGTCAAGTGAGTATGTGTAGTCATAGATATTAGCAATCTTTTTTCCACCTAACCCAACGATGACATCTCCGCTCTTAATACCTGCTTTATCTGCAGGACCGCCCGCGCGAACCCCAGAAAGTTTGACACCTTCGTCTTCGGTGGCATAATCTGGAATAGTGCCTAAATATACTCTCAGGTTGTCACGACTTCCTTCCTCGGACTGATTCCGTGCTACATCCAGATATTCAGGTCGTTCCTCCGCACTAATCAGATCTGAAATAATGCCATAAGCCAAGTTTGAAATGCGTTCTAATCCAGCATAGTTGAGCGTTTCAGGATCATCTGTTGGTTTGTTATAGTTTTGGTGTAGACCGGTAAAGAAACTGAGGACAGGCACTTTTTTCGGATAAAAGGCAGTTACATCGGTTGGCATGTATGGATCATTTATCAAGTTCAGATTTAATCCGACTAACACATTGCGTTTTTCAATATACTTTGTCCATATAGGTGAAGATCCAATACCTTGAAGGATAAGTTTATTGTTGCGGAGTCGTCCTACCATATCAAAATTGAGGTAACCTGCGGAATTCTCTAATGGAATAGTGGGTTTGTTGACATAATGTGTGGACCCAATAAGACCCAGTTCTTCACCTGACCAGAGTGCGAAAACAATCCCACGTTTGAACTTTTCAGGATGATTTTGGCGATCAGCAGTGAACATCTCAGCTAATTTGAGGACAACAGCAGTGCCAGATGCGTTATCATCAGCACCGTTATGGATTTTGGTTTTTTCTTCACCTTTTGCCATTGATCCGACTTCTCCGAAACCGATATGATCGTAGTGTGCGCCGACTATAATGTATTCGTTTTCATCACTTTGTTCAGTAGGCGGAAGCATTGCCAGGACATTGTTGTCGGATTTTCTTATTTTTTCTAATGAGGCAACAATCTTGATTTTAACATCAGGTAGTAGAAATTCTCCAACATGGTGGGGGTTTTCAATATCGAGTTCAGACTGGACCTCTTTCAAGTTTTTTCCAACAGTGGCTAAGATCGTCCTTGCGACTGTATCGGTAATTGAAGCGGCGACTATTCCGCAATCTGCACTTCTATTGTCAAAAGTGATAGGAATAACCTTACCAGCGTTAGGAGAATTGGGACCGGCAACGGTGAGGAATGCTTTAGCACCGTTTTCGCGTGCTTGAATAGCCTTGTAACGTATCCCTGCAAAGCGAATTAATTGCTGTCTTCGTTCTTTTGAAACACCCTCGGGAACATAACGAAGTGCGATAACAATTTTATCCTTCACATCAATTCCTGCATAAGAATTATAACCTGAGTCACCTGTTTCAGACAATCCATAACCGACAAATGCAACTTCACCTTCAACGATACCATTATTTGAGAAAGAGAAAGGAAGGAAATCATCTTCAACCTTGAATTCCATAAGTTCCTCATTTCCATCAAACTTGCGTGTGAGATGGAACTTATTCTGTTCTAAAATAACTTTACTTCCACCGTTAAACTCGAATGCCTGAAAAAATCCATTATCTTCACCTGCAGGTTGTAGATTGAGTTGCGTAAATTGCTCTACGATGTATTCAGCAGCGAGTTTTGATCCTTTAGACCCACTCATTCGTCCTTCTAATGAGTCGTCAGCGAGGAATTCAACATGCTGCTGAATTCTAGTCTTTATTTCTGTATCAAAATCAGCGAAGGAAATATCTTCTTGATAATTTTCTGCTTGATCTGGATTACTCAAGAACCTACTTCTTGGTGAGAGTGAAATCGCCTCCAAGGCTGCCTCGTGATCCCACATAGCGATGTAGAGCTGTGAGACCTTTTGGTTGTTTCGATTAGAAGTCCAGCATAGTCTGTTTCCATCTGGTGAAAAAACAGGGAGGCCATCAAATCCATCTGTTGAAGTAATCTGAACGGGTTCGTGTCTTCCGTTTGCATCAACAAGGAATAACTCAAAATTAGAAAATCCGAGTTTGTTTGATGCAAAGATCACATACTCACCACTTGGATGGAAATATGGTGCCCATGACATACTGTTGAAATTAGTGAGTCTCTGAACATCAGTGCCATCCAACCGCATTGTGTAGATGTCCGCAGTTGCACCGTCCTTTGAGAAATGTCGCCATACGATATGTTGTCCATCTGGCGTAAAGAATGGCCCCCCATCATATCCATCCCAATCTGTCAATCGTCTTTGATTAGAGCCATCGGCATTCATGATATAGATTTCACCGAAATAGGAGGGATCCACTTCAAGTTGTTTGAGGTCTTTAGGTGATAGTTCACTCTTTGGATATGCATGTCGCAAGGAGCAAAAGACGATATATTTACCATCAGGAGAATATGAACCTTCAGCATCGTAGCCGTGTGCGTCTGTTAGTTGCTTAAGGTTACTGCCATCTTGATTTGCAGAGAAGATATCCATCATCTCATCGTAATCCCAACTATAGCGGCGTTCCTCTCCCGACTCTCTGAATTTGATTTCTTCTTCTTGCTTTACCTTTGCGTAGATATCGTGATGTGTAGATGCGTATAAAACTTCATCTGTTCCGGCACGAAAGAATGCACAGGTGGTTTTACCGATACCGGGAGAAACACGATGCGTATCTCCTGTTAGTAAATTCAGGAGATATATTTGATAGAAAGGATTGTCAGGTTCTCGTTCACTTTGGAAAATCAATGCGTTGCCATCTTCAGAGAAATACCCTTCGCCTGCACGTTTTCCATCATAAGTGAGTTGTCGGACATTTGTGAGAAACCGTGCCTCATCAACAGTTTTCTTCTCTGTTTCCTCGGCAGTTGTGTTTGGATTTTCTGCGTAAATTGTTAGAGATGCAGCAAATAGGATCAAGCAGAACAGACAGATCCATTTGAGACGGTGCATATTATTCCCTCCATGGTGCGATTCGCCTTGTGGCATGTAATTTGCGTTTGATGTTGGTGATTCTACAGATATTCAGCTGCTTTCTGTTTAAGGAATGCGAGTCCATCTGTAGCGAGACTTTCAGCACTGGGTGCTATATCGCGCCAGATACATGTTGCTGCGGCAATCTCCTTCACTGCAGGCGTAAAGGACTCAATTACGAGCCATCTATCATAATTGACCTTTGCCAATGCGCTGAAAACACCGTCCCAATCAACAAGTCCTGTGCCGGGTGTTCCCCTATCATTTTCACAACAGTGCATGTGGTGTAGGTAATCTCCTGTGTTAAGAATAGCATCAGCTTGGTTCTTTTCTTCAATGTTCATGTGGAATGTGTCTAGATGAACTTTGAAATATGGACTATCTACCGCTTTACAGAGTTTAACAGCATCTTCTGCGATGTTGACGAAATAAGTTTCAAACCGGTTGAGAGGTTCACTTGCGAGTGTGACTCCATGTTTACCACCGAATTCTGCGACTTCCTGTAGTCCTTCAACACACCATTCCCATTCTTGATCGTTTCTACCGCGTCCAACAAGGTTACCAACGGCACTATACATTGGTCCTACGAGGGTATCTGCCCCTAATTCTGCGATGACCTCAATTGTGCGTTTGAGATATTCTCTTCCGTTTTTTCGAATAGCAGGATCTTCGTCAATAGGATTCCTATCCCCTGCCATGATGTTGCATCCGATTGTTTCGATTCTAGTATCTTTGAGTAGTGCTTGTGTGTATGGAATGTCCACGGTTTCAGGGTCAAAGACAGGTATTTCAACACCATCAAATCCCATTTCAGCGACCTTCGGTATTAGGTCTGCGGTTTCTTTGTCAAACTTATCTGCCCATAGTAATAAATTCACACCAAATTTTGGCATAATCTGTTGTTCTCCTTATGTTCAATTTGCTTTTAATTTAGCACAATTATGTCTCGATTTCAAGATGTTTGTGGTGTATGTGCGGGGATATTTAGTTTTAAGAAATACCAACTGAACGGCGTTACTGAAAGTTTATATTTTGAGTCGCGTTAAGATACACTCTACCTTTCTTCATAAATGTTAATGGTAGTAGACACACTCCGTGTGCCGTCTATCCTGTACTCTAAGGTATACGGCACACGGAGTGTGCCTACTACTATGCATTGCTTTATATGAACGGATTCCTGAAAATCTTCAATCTCTTATTAACCGTGTGCCTACTACTATGCATTGCTTTATATTGATATGCGAAAAAATGTATCAGAATTACCGAAAACTATGATAAATACTATTTCAATGTATCTAACAGAAAACCTATGATTGTTTTCATGTTTTCAATAATGTGTGTAATTTGTTCGTGGTAGATTACAGGTTTTTCAACGGGTAGGTCAGGTAGGTGGATTGTGCATCCGAAGGCAGGGGTTTCTTTGATCTTAACCTCTTTTCCACTCAAAACTGCGACTAATGCATCTTTCAAATAATTGTGTCTCACGCGGGTTACGTAGCGATTGTCGTCAATCGGACCTCGGTAGCGTAAAACTGCAGTAGTATCAATAAGGTGTGCTTGAGGTGTCATCGTGGCATCGAGATGACGCGCTAAACTACCATCTATGTCTTTTACAATTGGAAACAGATATTCTGCTTTTTTCAAATATGCCTGAACATCTTCTGCAGAGTCGTTTTCGTTTGAATAGACCCCTACGATAGTTACGTGTTTGTCTTTAAATTCTTTGTGCATCCTCTTTAGTCGCATTGCATATCTTTGTGCGACTGGACATTCGGCAGAAAGGAACACAAAAATGACTGGTCCCTGTTGTGTGAGTGATAATATGGTATGTGTGTTTCCATTCAATGATGTGAATCTAATATCTGAGAACTTTGTTCCTATTGATACATTTTGTGATTGTATCGTTTTTTCTTGAATGACGCGATGTTTTTTGGGAATAGTATATTCTGACTGAGTAAGTGCTACTATCGGCAGGTTGAATATGAGGAGGACTGAGAGAATTATATGTTTCATCTTCAGATGTTATAGAACACTGTTATGGATTACTTGTTTAAAATAGTATAAGGTTTAGTCTTCAGAATGTCAACTGAATTTTAGGTGGATTGGGTTATTTTGTGGTATCTGTCGTAGTTAGGTCTCAGATTCTAATGTTAAGTCTCATGAAATGGGGTAGTTCCTACTCCAACAATCGTGGTTAGAGGGCAATTTTATGGTAAATTATTGAATTTATTCTACACATTGCTGAGGCGAGGTTAGTAGACCTCGCCTACCGTTGATAGAAAGTGTAGAAATAATTCTATGCTTCACCATAAGTATAATGGATGTAAAAAGTATAGGCGCGCTTTATAGTGAAATCTAAAAATATGTGCAAACTCCCAGCAGGTTCGGTCACCTAACTGCATCTATGCGACTGAATAAACACCGGTTCGGTTAGGAAACCGAACCTACCGTAGTGTGTAAATAATTATGGTTTTGCTATAAAGTACGTCTACCAGCATCGTTTCATCAATCAATATCGACTGAACAGATGTTTTGGTGCTATGCATGTCAATGCCACGCCTCGTATCACTAATAGGAACGTCAATGCACCCCAAAGTCCATGGTTGCCATAAGGTAGCAACAGATATACTGCGCTGATAAATAGTAGCATAGAAACAATCATAGTGTTCCGCAAAGGTTTTGTAGCAGTTGCACCAAGGTATATTCCATCCCAAATATATGCAGCTACGTTTACAACCGGTGCGATGATGATCCATACAAGATACGGTTTTGCATATTCTATTAGATTGCGTTTATCTGTGAATAGGTGTAGTAGCTGGTTCCCAAATAGAAGAAAGATAAGCATTACAATCCCGCCGAACAGGAAAGACCATAGAAAAATCTGACCGGTTGTTCTCTTTAGATTTTGTATATCCCGTGCGCCAATATACTTGCCAATCATACTCTCTGCAGCAAATGCGAAACCATCAACTGCATAAGACATTAGGTTGATATATTGAAGGAGAATAGTATTGATTGCTAAGATTGTATCGCTTATTCCAGCTGACATAGCGGTGAAGAAGGAAAAACTAAAAACAAGACAGAGCGTGCGGATAAATATGTCTCCACTTATGCTGAGGAAACGTCTGAGTTTTGAGAAGGAGAGTATTATTTTGAGATTCCAAGTGGTGAATAGATTTCGGTAGCGATAGCAAAAGAATGCGATAGCAAGAATCAGACCACTATATTGTGCGATGACGGTTGCTAATGCTACACCTTCCACCTTCATTCCAAGTTGGTTTACAAAAACAATATTCAACACGATATTGATGATATTGACGAGAATTGTCAATATCATCGGATATTTAGCATTTTGTAATCCAAGGAAAACTCCGTGGAATGCATGTAGGCAGAGCGTTGCTGGTGCTGCATAAATACGGATATGGAAATAGGATCGGGCAAGTTTTTCTACTTCTGGACTTGTTTTGATGAGGAGAAAACTAATATCTGCCAGCACCCACTGAAAGATTATTAACAAGATGCTGCAGATGACACCAATTGAAATGCACCGTTGCAGGAGAAGACCACATTCTTCGTCATCATTTTCCCCATAAGCTTGTGCGGTCAAACCTGTGGATGCCATTCTGATGAAACCGAAACCCCAGTAGATAAAACTAAAAATCATTCCTCCTATGCCAACTGCCCCAAGATAATGATCGGTCTCCATACGTCCCATTAAAGCTGTATCTACTGCACCGAGAAGTGGAATGGAGAAGTTGCTAATGATATTGGGGATGGCGAGTTGGAATATTTGTTTGTTGATGTGGTCGGGTTTTGGCATAATGGTATCCATTCTATTTAGAGTATATCTGATAACTACACTTAAAATCAAATAATACAAAGAAATAGATGAAAACATAACACAAAGTAATGTAGTGAAATAAAATGGATCCGAATTATTGAACAATGCAAATTCTTTTGTAATTTTGCATAAATTTTGGTATACTATTTTTCTAATGAAAGATTGGTTTTATGGTTTTACTGCCAAACTAATCGGATACAGTATCTGTCTGCTTCCGCGATCGTTAGCGTTAGTTATCGGTGGATGGTTGGGGATGCTCGCGTATCGGTTAGCAACTCAACAGCGAAGGTTGGCATGTGAACACATACAGCAAGCATTGGATATTTCAGACGAAGACGCTATCAAAACTATTGTAAAGCAATGTTTTTCAAATTTAGGGAAAAATGTGGTGGAGTTCATGCTGTTTCGCCGCATGAATCCGAAACAGATCCAGCAATCTGTAAGTTTTGAAGGTGTTCAGCATGTGGAGAATGCATTAGCGTTAGGAAAGGGCGCGATTATCTTAACAGGACATTTCGGTAACTGGGAACTGTTGGCTGCAAGTATCAGTACAAAAGTTTCTCCCCTGACTCCGATTGTTCGTGAGTTGCGTTCACCGCGCTTAAATGCCTTGGTCTCCAAATATAGAGAAAAGGCAGGCTATTCTACCATTGATCGGAATACTGGTGTTAGACAAGCATTGCGATGCCTGAGAAATAATAATCTCTTAGGAATAGTTGTTGATGTGGATACATCGGTGAATGGCGTGTTTGTTGACTTTTTTGGGAAACCTGCTTATACACCTTACAGTCCGATTGCATTTGCTCTTAAGACTGGTGCCTCTATATTACCGGCTTTTATTATAAGACAACCTGATGGGACTCATCGGGCGATAATTGAACCGCCGTTAACATTAGAACGGTGTGATGATAAAGAGAACGAACTTGTTATTAATACACAGAAGTATACAAAAGTCATTGAATCCTATATTCGGAAAAATCCTGAACAGTGGATTTGGATGCATCAGCGATGGAAAACACGTCCTGAATAACGTAAACACACTACTTGGACATGCATTTTTGAGAAACAAGAATCTTGTCGTATTTTTCTGTATATCTCTTTTATTTGTTTTGGGTTGTGAGCGCGAGGAGGAAAATCTACCTGCAGAACCGGCACCGCTTCAACAACTTGAAACATTTACGACACAACACACGGAAGAGGGTGTTGTGAAGTGGACACTTGTTGGTGACTCCTCTGAGATGCAAGTAAACAAGGCACTTGGAAATAAAATCATTGTCCAAAATCCCAAAGTTCAGATATATGAAGAAGGTTCGGTATCCATTACATTGACGAGTCTGACAGGTGAACTTTACAGCACAGGTAGAAAGCGAAATAACGTATATCTTCAAGGTAGTGTCGTCGGTGTCAATGAAAACGGCACATTAAATACAGAACTTCTGAAATGGCAAAACAAAGATGGCACACTTTATGCCCCAAACGAAGTAAAGATTATCCGTGGAGACTCCACTTGGTATGGCACAGAAATGGTAGCTAATCCAAACCTTGAAACCGTAACGATGAAAAACAACAGGTTTAGACTTTATCCTAAAGACGAGGAAATAAATGAAGAATAAGAGAATCAACACGAAATTAGAAACAGATACATCTCAGAAACTTCCGAATTTCGTGGGGGAATTGTTAGTATTCTTGGCGTTACTACTTTGTTTGACGACATTGCATGTTACGGCTGCAGAAGCACCAGAAGCTGAAAATGTGCAGGAAACTGAACAAGCTCCTGATACGTCGCCTGAGAACACTGAAGACAATTCATCTAACACATTGGATAAACAAGTAGATGAGACAGAGAAGGAAGAAGTTGAGGTCACGAAAGAGGTAATTACAGGCACCTCTGATAGAATGGAAAGCGATGAGAAAGTCGGAATTACAATCCTTATTGGTAATGTCAAAACAAAAAGACATACTGAGGATGGAGTTGAGATTGGTTTTCTAAACGCAGATACAGTCACATTAATAAGTGATCCTGAAACAGGAGAAACAGTTGAAATCGTTGCTGTTGGTAACGTGGAAATCAGAGATGATAAAATCTTTGCAACCTGTGACCATGCAACATTGGACAATCTTACAAGTATCATTACATTAAAAGATAATGTAATTGTTTTAAAAAAGAATGATAGACTTGAAACGAAACTCTTCACTTTCAACAGAGTTACAGGGAAACAGACTGGGGTTGGTGACGTTAAATTCAAGGTTACCGTTACACAAGCAGCACCAACTGAATCTGAGGAATCAGAAGATACTGATTCTGATGAAACTGAATCCTCAATAGAACCTGATTCAAGCGAGAATAAGGTAGACACTCCAGAAACAGAAAAAAAGGATGAGAAAAAAGCTGAAACCGATTCTGACAAAACAGAAAGCAAAGTAGATGCAGCAAAAAAAGAAAATGATAGTGTGAAGGAAGAAACTGAATCTGTAGATGATAGTGATACTGAAAACACTGAATCTGAAGAGAACGAACAACCTGAATCTGACGATACTGCAACTGAAGATACAGATGAAGAAGAAACGCAAGATTGATTAAATAGCAAGTCATACAGTTTCTAAAGTGAATGATTAATAACCCAGTTATAGGAGATAATAGGTAGTAACTACGTGTCAATAGAATTACAAACACATAATCTTGTAAAAAGGTATATCCGTCGGGGTCCGATTGTCGTAAATGAAGTTAGTATATCGGTACAACAAGGTGAAATAGTAGGATTGTTGGGACCGAACGGTGCTGGAAAATCTACCACATTTTACATGGTCGTTGGCCTAATCCGACCTAATGCAGGTCGGATCACCTACGGAGATAGAGATATTACATTTCTACCGATGTATAAACGTGCCCGACTCGGCATAGGGTATCTTTCTCAAGAGACATCAATATTTCGAAAATTGACGGTAAAACAGAACATAGAATCGATTTTGGAAGCACGTGGCATGTCAAAGACTGACCGTGAAGATCGCATAATTGAATTCACGGATGAACTTGGTATAACAAATCTTTTAGACCGGAAAGCATATACACTTTCCGGTGGCGAATGTCGTCGTGCAGAAATTGCACGAGCATTAGCAGCACAACCTGACTTCATCCTTCTGGATGAACCACTTTCTGGAATTGATCCGATTGCTGTTGCGGATATAAAACAACTGATATTACATTTGCGTAACCGTAACCTTGGAATTCTAATTACAGATCACAATGCAGTTGAAACGCTCAATATTGTTGATCGCGCATATCTAATCGCCGATGGCAAAATAACACTGTCTGGAACACCAGATGAACTTCTAAGTAGCGAAGTTGCCAGAGAACTCTATTTTGGCAAGAATTTTCAATATTCACTACAAGACAATAGTTTGTAGTCTATTTATAGAATTGTTTTGTTGCAATTAAACTATTTTCAAACACAGTCTCAAGAATATCTTTAATGTCTGATTTGGAATTTTGGGGAACCGTGTGATGAAATTTCAACCAAAACTCACACATAGTCAGACTCAGCAGCAAAAAATCGTCATGACACCCAAATTGCAACAAGCGATTAAAGTGTTGATGATGCCGCAACTTGAGTTGAAGCAATACATAGATCAGGAATTGATTCAGAATCCGCTATTAGAGATTGAGGAAGAACTCGATTCAGCATTGAATTTGGAAGACTACGATCCTGATATTGAATGGAATAAACCTGAAGAAAACATTGATAAGGAGGATATTTCCGTTGATATTGACTGGCATTCAGTTTTTGACGACATGCGGATGCCCGTTTCAAATGGGAATGTCCAATATGAGAACAGTGATGCCCCTGAACCGGACATCGCTGAAGTGGTCTCTCTACATAATTATCTTCTGCAGCAACTTCAATTAGCACCTTTCACGGAGGAAGAATGTAAAATTGGAGAGTTGATTATAGGCAATTTAAACGATGATGGTCAACTCCTACTCAAGTTATTTTCACTTCCTAAAGAGTATCTTGTAGATTTTGAAAATGGTGTTTTATCTGATGAACTACAAAATACATTATCAAAAGAACTTAGTGATAATACTTCAAAAGAGAACATTGAAAATAAGCAGTATGAAATCAGATTGATTAATACAACACTTGAAAGTAATTCAAGAAAATGGCATCTTGTAGATACCGTAGACAATAAGACATATACTGTTATCTATGAAGGAGAAGAACTCAACCTATATGAACTTACTTTAGAGGATATTGCAATAGAAGTAAAATGTCCAGTAGCAAAAGTTGAGTCTGTCTTACATACAATACAAGACACATTTGAACCGATTGGAATTGCGTATAGGGACCTTGAAGAATCACTGAGTATACAAATTCGACATTATGAAATGCAACATCATAAACAAAACGGAAACACACCGTATGAAACAGATGTCCCCTTTCAACTTGCACAATTAATAGTAGAGAATCACTTACAGGATCTATTAGAAAATCGTATCACAACGATATCGGAAGAGTTGAAGGTAGATAAAACAGACATAATGCAAGTATCTTCATGGATTGGCACTCTGTCTCCGTATCCTGGTAGATACTATTCAGATCCATCTGTAAAAGACTTTGTTAAGTCACCTGAATCAGTACAAGGTATAACACCAGATGTGAAGTTAGTAGAAATAGATGGAGACCATTTTATCTTACAGAATGATAATTACATTCCTCGTCTCCGTATGAATCCATATTATGTAAGTCTGATGCGGGACAAAAAAAACTCATTGGATGCAGAAGCGAGAAAATGGATACAGAAAAAATATAATGACGCAATAGATATTCTTAGTAGTATATCACAAAGAGGACGCACAATTGAACGTGTTACAGAAGCGATTTTTCAGGTGCAATCCGATTTCTTGACACACGGTCCGCCGAGCCTTAAACCTTTGACATTGAAAACTGTAGCTGAAATGGCAGGTGTTCATGAATCAACTGTCAGTCGTGTCACAAGCAATAAATATGTTGAAACACCTATCGGCACCTACCCGTTGAAGTTCTTTTTTAGGAATCAATTGGCTACGACACATGGAAGTTCAGTGTCACCTGAACATGTCAAAGCTGCAATAAAAGAACTTATAAAAAATGAGGACACTACTAAACCATTGAGTGATCAAACTATAAGTAATATGTTGAAGAAACAAGGCATGGTGGTCGCAAGACGGACTGTACAAAAATATCGTGAAGAACTTGGTATACTATCTTCCCGTCAGAGAAAAAACAGTGAAAAGTAATTATCAATTGTAGGTATATTATTCCGCGGAATTACACAAACTAAATATATTCAAATACATTAAATCATGGGGAGATATTGTTATGAAAATCACTTATTCCGGCCATAATCTCAAAATTACTGACGACTTACATGATTATATCATCAAACGTGCAGAGAGAATTGAATCCCGTTTCGGTGAGATGCATGAGTTTAATGTAATACTCAAAGCGGAAAAGCATCGATTTGAAGCTGAAGTCAAAGTTACGGCACCGAGAGTCTCATTCTTTGCGAATAACGAGACACATGATTTGATGACCGCATTAGACGGTGCTTCAGACAAAGTCCTCAAACAGATCCGTAAATACAAAGAAAAAGTAAAGGATAAACGCCATAATGTTCCCCATCGTGAGGTTGTTGAACAGTTGAATCCAGACAAATCTGATATTCCTGTAGATATAGATTTAGCTGATTCTCCTGTAATTGTTCCTGCAGGTGATAAGTTTGCTACAAAGCCGCTTACTGTAAATGAAGCAGCAACAGAACTTCACTCTTCGGGTGAAACTCTGTTGATGTTCTTAAATTCTGAAACGCGTCAGGTGAACTTACTCTATCAATCTGATAATGGTGCGTATGGTTGGGTAGAACCGTCCTTTACGTAGGCATATTGTATTTGGTTATTGAAATAGATAGAAATAAATCTTGTTTAGCGCGCTCGGTGGGTGCACTATAACAACAGAATCTGGCAACTTGGTTTAGAAGAAATCCTTCAGGTATAAATATGACGAGTCTCCCAAAGATTTACGACCCTCATGAAATTGAGGGTAAATGGTACAAATATTGGCTAAGTCGCAATTTTTTCCATGCCGAAGCTACCTCCGACAAATCTCCTTACGCAATAGTGATCCCGCCTCCTAACATAACTGGTAGTCTACATATCGGACACGCCCTTGATAACACGCTTCAGGATTGCCTTATCCGTTGGCAACGTATGCAAGGTCTAAACACATTATGGATGCCAGGAACAGATCATGCTGGTATTGTCACTGAACTGATCATGGAGCGAAAGTTGGCAGAAGAAGGATTGAGTCGAAACGAAATCGGACGTGAGAAATTTATTGAACGAATGTGGCTATGGAAAGTGGAATCTGCTGGTTATATCGTTTCACAACTACAACAACTCGGATGTTCATGCGATTGGGAACGTGAACGGTTTACACTTGATGAAGGTCTGTCTAAAGCAGTTCGCACTGCATTTGTAAAACTCTTCAACCAAGGACTCATCTATCGGGACACCTATATGGTGAATTGGTGTCCACAATGTCATACTGCTGTGAGTAACCTTGAGGTAGAACCTATTGAGATTGATGGCAACTTCTATCACATTCGTTATCCAGTAATAGACACTGAAATTGAGCTTGAAATTGCAACAACGCGACCTGAAACGATGTTAGGTGATACAGCAGTAGCTGTCCATCCTAATGATGAACGTTACCAACACCTCATCGGCAAAATGGTCCTCCTCCCTTTGTGTGATAGAGAGATTCCGATTATAGCGGATGAATATGTTGATACTGAATTTGGTACTGGTGCGTTGAAAGTAACACCTGCCCACGATGTCAATGACTATGAAATCGGACTCAGACACGATCTTGAACAACGAAATATCTTCACCACTGATGGACATATGAATGAAGACGCAGGTGAGAGATACATTGGTCTATCTCGTTGGGATTGCCGGAAACAGGTTATTGAGGATTTGAAGAAAGATGACTACCTTGTCAAAATAGTTCCACATCGGCATGCAGTTGGACACCATGATAGGTGCAACACAATAGTTGAACCTGCCATATCATTACAATGGTTTATGAATGTACGTCCACTCGCTGATCGTGCGATAGAGGCAACTAAAAACGGAGACATCACATTTATTCCTGAGCGTGAGACCTCAAGGTTTTATCACTGGATGGAGAATATCGAACCGTGGCCAATTTCACGACAAAGATGGTGGGGACATCGACTCCCAATATGGTATTGCAATTCGTGTGAAGAAGTTACTGCTGTAATGGATATACCTGAAAAGTGCCCATGTGGTTCAACAGATTTTCACCAGGATGAAGATGTGTTAGACACCTGGTTCAGTTCAGGATTGTGGCCATTCTCAACTATGGGGTGGCCAGAAGAAACCGATGAGTTGAATACTTTTTATCCGACATCAGTGCTTGTCAGTGGGTGGGATATTCTGTTCTTTTGGGTAGCTCGGATGATAATGTTAGGACTTGGGTGTATGGATGAAGTTCCGTTCCGAACTGTCTACCTTCATGGACTTGTTGCGGATGAGAAGGGACAGAAGATGAGTAAATCTAAAGGAAACAGCATCGATCCTATAGAGACTATTGAGAAATATGGAACAGATGCATTTCGCTTTGCTCTTGCTAATGCAAGTACACCTATTCCTTATGTTGCATTACCAGAATCTCAGATTGAATCAGGCAGAAGGTTCGCGAATAAAATATGGAATGCAGCACGGTTCCTATTGATGAATATGGAAAAATATCCATTCCCTGCAGATGGTGTTGATGACGATGAGCAACTCCCATTAGAAGTATTATGGATACAAAGCAGACTAAATTATACAATAAAAACAACGACAGATGCATTGGAGAACTTTCGATTTCATGAAGTTGCACAGACTCTTTATGCTTTTCTGTGGCATGAATTCTGTGATTGGTATCTTGAATTTGCTAAACAGCGACTATCAAACGATGAGCCTCAGGCATTATGGGTTGCGGCTGATGTCTTAGAACAGATTATGCGTTTACTCCACCCATTGATGCCATTTATCACAGAAGAAATATGGCAGCAACTCCCCCATAGCAGTCAGGGAGATTCTCCTGATGAGAATGCATCTGTTACTGTTGCACCATGGCCTAAACCTTCAACTCAAAATCAATCAGTAGAAGACACGATGGATGCACTTATGAAGGTAATAGATAATATTAGAAGCATTCGTGGTGAGTTGAATGTGCCAATAGGCGCAGGTGTGGAAGTCCACATACAATCACCAAATGCTGAAATTCGGGAACGACTTGAAGCCTATCTTGAACACTATCTACCGGCTTTCACGCGTGTGGAATCCATTACAATTGCAGAAACTCTACCAAAACCTCCCTCATCTGCAGAGGCAGTCATAGGAGAAATGGCAATCTATATACCTTTGGCAGGAGTGATTGATCTTGAGGCAGAAAAAGCGCGGCTTACCAAACGGCATCAACAGACTGCAAAAGATGTTGTGGCAGCACAGAAAACCTTAGAAAATCCGAACTTTATTGAACGTGCACCAGAAAATGTTGTTGCGCAAAAACGTGACCTTCTTGAGAGGTTGTTGATTGAACAAGAAAAATTAGAACGAAGTTTGTCATCAATCGCCTCTTCATAAACAAAGTGTATAGCAATTCAATTATAGATAATATGGCAATTGAAAATAACAACCGATGTTTTGTATGCGGAATGAAAAATCCGTATGGCTTACAAGTCAATCCTGAAGTTATAGATTCGGGTGCTGCTGTTCACATAGAATGCACACCACCCGAACATTTACAGGGATGGGCGAACATCCTTCACGGTGGTATAATAAGTACGCTATTAGATGAGGCTATCACACACATCGGTATAGGAACATACAATGGTCCGGCAGTTACAGCACAACTTGAAGTGCGTTTTCGGAAACCAGCACCGACTGGTGTGAAACTCTATGTATCCGCAGAAAGAATTAAAGTATCACGACATCTGATTGAGGCAAAGGCAGAAATAAAACTGAGTGATGACACCTTAATTGCGACGGGAATTGGCAAGGTCATGCCAGTTGACGAAAGTTTTGCCATATAAATTTCTATTGTTGAAGTGTTTTCAACCTTGATTTATTGCCGCAATCACACATTGTTCAATAATCGTGATTACCGAAAGGCTTGCAGGTTAATATGGATAATGAATCAGATATTCCTGTCCTGAATTCAACAGTGTCTTCGGATTGGTGGACTGATGTTCTCATCATCGGAAGTGGTGCAGCAGGACTACGTGCGGCACTTGCAGCAAGTGAGAGTGCTACTGTTACGCTCATCACGAAGGCCACCCTCAAAGAGAGTAATACCCTTTACGCACAAGGCGGAATCGCCGTCGCAATGAATATTGATGACACTGTTGACCTGCATGTTGAAGATACATGCAGTGCTGGGTGTGGCCTTTGCGATGTTGATGTTGTGGAAACAATGGTTTCTGAAGGAATTCCGCGAGTCAAGGAACTGTTAGGCTGGGGGGCAAATTTTGATTGGGAGGGTGCTCTGCCCCGTTTTACACAGGAAGCAGCACATAGCCGTAAGAGAATTGTACACAAAGGAGATGCAACTGGCAGGGAAACAACCGATGTTCTTGTCCAACGTGTGCTAAACACAGACCGCATACGCGTCATATCAGATGCTTTTGCTGTTGATCTCCTTACCGATACATCATCAGTATCAAAAGACGATAAAGTTACATGCTATGGAGTTTCCGCTATCGTAGCGGGTGAGTTGATATGTCTGTATGCAAAAGCGACAATCCTTGCGACCGGAGGATTAGGTCGTCTTTATCCGTGCACCTCAAATCCAGAAGTCGCAACAGGTGATGGTTTCGCAGCCGCTTGGCGTGCTGGCTGTGAGATGATTGATATGGAGTTCGTACAGTTTCATCCAACTACGCTTTTCCTTGACGGTGCCCCCAATTTTCTCATTTCTGAAGCAGTACGTGGGGAAGGTGGTCGACTTATCAACATTCGTGGGGAACGTTTCATGGACAAATACCATGAAAGAGGCGAACTTGCACCGCGTGATGTCGTCAGTCGTGCCATTCAAAATGAAATGTTCCTGACTGACTTCCCTTGTGTTTATCTTGATATCACACATAAACCTGCAGATTTTATCCTTGAGAGATTTCCAACTATATCATCTACGACAGAACGTTATGGATTGGATATTAGTATAGACTTAATCCCAGTTAGACCGGGTGCACATTTTATGATGGGTGGTGTGCGAACTAATTCCGATACGGAAACAAACATTGCTGGTCTCTATGCGTGTGGTGAAGTTGCATGCACTGGGGTGCATGGGGCAAACCGTTTAGCAAGTAATTCTCTGTTAGAGTGTCTGGTCTTTGGTGTTCGTGCAGGAAACAACGCTGCAGCATACGCAAAATCACAGACAACTCTGTCTCCACCATCAATACCGATACCTGACTGCCAATCAACTACTTTGATTGATGGAATAAACGATGATACAATAGTCGCCATTAAAGATGCAATTAGAGAAACACTATGGGAAAACGTTGCGATTGAACGTGATGGTGAGGGATTAGACCTTACACTTTCTGATTTGGATGAAATTGGGACAGAAATAGGGGTTCTTCCATCTTCATCCATGCCGCTTCACACAACTGATGTAGGATTATGTGAGTCAATCAATATGCTCAATGTAGCGTGGTTAATAACACATGCAGCGTGGTTACGAACTGAAAGCCGTGGTGCTCATTATCGCGCGGATTTCCCCGATCAAGATGATAATGAGTGGAATAGTCGTATCATCCTAACCGGGGAAAATGTTCCTGAAATTGTTAAACTGTAATTTGTGTATCTATTCTATTGATCGAGTTGCCCAAGAATAGGTGTGTCTCCATTCTTTTTGTTCAAGTCAAATGCAGAATTAACTGCTGGCACTTCAGGTTGACCGTAGATCTCAACGTAATTGTCATAACTGTTGATGACTTTTTTGATGTGAAGACGAGTCTCTCTAATGGTTATCTTTTCAACGAACTCATCAAGGTCTTTGATCTTTTTCGTTTCCAACCATCGCTTCATTCTACCAGGTCCACCATTGTAAGCACCAGAAACCAACATGGCATTCCCATCAAACATATCGTTGAGATCATCTATATATTTTGTTCCCAACCGAATGTTTATATCAGGTATCTTCAGCATAGATGAACTGAAACGACTTATTTTGAGTTTCCGTGCGATCTCTCTACCGGTTGCCGGCATTATCTGCATCAATCCAATCGCACCTGCCCAACTGATCGCATCTGTCCTATATCTGCTTTCTTCTAAGATCATAGCATAGATTAAAGCCTTATCAACCTTATACGCTTTAGCGTACTTCTCAACCGATGATTCATAATGTAAAGGATAGAGTTTCTTACGAAATTTTACCAATTCATCAGTTGCTTGAAATTTAAAGGATGTGCTGAGCAGTGCCTTATCCGCAATTTCACGCGCCTTGTCATATAATGAAAGTTTCTCATAGGACTGAATCAATGCGTAGTAACATTCCTGTGCTGCATCCGGTGTTTCATTGATAAAACGTGATAACAGATAAACAACATCTTCGTAAAGTCTAAGTTTCATCAATGTAGTAAGTTGCTCAGGACATTTCTTTTCATCAGGTAGTTCTGCATCCGGTATTGCTTTCAGTTCTAATTCAGATGTTGTGATATTCAAGAGTGCTTTTGCCCTTGCACTGTAATACCAATATCGCGCTTTGGCAACATCTTGATAAATTTCTTTTGCCAGTTCGGGTTTATTCTGTCGTTCCCGAATTTTTGCCATCCAAAAATGTGCACCCATTGCGTATCGATTGCCAGGGAAGTTCTTTTTTAGTCCTTCAAAAGCCTTGTAACTCTCTTCATACTTTTTTTCGTCAAACCTTTGCCATCCAATACGCCAGGCTGCCCAATCGGCAAAATCACTACTGGGTTTAACCTCAATTAACCTTGAAAACGCATTTAGCATCAACTCTGATTTTTCTCTTTGTTGGTGAATCGTAGCGATATCGTAGAGAGCGTCATCGACTAGTTCACTCCACTGATATGTCTTTACAAAATTTTCAAGACGAATTACAGCAGTTGTTAGGCTTCCCTTATTCCTATAGACTTGCGCTATTTGGTAATGTGCGCGTGTTAAATAATCTGATTTAGAACCGAGTGACACAACTGCGTTATAGTTCTTAATTGCAGTATTATGCCACTTTCGTCCCTGATTGCTCAGACCGAGATGGTAGAGAGCACGACCTTTCTGTTTCAAATCATTACTGTTCGCGAGCTTTGTAAACTCATTGACAGCTGTTCTATAGTTTCTCTGGTAATATTCAACTAAACCGCAATTAAATCTATCATTGACAGTCAATTTTAGCGATTGACGTGAACGTGCCAGCATTTTCAACTTACCGACAGCGTCATCAGCGACTGAATCTGATTGTTTCTCATTGATGAGTTGTTGATGTATTTTAAATGCTTCAGAATAATTACCCAAACCCTCTTCACACCGACCTAATGCATAAGTCGCCTCACGAGCGAAAGTAGGATGATCGGTTATATCTACTAATACAACCTTTGCTTCTTTATATTGCCTATATTTTATATGGAGTTGAGCTACGTTCCATTTTGCTTCATTCAAATAAATACTCTCTGGGTAATTGTTGATAAGTTGCATGTACCATTTTATGGCTTTTGTATTGTTCTTCATACCAACATACAACTTTGCTAACCGATAGGCTGCACTGTCAGCAAGTGGATAGTCGTCTGTAACTACTCTTACATAGTATCCAACAGCTTTAGGCCGATTCTTCATTTTTTCATAGTAGAAACCGAGTGCATGATATATTTCAAGTTTTTCTATCCTTGACAAATCAGTTTGTAATAAACTTTCTAATTTTGGTACTGCTCGTTTGAAATCATTCTTATCTACCAATGCAAACGCAGCATCACGAATGGGATTGTAATCTTCTTCAGCAGAAATGGGAACACCAACACTTAAGCAAATAATTGCAAGTACTAATGAGCCAAGAAGATATTGCAGATATTTTGTGATATGTTTCTTGACAATTGAGTACATCTATTTAAAAAAAAACGGTTTTCTTCCGCTTTTTCCTCCTAATTTGAATTTTCATCAAATTTCTATTTGTGATCTGTATCACTTTAACGTTGTAAAGTTCTATTTTATTACACTAAAATAGTAATTATAACGTTACATGGTGGTGAATGGCAACAAAAAATGAAATTGATGTATTGCTACAAGTTGTCAAACCATCATTGTTAGACAGGATTCCAACCCGTTTTGCCTACTCATCATTCGTAAATTCATAGAACCAAATAAACCCAATAATCTTACCATTTAGTCTTGACTTTATCCTTAAAAATAGTTTAACATGAAGGAAGAAAATTGTTAATTTCTCACACTTAATCTTAAAGTATGTGAGAAAATAGATATATACGAACTACATCATATAAAGGTTATTGAATGATTCTTGGAAAGGTTACGGGGACAGTCGTTGCTACACAGAAAGATGAGAAACTTGTCGGTAGTAAATTGTTGATTGTCCAAGATGTCAATTTAGATGGAGAATTAGAACGGAAGTATACTGTTGCTGTGGACGCTGTCGGTGCTGGCATCGGAGAAATCGTGTTGATTGCTACAGGTAGTTCAGCGCGTCAGACCAGTGTGACCAGTAACAAACCGGTTGATGGTGTTGTCATGGCGATCGTTGATACCATTGAAATCTCTGGCGAAATCCGTTACATGAAATAGTGAGAACGACTGATATGGAACAGACACAATTGTTCCAGGAAAAAGCAGTCGATGATGAACTGCCGTTAAAACTGGAGTTAATCAAGCAAATCGGGTGGTTAGTACGATTGCGTTGGATCGCAATTGCCGGTGTGTTTTTCACCGTTACTGTGGTTAATTTAGCACAGAACATGATAGTACGTCCCGTTCCACTCTATATCATTGCCGCGTTAATGGTGCTCTATAACTTTGAGCCACGGATGTATCGCAAGGCACCAGAGCAGCAACGACTCAAATCTATAAAACGCCAAGCCTGCATCCACATTATCCTTGACCTGCTGTCATTGACTGCACTCATACACTTCAGCGGCGGTGTTGAAAATCCCTTCATATTTTATTTTATCTTTCATCTGGTTATTGCAAGTATCATCTTGTCAAAACGAGTCAGTTATGTTTTAGCGGGTCTGAATACACTCCTGTTGAGTTCCCTCATTTGTCTTGAATATTTTGAAATTATTCCACACAATCCTCTGAATAATTTTATAACTGAGGAACTCTACCGAAACCGGTTTTATATATTCGGAGTTCTATTTGTCTTCACAAGCACGCTCTTCTTTTCTGTTTATTTGGCGACTACTATCACACAAACAGCAAGAGAACGGGAAGCAGATAGAAAAAGGATGGAGCACCAACTCATTGCTTCTGAAAAAATGGCAGCTATCGGTGAACTTGCAGCAGGAGTTGCGCATGAAATAAACAACCCGCTGGATGGTTTGCTGAACTGCATTTTGCGTATACAACGAAATCCTAATAATATCCCGCAAACCCAAGAATATCTTGATTTAATGGAGGAGGCAATTCATAGAATAGAAGCCACAATCGGAAAGTTGCTTGATTTCTCACGTCCCCATGAATTATCGCTTTCTGCTATAAATCTCAATGATGTCGTAAATGAAACAATTGGTCTGATTGAATACGGTGCCTCTGAAAAAGGAATACAAATTGAAAAAGACTTTCAAGAGAGTATATCACTCATCCACGGTGATAAACATCTTTTGGAGCAAGTCATTCTCAACTTATCCTTAAATGCAATCACAGCAATGCCTGATGGTGGGAAATTAGAGTATGGTACTGGTGAATTACAATTGGATCCGTTATTGTCAAAACCCGGTGTTTATGTAAGTGTAATTGATACAGGTGTCGGTATAGCAGAATCAGTGAAAGAGAGAATCTTTGAACCGTTTTATACATCACACATTACTGAAAAAGGCACGGGACTCGGTCTTACTGTTTCTGATCGTATAATCAGACAACATAAAGGAATCATTGAGGTAGAGAGTGAACAAGGACAGGGCACAACATTCACAGTAAAATTGCCCATTGCATAGATACACATTTATGAGGAAAGAAATGAAAATACTTGTAGTTGACGACGAAAAGATAAAAAGAGTAACACTACGTGATGATTTGCGCGAATCAAATTACGATACTATCGCGGTGGATTCGCCTCTGATTGGACTTCAACTCTTACAACAGGAGGCATTTGATGTCTTAGTCACAGATTTACGTATGCCTCAGATGCATGGTATTGATTTTCTCAAAAGAGTCAAGAAGGATCATCCACATATCACTGTTATTGTAATGACGGCTTATGCAAGTGTTGAAACAGCTGTTGAAGCATTAAGATTTGGTGCATACAATTATATTAAGAAACCTTTTTCAAGTGAAGAGTTAATTCTGATGTTGGAAAAATTAAAGGCATTGCGAAGTAAATCACCGGAAAATACTCAAGCTTCTTCCAAAGTTGATGATACGAATCAAGAACCGTCTCTCTATCAGACTCTTATCGGCAAGAGTCAACAGATACAAGAAATCTTCAACTTGATACCCAAAGTTGCATCTGCTGATAGCAACATAATGATCTATGGTGAAGAAGGCACTGGGAAATCGTTATTAGGGAAAACCATTCACCTTAAAAGTTCACGGCAACATCAACCTTATGTAAGTCTCAATTCTTACGGTCTTGCTGCAGATACTATTGAATTGGAACTATTTGGCGAAGATTCCAAACAAGGAAAACTACATTTAGCAAACAACGGAACGTTTTTCATCGCGAATGTGGATTCCATTCCATTAGACTTACAGGCAAAATTTTTGGCAGTATTGGAGAATAGGAAACTTACAGAAACTCAAGATACGGATGCTATTGAAATGGATATACGTATCATCTCTACTTCTCGTGATAATCTGAAAGATAAAACGAAACGTGGCGAGTTTCTTGAAGATTTATATTACCAGTTAAATGTCATACCTTTGTTCCTACCACCTTTGCGTGAACGAAAAGTAGACATTCCGATGTTAATTAACCATTTCTTAGATATTTATTCACCACATCAATCTATCAAAATAACTCCTGAGGCAGTCAATGTACTCACTGATTATCCGTGGTCTGGTAACATTAGCGAACTTGAGAATATCATTGAACGTCTTGTTGCTGTTAATAGCGGACAAGATATTACTCCTGAAGACATCCCGATTGAAATAAAACTTCCGACGTCTCAAAAACTTGACACCACGCCAAGTTTAACCTCTTTCCATGAAATCATCAAATCTACTGAACGCGAACTGATTGCTTGGGCAATGCGAAAGACAAAGGGTAACAAAACACAAGCTGCTCGGTTACTCTCTATGAAACCGTCTACTTTCCGAGATGCGCTTGCAAAACATATTAATCATATTGAGTGGGAAGAGTAAGATAATATAGATGAACATTACGAAAAATCGGAGTTCCATTCGGTCAGAAATATTGCGAAAACGTGATAATATCACTCCTGTTGAACGCACTATGCTGAGCAAACGGGTTACGGCACATCTATTTGAGTGGATTCAGAGGATAGAAAAAAGTGACCAAGGATGGACTTTTGATGCAATCATGGTATACCTAAGCATGAATAGTGAAGTGGATACCTGGCAGCTGGTTGAACTCCTTCATGAACAAGATAGAAAGATTATTGCTCCCGTAGTTGACACAAAAAGCGGAGACTTGATTCCAAAACAGATTCAGAATTTGGATGAAGACATAGTTTTACACAGATATGGCATGTATGAACCAAAAGAAAGTTGTCCTGTTTTCCCCACGCATCAACTTCAACTCATACTTGTGCCGGGAATCGCTTTTGACAGAAACGGTCATCGTCTTGGATATGGTAAAGGGTTTTATGATCGTTTTCTACCAACCTGTCCGAATGCAGTAACAGTAGGGTTGGCATATCAATTACAAATCGTTGAGGATACATACCCGCAACCGTGGGATGTTCCAGTGCAACATATTTTCACAGAAGAAGGTTTGGTATCACTAGGATAATCTAAGTTGCTACCTACTGAATATTAATCATCAACTTGCTGAATCAAACGAAGAAACAAAGGAAATCTGCATATTCAAGTGCCACTTCTTATAAATCGGGGTTACAAACCCCTCCAACAAATGATAGGTGGCAACTTAGGTTAGGATAATTTGTCATTCCGCTGTGATATAAGGTATTACTTTCTCCAACGTCTTTTCACCAATACCCTTAACCTCTGTCAACACCTCAACAGAAGAAAAATCACCTTGTTCTTCACGAAACTGAATTATTTTTCTCGCTGTCTGAGGACCAATACTTGGTAGCGTTTGTAATTCTTCCACCGTTGCTGTGTTAATATTGAGTAATCGAGGTTTTTCTTCTACAGATTCAGTTGATATATTGTTAGGCAATTCTTCAGTAGGTGCTGCAATAAAGTCAGGTTTACCAAGGAATAGTGCGGGATTATAATGACGTAGACACCAGAATCCCGTACCAGCAAGAATGAGAATAATCAGAAACGCAACCCCACGCCAATAATGTTTCTCAACAACACTCTCAAGATTCGTGGACGACTGTTTCTTGGTCATTGATGAAATACCCTATGATTCCCAGATTGGTTCTTCCGTTTGAGCTCGGAGATTGACGACGCGTGCCAAGACAAATAATAGATCTGATAGTCGATTGAGACTTCGGATGATTTCTGGGTTAACATCTGCTTCTCGAGAAAGACGAACTACGCACCGTTCACTTCTTCGACAGACTGCACGCGCCACATGTATAATTGAGCCTGCCTGACAACCCCCCGGTAGAATAAAGTTTGTAAGTGGCGGTAACTCATCTGAGAGTGTATCAATTATGGTTTCCATCTCGGTTGTAAAATCCGATGAGATACGTATCTCTGCCGACTTTGTATGTGTTTCTGGTGTTGCTAAGTCTGCCCCGAGAGAAAACAGATGGTTCTGAATACGATAGATCATTTCAGATAGGTCTGCATCATCAATCAATGTCCGTGCATAACCGATATAAGCGTTCAGTTCGTCAACAGACCCTAATGCCTCAATCTGCAGTGCATCTTTAGAAACACGTGCTCCACCGAAGAGTGCTGTTTCACCAGAATCGCCAAATTTTGTATAGATTTTCATGTAGTCTAATTTTATACTGTGTCGCGTAAGAAGTCAAGTGTATATGGGTGTGTCGTATAGTTGCATATAGGCATTCAATTATGTGATAATATGACATTATTTTGTAGGTCGGGTAGAATCCATAGCGAAATCCGACTTCTTATAATGTCGTGTTGGGTTTCGTAAACTCTGCCCGACCTACAATCGAATATGACGATTGTTTAATTATACTGTAGTTTGGACAGTTTTTTATAGACTTGAATAATAGTCTGGACAAGGAGAATCACAGTCATCATTCCTATTTCTTCAATGGGACACCTGTCGCCCCGCTGGGGCTATAAATGGTATGTTCACGATGTGCTGGACACATTTCGCCCCGCTAGGGCTGCTCATTTTGATATTCTAACACATTTTCGTCAAGTTATTATCCTATTGGAAACTCACGTTATTTAGTAAATGCTTGAAATCTCAGTAT
Source organism: Candidatus Poribacteria bacterium (assembly GCA_958295945.1). Lineage (GTDB taxonomy): Bacteria > Poribacteria > WGA-4E > WGA-4E > WGA-3G > MSPOR6. Next base: position 642,337 of record OY282386.1, read on the forward strand.
GTAACCAAAAGAAATTGTCCAAACTACAGTAATTATAGTGAAATACAAAGATTTATTCACACTTTTGGTACGTGAGACCTAAACTAATGGACTGTGCCGTAGGACAAACTGCCAGTTTGTGCAGTAGTGTACGCAAACTGAAAGTTTGCGCTACAATTGTGTGCAAGTAATTATAGATTTCGATGGCTGAAATGGTCATGAATCTTGCGAAACATTTAACAGCGAATTCTTTATGTCTTTCTTCAAATATCATTGTAATTTTTCTCCACAACGACGTACAATTGACGTACAATAGTATGTACAACTGTACGTTATTTAAGTTGTTGATAGCATTGTCTACATAAGGGTTAAGAAAGGTTTTTTCAAAAATAAATTTTTTTTGAAATTGTACGTCATCCACATTCAGTTTCGGTGTGTAAGAAATCGGAGATGGAAACCTTCCCCGCATAATCTGGTATGATAATTCAATAGTTAAGAATATCATTTCCAAAATGTCATGAGGTGCACTTAATTGCGCGTCTATGACCGGTTTTGTTTCTGATCTGCCACAATATTGAGCTGTCACTCTATGGAATGACGTGAACATTTGCTGGATATTTGCTGTGACATGTTTAACCTGATCTGTATACATATTTGATAACCTACATTTCAAAACTATTTATGTGACACATATTATAACGTAAGTAACTAACATAAGTCAAGTAAAAAAGGAATATATTTGGCATATTTTCATTCTTTTGTGTATTTTCTTAGAACAATTGTATATATTTCTCTGGATGTTGCGTTTTTGAGCATTTTGTTATCCTGAATTGATGTGTTTTTGTTGTTTCAGAGTCCTGTAATGCAACGGGCGGACACAGAGACCCGCCCCTACAATTCATGGTGAGAAGTTAGTGACAAAATCTTTACACACCCGCTCTTAGCGTTACAGATTATTGTTTGACCTTTTGAAACCGAGATTACCATTCGTAGGCGAGCTTTGTAAGCGCGCTTCTTCCATTGTTGGAAACGCAGGCTTCTAAGAGCGCGCTTACAAAGCTCGCCTACGGTGGGATGGTGGAAAGCGCGCCTACGGGGTGTTGGTGGTGGGTAATCGCGGTTTTAAACCACTCCAACATGATGCTTTGTTTTTGATTTTCTGGACAATAGCACTGATACAGGGTATAATACGTCTTACTCCTCAGAGAAATTCCATTAAAATCATGTGAGGATTTCGGTAAAGGTTATTAAATGTATGTTACATGATCTAAAGATTTATCATTATTGATAAAGTCTTCTGCATGTTGATTTACTATAAAGAAAAAGAGAAATCTCCGAATATTAAAACTCAACAGATTAAGATCCAATATTTCTTATGTTAACGATTGGCAAGGTAATTATCCCTGAATTTCCACTTCTACTGGCACCAATGGAAGATGTCAGTGATCCGCCTTTTCGTGCCGTTTGTAAAGAGAGTGGTGCGGACATCATGTATACTGAATTTATATCTTCAGAAGCACTTATCCGTGATGCTGCACAGAGTGTTGCTAAGTTAGACATATTCAAGTATGAGAAACCTATAGGCATACAAATATTTGGACACGATATTGATGTGATGCGAGAATCAGTAGAAATCACAGAACGTGTTGAACCGGACATAATTGATATAAATTATGGATGTCCAGTGAAAAAGGTTACATGTAAAGGTGGTGGAGCCGGTATTCTCCAAGACATTCCGAAGATGGTAAAAATGACTTCAGAAATGGTCAAGACGACCACTTTGCCAGTTACTGTGAAAACACGATTAGGGTGGGATGACAACACGAAATATATCGTTGAAGTTGCAGAACGTCTACAAGATGTGGGTATCCGCGCAATATCAATCCACGGAAGAACACGTCGTCAGATGTATAAGGGTGAAGCCGATTGGACGCTCATAGGTAAAATCAAAGACAATCCACGCATGACTATTCCTGTATTCGGTAACGGAGATGTTGATAGTCCACAAAAGGCAGCTCATAAGCGACAGAAATACGGTGTTGACGGTATCATGATTGGTCGTGCTGCTATAGGTTATCCGTGGATATTCAACGAAATTAAACACTACTTTGCTACTGGTGAAGTACTTGCTCCTCCACCGATAGATGAGCGTATTGCAGTATTCAGGAAACATCTTGATTTTTCAATAAAATGGAAAGGATTGAAACTTGGTCTGATAGAGATGCGAAGACACTACAGCAACTATTTTAAAGGGATTCCACACGTAAAGCCTTTTCGGACTCGCTTGGTAACATGCGATAGTTATGATGGAGTACTATCCATAATTGAGGAACTCAGAAGACATGCATACCGATCACAAGTAGACACATACCAATTACCTTTAAACCAGATGCAGTATCAAAATGTCTTGACGTAATCGTACATTAATTTTATGATGTTAGGAAAGGAAAATAACCTAAGTTGCTACCTACTGAATATTAATCATCAAATTACTTTGTCAAACGAAGAAACAAGAGAATTCTGCATATTTTAGTGCCACTTCTTATACATCGGGGTTACAAACCCTTCCAACAAATGATAGGTGGCAACTTAGGTTAAAATAGGAAATAGTGATGAATAAAATACCTTTTATGAAACTTAGTGGTGCGGGGAACGACTTCGTCATCATCAACAATCTCAACAATATCGTTGATAGTGCTGATACCCAATTCAAGAATTTTGTATCAAAAGTGTGTCAGCGAAGAATGTCAGTTGGGGCAGATGGCGTGTTGCTTGTAGAAGATTCAGATGATGTTGATTTCCGGATGCGATACTTTAACGCCGATGGTGGTGAGGTTGAAACCTGTGGAAACGGTGCACGATGTATTTCTAAATTTGCCTTTCTTCATGGAATCGTCTCTGAAAAGATGCGATTTTTGACGAATGCGGGAATTTATGAAGCAGAAGTAGTTGGTGATAACGTTAAAGTAGGTATGAGTGATCCAACGGACATACGTATTAATGTTCCACTGAAACTTGATGATGGTAAGCACACAGTTGGATTCGCAAATACTGGCGTTCCTCATGTCGTTTTTTTTGTTGAAGACTTGAAAGACACTGACGTATTTGATATGGGTCAACAAACTCGTTATCATAACGATTTCAAGCCTGAGGGGACAAATGCGAATTTTATCCATATCCATTCAGAAGAACTACTTGAAATACGGACTTATGAACGTGGTGTAGAAAATGAGACACTCGCTTGTGGGACAGGATCTATTGCTTCTGCCATTGTCTCAGCGTCTTTAGGAAAGGTCCAATCCCCGGTTTCTGTCAAGACTGCAAGTGGTGTGATCTTGATAATTCATTTTGATTTAATGAATGATGAGCCGAAAAACGTCTATCTTGAAGGTGATGCGCGCGTTATTTTTGCGGGTGAACTTGCATCGGATGCATGGAATTATTAAGATGAACAAGTCACTTTTTGGTGTTTATGGTAGTTTTTATATTTAACTCTACATGTCAGAACTGTAGGATGTCAGAACTGTAGGAGGGAACTCCGATTCCCGACTGTTCGTCCGGTCTATCGCGATTCGGAGATCGCTCCTACATGTGAAATGTCTAATTAATTCAGGACTTCACCATAGTGATTAAGGAGGATTTACATGTTTGAGGGGTCTTTTGTTGCACTCGTTACACCCTTTAAGGACGATGAATCGTTAGATGAAGCGAAACTCAAGGAACTAATAGAGTTTCAGATTGAAGGCGGAACACACGGCATCGTCCCGTGTGGAACAACCGGTGAATCTCCTGCCCTTTCTGATTCAGAACATGCCCGAGTCGTAGATATCACTATCGAAACGGTGAATGGAAGAGTCCCTGTGATTGCTGGCACCGGTTCAAACTCAACGACTCGCACACTTCGTGCGACAGAACACGCAAAAGCTGCTGGGGCTGATGCTGCCCTGATTGTTACACCTTACTATAACAAACCGAACCAAGAGGGACTATATGCCCACTACATGAAAATTGCTGATGCAGTTGATATTCCCATTGTCGTCTACAATGTTCCTGGTAGGTGTGGCACAGACATCCTATCACCAACTATTGCACGCCTTGCGGATCATCCAAATATCGTTGCACTCAAAGAGGCAACAGGTGAACTCAAACGCGCAAGCGAGGTCGTCAGTTTATGTCCGGATGATTTCGTTGTGTTATCAGGTGATGATGTCAACACATTGCCGATTATGGCGGTTGGTGGAAAGGGTGTTATTTCTGTCGTGGCAAACATTGCCCCCTCGGATATAGCTGACATGTGTAATGCATTTCATGCAGGTAATCTTGAACTTGCCCGTAAACTTCATTACAAAACATATCCTTTAGCAGTTAATCTGTTCATTGAAACAAATCCTATTCCTGCAAAAACATCCTTGAAGTTGATGGGCAAACTCAATGGAAAAGTCAGATTGCCACTTGCCCCGCTCTCTCCAAAGAATCTTGAAGCACTCCGCAATACACTTGTGGAATCAGGATTGATTTAACGGTGGAAGTTTCATCCAAAATATAAACGAAGCATATACACCCATTGTTGCCCGATTGCTATCGGGTTTTTCTTATATGTGAGAATATAATACTCATGAAAAAAATTGTAAAAAGAATACTGATAGGTGTTGGAATCATTGCCGTTGTGATTGCAATTGCAGCTGGCTATATGTTTTGGAAGATGGGACAACCTATATATACTTTCGGTTCAGTAAGTAGTACTGAAAACCTACGCAGTCCGTTAGAACCCCCAGAGCAGTTGGATCCTACATCTTGGCGCGTGGAGTCTGATATCACACTTCATTATGATGTCTATGGAAAGGGCAGACCCGTCATCATCGTTCACGGAGGTCCGGGAATACCATATGCAAAGGCTTGGAAAGGATTAGAATCGTTAGAAGAACAATACGCATTCTACTATTATCATCAAAGAGGAGCAGGTGACTCTAGCCGTCCAATTGATAGATTTGAATCAAAAAACTATCCTAAAAATGTTACTAAGCTTGAACAGACACTTGGTATAGGCGCACAAATTGCAGATATTGAACGTATTCGTCGTATACTTAGTGAAGATAAACTACTGCTGATTGGACATTCGTTTGGTGGATTTATTGCCGCACTTTATGCAGCAGAATTTCCCATGAGGGTTGAGAAATTAGTACTTGTTGCACCTGCAGGAGTGTTAACACCACCACAGAAAGGTAACAATTTCTTTGATGCAGTACGTGCAAAACTACCGGTAGATGATCATGCAAAATATGATACTCTCATGAAGGAATACTTCAATTTTGGGAACATCTTTTCAAAAACGGAAAGCGATCTTGCAGATTTACATACACAAGTCGGACACTACCTCTTGAAGGGAATGGGATATGATATGACACAGATGGATACACCACCAACACCAGGCGGATGGAGCACATTTGCTGTCTACTTCAGCACGGGTAGATCGCCGGACTATCGTGATGCAGTAGGACATATCACTGCACCGACCCTAATAATCCACGGTGAAGACGACGATATTGCACTGAACGGAAGTCAACAATACGAAGAATTCATTCCAAATTCAAAGTTTGTCTTCATCGGTTGTTCTAACAAATCAACTATATCTGGACACTTTATATTTGATGATTGTCCAGATCAGTTCGCTGCAGCCGTCATGAGTTTCTTGACTGACCAATAAACTCAGCAATATCTGATTTATGTGTTTTAAAATCTCTTTCTGCTAAAGACTTCAGATTATCTGACTGGAGAACGGTGTCAATATCCCAATAGGTTATTTTCGGGTCAATACGTAAGTAATTCTCATTGAGTAATTGACCAACCAATTTTGCCGATGCTTGAGATTGTAATGTCATTACGAAAGAAACTAACTTTGTTCCACCCCATCCTGAAACGAAACCCCATCCACGTTTCTTTCTGTACATTGAAATTGAATGTCCTGCTCCTATTGACAATATCTTAATCTGTGTTGGTTCTTTCTCAAATAATGTGATTGCTTCCGTATATGCAGCAATAGAAGGATTATTTGCCCACAAACCTCCATCAGATAACATAAGATTATTTATGTTTTTTGGAGCAAAAAAAGTAGGTGCGGCACACGAAGCCACAATCGCATCAAGCAGACATACCTCACCATCTGAATATTCAGTTTCACACAGTTTCTCACAGTATCTTGATCTGAAAATGTGGGACTCACTTGTTGTTATCTCAGAACAAGTGATCATAAGTGGTGTTGTAATATCTGATAATGGTGTTGCGGGGATATGGTGTGCGATTATCTCTGCAAGTTTTTCATTTGAATACTTGCTGAAAAATATAGGATTGCGATACCACTTTTTACGGAAAATATCTGGTGCCTCAGATTCAAAGAGTTCAACAATTTCGGTCATTGGAATATCAGAAACGGCAGCACCAGCAATGATTGACCCAGTACTTGTTCCTGCGATGAGATCAAAGCAGTCTTTGATACGCACATTGTATGTTTCTTCAACTTTTGCAAGGAGTTGTGCAGAATATATACCGCGTGTGCCGCCGCCATCTAAGGCAAGGATGTGTAGGGTGTCTTGATTTTCCATTGAGATTATTCGTCATATTCGTTTTCTGGTGGTTCCCAGTCTTCGGCAATGAGTTCTTTGATTCGAGGACGGAAGACTTTATCAAACAATTCTAATTTCAATGCTAACCATTCATGCTGGTTGTTCCAATCTGTTTCATTCGTTGGGTCAGTGTTACTCTTGTGTATAGAGACCCGACTACTTTTTTTTTCAGGGAGTTCATGCCATTCAAGTGGTTCGTCAAATGCATTCTCAATTTCATTTTGTTGTTGCTTTAACAAGTTGAAGTGTTCTTTAGCATTATCACCTTTTATATAAAGTCGAATCCCAATTTCTTGCTTTTGTCTACCTAACCACGGATCCATGGTGAAGCCAGCCCTTCCAATTGAAAAAATCAAGAAACTTTCCGGACTTGGACTTGGAAATTGCAATTGAATATTTTTGTCTTTCATATAATCCCGCAGCTCTGTCCAGTATATAATATTAAGCTTTTTTCTTTCGGGTAGATCTTTGACTATTTCCCGTTGAGTATCCTTACTCACTTCGCGCTGCCAATTATTTGGGCTAGAAACAACTTCAAATTGTGGTGCTCGATCAGAATTGCCGATTTGATAAACTTTAATTTCTATTCCAAAAAAGCGTATGCCTTTATCTGCTGCAATCTCATTCAGACGGTCAAGCGCAGCACGATGCTCATCACGGAACTTCCGCGCGATCCAGATAATTGTGTAAGCATTCAATCCCACTGCGTATGTAAGTATCTGACCTAGATGTTTATGGTCCGTTTCCTCTAATTGATTTTCGATCAAAACTCGCATTTCATTTTCTGGATTTTCAGGGTCCCTACACAGGATATCTGCTTGGAAATCTCCAACGCGTATTTCTTTTGCTTCAAATTCAAGATTTATTCCCAGGGTTTCACTGAGAACGGATAGATTCTCCTCCTTAGCCAACCACGGTGTGAAATCTTGTGCCTCGTCGGTCCATACTTTACGGAGTTCAACTGCTTCAAGTCTCGAAAGTTCTATACTCATTAATTTTCTCCTTATTTTTTCCTTGTTTTTATGTTCTAATCAAGATACCACATCACTTCAGCCAAATCAACTGAATTCCTTAATGAGACCGTATGTTTGAACATACATGTTAGACACACTCCCCATGCTAAAGCGTGGGATTCTGGTATCGCAAGAAACAACCTATTTGCATAAGTCTTACATCTCCTCCTCCATAGATGAATACCCACCTAATGCATGTAATGGTAACATAGGATTAGCGATTGTCAAATATTTTGGATTGGTGTTTTGACTTTTAAACTTGCATTATTTAATAAAATACTTATACTGATATACAGTCCTAAAACCAAATGTTAAAGTTTAATTTCTGTTGATTTCCATTGAGTTCTAATTGAATTTTAGTTGTTTCTAATTGACTTCAACTATCCAAATTTGTATAATAAATATATAGAATTAAGTTAGAAATGAGGAATTCGATGGAATCTAACCAAAATATATAAGTGGAATTTCAGATACATCGTTGCCTAAACCTGAAATTCCGCAGAATCGCCAAAGTATCGCTGAGGTGACTTTTGAAACTTTAAGAGTTGCATTAGTATTAACAATTATATATTGCTATATAGACATTAAATACTTTAAAACTCATTTAAAAGAAGTTTTTATACGCTTAGGATCATTAGAACCATTATGTCTATTAATATCATTTATATTAATAGAATTAAAAGATAGATCCCTAATAGTCTTAAAATCATTAGGAATCAAAGTAAGGAGATATTGGAGTATGTTAGGTAGAATTTTGCGTAGACAGAAAGAAGTAGAACTGAAACGAGAACTCAGGTTGATGAAAATAAGAGAAAAAGAATGGGAGATGATAATAGAAAGTCTAAACATTCTTCCATCTGACACTGCATTAGATATAGATAAAGCTGATATAGATGAAAATACTGATATAGATGAAAATACTGATATAGATGAAAATACTGATATAGATGAAAATACTGATATAGATGAAAATACTGATATAGATGAAAATACTGATATAGATGAAAATACTGATATAGATGAAAATACTGAAAAAAACAGTAACAGTGAATAATTTATTTATTTGAGGGGTGTGCATAAATATTGATAACAAAATAGTCCTTTTCACTCCGTTTATTGAAATAATGTTTTCATTCTTGATACCTCTCTGTGAGGTCTGTTCCATATTGAGTTGACCAACATTGCTATTTGTAGCAAGACGATTGCCAACATCAGAAAGGTTCTCACATTTTCAAGACGAGATATTGGCAGTTGTTTCTGATTGTTCTTTGTTCCTGTCAGATCGGTCAACAGATTGAAAACCGGTTCAATCGCAGTTTTGCGTTGTTTTTGATAAGTTTCAAGCTGCGGTGATGTTTCAATCGCTTTTAGATAAGCTACCTTTTCAGTAGCTTTAGCACCTGTTATTGGTGTCAAAAGGAAAAGTCCATCTTTTGCAAGTGTCTGAGTGCGAGTAAAGTCGGTATAGCCAGCATCCGCAACGACATATTGGATATTTCTCGATAGCAGTGCGTCAGTCCTTTGATCAAGTCCTGTTTTTTCGCTTACAGAAGCGGTCCAAACATTTGCGAACATCGGAAAACCTTTCGCTGTTGTTGTCAGATGCAGTCCATACCCATAAACCCATCCACGATACTTGCTTGTTGACCAACTTGCATCGGTATCAAGGTTGCGCAAACCTTCGGGAATGTGATTTTCTTTTCGGTCTTTTTGATGCCACACACTGCCTTCTGCTTTATAGAGGCTTTTGTCAACAAAGACAACATCTCGAGGCGTATCGGTGTCTAATGCGGCACCTAAGTCACCGAGATAGTCAACGAACTGCTCAATCCTGGGTGCAAGTTGTTTATAGCGACGGGATAAAGTTGTCCGATCCGGAATGCTTTTGAACTTGAGTTTTTTTACCCAGGCTGGATGTTCACAAAGAAAAGCGTGCTGTGCTTTAAACCGATTTATGCCTCTCATCAGCATAATCGCAAAAAAGATAATCAGTGAACTATCAGGATGCACTTTAGGTCTTCCTTTCGGTTTGGATTGATTGGCGTTGATAGACTTTTCAAAATCTTTGTAGCGTTTAGAGAAAAATGTGATATAATATCTTTGGTCAGGATAACTCATGGTTAATACTCCTTTTAGATTATTCTTTTAATAAGAGTTTAACCTATATCCTGACTAAATTCAATTATGCACACCCCTCATTTATTTAGTGGTGGATGAAATCTATCTATTAAATCATTTTCGATTACAGATATTATCGACTCATTTGCTGGCGACTCATTTGCTGGATATACGGAAATCGCATTCATGCCCATTTGAATAGCAAATTTCCATTTTTCATGTGTATCTTTCACTCTACCACTAATAGATGTGGCTTTACCAACATATAATACTTTATGACTTCCTGATCCATCATTTTTCTTTGTCCGATTGGAAAGTATATATACTCCTGCAGTCCTGGGAAGTTTACTTCCAACAGAATATACATCAAATGTGTACTCACGATTAGAGTATCCTTTAATATTCCATTCGGCTATTATATCCATTTCAACCCTCTTTATTATTTTGTATTTTATCATATATTTCTGAAGCTTCTTCAATGTTGAAATATGTTTTAACATTTTCCAAGTCGAAAAGTTTAGATCCATACATAATTGCCTCACTAATTTCATCAAGCAGTGGAATGAGTGCCCCATCAACTATTTGATTATCTGACTCCGATCGAGCTAAAATAGTAAAACTATCCCAATATGATTGTGGAATTTCTGCATGATCCTTAATTGTGTTAATTTCTGAAATATCAATTATATTGCAAGGCGGATTTGAAATATCATGAATTAATACAAGTGCAACTGTAAAAAATCTTGTATTCTGCTGACTTGGCACTTGCGGTAGTCTTATTATATCTAAAGCTTTTCCATGCAAACTCACAATACGGTTAGATTCACCACGTTTAAGTCTTATGAACATTTCAATCTCCCTCGTATGATATAATCAATGAATTGATTATATCATAGCAAACATTTTTAGTCAAGAATCTTTTTTGACTAATATTACCCCTGCAAAAAACGGATCGTCTACACCATTTCACCGCTTGACTTTTTCCAAAGAAAGCAGGAACATTAAGAAATGGGATTTTGGCGGGATGTGTAATCATATGCCAACTTGCTCTGTCCAAAGCCTGCGGGGCAACTACATCGTGATGCTAAAGCATCCCGTTTTGTTGCTCAAGAAAGATAAAACGAGGATTCCAAAAATGCTATAGTAAAACAGTACTTTTTGCTTTTCTGCTTTTCATAGCAGCACAGAATTCCTTGACATAATTTTACTATCTGAATATAATCTATTTAGATAGTAACAGACAATACCTTCGCCAAAAAAATTGTTGAATAAATTGGGCAAATGTCCTAAAGTTATGCAAATATATTAATAAAATAACTTTGAAAGGACAATTGCCCATGCAAGTAATTATAGCACTTTTTGCAGTTTTTGCACCACATATATCTGCAACGACAGGACGCCAATTATCATGTGTTGTCCTCGCAGTGCTTGCGATGACAGGACGGGTCACCATGTTAAATATCTCTCGTTGGACATCAAAAGGCGGTAGCTACCGCACACTTCAACGCTTTTTCAACACGGTGCTGCCTTGGCCGACCCTCTTCTGGGTGTTTTTTCGCACACACCTGCTTGATCGTGAAAGCGAATATATCATCGTAGGAGACGAAACAATCAAGCCCAAAACGGGTTCAAAGACTTTTGGTTTAGACCGTTTCTTTTCTTCAACACATGGCAAAACGATCCCAAGTTTGTCATTCTTAGCCGTGTCCTTAGTGAGTGTCAATGAACGGCGTTCTTATCCAATGGCTATAGAACAAATCGTCCGAGATGACACATCATCGACTTCAGCTGCCAAACAAGATGCTACCCCAAAGGACCCCTTGAAACGCCCGCGTGGACGCCCAAAAGGGAGCAAAAACCGAGATAAAACCGATGTCGTGATTATCGGTGTTTTGAAACAACTTCAAATTATGATCAAAACGCTACTGTCAAAAGTCGGCGGTGCGATCCAACTCCGGTATTTAGTGCTTGATGGATATTTTGGACATAATAACGGAGGACAAATGACAAGACAATGTGATCTCCATCTCATCTCAAAACTTCGCTCGGATGCCGCACTGTTTTGGCAACCGACAGACGAAAAAGAAGGCCCCGGACACCCACGGCTCTACGGGGAAAGGTTCAACCCACAACAGATTGATCCGAAATATCGCATCTCTATCCAAACCGATGGAAATATCAGAACCGACATATATCAAGGACACCTGCGAAACCAAAAGTTCCCAGAACTTCTAAACGTCGTTTGCCTCCTCAAGACAAACTTGAAAACAAAAAAGCAATCACACATCCTATTGTTTAGTTCTGATTTAGCATTAGACGCAGAAAAGATGATTGACTATTATTCCCTTCGTTTCCAAATCGAGTTCAACTTCCGGGATGCGAAACAATATTGGGGATTGCAAGATGCTATGAATGTCAACAAAGAACCCGTGAACACTGCAGCAAATCTATCAATGTTTATGATCCATGTCAGTGCGAAACTCATGGAAAAGGACAGATGTCAGAATCCCGAATATAGTGTATTAGATCTCAAATCGCGCTACCGAGGGCTGAAATATGTGCATGAAACATTAAAAATGCTTCCGCAAAAACCTGAACCAATTGTTATTCAGAAAATCACTGAACATCTGGGTTCAATCGGTGCTATTCATCACACACAACCCAATCTTAACCCAGGATAATTGGCGAAGGTATTGTAACAGATTGATGAATTTTCTATTCACCTATATCATTTGAATACTTGCAAAACGCAGAAAAACCCTAACAACGAGGCAAAAATGTTAATTACAGTTGAGTCTACAATTGATGAACAGGGAAATGTGAAATTGCTTGAACCAATTCAGTTGTCAAAACCTGAACGTGCATTTGTGATTATTTTCAACGAGGAACATACAATTTCCGAAACAGCCTTATTAAGCGAAACGGTATAATATGAACAAACCAAATATAATCTATATTCATTCTCACGATACGGGGCGGTATGTGCAACCTTACGGTCATGCAATACCGACACCAAATATCCAAAAGTTAGCAGAAGACGGTGCCCTATTCCGTAATGCATTCTGTGCGAATCCAACATGTTCACCTTCTCGTGCCGCACTACTCACAGGACAGTATGCCCACAGTTGTGGTATGGGAGGATTGGCAAACCGTGGTTGGAGTCTACCTGTCCCCAAACATCTCCTACCTTGGACGCTGAATGAAGCGGGATATATGACTGCATTAGCAGGTTTTCAACATGTTGTGCGTAATGTCAAAGACACTGGTTACCAACGACTGTTAGCACAGGAAAACGGCAACGGTGGTGCTGAACAGCGCGCATGTGCGTTCCTTGAAGAAGAACATAATCAACCATTCTTCTTAGACATCGGATTTAGTGAAACACACCGCAAAGCAAAAGGGTTTGATCCACCGCCAGAAGATGAACCGAAAACCGATCCACGCTACGTGAAACCACCTGCTCCATTTCCAGATAATCCTGTAACAAGACAGGATATGGCTGAATATATTGATGCAGCACGTAAACTTGATTGGAAAATGGGAAAAGTCTTTGACTCACTTGAAAAGAACGGACTCGTTGAAAACACTCTTGTCATCTGCACAACAGACCACGGTCTTGCATTTCCACGTATGAAATGTCACGTTAGTGATCACGGCATTGGTGTGATGTTGATTGTCCGAGGTCCTGGTGGTTTTGATGGTGGCAAAGTCATTGATGGATTAGTAAGTCAAATTGACCTTTTTCCAACTATCTGTGATTTAGCAGAGATTGATCCTCCTGAGTGGTTGCAAGGACACTCCGTTTTGCCATTGGTTCGTGGTGAAACTGATGATATAAGAGATTCCGTTTTTGCTGAAGTGAATTATCACTGTTGCTATGAACCGCAGCGTGCTATCCGCACTAAACGGTGGAAGTACATACGACGGTATGATGATGCGAAACAGTGGGCATTGCCAAACTGCGACGATAGCATCAGTAAATCATATATGTTGGCAAATGGTTGGGCAGACCAACCTGTTGAATCAGAACGTTTATATGATATCGTATTTGATCCGTCTGAAGCACATAACCTTGCGGAAAACCCAGATTATGCAGATGTTTTGACAGATATGCGCGGTCGTTTAGAACAATGGAGAAGAGATACAGATGACCCTGTGAATGAAAACCAAATTATGGAACCGCCTGAAACGGCTGTCTTAAACGTTCCGACCGATGTATCCCCTGGAGACAAACGTTATCCTGCTGCAGAGATTCTTTGATCTTCAGATGAAGTTTCCATTTCCATTTTTCCATCTTCCAATGGGACAACTGAAAGTCTACAACCGAGTGCATTGAGAATAGTACAGAGCGTGTCAAGGTGTGGTGCTTTGTCACTTGATAGGACCTTATGCAAGGCATCTGGTGACATGTGTACACGTTTTGCTAACTCTGTTATACCCGCTTGGGCTTCTACAAAGGTGTGCAATGATAACAAGAGGACATCAACGTCTGCATCAACTTGATATTCTTCTAAAGCAACTTGGATATAGTCAATAGCTTCTTCTCGATTTGTAGACAGTTTTTCTAATAAATATTGTCGCCATGTTCTATGTTTGCTCATTGTTGTCTTTCCTTATCCATTTCATTCGGTGTCTACATCCCCGAGCTAAAGCAACGGGGTTTTGACACCGAATGAAATGGATAAAATTCTATTTCTCTGGGTTATGCATTATTATGTTAATTTATGCGATTATCTCCAATCAAGTATTCTGTTGTTCTGAAATAATTTTAGAACCGGTGTTTTCGGATGCTAAAGGTTCAATAGAAAGTCTACATCCGAGAGCATTGAGAATAGGACAGAGTGTGTCAAGATGCAGTGCTTTGTCACTTGATAGGATCTTTTGTAATGCATCAGGTGACATGTGTGTCCGCTTTGCTAATTCGGTTATGCCTCCTTGTGCTTCAACAACATAGGCGATACCATTTAGAAGGAAGGGCATATCACCGTCTTGTTGATATTCTTCAAATGCTACATCAAGATAGCCAATTGCTTCTTCCTTATCAGAGGCAAGGCGTTTAATCAGATAATCACGCCATTTGGGATATTGTTTCATCAATCAATATTCTGTTGTTCTGAAATAATTTTAGAACCGGTGTTATCGGATGCTGTAGGTTCAATAGAAAGTCTACATCCGAGAGCATTGAGAATAGGACAGAGTGTGTCAAGATGCAGTGCTTTGTCACTTGATAGGATCTTTTGTAATGCATCAGGTGACATGTGTGTCCGCTTCGCTAATTCGGTTATGCCTCCTTGTGCTTCAACAAAGGTTTTTATACCCTTCAAAAAGAAAAGTGTATCACCATCATCTTGATATTCCTCAAATGTCAACTTGAGATAGTCGATTGCTTCTTCCCGTTTAGCAAGACCTTTCATCAGAAACTCATGCAAAGTTTCAAATTTTCTCATGTTTGCGTTTCCTTATATTCTAACCAATAAGTTCGTGCACGATTAATGTCACGTTGCTGAGACGATTTGTCTCCACCACATAAGATGATAACAATCCGGTTCGAATCAATACCAAAATAAACGCGTATTCCAGGACCGAAGTGAAGCCGTAATTCATAAACACCGTCTCCAACGGAACTGCAGTCACCAAGATTTCCATCCTCAAATCGTTGAAGTCTTTTCCGAATTCTGGTTCGTGTTTTTTGATCGCGTAGTGTTTCAAACCATTCAGTGAAAGGCGTTCTCCCGTTCTGTGTTGTATAAAATTCTATTTCTCTGGGTTGTAGGTTATGTATTATTAAATATTTATGTTTATTTACTTTCAGGGATATATTTAATATAACAGATTTCACCTACTTGCGTCAATTGGAAATAGGCAATGAACATAAACTTAGGAATGCTCTTCGTAAAGACAGCACCTAAAATTTCCCTTGTCTATTAACCTATTACATGATAGGATAGTTGAGTAATCAAATTCAGATTTTAGATGAAACAACAGAGCAATATTGCCTGAATTTTTTGGGAGGAGAACAAGTAGATGCGGCACGAACTCACCGCTGAACAAATTGAATTTTATCAGAATAACGGATATCTTGTTATTGAAAATTTCCTTGATTTAGATGAACTGACTGAATGGCGTAGATGTACTGATGAGTCAGTAACTGAACGCCTTGGGAATTCTGTTGAGTTTTTCACAAATCAATTGGATCCATCAAATTTTTATGCACGCGTCTTTACACAATGTCTACGCTTGTCAGATTCACACCCCGGCATGCGAAAGTTGGTGCATGACCCTAAAATTGGCAAGATGGCGACACAATTAGCTGGAACGAACGGCATGCGTATTTGGCACGACCAAGCACTGATTAAACCTCCCAACGGCAATCCCACCGCTTGGCACCTTGATGTCCCATACTGGTCATTTGACTCACGAGATGCTGTCTCATTTTGGGTAGCATTAGATGATGCCACGCTTGGAAACGGTTGTATGTGGTATCTACCCGGAACACATAAAACTGCCCGTTTTGATAATGTTGGTATCGGTGAAAACATAGGCGCACTATTTGATGTCTATTCTGAATGGAAGGAACTTGAGCCACAATCTGCCCCGTGTCCTGCAGGTTCTATGGTGTGGCATAACGGTCTGACTGCTCACGGTGCAGGTGCCAACATGACATTTTCACACCGTCGTGCAATGACTTGCGGCTTCATGCCAGATGGTTGCACATTTAACGGAAAAAGAAATATCCTGCCAGAGGACTACTTCAATTCACTCAAAATAGGTGATGTGCTTGACGACGATGTACAGA
Organism: Candidatus Poribacteria bacterium; assembly: GCA_958295945.1. Taxonomy (GTDB): domain Bacteria; phylum Poribacteria; class WGA-4E; order WGA-4E; family WGA-3G; genus MSPOR6. The sequence goes on from OY282386.1 coordinate 658,863, forward strand.
ATACACTTGTTTGGCATAACGATTGGGAAACATAGGACACTTACCTTAAAGGCTTAACCCATACTATAAATTGATTTGTAAAGGAGAATATGGAACATGGCAAAACATCCAAATATCGTTCTGATGGGTGTGGACTCACTTCTGGCAACTCACATGAGTTGCTACGGTTATCACCGACAGACTACACCACATATTGATAAGTTTGCAGAAGGTGGCACTCTTTTTGAAAAGACCTACAGTGCTCACATTCCGACTACAAGTGCCTATGCATCTATGCTAACAGGAATGGACACATTTGGCACACAGGTCGTAGCACTTCGTCACAAAGGACCTTTACGTGAAGAAGTGAAAACCTTAGCTGAAATATTAAAAGAAGTTGGCTATGATACGACTTGTGTTGGCTTCGGTGGTCCAAGTGCACGGGGATTTGACACCTATTTTGATTATTCCAATTGGGGACCGGATGATACTGGACGCAGTCCAAAGGCAGAAAACCTTAACAAAACCACACTGCCTGAGTTGAATAGACTAATTGATCAGAGTGAAGAGAACCCTTTTTTCTTATTTCTACGACACATGGATCCACATTCTCCCTATTTACCACCTGCCCCTTATGAGCGGATGTTCTATCACGGTGATGAATGTGATCCGAACAACAAATCTATAGAACCTGTGATGTCATTCAAGCCGTTTTGCGATTACTTTGCATCATGGATGCCTGCGGGGATTACAGACAAGGATTATGTAATCGCACAGTACGATGGTGCAGTTGCATATATGGATGCTTGTATACAGACGCTATTTAACGCGCTTGAAACGCGGGGAGTTATTGACGGGACAATTGTAATCATAAATGGCGATCATGGTGAAACTTTGTATGACCATGAATGTTGGTTTGATCACCACGGACTTTATGATGTTACGCTCCATGTTCCTCTCATAATCCGATATCCTGGTCGTGTTCCAGCCGGAAAACGTGTGTCAGGATACAATCAACACAAGGACCTTGTGCCAACGCTACTTGAATTAGCAGACATAGAATCTGACATCGCTTTTGATGGTGACAGTCTCACCCCATTAATCAGTGGTGAAATTGCTTCCTATGACAGCGAATTTTATATCACCGAATGCACTTGGATGCGTAAACATGGATGGCGTACACCTGAATGGAAACTCATTGTCGCTCTTGAGCCAGATTTCCATTACAAACCACCCGTTGAACTTTACAATCTCATTGCAGATCCTGATGAAAATGATAATCTTGTAGACAAACACCCAGATATTGTGCATGTCTTGGAAACTCGCATGAAGAATTGGGTACTTCAACGTGAGAAGGAGACAGGATTGTCGAACCCAATAATGAACCAAGGAGATTGGCACGGACATAAAGGTGTGGGTCCCTTCAAATCATCAGATCAAGCTTATAACACAATGCATATCGGGAATCCAGGTGAGGCGGCACGTTTACAAGCAAAATCACGGGATGAATAGAGATCAGTTTTCAGTGGTCAGATGTCAGCAGTCAGTAATTATGGTAAATTATTGAAGCAATTGGACACATTCCTTAGGCGAGGTTAGGAAACCTCGCCTACCGTAGATAGAAAGTGTAGATATATTTTTATACTTCACCATAGTTATCAGTATTCAGTGGTCAGTGGTCAAATAGAGGATAATGATTAATCCAGTCTTCACATTTCTGACTGTCGTTTACTGATGACTGACAACTGAAAACTATAAAGAAAGGAAAACTCAATGCCAGACTATACACGAGAACAGGTATTAGGACGACTCAATGCGGAGTTAGATAAAGGCAATTCACTTCTTGCTGTTGGAGCAGGAACAGGTATTACTGCAAAATTTGCTGAAAAAGGCGGCGCGGATCTCATTGTCATCTACAATTCAGGACGGTATAGAATGTCCGGTTTTGGATCATGTGCTGGGCTTTTGGCGTACGGCGATGCAAATGCTATCGTCATGGAAATGGGTGAACGTGAAGTTTTACCTGTTGTCCAAGAAACACCTGTTATCGCTGGTGTCAACGGCACAGACCCAACACGCCGGATGAGCAACTTCTTAAAACAGGTGCGCGATGTCGGTTTTGACGGTGTCAATAACTTCCCTACCGTCGGCGTGATTGACGGCACTTTTCGGGTGACCCTTGAAGAAACAGGTATGGGTTTCTACAAGGAGGTAGAGACGATTGGGATTGCTCATGAAATGGATCTGTTCACCATCGTCTATGTCTTTAACCCCGAAGAATCTGAGAATATGGCAAAAGTCGGTGCAGACGTTATTATCGCACACATGAACACGACTATTGGTGGTACTATCGGTGCGGAAACTGCATTCACACTTGAAGATGCAGCAGTCAAAGTTCAGGAGATTTGTGATGCCGCAAAGTTACAGAATCCTAATGTAATCTGTTTGTCACATGGTGGTCCAATCGCAAAGGCACCAGATGCTGCGTTCATCAATGAGCACACTGATACTGTTGGCTTTGTGGGGGCATCAAGTATTGAACGGTTCGCTTGTGAGGAGAGTATTCCGCGGGTCACGTCTTCGTTTAAGGACTAAAAAAGGAGTTTGCCCATGCATTTCAAGTTTTTATGTGTTACAGTCGGATTCTTAATAAATTTTTGTATCTCTGGTTTTTCACAACAACCCACTGAGTTTAAACATGGTGGTTCTATTCAAGCGATCGAATTCTCCCCTGTAGATGCCTCGCTTGTTGCAAGTGCCAGTGATGATCCTGCAATCAAACTATGGGATTTGCAAAGTAGCACCGCAACAACCCTTATAGGACATACAGGTAAAGTCAATTCTGTATCCTTTTCACCGGATGGAAAATTGCTCGTGAGTGGCGGCAATGATCGCGTCTTGAAACTTTGGGATGTCCATCTGAAACAAAATATCGCCACATTAAAACATATTCCAGCAGGAGCAGGGCCTTCACAAATCAATTCTGTAGTCTTTTCACCCGATGGAAAGATGTTTGCAAGCGCAGGGTATCAAAGTGTCAAATTATGGGATGTTGCTAACCGTAGAGAGATCAGAACACTTAAATATGACGACTGGGTTCACGCGATAGCTTTTTCACCTAATGGACACCTCCTCGCTGCTGTAGACGGAAAACGTATGAAGATATGGGATGTAAAGAAACAACAAATTATTGCACGGCTGGAAGGTGATATAAACTGGATCGGTGCCATCGCCTTTTCGCCAGATAATCAAACCTTTGCGAGTGGTGGGTCCGAAGGGAATATTAAATTATGGTCGGTGTCGAATTGGAAGGAAATCGGAAATATTAAAGATGTTTCGTCGGTATCGGACCTTGCCTTTTCACCGGACGGCAAGTACCTTGCAAGTGCGGGGCATGCAGTAAACTTATGGTCTGTTCAAAACGGGAAAAGGGTTACTTCATTTACAGGACACACCGGTTGGGTTATGGAAGCCGCTTTTTCACCGGAAGGAACTACCATTGTAAGCGGATGTCTTGATGATGGAACACTTCGGGTACAGGAGTTCACCAAACATGAGATCACGAAACATAAAATATCACAGGGCACACCGAATACCGTCCGATTGATCTACTTCCTTCCAAGCGATCGTCCATCACAACCGGACATAGACGCAAAGTTAGATCAGTTGATTAAGAACGTCCAGCAAATTTACGCCTCACAGATGGAATACCACGGGTTCGGTAGAAAAACTTTTAAGTTTGAAACTGACGCTACTGAGAAAGCGATGGTCCATCATGTGAAAGGTAAGTTTAAAGATGAATATTATCAAAAAAAGTCTGGGAATATCTGGTACGAAATTGATAAGCAGTTTGACACATACAACAACATCTATCTCGCTGCTTTAGATAGTAGCGTAGAACTCTTGGACGGTTTTGCCTGTGGGTTTGGTGGAACACGTGGTGATTTTGGTGGAACAGTACTCATTCCTGCTTCAGGGCAATGTTTTAATGATATTGCTGTGACCGTGCATGAACTCGGTCATGCTTTCGGATTAACACATGATTATCGCAACAATTTAAAGCAGTGGGTGGATTTATATACGAGTGAACCGATGACGACATCTTTCTGTGCTGCACAGTGGTTGGATGTCCACCGCTACTTCAATACTTATGAGACCGACTCTAACCAGTCCACAACAATTCAGATGGCAACCCCAACCCGTGTAACCGCAACTCATAGTGTACGTCTCCGATTTAACGTAACTGATTCTGATGGACTTCATCAGGCACAATTTCTTATTCCTGAATCTCATAAATCTCCTTTCTCAAAATTGCATGATTTTAAAGCCTTGGATGGAAAAAAAGATACTGTTGACTTTGTTACAACACAATTGACCTCAAAGACGACTTCTATACGGTTACGTGTAATAGATAAACGGGGATATTTCACGGAGCAGGCGTTTCCGATCACGATGACTTCTCTGCTTCCACTCCCTAAAGATGTGTCAATACCGGATGCTAACTTAGCGGCTGCGATACGCAAAGCAGTCGGGCTGTCACCACAAGATTCTATCACACAATTGGATATGCTTAACTTATTCGGGCTTAATCCGCACGGAAATTTTGATGTCAGCAACCAAGGGATAACTGACCTTACCGGCATTGAATATGCAATAAATTTAACGAGTTTAAATCTCGGTAGGAATCAGATCCGTGACATTGGGCCGCTTGCAAAAATGAAAAATTTGCGTATTTTAAGAGTTAATGGAAATCAAATTACAGATGTTAAACCGCTTACGGACCTGACAAACTTAAGAGAATTATCGGTAACAAACAATCCGGTTGAAGATATGTCGCCTATCCGCGTGCTGCTTGAAAAGACACCTGATGTTCGCCTTGATGTGTGGCATCTTATCTATCCAAGAGCAGACAAAATTACCGGTCCGTGGCTATGGATGATCGCACCAACAAAACCCGGTCAAAGTAGTGCAAATTCCATTGATATCGATTCACTTGCTACCTTTAGTAAGGGCAGTGTAACTGAAGACACCATTGCAAAAAAAGGTGCGAAAAAACATGATGTCATTGGCGATTATGTTTGGACACCTGCAAATATTTCTGGCATCAGTTATAACAATGTCAATGAACTTGTCAATAGTATCGATTTCATACGCGGTAGGAATACAAAAACTAAGACAGAAGATGTTTATATGAAGGACCATTCCACTTACGCACTCATAACCCTTAATTCTGAGACAGAGCAACCTGATGTGAGAATGTTTGTTAGTAGTGATGATGCCATCAAGGTGTGGCTCAACGGTAAAGTGGTTTTTAGAAAAGCTATCAACCGAGGTGCTGAAAATTTTTACAATAGTTTCAAGGTTGATTTAAAAGCGGCAGATAATCTTTTACTGGTTAAAGTTTGTCAGAGTGGTGATAATAGGAGCATTTTTGTTGGCATTGATGCGGATATAACTACGAAATAACGGAGATATATTTCCTAAAATGGTTGCTGCTTATGTCAATGAGAATACAGATGCCGGCGGGTTCGTAGGCACATCCAGCATTGAACGGTTTGCTTGTGAGGTGAGTATTCCACAGGTTACGGCTTCGTTTAAGGAATGAAAATCGGCCAATGTAATCTGAAAAGCTATGTGCCCTGGGATATTGAAAGGAGAACGCTCATCATGGATTGGGATAGCGGCATTGTCAATGACCCAAACGGTTGGTTTGCTGACCCTCGGGATTTGGTTGCGGCAATTAAGCGTATTGTTTATGTGAGTGTGGAATCTGCTCGGATTGTTGATGGACTGCCTGGGGAGATTACAACAAAGTAATTGCCTAAAAAACTTACTACAACATTTATATCTTAGAAAGGAAGAATTATGTTACCCGATTTTCTCAAAACAAAAGAAAAACTTGGAAAAATGCTCAAATTTGAAATGAAAAAAGCCCACTCCCGACATTTGGGTCCGTTTGCTGATTCCCCCAAGACGATTATTCATGAAGGAAAAAAAGTAATTATGATTCGAGCTGATGGTTCAACCGATGAAATGAATATGAAAAAAGCGGAGACAGAAATAGAGATTAAAATAGAAGAAATAGAAGAAATGACTCACATGAAAGTGCTTGACAAAATTGATACTATGGCAAGAGAATTGGCTAAACAAATGGCAAAAATAGGCTATAAAGTTATAGAAAGAGCAACTGAAGAAGTTGGGAATGTCGTTTCTGTTGATGGCACTATTTCATTGAATGATTTTTGGGAGTTATACGAAAAAATGCACATAGATTTTAATGAAGAAGGACAACCGAGCGGATTGAGGCTTGTTGCACACCCAAGTATGTCCTCAGAACTTGAAGAGATTTATTCACAAATTGAGTCTCACCCCCGTTATCAAGAGATTATGGAACGAAAAAGGGAGGAATCGCGTGTTAGAGAAAATAATAGAGCACTGGTTGGATAAAGCAACCGAACTATCATATCAACAACCTTTCTGTTATATGCTTTCTGTTGAAGGGTATACTATAATTCATTCAACAAGACATGCTGCTATGGAACTCGGGGTGGACATTATAGCCATAGCACCCGATGAAACGCCTTGTGCCTTTCAGTTGAAAACAGGCAACATCTCCTTGAAGAAATGGAGAGATGAGGTTGGTCCACAAATAGATGATTTGGTATGTGGTCAACTTAATCACCCATCAATTGATACCTCAAAATATCATAGATCATATTTTGTGACAAATGGAAGAATTGAGGAAGAAGTCAGCCGTGCAATAGATGATAGAAATCGAGCATGGAAGAACCAAAACCAATCCTACCGACGTTTAGAAACTATCGTTCGCGGAGAACTTTTTGAGAAAGCTAAGAGATTAGAAACTGATCTGTGGCCATCGGAATTAACTGATGTTAAGACACTACTCGAAATGTTCCTTGAAAATGGCGAAGGCACCCTTCCAAAGCAAAAACTTGCATCTCTTTTTGATTCTACTTTTCCATTAAAGCACCTTAAGAATGGAAAAAAACCTACCAAAAAACACTGTGAACGTGTTATAGCAAGTGCCGGACTTTTATGTGCAATTGCAGCTTCAAGTTATTCTAATAAGAATAACCACGTAGCCGAAATAGAGGCTTGGATGCTCTATATCGCTTATATATTTGCACTTGTTGAAAGATGGGATCTTTCCGTTAAAACATACGAAAATGGACTCAACATAGCGAAACAATCCATCTACGACTCTTTGACAAATCTCTATAATGAAGTGAAAGAACGAAAAAACCTTATTGAAGGTGACCTATTCGCTGATTTCTATGTTTATAGAGTACGCATGACATGGTTGTTAGGACTGATGAGTATCTATGCATTGTGGCGGCACAGCAATGAAGAACCTAAAGATGAAGTAGACGATTTTCTTCAAGACTTTTGTAAGGAAAAACAGCACCTATTAGAGTTATGGGGAGAAGCAGCAATTCCTCAATTTCTCGCCTTTCTCTGGTATTTTCGCAGAATTAATGCGACGATGGGACCGAACGTTTTTCTTTGCCATCTGATTTCAACGATATGCCAACGAAATGGACCAAACTCAAGATCCTTTTTAGCGAACCCTTACTATGAAGCAGATGATATTCTTCCTCATACTCTTGGACTCAGTGAGGATCCTTTAGAGGATACTTTCAAAGGCAGCTCTTACACCTTGGAAGGACTTGTACATCTATTTGTTCGTAGAAACTGGAAGCAAACCATGAAAGATCTTTGGCCTGGGGTTACAAAATTAGCATCCATAACCTATAAGCCCGATAACTCATGGGATTTTTATAGATGGATGAATAAAAATGAAGGTGAAAGATATGATGTGTATCCTAAACCAATGCAGGAATGGGATGATTTAAAAAAGTTATCTTTTGAGTCTGAGGGTGCATGCATACCGCCAACTATTAAGGATCATCCTATTCTTCTATTACTTTTCTTATGTGTATATCCACACAGAATGAATGCAGAAATTATGAGATGGTTGGATACACAAATGAAAGATATATCAAGACCATCTATTTCCTAAGGGTAGATCAATGTATACTAACCGAACCGAACTGATTGAAAAGATTATGCTTGGTGAAGACACAACAATTGAATTCAAAAGAGAGATGCCTCACAGAAACAGTTTGGCAGACGAGATCGCTGCTTTTGCAAACGCCCAAGGCGGTGTCCTACTTATCGGCGTTGACGACTATAGGGAAATTGTTGGAATTGAACTGCAAAAATTGGATGGTGTAGAGAAAACGGTTGTTGAAATATGCGATGACTGGATTGAACCCGCTGTTGACTTTTTCACAGAAAAAATGCGGATTGATGGTAAAAACCTACTAAAAATAGAGATCCCGCAAAGCTTTTTTGTTCACAAGACTCATAACGGGTATTACACGCGTCAAGAAAAACCAAAAAAGAGATGTCAACACAACAGTTAGCCCAACTGTTTCAAATCCGTTCACAACCGCGCAAAACTCATTTTGACGCACTACCCGTACCTAATACGTATAGAAGAACATTAAGGCAATCGCTATACCGTAGATTTATCACAGAAGGTGCCCTTGAAGATGTGATAGAAGACCTACTTTTGAAAAGAAGTTTACTTGTTCAAGAAGGTCAAGAGATTCGCGCTTCTGTAGCTGGGGTTTTGATGTGTCATGACACACCCGATAATTATCTCTATAACAGTTTTATTCAAGCCGTTTATTATAGGAGTACAGAAAAAGATGCTAACTACCAAATTGATGCCAAAGATTTTAAGGGCCCCCTTGACCAACAGATTATAGATGCCTTTAAATTTGTCCAAAAACACAATGAGGTATCAGCGCGTAAGGACATTGGTAGGATAGACCAACCTCAATACAGCATGCGCGCCGTTTTTGAGGCAATCGTTAACGCAGTTGTACATAGAGATTATTCAAAAAGCGTTTCCAAAATTCGACTGTTCATGTTTACGGATCGACTTGAGTTGTATTCTCCAGGTGCCTTAGCAAATACTGTGACAATTGATAAGTTACGTTATAGTCAAGCCACGCGTAATGAACTCTTATCTCGTTTACTTTCGGAAATTACTTTAGATGATATAGGAAAACAGGTGAAGCGGCACCACTTTTTAGAACGACGGGGCGAAGGCGTGGGAATCATTCTAAACGAAAGCGAACAATTGAGTGGGAAAACACCTGTCTATGAACTTTTTAACGAAGAATTACGCTTGACAATATTTGCAGCAAAATCTCTTCAAAAAGACAACGAGTAAATACCGGAGAAAGTAATGTCCAATAAGGTAAATAAGTTTCAAATTCTGAATGCAGATGATGACGAATTGATGCGAATCAGTCAAGAAGGGACACTGTCACTCAATTTGGATGAAATGCATGCAATACAGAAACATTTTTCTGAACTCCAACGTAATCCTACCGATGTAGAACTTGAAACCATCGCCCAAACCTGGTCTGAACATTGTGTTCACAAGACATTCAAGAGCCTTATTCTCTACTCTGAAGAAGGTAAGGAAACAGAAGAAATTGATGGTCTGTTCCCAACTTACATTCAACGTGCAACGGAAGTGATAGACAAACCTTGGTGTGTCTCGGTCTTTTCTGATAATGCAGGAATTATAGAATTTGATGATAAATACAATCTTGTTTTCAAAGTGGAAACACATAATCACCCTTCCGCAATAGAGCCTTATGGCGGTGCAGGTACCGGCATTGGTGGCGTTATCAGAGATTCTCTCGGAACAGGACTGGGAGCAAAACCCATCTTAAACACAGATGTATTCTGTTTCGGCTTACCAGATACACCCTACAATAAATTACCCAAAGGAACTCTCCATCCGAAACGCGTATTTAATGGCGTTGTTTCTGGTGTTCGTGATTATGGCAACCGAATGGGTATTCCAACGGCAAACGGTGCAATCTTATTTGATTCTCGTTATACTGCTAACCCTCTTGTCTTTTGTGGTAATGTTGGACTTATTCCCAGAGATAGATGTGATAAATCCGTTGAACCCGGTGATTTAATCGTTGCATTAGGTGGCCGGACAGGACGCGATGGGATCCACGGTGCGACCTTTTCCTCAGCAGAACTGGATGATACATCTGAAAACCTCGGAAGTGTCGTTCAAATTGGCAATCCAATTATGGAAAAGAAGATTGTCGATGCCTTGTTACAAGCACGAGATCAAAACCTGTTCCGCTCCATAACAGATTGTGGAGCTGGCGGATTCTCATCTGCTGTTGGAGAGATGGGAGAGGGGACAGGAGCAGAAGTACATCTGGAACGTGTCCCTTTGAAATATGAAGGTCTTGCCCCTTGGGAAATTTGGTTGTCAGAGGCACAAGAAAGAATGGTTATTGCTGTGCCTCCTGATAATTTAGATAGACTCCAGGAGATTTGTGATGCTGAGATGGTTGATGCTACTGTTCTCGGTAGTTTTACAGATTCTCATAGATTGCAGGTCTTATATGAAGGTGAGACGGTCGCCGATTTAGACATGAAATTTCTTCACAAAGGACTACCGCAACATGTTAAGAAGGCAACGTGGCAAATACCTCAGCATAAAGAGATGCAGTCGCGTGATAAGGAAACCGAGGACTATGCCGATGACCTTTGCCAACTCCTCGCAAGTCCAAATATAGCCAGCAAAGAATCTGTCATCAGACAATACGACCACGAAGTACAAGGTGGAATAGTAATCAAACCACTGGTCGGTGTCAACAATGATGGTCCAAGTGATGCATGTATTGCCACCCCAATTATTGGGAGTGAGAAGGCAGTCATTGTCTCAAATGGTATCAACCCCAAATATAGTGATGTTGACCCTTATATCAGTGCTGCATCTGCAATAGATGAAGCACTACGGAACATCATCGCTGTCGGTGGAACACTTGAAAAGACAGCACTACTTGATAATTTCTGTTGGGGTAATCCTGATAAACCGGACCGGCTTGGTGCGTTAGTTCGTGCTGCAAAGGCATGCTATGACATTGCAACCGCTTATGGTACCCCCTACATATCGGGTAAAGATAGTCTCTACAATGAATATCGTGACACAACAACAGGTGAACAGCGCGCCATTCCATCGACGCTTCTCATATCCGCAATTTGCGTCATGCCAGACATTCGGAAAGCAGTGACAATGGATGTGAAATCACCGGAAAATCTTATCTATGTTGTTGGAAATACATACTCAGAATTGGGTGGTTCTCACTACTTTGATATACACGATTATATTGGCAACACCGCGCCTATTGTCCGCACAAATGAAGGCAAATTGACAATGGAAACGCTCAGTTCAGCAATCAACAAAGGTTTAGTCCGTTCTTGTCATGACTGTTCTGAAGGTGGTTTAGGTGTTGCTGCAGCTGAAATGGCATTTGCTGGCGGATATGGAATGTCGTTGAGTCTGACGAATGTGCCTACTGGTGAGGATATATCCTGTGATGATTTTCTGCTCTTTTCTGAGTCAAATAGTCGTTTCCTCGTTGAAATTGAACCTAAAAATCAGACAACATTTGAACATCACATGGAAGGTGTTCCAATCGGTTGTTTAGGTCAAGTTAAAGATTCACAAGCGTTTATTGTCCACGGGATAAATCAAAAACGTGTCATCAATTCATCAATTGAGACTCTCAAATCTGCCTGGCAAACTCCATTGGTTCCGTAACTTAAGCGAAACACCTGTGTTTAATCTATAAAGGGAGAAAGATGTGAAACCGAAAGTGCTTGTCCTACGAACAGCAGGAACAAACTGCGATGTTGAAACTGATGTTGCCTTTCAACTTGCTGGTGCAAAAACCGATTTAGTTCATATTCAGAACCTAATCTCTGGCAATACAGACTTATCCGATTACCAGATACTTGCTATCCCTGGCGGGTTCTCTTATGGTGATGATATTGCTGCGGGAATACTTCTCGCAGTTGAAATGAAGCATAAGTTGAGAGATGCACTACATCAATTTGTAGAGAAAAATAAACTGATTATTGGTATCTGCAACGGTTTCCAGGTTCTTGTGAGGACAGGATTATTACCAGGAATAGAAGGCATTAAAGAAAAAACAGAATTATCGCAATCGGCAACATTAGCTATGAATACATCAGCAAAGTTTGAATGTCGATGGGTGGAATTAGATACACAGCAGAGTCAGTGTGTTTTTACTAAAGGTATCAAGCCGCAACTCTATCTCCCAGTCGCACATGCTGAAGGTAGGTTTAACGCACCTAATGAAGTTTTGGCAGAATTGGCATCTAACAAACAGGTGGTATTCCGTTACAGCAATGGTAAACAATCTTCATCAAACAATATTGACTATCCGGACAATCCCAACGGTTCCGATGCTGATATTGCTGGTATCTGTGATAAAACAGGCAGGATATTTGGTTTGATGCCTCATCCTGAACGGTTTCTGACAAGATACAACCATCCACGGTGGACCCGGGAAGACCTTCCTGAAGAAGGAGATGGTCTTGCCATATTCAAAAACGCTGTTGAATATGTAAAAGCAACTTTTTCATGAGTAATAAATTATCGCGTAAATTACTCCCATTCTACATGAAAATGCCTATCTTTTGGGCATTCATTATCATAACAATTATTGGACAGGTAATGTGGGTCGCAGCAATATCAAAAGACCCTCGTATTGATTTAAGATGGTCAACTTTTGGATATGCATTTGGAATAGTGCTCGGATTTATGCAGGGGAAATGGACTGCACGACTTTGGGAAAATTCATACCTACAAGTATTAAGACGAGAGATAACTTTCTGGCAAGCAAAAGGGGCAAAGAGCTTAACATATTTCACCTCTTTCGCACTCGGATTACCGGTAGTCGGTATAATCTTGATTGAATCGACAGCAGAATTAGCAGGTATACAATCATACATCTTTGGGTTTGTTGGTGGTATGAACATCGCTTTGTTATTATGGGTAAGACGTATTCCGAAGTGATCTTTCCTATAGAATACACTTGATTTTTCTATACACAACAAGTTATAATTGATGAATTGGAGGAATGTGTATGTCTGATGTAAAAATTACTACGCAGGAATGTGTCATATTCTTTGCCTTTCTAAATTATATTAAAACACCAAAAGTGCATCGTGTTTCTATAGAAAAATCTGGTTGCAACGAAGTAATGAAGTCCGCAGTATGCAATAAACCACATCGTCCTGAACCAGTGCGGAACCGATCGAAAAAACCAGAATATACCTTGGATGACCTTCTTTCACAGATGCCTGAATATAAAGATTTTTTTGAAGCGGTCAAATCCGGTAAACTGAAACCTCATCGTCCAGAACCAGTACGTACCCGTTCAAATAATCCAAAATATAGCTTGGATGAACTCTTATCGCAATTGAATGATGACAATAGGCATGAGGAAGTTGAGACAGGTAGTGCAGTAGGCAACGAGGTATGGTGGGAATAATTGAATACATACCAGTCCCGGGTGATGTTGTCTGGATTGATTTTGATCCGCAAGCTGGACATGAACAAGCAGGTCGTCGTCCTGCAGTTACACTCTCACCATGGTCATATAATAGCGGCACTCAGAATTTAGGAGTGTTCTGTCCCATTACTACTAAGATCCGAAATAATCCTTTTGAAGTAGCAATTCCAGATGATTTACCAGTAACTGGTGTGATTCTTGCTGACCAATTCAAAAGTATGGATTGGCGAGTACGAAATGCTGAGTTCTCTTGTTTGTTGCCAGACCAGACCATTAATGAAGTTTTGGATTTAATAGGAATGTTGCTGCAAATTTAACGATTCAATTTGACTGATTAATTTATACCACTCAAATCCATCAGTCAATTCCTCCTAAATGTTACAATCCCGAATGTTCGGGGTTAACACCTTTTAGTTAGTTTTAATCCACATGCAACTTGACAAAAATCAGCAGAAAGTCATCAACCATCTGACCGGTCCGGCGATTGTGGTTGCTGGACCGGGAAGTGGAAAAACCACCGTCGTAACATCCCGAATTTTAAATCTGATCCAGAACCACAATATCCCTCCAACTAATATCCTTGCTATTGCATTCAATAGAATAGCCGTTGAAGAGATGGAAAACCGATTTTTACAACAGCAACCATCTAAGAACGGGTTACCAACAATCCGCACTCTCCACGCATTCGGTAAAGATATAGTCTACGCTAATTTCAAACAAGCAGGATTCAGTCGTCCACCCGAAATTTGGTCAAGTGAGATAGACCGAATCATCGCACAAGAAAGACGAGAAATAGACTATGCGGCATCTTCAACCAATGTGTCAATCTATAAAATAGAACATATTGAGACAGGGAAATGTTACATTGGACAGTCGACTAATCCTGAACGTCGTCATAGAGAACATTTCACACATTCATCAAATGACCGGCTGCGGCAAGCAATCCGTTCAGAAGGTGAAAACCACTTTACTTTTGAAGTCTTAGAACAGGTGCATGGCATAGATGCAAACTCTCGTGAAGCAGATTGGATTCGGGAGCACAGAAACCGTGGCGGTGTTTTCAACCGTGCTGATCCGATGAGATCAAAGTATAGCAATCAACTCATGCTTGAGATGTTCTGTCGTCATTTTGGGCTTGAATATACGGATCATCTTGATAGGGATCCTGAGTTTGAAGACTTAGTAGACAGATTCAACGACATTAAAGAAACGGTCATGCGCGAAAAGCGACGGGTAAATACAGGTCTATTTGATGCTAATAGTATTTCGAATATCGTCACTCGTGAATTTGCGAAGAAATATGAGGATCAGAAATCTGCAGCAAACGCTGTTGATTTTGAGGATATGATTATCTATGCTGCTCATCTGTTAGAAACCAATCCTGAAATAAGACAACATTATAAGGATAAATATCAATATGTACTCGTTGATGAATTCCAAGACATTGCTCCAATTGACTATCGCTTAATATCTCAGTTGTCAAATAATCTGTTTGCTGTCGGTGATGATGACCAAGCGATTTACAGTTTCCGTGGTGGTGATTCTCATATAATGCAGAACTTCTCAAATCGAGATGATGTTGTACAGTATGAGATTACACGCAACTTTCGTTCCAATTCAACTATCGTAGAGCATGCAAGAGCTTTGATTGAACGAAACAATCCCAGAATACGAAAGAATCTGCGTTCATATAATCCGTTGAAATCCACAGTTGAAATCATTGAAACTACCCCCGACACAATAAACAAAATCCTTTTGCAGCAAGTTGCGGAACCTGTGGAAACAGCAATCCTCGTCAGAACAAACTATGAAGGTGGACGAATAGAGGAGATGTTGCCCGATTTAAACGCTCCGCAGGAGATTGAAGTTACGACAATACATAAAGCAAAAGGTCGGGAGTGGGAAAAGGTCATCCTAATCCACAACACGTTGGACAGACGGTTTCCTCGCAAAGATAATATCATCGCTGAAGAACGTCGTGTGTTCTATGTAGCGATGACACGTGCGAAGGAGAAGTTGGTCATTCTCGGTGGCAATTGCCTGTTTGTTCCTGAGTTTGAGAAGATTCCGAAGAATGTCAGTTATTATTTTCGGCAGTTGTCATATTGGCATGCAAGAAGAAAACTGAAAAAAGTTAAGACATGAAATAGAGAATATGCTAAAATCGTTTGACAGTGGTCTGTTATGAATTTCACTAATTAATCGAACAGTTATTTTTTATTGGTCCAATTAAGAATGAGGGGTGTGCATAAAGAATTCCGATATAAAATATGCTCTTAGAAAGTAGTAGGCACACTCCGTGGGTACTCCGTTCACAAGTTCAAAGACGCACAATGAATTGTGGAACTACAAACGGCATTTCTGTAAATCAAGCGGGCTCTGAAGTCTGTTCGGACCTGTGTTGATGAACCAAATATTTATGCACACCCCTCAATTAAGAATTTACTATGTCAATACAATTAGACGAACATCAACTGAAAGCAGTAAAACACTTAGATGGACCGGCACTTGTGGTTGCTGGACCTGGTAGTGGAAAAACCGCTGTTATCACAGAACGAATTGTGAATTTGATTCGCGAGTACGGTATTAATGCGAATAAGATTCTGGCACTTGCTTTTAATAAAGAAGCTGCTAAAGAAATGGAACAACGTGTGTTACCTGAAATCAGGAAGACAAATTCACCCTATGGAACACCAAAAATTCAGACTCTACATGCATTTGGTCTAGAAATTATTAACCGGTTCTATACACGATTAGATTTAGAAACTGAACCGACAAGATGGACTGGAGACCCTGAAAAGACCATTAGACAGGAAATAATGCAGCTTAAAAGAGAAACTGCAGATGTTCCTGTGACCGTCTATATTTATAGAATTGGTAATAGGTTGACAGACAAATGCTATATTGGTCAGACTACAAATTGGAAGCGTAGGAAAGAAGAACACTTGAATGATTCTTCAAATCCAGAACTTCGTCAAGCAATTTTGAACGAAGGAGTGGAACAATTTACATTTGAAATCAAAGAAACAGTAAGCGGAAGGATTGCGGACTCCTGTGAAACCAAATGGATTGAATATTACAAGAGCCAAGCTGTATTTAATCTAGAAAATGAAAATGTATACTTTCAAACAGAATTCGATGATAATCAGGTAACTGTATATAAAATTGAAAGTCAAAAATCGAGGGTGTGTTATTTTGGATACTCAAATTCCCCGGAATTGATTCATGAGAAGATGACACTTGTACCAAACGATGCATTACAACAAGCAATCATAGATGAAGGGATCGATCAATTTAAATTTGATATATTATATGAAGATATCCCTGTCATAAAGGCAAGTGAACTAGTATCACGCGAAATTAATATACGTAAAAACATGGTAGTTTATAATAGAAGTAATCCGCTCAGTCAACGTTATAGTAATAGACTCATGGTTGAATTGTTTTGTGAACATTTTAATCTCACGTATGAAGAAGTCCTTAAGCATCCTGCAGATATAAAGAATCTCTCTGATAAATTTGAAAACTATGAAAAGATAGTACGTGATGTTAAAAAAGCTAAGCGAGAAGTTGTTGAGGATTTTTCGAATTACAACTCTATTGAAGATATTATTAATTTTATCCTTGGTTCCATTAATGATATAGTTGTAAAAACATTTGCAGAAAGATATGAAAAGAAGAAGAAAGAAGCCAATGCTATTGATTTTCAGGATATGATTCTCTATGCAGTTTATCTGTTTGAACGCTATCCAGATATCCACGCCAAGTATTGTGAAAAATATGACTACGTCCTTGTTGATGAATTTCAAGATTTATCACCTATCGATTATCGACTGATAAAAACTTTATCGAATAATCTTTTTACTGTGGGAGACGACGATCAGGCAATATATAGTTTTCGTGGTGGTGATTCTGCAATTATGCATAACTTTTACAAACAGAAAGATGTGAAAAAATATAAAATTACGAAAAATTACCGCTCTACTATGACAATTGTTAACCACTCAAAGGCATTAATAGATCACAACTCAAAGGCATTAATAGATCACAACTCAAAGGCATTAATAGATCACAACTCAAAGGCATTAATAGATCACAACTCAAAGGCATTAATAGATCACAACCAATCTCGAATTCCAAAAAATCTCCATGCTAATAGTACAACACGACTTCCGATTAGAGTTTTTGAAACGACAAACGAAACTGAAACTCCAAAAACCGATCTTGCTCTCTTTCCTCTCACTGAAAGTAATCAGATAGTTATCAATCAGTCTTCGCAGCAGGTTACAATAGTAGAAAACATGCTGATGAGAGAATTGACTAATTCCGTTAGTGAAAAAACTGCAATCCTTGTTCGATATCGGAGTGAAGTAGACCGAGTTAGGGAAATTCTCAAACGTAAAGGTTTTGCGGAAGAAGTAAGAGATGAACAGTCTCATAAAAAAGGAGGCCCCTTTAATTTCACCGGGGAAGGTAACGAACAAATTAGGGTGAGCACTATTCACAGTGTGAAAGGTAAAGAATACGATAAGGTTATACTGATTCACAATGCTTTAGGTGAAGAATTTCCCTTTCACGATTGTGATAATCTGCCAGAAGAACGAAGGGTATTCTACACAGCAATGACACGAGCTAAGCATGATTTAGTTATAATTGGAGGAGAATGCCCATTCGTTTGGGAATTGCGAAAGGCACACATTCCTGAATTAGAAAGATTATCTGATAGTTTAAAGTCTGCAATTAATCACAGAATCGATAATATCAGAAGACAATTGGAAAATGTCTCAGATGTTCTACCATCCAAAATCAACAAACGGTTTTATATTGCCCAAGAACAAGTAGATAAAGTTGATGTTGCATTACCACAAGCGTTAGAATCTCAACTTGCAAGACAGAAAGATGCAGTTAAGAGAATTATTCGTAAGCAACACGCACCAGAACTTGAAAGTTTGCGTTGTGATATTATTGAAACCGATAACATAACGAAAGAGATTAAAACAGCACTCCCTCAACAAGTAAAGATTGCTCAGAAGACCTTCCTTCTAAAGTTGATCCCGATATTAGATAATTTGGAGTCAATTGCTGTCACATCTGAAAAACTCAAGTTAAATGATGATTTACCTGAATTAGCAACCTTCTGTGAAGATATTCAATCTGCACAAAAACAGTTCCTTAATTTTCTCAATAACCACGGAATCGTTCCAATTGAAACCATTGGTCAATCACTTAATCTATCTCTGCACGAAGAGTTACAACCTGGGATTTTTACTGATGAAGTATCCAAAGAGGGTTGCGGAAAGGTGACGGTCCCACGCAAGATAGCAGAGATTTTTACAGATGAAGTATCCAAAGATGGCATAGTAAGAGAATTGAGAAGGGGGTATGTACTAAATGATCAAGTTATCCGCAAAGCACAAGTTATTGTTTCAAAGGGACAGTGGCATGCTTATAGAATCTTTATGGATTTTGAAAAACCGGTGTGTATTGTGACAGATCAAGAAAACTATTTTGTTGATAAAGTCTTGACGCTTCCAGAATTCATAAAGGGTGTTGATATACGAGGATTGACAGTTAGATTACATAAGCATGATGTATTGTTTGCTTTCCCAAAAACAGAGAAGGAGGCGATAACACTTCAACGCCAACCTATAGAAAACATCCCTGATAGTAAATCTATCTCTGAAGACTTTCTCAATTCTGTTATTGTTAGAGGAGAACTAACCGATGTAAAAAAACAAAGATTCTATCTTAATGTTATCACATGGTCAGGTTATGTGCTTAAAGGTTATCTAAGGGCATTTGACGAAGATGCTTTATGTATGTGGATTGATGAGCAATTTGTAGTTGTCTACCGACATGCCTTACTTAAAATTGAGCGTATTGAATATCTGCCTATGTAAATAGAATTTTGGAGATTTTTCTTACATTCAGAGATTTTGTCAGGATATATTTCAACAGTAAATAAAATGCAAAAGAAACAACAACCATCGAATCCACCAGCACGTAACCAATTCATCTTTCTCACATTCACACATAGCATCCTTGACTCTTACGCTACACTATTTCCACATATACTTCCATCTATACTGGATAGGTTTGCTTCCGAAGCTACTCGGAATAGTTTTGCTGGCGTGCTTATTTCACTTTATAGTATATTCAGTTCGCTCGGACAGATATTGTTCGGTTGGCTATCCGATAGATTTCGTTCAGTTCATTTCATAACATTCGGTGTTGCATTCACTGCAATAGGCTTAAGTCTTGTGGGGATTGCCCCATCAGTTTGGATTGTCTTTATTTTATTAGCTATTGGTGGATTAGGCGTTGCAGCATTCCATCCACAAGCGACAACCTATGCGGGGGCACTCGCAGCGGAAACACGAGGCATGGGAATCGCAATTTTCCTCACAGGTGGGAATATTGGTCGTGCTCTGGGACCTCTGCTACTATTATTCCTACCATATTTTTATGATGATTTAAACTACCTTGCATGGGAAATGCAAATCGGGATACTTGTGGCTATACTGGTACCTATAGTATTGGATTTTCAAGATGAACTTGACCTGACAGCATCAGCACGGGTGCTATCAGACGAAGAAAAAACGGGTCGTCAATCATTTTGGCGAGTTGCAGATCCACACCTTCTTCCACTCATTGTCCTATTTATTATCGCTTCCCTTAGAACTGTCACAATTGCTGGTTTAGAGAACTTTCTTTCTATCTATCTTAAAGATGATCTTAACTATTCTAATTGGAATCGCTCGTTAGTAATCGGAGTGTTTATCTTTGCAGGGTCTATGGGTATCATGGGAAGTGGTTGGCTATTGTCTAAAATCAACACTTTGGTATTATTGCTGTTATCGCTTGTTTTAGCACCACCACTACTCTTGGCATCGCTTCGGACAGATGGTATCATCTTCCTTGTCTTGCTCTTTTTAGGTAATATGGTTCTTACAAGTTCAGTTACAATCAACATTATATTGGCACAAATGATGTTACGGGGTCATGAAAGTATCGCAGCAAGTTTTATGATGGGAGCATCCTGGGGTGTAGGTGGTTTGTTGAATTTAATTGTTGGTGCATTGGGTGATAAATATGGATTACCTATTGTGCTTGATGGTTTGGTCATGGTCCCTCTGCTCATCTCTCCGCTTATGTTATTGTTACGACAGCAACCGGATTTATCAAAAACAGAATGAGATTAGAATGTCCATAGGACACTCAAGAAATGTGTGTTAATAAGATCACCGATGAGAAGTGCGTAATCAAGACTGAACTGATTGAGTTGTAATCCTATCCCGCTTGTCAACCGACTGTCACGAACACCAATTCGTATCGCTAACGGTTGTGTAAGTTCATATTCTATTCCGACATGTGATTGTCCACCATAACGTTCCTGCCATTGATAAGAAATGACACATTCTCGATTGAAAATGAGCTTAGTAAAGTATGCAATCCCGATATTCAGATTTGCTGGGATTGATTCTTTATCAGCAGTAGCGGTATTCCAGGTTAGAGTGGTCTGAGATATGTCTTGCATATTCACACCGAGGGCAAATCCGCCTGCATTTGCGAGACCGAATAGTGCATTCATATCGGGAAGACGGATAAGCATTCCTGCATCAAATCCGTATCCTGTACTACCATAGTTATGGAATAGAGACGTAACATCGTCAAGTTCACCAACCCCACTGAATCTTTGATAGATTCCTTTTACATTTATACCGAACAGGAATTCTGGAGGGATTGAATCTCTTCCGAAATTGTCCCACCAAGATTGACTGACAGCAATGCGCGTTGCCAGTGAAAGCACAAAAGCATTTTCGCTGTCATTTAGATACCCTGAAGGAGTGAAATCTTGTTCTGTTGGGCGGTATCGCGGGAATCTTTTGCGTTGGTCAGCACTGATTTCTGGATCAAAAGCAGGCACATCGTAGTATATTGGAATATCATCAATCCCTGCTCTAATCCACGACAATCCAACTGTTACGTAGGGTAAAAGCTTCCCTACTCCACTGATGTAACTAAATGCCCCTAAACCTGATCGTCTTGCGGCATGCATCAAACAGACTTGATAATTGTGAGTTCCACCTGCAATTCCCGCAGGATTCCAATAGGTTGCTGTTGCATCGTCAGCAATGCTAACATAGGCACCGCCAAGTCCAAGTGCGCGTGCACCGATGCCGTTAGTCAGAAAATCACCCGTGTAATTCTCAGAATAAGATGGTAATGCGATAACTATGCTACATGCAATAATGAGAAAGAGTTTTAGTTTAGACAAGGGTCGTTGTTCCTTGATTTATTTTGTTTTTTTGCTTATGTTCAAACAGTACATAAAATGAAAGGTGTAATGAATGAATATTATACTAATTCTAAATGATGATGTTGCATTTCTGTGATTTATTGTAGACTTTAGAATTAATCGGACACTATGCTCCGGCGAGGTTAGTAAACCTCGTTTACCTGTGAATGTCCGAGGAGCAATGAATTGCGCGACTACGAATACCGTAATTCTTAAGCAAATGTTGACTTGATTTTATAATTCACTATAACTAAGAAAAGAATACAATAGATGAACACATCACCCCACACTAAATGTCTCAGTGTATCCGTTCACATCTATCGTATATTCCCCTGGTTTACAGTATCCAAGAAAAATCATATCTATATAATATGGACTTGCAATATCACATGCAACGCTACCTACCGTTATTGTCTGTTTAATCTCAATAGAAATTGTTTCTCCATCCGAATAAATTGGATACCTATCAAACACATGAGGCATAATACCATGATCTATCTCGTAGTTTTCTATGCAGTTATCCAATGATAATGTTCCAGTAACCAAAAGAGAAATGGCAAAAACATCCGGCACATCCGGTAGGTCTATTGCTGTTGCGATTATTTCAACGTCTTTAATGGGCATCAATTCAACTATCTCTCGGTTGCATCCCATAAGATTTGCTGCGATCAAGATAGTTAAACCTATAAATGAAAGTATAGTATTTTGCATAATTTGGAACTTTTGCCTGTGTCTGTTGGTAATAATCTTTACCCATTAGTAGCAATATCCGCGCATTTTCATCAATTCTTATACACGATTTAGTTCAAAATCGTACCAATAATATTGATATTCTTTTGATTTCCATCCTTTATAGATTTCATCCCAAGACATTCGGTTAAAATGTGGTAAGAGTGACCCTTCCGTAACAGGTTGTGAACTTCCTTGATATCGATAATCAACAGATAGTCGAATCTTGGCAGATGTTTGATTCGGCAAAGCTTTGTGTACAGTGTGGCTGTGAAAGAACATTGCATCTCCAATTTCATAATCACCAGAAACCCAATGTAACCCATCAGCTTCTAAAGGTTCGGTGTCAATGCCGAGTCCTCCTGCCCCGAATGCTGGTTTGACAGGATAGATTCCAGACCGATGCGAACCGACTAATACAGTCAATCCTCCAAAATGTGTCGGACAATCACCAAGGGGTATCCAACCCGTATATGTTTCTTCTGTTCCACGGATATGGATAAAATCTTGGTGTGCAGGTGTTGTATATTTAGTGTTTTCTGGGAACATAATTCTTCCAATATTTCGTGGATGGACCAATGTTTTTTCTCCAAACAACGTGTCACACATATCTATAATTGCAGGGTGATGTGCAAAAGCATGGAACGATTCCAGCGATTGAAATTCGTCTAACACTGGCCAATATCCATCGTCGCCTTCCATATATGG
Organism: Candidatus Poribacteria bacterium; assembly: GCA_958295945.1. Classification (GTDB taxonomy): domain Bacteria; phylum Poribacteria; class WGA-4E; order WGA-4E; family WGA-3G; genus MSPOR6. Next base: position 682,035 of record OY282386.1, read on the forward strand.
ACCTCCTGTGCGGATTCCATCCATGAGTGAATCTCCACCTTGTGCCCATCCATGTTGGTGACATATCTCTAAAAAATCTCGTCGTAAATTCAGAATTGAATCTGAATCTATCAACCCCTTAAAGTATAAATACCCATCTTGCTGTGCCCGTTTTTGAAGTTGATCGGGTTGATTTATTAGTTCGTTAGATATTGTAAAAGGTTCTATTCTTGTCATATTCTACTCCAATAGTTTAGGAGGTTTCTATTGTAGATGTTATATGTAATTATAGCAATTAAACATCAGGAGTGCAAATCATATCAAATGTGTTGGGTTGCTTAAAGTTTTGTGATTTTTTGAAAAATTGTGGATTTTTTGTCAGGATTAGGAATTTCGATTTTGAAAGAAATGTAAGAGGCGCAATGAATTGCGCGACTACAACCTCGTTTTTCTAAATGTAAAGTGCATTGTTAATTTCAGATTTTACTATAGTCTTCGGAGTTCGTCAGCGAATGCTTCAATTAACGCTTGGACGACATCGTTGGTTTTCATGTATTTTGCGTAGCATTTGACAGCAAATTCATTGTGTTTATCTTGTAATTTCATTGTTTGTCTCCTTCTAAAAAAGTTACGAAACTGTAAGAAATCTCTTACATGCTGTATAACAGCCAAACTGCCTGTCCCGCCAGTGTCTGTCTGGGTTTATAGCACATAATTTGATGGTAGCAAAATTTGAATTTTGAAAACTGTAAGATTCTTCTGAGATGCTGAGATTTGTCCGTTATTTTTCAATAGAAATGTGTGATGAATTGTCTGAATATTGTGTTCTATATTCGTCATAGTATCCATTTTCTCACTCTTATAAATTTCTCAATAGTGTTAAATAATATGTCACATACATAATTTAATTCGTATTGTATATATTAACATATAAATCTGCTTATGTCAAATTATTTTTTACGATTTTTCATATTTTTCATTTTTTTGTTTATTTTTGGATAAATTTCTCACGAAAGTTGCGTGTATAAGTGAATATTAACGACAGAGGTTTGGAGACCTCACCATAAACATCAATTTAAGGAGATCAATCCATTTTATTAGTCCCTTCAGTCCCAAATGAAGGTTAAGAAATAAATAAGGTAATTTCCTTGAGAAGTCCGGAGCGGTTAGGAAACCGCTCCTACCGGGTTTGAGAAAATGAGAATTACCCGTTTAATAAATTAATCTTCATTAGGGACTATATGTTTATTCTTATATGCCGTTCCTACGGAACTCAAGAAGGGTGGGATAACGTCTTTCTATAAACATAGCGTCCCTACGGGACTGAAGACATCTATATCAGACAACTATGAACCACTAAATTTCACTTATGCCAGCATACGCGTATGGTATTCTGCATTGGTTAGGAAACCGCTCCTGCCGGGTTTGAGAAAATGAGAATTACCCGTTTAATAAATTAATCTTCATAATTGAGCGACTACAAACCATCTATTTCTTTATGGTATGTTCTCAATTGGAAATGGTATTATGATTATTCTTCACCATAATTTTCAGAATGTGCTACAATTCCTAACAATCCATTGATGAGGAGGAATGATATGCTTAGTATAAAACATATTGAAACATTGACATTGAATGTGCCGTTTTATTGTGATCGTGTCAGTCGGCACATGCACCGTGCTTTAACACACGGTGAACGCGTTTGTGTCTACCGAGTGGAACTTAGTAATTCAGAGATTGGATATGGTGAAAACTTATCTGATGAGTCGGGTAATATTGAACGTCTGATTGGACAAAATCCGTTCGCTTGTATGAATGATGATGGTGTTGGCTTCGGTATTCAGATGGCATTGTATGATGCTGTTGGTAAAAGTGTTGGCGTGTCAGTGTCAGATTTGATCGGACCAAAAGCGCGGGATCGTAGTCCGATTTCATGGTGGGATATTGATATGCCACCTGAGGACTGGGTCGCTGAGGTGCAGGAATCTGTGAAGCGGGGATATACGTCAGCAAAGCTCAAAGCGCGACCTTGGCGGGATATATATGCACAGGTTGATGCTGTTGGTAATGCTGTGCCTGATAACTACCGACTCGATATTGACTTCAACGGTTTCCTGAGAACTGCGGATGATGCAATTCCAGTGCTACAAGAACTGGATAACCATCCGAATGTTGCAATCTACGAAAGTCCATTTTATCTTGGCACAGATTTAGAAGGAGCAGCAAGATTACAGGAAGCAGTAGAAAAAAGGATTGTAGAACACTGGAATGAATCTTGTCTTCATGCACGTTGTTGTGGTGGCTTCGTTGTTGGAGGCGGAGTCAACTCATTACTACGTACGAATGCTCTCTGTGCTTCGTTTGGTCAACCGTTTTGGTTACAGATGGTTGGTACAGGCATAACTACTGCATATTGTGTCCATCTCGGTGCCGTGCTTTCACAAGCAGAATTACCCGCAATTACATGCCACGAATTGTGGGAATCAGATCTGCTTGCGAAACGGCTTGATGTCGTTGATGGGACTATTGAAGTTCCTGATAAACCCGGTTTGGGAGTTGATATAGACGAGGATGCATTAAGAGAATATAGTGTTGACTCATCAACACCTACACCACAGCAGTTATTTCATCAGAGTGATTATACTTGTAGAGTACATATTCCAAATCCTGATGGAGGAGAAACAGTCCACGATTTTGAGAATGAAGGTGTGTATTATCCTGCGTTCAGTGAAGGAGAGTATCCTGGATTTGTTCCAGGGGTTTGGATGGAGGTAGTTTAGGAGTTTTAGGTGAAATTCCGCAATGCTCCAGTTGTGATGTGGCTGGAGCATTTTTTGTTCTTCTCAATCGTGTCAATTTCAGTCTGACCTTTGTTCATCAGAATCTCGTAAAGCACTGAACATGTGGAGTTGCGGGAATTAGAGATGTTTTGCCGCGTTTTCAGTGCCTTCCGCGATTCTGCATATCGTGGTTGAAAACCACTCCAACAATTACTATTTTACGTCAACTTTTACTATACATCTCCTGTATCACATCACACATATCCTGAGCATCCGCAAGATATTCATTCATTGTCTTTTCAATAAATGTCTCAGGAATACCGTGCATTGCTTCTGCGATAGCACCCGCAATTGCTCCAAGTGTATCAGCATCCGCGCCAAGCGATATTGCATTCCGCACCGCATCTTCAAAACTCTCCGATTCCAATGCACATGTAATTCCTTGTGGGACAGTTTTTTGGCTAGTCTCGTTGAAAAAGTAATCTGGACGTATTTCGTCAACAGATTTGGTTAAGTCATAATCGTACTCATCTACAATCACTTTGCGGATGTCTGTTGGAATTTCTCCTTGAAATGCAAGCCAGATAGCATGTGTAGTTGCACGCCCGCCTTTCATGCCTTCAGGATGATTGTGGGTTATTTCAGTTACTTTATCGGATGCAGCAAGTGCTTCGTCAAGATTATCACGGTTCAGGAATGCAGCGGGAGAAACACGCATCGCAGCACCGTTACCATAACTATTATATGGTTCAGGCGTATCTTCATGAATCCATTGTGCGAACATACCACCATAACCTTTGCCTGGATAATTTTGACACCATTCCTGCATCGTCTCTGCGGGTGGTAGGTCATGTAGTAATATATCTGCTACTGCTATTGTGCAAACTGAATCATCTGTAAAAAAACACTCCTGAGTAAAGAATTCAAATTCTTTGGTTTTGATAGGATCCCACTCATATATGGAACCAACAATATCTCCAATAATTGCTCCGATCATTTATTACTCCTTCATTTGAATCTATGTATAGTAGTTTTAATTTTTCTATGTTTTATATAAACTTTGACTTAGAGAATTATCTTACTCCCTTGTAATTATGCTATCTTTTTATAGATTTGTCTATTTTATTTTTCTCAATCATGAATATGGAACTTGTGATAAAATAATGAATACTAAACGCCATAAATCACTTTAAAATAGGAGAAAGATATGAGCGAAGAACTTTTTGTTAGTCAAGAATTCACACCAGTCAACGGGTTCACATCAGGGATAGAAGGACCAGCATGTGATGCTGATGGCAACCTTTATGCCGTCAACTTTGAAAGACAACATACAATTGGGAAAGTTAGACCGGATGGAGAAGCAAGTGTTTTCGTAGAATTGGAAAACGGTAGCATCGGCAACGGTATCCGCTTCAATAGTGAAGGTTATATGTTCATAGCAGACTATACAAACCACAATGTTTTGAAAGTAGATATGGATACCCGAGAGATAAGCGTGCACGCACACGAACCTGATATGAATCAACCGAATGACCTTGCTATCGGAGCAAATGATATTCTCTATGCGAGTGACCCGAATTGGGGTAATTCTACCGGACAGATTTGGCGAATTGGGACGAATGGTCGGGTTACATTATTGGAAACAGATATGGGAACTACAAACGGAATTGAGGTGAGTCCAGATGAAAAAACGCTTTATGTCAATGAATCTGTGCAACGTAATATCTGGACTTATGACTTGTCTCCTAATGGTGAGGTAAGCAATAAGCGACTATTAATTCAGTTTCCAGATTTTGGTATGGATGGCATGCGGTGTGATATTGAGGGTAATCTGTATGTTACTCGACACGGTAAAGGCACGATTGCAAAACTGTCACCTGATGGTGATGTGCTCTTGGAAGTAGAGTTGACTGGGAAAAATTGCACGAACATTGCATTTGGTGGACCGGATGGGTGCACGTGCTATGTTACGATGGCGGATCGTGGGAATGTTGAGGTATTCCGTGCCGACAAACCGGGTAGAAGTTGGAAGTTATTCCAACGGTAATTCGTTCTTGATATCTTTTAAAATATTGACAAATTTTGTGATTTGTGATAATCTTTCGTAAATATTTTATGAATGATAAAATCTTTATGCAAGTCTATGAATCTATATTAACCCGTCTTGAAAAAACCGCGAAACAGTATACCAATATCGCTCCAGAAAACGGTCAGTTCCTTTCAATTCTCACCCGATCAATTCATGCCAAATACGTTTTTGAAGTAGGTGCCAGCAACGGTTATTCTGCAATTTGGATTGCAGCTGCACTTAAGGAAACCAGAGGAAGACTAATTACCTTGGAATCCGACCCAGAACGTGCAAAAGAAGCGCAGTCCAATCTCAGTAAATCAGGCCTTGATGATATTGTTGAAATCCGTGTTGGGAATGCACTTCAGGAAATACCCAAATGTGATTTTACTTTCGATCTCGCGTTTCTTGACGCTGAGAAAGGTCAATACCTCCAATACTTAGAATTAGTGTTGCCAAAAATCCGTTCAGGTGGTTTAATTGTAGCTGATGATACAATTACAATGCGTGATGAGATGTTGGATTATGTGGAATTTGTCTTTAATACACCACTCTTAGATTCTGTAGATATCCCGTTGGATGATGGGATTATTTTAAGTTATAGAACTAAGAAGTAAGGTGCTTAAGTTTCGTGGTTAATAGGAAAAGGTATGTTCTGTTTGTTGGGTGAAAAATGGTTTGACGATTATTGGATGAATTATGGTAAAATTACAGTCCAGGATGAGACAGGGAAAATAAAAAAGATTACCAATTTGCACGATTTTGTCGTTTATAGAGGTGGAGACACAAACTTGATCATTCCACGGACAAGAAGAAAGAAGGTGAACCAAATTGAAGGTTCTCATTCCACCAATTAAATGTCAGGGCATCAAGAGTAAATTAGTGACATGGATAGCAGAAACACACCAATGGAATGGAGATGGCACATGGATTGAACCATTTATGGGCTCTGGTGTTGTCGGTTTTAACGCTAAGCCAAGTAGAGCAGTTTTCTGTGATACAAACCCCCATCTTATCTCTTTCTATCAGGGAATTAATAACGGAACAATCAATCCACATGTCACACGTGAATTTCTTGTTTCAGAAGGTAATGAATTATCAAAACACGGTGCTGATTACTACTATGAAGTCCGTAACAGATTCAATACGGATAAATCTGCGCTTGATTTCTTGTTTCTAAACCGTGCTTGTTTTAACGGATTGATCCGCTTCAATAGGAAAGGTAAATTTAATGTTCCATTTGGCCACAAACCTGAACGCTTTTCTAAATCATATATCACAAAAATCGTAAATCAAGTCCATTGGGTATACAAACTTGCCAGTCTTAGTGACTGGACTTTCATACACCAGGATTTTCGTGACACTTTGGCTACTGCGACCGAAATGGATTTCATATACTGTGATCCTCCCTATGCAGGAAGACATACCGATTACTTTAATAGTTGGAGCAGGAAAGATGAAATAACATTGTGCGAGAAACTTAGAAGTTCCGATGCACAATTTATACTTTCAACATGGCATAGCAACGAACATAGAGAAAATACAGCTATACAAACGTTATGGTCTGAATTCAACGTCATTACTCGTGAACATTATTACCACGTTGGTGCAAGTGAATCTAATAGAAAACCTATGTTGGAAGCTCTAATTACTAATTTTGAATCTCCAATCACAGATACGAATAATAGCACAAATAATACATATAATCTTGATGATAACATCAAGCAAACATTTCTCTTTGATAGATAAGTTATGATATTTGACAGAACAATTAAATGATGCCAATTAGAGGACTCAAACATTTCACTTAAAACCAAACTATCCCACAAATCCGAACGTTTCACAGAATCTGTCATTCGTGGCATGACACAGTTATGTTTAAAGCATAATGCGATCAATTTGTCACAAGGCACACCTGCTTATCAACCTCCAGATGATGTGAAGCAGGCTGCGATTGTAGCCATACAAGATGGATATAACCAGTATAGTATCACTTGGGGAGCACCTGATTTTCGTGAAGCAATTGCACACAAAATGAAGACATTCAACGGCATTGAAACCGATGCTGCCAAAAATGTAACTGTAACCTGTGGTTCAACAGAAGGCATGCTGTCCGCTCTCCTTGCTATCATCAATCCTGGAGATGAGGTAATTATATTTGAACCGTTCTATGAAAACTATGGACCGGATACGATTATCTCAGGTGCCAAACCTGTGTATGTAGCACTCCAGGAGACAGAAACAGAAGATGGAGGAATGCGGTTCATTTATGACAAAAATGATTTGAAAAACGCATTTTCAGCAAAGACAAAAGCGATTATACTTAACACTCCCAATAATCCTCTCGGAAAAGTATTTACGCTTGCTGAACTCCAGGAGATAGCTGAACTTTGCTGTGAACACGACTGCATTGCAATTACTGATGAAATATATGAACATATGATATATGACGACAGACCACATATTAGCATTGGCAGTCTACGACAAATGAAGGATAGGACAATCACAGTGTCAGGATTAAGTAAGACTTATTCTATGACGGGGTGGCGATTAGGATATGTAGTCGCGCCTGAGATATTATCCAATGCTATACGAAAAATGCATGATTTCCTAACTGTCGGTGCACCACATCCTTTACAACGCGCAGGAATAGCTGCCCTCAACTTGCCTTCAAGTTATTACACAGAATTGGTCGAAAAATATGACAGAAACCGCCAAAGACTCGTTAATATATTGAAAGATGCAGGATTTCGTTGTCATCCACCTGAGGCGGCATACTATATTATGACAGATATTTCAGATTTTGGTTTTCCAGATGATACTGCGTTCGCACATTGGTTAGTAAAGGAAATTGGTGTCGGTGGAGTGCCTGGATCCAGTTTCTACAGTCGTCCACACCTGGGGAAAACAAAGTTTCGTTTTATGTTTAGCATGTCAGATGAGATTTTAGATGCAGCGGGAGATCGTTTGATGAAGATTAAATCTAAAATATGAATGATGTAAATGCTTGAAAACCTACTATTGAGGAAATGACAATGGATACCGTCTTTGATAAAGAAACACATGAAATCTATGAAGAAGAGATAAAATCGCTTATTCAGCATGACCCAAAGTATATTACACTTGGACCTGATGAACTTGAAGCGATTGTGAAAGCATTTGATTTTACATTATCGAATGGACGTGATAAGGTTAGAGCACAAATGCTGTATGATATGGTTCAAGAAAAAAGAGAAAGCTAATATGCAATTAGAACGTATCCGTCTCAAGTCCTTCGGTTGTTTTCAACAGCAAGATTTTGAACTATCTGAAGGTATCAACCTTATCTTTGGACCAAACTTCAGTGGCAAAAGCACGCTTGTCAATGCTATCTTTTTCACATTAACTGGGAAACCGATAGTTCCGCGAGTTGATGCATCAGCAATTAAGAGTGCAAAAGCATACAGTGGCACTGCAGGTCTCCAATTCGTAGACGATGGTGAACGATATTTGCTCTTCCGTGGAACAGGTAAACGTTTCCAACTCAGACAAGAAAAAGGTGAAGAATGGCATATAGTTTTTGATGAAAACCGTATCACTGTCGTGGAGTCAACTTTGAAAGAGCAGTTCGGTTTCTCACACGATAAACTGGCATTAACCACATTTCTGCGTGAAGGTGAGATTTCTGAGTTTCTTGGACGTCAACCAGCATCAAGACGCGATATCTTATATGCACTCCTCGGTATTGACAGATTGATAGAAGTACGAGAACGGTTTATTGATGCACGCCGTCTTGCTAAACGAGAAAGAAAAAGAATCCAATCACATCAAAATAGTCTTAGATTTAATGCACAAAATCCACACAAATCTGAGATTGAAAAAATAGAACCAGAATTGAAGAAATTGGAAAAGGAATATAGTAGAGAGAGTGGTGATTCAGAATTAATCGCTGAATGGATTAAGAATAAACAACAGACACAAGAGGATATAGATATACTTCTTAAGGAACAGAAAGAGACATTAAGCGGATTTCAGAGCATCTCTCATTTGAGAGAAATGATCTCTACTGTTGAAACTGCGATTAAGGAATCAAAGGAATTAGAAACGGAACGTGAGGAACTCATCAAAACAATTGGCAGCCTTGATTCCCAAGTTGTAGCATTAACAAATGTATGTGACTCACTACGCACTTTGATTGAGAATGATGACAGACATTGTCCAACCTGTCAGCAAAAAGTAGAGAAGGACATTCTTCTAAAGATTGTTGAGGAAAAGGAGACAGAGAAATCACAACTATCAACTGAATTAGCGGAAAGTAAGAAATCTCTTACAGAAAAGACTGATAATCTACAAAGTAGGCAGGAACTTGAACAACGTCTTCAAAACCTAAACACACGTGTATCTCGTTTAGAACAATTAGAAGGTGATATAGAAAAATCACAAAATGAACTTACTGATATTACAACACGGCTGAGTGCAAAAGGTGTTGAAAATGATACGGACTTATCAAATGAATCTGATGAAAGTATTTCAGAATCTTTTGAGAATTTAGATAAGACCCAGTTAAAAGTCCGTATTGACAGTCTACGGCAAAAACTTGAAAAACTCAAACAGGATGAAGCTGTACAGAACGATAGACTAAATCAACTTCAGGCTGTAAATTTAGAAGCGGAACAGACTGAAAAGACGACGTTATGTTTAGAACTTGCCTGCGTGGGTGTAGACAAGACCATTGATACGCTTCAACGCCAAATACTTAAACCTGTAGAATCAGAATTACAGAGTTGGATTGGACAGATGGAACTTTTTGGTAAAACACACATTGACTTGCAACGTCATCATCTACTTCCTACTTTAAAGATAGATGGAGTTGATCGTAGTTTGATGATGCTTAGTGGTAGCGAGAAGATGTTTCTATATCTCTGTTTCAAGGTGGCACTTGCGAAAGTTTTGGGGAATACCGGTTTCTTTGTATTTGATGACCCAACGTTACATTTAGATGGAGAGAGGAAGGCGTTGATGGTAGATTTCATCCGTCAACTTGCTGAAGAATATCAGGTGATTGTTACAAGTTATGATGATGAGGTGCGTGAAGGATTAGAAGGGGCACATCTGATTGAGATGAGGAGAGATATTAATGATTAACTTACCTCATGATTGGAAACATCTTAACTTGCCAACATATAGATACAGAATTTAATTTGACATATCTATGTTAATATGTTACAATAAATTCGCTTTAATGGGCAAAATAAGTCCTTATAGTCTTTGCGGGAGTAGCTCAGCGGTAGAGCTCCACCTTGCCAAGGTGGAGGTCGCGGGTTCAAATCCCGTCTCCCGCTTTCTCTCAAATTATTTGTAGGTGCATGTTGAAGCGTGCATATCTGGTGGCGTAGCCAAGTGGTAAGGCCGGAGTCTGCAAAACTCCTATTCGTCGGTTCGATTCCGACCGCCACCTCCATCATTCTCACTCAAGGGCGGTTAGCTCAGGTGGCTAGAGCGTTTGCTTGACATGCAAGAGGTCACAGGTTCAAGTCCTGTACCGCCCATCCTACCTGTTTTCTACCCAATATTCTGGAAAGTTTCACTCAATTTGTGTTATACTATTGGCTAACTAAATTATTGGTTGACTAAGACATATTTTGTATATTTAACACATTCTTTTCTGAACACAGTTTATAGTGAAATGTAAAAATACGTGCACACTCCACGGTAGATGCGGTTTCCTAACCAATGTAGAATGCCATACGGGGAATGCCTGACTATAAGACTGAACAAACACCGGTTCGGTTAGGAAACCGAACCTACCGTAGTGTGTAATAATTATGGTTTTAACTATAAAATCTAAAGAAGGAGAAAATTAATGGCAATCATAACAACCAAAAAGGCATATATTGCTATATTCTTGATGGGAGTTATCGTAGTAATTGCGGGGATATCAGTTTATTCTATAACGCAATCTGACACATCTCAAACACCTACTACTATATTCAAAGAATTGACTGAAGCTGATGAAGAAATCGTGAAAGAAAATATCAGATCAAATTTAGAACAACAGAAAAGGAAATCTACAGAAAAAGTTGAGAAAAAGCAACAATCCTATGTTGATAACGAGCCAAAACAGGATTACAATCCAGAGCATATTTCTAAATCTAAATATGAAGCACCTATTGCTAAAGAAACAGAATCAGATGTATCAGAAACAGAAATCCCGGATCTGCAATCTCAGGAAGAGGAAATCCAAGCAAACATTAGCGATATAGAAAACTTACATAAGCAATTTGTCCCTAAAGATATAGACTTAGGAAAATTTAAGACTATAAAGATTACAACCGAGACTGAACTGAAAAAGGTGATTGCAGATTTGAAATCCAGTGGAAATCCGAAGCATCAAGTTATGATAGATTTTTTAGAGAATACTGATATTGATGATAACAAAGTGATAAACGTGCAATATGAAAAATAGAGACATTTTGAATTGCATTCTGAAGGTGAGCACATTCTTGAGTTTGAAAAACCTAATCTGTCATACATTGATTGTCTCGGAATTAATGCATATCCGTGAGAGATGCCACTTGCACATTTAGTTATGGATAATTTCATTGGTGTAGGTCGCGGGTTTAAATCCCGTCTCCTGCTTTCTCTCAAATTATTTGTAGGTGCGCTTTCCAAGCGTGTAGATTTAGTTGTGTAGCCAAGTGGTAAGGCCGGAGTCTGCAAAACTCCTATTCGTCGGTTCGATTCCGACCGCCACCTCCATCTTAATCCTACATTACGGGCGGTTAGCTCAGGTGGCTAGAGCGTTTGCTTGACATGCAAGAGGTCACAGGTTCAAGTCCTGTACCGCCCATCCTACTTATTTCAACCTCTATTTTCTGGACAGTTTAACTCAACTTGTGATATATTATTAGTTAACTAAATTATTGGTTGACTAAGACATATTAGACATTATAATGAATTAAATAGTAGGAGTTTCATAACACCAGGGTCTGAAGTTTAGTCGAAAATTGTGTAAACCACAACAAGTTTCCATAACTAAGTCACAAAACCCTTTCTTCCAATTTCTGAGTTTATCTTTGACAATACGGTATCTTTTGACACCACTAATGGCATGTTCAACACGTATGCGTATAGACGCTATCTTTCTATTGATTTCTTTTTCTTTTTCTCTCAGTTCTCCACCTTTCGGTTTTTTCTTCGGTTGAACGATGTGGACATCAGGAAGAGTGAACCCCTGAAAACCGGTATCTTGATACAAGGTGCTTCCCGGGGGCACACAATAGCCAACCTGATCAGCTATGTATTTGTCATGGTGTCTTCCTTCAAAAGAGGGTGTCAATAGGACGACTTTGCAGCTTTCATTGATAATCAGATTATTTTTTACTGTATGACATTTCTTTTTACCGCTATAATATGCCTTTTGAGTTTCTGGGTCTCTTGGACGTCGTATTCGCCGTTCTATACCATCATGAAAAAAAATATTCTTTATCTTGACTTTGACTTGATACCTCACAAGTATCACACGTAGATGTGGGAACTGTTTCCCGAGATGGCAGCTCTCCAAGTTCTGCTAATGCGGTGTTCAATATCGGTAAAAGCAAGTGAATCCATTTATTCGCAAGAGGTTGAGCCATACCAAAGAGCGTGCCGAATAGAACCTGTTTCGGAGCTTCATGAAGATAAATTAATATAAATAGCAACATATCTTCATGTGAAGCAAAACAACTATTTTTGTAGGGTTTATATCTCCGTTTTATGCGCGGTTTTCCATCAAGGGTCCGTGTTTCCATATAAGCTAAAAAACATTTAGAAAAATGAGGTAATAGTTTTGTAAACTCTTCTAAAGTATATCCAGTGAGAGATAGAAGCGTCCCAGCTTTGTCCTTAATATCTTCAAAAACGATCATGAGAAAACCTCCATTTATAAGATTGTAATTAGAATAACAGAGGTTAACTAAACTTGCAACTAAATCATTATAATGTCTATTTTGTATATTTAACACATTCTTTTATGAACACAGTTTAAAATCTAAAGAAGGAGAAAATCAATGGCAATCATAACAACCAAAAAGGCATATATTGCTATATTCTTGATGGGAGTTATCGTAGTAATTGCGGGGATATCAGTTTATTCTATAACGCAATCTGACACATCTCAAACGCCTACTACGATATTCAAAGAATTAACTGAAGCTGAAGAAGAAATCGTGAAAGAAAATATCAGAACAAATATAGAACAACAGAAAAGGATGGAAACAGAAAGAGTAAAGAAAAAGCGACCTTCCTATGCTGATAACATGCCTATTAAGAATAATAGCAAAGGTGAAAAACCTGGACATACTTATGAAGCACCTGCTCCTATTGTAACAAAAGCAGATGCATCAGATACAGTAACATCCGATCTACAATCTCAGTCAGACGAAATTCAGGCAAACATGGCTGACATAGAACATTTACATAAACAATTTGCTCCTAAAGGTGTAGACTGGAGTAATGCAAAATCTATAGAAATTAACTCACAGGATGATCTAAAAAAGGTTCTTGCAGAATTTAAAGCATCTGGTAAGTTAACTGATAAAAACATCATCCAAATTAAAAAGAGTGTCAATGTAGGTGATGGCAAAAGGGTAGAGGTGGAAATAGATGATAAATAATTCCATTGTATTAATCCAATAATCTTGTTGGAGTGGTTTTCAACCACGATATTTCTTGTTTGAGGGTTCCTAACCCCGACTAGTGGAGTGTCTACACTAAAATTATAGGTATATTCTTCAATAAAACTTGCCAAACAGACGTATTTCTTTTAGAATGTCCCTAAATACTTCTTTAAGGAATAGTCTCTTGAAAAAGAAATATATAGTTGAATTAACTGATATTGAGCGTGAAGAACTAAACAAGTATATAAGTAAAGGAGAAAATAAAGCGTATAAGATCAGGCATGCACACATCTTATTGAAATCCGATGTAAATGGTCCTCGCTGGACTGATAAGCAGATAGCTGAAGCTTACTCGTGTCATGAGCAGACGGTTTACAATGTGCGGCATCGTTTTGTAGAAAAGGGTTTATCGGGAGCGTTGGATCGAGTGCACCGCAAAACACCTCCGTGTCCTCGAAAGTTGGATGGTGAAGCAGAAGCGCGTCTGATTGCGTTGAGTTGTAGCGAACCGCCTGAAGGCTATAGCAGGTGGTCCCTTCGTCTTCTTGCTTCGGAATTCGTGAAGCTTGAAATCGTTGAGAGTATTTGTTCTGAAACAGTGCGCCAGACGCTAAAAAAAACGAACTAAAGCCACACCTGGTGGAACAATGGGTAATCCCACCCACCGAAAATGCTGAGTTTGTCGCAGCAATGGAAGAAGTGCTTGATCTCTATCAGAAACCTTTAGACACAGATGTGCCGGTTGTGAATATGGATGAACAACCTGTAACGTTGAGGGATGATATTCGCGAGCCGTGCCCCCTCAAACCGGGTCAAGTCAAGCGTGTAGATAATGAATATAGACGCAATGGCACAGCACAACTTTTCATATTCACAGAAGCACTAACGGGGTGGAGAGGCGTGTCTGTGCGTGAGCGTCGGACTGCGGTGGATTGGGCACAAGAGGTAAAGGTGCTATTAGACGAGGTGTATCCGAAAGCAAAACGAGTGATTTTAGTTTGTGATAATCTGAATACACATAAAGTTTCATCCTTGTATAAAGCGTTTCCAGCAGCGGAAGCACGCCGTTTATGTGCTCGTTTAGAAATCGTGTATACGCCCAAACATGGAAGTTGGTTGAATATTGCTGAGATAGAACTTAGCGTGCTAACACGACAATGTTTAGGTCGTCGCATCCCTGATATAGAAACACTACGACGAGAGACACAAGCTTGGGAAAAAAGACGAAATGGTGAAGCGAAGCAAGTAGACTGGCAATGGACAACGGATGATGCTCGCATCCGATTGAAACGCTTATACCCACAATTTTAGTGTGGACAGTCTACTAGTGATACCGGTAGGAATGCATATAATTGATGCTAAGTCATGAGGTGAATACAATGGACGATTTACAAACTGTTCAAACAGATAACTCTATCCCTGCGAAATTAGTGGAATTAGAATTTTCAGATGGCACACTGCACACAAGGGACGGACCTCATCCGTATCTACAAACAATATTTGGAGTGAGTGACAAATATCTTAGACGCTTGTTTAATGAAGATCAACTAAACGAATTTAAAACGGATTGCCTTCAAAATATTCGTGGTGATAGGAATTTGACAATAGAACAATACATTAACAAATACTACGAATTTGTAAAAAGAGAATATCAAAAACAATATATCGGTGCCGAATCTTCTCTAAATCAATTTATATTTTCCGATCCTGAAAAACCGAAAGCGTTATGGGGTGACTGCCTTGGTTTTTTGCAGCGTATGGACAGTGAGAGCGTTCAGTTAATGGTCACTTCTCCACCATATTATAATGCACGAGATTATTCACAGTGGGAAAACCTGGATGACTACCTGGATGAAATGTCTTGTATTATCAAGGAGTGTTATCGGGTCCTGGACAACCATCGCCCTTTTGTTTTTAATGTCGGTGATATATTTGATAACGACAATAGACATACCAAATCTACTTGGGGAAAGCGAAGGATTCCTCTGGGAGCATATTTCACCGCAATATTTGAAGAACACGGTTTCCAATTTGTTGATGACTTCATTTGGGACAAGGGAGAAGTTCAAACACAGCGACATAAAAATGGAGATAGACCTTACCCTTTATATCAATATCCAGTAAACTGTTATGAACATATTTTTGTCTTCTATAAACATCGATTGGATGAAACGCCTTATCCTTGTCCAATATGCGGATGTTTGAAAGTCAATGGGAATGCGTACTCCAGAGTGGGTGTCAAATCTTGGGAATGTAAGAATTTAGAATGTTTTGAACGGTCAACAGCTAATCGTGGTAAACGTTTTTCAGCACGTACGCAGTTAATGACCGGATTGCAACAACAGGAGAATCTTGTTCCTGAGAATTTACTCCAAATGTGGCGGCGCGATATAGTCAAATTCGCACCAATAATAAAGATAAATAGCAAAGGTCAAAACACTCTTGGTCATACTGCTCCCTTTCCAAACGAAATTCCTGAATACGCAGTAAAAGTTTTCACGGGTGTGAATGAATCGGTCCTTGATCCTTTTGCTGGTTCGTTTACCACAACAATAGAAGCATTTCGACAAGGACGAAATAGCATTGGAATGGAACTGAATAGGACGTTGTTTAGAGATGCCGTGCAAATTCGGTTTTCAAAGGAGCTTAATACGTTACCAGTAGAGTTAGGAGATGGTAAATGAATGAATCAAAAGGTGCCAAGCGCGTTATTGGACTTTATGGAGAGATGCGATTAGCAATGGAACTCCATAAACGAGGATGGCAGGTTTACAGCGCGTATATTGACGAGAAATATGATTTTGTCATTTTGAAAAGTTACTGTGAATCCTGCAAAGCATTCAAGAACGCATGGACGCGTGAACAACCTTATGGTAAAAGCACACACAAAACGGTAACCCCGCTTTGTGAGACATGTAAAAAAGACAGTCTGAAAATGCTTGTCAGATTTATTCAGGTCAAGACTTCAGAAGGAATCACTGGCAAGAAAACAAAATCGGGAGACGTAGACAAAAGGTATAGTTTCCAGGCTAAAATTCGCTATCACTTAGCAGATGCCAGAATATTTTACGCGTGGATCCAAGTCTGGGACGAAGATAACGTCAATTACTACATATTCAAAACTGAAGACGTAGCACTTTTTGATGATTTGCAGATAGCCTCTTATCAGATAACCGATAATCAGAAAACGACACTGAGAATAAACAAAGATGGAGAAGTGCTAAATCAGGGAAAGAAATACGATTACAGTGCATTTGAAGATTTCCTCAACAATTTTGATTGTTTGGAAGAGATAATTAATGGTGATGATTGGAAGTAACCACACAAGTAGCGGCCTGATAAACAGCCTGCATCCAAGTCAAAAATACAATTGATTGATAGGATAAAACCATGTCCAAAATAGAAGATTTTGCTTTTTATGGTGCTTCTGGACACCAATATATTTTTCAAGTCTATCCTATTGAAACAGAATTCAAAGATATTGGAGGCGTTTACATCTTCACAAGGCGTGAGATAAATACCAGTGGCAATATCATGCATAATCTTTTGTACATTGGTCAGACGATTTCGCTCCCGATCAGACTCAATAGATTACATCATAAATGGGAGGCAGTTTTGCGAAATCGGGGTAATTGTGTGTGTGTTTACTCAGAACTGAACAATCGGAATAGAAACAAAATTGAAGATGATCTAATTCGTAAATATCAACCGCCCCTTAATAGTAGATTGTAATGAAAAGTTTTACTAGACGTTACTGGCGATTCATTGTCCGTTTATGGGGCAATATGAATCGTTTTGGGCAGTTCGTGAGAAGTTTTTGGCGTAAAAACAAAGCAGGTGTTGCTCTGTCTTTACTTACAGTTGTGGTTGGCGTTTACACATACATTATTGTAAATTCCCAAGTAGGACAGACATGGAAACAAGATATAGCAGATATTTCTACTTTTGTCCCTGTTGCTGGGGTAATTGTAGGTGCAATAATAGGAGTTATTGATTTTATTATGTTTTTATCTGATTGGTATAGCGAACTACAACAGAAACGAATTAAGGAAGCTGAAGCTGAAGGTCTTGCTAAAGGAACGGCAAAATATTACGCTGCGGTTAAAGATTGGAATGACCGCAGAATTGAGGCGGAAAACAAAGGTGAGGATTTTGACGAACCTATGCCAACTCCGCAGAATATACAAGAAGCAACCCCTGTTGAACAAACTGATGATGACCATGCTGTTGATGATTAAACTACAGGAAACACAGAAACGTAGGTTTAACTTATTGGTGTGATGGCGGAAATGAAAAAAGACTTGAAACCGATTGACATGTCTTCTGTGAAGACATACCCACTTAAAGAACGTATCAACAAAGTTTCTGTTAACGATTTTGCGACACTCCCAGACTTAAAAGTGGAGCTTACTCCGTTTTTGGCATCCCTGCCAAAGATTCTCAAAGGACAAGATTTTACTGAACTCATTGACAAGATTGTTGCTGCACATCAACGGAAAAAGGCAGTAATTGTAATGATGGGTGGACATGTCATTAAGTGCGGTTTAACACCGCTATTGATCGCATTGGTTGAACGCGGAGTCATTACAGGTTTCGCATTCAATGGTGCAAGCAGCATACACGATTTTGAAATTGCACTCATCGGTGAAACCTCTGAAGATGTTTCTGAATACCTAAAAACCGGTCAATTCGGCATGTGGGAGGAAACGGGAAGGTTCATGAATGAAGCGATCCAAAATGCTGCAGATACTGGCATCGGAATGGGGGAGGCATTAGGGAAGAAGTTGATAGCGATAGACGCACCATACAACGATTACAGTCTCCTCGCGGCAGGTATTCAACACAACATTCCGATTACAGTGCATGTTGCGATTGGCACGGATATTATACATCAACATCCATCGGCAAACGGTGCTGCTATTGGTGAAGCAAGTTTTACCGACTTTCGTCTGTTGACACAACTTGTTACGGAGTTAGAAGATGGTGGGGTCGTGCTTAACTTCGGTTCGGCTGTTATATTACCAGAGGTATTTCTGAAAGCTGTGACAATTGCAAGGAATTTAGGGCATACTGTGTCTAACTTCACTGCTGCCGACTTTGATATGCTTCAGCAATATCGTGCTGTGGAGAATGTCGTCAAACGACCGACTGAGATGGGTGGGAAAGGATACACGTTCACCGGACATCATGAGTTGATGATACCGCTTTTGGTGCAGTCGGTTCTTGCTCGGCTGTAGACTGAAACACAGACATCTACACAGAACGTTTTTTATCAAGCATATCCCGAACAGACTTCAGGCACTTCTTATTTGAATCATCGCAACGATTTAATTTAGATTTCATCTCACCTAACAAATCGCGAAGAGATTTTAAATGCGGCAACGATGGAGTTTTCAAATACTCACTTAAGAGTTCTTTTCTTGTAGCACTATCCATTTCATTTTCAGTGTCTACAATTTTACGATAATCAGAATATTCCATATTTTATACCTCCATTGATGCTAAGAGTGGTGCAATTTATACCTGTTCCTTTTCTCTTATTTTCTCTTTCGGGAGTTCACTATATGAAACAGCAATCGGTTCTGCTGTCTCCAAGCCAAGTGTGTTTTTTACGTGATTATGTTCCTGATTAGCATCAGCATCGGATTGTCCTTGAAATACCGTTTCTAATTCAACAAATTCACCTAAATCTTCGACAGTATCAAGGTGTATTCTGGTATTTTGATACATCCAAAGCACTCGCTGTTTTTTTATTATTGTCTTAACGCCTAAAGCAGCTGTCAAGAGTTCTCTTAATACAGAGGATTCATCAACTTTACAAAGTTGATATATACTGTAACGAGATTCCAATGTGTTCGGACGCTCATAATAAATAAGCCATCCTTCATCGGACGTGTCGGTCTCGCGTAGCTTTAATCTCCCTTTCGGATTGTGAAAATACGTGTCTACTTGATTTATAGTTTCCTGTCGCTTTGCCTTCAAGTCTGCTAACTTCGGTAGAAGCAGATCAAGCGACTCATATCGCACTTTGAACTCTAAGTTTTTGGCCATTATCAATCTATTTTGATGTAATTAAAATCAATAGGTTTAGGAATTCTATTCAGCGATATCATCAAAACCCATAATATCTTCTTCAGTTTGATAACTATTGACACAAGATTTATTGCATCTTTCACCGTGTGCTTGTAATGAACATACACGATGCCCCATCCTTAAGGAACTTACCAAACAGGTTCTGAGTTGTTCTGTGTCAAAATTGCGTCCCACTAAGAAACTATAACTACCCATCCGCATTAACTCACGCGCTCTGTCATCATTTGAAACAATGGAGATAACTCGGATGCCAGGTTGATACCTTCTCACATACGAAAAGATAGTAGAACGTCGGTAACGTGTAAAGTCCACGATAATCAGTTCATATTTTTGCAATCTCAGCATGCCGACAGCTCTTGAACTTCCTTCAGCTACATCACACCGATAATTTTCTGATTCAAGGATACCTCTAATTCTTTCTTGCAAATCATCATTATAGGTAATAATCAAGATTTGACCATTTAATTTGGATATCCCCTTTTTCTCCTGAATGTCAAGTGGGATGAGTGCCTGACGCACTTGCCACCGCAAGCGTCCGCGCGCTTCACGAACCTGTTGCTCAACCTTATCAAGTTTCTCTTCCATTTCAGGACGACGTCTTCTTGATCTACGCATTTTACTTAATTAAACCTCATCAATATGTGGACTTCGTATTTCATCAGGAATGCGTATTCAACAACAATTCCTACAAAAGTACATCATCCAACGATTTTAAATAACGAAAGATTCTGTAAAAGAATTCAAAAATGATGAAAAAGTTCACTAAACTTTTCAGACTTCTTATTACTTTAGACGGATTAACCCCAATTTTTGTTGTAAAAAAATGTTAGGTGCTATAAAATAACAGCAATTCTTTGATTAAATAACAACAGTGTACATCTAACTTCATTGTCGGTTACTATATCCATGTTACACATTATAGACTGATTTGTTCTAAAAAAGATAGAAAAAAATCATAATTTCGCTGTGTGATGTAAATTATAGTAAAAACCATAATTATGGACAGACTACGGTAGGTTCGGTTTCCTAACCGAACCGGTGTTTGTTCAATCTCATAGATGCGGTTAGGAAACCGCATCTACCGGAGAGTGTGCACTTATTTTTGCATTTCACTATAACTCGTGGTTGTACGTATAAAGGATACAATGATGAGCAACACACTGTCAACCCCGAAAGTTCCAATCCCTACTCATTTTGATGTTGATCAGGTAGGGCATGTCTGGCGTATTCCATATCAAGAACGATTAGATGATGCACGGGCATGGACACAACGATACCACATCCCTCCTGCTTCTGAGGATTCACTCCGCACATGTCTGCTGCTTATTGATGTCCAAAATACATTCTGTATTCCAAAATACGAACTATTCGTCGCTGGTAGATCTGGCAAGGGTGCTGTTGAAGATAGCGTGCGTTTGTGTCAATTCATTTATCATAATTTACCTCAGATTACTAAAATCGCATGCACATTGGATACGCATACAGCGATGCAGATTTTCCACGAAATCTTTTGGATCAATGATGCAGGTGAACACCCTATACCACTACAAACCCTGATTACACAGGAAGATATTGAAACTGGAAAATGGCGCGTCAATCCTGCCGTAGTGGACAGTTTGCGTGGAAATGTTGAACAATATACGTGGTTTAAAAAGTTCGGTGAACATTATGTCAAGACTTTGACTGCCGATGGAAAGTATCCGCTAACGATATGGCCCTACCATGCCATGCTTGGTGGGATTGGACATGCAATTGTTTCTGCTGTGGATGAGGCATGTTTTTTTCATGCAATTGCTCGTAACAGTCAGACACATTATGAGCTTAAGGGACGCAATCCGTTAACTGAGAACTACTCTGTGCTGCGGCCTGAAGTGCTACACGATGGAGAAGGAAAACCAATTGCTCAAAAGAATAAGGACTTTTTGCAAACACTTTTATCTTACGATCGCGTGATTATTGCTGGACAGGCGAAAAGCCACTGTGTTGCTTGGACGGTGAGCGATCTCCTTGCAGAAATACAACAGACAGATGCTTCGCTTGCTAAAAAAATATACCTGATGGAAGATTTGACATCATCGGTTGTTGTCCCCGGTGTTGTAGATTATACGGAATCAGCAGATGTTGCTTTTGCAGAATTCGCTGATGCAGGCATGCACATTGTACAGTCAACTGAACCGGTTGAATATTGGGAATAATCGGAGGAATAATTATGTCTACTATACAGACACTCACGTTTCAATCAACTGATGGGGAATTAGCCGTCCCAACGATGCAGAACTGGCATATCGTATGTCCAGATAAGGCAACTGTTTCTGAAAGATATGCCGCAGAGGAATTCCAAAAATGGTTCAATCAAGTTACTCAGCTGGTGTTACCGTTTGGAACATCCGATTAGAGCAAAGTGAAACAATAATTGTTAACTTCAGAAGAGAAATTGAATTTTGAGAGTATTACTTGTTCGTAGTCGCGCAATTTATTGCGCCTCTTTTTTCCAACTATGGTGAAGTATAAAAATATATCTACACTTTCTATCTACGGTAGGCGAGGTTTCCTAACCTCGCCTATGCAGAGTGTTCAAGTCCTTTCAAAATCTACTATAATTGGGTATAAGTTACCACCTATGTAGGTAGATGAAATCTGGTTCCTGGAGAATGGCATCAGGAGAATTAACAGATGTTTGATTTCCGAACTCCCCTTTTCCTAATTCTACTTGCTACAGTCCCAATTCTAATCTATATTCAGTTACGCACAAGTGTTATCGCCGCGAAGTGGCGAAAACGTGCAACATTCCTCATAAGAGTTGCTGCACTGCTATGCCTTATCTTTGCCTTAGCAAATCTTCATCGAACTGACCGAGAGCAACGTCTTGCGGTAGCATTCCTGATTGATACATCTGACAGCATTGCCCCATCCCAACAAGAAGTCGTTATAAATCAGATAAATGATGCAATAACAAAGTTGAAACCGACTGACCAATATGCGGTAATCAGCTATGCTAAAGAACCATCCATTATAATTGGAATGGGAGCAACAGATCAACAACCATCACTCATATCAAGTCTTATGGAATCGTCTGCTGATACGGATGGTACTGATATTATCACAGCTCTCAGGCGATCACTTGAACTGTTGCCGGACAATTATCACCGTCGGATTGTCCTATTTAGCGATGGGATCAATAATTCCGGCAATGCCTCTATCAAAGATTACTTGCCGTTGTTTAAATCAAGTGACGTAGGAATAATGTCTGTTCCTCTACAAACAGTTCAGGATGCAATCAGAGTTCAAGAACTTCAATTGCCGAACAAGGTTCGGAAAGGGCAGCAATTTGCCATGCAGGCAATCGTTGAAACAGATGGCAGTATTCCGAATGTCCCCACGACACTGTACCACAACGGTGTGCCATATCCAGATACTGAATTCACCCTGCAAAAAGGTAAAAATGTACTGCCACTACCTTCTCAAACATTATCGGAAGATGGTGCACACACATTTCACCTGAAATTAAACATCCGCGATGAGATACTTGAAAATAATCAAGCTTATGGCGTGGTGCGGATTCAGGACAAACCGAATGTTCTATATGTAGAAGATGATTTGGAACATGCAGATAGTCTAAAGACGGTGCTTGAAGAGAACGGTTTTGTGGTCAATGTGATTCCTACTGCTGAAATACCGACAGAACTGGTATTGCTTCAACAGAACGATGTCCTAATACTGAGCAATGTTTCTGTAGACGCACTTTCATCGGAACAATTGGATATTATTGAACCGTATGTGCGTGACCTTGGACACGGGTTAGTGGCTATTGGTGGTGACGTTGCATTCGGTGCTGGGGGTTGGACGGATACTGCATTAGAACGGGTTCTCCCTGTAGAAATGACACCGCGTGAACGTCAAGAGGCTGTGGCACTTGTGTTTGTCATTGATACATCGGGTAGCATGGCGAACTATGTCAATTCACAGCAAAAGATTGAACTTGCTATAGAAGCAATACACGCAGGTATTCAGAATCTGGAAGAGGAGGATCAGGCTGCGATTCTCAGTTTTGATGTCAATCAACGAGATATTTCTCCACTCACATCAGACCATGACGCGTTGATACGGGCAGTAGGTAGATTAAAACCGACAGGTGGCACAACTGCGATGGATGCGGCAGTTGAAACAGCAGGAACAATACTCAAAACTGCTGAGGCAAAACTAAGGCATATTATACTATTATCAGATGTAAAGTCGGCTGGGGATCCTACCAGATTTATGGAAACTGTTCAGGAGATTGTTGATGCGCGTATCGGCATCACCGTCATTGGCATTGGGGATGCAGACGAACAGCTGCTTCAGAAAATTGAGGACGATGGAATAGGTAGATCTGTGCATGTTAAGGATGTACGCGAACTACCAGAGGTATTGATGGATGCTGTCCGAGAAACGCAGAGTTATATTGTTCAGGAACCTTTTGAACCAAGCATCCGTAACCAAAATGCTCCAATATTAGAAGGTATTACTGCTTTACCACAGCTGAATGGATATGTGGCGACGGCTGAGAAAACCGCTGCACAGGTCATCATCAAATCACATAAAGATGAACCTGTGCTTGCAGTTTGGAACTACGGATTGGGGAAATCGGTTGCATGGACATCGGATATTAAACCCGCGTGGAGTGAAGATTGGATTTCTTGGACCGACTTCGGTAAGTTTTGGGGACAAGTTGTGAACTGGACTTTGCCGACTGAAGACTCAGATGTGAACTTTGATCTGGTTGTTTCGTCAACGAATGGCAGTGGGAAGATAGTCATTGATACACAACAGTCGTCTCCTGCGACTTTTGTGGTGCAGGTTGCTGGTCCGATTGGAGCAAGTTATTCAGTCAAAATGGAACAGGAAAGTTCTACCCGATACACTGGCAACTTTCAGATGAACGACAGTGGATCTTATATTGTCACAGCAAAACGTGAGGACGATGGAAGCAGACAGACAGAAACGATCTCGCTTTCCTATTCGGCAGAATACGCAGATTTTGATGTTAACCACGCATTGCTAAAACAACTTTCCGATGAAATAGGTGGTATCTATGAACCGACTGCAACACAGATCGCTGCCCCTGCTGGTGATGCTATTGAAAAGCGGGTATCTTTATCAAGTATGTTGTTGATTATTGCAGTAGTGCTGTTTGTACTAGAGATGATTCTCCGTCGCTTCAGTATAATGAGTGGATATCTGTCTGAACTTCGTGCACAACTGCGCGGGCAAGCTGAGTCTGTGATACCTGATACTATAACACGACTTACACAGAAGAAAGGAGAAGTACCTTCAGTCCCTGTTAGTGGTGTCTATTCAACGATGGAGGATGTGTCTCTACGGGAACGGACAACTTCAGAAACGCCTCCTTCAGAACAGGTGGAAGGGACGGTGGCGCGTTTATTGGCTGCGAAGAGGAGGTCACAATCGGTGTGAAATCAATTTTGTCTGAACCAGGATTTCCAGGATTATGTATCTGAAGTTTCAAGGTGCTCATCTAAAGATAGATGGATCTGATACGGATTAATATGTTCATGAATGTCCGAGGCGCAATGAATTGCGCGACTACGAACGCTTTTTTGATAATAATAAGTTATTATACCAATTCTATTTATTTTTCTGTCATTCTTTCGTAGGTCGGGTAGAGGCACGAAACCCGACACGTGTTGATTGGGTCTATCATGTCGGGTTTCGTGCCTCTACCCGACCTACGGAATAATGTTGTCCTATCAATTAGAAATGGTATTATTTAGAAAAGGTTTGAATAATTATAGTGAACATTGAAAATAATACAAAGTCCCTGTAGGAGCGATCTCCGAATCGCGAATTAACTCAGTGATAATCGGGAATCGGAGTTCCCTCCTACATCTCAAAATGTCCCATTAATTCAAAAGTATACTATTAAAATAGTAAAGGACAGTGTTAAAACACTGTCCTTTTTTATGTAGTTGTTACAAATCTATGTTATTATTTTGCACCTTTGAGTTTGGCCCAAGTGGTTACGAGTTTTCCAGCAGCTTCAACAGCAGTGCCAACGTCAGAATCAGCGGGTCTGTATGCGGTGTCAAATTCGCCACGAATACCTACGTACATACCCCATCCGCCGCCGCGTTCACTGATTTTCACGAGTAACAGATTATCACCTTCATTCAAGTTGACATTGAACTCGTCTTGCCATCTGCTGCGTCCACGGTTTGTTGCGTTGGTATGAACGACTTCACCGTTTAGCCAGACTTTGACAGAATCATCACTACCAACTGCCATCCCGACACCTTCCATAGCTTCCTCAGCGACAAGAGTGATGAGGGCATAAGACGTGATGTCGTCAATAGAGTTATTCTTGTCATTAGCCTCAGGTAGTACGCCTGCATCAATGAGCATCACGTTAATATTCCCGTCTCCAGGGAGTTCAATGAGGGTCCAATCATAATCACCAACGCTGTTGCCTTCAGTTGCGCCGTTTTTAGCGACCATCTCTTCGGTAACAGCATCATTACTTGCAGCTGCGAGGGAATCGATATCGGTAGAATTTTGTCCACCTTGTCCAGCCTCGGTTGGCGCAATCATCCAAAGCCATTCTCCGGTAATATCCACTATCGGAGGAGGAGGAGCTTTATAGACAGCAGTAACATCAGCTTCTATACCGACGTGCATGCCCCATCCGCCGCCGCGCTCACTAACCTTAACAAGTAATAGATTATCACCAGCTACAAGGTTAACTTGGAATTCATCTTGCCACATCGAGCGTCCACGGTTTGTTGCATTGGTAAAAACGTTTTCACCGTTGAGCCAGACTTTAATGGAATCATCACTCCCGGTTTTCATTGTCACATCATTTTGAGCTTCTTCGGATACAAGAGTGATGAGGGCATAAGACGTGATGTCATCAATAGAGTTATTCTTGTCATTAGCCTCAGGTAGTACGCCTGCATCAATGAGCATCACGTTAATATTCCCGTCTCCAGGGAGTTCAATGAGGGTCCAATCATAATCACCGACTGGGTCACCCTCATTTGCACCACCTGATGCCACAGCAGCTTCAGTAACTGCATTTTCACTGGCAACTGCCAGGGAATCAATATCGGTAGAATTCTGTCCACCTTGTCCAGCCTCGGTTGGCGCAATCATCCAAAGCCACGGTCCAAGAATTTGATCTTGTGCTTCAGCCGTGAGTGCCATGATTGAAAAACTCATCAGACACACTAATCCAATTACAATTAATTTCCTGTACATCAAAAAACCTCCATTTAATTTTGCCAATAAAATAAGTAGTAACATTAGTGTCGTTCATCCTTATGCATATCTATTTCTGATTTACTTTGAAGGATAAATGACTTTATCATAATCATTAGTTCATTAGTGTCATAGTGTCCCACTACCTAAAGGTAGGGGCTTGTGCTTCCTCGCTGACAGCCGATCTGAGCTACGTCTTACGTCTGCTCCACTTTAGGCAGCTAAGCCTGCCTGTTTGATATTTTCCGCTAACGTCGTGGGTTGGCTCTGTTTCCACCCATTTTACAGCTCTCCTTCCTACCAGAGACGCCGCGCGGCAAGTCTTTCTATTGAAAAACTTCGGGAGGGGTTGCCTCCGCTCACGCATTCCAGTCTACATTGCTGTATTGGCTTGATATGGACGCTATCCACCAACTTTATAGGTTATTGCGATGTGGCATTACACCTTTTTTCTTTCGCTGGGCAGTCTGTGTTGCCCGTTCACATATTAGCCATCTACATCCCGCAAGCTAAAGCATGGGAATTTGACGGAATAGTATTAACGTGTTCGTTTAATTTCTGCCCATCGGGTTGCCAATTTTCCTGTGGATTCAACAGGTAAAAACTTTTCAAAATCCAGATGTGTATCCACATCAGCTTCTATCCCAACGTGCATACCCCATCCACCGCCACGTTCACTAACTTTCACCATCAGGAGATTCTCCCTTTGCAAGTCAACCTGGAATGTGTCTTGGTATTTTGAACGTCCACGGTTTGTGGCGTTGGTAAAGACAACTTCACCGTTGAACCAAACTTTTATGGAATCATCACTACCAGTTTTCATCGTCACATTTTCTTTTACTTCGGCAGATTTAAGCATAATAAGCGCATAAGACGTTATGTCGTCAACAGAGTTATTCTTGTCATTAGCCTCAGGTAGTACGCCTGCATCAATAAGCATCACGTTAATATTCCCATCTCCAGGGAGCATAATTTCGGTCCACTTATAATCACCGACCTCACCTCCTTTTTTGGCACCGTTGTTTACGACTTTCTTTTCAGTCACTTTTTCATCACTAGCAGCCGCAAGCGAGTCAATATTTGTAGAATTCTGTCCACCTTGTCCAGCCTCGGTTGGCGCAACCATCCAGAGATAGGGACCAAGTATTTCCTGTTGAGCATCGGCAGTGAGCATCATAATGGAAAAACTCATCAGACAAACCAGTCCTATGACAAATAATTTTCTGAACATATATATATATCCTCCTTTATAGTTAGACATTATACCGATTTAATCCGATACTCTGTCTGTTACGAACAGCACACATCACACAAAACCGAATGTAACAATAAAAACCCACAACGATCCGAAATGGACGTGTGGGCACAGCAGCGGTAGAACTACTAACGCTTTCAATGTTGTTTTGTCGTTCTGTGTTGTTATATTTAACAGTGACGTAAGGGGGGGGGGGGGGGACTCAAAACCGATGTTAAAATAGAACTATCAAGCAAGGCACCAACCCAATCTCCGCGCAGACAATAGATATCTGAAGCGTTTATTTTTGAAAAATGATGGTTCATTTGTCGGTTTTTCATTGTTCCTACTCCAAAAGAAAAATCCAAGTCTGAATACTAAAGGACTTAGTAGCGTCCTTTTTCCTCCATATTCCCCACGGACAAATAGATTGTCCTATTAAATGCAATTAATGTCAAGTTTTTTGTTTTTTCTAAAAGGACGCAAAATTTTGAGTATAGACAGAAGCCTTGACATTTCTTTTGACAGTCCGCAAGTGGACAAATCACATCCATCCCTATCAAATCATAATAATGTCTATTTAATCAGAATAACAAGTAAAATTATAATCTCACTTAACTATAATAGCAGATTGTCAAAAAAAGTCAAGACATTAATTGAAAATAATTTATTTTGCCTTTAACTGTTCCTGAACACTTTCAACCTTATCTTCCATCGTTTGTGCCTTGTCAATCCGAGTGCCAAACTTGAGGGTTGTTGTAATGCGGGGTGCTCCCATCTCATGCACGACTTCATGACACTGTTTTATCGCATCAAATACGGTATCCCATTCACCTTCAATATTAGTACCGTAAGCGTGAAGTTTCGTCTTTAATCCTGCCTCTTTCAATACTTTTTCACACGCGGTGACGTATTTTGAGACAGACACACCGACTCCCATAGGAACAACACAGAGATCAGCAATGACTTTCATGTGATTTCCTTAATTGTCACGCAATTTTCTGATTATTGCTTTGGGTAGCGGGGCAGACCCGGATGTAGCGACACCGTCATCAACTTGTGCTGGTGTCATCATTCCCGGTGTCACACAACAGACCGCAGGATATGCCAAAATGAACTTGAGTGCGGCTTGCGGTAGACTTTTCGCTTTTCCTCGGACAACTGATTTTATCTGTTCAACTCTCTCTAAATCTGCGAGGAACTTTTTCCGGGGCCATGTCTTCCGATAATCGTTATCAGCAAATACGGTATCCACATTGAGTTTACCAGATAGCAACCCAGATGACAAAGGCTGACGAACAGTTACGGCAATACCTTTTGCTGCTGCTGTTTCCATCACAGGTTTTGCCATTCCTTGATTTAGGATGTTATATGTGAGCATGAGCGATGAAATACCTGTTTCTGCGATTGCTTTGAGTGCTTGTGCTTCGTTTCCGAGACATAATCCATAAAAGCGAATTTTTCCTTCAGACTTGAGTTCTGCCATTGTGCCAAATGCTTCATCCCACATCTCTTCAGGTGGAGGGGCATGAAATTGATAAATATCTAATACATCTCTTTTCAATCGTGTGAGACTTCCCTCCACAGATTGACGGATATATTCACGCGAAGCATTGAATGCAGGCACCTTGCCACCTTGACTCATCCACCCGTCGGAGTCCAATTCATATCCGAGTTTCGTTGCGATGACAACCCTATTGCCGAGTGCAGAAAACGCATCGCCTAAGAGTTTTTCAGCGCGTCCACCACCGTATTGGTCAGCGGTATCGTAATAGGTGACACCTTTTTCGAAAGCGTATCGTAGGAGATCCACGGCTTCCTTTTCACCGATGTCTCCCCATTCGCGTCCTCCGAGTTCCCACGTTCCCATGCCGATCTCGGAGACGGTTAAACCCGTTTTACCAAACTTACGCTGTCGCATGTTGTCCCTCCAGATGGTCTTGTAGGATTTTATATGTTTTTTGTTTTTTTGTCAACAAATTTTTTTAGTGATGGATGTGTAAAGTTTTTGCACAAACTGCTCATTCTCCATTGTAGGGCGGGGTCTCTGTGCCCCGCCATTCCTTGTCTTGTAATGCAACGGGCGGGCACAGAGACCCGCCCCTACAATTCATGGTGAGAAGTTAGTGATAAAAACTTTACACACACCAACAATCCTGCGCGCTTACAAACCGCGCCTACGAATGATTTCATTTATTTCGTTGTGGTCCGATGCCTGCAGGGGCGTCTGTTCTGCCTGTTGCATGGAGTACGGCACCTGTTCCGATGGTGGCGAACTGTTCAAGACTTAGTAATAGATAGGCAGTGCTGTCTATACCGTGATGGTCGCCTTTGATGGCTTCGTCGTCCTTGTCGGTGTATGTTACGTTATCATCATAAACACAACTCAATAACTCATCGGTGACATCTAATGGACGGAATTCTTGCCGCAAATTCTCGTCGGGTGAATGTACAAGTCTGTTCCGAAAGAAGAAGATTGCAGGTTTTCCTGTTTCGTCTACCTTCAGACGTTGTTTGATCGCATCAATTTGTGCAATTCTTGATTTTTTTGGCTCCTTGACGGTAAATCGGGCACGTCTGAGGTGCTCAACGCCATCCTGATCTGCACTGTCTACGGCTGCATACCGAATGTAGTCTTCATCTTCAGTATTTTCCTCTATCATCTCTATCAGATCGGTTCTTGTGAGACCTGTTTTGTAGATTTCTTTGTATGCATAGAGACGATCATCGGGTGATTCTGCCCACCAAATACAACTTGATGGATTACGGTAACCCCAGTCAATGCTGAGATAACGATTCCAATTTTCGTCAAGATCAATGCTGTCAATGATATGTACATCCGGAGTAAAAGTATCAAATACGAGACCTTCTGCGGATTCCCATTTGCCTTCATAGCCACGTTTATAGCGTAATCCTTCAAGGTTTTCTAGTCTTGAAACCCGTCGTTGGCCGATTTCTGTTATCTCTCCTGTCTCTTGATTGTAAATTTCAGGATTATCTTTGAAGGACAACTCAAAATATTCCACTTTTCCGCTTTTTGTTTGATGGCGTATCCAATGGTTCGGATTGCTTGGATTACAATCTGCTATAAGAAATGCGATTGGCATTGTGCCCGCACGTTCTGAGACGCGAGCAGTGACTTCTAACCAACTGTCAAATGTGACTAATTCTGCTTGATTGACGAATGCTGCATCAAATTGATCAGATAGTAGGTTACTCGGATTGTCTAACCCGTTCATGTAGATTTGTGAACCGTTCCAATATTCAAAATAGAGCGGTTGTTGACCGCCGTATTTGACTATTGGGGTTGGGTTTTTATCTATCTTACTGGTTGGATGGAATCCGAGATACTTTACATACGTTGGAATGATGTTTTTATAGATTCGGTTGAGTACTTTGTGGATAAATGTGAGTCTGGCACCTGGATATTTCCGTGCTAACATGTCAATGTATGCGACGCAGCTATAGGTTTTGCCTGCGTCATAGGTGCCACCCGCTATTTTTATGGGGGCATGTGACTTGAAGAAATCGCACATTTTGGCATGAGGACGAAATCCATCATCATCATTGTATTTGATGATAGGTGTTGGTGCAACTACTGTTATGTTACTGATGAGCTTCTTTGGTTCATCGTGGACAGGTAGATTCTCCTCAATTTCCTTTATATCGGAATGTAGATGTGTCATTTCAGGTGGATTTTCATCGGGTTGGACATCTTGTTCAATAACTTGTGCTTGGACATTTTGCTCGGAATTGTCATCTTTTTTCTCTGCTTTATCGTGTTCCGATTTAGCAATTCCTGCATGGGTGTCGTAACCTTGTCGTTCGATTCTTTCGCGTTTTATCATGGCGATTTTCGAGTGGACATGTTTGTTTTGTCCACTGATGCATTGTAGAATAGTTTTGAGTCTTTCAGGGTCTCCATTTCCTTGTTTGAATTCTTGGTATTCAATATAGAGATCATCCTGCAACTCATTATGGAATTTTTGTTCAGTTTCAAACAAACCTGACTTTTCTGTATTCTCAATGTTGGGGTTTTGGTTTATGTTTTTCATAATACTGAGTATTATAACCTTTAGTAATATTGGATTGTAGTTTTTGTGGAGGTAGGAACAATGGATTCATAATAGGTTTTGGGTGGGATTTTCTGAATCAAGGATTTGCGCGGATGTCTCGGATTACGCGGAGAATGTAAGAACGGCACGCTGAGCGTGCCGTTCTTATACCATTTCTAATAGAAAACGCCCCATTATTGTACCACAAACTGCCAGTTTGTGCTGCCATTCAAGAGATTCTTAACAAATGTTAATGGGATAAACATTTATAGAAATGGTATTACATTGTAGGAGCGATCTCCGAATCGCGATTTCTTCAGCACCAGCGGGGCGACAGGTGTCCAGCACATCGTGAACAAATCATTTATAGTAGATCCGGTAATTACCTATACAGTCATCAATTCACAGAAGGCAAACCGTAGGGGCGAGGTCCCCTCGCCCATCTGAAAAAGTGTAAACGTATTTTCAAAATCTACTATATAGCCCCAGCGGGGCGAAATGTGTCCAGCACATCGTGAACAAATCATTTATAGCCCCAGAGGGGCGACAGGTGTCCCATTCAAGAAATAGGTATGATGTCTGTAATTCTCCTTGTCCAGACTATTATTCAAGTCCTCAAAAACTGTCCAAACTATAGTTACTATACTTTGGACAATTTTCATACGTGAGTTTAGGACAAGAAATTTGTTGGACGACATCTGTTACCCAATTCTGACACAGGACACAAACGCTCTTTGCTCCAGCGGAGCAATATGTTTATAGCCACAGTATGGAACAACCTCCCCGCTCCAGCGGAGCGGTATGTATGAATTAACACATAGCACTCCGCTGGAGTGCAGCATTTTTCGTGGGGTTCCCCCGATATGGGAAACTCGCTGAAAATAGTTTCTCCGTTGAAGACTCAACTTCCACTGAACAAAAACTGTCCAAACTATAGTTACTATACTTTGGACAATTTTCATACGTGAGTTTAGGACAAGAAATTTGTTGGACGACATCTGTTACCCAATTCTGACACAGGACACAAACGCTCTTTGCTCCAGCGGAGCAATATGTTTATAGCCACAGTATGGAACAACCTCCCCGCTCCAGCGGAGCGGTATGTATGAATTAACACATAGCACTCCGCTGGAGTGCAGCATTTTTCGTGGGGTTCCCCCGATATGGGAAACTCGCTGAAAATTGTTTCTCCGTTGAAGACTCAACTTCCGCTGAACAAAAACTGTCCAAACTATAGTTAAAATAAAAAATATGCCAAAAATGTAAAAATATACTTGACTTACGTTATTTTACGGGTTATAATACATGTCACATAAACCTTGACGTCAAGACAGTGAATTATGAAAACAAAACATCTCATGCAAAGAATAAAGATTATGCCACAAGCAATCTGTCCGTTACATAGAAACACATTTCAAAAAAACACCGAGTCCGTATGCAGTGTGC
Organism: Candidatus Poribacteria bacterium; assembly: GCA_958295945.1. GTDB lineage: Bacteria > Poribacteria > WGA-4E > WGA-4E > WGA-3G > MSPOR6. Next base: position 715,577 of record OY282386.1, read on the forward strand.
AACTTTTGACATTAAATACATTCTATTTTGCATACGTAAAATGCTGGACAAGTGTCATTCTCGGTCAACCGATTTTACGCGACAAAAGACGAATAGTAAAAGTGTACAAATTAAAAAATTTTTATTTTTTTATAAATCCCATACCAACCCTGATACAGACTGCTCTAAAAGCACTTAAAAAAACTGTACAGATGTACGAAATTATATACAATTTCTGTACACTTTTGATAACGGAAAATTCTATGAAATTAGCAGTAATTCACAGAGAGTGCATTGTCAATGACACGCGCAATTCATTGCACCTCATACATACCCAACATAGACGCCAATTTAGCAGCCACAACCCCAATGCCCTATTGTTGGAGGGGTTTGTAACCCGATTTGCATATTTTGGCTCAAAAATCGTGGTTGGAAACCACTCCAACAATGCTCAACAGACATTATGCCGATTTAATTGTCCAATGTTGCTTCATTCAAAGGCGTGGCGTGTAGGGGCGGGGTTTCCCCGCCCGACTGGAATACCCGTGGACGGACGGGGAAACCCCGCCCCTACGATGTTCACAGGAGACGCTGATTAATTCATTATAATGTCTAACAATTAGATTGACATGTTGAACTTGTTCTGATAGGATATTGTAATTCAATTTAAGTGTTTTGGAAGATTAAATACGTTTGATTTTAGGGATAAGTATGAAATTATTGGTCACGGGTGGAGCAGGATTTATCGGGACGAACTTTATCAGATACTGGCTCAAGGAGTATCCGAATGATGATATAGTGAACCTTGATTTGTTGACTTATGCGGGAAATCTCGCCAATCTGACAGATATTGTTTTAGCTTATACGGAGCAGTATGTGTTTGTGCATGGTGATATTTGTGATGAGGCAATCGTTTCGGAAGTAATGGAGACACATCAACCAGATGTGATTGTGAATTTCGCAGCTGAGTCACATAATAGTCGCGCTATATTGAATCCGCGTGTTTTCTCAGAAACAAATGTGATGGGAACACAAGTCCTATTAGATGCTGCGCGTCAATACGATGTTACTCGGTTTCATCATATTTCTACATGTGAGGTATACGGTGAACTTCCCTTGCATTCATCTGATGCATTTTCAGAAACTGCACCCTACCGTCCACAAACCCCTTACAACGCATCAAAAGCCGCTGCCGATCATCTTGTCAACGCATATTTCCACAGTTTCGGACTTCCGATCACTATTTCTAACTGTTCCAATAATTATGGACCTTATCAGCACCCGGAGAAACTGATCCCACTATTTACGACGAATGCAATCCAAGATTTGCCATTGACACTCTATCGGAGCAGTCATAACCGCAGAGAATGGTTGCATGTTGATGACCACTGCAGTGCAATCGCATCGGTTATTCACAACGGTAAGTTTGGAGAAACCTATAACGTCGGCAGTGGCGTTGAGAAAAGTATAGAGGAAATAAGCGATTTTATATTGGATGTGCTTGATAAGCCGCAAGACTTGAAAACTTATGTTCCCGATAGACCTGGACACGATTGCAGATATCTGTTGGATTCCCAAAAAGTAGCACGTGAACTCGGTTGGCAACCAAGAATACCGTTTGAAGAAGGTATGCGAAAAACAATTGTGTGGTACGTTGAAAATCGTGAATGGTGGAAAAAAATCCGCAAAAAACCTGACACAGAAAACGTTGAAGAAGACAAATGGGAGAAGTTCTCTCTGCAAAAGAGGTGAAACGATGAAGCTGACTGATGAACAACATGCAACTTGGGAACGTGACGGAATTATTGTTGTGCCAGATGTTTTTTCACAGGAGGTCGTTTCTGCTGCATTGGAAGTCGTTGAGCAAAATGCTTATGACGGGTTGTCATATACTGAATATCGTGCAAAATGGGATGATAAACCGGACGAACTCAAAACCGCTTATGAAAAAAACAATCCGATGAATCAACTCGCGGGGCCCTTTGCTAAGATTTCGCACTTTCCAACTGGGTTAGAAGCCGTGGACACACTCATTGAGAATGAAACTTATCTGAGTATTGCGAAGCAATTGTTAGACACAGAAGAAATCCGTATCAGTTATGGGCAGATTTTTCTCAGAGAAGGGTTGACAGATTCTCGGCATAGTGAACATCCTTGGCAAGGGTATCACATTGATAACGGGACGAATGCTGCTCTACCACCGCATCCTGATTGGCTGCGTTATGGATATATTCTTTGTAGCATTATGTTGCATGATGTTGATTTGGATGGGGCACCAATGCTGATCTGTCCGGGTTCACAAGACCAATTGGATATTGTATGGGAAAAACATCCCGGTAGTGCTGGTGGACTCGGTATTCCTGACCTGCGTGAGTTTAAGGAGTTGGGAGAACCTGTTCCACTTATTGCGAAGGCAGGGAGTGCGATTTATCGGTCAAGTTATATAGTTCATGCTGCACAACCGTTTGCGAACAGAAGCAAACAACGGGTTTGGATGGGATATCACTTCCATCGCGCTGACAATGCCGATTGGTGCAACACGACACGACCCATTCCAAGGTCAAGTCCACACTATATGAAGTTTGTTACACAAACAACTCCTGCTGTGAGAAACGTCTTTGGGTGGCCTGCAGTTGGTGATCCGTACTACACACCACAGGCATTGGATCGTTTAGCACAAGCATTTCCGGGTATTGATTTGGAACCGTATAGATAGAGAAGTTATACCATTTCTAATAGAAAACGCCGCATTTTTGTACCACAAACTGCCAGTTTGTGCAGTCCTTCAAGACATTCTTAACAAATGCTAATGGGATATACATTTATAGAAATGGTATTATGTTATTGCGGACACCACGCCATCACTGTTCCGAAACTTGCGAACATGCTGTTTTCGCCACTCGTTAGAATACGGGAGCCTTGAACAACAATCCGCGCGTCTCTACTTGTGATCTTGTAGCTAACAGGTGCATCTTTAGCAATCAGTGCTTCACCGTTTGCATGCTTTAGTTTATCCAACCGATAATGCACAGATCTTTGTGCGGGGACATCAAATTCGCAGGAAACATTGTCCCTTGCGGTATCTTCGTATAGTACTTCTAATAGGCACTGCGTATCAATATCTGATGTGTTAGAGACACATATAGATTCGTGAGAGAAATAGCCGCCGCCTTCGCTTTCCCATCGCTGTTCATCTACAGTCAATTCTGCCATGTATCCATCTGGCACGACCCATACATAAGCACCATCACCATCTGAAGTATAAAATTTCAGGACATCTTGAATTGCTTCAGTGTTTTCAGTAATGTCGTCAAGCGAAATCACGAGAAATCTTGAGTAAAATTCTATTCCTTTTGATGGCGTATGTTCTTTTAGTTGTCCTGTTATATTCAAGCATAATCTGTTTTCATCCAGCATCTCAAGATGGCTCACACCTTGAGATGCCAACCAGTCCCCGAACATGTCATTAGCCAAGTTGGTAATAGTGCTAAGATTAGTAATTCCTGCCTGTTTGTATTCTCTAATCGTTGCTAATAATATTCCGTAGGTCATAGATTTCTCCTTGAAGGTTTTTGTTTATTATACCATCCATCGTCCATCAATACCCAGTAGTGCCATTAACACTTGCAATAGGACTATCTCTGCGTTAGGTCCGACAAACTGGCGATGGGTATCAATGTATGTGCCGTAATCTGCTGCCCACTCACGGAAGTCCGTTTCATATTCCCATCCGTTTGCGGTTTTACTGAAATTGGAACGGTCGGGATATGGAAGTTTCTGGTTCAATATCTCGTGTAGTTGTTTAACCGTTGGCATCCATGGGTCAGCGGTGTTTTCTGATACGGGTTGCAGTGCTTGAATAGTGGGGTGGGTGCACAATTTGAGGTACTGTTTTTTATCTGATGGGTTCATAGAATGGGATAGTTTAAAAATCGGTCAGAAGATTATGTTATAATCCATTGCTGGATGTGTTTTGCAATTGCGTCAATGTCTGTCACGGTACCATCAGCGATTTTTAGGCCGAGTTCAATGATTGAATCATCAATGTTTGGTTGAAACGAACAATCATTCAATGCTAAGAATAACAGGGCACTATGCATGCCAATGCGTTTATTTCCATCGAAAAATATATGTCCAGTGATAATGTGGTGAGCATATACGGCAGCTTTTTGTAGCAGAGAAGGATATAGTTCTATATTACCAAATTCTGCACTTACTGCTTCAGTCAAGTATTGTAACTGATTTTCTTTAATTATCTGGAAGTTTCCGACGTGGCCAACAGCAACTACCAGAATATCTTCAATAGTCAGATATTTTATAGGTTGCCTAAGGTCTTCCATGCTCGCTCGTATTTTTGAAGTATTTCATCAGAGACAACAATTATGTCCAAATTCATTTTTTTGGCATTCTGAATATCTGACCTAGCTTTTTCCCACTCTCCGAGGCGTAACCACGAACCGCCACGATGGTAGTATGCCTCAGCGTAATCTGGTTTAAGTTTTATTGCTTGGGTATAGTCTTCTATGGCAAGTTCTATCTGACCATTTTTGCTGTTTTCTACACCGCTATTGAAATTCTTTTCAGCAAGTTTTTGTTTCTGATCTTCCATGGGTTCCTCCCTGCCAAGTTTCTTTAGATAATGATAACATGTAATAGGTTCATATTCAACTGAATTTCAAAACTTAAAAATTGTCCTTGGTTGTGTAAGCATTTTGGATAATATAGTTCTTGAATATCTTACTAAACTCCATTATAATTACCATCATAACATAAGACGTAGCAAAGCGAGAAAACAATGAAACTCAGTTGCCTCCCTGTCTCTCTTTATGACGACATATTCAGTGGAAAAAGTAGTGTTGCAGACTGGATACGGTTTGGTGCTGAATTGGGTTTAGATGGCGTGGATTTTAGCATCAAATTCTTCCCGCTCTGGAATGTCCGATTGCTTAACTCTGTGTGGCTAACTCTTGCAAGACGCGGTTTAGAGACCTGTATGATTGCGTGTTATTCAGATTTTACGCATCCAGACCCTGCTCAACGCGAAGAAGAGTTAACCAAACTAAAATCAGACATTGAATTGGCAAAGGAATTGGGGGCAAAATTTGTGCGTGTGACCGCAGGACAAAGTCATCCGGGTATTGAACACAAAGCGGCTGTGCGTTGGATTACAGATGGATTTCGGCATGCCCTTGATGAGGCAGAAAAGCAAGGTGTCACGCTCGCTTATGAGAACCATACTAAAGGTGCACCGTGGCAGTATTGGGATTTCTCGCAACCGTCAGAGATTTTCTTGGAGATACTTGATGCACTTTCGGATACGCCGCTCGGTGTCTGCTTTGATACTGCTAACCCTCTTGTGTTGAAAGAAGATGTGTTGGGATTGCTTGATAAAGTGATTGATCGCGTTGTCGTGTTGCATGTGTTTGACATGCGCGAAGCGGGTGAGTTTGAACCTGTGCGTGTCGGTACAGGGGTGTCACCGATTCCCCAGATATTTTCCCGAATGCGGCAAGCGAATTACGACGGTTGGCTTAGCATAGAGGAAGCCAGTCGTCAGGGGAAACAAGGGTTTGAAGAAGCAGTCCAATATGTCCGACAAACGTGGGAACAAGCATCACCCGCGTGATGGTTCACTCATACTTTCACGTGCATTGCGTGACAATTCTACCAGATGTCCATCATTTGCCATCACCTGTTCAAGATGTATCTTCCGTTCTGGTGTCCCAGTGTTTAGCATTTTCTCACCATATTTTCGATCAATCCAGAACCGAGCGGAACCTGAAATATATGCCTGTAATGCGTCAATTTTCTCATCAGGATAGCGTTGGCAGAGATTCATTGTGAACATACGTTGACGTGTTCCACCGCCAAATGCTGCGTGTTTCGTGTTATGATTGAAGAGCACAAGATCCCCCGGTGTTGTTTCAAAGACTACTGCGGGGACATCCTTGCCGTGCATTTCCCACATCTCTTGACTTTTCCCAACTTGTTGGCTCAATCCATCAGCATAATTGTCTCCGAACAGATGGCTGCCCGGAATGACGCGGAGTGCACCTGTGTCACGGGTGAGAGGATCGAGATAGAATGCAATTTTGATGTGCATCGGATCTTCTAAGCGATGTCCGCCATCTGAATGCCATCCAGTATCGCCAACATAGAAATTGCCATCGCTTCCCATATAGTTAAAATCGTCTCCAAGCAACGTCTTCGCAATTGTCAGAATACGCGGGTCATCCAACAATGATGATAACTCCTCGCTTTGATCAATGAAAGGCACAATACAGGAGCGTGCGGTGCCTTCGTGCGGTTTGCCGTTATGTCCGCCACCACGTTCTTCCCAGACGGTTTCAAAAGCGTTTTGTATTGCTTCAATCCTGTTTGCCATCAGTTGCGGAAAACTTAGGTAACCAAAGGTTTTGAAGAAATTAATCTCTGAATCGGTGATAGTATAATCATGTTGGTTCATTGCGGATACCTCCTTTAGACTCTGTTATTCACATCCTATCACACCTTTTCTTATTCGTCTTTAAAAAATCAGCATCTACAAATTCGGTGCTACCATATTACTCGGTACTACGAGTGCGTCAAATTCTTCTGTTGTTAGCGTACCTTCTTCAATTGCCACTTCTCTTAATGTAGATCCATCTCGATGCGCCTTCTGTGCAAGTTTTGCTGCTGCATCGTAGCCAATTTTCGGTGTCAATGCTGTTACCAACATCAATGAGGCATCCAGATAACCAGCGATTGCTGATCTGTTCGCTTCAATGCCAACAACACAGTGTTCTCTAAACGCATCACACGCATCCGACAGCAACCGAATGGATTGCAGACTATTGAATGCGATTACAGGCATAAAAACGTTCAGTTCAAAGTTGCCAGCACTTCCCGCCAGTGAAATAGTTGTGTCGTTGCCGATTACCTGAGCACAAACCATGGTCATCGCTTCACACTGTGTTGGATTGACTTTGCCGGGCATGATGGAACTCCCGGGTTCATTTTCTGGTAATATCAGTTCACCGATTCCGCATCGTGGACCGCTCCCCAACAGACGAATATCGTTTGCGATCTTATACAAGGAACACGCAAATCGTTTCATAGCACCGCTTGTTGATACGAGTGCGTCTCTTGCTCCCATCGCTTCAAACTTATTTGGTGCACTTATAAACGGGTGACCGGTTCGTTCTGTAATACAAGATGCCATAGCGTCAGCATAATCTGGATGTGTGTTCAATCCTGTACCAACTGCTGTACCACCAATCGGTAGTTCATAGAGATGCTGTAGTGTGTTCTGAATTGCTTCTTGTGCATGAGCAACCTGATGTGCATATCCACTGAATACTTGCCCTAATGTCAAGGGTGTTGCATCCATCAAGTGTGTGCGACCTGTTTTTACTATATCTGAAAATTCCTCTGTTTTATCCTCTAATGCTTGTTGTAATGCTGCGGCTGCTGGTATCAATCTTTCAACGATTTGCGTAACAACCGCTATGTGTATGGCTGTTGGGAAGACATCGTTTGTTGATTGCGATCGATTCACATGGTCATTCGGGTGCACAGGGGATTTCATACCACGACTTCCACCTGCCAGTTCATTGGCACGGTTCGCAATGACTTCATTGATATTCATGTGGGTTTGTGTTCCGCTGCCTGTCTGCCATATTCGGAGTGGGAACTGGTCTGCAAGTTTACCTTCTGCGACTTCATCTGCGGCTTTGCAGATAAGCTCTGCAATTTCTGATGTAATTCCACCGAGTTGGACATTGACAGTTGCAGATGCATGTTTTATGATGGCAAGTGAGCGTATGAATGTTGGTGGAAAATGTTCATCACCGATGTCAAAGTTGATATAGGCGCGTTGGGTCTGCGCACCCCAATATGCGTCTTCTGGAACTTCTACTGCACCTAAACTATCTTTTTCTATCCGTATGTTCATTAAGGACCTCTTTGTAAAAATTAATGCGTTTTCTGAATTTATTTTAACGGAAAGATGGATACATGTCAAGCGGAGGGTTTATTCATTTATTCAAAGAGACATTCAATGTAGGTAGAGAGCAGTAATCCTAAAATATCGTATTTATGGGATATGAGTCTATAACATATAGATACAATATGTGGGGTATGGATAAAAATTATTATAGGGTAACGCAGCTATCTGTCTGAAGCGAAGATAGAACGCGAGAGACCCCTGAAATTAAGTAAGTTATTTTCTTGAGAATGCCAATAATTTGCTCAATTAAGTTAATTTACAATATTATTGAGGATTTTTCGGCGGAGGCGAGGCAGATTCATCGGGAGTGATTTCTTCTGCTTCCTGTTTAACTTCTGATTGATAAGCTGACCAAAAGACTGACCACAACTGTCTTTCTGCAGCTTTACCTTCAGCAATCCCTTCCTCTTTAACTTTTTGATCACGCTTTTCTCGTAAGTCTTTATACCAGTCAGATAATAACATGATTAAATCAATCTCCAATATATGTATTGCGGTAAAAACTCCCGCAACAGGGATAAATGCTGATATTTCCTTTAATAGATTTTGAAACGACTTGTATCCATTCCAACCGTTCTCAATTTCATATTCAATAGCGATAGTACCGTGGGAGATGGAGTACACAAAAATTAGTAGAATGGTGACAGCTGCTTTACCTTTATCCCAATAATCTCTGAGATATTGCCAAAATTCTTCCAGTTTTTGCAACTGCTTTTTCAATCTTCTATCACTCCGAATTTCCTTTCTCTTATATCTCTTATAAAGATAGCACATAAAGAACGTCTAAGTCAAACAAATTACAGTCGGGTACGTGAAATGGAGATTTTACTGTGCATAATAATCCAAATATGGTATCATGTAATTTTGAATATTATGTAACAATTTTGCATTATACTTGCCTAGCCTTCACAGTAAAAAAGTTGTGGATGATCGGTTAAAATACAGTTGGACATCGGAGGTAAACATGAATGTCTATTGGATTAGATGCCAAAACAATGCATGGTGTTCACTCAGTACACTTAATTTGAGTCACGAACACTTTGACAACTTGCGAGGAATTTACATTATCTGGTATTGGCAAAATAAAGATAATCCCAGAACGGTCAAGGTTGGTCAAGGAATGATCAGAGAAAGACTAACAGCCCATCGTGCAGATAATCGGATTCAAAGTTATGCTGATCGGGGGTTGTACGTTACTTGGACTAATTTACCGCCGCATTTACTTGCTGGTGTGGAAAGGTATCTCGGTGATGCACTTCAACCTCTTGAAGGTTATTTATTTCCAGATGAACCTCCTATTCCCGTAAATCTTCCTTGGTAAACTATTTAAAAGGAAAACTTTATGTAACCACTTTTGCGTGATTGGAATCCAAATAAAATATCATAATTGAAAATACAGAAATCCTATTGTCCTTTGACGGTAGGCTTTTTGTTTTGAAGAATTTTAAAATATATGTTTGATCTATATACTAACCCAATTCTACGTTTTTACTTGCTTATGTCCTTAAAACATGTTATATTTAAAATCATAGATTTTGAAATAGGACTTTGAAAGAAAAGGCAAACGTGGAATTATCATTAGTCAATCCTTATCTGACGCAACAACAAGCACCGCCACCTGCACATAGTTATCGTCATGAACAGTGGTGTGACAGAGGGTATCAACAAGGTCTACATCCTATTTCACCTGACAGTGAATTAGGCACTTGTATCGGTCAAATGGGTTGGGTTGGTGCACATGCTCATGCACACGATTACCTATGGGCTTCAGCGGGTAACATGGGGGTGTTATTGTCAGAATCGGTAGATTTGAAATGTCTGATTGACTATGATGAATCGCCACGGTATGCATTGCCTGCAGCCATTGTCGTTAAAGGGTTGGCGGGTAGGCATGTGTTGTTGACAAAATCGGGTTCTCGTTTAGACCTGATAGGTATAGAGCATCCTGCACTTAATGTCACCGTCATTGAAGTGGAAGCGGATGGCACGCATTATCGGATGCGTTATGGAACACAAACACAAACAGAGATAGATAACGCATCAGCAACAGAAAATGACGCAAGTCGTTGTGTGCCAACCAGTGAGATGTTCCATTATCTACTCATTTTTGAGCAGTTAGAAAATGATGGATTTCATGCATTAGTCCACTTACAACCGAAGTTTTTGAACCTGATTTCGCGCACTGAACACGGACATCCAGATCGGTTTTATAGTTTCTTGAAAGGGTATGAACCTGAAACACCGATTATTTATGATGCATCAGGTGGAATCGGGTTTGTTCAGGAACGGGTGCCTGGAATACCAGAATTATCTTATGAGAGTTTACGACTTTTTGAAAACGGCGCGGCTCCGATGCGGCATATCCTTTACTGGGTAGGACATGGTACGTTCTCGCGCGGCAAAGACCTTTTAGAAGCATATAAACATGCAGAGTACTTTGAAGCGGTTGCTCGAATGGCTTGGGAAGCGAATCAAAGACAAGTCTCGGCGGAGGCATATAGCGAAGAAATCGTTAACTGCATCCTTCGTGAGTTCAATGCAAGTCAGAGTCGGTCTTCAGAAGTGTCTACAGAACTACATGAACCCACAGTAGCATTAGACATTGAACCAGCAGATCGGAAGCCAGAGAACCTATACAACTATCCGTAATATTTTTTGACAATATACCGAACTCACACTTTACTAAGATTTGCAGAGGAGATGTTTATGAAAGAACCACAACAACAATTTGTAATGGAAGATACACAAGAAACACAGCAATCTAAAACGCAAAACTTAGAATCCTATCTGAGAGACAGTATATTTGGAGATGACCTTCGTAAGAATGATGAAAAGTTTGACCAATTGACAAAAGAGATAGAAAATACACAACAAAGTATATCTGATGTTGAATCAAGGTTGCTGAAAGAAATCGCAGACGTGAAAGAACAGTACGGTAATATACCTGATAACATAGTTCAGCGAGTGGATAATCGTATTGACGAACTCATTAGCCGTACTGAGAACGATCTTGAGAAGTTGTCTGTGCTCATAAATGAATTTGCAACTGACTTTCAGGAACAAATTGACAGAATTCAGACAGAAACACAGGCGTTCCAAAATATTAACAACACTGACCGGGAAGCATTGGCAGATACTTTAATTGCAATTGGCACACAACTTAAGAACGAACAATGAAAACGATTATTTATGTCCTCATTTTTTTCTTTTTATTTTTACAAAGCAGCGTCATATTAGATACTTCTGGTTCCGATGCGGTAGAGATAACTGTAGTCGCTGTAGGGGATATTACAATTGGCAGCAATTTGACACCTACTATTGAAAAGCATGGGGCGGATGTCTTTTTTGAAGGCACATCTTCTATCATTCAATCCGCAGATGTCGCAACAGCACCGCTCAATACAAGTATTTCTGAGAGAGGTGAACCAGATGCAAAGCGTGAACTGCGTTTTCGAGCTGTCCCCGATTTGGCACGTGCAATGGCAAATGCTGGGTTTGATGTGGTTTCCATAGCAACACCGCATATCATGGATTTTGGTGTTCAAGCACTTGAAGATACAGTAACCCATTTGGAGTGGTATAACGTCAAACCTATAGGTGCAGGAATTACGCCGACTGCTGCAAATTCCCCAGCGTGGTTAGAGGTTAACTCTAAGAAAATAGCCGTGCTTGCGTATTTGCGTGGAAATGAATTCAATATGGCTGCGTTGGATGTTGTTGCTTCTGCTGCCTATAGCCAAATGACCCGGGCTGTTCGCGATGTAGATGATGCGGCTGACCTTGTTATCGTGTGGCTTCACTGGGGAAAAAGTGAAGCGAATACAGACGCACAACAATCGACTATAGGTCGTCAACGGATTTTTGCACAAGCACTTATTGATGATGGTGCTGATTTAGTCTTATGCCAACAAATGCATACTTATGGGGGTATTGAACTCTATAATGGAAAACCGATAATCTATGGTCTTGCAGACTTTATCTACGACACCTATTCATTACAGTATGCGCGTACAATTATTCCGAAAGTTACATTTGTAGGGGATACGTTAAAATCTATTGAATTGATCCCTACTTTGGTAGATAATCCGAGTGTCTCATTTCCACAACCGATGGTTATGAAAGAGTATGAACCTATAAAAGATACGGAAAAACGGAAATTGGAAGACACCGCCTTAGAGACACTGAAAGACTATCAGCAGCGATGCGCCGCTCTAAAAACCGAGTTGATTATTGAAGGTGAACGCGGTTGGATAAACAGTGTCAATACACCTCAGTAGGTATGCTTGAATAGCACTGTCCTGATACACTGTAATGACAGACATATTGATTTGAAACCGCTAATAAATCTTATATTGGAACGGACTATTTATATTACTATCCATAACAACGAAACGATGTGCATGAGTGGATTCAACAAAGGAGAATAACTAACAATGGAAAATGAACACGAAAACGCCACAGAACTGGAAAACATTGAAGATCACGACCACGAGAAAATAGAAGAAGAGATAAAGACGGTAGAAGTACCTATACTTCCAGTAGACGATCTTGTTATTTTTCCTTATATGCCACCATCTCCTCCGTTTCCACCGCATCACGTTGCCCTGACAGGAAAGATGGTTATGGATGCTATTGACAATGGCGTGGTCTTGAATGGAGAACGTGTACTCTGCATCTTCCAAACCACTTCAGGACGTAGTCTTGACACAGACCCAGATGCAGTGAAGGACATGCAGATGGACGAATTACGCACTATCGGCAGTTTAATAGAAATTCCAAAGGTGAAAAAAGATGATGAGGATGTGTTATTTCTTGCTAAAGGACGCTCCCGTGTACAGATCGAGGAGATCCTGCACACGGAACCATTTATCAAAGCACGTGTTCGCCTCTTACAGGATGAGGAAGACATTGAAGACGAAGATATTGATACGGATAAGGACTCCGAAGATGAAAACGAGCAAGATTTAGAATTAGAAGCACTTGTTCGCAGCGTAGACGAAATGTTCCAACGTATTATTGAACTTTCCTCACGTTACCCCGATGAATACGGCATGATTACGAAAGGGATAGAGGCACCTGGACGGTTAGCCGATTATATCACCTCGGTTTTAGATCTAAAACCGCAAGAGAAACAACAAGTTCTGGAAACAATTCCAATACCTGAAAGGTTGAACAATCTTGCTGTTATTCTTGCTAAAGAGGTTGACCTTCATGAACTGGAGAGTAAAATTCAATCCGACGCGCAAGCGGTCATCAATAAAGGTCAACGCGAATACTATCTACGTGAGCAACTGAAAGCCATTCAGACAGAACTCGGTGAGGCAGATGATTTAGATGCTGACATTGCAGAGATGCGTGAAAAACTGAAAGAGGCGAAATTGCCACCCAAAGCAGAAAAAGCTGCTAACAAAGAACTTAACCGTCTTTCAAAAATGCAGTCCTTTTCACCAGAATCTGCTGTCTCACGAAATTATTTGGATTGGTTGCTAAATTTGCCGTGGGCAGTAAGTACAGACGACTCTATTGATTTATCAAATGCGATGGAGATTCTTGATGCAGATCACTATAACTTGGTGAAAGTCAAAGAGCGTATTGTTGATCATCTTGCAGTAAAGATTCTCAAGTCTGACATGAAGGGACCTATTTTCTGTTTTGTTGGTCCTCCCGGTGTTGGGAAAACTTCACTCGGTAAGTCTATTGCCAGCGCAATCGGCCGGAAATTTGTCCGCATCTCTTTAGGTGGTATGCACGATGAGGCTGAAATCCGTGGACATCGACGTACATACATCGGTTCAATGCCTGGACGTATCCTTAAAGGGTTACGGCAAGCAGAATCCAACAATCCAGTTTTTATGCTTGATGAAATTGACAAGCTCGGTTCAGATTTTCGCGGGGACCCCGCAGCTGCATTACTTGAGGTGCTTGACCCTGAACAGAACAACTCATTCACAGATAACTATTTGGATGTCCCGTTTGATCTGTCGCAGATCATGTTCATCACCACAGCGAACCAAATCCATACCATACCGCCACCACTACGTGATCGGATGGAGACAATTGAGTTACCCGGTTACACTTCAAACGAGAAGATGCAGATAGCAAAGCAGTATCTTATTCCGCGTCAACTGGCAGAAAACGGAATTTCTGAAGAACAGTTGGAGATCTCTGATGTAGTGGTAGATAAGGTGATAAGAGATTACACGCGTGAAGCCGGTGTTCGGAATCTGGAACGCGAGCTCGGTACGCTTTGCAGAAAATCTGCGCGTCGCGTCGCTGAAGGGGAAACAGACCATACGAATATTGGTCTTGAAGAACTTCCAACCTATCTCGGTCCTCCGAAATTCGATTCTGAAATTGCTGGTCGAACTGCGGATGTCGGTGTTGCGACAGGACTTTCTGTCACGCCTGCTGGGGGTGAAATCCTGTTTGTTGAGGCAACTGCAACCCAGAAACAAGGTAGTAAAGCGGATCTTCATGTTACCGGACAGATAGGTGAAGTGATGCAAGAATCCGCTCAAACTGCTTTGACTTTTATTAAGTCACAGGCAGATTCGTTAGAGTTTAACACGACAACACTCCAAGACGACATTCATATCCATGTGCCTTCGGGGGCTATTCCAAAGGATGGACCTTCTGCGGGTATTACAATCGCAGCTGCTATCGCCTCAATTGCTACAAAACGAGGAATTGACCCTGAAGTAGCTATGACAGGTGAGTTGACATTAAGAGGAAGAGTTCTACCTATAGGTGGTGTCAAGGAGAAAATCCTCGCTGCAAAACAAGCCGGAATTAAAAAAGTCATTGTTCCTCAAGCAAATCAAAAGGATTTTGTTGAGATCGCAGAGGACATCAAGGAGGGACTTGCTTTCCACTTCGTTGAGACTATGAATGATGTCTTTTCAGAAGTCCTTATATAACTTTTTGTGAAACATTTAGAAATAAAACCCTTTAACTGATCTATGTTGTAGTATCGCTATTCATGTTGACCAGATGTGATACTACAAAACTTCGTAAATATGGTAAGCACAAAAACACTATGTATTCCTTGTTAAAAAAAGGAGATCTAATATGAAAAGTGTAAGGTGGAACAAATTAGTTCCAATCCTCATAGTATGTGCTATGACAGCATTTACATATCTGTTGTCTTCACCAATATGTTGGGGTAATACAGACGACGAAATACAACTTGCTGGTGAAACAGAAGAACGTACGCCGCTCTTTCTCAGAGATGTCGCACCTATCCTTGACAAGATGGGATGTTCTGCGGGTCTTTGTCACGGTAAATTCGGCGGTCAAGGAGGTTTAAACTTATCACTACTCACGCTCAATCCAGAGAGTGATTATGAACCTATAGTGCATCACAATCGAGGACGACGTATCAATCTGCTTGAACCTGAACAAAGTCTTCTTTATCTCAAACCAACAGGACAGATACCGCATGAAGGTGGTCTGAGATTTGAACCTAATTCTGATGAAGCAGAAACTATCTTGCAGTGGATCTCGGCTGGTGCACCATTCTCACCCGACGAACCACGACTGGAGAAGCTTGAAATTGAACCAAATGATACAACATTTACTTCTGTTGGTGAAACAAGACAGCTGAAAGTACTCGCCTATTTCACTGACGGATCAACGAAAGATGTTACACAACAAGCTGTTTATGAATCAAAAGATGAACCTGTTGCGACGGTTACAGAATCTGGATTGGTAACAAGCATCCGTTGGGGTGGAACTGCAATTTTAGCAAGATTTTTGGGGGTTGTTTCCTCTTCTTTCATAACTGTGCCGAGAGAAACTGATGGACAACCTTATCCAGATATCCTTACTAACAATTTTATTGATGATTTTGTTGCAGCAAAACTAAAAAAATTGAATGTACGACCATCCGAACTCTCTTCCGATGCAGAATTCATGCGCAGAGTCTATCTGGATACAGTTGGGAAACTTCCTACATCTGATGAGGTTAAGGAATTCCTTGATGATTCAAAACCTGACAAACGTGGTCGTTTGATAGATTCACTCATGGCTTCAGATGAATGGATTAATTTGCGTACATTGAAAATGGCGGATATGTTACGTGTTCATCCGCGTCGGTTAGGAAACGGAGAATACGGTGACCGTGGGGCAACACTATTCCACGAGTTTATCCACGATTCTGTCAAAGAAAATAAACCTTATGATCAGTTTGTTAATCAAATATTAACAGCCACTGGTAGTACATATCAGTATGGACCGACCAACTATTATCGTATTGAACGCCAACCTGCTGGGAGAGCTGAAACGACTGCTCAGGTGTTTCTCGGTATCCGTCTCAGTTGTGCGCGCTGCCATAAACATCCATTTGACGAATGGACAACAGATGATTATTGGAACTTTGCGGCATTTACTGGGAAAGTCGGCATCCGAGGCGGAGAACTCTACCAGGAACAGGTAGTTTACAACAATCCGACCGGTAGAGTCATTAACCAATCGGTTCAAGGAAATCGAGGACAGGTTGCACAACCCACATTCCTCGGCGGAGAGACACTTCCAGAAGCATATAGAGAAAAGGCAATACAACACCTCGCTGACTGGATGACAGCGGATTCAAATCCATACTTCGCAAAGGCAACAGTTAACCGTCTGTGGAGTTACTACTTCGGCAGAGGTATTGTTGATCCTGTTGACGATATGCGTGCTACGACTCCACCAAGTGTTGAAGGTCTCTTAGACGCATTAGCTGAAGAATTTGTTCGGAGTGAATTTGATACCAAGCATATTATCAAGTTGATTCTGAATTCTCGAACATATCAACTTTCTGCAGCACCGAATGAAACGAACGAGTTAGATGATAGATTTTTCTCACGATTTATGCCTCGTCCCTTGATGGCACAAGTGTTGCTTGATGTCCTAAATGACGTTACGGGATCAAAAGAGAAATATGGTCGTTACCCAGAAGGCATGCGTGCTGTTGAAGTGCCGCTTCCTGTGAGTTCGCGTTTTCTTAATCTTTTTGGTCGTTCTGATAGGGAGTTCTTAGGGAACTTAGATCCCTTACTTGAACCGACACTCACACAAGCACTACACATTATCAATTCGCCTTATGTGAACGGAAAGTTGAAAAGTCGAAACGGCACAATTACCAAACTTCTGGAGCCTAAGACCGGTGAAAAGATGCAACCGGCTGAATTGGCTACAGAGTTGTATTTAATGACATTGAGTCGTTTACCCACGGATGCGGAACTTGATACGGCTACATCATATCTGGAAAAAGAAGAAACGAGACGTGAAGACACAGAAGATCTACTCTGGGCACTTATCTCATCGCGTTCGTTCCTTTTCAATCGGTAATTGTTATTGCGTATAGAAATACTGTTTTGGGCAGGATAAATGGCTATTGTGATTATTGGCCATTTATTCTGCCTGTTTTAATTTGCAAATTGTGTTTGTTAAATGGCATGATATATGGTATAATTGAAAACTATGTCAAGCAATGTTAATGAAAACGATTTTGTGTCTTTAGTTAGAATATCTCGTAAATGGTTTAATCTATTTGTATGGTTGTTTTCAACTTTAATAATTGCGAATATTTTGGTAGAATTGCTGACTGATTGGGCTTGGAAAGATTTAGGGGAAACAACGTCAACACGAACAGCAAATTTAATGGCGTTAATAGTTGGTTGGTTTTTTATTACATCACATATATGGGAGGTAGTCATGTTAGGGTATGCAAAGATGTTTAAGGATAGGGTTTTTGCCGAGGGGAAGGCTGTTGGCATAGCCGAGGGGAAAGTTGAAGGTATAGCTGAGGGGAAAGTTGAAGGTATAGCTGAGGGGAAAGTTGAAGGTATAGCTGAACAGTACCACCTTGTCCTTGAATGGAATCGTAGGAGAATACAGGCAGAAAAGGAAGGCAGGGAATTTTCAGAACCTATACCTACTCCAGAAGATACCTTAAATTCCGATAAGTCTTGACACAGAAAACGTGTATGTTATTGTAAATCATGCATGATTTTTCTTCATTTTGCAAGTCTGAGTCGGATTATAACGGACTTGAAATGTGCAGTGCAATCAGGAGAAACATATATGAACAGCAGTCCAGCATATAATCTGTTAGCCGAAACATTAGAAAAACAAGGCATCCAAATAGAGACAGTAAAGTCATTCCTCAAACGTCAACATATTGAGACACCTTCGTGGGGGTACGGAAATTCTGGTACCCGTTTCGGTGTTTTTGAACAACCTGGTGCAGCGAGGAATGCAGCGGAACGTTTAGAAGATGCAGCCACCGTTCATAGATTTACCGGCGTTGCTCCAACTGTCGCGCTACATATCCCTTGGGACAAAACTGATGATTGGGGTGCATTGAAACAATATGCTGCAGATCTTGGAATCGGAATCGGAGCAATCAATCCCAATGTCTTTCAAGACCAAGTGTATAAACTTGGTAGTGTATGCAATCCAGAAGTGGAGATACGTCGTCTCGCTATTGATCATATGTTAGAGTGCGTAGACATCATGAATAAAACGGGATCTGACCTGTTGAGTTTGTGGTTCGCTGATGGTACTAACTTTCCTGGGCAAGCGAATTTCAGGAGACGTAAACAGTGGATGACAGAAGCGTTAAGTGAAGTCTACGATGCATTGCCCGATGCTACACGTATGCTGATTGAATATAAGTTCTTTGAACCAGCATTTTATCACACCGATTTAGCAGATTGGGGTACTGCTTACCTGATGGCAAACAAACTCGGTCCTAAAGCGCAAGTACTGGTCGATCTTGGACACCATCCACAAGGTACTAATATTGAGTTCATTGTTGCATATCTAATTGACGAAGGTAAACTTGGTGGATTTCACTTCAACTGCAGAAAATATGCTGACGACGATCTCACGGTAGGATCTATCAATCCACAGGAACTTTTCCTCATCTACACTGAACTTGTTGCCGCAGAACTTGATCCTGACACTGAAACTGATATCGCCTATATGATTGACCAGAGTCACAACTTGAAGCCGAAGGTAGAAGCGAGTATCCAATCCGTGTGTAACTTACAGAAAGCGTATGCAAAAGCATTGTTAGTTGACCGAGAAGCATTGGCTGAAGCACAAGATGTTGCTGACCTTGTTGAAGCAGAGAGTATCCTACAACGTGCGTATGAAACAGATGTGAATCCATTACTGGAACAAGTTCGGTTGGAGATGGACCGAGACCCACATCCACTCACTGCATATCGGAAGAGTGGTTACTACGAAAAGATAAGCAAAGTGCGTGTCGGTGGTGAGAGCCAAGGTTGGGCATGAGGAACATAAAAATAGGCATTGTTGGCTCAGGAGGTATGGCACGGAACCATCTTTCACGATTATCATCTTTAGAAACAGCAAAAGTAGTTGCGATTTCCTCCAGAAACGAACAAACAGGAAAACAACTTGCGACTGAATCGGCTGCTACGTTTATCTCTGATTGGAACCAACTGGTTGAACAAGACGATATTGATGCTGTTGTGATTTGTACTCATAACAACAGCCATGGTGAAATTGCCATCGCTGCTTTGCAAGCAGACAAGCATGTTTTTGTGGAATATCCGCTTGCGAACAGTGTTGATGAAGGTGAGATGGTTTTGCATCTTGCCAAAACGCGCGGTCGTGTCCTTCGAGTTTCCCATCCTGAAGTTGTATCAAATACCCACGCTGCACTCAAGCAAAAGGCTTCTGAATTGGGTGATTTGCTTTTCACATCATTTGTTCGGTTAACTCCAGGTCGTGGTGCGCGTCCTGAAATCCTTTTCAACCTGCTAGTCTCAGGAATACCTGCTCACTTCTTTGTCTACCATATTTATCCTATAGTTGATATGTTCGGTGATGCGAAATGGGTGCATGGTGGTGCGAGTTACGAAGGATTAACCGATTCTGGACAATATGAACGTTTTGTGAATACCATCACCGTTGAATTCAAACAAGGTGGCATCGGACAGTGGAGTTGGACAGGAGGCATTGTCATAAACACGGCAGAGCAGCATGAACGATATGTTCTCACCGAAGGCACATTATCCGATGATGGAAACGGCTGGAGATGTTCAACACCGAGAGAAGTTACGGATTTGACAATTCCAAATACCCGTCAACCCTCAATTCAGGAACTTTGGATATCTGAAATTCAGAATTCTGCACAGCACGAACCTTGTTTAGTTGATGCAGAGGTTGCACTCTCTGCAATTCGGATTAGCCTTGCCACAGCAGAATCAATAGAAGAAAATAGACAGATAAAATTATGAACGTTGAGCACCTAAAAAAGATTGCAGCTGAAAAAGCCACCGAAGAAATCCGAGAGGGTATGGTTGTCGGATTAGGTACGGGTTCAACTGTATTTTACGCACTATTGAAGATTGGAACGATGGTTCGAGATGGACTCAATATCATCGGGGTTCCGACATCTTCAGGCACTGAGCAAATCGCTACTGAACAAGGCATTCCACTTTCCACACTTGCTGCACATTCTACTATAGAATTAACCATTGATGGTGCTGACGAAGTAGATGCACACCTAAACTTAATTAAGGGTGGTGGTGCAGCACTTGTCAGAGAGAAGATAATTGCTAACGCTTCAAGACGAATCCTGATTGTCGTTGATGAAAGCAAGGTGTCGCAGGTACTCGGTACTTCGTTCGCTTTACCTGTTGAGATCGTGCAATTCGGATGGGAAGTAACGAAGCGAGAAGTTGATAAAGTCTGCGGACAATCAGAAATGCGCGGTGGCGTTCAAAATCCGTTGATTACGGATAACGGAAACTATATCTTGGACTGTCATTTTGATGGTATCCCTGAACCAGAGAAGGTTGAATTGCAGTTGAACAATATTCCCGGTGTCGTTGAAAACGGCATTTTTGTAGATCGTGCGGATAAGGTTATTATCGGAACACCTGATGGTATCCGCTATATGGAGTAAGATCTATGTCCAAACATCTGATGTTGTTAATTTTGCTGTTTACTATTTTCTGCATGTTTTCAACTGACGTTAGTAGTGAAATCTTTAGTGATAGTGGATTGGTGGATATTCCGACAGGTGAAGTGCTAAAACACGGGATTTTTGGGGTAGGAGTATACGCTCCTTTCCAGGATATATCAGAATTCCAACGCAATACTGTCATTTTTCGTGTCAGCTTCGGTATGTTTGATAGGGTAGAATTTGGAGCGACACATATATTACCTCATAGTAATGATGCTTCTCGTTCGTTTTTAGCCCATTTAAAAGCACACATTGTAACTGAATCTGGATTAATTCCAAATGTTGCGTTAGGAATAGAGAATCTCGGTGATAAAGTTAGTTATAAGTGGAACACCTACGAACCGCAATCATCATATCTTGTCATCAGCAAAACGTTCAACCTGCCACGTATCCATCTGATATCGGGTCATATCGGTATTGGCAACAACCGGTTTGCTACTGATGATCGTCCTGTTGGATTTTTCGCAGGTGTAAGCACAGAAATATCTCCTGCTTTTGCCAGAGGCGATATAGGGTTCAATCTGGAATATGATGGGGTCGGTGTTAACGCTGGTGTTCGCCATACTGCCAATAGTGGATTTCAGATTGCTGCTGGTGTTGAGACATTGAACAACCCTGATGAAATCAGATATCTCCTGTCAATTTCGTGGTCAAATGCAAAAATGCTGGAACAGATTGACGGTGTCAAAAGATTGGCAAGGCAAGCAGCAAAACTTGCAAGCCAAGCAAGAAGGCAAACAGAAAGTTCTGAGGAAACGACAGAGTAGAAGTATCTTAGGATAACGACTTGTGCCAGTTAACTATTTGTTTTTAAAGCTTTCACATGTATTAGGTTTTTAGGACACACATATCGTCCCTACGGGACTAAAGAAGGTGTACTATGCCGTTTTCTATAAACATATCGTCCCTACGGGACTAAAGACCGTTCAAAGAAAAAGAAATGTCCTTAAACATCCTGTTTACGTGAAACTATATTTAACATTTAGTTATTTAGCACAACTCGTTAGGATAATATAGTTCAACAACATTTAACTGTTTTAGTTTGCTACTTTGCCTCAATAGATTCCATAACTTCTTGTAATGACTTGAGCAATTCCGTGGAGAAATCTTGAGGTGGCACAAGTATAATCTCAATCCGTCTATTTTTTGCTTTTGCCTCCGCAGTCTCAGCAGTGTCTATCGGTTGATAGAACGCATATCCCGTTCCCGATAAACGCTTCGGATCAATTTTAGCATTTTCCTGCAAATATTTCACCGCAGAAATTGAACGTTGGGTTGATAAGTCCCAGTTTCGCAATTCATCGCCTGCAATAGGGTTGTTGTCTGTATGTCCTTCAACATGAATGGCATAATCCGCATAATCTTTGTTGAGTAACACCTCTTCAGCAATTGCGTCAAGAAGTTCTTTCCCCTCTTTACTAAGGATTGCACTTCCAGTTTCAAACAGGATTTTTCCCTTTACATCAAGTGTCAATCGTCCTGCTTCATCTAACACTGCGCCGACTGAGTCTTTGAATCTATCTTGGATTGCGGCAATTGAACGTTGGGATTGCTTGCGTATCCGTTGTAGTTCAAATTCAATCTTGTTAAGTTGTGCTCTGAGACCTTCCTTTTCACTTTCAAGTTTACTCTTGTCCTGTTGGAGTTTGTTCCGATCAGCAGCGATTTTTCGCGCAGCTTCACTTGCATTCTCCAATATCTCTTTTGTTTGGGTTAATTCAGATTGTGTATCTTTTAGTGTTTTCTCAGTTTCAGCTAACTTCTTTTCCAATCCTGTTTTTGCAGTCTCGGTTTTTTGTAGCGTTGCTTGAGTCGTCTCTAAGTTAGTTTTAGTAGTAGACAGGTCTGATTCTGTCTGCTTGAGTTTGTCAGATGTTGTATATAACAGTATCGCAAGAACGATGGCTGCAATTACACTAACCGCTATGGCAACAACTGCTGCAATCCCTTTTTTGTTCATTGTTATCCTCCTTGTAAACTGAGTATTACCTCAAAACTATCATTTTTTGATGTCTTATTGTTCTTTGATGTTCCGCACACGGTACAGCGATGAATCAGGATGTATTCACCTTTTTTCATTGTAAATCCTACCGGTTCCATCAGTCCTTTACAACTTTCAGCGCGATCCCCCGGATTAATATCTACATGTTGACTCCATAGACATTCTGGACAGTGATTGGTGTATCCATCCCCCTTTACAAACACCTCGCAATTGTCGCATGTAAAATCTTCAATGTGTCGTTGGAATTTCTTGTTCATCAATCTTCGGGCAGGAGACCCAATCCTTTAGGTTTGGGAGGAATGCCCGTTCCTATATTTTTCTTGACAAACTATGTCATATATGTTACGATATTCTCAGCATTGTTGGTAGAGAATACGATCCACCTTGCTTGAGGTGGTCTCCACCAAAACCGAATCGTGTCGGAAGCAATACTTGAGTAAAACAATGCGCACCTACAAATACAAGATACGCAATCACAAAAAGAACAAACGCTTCGGCAATCTGCTTGATGATCTTTGTGATGTGCACAACCACTTTTTGCGTTTGGAAAAACGTTATTACCGCAGATACGAAAAATACGCTGGTAGATATAGGCTGCAACCGCATCTTACCAAGTTGCTCAAGACGACCAAGAAACATTGGGCTTGGATACCGCGTGACACTTTGGATGCTGCGATTATTCGCATAGATGCTGCATATCAACGCTTCTTTGCTGGTCAAGGTGGACTTCCTAAATTCAAACGTAAATATCGTTATCGTTCTGCGAAGTTTCAAACAGGCTACAAACTTGAAAATGGTCGTGTGTGTATCTCTTTCAAGTCGTGGAATGACACCACACAATCTCTGAAATTCAATCGTCGCTGGTTTTCTTTTCACCAACACCGAGACTGGCACGGCACTGTCCGCTATGTCCAAATACTCCGTGATAGTGCCGGTGAATACTGGCTTTACATTGTCACCGATGATACTTCTACCGAACCTATGCAACAAACAGGTGAGAGCGTAGGTATAGACTTCGGGTTGAAAACATTTTTGACATTGAGCATTGGTGAAAAGATACAAGCACCAGAATTCTTGAAACAATCTTTGAAACACCTTCGCAAACTGAATAAAGCTGTGAGTCGTAAAGTCAAAGGGTCTAACAATTGGTATCGCGCTATTAGAGAACTCGCACGGCATTATATCAAAATAGCAAACCAACGGCTTGACTGGCAGTGGAAACTTGCTACAGACTTGTGCAGAAGGTTTGATACGATTGCTGCTGAAACGTTGAACCTTAATGGCATGAAGCGGTTGTGGGGACGTAAAGTCTCCGATCTCGGATTTTACCAGTTTATTCAATTGTTGGCATTCAAATGTTTCAAACATCATAAAGTATTCTTTCAAGTCGGACAATGGACACCTACTACAAAACCTTGTAGCAACTGCGGAGATAAAAACGACACTCTTTCTCTCAATGATAGACAGTGGACATGTTCACAATGTAATTCCGAACATGATAGAGACATAAACGCTGCTATCAACATATTACGGGCTGCTTATGATCCCGTTGTGGAGCAGATGTGAGACGGATGTTCTCTTTGGAGAACAACGCTAACTGCTACGAAGCACAAGCCCAATCCTTTAGGTTTGGGTGCTATGACTGGTTATTCTCTTAAGAGTCTGAGTCGTTCCAAAGTGCGTTTTAGACTTGGAGAAACGGTGGCTGCGCGTTCTAGATCCCAATGGTCTCTGACAAACGAACTCAATCTGGTGTTATAACCATAACTGAAAGGAATTCCTGATCCTTGTTGCGGTATCAACTCATTTCGCAATTTTCTTTTTTTGCTCATTCGTGCAAGTGAAACGAGGAATTCTTTAGGATTAAGTATCTCATCTGTGGCCCTTGGAATACGATGGATAGGGATTGATAAGAAGTTTGCAATCCCTATCCTATCTGCTATCACCCACGATTCTACTTCCATTACTGCTACGCGAAATATTAATCTTGGATGAAGTGGACCTTTAATCCAAGAGCGAATGAGTCTTGGAGGACAATTCTTTGGTGAATCTAAGTCAGTCAACAAGAATATATCCATCCCATTGGCTGCCCTATTCAGTTCTAGTGCTTTTTCCCGAAGGTATGCATTACCACCTTCCCTTATTGTATCAGTGATTTTGATAGCAAAACTATTTAGAATTTTTGTTGCGATTGCCTCACTGAGTTCATCCTCAACGGCAAGGATTATGTTGTCTAAAATCATTCAACTAAACTCAACATTTCAACTTTTTCCGATCTGGTCCGTGAAAGTACAACTTCACCGATTGTAAACCCATTTTCAAGGAGTGCTCCAACTTCAACGAAATCAGAGAAAGGCATTACTGTCGTTCCTTCATTAGCAGGTAAGAGTAAATGGACTTCACTACTATCAATACATCCTTCCTTTAGAAGTACATCGCTTTGTGTACTAACTAACATCTGACATTGCCTATCTCTCCCCATCCGAGAAATCAAAGGTGCAAGTTGAGCAACAATTCCGAGATTCAATGAAAGTTCTGGTTCTTCTAACAATACAATTGAATCGTTTTCAAGAAGGGACCACATCAATCCAATAAGTCTAAGCATTCCATCAGAGAATTGCTCTTCTTGATGTACTGCCTGAGTTGAATTCCAATGTTCATAACGTGCTTGTAAATGTGGGTGTCCTGTGTTTTTGTCGTGAACGAATTCTAACTTTTCTAACTGTGGTATGGCAATTTTAAGTGTATGTTCAATCTTTTTAAGACGGGACCGACGGGTGCTTGGATGTACACTTGCGACTCTATGAAGAAATCCCTGTCCAAACGGATCGTCTTCAATAATTTTTCCCTGAATCTTATCCGCATATCGGATAAATTGCGGTACTAAATGGAGGTATGTGATATTTCTAAGGAATTTGCCAATTTCACGGAATTTTGCATTCGTAGCACTTTGTTCAAGTGCGGTTTGGGTGAGACGATCAGGGTCTTCGGTATCATCAGCATCAGGTCTATCCAGGAGTAGTTGATCTTCTTGCCAAACCCGTTCATGCGTGAGATATGCATCACAGTCTTCGCGAGTCTCACGTCGGAATCCTATGCCGTACCGCCATGTTGCAGATGAACAAGATGTTTCCGCGATATGGATTTCAAGAGCGACCTCTGTAACATTTTGAGTAGCTAAACACTGAATATTGGAGACCCCACCCCGATCCTTAACTGCTTTCTGAAATCCGCCACCATCCACTTTGACGATATCGCGTAGGAAACGGAAAATGTCCAACAGATTTGATTTACCAGAAGCGTTTGGTCCAACGATAAATTGGCGTTCTCTGAGAGGAACATCTATCAGTTGAAAATTTCGCCAGTTTTTGGCAATAAGTTTATTGATAATCATGATGACAAGATCCTTTACAATTGATATGTCCGTGACCGTGATATGAAAATGATAACATATTGAGAGGATAGATTCCAATCTAAAACTCCGTAGAAATAACGGTAAAATGATATGATTTGTATCAAAATCTTTACCTGTCTATAAACGGCTTTAAGTCCCAAAGCAGGACGGTACCATCAAAACTACCACTCACAAGGATCGTGCCATCTGGTGAAAACTCCAGAAATTCATTATCAGTTGTATGGCCCCAGAAGGTATGGATATTTTCACCAGTAGAGACATCCCATAGTCGGACTGCCATTTTCTCCATTCCTTCCTGCCACCAAGTGCCAGATGCAAGATATCGTCCACATAGAGAAAAACCGAGAGTATAAAGTTTATGACTGCCTTCAGGTTGCGGTATTACACGTGTTATTGTTATTTTTTCAGCACACCATAGATAGATTTTACCAAACATTCCGCCAGCAATCATACTGCCGCACGGAGAAAAAGCTAATGCTCTTGTTGTTATAGGTTTTTCTAAAGGTAACGTAGTTACTTCTTCGCCTGTCTCACAGTTCCATATCCGCACTGTTTTATCACCTGATCCGCTCACGAGACTTTTTCCATCTGGTGAAAATGCTAATGACCAAACATGATCGGTATGTCCTATAAATTGTCTTGGTATTTCACTGTGCTTAAGATCCCAAAAATAGATTATACCGCCTTTACCTGAAAAAGCTATACTTTCATCTGAAAATGTAAAAGTATCATTTCCTAACTGAATAGGAGGTGTAAATTCAGCGATTGGAATAGCGTCTGATTTACTAATCTTAATCACCCTATAGACATTGTGGTTGTGGTTCCAGTCAACAACGAGTATATCCCCTGCCGGTAAAAAAGTAAAAGATTTAATACCTTCATTAAATTCACTCGGGTAAGATATTGTCTGTGTCTGATTGCTTTTAATATCCCATAAGGCAATATATCGTGTATGTCCTCGGATGGCAAGTTCTTCTCCATTAGTAAACTTAACAGGACGCGGAAAACAGATCGGTTCGGTGAGTGTTGAAAAGGTGAGTGTCTTTTTGGATATGGCTTGTCTATTAGATAAGGTGTGGGCAATCGCTAACTTCGGACATTTAGAAAACCACTTATATCCAATACTTTCAACGGGTAGTTCATAAGATTGTAGTTTTTCACGCTGTTCTATGTTCCATACTTCAATTATTTCACGCTTAAATACGGTCGCAAGTAGCGTTCCATCCGATAAATAATAAGGAATTACACGTGACTTTTCATAGTCAGTAAAAGATTTAGCCAGACAACCTTTCGTTAGATTCCATATATTTAGCGAACCATATCTATCACATGTTACCATATATTCATTACACGGTGAAAATCTGATAGAGTTTACCAAATGTTGGTGGTCCTTAAAGTACGCAATGCGTTCACCTATTCCTATATCCCACACTGAAACATCGCTTGTACCGCGAACAGGCTTAGAATCAGGTATTTTATATGGATTCTGACTAGCTAAAAAACGACTGTCTGGAGAGAAAGCAAAATTCCTCCCAGAAAATTTAGCGGTTATTGATCCTGTGAGAGGATCCCACAAGTAAGTTTGATCACTTATTGTGGATGCGACGTGTTGTCCATCTGGCGAAAATCGGAGTTTAGAAATTTGATATGCCTGCACATCATTTGTTTCTTGTTCCATTTGAGCGATGCATTCACCACTTTGAACATCAAGAACTTCAATATTATTATCAACATTCACGATGCAAATCCAACAACTGTCTGGAGAAAATGTTAAATGTCCCTTAGCATGTTGATTTATTTGTGATATACATTCACCACTCTGAATGTCTCGGACTTTTATAATACCGTCCCAATTGCAAAATGCAATCAGTGTGCCGTCAGGTGAAATTTCAACGATGGAGATCAATCCCCGTTCTGTTTCCCACAATGCAATGGGTGTCATTGAAGCCACGTCATACCACCAGAGTCCTATACGTGTGCCGACAGCGAAACATGTTTCATCAGGAGAAAGGGCTATCTCACGAGGACCAGTAGGATCTTGGTATCCTCTTCCTAATCGTGCAATTGCACTTTCAGGTAATGCCCAACTTTTTCCTGTGGGATCATCTGGTACAACATTAAATGGTGCAGGTTTTGGCATAGTGTTGTCTCCATAAAAAGTTTATGTATATAGTACTTATCAGCCTTTAGAATTGATGTAAGGTTTCACATCCCACAGTAGGATTGTTCCATCAAAACTTCCACTTGCCAGAAGCGTGCCATCTGGTGAAAATGCAAGCGATTGCACGTCTGTTGTATGTCCCCAGAAGGTGTGGATATTCTCGCCTGTAGAAACGTCCCATAGCCGGACTGCCATTTTTTTCATGCCTTTTTGCCACCAGGTACCAGAAGCGATATATCTACCGCATGGGGAAAAAGCTATGGCATAGGGTTTTATACTGTCCTTAGATTGTGGTATGGAATCCACTGGTATTGGTTCCTCAATGTTCCATAGACGAATTTCCCCGTAAAGTCCAGTAGCAATAATATTACCACATGGAGAAACTGTTATTGAATAGGTACGTGAATCTTTCTTTTTGGACCAATCAATAGAGTTATAACGTGAATCTCCCTTTAATGTTTCCCATGCTTGTTTCTGCTCTGTTTTCTGGTCAGAAGTTAATGTTGCAAAAGCCTTCTTCCGTGCAGCATCTGAATACATAGCACGTTTTATTTTAGCGTGTAACTCTGCAATGAAACCTTGTTGATCTCGCTGTGGCACTTCCCATAAAGAGATCTCTCCACCACAACTTTTACTCACAATTGTTTGTCCATCTTGAGAAAATCTCATTGAGGCCAAATCAGAATCCGTTCGAGGCAAAAATGTAGGTTCACGAAGTCCTACCCATGAGTTCGTCTTGTCATTATCTACTGAATTGTTGTGGAGTGTCCATGTGACTGCTAACTCAGGACATTTCGCTAACCAAGCCAATCCGATGCTTCCAGGCATACGTTCTATTGATTGTAACTTTTCACGAAGTTCTACATCCCATACTTCTACAGTATCAGTTTCATCAGGAAACACAACTGCCAATAGCTTTCCTTCCAATGAATATGATGGTGCTAATCGAGTCATCCTAAATTCTAAATCGTAGGATTTAAGACCCCATTCATTCATGTTCCACCGTTTTGAATCAATTCTGCTATGTGTCCAATCATCTATACATGTGCCTTTTGCAAGTTCCCATACACGTAAACTTCCACCTCTGTCGGCAGATACAAGGAACTGACCGCATGGAGCAAACGTGACAACATCTATCCATTGTTCATGTGCTTCGAAATATGCAACGCGTTCGTTTGTTGCTATGTCCCAAACTGAAATGAACCTTTGATGTAAATCATCATCGTCATTAGCAGTTTCGTCTGGACACGCGCATGCAATCAATCTGCTATCAGGTGAAAACGCGAACTTGTTACCTGGGAACTTGCCAATTAACTCGCCTGTCACAGGATCCCAGACAGCGGTCTGTGAACCGTCTCGTGAAAGTGTATGTGATCCGTTGTCAGGGTTAATTGGCCTTTCTGTTTCAGCAAGGTATTGTCCATCGGGAGAAAATTCTACGCCTTCCGTGATATTGAACTCTCCAGCAAATGGCTTTAATTTCATCTGCGTGAGACACTTCCCTTGCTGGATATCTAATACTTCAATACCTTCCTTCCACGGAGCTGTGACAACGTATCGGCCATCAGGTGAAAAAGCGAGAAATTTAACAAATGAATATAATTGGTACCGTTGCATCTGTGAGATACACTCTCCGCTTTCTATATCCAATAACTTTACGACACCATCCCAATTGACAAATGCAACTGATTCGCCATCAGGGGAAATATTCACGGTTGAAATCAGCCCGCGTTCCGTTTCCCACAAGGCAATAGGAGACATTGACGCTACATCATACCACCACAATCCCATGCCAGTTCCAGCAACGAAATATGTTCCATCCGGGGAAAGTGCTATACTATCTAAATTTGGACAGGACTTACGCATTTTTATAAAATGGTGTATACTATTCTATTATGACTACATGGACACAATCTAAAAAGAAGGAAAACCTATTTTCCGATTATTGTCAATTTTTGTTATCAAGTTTTACGAACTGGACGCAAACGTACTTTGGTGATCAGTCTGAGAAATGGAGCCATGATCAACTCAATCGTTTTTTGAGAAATGAGAACATTCCATCAAGCGAACTCTGGCAGTCTGTCCAGGATGACATTGAGTTTGATGATCAAGGGCACATTGCTTTTGATGATGTTGTGCTACCTAAACCGCATGCGAAAAAGATTGAAGCTCTCCGTCCTCAGTGGAGTGGTAGCGACAAAAAAGTCGTTGATGGCATCGGTATTGTAACGTGTCTCTATGTCAACCCAAAGACGCAAGAGTATTGGATCATTGATTATCGCATTTACGACAAAGACCATGATGGAAAAACCAAAATAGACCATTTATTAGACATGCTGCAAAACGCGGTCTTCAAAAAACAACTCCCGTTTCGGACGGTGCTAATGGATAGTTGGTATGCATCCATGCAAGTCATGAAAGCGATTGAAAAACTTTCTAAGATTTATTATGTGCCACTGAAACGCAATCGTCTTGTAAACGATACGGACGGCGTTGAACCACACCAACAAGTCCAAAAGTTATCTTGGACACAGACAGAAACGCAACACGGAAAGCACGTGCACATCAAGAAGTTTCCAAAAGGGCATCAAGTGAAGTTGTTCCGGTTAGTCTCCTCTAACGGACGCACGGAATATATTGCGACAAACGATTTATCTCAATCGGATGCGGATGCGACACGCCAAGAATGTCGCGTGCGTTGGAAGATTGAACAACTTCATCGTGAGATCAAACAAGTCACCGGTATTGGTAAATGTCAATGCCGCAAGTTGCGTGCCCAAAGAAATCATATTGCTTGTTGTTTTCAAGTATGGGTCTGTTTGAAACGTGTTGCGCGCAAACATGGTAAAACAATTTATGAACTAAAACAAAGTTTATTGGATGATTATATGCGATTTCAACTCTCTAATCCTTCAATAATTTTTAAAAATGCGTAAGTTCTGTTTGGACTTTCACTCTTCACTCCTTTTGCCAAACGTCCAATTGCCTCTTCCGGTAATGCCCAGGTTGTTCCTGTAGGGTCGCTTGGGGTGAAATTGAATGGAGCCGGTTTTGGGTTTGGCATTTATATCAATCCTTATAGCATATCTGAAAAAGAAGACTTTATAGTAGATTTTGAAATTACTTGAACACTCTGCATCGGCGAGGTTAGGAAACCTCGCCTACCATGTGACGAAAAGTGTCAACTTATATTTATAATCCACTATATTATCAGATGATAGGTTCACACTGAGGTGAAGCATGTCCGAGGCGCAATGAATTACGCTTGGTGAATATGCATAAGACATTCACATTGAACTAGTAGACTGTCCACACTAAAATTGTGGGTATAAGCGTTTCAATCGGATGCGAGCATCATCCGTTGTCCATTGCCAGTCTACTTGCTTCGCTTCACCATTTCGTCTTTTTTCCCAAGCTTGTGTCTCTCGTCGTAGTGTTTCTATATCAGGGATGCGACGACCTAAACATTGTCGTGTTAGCACGCTAAGTTCTATCTCAGCAATATTCAACCAACTTCCATGTTTGGGCGTATACACGATTTCTAAACGAGCACATAAACGGCGTGCTTCCGCTGCTGGAAACGCTTTATACAAGGATGAAACTTTATGTGTATTCAGATTATCACAAACTAAAATCACTCGTTTTGCTTTCGGATACACCTCGTCTAATAGCACCTTTACCTCTTGTGCCCAATCCACCGCAGTCCGACGCTCACGCACAGACACGCCTCTCCACCCCGTTAGTGCTTCTGTGAATATGAAAAGTTGTGCTGTGCCATTGCGTCTATATTCATTATCTACACGCTTGACTTGACCCGGTTTGAGGGGGCACGGCTCGCGAATATCATCCCTCAACGTTACAGGTTGTTCATCCATATTCACAACCGGCACATCTGTGTCTAAAGGTTTCTGATAGAGATCAAGCACTTCTTCCATTGCTGCGACAAACTCAGCATTTTCGGTGGGTGGGATTACCCATTGTTCCACCAGGTGTGGCTTTAGTTCGTTTTTTTTAGCGTCTGGCGCACTGTTTCAGAACAAATACTCTCAACGATTTCAAGCTTCACGAATTCCGAAGCAAGAAGACGAAGGGACCACCTGCTATAGCCTTCAGGCGGTTCGCTACAACTCAACGCAATCAGACGCGCTTCTGCTTCACCATCCAACTTTCGAGAACACGGAGGTGTTTTGCGGTGCACTCGATCCAACGCTCCCGATAAACCCTTTTCTACAAAACGATGCCGCACATTGTAAACCGTCTGCTCATGACACGAGTAAGCTTCAGCTATCTGCTTATCAGTCCAGCGAGGACCATTTACATCGGATTTCAATAAGATGTGTGCATGCCTGATCTTATACGCTTTATTTTCTCCTTTACTTATATACTTGTTTAGTTCTTCACGCTCAATATCAGTTAATTCAACTATATATTTCTTTTTCAAGAGACTATTCCTTAAAGAAGTATTTAGGGACATTCTAAAAGAAATACGTCTGTTTGGCAAGTTTTATTGAAGAATATACCTATAATTTTAGTGTAGACACTCCACTAGTAACGCAAAGTTCTATTATAGTCGTGGACACACTTACAGTCTCAAACGCGAATTTGACAAGGCAATTGTGGACTATACTAAAGCAATAAATCTTGATTCTGAGCATACTGGTGCTTATATTGATCTTGGTAATGCCTACAGTGACAAAAGTGAGTTTGATTTAGCCATTACAAACTATCGTAGAGCGATAGAACTTAATCCTGATGATGCCTATGTCTATCGAAAACTCGGCGATGTTTACTTTCTCAAAGATGATTTTGGTTCAGCTATAGCAAACTATAACAAGGCCATAGAGATGAATCCTGATGATGTGTACGCCTATCACTATCGTGGTTTTGCTCACTTCCTCAAAAAGAATTTTGACTTGGCTCTCGTAGACTATACAATGAGCATAACACTCAAGCCAGATTATGTCCAGGCTTATGTGAATCGAGGCATTGCTTATGGCAAAAAACGGGACTTTAACAGAGCAATTTCCGACTATACAGTGGCAATACAACTCAATCCAAAACTTGCCTTACTATATCACAATCGCGGCAATGCGTATTTACTCACAAATGAATTTGACTCTGCCATTACAGACTATACGACGAGTATACAACTTGATCCAGACAATGCAGAGGCTTACGCCAGTCGCGGCAGTACTTATGATATTATGGGTGAAGTGGACAAAGCCATTAAAGATTATACGAAAGCTATAGAACTCAATCTAAGGCATGCAGATATTTATTTTAATCGTGCTACTGCGTACAACAGCATAGGAAAATTTGAGCTAGCGATCACAGATTATACAAAGGCGATAGAACTTAATCCTGAGCATATCAAGGCTTATGTCAATCGAGGGGATGCTTATAGTAACATAGGTGAGGAAAAGCCTGCAATTAATGACTTAAACAAGGCGATAGAATTAAATCCAGATGAAAGTCTAGCATACAACAATCTTGGTAACATTTACGCCAACAATGGCGAGTTTGATTCGGCTATCGTAAATTATAATATGGCGATAGAACTAACACCTGATGAGGCGATAGTTTATCATAATCGCGGGTTGGCTTATTTCTACAAAGGTGAAAATAATCAGACTCTCCATAATTATGCCAAAGTGTTAGAATTGGAACCTAATTATGCACCAATCTATTACAACCGAGCTAAGATTTGGTTACATCAGCAAGATTGGGAAAAAGCTAAACGGGATTTGACAGCTGCCATAGGTATGGGAATGGATGTAATTAAAATGTTTCGGAATGACTATCAAAGTTTAGCGGGATTTCATAGGAAAACTGGTATTGAATTACCGAGAGACATAATTACAATGTTAATACAACAAGAAGAGCAAACTCAAACTTCTCTAATGGCAAGAAATCTAGTTCAGCCGAAAGGCAGACTAGATTCGCATCAATCTGAGGACATTACTGCAATCTTAGCCCAACAAACAGAACAGACATTAATACAATTGATGGGAAAAAACCTGTTACAGTCTCAAAGTAGAATTGAAGAAGACTCATCTGAAGACGGTGTGCCAATGCTTCTGGCACAAGAGACCCAGTTTTCTATTCCTTCGGTATCAACAAACCAATTCCGAGTTTAGAGAATTTATCAAGTATGCTCTTATCTAAGTTTGGAAATACTGGTCCAACACCACTTCCGAACGTGACCACTTTTATCTTTTAGTCCTTTGACAATCGCTTCAATAGCTCTTTTATCGCCAATTAAACCCAGAGCTTTTGCAGCGGCAGCTCGTGCATGAGCATGAGAATCACTTTCTAGAACTTCAATGAGTGGAAGTACTGATAAATTATTACCTATTGCCCCAAGTGCTTCGGCAGCAACTGTTCTGACAATTCTGTCCTCATCTTTTAAAGTCTCACATAAAGGCTGAATCGCAGATACGTGTTTTAATCGTCCTAAAGTTTTTGCTCCTTTACGTCGGATTTCCTTGTCTGAGGACTGTAACCCAGACAAGGATGATTGTAATAGTTGCTTTTCATCTATGGGTAAGTTTCTAATAGATTGTTCATGTCTATGTATTGAAGCAGTAATAGTATTTTTTAGGTTTTGATCCAGTTCGTTTTCTTTCAGTTTGATTAGCACATTATAAGCTTTTGTCGGGTCGATATTTAATAGAGCCCGGACTGCTTGAGTTCTAACATCTACACTTTTATCTGATTCTGCCATAGTAGAAATTCGTTGCCAATATTTTTCTCCATTTTGACGTAATGCTCTAATTGCGATAACACGAAATCTCACAAGAGGGCTATAAGTCAAACGCACAAACATCAACTCATCATTCGGACTTATACCTGCTGCAATTAGTCCTTTTAGAATACTCATTTGAGTACCCAAGGATATTTTACGCCTTTTAGCTTGTCTAAATGCATTTCTCAGATAATCTATTGATTTAACATTGCCAATTTGTCCGAGAGCAATATACGCTGCATTACTGACTTTTGGATTCATATCTTCAGTTAAATTTTTAAGTGTTTCAACTGCTGAATCATTATCTTGAAGGTTTAACTTAACAATTGCATATTTTAACTCTTCAATAGCGTGTTCTTTGGCGTTGTGTGATAACGGTTCCTTAACTGCTTTACATAGAAAAGAAAATAGTGTATCAGGTGCAATATAATTCAAAGTCTTTAAAACCTGTACAGGTAATGAACCACTTTCAGTCTTTGCTGTATTCAAAATTCGTAGTAAATGTTGGATTGCCAACCTGCTGTTTTGTAGGTGCTTTAAAAAACTGCAACATAAATTCAAGTTTGCGTTAGAAAGTTCAGCGATATACGGTTCAATACAAGATCTGTCTAAAACAAAAAGTGCTTCTAAATGCATTCGAGCTCTTTTTCGACGTTTCTTGTTATCATCTTTCAGTTCACTAATTAGTTGTTCAACAGAATTTTCTTCAAGTTCGCTATATGAAGATTCGATTTCAATAATCCTTTCT
Organism: Candidatus Poribacteria bacterium; assembly: GCA_958295945.1. Lineage (GTDB taxonomy): Bacteria > Poribacteria > WGA-4E > WGA-4E > WGA-3G > MSPOR6. The sequence goes on from OY282386.1 coordinate 751,599, forward strand.
TTTTCAAGATCGATAGAAGGATTATCATTACTGATTGCATCTTCATCGTTAACGAGATCGCCTGAAGTAGAAATAACAACTTTGCTTCTTTTAGAATATTTTGATGTTGTTGGTGAAATTACAGCGTGCAAATTATCCAATGCAGCGGTTTCAACATCTTGTCCTAGTGGTGCCAGTCGTTTTCCAACACCATTAATAAAGATAGATGAATTTTCTGTTGGGGAGTGTTCTTTCGGTACTTGTGCAACACGATTAACCTTTACAACTGATTCAGTTGCTTGCATACGTTTCCAAATTTCTTTGATCGTTTCCATTGTGAGAGTTTCAGCATCATTCCAATAGGTCTCCATGTCATTAAGCATTTGTCGGATAGCTATAGAATCTGTGACTTCTATACCATATTCTATATTTGACTTCAAACCAGATGGGGTTAGATTGGAGGAAGTGACAATTGCTGAATCTTCGTCAAAGATGTAAACTTTTGCATGAAGGTTAGATATACATCTTACCTCTGCCTTTATTCCAGATAATTCATTTATCTCTAATAACTTTTCAAAGGCTTCTAGATCTGAAGCACCTTCAATTAAATCTTGAATTTTAATTCTCGTCAAAATCTTAATGGATAGATTCAAATCTGGTTTAGATCGTAGAACCTCATATAGGAAGGTGGCAATAGTATTCTTAATGTAAGGACTGGACAGATACAGAGATTTTTTCACTACTTGGATCTTTGAGAAAAAGTAGTTTATCCAGGGTGGTTGGATATATTGCATTTACTTTCTCCAAACAGGTGTTTTCTGTCTAATTGGATATTTAATTTGATCAGAAGGGGACGTGGTAGCAGGTACCATAAAAAGGCTGCACGTTGTTTCTAAGAGGTATTCCATCAATTACCTGCCGACTCATCAAAGGCGGAATCAAATCGTATGGGAATTTCCCCTTCTTTAATTGATTGAAGCAACGCCTCTACGTCTTCTATTGTCACTTGATGTGATTTGTTAAGGGCTTCCAAAATTTGTTTGGGTTGACCTTTTGGTTCGGGGTTCGGCGAATCTTGTGAGTTACTAAAACTCGTTTTTGAGAGTTGCGATTTCCAAGTAAGGTATTCTAAATACTTCTCTAGTTCCTCAATTTCAGGGTGAGACAACTTCTCAACGGTATCAAGAACCCATTTTTTTGGTCTAACTGACACAATTTCCTCCTTCTCCGTAATTTGTACGGGGCGTGAGCAGAGTCATTACATCGGAAGTTATGGAAAGTATAATATAAGTTTATCAAGGTTTGCAGTCTATGTCAAATGTTTCTCTTTTTAAAGAGTTTTGCAAATTATGCTATTCATACGATAACTGGGTTGTCCCAAAACAGGATTTTTCTATTGACAGTTTTTGCAAGGAATGGTATCCTAAATAAATCAAAATCTGCTTTATTTTAGATTATTTGAAACACCATGCCAGCAAACCAACCCAACATTCTCCTCATCATGTCCGATGAACATGCGCCGATGTTTAGTGGACCTTATGGACATCCTCTTGTTCAAACACCACACATGGATAGACTTGCTGATGATGGGGTAACCTTTACAAATGCCTATTGTAATTCTCCGCTATGTATGCCGTCTCGGATGTCTTTTATGACAGGACGATATATCCATCATATCGGTGCGTGGGACAACGCTGCTCCTTTGCGACCCGATGCTGTCACTTGGGCACATTTGCTTCGTGATGTTGGTTATGATGTCGTTCTCTCGGGAAAACAGCATTTTGGTGGGATGGATCAGCTGCACGGGTTTCGCACACAACTTGCACGAGACTTACATGCAGAAAAACAACACGGACTTACGGATTGGGATAAAGGCACACCACCAGCTGCACGTCCTTGGCAAGGATTGGCACAAACAGGTCCTGGAACAACCACGGAGATTGAAGTTGATGACTTGGCAGAGGAAGCGGCACTCACATATCTCCAAGATTCAGCACGGCAGGAACAACCGTGGGCACTCAACGTATCGTTCATCGCACCTCATTTCCCTCTCGTAGTTCCGCAACGTTTTTGGGATCTCTATCCACTTGATGAGATTGACCTTCCCAATATACCTGAAGGACACCTTGACAATCAGCACCCAGTCTACCAACGAATGCGTAGCATGTTTGGTTGTGTTGATTTTCCGGAGGATTTAGTCCGACGTGCGCGTGCGGGTTATTATGGACTGATTACCTATCTTGATGAGAAAATCGGCAATCTACTTCTGACACTTGAGGAGACAGAACAGTTGGAGAATACCGTTGTCATCTATACCAGTGACCACGGTGAGATGAATGGTGAACACGGTATGTGGCGTAAATCAAACTTTTATGAAGCATCGGTTCGGGTTCCACTCCAGATTATGTTTCCTGACGGGGTATCCGTAGGTAAACGAATTGATGAAGTCGTTTCACTCGTTGACCTTACTGCGACGTTGGTTGATATTGCGGGTGGACATTCTTTAAGTCAATTTGATGGTGATAGTCTGATGGCTTTGATGGAAGGCAATGTGACCGATTGGAAAGATTTCGCGTTCTCTGAATATCTTGCACACGGTGTCCAACGTCCAATGGCTATGCTACGAAAGGGACGATACAAATTCAACTACAGCCTCGGTGATCCACCTGAACTTTACGATATAAATGATGATTCGGGTGAATTTCACAATCTTGCGAATGAACAGCAGTATCAGACAATCTGCAGTGAATTGGAGACGCAATTATTAGCAGAATGGGATCCCGAAGAAATAGAAAAACAGGTACGCGAGAGTCAAAAGGCACGTATTCTCATTGATAGCGTTACTGATGGACAATGGAGAAAACCTGTTTAACCGACTGTATCATTAAAGGATTTTTATATGCGATTATCAGATAAACATCCAAACCTTATCTATGTTTTTGCAGATCAACTTCGTTATCAAGCATGCGGTTATGCAGGAGATTCGCGTGCGTGCACACCGAACATTGATAAACTTGCGACAGAAGGTGTGGATTTCTGTAATGCAGTTTCTGGTAGTCCGATGTGTGCGCCGTATCGTGCCTCACTCTTCACTGGAAAATATGCCAGTAGTACTGGTATGGCAATCAACGAACTCCGCATGAATCCGAACCATGATTGCTTTGGGCATGTGTTACATCGCAACGGATATCAGACAAGTTATATCGGTAAATGGCATCTATGGGCAAAGCAGTTGGGTAATCATCACGATCCTCAGAATTCGTATATTCCACCTGGACCGCATCGTCTTGGTTTTGATGGAGAATGGTCTGCATACAATTTTCATCATACCTATTTTGACACCTATTATCATAAGGATAGTCCAGATAAGATTACAATTCCTGGGTATGAACCGGATGGACAGACAGATTTAGCGATTGAATATTTACAGCGGGTATCAAAGGAAGACGATCCATTTGCGCTTTTCCTGTCAATCGGTACACCGCATGACCCGTGGACACAAAATAACGTTCCTGCAGAGTACTATGAGTTGTTCAAAGATGTTGACTTTCCTTTACCACCTAACTATAAAGCAGAAAACGATCCCTATGGTGATGCGTGGGCAATGATGAATATGAAAATGCGTGAAAACCTACCAGAATGGATGCGCGTCTATTATGCGATGACGACTAACTTGGACTGGAATATCGGTAGGTTGATGCGCGCTGTTGACGAACTCGGTTTGCGGAACGATACAATCTTTGTTTTTACCTCCGATCATGGCGAGATGTTCGGTGCACAGGGACGCAAAGCAAAAAACATCTTCTACGATGAGGCAGTGCGTATCCCGTTTATTGTCCGCTGGTCTAATCAAATATCCGAAGGTCACATCGCTGATACATGTTTGAATACACCCGATATTATGCCGACACTTCTGTCAATGATGCATCTGCCGATACCAGCAGATGTTGAGGGTTTAGATCTCAGTTCAGCAGCGTTTGCTCAACCATTTGATGAACCAGATGCCGCATTTATGCAAGGCATGGGTTGCACTGCGAAATGGGAAGATGGATATGAATGGCGCGCACTCCGATCAAAACAGTATACTTACGCTGTTCATCGACCGGATGGACACGAGAAACTATTTGATAATGTTGCGGATCCATTCCAAACACGTAATCTCATTGATGAACACACCTCACAGGCAGTCCGAGATAAATTCCGAGAGATGCTAAAGCAACGCATGGATGGTCTGAACGATACTTTTGAGGCATGCACATGGTATCGGGACAATTGGACAGAAGATAGGGTTATTCTCAGAACAGCAACGTTGGGTAATTAGAACTTTATTTATAGACACAATGGTTCCAGTACTGTGTTTCAGGACGTTTACAAAGCGCGCCTACGTAAGTCCGGTGCTTAATACCACATTGACTTATCCACTACATTCAATAGTGGAGTTCCTTCAGCGAACCGTCGTGCATTTTCAATAAACACTTCAAAGTGGCGTTCCGATATATTCTCTGCATCCTTGACTGCTATATGCGGTGTTATCAACACGTTTGGCATTTGCCACAACGGACTTTCTGCAGGCAAGGGTTCGACCTCAAATACATCTAACCCACACCCAGCAATAACTTTGTCTTCAAGTGCTTCTATCAAATCAGCAAGTATAGTTGTTTTACCCCTCCCAATGTTGATGAAGTAAGCTGAACTTTTCATTAGTGCGAAACGGTTTCTGTTCCACATTCCCTCTGTTTCCGGTGTATGTGGTGTGGTTACTATGACAAAATCTGCAATTGGAATGAGCGAGTCCAATTCGGTAGGTTCATGTTTTTCCACAAATGGAACATCATATTCCCATCTGGCATCAAGACCGATTACCTTCATGCCGAATTCCGCACAGAGACGTGCAGTTTCATGTCCGATTCCACCAACGCCGACAATCAATGCAGTTGCCTTAGCAAGGTCAATATATCCACTCTTTCTGGCATTGTTGTCCCAAATACCTTTGCGTTGTGCATCCATATAGTAGGGTAATCCATGAGCAAGTGATAGTACGAACATCAGGATATGTTGTGCGATATGGTCATTGTATATGCCACGCACATTGCACACAACTACCGGATGTTCAATCAATTCAGAATAATAGTAGCCAGGGGATGGTCCGGCAGCAGGACTTTGTAACCATCGTAACTTTTTCGCGAAAGGTAGTTGTTCTGGTGATACCCAGCCGTAAACAGCATCTGTATTGGGTAGATGTGTGTTAACCTCTTCATCTGTTTTTGGCAAGACTACAATATATGTGGGTAGTTCGTCCTGAATATGTTCTGCCCATTTTAGTAATTCAGTATTCTGTGGTGGCATCATTAGCAGTTTTGGCACGGATTCTTCCTCTTATGAAATTGATCATCAGATTATGTTTATCATATCACGGCATGACATGTAAATCAAGGTATCTAAAGAGACACCCAGGGTTATTTAGTTTTAATAAATTATCAACATTAGGATTTACTGAAAGTTAATATCCAAAACGGTAGGTGCGGTTTCTTAACCGCACTGAAACCTGTGAGAAGACCTATTATGAAAGGTGCCTGGGACAGATCCGGTGCGGTTAGGAAACAGAACAGACCGGCACTGGAGAGAAGTTATTGTTGGAGGGGTTTGTAACCCCGATTTTTGAGCCAAAATATGCAAATCGGGGTTACAAACCCCTCCAACAATAGGGAATTGGGGTCGGGTAACCGCTAAAATGTCGCATAAGGTACGTATGTATGAGGTGCAATGAAATGTGCTTGTCATTTGACAATGCACTCTCTGTTAATTTCTCCTAATTTCATAGAATTTTCCGTTATCAAAAGTGTACAGAAATTGTATATAATTTCGTACATCTGTACAGTTTTTTTAAGTGCTTTGAGAGCAGTCTGTATCAAGGTTAATATGGGATTTATAAAAAAACAAAAATTTTTTAATTTGTACACTTTCACTATTCGTCTTTTGTCGCGTGAAATCGGTTGACCGAGAATGACACTTGTCCAGCATTTTACGTATGCAGAACAGAATGTATTTAATGTCAAAAGTTGCGCGCTGCATACTGACTTGGTGTTTTTTTGAAATGTGTTTCTATGTAACGGAAAGATTGCTTGTAGCATAATCTTTATTCTTTGCAAAAGATGTTTTGTTTTCATAATTCACTGTCTTGACGTTAAGGTTTATGTGACATATATTATAACCTGTTAAATAACGTAAGTCAAGTATATTTTTACATTTTTGGCATATTTTGTATTTTTTCGTTATTTTTTGTATTTTAAAATGAATGCGTTTATTTCCTTGGATATTGAATTTGGTGACAATAACTTTACGCACCATAGGTGTCAATTTATAGTAAAACATATACATATAAAAATGGGGCACTTTTGTAGCGTCAACTTTTAGTTTGCGCTCTTGTGACACAAACTAAAAGTTTGTGGGACAACTTCTGTTGTCCGTTCTGTTCAAAATAGATTTATTAAAGTGCCCCAATAATTTCAAAGTTCACTATAAATAACCCTGAGAGACACCCAGGACTACGTGTTCCGCAAGTGATGCGAGGAAAGATGGCGGGGATCGGAGCCCCAGCACTACAATGGTTACTGGGATGTTATACCAAAAAACTTTACACACCCAATTTTATATGACAAATTTACCAATAAATGTTATACTTGTTACTATAGAAAGTTGGATATTAAAACGTATCAATCTACCTACCGATAGGATAATACACGAAAATATGAATTCCTCATCTATCTTGTTTTATACTGGTGCTGCGTTTATCTCATTTGCTGCAGCGAGTATGTCATCTTCCGATACCATTGAAAAACCGATTGAACCGCCATCGACTATCCGAGATAAATTTGAAATGTCCGAATTTTACCAACAGTGGATAGATGTTGGTGGCTTTCCTGTTGTTTCATCTGAGAAGGTGGATCCACATGCTTTGCAGGAAGCAGCTTGGCTCATTCAGCAAGTTATTGGACACCGACCAGATTTACTACAAGCACTTGCGGAAAATAATGTTCGGTTCTCCATTATGGCATACAACGAGATGACGACTAAGATTCCTGAACATAGTGATCTAAAGCCGGACTTTTATTGGGATCGGCGAGCACGTGGTTTAGGAGCAACTTCTGCACGTCCCTCAGTGAGTTGTGGTGAAGAAAATCTGCTTAATTATTCGGGGGATCCTTACGGAACTGAGAACATACTTATTCATGAGTTTGCTCATGCATTACATCAGATGGGACTTAGCACCGTTGACCCAGATTTCGATAAACGGCTTAAGGTTTTGTATGAGGCAGCGATGGAGAAAGGTTTGTGGAAAGGCACTTATGCTTCTACAAACAAAGAGGAGTATTGGGCTGAAGGGACGCAATCTTGGTTCAATACGAACCGAGAAAACGATGCACAGCATAATCATGTGAGTAAACGCGGAATATTGAAAGAATATGATCCTGACTTGGCAGAGCTGCTCACCGAAATTTATGGTGACACAGATTGGCGGTATTCTAACGCTGTCAAACGGCTCAATCTACCACATTTGCGGGGATATGAACCTGATAATGCCCCAAAGTTTGCGTGGCCTGCCGATCTTGCAACATGTTATGACCAACTCTTTGACGAGAACTGTGAAGGTGGGGACAAATGGACAGATTTGAAACGTTACGAACCGAGTCAACTTTCAACGTTGAAGTCTCAAGACGGTGACAACACTGCCGTTCTTTTTGTGAACAAAACTGAGACTGATATTACTTATTATTGGATAGATGCTAATGGCAATGAGTCTTATCGCGGGCGCGCTGCCGCGAATGCCTATAGCATCCATCATACGCATGCCGGTCATATTTGGCTTGTGAAAGATCCTGATGGACAGGACCTTGTTGTGTTTCAGGCTGAAGAAAAGACTGGTCGTGCATTTATTGACAAGTGATATGCTATGTTTATGTAGCAATATCTAATTATTTAACTATTGATTATATTTATTATGGAGAGAATTTTATGAACAAAAGATTGTTTCGTATAATTGCATTGGCTTTGACGGTTTTATTGGTGACACCGCTGATTGCAGACAATCACGGTGGTATTCTGGAAAAAGTGAAGAATAGAGGCAGGTTGATTTGTGGTGTCAATAAAGAATTACCGGGATTCGGATTTCTCGGTCAGGATGGTGAATGGAAAGGATTTGATGTAGATTTTGGTCGCGCAATTGCGGCTGCAGTTTTTGGCGATGCAAGTAAAGTTGAGTTCCGTTCCTTAAAAGCAGCTGACAGATTTCCTGCTCTTCAGACAGGTGAGATAGATGTGTTAATCCGCAACACTACTTGGACATTAACCCGTGATACTGCAAACGGTGCAGACTTCTGTCCACCTAACTTTTATGACGGTCAGGGATTTATGCTTCGTAAAGATCTGGAAATAACCTCACTGAAGGATCTTGACGGTGCTACTATCGGTGTTACTGCTGGAAGTACCACTGAGTTAAATCTTGCAGATAAAATGCGGACATTAGGGATCAAAGTTGAGTCTATTGTTTTTGAGGAAACTGATACGCTTTATCAAAGTTACGACCAAGGACGTTGTGATGCTGTGACAAGTGATAAGTCTCAACTGCTTTCACGGCGACAATCTTTGAAAAATCCTGATGATCATATTATTCTTGATGTGACCATTTCCAAAGAACCTTTAGCTCCTGTTACTGTTCATGGTGATAACAAGTGGAATGATGTTGTCAGTTGGGTTGTTTATGCTACGTTCTTTGCAGAGGAGCACGATATTACAAAAGCTAAGGTGAAGAACCTTAAATCTGACAATCCAGAAATTCAGCGTTTTCTTGGTGAATCTGGAAATATTGGTGAGCAACTTGGTTTGCCAGCAGATTGGGCGCGCAATGCTATTGGTGCAGTCGGTCACTATGGTGAAATTTTTGAACGTAACCTCGCGCCTCTCGGTCTTCCGCGCGGTGTTAATAAACCTTGGACGGAAGGTGGATTGCTTTACGCAATGCCGTTCCGATAGAACTACACTACACATAGGAAGCCAAAGATGCATGGTGTAATTCTATGCACCATGCGTCAAATACAATGCAACAAAATCCAACAAAAATCCCTTTCTGGCGAGATACCCGCGTACTTAAAGTATTATTCCAAATCCTTTTTCTTCTTGGCGTATTCCTATTATCAGGGATTCTCTACGCAAATATGCTTAAAGGGTTAGACAATCTCGGTTTGAATCTCAAACTTGATTTTTTGAGAAATGAAGCGGGGTTTGATGTATCTGATAGCGTTATAGAATATGGCCCGTCGGATACGTATCTAAAGGCGTTTATTGTCGGTGTGCTGAACACTCTAAGGGTTAGTTTGGTGGGGATCTTGTGTTCGACAGTGCTTGGTCTCTTTATTGGGATTTCTCGTCTATCAACCAATTGGTTGGTGCGAACCATTGCGGCAACATATATTGAGATCTTTCGTAATGTTCCACTCCTGCTTCAGATATTGTTTTGGTATATTGTATCCGGTACACTACCTGCAGCGCGAGATAGCATTAACCTATTCAATACTGTCTTCATCAACGACCGGTCAATATATTTTCCCTCTCTACAACAGACAGCAGGATTCAGCAGTTGGATTGGATATCTTTATGCTGCAGCTATTTTGTCAATTATCTCTGTATTTGTCTTGGCATTGATTTTTCAACGCAAGCAGAGGCAAAGTACGGAAGAAGGAAATGACAATGGGTATTTCACACATATAACCAGAGCTGCGAAATGGAGTGTTGTACCCGTTTTCTTTATAGTTGCTATCATAGGGTGGTTTCTTGCGTCAGAGAGTCCATTCGTATTGGTCCGTCCAGTGCTTCAGAGGTTCAATGTTGAGGGTGGAATACGATTTTCAGCAAGTTTCATATCTCTTCTAATTGGATTAAGTGTCTATACCAGTGCATTTATTGCTGAAATAGTCCGAAGTGGTATACAGGCAGTCGCAAAAGGACAACGAGAAGCAGCGCGGGCAGTCGGTTTGAGTGTGGGACAGACGTTACGTTTAATTATCTTACCACAAGCAGTTCCAATTATTATTCCACCACTTACAAGCCAGTATCTTAACCTTGCCAAAAACTCGAGTTTGGCAACAGCAGCGGGTTATGACGACTTATTTCGCATTGGAAGTACCATTTTGACTCAAGCTGGTAAAGCAATCCCAGTTTTTGCTATGGTCATGGCAAGTTACCTGACAATGAGTCTCACAACATCAGCAGCAATGAACTGGTATAACAGTTGGGCTAACCGTTTTAAACGGTGATGTATATGTGTGTGATTTATACTGTATTTCAACGCGTATCAACCTAAAGGATGTCATATAGTGGAAGAACAAGTAGATATTCAACAAATTAAACCACCAACTAATGCGAAAGGACCTGTAGGGTGGCTTAGAGAGAATCTCTTTAATACTTGGTATAACGCAATTCTGACTTGTGTTGCCTTGTTGTTTCTCTATTTTGTCTTTAAGGGAATATTAACATGGGCATTCACTGAAGCAGAATGGAATGTTATTCCAGCGAACTTACAACTTTTTGCAATTGGACCTTACCCACGTGATCAAGTCTATCGTATATGGATTTGCCTCTATATTTTGACTGTTCTCTTAGGTTTGAGTGCAGGGGTTTGGGGTGGGATAGTTCAACGATGGACATTTATTATTGGTAGTATTTTTCTTATATTTCTGGTTATACCTTTTGAGATTGTTCAGCGCCAAGATAGTAATTTTGTTTCAATTGAATTTAGGTTTAACTTGATCTGGCTTATTTTTGAGTCACGACGATGGCTTTTAGGTGATATAGCATTACTTATAGCGGCATTTTTTGTGGGAAAGCGTATTACCAGATTGCGTTCTTGGATATTGGGTGGGTGGGTACTTTCCTTTCCAATAATCATGGTTGTCCTACACGGGTTTGGGGAGAATGCTATTCAGACAAGTCTGTGGGGTGGCTTGTTGCTCACATTAATTCTTGCTATAGTAGGAATTGTCGTTTCATTTCCACTTGGTGTGTTTTTAGCACTCTGTAGACAGAGTAAACTTCCAGCTATCAAATGGGTATCAATATTTTATATTGAAACGGTGCGTGGTGTGCCGTTGATAACAATTTTATTCATGGGAAGTGTCTTGATAACCATCTTTATACCTTATTTTAACATAGACCAAGTTATAAAGATGATGGTTGCTATAACTTTATTCTCCGCAGCCTACATGGCAGAGAATGTCCGTGGTGGACTGCAGGCAATACCCAGAGGACAACATGAGGCAGCACAAGCAGTCGGTCTCAATTACGCTCAGAGCATGCTGTTTATAGTCTTACCACAGGCACTACGTGCTGTCATCCCTGCGATTGTTGGACAGTTTATAGCACTCTTTAAGGACACATCTTTAGTGTCAATCATTGGCCTCATTGAGCTGTTAGGTGTCTCCAAAAGTATTCTTGCAAATAAAGAATGGTTAGGACGGCACATTGAGGTATATTTATTTATCGCCCTTGTCTACTTTGTTTTTTGTTATGCGATGTCTAAAATCAGTCAGGAAGTTGAATCAATACTTGGTGTCGGAAAAGTTTAGCATACTATACAAAATGTGCATATAAAGGAAAATGAAATGACTAACAATGAAACCGTAACGAACGACCCCATTATTGTCTGTGAAGATGTGCACAAATGGTTTGACGATTTCCATGTGCTCAAAGGGATTTCCACCGTATTCAAAAAAGGTGAGAAAGCGGTGATTTGCGGTCCATCTGGATCAGGAAAGTCCACATTTATCAGAACAATAAACAGGTTGGAAGAACATCAACGCGGTACAATAATCGTTGACGGAATTGAACTCACTAATGACCTGCGTAATATCAATCTCATCCGTCAGGAAGTCGGTATGGTGTTCCAACAGTTCAACTTGTTTCCACATTTGTCAAACATAAAGAATATAACTTTAGGCCCAATGAGAGTGAGAAAACTGTCAAAACGTCAGGCAGAAGAAGAAGCATTAGGATTGCTTGAACGTATGGGTATTGCCGATCAGGCGTATAAATATCCATCAGAAATTTCTGGTGGTCAGCAGCAGCGTGTTGCTATTGCAAGGGCATTGGCAATGGAACCCAAGATTATGCTTTTTGATGAACCGACAAGTGCACTTGATCCGGAGATGATCTCTGAAGTGTTAGACGTGATGAGGGAACTTGCCCATTCAGGTATGACGATGTTGGTTGTTACGCATGAGATGGGATTTGCCCGAGAAGTGGCGGATCGGGTCATGTTCTTTGATGAAGGTGTGGTTGTAGAGGAGGCAGTACCTGCTGATTTCTTTGATAACCCGCAGCATGAGCGCACAAAACTTTTTATATCGCAGACGTTACAGCATTAAGGGTTGTTAGAGGTGTTCAAGTTGCTGTATAATTTTAAGTGGGATCCTGATAAAGAAAAACAAAACATACGAAAACACGGGATCTCTTTTTTAAGGTCAACAACCGTTTTTCGTGATCCTAATCAAATCTCGGTATTTGACGAAGAACATAGTATCAATGAAGATCGTTGGATAACTTTTGGTTTTGATGAAAATAGTATTTTACTTGCAGTCATACATACTTTCAATCAAACTCAACACAATGTGAATATCCGTATTATCTCCGCTCGTAAAGCAACCCAAACCGAAACCAAACAGTATGAGGAATATAATTAATGAAAACAGAATACGATTTATCAAAAGGTGAACGGGGCAAATTCTATGATGCAGAAGCTGTATTCCAAATTCCCATCTACTTAGAAAAAGATGTTGACGACTTTATGCGTCAACTCGCTGTCGCCAAGGGAAAAGAAGTCGAAGAACTCGTTAATGATTTGCTACGTCACAATATTGAATTAATTCAAAGAATCCAACAGTAACCGAGGTTTATACTATTAAGCATTAGGCTTGCAAAAGCATAATTGGAATTGTTTCCTCAATTGATGGAGTGTATAATGAGAGCAATAACACGTCGCTGCCTGGTGGACGTTGGATCACATCTATGACAATGTCTTGAAGATTTTCAGACAATTCGGATAGACCTGTAAGTGGAAAACTGCGGGGTCCCATATCGGTCTTTTGAGCAAGTACAGAGTATTCCAGAAAAGTAATCCCAACAGTTTTGCGATCCTGTTTATTTAGCCTGAGCAAAATGTGTGGTGCCAATTCAATACCTGTTGCTTGTTCACCGGGGACAAAAGAGATATAAAGTGTGTCGCTTGCTTCATGGCAGTTAAAATTTGGTTGTGTCATATTCATTTAAGTTTTTTGGTTGTTCATTTTGCGTTATATGTAAATTATATCATACATAGTTGAAATATGGATACATAAACTGCAACATGCGTTTAAAAAATAAAATAACAATTGTCACAGGGGCAGGACGCGGTATCGGTAAAGCCATCGCTATACGGTTTGCCGAAGAAGGTGCTAAGGTTGTTGTTGATGATGTTAACGATGACATCGGCACAGCGGCCGTAGATGCCATCACCGATGCAGGTGGCGAAGCACTTTTCGTGAATGCTGATGTGTCTGTTGCTGCACAAGCAAAATCACTCATTTCTAAAGCGGTTGATGCTTACGGAACAGTTGACATCCTTGTCAACAATGCAATCTGTTCAACTGAAGATGTCTTGAAAAATAATTGGGAAGCAAACCTATCAGTAGCACTTCAAGGAACGAGTCATTGTAGCGATGCTGTGATACCGATTATGCAACAAGTAAGGGGTGGCAGCATCGTCAACATCGCATCAGTCAATGGACTCATCGGGTTGCAAGGCATCCATGCATATTCTGCTACGAAGGGCGGTGTTATTGCGTTAACTCGCTCAATGGCAGTCGCACATGGTAAAGACAATATCCGTATCAACTGTATCTGTCCCGGCACCGTGCAAACTGAAGTGTGGGAACCGATGATTGAACGAAATCCAAATATATTAGATGAAATTACACCTTGGTATCCGTTGGGACGTATTGGGAAACCTGCGGACATTGCGAATGCTGCGTTGTTCCTTGCATCTGATGAAGCAAGTTTTGCGACTGGAGCAGTTTTTGTTATTGATGGTGGGTTGACTGCTGGAAATCACCAGTTTCCAATATAGTGAGAGCAAACATATAATGATATCTGATATAAATGTACAAGGAGGAAAACAATGGCAACACAAGAACAAGTTGACTTTTTTCAGGAGAATGGATATCTAAAGTTTGGCAAAGTTTTAGATATTGACGGCGTTGAAACCATGCGTGATGGATTAGATATAATTATAGATTTGGAACTCAACGAAGGGGACGATTCATCACCAGAATTCAAATATGGACATGACCGCAAAGGAGAGGAACTCAATAGAGGTAGAGGACATCCGCGTGCGATACATCAATTTGTGAATATGTGGAAGCGCGAGACAAGTTATGAGGCAGCTATCCATAATCCGTTGATAGCAGGAACAGCGCGATCATTATTAGATACGCCTGAAGTGCGACTTTGGCATGACCAAGTCATTTCCAAACCACCACAAGATAACGGACATTTCGGATTTCATCATGATTTCTTCTTTTGGCCTCTCAGTCCTCCGAATATCGTGAGTTGTTGGTTAGCATTGGATGATGCTACGGTAGACAGCGGCTGCATGCATGTTATGCCGAAAAGCCACAAAGATGAACGTTTCTCAGTTGAAGCGAAAGCAGCGTTTGATGCTGAAACAGCAAAAGCACAAGAGGAAGGACGCGAACAGCCTCCGAATCCTTGGTCGGAAAGACGGAGTTTGGACATCAGCCACGGTACTCCGGTAGAATTAAAAGCAGGTGAGTGTATGTTTCATCACTGCCTAAACTGGCACGGCACTCCACCGAATGTTACAGATCATCAACGTCGTGCATTTGTCATGATTTTTATGGCACAAGGTGTACGATACAACAATGCACAATCCCCTGGACATGTCCTTGTTCCGACTATTGAGGTAGAAGATGGTGAACCGCTTGTTGGTGATGCGTTTCCGGTGGCGTAAGAAGATGTGGGACTGAGATGCAAGATTCAACGTTTATTAAAAGAGTCATTCTGAAAAATTATAAGAGTATTGCTGCATGCGATGTGCATTTGCAACCTTTGACTTTTCTCGTAGGTCGCAACGGTTCGGGAAAGAGTAACTTTCTTGATGCATTGCGGTTTGTTGCGGATGCCTTGAATTCATCGCTTGACCATGCAGTACGTGCGCGTGGTAGTATTAACGATGTCCGTCGTCGTTCACGCGGACACCCTAATCATTTCAGTATTCGACTGGAATTTGTTCTACCCAACGGTTCAACAGGACACTATGCCTTTCGAATCGGAACGCGTTCATCAGGCGGATATGTGGTGCAGACGGAAGAGTGTAATATTCATAATGAGAACTCTAACTCTCCTGATATTTACTTCAATGTTGTAAATGGCGATGTGACATCCACAAGTGTTGATGTCGCACCAGCAGCTGCAAAGGATCGTCTCTATTTAGTAAACGCTTCAGGTCTGCCAGAATTTCGTCCTGTTTACGATGCATTGTCACAGATGGGGTTTTACAATCTCAACCCTGACATAATCCGAGACCTACAAGATCCCAATTTAGGGGACGTGTTGATGGAAGACGGAAGCAACTTAACCAGTGTCTTCAACGAATTATCATCTGAAGTAAAAGCAGATATACAAGAATATCTGCAATTGATTGTCTCTGGTGTACAAAGCGTAAATATAAGCAAGTTTGGACCGAAAGAAACATTGGAGTTCAGGCAATATGTAGCAGAAGACAAGCGTCCCTTGAGATTTCTTGCGAACAGTATGTCTGATGGCACACTCCGCGCGTTTGGGATTCTTGTTGCTCTGTTTCAGGGAAATCAGAAAGCAGAAGAACACGTTACGCTTGTAGGAATAGAAGAACCAGAAATTGCGCTTCATCCTGCAGCATCAGGTGTTTTACTTGATGCCCTTCGGGATGCTGCATACAAAAGACAGGTCATCATCACTACACACAGTCCAGATCTGCTTGATGATAAACACTTGGATGTGAACTCAATTCTCGCTGTCGAAGCACATGACGGAAATACAATTGTTGCTCCAGTAGACAAAGTAGGTAAATCTGTTCTACATGATCAGTTGTGCACACCAGGTGAATATTTACGTCTTGATCAATTTCAACCTGATCTTACCCAGATACCTAAAGGTCATGCTCCGAAAGTGAGACAACTTGAACTATTTGAACCTAACAAAAGCGATTCTGACAAAATAAAGGAAAAAGGAACGCTTGAATGAAGGTCAATATAGGATGTGTTGTTGAGGGTAAAGGAGAGGTCAAAGCCGTGCCAATATTGATTCGACGCGTGGCAGCAATCCATTTTCCAGAACTCGACCTTGGTATACCGCCTCCTATCCGATTTCCTAGAAATAAGGTGTCGCAGATAGGTGAACTTGAGCATGCAGTTGGAATAGCAATCCGAAGCATAAACAAACAAGGTGCTATACTCATTATTCTTGACAGTGATGATGACTGTCCAGCAGAATTGGCACCAACATTACTTCATCGGATTTCACCAGTTTTTCACAATATACCGATTGCAGTTGTATTCGCTAAACATGAATTTGAGTCTTGGTTTCTTGCAGCGGGAGAATCCCTTCGTGGAAAGAGAGGATTAGAAAGAGATATTAGTCCTCCAGATAATCCTGAAGCAATCCGTGGGGCAAAAGAATGGTTGCGTCGCAGAATGCAAAAAGGTAAGACATATAGTGAAACACGCGACCAAGCAGCCCTCGCAGCACTCTTTGATATTGATCAAGCACGGAAAGCCGACTCATTTGACAAATGCTACCGAGATATCGTTCGTCTCCTTGAGGAATTGCAAAAAGTCAATGACTCAACAAGTGAATAAACATTCGACCAAATTTACTAACTAAAATGGAGAACATAATATGGATAACAAACCGAATGTGATTTTTGTTCTAACCGACGACCAAGGACCTTGGGCAATGGGTTGTAGCGGTAACGACGAAATCCGCACTCCCTATATTGATCAACTTGCAGCAGAAGGCACACGATTTCCCAACTTTTTTTGTACCAGTCCTGTTTGTTCACCCGCACGCGCAAGTCTGATGACCGGACGTATCCCATCAGCACACGGTGTACACGACTGGATCCGTGATGGAAACATGCCACCTGATCCTGCTCGTTATCTTGATGGATTGACATGCTATAGCGATGTGCTTGCAGAAAATGATTACACCGTTGGATTGAGTGGAAAGTGGCATCTTGGAGATAGCCTAACACCTCAGCACGGTTTCAGTCACTGGTTTGCTTTGCCTACAGGTGGTAGTAAATATAACGATGCAAATATGATTCGCGATGGAGAGGTAGAGATGCAACCCGGTTACCTCACCGATGTCATCACAGATGATGCGTTGGAATTTATATCCGCGAATAGTGAAGGTCCATTCTATCTCAGCGTCAACTATAACGCACCGCATACACCTTTCAATGGTCATCCGCAAGACATTGTAGATTCTTACGATGATTGTCCGTTCAAGACATGTCCACAAGAACCACTGCATCCGTGGGCAGTACAGGGTGCTGCAGCCCACATGGGAAATCGCGAGTCGTTGAAAGGTTATTACGCTGCGATAACAGCACTTGATCTAAACGTCGGTCGCATTTTAGATAAACTTTCAGAGTTAGGTATCCGTGAAAACACACTTGTCGTTTTCAGTAGTGATAACGGCTACTCCTGCGGACACAACGGATTTTGGCACAAAGGCAACGGAACGTTCCCACTGAATATGTATGAGAATTCGGTCAAAGTTCCCTTTGTCATAAGTCAACCCGGACGTATACCTGAAGGACGTGTGAGTGAAGCAATGGTAAGTCAATACGATTTCATGCCTACACTTCTTGACTATCTCGGTTTACCTGATCCAAATGATGATATGTCACCCGGCAAAAGTTTTGTCCCCGCATTAGCAGGAGAAACAAACGATGCACAAGATGAAATTGTTGTCTTTGACGAATACGGACCTGTGCGTATGATTCGAACGCAAGAGTGGAAATATGTCCACAGATACCCATACGGACCCCATGAACTATACAACTTAGAGAAAGATCCAAAGGAACGTAAGAATCTGATTGATGAGAACGAACATAATGCACTTATTGGTGATATGCGACAACAGATGGGTGCGTGGTTTGAGCGATATGTTGACCCAGAATTGGATGGAGCAAGGTGTTCAGTCACAGGCGGTGGACAAGCAGCGAAACTTGGAGACGGTAATTACGGTGAAAATTCCTTCCATCCAAGATATGCGCCACCCCGAAGGAATGTTTAGATATTTTGTTCTCACAGTAGATGAGGTCTTCTAACCTTGCCATAGACATCAATGTAACGGATTTAAAGGTAGTAGGCATAGTTCCTAATTAATCCAATATCTACTATAGTTGTAAAAACGGATAACAGATTGACATGTCAAATCAAGACAAAACCTTAAGCACAAATATTTCACGCAGAAGTTTCTTGAAGAATGTAGGTACAGGTGCTGTAGCTGCTGCGGTCACACCAACTGTATTACTTGGGGCAGAACAAACAGGAGGAAATCAAATGGAAAATCAACCAAATGTAATCTTTATTCTAACCGATGACCAAGGACCTTGGGCAGCAGGTTGTGCCGGAAACGATGAGGTGCGAACACCTTTTATTGATCAACTCGCTTCTGAAGGCACACGGTTTCCCAACTTTTTCTGCACAACTCCTGTTTGTTCCCCAGCACGCGCAAGTCTGATGACTGGACGCATTCCATCTTCACACGGTGTGCACGATTTTTGCCCTGTCGGAAACTTGCCACCTAATCCCATACGTTATCTTGAAGGACTGACATGTTATACAGATGTGATGGCAGAAAATGGTTATACTGTCGGATTGAGTGGTAAATGGCATCTTGGCGATAGCATGTTACCTCAACACGGGTTTAGTCACTGGTTCGCTTTGCCGAGAGGCGGCAGTAAATATAACAACGCTGACATGATCCGAGATGGTAAAGTAGAAAGGCAACCCGGTTACCTCACTGACGTAATTACAGATGATGCGCTAAACTTTATTTCTGAGAATAAAGAGGGTCCGTTCTATCTGAGTGTTAACTACAATGCACCTCATACACCGTTTAATGGACATCCGCAAGACATCGTAGATTCTTATGATGATTGTCCGTTTAAGACGTGTCCACAAGAGGCTTTACATCCGTGGGCAGGACGCGGTACAAACCAACACATGGGTAATCGCAATTCGTTGAAAGGTTATTTTGCTGCAATTACAGCCCTTGACCTAAACGTAGGAAGGATTTTAGAGCGACTTACTGCGTTAGACATCCGAGAGAATACACTTGTCGTATTTAGTAGTGATAACGGTTATTCCTGTGGACATCACGGATTTTGGCATAAAGGCAACGGTACGTTTCCACTGAATATGTATGAGAATTCGGTTAAAGTGCCCTTTATCATGAACCAACCCGGTAAAATTCCAGAGGGACGAACCAGCGAAGCGATGGTGAGTCAATACGATTTCATGCCGACTCTTCTGGATTATCTCGGTTTACCTGATCCGAATGACGATATGTCACCCGGCAGAAGTTTTGTCCCTGCATTATCCAGAAAGACCAACGATGCCCAAGATCGTGTGGTTGTGTTTGATGAATACGGACCTGTGCGTATGATACGCATGCAAGAGTGGAAATATGTCCACCGTTATCCTTACGGTCCACATGAGTTGTATGACTTAGTAAATGACCCCAAAGAACGAAAAAATCTGATAGATGACAAGTCTAAGAACGCACTAATTACTGATATGCGACAGCAGATGGGTGCATGGTTTGAACAGTATGTAATTCCACGATTAGACGGCACAAAATGTCCTGTAACAGGAAGAGGACAAGCCGCGAAGATTGGTGATGGAGTATATGCTGAAAATGCTTTCCGTCGAAGGGACACTGAAACCCGACAGAATAGACGAAATAGATAGATTACTCGTATAAATAGTTTATGGATTTTGTTTTATAAAGGAGTGATATGGCAAGTGCGTTTGCACCCGGTAACATTTCAAGTGTTTTTAAAATAATACCGCACACAGACCCGGCGTGTATGCATTCCCTCGGAATGGGTTTCACCATTCAAGAGGGAGTAGAAGCAACCGTTTCTGAACATCGACCTACACAGGTATTCT
Source organism: Candidatus Poribacteria bacterium (assembly GCA_958295945.1). Taxonomy (GTDB): domain Bacteria; phylum Poribacteria; class WGA-4E; order WGA-4E; family WGA-3G; genus MSPOR6. Next base: position 771,848 of record OY282386.1, read on the forward strand.
TCAACGGACAAGCCATCAATTTTCCAACTGTTCTGTCTGTGGTTGAACGTTTAATCCAAAGGACAAACATATCTGGTATAAAGGTCCATTTCATCTCTCCGTTACCTCTTGGATGCGGCTTCGGTTTGAGTGGTGCTGGTTCGCTTGCTACAGCGTACGCTCTCAACAAACTCTTAGGGACAGATAAAGATAATGAAACATTGGCAATGATCGCGCATGTGGCTGAAGTTGAAAATCGGACAGGATTAGGTGATGTCTGCTCGCAATACCATGGTGGATGCCTCGTTAAGCTAAAGGAGGGCGCGCCGTTAGTTGCCGACACATTGCCTATACCTGAACAACCTATCTATTATAGGTACTTCGGACCAATCCAGACAAGCGAAGTGCTCAGAAACAAGGAACAGGTAAAACGCATCAATAGTGCTGCGGATAATGCTTTAGCAGTTTTGCAAAGTCTTACCAGTACTAAACCGAATCCAGAATTGTTTACATCATGTTTTGCTGTTGCGAAACAATTTTCAGTAGAAAGCGGCTTACTCACTGATTCTCGCGTGATAGATACGATACAACAAATTGAGAAAATAGGTGGTGTCGCCTCAATGATTATGCTGGGAAATGGTGTCTTCAGCACACACGCATTTGATGGTGCAACCGAAACCCAACTCTCAAAAAATCCCGCACGACTCATCTAAAACACCTATTTTTGCGTCTAACGCTTAACACATACCATTATCTGGTGTTGCAATGAGAACATTCACCACACTCATCTATGTATTTGTTATTACATCTTCAGCCTTCTGTGCAGTGGAATTTGAGGATGTGACCATTGGATTCAACAATGGGTATAAATCAGGAAAATGGACACCGTTGACTGTAAACCTGCGGAGTCAAAATGAACTCACTGTGTTCAACGGAGAACTCACGGTTGAAACTCGTCATATATACACCGATGAACCTATTTTCCGTTATGCTACACCACTGCAGTTGAGTAAAACTGATCGGAAACAGAAAACATTATATATCTACTGTCCAAAAACTACATTTAAGCTTCATATTGAATTGGAACACTCAGATGAATCCGACAAGCAAATTGCAACATCTATTTCAGTACCACATGTGACTCACCAAATTACATCACCTACATCAATCGTAAGCAAAGACTATCTTGTGTTAGTATTAGCCCCAAGTGGAGATAAGTTACAAAGGATAATTGACAGCAAACAGCTGGATGTCAAAGGCACACAGACACATGTTAAATATCTGCAGAATTCACGCGCGATGCCAACAAGGTGGATTGGTTATGATGCTGTTGATCTGGTTATGATTCGTGAGGTATCACTTACAGAAAAACGCGTATTGAAATCACAACAGTCAGCACTTTTAGATTGGGTGCAACGTGGCGGGACACTTATTTTATCAGGCGGCAGTAACTTTCAATTCCTAAAGGATAGTTTCGTTGAACACCTTCTTCCTGTCAAGTTAACACGTGAAGAAACAATCCATAGCATTCCAATGGTTTTACGAAAACAACTGGGATTAAATTCTGAAGATAAATCATCCAAAGACGACGCAGTATCCACCTTCAAGAACATTCGTTTTGAACTGAAACAAAGATCTCAAATACTACTCGGCGCGGATGAACAGATATATATTGCGAAACGAGACTTTGGCAGTGGACAGATAATCTGCTTCTCGTTTGATTACAATGCACCACCCTTCTCTGAGTTGAAGGCAGGTGAAACTTTTTGGCGTTGGCTACTTAACACACACGGAAAATCACAGAAACTACAGGCTGAAAGGTACGCGCCATTTCGACAACACGAAGAAAAGTTGCATAAACAATTTCTTTCAAAAATGCCGACACAGATTCCTATCATTAGACTACTATCCATAGTGCTACCGATATATCTGTTGAGTTTTGGTGGTTTTCTCTTTTATATCGGAAAGCGTGGTAAATCTGCACAAAAAAGAAATCGTCGTTATTGGATTGGAGGTTTAGTCTTCGTTCTAGCATCCGTTAGTGCTATCGTTGTAGCACAGACAGTATTACCCAAAAAAATAACCGCTGAAAGGTTTTCAATATTATCTATTTATTCTGAAAGAAAGAATGCACATTTGGAAAGTTATGTATCCCTAAGAGCTACCGCACACACAAATACCACAATGCCACTAACACCAAACTCATTTATTCGTCCTTTGAGAATGAAAAGTATTGCTAAACCACCACAGGTGTCTTACGATTCAACATACCAACTGCGTGAAATTTCTGTAGAACCGTGGAGTCCCAGCACTTATGTGGTGGAGTCATTTTTTTCATTGGATACCTCCGAACAGGAATTACAGTTGGAAAATGCGTGGCAAATTTCTGGTGAAAAAGCGAATTATTTAGGGACAATTATGCTTGGAAAAAATATCGAATGGTCATCAGAATCACAAAGCAGGACAATAGAAAAATTACCACTCTATGATGAACTCAGTGGGATACGGATGGCATACTGCAAAATCTTACAACAAGAAGGTTTGCTTCAATACTTGCTGAAAGATGTTGAAGTTCAAAGTCGGAAAGTATTAATTGGATGGACATCTCAATTGAAACAAGTGCCATCAGCGATACCGATAATGTCAACTGACGAAAATGTTAACACAAATAATGAAATATTCGTTATAATGTATATGGATGGAAAAGACACAGAGAGGTAACCTTAAGATATAACGGTAGGATATGGGAGAGTGTAAACAGATGGATGTGCTATCGCTCGGAATTTATGTCACTGATGTACTCGGTAGACCGATAGATAACTTTCCAGAAAAAGGGAAATTAGTCCTATTTGACGAACTTGAAATACATGCTGGTGGTTGCGCAAACAACACAGCGATTGCCCTCTCACGGCTCGGTGTTTCTGTCGGTGCAATGGGTAAAATCGGCAACGATCATTTTGGAGAACTCATCTTACAATCCCTTACGGAGAACCGAGTTGACACAACAGGAATATTACAAGATGTACATACGAACACGTCATTTACCTTCGTATCAATCGCCTCTGATGGTGAAAGAAGTTTCTGCCACTTTATCGGTGCAAATGGTGAATTGAACGAGGGTGATCTCAATTGGGATATAATAAAAACAACTAAAATACTACACATTGCAGGTGCATTTGTCATGCCAAAATTTGATGGACACCCGATGGCAAATGTCCTTCAAAAAGCAAAAGGATTAGGTATAACAACTTCACTTGATACCACATGGGACGCTTCAGGGAAGTGGTTGGAAACGTTGGAACCGTGTTTGCCTTATGTTGACATATTTCTACCGAGTTTAACCGAAGCAGAACATCTAACAGGTTTATTTGAACCGAGAGATATATCACATTTTTTACGGAACTACGGCATTCATACTATTGGTATCAAGATGGGAGAACAGGGTAGTTACGTTTCAACACCTGAAGAGGAACTTTTCGTCCCCGCGTATTCTGTAAATATCGTAGATGCGACTGGTGCTGGCGATGCTTATGTGGCTGGATTCCTTGCGGGAAAGGTAAAAGGATGGGACCTAAAAACGACTGCGGAGTTGGCATCAGCGACTGGTGCTGCATGTGTTACTCAGATCGGTACCACGGCAGGTATCAAGAACCTTGAAGAAACTTTGAAAATCTGTCAGAAAAATAAAATGTCATAACGGCATTGTAGGACACAAAATAATGGATGATAATGCAATCGTTCAAACAGAGAACCTATCAAAATGGTATGGTGAAGTAATGGGGGTGAATGATGTCACCTTGTCTATTCATCCCGGAATAACAGGTTTGCTCGGTCCTAACGGTGCTGGCAAAACCAGTCTGCTCAAATTATTGACAGGTCAACTCAAACCGAACATGGGAGAAATATCTGTCCTAAATCAACCTGTTTGGAATAACTATCTTCTCACAAAGCGGGTCGGTTACTGTCCCGATATTGAATTGGCATATCAATTCATGACAGGATTTGAGTTTATCTCTTTCTTTGCGACGTTGAGTGGATGTGAGAAGACAGATGTGGAGCCACGAAGTTTAGAGGCACTTGAAACGGTGGATATGATTTCCGCAAAAGATAAACCGATTGGATCATACAGCAAGGGGATGCGGCAGCGGATTAAACTTGCACAAGCTCTCGTGCATGAACCTGAACTCCTGTTCCTTGACGAACCGCTCACCGGACTTGACCCCATCGGTCGAAGACATGTCATGAATCTACTCAAGAAACTTGCTGAACAAGGCATCAGTATGGTCGTTTCCAGTCATATCCTCTATGAAATTGAATCCTTAACTGATACGATTTTACTTATTCATCAAGGACGTATACTTGCAGAAGGCACTATCTCCGATATACGTGAATTGATTGATGAACACCCACATCAGGTATATTTAAGTGCTGACGAACCCCGTCGTTTAGCACAAGTCTGTCTTCCGTATGATGATATTCTCAGTGTCACCTTCGGTGATGCAGCGGGTGATGTTATCATTGAAACGGAAAAACCGGATGCCTTTTATGCGCGCCTCCCTCAAATCCTCATAGAAAACGAACTGAACGTCTCACAACTCTACTCACCTGACGACAATTTATCCGCTGTCTTTAAGTATTTAGTTGGTTAGATTACTGATCTTTTCAGAGAAGCCACAACTTTAATAATTATGTAACCGTTCCACATTAAACCCGCGTCATTATATATTGAAACAACTGGAACAAATCTGTCACTTTCTTGAGGTACATAATGAAGCACGAAGACGTTGAACTGATAAACCGAATCCTTGCGGGTGATGAGAACGCTTTTGTGAGTTTGGTGAACAAATATCAGAAGCAGGTGCATGCACTCGCTTGGCGGAAAATAGGTGATTTCCACATCGCTGAAGAAATCACACAAGACACCTTCCTCAAAGTCTATCAGAAACTGGCAACTTTGAAAGATCCGAATCAGTTTTCTGGATGGCTCTATGTGATTGCCACCAACCAATGCCGTGCGTGGCTTCGTAAGAAACGTATTGAAACTGAACCTTTAGATGAGACAGATGTTGAGAAGATAGAAGAAGCATATTCACGATATGTTGCCGAAGAACAATCAAAAGCAACGGTTGAAACGCAACGCGAGGTAGTGAAAAAGCTGCTTGCGAAACTGAAAGAAAGTGAACGTACAGTGATGACGCTCCACTATCTTGGTGAAATGACAATTGAGGAAATAAGTCGATTTTTGGGTGTATCCACAAGTGCGATTAAGCTCCGATTACACCGTGCGAGACAACGACTCAAAAAGGAGGAACCGATGATACGAGAGGCACTTAGCAACTTCAAACTATCCCCAAATCTTACTGACAATATCATGCAAAGGATTGAAAATATAAAACCAACCGCACCATCAGGTAGTAAACCGTTAGTGCCGTGGGTAATCGGCGCGTCAAGTATCGCTTTGATTGTGTTGATGCTTGGATTGGGAAGTCGTTATAATGCATATTTCCAACAACCTTATAGTTTGGATGGACAATCTGAGACTACGGTAGAATTGATTGATGCACCTATTGTGTTGAATTTGGATGCGAAACCGGATATCCGAAATCAGTTAGGACAAAATGCTGATACGGGTAAAGGTAATGGTCCTGGACAGGAATCTAATCAGGTTTCATCTGATGAAGGGGATTATACGAAATGGACTTTGCCTAAAGGGGCGAAAGCCAGACTTGGAAAGGGTAGTGTACGAGAAGTGGCGTACTCTCCTGATGGAAATAGACTTGCTGTTGCCAGCGGAACTGGGATTTGGTTATATGACGCACATACTGGTAAAGAATTAAGCCTTCTAACTGGACATACAGGAAGTGTCCTTACCGCCGCATTCAGTCCGGATGGTTCTACGATTGCCAGTGGTAGCGCAGACGATACTGTAATGTTATGGGACGCTGGGACCGGACTACATAAACACACTCTTATAGGTCATAAGAGTGCAGTTACAGGTGTAGTGTTCAGTTCTGATGGCAAAATACTTGCAAGTTCAAGTATGGATTCTACAATACGGGTGTGGGATGCGGTAACTGGTGAACTTAAAACAGTTTCCGATGGTATGCCTTCCAGTATCTTGGGAATAGTCTTCTCTCCTGGTGATGATATAATAGCCGGGTGGGGTGGTATGCAAAAAATATATCTGTTAGATGTAGCAACTGGGAAACAAAAAGAAATAATTAAAACGGAGAAACATGTTAGTTCTGTGGTGTTTAGTCCTGACGGTGGCAAAATAGTTTTATGTGGTTTTTCGAGTATTCAATTTTTGGATATGGCAACTGGAGTATATACTGGGAAACTCGCCGGACATCGATCAAATGTCACTCATATCTCACTTAGTCCTGATGGAAGTATTCTTGCAAGTGCAAGCCTGGACAAAACTATAAAATTGTGGGATTTCAATGAAGAGTATCATTGGCACAGTAGCAGGTATAACGCACAAACTACACTCCTCAAGGGTCAGACTGAATGGTATCATGTTGCATTTAGTCCGGATAGTAACACGTTAGTTGGCGTGGGAGGGGATGGAACAGTGTTATGTTTCGACGAAGCAACGGGAGAACAAAAAACAGCAATCTCAGGTCATACAGGCATCGTGGAGAGTATTGCATTCAGTCTTGATGGTAACATTATCGCAAGTGGAAATGATAATCAAGTGTTGTTATGGGATATAAATACTAACCAGCAAAGAGCGGTTTTCAACACGGATGGACTGAATGTGAAGAGTATTGTATTCAATCCGGATGGAAATACATTTGTCACAGGAAATGATTATAACACTGTACTTGTGTGGGATATTTTGACAGGACAGCATAAAACAAAAATAGAAATTCCTCGGCTGGATTCATCTTCCACCACAAGTATCTCAGCAGTTGCATATAGTCCTGACGGTAATCTGATTGCTACCAGCGGAGGCGTAGATGACGACTCCGTATATTTGTGGGATGCGGAAACTGGAGAACTGAAAACAACATTCGAAGGACATAAACCTGAAGAAGAATACTCAACAGTTAAGAGTATTGCTTTTAGTCCCGATGGAAAAACACTCGCAAGCGGAGTTTCAAGGAATGACGGTATGGTCCAGTTATGGGATGTATCAACAAGACAACTAAAAACTACACTCAAGGGACATCCATATAGCGTTTTTTGTGTAGTGTTCAGTCCTGATGGAAACACACTCGCAAGTAGTGGTGGTCCTAATAACAGCCGCGGATGGAGCAGCGAATGGCGTGACGTTGCAAACGTTCATCTGTGGGATCTATCAACGACAAGACAAAAAGGTATACTTAAGGGGCATGTAGGTTCTGTTTTAACTATTGCCTTTAGCGGTGATGGAAAAACAATTGCTACTGGAAGTATTGACAATACAGTGAGAATATGGGATAGCGTTACAAAAGAACAGATTGCGTTATTTGAAGGGCATAAGTCAAGTGTTGCATGCGTAGCATACAGTCCGGATGGGAAAACTCTCGCAAGTGGAAGTTGGGATGGCACAATACTTCTTTGGGATGTGACATCCTTAAAAAGAAAGTAACCATTCCACATTAAACCCGCGTCATTATATATTGAAACAACTTGAAACAAATCTGTCGTTTTCTTGAGGTGCATAATGAAGCACGAAGATGTTGAACTAATAAACCGAATCCTTGCGGGTGATGAGAACGCTTTTGTGAGTTTGGTGAACAAATATCAGAAGCAGGTGCATGCACTCGCTTGGCGGAAAATAGGTGATTTCCACATCGCTGAAGAAATCACACAAGACACCTTCCTCAAAGTCTATCAGAAACTGGCAACTTTGAAAGATCCGAATCAGTTTTCTGGATGGCTCTATGTGATTGCCACCAACCAATGCCGTGCGTGGCTTCGTAAGAAACGCATTGAAACTGAACCTTTAGATGAGACAGATGTTGAGAAGATAGAAGAAGCATATTCACGATATGTTGCAGAAGAACAATCAAAAGCAACGGTTGAAACGCAACGCGAGGTGGTGAAAAAGCTGCTTGCGAAACTGAAAGAAAGTGAACGCACGGTGATGACACTTCATTATTTAGGTGAAATGACGATTGAAGAGATAAGTCGATTCTTGGGAGTATCTGCAAGTGCGATTAAGCTCCGATTACACCGTGCAAGACAAAGGTTACAAAAGGAGGAACCGATGATACGAGAAGCACTTAGCAATTTCAAACTATCCCCCAACCTTACTGACAATATCATGCAAAGGATTGAAAATATAAAACCAACCGCACCATCAGGTAGTAAACCGTTAGTGCCGTGGGTAATCGGCGCGTCAAGTATCGCTTTGATTGTGCTAATGCTTGGATTAGGAAGTCAATACTTAGCGCATTTCCAGCAAGCCTATAGTTTGGATGCACAATCTGAAACTACGGTAGAATTGATTGATGCACCTATTGTGTTGAATTTGGATGCAAAACCGGATATTCGAAATCAGTTGGGGGCAAATGCTGGTGAAATAGGTAAAGGTGATAGCACTGGACAGGAATCCAATCAGGTTTTATTTGATAAAGGGAATTATACGCAATGGGCTTTGCCTAAAGGGGCAAAAGCGAGACTTGGTAAAGGTGATATTTCTGGTAACGGTATTGCATATTCACCAGATGGAAAACACATGGCAGTTGCAGGATCTATTGGAGTTTGGATTTATAACGCACAAACCGGTGAAGAACAAGATCTATTGTGGTCTGTCGGCTCGCATGTCCAGTGGCGTAACAATAAGAAACCAAATCTACCCTCTGCAGAACCACTCCGGATCATGTGTCTGAGTTTTAGTCCTGATAGCAAAATACTTGCTACTGGAAATTGGGATCATACAATTGTGTTGTGGGATGTCACCACAAAACAGCAAATAGCTGCATTGACAGAACTAAGAAATCAATTTGATAGCCAAGTATATAGTTTAAGTTTTAATACCGATGGTACAATTCTTGCAAGTGGACATGGGAATGGAAAGGTATATCTGTGGAATGTTGCTACAGAACAACAAATATCAGTTTTCACACGACATCCAAGTCCTGTCCGTAACATCAGCTTTAGTCCTACTGATAACAAGACACTTGTTAGTACGAGTAATGAGGAATTAAGGCAATGGGACATTATAACTAGAAAATACAAATCTTTTTGGTCCGATAAAACATTGCGCAACTTTGTTTTAAGTATCAGTTTTAATCCCGATGGTAAAACACTTGCAAGTGGACATGGGGATAATATAATAAGGTTGTGGGATGTTGCAACAGGAAAAAACATAGCTGACCTTAAAGGACATACTGCCTTTGTCAATTCATTGGGGTTCAGTCCTGACGGAAACACACTGATTAGTGGGAGTAGTGATAACACAGTTCGACTGTGGGATGTTACGACACATAAGCACAAAAAAGCACTCAAAGGACATACGAACCTTGTTACTAGCGTCGCATATTCTATTGATGGTAGCATGATTGCAAGCAGCAGTTCGCGTAGAGATGAAGTAAGACTTTGGGATGCAACCACTGGAATGCATCAAGCAACACTGAAAGGACATATTTCATGGACCAATTCCGTTGCGTATTCACCGGATGGAACTACGATTGCCAGCGGACATGCTGATAATACAGTAAAGTTGTGGGATGTGAATACAAGAAAACTGAAAAAAACATTCACAGGCCATACTGAACAGGTTTGGTGCGTAAATTTTAGTCCGGATGGCAAAACGCTTGCCAGTGGAGGTCATGACAATGTGATAAATTTGTGGGATATTATTACAGGTGAACACAAAAAAACACTCAAAGGACATGCAAATAGGAGTGGATATGAGAACTGTGTCAGGAGTGTTGCCTTCAGTGTTGATGGATGTACACTCGCAAGTGCAAGTGGGTTAGAGGTATGGCTATGGGATGTTGAAACTGGACAGCAGAGAGTAATACTTGAAGGACACGCAGGCGCGGAGGTTTGGAGTATACGTTTCAGTCCAGATGGGAAAATGCTTGCCAGTGGAGGTTCAGACAAAACAGTGAGACTATGGGATGTTGAAACAGGTAAACGAAAAGTAATCATATCTGAACATTCGTTTGAGTTTGATGTTAAAAGTGTAAGTTTTAGTCCAGACGGAAAAATAGTTGCTGGAAGTTCAAACAGATCAATCGTGCTATGGGATGTTGAGACAGGGAAACGAAAAGCAATACTTAAAGGGCATGATTACTCTTCTATTATTAAGAGTATAAGTTTCAGTCCAGATGGAAAAATGCTTGCCAGTGGAGGTTCAGATCGTGCAGTGCGACTGTGGGATGTCACTAAAAAACGATGGTGGAATTTGTTCAAGAAACGATCTTTAGCAACCTTCAAAGGACACATAGATGATGTTGGGAGTGTATGTTTCAGTCCGGATGGGAAAACTCTCGCAAGTGGCAGTGGCGATGGAACAATACTTCTTTGGGATGTGACATCACTTTCAGGTACTAACTAACTCAGTAGGTTGTCCTAACTGCACCAGTGAACTAATATCCGGTTTATCAGTTGCTAATGCTGCAAAACTGCCATCACATATAGCACGCCGAATCCCACGCATCAGACTGACATAAAAATGTAAGTTGTGCAGGGTGTGCAACTGCGAACCGAGTATCTCATTCTCAATATGCAGGTGTCGGAGATAGGCGCGTGTAAAATTTTGGCAGGTATAACAGCTGCACGCTGGATCCAAAGGACTAAAATCACGGGTATATTTCGCATTCTTAATTCGGACGATACCCACAGATGTAAAGAGCGATCCGTTGCGTGCATTCCGTGTCGGCATAACACAATCGAACATATCAACACCGCACCGCACACCATTCACTAAATCTTCAGGTGTTCCGACACCCATTAAGTAACGTGGCTTATCTTCCGGGAGTAGGGGTGCTGTGTATGCCAACATCTCATTCATCAAATCCTTTTCTTCGCCTACGCTCAATCCACCGATTGCATACCCCGGAAAACCGATTGATACCGTCCCCTCAACACTTGCTTGACGAAGGTCGCGCTCCATGCCACCCTGCACAATTCCGAACAACAGTTGTTTCGGATTCTGATGTGCTTTTTTGCTGCGTTCTGCCCACCGTAACGTCATCTCCATTGAGTTTTTGAGATATTCATATTCATTTGGCAAAGCAGGACATTCATCAAAAATCATGATAATATCTGCCCCGAGTGCATTCTGTATTTCAATGGAACGTTCAGGACTGATAAACCTTTCTGTGCCATCTATAGGAGAACGGAAGGTAACCCCGTCCTCCGTTATCTTTCTTAGCGGTCCCAGACTAAAGACCTGAAACCCACCGCTATCGGTTAAAATCGGCTTGTCCCACCCCATAAACTGATGCAATCCACCTGCTTCTTGGACAATTTCGTGTCCGGGACGTAGGTAAAGATGGTAGGTATTTGCAAGGATAATCTCTGCTTGAATCTGTTCGTTTAGGGTTTGCGGGGTGCATGCTTTCACGGTACCACGGGTACCAACAGGCATAAAAATCGGGGTATTCACAACCCCGTGTGCAGTCCGAAGTTCACCGACGCGTGCTTCTGTTGCTTTGTCTTTCTGAATTAGAGTATAGATTTCTTGTGTGTCTTCCATTGTTGGTATTCTATCACAACCTTAATCAACAATCAAGCAGGCTATTTAGTGGGTATGTAAAGTTTTTGCCACTAACTTCGGACTATCCATTGTAGTGCGGGGTCTCCGTGCCCCGCAGTTGTTGGTAGATGCAAAGTTTGCGGGGCACGGAGACCCCGCACTACAATGGTTGATGTGATATTTTGCCAAAAACTTTACACACCCTATTGAGTGGTTGTATGAAGTTTTTGCCACTAACTTCTTATTATCCATTGTAGTGCCAAATCAAGTAATCAACGGTATGAACGCCTGTAGGCGTTCCCCGGGTATTCATAGCGTTGATTTATTGGTTTCTTTCCTCAACCCAACCTACGTGACTTGATATTTCTTAGCCAGAGTCCATGTTAAAACGTACTATCGCGATTGGTAATCGGACACCACCGAGTTGAATGGAGATAACGCACCAACACGTCCTTCGCCTCTGGCGTACCAATACGGTAAAGCGCATGCACCGCATTGCCACGGATATAACGGTTCTCATCAAAAAGCAGATTTTCCAAACCTTCAACAGCATCCGCAGCATGCTCCCCGATTCGACATAGCGCAAACACCGCATTCCGTCTAACACCATCATTTTGGGATTCTAATGCCTCTATCAATCTCGGCACCGCTAATGAACCTGATTGACTCGTCGTACCTAACGCCTCAATCGCACGCACACGGACATTGGCAGATTCATCCTCTAACGCCTCAACCAAGTCAGGGACAACTGGTTCCGCCTTCGTTCCAAGGTCTCCAAGTGCTTCTGCAGCATTTGCCCGAACGCCTTCAGGTGCATCTTTCAACGCATTGCGTAGTGCATCAACAGCAGGTGAACCCATTGCGTTCAACGCATAACACGCATTACGCCGTGCCATATCTGATTCTTCATAAAGACACCTTACCAACGGTCGAACCGCTTCTTCTCCAAACTTCGGTACTTGATAGGCAGCTCGCAATCCAACGGATTCAGTCTCACCATTCATCGCACTTATCAAACCTGACAACGTTTCACCATTAGGAGAAGCCGATGTATCAACACCCTTTGAACCGAGGTGCCAGTTCCAAAGATGTTCAAACATGTCCTGATGTTCCGCAGGTCCAAGTGCTGTTCCGTTTCCCCATGATGTTTCCTTATTTGCCCACGTCGGTTCCTGCGGTTCAACCATTCGTGCATAGAGAAACTTCATCATATAACGTCTCTCTTCAGTCTGATTCGGCATTGCGCGATGCCATAGATCATAATTTGCGAATACCACAGAACCCGCTTTCCCAGTAATAGGATATTCGGGAGATATTTGGGATCCTTCATTCGTGCTGAAATAATGACTTATCGGAACAACCCCCGTCGGTCCTCGTTCCACAGGTGTATCTTGTGGGTAATAGAAAACAAGCATCCGCCGTGTATGATGTGACCACCTTTTGCCACCATCTTGATGCATTCCCTGTCCACTACTACCGGGAGGATTGTAATGCGGATGCCGATGTGGTTGCATATAATAATCCGGTCCCAATAGACTTGTCAATGCCCCTTTTACGTTAGCATCGTCAAAGACTCTCTGAATTTCAGGTATTCTCGGTAAAAGATTGTTGCCTGGGTTGCCCTCTTTATCAAACACTGCTGCTGTTCTTTCAAAAACGTATTCGTGAAATGTTACTGGTAAATCTGTAGTCACAGTAACAAACCCGTTCACGATAAATTCACGTATCTGTCCGTCAGTTAAAAGGTTTTCTGCCATTTTCATATCCTCCAAAGGTTCGGTATTTATCTAAAACTTGAAATTAGTATGGTAACGCCAGTTATACAATCATTGGAAAAAACTTCAGTAAAATCAGTATACCCTTGAAAATTTCCATTTCTGAAGTTCAGATCATTTCCGTATCAACATTTTGCGCGTTGCCGAGAAATCGCCTGCGGTTAAAGTATAGAAATACACACCGCTTGCTACAGGTTCACCGAGTGTGTTGTTGCCATCCCAATATGCTGCGCGGCTCCGGCTTTGATACATGCCCACAGACTGATGTCCGAGTGCCAAGGTCCGCACTATTGCTCCGTTTGCCGCATAGATCATCAGTGTAACATCAGCAGGTTTCGCCAGCTGATACGGGATCCACGTCTCAGGGTTGAACGGATTTGGATAGTTAGCTAAAAGAGCCGTCTCTTTCGGAATCAAGGTAGCAAGGAGGTGTTCCAGCACGGCAATGCCCCGGCGTGAGACAGCATCCGTGAACCCTATCTGCTCAGCTGCCGCCAACCACTTCTGAACGGTTTCCGGGGTGAGCAGGGACAGGGTGTGTGCAGCGGGTGCGGCAGCAGCATCCCCGAACGCCCCTGCCACCAAAACGAGATCCTGGATATTGACTTCCCCATCGCCGTTGACATCTGCGGCGTTTTCGCCTGTTTCTCCGAAACGAGAGGCGACCAGCACTAAGTCTTGGATGTTGACTTCTCCATCGCCGTTGACATCCGCTACGCGCTGCGGTTGGACGACGGGTTGCGTTGTAGGGGTGAATTCCCAAAGGAGCACTGTTCCGTCGTTGCTTCCGCTTGCGAGTGTGGCACCATCGGGACTGAGGGCGACACTCCTGACCATGCCCGTATGTCCTTTGAGCGTTGCGGTGAGTGTGCCAGACGCGACATCCCACAAGCGAACAGTATCGTCCCAATATGCGGTTGCAAGCGTCGTGCCATCGGAACTGAAAACGAGGCTATTGAGACTAAAAAGGGCCGTATTGTTCCGGGACGTATATTCTTCTATTGTGGCTTTGAGCGTGCCAGATGCTACATCCCACAAGTGAAGTGTGCCGTCCCAACTTGCTGTGGCAAGCGTCGTGCTATCCGGACTGAAGACGACGATATGGACCCGATCTGTATGTTCTTTGTGTGTGGCTTTGAGTGTGCCTGAAGCGACATCCCACAAGAGTACGTCCCCATTCTCGTAACCGCTTGCGAGGGTGGTGCCATCCGGGCTGAACGCTACACGTAAAACAGCGTTAACCGAGTAAACGTCTGGGACAATCAAAATATCCTCGTGTTCTTTTATTGTCGCTATGAGCGTGCCAGATGCAACATCCCACAAACGAACAGCACCGTCGTCACCCCCACTCGCGAGGGTCGTGCCATCCGGACTGAACGCAACACTATAGCCCTGCATGTGTTTAGGGGTCGCTTTGAGCGCGCCAGAAGCAACATCCCACAAGTGAACAGTATCGTCCCAACTTGCTGTTGCAAGCGTCGCACCATCCGGACTGAACGCAACACTAAGAATCCTGGACGTATGTTCTTTGAGAGTGGCTTTGCGTGTGCCTGAAGCAACATCCCACAAACGCACATCGGTATCTATGCCGCTTGAGTTGCCACTTGCGGTTGCAAGCGTCGCACCATCCGGACTGAAAATAACAATATGAATATCGTCCGTATGACCTTCCAAAGTGGCTTTGCGTGTGCAAGTGGTGATGTCCCACAAGTGAACAGTATTATACAAATCCGCGGTTGCAAGCGTCGCACCATCCGGACTGAACGCAACACTATAAATTGCACCTATGTCGTCTTCAAACAAACTGTCATCTAACGCCTCTATGCTATTGTCATCGCTCACACCGACGTAGGTAGTGCGATCCGGACTGAAGATAATAGACCCTTTTTGCGTGGCTTTGAGCGTGCCAGTAGCAACATCCCATAAACGCACCGTAGCACCCAAAGTATCATCCCAACTCTCGCCTGCAAGGGTGGTGCCATCCGGATTGAAAGCAACACGCCAAACGAAGCCCGTGTCTGCTTTGAGTGTATTTTTGAGGGTGCCAGTTGAGACATCCCACAAGCCCACCGAACCGTTGTTAAACACATTTGCGAGGGTGGTGCCATCGGGACTGAAAACGACACGAAAAAATATGCCTGTGTCTGTTTTGAGTGTATGTTTGAGGGTGCCAGTTGAGACATCCCACAAACGCGCCGTAGTACCTGAAGTCTCATCCCAACTCTCGCTTACGAGGGTGGTGCCATCCGGACTGAAAGCAACACTGTAGACGAGCCACCCGCCTAGCTCCACGTCTGTTTTGAGTGTATGTTTGAGGGTGCCAGTTGCAATATCCCACAGCCATACGGTATCTACTAATTCCTCGCCCTCGTCCTCAAGGTCGGCTAAAAGACCACTCTCCAATTGAAAAAAAACAGTTGCGAAAATGTTTGCCCCACCTGCAAGGGTGGTACCATCGGGGCTGAAAGCCATACTCTCAACTATGCCTATGTGTCCTTTGAGCGTGGCTTTGCTTGTGCCAGACGCAACATCCCACAAGCGAACAGCACCGTCGTAACCCCCACTCGCGAGGGTCGCACCATCGGGGCTAAAAACCAGCCTGTGGACTTCGGCTGTGTGTCCTTCAAGCGTGGCTTTGAGTGTGCCAGACGCAACATCCCACAAGCGAACAGCACCGTCAACACTTGCGCCTGCAAGCATCGCACCATCCGGACTGAACGCAAGTGTATCCGTAGTGTCTCCGAGGGAAGCAATTTCTTTACCTGCACGCACATCATAGATCCAAATGCCGATGGAATTGGCAACCGCAAACCGAGTGTAGTCAAGGGAATATGCTGATGCGGTTACATCGCCTTTGCCCAGACGCGCTTTGGCACCTTCAGGTAAATTCAACTGCGTGTCCTGTTCATAGTCCGCATTCGTGTGTGGGACACACAAAAACATTGAAATCATTAACAACATCAAACTCAAACAGACTTTCGTTTTCATCAGAAAATTCTCCGTTTTCAAATCAGAGGTGCGGTTAGTAAACCGCACCTACCGTTGGTATAAATCGCTTCGATTATTTCCGTATCAACATCTTGCGCGTGGCAGAAAAATCGCCTGCTGTCAAAGTATAGAAATACACACCACTTGCTACAGGTTCACCCACTGCGTTTTTGCCATCCCAATAGGCTGCGCGGCTACGGCTTTGATACATGCCCACAGGCTGATGTCCGAGTGCCAAGGTACGCACTATTGCGCCGTTTGCCGCATAGATCGTCAGGGTGACATCTGCGGGAGCTGCTAACTGATACGGTATCCAGGTTTCAGGGTTGAACGGGTTTGGGTAGTTCGCAAGCAGTGCCGTCTTTTGCGGTATCAATGCTGCCAAGAGTTGTTCTAAAACCAGAATGCCACGCTGATAAACAGCAGACTTCTCGTCTATTAACTTGGATTCTGTCAACCATTGCTGAACGGTTTCTGGGGTGAGACTGGATAAATTGTGTGCAGCGGGCGCGGCGGCGGCATCGCCGAACGCACCTGCCACTAAAACGAGGTCTTGAATGTTGACTTCACCATCGCCGTTGACATCTGCTACATTCTCGCCTGTTTCACCGAATGCACCTGCCACCAACACTAAGTCTTGGATGTTGACAACCCCATCACCGTTGACATCTGCCGACAGGGCAGGGGTAAACGCCGCGTAAATCGTATAGCTGCCAGACGCTGATTCATAACTTCCTACGTTGGCGTAATACGTCCCTGGCCTCACACTGTGGACGATTTGGAAATTTAAGAACTCGCCCTCATCGTCACCCGTGGCTAACACCTCGCCATCATCGGTTAGCAACTCACCCACTGTATCCAGATCACTGGTGGTGTAGATCGTCAGTTCACCCGGCTGCTCTACTTCTATACGGAAGTAGTCCACGTCGTCACCGGGGAATATAGCGTCGGTGTGGGACGTGTCTAAAGCGAGAGAAGTCGCCGTCTCCAGTGTGTCCCCAACATCTGCGGCTGCGGACATCACTGGCGGCAGCACCGTATAGACTGTGTCTTTGGCAAACCCGAAAAATCCTGCCCAGTCTACTATTCCATCATAAACAGCAACTAACAAGACATTCTCACCTTCTTTCAAAGTGATAGGAAAAGATTCCTGATAACTGATTGCCCCACGATCAACAGGATTATTGTGCACTAAATCGCCATTGAGCCAGACCTTGACCGCATCATCACTCCCGGCATACATCAGCGTTTCTTGTTCGTGTGGCACATCTAAAACGATGGAACCGTAAGCGACATGATAATCCACATTGCCGGTCGCAAGACCGATTTCGTTTACCAGCTCATTGATGTTATTCCTGCCCGTCGGTGCGAGTCTACCGGGGGTCCACCTTCGGTTGCCGACAAAAGCACCGCTGCGTGCTCCTTTGGTCGCAATCGCAGTTTCTGTCACGATCCCACCGCTTGCTTCTGCTAAATAATCTGTGCCGACAGCAGCTTCACTACCACTTTTGTATGTAGGCACAAGCATCCATAACCAGGGACCCTCTATTTTCGGACCCACGGGAAGTTCGGCGACTTCCGTTTCCATCACGAGCACAATTTCGGCTGCACTCAGTGCACGATTATAGACGCGCACTTCATCAATCATGCCTTTGAAATAGTAGTTATGTGTAGCCGCCTCATTCGCCCCAGCACCGATGAGCAACTCCTGCCTCGTATTGACGTTTAACCTCAACGTGGGCAAGTATCCCTCACTTGATAACTCACCATTCACATATAATTTCATCCAACCATCGGCATAGACACCTGTGATGTGTTCCCACTCACCAATGCCGGAGTCCGCACCAACTCTTCGCCACCCATCGTCAGTGCCAATCCAAAAATCCCATGCATTATCAGGATTTACATAAAAGTTATAACCACTCGTTACAGACTCCAAGTCCCGACAAGAAACAGGCGCACGGTACCAAGTACTGCCCGGTGCCACATTCACCCAAAAGCAGATACTAAAAGTTTCTTGATTCAGAGCCGGGTGATACGGGACGACCACTTTATCGTCTACACCATCAAACGCAAGCGCGCCGCCGAAGTAACCTTTTGTCCTTTTCGGCGCACCTATCAGTGTGCCATCGTGTCCGTTGCCACTCGTATCTTTCGCGAGTTCACCACCCGCTTCATTGAATGCCCAATAAGCAACAAGTCCATCGACAGCAGCCACCCCTGTTCCGTGTGAATCCGTAGGTAAGAACCACTCTGCATTGGTGACAAAGGTGATGTGAACGTCAGTTTCGTTACCAGCAGCGTCAGAGATTTCACCTATAACCGTATACTCAGTTTCGTTTTCGAGTTCTGCACCGGCAACACTTGTAAGCGTTATCGTATCCCCCTCAGCAAAAGATACCCATCCGACATCTTCGTCGCCATCTAATAGCAAAAGTTCTCCTGTAACATCTTCACTGAAAACGACGACTATCCCCTCTTTAGACACAGTATCGGGGTCAACGTCTTCAGCCCAATTTTGAGGATCACTGGATACGACTTCGGGTGCTGTTCGGTCAAGTTGAAGCGGTTCTAATGCCGTGTGAACAGTATAAGTGCCAGTCTCTGCGCTCAACCAATGACCTTCTACTTTGACGTAATACGTTCCCGGAGACATAACAGTGTAGACGATGCTAAAATTAAAACCGTAGCCGGCATCGTCATCTTCCGCAACAATCTCACCCGAACTATTTCGCAACTCGCCCACAGTATCAAATGTGCCTGTTGTCCACACTGTCAGTTCACCTGTTTGCTCTACTTCTATCCGGAAGTAATCCACATCTTCGACAGAGGCTATCGTTTCCGTGTGAGACGTGTCTAAAGTGAGCAGCCGTGCTGTCTCAAATGTCTCACCAGAATCTGGCGGCGTGCTCTGATAAGGAATATCAAAACCGATAGCGATCCCCGCAGGTCGCTCTAATCCGGTCACAATATCTTCAACATTTGAACCGTCTAAGTTCGCACGCTGCACTTTACCATTCGTATACGCCCCTAAAGCGACACTGAACTCCGCATGCGTCCAATATATTTTACCGCCATCTACATCTAACGCAATATCTCGCGGATTATCCAGTCCTTCTGAAATAATGGCTTCAACATTTGAACCGTCTAAGGTCGCACGCCATATTTTACTATCATCAGCCCAATATATCTTTTCACCGACAGCATCTAGCGCAATCCAGCCCGTATCTTCCAGTTCTTCTGTGAGGATGTCTTGCACATCGGTGCCGTCCAAGTTCGCACGTTGGATTGTATCAATATGCTGGTCTACCCAGTATATCTTTCTCCGGATAAGGTCTAACTCAATATCCCAAGGTCTCTCTAAGCCGGTGACGAGGTCTTGCACATCGGTGCCGTCTAAGTTTGCACGTTGGATTTTACCTGTTTCAATGTCTGCCCAGTATATTTTGCCACTCGCGACATCTAAGGCGATACTCCACGGGTTCTGCAGCCCGACTGTGATGATGTCCCGGACGTTGGTGCCGTCCAAGTCTGAACACCGGATCGCCCCTATCAAGAACCAGTCTGCCCAATACATCTTGCCAGCAGCAGTATCTAAGGCGACCCCTAATGGAATAGCGAATCCACTTATGACGATGTCTTGGATGTTTGTGCCATCCAAGTTCGCCCGCTGGATTTTTTGCGTTTCCAAATCTGTCCAGTATATTTGTGAACGAGTGGTGTCTCCGTAACTCAGGTTTCCCAGTGCACCTAATGTTAACAAACTAATCGTGAAAATGAAAACAAACTTTTTGAATAATGAAACTTGCATTTTCATAAGAAAATACTCCTTTGTTAAGTGTTTAGGATTTACGTGATTTGCATGTTTTTGTTGGGTAGACGTGCTTCCAAAGCGCGCCTACCGAATTTGCCGAAGTCCTATTGTTTTTGGATTGTATTTACATCTCCACAGCCATTTCGCTACAGTGGGGAAGAACCTTACTTACTGTAGAGGCGGGTTTCCGTGCCCGCCCGATCTTTCTGCATCAGGGTTTCTTACTTCCGTATCAACATTTTCCGTGTCGCCGTGAACGCGTCTGCGGTCAATGTATAAAAATACACACCGCTTGCGGCAGGTTCACCAACGGCGTTTTTGCCATCCCAATACGCAGCACGGATCCGGTGCTGATACATACCGGCACGCTGATGCCCCAATACCAAAGTCCGCACTACTATCCCGTTCGCCGCATAGATCGTCAGTGTGACATCCGCGGATTTTGCCAACTGATAAGGTATCCAGGTTTCGGGGTTGAACGGGTTCGGGTAGTTTGCCAAGAGTGCCGTTTCTTTCGGTACTGCTTCTGCCTCGCCCCACGTTGCCAAGAGCTGCTCAAGCACAGCAATCCCTTTCTGAAAATCTGTATCCATCCTGTTGAGTTGCTTTGCGCGGTCAATCCATTGCTGTAGAGACTCGGATGTCCAGACAGCTGCAGGTGCACCCACCGCTTCTTGTGCTTCTAACGCATCTAAAACTGCAAGAATGTCTTCGCGATTAACAACACCATCACCGTTCACATCGCCCTGGGCAGCCGTTGCTTCGGTGGTGCCGAAGTTGGCAGCGACGATCACTAAATCTATGACATCTACAACACCATCGCCGTTGACATCTACCGACAGAACAGGCGCAGCGGTAAACGCCGCGTAAATCGTATAGCTGCCTGTCTCTGTTTCAAAACTTTGGACTTTGATGTAATACGTCCCCGGTGCCACATCGTGTACTATTCTGAAATTGAATTCATCCGCGTCCAGATTTTCATCGTCATTCTCTGCTAATGTCCTTCCCTCACTATCTTGCAGCGTGCCCACTGTATCAAGAGACCCGGTTGTGTAGACTGACAACTGACCTGTTTCGGTGACCTCTATACGAAAATAATCTACATCATCGCCGGGGTCTATAGCTTCTGTGAGCTGCGTATCTAAAGTAAGAACCGTTGCTGTCTCTAATGTGCCGTCAGTATCCAAAGTGCCTGTAGAACGGTGCTTCGGTTGTAAGGGGAAGTGTCCATAGCAGCACCGTGGTGTCACCACTCCCACTGGCGAGCGTCGTGCCATCCGGGCTGAACGCTACACTATTGACATCGCGAGTGTGTCCACTGAGCGTGCGGATAGTGTCCCCTGTGCTTGCGTCCCACAAACGCACCGTGTCGTCCGCACTTCCACTTGCGAGTGTGTTGCCATCCGGACTAAACGCTACACTACGGACAGAATGGATGTGTCCACTGAGCGTGCGGATAGTGTCCCCTGTGCTTGCGTCCCACAAACGCACCGTGTTGTCCCAACTCCCACTCGCGATCGTGCTGCCATCCGGACTAAACGATACACTACTGACACCCCCGGTGTGTCCACTGAGCGTGCGGAGAGTATCCCCTGTCGCAACATCCCACAAACGCACCGTGGTGTCACCACTGCCACTGGCGAGTGTCGTGCCATCCGGGCTGAACGCTACACTATTGACATAGCTGGTGTGTCCACTGAAGGTGCGTATGGTATCGCCTGTGCTTGCGTCCCACAAACGCACCCTGGTCTCACCACTGCCACTGGCGAGTGTCAACCCATCCGGACTAAACGCTACACTATTGACAGTGTCAATGTCAATGAATCCATCGATGTGTCCACTGAGGGTGCGGATAGTATCCCCTGTCGCAACATCCCACAAACGCACCATGCCGTCCCAACTCCCACTGGCGAGCATCGTGCCATCAGGGCTGAACGCTACACTCCTGACAACCCCGGTATGTCCACTGAGCATGCGGATGTGTTCCCCTGTGCTTGCGTCCCACAAACGTACCATGCCGTCCCAACTCCCACTGACGAGCGTCGTGCCATCAGGACGAAACGCCACACTATAGACATTTTGGATGTGTCCACTGAGTGTGCGGCGCGTGTCCCCTGTGGCAACATCCCACAAACGCACTGTCCCGTCCCAACTCCCACTGACGAGCGTCGTGCCATCAGGACTGAACGCTACACTCTTGACAGAATGGATGTGTCCACTGAGCGTGCGGATGTGTTCCCCTGTGCTTGCGTCCCACAAACGCACCGTGGTGTCACCATTCCCACTCGCGATCGTGCTGCCATCCGGACTAAACGATACACTACTGACAGTGTAGGTGTGTCCTTCAAGGGTGTGCTGCGCCTCGCCCGTCGCAACATCCCACAAACGGATCGTTTTGTCATTACTGCCACTCGCGATCGTGCTGCCATCCGGACTAAACGATACACTATTGACATCCCCGGTGTGTCCTTCAAGGGTGTGCAGCGGTTCCGCTATGGCAACATCCCACAAACGCACCTTAAAATCACTGCCACTGGCGAGCATCGTGCCATCGGGACTAAACGCTACACTATTGACAACCCCGGTGTGTCCACTGAGGGTGTGCAGCGCCTCGCCCGTCGCAACATCCCACAATCTTACCTTGCCATAACTGCTACTGGCGATCGTGCTGCCATCCGGACTAAACGCTACACTATAGACATCCCAGGTGTGTCTGAGAATGCGGCGCGTATCCCCTGTCGCAACATCCCACAAACGCACCGTGTTGTCATCACTGCCACTCGCGATCGTGCTGCCATCCGGACTAAACGATACACTACTGACACCAGCGGTGTGTCCACTGAGCAGTGCCAATTCTTCGCCACTACTTGCATCGTAAATCCAAATACCAATCCAAGCCGCTACCGCCAGCCGAGTGCCATCAGGAGAATACGCTATCTCCTCTATACTGCCTTTGCCGAGGCGCGCTTTGGCACCTTCGGGTAAACCCCACGTTGTATATTCTTGGGCGACGGTGTGTGCTACACACATAAACATTGAAATAATTAAGAACGTCAGACTCAAAAAAACTTTGTTTTTCATTAGAAAAGTCTCCTTTTACAAATCAGAGGTGCAGTTAGGAAACCGGACCTACCAGTCTTTTATTACGTAAGTCTTATAGAGATTATTTCCGTATCAGCATCTTGCGCGTGGCAGAAAAATCGCCTGCTGTCAATGTGTAGAAATACACACCGCTTGCCACGGGTTCACCCACTGCGTTTTTACCATCCCAATACGCCGCACGGCTTTTGCTTTGATACATACCGGCGGGCTGGTGTCCTAATATCAGCGTCCGAACGAACTTGCCATCCGCAGTATAGATCGTCACTATAACGTCTGCGGCAGCAGCTAACTGATAAGGTATCCAGGTTTCAGGGTTGAACGGATTAGGGTAGTTTGCGAGCAGTGCTGTTGTTTTCGGCACCGGCTGTGCTTCATCCCACGATGCTAAGAGGTGCTCAAGCACCGTGATCCCTTTTCGGAAATCTGTATCTGTTCGGTTGAGATGCTTCGCAGCGTCAATCCATTGCTGTAGACTTTGTGTTGTCGGAACTGCTGGTGCTGCTGCACCTTCTAACACCTCTAAATTTGCTGCACCTTCTAACGCCTCTAAAACTGCCAAAATGTCTTCGCGATTGACGACACCATCCCAATTGACATCGCCTTGTGCAGCGGTTGCTTCGGTGGTGCCAAAGTTGGCAGCGACGATCACCAAGTCTATGACATCTACAACACCATCGCCGTTGACATCCGTATCAAGTTGTGGGTGGGCTTTGATTTCAAGGGGAAGTGTCCACAGCAGCACCTCCGAACTTCCACTTGCGAGTGTGTTTCCATCCGGACTAAACGCTACACTACGGGCCCAGCCGGTGTGTCCTGTGAGCGTGCGGAGCGTGTCACCTGTGGTTGCGTCCCACAAACGCACCGTGTGGTCCGAACTGCCACTTGCGAGTGTGGTGCCATCCGGACTGAACGCAACACTATAGACATCCCCTGTGTGTCCTGTGAGCGTGCGGATGTGTTCCCCTGTGCTTGCGTCCCACAAACGCACCGTGTGGTCCGAACTGCCACTTGCGAGTGTGGTGCCATCCGGACTAAACGCTACATTCAGAACCCAGCTGGTGTGTCCTGTGAGCGTGCGGAGCGTGTCACCTGTGGTTGCGTCCCACAAACGCACCGTGTGGTCCGGCCAGCCACTCCCACTTGCGAGTGTAGTGCCATCCGGACTGAACGCTACACTATTGACATTGCCAGTGTGTCCTGTGAGCGTGCGGAGCGTGTCACCTGTGGTTGCGTCCCACAAACGCACCGTGTCGTCCCAACTCCCACTTGCGAGTGTGGTGCCATCCGGACTGAACACTACACTAAAGACATCCACTGTGTGTCCTGTGAGTGTGCGAATAGGATCGCCTGTGGCTACATCCCACAACCGCACCGTGTTGTCATCACTCCCACTTGCGAGTGTGGTGCCATCCGGACTGAACGCTACACTATTGACATTGCCTGTGTGTCCTGTGAGTGTGCGAATAGGATCGCCTGTGGCTACATCCCACAACCGCACCGTGTCGTCCCAACTCCCACTTGCGAGTGTGGTGCCATCCGGACTAAACGCTACATTCAGAACCCAGCTGGTGTGTCCTGTGAGCGTGCGGAGCGTGTCACCTGTGGTTGCGTCCCACAAACGCACCGTGGTGTCATAACTTCCACTTGCGAGTGTAGTGCCATCCGGACTAAACGCTACATTCATGACATAGCTGGTGTGTCCTGTGAGCGTGCGGAGCGTGTCACCTGTGGTTGCGTCCCACAAACGCACCGTGTGGTCCTCGTTTCTCCAACTACCACTCCCACTTGCGAGTGTGGTGCCATCCGGACTGAACGCTACACTACGGACCCAGTCGGTGTGTCCTGTGAGTGTGCGAATAGGATCGCCTGTGGTTGCGTCCCACAGACGAATGGTGCCGTCCTCACTCCCACTTGCGAAGTGTGTGCCATCGGGACTAAACGCTACACTACGGACCCAGCCGGTGTGTCCTGTGAGCGTGCGGAGCGCGTCACCTGTGGCTACATCCCACAACCGCACCGTTTTGTCATAACTTCCACTTACGAGTGTGGTGCCATTCGGACTGAACGCTACACTACGGACATCCCCTGTGTGTCCTGTGAGCGTGCGGAGCGTGTCACCTGTGGTTGCGTTCCACAAACGCACCGTGTCGTCCTCACTCCCACTTGCGAGTGTGGTGCCATCCGGACTGAACGCTACACTACGGACATTCCATGTGTGTCCTGTGAGTGTGCGAATAGGATCGCCTGTGGTTGCGTTCCACAAACGCACCATGCCGTCCCAACTCGCACTTGCGAGTGTGGTGCCATCCGGACTGAACGCTACACTATTGACCCGGTCGGTGTGTCCTGTGAGCAGTGCCAATTCTTCACCACTCTCTGCATCATATATCCAAATGCCGATACTACTTGCTACCGCAAGTCGAGTGCCATCGGGGGAATACGCGATATTACCCGTAATACTGCCTTTACCGAGGCGCGCTTTGGCACCTTCGGGTAAACCCCACGTTGTATAGTCTTGGGCACCAGTATGCGCCACACATAGAAACATTGAAATAATTAAGAACATTAGACTCAAAAAAACTTTGTTTTTCATAAGAAACTCCTTTTTTATGGCTTTGCTTTTTGAAATTTTATGAGACACACCTGGAACCTCAACGCAGGCGATGCAGCTTCCCATCCGGTGACAGAACTGTGATACCATACGACTCGTATTCGTCTGACTCGTCTTCGGAAACGTTCATAGGATTTGCCCAAGTAAACTCAACGGTGTACTCCCAACCACCGGTCCGGAAGATGTAAACTGCTTGAACAACAAGTCCGGTTTTGGCATCAACGCTAATGAATCCGTTGCTCTCGCGTGAATTCGCCGCTTTGGCTATCGTTTCGGCTACGGCATCTCGGTCTTCATCCAACCACGTCATCAAGTAGTTATGTGAATGGGGTTCCTTAAAAGCAGCGGCAAGAGCTGCGAGACTATTACATCCCCCATCGTCATACAACATAAACTTCATTCTCGCTGTTGCAAGAATCGGGCCTCTGTACTCCAACTCTGGCTTTTTGCCTGGGATCCCAAAGGTGTAGACAAGCGTTTCTTCGTTCTCTCGGTATAGGGTTACCTGCTTGCCGTTCTTCAGTTGAAAACTGACGACTATATCTTTTTCAGGCACAATTGTCCATAGAAGGATTGTGCCATCCCCACTTCCGCTGGCGAGCGTCCCATCCGGACGAAACAATACGCTTGTGACATCTGAAGTATGTCCTGTTAGAGTCTGCTTCTCGTCGCCTGAACTCGCGTCCCACAGACGGACAGTATTATCCGAACTGCCGCTGGCGAGCGTCAAACCATCCGGACTGAACGCTACGCTATTGACTTTATCCGTATGCCCTGTGAGTATGTGCAAGTGTTCTCCCGTAGACACATCCCACAAAAGGACAGACCCGTCCGAACTTCCACTGGCGACCGTGGTGCCATCGGGGCCAAATGCCACGCTATTGACACTTGCCGTATGCTCAATGAGTGTGTGCTGTGCCTTGCCCGTCGCAACATCCCATAAACGAACCGTGTTGTCCGAACTCCCACTCGCCAACGTCTTGCCATCCGGACTAAATGCCACGCTATTGACATCATCCGTATGCCCCGTATGCGTGAACTGCGCCTCGCCCGTCGCAACATCCCACAATCGAACCGTTTTGTCCGAACTCCCACTTGCCAACGTCTTGCCATCTGGACGAAACGACACGCTATTGACACTTGAAATATGACCCGTGAACGTGAACCGCACCTCGCCCGTCGCAACATCCCACAAACGAATCAGCGTATCCTCACTTCCACTGGCGAGGGTGGTGCCATCCGGACTGAACGTTATGCTATTGACATTTTCCGTATATCCCCAGATTGTGGTGCCAAACGGACTTAACGACACGTTACGGACAGAAGACGGCCCCGTGAACGTGTACTGCACCTCACCCGTCGCAACATCCCACAAACGAACCGTGTCGTCAGCATTCCCACCGGCAACCGTGGTGCCATCTGGACGAAACGACACGCTACAGACATAAGACGTATGCCCACGGAGCATGTGCCGCACCTTGACCTTATCAACATCCCATAAATGGATAGTTCCGTCCGAACTCCCACTGGCGAGGGTGCCATCTGGACGAAACGACACGCTACGGACATAATACGTATGCCCACGGAGCGTGTGCTCCTGTCCTATGACTATAACCCACAAACGGACAGTCCCGTCATCACTCCCACCGGCAAGGGTCGTGCCATCGGGGCTGAACGCCACGCTATTGACACAATCCGTATGCCCCGTATGCGTGAACTGCGCCTCGCCCATCGCAACATCCCACAATCGAACCGTGTTGTCATCACTCCCACTCGCCAATGTCAATCCATCAGGACTAAACGACACGCTATTGACCCAATCCCTATGCCCCGTTAACGTGAACCGCACCTCGCCCATCGCAACATCCCACAATCGAACCGTGTTGTCCGAACTCCCACTGGCGAGTGTCAATCCATCAGGACTAAACGACACGCTATTGACACTTGCCGTATGCCCCCTGAGTGTGTGCTGTGCCTTGCCCGTCGCAACATCCCACAATCGAACCGTGTTGTCATCACTCCCACTCGCCAATGTCAATCCATCAGGACTAAACGACACGCTATTGACCCAATCCCTATGCCCCGTTAACGTGAACCGCACCTCGCCCATCGCAACATCCCACAAACGAACCGTGTTGTCAGCACTCCCACTCGCCAATGTTTTGCCATCAGGACGAAACGATACGCTATTGACCCAATCCCTATGCCCCGTGAATAGATTTAATTCTTCTCTGGTATCCGCATCATAAAGCCAGATGCCGATACTACTCGAAACCGCAAGTATAGTGCCATCCGGGGAATACGCTATCTCACCCGTAATTTGACCTTTGCCTAGACGCGCTTCGGCACCTTCGGGTAAACTCCACGTCGTATAATCTTGAGCGACGGTGGGGGCAACACACACAAACATTGAAATTATGAACAACATCAAACTCCAAAACACTTGCTTTTTCATCAGAAAATACTCCTTTTACAAATCAGAGATGCGGTTAGGAAATCGTATCAACCCGTCTATTCGTCCGTAAGTCCTATTGCCATAGGTGTGATGTTCCACAGCAGTATTGTGCCATCAGCACTCCCACTGGCGAGTGTGGTGCCATTTAGATTGAATGACACGCTATTGACCCACCCCGTATGCCCTGTGAGCGTCCGCTTGTGCTGTCCCGTCGCAACATCCCACAAACGAATTGTGTTGTCCAAACTCCCACTCGCGAGGGTGTTTCCATCCGGACTAAACGCTACACTACTGATCCATTTCTGAAGCCCGGTGTGTCCTTCAAGGGTGCGGAGAAGTTCCCCTGTGGTTGCGTCCCACAAATGAACGTTGTCCCTAATCCCACTCGTCCCACTTGCGACCGTCTTGCCATCCGGACGAAACGCTACACTATGGACACCGCGGGGGTGTCTGAGGGTGCGGAGAAGTTCCCCTGTGGCGACATCCCACAAACGCACTGTTTTGTCCCAATCCCCGCCGCTTGCGACCGTCTTGCCATCCGGACGAAACGCTACACTAACATTGTAGGTGTGTCCTTCAAGGGTGCGGATAGGTTCCCCTGTGCTTGCATCCCACAAACGTACCGTCTTGTCCAAGAGCCCACCCCCACTTGCGATAGTGTTTCCATCCGGACCAAACACGACACTATTGACACTGTGGGTGTGTCCTGTGAGAATGCGGATAGTTTTCCCTGTGGCAACATCCCACAAACGCACCTTGTCGTCATAATCCCCGCTGCTGGCGATAGTCTTGCCATCCGGATGAAACGCTACACTATAGACATCCCCGGTGTGTCCTATGAGAATGCGGATAAGTTTTCCTGTGGTTGCATCCCACAGACGCACCGTGTTATCTCCACTGCCACTGGCGATAGTCTTGCCATCCGGACTAAACGCTACACTTTTGACATCATCCGTATACCCTTCAAGGGTGCGGATAGTTTTCCCTGTGGCAACATCCCACAAACGCACCGTGCCGTCCAAACTGCCACTGGCGATAGTCTTGCCATCCGGATGAAACGCTACACTATAGACATTCCCGGTATGTTCTGTGAAAATGCGGATAGTTTTCCCTGTGGTTGCATCCCACAAACGCACCGTGTTATCTCCACTGCCACTGGCGATAGTCTTGCCATCCGGATGAAACGCTACACTATAGACATTCCCGGTATGTTCTGTGAAAATGCGGATAGTTTTCCCTATGGTTGCATCCCACAAACGCACCGTGTTATCTCTACTGCCACTGGCGATAGTCTTGCCATCCGGACGAAACGATACACTCGTGACCGTGCTGGTGTGTCCTGTGAGTGTGCGGATAGTGTCCCCTGTCGCAACATCCCACAAACGCACCGTGTCGCCATCCGAGATAGAGTTTCCACTTTCTCTACTGAAAGCTCCACTGCCACTGGCAATAGTCTTGCCATCCGGACTAAACGATACACTATGGACACCGAAACTGTGTCTGAGGGTGCGGAGAAGCTCCCCTGTGTTTGCGTTCCACAAACGCACCGTGCTGTCATAACCCCCACCTGCAAGGGTCTTGCCATCCGGACGAAACGATACACTACGGACACCGAAACTGTATCCTTCACCGGTGCGGATAGGTGCCCTTGTGGCAACATCCCACAAACGAATCTCTTGATAACTCCCACTTGCGAGGGTGGTGCCATCCGGACTGAACGTTATGCTATTGACACTTCTCGGATGCCCATGAGTAGGTCAAGTTCTTCTCCGGTATCCGCATCGTAAAGCCAAATGCCGGGACTACTTGCGACCGCAAGTATAGTGCCATCGGGAGAGAACGCTATCTCGTTAATACTGCCTTTACCGAGGCGCGCTTTCGCACCTTCGGGTAAACTCAATTGCGATAGGTTTTGGGCATTGCTGTCCGTAAGGACGAGTGTTATGCCGATTGTTATCAAGATAAAGGACGCAATTTTTTTCATCACTAATCTCCTTTTGTTCCGTTATGTGGATTTGAATGCTTATACCGAGTTTACGTTAACTTGAGTTCGGTATAAGTCTACTACCTTGTCCTCTTTGAATTTTGAGTCAGTTCTTTATAGGGGCAAGGTGACCTCATCCTTATAGGTATCCATCTGGCAAAAGTGCGGTTAGGAAACTGCCAAATCAAAGGTGCCAACGTCTTTTAGCATTCCCCACTTACCACGGTTAATCGCGGAGTAATCAAGTAGTCCGGCCTTCATATTTCTTACACCAACTCACCGTTATGTTAAAGTATATCATTAATTTTACCATCGGCAACAAAAAAATGTTTAGACAAATGGAAATTATGGTATACTGTCTACTAAATTGTGTGGAGGTAAAGCATGGCAAGATCATTTGAAAAATCGTTGGCATGGCGGGAACGAGCAAAATCTGCATTAGTCGGCGGCGGACAACCACATAAACAGAGCAACCCACCGCAACCTGTTATGGTTGCAGGTGGCAAAGGTGCACATTTTTGGGATGCAGACGGAAATGACTATATTGACTATCTGATGGGGTATGGACCGATGATTCTTGGACACGCCTATCCTACCGTGATAGAAGCTGTCGCAAAAGCATTGGAACGTGGCAACGTCTATAACTTCGGACACACATTGGAAATTGAACTTGCAGAAAAGCTTGTTGAGATTATTCCATCTGCAGATAAGGTCGCATACTTTGTCGGTGGGTCCGATGCAACCACCGGCGCGCTCAAATTCGCTCGCGCTTATACCGAAAAGGAAAAGGTGATCCGGTGTGGATACCACGGTTGGCACGATTGGTGTCATAATACTCGTGGACATTTGCCGAGTAGTGCTGCAGCAACGCTTAGCGTTCCTTTCAACGATATTGACGCACTTGAAGACCTATTTAAGGCACATCCGGGAGAAATCGCGTGTTTGATTATGGAACCGTCAGGACACGACCTGCCATCCGATGGGTATTTGGCAAACGTCAAATCTGTTGTGAATGAGAACGATGCACTATTGATATTTGATGAAGTTAAAACTGGATTCCGATATGCTTTAGGAGGCGCGCAAGAGTATTTCGGTGTCACACCTGATATGTCGGTTTTTGGCAAAGCATTGGCAAACGGATTTGCTACCGCTGTCGTTGTCGGCAGGGAAGATATTATGGATGAAGTTGCTGGCGTATGGGTCGCAGCGACCTTCCATGGAGAAGTCTCACTTGTTGCCGCAGCTATTGCAACAATTGCAGAATTAGAAGCGAAAAACGGAGTCGCTTTTATGTGGAAACAGGGACAAAAACTTTTAGATGGCTATAAAGAAATGACAGACAGGTTGGGGATTGACCAAGCACGTATCGGTGGAATTGGACCCATGCCTTTCTTTGGTTTGAATGCTGATGGTGAAAAGCAAGGCCAATTCCGCAGAACGTTCTATGAAGCAACATTAGACGGTGGCTTGTATCTACCCGAAGGACATATCTGGTTTATGTCCATTTCACACACAGACGAGGACATTGCAAAGACATTGAATGTTTCGGAAGATGCACTCAAACGTGCAATAGCAGGAACATAATTCATTAGAATAGGAAACAATTATGGAACAAACAACAGATTATACAAAACCTTTTATTGTTGATAAGAACTTAGGAGCAGCACTTGACATAGACAATGCTGCGCTACCACAAACTACCTCCGATGGATCACCTGTCGTCCCACCGACACAGGAGCAGAAATATCTGTTTGACATGCGCGGGTGGTTATTAGTACCCGGTGTATTGGTAGGTGATGAACTTGAGGAGATACAGGATTTTTGTCACCGACTACGCCATGATCCTGAGTCTATTCCAGATTACGAACGTACACCTCTCGGTGGTCCGGTGCAAAAATTAGCGGATCATCCAAATGTTGTCGGTTTTCTAAACGAGTTCCTTGCACATCCAGCCTTATCAAGTCCAGAATGTTACGGTTTCAGAATGGAATCCTGCCACATGTTTTATCGCACGGTTGGGGATGGCAACTTTGGACCTCATAACGGCAACGGCATGCTCCGTTTCCCCGGAGATTCCCACCTCTATCGGTGTATACCGGGCAGGGGATATAGTGGTTTAACTCGTATTGTTTGGGAACTCAATCCTGTCAAATATAGACAAGGCGGTACACTGTTCATTACAGGAAGCCATAAGGCGGTTTATACTGCCCCTGAAAGTATCCGCACTCCGGATTCTCCAATTTGGGATACCTACGAGTGTCCAGCAGGTTCGTTGCTCTTTTTCACAGAGGCGTTGACGCATAGTACACACAAATGGACAAATGCGGATAATAATCGGATGGCAATTTTCAGTTGCTATAATACTGTGAATAGCAAATGGCACGATTGGAACCCACATCCAAAACTCCTGGAGGAGATGCCACCGAAACGACAGACTCTCTTTAGACCTGTCCGTGCCGCGAATAATCTAATTCAGTAAAGAATTGAATGTTTATCTATGTCAGACATAACACAATCAGTGTTTTAGTTGTTTTCATTATCTGCATTTGCCTCGGATGTGAATGGATACCTACTGAGGTAATCACAACTGTTCCTGTTGATAAAGTCGCAGTTGCCACCATCTCGGCAATAGATGGGAGTGATTTGACAGGCACTGCTACATTCACAGAAGTAGACAATGGTGTTCACGTCAGGATAGAGATTCAGCATGTATCTCCCGGTTTACATGCCACGCATCTCCATCTTGGCAGTTGCGACGACATAGGACCACACTGGCATCCTGTGGGTATTCCAGCAGGTACAGTCGGTGTGCCAGTCGCTGAATCGACACTTGATGCTCCACCTATCGGCATAGGTGAAATAGGCAACATTCCGGTAGCTGAAGATGGCACGGGTAGCTTGGAATTTACAACTTCGTTTTGGTCTGTCGGCGGCGATTCAAACACAGATATCCTCAGTATAGTAAACTTTTGAATTAATGAGATATTTTGAGATGTAGGAGCGAACTCCGATTCTTGATTATCACTGCGTTAACTCGCGATTCGGAGATCGCTCCTACAGGTATCTGTATTATTATTTTCAATGTTCACTATAAGCTGATACTTATCCACGAGACCGGTGATACCTTCCGTACAAATCCGCACGCACACAATACTGCGACATCTAACACCGGTATGCATACCCATAATATGACACAAATAGAAACGGGTATGGAAACGCCACAAGCAACCCATGCTTGCACACTTGCAGTGCTTGGACAGCAGATTGATTTGAATGCAGATCACCACCTTCCCGGTCAAGATGTGAATCCACATACCCATGATTTGTTGGAACTCCTATTAAAATGCTTCCTGCAACCTGAACAATTAGCTAATTCCGCAATTCTGACTACGATTCCATTTAAAGGTTCATTGGAACATCAAGCATTTCTGAATATTGAACCGAAAACTTTAGCTGCCTACCACGACTTTTTTACCTCTTTAGGTATGCCAGTAGACCCAGATTTCTTCACAAACCAATTCCAAGAGACATTTCCCTCCACAACTCCTGATGCATATAAACAGGAGATGCAACAGCGGTTAACACATCTCTATATCACATCAGGTTTTGATTTCCATAATTCTGCTAATTTATTGGGTTATAATACCATTTTTAATTGACAATACGTCATAAATAATTTACACTCTATTGTGAAACTTTTATCAGTCAGGAAGGACATAATGAATAGAACAGTACCCAAGATTCATGAGAGTGTTGAAGAACTCAAATTGCTGCTGCGAAAAGTTACAGAGGCGCATGAAAAGCAAAGACTTTCCATGCTATATCTTGGACAAAGCGGACAAGCCAAAAACCGAAAACAAGTAGCCGAGTTGTTAGGTTTGCATCGCACGACTATAGGAAACTGGTTGTCGTGTTACGAAGCAGGTGGTCTTGAGAAACTCTTAGAGCGTCGGTATCCTCCGGGGTGTGTGCCAGCTCTCACTGAAGAACAACAAACAGGTCTTCGCACTGAGTTGCAGAAACCTGAAGGCTTCAGAAGTTACAAAGAAATCCAGCAATATATTGCCGATACCTTTGGTGTCAACATGAAATATAGTGCTGTTTACGCGCTTGTTCATGGTCAGAACTTACGCATTTTTAAAAATTATTGAAGGATTAGAGAGTTGAAATCGCATATAATCATCCAATAAACTTTGTTTTAGTTCATAAATTGTTTTACCATGTTTGCGCGCAACACGTTTCAAACAGACCCATACTTGAAAACAACAAGCAATATGATTTCTTTGGGCACGCAACTTGCGGCATTGACATTTACCAATACCGGTGACTTGTTTGATCTCACGATGAAGTTGTTCAATCTTCCAACGCACGCGACATTCTTGGCGTGTCGCATCCGCATCCGATTGAGATAAATCGTTTGTCGCAATATATTCCGTGCGTCCGTTAGAGGAGACTAACCGGAACAACTTCACTTGATGCCCTTTTGGAAACTTCTTGATGTGCACGTGCTTTCCGTGTTGCGTTTCTGTCTGTGTCCAAGATAACTTTTGGACTTGTTGGTGTGGTTCAACGCCGTCCGTATCGTTTACAAGACGATTGCGTTTCAGTGGCACATAATAAATCTTAGAAAGTTTTTCAATCGCTTTCATGACTTGCATGGATGCATACCAACTATCCATTAGCACCGTCCGAAACGGGAGTTGTTTTTTGAAGACCGCGTTTTGCAGCATGTCTAATAAATGGTCTATTTTGGTTTTTCCATCATGGTCTTTGTCGTAAATGCGATAATCAATGATCCAATACTCTTGCGTCTTTGGGTTGACATAGAGACACGTTACAATACCGATGCCATCAACGACTTTTTTGTCGCTACCACTCCACTGAGGACGGAGAGCTTCAATCTTTTTCGCATGCGGTTTAGGTAGCACAACATCATCAAAAGCAATGTGCCCTTGATCATCAAACTCAATGTCATCCTGGACAGACTGCCAGAGTTCGCTTGATGGAATGTTCTCATTTCTCAAAAAACGATTGAGTTGATCATGGCTCCATTTCTCAGACTGATCACCAAAGTACGTTTGCGTCCAGTTCGTAAAACTTGATAACAAAAATTGACAATAATCGGAAAATAGGTTTTCCTTCTTTTTAGATTGTGTCCATGTAGTCATAATAGAATAGTATACACCATTTTATAAAAATGCGTAAGTCCTGAGGAGATAATAGCATACCTCAACGGACTTGGACAACACAACGTTTAGAACACCTCGGCATAGTTGCTGGTGTCCGTGATCGTCCTGACTTGATAAACACTATTGACACTTTTATTTGCCCAACGAAACGGAAAGTTTCAGTGGGTGAATCTGTGGTTGCCATGATCTTGAATGCTTTAGGCTTTGTCTCACGCCCACTCTACTTGACACCTGAGTTTTTTTCTAATAAACCGGTGGATCTATTGATCTGTCCTCATCTCTGTGCTGCCGATTTTACGATGGCACTTTCGTTACTTGTTTATGCGCTTGCTGAACGATGGGTTCGGCAGGAACTAAAAAAACAGGATCAATACCTAACCAAATCGGAAAACCGACGCAAAACCCAACACTCCGACGCATTTTTCAAATGTTTGAAGGCATTGATGTCCTATTAATAAAGCAAAATGATCAAGGACAACCCACTATCGTCCATCTAAATGAGGGACATACTAAGATTATCAACATATTAGGTAAAGAAGTCAAAAATGTCTATTTTCCAGATCCGTAACTGCGGAGTGTAGGACGTAACAAAAAGATTCCTTCTTTTTCTGTAACGTAATATACATAAGTTCCGTTCTTAATCTAAGCGATACTGCGAAACTGGTTTCATATTACCTTTGGCTAAAGGAGGACCAAGGAGGGTTTAACCTATGGCGCGCCAAGCGAAAAATGACCTTAACGCAACCGAAGATACTTACCTAGCCACACAAGCCAAACAGGGGGATGAAGCAGCATTTAGTCAGTTGTTTGATAAGCATTACAATTGGGTATATAGTAAAGCATATAGAATATTAAAAGACCATCATGATACAGAAGAGGTTAGTTTAGATGTTTTTACTAAAGTCTGGCAAAAATTGCACAATGATAAATGGGATCCCAAAAAAGGCAGTTTTCAAGCGTGGCTAAATATAGTTGCACGCAATACAATTATTGATGCAATACGCAAAAGGGATCGGATTCGGGAATCGCTCCTAACACTTGAAGAACAGGATGATTTGCCGTTAAATGAATTCGAAGATGGTAGACCTGGACCGGATAAGCATATTATTGCTCAGGAGGCACAGGAGATTTTAGAGAATGCCCTTGAACAGGTAACTAAACCGAACCACCGTATTGCATGGATTCTACGACATTTAGAAGGATGTAGTGTAGCGGATATATCACGAATACTCAACCGTAAAGATGGTACTGTCAAAATCTGGATATTCCGTTGTACACAAGAGTTAAGACAAATATTAATCAATAAAGGTATACAATGGATACAATAGTTCTATTTTATAGTTTTCCATACTTTCCATTCATGGGGGATAACTAATGCGTTTTTTTAGAAAAACACCAAGGTCTGCTCGGTATAGCGATGCCGATATTTATGAAGCAGATATCCAAGAAGCATATACTTGTTGGCTGAAAAATGAGAAACTCAGTCGTAAACAAAAAAGTCTTCTTAAGAATGTACAGGGATCCAGCCACTTCCATAAAGTCAAGGATCTGATAGATTTTGCCCATTATCGTTTCCAAGAAACAGAAAGCGTTACGCCTCAAGAAGGCTCAAAGGAACGCGTTGCTGAAAAACTAATGGCGGCGATTAAGGATAAAACACAACAGAGAACAGGTGATCAGGACTTCGCGCTCAACCCCCAGCCTGCATATAGTCCAGAGGTAATGGGGAATGTGGATACAGATGTAATGCCTAATTCTCTGAAACCACCGTCAGAAGAGGATCTGAAGCAGTGGCAGAATCCTGAAGAATCGCAAGATGCTTCATCGCAAATATTGGCTCATCTCCATCTATCTTTTGAACAAGAGGATGATGAGTTATCAATATCAGATTTAGGAAGTTCCACCCCGACGTATGTTGATGGGGTACGTGTCAAAGACTCATCTCCTATAAAAGAAGATGAGGAATTCAAGTGCGGACAGATTACTTTCAAGATCGTTGACATTGATTGAAAGTAAATAGATGTGATTAGGGGAGCGACAAACATATAATCATAAACAGTTTCATACGAATTAGTTTGAGATCTGTTCAATCGTATGCTCCTTTTTTTTTTGCATAAATGTATAGTAGAATTTAGCATTCTTTGATACAAAGTTCCACCCAAAAAGTTTTGAGGTTAGAATCCTTTCCAAATATAATGTTCATATAATTGTTTAAATCTTAATTTTAGGAATTGTAGGAGGGAACTCCGATTCCCGATAATCACTGAATTAAATCGCGATTCGGAGATCGCTCCTACAGTGGTGTGTATAATTATTTTCATACTTCACCATAAATTGAAATCACAAGAATCTATATTAATCCCGTGTCTGATACAAATACACTTGCTATGTCCCATTTTCAACAAGCAGCAGCTTGTTATCAGCAAGCCCGTTATGTTGAAGCCATCCAGAACTACTTATCAGGATTAAAACTTGATAAGAGTCATTTCCATATCTACGCTGATCTTGCGAAAGCTTATGAAATGGTAGGTAGATGGGATCAAGCGTTGTCATATTTAGACACGGCACTGCAATTATGTCCTGATTCACCAACGGTACACAGGCGTTTGTCGCGTATCAAAGAAGAAAAAACATACTATCAAGAGATAATTGCCGATGCAGCGTTAATAGTTGACCCACCACCTGAATTTATCCACATCCTTGCAGACAAGAATTTAGAAAATCCACAAAGTGTAGTGGAAGATAAGTTTTTTAAGTTATCGGTTGAACCAGCACTTATGCCAAAAACACTCTGGTATATCTGTCAACTCATCGTAAAAACATACAAGGAAGTTGGATCTAAACTTGATTGTTTTCCTGACAATCAGGTATCTATATCAATCATTAACACGGACAATGCACAAGTTCAGATAGATATGCCATCTTGGGCAAGTGGGTGTTATAATGGTCATATTATACTGAAGTATTGTGCAGATGGTGAACCGGAACTGGGTGTTTTATGGACACTTATGCGGCATGAGTGGACACATCTATTGGTTGATCTGTTAACAGATGGAAATTGTCCAGTTTGGTTAAACGAAGGACTCGCGCAAGCCACTGCTCGTCCACTTTTATCTTTTGAGAAACTTGCATTAGATCAGGCTGATCGAAACGGGACATTACCAACTTTGAATGAACTCAGTCAACCATTTACTCATACGTCTGCTTCAGATCGTAAAATTGCATATCTTCAATCTGCAGCAATAGTGTCATCCTTGATTGACGAAGCTGGATTTCATTCAATCAGAAATCTTCTGCAACTTATACGAAATGACACACCGATTGATATTGCATTACAACTCATATATGATAAATGTGTCATTACGAATTAACAGCACTCCTTCAGTCTCAGATTGACTTTCTATACATTTTACATCCATTTTAGATATCCCATGTCAAATACTTGATAAAAACGCTCACTTTGTCAAATACTCTTACTATGTCAATACTTGATATAATCGTACTTATTCTTGTTGGATTAGCCGGATTTAGCTGCTTCAAGGCAGGATTTACCCGTAGCATCTGGGGAGTTTTTGCATTAGGTGCCGGTTTGGTCGTTGCAAGTCAAGTGTGGCAGGAACTTGCTTATATTATCGAGAAAGTCATACCGCAGGAGGATATTGCCAAATGGATCAGTATTGTGGTTCTGATCTTGATTGTCTCCATAATAGTCGACCTGATATTTGGACGGATTCACCGATTATTTGAGGAAGGTATTTTGGGATGGTTGAATAGCCTTCTCGGTTTATGTCTCGGTGTCGTTTCAAGTGTGATTATCGTTGCTCTACTTCTACATTTCCTATATCCACAAATCAGTGAGAACTTTGCTAATGAATTTGAGAATTCGCTTTTTGCTTCATATTTAGAGGAATTTGGTGCAGAGGTGTGGGCATTTGGTAAGGAGAATGTAAAAAGACATCTTGAATCTGAATGAGGTAAAAAACGAATAGTGTGGTGACACTGTGGCGGATTGGTGATGTCCACAAAACACCAAATGTCCGTAAGCAAGACAATAGGAAAGTGTCTAAATTAACAGGCACTAGTAACAAACTACACAACACACATGACTTATGTGAAGGTGGAGCACTGAGACCCCACCCTACAATGATTTGGAAGTAGGATTGCCAAAAACTCTATTGCCTTTACCAACCTGCCAGATTCAAGAATTCTAATGCCATCAAGGTATGTCCCTCTGCATTGGGATGAACACCATCTTGTGTAGTCCATAATGCCCCTGGTCGTGCGGCAACTGCACGATCAAATGCATTATTAGTCTGTATCAGCCGTGCCTCATATTCTCCTGCGAGTCTATGGACACAGGCATTGTATGCATCTACTGCTAACGGACGCGGATTTTCAACATCCTCTTCAATATAGAAGATTTCAAACAGGAAAAGCGGTGCATCTAATTCATTCTTTACACGCGTTAGAATACGTCCGTAGCATTCTTCCCACTCTGGTAAATATTCTTCATTTGAGACACCTTGTCCGAGTTGACGACTTGCATTGTTGATACCGATTTTCACAGAAACCCAATCAGGTTTTTCATCAATTACATCTGTATCCCACCGATTTTCCAAACCTTCAACAATATCCCCACCGATTCCTTTATTTACATAAGTTATGTCGCGCTCAGGGTATTTGGCAGTAATCAATTCAGTAATCTTACGAACATACCCATGCCCATAAGGTGCATGGTCTCCACGTCTACCACAATCCGTGATGCTATCACCAATAAATAACACCTTTTCTCCAGATTTAAACAACAAATTACTCACAAACAAACTCCTTTATGTGTTATACTAATTAGGATCAATCGTATTTCTGAGAAGACTTTCTCCAGAACAGACATTCCCATTAACATAGCATATATTCAATTGAAATCCAACATGAAAAATATTGGTGTTCTACATGTCATCACAGATACAACATTACAGACGCGGTTTAGTCATCAGCAACTGACTGAACTTGCAATACAAGGTGGAGCAGATACAATCCAGTTTCGTCAGAAATATGGTACAACACGCGAGTTGATAGAAACTGCACAGCAGATGAAAGAAATATGCACAAAACACAACGTGCCTTTGATAGTAAATGATAGGGCAGATATCGCGCTTGCAGCACAGGCAGATGGAACACACTTTGGGCAAAATGACATGCCGGTTTCCATTGGTAGACAGGTTTTATCAACAGAGACCGTTATTGGTGCGTCTGCTCGAACTGAGGAGAAGATTCTTGAGGCAATATCTCAAGGTGCAGATTATATTGGATATGGACCGATCTATCAGACATCCTCAAAAACTGATGCAGAAACACCAAAGGGTTTAGAACGATTGAGTCTGATTTGTCATCTTGCAGCGTGTCCAGTGATAGCCATTGGTGGGATCACGATAGATACCGCTGCAGAAGTGATTAGTGCAGGTGCACACGGTATTGCAGTTATTTCTGCAGTTTGTGGGCAAAAGGATCCATTTGCTGCGACACAAAATCTTATACAAGAGATACAACGGGTAAAATAGACATAAAATAGTTTACGGAGTATAAAACAAACATGAAGGGATCAAATTATGATTACAAAACAGATGCATTTTCAACAAAGCAGTACAGAGAAGTAGATCATGTTTATGAACCAGATTTTGACAAGATAGAAGAAGAATTCGTTCAAAAATTGTGGCATGGACAACGTTTTTTCAATGCAAATCTCATTTCAATAGATGGTAAAGATATTCGTGTGCTAAAACCGGGTGTTTGGAATAAAGAAGATGGTCCCGATTTTTTACACGCAGAGATAGAAATTAATGGTAAATTACTTGTTGGAGATATTGAAATACATGTCAAATCGTCAGAATGGTATGCACATAAACATCACCTGAATTCAAGATATAACCGAGTTGTCCTGCATGTTGTTCTATATGGAGATGACTTCAATCTTCGCACGCGTCTTCAAAATGGAAAACGGATTTCAACGTTGGAACTCCTAAAATGGATAGATGCTCCCATAGGAGATTTATATGACGAAACAACACAAGCAGAGGAGGATGCTTCCAATTTCTGTCGTGTTACTGGAAACAGATTAGATTTAGACAATCTGAAGCATGT
The DNA here is from genome assembly GCA_958295945.1 of Candidatus Poribacteria bacterium. Taxonomy (GTDB): domain Bacteria; phylum Poribacteria; class WGA-4E; order WGA-4E; family WGA-3G; genus MSPOR6. The sequence goes on from OY282386.1 coordinate 813,524, forward strand.
ATTTAATTCGTTAGGAACAGAACGATTTTTAGAGAAAGCAGATGCTGTACGACTTCTAAGAACGCGCCTGAATTTTGAGCAAATCCTATATGAAGGGATAATGGAGGCATTGGGATATTCGCAAAATAGCAAACCCTTACGCGAGTTAGCACAACGCGTGCCTTTTTCTGAATTTGATCACAAATCAGAACATGAAACACAAGCCATTCTATTTGGTGTTGCAGGTTTGTTACCATCGCAATTAGAGAAAACTTTACCAGCAATTGAAACAGAAAATCCGTATATCGTAGCCTTAGAAAAACTATGGGAAGTTTCAGAACTTGCTAAACGAACAGAACGTATGGTAGCATCAAAATGGCAATTTGGTCGAATTCGACCAAATAATCATCCTGTCAGACGTATCGTGGCGATGAGTCAATTGATTTTTCGGTGCAAAGGAAGTTTGATGATGTATTTTCTCCCTACATGTGAAATCGCGGGGAATATTGACACTTCCAGTATGTTACGTAATATCAGAAACAATCTTCTTGATCTATTAATACTTGAACCGACCGGTTACTGGGAGACACATTCCAATTTTGGCAAAGGTGGCACCAAGAATGCTAAACTCATTGGCACTGATAGAGCATTGGACATCTTAGTCAATAAAATCCTGCCTGTTGCGTATATTTGGGCAGTGGAATCAGAGAGTAAGCAGCTACAGGATGCTATTCTGAAACTCTATAGTGACTTTACAAAAATGCAGGAAAATAGTATCATTCGTCAGGTAGCAAAACAGGTTTTCAACGAAGCACAACCGATGCGTATTATTAAACCTACTGCCAAAACCCAACAAGGAATAATTCGGCTATACAAGAACTACTGTGTTGATCAACTCTGTGATTTATGTCCGATTTTTGAGAATAACTGTGTGTTGTCAACTGAGTGAATTGATGTAAACCTAAATGTATATTGATTTTGAAATATGTATGTTTTACAATAGATATGACCACAATGAGTGTTCATATTGACACTATAAATATTAATAAATTAAGGAGAACTTCATGAAAACTTTGTATATAACAACAATAATGTTGCTGTGTTGCTCGCTTGTCTCAGCTGAAGAGACATTCTTCTCTGAACTTGAAAGTCAGGCAGAAGTTGAGAAAGAGGGTGGCACTGTAGATGGTGGTAGTTTTGTTCCAGGTAAATTTGGTAACGGATTTGTAAGTGAAGAAGTTGGGGATGTCATCCACTTTCCTGTAGAAGACCGCTTTGTCAACCTTGAAGAAGGCACAGTTGAGTTATGGGTAACAATGGGAATGGATACCAGCACTATCACCGGTGAACTCTTTACGTTCATGACTTACAAACGCGACACTGACGCTATATTTTTACAGTTCAACGATGGTGGTATTGCACAGATGCGGATTAAGAGTGCAAACTCTTGGATAAACGCCAATAGTGAACCACTTAAGTGGAAAAAGGGTGAACATCACCACATGGCAGGGACATGGGGACCAGATGGACTGAAACTTTACCTTGATGGTGAATTGGCAGGAGAGGACCCATCAAATAAAGGTCCAACCGTATTTGCAGAAACATTTGAAATTAATAACGCATCACCACCGGATCCCAAATTCCCAACGAATTGTGTCGTTGATGGTCTTCGGATCTCAGATCACCAGAAGGAAGCTAATGAATTAGTGCTTGATGACCCTGCGCCTGTGCATTCGAAAGGGAAACTGACTGTTACATGGGGTAGATTGAAAGCCGTAAATTAAACAAATGTAAGGGTGGTACTACGGTTCTACCCATTTCATTCACTACAAATGAGGTTCATAGATGTATAAAACAGAAAGTCCGCTTTTTACATCAGGGACAGAAGGATATAACACTTTTCGTATTCCCGCGCTCGTCGCATCAAAAGAAGGAACACTATTAGCGTTCTGTGAGGGCAGACGAAAAGGTGGAGGCGATTCTGGTGACATTGATATTGTGTTGAAACGCAGTCTTGACAACGGTGAGACATGGCAACCATTGCAAGTTGCCGTATCCACTGGAGCAGATACGGACGGTAATCCAGCACCTGTTGTTGACAGAGATACTGGAACTATTTGGCTACTGTTCTGTAAGAATTATGCTGATGGTGGTGAAGGGAAGATCATCGCTGGAGAAGCACCACGAACTGTTTGGGTTACCTCCAGTTCGGATGATGGAGAAACTTGGTCAGAACCGAGAGAGATCACTTCTGATACGAAATTGGATACGTGGACTTGGTATGCAACCGGACCTTGTCATGGTATTCAATTGGCAAATGGCAGAATGGTGATTCCGTGTGATCATGTTCTTGGTCAAAGTCGTAATTATGCTGAGATGGGGTATTCACATCTCATCGTTAGTAATGATCATGGTGAGACATGGCGTATGGCAGGGGATGCACAACCGGGAACAAACGAGTCAGTTGTGGTAGAAACGGTGGATGGCGACCTCTATTTCAATTGTCGAAACTATGTTGCACCAAAACGTCGTGCTTATGCTTGGAGTTCTGACGGTGGGGATACGTTCACTGAATTCGGCTATGACGATGACTTGATTGAACCTATATGTCAAGCGAGTATGGTTCGTTATACTGATGCCAATTCACACGACAAGAATCGTGTGTTGTTCTCTAATCCTGCAAGCACTGGACGGGAAAAAATGACAGTTCGTGTCAGTTACGATGAATGCCGCAGCTGGAACGAAGGCAAAGTTCTACACGAAGGTCCTGCTGCATACTCAGATCTCTGTATCGATTCAGAGATGAATATATGCTGTCTTTATGAACGTGGTGAGCGCGGTGCTTCTGAGACGTTGTCGTTTGCTAAGTTTGATTTAGCGTGGTTGACAGATGGAGAAGACTCGCTGTAAGACATGTTTTAAATGCGACATTCTGGATAAAAAAGGAAATTTGAGGGATATTGGATCAGTTAGGAAACTACTCCTACCATGGTCGCTTGTATTTTACATTGAATTTACTTGAATATTTCTCGTATAGTAAATCAGTTATTACACATATTCCTCACCACGGTGTTTTGCAATCCAAGTCTTCAATGGGACATCCGCATCAGTGGGTTGCCACCAGCCTTTTATGTTCACACCGTCACCTAACAACTGCCTGCGAATCGGGTCGCATTTTTCAAGTAGTTCTGGTGGCATAAGGTTGTAATCTAATCCGCGTAGCCAACGGTAACTATATCCCATAAACAGTACCTTACGGGTAACTTCGGAGAAATTCCATCCACGTGAATGCCACATTCTTCTATCAAATAGCACTGCAGTACCGCGTTTAACGATCAAATCAATTGCGCCGTCAGGGTCTTCATCAGGATTGTTCCTTGGAGGCAATTTGTCAAGCTTATGACTACCCGGTATAAGTCGCATTGCACCGTTATCACGATTCGTCACGTCACTTAACCAATAACTTACTTTCAGTGAAAGTCGTGGATGGGGACGTTCCATCTCAGGAATTGGTCTGCCACCGTCCTGATGCCAATGTGCTGCCTTGCTAACACGTGGTGTTTCGGCAGGTACCGGGGGATACATGATGAGGTGTGAAATGTATAGTTGTATGTTCCATCCTAAAATGTCCCAGAGCAGTGGAAAGACCTTCTTGTTATCAAGCAATTCCAGAAGTAAGTCGTCTTCCATGACAGTGCGAAACTTTGATAGGAGTTTGTGTGCTGCCAATCCAGTTTTAGCGCGTTCTTCTGCATCAATCCGATCTGCTACTGCCTCTAATTGGTCTACCAACTCGGAAGTAATTGCGTTCTCAACGATGAGATAACCAGTCTCATTGAATGTGTTGAGTTGTTCGTCTGTTGCACAGTATTCAAGCCAACTTGTATCCATATCCTTATTCCTCAACACGTTCAATAATCTCACCAGTTTCCCGATTTCTGAAGATGCGTTTCTTTCTTCCATCAGGCAGCAGTTCATCTTTGAGATGTACCAATTTATCATCAGCATCTATCTGAGCTGCTTGAATGTCTTCAATATCGGTTTCACCACGCCAGTCTTCAAGTTCAACTGACTCCCACTGTTTTGACTTTGCCGATTTATAGCAAGCATCAATGATTGCATTAACGACATATCCATCATAGAATGTTTCTAAAGGCTCTCTGTCTTCATCAATTGCATTGAACATATCCAGGAACATATCTCTATAACCGAGTTCTGCAACTTCATCACCGACAGGGAATAACCAACCGGTATCACCCTCTGCTTTTTCAGCAACATAACCCCCTTGACCTACTGCGGTGAACATCTCAAAACCGGTTCGTAGCCAGTGATTGAGCCAGATTGTTCCTTCACTACCAGATACTTCATCTCGCAAATCCATACCACCTCGGAAAGCCCAACTTACTTCAAACTGACCCATCGCACCACTTTCAAAGCGGATAAGTGCGATGCCATGATCCTCAGCATCAATAGGATGAACAAGTGTGTCAGCCCAACACATCACTTCAAGCGGCTTATTATTCTTTCCAACGAAATTTCGGATAATCTCAATACAGTGGCATCCCATATCAACGATAGCACCACCACCTGCTTGTTCTAAATCCCAAAACCAATCGCTATGTGGACCGGGATGTGTTTCACGCGAACGTACCCACAGAATCTTTCCAAGTGCCCCATTCTGAACAGATTCTAATGCTTTCAACGTTTTTGGTGGATAGACCAAATCTTCAAGATACCCACCAAAAACTCCTGCGTTTTCCACCGCATCTAACATTGCTTTACCTTCAGCGGCTGTGCGACCAAGGGGTTTCGTACAGAGAATGGCTTTTCCTGCTTTGGCAGCGAGTTCAACAGCATTCAGGTGTAAGTTGTTTGGTAAACCGATGACAACGACATCTGTCTCTGGATGATTTATGGCTTCTGCTAAATCGGTCGTTGCATTCGGAATATTCCATTCTTGTGCGAATTCGTTTGCGCGTTCTTCACGACGTGAATATACAACATGCACACGGTCTCCACCGCGTTGGTTGTGGAGTGTCATCGTGTAGAACATGCCAATAAGCCCGCTACCGAGCATTGTAACTTTATGGTTATTCTGGTCTGACATTTGTCTCCTTTATGTCAAGTAGATTAATTTTAATTAAAGAGGCCAATGAATTGTGCGACTACGAACAGGGGTGATTATGAGTTGACAGTTATTCTCCTTTGTATGCTGAGATAACACCCCAGTCGTCCACTGTCCAGCAATGGTCTTTATCAGTTGCGGATAAGCCTTTGATAGTGCCACTCCCTCCAGCTTTTGTTGTTTTCCATGTTTTACCACCATCGTTGGTATGTAGAACTGAACCGAAATCTCCCGCTGCCCAACCGACTTTTTCATCAACAAACATAATATCATGTAAATTATCAAAAGAATCTGTTTCCTGCTCATTCCATGTTTTGCCACCATCGTTGGTGTGCAGGATTAATCCTTCCTGTCCGCTAATCCAACCAGTTGTTTCATTGACAAAATGGATACCAAAAAGATTGTTATCCACCCCTGCGTCCTGTTTTTTCCAAGTTTCACCACTGTCGGTTGTATATAATAGTGTCCCATAAGAACCTATCACCCACCCTGTTGTAGGAGAAACAAACCAGATATTTTCAAGGTTGTTACGGGTTTCACCAACACGTGCACGTTCAGAACTACCTAACCACGTCTCTCCACCATCTGTTGTCTTGAGCACAGTGTTTTCTGAACCAGCGATGAAACCAACCGTATCGCTAATCATCTGTATTCCCATCAGGTTTGCCCGTATTCCTCCACCACCACGTCGGTTAGGATTCGGTCTTGCATTCTCATTTCTTGCGACTTTTTTGTTCCAAGTTTTTCCACCATCTTCTGTTTTTAGGATAGTTCCTCTTGCTCCAGTGATGTAACCAATGTTTTCATTGACAAAATAGATATTATATAGAGTCGGTGTGCCACCACGAAATCCTGCTGGTGGACCACCGCCAGCCCCTCCAGGACGCTCCGGTCTTTGTCCGGGAGTAACTCCTTGTTGTCTGGGGTTGGCTTCTTTTTTTATCCAAGTTTTCCCAGCATCGTTTGTAGTAAGCATTAACCCGTTATCACCTACCACTAGTAGACTGTCCACACTAAAATTGTGGGTATAAGCGTTTCAATCGGATGCGAGCATCATCCGTTGTCCATTGCCAGTCTACTTGCTTCGCTTCACCATTTCGTCTTTTTTCCCAAGCTTGTGTCTCTCGTCGTAGTGTTTCTATATCAGGGATGCGACGACCTAAACATTGTCGTGTTAGCACGCTAAGTTCTATCTCAGCAATATTCAACCAACTTCCATGTTTGGGCGTATACACGATTTCTAAACGAGCACATAAACGGCGTGCTTCCGCTGCTGGAAACGCTTTATACAAGGATGAAACTTTATGTGTATTCAGATTATCACAAACTAAAATCACTCGTTTTGCTTTCGGATACACCTCGTCTAATAGCACCTTTACCTCTTGTGCCCAATCCACCGCAGTCCGACGCTCACGCACAGACACGCCTCTCCACCCCGTTAGTGCTTCTGTGAATATGAAAAGTTGTGCTGTGCCATTGCGTCTATATTCATTATCTACACGCTTGATTTGACCCGGTTTGAGGGGGCACGGCTCGCGAATATCATCCCTCAACGTTACAGGTTGTTCATCCATATTCACAACCGGCACATCTGTGTCTAAAGGTTTCTGATAGAGATCAAGCACTTCTTCCATTGCTGCGACAAACTCAGCATTTTCGGTGGGTGGGATTACCCATTGTTCCACCAGGTGTGGCTTTAGTTCGTTTTTTTTAGCGTCTGGCGCACTGTTTCAGAACAAATACTCTCAACGATTTCAAGCTTCACGAATTCCGAAGCAAGAAGACGAAGGGACCACCTGCTATAGCCTTCAGGCGGTTCGCTACAACTCAACGCAATCAGACGCGCTTCTGCTTCACCATCCAACTTTCGAGGACACGGAGGTGTTTTGCGGTGCACTCGATCCAACGCTCCCGATAAACCCTTTTCTACAAAACGATGCCGCACATTGTAAACCGTCTGCTCATGACACGAGTAAGCTTCAGCTATCTGCTTATCAGTCCAGCGAGGACCATTTACATCGGATTTCAATAAGATGTGTGCATGCCTGATCTTATACGCTTTATTTTCTCCTTTACTTATATACTTGTTTAGTTCTTCACGCTCAATATCAGTTAATTCAACTATATATTTCTTTTTCAAGAGACTATTCCTTAAAGAAGTATTTAGGGACATTCTAAAAGAAATACGTCTGTTTGGCAAGTTTTATTGAAGAATATACCTATAATTTTAGTGTAGACACTCCACTAGACCGTTCTTTTGATCAAAAAAATGCACATCATGTAACATTCCTTGAATGTCATCCCCACGAATTATATCATCTTCTCGTAGTACAGTCCATTTTCCTTCAACAACTGTCTGTGAAAAAAGGACCGTGATACCGATAAATATGATGGCTAATGTGTTATTTCTATTGGTCATAATTTCCTCCTTTTCAGTAAGCATTATTTGTACACGCTTTGAAATTTCAGACTTCATTATGCGATAATAGATTGACGGTGATGTAAATAATGTAAGAGGCGAAATGAATTGCGCTCCTTATGTGAAAAATTCCTCGTTGTGTGGACGGACATCTACCTCAAAGCTCCATGCACTTCTGTCCTGTTGAATGAGTGCCCAATAAGTGTCTGCGATAGCATCTGGTTCAAGTAAAGGATCACCTTCCTCTACTTGATACCGTTCACGTAGATTGGGTGAGTTAATAACACCATCAATGATGATGTGTGCAACATGAATGCCTTGTGGACCGACTTCTCGAGCAAGTGAAGAAGCCAATCCGCGCATAGCGTATTTTGCACTGCTAAATGCAATTGCCCCTGCTCTCCCACGGACAGCAGATGTTGCACCAGAAAAAAGTATTGTCCCACTTTTCTTTTCAAGCATATCAGGAACAACCTGTTTAACACATAGAAATGCACCGAGGGTACAAACACGCCAAGCATTTTCAAATGCATCTGGTGTAAGTTCTGACAGGTTTCCCCACGCTGCATTTCCAGCATGATTTACCAAGATATCTGGTGCTCCAAATTCATTTCGGATTTGCTCAAAACTTGCTGCAACTTGTGTAGCATCTGTTATATCTGTGGGGATTGGAAGGACAGAAATGCCCTCTTCTTCCAATCTGTTTGATAGATTGATAATGTAGGGTGATGAACGTGATAGTAGTACAAGGTGGCATCCTTCGTTAGCAAATTTACGGGCAATAGCTGCACCTAAACCTGGTCCTACGCCAGCAATCACTGCAGTTTGTGACATGTCAATCCCTCCTCAATAGGATTTAATAAATGTTTAATTGCCATAGTTCTAATTCTATTAATATGTTACTCATGTCGCAAGGCATCAATCGGATGAAGTTTGGCTGCTTTCCAAGCAGGATACGCACCAAAGAATATACCGACAAGTGCACTTACTATGAAAGAAAGCACTCCGTAAACGGGTGAGATAACTGTCCGCCAACCCCAAAGCGATGGTACCATTTCAGCACCGACTATACCAAAACCGACACCGACAATTCCACCAAGCAATGCTAATGTTGTCGATTCAACAAGGAATTGGGTAAGGATATCTAAACGTTGTGCCCCAACAGCTTTGCGAAGACCAATCTCTTTAGTCCGTTCTGTAACCGAGACCAGCATGATATTCATAATCCCAATACCACCCACAAGTAAAGATACAACAGCAATACCTAGGTAGTGTTTACATTTTTTTAGCAGTGATAAGTATAGATGCAAAATAGACGAATCCGAGGTATCTGACTGCGTATTTGTCGTAGCGTGTGGCAACTCGGCGATACTGTTTCAACCGATGAAAAAAACGTTCTACGACATTGCGAAGTTTATAGATGACTTTATCATAAGGACGATCTTCAACACGGTTCTTGCGAGGACGGATAACAGCCTCGGCATCCTGTGCTGTGATCTCTAATCGAAACGCATCGGAGTCGTAGGCAGCATCAGCAATAACATATTCACACGAGTAGTCAGCAATCAACGCCGAAGCTTGTGTGATATCATGACATTGCCCCGCTGTTAAGGTGAAACGTAAGGGGGTAAACTCCGCACTCACAGCGACATTAAGTTTTGTGGTAAAACCACCCACACTACGACCGAGAGCCTCCATCTCTTGACCGCCGTTTTTTTTTCGGTGCACCTGCGGCACAAGAATGTGCACGCACGATAGAGGAATCAACGAGGAGTACTGATATTTCACCCGCTTCATGGAAATGTTCATGAAGTTTTTCAAAGACCTTGGCATCACACCATCTGCCGAAACGCCGATAGATGGTATTCCAATACCCATAGACTTCAGGTATGGCACGCCAGGTAGCTCCCTCTTTAGTTATCCAAAGGAGAGCAGAGAGGAAGCGTCTGCAGTCTTCTGGATCACCAATATAGACGTTTGGACACGCTTGCAGAAACGGTAAAATACTTTCCCATGCCACATCACTGATAGAATGGGGAAGTTCTTTGGATTTATCTGTTTTTTTAGTTTTCATAAACAATAGAATACAAAAATATATGCTAAATGTCAATACTTTTTAAATGTAAACACAACCTAAGACCTTAATCTTCATTTGATTTCGTATCAAGACAACCGAATTGGCATATCAACTGCGGCGTCACGACGTTCATGCATATTCTTTTCCATAGCCTCCGGATATCGATCTGGCAGATGAGAGATTTCATTCAGCCTTTCCAATGCTTCGTCTTCTAATTTCCATCCTGCTGCTCCGAGATTATCCTGCAAATGCTGTGTGTGTCGTGCACCGACTATTGCTGAGGTGATTGCACGTTGTTGAAGTGTCCAACGTAGAGCAACCTGTGCAGGACTATATCCCAATTCATCTGCAACTTCAATGAGCGTTTGTAAGGTCTCATCTGCATTTTCAGCAAAGTAGCGTTGTGGAAATGCCCATCCTTCTTCTGAACGTGCTCCTAATTGTTTTCTCTCACCCGGTTTATATTTACCAGAGAGAAACCCTCCTGCTAATGGACTCCAAACGACAATTCCTAATCCTTCAGAACTTACGCATTTTTAAAAATTATTGAAGGATTAGAGAGTTGAAATCGCATATAATCATCCAATAAACTTTGTTTTAGTTCATAAATTGTTGGACCATGTTTGCGCGCAACACGTTTCAAACAGACCCGGACTTGAAAACAACAAGCAATATGATTTCTTTGGGCACGCAACTTGCGGCATTGACATTTACCAATACCGGTGACTTGTTTGATCTCACGATGAAGTTGTTCAATCTTCCAACGCACGCGACATTCTTGGCGTGTCGCATCCGCATCCGATTGAGATAAATCGTTTGTCGCAATATATTCCGTGCGTCCGTTAGAGGAGACTAACCGGAACAACTTCACTTGATGCCCTTTTGGAAACTTCTTGATGTGCACGTGCTTTCCGTGTTGCGTTTCTGTCTGTGTCCAAGATAACTTTTGGACTTGTTGGTGTGGTTCAACGCCGTCCGTATCGTTTACAAGACGATTGCGTTTCAGTGGCACATAATAAATCTTAGAAAGTTTTTCAATCGCTTTCATGACTTGCATGGATGCATACCAACTATCCATTAGCACCGTCCGAAACGGGAGTTGTTTTTTGAAGACCGCGTTTTGCAGCATGTCTAATAAATGGTCTATTTTGGTTTTTCCATCATGGTCTTTGTCGTAAATGCGATAATCAATGATCCAATACTCTTGCGTCTTTGGGTTGACATAGAGACACGTTACAATACCGATGCCATCAACGACTTTTTTGTCGCTACCACTCCACTGAGGACGGAGAGCTTCAATCTTTTTCGCATGCGGTTTAGGTAGCACAACATCATCAAAAGCAATGTGCCCTTGATCATCAAACTCAATGTCATCCTGGACAGACTGCCAGAGTTCGCTTGATGGAATGTTCTCATTTCTCAAAAAACGATTGAGTTGATCATGGCTCCATTTCTCAGACTGATCACCAAAGTACGTTTGCGTCCAGTTCGTAAAACTTGATAACAAAAATTGACAATAATCGGAAAATAGGTTTACCTTCTTTTTAGATTGTGTCCATGTAGTCATAATAGAATATTGGACACCATTTTATAAAAATGCGTAAGTCCTGTCCTTTATTTTCACAAAGCGGTACCAATTCTTGTTCTATGTCACGCACAACAAGATTATACAATGGTTGATAACAAGAAAACCTTGTTAGGTTATGTAAATCACTTAGCCACAAAGCATCGGATAACCGCCATGCTTGGTAGTTGCTGCAAGCTGTGTAACGGACTTTCCCTTTATGAACAAGGTCATCTAAAGCGCGGAGCATCTCTTCTAATGGTGTTTGTGTGTCAACGTGGTGGATATAATAGATGTCTACATAATCCATCTGTAGTCGTTTAAGACTGTCGTCTATTGCTTGCATGATGTGCACACGAGACATACCAGAATCATTTGGACCTGGACCCATCGGATTGAAGAACTTGGTTGCAACAACTGCATCACGTCGTCTACCTTTGAGAGCTTTTCCGAGTATTGTTTCAGATTCTCCTTCTCCATAAGAATTTGCAGTATCAAAGAAGTTGACACCCGCATCCAAAGCGAGATGCACCATACGTGTGGATTCCGTTTCATCTGCTCCGTGTCCGAAGGTCATAGTACCCAGACAGAGTTCAGATACTCTTAAACCACTATTCCCTAATCTTCTGTATTCCACTTTTCCTCCGATCTACAAACTGCGTAAGGGTTTTGCTTTGTTAGCAACTTCTAAGATTGCATCAAGAACTTCTGTAACTTCTGCTTCTATTTGATCTACTGGAACATATTGGACTAAAGTATGGTAATTGGTCTTTTGCATAAGATTGGGTAAATTTAGTTTTTTGAAAAATAAGCCAAATAACGGATCTAAGAATTCAGTGCTTACCTTTGTATCTGATGACCATGGTGATTCTTGTCCGAGAGTTTCACGTGCTTTTTCTATTTCTGTTATACATTCTTCCATTATAGATATACAAGGTTGTGAGAATAAATGTCCACCTACATGTTCTGCACCTTCGTTGTGTGCCCAGTCAATTAGCAGCTGTTTGTTAAAAACAATATAATTCTCAATTTCGCGACGTTTCCATATATGCTCTATTAGTTCTGGTTGCATGACATATTCTGTTGATATTCGATCAAAAAGACAGAAACCGACCAAATCCGGTTTTGCCTCGTATAAACCGTAAAAATGTTCGCGGGCTTTCTGTGGTTGGTTACCAACATACCAAACGTAGACATCATCTAATATACTTTGAACATCGTGCCCTATTTTCTCAGCAAATGCCTTTAAGATTGCAAGATCAGTTGCACCTTCAAGAAAAAGAACCCACCCCTTTTGTTCAGCTTGATAATATTGTTCAAAACCTATCACTCGCAGAGATTTCTGTAGTTGGCTTCCTCTGTCATCGATTCGATGTGGTGTGCCAAGAAATGCAATAACAACATCACGTTCTGCTGCTTCATTGAGAATTACTTCGGAATGACTGGCAGCTATGATTTGACTTCCATGTTTTCGTGCTAAATCAGTTAAAACTTGATATATCTGCCGTTGACGCAGTATTTCAAGGTGTGCGTCCGGTTCATCAAGTAGAAGGATTGCACTCGGATGCGCTGCAATATAGACGAGAAGTAATAACGTCTGTTGTAATCCCCGTCCTGATGAAGACAGGTCAAGAGTGGTGCCAGATTCATCGTGATAGGTCATTGTTATTTCACCGCGTTCGGTAATATAAACAGGTTTATCAAGTTGTACACCGAATAACGTAGATATCTTCTCACATATTATTTCCCATTTACTTTTATCTGAATCCTCTGATACTTGATAGCAGAGATTTCGTAATACCTCTGCTGTGCGCCCTTCTCCTATTCGGACATTGACAGCACCTTGATCAAGTCGTGTTTCATTAGATGCGAGACCAGACATTGGAGGCAGAAATGCAACAGAAAAACGACCTGCTTCATCAGGTACAGACATCTGTCCTATTACTTCATTATTCGCATCAATTTTTCTTAAGGGGCGGCAGTAAAACGATTCTTCATTTGCAAAATCAAACTCTAGACCACATTCCCATGTAATTCCATTTGTAACACCTTCAACGATGATATCTATACGAATGTTCTGCGTTTGCGGTTTGCGATTGATTCTCTGGACATCCCTAACTTGCAAATTTCTCCACAACAATTTTGCACTTGGTACTGGTATAGAGATTAAATCACGTCGGTTGATAGCGACACCAGAACGTTTTTCAGGATTAGTTTTACCTTTACGTTTTTCGTTCCAACGTTTGAGACCTATTTCCCACAATGCAAGTGCTTGTAAAGCTGTTGTCTTGCCCGAGTTATTAGGACCAATAAAAACAACTGGATTGCCCAACTCTATCTCAACATCATCAAAATATTTGAAATTACGACAGATCAATTTTGTTAACATCTTTACTCCAAAAGGACATCACTGAATCGGAACAGTATCACCATCAGAACGCAATCCTGCCTCATAAACTTTCATAACTTCTAACGCAAACTCAAGCGATCCTTTAACTGCGGGTTTTCCCTCCAGTATACAATCACAGAAATATCGCATCTCTTGATAGAAACCTTGAATAAAGAGTCCTTTATTTTCAAGTGTGCCAAGACTGTTCTGTGGTTCCCAGACAATTGCCCCACTGTCAAAACCTTCTGCCACGAAACTTGTACTTCCGGTGTAATCGAATCGCATACCGCGTTGGAGAATAACCTGTGTTCCGTTGTGAATTTCGGCGTGACAACCATCACCGAAAAATTGGTAAAGTTCGGAGGGTTGTCCGTGTCTTGCCCCATCTGCAAGATGGAAATTTCCGATTGCACCGCTGGCAAAACGTAGAACACAAACGCCACCACCGCGTTCACCACGATGTACGGTGACTGCTGAAACCTTCCCGCCGACTGACAATAACAGTGACAACGGATGAACTCCATTCTGAAGCCAATTGGTATGTTCACCTTCACGAAGAATTCGTTCACCATCACGCGGAATTGTCATTGGGTAGATACCCAATAATGTTCGTAACGGACCGTAGTCATCTGAATCAAAGATTTCAATAATTTTCTGAGTTGCAGGCATGAACGCTTTCTTGAATCCGACAACGGCAACGCGGTCTTTTCGGTGCTGGATCATCTTCTCAACTTCACGAGCAAACATCCCTGGTGGTTTTTCTAACCAAACATGAACACCAGCATCTAATGCCTGACACGTCAGTTCAGGATGAAGGCGCGGTGGAACACACAGGAAAATTGCATCCAATTCCTCATTCCTGAACATCTCTGACATGTCGGCATAACACCGTGGTACACCATACTGTTCTGCAGTGATTTTGGCACGATCAATGTTGACATCGCAAAACGCTTTCAAGCGGACTGGAAGAAAGGTCATTGTTGGTAGGACATTCCTATATCCGTGAGAACCAACACCAACGACTGCCACATTGAGTCTATTTTCAAAGTCTCTTTGGTAACTCATACCAACTTTGTAACTCTTATTGAATGTAAGTACTAAATATCAGAGAGAACGTCATCAAGATATGCGTCCATATCTTCTTTCATTTTTCTCAATTCATCCATGTCAATATACATCATGTGTCCCGCTTTATAATAGGACATTGTGATGTTATCCTGCAGTGACTTATCCAATCCCAGATGACTGAAAGTGTATTCTGTTGCTAAGAATGGAGTTGCGAGATCAAAATAACCGTTCGCTACATAAACTTTCAATGCAGGATTAGTGGTCATTGCTTTACGGAGCGTATCTGCGACATTCACATACTCGTTTTGATGGCTGCCATAGTCCCACGGATGCACACGTCCACTCAGGATTTCATAGGGTAGGTCGCTTTCAAACGCCAGATCTCCACGAACATAATCGTTCAGAGTAGCAGTATATGCTCCTTGTATCACCGCGGAACTTGGGTCATATTCGTAGTTTTCACCAGCGGAGTCTCGGTCGATACCAGTGAAACGACTATCAAAACGTCCTACAGTTTTACCTTCATCTCGGAGCAATTCCTTACAGAATCTGTTTATCTTGATTCGCAAATCGGTTTTTTCAATGTATTCGGTTGATAGACCAGTATACATCGCAAGTTTCTTTACAATCGTTTGCCTTCTGCGATCAGAGACGTTTGAGCCTTGCATCATTGCCACGCTATAATCTCCTAAAGCAAACTCTCGCACTTCATCCAAAATCTTTTCAAAACTATCTTCTGCTGAAGTTTCCAAACCTGTCAGTTTGTTATGGTGGAAGGCAGTAGCAGCATAAGTTGGTAGAAATAGAATGTAAGGTAAATCGTTACCCACTGCAAACCGAATTGTTTGAAAGTTCAGGACGACCGACACGAGCATAATACCGTTCAAGTAAGTCCCGTTTCTATCTTGTAGATAACCTGATAGACCGCAAGCACGTGTTGTGCCATAACTTTCACCGATGAGGAATTTTGGTGAACGCCAGCGTTGATATCGACCTAAGTAAAGTAGTATAAAGTTCCCAACAGATTCAATATCTTTTTGAAACCCGTGGAATTGCTTGGCTTCTTCACCCGGAACTGCGCGACTGAAACCAGTACTTACCGGATCAATAAAAACAAGATCGGTTTTATCCAAGATGGAAAATTCGTTGTTAGTCAATTGATAAGGGGGTTGTGGTGGGTTACCATCAGCATCCGGTTGAACACGACGCGGTCCCAAAACACCTAAATGCAACCAAACCGATGACGACCCTGGACCACCGTTAAATGAGAATGTCACAGGTCGTTTAGAAGCGTCTTCTACATCATCAAGAGTGTATGCAACAAAGAAAATAGAGGCTTTCGGTTTCTCACCCTCTTTGTCATCTTCAGCCTTTAAAACAAGTGTACCTGCAGTTGCAGTGTAATTGAGTTCTTTTCCATCAATTGTAACACTATGATGTGTTACAGATAGATTATCTTCAGGAACAGATTTGTCTTTATCCTCAGATTTTTCTTCATCACTGTTTTTGTTTTCTTCTTTGCTCATAAATAAGTCCTTTTCTGTATAGATATATGATGTTTCATTATAGCAGATTTTTCAGAACAGGTGTTAGAAATTTGTTTGATTCATAAGGTAAATGTGATACACTCTAAGAAAGGAGGGTATAATGAATAAACCGATACATTTAGGGTTAATAGGTTGTGGTGGTATAGTTCAGAAAACTCATGCACGAGCGTATCATTCACTTACAGAGACCGTCAAAATATCCGCTCTTGCAGATATAGTTTCTGAAAATCTACAGAAGGTTGGTGAGGAATTTGATGTTCCCGAAAAACATAGATATTCAGATTACCGTGATATGTTGGCAAATGCTGAAATTGATGCGGTAACAATTGCAACACCACATTCATTTCATGCAGAACAAGTTGCAGAATCGGCACAGGCAGGTGTAGCGATTATCTCCGAAAAACCGATGGCGACATCAATAGAAGAAGCAGACCAGATTATGGAAGCAGTTAATCAAAACAGTGTGCCATATACAATAGTTCATAACTATCTCTATACCGCTGGCATGCAAACTGCAATAGCGCAGCTACCTGAATTAGGAAGTACATATTATGGACGAAGCACTGGGATGGGATTGAGATCAACTGATTTCAACGCCAATCATCCAAATCCAGCGTTTGCATGGCGAGCAAGTAAGTCAAAAGGTGGAGGGTGTATAAGCGATACCAGTTATCATGAAATCTATTCTGTTTGTACTTTGATTCAATCTCCTGTCCGTTATGTTGAGGCGCGTGTCCGTACAATGGTTCTGGACATTGATGTTGACGATTTTGCAATGCTTTTACTTGAACATGAAAATGGAGCAGTCACCACTGTCTCTGGTGCTTGGAGTGTTCCTGCAACCGATTTCGGTTGGTGTGAAGTGCATGCAGAAAATGGTTCTCTGAGAGTTAAACACCGATACAATGTTCGAGAAGCACTACAAAAATATTCCAGAGCAGAAGGATGGAAACAAATTGAACTTACAGAACTTGATGATGAAGGATTGAAAGATTCAAGTGGGCATGCTGGATATTTTACCGCAACATTTAATGCACTTGCTGAAAACAATCCATTGCCAATAAGTGCAGAAAAGGCATACCAAAACCTTGCGATTATTGATGCAGCAAGACGTGCTACAAATGAACGTCGCGCAATTGAAATCTGATTGGAAGTAGGAATGAGATAAAATATATCCGTTTCATCAAATTATCGGAAATCTTTAATCAAATACTCATGGAGAAAAATATGGATGTGAATACAGATCAGATACATAAGACTGCTGAACAAGATGCAGAAAACGATTCCAGCAAACTTCTATGGTTTTTTGTAGGTTTATTATTAAGTATTTTTGGCGTACTTGTCGCATATATCTATCAACAAGAACCACCCGCATCCCGTTTTCTTAATAAACCCCAGGATTGGACTGTGTTGTATTCAGATGCATACAAAGCAAAATTACGTAGTATTCAATTAAAATATTCACTTATCGGTTTCTTTATAACAGGTGTCTTGATAGTAATATACATTGCCTTGATGATATCACTATATTTCAGTATGTGGGACCAGTTTAGGTACAATGGTTATGAGATTGATAACAGATAATTTGAAATTGCGATTTTTAGTTGACGATATGCTATTGCATCAGGTAAACTTTCATGGAGGCATTGTGCCAAAATAGACCTAACAACACGATTATTTTATCTGTGTTATTACAATGACAAGGAGAACAATTGATGAATAATGAACAACATCAGGCAAGAATTGATGCTGAACAAGATGCTGAACTGGATGTTTCAAAAGCACTATGGATTGTAGTCGGATTTTTCATTAATCTTGTAGGGATTTTAATCGCTTATATCTATCAACCCAATCCATCTGCGGCAAAACTAATTGATAAATCACAAGAATACGCAATGTTCTACACTGAGGCATATAAGGATAAGTCAAGGAGTATTCAACTTACTTATTCTGCCATTGGATTTGCTATAGGTGCTGGGATAGGTATTATTTTCTTCTTAGCAAGTATGGCTATGATTGGGAGTATCACGTCTAATTTCTAAATTGTCTTGTTTTGACTTATACACGTATTTAAAAATATCGTATAGAAGGTGATAAATTGAATGCTACCGGTACGATTCAATTATTTGTGAGTATTCGCCCTTTTGCAGAATTAGTAGAATGAGTACTAAATTTCAAAGAAAATTCTGACTAAATACCACTAATTACTTACAATTCACAATTTACGAGTTTGATTTAAGAATATTCATAAATAATTACACCTACTTGGAGATAATAATGTCCACCATACGGAGACTAAGCAAAACGGCATTTTTTCTATTTATTCTGACGTGTGTCATTCCTATTTCAACATTCGCTCAACAGAAGTCTCAGATTGAAGGTGTTTCACCCACTCCTGAATTATTGGTCGTGGAGAATTCTGGTTTAGATGATGTTGATGCACAGAGTGCAGCTATGTTGATCATTGAAGAATTCAGAAAATTCAATATTTCTGTGAGAGATCCTGTCTTCAAAGAACCTAAAACTGGAAATTTTTACACAATATCTTTTCGACGCTTGGGAAAAAAGATATTGGTTCGTCTAAGTCAGAACATGTCTGGAACAATTGCTATTGAAAGACAGATATGGATTAACAATATTGAAGAGGATGATTAAAGCAGCCCCAAGATTGGTTGATGCGATAGTACACAACAAACCGTTATCTTCCACAGCTGATATTGAGAAAGTTACTGGTCATGAAGCAACAGAATATGAAAAATTGGCAGGTGAATCCTTATGGAATGTGGGAATCTTTGGCACTTTTTTACCGGGAACAGAAGTTTTTGCGAAACCTGGTTGGGAAATTGGATGGGGCTATCAGACACCGAGATATGCTGTGGGAACTGAGTTTCGATTTAGCGGTGGAGCGAATGATTCCGAAGATTATATGTTTGCCTTGTGGTCAATTGGTGGACGGTATTTCTTCAATAAAAAGAATATAACACCTTACGTCGGTGGTGGATTCTCTATCATAGGGTTAAGCTATTATGATTACGACAACAACAATTATCACAGTTATTATGGGTCAAACGATGACAATGGTTTAGGTGCATATTTTGTTGGTGGAGTAGAAATGTTACGTCTTACCAAAAGTCGTCTAAAATTTGAAATGCGAGTGGATAGACCATTTTTTTCATTGTCAGATCAAGATATAATGCCTATTACCTTCGGAATCTTCTTTTCACAACACTATCTTCCTGGTGGCGGATGTAGTTTGTTTTGATATATAGTCTCAACTTATAGATTTTGTCATCTTCTCGTTTCGAAAGTGTTTCTATGAGGAGCAATTACATGGTTAGTTCGAAAGACATTCAGGCAACTTGTGATGACATTGTCCGTGAATTTTCTCCGTTGCAAGTGATTCTATTTGGTTCTTATGCATCTGGCACACCTTCAGAAGAATCAGATGTTGACTTGTTAGTTGTGATGCCTATTCCAAAATCCGATTTTCGGAAGAAAGCAGTAGAAATACGGCAAAGTATTCCATATCGTTTTGGGATGGACCTTCTTGTGAGATCACCTGAAGAGATTGCATATCGGGTTTCCTATAATGATTGGTTTCTTCGTGAGATCACTGAAAAAGGGAAACTATTACACGGCTCCTATACAGACTATAATTTAGACAAATTACAAGATATATCGGGTGTTGCCAAAAAGGATAAAGTCACCATGAATCCGTTGACGTTGGAATGGATTGAGAAAGCTGAAGAAGATTTCAATTCAGCAAAATGGCTTCAGGAATCTCCAAATCCTGTCTATAACTCTATCTGTTTTCATGCTCAACAAAGTATTGAAAAGTATCTGAAGGCGTGGTTGCAGGAGCAGAACATCCCTTTTTCAAAAACACATGATCTTGAAGAATTACTAATTTTAATTGTACCAACACAACCCATGTGGAATATTTGGCAATCTGATTTAAAGATAATTAGTACTTATGCTGTGGAATCTCGTTATCCTGGGGATTCTGCGACAGATGAAGATACAAAACATGCACTTAAAATCTGCGATGAAGTGCGCCAAACAATTCGGACGTAATTGAAACTAATTGAATAGGTAATCAACGAAATTAAAGCCGATCTCAAACTCTTATTAAATAAGATACTAAATGTCTAAAAGACTATTGCTTCTATTATTTCTCACAACACTATCTTTCTCTCAGGTACTTCACGCAGCTCCGTTAAAAACTCTTTCGTTAGATTTCACACGGGAACTTACTGAAAACAGTAAAACTGAAGAGATTATAGGTACACTACACTATGATGTAAAGACAGCACGAGTTGTTGTTGAAGTAACAAAGCCAATTCAACAGATAATGATAGCGAAGGACAAAGTCTTAGAGATTTACTATCCAATTGAAAAACAGGCATTCCGTTTTCTATCTCAAGGGCGAATCCCGCTCCCATTTGTGGAATCCATCATACAAACTACACAAACGGAGTATGGGCTTACAGCATTGGGATATACATTACATAAGCATGATGTTGTAGACAAAGTGCTTTTCACCTATTGGCATCCACCTGAAAAAGCTAAAGATAAACTCGGGTCAATTATTCTCGGCATGCAAGACGATAAACTCATCTCTGCAGAAATAAAAAACCCAAAAGGACAGATTGTCGCAAGATCCACTTATAAGAACCACCACAAACTTGGGAACTTCAATGTGCCGATGACTGTTATCTCCAATACGTATGGTGAAAAATCTAAAGTTGTGCAGCAAGAAACAATTGTCTATAGCAATCCAAAGGTGAATGTGGAACCAAGAAACGAAAAACTTAATTTCACAATCCCTGAATCCGTTAAAGTTAAGGTGGTAAAATGGTAAATAAGACTTGGTTTTGCATTCTATCATTGAATTTTTGTGTCGTCACCTCTCTAATCGCAATTCTCTCAACCCCTTCTTCTGCGAATGAAGCATCTGACCTTATCTTCATTCGTCAAGTTAATCCGATAATCAAGGAAAAACGACAGGAATCATTCATCGTTGAATCACAAGTAAGTTCTGAATTGAAGTTCGCTGCAACCGCACTTATTCGTCTGTATCAGAAATTCATCTCCAGCCAAGATGGTCCAACTTGTAGTTTCAGTCCCAGTTGCTCTCGTTTTGGTATGGGGGCAATAAAAGAGTATGGTATAATGCGAGGTGTACTCCTTACCGCAGACAGATTACTCCGATGTAATGGTTCTCAAGGACAACACTATCATAAAGACCCAAATAGTGAGAAGTATGTCGATCCAATTTCAGATTATTCACAGTAAACAGATTTTAAGATTGTTACTCATAATACTTCTCAATCTGTCGTGTTTGAACAACGTTTTCTCAGAGGAATCAATAGACTATTACAGTCCAGAAAATGTTCTCAAATTTGCTGACAATCTATTTAATCAAGGAGATTATCTGCGTGCTATAGGTGAATACCAACGTCACCTATTCTATGTACCAGTTGACAATGAGCAGATACAATACAAGATTGCTCTGTGTTATCGTTTAGGGGGTAGACCAGAAAAGTCGATACACGCATTTCATGATCTACTCTCAGATTCATCTGACAGTAGATTTGTTAGTAGTGCCTATTATCAGATTGGTGTATCCTATTTTCTTATGGAACAGTTTGGAAAATCAGAAGATTTTTTGCAATCATCATTGCCACATATATCAGATATACGGTATAGCACAGAAGCACAACAGGTTATTGGTCTTTCTTACCTGATGCAAAGAGATTGGGTTGCAGCAGAAAATACCTTCAACAACTTACTACAATCTGATGTGATTGAAGTAAGAGAAAAAGCCGTAACATATAACATGTATGCTCAACAAGGCAGGCAACTTCCGAGACGAAGTCCGTTATTAGCCGGTATAATGTCATCTATTATTCCAGGTTCTGGTAGATTATATACTGGTCGTGTTAATGATGCCATTACTTCAATAATCACCGTAGGCATTACAGGATGGCAGGCTTATGATGGTTTTCGCAGAGATGGACTCTCATCTGTAAAGGGCTGGACTCTCGGCACACTTAGTGGAATCTTCTATCTGGGAAATATATATGGTTCGGTAATATCCGCACGCGTGTATAATGATCATGTTGCAGAAGAATTCTTGTCAACCCTTTACATTACGTTTCCAGATTAAGCAGCTGAGTATTTACAAAATAGACCGAGTCTTCATTCTTCCCCATGTCGTTGTTAATTTATCTTTCGGTGTTATTGATAACACACCATTTATTAATAAATTCATCAGATCCTGAATTTCTTTCTGGGTACGGGCAATGTTTGATATGCGAACTTCGTCGATGTACCCATCAAGGAATGGGCCCGCGCCGCGGCCAAGCCATAGGACAACATTATTTGTAATGATCTTTCCACCAATGTCACCTTCATTGTCAATCTCGCCATCAAAATAGAGTTTTCCTTCACCAGAAGCAGCATCATAAGTGCCAGCAATATGCACCCACTTCTTGAGAGGCAATTCTGTACTTCCAATCACTACAGCACTCCCCAAATCCATTGTAGTGCGGGGTCTACGGGCCACACCATCTTTCAATCTACCAAGAACTGTGGGGCACAGAGACCCACACTACAATGGATGCTAAGAAGTTAGTGTCTAAAACTTTACACACCCACAAGGCAGAATTTATTTGTCTTTCTATAGTCAATATGATATACTATTAAATATTATTTTCTTTGTTTCATTTCATCAAAGGAGGGATTAAGAAAATGGGACCAGGCGGAATGGAGATATTTTTACTCTTAATAGCTGCACTCGTCATTTTCGGTCCTCAGAAATTACCGGAATTGGGACGTTCCTTAGGTAAAGCAATCAGAGAATTTAGAAGTGCTGGGAGCCAGATCCAAGATGAAATCACAAAGGTAACTGATGAGGTAGATCCAGACAAAAAAATCAAACCCCCCAAATCAACGTAACTCCGTGAGTAGACGAGATTATGAAATCTAACGATGTAGCAATGACCTTCTTGGAACATCTTGGGGAACTACGACGCCGTATAATTATTTCACTAATAACTTTTGGTGTCTTTACAGTTATCGGTATGACTTTCAATAAACCGATATTATATATTCTTGAATTACCAATGCGGAGTCCCTTTACCAACTTTCTCGCCGATGCAATTGAATTAAGGGCTGGTTCTGAAGGTTCAACACTCGGTTTCTTATCGTTAACACTTCGATCAGAGTCGTCAAGTCCTGAAGCTGAGATTGTCACTACCGGTGCTATGCAAATTATTATGTCATACCTCACTATAGGTATTACAACAGGTATAATCCTTTCACTCCCCGTTATCCTTTTTCAAATATGGATGTTTATTTTCCCAGCATTAAAAAGTAATGAGCGTAGAATAGCACTACCGCTTTTCTTCACGATCATTTTCTTCTTTTTGCTTGGTGCAATATTTGCATATTTAATTGTAGTTCCAGTAGTGCTGCAATTTGCAGCGGGTATATTTCCTGATTATAGAAACCTTTGGGATTTAAGAACATATCTCAGTTTTGTCACAGGGTTAATCTTAGGATTCGGTATCGCATTTGAATTACCAGTTGTAATGGCGTTTCTTGCACGAATTGGTATCATTGATTCTCGTGGATTTCGTAGTAAGCAGCGTTTAGCTATAATGGGTATCTTTGTCATGTCCGCCATGTTAACACCAGCAGATCCAGGTTCAATGCTTCTGATGGCAATTCCACTCTTAGTATTGTATCAACTAGGGATATTTTTCGCATTCCTTGTTGAAAAGGAGGTCGAAATATAATGGCTAACGGATCTTTACGACAACAACTTGCTGTGCTTTACCAACTACAAGAGCATGATAGAGAGTTGTTGTCTATACACCAACGTTTTCAAGCGATCCCACAACACTTAAAACAGTTAGAAGATTCCGTAACAAAATTCAAAACAGAGATGACCAAAAAATCTGATGAACTCGCAGATGTGGAAAAATCGTTACGATCTAAGAATGCTGAAATAGAAATGAACGATGTCCAACGCGAGAAGTACAAAATCGAACAACGCGCAGTTACCACAAATGAGCAGTATACAGCACTTGATAATCAGATTGAATTTCTTGATCAAAAGGATTCAGAAACGGAAGAAGAAATCTTAGAACTGATGGAAAAGTCTGATCGGTTGAAAGAAGAGTTAACAGATCTTGATGCCGAGGTCGCTCGTGAGGATGAGAAGACTGCAGAGAAAAGATTAGAATTTCACGAAGAACAGAAGAGTCTAAAAGAACTTATTGATGAGAAAACTAAACAACGTTCACAATATTTACCTGAGATTAACAAAGAACTCAGTAGATTATATCACAATTGGGTAAACCGTCGGAAATCTGATTTTGTGTCTTTAGGTAAGAACGGAACTTGTGGTAGTTGTCGCCTAACAATCCAGCCACAAAATCTGAAGGAAGCTCAAAAATACGAAAAAATAGTATATTGTACAAGTTGTAAGCGACTCCTATATGTAGAACCACTCTCATCCGATATTCCATTCCCATAAATATGTTAGTTGTTTATTCTTAGATGGAGTTTTCTATATGCCATTTTTAGATATCAATGAACAACCTGAGCAACACGTTTTTGACGGTGTTTCCATACGGACAATCCATGGCGAGAAGTTGATGATTTCTTATGTTTATTTGCAACCAAACAGTATAGTCAAAGAACATAGTCATTACCATGAACAGATGGGTATGGTATTAGAAGGTTCATTTGAATTAACCATTGATGGAGAATCACGCACATTAAATAAAGGTGATACTTACCTTATACCCTCTCATGTGAAACACAGCGCAAAAGCAAATGATAAATCTGCAATTGCACTTGACATTTTTAGTCCACCTCGGGAAGATTACATATCTTGACTGAAAATTTGTATCTTACAATTCAGGAGTTAACAGACACAAGGTTAGTCAAGGCAGGAATCAGTCTACGTTCTGGAGGAGTAAGTGATACACCATATAGATCTTTAAACTTAGCAACACATGTTGGAGACAATCCTGAAGCAGTAATTCAAAATAGACAGCGTTTCTCCAATCGAACAGGTATTACCTCACTCAAATATTGCCAACAAATCCATAGTAATACAGTAATCAATGGCAATACATTGCCATTGACATTATTCAATAATATTAATCCGAACTTAACAACAGTGTCTGGTGATGCCTTAATTACTACAAACCATGGTGATACAATAGGTGTGTTCACTGCAGATTGTGTGTCTATTTTCATTTTAGATATTGCGACACCAGCAATAGGCATTGTGCATGCTGGTTGGCGTGGCACCATTGCTCGTATAGTGACAAATGCTTTAGCACAAATGATGAATTTCTACGGCACGCATGCAGAAAATTGTCTGATACACTTAGGTCCTTCTATACAACAGTGCTGTTATGAGGTAAGTTCAGAATTGTTAACCCGTTTCGAAGAACACTTTGGACAAGACGTACATAATGGTCATTCCTTATCCCTACATACTGCAAATGTGATTCAATTGGTTAATGTAGGTGTGCCAACTGAGTTCATATCCACCTCACCCTTCTGTACGTCATGTCGTACAGATATGTTTTATTCATATCGTGCTGAGGGTGGACAAACAGGTCGGATGTTGTCATATATACAACTTATATAGAAACCGTTTCTATTGGATCGTTAGAATAGCAATGTATGTAGGACGCCTTAATTCCAGTATTGTTATGCATACAAATGAAATAAATGTGAAATCAGAGCTTATAGATTACCCCGCAAAGTAATCATAGACACCGTTGAAACAAATTTGCAATGGGTTTCAAAAAATGGTATCATTAATTGACAGAATTGTAGGTCTGAGACCTAAGTGAGAATTGAATATGCGTATTTTCTTTATTTCGCTATCAATCTTATCGTGTGTTCTCGGTTCAATCTTCATCGTGAAAGGTTGCAATCATCCTTCTAAATATGAAAAGGAACTTTCAAAGAAAATGACAACAGCAGTGAGAGTGACTCAAGTTTATTCAGAGGCTACACATACTGTTGTTGTAGGTATCGGTTTTGTAAGTTTAGCTATCTTATTTGCTTCAATGGGAAGACTGGTTGACAATAATGAATTGAAACAGATTTTTGAAAGAATATTTGGTAGAAACAGTGACCATCCTGGAGATTCACAGGATGAATAATTTTTTGAGTGTGAGGAGCTAGCAATTGAACATAATTGCTGATAACCTTACGAAAGTAAAGGCACGAATTGCATTAGCTGCAGAACGAAGTGGACGCACACCACAGGAAGTAAAACTTGTCGTTGTAACAAAGGGGCGCACAACAGAAGAAATACATACGGTACTTGAAACTGGACATACTGTTATTGGTGAAAACCGAGTGCAGGAAGCACAACAAAAATATAAAACTATAAATCAACTAATAACCGATTCAGACAACATTTCGTCAGATCTTACATGTGAATGGCATCTTATTGGTCATTTACAAAGAAATAAAGTTAAACCCGCATTAGATATGTTTGGTATGATTCACTCTGTGGATAGTTTCCGTTTATTAGAGGAGATATCCCGACGCGCAGAAATGAACAAGCAGCAAGTTGACATTTTATTACAGATAAACACTACGAAAGAAGTAAGTAAATTCGGTTTAGACGCTGCTGAATTATTCGAATTCATAGAGAGATCATTGTCATATCCTGTAGTACATATTAAAGGTCTTATGACTATGGGAATGTTCAGTGATTCACCCGAGGAGAACCGTCCTGCATTTGCATTATTACGAACTCTTGCTGAGAAGATACAGGTTGAGGAAATTACAGGTATTTCAATGCAATACCTGTCAATGGGAATGACAAACGACTTTGAAATTGCAATTGAAGAAGGTGCAAATATTGTCAGAATTGGAAGGGCTATTTTTGAATAATCCGTTAAAAAGAACTTTTAAATATTGCAGTTAGGAGTTAAATGGTGGAAGAAAACATAAGAATAGGGTTTATCGGCGTTGGTAAAATGGGTGAAATCATTGTGCGAAGTGTTGTGGACAATCTGATACCAGCACAACAGATTTGGATTACCGATTTGGATCAAGAACTTGTAAGACACCTATCCGATGAAACGGGTGTTAACATTGCATCAAGTATCGACAAACTAATTCCAAAGATAGATGTTATTGTCTGTGCAGTTCCACCAGTGGCTATACCGTACATTCTACCCCAAGTTGCTTCAGTTCTCACATCCCCGCAATTGATCATTAGCATCGCAGCAGGAGTCACTACAGAATCACTTGAATCATACTTTGATACGCTTCCACCAATTGTCCGAGTGATGCCAAATATAGCGGCATCAGTTCAAGCTGCTATTTCTGTCTTGACACCTGGAACCGAAGTTGAAGATAGTCATCTCACCATTACAAAAAAGATTTTTGACACATGTGGAACAACATTAGTAATGGATGAACGACACCTGAATGCGGTCACAGCTGTTAGTGGTAGCGGTCCAGCCTATGTTGCACTTTTCGTGGAGGCATTAGCAGATGCAGGTGTTAATGTTGGATTATCACGCCAGGATGCACAAATTCTTGCAACACATACGGTTTTGGGTGCAGCTAAGATGTTGGCAGAGACAGAAGAACATCCAGCTACATTAAAAAACAGGGTTACAACACCTGGAGGAACAACAGCTGCTGGACTCCATGAACTTGAGAGAGGTGGAATCCGATCAACGCTTGCAGAAGCAATAATTGCCGCTACCGTTCGTGCAGAACAACTTGGCACAACAAAATAGGAAGGGATAAACTGGTAATGGCATTTCTTGTCTATGTTCTTAGCCTAGTACTTGACGTTTACATTTTCATCGTATTTGTAAATGTAATACTCTCATGGATAGTATTTGGAATACAAAATGATATTATACGACAAATCTATTCGTTCACAGGACAACTTGTTGATCCTATTCTACAACCAATCCGAAAACTAATGCAACCAGTGAGTAGAAATATTGGTGTCGATTTCTCACCGATGGTGTTATTGTTCTTATTATATTTTTTGAAGCAATTATATCACTAAATTCTCCTAAAAAGGAATTATTTAAGTTACAACTGTGATTTGAGTATGATTGCATTGTCAAAACAGACTTTATAGTGACAGTATCTATATGAAACAGAAAAAGAATTCAAATAAAAACTCAACTGCAACTCGGTCTGGTTGCAAATCAATACAAAAGAACGATGTTTCTGCTCCCACGGACAAGGTTCAACACAAATTACGTGAAACTGAAATACGCAAGTTGTGGGAAAAACGAAAGGTGTACAAGGTTGATGAAAAAACGACGGAGTTGCCAACTTATGTGATTCGTGAAATGCCGACACCAGTTCATAGACTAAATGCAGATACGCTACGAAGAAAGATTTATCAAGATGTATTCCTAAAGTACGAAACGATGCAAGGACATACAGTTGCTTATGCACCACTTTGGGAAACTTTCCCGTTTAGCATTGAAGCAAGTGTGATTAGAGAGAATAATACAGATTCATCAGGCAATATAATCAGTTTTAGAAAAAAGTGCCGTCAATTATATAGTGAGAGTCTAAAATTACAACAACACAAGTTAAAAAATCTAGGTATTTTTGCAGATTGGAGTTCTGCTGACAAAACTTTGGAGGCACGTTACGAAACTAAACTATTCAGTTTCTTTGATAGACTAAGGGATTCAAAATATCTGCAAGATGAACTTAAACTCAGTCATTGGTGTCCCAATTGTGTCTCTCCATTAGAACCAGGCCAGACAGTTACACCTGTTTCTACAAATGTCTTATATACTTATGTCAAATTCCCATTCAACGCTGGTTTTGAAGAGTTTGGTAGAGAAATATATTTTGCCATACGATTTCCTATGAATCAATTATGGGAGATTGCAGGCACTATAGGTATTGGCATTTATGAAAACACTCAATTTTGTCTGACTGAGTTTGATAACCATTATCTCATCTTTGCAGAACCACAACTGAAGCAATTTGTAAAACCAAATTCTAAAGAAAAGACTGTTCCCAAACTTATTGCCAAATTAAATGCAAAACAACTCAATAATTGCACTCTTTCACACCCACTATTTTCACTGACTGACCTTCCGTTTTTTATAATACCAGAGGAAATTATTGAAAACGTATCTGATCCATCAGAAATAAGAAAACTAAAAGATGGCATCATTCCACTTAATCCTGCACATCATACGCTGAGTCATAACATTTTTAATGTATTACCAAATATTCGTAACGCGATTGATGCCAAGTTTTTATCATCTACATCAACAACACCTATATTTGATGAAACGGGTAGGTTTACAGAAGATGCGGATTCTCTATGTGGTTTATACCTACACAACGCAATACATTTTATTACAGATGAGTTGGAAAGTCGTCAATGCTTGATTACAGAACGAAAACGGAAGATTGAGAATCTTGAATGTCAACATTGCAACGGGATATCTGTTCTACGCCCTTTCCGTCATTGGACCTTTACCACATCCTCTGTAGGTGTTTCTGACGAAATTACTACAACTCCAGAATATTGGGAACACTATGATGAGTATATCCGTAATGACATTAAAGATGAAATGATGAGTGTATCCGATATGCAAATATCATCGCAGAGACAGTGGGGGATTCCTCTACCTGTGCTAAGATGTGACAACTGCAATCACCTTATCACTGATAAAAAAATACTTCGGACAGTTCGAAGTTCAATTAGACGAGGATCTGAACATTGGTTCCGACTTAGTGTTGAAGAGCTGTTACCTACAGATGCAACCTGTATGAACTGTCAATCTAAGGATTTTCGGAAAGAGTCAACATACATAGAGAGTTATTTTGCTAACTTGCTTCAAACACTTGACATATCAGACTTTAAGAAATCCACTCTTGAGACCACTAACAATATTGCATTTGTACCAAGAACGCCATTTATAAAGTGGTTAGGTGAATTGAGTGTGTTGGCTGTATCGCTTCAACTCAGCAGACCTTCTAAAGAGAGTCACCCATTTAAACACTTAAAACTAAATGAAATTGATGAAGTAGTATGGGAAACTGAAATTCAAGACAGTATATTAGAGAAATATCCAGCCGATATAATCAGATTATTATCAATTTCTCCTGATATACACCAAATTCCTCTGGAAAACGCAGCAATAGAACAACTTGAAACATTACTAGAAAAACACTATCATAATTATGAAGCTCTAAAAGAGACATTCAATCAGGTTGTGGAGATATTATCTGGTTTTAAGAAGACTGCAAAGAAAAATCAGCAAACATTTTTAAATGAAAGCAATGGAAAGGACTATGACAAACTTCAGAAACATGATACACTTGCTATATTGATAACACATCAACTCTTAGTACATCTTCAAGAGGTATATGAAAAGAATGATTTTTACAAGATGTGGGTATTGATGTTTGAATTTTGTCAATCAGAATTGACTTTTTACCTAAATCTATGTAAAACAGACAAATCTGATTCTGTATCTATTGCACTTACTTCAATTCTAAAAGCACTACTACAACGGATTGCTCCCATTCTCCCTTACTTAGCTGAAGAGTTTTACACAGAAGTGTTCTCAACTGAAACAAGCATTTTTGAAGAAAAGTGGTACCACATTCCACTTATTAATGATGAAATTAATATAAATGATGAGTGGGAATCACTAAAGCAATCTGATAAATAAAAAAGTAATAGTGATAAGATATTCAGGTAGTTATGTCACCAATTCAATACTTTAAGAATATATTTCCATTAATCATCGTAGCGATTCCATCATTAGCACTTGACATCATCACCAAACGTATGGTTCAGTTCAACATTCCTAAAGGGAGTGGTATCACAGTAATTGACGGTTTTTTTAATTTACGACACGATAGAAATACAGGAGCGGCATTCGGCATTTTATCTGACCAACGCACCCTATTGGTGATAATAACAATTGCAGCTTTACTTTTCATTGTCATCTATTCGTTTAGATTTAGCCACAGTAGATGGATGCAAGTCTCATTAGGATTTCTTCTTGGTGGTGCAGTAGGAAATTTTATTGATAGAATCTATCTGGGAGAAGTGGTTGATTTCCTTCAGTTTGGGATTGAAAGCAAAAGACTTTATTGGCCCACATTTAATGTCGCTGATATATCTGTATGTATCGGTGCTGGTATGCTTATCGTGTATCTCTTTAAGGTGCAAAACACTGAAAACTGAAAATCAGAACTAAGAACTACCATTTACCAAAATTCACATATCTTTAGAAATAACTAGGGGTAAGCAATGTTCAAATCATGCATTAGGATATTTACAATCTCTATAGTCTGTTTTCTCTTTATTATTCCTCATTTACAAGCTCAAAAACAAGAAACGCCTCATGAAGAATATAGTGAAAGTGCTCTTCGCCGTTTTGAAATAGTAACTTTGAGCTCTCTACCTTTCACTGCGGTGCATAGTTATTTGGGGGTTCGTGGTGTTAAGATGATACAGACAAATAAAATTGCACCAATATTGACTCCGCAGAATTATAGAGTGATGGGTATTAGTGCAGTTTCGCTATCACTTTTCATAGGAATATGGGATTGGTTACATACCCGAAATGTTGATAGGTCAGCACCGAGTGTTCCCGGACGAGAGCCTTTAACGCCTCCCACTGAAGAGGAAGTTCCACCCGATGGTACGCTTGCAGGTATGCCACGTTTAGGACCTCATGTGAACCTAAGTAACATCTCAACATTTATTGGTCACCCGCATGAATCTTTGACAAGAAACCAGCTGAACATGTGGGCAAATGATCCACCAGTAGGCATAGCCATTCCACTGCTTGAAATTCGATTTTAATCTTTGGTAATACTGATAATTCAATGAAAGTAACATGTAGGTAGTTATCATAATATGCGTGTTCTGTTTATGGGCACAAGTGAATTTGCAATTCCAGCACTCACCACCTTAATTGCCCAAAATCTTGAAATCATAGGAGTTATTACACAACCAGATCGTCCAAGCGGTAGAGGAAAAAAATTAAAGCCTACACCCGTGAAGGAGATCTCAGTAAAACATGACTTGCACGTGTATCAACCAGAAAGACTTAGAAAAAAAGAATCTGTAGAATATCTGAAACAACTTAATCCAGATGTCATGGTCGTTGCTGCTTTTGGTCAACTATTACCACAAACAGTATTAGACATTCCACCTTGCGGGGTAATAAATATACACCCCTCTCTATTGCCAAAATACAGAGGAGCCGCTCCGATTCAATGGACACTAATTAATGGGGAGGAAGAAACGGGCGTAACACTAATGCTTTTGGATGCTGGTGAAGATACCGGTGACATTATCTGTATGGAGCGAATACCGATTCAACTTGAGGATACTGCAGTTACATTACATCAAAAATTGGCAGACATTGGAGCAAGGTTATTGTTAGAAGTCCTATCTAACTTGCAACCAGGACAACCACCGTCAGCATCACCTCAGAATCACGCAGAGGCAACGCATGCACCACGACTTACAAAAGACATTGGATGTATCAATTGGTCCGAGTCTTCAACCATAATCCATAATCTAATTAGAGGCACATCAGGCTGGCCAGGAGCATACACATTTTTTCGCGAAAACACATTGATCAAGATCATGCAAACTATACCATGTTGTTCAAAAGAAAATAAACTGAATGAAAATTCCGGCACAATCAGGATAAATACTGAACAGGATCTATTTGTAAGTACTGCTAATGGAGAAATCCAGTTACTACAAGTTCAACCTGCAACGAAAAAGGTTATGTCGGCAAAAGATTTTGTAAATGGATACCAACTAAAGACCGGTGAATGTTTTGTAAGCTCAGAATCAACCACTGATGGAAAGAAATAGGAACTTACTATGGGATGAACAAACTGAATTCTATATTATGGGCAATGGTTAAGATTGCTATCTATTGCATGATCGTAATGGGTATTATCGGATTCTTAACGGTATTCATTGTTATTCCTCAGTGGGTTAAGTCAACTGAAATATTGGTGCCAAATATTGTCGGTAAACATTACTATCAAGCTGCACCAGCACTTTCTGAAGTTGGACTAAGAATAGAAAATCCAATCATACAAGCAAGTAGTAGCGAACCCAAAGGGAATGTCATTGAGCAAGACCCGCTAGCAAATTCCAGTATAAAGCCGCACCATCCCGTAAAGATAACTGTCAGCATTGGTGCTGTATTATCTCCAATTCCATCAGTGATTGGTAAAATGGAGGATGCAGCTTATGAAACATTGCAATCGGCAGGCTTTCGTCCCAATTCAATTGCTCGTGTTCACTCAACAAGATATTTGACCAACACAGTAATCGCTCAAAATCCTTCAGAAGGCACAGCAAAAGAACGTGGTCACCCAGTAGATTTATTAGTTAGTTTGGGTAGAAAACCTGAAGTTATCAAACTACCAAGCCTAAAGAACGAACTTGTCAACGACGTTTTACCGGCACTTGAAGCAATAGGACTCAGCGTTGAAACAAAATATGCTCCACATCCTATAATTGAAAAAGGACGGATAATTGGACACAAACAACTGGTGCAAATAGGTGATCTAATAACACTTGAGGTAAGCGGTAAGCGAGACATCACGGAAAATAGGGGTAGATGGTTAACTCATAAACATACCGTCAGCCAAGAGGGAAACAAGGCACGTGATGTAAAGATCATTGTAGCAGATGAATATCAAGAAAGGACTGTATTAGAAGCACCTTATGCACCAGGAACAGTAATTGATTTGGAACAAAATAGAATCAGAGTCTTTGGTTCAACACTTGTAATTGTGTTTGAAGATGGTAAGAAAATGTATGAACGTCAATATCAATGAAACCTTATCTCAATTAATATCAAGTCTAACAATTTGAATGTAGTTTATGAAACCCTATGAAACATAATAAAAGCGTTACACCTAAAATCGCACCCTCATTATTAGCAGCAGACTTCAGTCGTTTTGGCGAAGAAGTGGATCGTGTCGTTGCTGCAGGAGCAGACCTACTCCATTTTGATGTGATGGATGGGGATTTTGTGCCAAACTTTGGACTAAGTCCATTGATGATTGACGCAGTTCGCTCAAAAACTGAAGTGCCGTTTGATGTTCATATTATGGTCACACATCCATTAAGATATATTGACGCATTAGTAGATGCAGGATCAGATATGATCACATTTCATATTGAAAGTGATGATGAACCTTATGCTATAATATCAGTAATCAAAGCGCACAACTTAAAGGTCGGTATCGCCTTTTCACCGAAAACAAGCTGTGATGAAATTATTCCTTTTCTATCAGATATTGACTTGGTTTTACCGATGAGTGTTGAACCGGGATTTGGTGGACAATCATTCTTACCAGATACATTTGAGAAGATTGAGCGGATACATCAAGAGATTAAGGATATGGATGTTCCACCTGAAATCTCGGTTGATGGAGGTGTGACACCAGAAATTGGTCCCGTTGCAGCAAGACATGGCGCAACAATTCTCGTCGCTGGTACAGCGATTTTTCGTTGTGAACACCCAGATGTTGTGATTGAAAAATTACGGACAATAGAATAGATATGGGTTCACACATTGTGAACAAGAAACTGATGCATACATTCTATGTTCCAAGAACTCAAATCTATGATGATAGCGCTACTGTTGTGGGTTCAGAACACCATCATCTGCGGAATGTGCTACGATTGAAGTTAGGGGAAACCATCAGGATTATTGATGGAGAAGGATCCGTTATTTCCGCAACAATAAGTAAGATCGACACTGAATTGACGTTCACCAAAACAGAAAAATTGGAATACCACGATAGAACTACACCGTCCATCACACTATTTCAAGGCATACCAAAACACGATAAAATGGAATTGATTTTGCAAAAGACAACTGAGCTTGGTGTAACTCAGATTGTTCCAATAATAACAGAACGGTCTTTGCAGAAACCAAGTAAAAGCAGATTAGAAAGATGGCACCGAATTATGCTCTCTGCTACGAAACAGTGTGGACGCGCCTGGATACCAGAACTAAATGAGATTCAGACCTTACAAGGTTGTTTAGATGCAATACATACTTATGATTGTGCAGTTATATTCTGGGAAATAGAATCTGAAAGACACATTCAATCTGTGTTGAGAAAGCATCCAGAAGTCAAAACAATCGCACTAATAGTTGGTCCAGAAGGTGGATTTACTGACGATGAAGTGAAAGACATTATAGAAAAGGGTTGTATCCCAGTGAAAATCGGATCAACCATATTGAGAACAGAAACCGCAGCAATTGCTGGGATGGCTATGACAGTTTATGAATACAAACTCTGAGACCTCAAATACTATTAAAACTGCTAAACTCATAACTATGGGTTGTAAAGTAAATCAATATGATACGCAATCTATGCAGGAGACACTTGTCAGCAATGGATACGCGATAGTTGATGAAACTCAAACCGCAGACCTATATCTGATTAACACATGCACAGTAACAAATGCTGCCGACCAAAAGGCAAGACAAGCTGTTCGGAAAGCTATTCGGCAGAATCCCAATGCTGAAGTTCTGGTTACTGGTTGCTATGCAGAGAGTGATAGAAAGGCTATTGAACAGATTCCTGGCGTGACCATAGTTTTCGGTAATCGTGAAAAAGCCGACTTCCAAACCTATATGGATAAGTTACATAGCAAAACAGAATTACAGATTCAACCTGTACAACACGATGCTGTCCGTGAACACGCGCGGTTTAGTGGAGGTGTTAGTAGTGCAGGAAAACGAACGCGTGCACTCATCAAAGTTCAGGATGGATGTAGTGCTTTTTGTACATACTGTATCATACCTTATGTGCGAGGCAGAATGACAAGCCGTCCACTTTTGGATATTGTTGATGAAGCAAAACGTATTGCAGAGAGTGGGATAAAGGAGATTGTAATTACTGGTGTGCATCTCGGTGCGTACGGACAAGACACAGGAAGAGACAAGGACATTGCTGATATTTTAGAACACATACACGGAATTGATGGAATTGAACGGATTCGTTTCAGTTCAATAGAACCGATGTATTTCCCCGATTTTCTCTCAGAAAGAATGTCTGCACTTCCCAAGTGTATGCCGCACTTTCACATACCAATTCAAGCTGGATCTGACAAAGTATTACGTGATATGCGGCGACGTTATACGACTGCACAATTCGCGCACCTTGTTGAAAATCTACGCTCACGTTTTACAGATGACGTAGGCATTACAACAGATATTATGGTTGGTTTCCCTGGGGAATCTGATGCTGATTTTAAAGAATCACTTAGATTCGTTGAAAAAATAGGATTTAGTCAATTACATGTCTTTCGTTACTCTCCACGCAAAGGCACACCTGCAGCCACATATTCCAATCAAATATCTTCTGAAGTTTCAGCCAGTAGAAGTCGTCAAATGATAGAATTGGGAAAAGAAATGAGTGAATCATTCCGCAAGCGTATGCTTGGAAAATATAAAAATGTCTTAGTCGAAGAAAGCAGAGAAGGTGATAAGAAACAACTTGCAGGTTTTACGGATAATTACCTAAGGGTTTTGATGGATGTTCCTGATTCCGCGATCAACAAAGTAATGAAGGTTAAGTTAACAAGTTCGGATAATAAATTTATTTATGGTATATGTTAATCATCTTTGATACTATGGTATATCTTAGGAGAAGAAGTAATTACGAACTACAATTTTATCGGAGGAAACAACTTGTCAAAAATCAAACTATATGGTCTATTTGTAATTTTTATATTAGTCATTTCAGGTTGCGAATATGCAACTGATCGAGTGTGGGAACCTATACAGACTATAGATTCACAACCACTGACTGTAATGACATACAACATTTACGTGGGTAGCAGTGCTGAACCTTTATTGAATGTTGAAAACATACTACAGGCTCCCGCAGAAGTTGAGAAGATGTATAATAACGTCATTGCAGCTGATTTTCCAAATCGGGCAGCAACAATTGCAAAGACAATAGAAACATATCAGCCTCATCTTATTGGTCTTCAAGAAATATCTCTAGTCCGTCGTCAAAGTCCGGGTGACTTTCTATCGGGCAATCCTACGCCTGCAGAAGATGTTGAATTGGACTATCTCCAAATATTGTTGAACGCACTCCAGGCAGAAGGATTAGACTATAAAGTTGCTGCACAAGTAAAAAATTTAGACGTTGAAATGCCGTTGCTAACAGCTGCTGGTTTAGACGATATCCGATTAACCGACTATGATGTTATTTTGTCTCGAAGTGATGTAGGAATATCACGTCCTACGAGTGCAAATTATGATACCATACTCACGATTGAGTTACTCGGACTTGAAATAGAACGTGGGTATGCTACAGTAGATGCAACTGTTGAAGGCACTACATACCGCTTTGTAAATACACACTTGGAAGCGTTTACTGAGGATGTTAGAGTAGCGCAAACGCAGGAACTCATTGACATCCTTGCGGACGAACCATTACCGATTATTCTCTTAGGTGATTTCAATACAAGGGCAACTCATGGCACTGGATACCAAACCATAATTTCTGCTGGCTATGAAGACCTTTGGCAGATGGATTCTGATGGAACAGGGAACACATGTTGCCAAGATGATAACATCCTCAATGACATAAGTGATCTCACAGTTCGGATTGACCAAATATTTGTCCGAAATTTACAGCCTACAGAAGTCATGACACATACCGTAGGTGATAAATCCACGGATCGGTTAGAATCAGGACTGTGGCCCTCAGATCACGCAGGCGTTGTAGCATTGATTAGTGTAGAATAACCAATAACCCGAGTTTTCACCTATGGCTTGTTGAAGGGCTTTCTAACCAAGATTTACCATAATTGACATCAGAATTCGTTTGTTCTATGCTTTTTATTTACCATCGGGGTTAGAAACCCATCCAACAAATAATAGGTTGAAGTGCCATCGCTTTTTTAAACCATAATTTCATAAATTAAGACAAGCTTTTGCTCAAATCTCCTTTTCTTCATAAATGTTCATGGTAGTAGGCACACTCCGTGTGCCGTCTATATTGTGTTCTAAAGTATACGGCACACGGAGTGTGCCTACTACTATGCATTGCCTTATATTGATATGTGAACAAATCTATTAGAATTACCGAAAATTAAATAACCCT
Source organism: Candidatus Poribacteria bacterium (assembly GCA_958295945.1). Classification (GTDB taxonomy): domain Bacteria; phylum Poribacteria; class WGA-4E; order WGA-4E; family WGA-3G; genus MSPOR6. The sequence continues at coordinate 851,886 of OY282386.1, forward strand.
GAATATATTGCTTTTTTACTTGACTTATGTTAGTTGCTTACGTTATAATATATGTCACATAAATAGTTTTGAAATGTAGGTTATCAAATATGTATACAGATCAGGTTAAACATGTCACAGCAAATGTCCAGCAAATGTTCACGTCATTCCATAGAGTGGCAGCTCAAAATTGTGGCAGATCAGAAACAAAATCGGTCATAGACGCGCAATTAAGTGCACCTCATAACATTTTGGAAATGATATTCTTAACTATTGAATTATCATACCAGATTATGCGGGGAAGGTGTCCATCTCCGATTTCTTACACACCGAAACTGAATATGGATGACGTACAATTTAAGAAAAATTTTATTTTTGAAAAAACCTTTCTTAACCCTTATGTAGACAACGCTATCAACAACTAAAACAACGTACAGTTGTACATACTAGTGTACGTCAATTGTACGTCGTTGTGGATCAAAATTACAATGATATTTGAAGAATGACATAAAGAATTTGCTGTTAAATGTTTCGCAAGATTCATGACCATTTCAGTTATCGAAATCTATAATTACTTACACACAATTGTAGCGCAAACTTTCAGTTTGCGTACACAACTGCACAAACTGGCAGTTTGTGCTACGACACAGTCCATTAGTTTAGGTCTCACATACCAAAAGTGTGAATAAATCTTTGTATTTCACTATAATTATAGTGAAATATCAAAATAAGTTGACAAATCATCTGTAGGAGCGATCTCCGAATCGCGATAGACCGAGAATCGGAGTTCCTCCTACAACTCGTAATGTCAAGTTAATTGTAAAATCCACTATAAACAATCGTCATAATAGATTGTAGGTCGGGTAGAGTTTACGAAACCCAACATGGCACTATAAGAAGTCGAAATTCGCTATGGATTCTACCCGACCTACAAATGTTGGAGTGGTTTCCAACCACGATTTATTAGAATGTAAACATTGTTGGAGGGTTTGGGTGTGTAGAGTTCTTGGTACTAACTTCTTACCATCCATTGTAGAGAGGGGTCTCCGTGCCCCGCAATTGATGGAAGGAAAGATGGCGGGGGACGGAGACCCGGAAATGCCATAAGTACATTCATACCGTTGATCTCGCACTACAATGGTTACTGGGATATTATGTCAAAAACTTTACACACCTCCGAAGTTTGTAAAGTTTTGCATTATCTGGGTAAGCATGGTATAATTTATAAATGGGATTTAAGATAGAAGAAATCCTTGGAAAAGAGGTATCCATCATAGAGAACAACGAGTTGGTACTCACCTATTGTTATGGTGATGGTGTGCTTTCTTCATATTTCCATCCGTTGTATGCTCCAAATGGAGAAAACATGACAGAGGAATTTGCAGAAAACAAGCCACCCGGACTCTGTTTCTCTTTAGGTACAGTATTTGATGCCACGAATGAAAAAGTTAATCTAAAAAGAAATAACACGACTCTTGAATCTGAAATCACAGAGACAGATGCATCTGGAGTTTGTGTTAATCTAATAGGTAAGACTCAGTGGAAATGTTCAAATATTGAGATTTTTGAGATATGTAGCACTACAGTTCATTCATTAACAAGCAATGTCCGGGATATTGATATAACTATTGAAATCCATGCAGATACACATCCAATTACATTTATGGATAATATAGGACTTGGATATTCTGCAGCTGAAATGGGACATAGAAAAACAGCAAATGCAGATGGACGAATTGGTGAAATAGAAGTCAACCAACAAGTATCAAAGTGGGCAACGCTATGTGGGATTTCGGCAAATGCTGCAGTTGGAGTGGCTATTCTTCCCCACCCAAGCAATGGTAAAACATCTTTTTTGGCAAAGGATGCATACCAAGGATACTTATTTGCACAGACACCTCAGTTTACATTAGATGCGAATACATCACAGACCTTAAAATACCGCGTGGTTATTTATGTTGGAGACATATTTACAATTGACTTAGACCAATATTATGATAACTACATAGTATAAGATTTTGTAGATGATATAATATAACTCTTGATTGTATAGTTTTCTTATGAAGCAAAAATCCGAATTCCCAATTTACAAACCAGAATATCAAGATCATGCAGATTCAAGGTTGATTGCACAACCTTCTGATATGAGGATGGGTGCCACGAAAATCAAAAATCGTATGGCGCGAAAAGTCTTCATTGAAACTTATGGGTGCCAGATGAATGCCAGTGATAGCGAACTAATGGCTGGAATCTTAACACAATCTGGACACCAAACTGTTACTGATATTGAAGATGCTGATGTTATCTTACTCAACACTTGCGCTATTCGTGAAAACGCTGAAACGAAAGTCATCAACCGACTTGAGCATCTAAATCATCGGAAACGCAGAGAGAGTAATCTTGTTATCGGTGTTTGTGGATGTATGGCACAACATCTGCGAGACAAACTTCTGGAAGCAGCACCCTATGTTGACATTGTGATGGGACCTGACGCATATCGGAATCTGCCCATGGCACTGAATGCAGTAGTCAGTGGAGACCCATATCTCGGTTTACAGTTGGACAAGGGTGAAGACTATGCTGATATATCACCCATTCGTAAAGAAGGAATTCGTGCTTGGCTTACTATTCAACGTGGATGCGATAAAATGTGCACATTCTGCATTGTTCCATTTGTTCGTGGGAGAGAGCGGAGTATACCACTAAATATATTGAAAGATGATGTTGAGAGACTTGTAGATGAAGGTTTCAAAGAGATTGTACTACTTGGACAAACAGTAAATTCCTATCATGATGGAAAACACGATTTCGGTGAACTGCTCTGGTCAATTGCTGAAGTTGAAGGTATTGAACGTGTACGATTTACATCACCACACCCAGCGGATGCAACTGAAAGCATGATAGATGCTATGGAGAATTCTCCTAAGGTCTGCAAACAACTCCATCTCCCATTACAATCCGGTTCAACGCCAGTTTTAGAACGTATGCGACGAACATACACCGCAGAAGAATATCGAAAACTCGTTCAGAAACTCAGGGAACGTATACCACAAATCGCACTTTCAACAGATGTAATCGTTGGCTTTTGTGGTGAAACAGAAGAAGATTTTGACAAAACCCACACCTTAATGGAAGAAATCCGATTTGATTCTGCATTTATGTTCAAATACTCTGATCGGGATGGCACATTAGCAAATAAAATGTTGGATGACGATGTGCCAGAACCAGAAAAGTCCCGTAGATTAAATGAGATTATCACACTTCAAGAGCACATTTCAGCTGAAATCAATCAAACAAAGGTAGGAACTACTGTGCCTGTTTTGGTTGAAGGAAATAGCAGACGTGACAACGAGCAATATCATGGAAAATCTGATACATTTAAAAGCACAGTGTTCCCAAAGGAAAACGCACAGATAGGTGACATCGTCAACGTAGAAATCCATTCTGCCACTGCGCATACGTTGATTGGTCAGATTTCTTGATAATATCATCCAGAAATGAGTTCAATAATGTTTTCTCAAGTATCAGACATATTTGAAAGAATACAACCTGTGTCCTTTATGCAAAAAATTAGAATAAAAAGCAGATTAGAAATAGAGAAAATGAAACGCAGCGGACAAGCCGCAGCAACTGTCCTAAAGAAAATCGCAGATGCGATTCAACCCGGTGTATCTACTTACGAATTGGAAATACTATCTCGTAAAGCAATTGCTGAAATAAACGCAACATCATCATTTCTTAACTATGTCATTCCAGACCACCCACCTTATCCTGCCACCATCTGTGTCTCAGCCAATAACATTGTGATCCACGGGATTCCTGACCAAAATGAAGTCCTTAAGGACGGAGACATTATCGGGGTTGACACTGCTGTTCATATTGATGGTTATCATGGTGATAACGCATTTACTTTTCCCGTTGGACAGATTCCACCTGATGCCCTAAAGTTACTTAAAGTAACAAAAGAGTCATTATATGCAGCCATATCAGAAGCAAAACCCGGAAACCGTATGGGTGATGTCTCTTATAAACTGCAAAATGTTGCAGAAAATGCAGGTTTTTCTGTGCTTCAGAACTATTCCGGACACGGTATCGGTCGTAACCTCCATGAAGACCCACAAGTACCTACTAACGGAACACCGGGACGCGGAACACGACTCAGACCGGGTATGGTGCTGGCAATTGAGGCTATGGTGAATGCAGGTCATCCCGATGTTGATGTTATGGAAGATGGATGGGGGGTTGAAACATCCGATGGAAGTCTATCGGCACTCTTTGAACATACTGTAGCAATCCTATCTGATGGACCAGAAATACTAACGGGGAGTCCAATATGGGAAGATCTTTAAATTCTCTCTTTCAATTTTGCAGACAGATGTTTTCTAATTCTATACATTTTGCTGTAACAGAATTCCGAGACATATACTCGGCACTTAGGGTCCTATATCATTCTCGAATTGCTTTTGTTATAACTGCAACATTATTATTTATTTCTATATACCTTATTTTTGGATATGCACAGGTTGAAAAAACAATGTTAGAGGCACAGAAAATTTTCTACCTCCACGTTTCAGCTGCGATGACTGTTTATCTGGCATTCGGTGTAAACTTTATATTTAGCATCAAATATCTAATTAAACGCAAACCTGACGATGATCTATTGGCAGTATCAGCAGCAGAAATAGGTCTTGTTTTTTGTACTATTGTCCTGCTTTCCGGACCGATTTGGGCAAAATATGCATGGGAAACTTGGTGGACTTGGGAAGCACGTCTCACAAGCACGCTTGTACTCTGGTTAATGTACGTCGGTTATTTTATACTCCGTTCTGCATTAACTGAAGACAAACGAAAGATCTATTCCGCAGTACTTGGCATTATTGCTTTTTTTGATGTACCGATTGTCCATTTTGCAACAAAGTTTTGGGAAACCAAATTGCATCCAGAACGGGGTTCAAAATTTGACTTGCTGCCAACAATGTTACATACTTGGATGACAGTGTTAGCGGCATTCGTCATATTATTCTTGGTATTATTGATCCTACAATATCAGACAATAAAGACTGAGTCGCGCTACGAAGTCCTTAGACAAAAACACCTACAGGAGCTCAACTGATGCGAATTGTTATTGTCCTCAGCTGTTTAATTGTAATCGGTTTAGTGTTCTCAGCTATTCAAGTTCCAACTATAGATTTTGCCAAGGTTGAAGAGGCAATTAATGATGTAAAATCTAAATCACAAGTGAACATTGCGGATGAAGATACACTAAAGAAAACTGTTAATCTAATAGTTAAGGAATTGGAGGCAGACCAACGTACTCGACTAAAATATCTTGTCTCTGCCTATCTCGTTATTTGGTTGGTATTCATGCTCTACTTGGTGCGAATGGGAAAACAGCAGCAGTCATTAGACAAACGTCTCTCGCAACTTGAACAAGACACTGAAGAACCCGTAGAATAATTTTATTATATTTCATTGTGTCTAATCCTCCCTTACAAACCGACAAGCCAATTTGACAGAGATGCGACTTGATCTGGGTCTGTTAAGTTAGCTGCGTTTCCAAGTAATCCCTCTTCAAGATGTGTCCAGATTCCCTGTGCCATGCTGTCAACAATAACGGATCCAATAAAAAAGAGGCATGGTGACAAGTCTTTTGCTGCAAAAGCATTTCGGATACGAGTTAAGGCAGTTTGAGCTGTTTTCCAGTGTTCATCCGCTCCAGCGGGATCAATTCCACCTTTCAATTCAACAAAAGGTGTAGTTTGCCGATTTTTCTCCAAGGCAAGGCTAACAAATCCAGATCTAATCTCTTCATGTGGAGTAATGAGATCGGCACTTTCAGATAAATGTTGAATATACGACATTATCTCTTTTTCCATACATACACGCATTTACGAAGAGGAATGCGACCATAAGTTCCCATTTGTTGACTACTATTTCCCTTTTTTCCTGGTACAATAAGTATTTTTTCCACCTTGAAGCCCAGCATTTTGGCTATGTCAGATAAAATCAAATCTACAGAAATACCGATACCTGCATATCGGACATTATCGTTCACCATGAAAAGACGCGCATTCGGTTTTAACAGTCGGTAACATTCACTAATTACACACGCCATTTCTGAAAAATATCCACGAACCATTCTCGGTATACTGTTGTTGTTTAATGTTCCGCACGACTTTTCGTATTCAAGATAGGCATTGATTGAATTTAGCAATTGTTGATTCTTCACGGTATCTAAAACGGCATCCCATTCTGGTCCAATCTTTGACAAATCCTTTTCTCTATTTTCTACCGTGCAGCTAAGCATTTCCTGTCTTAAACTACAAACTTCCTCATGTGTCAAACCCAACATCGTCAATTCAAGGGCATAGGTACGTGTATAATCATATCGGTTGTAGTAAGGAGGTGATGTCATGATGGCAGTATATGTTTCTGTCTCTAAGCTCGGTAGAATATCTAAACAAGAGCCTGGGAACAATTGAATATTACATTTAGAACGAAGGACAGGAAATAGAGTTGTAGGTGTTTGATGAGAAGTTACATAGAACAAAATCTCTCTTAGTTTTGTAGTTATAGCAGAAGCGAAGGTCTGAATTTTCCCTTTATCAAACGGTTTTGTACCGGGACGTATCTTGCCGGAACGCGCATCCCAACGTAGATATTGCCCATCTTTACGTGTATAACTGATCGATTCCAAGATACATAATAAAGCAAGACGAAGAATTAACTGTATTTTTTCGTTTTCATGCTGCATTGCCCCTCTGTACCTTTCTATTGCCTCTACTGTATCTGATGGATATGCCCCCTCTGTAATCCGAATTGTACTAAATGGCACTTTTTCCGGAAATCCGTTCCACGGTTGAGAGTTTATCCACAATTCAAGCGTAGCAATGTCATTAGGTGACAATCCCTTTTCCAACAATATTCGTGCTTGTATGATTTCTTGTCCAATAGGTAATAATTCTATTCCATCAGCGTGTATATTTTGTTCACTTGCTGCAAAGAAGGTCGTGCCTATTCCAGCAAAGGGATCAAGGACCTTTCCTTGAGTCCCACCTTCATAATTGCTCAAGAAGTATTCAACAAGTCCTGCAGAAAACGCTTCCTTGTATTTATACCAACTATATGCGGGTCTTGCTTTGTTTCCTTGAAAACTCACGATCTTTCGAGACAAGTATGGAGCAATAGACATTTGTGATTTGAATCTTTCAGTGAGTTTAGAGTCAAGTTTAGTAATCACTGTCCGCATTTCTTCGGATTGTGTATATACTTTGTCTTTTTGAAGAGTCATAAGGACCTCTAATGTTAGTTATCTGGAATCTCATCCCAATTATACTCAGGTGAATATCCCAAATCTTTTTCTGCTTGCTTCCAATCATAACGCGAGTCTTCTCGTCCAGCAACAGCGTTATATGCACCATATTTAATTGTTTCGTTTTCAATAGCACGTTCTATACATTGAGCAACATCCCTCGGATCCACATAAACAAACCATCGACCAGACGCAACTTCAGGGGCAGAGGGACCAGGATTAAGTCCATCACCATCTATTACACCTGGACGGATATGTATAATTTTCAACCCGTGTGCTTGATGGTAGGCTAAACATATTTCCTCTCCAAGATGTTTTGAGAGTGAATAATATATGTCACCCCCACCAAACTGAAACGCATCTCCGACTTGATATGGTAATTCGACACCTGCTGAAGGCGGACATGCTGAGATACTTGAGATATTCACCAGTTTTTGCACACCCTGGCGAACACAAGCCTCCGCTACATTCCAAGTGCCTTTGACCATCACCTCAGCATATAATGAGAGTGGTTTACCATGTCGTTCACGCACCAAAGCAACCAGATGGATTACTGCATCGTGTTCAGCACAAGCAGCTTCAATTTCTGACAAATCTGTTACATCTGCTTTGATGAACGTAACACCATCAGCCACTTGATCTGGTTCAACTATATCAGTTAATGTTAGTTCGTAATTTGGGTGCAGCCGCTCAATGATAAATTGTGCCAGGTATCCAGCTGCACCGGTGATCAATATCTTTTCTATTGCCATCAGTTGAAATGCTATCCTTTTACAAAAGGAGGATCGGTATAGAGGGTATCATTGTAACCGACATAGAATACATTACCAGTCCTAATAGTCGGTGCACGCAAACTACCACTACGTCCAAGTACTGCTTTGAGCACGGAGTCACGATCAACTTCGTTAGGTTGGAAGGTTGCCACACTTTTCCCTTTTGCCACAACGATACTTTCAGCAGATTCCAACAAATCCCATACTGCATCTGCTTCTAACTTCTCTTTTCGTGCATCTGCCCGTTCTTTAACTGCTAAGTCGTTCGTGTCAAGAAACTCTTGAACTTTCTTACACGAGTTTCAGCTGTTCCTAAAATAAATCCAATCTATCACTATCCTTCCTCCACTTTGACAAATTTTCCTGTATTACGGCTATTTATCGCCGCGTCAATTAATTCCAGTGTTTTAAGGGCGTCATTGAAATCTGAACGGATCAACCTTTTGTCCCCTGTTTCAATGGCCCGGAGCCATGCACCGGTCTTGTCTAAACCTAAGTTGTTAGTTGAAGCTGCAGGTTCATCTATTGTCTCACCATTTAGATAACCGCGTATTACATTGTCGGACATTTTGCCTTGTAAGTGTATATGAGGTCCGATCACCTCAACATCAAAACAGAAACCTTCGGTACCGCAATGATTCATGTGTGTGCCAAAAACTCCGTTATCCAATTCGTAAGTCATTTGGATGGCATTTTCAGCGTCAAATTCCGTTCTATCTAATGCCATATTTTTCGTTGCCAAGGCGTGTGCTTGTATCGGCTTCGGGTTTCCCAATACATAACGCGCACAATCCAACACATGCACTGCTTGTTCCGCTAAAGGTCCACCGCTTATTTCAGATTGCAAAAACCAGAAAGGCATTTGAAAATTGAGATAGTAGTTAATCGTGCAGACTGTTCTGACAAGATGGACAGTTTCCGATGCGATCAATTCCTTCATCCGCTCATAAAGAGGATGATAACGGAGTTGAAATCCAACGGCTGCCATCACACCCGATGATTCAATGTGTTCAAGACATTTTCGTCCATCAGACATATTTAGGGCAGGTGGTTTTTCAACCAGAATTGGGACACCACGTTCACATGCCAGTTGGATAGGTTCTAAACGAACAGGGGGTGGTGTTGTAATCACCACCCCGTCTAATTCTACGTCAAAAAAAGCATGTAATATATCGGTAAAATGTTCAGCATCTGCATGCGTTGCCAATGCTATTGAGGCATCAGATAGGACATCGTGAACTGCAACAACACGAGCACCGTAATTCGTTACTGCATCACAGTGGTGTCTACCCATTCTGCCAGCACCGATAATGCCAATTGATAATTGATTCACTCTGTTATATTACTCACTGAAGTTGTTGTGGAATTACTTACGTTTTAAGTTGCCCCAGGTAACTGCAATTTTACCTTTAGGTTCAACTGGTGTGGCTTCTCCGCCTGGTGTTACGACAAATATATTATCATATTGAGCATGTTCAGCACCACTCATACGGAAACCAATTTTTCCCATTGAGAAAGCCTTCTGTGAATCTGTCCATTCACTCACGAAAGATAACTCGGCACCAATTCCACCAACAGGTCCTATATAAGCCTTAAAATTGGATCCTGACCGCACCTCAAATTTTGCACGATACCAGACACCTTGTTCACGGTCAATACCATCTTCAAATGCACCTGGTTCAGCTGCCCATCCACCGTTTACTCTTCTGTGCCAGCGGATGTGTTGTGGAGTATGTCCAGATGCTGCTGTAGAAACTTGGTGCATATAGATATTGTTCTCATCTTGTGCATGGAAAATAAATCCTGTCAAACCATTTTGGACTGCTTTAAAATCAGCATAGTAGTCATATTCTTCTGGAAACTCGTCAACACTGAGTCCAACATCACCACCGGGAACAAATAGAACATTGTTTCCCAATGCATCATGACCATCTGCATTATCTTCAAGCACCCAAGTGTTTTTGGGAACCCATTTTGTATCGTCAATGTTTTCACTCTCAAAATCATCATGAAACAGTATTTCTGCTGAAACAGTAGCAGCACATAATATCAGTAATAAACAGACAAAATATCGCATTTAAATCATCTCCTTGTGTTATAAGAAATCAGATGAATGATGTTCATCCTGACTTTCATTTATAATATGTATCTAAACTTTAAAGTAATTCCAATCAACTATTTCTCAATTATACCATATTTCTGTATTTCTGGTTACAATTAATGGTATACAAAGGGTGTGTAAAGTTTTTGTCACCGTAGTCGTCAATTTAGCGTCCTTCCAGTGCCGTTAGGTTCGGTTAGGAAACCGCACCTAACCAGGACTATGAGAGAAGTAATTTTTGTGTAGTATCTGACGGCAAATTCATTGTATTAATCTTGCAATTTCATGGTCTGTCTCCTTCTTGAAAAGTTACGAAACTGTAAGAAATCTCGGACAAACTGTAAGACGGGCAAATTGTCTATGCACGTAGTCACTGTATGGGTTTATAGGCAATAATTTGATGGCACTAAAATTTGAATTTTGTAAACTGTAAGATTTTTCTGAGATGCTGAGATTTGTCCGTTATTTTTGTCTATAAATGTGTGATGAATTGCATGAATATCGTCTTTTATCTTCATAATAGTTTCCATTATTTTGCTCTTATATAAATTTCTTAAAATTGTTATATTGCATATAACAATCATGTTAAAATAAATAATAAATATATATTAACACATAAATGGGCTTATGTCAAGTTATTTTTTGGCAATGGACATATTTTTCATTGTTCAACACACATTTCTTAGACCTGTAAGGACGATATGGTTATAAGGACTGGTTAGTACAGACATATCATCCCTAATGGAGATTAGGAAATAAATATGGTAATTTGAGATCAAAGTCCAGAGCACTTACAAAGTGCCAAATCAAGAAATCAACGGTATGAATGCCTTTTGGCGTTCCCCGGGTCTCTGTGCCCCGCCATTCCTTGTCTTGTAATGCAACGGGCGGGCACAGAGACCCGCCCCTACAATTCATGGTGAGAAGTTAGTGACAAAATCTTTAAACACCTGTATACAAATTGGTTAAAAAATAGAACAAACCATGAATAAATATTACATTTATTGTATTGGCTTATTTCTTCTTTATACTTCCCCATGTCACAGCGAGTTTTGCTTTGGGTTCAACAAGGAAGATGTCAAATCCTGCGGCAGCAACAACAATATTGTCATATTGAGCCTGCTCTGCACCGGACTTACGAAATCCAATCTTTCCTTTCTCAAAAGATTTTGCACTATCAGTCCATTCACTTACAAGTGTAAGATCTTCATCTTCTGAACCGACATCACCTATAAATGCCTTAAATTTATAGTTCTTACGCACCTCAAACTTGATGCGATACCATACATTTTGTTGGCGTTTTACACCATCTTCAAATGCACCCGGTTCTGCGGTCCATGCGCCGTTAATTCTTCTGTGCCATCTGATGTGTTGTGGTGTATGTGCAGAACCATCAGTTGAAACTTGATGCATGTATATGTTATTACCGTCTTGCCCGTGGAACACAAATCCAGTCAAACCGTTCGTTGTGGCTTTAAAATCCGCGTAATAATCATATTCTTCTGGAAAATCATCCACACTAAGACCAACATCACCACCTTGGATATCAATGACTTTATTACCCAGTACATCATGATCATCCTCATTATCCACTATTTTCCAACTGGCTTGTGGTGACCATTTCTTGTCATCAATCTTTCCACTTTCAAAGTCATCTTGAAACAGTATTTCAGCTGACACTGTGCTTACACATAATATCAGCAACAAACAAATTGCATAACGCATAATTAATCTCCTATTTTATTAGTATTTATCAGTTTTAACTTGTCCCCAGACTGTTGTTAGTTTTTCGGTTGGCTCAACAGCAGTCGGATCACTACCACCATAGATTTCTATTTCATCAATACGCGCACCACCATTTGTACGAATGTGGATACGTAACCACCGTGCCTCTACATCATCAAAAGTGATCTCTGTGGTTTTGCTAACTGGCGCACCTTTATGTGTATAGACAATATTCCAAGTATTTGCTTCAGAGTCGGCATCAGCTACCTTTGTTGCGACGAGGATATCAAAATCGGCAGCTGTTCGGTCAATAAAACCTTGCGAATGGTCGCTTCCAAAAATTATGCGATTTACATTCGCAACTTCACCAATATCAATCTGTGCCCAACCGGGTATAGCACCAATAATCCAACTTCTGCAATTGTTATAGAAACCGTCGTTGAGATATTCGGTACAGTGCCGTTGAGGACACCACCCGTCCAATAAAGAAGAGGCTTCAGGTTTAGCATCCTTCAGTAATGCTAAATTTGGTTCTTTATCTCGAACGGTTGGGACAAATTCTGGTCCCGGTTTTCCACCTGCTTCACATGCCTTCGTTGCTGCATCAATATCTTGCTCTTTAAATTCATATCGTCCGAATTTCTCTGGTCCCTTCTCTTCATTATGTTCAGCGAAAACCGAAGGAGTATTTATTATTAATGTCACGAGTAAACAGAAAAGTCCTATTCTCATTTTTCATTCCTCCAGAGGTTTTGTATATATTTGTTAATTGTTACATTTATTGATAGTATCTCATGTTAAGGGTCCACTTCAAGGTATACCTTGATTACTCGTATCGAGGTTGTCTTCCAGTAGGATTTCTTTGTAGACGAATTTTTGAGTTTTTCAATGGGAGTTCAATTCGTGCCCCATTGTGTAGATGTGATTCATTCTGAGAAATACTCGTTTGCTACTACATTTACGAAATTATTTCCCATAACTCTATAACCTTCGGCATCAGGATGTAAGTTATCTGGGAGCAGGTCTACAAAATCAGCACCAAAGACATCTAACCCGCTAACATAGTGTATGTTTTCATCACCATAGGATTTAAGTGCATTCACAGCTGCCTGCACCTCTTCACGCATTTTCTGTAGATTGAAACCGACAGCATTTGGATTTTCTTCTCTGTTAGGACAATAGATGGGAGACATCAGGACAATAGGTATATCAGTATGTTTTTCACGAATAATTTGCACAGCACCTATAATCGCTGGACGAAACGCCCGAGGTCCTAAACTTGAAGCACCTTGTATGTTTATACCAAGACACATTGAAATGTAATTCGCGGGTAGATCTCGAATCATCCTTGCTACCATTGAATCAAGATGACACTGTCCACCATAACCCAGACAAGTTAGGTTGAAGTTTTTACTACGAGCAGCAATACCAGGCCAAGTCTGTGTTGGTGAAGCAGCGGAACGGCACTGAGTTATTGAACTACCGTAAGTAATCCACTTTGGACGTTTGTCTATGTATGGATCTATTGATGCACCATCATCAATTTCTATATTACGAAGTTGAAACCTGCCAAACTGTGGCAACCACAATTCTATCAGTTTATCCTTATCAGGAAGATTCTCGAACACGAAACTATTCTTTCCTCGGAGATCGGACGATGCGATGAACTCTCCATTGCAGCATAGATCAAGCATACCAGAATCGCGTTGTTCAACAATACTACCAGATATGTGTGTGGTATTACTACGAAAACTAATTCGCACACCTGCTGGCATTGCTGAACGCTCCAATAAAGGTTCAGGAAACAGTACATGCTTTTCGTGTGGTGTTCGCCACGGCATAAGTGCCTCACCTGTTTTTTCAACAGATACAACACCTTGCCAATTCAAATTTGGTGAATCAGGCTTCAAATGCATTACAATAGCTCTCCTTACAATTCTTAATATGATTATATCGCGTCAACAACTGCTCGTAATTGACGGACTCCATCTAACATCTGTTGCGGGTTACCCCAATGTTCAATACTTGCTGCCCCTTCAAAACCATCATTGATGAGCGTTTTTAACAGTTGTTCATAGCGTAAATCAGTATCTCTGATAGGATCAAGATTTTTCTCACGATTCGGTTTCACGTGCACATGCCGCACAAGCCCTTTTATATGTGAATACCCATCGGGTAATGGCCGTTCACCACAGTGTATTCCGTTATTGACATCCCAGCATGACGCGAGTGCGGGACTATTGCCAAGTGCATCAATGACTGCACGTGTCTCTTCACATGAACCAGCAAGTGTAGCATCTTCATTTTCAAATGCAAGGACTACGTTTTCACTTTCTGCAATTGGAACAACAGGAGAAAGTTTCTCGGCAATCTGTTCAAGATAATCGTTTATATCTGGTCGGGATGACTCCTTCAATCTACGATTAGGATTCCAAAAGGCAAAACCACGAATGATTGGTGTATCAAATGCGTGTGCCAGTTCAACCATTCGGTCAAAATGTCGTAGGTGTTTTTCATACTCCTGTTGATTGTCTATGGGACATTTGCCGAAAGGAGAACCGATACTTGCCACGCTTACATTATACTTGCTCAGCACATCTTGTGCGCGCTTAGCATCATCATCGTCTATCTCAGTAACATGCTTTCCCCATACACCTCCACGGATTTCAACAGTTGTAGCACCCGCTTCTTTCCCGAGTTTGATTGCTTCTTCAAAATCATCTCTGGAAACTTCATCTGCGAAAAAACATACATCTATCATTTCAAATTTCTTGTGAGTTCTCAAGGAATACATTTAATCAGATTGAGTAGTTTGAATGGTAATCTCATCCAGACAAGTCTTTACCGAGAGAACGTACGCTCCTTTATATAATCAATAGAACTTCTAAAATATTGAACATCAAAAATATAAATACCTAAAAGGGCCATCATGCAATTATTAGCAGAACTGTGCCGACAAGCACCAAAAGTGTTTCAGACACCTTAGCAACTAACTGACCAATCTCACTTAGAAATCGTGAAAGCAATTCAAGACCGCCGCAAAAAAACCATAATGATCCACCTATCATATATAACAGACCTTGGTTGTTCTTGCCAAATAGAATATCCCATCACGATAAGACCCAATCCAAGGATTGGTAAGCAAACAACATCTATCCACTTTACCCATTTCGCATTCTTATAGTAGTGATAAATCTTTGTAAACACAATTATAAGCTCCCATTATTCAGATTAGAAAGAATTAGAAAGAAGAAAAGGCACTAATTTTAGTAGCACTTCAAGCGGTGACTCTTTATCTGAAACCATAACCTCTAACATAACCGTATTTTCCTTAACATTGATCCACGCAAGCAGAGGAGAAATTTCAGTGTCTATTTCATCTTCGTTTATTGTTATTTCACCTTCACTGACCAATTCTAAAACCTTCAGAATATTAAGTTTCGCGAATGCAAGTGGCTTTTTTGGAACCTGTTTCATAAAAGATATTTTTCTCTTATTTTCAAGTCCATCAATCAACGAAAACATCTGCTCATCTGAAAAGCTCAATAGAGAAAGTCCATCTTTTTCTGAATAGTATATATTTGTGGCAAATATTGAGATATCAGTATCTTTATAATTTATCTTTGATACTGACGTATTCTGTATGTTTGAAAGACTATTCTTAATCTGTTTCCATTTATCTGTATTCGATGAATTGAAGATGATACCACCATTCGTATGAACATTACCTGCATCTATCTGGAAACTTTCAAATAATTCCAGATTAAGATTCTCTATGGAACTCGGTTCAAACAGGGAGAGATTATTAACAGTTAATGCAATTTCACCTGTCAATCCAGCAACCACATCTTCATCAAAGTTGAGATTCAACATGCCTTCCAAATAGGTTATCAATGCAAATGCATCATCTGTTTCACTGTTTTCTAATTCTTCGTTGATAAGTTCCCAGACCGTATTCAATATCCCAGGTGCAATAGATACAAATAGATCTTCATCTCCAGATATACTCTTTAAAGTTGATAGTTCTTTACCTTCTTTTAAAAAGCGACTAATATAACTTTCAGACCGATCTGGATCAATTTTCGTTTGTAACTGAAGTATAGGACCTTTTTCTAATAAATTCAGGACAGCACTAACATTGGAAATCACTTCAACTTGTACTCGTGTTTCTTCATCTATGCCATCTAAATAAGGTAGGACATCACCGAAATCAAGATACATGTTCACTTGACCAGTTTCCATTGCTTTAGAAGTTTGAACAAAAGATTCGTTGCGTTTAATAGAATCTGATTTCTTACGGTATGTGTCAATCAATTGTTCAAAACTGTTCTCCTGAATACCCACCACGAGAAAATCTCCGACAAATCCATAAGCCAAAAGGAAGTCAGGCATTTGGAGTGTATCGTATTTTACTTTCCTATGTTCGCCCGCATCAAGTGTTAAAATGCCTTCTGACAAACCCAAAAGACCAGTTGCAATTTTTGTAAATCGTTTGAGTTCTGCCAAATTTCCACCTGAATGCACTACTATGCCACCTTGTTGGTTTCCTGTTTCATCCAACCACATTGCCCCTCCAACCTGGTAACCAAGTGTTTCAATAACAGTGTAAACATCAGCACTAATGATATTTTGTGCCAACATCAGGCCATTCTGTATGTTTCTCCTTAGTTCTTCACCGATGAGCGGTTCAAGATCTTTTTTCCATGTTTCTGACATTTTAATTTCGTTATATATTTCACCTAAATCATTTATTTGTAAATATGCTACACTATCTTTAGGTATAAAATCAGTTACTTTGGCAGCATGAGATAATATTGGAAAAGATAATAATAGCGTGCAGATAATAACCTTAAATTTATCAAACCAAGGGTATATTGATATAATGTCATCTTTTAGAATGATTTTGAATTTCATTTGAAAATCTCCATTTTATGGCACCCGAATTTCTTCTACCATTGCTTGCACCTCTTCGGGTGGTGATGGGGTATAAGCCGATACTACAGATGCAACTATGAAATTTAATAACATACCAATTGTACCGATTCCTTCAGGGGATATTCCCCACAACCAGAATTCTGCGCTGTCAAGATCTTTTCTGATAAATTTGAAAAAGATAATATACGCTGCTGTCAAGGTAATACCAACTATCATACCCGCTACAGCACCGTTTTTATTCATCCGTTTAGTGAAAATACCCATAACGATTGCCGGGAAAAATGAACTTGCTGCGAGACCGAAAGCAAAGGCAACGACTTCTCCGACAAATCCTGGTGGATTGATACCTAAATATCCAGCTATACACACCGCAACACCTGCAGCAATACGTGCGGCTGCCAATTCCTGTTTTTCTGTGAGATGTGGGGCAATACAACCTTTAAGTAAATCGTGGGCAACTGCAGTTGAAATAACCAATAGTAATCCCGCTGCTGTTGATAGTGCCGCTGCTAAACCACCAGCAGCAACTAATCCTATGATCCAATTCGGAAGTTTGGCAATTTCTGGATTTGCCAACACCATAATGTCTTTATTTATCTCAAGTTCATTTTGCGTTTCGGATTTTTGCCCACGGTATTGAATCTTACCATCATTGTTTATGTCATTAAATATAATTAGCTTTGTTTTTTCCCAATTTTTGAACCATTCTGGAACGTCTTCATATCTAATATCTTGTAATTCTCCATTCTGTTCATAGGTTACCGTTTCAAGTAGGTTTGTTCGTGCGAAAATTGCAACTGCAGGTGCAGTTGTGTAAAGTAGGGCGATGAAAAGCAACGCCCATCCTGCTGATGCCCGTGCCTCTGAGGCTTTGCGCACTGTGTAGAAGCGGATAATTACATGCGGAAGTCCTGCCGTCCCTAACATCAAGGCTGCAGTAAAGCAAATGACATCAATTTTGGATTTACTTCCATCTGTGTATCGGTCAAAACCGAGTGCTGTGTTTAATTCATTCAGTCGATCCAACAGATTGACACCCGAGGCATCTACTGCCCCCATGCCCAACTGAGGAATAGGATTATTGGTAATTAGGATAGAGATAAAAATCGCAGGAACCATATACGCAAAAATTAGGACACAATATTGTGCAACCTGTGTATATGTAATTCCCTTCATTCCTCCGAGTACAGCATAGAAAAACACAATTCCTATGCCTATAATGACACCAAGCGTAGCATTGACATTTAGGAAACGCGAAAGTACTATACCCACACCTTGCATCTGTCCAGAAACATAAGTAAATGAGACAAAAACAGCACAAATAACTGCTACTATCCTTGCCGACTGTGAATAATATCTATCTCCAACAAAATCTGGAACTGTATACTTACCGAATTTTCTTAGGTATGGTGCCAAGAGTAATGCCAGCAGGACATAACCACCTGTCCATCCGATCAGATAGACTGAACCATCACGTCCCATAAATGAGACTAGTCCTGCCATTGAGATAAAGGAAGCAGCACTCATCCAATCTGCCGCAGTTGCCATCCCGTTTACTATCGGATGAACATTGCTACCTGCGACATAGAAGTCCCCTGTGGAAC
Organism: Candidatus Poribacteria bacterium; assembly: GCA_958295945.1. Lineage (GTDB taxonomy): Bacteria > Poribacteria > WGA-4E > WGA-4E > WGA-3G > MSPOR6. The sequence continues at coordinate 870,315 of OY282386.1, forward strand.
GTGCTTTTGACCAAATTGCAACCCCGATATACAATGCAAAGGAAATACCCACCATGACGAAAGTCCAAGCTTGCACATTCATACTTATTCAGAGGCCTCCGCCTTTTCCTGCTCTTTTCGGTATTTTTTATCTAAACGGTTCATCAACCATGTATAGACAAAAATCAACTCAACAAAAATCCAGATTGAACCTTGTTGTGCAATATAGAAACCGAGACGGAAACCACCGATTTGTATCTTGTCAAGTTGTTCTACAAAGACAATTGAGCATAGAAAGGAGGTGACAAACCAAATACCAAGAAGGATAACGAGGTATTGCAGGTTTTTCCGCCAATAAGCACGTTGATTTTCTGATGCTGCCAAAAGAGTAACCTCCTCGGTTATGATGGATGGGATTATGTGACTTTCAGATTCCTCCATATTGTTGTATCATATCAGAATTAGTTAATTTTGTCAATAGTTTTCTGGGAACATTATCCTCTCAACTTGCTCAATCAATATATGCAGTACCTTTATATGTATTTCTTGTATTCGATCAGCAGTTTTACCGGGTACTATGAGACAACTGTCACACTGCTGTGATAGTTGTCCACCATCCTTCCCGAGCAAACCGAACACGTGTATATCTTTTGATTGTGCTGCCTTTGCTGCACGGACGACATTCTCGGAATTTCCACTTGTAGAAATCGCAATTAACAGGTCTCCCGGTTGACCGAGTGCCAGTACAGGTCTTGCAAATATCTCCGCAAACCCGTAATCGTTTGCCGTGCAAGTGATGTGTCCTGCATCACTGAGTGCAATTGCGGGAAGTGGATCCCGATCTTCACGAAATCTACCGGTGCATTCTTCTGCAAAGTGAACTGCATCACATAAACTTCCACCATTGCCACAAGTGAAGACTTTCCCTTGTTTTCCGAATACATCACAAATCAAGGATGCAGTTTCAGCAACGATTCTGATATTGTCTGGATTATTGATAAATTGATTTAATGCGTCTTGGGCATCCGATAGTGAACTTTGAATGCTTTTCAAGATGTCCATTTCTCACTCCTACCTATTAAGATTTTCATTATATTCTATCTCTATAAATGCAATCTGTGAAATAGATCGTTGTCGTGACGCAATTCATTGCGTTTCTTATATTCTTATACCACATCTAAATCCTAAATATCTCACCTAACTTACCACCAAGCACACGCCCCGCACCTAGCAGACATGCAATTAGTATCAACATACCAACAACACCAAGTGCACTTGCAATGTATGGACCTTCACCGAGACGTTGAGATAATGACCAAATCGCCTTGGTTATTGGATAAAACTGGTTTTGTTGTGCCAAAATCAGACTCTCACTCACTTCCAACATGGAAAAAGAAAAAACAAGGATTGCACCTGCTAGAATATTGGCAAAAACCAATGGCAACGTAATTTTGTACAAGGTTCTAACAGGTGTTGCCCCCATATTCTGCGAAGCTTCTTCGTATGATACACTCGTTTGCTGGAAACCTGCATATATAGAACGTAACATATAGGGTAACCGCCTCACTGCATAGCCAACAATCAATAGGAAGGTTGGATTTTTTCTCGGGTCAATGACTTCAATAAGATTTTCAGGAAGAAATTTCAAAAGCAATGATGTGTCTGAAAAACTCCCCATATAGCCAAAGGCAATTGCAACTCCAGGCAAGGCTAAGGGTAACATAGCAATCGCATCTAACAGGTTCTGAAATGGGATACGTTTCCGCGTCAATAGATATGCAATGGCAACACCGACAAGGAGGGCAATCAAGGTGCTGAAGATACTATATTTGAGACTATTAAGAATACTTGGCAGCGTATCAGAATGTGTAAACGTATCAATATAATGTTCAAAGGTATAGGATTTGGGTAGTACCGTCTGATACCATTCACTTGGTCCAGGAGTAACTGAAACTAATATGACACTGATATGTGGTAGCAATGCCATGAATGTCAATCCACCAATAAATAGATATATGAGTCCTCTCAACCAATTATTAGCGTCTGTTTCTCGTGTTGTTACATGTCCGCGTCCAAGCATCTCATAATGTCTTGTTCCTGTCCATCTTTTAGACACGTAGAATGCCATAGCGGTCAAAACAATTACAAGTACAACAAGTGCATATCCCATCGGATTAAGATTCGCCTCTGTTACAAGTCTGAAAATCTCAACTGCGATAACATCATTGTAATTAAAAATCAAAGGTGTGCCGAGATCTGTAAATGCCCAAATAAAGACGAGAATCGCTCCAGCAAAATATCCTGGCATCATTAAGGGGAGTGTAATTCGTCTGAATATATTAAATCGGGATGCACCCAAATTTTCTGCAGCTTCCTCTAAACTTGGATCAACATTCGCCAATGCAGCAACGATGTTGAGGTACATTATGGGATATAGATGTAATGTAGACAATAATACAACACCCCAAAAACCACCTTCAAACCAATCTATAAGATTGTTCATATCCAATATTCCGATTTCCACGAGAAACATGTTGATACTACCATATTTGCCGAAAAACTTTTGCATACCAAGCGCACCAACAAATGGAGGCATTATCATTGGGATTAGAATGACTGAACGCAATAGATTACGACCTGGAAAACGGAAGCGAGTCAGAAAGTACGCCAACGGAAGACTAAAGATGCTTGTCAACAGTGTAACCATAACACCGATTTTAAAACTATTGACAACAAGTACCCGTTTGTTAGGGTCTGTTACCATCAGTTTGAAAAATGTCAGGTCAAACCTACTATTAATCCAGAAGGCTTCTTTAAATACATAGAGGAGGGGATAGATGAGGAATATTACAAAAAATAAAACTGTTAATCCGAGGATTAGTATGATTGATGGAGTTAAATCATATTTACGCTTTATTCTATCTATAAAGGAAAGATTATTCAGTGAACAATCATATTCCTGTTGAGGCTCAAGCATCTGTTTCTCCATAATGAAAATGGACAATAAGCAATTCTACTGAATTGTAATTATACCTTGAATTACGTTGAATTGCACCAGATTTTTAGGTGTGTGTAAAGTTTTTGTGCAAGTCCCTCATTATCCATGGTAGTACGGGGTCTCCGCGCCCTATCATCTTTCAACAATGGCGGGGTACGGAGACCTTAGTACTACACTGGATAATTTAAGATTTTTTCAAAAACTTTACACAACCGTTATATGTTTCAAATTTGACACACTTCTGTTTCTTAAAATTAACCATAAGAATGAACATCAATATTCCAATTGCCTAAATGTATTGTATCTGTAAAGTAAAGATAACTCTACCACCTTTTTGATTCTGAAGCAAATTCAATACGTAACAAATTGGTGTCTCAAAAAATGGCATCATTATTGCACATCAGGTAAATAATGATACAGGTTTTGAAACGAATAAAAAGAAAAATCGTTATGTTATACAACACTTTTGCCACAATTTCATCAAGCAGATTTAAGAGTCGTAAGAGTGTTATTGTTGAAACGTTCCTTTGAGGTTTAATCGGCAAAATGTATGGTGAATATCTGTATATATGCTGAAATACCACAAAGTTGTTGATTGATTAGTAATTTTCTACTTTGTGCATCTCAAATGAAATTAGCAAGTTGTAAATAAAAATAATTGTGTTGGAAAATTGCAAACCAGGACTAGTTTAATTTGTAAATTACTCATATTGAGTAACAAGACAAATAAGGTTTGCAGGAGGAATTGTAAATGTTTAACGTAATTGTCCTGGGAGGTATTGGCTCTTTAGTAGGTATTGGGGCAGGATACCTAGTGCTGAATGCATTTTTTGCTGGTGTTGAACATATTGCCAAACCTAACCTTGAATCATTGAAACCAAAAAAGTAATACAAAATTTTTGACATCTGTCATAAGTGCAGTTAACATGTTTTATATTGGACTCATCAAGGCATCAATCAGAAAAGACACATATACAGTGTGCATGCTACCAATAGAATGGATTATAAAGAACTACACACTTGGAATGTTACAACTGATGAAGCACGACAAATTCAAAATGAGTTACGTCATCAGATAGTCCAGATAAACCGGTTTGATGAAATTAGGACAGTCGCTGGTGTGGATATCGGCATCAGAAACGAGATCGCAACAGCATCAGTGGTCGTCCTCAACCTACCTGATTTACAAGTTGTAGATGGGGTAGTTGCTCAAAGACCCATAGATTTCCCGTATATTCCGGGATATTTATCTTTCCGCGAAATACCACCACTTCTGGTGGCTTTCGCGCGCCTACAGACAAAACCGGATTTAGTTATCGTAGATGGTCAAGGAATCGCACATCCCAGAGGGTTTGGACTGGCATCACACTTAGGACTGATTTTGGATAGACCTACGATTGGATGTGCGAAATCTCGTCTGTGTGGACAATATACTGAACCTGATCCAGAAAAAGGAGCGTGGTCCGATCTCATTTACAATCATGATGTAATCGGAATAGCATTAAGAACGCGAACAAATGTCAGTGTAGTCTATGTATCTGTCGGTCATTTAATTTCACTTCAGACAGCACGAGAGATAACCTTGAAGTGCTGTCCAAAATATCGTTTACCCGAAACGACTCGTCTTGCACATCAAGCTGCAACTGGAAAAATCCCCGAAGGTGTCACATTTGTTGAATTGGATAGTAAATCCATCATAAAACACTAGACTCACAGTAATAACAAACATCAGAAACTAACCACTATTTACTCTTTCCCAACAGACACAATCTAATGAACGATAGTATTCAATCACTACATTGGTCGTTTAACTACAATCATGGTGCACAAAAACCTTTTTATGCCGAGGAATTCCTCAAACTACTTCATGAAATCCAGATAAATACACAAAATGATGTCTTCAACGATGAACAGCCAGAATATATAAAACAAGTTTATGAAATTCTACCGAATTTCTGGAAGGGATATAGTAGAACAAATGAAGCATTAGCAATAGGAAATGTTGTTATAGAACGGAAACATGAGAACAGTCACAATTGGTATTATAATGTTCACTACCAAAATACTTCAAGTGGAGAAAATATAAGATTCAATTTCCGTTGTCGTGATGATGTTTACCGTACGCTTCTTGACAGTTGGCAAGTTGATGTGCAGAATAAGTCAGGTGATAGATATTCAAAAATGGAATTGAATGGAAATCTCATTTCTGATACCGAAATTCAACTATACATCAATGATTTTCAAATTGCTGCGGGAACTGTAGATAATTCCTCACCACTGACATGTAATTGGGCTTTGTACGATGTTATACCATCAATACTAAGTGATAAAAGACAATTAGATTTTTCTGTTGAGATCGCATTGCTTGATGACCTTGAACATCTTAGACAAAAATGCAATCTTGGTTATCTTGATTCAATACGAGAACCGTTACCGCTTGATGGATATTTCCTTTATGGAGAGGGACTCTTACCATCATATTGGTGGGTAGATACTAACAAAACCGTAGTAATCGTCTCTACAGTCTTTGAGACTTTGGTGTTAAAAGAGATTACAAGAGGTGTATCATGAACGAACACCCAAACATTCTCTTTATCAACACAGACCAACACTCTTGGGATGCGATATCTGCTTATGGAAATCCGTATCTAAATACGCCAAATATCGATCTGCTCCACCAGAACGGAACTTCTTTTACGAAATCCTACTGTACCGATCCGGTCTGTGCTGCTGCACGATCAAGTTGGGCAACAGGATTATACACATCTGAAACTGGTGTTCCATTTAACGGTGGACAATTACACACCGATATACCAGATATAGGTCAGATTCTTAGGAACAACGGTTATAGGGCTTTCCATTGTGGGAAATGGCATGTACCGGGTAGAAATGTCCGCGATAGTTTTGAAGTCCTGTATTACGGAAATCAACAGATAGGTGCAGGAGGTGCAGCATATTATGATTCTGCATCCACACACGCTGTCGCAGATTTCCTTACCAAATATGATAGCAATGAACCTTTCTATCTGCAAATTGGATACATTGACCCGCATGATGTATGTGAATATTTACACAACCATGAGGAAAAACATATACCGAATCCATTAGAACAAGGAATTCTTACTGAAGACGATTTACCGCCATTGCCGGAAAACTTCAACTATGATGAACGAGAAACTGTACTACATCGTGTCTGTAGGAGGATTGATGGGGCACTGATCCATGACAGAATCTTGCAAGCAGTAAAGAACTGGGACGAATTTCATTGGCGGTACTTTAAGTGGAATTACTACAGATTTATTGAAAAAGTAGATGCTGAAATCGGAAGGGTACTTTCAATACTAAAGCAAACTCCTTTCTGTGAGAATACGGTAATCATATTTAGTGCTGACCACGGTGAGGCATGCGGAAGTCATCAATTGTTTCAGAAATTCGCTCTGTATGAAGAGGAAATACGTGTGCCATTTATCATATCCTGTTTAGGGGATGGATTTCAGATTAAGAAAAATAAATTAGATGATACACATTTCGTCTCTGGTGTAGACCTATTTCCGACGATTTGTGATTATGCCAGTATTGATATACCTGAAATATGTCAAGGTATGAGTCTACGTCCATTGGTTGAAGGAAAAGACAAACCTTGGCGAGAATATGCTTACATAGAAAGTAATTATTGGGGACGTTCAATTGTCACAGATGACTACAAATACATTACAGAATATAAACCAAGAAATATAGAGGATTTTCTACCACCAGGTCCTGATTCTGAACGACTGGGTCTTGTACAGTTGTTTGATAGACACGACGACCCGTGGGAGACTGCAAATCTCGTTGATTCACCAGAACATCAGGAAGCTATTAATTCTTGCAGAGATAAACTCTTTCAACAAGAAAGTCGTCTCAATAAACAAGAAATTGTGCATCAGAATCCGATGAGAACTATAACCAATTGGGGTAATCGCCTACGTGAATATTGGACACACGGCAAGTAAAACATAGAGTAAAAACACAAAATGCAGGATACAAGAAGATGAATATTTTTTCAAAAAGGTTAAATCGTCTACCACCATACATGTTTGGTAAACTCAAGCAATTGACGTATGAAAGACGGCAACAAGGAATAGACGTCATTGATTTAGGGATGGGCAATCCGAATCAACCCACCCCGCAACCCATAATTGATAAACTCACAGATGCAGCCCAAGAACTGAGAAATCACCGTTATTCTGCATCTCGTGGGATATACAATTTTCGTAGAGAAGTGAGTTGGCACTATGAACGTAGGTACAATGTCCATATTGATCCGAATGAAGAAGCAATTTCTGTCATCGGGACAAAGGAAGGTCTTGGACACCTTGCATTAGCATTGATTGATGAGGGAGACTTGGCGATGGTGCCTAACCCGACTTTTCCTATTCACATGTATAGTATCGTTCTTGCGGGTGGTAGTGTTATCAGTATCCCTTTGTCTGAGGAGAATGATTTTGTGCCTTCTCTTGAAGAGATTACGCGGGATATATGGCCGAGACCGAAGGTGTTGATATTGAGTTTTCCGCACAATCCGACTGGAGCTGTCGTGGAATTAGATTTCTTTGAAGAAGTCGTTCATTTCGCAAAACAGCAAGATATGATAGTAATCCACGATTTAGCATATGCCGATATTGTATTTGATGGATATAATGCCCCCAGTTTCTTGCAAGCAAAGGGGGCAAAAGATGTTGGAGTAGAGTTTATTTCTCTTTCCAAATCGTATAACATGGCAGGTTGGCGTTGCGGATTCGCTGCCGGAAACAGAGACATTATTGAGGCACTCGCAAGAATTAAAGGCTATTACGATTACGGTATCTTTGCCCCCATTCAGGTTGCTGCAATCATGGCTCTCCGCACACCAGAGGATGTCGTTGCAGAAAACGCAGATATATACCGAAAAAGGCGAGACGTACTTGTAGACGGGTTAAACCGTATGGAATGGAAAGTAACAAAGCCGAAAGCCTCAATGTTCGTCTGGGCACCAATCCCTGAAAAATGGAAACATCTTGACTCTATGGAATTTTCCATGAAACTCTTAAATGAGGCGGAGGTATGCGTTTCACCGGGTGCGGGGTTTGGACACAACGGTGAAGGATATATCCGTATTGCCCTTGTTGAAAATGAGGACAGAATTCGACAAGCATTGCGACAAATTCGCAGAGCATTGTTTGGATAATGATTAATCAATATGTATACAAAGTATACATATCAGTCGGGATATGTATAGAAATTGCGAAAAAGTATACATGTCCGACCAAAGATTATAGAAATTGCATTATACCAAATTAACCTAAATCGTAGGGGCAGGGTTCCCCTGCCCGCCCGTGTTCTCAGCATCAAAAACAATGCATATCTCGTTAATTTGGTATTAGAACTCTACCGTATAAAGGCTAATTCTATTCCAATCCCCACTGTTTCTTCGCTTCTTCAAATGAAATCTTCTGACCACCAGTATGGGATATAGGATTTTTCCCCACCCAACGCTCATCAATCGGGTGTTCCGCGGGTTGGAATCGGATGTCACAACTAATACGCCACCGATCCGATAGATTCTTCGTTGAGGTATGCATCGTGTGCATCGTGAAAACGATTATATCCCCCATCTCAAAATCAGTTGTTTTCCATTCCCCTCCGTATTTATCACTGATTGCCATAGGATCTCTACCAAAATGTCCAGGAGTTCCATCCTTATCAACATCGGTTTTGCCATAGGTGTCGCGCACAGGTGCAAAACTATCCAAACGATGTGAACCTTCAAGCAAAGTGAGTGTACCCATCGTCGCAGGCACATCTCCAAATGGTATCCAGCAGGTGTGCAACTGCTTTGATCCTCTTCCCATATAAACAAAATCAAAATGCGGACCAGACCAACCATCAGGACGGACAAAGCGAAGCCACTTGTAGTCAAACGTGCGTGTCTCCCCTTCAAAGAAATTACGGAAGAACGCAAAAAGTTCATCACCTTCCAAAACAGAAAGTACATCTGGATGATGTGTGACAGCAGGTGCCCCCATCGTACGTCCCGGACTACCCGAACCAGCAATCGCATCCATCATGTCAGTTCCCGGTTTGAATACCTCATCTTTTCCGTTACCTTCAGCATATTCAAGAATAGCGCGTCGGGCGGCATTAACCTTATCCTTATCAATTAAGCCCCGAACGAGTAAATACCCATCCTCTGCTATTTGCTGATGCAGTCCTTCTGCAGAATCGAGTACGCCGTTGCAATCTCTCAACACACCAAGGTGTGGTCCAGGAAAGGATACCTCGTGATCTCCAACAAATACGGTTTCAGCCATTGTTTTCCTCCGAATAGGGTTTTACCCCAAATTGTAAAAGTGCTTTGTTATACGATGAATCAAAGGTGTAAACTGGTTTTCTCCATTTCAATAATGTTCTTGCAAATTCTAATGTCTTACTACCTTCAGCGGCGTGAGCGATCAATACCTTATTTGCTAAAGCAGCGACAAATGCATTACGTTTACTTGCCAATTGAGCATTTTGCTTTGGTTTGTTTTCAAAAATGGATACAATCAGTAACCTGTCTTCTGCTAAAGGCTTTTTCCATTCTTGTTTTATACGCATATTTTCAATACTTCGTGCGGGACTAATAATAATCGGTTGTGAACCACGAAGCAACACTCGCAAGCATTCCTTTTCAATAGGTGAATGAAACCCACCGATTGTTGGTATACCTTTATTTTTAAACTCCTGTGCTAAGTCGTGTGCCTTTAATATAATCTCTCCAGGACATTTACTGGAACAGAATATTGCCCATAGATCCGCTTCTCCAGTATCGTTTTGCCTACATGTCAGCAGATCTAAATTCCCACGCGTCCATATCGTTTCTGGAGTCTCGGCATCTAAATATGCCTTTATTGAAGATGGATAGTTTTTGTCTATTTGCGTAATTTGTTGAATTTGCGGTGTCACTTCTGAAGTTAATGATATATTATGCGGTATTTAATCGTTCACTTAATCGTTCACTTTTCCGATAGATCCATTTCTATTCTTCCTATTAGAAAGCAATAAACGACTATTAAACAAGTATTTATAGAGAATATCAGTTACCTAATCGCTTACCTAATCGTTCATTTTTTTGGATAGATTGGTCTCTATTCCTACCATTACAAGCAATAAACGACTATTGAGAACACATTCAAGACGAAAATCAGTTACTTATCAGTTACCTAATCAGTTACTTATCAGTTACTTTTCGGGTGTGCTTCGTCCCTCTACCCTTCCCTATCATAAACAATAACCTTTTACCTGTCATATCCTTTAGTTCTTCGTAGGCAGTTCGGTGTGAAACTTGATTAATATGCATATATTCTTTTATTGTGTTACATTCCGTTGCGTTTCTCTTTGAGTCAGGTACCATTGGATCTTTTGTTCATCTATATCGTCATTTCTTGTACTTGCGACTGAGAGTTGATCCCACGTTTGTCCAACAGACTTGAGGTGCATCTGTGCAATCTCTTGTGGTGACATAACCCGGTTACTATTCCCTACTCTCTTATAGCATATTCCTTTAGTAGAGACAGGTTTTATTGAAGATTCTGCAATATGCACTAAAAGCACTGATTTTCCTTCTACGTCAACCGATTCAACTTCCAACATTACTCGCGGATCAATTGCTTGAGAAATCCGGTTAGCCGCATCTTTTAGTGTTTCTTTCCCGATGGTAATGCCAATAATTTTCCCATCATCAGAAACACCAACGAAAATGATACCTGTATTCGTATTCGCAAATGCAACAGCCGTTTCAATTGCTTCTTGACCAAGCCGTTCTTTGAATTCGGTTGTGTTGCTTTCACCTTGCTTAATGCGTTGTTTGAGTTCTGCGGTTTGCATAGTGTTGATAACTGCCACTTCCCTATTTTTTAAGGGTTTCAGTCCAGGTCAAACAGTCCGTTCCTGTTTGAGTGTTTCTATCTCCTGCTGTAAGTTTTCATTCTGCTTGTGTAGCGATTCTATTTGTTGATCTTGTTTTTTGATGTTTTTTCCCTGCATTGCAACGATGATTTGGGGTATACCAACAACCGCAGCAATAAATCCGACCAAAACGATAACTAACGTGAAGATATTGTCTAATCGTTTGCTCATTTCAGTAATTGAAGCATTTACCGGACGAATTTCCTTTGCTATCTCTTGTGTAACATATTCTTTCATTCGCTTCTCAGTGGTATCTACATATTCTTTCATTCGCTTTTCAGATGCTTCAACTTCCTCTTTGACAACTAACCGGATCTTGTTCAGGTCCGCATCTATTAGTTGACTGTCCGCAGTTAAATTAAAGAACAATAGTCCAACGATCAAAGCCATCATTAATTTCATTTGTGTCTCCTTCAACATGTTAGTCATTTATTTTATTCTTCCCACGGGTTTTCTACCGGAATTGGTTTTCTGCGCCCTTTGTATATCAACTTAACCCGAATTATTCCTGATCGGCGCGGCGGTGGCGTCGTTATGACAACATCCCAGTTAAGGATGTCTTCCTCATGGTACGATCAACGGGCAAGACTTTGCACTTGTTTTTTCTTAGTTGTGTTTGTAGGTTTTGGTGTTTTCATGAGATATTTAAAACTCCTTGTTTACAATTTTAACAGAAGTTGTAGGTTAGTGCAACCACATTACAAAGGAAAGAATACACTCGGACAATGGTCTTGAATCCCATACCATTTTAGACACCAATTGCCAATTCTTATTTTTGGTTTTGAAATAGTAAAATGCTCTCCTTCTTTAGGAAGGTACTTTCTGTATTTCAACCATTCCATCGTTGATTGAAGACTGTCTGTCGTCTTTAACTTTTCTATGAGATGGTTAGCGCGGATAACTGGAATATCTGGAGATTGGACATTACCAGACCCAATCCAATTCTCCGAAACAACGATTCCTTCAAGTCTGTACCTGGAATCAATGTTAAGTCTTTTTAATAACGGTTCGTAATTATCCCCAAAAGCCTGTTTTAGTTTTAGCACCTGAGAAATGCCTTTCTTAATCTCTTTGGATTTATTAATACGTTCTTGTGCTGTCGTTGGCGCAATGAACCATTTTAATTCTAAAAGTAAACATGCTTTTTCGGAATGACTTACAATGGCGAGGTCAATATCTGTTAAGTTTGCTACATTTCCCGAATAAGATTTAAAATCTGTACCAGATAATCGGGTCTTAATACGCTCTTTCATTAAGTTTTCTTTTTCATTAACATATTTTTCATAGATCCCTTTTTCAGATGGAAGCCTATTTACGAGGGAAATAAAATTTCGCTCCGCTGCAGAACAAATCCATATATTAGGCACAATTGCGTAGTGTTTTAAATTTAGTTTAATTAAAGGTTGTAAAGCAGGGACAGGGCTTGTAATGCCGCTATTTCCATAGGTCAAATCATCAAGAACGCCTTGTACGTCTATAGGTGACATACCAGAATATCTAGCAACAGTCCTAATCAATTTACCGTAGGTCATCATGTAAAGACTATCAACATAACCCTTATGAATAACCCCTTGTTTCGCAGCCATTTTATGTGCTTTCCAGTGAATATGGGCTATAGCGCAAATTACTTCAAAAATCTTGCGAAAGTCACCCAACGTATAACGACTAAATTCCCACCTACTTGGCAATATAAACATTCTATCAAATAAGGGATGCAGATACGTTTTCATATCAGCAACTATTTTTGGTTCCAATGTATAGTGAAATCTATCACCTTCTATCTTTAGAGAGTCCTTGATTGCCTTTACAGGAAAATGTTCAGGATTTAGAAAAGGTCGTGCTTCCTCAGGTTCACGCGGATCAATTAAGATATTGTATGCCTCGTACTCTATACTTGCGAAAAAATCCCCGGTTGGTTGAATAGTTGATCCTTGAAGTTCCAAGTCAAGGACCCTATCCTTGCCACTGGCGCATGTATATGCAAAGATGAACCAGTCGTATTTCCTGCCTAACTCAAATAAATCCTTTGATGCTTTGTAAAGATCGTTATCTCTTGCAATGGAAATTTGGCCACTTTGTTCACAAGCATGGTAGATCCAAGACATAGAATGCTCAATTTCAGTAATGAAATCACTACCAAGGTTGTGAATATCTTGTACTCTACTAAGTCCACCTATTTGCTCATTTAGCATATACTCTTCTGCGGACGACAACAAATACCATGCAGCAGTTGCAAACGGGAGTTTGAGAAGCGGATTAGACTTGTAATAGCTGTCTATCTCTTTCTCCACTTCTCGCAATTCAGGTGAAACGCCATCTGTACTATTCATAATGAACCTCCTTATATCATTTCCCCAAACCCATACGATACTTGATGTCGTAGTTGATGATGAAGTCTAATTCCTCGTCTGTGAAACCGTTGGGTTCTGCAAGAACACTGTCAATCTTATCAATGATATGCTTAATTTTGCCTATTCTTCTACCAACTTTTTTTAAGATGAAGTGCTGTCTGATTGTTTAATCTATCTGTCTCTTTAATCACACGCATGGCATGTCGCAGTTCCTCATCAGGAAGTCGTTGCATCCCAATGAGTAAACGACAGCATTCGTCATCACCGCCACTCCAATCTTCTATGAATCTTGCTATTCTCCTCCATCCTCTAAGATTAAAATATCCCACACAGAAGTCAGCATGGGTTGAGGATTCAAGAGTTTGTTGAAGTGCTTGAAGAAGGGGTTGATCTATGTTGTCAAAGATTCGGGGCATATTTAAGTGTCCCATTCTGTTTATTGGTTTTTGATATTCTATCAAATATTGACACAGAGTGCAACAATATAACCGATAGAAAAAACAAAAAGACATTGACAGCAAGGTGCATTTACAATAAAATTCCACAAAATCAATATGGGGAAAGTCACTATGGAGCACTATTTAGATATACAAAAACCTGAGTTAGGATATACTTACGAGTTTGAAACTAACCAACTATCTCAAGCGACTGAATGTATTGAAGCACACGGATTCGCTATTATCAAGGGCGTTTTGCCTGACGAATTAGTAGACAGTTTAAAGCAAGCCGTATTTGATGGCACTGATCCAAATAGAGAATTACAGCATGGACAGAGTCGTACGCGGCACGCTTGGATTGAAACTGGTGAAGGTGCATGGCAATTATTAGAATACGAACCGTTTATGAAGATACATCAACATCTTATCGGAAGTGATGAGTTGACTGTGCATAGATCAGCAGCTATCATTCGGATGCCAGGTTCACATACAGTAGCGTGGCACACAGATTGGTGTGGGTTCTCACAAGACACACCCAAAAACTCTGGTGATGTACTCAATAGGGGCATGTGGCCATCTGGTAAATGGTTTTACATCACAGGTTCGCGTCCAGAACACGGTGGTCTCTGTGTGATTGAAGACTCGCATGTGGAAAACTGGGAAGGACCAGAAGGCTTCAAACTGACTGCAGATAAACGTTCATTCTACAAAGAAGGTGGAGAAGAAAAGGCATACAATGACTTTGATATTCCGGGTTGTGTACCACTATTTACCAATCCGGGTGATATGATTGTATTTGCACATAGAACCTATCACGGCGCATTTCCAAACCAGACTGACGACATACGTCTGTCCTGTGCCATCGGTTTTAGAAGACGCGACCATCATATAGACATACCTTGGGAGATACCAGAAGTTGGCAAGAAGTTCTTAGCAGATTTGCCTCCACATCTACACAAATTTACCCATGGATATACAAGTATTGATACAGGTTGGCGAGGATAGTCATTTAACTGGTTGATATGCCGATAATTGACGATGAACTTCAGGTAGTGCACCGTTTTTTAGCCAAGTAATTGGTTGTTCTTCTGTTGTCCGTTCAGGATTTACCCAGATGATGTTTCGGATTTCGCCGACTTGTTGTGAAACTTGTGCATATAGCATACGAACGGTTTCATCAAGTGAAATGATTGTCTTGTCAGTTTCGAGTGCTGCTTCAATTAGATGTATATCTTTATGCATTGTATCAATATCATTTTCATTATCTGTTGTGTTTGTAATCTTGTCTTTGATTCCTGTATTATTTGGCAGAATAATACGGTCTACCTTTTTACGTGCATCCATTGACAACCGCCACCTTCTGGCAAAACGGGATTGATGTTGTTTCCATTCATCACTAATTTTATTGGTCATTACAAGTTTATGATTCTGTGATCTAACTACTATTAGGAAATCACGACAATTAACAGCACGCGGGTGGGTTGCAGTTTCGCTGCCGGCGGCTTGGGCAACATCCGCGTCAATAACCAATTGTTTTGTATTGGTATATCTCACTCTACCTCCGATTGCCCAAATCTAAGTTTGTCTACGGCATCAAGATAACGACTCTCGGTTCTGAGATCCACATCATCAAAATCAACAGACCACTCACCGTAAGTACCGGCTTCGTCTAAGTCTACACTGTCAACTTGGGTAATTCCTTCTTCATTCCGTGAAAACCAGTGCAGCTTGACTAAATCTGGAGAAAGTTTGCCTTCTGCCACAAGCGTTTGGATTCCCAAAAGTAGCAGTGAACTGTGTGTTTCAACTACGACACGCACACCACGTCTCGCTGCATCTGCTAACACTTGTGCTAACTTGACTTGCGCGTTAGGATGTAGATGAAGTTCCGGTTGTTCAATATAAACCAATTGTCCCGGTTTTGCAGCTATCAGTGCCACTACAATAGGTAGAACTTGTGAAATTCCAAATCCTACATCAACAATATTGACCATATCTGCATCACTCGTGTTGCGGTGAGTCAGACGACCAACCTGAATTTCAACTCCAATATCACCGATCTTTTTTGCACTGACTTGTCCTGTCAATTCAAGAATGTAAAGTGAATCTAACAACGTTTTTAAGCGTTTATCTCCGGTTTCCTGCCATTCGTGGATAATACTTGCAACATAGTGTTCAAACGTACCGTGATATCGTGGACCTGTACTACTTAGTTTGTATGCACGTTCAGGATTTCCACGTAATCCAAGTAGGTGAATGGTATCGCTAATGAATTGACCAAAACCAGAAGTGACTTCATAGAATTTATTGCTATCAAGCGATCCAATATACAAGAAACAACGTGATCGCTTCACTATATTATAACCATTAATAGACGAATCTTGATTGACTAATAACTTGATTTCATCAGGAGACATGTCTGGATACAAAGTAAAATTTTGAGGAAAAGGTTGTTGATCAATCTCAAAATTAGTTTTCCTGCTCATTTCAACAATTTCAATCCCATTTTTCCGTTTTCTGAAGGTCGTTCCGATAGAGATAAACATTTCAGAAACACAAGTCTCAACCTGAACCTGAAATTGATCTGTCTGTGTTTCATTTTTTCCTTTTGACAAAAATTGTTCTGCAAAAGTAAACCGGACGTTTGGTCCATCAATCAACAAGGGGCCAGGATCATACGGTGCCTCCAATGTCTGTTTTAACATCAAAAGCGGCTGCATCATACTGGATTTGCCAGAGCTGTTCGCACCAGCAAGGATCGTTAGGGGGCGGATGTCAATTTGACATTCTTCCACAATTGATTTGAAACCTTTTACAGATATCTTGGTTATGCCATTATCTCTTTTATTCAACATCCGGTCCTACTCCTTGTCAATCTTATAAGTAATAGCTGCTATGTGTTGCTGATCTTTCTTCATTTATCATTAATCTCTATTGCCTCTCTTGATGCAACTTCCTCAGAATGTGCACCTCAATTATAGAACATGTTGCACCGATCAGTCAAGTTTTTGTATATATGCCAAGAATGGAACAAGTCTTTGGAGATTTTAGGAATAGAAGGCGATTGATACGACTTGTGCAAGTTCAAATTATTTTTTCCTTGACTAATTTTGTAAATCTGTTATATTAACAGTATAAATCATTTCAGTAAGCACACCATCATTACTGGCAGATTTTCATTATTATACCTGAGGAGGATCTACTAAGATGACCCGTTTTTTACCCGGTTTCGTTCAAAAAACAGATCGGAACCACATTATCATACTCTTACTTGGCATACTACTCTTACCGAATATCGGTTGTATAGGTGGCGTTAACCTCGTGCCATTGAGTGCGAAAATTCAGAATGCTGATAATACCTTTGAACAAGCAGAAGCTGTTTCAACACGATCAGATGATGCAAGCAAGAAAGAAAAAGCAGTAGCGAAACAGAAAAAACTATACGATTCAGCATTATCACACTATCTTGAAATAATTGCAAAAGATGCTAAAGGGAAATATGCACAACGCTCCCACTATCAAATAGCAAAAATATACAAGAAATATTATGAGTGGGATAAGGCAAATGAGCACTATCAAGCAATCATCGATCTTGCACCGACTGGATATTATGCCAGTGAAGCAAAAACAGGAATAGCGAACATCCGTAAGAACCGTGCATTGATACAGACCGAATTGGCAAATTATCAGAATTATAAAGCTCTATACGATACCGATCCATCAGAGCAAAGAGAATCTTATGATATCGCTGCTGATTCACTGTACAAAGTTGGTCAATCGTATGAAGCATTAGAAAACTATACAGAAGCAATTGTTACTTATGAGAGACTAGTTTCTGAGTTTCCAGACCACGAAAAAGCAGTACAAGCGCAATTACGAGTTGGGAATATCTATTTTTACGATTTATATGATTATACAAATTCTGGTGGATGGGGTGCATTTGTTGCTGTCGCACAAAAATTCCCTGATACATTTGAAGCACAAAAGGTAACTAAAGACCTAAACCAAACTGAAGCCTTATTGAAAGAAATCAAAAATCTTCAGGATGAAATTCATCGGAACAAGAGTGTAAAGGCAAAGCAGTTTGAAGAAATGGGTAGATATGTGCTTCCCTCAGAGAAATACATTCAAGGTAAAGCTGATTTGATTGTTCAGAATTACCAACAAATTGCACGAAATTGGGAGAAACTACGTAACTACCCGAATGCAATAGAGACAAATAAGGTGCTAATTGCTGATTTATCTCATAAGAAATTTGCTGTTGCTGATGCATTATATAAAGTCGGCACACTCTACCAACAAAACGGACAGTATGAACGTGCAATCCAAGCTTATGAAGATTTGCTTCAAAATGCACCAGAATCAATTTGGCGGAATGAAGCCGCCTATCAACAAGCAATTTGCTACCGTGCTATTCGTGAATTCCGTTTAGCCTATAAAGGTTTTGAGACTTATATGAGTCTTACAAAAGGAGAAACACCCCACCAACGTGAGGCACAACAGATTCTTCGGCAGTTTGAACTGGATCAAGATCAAGATGGCTTTAAGTTCTATGAAGAACAAGAGGAAGGTACTTCTGACCAAGATCCAAATTCATATCCGGGGGCAGACAATTAAGGATTTGTTTAGCACAATGAAACTGGAATGTTAGTCAAACAGTTTCTTGGATTGTGTATGGTATTGAATTTAAAGCAAACTTTGACAATAAAACAATATCTATAGAAACAGTTTTACACGTTGATGGTCAGAGGTAGATAGTTGTTTGTAAACTTCATGCCGAATTAACTCGGGTGTATATCTGCGAGAGAAGTGATTTAGAACGATATGTTCACTCTCAAATTGTTCTAAGAGTGCGGGAATCATTTCCAAATGTAAATGTTTTGTTTTCTTTGCTCGTTCACGGTGGTCTGGTGTAATAAAGGTACATTCGCATATTAGAAGCTGGCACCTTTTCAGCAATGGATGTGCATCAACAGAAATTCCACGAGTATCACCGAAATAGGTGACTAAAGGTAGTTGCACCTCGTTAGTTATTTCAACGCCTGCATGCTTGAGTGCCACAATTTCTCTATCAGACAAATTGTGGTATTCAGGCTTTAGTTTTTTACGAATCTCGCAAATTAGATAGGAAACAGATGGGACACTATGGTTACCGGGTAAGATATGAGCAACTAAATTCTTCCGAAATGTAATTGAACGCCCAACATCAACTGGTGTAAGATGATATCCCCAGTTTCTACCTCCATCCAACATGGATATTTTGTTAAGAATATTATGCAATTGTTTTAATCCATTTGATGGTACGAAAATATTACCCGGCGGCATGTCAGCAAGCCAACGTTGACTGATATAGATCGGTAACCCAAAATAGTGGTCAAGATGAAAATGCGAAATAAATACATGGTTCGTCCCAATAAAACGCATCGGACATCTACCTAAATCAAATATTAAGTCTAATTCTTTTATCCTTATATAAGTTGCAACAGCAGAACTGGATTTGCCTTCAAGCGTCCAATTACCACATTGTAACATAGTCATAGTAAATCATTAATGCAATAAAATTGCTTCCTTTGGAGTATAGTTATAAATGCAGGTTAAAATAGGTATAATAGGTGGCAGCGGATTCTATCAAATTGAAGGTTTGTCGCAAATAGAAACGATTGATATTGATACACCTTTTGGGAAACCGAGTGATACATTTATTTACGGAAAACTTGATGAACAAGCTGTGGTCTTTTTACCGAGACACGGAGTAGGTCATCCACTCCTTCCTTCAGATATTAATGTTCGCGCTAATATATATGCCCTAAAAACACTCGGTGTAGAATTTGTCATCTCTGTCAGTGCGGTTGGTAGTCTGAAACAGGAAATTGAACCCCGACATTTCGTCGTTCCAGATCAACTCTACGATCATACAAAAAACCGTATATCAACTTTTTTCGGAGATGGATTAGCTGCACATATTAGTATGGCACACCCGTTTTGTTCTCAACTTAGCACACTTCTATACAGTGCAGCAACAGAAGTTGGTGCAACTGTCCATAATGGTGGCACATACTTATGTATGGAAGGTCCCGGTTTTTCTACACAAGCAGAATCAAATGTCTACAGACAATTAGGTTTTGACATCATTGGAATGACAGCAGCTCCAGAGGCAAAACTTGCACGCGAAGCTGAAATGTGTTTCACAATCCTGGCATGTTCCACTGATTATGATTGTTGGCATCCTGAACATGATAACGTAACTACCGAGATGATCCTTGACAACCTTCGAACCAATGTGGAAACATCCAAACAAATTGTGAAAAATCTGGTATCCAAAATCCCAATTGGACAAAGAAATTGCACTTGTGGAAATGCCCTTCAATATGCAATCGCTACACAAACAGATAAAATACCAATTGCTAAACGACATCAGTTAAAACTATTGTTGGATAAGTACCTCGTGTAATGTATTGTATATTTTGTCAGCCTCCGCTTCAGTGAGGATAAGTGGTGGTGCGATATAGATGATATTCTCCGGTTCGTCAAGCGCATGACCGATTTTGCCAACAATAACGCCATTTTCTCTTAGTCGTGCTACAATGCTATTGGTTGCCTCTGTTTCAAGATGGGCACCGTTGTCTTTGACGAATTCCACAGCAAGCATCAAGCCTTTACCACGAACATCACCAACAATCTGCAAATCCTTTAATGTTGTTAGTTTCTCAAGAAGATAACCACCTACCTTCTCAGCATTTTCATAAAGTCGTTCAGACTGCAAAATTTTCAAATTTGCAACACCTGCCGCACAAGCTACAGGGTGTCCACCATAGGTACAGACTTGTGAAAACTCACGATTATCATCTAGATCTCCAAGAAATGTGTTGAATACAGAAGTAGATGTAACACATGCACCAAGCGGAATATAACCACTTGTCAGTCCCTTCGCAAGCGTGATGATGTCAGGTTGTACTTCCCAATGCTCGCATGCAAACATTTTACCTGTTCGACCAAAACCCGTAATCACCTCATCGAGAATAAGTAACAAACCGTAATCGTCACAGATTTTTCTTAGTTTTGGAAAATAATCATCTGGTGGAACTATCACTCCGCCTCCACCGATAATGGGTTCAGCAATAACAGCAATAACTGTTTCGGGACCTTCTGACTGAATAATACGTTCAAAATCATTGACACACGCTTCAACACACGATGGATAGTCTAATCCAAGCGGACATCTGAAACAGTATGGAGGCATTGCATGATGAAATCCTGGTGCTAACGGTTCAAACGCTTTTCGTCTGCGTGCTTGTCCTGTCGCCGACATTGCCCCATAGGTAAATCCGTGATAACCCCGGTATCTACTAATAATCTTGTATCTATTTTCATTGGGATATGTTTGTCTGCCATACTGACGTGCAATCTTTATAGCGGTTTCATTTGCTTCTGATCCACTGTTACAGAAGTAGACATGATTCAAATCACCTGGAAGACAATTTGCTAACTGTTCTGCTAACTCAGTCGCGGGAACATTTATCTGTGAGTGTGGATAGTAAGACAGTTTTTGTATTTGAGCATAAACAGCATCAGCAATTTCTTGCCTTCCATATCCAACGTTCATATTCCACAAAGCAGAATATGCATCTAAATATTCCCTGCCTTCCGTATCAACAAGTGTGGTACCATGTGCTGATTTAAAAACTAACAGGTCCGTTTCGTCAAGACGTTGGTGCTGAAACAGTGGATGCCAAACATGGGATTTATCAATCTCTCTATAATTTGTTTCCATGACTAATATTCTCCGTGATAATACTACATAACTTCTGGGGCAGATATACTCAGTAATTTCAATCCATTTGCTAAAACAGTTTGTACACAACGAACAAGGACAAGTCTTGCGTGTGAGCGTTTTAAATTGTCTGCCTCTAAAACTCTATGTTGGTTATAGTAGGGATGAAATAAACCTGCTAAGTCGTGTAGATAGTGTGGAATACGATGTGCTTCACGCTCCTCAGCACTGAAAAGAACAATAGATGGATAGTCTGCTAACTTCCGAATTATCTCATGTTCTGAGGGTTCAGAAAGCATCTCCAAGTCTATTTCTTCGATATGATTCAACTGCATTTCTTGTTCAGCTGCTTGTTGAAAAATACTACAACACCTTGCATGTGCATACTGAATATAGAATACAGGATTTTCATTCGCTTGTGTAACAGCTAATTCAAGATTGAAATCAAGATGTGTGTTGTTTGCACGCATAAGAAAAAAATAACGGGCAACATCAACTGCGAATTGTTCTCCAACAGCATCCGATAGTTCGTCAATCAAAGCGTCAAGTGTCAAAAATTGTCCTTGTCGTTTAGACATATCCTTACGATTACCTTCAGAATCAACCAGATTCACCTGTTGGACAATTTCTGCCTCTAACCAATCATCTTCAAATCCGAGTGCTTTCACAAAGTTCTTTAGACGCATTACATGTCCTTGATGGTCAGGACCCAGCAAATCTATAACTTTGTCAAATCCGCGTTCATATTTGTCACGATGATAAGCTGCATCTGGAACAAAATAGGTGTATTCACCGTTAGAACGGATCACAACACAATCTTTTTCGGCTCCAAAATCTGTCATTCGAAACCAAGTTGCCCCATCTGCTTCATATAAATAGTTCTTTTCACGAAAAGTGTGAATAATATCATCAGGTTTTCCGCTGTCACGTATGGCTCTTTCACTTGTCCACACATCAAAACTGACACCAAATCGTTCCAATGATGTTTTTTGCTGTTCAAGCAGATGTTTTATCCCCTTATCTCTGAAGAATTCAATCCGTTCTTTTGGATCAAGATCTCTATATTTATCACCTTCGTCAGCAACGATAGATTCAGCAAACTCTCGTAAGTATTCTCCTTGATATCCTCCCTCAGGTATTTCCAAATTGGTTTCCCCTAATGCTTGTCGATAGCGGATATCAATAGATTCTCCAAGCCTTTCCACTTGTCCACCCGCATCGTTAACGTAATACTCTCGGATTGCGTCATAACCAACAGCATTTAATAAGTTGACAAGCGTATCACCTACAGCCGCAGCACGACCACTGACAATGTTTAACGGACCTGTTGGATTTGCACTGACGAACTCAATCTGAATACGTTTCCCATTACCATTGTCAAGTCTACCGAAATTTTCTTTTAATGATACTATCTCTTTGATTATATCAAACAACCATTCGTTTGATAGGTAGACATTAATAAAACCCGGTCCCGCAATCTCAATCTTGCGAATACTCGGGTGCTTATTTTGATTGACCTGCTTTACAATTGTATCCGCAATTGTCCGAGGTGCCATCTTTGCCTGTTTTGCCAGTCCTAAAGCAATTGGGGTCGCAATATCCCCATGTTCAGGTGTTTTGGTTGGTGAAAATGGTATTTCAGGCACTTCAGATATAGGTAACTCTCCTATCTCAATTGCAGAACGAATTGCACTTTCCAATATGTTGTTAATATCTGATTTTATTTCATCCATATATAATTAATTTTCCATCATTTCCTTATATGTGCTGAATATTTCAATCAACGAATTATAACACAATAGATGTGTCAAGTCAACTTTGATTAATTTCATAGAGTGTGTAAAGTTCTTGTCACCTTATGCTTCAATTTATTGTAAATCGTGATTCTTTAAACCAGGAAGATTTGTCGAAATCTGAAATCCTAATTCAGACAAGAAATTCACAATTAAATCATAAAATCAAGGAATTCTTTATAATTCACAAATAAAAATGAATTATATTACATTTCGGAATTAGTCGTTTTGGACTTGAATAGAAATGTTTAAAAAAGTGTAATAAACCCTTGTCAGGTAGCAGTTGAGGAATTCTTGGCGTGTTTGGTTGAAGAGCTGCAGCCATTTTTGTGGGAAATCTTTGTGTGTGATGTTATACTTCCTGAGTTGCTGATAGAGTTTCCCTTTGATAGCGCGTTTGTGTTTTTCAATTTCCTGATGATATTGCTCTAAGTTCTGATTCTGTTGCACGGGAGCGGGTTTGGGTATATCATCATGGAATTCTTCTTTGAATGCGTCGACGATGGCTGAAATGGTCATGAATCTTGCGAAACATTTAACAGCGAATTCTTTATGTCTTTCTTCAAATATCATTGTAATTTTTCTCCACAACGACGTACAATTGACGTACACTAGTATGTACAACTGTACGTTGTTTTAGTTGTTGATAGCGTTGTCTACATAAGGGTTAAGAAAGGTTTTTTCAAAAATAAAAAATTTTTTAAATTGTACGTCATCCATATTCAGTTTCGGTGTGTAAGAAATCGGAGATGGAAACCTTCCCCGCATAATCTGGTATGATAATTCAATAGTTAAGAATATCATTTCCAAAATGTCATGAGGTGCACTTAATTGCGCGTCTATGACCGATTTTGTTTCTGATCTGCCACAATTCTGAACTGTCACTCTATGGAATGACGTGAACATTTGCTTGACATTTGCTGTGACATGTTTAACCTGATCTGTATACATATTTGATAACCTACATTCCAAACTATTTATGTGACACATATTATAACGTAAGTAACTAACATAAGTCAAGTAAAAAAGGAATATATTTGGTATATTTTCACTCTTTTGTGTATTTTCTTAGAACAATTGTATATATTTCTCTTGATGTTGCATTTTTGAGCATTTGGTTATCCTGAATTGATGTGTTTTCGTTGTTTCAGAATTCCGGATTGTCGTAGATTGCGCGGAATACACGGATGGGAGTTTGGAAAGGTACGTTCCATTCCAAAAGATTCAATTTATAGTAAAACTTTACACACCCCATACTAATTCTCAATTTGTAATTTTGATGTATGTATGATATAATTCGGATATAATTCACTAGGAGGTTACAAATGGCAAAGATAAATACACTCGTTTTCGCCGGTGGTGCGATTCACAACTGGAAGGGATGCAGTGAAGAAATTGTCAAATCACTGGCACAACGTGACGAATTTGAACTGACGACTGTTGAAGACGACCTGGATGCATTGGTTTCACCCAACTTAGATCCGTATGATCTTATCGTTTTCTATTATACGGTGGGTGAAATATCAGACGCGCAAAAAAATGGATTGTTAAACCACGTCGCTTCAGGTAAAGGTTATGTCGGTATCCATTCTGCTGCAGATTCTTTCCGTGGTTGTCCCGAATATCGATCTATGGTCGGTGGTTACTTTACCACACATCCACGTTATAGGGATTATCAAGTCAGTATTGTTGATAATGAACATGAAATAACGCAGGGACTTGACGAATTTGTCGTGAAGGACGAACAATACATTCTTGATTACGATCCACGCAATCACGTGCTTGCTTCCGCTTTGTGGAAAGGTGAAGCAATGCCAGTAGCATGGACAAAAAATTGGGGTGAAGGTAAAGTATTCTACCTTGCACTTGGACATGATCCTGCGGCATGTCAACATGAAATGTTCAGCACGCTACTGCAACGCGGCGCGTTATGGGCAGGTGCTAACGGTAGCGAATAACTGAATATAATCAGAGATAGAATTTCTGTATATTCAGTTCGGATTGTTAGTTATACCGATACCTGTAAAAACAGACTATGGGCGGATTCTTATATCTGCCCATATATTTTGGTATCAGCACGAATGAAACAAAAAATAATAGATATTCAACCGCAATTAAATGACCCATTACTCCATAAGATACATTTAGATGACACAACTCATGTAGCTGTTCCAAAAAGGCTTGTAGATAATTTAGGCTTGCGAATTGGTTTAGAAATTGAAGCAGAAGTTATTGAAAAATTGATTGACGCAGAAGAAATGATGCGTGCAAAAAAGTACGCACTTGAAATGCTACAAGAAGAAATATACAGCAAATCACAAATGTCACGCCACCTGGAAAAAGAAGGATTTCGTGATGAAACAGTTGAAACTATCGTAACGGAATTAATCCAGACTGGACACATACGTGACCGACAGTTCGCAGAAAAATGGATACAACGTCGTATAAAATCAAATCCACGAGGACGGAAACTCCTAAAACAGGAACTCATTGAAAAAGGTGTTGATAGAAAAACAGCAGAACAGGTTATAAATGAAGTTAATGCTGAAGTTGAAGCAAAATTAGCCCTTCAAATCGCAGAGAAACAGGCAAAGAAATATAAGCATCTGACTAATCAAGCGGCACAACGTAGATTATACGGATATTTAGCTCGTAGAGGATACGATTCTGATCTGATCTTGAAGATAATTCAACAAGTTTGCTAACTTAAACAGAACAGATATTCTTTTGTTCTTGACTTCTAAACTAAGAATAGACTATAATTGGGTGTATGGGAGATGTGTCAATATGACATCAGATGAAATTAGAGCAAGTTTCTTAGAATATTTCAAAACAAAGGGACACACAGTCGTTCCAAGTGCCTCTTTAATTCCCGCCGAAGACCCAACTTTATTGTTTACAAATGCAGGCATGAACCAATTCAAGGACGTATTTCTTGGAATTGGACAACGGGAATATACACGTGCTGTAGACACACAAAAGTGTCTACGGGTTAGTGGTAAACACAATGACCTTGAAGAAGTAGGACACTCACCAAGTCATCACACTTTTTTTGAAATGCTCGGAAATTGGTCATTTGGGGATTACTACAAACAGGAAGTTATCGCTTTTGCATGGGAATTAGTTACAGAGTTGTGGAAAATTCCATCTGAAGTACTTTGGGCAACTGTGTACACTGAAGATGATGAAGCAGAAAAGCTTTGGTTACAGGAGACAGACCTTCCACTTGAACGCATTCGGCGATGTGATAAGGATAACTTCTGGGAAATGGGTGAGACCGGTCCCTGTGGACCGTGTAGTGAACTATTTGTTGATTTAGGTGTAGACGCATTCCCTGAAACTGCAAATGACCCTGATGCTGGTCCCAATACGAGTGAGCGATTTCGTGAGTTTTGGAATCTTGTCTTTATTCAATATAATCGCGATCAAAACGGTTCGCTTGAACCACTCCCTGCTACACATGTAGACACCGGTATGGGGTTTGAAAGAATTACATCTATTTTACAAGGAGTTGACTCTAACTATAAAACAGACCTATTTATGCCACTGCTGGAAACAATCTCTGATATGACAGGTAAAGACTACGCTCATGACATCAATGGACTTCCACATAGAGTAATCGCAGACCATATCCGTTGCTTGACATTCACTATCGGTGACGGAGTGATGCCATCTAATGATGGACGCGGATATGTGATACGTAGAATTTTACGACGTGCAGTACTCTATGGCAAAAAACTGTATATGAATGAACCATTCATATACCGACTCGTTGATAAAGTCATTGATATACTCGGTGGTGTTTTCACAGACGTTTTACCACGAAAGGATTTTATTACACGCACAATTCAAGCAGAGGAGAATCGCTTTCATCAAACACTTGCACGTGGATTAGACATCCTTGAACAGTCTATTGATACCCTAAACACAGAAGGTAAAACTGAACTTGATGGAAAACGAGCGTTTGAATTATACGATACTTTCGGGTTTCCACTTGATTTGACTCAACTGCTTACACGAGAACGCGGTCTCACCGTTGATGAAGATGGGTTTGAAGACAATATGTCTCAACAACGAGAACGTGGTCGCGCAGCATGGCAAGCTGCAGGTAGTGGGGCAAATGATGATGAAATTTCACTATATGCTGAAGTGCTGAAAG
The DNA here is from genome assembly GCA_958295945.1 of Candidatus Poribacteria bacterium. GTDB lineage: Bacteria > Poribacteria > WGA-4E > WGA-4E > WGA-3G > MSPOR6. The sequence goes on from OY282386.1 coordinate 897,768, forward strand.
AAACGGGTAGTACAGAATTTGTCGGATATTCGGACCATACGATTGACACAGAGATAGTTACATTGATTTCTGGTTCAGAATCTGTAGCACGAGCAAAACAAAATGATGAGGTATCGGTTCTGCTTAGAAACACACCATTCTATGGTGAATCAGGTGGTCAGGTAGGGGATATAGGCATACTTGAGAGTTCTGATGCAAAACTAACAGTGCTTGACACAATCAAACCTTCACCAGATCTATTTGTACATAAATGTAAAGTTCTTGAAGGCGAAATTACTCCATTTACCAAAGTTAAAGCACAGATTGATAGCGATAGACGCAATGCAATTGCTGTAAGTCATACAGCCACACATCTGCTTCACAGTGGATTAAGAAACATCTTAGGTACACACGTTGCACAAGCCGGTTCCCTTGTTCAGTCCGGCAGACTAAGGTTTGATTTCAATCATTTTGAAGCCGTTTCGTCGGAACAACTCCGAGAAATTGAGACCTTTATTAACGAAAAGATACGCAGTAATGACATTGTTGAGACCAATGAAATGTCGTTGGATAAAGCAAAAGAAAGAGGAGCATTAGCGTTCTTTGGTGACAAATATGGAGACATAGTTCGTGTCGTGCAGGCAGGAGAATATAGTATTGAGTTATGTGGTGGAACACATGTCAATGCTACGGGTGAACTCGGTTATGTAAAACTGATCAGTGAGAGTAGTATAGCAGCAGGAGTACGACGGGTTGAAGCATTCACTGGAAATGATGCACTCACAACAATCCAGGATGATGAGATAATTCTATCCGATGTCTCAAATATACTAAAAACACCAAAATCCGGTTTATCAGAGAGAATACAGCAAATACTTCAAGAACAACGAGAATTGGAACAACAGATACAAAAGTTGAAAAGCCAGAACGCACTCTCAAACATTGATTCATTAGTTGATGGGGCAAAACTTGTTGATGGAATCAAGGTTGTTGCTGCGTGCATAGAAAAAACCGATAGAGACAGTCTCAGACAGATGGTAGACACTTTAAAAACACGATTGGACTCTGGCGTTGTTGCACTTGCTTCGGTGTTAGGAAAAGATGCAGCCTTTATTGTTGGCGTTACATCTGATCTTGTAAAAGAACGGGGCTTGAATGCTGGTAAACTGATACAGGAGATTACAAAAATTGCAGATGGACGCGGCGGCGGACGTCCTGAATTGGCACAAGGTGGAGGAAAAGACATAAATAAAGTCAACGATGCCATTGCAGCTACTACCAAAATTATTGAGAACCAACTATGAAATGGTCTCAGAAATAATTAATAGGTCAATTGCAATTTGACAGGAGAAGGGAAAAATGAATGTAATCTGGTCTAAAAACTTAGATGGTTCTTGGTACATATTTAATGAACATACGATAAATAAAAACGTTTATGCTGGTCGTGAAGGAGTCTATGTTATTTTTACAAACGACAGTAACATTCCCATTGCTCATTATGTTGGTAGAGGAAAAATAAAAGAAAGACTTAGAGAGTATACTTTGTATAATCCAATGAGGGCTCGCAGAGTAATCACAAATTCATTGTGTCTAACATGGACATATATTTCCAATGGGAACGAACAGCGTAACGCTGAAGCGTACCTCATTCAGAACCTTTATCCGCTTGAAAACAAACAACGTCCATTGCCAATGAATCCATATTTTACCATAAATCTGCCTTGGTAATAAGGATAAATGAAATAGGAACAATCAGGAATGCCTTACCAAGAAAGTCCTCATTTTTGCACTCCACCACGAGATGCAAAAATCTGGCGATACATGACTATTGACAAATTTATGTTAATACTGAATAGTAATACGCTCTATTTTCCTAATATCAAGAAATTTGATGACAAAAGTGAAGGAACACTATCAGATAAATCCTTGGACGAAGTCTATAAGACACACCTATTAAATGAAGAGAATTCACCTGTAAAACAAGATGAGGCGTTCATTAGGCAAAAAGAATTTATCAAACAAGCTGCAAAATCACACACAAAAGACCAATTAGAAGATAAGATGAAGGCTTTACATTCATTCGCAACATTGCTAAAGGATTTCTCAAACCATCTCATGTTTTGCAGCTGCTGGTTTCGAAAAGAACATGAGAGTTTTACAATGTGGGGAGAATATGGAGACAAAAGACACCCCTCATCAATAGCACTTCAAACGACTGTTGGAGATATGATAGATAGTTTTGAATATGATGAAGATTATGATGTTCACATAGGTGTGGTGAAATATAAAGATTACCGTAAAGACCATATTGAAGGGTACGATAATTTTGAGCAGAAAAACTTAAAGAATCCTGAGACCGTCCTAAGACTATTTTATTCTCCAATTCTACACAAGAAAAGAGTATTTGATGACGAGCATGAAGTCAGGGCAACTATTTCATTTGAATCTATTTGCAAACGTCACTTAGATCGCATCTATACATCAGAGATACCCTTTTACAGTGATAGATTGTTCGCACAAGATTCCAGATACTTCAGCTCAGATACGACTAACTTGATGAAGGACATTCATAGTGGAATTCCAATTAGAATAAACTTAGGTAAATTGATCAGGACAGTTGCGATAACTCAAATTGGTTGGGAATACTTTCAGAAGCCATTGTTAGAACTGTTAAATAGCAAAAAGTTATCTCCAGAAATTAATATTTCTGATATCTAATTCTTACTGAAGTATCACTGAAAAACTGCATTATTTATGCAAGCATGCTAAGTTCCACATAGCATAAGAAAGGACAAATTATGGACGCAAATACAATTCTAACTATTTTTTGGCAATGTAGTCTTGGAATCGCACTACTCGCTTTAACAGCTTTGTTCATTTATCTATGTGCGACACTGAGTAGTGTAAGAAAGTCTTTGAATAGCATTCAGAACACACTAAATTCTACAGAGAATCTTGTAAATCAAGAAGTTGGAATTCTTATTACAGATGTCACTCAGACAGTGAAAGAAATAAATAAGGAATTGCCGGAACTCCTACAAAACCTTAACGGTGTTACAGCATCAATTCAACAGATTAGCGAGAATGAGATCCAACCCACACTACACAATTTTCAAGAAATGACGGACAAGTTGAATCAAAGCATACAAGAACTTGAATCGCTTGTTAATTCTGTATCAACTTTTTCTGGCCAGACCATAGAACAAGCAGAATATTTCCGAAATCAAATTGCTGTTTCTCTTGCAGATGTTATTAGTATGTGGCACGGATTAAAGGCTGGTTGGGGAAGATTCTATAAGTCTTCTAATGCAAGTGAAACATCGGAATCTAATGATGAACAAAGTGAATCCCAACCACAAAATGAATCAGATGAAACGCAAAACGAGGTGCCACCAGAAGAATCCGAAGAGAATATAGCAGAAAATTGAAAGAATTATATGACAAACATCAACTAATTGAAAATAAGTTACGAAAATAAACGTATGTACAACAGGAATGTAAGAAATCATTCCAAATTTGATCAGTTAGAAATATACAGACACTAATACCAACTGATAGAAAGGAAAAACTCATGAGTAATGATGGACGCAACAATGGATTGACAATGATATTTGCCTTTTTCACCGGCTTTTTGACGGGAGCAGTGCTGAGCCTGCTTTATGCACCTGCACCAGGGAAAGAAACCCGAGAAAAAATACGGGATACATCTATACAGGCAAAAGACAAGACACTTGAATTCGCTCAACAAGCATCTGAATCGGCAAAAGAGAATGTACAGCAAATTGTAGAACAAGGGAAAGAAAGTGTTCAAGGACTCGTTGAAGTCAGTAAGGAACGTGTTAAGGACGCAAAGAATCAGGTGAAAACTGCTGTTGAAACTGGTAAAAAAGTTTCATCAGATGTTCGTAGCAAAATCACTGAAACGATTCCTGGACTTGCAGAAAACAAGAAATCAGATAAGAAGGAATCGGAAGAAGCATAAACTCCCGTAGTAAACTTTGTGAAGAAGTACAACTTAGAAACCGATTATCTTTCTTGTTATCGCATAATTATTCTGACACTCTCTTGACGCAGTTTCAGCCAATATGGAAGTTGAAAAGTTAAAAAACCTACTTGAGAAGGTCAAAAGTGGAGAGATTGAAGTGAGTGATGCACTTAAATCTCTCCGCACCCTCCCTTTTGAAGACCTCGGTTTTTCCAAAATTGACCATCATCGGCAGCTTCGCACAGGTTTTCCTGAAGTCATTTTTTGTGAAGGGAAAACTGATGAACATGTCAAGAAAATAAGTGAAAGTATCATAAATGCAGGACATCCACTGCTTGCAACTCGTGCTACACCTTCAATGTACGAAGGGGTTAAAGAACTGCATCCTGAGGCGCGCTATAATGAACTGGGACGAACAATCTCCGTGAAGCAAACCACCTCTGATGGAAAAGAAGGTGTTCTTATAGTTTCAGCAGGAACTTCAGACCTACCAGTAGCAGAAGAAGCCGCCGAAACTGCATTCATGCTGGGTTGTCCACCAGAACGACTCTACGATGTCGGTGTAGCAGGATTACATAGACTTATTGGAAATCATGAGAAACTTCTCAATGCAAAAGTCATTATAGTTGTAGCGGGGATGGAAGGTGCATTACCCAGCGTTATAGGTGGATTGGTTGATACACCCGTAATCGCTGTTCCAACAAGTGTGGGGTATGGTGCCAGTTTTGGTGGACTTGCAGCATTACTCGGCATGCTAAATAGTTGCGCTTCTGGGGTGACCGTCGTCAACATTGACAATGGATTCGGGGCAGGCTATAGTGCATCACTTATCAACAAACTATCCTAATCTAAATATATTTCCTTATCGTAAGCGACCCAATTTACGAAACACCAGTCGGTTGCACAACCCCATAAGGCAATCGTTCACCCTTTAACCCGGCAAACAAGTTTTCCATAGCCATCGTTGCCATCTTCATTCTCGTTTGAATAGTCGCACTGCCAAGATGGGGTGCTATGAGTAAGTTCTCCAAATCAAGAAGAGGATGGTCGGTGTTAATCGGTTCGGGTTCGGTCACATCCAATGCAGCTCCCGCAATCTGTCCTTCCGAAAGTGCCTCATACAACGCATCATGGTCAATTACCGGACCTCTTGCAATATTGACAAGAATTGCAGTAGGTTTCATCATTTCAAATTCTGCTTTACCAATCATCTGTGTAGTCTCTTCTGTTAAGGGGACATGAAGTGTTACAAAGTCGGAAACTTTGAGTAGATGTTCCATTTCTGCGTATTCAATGCCGAGTTCTTCCTCCCAATCATGTCTTCGTTCCCGTTTGTTGTAGAGTACTTTCATGTCAAATCCCAGAGCGCGTTTTGCAACTGCATAACCGATACGTCCCATACCAACAATACCAATCGTTGCATGATGCACATCATAACCCCAGAGGATATTCGGGTCGTAATAGTGCCACTGTTTGTCAACCTGAACGTGGTTATAGGCAGGTACAACATTGCGAGCCACAGCAAGTAGGAGAGCCCATGTCATATCAGCTGTGGTGTCACTGAGAACACCAGGTGTATGTCCAAGAGCAATTCCGCGTTTTCTGGCTGCATCTTCATCTACATGGTCATAACCAACACCGACAACAGACACCACCTTCAGGTTAAGGGATGTGTCAAACATTTCTGCAGTAACGGGTTCATGTCCGTAAGTCATCAATCCATCCAAAGGAGGTATTCTTTCAGCGATAGGTGGTAGAATAGCACTCGTATGCCACATATCAACATCACATTCCGATTGAATTTGGACGAGAACTGGTTCTGGAATAGGACGAGTGATAAAGATTTTGGGTTTTGCCATTATATTCCTCTGCTTTAGGTAATACCAGAATTGTGTTGTTCAGGCACCCAAACATTTTTATATGAAAAGCAATATCCTAATTTCTGCGATAAAATATGCGAATTGGTGTGCCGTGGAAACCAAATGTACTTCGTAGACTATTGGTCAAATATGCAGTATATGGAGGACGTATTCTGTGCGTATTCCGTCCGAAAATCAGAAATGTAGGTGGCTGCGTTTCCACCTGTGTGATATATTTCAATGCTGGCCGTGTTCCCTTAACACGCGGAGGTGGATGTGAGGTGCGCAATTCTAATAACAAGTCATTCAGAGCAGGTGTTGGAATTCGAGTGCAATATTCGCGATGCACTTCAAGTGCCACATCAAGGATTTTTGTAACCCGCTGACCTGTAATAGCCGATACAAATATCTTCGGCACATAATCAAGTTGCGGCACTTGTGCAGATATCAACCTTATATATTCCCCATGAGTTGCATTGTCCTTCTCAACGAGATCCCATTTATTTAGAACCAACACAGAAGCCTTTCCATTTCGCTCAATAAAACTCGCAATTGTCTTGTCTTGTTGTGCTAACTCTTGTGTAACATCTAAGACCAATGCTGCAATGTCACTCTGTCTAATACTATTAATTGCACTTTTCACAGTCGCAGATTCCAAATCCTCTTTAATTGACGATTTGCGTCGCATTCCTGCTGTGTCAACAAGTTCAAAAGGGATGTTGTCATAAACAAATCTGATATTGACAGCGTCTCGTGTCGTACCGGGACGGTTATCAACAATCATACGTTCTTCACCGAGAAGAGAATTGAGGAGAGATGACTTACCAACGTTAGGTCGTCCAACGATTGAGATTTTGATTGGATCAGAGGAATCATCCGATGTATCAGCATTATCTGGCAATACTTCAACAACTTGATCAAGGAGTTGATGTATACCGAGATTCTGAACGCAGGAGGTCAAAACCGGTTCATCCAATCCGAGTGAATAAAATTCTGCAGTTTCCATTCCAAGACGGACACTATCCGCTTTATTTCCAACGAGGAGAATCGGTTTTCCTGAAGAGCGTAGTTTTCCAGCTACAATGCTATCATGGGGCATTATTCCATCACGAACATCAACGACAAATAGGACGAGTGCTGCCTCTGATAATGCTTGGTCAACCTGAACTTGCACGTTATCAATCAATGGGTCATCATGATCAACATCCATGCCGCCAGTATCCACTATTTTAAATGGTGTGTCCTGCCATTTAACTTCTGCGTAGTTGCGATCCCGCGTTACACCTGGTGTATCGTTGACGACAGCAAACTGCTTACGATGTTCAGAACTTGGTCGTGCATCTGCAGTAATCCGATTGAACAGTGAGGATTTTCCAACGTTGGGTCTTCCTACAATTGCGACAATTGGGAGTTGATTTGACATTAAGATTGCTCCTGTGTAGGCATTGGGTCACCCCCATTAGCTGCAGCCTTTGATACTGTAAGGATTGATTTTATGACAACGATTATTGGAATAGCAAGCAACACACCCCAGAAACCGAGAATAGAAGCTCCAACGATAACTGAAAACATAATTAGCAATGGGTCGATATCAACTGCATTACTCATAACATTTGGTGAAATGAGTGAGTTGTCAATTGTCTGAATTCCTAATATACCACCAAGTACTAACAAACATCGAAATAGGAAGGCGTAAGGGTCTGCGAATTCACCTGCTGCAAGTCCCATTAACATTGCACTGTATGCAAATCCTCCTCCTATGAAGGGACCGAAGGTCGGTATGGCATTACAGAGACCAGCCATTAATCCAACAAGCAATGCGAACGGAACACCGATAATATGATATATGATACAGGACAATATTGAGATTATGACAATAACTGTAAATTGCCCTTTGAGAAATTGGTGCATATTCCTATCTATTTCCCTAAGATATGCCATTGCAGTTTCTCGGTGTTTTTCTGGTACTAAACCAATAAAACCGCGAGTGTATTTGTTAAATCCTTGACTTGCATAGACAAACACGATAAATGCCAAAAAGAGAGTAGCAATGAAACCGCCAAACTGAAATGCAATTGACCCTACTAATCCAGATATCCACCGCACAAAAGCACCACCACTTGCTGTCCATCCGGGTATCTTCTCTGTAATGTAGTCCTGAAACTGCATCACGATTTCAGAATCTTTGTATTCAAATATACCACTCGTTTTTTCAAGAACCCTATTCCAGGTCTCTGATTTTTTGGAATAATGTATAACTGCATCATTTCCTGCATATAATCCAGACTTTGAAGTAGCCAATAAAGTGATTGATTGTGGTAAACGTGCAGAATCTTGCCCATCATCCCATATGCCAGTTTCAGACCATTCCCATACCCCATTATTAGTCCCTGCAACGAGTTCTTTTTTCTGATTATCGGTTGCTACAATCACCTTAATTAATGGTATCTTATCTGATCCAAAACTTATTTGTTCCCACTTATCTGAAGGTTTTGCCAGTTTGTATACAACAGTTATCTTATTACTTTGCTGATCAATGTCCTCAACAGCAATAAACATAGGTATATCTTTGCGTGGTAGCGATTTTGGTATGTCTTCTCGTTCAATTTCATACTTTTCTATAGATGTAATATGGATTATAGACTGATTATTAAATGGTGCTGACTTATCTTCGATCCACTTTTCCTCAGAATTTTCACTATAAAATAAACCGTTTGCTGTACCTACATAAATCAAATCTGAATTCCAAGACGGAGTGTTGATGGCTTTGACAGGACGGGTATCAAAAAATTCTGTATCTATTTTTTTCCATACGAATTTGTTTGACAATGCAACTGCTGAATTTTCTCTTTTTCCTATCAACACATGCCATATTTTCTTCATAAAACCAATCAACCCATGCCATATTTTTTTCATAAAACCAATACGCGGAGATGATTCTGTTGTTTCAGTTGATTCACTCAATTCATCTGTCTTTCCTGTTACCACCATTATAATATCTTTATCACATCTATAAACACCAGAATCTGTTCCAGCATAGATATAGTCATTATTTACGGAGATTGCATTAATTCTCTTTCCAACTATTTCGCCATTTGTTATTCCTATTCTTTTTGGTTTTTCACTTGAAACTGGTTCCTTGTCAAGTTGATAAATATAGATGCCGTGATCTGTTGCCAGGTATAGTGTTTTGTCTTCGCCTGTTTCATCGTATACTATGTCAACAAATTCTTCACCATTAACGAAAGGAATTAGAGTTTCATGGAAATATTTTTGTAAACCCTTTGCCATTTGGTTCAATTGATTACCGACTGCTATTCCAGTGAATATTATTACACTAGTACAAACAACTACTATCAGAACAGTTGCGATGACTCGCTGATAATATTTCTTGAAGGGAAGTGCACGCCACAGAAACCTAAAAAGATATGCAAATCCGAAACCGAGAATAAACGGCATGAATACACCAAGCATCCTGACAAATATCCATAGACCAATCATGATAATCTCAAGATGCACGACAAATTTTATCCCAACATATCGGTAGATACGGACAAGCAGCACAATCAGTGCTATGGGTACAAGCGGATGTAGTAGAAGGATCCGATTGCCATCTCCATCCGTGCTACCACCATGGTAGTAAGCAAATGCTATCCAGAATGCAGCAAGTGCAACACTGATTATTGCAAGTGCGGACTCTCCAGTAATCCCAGTTTGTCGTTGAGTTGTTTCTTCTTTGGTGTTCATTGTACTATAAGTAACGATAATATCTTCCTTGAAGATGCATTTTGAAATATAATATTCCTTAAATACACCTAACAAGGAAGACTAAACTATCACATGAATTAGTTGATTGAAAAGGTTCACTATGTCGCTGGCACTTCAGCAGTTTCACCAGATTCATAAGTTTCGATGATACCTGCACCAACGCTATCACCCCAAACATTGACAGTTGTGCGGAATCTATCAAGAAGCCAATCGATTGAAAGTATCAAAGCAACACCTTCAATTGGCAGATCCACAGCCTTTAGGACGATAACCATCGTAACGAGACCTGCTTCAGGTATTCCTGCAGCACCTATTGCCGCGAGTGTAGCAGTTAGGACGATTATGAGTTGCTCTGCTGGTCCCATTGTAATTCCATACACTTGTGCGATGAACATAACAGCAACAGCCTCATAGAGTGCTGTACCGTCCATATTGATGGTAGCCCCTAACGGCAACACGAAACTTGCTGTTCGGTTAGAGATACCGTTCTGTTCTTCAACATTCTCCATTGTTAGAGGTAACGTTGCACTTGAACTAGCAGTAGAGAAGGCATTGAGTAATGCTGTCCCCATGCCTTGTGCATATCCAATTGGGTTCCGTCGTCCAAAAATGAATAGTAATGTCGGTAGCACAACAATTCCATGGAATCCAAGTGCTATTACCACTGTCATACTGTATTTACCGACTGCTGCTAATTCTGGTAGAAATTCAGCGAAGCCTCCTGCTTCACCTATTCTACCTGCAATTAATCCGAAGATACCTACAGGTGCAATGATCATTATCCAGTTTACAATCTGCATCACAGCTTCATTAAATGCATTAAAAATAGCGATTGCTGGTTTTCCCACATCCCCAATCACAGACAAAGCAGCACCAATAAACAGTGAAAAAAAGATAAGTGGCAAAATATCCATATTCGCCATCGCCATAAAGATGTTTGATGGAATCATGCCCTGTTTTCCTGTCTCTGAATTACCCAAGAAAACTTCCAAAAGGGTCTGTCCCATCGTCCTATCTTCTTTCCCTTTTACTTCTGAAACTTTAGGTAAGGCAATATCAACACCTATCCCTGACTGTTCAACTTTCAGATCGGTAAATTGGTTTTCTGCAATCATCAAAGTCTTGCCACTCTCAGTTATGATGTAGTCAATCTCACCAGACAAGTCTTGCCAATTTGCTACAGTCACCTGATTGCCTTCAACAGAATCTATGTCCCCTACCAAATTTTGGTCAACAAGCGTGATTATAAATTTGTTGGTATAACCTTCTTTAATTTGATCCTCTTGCAATGTAACGGTTAAGTTATTCTCACCACTCAATGTGTAAGTTAGTTGAGGATATTTGTCACCTTCTTCTGATAGATCTATACCTTTTCCTGGCATGATGATATTGACGAGAATCATCCCAATAATCACAGAAATGGCAGTCGTTGCCATATAATAAAGGACGGTGCGTCCTCCAATAGAACCGAGATTGCGGATATCGCCAAGGTTCGTAATCCCAACGACCATTGAGAATATCACAAGGGGTACAACAACCATCTTCAGTAAGGTTAGGAAAATATCCCCCAATATATGCGTATGTTTTGCAAACCCTGGCAAGAACCCTCCGATAAGTGCACCGACAACGATAGCGATGATTATGCCAATGAGTAGACCAAAATTGCTTTCTGAATTGCCGTTATTATTCATAATTAATTTCCTTTCGTTAGATGTATTTCTCCCCATTTTGATTTTAAACAGAATTGATGAAGTGAATAATAGATCAACAGATGTTCACGCTCTCTTATGTATCAACGTCCACGCGAATTGACAATTCTTCCAATTGCTCTTCAGAAACATTAGATGGTGCATGTGTTAGCAGACACAATCCTTGTTGAGATTTGGGAAATGCTATCACTTCACGTATGTTTTCCTCATTTCGCATCAACATAATCATTCGATCAAGGCCTGGTGCTATTCCTGCATGCGGTGGTGTCCCATATTCCAAAGCATCTATGAAGTACCCAAATCTACTTTCAACTTCTTCAGGCTTGATCTTTAGAATGTCAAATATTTTCTGTTGTACATCCCAATTGTGTATTCTGACACTACCACTACAGATTTCAGAACCATTGCACACCAAATCATAATGTTGACTTTGTACCTTGCTTGGATCAGAATCTAAGAGTGGTAAGGTATCCTCAGTTGCACCAGTAAATAGATGATGGAAAGGTTCATACCGATTTTCCTCTTCGTTCCATTCAAACAGTGGGTAATCCACAATCCACAGGAAGTTGTATTTGCTTTCGTCAATTAAGTCAAGTTTGCGACCAAGATGAAGACGAAGATTTCCAAGTGCATCAGCAACGACTTTCGGACGATCGGCAACAAAAAACATGATGTCCCCTGTTTTTGCATCCATCCGTTCTTGTGCGGTTTCAAGCTGACCTGGTTTGAAAAACTTCACAATACCAGACGAGAATCCCTCTGATGTAACCTTGACCCATGCCAAGCCTTTTGCGCGATAAGTCCCAACGAACTTAGTCAGATCATCAATGTCCTTCCGGGAAAAATATGCACCACCGGGAACAGCAATCCCTTTCACCTGTCCATCAGAAGCAAGTGCTCTGGTGAATACCTGAAAATCACAATCCTCCATAGCATCAGAAAGGTCTGTCAACTCCATACCAAAACGTGTATCGGGTTTGTCATTCCCAAATCGTGCCATAGATTCGTAATACGGCAGACGAAGAAATGGGGTTTCGACTGGAATATCACCTGCTTCCTCAAATATACGTTTCATCAAACCTTCAGTGACTTCTAACACATCATCTACCCGAGCGAAAGACATCTCTATATCCAGTTGTGTAAATTCAAGTTGTCTATCCGCACGTGTATCCTCATCTCGGAAACAGCGAGCAATCTGAAAATATCGGTCAACACCACTCATCATCAGAATCTGTTTAAATTGCTGAGGTGATTGTGGGAGTGCATAGAATTTACCCGGATTATATCTACTTGGCACAAGTACGTCGCGCGCACCTTCAGGTGTGCTATTCATAAGTATCGGAGTTTCTATTTCAAGGAATCCCTGCTCATTCATATAGTTACGTGCAGCAAGTGCAGCTTTATGACGCATTTCAAGTGTTTTCTGCATGACAGGTCGTCGCAAATCAACGAACCGATACCGCATGCGTATATCTTCTGCCACCTCAATATCATCTTCCACTGGAAATGGTGGAGTTTTTGCAGTATTCAGGATGCTTAGCAAATCAACTGCAACTTCTATCTCACCCGTATCCAACTCTGGATTGACAGTGCCTTGATATACATTCAATCCATCTTCTTCTTGTATAATGTCATAACTCCGATTGTTTTCAATGTCAGTGAGAAGCCAATGTGTGCCATATTCACGTTCACCAATACTTATTTCGTCAGAAAGTGTATATTTACTGTCTGAATCTGAAAAAAGAGATTTGAATTCAGAGGATAATGAATTATCTTCGGTAAGTTCTGCTTGATATGATGCATCTGCCTTGAAAAGAAGTTCACCTGGTGCACGTTCACGGACTACACCACTGACGTTAAGGACATATTCACTTCGGACAGTATCTGCAATTGCATGTGCGTTTTCATCTATCTGCGGGTCAAAAACTACTTGAGTAATCCCGGTCCTATCACGCAAATCAATGAAAATCACGCCGCCGTGATCACGACGGCGTCTCACCCATCCGTTAAGGTGTGTAGTTGATCCTGCATCGGAAAGACGTAAATCACCACAAAAATGTGTCCGTTTGAGAGAAGATTGGGACATAATTGGTCTTTTTATTCCTCCTATTTTTGTATCTGGTCAAGTTCGTTTTGTATCTCTTCTTTGTAACTCAATAAATTACTTGGATCTGAGGAGAGAATTATCTCTGCTTCAATTATTTTCAACGCATTGGAATAATGTTCACGCAGTTTATCTGGTTGATTCATAGAATAATATACCTTACCGAGAATATGATGTGAACGCCATGAATTTCTATCTGTGTCTAACCCTTTTTGGGCATATCTTTTGGCTTCTTCTACATTTTTAAAATTCCAATGAAGTTGAGCCATCGCTGCAAAAATCGGTGCGGGTAAATTGGGGTCTTGCTGTTCAAAACGTTTATATGTTCTTAATGCTTCCTTATGCAGCTGTTGACGTTGATATATCGGACCAAGCATAAAATAGACCTCTAACCTGTTGGGGTCAAGTTGAAGTGCTTTTTCCAACTCTTTAGATGCTTTTGCAAGTTCATTTTTTGCTTTTTCGTAATCTCCTTCTGCTTCATACTCACTTGCTTTAAGCTCATACACGACACCCAATTGTATATGACTCTGAATATCATCAGGATTTTCTTGCAATGTTTGTTGTGATTGCTTTTCAATCTCACGGAATTGTCCCCGATCATCCTCATGAATTATACCACTTACCACGCCATAATTATAACTAATCGTCTGGTCTTCAGGATTAATTCTCAATGCCTGTAGCATAATTGCACTTGCACTCTGAAGTTTGGCATTGAAGTTGGTCACGCTTCCTTTAGCAAGTTCCGTTTGTGCTTCAGCATAATCAATCTGACCACGAATCAACTGTTGCGTAGCTTTAAAATAGGTGTCAATATTGTCCTGAACAGCCCTCCTTTCTGTATGTGTAGTTCCATAATTAGTTAGAAATGGTGGCGTAATCCGTTGCCGATGTTCTTTCATGCCTTTAATGTTAACAGCAGTTGATGTCGTCAGATCCGAAGCTTTGAAGAACTCTAACCTCGGACGATCATCTGTGTGAATTGGACCATCACCCACATATTTCAGAACTGCCTTTGGTCCCATCATAAATGAATCCAATAAGGACATTCCATCCAGATCATCAGCTGCGAGTCCTCTACTAATACTCGGTATCATTGCGCGTCTCATAAAGTCATTGTAATCAATTGAAAGCGGATCTTTAGTTCCTATCAGAATTACAAAATCAGGTGTGTATTTATACCATAGGGTCGTCTCAGGAAATACATGGATAAAGGTGCGTACGATCATTTTATAGTGCGATTCAGGCAACCGATGCAACGGCACCCACTGACACATCACACCATCCTCAGTTAAGATTCTTTTGCACAATTTATAGAAATCTTCTGTATATATATTGGAGCTACCAGCACTGACAAGTGGATGAATAATACCCGTTGAAATCATATCATACTCGGTTTCCGTCATCAGGATATGATTGCGTCCATCGTTCAATTTATAGTTAAACAATCGATTTTCAAATATGTTTTCATTAATGTGTTTGAAATGTCTCTGTGAAGCATTAATCACACCTTTTGATAATTCAATCGCATCAACCTGCACACCGTGCTGTGTTATTGAATGTGAGGTGAGTCCCATGCCAAAACCAACGACAAGTGCACGTTTCGGATTCGGATGTAAAAGTAACGGTAGATGTGCGATGACACGATGCGAAGGAGAGTCCCAACGCGATGCATCTGCAGCTTGATTAGCGTCTACGTATAAACGAAATACACCTTCATCATCTTTCAAAGTTGTTACCGTTGCATCTACCTCTTCTTCATAATCTACAACGGTATCACCTGGACGTTGTGTTTTGTAAATAGTGCTTTTTAGAAATAGCGGTTGATTCAATGAGAATAAAAGGACAACTGCTAACCCCACAGTGACAATCGGCACACCGATACCAAGCCCTTGAAAAAATCCTCTGATTCCTGCCCATGATTTAACGGTGTCACTTTCGGAATCGGGGGTAGCTCGCCATCCCTTCATAACGAGAAAACAACCGATACCTGTGTTTAACGCGACCATCAGCACAATACTCGGTCGAATGTTCAGGAGTGGAATGAGAATAAATCCGGCACAAAATGCTCCTAAAATACTTCCAACAGTATTGATAGCATAGACGTTACCAATACTCCTTCCAAGTTTTTGTGCATCCCCAGTATAGATCTTCGTGACCAATGGAAAACTTGCCCCCATCAGAAACGTTGGCAAACACATCACAAGGAAGCAGGAGAAAAATGCCCAAAACCTACTTCCCCCAAATGTAGACTGCAATGCATAAGTCAACCCGTATAACTGCTCAAATGCTGGCATGAGTACCAGAGCAAACAAGCCTATCCCAAGTTGCACAATTCCGAAGGTAATTACAGGTTGTTTGATCCGATCCACCCACCGTGCTAATATCATACTACCGAGTGCGATACCGAACAGAAAAGCAGCGAGCATCGTAGCAAACGCATAGGTCGTGCTTCCAAGAAAAAAGACAAGAATACGAGTCCACAACACCTCATACGCTAATGCACAGAAACCGGATATTCCTATTGCCAGTAAAACTAACCTTCGTTCATATCCACCAACTTCCGAAGATGTACTCTCTTGCGGCTGCATCTCTTGTTTATCGGTTTCAGTTATCCCTTCTACTTCCGATTGATCACTTTCATCAATTTCAATATCATGTGCTTGTTTTGCCAATATCAATGCAACTAATGCAACAACGATATTAATGATGATTGCTACGCGGAGTGACCAAGTAACTCCCACCGCTTCTATCAGAATAAATCCAGCTGCGACAGTGCCTACAACCGCGCCAAAGGTATTCAATGCATACAAAATGCCAATATTCGTACCGAGCTGTGCTAATCTTTTGACAAAGAACCGTGTCAATACCGGCAAAGTCCCACCCATCAAGGTTGATGGAATTAGCAATATTCCAAAGGTTAAAATAAAACGGATAATTGAAAGAGAATAAAATTCAGATGTTACGTGACGGAAAATAAGCACATAAAGTGCAGTAAGAACAGATAGGAGTAAGGGCCAAATGAGACAAAACCCGCCGATACCTGCTTCAAGGATAGCGTAGAGTTTGAGAGGAGACATGTTGATCTCATCGATCTTTCTACCAAAGTAGTAGCTGCCGAGTGCGAGTCCTGCCATGAAAGCAGTTAGCACGGTGCTTGTGGCAAATACGGTGCTGCCGAAGACAAGTGTCAACTGCCGCATCCATAGGACTTCATAGATGAGTGCACTTGCACCTGATAGGATAAAGATGAGCCATACGATGGGTTTTATGTGTCGCATTATTTTTACCATTTTTAAAAACAGTTTATCAGCAGGAAATGTTGCATTAAATATAATACGTCAGTAGACCTTTATGTTCAAGCAGAATCTTCCAGCTCTGCTCCGATTCTATGTTATGCCACACATTTGCTTGCCTAAACCTACGTCCCTTGTGAAGGAACTTACTGGCACAAGTCGTTCCTATAGTCCAATTTATTGTGATTATACCATAGAAAGCGATATTTAACAAGTCCAAAACCCCAAAATTTCTATTGGAAAACAAAGAACAAATCTGTTATACTGTGTAAAAATAAGGAATTAACGCACCCTACCCCTTCAAAAGGATTTTAGCATGTTAGGTGAACGACTGAAAAGATTTAGAATCGCTCGTGGTATGTCTCTTGTTGACCTTGAAACTGCTATTGATCGTTTAGTTAGCAGCTCAACTTTGTCAAAATATGAAAAGGGGACCCTACAACCATCAGCAAAAACACTCAATCAGATTGCTGCCGCACTCGGCATTAAGTCCTCACAATTGTGGGGGGAACCGCCTTGTGATGTTGATCTGATTGCTTTCCGAAAGCGGACTCAGTTAGGTAAAAGGGAACAAGAACGGATAAAAGCTTTTGTAGCGGAAGAGGTAGAAAAACGGATCTGGTTACAGGAACAAATAGCTGAACAGAACACCCTTGAACTTCCAATTTTAGGCATCACAGTGAAAAACCTTGATGGTGCAGAAGAAGCCGCCTGGACCCTGCGAAACATATTGAACTTGGGAATTGACCCAATCGAAAACCTTATAGGCGTGCTTGAAGATCATGGTATGGACATTATTGAAGTCAATGCAAGTGAAAGTTTTGATGGTATTTCTGCCGTAGCACGAGATGAACACGATAAAGTCATCGCAGCAGTGATCGCAATCCGCAGTGATGTTCCAGGTGACCGCCAACGACTCAACATCACACATGAACTTGGACATCTCATCTTAGATATGAACAAAAACATTGATCCCGAAAAGGCTGCCTTTCGATTCGGTGCTGCTTTCCTTGCTCCCGCTGAGCAATTGCGTAAGGACGTTGGTCAAAAGCGGAAACGTTTTTATAAAAAACAACTCTTCGACCTCAAGAAGCGTTACGGTATGAGTATTCAAGCACTACTCTATCGCCTCAAAGATTTGGAGATTATTACTGAGGCATACTATAAGAAATGGTGTGTTGACATTAGCAAATGGGGTTGGAAAAAGATCGAACCGATAGACATATTGCCTGAAAAACCAGAGCGATTTTGCCAACAGGTCCATCATGCCCTTTCCGATGGATTGATAACCGAAAAGGATGTCGGACGACTCCTTAATCAAACGGTACAGACATCTACTGATAAGCGACTGAGCGAACGGTGTCAATTCTTAGCACTGCCAAGGAAAGAGAGACACCGTATCCTGAGCGAACAAGCAAAGGAGATGGCAAATTTCTACGAAAATGATAAAGAGTGGCAGGAATGGGAAGGAGGTCCCGTTGTTGAGCACCACCATACATAATCCACGAAGAGGAGAAGTTTGGGATGTAGACTTTGATAATGAGACCGTTGGCACAGAAATTCGGAAAACCTGTCCGACTAAGGAATATTTTAGGCAAAACGTGAAGGAATTTCCTGCACCACAGGAATGATGTAACTTCTGATTATCACCTCATCTATCGTCTCTGTTTGGACACGTGTTTCTGGTTCCACACGATGATCAAAAACGATATAATACCCTTCCTGCACACGTTTTAATTGTAGATATGCGGCAAGTTGTTTCTTACCAGCATTATAGTAACGTTCTCCCTCCCAAATCTTTGTTTCAACGATATATTTATGACCGTTGTGAACGATAACCATGTCCATCCTTCCCCGACCTGTTTGTGTTTCGAGGAACATAGCACCACGTATCAGGCTAACAAACTGGTCAAGATAGGCGTAGAGAAGGTCTTGTCCAACAAATTCTTTCGGGGTTTCTGGGACTTGGAGTATTCTATATCCTACGCGTGCAATGAAACTTTGAAAATTATCAAGTAGTAGTTCCATATTAATTTGTCCTGCTGGGGTCAGATAGTCCAGAAAGTCGGTATCTTCAGGAAGATAATCCTGCTCAAGTCCATTTATCTCAGGTTTGAATGCCTGTAGAATACAGTACTGGTAAATGGGATTCACAATTTGACACATTCCATCTTGCGCTTTCCCAATCACACCAAGTGTGGTCAGTTGACTGATGATTTCACTGCGTGGGTTGAAGCGGATACCCCTTTCATAAGATACGATTTGCATCAAGGTTTTTTTATACTGTGGGTCTCTACGAATATTGGTCAATAGGTGTGTAAGGTTTGTGTTATCTTCTTCACAGATTTCTATGTATGCCTGTGAAAAGTGTGACATCGTGATTGGTTCACTTTTCGGGATGTCCATCTCCTCTGTAAGTATCTGAGCGAATCGGTTGACGAGAAATGGTTGTCCGGCAGTCTGTCTGTGAATATTCTCAATGACCTCTGGCGCGAAAGGTTGACCGATGTCATCTGTCCACTGTGTGAGTAACTCATGCACCTGTTCAATGGTAAAGTTCGGCAAAGTGAATTCGTCTTGGATATTGAACGGTGAAATAGAGCGATTTAGATTGAGTTGTGTAATGCTCTTAACCCCTACAATGCCAATGCTGTAAGGACAATCCCGCATAGAACGTTGAACATAGATAGTGCGGAGTGCGTGAAGGAAACCGCTCACTGCATCTTGAGGAATGCCATCAAATTCGTCAATGATGAGAACAAGTTTTTCATCTCCAAGTAAAGTCCCGAACTGCTGAAAGAATCTGTGCATTGCAACGTGATCTGTTAACTTTGTGTTTTCCAAGAATTGACTTAGTGTTTCAGATGGTACATTCCTTCGATCCTCAAAAACACATTTAATCTCTGCGTAAATGTCTTCATAGAGTGAGGTATAAAAATCAGTTGCACTATAGTCTTTATACATCTCAAAATTCAGTTCGATCGGGAAGTAGGTTTCTATAGGATCAGTCGTGAGTGCATCAAGAGCCCATTGAAAGAATGTGGTTTTGCCTGTCTGTCGTGGGGCAAATATGACGATGTAACGTCCTTGCTTGACGCGGTTGATGAAATCAGCGAGTTCTGTCTTGCGTGAGACGACGTAATGATCTTCAGGATTCACGGGACCGTAAGTGCTGAATGTCTTCATGTTTTTCTCCATAACGATTTGAGGGGATCCACTGTGCATGTGTCTGCTAATTTTGTGTTGTTTCCAATTTTTCCTCTAACCGCACAATATGCCGATATGTCGTTGAGAAGATCATATCAAGGGTTGCAATGTCTCGTTCCTCAAGCGGTGCCCGTGAAAAAACACGCCGCAATGATTTCAAATACGTTTCCCAATCCTGATTATAGGGTGTCACTCCAACCTTATCTAATAAGCGTGTGACCCGTCCATAAAATTCTTCCATTGCATTCACTTCAACATACTCAATATCATCTGGTGTATGTTCTTCTAAACTTGAAATGAATACTTCATAAGCGAAAATTTGTGCAGCTTGTGCCAAATTCAGTGAAGGATTCTTAGTAGCCATCGGAACACTCGCAATCAATTGACAAAGACTCATCTGATCAGTAGATAGACCAAAATCCTCGCGTCCGAATAGTAGGGCAACAGACTGATCCTGTGAAACAGATGCAATTTTGTGTGCTGCTTCCCGGGCAGTGGTAGGTGGAGGCAAACGGGGATCGCGACGGCGATGTGTTGTTCCCACAAGGTATTTTATCCCAACAAGAGCATCTTTCAATTCAGGAACAACGTGAGAGTTTTTCAGAACATCCTTTGCCCCGTGTGCCATTTTCCATGCTATATCCTCATTCTGAAACGGCACAGGATTCACCAGAAAAAGTTCAGACAATCCCATGCCCTTCACAACTCTTGCCACAGAACCGATATTCCCCGCTTCACGCGGTTCAAAAAGAATTACTCGGATATTTGCAAGATTCTTGGGCACATCAACAGCAAGTGCGCGAAAACTCTCTGCCGGTCTATTTATTCTATCTAAGTTTTGTTTTGACATATCATTTAAGGTAATTGAAAGAATGCTAATTGTCAAGTGAAATTGCAATTAGGTAGGAGTTTGTTAATTTGTCAGAATATAGATTGATACGAATAAATCACCGTATCATGATGAGAGCATTCAATATTAAAATTAAAATGGAAAATTACTGACCATTAACTGCATGACTGCACCTGAGATAAGTGGAACAGTCAAGTTATCGTCAATCCGAAGTGGCAGTAGTTCTGTCACAGTTGCAAAAAATGCACCAGCAATTCCTACGATAGGGTTAATCGAAAACAGAGTAATGAGAAGACATACGACAAAACAAGCAGCACTGCCTTCTAAGCTTTTGTTCCCAATGAGTTTAGTCTGTCCCCATCTCTTGCCAACGAGTGCTGCTGCTGTATCTCCAAGAGTAATGAAAAATATGCAAGTTATTGCGATATCTTTGTCAAAGATAAGAATACATAGAAAAACGCTTGTGAGATAGTAAGTTGCACCAGTAATAGCACCTTTCTGTTCATGGATACGTAGGAGCGGTTTAAGGTAGTGAAAAAAGTAGTTGCTGAAAGTCGGAAAAAACCGTTTTGCTAATTCTACACAAATCGCAATACAAACTAAACTACCTCCAATAACCAACATTTTTGACTTATCAAAAAAGAAATAAAGAATAGGTAAGAATAATCCAGACAGGTGGGTTGTTTTACGCAACAATTCTGCAAGCATAATTCTACATTTCCGTATAATTCTATCAATTTATATCTTTAAGTATTACAGATTCATAAAACAAAAACAAGTAAAAATAATTTCTTGTATTTGCCAAAAAAATATCACAATTTTGTTTCATTCTGAAGGTAAAATTTTGCTACCATTGGATGTTGCTTTGAAGATATAAGGTTTATCATAGACAACGAATTAGAGAGAGGAAACATGAAAGGTCTTATCAACGGGTATTTGTTATTACTGTCTGTTGCGACACTTGTCTCACTATTCTGTGCACATGCACAAGAAACACAACAGACTGTGAATATTACAGGTGTCGTTACTGATAGTGTTTCCGACACGCCACTTGCAGATGTGACCATTAAGGTTGTAGACACAAATATTAAGGTAAAGACTGATGAAACAGGGGCTTTTTCATTAGATTTACCAGTTGGAACTTATACACTTCAGGTTTCCACACACTTTTACAACGCTGCTGTAATTACTGATGTAAATGTCAACGCTGAAGGCTTATCAGCCCCTTTGGAAGTAACTCTTGAACCACAAGTTGTGAAATTAGACACAATTAAAATGAAAGTTAGACTCAGTCAATCTGGGGAAAGAGGTTTACTTGAAAAACGGATGCGGAGTTCTCGCATTGAGGATAGCATCAGTACTGAAGAGATCAGCCGTTTACCAGATTCCTCTGCAGCTCAAGCTATCAGACGTGTTACAGGTGTCAGTATTGTCGGTGGAAAATATGTGTTTGTCCGTGGATTAGGGGAACGGTATAGTAACACTCTACTCAACAATGTTGAGATACCGAGTCCAGAACCGAATCGTCGTGTTGTTCCTATGGACATTTTCCCCGCAAGTCTGCTTGCAAGTCTGCAAACCGTGAAGACATTTTCTCCAGACCAACCGGGGGGTTTTGCTGGTGGTTCAGTCCAAGTTTTCACAAAAGACTTCCCTGAAGCATTGACCATGTCATTATCTTTGTCAACTGGATTCAATACACAAGCAACCGGCACTGATGGATTGACATATTCGGGGGGAAGTTTAGACTTTTTAGGGTTTGATGATGGTTCCCGTAAACTCCCAGAAATCATAAAAGAAAAGGCAGACGAAGTACCGATACGTGAACAAGGAAGGTTTACCACTACCGGATTTACAAATGAAGAAATTCAAGAATTCGGACGCGCATTTGATAACATTTGGTCACCTGAACGAAAGGCTGTACCAGCAAATCAAGGTTACAAGTTTAGCCTTGGAAATAGCAACACCATATTCGGTAAGGAATTCGGTTATCTTGGTGTAATTTCCTACGGGAATAGTCATAGTCATAGCACACAGGAGAGAAGAGATTTCCGAATCGGTCTAAATGATAGACTATCACCAGTAACAGATTACAGCATTGAACAGAGCGGAAATGAAGTAGATTGGGGTAGTGTCTTAAGTGCCAGCCTACGATTCTCACCAGATCATCTCTTAAGCTTACGTACACTTACAACACACGCAGCAGAAGACCAAACGAGAACTTGGGAAGGTGATAATGCCGATAGGAATACAATATATCGAAGTGCAAGACTCCAGTATGTAGAACGTCAACTTTTTTCGGGACAATTGGCAGGTACACACGCTTTCAATTTCGGAGAACCTGAAATCAAGAACGGTTCAGTTGAGGAAGAACATGAGACTATTGAAGAAGCAATAAAAGACGCATTAACAATGGGAGACGACCAATCTGACCTTTCTATGGAATGGAGACTGACATATTCACGCGCAGCACGCAATGAACCCGATACACGTGAAACTATCTATGAAGATAACGGTAAGGGAACATTCGTTTTTCGAGATTCTTCACAGAGTGGAAGTAGGTTCTTTTTTAACCTTGAAGATCATGATTACAACGGACGAATTGACTGGACATTACCTGTAAGAAAAACCGGCTTTTTCAAATTTGGTGGTCTTGTGCGGGATAGATCCCGTGCATTTGATGTCAGAAGATTTAGGTTCTTACCATCAGACAACGTGGATGCATCCGTTGATCTTTCCGCACCACCGGAAACCCTGTTCCAAACTGACAACATCATGCCACGTGTCTTTGAGTTACGTGAGTCCACACGCCGATCTGACAACTACGAGGCTGACCATAGTGTCTATTCAGGATACATGATGCTTGATATACCTATCAGCAAGAAATGGCAGGTGATGACCGGTCTGCGATGGGAATATTCAGACCAGGTTCTTACAGCTTTCGACCCATTCTCTACTGTAATTTTGGAGAAAGACCAAGCAAATTTGAGGACATCTGATGGCCTTCCGGGTCTCAACATCACATATCGATTAACTGATAGAATGAATCTACGACTCGCCGCATCTCGGACAGTCACGCGTCCCGACTTACGTGAACTTGCACCTTTTGAGTTTACAGATTTTGTCGGTGGAAGAACAGTGCTTGGAAATACCAATCTTGAACGGACACTGATTGACAACTACGATTTCCGTTGGGAAGTTTTCCCTGACACTACAGGAGGTGGTGTTGTAGCAGTGAGTGCTTTTTACAAAAGGTTTCATAAACCTATTGAACAGATCATTGAACCGCAAGCTGAAGTTCGCATTACCTATGCAAATGCTGAACGTGCTCACAACTATGGATTAGAACTTGAAGCACGTCAGAATTTAGGTGTTATCGCAAAGATACTGAGTGCTTTTTCAATTAACACAAATGCTGCGTTTATCTCCTCAAGAGTTGAGCTTCCTGAGGACGTTGGTATCCAGACCTCTTCTGAGCGACCTTTACAAGGACAGTGTCCGTATATTGTAAATGTTTCAATCGGTTATGAATCGTCAAACTGGGGGATATCAAGTTCGGTAGCATATAACATTTATGGACGTAGACTCTCTGATGTAGGAAACCACGGAGCACCAGATGTTTATGAACAACCGCGTGGTGAATTAGATTTGAGTTTCAGTCGCACTGTTGCTGACACATATAAATTTAGTGTATCTGCAAAGAATCTACTTGACCGACCTGTTGAATTTAAGCAGGGAGGGGCAACATCTGTTAAATATAGGGTTGGAAGGTCATTCTCATTCGGGGTAAGTTATAGCATATAATCTACAAAATGGGATCATCACAATTAGTCAATAAACATACTAGACATTATAACGTTTTAATTGTGTGTTGTTCCTGGTCTTTAATTAAACCTAAGGTTCGTCCTTCGGGTAGAGTTTGCAAAACCCATAGGTGTCAATTCAAGGAATATTATTCGTTTTTTGGATATGTGTAGCCCCTGCGGTGCGACAGGTGTATAGACCACCTATTGGCACATCATGGACAAAGCCCCAGAGGGGCGACAGGTGTCCAGTGTCCTTGGCTGTAATACACCTTTCGCACCGCAGGGGCTCAAGAAGGTTTTGACACATTTTTCTATACACATTCCGCACCGCTGGTGCTGCTGTCATTAGAAATGAGCACTATTTTTCGGTCTTGGTGTTATCAGATGCGGACGATTAAATCATTATAATGTCTATTATTAATGGGATAAACATTTATAGAAATGGTATAAGACTGTAGATTGGGTTGAGGCACAGAAACATCACCACCGCATTTGTGCTCAAACCCTTCATAGTCATTTTTCCTGTAGATTCCTGGACGATTCGGAAACCGAACCATAAGCGTCAATTTAAGAATAGCCGCTATTGTTGGAGGGGTTTAAAACCACGACTTAATCAACGCATTGTCCCGCAAGGTCTCCGTGACTCGCCAATGTCTGAACTATGTTTTCTATCTATTTGGCAAGATTTTCAAAGTTATAGTGAATTATAAATATAAGTTGACACTTCACGTCACATGGTAGGCGAGGTTTCCTAACCTTGCCGATGCAGAGCGTTCAAGTCCTTTCAAAATCTACTATAAATAAAGTTAATCAATAACATTTATACAACACAAAATAATGATAACATAAAATATAAACTTAAGCAAGTTAATTTTCCTATTTATTTATACTTATCATATTTCTTATATGAAGTATATGACATATTATATATCAATATACGTTAGTAAGTCAAGAAAAAATTGAAGTATATGACATATTATATATCAATATACGTTATAAGTCAAGAAAAAATTACAAGAAAAATGCATTTTTTTTTTTGTGGAATTGTGTGAATTTTGTGAGAATTGTGGGTTTTCGGCTACCGTGTGACTTTGGCGAGGCACGGAGACCTTGCCCTACAATATTTTGTGTTGTATAAATGTTATTATTTAACTTTATTTAACTTTGAAAACCTTGCAAACTGGCGCGAATTATTGGGATAGATAGAAAACATATTCGCACATGCCACACGCAAGGACAAGCATCAATAACCCCGATGTAGGTAAAAATAGATGGATAGATTAGGTGAGTTATTGATTGAGATAGGTAAACAGGTTCCCCCTGTTTAAACACAATATTAATACATATTATTAATACATATTATTAATATTTACGATTGGAAGATTAGATTAACAGGATTTAATTCCCTGAATCTTAACTTGAATTTAATATTCTAAAAGGAGAAATAAGTAATGCGATTGTCAAATAAATTGACATTTTCCTTAGCATGTTTAATTTTGATCCTTGCGCTTGCGGCGATGCCCGCAATGGCAGGCAAAATCAAAGCCGAATGGACAGATGATTTAGATGGCACGGACTCTGCTGCTACCAATCCGGGATGGAAGGTTACTGTAACATTCCCAGAAGCGGTGACTACCGTAACGGGTGGTTATTTAGATCCGGATGCGGCAGCTTCTGAAACGGCGTTGGCAGACACCGACTTTACCGCAGGTACAGTAGCAGAGAAAATGCAACCTTTTACAGTTGATGTTCCTGCCGCTCCTGGTGCTGTGGTTGCTGTTCGAATTGAAGTGACGGCTCCGACTGCAGAAGCCAACAAGTATCAGCGTGTAACATTTCCAGAAGCAAAAGAGGATGCTGAGCTTGAAGAGGAAAACTTAACTTTAATTCCAAAGTTGAAAGCTATTACCGACTTCATAGAATACGCGAACGGTGATGACCGAGAGGTGACGGTAGAATTTGACTTTGAAATGGCAGATGAAGATGAAGAAGATTATGGTAATCCAAGTGACGACCTTGAGCTTCATATTAGTGATGTTACCTTTGCACCTGATGCTGACATTCGATCTGCAGAAGTTAGTGGAACAGATACGGTAACGTTTACCTTAGCTCATGCAGATGACGCTGCTTCAGAATCTATTACTGTAACACTTGGAGGTGATTACGCTTTAGAAGCTACTCAGGATGGTGATGCTGGCAATGGAACAGAAGGTGTCGCTACGGTTATATGGGATAACATGGCTCCAACGGCAACTATTGGTACTAATCCTGTGCGCGCCGTATCTCTCTCCAGTGATTTTGCAGCCCCAGAAGTAAATGCGGATACTGTGTGGGATGAAGCTTTCTATCTCACTGTCTCTATTGAAGATGAAACAGATGGTAGTGGTGTAGACATTAAGAATAGTATTGTTACTGCGTCAAAACTTGATGTAGGGGCAAAAGGTGAGGCTGCAAAGCAGGGTACTGATGTTGATGGCACTGAATATCTTATTGAACTTACACCGAAGGCTGACCGAGTAACAACTGCAGGTGAAGAAGTTACGATTACCGTTACACCTGTTGATAAAGCGGGTAACGCAGGTACTCCTGTGACACACCCGGTGAAATTGGCAGAGAAAACAGCTCCTGATCCAACCGATGCAAACTTTACTAAAGCAGTACCGGCAAGTGGTAATGTGGTACCAGGTAGCACAATCATGGCTACCTTTAGTAAAGATCCTGGAGCAACATTTAAAGTAAGCCCAGCTGCCGCAGCCACTGTAGCGGGAAGTGGTACGACACGTACACTCACGATTTCGTCATCACAAGCACTCGGGTCGCTGACGCTCACGCTCACATGGGGAGGCACAACCAAAGTGCTTACCTACAATGTTATTGCTGCTGCACCTTTAACAGGCTTAACTGTTCCAGCAGAAAGTTATGTTATCATCAGCAAAAATAGTGATGTAATGGGCTTGCCTGTCTCCGTTACAAGTGCAATGCGTAAAACATGGGCAGGTATGCCAGATTTAGAAGGTCTTTTCTATAGTGGTGGTACCCTTGCACTGACTATTACCAAAAAAGCCGATTCCGCATTGTTTGACCACGATGGCGACGATGCTAATGCGAAAGATACAGCAGGTAAATATACTGGTAAGAAAGCAGATGGAACTGACGGGTCTGCACCGCGTCAATATGGTGCTCGTGATCTCATTATAACTGAGATAATGGCAGCCAGAAATGATGCTAAGGTAGGCACTGATGAATATACTGCTCACCAATGGATTGAGATATATAACCCATTGAAAGTGGAAGTAAGTGGTGCTACACTTGCAGCAAAATCAGGTCGTCCTGCACTCGATGCTGCTTCAACTGAAGTTTTATTAGATCGCTTTAGTAACCAAGTTGGTGTCGGTTGGCAGTTCACAGGACTTGGTCAAAACGGGTTTGATGATGATATGGGCGAAGGTGCTGAATTTGTAGCTGGTCGTCCTAACGTTGATTTTGTCTCTTTCTATAGAACAGAAAGAGGTAAAGATGGTCACACCAAAGGTCATTGGAAAACTTCAACCGAAGTCTATCTTGCTGGTCATAAAGGAACACCAGGCGTTAAAGAACGTTCTGCAGCGGTAACACTTGGGAATCCCAGCACAGTGCCAACCAGTGATAATGTTATCTTCAATGAAATTGGCAACTTCGCTGATGGTTCACAATGGATAGAATTTAAGAACCGTAAAGGTACAACAGTCAACCTCAAAAAATGGAGTGTTGGTATAGTAACAGCAGTCGGAACTGAAGTTGACCTCTTTGACTTCCCCGACAAAAATATCAATATTCCTGCAGGTGGCGTGTTGTTAGTAACTGAAAAAGCATTTTATGAAGAGGGTTCACAACTCGGACTTGGCTACGACATACTTGCAGGTGCTGCAGACCAGCAACCTGGTATTGATGATGATGTTGGTAATGAAGATCAGCCAGTTCGCTATATGAAACAGAATATGGGGAATATGCCAAATGGTAACTTCCTGTTGATTCTGCGAACAAGTAATGATAACAAGCACTTGAAAACTGCTGGTGGTGGTGTGCAAGATATCGCAGGTTATTATCCAAATTCATCGCAAAGACCGGATGCTGCCAACCCAACGCGAACGACCGATCTATGGCCCTTCTACCGCTTTAGTGGTCCGTGGCCTGCGAATAATCTAACTGAAGGCAAAGTATGGCGTAGAAACCGTGAAGGTCATCATGGACATACAGGTGAGAAAAATGAAGGTGGTAAGCACGCTTGGGCACACGCTGGTTTCACAGGCGGTCTTGGTTATAAACGTGCTACACCATCAAGTAATGCTAACGGTGGAACACCCGGTTATGCAAATAACGCATTAATGGGTGCTGGTGCTGCAGTTACTGCACCTGTCTATATCAGCGAAATTATGTTTGCTGATGATGGTGATAGAGGTCGTCTGCCACAGTGGATTGAAATTACCAACCCATCAAAGTCTGTTGGTGTGAATTTACATAATTGGCGTATAACGATTGTCAATCATGAAAACACCTATGCTGATGGCGAATCTGGTGATACTGCGACTGCAGAATGGGATGGTAAACTTGAAGCAACTTTCTTGCTGAAAGGTTTGATGATCCAACCTAATCAGTCGGTTATCATTACATCTGTTCGACCATTACGGAAAAATGTCCGTCTACCAAATGTTGATATTTTCTCTGTATGGGATAACTCAGGCGGTTCAGGTTCCAGAGGTGCTACCGATATGAAAGCACAAGGAAATGCTATCCTGAATCCGTATGGGTTCTATATCACCCTACATGCAAATGGTCATGAAGGCGATAAGAATAAGTGGCAGTCAGTTGACACTGTTGGCAACCTTGCGGCTCCTGCCAGTGATAGACGTGGAAATACACAGCCTGTATCACCTATCGCTTGGATGTTGCCTAATTCTGTTGATGAAGACGGAACCCGTTCTTCAATCGCCCGCACAAATTTGGTCATGTCGAAAATGGCTGGTGGTGAAAGGGTTGATGGACATACCCGTGAGCTTTCTGATGGCACAAAAAAAGGTGGTTGGATACTTTCTGTTGATGATAGTAGAACTGGCAGAATTAACTCAGGCTATTACGGACATATTAGCGATATAAGTTCTCCCGGTCAAACCGTCGGAAGACCATTACCAGTTAGTTTATCCTTCTTCCGCCCAACACTTGAAGATGGTAAAGTTGTTATCCGTTGGACTACCGAATCTGAACTTGACAACGCTGGATTTAATATCCTTCGTAGTCAAGACCGTAATGGTGAGTTCACAAAGGTCAACGACCAGTTGATCCAAGGTAAAGGTACCACAGCGGAACGTAGTACATATAAATGGGTAGATACTTCAGCCAAACCGGGTGCAGTATACTACTATCAAATTGAAGACGTATCCTTCGCTGGTGAGCATAATACGCTTACGACCACTAAGATGAAAGGCTTAATTTCTGCTAAAAACAAGCTGACAACGAAGTGGGGCGAATTGAAAGAGGTACAATAGGGTTAAATTCAGGGATATTTAACCAGTTCTCCTAACAATAAGGAATCTGCAGAAACCTTATTGGAGAATTTTCTAAAATACACCCATTATAGGAAACTATTGTTACTTCCCGATACAATAGTTTCCTAATTGGGCTAAGTTTAACTAACCTAACCTATCCAACTTATCAAAATAGAGACTTGCAGGGGATGCAAGTCTCTATTTTATTTTTAAACCCATCACCCCATTGTAGGCGCGCTTTCTAAGCGTGCTCTTCCACAAGTCCCGTAGGGGCGAGGTTTCCTCGCCCGCCCGTTGTCTCCTTGTAGGGGCGAGGTTTCCCAATCTGCTTGTTTTGTCCGTTTCTGTCCATCGGGCGAGGAAACCTCGCCCCTACAAGGGTAGGTGATATATGGCGAGGCACGAAACCCGACACGTGTTGATTAGGTCTGTCATGTCGGGTTTCGTGCCTCTACCCGACGGACGAACCTTAGGTTTAATTAAAGACCAGGAACAACACACAATCTAAAACGTTATAATGTCTACTGCTAACATGTTATTAATTAGGAAAATTATTCTCAATAAAAAGGTCAAAGTATCGTGAGTATTTTGCAACAATTTACGTGTAAAATAAACGTGTTAGAACCTTCATAGTCGCGACCAAAAAAATCGATAGGTCTGTTAGGTCGCAATGATAATTACCACTCATCCCAGGAACTGGGATTTTATAAAGAAAAGGAGTTTAGAAAAACAAATGTCAAATATCGTATCAACCATGATATCCGCTGGGATACAAGGTAAATTTAGGCGGTTGTTTCAAATAATGGTCGTTTTCTCAATCGGTATTGTCTTAACTTTCGTCGGTTGCGGTGAAGATGATGACGATATAGGTGAAACAGAACCAATCGTTGAGGAAACTATCACCATTGATGGACGTGAAGTAGTTATCCTTACAGGAGATCTGCTTGAGGATAGAACTCTGACATCTGACTACGATTATTTGTTACGTGATGCAGTGTTCGTTAAAGATGGCGTAACGCTTACGATTGAACCGGGTGTCGTGGTATATGGTGAAAATGCTACAAATGGAACTCTCATCGTCTCTCAAGGTGGGAAACTTATGGCAGACGGTACTGCCGATGCACCTATCGTTATGACAAGTGATGCAGCCATTGGTTCACGCGCTCGTGGACAATGGGGCGGGTTGATCATCAACGGTAGAGCACCGTCAAACCAAGGTGTAACTTTCGGTGAAGGTGACACGGGAGCATTCGGTGGAGACAATCCTGCCGATAGTAGTGGTGTGTTACGTTATGTCCGTGTTGAATATGCTGGTATTGAATTTAGTCCTGACAACGAACTGAACGGTATCGCATTCCAAGGTGTCGGTTCTGGTACGGTCGTAGAATATGTCCAAGTTCACATGAACCAAGATGATGGTATTGAAATGTTCGGTGGCACAGTCAACCTAAAATATATCTTAGTCACAGGGGCACGCGATGATTCGTTTGACTGGACTGACGGTTGGACAGGTAAAGGTCAATTCTGGGTCGCCCAACACTACGGGGACGACGCAGATAACGGGTTTGAAAATGACAACAGCAGCAAGAACAACGAAGCATTACCCCGGTCTGCGCCAACTATTTCTAATGTTACACTCGTAGGTGATCCCAGTGGACCAGAGAGTGATAACGGCATGTTGATCCGTGAAGGGGCAGCAGGTATCTACACAAATTTCATTGTTGTTGGATTTAATAAAGTTGGTCTGGATATCAATAATGAATCCTCGCACAAACAAGCTGAAGATGGTGGTTTGGTCGTTAAAAATAGCATCTTCTTCTCCAACGGTGGCGGAAACTTCGGTGATGAAAAAGATGATGATGGGTTTGATGAAGCAGCATGGGCAACGGGTCTCGGTAACAAAGAAAATGACCCAAATCTTGCAGATGCCTTTAATAAGAGTAACCCAGATTTCACACCGGGTTCTGGTGCATCTTCCATGTCCCCCGATATACCGTCCGATGGATTCTTTGACAAGGTTGACTTCATTGGTGGTGTAGACCCAGACAGTGATTGGACAAAGGGTTGGACTACGAGTGCAAGAAACTAAAAAGTATAACGCCTTCTCAGTTCGCTGCCACCTATCTTACTTTGCGACTGCAGTACTTCTGTTTAGCTTATGTTTGATTGGGTGTGAGCGGCGAACATGGGAGAATAGTCTCGACTCGCCAGACCAGATAGGTCTGGCAGTCGTTGACGCTCTTAATCGCAAAGACTTTGAGCAATTAAACAGGTTGAGAGTTCAACGAGATGAGTATGTATCCTGGATTTATCCAGGTTTTCCAAAAAATAACTTTCCATCTGATTTCGCATGGAACAATCTCAATAAAAAATGTAACATCGGAATGAAAAGGTGGATTCAGGCTTACGGTGATCTCAACTTAAGCTTTATAAGTATAAGTTTTAAAAGACCGAAAGAATCTTATGGAGGTTTCCATCTACTACGGGGAACCGTTTTGACGTTAAAGGACATCTCAGGAAAAAAACTGAAATTGGATATATTGGGTTCTGTTGTTGTGATGAATAACCGTTATAAATTGCTCAGTTATGATGACGGGTAACTTCGGTTTTCAGTTAGCTTGTTCAGGGTTCTTTCACATACCGCTCCGCTGGAGCGGAAGACTGAAACAAAGCGTGCTATAAACATATCGCTCCGCTGGAGCGGAAGAGTGGATGTCTTCAGGAGAACGAAGTTGATCAGGTTCTAATAGGTAGCAACTTGGGTTATCATATACCGAATTATTATATAAATTTAGTCATATTTTCATACAATTACCATATCTTGGAGGACTATATTGAATGAGTTACGCACTCTCGAATCTTGCATCTGGTAAACACAAGAGAAAACGTCTAAGAAAGAAGAAAGAAATGGCTGCAGACGCAGGGCAAAAGGCACCAAATGTTGCCAAAAAAATGTCATCTGTAAAAGCTTCTGAAGTCAATATCACAGTTGCGGATGCGCAACGCGAGAATAGACAAGCATCCAAAAAATGGAAAGCAAAAGCACGGAAATTCGCATTCGGTCTTGCAATCGGTCTACACGCTGCCGCACTTGTAGTACTTGCCGTTTGGTTTGTAAAAAAGACAGTCTTGCAGATGAGTGAAGATAAACTACAGAGTGTCGTGGTTGATCAACAAACACCACAGAAAAAACGCGTAAGTGCTGTACGTATGACACAAAAAACAACAAAACCTAAAGCAGTTAAACTGCTCATGCCAAAGGGGAATGCTGTCACCGCAAACGCGAATATCAATTTAGGTCCTGCTGATTTTACGATGCCTTTTACGGATTTACCCACTGATGACACTATTCAACTAACCAGCTTAAATGCTGCAACATTAATGTCAGAAAAATCAAGGCAAGTCAAAATAGTCTCCACAGCACCCAAATTTGAAATGCCTAAGTTTGAATCAACTGGGTTGTCTATGACAATGGATATGGGGACAAGTTTAGCTTCCGTAGATTTTGGAGGGACAGAAGACCTCGGATTATCTGCAACAGACTTTGGAGAAACGAAGCAATCCTTCTCAGAATTCTTAAGAAAGGTGCGTGATCGGATTAAAGATTTTCAACGATTTCCTCCAAGTGTCCGTGATTTAGATGAAGGTTCATCAACGACCATTCGATTTACACTTCTTAGAAATGGCACAATAATGAACCCAACGGTGTCAACTTCGTCTGGTTCACGTGTATTAGACAATGCAGCACTTGCTGCTGTCCAAAATGCCGAACCATTCCCACCATTCCCCGATGGACAGTCTGGCAGCAGTATAAGACTTGAACTGCCAGTCGTCTTTGAATTGGCAAATTAATTCTACAGGTTATGTTGAAATAGAAATAGGGTGGCAAACTGTCACCCTATTTTTTATTTATCCTCAGAAGGAGTTCCAATACTGGCATCATTTATTTGATGTAATGCTTCACTGATGTATCTACGTATCCATTCGCTTTCTGTATTTTCAGCCAAAGTATTGAGGGCAGAAATCGCTTGTGGGTTCCCAATACGTCCTAATGCAACAACAGCAGCGGAACATACCGCTCTATCAGAATCAGCGACACTGCTTATCAATGCTTCTATCACTTCTACAGGTGGGTTCGCAGCACGTTCTTCTGTGAGTCCCAATTCACCGAGTGCAACGACTGCAGCACATCTCATATCAGGTTCTTCATCATTTAGGAAAGTGATAAGATCTTCAATAGCACGCGCGTCGCGTAGATGTCCGAGGGCAGATATTGCAAAACGTCTGACGGTTGCATTGTCATCAGACAATGCTTCTATAAGCGGAACAACAGCATACACATCCCCAACATTTCCCAAACCTTCCGCAGCATAGGCACGAATCTCAGCGGAGTCTGACCCCAGTTTTCGAAGTAACAACTTTGTTGGAAAGAAACGCCAATTTCGGAGTGGTCCGTCTTTGTTTACTAACAAGTGGACCATTCTGCGAACCTTATGTTGAATAGAATTATCCGAAACTGTGTTTGAGACTTCACGTACCATCATATTACCTCTATAGCAGGTGAATTGTTGGTATTATAGCAGTAGCATTGAACCATTGCAAGTTGTTAAGTCTATAGCAAACGAAGTAGAATCGGACTAACCTAAGTTGATCGCAAGGACAAATAAACGTAAATTAAATATGAAGAATTGGAAGACCATCGCTATAGTGTAATACCCAATTCCTTCGCAATCGTATATACATCCTTATCACCACGTCCGGAAAGACATACCACAATGGTCTTTTCTTCACCAAGTTCAGGAGCAAGTTCTCGGAGATATGCAATGGCATGTGCAGATTCTAACGCGGGAATAATACCTTCGGTTTCAGAAAGCAATTGAAAACCTTCCACTGCTTCCTTATCCGTAATTGGAACATATTCCGCTCTACCTATTTCACGATAATAACTGTGTTCTGGTCCTACACCCGGATAATCCAACCCGGCAGAGATTGAGTGTGCAGGGGTTATCTGTCCATCATCTTCCTGCAACAAGTAACATTTGGCTCCGTGAAACACACCGATACTGCCTGAAGTTAGAGGCGCAGCATGCCGACCACTTCGGATACTTTCACCTGCTGCTTCAACACCGATTAAACGAACCGATTCATCATGGTAGAATGGATAAAACATGCCAAGCGAATTGCTGCCGCCACCAACACAGGCGACAACACAATCTGGAAATTGTCCTTCCTGTTCCAAAATCTGACTTCTCGCTTCCTGTCCAATAACCGCTTGGAAATCTCTGACCATCATCGGATAAGGGTGTGCGCCGACTACTGAACCTAATAGCATGTATGTAGTACGAACATTGGTAACCCAATCTCTGAAACATGCATTGATCGCATCTTTTAGTGTTCGTGAGCCAGAATTCACAGGCACAACCTTCGTACCCATCAACTGCATGCGAAATACATTGAGTGCTTGACGTTCTATGTCTTCTTCACCCATATAGACTTCACATTCCATATCAAACTTTGCAGCAACAGTTGCAGTAGCGACACCGTGCTGTCCTGCACCAGTTTCAGCGATAATCCGTTTTTTTCCCATCCACCTTGCAAGCAAGATTTGTCCGATTGCACTATTGATTTTGTGTGCACCTGTATGATTCAGGTCTTCCCTTTTCAGATAAATCTTTGCCCCACCCAACGATTGTGTTAAACGTTCTGCATAATATAACGGATTCGGACGACCTACATATTCACTCAGATAATATTGAAATTCTTTTTGAAAATCAGGATTGTCTTTAAGTGTAGTATAAGCGTCTTCAAGTTCTAACAATGCTGGCATAAGGGTTTCAGGGACATATCTTCCACCGAACTGTCCGAAATGTCCTGATGCATCAGGAAGTTGTTGCATGTATATTCTCCATTCACTATCTTGGTAATCTTATGTCTGTGAAAATGTTACTTCTTCATCAATGATTTGGCACGTAGGTTTGGACGTTCTAATACAGATGGGTTTACAATTGTATCTGGTAGTTCTCCAGTTAACACTTGTAGCACACATGTTGCAGCTGTTATTTCTAATTCATGAATTGATTCATCTGATATGAAAGCAGCATGCGGTGTGATTATGACATTATCAAGTTGCAGAAGCGATTCACCTAAATCTGGTGGTTCGGTTTCCAAAACATCTAACCCTGCACCAGCAATTTCACCATTTTTGAGTGCTTCGGTGAGTGCCGATGAATGGACAATGCCTCCTCGTGCTGCATTGATTAGAAACGCTGTGCTTTTCATAGCACGAAACGCGTCATGACTAAACATGTGTTGTGTTTCTGCAGTTAACGGAGCATGTATTGAGACAAAATCAGATGTTTTGAGAAGTTCATCAAACGTAACTTTATCAGCCTTGTATTGTTTAATAATCTCGGCAGATGTCCGCGGAGAATAGACATTAACCTTCAATCCTAATGCAAGTACTTTCGGTATTAGTGCTTTTGTTATACGTCCAAATCCTATGACACCTACTGTTTTTCCACGCAGACGATACATTTGATGACCAATATTTTGATCCCAAGTGCCATTCTTGACAGCAATATTGTATAGCGGTATGTTTCTGGCACAAGCAAGAAGTAGTGCAATTGCATGGTCAGAGACTTCATCTACACAATAGGCAGGCACATTCGTCACGATAATGCCATGCTCTGTAGCCGATTCAACATCAATGTTATCCAAACCAATACCGTATCGTCCTATGATTTTGCACTTTTTTGCATCAGCAATGACGCGTGCACTAACAGGTTTCCAACATGTTAGAATACCATCAACCTTGGGGGCATAAGTCAATAGTTCTTCTTCATCGCCAGTTTCCGCGATGATTAATGCTGTTCCGATTTCGGCAAGCACTTGTCGCTCAGGTTCAATGGACGGCCACGCGTAATCGGTAATAAGTACTCTGAAATTATTTTGCATATTCTATTACATGTAATCACGATTAGAAATCGTTATCTATCCTACATCAGACGAACACTTTTCCCGGATTCATTATATTCTGTGGGTCCAAGGCATGTTTGATTGCACGCATTACCTCAACAGAGTTACCATGTTCTTTTACTAAGGCTGCCCGTTTGCCAATTCCGATACCGTGTTCACCGGTACTTGTTCCCTCCAACTCTAACGCTATGTCTACAATCTGTTCGCTTATTTTCCGTGCATCTTCCAATTCTTTTTTGTTTCCGGGTTCAAGTGGAAAAACAACATGGAAGTTCCCATCACCAACGTGCCCCAGCATCGTCGCAAGGAGATATGTGTTGGCAAGAAGTGTTTTAGTTCTTGCGATACACTCAGCCAGATGAGAGATTGGCACACATACATCAGTGACATATCCAACAGAACCGGGACGCAGATTCAGTGCAGCATAGTAACAATTATAACGTGCTTGCCAAAGTTTTTTCCTTTCATTTTCATCTGTTGCCCAACGAAAATCAGAGCCACCATGTTGTGATGCAATCTCTCCAGCAATCTTTGAGTTTTCTGATACGGTATTCTCAGATCCGTGAAATTCAAAGAAAAGCGTTGGTGCAACCTCATACTCCAAATTTGAATACTTATTGACTGCATCCATCTGAAGTTCATCTAAAAGCTCAATACGAGCGATACTTATACCGGCATCCATTACTTTGATGACGGTATTGATCGCTGCATCTATAGTTGGAAAAGCACAAACAGCAGCTGCAACTGCTTCCGGCAAAAGTGCTAAATTGACAGTTATCTCCGTAATAATACCTAATGTCCCTTCCGAACCGATGTATAGACGGGTAAGATCATATCCTGCAGCGGATTTACGTGCTCTCCCACCTGTATGAATGACTGTGCCATCCGCAGTAATCACGACTAATCCAAGCGTGTTTTCCAACATAGTTCCGTATTGGACAGCACTTGTACCGGATGCACGTGTCGCAACCATGCCACCTAATGAGGCATCGGCACCCGGGTCTACTGGAAAATGGAGTTTTGTTCCAAGATTTATAAGATGTTCATTCAATTGTCCACGAGTTACGCCTGCTTGTACAGTAGCATCTCTATCCGTTTCATTCACCCTGATAATACTGTTCATTTCTCTTAATGATATGCATACTGTGCCATCACTCGCAACCACTGCACCTTCCACACCTGTCCCAGTTCCATAAGGTATAATCGGTATGTTGTATTTACTACAGATTTTGACTATTTCGGAGACTTCCGTATTTGTTTGTGGAAAGGTAACTGCCTCGGGAAGTGATCCATGATGATATGACGCATCACTTGCATGCGCTTCCCTGACATCCTTTTCTGTGCTGATACGTGTTCCTAATAGCGAACAGAGTTCTCTATAATATTGGGGTGATTTCTGGTCATTCATGCTATGTGTATTAGACATTATAATGAATTAAATAGTAGGAGTTTCATAACACCAGGGTCTGAAGTTTAGTCGAAAATTGTGTAAACCACAACAAGTTTCCATAACTAAGTCACAAAACCCTTTCTTCCAATTTCTGAGTTTATCTTTGACAATACGGTATCTTTTGACACCACTAATGGCATGTTCAACACGTATGCGTATAGACGCTATCTTTCTATTGATTTCTTTTTCTTTTTCTCTCAGTTCTCCACCTTTCGGTTTTTTCTTCGGTTGAACGATGTGGACATCAGGAAGAGTGAACCCCTGAAAACCGGTATCTTGATACAAGGTGCTTCCCGGGGGCACACAATAGCCAACCTGATCAGCTATGTATTTGTCATGGTGTCTTCCTTCAAAAGAGGGTGTCAATAGGACGACTTTGCAGCTTTCATTGATAATCAGATTATTTTTTACTGTATGACATTTCTTTTTACCGCTATAATATGCCTTTTGAGTTTCTGGGTCTCTTGGACGTCGTATTCGCCGTTCTATACCATCATGAAAAAAAATATTCTTTATCTTGACTTTGACTTGATACCTCACAAGTATCACACGTAGATGTGGGAACTGTTTCCCGAGATGGCAGCTCTCCAAGTTCTGCTAATGCGGTGTTCAATATCGGTAAAAGCAAGTGAATCCATTTATTCGCAAGAGGTTGAGCCATACCAAAGAGCGTGCCGAATAGAACCTGTTTCGGAGCTTCATGAAGATAAATTAATATAAATAGCAACATATCTTCATGTGAAGCAAAACAACTATTTTTGTAGGGTTTATATCTCCGTTTTATGCGCGGTTTTCCATCAAGGGTCCGTGTTTCCATATAAGCTAAAAAACATTTAGAAAAATGAGGTAATAGTTTTGTAAACTCTTCTAAAGTATATCCAGTGAGAGATAGAAGCGTCCCAGCTTTGTCCTTAATATCTTCAAAAACGATCATGAGAAAACCTCCATTTATAAGATTGTAATTAGAATAACAGAGGTTAACTAAACTTGCAACTAAATCATTATAATGTCTATTTTAGCATGATTGGTGTGATTTGGCAAGGAAAAGAGGGATACGTGGGTGTGTGGAGTTTTTGGTACTAACTTCCTACCACCCATTGTAGTGCGGGGTCTCCGTGCCCCGCCATCTTTCAATCTACCAACAACTGCGGGTAACGGAGACCCGGGGAATCATGGCAAATACCAAACGCGTATTCGTCTAAGCGCATTCATAACCGGGGAACGCCAAAAGGCGTTCATACCGTTGATTTCTTGATTTGGCGCTTTGTAAGCGCGCTGGACTTTGATCTCAAATTACGCTATTTATTTCTTAATCCTCATCAGGCGTTCATACCGTTGATTTGTACTACAATGGTTAATGTGAAATTTTGCCAAAGACTTTACACACCCATGAAACTTCAGGAGCACGAGATAATGAAATTAGAGTCTATTCAGGAAAGTAACACGAGCATATATTCCTGCAAAGATAATTCACATTAAATTGATGTAATTCGCTAACTTCTGAACAGGTCAAGATACTTTTCAAGAACAAACAGACGACCTTGAGTGTGTCCTCTGATTTGAGTGAGTATCCCCATTTCTACCAGAGATTTAAGCAGTCGATTCGCACTTGAAAAACTTATTTCTAAGACTTTTTCGACGGACCTCACACTTAGTATTGGAGTCATATACATCTGTTGAAGTAATTTTTGTGCATTTTTCGTACGAGCACCAAGAGTTAAAATCTTTCTCTCATATTCCTCACGGAGGATGATAATAGATTTGTAGGTCTCTATCCCATCTTGTGCACTCTCTACCAATACATTTAAGAAAAAGATAATCCACTGTTCCAAGTCACTGTCTGTCCGAACTTTAGTTAGAGAATCATAATATGTACTTCTATGTTTCTCAAAAAATGTGGACATATAAATGTTAGGTTTACTCAAGATGTTTGCATCAATAAGCTGCAACACAATCAATAACCTTCCACATCTACCATTTCCATCCAAAAAAGGATGAATCGTTTCAAATTGATAATGACTAATTGCTATTTTAATGAGATCAGGCAGTTGTAATGATTTGTTATGCCAGAATTTCTCCAAATCGCTTAAAAGGTCTGGAACTTCTTCAGGTGAAGGTGGAACAAAAATTGCATCAGAAAGCGAAGATCCACCGATCCAATTTTGACTTCTCCGAATTTCTCCTGGTGCTTTATGTTTACCACGCACACCTGACATCAATATCTTATGTACTTCCTTTAAAAGTCGTATTGACAATGGTAATTTGGGTAATCTGGAAATTGCATAGTTCATTGCATCAATGTAATTTTGGACTTCTTGCCAATCGTCACGTCGCTCAGGATTAATCTCCGCAACTTGTAATAAAGTTTCATCAAGTTCAGTTTTAGTTCCTTCAATTTGATTGGAGTAAGTTGCTTCTTTTGCAATGTTCATTGGAATGAAAAAATCTACATCTTGACGAATTGTTGTATAGGCATTTAACTCACCTAACAGTTTTGCCCCCTGTTCTATTAATACATCTATCTCTGGATTTACCCATGCAATTTGACGATTAACAAATGAGGGTGTGAAACTCCTATATTCTTGTTGTTCTCTGTAATTTCCAGCTGTATATTTATTCATCAATATTTGATAACCAGTAAAATGATATTGTCATTTTTGCATGTTTTTGACAATTCCGAAATCTATATTATCATTTTTACCTGTTTTTGACAACAGAATTGATAATATTGTCATTTTCGCGCTATTCTGACAATGTCATGTTCAGAATTATCTGGACAGATCCTACCAGTTATCTCTTGTAACATACAGCGAACGATTTTCCATAGGAAGTGTGACCCGTTGACCACCCAAACGACTTGATTCAATCATACCCATCAACGTTTCTTGACTGCGACGGGCAAGATGCGCAGGTCCCTTTGTTTCTCTGTCTTCATCAAGTGCCTCTGCAATGTCAGTAATTCCCATAACAGTACCAGTTGCACGAGATACATCAGGAAACGGAACTTCTTCATAGAATGTACCCTGCTTCTTACGGAACTGGATTTCTCTACTGTTATTTTGGATACGGATTTTACCACCAGTCCCACAGACTTCATATTCAGGACCAGTGCCAGCAGTATTATATCCGTGAACTCCATTTGCATAACGGATATACCCACAGTGAATTCCAGGATCAACTTTCAAGCAGTTACCATCCCAATCAGAGTCTTTACAAGAGATTGTGCCTTGAACAAAGTCAACTTCTGGATCTTTAGCCAAAAACAGGAGCATGTCAGCAGCATGTGTCAATCCCCAGAGTGCTGAGCCTGCACCATATTGCGCAATAGTACACTGGATATCTCCAATTTCACCTGCCTCAACAAGCTCACGCACTTTGCGATAAATAGGCATGTAACGTCGTTGTGTTCCATAGTTAAATTTAACCCCATGCTTTTCAACAACATCCACTATGATATCTGCTTCTTCCATAGAGCAACAGAGTGGTTTTTCACAATATATCCCCTTAACACCATTTTCTGCTGCAAAGACAGTTATATCTGCATGTGGACCGGGACGTGTAGCAATACAAACGATGTCAGGTTTCTCCTTCTCAATCATCTCTTGATAATCTGTATAGGCGCGTTCTGCTCCATAACGTTTACGTATTGCTTCTGCTTTCTCTTCAAAGACATCTGAAACGGCAATAAGATGAGTTCTTTCACAAGCAACGGCAGCCGCTGCATGTGAGAAAGGTTGCCAAATAAAACTATCGGGACGGTTTGCAACCTCATCATCTATCGTTGCCCCCATCCGTCCACATCCAATTAAAACGGTCTTATATGTATGTCCCATGTTGCCTCCTCAAATAATTCACAGGTTAACATTGATACGATGATATGTATAAGATTTGATTTTGTAATGTTAACAAAACGGTGTGTCAATGTCAAGCAGATAATATAATGTGAATTTGATAAATCAGATTTGTATA
Organism: Candidatus Poribacteria bacterium; assembly: GCA_958295945.1. Lineage (GTDB taxonomy): Bacteria > Poribacteria > WGA-4E > WGA-4E > WGA-3G > MSPOR6. The sequence continues at coordinate 940,247 of OY282386.1, forward strand.
CGGTGCGGTTATGAAACCGCACGATTTACGTCAATTTAAAGGACTTAATCTTGTAGGAGGGTTTTCCTAACCCCGATAAATACGCTGATAAATACGCTAATGAAGATTATTTTATTGAATGGGCAATTCTCATTTTCTCAAACCCGGTAGGCGGGGAATGCCAAAAGGCATTCATACCGTTGATTTGGCGCTTTGTCCGCGCGCTAGACTTTGAAGTCAAATTACCCTATTTATTCCTTAATCCTCATAAGTCTATTTGACGTTGATTTGGACTGTCCCTTTTTTAGCAACATCAGTGCAGCCTAACTTACCAATTGCACTTTGAAACGTCAGACTCATAATCCTGTAATCTACTAATCCCGGTGAATGCCCAATGGCATTCATACCGTTCATTTTCAAATCCTGTTTCAGACAAAAGAATCAAATAAATTGAATCTTTTGGAATGGAACGTACCTTTCCAAACTCCCATCCGTGTAATCCGCGCAATCTACGACAATCCGGAATTCTGAAACAACGAAAACACATCAATTCAGGATAACCAAATGCTCAAAAATGCAACATCCAGAGAAATATATACAATTGTTCTAAGAAAATACACAAAAGAGTGAAAATGTGCCAAATATATTGCTTTTTTACTTGACTTATGTTAGTTACCTACGTTATAATATGTGTCACATAAACAGTTTTGAAATGTAGGTTACCAAATATGTATACAGATCAGGTTAAACATGTCACAGCAAATGTCCAGCAAATGTTCACGTCAATCCATAGAGTGACATTTCAAAATTCTGACAGATCAGAAACAAAATCGGTCATAGACGCGCAATTAAGTGCACCTCATGACATTTTGGAAATGATACTCTTAACTATTGAATTATCATACCAGATTATGCGGGGAAGGTTTACATCTCCGATTTCTTACACACCGAAACTGAATATGGATGACGTACAATTAAAAAAAATTTTTATTTTTGAAAAAACCTTTCTTAACCCTTATGTAGACAATGTTATCAACAACTTAAACAACGTACAGTTGTACATACTATTGTACGTCAATTGTACGTCGTTGTGGAGGAAAATTACAATGATATTTGAAGAAAGACATAAAGAATTCGCTGTTAAATGTTTCGCAAGATTCATGACCATTTCAGCCATCGTCGACGCATTCAAAGAAGAATTCCATGATGATATACCAAAACCCGCTCCCGTGCAACAGAATCAGAACTTAGAGCAATATCATCAGGAAATTGAAAAACACAAACGCGCTATCAAAGGGAAACTCTATCAGCAACTCAGGAAGTATAACATCACACACAAAGATTTCCCACAAAAATGGCTGCAGCTCTTCAACCAAACACGCCAAGAATTCCTCAACTGCTACCTGCTTGAAGAACTACTAAACGAGGACAACATCTCTAAAGAACTTCAAACATTCTACGGATTCATCAAACAACGTGTGTTTCAATACAGTGACTCAAAAGATACGGTGGCTAATGTCAAACTCGCGCAAAGCCTACTCAAAAACATTGCAAGATACAAAGTAGACTAATTTACTTCAAAAAATTAGGGCAATACTGCAACTTATTTTTTGCTTACGGGTGTGTAAAGATTTTGTCACTAACTTCTTACCATCCATTGTAGGGGCGGGTCTCTGTGCCCGCCCGTTGCATTACAGGACAAGGAATGGCGGGGCACAGAGACCCCACCCTACTATAGATTACAGGTTTTTCACTTGAATTGATGTTTACAGTGACAAAAACTTTACACACCCCAACTATACAATTATCCTTGACATCATACAGCATTGTTGTAATAATGCCTTGTAATGACTTAAGGTCCAAAATCATGGAAATTACTGCAATCAAAACCTTCATAGCAAACTTTGGCAACCGTTCAAGAGGACTCATCAAAGTAGAAACTGATGAGGAAATACATGGATGGGGTGAAGCCTATTCTACCGGACCGGATCTCTCTGTTGAACCCATTGCAAACTATATCTTTGAAATGATTCAAGGGGATGATCCGCGTAGAATAGAATATATCATGCTAAAACTCCATCAGCAATTCAGATTTCCTCCCGGTGGTGCAGGTTTATCAGTCATCTCTGCGATTGACCATGCGCTTTGGGACATCAGTGGGAAAGCCGCAGGCTTACCAGTCTATATGCTTCTCGGTGGGCATGCACGAGACCGTATCAGAGTATATCGGGGTATTGGTGGAAGAGATGGTATTGAAGCCGCCGATCAAGCACGAAAACTCAATGAAGATTGGGGATTCACAGCATTCAAAACAAGTCCATATCAACTTAATCCTGATGCGGATCGGTGGGGAAGAGTCTGTGATGCAGCTGCTACATATTTTGAACAAATTAGATTGGATACACCTGATGATTGGGAGTTCGCGTTTGACCCACATGCTAAAATCTTTGAACCGATACGCGCACTTCAATTGGCAAATGCACTTGCTCCCTATGACCCATATTTCTATGAAGAACCCCTACGTCCAGAACATATTCCAGCTTGGTCACGACTTCGTTCACAGATGCAAGTGCCGTTAGCAACAGGAGAATCCTTATATACTCGGTTTGAATTTCTTGATATAATCGCTGCACAAGGCGCAGACATCATACAACCTGATATTTGTGTCTGTGGAGGGTTATTAGAGATGCGAAAGATCGCAGCGATTGCAGAAGCACACTATGTTAGCATTGCTCCGCACAACCCCATGGGTCCTCTGGCAACAGCAGTGAATGTTCACTTCGCTGCTGCAACACCAAACTTCAAAATCCTTGAATATCTTCTGCCAACCGATAGTGCTTGGAATTCTTGGGTTGACGAACCGTATATGCCAACGGACGGTTATTTGGAATTACGGGATCGTCCTGGTCTCGGTGTTGAAATAAACGAAGATGCAGTAACTGACAACGAATATGCACATTGGCAAAGAACCTGTCCAATCCGTCCAGATGGATCTACAGGTTACATCTAAAGCCAATTAAGACTATAGCAATAATCAAGACTTACGCATAATTGTAGGTGCACTTTGCAAGCGATTTGAAGATTGAGTCAATCAAGGCATGCCGCATCTTGCAGTCGTAGGCGAGCTTTCTAAGCGCGCTGCTAAAACAAAATCCTTATTGAAACAAATATAGTCCAGTTTAGAATTAAGAAGACATTTCAATGCACTTGCAAGTACCACAAGTCCCGTAGGGGCGAGGTTTCCTCGCCCTCTGAGACGTGTCCTATTATAGTGAAATCTATAATAGGACACAATTGTAGCGCAAACTGCCAGTTTGTGCTACGGCATAGTCCATTAGTTTAGGTCTCACATGCCAAAAGTGTGAATAAATCTTTGTATTTCACTATAATTGTAAATTCCACTATATATACAAAATGGAGAAAATATGGATCCAGTAAAATTAGGTGTCATCGGGTGTGGTGTCATCGGTAGTAGGCATCTCAGTATTGCAACGGAAACAGAACATATTGAGTTAGTTGCTGCTGCGGACATGGTAGAATCTTACAGAGAACGCGCTACAGAACGATTTAATCCACCAAAAATGTATACGAATGATGTTGATTTACTTGACGATGAAAACGTTGAAGCAGTCGTACTCGCTTTTCCGACACAATTCCGAACTGAAGTTGCTCTACGTGCTTTTGAAAGAGAAAAACATGTTCTGATTGAAAAGCCAATAGCAATGAATGTAGAGGAAGTCAATCAACTTATCGCTGCACGTGGTGATTTAGTTTCCGGATGTTGTTCGTCACGTAACAGATTCAACAAAGCAGCACGTCTTGTAACGCAATTAATCACTTCAGGTGGGTTAGGTGAACTCCGAACAGTGCACTGTCGCGCAAAAAGAGGATGCGGAAAACAACCCGATTCACCCCGTCCAGACTGGCGTTTAACGAAATCCCTAAACGGCGGTGGTATCCTTGTTAATTGGGGCTGTTACGATATAGATTTCCTACTTGGAATTACGGGATGGCAACTCAAACCGAAAACAGTATTCGCACAAACGTGGACTGTTCCACCGGTCTTTGAATCGCATATCGCTCCGGGTTCAGATGCTGAAACACACTATTTAGCTTTAGTCCGTTGTGAAGATGGCACAGCAATTACACTTGAACGCGGTGAATTCATGGCTGCTACATCACAGTCCGACTGGGAAATAATCGGTTCTGAAGGTGCATTGAAACTGAATATGGGAGATGGCAATCCAGAGAAGGTTCAGCATAGTCAAACAACAAGAGAAGAAGGAGTTTCTACCAATCCGCTTGCGAACTCAGATGATACTGAAGGACCACATTACTCAGATCCATTGACAGACTTTGCTGCTGCAATCAGACAGAACCGACAACCCATAACTGGTTTGGAACAGGCTATTGTCGTTCAGCAAATTACGGATGCAATATATGCATCAGCGGAAAGTGGTTCTGCAGTAGAAATTAAAGATTGACAGTTCACATTGTTTGGAAATATCAAGGGTGGGGTTCACCGGTTTTCGGTTTCTCTTTAGGTGCGTTTGATTCCTCACCAAAACGGATATGTAGTGATGCACCAGGCGCGTGTTGTTTTCCATAAAGCAAGTGCTTAATTCCCCAGAAAGCAAACGTCGTGCCAAACATCACTACAATTCCCCAAATGGATACTGGCATAATCCAGTCAGAGAAAGAGAACACGTTTCCAGTCTGTTCTGGTACTACATTCGCACCAATTGCCGCAACGATTGTACAAATAACAGCATTCAGAGTAATTACACCTTCAGTAATCATTCTACCCGGACTAAAGTTGACTAATGCACGTTCAAAGTTGATAACTACAACCCACCATAAAAATACGAGATATAATAACTGTCCTTTTCCCAACCAGTCTGATGATATAAACGGAATCGGATCGCGTAGATTGGAATACAATACTGCAATTAGCATGATAGATAGTGCAATATAGAATATCTCAAACCAGCCTATCCATCCGCGTGAATGACGAAACCATCCGATGACAGGTAAACCTAACATTCGTTCAGGCAAGGAATCTATGGAATCCACCCAAGTCTGACCTGCCTTGCGGTAATTCAGATATGTCAATACAATGAGGATACAGAATACTGAGAACATCTCAATCCAACGTGGAAAAGTTGGTTCAGTTTCTAATAGTGGTGTCCGATTGATTATCAATCCGAACGTAATTGCAATTCCTATTCCAAATAGGAGACCTTGTAATTGCTCCATGACACTGTGCCAGTTTGTCTGAAGTCCTGTCTTGAGACCGATAAGTTTCAGGAGTTGTCCGAAGGAAAATGCAACACCACCCGTGAAACCCGACATCAATGTTACAAATACCAGACCACCCAGTTTATAGTGCCAGCAATATGCTAACATACCCACAACCATACCAACACATCCTGCCCAATTATCGCCACGAGGAGGTGTCATACGTAGTTTCAAAACATTCACCAATAGCAGAAATCCAACAAACCATCCGACACCTAAATAGAGGATTAAGGACGTACCCATATCTATTTTCCCGCGAATGATGATAATCAATAACGTGGCAACGATGGCAACAAGCGCGGCTAACCAATCTGAGTCATACCAATAGAGTGGACTCTCATGCCGTTGCATCCGTTTCGGTGCAAAGATAAGATCCACCACAACTGCTTGAAGCGACCATCCAACAAAAACCACACACATCGGTACAAATAACACAGGCAATAAAGAATTGGATTGATCCTGAACAGAATCTACGAGAAATGCAGGTAATGCTGTTCCCGCGCCACCAAGTGCAGCCCACAGGAAACCTATGACAAACAGATTAGCAAATCCATACAACACCGTAGGTGTATGGGACGAATGTGTGAAACCGACTACCATCATATAGGACATACTGCCACCAAATGACCATCCAATTGCCCCGAACAACGCAAAAAAGTGGATATATCTAAACCAATCTTCACGTCCTGACAAAAGGACGATTGCCATCGCAGCAAGCGCACCGGGTATGGCAGCACCATATTCATGACCAAAGTTACCGCGAATACCCCACCCAACGCAGAGCGAAAGACCACACAATAATATCATTTGCCATGGAATTGATGAAATATCCATAATGAGATACTCCCGTTTCAAACTGCCTATAATCATTAGATGAATTTCAGTTCTTAGATTATGTAGAATTATCATATTGTTGTCAAGTTTCTATAGTTGACATAGATCTAGAAATTCCTCGTTAATACCTATGAAAAATGGTATAATGATAACATAGTCAACAATAGGAAAAGGTATTATGAGAACCCTAATTCTATACATAATTCATTCAATGATACTATTGTTTATCTTGCATTCTGAAGTGCATTCTTTGGATTGGCATAACTTCCTCGGTCCTGCACAGAATGGTAAATCCCAAGAGAAGATAAAAATAACACCATGGAACGAATCAGGTCCACCGATGCTGTGGACAAAAGAAATTGGCACGAGTTACGGTTCACCTACTGTAGCGAATGGTAAAGTTTACATATTCGCTCGTTACGGAGATATGGCACGTTTATCCTGCTTAGAAAGTCATACTGGAAACGAACTATGGCGATTTGAATATCCGACGGATTATGAGGATATGTATGGATACAATAACGGACCGCGGAGTTGTCCCATTGTTGACGACGATCGCGTCTATATATTCGGTGCGGAAGGGATGCTGCACTGTGTCAATGCGAAAAACGGAAAACGTATTTGGAAAGTTGATACCGTCCAGCAGTTCAATGTTGTAGACAACTTTTTCGGTGTTGCATCTGCACCCGCGGTTGAAGGTGATTTACTCATTGTCCAAATCGGTGGTTCACCGCCTGGTACTCCAAAGGATATATGGGAATCGAAAGGTAAACCTAAAACAAATGGAAGTGGAATCGTTGCTTTCAACAAATTTTCAGGAGATGTGGTATACCAGACTGCAGATGAATTGGCAAGTTACGCAAGTCCAGTCTTTGCTAATATCAACGGAAGACGGTGGGGATTTGCATTCATGCGTGGCGGACTGATTGGGTTTGAACCGAAATCTGGGAAGATTGACTTCTACTATCCATGGCGAGATAACCAAGTTGAATCCGTTAACGCATCATCTCCAGTCATTGCTGATGACCTTGTTTTTATCAGTGAGTCTTATGGCATTGGTAGCTCAGTCCTTCAAGTACAACCAGGTGAATACAAAGTTGTTTGGAAGGATAGACCAAACTCACGAAACAGAGCAATGGAGATGCATTGGCATACACCAATTCACCATGAAGGTTATATCTATGGATGTAGCGGTAGACATTCTGGTGGTGCAGAATTCCGATGTGTAGAACTCAAAACTGGAAAAATTATGTGGCGTAGTCGTGTAAACGAACGCGCATCATTACTTTGGGTAAATGACTACTTCATCTATCTCGGTGAATATGGACGTTTGATGCTATTGAAATGCACTCCAGATAATCTTGAAGTCATATCTCAATCTGTGCCAACTGACAAAAATGGAAAGCAGCTGATTAACTATCCTGCATGGGCAGCACCTGTATTAGCTGATGGTCATCTCTATGTTCGTGGAAAAGATCGACTCATCTGTTTTGTGTTGGATTCGCTCCAAGAATAGTCTGATTCATAGACAACATTGATAAGTATGTTAGTACGCTGAACTTGTATAATCTACGCACATCTTATTCTTTCAATTGATTACTTCTCTCCAATAAATCTCATCATATCAACAGATAGACCTAATATTAAACGTGTCTATCTCAACAGTTGTTGATACAACTACCATCAGGAAGTTGGTGTTCCCTTTAAGAGATTGCAGCATATTGACAATTGATACCTATAAAAGTTTTTGTTCCCACCACTCAACATAATCGGCATCGCTTATATCAGGCGTAAGACCGCGTTGTTCCATTCTTTCTCTAAATGACTCATCCATATTTTCATCCCAATAGGACTTTGTTTCATCTGATTCTGGTGTTTCTCCCATATCTCCTGTTGTTTGTGTCCAGGTATCCAATTGATTGCTTAGGTCCTTTCGTATTTCACCATACTTCATATCATCTGCGAGATTATTGACTTCATAAGGATCACTCTTTAAATCATAGAGTTCTTCATCAGGACGTGTCTGTGCAAGAAAATGTTGCTGTGCTTGAGTCAGTTCACCTTTCTCGGCTAAGATGTGTATCAATGTCCATAATGGATATTGAAGTTTCTTATATCCGTTAAATTGCATATAAGGTAATTCAGGATGATAGTTGCGGATTAGCTTATAGTCTTTTGTGCGGATACAACGGATGCGATCATCTGTGCCATCACATCGGTCACGGGCAGCGAAGATAGCATCACGAGATGTAGCATCCTTTCCAAGAAAAACTTGTCCTTGAACGTAACTTGGAATGTCAATACCTGTTAGAGATAGTGATGTCGGCATTAAGTCAACGCCACTGACAAGTTCATCGCTGACAACGCCAGCATCAATATTATCTGGATGTCTTACAATAAGTGGAATGTGTATTCCACCATCATATAGAAACTGTTTGCATCGGATATGCGCACGTCCATGATCACTGATGAAGAAGACAATTGTGTTTTCTGAGAGTCCTTCATCATCCAAGCGATTGAGTATCCTCCCCACTTTTTTGTCTAATATTTGGATGCTTTCCAAGTAAAGTGCCCAATCCTTTCGTATTAGCGGATGGTCAGGGTAATATGAAGGTAATTCTACATCATCAGGATTTATAGGGCGTTCTGGATCCGGTTTGAAAACGCGATGTGTGTCAGGTATGTTGATTTGTGCATAGAAAGGTTGCCCCTCATCACGTTCTTTCCAATCTATACCATCAAATGGGTTCTTACTCTGAAAGTTGAAATCGGTTTTTCCGCGCTTGTTATAGGGAGGTCCAGGACTGTTACATGTGAAATAACCGGCTTCTCTGAAACAATCAGTGATTAGTTTCATGTCTGAACGTAACGGTTTGTCACGATTGCTGCGATGGTTATGTGCATCGAAGTGCGTTTGATACGTTCCCGTAATTAGTGCTGAACGGCTTGGTGAACAGACAGGACAAGTAACATAAGCATTAGAAAACCGTGTTCCTTCTTCTGCAAGTCGGTCTATATTGGGTGTAGAGACTGCGGGTGTTCCATAACATCCCAAATCAGGTGAGAGATCTTCTCCGTATATCCACAGTACATTCGGTTGCGTTGTTGGCAAAACTATCTCCTTAAAATTCTGTTATTGTTATTGTTATTTGTATCTATTTATAGTAGATTTTGAAAGGACTTGAACACTCTTCATCGGCGAGGTTAGGAAACCTCGCCTACCGTGGGACGAAAGTTTCAACTTATATTTATAATTCACTATAATCTATCTACCACATACCGATCACGAAAGAGTGTTTGCCGCATCGGTGGCATTTGCTCAAGCAATTTTGGATTCGGTTTATATACCCTTGCATATCCACTATCCACAGGACTATACAGGTTGAAAATTGCTAATCTATCGTTGTCAGTATTTGTCCAAGGATTTGCACTATGTGTCAATGCTTCTGTAAAAAACAGGAGTGAACCCGGTGGACATCCGTAAGTGCTCCATATATCCGATTCTGGATTCTGGATTTCTGCGGGTGCGGTATAGACAGATTTATGACTTCCTGTTACCAATAGTGTCCCACCTTGTCTGTATTTGACTTCGTTCAATTCCCATACGATACGGGTGTGCGGACTATATCCTTTCCCTGGGAATGCGTTATAATAGTGTGCATCACCTGGAAAGCGAAGCATACCGTTCCCGTTATGTGGTCCAAATCCACCCATACCTTGTGTGCGGTAAAATAGGTTTGTGCTCTCAACCGTATAACCGTAACAATCGCTACTGCTTACAGAAGGATGTGCTGTGAATTCATTGAGCAGTGAAACGACTAATGGATGGTCAATCAATTTCTGTAGAGGTCCGCCGAGTGTATTTCGTTCATGTTCTGGGATAGATTCTGGATCATGATGCAATCTACTGGCAAAATCCTGCATCTCCTTCAGTTCAATTCCGTTGATCACCTCTGGCATCAACAACCAACCGTGTGTATCAAATTCGTATATCTGTTCAGGTGTCGTTTCAGGAACAACTAACCCATCGGCGTTGTTCGTGGGGAGTTCACAGATATCGGTTGGTAATAATACATTTGTTGCGGTATGCATAATGTGACTCTCTATTCCTTTTTTCAATACAGATAAATCCACTATCTAAATTTCTATGGGATATGCAGAAGTTCGGTTACCAAAATCCCCGTTAATTACATTTCCACCCGTATATACACCTCGAAATAGTGTTTGTCGTTTTTCAGGCATTGCATCCAATAGTTGCTGATTCGGCATCCAATTTGACCAACGACTTGCTACAGTATTATACAGATTTGAGACACGGATCCGAGTAATCTCTGAATGATGTGACGCTGCTACATCATACTTCTGTGAGATGGATTCAGTATATAGGAAAAGTGATCCTGGTAGACATTCGTAAGTATCCCATAAAGAAGAATCACCATCAAATATTGTGTCTGGTGGGGAATATGCTGCTTTGTGGCTGCCTGTTATGAAGCGAAAATTATTAGTTTCCGGTTTGACATTGGATAATTCCCATATTGCTCTCGTTATTCCACTCCATCCACGTCCGGGCACACATCTGTAGATATGAGAATCTCCCGGTAATCGAAACAGACCGTTCCCCTTATTAGTTATAGTTTGTGTTTCCGATTCTTCATTCTCTGAACCGAAGTAAATATCTGTTTCTTCAAGTCGGAATCCGTAACAATCCTCACTTGCCAAGGCTGGATAAGCCAAAAACTCGTTCAGAAGTCCTACCACAACGGGATGATCTACAAGTTTTTGTAGAGGTCCGCCAAGTCCACAACGCTCCGGTCCTGCTATGCTCTCTGGTTCAGAATTCAGACGTTCACAGAATTCATACATTTCCTGAATATCTTCGTTAGATAAGACATTTGGAATTAACAGCCAACCTCTTCTATCAAAATCATATTTTTGTTTTTGTGTCGGAATGACGATAGGTTCACCATCTGCATTCATGCTGGTCAAATCTTCTGGTTCTACTTCTAAAGCACTACCAAGGTTTTTATTAACAACAAAAGGCTTCTTTGTTGCAAGTTCTCTGTAAGTCATGAGAATCCTTTCTATAGGTATGAAATGATGGTATGAGTCTATCACGTATTTGATAATATGTAAAGAAATCAGAATTTCTGAACAGGTTTATTTAGTCTTAGGTTTTTTGATCAATATTAATCACAAACGTTAAATTCATTATGGGTTTGTATTCCTATTTGTCTGAACCAGGATTTTCAGGATTAGTTGATTTACAGGATTATGAGTCTGACGTTTCTAAGTGCCATTATTAAGATTAGCTGCTCCGATGTTGTAAGTGTCTTCAACGCAGATGGTTTGAGTCAAGACCAGTAATATGGGGTTGGAAACCACTCCAACAATGTATGGTGCATAATCGTGGTTGAAAACCACTCCAACAATATTGATTATGACAGTTGAATGGCTCTGTATCAATAGACGAATTATATTGATAGTTCTAGTCAATTATGAGAGAATACATATAGATTTATTACTCAAGGATGAATATGAAAAACGATAAGAGAACAATCTTCGGTTGGTGTATGTATGATTTAGCAAATTCAGCATACATTACGACTGTAGGTGCAGCACTGCTTCCTATCTATTTTAGGGAAGGTATCGTTGGAGATAGTGGTGTTGATGTATTTGGACTTACGGTCAGTGCAACTGCAATGTGGGGGTTTATGTTGGGATTTGCTGCATTGCTTGTTTTTCTTTTTGCTCCTGTTCTCGGTTCTATAGCGGATTTCTCTGCAGCGAAAAAGAAGTTTCTGATAAGTTTTGCATATTTTGGGAGTCTGTTTGCTACTTTACTCTTTTTTTGTGGACCAGGTGATGCAGGCAAATCAGGTGATGTATGGTTCACAGTAGTCTTATACATTTGCACGCAAGTATGCTTTGTTGGGGCAAATGTTTTCTATGATGCTTTTTTGCCACATATTGCATCAGAGGACAAAATGGATTCGGTTTCAGCGAAAGGTTATGCTTACGGGTATGTAGGAGGTTCTATACAATTTGGGATCGCACTTGCGTTGGTTTCTTTGCATGAGAAAATAGGGATTGATCAAACACTTGCTGTGCGCATTGGCATGGCGATGACAGGAATTTGGTGGGCAGGATGGACACTCTTTACTGTCAAATACTTGAAAGAAGTGAAGACTGATGAGAAATTACCTGAGAAATATAGTAAAGTGCCTAAACTGTTTGCATATCTGTCGCTCGGTATTGATCGTACTATCAATACAGTAAGAAAAATAGGGAAGTTTAGGCAGCTTACCATTTTCATCATTGCATATATGGCGTATAACGATGGGGCACATACTGTCACCACTATGGCGGCAATATACGGTAAAGATGAATTAGGTCTTGGCACGACAGACCTGATGGTTACACTATTGTTGGTTCAGGTCGTTGCGTTTGGTGGGGCATTGGTATTCAGCAGAATTGCAAATCGGATAGGTGCCAGACGTGCAGTGATGATTTCTTTAGTATTATGGAGTGGGGTTGTAATTTATGCGTATTTTATTCAAACTGCAACAGAGTTCTTTGTTTTAGGAATGATCGTGGGGGTTGTGCTTGGCGGAACACAAGCACTTAGTCGATCTTTCTATGGTACTATGATACCTGAAAATGCGAGTGCAGAATTCTATGGTTTCTTTTCTGTCTTTAGTAAGTTTTCTGCCATTTGGGGACCGTTCATATTTGGCTTCATTAAACAGGTAACTGGTCAAGCAAGGCTTGCTATTATCTCATTGATTGTTTTCTTTATCGTTGGATTTATTCTACTTGCGTTTGTCAATGATGAGAAGGCAAAAGCAGAGAAATTGGCTTATGAAATTGTGTAGGTTCTGGTTATGTCATTGCTGAAGATTCCAATTTTTAAATCTCATCTTACCGCAATAAGGGTGTGTAAAGTTATTGGCAGACGTAATTTAAGAAGATCAATCCGTTTTATTAGTGACCTCAGTCCCGTAGGGACGATATGTCTATAGCACAACGTTCAACACCCATTTCTTAGTCCCGTATGAAGATTAATTTATTAATCGGGTAATTCTCATTTTCCCAAACCCGGTAGGTGTGGTTTCCTAACCGCGCCAGAGGCATCAATTTAGCGGAAAATTTGGCGCACCCATCGCCAAAGTTTTTCAATTGGGTTCGTCCAAGGCGCATAGGTCGGTAGTTGTCCTATCTCTATTGGCAACTGAGGAAGTTTTCCTATTTTCGTAGAACCTTTCTCCCAACTCGGTAGGAGTGGCTTATTGAACGATGATCTCTGCGGCAAAAGTGCTTCCAAGAGACGCACATGGAGGTGAATAGGACGATTGTCTTGTCCCATATAAATGTGTTTAGCATGAGGATACCGTTCACAAACTGCTGTGTCCAACGCATGTGTTGCTAACACGGTGGCACTTTCTACTTGATGGTAAACGACATCGCCAGTGTGTGTGTGTGCAGTGCACCTATCCCACAGCAGGTCAAATCCGAACCTAATCCCTGGTGGGCAAGCGGTTCTTTTGTGCCACGTTGTGTCCAATCTTTTGCTAATGTAGGGCATCGGTGAAAAGCAAACTCGTCTTCGCCCAACGCAACATAGGTATCGGGATATTGCTTCGCTTGTTCCAACGCCTGAGCAACGCATATCATTTTTTCTTTGGACGCAACATCAGGACTATGGATGTCCGTTCTACCACGCTTGTAGCTAATACCGAGCCGTGAGAGAATGGCAGGCACTCCCGGCACAGAGATGTTAGTCCGCCACGGCACTGATTCCTTGATCTGTTGCAGTGTCCAGCGCGTCGGATGTCCATTGTGGGTATCTGGTGACATACCCACAATGGTTTGAAGTTCTTCCTCTGCGTCTTGCGGACTTCGGAGCAAACGCAGGTTTTCTGCCTCTTCCAGATTTGTGAAAGAGCCCAGGGATTCCTTGATCGCGAAACCGGCTCAACCAGCTATAGAAGGTATCGGGTTTTCGTTTCTTCAACAGACTTTTCATTGCGACTTTATGTGGAGACATACCTGAGCCGATCTTCAATATTGCAGCAGCACGCTCGCGCAAATAAGCTGGTTTTCCATTATCTCGCAGTTTGCAAAGGGTGTGTTTTTGTTCATCAGTGAGGTCAAGAGTGTGTCTTGGCATAGATTTTTTCCTCCTTGATAAACACTATAACAGATTTTTAGAATTACCCGTTTAATAAATTAATCTTCATCAGGCATTCATACCGTTGATTTGGCGCTACAATAGTTACTAGGATATTATGCCAAAAACTTTACACACCCATATTCTTATGCGATTTTAAGTGTTAATGTGATATAATAAATAATTATGAATTCAATACAATACTAAAGGAAATAAGCATGATCCATGTAGTAGTTAATGGCGCGTGTGGACGCATGGGAAGATTGATTACGCAAGGCGTTGCACAACAAGACGATATGCAACTTGTCGGTGCAACTGAATTTGCTACGCATCCAGAAATCGGTGCTGATGTTGGTGTGGTAGCAGGTATCGGTGAACTCGGTATTGCAATCACGAGTGATCTCAATGATGTGATTGCAGATGCTGATGTCGCAATTGAATTTTCAACACCTGATGCGTCATTAGAACATCTCAGACAAGTTGTAGAGGCAGATAAAGCAATGGTTCTTGCAACGACAGGGTTCAACGGAGACGAATTAGCAAAAGTCCATAAACTCGCATCAAAGATAAAATGTGTCATGGCACCGAATATGAGTCTCGGTGTGAACGTCATGATACAGGCTTTGGAATTGGTTGCAAAGGCACTTGGCGATGACTATGATATTGAAGTAATTGAAGCACATCACAATTATAAAGCGGATTCCCCGAGTGGCACAGCACTGAGATTAGCGGAAACTGTCGCCGCAGCCGTTGGACGTGATTTGGATGAAGTTGGTGTCTATGGTCGACACGGTATCATCGGCCCGCGTCCTAAAAAACAAATTGGGGTCCATGCTATTCGTGGTGGAGACATTGCGGGAGATCATACTGTCATGTTTGCAACGGAAGGTGAAACACTGAGTGTAGTACACCGCGCACACAGTCCGGAAGCGTTTGCAAAAGGTGCTATCCGTGCCGCAAGATGGGTGGTAGACGCACCCCGAGGATTACACGATGTTAGCGAAGTCCTTTTTGGAAAGAATCAATAAGCATGCAAAGGGAATACTTATAGGTCTCTTCCTGTTACATCTTGTCGCAATTTTATCAGTTCTCGGATGCCAAAACACACAAAAAAACACTATAGGTATATGGAAAACAGTATTAGAAGGAGACTGGAGTGCCCGGTTATATGATGTCCATTTTATCTCTGAAACACATGGGTGGATAGTAGGTAATTCAGTCGGGTTGGTATCAGATCACAACGTCAATGAATCCGATAATTCCTACACCGATGGGGCAGAGAGTATTATCCTACATACTGAGGATGGAGGAAAAAGTTGGTATAAACAACATAGCACAGTTTTTGGAAATCCACTGAGAAAAGTATTCTTTCGCAATGGTAAGGAAGGTTGGTCGATTGGTGAAGGTGGCGTTATTATACGGACAACCGATGGTGGGAAAACGTGGTTAAGAATTGAATCAGGAACCGAACACGATTTACACGGTCTCTATATCGGGAAAGAAATCTGTTGGATAGTTGGGGATTGGGGAACACTCCTCAAATCAATAGACGGTGGAAAAACTTATGAAATTTTTGGAACCAGTTTTGGAAGAAAATCAATAAAAGGAATTCAGTTTGTTGATAACACACACGGCTGGATTATCACCTACAGCACACCGAATGCCCCAGAGAACTCAGGCTATATCTATCACACCCAAGATGGTGGACAGACATGGAAAGAACAATTCAAAACTGAACCCGCACTCTTTAGTTTGCATTTCGTTGATAGGATGACGGGTTGGGTTGTTGGTGATAGACGGAGCATATATGTAACCAACGATGGCGGACAAACTTGGAGGCATCTCACTGAAGGAAGTAATCAACGACACACTGAAAAATACGGACAACCCGAATATCTTGGCAATGAACCATTACACACCTTTACGCTCTATGATGTTGACTTTGCTGACAATCAGCACGGGTGGATTGTGGGAGATTTGGGTGTAATTCTCCATATTGCATCAGGTGTGAAGAAAGATGACAGCCGTATATGGAGACACCAACGCGGTGGACCGCGCTTTCACAACAGTGCCGATGCACTTTTGTTAGGTGTTGACTTTGTTTCCAATAAACTCGGGTGGGCAGTTGGTGAAAACGGAACGATATTGCATACACGCAACGGTGGTATCACATGGGATGCACAATCAAGTCCAACACATTTACTCTTTGATATATGCATCACTGCCGACAATAAGGGATATGTCGTAGGGGATCGAGGTGCAATTTTACAAACTGAGGATAGCGGTTCTAATTGGCAAGCACAGGATAGTAGAACTACCGAGTGCTTTGGCGGAACGCATTTTGTAACTCCGAAAAAAGGGTGGGCAGTTGCAGAAGCAGGTGTGATTTTACACACAACAAACGGGGGAGTAGTCTGGCAACGGCAGACCTCTAACACAGAACAAGACCTACTCGCCGTGTACTTTGTTGATGAAAATACAGGATGGTGTGTAGGCAGTGCGGGAGAAATCGTACATACTTCCAACGGTGGCAAAACTTGGTCCCAACAAAAAAGTGGTGTTTCATTTAACCTATTTGACATTCATTTTACGTCTAAAACTGAAGGGTGGATAGTCGGATTATTTGGAACACTTTTATACACGAATGATGGTGGTAAAAAGTGGCAACTATCTACACTCACACGCGAACTCAAGAGAATGAACACTATGCAGAATGCATGGTTAAACGCTGTCTATTTTGTGACTCCACAAATAGGATGGGTGGTTGGTGTGGATGGCTTGATATTTCACACCGATGATGGTGGCAAAAGTTGGACACAACAAAATAGCAACACGTTAGATTTTCTTTACGATGTGTTTTTTATCTCAAAAGAAGAAGGATGGATTGTTGGAAAAGACGGACTTGTTTTGCATACAATAGATGGGGGTACGAACTGGAGACCCCAACGAACAAATACACGAACAGACCTAACGGCTATTCACATGAGCAGTCCGAACTCAGGATTAGTTACAGGTCAAGGTGGAACCATTCTAAAGTATGAGGTGCTTGAGCTCGAATAAGGAAATAGAATTATGACAGGCGAACAAAAATATCTATTTGATTTACAAGGATACATTGTCTTGAAAGATGTCGTGCCTCATAATGTCATTGAGGCATGCAACGCGGTGCTTGACAAGTATGAGAACATGAATCCAAGTGATTACCCGGACCCGTTATGCTTGGGTACAGAACGAACAGAGAGAGAACTTTACATATCAAATATTTTGGAAGCAGACAGTGCCTTGAATGCACTCGTTGATATTCCTGAAGTACTCAATGTAGTTGCGGGGGTAACCGGTGGACCGTATCGTCTAAACCATACCTATACAATATATCGGTGGGGAGGCGGTTATACCGGGTTGCACATGCATGGAACACCGATTATTCCAAAGTGTCAGTATCACTGCAGAAATGGAGAGATGGTCTCTACGTTAACAAAGGCAGTCTTTCCGATGCTCGATTGTGGTGTAGATGATGGGTGTTTTGCAGTTATCCCTGGGGCACATAAGAGCAACTTTCCTAAACCGTGGGGAAGTCATCCAGATGAAAACCCAGTGCTGATGCCTATTCCCGCTAAAGCAGGAGATGCAATATTATTTACAGAAGCACTTACACACGGATCCGTCATCAATGTGTCAGGAAAACCGCGCAGAACACTCTACTACTGTTATAGCGTAGGTTATATGCCCGATTGGGGTGGTCAAGGTTTGCATTTTAGCCCCAAAGTCATGAACCAACTCAATGAAACACAACAAGCTATCTTACATCTGAAATAATAAGGAGAGGACATTACTTTGATTACAATTGCAGAACGGTTACAAAAACTTTCCCCCTATCTTTTTGTGGATTTACGACAAAAAATGATGGCCGCCAAAGAACGAGGTATTGATGTCATCAGTCTTGGAATCGGCGATCCTGATTTTCCTACACCCGACACGGTAGTGCAAACTTTATGTAGCACAATACAAGACTCAGAAGACCCTGATAGACACCGTTACGGATGCGATAGTCCTGTAACAGAATTTCCGCAGGCAGTGAGTGCGTTTTATCAAAATCGCTTCGGCGTTTCCTTAAAAGAGAATCAGATCGTAACGACACTCGGCAGCAAAGATGCAATTGTCAAAATGGCATTAGGTATACTAAATCCAGGGGATATAGGTATTGCTGCAAGTCCAGGATATCCAACATATAACATCGGGCATGTATTTGCAAGTGCAACCACATACTATGCACCGATCTTAAGAGAAAACGATTTCTATGTTGACTTTGATGCTATACCCGTTGAGGTGAAACGTCTTGCTAAAGTTCTATGGATCAACTATCCAAACAATCCTACCACGGCTGTTGCTGATTTAGACTTTTTCAAACGAGCAATAGAATTTGGCAGACAGAACAACATACTCATCGCACATGATAATGCGTATAGTGAAAATACTTATGATGGATATAAGTCACCAAGCATACTACAGGTGGATGGAGCCGATGAAGTCGCAGTTGAATTCTTTTCATTGAGCAAAGCATTCAATATGACTGGGTGGCGATTGGGGTTTGTTGTTGGCAATGCTACTGCAGTTGAAGCTGTGAAAAAGGTAAAAGACAATATTGACAACGGTTCATTACGTGCATTACAATACTCTGGAGCGAAGGCACTATCAATTGCAGACGAAGTTACACCAAAACTCAATAAAATATATCAGAAACGTAGAGACACGGTGATTGAGGCACTCAAACAGAGTGGATGGTCTATTGAAAAACCGAAAGCAACTATGTATGTTTGGGCACCAGTACCAGAACGTTTTGACGGTTCAAGTCGCGCTTTTGCTACTGCTCTCCTTGAAGAGGCGGGTGTCGTAGTAACTCCCGGACTCGGTTATGGACAATGGAGTGAAGGGTATTTCAGGATTTCATTGACATATCCCGATAATGTAATTGAAGAGGCGATTACGCGAATTAGAGATTTTTCCTCACAATAAACATGAGGTGGTTTATTTTGATTCGATTGCTAAAATTTGCTCACATTTTATCACTGATTTTCATCATTAGTATAGTTGAAGACGCTACAGCATTTGAACAGATGAAAAGCTACACTGTGGCAGATGGTTTGGTAGGTCCTATAGTGCCTATTATTTATCAAGATAGTCGTGGTGTTCTTTGGTTTGGTTCAGATAGAGGTGGTATCAGCAGATATGACGGAAATAATTTTACCCCTTATACTGAGATTGTTAATAATGAGCAAACTGAAGAGTTTCGTGGCAGAACCAAAACTATTGTTGAGGATAGGTGGGGACATATTTGGTGTCTGAGTAAACATCCAGCTGAAGGTAGCGGTGTTGTCAGTAGGTATAATGGAACATCCTTCGAAAATATAACCAATGGAAATTGCCTTGCAGTTGATAATAGCGGGGATATATGGGTTGGCAGTGACGACGCAGTTACACGTTATAAATCCCTCAACATTCAAGATCCTCCACTTGAATTTCAACAGACTATTAGTGGAACTTCCGTCGCCATAATAAATGTCATTTTTCAAAGCGAAGATGGCACATACTGGATTGGTGGACACGATGCGAATGGTGCACTAATTATGAAGTTCCAAACTGATGGGAGTATGTGGCAAATTGGAAACATAGAACGGATGGAAAATATCCCAAATGCTCCAAAAGATCGCGCGGTCCATGTAATTATGCAAGACCGTAATGATGTTCTCTGGTTTGGGGGGCAATCACTACTATTTAGTTATGATGGAAATGAATTCAAGGATATACTTAACACATCTACAGAAACACAGAATAGAAGCGTAAAATTACAAACTACTAATGATGGGAATGTAACGGTAAAGAGCGATGTATACGGAAGAATATGGTTCAGTGATTATAGGCAATTGAGTTGGTGGGATGGCAATACACTCATACGTTTAAAAAAATATAACCCAGGTTCAAGTCAACAGGTTAATATGCAAGGTTCCTTTGAAATTGAAGATGCGTGGAACAATTTATGGTTTGCAAGTGAAATGGGAGCTCATGCATACGATAGTAAGTATTTTGAAAAAAAAGAGAACAGTCTCTTTCAATTAGACGAAACACAAACTGAACCAACAGAGTTACAACCGAAAGTATACAGAGTTGACGATGGACTTGGAAGTGACAATATAATCACAATCTTTGAAGCCTTGGATGGTAAAATCTGGTTTGGTCATGACAACGGGGTGACATCATTTGAACAACAACCTGTCATCGTAAACCATACAACCCGTACAATATTGGGTAGCAATAGTGTTAGATTGATGGAATCAGATAGTGCTGGAACTCTATGGCTAAGCATTCCTGGCGGTGTAGCACAGTATCTTGAAAATGAAGATTTACTCAAGCAACACAATTTAACAGACTTTGCCTACAAAACCGAGTCATTCAGTATTGAGATTAAATTTGATAACAATCCGAATTTAAATAGACGTGCAGAGGTATCACATATTTTTGAAGCAGATGGTTATATCTGGTTTATTAACAAACCAATTTTATCTCAAGAGCCATTTACATTGTACAGAATTTTCCGATATAAAGATAAGACATTTGAAAAATACTCACTCCTTTTACAAGCAGATATCGGTCCAGGTGGAGATACAATTTACGTTGATTCGGAACCAATTGTTACTTCAGGCAAGAATCCTTGGATTGTAATAGGTGGTTGGGTTTTCCTGCCAAGAGGTAACGGGATGCACCGTCTTTTACCAAATGGCAGAATTCGCAGGACATCATTTAATTCTACAGAATCGTTACCCTCACCATCTACAGCAGTAACTGCACTTCACACTGACAAACAAGATAGACTATGGTGTTATTATGACAAAGGAGAAGTCAAACGATTCTCAAATATAACAATTCGTGCAAATTACGTGGGCGGTAACATCCATGCAGAAGTCATGCAACTGAGTTCTGTAATTCCTGTTATAGGTAATTCTGAGGGGAATGTAGTCCAATGGTTTTACAATACGGTGAGCGGACAGTTAATGTTTTGGCAGAATCCTGATAACAGAAATACATTGACTGAACTTCCCGGAGCAGCAAGCGGTGCACCAATTTTGGCTATTCAAAATACTACATCTTCTCAAGACGTTTCTGAATCTGTTACTTTAGTTTTTCATGATAGTATTAAAACATATCAAGGGACAGAATTGAGAAACGCAGCAACTGTTGCCATTGAACAGGTCAACGGATCCATCACATCCTCTGAAGGTGATCTTTGGTTAGCTACAGCGCAGGGGGCAGTTCAGTATAATGGACAGGAAGCAATCACATATACGACTACAGACGGTTTCCTTGTTGATGATTTACGGGATGTGCATGAAGACCGTTGGGGTAATATATGGTTTGCTACATGGGGTGGTGGTGTCGTCAGATACGATGGCAACTCATTCCAATCTGTTACTACCAAAGACGGTCTTATCCACAATAATGTATCAAGTATCCATGCGGCAAACGAAAAAGAATTGTGGTTTGGCACCGAAGGTGGCGCAACGCAGTATCGGGCAAATCTGGGGGCACTACCGTTCTGTCGTATCATTTCTGTTGACGCAGGAAAGTCATTCACCGAACCGTTTAGTTTAGAAGCAGGCAATCAGAAAATTACTGAAATTACAGAACTGCTTCCCGCACGCCTCAAAAACATGACTATTCATTTTCAAGGTGTTAACCCGCTTAGAGATGAAATGGAATATAGATTTAGGTTAATTGGACTTGATGACTTTGCATGGACGCGCATTTCGTCTGATACGGAGCAATCTGTTAGTGAAACAACTTTAGGTGGCGATGTAAAGCAATACTATCAACCACAACAAATAGGGGAAGATGGTCGTTTGCCACATATCCGTTATGAAGGCTTAAAATCAGGGAATTATACTTTTCTGATAAAAGCATTTCGTAAAGGGTGGCCCTATACACAACAACCTGCGGTGGTAAATTTTACCATTGATCAGCCAATTTGGTCTCGATGGCGTAATTATCTCCCAACTTTGATTTTTGTGGCAGCAGTTGGTTCTTTGCTATTTAGATTGATTGTCAATAGAAGACATACCACTCAGTTGCGCCTTGAAATGCGGGAAAAAGAAGAGGCAGAAGTTCAACGGATACGCGCGGAGTTGAATGAAGCACAAAATATACAAATGGCTCTCCTACCAATAGAAGCACCGGATACAAGTGATTTTGATATTGCTGGCAGATCTATTCCAGCAACACAAGTCGGAGGAGACTTTTTCGACTATTTGACTGTGGCAAACGGACAAACTGCGATTGCTGTCGCTGATGCCGCTGGAAAAGGTATACGTGGCGCAATGAATGCTGTGTTGACAAACGGCATGTTGCACGAAGTCGCACGCTATAAATCTGAGGCTGATGTCATATTGACCGATCTCAATGCTGGCTTGTCACCACGTATGTATGGTCCCAGTTTTATCGCACTCAACTTAGCTGTCCTAGATGAATCCGGGAAAAGTGTTGATTATGCAAACGGTGGACAACCTTATCCTATTCTCAAAAGAGGGGATCAAATCATTGAAATTGAAATTGCCGATCTTCCTCTGGGAAGTAGGAAAAACGTCGAATATGAATCTACTACATTTGACTTAAATGCGGGTGAATTTTTGGTCTTCCATTCCGATGGTTTGATTGAAGCACTCAACGCACAACAAGATATGTACGGAACAGATCGGTTAAATGATCTGATTGCAAATATCCCAAGTGAAAGTAGTGCTGAAGAAATGATACAGCATATATTTGATGATGTGCAGGAATTTGTTCAGGAGGCAGAACAATATGATGATATGACGCTTGTAGTTCTCAAACGGATATCGGTGCCTGAATAATTGGATTAGATCATCAACAACTATGCATTTCTAAAATCTATCACCGTTTGCCGATATTCTTCTGGTAAACCGATATCAAACCGTCGTCCTTTCACAACATACCCAGAAAAGCCATCTGCCTTTCGCAAATCGTCCAAACAAGATGTGAGTTGAAATTCGCCACGTTCACGGAGATTGTGTTCAATATTCTGCTCAAGGAAACCAAAAACCTGCGGTTCAATTACATAAATTCCGAAAACTGTGAGGAAACTATCATCATCCATACCATCTACATGTAAATGTTCCCTTGCATATTCAGGATCAGGTTTTTCATAGAACTCAGTTACCGATAGCATTGATTCTTCACTCCATATTCCTGTGACGCACCCAAAGTTAGATAGTTCATCTATCGGTGTCTCCTTCAAGCCGACAACACTATGTCCTACCCGCTCGTAAGCATCTAAGACCTGTTTTGCACAGGAATATGCTTCATCGGAGGCGTAGAGATGATCCCCTAACATCAGTAGGAAAGGTTCCCCGTTGACCCAATCTTTAGCACAGTAAACAGCGTGACCGAACCCTTCTTGAACATCCTGTGTAACAAACGATAAACGACTACCCAATTCTATTAGATAGTCACAGTATGCTTTATTTTCCTTGCTCAGTTTATTATAGTGTTCAATACGCGGTGGTGTTTTGAAATAGGATTCAAAAAGGTCAATATCTCTACTTTGAACAATAAGACATACTTCCTCAATACCCGCATTGACTGCTTCTTCAACGATTGCCATGATGGCTGGTTTTGCACGACCCGTCCGGTCTATAACCGGAAATAGTTCCTTTTTCATTGCTTTTGAGGCGGGGAAAAGTCGAGTGCCAAATCCAGCTGCAGGGATAACCGCCTTACGCACATGCTTACTTGCTTCAACTACCAATTTCAGACAGGACATCTGCAGATCACGTTCTATAATCTCAATGACTTTCCGCTGACACTCTTCATCTTTTACGATAAATTGTGCAGTCCCATCACCTTGAGAACCAACCCCTTTACCACCCCAGATATAAGGTTGTATCGGTTCATAGTTGAGCACTTTATGAAGGACAGGAGCTGTTAATTGCGATGGACACGCAGGAATCAAGTGCTCATCAAACGCATGTTGTGCGCGTGTCATTAACTCGCCAACAGCCTCTGCATTCCCAACTCTAAGTGCTTCATAGGCAGATTGTGTGATCTCTTTACTCAATGGACCGAGAAAATGCTGCACTTTATTCTGTAGTTCATTTTCAGCAAAAGGATAACAGTGATTCAACTGACTAAGTATCAGCAGCGTATCTTTTCCAACACCCAAGTCAACAATGACCATGTATAGATTTGATGACACACTGAATTCTCTGACATTAATGTTATCCCCATCAAAAACCATGAGGATAGGATGTTGATAAGCACATCCCTGGTCCATCCTACCACAACGCGAAGGTGTCTTAATTTCACCTTGATAAGCACATTCCATTTCATCGCGTGTTGTCATCTTTAGATCGTATATCCGATTAAATGCTCTTGCAACTAACACGCAGATCGCTGCACTGGAGGATAGTCCTTTTTTCACAGGTAAATCTGTTAGATAGTTATCTATTTCTAACCCTTGGACGCGATAATTTGTGAGAATTTGGTATGCGACACCCGCAGCATAACTGAAAAAACTGCCTTTTTCAGCTTCTTCAAGTAAAGCAGCCGGTTCCATCGGTAATGTAAACGGACCGTGACGCGTCCCATCGCTCAGACTGGTTTTCAAAATAAGACTTGTTGGATGAGGTTGTACTTCGGCATAGACCCCTTGATTCGTGCTTGTGATGAGGGTATACCCTTTTTCAAGTTCAGCGTTCGTTCGCCTATGTCCACCAGCCCAATCGCTGTGTTCTCCGAAGAGGCATATCCGTCCTGGAACAAAAAGTTTCATTGTGCGTCCTTATTTATTAAATATGTGATAAAGTTCAAATCTTCTTATGTATATTATATTATGAATATGTGCTATGGTCAAGATAGCTTTGTGATTTTGTGATATGGATTAAATGGTTTATTCTGGGAATTATTTCCGTATCAACATCTTGCGTGTGGCGGTGAAATCCCCCGCATTGAACGTGTAAAAATACAAACCGCTTGCAACAGGTTCACCTACACTGTTTCTACCATCCCAATATGCCGCCCGGTTCTGACTTTGATAGATACCTGCTGCCTGATGTCCTAACGTTAATGTCCGAACAACCGTACCGTTTGCTGTATAGATAGTCAAGGTAACATCCGCAGACTTCGCAAGGTTATACGGTATCCACGTCTCTGGATTGAATGGGTTTGGATAGTTTGCAAGGAGTGCTGTCTTTTCAGGAATCAGCGATGCTAATAGTCGTTGGAGATTTTCTATCCCTTGTTGGAAAGCGATTGATCCATCATCTGCGACCTGTGCTTGATCTATCCATGTTTGTATCATTGCTGGTGTTAGATTGTCGCTGTCTACTACAAGTGTAGCAGGTGCAGCGGAATCTGTTGTCTCACCCATGTGTTGTGCTACAATAATAAGGTCTTGAATGTTGATAACACCATCGCGATTTACATCCGTTCGCAAGTTAGCAGGCGCATCTGAACCTAAGTCGTTCGCCACAAGCACAAGGTCTATGATACTCACCCGTCCATCCTGATTCACATCCCAAGCAGGATAGTCTCCGACAGTGATGGTAATATCTGGCGGAACAGTAGGAATGATTGCGCCACTGATAGAACTGAACTCAAAGTTTTCCAGTGTCACTTGTGTTTCGCCTGCTGCTTTTGCCTTGAACGTCACCGACAGTAGTGTGCCTGTACCGCTAACACCGCTTTCAGCTATCCGCGCCGAATACAAACTTGTGATTTTACCCGCTGCGTTATCAATCGTGCCAGCTTGGAAGTACGTATCTCCCCCTTCTGCTTTCAGGAAATCACCTTCGGTGACTTCAACGGCTTCAAGCACATTCGGGTCAAAGGTAATATCTGCCTGCCAACCTGCTAAATCAGTGATGTTTTCCGCGTTGAGGTTCAGTGTAATCATATCCTCAGCGAGTAGGTTTGTCTCCGTTGCTGAAAACGAGAAGCCGACGCCAGGAGGAATAACCGTATACTCTGTGTCTTCTTCAAATCCGAAAAAGAGAGACCATAGATCGTAATGTGCTTTGAACCCGTCAAGCCTTACCAGCAATACATTTTTCCCTTTTTGTAACGTGACAGGAAAAAATGTTCGGTAACCAACATTGTGTGCTCCAAAGGCATAGTCTGTATAGTCTTGATGTACTAATTTGCCATTTAGATAGACTTTCTGCCCCTCACTAGCCCCTATAAATATTTTCGTCTGCTGTGTTCTCGGTGCAAGTAAAATCATAGAACTGTAGACAACGAAATGCTGTCCGTAGATATTGGGTGTGATAGCGTCTTGAGAGTCTAATAATCTTCTAAGATTCGTCTTATTGGCATTGGAGTCATTCGAATGGTAAGGCTCAAGCATCCCGACTGACCATGCACTGTTTCCTATCACAGTGCCCTCTGAAGCACCGAGAGTAGCAACCTGTATTTCTGTAGATTTATTGTTGGATGCTGTTGCTAAATAATCGACATCTTTGTCTACTCTTCCGGGCAAAGTCAACCATAGCCAAGGCCCCTCAATATTTGGACCGCCTTGTGGAAAGGCAGGGTTACCAAACCAAGTGAATACTTCTATAGTCTCGCGTATGCCAGCCAAGGGGGAGAGATCAGAGATGTTATTGTTGTGAAGTTGTAAATTTTTCAAGTTACGCAGAGAAGCAAGGGGTGAAACATCTACGATTCGGTTTTCATTGAGTATCAACGTTTCTAAGTTAACTAACCCGGCTAACGGAGTAAGATCCGAAATCTCCGTATCGGATAGGTCAAGATGCCTCAATTCTGTTAATCCCGACAAGGGTGAGAAATCTGATATGTGATCAGTATGCGTAAGCCCCAACCATCTAAGATTTGTTAAGCCTTTTAAGGGGGAAATGTCGGTTGCTTGGCAGTCATATAAGTACAATCTTGTTAAGTTTGTTAATCCTGCCAAAGGTGAGAGATCGGAAATATCAGAATGTACAGTATCTAGCTTTTTCAGATTTTTCAATCCTGCCAACGGCGCGAGATTTGATATACGGGTGTGATCGGCATCTATTTCTTCAAGATTGAGCAAGGACGCGAGGGGTGAAAGATCGGTTACTTCAGTGTTATCAAATTTTATTTGGCGCAATTTTGTCAAAGAAGCAATCGGTGAAATGTCTGATAAAGGGTTGTGAGCAATAGATAATTCTGTTAGATTCTTTGCAAACGCAATGCCAGTTAAATCTTTAATCTCCTTGTCGCTTGCCCTTAGGGTTGTTAATGTTGCCATTTCTTCACGCGTAATTGGATCAGAATCAGAGTCCTCCTTACCGAGTGCCTCAGCAATTACAGCACGTAGGTTTGGGTCTGGGATAATACGAGGAGGTAGTACCGTGTATTCTGTGTCTTCTGCGAATCCAAAAAAGCCGCTCCAGTTTCCTCCTATGTTATCAATTGCAACCAGTAACAAATTCACCCCTTCATTTAAGGTTGTGGGGATAGTATGTTGATAATTGATAGCATTAGGATCCCAACGAGCACCAATCCTTTTATGTACTAACTGTCCGTTGAACCAGACTTTGACATTATCATCTGCTCCTACAAATATCCTTGTCTGCTGTTCGCGTGGGGAATTCAATTTGATAGAACCATAGATAATATAACCAACTGTCTCTTCACCAGTTGTCCAACCGAGAGCGTTTGTCATCTCACTAATATTATTTTCCCCTGACGGTGTAATCCGATGAGCAGTCCATGTACTATTTCCAACAGATTCACCCTCTACTGCACCATAAGTAGCAATCTGTAGTTCGGTGACTGTACCACTACTTACTTGTGAAAGGAAATCTTTACTGCTCTCAAGTTCTGGTCCTGACACCAATGCCCATAACCAAGGACCTTCTATTTTCGGACCACCGACAGGAAAACCCGGATTCTCATACCAAATTATATTTGGATCTTCTGGTAACCCCTCCACGTGTGAAATGTCTGAGATGTTGTTAAATGCAAGATCTATCCAAACCAAGCCATGCAGAGATGTCAGAGCGGAAACATCTGAAATTTTGTTCCCGTGTAGATTTAAACGTTTCAAATTCCGCAAAGATGCTAGTGGGGAAATATCCGATATTTCATTATTGTCAAACAACTCTAATTCCTCTAAATTAACCAATCCTGCCAGCGGTGAAATACTTGTTATTCCACTACGTCCAACAGATAGTTTTTTCAATTCCACTAATCCTTTTAATGGTTCAAGACTTGGACCCTCAGCGTAGAAAATTTCTAACTTTTCCAAATTTTCCAACTCTGCAAGTGGTAACAAATCTGATACTGGTGCGTGATTAAAGTACAACCTTTTCATTTTTGTAAGATCCATGAGGGGAGATAAATCAGATACATCAGTTGAAAATAAGACAAGGTCCTCTATGTTTATTAATTCCGCAATTGGCGATAAGTCGGTTATAGATTTACCAGAGACATTAAGACGTTTAAGGTTTGTTAATCCAGCAAGAGGTGATAAATCGGATAATAAACCATCAAAAGACCATCTAACAACGAAGGATTCCAGGTTGGTTGCTAACTGAAGTCCGGTCAGATTTTGGATACTTGCTTCCACTGAGTTAAGGTGAATCAGCGACTCCATTTCTTCAACTGTAATCACATCACCAGCTGCTTTACCAAGTGCTTCTTCAATTGCAGCACGAAGGTTCGCATCGGGAATGTAAACACCAGTACCAGGAATATTTTCTGGTCGTTCCACAACGGGTGGTAGGCTCGTATCAGGAGAGTTGATCTTAGAAATCACATCGTGAAAAGATGATGTCCATGCGTCTCGTTTGATGGCACCGTTTTCTACCACCAATGCCCCTAATAAGTTTTGTAAACTGACATTCTGCCTAATTTTCTCAAGGAAAGCGTCGGTTTCTAATCCAACGGCAGCCGCAGCGTGTGCAGCATTAAGCGTCCCTTGAAACACCTCATGGAATCGTTGTATCGGTTCAATACCACCAAATACACCGCCTGCCGTTTCAAGTGCTATTCTGTAACGTTGCGTATCCTCGTCAACGAGGTCATCCATTACCGTCTTTTCTACATAGAGGTCTAACGCACGCGCCTTGTTAAAAGGTGGGTTATCAGCTTGTTCAACGGCAGCACGCACTTCGTCTTCAAACGTCTTCATTCCTTGCGTATGGCAGCCGATACAGGACAGACCATTTCGCACAGCAGGATCACTTGCAGCAGGATTAGAAACGATCTCTGTCGGTGCAACATCCAGCCGATTACCTATTGCATCTACCAGATAATATGCTTGAAGTCCGTTTGGCAGATTAAAGATAATTTCACCACCGTCATGTGTGAAATCAAGCGGATGTGAAAAGATATTCTGGGATTCCGCACTGCCAGCGAAATCGTAGCTTTTCCAGTATGCCCCATGTTGAGAGGTATGGCGTTCAACAACGCGGTTATGTCTTGAAACGCCGGAGTCGTTGAAACCCGCACGCCAGACGCGTTTCCCTGGTGCATTTTGAAGATTGTCTGCAACGTATACATCGAGATTTTCTTCTAATTTTCGGTCTGTTTCGGGTAATGCAAGAATGTCATGATAGAGCGGTGGCAACGATGCAGTTGCAAGAAACCAATCTACATGGACAAACGGCACTTCGCAGCTCATCTCTTGCTGTAAAGTTGTCAGTTTTTCGCGCAGATGTGTTTGTGTAGGGGCATCAAACGTTATTTGGTAAGGATATACTTGCTCAATCTGTGCCCACGCATCGTTTCGGACATCCCACTCGTAGTCGCGTAGGTCAATGTAGAAGATCGTTTCTTTTGGATCAATAGGCTGCGGTTTGATAACTTCGCGTCCCCAAGAGAGACTATTTATCAGTTTGGAGAGCGCGCGCCGATAAGCGTTTAGTGCCTCGGTTGTTTCCCCTGCGTTATAGAGATGTGTCAAGGTAAAATAGCGTGCGAACGATTTGTCACTTGACGATAGAGAATTGACGTGTTTTTCAATCGTTTCAAGCATAGTATCGGTTGTTATGAAGTCTATATCTTGACGTGACGCGGCATTCCAATCAGGTGCACCTGCTTTTATCCATTGCCATATCGTCTCAATCGCTGCGGGATCAAGTGGTGGTTGTCCTTGCGGCATCCGTTTTGCAGAATCTGTTTCAATGAGTCGCTGATAGAATACGGAATCGTCTGGATCACCGGGAATGATTTTTTTGTCATCAACGAGTGCTGCGTGATCAATGATGAGTGCCTCTGTATAGGCACCGTTTTCTCCGTGACATACCAGACAGGATTGTTCTATGATTGCATAAGCTTCTTGTGCCAGATTCTGTTGTCCATCAAGTCTGTTAACAAAAATGAAGGCTAATAGGCAACTGATAAGTATAAAATAACTCTGGTATTTCAACTGATTTCTCCCTGAGTATAATTTTTGTGGGGCTCTCATAATTTACAAGAGAACATGTGTATTAACGTGAGTTTGGTTTAAGAAACAGGCAATTCTTAATGCTCAAATTCTACCTTATATCCACGGTCGGTGCGGTTTCCTAACCACACTTTGCAGTACAAACTGTCCGAAGTTTAATAAAATAGTTCGGTAATTTTGTAGTGAAGTCCGGTGCGTTCACAAAACGCACCCACAAGGTTTGATGGTAATTAGTAGAACCGAATTAATAACTTAATCTTCATTTAGTTTGTGCATCCGTGAAACGCAAACTAACAGTTTGCTCTACAAAAATGTCTATACCGAATTCCCGTTAAATTATATAACTTTTTAATTTTACGTGTCAATGTTTTTATATTCCATTATTACAAACAGATAACATCGTTGAATATTATTCTTTGTGATTTTTTGCCCACTGACACCGATCTACCCAAACTTGTGCCGCATATATATCTCCCAATGAGAGTGCCTTATCTGCAGCAATATCAGTATATATCCTCTCTGCAATGGCATAATCCTTCTTGCGATAGGCGTTCATCCCTAACAACTGAAGCGATTCTATACGGATTAAATTGGGTATCTTACTTTCTCCCTTCCCGCTACCTAAGTCTAATGCATGATGTAAATATTGTGTGCTGAGTTCCCATTCCTTCTCCTGATGTAGTAGTTCTCCAGCTAAATAATGGGCTAACCAACTGTTCGGTTCCGAACGTATAATTCGCAACAGTAACGTCATTTTTGTTCCACTATAAGTGCGACTAAGACTGTTGTTACGGATAAGCACCCTACGCAACCGATTTCTGGATTCTGAAGAAAAACTATCCGAGAGTACTGTGATCCGCTTTAATATGCTCTTTTCTGTTGATTCGCGTGTCGCAAACGTAGAAGCGTTATTGTAGGTGAGCAATGCATCTTCAATATTCCCTTGAAGCCAATAGATATCTCCAAGTACCTGTGCTGCTTCCGATCTAAATTGTGAACTCTCATCCGAAATGATTTGCTTTGCAATTGAAATTGTAGATTGATAATTGCCTGTGTGATAAGTGCTATACATTAGTCCACGTGCGTTTGTTGCATTCTCAGGTTCATAAGACAACAATTTTTGGAATGATTCAATAGCAGTTGTATAATCTTGACGATAATATGCACCCAGAGCATCATTTCGTAATGATGCCATTTCATGCGCGCACACCTGTTCAAAGATACCCCCACGTTTTAGTCTTTGTGTTGCATAGTTTAGTTCATCTTCTCTTAGTGAAACTTCATTTTTTAGATATAAACGCCATTCTTCCTCTAAGTCATGTTGTTCCTTTCCATAACTTTTTGACAAATTTCCAGTTGGAAATGCCTTTTTACACTTTTCAATTCCGTATCTATCAATTAGGAAACGCACATAGGAACCCGCCATAGAGTAACTACGTGATCCAGCATGTTTCCAAAAACCGAGACTCATGACACTTGAAAGTGGCGGCGCGACATTTAATTCTTGCATTGCCTTTGCCCACTGATGAACGGTTAATTTATCTTCTTCCCAATCTGCAGCAACAGCAACCCCTTCATGCATTCCAACATTCAAACTGACTTTCCAAGGTGACCAATCCGCAGTCAGCACATGTGCAAGTTCATGTTTTAGGACTGGATGTGGGAAACCGAGAGAATGAACGTGAAAACCGTAACCGAAAGGATCCTCAACGAATGTATCTCCAGCACCAATCAGTCGTTTTTTCTGCTCAGGTGAAGCATATAAATATACACGAACCTTACGCGAATTTTCTGTCTGCAAATACTCTGACACTTGGACATAACGGAATTCACAATCGTCTGCAAATAAGGCAATCTCGTTTTCAAGTTCTCTGCTATAGAAGACTTCAAAATGCTCCGTTTCCCTATAACCACCTAAAGACTCAGCAATGTCTTGACGTGAGGGACGTATCCCCAACTTTCCAGAATAGAGTTCAATTCCTGCTATTGCCAATACTATCAAAGACAATGTAGTGACACGCAAAAGGGAGAACTGTGAAGACTTTACGAGTCTCCTCCATCTCAATTTGGGAGTCAGTGCTGTTGTTCTGTTAACTTCACACGTAAAAACTGAAATAGTTAAAAAGACTAACCCCCATAATATAGTTTCTGTTCGTGAAATCAGTAAGGTAGGGGTGATTGAGATTACGAAATCATAAATCGGTCCCGGAAAATAACCGAGTATTGGGTGAAAGGCAAATACAGGGGGATGAAAGATTAGGTTAGTAATTGTAGGAACACACGATACAATTAGAAAAGTCAGGTATGCTAAATAAGCGATCCAACGTCTTTGTATCCATAGATTAAAAAATATACCTGCGGCGGTTACTGTAAAACAACTGAATATTGGCAATATGAGGTAAAAAAGAAAGCCTTCTATGATATTGCAATTTTTGATGCGTATAGCATTTGTGAGAATAATAATTAGTGGAATTAATAGTAATATGGCGTTTGATTTAAGTGCCTTATAGAGACATCTCAGAATTATGTTGTGTGATGATCCAGCAAGTTCGTCAGGATTCTTTTTCATCACCTGTAATTCTGTCATTGCTATATGCGCACCAGCAAATGCTATGAAAAGTGTGATGACTGCACAAAACTCAAAGGCAAGGAGATTAAACAGAGGCACTGTCCCAAGCACCAATGACAAGACACCGGAAAATAGTATCCACAACCAATATGAAAATGTTCTATTTATCATAGGAATTTTATGTCGTTATTGTCGCATTGCTTTAAGGACTGTGTCCGTTCTCATATTGATGATTACCACTGATTAAATCAACATATATTGGAATTAACTATTCTATATGAATCACTATATGTCTGTCAATTGAAATTCAGACCAGAATAGGTTTGTTTAGTTGAGGGGTGTGCATAAATAAATTTGATTCTAAGCTTATGTCGTAGGTCGGGTAGAACGCAGTGAAACCCGACACAATCGTATTGAGTCTTGCATGTCGGGTTTCGCAAGCTCTACCCGACCTACAAAATCTTGTCCTTTTTGCGTCCTTTTTGCACTAAAAATGGTGTCCATCCACATGAAGAAGTTTGTGATGTGTGTCACCATCTATGTTGATCCACCGATTATTTATGCACACCCCTCATTTAGTTTTCGGTTTCCTTGTGTTTTTTCACAAATGCTAAATTGATGCCTATGGTGTGGATCGGAAACCGCACCATAGGCATCAATTTAATGGATTTCTTTTTGTCTGAATCGCGGATATCGCGGAAATGTCGGCTGCCGTGATTATGAGTTTGGTTCCCCAATGTTCGTTCTCACAGACAAGCGTTATCTTTTTCAATGGTTCTTTGATATTTGAATTTTCTATCCTGCGTTCTGGATATATAGCAGGCGTTATTAAATCGCAAGAAATCCTAAAACCAAATTAAACTGTCGATCCCAACTTTTATGTTGACTTTAAAGAAAATATTTGATACCATATTTTAAGATGTAAAACAATCAGTCAGTAAACTTTCATAACCAATGGAATCTGAAACCTTACCGTTACAACGCAACTTCAAATAAACGAGCAAGTTGTGTCAACAGGTAGTTATGTGTTTTTGGACTAATCAGATTCTGTACGAAGGAGATTTCATGTTGAATAAGAATATGGAGACGAAGCAGGAATCGGTGATTAGAAAAATCCTGTCTGAAGTTCCCGCGACTTCTACGTACTCCCCTGTAAATGAGGCAATAGAGAGGGCAACAGAGTTGGGGGAGGACAAAATTGCGGCAGCACTCAATGGTTTCAGTTCTATGCCACAATCTACAAATGTTTTCGCGAACCCCGTTTTACACAAGGCTGCCGTAGACTGTAAGGACGCACAGATAACATTGAATATCAGAAGTTTCGCAATTCGTGGGGTTGTCTCAGAGAGTGAGATTATTGAAAACAAACTTAGTCCTGCATCCGTTATTTTCGTAGGTCTTTTTGGTAGAAAACCTAATAAAGACACTGATGGTATAGATGAAGAGAATGTTTTTTCAGAACTGATAAATAATAATTTCTATAAGTTTACTGAACTTGACAGAGAAGGACTAACAGGTAAACAGAGTCTCATCAATCAGGTCGCAGAATTCGTAAAATCCTTCCCAGATGCCGGTCCTGAAGCAGCTATCCAACATTTCTCAACACTACGTAAATTAAGTGAACCGAATCAGCAAGGAATTAAAGGAACAAGGGATCCAGTGGATCTGTTGTTAGAATTGATTGGGACACACATGGAAAACGTTGCTGTAGGAACAGTATCTGTTTTCATGCGTCACCAGTTGAGAGAAAGCAATGCATTGCACCCCCAAGTGTTGGCAATGCGTGCAAACGACCTTATTTCTGAACATCAAAAAAGTGGTAAGACCACATTTCAGACTTGTTATAGTCTCCTTTTGGGTAGACAAGCAAGTGCTGTTGAAGCGAATATTTTAGAACGGATGGGAATCATACAAACACACCACGGTTCTGCAGGTTCAAACGTAGTTGCCCGTTATCTTGCATCTTTGTATGCTGGTGCTGTGTCCGATTTCTTTGTTGCATCACAGATGGCTTTAGATGGTGACCGTCATTTTGGTGCTATTCATGATATGACTGCATTTATCAATGAAATTGAACCGCTTGATACTGAAGCAAGAGAGAAAGCAATTCGTGAACGGATGCGGAGTGCGCTGCCAACCTTTGGACATCCCATGATCGCAGCTGCAGGTAGATCCGATGAAATCCAACAAGATCCAAGACCCGCAATCTATTTCAATCCATTCATAGATGCAGTTGAAAAGGGAGAGATTCAACTGAGTGATAGACAGAAAAAGCGTTTAGCAATTATGCAACGTTTATATCAGATTGCTTTTGTTGAAGGCGTTGTGCGTGCTGGTCGTGAAGATGAACCCCCACTCCGTCTAACTCCTAACACAGACTTCGGGGGATGGGCAGTTCAAGAAGGACTGGACATTTACGAAAGCGATAGGACATTCCTGACTTACATCTTCCGCGGATTTGGTTGGATTATGGATGCACGGGAACAACTCCAACTGAAGATTATCCGTCCAGTTATTCCACCAGACCCAGAGATTGTTCCCAAACCCTCCGATGATACGACAATCGCAAATGAAGTTGTCGCATTACACAATCGAATGGCAGGTGCTGAGATTTTTGACCAATAGAGATTTTCTCCTTCATAATTCCTTATAACACTTTATAGATACTCCGTGTGAATCAGAGAGGAATCACAGTGATTGAATTTGACCAATTAAAAGTACCGACAACCGGTGAGAAAATTGAGACATCCAACGGACAGATGGTTGTCCCAGATAACCCCATCGTCCCTGTTATTGAAGGCGACGGTATCGGACGCGACATCATGAAAACGGCACGTCGTGTCGTTGATGCCGCTGTTCAAAGTGCTTATGATGGTGAGAAGCAGATCGTTTGGTTTGATGTGTATGCTGGCGAAAACGCGATGGATAAGTATAATGAATGGCTGCCACAAGACACCTTCAATGCGATTGAACATTTCCGTGTGGCACTAAAAGGACCGCTGACAACTCCCGTCGGCGGTGGATTTCGCAGTTTGAACGTAACACTACGTCAAGTGCTTGAACTCTATGCTTGCGTGCGACCTGTCCGTTATTTTCAAGGTGTCCCCGCGCCTGTGACGCATCCAGAAAAGATGGACGTTGTCATTTTCCGTGAGAATACCGAAGATGTCTACGCTGGCATCGAATGGGAGCAAGGCACCCCTGAAGTGAAAAAGGTTATTGACTTGCTACGCACAGAAATGGGTGTTGAAATACGTGAAGATTCTGGTGTCGGTATTAAGCCGATTAGTATTTTCGCAACGAAACGGCTTACACGCATGGCAATTCAATATGCTATTGAACACAGTAGACGTAGTGTAACCTTTGTCCACAAAGGCAATATCATGAAATTCACTGAAGGTGCGTTCTGTGCATGGGGATATGAACTCGCGAAAGAGGAATTTGCTGACACAACAATTACAGAAGCTGAACTCTATGACGAATATGATGGGAACGTCCCAGAAGGAAAAATAATCGTCAATGATAGAATTGCCGATAGCATGTTACAGCAGATTTTAACCCGTACCGATGAATACGATGTCATTGTTACACCGAATTTAAACGGAGATTATCTTTCAGATGCAGCAGCAGCACAGGTCGGAGGAATCGGCATGGCACCGGGTGGTAATCTCAACGATGAAGTTGCACTCTTTGAAGCAACACACGGCACAGCACCGAAATATACTGATCAAGATGTCGTCAATCCGAGTTCACTTATCCTGTCAGCAGTGATGATGTTGGAACATATCGGGTGGCAAGAATCAGCAGACCTTATTATTGCTGGACTTGAGAAGACCATTCTTCAAAAGAAAGTAACTTATGATCTGGAACGGTTGATGGAGGGTGCAACGAAAGTTCGCACATCTGAATTCGGTGAAGCAATTATTGACAACTTTCAGTAAAAACATTCTGTTACGGTTTACAAGAGAACAACAGATGTCATTAAAAACTAAAATAATCCTTAGTGTAGGTTTGTTGGCTGGCATTGGTTTTCTAATGGTGTATGTGATCTATTATCTTCACAAACGTATTTTGGAAGAAGTTATTGCAATTCGTGAGCATGTTGAGAAGTAGTATTCGACAAGATATTTTAATGAATAATTTTGTAATTGGAGGAAGAAGTGGCAAGAAAGAAAATTAGTGTAATTGGGGCAGGAAACGTCGGCGCGACAGCAGCATTCCTTATCGCACAGAAACAGCTAGGTGATGTCGTGATGATAGACATCGTTGATGGCGTGCCGCAAGGCAAAGCATTAGATATGGCGGAAATGGGTCCGGTAGAACTGTTTGACGCTGCGATTAGCGGTGACCTTGATTATTCCGCAACTGCTAACTCAGATTTAGTGATTATCACATCGGGTTCCCCACGCAAACCGGGTATGACACGCGAAGACCTATTGCAAACAAACGCGAACATTGTCAGAAGCGTAACAGAAAATGTGGTGAAGCATTCACCAGATACTATCCTATTAATGCTTACCAACCCGCTTGACATCATGACATACCATGCGTGGAAGGTTTCAGGATTTCCTTCACACAGAGTCGTAGGACAAGCTGGTGTGTTGGACTCAGCGCGGTTCCGTTATTTCATCTCGTTAGAACTTGGCGTATCTGTAGAAGATATCCACGCACTTGTTCTTGGCGGACACGGTGATACGATGGTGCCGTTACCACGTTATACTACCGTCAACGGTATTCCAATTCCGCAGTTGATACCAGAAGATCGTATTGAAGCGATGGCACAACGCACTCGTGATGGTGGTGCTGAGGTTGTCAATTTGCTCAAAACGAGTGGATATTATGCGGCGGGTGCATCGTTAGCACAGATGGCAGAAGCGATAATGTTGGATAAGAAACGACTACTCCCATGCTCTGCACATCTCACCGGACAATACGGTATCAACGATCTGTATATCGGTGTGCCAATCAAACTCGGTGCGAATGGCATTGAAGAAATCCTTGAGATTGAGCTGACAGATGACGAGTTGAACGCCTTGCAAACTTCTGCGAATACTTATCGCGAGGGGATAGCGTTGCTGGGGTACTAAGCAATTTATATTATAAACTTAATATGAATGACAGGGAAATCATAGAAAATACTGAATGCGAAACGGTCAAGGAAGTTCGTGAAGTCCGGCATAAAATCTCCGCACGGTTTGACCATGATGTAGGACGGTTGGTCGCGCACTACCAAGAGATGCAGGAAAAGATGCGCCGGTCTGGTAAATATAAATTCGCAGATTTACCAAGTAAAAATCCAAAACTCCCAGAACCCGTGGATTCTGAAGTTGCTGATTGATGCGGTGAGTTGGGTGCTTTGCAGACTTCTGCACAGACTTATCGTGAGGGTATTGTTTTGTTGGGGTACTAATTTTTATTCCGTGATCTACTGTTTTTAACTGACGTAGATTTTTTCTCTTCTACCTACGGCATTTCTATATCCTGGGTCTTTTCCTTTCTTCGATCTAAGTTGTCCTGACTTATCTTTCGAATGCATGTTATCTTCTTGTGAGAAAATCCTAACTTTTTGACCTACAGCATTTTTATATTTCTTTTGATCTTTAAGATTACCTATTTCCTTCTGCATCTTTTTTTTCTCTGCCTTAAGTTGTTCTACCTCACTTTTCAGAGACTCAATTTTTCGACGCTTATCTTGTTCTCTCCGCAATAATTCTTTTTCTGTTTTTCCTGATTCATTTCTTAGCACCTCGATCTTTTGATGTGCCTTAGTTACTTCTGATTCAAGTCGTGCTACCTCACTTTCCAGATACTCAGTTTCTTGGCGCGCAGCCTGTCCCCTCGCCAATAATGCTTGTTCTGATTCTTTTGCTTTCTCAATTCTTTCAATAAGTTTTGTTTTTCGAGAATCAAGCGACAGTATTTCAGCATTTAGATAACCAGAATATAATTGTTTAAGTGAGGGGTGTGCATAATTGAATTTAGTCAGGATATAGGTTAAACTCTTATTAAAAGAATAATCTAAAAGGAGTATTAACCATGAGTTATCCTGACCAAAGATATTATATCACATTTTTCTCTAAACGCTACAAAGATTTTGAAAAGTCTATCAACGCCAATCAATCCAAACCGAAAGGAAGACCTAAAGTGCATCCTGATAGTTCACTGATTATCTTTTTTGCGATTATGCTGATGAGAGGCATAAATCGGTTTAAAGCACAGCACGCTTTTCTTTGTGAACATCCAGCCTGGGTAAAAAAACTCAAGTTCAAAAGCATTCCGGATCGGACAACTTTATCCCGTCGCTATAAACAACTTGCACCCAGGATTGAGCAGTTCGTTGACTATCTCGGTGACTTAGGTGCCGCATTAGACACCGATACGCCTCGAGATGTTGTCTTTGTTGACAAAAGCCTCTATAAAGCAGAAGGCAGTGTGTGGCATCAAAAAGACCGAAAAGAAAATCACATTCCCGAAGGTTTGCGCAACCTTGATACCGATGCAAGTTGGTCAACAAGCAAGTATCGTGGATGGGTTTATGGGTATGGACTGCATCTGACGACAACAGCGAAAGGTTTTCCGATGTTCGCAAATGTTTGGACCGCTTCTGTAAGCGAAAAAACAGGACTT
The DNA here is from genome assembly GCA_958295945.1 of Candidatus Poribacteria bacterium. Taxonomy (GTDB): domain Bacteria; phylum Poribacteria; class WGA-4E; order WGA-4E; family WGA-3G; genus MSPOR6. The sequence goes on from OY282386.1 coordinate 980,159, forward strand.
GATCAAAGGACTGACGCACTTCTAGCGAGAAATATCCAATATGTCGTTGCGGATGCTGGCTATACCGACTTTACTCGCACTCAGACACTTGCAAAAGATGGACTTTTCCTTTTGACACCAATAACAGGTGCTAAAGCTACTGAAAAGGTAGCTTATCTAAAAGCGATTGAAACATCACCGCAGCTTGAAACTTATCAAAAACAACGCAAAACTGCGATTGAACCGGTTTTCAATCTGTTGACCGATCTGACAGGAACAAAGAACAATCAGAAACAACTGCCAATATCTCGTCTTGAAAATGTGAGAACCTTTCTGATGTTGGCAATCGTCTTGCTACAAATAGCAATGTTGGTCAACTCAATATGGAACAGACCTCACAGAGAGGTATCAAGAATGAAAACATTATTTCAATAAACGGAGTGAAAAGGACTATTTTGTTATCAATATTTATGCACACCCCTCGTTTAAGTACCCTAATTGCATCATTGACCGGATACCTAAAGAACTCTTTCTTAGTATTCACACGGTAAGCATTGAGTTTCTTATGTATATCCGTTTCAAGTTTTTTATACTGTTCACAATATAGGGCGCAGGCAACTTCAAATGGACATGGAACACCAGTTGGGGGAAGGAGTTCTCCCGCCCGTTCCTCAGCAGTACGACTTGTTTGCCCAATTTTTACTAACCCCGGCATTGCTTCATTCACCAAAATATAGACACATCCCATGTTTTACTCCTTATAATTCCTTTAAAAGGCAATCTGTCCATTGTTAATCTATCTTACATGTGCCATCTTATGTTTAATATAAACTATGTTGACTGATAAAACATACAATTATAGCATTTATCAACAAAGTCTATTATGCCGTAGAGTGAAATATCAACGGAATCAAAACTGGTCCATAGTGATGCGACTATACCTTTTATCATACTCTCTGTGCCACCATGCTGGCAAGGATACCGAGAATCCTGTCGCACCGCTCAATCGTATAGGTTGACATATCAAGCTGCAAACACTTTCCATCCAACTTGAGAAATAACCACTCAACCCCTGTAGTACTCGCACCATAGACAGTGGAGATGTCATTTTCCCTATCGGAGTTAAAACGTTGGGCAGCGATCATCTCAGCAATACACTGCCCAAGTCCCAGTTTCAAGTCAAGATTCTTGGCTTCAACAAGGATGACAATAGGTGCTTCCAAGTAAAATTGGTTCGGTGATAGACTTACTAAAAAATCACATACACCAGTTAAACCAGATTCTACATCAACATTAAAATCAATTCCAGAGAAGAAACTGATACGCTTTTCACAATGCTCGCGGAGTTCAACAAGCACATCAGCGACAATCAGTTCCGACCGCGCTTTTTCTGTGCCGATAGCGGTAGCTAAAGCAGCTTTTTTTGCTAATGCAGTCGTCAGATGGTCACTTGGAGGAACCGATTCAACATCTGAAAAAAGAGCCGTAGTATCAATTTTCTCAAGTTGAAACGATGGTACTACTGATTCAAGGGTAAACTCGCTGTAAGCCATATCTGTTATCTCCAGAATAGGATGGATACATCAAGGCAATTATTCCTTCTTCTCTTCATCTGCGTCAACAACTTCGTATTCAGCATCAACGACATCCTCAGGTGGCGTATCTTCTGAAGGAACATCTTCAGGTGCAGCACCCTGTTCGGCATCGGCTGTCTGTTGATAAAGTTGCGCTGATGCCTCATGCCAAATCTGCATCAATTCATCAGTAGCAGATTTAATCTCCTCGTTGTTGTTTGTTTCAAGTGCCTGCTTGACCCGTTCAACCCCTGCGTTGACTTTTTCCTTTGTAGCATCATCCACCTTATCCCCAAATTCCTTCAGGTTCTTCTCAGTTTCATAGACTAAAGAGTCAGCACGGTTGCGAGTTTCAACTTCTTCCCGTTTCTGTTTATCCTCTTCCGCGTGTGATTCGGCATCTTTCACCATCTGATCAATTTCTGCATCAGAGAGACCGGAGGATGCAGTAATCGTTATCTTCTGCTCCTTACCTGTTGCCGTATCTTTGGCAGACACATTCAGAATACCGTTGGCATCAATATCAAAGGTAACATCAATCTGCGGCATGCCTCTAGGTGCGGGTGGAATATCGCTCAGACGGAACCGACCAATCGTTTTGTTATAAACTGCCTGTTCACGTTCACCTTGAAGCACATGCACATCAACAGAAGTCTGATTGTCTTCAGCAGTTGTGAACTTTTCAGATTTCTTTGTCGGAATCGTAGTGTTCTTTTCTATCAACCGCGTAAAGATACCGCCAAGTGTTTCAATACCGAGTGAAAGCGGGGTTACATCTAATAGAAGGATATCTTTTACTTCCTCATCACCTGCAAGCACGCCGCCTTGAATTGCCGCGCCTACAGCAACAACCTCATCAGGATTAACGCCTTTATGCGGTTCCTTACCGAATAGTTGCTCCACTGCTTCTTGAACCTTTGGCATACGTGTTTGTCCACCAACAAGTATGACTTCATCAATATCGGAGGGTTGCATCTCAGCATCAGCAAGAGCTTGTTTGCACGGTGTCAAAGAACGTTGAACTAACTCATCGGTAATTTGTTCAAGTTTCGCGCGTGTCAGTGTCAAATTAAGGTGCTTGGGACCACTCGCATCACTTGTAATAAACGGCAGATTAATATCCGTCTGTGGTGTGCTGGAGAGTTCACATTTTGCAGTTTCTGCTGCCTCTTTTAGACGTTGGAGTGCCATCTGATCGCTTCGCAAGTCAATGCCTTGACTACTAAGAAACTCTTGTGCCATCCAATCAATAATCGTTTGGTCAAAATCGTCACCACCGAGGTGAGTATCTCCGTTTGTGCTTTTCACCTCAAAGACACCATCACCGATTTCCAAAATAGAGATGTCAAACGTGCCACCCCCAAGGTCGTAGACAGCGATTTTCTTGTCACCTTCATTTTGCAACCCATAAGCGAGTGAAGCAGCAGTCGGTTCGTTGATTATCCGTAACACTTCTAAACCGGCGATCTTACCGGAATCCGCTGTAGCTTGACGTTGGGAATCATTGAAGTATGCAGGCACGGTAATAACTGCTTGTGTGACATCTTCCCCAAGATATGCCTCAGCGGTTTCTTTCATTTTCCGCAAAACCATTGCAGAAATTTCTGGAGGAGAGTATTCTTTGCCATCAATATTGACGGCAACATCACCATCTTTATCACTTTTTAATTCATAAGGCACGCGGGAAGCATCGTCCCCAAGTTCATTATATTTTCGTCCCATGAACCTTTTTATTGAAAAAATTGTATTTTGAGGGTTTGTGATAGCTTGTCTTTTGGCTACTTGTCCGACCGGACGCTCACCCTCTTTCGTAAAACCGACAATTGAGGGAGTCGTCCGATTGCCTTCCGCGTTTTCAATAACCTTAGCATCACCGCCTTCTAAAACGGCAACGCATGAATTTGTCGTTCCTAAATCAATTCCAATTACTTTGCTCATTATTGTCTCCATCAGTATAATAAATATATAGTTTGTATAATTTGCTGAAATTATAAGTGCAATTTCTGTGCCAACATTAATGTTTGAAAATTCGGGTTAAGTTAGGGAAGTAAGTCAATTTGGCAGTTTTAATCGTAATGAGAATATAAAATATGTCTGTCAATATGACACACCGCGAATTTGATATTTCTGTTTAAGGTATCCCCAGGTTATCGGCAATTTATCATCTGGGTCAACCGATAACAATCTATCAATACCTTTCTGAACCAATTGCACCTCTTTTTGAGTAAGTCCACGGTTGTAGATAGCAAACTCGTCCATATCCCCATTATAGTAGCGATTTAGATTAGGTGGGTCTTCATCACCAAGCAGCAGATGTGCTTCAACAGGCACTAATTCACTTTTCTGACGCGGATGATCAATCAATACCTCACCATCAAGATAGACCGTCCACCATTCTCCACTTTGAAAGGAAATAGCAACATGCTGCCATTTATCCTTGACTATTCTTGCAGGACTTTTTTCGGGGACCTGCCGTCCATTTGTTAATTTCCAACCCATCCATATATATCCATCTGGATGGAGAAGCACCTCAAAATATTCCTCTACATCCGGTCCCTTGGCTGCAATGAGTTGCCATTCACCAGGTCCTTTGAATAAGGTAGGTCGGATCCATGCACATACGGTTATGCCTTCGGTAAATAGAAATTGATGGGAATGGAAAACCCGTACAATCCCGTTTTCTCCACCGAAATTGAGTCCTTTACCGTATTTACCATCGGTCCAACTCGTGTCTCCTTCTAATTTCCCTTCCTGTCCGTTTCCAGATAGATCTGTGACGGTTTCACCCTGTCCATCTTCAAAACCGAAATAAACAACTAAACCTTCCACTTCAGCTGCTACACAGTCAATTTGATAACTCGCTACCATACATAGTATTATGAGAAAGAGAATGATAAGGTTTCGCATAAGTTTCTCCTGTGTTTAATCGGAACGATGGGTTGCATGATGTGGATGCATCAACATCTAACTACATTGTAAGGTAAGGGCTCTGTATCAGCCTCAATTTCCTTATGAAACAATAGTAAGACACAGAGACCCATCCTACAATGACTTATGAGTTACGATCTAAGCAAATGGGAATGTGCCTTGATATCCACGGGGACGTGAAACATGCCATACACCATCATACATAGGTGTTACCTGATAATGGCAAACGACATTGCTCCGTTCCATATCGTCTCTTTCCTTTGCACCTTGATGCGGCATGTGATTGATGAACACAACACAATCCCCTGCTTTCGGATACAAGATAACATGTTCTTGTGATTCGCACCATTCTTCAAATTTAGGACGATCTAACGGATACAGATGCGGTGGTTCGTTGATATGACCACCTTGGACAAACTTGAGATGTCCATCGCCTGGACCGTTGTCTTGAAAATAGTACGTGGTGTTAATCCCGGCTGGTGCCATAGCAAACGGATATTCTTCAACATATCGCTTTTCGTGCCAATACCCGTAAAAGTCCATGTGCCATTCCTGTAGGTAAGGACCTGGATTGATATGAGCACGCAAACTACGGAGTTGACACTGTTTCCCCATCAACCCCTCAAGATATGGACGGACATTTGGATGTCCGACAAGTGGGGCATAGGTATCAGGTTCACGATCAAGCAGGGAATCAAACCACATGTTGCCTACTGCGTTCAAACCTTCTTCCCAACCTTGTTCACGGGCATAATTCACACGTTGACGTATATTTTCGGTTTCTTCCTGTGACAACGCACCTTCTATTAAGATATAACCGTCTTCCAATAGTTGTGCGACGTTAGCTTTATTATCTTCCATGGTTCATCTCCTTTTGAAGATTCAGCGTTAGTAGGAGTATTGACTATAAACATATAGCGAGTACTAAAAAGCATACGAGTTCAGAACCGAACAGATAAACCAAATAGTTACACTGACAACATGCACTCTATTCTAATGGTTCTAAAGGTTGTGAATGTCCAAAGACAGGTTTCGGTGCATCTCCAAGTGCTGCCCATCGCGCAGCATTCGCTATGACAAGCCGAACATTCTCATCGTAATAGATAGGATAGGTTTCATGACCTGGACGGAAATAGAATATCTTTCCTCTACCACGATAGTAGCAACAACCACTTCTGAATACTTCACCACCGGGGAACCAACTAATAAAAACAAGCGTATCAGGTTCTGGAACGTCAAACGGTTCACCATACATTTCTGCATGTTCTATTTCAAAGTATTCGTCCAATCCTTCAACAATCGGGTGTCCATGTTCTATCACCCAGATACGTTCCTTCTCTGCTGCTTCTCTCCATTTGAGACTACATGAAGTACCCATCAAGCGGATAAAAGGTTTGGAATAGTGTCCAGAATGCAGGACAATAAGTCCCATTCCCTGTAGCACCCGTGCCTTTACCTTATCAGCAATGGTATCCTCAACGGCACCGTGTGCAGCATGTCCCCACCATATCAGCACATCCGTTTTTTCCAGTACTGCATCAGTTAAACCGTGTTCAGGTTCATCTAACGTAGCGGTTAACGTTTCAATACCGTGTTCACTTAATCCATCGGCAATAGCGTTATGAATGCCTTTCGGATAAAGTTTCTTGATAGTTTCGTTCGTTTTTTCGTGTCTAAATTCGTTCCAAACTGTAACTAAAGGTTGTGACATAAGTTTCTCCTTGTGATTAGAAATTGCATTGGATTATGCCGTAGAAACAAATTAAACTTTATTCAACAGCAACAACGTATTCTGTCAACACAGACCGTCTTTCTTTGGCGCGCTTGGCAGCGTCAACGAATTCGCGTAGTGCTACAATCAATTCATCTGCTGTCTCTGGTGTGAATGAGGCTTCTCCATCTACGGGACAAACCCAAGCATAGACGTTTGGAATTTGGATTGAGATACCATCTTCATTATAACAAAATACCGTTTGCTGCCATTCTTTTTTTTTCTTGTGGTCTCTACAAATCGGTGGTTCTTTTAGAGTCATAAGTTATCTCCTTTTACGCCTTATGCGCTCAAACGGAGGAAATTGCCATTGATTCTCATCGGGGATGTAAGCAGTCACAAACTCAATGTAAAGCGGATCCGTATATTCACACACAACATGTAGGTAAACAACAATGTTCTCAAAGAGAGTAGAACGTCCACAAATTAAAACTCGTCCATCATCCGGATAAGTTTCTATTATTCTTCCGTTAAGAACTCCTTCTACCATGTTTTTTACTTGAAAACCTTCTTTTTGCGCATGCAGAATCGCGTGATTTTTAACAAGATAGCTGCCATTTTGAACTCTCTCACGGATGCTTTGTAAATCCACACCACATTATCCTAAATCAGATTTACAATCTGTTGCCTAAATAAGTGTACCATTCTTAGAACATTAATTCTGTTTCCACTGCTTCATCATAATCAACACCCTCGACCTCAAATCCAAAGAGGTTACGAAAACGTCTTCTGTAGCCAGCATAATCAGAGAGTTCATGGAAATTGTCAGTATTAATTTTATCCCACCGTTCAGTAACCGCATTGGTCACATCCTGCCGCAATTCTCTGTCATCCAAACGAATGTAACGATCACTATCCAGTTGCGGTTGTAAGCCAGGACCGAGATGTTCAGAGAATAACCGCTGCATCTGTCCAATAGGTGCCTCATTGATACCTTTTGCATTCATAATATCATATAGTATACTGATATAAAGCGGGACAACAGGAATCGCTGCAGACGCTTGTGTTACAACTGCTTTGTTCACAGAAATATATGCATTACCGCCGAATTGATTTGCTAGTTGTTCATCAAGAGCATCAACACGTGCTTTCAAATCATCTTTCGCCTTGCCGATGGTGCCGTCTCGGTAAATAGACCAAGTTAATGCACTGCCGATATAGGTATACGCAACAACCTTTACTTCTGAGGCAAGCAATTCTGCATCTGCTAAAGCAGTAATCCACATCTCCAAGTCTTCGCCACCCATCACTGCGATTGTGTCGGAAATTTCTTTATCGTTTGCGGGTTCAATCGTTACTGGCACGACGATTTCGTTGTTCAGGTCAATGGTCTTACCAGTATACGGTTCACCAATAGGTTTTAGTTCAGAATTATGCGTTTCACCTGTGCGAGGATGGGTTCGGCGCGGGGCAGCGATGCTATACACAAGTATATCTACTTTACCGAAATTTGCTTTGAGTTGGTCAATAGCTTCCTGCTTCACCTCATCAGAAAATGCATCTCCGTTGATGCTTTTAGCAGAAAAACCATCTTTTTGTGCTTGTTGATGAAATGCGACGGTATTGTAATAACCAGCAGATGCAGTACGTCGTTCATCTGCAGGACGTTCATAGAGAAGTCCTAACGTCTTCGCGCCGTCTCCCCACGTCAATGCAATGCGAGAAGCGAGTCCATAACCCGTTGAAGCACCAACGACAAGAGCGTTCAAACCGGTGTCTTTATGAGTAGTGTTCTCTTTTATGAATCCTATCTGGTTTTGAACATTCGCTAGACACCCAGCAGGATGTGCATTCGTACAGATAAAACCACGTATCCGTGGTTTAACAATTTGAACTGCCATTATATCCTTCTTTTTTAAAGGTTAGTCTTCAATTTCTACGACCATCTCAACTTCAACAGGAATCCCGCCGGGTAATTGCACCATACCGACTGCAGAACGCGCATGTTTGCCTTTATCACCGAATACTTCTACAAGCAGATCTGATACACCATTGACAACAGCAGGTTGATCCGTGAAATCTGCTGATGAGTTGACAAAACCGACAACCTTCACTACACGTTTAATCCGATCCAGATCGTCTAATGCATGTTTGAGTGTGCTTATCAATCCGAGTCCAACTTGACGGGCAGATTCATATCCCTCTTCAATAGTGGCATCTGTTCCGAGTTGACTTTTATATATTTTCCCTTCACCTGTGCCGGGTCCGTGTCCGGAAGTAAAGATCAGATTTCCTGTTTGAACTGTGGTAACATAATTGGCTACGGGTATAGCAGGCTCGGGTAATTCTATCCCTAATTCTTCAAGCCGTTTCTCTATTTTCATGTAATATCATATCTCCCAAATAGGTTTATAAATTAATATTCTGCAAATAGGAAAATTTGCAGTAACTTGTATTATTAAATAGGTTTTAAGTGATTTTGTCAAGGGAATTAATGTTGTTAAGGTTTTCAATATGCATTGAATTTCTACTGATAATGTGATATAATTTCATTTATAATTCTGGTGAATCTAATTTGTGTATCAACTTTTAATCAAATCCTTTTGGTGTTGTATTTCAAGAAATTGTTTAGTAAACTAAAATGAAAACGTAAATCCACAATAGGAAAGATACAGATTACACAACGACTGATCAAAGTGATGGAAATTCCACCGCATCTCACCTATGATTACGTTGAAGCACGCCTTAAACCGATTTTAACAATCGTAGGTTGTGAGGTAAATACGGAATCACTTTAGTGTGAAGACAGAAATTGTGGACACAATACAACACTTTTCATGAAAATACCTAATGCTGAAAATGCAATTGTAGACATTCGCAAGTTACAGGATTATTGCCTTAATCCCAACCATAATAAAGGAAAACATAAAGCTCGTCTATTTTCCACCTTGTTAGGTATGAGTGCAAGTGATGCAGAAGAGTTGCGCAATATATTGTTAGAAGCAGTCAAGAATCAAGATGCACAATTGGCTGAAAAGAATGCTTATGGTCAGCGGTTTACGCTTGATTTCATACTGAATTGGCAGGAAAAAATGCGATGATTCGGAGTGGCTGGATTATTGAAACTAATTCTGACATTCCAAAATTGGCGACTGCGTTTCCATTGATACGTAAGGATTAACTATGAATAATAAACCTACCGACGACATTTCACGCGTAGATGACTTGTCTGAAAACAATCAAGAACATGCAGAAAATGCCGAAATCAAACTTCTAGATGTCGTTGCGCTTACTGAAGACCAACCTGAACATAATCTTAAGCGTGGAGAAGTCGGAACAGTCGTTGAAATCCTATCCGATGGAGAAGCGTTTGAGGTAGAATTCAGTGATGACAACGGACAAATGTATAAGTGTAGTAGTTTCCTTGCGTCTCAAATCACATTGTTGAAAAATAATACGGTGAAAAAAAATCCCGCCGCACAACGTCTCATCAAAGCAATGGAAAAGCCACCACATCTCACTGATGAAGACATTGAAGCCCTGAATCAGTCAATAAAAGAGGGGAAGATACCTATAAAGTTTGATTCACCCTTTGATTCCAATGATAGCGAAAATTAATGAACAAATATCTGTTGGATACATCTTACGAAAGAATAACTGAATTGGGGTTACGTTTGGAAGACTGGAAGAATTAAGAAGAGAGAATTAGAATATATATTGCCTTCCATTACTACTCAGTTTAAACTGCCTTGTTCCACACAGATTATATAGCAAGCGTTTTCCTGTACTATTTTTCACAAATTTTAACCAATGTTGATGTAGGTTAGGTTCCCAACCACACACATCACAATATTCAACCATTGATCAAGTCCATTATATTTGCCCTCAATCCCCAATTTATCCTTGCCAACATAAACAATAATTGTTATCCTCTTATTAAATGAAAAAACAAGTTGGACAGGTTTTTACACCACTAAATTGGGCAAAATGGCTCATCAATAAATGGGGCATCTTTGATGCATGGATTGATGGTGCACATGTATGCGACCCGACTGCAGGACAAGGGATATTCGCTCTTGCCATGCTACATATAGCACGAAATAGAGGCATCCCTATCACATCAGAACGGCTATCCCGTATCACCCTCATTGAGATGATTCCCACACATCTTAAGCATTTCAAAAGAGAAGTCAGAAGAGAATTTAACATTGACTTTCCAGCCGCACAGGTTTTCTGTAAGGATATAATCACCAAAAAGCATGATGAGAAATACGATATTCTTATAGGAAACCCTCCGTGGGCGAATTTCGGGGATTTACCCGCAGCTTACAAGAAAGTAATTAAACCTTTTTTCATTCAAGAGGGATTGGTCGACAATAAGCAACAGTTGCTCTTAGGTTCTTCTCGTGTTGATATGGCAGCATTAGTTTTGAAGGTTGTTGTGGGTAAACTACTCAATCAGAACGGATTAGGATATTTCTATCTACCGACCTCTCTCTTTTTCGGTGAGAGTGCACATAGAGGATTTAGAAATTACAAGGCTGATTACCGACATTTTGCTATTGATAATGTTTATGAATTTTCAACGACTACGGTCTTTGAAGGTGTCAGCACATCATACTGTTGCGCAAGAATTCATGCCGATAAAAAACAGAAATTCCCTGTTACATATTACAGAGAATCGGAAGGAAATTGGGTTGAATACAAAGCAGTACCATTTGAAAACCAAAACGCCCCGTGGCGGATCGTCCAAAATATAGATGAACTCAAGACAGATAATTCACTTGAAATCAGTTTAACTCCTGAACAAAAGCCGCGGCAAGGCGTGAATACATGCGGTGCGAATAATATCTTTATTTATGAGCATAAACCATCACATCTACCAGAACATTTGCTATTTCCACTCGCAACAAAAGAGATATGGCGGCAAGACAAATCCTCACCACACAGATGGATTATGTTACCCTACTGTCGGGAAACAGGAAAACCGCTTACACACGAGCAAATACAAAAGTATGATACATTGTGCAGTTATCTGCAAAATTTCAGGGATGTACTACGAGACAGGAAAGGGACAATGCTGCAAACGTTTATTAGTAGAGGGAATTGGTGGGCAATGCTTGGTGTTGGACCCTATTCGTTTGCACCATTTAAAGTAATGTGGGAGGCGTATGGAAGAAACAAATTTAACCCCATGGTTTTGAGCAGTGTAGATGGACAGATGTGGCAGGGGAATCAAGCGATGCACGCCTTTATACCGTGTTGGTCTGAGGAAAACGCACACAAGATAAAAATTGCACTTGAGAACCCAGAAATACTAAAATTGTTACGCCAGCTTAATGGGGGAGGAAAATGCAACTGGGCACAACCCGGAAAGATAAAGAAATTGTTGTCGTTTTTAGAGATAGATGGGTAACCTATAATACCATTTCTAAACAATAACTTATCATCACCAAAAACACGTTTGTAGGCGCGCAATTCATTGTGCATCGGACACGCTCTACTTCAATGTGAACTCATGAACCCATAATGAAGTCTTCTTCTTCAGAAATGGTGAATGGTGTAATAAACTTGCTTGCTGCCACGTTCATTGCTATAATAAACATTATGACATTATTTGAAGCAATTCTTCTCGGCATTTTGCAAGGTCTAACCGAATTCCTCCCCATAAGCAGCTCAGGACACCTCGTCTTAGCACAGAACTTCCTCGGGTTGGAAAAACACCTCGTCTTTTTTGATGTGATGCTACATTTAGGGACACTTTTCGCTGTGCTTGTCGTATATCGTCAAGCATTAGGAAAATTAGTAGGTGTAGGACTGTCAACTCTTGCAAATGGACAGTTTTATCGCAAGCCAATCACAACAGTCAACGCATCAGTTGAACTCAGATTTATATGGTTAATTCTACTGGGTATGATTCCAACAGGCATCATTGCCCTGCTGTTCAAATCTGAGTTGGAATCCTTCTTTGATAATGTGCAACTTGTCAGCATCATGCTAATCATCACCGGTGTTATTCTTCAATTACCACGACTGCGGAAACAGCAAACAGAAAACTCAGATTCTACTCCAGACAAAATCAAGACTTGGCACGCACCGCTCATCGGAATCGCACAAGGAGGTGCCATTACCCCCGGTATCTCTCGCTCTGGAACAACAATATCTTTAGGGTTATTTTTAGGAATTCCAGCAAAAACCGCTGCTGAATACTCATTCCTTCTCTCAATACCAGCAATACTCGGGGCAGTTGTGCTCAAGATTCCGGATATTGGTGACACACACATCCCTTACTACATTTTAGCTGCGGGAATGTTCGCCTCATTCGTTGTAGGTTATATTGCATTGCGGTTTCTATTGGGAGTGTTGAATCGTGGAAAATTCTCCCTCTTTTCTTATTACTGCGTGGCTTTAGGACTCATCTCGCTCTATGTTTCCACCTTCGTTCTCCCATAAGCGTCAATATAATAAGCTGCTCTATTGTCAATACCTTCGCCAAAAAAATTGTTGAATAAATTGGGCAAATGTCCTAAAGTTATGCAAATATATTAATAAAATAACTTTGAAAGGACAATTGCCCATGCAAGTAATTATAGCACTTTTTGCAGTTTTTGCACCACATATATCTGCAACGACAGGACGCCAATTATCATGTGTTGTCCTCGCAGTGCTTGCGATGACAGGACGGGTCACCATGTTAAATATCTCTCGTTGGACATCAAAAGGCGGTAGCTACCGCACACTTCAACGCTTTTTCAACACGGTGCTGCCTTGGCCGACCCTCTTCTGGGTGTTTTTTCGCACACACCTGCTTGATCGTGAAAGCGAATATATCATCGTAGGAGACGAAACAATCAAGCCCAAAACGGGTTCAAAGACTTTTGGTTTAGACCGTTTCTTTTCTTCAACACATGGCAAAGCGATCCCAAGTTTGTCATTCTTAGCCGTGTCCTTAGTGAGTGTCAATGAACGGCGTTCTTATCCAATGGCTATAGAACAAATCGTCCGAGATGACACATCATCGACTTCAGCTGCCAAACAAGATGCTACCCCAAAGGACCCCTTGAAACGCCCGCGTGGACGCCCAAAAGGGAGCAAAAACCGAGATAAAACCGATGTCGTGATTATCGGTGTTTTGAAACAACTTCAAATTATGATCAAAACGCTACTGTCAAAAGTCGGAGGTGCGATCCAACTCCGGTATTTAGTGCTTGATGGATATTTTGGACATAATAACGGAGGACAAATGACAAGACAATGTGATCTCCATCTCATCTCAAAACTTCGCTCGGATGCCGCACTGTTTTGGCAACCGACAGACGAAAAAGAAGGCCCCGGACGCCCACGGCTCTACGGGGAAAGGTTCAACCCACAACAGATTGATCCGAAATATCGCATCTCTATCCAAACCGATGGAAATATCAGAACCGACATCTATCAAGGACACCTGCGAAACCAAAAGTTCCCAGAACTTCTAAACGTCGTTTGCCTCCTCAAGACAAACTTGAAAACAAAAAAGCAATCACACATCCTATTGTTTAGTTCTGATTTAGCATTAGACGCAGAAAAGATGATTGACTATTATTCCCTTCGTTTCCAAATCGAGTTCAACTTCCGGGATGCGAAACAATATTGGGGATTGCAAGATGCTATGAATGTCAACAAAGAACCCGTGAACACTGCAGCAAATCTATCAATGTTTATGATCCATGTCAGTGCGAAACTCATGGAAAAGGACAGATGTCAGAATCCCGAATATAGTGTATTAGATCTCAAATCGCGCTACCGAGGGCTGAAATATGTGCATGAAACATTAAAAATGCTTCCGCAAAAACCTGAACCAATTGTTATTCAGCAAATCACTGAACATCTGGGTTCAATCGGTGCTATTCATCACACACAACCCAATCTTAACCCAGGATAATTGGCGAAGGTATTGTATTGTTGCAAGGGTTTTTAACCCCGATTAGACATCTCTCTTTGTTTTCACCTTCGTTGCCCCAATCCAGTAAGTAGAAACCGATCCCAGTACTCGTTTATTATGACAGAGGACATCCACTGTCAAACCAATATCTTTTAGTGTATTACATATCTTCTTGTCGCTTTGCAGTGTGTTTCGAATCAACTTTTTACCAGTGCATCCATAGATTAGACTGGCAAGATACATCTGCAATGGCTTCAATCTAAAACGCTTGAGATAGCGAAGCGGAAAACCGAACCCATGACCAGAAATCGCAAGCATACCACCCGGTTTTAGAACACGCGCAAGTTCCGATAACGCTTCCTTATCATCAGGCACATGCGGCATCACAAGGAAACAGGTGACTAAGTCAAAAGTGGAGTCCGCAAACGGTAAGGTAGGAAGTGAAGTACAAATCAAGGAAGGAAATGTTGAGGAAGGTGTGATTAACTCATCAATCTTTGAACGACCAATGGTTAAGAATCTCTCATCAATATCAACACCGACAAGAAGTTTCGGTTTTCCCGCAGACAAGGCAGCGAGATGATTCCCCGGTCCGCAACCGACATCCAGTACGTTTTTATCTATCGTCTCAATATCAAGCGCGCCAAGCTGCTCCTGTGTTTTGCCTGTTCTTAATTCAAGATAAGCGTTCTTAATATAGGCACGGTGCCATTTCGTTAGTTCGTTATTTTCCATAGAATAGAATTTACCCATCTCCCAATGCGTTGTGGAATTGTCGTCAACTCCGCACGTAAACGCATAAGTCCAGCATCATCACTCATCGGAATTGTCTTCAGGTGATACGCAGAAGTACCACAAGTGTTCCACCCAATATCAGACGTGCGTGCAGAACGAAATCCACCAGATTTGACAATCTCAATCTCGCGTTCAGAATAGTCGCCATTCGGATAACTAAAATGAAGACACTCCTTACCCAAAAGTTCCTCTAAGTCCATCTTGCTGCCAAGAATCTCCTGTTTACATTCTATGTCATTACAATTGGGTAAAATTGGATGAAATTGTGTGTGCGGTTCAAAATCCACACAATCCATCATCTCCCGCATCTCTTCTATATTCAGTGACTGTCTATCTTGATACTCATTTTCAGGTTCAAAATCAGTTGACTCCTTCAGATATGCTAATCTTTCTACATTGGGCAGCCTTTTCAATCGTTCTTTTTTTCTTTTAGTTTGTTTAGGTATTCTAAACCAGAAATATCGATGTGTATTGATTATCTGTGTGCAGACATAGATTGTCGGACGTATACGGTACTGCTTGATTATCGGCAAAAGTGCGATATTACCTACATGTCCATCGTCTATTGTTATCACAACACTTTTCGGAGGAACTTCAGAAAAGTCATTGTCATGAATGCCTGAAACAAGCGTGTCTAATGTGATGATCTTGTAATGACGCGAGAGATAGGACAGATGCTTTGTGAACACATTAGGTGAGACATCGTGATATAAGAGAATAGCGACCTTATCTTGACAAATCCATCGGACAATCAACGGAATACCGAATAAGCAGATCAGAACTGAAACACTGTTTTTGATAAAGTTCGCGAATCGGTTAGGTGCCATTTTTTTCTAAGAAACTGTGATAAATCTTTTCTAATCTTTGTATAGATTCAGCAGGGTTGAACTTTTGCTCAATAGTTGTACGGGCATTTTTGCCTAATTCACTGGCAAACTCAGGTTCTGTTAGAATGCGTTCCAATGCAGAGGCTAAAGCTGATGAATCTTGGTCAGGAACACGAATACCGTTCTTGTCCGTTTCTATAAGGTCTCTAATGCCACCCACATCCGAGGCAATGCACGGCATGCCGATACCCATCGCCTCTATCAAAGCATTCGGTGAACCTTCGTGTAACGATGGAAGCACAAAAACATCCGATTTCAATAACTCAGAATAGACATCCTCACAAAACCCAGGGAACATGATCTTGTCCGTAAGATTGTGTTCAGCAGTAAGTGCGCGAAGTTCTGGCTCAAGTTCACCATCACCGAGAAACGTACATCGCCACTTAACTTCCTTTCGATTCAGCAAACCCAACGCCTCAATCAAATAACGATGACCCTTTTCTGGTGCGAATCTACCTACGCAAACAATTGACTTTTCTTCGGTATTATCTTTCTGCTTCTGAGACCATTCTTGTGTAGGTAATTCCAGTATATTGGGAATGCTAATAATATATCTATTTGGATAGAGTTGGAGAAGGTTTCGTTGAATCTGTTCTGAATTTGTCAACAAGCAATCTGTGGTATTATATATCACTTTTTCTGTCCACCAGAGTCTGAATTTACCATATCTGGCATGATAATCACCCCGTTGCGATGCAATGAACGGAATATCTCCCCACAATCCGAATTTACATGAAATTCCACAGAGAAAATTAGAATACCACAACCAACTATGAACGATGTCCGGTTCAACTGCCTTGACAATGCCACCCAGTGAAAACGCTCTTTCTAACAGTTTCCACCGAGAGTCTTTACCTGCAAGTATAGTGACATCTCTCACACAAGGGAGCGCGGCAAGTTCATCAAAACGTTCCCCTTCCGCACGACTCAGCACAACATGCACATCATATCGCTCAGGAGTAAAATGTGTCAACGTCTTGAGTAATTGAGATTCAGCACCATCTTTTGTCATGGAATCAATGACATAGAGAATTCGCATTTTGAGATATTACCAATACGTATAAAGCAGCACTTCTGACAAGATGAGTTGGAAAACCAACATACCCCCAACCCAATACAAATCTGAACGAGGTCGTGTTGTGAGATAATTCGCAACTGGAATTACGAAAAACGGCACCATGAAAATCCAGATACGTTCCACTTCCATCGTAAACCATGACGAAAATGTGAAATAAAAAAGCGTTATCACGAAACCGATAACAAAAGTATCTGACTTTTCAAGGTTCAAAATCCAAGAGACCCATCTTTGATTATCTGATGTGTTGTTCTGTTGTAGTTCCCGCACAGATGCGAACAGTTGACATCCCCAAATAACTGTAATCGGAATACCTACACCAATCAGGAATGCAAACAAGTTAGCAAAACTGAGATGAAGATAACGATCAAAACTTTCAAAACCGCTTCCCATACCCGCCTCATCCTTTTTGATCGCTGCCCAAAGTGCATCAAACGGTTGAAAACCTGTAATCACATATAGTAATAAGTAAAAACCGACAAATCCTGTTGTAGCAAATGCTAATACCTTTAGGTATTGCACAAATTTACTCCGTTCCAATAATGCAACTACACATAGAAATACCCCAACAACCACCGTCGCATACGTCATAAACATACCGAAGGCCAGAGAAATCCCAGTCAACAAACTATACGGACGGAACGTGTCCAACTCAAGATGGGGGGAGGTCTCTCGTTCTCTCGCTTCGTAAAATAGATAGAGACTTAGGATCGGGAACACACTAAAAGGACCATCCATAGATGTCGTAGTGAACATCACAAAGTTCGGTGTGATAAGGAAAAGCAGCAGTGCGTAAAGTGCCACCTTTTCACCGTATAGTCGTTCACTCAGTTTATAGATAGGGATAACCACAATCATAGTGAAAAAAACTGATAGCAATGATGCAGAAACCAGATTATAACCGAATATTTGACTCACATACCATAAGAATACGACACCACCGGGAGGATGTGTCCGTGTATGTCCTGAAAACTTTACAAACAATTCTTGCTTGCTAAAATCACGTAGAAATACACGTAACCCCAATTCATCAATATACGGCACATCAGCATAATACTCCTGTCCAGATCGGGTGTAAGGTTCAAGTAAGGCTGAAATCCGTTTCGGTTCTTCTTCGGTACCTATTTCACGAAACCCATCAATTTGTGCTACACTCAGATTGATAGCGATAAAACAGACTACCGAAATCAATATCAACTGACGAGAATCAATGCTATTCGGTAGGATATATCTATAGCAAAGATAGAGGAAACCGATACAGACTATTAGGGCGGGAAGTATCCACAAACTCAGGTCAAGTAGTGGTTCAGCATAAAGAGGGACAAAATGTTTGCTATAGTTGATGGCACCGAGGTCAAGTCCTGTCGCCCGCATGATTGCTTTTAATATTATGTGATATAATAAGAAAAACAGCGCGAGAATAAGTGATTGCCCGGCGATAGATCGAAACGCTCTTTGCAGATATTGCATTCGTTTTATGTGGCAAGATCAGAATAGTATAATGGACCATTTTAGCATGTTTATGGTGGGTGTCAATGTAAATTTGTCTGAACAAGGATTCGCAGGATGGATAGCATTGGCAGGATCGAGTTATGGTGTGTCTTGGGTTTTGATGAGGTATATGGGATTGCTTTATCTGTTTTTCTGTCTGAATAAAGGGTTACACGGATGAATGCCAATGAACGCTGATTATTGAGATTGATCTATCAGATCCGGTTCGACATTTCAGATATTTATGTTGAATCAAGGAGCTATTTTAGCTGACACATAAATCCGAGTTCATCCGTACAATCCACCATTCTGACAAACACCTCAATTTTCCATCCGTCTTACCTTCAGATCTCCCCATGTTGTCGTCATCAGACCAGCAGGATGCACAGGTAAATAAGAATATGTCCAATCAAAGAAGATATATTTCCCATCAAACTGCTCCAACACCTTTTCAAGCTGACCACCATTGACCGGTATTGCGTATATGAAATCTGTATTATTAGCGAAGTCCCGAGCCCTATATGTAATATACTCTCCATCTGGCGACCATTTTAGGTCTTAGTGTATATGATTTTCAAGTACAATTTGTGTCATCTTGAAAGGACTTACAAGCGAGACTATGCTGAGTATATTCTTCCACTCTTCTACTGCTTCTTTGGGAAAAAAAGCGATCTGTTTTCCATTCGGAGAGAAAATCGGTACGAAGCCATCTTGATCAAGCATAGTAACCCGTTTGGTACGCAGATCTATGATATACATCTTCCCGTTTCTGGGGGTGTGATAAACTACCTGAGCTCCATCTGGCGAAAAGTCTACTGAATACACTTGCCGTTGGTCTAATCGAACTATTTTTGGTTCCACTTTGTGTGTTTCATCACTGGATATAAAAAAGATCCCGCTACTCTCTGCTGCTGTGGATATATTTGAGAAAACGATATCTCCCTTAACTGAAATGCAGAAATCTGTTATTCTATTAAACTGACCCTGTGTAAGGTTGCGTGCTTCATTTGTGCTTCTATCAAAAAGTATGAGGTCCTTCGGAATATTTCGTTCATACAGCTTGGTGACGAGTAAATCCCCATTTTTTTGAACGGATAGCTTTATAAATCTATCTTTCTGACTGAATATTTTGCGTGATTCCAGCGGGTTTTCTATCGTGGTAATATGCAATTCATAGTTACCATCACCCGGAGGTCCCAAAATGATCTCACCAGTGAGTTCGGCAGAAGTTGTAATTGGTACCAGCAAAACCAGACACAAATTGATAAGAGAAAACAGGTGCTTCATGACAATCTCCAATTATACTGAAAAATGATTTTTGACTGACAATAGATTATCACATCCACAAACGATAATCAACATATAACCCCGTAGGTAGATTACACTGATTGGTCAGAGAGTTTTGTTGTGTGGAGGCTTTTTGATGAGGATTAGCGTAGATGTTTGATGTAAGAATTCGTTTGTTTGAACAACGATTTATGACTCAGAAACCTGCAACTCCAAAGCTGCATCCAATAACGCATTTGCCAAAAACTGCGGATTAACCTCATCTTTCCCCCGAAATGTCCGCACCCGTTCACCATTCACCTTTAGCACAGCCAATTCCTTGCCGCCGAGATGTATTCCAAGTTTCGCGTTACGAGTTTCACCAGGACCGTTCACCTCACACCCCATCACTGCCACAGGAATATTGATTCCGTTTTTCTCAAGTAGTTCCTCTGCCATAGCAACGATATCTTCATAGCCTGCAGTAGGGTCCCCACGTCCACAGAACGGACAAGAGATTACATCTAATATATCCTCAGCCATACCGAGTGCACGCAGCAGTTCCTTTGCTGTCAACACCTCTTCCACAGGATCACCCGTGATTGAGATGCGGATCGTATCCCCGATACCTTCTAACAACAACGTGCCGATACCGAGTGTGGATTTGACATGTGCGCGCCGCGGTGTCCCCGCTTCCGTCACCCCAAGATGCAACGGATAACGCACCTTCGCAGAAAGCAATCTATTCGCCTCTATCATCCGAATCGGATCACTGGATTTGACTGAGATAGCAATATCTGTAAAGTCGTGTTCTTCACATATATTGACATGCCGCATCGCGCTTTCTAACAACGCCTCTGCTGTCGGTGAAGGATACTTTTCCAACAAGTCTTTTTCAAGCGACCCTTCGTTTACCCCAATACGAATGGGAATATTAGCTGCTTGAGCAGCAGACAACACCTGGGCAATCCGTTCCTCGTTACCGATGTTACCCGGATTGATACGAACCTTTGCGACACCCGCATCTACTGCATCCAACGCGTATCGGTAGTTGAAATGGATGTCAGACACAATTGGCACTGGGGAACGTTTGACTATTTCACTGAGTGCTTTTGCGTCTTTCTCTTCTGGTACGGCAACTCGGACAATCTGCGCGCCTGCCTCAGCACATCGTTCCACTTGTGCCAAAGTCGCATCAACGTCGTGCGTCAACGTCGTCGTCATCGTCTGAATGGAGATCGGATTACCGCCACCTATCGTCACGTTGCCAACTTGGATGGTTCGCGTCGATTTCCGATTATCAATTTGTATCAGTTCTTTCATAATTAGTATAGCTTTCAGTTTTAGACTATCAGTTATCGGTTAAAGTGATTTTGTACGGATTATATTTAATTTAATGCTTGTGGTATCCTACCGTGCTTGAATAATTGAGCCGTAACGTACAATCTGAGTCCGTTGTGTAGGTAGCCAATAGGGTGGACAATATGCGCCAAAAGTCTCAACTGTTGCGACTAATGCATATTTTTCACAACCGAAAAGTTCTTGGTTAAGTGAATCCGGTATTTCTCTTCGTGCGAAAACGCGGTCGTAGGGTAAGTCTTTAATCAACGCTAACCTGTCATTGCTATAAAGCGGGCCAGATAACGGTTTTGCGAAAGTAGCTGTAACTTCAGAACATTGCCTAATTTCAAAGGTAGCAAGTTGACCATATCCTAATGTAGTTTTCTTACCAAGTCCAATCTGTTCCTTGAGTGCGAAATCTAATAACTTTTCAATTCCGCTTTTATCACCGCGAAAGAAAAAGACGTAACTTTTAGTTAGTGGAAAATAGAGGCGGTTGTCAAGTGCTTTCGTTGGACCACCTCCCGTATTGAGTTTACTCTTCAGGCGAATCGGACGACCAAATGGTTCGCTGACTCTTCGTCGTAATGGGATAGAATCTACAACTTCAGGGTATACCTTAAATTGCTGGCTATTGGAAGTGAAAAACGCTCCAACAGGAATAAGGACATCACCGTCGACATCAACTGGTAAACCAACGGAACAATCATAAAATGGTTTTAATCCAGTCAACGGAATTTTGCGTAACGGCAGTTCAAAGTCTATCCACATCTCTTGATGAAGTAACGCTATATTCCATTGCCATAATAATTGTTTGGAAAGTTCGGGGTTTGCATTCAAAGCGTTACCAAGTGCAGCTCGGAAGGCGACATAACTTAGAAATCCATCAAGCGTAGGAAGTCCGATGACAGGGGCATTTGACTTTTCAGCAGTAGTAACAGCAGATGTTGCTAAATTTAATCGGAGTTCATATATTTCCTTTCCTGTCTTTACCCCGAATTGGTACTGTGCATCTTCGAGTAATTGCTTAATTAACAGGTCAGGTTGTAACACTGAATTAGAGCGGCGCGATGTCATTCGTTTATCTCTTCAGTCTGAACGGTTAATACTTTGAGAATATCATCTCGTTTTTCTGTTAGATAATTTTGGTAGGCACAAACCGCATCTTTGACGGTTTCCGGAAAATCTCCCGGATAATTCACTTGTTCTGATCCAACCAATCCTTGAAATTGAGTCCGGACTTGTCCATATCCGGCTGCACTTCTACCCCCGATTGTAGGTTGTTGTAGGAAAGTTGACAACCCATCAAATAAGCAACCGAGTTCTAACTGATCAACCGGATATTTAGAGTAGAATTGCTGCAATAACCAAGTCCCTGCAGGAATACATTCAACATAGTAAATCATCTGTTGGGGGTCTTGATTTTCCGTAGCAGAAGTTCCATCCGTTTGGGATTCAAGATCAACGAATCGCTGTCGCGTAAGATCCTTGCTATCATCCTTACGTGTGAGTGGACCGTCATTAAAGATTAGATTCCTTGCATTTGTCCATTCATTTGGTGGTGGAATAATACTCATATCAAGTGACTCATACATCCCTTGCATTATTTCCTGTGTCTCCTCAGCACAAGGCACAATATGTGTCATCGCTAATTTAGAAGGAAGCATCACGTTACCAAATGCAGAACCCATCAACCGCATTGAAGGTAGATGATTAGCAAAATCATAGATCAGATTACCCGCTTTGCTCTTATCGGAGAGTGCTCCTCCACTATACAAAATGGTATAGATATCGTTATCGTTGAATTTGAGCAGTTGTTTACCTTGATTGCTAAGACGTGAACAGAGTGCATCGGCAAGAATGTCACGTAACTGACCCCGAAAACTGTTACCAGACAATGCAGGAACAGACATAGGCTTTCCTTTGTAAATGACGCGCATTTGTTTGAGTTTGCTAATATTTCCAATAGTCTCTTCTGTGTGAATAATCGGCTGTTCGGCAAGGTATGCAAATGTTAACTTTACATCAACAAGAGTGTGATTAGTTTGTTTCATGTTATGCTTCTCCTTCGCCAGCATCTTCAAGTAGGAGTTGGGCTTCATCTGCCTCATCAATTCCTCCCCGTGCCTCTTGATAGATTTTTTTCATGAGCATTACTAATGGTGTTGTCTCTTCTTTCAGAAGTCTCAATGCCTCATCAACGTGTTCAGTTTTAGATTGATAGATTGCTTCAGTTACTTCTCCAAGACACCGTAATGTAATGAAATTCGGGGAAATAGCTAACTGCACATCATTCACCAAACTACCAAGTGTATCTGCATTAGAGGCACGAATATACTTGACAAGTACTGGATATGGATTAAACATATCCTTACGCTTAAATAACTTTGGGTCAAGCGGACCTCGCATCAGAAGGAGCGTTTGAACTGCTAATTTAACAGATTCATCTAAATCAAGTTTCCCAGCTGCTTGTAGTGCGTCAGTTAAAGTCTCCTCTAAAGTCTTTGGCTTGTTTTGTTGCGTCATAGGTGAATCCTCCTAAATTTCATCCAAGGTTTGTGGTGAAAATAAATCAAGTTGTTGAGGTGTACTAGTCTTGTTTTTCTCAACTTTTGTCTGTTTTTGCGGGACTTCCTTTTGTTTTTGAAGGGCTTGCAAAAGTAACAAAAGTGCAGGAAATTCCTCAAGAGCGTTTGCTGTATTTTGTCTTAACTCTTCATATTGCTTCCAACTTTCGGCAAAATCACCTTTCTCAATATGACTGTCCCAGAAATCTTCTGCGTCTTTAAATGCTATATCCTCTAATGTAGAATTTTTCGGGAGTCGTCCTACATTGATTGTTGCTGCAGAACTCTCAAAAACAGCTGTAACTGGATCGTTATTAGAAAGTACCAGTTTCAGCCATAGGTTTTTCTGGTTTACTCTGTTTTTCGAACGTTTGAGTTCATTCGTGACCTCTGTTAAAAGTTTTTCCCACTCAAAAAATGCTTTCGTCAAACTTACCTGCACATTGTCATTAATCAATATCGGTATAGTAGATTGAGAATTGACGGTAGTGATATGAGGTGCCATCTTAAGCAACGTATGCTTTTGATGTGCAGATCGGTCAGGAGTTATAGTTGTTCCCAAAGCGACTTCTATCGCCGGGGACACCTCTGACTCAAATGGATAGACTTTTAAAGCAACATTTGAGAAAAGAAGATCAAGATGTGGTAACAGACTACGAATACGATCATTTGATTCGTGAGTCAAAGCGATAGATCCAAGATATGGTAGTGGAAGGTGTTCATCTGGTGCAATTTGCTGCCAAAGTTTCGCAATTACACGACGTGACACTTGTTGAAAAAGTGTGAATTCCTGTGTCGTAACTGTGATACGGTTGAGTTCATTGCGAAAACGACCACCTATATCCAATGGTGGTTGTTCGATTGCTTCCAATTCTTGATCATCTGCAGCAAAGTGTGAAGCTGGCGCGAAAAAAGCAAAAGATCCTCGAAGTGACTTACGCGCGGATATGCCTTTTTTAGCTTCTGGTGAGCTAATCACATATAAATACGTTAATGGAGCAACATCTTCTTCAAAACCCACAAATTCTGTGTCAACAAATTTGCCTGAAAACAACTTGTCTAATCTTGTTGGAGCAGGAGGTAGATTTGAAACAAACGGTGTCCCAGTCAAACGGCAGACTTTCTTATTTGACGACTTTCTTATTTTGGAAAGCATTTCCACAGGATGTTGGATAGCATCATTCAACGGACGGAAGTTGTCATTTTTAGGACGTTTACCTAAGCGTCCGGGAACTTCACGAATTTCAATCTGGTTATCAAAAGCATCTTTCAGATAATCAACACCATTTTTTTTTGTCAAGACGTTAAAGTCCTGTTCAAGTCTCTGACGGCTTCTATCAAGCGTCATTTCCTGAATCTTTTGAATCTTTTTTGATAAGTCATCGGAATAGAGTTGAGACTGTGGAACGGCAATTATTACTGTCCGGTTGTCTTGATATACCACCAACAGTTCAGACAATGACACAGTGTTATCCAACATTTCGTTAGGTAATAACGGTTTTGCTGTTAGGTCTGCAGTAAATGCTGTATTAAAACCTCCATGCTTTTGATTCGTCACGGGGGTGATATGGTGCATGATGAACGTCTTATCGTCCATATAGACATCATAATGTCTTCCAACTTCGTGCCAAATTTCAGCATTTGTAGGTTGTGGCGAAAAAGTTGTGTTGGTCTTAGTCTCAAATTTGAATTGGACTCGTTCAATTGGCTCGCGTCCATCATCAATGAATGCTTGTTTTAATGTTTCTGCTACATCTTTTGTCACCACCTCAATAAATCCATCTGCAATAACTGAACGAGTTAACAAGGTGGGTAACGCGGGCTGCACAGCAAGACTCAATTGAATATAGTTTACTGTAGCACCGAGGTTGACCTGATCACCTTGATCTGAAATGAAATCATTCTCGCTTAAAGTAAAATGATGTGTTCTAAAGTGATGTGTCTTGATCAAACCTTCACGAATGTTTGTACGTTGTGCAAATGTTTGAATTGCTTGCTCAAATGGAGGCAAACCCGGAGTATGATACCAAGAGAGTTTGCCTTTACGAACCCAGTAGAAAGCAGGTTTGTACAAGTCATGCCACAGCCACGCGATAAATTCCTCAACGCTTGTTGAACCGACAAGCGCGTTGAGCATAACATGAAGCGGAAATGAGGCGAGATTGATAGTGTCGTGTTCATCTGCAGCAGATGTTCTTGCTATTGGTCCGAAGTTAAATTGTATCATCTTAATGTTTCTTTTTTGATTTGCGTGGTTGATATTGTGTATAGCAGCAGGCTGCAAGAACATACAACCAAAGTGATAATTTCAATTACCTTAAATATACGAAGGATGTGCATAAAGAATGCAATGTTGAATACGTGCTAAAAGGTAGTCTGCACGCGCCGCATGCTATCCAGAAATATAAATGGCGCAATGAATTGCACGACTACAAACGACACTTCTATAAATCAAGCTGCACCTGAAGTCTACTCCTGTCTGTATTGAAGCACCCAAATAATTATGCACACCCTTCAATTATTTATGTTATCTATAGAATTTGTAAAACCCATAGTTAAAAACATCATTGGTTGGCATGTTAGAATCCTACCACATTTAGGACTATTTTGCAATTCTTTTCGGAAAAATAAGGTGTTTGACTTTGTATGATTTATATGATACTATATTGAAAAATAGTTGAGGTTAAGCACACCTAAGAAGCATGTTGCGAAATATCTCAAGTGGAGATGTCCAAATGGCACATATCTGGAGAAAAGAACGGACAGACCAAAGTAGAATCCTTGACAAGTTCTACACGAAGGAGGAAGTAGTCAAAAGGTGTTTAGATGAAATCCAAAAACTACCTTATATCTATGATTGCGTGATAGAACCTTCTGCTGGAAATGGTGCTTTCTATAAAAATATCCAACATGACAACAAAATAGGAATTGATATTGACCCACACCATGATGAGATTATCAAAGGTGACTGGTTAAATTATAATGTTAGGGATGGACACGAGCGCGTATTAGTCATAGGGAATCCGCCATTCGGTCAATATCAGAAACTCTCTTCCAAATTCATATCGCATGCCATCTCGTTTAACAATGTCCAAACAATTGCTTTTATTTTACCAGATGTCTATAGAAAACATACACGACAAAAAATATTGCCATACAATTGGAGAATCGTCTCTATAACTGATTTAGGAAGGGATTGCTTTACCTTAGAAGGACAAGACTATCATGTACCTGCCAGTTTCTTCATCTTTGATAAATCAGAGGGAAAAGATTTAAGAGTTAATCCGAATGCTTATACAGAAACAAACGATTTTAAATTCTCCAATAAAGATGACTTTGATATATTTGTTTTCGGTGCTTCTCCAACAAGAATTACAAAAAAACCAACACCCAATAATAGAGGGTACTACCTAAAGTCAAAAATTCCAGTAGATGATTTAATTTCCCGTATCAAAGCAGTTGATTGGAATGGAAATTCTTGTGCAAACGGTGGTGTATATTGGTTAACAAAATATGAATTCTTAGAACAATATATAAAATGTTATGAACCAAACAGAACAAAAGAAAACCAATTGAGTTTGTTTTGATCCCTTTTAGCGCAATATATCAAGGAAAACCGTCTACATTTTTTCATATAATGTTATGAACCAGATAGAACTAAAGAAAACAATACGTTACATCTTAGACAACATAGATCAAAGTAGAATAGTCCTGAATAGCGTAGTAAGTATTAGAAAAAAATTAATTGATTTAACTTTTGAACAAGTAATTTCTGAACAAGAGTTTTACAAAATAAGTAGTATTCTGACCCCACAATCGAGAAGTCCTATGTGGGAGAAATATTTCATAGAAATGCATAATTGTAAAAAAGTGAATAAAAAAGATGAAAGAGGAGACTTTAAGAAGAACCGCAGATACTATGAATATAAAAGTTCTGGTTACAATCAGGATAATTCTGTTCATATTGTTCAAATTAGACCGTGGCAGGAGTGTGATTACATTATTCAGTCAATCTCCGACGATGGTGCAACCACATTTGTTTTAACGCACGCAGAGATGATGTTAGAAATGGAAAAGCTTAAAGCCGCTCGCGCACATGGAACTCAAGCTTTAGTAAATAATGAGAATATAGAATATAGAATGACTCTAAAGAAAGATTCTGCACATTGGGATAGATGGATTAACAACTATATGAGAAATAGTGATGATATTTTCAATAGTGAAACAGAATGAAATATTACGAACATTTTGACTACATAAACGAGTCCACTGAATATACGCCAAGACGCTTTGACTTTAACTTCCTATCTTACTCCTACAAGCGATGAAAGTACCTCAATAAAACGTTCATTTTCCGCCTGCCTACCAATTGTCACCCTAATAGCGTTCGGAAAACCGTAACTTGCCATGCCACGCACAATAACACCTTTCTTCATCATTGCATCTACAAAATCCGCGCCAGTTTGGTTGACAAACACCATAATAAAATTCCCCTCTGTCTTGATATAACGCAGACCTAATTTGTCAAATGCAGCATAGAGGAAAGTTTTACCAATTTCATTCAATTCTTTGCTTTTCTTGACATAATCAGTATCTTTGAGTGCTGCACGCGCCGCTGCTTGTGCTATCGCATTACAGTTAAACGGTTGACGAACAGGATTTATCGTTGTAATGATGGATGGCGGAGCAATTCCATAACCTACTCGCAAACCTGCAAGTCCGTAAATTTTGGAAAACGTTCGGGTGATAATGAAGTTGCGATCCTCCATCACGTAAGGCAATGTGTGTGGATAGTCAGGATTTGTAACATATTCATAATACGCTTCGTCAAACACGACCAAAACATTCTCTGGCACTTGTGCCATAAACTGCGCGGTCTCTGCTGCGGTAATCATCGTTCCAGTAGGATTGTTAGGATTCGCAATGAAGATGACCTTCGTTTTGTCGGTAATTGCCGATGCCATTGATGACAAGTGATGTGTATCGTTTTGCATTGGAACAACAACAGCAGTTGCCCCAGAGACCTGAGCCACATGTTCATATACAACAAACGCACCTTCTGCGTAAATCACCTCGTCGCCAGGTCTAAGGTAGGTCTCACCGACGAGCGTAAGCACCTCGTTTGACCCATTCGTCAAAATCAGATGCTCTTCGGTAACGCCAAGGTGTTTCGACAAATCTGCTTTGAGATAAAAACCATTTCCATCAGGATAGAAATGCACCTGTTTAGCACTCTCTTCAATTGCTTGTAATGCTAACGGTGAGGGACCAAGCGGGTTCTCGTTTGATGCTAACTTGATTATATCAGAAATACCGAGTTCACGTTTAACCTCTTCAATCGGTTTCCCACCCTGATATGCTTCAAGCGTTTCAATACCGGGATTCGGTGTTAATGTCTTCTGTGTTGTATTCACATGTTTCCCATTCTAAAATATATTAGCGTATTCAATCATTGAAATAATAGTATAGCATAGTTCACCGATTTTTTTCACAGCAAAATATATCTTGGGTGTGTAAAGATTTTGTCACTAACTTCTCACCATGAATTGTAGGGGCGGGTCTCTGTGCCCGTCCGTTGCATTACAGGACAAGGAATGGCGGGCACAGAGACCCGGGGAATCATGGCGAATACCAAACGCGTATTCATATCGTCCCTACGGGACTAAAGAAAACAGAAGTTTATATCTGTCAGGACTTACGCATTCCCCCTTGATAAGGGGGGGGTAAATAGTCGCATTCCCCCTTGATAAGGGGGGTAGGGGGGTTAAATAGTGCAATATTTCAGTGTTTTTGGTCTTTTTAACCCCCTAAATCCCCCTTATCAAGGGGACTTTAAGAGAAACTGCGTAAGTCCTGTCTGTGTCAAATGTGACAAAAACTTTACACACCCGATTGACAGAGGTATGTAAAGTTCTTAGAAAAATATCGCATTAACCCTATAGTCTTGTTCGTAAATTCGTAGCACATGCTGCCAGCTTGTGCATGCAAAACTATGCCAAAAAGTCAGAAAAAGAATTAAAAGAATACAAATTTTGCTAAAATTGTAAAAAAATACTTGACTTACGTTATTTATTAGGTTATAATATATGTCACATACAAATTAATTTCAATGCAGTAAATTATGAAACCAATACATCTTATGCAAAGAACAATGATTAACCTGCAAGCAATCTCTTCATTACATAGAAACACATTACACAAGAGTGAGAATGCACAGACATTCAATCACATAAACGGCAAACCCTTAGGCATCACACCACTTTTGACATTTAGAAACATTCTATCTGCATTCGTCCAATGCTGGACAAGTATGATGCTCAGTCAACCAATCTCACACAACAAAAGACGAATAGTGAAAGTGTACAAAATAAAAATTTTTTGTTTTTTTATAAATCCTTTACCAACCCTGATAGCAACTGCTCTGAAAGCACTAAAAAAAACTGTACAGATGTACGAAATAATGTCCAATTTCTGTACAGTTTTGATAAGCGAAAATTCCATAAAATTAGGAGGAAATCACAGAGAATATTTTGTCAGATGAAACACAGAATTCATGAACACTTCAACTGCTGCCAATCAAACCGCACAACAAAATCTTAAGATGAAGATTAATTTCTTAATCGGGTAATTCTAAATTCCAAAACCCGTAGGCGGGGAATACCAAAAGGCGTTCATACCGTTGATTACTTGATTTGGCACTACATTAGATTACAGGTTTTTAACTTGAATTGACATCTACGGTGACAAAAACTTTACACACCAATATATCTTTACGCCTTTTGGACGGGTTTCCAACCCCGATTTACAAAGAACTGCGTTCATAGTCGCGCAATTCATTACGTCTCTTACATTCTCCGCGCTATCCGTGAAATCCACGATTAAGATTTAATCCTCAGAAAAATAATTCCATCAATAAGTAAACCCACCCATTTCTTCTGCGTTACAATACTATTACAACCCAAAACAACAATGGAGAACTCTCTTGAACCCAATATCCACAGACGGATATAGATGTCTATTTATCCTTGTGCTCACATTGCTTTTTCTTGCAAAACCTGCCTTGACTGCGAATAAGGACGAATCCACACCGACACCTCAACAAGAAAACACCGCAAATACACCAATTGAAAACCCGTTTACCAAAAAACCCGAAAAAGACAGTTGGTTAGAAAGTGACACGCAGACTGAACCCACCGAGGACGAATCTGAAGCACGAGACGAAGATACAGAACTGGCACTACGTCGTCAGTTACTCATGCCATATTTAGAGTCTATACGCCGCTGGAGAAATCCACCTGACCTCGGAGACCTATCAAAACTATATGATTGGACACCGCGCAAAAAATCCGATACAAAAGGCATTGATCTGCCTATGGATTCAAACCTACAGATTACAGGTTTCCAGTCAGTAACAGTTGAAGTCAACGAAACACACTATTTCGGTGAAGGTGACTTGAACAGATATGGAGGATACGGATATGGCAGTTATAGCGGTTACGATTCCGGACTTGATCTCGGATTGAGCTCATCCTACGGCTATGAAGATTTTGGATACGGTGGTGGATACGATAGTTTCGGTTCAGGTTCCTCAAGCTACGGAAGCGGATATAGTAGTTATGGAAGCAGAGGAGTCCCTCGCGCATCTGGCATCAACATACGACAACAGCAGAAGATAGGTCTACACGGACGCGTCGGAGAACGCACACATATCGCTGTAGACTACAACGCAGGTGATACCTACGGCGGAGGATATGGGGGTTATGGAGGCGGATATGGACTCGGAGGTGCTAAAGAACAGAAAATCAAAATATGGTATGAAGGAAAACCGGACAGCATCATCAAGACAATATCCTTCGGGGACATCACACTCAGTCTTCCCAACACACGTTTTCTCAATATCAACCGAAATCTGTTCGGACTTGAAGGCGTTTTTGAGTATAAGAACACACGCCTAACCGCATTCGGTTCACGCAGTAAAGGTGTCCGTGAAGTGCGGACGTTCCGCGGCCAATCACGCAGAGCAAGTTTCGGATACGGTCCACGCGGCATTCAGGTCGCCGATTCAAATTATGTTAAGAATAGATACTATCTAATTCATAAAGGTGAAGATAACCTACTCCACGACGCATATCTCCCAATAAAATCAGGAAGTGTAGAAATCTATATTGATGATAGTGTCGTAGGCAACAACCAAGGTGGACAACGAACCAGTCAAGGATATTTCAACCCACAGTTCCCCGGACAAGACTACAACATTGACTATGAAACAGGTGAGATTGAATTCCTCTCCTCAATCTCGTCAAGTTATACTATCGTTGTCGCCTATGAATATTTAGGTGATGGCGGTGGAAGTGTCGGAAATCCTGGAAACGTCTTCGCTGATGAAAATGCTGACGGTACCATTGATGAAGAGGGTGAAGAAATAGGCTATGTTGTCCTAAAAGATAAGGGGTTTCGAGGCACCGCTGCATCACACGTCTACTACATCGGAAACAGAAATATAAACCCACGCGATTTTACTTTGACGATTATCAGAGAAGGACAAAGTGAAACCTTTGATACGGAGGAAGGACCTGTACCATATATTGCAATATTTGGATTAGACCAGAACGGAGACGGCATCGTTGACCCAGAGTTCATTGACTATGACAGAGGACTACTGCGTTTCCCATCTACACGTCCATTTGAGATACAAGACTCTCAACATCCATATTACAAATACAGAGACTCCCTAAACAATGAGGCAATATATCTGGAATCCTTACGCAGTACCGATCAAATATACACCATAGTCGCAGATTATTCCTATCAATCCGAAACATATAATGTCGGTCTGTTCGTCATACCCGAAAGCGAAACCGTACGACTAAACGGCAAACTCCTTACCCGAGACACAGATTATTTGATGGTCTATGAAGTAGGCTCAATACGATTTGTCCGTGAACTCGATGAGTTTGATGAGATCGTCGTAGAATTTGAGAAAACTCCATTCGGCGGTGGTACACAGCAAGCTGTCGCTGGTCTATGGCTGGAATACACACACAAACCCAAACCGAAATCACCTAAACAGCAGAACCTTGAAGACAGGTTTAATAGATTAGGCGGGTTCCAAAACATACCTACAGGTTTAGATAATAACCTAAATACTGACCCTTTTTCCGGTGGTTTGCCTAACACAGGCTCACGTACAGGACGCGGATTCGGTAATACTGGATTCGGATCAAGCGGATTCGGAAGTGGTTTTGGCAGCAGCTTTGGCGGTGGAGGATACAGCAGTTTCGGTGGGTTCGGTGGACGATCCAGAAGCGGTTCCAGTTATTATGGCGGATACGGATCGGGTATGAATTATTTCAATCCTGTATTCCAAAAAGGTTTTAACATCTCAACTGGATACATCCTAACAACTGGACAACAACCCGCACAGATCCCAGATGTCAACAGTGTGCCAAACAGATTACAGGCGTTTAACATAAACACAAGTTTCGGCAGAGAATTTAACATCGCATGGTTGGTCAATCCACTTCCATTCGTGAATACACGCTACTTCCCACTCTCCTTTGACTTCAGCGGAGAAGCCGCTTATTCACATAACAACCCAAATAGTGTTGGCGTCGCTATGATTGATAGTATGGAAGGGGTAAAACAGACTTCTACTATACCAACAAGAAAATATAATTGGAAACCAAGTAGTCTGCCTTATGTCCCAGAATCTCAACAGGCAGACCTATCCACAACCGACTATAGTGCGGTACCAACTCAAGAAAATAGAGCTCTCTTTAATGTTGTACTCAGAGATAGAGAGGAAGCAGATGCAATTGGCAACTATATGCGAAACAGAGATGTACCAGCATCTTCTATTCAACCACTTTCACTCTCAACAGATGAACGTGTGATCATGGAGATCGGATATGATTTTACGGATATTGTCGCAGAATGGGGTGGATTCTCAAACGGTATCTCAAAGTCTGGTACAGATTTTTCTGAGCGCGGTTTCATTGAAATGTGGATGCGGGTACAAGGCGATGACGACGTTACGCTTTATCTTAATATCGGGGCTGTCAGTGAAGACTCAGACGCAGACAAAAGACTTGACAGCGAAGACCTACCTCAATCTTTAGATGACACAAACGGAGACAATGTTGTTGACGCGCTTGACCTTGACCTGGAGAACTTGCCTGCTGATCAACAGAATCGCGCTAATGGGCAAATAGATATAGGAGAGGATGTAGGATGGCTATTTGATGGCAAATTTCAACCTGAATCCTTTGGAGAAAACAACGATATTTTAGATAGTGAAGACCTAAATGGGGATGGCGTACTGGATACCATTGACGCATATTTTCAAGTCGCTATTCCTCTCAACGAAATTCCAAACGAATGGATAAAAGGCAAAAACACAAACGGATGGACTTTCCTTAGCATCCCACTCACAACATTTGTTCCAGAAGGCACACGCCTTCCAAGTCTTGTGTTTGTTCAACACTTCCGCCTGTGGTTGATGAAGAATCGACCCGGAAACGTCAAAGGCACATTCCAGTGGGCTTCTATTGAAATCGTCGGGAATAGGTGGCAACAAGGGGTCGTCACAAAATCATTAAATGATACCACCTCAGGACTTTCTGATAGTCAAGTTGTGGAAGATACATTAGAAAAGTTCATCGTTGGCACAAGAGACAACTTCAGTTTTGACAAATATCAGAGTGCATACATCGAAATTGAGGATAATGAACTCTTCAGGAAACTACACCCTTTCACAGCATCATCACTCGCCTTTCAGACACAGCAGCAACGAGAACAAACACTCAGCTTGGAGTATTATCTTTATCCCGGTTCACACGGTATCACATCAAAACAACTCAAAGGTTACACGCAAAGTGAAGGACAGGATTTTAGCCAACATGATACACTCCGATTTTGGTTATACGGAGATAATAGTGATACGACATTTGTCATGCAACTCGCACCCAGCGTGCGGACAGCATACAGAAGTTCCTTTTACAGTTCCGACCCGTTCCTCAACCAACCACAACAGGAAGAGGA
Source organism: Candidatus Poribacteria bacterium (assembly GCA_958295945.1). Lineage (GTDB taxonomy): Bacteria > Poribacteria > WGA-4E > WGA-4E > WGA-3G > MSPOR6. Next base: position 1,014,734 of record OY282386.1, read on the forward strand.
TGTCAACATCTTTGAAAACCTAACTGATTATTATGAATACACAATACCACTTGACTTTGGTGGTTGGAAACTAGTCGAAATTGACCTGCGGGACAATACACGCAACGAATATCTCGATAGTGTTGAGAATCAGGATGATACCGATACTACAAATCTGGATGTCCAATCCGATCCTGTAGAAAACGCACCTGATGGACATCCTGACGGTTTCACCGTCAGAAAAACGGGAACTGGCGTTAGCAGGACGCAGCTAACAATAAAAAACATCGGCGGTATTCTACTTGGTATCCGAAACGATACTGACCAAGAACTCAGCGGTGAAGTCTGGGTAAACGAAATACATCTCGGCGACCCACTTATACGTTCTGGTTGGGCACGACGCGGTGATATGTCTGTTTCACTCGGTCGCATCCTCCGCATCCGCGGTGGATACGCAAGTCAGGACAAAGATTTTGAAAGTGGCGCAGGTGAAATCGGTAGGCAACGCCTATCTTCACGAGGATATAGTACCACGAACAACGACTACAATATAAACGCAGATGTCACTATCTTCCAATGGCTACCTATCCGATATTCTATAAGAGAACAAGAATCTGAAACGGAAGCACGCCGCGGCAGCTACACCTCTTTCCAAAGTGGAAAAAGCCAAACACATAACAGAGATATGTCTGTTAATTTCAACCGAAATCCCTTCCCAAACCTCGGTTTCGCATACAACTTCCAAGACTTCTGGAATGAACGCCAAGGCACACAGATTAGCCACTTATATACAGGGACCTTTCGCTACAGTATCGGCACAAAAGTCGGATTCAATATGCAATATCGCCACGAAGACATTATCGCACAACCCGAAACCGCTACCGACACAACCGCATCATCTACTTCCTATTACAGTTACGGCTACGGCAGAAATCGTGATGAAAAAACAGACAGCGGCTCCATTTCCCTCAACATCAGTCCAATAAACGCATTTAGTCTCAATCCGAGTTATGATATTCGGAGAACGCTTGAAAGACGTGATCAAAGCCAATACAGACCCACCTCTTTCACATCTGGATTTGACACCACTGCTAATGACGATGACACTCAGGACACACCAGCAGGCTTTTCCATTGCAGAAAGAGAACATCGGGTTTCTCTCACTCCCCGACTCAACCGAGATCTACTCGGTTTACGTCCCACTGTCACAAGCCGGGCAAGTTTCCGTGAAAACTGGTTCACCACACAAAAAGACGCGTCGCTCAACGGAAACATCAACTTCGGTCTGAACCTTCGTATACAGAAATGGTTCGGATGGATATTCAAAAGTAAAGAACCAGAGAAGGTAACGACACAGAACAGCACAGGAAAACTTATAGATACACCTAAAAATCAAGTGCCAAGCCAACCACTCATTGAACAAATGCGTAAAAGGGACATTGATGAGGCACAAATACAAGAATATACAGAAAAACAAAGCGATTGGATAAATCGAGACAAAGCAGAAATAGACCAAAGTCAACCTACATATCTCGCAGCACAACAAAAACAGGAAGGACTCTTCCAACGCATCATCAACACGTTCTCTATCAATACCAGTGCGAATTTCACCGCAACCGAATCGTTCCGTCAACTTGAATCAGGCCAATCCCTATTAGATGTTTGGCAACTTGAAAACGATGCAGAAGAACGCACAAATTCACGCAAAAGCAATCGCTACTCAGTTCGCACTTCCGTGGAACCGTGGAAATGGTTGACCTTCGGCACAAATCTCAGCACTGCCGATAGTTTCCGTAAAAGCTACGCCACAACCTACACCTCACATGCAGAAACCTATGAGGGTGATATAAAACTCAAAACACAAAAAGCAACAAGCTTCCAACTCCGCTACAGTTTCACGACGCGGAATAATACAAACCTTGATGTCACCCTCAGCGATAGCACCGCACACACACCATCACTCAGTTGGATACATAAATGGAGCGATGAAACCAGAACTTCATTAGGTATCCGCACAACACGCCGAGACCATCTCCGAAGCGGTATTGAGAGCAACGCACTCATCATCACTCCTAACTTTAGCATTGACTACAAATATCACACGGAAGGTGGTATTCGTCTCCCAATTTTCGGCAGGATACCCCTAAGACACGACCTTGACCTTACCAACACCTTATCTTTAGCAATCCGCCGGGAAAACTACGGTGCCAACAAAGAGGAACGTTCTGAACGGTATGAGACTACACTACGCGTCGGTTACAAACTTAGTAACCACCTTACAGCAAATCTACATCTTGGCGTAAGTTATAACAACGATAGAGTTGAAGAGGGAAGGGATTTTATATCAGTCGCAAGTGCACTAACAGTCAGAGGCGAATTCCAATAGGGACTATTCATTCTTAATTGTCTGAGACGGTCTATATGGAATCACAAAATCAACGCGCATCGGAATCCCAGAAGAATTGGCGTGGTTTCCAACCACGATTACATTTTTGGAATGCTTTCTAAACCCGATGAAATCAACCCTTCGTAGGCGCGCTTTGTAAGCGCGCTTGGTCTTCGTATCCGCGCAATTCATTGAGCCTCTTACATTCAAGCACCAGAGGTGCGTCAGGAGTATAGAAACCATGCACCTCACACACTAAGCCCAGCGAGATGACACGCCAACTCGTATCCGCGCATTTCATTGTAGTGCGAGGTATCAGTGCTCCGCTATCAATTCCCAATAATCGGAGGTGGAATATCAGGAATCACAAAATCAACCCGCTTCGGAATCCCAGAAGATATCGGAAGACCAAGAAACCTTCTGACACCCTCAATTCCTTCAACCCTATTACGGACTTTGCGATAATATCCAGACGCTTCAGTTTCATATTTCACCGTAATAAGAATGGTATTACTATTTACTGATACGCAATTATCAAAGCGGTACTCACCATTAGAGTTTGTTAAAACAGGTCTCCACTTCTTGGGAATCCGTTTCGTTGAATCACCTGTGGAACCTAAATAGACCTCTATATTCTCTAATCGGTTTGTATTTCCATCTTCCCTGGTGACTTGTCCATAGATGGATCCCTCAAAAAATCTACTCCATATCTCCGTTGATGGTCCTAAAAACATGACTATAATCATAACAGTTCCGAATATGACCTCAGGCACGTAGTGATAACTGTAGGTTCTGCGAGCGGGTCTGTGAGTTGCAATAGTATTCTCTGGAATATTGGGAACAACAAGGTCAACAGCTATCGCTTCTCCGGACGAAATTGGCAATCCGAATTTAGCATTCCCAAATAACCATCTCACACCCTCAAATTCACCGATATCTTCGGTAATAACCCGCCTATTTCCAACATCTACTCCTAACGTAAATTTACGTCCCACAGGGATTTTACATTGGAAAAGAAATTCTCCCTTTGTGTTTTCAGATATAGATTTGACTTCGACCTTGTAGTCAATGGCACGCAAAGATATATCTAAATTTAGATCTTGTTTTGACAAATCTTTATTCTTTTCAATAACAACCTTGCCAGTAACCGTGCCAAAAAACAACCACCGCCAAATCTGTGCAACAATTCGAAAAAGGAGAACAACAGTTAGGTATGCATAGAATTCGTGGTTGTAAATTATCCAATCAAAGTCCAAGAGTTTTGCAATTGTAATGAATGTTCCAAATAATAAACTACCAGCAATCCAATCCATCAGATAGGACCAAAAGCTTTTATAGTTTCTACGTGGTGGTTTATATCTTGCCATTATATTACCTACAGATTAAATCAACACCTTCGCAGGCGCGCTTTGCAAGCGCGCTTGGTCTTCGTATCCGCGCAATTCATTGCGCCTCGGACATTCAGCACCAGCGGTGCGGCAGGTGTATAGAAACCATGCACCTCACACACTAAGCCCAGCGAGACGACACGCCAACTCGTATCCGCGCAATTCATTGTAGCGCGAGGTCTCAATGCCCACCATCAATTCCCAATTATCGGAGGCGGTATATCAGGAATCACAAAGTCAACCCGCTTCGGAATCCCAGAAGACATTGGAAATCCGAGCCAACGTTTACCCAGAAACCATCTGACCCCCTTAATTTCACCGATGACTTGATGAACATAACGATTGTTTGTTAATTTCGCTGTTAGTGTGAGATGAGGTCTTATCGGTAAATTTTCAAAACGGAACTCCCCTTTTTCATCGGTAATAACAGGTGTATCCTTCCTTCGTAAGTGATGAGAGGGACCCCAGGAGACCTCAACATTCTTAATCGGAGCAGGTGAGGTATTGTCACTATTCAGAACAACAGTCCCGTAAACCGTCCCTTTATAAAAAGATCGGCATTTCTCTATTGCTGTCTCCATTACAAATGTAATAAGGAGGATACAAAGGAGTGTACAAAGTAAACCTATTATTGGACCAAAAAGATCTGAAAAAATATAATGGTAAGTGTTTTCAAAAATCAAATAATAAATCAAAAATTTTATGAAGGATAAAACTGGGAACCATTTACTATTTGGACTTGAACGATTTTTGGTGTACATAGCATTTTCCTTTGACCACATTAGTCAAGGATCGATCTCTTATAACGTATATTGAGGCCTGTATAAAATATCTTAACGGATTTCAGTGTCTCAAAGTCTAATAGAAAGTGGCCTTCCTCATTTGCATAGTTTATTGCCTTTCCAGATGGATTAAAGGTTGCTCCCCATCCTTTAGCAATTATATGAGGGTTGAGTTCTTTTGTAATATCAAGTGGCCAAACATCTCCCTTCGTAGCCATTGCATCCTCTCTGGTTGGACGTATTGGCTCAATGATGGTTTCAATATCTACCAACCAAATTTCATTGTGTAGGCCAAATGGGTCATTTTTATTTTCTTCATCCGGTCGCGTCAGTAGATCCGGGCGTATTTCATACAGCAGATGTTTTCCTGTTGAGGATATCTGTAAATTAGAAATCCTTGGTGTATTGACGATCTTTGTCCACATCGGACAAAGAGTGGGATAAGGCGCAACACGCCAGATACCCGTTTCATCCCATACATAAATGTAATTACCATCTGGAGCCCATCGCACTTGTGTTTCCAACGTAATTTTCGGCATCGCTTGGGCAAAAAGCTGTGGAATTACTTTCGGTTTCTCAATCGGTGCCCATTCTGTAAACGCTTTCTTTTCTTCCTCAGAAAAAAATAAACGACCTTTCTTATTTTGAAGAACCTTTCCATTCGTTTCTTGTATCATCCAACCGGCAGGGTTGAACACTCTGGAAAGTTTTACCGCACGTTTCATCTCCGGTGACTGGAACGGATGTGGTTCTAGAGGCACAAAGTAGCAGAAATGTTGACCATCTTTTGAAAATTGTAACTGTTCTATGGGACCATTACTGGTAGCTATATGAGGTCTCATCATCACTTTATCCATCAAAACCAGAGCAATAGCATAATCTTTTGATGAATGCCAATACAAACAACTGATATTTCCATGAGGGGCCGCAACGACTTCTAAGTATCGCGGGGTGAGACAATATCCGCCAAATTTGGCACGTCCTTCATTTTCCGTGATAGCAAGCATCAGAAAGAATTCGGAACCCCCATGATATCTGTTTTCTGAAATGAGAACCTGATATCTGCCGTTAGGAGAGAATGATTGCGGATGGATCAGTCCTATGTATTCAAAATGCTTTAGATGGGATTTAAAATCTTTCTTTTGACCTACTGCTTCAAGTTGTCCCAGTATGCAAACAAAAAACAAAAGTGTTCCAAAAACAGATCTAAAAAAATAACGCATTGTGTCATCTCCCTAAAAAAAATATAATTCGTAAGAGAAGTGCTATAGTGCCACTTCTCTTACGAAAATGAAATATAACCTTATGGAAACGGACCATCTACACACGGATCATGATCTTTAGAGGGCTTTACGGTAAAGTTCACCTATATGTCTTGATTCCACTGTACAGGAATAACTTCAAGAGCAACATCACCTGTATCTACTTTTTTCTCTTTATTCTCATACTTGCAAATGCGGATTGGTCTATTACCCGGAATAGGATCATCCCCATGGAGATGCATATCGTCAGACTTTAACGTTACATCCATGAAATACCCTATAGGTATTTGATTAGGAAAGCTATAAAAGCCAGCGTTATTCGTCAATACCTTATCCTTCTTATTTGCAAAGATATTATTTATCTTCAAAACTTCATACTCAACAGTTGTCGCATTAAAGCGTGTGTCGGATACCCACTCTCCTTCTGGCTTTGATCCTGATTCTCCTTCTTCTTGAACCCAACACCAGAAAACAAGATTCTCTCTGTTATCCAACGGATCGCCATCTATAGCACACTCACACGACCCAAAAAGCGTTGTTGTTAACGTTGCTCTCCATAATTGTTTGACAAGGATAATTGCTACAACCTTACCACCGATCTTCAGGGCTCCTTTAACATTTACTTGCACATTCATTATATCCCCTGCTGAAGTATCAAGGCTTCCCGCAACATTAATTGAAGTGCTAGTTACGCCATATACAGCGTGTGATACGACAGAAACACTATCCACAAAAACCTCTATTTCATTAATAACATAGTTGCTGCTTGAAGATGTAACTTCAACATCAAATGAATAAGAATCACCTATTTTGATGTCATCCGTTATTGTGAGTTCGTCTGGTGTGTGATAACTTCTTCAGGTGGAGTCCAGACCGTCAGAGTATATGAATCCCAATCGACACTTTGATCAGCAGCATCGGAATGAGGATAGACATAAGCGGTAATCTCATATTCTTTTCCAGAAGTGGTGCCACTGTTAAACGTGTGCTTAAACTGGGAACTCTTTGATGTTCCATCCCCGTAGTCTGTGTAGACCAATGTGCCGAAGCCAGTTTCACCTGGACCTCGCACATACCAGTAAACAGTACCGAAAGGTTCATTAAATTCCGCACGAGAATATTGTGTTGAACCTGTCCAAATATAATTGTCATAAGATGACTCGGGGCCTACAGAATCAACATTGATTGCATCAGCAGTTACTGAAAACACTAAGACTGCTGAAATAGCGATTATGAGTAACGTACCAAATCTTGCAAACATGATAAATCTCCTTGTAAAATATAGATTCTCGCCAATAGCGGCGATGTGAACATTTTAATGTTCTTTCAGTTAAGGTTCCCGCTGTTCAACATCACTATTCTGGACTGGTGTTATGGTTGTCAGATTTGAAAGAAGTCTTCTGTCAGAGGTTCCAACCGAGTGTTGAACGCTGTAGCACATTCCGCACAACGACGAACTGATTCCTCAGCAGAGAGTGGATCACCATCGCCAATTGGAAACGGGCAATACTCATTGTATCGTGGACCGCGTCGGTATCTCATCGCTTTATTTCTTCCCACTGTTAAATAGCAAGAAAATTAATTTTATCCAACTACAAAAAACAAGGTAATCACCTTTATATTAAGTACTTACGTTTCACACAAACTTCTTTAGATATTTTTTTACAGAAAATGCAAAAGCATAGAATTCTATAGTAAACTTATGTTCGCAAATGGGATAACGAATTATGGTTGGATAGTAATACTCTTTATTCCTTCCTCTATAAGCAGATAAAAACGCCAAACTTTATCGGAATAAATCGGTGTGGGGTACGGTTTATGCAATGGGGCGTACTGGATTTGAACCAGTGACTTCTACCGTGTGAAGGTAGCACTCGTACCCCTGAGCTAACGCCCCGATGGAAGAGAATGGGCCCACTAGGACTCGAACCTAGGACCAGCCGGTTATGAGCCGGCGGCTCTGACCACTGAGCTATGGACCCTTACTATTTTAATTATAACTCGTTTCTAACAAAAAATCAAGTAATAATTCAATATGACAATTATTCAATAAAACCACGCAGACGGTGGCTTCGGATGGGATGGCGGAGCTTACGCAGTGCCTTCGCTTCTATCTGACGGATACGCTCACGAGTCACATCAAAAACAGTACCCACTTCTTCAAGCGTTTTCGGATATCCCGTTGTAATACAAAGCTCATCAATCCGCTTACGCGTAGATTGTGACAATAACGGGGAGGCAGTGTCGTCTTCAATACCGAAACGGAGGACAATCACTTCACGTTCACGCTCCGATAAATCCGCAAGTGCTTCCTGGATACGTTCTTTGAGAATGCTCAGCTCGGCTTCAGTTGCAGGAGAAAGCACAGAAACATCTTCAATAAAATCACCTAATTGACTGTCATCATCGTCATCTCCGATCGGTGTTTCTAACGAGACAGTCTCAGGCACGATCCGCAAGACCTCTCTGACCTTTTCTGTCGGGATATCCATATCTGCAGCAATCTCTTCGGGTGTCGGTCTCCGGCCTAAATCTTGTAGCAGTGAACGTTCCGCCCGCTTCATCTTATTTATTCTCTCGTGCATGTGGACAGGAATACGGATAGTTCGTCCTTGATCCGCTATTGCACGCGTGATGCTCTGGCGAATCCACCACGTTGCATAAGTACTGAACTTAAACCCACGCTGATAGTCAAACTTCTCAACTGCACGCATCAAACCGATATTGCCCTCCTGAATCAGATCAAGAAATTCCATTCCAGGTGCTTGATGTCTATATTTTTTGGCAATACTCACGACTAACCTGAGGTTCGCCTCAACGATTGCCAGCTTTGCATCTTGGGCATTTTCTTCTCCGATCATAATTTGTTTGGTGACAGATTGGAGTGCATCCCGCGAAATACCGACAGTATTGAGATACTGCTGAATTTCACGTTGATAACGCACAATAGTGATGTACGCCTCTTTCGCAGCTTTTGTTTTGAATTTATGCTCCTTCGCATTAAGTCTGCCGTTCAACCATTCTGCGGGGATTTTATGCTGTTTTTGCAGACGCAAAATTTCCTGTTCACGATTACTGACGTTCTGCTCTACTTCTGTCACCTTACCTGAGATATTGCTAATCTCTTCTCGGTCAATTTTCAACTGATCCAGAATTTTCATAAAGGTCGCGTAACTACGAATTGACATCAATTCTATATGGGAACCGTTTTTTGATGCCTCCTTTGCAGCAACAAGGTATTCCAATTCCAATTTCTCAATCGTATGCATCGCCCGTTCAACTCTATCACGTAGTTTTCGTTCCTTATCACGTGTTGAATTGCTGGAAACTTGCATATCAATAATATCTGATGCACGTTTTTTGGTTATGATAATCTTATATAGAAGTTTACGCACCTCCGCAATAGCAAAACGTGTGGTAAAGGTCGCTTCTTGTGCTTGACGTAGACCTGTTTCAATCTGTTGTGATAATTCTATCTCTCTATTTTTATCAATCAACTGTATTCTTCCCATTTCACGCAGATACTGTTTGATGAGATCCTCGCGTTCACTGATCTCACTCGGTTCAAACTCTATATCCTCATCAAATTCTGCTTGGTCAGAACCATCAGATTCATTAAATTCAAGTAGGTCTGTATTATTACCATATTCCACAAGTCAGCTCTCCTTTCTGTTTTTTCTGTGGTTACCTTATCCTCAATATTACCAAATTATTTCTTAATCTTCATGCAGTTTGCGCTACAATTATTGCTTATACCGAACACACCTTCAATTTAATTATTTTGCTGTATCATTAGTCCCGTAGGGACGGAGTGTTTATAAAAAAATGTTGTCCATCCCTCTTGAGTTCCGTAGGACGATATGTTTATAGATTGCGTCTGAACTCAACATTCACTATTTGCACCTTGACCTGCAATGGCACGACTAACATCTTGTCGGATCCACCATTCTGCATAAGTCTTAAACTGGAAACCACGTTGATAATCGTAATGATCAATAGCACTTAGCAATCCACTATTACCCGCCACAACCAGATCAAGAAATTCCATTTCAGGTGCTTGGTGTCTATATTTTTTCGCAATGTTCACGACTAACCTGAGATTCTCCTCCAGAATTGCCATTTTTATTTTTGCCTCTACAACATCATCCGCTTCGTCAGTGTTAATCTGATTGGAAATACTTTTCAGTGCCTCACGGGTGAGACCAATTTTTTTGAGATACACGCCAATCTCACTATGATAACGGCTTATCTCTTCGTATGCACTTTTTTCCACATCAGTTTCAAAGTCATGTGTATCGGCATTGAAGTCCTCTGAGAACCATTCCGCAGGCATATTATGCTGTTTTTGAATCTCGTCAATTTTTTGTTCACAATCACTTATATGACGCTCAACTTCGCTTATCTGTTTAACTATGGGACGGATATTTTTTGAATTCACCATTAGTTCTCCTATGTGCTTTGTGTGGTAACCGTATCATCTTCAAGTTGTGGTGAATTTGATGCTTGATCAGAACGCTCCTTTTTGACAACAGCACGTCTTTGTTTTGTTAGTTCACAAAGTTCCTTGAGAGACGATTCATAATCATCGGAATCTTGTGAAATTGACCGCACCTGTTGTTCAAGTTCTTGTATCAGAAATCCTTTCAGTTTATCTATACACCCATCTATTCGCGCTTTGTGAGAGGGGAAATCAATGCTGTTACTAGAAATCATCAGTGCTTGAGAGATAAAAGTTAATGCATATTCATCTTCACAAGTATTCAAGATATATTGAATATCAACGGAATCATTTTCAGTTGCTTCCCAGAGTAATTTAGTTATATATTTAAGGTTCTCATCTGAAATGTCACTATAGTCAAATTTGTCTTTAATATCTGGTATTAGTTTGGGAGCTTGAATTAGGGTTTGGACAAAAAGTAGTTCTATTTTCTCACGTATTGATGAAATATTTGAACTATCAAAAGGCCTTCTGATACTACGTTGGGATACTTTATCTTTTGGAGATAGTTCTTTTGATAAATCTGTCTTTTCTTGTTTTTCTCGCTGTATTTTCTGTGCCCTCTTCTTTTTTTCTTCTATATATTCCTGAGAAGGTTGTGCCTTTACTCCAATAGATTTTAATTCTTGCCAAATTAATCCCTCATCAACACTCAACTGATTTACAACGGATTTAATATAAATAAACCGGTCTGTCTCGTTCTTGATTTTTGCAAGTATATTGACTATATCTTTGACAACTTGTGTCTTGACTTCAGGATTACGGATGTTGCCATGTCTTATCGCAGACTGAATTTGAAATTCGATCAGATTAATCGCTTTGTCAAGTAATTCATTAAATGAATCTGCCCCATTTGTCTTTACAAACGAATCAGGGTCATCACCGGTCGGCATCAACGCAATACGCACACGGATCTCCTCAGCGATCAACCTTTCCAACCCACGTTGTGCAGCTTGCAATCCAGACGCATCTCCATCAAAAACTATTACCACTTCGGGTGTATAACGTTTCAATAAAGAAGCGTGGTTTTCACTAAGGGATGTACCAGAGGAGGCTATAACATTCTCAATCCCATGCTGTTGCAACATCAACACATCCATATAACCTTCCACAAGCAGTGCCGACTGTTTTCTGGAGATAGATTGTTTCGCCTTGTCAAGATTGAAAAGAATATCGCTTTTGTTGTATAGCACAGTCCCGGGTGAATTGAGATATTTCGGTTGATGTTCATTAGAGAGTGCTCTCCCACCAAATCCAACAGGAACTCCCTGCGTATTATGGATCGGAAACAGAATACGATTCCAGAAACGATCTTGCGGTCCTTTATCCTCGTTCTTAATCAAACCCGCATCCACCAGTTGCTGAATAGCCCATCCTTCGTGCGTAGCAGCCTTATACAGATCGCGCCGTTGCTGTTTGGCATAACCGAGTTGAAACAGATTGGTTGTCTGTGACACCACACCTCGGTTCTTCAGATATTCACGCGCATGCTGACTGTGTTGTCCCGTCCGAAGCAGCTCATGATAATACTTCATAGCAAACCTATTGAGTTCACTCAACTCACTGATAAGTTTCTGACGCGCACTCACTTTAGCATCTTTTGTCGGCAACGGAATATTCGCTCGTTCAGCAAGCCATTCTATCGCTTCAATGTAAGTCTTGCCTTCATGTTTCTGTAGAAAATGGATTACATTACCACCCGTCTCGCAACCGAAACACTTGAATATCTGCATCTCCTGAGAAACAGAAAAAGACGGCGTTTTCTCTTGATGAAACGGACAGAGTCCTTGATAGTTTCGTCCTGCTTGTTTAAGCGGAACGCCACACTCTGTTATGACTTCTACGATGTCATTTTGAGTCCGTATTTCGTCAATCGTTTCTGGTGGAATATAGTTTCTTGTTGCCATAAGTATCACCTTATTGATTAACGCAATTATTCCTAACAAAACTACAATACTATTCTACAAATTTAACGACCGTCACGCCTTCTCCACCCTCATTCGGGTGAGCGTATTGATAGTCCGCTACGATTTGGTTTGAGTCCAATGCTTTGTGAACCGCACTACGAAGGGTGCCAGTGCCTTTCCCATGCAATATCCTCACGCTTGATAATCCCGCGAGGTAGGCATCGTCCAAATACTTATCCGCCATCGCTATGCCTTCATACACAAACATGCCGTGTATGCATAGTTCTTCTTTGACCGTATTTGCCTTGTCAAGTTGAATGTCCAAAACCGAGCCAGTGTGATGCTGTCCCTCTTTTCTCGGTAGCACTCTGTCAATATCTTTATAGGATAACTGCATCTGCATGCTACCAATCCGTATGCGCAAAGGTTTGTCCCCATCACCGACTGAAATTACTTCTCCGAATTGGTTCAACGGCACTATATGAACTTTGTCACCAACGTTCACAGTGTCAATCGGTTTCTTCTCTTGTTTTTTGGGAGGATCGGGTTTGATTTGTTTTTTAGCCGTTTCTATTTTTGTGAAGGCTTCACGAATACTGGCTTTTGAGGCTTGTTCACGCCGTATATCTGAAACCACATTGTCCACAGTTCTACGCGCATCAGAAATGATACTCAATGCCTCTTTTTCTGCGTTCTCCAGCCGTGTCTTTTGTTCTATCTGATATGTTTCAACTTGTTCTTTATGTTTCTGATATTCAGTTTCTGCCAGACGGATTTTCTCTTGAAGTTGTTCTTTTTCTGTGTCTAATTCCTTTTGTGTGTGCTGTAACTTAAGGAGTAGGTCTTCCACGGCAATATTATTCTGACCTATATTCTGTTCAGCATCGGCGAGGATTCGCGCGGGTAGTCCCAATTGTTCGGCTATTTTTATCGCATTGCTACTCCCAGGTACGCCTATTTTCAACTTATAAGTCGGTCGCAATGTGCTCCAATCAAACTCCATTGACGCATTTTCCATATTCTGCTGCGTATGTGTATACGCCTTCAAAGCACCATAATGTGTGGTAACGATCGTGTTGACATTCCGTTGATTTAACCATGACAGAATTGCCATCCCAAGTGCAGTGCCTTCAGTCGGATCCGTGCCAGCACCAATTTCGTCTAATAGGACTAAAAAGTTTCCCGTGTCAGATTCTTCAAGCGACCTTAGCATACCAGATATTTTTGTAATATGTGAGGAAAAGGTACTCAGATTTTGCTCTATGTTCTGGTCATCACCAATATCAGCAAAAATGTGATTGAATATCGGAAGCCTACTACCGCGCACTGCTGGAATATGCAAACCCGATTGTGCCATCAAACATAATAATCCAACAGTTTTGAGGACAACGGTCTTGCCACCTGTATTTGGACCTGTAATGACAAGCGTATTGAAACCTTTGCCGATATGCACATCTGTCGGAACAACCTGTGTAGGAAATTTGTGTGTCGGTGTCGTGGCATTATCAGGATCAACTGATTGTTCTTTCTTAGATTGGAAATTATCACGGGTTTGAAATTCAAGTATTGGGTGTCGTGCTTCAAAGAGGCGAAGAACCCCTTTCGTATTCAACTTCGGTTCAACTGCATTCAAATCAAAACTAAATTGGACTTTCGCATTCAAAAAATCAAGTTCAGCAAGCAAATCAAGTGCCAGTTCTAAATCAACAAGTCTTTCACGGAGTTGATCTGTCAAATCCAATAAAATCCTGCGGATTTCTCTCTGTTCGGCTTCAACTGCTTCGTGAAGCGCATTATTCATCTCAACAATAGACAAAGGTTCCATAAAATAGGTCGCACCACTCGTGGATTGACCTTGAACAACACCTTTGAAAAAAGCTTTCGCATCCTGTCTGATCGGAATCACATATCGGTTGTTGCGTGATGTAATAACAGATTCCTGAATGGATTTTTGATAGTCGGGAGAATTGAGGATGGTATCTAACTTTTGATGGATTTTATTACGGATTTTTTGGAGTTTTTGACGGATGGAACGCAACTCAGCACTTGCTCTGTCAAGAACAACGCCTTCCGTGCTAATACAGGATTCAACAGCATCTATGACTTCATCAAAAACTGGTAGCGCGTCTACGATTGACATCAACCGTGGTATCTCATCGTGATTCTGATTTCTGAATTTCTTTTTGACTATAGAGGGAAGTCTCGCAACCTTTACAATCTTGATGAAATCTTCAGGGACTAAAATCGCACCTATCTTAGACACATGCAATAACGTCGTACTTATATCCGTCAATCCATCTAACGAAATCCCACCAGTGCGTTGGTGAAAGTTTTTCAACTCAGAACACAATTTTTGTTGGTATTGCACCGTATCATAAGAATCTGATGGAGAGAGATTGTCAACTCGTGCTTTCCCCAACTCGGAAGTAGTATATCTCTTTAAATGATGCTTTAGTTTATCATATTCTAAGGCTTTTTCTACGTTAGACAGCATGGGTCTGACCTTCTCATCTAAGGTTATATCAAATCAAAGTAAGAGTTATGCCGTAAAGAATAAGCACAGAGGTATACAAACCACTTACTACGACATAAGGAAGAATGTCAATTGCATTAGAGATGGGTGAAAAAGACAAGGAAATAAGCTCGTTCTATGGAAACATAACTACAATACCCAAGTCGCCACGCCTGATTTGTTGGAGGGTTTCTAATACCATTTCTAAATATATAGTGAATTATCAAAATAAGTTGACAAATCATCTGTAGGAGCGATCTCCGAATCGCGATAGACCGAGAATCGGAGTTCCTCCTACAACTCGTAATGTCAAGTTAATTGTAAAATCCACTATATATTATCTGATTTTTGTAGCACAAACTGCTAGTTTGTGCCGTCCTTTGTTTCATTTCTAACAACCAGTAATGAGAGTAAAATTAATAGAAATGGTATAACCCGATGTCTGCCAAGTAGCACAAAATTGGTAGCAAATTAGGTTAAAAAGTGTTATCTCAAACTGCTTTTGACATCACCCCACGTTGTAGTTATTTTCTTTTTCGGTTCAACAGGTAGATTTCCCAGATTCCCGCCTTCCTGTTTCCACCAAGAGATACCAAATATACCACCATCAACCTCAAAGAGTTTCTCTGTCTTACCAGCATCAAGATCGTGAAGATAGAATACTCCCCATAATGAATAGATAATTGACCTTGAATTCGCAGACCAATCTGTCCACATACCCGCATTCTTATCTACATCATAGAGTGCTATGAGCTCTCTCGTTTCAACATTGATTGAATACATTGTGTCAATCTCTCTATCCCACCGTCGAAATAGAATACTATTGCCATCTGGTGTCCACACAGGATAATAATCTATATTGAATTCGGTAAGCACGTCAATCTCTAACGTTTCAGTATCTAACAAGAACAGTTGTTCTAACCCACCCGGTCTTTCAAGAGAAAACACCAAACGTTTGCTAAACGGTCCCCAAGACATACCGTAAAAGAAAAATGTTCTGCCGAAATGCGGTATTGCAGTTACTACCTCCATTTGGCGGGAAGCAATATCCATTATCCAGATCTGGTTCTCTTGTTGTTGCTGTTCTGTGGTATATCCATTAAAGGCGAGTTTCTTACCATTCGGTGAAATTGAAAGGAAACGGTAGGTGCCACCAATTTCAGTCAGTTGCGTCTTTTGACGCGGATTATTTATATCAATGGAAAAAATATGTGCTTCAGTATTTACACGTTGAATAAAATATAGTATGTCATCATCCGGACTCCAGACTGCGTAATATCCGGGATGATTCAACGATCTTGATTTGTAATCTCCATCTGTGAATGTGGTCATCTGAAGATTGTAATCAAATTTACCTTCTACTTCATTGAAACCCCTGACAGAATAAGCAATACGTCCAGTTAGTTCGGGTAATGCATCTGCAACAATGGGTGAAAAAAGAAATATAGAAATAAGACCTAAACTAAATAGTTTAAAGAATTTGATAAAACCAAAATTGCATTTTTGATGTTTTTTACTCATCAGATCCCTCCGTGTCCGATAGTGCAAGACGATCATAATTGAGAACTGCCAACTCATAGAGTTCCCGACTCAATCCTATTTCTTTTAAATCTACTACTACGTCATAATCATTCAACGCTGAACTCTGAAGACCAGATTGCTCCGATTTCCGTGCAGACAGAACATTACTGATAACTTCTGTGGATACTTCTTCAAAACTGCGGACACGGGTGCGTACATCTGATGACAATCCACCCTCAATATCCTTTTTCACCTTATATGTCCGAATCGCATCCGTATATGCCATCAACGCTTCAAAATAAAGTTCTTCTGTTTCTGAGTGTTCAGCATTAGCTAAATCTAAAGGTTCTTCAATCAATAGGAGGACTGCTTTAGCATCCGTAATCAGTTCCATGCTTCTTTGTTCAATACCGTGATTAACTGTTGTCTTGAATTCGTCAATAATTTCTTTGTAAGTTGTCTTTGCGTCTTCTGATGCATTCAATTTTTCATGACACAGTGCCTGATTATATTTCGCATTTGAAATTACATACTGACGAAGTTCTGGGGCAAGTTGTGGGGTATCTGGGAATGCTTTGGCATCATACGTCGTGATCGCCTTCGCATAATCCCCTTCCTGTTCATAACAGTTGCCTATCGCCTTATGAGCATACAACGCATATATCTCATTTTCAGGTTTGCTTGTTTCAATGAGCTTTTCAAACTGCATACGTGCATCGGAGTATTTCCCTTGAAAATACAGACTCTTTGCGTAATTAAATCGGGCTTTGTCAGCAAATGTCGTATTTCCATATTTGTCAAAAACTGCCTGCAGATTCTCTTCAGCATCTTGAAACGAAGTCTTCTCTTCAATCGGTTCTTCTTCCGTGTCATCTTCAGTTTCTGTTGGGGCAGACACATCAAAATAATTTTTCTCAGCTTCCTTATAGGTTTCCCTTGCCTTATTGAAGTCCACCGAAGCCTCAACATACTTGGTTTCCTGATTTTGTGTGTAAATCATATATACGACTATACTGATAAGGGCAACAGCCAAAGTAATAATGATAGTTCTCAGATTATTTTTCAAAAAAGCATAACTATGCAGAACCAAATTGATAAACTTATCTTCTTGAATTTCTTCTTTGGTTAAACGTTTGTTTTGCGACATGATTTCCTCTTTATTTTTATGACAATTAAGCGGGTGACGGGAATTGAACCCGCGACCCTCAGCTTGGGAAGCTGACGCTCTACCGCTGAGCTACACCCGCTCCCTATCTATTATTATACCATATCCTCTGGGGGGTTGTCAAGATAAAGAAAGACGGGCAATCAACCTACCCGCCTATACAATAATTCAGTGTCAAAATCTACAGTTTGTCAAGTTCGTTCAACACCTGTTCTGCGGTTAACGTATTGTCTGGGGGTGCATCTTCAACGTGTTTGAAGGCAATCTTACCTGAACCGTCTACAATAAAAACACCGCGGGTCGTTATACCCACCTCATCAAGTGCCATCCCATATTTACTTGACACCTCAAGATTCATATCTGAGAGAAGCGGGAAACCGATCCCACCCAACGCCTCACTCCATGCCTTATGAGCAAACGTTGAGTCGCGATTAATCGCAACGACATCCGCACCTTTAGCACGAATAGCGTCTAAGTTATCATTAAAATCGGGAACTTGTTCTGAACACACAGGTGAAAAATCAAGTGGATAAAAAAGAATTACAAGATTTTTACCTTCAAAATCCGCCAAAGTAACTTCCGTATCTTCTTGATCTGTTGCTCCTGTCAAACTAAAATCTGGAGCAGCACTTCCTAATTCTGCCATAAAAAACCTCCTAAATTGACTTAAAAAATGTTCATATTTTCTTATAAAATGATACCACATATTAGGTCTAAAACCAAATTAAAATTGGGACAGGAAAGCATAGTAACAGGCACACTCCGTGACATATTTCACAAACCCCGTAGGCGGGGAATGCTATATAACATTCATACCGTTGATTTGGTGCTTTTCTAACCGAGCAGGATTGAGCATTGTTGGAGTGGTTTCCAACCACGATTTATAGATGAGATGTCTCGTAGTCGCGCAATTCATTACGCCTCTTACATAATCCGCGTAATCCGCAATTTAGAAACGAACCAAAAAGGTTTCATTTGACAACACAAACTCAGTTTGCTAAACTCTGAAATCAGAAAAACCTAAACATTTAGCGAATAGGAGATTCCCAATAGTGAAAATCACAAACGTCAAAACCATACTCACAGCACCAGATGGAATTCGATTGGTCGTTGTCAAAATAGAGACCAGCGAACCCGGTCTATACGGAGTCGGGTGTGCAACCTTCACACAACGACCACTCGCAGTCGCAACCGCTGTAGACGAATATCTAAAACCTTTCCTGATAGGAAAAGACCCAACAAACATTGAGGACATTTTCCAGACAAGTTTTGTCAGTTCATATTGGCGAAACGGTCCTGTTCTCAACAATGCACTCAGCGGTGTAGACATCGCGCTCTGGGACATCATGGGTAAAAGAGCAAATATGCCTGTCTATCAACTGCTTGGAGGGAAATGCCGTGATGCTGCAACACTTTACGCACACGCAGGCGGTGGTGACTTTGAACAAGTAGAAAACAGCGTCAGACAATATATGGAACAAGGCTATCGCTATGTCCGAGTACAAGTCGCAATTCCCGGATATACCACTTACGGCGCAGGCGGCGGAAAGCGGAGTTCTCCTGCTTTTGAACCCACACCTTATGTCAACACAGTCATCAAACTCTTTGATCATCTACGAACAAACTTGGGAGATGAAGTGGAACTGCTACACGATGTACACGAACGCATTCCACCGATCCAAGCGATTAACCTCGCAAAAGGATTGGAACAGTATAATCTCTTTTTCCTTGAAGACCCATTCGCTCCAGAAGATGTAGACTATTTTCAACTCATGCGGCAACAGACAAGCATCCCAATCGCAATGGGAGAACTGTTCAACAATCCAAACGAATACATCAATCTAATCAAAGACCGACTAATAGATTTCATCCGTGTGCATATTTCACAAATCGGTGGAATCAGTCCAGCGCGGAAACTCGCTGCATTCTGCGAATTCTTTGGCATCCGAACAGCATGGCACGGGCCGGGAGATGTTTCACCTGTCGGACACGCAGCAAATGTCGCATTAGATTTAGCATGCTACAACTTCGGAATTCAGGAACGGCATGTATTCGGAGAAAACACGAAAGAGGTGTTCCCAGGATGTCCAGAAATACGGGACGGATGCTTTTGGGCACAGGAAGCACCAGGACTTGGCATCGATTTGAACGAAGAACTTGCAGAACAATTCCCATTCCCAGAACATCCACTCAACGGAGGATGGGCACCAGTCAGAAGGATGGATGGCACAGTCATACGTCCATAGGTTTCATAGAAAATATTCGGTAGTGCGGTTTCCTAACTGCCCCATAAGCGTCAATTTAAGGATTTATTTGCTTGGCGATAACGTTCTTTAGTCCCGTATGAAGATACCCAACACAAGACTACTATTCAAACTACAAAAAGGAGATTCTAATAGATGGAAATAAACGAAGGTGCTACTTTCACACATAAAAATGCTCAGGTTGGATTACCAGATGGGGCAATAACCTGTTTTGGAAGAGGAAAAATAAATCAAGTCAAATTCTTCCCAGATGGAAAACGATTGGCTGTCGTTTCATCCATCGGTGTCTGGATCTATGATTCAGAAACAGGAGAAGCACTTGACTTACTGACAGAGGATACTACACCTGTGACGATTATTGCCTTCAGCGCAGATGGAAAATTCTTCGCTACGAGTGGTGAGAACAAAATAATCCATTTATGGGATACAAAGACGTGTCGGCTAAAAGGTACTTGTGTTGGACATAAAAATGATGTTGAGTATTTGACATTCAATGTGAGAGGAGATAAACTTGCAAGTACAGATGGTGAAATCATGGTATGGGATGTTGGTACCTGTGAGCTTTTAAAATCTTGTTTAACAGATTTTGCATCAGATGCAATTATGACATGGACTTCTGATAGTATACATCTTCTTACCGTAGGCAATACCGATAATAAGGAGTCACAAATTGCATATTGGGATACACAGGACTATGAAATTGTGAAAGAGATGTCCCTTGAAACTAACTTTAATGCTGCTGCTATTTCACCTGATCAGAAAATTCTTGCTACAGGAGATGGTCCTTTGCAGTTTTGGGAGTTAGAAACTGGTAAACGACTCAGTAATAATACAGAGTGGGTAGGTGAGTTTCAGTCAATGGAGTTTTCACCGGATGGACGTAGACTTGTGACAGGCAGCCGTTCGGACAGAGTCGATGTATGGAATGTTGATACAACCGAACTGCTGAATAGAATGGCACACGGAGACGAGGTGATTTCGGTGTCTTATTCACCTGATGGAGAGACAATTGCCAGTGGGAGTGATGATGGCACGGTCCAAATGTGGGATGCCGATACAGGTGAACAAAAAATGAATATTGCTGGTCACAGCCCAAAAGAAAATTATTCTGTTGCATTTTCGCCTGATGGCAGTATGCTGACATGTGGTAGTGAAGATGGAATGCAGTGGTGGGATTTACAGAGTGGAAAGAGTGTAAGGAACACGTATCTTGAGAGAAATAATGTTCATTCAATTAGATTCTCCGATGATTGTGCAATTTTGGTTACATTGTACTCTCCCAATACGTTAAACATGGCACGTTTGTGGGATGTAGCAACTGGTCGGTTTCTCGGAAGTTTTAGAGGAGATGGAACAACATTTTCTTCTATAGCAATTTCACCTGATGGATGTATGCTCGCGACCGGTACCAGAGATAACAAAGTTTGTTTATGGGAGATTTGTAAGGGGCAACTTTATCTGATTGGAGATTGCTTGATGACTTTCAATGAACATACGGATGAAGTCAATTCAGTTGCGTTTTCTCCTGATGGAAGAAAGCTTGCAAGTGGTAGCAATGACAAAACAATCATGATATGGGATGTTGACAGTCAGACTCACCTTAGATCGTTAACGGGACACGAAAAGGAAGTTAATAGCGTGGTGTTTTCTTCTGATGGGGATACGGTTGTAAGTGGCAGTGCTGATGGAACACTCCGTTTTTGGGATGTTGCCACAGGTGAATTGACACGTCCGCCGATATCAGATGCAGGAGTTGTAACGCATCTGGCATATTCTCCTGATGGCAGGTTGCTGGCGAATAGTTCTAAGAATAAAAAAGTTGTACACATTTGGGATGCACAATCTGGAGAACTCCTACAGAAGTTTACTGGACATACACAGATTATCAATGATGTTGCGTTTTCTCCGGATGGGGAAACGGTTGCAAGTGTGAGTTCAGATGGGACGGTCCTTTTGTGGGATGTAAGTAAGTTTTAGGCATTTCAATATACGAAGTGCCCTTTATACAAAGTTAGGGTTATTTATAGTGACATTTAGAATAACCTAAGTTGCCACCTATCATTTGTTGGAGTGGTTTAAAACCACGACTTAATCAACGCATTGTCCCGCGAGGTCTCCGTGCCTCGCCTATTAATCAACACATTGTCCCGCGAGGTCTCCGTGCCTCGCCTATTAATCAACACATTGTCCCGCGAGGTCTCCGTGCCTCGCCTATTAATCAACACATTGTCCCGCGAGGTCTCCGTGCCTCGCCCAACGAAACAAAAATATTGACCCTAAAAAAACAACACACAATTACACAAAAAAAAACGCAAAACAACACACAAACCCTCACAAACCCAGACAGGCACAGACTGCAAAGACAACACACATAAAAGGAGCACTGTGTGAAAAACAACACAATACGGTGTGAAAATCAAAAAACACCCTCTTGTTGGAGTGGTTTAAAACCACGATTTTCAA
This sequence comes from Candidatus Poribacteria bacterium, assembly GCA_958295945.1. GTDB lineage: Bacteria > Poribacteria > WGA-4E > WGA-4E > WGA-3G > MSPOR6. Next base: position 1,036,861 of record OY282386.1, read on the forward strand.
CAATGGTTGGAGCACTTTAAAACCGCGATTTTCAACGATGGTTGGAGCACTTTATGGTGGAGCATAGAATTATATTTATACTTTCTATCAACGGTAGGCGAGGTTTCCTAACCTCGCCTGATCAATGTGTAGAATTAATTCAATAATTTACCATATACTGAGAGTATCAATTACTGCGAAAGTCTACCAATTCTATAAATGATCTACCCATTTGGATTTGAATATAAAAGGAGGCGCAATAAATTGCGCGACTACGAACACAATATACATGTATTGGAGGAACAAAATCTTGAAGACAGCACTTTCTATCAATTTGATGTGTATTTTACTTTTTATGACAGGATGTGAATTATTTGGATTAAAGAAACCAAAAGAACTTGGAGAATTATTTGACAATGTACCAAAACAGGATGGCGAAGTGGATCTGGGAGATGGTAAAAGGCTTCCTGGAGTGAAGATAGACACTCCACCAGTGATTGATGGCAAACTGACCGATGAAGCTTGGCGCAATGCACCTCAAGGCACGGATTTCTTTGACAGAAATGCTGGGAATATCCAAGCACAAGACCAAACAACAATTATGTTGGTATATTCTGATGAAGCAATTTATCTTGCTTGGTATCTATTTGATAGTGTCCCTGATGGAATTGTTGGACTTCAGGCGATGGATCAGATTCGTCCATCGGGTGAGGATTGGGTATCGTTTACGATAGATCCTTTCCATACACATCAATTTATGGACCGCATTTTCTTTATGGCAAATCCGCTTGGTAGCAAATGGGTAAGTCACCCACCACCATTTGCAACGCCTGAAGAACTATCAAATATGTGGGATGTCGCTGCAAGCATCGTTGATGATGGATGGATTGTTGAGATGGAAATTCCATGGACAATGCTGGATTATCCTGATACACATAAACCGATAAATATCGGGATTAACTTTGATCGTGGGCATGCCAGAACACGTGCGAACACGTGGTGGTCAAAGGTCCGGTTTGTTGAGGATAACAGACAAGATGGACATTGGATGAATGTCAAACCGCCGCGAAAATAGAATAACCATGTAGGAGAATCTATGAAATCAGATTACATGCAATCGCATATTGATATGAATCAATTTAAGAACTATCTGCCAGAAGGTGCTATAGCAAGGTTCGGTAAAGGTTATGTGTTTGATATGCAGTTTGCTCCTGATGGTTCTAAACTTGCTGTTGCAAGCACAATCGGCATCTGGATATACGATACGCAGACTTGGGAAGAACGCAATCTTTTGACAGGACATACGTATTATGTCAGTGGTGTTGAATTTAGTCCTGATGGTAAGACACTTGCTAGTATCAGTAGTTGGGGGGACTATACTATCCGTTTGTGGGATGTTGCTACTGGTGAGTCTAAAGCAACTTTCACTGAACATACTGACGACATCTATTCCATGGTTTTCAATCCAAATGACGATACCCTTGCAAGTGCAGGAAAAGATCAAACTATCAGATTATGGGATGTGTCAACTAGTAAACTGAAAAGAATTCTTGATGAACATAAGGACCAAGTGAATACGTTAACCTATAGTCCGGATGGTAGCAAACTTGCCAGTGGTGGAAAAGAGGAGGTTATCCGTGTTTATGATGTACAAACAGGTGATCCTGTGTTAACATTTGCTGCACACGTTAGTTCTGTGGATACAGTGAAGTTTGCTCCTGATGGAAATACGATTTTCAGTCAAGGATCTGACAACAAAGTTTGTATCTGGAATGCCAATTCTGGTGAATTAATACAGGAAATTAGTGATAATACAAAGTATTCTTGTGACATTTCAAACGATGGAAGTACTATTGCAGTCGCGAGTTCCTGCGGTACCGTTCATCTATGTAATTCACAGTCAGGTGATGTCGTCCGGACGATTAACCTTGGAACGAAGTTAGATGCTATCGCGACAACCTATCCTCTCCGTGGTTGTCAGTGTGGAACAAACCCTGATACAAAATTAGGCTCTATTTTATATTCTCCTGATAATAGGACAATTGCTTGTTATGATGACAGAGATACTATACACTTATTGGATATGGAAAGTGAAACGTTCCTTCATACATTCAAAACACCTGGTAGGCATAGTGTCAATAGTTATAGGTATTCCCCGTGTGGAAACACGCTTGCAATTTCCAACGGTTTTGAGATACATGTCTGGGACATCAAATCTGGTGAACATGTAAGAACAATTTCAGGATATGCAGAGGTTGTTGGTGAAGTTGAATTTGCACCAGATGGGAAAACGTTGGTTAGTTTAGACAATATTGCTCGCATTTGGGATGTAACTACACATAAACTCCTTAATACACTTTCGGAAGAAGGATCTATTGCCTCTGTTGCCTATTCACCAGATGGTTCAACACTTGCATGTGGCACTTATGACAATACAATTCATTTACATGAGACTGATACTTGGCAACGCAGCACAACGTTTGAAGGACTTACAGAATCGGTAACAACGGTAGTATTTAGTCCTGATGGAAAAACATTAGCAAGTGATGGCAGTGATAATACAATATGTTTATGGAATCCAATGACTGGTGAACAGATATATAAACTCAAAGGACATACCGATAGTGTTTATGATATAGCGTTCTCTCCAGATAGTTCTATCCTTGCCAGTGGTGGATGGGATGGAACTATCCGTTTTTGGGATGTTGCCACTGGAAAACTTCTAAATACTATTGAAACTGATCCTAACGAGAGTATAGATTCTGTAGCGTTTTCACCGGATGGTTTGACACTTGCCTGTACGGGTGAAAACGGTGCTAAAAGTGTCCGTTTTAGGGATGTTTCAACGGGAGAACTGCTCCATACTATTGATGTTGAGGCTCGGGCAATTTCTGTTGTTTATTCTCCTGATGGTAGAACTATTGCCAGTGGCGGTATGGGTGAACTTTCTATATGGGATGTTACCACTGGTGAGGTCTTGAAGACGTTTACCGGTCATATTGATCCTGTTAATTCTGTTGCATATTCTCCTGATGGTCAGACACTTGCAAGTGGTTGTAGAGATAGTACCGTGGTTATCTGGGATTTGACTGAGGATATTTAGTTTTAAGTATTCTCAGTTAATCATGTCAACTACGCGTAAAGGTTTTGAAGCATAATATTTCATCTTATCAGAGTTATCCAGTATTGTTGTTTAATATGACAAATAATATCTTAATTTCACTTGACTTTGTTACCCAATTTGATTATACTTTAAATTAACATATACATTATATTTTAACCTAAATTGCTACATGCTGAATATTAGACATCAAATACTTGAGCTACCGAAAAACAAGGATTTTCTGCAAATTTTGATGTCAATTTTAATTAATTGAAGTTAGAAACGCCTCCTACAAATAATAGGTGGCAACTTAGGTAATTTTACTTAAAGGGATGAGATGTACTCTGTTGACAAATTAAAATTAAAAGATCTACCTAAAGATGAACGTCCCAGAGAACGACTTTATAAACACGGTCCATCACAACTGAAAACATCTGAACTGATCGCACTCATTCTCAAAAGTGGCTACAAAGGCACAACAGCTATTGAACTCGGCGAACAGATACTGTCTGCGTATGATAGTAACCTAAAACGGATGGCAGAAAACCGTCCTAAACAATTTGAATCCATAAAAGGTGTTGGTTCTGCCAAAGCAGCACAACTTGTTGCTGCTTTTGAATTGGGAAGACGTTTAGCGCGTTCACACGCTGAAAGGGTTAAGATCTCCTCTCCGAGTGATGTTGCCGACCTATTGATGCCACTGATGCGAGATCTTAGAAAGGAAGTTGTCTGTGTGATGTGCCTTGACACGAAAGGTGGTATCACTACACAAGGTATCGCAGGTGATTCAGATAACGAGATTCAGTGGGGCAAAAGACTACTCTCTGAGGCAAATATATTTGAGGGGACTTTAAACTCAAGTGTATTTCATCCCAGAGAGATTTTCCGCTTTGCCATTGAGGAATCCGCAAACTCCATAGTTTTGGCACATAATCACCCTTCTGGTGACCCACAACCGAGTCAAGAGGATATTCGTGCGACCAAACAATTGATTGAAGCTGGCGATTATGTTGGCATCAAAGTGTTAGATCATATTATTATCGGTGATGGTATATTTTACAGTTTGAAAGAGGAAGGCGTTATTTAGCAGAACGTTGTCTGAGAACTTCGTATAACAGAACTCCGGTTGTGACAGATACATTTAATGATTGTATTTTCCCTAACATCGGGAGATGTACGAGGTAGTCACATTTTTGTTTTACAAGCCGTCGTATACCATCACCCTCATTACCCAAGACGATACACAACGGCACAGTGAAGTCAGCTGAAGTATAGGACATTTCAGCATGCTCATCTGTGCCAACAATCCATAAACCGCTTCCTTTTAGTTTCTCAATGGTTTGTGAAAGATTTGTCACCTTTGAAATTGGCGTGTATTCTGTGCTGCCTGCTGCTGCCTTGTGAACTGCAGCAGTAATATCAACTGAGTTGTTTTTAGGGATTAGTACACCATCTGCATTGGTCGCGTTAGCAGTCCGAATGATCGCTCCTAAATTTCTCGGATCCTGTATCTGGTCTAACATGATTAGAACCGCAGGGGAATTCTCTTTCTTCTCAACATTCTCAAGGAGTGTTGGTAACGTTGTATATCGAAAGCCTCTGATATGTGCAATGACACCTTGATGGTTTGGGTGAAGTTTATCAAGATGATGTCTTGGACTTCGTTGATACGGAATATCTTTTCGCTCAGCAGCATCAATTATCTGACGAAGACGCGGATGTTCATTGTCTTTAACAATTAGTATCGTTTCTATCTGCCTTGCACCGCTTCGGAGTGCTTCCATAACCGGATTTCTACCTACAATCATATCTGACATAGGCATGTCCCCCGCAACACAAGCAAAGTGTGTATAGTATATGACAAACTAATCTCCACGGACGAATTTGACATCGGGTCCGCGTGGTGTAATCTTTATGTCAGGATCGTCAATCTGACACTGAACACAAGTGATATCTCCAACATTTGCATTTTCCATGCGTGGTGCGAGTTTTCCTAATTTGAATGTGAACTTCATCATTTCATCTGCTGAAATCGCACCTTCACAGTTGCTGCATGGAATAGATTCACCTGCTTTAAGTTTCTCTAATAATTCTGATGCCTTCATTATTATTGTTTCTCCTACATAAAAATTGTCTTAAATCTACACATCTCTATCCAAGGAAATATCGCTCTTTCTGCTTCGCTTTTTGATACTCTTGGAATGCCTGTTTTGCGCTGTCTACTTCCGACACCTCTGCAACGGGAACATCCCACCACGATTCATACTGCGGCACCCTGCTGTCATAGTCAACATCTATTTTGACAACGGTTGTGCGATCCGCATCACGAGCATCTTGCAAAACGACTTTTAACGCTTGTGGTGATGCAACCTCAATGACATTAGCACCAAGGCTTTCTGCATTTGCTGCAAGATCAACCGGTAATATATCTCCTTTGAGTTCTCCCGTGTTATCATCGCGATATCGGAATCGAGTAGCAAACCCTTGTGCCCCCGTTGCCTCCGACAGACCTCCAATACTGCTGTGTCCATCGTTATTTATCAACACAATAATCAATTTGTAGTTTTCCTGAATTGAAGTGATAATCTCCTGTGCTAACATCAGATATGAACCGTCTCCGACAAGGACATATACATCACGCGAAGGATCCGCCATTTTGATGCCTAATCCTCCAGCAATTTCATATCCCATGCATGAGTAACCGTATTCCAAATGGAACTGCTTTGGATTACGTGTCCGCCAGAGTTTGTGGAGATCCCCTGGTAAGCTTCCAGCTGCACAGACAACAACATCTTCTGGTCGTGAAAATTCATTAACAACACCGATGACTTCACTCTGGCTTGGTAATGGGCGATTATCAAGATGGAACAATCTTTCTACTTCTTCATGCCAAGTATCTCGGTAGTTTTCAATCTGTCCCGCATAGCCACTATTTACACGATACGTCCCAATAGCATTAGATAATTCATTAAGTGTGACTTGAGCGTCTGCGACTAATGGTAAAGCTGCATGTTTCGCTGCGTCAAATTCTGCGATGTTGATGTTGATAAACTGAACATTCGGATTTTGAAAGGCAGTTTTAGAAGCAGTAGTAAAATCACTCAGGCGTGTTCCAATAGCGATGACTAAATCTGCATCACGAGCAGCGATATTTGCACCAGGTGTACCAGTCGCACCAACAGCACCCAAGTTCTGTGGATGGTCGTACCGAAGCGACCCTTTTCCCGCGAATGTTTCACCCACTGGAATACCGGTTTGCTCAACGAATTTCGCCAACTGCTCTGTTGCCTCACTGTAGATGACTCCGCCACCAGCAATAATCAAAGGTCTTTCACTATTTGAAATCCATGTAACTGCTTGTTTTAACAGATCCTCATCAGCACGCGGTCTTGGAATAGCATAAACCCGTTTTTCAAATAGTTGTTCAGGGTAGTCAAATGCTTCTGCTTGAACATCTTGAGGTAAGGCTAATGTCACAGTGCCTGTTTCCGCTTGAGAAGTGAGAACACGCATCGCCTCTGGTAAGGCAGTGACAATCTGTTCAGGACGATTGATCCGATCCCAATATCGAGAAACTGGTTTAAAACAATCGTTGACAGAGAAGTCCTGTGAATTCGGAGATTCTAACTGCTGCAGAACAGGTGCGACTAAACGCGTTGAGAAAATATCACCAGGCAACAATAGAACAGGAAGTCGATTAATTGTTGCTCCCGCAGCCCCTGTAAGCATATTCGTTGCACCTGGACCGATAGATGATGTGCAGGCAATTGTTTTGAGACGATTACTCATTTTGGCGTAAGCGGCAGCCGTGTGCACCATAGATTGCTCGTTCCGTGTTTGATAAAAACGAAAGGTATCCGAATATTGGTGCAGTGCTTGACCAATCCCTGCTACGTTTCCGTGTCCGAATATACCAAACATGCCAGCGAAAAATGCGCTCTCAGTTCCATCACGTTCAACATATTGTTGGGTAAGAAATTGGACAACGGCTTGTCCCATTGTTAGTTTTCGTGTATTCATAATGATAATCCTCTATGCTGCAGTATATGGTTCATAATCCACCTCGTTGTTCCACAAAAGCGTTGACTTCTGGCATTGTAGGCATAAAGTTTGCACAACCGTGCCGTGTAACAACAATCGCACCGGTTGCATTACCGAGTCGTGCAGATTTTTGCCAGTCCCAGCCGTTTAAAACACCGTAGATAAATCCGCTTGCGAACGCATCTCCTGCCCCAAGTGTATTGTAGATTTCAACAGGAAAGGGTGGCGCGTGTAAAACCTTTCCATCCCTCAAATAGATGTCTGCTCCATCGCTACCACGTTTTACGACTAATGCCTTTGGACCTGCATTTAATATATTTGCGATTGCAGCGTTCAAATCTCCTTCAATATTTGGATTTGAGATTTGAGAATCTTCAACTGATACCTTTGAGATATCAGTCAAGGATGCAGCCTTAATCTCCTCTTCAGTCCCGATTGCGGTGTCAATATTCCGTAATGCCGATCTAATGTTGATGCCATAAGCGCGTGGGTCATGCCATTGGTCAGACCGAAAATCCAAATCCAAGAACACCTGTCGTTCCATAGATTTCGCTTGTTCTGCTGCGTACAAGGTTGCACTCCGACTCGGTTCTTTGCTGAGACCTGTACCTGAAATCAACACAGCTCGACTATCTCCTATTGGAGATGCAATAACATCATCAATAGTCAATTCAATATCTGCACAGTTATCACGATAATAGATAAGGGGGAATTTATCGGGTGGTTCAATTCCGAGGACAACTGCACTCGTACGATAACCAGGTTTCTTGACAATGAACTGTGTTTCAACTCTCTCGTCATTCAAAAACTTTAGCAAGAATTCGCCTACTGGGTCATCTCCTATTGCAGTCAAAAGAGATGAACGTAAACCAAGGCGTCGAGTCCCCACACTGATATTGGTAGGACACCCACCTACGAATGCTCCAAAACTCTTAATTTCAGGGAACGGACTTCCGACATCGTTAGAGTATAGGTCTATTGAGCTTCTACCGATGGCAAGGAGATCATACTTTTGTTCCATTCACTACCCTAAATGATGTTGAACCTATGGTTCGTCTGATACCGCGACCGGGCATTTCACACCAGCACTCATCCTATATTGCCTTTTTGAATTGCATCAACCATTTTTTGTGCTTCTATGACAGCTCTTGGTGGACTTTGCAATTTCCTACCGATAGAAACAATTCTGAGATAGTAGTCGTAAGCAGTTTGTAGATCACCCATTAGATGTGCACTTTCTGCCGTATTGAAATAACAGACGGTAGCTGAAGCTTCGCATTTTTCAACATCCAGATTCATTTGTGCATATCGATAATTATCTGCAGCGAGAATGTAGGATTTTCCTGCTTCTGTCCAAGCTCGCTGCATTTCTAACTGGCGTGCAAGATGAACATAATAGACTCCACCGTACCGTGCATATTTCCTTGCGGTCCGCGGAGTATTGGCTGCAGCATAGGAAAATCTAGCCCGAGTATAGCAATTTGCTATGAGTTCTACTTCATTCATTTTTAGGAAATTTTTGGCATGTCTGTTGTAAAAGGCACCAAGGCGCTTGTATTGTCTCTGACATTGATGTTTCTTATCTTGCTGTGTATAAATTTGTGCTTGTTGATAGATATAAGCCGCCTCTTCTTCATGCGGATATTGAATATCTTCGTGAACTTTATCCAATAGGAATTCAGGTGATGCCTCTTCAATTAAGACACGGTAATCACCGGTGGATTGGATTTGGTTTAGCGGCTGTTGAGATTTAATCGTCTCTTCTTGGTGGACACCTTGATCATACTGTTCATCTGAATGTATAATTTCATCCGATACAAACGGTTCTCTTGAAATCGTCAATTCATCAATGATTTGAGATCTCTCTTCCTCTGACAACGCTTCAATCATATCAATGATGTCATCCAGACTTAGTTTATTTGCAATTGGAACAATAGCACTCATTTCCCTAAACACAATATCAGCTTGCTCAACGAGTTCTTCATCTTGAAAATAGAATTTATGTGCTTTATTGAGTTCTTGGAGCGTTTTATCTATATCTTGGTTACGAGCATGTTCAATGGCATCAGTGTAGTGTTGTCTAAGTCGAATCTTAAGTCTTTCACGATTCTCTTTTTCAACTTTGTTCCGCAATTCAAAGAAGAGGGTTTGATTGATACGTTCGGCAACATCACTTTGCAATCCAAAAGTTTTTCTGCATCGTTCAAGTGCACTTGCTAACTCGGTCGCCGGTGAATCAGAACTTTCAGCGATCAGAGCTTCTGCTTGCTGTTCATATTGCCAGCATCGGATCCGATCAAGTTCATCATACATCTCAGCTGCAGTTTGGTATCGTTTATCTACTTCTCTATGCAGTGCTTTAATAAAAAACTTACGGAATATCTCTGGACATTTGTCAAGGTTTTCTATTTCCCCAGCAGCTTTTTTTCTATCAATTTCATCCGCTTCACCAGAAAATGGGAACTGTTTCGTTATTGCTTCATAAAGTACTAAGCCTGTTGCATAGAGATCAGCGCGATAATCATACGCACCGTAGTTCTGTTCTGGTGCCATATAACGTCTGGTGCCGGTCATAGTGACTGCAAATTCCGTGGATTCACCAAAAATACGAGCTATACTGAAGTCCGCTATTTTCGCAACTTTCTTAGATGTCAGTAATATGTTTTGTGGTTTGATATCACGGTGCAAAATATTTTGTGCATGTGCAGCTTTTAAACCGTTACAGATATCAATACCAATATTGAGCACATCATTTAAGGTCAAATCCCCTTGTTGAACGAGTGTATGTAAATTTTTTCCTTCAATGAATTCCATAACTATCCATGCGAGATAGTCATCTTTGCCGGGTTCAACTGTATGTATTGAAACAATGTTTGGATGTCCGGAGATATTTGACATCGCTTGGAGTTCAGTCAAAAGATAGCGCATTCTGTCTGCGGGGTAAGCATCTTTGGAAAGAGCTTTGAGCGCAACAGTTCGATTCGTCATCTCTTCGCGAGCACGAAAAACAGACGAAAAACTACCTGAACTCAGGAATTCAAGCAGTCTATATTTACCTAATATCTTTTCGTTAATTTTCATAGCAGAACACGTCAAATAATTGAAGGAGTGTTTAAACTGACAGAGGGAAATACTATTCTACATAATAGAAATTATCAAAAATTGTCTAAACTGTCAACATAAATTGATTATAAAATAAATTGATGTATCATATACATCAATTTATGCACTTTCAAACTTATATAAGCGGGAGATTTTGCATGAAAGACGTATGTAGGTATGAGAGGTTTATTACAAAACTTTTGTTTATTTATTACCTTGCAGATTTAACAGCGTTGACCAATATTTTTGCTCTTTCCGTTAGTGTAGCAAAGTCTACAGCATCAATTAGATCTTGACTTACAAGAGCACTTCCCACTCCGAGAGCAGCTGCCCCAGCTTTTATGAATTCTGATGCATTTTCAGCAGTTACGCCTCCTGTTGGAACAAGTGGTATCTGTGGTAAAGGTGCTTTTATATCCTTGATATAGGATGGTCCGACTCCGCTTGAAGGGAACACTTTTACATAATCCGCGCCTGTTTCCCAGGCACATAGAATCTCAGTGGGTGTAAATGCCCCTGGTATAATAACCTTACCATACCGATTACAAATTGCAATTATGTCTGGTTTCGTAACTGGACTGACAACAAACTCTGCCCCAGCAAGCATAGCAGCCCGTGCAGTCTCTGCATCCAAAACTGACCCAACACCGATTAACACAGAATCCCCTAAACGGTTTGATACATCACTAATAACCTGTAACGCATTAGGAGTCGTCATCGTTATTTCAATTGCATCCACGCCCCCGTTTTTTATTGCAACTGCTGTATCAAAAAGTTCCTTTGAACTATTTGCGCGAATAATAGCGACTATGCCACATTCCTCAATACGTTGCATCTGTTCTAATTTAGTCATAGGCTGCCTCGTTTATCAGATAATTATCAATATAATAACTTCTTGTTGAAATGGTATTATGACTACGTCCATGTAGTCATTTTTTGTTGGTAATTTTTATTGCCTTTAATATCATAACATGTTATGATTAAAAATCAAGTGTTCATTCTGTGTTTGAACACGTTCTACATTAACATCAGAAACTGATGTTTAGTATCTTGGACGAATATATATCAATCAACGTCCCCTAAAATAGAATGGAAGTTCCACTATTACCTTATTTGATCGGATTGGTAGGTCTACTCATCCTATCCGGTTTTTTCTCTGGTTCTGAGACGGCTTTATGTGCACTCACACGTGTACAGGTTGAAAAGATTCGTCTCAAACAGGGAAACGCATCGGCAATTGTCAATTTTGTTGACAACCCTCGTCGATTATTTATTACCGTCCTCCTTGGAAATAATCTGGTAAATGTCACTTTTGCGATACTGATGGCAAGTCTTGTAGCGCAACGGGTTGATCAATTCTCCGATACTCTTGAGTTTATAATTGCAACAGGATTAAGTGTCATACCTATGCTTATCTTCGGTGAGATGACACCGAAAACTATTGCTATTAAACACGCCGAGACTTTTTCCAAGATTACTGCACCACCCTTATGGCTGTTTTCTATCTTAATTACACCTCTACGCAACCTGCTACGGAAAATCATTGACATTCTTGTGCCAATATTCGGTGGACAACCATCGCCATCAGAAACGCTTACAACAACTGATTTACAAGAATTCTTCAAGACATATCATGAGGAAGCACTACCTGAAGATGAGCGTGAAATTGTGGGAAATATCCTCCAACTGCGAGACATTGAAGCAAGAGAAATTATGGTTCCCAGAACTGAAGTAATTGCGGTTCCGACCTCAAACACTATCCAAGATACACTCTCACTGGCAAAAGAACGCGGTTTTTCAAGGATTCCTGTCTACCGAGAACAGATTGATAAAATCTGCGGTATCTTCTATGTCAAGGATCTTGTGCAATGGCGACAATCCGGGATCATTTCTCTAACGATTGATGAATTCCTTGAAAAACGGGAACATATCGTAGAAAACTTAGGTAGTGCTTTGTTAATACGTGATCCTATTTTAGCACTTGAAACTCGCAAAATCGGTGTGTTATTGCTGCAACTCAAACGCGAAAAAACTAAGATTGCGATCCTTCATGATGAATACGGTGGCACTTCAGGTATTGTCACCACGGAAGATATTATAGAACAAGTCGTTGGCGATATTGCTGATGAACATGACAAAGACGATTCTCCACCTGAATATATCAGACATTCTGATGATCCATTGGTTATTGAAACTACGGGACGCATGAGTATTCGTGAACTCAACCAACAATTTGAACTAAAAATATCAGATGATACCGTAGATACGATCGGTGGTTATGCTATAGGTCTGTTTGGTCACATTCCATCAGTCGGTGAATCTCATGTCAACGAAAATGGTATAGTGTTTGAAATAACCGCAACAGAAGGAAATCAAATTACAAGTTTGTTGATACGAGTCCCTTCTCCTGAAACACCTGAAATAGACACATAATTGGGGCAGCTAAATTGGATCCATTTATACTCTCTCTCATAATATTCGGTGCTGATAGCTCAGTGCATAGTGCGATACTGATAAGTTTGTTTATATTTGCTGTACTTGTTTGCCTTGTGCTGTCTGCATTTTATTCTGGTTCAGAAACCGCCCTTGTTTCAGTCAACAAAATCCGGATAAACCAACTTGTTGAGGAAGATGATACTAAGGCAAAAATAATTCATCGTTTGGTAGAATCTCCCGACAGAATGCTTGCCCTTACACTTGTGGGAACAAATCTTGCCAATGTCTTGATCGCACTATTTGGAGAACGTTTGACAATAAGCGTCCTTCCAGGTCTCAATGAAAACATTCAAGATGTGATTGCAATTGTTTATATAACAGTGTTACTTCTGATTTTTGGAGAAATTTTACCGAAAACGATTTTCCGTGTCAAGGCAGATATACTTGCCCTACGATTCTCTTATGTTTTGCGGTTATCTGAATATGTATTAGCTCCCCTTATTTATTTTGTGCAGACAGTGACGAGATTTCTTGTCATCGTTATTGATAGAGGTCCAAGTTCTCCTAATCCAGAGGCACAACGTGAAGAGTTACGATTAATTGCAACTATGGGTGAAGAATCTGGCAACCTGCTTACAGAACAGCGACGTATGATACACAGTCTCCTCAACATTCAAAACCGTACGGTCGAACAAGCTATGGTACCACTTGTGGATATCGTTGCTATTGAAAAAACAACAACTTGTGATGATTTTCTACAAATCGCTGCTGATTCTGGCTATTCCCGTATTCCTGTCTATGATGGACGTGTCTACGACATTATCGGCATAGTCAATCTTTTAGATGTAATATATTCCGAAAACCTACCTGAAACGATAGAACCTTTTATCCGCACAGATATACAAGTTGTGCCTGAGTCAAAAAATATAAATGCTCTCCTCAAAGAAATTCAGGATACCCAACATACGATGGTGTTTGCTGTTAATGAATATGGTGGCACCGTAGGACTTGTCACTGTGGAGGATCTGGTTGAAGAAATTGTCGGTGAATTTGCTGATGAACGTGATGAAACCGATATGATCCGTATTTTAGCACCCGATATAATGGAATGTGGTGGAAGAACCGAGGTCGATACTTTGGAAGAACATTATGGATTTTCTATTCCTCAAGGGGATTATGAAACAATTGCAGGTTATATACTTGATCGTATCGGGACAATCCCGGAAACGGGTACAGAAATTGATCTCAACAATTCAGTAATCACTATTTTAGATGCTGATACACGTGCTATCAAGAAAGTTCGCATTCGTCTCCGTCTCGGACGTTTTTCTTCCTAAACGGAGTAAATTCAAGCATATTCTGAGTTGACAGCGCGTTTGCAGTTATGACGCAAGTCATGCATATATGTCTACAATATACCGAGCGGAGGCATCACCACTATTTCTTCCGTAACCATCCCATTCGGTTGTTGACAAACAGAAAGCACCGTGTGAGCAATATGTTCAGGTTTTAGCATCTTATCAAAGTCAGGATGTTGAGGTATGTCTTCCCAAAACGGTGTCTCAACGGAACCTGGTAAAACTGCTGTCACGCGTATGTTTTGGTCTCGCACTTCTGCGGCTAAAACCTTCGTTAATGCAAGCGCACCAGCCTTTGCTGCACAATATGCACTTGAAGCAGGAAAAGCGACCTTCGCAGCAATAGAAAGCACGTTAATAATCTGACCACTGCCTTGTGCTAATAAATGTGGAAGTGCATATTTTGCACAGAGATATACCCCTTTCAAATTGGAATTGATGACACTATCCCAATCATTCGGATCAAAATCCACGATAGGACCAAAAATGCCGTTTCCTGCATTGTTGATCAAAATATCCAGCTTCTGATAAGTATCCAAAGTGTGTTGGATGAGGTTTTGCACAGCGTCAACGTCAGTGACATCAGTCGGAATAGCAATAACCTCTTTCCCCGATTTTCTAAGGTCAGCGGCGACTTGTTCTACTGTGTGTTGTGTCCGAGCAGCAAGTACAATCTTAACCCCAACATCTGCTAAGGATGTCGCAATTGCTTTGCCAATGCCTTTTGATGCACCTGTGACAATCGCTACTCTTCCTTCAAGACTATTTATCTGTAGGTTTTTGGTTGTGTTTTGCATGGTTAATATGGGAACATCTGAATGGCACACCTGGTGTACCTACCATCAATTACAATCCTTAGATACACCATAGGCATCAATTTAAGAAAAATCAAACTCAAATAACTCAGTAGTCGTAGGCGGGGAATCATGGCGAATACTATACGCTTATTCGTTACTGGATTCATACCGTTGATTTGGCACTTTGGAAGCGTTCTGAATCATGGAAACATAAGTGACTAATTGACAGTCATGTATGTTGGTTCAGATAATCACCGTGCATATCACAGACATGTCCAGCGCGCCTAATGAAGATTAAGAAATAAATAACGTAATTTAAGATCAAAGACAAGCGCGCCTACAAGTTTTGAGGTTATTATTATTACTCGTTTAATAAATTAATCTTCATCAAAGCGCGCCTACAGCAGGTTGTGATTCTAAATTGACACCTATGATTACAATCCTTAGATACACCTAAGAAATTCTGCGCGAGTTGAACTGTCTTCACGGAATGTACCCCGCATAGCGTTTGTCGTCATTCTTGAGGCTTGCTTTTCAACACCGCGAGCCATCATACACATGTGTTGTGCTACAATAACAACACCAATACCTGTGGGGTTCAAGGCTGTTTCTAATGCTTCGGCAATTTCGCGTGTTAACCTTTCCTGAACCTGTAAACGTCGAGCAAACATATCTACAACTCTTGGAATCTTGCTGAGACCAATAATCCGTTTTCGCGGAAGATAACCTACATGACACTTGCCCCAAAACGGCAGAATGTGGTGTTCACATAAACTATAAAATTCAATATCCTTGACGATAACCATGTCGTCATTATCTTCGTCAAAAATCGCCTGGTTTAATACCGTATTTAAGTCCTTTTCGTAGCCGCTTGTCAAAAACGCCATCGCATTTGCCGCACGCGTTGGCGTTCTTTCCAGTCCTTGACGGGTTTTATCTTCTCCTATATTGTCAATAATCTGTGAATATAGCGTTTCTAACATTTCAGGGTTGCGATCTTTTTCACTAACCTGTTTAGTGTCCATAAATTAAGAAGATTCTCCATAATAATCAAAGTGATTTTTGGGAGTTTCTCGCAGACGGAGACGGTGTAAAACTACCGGTTGCAAATTCGGTTCTAACACATCCCAAAGTACCTTCACAAAGTTTTCTGAAGTTGGGTTAAGGGTTTCAAATTCCGGTGTGTCAAGATTAAGATGTTTGTAATCAAAACGTGAAAAAACCTGTTTTTCAACAACATCGTCAATTAGATTCAATCCAGCAACCAATCCTGTTTTCGCATCTACATCACCTTTTACGGTGACTTCAAGCACATAGTTATGACCATGTCCAGCAGGATTGTTGCACTTCCCAAAGATGTCACGGTTTTCGTCATCACTGAGCGAATGGCTATGCAAACGGTGCGCAGCACTAAACTCATATACATTGGTGAGATAAACCATCAAACCTTCTCCGTAGTAGTCAGCAAAACGTTTTTTGTTTTCATAGAGTCGAACCCGATGGAGTAGATCATCAGGAAACGATGATTCAAGTCGTTGCCAAATCTCAATCGTGATGTTTTCACATGTAGGTTGTAGAAATGGGTCCTTTGAAAAAACTGGATGTTGACGATTCAAGTGTTTGTGGTCATAGTTCGCATGCACTTCAGTTTTCAACAGTGCGTCCAATGTTGTCAAATTAATGACCATACCGTCATCAGCATCCACATCACCTTTGACCATGACTTCAAGGACATAGTTATGACCGTGGCTATTTGGATTCGCTGCAGCTCCGAACAGTTCAAAGTTCTCAACATCACTCAATTCGGGAATCCGATTGTAATGTGATGCCTCAAATGCGGTTTGACGTGTTAGGTAATACATCGGTTTCTTGAAATACTGTGTTTCACCATTAGACACCTAATTCCTTTGAGCAACTACTTCAAGCTCATCGTCAACTGATTCATATTGAACGGACATGATCCATTCACCTGTGCCACGTATTTGCACGTTGCACTTCTTCAACCATTCAATTAATGTCAGCTTGTCAGATGCCTCCCACTCACAGACCATTCTGCCTGATAAAGTATCGCAAAGCACCCGGATGTTGCTGACATCATCGTTTGCTTCTTCTTGGAAACGTTTCAGCAGTCGTGCTACATCTTGCCGTGTCATACATGCGATTGCATGAGCAGAAACAAATCTCATATTTCAATCTTTCATTTTTCACAAGAAATTTGGAACAATATGATGAAGATGAAGAAACAAAATCGGTATTATGGCATCAATATCCAGCGTGCGGACAAAGCGCGCCTACGAGTTTTCAGATGCTTAAGATTACCCAATTATTAAATTAATCTTCACTATATCGTCCCATAATAAAGTCTAATCACGTGCAATAGGTGCACCAACAAGATTACCCCATTCTGTCCAACTACCATCATAGTTGCGAACCTTCTCATAACCGAGTAGGTATTTCAACAGAAACCATGTATGGGATGAACGTTCACCGATACGGCAATATGCGATGGTCTCTTTGCTATCATCAACCCCTTGACCACCGTAAATAGATTGGAGTTCGTCGTGAGACTTGAACGTCCCATCTTCTGCAACCGCAGTTGCCCACGGGATATTTGCTGCTCCCGGAATATGTCCGCCACGTTGTGCTGTTTCACTCATACCTGGCGGTGCAATTACTTCACCCGTAAATTCTGCTGGAGAACGGACATCAACGAGATTAATAACACCTTGTTCAAGTGTGGGTAGAATGTTGTCCTTTGTTGCACGGACGTTGTCATCGGGGAATTTCGCTTGATAGCCAGTACTCGGATAGGAAGGCACATCTGTAACGAGATCTCTGCCTTCATTAATCCATTTCTGCCGACCACCGTTCATCACCTTCAAAAGACTTTCATCATGTCCATAGTAGCGAAATTGCCAAAGTGCGTAAGTTGCGAACCAGTTATTGTTATCCCCATAGAATATCACTGTCGTATCGGTAGCAATACCGCAATCATTGCAGAGTGCTTCAAACTGTTCCTTTGTAAGAATATCGCGTCGGATTTGATCGCATAGTTGCGTCTGCCAATTCAAACCGACTGCCCCTGTGATGTGTCCTTCGCCATAGGCGGATGTATCTACATCCACTTCAAGCAGGCGTATACCAGCATCACCACCATGTTCTGCAACCCACTCCGTACTTACCAATACATCAGGATTAGCGTAATCAGCCATATCTAACTTCCCTCCTGTTTCCGGTCTTTTACCGGAAGAATATAATAACCTTTACAGGTAAATATCAAATTTCGTATTCATGCTTGAATATATTTATATTCTGACATACTCCCCCAGCTAAAGCAGGGGGGTTCTTAGTGCTTATTTTGGAAACAACAAGTGTTACTAAATGTAAGTACACCACATTTTAGACGAAAAGTCAAGTTTATTTCTTGACACAACAAAGGCGGTGTCTACATCCCCGAGCTAAAGCAACGGGGTTTTGACACCGAAGTCGTTGATAAGGTTTTGTGATATATTTGTCAAATATAGATGTTGTTTCTTAGTTACACAAGATTACTCAAGAAAGAACGATTTCATTTAAATAAAAATGGCGAGGTGCGGATACCTCGCGCATTTAGAATTCATTTGAAATTAGTTGATAATTTACAATATGGTCATCTTATTCAAGCTTTTCACCACATCGTGGACAGTCATCTTTCCAATTAGATCGTCTGCCTTCTCCACACCCAGAACATTCACCGAATGGGTGTTCATCAGGTTTGGCGCGGGCACCGCCCTTCTTGTAAGTGATGATACGCCAGACCGTCTCGCCATCCTCTTCCCAACAGTGCCATACTCCTTCTTTCCTGCCATCAGATGAAGTGCCATCATGTATCTTATATGGACCACCCCATTTGCGATTACCATTTTCATGATAACAGATATAATCACCTTCATACTTGTTGTCGCGATAGTATGCCACGCTGGAGACGTTTCCATTCTTGTGATATAGAATCCATTTTCCGTCCTTCTTACCGTGAATGAAGTTTCCTTCACTGCGTTTTAATCCGTTTGCAAAATAGGTAATCCAATATCCATGCTTTTTGCCATCAACCATTTCACCTGTATCTCTGGCACTTGTCATATTTCACCTCTTTATTGAGAAATACTCTTTACAGATTTTCATTAAGGTATTCCTCAAAATTTTCTATAGTTTTCTTACCGATCCCTTTGACACCCTTTAGTCTATCCTCATCAATTGCTGATCGGAGAGATAGGAGACTGTCAATACCTGCCGCCTGATATAGGAGTTTAATTGTTTTAGGACCGAGACCGGGGATAGGAATGAGTTCCGTAATTGTTTCAGGTATCTCACTTGCGTATTCCTGTAATTTAGAACATGTTCCAGTTTCAACATATTCTGTGATGATAGTAGCAACTATGTCACCAACGCCGGATATTTCCTCTTGTAATCGTCCTTGTTCAACCAGTTCTGCAACGGATTCCTCCATACGAGAAATTGTATACGCCAGACGCGGATATCGTGTAGCATGATCTTCCGGGTAGTCAGCAACAATTAGTATTGTATAGAGTTCCATGAGTTTTTGTGCGATATCTTCGTTTGTCGGTTTCCCGATGTTTTCTTGTTCAGGTATAACTTCCTCAAAATCCAGAAGATTACGAATTTCTTCAGATCGTTTATGTTTGATAGCAAAATCGTGAGCACTCATCCCAGAAAAGTTGCGAATTGTTTTGTCCGCACCATGATCAAACAGATACTGAATGAGATCAACTGATCCAAATACTGCGGCGATATGAAGTGGCGTTTCTCCGTCCATTGGACCAAACTCTAACTCGGAAGCCCCGCGCTTTGCTCGCCGATTTACATCTGCCCCTCGCGCAATTAAGAGTTCAATGCCACCGAGTTGATTCGCCTCAGCAGCGTTGTGCAAAGGTGTTTCTCCACCTTTTGGCATGCTATGATTGACTTCAGCACCGGCATGATCAATCAGGTATTCACAAAATGCAAATTCTCCATCTCTGGCAGCAAAACTCAACAGAATGCCTTCTGAAAAAACATCATGATTGACATTACCACCTTGTTCTATCAGATATTTTGAAATGTCATGATGCCCCTCAAAATATGCCCACATGAATGGAGGAATCCAACTGTAGTTGGGATCAGCACCGTTTTCCACAAGTTCACGAACTTGTGTCATATCACCAGATTTTGCTGCTTCAATTAAACTTTCACCGAGTGCTTTTTTACTTTTCATATTTTGTCTTAGAATCCTATTTACTCTAATTCAGTTCCACATTTTGGACAGCAATTACCCCAATTTATACGTTTCGCTTCACCACAGACATCACAGACACCAATTGGATACTCATCTGGTTTTGCACGAGAACCACCTTTCTTGTAAGTAACAATTATCCATTGTTTTGTCCAAATGTTTAATCTGTGCATATTCTGGTGCAGTGATCGCCTCTATGAATCCAAAGGTAGTGCCGCCTTGGGTGCTTCCAATAATTTTGCTTGCTCCGAGGATAGTAGTGGATTCATGTCGACTTAGTTCTTCAGCACCATCTGGGATGTCAAAATGGCTGGGTCTTCGTCCAATACGACGAGTGTAAAAAAAAGCGTTACCATTCGATTGAAAGATGGATGAGTCTTTAACAAAAAATGGCCGTCGTTCCTCAAAAGCAGATAGATTTAATCTTGCAGGATCTGCTTCAACTTGTCCAAAATCTGGATTGATTGTTGCGCTGAGCGAGGTGCCAGTAGTAATACCGTATTGTACATCGGTGCCGACATTCCCCCACAGGTCAATTCCACTATTAAGTGTGCTACGACTCATTTGTCAGATATCGTTATAGATTTTCATCAAGATATTCTTCAATTTTCTCTAATGTCTTCTTTCCAATACCTTTGAATCCTTTAAGTTTACCTTCATCAATTGCAGTGCGTAGTGATGCAAGACTATCAATCTCAACATCCTCGTATAACCGTTTAATCGTCTTTGCCCCTAACCCAGGAATAGGCACAAGTTCTGTGATTGACTGAGGAATGTCCCCCGCATATTCGTCTATTTTTTTACACGTTCCAGTATCAAGATATTGAGTGATGATAGTAGCGACTATATCCCCAACCCCACCGATTTCCTCAATTAACCTGTCTTGCTCAACAAGGTCTGCGATAGATTCAGGAAAACGTGAGATAGAATGTGCTAAACGAGGATATCGCGATGCATGGTCTTCAGGATAATCTGCCATAATCAAGAAGGTATGAAGTTCCATCAACCTTAACGCTATTTCATCATTGACGTGCCATCGGGTACGTCCTTTTTCGTCTGTATAAGAACTTTTATTTTCCATTGACATTCCACTCCAATATTTGAATTGTAGTATCCCACAACGCGACTGCCAAATACTTACCATCAGGTGAGAAGGCTAATGCTTGAATTCCGGCTGGATAGGTTTCCCAAAATACTGATTTACTGTCAAGGACCTTTGAAGTATGGTAGGGAATCCCCCACACTCGAAGATTCCCGTTCTCATCGCCAGAAGCAAGGTAGTACATATAAAAATAACCTTTCGTTTTCAGGTTTGCGTGCATTTCGTTGGCAGATAAATTTTGTTTGTTTGGTGCAAAAGCGAGAGCACGTGTCCAGTATGACTCAAAACCGGATTTGTTAAGAAGTTGTCTACCCGTGTGTCCTTCCCATACACGAATACCGGATTTTGCATTCAGTTGTGTATCAACAGCGATTAAACTTCCATAATCCGAAAATATCAGGTTCCACACCCCAAGAATTTCACCAGTATTGAAAACATGCAAAGGTTGCTTATTATTGTTTGTATCCCAAATTTCAATAATTGTACGATGGCCTTCACTATCATGATAAGTCCCTTCTGCTGTAGCGAGATATCCATTCTCTGTTGAAATAGTGATCCCGTTTCGTACAGGTAATTGTGTTTTAGAATCGTGAATTTTAATAGTCGTTATTCCTTGCTTTAGCGTCAATTGTTTTGTGCCTTTAGCAATCCCTACGGATGAAAACCGCCATAGTTCAATTTCATTTCCTCCTTTTGTCAACGCAACAAGTTGGCTATCTGGTGAATAATAGCCACTCTCATACGGACCTTTCATTTCATATTTATACTTTACTAACTGAATCTCCTTACTGTCTGCAACGTTAACAACTGCAATTCCATCAGCTTTTGGGACTAAAAGATAATTTGATCCGGGAGTATAAGCAGACCATAAGTCTTCTTCAATAGTGTAAATCACGCGTTTTTGACGGTTTTGAAGGTTCCATTCTACTATGCTACCACCTTTTTCATGTGCAATAAACTTTGTGCTGTCTTTATTGAAAGTTATACGACTTACTACATTAGGCAGTAACTTGTCAAGTCGTGGGTTCTGTTTTTCACCGAGTTGAAATGCAGACTCCAATGAAACAGCGTGAGCAGACAAGCAAAATAGTGTAAGGAGAATGTTCAGTAAGAACTTTTTCATTAGATAAATGGTAGATTTCAGAATAAATTGTGAACTTTCCAGTAGGAGTGAACTCCGAATTTCCGATTATATACAGATCGGGAATCGGAGTTCCCTCGGACAGAAAAGAGTCGTCCAATTATATTGGAATCCTCATTTTAACTGCTACTCGTAAAGCTCCGTAGCAGTTTCACCTTTAGCGAAACGGTGTGCAGTTTGCACAGCGGATTCGTTCCCTGCGTTTCTGCGGACATCCGTTGCCCATCGTGCTAACCCAACTATCAGTTGATTTCTTGCTGGATGGTTCTCACAGTAATGCCACTCTCTATCCACGATGTGAATTGTGCTGAGGAGATGGCCACCGTTATCATCCTTGAGGATACATTGTCCCATTTCTCTCATTAATCGTTCAGCAGAACAACCTGAGTTTAGATATTCACGTGTTCGTCGTCCGATTTCTTGGATACGGACAGATTCTATCCCATCAATAATTGCGTCAAGTGCCATATCTTCATCAAGGACTTTAGTGGTTGAAGTCGTTCTTGCTTCTGAAATCGGTTGATGACGTATGTTGAGCCATCGGTTTGAGTAGAACATCCATCCACAATGGAAGAGTGCCCTCGCGGCAATTTTGGTGCCACCAAAACGGAGTACCTTCCTGATATTGGCTGCACATTCCATTTCTTCTTGTAATTCCCACCAACCTGGACTCATGTTAACCGGTGTTCTTGCCATCCTATCAGCAGAGGTCATGACCATAGTTGTAGCAATCTTGTCTATAGAAGCACCTGCTGTGAGCACTTTCGTAATTGCATCAAAAATAGTGTCTATATCTCCACTAACCAGATCGGCAGATAATGCATCTTCATCAAAGTCAACATCAGCATCCGGTGATTTTTCCTGCGGGAGTTCATCAAAGATGTGCTCAATTTCTTCCAGTTTTTGGAGTGCTTCGCGGAGACGTTCACCGGGTCTTCCTCTACCTTGTCCAAGTATCTTTGCACTAAGGTTGCAGACTAATTCACCAGTCATCTCCCAACCCCATTTTTCAAGCAATTCAGCCAAATGACATAGGTCAATAAGATTCCTGGAACTAGTAAGGAAGAACCATTCGGATGCACAATCCAAGAAAAGCGGTATGAATTTATCCTCATGCCCTCCTAATTCTCTTGCTGTGATCAGACATTTTTCAATACCTTCCCACTCTTTATCGTAGGTGAAGACTCTAATCCAGTTTTCGAGTTTTTCCCAGTCTACAGGGGGTGGAAGAGGTCTACGTTCAGGACGATCATTATGTCCACCTGCAGCATGTGCCGCAGCCATCATCAGTGGAATAAGTCGGTCGTCTGTTTCATACATGTGTGCGACCTTTATGCCGTGCATGAATGTTGCAACACGACCACCGCCATGTCGAAATCCTTCAGCTGTTGTGATATGACGCACCATATGCTTTACCATAATCTCTAAAGTCTCTTCTTCTGAGACACCTTTAGCTAACATTATGGCGATAGCTTTGGAAAGCGTCCAACTATCGTGGGAGAATAGCCCTTCTTTCAACAAAAGAAAATGTGCGTCATCCCGTTTTTTTCCGCCTTTTTCAACATCTACATAGATATCACCATTTCGGACTTCAACGGGGAACGTAGCAAGATCATCACAACCACCAGTGAAGCATCCTCCACCTTCCATGTCGTAACTCCAACCGTGCCAGTCACACGACAAAACGCCTCTTTTGACATGCCCTCTTATTAGTGGATATCCCATGTGCGGACACTGATTGTCTGTAGCGAACACATTTCCTTCATGCTCAAAGAGGGCAATACTATGACCTTCAACTCTGACTGCCCTCGGCTTGCCCTCTGCTATATCACTTCGGGCAGCAACTTTTACGTAATTTCCATTTTCTGATAACACTTTGTTTTTCTCCTATTATATTATCTATAGTTATGATACCTTCAGAACTTATTCCTGTGATAATTCAGTTAAAAACGTCGCGACAGATTTCCGCTTCGCTTTCTTTGCATAATCAAGTGGTGTAAGTCCTGCATCATCACGTGCATTGACATTCGCGCCGTGCTCAATCAACAACGCAGCTTGGTTTTTGCCAACGCCTTTCTGCGCAATGAAGTGCAACGGTGTCTGTCCTTTATCATCAGTTACATTCGGATTAGCACCGTTTTCTAATAAACATGCAACTCCAACGGTCAAACCGCGTTGTGCGACCCAATGTAGCGGAGTCCACATGCCACGTCTATGCTTTTGTTGTGCGTTGATATCCCGACCTTTTGCTATGAAACCTTTCAGCAATAGATCAAAACGCTTGGGACCCTGTCCAACCAGCATATACCAATCTCGCAAGTTAATCTCATAACCTAAGTCAATGAGCAGATCAACGATTGCTGGTTGTTTATACTTAAGTGCCAGCTCAAGTAACGGCATGGTCGGTCCGACCTGATACGCATAGACGTGTCCACCCGGAACTTCATTCACTTGTTCAGTATTTACCTTAGAGAAGTTCTCTGATGGTATAATGTAACCTTCCGGATCTTTTACATTAATCCGTAGTCTGAGAAGATCGGGATTTCTTTGAAATTCCTCTCTTGCTCGTTCTACATCACCCATTGCACAATAGAGGACAACATCGGCTTCTGCCCCTTTTTCAAGCAGATATTTGCATACTTCAGGTCGTCTACTCATTGTCCATTGTGCCGCAGTTCCATTATGGTCCCGATCACGTAAATTTATGTCGGCACCGTGTTTGAGGAGCATGTCAGCAATTCGGGGTGTGGCAGAGAAATGTAACGGAGACATGCCATCACTTCCCAAAGTGTGAACTACTTCTGGATTACCATCAATCAACGTTTCAAGTGTATCCAGCATGTCCAACCCCGCAGCAGCATGTGCATCAATCGTTGCACCCCGTTCAATCAGATATTCTGCTATTTCCTTATCATAGCGGAGCATTGAACCTGTAACGCACATCAATGCTGAAGTGCCACCTGCCCACCAAGAACTTTTAACATCAATGTTTGCACCTGCCTCCAGCAGCACATCAATAAGTGGAAGATCTCCTCTGCCTGCTGCATGCACAATTGCAGGAGCATCAAAGGAAAACCAAGGGGCATCAATTTGGTCTTTGAGGTCACTGTTATTTGCCAACAATGACCTAACTTGTTCTGCTACCCCATTATTCACTGCATCAATAAATGCTGTTCGCTGCAAGTGCCAACCTTGACTCATCAGAAATTACTCCTCAAACACCTCAATTGTTGTTCTACCTTCTGCAAAGTTCATTGCTGTGGTAGCCGCGGACTTATTATCCGTATTGGAACGAATATCTGTAACATATCGTGCCAATCCGACTAATAACTGAGGTTGTGCAGGATGTCCATCGGCATGCTTCCACTCTTCAAATACGGTACGTAATGTCGGCAACACAACACTACCTGTATCATCCCATAGGACAGAATGTCCGATCTCTTTTATCAGACGTTCACCTGAATAGCCAGCATTGAGATATCCGAGTACTTGTGGTCCCACATCTTGCACGTTGAGCGACTCAATCGTATCAATAATTTGTTTGACACCTTTTGCTTCGTTTGCGACATCAAGTTTTTCTTCACTCAATGGTTCACTGAGAGGACGCGAAGTGATATTGATCCAGCGATCTGCAAAGATTTGCCACGCAACATGGAATAAACCTTTCGCTGCGACAAGACTACCACCCATCTTTTGTGCACTTCTCAGAGAAGAGGCAAGGTTAAGTTCCATGGTTAAGTTCCACCAACCCGCATCTACATTAACAGGCGTGTTCGCCATTCTATCTGCAGCAAGCAGTACGAGTGAAGTAATAACTCTATCTAACTTGACACCGTCAACTAAAACTGCCTGAACTTCTTCAAAAGAACGTTGGAGATCGACACTGGTAAGTGCTTCTACAAACGCATCTTCATTGAATTTGTTGGTGCGTTCTAAGGCGACATTTTCGATCGTAGGTAGCATCTCTTTCATAAGATTGATAGCATCTCTACGATACCGTTCTGGGTCTGCGGGATGATGCCCAACAAATTTTGCACCGAGATAGAAGAACAGATCCACAGTGCGGTCCCATCCAAATTCATCAACCACTTCAGAAAGATAACTGACATATAGCGGGATTTGTGGATTATCTATAAAATTGGGTTCCACAGCACATTCAAACAGTAAGGGACGTAATTTGTCTGCATCGCCTTTTTGATATGCAGTGTACAAACACCTTTCAATGCGTCCGGCTTGTCCTTCATAGGAGAAGATACGAACCCATCGTTCTATCTTTTCCCAACTGACAGGTTCCGGCAGTGGCACAACTTCAAGCCGTTGACGTGCTTCACCTGCAGCTGAACATGCAGCGGTAGTGACAGCGATCAGTCTGTCCTCACCTTCATATCGACTTCCAACTCTAAGTCCATTTATGAGTCTTGAGACATCTTCCCCACCTTCTGAGCCGTGTTCACTTGGAATGTGTCGTGCGACGTGTTCAAGAATCGCTCCCATCACCTCTTCTTCTGCTACGCCGCCTTTGAGTAACAGTGCAATCGCTTTGGACATAGTCCATCTGTCTTCACTTAATAGACCTTCTCTAAGCAATTGCTTATGTTCTTCTGCACGGCGATATACCATATCTCCAGGTTCAATCCAAATTTCTTCGCCTCGGATATCCACTGGAAAAACCTTCAGATCATCACACTCAACGTGGAAACAGCCACCACCTTCTAAATCGAAACTGCGGCGGTGCCAATCACACGTCAAAATACCATTTCGTATTGTGCCACGGGTCAATGGGTAACCCATGTGCGGACACTGGTTATCCGTAGCATATATCTTCCCATCAACGTTAAAGAGTGCTATACTACGTCCTTCCCCCATCTTGATTGCCTTCGGTTTCCCTTCAGGCACTTCGCTCAATGTTGCCACCTTCACCCAATCGGGTGTTTGATTTTGCATATTTTGATTCCTTTTGGTTTAGGTTTATCAGTTTAGAATTCAACTACCCATACAATTGGTAGAGGTGTAAAACGGATTTACAATATAAGATAATCAAAAAGACATGAAATTAATTTATCGTGAACTGGTGTGTATCAAAACGTCTTGCCAACTCTGCGACTTTAGGTTTGACCTTTTCAGGATCTTCACCGGAAAGAGCATCAACAATAATATCTGCTATGTCTGGTGCATCCTCAGGTGTCATCCCCATTCGCGTAACCTCTTGAACACCGAGTCGTAAACCAGATTTCCCTACATCTGGTGATAAACTTGCAGCACCTGCAATGATATTGCAACTTTCCACATGATCCGCAAGTTCTCCACCTTCTCCATAAGCATCAACAATCGGAATCAAAGTGTGTGATTCTGTGAATCCGAGTTCTGCTCCGAGAATAGGCACATCACGATCCAACAACGCTTGTCCCAATGCTTTTGCATTTTCAACGATTGCATCCGCATACGCTGAACCGCAGGTCATCCACTCCACAAATGTCCCTGCTAACGCTGGCAATCGACTCAGGTGATGATTGCTCATGAGTAATGGATAGAGTGTTGATGCAATTCGTTCCGCAATAGATTTGTCGTTTGTTAGAATCATACCACCTTGCGGTCCAGCCAAGGTTTTATGTGTGCTGGAAATGATCACATCAGCACCCTCTTCAAGAGGTGACTGAAAACGTCCACCAGCAATAAGTCCAATTACATGTGCTGCATCGTAAATTAGATATGACTCCGGATTTGCCTGACGCATTGCGTTTTTCAATTCTGCGATAGGTTGCGGAAAAAGAAATACAGCAGAACCGATATTTACGATTCTCGGTTTATGTCGCTCAATCAATGAAATTGTTGCTGCAAGGTCTATGTTGGATCGGACACCGTCCCAAGGTATCGGAATTGACTGCAAGTCTACCTTTAAGGGTGACGTTGCAAGTTTATTTGCATAGCCGTGACCGTTATCTACCTCTAATGAGATAGTGCTCGGTTCAGCTAATGCAAAAGTCGTTGCAATCCCCGCGATATTACCTGACAACGGACGTAAATCAACGAATGCTGCATTGAACAACTCTCTTGCTAATTCCTGTGTATATACCTCTATTTCAACGATATAACGATTACCTTTGTAATGCCGTTGATATAGGTCAGTCCCGTTATAATTCCCGTATCGCTGTGCCAACCTTTCATCAAATAGTTCTTCTACCAATGGGGAAGGCACATTCTCTGAAGCAATGAGGTTTAAGCAAGTTTGGCGATATTCATGATGTTTAGTGAGAAGACTTGTCAGTTTATCTATTTTTTGGTTAGGGTTCATTCAGAAGCATTCCCGAAAAAGAGTGTAGTTTTCCAATAATTATTAATATAATAGATAGGTGTTATGTAGGATCACACTGAAATATGTTAAATGACGCTTCTTGCCCTGCATCTCTACACAATTATTAACGCTTTCATTTGATTAAAGTTTCTAATAATATTTGATAATTTGTGATATGAAGGAAGGAAATGGAGTCAATTTTAGGGTAAGTGTGAGAGAGGGGAATAATACATTGTACTGCTATCGGAAATTTAGGACACTACCTAAAACAAGATCGTGACATATATTGTACAAGTTCTAATGGATAAAGTATCATTATGCATTTGTTGGTTTATCTTCAATTGCTGAATGTAGGAGTCGTAATGAATTGCGCGACTACTAACGTTATATTTCTTATAGTGAAGTTGTTATTGAGAAATGGTTTTGGCTTTTTGACAGATTTGCAATTTATCTAAGAGGTCCTTCTCGCCTTCTGTGATGACTAATTCAATTGCTAAAACTAATATCGGTAGGTTTGTGTTGAGAGATGCTAACTTTTGTTCATCTTTTTGCGTTGTGACGATCCATTCAGCTTCAGACTGTATCATCTGATGTTGGATCTGTTGTATATCAGATTCGGAATAGACATGGTGATCTGGATAGGCTATCAACTCTACTTTGACTGGATTATGCTTTTCAAGTGTTTTAACGAATGCTTTTGGGTTTCCGATTGCACATACAGCAAGAAGTCGTTTTTCTGATAGGTAGTTGAGAGGCATCGTGGAGTTAACGTTTGCTCGATTTAGTTGATATAACGATGTTGGTTTGTGGATACTTTCTAAGATAGGTGTGTTGGGTGCTAATTGGTTGAGTTCTGTCTTCAATCGTTCAATGTTTATGTCCTTTGCATCTGTCCGTGTCAGAAGAATGAAGTCTGCACGTTTTATGGAAGATTTGGGTTCTCTCAATGTTCCTATAGGTAGGAGTGAACCAGTACCGTAGGGCTGCGTTGCATCAATTGTGAGAATGTCAAGGTCTCGTGCTAATTTCCTGTGTTGAAATCCATCGTCAAGGATGAGTACTTCACTATTAAATTTGCTAATGGCTACTTCACCTGCAAGATATCGTCGTTTTCCAACGATGATTGGAATATTAGAGAGTTGATGTGCCAGCATGTTTGCTTCATCACCGCTTTCTTCTCTTGAACATAACAAGTTCTTACCATCCGATACTATTGTTATTTCGTTGTCCCTCTTGCGTTTGTAACCCCGGAGTAGTATTGCGACATTTGTTTTGTTATTTTGCAACACCTTTGCGATTGTGGCGACAGTTGGTGTTTTTCCTGTTCCTCCCACAACTATATTACCGATACTAATGACAACGCACGGCAGTTTCTGCTGCTCAAAGATACCTACATTATAGCAATAATTTCGTATAAAGACGATGAGTCTGTAGAGGCCATAGAACGGCATTAGCAATACGCGGAACATTCTTGAAAAGAAACCGCGCTGTTCTGTCGTGATGAAAGTATAGAGTGTGCGTTTCATTGTGTGGGGTGTCGTGATGATTCAATTTCGTCTAGTACTAATTGTGCTGTTCTTTCTGCAGCCCCTGGTTCACCGAGTTGTTTATGTACTGCTTCAAGTGCTTCCTGTTGTGCATCCCATATTTTTGGGTTTTTAATCAGTTCTACTGTATGTTCTGTTAGTGATTCGGATGAAAGCTCTGATTGAAGAAGTTCTGGAACGATCCGTTTTCCTGCAATGAGATTTGGCCACCCGCTATGTTCTAAAGGTGTTAGTGCTTTAATTATCCTCCAATTTAGCCACGATGTGCGATATAGAATGATCATCGCAGTACCAATGCATGTCGTTTCAAGTGTAGCTGTACCAGAAGTGACAAGCATCAAATGCGCAGCGCGCATGGCTGTATAAGTTTCATCATGAATTATTTTGATTGTTGGAATTCCTTCTATTCCTTTCTTGCAGTCTGATATTAACTCTTCAGAAATACTAGGTGCGATGGGTAGCACCCATTCTGTTTTGGGGATAAGCTGCGATATGTTTGCAGCTGCTTTTAGCATGATTGGGAGAATACGTTGGACTTCAGAGCGTCTGCTACCGGGCATTAAGCCGATGACAAAGGTATCCTTTTTAAGGTCAAGTTTTTGCCGTGCATTCCTCATAGATATGTGTGTCTTTGCAAAGTCAACCAACGGATGCCCGACAAATACTGCATTTGCCCCTGCTTTTTGATAGAATTCCGTTTCAAATGGGAAGATAGAAGCGATGACATTTGTACGTTTTGCGAGTTTTTTTGCTCTACCTGGTCGCCATGCCCATGCTTTCGGTGGGATGTAATAGATGACTGGGATGCCTTGCGATTTAGCGTATTTTGCCAGAGGCGTGTTGAACTCCGCGAAATCGACGAGAAGTAATGCGTCTGGTCGTTTTTCTCTGAGATGTTTTTTTAAGAGTGCTTGTTTTTTTATGAACTTTGGTAGGACTGCGAATGCCTCCGCGATCCCCATGACTGCCGAATCTTGGATATGGATAACAAGTGACACACCCGCCTCTTTCATCATATCACCACCCATGCCATATATGTTAATATCTGGGCAGCGTGTTGTAAGTGCATGTGCGACATGCGAGGCTTGCAGGTCACCAGAAGGTTCTCCTGCAACAATCATTAGTTTCATAGACAGCGGCACTAAAGTTTGTAAAAAAGTGGTAATCAGGTTAGAAACCTTCCAACAAGAGAATATGTCCTAAAATTGCCAACTATGGCTGGTTTCCTAACTTCACCGAATACAAGAATTTGATTTGTCAAACTCACGTTACTATATTTTGGTTTTGAGTTTTCCCCACGTAGTTGTTAATTTATCATTTGGTGACACAGAAAGTACACCTTCAATGCCAGCGTTCATCAGATGCTGTATTTCTTTCAGTGGACGTACTACATTGGAGATTCGCACTTCATCTATATACCCATCTAAAAACGGGTTGGAACCGCGTCCAAGCCAAACCACACGATCATTCGGGACGATATCACCACCAATATTGTTTTCACTGTCCAATTCTCCATTAAAGTACAACTTACCATCACCAGAGTTTGCATCGTAAGTGCCTGCAATATGAAACCATTTGTCAAGCGGTAACGGTTTTTCCCCAATTACAATAGCACTCACCCAGTCATTTTCAGTAGTTGTCATCCGAAGTATAGATCTTTTGTTGCTTCTCGGTCCTATTTTATATGAACTCTCTTTTGTAACCCCGGTACCTCCAGCTGTTGAATGTGCATTCAGATTAACCCACATTTCAATTGTGAGTTCGGTCACAAGATCGAGACTGTCGCTATCAGGAATATCAACGAAATCTCTTGGTTCGTTTCCACCAAAAACAAGCGCGTTTCCAATTTTTCCATCATCCCACTCCGTATTTCCCATTAATGTGCCATCATTCCCGTTTTCAGATAAGTCTTTGACAGCATTACCGTCACCGGAGTCAAATGTATACAATAGAACAGTGTTTTTATCTTGAGCATAAATGGATTGAGGCAAAATAGACACCATAAATACAACAAATATCATCAAGTATCGCAAAAGTATTAGGTTTAACATCATTAAATTTTTCCTATTCCAGTTTCAATTTGAAATTATAGGACATGAGAACACAAATAGTAGGCGTGCATTGTAAGTACTGACTTTACAGAAATTTGAAAATAATACCAATTCTAATAAATAAAGTCGCATTCTTGTGGTTCATGAAAGATAAATGTAAGAGGTGCAATGAATTGCGCGACTATGAACAGTCTGTTACTTTATGCGAAGCCATTTCTTAGAATTGGTATAACAACAGAGCGTGGGCATTTTACCGTATTTATGGCATTAGTCCTGGTGATTTAAGTCCGTCTGTTTCGTCGTAGCCGAACATGAGATTAAGGTTTTGTAAAGCGGCACCCGCTGCACCTTTTCCAAGATTATCAAGTGCTGCCATAGCGACGATACGTTGTGTTCTCTCGTCTACATCTATACCGATATGACAATAGTTGCTACCGAGAACAGCCTTTGTTTCAGGATAAACATCTTTGTCAAGAACTCTGATGAATGGTTCGTTACTGTAAAATGATGAGTAGGTTTCAAGTATTGTCTCTGTATCAAGTGGCTTTTTCAGGCGTGCATAGACAGTGCTGAGGATGCCGCGTGTCATTGGAACTAAATGTGGTGTGAAGGTCAAAGTAATCTTTTCATCTGCTACTGCACTTAACTCTTGCTCAATCTCTGGTGTGTGTCGGTGTTTTCCGATATTGTAGGCGACAAGATTTGACTCACGATTTGGATAGTGTGTCGTGTTTTTCGGTTTAGGTCCTGCGCCAGAAATACCAGATTTTGAATCTATGATGATGGAATCCAATTCAATGAGTCTATTGTTTAGCAGTGGTATTGTGGCAAGGATTGAACTTGTTGGATAACAACCAGGATTTGCGATGAGTTTTGCATCTCTGATTTTCTCACGGTAGCGTTCCGGTAAGCCGTAGACAGCCTGCTGGATGAGTTCAGAACTGGTATGTTCTACGTGGTACCAGTTGCTGTATGTGTCTGCGTCATTCAAGCGGTAATCTGCACTGAAATCGACCATGCGTAATCCTTGTTCAAGAATCTGTGGTGCATAGGTCATTGCGACTTTGTGCGGTACAGCGAGGACGACAACATCCACTCGATCTTTTAGTGCTTTTATATCCAATGGTTCGAACTCAATATCTACGAATCCTCGTAGATGTGGTAGGACATGATCCACGCGTTGACCTGCGTAAGTTTCGGAGGTTGCGAGTTCAATTTTTAGCCCACCTTGATGATTGACAAGGAATCTGAGTAATTCACTGCCACTATAACCAGATGCGCCGACAATTCCGATTTTTGTCATCTTTTTATCCTTAAAACACTTTTAACTTCCAAATATTACGACTTGTGTTAGTTAACTGTTATACAACGCTAATCAAGTGTTTTTCTGATTACAGCAAGAAAAATGTCAAATCACTCGAAATCACTTATTGAGTAATTGATTCCTTCACAGGCAACCGTAATTTCGGAATAGTCTATCTCAAGTGTTAGGCTTTTGCGTCCTACGTTCCAAGCAAGTGTGACATCAAAAGGATATGTTGTCCTCTTAATTCGGTTGATCTCGCCTTCACTTTCTTCATCTCCACCTTCTTCATGAAGATGAAGAACGCAGAAAGAATCATCGTATCTGTAGTATAGCGTTACAATGTTGCCTTGTTGTTCCCAGTCAATAAAATAGCCAAAAAGAGAGCGTTTAGGCTCTACTGCTAAATCCATAGGGGACGATGAAAAAACAATATCAAAATCAGCGTAGATTTTGTCTGTCTTTGTGTGTATTTTCGGTTTTTTTATCTCAATGATGCGGGCGGGTCCTGTTGTCTGTTCTATTTCACTATCTGCACCGCAGCCGATACATATCAAAGCGATAAGGATAAAGTAAACATATCCATGTTTCAAAATTGGTTCCTCTTGTCTTTAGAGCAGTCCAAAAATAAACTTGAAAATGTTATATAACCTAAGTTGTCACCTTTGTCCCATAATCTGTTAGATTGTGCCTATAAGTGTGTAAACTGACAGTGGACGCTACAAAACTTTCGCAAATAATGCACTATTCTTGATTAAAACGGTGTGGACATGTCTAAAATCTTATAGGTAGCAACTTAGGTTATATAATAAACCAAAAAACACCCTAAAACGATAACAATTAAGAAGAAAATAAAACGCTGCCAATATCAATGGACACACACAACACCGAAATATTAGCATGAAATACCAAGATTGTCAAGATTACATCGAATTATTCGTTAGGCATGAGAAGTTCAACATACGCTTTCTGCACTTTTCGACCTGCCGATTTAGGAATAACCCTAAATGTTCTTCTCGCGAATACAGTTTCACTATCTTTTGGGACATCTTGCCATTTGCTAGTCGGATCGAGTTTATTCCAATGTGACATTACTTTATGATTTTGACAATAGAGTGTGACCTGCTCTTTTGCCTCGTTTATACTTTCTGCTTCAAATTCAAATACGGGGTCTGGGTTAGCAGGTTACGGAGATTTTCCCTCATAAACAATGTAGCAATAGGCTGTATATTTCATGTTTATTCCTTTTTAATTAGGACTTACGTAATTTCCTCTTAAAGTCCCTTGGTAAGGGGTTAAATAACTAAAATGACGACTTTTTAACCCCGTATCAAGGGGGAATGCGTAAACCCTGTTAATAATTCATATCGCTATGTTTTCTATTTTGCTAGCTGAGGTTACGTAGGTTTATCTCAATAAGACGTTTGAGATCTTCATCCTCTGCTTGTGTTGCAAGTTCCAATGCTATTCGGAGATCGTCCTTTTCCTCTTCAACGCGCCCCAATAAGCCCTTGGCAGATGAACGATTATTGTAGTAATTGGCTAAGGCTGCGTTATTCCTTTCCAGACGGATAGCTGTGTTGAAATCGGCAATTGCATCTTCATATTGTGACAAATTACCTTTTGCCTTTCCGCGATTGAAATAAGCTTCTGCATGCTCGGGATTTAGGGAAATAGCATCAGAAAAATCGTCAAGAGCGTTTTCATATTGTCCGCGCTCGTTATTCGCGAGTCCTCGCCAATAGTAACTTTTAGCACTATTAGGGTTCAGATAGATAGCCGTGTCAAAGTCGGCAATAGCATCTTCATATCCATCCTGATATTGTCCAAAAATGTATCTTGAAACTCCTCGCCAGTGATAACTCTCGGCATTATTAGGATTTATGTTGATAGCCTTATCAAAATCAGTGATGGCATCTTCATGTTGTCTTAGCTGGAATTTAGCGATTCCTCGCCAGTGATAACTTTCAGCACTATCGGGATTTATTTTGATAGCCTTATCAAAATCAGCGATGGCATCTTCATGTTGTTCGTTTTCTCCTTTAGCAAGTCCACGCAAGAAATAAGTTTGTGCAACATTGGAGTCTATATCAATCGCTTCGTCATAATAGGCAATGGCTTGCTCATATTCGCCTCTTTGGTATAATTCTGAACCACGCTCCCTATAGTCAGAAGTATCAGGTTGAATGTATGATATACCCTCACTTCGTAGGCGTGCAAAGCCATCAAAGTCTGGAAACAGCATTGCTTCAGTGATACCTGCCACTTCTCGCAATTCGGTTAGAATATCTTGCTTGCTGCCTTCTTGAATGATACACTCTTCATCTGCTTCAAATTGGAAATGCCCAAACAAGAAGATAGATTGCTGTGCAATAATACGATTGTTTAAATACCGAGGTTGCCATTGATACAACCGAGCCATCTCACCGTCTTGAAGAAAGTAATCAATTTCCTTTTTTAACAATTCTGGCGTGATCTTTTTAAACTTAGCTCGATCTTTACGAACCGCAAGAACTTTACCATTTGGAGGGTTGCAATGTTGTGTTTTTTTGGAATCCTTCCCGCAAGCAAACCAAAGAGCAACTTGAGCACTAAATGAGAAATCTATCAAACAAGTTGCTGCTCCATGATGCTGAAGTTCAGCAAGTACTTCTAAATCCTCTAATTCACGTCCATTTTTCTCGTCGAGACCTTGCAGGCGTGCATCTTCAATCAAACTCTTATTTATTTCAACGAATTTTTTAAAATTTCTATTACTTTTTAGGCGGCGAAAAGCGGAAGCTTGTATTCCATAGGTTTCATCTGGCACTCCGCGAAATAGGTATTCTCCGGGAACTAATTGTTTAACCCATTCTACAAACTGAATTAGTGTTGTAAAATGAGTTGTTTCATTTTCTGGCATGATATGTGCTCTATATAATAAAAATAAGTCTATCCTCAGTATGCTATGAGAGATGTTCTTTAAATTTCAATTGTTTTCGCTCATTGTCAATATCTATCCACATATCAAAAACTTTAGGAAGGAACTGCGTACCATCTAATTTTCGCCAGAAGTGCGTTTTTTCTAATCGTCCCTGGATGAGTTTGGCATCAAACAAATACATTTCAATTTCCTCAACCGAGTCGCCTTTAATCATTTCAGGATTCACTCGTATAGGTTTGGGATCTCCCGCTTGTATTCTTGCTTCACCATAATGGTAATTCATTGTTGCCCTCCATTTTATCTTTATTAGAAACTGTGACGTAAAATGTTGTTTTTTAGATTGCTAAATCCATCCTCAATATCTACGAATCCTCGTAGATGTGGTAGGACATGATCCACGCGTTGACCTGCGTAAGTTTCGGAGGTTGTGAGTTCAATTTTTAGTCCACCTTGATGGTTGACGAGGAATCTGAGTAATTCACTGCCACTATAGCCAGATGCGCCGACAATACCTATCTTTGTCATTGTTCTTAGCTATTGGTGTAATTTGTTTGTATAGTAGCATGAAGATGTTTTAAAGTCAAGTTTTAATTGTATGTATGGGTGTGTAAAACTTTTGTCACTTCATCTCATTTATCATTGTAGGTTGGGTCTCTGCGCTCCGATGTCCTTCTATGCATCAATAATTCCGGGGCACGGTGACCCCCGTCCTACAATAAGACAATTAAGAGAGTCGTGTCTGTACAAAATCTTTGCCAACTTATCTGATGGCGTATTCCTTGTGTTTTTCTTGCAAATTCATTGATTTTTTATACACCCATAGGTGTCAATTGGTTTTTCTTGTCTGAACCAGGATGGACAGGATTTATAGATTTACATGATTATGAGTCTGATGTTTCTAAGTGCCATTGTTAAGTTCAGCTGCACCGATGTTGTATGGAATTGCAATGCAGATAATTTGAGTCAAGACCTGTAATATAGGAGTTGGAAACCCACTCCTATAATGTAAGAGGTAGGTAAACGTGGTTATAAACTACTCCAACAGGTGGATTGGCAGCAAGAGATGTACAAAACGTGGCATACAAAACCCAAATTCGGCTTTACAAGTTCCAGTTTTACACATTGAGAATTTATGTTCAATCCTATCTAACCCATGGTCTCGCTTGTTTAATTGAGAGTTTACCGTCTCTGGTAATTTTGAATTCAATCTCCATTGCGAAATCACTTGTTTGTGATTGAGATGTATAAAGAAGACTAAATTTATTGTGTATTTTGCCGAGATAGCTACGTATTTCACGCAAATATTTGTCTGTCAAAATCCTCTCATTATCTGGTTTACGATTAGATGTTGACACAACTCTATAAAGACTGCTATCACTCCAGTCTAACAATATCTCCTCTGGAATTGATTGTTCTTCAGGATTTGTAACAAGGTCCTCACCAACTTGTGTATTGATGTAATAATTCCCTACTGTCTGATATACGACATCATCTGTAACTGCGACACCGTTAGCCAATTCTTCCCTGAAATTGGGGTGGATCAGTACACCCATTGCAGTTGAGAAATGATCAATCCGATAGAAATCCCTTGCCTCAAACGCCCTAAAGTTCCATAGACTTGCATAAACTTGCTTGATAGTCTTTGACAAATGTCCCTCATCTGGATTGTGCGTGAAGGAATCGTATAATCCTGCACCACTAAACCCGGGTAAATCTTCGTTGTTAGTGCTGGACCGACATCTCAGTGGTGTGTCAGGAAAAGATTCTTGTATATCGTCCAGTGCTTTCATCATCCAGACAGGGGTTTCACCCTTTTTTATTTGTGCTCTGAACTTCTTGAGTTTATCAACTTTCGTATCTTGTGATTTCTGAAAATCCACATCTTTAAGCATCGCTTCGGCTTTAGCATAGAAATCGTTATGCTTCATAAATTCGTCATAGAAGTGAAAGGGAACACCAAAACCATTGGGTACAGTGCCATCAGGGAAATCAATTGTCCGTAATGTCGCCACATTCGCTGTTTTCACACCAAAACTTGATGAATCTCTAAACCCAAGATCTTCAAGCGGCAAAATCTGTTTAATAGACAAGTTGCGTTTAGGTTTCTGCATATTCGCTGGACGAATATCAGCAAAGTGATTTTCTACTTCCGTTTGCGTTGCTTCCCTAATTTCAAATCCGTCGTGGTTTACCTTGTAGTAGACATATTTACCAATCAGTGATTTAATTCGATCCTTTTCCCAGGCGTTGTCAATAAATGCGTTAGGTACTCTGTCTTGTATTGCTCGAAGATTGACGTGTGAAAGCGGTGTTTGTCGAACCCCTGTAATAATACCAGCAACCCGTGGCATTTCATTCGGTAACGCTTTGCAGATAACAATATCACGAGGCGTTGGACGTTCATCCAGATCCAACATTCGTAGTATACCGTAAGATTCCGCTATATTTAAAGGCAGGAATCCGATGTTAGCATAAAGGTCGTCTTCAAAATATACAGGAAAATCTGCTGCATCATACAATGTCATCTCGCGTTTATAAATTCCGATTGCACCCCACAACGGACAATATCCTAATCTATTTTTCAAAATAGGCATTTTCGATACAAGCAGATCGTGAACCATCTTTATTTGTGTAAAAGGAAAAGCATCATTTGGGTTGAATTCATAGGTATAGACACCGGGTTCACCATTTGGTGATGTAGAAAGCGGACGAAAACTGAGCACACCGCGCATCTGTCCTTGACCTCTACTTAATCCAGCTGCTTGCATAAAACTGCCGTGAGAACGATGTGTCTTTGTATTCATGAAATAAAGTTGTGGGTTTTGTGTGTTAGTATTTTCGACCTGAAATTTGACATACTCAATCCCAATTAGTTGTGTGTCAATCTTTACATCTGTACCTTGATATGAAAGTTTTTTGAAAGTCTCACGGTCAGGAATAGTGGCAGAACCATCTTTGAATTGAACCTGTTCTGGGTTTAGCCGTGGACCTGTAGGAGTTCTGGCACCTCGTGATCTGCTGGATCTACCTCCACCTCGAGATTGGTTAAATCCGTTACGTTGTCCATCGCGTATTTCACGTATCTCGCGTTGATTGTATTGTACGCCGCTCTCCCTTTCTACTCTCAAGATTCTTGACATGAGATTGCTTTCTGTGGTGCTCAGTTGACCATTCCCATCAAGGTCAAACCGCATTTCATCTTTTGAGAGTGTATTCTGTGCAAAAGTGCTAATAGCAAATACTATGTAAAATAAAAGGGTTGTAGTAAATATTGAAGTGATATGTTTATGTGGCATTGCTTTCTTCATTACCTCTGGATTTCTAAATACATATTTATATGGTTAGTCAAATCATCGGTGGATTTGTTCAGAAAAACATCTCTGATTGTTCCTACATAAAGCACCTATTTTAGTCTTCTGTTGTTGTCTGTATTTATGGTAAATTATTGAATTAATTCTACACATTGATCAGGCGAGGTTAGGATACCTCACCTTCCGTTGATAGAAAGTATAAATATAATTCTATGCTCCACCATAAAGTGCTCCAACCATCGTTGAAAATCGCGGTTTTAAAGTGCTCCAACAATATGAAGTGTTTTTGATTTTCACACAGTACGGTGTTGTTTTTCACACAGTGACCCTTTTTTGTGTGTTGTCTGTGCGGTCTGTACCTGTCTGGGTTTGTGAAGGTTTGTGTGTTGTTTTGCGTTTTTTTTTGTGTGTAATTGTGTGTTGTTTTTTTTGGGTCAATATTTTTGTCTGTTTTGTCTCTGTATTCTACATTAATGTTCTTTGATTTTGTTGGGTTTATTTTGGGTGTTCTGTGTTTCATTGTGCTTTGTTCCTTTTTGTTTTTTGATGTTGTATCGTTTCTGTTAATTTTTGTCTATTTGCTGGTTGTTTGATATGAAACGATGGATGGCACAAACTGAAAGTTTGTGCTACAAATATGAGATAGTATTGTGAATTATAAATATAAGTTGACACTTTCGACCTACGGTAGGCGAAGCACGGAGACCCGCACTACAATGGATGGTAAGAAGTTAGTGATAAAATCTTTACACACCCGTAAGCAAAAAATAAGTTGCAGTATTGCCCTAATTTTTTGAAGTAAATTAGTCTACTTTGTATCTTGCAATGTTTTTGAGTAGGCTTTGCGCGAGTTTGACATTAGCCACCGTATCTTTTGAGTCACTGTATTGAAACACACGTTGTTTGATGAATCCGTAGAATGTTTGAAGTTCTTTAGAGATGTTGTCCTCGTTTAGTAGTTCTTCAAGCAGGTAGCAGTTGAGGAATTCTTGGCGTGTTTGGTTGAAGAGCTGCAGCCATTTTTGTGGGAAATCTTTGTGTGTGATGTTATACTTCCTGAGTTGCTGATAGAGTTTCCCTTTGATAGCGCGTTTGTGTTTTTCAATTTCCTGATGATATTGCTCTAAGTTCT
The DNA here is from genome assembly GCA_958295945.1 of Candidatus Poribacteria bacterium. GTDB lineage: Bacteria > Poribacteria > WGA-4E > WGA-4E > WGA-3G > MSPOR6. Next base: position 1,077,748 of record OY282386.1, read on the forward strand.
GATTCTGTTGCACGGGAGCGGGTTTGGGTATATCATCATGGAATTCTTCTTTGAATGCGTCGACGATGGCTGAAATGGTCATGAATCTTGCGAAACATTTAACAGCGAATTCTTTATGTCTTTCTTCAAATATCATTGTAATTTTCCTCCACAACGACGTACAATTGACGTACAATAGTATGTACAACTGTACGTTGTTTAAGTTGTTGATAACATTGTCTACATAAGGGTTAAGAAAGGTTTTTTCAAAAATAAAATTTTTTTTTAATTGTACGTCATCCATATTCAGTTTCGGTGTGTAAGAAATCGGAGATGGAAACCTTCCCCGCATAATCTGGTATGATAATTCAATAGTTAAGAGTATCATTTCCAAAATGTCATGAGGTGCACTTAATTGCGCGTCTATGACCGATTTTGTTTCTGATCTGTCAGAATTTTGAAATGTCACTCTATGGATTGACGTGAACATTTGCTGGACATTTTCTGTGACATGTTTAACCTGATCTGTATACATACAGGACTTACGCAGTTTCTCTTAAAGTCCCCTTGATAAGGGGGATTTAGGGGGTTAAAAAGACCAAAAACACTGAAATATTGCACTATTTAACCCCCCTACCCCCCTTATCAAGGGGGAATGCGTAAGTCCTGACATATTTGGTAACCTACATTTCAAAACTGTTTATGTGACACATATTATAACGTAGGTAACTAACATAAGTCAAGTAAAAAAGCAATATATTTGGCACATTTTCACTCTTTTGTGTATTTTCTTAGAACAATTGTATATATTTCTCTGGATGTTGCATTTTTGAGCATTTGGTTATCCTGAATTGATGTGTTTTCGTTGGTTGGTGAGAAGTTAGTGGCAAAATCTTTACACACCCCTATAAATATATTTGCATTTAAACATAAAACATGATAATATATTGTTCACAAGATATAAGAAAGACATTTCCGATTAAGAAGATTATGATACATACACGTTCACACACTAGTTTGCGTAGAATCTCCAACGATTGGCATTGGTGGCGTTCCAAGACCAGTGAAGGGGTGTGCGCGCGCTAACGGAATTGTTTTATTGTTTTGATGTTATCTGTAGACCTTATGCACACAAACCTAAGTGGCATAGGGTTTTTTGTTTTATAATGAGAGAGGAGTAAGTATGAAAATTTTATCAGAATTGAAATATGACAGGGATGGGTTAGTCACCGCAGTAATTCAAGATCGCAAAAATAATGAAGTGCTGATGGTTGGTTATATGAACGTAGAAGCGATTGAACAGACCTTATCATCGGGTCGTGTATGCTTCTGGAGTCGCTCCCGACAAAAGTTGTGGATTAAGGGGGAGACTTCAGGGCACACGCAGACTGTCGAGTCAATCGCAGTCGATTGTGATGGTGATGCCTTGTTGATAAAGGTTGAGCAGAAGGTGGCTGCATGTCATACAGGCTACCGTTCCTGCTTCTTTCGGGAAGTCTCCCCCGATGGTGAGTCAACAGAGGTCGTAGGTAAAAAGATATTTGATGCGGATGCGGTTTATTAGGAAACAATATTCCTTGTTTTCGTTTCTTAGTATCAGATGTCTGGTCATTTATACCAAATATAGCTAAATGAATGTATTATTACAAACAATTACATGCTAAGGGGACGAAAAGGAGTTGGACAATGTATTATCCTACATTGAAGGAATTTAGAGAGAAAGCGAAAGAGGGGAACACGATACCGGTATATCGTCCGATTTTGGCAGATATGGAGACACCGGTATCAGCATTCTACAAATTGATGCCTGACAAATACGCTTTCTTATTAGAAAGTGTTGAAGGTGGCGAACAAGTTGCCCGCTACTCATTTCTGGGTGGTCAACCATCAATACTGTTCCATACGAAAGGACATGAGGTGACCATTGAGTATTTGACGAAAGATGAGAAGGTATTTAAGGAATACGATGACCCGTTGAAAGCACTTGAAGAGGTGATGCATAGTTATCAACCTGTCAAAGTTGATGGACTCCCTGAATTCCACGGCGGTGCGGTCGGTTATATGACATACGATATGGTGCGGTTCGTGGAAGAATTGCCCGATGATAATGAAGATGAACTGCAACTCCCCGACTCTTTTTTCATGATTGCAGAAACATTACTGATATTTGATCACGTCAATCATCAGATTAAAGTTGTTGCAAACGCGCATATTGATGGAAATGTTGACGCAGCTTATGCCGATGCAATTGGAAAAATAGAGGCATTGGTTGAAAAACTGACAACTGTTTCTGACATATCTACATTTGGAAACATGGAACAGAATACAGAACACCATCCAGACCCGATACCAGATCCATATTCAAATTTCACGAAGTCTGACTATGAAGATGTGGTGAGGCGCGCTAAAGAATACATCGCGGCGGGTGACATTATTCAGGTCGTACCTTCACAACGGTTCAGTCGTCCTGTATCCGTTGACTCGTTCAATATTTATCGTGCATTACGAGTGGTGAATCCTTCACCTTATATGTATTATCTTAAGTGTAATGGCTTTGACATTGTAGGGGCTTCTCCTGAGATGATGGTACGGGTAGAGGATAGCATTGTCCAAACCATACCAATTGCTGGAACACGTCCGCGTGGGAAGACTACTGAAGAGGATCAGGCATTAGCGGAAGAACTTCTGACTGATCCTAAGGAACGTGCAGAACATGTCATGCTTGTGGATTTAGGGAGAAACGACCTCGGACGTGTATGTGAATACCATTCTGTCAAGGTTACTGATTTGATGATAATAGAACGGTTTTCACACGTGATGCACATCGTCTCACATGTTGTTGGAAGGTTACGTGAAAATTTATCTGCTTATGATGTTATTCGCGCCTGTCTCCCTGCGGGTACACTCTCTGGTGCTCCAAAAATACGTGCAATGGAGATCATTGACGAACTGGAATCTACGCGTCGCGGACCCTATGGAGGTGCGGTAGGCTATTTCAGTTTCTCTGGTAGTGCAGACACAGCAATTACTATCCGAACTGCAGTCATCAAAGATGGGACTGCTTATGTGCAAGCTGGTGGCGGAGTCGTTGCTGATTCAATACCTGAAAATGAATACTATGAAACCGTCAGCAAAGCATGGGCAATGCTCACTGCTATAGAAATGGCACAACAAGGTCTAATATTATAGGAGAGAAAAGATGGTATTGATGATTGACAATTACGACTCATTTACCTACAATCTTGTACAATACCTCGGTGAACTGGGTGCGGATTTAGAGGTACATCGCAGTCGGAAAATAGGATTAACTGAATTAGACGTTCTGGAACCTGAACGGATTGTGATTTCACCGGGACCTTGCACACCACGGGAAGCGGGGATTTCCAACGATGTGATAAGACACTATGCTGGGAAGGTGCCGATTTTAGGTGTGTGTCTTGGACATCAGTGTATCGGTGATGTGTTTGGTGGTGAAGTGGTGCGTGCTGATAGGCTGATGCATGGTAAGACATCAATGATAATGCATAATGAAAAAGAACTATTTGAGGGATTGGACAATCCGTTTGAAGCGACACGTTACCACTCGTTGATTGTTAAGAAAGACACGTTGCCGGATTGTTTGGAAATCACGGCATGGACGGATGCGGATGAAATCATGGGGATTCGCCATAGAACTTTGCCGATCTGGGGTGTTCAGTTTCATCCAGAATCTATTTTGACAACAGCCGGAAAGAGTCTATTAGGAAACTTTTTGACACTATAAACACAAATTGGAAATAAATATCAGATATGACATATTCAGAACAAAACAAAATACCCATGTCTGTTCTCGTTTCTTGGTCTTCAGGAAAAGATTCGGCTTGGGCATTACATACATTACGTCAACAACCAGAAAAATACGAAGTGCGTGGTATTTTTACCACCGTCACAAAGACTTTTGATCGAGTTTCTATCCACTCAACACCTGCGTGGGTCTTGAAACAGCAGGCTGATAAACTCGGTGTGCCGTTGTATGAGATACCGATTCCATATCCGTGTTCAAATGAGATATACGAAGCAGCGATGCGTGAGTTCCTTGCTGAAGTGGAAGCATTACCTGAGAATTTGACTGCATCTCATTTTGCATTCGGCGATCTATTTCTTGAAGATATCCGCGCGTATCGTGAGGAGAAACTGAGTGAAACAGGCTTCACACCGATATTTCCGGTTTGGGGTGAAGATACGACAATTCTTGCCAATAAGATGATTGCATCTGGTTTGCGTGCGATTGTCACTGCTCTCAATCCTATCAAAGTCCCTGCTGATTTAGCTGGACGATGGTTTGATGCGGAACTCCTTATGGATTTACCTGATGGAGTGGATCCTCTCGGTGAAAATGGTGAGTTCCATACATGTGTTGTTGATGGTCCTATGTTCAGTTCTCCAGTTGCTGCGAAACCCGGTAAAATCGTGCAGAGAGATATTGTTTCTGCATCCAAAGACGACGATGACAAAATCCACAGCAGCAACACCTCTCCTCCTACTTATGTGTATGCTGACGTTGTACCTCTGGACCTTTAGTCTGGTTAGAACGTAAGCAAGAATTACGAAAATCACGTTAAACAAGAATATCATAACTCTTTTATCATATCACACTCCTATTTGTGCAAAATTATGCACCCGATTTGCACACTCAAGGTGTCACTATATGTGAAATCGGAGGTGATCCATGAAAAACAACGACACACAATTAATCCACCGTACTATTGATGGCGATGATTCTGCCTTTACGGAACTTGTAGAGAAATATCAAAAACAGGTTCACGCACTTGTCTGGCGGAAGATTGGAGATTTTCATGCAGCTGAAGAGATTACACAGGATACATTTCTGAAGGCATATCAGAAACTCGGAACACTTAAGAAACCGCAACGTTTTGCAAGTTGGCTCTATGTGATTGCAGCGAACCGCTGCAACTCATGGTTGCATAAAAAGTATACACGTAAGCGACTGTTGGAAGATACGGACATCACGCACCCTGAAGAAGTGACTTATTCTGAGTATGTGGTTGAGGAGAACGAACGGGTCACCGTAGAGACACAACGCGATGTCGTCCAAAAGCTGCTTGCAAAGCTTGGGGAAAGTGAACGCACTGTTATGACATTGCATTACTTTGGAGAGATGTCGTGTGCGGAGATCGGAGCATTCATGGGTGTATCGGCAAATACGGTGAAGAGTCGACTTCGGCGCGCACAGCAGCGTTTAAAGAAAGAAGAACCGATCATAAGAGAGGCTTTAGACAATTTCAAAATCACACCGAATCTGACAGAAAACATCATGCGTAAGATTTCACGTATTAAACCTGCTGTACCGTCCGGTAGCAAACCATTAGTCCCATGGGCGGTTGCTGCTTCCACATTAGTAGTGGTGTTGTTGATGCTCGGTTTTGGAAATAGCAAATATCTAACGCGTTTTCAGAAACCTTATAGTTTAGATGCTACTGCAGAGATGACGGTAGAGATTGTTGATGCACCAGTCTCGAACTTAGAATCTAAGCCAGATGTGCGGACGCAAATAAGAAATACGAACGTATTAGCACAGCTAATTGATCCTGAAGAGAAGCAAAATGATAATAGTACCACTGTATCTGAAGATATACAAACGGAGGAAACCGTGAAAGATTGGACACAATGGGAATTACCGAAAAAAGCGAAAGTGCGTTTAGGTAAAGGTAAAGTTAATGGAATAAAATTCACTCCAGACGGCACACATTTAGCCGTTGAAACAGCCATCGGTGTTTGGCTTTACGATGCAAATACTGGTGAAGAAACTGCTTTATTTACAGAAATTGAAGGTGATAACCTAAGTTTTGACAGATCATACATCAATATGCTGGTTTCTCATATAGATGGCAACACCATTGAATGTCCAGGTGTAACTGGGAACAAGGACTTATGGAAATTAGAAGAAGACAGTTTGAAATCTATTCTACCGGATCTGCGTAGGAGTAATAACGTGCTACAAATTAAAGCACAAAACATAATACTTGTTCATTCTGGGTGGAGTATGAATCTTCCGTGGCATGCGACAGCTGGTCTGTGGAATCTTGTTGATGAAGAAAACAAGTCAAATAATGTAAGAATGACTAAGAGGGAAATGGATATGCAGGTAGCAGTTTCACCAGATGAAAGATTCCTTGCGGCGGCACTTAGGAGTAAGTTTTCTGGTATAGAATATAAGATGCCTGCAATCCAGGTATGGGACAGAACCACTGGAAAGTGTGTATTCACAGTAGAAGAAACGAAGCGTGATATTGAAACATTAGTCTTTTCTCCCGATAGTCAAACACTTGCCTATGCTGACAGTTCCAATTTAGTTAAAATATGTGATGTTGAAAGTGGTTCGCTTCAGTATACATTTAGAGCTGCGGTTCCTTTCCAAACACTAGCATTTTCACCAGATTGTAGTCATCTTGTCAGTGGGAGTGTTGATGGAATAGTGCGATTCTGGATAGTTAAGAAACGCGGAAAACACTCCATTTCTGACCGAGTCTTCAAAATCGCAGGCAAGTCTCAACCTTACAAAATGTTAAAAGGGCATGCAGAAAACTCAAAATTCGCTACAATAAACTTCTCCACAGATGGGAAAATGGTTGCAAGTGCAAATTCTGATGGGACTATCCGTTTGTGGGATACCGATTCAGGCAATCAACAATTTACACTGACACAACACTCAGGATCGCAAACTGCATTGGCATTCAACACTAACAACATATCCGAACTGAAAGATGTTACTAAGAACACACTAACCAGTATTGGTTTGAGTAATTCTCATTTTTTCGTTTCTGTTTGGGACGCTGATAATGGCAATAGGCTTTCTTTTGATATGGTTAATAAAGCTAATCATATAGGTCCTGAAGTTGCCATATCACCAGATGGGAGTCTGTTTGTAATCCAGGACAATGTTGTCCGCTTATGGGATACCCAGTCAAAGAGTGTTTTATCGACAATAGGTGATGAAGAAAATTTTCGTTTTTTATCTAAAGTCATTTTTTCTCCTGATGGTAAACTGCTTGCAGCAAGTGCTCGTAAAGACAATACTATACTAATATGGGATGTGCCTAACCGTAAAACTCGTTGTAGACTTGAGGGACATACGACCTATGTTTACAGCTTAGCATTTTCTCCTGATAACAAAACTGTTATCACTTCAGGCTGGACAAATAAGGACGTAACAATTAGGTTGTGGGATACCGAGACCGGTGCAGTATTAGCATCTTTTTCAGATCAAGGTGCAGTCGCATTTGCACCAGATGGAAACACCTTTGTTGGAGGCACTCACCTTTATAGGTGGAATCCCACCACACTCACCTATGACCGTATAGTGCGATTGGAAGATGTATCCATATCTAGACCTCCAACTGCAATGACATTTTCTCCAGATGGCTCAATTCTTCTAAGTGATAACAGGAATGGAATAATTCAATTACGAAATTCAACTACTGGTAAAATCATTTCTAATCTGACAGGACATTCAAGTTGGATATCACAGTTTGTATTTTCTGAAGATGAAACAACTCTTGCTACAAGCGGCGGAGATGGCACGATTCTTATGTGGGATTGGGATGAAGTCCTTGCAGATTTAAAGCTAGGTGAATAAGTATAGGTGTATCACCGTATAGATTCCAACCACTTTTGAACCCGCGCTAACTTGTCAGCGGCGATATGTGCAGCGTTAGCATCTGTTGGGAAATCACCTTTTTCTACTTCCTGCTTATATTGACATATCGCCTCAAAGGTGAGTTGGTTGTAATCTTGATAACGTTTGGCGTGTTTGAATGGGGTGCCTAACCCCAAAATATCGTTGATAACGAGCACCTGTCCATCACAGAATCTACCCGATCCTATGCCAATGGTGGGGATGTCAATCGTCTCTGTGATTATCTGGCTAATCTCTTCAGTGATTTTCTCAAGCACGATAAGTTTTGTCCCCGCTTCTGCAAGTGCTGATGCAGTTTGAATGAGTTCCTTCGCTTTACTCACCGTTTTACCATGTGTTGACGCTTTAGTGCCGTGAATTTGTGGGTTGTGTCCAATATGTGCACACACATCTATTTCGTGTTCTGAGAGTGCGGTAACAATGGGGACCTTCTCCGTTCCACCTTCCAACTTAACACCATCAGCACCGTTATCTAAAAAGATATTGGCATTTGCAACAGCTTGTTTTTCATTTCGGTCAGACCCATAAGGCATGTCAATGAGCAAATAAGCATCTGTTACACCTCGACGGACTGCCTTGAGATGATGTAGCATGTCTGCCATGGTTACTTCCATCTCGCTTTTATAGCCGAGGATATTTGTGCCGACACTATCCCCAACAAACACAATGTCTATACCTGCTTCATCCTGCATGCATGCAGTGGGGTAGTCATAACAGGTTAAGACGGTGATGGGTTGTTGCTGCTGTTTCTTGTTCTGGATATAGATGATGTCTTTTTTCATTCTTTTATTCTCGTAGTTGAACTTTCAAGCTAATACCCCTGCAACGGTTTCTCCTATGGTCGTGAGATCATCTGCGACAGCAATTCCTGCGTCTTTGAGCGACGTAATTTTCTCTGCTGCAGTCCCTTGTCCACCAGAAATGATTGCTCCTGCATGTCCCATCCGTTTACCGGGTGGTGCGGTTTGTCCAGCGATAAAACCGATCACCGGTTTTGTCATTTTGTGCTTGACGAACTGGGCAGCCTTTTCCTCTGCTGTTCCACCAATTTCACCGATTAAGACAACTGCATGTGTGTCATCATCTTCTTCGAATAGTTTGAGGACATCCACGAAGTTAGTTCCTATCACAGGGTCTCCACCGATACCAACACAAGTTGATTGTCCTATACCGAGTTGTTTGAGTTGATAGGCGGCTTCATAAGTTAATGTGCCACTTCGTGATACAATTCCTACATGACCGGGAGAATAGGCAAACGCAGGCATCACACCGATTTTGCATTCACCAGGTGTGATGATTCCCGGACAGTTCGGTCCGATTAGCCGAGTTGTATCACGTCCGATTAACTGAGTCTGTTGATTATCATAGGCTGGATCATCCTCTCTCCGCATTCTTGCCAGTACTCTATTCACGATGATCTTATTGCTACGAGTAAATGCTTTTGCCTTTACCATATCAAGAACAGGAATATGTTCAGAGATACAGATAATTAATTCAATACCAGCATCTGCCGCTTCCATAATTGAGTCGGCTGCGTTGAAACGGGCAGGTACGAAAATCAGAGAAGTGTCTGCTCCTGTTTCTGCCACACTTTCAACTACAGTGTCAAATACAGGGATACCGTTGACATCTGTTCCACCTCTGCCGGGGACAGCACCCGCGACAATTTGCGTGCCGTAATCCACACACTGTTCCGTGTGAAAACGTCCAGAACGTCCTGTAATTCCTTGGACGATGACTTTTGTGTTTTTGTTAACAAGTATGCTCATATTTTTTATTCAATGACGAGATAGCTAACGCTTTTTGCCTCCATTTTAATTGGGATATCAACGTTGTAGTTTCTGTCTATTTTGTATTGTTTAGGTTTTCCTTCTTTTTCGCGTATGTTTGCAGTCTCAGATAATCCTGTATAGTATAGTGGTAAATTTAGAGTAATATTTTGTTCTTTCTGCGTAGGATTATATAGCATTGCAAGACCACAAGGGTTAAGTTGTGTGTTTGCGTGGAGTATACAATCCACGGAACGTCCATCTGGTCGTCTCACATGAATAACGTCAGACTCTAAAATTGTACGATACTTTTTGAAAAAGTCGACCCATCTCTTGACAACGGCTTTCGTCTGTTCAGTATCAAAAAGTCTAGGCCCACGATAGCATGCGATCACGCCACTGCCGAAGTTCTGTGCGAGATGCGATTCGTAGTCATCAAGGTGATCGCAAAGCGGCTCAAAGGTGGCAGCTTGTCCACCACCGTGATATTCCACTAACGGCACGAACATCCACCCCATACTCGGAGTCTTTTCGTAAGTTGCATCGTATATATTTTGTCGAGCAATTAGAATTTGCCGTTCACGAGGCAAACTAAAATTCGTTTCGCGATACCCCATCCCGCATTTGTTTGACCCGTTGAGGTAATAATTATCTGGCGAATTGATGTAGATACCACGTTTTCTGCATTCATGATAAAAGTGGACGCATGCTTCCCACTGGCGCAACTGCGAATCTTCCAAACCACTATGGTGTTCATGCATGGTTGATGCACAGACATCGCCGTGATAGGGACCATCTGTCTCTATAATGTCCATCCCCGTTGCATCCATAAAATTCAGAACTCGCTGGACATATCCATCTCCCCACTTACTCGCAATACAGGCACTCTGTCCAAACTTACTTCCGGGTTGTCCGGTGTCTGGGTCAATGCAGTTGAATTCTTCACCGACACCCCGCGATGCACACATTAACGTATAACCACCAAGCTGGATACCCTTGCCATGAGCGTAATCTGCCAATCCCTTCATTTTAGCGATATATTCCGGGTCTTCGCTTTCTATATTGTATCCACTACCAAAGGTCATAATCACCATTTCAAACCCGACTTCGGCACACTGATCAATTGCTAACCGTACTGCTTCTGGCTCAGCACTCCGCACGTGCATGAGAATTGGATTCTCCGTTACCTGTGGTGCGACCGTGCGGAACATCTTGCGGCGAGCGAGTCCTTTTCGTTCACGATCATCACTGTCATGCAAAATCTCAAACGTGCGAAAACTTGTGAAGGTTTCTCCCGGTTGAATAGAGGCTCCCGGACCGAGTGGATAGTGGCTTGTCATTAAGAGTGGCATCTGATAACGGTAATCAACTTGCGTCAGGTATTCTTCATCTGGTCCCCATTGTGTCGTTTGCATTCCACTGAAGGCGTAATCGCTTTCAACATGTAGTCGATGTTTTTCCTGCTCGTTGACTGCAAGGATTTCGCAGCTTAGGCTATCCAACTGAATCGGTTTTTGACCATCATTGCGAATAGTAATCCATTTGGACAGGACCGGAATGCCTTGATACAGTTCATAATGCACACATACCTGAAGGCTATCAACTGATTCGGGTGGTGAGAACGTAACCGTCAACGTCACACCTTCTGGTGGATGTGGTAAGGATGTTGTGGTACGCCTATGTTCCCACGGATAACGGACTTCAGGTTTACCGATAGTATATTCGCGAAATTGGAATGCATTCTCGTCACTGGTCAGATCTGCAATCCATTCGTCATCAAGATATGCGTAGTCGGGTTGTCCTTTCAGTCCACCTATTTCATATTGTTGACCATCAATCGTCAGTATTGCTTCTGGTTTGATTCCGCGCAGAAAACTGGTTTCGGTAATTTGATTGGAATAATCCACCGTAGCGAAATTTGGTACGGTGACGAACCTTCGCTGAATGAGTCCGTTACTGAGTATGAGTTGATTGTCAGTTTCTTCTACAGAAACGGGTTCAGTGTAGGGTTGGACTAACCAATCATTTTGTTGTGATGTGTATTGCATGTTAAGTTTTCTCGTTTCTTATGTTTATAGATATTTTGATTCTACCCCTTAAAATGACACATAAAGTTAGAGCGTAGCCCAACAAAACCTGACATGTTTTCAAGGTTGTCGTCAAAGTGGAGTTTGTTCAGGGTATTTAATGTATGATTCTTTCTACTATAATCTTTACCCAACTATCCCAACCCTCTGGTGTTATGACCTCTAACACCATATTTTGGGCGATGCCAATTATATCATCAATAGGGTCAAGAGGCATTTCAGCGTTATAACTAATGCGTATGGAAATAGTATCGTCTTTTGAAATTGCATGAAATAGCACGTCAACTCCCTCAATTTTGTCCATACTTGCAAACCAATTGTTTAGTATAATCGCAACGTATTCTAAACAAGACATAGTGTAAGGTTGTTCCCCTTTACTTAATTGTCTGGATGGATTGGTCGGTTCAAGAGGACTGAATCCTTTCTTATTCATAAATACCTCCTTTTGATGGTGAGTTGGGTTCCGCAAGGTTCTAACCGCCTACAATTACTTTGCTGTGATATGTACTGCATGTCAAATCTTTCTCATATTTTATTTTATAGATATGTTAGTTTCTACAAGCTTACCTCGAGTGTTTTAAAATTGGTAGGACTATGCAACTTGCTCGTTGTGTGTCATTTGTCAGAAAGTGTAAATTCCCACAACATAATCGTGTGGTCCCACCCTGCACTTGCGATATATTTTCCATCCGGACTGAATGCCACGCTATAGATACTATGCGTATGTCCCGCGAAAGAGCGTATGTGTTCACCCGTACTTGCATTCCAAAGTTGTATTGTGTGGTTCTTCCCCTCACTTGCGATATATTTTCCATCAGGGCTGAATGCCACTGGACGGAATAATATAATGCCTGCCTGTCCGGTGAGAATACGGAGTTGTATGCCCGTGGCAATATCCCAAAGTCGTATTGTGTTATCTAGAACCCCACTTCCGCTTGCGATATATTTTCCATCAGGGCTGAATGCCACGTTACTGACGGCCCCTGTATGTCCTATGAGAGTTTGGATATGTGTGCCCGTGCTAACATTCCATAACCGCACCGTTTTATCTGCACTTCCGCTTGCGATATATTTTCCATCAGGGCTGAATACCACGCGGCCGACGCTCCCTGTATGTCCTGTAAGCGAACGTGTGTGTTCGCCTGTGTTAACGTCCCATAATTGTATAGTATGGTCATCCGAGCTAACGATATATTTTCCATCAGGACTGAATACCACGCTGCTAACCTTATCAGTATGTTTCATGAGAGTTCGGATATGTGTACCCGTGCTAACATCCCATAATTGTATTGTGCCATCCGCACTTGCACTTGCGAGCATCTTTCCATCAGGACTGAATGATGGAGAGATTACGCCCGCGAGGGTTCGGATATACGTGCTCATGCTAACATTCCACAATTGTATTGTGCCATCCGCACTTCCGCTTGCAAGCGTCTTTCCATCAGGACTAAAGGTAACGTGACTGACAATATGGGTATGTCCTACTCTTATGAAAGCGTGTATGTTTTTGCCTGTGTTAGCGTCCCATAATCGTATTGTGCCATCCATGCTTGCACTTGCGATTGTCTGTCCATCCGGGCTGAATACCACACTATTAACGGATCTTTTATGTCCTATAAGTGTAAGTGTGTGTGTCCCTGTGTTAGTGTCCCATAATCGTATTGTAGTGTCTCTACCGCTACTTGCGATAGTTTTTCCATTTGGACTAAACACGACGCTATAGACGCGCCCGGTATGCACTTCGAGTTTTTGCGGATCCTTTTTCGTGTTTGCGTTCCACAAGTCAATGATGCCATTATCCCTCCCACTTACGATATATTTTCCATCGGGACTGAATGTCACACTATTGACTGAACTTGCATGTCCTGTGAGAAAATCTATGTGTTCACCTGTGTTTGCGTCCCACAAGTCAATGATGCCCTCATCCCTCCCACTTACAATATATTTTCCATTGGGACTGAATGCCACGCTATTGACGGACCCTGTATCTATATGCGTTGCGAGTTTTTTCGTTTTTTTGCCCGTATTTGCATTCCACAATCGTATGGTGTCATCCCAACTTCCGCTTACGATATATTTTCCATTAGGACTAAAGGTAACACTTGTGACCGCACTCGTATGTCCTGTGAGCGTGTGTATGTGTTCGCCCGTATTTGCATTCCACAATCGTATGGTGTTGTCATTACTTCCACTTACGATTGTGTTTCCATCCGGACTGAATGCCACACTATTGACAACCTCCGTATGTCCAGTGAGAAGTAAGATTTCTTGCAGATTTTTTGCATCGTAAAGCCAAATCCCAATGCTACTTGCCGCTGCTAGTCGTGTTCCGTTCGGTGAATACTGAAGTTCATTTATGTAGCCCTTACCCAGGCGTGCCTTCGCGCCTTCTGGTAATCCCCATGTCGTATAATCTGGTGTGGAACTTTCCTGTATAGCCGCGTTTTTTACTTCGGCAAAACTGGTCGGTAGAAACACTATAGAAATGAAAAGAAGTATCAAAAAAAATCCTAAATGTTGTTTTTTCATGATAAAATTACCCTTTAATTAATAACGGTGTCTGCATGCCTAAAAACTTGTCCGTAGCAACTTGGATAAACTTTATTAGAGATTTAAGGGAACTTAAGGTTTTCAGAAATCTCAATGTCCTACTAAAGTCATCCTCGTTCCTCACTACCTAAAATGGAATTAGGCATTGTTAATAAATAATACCATTTGGATAGAGCGGGGAACTTGCCCCGACTATCCGATCAAATTCAAGCTGGCAGTTGTCTCCGCTTTTGAGATTTTGAAAAACATCAATTGCTAAGGACCCAAAAACTTCGACCTTTATTTTTTCTTCCGGGTTAACATCCCGGCAAAAACTGAAGGTGACTTTTGCGATTGTTAGAGAGTTGTGGTCATGAGGAATGTACTTAGCTTTTGCTTCATGGGTTGGAACTTCTTCAAAATAGGGGTCGGTTATTAGTTTGCCACGCAGATTAAAGTCTTGCATCTTCATTTTCCTTTCTGGCCTCAATATAATTTCCATGAAAATAGTTGTATAACCTATGCCAAATTTGTTCTTACGGATGTTTAATAATATCTAAACGTTATAAATGTTATGAGAGTATAGGACGTGTTTACGTTATTCAGATCCGACATTGCGTTCCTGTTTAAGTTTTTCTATCTCTTGTTGCAACGCCTCAATTCGTTGGTCTTGTGTGCGTTGTTTTTTGAGCATTTCAATTTCTTGTGTAAGCACTTCTATCTTTCTTTCAAGAGATCGGTCTTTTTGGCTTCGCCATGCGGGGAACCCTATTGCAACGGCAACAAGTGCCATGAGTCCATAAGTGAAATTTGCTTGGTGTGTCATTCGTTTATCAACGCTATCAAATCGTTTATCAACACTATTAAATCGTTCGTTAACGGTTTTTTCAAAACTATCAAATTTTAAATTAACGTATTCTTTTGTTCTATTTTCAGATTCAGTAACAGCTTCTTTGACGATTTCTCGAATCTTATCAAGGTCTGTTTGTGTAAGTTCGCTATGTGCGGTTAATGCAATGATTGAAAGTAGTATTGCTATGCCTGTGATGTATTTCATATTTATCTCATTTGTGTGAATTTAACGTCAGTATTGATATGTGTCAACAATCTATTCGCTAAAAACCCTTAAAAAGTCTTAACTCATGTCAGAACTTACGCATTTTTAAAAATTATTGAAGGATTAGAGAGTTGAAATCGCATATAATCATCCAATAAACTTTGTTTTAGTTCATAAATTGTTTTACCATGTTTGCGCGCAACACGTTTCAAACAGACCCATACTTGAAAACAACAAGCAATATGATTTCTTTGGGCACGCAACTTGCGGCATTGACATTTACCAATACCGGTGACTTGTTTGATCTCACGATGAAGTTGTTCAATCTTCCAACGCACGCGACATTCTTGGCGTGTCGCATCCGCATCCGATTGAGATAAATCGTTTGTCGCAATATATTCCGTGCGTCCGTTAGAGGAGACTAACCGGAACAACTTCACTTGATGCCCTTTTGGAAACTTCTTGATGTGCACGTGCTTTCCGTGTTGCGTTTCTGTCTGTGTCCAAGATAACTTTTGGACTTGTTGGTGTGGTTCAACGCCGTCCGTATCGTTTACAAGACGATTGCGTTTCAGTGGCACATAATAAATCTTAGAAAGTTTTTCAATCGCTTTCATGACTTGCATGGATGCATACCAACTATCCATTAGCACCGTCCGAAACGGGAGTTGTTTTTTGAAGACCGCGTTTTGCAGCATGTCTAATAAATGGTCTATTTTGGTTTTTCCATCATGGTCTTTGTCGTAAATGCGATAATCAATGATCCAATACTCTTGCGTCTTTGGGTTGACATAGAGACACGTTACAATACCGATGCCATCAACGACTTTTTTGTCGCTACCACTCCACTGAGGACGGAGAGCTTCAATCTTTTTCGCATGCGGTTTAGGTAGCACAACATCATCAAAAGCAATGTGCCCTTGATCATCAAACTCAATGTCATCCTGGACAGACTGCCAGAGTTCGCTTGATGGAATGTTCTCATTTCTCAAAAAACGATTGAGTTGATCATGGCTCCATTTCTCAGACTGATCACCAAAGTACGTTTGCGTCCAGTTCGTAAAACTTGATAACAAAAATTGACAATAATCGGAAAATAGGTTTTCCTTCTTTTTAGATTGTGTCCATGTAGTCATAATAGAATAGTATACACCATTTTATAAAAATGCGTAAGTCCTGTCATGTATTTTAACATTGAGGCGAATTATGTTAGTACGCCCGCGCAAAAATCGTAATCTCATGCGTTCACACACCACAGACAATACATACACGACTCCAATCAGAATCTGGTTGCTCCATCGGGAACATTCTTGTTCATTTAATTAATAATGTTCCTGATTCACATTTATCTCAATCCATGAATCCCAACCGTATCGTTTTGCCATGTCTTGTGCATAAGTTTGCGCTCTCTCGGTATGTTTTTTCAAAACGTGTGCATTTATATCTTTCCCATACCGCATGTGTAACAGGATAGTCTTACCATCATTTTCAGGAATAAATACTGTATCAATTTGCTTGTTTGTAAAATGTATAAAGGAATTGAGAAAAACTGCAAACCATTCTAAACGAGATGGAGAATATTCTTCCAATCCTGGTGATCTTTCTGACATCGTTAATCTCCTGTTTCTATTATTTCAAAATTATGTTCAGAATTAAAGTAACAATTACAGCAAGAATTCCAATACCACAAGTTATAATGAGATTAGTCATTGTCCGCAAGGTGTTTCTTATCTCTTTAATGTCATCTTTTAGGTCAGTTTTAACTTCTCTGATGTCTTTCTCAAGGTCAGTTTTGACTTGTTGGTTGTCTTTTTCAAGGTCGGTTTTGACTTGCAAAATGTCTGTTCTAACTTGCATAATGTCGCTTTTGAGATCAGTTTTTACTTCTATAATTCGATCTTCAAGGCGCGACTCAATTTTAACTAACGCTTTGTCAGTATCTTCTTTATAATCGGTAGATTTTTTTAGAATGCTAAGAATTTCATCCTTGTTAGCGTCTGCCATGATATTTTCCTCGTCTGGAGGTTTTGACTTGGACTAAACGGAGTTTACCATAACAAGACAAAGAATGCAAGTATGGCTCATCTCCCTCAGATCCATTCAAATGTCGCGAAACACTCTTGTAGGAGTAAATTAACACCAAATGCGCGTGTGGTGTTCTGCCAAATCAACTCTACCCATCAACGAAGGTAAAGAGAAGCAATTTGGGTAAGTAGTGATTCATAGCCGATAGAGATCCACGGTTTGCTTATATAAGTCCACATCCCATTCCGCATTCTGACGTTTGACCCAAACTTTAGGTTCACTCGGCGTGTCGTAGATATCAAGAAAATCCAGGACTTTCTTGAGGGTATCTTTTTGCTGTGTTTCTGTTTCTAAGTCTTTATACCAAATTGTTAGGGGAATGATCTTGTTTTCTTCAAAATAACATCCCCACGACATATCCTGTGCAGTCAATTCAAGTGTGCTGTATGCGATTTCATCACGCGTAATATTGATTTGATTGAGATCGTCATTTTGCCGAGTTTTATCTGTCTCGTAAAAGCAATTGCGTTTGTGCGCTTTTAAAAGGGAGATGGCTTGTTTTATTTTGTCTTCTCTGCGGATCCAGATGCATTGGACATTTTTAAAATCAATAAACTTTTCAACGACATGTCTTTCTTTTGCCATGACCTGTATACCGCAAACTCCATTCGGTGAAGTGGAAACGGATACGTATTTTTGATATGTTGCTGGATCGGTTATATCCAAGCCTTTTAGCGATTCGTGTCCTGCGTGGTATTCTCTCGGATACCCTGCTACATCGGATGAAACCAACAAGTCACATAAAACGGTGCTGCGTGTGCGGGGTGTTGCACAGATGACGTAGTTCATTTATTTTTTCCAAATCTTGTAGAGAAAGAATGAACAAGCTGCTATTAGCACTGTGTTTATCCATAGCAGGATCAAAATACTGAACAGTAAAGGAGTATTATGCGATTTCCTCAAAATCTGCTAATTCACGCGCATAATCAATGCAAGCAAAATCTGTTTTTCTGAACAGTATCACAATTTCAAATTTGCCCATTTCGTTGTGAGCTTGCCATCTGCTTCAACTGCGGCAAATTCTTCAACATAGTTCAGCAAATTCTCCATGAAAAGCTTTGCCATGTCTTTCGTGTTGTCATCGTTACCAGCGATATGATATTTATCGGGTGCAATTGCCATCATCAGAAATTTACCTTTTCCATAAATTGCTTCCATGATGACTGGATTTCCCAAACTATCCATCAACACGTCAAATCCACTTTGAGAATTGATAACTTCCCAAACAGTAGGCCAGTTTTGAAGTCCCCAGTCTTTAAATGATTCCTCATTCATACGGTTTGGTTTGTTAAAGAGCGGATGGTCCGCTGCCAGTATATTAAAATCTGGACTATCAAGGTCACTCCGAACACAACTCAATTCAGGTGGCAACCAATCTACATTCGCTTCGTTCTGATCAGCTTGGGTCGGTTCCCAGACAATACCACCATTTTTGACGAAATCTTGAATCGCTTCTGCATTCTTATCAAGGTTTTGGTGAAGTACTGCGTTGTTAGTCGTCATGCTGCCGATAAGGAAGATTCTATGTTCAGCTTTAAAAGGTAGCTGCCCATCTTCAAGCGCATTTGTCAGGTCATCGTACTCGACCTTGAATTCATCCAGTGTCTGACGTAACGCATCAACCTTTGTCCATTGGTCAGCAAAATCAACAACGGCAATTTCAGCGGCTTGGACAACCATTGCACTTAAAACGAGAGATATAATACAGCACCCTGCAAACATACGGTAAAACATAAACTCGCCTCCTTACTTTATATTTGGAATTGAGTACTTTTCATAAACCTCTGTGAGTGAATCAACGTAGAATTCACATGTTGTTTTCTGCGTTTAGAATTCTACCAAATCAACTCCACCTTTTAACGGATAGGTAGATGTTAGCAACTTCGATTAGTACGCCCGCGCAAAAATCGTCCTCTCTTCCGCTTGCGTGCCACACACAATACACGACCCATTCAAATCCGGCTGCTCCATAGAGATACATTCTATCATATTTTACTAATAATATTCTTGACTCACCTTTATCTCAATCCATGAATCCCAACCATAAAGAGTTTATCATATCAAAGTTAAGAATGCAAGTCCGGCTTATATTCTATATTTCCTTTGAAAAAGGTTTGACTCTAACAAAGAAATAAGGCATAATATTGAAAAGCATAACACCACTGTTCAAAATCCATCAAACAACAATCACAAAAACTCATTTTAGGAGACTTCGCAAAATGACTCCTGAGCGTCTGACAACACAGGAAATGGTAGAAAAATATCCTAACCAATGGTTGTTCATCATTGAACCCGATATCTGTGAGGAAACGAATGAACTGATATCTGGTATCATTCAAGTCCATAGCACCTCACGTGATGATATTCACAAAGCATCAAAAGCGTTCATTGGTGGTGCAGCTATAAGATTTACAGGTGAATGGACAACCCCAAAATATCAACATAAACATAGAATAACTTCGTATAGACCTACAAACCTAAGATAACTCAACTACAACCCTTGTTCCAACATAGACAGTGCAGTAAGGGATAGCATTAACTACTAAGGACATCAATTTGGTGCCAGACTACAAAACACGTATAGAATTTATCAATGGACAGATCACAATGGCATGTAGAATTTATGGAATTGATGATTCTAACTATAGAGACATTAAACTCGTTTTAGATACCGGGGCAACAATCAGTGGCATTAGTAAGAATATAGCAGTAGAATTGGGATATGACTTACAACAACATGGTATCGCCCAAGATTTTGATACTGCTGGAGGAACCCAACCATTATCTATCATTCCAGTCACACAGATTAATTTTGCGGGATCAAAATATAAAAATCATAAAGTTGTATGTAATGAATATTTTGATGAAATGTATATAAACGGTATTATAGGACTTGATATACTCACGAACTACAATATCAGTATTATAGTAGATTTTGAAATTACTTGAACACTCTGCATCGGCGAGGTTAGGAAACCTCGCCTACCGTGGGGCGAAAGTGTCAACTTATACTTATAATTCACTATAACTTTGATATAAACTCAATAGAATTCTATAAAAGACATAAAGAAATAGATATAGTTATTACACCATAAGATATAGAATAAAGATATTCCATCAGAATTAAGACTATATAGAAATGTTCATTGATTCTATCAAGAAAATTCATTCATAATATTACATATTTCGCAACTTTGACTACGTTAATATGCCCTTGCAAAAATCGTCCTCTCTTCCGCCTCCGCACCACACACAATACACGTCCCATCAGAATCTGGTTGCTCCATCGGGATACATCGGATAGTTGCCTGTGTTTCTTCTTTGACCTTATCTTCACATTCCTCTTTTCCACACCACCATGTCCGTGCAAACCCGTTTTCAACAATCTCTTTAAATCCCTCGTAGTCATTTGGCTCAAAGGTATTTGCATCTCGGAAATCTGTGGCACGTTTGAGCATATCTGACTGAATTGAATCAAGCATCTGCATGGCAGTTTCTGCGACATCCGCAATAGGGACAAAAGATTTGCCTTCCTTACCGGGAATATCTCTTCTGGCAAAAACAACCTGATCGTTTTCTATGTCACGGGGACCAATTTCTATCCGTAAAGGCACACCCTTGAGTTCCCATTCATTGAATCGCCAACCGGGAGAATACTCATATCGGTCATCAACATGGTAACGGACACTTCCTAACGTCTCACAGATTGCATCAACGGTTTGCGTAACAACCTGTTTCGCTTCATCGTTATTTTTCGGAATAATCGGCACAATAACAAGTTGTGTGGGGGCAAGGCGCGGGGGTAGAACTAATCCTTGGTCATCCCCGTGTGTCATGATAATCGCACCAATCATGCGTGTGCTAACTCCCCAACTGGTTGTCCAGCAGTGTTGCTGTTTCTGGTTTGAATCCAGATATTGTATATCAAAGACTTTAGCAAAGTTCTGTCCAAGATCATGTGATGTGCCTGCTTGGAGGGCGCGTTTATCACCCATCATCGCCTCAATCGTATAGGAGGTTAAGGCACCAGGAAACTTCTCACTATCACTTTTTCTACCGGGAATGACAGGTATTGCTGCTTCGTTCACTGCAAAATCGGTATAGATGTCAAGGATACGGAGTGTCTCCTCTTCTGCTTCTTCATGTGTTGCATGGGCAGTATGTCCTTCCTGCCAGAAAAACTCCATTGTTCTGAGGAAAAGACGTGGACGCAACTCCCAACGTACTACGTTTGCCCACTGATTGATAAGCACGGGTAGGTCTCGGTAGGATTGTATCCATTGACTATACATATATCCGATGATGGTTTCAGAAGTTGGACGCACGACAAGCGGCTCTTCCAATTTTTTACCACCACCGTGCGTAACAACAGCGAGTTCAGGTTTGAAACCTTCAACATGTTCTGCTTCTTTTTCAATGAAACTCATAGGAATAAAAAGCGGAAAGGCAGCGTTTTGGTGTCCAGTTGCTTTGAAACGAATATCAAGTTGTTCCTTGACGTTCTCCCATAACGCATAGCCATAAGGACGTACGACCATACATCCGCGCACGGGTGCATAATCTGCCATCTCTGCTTGTCGGATGACCTGTGTATACCATTTTGAGTAGTCTTCACTCCGAGGTGTAATTTTATCAAACATATAATCAGTTCTCAGTCCTCAATTGTTAGTATTCAGTTATTTGTCAGTTAATGCCGCAATTCCCGGTAATGCTTTTCCCTCTAGAAACTCTAATGACGCTCCTCCACCCGTGGATACATGGGTTATTCGATCAGCAACACCTGCTTGCTGTATTGCTGCAACGCAGTCTCCACCACCAATTATGCTTACTGCATCAGATTCTGCGATCCAATTAGCCACAGAGATTGTGCCTTTAGCAAACTTTTCAAACTCATAGACACCTAAAGGACCGTTCCATATCACTGTTTTTGCTGAGGCAATTCGTTCACCAAATACAGCAACAGTTTTGGGACCGATGTCTAACCCTTGCCAATCTTCAGGGATAGACTCACCATCTACAATAGCAGAGTCGGTATTAGAATCAAACGCTTTTCCCGTAACATGATCAACCGGTAGAAGAACAGTATCAGAAAAGCCTCTCTTCTTAATGAGAGTTGCAGCTACCTCAAGTTTTTCTGTTTCAACAAGTGAGTTCCCGATAGAAACGCCCATTGCAGC
Organism: Candidatus Poribacteria bacterium; assembly: GCA_958295945.1. GTDB lineage: Bacteria > Poribacteria > WGA-4E > WGA-4E > WGA-3G > MSPOR6. The sequence goes on from OY282386.1 coordinate 1,100,127, forward strand.
AAGAAATGTGTAAGCCATTCCACCACCGATGAGTAAGTTGTCAACCTTTCCTAATAGATTTTCAATGAGTGTTATCTTATCGGATATTTTTGCTCCACCGAGGATTGCTATGTATGGACGTTCAGGCTTTTCAAGAGTCATGCTTAGGTAATGTATTTCACGAGCCATAAGCAAACCAGCGGCACATTGTTCAAAGTGATGCGTTACCTCTGCTGTTGAAGCATGGGCGCGATGTGCAGTGCCAAATGCATCATTGACATAGATATCTGCCAATGAAGCGAGTTTCTCAGCAAACTCTGGTTCGTTGTTTGTTTCCTGTGCATAGAATCGGACGTTCTCAAGAAGTAAAATCTCACCTTCATCTAATGACGCAACTGCATTTTCGACTTTTTCACCGATGCAATCATCAACATGTGCAACACGTTTACCGAGTTTGCGACTAAGTGCGTCAGCGATCGGAGCAGTTGAAAGTTCTTTACGATCTAAGGACGATCCGACCTTAGGTCTACCTAAATGTGTAACAAGGATGATTTTTGCACTGCGATTAATAAGGTCTAACAATGTTGGTAAGGATGCGGTGATGCGGGTTTCATCTGTAATTCTACCATCTTGCAGCGGGACGTTAAAGTCCACACGAACAAGGACACGTTTACCTGCTACATCTAAATCTGCTAATTCAAGTTTTACCATTTTCTCGTTACTGTTTAACAATACCTTCGCCAATTATCCTGGGCTTAGATCGGTTTGCGTCCAATGAATAGCACCGATTGAACCCAGATGTTCAGTGATTTTCTCAATAACAATTGGTTCAGGTTTTTGCGGAAGCATTTTTAATATTTCGTCTTTATATTTCAACCCCCTATAGTGTGATTTCAGATCTATAACACTATAGAGTGTCCTCTCACCACGGAATGTTTTGATGAGTTTCGCACTGACATTTACCATAAACATTGATAGATTTGCTGCAGTGTTCACGGGTATTTCGTTGACATTCATAGCATCTTGCAATCCCCAATATTGTTTTGCATCCCGGAAGTTGAACTCGATTTGGAAACGAAGGGAATAATAGTCAATCATCTTTTCTGCGTCTAATGCTAAATCAGAGCTAAACAATAGGATGTGTGATTGCCGTTTTGTTTTCAAGTTTGTCTTGAGGAGGCAAACGATGTTTAGAAGTTCTGGGAACTTTCGGTTTCGCATGTGTCCTTGATAGATTTCGGTTCTGATATTTCCATCGGTTTGGATAGAGATGCGGTATTTCGGATCAATCTGTTGTGGGTTGAACCTTTCCCCGTAGAGCTGTGGGCGTCCGGGGCCTTCTTTTTCGTCTGTCGGTTGCCAAAACAGTGCGGCATCCGAGCGAAGTTTTGAGATGAGATGGAGATCACATTGTCTTGTCATTTGTAGTGCGTTATTATGTCCAAAATATCCATCAAGCACTAAATACCGGAGTTGGATCGAACCTCCGACTTTTGCCAGTAGTCCTTTGATCATCGTTTGAAGTTGTTTCAAAACACCGATAATCACGACATCGGTTTTATCTCGGTTTTTGCTCCCTTTTGGGCGTCCGCGCGGGCGTTTCAAGGGTTCCTTTGGGGTAGCATCTTGTTTGGAAGCTGAAGCCGATGATGTGTCATCTCGGACGATTTGTTCTATAGCCATTGGATAAGAACGCCGTTCATTGACACTCACTAAGGACACGGCTAAGAATGACAAACTTGGGATCGCTTTGCCGTGTGTTGAAGAAAAGAAACGGTCTAAACCAAAAGTCTTCAAACCAGTTTTTGGCTTGATTGTTTCGTCTCCTGCGATGATAAACTCGCTTTCACGATCAAGGAGGTGTGTGCGAAAAAACACCCAGAAGAGGGTCGGCCAAGGCAGCACCGTGTTGAAAAAGCGTTGAAGTGTGCGGTAGCTACCGCCTTTTGATGTCCAACGAGAGATATTTAACATGGTGACCCGTCCTGTCATCGCAAGCACTGCGAATACAATACGCGATAATTGGCGTCCTGTCGTTGTAGATAAATGTGGTATAAAAACTGCAAAAAGTGCTATAATTTCTTGCATGGGCGATTGTCCTTTCAAAGTTATTTCTTAATATAATATTTGTATAACTTTAGGACATTTGCCCAATTTATTCAACTATTTTTTGGCGAAGGTATTGGTTTAAGTGACCATTTAGGTTTGGAATACTTTGTTATTTTGAACTATAGAATGGAAAACTGCAAATAGCAATTACGCTCCATTCTGTGTATTTTGTATCGGACGTATAAAATCTTCTAAATGCTCCACATTTAATGCATCACGAAGCAGCTGTCTGAGCTGTTGTATATCGTCAATTGGTTCAAGTAAATGTGTCAAAAAAGGTGCGGTACTCACCTCAAATCGTTGATCTAGTACGTCCATAATGCTTTGAATAGCACTTTCTTTTGCTCCTGCTTGTTTTCCTTGTTCAAATCCGCGTTCCATTCCGCGTTCCATTCCGCGTTCAATAATCATTTCGTATACTGATGAATTGTTCACAATATCCTCCGATAGGGTTTCTATTAAGTCTTGACGTTCATGTCGTAAACCACTCATTACCCATAACTCAACCAATAAATTATTCTTTGTTGTTATATCAATGGAAAGTTCCTTCGTTAACTCAACGCAGTGGGTTGTCCACTCAAGACTTGACATGCCAGCTTTAGGTTTCATTAACGGAGTAAACGGCATCAAACCAGGTTGTTTTCCCTGTAAAATTGCTTCACCATCTATCTCATTCAGACGAATCACTTGGTATTCAACAATGAATCGGTGTCCGGGTATATCTTGGATATAGCCACCAGGATCTCTTCTACCAGCAGTTGAACGGAGATAAATCACAGAAGAGTAGACAGGTAACCCATATTTTTCAAAACATCTACCGATATATCCAACATTACGCTGCACCATGTTTGGATTCACGCTATCATCTGTCTGAATTTCACAATGAATTAATGCTGGATGTCCATCAAGCAGTATCTTAGTCAATATGTCCATGTTTCGCACATCAACATTGGTTAAATTGGTGTCAACATGTTCAATGAACTCAAAATTGTTCCCATTCAATAGAAACTGGAGCATATCCTCTGGAAAGTTATAAAATGGGTCTTTCGCTACGATGTCAAACTTCTGATGTGGTAAATTAATCTCGCCAGACCGGGTTCTTGTGTTATCTTGTTTGGTGATACTCACTACGCCTAAAGGCGTGTGCTTCTTTAGCACACAACCCCCTCAACTATGTGATTCCTGCTTCCGTCTCTCGTGCCTCTATCCTGAACTGTGTGAGGTCTTATTCGGACTCCACAGGCGTTTATTCTCTCTGTCTATCCGACAGCGAGGTTTTTTAGGTTTATTGCAGCGTTTACATCTCTATCTTCTTGATATTGGCATACGTCGCAGTGATATGTTCTCTCTGAAAGTGTTAGGTCTTTTTTCTTATGTCCGCAACTGGAACAAGTTTTACTGGATGCATAGAATTGCGGTGCTTCTGTGATAGGTATTCCTAATGCGTCTGCTTTCGTCTTGAGTTTCTGTAGAAACCCTCCTAATGCACTATCTGCTAATGCTTTTGCTAAACTTCTATTTTTTAGCATGTTCGTTATATTTAGTGTTTCCACAGTGATACGACTTGCTCGTTTAGCAATAGTAGTTGTTACTTTGTGATGTGCATCGCTTCGGATACAACCGATTCTGTAATGAACTCGTTCCACTTTATGTTTTTGCTTATACCAGTTTTTAGACGTGAACACTTTGCGGCTTAACTTGCGTTGTTCTCGTTTTAGTTTACGTTCATAGCGTTTTAGCGGTCTCGGATTATGGTATTTCGTGCCATCACTCAAGGTTGCTAATGTGTTGATACCGACATCTATACCGATTACAGGGTGAGTTGAGGTGTCAACTGCTGTAGTGTCCTCTGTTTGGACGGTGATAGATACAAACCAACGGTGTGCTGTCCTTGAAATCGTCACGCTGATAATCTTGCCCACAAAACGCAACGCTTGACGCATCTTACACCAACCGATTTTTGGCAACTTGATACGTTTACCTTCTACTCGCACGGATTGTTCGTCCGTTGTCCAAGCGTCCCTAATTCCACGCTTTTTGAACTTTGGAAACTTCGCACGTTTGGATATCCAATTCGCAATCGCTTGCCCAAGATTTTTGATGGCATACAGCGCGGCTCTTTGGTCTTGTGAACGTGTCCACTCATAACGCTTTTTCGATTTGTTGAAGTTGTTATTAAGGGTTCGCCATGATTGGAAGTTATCATTATCTAATCCTACCTTAAAATCTGACAACGCTTGATTATACGCAAATCTTGCATAACCACATTGTTGGGAAAACCAACGCCTTTGCTTAAATGTTGTATCTAATGTGATTTTATGGGTTTTGTATGGCATATCTGACTCATGATAAGATGCTGACCCCTCGTCAAAGGTGTGGTAGGTGTTGACGCACCTACCACTGAGTCAGTCATATTATTATATCACAAAATATATGTAAATATCAAGCGTTTTTTGACCCAAGCATAAATGCTTGGGATTGTTAATCAATTCCCTTCAAAAGTGCCTCTATGCAATGTTCACCGCATTCACAGCAAGTTCTGCTGCTTCAGATAGTCCTTCAGCTAATTGTAAGTTCAGGTCTGATTCAGAAATAATCTGTTTTCCCAACTCAACATTAGTACCTTCTAACCGAACCACAAGAGGAACATTGAGTTCAACCTGTTTTGCCGCTTCAACAATACCCGTCGCGATAGTATCGCATTTCATAATGCCACCAAAGATATTCACAAGCACAGCCTTTACATTTTCGTCAGCAAGGATGAGACGGAAAGCGTGTGCGACTGCTTCTACGGATGCACCACCCCCAACATCAAGAAAGTTAGCAGGCTCACCACCTTTTTGCTTGATTATATCCATTGTTGCCATCGCCAAGCCTGCACCGTTCACCATACAACCGATATTGCCATCAAGACGAATATAACTTAAGCCAGATTCACTTGCCTCTAATTCGCTCGGATCTTCTTCGTGTGGATCCCGCATTTCAGCGATGTCAGAATGTCTCCAGAGTGAGTTTTCATCAAGGTTTACCTTTGAATCAAGGGCAACGATTTCTAATTCGTCTCCTTCACCAACAATTGCTAATGGATTTATTTCAATCAGTGAACAGTCATATTGAATAAATGCATTGTATAGACAAGTGATAAGTTCGGTAGCATCTGGTATAAGTTGACGATAGTTTGGGTCGGTGATCAATTTGTAGGCAAAATCACGAGCTTGGAAATCGGTTAAACCAAAGGCTGGATCAATCTGTGTCCGAATAATCTTATCAGGTGACTTTTCTGCGACTTCCTCAATATCCATGCCGCCTTCTTCACTTCCAATTAGTGTAAGTTGTGATGTCTCTCTGTCAAGTAGAATAGCGAGATAGAATTCTTTCTGTATTTCTGCGGCTTGGACTATCAGAACGCTTCTAACGAGTTTTCCATCGGGACCTGTCTGTGGTGTTACAAGCTGCATTCCGAGCATATCTTCAGCAAGTTGTTTAACTTCAGCGAGAGAATTCGCCAGTTTTACGCCACCACCTTTGCCACGACCACCCGCATGAATTTGTGCCTTGACCACATATTTTGAACTATCAATAGATTTTGCTACAGCCGCTGCTTCTTCAGGTGTTTCTGCAACTTTACCCGGCAGTGTACTGACACCATAGGATTCTAATAGAGTCTTGGCTTGGTATTCGTGTATATTCATATTGTCTATAGATAATTCCTTTACTTGGTGTTGATATCCGAATGTGATAAATAGTTGGTTTTTTCACATTGAAAAATATATAAAAATTATACATTAGTTACCCAATAATTGCAAGTTTTTCAATTTGTGTTCATATCACAAAATATTTGAATTTCACTACATCATGTAGTATACTTTATAATCGATACATGCAATTTTTAAGAGAACTATCAAGTAATAGCACAAGGAGTCCCATGTCAACACCTGGGAGCGAACCAGCACCAACCAATGAACTCGTCACTGCATATCTAAAGGAAGTCAAAAGCAGAGTAGATGCATGTATCTTTGATTTTCTTCCTACATCCCATGAACACCAAGACGTGCATGAACTTTATCAAATGATGTTAGATTACCCCCAACGTGCGGGAAAAGGGTTGAGGCCTGCACTCTGTCTGCTCATTTGTGAAGCATTCGGCGGGGATGCTGAACGCGCAGTCAATACTGCTGCTGCCCTTGAACTGCTACAGAATTGGCTTCTCATCCATGATGATATTGAGGACGGTTCAGAACTCCGTCGCGGCGATCCTTGCCTCCATCAAAAACACGGTATCCCAATGGCAATTAATGTCGGAGATGCATTGCACTGCAAAATGTGGGAGATGTTACACAAAAATAATAATATACTTGGACATCAACTCGCTTTCAAGATACTTTCTGAATTTATACAATTAAGTAACCAAGTCGTTGAAGGACAACACATTGAACTGAGTTGGGTACGCAATAATCGGTGGAATATAAACGAAGAGGATTATTGGACGATGTGTATCCAGAAAACTGCATGGTATACATGCATTACGCCGTGTCGTGTCGGAGCTATCATAGGTGGGGCAAATGCTGAAGAAACGGATGTTTTTATTGAACTTGGTAAGACTTTGGGTGTCGCATTTCAAATTCAGGATGATGTTTTAAACTTAATCGGTGATGTTGGAAGATACGGAAAAGAAATCGCAGGAGACATTAGTGAGGGTAAACGAACACTTGTTCTTATCCACTTGTTCAATTCTTGTACACCGAAAGAAGCACAAACCGTTATTGACATCATGGCGCGACCACGAACAGAAAAAACTGAAGCAGAGGTCCAAAGTGTCTTGCAATTGATGCATAAATATAACTCTATTCAGTATGCACAGAAGTGTTCTATTAAACTACTGCACGAAGCAGCAGAACTATTTACTCAGAATTTTGCCCACCTACCCAATAATAAGGCAAAAAAACTTTTTTTATCTTTAATTCATTTCTTTGTTGAACGCGAATATTAAGAAGGAGAATACAATCAAATGGCTACTACGGCTATTTCATCTGGGAAATTGAGAGGACTTATGAAACTTGCAGATACAAGTGGCAGATTCAAAATGATGGCGATTGACCAGCGCGGTTCTATGGTGACCGCACTCGCAGATGTTCTCGGCATCGAAAAAACAAATGTGAAATACGATGATGTCGCCTCCCTAAAGACCCTGATTACAAGAATTCTTGCACCAAATGCCACTGCCATTTTGACAGACCCTATTTATGGACACCCATATTCAATTACCGAAATACCGCGCGATGTCGCGCTCCTTTTGGCTTATGAAGAATCGGGATATGTAAGTGATGGTGTCAGTGAAAATGAACGTCTTTCAAACCCTATTGAAAACTGGACGATTGCAAAGGCACAACGTGCCGGCGCGGATGCAATCAAACTACTCGCTTATTACCATCCCGATGCATCTGAAGTAACTTTGAAACATCAACAAGCTTTTGTTCGTCATGTAGGTGAAGAATGTGAAAAACAAGACTTACCATTTCTGCTTGAACTTGTGAGTTACGCGTTTGAAGGAACGACGAAAACCGTTGAGTTTGCAAAACAGAAACCGGATCTGGTCATCCGTAGCGTAGAAGAATTCACTGATCCGTCCTACAAAGTTGATATTTTAAAATTAGAATTCCCCGCAGATTTAAAATATACCGAGGAATACAAGGACAGCACTTTTTATGCAGGGGCATCTGCCTATGACTTAAGCGAAGTTAATGACATCTGCCAGAAATTGGATGAAACTTCAACCTTACCATGGGTTATTTTGAGTGCGGGAGTAGATATTGAGGAGTTTATTGAAAACGTCAAACTTGCAACGGCAGCTGGCGCGAGCGGATTCCTATGTGGACGCGCAATATGGAAGAGAGTTTTTGAATACTATCCTGATATCAGTGCTGTTACACAGTTCCTTGAGAATGAGGCAACAACGAATTTCCATAATTCAAACGCAGCTGCAGAAAACGCACTGCCGTGGTTTGAGCATCGTCAATTTGGAGGTGCAGAAAACATTCAACTTGAAAAGCAATCTGAGAACTGGGTCCAGCAGTATTAAGGTATAGGACTTATATACAGACTGTCTGGAAACTAGACTAAGCAAGCAAACTATCAAGTTTTCTTTGGATTTTACGGGCGATTTCAAGTGTAGTCTCTACAGGTATTTGTCCGCCGATTTCAGCAACTAAAACGACAACAGTGTCGCGAACGAAAAGCCAATTCGCTCCAGCTTGCCACACTGAATCTCCTATTTCAACCTCATCATTGTCAATCGGTTGATAGATAGATTCGCGTCCACCAAATTTTGACAATGATTGGGCAGACAAACGAACTCGACCCGTATCTGCAGCACTATTTGCTTCATCTGCAGTTTCATAAAACCAATAATTAAGGGCTATTTGCTCAGATGGGGTGTCGTTCAACCACCACCTATCACGCCATCCAAATTGGGCAATTGGCTTTGCAGGTGCAGTAAGGGAATATAACTCTTGTTGAGAACTTAGACGTGCCGAATACTCTGACAAATCCGATTCTGTTAACTGAATTGATTCCAGTGTAATGTTCATAATAAACATGATAACATGTTCACAACACAAATTCTAATTAAAAACGAATATTTAATAAACATTTTCTGTACAAGATACAACTAATAGATTCAACACGTTCTATCTGTTGAGATTTTTCGCATCCTCATATAGGAGTTATCTAACAGTATTCATAGCATATAATTTGTAAAATACATTTACCATAGTTTATGATTCATATAAAGGTATATGTAAATGCATTGATACTGTGGAAATGTTTTAGTTTCAAGAAGTTATGAAAATACTTTCTCGTTATTGTCTTAAAGAGTTCATACCACCTTTTCTTATAGCACTCTTGTGTTTTACTTGTATCATTCTCTTTGATGAACTTTTTCGCCTTATCAAACTCTTTGTTAAGAAGGGTGTAAGTCCTTTTTATTTGATGGAATCACTGTTGTATGTCATGCCAGCAACAGTTGTCTTATCTATTCCGATGGCTGCATTAGTCGCAATCCTGTTGGCGTTAGGAAGACTCTCCACAGATTCGGAAATTATGGCAATGCGTGCGCACGGGATTGCATTCCATCAACTCCTGGTGCCACTTTTGAGTGCTACTGTCCTATTAAGTACAATAGACTTAGCGATGATGGAATATGTTCTACCGAAGGCTACCCTCGCTTCGGTCTCACTCAAACGCGACATTCAAAGACACAATCCCGCCCTCATTCTGGAGGAGGGAACTGTCATGAAGGAACTTCAGAGTGAAGGTAAACTCTGGATGTACGAATCTATTGATCCAAAAACAGAAAGACTTAAAAATGTAAGAATCTGGGATGAAATTTATCCGGGACAGCCACGTCTAACTCTTGCCAAATCTGCTACACTCGGATATGAAAATGGTAACGCGAAATTGACACTCTACGAAGGTGAAACTTTTGAACCACAAACTGATGGATCAGAAGGTTTTAGAGTAACCCAATTTCAACAACAAAGCATTGCACTTGATTTTACGCAGAACTTGCAACGCGGTGACTATAAGTCGCAACATCCACAAACGATGCGTGTAGGAGAACTAAAGACACATATAGAAAAACTGGAAAATTCAGTAAACCTAAAACCAGATAAAGTCTCTGAGTATACCATCAATAAAATCCGATACGCTAAAGTAGAATTTCACAAAAAGTTTGCTCTGCCATTTGCATGTTTCGCGTTTGGTATTGTGGGTATCCCTCTCGGCTTTATGGTGAAAAAGAACGGTAGAATGATCGGATTTGGAATTGGTTTGGCAGTGATATTATTATATTACCTTCTGCTTCAGATAGGTCAGAATTCCGGAATCAACGGAAATCTCCATCCAGCCTTAGCTATGTGGTTTCCAAATCTCGTCATTAGTGTAATCGGTATAGTACTCCTTACGAGGATGTTCGGTGAAGGCAAGTTAAAAGCAATACAGAAAAGAGAACGTAATATCCCGCTTGTTGTGAATAGGAACGCTGAATCTTAATAGACTTATATCAGGAAATAAAACTTGAACATTTTAGACAGGTATCTGCTTAAAGATTACCTCAAAGCTTTTTTTGTCGGATTCCTATTTTTTAGCGCACTCGTTGTAGTCGTTCGATTATTGGATAAGGATATAAAACACTTTGATGAAGGTATCTCTTATCTCACAGCAGTGAAAATCGTTCTATACCAAGCACCACGCCGTATTATGGAGATTGTGCCGGTATCAGGTTTTGTCGCCATTTTCTTCGTTTTGGGTCGCATGGTTCGTAATAACGAATTCGTTGCAATGAAAGCCGGTGGAATCAGTGTTTATAGAATCCTAACACCCGTAATTGTTGTTACACTGATTCTATGTATAATCTTCGCTGTATTTTATGACCGTGTCGCATCTCCAATATACCATGAAGCAAATCTCTTGCAGAAAAAAAAACGACCGAAACACGGAAGGTATCTTGTTTTCAAAGGTAAAGACAATCGTTTCTTTTATTCACATCAAATCAGTTTGGATGGTAAGGCAATAAATAAATTGACAATTTGGGAATCAGATAAATCTGGAGAACTTCAACGTATTATCTATGCGAAAAAGGCAACTTGGACTGAGACACATTGGTTGTTGAAAAATGGACACATTCGACTGTTTGAAAATGGTACTGAAGTCGGGTATGAGAATTTTGATGAGAAGTCTATTGAAAGATACGAGGATCCCGCTCGTTTCATTGGTAGCGATAAAGACCCACGCGCAATGACCATAAAAGAACTAAAGGAACAGATCGTATATAAAAAGGAAGCAGGTCAAATCTCGCGGATTGAACATGTTAAGTTACATCACAAAATTGCATATCCATTTGCTGCTGTTGTAGTAGTAATGTTAGGCGCACCAATTGCAATCCGATTCGGAAAGGCAGGATTTTTCGCGGGATTGGTTATTGCATTTTTTCTCGTATTTATCTATTGGGCAATCTCCTTCGCAACTTTGGAAGGTTTGAGTGAGAACGGGAAACTACACCCGTTTTTTGCATGTTGGGGGGCAAACATAATCTACGGGATTGTCGGGACTCTCCTAATCTGGCGTACACCAAGATAGATGTTGATGTGAATTCGCTACGAATTATACTTCTCATACAACTTTCCTGCCAAATCAATTCTTGTATCAACTCAAATTGTACCCACAGATGAAAACTTCAATACTCGGTGATTTCTTCTTTAAAATCCGCAGTTTCACTCCGATCCCGTTTATCATCGCACTTCTATATTTCGCAAGTCCCACTTGGATCAGCGTATCCATAGGTATTCTATTCATAGTAATAGGGGAATTAATACGAGTCTGGGCAGTCGGATATGCAGGCGGAACGACACGTGCAACGGCACTCGGTGCTGCTCGCGATCTTGTCACAACAGGACCCTATAGTTATGTACGTAACCCGCTCTATCTTGGAAATCTATTACTCAGTCTCGGTATCACAATTTTTTCGAATGTCCTTTGGTTAATTCCTGTCTTAATTATAGGATATTTCATTCAATATCTTCCCATCATCTCAGTTGAAGAGAAATATCTACTTGATTCTTGTGGTAACGTCTATCAAAAATATAAATCTCATATTCCTCGATTCCTTCCTCACTTCCGGTCCTATCACAATCAATCCCATCACGACTTTTCATGGTCACGTGCCTTCAAGAGCGAAAGACGCACATTGACCGCTATTATCTCTGTCATTGGCATGATTCTGGTCAGTAATTTGGTCTGAGTTTGTTTCACTGTCCATCTGCAATGAAAATTATTCAAGACATAAAACCCTTTGGTGATTCGGAAGTTGACACACTTTCATAACAGTGCTATAATTTTGCACATTACAAGGTAGGTTATTGAAATCACTCGAAACATCTATGATATAATTCAAAGCTGTACATAACTCTCGTGTCAGGTAGTGAAATTGGACACGACGCGTTTAATTTTATATGGTTTCTGTATTTGGAGAAATATACATGCCAGTTCAGTGGAGAGAACACATTATTAGCACTCCTGACATATTACGAGGTAAACCGCGTATAAAGGGTACAAGGATACCAGTTAGTCTTTTACTCGGATACTTGGCAGCGGGATATACAACAGGTCAAATAATAGAAGAATTCCCGGATCTCAAAGAAATGCAAATTCATGCCTGTCTTGATTATGCTCGTGAGTTAGCAGAATTCAAGGAAGTCGCTTAATGGCATTGCGGTTATAGCACTTCAAGTGCGAAACCATCCCGAAGTTCTATCACAAATTTTGACACGACTAAAAGATTATCTATTATCCAATCCTGATATGGAACACTATAAAGGCAAGCTCTTTTTGGTAGAAGTACATCGAATTAGAATTCGTCAATGAAATAGGAAGGAATTATGATAAAACTCAACAGAAATTATTTACTATATAGCGGCTCATTGGTACTTCATTTGGTTTGTGCGCTGACTATAGCAACCGCCCAAACTCCTCAACAAATTGCCCAGAAAGCGTTCCGCTCTACAGTTCTTCTCGTTATGGAAGATAAAAACGGTCAACCGCTTTCATTAGGTAGCGGATTCTTTGTTAAACAAGAACAGATTGCAACAAACCTCCACGTTGTTGAGGGGGCTACAAGAGGATACGCAAAGTTAGTCGGCAAAGAGGCAAAGTTCAATATTGAAGGCTACACGGCAATTGACGAGAAACGTGATCTTATAATCCTAAAGGTTACGGCTATTGGAACGCAGACTATTCCGCTCGGTAATAGCGATTTAGCACAAGTAGGAGAGACGGTTTACGCTGTGGGCAATCCGCGTGGATTAGAAGGGACGTTCTCAGATGGCATTATCAGCAGTATTCGCCCGGTTGGTAGTGACAAACTGGTTCAAATTACCGCGCCACTTTCTCCGGGCAGCAGTGGAGGTCCAGTGCTAAACCGAATGGGTGAAGTGATAGGTGTTTCTGTTTTAACTATCAGCAATGGGCAGAACCTCAACTTCGCGATACCTTCAAATTATCTAAAAACTCTCATTGCCAAAGTTGGATACGCGAAACCCTTGTCTCAGGCGAAACCTACTAAAGAACAACGATCAATACTGACTGACTTCAATAGTCCAGGTGTTGAAGGAGTAACTGCTAGTAAGTTCAAATGGGATGTTAATTCAGTTGGTCCGGTAGGAAGAGAATATACGTTTTCCTTGCGAAACCGGATACGCGAAAATGTGAGAAATATTAATTGTCTTGTAATCTTCTATGATGTTGAGGGTGATCCGATTGATTCAGAATTTATGAAAATTCGAGAAACAATTTACGCTGGAACAGCCAAACGGATTAAAGAATTTGTCAGTGATGACAGTGTTAAAGAACTGTCAACGCGGACTGGTCAGTCCAACCGTTATGGACATAAGGAAATTCTTGAAACTTATGTAAAATTTAGAATCCTTGACTATGAAATTGTAAAATGATGTCCTTAAAAAGCTATAATAGAAAGAGTATACTATGCAAATTCCGCCAACACCTCAACAGATAGCCAAAAACGCCTTTAACTCTACAGTAGCCTTAGAAACGGAACTTGCAAATGGAGGAAGACATACACTAGGTAGTGGATTCTTCATAAGCGATGGACTGATTGCGACTAACTTGCATGTTATTCACAGAGTTCATAAATGCTACGCAAGATTGGTTAACCAAACAAGTGAGTCCCTCATAGAAGGATATACACATATTGATGTGGAACACGATCTGATTATTCTAAAGGTTCCGGGACTCAATGCTCCGGTACTACAGTGTAGCAACAGCGATGCTTCTCAGGTTGGTGACACGGTTTACGTCGTTGGTAATCCACGAGGTTTAAATGGTACATTCTCTAATGGTATCATAAGCGGAATCCGTCCAGATCCTCATGGAAAAGTTATACAAATGACCGCACCAATATCTCCTGGAAGTAGTGGGGGACCCGTACTAAATGGCAGAGCGGAAGTCATAGGCGTTTCATACGCTAGTCACAGAGATGGGCAGAATCTCAACTTTGTAATTCCCTCCAACTATCTAACAATACTTCTGTCAAAACCTATGAACTTCATTCCTTTGTTTCAAACTAAATATGAAGGCGTAACATGGATTACAAAACCTTTGACTTGGAATGGTACCGCAACCTATACATTTTCTTTACAAAACAAGCACCGCTGGCGAGTCAAAGACGTTCATTGCCTAGTACTGTTTAATGATGAATTAAAAAGACAGATCGGTTGGGATATAGTAAAGAGAACAGAGGTAATACCAGCTGGAAGAACTGTTGATATAACTCGCCCCAGTATTTTTGATATCTCACATCTTCAAAACATGAATTTTAGTGAGTACAGTGTGGCTGATAAAATAGCGTTTTTCATTTCTAATATTATTAACAGTGGTAAAAATATCAGTGATTATAATATTGTTGATCCTATAGCACAGAGGCCAGGTGGTAGTTACGAGGTAAGAGTTATTGATTATCAGGTAATTTTGTAAAATCAATAGTAATTTGGGTACTCACTTATAATTTTCTGTAACAACTAATTTTGTATACTTCATAATAGGCCTTGACATCCCATCTACAACCACATACAATAAACCTCAAAATAAAATGATCTTTGCGGAGATTTTTCATGGCAACAATCGAAAGAGTATTTGACTCACCCGGTCCTCAACCAAACGGTATGCAAGCGACTGAAGAAGGACTCTGGATAATTGACCAACGCAGCAATGAAGTTCATCTCGTATCTTATGATGGTGAGGTGAAAAGGACACTTGAAACTGGTTCGGATAGAGGCAGCGGCATTACAGATACAGGCACTACACTTTGGCTTGCTTCAACCTATAGTTGTGAAATATTGTCTATCGATCCAGAAAACGGTAAAACAATTGCCTCTTACGAAACACCAGGGGCAGGACAAACAGGAGCACACGGTTTGGAATGGAGAGACAATAAACTATGGACTGCTGTGCCACCCTCGGCTACAATATATCAGGTTGATGTAGAAGACGATTTCAAGGTAATCCACACGATCCCTGCGCCTGACGATAGACCCCACGGAATTGCTTGGGTAGGAGACGATCTGTGGTGTGTTGAGACGAACCATCGCGCAATATATCAACTCAACCCAGAAAATGGAGACCATATTAACAAAATTGATATACCAGAACCACACCCAGAACCCCATGGTATGACCTATTGGGAAGGACATTTCTGGTATTGTGATGCACATACAACGGCTGTCTGTCGTGTGGAACTATCCTAATGTTGACCAATGGTAGACTCTTGAAGATGGGGAAAAACTGTGCTGTAATGAATATGGCAATTGATGAAGCAATTCTAATTGCACAGAAGGAAAATCCTATCCCTACTTTAAGGTTCTATGATTGGACGAATCCTGCGTTCAGTTTCGGTTATTTTCAAAATATAACGTCAGATGTAAACGTGTATGCATGTCGTGAAGAAAACATAGAACTGGTTAAACGGATGACAGGAGGAGGTACAGTCATACACGGTTGGGATTTGACCTATTCACTGATTAAACCGCGTTATTCTGGAGAAGAGACAGTCTCAGAGATGTATCAACAAATTGGGAAAAACCTTGTCAATTCACTTGTAAGACTCGGTATTCCAGCAACACGTTATATTCCTTCTACAAATCAGGATACTTTGTCTCAAAATATCTGTTTGACAAATCTCGCTGAACACGATGTGTTATGCAACGATAAAAAGATTGCAGGCGTGTCAGTCAGACGCAACAGAAACGGTATTTTGTTTCAAGGATATATCTCGTTGGATTCACCGCCAAATCCTATACTTAAAAGAGTGTCAAAACATAGAGAGGGACAAAAGGTAGTAAAGGAGAATTCATCTGCAATAAATACTGATGGACGTTGCATCAATAGAAATATACTTATCCAAACTATTTGTGAAACATTTGACATAGGAATATCGTTTAATGTTGGTAAAATGTCGGAGAAAGAATTGGCACTTGCAGAGGAGTTAGCAATGAACAAATATGAAACAGATGTATGGAATTTCAATTGATCTAATTTTACATTGACAGGTTTTCCTAAAAATAGTACACTCTGTGCACATTTATTGTTTATTGCACATTTTGGCTAAGATAGAGGCTAACAATGGATCCACTATGTTTAGAACACTGCATAACTGAATCGGAAAAACAACAATTTGAAGAAAACGGTTACTTTTCTGTAGAGGATGCTATTCCTCAAGAAATGGTTGAGAAATTAATAGTTGCATTTGACCGTATTGGTGCCGCGCATTTAGGTAAAGACGAACTACCACACGGTGCAAGGTTCAACATACTTGACTTTGTAGGCAGAGATGACATCTTTATTGAACTTCTTGATTGGCACACAACATTTCCAAAGGTTTGGGGGATTTTAGGGTGGAATATCAAACTCTATCATTCCCACATGATTGCCCTACCTCCGCTTCCAGAGGAAGAACATGATAAACAAAAACGGCTTGGTTGGCATCAGGATAGTGGAAGATTGAACATAGAACTGGAAGGAGACCCGCGTCCTCGTGTTTCATTGAAAGTTGCATATTTTTTGACTGATACATCTGTGCCGGGTCGTGGCAATTTCAGTGTGCTACCCGGTAGCCAAAAGTTCAATAAAATTGAAATGCCAGAAGATGGCAATGCTAACCCAGAAAACGCAACGCCTGTTTTTGCTAAACCCGGCACTGCCGTCCTTTTTGACAGACGTTTATGGCATTCAGTCGGACAGAATACATCCGACATTACACGTAAAGTGATATTCTATGGATATAGTTATCGGTGGTTGCAGCCGCGCGACGATATGACAGTTGAACATTATATGGAAAACTCTGACCCAATTCGGCAACAAATCTTAGGTAAGAGTACAGGAGGGATGGGGTATACTTCCCCTGGAGATAAAGATGTCCCGCTGCGTATATGGATTCAAGAAAAACTCGGTTCCGAAGCAGTTGCAAGATAATCTATAGTTGTACATTGCTAATAGAAAACGCCGCATTTTTGTAGCACAAACTGCCAGTTGTGATGTCGTTCAAGACTTTCTTAACAAATGTTAATGGGATAGACATTTATAGAATGGTATTACCTTTAACAGAAACGATTTACCTGAATTCTATATTAAACGCGTTGTAGCCTCGCAATTTATTGTGCCTATTACAATCTCTTTATAGTAAAACCATAGTTATTTTCACACTACGGTAGGTTCGGTTTCCTAACCGAACCGGTGTTTTTTCAGTGTCATAGATGCGGTTAGCAAACAGCATCTGCCGTGGAGTGTGCACATATTCTTGCATTTCACTATTAATTGATACGGTAAATTATTACCAATCCCCTCTCCGATCCTCCCAGAGATGTGCTTTCAAAACATCCTCATTCAATTCCGTTCCCCAACCAGGACCCGTTGGTATTTTCATATTTCCATCAACAATCTCTGGCGGACGTGTTGTCAAATCATCTTTCCACGGCACATCATCAATATCAACTTCCATAATACGTACATTTGGTAAAACAGCACAGAGACTCGCACTGATAAATGTCGCAAGATGGCTATAGTAGTTGTGTGGAGCAACATTGAACTGATACACATCCGCTAAATCACCAATTTTCTTTGACTGAGCAAAACCGTTCCAAGGAACATCAATCATAAACACATTCGCAGATCGGGCATTAAAGTATGGGATATATTCACGCATATAGTATAGATTTTCACCCGTACATATTTTTGTTGTCGTGGAATCCTTAATCTGACGAATTGCTTCATGGTCATACATATCTATTTCCAACCACAAAAGATTATATGGTTCCAACATCTTTGCAATTCGCATACATGCTTCAGGTTTGAAATTAAAGTTCAGATCAAGATTGAGATCGACATCAGAACCGATGGCTTCTCTAAATGTTGCTATCAATGTTTCTATGTGATTCAGAAGTTGTGTCGTTACATTCCCATCAGTAGAACCAGGTCCTCCCCCAAATCCACTGAAATAGACAGATGACGGATCTCCCGGTATAACGATATTAGTCTTTAATGCAGTGAAACCTTTCTCAACCACTTCATGACCTAATGCAGCAATGTCCTCCATTGATCTTAATGGAGGAACACCCATCAACTCATAATATCTTGCACGAGATGACCCACAATGTGACCAATAGACACGAACTTCATCACGTGTTGGTCCACCGAAAAGTTCCACAACGGATATACCCAATGCCTTTGCTTTGATGTCAACAAGTGCCAACTCAATTCCTGCGATTGCTTTTGCCGCGATGCCACCCGGACTCTGTCTTGAACCGCGTATCATATCCCAGAAACGCATTTCATAAGCACGCGGATCGCGTCCAATCAGTAGCGAGGTTAAGTCTTTAATTGTCCCTGTAACACCGTTAGGGTTTCTGCCATCACTACATTCACCATAACCAATGATTCCTTCATCAGTTTCAACCTTGACAAATATCCACGGTCTCCAACCACCATCAACAATAAATGTATCAATATTTGTTATCTTCATAGATTTACTCAAAAGTTTGCTACAACACTACAATTTCACCACATTGTTCAGATGCACGCAATGCATCGCACACACGCATTGTGTCTACTGCAGCATTTGTCCATACTGGTTCAAGCCTTTTGGATTGAACAATAGACGAAAAACGCTCAATCATTTTGACTTCCTGATTACAAAAATCAGTCTCATATTTGTCGTTATTTTCTCCGTGAATCCAAAACCTTGCCGTTTCTTCAGAATTTGGTATCGTGAAATCATCACAGACGAGTGATCCTTGCGTTCCTGCCACCTCAAACCATCTCCTCAATCCCGTATCAAAACCACAATCAAACGTCGCAATACGTTCACCTTCAAACCAAAGTAGACCTGAAAAATTGTAATCAACACCTACCTTATATCGTGCAGTCGCATAAACTTGTGTAGGTAACGCTTCAAAAGCCCAAAGGATGGCACGAACACAATAATAGCCGAGATCCCCGAGACAACCTCCACCTAACTCTGGTTTTGCTCTGATATTATTTATCTGTATCGTTTGCCAATTGAAAGTAAAGGCTGCAGTAACCCTTCGCAGTTCTCCTAAACTATCCAGTTTTTCTTTCATTAACTCAGTTCGATCATGATGTACCCACATCACACCATCCATGAGTTGGACACTGTTCTTTCGGCACGTTTCTGCCATATTTGTTGCTTCTTCAGAATTAGTAGAAAGTGGTTTTTCGCAAAGGATATGTTTCCCATGTTCTGCTGCTCGGATTGTCCATTCTGCATGCATTGATGGTGGGAGTGGGATGTAGACTGCATCAATAGTGTCATCGGATAAGAGTTCATGATATGAACCGTAAGCGATAGGGACATTATGATTCTTTGCCCAAGATATAGCACGTTCTTCTGTGCGACTGGCAATAGCAATCAACTCTGCATTTGAAGAAAGGTTGATTGCACGAGCAATTTTTTTGGCAATATTTGCTGTACTTAGTATGCCCCATCGGACAGGTGGTTTTGTTTCAGTTTTCATAAATGAATTCTGCTAAATCTGTGATAATACTTCTTCATTACTATATCCAAAAACATAGAATGCGTCAAGCGATAATAATACTATATTTGTCACCAAATTACCTTGTTGGATCGGTTTGCAACAGCGATTTAACACGCTCGTATTCTCGCAATTCATTGCGACTCTTAAATGCACCGCAATAACAGAGGTCCAGCAAAACAGAATCTCAACAATTGAATACCTCTATAGTAATATATCTGTCCAAAAAATGAACAATATATAACCCCTTGTTTTCAAATTGAACAGAAAACCACTATTTTTTAGTTGAAAAAGTTGGCATATAAATTGCTATACATTATGTAGTTTACAAATGACTCTAAATTACAATAAAAAATTAATTCAAAACTCTTGAGAATTTCATGAAAAAAGCAATACTACAATTATCTTTCATATTTATTGGACTCATAAGTGGACTGAACATTTCCGTTTATTCTAATACAGTTGAATTAGATACTGTTACGGTGACTGCCACTCGTGCAGAAAAAGATCCATTTTATACACCAAATGCCATCAGTGTGTTGGGAGCAAATCAAATAGCACGAACAAACGCAGAGCATGCGTCCAATATCCTTCGTGATGTTGTCGGAGTCATCGCACAAGAGACAACAGTCGGTCAAGGATCACCGATGCTTAGGAGTCTAACAGGCTACCAAACTTTGATACAAGTTGACTGGGTACGATTGAACAATTCAACATTTCGTTCTGGACCAAACCAATATGCAGCAACCATTGCACCTGAGATGTTAGGAAGTGCCGAAGTCTTACGTGGTTCAAGCTCAATGCTCTATGGAAGTGGTGCAATGGGAGGTGTTGTGAGTTACTTCACAAAAGATGTGCCAATTGATCTATCACAAAACAAACTGATTATCCGTCCACATCTCATTGCTCGTTACTCAACTGCGACTCAGGAACGCCTTGGTAGATTGGAGTTTTCAGGAAACAGCGGAAAATTCGGTTTCATTGTTGGCGGAAGCGTCAGAGAATATGGTGACATCAACCCCGGAAATGGATATGACCTACACTATAAAAACAGGAAATATGAAATTGTAGATGCAAAACCTAATGATGTGGATATCTATAACTACAAGACGATAAATAGACTGAATAAAGAAGAAATCCCAGATAATTGGCTGATTGACACTGAAGGTCCATTGAGTTGGAGAGCAGTTGATGTGAATGCAAAACTTGGTTATCAACTAAACGATACAAGCACATTGAATGTCGCATATCAGCTATGGAGACAACCACAAACGCCTCGATATGATAAAATCGCTCCTCGTGAATTTGAAGAGTTCTATTTTGAACCACAGAACCGAGACCTACTATATGCAAACTATATTATAAATCCTGAAGGTGAAAGTCTTGATAAAATACGTTTTACTGCTTCTTTCAATAGACAGAAAGAGGGACGAAATGAAGTAAAGCTTGATGCAGAGAAACGTAGACACAGATACGATACTGTGAACACAATAGGATTGAGTGCACAAGCCGTCAGCAGTGTTTTACCAAAGCAACGGATAGTCGGTGGTGGTGAATTCTACTTTGATACGATACAGAGTCGGACTGTTTCAACAGAAAACGGAAAGGAAACTGTGGATGAAGAAAAGGCACGTTTCATTAACGGTTCTCAGTTCTGGGATGCAAGTATCTATCTTCAAGATGAAATAAAGATCCATGAGAGAGTAGAATTTACCTTAGGTGGTCGTGCAACAGTATATAATACCTATGCAGACCTCTCTGTCCGCTCTGAAGAATTTGAAGAATTCAATAAATTTGACAATAGTTTGACCGGTAGTGCAGGTGTTGTGATTGGGTTGACGGAATTTGTGAATTTGGTGGGAAGCCTCGGAACTGCGTTTCGTGCTCCATCTTTGAATGACACAACTGCCGTTGAGGTTACCAACGAAGGTATCACTGCACCCAGTCCTGACTTAGATGCAGAAACTTCGTGGACTGCTGAGGGTGGTTTCAAGGTAAAACACAAGCATTTTCGAGGTTCATTGACACTCTTCCATAGTCGGATCAGTGGTCTGGTTGTCAGAAAACCTGTCGCAGAAGCGTATGATGGTGGTGAAATCCCGCAACTACATCAAGATTTGATCAATGAATATGAAGGAATTGATGTACTCGTCTTTGATAATGTTGATGAAGCACAGTATCAAGGCGTGGAACTGGCTGCATTCGTTCCTATGAATTCTGTGTTTTCATTGTATGGTAACGCTGCATTATTGCGTGGAGAAGTTCTCTTGATTAATGGCGTCGAACCTGCCCCAGAGAAACCTTGGGAAGCACGAACAAGAAGAGAACCACCTTTGAATGGAATAGTTGGTATTGAATGGGATCCAGCGGATACTCAGTATTGGGGAACAGTATTTGTGCGAGGGGCTGCCGCACAAAGAAGACTCAATAGAAGTGATATTCGTGATCCGCGTATACAAGGAACAACGCGTGATACCGGTGAAGTTGAATTTGATGAGAATGGTGCTGCGATAGATCAAGGAACCCCAGGATGGTGGACACTCAATGTGCGCGGTGGAATAAATCTCAATGATTCTACAAATTTGACCTTAGCTTTTGATAATATACTGGATAAACGCTATCGTCAACACGGCTCGGGTGTCAATTCACCTGGATTCAATATCAGTATCAGTTTAGATAATCGGTTTTAAGACATGAGATTATCGGTTGGTATTGTAGAACAGTGTCAGAATATTAATTGAGATGGTATTTCTGTTTGATAAACTCAACCACTACTGGTGGTACCATCTCTAACAACTTTGACTCACTTACTTTTCCTTGTCCCATTTCTACGACTTCCATCACCAATGAAGAACTGATGTGCGCATATTGTCTATTAGCCACCATAAAAAGTGTATCAATTTCTGGAGCAATCTGTTGGTTCATCCGAGCCATTTTGAATTCCCATTCAAAGTCAGAGATTTCCCGTAACCCACGGATGATGGTGCATGCCTTTCGAGCCTGTGCGAAATGCACAATCAAACCGGTATCCCCATCAATCGTCGCTTTAGGGAATGGTTTGATGACTTCTTCAAGCATCTGTATGCGTTCTTCAATAGTGAACCTTTCCTCTTTTGCTGGGTTCACTGCAATAACAATGATGAATTCATCAAATACGTCGAGTTTGCAAACTCTCTCTATCAAGTCAACATGACCAAGTGTGATAGGGTCAAAACTCGCAGGGAATATAGCGATTTTCTTAGACATCTGTTCTCCTTTCTTGAATATATAGTGAATTATAAATATAAGTTGACACTTTCGTCCCACGGTAGGCGAGATTTCCTAACCTCGCCGATGAAAAGTGTTCAAGTAAGTTCAAAATCTACTATTTCTCCTCTTCTTGAAATGTTTGTTCTTCTATATGAAATTTTCGCGATGCAATGTTACCAAGCATGTCAATCATCCGAATTTCTCCACGCTTAATTCTTGGATTAAATACTTCAAATTCAACGATTGCACGCTTCTTTCCATTTATTGATTCACATCCTTGAAATTTGAGCGGGTTTATTCGTGATATTTCTACGCCACAACTTTAACGTTCCATATTCATCTACAAACGCAATAACAGAGGAGTCCACTGGAGAAAATGCTACAGAATTGATCATAGTATTCTGATGGAATTCATCAATGAGTTTCGGTTTTTGTGGTAGTTGTGCAAATTTCTGTGGAAGTATTTCCTCCTGCTGAAGCAGACGTGTGATGAAATACACTAAAATGCTAACACCCACCGCCGTCAAAAGTATAAATAGAAGAATTCGTCTTTTATTCTTCATAATACTCACTCACATCCCATAGACGCAACACACCCGTTTCTCCGCCAGCTAACATTGTGCCATCTGAAGAAAATGTGATTTCATGTGCTCCGCCGAAGAACCCTTCACCTTTCAGAACGACGATTGGTGATAGTGTCTCAATAGAAATGAGTCTAACCTCTCTATGATTTGAAACAGCAAGAATCGCACCATCTGGAGAAAAAGCTATTCCACTGATGATGCCTTCATTTACCTGTTGATAACTCATCTGATGGTAAATCAACACATCCGGAAGACTCCATATAATATAACCACCCATTCCATCATGGGTTTTAATACCGATAAATCGTCCATCTTGAGAGAACTTTACCTCTCGCAAAAAACCTTGGTGCGATTCCAATAATACACTTCGCAGATTTTTCTGAGTATCCCAAATCGTCAAACTGAAGTTTTCACGTGCTACAATCCATCTTCCATCAGGTGAATAATTTATATTTCTCAAGCCAACGTGACTGTCTGGTGAAACTGATAATGTTTTCATAAATTTCCCTTGTTCTAAATCCCAAAGTTTAATATCACCATTTTCATATCCTAAAGCAAGCCATTTACCGTTGGGTGAAAAGTCTACACATCGCATGGAATTGACATACTTTGTATGATGCACTTCTGTAATTTCGGTTGTGATGGTTGGTTCATTTGGATTCTTAATGTTCCACAAAACAAGACGCTGTGGTTGGACGGTTGCCATATTATCAGCAGATGGAGAAATGTCAGAATCTCTTTGGCGTTCTCCCTCTGGAAAATATATCTTCTCTCCTGAAGATGCATTCCACAAAACCGTCTTTCTATGTAAACCATTACATAACAAAAAATTACCTTTTTTCAGATATTCTATTGAAAAGAGACTCTCTTCATGGTTGAATTGAATTTCAGTCGGATTATCTGGGTTGTTTCTGTTCCAAATTTTAATGTAGTTGTCTCTTCCTGCAGTTGCTATTAATCCTTGATTTGCTGGAGAAAAAACAATGTCTATTATACTTGCCCCGTGACTGAACTCAACGATTGGAGGAATTGGACTCATCCGCTTTAAAGTCGTTGTTTGGTTGTCATTCCACTGATGCCAAGTGGAAAAACCTAAGATAACACCGACAATTATAAGAAAAATGAACCAGATTGAGAGATTCTTAATTTTCATGAATCTTGCTTACATCCCATATTTGAAGAAGACCACCGTAGCCGCCACCAGCAAGTGTGCGACCATCTGGAGAAAACTCTATTACGCTACTACCAAGAAATCCACCTGTTGCAAGCAACGCGACGGGGGTGAGTGTATCAACGGACCAAAGAGCTATTCCTTTTACATCGCAGACTGCAAGCATCTTACCATCGGGTGAAAAGGCAATGTCGCTTATTCGTCGATCCAGAACTTCATGATATATTTGCCATTCTGGCAATGACCATATAGTCAATCCATTGTTAGCTGCAAGTCCGAAAAAACGATTATCAGGTGAAAAGTCGATTGATCGAATATCCTTTGAAGTAGACGATCTTTCTGCTGGAACTTTACCCTCTTTTCGTTTGGGTTCCTGTATTTCTGGATCATCTCTATCAATAATTTCGTAGAGTTGCTGTTTTTGTAGAGTCCAGATTTTTACGTGTGGTCTCCAATTTCTGTTCTCGTCAAGCATCTCACCTGCTGCTGCAATCCAATTTCCATCATGAGAAAAATCAATTGCTCTATAACGATGACTCATACATTCATTACTATAATCTGTAGGTATATTGTGACGTAAAATATCAATATTTCTCTCAGGATAAGGATCTATTCTCTCTAATCCATCCAGTGAAATTGAGTGCCAACCCATCTTGGGCGGTAACAATATTTTTCCCCTTATATTTTTAGGTGCGTTGACATCCCATAATGTTAAGTTAACATTATCCGTTGCAATGTTATTGCCTAAAGGAGAAATTGCGAAATCTGAAGATGCTATGTGTAGTGTACTTATTTTACTACCCGAAGTACTATCCCAAATCTCAAGTGTCCAGAAAGTCTTGGTGGCAATCCAATTTTCGGTAGGTGAGAATCCTATACCAATCATGTTGGTAAATTCAGCATCGTCTCTTTGAAATTCTAATGATAACTGTGGAGAATCGGGCTTGTTTCTATGCCACACTTTTACAAAATTACCACCACCAGCAGTTGCAATTATCTCTGGATTCTTTGGGTCATAAGCAATGTGTCTTATAGACCCACCATGTGAAAATGTAGCAACGGGAGCGATTGGTCTCATCCGCTCTAAAGTCGTTGTTTGGTTGTCACTCCACTGATGCCATGTGGAAAAACCCAGAAGACCAATAGTGATGAAAACAGTAAAAATGAAGAGAGTCTTTTTGAGGAATGACATGACTTTTTGTAAAGTTTCCAATGCGTTGCTTCTAAAATCCTACCAAAAGGTTGATTTTACAATTCAAATCTAACCAGGAAATAGTTTTTTCACAAACGAAGTGATTGTACTTTCATTCTCGTCAATAAGGTTTATTACCCGATACGCCATATTCCCGTGTATGTCAATAATCTGAATTCTAATCTGATTCTGTGCGTATTCAGGATAATTAAATGTAACAGTAGCTTGTTCTTCCGCATTCATAGTAAGGTAATCATGTAGGACTAAGATTTTACCTCTATGTTTTCTATCCCAATCTGTATTATTTCTCTCTTGGTTGATGTTCCACTGGTATCCAGGAAGAGGGTATGGGTTAGTCGGTTTAACTAACAGCCGCACCTGATGAATCCCATTAGAATCTTGTATCTGTAATTTCAATTTTCCTGGCATCGGTGAGAGTTTTTCTATTGAGGCAGGGGTATCATAAAAAGTCTGGTTGGAATTGAAATACCGTGATTTACTCAACCATTCAGCACTACTCTTTGACAAATGGGTTTTATTTCTTCCATAGGACATTATGTAGGATGGGTCTCGCAGATCGTTGTCTAATCCAAATGTGTATCCCAAATGCCTCGCAACTGAAACTGTTGAATATCCTTCGTCTTCTGATGTCATGATTAAGTCTCCACCACGTAACCCTGTCATCTCGTCAATGTAATTAACTGTAGAAGGATTTGTGTTTGCACTTAGGATTCCACCTTCTAATTTGCCTAAAACATCGCTAATTTCCACAACGATTATGTTGATATTATTGGAGGAATCAAAAATCTGCTCTACTTCATTTCTAACTTTCTTATCAGTGTTGATGAAATAATAATCTTCAGTCGTCCTGCCTTCAATTAGGTATATCTTGGCAGCATTCTCCCCATTTTTTTCAACAGATACCGTTTTTCTGCCGAATCCGTGTCGTTCCATTTCGTTAGCAAAGAGATTTTGAACATCATTAATTAAGTGATTCAATTTCTGTGTGATATCTGGTCGGG
Source organism: Candidatus Poribacteria bacterium (assembly GCA_958295945.1). Taxonomy (GTDB): domain Bacteria; phylum Poribacteria; class WGA-4E; order WGA-4E; family WGA-3G; genus MSPOR6. Next base: position 1,127,045 of record OY282386.1, read on the forward strand.
GTGTTTGGTCACTTGGCAAGAAATATATCAGTTTTACAACATCAGAAAACTGCTCATTTTGTTGTGAAAAAATGTCCTCATCAATTTCCCAGACTCGCAATAATCCATCATTTCCACCACCTGCAACAAAGTTCCTGTCATGTGAGATGTCAACACAGTTTACCCATCGTGAATATCCTTCTATTGAAAGAACACGTTCACCATTTTCAACTGTCCATAATTCAATCTCATTATGTCCACCACTGACAAGAATCCTAGCATCTGATGAGAAAGCCAAATCATTGACATACCCCGCAGGGATATCTGAGTTGACGTGCCAATTTGTTGGAGAAAGTAGGTGTATGTCTTTATCATTCTCAGCAATAGCGAGTACCGGATTCTCTGCATCAGGTAAAAACTTCAGTTTTTCAACCCATTTCACCTTATCAGATTTTACATTGAAATTTGATTTTCTTACGGCATTATTTTCAACTATTTCCCAGATATTAACATCACCACTCACTCTATCTGCTGCGGATAATAGTCTACCATCTGCAGAAAATGATAAATGTTCAGCGAGTCCTTTAGAACGTAGCTTTGGACCTTTTATTGGTTGTGTTGATGTGCGTATATCCCACAACTGTACACCACCAATTGTGCCAATGGCTAACCATTTGCCATCAGGTGAAAAAATGGAATCTCTACCTATAGAATTGAAAGTATTGACATTCTGTTTTGTTTTGATATTCCATAGTTTTGTGCCATCCTTCAATCCACTTAGTGCGAGCAGCTTACCATCTGGCGAAAATGAAACTGAATTTCCTTTGAGGTTAGCTAACGGTTCTGATGGATAATTCAAACGCCATAATTTTACTTTGTCATCACTACTTCTACTCACAAATAGCGATGTATCAATGGGTGAAAATGCGACAGATTCAATTCTTCCACCGTGTTCCAATGTGGCGATTAGTTCAGGTTTATCGGGAACTTTCGCAAATTTCTGTCTTATTTCGTCTGGTATTTCTGCATGTCGCGGCATTATTGGCGGTAGTGCTTCACTCTTTGATGACAAATACTTTGGTGTGTCTCGCGTCTTTAGTTTGAGAAAAAAGACAAAACCTATTGAAACGGTGATACCTAATACAAATACAGCCAAGAACTTCTTAAAGGACATAAAATGTACCTCAGTTTTCTGAAGATAATAATTCTATACCGATATATTGACTTTCACAAATTTGTTGCTTTAGCAAACTATATTATAACACATTAATTAGAAAATAATTAAGGACATTTATTCTTTTGTCAGGATTATTCTGTTTTAGGATTTCCTTAACTCCTACGAATTGTCAAAGGCGATAAGTGCGGATTCTCATCCGCACAATATGCGTCAATTTAGCAACCCCAACCCGCTGTAGGCGCGCTTTGTCCGCGCGCAAGGCTTTCCTGGAATGATATATCTATGTCAAAACCATTCAACATGAAAAGCTTGATATTATATGGATATGGGAATAACTTACAGATTGTTTTTCATTCAACAGCAACAATTGAAATTTTCCAGTCATCTGCCTGTTTACATATAACTTCAGTATCCATCACAAAAGTACGGTTCGCTTCAACAGCCAATACGCTTGCTTTAGCCTGATTCAGAGTTTGTAGTGTTTTCATTCCCACTGTTGGCACATCGGTACGGAAGTCGTGATTTTTAGATGCGGCTTTTGCTACTACAACGCCTTTTCCTCCTAATTCTCCTCCTCTTAGAATAGTCCTATCAGTGCCTTCTATAGCTTCTATTGCGATGATAATTTGGTTTTTAATTACAACTGTCTGTCCGATGTCCATGTTTGCTGTTTGTCGTGCAGTCTGTATTCCGATATCTATGTCTGTCCACTGTGCTCTATTCGGTTCACGTTTTGTGAGAACACCTGGTTCAGGTAATAGGTGGGATAAGAAGTGATCTTGTGTGAGGATGGAAAGTCCTGCAGATTGGAAGTGATTGAGCACAGCAGAAACGATTGCGGAGGGTTTTTTACTGCGATTTCGTGCCATTATCTTGATAGCGGTTGTATCAAGTTTTAGAGGGTGCAACAGGATACTTGGTTCAATTTTACCGATAATGACAATTTCACTGGCATTTAGATCAAGTAGTGTGCGTGTGATTTTCTGTACCTGACCGACACCAAAATTATAGACTTCACATGACAAATCATCAAATCTTTGGTTTTCATCTTTGGTAATTTGTATGATTATCGGTTTTCTACCGTGTGTGACTGCATTTTGTGCAACTAAAGATGGAAGTTGTCCTGCACCTGCAATAATACCAAGTTTTTCCACGACAGTGTTCCCTTTATGATAGTGTATTATGGAAAGTAAGCACTCTGCAAGAGAATTATGTTTAGGTATGTCTTATTGCATCAATGGGACTCAGTTTTGCTGCTTGACTGGCAGGATAGTACCCAAAAAAGAGACCTACAGCAGTGCCTGCGGCAACAGATGTTAGGACTGATTTGAACGTGATGACTGATGGCCATCCAAGTGCTCCATCAAGAAAAACATCCACTGCCAAAGAGAAACCTTGTCCAACAATTGCCCCTAATCCGATACCGAGAATACTTCCAAATAAACACAAAAGGATTGATTCCGTAAGAAATTGAAACCTAATATGATACTTTTTCGCACCGACAGCTTTCCGTAAACCGATCTCAGGAATACGTTCTGTTACAGACACAAGCATTATATTGAGAATACCGATTCCTCCGACTATCAATGCTACGGATGCGATAATGACTAACACTAACTCAATAATAAAGATAGTCCTTTTGGCACTTTCAATTCCTTTCTGTGCTTGCCATGTTCTAAAGAAAGTATCGTCACCACCGTGGTTGCGTCGAATGACTGTCTGTACCTCTTTCACTGCTTGGTTAACTACAAGTGGACTCTTCGCACGTACCATAATGTGTCCAACGTTGTCGTGTCCCCAAAACCTTGTCTGTGCAGTCGTTATGGGGATAAAGATCATGTTGTCATCACTCTTACCAGCTTCTAACCCAGGTCCACGACTCTCCATTATACCGATAACACTAAATCTCTTATTGTTAATTGAAACTTCCTTGCCAATTGGATCCATACCCTTAAATTGTTCTTTCCAGACCTGAGAACCGATTACACAAACTTTATTCCAAAGATCCATATCCGTATCTGCGAGGAATCTTCCTATTTCAGCATGCCACTGTCGGACACCTTGATATTCAACGGTAGTTGCTCGCATATAGGTTGGTTGATGTTTACCCTCAACTTCAAAGTTGATGTAATAACTCCCTTCAACAGTAGCAATTTCAACAGATGGACACTGATGTAAAACATCTCGTAGGTCATTCATATTGAGATGGTGTGGACTGTTGTTATCTCTCCATCTACCGTTAACTCTAATCTTCCCTGGACGGTAGACACCAAACATACTTGGACCGCCTATCTTTTCAAATTCCAACATCACCAGTTTTTCTGCTCCCGCACCTAATGACATCATAGCAATAACACCGGCAATACCGATAGTTATTCCTAATAGAGTCAGGACAGTTCTGAGTTTGCTTGCACGGAGTGCTGAAAATGCTGTGATTAAGTTTTCAAGTATTCTCATAAGTTACTTCTTGGTGAGTTTGTAACAGTTATATTAGTGGACAGTATACAATTGAATCTATTGAAAAGCAAACAATCTTGAAGAATATATCCTATTCACCAGGATAAAGTCTGCTGAAATAAGGTGAATAACCTGCAGGACCCGGGTATCCATCCCAAAAGACAACATCGGTTGGAAATTCATTCTTACCTTCACTACGCAGCCAATCCATCAATGCAGGATCAATCCCACGTTGCGAAATCTCATCGACTGCAGTTGCATGTAGTTTCGCAACGACATCCTGGTGTTGATCTTCAACATAGTCCAACGAACCGAGTTTTATCAATCTTGAGTTTTCAGGTTTTGTTGCAACCTCTATATTCCATTCTTGGTCAAATGCCGTAAAGAGGACAGCTTTTTCTCTATTGCCTGCTTGTCTCCATCTTTCAACACTTCCACCTGATAAGGCGATCTTTCTCTCTCCAGATTTCCCTTGACGTGCAGGTGTTAAAAAGTCGTGTCCTTCAAGACCTTCTGGCAAATCTTGTCCAAGAATATTAAGAATAGTTGGGAAGAAATCCTGTGGTTGCACAATGACATTACTTCGTCCGGTATCTCCTTCAGGTAAACGGACGAACAGTGGAACGTGTCCTACCTGTTCACGAATAGGTTGTCCTTTACCAAATGATCCACGTTCCGCAACATTTGTGCCATGATCACCAGTGAGAATAACTGCTGTCCTCTTATCAAGTCCTGTGGATTCCAGTGCGTCCACGAATTGTCCGAAGCAATGATCCATCCACGTCACCTTTGCTGCGTATTGATGTTTGATGTGTTCTCTTGCTTCATCTGAAAGGACATCTTTGTTTCTTCCACCGAGACTGCGTGGATCAATGTTTCCATCATATCCAGCACGTTTATCGTATTTAAGCATGAATTCTGGTGGAGCATCCCAAGGCTCATGCGGGTCAAAGCAATCAACCCATAGGAAGAAGTTCTCTCTTTTTGAATTATCTTTCAAAAACTGTGCTGCAGTGTTGAATAATTTAGCACAGTTCCAATCCTCAAGTGTTTTGCGATTTCTGTTTGCACGAGAATAACTTCGTAGCATATTTGATTGAAATGCCTGATCACCTAAACAATCAAAGAGTGCTTCTTTCTTCCAATTCTCAGGCCACGGAACAGTGTCCATAATCCAATCCCGGTCTACTTCAGCACCTCTAATAAATGTCCATGCATGGAAGGGCCAATCGAAGTTATGTCCACCATTAACAAGGTGCGGCGTATCGTGAATGAGTTGTGTTGCGTATCCGCGCTGTGCAAGTGTTCGGGGGAGTGTTTGCCGTTCATGACGAAGTGGTTTCCACGGATGGAAAGGAGCCCCATATTGACCCGTAATAACATCTGTCCGATAGGGTATTGTCGGGAAACTTGCTAAGAAAGCGCGATCAAATGCCCATGAATTCTCTGCAAATCGGTCGAAGTTAGGCGTTTCTATCCAATCATTTCCGTTTGCTCCAATATAATCATAACGTAGTGTATCAATAACAATGTAAGCGATGTTCATAAAATTGCTCCGTTGGTTATGGCACAATGATTGTGCCTTTTTTTATCTTACCATTTTGGGATTGCTCCGAGAAGTAACTTCTGCTTTGGTGAGCCTTCTTCACGAAGTTTTGTGACGCGGGGTCCGTTAAAGGGTTCGCGAGATTTCATCCATGCGTTCTGATAGCACATCAAACAGACACGCCTCTGTTTATCTGATGTATTTGCAGCACCCCGATGCCACGTCCATCCATCAAACATCACTGCTTGTCCTGGTGAAACTAACACGCGTTTTTCGTCTGGAAGCTGAACAGGACTCGGTGGTGGACGGAATGGTGCCCTATGACTACCGGGTTGCACCACTGTCGGACCCGCTTCATCAGTAACTTCGTCAAGATAGTATCCGCAGTTAATTTGCGCAGGTAGACTACCATAAGGTGTACCGAACGGATCTACTGGCCAAGGACCATCACGGTGCCAATTTTGGTCTGCAGTTCCAGGTTCCGTAATACGTGCAGTAGCACTGTGGAGTTGGACGCAAGTACCTAATATTGCCTCCATCCGTTTCATCACTGGAGGGTTGTCAAGGAGAAATGCAAACCTGTCATCCTCTTCAAGCAGTTCCCCGATGAATTGACTTTTGTCGCGTCTTTCATAACTTTCATCAAGCGCATTACGTAGAGATTCAATCTGTTCAGGGGTCGCAGCATCATCTACAATGAGGTATCCCCATTTTAGGAAAAAGTTCACCTCCTGTTGCAATTGATAATCAAGTTCAACGTTCAAATGTGGAGGTACTACCGGTCCTTCTGCCATTGTCTATTCCTCCTTAATGGCTGCTCGGTCTGCAGCTGCCCACTGTTCCCACCGTTCTTCGTCAGACTGGAGAAAACCTGAGTTGCATCGGGGTTGTAGTTGCTCATCAACACCGAGAAGACGCATATATTGATGGTTGTTTGCTGCTTTTGCATCAGCAAGAATCTTTTGTGTATGGGGTCCGGTGTGATGGTCAGTATGTTTAAGCCATGTTAAGTTGTAATAAATACTAAAGAAATAACGGAGTTGACCAGAAGTATTTGGTGTTCCTGAATGAATGAGACCGTTATGTGTTATTACAACGTCACCAGCTTTCATATTTATGATGGTTTCATTTGGATGTGGAACTCCACGGTTTGCCTCTTCAATGGTTATAGGTTTTCTATGTGAACCGACAATCACACGGAGAGGACCAAAGGCTTCCGTTAGGTCTTGTAGGTATGATATTGCATTAATAGCATTGGGTCGATGGTATGCATCCGTAAACGGAACATGTGCCCATCTATCTCGGTGCCACCCTGAAACTCTCCCTGCTGCTTTTTCTTGTTCAATTGAAGGAAATGCAGCAAGTGTTAAGTTATCTAACTGCACGAAAGGTCCCATTACCTTTTCCAGAAATCCTAAGATAGTTGGGTGAGAAACAGCAGACCACATCAGTTCTGGTGCTAATTCAAGTGTGTTTGCAAACCATGTTTGCCCATTATGTTCTGCCGAGAGTTCTTTGTGTTTCTCTTTCCAGATTTCCATCTGTTCTTCGTCAAAAACTTTTTCAAAGATAGTAAAACCGTCGGTCTTGTAGTCTTCAAGTCGTTGTTCTAATGATGGCATGTTGTATCCTATAAAAAATATGAATAATTATCTCGTAGACTTTAATATTTGATCTGCAAGCTGCATCGTCTTAACTGCTTCATCTAAGTTCGCTGCAGGCAATGAAATTGGCGTGTTGTTTCGAACACAATCCAGAAAATAGCGGTTTTGCTGAACTGTTCCGCCACTCCCAGCATCTGTGAGTTTGTGGTGTGTGCCATCGCAATAGACGGTTCCTTGACCTACACCTTCAAGATATGCAGAAATATTTCTACCGTGTATCTCATAACGTTCAAGTCGTGCATCGGTTGTATAGTTTGCGATGTGTTGTGCAACACATCCGTTCTCAAAGAGTATCAACGCGGCGTGAACATCTTTGTAATCGGAGATTGTCCGCTTTACAATGCTATGTACTTCCTGGACATCCGACTCAGCAATAGCACGTATGGTGTCAAGTGCATGAATAGGTGTTTCAAGGAACATGTTATCCATCAGTATTTCAGGAAATATACCAGATTGCGCTAATCTGGTGATGCTCTTGTGGAATTCGCCTACCACTTGCGTGACGGGTCCCCGCTCCATCACCATTTGCTTAGCTTGAACTATAATAGGGTGAAAACGGCGGTTCCAACCAACCATCCCTTTCGCATCTGTCTGCTTAGCAGTATCGCGTAAAGTGATGGTCTCTTCTACACTCATTCCTGGTGGTTTTTCAAGTAAAGTGTCAATACCACGTTCAAAACAGGGTAACGCGGCTTCACCATTGAGATGTGCTGGTGTCGCTACGAATACAGCATCCAATTCTTCATTGTCAAGTAAGGTATCAATAGATTCATATCGGTTTGGGACATTAAATGTATCACCTGAACTGTTTCTGGCATTTTCAACGGGATCACAGACTGCAACGAGGTTAACGTCTTCAAATCCAGATAGTATTTTCAAGTGTCCTCGCCCACGTCCGCCACATCCGATGACTGCGCCTTGTAGTTTTTTATCCATATTTTCACCGTTAATGTCGTATATGTGGTGCTTCCATTACTTCTCGTTGTTCAGAGGTCATGTCTTCAATGTAATCTGGATACTCAATACGATGTGCCCCAGCACTGTATGCCTGAAATCCTGGACTAAATTTATAGAGTAGTGCACGTCGTTGGTGTGCAGCTTTCCACGGAAGTGTTCCGTGTGTTAAGGTTTCAGTGAAGATGACAGCATCACCTGCTTTGGCATTCACTTCAAGCACCAAGTGCTGATGTTTTTCATATCGTTTCATAATACTTGGACATGGTAGGTTGGCTTTATGGCTACCGGGAATTATCGCAAGTCCACCATCACCAAGACCTTCATCAGCAAGCATGTATTCTACAACGGTTAGACCGGTATAAATACGTCCATATTTGAAGAAATATGCTTCAGAGAAATTAGGTCGTTCAATTCCACCGCCATGAAGTGTGCCACCTTCTGTCCCTTTTTCCATTGCAATTAGACCCGGTCCGTGGTCAAGTCTGTATTGTTTCCCTAAGATTTCCAATAAGTGCGGTTTTATGTTCGGATGTATCAGGAGTTCACGAAATGGTTCACACCAAGGTTTTTCCCACGCCAACATCCCACCCATATCTATGCGGTGTGCTGTTCCAGCAAGTGCTTCCGATCCTCCAGCCAGTGAATTTTCACGTTCTCTAAGATGTTCAATGTGATGGTCAATAGCCGAATTGCACAGTTCAACCTCATCAGTAGATAGCGCGTTTTCCACTATTAGAAATCCAGTCAAATCAAATAGATACTTTTGTTCTTCGTTCATATTGATTTCTCCTGAACTGACGATGAAAAGTGTGTATGTCTAAGATTTTTGTATATTAGCAACATGTATAAAGTGTGTCAAGAAAAAATGGGTGTTTAAGGTTTTTGGCACCATAAGTGTCAATTTAGCGTCCTTCCAGTGTCGGTAAGTTCGGTTAGGAAACCGAACCTAATCAGGACTATGAGAGTAGTCATTTTTGTGTAGTTTCTGTTGGCAAATTCATTGTGTTTATCTTGCAATTTCATGGTCTGCCTCCTTCTTAAAAAGTTACGAAACTGTAAGAAATCTCTTACAAGGTGTAAGACGGAAAATTGTCTGTAAACGCAGTCCCTGTATGGGTTTATAGGACATAATTTGATGACACTAAAATTCGAATTTTGTAAACTGTAAGATTTTTCTGAGATGCTGAGATTTGTCCGTTATTTTTGTATAGAAATGTGTGATAAATTGTATGAATATCGCCTTTTATATTCATAATAGTTTCCATTCTTTTGTTCCTATAAATGTCTTAATGTTGTTATGTCTATTAGAACATGCGTTTTAATATTAATAATATAAATATATTAACATATAAATTTACTTATGTCAAGTTATTTTTTGGCAATGGACATATTTTTCATTGTTCAACACACATTTTTTAGGTCTGTAGGGGCGATATGGTTATAAGGGCTGGTTAGTACAGACATATCGCCCTACGTGACTATAGAACGTATTGCAAAGTAATATTGCATAAGACGCGCCAAAGTAGGAACAGTAAGACATCCGACAATATCAGCAGATTCTTTGCCACAAACTTTACACACCCGTTCAACTTCAGTTCTTGAAAAACGGATAATTATTCTGTATAATAATAGGAACAATATTGGTGATAAAAATAGGAGGAATATTATATGATACAAGATGCAATTCAGAAGGTTATTGATGGGAATTCCTTAACAGAAGTAGAAATGATTGAAACTATGAACGAGATTATGGAAGGGAAAACGACTGATGCACAAATTGCTTGCTTCTTGACTGCATTGCGGATAAAAGGAGAAACGATTGAAGAAATCACTGGTGCTGCACGTGTGATGCGTGAAAAGGCAACTAAAGTTCCTACTAAACAACCCTTATTAGTGGATACGTGCAGCACAGGGGGAACAGGCTTACATTCATTCAACATTTCAACCACATCTGCGTTTGTCGTAGCGGGAGCAGGAGTCCCCGTTGCAAAGCACGGAAATAGAGGTGTGACTCGACAAAGTGGTAGTGCTAATGTGTTGATGGCATTAGGTGTGAATATAGAGATTTCTCCAGAACAGGTTGGTCAGTGTATTGATGAGGTTGGAATCGGATTTCTGTTTGCACCAATGCTACATGGCGCGATGAAACATGCGATAGGTCCGCGTCGTGAAATCGGTATCCGTACAATATTCAATGCACTTGGACCTCTGACTAATCCTGCGGGTGCACAAGCACAAGTGTTAGGAGTGTATGCTCGAGAACTTACACCGATGCATGCGAATGTGCTGAACAATCTTGGAACACAACAGGCATTCGTGGTGCATGGCAATGACAGCTTAGATGAAATCACAACAACAACAACTACGCGCATCTCCGAGCTTGTCAATGGTGATGTGAATACATTCACCTTTGATCCGACCAAACTTGGTATTGCAAAAGCATCACCAGAATCGTTACTTGGGGGTACCCCTGAAGAAAATGCTGTGATCACGACGAATATACTCAAAGGTGAAAAGGAACCAAAGCGCGATATTGTTTTGCTGAATGCAGCCGCTGCGATTGTTGTTGGCGGAAAAGCAGACAGCATTGAAAACGGTCTTGAACTTGCTGCCACATCTATTGACTCTGGGAGTGCTCTTGAGAAATTGGAAGGATTGAAAACTGTCTCAAATCAGTAATAAGGATGTTATGATCTTAGACTCTATCATTGAACACAAAAAAAAAGAACTTCAAACAGATCAGGAACGGGTGCCGCTGGCTACTCTAAAGTCAATATTAGTAGACCTACCCCAAACAAAGGATTTTAAGCAAGCGATTTCTCTACCTGATACCATTAATCTCATAGCAGAAGTAAAGAAAAAATCTCCAAGTAAGGGCATTATTAGAGAAGATTTTGATCCTGTCTGTATTGCAAAAACTTATGCTGAGAAAGGTGCAGCAGCGATTTCTGTGTTGACAGATATTAGGTTTTTTGATGGGAGTCTTAATTGTCTAAGAGCAATCCGTGAAGAGGTTGATGTGCCGTTGTTACGGAAAGATTTCACGATTGATCCGTATCATATCTATCAAGCGAGGACTGCAGGTGCAGATGCCGTGCTTCTTATAGTCGCTGCTTTGAGCAGTGATCAACTGCATGAGTTTGCTGACATTGCATCCTCTCTATCAATGGCTTCTCTGGTAGAGGTACACACCGAAGCAGAATTGGAGATAGCATTAGATGTTGGTGCAGAGATCATCGGGATAAACAATCGCGATTTACGAACCTTCAATACTGATTTAGCCACAACTTTCAAACTACGTGAATCTATCCCAGCCAATAAGGTTGTTGTAAGTGAGAGTGGAATCTATACGAGAGAAGATGTGGAATCTTTACGCGAGGTAGGTGTTAACGCTATTTTGGTAGGTGAATCATTGATGCGTAGTCCGGATATTGGCGAACAGGTTCGGAAATTAATTGGATGACTACGATATTGAAATCACCTCAATTCCGTGTCGTTTGAGGAGTGCTGTTGTAACACCATCTCCTGATATAAGTGTCCTTGAAAATGAGCCATCATAGATTTCCCCACAACCACATGATGGACTTTTGGACTTTAGGATAACTGAAGTTGCGCTTTGCGATTGTGCAAGTTCCAGCGCAAATTGTGCCCCCTTTAGGAATTCTTCAGTTTTGTCAACACCATCAGCGGTTAGCACTCTTGCCTTTCCATCCAAAACATCGTTTCCATCACCACCGACAATTTCTACAGCGGGACGAGGAGTCGGCAATCCGCCTGCTTCTTCAGGGCAGACAGGTATCAGTTCATCGCTTTGATGGAGACTGATAGCGTTTTCATCACGACTGTTGCCACCATCATATCTGCAGTTGACACCGAGTAGACAGGCACTAATTAGGATTTTCATGTCTTTTCTTCCCAGTCAGATACTTTCTGTTCTATGCCAGATAAGTCTCCTGTTTTCAGGATAAGATAGTTTTGTTCAAGTTCTTGCAAAACGGATTGTAGCAATTCAATTCGACAAATCTCTCTGTTTCCCGTATCGGAACCAGCAAGTTGTAGGGAGGTTGCAGTGCTTCTAAGTTCAGGAGGAAATTCCTCTACGGTGATATTTACATTGATACCGAAACCTAATACAAAGAAGGGATGACGGTGTTTGTCGTATTCAATTTCTGTGAGGACACCAGCAACCTTCTTTTTTTCTATCCTCACATCATTTGGATGCTTAATCCGCGCATCAAGTCCTGTGATTGAATGAATACCTTGAGCGATAGAGAGAGCACCGATAAGGTTCGGCAAATGGACTTGATCCTGTTTCAGTCGGTGTCTGAATATCACAGATGCAAGAATACATTTACCATGCGGGGCACTCCATTTTCTACCATATCTACCACGGCCTGCTGTCTGATGCTCCGAAATGATGAGAGACCCTTCTATTGCCCCATCTGTTTTTCCGCGTGTGATTGCCAAATCGTTTGTTGATGAGACTTGTGGGTGATATTCTATGTGGCTTTTGCCAATAATATCAGTAGTTAATGTCTGTTGAAAGGATTCAATATCCATCACTGCATTATCCACACGCAACAATCGGGGTTTGAAACCCCTTCAACAATCTGCTGTTACTTACCACCGAGTTTGCTGAGATTGTCGTTTGCTTGTACTCGCCACTGTTCAGGTGGATTTAATTCAAGGAATCGCTTCCATTGGGTTTTAGCAAGTTCAATGCGGTCAGTATATTCATACATCAGGGCGAGATTGAAGTTTGCAGTCAAATTTCGTTTATCAATCTGTAGGACACGTTCAAACTGTTCAGATGCAGCACCGAGTTTATCCATACTATATAATACGTTGGCATAGGCAATAATTGTATCCACATGCTTATCATCTAAGTTAAGAGCAATTTCTAACGTCGCCTTTGCCTTGTTATATTCCTGCTCTGAATTGTAGTATAGATCACCAAGGCGTTGATATGCAGTGACTGCTTTGTCATCAATTTCAATCTCTTTTTCATATAACTTGATAGCCTCTTTCCATTTCTGTTCGCGTTCAGCAAGTTTACCGAGTTGTGTGTGAACACCCTTATATTTTGGATCGAGTTGAAGGACTTTTTTGAATGCATCATTTGCTTGATCAAACTTTTCTATCCATACTTTGAGGACACCCATGTGGTAGTATGCTTCAGTTCTTTTCGGATCTAATGTCACAACTTGCATAAAATCATTGATGATCTGTTCGCTAAGATACAATTTGTCTTTTATGCGTTTATATCTGTTTGTTATCATAGCGCGATAGAAATATGAGTCAACATGCCCCGAATTTAGTTTGATAGTGTTTGAATATTCTGTTACAGCCATATCCCCATACAGATGGTAGCCTTCAAGTGTCGCTGCGTGAGTATCCAATAGCCGTGCGAATTGATAATGCCACTCCCATTGTTCTGGATCGTGTTCGTTTGCTAATCCGTAGTGATGAATGGCTTGATTGATATTCTCTTCATAACTTTCTTCTTGACCTTCTTCAACCTTTTTACTACGTTTGTCAAAGATAGCAGCAAGTGTGTGGTGGATTTTTGGATGGTTGGGTTCAAGTATCAACGCGGGTTGATAAACACGAATCATGCTATCTTCGTCTTTGCGGGTTTCATAGATACCACCAAGTTTGAAGAACGGTTCTGCGTTTTCTGGGTCTAATTCAATGGTTTTTTCATAATAGACGATTGCGTTGTCAATATCACCCTTGTCTTCATACAATTTACCTGCTTGATATTGTGCATCAACATTCTCTGGTTGCAGACGGATTGTCTCCAAATATGAAGCTAATGCCGCATCGTGTTGTTCAAGAGCGAGATAAGATTGAGCGGAAAGATAATGTGCTTGTGCATCTGCTGGATCAATTGCGATGATTTTCTTCAAGGCATCTAATGCGTTCTGATGGGATGCAGTCTGAATGTAAATATGTGCAATCTTGTATAGGACATCTGCGCGATTTGAATCTAACTGTAAAGTCTTTTCATAATAGATGAGTGCGTTTGCAGTATCTTCACTTGCTTCGTAGGATTGACCCAATAGATACGTTGCTTCAATGTCCTCTGGGAATAGGATGATATGTATGTTGAGTGGTTCAATGGCTGCCCTAAAGTCTTCTGCCTGAAACGCAGTCTTTCCCTGTTCAATAAACTTGTTTGCATAAGCAGGATTGAGTTCAAGGGCGCGCCGATAATGTGTTGCTGCTATATCCAAATCGCCTTTCTTACGATACAAATCACCCAGATGAATATGTGAATCATGGAAATGTCCATGTGGTAGTTCCATATCAAGAAAAGTGGGATCTTCCTCAACAATTTCAAGCGTCTTTTTGTAGAGTTCTATTGCTTTATCGGCGTTACCAGTATCTGCTTCCAACTTCGCCATATAGAAGTGTGAACGAGGGTCATCTGGTAATACTGCTACTGCTTTATCCATCAATTCACGTGCCTGATTTGCCCCTAAAATACCGATAAAGTACGGTTCAATAGGTTCGTAGAACTTACTCTTGAGTGCAGAATCGCTATCAATCGCTTGACGATAATGTGTGACAGCAGTATCTGTATCACCTTGTGCATACAACACTTCGGCAACAGCATAATGCGCTTTAGCATGCGTGGGTTCTATTTCAATTGTTCGACGATACAACTGTATAGCACCATCTGTGTTTCCACCTTCTGCAAAAATGATTGCGAGATCAAATACATCTTCGGCAGTATAAGGTTGATTTTCAGCAGATTTCTGGTATTCTCTTAATGCTTCCTCAAAAAAACCTTCCTTCGCAAGCACTTGTCCGAGTTTGATGTAAGCGGGTGCGAATTTTCTGTTGTTCTGTATTGCACGCTCAAATGTTGCGCGTGCCTGATTCAGATTACCTTGATCAAAATATACCAAGCCTATGCCATAGACAGGATATTCCCATTTTGGATTGAGTGCCTGTGCGACTTCAAAGGATTGGAACGCTTCCGTATGATTCCCTTGTTTGAGGTGTATCTCACCGATATAGTAGTGCGCGGGATAGTAATTTGGATTTAATGTAAGACTAGTTTTGAATTTGGTGAGTGCATCATCATATTTTCCCTGTTTCTGGTAGATTGCACCAAGACTATAATGTCCCCAAAACATTGATGGGGCAAGCTGAAGGGCTGCTTCATAGTTCGCAATTGCTTTGGTCTCTGCATCAGGATTCTCTTTGATATCTGTGAGTGCATAAGCGTATCCTAAACCGTAAATAAACGGAGCATTTTCTGAGTAATTTACTTTCTGTGCTTCATATAAATTGGTTACATCATTGAGGTGTCCATTCTTTCGCCATTTTACAATGTATTCACGATGTTTTACTGTTGCATCTTTTCTTGCTTTCAGGACTTTCGCGAAGTCTTTTTGCATATCAATTTCCCATTTTTCTTGTGCATGGATGGATAGAGTAAATATGAAAAATGAGAGTGTAAGTATGAGGACTGTTATTTTTTTCATTTCTTATCTCCTTTGTTTCTGTGTATTTCCTTGCTCACTGTGTTTCTGAAAGAACTGGTTCAATGATTCATGCGTTGGCATCGACGGGGTTGCACCGGGAACTGTGACTGCCGCTGCACCTGCAGCCACTGAAAACCTAACGGAATTTTCTAAACTATTTCCGTTAGCGAGAGTCACCGCGAGGGCACCACAGAACGCATCTCCTGCACCCGTTGTATCCACTGCCTTCGTTCTTATTGCTGGAACGTGAAAGGTTTGTGTTGGTGTGCAAT
The DNA here is from genome assembly GCA_958295945.1 of Candidatus Poribacteria bacterium. Taxonomy (GTDB): domain Bacteria; phylum Poribacteria; class WGA-4E; order WGA-4E; family WGA-3G; genus MSPOR6. The sequence goes on from OY282386.1 coordinate 1,142,593, forward strand.
AGATTAATCCCTGTTCTCCAAGCGTTAGGACGACTGTTGAAAATCCATCCTTTGCAATCTTTTCTTGTAAGATTCTTGCTGCAGCTCTTGCCGATTCTGGTGTTGTTACTTTACGTCCTGATAGTACTGATGCCTCAGTTCTGTTCGGTTTTAGTATATCCACCTTTGACAATAAACTTGATGGCAATTGACGCGCCGGTGCTGGATCCAACATGACGATTGTCCCATTTGCCTTAGCAATTTCTGCTGCGCGTATGGATGCGTCAATCGGTGTTTCTAATTGTAGCATCAAGATATCTGCATTTGCAATGTTATTTTCTGCTTCGTTTATATCTGCTGGGGTGATTTTCATGTTGGCGCGTGGCACGACGATGATACTATTTTCACCATCTGGTTGGACAACTATCGTTGCGGTGCCTGTTCCATTTTCTGTATCTGTCTTGACATATTGGCTGTCAATTTTTTCAGAGGCTATTGCGGATCGGAGTATGTCCGCAAAGGGGTCATCACCTATTCTACTTATGAAGGTGACTTTTGCACCTAATCTGGCTGCGGCTGTTGCTTGGTTGAATCCTTTGCCACCCGTGAAGATGTCGAATCGGTCTCCGATGAGGGTTTCGCCTCTGTTGGGTAGGCGTTCTGTGCGGATGACAAGGTCAACATTTGCACTGCCGAGGACGGTGACTTTGGGCTGCTGCATCTGTGTTTCCCTTCCTATGTTTTCAATAATCTCAATGTGGAGATTACTACGACAGAGGAGGTATTACACTTCCTGTTTGTCAATTCCTTGCAGGAACGTTTCAACGCTAAATGTCCGGACTGCTGTTCGATGAAGCTCTGTCAAACGATCAAGGTCTTGAATAGATTCAAGTGCTTCCGCCACTGGTTGCACATCGCTCTGTGGAAAACGTTCAGTGAGCACAGATAGAATATTATTGATGGAATTTTCACGTGCACCTCGTTCAACACCACGTTGAATTACTATTTCGTAGTAAGGAGATTCTTGCATGATTTCCTCCGTTATAAGTTTGTCTAAAAAACTTGGGGCATGGACTAAGCCACCTAATAGAGATAGGGCAAACAACAGTGTTCCACGCGTCTGTGTGTCAACGGGTGCTGTTTCTGTCTTCTCAACACATCTTTGCAACCATGCTTCTGTGTTTATACCCTCTGGTGGCTTCATTAAAGGCGTAAACGGTAGCAGTCCAACCGATGCTGCTTCCAAAAATGCTTCCCCTTCTAAATCCGCCAACCGAATTACCTGATATTTATGCTGCAAACCGAACACATCATTCCCATAACTATAACCGCCTGGATCGGTCTGTCCTGCATTTGGACTCAAATATATCACCACTGAATACACAGGAAGTTCATGACGTAATAGAAGTTCACTTGCATAAGAGAGCATCCGGAACGGCATCGGTTTATCTCTACTATCCTCCGTTTGCACCTCTATATGAAGCAGGACTGTCTCATTGTGCCATAGCACCTTAAACGTCATGTCATTGCGATGCACCTTAACCGTTTGTTGTTCGGTATCAAGTGTCTCTAACACTTGGACATCCTGCGTGCCAAAGGATAGCATGGCAAACTCATTGGCGTACTGGTGCATCAGATGCTTCACGATTTCGTCATATTGTGCCATGCTGTGTGTTGTTCCTCGGTTCTTTGGTTGTTTTATTGATTATACTTGATGTGAGGGTGGTTTGTCAAGGGAAGATTTATTGGTGTGTTTTGTTAAAACTGCGACTGTTAGGATTTGGACGTAACTTTTTCAACTGCATGTTCAAAGGTTTTTTGATAAACCGTACTTTTCATTCTACTCTCAATAAAGGTTTCAAGCGAACTCTTGTCTTTTTTCATTTCTTGCCGTACCCGACTCGCTTCAAAATTGAATGTATACAAATTATGACATGCGCGTCGGTGAATGTGGTTTTCCCCATCATGATCTTCAAGATAATCTATATAAGAAAGAGCATCACGTTTAGTACGAATTGACCTGACTGCTCCATCTTCATTATCCCACTCTTTGACAGTGAAACCTTCGTCCTCAATCAACTGTAGCAAATGAATTGCAAATGCTTGACGGTTCTGCTTATATTTTGCGGTATCTTTTTCTTTTTCACGCTGAGAAAATCGTGTCCAGTGAAATCCAGGCAATTGAACATTCTTGAATGCAGCACTTAGCATCCAGCTTTGTGAATCAACTGTATTAGCACCACAGTAAAAGGCAAATAGCATGAGTAGTGCGGATCCCATTGAAAAACAGTGGATATGAGAATTTGGAAGGAGTTCTCGGACTTTACAAATAATGTCAATTGCTGTTCTCTTATTTCCATTTAGTGCAAGTGGGGCTAAACTCCCTATGCCAACAATAGGAGGATCTGATCCACATATCTTAACAATATTATTAAGACGGCGTTTGAGAGTGCTTGGGTTGTGACCGTGAATTACTGGCATCAGTTGAAAACTATTGGGAACATCGCCGTTTAATGAATTTAATTCTTCAAACATTATCCGAGTGTTTTTGACCGTATTTTGCCAACGCTTACTTCTCTCTCTCCCTTCAGATTTAGGTAGGAATGGATGGTCAAGGACAACAGATATATCTGCTCCAAATTCAATTCCAACTTTAAGCACGTCAACTGCGTTTATACTAATTTTGGTTTGTTTTTGAAAGTTAAATGCACCCGAATCAAGCATGAGAGGACCATTAAACTCAATATACTCATGGAGTTTACCTTGTTTTTCTTTAATTTTTGGTGTAAACATGCGTGTTCGGGAATTTGCTAATAGGTCAAAGGCATTGACAAGAACAGCTTGTGTACCAGTGATTTTCCAAGGATGGAAACGCAGGCGCGCCCTAGGGAAATCTCCTATACGATAACTAGCAAAAAGGTTTGGTGTTTCAAAAGAGAACTTTTTGAGAATTGGAGAGTCAGTTATATCATCTTCCATCAATTACCGTCTTCCACTTTCTGCTTCATTCGTTCACGCATTTTTGGTAAAAAATACCCGGGCAAGACATTAAGTTCTGCTTTTTCTACTGTTTCTTTTAACGAAAGGTACTCAGCTTCAACAATCTCTTTTGTCAATGGTTCTAACGATTGAGGGCGAGAAGATTCCGTTACTGCATCTTTTCCCTTGATATATATTTCATACTTGTTTCGTCCACTGTTCAAATAATCTGCCACATAGTCAATTGCAAGTTCTGCACTCACTATGGGTTCAAGTGTGACAGGTTCACCTAAACGCCTATCAATTGCCGGATATTGTAGAAGATCTCTTGGTTCTGGAACGGTGGCAATGACAAAAAATGTAAACTCTTTTAAGGTATCAAATAAATGACGAAGATCCTGAGCATATTTTGACTGGCGCGAACGAGTTAATCCTTCAAATATCTCTTCAAATTCGTCAAATAACAAGACAATTCCATCACATAAATCAAGTTCTTTTAAAACATTGAGTAAACTATATAAGAACCTTATAGCAAGTGAAGAACTCGTAATGTCAACAGGCGGCACTCCACCATCAGTTAAAAGTTTCTTCTCTGCAGCACCGAGTTTTTGCTGTCCTTTCAACCACCGAATAAACGTGTCTTTCTTTCTCTCTTCAAAGTAAGAAATCGATATTTGATTTGGTAGAGCAATAGTTTTTATTATTTTCAATATCTCTTTTGCTGGTTTGACTTTAGTTATTAGTGTTTTAATAAGATTCTCGTCAGACTGGAGTTTAACAACCAAATCACTCAAAAATGATCCTGTGAGCTTATCAATAATTTGCTCATGAATGTCAAAATAACTTTCTCCTGGGTTGAAGATATAAACTGGATGAAGGTTATTAATAAGTTTTTTGCGTCTTGCATCGTCAGTTAACAGTTCAAAGTATCGCAAGATATTAGTCTTACCCGCACCGTTTTCCCCGTTGATACGCAGACGATTAGTCTCTGGTGAAAAATTCTGTAGTATATAAACAAATTGCTTTTTGATTTCTTTTTGGTCAGTACAAACATCAAAGCCAGTTTCACCTGAACCTGGAAACGGGTTTTCAAGTAGATAGTATTGTTCGTAAGGGTTTAGTTCCTCATTTTTCGCATCAAATAAAGCATGATCTCTTGTTAGTGTCACTTGAATGTCTCCCATCGTATCAACTTGACCAATTTACCTTTGACACGCATTCCATCCTCCAGATAGCGATATTCAAGCCATTCTGATTCCTGTTGCTTGTTATACCTATATTGCTTATTGGACCTAGGCAAAAGTTTTGTGGAAAGTCGTTCGCTGAGAATCTCCTTTCTTGGACGAATTGAAATGATTTGGTAATTTCCTGAAATATCACTACGGATTGAGGCGGGAGCAAGTGTGATTTCGCCTGGAAAAGTTTCTACAAACTGGTTCATTTTCATCTCAAAAGTCTGAAAAGAGATACACAATTTCTGACATACGAGATGTGCTAAACGTCCGAGGTTTGCGTAACCAGATGTTTTATCTGTCAAATTGTAACTTTCCCAACAGTTTTTTTTTAAACATTCTAACGACGGTTTATTCTCATCCCACTCTCCTCCCCAATAGATGATTTCTTCATAAGGTGAACGATATGCATGTCCCACGGACACTGCCCAGGTCTGAAATGTATCAAAGGCAACGTAGGTAATGTTATATTTGTCCTTTAAGTAAAGCCCCAAATCCCTTCGAGATTCCTTATCCTTACGTTGCGGAATTTTGATTTTTTTTTCATGCTTAAGACATTTAAGGAAGCGTGCGTAAGGAGGATAATTTCTCAGTCCTTGATTCATCGGCAACAAATGATCTCCAGAATTCCAGCCACTAATAAAATTATCATATTTTTTGGTCAGACACAGAACACTTTTATCCTGTTTACTCTGTGTTATCCATTGAGATTCTCCAAAGATTCGTAGGATATCCTTCACCCTACGATCAAGGCGTTTTATTTTTCCTTGATTGTCCACAATTTCATAAAATGTATCCAGTGAGAGTTTATTTTTTTCACGGTGTGTCTCAATGGCATCAGCAACGGAAAGTAATTTATTTATGGTAATAGGGTCCATTTGTCAATCCTCACAAATTTCCATCACATCGTGAGCAAAGAAGCCACCTCGTGACTCTGAATAGTAAAGAATTTTGTACGTGCGGGATTGTTCTTTATTCACAAGACGAATGGTACTGAAAACTTGCGCTAAATCCCACAATAGGTAATGTATAGGTGTTAATACGATCCTTTCGTTGTGAGAATCGTATCTTATGGAACTAACTTCCGTGGGAGGTCGTGGGACATCAATATGGAGACTGTCAAGATTCTCTAAAGTTGCAAGCGAGGCCATATCTTTATCGCCAGTGAGAAGAAAAACACCTTGTTGCAACCCCCTATCACGCTTAAGGTTTTTTGTGCTTTCAATAATAAGTCTGTCAATACTTGACTTACCGTTGGATTGCCCAAAATGTTCAGAGAGAGTTGTAAATATTTCTAAAGGCCTCCATTGGTATATATGGTTCAATTCTCGACTAATACAAGTAACTTGTGGTCGCTGACTCAATATATCACATTTTCCTAGATGCGGTTGTGTACCTCTACTGCTTTTTACCCATTTATCACTCAGATCTTTAGCTTGTCGTTGTACCTCGGTCATTACGAAAACTGGCACGACTGTCCAAATTAAGACATTAGAATATGGTATATGTGAAAATTTAGATAAAGTATTGTGCAAAAAAGAAGTGACTCCTCGTCTTAAAGCACTCGTATCAACAACAAGTATTAAGTAATGATGTTCTGATAGTCTCTTCATTACTTCTCGAAACTCCATCTTAAAAATTCGATCTTCCATCATGCAAAATTCCGGTCTTAGAAGCCCCGTTCTTATCATGCTGTCAGCAAGTTGGGAACTTATAGCTTCTTTCGCCCGATGTACTTGTTCCTTTTCTACTGATAACTTGGAAAAACTACATTCAATTTCGCGAGAAGTTACAGGTTTGAAAGTAAAAGGTAAAATTAAATGGTCTTGAGCGGATTCCTCGTTTCCATCAATTGAGATGTTACCAAGTTTCACATATTCACTTTTTTTCAGATGTGTTCCATCGGTATAGGAGACCTCCCATTCATCCCAAAATCGATACTCTGCAATGAATTCACTTAGTTTGAGGGATCGTCTATTCATCAGAAATTCTCACTGTGTAATCAGAATGAAGATGGTTTTGTAAAATTTCTGTAACAACAGCAGTTAAAATAGAACTTGATTTTAATCTTGTCATCGAAATTTGCTCAATCACTTCAGAAAGATTTTGATCTAATGGTTCTCCTATACCAGTTTTTGATTTGGCAAATTGGGAAATAGCATGGTTTTTTATTGGATCGGGTAAATAGAAATCAACTATATACGAATTTGATATAGGTTCATTGGTTTCAAGATCATGTGTGTCTAAATTATTAACAACATCCGAGAGGCACTTTAAATCAATGATTATTTCATTTTTATTTTTCCATTGTTGAAAATCAAGAATAGAAAGATCTGGCACAGAATAAGTCTCAATCACTTCTTGTGTTGAAGGATTCATAATTTCTATTTTCATCAAAGTTCCATTTAGCAAAAATGTGTGAATATTATTCCCATAGCCATCTTTTCAACTGAGTTTGTCTTTTACCTATCACTCCGTGTGTGAAAACGTACCTTGTAAGCATTGGAATCATATATTGCAAATTCTCAAATGCCTTCTGGTAAGTCCTTCCAAGTACAAAACAAATTGAATTATAATTTTTTCTTAGAATGTCTGAAAAAGTTGTTTTGATATGAGGCTGCAACTCAACTACTCGTGCCAAGTTCATTTTTTGGTCGTAAAAATCAATCTGGTAATCAGCTGGGATAAGGCCATAGCGCGCAGACAAAATATAAACATCCAATTGTTCTGCTTTATAGGGACATTCACGAAGAAAACGCCGTAAAACATAAAATAGCGGACCGTTGTATCTCTCAATTGCCGGTAAATGTTCTTGTGCAGTGTTTTTTCGTTCTGAACAAGATAAAACAAGCAAACGTTGATGGCAGTTCATAATTTCTCAATTCCAAATTAAGAATCGCATTCGTCAGTTTATATTGTAAACTAAATGAATCACTTTTTCAAGAGAAAAAGTCTAAGGACTAAAGCGGAAGAAGAGAACGGTTTCATTGAATGGTCGATCATAATTCCCGATATTCCCCTTGAAACACTTCCCTAACGTGCCAACCAATAAACTCTTCCTCTGGATAATAGGAACGCCTTTGCGGAAAGTTGATTTTTTCACCGTGAAAATCCATCAGCCACTCCTGAAACCCCGTTGTCCCGTGTGCGTCATCTGAAACTAATATTTGAAGTTGTCTTGACAGCGTGAAAGCACCTCGGTCAAACAATTTGTGATGAAGTGAACAAAGAGCCAATCCATTTACTTCAATGTCAGGTCCGTCTGCCCTTTGCCATTTGATATGTGATGCTTCTAATGCTACAGATGAATCACCTAATTTCACATCAAATCCACAGACAGCACATCTATATTCATAGGCTCTAAGAATGCTAGTACGGAAATTAGATGTGCGCGTTCTTGTATCAAATGTTTGTAAGGGAAGTTCAATACCAACAGACTGCAAGATGTCTTCATGAATGGAATTTGGAAAATGAGCATCTAAAAGACTATGAATTATTTCCACTGCCAGATCAGAATCATTTTGTAGTTGTTCAGAGATTGTCTCGTTGAAGCCACCCGATACGTTGTTTTCTCTTAAATCCGTAACATAAGCATCACCACTTGCTGTTTGCCGTATATTACTTGCATTGGTGACTTCCCAGACTCCATCATTTTGTAATCTCCAGAACGGGAAATGAGCATAATAGGCATCACGTCTGGGACCAAACTCCCGCAGCAAATTCTTAAGATTATCTTCTATGTCATCTTTGTATGAAATAAGTCTATCTTCACCACATAGCAATTTGCCAATGGCATAAAGAACCAATAGGGGTTTGTGTGGTGCTCGTTCACCGCTACTGCCCCATTGTCGTAAAGTTTCAAATTTTTGTAGAATTTGTTCTTTTTTCATTGTCAATCTCTATGATTTCACTTATGACAAACCAAGCAAGGTTCTTCATCATCCTCGTCATCGTGAACATCGGTCAATATTTCTATTAAACGACGATTCGGTTTTTCCTTTTTCTTGGATGTCTTTGCTTTTTCAGTCCTTGCCTTAATCTGTGCTATCCGTTCTGGATCTGTTAACTCCTCTAAACTTTCACCTTGACTCCACGTGAACCGTTCCCCTGTCTCTGGACTGAATTTCTCGTATCCTTTGGCAAGTTCAAAGAGATCTGGATGTTGCTCTAAGAGTCCCACCCACTCGGATTTGCGTTGGAAAAAGCAGAAGTAGCACCCAGACCGTGTACGCCATTTGTAATAGTCAGGCAAACCGAGTCCACTCTCCTCAAGTATACGGAAAACGTCCTCTTTGGTAATACCGTCATCCTTAAACGGATATTTGGGAAAAATGTTTTGCAGGGAACTTATCTTTGGTGGTTTGTATCCGACACGATCTTCGTCTGCACGGATGGCAATGTAGTGATACGCTTCGTCATCACCGACATATTCCTCAAAAGGTTTGATTTTGAGTTTGATGGTGCACCAACGGACTTGTGAGGATGGTAATAATCCACCGTGTAGTGTTAACCAGTGATCAAAATCACGATCCATGTTGAGTCGTGCAATTGGTTTACCGAGGAATGCTTCAAGTCGGTCCAAGAAATCGTAAGTCTCTGGCAGTTCTTTACCGGTATCGGTGAAGAAGTATTCCATCTCTGGCACTCTGTCACGCATATAGACAGCAAGAGCTGAGCTGTCTTTTCCACCTGAAAGTCCGAGAAGATGTCTAATTTTCTGCGACATGTTGCTCCCCAATAACCCTTATGAATCTCCAACATTGTCTTTCTTGTGATGTGAATCAGAAATCGTAGTGCTTCATTCACAACTGCAGCATCTGGAAGTCCTCTGCAACGTCAGGTTCTAATTGGACAATAGATTTACCATCAAAGGATTTGTGTCCAGGACCTGTCCCGTAACATTGTTAAATCATATTCGGACAATAGATCGTCTTGTGGTGTTACATTATCCATACAAAAATTATACCACAATCCAATCAAATAATCAACACCTGATTTTTCAAATTCCATATAATCTCTTGTTTAAAATAAACCATCAGTGTATAATGAACAAAAGGCAACAGTATTCTCTCACCATCAATCAAGGACTAATTCTCAACCAAAAACAACCTAAAACCAATGTCAATACAGATAGAAAACCGACTCACACAATATATTCCGAACCTTAACATCTCCCAACAAGTCTTGCAGGAGCAGTTGGGAGCATTCATAAAATCCGAGCGCGAACTACTCAAAGCAGATATATTAGCTGGAGAGAGTGGTTTCTCTGCATGTGCAACGCATACACAGATATGGGACGCAAGCATTCAAAAGGTCTATGAAGTCGCTACCTATCAAATCAAGACAGAATACTCCAAACAGATAGAAGAACTTCTCAAGATACCGGGTATTGACTACAGTGATTTTATGGATGAAGTGCCAGAAGATTGGACACCAGATGTTGCCCTTTACGGTGTCGGAAGTTATGGCAGGAATGAGTTGTGCTATTTTTCAGATGTGGATGTTGTCTATACATCGTCCGTAGACCTTGAGGATGTCTACGATGAAGGTACGCTTGAACTTGTCAGATGGTTCTACGACTTCTTTGATAGTCTGCATACGGTGATTCCCGGTTTTGAATTCAGTTTTATCTATCGTCCGATGGCAGACATAGCAAAGTGGAACTTCATGGATATGACCGCTTTAATTGATATGCGATTTATTGCAGGCGAATCTACATTGACAGAAAAATTCCGTAAAGCAGTTTATTCCGACAAATCAGACATTTCACTTGTCCTTGACCTACTTCAATCAAGAGCAGATTCTTTCAATACCACTGAAGACACGATTTATCTCAATCAACCCGACATCAAGACAGGACGCGGTGGATTACGAACCCTTCAGTATGCACTATGGATGTGCGGTCTCCCGAATTTTACATCAGTCCTTGAGCTATATGAGAGATTTGATGACGAACAGTTGAAACCATCACTTGATTTTATGTTCAAGGTGCGGAACTTACTACATGTATTGGCAAATGCACCGCACGACTCACTCTCTTTCCACCCAGAACAGGATGACACGCTCCAATCACAGATTGCTTGTGCACTCGGCTATTCAGATGAATCGGAAGAAGGTCGTTATGACTTTATGGCGGATTACTATGCCAAAGCAAAGTATCTACACTTTAAAGCAGAACTATTGATACGTAAGTTTCTTGCGAATGGCATACCTGTATCAGATGTGCTTGGTGTCAGAACCGATGTGTTGTATTGTATTGATAACAACTTCGGAGAACTGGATACAGACGAACTTTTCAAATTATTCACATATTTTCAACAATACGATTTTGAAATTGATCCCTCGCTTGCGACCTTTATCTTTGCTTATGTTGATGCGTTTGATTGGGATCGCTTTAGGCCGAGAATGGCAGAACTCATCAATACACCCGGCAATGTTGAAAAGAGTTTAACACGGTTACACAGACTTGGCATATTGTCTCGACTCGGTGAAGGAGGGGAACGCTTTGAAAAGGCGATGATGACTCGAAGCGAACGGAGTCTTGACCCATATACCGTAGGAAAACACACACTGACAGCAATTGGACACCTTGATGAGATTCGTAGAACGGAACCCAGTAGTCCTTTCGGCGGTCCACGCATCGGTCAACAGATGTCTCTATCTCCTAACTCTGAGTTAGAGGAGTTGAATACTGCGTTTCGTTCATTGTCTGATACTGCCCCACTCTATATGGCTCTTTTTCTTCATGATATTGATAAACCGGATCCTGCACACCCTGAAACTGGTGCAGAGAAAGCGAAACGAATTGCCCCAGAATTTGGATTTAATCCCCAACAGACAGAGGAAATCTGCTTTCTGATACGAGAACATCTCAAAATGATTACATTAGCACGTTACCATCAATGGGATGAACCGACGATTACAGAGTTTTGTGAGAAGGTTAACTCGTTAGAACGTCTAACCGCACTCTATCTATTGACATATTGTGATTCAATGGCGAACGGTGCACAGAACTTTAGCAATCTTGTAAAACACAATCTAAAGCGATTGTATGAAGTTGTACGTGTGCGATTCGTAGGACCAGAAGAAACACAATGGGGAACTTATGCACCACCAGAAGAATTCCAACATTTCCTTCAACAGATGCCTGTCACATATCGTATTGGAGTTGCCCCTGAAGAGATATCAATCCACATGAAAATGATGGCACAAGCAGAAGCAACGACCACGGAAAACAACGATTCGACTTCAGGCGCGGTTATCTTGCAGTTTGTAGATAAACCGGGTTTTACGGAATTACATCTTTGTGGTCATAGTCGTATTGGAAAACTGCATACGGTCAGTGGATTATTCTTTGCAAATAACATAGATGTACGTGATGCACGTGTCTACACAAAGCAGGATTCAAACTTGGAGTTGGAGATTTATCGGCTTGTGCATCAGTCAGCACAGCACTCTTCAGAACCACTCCCACTTGACGAAGAACTAAAACGTGATTTAGATTTTGATATACGTAACTTGATGTCGGGTGAGTTAACGCTTGAAGAGATTTTTGAGAAACGGTATGTTGACCTAAGTGGCACATGGACAGTTTATGATGTCACGGTAGAATCAGCAAGGAATTACACTGAAATCGTCGTAACAGGTGAAGAGAAGGTCGGTTTTCTCCACTATTTTAGTGGAATATTGACGAAATTGGAGTTGAACGTTGAGATGTGTAAATGTTCTGGATTGGGAGGACAAGCGACAGATCGTTTTTATGTGCAACCTGTTGTGGATCCACAAAAAGTACGGGAACAAATTTTAGCTGAGTTGCCATCTGAATAGGTGAATAAGTAAATGAAACAACGAGTACTCATTACAGGTGCAGCCGGAACGGTAGGAACAACCCTCTGGCAAGCATGGGAAAAACAAGATATCTACACATTAACCTTAATGGATATCAATCCGATTCAAAATTCAAATAGTCGGGTAGTAATTGCAAACATCAAAGATTATTCTGAGATGAAAAGGTTATGTAGAGATCAAGATGTATTGGTGCATCTGGCTTATCTTCATCAAAGTTCCCCTGTTAATTCACCGGAGGATGTTAACGACATTGACGCGTCAATGAACATATTTGAGGCAGCACGAGAAAACGGAATTCAGAAAATAGTCTATGCAAGTACTAATCATGTATCAGGTTGGAACGAAAAATTAAGCTCACCACCCCGATTTTCAACGGGTGACCAGTTCCGTCCTGATGGTTGGTATGGTGCGATGAAAGGCATGGCTGAAATTGCAGGACGTTACCTCGTAGATGCACATAATATGCGGTTTATAAGCATTCGTATCGGTAGTTACAACGGTACCTATGAACCGAATGGGATCCGACACTGCAGCACACTTCTCACACCACGCGACTGTGAGCAACTGTTTAGATTAGCTATTGACTATGACGGACCTGTCAAATATCTGATTACCTATGGACGTTCAGCAAATTCGGATGGATACCAGCAGAGCTACTTAGACATCAGCGGTGCAGTTGATGTGTTAGGATATGAACCGCAGGACAACTTGATTAAGACGCATCAACATAAATATGCCAATAGCGAATCATGAAAGCATAGGATGATTTAATAAATTAAACGCGATTTGGTTGTTTTTAGTTGTTTTTTTCAAAACTTGATAATTGGTAGTGAACCCTTACCATTACACAATCAAAGACACTTTAGAGAAAATTAAAAAAAACAACTAAAAAAACGACCAAGTCATTTGGACATCCCAACGTATGTGAAAATTGCATCTGAAAACTCAAGAAAATAACCGAATGAATGCAGAACCACGTTACAACGACTTATTCTATCAACGCACAACTTCACACTCAGAAATAATGGACATTGTGCAGGGCAAAGCGATTTCTTTAAATAAGGTGTCCTCTCCAATTGACTGGCAGGAACTATTTGGCAACACAAATCCGGTAGAAATAGAGGTTGGCTTTGGTAAAGGCAGGTTTCTTCTGGAAGCTGCAAAGCAGTATGCTGATGTTAACTTTATCGGGGTTGAACGTGCGCAAAAGTATGTTGAACTCACACGTCAAAGATTTCTTAAATACATACGACATTACGCTGTAGATAAAAACTCAGGTGTTTTTGAGAATGTTCGACTTGTATGGACTGATGCAAATTACTTTCTGTCAAGATATGTACCAGATAATTCAGTCCAAGCATATCATGTCTATTTCCCTGATCCGTGGCCAAAAGCACGTCAGCAGAAAAGAAGAATCTTCCGAAATAGCGAATTTCTTGATGCAATATCAAGCACGTTGTTATTGGATAGTGGCAGATTGTATGCGGTTACAGATTATGCAGAGTATTTCGATGAAATCCAAGAACGTATCGCTCAACAGACAACTCTAAAACCTGTTTCACATAATATAAATGAATACCAACACATTACAACCAACTTTGAAAATAAGTATCAATTAGAAGGACGTAAAATCTACCGTGCTGTCTACGGTAAGATGTGATCAGGAGAAAACAGTGTCTGCTATCCCAGAAAAAAAACTACTGACACCCGAAGAATATATTATTTTGGAACGGGAAGCTGAATTCAAAAGCGAATACCGAAACGGGCAGATTGTTATGATGCCTGGTGCGAGTCGTGATCACAATTTGATTACAGTCAATGTGTCCAGTGGCTTACATATTCAACTTTTGGATAAAACATGTGAAGTTTACACTAACGATATGCGTGTAAAGGTCAGCAATAGTGGTTTATACACCTATCCAGATGTAATCGTTGTTTGTGATGAACCACGTTTTGAAGATGGACACTTTGATACTTTACTAAATCCAACTGTTATTGTAGCGGTGCTTTCACCTTCAACAGAGGATTATGATAGACGCGGCAAATTTTATTCCTATCAAACACTTGAATCCTTACAGGAATATATCCTCGTTTCTCAGTACGATGTCTGTGTGGAACAGTATATACAACAAGAGGAGGATTGGAAATTAATTGAATACCGTTCTCTTGATGATGTGATGATAAATGCGTCTATTGAATGTCAATTGGCACTCCGAGCAATTTATGCCAAAGTCAAAATAATAGGTAGATAATACAATCATGGAAAATCAAGGAAAAATGTGGCAATCTCTACCTAACACACCAGGGGTTTATCTGATGAAAGCCTCTGACGGTTCTCCCATATACATCGGTAAAGCAGTTAATCTACGGAACCGTGTTCGCTCCTATTTCCAACAAAGTGGCATAACTGACAACCCTCTTACTGCACAGATGATGCGGTATGTCATAGAGGTGGATTATATCGTCACGAGTAATGAGATTGAAGCATTAATACTTGAAAATAATCTGATTAAGTCCCATCAACCAAGATACAATGTTAAACTGAAAGACGATAAACGATATCCATTTCTCCGTGTCACCACTAATGAACCGTTTCCACGCATCATGATAACGCGAAAAACTGACACTGACGGATCACGATATTTTGGTCCATTTGTGCGAGTCCGTTCCACGCGGCAAGTCCTAAAACAGTTGACGAAACTTTTCCCTATCCGCACCTGCACGCTACCCCTTGAAGAAGTAAATAACAAATATCGTGCATGTCTTGACTATCATATTGGAAGATGTCCAGCACCGTGTGCCAATCTGATAAACGTACAAGAATATAAGAAGATCGTTCGGAAAGTCTGCCAATTCTTAGGTGGAAACACAAGCTCCGTTGTCAAAGAATTGAAGCAACAAATGACAGATGCAGCAAAATCACTTGATTTTGAAGTTGCGGCGAAATATAGAGACATGCTAAACGATGTCGATCAGGCAGTTTCCTCACAACAAAGTCTTGATAATGTGTCTACAGTGGATGAGGATGTGATTGGCATTGCAACTGCTTTCCAACATGACCTGCAAAGCCGTCTGGGTGATGTCGCTTGTGTACAGGTATTACATGTTCGTGATGGAAAACTGCTTGAACGGGAACATTATTACCTAAACGACGTGCATCCAGAACAGGTACCAACTGCCATCAGTGCATTTGTTTCACAATATTATCAAAATGCAGTGTTTGTTCCCAAAACAATTGTGCTACCAATGCAAATTGAATCTGTTGAACTGATTGAAAAATGGCTCAGCGAGAAGCGCGGAAATAAAGTCTCACTGCATGTCCCGAGAGCAGGTAGGTTAAGAAAACTACAGACTTTGGCTATGAAGAACGCTGAAGTGTTACTGTTACAACGTGAACAGAGTGTGGTGTTAAGTAGTGATGTTGATCCAGCATTGGTGGAATTGCAGGAATTGCTTGAGATTAGTCATCCGCTGAGACGAATTGAGGCTTATGATATTTCTAATCTCGGTGATAGATATGCAGTCGGTTCAATGGTAGTCTTGGAAGATGGAAAGCCTACTAACAGCGAATATCGTCAGTTTCGGATTAAAGATGTTGTTGGACAAAATGACTATGCAATGATGCAGGAAGTAATCTCTCGTCGTTTTCGTCGCGCAGAGACTGGAGACAAAAAATTTAGTAAGTTACCGGATTTAATGTTGATTGATGGGGGAAAAGGGCAATTGAATGCAGTTCAAACCGCACTCAAACCTTTTTCAAAGGCGAATATAGATCCAGTTCCAACGCAAATCCCTCTGATTGCCTTAGCAAAGCGGATTGAAGAAATATATGTTCCAGGCAATCCTGACCCGATAGTTCTGCGTGAAGACAATCCAACGCTGCACTTAATTCAACGGTTAAGGGATGAAGCACACCGATTTGCAATCACATATCACAGAAAACTCAGACATAAAGGCTTGAGCGAATCTGTTCTTGATGAAATACCTAACATCGGACCAAAACGGAAACAAGCATTACTGCAACAATTTGGTTCAATAGATGCAATTCGGAAGGCAAGTTTGGACGAACTCCTCTCTGTGAAAGGTATACCTCGGAACGTAGCTGAAAACATACGTAAGAATCTCTAAACTACACCTGTACTGTCGAATTTTCTTTCTTTAGCTGCCCAAATATGTGCTTTGTATTTTCTGTGTGCACCCTTTCGTGCATAATTCATGCACGAAAGGGTGGTAGTTGTTGATATGATTGAATTCCATGTATGGCACAATATTTGCTAAAACAACACTGGTTAACGAATTAATTTTGATATTTCAATTGTCTGAACTAATCTTTTCAATATAATTTTTGAAACATCCTATGCGAGAATCATATCTAAAAATCATCGGAATTCTATTGATCCTATTCGGTGTTATATTCCTACATTTCAAACTGTATAGTTTTGCGGCTATGACTGAACAAGGTGCATTGCAGATTTTGGTCTGCTTAGGTAAGGTGACAGATATTGATACGAGGGGTGAGATTGATCAAATTCTTACATTCCGTATTCTTTCAGGTCAATTCCGTGGTGAATCAGTTCAGGTGAATAATATCTGGTATGGTCGTCAATATAGCGATCGTGTGTTTAGCAGAGACGATGTCGTGTACCTTGATATTCAGATCCGAGATCCTAATAATCCTAAAATCTATTCGGTTTCTATTGGGGATTACTTTCGAACACCGTTTCTACTGTATCTTGCGGGTGCATTATGTATCATGATGATACTTGTTGCTGGAATGAAGGGTGTGCGAGCAATATTGACACTGTTTGTTACCGCATTATCCGTCATTTACCTTCTTGTACCGCTAATGATGCGTGGATACAACCCAATTGTGGTGGCACTTCTCATAGCATCGTTCCTTACATTAGTAACTTTTCTCTTTATTACAGGATTTAGTTATAAAGTCATCTCCGGAGTGCTTGGCACTCTGGGAGGTTTAACCGCTGTTGGTGTGCTTTCAATTATCAGTCAACATTTGATGGCATTAACAGGATTAGCACAGGAGTTTGGTTATTTGGAGCTTGGATTGGCTTTGTGGAGGACAGCAGGATCCCATCATTGGAATTTTACTGGAATACTTTCTGCTGGTATCATTTTAGGGGCAGTTGGAGCTATGATGGATGTCAGTATGTCTATCTCCTCAAGTGTGCATGAGGTAAAACAAGTCAATCCGAATATCACGGTTCGTCAATCAATACGTGCAGGTTTGAATGTTGGTCGGGATATTATGGGGACGATGGCAGATACGCTTATCTTTGCGTATTTGGGTGCACACATGATTACGATGTTACTGCCGCGTATTGATTTCCCAGAGGCAGGTATTCTATATCCGTTTTTACGACTCGTCAACGAAGAAGCAACAACAGTTGCGATTATCCAAGCGGTAGTTGGAACTATCGGCTTAGTACTGACTGTACCAATTGCAGCCACTGTTGCTGGTTTTCTTACTAAATATACTAAAGTCCAAAGATCAGAAATCCATGAGAACATACCAACTGAAGATGAATTGGAAGAATTATTTGGAGACGAAAGTGAGCATGGTGGTCGATCTGTCTTTTCCAAACGCACTGCAGTGCCATTGGCAATGCTACTGGTTTTAATTGTTACAACTGTACTCTATTTTCAAATTCAAGGCATGTCTGCTACGATATCAGAAGTACACGACGAACAAGGACAGCTGGCATCAAAACAGGAGTATGTAAAGGGAAAAGTATTGCGATTAGTTGAATCTACAGGACTATTCCTATTCTCCATTGACGCATCAAATGCAGAGATCTTGGACAGAGAAATTGTGCCATCAGAATTAGAACAAGCATTCGTAGACAACCAATTTTCTTTGTCAGAAAAGTCAACAGTTTCAATTACACCTTGGAAAGACAGTCGGTGGCTGATCTCCGATCCGGAATATGAACAAACATTTAGCATTCGTATGAGTCAAGATGGTACAGATACACTGAATGTATATGATTCAGAATCAGAAAATCATGTGATTGAAGTTGAGATATTAGGTGGAATGTATAAAGGAAAACATCTAATATTACGTAACGTTGTCAATCACGGTATGCCATTGTTGAGTATTCCTGCAGAACCTGGTGATATTGTCGTATGTAAGGTCAGCGGCGATCCTGATCAGATTGGTCTTGTCAACATTGTACAGGAATACGGTCGGGATAGATTTCTAATTTGGTTTGTTGGCGGAATGTTTCTCCTAATCATCCTTGTCGGTAGGATGGAAGGTATCCGTACCGTTTGTGCAATGATAATCTCAGGTGCAGTGATCTATTACTTTATGCTTCCACTGATTTCACAAGGAATGAATGCAGTTCTTGTTGTCACATTGACATCTGGAGTTGTTGCCTTTGTTTCTTTGGTTTTTGTAATTGGTCCTAGTCGTAAGACTTTTTCTGCTGTGCTTGGTACAATGGGTGGTATTCTCGTTGCTGGTATCATCCTGCTCTTTGCCCAAAACCAACTGCATTTCACTGGCTTAGAAACTGCGATCGCTGCAGATATTGTTGAAGCAACGCGTAATCCACCCTTTGTATTTGTACAACTATTGATAGCAGGTATGCTCATGGGTGTGTTAGGAGTTGCTGTGGATGGGGCAATTGAGGTAGCATCAAGTATGGAGGAAATACGCCGAGCAAATCCGAACATGCCTACCTGGCGATTGATCACTTCTGGTCTCAATGTAGGAACAGATATTCTTGGAACAATGATCAATACACTTGTATTCGCATACCTTGGTGTTGAATTGTTACTTATAATGACGATTACGACTGAAAGTCATGAATTGTTCTTAGCACCTACAGTACAGATGTTAAGCTTAGGTGTTGTATCAGCAGAGATTGTGAGGTTACTTGCTGGGACACTTGGTCTGGTGCTAGCAATTCCGATCACAGCGATTATCTGTGCATTTTGGAATCCTAAGAAAGTATCGTATTAGTTTCTTATTAAATGTCATACTAACCACGATACAAAGTTCTCATCTGTTTAATCACTTTCGGTAATTTTGCTATCACGGTGTCAATTTCCTCTTCTGTAGTGTTTCTACCAAGAGAAAACCGAACAGTACCTTGTGCTAATCTAGGTGGTAATCCGAGTGCTGCGAGCACATGCGAAGGTTCCATAGAACCTGAAGTACATGCCGATCCTGTTGAGACACAAACCCCTTCCATATCTAAACGCAAGATAAGACTTTCACCTTCAACAGATTCAAAAGAGACGTTTAGAGTGCCAGGGACACAGTGTTCAGGATGTCCGTTATAGTGTAATCGATCAATGTGTGAGTCAAGTCCGTCTCTTAATCTATGGGTTAATTTGTTGAGATGCTGTAGATAATTATCTCGTTCTTTCATTGCTAGTTCAGCGGCGACACCGAGGCCAACAATTGCAGGCACATTCTCTGATCCAGCACGTCTATTCCTTTCGTGAGAACCGCCGTGCACAAGATTTGCTAATCTGGTACCACGTCGGATGTAGAGGACACCGATACCTTTAGGCGCATATATCTTGTGTCCCGAAAGAGATAATAGATTGACTCCCATTTCCTGCACATCTACATCCAACTTTCCTATTGATTGAACTGCATCAGTATGAACAGGGATCTCGTGTTCTTGTGCTATTTGGCAGATCTCTTCTAACGGTTGGACTGTACCATTCTCATTGTTGACATGCATGATGGATATCAGAATTGTTGTATCTTGAATAGCGGTACGTAGTTGATCAGGATTGATACGACCATAACGGTCTACAGGAAGATAAGTTATTTCATAACCGCGTTGTTCCAGATATTGACATGTATGTAAAACTGCATGATGTTCAACGGAAGAGGTGATGATGTGATTGCCTTCTCCGCGACTTTTTTGCAGTTCCGTTAGTCCTTTGATGGCGTGGTTATCTGCTTCAGTGCCACTCCCCGTGAAAATAATTTCACTTGGACTTTTTGCACCGATGAGTTCACCAACCTGTTCTCTTGCAGTGTCAATAGCATTACGTGCTTCACGGCCATAAGCATGAATGCTTGAACCGTTTCCGAATGCCTCGGTGAGAAACGGCATCATCGCATCACGAACTTCAGGTCGCAAAGGAGTAGTTGCGTTGTAATCAAGGTAAATACGTTGCATTTATTTTGTCCACGAATTCTATAATATAGTAGATTTTGAAATTACTTGAACACTCTGCATCGGCGAGGTTAGGAAACCTCGCTTACCGTGGGTCGAAAGTGTCAACTTATATTTACTATAGTTTGGACAGTTTTTTGAGGACTTGAACAGTACTCTGGACAAGGAGCATCACAGTCATCATACCTATTTCATCAATGATACACCTCATGTAGCATGCCACACGCGCATGCTGCCCCGCTGGGGCTTGCATTGGTCGGGGCACATTTTTCTATACACATTCCGCCCCGCTGGGGCTGCTCATTCTGATGTTTTCACACTTTTTCATCAAAGTATTATCCTATCCAAAACTCACAATATATTGAAAATGCCAGCAATATCAGTATGTAACCAAGAGAAATTGTCCAAACTATAGTATATTTATAATACACTATAATTTACTTTTATGTGGTCAAGTGACTTAGTCATAAGTTCGGTAATTCTGAAAGGTAATCTGATTTGGGTTTATCTGCACTTCAATATTAGAATTACTTCTACTAACATTTCCATTTGCATTCAAAAACGAGAGTTTTAATTGATGCTTGCCTGCAGGAAGTGACATCCGTACCATATATATCTGATTTGGTAATGTTTGCCAAGATCGCGTATCTGCACTTTCAGTGAGAGCACCTGCAAGGTTTGCCACAATTCCTAATGCTGTACTCTTCTTTTTTGCCTCACGAAATAGAAGGTATTTACCTAAAGCGCGGGCTAAAGTGCGAATAAGTATGATGGTGCGTTGAGAATTGAGTGTTTCAATCGCCATATTTTCAACGTCTTCTATCAGTACGCCTTGTGCGGTATGATCTCCAACGGATGCTTGAATACCTGAAAATTTCGGACGTTTTGATCGAATTGTTGGCATGGCGACCCGTAGAAGATACTCTAATTTTATCTCTTCCACTACCATACCTTCTCGTGTTCTCAATGTTCGCGCAAACTTCATGCTATCTTTGTTATCTTTTTCACCAAATCTATCTGTTGTTAAAATAGGAAAAGTCAAGGATTCTTCTATCTTACGAGGCACATATCCTGTTTCATAAAAGAGAATCAATTCACCGTAGTTTTCAGGTTGCTGAGGCGTATCACCGTATTGTTTGCGAAAACGATCATATTCGTCTGTAAATCCGAGTCTTTGAGATACACGAACTAAGGAATGACCAACATCTACTGGAGGCGAAACACTTGTGTATTTGGATGAGTGTTTATAGTATTCTGCAGCTTGTTTATAGGAAATAAATGCATCATTCAGCTCTCCGGCTGCTTCAAAGACTATTCCACATAAGTGTGCGAGAAATCCTGCTGCAAAATAGTTGTAGTCTTTCTTTTCGTCTTTGAAATATTGAATTAGATTTGTAGCCTGTTTACATTCAACTACTGCTCCATCAAGACTTCCATCATAGATATAATTTAGGATACTGTAATAGTGACTCAGTAGCCTCTCATATTTTGTGCCAGTATACGGTCTTAGTTGATCAGATGTGAGTAGCGACCCAAGCTCTGTTGTAATGCTCTTTGTGAAACGGTCTTCAGCAATATCTTGTGCATAGTCAAATGCTTTGCTGCTTTCTGTGAATAGATTAGCATAATGTCCAGTCAACCCTAATTCAAATTGATGTGGTATATCTGGTTTTTTTGGAGAATGCTTTTTTAGGTAGTTATATGAATCTTGCGGTTTGCCTGATTCTAAACCAATCCCAACTTCTTGATAATTGTAACCAGCACATCCTACAGTCAATAAAAGAACGATGAACAATGGTAATAATTTAGTCATAGAATCACTGAAATCAAATAATAAGAGAAGGCGGGAATCATTACCCGCCTAACAATTCCTTCATATTGTCATGATAGATCATCTTACATCTTAAATTTTTTGCGACCGATAAACTTTTTAATCTTTTTTGTACCGATCCAGACTTTCTCATTGCTTTCAATGTGTGTCAGTGTGAGATCAGTTTGATAAAAAACAATTTGTTTTCCACCTTCTCGGTCTTCAATAGTGTTAATTTGACCTGTCATCATATAATCTGCACCGAGTTCGCGTCCCCTCCGTTTGATACTTTCAATCGCTGCGTTTTCACTCTGGTCAGCGCGTTCCTCTCGTATTTCATCACGTTCACTTTTACTTAAAACCGTCCGAACTTTCCCAGAGTTGACGAATGCACGTTCAATATCACTAACAAAAGTCTGTGTCGCAATATGTTCGTTGCTCTTATTACGAATGTTACTGACAATTACAACAGGTTTACTACTGGTCTGAATTCCGTGGTCGTTAATCCATGTGTGGTTCAAACAGTCATCAATAATTTGGTCCGCTACTAAACGGGAATCAGTATCGTTCCAACGACCAGATAAATCAACGGTGGTATCACTATCAATCCGAGTGACCTGTTTGGGTGGACCACATCCAACAGAAACGATGATGCCTACAAATAATAGACATGACAATAATTTGTTCATTTGATTTGCTCCTTAGATATTTTTATGTGTAGCAAGTGAAATTAGAAATCTAAATCGGCTTCTTTAACGATTTTGTCAACGAAAGTCTCAAGGTTCATCGCGCCGATATCACCTTCATCACGACTTCGGACACTGACAGATCTGTTTTCCTGTTCACGTTCTCCAATGATTAACATATATGGCACTCGTTGTAAACGTGCTTGACGAATTTTCGCGCCAATTTTGTCATCACTGTTATCCAATACAACACGACAGTTTTTCTGTAAAAGTAGACTTTGAACTTCTGTTGCATAATCAACAAATTTCTGACTGATGGTCATCACAACGCATTGAACAGGTGAAAGCCATGTCGGGAATGCACCCGCATAGTGTTCAATGAGCATAGCAATGAATCTTTCAAAACTGCCACAAATCGCACGGTGAATAACTACAGGTCTCTTTTCAGATCCGTCTGGTGCAATATAGATTAATTCAAATCGTTCTGGCAGTTGAAAATCAAGTTGGACGGTTGCACATTGTACATCTCTATTTAATGAATCACGAACTTGGAAATCGAGTTTTGGACCATAGAATGCCGCTTCACCCGGTTCCACAGCATACTCAATTTCGTTGTTTTTCAAAACAGATTCAAGGATATCCTCAGCACGATTCCAAACATCTACATCTCCCATGAATTTTTCAGGATTTCGTGTGCTGAAATCACATCGGAAGGGAAGGTCAAAACTTCCATAAATACGTTGGAAAAGTTCAAGAATTCGTTCATATTCTTCAGCAATTTGGTCTTCAGTGACGAAGTTATGTGCGTCATCTTGACACAATTGACGGACGCGAGATAAACCGCTCAATGTTCCAGTTGCTTCATTCCGATGCAATACTCCTTGATCATGTAGTCTGTATGGCAAATCACGGTAACTGTGCCGTACACTCTTGTAAATCAGCATATGTGCTGGACAATTCATCGGCTTGAGTGCACTTGTTGGCTCACCATCCTCATTCTCAATGAGGAACATATCATCTTTAAAGTGTTCCCAATGCCCTGAAGTTTGCCAAAGACTACTATCGTAAATCAGTGGTGTCCGCACCTCTTGGTAACCTTCACTGAGATAGAGTTTTCTAACCTTCTCAGATAGATAGTTATATATAAATGCTCCTTTTGGCAGCCAAAAAACACTACCCGGTGATTCAGGATGCATTTGAAAAAGTTCCAGTTCACGTCCCAATTTCCGATGATCGCGTTTTGCAGCTTCTTCGCGTTGTTTTATAAAAGCTTGTAGGTCTTTTTTTGTTTTCCACGCCGTGCCATATATCCTTTGTAGCTGCTCACGATTGCTATCACCGCGCCAATATGCCCCCGAAACACGTAATAACTTGAAATGCCAACATTCTCCTGTTTTCTCTACATGCGGTCCCTTACAAAGATCTGTAAAGTCACCATTATGATAGATTGAAACACCTTCGTCTGCAACACCTTCATCTGAAGCACTAACTTCTTGGTCAGAAATACCTTCAATCAATTCAAGTTTGAACTTTTGGTTTCGTTCACCAAACCAATCACGTGCCTCATCATAGCTCCATGTTTCCTGTACAAAAGGCACATTGGATTTAATCATTGCCTTCATGTGTTTTTCAATTTCAGGAAAATCATCTGGTGTAATAGGACGTGGTACTTCCATATCATAATAGAATTCATTTTCAATTGGGGGACCGATTGCAAGTTTGACAGTGTTTTCACCGTCAGGAAACAACTGTTGTACAGCATACGCCATAATATGCGCTGTTGAATGACGAAGCCGTTCTAAATAGTCTTCAGGTTGATTGGGTTCAGACATAATGAGTACTCTAAAATATCCATTTGTTTGGTTTCAGAATTGTTTCTAATAAACTTAACGTCTTTTTTTCTATAATGTTTACGATATTATTTTAATCAATTTGGAGAAGAAATGCCAATTATTTCTGATTCGTGCCAGAACGTTTGAACCAGGATTGACAAGATTCTCGGATTACAAGGATTATGGCTATTTTGTGTGGATACCAAAATCTTGTAAATCTGCAAATCTTGAAACCCTGGTTCTGACAATAAAAACTTTCAGAATAAGTAGTTTGGACTTGCAAAAATCCCTTGACTTTCACATGAAATGCAACTCAGTTTTTGGTTATATCAGGGGGACAGTTCCCTAATTTGCGTTCCTTTGCCAATCACTTAATCTGGCATTTTCAAATCTGCCCAACTTGTCGCCAATTTGCCGTGGGCGGCAACTTCCATAAAAACGTCTTCAGGCGATATAGTCCTTAGGAAATATGTATTAGTATTAATTCCATCTATTACCTCTTGTTGCGCTTCAACAGCATAGAATGTGCCGTTTGGACTAACACCAGCAAACATACGTGGTTCAGAGATTTTTTTCTTTTTCTCGTTGAAAATATCCCATAAATAAAGTCCATCCCCAACACCAACATCAGGAGTACCACCGATACCTGCCAATATCTACCGTCGGGGCTAAACGCAAAAAGGTATTTCCAGTCCCTCCCAATATACCCGTGTAGGCGACTTGTTTCTCTTCTTGTAACGACATCCCATAACGTTATTAGGAAGTTGTCTCCAATACCAGCTGCCAAAGCAGTTCCATCTGGACTGAACTTCACATAATCGACTTTTCGAGGAGGCTTAAGTGTAGCTATTTCGAATATAGCAATTTCGACGTTTTCGTGGATGTCCCATAAATAAACGAAAACGGCTTTATTTCTAAATCCTGTAGTCCCAATCGCCAAGGTAGTTCCATCTGGACTAAATGTACTACACGCGGGTAACTCAGGTATTTCGATTTCAGATTTCTTCTCTCCTGTCTCAACATCCCATAAGAATATAAACGCAGAAGAGGTTCCCCATCTTCCGGCAGCACAACTTGCCAACGTGGTTCCATCTGGACTGAAAGATATGCTTGCGATCGTGTTTGCCACAACATGTTCGAATACGAATTTTGCTTTTCCGGTAGCGACATCCCACAAAGTCACCCTACTTTTCTCTGAACCACTTGCCAGCAGCGTGCCATCAGGACTAAAAGTAATACCATTTCTAATTGATTATATGACATTATCGGTTTTTACAAAAAATGAAAATCCTGTTATTTTTGCTATCGTTGTTGTGGAATAAGCGTGAATTATCTCCGTAATCTTTTTCTGCATCGCTTCAATGGTATCGTATGCTTGACAAAACAACTTTGCCTTAAGATCTTGCCATAGCCTTTCAATCAGGTTCAACTCCGGACTATAGGGTGGTAGAAATAACAAGATGACATTGTCAGGTATCTCTAATTTCTTTGCCTGATGAAAACGACCATTATCAAGCACCATGACATTTAGGCTTTCTGAAAACTGTGTTGAAAACTGATTTATGAAGATTTGAAAACAATCGGTGTTCAGATGCGGGAACTCAAGAAAAAAATGATCGCCATTTTGAGGGTCTACCGCACCATAAAGGGACATTGAGGTAAAACTATATTCTATTTCCGCAACAGGTTTGATGCTTTGATGCCTGATAAGGTAATACGCCTATTAGCAACAGGCAAAAGACCATACCTCGTCTCATCTTGACTGAAAAGACGGATGTTTGAATAGTCAGATTGTTTCTCATCAATGGCATCAGCAACTTCTTGTTGGAAGTTTTCTCTAAACGCTTTACTCTCTTCAGCGTTTTTTTTTTATGACTTTTGCGTGGAACTTTGAGTTTCGCTTTCCATTTACCATCAGGACTTACGCATTTTTATAAAATGGTGTATACTATTCTATTATGACTACATGGACACAATCTAAAAAGAAGGAAAACCTATTTTCCGATTATTGTCAATTTTTGTTATCAAGTTTTACGAACTGGACGCAAACGTACTTTGGTGATCAGTCTGAGAAATGGAGCCATGATCAACTCAATCGTTTTTTGAGAAATGAGAACATTCCATCAAGCGAACTCTGGCAGTCTGTCCAGGATGACATTGAGTTTGATGATCAAGGGCACATTGCTTTTGATGATGTTGTGCTACCTAAACCGCATGCGAAAAAGATTGAAGCTCTCCGTCCTCAGTGGAGTGGTAGCGACAAAAAAGTCGTTGATGGCATCGGTATTGTAACGTGTCTCTATGTCAACCCAAAGACGCAAGAGTATTGGATCATTGATTATCGCATTTACGACAAAGACCATGATGGAAAAACCAAAATAGACCATTTATTAGACATGCTGCAAAACGCGGTCTTCAAAAAACAACTCCCGTTTCGGACGGTGCTAATGGATAGTTGGTATGCATCCATGCAAGTCATGAAAGCGATTGAAAAACTTTCTAAGATTTATTATGTGCCACTGAAACGCAATCGTCTTGTAAACGATACGGACGGCGTTGAACCACACCAACAAGTCCAAAAGTTATCTTGGACACAGACAGAAACGCAACACGGAAAGCACGTGCACATCAAGAAGTTTCCAAAAGGGCATCAAGTGAAGTTGTTCCGGTTAGTCTCCTCTAACGGACGCACGGAATATATTGCGACAAACGATTTATCTCAATCGGATGCGGATGCGACACGCCAAGAATGTCGCGTGCGTTGGAAGATTGAACAACTTCATCGTGAGATCAAACAAGTCACCGGTATTGGTAAATGTCAATGCCGCAAGTTGCGTGCCCAAAGAAATCATATTGCTTGTTGTTTTCAAGTATGGGTCTGTTTGAAACGTGTTGCGCGCAAACATGGTAAAACAATTTATGAACTAAAACAAAGTTTATTGGATGATTATATGCGATTTCAACTCTCTAATCCTTCAATAATTTTTAAAAATGCGTAAGTTCTGCTCCTTATATATAAGTATATATAAGATATAAGGAGTATAACACAAATACTTAAAATCTACTTATAGTGGAATGGACAATTAATAGGACACGTCTCAGAGGGCGAGGAAACCTTGCCCCTACGGGACTTGTGGTACTTGCAAGTGCATTGAAATGTCTTCTTAATTCTAAACTGGACTATAAGAAGATCAATCCAGTTTGATTAAGAATTCTGCATTGCCTTCTTTAATTATAGGAGTAACAGAAGTTTGAATGTCATCGGAAAGAATTATAGGTAAAATTCTTTCTAAATCTTCTTGAAGTTTTCCACGAAAAGGTTGGCAAGGAATTGACAATTCATTTAGGACCTCTTCAAATCGTTTGTATCCATTTTGAGTCCGAAGTTCGACCCAGAGAATATTGTTGTTATCCATTTCTTGTTTCATAGTAGGAGAAATTGTGTCGGCAACAAGGATTTTACCACTACGTGCGAAAATTGAATCAGCAGACTCAGGATTGCCTTTTCCTGATAACTTTACTTCACAACGATAACCTATTCTTGCGTCATCAAACAGAAAAAAATCGGATTCGCGTGCTGATTCTGGAAGTTTCTGCTGGTCATAGTATTTTATAGGCACTTGAAAAAGAGCGCAAAGTGTCATCATCAAAGGCTTTTCGACTTGCTTTCCTGCTGTGCTCCATAACCCGCCACGTAATGCAGCACGTTTTACTGCAAGTGTGTTGATAACAATCAAACTTTCATTGATATTCAAATCAACACTCACGTCTCTAAATTTTATGGTGAGAGTTACATTCACATCACTTTGTTCGGTCAAGTTACTGATGGCTTCATAAAGTGTATGATAGTGCTCTAAAGATGCTTCTACCACAATTTCTTTTTTCGTTGACTTGTATGCATTATTGATTGTTTTCATGTTCAGGCCTGCATGATGTGCTATATCTTCTTTCTCTAAAGATGATGCGAGAAATTCTTTTTCATACCAATCACCTGTCACTTCTATATTCTTTAATTTAGCAGACACTACACGTTCAAAAAAATCAATAACATATTCCAAAAACTTGGCATTAATCAGAGCAACGACTTCAGATCGGTAATCATCCCCTGCAAGGAGTTTTCGGATAATGTTTTTGACAACAATACCAGTAATAGTCATATTGTTTATCACCTTTCAGTAATGCTATTTTTTAAGTCAGTTAGCGAAAGAATTTTTAACTTTTCAGCACAAAACATGGACTCGTTCCACGTCTTTTTCACATATTCAACATATTTAGGCTCTTTTTCACAGAGAAAAAAGTATCTATCGTGGTCTATAGATGCGCGCCCAACAGTTCCACTACCACCAAATGGATCAAAAATGAGATCCCCTTTGAAGGAATAATACTGAATAACGCGCGAAGCCAATTCAATTGGAAAGACAGCAGGGTGTCCCTTATCTGTTGCAGGGTTGATTTGCCAAGCATTAGATTTTTCATACTCGCCCAAGACTTTGCTTGTCTCAACTGTTTCTTCATCATACTGTTTGAGATTCCAGTCAATCAATCTACCAGTTTTTTTGCGATACACCATGACACTTTCAGTGACGGAATTCGCCTTATAACAGAGGGGTTTTCGATGTTGAAAGAAACCACCATTTCGGTTTTTGGCGGCATATTCTGGTTTTATCCAAACAATGTCGTCTATAAACTCCCATCCCATATCAGTAAGACGTGGGTGCATATCGTAAGGAATGGCATACCGTTTGCTTGAATGTGCTCGGCTAATGCGTGGCACGATAACAGGAGAGGTATTAAGCACAAAAAACCTTCCTTCTTTGGTAATACGATGTGTTTCCTTGAAAACGGAAGTTAGAAAGTCCAGGTATGCTTCGTAGCTTTGGAAGATCGTATAATCGCGAGCATTGTAATATGGTGGGGACGTAAAGGTTAAATGGACAGACTCATCAGGAATTAACGGCAATGTTTCTTGCACATCAGCACACACGATTACGTTTTTGAGGACATCTAAACTCATCGGATGACTTTGTTCAGTAACGCTCCTGAGTTTCGCTGTTTTCTCGTTTTCAAAGTGCTCTCGGATCATCTCGTTTGGATGGTCGCGAAGTGTGACTAATGCTTCTTCAACTTCCGGGTGTTCTTTGAAATATAGGAGTGCGCGTAATCCTTGTAAAACAACTTTGGGATCTGCGTCACTAAGAAACTCTGTTAAAATCCCAATTGCTTTCTCACTTCTCATGCGTCCAATGGCAGAAATAGCCTCGCGACGGGTGAAAGAATCTGCTTCGTTACGTGCGAAGGTTGTGAGTGCTTCTAAATATTGCTCATCTTTTAACTTACCTACATTTATTACTGCAAGCCTGCGAACATTTGAGTTGGGGTGACAGAGTAACGGTATGAACACTTCACCATTGAAGTCTATTGGCAACTTTCCAAGGTTATCAAGCACACACAAAAGCTTGGATGCTTCATGCGTTGGCGCGAGAGCTTCCTTGAAAAACGTTGAATCTGGGTTCAACTTCTCCGATTCAATTTGGGATTTCGTAAACATATTCTTGTCCCTGCCTATCTGTGTTAGAGTGTTAAAGCTCAGAGGGCGAGGCAACCTCGCCCGGACGGGACTTGTGGTACTTGCAAGTGCATTGAATGTCTTCTTAATTCTAAACTGGACTATAGTATGCCAAAAAAGAGAAATAATGTCAACTACATTCAAAGCTCAACCAGGGTTATTATAGTAAAACGTATAATTAATGGGGCACTTTTGTAGCGTCAACTTTTAGTTTGTGCTACAACTTCTGTTGTCCGTTCTGTTCAAAATAGATTTATTAAAGTGCCTCAATAATTTCAAAGTTCACTATAAATAACTGCGGAGTGTCAGATATATGTTGAAAAATCGGGTGATTATTACTTTCATGTAAAATACATCCTCCTCAATGCAGAAACAGGACCAATCACAATTAAAGGCAAATTACAACAGGATGCTCTTGTCCTCAGGTTGAATGGAGTACTGCTATTTCCTGATACAACTTCTGAGGACAAAGCTGCTGCTGACGAAGAACAGATACCAGATGTGTGGGTTGTTAACCCAATAAATGGACATTCCTACAAGTTGATTGTATGTGATGACTGGCATGATGCTCACCACAAAGCAACACAAAATGGGACACATCTCGTCTCAATTAACGATGAAGCTGAACTCAAATGGATTCAAGAAATCTATGGGAGCGGATTCTTCTGGATTGGACTCAATGATTTGGAAAAAGAGGGAGAATGGAAGTGGGCTGGTGGTGAACCTGTTACATTTAAGAACTGAGAAACCACTGAACTTTTCCTGATGGAAATCTTACAGATGATGAAAAGGATCATGTGGTTATGAATCTTAATGGGGCATGGCAGGCAACTGCTCCGCAGTCTACTCTATGGACAATGACGCGACAAGCAATTCTTGAAAATGACGGGTTGCTTTCCACCATACAGCCAAAATCAGAAACACAGAATGAATAGTCTGTTAGGTTGAGTATTCTGATAAATTGCCAGAATTGGCAATTTAGTCACAAGAATCTATAGCAGCTTTCATATATTTCAACGCAGCATGTATATGCGGGAGTTCCTCAAATCCATAAGAGATTCGCATCTGACGTTTACCAACATCAACCATCTCCCCATTAGGATGAACACAATGTTCACCGGGAATATAAATCACTTTTGGATTCGGATTGTTCGTTGGTCCGTCAATATCTACATGTCCAGTTGTACGAGTCAAGAATTTGAAAAAATCAGAGTTAGAATCGGTGGGGGTATCAGTCAGTGTCAGATAATAATAGAAACCGGCACTGCCGCCACGAATAGATTGGACATTATCACCGAGTAATTCGTCAATCCAGATTTTCACCTGTTCAGACTTCTGATGATAACCACTATTGACCTTCTCAATTTGACTTTCAATACCGTTATCCAGCAGGTAACTCGCAATTTCCTGATTGATGAGCGGTGCACTGAAACCGATGTCACTTGTGCGTTGAACAATGCTGTTGAGAAACGATCCTTTTGGACCAATAAGGTAACCGATACGTAACCCCGGAGCAAGTATTTTAGACAGCGTCCCAATCTCATAAACAATACCAAGTTCATCGTAGCAGGATGCAGACTCTAATGGTTCAACAGTGTCATCATGCACAAGTTCGGTATAAGCATTGTCAAAAATGAGCGGAATCTTGTGACCAACTTCGCGGGACAGTTTAGTGACAATCTCAACTAATTCTCGCTTTCGGTTATTTGACAAAATTGTGCAAGTAGGATTGTTGACGGTCACAACATAGAGAAACTGGATAGCAGATTTCTCACTATTGCTTAATGCCTCTAATCTTTGTTGCAATAGTTCTGTCTGCAGACCTTCATTGTCTTCAGGTATTGTAATAACGCTAAAACCTTTCCTTTCAAGGTCGTTGCAATAGATATAATACATCGGGTCGGCAGTGATGACGATACCAGTTGGGAGAAGATGTGTGATACTTTCAAGCAAACTGGTCGCACCGTTCGCTCCGATAACAACTTCTCTTGAGGAGAAGGTGTCTTGTGTGATACCACCGATTTTGTTGTCAATATGGTATCTTTTGATAGATTCAATCAGATTAGGAGAACCTTGTGCACCACCATAATTGAGAGATGCACGGTATTTTTGAGGATTTGCAAGCACTGCAACACACGCAGTCTGTATTTGAAGACGTGGGATTGTGCTTTCGTTCACATATCCCACACCAAGATTGATGTCATAACCATCCCGAAAACCGACCGCAAAATCGGTCATCATCTGGTTGACAGGTGCAGGAATACTTGAGGCTTTCCCGTAATCAGAAAGTCTAATATCGTCAATTTTCATTCTATTTCAGCAAATCCTCAAGGGCAGTTTCAAGTGTAGAATACTGATATTCATAACCACTTGCTTCTGTTTTTGCGGGAAGAACATTTTGACTCAGCGTTACAAATTCAGCGAATTCACCCATCAACATGTGCAATGCGAATGTTGGTACTGGAAGAATCGCAGGCTTTCGCAAAACAGAACCGAGTGTTTTCGTGAACTCAATGTTTCTAATAGGATTCGGTGCTGTTGCGTTTAATGCACCTTGTATCTCATCATTTTCCAAAGAATGTGTAATAATTCCAACTACATCATCAATATGAATCCAGGACATCCACTGTTTACCAGTTCCAAGTTTACCACCAGCACCCATTTTGAAAGGAGGTAACACCTGTTCCAATAGTCCACCACCCATGCCAAGCACAAGTCCAATACGAACGTGAACGACCCGAATGCCAAGTTCACTTGCCTTATGTCCTTCTGTTTCCCATTCTTGGCACACTTCTGCAAGAAAATCGGTACCTGTGGCTGATTCTTCTGTAAAACTATCGTCACCCGTTGCACCATAAAGACCGATAGCAGAAGCACAGACAAGGACTTTCGGTTTGGATTCAGATGAAGCCAGTGAGGAAACAAGGTTCTGTGTGGAAAGAACACGGCTGTCTCGTATCCGTTGCTTTTTTTTAGCATTCCATCTGCCTGCAATTGTTTCACCTGCAAGGTGAATTACTGCATGTATGTCAGATGTTGCTTCAGCCGGGAGTTGTTCGGTTTCAGGATTCCAAGCATATATTCCATCTACAGATTGTAATTTTGTTTTTGCACGTTCAGTGTCTCTTGATACGACATTCACTGCGTAATCTTTCGTCTGGAGGGCATCACACACACGTCGTCCGATAAATCCTGTTCCACCGGTGACCAATACTTTCTTCATGGTTTTTCTCCTATATATTTATTTTGAGAGTTCTGCTAATGTATCTTCCAGTAGTCTATAATCATCAATCACAGCATCACTGAGAATGTCATCGGTTTCAGATTTATTGAACCCAGCAAAACGAATTGCTTTCATTTCAGCATTCTTCGCACCTACAATATCCGTTCTCACAATATCACCGACATGCACCGCCTCTTCCGGTTTAACATTGAGTTGCTCCAACGTAGAGATATATTGTATTACCTCAGGTTTTGTATGTTCAGTTTCATCAGAAAAAGTAAACGCTGAGAAGTATTGATAAATACCATCTTGTTTCATTAATTGCCTTACATATTTCCCCGGTGACAAGGCAGAATCAGATATAATTCCAAGGGAATATTGTTCGCTCAGTTTTGCCAAAACAGGTTTAACATGCTGTATTAACACTGGTGGTGATTCCATAAATGCTTCCCCAAGACATACAATAAGAGAAGCGATTTCTGTCTCATCAAACGAAAGTTGTAGCGATTCAGCAAAGGTCATCAGGCAAGTTTCAACAGAAACACCTTTGTGTTCATACCAACTTGTCATTGATACCTTATATGCGTCATCTAAACCAACAGCTATCTCTGAGGTAGTGCATGAATAATCTTGCTTTGTTAGGTATTGATGGCAATTTTCAATGCGTATTGCCTGCCGATTCTCCCAGTTTTCCTGTGTGTCCGCATAAAGTGTTTGCCAAAAATCAAACGTAATTGCTTTGAACATCTTTACTCCTATCGTACTTAGTATTTCTATCATCGCAATTCAGATGTCATTTTATCCATTGCAAGACAGGATGTCAAGAAACAAATAAAATATACAGACTTGTTTGAGATGATAAACGATAGGGTAGGAAGGCAGGTTGACTCGTTGGGTTATATTTCGGTTTGTTTTGAGGAGTTGAACTGTTTGGCGGGGTCCAGAGACCCCACCAACAATGTGTGAAGGTTTGTCGCTAATCTATACAAAGTCATTCATGAGGATTATCAGATGTTCGCACTTTAATTGCATCAGATGTCAACGCGCCGAGGGGGTCTTTACCTTTTAGCACACGTTCAAAATCATCAACAATCATATCCGCAACACGTAGATTCGCATCTTTTGTTCTACCTGCAATGTGTGGCGTAAGTACGACGTTATCTCTATTCCTGAGTTCGTCATCAATGGGAAGAGGTTCTCTGTCATAAACATCAAACGCACCAGCGAGTTCATCTTTGACAATCCGTTCACGCAATGCCTCCATATCAACAGCATGTGCACGCGTGATGATAACGACCAATGCCCCTTTACGCAGATTGTAGATACGTTCACGGTTCAGTAAATGTCGTGCGGATGGTGTTGGTGGAATAGCAACGAATACAATATCTGCACGGTCAACAAGTTCGTCCATATCAATGCGTTCAACATTCCACTCTTCAAGTAATGCGTCAGGAACGAATGGGTCATATCCCATCGTAGTTGCACCGAATGCACTGCACCACTTTGCAATCTTTCCACCAATCTGTCCAAGTCCCATAACCCCTATCTGTTTCGTGCCGAGATCACCATTGACAAAATCTGGGTCATCACAGAATTGATGTGCTACAGGTAGTTTATCTGGTCCCCAAATAGGATTGGTCCAATCCCATAGTTTTTCTCCGATTGTCATTTTATGATGCCACTGTGCTGTGCGTCTCAGAGATGACAACGCAAGTCCAAATGCACATTCAGCAACAGATTGTGACCATGCACGTGTGGATTCGATCACTGGAATAGCACGATCTTGCAGTTTCGCATAAGGGATTCCGTGCCCTGTATTATCAGTCATTGTGCCAAAGACTTTGAGTTTCGGTGCGTGGTCTACACAGTCCTCTGTGAAACTACCGCCAAAATGTGAAATACCGATAACTTCACTCAAATCAACCTGTTGATGAATAGGGTCTTTACTTGTCGTATTGAGAACGAGTGTCACCCCTAATTCCTCAAGCCGCCTCACCATCTGTTCATGAACGAAAGGCCAAGAACCCTCTAATCCTGGTGAACGTGTGAATAAAAATTGGTGTGTTGCCATATAATGATTCCTCCAAAGTTAGGTTATTACAATATGTGGGGCAGTTGGGTATCTGCCGCGTCGATTACCGTAAAGAGTAAGTCCACCTCTGTTTTCTGCATTCCCTTTAACTTCATAACGTACGGTTATTGTCCCATTAGAATTATCACTTAAACACGTTTCCTTATCCAATTGAACTCGGTATAGATAACCGTAGTTCCCAAGGTTTTCGTGTATATAGGTGAGAACACCGCGTGCATCAGCTGGACAATCGGGTATTGAGATTGTATCAACTTCAGTGCCGTTCACAGAGATTGTTACATCTGAAGGATATTTCTCAGGTTCGGTTTGACGTGAACCCCCATTTGAAGATGACGCTTCAAATACAAGTTCCATCTTTGTTATCTCATCAGGATTGAGTTTCGCAGGCAGCGGCATCTGATATTCAACATAGCCTGCACCTTGTGCCATTAGAAGTTGATCCTTAACATCCGTTGCTCCATCCCATTTGCTGGATGAAATGTCACCCGGAAGATGGCTAAGCGACGTTAGACCTGCTGCATCCTCAATGTATATCTCAAAATTGATGTAATTCCGTGCGACGACAGCACCTGTTTCATCGGATACCCACACATGCAATGTGCCAACTGCTGCGTTGGTATCTGGAATGGTAAGTTTGAGTTGATGGACCTGTTCTACCTGATATTGTGCGAAAGGGATTTCAACACTGTTGCTGATGAGTCCATACGTCAGTTCACCGTTCTTTTCAAGTGTATCCAACTGCCAGTGTAGTGTCGTTCCTTCAATCTGTTTATGTGAGAAGTGGCTTGTGTATATATCTGCAGTAACTATATCATCAGGAGCAACTGTGGTGCCGGGTGGATAATCAATCGCAATAAAATCAAGTGTGTTGATGTCATTGTAATCGTAGCCGAATTCCTTGACAGATCGGTCATAGTTCATAAAACCGTTGTGTTCCCATTCAATATCCTGTAGTTCAGTGTAGACGTATCCACAGATTTTTGGATGTAACCGCAACTCATTTGTCAGATACTTAAAGCACCACGCAACATCTTTGTCACCAGCACCTGCACTGATGCCACCATATTCACTATTGATCAACGGAACATCCGTTTGTTCGTTATCACCGGCGTAATTGAACTTTGACCCGGGATATGTCTGTTCAACGACATTAGCGATGTGATCCTTCGCATGTTTGTAATTGTTGATATAGAAGTGCCAAGAGTTGATGTCTGTTTCAACATGGTCATAGAGGCAAGGAGAGTTGTCTTCAATAAGACGCGTGGGGTCAAGCGTTTTAGCCAAATGGTACATCTCACGCACCCATTCTTGACGATCCTTTTGTTCCTTGTAGCCGCCACCACCGAGTCCCCATGTTTCGTTGAAGTTGCACCATGAGATGATGGATGGGTGATTGAAATCACGTGCAATGTTACCGCGTAGCGTTTCTACAAATCGGCTTTTTGCTAAATCTGTATAGTTACCAAAGTTTGGAATGTCGCACATAAAGAGCAGTCCCAACTTGTCTGCCCAATAGTAAAGACGCGGTTCGTCAACTTTGATATGCAAACGAAGAAAGTTGAATCCGAACTCTTTGGAACGTTCCACATCGGTTCTGATTGCTTCATCCGTAAGGAAGGTATATACACCTTCTGGATTGAATGACTGATTGAGTGCCCCCAACAGATAAACAGGACGGTTGTTAAGATATATGTAGTTGTAGTCCCCACCAGGTGCCTTCTCAATAGAGACTTTCCGCATACCAAAATATGTCTGAACCGTATCTAAAACAGAGTCATTTGAGACCAAGTTCAGCGTGACATCATAGAGATTTGGTGTATCCACATCCCAAAGTCGGAGTTTATCGGAAGGGATTTCAACAACAATCACCGTATTTTCTGATGCAGTAACCTGTCCACTCATACCATCACATTCCCAGTGTAACTCAGTCCCTGATGCAATTTCACCATCAACTGTCACGTTAATAGTTGCTGTGCTTTTGTCAATATCTGGTGTAATTGGACACTGCTTAATGTGTGTTGCATTTCGGGGTTCAAGGTAGACTGTCTGCCAGATGCCGCTTGTACGCGTATACCAACCGATCTGTTTTCCAGCCAGTTGTTCTCCGTGGTCTTGTGCATCATAAGCACGGACGACGATTGTTGCAGGTCCACCTGCTGTAAGTGCATCTGTGATGTCAAATTCAAATGGAAGATATCCACCCTCATGTTCACCTATTTTTTTACCGTTTACCCATACTACTGTTTCCCAGTCAACTGCACAGAAATGTAGTATGACTCGTTTATCTCCCCAATTTTCAGGTGTTTCGACTATTCTGCGATACCAACCAATTGTATGCCGCGGTTCGTGTTTATAGTTCCCACTATTCACAAGTCCACCACAAGTTATCTCATCTGGTTTTAGGTAGGCATTTGTGCTGAGGTAGGTTGCACTGTCTGCTTGTTCTTCTTCTCCCCACGCAGCAAGACTTTCCCACGGATAAGGCACGCATATTTCCAGTGGATAATCTAGGGAATCTGAAGAAAACCATTCTTCATTGATGCCAATATCCTCTGGGTCAAAAGCAAATTCCCAAGTACCGTTAAGGTTTATCCAATCAACACCATCTGAAGTGCCGCGTTGAAAAACGGGTTTCGGATATTCTGGACGCGGTATTTCTATTCTTGTCACTATTTCTCCATCCTTGATTTTGTAATTACACAGATTAATTTTTATTATGCATTATATGTAATTCGTAGCTTTTGTTCAAATTAAATATTGTCGTTTACTCCTGAATACTCACAGGCAACCACAACGAAACCGTAGTCCCTTCGCCAAGTTTACTTTCAATCTCAACCGAACCCCCGTGTTCCTCAACAATACGTTTCACATTTGCTAACCCGAGTCCAGTCCCTTTTGTCTTTCGTGTAAAGAACGGTTCAAAGAGATGTTCAATATCAGCATCAGGAATGCCGATTCCTGTATCAATGACTTTGATACATACTTTTTCATTCTGTTGAAAAGTAGATATTGTCAATGTGCCGCCTTTAGGCATCGCATCCATTGCATTCAATACGACATTCATAAATGCCTGTTTGATTTTATCAGAATCAAAATGAAAATCAGGCAGATCAGTTGCAAGGTTTAAGGATAATTCTATCTGATGATGTGTTAAGTTTGCTTCCATCAAGGATAAAACAGATTGCAAGACGAGTGCTAATGACTGTTGCTCAAGGTTGAGTTTTGTTGGACTTGCGAAATCCATCAAACCTTTGACGATGTTGTCAATCCTTTCAATTTCCTCAAGGATATACTGCAGTGATTTCTGTTGTTCATCTGATGTTTCTGGTTTCTGTATGAGCATTTGGGACAACATCCGCATAGAGGACAACGGATTACGGATTTCATGTGCGAAAGAAGCAGACATTTTTCCCGCTGTTGCTAAACGTTCCGCTTGAATCAGTTTATCACGTGATTGCTGAAGTTCCGTTGTCATCTGATTGAATGCCATTGTTAAATCACCAATTTCGTCGTGTGTTTTGACTTCACACTGTTCATCAAGATTTCCCTCTGCGACCTGTTCCGTAAACCCAACTAAATCTTTTATCGGTTCAGTGATATTCTTACCGATGCGATGACTGATGAGTGCAACGAGAGCAGTAACAACTATAGCAATTCCCAACATATACAAGGTTAATGTGCGTTTCGCTTCGGCTATTGTCTCCATCGGACGTAGAAGGCAATAGATTCTCCCAAGTTCTACAGACCGATAGAAAACCTTATAGTGCTTTCCTCCGAGTGTGACATCATGTGTAATTGGTGGATCTTTATCATTTTGAAAAGAATCTCTGACCTGATTTAACCGCAATACTTCTATTAGATTCTCACGATTATGTTCATCATAGGGTAAATCAGTCAATGTGCTTACATTAAGTGTGAAATCTGAACCAAAGATCATTACCTCTACACTGTAAGCCTGTTTATGCTTTTCAATATCTTCCCGAATAAAACCAGTTTCCATAATGACATTGACCCATCCTTGTGTTTCATCAATAAACTGTTCGCTATATTTCCAAGCGAAGAGTTCAACTGTTATCAATGGCACGATGATGGTAATGGGGGCAAACAGTAGTAGAAAAGGGAGAACGATTTTTCTTTGAATGCTGTGACGACGCATAGGTATTCCTTATATCTAAATCAATAACATCACTTTAACATAAGTTATTGTCTTAGTCAAGCTAAATGGACAGGGGTGTGTAAAGATTTTGTCACTAACTCCTTACCATGAATTGTAGGGACGGGTCTCTGTGCCCGCCCGTTGCCGGACAGGACAAGGAATGGCGGGGCACAGAGACACCGCACTACAATGGATGGTAGGAAGTTAGTGCCGAGAACTTTACACATCCCATCCTGTCACATTCTTGCCATATTTGAGTGGTCATGATATAATAGAATCAGAAGGAAAATCGCTAATTCTAAAGTAGACAAAACACTATGCTGAGTCCAGAATTTCTTACCAAACTTGACCAACTACGTATCCATTGTCAAAAACCGTTTCGCGGCAGATTTCGGGGAGACCGGCGAAGTCTCAACCGCGGTACTGGCGTTGAATTTGCCGACTACCGTCTTTATCAACACGGAGACGATCTCCGTTATCTTGACTGGAACATCTATGCACGTTTCGAAAAGTTGTTCATCAAGTTGTTTCAGGCAGATGAAGAATTACCTGTTTCAATTTTGATAGACACAAGTCAATCCATGCAGTTTGGAGAACCTACGAAACTACATTATGCAAAACAACTTGCTGCTGCGTTGGGTTATATCTCATTAGCAAACTCGGATCGGGTTGCATTGTATACATTAGCAGAACGTCTAACTACAGCATTGCCTTCTACCTATGGAAAATCACAATTTGGCCGTATTCAAAGAGCCTTGACTCCCATTGAAGCAAGCGGGACAACTAACCTAACCGAGTGTCTCACACAACTCGCAACACATCAACCGCAAGCAGGTGTTGTCATTGTTCTCAGTGATTTTTTGGATTCTGCAGGCTATACCGAAGGCATCAATGCCTTGTTAGGACGCGGGTTTGCATTGACGTTGATACACATTCAATGCCAAGAAGAAATAGAACCCCCTCCGACAGGAGAATGGCGGTTGGAAGACACAGAAACAGGCGAAACAAAGGAAATTACAATTAACGAGGAGACAATAACTCACTATCAAAACCGACAAAAAGAATTCTGTGAACATCTACAAAGTTATTGCACAAAACAAGGTATAGGTTATATTCGGATACACACCAATGTTGATTATGAATCTGTTATCGGGCAAGATATGCAACGCGCAGGTTTCATTCAACGAAGGTATTGAACACAAGATGATTTGCAAGGAGGAAAACACATGCAGAAAGAGTTAGCACAAACAACAATAGAACTGATTCAGGGAAATATAACAAAAGCAGAAGTTGATGCAATTGTAAATGCAGCAAACAAAGAACTAATTGGTGGCGGTGGCGTTGATGGAGCGATACGTAGTGCTGGTGGTGAGGCAATCGTCCAAGCCTGCGATGCAATTCGAAAACGTCAAGGAGGGTGTCCAACAGGTACAGCAGTTATCACAACCGGTGGCAACTTACCCGCAAAATACGTCATCCATACAGCAGGACCCGTATGGCAGGGAGGCAACGAAGGTGAATCTGACCTACTCGCAAGTTGTTATAGAGAAAGTCTTCAGTTGGCTGTAGAGAATGAAGTAAATTCTATCGCTTTTCCATCAATAAGCACAGGTGTCTACGGATATCCGACTGAAAAAGCCGCTCAGGTCGCATTACAAACGATACATAACTTAAACGATAGTGGAACAAAAATTCCTGAAAATATTCAGTTCATTTTATTTGATGATGCAACTTATAATTGCTATGTAAAAGCACTTTCAGATCTTTAAGTTGAACTTCAATCGTTATTGACCTGACCGATTTTTTAAATCAACTTGATTTGAGTAAAATCATCTGATATAATATGGATAACTCAATTAACAGAACGTAATTGTAAACACAATTCACTCCTATTCACCCTCAATAATAACTAATTCTGACAATAATTGGCATTATCATCCTATACCGCTGAAGTTACGCGCATATCTGCAAACTCAAGGAGAAAATAATGGCATTCGCAATTAAGAAATTAAATCGTAAAAAGAAGCAGATGCGAGCACTCATTATCTCTCTCTCAATACATCTTATTGCAATCATAGTGTTAGCCTTCTGGTTAATAAAACCGCTTGTTCAAGATTTTGAAGGTAGCATGCCTGTGGAATTAATAGAGTCACCGGCCGTTCAGAAAGAGATTCGGCAGGATATACCAAAACCGAAACCAAAGATGATACCAAAGGTTGAACGAAAAATCGCGTCATCTGGACTCAAAGGCGTTTCAAGTTCACAACGTATTCCCACACCGGTGAACCCTATCTCCCCTATCCAAGATGAGATACCAATTGATGCCCCTTCAATGATACAAAACGTCACAAGACTTGCCCCATCCCCCGAAAGTGTCCTAAACC
Organism: Candidatus Poribacteria bacterium; assembly: GCA_958295945.1. Lineage (GTDB taxonomy): Bacteria > Poribacteria > WGA-4E > WGA-4E > WGA-3G > MSPOR6. The sequence continues at coordinate 1,184,542 of OY282386.1, forward strand.
AATCTCAACTTGATGGTCCAAAGTTAACGGGTGGAGATGGACCAACAGAAAGCACTACACCCATACGAAGTAAAGGCAGTAGTGGTTCAATTGGCTTAGCTAATCGTGGTAAGGGAAGTTCAGGATTTGGTAACTTCACTAAAGGCACCGGCACAGGTTCTGGATATGCAGATTTAGGAGAAGGCTACGGTAAGTTACCAACGTTGAAAGATGAGATCGGCAATAAATTAGGCGGTATCATCAAGGGCACTGGCGCAGACCTACAAGCACACATTCGCATCATCCGACTAAAGCATACACTCAGCGATTGGTGGCAGGATCCAACCGCAATTCCTTCACTCATAAAGTGGTTGCGTGAAAACACCCGCGTACGCGCTGATATGAGCTACGCCGGTGGCGCATTAACCATGACCGACCCTGACATTATGAACGCACCACTTATCATTATGACAGGACACGAAAAAGAAATGGTTGGCAACCGAAACCTAATGAAAGAAGGTGAAAAAAGAACTGATGGCTTTACAGAGGCAGAACGCGCAGCATTACGAAGGTATGTACTTGATCAAGGTGGCACACTTTTCTTTGATGATTGTGGGTTGAAGGCTGGTTTCTCAGGACTAATAGAACGAGAGCTATACATGATATTTCCCGAATATGCTTTAGAAAAACTCCCACATGACCACGAAATATACAATATCTACTATCAACTCTCCAGACCACCAGAAGGTGGAGAGGTTTTTTGGGAAAGTGAAAACAAAGCACGACCCACCAAATATAAGTTCCATCGCGGGATATATGTACCACGCACACCAGGCGGAAGGAAATCACCTAATCTAACCTATAAAGACTCACAAGGAGTCCTCCGCACTTCAAACAGACTCGGTGTCATATTCAATAGAAAAGATTATCTCTGCGCTATGGAAACAGCAGAGATACAATCCAGAACGGCACTTCGGAATCGACGTTCCACTGATGTTTATCGTTTTATGACCAACCTGATGGTCTACACACTAAAATATGGCGGTAACACAGATCGCTCAGAATATAAAGACTAACCCGTCACACCATAGACCACCGCTATTTCAACAATTCCTGTAGTTTTTGCGTACGATATTCAAATATCTTTTCTATATCAGGACGAACAAGGAGTTTGTTAATCAACTTTCCACCCAGAACAGCATATTCCACCTCATCCCCAACAAGTGTTCCACCATCCGTTTCAACAAACGTGTGTTGATGAATCCAACATCTATAAGGACCTCTGCGTTGTTCATCGGCAAAAAAGTGTGGAGGTTCCCATTCTGTTATTTCGCTTTGCCATCGCACTGGAATACCACGGAGTTTCAACTGATAATCTATCAATGTACCGACTTCCATCTCTATCGGACGCGGTGTCAGCACTACAAAGTGTAGCCATGGTGGTGTGATTTCTGCAAGATTATGTGCATCAGAAAAATATGAAAAAACTTCCTCTTGCGGCTTTTCAATCAGTTGTTCGGTTGTCAGTTTAAACGTATTCATTTTCTTTCCCTCCGTGATCCTTATGTTGTTCTTTATTGTTCTTCTAAATAGTTCTCATTAACATAACGTGTAATCAACTCTATCTCTTCCTCTTCAAGATAAAGTCCGTGTTCAATCATCCGATTGATAACTTCGGTTGTTTCCTCTTTTGTTCGTGGTGGATAATCCTCCACATCAGTTGTCGGATGGCATTGTGAACATTTATCCTCAAAAAGCTCCTTTGCCTCCGCTTCGTTATAAGTGTCTGTAATCGTATCTGTTGCCTCTTCTGCCGCCATTGCGATAAATGCCTGCTCTGCTGCGAACTTCGCTTTATCGGTTAGCTTCTGTTCTGCAAGCTGCTGTTTGACAGCGTTCTTTATATCAGGTGTGATTGCAATTAGATATGTAGACACACTCCACTCCTCTTCTTCTGATATCGGTTCACCGATTACAGGTTTAATTGCCATACGATGCACTAAACGCACCCAATCTGGTGGTGTGCGTGGTTTAGCAAGAATCGTACGCAAATCGTGGCAGACAACACATTTACGTTGTAACACATGTCGTCCTTCCCGCAACTTCCGTTTTGAAGCAAGTTGATCCAACGGTGCCTGAGATGGCAACTCAGCCGTCCCTAATAACTGTCGGGTTCTGGCAATTCCTTCGTCGCTAAATGCATCTGTTTTTGCTGTCAGGACAGTTTCATGAAATGAAAACGGAACAGACAAACCGATCAATAGGTAAGTGCAAATGAGTAAGCATACCCCGATATACGGCATGGATTCCTCAAAATGACGAAAAAACCGAAGGATGGCGACCTTGACTAAAATCAGCACACCGATGGTAATTCCAAGCATCAAATGGGCAACAGTTCGGGGTGGCAATTCAACCTGATATGTCCACAAGCGAGGCACCATGTACCACATCATAAAGATATAGAGCAACGCATACGCATAACCCAAGCAACGATGTAAAAGTGTCAATGATCGTGGGGCTTCACTCTTATGCGTCTCCTTATCAAATGGGTATCCCCACAACTTAAACATCAAGAAAACGGAAGCATTCGCTATTCCCAAAAATATCAGTCCAAATATTGCACTTGTTGATGTTGACATTATTTAGTTTTCCTTTTATGAATTCTTTGGTATATATCTGTATCATTCTCAAATAAGTGAATCTCTTCGCTTGCACTTTTGATAATACGAACTCTTATCCTGAAAATCCTGGTTCAGACAATATACAATTCAACGCTTCACAATTACGCATCCAACGTAGGACGACTCAATCGTGAGTGGTATGGCTGTTCCATAACCGCACGTTGACGTTCATTTGCCCATTCAGGAATAGGATAGGCAGGCACATAAGCCATATTCCCCGCGGTATACCGTGTCAAGATTGAACGCCTCGGATGGTCTGCTGTCCACGGAAGTGTGCCGTGTGTTACCGCCTCTGTAAATATAATCGCATCTCCAGCATCACAGACAGGTTGTCGGATATGTTCCTGATGTTTCTTATACAATCGCATCTCATGCGGACAAGAGTAGTTACTCTTGTGACTTCCCGGTATAACAATCAGTCCACCTGCTCCAGGTGGCACATCAGTCAGTTGAATCGTCACAACACTCAATCCATTGTGCATCCTACCATCGCGAAAAATATAATACTGATTCGGATCAAACCCAGGTCCAGATGAACCGTGAAAAATGAAACCTTCTGCCCCTTTGTCCATAGAAAGCAGGAACATCTGATGATCCATGCGGAAACCCTTACCTAATATTTCATTCAGATACGGAATAAGTGTCGGATGTGCAAGCATGTCTCGAAACGGATTGCACCACGGTTCCTCCCAGCCAAGCATGCCACCGAGTTCCCCTCTACCGAATTCACCACGCAACTCCTCAGAACCACCGTCAAGTGCTTGCTCTCTCGGACGCACGCGCAATTGTTCACTATGTTTGTCGATGGCCTCATTCGCCAATGCTACCTCTTCTAGTGTCAATACATTCTTCACAATGATATAACCGTTCAGATCAAATAGATATTTCTCATCAGCATTCATCTCTTACCTCCTCTATTCTGCACACTTTATCTATCGGACAAGGTCTCCGTACATCAATCCTACTATACAATCACTTACACCGCATACGCAACAGATCCATCTTCACGCAATGGAGTTGTGCCTGTATTCATAGGTCTGAAAGGGGTTTCTGCAATTAAATCATCATTAATTTCTACACCCAATCCAGGCACTTCAGGAATCGGAATATATCCACCTTCCCGTTGATACGACACTTTGTAGACAGCAAAAGCATCAGATTCGTCCGCTTTTGTGTATTCTTGTGTGACAAAGTTCGGTATGCTTGCATCTAAATGTAGCGATGCAGCAGTAATCACCGGACCAAGAAAGTTATGCGTTACAACCGCGCTGTGGTATGCCTCCGCAATCGCAGCTATCTTTTTACAGTGCGTCAATCCACCTGCCAAACCGACATCAGGACGCACATATTGCGGACCACCTACCTCCAAAATCTCACGGAACTCCCAGATGCTTACATTTCGTTCACCTATAGCGAGGGGTGTTGTCATCCGCTTCGCTAATTCCGCTTGCGTCGTGATAGTATCTATCTGAATCGGGTCTTCAATGAAATAGAGATTATAGGGTGCTAACGCCGCCTCTAACACGATACTATTCATCGGTGTCAGTTTCCGATGCACTTCAACAATCAGATCCAGATCCGGACCACCACCTTCTCTCGCTGCTGCCACAAGGTCACGCGCTGTATTCACCAAACGATCCAATGCCATATCTTGAAAATTACCAACCAATGGATCAAACTTCAACGCGGTAAATCCTTCTTCCACAGCAGCTTTTGCCGCCTCAAACATCGTCTCAGGTGTGCCACCACCACCCAATAGATGCAGTCGGATTTTATCTCGACAATTTCCACCCAACAATTCCCATACCGGAACACCGAAATGTTTGCCCTTAATATCATACAATGCAATGTCAACTGCACTTATTGCCCCACTCAAGGCAGTGCCTTTGAACGGCCCCATTCGATATAGATGCTGCCAATGATGTTCAATACGCAACGGATTTTGACCAATCAGGTATTTCTCAAAAGTATTTACAATCTTCTCAACTGCCTCAGGGTAACCCCAGCATGCAGTCTGTCCGATACCACTGAGACCCGTATCTGTCCAAATACGAATCACATAACCGTTTCCAATAAAAAACGACTCAATCTTATCAATTTTCATATTACCCTCCAAGAGTATTGTCTTTCCTACGTTTGAACGTATTGTAGCACAAGCAGTTGACAATTGACAATACTCAAGCAGCAATAGGGGTGTGTAAAGTTTTTGTCACCGTAGATGTCAATTCAAGTGAAAAACCTGTCCTCTATTGTAGTGCGGGGTCTCCGTGCCCCGCCATTCCCTGTCCTGTAAGACAACGGGCGGGCACAGAGACCCGCCCCTACAATTCATGGTGAGAAGTTAGTGACAAAATCTTTACACACCAGCAGCAATAGGCAAGGTTATTTAGTTTTCGGTTTTTTGTTGAGTTTTTTCACAAATGCTAAATGTCCCAAGACGGTAGGTGCGTAAAGTTATTTCACCAAATTCAATATCCAAGGAAATAAAAGCATTCATTTTAAAATACAAAAAATAACGAAAAAATGTAAAAATATACTTGACTTACGTTATTTAACAAGTTATAATACATGTCACATAAACCTTAACGTCAAGACAGTGAATTATGACAACAAAACATCTTTTGCAAAGAATAAAGATTATGCTACAAGCAATCTGTCCGTTACATAGAAACACATTTCAAAAAAACACCAAGTCAGTATGCAGCGTGCAACTTTTGACATTAAATACATTCTGTTCTGCAAACGTAAAATGTTGGACAAGTGTCATTCTCGGTCAACCGATTTCACGCGACAAAAGACGAATAGTGAAAGTGTACAAATTAAAAAATTTTTGTTTTTTTATAAATCCCATATTAACCTTGATACAGACTGCTCTCAAAGCACTTAAAAAAACTGTACAGATGTACGAAATTATATACAATTTCTGTACACTTTTGATAACGGAAAATTCTATGAAATTAGGAGAAATTCACAGAGAGTGCATTGTCAAATGACACGCGCAATTCATTGCACCTCATACATACGCACCTTATGCATCAATTTAGCGGTTACCCAACCCCAATTCCCTATTGTTGGAGGGGTTTGTAACCCCGATTTGCATATTTTGGCTCAAAAATCGTGGTTAGAAACCCCTCAAACAATAACGACCTTCCAGTGCCGGTCTGTTCGGTTAGGAAACCGCACCTTATGGGTCAATTTAAGGATTTATTTGCATGGCGATAACGTTCTTTAGTCCCGTAGGGACGGGATGTTTATAGCTAAACGCCGTCATCACATTTCTTAGTCCCGACAAATGCCAAATGCGCATTTGACGTTGATTTGGTAGGGACGATATGTTTGTAACAACCGAAACGTATAAACATATCGTCCCATATCGTCCCTACGGGACTAAGAAATGAGTGTTGAACGTTGTGCTATAGACATATCGTCCCTACGGGACTGAGGACACTAATAAAATGGATTGATCTTCTTAAATTACGCCAGCCATTGTAGCGCGGGGTCTCCGTGCCCCGCCATTTCTCCTCACAACAATTGCGGGGCACGGAGTCCCGGGGAATCATGGCGAATACCAAACGCGTATTCGTCTAAGCGCATTCATACCCGACAAATGCCACACGGGGAATGCCTCAATGGCATTCATACCGTTGATTTGGCGCATTTGGCGTTGATTTGGGGGAACGCCAAAAGGCGTTCATACCGTTGATTACTTGATTTGGCACTACAATTCATGGTAAGAAGTTAGTGCCAAGAGCTTTACACACTCCTTCATAAGAAATATTTGTTGAATTGTTGACAAAACTTTGTTAAACTATGTGTTTAACAGAAATTTCCACATATACCACTACAAAGGACACAACGTTGAATATTCTCGTTATTGGACAAGGAGGGCGCGAACACACCCTTGTCTGGAAACTTGCACAGAGTTCACTCGCACAAAAAATATACTGCACACCCGGAAACGCGGGCATTGCACAAATCGCTGAACCAATTCAGATAGATGATGATTTTACAAAACTCGCGGATTGGTCAGAAGCCAAAAACATTGACTTAACAGTCATCGGACCTGAGAACCCTTTAGCAGCTGGAATCGTGGATGTCCTACATGAACGTGGTTTGAAAGCATTCGGTCCCAACAAACAAGCAGCACGACTGGAAGGAAGTAAGGATTTCGCCAAACAGTTGATGCTGAAAAACGACATCCCAACAGCAGCATACCAGACCTTTGAAGATGCTGATGAAGCAATTGCATATATTGAAGATATTAAGATCCCAGTTTTTGTCAAAGCAGACGGTTTAGCAGCGGGAAAAGGTGTTATTCCCGGACGCACCATCGCCGAAGCAACCCAAGCGGTCAAAACGATTTTAGTGGATAAGACATTTGGGAACGCAGGCAATAGTGTCGTGATTGAAGAGGAGTTAATCGGAGAAGAAGCATCATTTACAGTCCTTGTGGATGGGAAAAACTGCTTACCATTCGTAAGTTCACAGGACCACAAGATGTCGCACGATGGCGATATAGGTAAGAATACCGGTGGAATGGGAGCATACTCTCCCGCACCTGTCATGACTCCAGAACTTCATGAATATGTAATGGAACGCGTCGTTCATCCGACTGTCAAAGGTATGTCAGATATCGGATGTCCATTCAAAGGCGTTCTATACGTTGGATTGATGATTACAGATACTGGTCCAAAAGTGTTGGAATTTAACTGTCGATTCGGAGACCCTGAAACACAAGTGCTATTACCTCGCCTCAAAAGCGATTTAGTACCATTGTTGATAGCGTGTATTGATGGAACACTTGATCAACACACTGATGTCCAATGGCGGACTGAAGCAGCAGCGTGCGTAGTCATGGCTTCAGGAGGATACCCAAACCCGTATCAAACAGGAAAAACTATAACTGGCTTAGAAAAAGCCGATTCAATTGAAGGTGTTACCGTTTTTCATGCAGGCACAAAAGAAAATGAAAACAACGTGGTTACTGCCGGTGGACGCGTATTAGGTGTTACCGCACTTGCAGATGACCTTAAATCCGCAATTGAAAAAGCATATCGTGGTGTTACTGCCATACATTTCGAGGACGCACATTGGCGGAAAGACATCGGACATAGAGCATTATCACGAACTATAGTGAATTATAAAATCAGGTGAACATTTGCTTAATATATTATGGTGTTCGTAGTCGCACAATTCATTCTCCGAAACCCGAACGGTCTGAGCGATCTCCGAAACCCGAACAGTAGGAGCGATCTCCGAAACCCGAACAGTAGGAGCGATCTCCGAAACCCGAACGGTAGGAGCGATCTCCGAAACCCGAACGGTAGGAGCGATCTCCGAAACCCGAACGGTAGGAGCGATCTCCGAAACCCGAACGGTAGGAGCGATCTCCGAAACCCGAACGGTAGGAGCGATCTCCGAAACCCGAAGGACAATAAAATGTTGACTATGCACTATACACAGAAACATTACGCAAGTACAGTTCGCAATAACGGTAGTAGCAATTCTAAAACCTACAATAAAATGACAAATGAACTCACTTATGTAATCGCAAAGTGTTGCAATCCCAATGAAGATAACCCAATTATAGGGTATTTCAAGGAAGATAGCACCATCACTGTTCACAACACATCATGTCCAACAGTCCCAGGTTTGAGAGCAGAAAGGTTGTTAAACGTATCATGGGATGAAATACACAAATCTAATAAGCCAGATACTTTACAAGAAATACCAGATTTAGATGATACTGATTACTTTATTTTGAAACATCATCAGGAATTGGGTGTGGATTATTCTATAGTTGTCGCTGAAACATTGAGAATCCCGCTTGAAGAAATGCATAAACGACATCGAAAATTAAAGGAACTTGGCGGATTGAAACGCGTTGAAGGACGTATCATACACTACCGCAAAAATATCGTAAAAGGGAAATGGATTAAACACCGAAACCATACATATTATGAACTCACACCTAAAGGAAATCAGTGGATAAACGTCTTTGAAAGACTTGCGTCTAACTCTGATTGAAGCCTTCATATTAAATATCACAAGGAGAACTCCATAATGTTAAACGAAATGCAGGAACGATATGCTGAAAAAGAACTACGCAGAACTCGAATGCGGTCAATTATCTTGCTCTCACTCATTTTTCACTTGAGTGCTGCTATTGTCTACTTGTTCTTGCCATTAGGTAACATTGCAGACCAACAAGCGGACGCACTCGCTTTCGACCTATTTAAAGAACATGACCCGCTGCTTGAACGAAAACTTAGACCGAAACCGCCACTTTCAAAAAAACGGCTTGATCCCAATCAGAAACTCGCAAAAGATGCACTACAGAAAAAGATTGATGCAGCAAAAAATGAACGGGACGAAGTAGTCAAATTAAGTGAAAGAGTTGTGATCCATGATGTTGAAGTCAACAACGCACCCATAAACGAATTAGTACCAGACGTGATGACAGACGCAAAATTAAGGGAAGCCGAAGCGTCAAACCTGAGCAGGTTGGTCGCACAACCCGGACGCACGGATGGTATGGGGCTCGTTACAGGGCGGGTTCGCGCACGCGGTGATGGTTTCGGAAAATTTCGCGGATCCTCTCAAGGCGGCGGTGGAGATGGACTCCTTGAAGGAGGCGGAAGTTCCGGCTACAAAGACCCACTCGGCATCATCAAATTCCTAAACGATCTTGATGGTCCCCAGAATGTCGTGTATTGCCTTGATGTCTCCGCAAGTATGCAAGCAGCAGGACTCAACAAGTTGGAATTAGCACTCAATGCTGTCAAAGATTCTGTTCTCATGCTTGGAAGTGATGATAAATTCAATATCGTTCCTTTCTATAGTAAAGCTGAAATGATGAATGAGAAACTTTTACCAGCAGATGAAAAAAGCATCAAACATGCCTTATGGTATCTTGATGGATTTACGCCTGCAAGCATTCAAAATAATACGGGCACGAACATCCTTGAAGCACTAAAAACTGCCTTGGCACATGAATCCTCTGTTATTGTATTGGTTACAGATGGGCTGCCAACAACACTTAAGGGACACGAAATCGAAACAAGTCCTGAAAGAATACTTGAGTATGTGCAAGAACAAAATGTGCAGAAAGCAAGAATCTATGTTGTTGCACTTGAGATTGACTTAAGAACTTCCCCTGGTGCATATTTACTTGAATCACTTGCTACCCAACATAATGGGGATATGAAAGTTGTAAATCAGGAAAAACTGGCTGAATTGAACAAACAGAAATAATCGTTTCTAATCAATAAACTATGCCCCAAAAATCCGCTATAAATACAATCCAGCATTTCCGATTAGATGGTAAGGTAAGTCTCGTAAGTGGAGCAAGTCGCGGCATCGGCAGAGCAATGGCAGAAGGACTTGCAGGAGCAGGCTCAAAACTTGTCATAGCAGGCAGAGAAATTGACACGCTCACCCCTGTCGCAGAACAGATTGCTGACGAAACAGGCAACACCGTCCTACCATTTCAAGCAGATGTCAGCAATCTGCAGCAAATTGATACACTCGTTGATCAGACAGTCAAATCCTTCGGTAGACTTGACATTCTGGTCAACAACGCAGGTGTGAATGTCCGAAATCCTGCGTTGGAATTCTCCGAAGAAGACTGGGATTTTGTCACAGGTGTCAACTTAAAGGGAGCATTCTTTCTCGCAAAAGCATGTGGCAAAGTCATGGAAAAGCAAGGTAGCGGCAAAGTCATCAATACATTGTCACTGACCTCCGCAATTGGATTACCAACAAGTGTCGCCTACACAGCCGCGAAAGGCGGTCTATTACAACTCACCAAACTCCTCGCCGTTGAATGGGCAGAACATAATATCCAGGTCAACGGCATTGCCCCCGGATTTATCCGTACTGAGATGACCGCGCCAGCAAGGGAAGATAGTCGAAACGAATGGATCCTCAATCGCACCCCCGCATATCGTTGGGGAGAACCGGAAGACCTCGCAGGATTGACAATCTTCTTCGCATCTAACGCATCCGACTTTGTCACTGGACAAATGGTCTTTATTGATGGAGGATTTATGGCAGGAAGTGATTGGAGAAAGCGAAAATAATATGGAGAATCAGCCAACACCTTCTGCTTTGCAACAAGCCGAACATATCGTCTCAGAATTTGGCATTGAAGGTGTAGTCCTATTTGATCATAAACCTGTTTTAAGGATACAAGTCCCCGAACCTGTTTTTACGGATGTACTCAATCTCCGAACCGAACTCGTTGAAAAACTAAAACCCACAGGATTTCGTTTCATCGCCCTCGACCTTGACAGCAATTCCAAAATAATCCTATAAAATAATTTAGTGCCATTTCTAATTACTCGGTGTGTGTAAAGTTTTTGTCACTAACTTCTCACCATGAATTGTAGGGGCGGGTCTCTGTGCCCGCCCGTTGCCTTACAGGACAAGGAATGGCGGGGCACAGAGACCCGGGGAACGCCTACAGGCGTTCATACCGTTGATTTGGCCCTACAATAGATTACAGGTTTTTCACTTGAATTGATGTCTACGGTGACAAAATCTTTACACACCCTTCATCCATTTCAACTTGATAGGTTTTTCTATGCGTGGTAGAATTAGCCTAAAGATAAGGAGGTATTATAATGGCAGAAACAGTGAGAACGGATATCAAAGGTATTGATCGTTTTATTCTTGAAGAAGGGACAGACCGGAATGTCCTCAGTCTACATATATCCGAAGTTGGCCCGGGACAACGCGCACATCCACCGCATACGCATGATGGACAGGAAATCTTCTATGTTTTTTCTGGAGAGGGTGAAGTGCTTTTCGGAGAACAGACGCATCGCATCAGTGATAATGAAGCTGTGCATGTTGACTGTCAAGTATTGCATGGTATCCGAAATGTCGGTGAAATATCTCTCCGATATGCTGTGATTATTGCGCGGTAAGAAGCGCAATGAATTGCGCGACTACGAACCGACTATTTTATTAGAAGTTTCATTTAGAAACGGTATTATTCCGATGTGTGTTCAGTGAATTCAGCATTTCGCAACTGAATAATTCCGTAAATCCCTCCAATAATTAATAGTATGCCGATGGTGCTTATTCCCCTACGTATCCAAATCGGATGTATGAATTGTGAGAGAGGTATCATTGTGAGTGGTTGTAACAATTGAGATATGCCGATATTGACATAAAACGCGCCATAAGCGATAAGACACATCTCACTAAGAAGTTGTTGTTTATAAGGGTTTACGGGCATACGAAAAGGGTTAATCAGGTAGTCGCCAGAGAAAACGAGGGTTACGCCAACTACAAAAAAAGTGATGAGTGTTGTTGTTGAGTATGTGTATTGGCGTAATATTATTGTCAATAAGATACTGACACCACCCAAAATAACGCTAATTATTCCCTGAAAAATTTGGACTCCTCTGCTGTGTGCTATCATATTGCCTTTTCTATAGTTAGACTGTAAATGCGATTTGTTCGGGTATAAGACGTTTTGCCTATGATTCAGTTCGCTTACATGTTCTGTGTTATTTTCACGTAATACTTCGTCATAGTGTCCCACAACCTAAAGGTTGGGGCTTGTGCTTCCTTGACAACGGCGTTTCTCCAAAAGGATCACCCGGCTCACGTCATCTCCACTTTAGGCAGCTAAGCCTGCCTGTTTGATATTGATAGCAGCATTGATGTCTCTATCGTGTTCAGTATTGCACGTAGGACATGTCCACTGTCTATCTGAAAGTGTCAAGTCTTTATTTTTGTGTCCGCAGTTGCTACAAGGTTTTGTTGTCCCTGTCCATTGTCCAATTTTGAGGAAAGTTTTATCGTGTTTAGCACACTTGAATGCCAACACTTGAATGAACTGGTAGCAAGCGAGATCACTGACTTTACGCCCCCAGAGGCGTTTCATACCGTCTATATTGAGGGTTTCAAAGCACAAGGTATCAAAACGCCTGCAAAGGTCTGTAGCAAGTTTCCACTGCCAGTCAAGACGTTGTCGTGCGACTTTCCTATAATGTCGAGACAAAGCACGGATAGCACGATACCAATTGCCTGATCCCTTGACTTTACGACTCACACTTTTATTCAGTGTTCTCAACTTGTTCAAGGACTTTTTCAAAAACTGCGGAGAGACAATCTTATTCCCATTAGAAGTTGTGAGAAACGTTTTCAATCCGAAATCAAAGCCAGCACTTTCACCTGTCTTCGCAAAAGATTTCGGTGTGTCAACGTTATCACAAGAAAAGCAGACCCAGTAATCGCCACACCTGTCACGCTTGAGGGTTATTGTTTTGAGGTCTCCGATAATATCACGATGTTTGTGAAAGGAAAACCACGTATCTATACAGTTGATCTTGATACGGTTCCCTTCAAGTTTATAGCCTGCCTGTGTAAACGTCATGGAGTTGTATTTATGTTGCGGTTTGATTTTCGGTCTACCTACTTTGCACGTTGTTTTGCCAGCCTTGCGATCTTTCATATTTCTGAAAAATGCATCATAAGCTTTGCCCATACGCAGCACAACATCTTGCACAACTTGACTCGGCAAGTCTGTCCAATGAGACTTTGTCCGCTTTTTTAGTTTGGCAACATGTGCATTCATTCTATATGCGGATATGTTTTTGCCATACATACGGTAATATCTGCGCTGCAATCGCATAATATGCACATGGATCTGGTGCATATCGTCAAGCATATTGCCTAACTTGATTGTGTTCTTTTGATTTTGTCCCTTGTATTTATAGGTTTTTCTCATGGTATGTCTTCTCGGTGAAGAGCCTCTTACCCATCGTTAGTAGTGTGGCAGATGCTAACGACATCCACCACTGAAAAGGTATTTGTATTATAGTGTGTTTCTTTCTCAAAATCAACCTTTTTGCCCGTGGACATCCCGCAAGCTAAAGCATGGGGATTTGACGGGAAGAGTGTTAAAATTGATGACTAAGGGTGTCGCAAGCGAAAACCTATCAACGATATTTAGAATGAATACATGACTGTCAAAGAAACCAACCGACCAAATTCAAACGCATCGCTTTCTTCATATTTTCCATCAACTAAAGCATCAGTGTCATCGTAAAGTGTTTCTTGATGTAAAGGTAATAACAACGAGAGCGATAACGGGACATTGAATGGTGTTGTAATCGATGTTCCGAGTGATACCATACCGAAAAGTAGTCCGGAATTCTTATCTATTTCTCCATCCCAATACGCATAAGCTTGATATACACCAAGATAGCCTGCTTGGAAAGAAACTCCACTATCCAGTTTGTTCCGAGTATGTATTTTAATCCGAGATCAACTCTATATATGTTTAGGACAACATGATGTCGGTGTTGTGGTACTGAGTCTACAATTGGGTTTTTATTTTGATCTAAGAAAATGCCTTCATCTTCAAGATGTCCACCTTGAGCGTCAAACCAACGCATCGTGCTGAGAGATACTTGAAATTTCTTGGCATCTTCAGAAGTCAAACTGACTTCACCTATCCCACCACGTGGGATTGCAGGATTGCTTCACGCGCCTCAACTTTCTTGGGCATAAGTAGTGTATAAGCCGTTAAAGGAAAGAATAGTAAGCAAAAGTATGAGTATTGTGCTGAAAAGTCTGTTTTTCATGTTTATTCCTGTTTGTTTTGTTTAACAAAGATTGTGTCTTATGGCTTATTCTTATTTATTATATTTCAAGGTTCAACCAACGCATTTCATCATCGGGTAGTTCAAGATTCAATGCGCCGAGGGAGGAAGCCATTTCATCCAAATTAGCAGGACCGACAATAGGAAAGTTGGGGAAAGGAAGGTGAACACAATATGCAAGCGAGACTTGAATTGGGGAAAATCCGTATTTTGTTCCTAATTGTTTTGCGCGTGCAAACCTTTCAAAGTTATCATCGTTGTAATAGACACGCACCATATCGCCATTGTCTCGGTTTTCTGGTGTAAAAGCACCGCTGAAAAAGCCGCGTGCTTGTGATGACCACGGCATGAGTGGGAACTGACTGTCTATATGCCAACGCCGTGCATCATCGTCAACGTTTACACAACCACCCCACATCGGTTCCATAGGCACAGCAAGACTTATGTTGTTGCTTGCAGCAACAAAGCCACTCAGATTATGTTCTTTTGCGTAATCATTTGCTTCAACGATGCGGTGGGGTTTCCAGTTTGATGCGGCGATGGTTCGGATGCGACCTGCGTTTATCTCTTCGTTCAGATAATCAATAACCGTGCTTACAGGTATTGCAGTATCATCTCTGTGTAGCATGTATAGGTCAATGTAATCGGTATCAAGACGGATGAGGTTTTCATCAAGGTCCTGTTTGATGAATTCTGGTGAAACTCGGTTTGGGTTACCGCCCTGCGGGTGTCCACCCTTATCTATGAGAAAGACATCTTCTCGGTTTCCACGCTCTTTCATCCATAGCCCGATTAACTTTTCACTATTGCCACCTCCATAAATGTGTGCTGTATCCAGTGTGTTTCCACCTGCTTCAAAGAATGTATCCAGCATTTTTGTGCTGTGCTCGTAGTCGCCAGGTGAATACATCATTGTTCCCAAAATCAGTTGTGATATTTCTTGGTCAACTCCGGGAATTTTTATCCGCTTCATAGATATGCGTTCCTTCACTTATGCTTATCTCAATATATTGGACATAAATTATCTGTTTATTATATCACATTGGATATGGGTTTTCAATGTTAAAATCTTATTGGGTGTGTAAAGTTTTTGACACTTCATCGCTTTTTTTCAGGATTGAAACCGTACCGAATTAGACATTTTTTCGTTTTACGGTACGGTTTTGGTACGGTTTTTGGTACGGTGCTGTGCATCCAGTCTGTGTCGGGGTTTGTTAGTAATTTTTGTAAATTTTAATTTACCTTCATGAAGCTCCGAAACAGGTTCTATTCGGCATCCTCTTTGGTATGCCTCCACCTCTTGTGAATAAATGAATTCACTTGCTTTTACCGATATTGAACACCGCATTAGCAGAACTTGGAGAGCTGCCATCTCGGGACACAGTTCCCACATCTATGTGTGATACCTATGAGCTATCAAGTCAAAGTCAAGATAAAGAATATTTTTTCATGATGGTATAGAACGACCGATACAACGTTCAAAAGATCCACAATCTCAAAAGGCGTATTATAGCGGTAAAAAGAAATGCCATACAGTAAAAATAATCTGATTATCAATGAGACCTGCAAAGTCGTCCTATTGACATCCTCTTTTGAAGGAAGACACCATGACAAATACATAACTGATCAGGTGGGCTATTGTGTGCCACCGAGAAGCACCTTGTCCCAAGATACCAGTTTTCAAGGGTTCACCCTTCCTGATGTCCACATCGTTCAACCAAAGAAAAAACCAAAAGGTGGAGAACTGACAGAAAAAGAAAACAATAGAAAGATAGCATCTATACGCATACGCGTTGAACATGCCATTAGTGGTATCAAAAGATACCGCATTGTCAAAGACATACTCAGAAATTGGAAGAAAGGGTTTTGTGACTTAGTTATGGAAACCTGTTGTGGTTTACACAACTTTCGACTAAACTTCAGCCCCTGGTGTTATGAAACTCCTACTATTTAATTCATTATAATGTCTACTAAAGATGGAAAGAAGTTGAATTAGTATAGCAGCATCATTGTGGTAGACGCAAATGGGATTTGAAGGAAAAACTTACTAAATGATTTGACAGTCTTCTCAAAAAATGATAGAATTTCTTTATACTGTATCTTAAACAATAATGTCCAATAAAGAATTAGATTGTATGCTGTAGAATAATTCATTGTATTTCTTACATTTCTTCTATTGTTAGAAGATCATTTTTAGAATTAATGGACATGTTGCATTAGCGATATAGGATACATCGTCTACCGTAGGAAGAATATATCATATTATTTTAGGTTTCATCATAAACAAATTGACACATCCCCATGAACATAGAGCAATCTAGTTTAATAAACATGATAAACTATACATACATTTAATATCAACAATTTTGACCTGAAATACTTGTAAATAAGGACTTAAAAATGTAGGCAACTGGTAGTTCACGTTACTCCAAGTATTCCTATTTTCAATCTGTATATGGCAACATTATATAAAGGGGCAGGCGTTGGAACACATTGGCATGCTCAAGATTCAAGACGAATAGGATTTACGGCAAGATCACCAGAAACGACTCCCACTACTGAAGCATTAATACATCATATTGCCTCGGGCACACTTAACAGTCCTTATGTTTCACTCACACGTTCCTATGCTGTCGCATGGCATTATGCTGTATTTAATAGTAAAAGGGAACCATCACAAGAAAATCCTGCCTATATTTATCCATTTCATTCGGTGTCAAAACCCCGTTGCTTTAGCTCGGGGATGTCCACACCGCCTTTGTTGTGTCAAGAAAAACACTTGACTTTGTTCAAGAAATATGGTATTCTGTTCCTATCAACTGGATAGGAGAGCAATCGCCTACTTCCTGTTGGTGTCCTATCCAATCTGATTGCTCGGACAGAGTTGACGTTGATAAACTCAACAATACCACATTCGGTTGTATACGCTGCAAGTTACGATCCTTGCCAGTCGTCTGTGATGAGTTCTGCATTCGCTATATAGGATTGTGTAGGTGTTCCCTCCACAACTGCGAAATAAACAGAACGTTGAACATAAAGTATCTGGGTCGCTCAGTGGGGGATACCTTGTAAGGACCCTGTTAGTCGTGCCGTGGCGGGCACCCCGACAATTGCTGTCTCGGTTAACTTGGCTTAAAACCAAGTGAGTCTCCTATAAGGAGATAAAAGAGGTTTCCCACATCTTCAAAAAACGGAGGTGTCCGTGAGAAGATGACCTAAAGGAAACCCCATCCTTTAGGTTGGGGAGCCGTCATGAATTAGAAATTGAGGATACTCTTCCACATGGACTTAATATATTAGAACCAACTAAAGAACTTATTCATATCTTACCACAACCCTTTCGTGGAATTATGGACCTAACATATTTACATAATCATTTGGAAGGACAAGCAACTAACCCTAGCGGAGATTTCTCACCTAACGTTGAACTTCAATTAATAGCACTTACATTTGCACAACGGGATGCTGAAGTACTAGTTAATGGTTACATCCCTCCGTTTTGCGTAAAACACCGTTTTAATGTAGAGTTTTCTATCTCAGATTTACCTTTCTCATAGGAGAGACATAATGGATATGTTTGAAATTCGTAACATTGACTTAAAAGACGTATCGGACAGTGATTTCATTAAGTTTATTAGGATAGAAATACCTGAGAGGAATGGTTATGGTCCTGTACGTTTCGGAAGAGTTCGGTACACCTTAAACGAAGATCACGAAGAACAAAAGAACGGTTTACCTATGGACTTAGGTAAAGGGATTTTCACTGCAACGCTTGAGGATGAAGAACTCAACGGAATCCATCGGGCAGAATTAGAAAAGACTTTGCAGGATGCTGCAGTAGAGATAGTTAAGATCGTCCGTAAAAAAATAGACCCACCCAGCATCCTCAAAACAATACTCAAAGCATATCCCTATCTAAACTATGATAAACAGACTTCCGAGCCTCCTAATGTATTAAGATGTCATGTTGTCAATTCTGCAAGCCTTCGTCAGACAAGTGATATATTTGAGATTGCCCAGAGATTAAAATATGCTACCGGTGTGGATTATAAAGTAGGATCGTATGGTGGTTCTTCAATGGAAGGTGATAATTTAGATGACGCATGGACCCGATTTACTTTGAGAAAATTCAACTTTGAAGAGAAATCCCAAGAAAATTAAAGGATATTTTAGGGAATGCGATACCTCTGTCTCACGATTCTGGTATTTCTCCTCTGCTATTGTAACAACCCAGTTACTGCCGAATTAAACCCATCCGCTGAAAAGACACTCGCCACAATAGAATGGATAACGATTCCCGCGGGTGAATTCCTTATGGGATCAACTGCTAAGGAAGCAGAAACAGCCTATACACAAGCCAAGTTAAGAAGTTCATTGCTGGAAAGATATACCTTTGACGCTGAAGTGCCACAACACAAAGTCTATCTCTCCGAATACCAAATTTCCCGATACGAAATCACGAATGCACAATATCGCACTTTTGTTGAAGCAACGCAACGTCCCACGCCTCGTGGACAACAAGGCGAAGAAATCTGGAAAGATGGCAACTTCAATGCAGATACACAACCTGTTGTCGGTGTCACATGGTTTGATGCACAAACATTTGCAGAATGGATTGGCGGTAGTTTGCCAACTGAAGCACAATGGGAACGTGCGGCGCGCGGACAAGAAAGTCGCATTTACCCATGGGGCAACGATCCACCCAAAGCACGACACCATGCAAATTTCGCACGGCGTTATAACCATCCCACACCTGTTGGACAATTTTCAGATGGGACATCACCCAATGGTATTGCAGATCTTGCTGGAAATGTATGGGAATGGTGTCTTGATGAATATAACCCCACATTTTATCAACAGAACAAAAAGAAAGTGTCCCGGAATCCGTTGAATCTACGCTTCCGTGATGTGTTACGTGTACGCGTAATTCGCGGCGGGGCATGGGATGTCGGTAGTATATTCCTTCGTTCAGCTTTAAGGTCTCCGTTCTATCCGTTGGATTCAACACGGACCATCGGTTTTCGGGTAGTACGTCCACGACCAACAATAGCGCAATAATCCTGATTGTCTCTTGGAAGGAAACATAGCGAGGCACGGAGACCCGGGGCATGCCATAAGCGCATTCATACCCGGGGAACGCCAAAAGGCGTTCATACCGTTGATTACTTGATTTCGCACTACAATGGTGACTGAGATATTTTGCTAAAAACTTTACACACCCAACAAGAGATGTTGATTGACAGGTAAATACTGTTGGGATAAAATAAGTTTAATAAATCATATACTACACCGAGAGGAAAATCAATGAATTGCCTTGATTATGGACTTTCTTTTATCAACTCTGTTGGCAACGGAAACGCCCCTCGCTTTTGGGTCGAATCTCGATGCCGCATCATAGATAACACAGATGGAAGTTTCAGCGATTATTACCAATGTGGTTCGTGTAAGAGTGAACGCACCTTTGCGGAGAAAAATCTCTTCACAAATCCAAACTATGACTTCCTCCCTGTTTTTGGCGAAGAACATATAGCGGTATTCAGAAGGCATGCATACTGTAACGATAACTATGTCGAGTATAGACCAGCACAGGATTATTGGGGCGGTCCCCTATTTGATGTTCAAGAAGCATCGCAGGTCCGGGGCCTTGATAGCAACGCAGCCATTTTAGAGGCGACACAAAAATGTCTACCCATTGTAACGCACACAGAAATATGGGATACCAATACACATCAGCGGGCAATTATTGAGTGTCCTGTGAAAACAATGAACATAGATAAAAGCGCATGCATCTACCAAGTTGATACAGGAATTGTTCTATTTCCAGATTTGTCCAAGCGATACGATCAGCAGATTGAGGCATTCAGTCTCGCTTACATTGCTTTCAACGCATCGCACTTCGCTGACTTCGTTATCGAAAGTCCCACCGCCATCATTAAAAATGGAGTAGAAGTTACGCAAGTTTACCACTATTCCAAAATTCGGAGTTTAGAAGCAAAAAATACCGTATTCTGCATCGGTGAGCTTTGACAAACACTCCATAGGCATCAATTTAGCAACCACACCCCACTGTAGGCGCGCTTTGGTAGCACACTGGTTATATCTGTGAAATGTCCGTGATTTTCTGAACCAATAAACATGACGGTCAGTTAGTTAGTTAGTTAGTTAGTTAGTTATGTTTTCATGATTCAGCGTGCTTACAAAGCACGCCTGCGAATACCGAGTTATCTAAGGAAAATATCGACAGCCATTGTATTGCGGAGTCTCCACAACCCGCCATTTATACTGGTTTGAAAGATAGCGGGATACAGAGACCCGGGGAATGCCATAAGCACATTCATACCCGGGGAACGCCAAAAGGCGTTCATACCGTTGATTTCTTGATTTGGCTCTACAATGGTTAATGTGATATTTGCCAAAAACTTGACACACATCTAACTTCTGCAAAGTTGACTTCAACCATTTCTCATGTTAAAATACGAATATGAAGATAATTGAAAAAAAAGAAGCGTGGATTCATACGCATTTCATTGTTGATAGTTATTACATTACCGAGCAGGAATGCAGGCAGATTTCAATCAACGTTGAACCGGCGTTAATGTCTCTCGGTATACAATATGGATTGAAGTATAATATAGCACCATCCAAACATCGCGCCATTATCGTTTTAGAGTGCATCCCGTTTGATAATGTCAAAAAGATAATAGAAGACTTAATCAATGAAGTAATCAAGGATTTCCCAGTTCGCCATCCAGAACGGCGGAATGTAGTCACGAATATTTCAGTCGCAGAACCAGAAACCAACACACAAAATAATTCAGATAACATCTCATAAGTTTCTTGAAGGAGAACCAAAATGCGTAAACTTTTTACATTTCTCTGTTTCATGCTAATGTTCTCAGTTGTCGGTAATGCCAAACTTGTTTTTAATTCATTCTTTCCCGGAACATTTATCATAGATGATGATGGAACCAACTTCACACAACTGATGCCAAACTCATCTGAACCAAATTGGTCTCCAGATGGAAAACAGATTGTGACTTCAGCAGGAAGCATCTTCATTATGAATGCTGATGGCACAAAAGAGTTACGTCTCACGAACCCAGATCGTGCAGTGGATGATTATGCATCATTTACATCGGATGGAAAGCACATTTTTTTTGCAAGATATGAAACTGTAAAAGACAGGAAACAGAGCATTAACATATTGAACTTGGAGAGTGGTGAAATCACTGAGCTCTTCAGCAAAAATAATCGTCCTCTTAGATACCCAAGGTTGTCTCCTGATGGAGAACAGATTGTCTTCTCATCCCAGCCAAGAATCCCTCCTGGTTCTGATGAGGAACTCTGGATAATAAATGCAGATGGCACTAACGAACGAAAGTTGCTACCAGCACATGAAAAGGATGAATTGACAATATATCAAGGTAGACCCAGATGGTCACCCGATGGGAAACAGATACTGTATACACAGGCTGAGTATATAAATCAGAAGGCAGGTCCAATAGTAATCCAAATCCATAAGGGACATCTGTATATGATATGTGATCGTAATGGTGAAAACATTCAGGCGTTAAAGATACCGAAGAATATGGAACCCACCGGAATTGATTGGATGGACAATGGTGAGGCAGTGGTTTTTACTGCGAATGAAATTGAATTAGATAAACTTGATTTTGTGGTAGTACAACAAAATAATATCTATAAGTATCATATCGCAACAGAGAAAATCACCCAAATAGGAGATGACCAAGTGGAGGGATATTCAATAGACTGGGTTAGTGGCAGTGCGTTACCAGTATCTCCGAAAAGTAAGATGCAAACACAGTGGGGAAAAATTAAGAAGACTTCTCAGGGCAAATGAAGAATAGGAATATCAATACCCAAGACCAGGACCAGTAAGTATCTGTGTCCCGACAGTGCCATCAATAATTTCAAAAATCTCTGGATATTCCTCTCGCCAGCCATCATTCGCGCTTGGACAAAATTGACGAGCATTCCCTTCAATAGCAGTAACCCCACGGATACGTGCGGCTAGTCCAGCAGAATGTAAGAACGATGCGCCAGGACATGTCAAATCCTGAACAGCAAGGAACATACCGTATTCCTGCGCAGCCGCCCCCATCAACAATGCTTGCGACTGACCTTTACACGCCTTGAGTGCGACTCCAGAATACCCTTGTTCTCGTGCTAATAACAAGGTTTCAAAGTCTGTTAGAGATTCGTCAATCACCACCGGTTTGATCTCTGATGCCTTGTGCATCTTATTTTCCGGATGTGCTTCAAGATCGCGGTCGGTCGGTTGTTCAATATAGGCAAGTCGATCAAATGCTTGTCCAGCACCTTCCTGAATTCGATGGAGAAACTCTAAAAGATAATCCACATTTTGGCAGGTTTCGTTGAAGTCGGCAGAATAGTGCCATGTGCTAACCCCGCGGTGTGCTTGTGTTTCAGCGGTGATTTGATCAATCGCCAACACACGCGCAATATCCCACTCTAAATCATCACCATTCAGTTTAATCTTGAGGTGTGTCAACCCATCAGCCATAATCCATTCTGGTAATGTCTCTGGAAGTCCATCGTTAAGACGTTTAACGATGTCTTGATCGGTGAGTGGATCTAATGCCCCGATAAGGTGATAAAGTGGCATATTGGGTTTCGGATGACGGGTGGTATATTGGTCAAGATACTTTCCTGCAAAGTCAGAATCTAAGAAACGGGATAGATCCGATTGTATAAAATCTTCGTCTAATCCGTTGTAACTATTAATGCCGTTTGCCTTCCCGAATGCATCATGAATTGCAGCGTCAATTGGACTTGTTGTGACCTCAGTGCAGAGTTTCGGTATTGGGATTTCTAACTGCATCGTCTGCGATAGCTCTGACGCTATCTGCAAGAACTCTGGTTCCAGCACATCAGAGAGTTCAAGTGGGTGTGCATAGTGTGCACAATCTCGTGTCAAATCAATAGCCAATTCAGCAAGCTGCTTCATCGCAGTGAGACTTTGCTCAAAGGGAACATAGCGCGGTGGAAATGCCCATACATTTCCCAATGGCATAGACCCGTTGCCTACTGCTTCTTTGCCATCACGGGTTTGGACAAGAATTTGCACGTTAAATAGTATACAATGGTCAGTTGGGACACCGCCAAATTTTAGCGGAGTCCGGTACTGATGTTCTTCAAAGTTATATGCAACGTCAAGGATACGAATATCTGTTGGTTTTGGCATATTCTCCTCTGCAGATTGTTTCTTTTTTTGAATAGGTGTAGTTAAGGTGCCTTGTATTTTGCATCGTTAAAATATCTGTCAATCGGTGGTTTTCCTTTATATCGTGGAGCAATGTTAGGGGCAAGACTGACAAGTTGATATATTTTCCATTCACCATTTATCTTGACAAAATAGATATAAGTCTCTCCTGGGACATCCAAAAGATCTTGGGTGCCATCTCCTATGCCATAGTTAAATCCTTTAGCACTTGCTTCGTCCCATGGTGCATTTACATGCTTAGATCTAATATAAAATTCACTTAGCGTAGGATTGGGTTTCCAAAATGTATTCGACATGCTCTCAGCACAAGCTTGTTCGCTCCATATACACTGAAGCATATCCCTTATAGTAATCCAGTTTGAGGCATGATACCGCTGTTCAACTCCACTCCCGAGCACGTAAATTCCAAATTCAATATTAACTCCCGTATACAAAATCTTTTTGATCGAACTCATATCTCTGTCGTTAAATGCTTGATAGAATTCACTATAGACCTGTTGTATGGCTGCTTTTTCTGATTCATAATCAATTTTCAAAGATGCAACTTCATCAGCAGGAACTGCTTCTATGTATGATTTATCTATATAGGGTGCAGTAGGAAAGAAGAAAAATTCAGCAAAACGGATGCGGTCCGTAGTTTCCTCATCGCTCAAATCTCCACAACTCAGGATAAATAATAACATACCTATCAATAGTAGGCAAGTTGTAAAACTTATTACTTTTTTTTCTGCCATTATTTCCTCAGCATCGGACTAATAGAATAGGAGATGGGCAGTCACCAAAAAGGTAACGATCTCATCGGTTAGTGTTATTTCGTTCACATCATCTATCTGTGTGGAATGTGCATTTCCATAGTTTACTGTAAAATCTATGTTCAAATGACGGACAAGTTCAAATCCGATTCCGCCAGAAACTGCCAATCCGGTTTGTCTTGCACGTTCCAATTTGAAAGGTGGTTCCCATGTAACAAGTGCTGCAAATCCTGCAGAACCTATAAGGTAAAAATTCGTACTGCTCAGAGGATAGAGCATCATGCCAACCCCTGCTGTTCCATTAGCAATCATCGTATCTTGATAAAGATTGGATAATGGCATCCAAGTGATGCGACTGGTGTAGTAAAGCAGAAAGTGATTTGAAAACCCATGTCCAATCTTTATCTCAGTAGCAAAAGCGGAGGTAGTTGCACGCGGGTCTGGCCAATCCCCTTCATAAGTGCTACCCCAATACTCCGCAAGTGGTTCTGCAAAGTTCACATTGCCAACACCAGCACCAAGACCAAAAATGAAACCTTTGCGTTGACCAAGAATATTTGTAGGTCTACGTATATTAGACTGCTGTTCGTAAATTAGATTCTTATCTTCAATACCAAATGCCATTACAGTATCAGACGGTAACAACAAAAAAAATGTTATGAAGACTCCGAAAATATAATATTGTTGTCCGATTTTTGTCACTCAATTGTCCTCATATATTGACTTGGACAGTTTTTTTTAGATTTGTATGTTTAGGAAAAGTTAGATGTTTCTATTCAATCCATCAAACAGGCGTGCTTAAAAATGCCAAATCAACGCTGAACGGACATTCATGGTTGATTTGGCAATCCACTACACTCTAATATTGGAACAGCATAACACTAATGCTTTATGCAAAGAAGAATCGAAATATAAACTGGACTATTCTATTCCCAAGTGGTCGTTTATTTCCTTCTGATAACCTTCCAATTCACAGTTCTCAATTTCTGCGATTGTTACAGGACGCCCCCAATATCCAGATTCATAGGCAGCCATACAGATAGCTTGCGATCTCTGTCCTTCAACTGCATCAACTTCGGGTTTGCCACCGTTGCGAATTGCATCAGCAAAGTACTTCAACTCAATAGCGACTGTGTCACCAATGCCTGATGGGAAATAGTATTCCTTCTGTTCATCATCAAGGCTATCAGTGAATTCCTTCATCAAATCGTCATTGGAAATTGGTTCACCGCCGCGTGGCACTAATCCTCTTCCCCAATCAAGTGCCCCTTCGCTGCCATAGATCGTGTGTTGACCGAAGCCGTGTGCAGGTGCGGAACCGACCCATGTCCACTGTGCAGTTACACCTTGTTCAAACTTGATTGTAGCAATCATACAGTCCTCAACATCAACTGAATAACCGCCTTCACGTGCCCCCGCATTATCGTAGCGGAAGGGCTCATAAGCTTTGTTGACAGCATAAACTTCCTCAGCCTCCAGACCGAGAATATATCGCATGAGATCGGTGAAATGTACACCACCATCTAATGCCCATCCACCACCTGCATCCATCTTGAAGTTACGCCAACCCCATTTGCCTAATGCCTCGCCAACTTCAACCCAGAAGAACATCCGGGGTTCACCGATACGTCCTTGGGCGATTGCCCAGCTTCGTGTGCGTTGGATTCGAGCCAACCGATAATTTTCTGCGACAGAAATAATTCTATCATTTTTCTCTGCTGCTTCCATCATCAGTTTACACGCACGCATCGTAATTCCAAAAGGTTTTTCTATGATAACATGTTTGCCTGCTTCCAATGCTGGCACAGCAACCACATGATGTGCCCTGTGCAGTGCACAGATATCAACACATTCTAAATCAGGGTGTTTAGCAAGCATCTCATCAAGGTCAGTATAGACAGCCGGCTTCGTTCCACCTTGAAATTCGTGTGCCTGACTTGCCCGTTGTTCCGCTCTACCCTCGTCTATATCACACGCAGCGACAATATCAAATACTTGCACTTCTTTTGACCACAACTCTCGGTAGGCATTCATGTGGGCACCGGACATGCCGCCACATCCGATTAAACCCATTTTAATTCGTTCTGCCATATATACCTCCTAAGGCAATCCTTGCTTAGACTATGATAGAATTTAAAGGTTTTTGACATACTCCCCCCGCTAAAGCATGGGGGATTCTTAGGTCCCTCATACGAGGTAGATTCTGCGATCATCAGTGAATGCAAACGCCAGTAACGCAAGCGTCACCTTTGCTTGTCTTCCATCACCTACTGCACTGGACGATGCCCCGCCCATTTTCATCTATTCCAGACTTTCACCTGTTTTAGATGGCAAGATTCTTTTTTGTGAAGTGGCACTGCTTCACCCGAAACAGTTCATTGTTGTCCTTCTTACCAGACACCCCAACACAACAAGAGATGACTTACTTCTCTTGGGGGTCTTTTATACAATATGTCTACTCGCTCCTTTTGAGAGTTCGCTAAAATAGCGACTTTGGTAACGCATATCGCAGATATGTGCTGCATATCAACCCGCTCACGTATTCCAGTTCACATTCGACTGGCATGATATAGACGCTCTCCACCAACGGACATGGTTGCAGATGTAACATTACATCCTCTTTCTGTGGGCAGTCTGTGATACCCCGCACTTGTTTTAGTCGTTAGCGGTGTGGACATCCCCGAGCTAAAGCAACGGGGTTTTGACACCGAATGAAATGGATAATAAAATCCTGAGAAATACTGGTATGTGTGCTTTTTCTGTATGTTATTTTACAAAACACGCCATTCCTAAATGGAATTGTATAGAATATATAATCAGATGTCAACATTTTTATGACTTGGAATTTTGACTTGACATCAGGAACAATATTATCTAAAATATGGTGAATACTTTCTATTGGAATTTGCCCGAATGTTTACTGATCAGAAACCTGCCTTTACTATACAACAAATCCAAGAATTACGTCAGATTACTATATGGGGTGTCGGCTTGATTGGCGGTTCTCTGGGATTAGCACTAAAGGAAAACGGATTTCAAGGAGAACGTATCGGTTTAGGAAGGAACATCGGTAGACTTGAGAAGGCACGCAAACTCAATGCGGTTGATGTCATCACCACAGACTTGTCTGAGGGGATACATGAAAGTGATCTGGTCGTGTTATGCGCACCTGTGACACTTGTTCCGATATTCATCAAACACATACTTGAAACAATTGTTCCACAACAGAGACGAATTGTAGTAACAGATGTCGGAAGTACTAAGTCTGTCATTGTCAGCACCGTTGAAGAACAACTGAAAGCAACAAATTCTGATTCGGTTGCTTTTGTTGGTGGACATCCGATGGCGGGTTCACATGAAACTGGGGTCGATGCTGCCAATTCTGATCTATTTAATAACGCAAATTGCCTGTTAACACCTACTAAAAACACAGACAAGGATGCATTACAATTGGTTGAAAACTTATGGAAATTTGTTGGTGCAGTACCGCATGTCTGTTCCCCTGAAGTTCACGATTTGCTCATTGGTGCAGCAAGTCATCTGCCACATTTAATGGCGAGTATACTTGCCAACACTGTGGCAGATGTTGATTCACAAGAGGGAACTGCAATAGATTTCACTGCAACAGGATTTCGGGATTCTACCCGAATTGCAGCCGGTTCACCTGAATTGTGGACTGGCATTTTCTTGCAGAACAGAGATGTTATCCTGGCACTCATAGACAATATTGTTGATAACTTACATGAATTCAAAGATAAAGTTCAGAAAAACGATGAAATACATATTGAGCAAATTTTGGCAGCAGCCCAAAAAATAGTTATGAAACAGTGAGAAGAATAGGATTCAGATGAGAAAAGTTGTACCTCGTGTAACGATTGCAATAGATGGACCAGCGGGTTCCGGGAAAAGCACTGTGGCTCGGTGCGTTGCTGAAAAACTGGGGCTACTATATCTTGATTCCGGTGCGATGTACAGAGCCGTTACACTGCTTGCGATAGAGAATAGCGTTGAAGAAAATATATCAGAATTGATTGAACTTGTGAAACAGTGCAATATAGAATTTACTGAAAATGGAAAAAGGATTTTTCTAGATTCTGTAGATGTGTCAGAAGAGATACGGACTCCCGATGTCAACAAATTAGTTGCAGATATTGCCAAGACACCCGAAATTCGGCACGAGATTGTTAAGCATCAACAGAGAATTGGTGCGGAAGGAAATATCATTGCAGAGGGAAGGGATTTAACGACAATAGTCTTCCCGAATGCAGATTATAAGTTCTATCTTGACGCATCTATCCAAGAACGGGCAAAGCGGCGGTTTGCTGATCTTCAGGAACAAAATGTGAAAACTACGATAGAAATTGTTGAATCAGAAATAAATGCTCGTGATGAAAAGGATACCTCACGGGAACACAGTCCCTTACAAGTTGCTAAAGACGCAATTCGTGTGGATACAACGGGGAAGACCGTTGAGGATGTCATTGATATTATAGTAACACATATAAAGGAGAAGTGAGATAAAACTGAAATAGACGCTTATGTGGTATACAAACAACCAATTCTGGTCGCCGAATCGATTATATCGCTGGTCACATAGACTAACATATCTCTTTTGTAAAGTCATGGGGGATATTGAGGCAAGTGGTGTACACAATATTCCAAGAGAAGGAGGGGCATTGATCGTTGCCAATCATGTCAGTCTGTTAGATCCACTCTTCATAGGTTCTGTAGCGAATCGAGAAATACACTACATGGCACGAAGTGATCTCTTCAGTATGCCGGGGTTAAGTAAGTTAATCAGAACATATAATGCTTTTCCTGTCAATAGAGGCAGACCTGACTTAGGGGCATTGCGAAAAACTATCTCTCTTCTGAAAGCTGGAAATGCAGTTCTTATTTTTCCTGAAGGAACGCGCAGTTGGGATGGTGAGTTAGGTAAAGCTCACGATGGGTCGTGTTTTATAGCACACCATGCAAATGTGCCAACTATACCTGTCTACCACCGAGGTGCTGAGAAGTTATTGCCGCGTGGCAGCATGCGTCTCAGACGGGCAAAACTGGATTTAGCATTTGGAGAACCTATAGACTTCTCAGGAATAGTTGAAACGGATGTTAAACGTGAAATGTATCAAAAGATGGGAGTGCGGATGATTGATGCTTTAGTAAAGTTAAGGGACCAGTTGAACAACCCAGATGTTTAGTTTTGGTGTTTTTTGTTGAATTATCTAAACCACTATGTTGGATTTGCCAATATATTGAGGACATCACCTTCTTTAACTTGATACGTTTTCCCTTCTACTTTTAACACCCCCTTGCTTCTGGCTTGTGTGTAGCTGCCACAATTGACCAAATCATTCCAATTGATACATTCAGCTCGAACAAATCCGCGTTCAAAATCAGTATGGATCAAGCCTGCTGCTTCAACCGCAGTCTGCCCCTGGCGTAATGTCCACGCGCGTGCCTCTTTTGGACCACCCGTGAAAAAAGTAATCAATCCCATAAGATTGTATGATGTCTTAATAAATCTATCTAAAGCGGATTGATTCAATCCCATTTCTACCATAAATATCTCTGCATCTTCAGCATCCAGTTGTGCGATTTCCATTTCTAACTTTGCCGCAAGGACAATAACTGTCGTCTGTGCTTGTTCTTCATATTCAGCGAAACTTTCAACAAGTTGGTCTGCTTCTTGTAGCTGCGTCTCACTAATATTGCATATAATGAGAAGGGGTTTCTGTGTTAAGAAACCGTATCCTCGGATCAATTTCTCATCGTTTTCTGCGATTGTTAATGAACGTAATGGCATACCATCGTCAAGTGTCTGTTTAAAGGTTTCCAATACTCTGAATTCATTCTGATATTCTGGTGTCTTCTGATTCTTCAGAAGTTTTTCAAGTCTTGAGAGTCGTCCCTCGATTATCTGTAAATCCGCAAAAACTAATTCTATATTGACTGCATCAATGTCTCTTTTTCCATCTACATGACCATCAACGTGTGGGACTGTCTCATCTTCAAATAGTCTGACAACATGGGCAAGTGCATCCACAGTACGGAGTTCTGCAAGCACACTGGCATCTATCTCTGGACTGTCTGAAACATCGATGTTAGGATTGAATGCTGACCGAGAAGTTCCACCACCATCCACATAGTCAATAGTCGCAGGGACAATAGTTTTTGCTTGAAATATCGGTAATAACTTCTCTAATCTGTCATCTGGTACAGGAATTGTGCTTAGATTTACCTGTTTCTTGCTCCTGTAGTCGCCTATTTCAACATTGGATTGAGCCAATGCATTGAATACTGTGGTTTTTCCGACATGGGGTCGTCCGACGATACCAATTTTCATAATGATGGACAGTTCTTTGTTTGGTGTGGTTAGGATTATTATGGTGAAGTATGAAAATAATTATACACACCACTGTAGGAGCGATCTCCGAATCGCGATTTAATTCAGTGATTATCGGGAATCGGAGTTCCCTCCTACAATTCCTAATGTTCATTTAATTCTAAATTCTACCATAGTTAATGTTTGACAATATCTAAACAACATGATAACATATACGAATATAGGGAAAACAGAATAGAGTCAATAGATAACGCTAAATATTTACGAGAGTGAAGCAAATGAAAATTGCTATTCTAAATTGGAAACGTCATTTACCGAAAATTCTATTAATCATATTAATATTTTTTGTTTGTCTATCCATATTGCAATGGTTTGTCATATTATACCTTATTAATATAGCAACAGAAACGTTAAAAGAAACTATGATAAGTCAGGCACCAGAAGGCGTAGACAAGGAAGATTTAATAAAAACATTTGAAAGAGTCAAAAGAAGAGTGCAACAACTCCCATTCAGTTTTGTCACTGGAAAAATAAATATACGCAAAATCAAAACAGCAGTTGATTATGCGATTGCTGCAAATGATGATGGGAGTTGGGATTCAGAAGAAATAAATACCCTAATGAGGTTTTTGAACGCCTCTATAGGATACAAACGAGAAACTGAGTAAGTAAAACAATGCTATTAACACCACCTTATGAAAAATTTGCTTATACCTATGATCGAATGATGAAAAATGTCAACTATACAAGATGGGCAGATTACATTGAATCACTGTTCGGTAAATACGGTTGTGAGCCTAAAACAATACTTGATATCGCATGTGGAACAGGAACATTAACCTCACTTTTGGCATCAAGAGGATATTCAATGACAGGCATTGATAGGGCAAAAGGCATGCTGAAAGTTGCACGGGAAAAAGCTGAAAATTTGGATATAAATATACCGTTTCATCAAGGGGACATGCTTAATTTTCAGTTAGATCAACAGTTTGATGTAATTCTATGCACCTATGACAGCATAAATTATGCGTCTAATGAAAAAGAAATGCGAGATATGTTCACAAGGGTGTCAGAGCATCTCGCACCTGAGGGACTGTTTATCTTTGATATTACCACCGAGAAGAATATTGTTGAGCATTTTCATAACAGAACATTTTCCGAGAACCATCAGGATTATACTTTTATCTGGAAAAATAACTACATACATCATACGAAAATGTGCAGGACATTCTTAACCTTTTTTATACGGGAAGGTGAGTTGTTTCGCCGTTATGAAGAGGTACACCATCAACGCATCTATGAAGTAGGAACGGTGAATGATTTATTAAAAGCAGCAGGTTATAGATCGTTGAGTGCCTATGATATGTATACTTTCAATCGATGGACTCGTTCTTCAGATCGTATAAACTTTACAGCACAATTAGTATGAGAAATGGACACCCTCTTACAATGCTTCAGCGATTAGGTCTCCAACTTCTTCTGTAGTGTAACCCATTCTTCCTGCGCCAAGGTCTTTTATTTTTCCACTTGCAAGTAAGTCTGAGATAGCTTTTTCAACTCTATTTGCTGCATCAGCGTGCCCAAGATGGTCAAGCATCATCCCAGCTGCGCCTATAGCTGCAATAGGGTTAATCTGGTTTTTGCCGGTGTAACGTGGGGCAGAACCGTGGATGGGTTCAAACATCGCAACGCTTTCAGGGTTTAGATTACCGGAAGCTGCAACTCCCATACCGCCTTGTATCATTGCGCCAAGGTCTGTGATGATGTCCCCAAACATATTGCATGTTACAATCACATCAAACCATTCAGGATTTTTAACCATCCACATTGTCGTTGCATCAACGAAAGCGTATTCTTTTTTGATATCTTTGTAATCTTCTCCTACCTCGTCAAAAACTCGTCTCCACAGATCGTGTGCATAAGTTAGGACGTTCGCTTTATCACAGAGTGTCAATGTATTGGTCTTGTTCCTTTTTTGTGTGAGTTCATAGGCATAGCGGACACATCGTTCAACGCCTTTATATGTGTTTATCATTTCTTGCAGGACGACTTCATCTTTAGTGCCGCGTTTCAAGAACCCGCCGATCCCTGCGTAAAGTCCTTCTGTATTTTCACGGACGATGATGAAATCAATATCATCGGGTCCTTTGTCCTTCAAAGGTGTCGGAACGCCTGGATAGAGTTTAACAGGACGTAGATTGATGTAGAGATCAAGTTCAAACCGAACTTTTAGTAATATACCTTCCTCTAAAATCCCTGGTTTGACATCGGGGTGTCCGATGGCTCCGAGATAGATTGCATCAAGTTCTCGTAGTTCTTCAAGCACAGTATCAGGTAGGACTTCCCCTGTTGCAAGATATCTGTCTCCACCGACATCGTATTCAACTGTTTCGTATTGTATGCCTTCTTGTTGTGCAGCCGCCCCGAAGACTTTCATGGCTTCGCGTGTTACTTCGGGGCCGATTCCGTCTCCTGGGATAAGACCTATTTTATACATATATTCCCTCCAAAGATTGTGTCAGACTTATAGACTCCATATATTTTAACATATCTGAAGGGGTATTGCAAATTTGGATAATTATGTGATGGATGTGTAAAGTTTTAGGCATGAATCATTTCATTTTCATGTCGTATGGAAAGCTTGAAATCCAATCAATCCAATTCAAAACCGAATGCGCTTATGGTATTCATTGGGTTGAAAAGTCTCCAACACTGTTGACATTCTAATAAATCGTGGTTGAAAACCACTCCAACAATGTGAGATGAATGTAAGAAGTGCAATGAATTGCACTTGGTGCATGTGTATAAGACTTTCACATTGAACGCATGTCTTGTAAATGAAATCCGAGATTTTTCTCTTGTCAAAGACGTACAATTGACGTACAAATTCCCGTACAACTGTACGTCTTGGACATCACTGTAATAGTAGTCTACATAAAGGTTCATAAGGTGTTTACTAAAAAACGAAAATTTTTTAAATTGTACGTCTTCCCTATTTTGTTTTTGTTGTGTGAAATCGGTAGTCTGAGGATCACACTTGTCTAGCATTGGACGAATGCAAAATAGAATGTTGTTAAATGTTAAAAAAGAGGCGATAAACATACGCTTGTCGTACGTGAGGATAGGATGCATATTAAATGTCCATGTATTTGAAATGTCGTTCTTGCGAATTGACATTCTATGTCCTGAAAAGATTGCTTGCAGGATGATCATTATTCCTTGTGTCCGTTGTTTTGTTTTCATAATTCTCTTCCTCATTCAACAAGATATGTGACGTATATTATAACATAATCAAATTACTTAAGTCAAGTTATTATTTACAATTTTTAACATTTCTTTCAATATTTTTCAGTTTTTTGGAAAATGATCTGTAGAATATACATCTTCATTTAATCGGACAGCTAATTCTGTAAACTGGTTTTTGTCAAAAACTAACGTTATCGGTGTTGTAGGATGGGTCAATGTAAATACACTTGATTCGGTCGACATAGCGAGGCAACAGTGCTTTTAAGGCATGTAGGTTGTCAACGCGGATAATTGGGTTATCGTTTTCACCGGTCGGGTTGCAAGAACGGCTTTCGTCTGTCTCAAACGGGCGGTAGGGAACGGTGAAATGGTGTGTATATATGTGGTGTTTTCCGTTGAATTCAAGTGTTGGCATAGGGGTGACTCCTTCAGGTTTATCAGTGTTATTGGCGTGAAATATCTCTTTCGTTAATTTTTCCAATCTTCCAGACGGAGCCCTAATCCAACGATTCTTTCATAATCAGAATCGGAAGCAACCAGAATTGCCTCAAGAGTTAAAGCTGTAGCAGCAATCCAAAGGTCGCATTCACTTAAAGACGTTCCTTGTTCTTGCGCCGCAATTTTTATATGTGCATAGACCTCGCCAACCCTCTCTGGAATTGGGTCACACGGGACTGTAGCAAATAGTTCATTTGCTCTTTGTTCAAGGTCTTGTCGTCTTTTTCCATCAGGGGTCCGAACAATTCCGAACATAATCTCACCCTTAACGATAGGACAAGTAAAAGGATAGTCTGACTCGGTTAGAGAATCCAAATGCCCTTTTACTCTGGGATTATCTTTCATCAACAGACTACATGTTGATGTATCCAAGAGATATTTATTCATTGTTTTCGCTTTCATCCGAATCAAAGGGCGAATCGAACTTTATAGGTAATTTCCCTTCTTCAATGGACTGCTGAAGTGCTTCAATGTCTTCATCAGTGAGATGTGGCGGTTTTTCCATTGCCTTGATTAAGCGTTGTGCTGTAGGATTTTTCCTTGTTGTGACATCTTGTTTCTGCGTTGATTCTGATTCTATCCAGCTGCGAAATTGCTGTAATGTTTCAGGTGCCGCTCTGACTGAAACAGCGGGATGTACTGCGAGAAGAATCTGACCGATTTTTTTCTTACCAGTTTCATTACTCTTACACGCTTGTTCAATTTCGGGCACTGTAACCATAGGCATTTTCAATGCCGTTCGAAATTTTATTTTCTCAAGCCACTGTGCAGAAAGTAGTCCTGCTAAACCTGTCAAGAAGGGTTCTAGCCATATTAGACTATCAACGAGATAAGTTGTAATAAGTATATGTGCGTGAAAAAGGTTTTCTGGACTTGTTTCGATATTATGAACAACCTTTAATGCTGCTGTTAACCTCTCTTCAAGTTTAATATCTTGTGTTTTCATAACTTTTAGGGCGTTATTTTGATCTGCAAATAACATTCTGTCAATCAGATTAAGAACAGTTGTCATATTTTCTTTTATAAATAGCTCTGAAGAATTAGCACGCCATATAGACAAAATTGCATGTATATTTGTACCTGCTGATAATTGAATAACAAGGGCTGCTATTAACATAACAGTGATGTTCTCAACAGATGTGAAATTGGGCACGTTTTGGACAGGTATAAAGCCAATTCCCTCTTCTCTGATCCCTTTTCCACTTTGGAGGTGCTTTTGTATTGAGTTGCAAGCATTTGCTAATTGCTGTATACGTTCTGGCAGTTCATTGAGGGTTTTGTTTCTAAAGTCGTATTGTGTTTTGAGTAGAGAGAGAAAGAAACTTAATTCTGGATATGTATTTTTATCTGTGCTTTGTAAGGCATATTGGAAAACTGTCGTTTCGTGACCAAATCTGTATTCAATTTGTGCTAAAAAGAGCCAAGAGTATCCTATAGGAGAATCAGGTAAGTCTAAAACTTTTTCGTTAGTCTCCGGATCACTACAGAAACCTGCAGCGGGTTCAGTAAGTTCTGAAGAGTTATCTTCAAGTCCGCACCATATCATCCATATCCATTTTATAGTGTATTCTAATCGTTTCTTTAAAGTGAAATACTGAAGGTCTGTCCTGTCTT
This sequence comes from Candidatus Poribacteria bacterium, assembly GCA_958295945.1. GTDB lineage: Bacteria > Poribacteria > WGA-4E > WGA-4E > WGA-3G > MSPOR6. The sequence goes on from OY282386.1 coordinate 1,220,544, forward strand.
GAGGAAGCATATCAAAATCTCGCAACGCAAGATGCAGAAACTTTATGCAGTTCAACATATTGCCTGCCTTAAAGTGGGCAAATCCGGCATCTGCATATAAACCGATATATCTTTCAGTATTCTCAATCTTTTGAGTTTTATTTGCTCCCTCTTCAAAAAAGTAGGCTGCTTTCTTCCAATCGCTCAAGTAGGCTGCACATATAGCAGCTCTACGATATTCCTCTAAAGGACCGATGTTTACTTGTTCTGAAGGTGGATTCCATTTTGGGAGAATACGTTCATAAATATTGAGTGCGTCTTTGTAGCGTTTCTGGTTTAAGTATACGACTGCTTGTGCTTCTTCTATCGTTGGTAAAGTACCAAGTTTTGATGTAATATCTTGCAGAACTTTATGAGCGGTATCTGGGTCGCTCAATTTTTCGTCATAGGTGATGGCTTTAATTCTTGCTGATGCTGCAGCGATATATGGATAACCCCATGCAATAGTTTTTTCAATTACTTTATCAAAAACTTCAAGACATCTTGTCCAATTAGGATTTTCAAGTTTTTCCTCTGTTAACCAAACTCCATTATTCAAAAGTTGTGATTGAACGGTATCATTCTCAAAGTCAACCAATAATAAGGTTCTAATTCTTGAATCAAGTTTATCCAGTGCATCAATAAGTTCATTGAGGAAAACAGCGTTGATTTCTGGACGCATATAGATAAAACTAAATAGGAAACTGAAAAAGTTTGATTCATCAATGTTAATTTCTTTTAATTGTTCCATGGAATTAAAATATGACTTCCATACCTCTTTGTCCATGTTTTTGATATCATAGATTTCTTTTAGATAACTCATCAATTTCTTGGCTGGAAGTTGCACTTGATTATATTTCAATGCTTGTGTTGCCAACATTAGACGAGCTAGTAGATATGGCTGCCGTGGTTCATAAGGTTTGGTTTCCTTATCCCAGATTTCAAGTATCTTTGGAACTAATTCAGGTTTCACCTCAACTGCAATGCGATATTGCATTGACCGAAATAGTTGATTTAGAAAGGTATCACCAGGGAATAATTCTTCGGGAGGATCAGTTTTAATGTGTGCTAACAACGAGAATTCTTGGCATAGATTTTTCCAATCATCCTGTGGAGCAGTCATGAATGAATAAATGAAAGCAACAATACCTTCTTTGTACTGTCCAGCCATACTATGTGTAAACACAGTCCATGCATCTGTTGGGGTCAGTTCCTTTGTTTTAATTATAGCATCTGCAATATGTCCATGAAGTTCTTTTATTTTGTCATCGGACCACACCTCTTTGGCGGCATCCTTTAATAAAGGTGAAATAGTATAGTAGGTCTCATTGACTTGATCTATCCAAGGACCGACCAATTGACTAAAAACATCTCCTGAGTCAGTAATAGTTTCTGGTATCTCACCAATATTGAGTGCGTAATCCTTCCTAAATCCAGTAGGTAATAAGCTAAGTCTATACAGAAATTTACGTTTATCTTTTGGGTAGTCAGCGAGTAATTGTCGTGCTGCTTCACGTTCTTTTTTCACTTCTTGGGGTGTTTGTATCATACTTTCGAATGTATCTGGTTGCTTCCATCCTTCTTCTCGTAATTGAGCGAGTCGAGCGTGTACAAGCCTTGGGTGTCCACTTGTATGTGCTTGAATAAATGTTGTCCAAGTTTCTACATCATTCGTTGGACATCCCATTTGTAGTGCAAATTGTTCAATTTCAGGTATGGTAAAGTTAGGAACATTAATCACAACGTTCGATGATACACCAAGTTGACGCATAAGATCGGCGGGTGACTCATGTTGACTTGTGATTAACATTTTTGCACCACGCTCTAAGATCCTATAACCCACTAAACCTAAGTCATCTTCATATTCTTGCAACTGTTCTGAGTTTAGGTCATCAATGACGACGTTAACTTGTGTAGGTTCATGTCGTAATGTATTTGCAAGATGTTGTAAAAGTAGGGCTACCTGCAATGCATTTTTATTAGAGAGTTTCAGCCAAAACCATGATTCATTTATTGTTCTTGCTGCTAAGTTGGCAAGTGTTGTTTTTCCCTTGTCCACACCTCCTTGGATAACAACTATACGATTAGATTGGAGTTTATCTTGAATATTTGTAAGTAGTTCTGTCCTCGGAACAACAACATCAAGAAAGAGTGGAGGTATAACAGTTTGTATGGGAGACTGAGATTGTATAGTAATATCAGATGAGTCCTTGATTAATTCTTTTTTAATATGATCAAGAATAACCGTTAAGTCAATTGGTGGTAGTGTCTGAATTTCCCGAATTGGAACGTTCACACTTGTATGATCTTCAAATATTTCGAGGAAGCGCATTCGGGTGAGTTTACGGTTTTCCCTTAGCGTTGCGATCTTCCATGCCTCTTCAACAAGTGGAGCAACAACTTTCTTAGCATTGGAGGGTGAAATACCTTGTCGATCGCCATGATGGACGAGTTTTTCAATTATGGATTGCTCAACAAAACTGACTTCTTTGCTATCGGTTTCCCAAGCAATAGGCCGAATGAGTTGTACATAAATTTCTTTCGGCTCTGCTTGTTTAAGAAAATCGCATACGTCAGTTGATACTTTTCCTTCAGTCTGTAAAAACTCGGAGATTTTTGTGATAGCTGCTTCATCGCCCGAACAACGTTGCCATAACTCAAGTCCCGGTTTGTCCTTTCCAAGTGGGTTGCCTTGTTCTTTGCCAATCTTAGAACATGTGAGAAAACGGAATCTGACACGTCGCTCTGGATTGTTAGTTTGCAATTCCCAATAGTTGTTGATTGCGTCAGTCACTTGCTCAGATCTAAGTGTTATGGGACGTTGTGTGTGTTTGACTTGCGTTGCCGTTGCCTCGTCATCTGAAACTTTATCAAAGTCTTCTGCGCCTTCCAGATATAGAATCTCATCATCAGCAAGGTCCAACCAAGCGTTCACACTATGCCAAATTTGATAGAGGTATCCTTTTAACTGGGCATGTGCTTGACGCTTGGAATTTGCATTTAAGGGGCGTTTTCTTTTATTCTTTTTCTTTGTCATTTCTCACAACTCAACACTGAAAGACGGTTTACTTAAGGGGTTATTACATAAAGGACGATTTAACACATTGACAACTCAAGTATAGCACTCTTTCGGGTAGAAGTCAAGGGATAGTTAAAACAGGGATGTGGAAAGTTTAGTTATATAGACAAGGTTTTTAACCAACTAATGATTGGTGAAGTTTTTACGTTGAGAACCTGCCATTCTAATCAACTTTGACATTCAAATTCGGTAATGTCCATGTATGGGTTGGGTCTCCCAACCCATCAGGGTCTTTTCATTCGTACACCGGGCGAGGGGACCTCGCCCTTACGAATACACACTTGAACGTCAATTTTCATAAGGTTTAAAACACCAAGTCCAACCTATTGTAAAACTAAAGCTACAAAACAGTGGTTTAATTAACAAAATTCGTGTAAAATCTTAGGATACATTAAACGAAAGGAAACAATAATGAGACATTTTTTAATTTGTGTTGGATTGCTAATTATTACTACAACAGTCCTCGCACAAGGAATAACCTTGACATCAATTGACTATCGTAAAGATATGTTATTGGCAAATGAACCAAAAATAGCAGGATTTGAAGGATCATCAGCAATAATTGAGTTTGAAACATTGATTGATACCCCCGCAGCGGTTGCATATTACGGTGTTCCACATACCGAGGGGTACTTGACTACGCCAAGATACCGTAAAGCAGTGAAAGGTATACACCTTGATGACAACAAAACGAAACATCGTATTGCACTGGATATATCAAAACTTGAGGATGTTCACTATGATACAGGTTTGATTGCTAATAATGGTGGCACAATAGTCTATCGTATTGAGGTGTTTGATCCACGTATACAGACAGCACGAGCTTATGATAGACGATTGCGTTACAAAAGGGATGGCGAACCTAAAACAGGTAAATATACATCGCTTGTGACTTTGACAGAAGGTCCATTTGTGGATCTTGTAACACATACTTCTGCAGTTATTTCTTGGGAGACAAATATTCCGACAAAGGGGTCTGTTCTGTCTGCAAATAGGGAATTTCTTTCATTACAACCTTCTGTTCGGCATGAAGTCAAACTCACGAAACTAAAACCAAATACAGTCTATACATATCAAGTCAATTACGACATCTATACACCAAAATATACATTTAAAACAGCACCTGACATTGGCATGCGGACAAGTATTAAGTTCGGATTTATGTCCGATTCTCGCGCGGGTGTTGGTGGTGGAGAACGCGCGCAGAACGGTGTCAATGCTAAAGACCTCGCTCGGTTCGCAATAGAACTCTATAATAAAAAAGCAGATTTTGTATGTTTCGGTGGTGACCTTATCAACGGTTATACCTCTGATCCCAAAGACTATGAGTGGCAGCTGGAAACATGGAAGCGAACCATCCAACCAGTTGCTGCAAATATCCCATTTTATGAATCTATGGGTAATCATGAGCAAGTAGGTTCGTATTACAAGATGACTGCACCGCATTTACCGCAGGACGAATACTATATCCCATTTGCTGGCACAGTAGGAGAGAATAGTGCAGAGGCGATTTTCGCAAAAGAATTTGTCAATCCTACAGGAAGTCGGTATGAGTTAGGAATTCCAAATCCAGAGACAAAAGGAAGCAAAGAAATGGATGGTGCTGATGTTGGACCTACATACAGTGAAAATGTCTATTCATTCGTTTACGGTAGAACACATTTCATTTCTCTGAATACCAACTATTGGGGAACAGGTTATAGGAATATAAGTGATTTTGGTCAGAAATCTCAGGATAAAACTGCGGTAAATCTTGCCCTAAAGCATCTCGGTGGTAATAGGGAAGGATATGTCCTGCGTAATCAGATGGAGTGGTTAAAAAACGAATTGGATGCAGCACAAAAAGACATCAGTGTGGATTGGATTTTTATCATACTTCATGAACCTCCCTTTCCAAATGGTGGACATGTCAAGGATGCCATGTATTGGGGCACACCTGGTGAAGGTGAAGTCGGTGGATACAACGACAAAAATGTGCCTTTAGGAGATGTCCTTGATATGCGAAACAGATTTTGGAAGATAGTTTCAAGCAAATCAAAAGTGTTAGCAGTGCTTTGCGGTGATGAACATAATTACAGTCGCACTTTAATCGATTCATCTGTACACCCAGATTTTAGGTTTCCAGTTTGGCAGATAATAAGTGGTGGTTGTGGTGCACCATATTATGTGCAAGACAAGTCGGTGCCTTGGGTTGATAAGGTAAAAGCATTTACTATTGATAAACATTTCTGCTTATTTTCTATAGAAGGTAATCAGGTCGGGTTGGAAGTCTACAACGACAGCAACCAGCTCTTAGATAGCATTGACAACCTAACAACAATTCGATAGTCGTACCCCAATCTATATAGGTAGTGTTTACATTTTTTTAGCAGTGATAAGTATAGATGCAAAATAGACGAATCCGAGGTATCTGACTGCGTATTTGTCGTAGCGTGTGGCAACTCGGCGATACTGTTTCAACCGATGAAAAAAACGTTCTACGACATTGCGAAGTTTATAGATGACTTTATCATAAGGACGATCTTCAACACGGTTCTTGCGAGGACGGATAACAGCCTCGGCATCCTGTGCTGTGATCTCTAATCGAAACGCATCGGAGTCGTAGGCAGCATCAGCAATAACATATTCACACGAGTAGTCAGCAATCAACGCCGAAGCTTGTGTGATATCATGACATTGCCCCGCTGTTAAGGTGAAACGTAAGGGGGTAAACTCCGCACTCACAGCGACATTAAGTTTTGTGGTAAAACCACCCACACTACGACCGAGAGCCTCCATCTCTTGACCGCCGTTTTTTTTCGGTGCACCTGCGGCACAAGAATGTGCACGCACGATAGAGGAATCAACGAGGAGTGCTGATATTTCACCCGCTTCATGGAAATGTTCATGAAGTTTTTCAAAGACCTTGGCATCACACCATCTGCCGAAACGCCGATAGATGGTATTCCAATACCCATAGACTTCAGGTATGGCACGCCAGGTAGCTCCCTCTTTAGTTATCCAAAGGAGAGCAGAGAGGAAGCGTCTGCAGTCTTCTGGATCACCAATATAGACGTTTGGACACGCTTGCAGAAACGGTAAAATACTTTCCCATGCCACATCACTGATAGAATGGGGAAGTTCTTTGGATTTATCTGTTTTTTTAGTTTTCATAAACAATAGAATACAAAAATATATGCTAAATGTCAATACTTTTTAAATGTAAACACAACCTAGTGAATTATAAATATAAGTTGACACTTTCGTCCCATGGTAGGCGAGGTTTCCTAACCTTGCCTATGCAGAGTGTTCAAGTCCTTTCAAAATCCACTATAACACGACATGACAAAAATTATACCCAGTTTTGTCTTATTTTCGTAACATTTCACCGTTATAATCCTTACATAGACTTAGGCAAAGGACTATTTATATGAAATATAGAGGACTCATCATTTATGTTGCCTTAAGCATACTTGTCTTTTCAATATACGGTTTTGTCATCCGAGATGGTTCATCTGATAAGCAGCAGGGGGAAGAATCGGGACAATCCATCATCAAAAATAAAGGTTCCGATACTATGGTCAATTTGGCGCAGGCTTGGGCTGAAACATATTCTGGTATTTCAGACACAGTTTCTGTAGAAGTATCAGGGGGGGGTTCGGGAACAGGTGTTGCAGCGTTGATCAATGGTACAGTCGATATTGCAAACTGCAGCCGCCAGATAAAACCCAAAGAGAAGGAAGAGGCAGAGAAAAACACTGGTAAAGAACCGATTGAGTTTATTGTCGGTTATGATGCGCTTGCTGTTTATGTACATAAAGATAATCCTATTAACCGAATTACAATACCACAACTCGCTGAAATATATGGGGAGGATGGTAAGCTCACTAAATGGAATCAACTTAGAATTGCAAATGTGGGTTGCCGTAGTGATAAAATCATCCGAATCAGTCGACAGTCAAACTCAGGCACCTATTTTTATTTTAGAGAAGCACTTCTTGGTAAAGAACGAGATTTTGAGTCAGGATCGTTAGATTTACACGGTTCAAAAGATGTGGTGGAAGTCATCGGACGGACACTTTGTGCTATAGGGTATAGTGGTATGGGATATGCAACTGACCATGTGAAGATGTTAGAGGTAGCAACTGCATTAGATCAACCTTATTACTCCCCGAACCTTGGGAACGTTATTGCCAAAACATACCCAATTGCGCGTCCTTTATATATGTATTCTCTTGGTGAACCAACCGGTGAAGCAAAAGCTTACTTGGACTGGATTCTTTCAAATAAAGGACAAAAGATTGTTGAGGAACTTGGTTTTGTCCCATTAACAAGAAACTAAAGGGACCTCCTGTTTAGATGAAGTTTATCCATATCTTATTCTCAATTAATGGACGTATCAATAGAGCCGGTTGGTGGTTACTGAATCTTCCGATATTTGTTATATTGGCAATATCCATTACAACATTCGATTTTCCATCAACTTTATTATTTGAACACATACAGTTACTTATTCTCTTAGTCCTAGTTTGTGTACATAGTGCGGTATCAGCTAAACGTTGGCATGACAAAGACAAATCAACGTGGTGGTTGCTGTTTCATATCATTCCGCTTATCTGTTCAATCTGTATATACGCAGCGAAACTGTCTTCAACATGGTGGGAGTTGATTCATGTCATCGTAGTTATTAATTGTCTGTGGACATGCGTTGAATTGGGCATAATCAAAGGGACAGCAGGTGACAATCAATACGGACCTGACTCAGAAACCTCTTCGGAGTCTATAATTGATGTCTATATCAGTATTTGCGGAATAAGTGCAATTCTCTTTGTTTTCGGAATATTCTTTTTTGTATTTAAAGAAGGTGCAGGCTTTCTCTTTGGTGAACTAAACATCTGGGAGTTTTTGTTCAGTGAAGAATGGTATCCAACTTCTCTGAACAATAAAAGATACGGAACATTCGCGCTCATACTTGGCACTTTTAGTGTGACAGTATTAGCCATGCTGCTTGCTGTTCCGTTTGGACTCGGTGCGGCAATCTACGTATCCGAATTCTCTAGTCCCAAACTTAAAGAAACCTTCAAGATAGTCATTGAATTTCTCGCAGCAATTCCGTCTGTTGTTTGGGGCTTCATCGGTTTGACGTTGATGAATGAGATGATTATTAAGGTATTTAACGCACCCATTGGTTTAACGATGTTAAACGGTGGTATAATGCTGGCATTAATGAGTGTTCCGATCATCGTATCCATTGCTGAGGACGCATTAAAAGCAGTACCAGATTCGTATAGAGAGGCTGCAGAAGCACTCGGAGCAACACGTTGGCAGGTGATTTTCCGTGTACTGCTACCTGCTGCGAAGAACGGATTATTGGCGGCAGTATTACTCGGTGCTGCGCGTTCCATCGGTGAAACAATGGCAGTTTTGATGGCTACTGGACACTCTGTCAATATACCAGGGGGACCTCTTGCTTGGATACGCACACTCACTGCTACTATCGCCGCAGAATTAGGTGAAGTTGCAAGAGGTGGAGAACATTATCAGGTTCTATTTATTATCGGCATATTACTTTTTACCCTAACATTTATCGTAAATCTCATCGCTGATTTAGTAATCAAAGGAATTCGTCAAAGTTAATGGACACAACATCATAGGAATATATGAATAGCAAGACAGAAATAGCTGCACAGGATATGTTTACTGAAACTGCAGTAGGCAAACAGAATAGATACATAGAGAATATAGTCAAAATATTCTTTTTCATCATGACTTGTCTCATGATTCTTCCGTTACTACTCATCATTGGATACCTTATCTATAAAGCATTACCTGTGCTATCTTTTGACTTTCTGTTATCAAACCCACAAGATAACATGCGTGCGGGAGGGATATGGGCTCCGTTTCTCGGCACAATATATGTGGTAGTCGTCTCACTCTTGGCAGCAGCACCGATTGGTGTCTTCGCTGCGGTATACCTTAACGAATATGCGCGGGATAGTTGGTTCACCCGGATAGTTAATTTAGCAGTCGTGAACCTGGCAGGTGTGCCAAGTATTGTTCATGCGTTATTCGGCTTAGGTGCATTTGTGTTGTTTGCTGGATTTGGTGAGTCTATCCTCGCTGCATCTTTAACATTAGCAGTCATGACGTTACCCGTGATTATCGCAAGCACAACGGAGGCACTGAAAGCGGTCCCGATGTCATTCCGTGAGGCATGTTGGAATCTTGGGGCAACCCGTTGGCAAACGATCCGGCGTATTGTCCTGCCAAACTCTATCAGTGGCATTCTTACAGGCGTAATTTTACAAGTCTCGCGTGCAGCAGGTGAAACTGCACCGATTATGTTTACAGGGGCGGTATTCTATAAACCTATTGCAGAAGGTGACATTTTCGCATATAATATATTTGACCAGTGTATGGCACTTTCATTACACCTCTATACGATTTCAACACAGGTGCCGGATGTTGCAGAGGGCATACCCTACGGAACAGCTATTGTACTGGTGGGAAGCGTCCTTTTGGTGAATGCAGCGGCAATCGTGTTACGGGTATATCTTAGAACGCGAAAGAAGTGGTAGGCTTTGGGAATTTGAGGTGTAGGGTCATTTGCTGGCATCATCTACCTCAGCACCGAGGTCTGTTATCTCGCTAAGAAGGCGTAAAATAGGATGTTACCCATGTTGAACGATCTTAACGATCAATATACTGGTTTCAGAAAAAACATATACGAAATAATTGAAGGACCTGTTGTAAGCGGAATTATCCAATTTTTAATACTTGCTTCTGCAGTAGCTTTTGTTCTTGAGACTGAATCTGCCTTTGATAAATATGAGTCACATTTTGAATTATTAGATTGGACATTTTTGACGCTTTTTACAGTAGAATACATATTACGTGTCTATACCGCGCCTAATAGGAAAGCGTTTATATTCAGTTTCTTCGGCGTTGTTGATCTGCTCGCGATTTTACCGGCTCTCATGCTGATACCCGGGTTTCGTGTGCTACGAGTTCTCAGATTCTTACGGATTTTCAGAATCTTTAAAGCCACGCGTTTCATATTAGCGGTGGATAGAATGATTGAGGCATTAGCGGAAGTTAGAAGAGAGCTTCTGGCACTTGTGATTTTGTGCTCACTGTTTGTTTATTTAGCTGCATGTGGCATCTACGTTTTTGAAAAAGATGTTCAACCAGAGAAATTCGGCTCTATTCCTGATGCGATGTGGTGGGCAATCGTATCACTAACTACAATTGGATATGGTGATGTGTTTCCGATTACAACTGGCGGCAAAATCTTTACCGCATTAGTTGCTTTAGTCGGTGTAGGACTTATTGCTATCCCATCTGGATTGTTAGCATCTGTTTTAACTGAAGCGAGGGTCGAAGAAGAAATGCAAGACGAGGAGAATAGAGAAAAAGATGAAAACTAAATTTGGCACTCTCCTGTTGATTTGTGTGTGTGTTTTCATGTTGCTAAACATACTGTACTTCTCTGGAGTTGCTCTCTATTTCTTTGAAAAAGATGTACAGCCAGATGTATTCGGTTCAATCACTGAAGCAATAAGATATGTTACACTAAATTTCTTTACTGTAGGATATTCATCTATAGGCCCGTTATCTGATGGTGGAAAATTAATTTGTATCGGAGTGTCCATGCTCGGCAGTTTACTCGGTTTGGTTTTATTCATAGGAATAGTAGTTTGGATATTTAGGTCTGTATCATCCTATAGAAGAATATAAATGGATATAAGAAATAGTTAGAGAATAGAGGACATAGTGCAACCTGTAATTGAAATTTCAGATTTAAAAGTGTTCTATGAAGACGCACAAGCATTGAATGGAATATCATTGGATGTTTATCCAAATGAAATACTTGGTATTATCGGTCCAGCACAATCAGGAAAAACGACTCTGTTAAAAGTTATCAATAGAACCTTGGAATTTACACAAGGCACGTCTATTGAAGGCACAGTGAAATTAGACGGCATTGACATCAATTCAATCAGTGATGTATATGGGTTACGGAGACGTATCGGAATGGTGTTGCCTTTGCCGGTGGGTTTACCGTTGTCCATATATGACAATGTGGCATTTGCCCCAAGAACTGCGGGGCTTCGCAATAAGACAGATTTAGATGAAATTGTTGAGCGATGTCTGCAGCAGGCTGCCTTATGGGATGAAGTAAAGGATCGTTTGGACAGCCTCGGAACAAAACTTTCAGGTGGTCAGCAACAACGATTGACTATCGCAAGAGCACTTTCACATCAACCAGAAATCCTTTGCCTTGATGAGTTCTCTATCGCAGTTGACCCGATTACAACGATGCGTATTGAAGATGTCCTCAAAACACTCAAAGAGGAGATGACTATTTTACTTGTTACGAATTTGGTTCAACAGGCAAAGCGTTTAGCAAACCGTACTGCATTTATGCTCAACGGAGATTTAATTGAAATTGATGAGACCGATGTTATCTTCTCCGAGAATCCTACTAATCAATCTACCTATGATTATGTAAATGGTACTTTTGGCTAACAGCAATAGGAGTGTCTCAATTGGATACAAATAACTTCAGTATAGAAACAGAGAATCTTAGCCTGTGGTATGGTGATTTTCAAGCACTTATTGATGTGAGTGTTAACATTCCTACTGGCAAAATAACTTCCTTGATTGGACCATCTGGATGTGGCAAAACAACACTTCTTCGCTGTTTCAACCGAGTCAATGAAAGATATGGGAACGTTAAAACTAAGGGTGAAATTAAGATATTAGGAAAAAACATTTACGATTCGGATGTTTCTCTGCTTGAATTGCGAAAAACTGTGGGGATGGTATTTCAACGTCCTAATCCTTTGCCGATTTCGGTATATGAAAATATCCTTTTCGGACTACGAATACATTCACCGTTTAGAAGTCTAAACCGAACGCAAACCGATGAGATAGTAGAAGAAGCACTCACCTCAGTATTTCTATGGGATGATCTGAAGGATAAACTGAAAACGCGTGCGACCTCATTACAATTAGAACAGCAACAGAAGCTTTGTATTGCACGTCTGTTACCGCTCAAACCACAGGTGATTTTGATGGACGAACCTTGCTCTGCCCTTGATTCCAAAGGGACACTTGCTGTTGAGGAATTAATGTCAGTTCTCGCTGGATCATATACTTTTTTGATTGTTACGCATAATATGGCACAAGCAAAACGAGTTAGCGATGAGTGTATTTACATGTTCCTCGGTGAACTCATTGAACATAGAGAGACTCAGGCACTATTTGAAACGCCTGAACATGAGAAAACTGCGGATTATGTGCAAATGCGATACGGATAGAAGACATTCACAGGGATACAATAGTTAAGAAATTCAGAACAGAAAACACTTATCCCTACCTGTCCGGAAAAAGGCATTCCTTAATGAATGCAAATATCATGAACAGGTCAGAACTAATATATCATACCATTGCCATAATATCACTGGTAATAGTCATTATTCTGTTATGGAATTTCACTTCAGATGGGTCTTATGTTGAAGGTAAAATCAACTCTGATGTGATTACAGAAGAGACTGTCTCTACAATATATGGTCAACTATACCGAATGATTCCAACATTTTGTGGTGTGATATTGTTTAGTATTGTTATCTCATTTTATCTTGAAGAATGGTTACAACAAACATCATGGCAATACCAGATAATAGAACGGCATATTGCGATTTTGGCAAGAGTGCCGTCTCTTGTTGTTGGCATATTGGCTGTTTACTTTATCTTCTTTCATTTTCAAAACATCACATATTATGGTCTATTATTGACTGTTGTGTTGCTTGTGATGCCTGTTACCATTCAGTCTACACAAAAGTCAATTCAAACAGTTGATATATCTGTGCGAGAAGCAGCGTATGCGTTAGGAGCAACCAGATGGCGTGTGGTAACTGATCATGTTTTTCCACATACCTTTTCTAAGATATTGGCTGTAATATGCACTGCAATTTCACGAATCTTGGCTATTGCTGCATTCCTTGTTGCTAGCGTATGGATTTACGGATCAAACTCATTTAGTTTCCCGAAAAGTGTTATTCTGCTGATAACAGGTGCCCTAATAGTCAGTGTTCTTTCAAGTTTGCTTGATTGAAAACAGTGACTCAGATGACAAAGGGTTCACGGACAAATGCAACAACCAATAAATGCACCCACCTTGTATATCAATGATTTGAATGTATGGTTTGGAAAAAACCATGTTTTAAAAGACCTAACTTTTGATGTTTTTCCAAGACAGGTGACATCATTTATTGGACCTTCAAAATGTGGCAAAACAGCCTTAGTTCGTTGCTTGAATCGCCTGAATGATTTGAAATCAGACTTTAGATATACCGGTAATGTCCAATTCAATGGAAAGGATCTATATTCGTCCAAAGTAAATGTCACTGATATTTCCCCGAAAATAGGAATGGTATTTCATAAACCGATTCCTTTCCGTAGATCTATCTACGAAAATGTGGCTTATCCTGCGCGACTTCGCGGGATAAAACAATCGTCTGAACTTGATACTATTGTTGAAGAATGTCTGATAGAAGCACAACTTTGGGATGAAGTCTGTCATGATCTTGATGCGTCACCCGACATATTAACTATCGGACAACAGCAACAACTTTGCATTGCACGCGCATTAGCAGGTAATCCTGAGGTATTGATATTTGACGAGCCGTGTGAACAACTGGATGCTATGGAAACCCCGAAACTGGAAGTGACTGTGCAAAATCTCAAAAGTCGATATTCACTTATATTCGTGACTAACAAGAGAAGACAAGCAGCCCGTGTGTCTGATGTTGCTGGATTTCTATATAACGGTGAATTAATAGAATTTGGCCATACAGAACAAATTTTTACGAATCCTAAAAACAAACTAACAGAAGACTATGTAACAGGTCGTTTAGGTTAATTCTTAGCCTGAAAGGAGATTCCGATGCAACATTATCTGGAATCAGAACTCAAAGCACTGCAGCACCAAATGCTTAAAATGGGTGGAATTGCAGAAAATATGTTGCGCGATGCTGTCCAATCTGTCCTAAATCGGGACGCGGAATTAGCACGGCGTGTAATCCTTGTTGATGATACGGTGGACAAATTAGAAAATGAAATTGAAGCGCGGTGTATACAACTCATTGCCAGATACCAACCTGTTGCTTTTGAGTTACGTTACTTAACGATGACATTGAAGGTTAATAGAACCATAAAAAGAATGGCGGATAAGTGCGTATCTATTGCCAGACGAAGCATTGAACTGTTAGAATATCCACCGATGAAACCATTTGTTGACCTTGCGTCTGTAACCCGGCTCATACAAGAGATGGTGAAAGATGCACTTGACGCATTGGTCAACAGAAATGCAGAACTTGCACGAGAACTTCGTGAGCGTGACAGGAAAGTAAATGCTTTCTACGAACAGATGTATGGCGAACTTTGTTCTCTCATGTCTGACCAACCGCAACACATTCAGACAGGCATAAATCATCTACTTATTTTCCGTCATTTGGAACGGGTGGGTGATTTGGCAGCGGATATCGGTGAAGAGGTATATTACCTTGTTGAAGGTGAAGTAATCCGTCATACGGATATTGTCTGAACCCCAGTTTTCCCCCCTGAAAATCGCCATTCCAATAGATTCTATTTCTGTTCTGCTGGGAAAAAATGTACATCTCTTTGTGGGAATGGGACTTTGATATCGTATTCCTTAAATTTCTCCCAAATGGTGAAATGAAGGTCGCTTGCTACGTCAAAACGCAAGAAAGAATCTGGGATCCATGCCAACAGTTCAAAATCTAAGGAAAACTCCCCAAAGTCTATAAATCGAACGAATGGAGCGGTGACATACTCCATATTTTGAGAAGGTTCTTTAATCACTTCAGGATGTTCATGTGCGGCTTCAAGCATAGCATTTTTCACACTCTGTACATCTGAACTATAAGATACACCTACCTGAACACGGACTCTAAATCGATTATTATAATGTGTAAGGTTATGGACAGGTTCGGTAATTAATTGCGAATTAGGAACAATAATCTCCTTTTCATCAACTGCCATAATGACTGTGGAACGGAGATTAATACTACTCACTCTACCAAATATACCGACATCCATAATTTCTACTAAATCCCCTATTTTGATAGGTCGTTCAAAAATGAGAATAAATCCTGATATCAAGTTTGAGACCATAGTCTGCAAACCAAAACCGATACCGATACTCAACCCACCAAAAATTAATACAATGCTCGTGAGACTTATTCCAAGTGTATTAAATGTAATAAGGATTCCGATAGTGATAAGACTGAAATGAAGAATACGAAGAAGGATGAATTGTGTGTGTCTCTCAATTTGAAATGCCTGTAACACCTGCTGTCTAAGTATATATTGTGAGTATTTGGACAGAATAAACATACCGAAGATAATGGCAAATCCATAAAATAGACCTGCTAATGTTAATCTGCGCGCACTGTCAGCAACAACTTCTGGTTTTCTTCCCAGAAGAGTTTGGAATAGGGATGAAATGCCTGTTGGTTCTTCTGTCTGTCGTTTGGGTGCTTGAAATAGATCGGCAATTGGGTAGTTGAATATTTTGCCAAAGAGTCCCGTGCTAATTCCCGCCACATTTAATGCTACACCTATTCCAACAATCAAAATGATCAGGAATAAGATTGCGATCATCCGATTTTCAAAATTTTGTGGCATCTTCAAACGATTTAGAAATTTGCGTAACCAACGCCGTAAGAATCCACCAATAACTATCGCCAATGCCAAGATGCCGATAAATACGATTATCTGCCAAACTTTCACCTCATTGTCTAAGGTAATAGCCTTTTTATTTAGAAAAACCCATATTTGTTGAAAAAGTTCGTCCATCTTAACCAACCCTATCTCCAGAGGTTCAACATATTATCAATCAATATCAATCTGCTCAATAGAATGAACGAATAAGACATCGTTTACCCCTTGGTATCGTTGTAGTACATCAGGAAAGTCATTGGAATTGATGTCCTCAGTAGTTAGTCCTACGATGACCAAGTCTGCCTGAGCGGATCTTTGTGCGACATCGTGCTCCAATCCTTCCAGGTTGTCGTAAGAGACAGAAGTTACATTCTGCATGGATATAGGTAGTCTCCCTTCCTTGATGAAGGTAGAGAGTTTGTCGGCTTCCAATTCAGCCTCCCAAGAACGTGAACATGCAAATAAGCGTATCTTTGCCTTTTTCCATTCTGGGTGTCCTACCAATATGTATGCAAGTAACAACATCATAGGTACATTGCTGATATTATCATCTGTTACCCACACATGAATTGATGATCTATATCCAAATCGGTATTTCGTAGAACGTAGTACGAGAACATTGAAAAAAGATTCCGCTGCAAGTTGAGCCCCCAGCATGACTTCCTCGATTTCTTCGGGGTTTTCTTTATCAAATTCAAAAAGGATTGAGTTGTTAGATAAACCGGAGATACCGGGCATCTGTAGGACTTGTGCTAACCCTTGTTGGAAGGTTGGACAAATAAGAGAGTCGACGAATATCCCTGCTCCACTCGCCTCAGTCTGTTGTATTAGGGATTCAACGTGGATCCGTGCTGAAATTTCTTCCTGAATAGAGTAGTCTCCAGGGAAAAATTGGATAAAGTGTCCGAACCCTTGTCTGTGGCAAATCCATCGTAGCAGATCAAAATGTCCGAGTCTACGATCTCCGAATTGTGTAATTGCTACAATTGCGGGGCGCCATCCACTTTCTGCTGCACTCGCCCTATTTTTTTGTAAAGTTGTTTGCAGCCAACGTGTTAATTGGAACATAGCCCCTTGGAAGATTCCGGACATACCGCGCTGTTCACTATGTCCCCGTCTGAGTCCGATGTAAATTGCTAAGATGAGAATAATTGATATGACTGCATAAAGCATGTCAATCTGAATCATCATCAAACCGCACATGACGAAACCTAACAATGAAACATACCAACGTGAATGGAATGTTGGCCGGTAAGCTGGATCCCCTGCGAAATGTTCAAGAAATGAGACCAGACATAGTGCCCCATAAGTTACTAAAAAGAACATCGTGAGAATTTGTGCGATAAAGTTCAGTTCACCTATTGCAACAAATACCATTGCGATTACACCAGATACAAAAGTAGCGGGTATTGGTTCCTTTGTCTTTCCAACCCCAAATCCCATGAGTCGGTTCAATCCGGGAATAGGTAAAACGTCATCCCGTGCAAGTGCCTGTAGTGTTCTTGGTGCGACCATAATAGAACCGAGTGCTGACGATACCGACGCTGCTCCCAATCCAATATATATAGCGTCCTCCCAAGCAGAAATCTTCGCCATAATGAATTCGTCAGTAGCAAGGAATTCGGGTACAGCACTCTGACAGAGCTTAAACGCGACAAGAATATAGATAATCATTCCAGCAAGGGTTGCACTAATTGTTCCGAGTGGTATGCTTCGTTGGGGATTCTTCAAATCGCCGGATAAACCTAACCCTGCGATCATCCCTGTAAAAGCGGGAAAACAGATAGCGAAAACTTTTCCGAAAGAATCTGCATTCGTTTTTATACCTTCAGTGATATTTAGTGTTTCAGGACGAAATCGTTTTGAAACCCCATCAATGGTAATAAATTCATCAGGTCTCCCAAGAAAGAAGGCAGAAAGTGATACCGCAAGAATAACACAGATTAACCATAACATTGAAACTCCCATATTCGCGCCTCTTGTTAACATAATTATGATAAGAATAAGCGTACAGGGGATACTGATCCACCGAGCGTCAATGATCCACTGAAAATCTGTGTATTGCTCACCTAACGTATCCAGTAAAGGTTCAAAAGCTGATGCAAATGCAACCATGTAAAATGCAATTGATATTGCTTGAGAAAGATAGAGTGCGAATCCTATAGTGCCACCGATACTTGTTCCGAATGAACGGCTAACGATATAGTATGCGCCACCACCGGCAACGCGCCTATTGGTTGCCACTTCTGACACAGCGAGTACTGTCGGTATAGTCACGAGGTGGCCAAGTACGACGATGGCGAGACTCTTCAAAAAACCTAAGTGTCCAACAGCATAGCCGAAACGTAGGAAAAGAATTGCCCCAAGAATTGTGCTTATAGAAGCCAAAAAGACAGGGGCTGTTCCGAATCCGTGTCCATGCTGTTCCTCAGCGAAACTGTTGCGATCATTCACTGATTGGCTCTGTTGTCTAAATTTAGAAAACATATCATGATTCCTTGTGAATTATATAGAGGATAATTCAGTTATGTTTATCAAAACGTTCCGTTCAAAACCCCTTGCTTTAGCTTTGGGATGTAGAACGGCTAACGTCTCCTTTGGCAGAAAAAACTTGACATTGTTCAAGAAATGTGGTATTATATTAGTGTCATTCGGATAGGAAAGCAATCACCTACTCTCTGTAGGTGTCCTATCCAATCCAATTGCTTGGATGGGAATGATGTTGACAATCTCAACAATACCACATTCGGTTGTATACGCTGCAAGTTGTGATCCTTGCCAGTCGTTTGTGATGAGTTCTGCATTCGCTATATAGGATTGTGTAGGTGTTCCCTCCACAACTGCGAAATAAACAGAACGCAAAACTAAAGTATCTGGGTCGCTCATTTGGGCTTAATAAGGACCCTGTTAGTCGTGCCATGGCGGGCACCCCGACAATTGCTGTCTCGGTTAACTTGGCTTAAAACCAAGTGAGTATGCTATAAGCATATAAAAGAGGTTTCCCACACTTTCAAAAACATCTCGGATTGAGAAAGTGACTTAAAGGAAGCCCAATCCTTTAGGTTTGGGAGCCGTCACCATGTATTTAAGTCAATGCTAAAGCGTAATTCGTAAAATTGATAGATATTTATAATTGAAATTTTCGGTCAATGGTTCGCTATTATATGCTAAAGACCCACTTAAACGCAACCCAAGTCGAGTTGTAAGGTCAAATGTTAATGCGGGTTCAGCAGAAAAGCGATAATTCTTGAAACCGACTTCTGGTGTGAATTTGAGTAGGACATTTAGTTTTTTCCATCCTATTGATGAAAACGCCAACCATCGAAATGAGGTCGGGTCAAATCTCCTTATAGTAAGTCCTTTGCGTGGTTGTATGTTTTCAATGAAATAGCCAATCCCGCCTGAAATTCGGAGTGTTCCTTTTTCATATATACCGGGCCGGATGTAACTTCCGATTTGTGATGTCAAAGCACTTCCTTGGCTAATATTGCGTTCGAAATCTGTAAATGCTTCAATCCCGAGTTTATTTATTCGCATTCCTCCTTGTATATGTGCCTTTATGATTTCAGAATGAACACCTTCTTCACCTGACGCTCGTGAACCAAAGACACCGCCCCATCCGTTGATATTTTTGATTGGGAGGACTGCGGTTAAGGAGAGTGTTTGTGACGTGCCATCACCTGAAATACCAAAGTCCATTGTCTTCGCATCAGTCGGCAAGTCAGCAAATTGACTATATACAGGCAAAGCATTATAAATACATAAGAGTGCTATAAATGTAAAAAGATAGATATTTTTGCATTTCGGACAACTAAAGGACATTATTTTGTAACTAGTTCCCTTGTGCATCAAGTTCCACCGAGGAGAATCATATATAATCAAGTTTGCAATTAATGAAACATATTGCCCCAATTGCATATCCAATCTATATCAAGTAATGTCCGAGACGCAATGAATTGCGCGAGGACAGGCGCGTTTTTTCTTAATTTGAAGTGTTTGCATTGATTAGTATTCCTAATAGACAAGCATCTACCAATCCACCAACAATACACCCGCCTAATGCCCAATTATATCGTTGTTTTTTCATATAGATCTCATAGTAGTCAATATAAAATGCAACATATTGCGGTGACTTACCAAGTGTCCGTGCTGCTGGGACTGACTTTATTTCCCTTTGTGATATAATTGGACCGATAATAGGTAAAAAGCATCCTGTTGTGAACCACAATGTTTGATTGAAATGTGCTTTAACATCTTTTTTAGCATCAGCGATTGCTTGTGCCTCATCTGATGATGGTATATCCTCTTCTTTACCCTCAATCCGTCCTGGTATAATAATATCAACTTTACCTGAAGGCAATTGCTGAACTTCATACCTGTCTATTGGTTGCTCTTGTGCAGAAGTTGGTGTTTGTGATGCCACACAGAACAATAATACGGAAATGATGACCATCAAGAACTGAGATTTGGAACATATCTTCATATATTTCTCCCTTTCCATAAGGCATTCATCCTATATATAATGAATAAGAAAATAAAATTTCAGTCTTTGAATGCCAATTATCTGTTATACCGTTGAAAATACATTTGTTCTGAAATAACGAAATATTCTAATTCCTCTTCTCATACACATGTGTCGTAGAAGTATCTGCCCAATATATCACAAGAAGTTGACCGTCCCATGTATATGTGCTAACAGAAAGTGCCTGGCTTCCGTCAGGGGACCAATTGATTGTTCCTTTATTTCTACCATAAGGCTCTACCAAATTATAGGAACCGGAGAAAAATTGTGATTTGTCTTCAAACTGCCGTGTAAAGGTAGTTGTAGTTAACCGCATTGATCCACCTAACGATTGTACAGTTTCACCATTTACTTGCGTTCTAATAAGCTCATATACGCCTCTCAGCGTGTTAGCAATTTCATAAGCTTTAGAATATACAATAATAGTTGCAGATTTTGTTACTTCTTCTTCTCCACCGTCCCGCACTGATAAATAAACTGTAATTGTTTTGGGTGGCACAACTTCCTCATCGGGTAAAGGCGGTGCTATCCATTCGACTTTTGGCTCTGTATTATTCTTTAGAACGCCATCAGATACGTCCCATAAGTAAGATAAGGTGTCATCTTCAGGGTCAAAAGCAGTAACTCTGAGCTCTATAGTTTCACCATATTGCACCTCACTTGGCACAATAAAACCGTTGATTTTAGGTGTGTCATTTCTCCAACCTTCATATAGGTCACAACCGCCAAATACTGCACTTAGAAGAACTAAGTGGAGAATCAGGACACCGAGTTTGGAGTATACTTTTGTATTCACAACACTTTTCCTCATTTATGTATATCAGTGTATTTGTTAGACACCGATATATCCTGCAAGTTCAGAAAACAGAAATGTTTATACCATTCACGGTAGATTAGAATAAATTATGCACTCTATTCATTGCCTCGGTGCCACTTAGCACTTTTATCATGTAATACAAATTTGACCGTTTATATTATACTTAGTCAGACCATCTTTGTCAAATCAAATAGCAAGAAGGGGTGTGTAAAGTTTTTGTCACTAAAAGTGTCAGTTTAGTTTAATTCTATTTTGTCTGAACCAGGATTTTCAGGATCAGTAGACGTACAGGATTATGGGTCTGAAGTTTCATAGTGCTATTGATGAGATAAGCTGCACCATAGACGTAATTTACCGTCCTTCCAAGGCCGGTAGGTGCGGTTTCCTAACCGAACCCGATCTTCCGAGAAAACCATTGTGAACGCCATTGGCACAAATCCGGTTCGGTTAGGAAACCGAACCTACCGTAGTGTGTAAATAATTGTGGTTTTTCTATAATGGTGTATTGTCTATCAGAAATGGTATTATATCTGGGTTGGAGTCTGAAAGACAAGGGTTTTTGTGGTTGGGAACAATGGATTTCCTGTATGTTTTTAGTTTGAGGTGGTTTGTATGAATTTTGGCTTTTTTACGAATATGTTCTATTCTTTGACTTCCTTATATCCTTTTGGCAATGGTTCTCCTCCGACAAGTGCTGTTTTCAAAGGACGGACATGTCGACAACTCCCACGATGCTGAAATCCAGGACAATCACAGGTTATATCAGCACTAATTACCTCTAATGTGTAAAACTTGCCTTTTTGTGATGAACTTTCGGCGTGATAGATGGAACGTTGGGGACCGGAAAGGACTTCTGCTAATATGCGGATTGCTTCATCAGAATAAGGTATAAGTTGTTGGCGTGTGGCTTCTTCAAGGTGTGATGCGTTTTCTTCAATGTATGCATTCCCTGCATTCAGTAGGACTTCTTGTATATTTTCTTCCTTAATTTCATAAGATTTAACAGAGAGTGCGTTCATCATCCGTTTGAGTTCGCTGAGGACATCTAACTTAATCGCTGCTTCACCGCCTGGCACCAATACTGAACCTTCAACGATAGAATCCATCAATGCTGCCTTCGTTTCTAATACAGTCTTGACGAAGGAATCGACGGTACCTGATGCGATCATATAGGTTACATTGACAGTGCCAGTTTGTCCGATACGATAGGCGCGATCCTCTGCCTGCCAATGATTAGCAGGAACCCAATCTAAATCGTTGAAAACAACTTGACGTGCGGCAGTAAGGTTTATACCGACCCCCGCAATGTGCATATTTGCGATGAATAATCTAATGTTCTCATCGTTTTGAAACCTATCAACCCTTTCCTGTCTTTGATGTATTGGCACATTACCTGATACATATACAGCTCTGTCCTTGAAGTGTTTTTGGAAACGCTGCATTGTATTTAGAAAAGAGGTGAAAATAATGACCTTCTCTCCCTGTTCTAAAGCATTTTCAACGAATTTTATTGTGTGCCGACATTTGACGAAGGCAATCGCCCTGCGAACTTGTGTTACTCGTCCCATAGCATTTCCGACATCTGTTAGGTCCATCGATGCCTCAAATTCATCGCGTTGTTCCGATGTGAATTCAAGAGATTCAGGTAATCCTATCAATTGTTCTGGTGTCTCAAATTTATGCAGGAAGTCCTGCAGTAATCGGTTGTAGTGTTGGATAGCATAAGGATGTAGTTCTACATCTAACCAAGTACGAACTTTAGGTGGAAGGTCTAAAACTTCATCTTTTGTGCGGCGTAGCATTACGCCGTGTAGTTGCACAGTTAATTCTTCAATATTACTTGCTCCATCTGCTACTAAACCGAAGTCTCCCTGATATGCTTCACAATATCGTTTTGCAAAACTAAGGAAACTTTTACCAAGTGGGTGGTTGAGAATCTGTAGTAATGGAAAAAGGTCGCGGGGACGGTTTGTCATCGGTGTACCAGTGAGTGCATGGACAACAGGTTCATCAGAAATCTCTTTGATCAATTTTGATGCGTTTTTGCTTCGTTGGCTCTGGTAATTCTTTAGGTAATGTACTTCGTCAAAAACAACACCTTTCCAATCAAACTCCAGAAGTTGCTCAAGGTTTTTTCCAAGGATTTCATAGTTGATGATAACCCAATCTTGATAATGAGTTGGTGGGAGCGGTGCGGGGCCAACGATGGCAGGTTCTGCATTTGGCAGGACGATATTGATTTCGCGTGCCCAATTCCGTTTGATAGATGCAGGACAAATAACGAGGTAGGGACCGACAGGTTCAGCTTCAACCATTGCTAACACGGATTGGCGCGTTTTTCCCAAACCCATATCATCAGCAAGGAGTGCGCGACGCCGTCCTAATAAGAAGGCAATGCCTTCTATTTGATGTGGAAACAGGCCCTTTGCGATTTTTTCAGCACGATCTTTTCCTGTGTGCTGCATGTAGTAATCCTTATGAATTCAGTTTCTAATTAATCTCTATCAACGAGCCAGAAATCACCTTTACTGTCAATACTTAGCTGCTTAAGCATCACTGCTCCAGGAAAACTCGATGCAATCCCGATACTCATCGCGAATATTTTTCCATTCCCTTTCGCGTGTCCCCCAACAAATTTCAAATCAGGTGTTTCAATACTTGTAGGAATACCATCACTAAAGAGAACGACAATGGTGGGAGAGGTTTTTGCAGTCTCTGTCAACGCAGTGAGCATATCGTAATCGTTTCCTTTTGTGTATATTTGCGATTTTATATCCGCTAAATAGGCAGACGATGCTTCCACTGATTCTTGTTTCACAGGTACATAATCGTCATGATAAACAACGTACTCCGTGCTAAAGGCGACGATATTAAAAGTGTCGTGTGGTTCAAGGAAAGTCAATGAATCTCGCATGATGTCAACAACCTTTTTTAGTTTGTAATGCGCTAAGTTCTGAAGGCTTGAGGACAGATCAATGCAGTAGACAATGCGTTGCGGTCC
This sequence comes from Candidatus Poribacteria bacterium, assembly GCA_958295945.1. Lineage (GTDB taxonomy): Bacteria > Poribacteria > WGA-4E > WGA-4E > WGA-3G > MSPOR6. The sequence goes on from OY282386.1 coordinate 1,244,710, forward strand.
ATCTTGTGCTTCAATGAATTTTACTAACCTGCTTTTGGGACGTTCAGGTATTTTCTTTTCTTTCTTGATGGGTTGTGCCACGCCTCTCGGAATTTGAGCTGGACCTTCAAACTTAATGTCAACTGCAGTGGGTGCGACTCCATCACTTAGATTTACTTTTTCAAAAGGTTGAAACACCGTGGGTTCAGATGCAGAAACGACACCGTGCTGTGAAACGGGTTGATTGCTTGTCAGTATCTTCATGTTGGGTTGATTTGTGGTTTGCGAAGTCTCTTTTCGGATCTGTGTGCGTTTTGGAGGGGTGATCCGTTTGGTTTTCGGTTGCTCCACAGTAGTGAAGATTGCATCAATGCTATCTGGATTGTGGCTTGGCATGGTGTTGAACCAATAAAAGAAACCGATGATCCCAACGATGAGATGTAAGGCGAATGAGACGAATAGTGACGTGCTTTTTTTATATTTCATTATAATGTGCCATATTTTATGATTACTACGGGTCAAAATCTACATTAGAAATTTTATCATATTTCCGTTCTTTGAAAAAATTAGCAAATTCAGGTGAAGTTGAAGGAAATTCAATCTTGATTTCATTAGCAAGTTTTTGTAATATTTTATCGCCAATTAAATCAGATGATTGACCATTTAAAGCTTTTTCGTACCATATTTCAAGCTCATTCAAAGTTATTACACTCTGAATCCGCCCGGCATTTCCAAGTTGTTTAAGAACAGAAACAAGTACATCTTTTTCGGATTCCTTGCAGACAATTATTATACGATCTGCTGAAATGTCACCACTTATATTTTCAATTACAGTAGGAGTCAAAGAGATATGTTTTATCTGTATAGCGACACCAAAATTTGCCCACATATCAATACCTCTGTCAGCAGCATTTGTGACACCTACACGAAATACCTGAGCTGTATGGTATATCTCAGGGATCTCTTCTGACAATCCAAGAACTTTCTGCACAAAATCAGAAAACTCTTTAAGAATTGTTTTATTTATGTTTTTGATTTTCACCCCGATATTTACTTCTAGTACTTCCAAGAGTGTCGAAAATAATGCATAAACCACTATTTCATATATCTTATCAACACTGCGTGAAAGCCCAGGATTTCGCGTAAATTGCTCAACAAAATTGCTGAGGACAAAAGATTCTTTACCTGACTTTAAAACATAAGATAATCCTGCAGACATTTGAGCTAGCCTGTTTTTCAGAGCATCGTAAATATAAGCTTCAACCGCCCCGTTGCTGTTTCTGTTTATTATACCTAATTGTACCAAAACAGCTGGAGGTGTAGCATTGGGTTCAAAAAGATTATCTTGGAATCTTGAACTGGATGTAGATATATTTCCAACAAACTTCAGTGAAATCTCATCTCGCCATTTTCTGGAGGGTGTTCGGTAAGTTTCTAAATCGTGTAGATCAATATCCCTTTCTATTCGGTCTCTTTGAAGTATTTCTGCTATTTGTATAGGTTTGTAAAAATGGACCCTAGCCCTATTAATAACGGTATCAAGATGTTTTTTAGCGGTTTTATTGTCCATTAGGCATCACATTATCAATAGTATTGAACAATGGTAATTGCTCTCCTGGTTTTATTATAGGTTTTTGTAGATTTAATGCTTGTAACATTTTTTCGGCGATGGCATGAATTACCGGAATAGCTACGCTATTTCCTATTTGTTTTCGGAATTGTGTTAGATTCCCAACAATTTTGAAGTCTTCAGGAAAACCTTGCAAACGTAACATTTCTCTACGGGAAGGCCGCCGTACACCGTTAACTAAAAGATAATTGTGAGATGCATTAGCTCTCAACGCACACGAATATGGTAACATTGAAATATTACCTCCCTTGTTTTCATGCCAAATAGATGGAAAAAACGGTACGCCTTTGCATTTTGCAAGACGCGATTCACGTATACGAGATGATGCAAACAGTGTAGGGTCAACGTCCTCGTCAGGTTCAAGGACCTCTGACAAAGGTTTGTAAATGCTGGTCCCTATCGGAAAATTAAATGGACTCGGTTCACGAAAACCTATGATAAAAATACGTTCTCTTTTCTGTGGCAATCCGAAGTCCAACGCATTCAACACTTTGTAATAGATAGCATAACCAAGGTGTAAAAGGTGTTTTTGTATAAGAGAAAAGGTCCGTTTTTTGTCATGTGTGATCAGCTGCTTAACGTTTTCAAGTAAAAACGCTTTTGGTTGTTTCTTTCTCAATATTCGAGCAATATCAAAAAACAGTGTACCGCGTGTGTCTTCAAAACCCTGTTTATCACCGATAATGCTGAAAGGTTGACACGGGAAACCCGCCAATAAAATATCGTGGTATGGGATATCTGCTTCGTTAATTTTCGTAATGTCGCCTGTGGGTTCTTCACCAAAATTATACGCGTAGGTTTGTTGAGCGTGTATATCCCATTCGGAGCTGAATACACACGTTCCACCTAACCTTTCAAATGGAATACGAATTCCACCAATTCCTGCAAAAAGATCTATAAAACTAAAACTGTTCATTGTGTTTAGAATATGACATCCTTTATTGAATAGGTAGACTTTTATTAATGCTAAACCTGACAGTAACTTTGCGTTAAACGAGTTAATTCCACCTCTCCACAACAACCTTTTTCTGTGTAAAGAAGTCAACAGCATCCCAACTTTGTCCGTGCAAATCACCGAAGAAGCTATCCTTCCAACCGCTAAAGGGGAAGAAAGCCATCGGTGCTGCGACACCAATGTTTATACCGATATTGCCAATCTGTGCTTCGTAGCGGAACTTGCGTGCTGATGCTCCACTGCTTGTAAAAAGACATGCCATATTGCCATAACTGCCGCTATTGATAAGTGAGATAGCATCGTCAATTGAATCAACATGAATCAGTCCTAATACCGGTCCAAAGATTTCAGTTTTTGCGATTTCACCTTCTGGGTCAATATCAGCAAGGACGGTTGGACGGATGAAGTTTCCGTTTTCACAACCTGAAATACTGGGATAACGTCCATCCACGAGGACGCGTGCCCCCGCATCAACCCCTGTCTGAATAACACCCTCAATGCGTTTCCGGCTATTATCCGTGATGACAGGTCCCATTTGGACATCTTCATCTAATCCGTTACCAACGACTCTATCAGTTGCAGTTTCACTTATTGCTTTTGGAAACCAGTTCCGAGCACCACCGACAGCAAAAACCAGTGAAGCGGCGAGACATCTTTGACCAGCACAACCGAATGCACTATCCGCAGTAGCATTGACCGTGAACTCCGGATCAGCATCTGGAAGAACAATCAATGGATTCTTTGCCCCTCCTTGACACTGAACGCGTTTTCCATGTGCAGCGGCTTTAGCATAGATCGCTTTTGCTGTGGTTGTGGAACCGACAAAACTAATTGCACGAATTTCCGGATGCTCCAAGATTGCATTCACTGTCTCTTGTCCACCATTGACAAGATTGACAACTCCTTCTGGTAACCCAGTCTGTTCAAGGAGTTGGAAAATCTTCTGCATGGTAAGTGGTACTTTTTCCGATGGTTTTACAATGTAGGTATTGCCGCATGCGATTGCGTATGGAAGAAACCAGAAGGTAATCATACCGGGAAAATTGAAAGGTGCGATGACAGCACTGACCCCGACAGGTTGACGAATCATGAATTCGTCAATACCGGTTGCGATGTCCTCCAAATTCGTGCCTTGCATCATTGTCGGAATGCCACAGGCGACTTCAACGTTTTCAATTGCACGTCTCATCTCACCTTTTGCTTCTGCCAGCGTTTTTCCACATTCCAGTGTGATCGTTTTGGCAATGTCGTCTATATTCTCCTCAAGAAGATTTTTCAGTTTGAAAAAATATTGAATACGTTGTACTGGAGGTGTGCGTCTCCATTCGTCAAAGGCATTAGCTGCAGCTGCTGCAACTTGATTAACCTCGTCTGTGGGAGACATAGGCACTTGTGTCAGGACTTCACCCGTTGCGGGGTTTGTTACATCAAGTAATTCAGAAGATTCTGACTGATGCCATGTGTTGTTAATATAGTTCAGAATTGGGGTCTGTTGGTTCATAGAATGACAACCTTTGTAAGATTTTGTAATCTGTGCGTCTTGAACTGTTGTGCTGTAAACCTTATATCAGTCTTGCTTTGCAAAGAGTTCAAGGACTTTCAGTTGTTCCATAGCAGCGACAACCTGTGGGTCATGCACTATTTCATCTTTGGTATTCTGTGTTTCCAATGCAATAGCGTATTTTATCCCAATATCACTAAGGATAATTTGTTCTTCAGTGAGTGCATCAGTCAACCGGTTAAATGCGCGTAATAATTTCCCTGCCTGACGGTCATCCCTTGGTGCGTGCTCAGCTGCATATAACTTTTCAAGGACATCATCACCGTTTTCTTCAACAAATGTTTTTATTTTTTGGTGATCTCGCAATTTTATTTGCATTTGGACTTCTGATCGGCTAAAGTATGCTGATTCAACATCAGGTAAAATGCCTATTTTGTCAATGTCAACACCATTTGGTGTGAAATACTTTGCTACGGTTAGTTTCACTGCTGCTTTTGAGTTGCTAAGTGAGAACACCTTCTGAACTGATGCCTTCCCAAAGGTTTGACTACCCATCACAAGACCTCTATTATGATCTTTTATGGCACCAGCGACAATCTCAGACGCACTTGCACTGCCGTTATTGACCAGAACAATTAATGGAAATTTGTCTCTCGGAGGACCTTGGGCGGTAAAATCTTTCCGTTCATCTTTTCCCTGACTGTAAACAACGAGTTGTCCTGGTTCAAGAAAATCACTGGAGATTTCAACAGCAGAACCGAGAAGTCCTCCAGGGTTAAACCGTAGATCAAGTACGACACCCCGGATATTGTCTTGATTGAATTCTTCAAGGGCAATATCAACATCGTTTGCAGTTGTCTGTAGGAAATTATTGATTTTAATATATCCGATATTATCACCGATAATTTCTTTCTCCACGCTTGGAATACGAATGACATCCCGTGTGATAGTAATTTCTAAAGGTTGACTCACCTTTGGACGACGGATGGTTACGGACACAGATGTACCGGGTTCACCGCGTAACAGATCAACTGCATCATCTAATGACATTACTGCAGTTGATTCTCCATCAATTTGGCTGATAATATCCCCGTTCTGTACACCTGCAAGTGATGCAGGATTCCCCTTGAAAGGTGTGATGACGGTAATCATATCTTCGCGCATGCCAACTGTCATACCGACTCCACCGTAATTGCCTTGGTTTTGAGTTCGAAAGGCGATATAATCCGGTATAAATTGACTGTATGGGTCCAAGGTGCGAAGCATTCCTTTGATTGCTCCTTCCAATAGTTCTTTTTTCTTCGGTTCTTCAAGATAATGTTGCTCAACGCTCGCGAGGATTTCAGAAAAAAGTGCAATGTTTTCTAATAGCACATTCTCTGAATTATCTAGGACATCCTCTAGATTATCTGTGTCTTCAGCCAGAATCATACCAGAAGATAGAAATAAAGCGATGAGAAATGTTAATACTGTGATGTATGTATATTTACTTTTCATGTCTGACTCCGTTTCTATGATAACCCAAGATTTCACCTATGGCTTGTAGGCGTGAATCAACTCCAAAGACGCGTTTGGTATTTGTCGGGTTTCTAACCCCGATTCACCATAATTAGCATCAGAATTGGTGGTTTCTATGATTTCTGTTATCCATCGGGGTTAGAAACCCCTCCTACAAATAATAGGTAGCAACTTAGGTTATGATAAGCAATTATTAATGTTAGTTATTCTTTAGTTTGTATAAAATTCTTCGTATACGTTGGTTTGATGTGATGTAAAAAGCGACAAACGCCGCGATAGCACTAAAGATTAGGTCAAACCAATCCATCCTGCTTTTCATGAGTTCCAATTTTGAAGTTCCTGAATATTGGGTTTGTGCGATAGCAGTGGCTGCATCTTCTGATAGTAATGGTTCACTGGCGATTATTAGCTCTGCTATTTGTGCAATAGCGTTCCATCGGACATCAAGATATTTTCCAATAACAATTCCAACTAAAGCGAAAAATACGGCACCAACAGAGAGTATCAACCAATGTTTCTGCTCATTTGGATCAATAACTTGTGAAGATGCTAAGACCATTCCGATCCCTGTCAATACACCAATACCGACAGCGGCGAATCCAGCAATGCTTCCAGTCCACTGAATAGATTTTGCCCAGAGAACACCGCCTATCATCGCCCCGAACAATCCTCCTATAGGAACAAGTAGGACCTTCATATTTATCCTTTTGAACTATTGATTTCAGGTTTTCTTAAATGATGTTCAGTGTTTTGCTCATAAGTATAAGCAACACGAAAAAGCACATCTTCAGCAAAAGGTGGCGCAAGTAATTGCAACCCAACAGGTAATCCATTATCCACGAACCCACAAGGTATAGAGATACCCGGTAAGCCTGCTTGACTCGCGGGTGTTGTCATAACATCACATAGATACATTTGCAGTGGATCATCAGTGCGTTCACCTATTTTGAATGCTGGTGTCGGAGTTGTAGGTGTCGCTATGACATCCACCTTTTGAAATGCAGCATCGAAATCAGACTTAATCAGTGTTCGGACTTTCTGCGCCTTCCGATAATATGCATCTTGATAACCTGCACTAAGAGCAAAAGTTCCCAGCATAATGCGGCGTTTTACCTCTTGACCAAAACCTTCACTACGTGTCTTTTTATACATGCTAATCAAGTCTGTATGTTCCTCAGTGCGAAAACCGTAGCGAACTCCATCGTAACGTGCAAGGTTTGCACTCGCTTCTGCCGGTGCGATTATATAATAGGTTGCTATTGCATAGTCTGTATGCGGAAGCGATATCTCTTCAACAGAAGCACCAAGTTTCTCCAAATCAGCGATTGCATTCTGCACATGCGCCGCGACCTGATCGTCTAAACCTTCAGCAAAATATTCTTTCGGAACACCAATCTTTAGTCCTTTAACATCGTTCACAAGACTCTGCGTAAAATCTGGAACCGGAACATCAACAGAGGTAGAATCCATTTCATCCTTGCCACAGATTGCATTGAGGACTAAAGCACAATCGGTAACATCTTTGGTAAATGGACCGATTTGATCAAGCGAGGAAGCAAATGCGATAAGTCCGTAGCGTGAGATACGTCCATAAGTCGGTTTCATGCCAACTACACCGCATAGTGCTGCCGGTTGACGAATAGAACCACCAGTGTCTGAACCTAACGAACAGATTGCGGTATCTGCGGAAACAACCGCTGCGGAACCACCACTTGACCCACCAGGAATCGTATCCAAATCCCACGGATTGTGTGTAATCTGATAGGCAGAATTTTCTGTGGATGACCCCATCGCAAATTCGTCCATATTTGTTTTACCAATCATAACCACACCTTGCTTATGTAATTGTTCCATGACAGTTGCATCGTAAGGTGGGACGAAGTCGTTAAGGATTTTTGAAGCACAGGTTGTCCGGACCCCCTTAGTGCATATCACATCCTTAATTGCGATTGGGATGCCGGCGAGAGGCGGCATGTCGTCGCCATTTTGAAATCCTGTATCCGCAGCACTCGCTTGTTCCAATGCAATCTCTTTGGTTAATGTGAGATATCCTTTTACCTTGGACTCCACCTCCTCTATTCTTTGGTAAACAGACTCGGTCAATTCTACAGCAGTAATTTCGCGGTTCTTTAGTTTGTCATGAAGTTCATGTGCAGTCAATTGATTTAGCGACATTCGTTCTGCTCCTTATTCTGTGTCAATTACTCTGGGTACACCGAAATATCCTTCTTCAGGTTCCGGTGCATTTGCGAGAACTTCGTCGCGGGGTAATGAAGTTTTGACGACATCCGGTTTAGTGATATTGTGTAACGGATGTATATGTGATGTTGGTTGCACCTCATCCGTCCCCAATTCATTCAACTTGCTGATATAGTCTAAGATTCGTGCGAGTTGCTCTGTGAAATCTTGTGTTTCCTCTTCGTTGAACTCAAGCCGTGCCAAGTTTGCGACATGCGAAACACCTTCTGTGGTTATGGTTGCCATGTGATTCCTATCTGTTTATATATTCTGGATTTTATCAAAAACGCCTATAAGAAAAACCTGATAATTAGATGTATTCAATTTCCAAAATTGCCATACCCCATATCTTCCAGTCACCGTTTTCCTCACGAAATACATGAATGGTGTCAATGTTGTTATCATTGAATTCCGCTCCAGCCAACTTCTGCGCAGAGTATTTTAATCTGACGATCGCGTATTCACCATCCTGTTCAATGTATCGAAATAACAGCACTTCATAACTTAAATCATAATTTTCAAACAACATAGTAGCTAATTTTTCTGTCTGTGCATAGGTAGGAGATTCGCTATGCACTGTTGCCAACATTGCATCCATATCTTCTACTTGAGTTGCTCTTAGATTTTCAAATACCACTTCTTTTATATCTTCTGCTACATCCTCGTCAGAAAAGCCTATAACTAAACAGACACTTACCCCAACTATTGCTATCAGGATTGTGTAAAACAATTTCATAATCTTCTGTTCTCCTAAATTTGTTGTAGAAAGTTCTTGTTTGTTGTAAACTTTCCTTCTTACAATCGGCACGAATACAGACTGGTGTATAATCCATCTACAAAACTGCTTGCAATGGTGCTAATTCCGCATCAAATTGTTTTGAACCAGCACGGTCAAAGCGAATTGTAACATAAGTAGATTCACCAGTACTTGTGAGTTTCGTCACCTTTCCCCGCCCAAAACTCGGATGGAATACAATTTGACCAACCCCATAGGAATCTTCTTTTTCTTTAATTCCTTCTTTTTCCTCTTTGATGTAATTAACCTCTTGTTGTGAAAATGTTGAGTTGTATCGGTCAACATGCCTTATTACATCCGGTGAGATTTCTTCAATGAATCGGGATGGAACTCTATACTCAGCACCACTCCAAGTTCTCCGAGCTTGTGCATGTACCAGATAAAGCTGCTCCATCGCACGCGTGATTCCGACATAGCAGACCCTACGTTCTTCCTCTAATTCCGCTTCTGAATTTATGGAATTTTTATGCGGTAAATAACCTTCTTCCATACCAACGATGAAAACGAAAGGAAACTCCAATCCCTTTGCACTATGTAGAGTCATCATCGTAACGATATTAGTCTCATCTGTCCCATCAGTTTTCATTGTATCAATATCTGCTATGAGTGCGACATTTTCTAAATAATCTGCAAGGGTAGGTTCTTCTGCAATCATTTCATATTCATAAACAGCGTTTCGTAGTTCTTCAATATTTTCAACCCGATTCTGCGCTTCTATTGTCCGTTGTCCTCTAAAGTTCTCCAAATAACCTGTGGTGTCTAAAACATGTTCAAGGGCATCGGCAGGGAGGTCATCTGGTTCGTACCCTTCAAATATTTTAGCAAATCTACGGATTTTTGTTTTGATACCGCTGTTGATTGTCTCAATTTCGTCAACCCGTTCAATAGCCTCAAAAAGTGTTATATCGTTTTCATTTGCGAAATTCATGAGACGTTCAAGCGATGTTGCACCAATACCGCGAGACGGAACATTTATGATTCGTCTCAGACTAATTGAATCAAAAGGGTTGCACATCACACGGAGATAGGCAATCAAGTCCTTAATCTCCATCCGGTCATAAAAACCCAGTCCACCAACAATCTGATAAGGTATATTAGCAGAACGCAAGGCTTCTTCAAAAATACGCGATTGTGCGTTTGTCCGATAAAAAATGGCGAAGTCTCTATAGTCAACACCTTCTGCGTTCCAATCTTCTATCTTCGTGCCGACGAAACCTGCTTCATCACGTTCATCCATCGCTTCATAGCAGGTAACAAGTTCACCCACATCGTTTTTAGTCCATAGTTTTTTCGGTTTCCGTGCTTTATTATTTTGAACGACACTCCAAGCTGCTTCCAATATATTTTTCGTTGAACGGTAATTCTGTTCTAATCGTAAAACACGTGTATCAGGATAATTTATTTCAAAATCAAGAATGTTATGTATATCTGCGCCGCGAAATCCATAGATAGACTGGTCATCATCTCCAACAACGCATACATTCTTTTTTTCACCGGTCAAATAACGCACCAAGTCATATTGACAGCGATTTGTGTCCTGATATTCATCTACAAGCACATGTTCAAACTTCATCTGATAGTGTTCAAGCACATCTGGATGTTTTCTAAAGAGTTCTACTGTGAAGTTCAACAGGTCATCAAAATCTAAGGCGTTGTTTTTACGTAGCGTGTCCTGATATAGGGGATATACTTGTGCGACAATCTTTTCATAAAAACCGTCTGCCGTGTTTGCATAAGTATCTGGTTTTATAGAGTCGTTTTTAGCTTTACTAACCAAATCGTGTATAGTACGTGGATTGTACATCTTATCGTCTAAATTGAATTGTCTGAGAATATCTTTGACGACAGTAACCTGTTCACTTTTATCAAATATTGTAAAGTTGCGCGTAAAACCGTCTAAATGCTCAATGTCTCGGCGTAGGATTTTAGCACACGATGCGTGGAAAGTTGATACCCATAGGTTTTTGCTCATTCCCTCTCCGATGAGTAAATCCAGACGTTCCTTCATCTCATTGGCTGCCTTGTTGGTGAATGTCACTGCGAGGATACGGAATGGTGAGATACGGTGGTGTTTGATGAGGTATGCAACGCGGTGCGTAATTACGCGGGTTTTACCGCTCCCCGCACCCGATAGGATAAGGAGCGGTCCTTCGGTGTGTTGGACAGCCTCTTGTTGAATATTGTTCAAGGAACTTAATAGATTGTCGGACAAAAAGGACACCCCGCTGATGTGGATTGTGGTAGTCGTGTATAAAGTATACGGAATTAAGGTTTTGTTTGCAAGGAAATTGTTGGGATTGCTTTCTTTGGACAACGATGATATAATATCACACATTTATACTATTGATTACTATAGTTTGGACAATTTTTGTTCAGTGGAAGTTGAGTCTTCAACGGAGAAACAATTTTCAGCGAGTTTCCCATATCGGGGGAACCCCACGAAAAATGCTGCACTCCAGCGGAGTGCTATGTTTATAGAAACGTTATGGCATATTCTCGCACTCCAGCGGAGTGCTATGTGTTAATTCATACATACCGCTCCGCTGGAGCGGGGAGGTTGTTCCATACTGTGGCTATAAACATATTGCTCCGCTGGAGCAAAGAGCGTTTGTGTATTGTGTCAGAATTGGGTAACAGATGTCGTCCAACAAATTTCTTGTCCTAAACTCACGTATGAAAATTGTCCAAAGTATAGTATTGATTAAGAGAGAATCAAAACCTTGTCCGATATTTGAAAATAATTGATTTCTGTTATAGATTATGTTATACTATTCACGATATGATAATTTTGAAAGTTGTTTTAAGTTAATTAGAAAATAAATTCGTCCTAATATAAATGTTTTTGATCATTATGAATGCTGGTTCCGGACAAAGACTGTCCGAATGCTCATAAACTACTTAAGGAAACATTGCTTATGAAATTAGACCATTCCTCTAACGTGCTTGTTATCGTTGGTGGTTGGAACAGACACATATTTACTGAAGATTGGATAAAGAGATATATATTCCCAACTGAACAAGATGAATTCAAAATAGAAATGTTAGTTTCACGTAATTTTAATACCCCTTTTGTTTTTCCACGGATTGTGTCCAAGGACTCGCGACGCAACTTTCTGATCATCTTCCTCACACCTCCATTACCGCATACGGTGTTAATTTTCTGTTTTCTGAAGACAAAATTCATGAAGATTTAGTGGACTTAATACGGTTGAAAGATTTAGATGAAACACAAGATATAAAACACACAATAACCGATGAACAATGTGTCCGTCATTTAAAATTAAATGGACGAGATCTCAATTTTACAATTAAACTTAAGAAAGAAAGCATTGCCTTTGATTTTAATTATAATTTTGAGATTCAAAATTTAGTGGATTTTAAAGCAAGAATGTCGGAAACTTCAATACTTGAATTGAAACAAGAAGCGGTACAATTCATGAGCGATATTTATAGTTTAGAATTGGAAGGAGATACCGAATGACAAAAATAGCGAGTATAAGTTCAGGTTGGGAAAATGAAGGTGCGTCCACAAAAAGTATAATTGTGCTTGAAAATTGTGACGTTGCATACGAAAATTATATTATAGATGAGAAAAAGGTTGAGAATACTTTCGGGACAAGTTTTAATGAAGACACCGACTTTGAACCTTTAGATGATATAACCCCAAGAGAATCCAAGGAACCTATTTTTGTCCCTCCGTATATTCGTGTCTTTGATGTTGCAGCTTACATTCTGGTGAAAATGGGCAAAATGACTACGATGAAACTTCAGAAACTGGTATATTACAGTCAAGCGTGGTCGTTGGTTTGGGATGAAGAACCTTTATTTGAGGAAAAAATTGAAGCTTGGTCGAACGGGCCCGTAGTTAGAGAATTATTTGATTACCATCGTGGAAGTTATGAAATATCTGAAATGCCAATTGGCAACCCGCGTTTGTTAGATGTGCAACAGAAAGAGACAGTTGATGCTGTCCTTGAATACTATGGTAATAGACCGGCTCAATGGTTAATTGACTTATCGCACATGGAAGATCCTTGGATGCATGCAAGGAAAGGACTGCCTCCATTGGAACGAGGTAATCGGATTATACCTTTAGACGCGATGGCAGATTATTATAGTTCCTTATCTGTTGATGAAGACGTTGAAGATGAATAAGAAAAAACCAAGACGAAAAGACAATCCTAAGAAAAAACAGAATCCTATATCTCCACCCATCACTTCAACCCAAAATAAGAAACTCGTATGGATAGTTTCAGGAATTGATGATAGCAGCAAGTGGGGTTGGCATAAAATAACTTGCCCCGATTTCTTGAGAAAAATTTGGGAAAAGATGCGCAACTTTGAAACGATGAGATGGGTTGACATACTCGGAGCAAGTCACCATGCAATACCTATTAGCAACATCATAAGACCCGCCCAAAAGCGGCTGGAAGAACTGGGACATGATGATAAAGAGACATTAGTTTCATTTCATATAACAGGTAAGGAACGGATTTGGGCTATTCGGTCAGGAGAAAGAGTCTTTCTATTGTGGTGGGATCCTAATCATGAAATTTACCCTTCACCTAAAAAGCACACCTAAAAACTATAGAGCAAGGCACAGAGAACTCGCCCTACGACTTAAAATAAGATGAGATCGCTAGTGATAAAACCTCTTTTGTATGTCCTATAAGGGTTTTAGAGATAGCCTGTTTATCTACATCCCAAATCCGAATTATTTTATCGCTTGTACCAGCTAACGTGTGTCCATCAGGGAAAAATATTAAATTGTCAGCCGCGGATTCTGTAAGCGCAAATAGATGTTGTCCAGTGTGAGGTTCCCACAGATGGATACCATCTAAACCACCACTTGCTAACATTTTACTGTTTGGTGAGAATGCCAATGAACTAACCTGATCGGTATGTTTTTGAAGCAACCTAATTTCTTTTCCTGAATCAGCATCATATATCCAAACTCCGATAGAAGTTGCTACTGCTATAAGTTCACCATTTGGTGAATGTTTTAAGTCGTTTATTGATCCTTTTCCAATCCGGAGTGTAGCGTATTCAGGAAGTCCCCACTTCATATAGTCCTGAGCAAATCCACTTGCAATAAAGAAAATAAACGCTAGCAAAAAGGCGACAATTAGTACATTTTTCATTGTTTCACCTTAAGCATGTTGCTCCTTCAAAACCTTCCTGTAAAAGACTTAAACCCTTAATATCAAGTAGTCTTATCTTGTCCTTTAGCGATTTGTGCCTTAAGTCTTCCCAACTCAGCCTCTAACGCGTGTTTCTCCTCAGATTCCTGTTTAGCAAGTCTTTCAGCTTCCTCTTGTCGTTGCCTTGCTTCGACGAGACGCGCTTCTGCGTCTCGTCGAAGTGCGGATTCTTCTGCTGCAATCGCTTCGGCATCTTCAAGCAAGCGTTGTGCTTGTTTCCGAAGTCGTTCTTCTTCTGTAGAGGTATTTATAGGTGTGCCATCCGGTAAGAAAGGAGTTAATATCCTTACGTGGGTTGTTAAATCGTTAGTCCACCGAAAATGCAGATTTAACGATTCACTGAACAAACCACCTTCTTCTTCGGGCTCAATCTTAATAATCTTCCCAGAAGCAGTACGCCGCCAACCACTAAACTCTGACGGTTTCTCCATTTCCGGTTGATGGATAAAGTATTCTTGGACACCAATATCAGTCAAATAGATGTTAACTTTCTCATTCCGGTCATGATGCGATGTGGAATCTGATAGAAACTCAAAAACTGCAACTGGCACAGCCCCCTCTGCCCACGTATAAAAACTGCGGCGTAATGGGTATTTGTCAACGCCAAATACAACAAAAATGTCCGGTGCAACAACTTTTGTTATATCACCTTCACTGAAATAAATGAAACTGTCAACACCAACATGTATGTAATCATTAACCGAGAAATAACGGGACAGTTGGTCAAAAAAAGTGTTAATTTGTAAACCGTGAAAAGCAGTTGCTGCCATAGGTTCATCGTCCTCACACGGGTAACCCTCTATGTAAATGGTCGGTTTACCGTTTGCTTTAGGAAAGTTGGGTATATATTTATTCTGTTTGATTCTAAAATCGTATAGTATATCCATGATTATCTCCGTTAGGAACTATGGAAGGAAAAGAGATTGTGCAGATACATTTAATGCACTTTCATTTTTACAAAAATGTTCTGATATAAGTAAAGTAGTTATTTTAGATTGTAACAGAATATACCTATTTATTCAAGCAAAAGTGTACGAAGAAAGGGCGAGGCACAGAAACCTACCCTACAAAGAATAATGAAATGCGAGTACAAAAACTTCACACACTCGCCCTGGAAATATAACTTGACAAATTTAGTCTGTTTTGAGAACATAATAATGTCCCTCCTATGTGACTGTAGAAAAAGTAACCAATTTATTCAATCTCTCAAAACGTAGATTAATCCTCAGTTTTCATAGATAGACTGCTAATCAGGTAAACAGGGAAACAATTCTTGCAGGAATACACTTACTATTCCACTATGGAGGACAAGATGATTATTAGAATTCTGAGACTTATGTTTGTTTTTGCCGTTATAGCAACTGTATTGACCACTACAAATATTGCCCAAGCACAACAAGCGATTAAAGATGGATTGATAAGTTACTGGTCATTTAATCAGGATACAGTTGCTGATAATACGGTCAAAGATATTTTTGGCACTAACAACGGAACTATGAACGGAAATGTAGAGGTAGTTAACGGTAAGATCGGTGATGCACTTAAGTTTAGTGGAGGACATGTTGATTGTGGTTCAGCTATAGATTTAATCGAAATCGGTGATCAGATTACATTAGAGATGTGGATTAAACCTGAAAAGGCAGGGTGGGCAATTATTGCTGGGATAGCAAAGTCCGGTAGTAATACTTATGTGATTGCATGGTCAGATCAATCACGCGTTGATTTTAATATTTGGAACGGTGCTGTAGAGACTTGGCCATTTCATAGCGTTGCCCAACCAGAGTTAAATAAATGGCATCACGTCGCATGTGTTTACGATAGTTCTGAAGCTATTATCTATATCAATGGCGAACTGGATAGTAAGAAGAAATTTGAAGGTAATCTTAAACATAATGGAGAGAACTTTTGGATGGGAGCAAGAAAATCCGATGGACTTCAATACAACGGACATATTGACGAACTACGCATCTATAACCGAGGTTTAAGTCAAGATGAGGTAAAGAATAATCTGGATGCAACAGGACTTGCTGTCGAACCCTCTAATAAATTGGCACTCACTTGGGGAATGATAAAAGTGTCAAAATAGGTGTGAGTTCGTTGGAAGTCAACAATCCAATTATAACAACCAAGTATCTTTAAGTGAGTTCTGTGAAGGAGATCTAAAGCAATTCATAGTTTGAATTTTCATTATTTTACAAGCGTAATACAGAACTCACTTAAAAGACATACGCACTTTAGCAATTTCCTCTGGAGTACCAGGTGCAATAGATATGTCAAGGAGTCTTATCTTTGCTCTTATTGAGTTGTCCCCGCAGCCGTTCCAATTCGACCTCTAATTCTTGCCGACGTTGAACTTCATCTGCATGACGTTGAGTTGCTTCTACTGCGCGTGCTTCTGCTTCACGACGACGTGAGGATTCTTCTGCAGCCATCGCCTCTGCAGTTTCTCGCAGATGTTTTTCTTGCTCTCTGAGTTGTTTTTCTTGCTTTCTGAGGCGTTGTTCCTCCATAGATGTCGTTATAGGAGTGTCATCAGGTAGATATGGACGTAACAATCTAACATGTGTTGTCTGATCGTCTTCCCACCGAAACCACAGATTTAACGCTTCACTGAATAATGCACCTTGTTCATCAGTTTCAATCTCAATCACTTCCCCAGAAGCAGTCCGCCGCCAACCTCTAAATTCAGATGGTTTTTTCATTTCCGGTTGATGAATAAAGTATTCCTGAACACCAATATCATTCATATAGATAGAGACTTTTTCATCCCGATCCTGATGTGCAGTTGAGTCAGAGAGGAACTCAAAAACTGCAACGGGCACAGCACCTTCAGACCATGTATAGAAACTGCGACGAAGGGGATATTTTTGAACACCAAATACGATGAAGATATCTGGCGCGACAACTTTGGTTAGATCTCCTTCGCTATAATAAATAAAATTGTCAACACCGATATGAATGTATTCATTAACAGAAAAATAACGTGAAATTTGGTCATAAATCGTGTTTATTTGTAATCCGTGAAATTGAGTTGCTGCCATAGGTTCATCGTCCTCACACGGGTATCCCTCAATGTAGACGGTCGGTTTCCCATTTGCCCTTGGAAATTTAGGTATATATTTATTTTGTTTGATTCTGAAATCGTTTAGTGTATCCATGATTATCTCCATTAATTATTATGGTAGGAAAGAGATTGTGCAGATACATTTAATGCACTTTCATTATTTCAAAATGTTTCTGATATAAGTTTGGTCGTTTTTTAGATTGTAACAAAATATATCTGGTTTTTCAAGTAAAAGTGTACGAAGAAGGGCGAGGCACGGATACCTCGCCCTACAAATTGGGTTAATTTGGTATAAAATGGTAATTTGTTTACGCCAAATGCTCCTTCAAAAACTTACCAGTAAATGATTTACGCACCTTCGCAATTTCCTCTGGTGTTCCCTGTGCTAAAAGTTGTCCACCCTTATGTCCACCTTCAGGTCCAAGGTCAATCACATAATCAGCGGTCTTAATCACATCCAGATGATGCTCAATCACAATCACCGTATGTCCAGAATCTACCAAACGACCGATGCTATCCAGAAGTTTCTGAATATCCGCAAGGTGTAACCCCGTCGTCGGTTCATCAAGAATATAGAGATTCTGTTTTCCGCGTTTGATTTTACTCAGTTCATTCGCGAGTTTAACCCGCTGTGCCTCACCACCCGAAAGGATAGGGGCAGGATGTCCAATTTTGAGATAACCGAGACCGAGTTCGTTAAGAACTCCTAATTTGTGACATATCAACCGTTGGTCGTTAAAGAAGTCCACTCCCTCTTCAATTGACATCTCAAGGATTTCGGAGATGTTCTTGTCATTATAGGTAACTTCAAGCGTGTCGTCATTGTAGCGCGCACCTTTACAAGTAGGACATGTTACCTCAACATCCGGCATAAAGTGCAGCTGTGTAGTGATTGTACCTTCACCATGACATTCCTCACATCGTCCACCTTTAACATTGAAACTGAAGCGAGAGGCAGTATAACCCCGTAATTCTGCTGTAGGTGTACTCGCAAAGAGTTTGCGGATATTGTCATAAAAACCGATATAGGTGGCTGGATTTGAACGTGGAGAACGTCCTATGGGAGATTGGTCGATGTTGATTACATTGCTAATGTGTTCGTGTCCCTCTAACTCATCATGGTCACCGAAAAGTGTGCGGCTATCATGGTAAATAGAATAGAGTCTTTTATAGATAATTTCGTTAAGCAACGTGCTCTTACCCGATCCAGATGCACCCGTGATACAGATAAACACACCTAACGGAATTTGAACATCTATATTTTGCAGGTTATTTTCTCTCGCTCCTTTGACGCTCAAAAATTTGCCATTCAAGTTGCGTCGTTCTATAGGCATTGGAATCTCACGTTTTCCACTCATATACAGTCCCGTCAAAGATTTATTGCTCTTTATGATTTTATCATAAGAACCTTGAATTACAACATACCCACCGTGAACTCCAGGACCAGGTCCCATTTCAATAATGTGGTCTGCAGCACGTATAGTGCTTTCATCGTGCTCAACAACAATCACAGTGTTACCGATGTCTCGCAATTTACGTAATGTCTCAATCATCTTAACATTGTCTTTCGGATGTAATCCTATGCTTGGTTCATCAAGAACATACAACATACCCATTAACCCTGAACCGATTTGTGTAGAGAGACGGATACGTTGGGACTCTCCACCAGATAGCGTTGCAGCACGTCTGTTGAAATTAAGGTAATCCAAACCGATACCGAGTAGCAATTCTATGCGATCAATCAATTCTCTGATGACCCGTTCTCCCGCTTCTCGTTGCTTTTCTGGTAAATCTGAGATTTCAGATAGAAAATCTCGTAACTGTTCAAGATGCAATTCACCTACATCATGGATTGTCTTATCGTCAATAGTAACAAGCAGTCGTTGGCGTTTTAGTTTTGCACCGTGGCAATCTGGACAAGTGTGTTCCACCATGACTTTTCGTAGGTATTCTTCCATACCTGAGTGTGCCTCACCCTGTTTCCGATAGCGACGATAACGTCTGTCAATACGCGTGATAATACCATCAAATCGGACAGGCATACCGAGATGTCGTTCTTGCATCGGTTTCGCATCATCTGCTTGACACAGTGGAAATTCTTCACCGTGAGTACCATAAAACACAACATCCACGATCTCATCAGGGAGTTCAGAAAATGGCATTTCAAGATCGAACTTGTAGTGTTGGGCAAGACTATACATCATCCGCCCATCCCATCTGTCAGGTTCATAGTTGAATGCCTGCTTAACAAACGCACCATCAGCAATACTTCTTGTCTTATCAGGTACAAGGAGATTGGGATGGACTTGCAGATAAGTTCCCAAACCTGAGCAAGTTACACAAGCACCAGTCGGTTCATTAAAGGTAAAGTGGTGTGGTCCCAGTTGGCACATCAATACTCCGTGTTCCGGACATCCGAAGTCACTGAGCAAGTCGTCAATATCCTCATCTTCATCGTCCGGCATTTGCACATGGAACCGCAGGAAACCTTCACCAACTAACAGGGCATGATCTAAGGAGGCAAGAATCTGCTTGTCAATATCTTTCTTGACAAAAAACTTGTCAACGATAACTTGAATGTCGTAAGTTTTATCCTGATCTAATTCTATCTCTTCACTTATATCGTGCTCAACGCCATCAATGCGGACGTGTCTACACCCTTTTGTCCTAATATCATCAAAAAGGTATTCATAATCTTCACCGTATATTTTGAAGACTGGGGCATGTATTTCTACTTCTGTCCCTTCTGGAAAAGAGAGAAGGCGTTCCACGATTTGATAGTTAGTTCTGATAGGGATTTCTGTTTCACAATAGGGACAGTGGGAAACGCCTATAGTTGCTATAAGCATTCGCAGATAATCTTGTAGATCGGTCATCGTACCGACGGTTGATCGTGGATTGGCTGTAATGGTTTTCTGTTCAATTGAAACAACTGGCGACAACCCGTCAATAAAGTCAACATCAGGTTTTTTCAGTTGGGTGATAAATCGTTTGGCATAAGTAGACATTGATTCTAAGAATCTGCGTTGCCCTTCAGCATAGACGGTGTCAAACGCTAATGAAGATTTACCGGATCCACTAATTCCCGTAACAACGACAAGTTGATCGCGTGGTATCTCTAATTCTATATTTTGTAGGTTATTTTCTCGCGCTCCTTTAACTGAGACCGTTTGTCTCATTTGCTTCCTCCTTACTTAGCATAATATTTCTATGAGCAAAATAGACATATTTATCGTGAAATAGTACAAACCAAATAATTCTAAATTGAATATGCGACACCTAAATGGTAACTGGTAAAATCATAACAACATTAAGATACTGAAACATCGTTTCACGATTGATTCGGTTACGTCTATATGCCATTAATAAAACATTACTAATTCTTGATAAAATAACGATGGGACAACAGCCTCAGTTACACCTTCTCTAGTAGACTGTCCACACTAATTTTGCGGGTAAATATCGCGATTCGGAGATCGCTCCTACTGAATATAGCTCTGTCATTGTAGGAGGGAACTCCGATTCCCGATTTCTTTGGCAATTCATAATTTTAGTGTAGACGCTCTACTAGGTCATCTAATAGGTTCTTTCCTTCTTGAACTGTTTCATCAGGTAGCAATCCAGAAATGAGAATTGAACAATCAACTACTATCATCTTCGACCTTCGTTCTTCCAATTCATCACCTCTTGAACTGTCCCAATTGGATGTTTAGTTATCAATTCAACTAAGCTTGTATATGCTTCGTCTGCATCTTTTTTTGCTACATCATTTGGTGGAGCCATAATCGCAATTACTTTCCCTCTATTCGTAATAGAGAAACTTTCACCACTTTCAACACGCTTCAAAAGATTAGATAAATGTACTTTTGCTTCATGAACACCTATCTCAGTCATAATATACTCCTTGTCTTTCATGCATAGAAAAACCATTACTACAAAAAAGGGTTATCAACATCAAAAAAATAAGAGGGTTCTTCAACGGAAACTTTGCTGTCCTTTGTCAATCTGATCGGTGTAGAAAATTGTTCAAGAATTTCCTTTTGTGCAAGCCATTCACATGCCATGGTAATCCACAACTGCCTGCTACCGAAATGATCATGTATATCAGATAATGAACGTTCACCCCCAGATTCCTCTAAAAAGTCAAGCAATGGCTTGAAAAAGGTGTGTACATTGTCTTCTAAGTAAGTTTCAATCAAATCTAACACATTGCCTAAGACTTTCTTATCCTTCGGTATATTGAGAATATCGGTAAAAATTGTATTAAAGAACTCAGGATTATGTTTGATAGCTTGATAGATGACCTTCCGTTTTGGGGACTCACCATGCAGTATGGCTTCAATATTTGCCAATTGCTTGACTGCATACATCAGATAGTAGAAGGTATAATCGTAATCTTTCTTAACATAGAACCACTTTTCTGTTTTGGCGAGTATTGTAGTTACAAAACCAGCAATGTTAAATAACTGCGATTGTTTATCACGTTCTCCAATAACATCAAGGTCTTCAAGTAATTCAGTTAGGGTAAGATCTTTCGTAAAGAGGATTTCACTCTGTAATAGAATGGAATGTATTTGACTGCCTTGTAAGTTCCTTTCTAACATCTTTTTAAACTGAGCGCGTGTATAGTGAGTAACTCGGATAGGCATCCCATCCTCTATTAATTGACACTGTCTTTGACGATACTTAGTTCCATCTCGCATAATGAGTGAGATATGGACATTTGTCTTTTCCCACACATTTTCTTCCGATAAATTACTCGTGAGTATAGCAGCAACAATGTAACGATCCTCAGAAATGGTGTCGACAAAGGTTGCAACTGCATTTTCAATATCGGCATGTATATCGGATTTCATTCGCGGTTCAAGCACATCAGGATCGGAATTATCCAAGTAATATGCTGGTTCTTCAACCGCAACTTGGCTTTTGACGGTCAGTTTAATTGGCACAGAAACCTGCTGAATTACTCCTTTCCAGGCTAACCATTGACATATCATATCTACAGAAGCATCTCGGAATTTTGGATGGAAATGTGCATTCATCTCAGAGTTTGAACGCGGTCCTTTCTGCTCTTCCAAATAATCAAAAATGGGTTGAAAGATAAACAGACGGTCATCAATATATGCATTGATAGTGTCAATTGCATCTTGGATAACGACTTCGTTCTTTTCGCAGTTAATCAGATTGGTGTATACATGTTCAAAGAAATCTGGATTGTAAGTCAGGGCAGGTTGGATTACTTCACGCGCCGGAATCTGATTGTTCAGAAGCACCTCTATCCGTGCTAAATCTTCCACGACAGATAGAAGTGTCAAAAAACTGGTTGGAATGTCTTGATTGACATAAAACTGCTTTTCTGCATAAACAAGGCTTGGCAGTACCTCAGCAATAACGTTTAGGATTTGAAGTTGCTTATCACGCTCCCCGATGCTATCACGACTCGCGTTCTTGTCATACCATTCCTTAATAGAATCGTCCTTTGAGAATAGGAGTGTGCTATGTGAGAAGTACGAATGCATGAATGATCCCTGTTGTGCACTCTCAATTGACCGCTTGAAGGAACTGCGTGGAGATATATTTGCATGTATGTTAACACCGTTTTCAACCAGTGAAAAGTGTGATTGTGTAGGACGAATGCCATCCTGACCAATGATTTCAACATCCAAATCAGACTTCTCCCATACCTGTGCGTAAGAAAAACTCCCCGCAACAATAGTCGCAAGGATGTACGGGTCTTTCTCAACCCTTTCTACAAGTAAATCTACAGCCTCATAATATTGTTGTTCGACATCATCTTGGGATTTCATGAGTTGCTTCTCCTATCTAACTTCCTTTTACGGTCTATCAAACGGACATTTTTGACCAAGACTGCTTAGAATGCGTTCTAACGCACGCATTAGTGTTTACCTGTGGTATACAGAAGGACGAGACTAACGCCTTACGCTACGCTCCAGTTGTTAGCATTCGGTTGCAATAACAAAGCCCAGCAACCGAACGCGTTAGTAAAGAGAATAACAATAACGCTCAATTCTTCAAAAATAGAAAATATGAAATTATAGGATAAAAAACCATGAATGTGAATCAGACCCAGATCACAAGGTAAGTTTTCACTTTGGATAACGCTTTATCCATCGCAAAATAAAGAATACCAACCGAAATATAAACTTTTTTCACTTTTTCCTTGACAATGTTCATATTTTTGTAGTATCCTTAATCTTACCAGCAAAACATAAGAGGCACGTTAGGTTATCCTAATGTCCTTTTTTGTTTTATAATTCTACCTAATTCAAATTTTCAATATTTCATTCAACCGTTAATATTTTTCATGCAAGTCTAATATATTCTTACCTTACTTGTCAAGAAAAAATATCTCATATTCCTACCAATTCCTACCAACCAGCCGACACAAACATTCCAAACTGCATAAACGACTCCACAAAAACGAAAAAACAACCACCGGTGAATCAACAAAAGTATGAAATAAATGTATTAGTATCAAGACGAATACCAGCATCACTTTTCACACCAACAGCACCAATTCAAAAAGACACAGAGAACCACAGGAAACACACAACGGCAGAAACGGCAGGAATAAGGGGAATACTGAACACAGCCAACAAGTCAAAACTTCGTTAGAACGCAATCTGAACACCTTTTATTTTTTATACTTGACAAAAATAACAAAAATTAATATAATACCAAATACGTCTAAAGGTACATCAACATGGGTACCCTTTCACTAAAATTTAATTTTAGATGTACGCTTTAGACGGCAGGGGTACCCGTTCCTTTTAAATGGACGGATACACAAACCGCTATACCATGATCACGTATAGCACAGATCAAAGGAAATTATAAATGACACGTGGCATTTATACGAAATGGATAATCGGTGCAGTGTTTATACTGCTTATCGTTGCAACTGGATGCATTCTATATTACCAACAGACAACCGCAGCCGATAAACAGGCAGCAGCACAAGCCGATAAACTACTGGAAACGTGGAAAGCCAACAAAACAAAGCCACCAACACCAGCAGAACCAGAGTCAACCAAACCAACTGCGGAAAACAGCACGCCAACCGCAGAGAAACCAACAACCGATGAAGAAGTCGCAACTACAGAAATAGGTATACAAAACGTTTCACCTTTCGGACTCGGACCCTATCCAAAAGTTCCAGAGGAATGGAATGAGCCGAATCTATGGGAAGAATGCGATACAATTGAAGCAGAATTATTGGAACGGGTGTGCATCATAATGCACAACGAAGGGAAACGCTATTCAAGTATAGGTATGGAGGCGGATGGATTGATTACTGTTGTTGAACGCGGCACCGTCATTGTGCAATGGGAAACAGCACCTGATGGCACACAACGTATCTGGAGGGTCTTGGCAGATCCAAAGGATTTACCGCAAGGTATATACACGAGCTTAAGCCATTTCCCAACTCATCTAAATGTTGTCAATCGTGAAGATGTCGCGATTGACCCTTACGAATACTTAGGTATAGAGAGATAAGGAGATTCTATCCATGAAAAAGCTTACTTTTTTATTTTCAATTGCCATTTTGTTCAGTATTACTTGCGTTATCGCAGTTTCTCATCATGAAAAGAAAAATCGGTATGATGATAGGATGCAGTTAGTGATAAGCATTACTTACGATCCTTATTACTTAGTGAGTTCCCTTATATTTGAATCGGTAGATCGAACAGGTACAGATGCCGAAGGTCCGTTGTATAGCACCGCTAGTACCTGGTCAGGACTGTGTGATGGTGGCTATAGCTGGTACACGACAAGTATATATACTGACTATAATAACCCGCCTTCTTGTTGGCCAGAAAACCGTAGATGGACAGACAATAGCCTTGCGTGGGAAACGAAGGATTATGACGAAAGATTTGCTGTCAGTAGCTACGCGTATGTTTCTTGCAACACAGATTATAATCGATACAAAACAACGTATGACTTGTATGCTGAAGTCCACAGTGACTTTACATGGCCAAACATTCGGCATGTGCATCCACCACATCCACGTAAAGGCTACTTCTCTGACTCTGTCTATCGATGGGGTGATACTGCCCCAGAAGGTGGTTGGAAGTATAAGCTTGAACAGTCTACCCTCGTTGCCACTGCTTCTGCTGATGGGAAACACCCTTCCTCAGGAGAGACACACTCAACATCGGCTGAAGCACCAGAAAATGCAAATATAATAGATGTCGTTTGTGACCATTGTGATGACGCGGGTTGTTCTAAATGCAATCCTCATAGGGTGGATCAAGATCTAACGCCGAATTGCGATGACTGCACAGATGGAAGTTATTACTGTCCAAACGCCAGCGCGCATTGAGAATCACAATCTTCTATCACCTTACAGGCAGGGAACCGACTCGGTTATCTATCTATTTTGTTTTAACTTGACACCCTAACTAATACAATAGAAAAGTCAAGTAACCACCCACAGTTACTTGACTTTTCTATTACAAACAAAAACTATTAGCTACTTACGATAACCTTCCCAATTCCGATTAACATTTTGCAAATCAGATGCAACAGACGCAGACTCTTCCATCGCAGCCATACCAAGACGCATACGACGATCATATTCCTCTTTATCCATAAAAACAGAACGACGATAATTGAACTGAATAACAAGATCATACCAGTGGGCAGCAAGACCCGAAGAATTACGATGCCTCGACCAGTCAAGATTTTCAGGAACTATCAACAAATTCCTACGATGTTTCAATTTCTCAAGACATTCATTGTCTTTACACCATATCTTATAACCCGAATCCAACGTCAGAAAACGATCAGACGGAACACTCTTTTCAACAGTAAATAAATACTTGGGACGCGCAACAAACTTAAGAGCATCAGAATCAGACATACGAATCGTTGATTGTGCCTGTTTAGACTTATTCACTAACGCACGCAAACGCTTCAAACCCGTACCATCATAAACAGCCCAACGACGCACCTTGTCACCTTCCTTCAAACCAAGCCACTTTAAATTATAATCTTTCATGAAAGCAGACCAACCAAATTGAGAAGACATAATTCGCGTCGTTTGAGACTCCTTCGAAATATACTTCGTAATATAACAGTCAACACCACTATTGAACACACGAGAGACCTTGTAACCATGTTCAGGATGCACACGGAAATTATTACGATACCAGTAATCCTTACAATAAGACTCAATCGCTCGATACACTTCTGGATCATCACTATCAATAAATAAAATTATATTACCATGTAGACGCGTATCAGAACCCACATTGCCATAGCGATTCTTTTCATCAAAAGAACCTTCATAAGTAACCACATACTTGAAAGTAACACCATGAGAACGCTTCATCTCAAGAGACAACGCTTTTAACATACGCTTCACTTGACCACGAAACTGCTTTAAAGGGACATAGTCTTCAGGACTCATCGTAACCACGTGCCACTGAATCATGTGACCACGGTTAACGTCATATTCTTCTGTCATCGCAGACAGACGTTGAACCCACTTCATTTGCTTACGCTCCAACGCTTCATTTTTACAAATATCACACTTACCACAGCCAACACGAATTACAGGTTTACGAAAACCTTTCTCAACTTTATGATTAGTACGTATAAAAAAGCCCTTTTCGCATTCAGAAAACTTAAAACTTACCGTCGGCAAACCGTAATTAATTGGTACATCTATCTGATCTATGAAAATTTTATGCAATTTATCTTTAGTTCATCGCGTACCCATAATCAGAGACTCCAAGAATCAAAGAATAAGACTCCAAAAAAATAACAAGAAAAATAATAAGTGCTATAAACCCTTACGGTTATCAAGTTGTGTCAAATAAACACTATAGACGCACATTGTTCTGAGTATCTGCCCCTTAGTTTTGCATACTCCTTTGCCGATAAACATTGCCACCTTTAATTACTGACTTTTGAGACGCGTCCCTCTGTGAACGCAATATCTTTTTGTTCATGGATACCTTGTGCGGGATCAATTAAAGTTCCGTCTTTGATGACTAAATCGTAGTTCATGAGTTATTCTTCTCATTTTCTTCAGTAGGTAGTTTTAATTCTGCGCGAACTTCTTGACGTATCATTTCACATGTTTGCATCGCCTTCTCTGCATCTTCTGCAGATGGCGAAGGACCTACATATCGGGTTTCAACTGCATGTTTTGAGAGTTTTGAAATATTTACTTTCCAAGCACGCCAAGTTGGAATAGTTGGTAGGATCAAGTTTAACAATTCCTCTAAATTGTGTGTCCTTGGAATTGGTATATTCATTTGTTGAAGGCAGGCTTTTAGGTATTTTTCTACGCATTGTTGAGCATGGAAACACATACCGTTACGCATCGCAAGCTGCTCTCGTTGGATCAATTTTGCTATTGCATAATCTTCCTCAGCTAATTCAATCCACTCTAATGTTAATGGATTCATTTCACTAATCTCTTTTTTATATGGTTTAAAATAATAATTTTCAGATTCATAAAGCACAACTCCCTTTTCAGTAACCTCGCGTAAAAACCAATCGTTATGCGAAATGCGATACGCAATCTCCTCTGGTGAACGCACAAGAAGGTCCATACTGAACCGATGCGGAATCCGTTTGCGTATCTCTACTGCTTTGGCTCGCGTTTCCGAATTTGCCACCGGCATCACGACCAGCAGATCAACATCCGAATATTCCTTCGGAGTTCCGTAAGCATAAGAACCGTAGAGGATAACTTGTAGCGGTTTGAACTCACGCACGATGTCATCGCATATAGTTTGAATATCTTTACGACTAACCATTATCTCTATCCTTTAACAAATTAAATCTGGAATAATAATGATCTTGTTTCTTGATTAACAAAGTGTCATTTTCAAGAATCTGTTTCATCAATCGGTAGATTAAGTTGTATACGAACAGCTTCGCGCACTTTCTCACAAGTTTCCATTGAACGTTCTACATCATTATCTGAAGGAGAGTCTGCGAGATAACGCGTTTCAACGGCAAATTCAGATAAATCTGATAACTCAGACTTCCATTTCTTCCACTCTGGAATGGTCGGTAGTATTAAATCCAATAGTTGAGTTAAATTGTGTGTTCTTATGATAGGGATATCCATCTCTTGTAGCCAGGCTTTCAGATATTTTTCAACACATTGTTGAGCAAGGAAACAAATTACATGGTTTACCGGATTTGGTCCACGATATAATTGCGTTGCTGCTAAAAAATCACCTTCTGCTCTTTCTACCCACTCTAAAGTTAAAGGATTCATCTGTGTATTCTCTTTTTTGTGTGGTTTGAGATAGAAATTTTCAGATTCATAAAGCACCTCACCCTTTTCAGTAACCTCGCGCAGAAACCAATCGTTGTGGGAAATGCGATATGCGATATCTTCTGGTGAACGCACTATAAGGTCCATACTGAACCGATGCGGAATCCGTTTGCGTATCTCTGCCGCGTGGGCTCGCGCCTCCGAATTTGCTACCGGCATTATGACTAACAGATCAACATCTGAATACTCCTTCGGAGTTCCGTAAGCATACGAACCGTAGAGGATAACCTGAAGGGGTTTGAATTCATGCACGATGTCATCGCATGTAGCTTGAATATCTTTGCGTCTAACCATTAACTCTATCCTATATCAAGCAGAAATGAGTTTATATTAGACATTATGCCGATTTAATTGTCCAATGTTGCTTCATTCACAGGCGTGGCGTGTAGGGGCGGGGTTTCCCCGCCCGACTGGAATACCCGTGGACGGGCGGGGAAACCCCGCCCCTACGATGTTCACAGGGGACGTTGATTAATTCATTATAATGTCTATTTATCGTGTTTCCTGACCTTCTTATATCGTTTTAGGAATCTGTTTCAGCAATCGGTAGATTAAGTTGTATACGAACAACTTCGCGTACTTTCTCACAAGTTTCCATTGAACGTTCTACATCATCATCTGAAGGCGAGTCTGCCAGATAACGCGTTTCAACGGCAAATTCAGATAGATCTGATAACTCAGACTTCCATGCCTTCCACTCTGGAATAGTCGGTAATATTAAATCCAATAGTTGAGTTAAATTGTGTGTTCTTATGATAGGGATGTTCATCTCTTGTAGCCATGCTTTCAGATATTTTTCAACACATTGCTGAGCAAGGAAGCAAATTACATGGTTTACCGGATTATTGCCTTGTTGATTTTCCTTTGCAACTGTGTAATCACCTTCTGCTCTTTCTACCCACTCTAAAGTTAAAGGATTCATCTGTGTATTCTCTTTTTTGTGTGGTTTGAGATAGAAATTTTCAGATTCATAAAGCACCTTACCCTTTTCAGTAACCTCGCGCAGAAACCAATCGTTATGGGAAATGCGATATCCTATATCTTCTGGTGAACGCACTATAAGGTCCATACTGAACCGATGCGGAATCCGTTTGCGTATCTCTGCCGCTTGGGCTCGCGTCTCCGAATTTGCTACCGGCATTACCACTAACAGATCAACATCTGAATACTCCTTCGGGGTTCCGTAAGCATAAGAACCATAGAGGATAACTTGTAGCGGTTTGAATTCACGCACGATGTCATCGCATGTGGCTTGAATATCTTTACGACTAACCATCATGAAATCCTTATGTAGGATGAAGGGAGAAGCATGTTTTCAATGCCAGTATCTTGTTATTCGACTAATTCAATTTGCGAATTATGCATTGGGTGCTACATCAGGATTTGCCAATTGATTAATATATGCTTCTTGGTAAGTCTCCCAATTTTCAGTTGGGGGAATATCAAAAAGACCGGATGTCCACACATCGGGTTTAATCTGAATCCGCATCAACATATCCCGGGCATTCAGATAACGGCAATAATCGTCAATACTCTCTATGGTGACATTTTTGTTGAGAAGTGTTTGAAGCCATTCACGGCACGGATAACGTGCATCCATATCTGCTAATGGCAGCAATTTACCACTATATTTCAAAATCTCCACACCGTTGAGGACATACGTTTTGCTGATGGTGGTGCCTTCATGCCGTTCGTTATACAGCGGATCAAATCGTTTTATCAATGACTTAACCGTATTGGTGTCAGAATTTGTTTCAATCCATGTCTCCGTTTCAACATGTATGTTTTCAGCGTGGTGCTCAAAACCTTCCTTGAGTTCATCCATCCGTTCACGTATTCCGTCAACCCAATCTTCAGATTTGTCCTTATACTCATCTACTTGGGCACGCATTCTTTCAATTTGTTCTTCAACAGATTCTGACTTATGTTCAGTCTGTTCACGTATTCTTTCAATCTGTTCTTCAGCATGTTCTCTGGTCCGCTCAAGTTGCTCGTTGATTCTTTCAACTTGTTCCTCAATGTTACGCTCGTATTCTTCAGACTCGTCATGTATCTTCTGAACTTGTTCTTCAACATTTCTATGGTGTTCTTCTAATGCTTCATGTAGTCTTCGAATCTGTTCTTCAGCAGATTCAGATTCTTGTTCAATTTCATGATGAATTCTTTCAACCTGTTCTTCTGCTGTTCTGGTATATTCCTCTAATTCATGATGAATTCTTTCTACCGATTCATCAAGAGTCCTTTCAGATTCCCCTAATTGATTATGGATTTTACTTATTAGTTCTTCTGCCTGTTCAAAAATATCCATGTGATTTCCCTCCAGTCATGGTATTTATTGACAATTATAGTAAAGTTTAGAATTAAGAAGACATTTCAATGCACTTGCAATTACCACAAGTCCCGTAGGGGCGAGGTTTCCTCGCCCTCTGAGGCGTGTCCTATTAATTGTCCATTCCACTATAAATTACTCCTAATTGTAGGCACACACAATGCATGCCTACAATTACAACAATCCTTGAGTAATCAGTTTAAAATGTGGTTTCTCTGTTCGTAATAGCACACCATCGTGCCATCAGCAGATAATCAAATAGAACTGACTCGGCTTCTGGTGTTCTGATCCGTTTGAGTGCATGGATAGAATTGTCACGCACATAGCGATTCTTGTCCGATAGTGATTCCTTCAAAACCGGTATTGCATCGCTTGAAGCAGGACCGATTTGTGCTAATGCCAAAGCAGACTCAAAACGAACTTGCACGTCCTCATCATTTGCTAACCTATCAATCAAGACCGGTACTGCTGGAGCTGCATTTGGACCAATCGCACCGAAAGCTTCTGGAACATATCTCCGAACTTCAACCTTGGTATCATCGGAATGTTTCATCAGAACAGAGACTGCAGGTTCAGCATCACTTCCTAGCTGTGCTAATGCGTAAGTTGCTTGATGTCTAACCTCATCATTTTCATGTTCCAATGCCTCACAAAGAGATGAGACAGCAGGTGCACCGACAGATGCCAATCCATACGCTGCCATACGCTGCGCCGTTCCGTTTTCATCATGAAGTTTATCAATCAATGCTGATACTGCAGGTTCTCCCATCGCTCCTAATGCGTAAGCAGCATTCAGACGAACAGGCTCATGATCATCGCTCAAGGCATTACTGAGCATAGGAACCGCATCAGCTGCTGATTCGCCTAACATACCCAACGCATCTGCAGCATCAGAACGGACAGAAGGGTCTTCATTGCTCAATGCTTCTATATGCGTAGTCAAATTACCGTTTGCATTTTGGACACCATTGCCATTGGATTTACCAGACATCCAATTCCATACATGCCGCCAAGTTGTTTCATGTTTCAGTGCAGCTGGGTTATCATCAATATCAAGTCCTTCAGGGTTCCATTCAGGATCTTGCACATTCCATTCCGGTTCTTCCGGTTCATCCAGACGGATAAACTGAAACTTCATCATATAACGAACCTTGTCGGTCTGGTTTGCCATCGCACGATGCCACAAGTCAAAATGGATGATTGATACAGTTCCTGCTTCGCCATAGAGTGCTACCTCACCATCATTGGTCTCAGTAAGCCTATGACTATAATATTGAGTTCCTGACAAGATTGCAGAAGGACCGATTTCAACAGGTGTATCCTGTGGATAGTAGAATGCCATTGCCCAACGCGGCAAATGGTGTCGAACCTTCTGATGTCCCCAGTAACTATCCTTATGAAACCCTTGTCCACCGCTATGCGGACCGTTCCGATGTGGATGTCTATGGGAGTGCATCACAAAATTCTTCCCTAAAATACTCGTAAATGCACCACGAACCACAGGATCATCAAACACAGCTTGTAACTCTGGCACTCGCGGCAAGATATTATTGCCCAAGTTTCCCTCTTTTTCTGTGTATTCCTGAGTCTTACGGTAAATCGTTTCGTGAACACTACGCGGTAAACCTGTTTTTACAGTAACATAACCGTTGACGATGAAATCTCGCATTTGCTCATCGTTAAACAAATTTGAAGGTGTTTGCATTATCATATCTCCGTTTCTATTTGAAATAGATAAATCAATTAGCAAAATAGTAAGTTTCGTTCCTATACTTCAACATACTGTAACTATTCTACTTAACTTTACAATATTTGTCATATAAATTTCAATAAATAAATTCTATAAATCACTGTTATTTCAAAAATGTTTACAGAACCACACTTTTTGTGTATGATTAATGCTATTATTTCGTATTCAAAATTAAAACTCAAAGTGAGTCCCTATTGATTCAGCAAAGAACACGGACAAGTTTATCCTGGCGCGCAGTCCTCATTGGATTAGCATGTGCCACATTAGAATGTCTCCTCGCACCCTACAACGATTACGTTATCCGTAACATCTTCCTTGCAGGTGGACATTTTCCTGTCGGCCCGTTTTTTGTCCTCACTATCTTTGTATTAGGCATTAATGTCGTCTTAAAACAGATACATCCAAAATCCGCATTTACTCCCGGAGAACTCATCACGATTTGGTGTATTATGCTTGCACCTGCCGGCATTCCATCTTCCGGTATGATGCGATACGCGCTCAGTCCGATGATCGCATATAAGTATCTTGCTACACCAGAAAATGATTGGGAGTCGTTGTTCTTCCACTACATTCCACATTGGCGTGTGGTTCGCGACGAAACCGCGATTAGTTCATTCTATGAAGGTCTGTTTGCAGGAGAACCTATCCCTTGGGGTGCTTGGATAACACCTATCCTCATCTGGAGTGCTTATGTTATCGTTGTCTATTTCGTGATGATATGTCTGTCGGTATTACTCCGAAAGCAGTGGGTAGAATATGAACGTTGTGCGTTCCCACTTGTTAAACTCCCCGTTGAGATGGCAGCGCAAGGCAGCGGACGACTCGGTCCGCTTTTCAAAAACAGCGCGTTCTGGTTCGGTGTAGCGTTCCCTGTGTTTCTGCATACGATGAATGGACTCCATACATTCTTTCCATCCATCCCCCACATCCCGCGTGATTTTTGGCTCAACGACTATCTTAATGAAAGACCGTGGAGTGCATTGCGTCCATTCCAAGTCGTCATCTTTTGGTCAATGGTTGGCTTCAGTTACCTACTCACCTTAGAGGTATCATTTAGTATCTGGTTTTTCTTCATATTTTACAAGATGCAATGTCTTATAGGGGTGATGCTCGGATTTCCCTTAACTTCAGGACCTGGTGTTCAATGGACAGGCAAATCGTTTAGTGCTGCGCAAGAAGCGGGGGCATGCTTGGTGTTTGTTGCTATCGCCTTATGGAAAACACGGCATCATATAAAAAACATGTTCCAGTTCTGCAAATCAGACGAAGCGTTACCGTACGGCGTTACTGTCTTTGGACTTATCGGTGGTATCTGTGTGCTTGTCCTTTTCAATCATCTGATGGGAATGTCAATTCTGTTTGCAGTCGGTTTTGTGTTGTTCCTGCTTGCTATGTATATCGTTTTGACGTGGCAGGTCATTAACGGTGGTATTCCGTTTATCAATCCATCATTTTCACCGCAGAGCTTTTTCCTTACGACTTTGGGGACATCTAAAATACATCCTTCATCATTGACATCTCTCATGATGCACCCCGTATGTCTTACACTTGACCTACGTGAGTTTATGATGCCCAACATTATGAATGGACTGAAAGCTACAGACGAGGCACGCGTCAAACGGAGACAACTCCTCATCGCAATGGCAGCTGCTATCGTCATCGGTTTAGCGGTATCCTATTATTCTGCAATCAAAGTGGGATACGCACACGGTGCGCCATATATGGGTGGCGGTTGGTTCATGCGACAACTTGAAGGATTACTAACAAGTCCGAAGACAAGCACTAATTGGACGAATACAGGATTTATCTTGTTTGGTGGTGGCTTCACTGGATGGTTGATGTGGATGCGACAGACCTTTGTATGGTGGCCTCTACACCCTCTCGGTTATACGATGTTGAGTTCATGGGCAACCTTTAAACTTTGGTTCTCTATCTTCCTCGGATGGGGCATGAAGTTTGCGATTGTGAAATACGGTGGACTAAAGGCATACCGTCAAGCACGACCGGTATTTCTCGGTTTGGTCATTGGCGAGATGACATGTGCGGGACTGTGGGCTATTGTCGGAATGGTTACGGGGATTAGTAGCGGATATCGGATATTGCCGGATTAGTGGAGTGTCCACACTAAAATTATGAATCGCCAAAGAAATCGGGAATCGGAGTTCCCTCGGACCATAAGCAGTCCATCGGTAGGAGCGATCTCCGAATCGCGATATTTACCCGCAAAATTAGTGTGGACACTCCATTAGGTGTGTTATTTTGTAGGCGCGGTTTGGAACCGCGCCTATATCAAACTGAAAGTTTATTTGGCTTTTAGTGCACCCCATTGCGTGGCAAGTTTACCCAACGGTTCAACTGGTGTAAGCCCACCTGTGTTCAAACTCATAACTTCGTCAGCTGTCAAAGCAACGTTATAGATTCGAGATTCTTCAATATGGGCAGTGATGTGTCCTGGACCAGCAAGACCAGTAGTATGCCGCTTTCCCCAGACCGCTTCGGAATCCCCAACTACCCAAGTTCTGCTATCACCTTTTGTGTAGCCACCCATACTTTCACCATTACGATAGCCAGTTATTTCATATTGATCGCTGACAAGCTTGTATGTTATAGCAATCATATTAAGTTCGCCAGTTGCACTTTCGGTGACAACATTTGGAAAATCGTCTGTGCGGCGGAAATGACTACTCCCAGACATCCACTGTCTCTCTACTCTTTCTGCCCAAACGATTCCACAAAATTGATCTGCAGACACCTTATCTAAAGTGAGTGCGGAACCGCTTGTTCTGGCAAGATCATCCAAACTGACCCAAGATACCAAAGTAAGGTCTGTAATATCAGGACCCGTGTAATCCAGCGAATGTGCCCACTTATCATCTGAAACAACTAATTGTCCATCTTCTATTGTTGCACCATGGAGAACAACATCACCAAAATTGCCTGTTTTTTCCTTTGCACTATCAAAACGCCACCAACCGACCAGACTATCTTCTTGAACTTGAGCAAATACAGACATTTGCATACCAAACATTAACAATACTGCACCTACACAGTAAACTATTCTTCTCATGGATTAACTCCTTTACATAATTTAATGAATTTGTTTCATCTACATATTGTTATATATCACTATTTGGAGTTCGCTCCTACAGACAGATTTTGCATTGTAGGAGGGAACTCCGATTCCCGATTATTGATAATACCTAATTTGGAGTTCGCTCCTACAGACAGATTTTGCATTGTAGGAGGGAACTCCGATTCCCGATTATTGACAATACCTACAAGAACAAACAATCAGAATACTATTGCCTTTTTATCTTTGCCCATTTGGTGGCAAGTTTTCCGCGTGCCTCAACAGGCAGATCCCCTTTGTTTATAGTTTTGATATCGTCATGCGTCAAAGCGGTGTTGTAGATCCGCGATTCTTCTATGTGTGCATTAAGTTCACCTGGACCGTTATTTGCATCAGCATGTCGCTTTCCCCACATTGCCTCTGTATCACCTTCTGTCCATGTAATGATCGCTCCTTTCTTAATAGACCCAAGACTTTCGCCATTACGGTAACCTGTAATCAGATATTGACCACCTTCATTCTTGTAAGTAATGGCTAAGAAAACCATTTCACCGGTTTCTTTTTCAGTGACTGCATTGGGGAAATTATCAGTACGTCGAAAATGGCTACTTCCCGGCATCCACTGTTTATCTACTTTTTCAGCCCAAACAATTGAGCAAAACTCATCAACGCTTTTCTTATCTATGCAGAGTGCAGAACCTTCCGTTTTTGCATAATTGTCCAGACTAACCCACGTCGCTAATGTCAATTCTTTTATATCGGGACCAGTGTATTCAAGGGAACGTGCCCACTTTCCAGTTTCAACAACCAATTGTCCATCCTCAATCTTGGCATCACCAATGAAGATTATATCTGAAAAGTTGCCCATTTCATCTGTTTCATCATCAAAAAGCCACCAACCAACAAGGTTTTTTTCCTGCACTACTGCCAAAGCAGACATTGACACAGTCAACATCAGCAGCACAATCAATATTGTACATAAGTATTGAATTTTCATTTCCAAAATCTCCTATTTGCTGTTCTGAATTAGTAAAAGGTTACTTAGTATCAACTACCACTGTTCAACCAATAAATTTAATGACAACGGAAACACTATTTTTTAATCTACTTAATTTTCTATGTAGGGTGTGTAAACAAGGTTAGACTATAACTCAAGTATAGTAACTATTCATGTGCGTCAATTTATAGTCTAACATTAACGATAATATTATGCAAGTTAATTATACACCTATCAAAGGACTTGGGTTTTCTTGTAAATTTCTTGATTTTTTACTTCCTTCAATCTTGCGCGCTTCCAAAGCGCGCCTACGAATGATTTTATTTTTTGCGTGAGGGACCGATGCCTGCAGGGGCATCTGTTCTGCCGGTTGCATGGAGCACGGCACCTGTTCCGATGGTGGCGAACTGTTCAAGACTGAGTAATAGATATGCAGTGCTGTCTATGCCGTGATGGTCGCCCTTGATGGCTTCGTCGTCTTTGTCGGTGTATGTTACGTTATCGTCGTAGACACAACTTAATAACTCATCTGTGACATCTAAGGGACGGAATTCTTGCCGCAAATTCTCGTCTGGTGAATGTACAAGTCTGTTCCGAAAGAAGAAGATTGCAGGTTTTCCTGTTTCGTCTACCTTCAGACGTTGTTTGATCGCATCAATTTGGGCAATTCTTGATTTTTTTGGCTCCTTGACGGTAAATCGGGCACGTCTGAGATGCTCAACGCCATCCTGATCTGCACTGTCTACGGCTGCATACCGAATGTAGTCTTCATCTTCAGTATTTTCCTCTATCATCTCAATCAGGTCGGTTCTTGTGAGACCTGTTTTGTAGATTTCTTTGTATGCATAAAGACGGTCGTCGGGAGATTCTGCCCACCAGATACAACTTGATGGATTGCGGTACCCCCAATCAATGCTGAGATAACGATTCCAATTTTCGTCAAGATCGATGCCATCTATGATATGTACATCTGGTGTAAAAGTATCAAATACGAGACCTTCTGCGGATTCCCATTTGCCTTCGTAACCGCGTTTGTATCGCAACCCCTCAAGGTTTTGTAGTCTTGAAACGCGTCGTTGACCGATTTCTGTTATCTCTCCTGTCTCTTGATTGTAGATTTCAGGATTATCTTTGAATGATAACTCAAAATACTCGATTTTCCCACTTTTTGTTTGATGGCGTATCCAATGGTTTGGATTGCTAGGGTTACAATCTGCGATAAGAAATGCGATTGGCAATGTGCCTGCACGTTCTGAGACACGAGCGGTGACTTCTAACCAACTGTCAAAAGTAACTAATTCTGCTTGATTGACGAATGCTGCATCAAATTGATCAGATAGTAGGTTACTCGGATTGTCTAACCCATTCATGTAGATTTGTGAACCGTTCCAATATTCAAAATAGAGCGGTTGTTGACCGCCGTATTTGACTATTGGGGTTGGGTTTTTATCTATCTTACTGGTTGGATGGAATCCGAGATACTTTACATACGTTGGAATGATGTTTTTATAGATTCGGTTAAGTACTTTGTGGATAAATGTGAGTCTGGCACCTGGATATTTCCGTGCTAACATGTCTATGTATGCGACGCAGCTATAGGTTTTGCCTGCGTCATAGGTGCCACCCGCTATTTTTATGGGGGCCTGTGATTTGAAGAAATCGCACATTTTGGCATGGGGACGAAATCCATCATCATCGTTGTATTTGATGATGGGGGTTGGTGCAACTACTGTTATGTTACTGATGAGCTTCTTTGGCTCATCGTGGACAGGCAGATTCTCCTCAATTTCCTTTATATCGGAATGTAGATGTGTCATTTCAGGTGGATTTTCATCGGGTTGGACATCTTGTTCAATAACTTGTGCTTGGACATTGTGCTCGGAATTGTCGTCTTTTTTCTCTGCTTTATCGTGTTCCGATTTAGCAATTCCTGCATGGGTGTCGTAACCTTGTCGTTCGATTCTTTCGCGTTTTATCATAGCGATTTTCGAGTGAACATGTTTGTTTTGTCCACTGATGCATTGTAGAATAGTTTTGAGTCTTTCAGGGTCTCCATTTCCTTGTTTGAATTCTTGGTATTCAATATAGAGATCATCCTGCAACTCTTTATGGAATTTTTGTTCAGTTTCAAACAAACCTGACTTTTCTGTATTCTCAATGTTGGGGTTTTGGTTTATGTTTTTCATAATACTGAGTATTATAACCTTTAGTAATATTGATTTGTAGTTTTTGTGGAGGTTGGAACAATGGATTCATAATAGGTTTTGGGTGGGATTTTCTGAATCAAGGATTTGCGCGGATGTCTCGGATTACGCGGAGGATGTAAGAACAGCACGCGGAGCGTGCCGTTCTTATACCATTTCTAATAGAAAACGCCCCATTATTGTACCACAAACTGCCAGTTTGTGCTGCCATTCAAGAGATTCTTAACAAATGTTAATGGGATAAACATTTATAGAAATGGTATTACATTGTAGGAGCGATCTCCGAATCGCGATTTCTTCAGCACCAGCGGGGCGACAGGTGTCCAGCACATCGTGAACATACAATCTATAGCCCCAGCGGGGCGACAGGTGTCCCATTCAAGAAATAGGTATGATGACTGTAATTCTCCTTGTCCAGACTATTATTCAAGTCCTCAAAAACTGTCCAAACTATAGTTAACGTGAGTTTGATAAATAGTTAGGACTTTCAAAATTCCTCTTAAAGTCCCCTTGATAAGGGGGATTTAGGGGGTTAAAAACATCAAAATAACGATTTTTTAAGTAAATATGCCCGTTCTCTGTTCAATTTGCGCTCGTCCTGCTAATTATCAAACTCACGTTAGTTACTATACTTTGGACAATTTTCATACGTGAGTTTAGGACAAGAAATTTGTTGGACGACATCTGTTACCCAATTCTGACACAATACACAAACGCTCTTTGCTCCAGCGGAGCAATATGTTTATAGCCACAGTATGGAACAACCTCCCCGCTCCAGCGGAGCGGTATGTATGAATTAACACATAGCACTCCGCTGGAGTGCAGCATTTTTCGTGGGGTTCCCCCGATATGGGAAACTCGCTGAAAATAGTTTCTCCGTTGAAGACTCAACTTCCGCTGAACAAAAACTGTCCAAACTATAGTTACTATACTTTGGACAATTTTCATACGTGAGTTTAGGACAAGAAATTTGTTGGACGACATCTGTTACCCAATTCTGACACAATACACAAACGCTCTTTGCTCCAGCGGAGCAATATGTTTATAGCCACAGTATGGAACAACCTCCCCGCTCCAGCGGAGCGGTATGTATGAATTAACACATAGCACTCCGCTGGAGTGCAGCATTTTTCGTGGGGTTCCCCCGATATGGGAAACTCGCTGAAAATAGTTTCTCCGTTGAAGACTCAACTTCCACTGAACAAAAATTGTCCAAACTATAGTTAAAATACAAAAAATGTCATAAATGTAAAAATATACTTGACTTACGTTATTTTACGGGTTATAATATATGTCACATAAACCTTAACGTCAAGACAATGAATTATGACAGGACTTACGCATTCCCCCTTGATAAGGGGGGTAGGGGGTTAAATAGTGCAATATTTCAGTGTTTTTGGTCTTTTTAACCCCCTACCCCCCTTATCAAGGGGACTTTAAGAGAAACTGCGTAAGTCCTGTATGAAAACAAAACATCTTATGCAAAGAATAAAGATTATGCCACAAGCAATCTATCCGTTACATAGAAACACATTTCAAAAAAACACCGAGTCCGTATGCAGTGTGCAACTTTTGACATTAAATACATTCTATTCTGCATACGTAAAACGCTGGACAAGTGTCATTCTCGGTCAACCGATTTCACGCGACAAAAGACGAATAGTGAAAGTGTACAAATTAAAAAATTTTTATTTTTTTATAAATCCCATACCAACCCTGATACAGACTGCTCTAAAAGCACTTAAAAAAACTGTACAGATGTACGAAATAATGTCCAATTTCTGTACACTTTTGATAACGGAAAATTCTATGAAATTAGCAGTAATTCACAGAGAGTGCATTGTCAATGACACGCGTAATTCATTGCACCTCATACATACCCAACATAGACACCAATTTAGCAGCCACAACCCCAATGCCCTATTGTTGGAGGGGTTTGTAACCCGATTTGCATATTTTGGCTCAAAAATCGTGGTTGGATACCACTCCAACAATGTGAGAGACGGCACGCGGAGCGTGTCTGCTACTATGAATGTGAGAGGTGCAATGAATTGCGCGAATACTCGTGCGGTACTCGGCGGGTACGGAGGCCATGCACTACAATGGATGAAAGAAGTTCGTGCCAAAAACTTTACACATCCACCACATCAAATTATACTTGCAAATATATACCAAATATAGTATCCTTTAATAAGATACAGAAAGAAACCAAACACTATAATTGAACGTTAATATTAAGGAACTTAAACGATGGACGCGAAAACACTGTCTTTACCGATAAGCACGCTTGATTACAAGCAACCTGCCACCGTCCAAGTTGGTTCTCCTGTCTCCGATGTCATAGACATCATGCAGGCAGAAGGTTTTGGATGTATCCTTGTCGTGGATTCTGAGCAAAGGTTAGCCGGAATTATCACTGATCGTGACCTACTCGTCCAAGTATGTGGAAAACGGTTAGACCCAAAAAATGTTCTCGTTGAAGATATAATGTCAGCAGACCCCGAATCGTTGCGTGCGAGTGACCCAATTGCTTTCGCTCTGAACTTAATGCATCTCGGACATTTTAGGCATGTCCCACTCTGTATTTGGGATGACCAGCATCAAGAGTTTCCTGTAGGGATGATTTCGACCCGAGATATATTAGACCACGTTGCTATATTTATTGAAAGTCAGGGAGGAGGCACATAACCATGCTATATGACAGTGCAATTGATGAAGAATTAGCACAGATGGATCAAGACTCCGAGATATCTAAAAGAGTTTTGGCAGCAAGTGAAATTTATGTGCCACTTCGTCAACTGATGCGGGATTGTGTGACGATAGACATAGCGGAAAGCACGCAAGATGCAATTGACCTGTTAATTGACAATCATATCGGTGCAGCATCTGTTGTTGAAGATGGTATTCTCCGCGGTATCTTTGGTGAACGCGACGTATTACGCAAGATTTTTAACAAAGATGTGGGGGATCTAACCCAAATACCTGTCACACAATTTATGAAAGTAGACCCGCAAACAGCCAAACCTGATGACCTGTTTGATACAGCTGTGTTGTATATGTCACGAGGCAGATTTCGGCATTTGCCAATCGTAGACGAAAACCAACACCCAATAGGCATGGTTTCTATACGTGATGTTATCTCTTATCTCGTTGATTATTTCCCGCACGAGGTATTAACGCTGCCTCCCAATCCGATACGAGATGCCCTCAAAGCACGAGAAGGAGCATAACACATGGATGATATATTTCATTGGTGGACATTGTGTTGCCACCCTTACCAGATAGCATATAATAAGGCTGAACACTGATGCGTAAGCAAGTAGAACATATTCAAGCGGCTACAGTTCTGTTTGCTGGGGACTCAGGTGATGGTTCCCAAACAATCGGAACACAGATGACAGAAACCTCCGCTATAGTCGGCAACGATGTCGCCACATTACCCGATTACCCCGCTGAAATTAAAGCCCCCGCAGGTTCACTCGCAGGAGTCTCAGGATTCCAACTACACTTTTCCAGTCAAACAATACACACACCCGGTGATACTTGTGATGTGCTCGTAGCGATGAATCCCGCAGCGTTAAAAGTCAACCTACATAAACTCAAAGCCAATGGCATACTGATCGTAAATGCGGATAATTTTGCCCGAAAGAACTTGCGTCTTGCCGGGTATGAGAACAATCCATTAGAAGATGACTCTCTTACGAAGTATCAAGTATTTTCTGTAGAAATGACACGCTTAACTCGGAAAGCACTTGAACACACCGAACTTGAACATAGTGATCAGGATAAATGTAAAAACTTCTTTGCCCTTGGTATGATCTTATGGTTATACAACCGTCCGATGGATTATACTATGAGGTGGATCAAGACAAAGTTTGCTACAAGAAACACACACTTCATAGAACCCAATATATCAGCTCTTCGGGCAGGAAACATCTACTGTGAAGCAACAGAACAGTTTGCGACCTCTTATGAGGTAAAAGCAGCACAATTTGAACCGGGAAAATATAGAAATATTGAAGGCAATATGTCGACTGTGCTTGGTCTTGTTGCCGCTGCAAACCAATCCGGTTTACAGTT
The DNA here is from genome assembly GCA_958295945.1 of Candidatus Poribacteria bacterium. Classification (GTDB taxonomy): domain Bacteria; phylum Poribacteria; class WGA-4E; order WGA-4E; family WGA-3G; genus MSPOR6. The sequence goes on from OY282386.1 coordinate 1,287,348, forward strand.
AGTGTATGGTAGTTATCCAATTACACCTGCGAGTGATATCCTGCACGGTTTAGCACAATATAGAAACTATGGTATTGTGACGATGCAGATGGAAGATGAAATTGCTGCGGTCGGTGTCGCTATAGGTGCTTCATTTAGCGGTTCCCTTGGTGTGACGGGGAGTAGCGGTCCCGGTCTGGCACTAAAATCTGAAGCCATTAACCTTGCTATGATTGCCGAATTGCCACTTGTAGTATGTAATATACAAAGAGCCGGTCCTTCTACTGGCATGCCAACAAAAACTGAACAGGCGGACTTATTACAGATGTTTTACGGCAGAAATGGTGAATCACCTGTGCCAATACTCGCTGCATGTCGTCCGTATGACTGCTTTGAGACAGTATATGAAGCATGTAGCATAGCAGTGAAATACCGTACACCCGTTATCTTTCTTTCTGACCTCTATATTGCACTTGGTGCAGAACCTTGGCTGATACCAGATGTTACAGATCTGCCAAATATTGAAGCCAATTTTAGAACTGATATAGATGGATTTGAACCTTACATGAGAGATACTGAGACTCTCGCAAGACCTTGGGCAAGACCTGGAACACCCGGACTTGAGCATCGTATCGGTGGTTTGGAAAAATCTGATATCACAGGCAATGTGAGTTATGATGCTGAAAATCATGAAAGAATGGTATTGATTCGTGCAGAAAAAGTCAAACGCATTGCAGATGATATACCACCTACTGAAATTTACGGAGCAGAAGAAGGGGATCTCCTTGTTCTTGGATGGGGTGGAACATTTGGCGCAATCCGCACTGTCGTTGAGAATAAAATTGATGAAGGAAAGGCAATTGGTCATGTGCATTTGCGTCATCTTAACCCATTTCCAAATGACTTAGAGGATATACTTAAGAGATTCAAAACTGTTCTAATCCCAGAATTAAACACGGGTCATCTTAGCCAATTAATACGCAGTAAATATCTTATTGACGCAATTGGCCTCAACAAGATTCAAGGACAACCATTCCATGTATATGAAGTGGAATCCAAAATTGATACGCTGTTATAACACACAAACTATGGTAGAATTTAGAATTAAATGAACATTAGGAATTGTAGGAGGGAACTCCGATTCCCGATAATCACTGAATTAAATCGCGATTCGGAGATCGCTCCTACAGTGGTGTGTCCAATTATTTTCATACTTCACCATAATTGAAACATGCATGAAACTATAGTGAACTTTGAAATTATTGGGGCACTTTAATAAATCTATTTTGAACAGAACGGACAACAGAAGTTGTCCCACAAACTTTTAGTTTGTGTCACAAGAGCGCAAACTAAAAGTTGACGCTACAAAAGTGCCCCAATAATTATATGTTTTACTATAAACGGACGCAGTACGCTATATAATCTCTAATAATGCTCAAAAATATAATCTCTAATAATGCTCAAAATATAATCTCTAATAATGCTCAAAAAGGCAGGCATAGCCATGAGAAACAAGAAAGCTTCAGGCATTCCCGGTGGTGCACCGACCCTAACCCAAAAAGATTTTGTGCCCGATCAGGATGTTCGATGGTGCCCAGGGTGTGGTGATTACTCAATTCTCGCGCAAACAAGACGTATTATGCCTGAGTTGGGAATCCCCCAAGAAAACATTGTTTTTATTTCTGGGATCGGCTGTTCAAGTCGTTTTCCATACTACATGAACACTTACGGATTCCACACGATCCACGGCAGAGCACCGACCATCGCATCGGGTGTGAAGATGGCAAATCCTGACCTATCAGTCTGGGTTGTCACTGGCGATGGAGATGCGCTTTCCATCGGTGGAAACCATTTCATTCACCTCCTACGGCGTAACTTTGACATCAATGTTCTGCTGTTTAACAACCGTATTTACGGTCTCACGAAAGGGCAATACTCACCAACATCGGAACAGGGAAAGAAAACGAAATCTACTCCCTTCGGTTCTCTGGAAACACCATTCAACCCGATTAGTCTTGCTTTGGCTTCGAGTGCGACCTTTGTTGCGCGGTCACTTGACAGAGATCCCAGGCATCTACAATCTATGATTAAAGCCGCATTCGAACATAAGGGTACATCTTTCATAGAAATCTATCAAGACTGTCTTATCTTCAATAAAGACGCTTTTGAACTCTATACGGATAAATCCACGAAAGCAGACAATACGGTCAAGCTTGAACACGGTGAACCGCTTCTCTTTGGTAAAGAGAATGAGAAGGGCATTCGTTTGAAGAACTTTCAGCCAGAAATCACTGCCGTGACAAATGGCACAGAAGATTTGATTGTGCATGATCAATTTGCCCAGAATACCACCTTAGCGAATTTCCTTGCTCGGATGAGTGATATGCCTGAAATGCCACATCCTATCGGTATCTTCCGAAGTGTGCAGCAACCTTGCTATGAAGATATGATGACTGCTCAGATTACCACTGCAAAACAGCAAAGAGGTGAAGGTGACCTTGATGCGCTCCTCAATGCTGGTGATACCTGGGTTGTTGAATAAGACACACTATAGTTTTAATTACGTAAGCGGTCATGGTTTTGTTCCATGACCGCTTACGTGTTTCAAAATCTAATAAAGATTACATAAAGATTACACACCCTAACAGAACTTCTTCTTGAAAATAGAATTGAAAATTTGGTATACTTTACTCAGACTAAATCCTGAAGAATTGCGAATTTAAAGAAGTATGAATGTAGAGGAACAACAGTTAATAAACACAGTCTTTGATAAAATCCAAGAGGTAGCAACAGAATCAATTGGTGGTGATTTCATCTATCGCGGCGAACCCGAACACTATGAGAGAGTATCCTCAAATCTATGGCGTGAATGCCGAGAGGAAATCGGAAAAGATGATTTTAATATTGTAGCGATCCAAGAACAGATGATTGAAGTTGCAAAAGATTATACCCACGAAACAGATGAATTTGAAATAATGACAGAACTTCAACATTTCGGTGGACATACGAATCTTATTGATTTTACAACTGATAGTCATATAGCCCTCTTTTTCGCATGTGATGGATTTCCAAGCGAAGATGGTAGAATGATCCTCTTGAAGAGGACAGAAGGAACATTGGTTTCTATCAAATCTCCGCGTAATCCGCAAAACCGCATCATAGCACAAAAAAGCATATTTGTTGAACCGCAGAAGGGATACATTGATGCCGACCAATTCACTGAAATTGATATTCCACAAACACTTAAGGAACCCATGCTTGATTATTTACAGAATCAGCACGGGATCTCAACACAAACAGTCTATAATGACCTTCATGGATTTATTAGAAATCAGGGCATCCATAAGAAAGCATATATAACAGATTATGAGGTTGAAATACTTAAGGCAGATGATATCATGGATATTGAAAGATATTAACTTCACGACGAATTGAGGAAAGAAGATGCAAACACACACAAATTTTGAACATTACAAAAATGTCATTCAGCACTATAACGAAACAATAAACGAGTTACCAACTTATCCCCAAGCATATAATCACAGAGGAATTGCTTATTGTAATATAGGAGAATTTGACCTAGCCATTCAAGACTTTAATAAGGCAATACGATTCAAAGAAAATTATGCGGAAGCCTATAGCAATCGTGCTAGTGTATATCGCATGAAAGGTGATTTTGATCGTGCAATTCAAGATTGTAATAGAGCGATAAAAATAGCCCCAAATTTGCCAAAGGCATACAATTGTCGCGGGATAGCATATAAACTCAATGGTGAAATAGATAAGGCTATTGAGGACTATGCTACTGCTATAAAACTTGATCCTGATTTTGCTTATGCATACTATAACCGTGGGATAATTTATTATGAAAGACAGGAGTTTGATCGCGCCATGAAAGAATACAATAAGGTATTGGAATTAAACCCAGACTCAAGTTATCCATACAACAACCGTGGCAATATATACAGAAAGAAAGGTGAATATGAACAGGCAATCAAAGATTATACCGTAGCAATAGAACGCAATCCCGAATTAGCAGTGGCATCCTATAATCGTGGCATGACGTGGTTAATCCTTAAAGAGTGGGAAAAAGCAAAAACAGATATAACAGATGCGATAGAACTGAAAGAAGACATCGTTATAGAGAACTTTGGGAAGGATTATGAAGACATTGAGGACTTTGAGCAAAAGCATCAAGTCAAATTACCAGATGGCATTGTTACCCTGCTAAACCAAACGTAACCTGAATGGATAAGGTCCCCTATGAACAGCACAGAAAAAGTTGTTAAACATTTAGAGATGATACAACGATATATCATCCGTTACGGATTTTACAGTTTGTTGACAAAAGGTGGGAGTCTGCTGCTTGTCATAACATCCCAAGTCCTACTTGCGACCTTAGTCTATACGGATTCTTTATTTGATAATGTATTCTACCCTAATGAAAGATCATTCGTCTTTGCAACGGGTGCGGTACTCTTTGTCATCGTCTTGGGATTTTGGTTGCTGGATGCCTATTTTCTTCAAGGAGAACGACTGTTTCGGCACCATTATGATACGGTCAGACAACAAGATGACACTGACTTAAATATGTATGTCGGCCTGTATAAATCCAGACCGAAAGGTGATTATGCATCTGCTTTCTTTTCTGTTACCCTACTGCTGTTCTACGCGATAGAGTTAATATTTGCTCTATTCATACCTATTGTTTTCTTTTTCTATCAATTATAATATTAGAAGTAGTTACTATTTGTATAAGATTTCTTACTCCTTATACTCTGATCTATCCGTATTTCCTCCATATTTCAATGCATACACCAACATGTTTGTCATAAATCGATATACATCAGGAGAACGTCTGAGACGTAACATAGTTCGACTCTCAATTTCTGCGGTTTCCATAGCACATAGATAGTCCTTCCGATTATAGACAACCGCTAAACGATTGTCTATCGTAATCCCTTTCTGAAAACGGAACTGCGTGGGTTGTGCGTTATTTTCATTTCCCCAGAACACATCTCCCCCTATCGGTGGTTTTGTGAGATGGTAATGTATCCTATATATCTCATGTTCATAAGGTATGATTTCAAGTGGATATTCAGGGAAAATCATTTGCAACTCTTCAGCCACGATATGTGCAAAGAGACCGTGAAACCCGCAGTCATCAAAGAAGAGCATTCCCCCTTCATCAATGATATATTTTCGGAGGGCAGCATGTTCTTCGGGTGTGAAACGTTCTTGAAGGGGGCCATCTCTTGCGAGTCCTCGTCCGGCTGTTATATCTCTGTCATGTCCTGTCATTACAATGAGTGGTGCGTTTAAAATGAGAGGGTCTGTAATCGGTAATGCCCCACCGGCAACGCTCATATCTACGCGGATTGTGGTGTGTTTGTCCATCCAATTCATGAGGGCAGGGAGGGCAGTCGGGTCTTGCCACCAATCCGAAAGCGAATGTTTGAGACGAATTATCCGAATGTGACCTCGCATATTATCTTTTGTTCCTGATAAGATACCACCCAGTTGTCCTTGCGGCAGTAGAACAGGATTTCGGAGGGTAGTGCTTAGCCTATCCTTTATGTTGGCATCGGGTAAAGGACTATCAAGAAGTTCAGCGAAACCACTACCTGAAGGATTGTTCGGTTTTGGACTTATAACCACATTAACATTCGGTTTCGTTTTCATTGCCGTTGCAGGAACAGATGGGGCAGAAACTGCGGAATCTTGAGCCATAGTTACATTGGGTAGATCTGTATCTACCCGCATATTAGGAACCGACACATCACTCGAATATAGGACATCCGAGTCAACTTTGTTATGTGTCGTAGGACGATTAAATGAGGTTACTGTCTGGGAAATGTTGCCTCGTGTCGTAAACTCAATATTCTGTGGTCGGACAGTCTGCTGTGTAGTAGGCAGGGACATGCTTCTGTGTGTTCGGTATACAACGTTTCTCTGTGATGTGGTGCGAACAATGTTTACATCTATTGCGTCTTCATCAAACATCCAATAATGTTCCGTAAAAAGCAATCCGATGATGGCTACAAGGATAATGTGGACAATCACTGATGCAATGACTGAATAGATCCGTTTCTGTTTCATTGTGTCCTTATAGATGCCGTTGAATTTGGTGGAAACTCTTTGCATCTAACTCCCGGTAATCTGGTATGTCGTATCGATTCCCTCGCACATCCGTCACAAAAAGCCGTGCAGGGAGTGCCTGTTTTATATTTTGATTCAATCCGCGCACTTGGAATGTCACACGTCCGCGTTCCGTTTCGACCTCCCATTCATGTATGCCGAATTGTTCTTTGACACGATATATTTTTTTAATAGTCGGTGTGAAATAGCGTTTGTCTAATTCCTCGTTTAGTATATTTTGACTTTCAGATGTGAGTTCAGATGGGTTTACAAGGATGCCGATTTCAGTATCTTCATCAGCCGCGAGTGATATATATTTGTCTGGATTGCTGAGTGGCATGAGTTTCCGCACAATAACACGTAGATGGCATACTTCATTATGGATTTCAAGTCTTGCAGTACCTACCGGTGAACGCGAGAACGTAAGTTCTTTTGCCTCCAGAAAACGTTGTGTAAAGTCATCCTGTTCAGGTGCTTTTGTTGATTCTGTTTTATCTTTGTCCTGCATCTCTATCTCTCCAAGATTTGTGCTTCAGCACGAACATTCGCGGCTTCGCGCTGTGTTTCTACGAGTTTGTAATAGATACCCTTTTTCTCCATCAGTTCCGCGTGGGAACCGCATTCAACACCTTTCCCTTTTTCAATGACAAAAAGTCTGTCTGCATTTCGGAGTGTGGAGAGGCGGTGGGCGATCGCAAATGTAGTTCGGTTTTGCACCAACCTGTCAATTGCTTGCTGTATCTTCTTTTCGGTTTCCACATCTACTGAAGAGGTGGCTTCATCAAGGATCAAAATACGGGGATTATGCAAAATTGCTCTTGCGATTGAGATACGTTGCCGTTCTCCACCGGATAGACTACCACCACGTTCACCGACTTCCGTATCATATCCATCAGGGAACTTGACGATGAATTCGTGTGCGTTTGCTGCTCTTGCAGCTGTGATTATATCCTCCATGCTTGCATCAGGATTTGCGTAAGCGATGTTCTCTCCTATGGTCCCGCTGAAGAGATACGGTTCTTGTAGTACCACACCGATCTGCCTACGTAAATCTCTGAGGTTAACCTGCTTTATGTCTTCACCATCGATTTCTAATTTACCTCCATCTGGCGTATAGAAACGGCAAATTAGATTGATGAGTGTGGACTTCCCTGCACCAGAATGCCCCACAAGACCTATCATCTCACCGGGTTTGACATGTAGATTGATGTCTTTTAGGACAGGTTTATGGGAATCATATCCGAATGTCATGTTTCGGAATTGGACTTCACCAAGAATATTTGGCATGTCTTTTAGATTGCCATCGTCTGTTTGTTCGGGTTGTGAGTCAATGACTTCAAAAAGTCTCTCCGCTGCAGTCATAGAACGAGAAGCCCAATTGATGAGAGGACTTACATATCTTAGCGGTTCATAAAACATAGTCAGATATGCATGGAAAGCAATCAGAGTCCCAAATGTCATTGTTCCAGTGAGGATATCAAGGCCACCAACATACCATATTATCAACGATCCAAATTGTACTGCGAACAATAAAGGGTGATAATAGGTTGCCCAGATTAACTCAGCCTTTGTTTCATATTCCCGAGTATCAACGTTTGCTGTGTCGAAACGACTAACTTCACTTGTCTGTTGACCGAAAGCCCGCACGACCCGTATGCCAGATACAGAATCGTTGACAACATCAAATAGTTTTGATCGTCTCCGCCAAGCGCGATGCCAAAGACTTCGCAACTTACGCCAGAACCAACCAGCTCCCATGACAATTATTGGAATAGGTATCAAGACGAAACACGCCAGTTTCCAATTCATCAGAAACAACATGGTACCTATACCGAAAAACAGAAACAGCTGTACACTCAGGAATGATAAGCCTTCCAAGAGAAAATCTTGTAATCGCTCACTATCTTCTGTGATATGAGAGATAACAGTGCCTGTTGTTCTTTTGTCAAAAAAACGGATAGATAGATTGTGCAGATGTTCATAGACATGTGCACGTATATTTGCTGCGATCCGAAACGTCAACCATGCACTCAATCGTGAATGTAGCACAGTAAATAAAACACGGGTTAGATATACTACTAACAATCCACCGATAGCGATTGACAAAGCTAGTACAGCAGGTTGAATAGATCTGAAAATTTGACCTAACCATGTTATATTTTCATCTGCCGCAGGTGCGGTAGCATCGTTAAGTAATAATATATCGTCAATCAGAATACGTGTGAAATAGGGTGGAAACAAGAAAATCAAAGTACTGACGATGACCAACAAGGTATAGATCCATGCCTTGCCACGATAGGGACGCATATACGAAAAAATGCGAAGCATTACTCTATGTTTTTTCGTGCACGCAGGACAAGGGGAGAACTCATCAGCAAGTAGCAATCCACAAGTTTTGCAAGAATGTTCCTCTACTTTATAGTCCCAAACCGGTGCTTCATCGCGTTTGCCGTCTCTAAATTCAATCTCATCTCCAATAAAACGTGCGACAAATCCAAACTTCGCTGCACAACTGTTTGAGTAACGAATTAGGTCTATCGTGCCTTCGTGTGTTTCCAACACGACGAGTCCAGCATCAACAACGGACTCTGCACGAATGCCAAGGACACTTTCATAAGGTATATAGTGAAGCACCTCACCTTCACCAGTTACCGTGAATATAGCAGCATCTGTCAACACAAACCATTCTTCACCAAAAGTGCCTGTATGAATAACATCACTGCGGACAGCGAACCTTATTTTTTCAAAATGGATATCCAGCGTCTTTAAAGTTTGTTCAATAGATTCGGGCAGCTCATCAAGCGTACCCGTTGGTGTGTCTGCGGTTGACATGTCTTCCTTTAAAGTAATGCTGTATGCGCGATTTCAAATCGCGCATACAAGAAGATTTACGCAATAAGTCGTTTTGGGATTAGTTAAATCTGGCATAACATTTGTGTTAGGATAATCAGTCACCTACATTTAGTTTATCTGTGCCAAAAATTCTTTTGTTGTCATTATTTTTGTGCGGAATTTTTGAAACCCATTTGGTTTAAGATTTAACCTATCAAAGTATTCATAGTTTATACTTTTACATATTGTTATTAAGTCTTCATCATCTGAAACAAAAATATCACAGAATGACAAGTATAGTAGGTATCTTATATCCCTTGTAAAATTTGTAACTTGAGTCTTTATCATAAATTCGGATTTCTCTATATGGAAATATAGCAAATATACGTAATAGCAGAAAAAAGTACGCAATAAGTAGTTTTGGGATTGGTTAAATTTGGTTTCACAGCAAATAGTGTGGCATTGTGACGTTTATGACTTTAAAAAATCAGGGAATTTTTGTATAAGTTTTCGCCCAAAATTATCAAAATAGGATAGATTTGGAATACATTTTATTATTTTTAATAAGGTTGTGAGAGGGACATCGGCTATATGTAATACACAGATTTTAAAAGCAAACTCCAAAATATTACAAAGTTCATAAATATCACTATTTTCTGGAAATTTACCTGAATGTATAAAGTTATTTCTAATAGATGATGTTTCTGCTGTGACTTTTTTTCTCTCTTCATTGTAACCGGTTGGTTCATTTTCAATTTTAGATAGCATGGAAAAATATATTTCCAAACATGTTTCTATTTTTGTTCCTCCTGTAACTGAAAATATATTATTGATTTTTGATTCTATAATTTTCATAATTTCAGGTTCTACTTCCTCAAGTGTGCTTTTTGTCAAATTTAATATTTTTGATTCTAATTCCTTTCTGTTTTCTTTTGATTTGAAAGGATAAACAGACGAATTATTGGTGGGACGAGAATATATTGATTCCATACATGTTACGAGGTGAATGAGTCGGATCGTATCATGTGATTTTCTGGCAGCTAAATCTATAGGGAACAAACTAAAATACAGATTTAGTGGTGCTATGATTTTATCGTAATTTTCAATAAAGCATTGTATAATTTCAGTTTTTTCTTCGAGATTGATTTCGCTATACCCGTAATAGTTATTACCTTTATTATCTTTTCCAAAATTATTAAGGTCAACGGGGATACTAAATTCAGTAAAAATGTTCTGTTTATCCTCATGTGCAGAGTTAATCAGCCACTGACTTTTAATAAAATTGTATGTCATATTGGTTCGCAATAGTTTTTCTTCTTTTTTCAATAGAAAACAATTAAACACTTGAACAGGTTTGCCATAAAAGAAAGAAAAACAGTCATTTATTATTTCTATTATGTTTATTAGTATTTCAAGGTCTATAGTCTTCTTACTACATTCTATTGTAAAACAATGGTATTTTTTTGAATTAGGTCCTGTTGAGTTTGTGTCAATTTCTAATTTGAATTCTTGTTTTTCAAAAGTAAAAATTCTACTTTCTTTACATTCTTCTTTTGAGAAGAATAAGTCAACATTATCATTTTCAAAGAGTCTTGATATTCTGTTATGACTGGTCTCTATTCGGAAGAAACACTCGTCAAATTTCAATTCTTCTATTATATCTGTCTTTTGTTCTGTTACATTTGTAAAAAAACATTCGCCTACATGAAATAGTGTTTGATGAGCAACACCTGTATTTGCGGATCTAAAAGGTATTAGGTTTTTTAAATAGACTTGGCTATTTACTGAAGACCTATAATCAAGTTCATATCCATCTATTTTTTCTACAATAATTCCCTGAATTGCCTCAAATGTATTTTCATGTAATCTTAATTCGCATTCAAAATCATGTAATTCCAAAGATATGTTATTGTTTCCAATTTCCAAAATTCCATATACGATTTTCTCATTCAAATTAAACTGCCCACAGAAAATTTTTTTGTGATACATATTTGTCCTTACTTGTTTTTACTGGTTTGGATTGAAAACGCAATTAGTAATTTTTATATTTCAATCTTGTTCAGTCTTGAGATAAGATATTCTTGTCCACGCTCACCTTTAATTCTGTTACAGTTACTACAAAGCAATTGAAGATTCTTAATATGGTCAGTGCCTCCCACTTCTTTTGCTATAATATGGTCAACTTCAAGGTGTTGTTTCTGAAAATGTGTGCCACACCCATTACAATCCCCACTTTGTTCACCATATAACTGGGTTTTGTTTTCAGGTGCGTTGTATCGTGGAATATCGCCCAAATCCGTGCGTTTAGGAATATCTGTGCGTGCAATAATTTCCTGAAACAATCCCTGATCTGTTTTGATGCGTTCAACAACTAATTCAGCTGCTTTCTCTGATATGTCAATACCTATCCAATCTCGTTGAAGTCTATCAGCTGCCACGCATGTTGTAGCACACCCGCAAAACGGGTCAAGCACTACGTCACCTTCGTTTGATGAGGCTTTGATAATGTGGGCTAAGAGGGTAAGTGGTTTTTGGGTTGGGTAGCCTGTTCGTTCTTTTGCCATGTTATTTATTGTTGGTATTCTCCAAACGTCGTGCATGAGTTTGCCTTTCTCGTTTGGACTATATCGTGCGTCACCATAGCTGCCAGAGGCTTTTACCCAATTACTATCTGATGAATATGGCTCACGCATACTATCCCAATTAAAAGACGTTGCGTCACTTTTGGCATAAAAGAAAATTGTGTCATGTTTGCGTCCAATGAATTTTCTTGACGTTGAGGCAACATTGTAATAATGCCAAATCACCTCATTCCGAAAATTGCCTTTCCCGAATACCGCGTCCATAACCAACTTGAGATAGTGGCTCATTGTCGTATCACAATGAAGATAGATAGCCCCTGTATCTTTCAGAATGCGGTGCATCTCCAGTAACCGAACCGCCATGTAAATGAGATAAGATTTGTCGCTGTTCGTCATTGCAGCATGGATAACTCGGTTCAGAGCAGGATATTTCGTCTCAATTAGATCAAGCCATGCGTTGTCTACGTCCGAAAGTGTCCATGTATCTTTGAATTCAGCACCAGCAGCAGCTGAACCTATAGGGGCTGCGTAGTTAGTCTTACTATTAAAAGGCGGGTCAAGGTAGATTAAATCTACTGATTCACTATTTATCCCACGCATTATAGGCAGATTATCACCTGTGAATACCGTCTTTGGTTTAATATTTGTAGTCATACAAAAGAACCTCAAAATGTTATATTAGTAAACCCAAAACTACTTATTGCGAAGATTTATATGAGCTTTAAAGTTCAATGGTGTGTTTTTCCAATACTTCTTCGTTTAGTTCTATGCCAAGACCTGGTTTCGTTGATGGAATGATATAACCGTTTTCCCATTTGATAGGTTCTTTGAGTATGTCGGCGTGGAAACCGTCCCACATGTGGATACCTTCCTGAATAAGGAAGTTTGGACTGCATACATCTAATTGTATATTGGCTGCACCGCCGATTGGACCACCATAGAGGTGTGGGGCAATTTGTGCATAGTGTGCTTCACCCATTGCAGCAATCTTCTTTGCTTCAAGAATGCCACCGGTAATGGTCAAGTCCATTTGTAAGATAGAGGCGGCTTGTTGTTCCAATAGATCCGCAAACTCAAATTTTGTCAACAATCTCTCTCCTGTTGCAATGGGAATGCTGGTAAATTGAGCCACACGTGCCATCTCTTTTATATTTTCAGGTGGAATTGGCTCCTCAAACCATAACGGGTCATACGGTTCAACGCGTTTAGCGAAACGGATTGCACTGTTGGTATTGAATTGTCCGTGTGTGCCGATGAGTATATCACACTTATCCCCAACAGCATCACGAATTCCACGGATGACACTCTCAGCGTAGTCAAGAGTTTCTAATCTATCTGCTGTATGTGGATGCACTGGATCGAATTTGACAGCGGTGAATCCTTTTTCTACGTAAGAGAGGACAAGTTCGCCAGTTTTCTCAGGTGAATCGCCGTTCCGCCATTCCAAGAGATAGGAATATGCTCGTAATTTTTCATGGAACATGCCACCTAATAGGTTGTATATTGGTTGGTTGACTGCTTTCCCAACAATATCCCAACACGCCATCTCGATTGCACTCATCGCTGGCGTGACGAGCGGTCCGGAATGTCTGACACAAGGTCCTTCGTAGAGTGTTGACCATATTTTTTCTATACGAAAAGGGTCTGTTCCTTTAAGGAAACGTTCACCCCAATCTTTGATAAGTTCTATGACAACATGGTTTAGTCTGGTGTGATATGTGCACTCACCAATCCCTTCAATTCCTTCATCCGTAACTAATTTGACAAAGATCCAATGTCGTCCGCCCCAGTGTGGTGGCGGCACATCAATCATATATGTTTTTACATCAACTATTTTCAAGGGGAAACTCCTATGGAAAGTATAGACTGTTAACCTTAATGAAGATATTTGATATTATACCCGATTAGTTACAATTTTACATTAATCATCTTGAAATATCCAAGTGTTTTAAGGGGGGTATAGTTTTTGTTATAGTGAATTATAAATATAAGTTGACACTTTCGACCCACGGTAGGCGAGGTTTCCTAACCTCGCTGATGCAGAGTGTTCAAGTGATTTCAAAATCTACTATAATTGTCTGAACCAGGATTTACAGAATTAGTAGATTTGTAGGATTATGTAATGTAAGAGGTGCAATGAATTGCGCGACTACGAAATCCGTAGTTCTTTAGTCCCGTAGAGACGATGTGTTTATACGTTTCGGTTAGTACAAACATATCATCCCTACCAAATCAACGTCAAATGCACGTTTGTCATTTGGCGGGCACGGAGACCCCACACTACAATGGTTCATGTGATATTTTGCCAAAAACTTTAAACACCCTATTCTCTGTTTTCCTTTGACATGAACAACACATTATGTTATTATTTACAAGTAGAATACCTATAGTAAATCTGTTCTCAACCATTGATTATTCAGATTTCCCTCTGAAAAAAACATAAACACAATGTAATAAAGCATAAGAAATATTTATGGAGAATTAGCAATGAAAAAACTTCTTTTCTTACTGATAACAACTGTCTTGCCAGTTTTGTTCTTTCATCAGGGAACACAAGCAGAAATTGTAACAGACGGACTTGTAAGTTATTGAACATTTGACAGAGGAAACATTGTAAATAAGACAGCAAAGGATGTATGGGGAAACAACAATGGAACAATCTTGGGAAATCCAAAGATTGTTCCCGGTAAGGTCGGAGAAGCTCTTGAATTTGATGGTAATGGAGATTTTGTAAACCTTGAATTACTTTGTCAAACGAAGAACAAAGGAATTCTGCATATTTTAGTGCCACTTCTAATAAATCGGGGTTTCAAACCCCTCCAACAAATGATAGGTGGCAACTTAGGTTAAAATAATAAACTAAGGAGAAAATACTGTGAAACGAATAATCACTTTGCTTATCTGTTTTGTATTCATAGGTAGTTTAAGTCTGCCAATAATTGCTCAGGAAGCGAAAACAGAGGCAAAACCTGCTGCACAACAAACTGCAGTAAAAAAGAAGAAAGAGTACGAAGATTTTAATAAAGTCACAGAAGATAGCAAAAAGTATCAAGGTTACTTCACACTTTATCAGAAAAAAGAGAATCTGTATTGTGAAATCAAACCATCCCAATTAGAGAAGCCTTTCCTACTCATGACAAGCATTGCACGTGGGATAGGTTCAGGATATATTCTGTCTGGTATGACCATGGACGAATGGTTACTTGAATGGAAACGGGTTGGCGATAAGGTGCATCTTGTCCGAAAAAATGTGCGTTTTCGTGCTGATAAAGGTTCTCCCATCGCAGAAGCGGTCAACTTAGGATATAGTGATTCTGTGCTTTTTGCTCTCAAACTTGAAAGTGTCCATCCACAGAGCAAAAGTCTGCTCGTAAATATATCTCCAGTGTTCATATCTGATTTGCTTCCTTTAGCAGGCAATTTAGGCGGGGCACGATTTGATAAAACTCGTAGCACTTGGGGTGCCATCAAAGCGTTTCCAAAAAACGTAGAACTGCGGGTGAATGCTGTTTATTCTGGTGGTGGTAGTAGAACCGCTGTCCCCGACAGTCGTGGTATGCAGGTAGCAGTTCATTATAGTCTTTCACAACTGCCAAACAATGATTATCAACCGCGTTTTGCTGATGATCGTATGGGACATTTTATGACGACGGTGAAAGACTATTCACTACAGACAAGTGATGAACCGTTCATCCGTTATGTCAATCGTTGGCATTTGGAGAAAGCAGACAAAGACAAGAAACTTTCACCGCCTAAAGAACCGATTATCTTCTATATTGAAAAAACCGTCCCGCATCGCTTCCGTCCTTATGTACGTCAGGGAATTCTGGAATGGAATAAAGCATTTGAAAAAGCAGGTTTTATTGATGCGATTGAAGCACGGATTCAACAAGACCATGAAAATTGGGATCCTGAAGATGCACGATATAACACAATCCGTTGGATAGTGGGTGCATCCTTTGCGATTGGACCATCTCGTGTAAATCCATTGACAGGACAAATTCTGGATGCCGATATTCTTGTGGGTGAGAGTTGGATTAGGTATTGGCAGCGGGAATGGACAACTTTCTTTGATGAATTAGAACATGAACGCGAACATCCGATTGATCACGATTCAAGGTTTCACTGCCAAATGGCAACCGGACTTGCACGCCAGATTGGCTTCATGGCGAGTGTTATGCAGGCGCGCGGTGCGATGGAAGATGGTGGGGAACTCCCTGAAGAGTTTATTGGTCAAGCACTCAAAGCACTGATTATGCATGAAGTTGGACACACATTAGGGTTGCGTCACAATTTTAAAGCAAGTACTATCCATACGCTTGATGAAGTGAACAAGCAAAAAGACGAGCCACTTGTCGGATCTGTTATGGAATATGATGCGGTAAATATCGCGCCTGAAGGTAAAAAACAGGGGCATTATTATACACCGACAATCGGTCCTTGGGACTATTGGGTTGTAGAATATGCCTACAAACCCGTTAGCGGTAATAAACCCGAAGCAGAATTACCAGAATTACAGAAAATTGCATCTCGTGCAGCGGCTTCAGAACTCAGGTATGGCACAGATGGTGATGCATCGGCATATCAAAACCGTGACCTTGATCCGTTGGTGAATCGTTGGGATATGGGTGCGGATCCGCTTGAGTTTGCGAAACAACGGCGTGAGATTGTCGCCGGACTCTGGGACGAGATTGCAGATAAAGTTACAACAGATGGTATGGGGTATCAACGTGTGAGACGCGCATTCAGATCACTTCTCGGTGAGTATACTTCATCTATGTATCTTGCAGCACGTTTTATCGGTGGACAATACCATCACCGGGATCACAAGGGTGATAAAGATGGTCGTTTGCCTTATGTGCCAGTGCCAGCGAAGAAGCAACGTGAAGCACTTGCATTTATCAAGGAACATGCACTTTCTGATAAGGTTTTTGATTTTCCACCAGAACTGTTGAACAGCATTGCCATCACGCGTTGGAGTGATTGGGGAACAAGTAGTAATAACTCTTCTCGTTTGGATTATCCAATCCATGATGTTATTCTGCGAAACCAAGGTCAAATCCTGAGAAGATTGCTTGATGCGAATGTGCTTTCACGCGTTCTGGACACAGAACTCAAGTTTTCTGGTGAAGATGCCTTCACAATGCCAGAACTCTTTACCGGTATTACAGATGCTGTTTGGGTTGAACTTGATAAAAATGCTGACGCTAATCAGTGGACAAATTCAGATGCATTTATCTCAAGTTTCAGGCGTGGATTACAACGTGAACATCTGAAGCTGTTGATTAAATTGGTGTTAGCTGCAGATAGCGGTACACCTGAAGATGCGAGATCTCTTGCACGTCTACATCTAACACAAATCAATGGTCGTCTTAAGACTGTCCTGCAAAATTCTAAGGCAAAACTGGATGAGTACAGTGTTGCTCATCTTGAAGAATCGCAGGATCGTGTTGATAAGGCGTTGGCTGCAAACTTTAACGTTGAGAAGCGTTAGATGTTTGTTGGATCAAGGCTTCCTCTTTGCAGGATTAGAGACTGCATTGCTCAAAACCCTCAATATAGTGATATTTCGTGGATGCACCGCTATTCTGATAAATGTCAGATAACCTATTTTTCACTATCAGGTTTAGTATCAACTGGTTTAGGACTATCAACTGGCTTAGGGTTATCACCAGGTTTGCCAGATTCTGGATTAGGTTTATCCTCAGGTCTCATTTTATCTGGCATTACTATAATTTCTGGAGGGTCGTACGACTCTTTGACCCTGTCTTTTTTTGGTAAGTCTACTGTAATCCTTCGATTTGGTCGTTTAGTGCGATTCGATCTTGACATTATTCAATCTCCTTAATTAATAGAATTATAGTGGAATGGACAATTAATAGGACACGTCTCAGAGGGCGAGGAAACCTCGCCCCTACGGGACTTGTGGTACTTGCAAGTGCATTGAAATGTCTTCTTAATTCTAAACTTTACTATAATCTGGTAATGGGTTTCGTGACGTAATCTTGGCACACCCTTTGTTCTTTGTTATCACACATCCATCCCCGCATCCCGATATGTCTGCTTAATCAATTTAATTTTCGTATCAAAATCTTATGTGGGAATACAAGTGTTCATTGTCTGAATCGCGGATGCCACAGATGAACACGGGTTTTAAGCCTTTTCAATGTATATACTCTTCAGAATTAGCGGAACGGTATATCCGTAAGATGATTTTCAACTCCCATCATTTTTATTGCCGAGTTTTCCACTACGAACAACCAAAATGAGAAAATCAACGGTATCCAGAGCTTGTTTGAGGATTGCGATGAATGCTTCTTGCTGCCCCAGCTTATCAACTCCGAAGTACTTGGCAATCTTTTCGTAGTTACTACCTTTTCGATGTCCGCTACCTGCGGACCGTAACGCCTGAAGTTTCTGTAAAAAAGAAACTCGGTGATCAGCATCTCCAACAGAATGGAAACAAAGAACTTCCTCAAGAATTTCAATGCTACGTTTACCTTCAAGATTCACATTCTCTGCTGCGGACAAAAGCCTCTTTAGTGGTTTTACATTTATTGATTCAATTAATATCGTTTGAAGATCCTGAACTAAATCATCAAAATCACACTGTTCATCACTAACTGGGATCCTTAAGCGTCTGAGGCGATACTCATCTCCAGGCGACAGCGGTTTTAGTAACTGCCAACCAAGGCATTCGTCACATGCCTTTTGCAACTGCTCATAACTTTGCTTGAACAAGATATCTGGCTGATCTGAACTCGCCCACTCACCCTGAATCATACGTCTATAAAAAGTTTCACTCATACCATCTTTGGGCTGAATGTTATGGACCCGCCAATATTGTTGTTCTGCGTAAGGTAAAGAAATCCCAAGTTCATCTAAGAATACACAAACTTTGTCAGGATCGTGGTTATCAATTTTCATACTCCACAATGAGGGATAACGCACCATTGAATCACCAACAGTGTATTTGCTAGGTTCATTGTAGTACTTATCCAAAACCTGCTTGTCAAAATGGACAAGCGTAAGTTTGCAAGCTGTGTCTTCTCCATGAAAATCGTTCAGCTCACGCGGATCGCATGTGTGACAAATATCATCTCCATTCTCGTCAGTGTCTACGATAAATTCGACGTACTTCCGTTCCTCAGCGAAATCACCTAAACCGCTCTTAGACTTCAGTAGCGGTTTGATAAGTCTTCTTCCTTTCAACCTGCTGTCTGATCGAAATTCTGGATAGGCAGTATGGTTACAACAATCATGTCTCCAACATATAAGACCATCGCGCTTGAATTCACGTTCAATGTCGTTGAGGCCGAGTTCCTCAAGGGAATATCTTGAATACTCATTGAATTCAAACATTATTGACAGATACATTTCTTTGTCAGTTAAGAATTGGCGAATTTCCTTGAGTCTTATCTGAACTTCATGAGGCTTAACGATAGCGATCCTTTCTTCATTTCCAGCGTCATCAATCTTGATGTATGTATCCGTTTTTCTGTCGTGGTAGAGATCATGAAAAAGACGAAATTCTTCAGAAATCTCATTGTAATTTTCTCTTATTCCACCAAAACAACGAGGAATAATCAGCTCTTCAATCCCATTTTCAGTACCGTAGCGTATACCGACGTTCGCCTCAGAAAGCACTTGCTCAATTTGATCTGGAGGAATCAAATCAGAAAAAATGAAATAATCCCGAGGACTTTCCATCTGTCGGTACACTGTCACCATGTCGATTGCTTTCTCCCGTCGTATCCATTCCAGATTATGTTTCTGGAATAACCGCTCCCGGTCCGATTCAATACTCATGGTTCCATTCACCTCTTATTTGTAAATAGCAAAAGTGTATGTTAGTATGCTCTAACTTATGTAAAATAGTATATCACATATTTTCATGTTTGTCGTTGGAAAGGGTTTACACATATCACCCGCCGGGGTTAAGGGATAAGAGACCTACACATCCATCCCCGCATCCTGATATGTTTGCCTAATGAGTTGGATCTCTTGGTCTGTTAGTCCATACAAGTGATATACATATTCATCTATTTCCCGCTCAATTTCAGGCACGCGATCACTGTGTGGGTCTGCTAATATCTGTTCAACTAGTGCTGATAATTCCGCTTGTTGTTCTGTAGTGCGATCTGCGATTGGAACACGTCGCATATATTGTGCAATAAAACGTAAAGCTCCTCCAGTCCACGGATCATTGAGGCTTTGAAACCTGTGGCGTGCATACCAATCAATTAGTTGACTATTCAAAATTGCAAGTAAGGAAAGATCCTCAGTAGGTAGAATATAGGTAGTTTGTAAGCAGTATGTCTTTGTGGTATCATAACAAGCCCGCATAAATGGGCTAATATCAGGATAGATAATTTTGGGTTTTTCAAATTCTGCATAATAAGTGCTTGCCCACCGTTGCATTGCGTACCATTCATAACGAATTTCTGTTTCTGATCTGTTTCTCTGAGAAAGTCTATCTCTATATTGCAATAGATGATTATAAATGGATGGATAATTCTCTCTGAATTGATCTTCTGCGTTTTGAGATACACCAGAAATAGTAGTATCTTCATGTAATGGAAAGTGCCATGGGATGAATAGGAGGTATAATTTCGCCCACTCTGAACGGTATCGTTTTATATCACGTCCCCGCAGAAGTGGTTTGATGATATCGGTAGACTCTGGGTCTCGAGTTATCAATTCTTCCCGCTTTGTTTCATTAATGATAAATGCTTCATTGCATCCAGTCTTAATACCAAAGTAGAATCTGCCTTGTATTAGTTCAGTCAGTCGCATACCTGTATTTTGTAATTTTGTCAGTAGCTTAGTAACTTTTGACGGTACCAGCACCCAGGCATTAGGTGAAAAATTACTGGAATACATGGCAAATGCACGTACTTGAAACACATCTGATAGACGAAGAATATCTGATTCGTCTCTAATAATTGCAGCGAGGAAAGTATCTTGATTTGGCGGAGTACTCTCAACAAGGATGATACAAGTATTTACATTTGCTCTAAATACCGGAACACTCCCACAATCCAGGAGTTTATGGATTCGTTGGTCTTCGGATAAGAATTGTCGTAGTTTTTTCCCGTACCCCGCGCGCAGAAATTTGTTGGAAGAAATAAAAGTAAGAATCCCATTCATGCGAAGTAGTTCTGTCCCTCGTTTGTAGAAGTAGACGTAAAGGTCTGCCATACTCGTATAAACATCTGGAAACAAACGTTCCAAAATTGGTTTCATTGGTCTAATAAGTTCATGGCGGACATAAGGGGGATTACCGATAACAACATCAAAACCACCTTCAAGGAACACCTCAGGGAATTCTGCCTCCCACATAAATTCATCATCGTTTACTTGAAAATCTTGGATATTTCCTCTGAGTTCAGCAATCTTTTCTCGGAGTCTCTGTTTATCATTTTCGTTGTGGGTTACCAGATATTCCGCTTGATGTTCTTGTATCTGTTCTATGAATTGGAGAGCGAAACCAAGATTTGCACCTAATGGGGTGGGACCGGTTAGACTATCACCTATTGCAACTTTATAGTCTAAGTTTGGCAGGGGTTGAGGTGTGTCACCTTCATAGTCCACAGCAAGACTGAGCCACAAACGGAGCATTGCGATGTTGACTGCGAATTCGTCTTTGTCTACACCGTAAAGGTTGTTCTGTATGATGTCCAGTTTGCGTTGGTATATTGTGGGTGAATCTATCTGATTGCTTTGGAAAAGTGCTTCGCGTAGACGTAGTAATTCACTCATCATGCCGAGTAGATATGCACCACTGCCACATGCTGGATCGCAGACACGTAGCGTTTGTAGGACATGGAGTACGTTCTCTGGATTTCGGATTTCGGTTGCATCTCCATCATCAACAAACTTCTTTAGGCATTCCTCTGTTTCCTCTGTTTTATTCTTCAAACAGATTTTCAGACTTTCTCGGCACATAAAGGAGACAACGGGTCGCGGTGTGTAGTAGCTGCCCGTGTCGTGTCTTCCGGTGACGAGTTCTTCAAATACCTTCCCGAGCATCTCTGGGTCAACTGCTACCTCAACATCAAGTGGTGTGGATTCGGTTACTGTGAAGTTATATCGTTCAAAGAGATTTAGGATTTCGGCAAATTCTTCGTTTGGGATATGGATAGCGTGTTGACGATCAAATTCATAATCCTTTCGCTCAAATAAACCACCGTTGAGAAATGGCACATCTCCTCTTGCTTCAACAAGTTCATCCAATTCTTCGTCTAAGTCCAGTTCACTACCAAGCCCATGAAAGAAAGCATAAAAGAGTCTGTCGTTGAGAAAGTTTTCATTGGGTTGGTTTTCTGTTGCCTTAAAAAGTGCGCGGAGATAATCACGGTTACCGTTGTAGGTGAGCCATCCCTTCTTTTCAATAAACCGAAGAAACATCAGTCGGTTAAAGAGACGTTGGGTATAGAGTCGTTTTGCTTCAGTGTCGTTTTCAGGAGTCCCATCAACAGCAGTTTCAACACGGGCAAAGACGCGTTGGTAGTCGGCGAAGAATTTATCGGTAACTGCCTCAACATCGAATGCAGCCTTCCACGCGGTTAGCCATTCTTCGTCATTTGGAAATCCATCGTAAGGTAATGCAAGTGCTGGTAGGTTATACTCACAGAGGGTGCGGATGTGTGTATCTCCCTGTTCCCATGAGAAGATGGAAAGCACGGCACGTCGCCAGTTTTCGTTTGCTGCAAAATGTGCAAAGGCGAAACGCTTAAAATCAGTTGTGGTGCAGATAAAGAGAAGGTTGTCATGTTCCCATGCGGGTAGGTTTGGATCATGATCGCGTCTATTGACGAGTCCGCGTAACACACGCCGCAGTGCAGTTCGGTAGATAGAGTCGTTGTTGAACTGGAGGAAGAAGATACCCCACGGTTGTGTCTCTTCTATTAACCCTAATGTGGGTTGAGCGGGTGGGAATGGGGGCAGCTGCCAACTATCAACGATTCGGTCTTCAGTGTGTTCGTCAAGGTCAAGGTCTTCTGCGGACCACGAGAAGGCGACATCTTCAAATTCAACGTCATCCGGAATTCGCCAGTCGAGTTTATCGCGGAAAAAGTCTAAAAGTGAGTTGAAGTCACGGATGTTTTGAATGTCGTTTGGTGTAATTTGGGGCATTTGGTTGTCTCTATTCCGTAGTAAAGCAGCACTGCAATTTCTAGAGTGTATCTCGTAAAAACATAATTAAAGATTCGAAGTCGTGGACTTTTTGGAATTCGTAAGAAATATTGGGACGCATCTTATCACTATAACCTTATAGGTAGCCTCCTTTGTAAATTGCAAATTTAGCGATAGACATTATGCCGATTTAATTGTCCAATGTTGCTTCATTCAAAGGCGTGGCGTGTAGGGGCGGGGTTTCCCCGCCCGACTGGAATACTCGTGGACAGGCGGGGAAACCCCGCCCCTACGATGTTCACAGGGGACGCTGATTAATTCATTATAATGTCTGATATAGATATAAGTATTAACAAATTTCCATCCATGCGATGAGTTTAGGTTTTTCACCCATTGGTGTCTGTAATTTCATCAGGTGCTTTTGAATGTGTCGTTCAACTCTTTTGAGCTCATTTCTAAGTCCACCAGGTCCTTGCTCAGTATAACGTTCTGTCCTTATATCACATCTGATTTCGGTCCAAATATCTCTGACATCTTCAATTATTGCATCGTTTTCAGCATCATAGAAGTACCATTTAATTTCATCGTTTGGCATTTGATAGCAACAGAACACACCGACATCCCCTATACGTCTAAGCTGGCTCAGCTCACCATCACGATTGTACATAGGTGGCGGTTCTATACTTACATCTTTGCCTGAAAAGAGACGTTTTGGTAGGTCAGATAATTGTTCCCATAATTTAGGGTGGGCATCGGAGATACGTTGGCGTTCAAGGTTCATCAATTCCTCAACACTTGCAGTCCCATCATACCGTTCATTGAATAGTCTGAGGGTTTCATTATCGTCTTCAGGTGAAACAAACTTGCCTTCAATACCGAGTGTTCGACTGATGCGTAGGATTTTGCCATCAACTCGTCTACGGAGTCTTAGGATATCCTCAAGTTCTTCTGGTGGCAGGAAATTCCAGACATGCACGGTTGGATCAGTGCGGTTAAGTTTGGCTTCAGTGTCTGCGTCAAGGCGTCGGTCTAACCTACCGATACGTTGCATGAGGCGGACAGGATTCCAATGTAGGTCGTAGTTGATAATAACGGACGCGTCCTGTAAGTTTAGACCTTCGGCAAGCACATCTGTTGTGATGAGTGTGTTGACAGGTTCTCCACTTTGGAATTGGGTTTTTCCGTTGTAGAACGGTGCAAATCGTTCTATGATTTCCTCTCGATTCACCTTACGTCGGCTATCTATTTGTGCGATGTCCGTTACGCCGGCGTTCTGCAGTTGCGTGTATAGGTAACGAGCAGTATCACAGAATTCAGTAAAGATGATTCGCTTTTCATAAGGTGCGGAATTTAAGAGTTTTATGAGTTGTTGTAGTTTGTCATCTTTCTCTGTGTCTGGTTCACCCCCTACCTCGTCAGCATAGAACGATCTATATATTTTGCTAAGGAGCAGCGTCAGAAAGTTCATGTCAACAACAACATCTGTAAACAATCTGTTTAAATCATGGTCTTCAGGTATGAATTCATCCTCAGTTTCAATGGATTCTATGTCATCTTCTTCTTCAGTGGATTCAGGTTGTCGGATGCCATCTTCTTCGAGACGTTCTTTGATGTGCCGTTGCACAACGCCCCACCATCTACTATTAGTGCCTTCCCACTGCTCATACCGTTCAGGTGCATATTTTTTGAGCCATTCTGCCATCTTAAGGAGTAAGTTCTCGATGGTAACTTCAAAGGATCGCCATGAGCTTTCCAAACGTTTTAGCACGAGGGTACGGATTAGGCCGACAATCTGTTTTTGGCGATTCTCAAGTTGTCTTTCAGGGTTTTTGTGGTACCTGACAGTGTTATAGATTGCAAGATTGATAAACGGGTAATGTCTGTCAAAAGCAGCCCTAAGTTCATCATAGAGGGATCCGTAGACTTTTTTGAGCGAGTATTCTACTGGGGATTCAATTTTACGTTTTGGAAAAAGTATATCCACCCCTGATTCCTGCTCGGATTCTTTTATATACTTACGACTCCGTTGAATAAGCACCTGTTTCAGTATAGGGTTTTGACGTAAGAAATCTTCTTCTTCAACCTGTTCAGCAATTTCTGTGTTTTCATTCTCAAGTTTTTTATCTATATCGCGAAAGTGTCTACGGAAATCATGCACACCAATGCGTGAGAAATAATCCCTGCGATTCTGCCCGAAATAGTTTATCAGGTGATAAATGTCGTCTATACTGTTGTTTATTGGTGTAGCGGTCAGTAGATAGAGTTCTTTTTCTTTCGCAATATCCATCAACAACTTACCACGGTTGGAGCTTGCATTCCGAAAGTGGTGTGCTTCGTCTATGATAATTACCTCTACCCGTTGCTGAAAATGCTCAAGATCATCTTCGCTGATACCACCTTTACGACCAAAGTCTGTATGCAGTTTATGATCGTAGTGATCTCTAAGCAAACGTCTATATTTTGACTTTGCTCGGAGCAGACGTTTAATCTGACTGTTCCAAACGCTCTCAGCGACAGACTTTGGGGTAATGAGTAGCACGCGTTTGTTTTCTTGCAATGCGCGTTCAAGTATCATCAATCCGATGAATGTTTTACCACTACCGACACCATCGCAGATAAGTGCGCCTTTCCATGTCCCTGCAATTTGGAGTGCAGCATGGTAACCGTCTTTTTGGTATTGTGAGAGTGTTTGGTAAATAACGGATTCGTTTTCTTCCCAATCGTCAGCAGGTTTTTCGCGTCCTTCAAAATATGCGTGAAGTGCTTTTGCATAGACAGTAAAAGGCGGATGTTTTTTGAGGTGTCGTTCTATAGTGCGTAGCAGTTCCGCTTTAACTTCGGTTCCTTCCTCCCATCGTTCATCATACCATTCACGAAGTTTGGCGATATGTGTGGGTTCTGTAATAAAGGTGTTTAATTCTACGTTTTGGGTAAGACCGGGTGTAGTAAAGTTTGAACTACCTACGGTAGAAAAATTGACAGGACTTGAGGCATCGGCTTGCATCAAATTGAGTTTTGCATGAAATTTAGCATTGTCATATATGCGAATCAGGATTTTTCCACGTCGAATTGCAGTGTGAACATCCGCAAGTCCTTGTAGGGTATCATCCTTTTCTTTTACGGATTCTAAGCTATCCTCGGTAACTGTTTGCAATGCCTCAATTAGATGTTCCTTTGTACGCCTTGACGTTTCGTCTCCCATTAGGATACGGATACCGTCAAGGTGTTGCCACGTTTTTCCAAGTGACAAAAACGCACCGATTTCAAATGTACCTGTGGCTATATCTAAGTTGACACTTTTCAATATAAGGGTTTCAAGGGCTTTTAGGAGGGTATTATCATTTACATTATCAATTATTGTTGGTATCTGCATACACATCTCACTTTTTGTATAGTTTATTTTAACCTAAGTTGCTACTTACTGAATATTAATCATCAAATTACTTTGTCAAACGAAGAAACAAGGAATTCTGCATATTTTAGTGCCACTTCTTATAAATCGGGGTTACAAACCCCTCCAACAAATGATAGGTGGCAACTTAGGTTATTTTAGTAAATCATACAAAATGAAATTTGTCAAGCAATTTATTGGGTGTGTATGTAAGCATCCAACAAACCCTCATCAATATCCACACCAAAACCAGGAGCATCGTTGACTGTGAAAAAGCCATCACGAGGTGAGGGACGTAAAAGACGATACAACTCGTTTTCAACATCATTACGGGAGGGACCAAACGTCTCCGCCATACACGGCATCGGCAAGCAGGCAGTGAGATGCAATCCCCACGGTGTGCCTGCTTGATGAAGCCACGTTGGTATGTGCTGATCAGCAGCTTCGCGGGCAATACGCAAACATTCTGTAAATCCGCCTGCCCAACTCACATCTGGCTGAATCATGTCGGCTGCCTTCCAGCGTAGTAGTTCACGGAAGCCGTATCGTGTGAATTCATGCTCACCTGAGACAATCCAGGTCGAATCGACCTCTTTCACTAACCGTGCCATGCCAGCATAATCGTCAAGCGGTATCGGTTCCTCAATCCATTTGAGATTGAGATGGGTTGTTTCGTTAGCAAAACGTAAAGTGTAGTCCACATCCCAACGGAGATAGATGTCTGTCATGAGTTCCACATTGGAACCGATGGCATCACGTGCTGTGTGTATCATCTCAAGATTCTGCTTGAAGCCATCTTCGCCTTCAGCGAGACCGTTTCTCAGTGGGAGTTTGCAGGCAGTGAACCCGTTCTCAGCATAATAACCAACATCTGCGCCTGTTGCATACGCAGGAATTTGAAGCAGCGGCGTCTCAGTGAAAAGGCTATAAACAGGTGCATCTAATATCTTTCCACAGAGGTCTACGAGGGCAAGTTCTATACCACTTAATGCATAGATGACAAGTCCACGCCGTCCATAAATTGAGGTGACGTGATACAGATGGTTCCAAATATCCTCTACATCAAACGGGTCGCGACCGAGTACGAAGTGCTGCAGATGTTTGTCAATAATCATCGCACCTGCAAGTCCTCCTCCACCGAGTCCGTATCCTTTTAAGCCTTTATCAGTGGTAATCTCTACGATTAGCGCGCCTGCTTGTGTTGCGAAAGGTCCACGCCAATCGACGTGTGCATTTTTGGGAGTTGTTTGACTCGGTATTTCACCTTTTGCAAAGCCGAGAGTTGGCATAGCACGCGGGTTTAGGTTGACGTTCCAAGTGCGGATGTCTGCTACTGAGTGCCGTTCTTTAGCACGTGTTTTCCATTTTGAACTGCGAGTTTTCTCGTTAGTCTCCATAATTTCCCTTTATAGCTCGTACGATGGGTAATCCAGATAATCAACGCGGTAGGGCATGATACCCAATACCAGTAAAGAAACCGATCAACATCCAGATTGCTACCATAACATATTCACCGAAGATTAAGCCAAAAGCAATTGGACGAATCTTTCTATATGTCAAGGGACCGCCGAATTTCAGGGCAAAGTATTTTATACCCCAGCCAATCATAATGGAAGACCATAGATGGAACGAGGGATATGTCGCACCTAATAAGTAGCCAATCGGATGGAGTGACCACCAGACGAAACTTTGACGCATCCAGAGCATAAAGCCAGTAAAACCTGCGCCAGCAATCATACTGTAGACTTCAAGCCAGTTCGTTTCAGAAGGGAATTGGATGAGTTTGTTCGTTCTATTGAAATATGCCCGTGGTGCATTTACAAAAGGCCAGCTCTGTAAGAACAGCGCGCCTTTATCATAAACGAGTGTCAACGTGGCATAAACAGAAACCAGCACCGCAACAACGATAGAGATGGCAAGAATCGGTACGATGCGTCTACGGACTAGATTAACTTCATCGGCTGCCTTGAAACTGTGCAGGAAGTTTGGCATCATGAATTCACCCCAATCCCGCAGGAACGTCCGTTGGAAACTGAGAACAGCCAGGCTTTTTTGTCCCATCGCTCCAGAACCGACAGTAAAATTGATGTAGTCGGATGGGAAGAAAGGGGCTTGCACAAGGAGTAGACCACCATTTACCACCATCCATGATAACACAACAGATGTGATGAAGATGGATAGTAAAACGACAAACGCAACCCACGTAGTTATGCCGGCAAACATAAAAAATCCAACGAGTGTGGCAAATCCAAGAAGAAAACCGATTAGTGCCAATCGATATGAGATAGGTTCATCAGAATCGTCAACCGTTCGACTTTCAGTTGTGGCACGTAAACCGAATGTTTTCCTGATAATAGATGCAATATGTTCCCGTCCACCCCAGAAAACAGCGGGGACGAAGACAAGATACCCTCCCATGACCTGACGGCTACAACTTGCCCACGGTCCCAGTCCGAAACTGGTTGCGTTCATGATGATATATTGTAATTTGAAAAACAGGAAGAAGAACCACAGACTGAATGACACTTCAAGAGTAAGCAATGCAGCCACCCCGATCACAGAAAAATAGATGGCAATATTCATTGCTGGCCACATTCCAAGTGTATGCCACGGCTTTTCTGTAAAGGCGCGGTGAATGTTGTATAGCAAAGGTATTTCTGGGACGTTTGGAAAATGTGCGTGCAGTCCGTTGAGAAAATGTATCATCACCGGAAATGCCATGCCTGCCCACAACAACTTGTTTTTGAAGAATGCGTTAAGCAGCGTGCCACGTTCAGGTTCCGCAGCGAGCTGCACTGGAATCTGGACTAAGGGGAATGAAAACCTTTCGCGTTCTATCCATTGTTTGCGTAGGATTGTGGCAAGGCAGATGGTTGTGAAATAGAAAACAAGAACAAATAAACCCCAGATAAGTAATGGCTGGATCCAAGGAGTCCATGGCACACCACCACCTGCTGAAAGTCCTTCATAGAAATCGGTAACTGCCTGTGAATCCGTGACTATTAACCATTCTGGTATGTGGGGTTGTAGTGTTTCTGCCCAATCGTTTTCTGGGGTTGTGAAATAACGCAGTGCTACAAGGCATGGCAACAAAAACTGGAGCAATCCCATTGATGGAATGCCGACCGCGACAATCAGCATCATCCAGATGACTGTCAGTTCCAACGCGGAGAAGGAAAAGCGACTGCTTCGTGTCAGTAGACGCAGTGGCAGATTGACAACGAAGACGAGTAGGAGCAACCCGAAAATAGACCCAACAGGTAGGTGATTGCCCGATATTTTTGAGTTTTCCAGAAAGTAGTTGTTGTAAGGGGTGATTGCACAGATTGCCCCGACTAAGAATAGTCCTACAAGGATGGCAGAGAATCGGATTTTGGGGCGGCGTGACATTTTGGTTTTCTCTGTTTTAGGCGACCTTGGGACTAAGAAACATTTGTAAACTCACGATTCGGAGATCACTCCTACAAAAGATGGATTTCCTTAGTAGGAGGAACTCCGATTCCCGATTATTCTTCCAGTTTCCTATCTTAATCTCCTTCAGATTGATCGCGAAGGACAGGACTATACAGGCAGAGTTCAGCGTCTACGATTCTGCCATCGGGTAAGGTATAAGCGTTTGGTGTGCCTCTCCCCCAAGGTGCTTGCCAATCTTTGCTGCGCTCTTTATCTAAATCTTTCTGTTTTTCAACTTCTTCCCATTCAAATCCACCCATGAGTTGTTCATGTAAGGATGCTTCCAATTCACTGAGTTCAGGTTTTCCAGTCAGATTTTCAAATTCATCGGGGTCGTTTTCCAAATCAAACAAGATGGACTCATCTTCGGGAAAAGCGACATATTTGTATTGAGGTGTTCTTAACATCCTCATTGGCCCGGTAGTTTGGGGTGCCCAATATTCGCTGATGGCGGTGTTTCGCCACCCATCCGCATTTCCGGACATCAGATTTGACAGGTCTGAACCGTCTAAACCGTTGGGGATAGGTATGTCTGCCCTTACACATAAAGTTGGGAATAGATCATTTAATTCAACAGGTGCGTTGACCCATCTGCCGTGTGTATCTGCTGATCGTGTATCGTGGATGATGAGTGGCACGCGTGCTGCTGCCTCGTAATAACTGGATTTCCACCATTGTCCATGCTCACCCGCCATCTCACCGTGGTCGGTGGTGTAAACAATGATTGTATTTTCTAAGAAACCGTCACGTTCCAAGATAGTCAGTAAATCACCGACACATTCATCAAGAAATTCACAGCAGGCATAATAAGCAGCACGTGCCTTTCGTGTTTCTTCCTCATCAATAGCTGCAGTATTGAAGTTCTTTCGTAGTCCTTCCGCAAAGCGATGTGTCTGTTCCAAATGTCCTGGCGGGATGTTTGGCATGTCTATATTGTCAGGATAGTATTTGTCAAGAAGTCTTTTTGGAGCAGTCAACGGGAAGTGTGGACGACTGTAACTTGCAAGTAAAAACCACGGTTGGTCCGCAGGTTGTGACCGAATATATTCAATTGTTTCTTCATTGACCACCCGTTCTTGAAGAAGGCTTGTTGGGATATCGGTGACACCAGCATCCTTTGTGCGATTTTGGTTTCCACTCAGTGGGTCGCGTTGATGTCCTGCATTTCCACGCAGATCCCCATAAGGACGTGATTGGAAACCGTTATTTTGTTCTTTTCCACCGAAGTGCATTTTACCGACGAGTGCTGTAGAATAACCGTGTTCTGCGAAATGTGCAGGCATTGTTAGATGTTCGGGGAACAAGATTGAACCGTTATTCCAAGCAGAGCATCGGTGTGCGTATTTTCCTGTGAGCATGCACATACGTGAAGGTGTACAGAGCGGGAATTGGCAGTATGCGGCATCAAAGTAGTTGCCTGCTGCTGCAAGGCGATCAAGGTGTGGTGTTTGTACTATCTCATTGCCTTCACACCCGATGGCGTGTGGACTGTGTTCATCACTTTGAAGAAATAGAATATTCGGTTTTTGAGCCATACTGTGGTTATCTCCTTGCTTATTTTTAATTTGTGTTTGTAACTGGTAGTTCACCATGCATGTGAAAATCGACACTGAACGGTAACGCGATGTGCGATTCTTTATTAGCAAAGTGTTGTGAAAAATCTATGAGTGTGAAACCGACAAGTTGTTTCGTGTCAGGGTGAAAACGTAGAATTATATCGTCTGCGTATTCAACGTAGTCAGTATATTCGGGTTTGCCTCGTGTTACATAAAGCACGTCCGCATCTTGATCATATACAATTTTGAGTTCATCCATTACGTTTTTCATGTTTAGTTCCTTTTTCTTATTGGATATGCGGTTATACTGACATACTCCCCCAGCTAAAGCAGTGGGGTTCTTAGTTCTTATATTGGTAACACTTGTTGTTTCCAAACGACTTTTCCTGCTTCCGTCTCTCGTGCCCTTTCCTGAACGGTGTTAGGTCTTATTTGGACTCCACAGGCGTTTTGTGTCTCAGTCTGCCCGACCACGACATTTCTAAGGTTTATTGCAGCATTGACATCTCTATCTATAGAAATATCGCATTGACTGCAATGATATGTTCTTTCTGAAAGTGTTAAGTCTTTTTTCTTATGTCCACAACTGGAACAGGTTTTAGAGGATGCAAAGAACACATCTGCTTCTGTTATAGGAATGCCACGTGCTTCTGCTTTTGCCTTGAGTTTCTCTAAAAACCCACCTAATGCTGAATCTGACAATGCTTTTGCCAGCTTTTTATTCTTTAGCATATTGGTAACCTTTAGGGTCTCAGTCCCTATAGCAGATGCACGGTTGACAATATCCGTCGTTGCTTTGTGGTGTGCATCGTTTCGGAGACAAGCGATTCGGTAATGCAGTCTTGCCACCCTATCTTTCTGCTTAAACCAGTTTTTTGACTTATGCACTTTTCTGTTCAATGCACGGCTGAACCGTTTGAGTTTTTTCTCATAGCGTTTGAGGGGTCTCGGATTATTATATTTGATGCCATCGGAACAGGTTGCCAATGTGTTTATCCCCACATCAAGGTTTCCAATCACAGGGTGCGTTGAGTTATCAACGACTTCGGTGTCCTCTGTGTCCACAGTGATAGAGACAAACCATCGGTGTGCTATTCTTGAGACTGTCACCTTCATAATCTTCCCGACAAAACGCAATGATTCAAACATCTTGACCCACCCTATCTTAGGAAGTTTGATATGTGGACCTTTAACTTCCACAAACTGATTGTTTGTCGTGAATGCATCCTTTTTGCCACGCTTTTTAAATCTTGGAAATCTCGCACGCTTGCCAACCCAATTCGCAATCGCAGCGGACAAGTTGCCAAATATGCTTTTATTCGGGACAACTTGATCCATATCTTTTGTCCAAGCATGTTCTTTCTTAGCGACATTAAATCGCTTGTTTAATGCTGTGGCAGATAGAAAGTTATCTTTAGCTAACTCTGCTCTAAAATCTGATAATGCGTGATTATGTGCCAACCGTGCATAACCACATTGCTGGGCGAACCAAGTCCGTTGCTTATTGTTCGGATCCAATGCAATTTTATGTGTTTTTAACATGACATTCCCGTCCCCTGTGAAGATTCCATATCCCATCGTTAGGGTGTGGCAGATGCCTAACGACATCCGCCGCTGAACTGGTTTAAATAGGGGACCATGTTTTTTTCATAAGTCAAGTTTTTTGGCGGTGTTTCATCCCAAACCTAAAGGATTGGGTTTTCACACCGCAACGTTTGATAAAGTTGTTATGAATCAACTTAACAATAACAACAATTCGAGTGTAATTGTAAGGAAGATTCTCAAAATCTTTATAATATGTGTATTTAAATGGATCCATCGGTGCCTGCTTTCGTCTACCAGTCCGGACGGTCAAAAGTATCTCATTGAGATGATTTCTCAATTCCCAATGATTTTCAAGGATATGTTGCCATCTCTCATCTGTTAACTCAATTTGATTTCCCCATTTATCTATAACGTGCCACATAAAATTTTCTCTAACTTCTGTTAGTTTACATTAATTCTCAAGGAAATTCAAGCATGATCAAGGGTATATGGTGTGTAAAGGTCCTTGCAATAACCATATTGTTTGCTTGTTTGAAGACTTTGTCTGTCCAATAAATCGGGGTTGGAAACCCTCCAACAAGAGATGAAGTGCTTAATTGTGCCTACTGTTCAATGTAATCCAAGTATCTCTCTATCTCAATGTGGGGGAGTGGCTTTTTGCTTACCAACCCCCAACTGAATTGCGGGGAGGACGGTGTTTGAGATGTTTGCGGAATAATCAAAGATAGTCCAACCGGATGCGCCTAAGAAACGAGCGAGATGTATCTGACCAACCACTGCATCTGAGGTTAGGAGTGAATTGGATGCTGTTGCTCCGATACCAGGATAGATCGCTACATCTTTTGGCATGCGTGCAAGTTGGTTTTCTAATAGGTCAGTGAAATACTTGGCGTCTTCGGTATAGTTCATCGGACAAACGAAGTCTACATATCCCGCTTTTGCCCACGCGATCCAATCCTGTCCAATGGAGGTGACGCATGAAGGATAACCACCAAAGACAGCAGTGGATATTTTGATGTCAGGTTTTATAGCCTTCGCTCTTTTGTGGATTAAACGGACTAAACGGGTAATCTGTTGTGCACGCCAGTCAATATAGGCTTGACCATGTTCACCCGATTTTGGCAAAACGGATGCGGGGAAGTCCTTGATGACTTGTCTTGTGGCGAGTGTAAATCTTTTTTTACATTCTTGGCAGAAGCAGGCACGGCTGCCCGGATAGCGGATATAGTCCAGATGGATACCATCAACATCGTAGTTCCGTACGATTTCCATGATAGCGTTTAGTTCTAACTTGACATTTTCTGGATGTGATGGACAAAGCCAGTTGATCGTTTCGCCTTTATCAGATACTTGCGTGCGTCTTTCCTTCTGCATTTTCTCCACAAATTCCTTCGGCGCACCTTCCAAATTCCATGTTATTTTCCATACGTGAACTTCCATATTGTGTTTGTGTGCTGCCTCAACGCACTGCGCGATTTGATCGCCGTATTGCTTAAACTTATTGCTCTGTGGCAATACACTGCTGTTGTAATGTGCTACGCCTGCCCAGGCCATATTTGGGAGAATCATGTTGATGCCTGCAGTGGCTAATTCTTTAATGGAACGTTCCCAATCCCCTGGATATGCCCCGAGACCAGAGTGATTCCACAACCCACGTCCTTCTGTTTCATCGCTGAATTGGGATAGGTAATATGCTTTTGCAAGTGCATCATGACTTTTGCGTGCTGCTGTCATAGATGCGTGATATTCTTTTTGCGCGTATTTAGTCCGGGCTTGTGTTGTCAATGTTTTTCCTGATTGTAATGCCTCTCTTGCTTCAGAAACTTCACCGAACGCTACAAATTTGGTTAAGTGATTTAGGTTGTTGATATGTCCAACAGTGGTCATTCCATCCAATTCGCGCTTTGCGATTGCATGCTGGAATTCTGGCACAAGATGACCGATAAGTGCCGCAAGGAGTTGTGTTTTTGTTTGGATATCGTCTGGTAGAAATACATGACTGAAAAACGCACCTTTTTCGTTAAGAAAGAGAGCGGGATGGCCTGCCGGTTGTCCATCTTTGTTGTGCCAATGTCCGATGATTTTTGTTTGTGGATTTGTTGGTTCTGCTACTGTGATATTCCACGAAGTCTGTCGCACAGATTTTGGAATTCCCAATACTTCTGGTGCATCAATTTGAACAGATGTAAACTGTCCTGGAGGGTCTGCACGCAACCATTTTATACTGCGTAGATTCATAAGTTGTGCAACTTCATCTGCAAGATTATATGTTACAAATAGTTTGCCACCGCGTTGGACAAAGTTTTTTAGAAGATTGGCTGTTTCAGGTCTGATTTTGGGGTTCAAGGGAAGGATTATCAACCGATATGGATTGGCAGATGTCTCTTTTAGACGCGAGTCGTTGGCAGCTGTTGCCTCATCCATTTGGACTGCGGAAAAACCGAAATTACTGAGCATACGTACGAACCGTTTGCTGACTGTTCGGGCATAGTTAACATCACCTTCTGGGACACCAGATGCTGTTGATGGTAGCAAGATGGCGATATCCGATTGTTGTGCGACTGCATCGGTTGATGCACCTGACCAACATAATAAGAAGAAGATTAGAAAGAGCGTAATACGCAGGGAAAAATTGTTGGAATTCATAATCAGTATCAGGAACGGGTTAACGCTTTGTTACAGCAAAAAACTTGTGGTTTGGATTGGTGTTAGTGCTAATTTGTAGCGTGTTGCCCAAGAACTTTTCGACTCCTCTGACGATAGCATCTGCGAGTTTTTGTTGATATGCATCGGATGTAAGTTTTTTGCTTTCAGTTGGATTGGTTATAAAACCGGTTTCAATCAGGATGGCAGGAACCCGTGTTCCGATAAGCACGACAAAACGTGCATGTTTAACACCACGGTCTGCTGCCCCAGTTGCTGTGACCAATGCTCGTTGTACATGTGTTGCTAATCTATGACTATCCTCACTTTTACTCTCAATGATCAATCCTTTCAACAGCGATTCCAATTCTTGAATACTATATCCTGAGTTTGCGTTTTCGCGTGCTGCGATGAGTTCAGATTCTTTGTCTGTGCTAGTAACGTCTAAATAATAGGTTTCTATGCCGTGTGCCTTTGGATTACCGCTTGCGTTTGCATGAATGCTCAGAAATAGGTCAGCTTTGTTCCTTGTAGCATAAGCGGTTCTTTCTTTTAGCGGTATGTATCGGTCAGAGTCTCGTGTCAGTAGCACTGTATAACCTTTTGCCGTTAAAATAGCTCCTACTTTCTTTGATATACTAAGGGCGATGGGTTTTTCAAATAGATTATTCGCACCGATTCCCCCAGGGTCTTTTCCACCGTGTCCTGCATCAATGACAATCGTTTTCGCGGATAAACCGAATTCTTGTGTGAGGGAACCATGTGTAACCTTTTCTGGGTGGGTCTTTGGTGGTTTTGGGACTACTACTGGTTTTGGTTGTGGTGTAGAGGTTTTCTGAGGAGATTTTAATGTTTCAAGTTCTTCAGTTGCAGTATTTACGATTTCCTTTTGCTTTGCAGTTTCAATGATTTCTACATAAAGGGTTTCAGCCCGTGTTTCGTATCCCTCATCTGCATAAGTTCGTCCTAAAGCCAACTTTGCGTTTGCTGCAACATCTGACTCTGCATATCGGTCAATAACAATCTGGTAGTGGTGTGCTGCACGTGCTGTATCGCCAATCAGTGTGTAGCATTGTGCAAGCCAATAGTGTGCAGGCGGTAATTGTTTTGAATCTGGATAGGTGTAAATCAGTCTTCTGAATGCAGAGATGGCACGTTTCGGTGCTTCTGTATCTCCTGCTTTGATACACCACACCCAACTGGAGGCGATTGCATATTGTGTTTCATCAGCTGTTTGACTGTCAGTATCTGAGCGAAGATGGTGTTCAAGTTCTGTTATTAGGGTGTGCCACTCCTCAAGTGTTGCCTGTTTCTCTCCGCTTGTATAATCGTAGTGACGATTTGCTAAATCATTATAACTAATTGTAGTGGCACATCCGGTGAGTAGTCCTGTGAATAAAAGAAGAATTGTCCAAAGGTAACAAGGTCTCACTGTTTTTCTCCTCCGCTTTTTTTTATTTGAAGTTTTTCGTGCACTCTACTTCTGGTAAGCGGGTATGTGTAGTTCTTTGTATTTCTTGATATTTCATATCATGAATTAAAACGAAAAGATAGGTGTTTTCGTTACTAAAATGGTTTGTGAAGACTATTCCTTTAAACGATTTCCCTTTTGTGGAGAAATGTAAGAGTTGCAATAAATAGCAATTGATAGGTCTCTCCTATAAGGCAAGTTACAGGGTGTGTAAGTTTTTGTCACTAACTTCTCACCAACCATTGTAGGGGCGGGTCTCTGTGCCCGCCCGTTGCCTTACAGGACAAGGAATGGCGGGGCACAGAGACCCCGCCCTACAATAGAGGACAGGTTTTTCACTTGAATTGACGTCTACGGTGACAAAAACTTTACACACCCGGCATGTTATTTCAGATTGACATAGGAATATAAGGTGTAGTACAATAATTCACAAGTATATTTTCATTTCATAAAACATCTCTTTTCAATCTGTAACCACTTACACGTATAATTGATTTATATCTGAAGCATGATGTGAATATTCACGTCTAATGATAACTGGAATATAAAATGGCATTTCAATTTCAAGATTATATGGTGAATGAATATCTCTCACAAGGTTACTTGGTTTTTCGTGGGATTGTTCCACCCGCTTTATTGACCGATTTACGTCGGGAAGCGGAGAAGGCACGCGACTTAGCACACAAGCTCAATGGACCTCAGACACAACGGATTCAACCACTTTCTAACTATGGTGATGACTTAGATTTGAAACCTTTTTATGACTATACGGAATTACCAGAACTTCAAAATGCTGTGCAGAAACTACTTGGTGACGACTATACGCACGGACATGTAGACATTATGGGATTACTTGTTGAACCACTTGAACATCCTTGGCATATCGGTTGGCATCGTGATGGCGTGGTGGAGGTGCCTCCAGAAGCACGTGATGAAACCGTTGTTGCTAAGCTGGCAAAAGTGTGGCATGATCTCCGTCATTTTAATCAGGTAAATTGTGCTATTTATGCAGATTCTTGTACGTGGTTTGTTCCCGGTAGTCATCTTCGGCAATGGGACATGCCCGGTGAAGAACAATCAACGGGTAATCCTGCGTTGCGTAAGCCTGCTGAGGGGCAATCTAATGTGGAAGCAGAACGGTTTTGTCTTGAACATTGCCAACAGTTTCCGGGTGCAGTGCAAGTGCATTTGGGACCTGGAGATTTTATGATCTATCGTAATCTTGCGTGGCACACAGGCAACTATATTACTTATCAACCGCGTGCTACAATTCACGATGTTGTCCGGTATAATGGTGATAAAGATTGGACAGATTGGCAGCAGACAAAGATTGATGCTGTTAATCGTTGGAAAGAAAAAGAAAAATAGAATAAAAATTTGACACAGAATTCAACACAAAGGAGACAAAGTATGATGTTTATCGGTCCTGGTGCTATGGAACTCATTATTGTATTCGTAGTTGGTTGCTTTTTCGTTGGTGCGATACTTTCAGTAGTGGCACTTGCACGTAAAGACTAATAATTAATAGTAATGGTAAAATCAGAATAAGTTAAAAACATAGAGATTTATATTTTCTGTACCAAAGGAGACAAATATTATGGGTCCTGGTGCTATGGAACTCATTCATATTTTCGTAGTTGGTTGCTTTTTCGTTGGTGCGATACTGACAATAGTGGTACTTGCAAAACGAAAACAGTAAGAGATAAATAACGAAGATTGTAGGTTGGGATGAGGCATGAAAGTCAACATGCAGCTCGTTATCAAATAAGAAAATTGGGTTTCCTTCCTCAACTCAACCTACGGATATTGACAGAGAAGAAAACGGGGTTGGAAACCTCTCCAACAAGAGGATATTATGGAGCAGAAATTTACAATAGAACCACCTGGCGAAGTTAAAGATCACCCGTTTCCGACAACCCGACCTGATATAAAGATAGTTGAGAGTTCAAATAAAATAGACGAGGTAGATTGTCAGGAGTTGCAGTGGTGGTTGATGGTTCCAAAGATGGGTGAAAGTTGTATGTGGGCAGAATATGATGGTGAAACACAGCAGTTGGACGCTGTGACTGAGATGATACCGACGATGCCAGCAATTATACGGGATATTGACTGCGTTGAAGTCCAGTTCAAAGAATACCTTGCGAATGATTGGCCGCCATCTCCAGATTTGATGTATGTTACGATTGATGAGACGCACACGAGATGGATTTCAGTTGTAATGACCTTAGATGGTAGAAGGATTTACAACACAATTGGAGAGGAATTTTTTAAAGACCAATGGGGACCTGATGGCAAACGTCATATTGTTGATGATGGACGGTATGAGTTACAACCCGATGGTTCTTACAAAACCACAGATGGCGTAGGTATAGGTGCTGGCACTTATGATGTGACGATAGGTGAGAATACCTTTCACTGTCTGCGTATATTAGATCCTGATCTAACCGCCGAACATGGTGGGGAAATGTGTGAAGTATATCTTGAAGAGGGTGGTCGTACCGTTTTCTTTAGACGATATGATGGACGATATTTACGTGGTGATTTGCTCAAAAAGTTTCCAAACAATCGTCGTATTGTGATTGACGATATCACCTATATCCATAGTAATTGTACAGGCTGGTTTCATGATACAATTACATTGGCTTCCCTTGGTTTAACTTCTTAGCATGAATTGGTATAGAGATTTTGGCAGATGGTGTAATTAGGGAACAGCGCATTATGCGTCAAGTTAGTGCAATCGATTTTGTCTGAACCAGGATTAGCAGGATTAGTAGATTTCCAGGATTATGAGTTTGGATTTGCAAAGTTCCTATTCACAATTTGACGTTTATTCTCTGGATGGCACTTTGATGTTTCAGACTCTTATCCTGGAAATCTGTAAATCCTGAAAATCCTGGTTCAGACAAGAATCAATAAACCCACTAAATCCAGTGGCGAGTTTGATTCAGTCTCTTAACTTTCGGTTAACATTAATGATTAAGCATTCTTAAAACTAAATAACCCTGGCAAAGGTGGGGCACAAAGAGACCCGCACTACAATGTGTGGGAAGAAAAAGTCCTATCCTATCTAACAAATACGTCTCAAATATTATATAAACCACATTCACCATTTTTCCATGTAAGAAATACGTATAACTCAAGGAGAATTCCCGATGTTAGTCAAAAAATACATAATCTTGCTCAGTGTCTTTTCAGTATTTTTCTCAGGACTATTCTTTGTCACCCTAAGTTTTTCACAAGATGAAGCGACTGATGAAAAAATTATTGAACGATACAAGTTGATGCTCATTCGGAAACCGAAAGAGGGGAGTACGTTTGATAGACTTTATCAGTTTTATCTTGAAGGATCGGGTTTAGAAGCGATGGTCTCTGATTATCAATCGGAGGCACAGGAAAAACCTAACGATCCGAACATTCAACTTATCTTGGGGCATATATATAAACGACTGGGTAAGGACGAGGAAGCCTTGACTGCGTATCAACGCGCTGTGGAACTCTCACAGAATGATTATTATGCACATTTTGCGTTAGGTCAGTTGTATGTGATACTCCGTCACCATGAAGATGCCATTAGTGAATTGACGAAAGCAACATCGTTATCAGAACAGGCACAGACTATCTCTCCCGAAGAGTTGACAGATATTTACAAGACATTGGGGCATGCGTATTTTAGCCGCGATATGTTAGATGAAGCGATTAAGGCGTGGGAAAAGATTTCTGAACTTGATCCTGACGATATCTTTGCACGAATAGAACTGGCTGACCTGTTTCGTGAACAGGAGTTGTATACTCAAGCCATTGCACAATATGAAGAAATCATAAAACTTAAGAAAGATGACACATATCGTAAATGTTTGAGTATGCGGGAGATTGGGAAAATCCACGAAGAATCGGGTGAATATCAGAAGGCGTTGCAACAGTATGATGCGGCGTTAGACCTGACCGCACAAGGTAATTGGCTGAGAAAAGACTTGCAACACAGGATTATTGCCATATATTCGGCAGATGCAAATTGGAAAGACCTGATTGCTTATTATGATGTTAAACTTGAGACAAATCCGAATGATCCAGAAACTCTCGGTCTACTTGCTGCAGCGTATATTGAAAATCAGCAGCTTGAGGAAGGCATTGATACCTATAAGAAGGGATTAGCACTTGCCCCAACCGATACGGGACTTCGCCTCAGCCTGATAGGCGCGCTTCGTGATGCGGAAAAGTTTGAAGATGCGGCTGTGGAATATGAAACACTTAGTGAACAACACCCTGATGACATTGGAATATATCGCGAACTTGGAAAATTGTATCTGCAGCTTGAAAATGAAGAGCAGGCGAAGGGAGTTTATCAACGTCTGATTGATCGAGATCCGAAGAGTGCTAACATCTACATCACCCTTGCTGAAATATACACGGGGCACGAATGGCTTGAAGATGCGGTGGCTGCATATCAAAAGGCAACGGAACTTGATACTGATAATCTCGATTATATTGAGTATTATGGGGACTTTTATTATAGACAAGGTGAAAGTCCGAAGGCGATTGAAACATGGAATCGGATGGTGGTAGACACCAAAAGCACTGCTGAGAACTATGACCGTTTGGCACGTCTACTTGAAACCAAAAAGTTTTCAGACGAGGCAATTGATGCAAGTAGAAAAGCGGTTGAATTGATGCCAGCGACTTATCGTTTCAGGGAGTCGTTAGCCAAAAGACTGATGAACAATGAGTTGTATGTCGAGGCACTCGTGGAATATACGGAAGCGATGAAGCTTGCACCGAATGCGTTTTTTGCTGAACAGATGGACGACAAGCGGATTGAACTCTACAAACGGCAGGGAACACTTGTAAAAAGAATTGAAGAGATAGAAACAGAACTTGATACACCCGAACTTGCGGATAACGATAAATTTGCACAACAGAAACGGCTTGCCAAGATGTATCTGAAGTTAGGTAATACTGCCTACGCGTTGGAAATTCTTTTGGATGCAAAGAAACTACGACCCGACGATATAAATGTCAATCGTTGGGCAGCAAATATCTATGTCAAACAAGGAAGACGTGATGAAGCGATTAACATTTACCGTCATCTAACGAATATTGATAACACAAATGCGCGTGAGTATTATTCTAATATAGCGAAAATTTATCTGGAAACTCTGGATTTTGAGAAGGCTAAGGAAGCTGCGAAACAGGTCGTCGCGCATAGTCCTCGTAATCCCGAGGGACATCACTTGTTGGCACAAATTGCTATGCAATCCGGTGATTACGACACATCTGTTGATAGTTTTAAACAAGCAATTCGTTTGCGTCCGGAAGCGATTGATATCCGTAGTGAACTGGCACAACTTTATCACAATTCAGGTGACTTTAGACTTGCAATTGCACAGTATTGGCGTTGTTGGAATCTCAGCGACAATATCAGTGATAAGCTTAGTTTTATCCAACCACTGGGAGAAGCATATTATAGTTTAGGTAGGCGTACGGAACTCGCGGAAAGATTGAAACAGATGGCTAAATCCCAGATGGCTATATCACAGACATCTGGGATTGCATCTGTCTTAGCTCTTGCCCAAGTCTATCGTAATGAAGGCGATCTATCAAGTGCGCGTTTTCAGCTTGCACGCGCATTAGATCAGCGACGAGAGAACCCAGAACTATTATATCAACTTGTTGGCATAAGTTTAGACCTTGGTGATATTGAGGAAGCTTTAAGTTATCAGCAGCAACTTGTCAAAGCAGATCCCGATCCTATTCATCAGCAAAAACTTGGTGAACTTTTGTTTGATGTTGGGCGCGAACAAGAAGCCGTACAAACATGGTCAAAAGTGTTGCATCAAAAGAAGCATACACTTGATGCAGAAATCAGACTCGCAAAGTTATTGATTAGACACGGGTTAATGGAGGAAGCATTCTTTGCCCTTGACAATGCAGCGGAAAAGATAACCGGGGCAGATGCATACATTGGGTTGTATCAAATTGGTGCTACTTTGGTTGAGATAAGCGAACCTGAGAAAGCGTTACCATACTTCCAACAAATCGTAGAGATGTCAAAACCTGCACAGGGGACAGGTTTTGCTACAACAAAGAAAAAATCAAGAACTACTAATACGAATCCCAATTCCTTTTATGGTCCACCTGGGACAAATATATACAAACTTCATCTTGCCAGCATTCTCTCACAACGTGTGCAACCTCAGCAGTATTCTTCAAGAAATGTCTCTCCATGGGTTCCAACCACATTTGAAGAAGCACAGGCTGCCGCACTTGTGCAGGTGAAGTCGATCATGGATGATCTCGGTCAGTTGGATGACATGTTTGCTCAGTATGAGGAAAAAGTAACTGCGAATCCCAAGGATATCCAAACGCTTGAACTGTTAGCACAACTATACATTTTGATGAAGAATCAAGAAAAAACAGATGAGGTATTAGATAAGTTGTTAACAGCCTCACCTGATAATTTAGTATATCAAGGCATTAAGTTAGGATTGTTGGTTGATCAAGAGGGTTTTCAATATGATAGCTTCATAAATTATCTTGATAAGATGACTGGATTGACATTAGATGGAAAAAATTGGTATCTGTTAGAATTTGCCTCTATATTCCTTAGTCAAGGAAAACGTGATTCAGCTGAGAAAATGTTGGATGAACTTGATGGAATGAATGTGCTTCAACTCAGTAATGGACATAGATTAATGGATCTACTTGTAAGAATGGGGAGGATAGAACAAGCAGAAGAGATGCTATCGGAACTTCCTACGACAACTGGTGCACGCACTTCACAACAATATACACGCATATATGAAACAGTATCTAACACATATCTCAGCAATGGAGATCCAGACAAAGCAATAGAATACTTTTGGAAATATATTGAAAAGACCAATCCAACAGTGTCCAATACAAGGTATGTAGCAAGTTTGACTTATTCCACCTATTCGAGCAGCCAGACGTATCAAACCAATTTTCCATCACCTACATCGTACTATACTCAGACACGGTTGGATTTTCTGCAAAAGTTTTTCAATAAAATATGGATCAAAGAACAACAAGAACTATTCTACACAGTATTAGAGGATAAGTATAACGGTTCGGAAGGTAGAAATCGTATCTATCCAGCATTAGCTATTAGTTATTGTAAATGGTGGGATGGAAAACGAGACAAGTCGCTTGAAGTACTGAACAAGTTACAAGAGGAATTCCCGGATGACCTATCATTAAAGATGAATACGATATTCGTTTCAATTCAATCTGGCAAATACAACGTAGCATTAGATGTTGTGAAGGAACTTATTCATTCGGATCCAAAGAATCTGAATCAATATTACGATCTGACATTACAAATTGCGATGTATACAGGCGATTCTTCTGTAGTGCGTGATTTGATGAAAAACATTTTGAACTCACCTACAAGTGTACAGCAGCTTCACAATTTCTCACAGAAATTGCAGAGTGTGGGATTCACACAATATGCTGTTGCTGTTTCACAAAAAGCGATGGATTTAGTCTTGAGAGAAAGGGATCCGAGTTTTTTGAGAAAGTTTAGTACTCATTTAAACGATTTAGGTCGCGGGCAGGATGCTGCACGTTTGACTCAACGTGCAGCTAAGTTAGAAAATTTGAAAGTCTTGTCTGGGCAAACATTACCGAACATGAATATTCGATCGGTAACGCTTTCTCCTAAACGGTTAAAGATGATTCAAGATCGTGAGGCGAAATTAGTCAAAATAGTTGAACAGAATCCGAAATCCTTCAAAGCACAGTCCAATTTAGCCGCATTTTACTCAAGTAGAAATCAGGTGCAGAAAGCGATACAAACATATCAAGCAGCTCTTGAACTGCGTCCCAATGATAGCACGTTACGTAATCAATTTGCAGACATGTTACGGCGAGTCGGAGAAGCAAAAAAAGCAGTTGAACAATATACGTATCTACTCAAGAACAACATCTCTACTTCCCAATACAG
Source organism: Candidatus Poribacteria bacterium (assembly GCA_958295945.1). Taxonomy (GTDB): domain Bacteria; phylum Poribacteria; class WGA-4E; order WGA-4E; family WGA-3G; genus MSPOR6. The sequence goes on from OY282386.1 coordinate 1,332,037, forward strand.
TTACTATCAATATGGATATATCATAGAAACATTTATCCAAGCAGGCGAAATAAAAAAACTTATTTCAATTGCCAAAGAAATGGTTGGGAATAATCAAGGTTCTGGACGTAGTAATGAATTTGTTCGTAGGATTGCTCAGCATTTTAGAAACAACAACAATAATGTTATACCACTGATTGAGATTTACGAAAAATCACTTGAGTCTGGATCAGAGACTCATTTTTATGACTTAGTTTCAGCATACATGTCTACCGGCAATCGTGATAAAGCAAGGCAACTATTAGTAGGTAAACTCAAGACCGGACCTGCGGAAAGACAAGTAAATGTGGTACTTAGGTTGTCTAATTTAGATGAAGGTTTAGATGATTTGAAGAATTTGGCAAAAGAATATGAGGAGAAGTTTCCTATGGATACTGCTGAATCTTCTATGTTATATCTACTTACTATCTTAAAAATAGCAACAAATGACTTAGAGGGGTCAGATATATATGTAGAAAAACTGTTGAAGAATAAATCCAATAATATTGGATCGTATTGGCTTCATACGATTGCTAACGCATATCAGGACAAAGGGGATTCAGACCGTCAACAACGTATGCTTGAGGCTGCAATTGAAATCGTAGATCTAAATAATACCGGTCAACTATCAAACACCTACCAATCACTTGGTAAAATATACGCAGATAAAGGGGAGAAAGAGAAAGCGAAGAAAGCCATCCGAAAAATGGGTAATCTCCGCCTGATGCGTAGTGGTGGTGCTCGTTTTTATGATAAAGATACGGTCGCTCGCACATACATGGACCACGGTTTGTATGACGAAGCGGAAGTGTTGTTGATAGAAATCATCAACGACTTATCTGCACATTCATATTACCGTGAACGGGCTCAAGAACAATTAGTGACAATCAGAGTCAGACGTGGTGGGACAGACAATAGATTGGAAAACACAATGGATGATATGAATATTGCCTTACTCCGTACAAAAGCACAAGAAGAAAAAGGAAGGGGAAACTACTACGAGGCAATTAGAATCTACGAGCAGATAGTCAAAAAATCACCAGACGACCTTGGTTCGCGTGCTGAACTTGCTTCTCTTTACACATTGCAGAATGAACAAGATAAAGCAATTGAGATGTGGGACGCTCTGCTAAAAGTTGATCCTGCAAATACAAAATATCAGGATGGACTTGTGGATGCATACAAAGTGGCAAATAGAATTGATGATGCGATTGAGTTTGCACAAGGATATATACAAGAGAATCCAGATACCGGTCTACACCATACTCGACTTGCAGATTTATATGCATTCAATGGACAGATTGACACTGCGATTACAACCTATAAAAAGGCGATAGAACTCTCCCCGAGTGACGCTAAATCACATGAGGAATTAGCCAAACTTTATGAGAAAAATCGAAACTATGATGCTGCAGAAAAGTCGTATAATGATGCCCTAAAATTCTCAGCACCAGGGAGTAATCAAGCGAAGGTAAGACAGAGTTTGATGAAAATTTATCAACGTCAAGGAAAATTAGAGGAGATACTGAAACAAGCTGAAGAGCAGGGGACTCTGACCTTTGATATGCAACAGGAAAGAGCACGGATATATCAAAACAACGGAGATATGGAAAAAGCAGCGAGTGCATACCAAAAGGCTTTAGGAATGACAGCAGATAAATATGCACGCGGTGATATTCAACGGCAATTGATCAGCATCCATTCTAAACTTGGTAAATTAGAGGAATATCTGAAGGAAACAGAGAAACAAGGAATGGTATCTTTTGAAATGCAGAGGGAGATTGCACGGTTATATCAAAATAAACGTGAATATGATAAAGCGGCAGCTGCCTACAAGAAAGCTGCGCAAATGACTACACAATCTTATGAGCGGCGAGAACTTGAACGACAAATGATGCAACTCTATCGTCAATCCGGGAAGTTTGAGCAATTTCTAAAAGATATGGAAAAGGATGGCACCCTCTCTGCTGATATGCAGGTTGAGCTTGCAAAATACTACAGTTCACGTGGGAAATCCGAAAAAGCAATAGAAGCATATCAGAAGGCGAACAATATGACAGATAGCGACCAAGAGGAAATATCAAATCTGATGATGAATGAATTTGTTAAACTTGACAAGACTGACAAAGCAATAGAAATATATGAAAGTCTCGTTAGCAATTCCTCAGAAAGTCAGTCAATTAGCTATTACAGCGGATCCTCTGGTTTCCGAATACAATCTGAAAAAGAACAAGCACGTGAATCCTTAATTAACGTCTTTAAACGCAATAGAAAACTCAACGAACTTGAGAAGATTTACAGTACTAAGTTGGAAAAGGAACCGAATGATACAGATATTCTTACTGTTTTAGCCGAGATACACCGCAATTCTAAAAATTATGAAAAAGCTGCAGAAGTCTATCAGAATCTATGTAAAATAGAACCAGAGAATGTTCGCAATTATTTTTATGCTGCTGCGTCTCTTGAAAAAATTGGACAGAAAGAACAGTCGCAAGCATTGATAGAACAAGGGAATAATGCCCTTTCGTCGAGACCAGACAATAAAGATTCCATGTTGTTATGTACACTTGGTTCTATCTGCTATGAAAGCAAAATGTATGAACCGGCAATTACATTGTTCAAAGAAGCAGCTAAAGTGAATGAATTGACAGGTATCAATAGTAATATCCGATGGCAACAAGAGAATATATATGAAATACTTGGCAAAAGTTATATGGAAACCAAGCAGTATGAGGAAGCAGTTGAGGCGTATCAGCATAAACTGAAACTTACGACACATGATCATTCCAGAGAGAGAATTGAAAAGGCAATTAAACAAGCCTATGATGCGGGGAATCTCCACGAGAAACATATTCCAGAACAGTTGGAAAAGGTCCAACAGAATCCGAATGATGTCAATGCAAGAATTACACTTGCTGAGAGTTACGTGTCAAGTGAGAGGTATGACGAGGCAATTGTTCAGTTTGAGAAGATCAGCGAATTGCAACCGAACTCTCCGAAATGGCACAAAACTGTAGGGGATTTATACGGAAAGACTAAACAGACTAACAACACAGAATGGCTACAAAAAGCTGCAACTGCGTATGAGAAAGCAATTGCACTGGATCCGAATTCCTATGAATTCTATGACACTTTAGCAAAGTTGTATGCGGAAAACGGTGATTCTACAAAAGCCGAAGCAGTCTATATAAGAGCACTGAATGCATCCCACAATCCAGATGAACATGATAAGGTCGTCAATGCCATTTTGGATCTTGATAAGTCATATAGGGAATTAGACAAACGGCTTGAGAAACTTGAAGAAATCAATACAAAAAAACACCATAGCACACTTTTACATAAACTATTGGGTGATACCTATTTAGCTTCAGGTGATACGGAAAAAGCCTCTGTATCTTATAAGAAGTGGTTGGAGATAGTGAAAAAAGAAAGTGAGAAAGGTAAGCGTGCGATGGCATTATATCAATTTGCTGAACATCTGTTGGATACAAACAAACTACCAGAGATTGCATTAGAGGCAGCAAAGCATGCAACGCAAGCCAGATCGGATGCAACCTATTTCTCAACATTAGGCAACGCCTATCTGGTCAATGAACAATTTGAAAATGCATTTGAACAATTTGAACGAAGTTTTAACCTTATGAATCAATCCGGCGGTTTGCGCGGTAACAAGTTAGAACCTTTATTGAGACGTATTTCACAAGCGATCGAAAATATGCAAGATAAGTCTCGGTATCAGGAACTGATGGGTAAACTAATTGATTCAATCCCGACTGATGTTGACACTGAACTTGAAACCATCTTGTTATTGGCAGATTTCTGTCGTAAACTCAATTTGACTGATAAGGCAAAGGCATTCGTACAGAAAACGGGTTTCTTCCCTCAAACTGCTTGGTTAATACTCGGTCCGTTTGACAATGCGAACGGTGTTGGATATAGTACTGCTTTCATTCCTGAAGAACAGACGCAAATTGATAAAACCGCAGAATATGATGGGGTAACAGGTAAGATAAAATGGGTCAAAAGTTCTGATGAGATCTTTGATGGGTTCTCCGACTTTGGTATGTATGAGCAATTCTATGCCGCTTATGCCTGGATTTCATTTACATCCCCTGAAGAGAGGGAAGCAGAAATCCGATTTGATAGTGATGACCAAGGTAAAGTGTATTTGAATGGTAAAAAAGTATATGCACATAGAAGAACACGGGGTGCGACCATTGACCGACGCACTATTCCTGTAACGCTTGCTGCAGGAGAAAACACTATCCTTGTCAAAGTCTGCAATGAATCTCTACCGTGGGGATTCTATTTGCGCATTACTGATACGGATGGAAATCCTTTTGATGATTTGAAAGTCGTAGATACTGAATAGCGAATTGTCTGAACCATGATGAATCGGCGGGATTAGAACCCTCCAACAATGTCCGAAGCGCAATGAATTGCACGACTCCAAACGCTTTCTTTGTTAATAATTAGAAATTGAATAACCCACCAAACTGCATCCGAAAATGTGTATATGTAATTATACACACTACAATTATTGTGTCTTACAAACCCTATGAAGTCGGCTTTCAACGTCAACCCTAAAATATTATTCATATCACAATCTCAAGGAGGAATTAGATGACAAAATACAACAAAATAAACATCTATTGTCTACTAACAATCATCTTCTTTAGTTTCAGTTTCTCATTACCATCTTTTGCACAGGATAATGAGATCAGTGAAAATATTGAAGATGTGATTGATGTTGCATTAGATTTAGACGGTGAATTGAGTTACGTAGAAATTGATGATAGCGAAATATTAAATGAAATTAACGGACAAGTAACGGTGTGTGCTTGGATTAAAGCAACAAACTTTCCTACCAGATATCTACCAATCATATACAAAGGGGATGAACGTCTGCCCGGTATCACAAACCGTAGTTTTGTGATGTATCTACGACATGATGGTGCGTTGCAATTCGCTTCTTCACCTGATGGAAAAAATGAGAAGTATATCTTCTCACCAATGGGTGCAGTCAAACTCAATAAATGGCATCATGTTGCTGGCGTTGTGGACACGACGAGAAATATCATCAGTGTCTATGTTGATGGTGTGGAAGCAGGTTATAGAGATTTTGGTAGAAACAGAAGATTTTATGAAAGCACACTACCATTAAAAATCGGTGGCACACATGAAGAGACTAATCATAACCACAGATCGTTTGTCGGACAGATTGATGAGGTAAGCGTCTGGGATGTTGCCTTGACTGAAGAACAAATCCAAAACAATATGAATAACCGTTTGACAGGGAATGAAAGAGGATTGGTCGGTTATTGGAAATTTGATAAACAGAATGATGGTGAAATTTCCGATATGACCCATAATAAACTCAATGGGAAGTTGGTTGAAAACGCAAGATTAATAGATTACATCCGTCCTATTCCAACAGGACTAAATCCAGAACAGCTTGAAAAACAAGCAATTCTATATGAAAAAGCACTCAAACGTGGAACAGTTTCTTATGAGATATACAGCACACTCGCTGAAATATATCTCAAAACAGGACGTACTGCTGAAGCGGAGAAAATATACGGACAGTCTTTAGAGGTGGATCTCAGACAGTCTGAACATGGCGAGGCAATGAAAGCACTGTGGCAATTATATGATAGTGCAGGGAAAGAAAAAGCATTTATCACACTATTGGAAAAGTTGAAACAGGATATGCAAAAAAGTTCAGTCCTGTTTGAACTCTTAGGTGAGGCGTACACTAAAGTTGGTGACAAACAGAATGCGAAGGATGCCTACGCACAATGGATCAATCTGCGAAAAGATGAAGTTTTTCAGCAAGGTCTGTCATCTGCATATTATGAACTTGCGGATAAACTTCTTGAGAAAAACATATTTCCTGAAATCGCGTTGGAGTTGGTTTTAAATGCAGCAGATGTTGAACTGGACAGAGATTACATATTAGTGCTGGCACATGCATTCGTCGCGAATGAACAGTATGATGAAGCATTCCGACTCATAAAAAACATCTATGATATGTCTTATCTGCCCTTTGTTGAACGAAGGTTATTAACGCGGGTTGCAAAAGCAGGTAAAACTGTCAAGGATAAAGAAGGCTATGAGAATATGTTGAATGAGCTCATAGAATCTGTGTCAGACAATTTACGTTCTCAACTTCAGACAATGCTTGTTTTGGCACAAACCTATCAGGAAACCGGAGAACACGAAAAGGCTGATGACCTTATTCGGAAAACAGGATTTATCACAGAAGATGCATGGCTGGTTCTTGGTCCTTTTGATAACTCGGGTGGGATAGGCTACAATACACAGTATATCCCAGAAAACTTGCCGAGGATTGATACTTCCAAAGAATATGAAGGAAAAAATGGTACGGTACGTTGGAAAAAGATAAAGAACATTTCACTCTTAGGAGATATCCGTTTAGGTAAAGAGACTGATTGGAGTGTTGCGTATACTTTTGCAACAATCCATTCACCTGATGAACGTGAAGTTGAATTTCGTTTTGATTCAGACGACCAAGGCAAAATCTGGGTTAACGGTATTGAAGTTTTCACACATACCAAGACGTTTACTGCGGAAATTGACAATTTCAAATTTCCTGTAAAACTGAATGCAGGGTTAAATAGTGTTCTCGTCAAGGTATGTGAACAAACAGGTGGCTGGGGATTTTATCTGCGAATAACCAACAAAGATGGTAATACTTATGATGATTTAGATTTTATGAAAGTAGAGTAAATAGTGTAGGAGATTAATTGGAATATCATTCGTTGCTATATCTGATTCTCACCGTATTCATCTTAAAGGGAACTAACTCTCCACACATTGTAGTGCGGGGTCTCTGTGCCCCGCCGTCATTTCCGTAATTTAGACATGGTGGGGCACAGAGACCTCGCACTATATAAGATATATGAGATACACTCTAACAATTCAACTCATTAGGAGATATTTTTATATGACATGTTCAAAATTGTCTTTCTGCTTTGTAATTTTCATGTTAATCACAGTAGGTACTTTCATAGCAGGACTTGAAGCGCAAGACACCGAAGAAAATAACACACCGCTACAAGATTTCATCAATGAAGCACAAACGTTAGTGCGATGGAACCAATTAGATGAAGCAATAGAAATCTACGAAAGAATAGTGATAGCAGCACCCGAAGACTATACATCTCTATTAGAACTCGCAACGCTTTACTCACGCACAAATCAACATGAAAGCGCGGCGCAAACCTATGGCGAACTGCTTGAATTTGACACAGAAAATATAACCTATCAGGATGGACTTGTTAGCAGCTTACAAGCTGCTGGTAAATACGATGAGGCACTTGAACTCGCGCAGTCCTACATCCAATCAGATCCAACAGTAAGTAAACACTACGCACGACTCGGAAGACTCTATGAAGTTGAGGGTAATGAACATGCTGCCATCGCTAACTATAAGAAAGTAATTGAATTAGCAACCGGTGATAAACAAACGTATCTTAAGCTCGCAAAACTATATTTTCTCAATGAAGACATAGATGCTACAGAAATGGCGTTGAAGAATGCCATTCTATCGCCCACATCCGCATCAGCGCGACAAGGTATTGAACGGCAATTGATCAGTTTTTATCGCTATCATGGGAATTTAGGAGAGAAGTTACAACAAGCTGAAAATGATGGGACAATCACATTCCAGATGCTGAAAGTCCTTGCCGAATACTACAACAAAACCGGAGAACTGGACAATGCTGCTAATGCCTATAAGCGGGCACTTGACATGACAACCAGTTCTTCTGAGAAAGTTAGAATCTTTGCTGAATTGTTCAAGGTATATATTCAACTCGGTGATATGGATTCGGTAATAGAACCTTATGAAACAGAGGCGAATTTGTCTATAAACAGCAAAACATTGTTCTACACTTCTGAAAGAATTACAGTGACATCGGCAAGAATTGCACCAATATACAAATTTGAGACTGCACGTGACACATTGATTGGTGCTTTCAAGAGCCAAGATAAACTTGAAGTGTTAAAAACATATTATGAAGGTAAACTTCATGAAAATGATGAGAATCCTGTTGCACGAACAATATTGGCAAGGATATATTGGGATGAAAGGGATTATCAAAAATCTGCTGAAATGTCCGAAGCACTTGGCAAAGCAGATTCTAACAATGTCCGTTATTTTTATTATGCTGCAGCTGCATTAAAAAGAAACAAACAACCTGAATTAGCCGATGAAATGCTTAATCAGGCGAAAACAGCACTTGCAGCCTGTAGCGAGAAAGATGACCCGTGGTTTCTTGGTTCACTTGCAACAATCTGCAATGAAAATAGAATGTTTGAACCAGCACTTGAACTCTCCAAATCTGCCATTGAAATGAGTGAGAACGAAAAAGATAGTAGGATTCTGGATACTTTGCATGGAATACTTGCGAAGAGTTATCGTGAGACAAAACAGTACGAAGAAGCTCTTGACATATATCAGAATATGGCAAGCATAGAAAGGAATATCAGCGTCCGAAATAGGGCAAATAACGCGATCCGGGAAATCATCAAAGAGGGAAAACTATATGAAAAACTGATTCCTGAACAACTGAAGAATGTTGAGAAAAGCCCTAACAATCCAGAGATGATCTTGGAACTCGCGGAGAGTTATGAAGCCATAGATAATATCAAAGAAGCAATTGTGCAATATGAAAAACTTGCGGAACTGGAACCTGAAAGAAGCTACGTCTACAGGAAGTTGGGTGACTTGTATCAAAAAGTGGATCGTGAGGTAGAGGAGGTAATGGAGGACAATGCACTTAGCTTAGATGGAGATGGGAGTTACGTTGAAATCGTGGACAGTGAGATGATTGACAATATCTCCGAACAAGTTACGATATCTGCATGGATCAAACCAACAGATTTTCCAAACACCTGTACGACTGTACTTTTCAAAGGCAACAAACGAACACCTGATCATTCTCATCGTCAATTCGCGCTCTGGTTGTTTGATGAAGGTCTCGCTTATTTTGACGCATCCCCTAACGGTCTTTATATAAGATGGATTGCCTCTGAAAGCGAATCTATCCAAAGAAATCAATGGTACCACGTAGCAGGAACCATTGATGCCAAGAATGACAGTATAAAGTTATATCTAAACGGTACTGAAGTCAGAACAAGTAATTTTAAGGGACAGAGAAATTTGACTAAGACCACACTGCCATTGCGAATCGGTTGTTCGCATGAAGAAGAAATATCTGAGCACGCATCATTTGCTGGACTAATTGATGAAGTGCGGGTTTGGAACATCGCGCGCACTGAAAATCAAATCCGTTCAGATATGTCCAAGCAGCTGAAAGGAGATGAAGCCGGTTTAGTAGGTTATTGGAAATTTGATGCAGAAACTGAAGGACGCGTTTCCGATAGTTCACTCAATAAAAATGATGGCAAACTTGTTGGAAATGCTAAACTTGAACCTTACACTCGTCCAATTTTGGCAAGTTTAAAAGCTGATAACTTGACAAAGGCTGCATCCTATTATGAAAAAGCCATTGAACTCAGACCAACTACATACCAGTATTATGATCGGTTAGCAAAATTATATATGGATCAGAACCAGGTATCAGATGCTGCCTATGTATATCGACGAGCATTAGACGCACGATTTAGACAAACAACCCTTGAAACAATAATTCGCGCTATCTCCGAACTTTACATTGATGAAGGGCAAGAGGACAAACTCATTGCTATCCTTGAGGAAGTAAAACCGAAAATGCAGGAGAGCGTGGTCCTGCACGGACTTTTAGGTGATCTCTACAAAAAAATAGGTGATGCCGATAAAACTGAAATTGTAAACGCGAAGTGGTTGAAATTGAGAGAGCAAGAGGTGAACATACAGGATACACATTACCAACGTTGGTTTGCTGAAGAACTTCTTGAAAAAGGTATATATCCAGAAACATCACTAAAATATGCCACACGTGCGATACAAGACAATGCGAAAATTAGCTATCACTTCCCACTGACACTTGGACGTGCGTATGTCGCGAATGATCGCTATGACGATGCACTGAGATATTTCAAATATGCGCTAAGTATTCTCTCTGCCAATGATTCATTGGATGATTATTGGAAAAAAGTCACCGATGCAAGCAAGAATGCAAACGACAAAGAACGTTACACACAAATGTTAGATGCGTTGAAAAATTCCATTCCACCAGAATACGCAAGTTCGGTGCAAATGTCTGCCGAATAAATATCAACCTGAGTATAATTTGTATTTGAGATAACGAAATGAAATATCCAATAACACTTTTTCTGGTTCTTTCTATAGTATTGAGTTGTTCATCAGTTGAATACGTTGATATACCTGATGATAACTTAGCTGCAGCGATACGTGACAATCTCGGATTATATCAAGACGACACTATTACACGCCGTCAACTAAGTAAACTAACAAAACTATCTGGGCCACAAAGAAATATAAGAGGGTGTTAACTAACTAATGATATTTGGTTGTCCTCCGCCGAGATTTAAAATGTCAAACATGTCCGCATTGACACGGAACCGCGCAAACAAAGCAATCGTTAGGTCTACCATTTCCACGCTTTTGGAAACAATAATGGACTTACGTTTGAACCTACCGAACCAATGCCGCATCTGACAGTTATTACGCTCAATACCGTGTGTCTCTGCTTTATCCTGAACATGTTTTGAAGGAGGTAGGATGGTTTCATAGACCTGCCACTTGTCAGTCCAATATCTCTTGACATTGAAAATAGCAAGGCGATTTGTCAGTTTTGTGAGGGTTTCTGCGTTGCGTCCACCGCATTCCCAATCTATGAGGTGTCCCGTGTTTCTGTCCAATGCCTTCCATATCCAAAGTTTGTTTTTCTTGTTTTGGATGTAGTGCCACATCTCATCAAGTTCTAAACTAACAAGTGTGCCAGGTGTGAGCGCGGGTTTCGGTGCATGCTTTTTCGCAAAGGTGCGTATCCAGTTCAGCACAGCAGGGACAGAGACATCAAAAAGTTTTGAGATAGCATGCATTGAAATGCCATGGCAATATAAAAGCACAGACACCCTTTTATGCTCGGGTGGATGTCCTCGGGGTGTCGTGCGCGTCCATTGATACCCACAAAGTTTACATTTATGGCGTTGGTTTTCGTTAACGAAACCATTTTTCACAAAGTCCTCATTTTGACATCTTGGACACTTATTCATGATATTCTCCTTGTAAAGTGGTTGTTTTTGAAGAGAATACACATTATCAGCACATAAGTCAAGAAAAATCGTTTGATTTCTGTTGACACCTTTTGCCAAATATGTTAGCATTTAAACAATTAGTTGTGATGCAACGCAGTTTAGAGGGACTGTGAGTTTTCGTATCATTATTTAGTTAACACCCTCAAATATAAAAGACATCAGTGGCTTGCAATATGCTAAACATTTAAGTGCTTTGGAACTCTATGGTAATCAAATCCAAGATATTTCTCCACTTGCAGATTTAAAGAAACTAACAAGGTTGAATCTGAGTAACAATAATATCACAGATATTTCTCCACTAAATGGGTTGAAAGAACTTACTTACTTATCACTTGAACAGAATCAAATCCACGACATTCAACCTATTGAAAACCTGAGTAAACTCAAGTATCTATTTATTGAGCAGAATCCAATAAAAGACCTTTCGCAAGAACAACATCTTCCTGTTACCAATGCTGTTGAGAACACCACACTGCTACACCCATCGGTAAAAGTGAATCAATATGATACGCAGATTAGTCTACCCGATGGAGCCATAGCACGCCTTGGAAAAGGAGGTATCAACGTCTTACGCTTTTCTCCTGATGGAACGATGCTTGCGGTTGGCACTGATATAGGTTTGTGGTTATACGATAGGACATCAGGAGAAGCAAAACCTTTACAGGCAAATTCTCTTGGTCAGTCCAATGCCATAGCATTCTCGGCAAATGGACGTTTCTTGGCAAACGGGGGTTCTTCAAATCCTGTAATTCAATCGTGGGATCTGTCATCAGGTGAGAAACTTTCTGAAATTCCTTTACCAACATCAAGGACTATACATCTCATGAATAAAAGAGACGAAACGTTTCAAAAATCCGTAGCAGCTCTAACTTTTGCCAATAGCGGCAAAGGACTCATGAGTCTTAGTTATTCGGGGAAATTTAACTATTGGGATGTACTCAATGGCAAAGGATTATCTGAGCACGATTCTAATTTTGATTATGAAGGTGTATTGGCACTCTCACAAGACGGTAGCAAATTTGCTTGTGGATATTGGAATGGAAAGATATGGACAGGAGATGCTACCACAGGTAAACTAAAGAATAAACTCAACGGACATGGTAGAAGAATAAAGTTTCTTTCAAAGAATACAAAATATCGTCGTGTTCGTGCATTGGCATACTCACCAGATTCTAGATTCTTAGCAAGCGGCAGTGAAGATAAAACAATAAAGATTTGGAGTACGAACAAATATAAAAAACACGCCACTCTCAAAGGGCATACAGGATGGGTATCTGCACTCGCCTTTTCTGAAGATGGCAAATATATCGCCAGCGGGGACACGGAGAGCAATGTTCATCTTTGGGATGTCCATAAGAAACGAAGGATTGCCATTTTCAAGGGACACACAAATGGTATCCTTGCTATGACGTTTTCCCCTGATGGAAAGACGCTTGCTACCGGCAGTGCTGATGGAACTATACGGTTTTGGGATGTCAACACTCAAAAAGCAGAATCCATCTTTACTACTGGACATACAGAATGGGTCAGAGATATATCATTTTCTCCTGATAGCACAAAGGTATCAATTGCACATTACAATGCAACAGCAGAAAGATGGGATATTAACACCTCACGTCAGCTGGATGTATTCAACAAGAATCCACAAAGAATCTCGTACGCAGTTGCATTATCACCCGACGGTTCACATCTTGCATGTCACGGTGTTGAAGGCAATATCGCTTTCAATGTTGATGGGTGGGACACAGTGATTGAGTATTATAATAGTGATAGAACTCGTCTATGGAGTCTTGATACCAAGAAAGAACTTCCATCTATTTCAGATGTGTTTGGAGACATGGCGTTTTCTCCTGACAACAAGATTCTTGCTTGTAAGAGTATACAGGATATATCACCGTGGCATAAAACCACAGATAGTGAAGTTGGAAGACGCTTAAGTATGGTAGTAGGGCGGAGTAAAGAGATTCTAATAACTGAAGTTAGGACAGGAACAGAATTACACCGTTTTCATGTGGGAAAACGTGGAGGACCGCTTAGTGGAGGAGGATTAAGAGAAAAAATATCATTGATGTTCTCACCTGAGGGAAGCCTACTGGCAGCGGGAGGTATGATTTGGGATGTGGATACGTGGGAACAACTTCATAAATTCACATCAGAATACACCGCAATCATGGCAATTTCAAAAGACAGTCATACCCTTGCTGTCGAGAATAATGTAGTGACAGACAAAGATATCCAATTGTGGAATTTTTTTACACCGGATCAACCACAGAGTTTAAATACTATTGATTTACCACCAACAATTGAAAATAGAGCCTTAACAATTTCACCTAATGGATCTATCCTCGTAGAATCTACAAAAATGGCTTGGGATACTTATGTTGAAGCTAACATATCATTATGGGATGTAAATACAGGTGAAAAATTGCTATCCCTTCCAGGACACACTGAACCGATTACAAAGTTGGAATTTTCTCACGATGGCAAAACGCTTGCAAGCGGATCTAAAGATGGCACTGTGCTTTTGTGGGACTGGAATAAGATTATAGCAAAAGTCAAACCAGATGATAGATAATGGAGAATAAATCAATGAAAACAAAACATCTGTTTTACATACTATTATTGTCGTTCTCAGTGATAGTCTATCCAGTTTTCGCACAAACAAAATTAATGAGTGGACTACCCGATGATGCCATTGCACGACTTGGAAAAGGCGGTATCAATATTATACAATTTTCACCTGATGGTACGCATCTTGCTGTTGGAACTGATATCGGTGTACGACTGTATAATGTTGCAACAAAACAAGGAATATCACTCCCCAACAGAATCGTTGGACAGATCAACACTATAGCCTTTTCAAAAGATGGACGGATACTTGCTTGTGGTGGATATTTTAACCCTATAATTCAGTTATGGGATGTAGAGTTCAGAGTGGAACTTCCATCACTACAATCATCTAAACCCCAGGCTGCCATTGGGTGGGAACATTTTCCCATACATTCGGTCATCGCATTAGCTTTCTCAGAGAATGAAAGAACACTTATTGGTGTAGATTATGAAGGACTGTTCACATACTGGGATATAAACTCACTACAGATAGAATCAGAACAGCGACAATATACCATTTTGGATATATACGCATCCACATTATCACAGGATGGACGCACGTTCATTACTGGCAGAGAAAATGGTGAAATCTCACTTTGGAATACACAGACAGGGAACAGAGATGCAATTATCAAAGGACACAAACCATTTTTTAAAAGGTCAAAACACAATCCGCGCATACGTGCATTGGCATTCTCACCTGATGGAACCACATTTGCAAGTGGGAGCAAAGACATGACTGTGCGTATTTGGGAAACAGAAAGCCGGAAAAGAAAAGCAACGCTGAAAGGTCATAAGGCTTGGGTCACTGCAATTGCTTTTTCCAAGAATGGAAATACCGTTGCCAGTGGTGATTCAAATGGACATATCAGGATTTGGGATACACGAAGAAAGCGTTTGAAGACAAAACTTGATAGTCATACAAATAGTATCATTTCGCTTGCATTCTCACCAGATGGAAAAACATTTGCAAGTGGGAGTGCTGATGGAACGATCCAACTATGGGATACCAATTCCTATAAAGCACCTGTTACTTTGGATACCGATTATACAGAGTGGGTCAGAGCAGTAGCATTCTCACCTGACAATACAACTGTCTCTACAGCAATGTATAATAATACAGTGCAGAAATACGATGCGCAGACAGGAGACTTGTTATCCAATTTCAATAAAGCAAACCAACAGACAACATACTCAGTTGCAATATCACCTGATGCAAGTCTACTTGCCTGCCATCCGGTCCAAGGAAATATCGTTTTCAATACAAGGGAAAAATGGCACACGGAATATAGGTATCAGGGACACGAGAAAATCCAGGTGTGGGATTTAGATACAGGTCAAGAACTTCCTACAATAATGAATGCTTTTGGTAGGATGGTATTTACCCCTGATAGTAATTATATCTCCAGTACTTCATCTGAAGGGGTTGAGGTATGGGTCTCTTGGACCTCCTTAGGATCTTATTCTCATGGAAGTGACGATGGAATCTATCTTTGGAATGTCCGAACTGGGGATAAGCTATATCATTTGGAACAAAAGGATATGTATGAATCCAAGTCTATGGCTATTTCTCCTGACGGGACTAAACTTGTTACACCCGGAAAGAGCCGCAGGTTTGGAACACTTATATGGAATATTGAGAAGTCTGATGAACCTATTTCACTCGCTGAGGATGCTGATGCCGCGGCTTTTTCACCCGATGGTGCAATCCTTGCAACAACACGGAATTTTGATAAACATTTATGGGATACTGAAACGGGGGAGATGTTGCGTAAAATTCGTCCCCGAGGACCGAATGCAGCGGAAGGGAGGACTATAACCTTCTCACCTGAAGGTTCATTAATCCTTGTTTCAAAAGTCGAACCTATAATGCCATTTCCTTCTGATTTCATTGAAATCATTGATGTGGATACTGGAGAAACTTTACGCTCCCTTCCTGGACATACAGAACCTATTGAAACATTGGTTTTCTCACATAATGGAAAAATCTTGGCAAGCGGATCTAAAGATGGCACTGTGCTTTTGTGGGACTGGAATAAAATCTTAGCAAAAATCAAACCAGATGATAGATAAACAAAATTGATTTAACCCTTGACATACTCAATATAAATGTAGTACACTATTATCATACTCAAAATAATCAGCAATTGACGATACTCCATAGGAGGTCTACTTCATGCCGGAAAAGATGATTCTTGAAAAAATACGTCATGTCCGCCGTCGTTTGAATGTACAAGGTTATTTTCAAACCCTTGCAAAGTTCTTACTAATTGGACTATTAGTGTGTACTCCCGTAGTTATTGTTGATAGTTTAATAACCTCATTTAACATCCCACCGTATGCCTTTGCCTGTGTAGCGGTTGGAATTGCGTTAGTATCTTACATTGTCCGTCTCATTCGTCCTGTTGATCTACACGAAGCTGCCCGCGCGATTGATATTGACGGTTCCCTAAAGGATCGCGTCGTCAGTGGATTAGAACAAATTGAACATAAATCGAATGAAACGTTGAGTGAACTGCAGTTAAAAGATACTACAGAAAGATTACAAGCAATCCCTTTGAAACAGGTAGCACGATATACAGTTCCCCGTGAAACCAAATATGTTGCGCTTGTAGCAATATTTGTCGTCGCATTCTCATTTGTAGAGTTTTTCGCACCACCAGCAACTTCAACTGAAATAGACTATTCTCCGCAAATCGCTGCAGAAGCGGATGTCCTATTGAATACAATTGATGAAGCGAAAAAAGAAGCAGAATTGAGTGAAGACGAGGAACTCAAAGAGATTCTGGAAGAGATTGAAAAACGAACTCAGGAATTGAAGAAGCCGCAAATTTCCCCGAAAGAAGCTCTAGCAAGAATGACCGAATTGACTGCGTTGTTGAAGACGAAGATTGATCCAATCAAAATGGCACAACAAGAAGCACTGATGAAAGGTCTTGGTCAACAGTTCATCGGAAATCCAATTCTCGGTGAATTCGGACAGAAGTTGAAAAAGGGTGACTATGATGAAGCTGCTGACAAACTTGACAAAGTGGCAAAGGACATTCCAAAGTTTGACCAAGAGCAGAAACAAAACTTATCTGATGAACTCAAACGCGCAGGTAATAGTCTAAAAGACAGCGATCTCAGTGGACTTGGCGGACAACTATCTGGTGCAGGTGATGCTTTGGGAGACAATGATGGCGAAGGTGCACAGGGAAAACTAAGTGAATCCAGCAAAAGCATCCGTAATTTCGACCTTCTCAAAAATCGCAACCAGAAGTTGGAAGATTTGTTGTGTGCGTGTGAGGAATGTAAAAACTGCATCGGCGCATGTTGCGGTGCTGGCAACGTTCCATCAAATTTGCTATCCAACAATCCAAGTGATAAAGCGGGAACGAAGACATCTGAATCACAACAAGGTGAACTAACTTCACTGGATTCTACACTGAATCTTGAACAGTTGAAAGGTGTCCAAGGTGAAGGAGATTCTTCGGTTGAAACTACAAAGGCATCTGCTGAAGGACAAGAATCATCGCTCAGTTACAAAGATGCTTATATGAAGTATCAGAAGTTATCTGAGGATGCCATGACAGAAGAACAGATCCCTCTCAGCTACAAGTTCTATGTGAAACGTTATTTCAAATCCATCAAACCTGCAGAAGAGTAAACTGAGTCCTCATGCTAAATCACCGCAGAGATGTCCTATCTTTGCGGTGATTTAATGCCTACGCACTGCTACCGTAAGGTGAAATATGTCCGAACAAGTAGAACAGAAACATGATGAATTTCGAGAGACATTTTTAAAAATACAAGAAGAGATTTCAAAACGTATCGTTGGTCAAAAAGAGATAATTGAAGGTGTCCTCATCTGCTTGATGACAGGAGGACACGCACTCTTAGAAGGCGTGCCCGGTTTAGGAAAAACGCTACTCATCAGCACACTCAAGGAAGTTCTTGATCTTGAGTATCAAAGAATACAGTTCACACCTGACCTGATGCCTGCTGACATCGTTGGAACGACCATCGTCGCAGAAGATGAGAACAGACAGAAGTTTTTTGAATTCCAACCTGGACCCATATTCGCTAACCTCGTCCTTGCCGATGAAATCAATCGAGCAACCCCAAAAACACAATCCGCTTTGTTAGAGGCAATGCAAGAGAAGTCTGTCACCGTTGCGGGACAGCACCGTCCGCTTGACTTACCATTCTTCGTAATGGCAACCCAAAACCCGTTAGAAATGGAAGGCACATATCCGCTACCTGAAGCACAACTTGACCGTTTCTTTTTCAAGTTGAAGGTAGAGTTTCCCTCTCTTGACGAACTTGATTTAGTTATGGAACGCACAACAAAACGGGAAATGCCAACTGTTGGGAAGGTATGTGATGGCAAGCAGATAAACGAACTGGAACAGATTGTGCGGGACATTCTCGTCGCAGAAGATGTACGAAGATATGCCTTGCGGATTGTTCTCGGCACACATCCCGAAACCGATGATGCACCGGAAAAGACAAAGCAATATGTTCGGTACGGTTCAAGTCCTCGTGGCGCACAAGCACTGATTCTTGCAAGTAAGGTGCGTGCAATTCTCGACAGTCGGTACAACGTCGCGCGTGAAGACATTCAAGCGGTTGCATTACCAAGTCTGCGTCATCGCCTCATCCTGAGTTTTGAAGGTGAAGCGGAAGGTATTGACCCCGACGAAATCATTCTACATCTGTTAGAAGTAATCGATTGAAGATTTAGAAAAATCTGATTGCTTAATCCTGTTTATCTCTCACCTACACACAAGAAAACCTGTCCTAATCCTTGATATTACTGAGGTCTTCTTATGCAAAACGATACACAATCCGCATTTGACAGTGAATTCCTAAAAAAACTAGAATATCTTTATATCGTCTCAAAGAAGATATTTTCAGGACGAATCAAAGCAGAAAGACGCAGCACAAGACGTGGGGTGAGCGTTGAATTTGCTGATTATCGGAACTACACACCTGGCGATGATTTCCGTTATATCGATTGGAATGCGTTTGCAAGATTAGACGAACTTTTGCTAAAACTTTATGAGGAACGCGAAGACCTGCACATCTACTTCCTCGTAGATGTAAGTCAATCCATGACCTATGGTGAGTTGCCAAAACTGATATATGCCAAACGGGTGGCTGCTGCGCTTGCTTATATCGGTCTGTCAAATCTGGACCGTATCGGGATCACAGCATTCAACACAACGGACATGAATCGTTTGCCTACAGAACGTGGTAAAGCGAAAATCTTTACCGTCCTGAATTTCCTGGATCAGATCAACGGTAGTGGAGAAACGGATATGGAACACGCATTCCAGAATTTTGTCCATCAGACAAAACGACGTGGGTTGGTTGTGTTGATATCCGACCTATTTGACCCCAAAGGATTCACTGCTGGTCTGAATATGCTAAAGTTTCAGAAACATGACCTTTTCGTCATACATATTATTGATGAAAAGGAGGCAGAACCCAGTCTACTTGGTGACTACCACCTTGTTGATGTTGAAACAGATCAACTCCGACCTGTCACCATCAACGAAAATCACATTAAACGTTACCAGGCTCTTTTCCAAAAATATTGTGATGACCTTGACCGATATTGTAGACAACGCGAGATTAGCCTCGTCCGGACGATGACAAAAGCACCTTTCGAAGAACTTATTCTGAGAATATTTCGTATGGGTGGTTTTGTGTCATAACGGTTCAATTTTGATATAAGATTGTCCGTGAATATTATAGATAGATGAATTTTTTGTCTCCCACCTCCCTATTCCTATTTGGTCTGGCAATCCCGATCATCGCGCTGTATATTCTTAAACTGCGCCGACGACGTGAACCTGTCTCCACCTTGATGTTCTGGGAACAACTCTTCAAAGAGAGACAAACCACATCGCTATTTCAAAGACTGAAACATCTGCTGTCGTTATTGTTACAACTGCTGTTTCTCGCGCTTTTAGTACTTGCCATTGCAAGACCACAATTCGCATTTATTACCAAGTCTGCAAGACAATTGATCCTAATTATTGATAACTCCGCGAGCATGAATGCTGCGCTGAAACTTGATCCCGATAATCCTTCTTCTGAAACACGTTTGGATTCTACTAAGGAACAGGCATTACAGTTAGTCCAAGGACTCCGATTTATGGACGAAATGACTGTCATTAGTAATCATAAACAACCAACAATTCGGACACCATTTACAAGCCACCAGAAAACACTGAGAGAAGCAATTGAATCTATTGACCCGACCGATATTAGAACAGACCTAAAGCCAGCAGTCGATTTAGCGTATACAATCGCTGAAACAAAGCCGAACCCAGAAATCGTAATAATGAGCGATTTTCATGCAGTTTCAGAAAAGACAATAACACTATTTCAAGATACGCAGTCAGAAAGCCAACCGTCTGAAGAAGAACAGGAAAGTGTAGAGAAACCTAAACTTCACCTGATTAGGATAGGTGAAGATAACGATAACGTCGGTATCACACAGTTTCGAGTGCGGAAAAGCATTGTAAATGTCTTTGATTACGAAACGTTGTTGACCGTTGTGAATGCTTCCGATGAAGAAAAGAAATGTAGTGTTGAACTATATTTCAACGACAGTCTCTTTGATGTGCGTCCCTACACACTTGCCCCCGGTGAGAAAAAATCTGAAATCTTCAGCAATTTCGCATTTGAAGGTGGGGAATTGAAAGCGGTTTTGGACACTACTGATGCTTTATTATCGGATAATGTTGCGTATGCTACCTTGCCGAAACGCAAGCAGATCTCTGTTTTATTAGTTACAGAGGAAAATCCGTTTTTAGAAAAAGTGCTCTCGGTTGACGAAGAACTTAATCTGAATGTTATGAATCCATCGGAATATGAATCTTCTCCAAAAACTGCACAGGTGGTTATCTTTGACAGATACAGTCCGACGAATATAGGGGATGGCAATTTTATGTTTATCTATCCACCTAAATCAGAAAATACAACAGAGGAGGATGTGCAAGACACTGCGTTAACTTGGGACATAGGAGAAGCACTTGATACACCAATCATTACAGATTGGGAACGGACACATCCGATATTACAGCACGTCCATCTGGAGAACGTGCTAATCGGAGAAGCATATCAGATTACACCTCCATCAACTGCACAGATTTTAGCGCGTTCGTTTGAATCTCCTGTACTATTCATTGATGTTGCACAGAACCGAAAGGTTGTTTTTGTTGCAATCAACATCCTGCAGTCCGATCTGCCATTGCGTATTGCATTCCCTGTTATCATAGCAAATACGATTCAGTGGTTTCAACACGACCAAGGCATACAGGAATATCACCTGCAGACAGGAGAAGTGTTAAGATATAAGTTTGATTCGGATTATCCAACTATCACAGAGACTGAACAAGTAGAAGAATCTCCCACTGGAAATTCGCAACAAACCTTGATGATTACTGGTCCAGGAGACAAATCGTGGGAAATTCCTATTGAAAACGATGAGATGCTGTTTGATCACACACAACAGGCTGGGTTTTACAAGGTTACAGACTCAGATACTACAATTATCAGTGATGCTGATGAGCAAAATACCAACGAAGAAGAGACGGAAGAACCGAAGCAGTTGTGGGCAGTCAATATCGCAAGCGAAACTGAATCACATATTGGGATAACCGATGAAATTGAAGATATGTTAACGGATTCTGAGGTATTGATCGGTAGTTCTTTCTTCCGTTATCCGCCTTGGATCTATTTAATTTTGTTGGCAGTAGGATTAACCGTTGTGGAGTGGTTCCTGTATCAACGGAGAAGAATTGAATAAGCGAGATTTTGATGTCTAAGCTGCTACTATATGCAAGTTGACTTGACAAATAGTGCTACTATATGCAAATAGACTTGACACATAGTCCCACTATTTGATACCATAGAAGTATGGTAAACAGAAAATTTTGGCTAAATCAAATAGAAAATGCATGGGAACGTCGGTCGGTCGTGTGGCTGTCAGGAGTCCGTCGCGTTGGAAAAACGTGCTTGTGTCAGACATTGCCTGATATTGAGTATTTTGACTGTGAACTACCACGTGTCAGACGATTGATGGAGGCCCCACAAGAATTTCTTGACAGTATTGAAAGTGAGAGGATTGTACTTGATGAAATCCATCGGCTACCGAACCCATCTGAATTATTAAAGATTGCAGCTGATCACTATCCACAAATTAAAATAATAGCAACAGGTTCTTCAACACTCGGGGCAAGTGCAAAATTCCGGGACACACTCGCTGGACGTAAGACAGAATTATGGTTAACACCCATAATGATGGACGACTTAAATGATTTCAATCAATCCAACATACAGCATCGCTTATTACACGGTGGACTACCTCCGTTTTTTCTTGAGGCTGAATACCCAGAAAACGACTATCAAGAGTGGATTGATGCATATTGGGCGAAGGATATACAAGAACTCTTTAGGCTTGAACGCCGATATTCGTTTCAAAAATTTACTGAGCTGCTCATGTTACAGAGTGGCGGGATATTTGAGGCAACCAAGTTTGCTGCACCTTGTGAGGTGAGTCGTGGGACAATATCAAACTATCTGTCTATTTTAGAGGCAACTTTTGTTGTTCACATCATTAGACCGTTCAGCTCGCGTCGTTCATCAGAAATAGTTTCTGCACCAAAAGTCTATGGATTTGATACTGGATTTGTTTGCTACTATCAAGGATGGACACAACTACGGCAGGATGACCTTGGATTACTTTGGGAACATTATGTTCTAAACGAAATTATGGCACATATTCAATCGCGTGAGATACAATATTGGCGTGACAAAAGAGGGCATGAGGTAGATTTCGTTCTCACACGCTCTCGTCAAATGCCTATAGTCGTTGAATGTAAGTGGTCTGCAACGGGATTTTCGCCTCGTCAACTCCTTGCATTCCGTAGACAATATCCTGAAGGATCGAATTTTGTGGTGGCACATGATGTAGATAGACCCTATACGAAAACGTATAACGGTATCACGGTTAATTTTCTTAATCTGAATACTTTGATTACAGAAATAACTAACAATACGTAGGTAAATATGTATGTATAAACAGATGCTAAAAGTTATTGGCGTAGTGATACTTTCATATTTAGTTTTGTCATTGATAGTCAAATATGCAATTACTCCATCAACACAATTGAAGGTAAACGGACAAACGGTAGATGAACGGATACAACACATTCAAGAACAAATCGAATACTACAAGTTAGTCACTGAAACTATGGATATATCCTCAAAATCTATGGCAGCTTTCAATGCAATTGATTTGCGCCACCAAGAAGAAACTGTAGATTTTATTCCTTTGACTGAGACAATAAACAAGACAATCAAAAAATTGAAGCAGGTGATAGAAAATGATACAGAAACGATTGAACTGTCTAATGAAGATGAAGGATACCTAAAATCATTGGTAGATTCACATACCAAGTTGAAGGAAAAACTGATAGAATTAAAACAGAATATGGAGAATATAAATACGCAAATTCAAACACTACTTATTGACAGACAAAATACTACCACATCAACTATACCTATACAATCAATAAATTGTATGAAGCTTTTGAGAAAGTATCCGAAACAAAAGGTTCAATAAGCTCAATTTTTGGCAATACACTAAACATATTTCAATCAATTACTCGTATGACTCTTATGCAACAAAATTGGGAAATGCAGATTGATTTCAGTATGAAAAGGGTTGTAGGTGGGATAGTATTTTGCTGTCTATTGTCAATTGGAATGGTCTTTCTTGTTATGAAACCAAGAAGGTTTTCTATGAAACAGTTTTATGCTAAGGATTCATTGGAATAATGGATTAAATTTAATTGAGACTTATCACACGTACCCAAACTATAGAGAGATTTGAAAAAGACAATTAGATCCAATATGCAACTTCGTATGACAATCTTAATGATTGGAGAATAAATGTTAGAAACAACGGACGCATTACAAGTTGACATCAATGATTTGTCAAAACTCAAACCTTTAAGGATTGGAGATATTCTGGATGGAACATTTAGTCTTTACAGAAACCATATTACGCTGTTCTTGGGTGTTGCTTCAGTCTACCTTATTGCAATTGTAATAGAATATTCTATAAAAGGATTTCTCTCAAATTCCAATCTATCAAAGATACTCGCATCACTTATATCTTTACCGTTCGCTGTCCTAAGTATGGGTGGGATTGTTGTCGCTGCAGCCACAATATATCTTGGTGGTGAAATCACAAGTAGTACTGCTCTAAAACAGACATTTCGCAGGTTATGGACATTGGTATTTTGCCATCTATTATGGCGGATGGTTCAGGTGATACCACTCATATTTATCGTTTTATCCATTACTTCTGTAATACGAACAGGGACATGGGCACTGCCTATAATGACTGCTATTATCTGTATCCCTATTATAATTTATTTTTCTGTGCGTTGGATTTTCTATGTTGAAACTGTCATAATAGAGAAATGTTCTGTTGGGGAAGCCCTGAGACGCAGCAGTGAACTCGTTCAAGAAAATTGGTGGAAAGTCTTTGGTATTATTTGCTTGATTCTAATATCAAGTTATGCGGTTAAGTACATCCTTGAGAATTCCCTCGGTCTTGTGTTAATATCTGCAAATTTGGCTGGCGGTACGGATTTGATATCACTCATTAAATGGTCAATTTTTGATAATGTTCTTGATACTAAAAGTTATCCATTTTACGTCATTATGACATGCGCTCAAATGGTTTTAAAGGCACTCGTCGCACCAATATGGATTATCGGCGTGACACTATTATACTTTGATCGTAGGATACGAAAAGAAGGGCATGATATTCAACTAACCGCAAACAATCCTGACATTTTTGTCTAAAACTTATATGACAACATTATGGAAATAACACGTCCTTTATTACTGCTACTGCTACTATTATTGCCGGTTCTATACTACGGATTTCGGCGCAGTCTTGTGGATCTGTCTCGTACACAAAGAATAATTAGTTTGTGTGTAAGAGTGGTTATTCTTCTATTGTTGATATTGAGTGTCGCAGATTTTCAATATCTGAAAACTGATGACAAACTCGCTGTAATGTTCCTGACAGATATTTCTGATAGTATTTCAGACGATGGTTTGAAGAATGCAACCGATTTTGTCAACGAAGCGATAGAAGCAAGTGAAGGAAATCAACAAACGGGAATTATAGCGTTTACAGAAAAAGCAGAAATCCTAAAGTCCAATGAAGGTAATGAGCAAACAGAATCAGATGGTAAATTAGATCTCTCTGAAATTAAGAATAACTGGTTGGAAGCAGATGAGGATGCTGGTGACACAACAAACATCGCACAAGCAATTGAAACTGCATGGAGTGTTTTTCCTGCCAATGCAAACAAACGGATAGTACTGATTACGGATGGTTTAGAAACACAGGGAGATGTTGTTCACACTGCACTTCGTGGGAAAGAGTTTGATATACAGATTGACACGGTTCCCATTTATCCGAGTGATTCACCAGAGGTGATGGTACAGCGAATTGATGCACCTGCTCAAGTCAAACAAGGGGCACCGTTCAGTTTAGAAGTGATTGTACATAGCAACCATGAAGATATTGCAGAAATCCGTCTCTATAAGAACAAATTCGAGGCATCCAAAAAAGAGGTGCGTCTTGTTGAAGGCGAAAATCGTGTTTTATTTACGCAAACACATGAAGATAGTGGTACATTGACGTATGATGCGACCATCCGAACAACACAGGATACTCGCTACGATAACAACAAAGCACTCGGTATCGTTTCTGTTTCTGGTCAACCGAAAATATTACTTATAGATGAGAACGAATCGCAAACCCGATATTTGATGCGAGCACTTGAAGATGCAAAGATACGGGTTGATGTCCGTAACGGCTTAGGTGTTCCCGATGAATTGGCTGACCTTCAAAACTATGAACTGATTATTTTCAGTGATGTGCCAGCAAATCGTTTGACCGAGAAACAGATGGAACTTATCCGAACTTATGTGCAAGACCTTGGTGGTGGCTTTATGATGCTCGGAAGTGAGAATAGTTATGGATTAGGTGGCTACTACAAGACGCCGATTGAGGAGGTCCTACCTGTCCGAACAGATACCGAAAAGAAAAAAGAGACGCCATCGTTAGCAATGGTTTTGGTAATTGACAAATCTGGCAGTATGGGTGGAATCAAGATTGAATTAGCAAAAGAAGCTGCTCGCGCAACCGTAGAACTGCTCGGTCCGCGCGATAAAATCGGTGTCATCGCTTTTGACGGTTCACCGTTCTGGATTACCGAGATGCACGATGCATCAGATAAACAATTTATCTCAAATCAGGTCGGTTCAATTACAGCAAGTGGTGGCACAAATCTCTATCCTGCACTTCAACAAGCATATTACGCTTTGACAGAAACAACGGCAAAGTTAAAGCATGTCATCGTTCTCAGCGATGGGCATTCGCAAGGTGGTGATTGGTATGGTATCGCTAATTCTATGCACTCAGAACGGATTACAATATCCACTGTCGGTATCGGTAGCGGAGCAGACATGAATCTGTTGGGCAACCTCGCACAATGGGGTGGTGGACGCGAGTATTTTACACAAGACCCGTATAATGTCCCACAGATTTTTGCTAAGGAGACCGTCACCGCATCACAATCTGCAATCATAGATACACCATTCATCCCACAACGTATCAAACCAACTCAAGTGTTGAGTGGTATAGACCTTGAACTTGCACCTTTCCTACTTGGATATGTTGCCACCCAACCACGTCCCACTGCTGAGATTTTCCTTGTCTCTGACCGCGGAGACCCGATACTTGCAAGTTGGCAATACGGCTTGGGAAAATCTGTCGCATTCACCTCCGATGCGAAAGCACGATGGGCAACGGATTGGTTAGAATGGGCAGGTTACGGTAAGTTCTGGACGCAACTTGTGCGTGATACGATGCGGAAGACAACGCTCAGCAATTTCCAAGCAGCAATCTCTAAAGAGAAAGGGGTGGCACATCTGGCGATTGATGCACTGAGTGAAACAGGACAATTTTTGAATGAATTGGACAGTCAAATTTCGCTCATTGGTCCAGACCTAAAAAAGAAAGAACTATCTATCTCACAGACATCACCAGGACGGTATGAACTTGAGTTTCCGACAGCAGAGGTAGGTCCCTATTTCTTAAACATCACACAAAAACAGGCAGGAGAAATCGTCAACACACAAGTTGCCGGCACAGTTGTCTCATATCCTGAAGAGTATCTCGTTCACAATGTGAATGATGCACTCCTTACACAGATCTCCAATGTGTCGGGTGGAAAATTCAATATCACAGCTGAAGAAGCATTTCGTGCCCCAGAAAATCCGGTAACACTACGGATTCACCTATGGAGACCATTTCTTATTACTGCCATTATTCTATTGCTCATTGACATTGCGTTGCGACGCATTGATATGAGACGTTCCTAAAACCTTTCTATTACATCAATAACGCTATTCCAAAGATTAAGTTTAATCCACTATGTAGTATATGCTATACTTAACCCTAAGGACATAACATCAAACTGTTGAGGTTACATTATGAGCATTACACAATTCACAATGGAAGAGGTGCGGTGTTTCGGTGAACGTCAAACACTTGAAATTCGTCCTCTAACCTTTTTGGTGGGTGAGAATAGCACTGGGAAAACGACTGCACTCGCATGTTTCTATGTATTGGCAAATTATCTGCGAAATGGAGATTTGGATTTTAATTCGGATCCTTATACATTAGGCACTTTTAAGGATATTGTTAGAAACAGTAACATAAAAGAGAAAAACTTCAAACTTGGATTTACTAGTAGAAATAACAATGAAGATGTCCAAGTAACAGTTGAATTTGTAGAAAAAAAAGGAAGTATTGAACCGACTGCAAGTTCATTAAGAATGAAATTCGTTGATGGTGAAATCAATCTTGAAACAGAAGGACAGAGAGATTTATCAGTTCATTTAGTCTCTTATGATGTGCATCAAAATCAATATAATCTAATCTGCGGTTCTGATGCTTTAAGTTCCCCTTATTTTCGATTACTCTCACTTGCTTTTAAAGGAAAATCTGATGGAGAAACTGCTTTAAACGAATATATGCATAAAAAGGGTCAACATATAGGAATATGCGATTATCAACCTTGGGACACATTTTGTGGTTTTTCGGTAAATAGTAGTTCTCCAATTAGGTCACGACCTAAACGCACCTACGATCCGGCACGCGAATTTAACGATCCAGAAGGCAGTGATGTTCCGATGATGCTAATGCGATTGGCGGTTACCAGAAAAAAAGAATGGGAGAAACTAAAACAACAACTCATAGAGTTTGGAATAAGTTCCGGGCTTTTTCAAGACATAAAGATAAAGAACTTTAGCGGTTCCCTTGGTGGACCATTCCAACTGCAATTCAAGGTAAAGGGACCTACTAAGAATATCGTAGATGTTGGCTATGGAATTAGTCAAATACTTCCGCTCTTAGTACAAGTATTATATCCAAGTCTTGCCCAATATAGTGAAAGTAAACCCATACCCCCAAGTTATTCCTTACTCCAACAACCAGAGGTGCACCTACATCCAAGGGCTCAAGCGGAATTTACTACTTTATTGACAAGATTGACAAAACAGGGAAATCAGTCATTCATTATTGAAACACACAGCGACTATATGATAGACCGTGCACGTATTGAGATCAGAAAAGGAAACATCAAACCTGAAGATGTGTCTCTGGTTTACTTTGAACCGAAGAGAAATATTGTTAATGTGCATAATATTGGGTTTGATGAAATGGGTAACCTTGACGGTGCTCCTTCACATTATCGTGATTTTTTCCTCAAAGAATCTAAACGACTGATGGGTTTTGAGGATTAATATATGTGCGCGATATTGGATGCAAATACGTTTCATAAATTCAAGGATCCTTCCAATGAAGATATGAAACCCGTTTGGAAATGGTTAGAGAACAAAAATGGCAAAATAATCTATACGAGTACCAAGAAATTTGAGGAAGAATGGTATAAAGGAGGAATGGATCCCATCAGAGAACAACTCATGCGTTCTGGTCAACTTAAATTGGTATCACAAGACGTGCAAGAAAAAGCAGACGAACTGAAAGATGAAATAAGATCTAATGATGAACACATTATAGCATTGGCTATAATAGCTCAAGTAAAAATTCTAATTTCATATAGAGAGGGGGACAGTGATTTGTTCAATGATTTTAAGAATCGTAATTTGGTTCACGGTAAAGTATACACCAGAAAAGAGCATCAGCGTTTGCTAACTAAAGACACTTGTCCCTAACTGAAAATGTAAGTTCAAGAATCGGATTTAATGGAGCGAGACATGGCACAGCAATGGCACACCGAACAAGTTGCAATAGATGTGAAGATTGACCCGATTGAAGCATGCTATCAAAACGGATGGACTGATGGACTGCCCGTTGTTCCACCAACTCCGGAACGCGTTGAAAAAATGTTAAGCGGAACCAC
Source organism: Candidatus Poribacteria bacterium (assembly GCA_958295945.1). Taxonomy (GTDB): domain Bacteria; phylum Poribacteria; class WGA-4E; order WGA-4E; family WGA-3G; genus MSPOR6. The sequence goes on from OY282386.1 coordinate 1,361,433, forward strand.
ACGTTCCCGAGATGAATTGATTGCAGCACTCCCACCGAAATGGGGCAAAGCAACAGTTGAGCGGATAGCAATAAACGCTGTAATGGCGGGTTGTCTCCCAGAATATCTACCTGTTGTTCTTGCTGCTGTTGAGGCGATGGTAGATGAGCGATTTAATTTACACGGTGTCCAAGTCACTACGTCACATGTTTCTCCTATGGTGATAGTCCATGGACCTATTCGGAAAAAGTTGAATATCAACGACGGTTTCAATCTATTTGGTCAAGGATGGCGGGCAAATGCTACTATTGGCAGAGCAGTCCGACTCATCTGTACAAACATAGGAGGGGCATTGCCTGCAGAATTAGACCGAGCTGCATTTGGACATGTTGGGAAGTATACGTGTTGCATTGCTGAAATTGAAGGTGAGGAAAACCCGTGGAAACCGCTACATGTGGAACGCGGTTTTGAACCTGAAGACAACACTGTAACCGTTTTTGCTGGAGCAGGTCCTAAAAGTATCAACGATCACGGTAGCAATACCGCAGAAGGTATTCTTACGACAATCTGTCAAAATATGGCAGCATCTGGTAATAGTAGGGGTGAAACCTTATTAGTCATCGGAATTGAGCATGCCGAGACAATTTCAGGTGATGGGTTTAGGAAATCAGATATCCGTAAACACATCGCTGAAACAACGAATCAATATTCTGAAGAAGATTTATTACTTATGGTAGCAGGTGGTCCAGCAGGGAGATGGAGTATGTTGGTTCAAGGTTGGGGTTCTCCCTCATCAAGAGCAATTTCAACTGAATTGAAAGATTGACATTTGTTGGGTTTTATGGTTTTATAAACAATAGAGGAGGATAAGAGTATGAATATTCAGGGAATACAACTAACTGATGAACAGATGCGGGATTTCATCATCAATGGATATCTCAAGGTGGAAACAGACTTTCCCGCGAGTTTTCATGAACAAATTTTCCAACAGTTGGAAGCGATGTTTGAAAAGACCGGTAATTGGGGGAACAATGTGCTGCCGTTGATCCCAGAAATTCAACATGTTTTTGAGCATCCTGTTGTGCATGGAGCGATGCAGGGTGTGCTCGGAAAAAACTATATGATGCATCCACACCGTTATTGTCATTACAACCCATCAGGTAGTGGTGGACAAGGGTTTCATAAGGATACTTATGAAGGTGATGAACAGATACGCCGACACAGATGCCGTTGGACAATGGCGTTCTATTATCCACAGGATGTGAGTGAAGATATGGGACCGACTGCTGTGTTACCCGGTTCTCACTATTACGAAACCCATGATAGTGCCCACGAACAACCGGATACCTCATTATGTGGTGAAGCAGGCACCGTGACTATCGTTCATTATGATCTGTGGCATCGTGCTACACCTAATGAAAGTGATAAGAAACGTTATATGTTAAAGTTTCTGTTCTCTCGTCTTGATGAACCGTCATCTCCTGATTGGCAGAGCGATGCTCCAGATTGGCAGTCTGTTGCTGATGGCATAGATCCAGACCATCCAGAACTATGGGAATCTCAGTGGGATTGGAATTACGGTAGACAAAACGGATCTGCTAACGGTGTTTCTGCAGATGAGATAAATACTTTGCTGGAAACATTACAAAATGAAGATGAGAAACAACGGCTGAATGCAGCATATCGTTTAGGACGAGTGGGACCTTCTGTTGTACCGACATTACACCAAGTATTTCATGAGGGATCAGAATCAATCCGCAGTTATGTAGGTGTGGCATTAAGTCTGATTGGTGATGCTGCTGTTCCTACACTGATCGATGCGTTGTCAAATTCAGAGGAATCCATCCGAACAAGTGCATCGTATACTTTAGCAGATATGGGTAAAACTGCATTGGAGGCAGTGCCAGCACTAACAAAAGCTGCATCAGATGATTCCCCTTGGGTTCGTCGACATTCAATGGAAGGTTTAGGTATCATCGGTCAATATGTCAATGGAGACATGGATTTAGAACCGACTGTGCAAGTCTTAACAGACGGCTTAAATGATGAACTCTACTGGGTGCGTTATAATGCGGCACGATCCTTAGCACAACTGGGATCAGTTTCTGAACCTGCTATTCCGACTTTGGTAGCACAATTGGAAGATGAAAACCGATATGTTCGGTTTAATGCAGCCTTAGCACTAAAAAAGATTGATACACCTGAAGCCAGAGAAATATTGCTGAGTCATCTGTTTTCAACAAGATGGTGTGCGTTAACATCTAATGAAACGCCTTATTAGAGCGTGTCACATAAATCATTGTACATCGGTCTCAGTGTCCACCATGTCAATTGTTGGCGGGACACTGAGACCCATCCTACATTAGAAGAAGCAACAGCTTCCATAGCACTGAACCAATTTGATTTTTTATCCATTTATTATAAACTTGCCAAAACAACCCTATCCTTACCAGAATAATCCTTAATAAAGCGAAACTTTTTATATTCAGACTGATTTTCAAGTAATGCGTTGACAGATTCTTTTTGTGTGTCCCCGATTTCAAAGATGAGTTTGCCATCCGGTTGGAGATAATCCGGTGCTTCAGCAATAAGCGTGCGAATGATCGACAATCCATCTTTACCTGCAAAGAGAGCGATATGCGGTTCATAGTCACGCACGTCTGGACTCAAGGAACCGTGGGCATTTGACATAATGTATGGTGGATTGGAAACAACCCAATTATATCGTGTGGATTCTAACGGCTTAATTGGATCAAACAAATCACCCTGCAGTAGCGTTATTCGTTCATCGCAGTCGTGTGCTTCTCTATTTAGTTTTGCAACTGCTAAAGCGTCCTTACATATATCAGTGGCAATGATCTCCCATTCAGGGTTGTTGACAGCGAGAGCAGTCGCGATTACTCCGCTGCCTGTTCCTATCTCAAGTATGCTTTGGGATGAATCGGATTTCATTTTGAGTATTGTTTCAACAATGAATTCGGTTTCTGGTCGGGGAATAAGCACCCGTTCATCAACATAGAAATCCAGTGACATGAATTCCTTGCGATTGGTAAGATAACTAATCGGTGTTCGTGCTGCACGTTTTTTAATCATCTCTCGGAATACTTCCAAGTTTTTCTGAAAAACGGGCATATCAAAGTGAAGATATAGTTGTAACCGGCTTTTCTCAAGTAGGTGTCCGAGCAAGACCTCTGCATCTAATCGTGGGTTTGGAATGTTATGCTTTTCAAAATAACTAGTTGTCCACTCAAGGAGTTCAAGCACATGCCATCTTTGGGTAGCCATAAAATCTTATATAATCCGAGAACTCCATCCGAGTGATAGCAAATAAGGGAAGTGAATCTTGGAAGGACGATCTATGTATTTATCTATTTGTATCCATTTAGAATGGATAATGTTGATATCAATTATAATCTGCTTAATTCTCTTCGTATTTTAGAACGTGTCTCATAAATCCTATATCATCGGTTTCCCAGAGTTTAACGTACTTAACAACAACAAAGTGTCTTGTAAATCGGGTTAGAAACCTAACCAACAATTTATGAAATAGACTGTAGCTTTTCTGCTTGATCAGCAGTGGTTAACCTTTCTATAAATGTGTCTATATCACCGTCTAAAACAGAATCCAATTGATGTGAACTGAATTGTATTCTGTGATCAGTTACGCGCGATTGTGGGAAATTATATGTACGTATTTTTTCGCTTCTATCCCCGCTACCAACCATAGACCGTCGAGTCTCTGAACGTTCTTTATCAAGTTCAGCTTGTTTTCTCTCTTGCAAACGCGCACGAAGTATCTTCATTGCTTTTGATCGGTTTTTGTGTTGCGACTTTTCATCTTGTTGCGTTACAACGATACCTGTTGGAATGTGTGTGATACGTATGGCTGAATCTGTAGTATTAACACTCTGTCCACCGGGGCCTGAGGATCGATAGGTATCTATCCGTAATTCAGCCGCTTCATCAATTTGTACATCAATTTCTTCTGCTTCAGGTAACACTGCTACGGTGACTGCAGATGTATGAATACGTCCACTTGTTTCGGTGGTTGGAATACGTTGTACACGGTGTATTCCACCTTCATATTTAAGCAGACTGTATGCGGATTCTCCTTCAATAGAAAAGATGACTTCTTTGAATCCTTTTAATCCCGTAGCATTTGCACTGAGCATATCAATTTTCCAACCTTTTCTCTCTGCGTATCGGGTGTACAATCGAAAGATCTCAGCTGCAAAGAGACTTGCTTCCTCACCACCTGTTCCTGCCCGAATTTCAATAATGACATTTTTTTCGTCATTTGGGTCTTTTGGTATAAGAAGCATCTTTAGTGTATCAATGAGTTCATCTTGCTGCTTTTTGAGATCCTCCAATTCTTCTTCTGCCAACGCTAACATATCCTCATCACTTTCATCTGCTAACATTGTCTGTGTTTCTTCAATAGCAGATTCCAATTGTTGATAGTCCTTATATGCGGAAACAATTGGAGAAAGTTCAGCGTGTGTTTTGGAGAGTTCCTGCAATCGTTGCGGGTTGGATATTTGTTCAAGATCGCTTAAAGCTTTTTCTACGTCAATGAATTTATTCTGAATGTCTTTGAGTTTGTCAAACATATCAATCTCTATAAGGTTCAAAAAGGATTAGAAGCGTTACGATTTTTCTTCAGTAAGTCCATATCTGCGTCTGAAACTTTCCACGCGTCCTGCTGTGTCAATAAACCTTGTTTGTTGACCTGTATAGAATGGGTGGCATTTCGCACAAACGTCTACACGCATATCCGATTCGATGGTAACTGTCTGATATGTCGCACCACAAACACAATTGATAGTACACTCAGTTGTTTCTGGATGGATTTCAGGTTTCATAATTATTCTCCAAGTTTCAAAAAATGAAATATAAAGCTAGTTTTGTTGAGATGCATTATTGCTCACAAGTTCATACTAACTATATAATATTATACATTAAATTTGAATAAATTTCTTGCATAGATTAGAAAAAACACATAGAAATTCAATTTATGGTGGATTTTGAATTAATTATTCAGTCTGCACCAGTGTGGTTATGAAACCATACCTACTGTGTGACGTAAGTTTCTAATAACTTCAAACTTCACCATATTTGTGTTAGTATTTCACTTTGCCGTTCTTGCTGGTTTAGGTCGGACTTTTGCACTCTGTCCAACATCGGCGGCCATCATTTCAAGAAATTCTTCATTGGTTTCGGTTTTGCTGAACTGTTTAATCAGGAGCTCCATAGATTCCGCCATACTCATTTGGCTGATAAACTTTCTTAAGACCCAAACTTTGTTAAGGACATCTGGTTCTAATAAAAGTTCTTCTCGGCGTGTTTTGGATTTTTCAATGTTGATTGCAGGGAAAATCCGAAGTTCCAACAATGCACGATCCATATGGATTTCCATGTTGGCAGTTCCTTTGAATTCTTCATAAATGTGTGTATCTGAACGACTTTCAGTATCAACAAGAACTGAAGCGATAATAGTCAGACTCCCACCTTCTTCAAATTTCCGTGCTGCTCCACAGAATTTACGAGGTTCTACAATCGCCATTGCATCTAATCCACCCGAGAGGGTTCTTCCACTGTGGGGAGCAGTCATGTTATATGCCCTTGCCAGACGTGTCATACTATCAAGTAGTATAACGACATCTTCACCACATTCCACCATGCGTTTAGCCTTTTCAATTGCCATTTCAGCGACCTGTGTGTGTCTTTCTGGGGGTTCATCAAATGTAGAACTAATGACTTCCCCTTTAACTGTCCGCACGACATCGGTTACTTCCTCAGGTCTTTCGTCAATAAGCAAAAAGATGAGTGAAACTTCAGGATGGTTTGTTTCAATACCGCATGCAATATTCTTAAGAAGGGTTGTTTTTCCACTGAAAGGCGGTGCCACAATTAAACCGCGTTGTCCTTTTCCTATCGGTGCGATCAGGTCAAGGATACGAGTTCCGAATTCAGATGCTTTATGTTCTAACTTCAACTTTTCATACGGGAAAATCGGGTCAAGATTGCCAAAGGGAATTCGCGTCTTGACTAATTCGGGAGGTGAACCATTGACTTTCTCAATCTGTAACAAAGCAAAATAGCGTTCAGTTTTGTTCTCCGATTTTTTGGGTGGACGAACTAACCCTTCTACGACATGACCCGTTTGCAATCCGAACAGCCGAATTTGTGAAGAAGAAACGTAAATATCTTCATCACTCTGTAAATAGTTTGAGCGCGGTGATCGAAGAAAACCGTAATTCTGGTCACGGTCATCTAAGATTTGCAACACTCCCTTTCCATAAAGAGGTATATTCTGTGCTGTGACTTGCTCAATAATCCGATTGATGAGTTCATCCTTACGCAAAGAATTCGTATCATCAAGGCCGCAGGATTGCGCCATAGTCTTTAAGGTCGAAATCTCCATTTCTTGGAGCTTGCCTATTTCCAAGCTCTCCATAGTTACTTATACTCCTCGTGAATACCTGTTCCACTTAACAATTCAATATCCGTTGTTTGAACTATGTGGTAAATTGCTATGATGGTATCAGGTAAATACTTACATATTTGACAGTTCAGATGAAAGTTCTGTAAGACTGTCTTTATTTTCGTAATGATACTCCTAACAACGATGCAGGAGTGTAAATTAGATTGAATTGTTAAGATAGTTTGAACCGTATTAGACATTTTTGGGATAATTTCATCGCGCCTGGAGGGCAAACAAGTCTATGGAATCACAATTGAATCATTGCGGTGGGGACTTGTCTGACAAAAACTTATTTGGGATTGATTCTTATGGGGTCCGTAATGAAAATTATGGAAGGAATTTGACATCCTTTTTGAGTTAGGACCGATTATTTGATCAGCCATTTGATCATATCAATTATTATTATACACAATTTACAATTAAATGTCAAGTGTTTTTTGAAAAAAGTTAAAAGTAGATAAATTATCGTTAATTAAACAGAGAATTCATATTGGATGATGAATGTAAATTTGAGTTTAATTTAGGATTGGTACAGAATTGAACCGCACCAATCCCTCATCTGCAAAGATTAAAATGGAGGACTACTCTGAACTACCCTTTAGGGGTTTTAGTCTTCGCATTATTTTAGCGTTGTATTTATCCTTTTCCAAATAGCCTTCCCATAGAGTTATTGCCTCGTCATTGTATCCTTTAGAAACATAGTAATCTCCAAGAGCAATGACTGGTATGTCTGATTGCGGGTCTTTCTCCATAGCTTCTTTGAATGCCTCTATGGCAACTTGCTCGTCACCTTTGATCAGTGCGATTTCACCCTTTGCATAAGTGAGTAGTGAATGATCTGGATATTCAGTGGTGAGTGTATCAATCAACTTTTGACCATCTTCTTCTCTGCCTTGTTTGAAGACAGAGATTGCGGCAAGTATTGTGCCATATCCGTATTGGTGTGTAAGCAGCTTTTGCTCAGCAGCATTTTCTGATTTTTCCAGATGCCGTTTTGCAGTTCTGGCAGCTGCCTTATACTTTATATGTGCCTTACCGTATTCACCATATTTATAACATACGTCACCAAGTGTCTTCATAGTTACAAAAGAATCCTTCTTATTTTCAACGAGGTCTTGGAAAATAACTGCGGTTTTTCGGTCTTTCAATCGGAAATGAAGCACCTCAGCAAGGCTTTGCAGAGCATCAGTATCGTCAGGATTTTTTGCAACAGCGTGTTCGAATGCATCTCTTTCTTTTTCGTATTCACCCAGTTTTTCGTAAGTCTTGCCGATTAACCAGTATAATTCTGCATCTTTTGTACGATTTATACCGATGACAGAGTTAAATGTCTCTAAGGCTTTTTCGTATTCTTCGTTTGTATACTGATTCTGTCCGGTACTTATTATGGCATCAATGACTTTAGGGTTTCGACTTGCGGCTTTTTTCAGGACATTTGCAGCCCTTTGGTGCATGCCAATTTTGCGATAACAAATAGAGAGGCGAATGTAATTGATCGGTTCAATTTTAACCTTATCAGCTTCGGCGCGTGCAAGCGCATCAAACAGCAAAGCCCCCGCCTTCTTATATTCTTCGTCTCCGTAAAAGAATCCTGCGATCATCAACTCAGCGTCATAGTAAGTACCTTGATCGTCTCCAGCTATTGCAGTTCCACCACCAAAACTTCTCATGACTTCCTCTGCAGTAATTCCAAATCCAGAATCCTCAATCTCCACATTGGATTGTACGGCACGGCTTTTTTCAGACCCTTGTGGACGGTCACGTTCCCGTCGATCTTCTTGCCTTTTCATTGCACGTCCAATTTGCGTGTCTTCAGGATTTTCTGGTTCAGGAATCGCAGCGTTGAGTTCATTCAGTTCCTCTTTTGCCTTTTCAATCTGTGATTGTGCCGAATCGAGTTTTCCGTATTTTTTCACCATATATTGGTAAGTACGTTTTGCCTCTTCATCATCTTTAATGAGTGTGCGTTGAATTCTTGCTTTGTTTGCAAGAGCTACAGCTGCGCGTTCACTCTGCGGATTACGGTTAGCAAAGTTATCAAACACTTCCACAGCCTGTTCATATTTCTTGCCTTCTTCATAACTCTTTGCTAACATTAATTGTGCCCTATGGCTCAACTCAAGATGTGGGAAGTTGTTAATGATAGTATCAAATTGAGCTTCCGCAGACTCATACTCTTGTTGATGTTGGTAATAATACATACCCAGATTGTAGTGTGCTTCGGCTGCTTCATCACTTTCAGGTGCTTCTGCGATTACAGATTCATAAACCTTAATACCTTCTTCCGGGCGATTCATCCTTTCAATGTTAAGATCTCCAATTGCAATTTGTGCCTTTCGTGCTTCAACAGTGCCGGGTTGGTTATCAACTACACTTTGATATACATCTAATGCACCACGATAGTCTTTAGCTTCAACTAATTTATCTCCTGTGCTTAGGGCATTTGTAGATAGACAGCCAACTTGCGTCATAGATAAAAGTATTAAAGCAGTAAGTAGACAGTAGTTGACATATTTCATTGTTTTTCTCCTTACTATTTTGTATCATGCAAGCATTTATATTAACCTAAGTTGTTACCTATTATTTGTAGGAGTGAATCAACGCCAAATACACGTTTGGTATTTGACGGGTTTCTAACCCCGATGGATAACGAAATCATAGAAAATAACGAATTCAGATGCCAATTATAGATAATCGGGTTAGAAACACCTCCTACAAGCCTTATGGCAACTCGGGTTATATTAGTAACTCTTTATTATATGTACGTTCTTAAATTTAACGTGAGTTTGGTATAAGCAGTTTTGGTATTCGGTGTGGTTAGGCAACCGGACCATTAGCGTAAATTTAGAAATAAAAAGGGAATTCCATAATATCGGGGTTAGAAACCCAGCAAATACCAAACGTGTATTTGGCGTTGATTCACTCCTACAAGGACATATCCTTAAATTGACGCTTCTGCTGTGCTTAATACATCTGTTTTGATGCACATAAGTCAATTAGGTCTAATACTTCTTGTTGACTATAACCTTCTCTTTCAATTAGTTGTTCGCAATCCACACTGTTTTTTTCATCTGGACCTTTTCCAGCTTCAAGGATTGAGTTTGTCAACCAACTTGTTCGTATTCCGTTGATTCCTGACGTATAGTTTGTATCATATTCACCCTTTACAAGTCCGACAAGTTGATCAACCTTACTCTTAGGATATCCTTCGGGGCGCGGATATGAAAGGTCCTCTGTTTCTCCACCTTCTGGGGTAAAACGGATTCCGCTCTTGATTTCTATAGTGCCTTGGTCACCTTCAAGAATGACCCATTCTTCAAAACCAACACGTGTGTTACCCATAATAGTGATTGTGCCTTCTGCCTCGTTGTCAAGTGTTACGTCTGAGTATGAATTTATCTCAACGAATTTCGGCACAAGATTACCTTCATCATCTTGAAATTTCATGTCAGTTGTGCCGTGAACTTTCGCCGGTAATCTATCCGTCATCCAAAGGAAAATATCTTGCAGATGACTTCCTGAGTCATTCGGTTGTCCACCGCCAGAGAAGCGAGGATCCCCACGCCATCCACCAGCACCCCATCGTTGTGCCATGTAGACTTCAAATTTCTGAAGTTCTCCTATACGTCCATCAGCAATTGCAAGTCTTCCCGTGATGTAGGTATTATCGTAATGCCGTTGATAGCCACCGACAAGGTGTAAGCCGCTCCCGATTGCGATTTTTGTTATTGCAATTGCATCTCCAACGATGTTTGCCATCGGTTTTTCAACGATGACATGACAACCTGCACGGAGCGCGTATTTGACATGAATATCGTGCAAGGAATGTGGTGAGAAGACGCCGACAATATCCAAATCTTCATGGTTGAGCATCTCAACATATTCATGTTCACCGAGATACCGTTTTAAACTTTCTGGTTTGTAATCTTCAACCCGTTGCTGCAGGGCATTCTCTAATGCGTCTAAACTTCCTTCATGAGCATCTGCAGCAGCGACGACTTGGCAATCGGGACGTGTTGCAAATCCCATAGTGTTTCCGCGTCCTGCACCACCAGGTCCGATTACGCCTACTCTCAAAATATCGTTCTTACTTGCCATTCTATTTATATCTCCGAGGTATGTCAAATTATTTACAGTCGTTGGTTTAATTTGTGTACTCGTATACAGATAATGTAACAGTTCAAATAGGTCGCTGTCTTTTCCACATTGATACACCTGTCAACCCGCTGGACCGCCATTAATTACAGGAAGTCTTGAATATGTTATTCTTCGAGCATCAATTTGAAGGCATCAAAGTTTTGGACTTGTGGCGCAGCGAAAAGCAACTGTTCAAGTCGTTCTAAATCAGTAATCTGATGTAGTTTCGGTATTAGGTCATTGACTTCCTCTACTGTAAATCTGTTATTTAGGAATTTCAAGATGTTTCTAATGGTAGATTCTCTTGCTCCTTGTTCAAGACCTTGTTCTCTGCCTTGTTCAAGACCTTGTTCTCTGCCGAGTGCGACGAATTCGTCGCGTAGGAGTTGATAGTATTTTGATTCTCGCATACGTTCCTCCCGTATCATTCGTTTGAATAGTAATGGATCATGGATAATGCCACCAAACAACGATAAAGCACAGAACAGGTCCCCTTGCGTCTGTTCATCATAAGGGGTGGCAGCAACTGCGCTGATACATTCTCTTACCCACTGCTCAATTGAAATTCCTATAGGACGTTTCATCAGTGGCGTAAAAGGTAACAACCCTGGTGCCTGCATCTCCAATATCGATTGTCCATCAATGTCAATCAATCGTATTACCTTATAACGTAAAGCGTACTCATATCCATGTGAATTATAATGATAAGAACCCGTATCATTTCTACCAGCATTCGGATGAAAATAGATGACGTTGGAATAAACAGGTATCTGATGTTCTTTGATAAGGTACCCGTGATATGCGGCGTTACGTGCCCACATCGGTGTAAATGTGCTATCACGAAGTTGTAATTCAATATGTAAAATCGCTTCAACTTCGTTGATACGAATCCGTTTTGTACTATCGGTTAGTTGTTCTACAACCAAATGTTGTTCAGTGTCAATGTTCTCTATTACTTCAACGGCATAACTTGTGCCAATTACAAACTGTGAGATGTCAGTAGCAAAATCTGTTAATATTGATTTTGCCATATTGTCGTAGTCTTTTGCCATATTGAAAATTATATATTATTGGGTTGGAAGATGTCAACGTTAAACCCTACGTGTGTTGGGTTATTTAGTTTTGAATATCCTCATCCTAAAAGTTTGCATTACAAGAATTGCTTATACCAAACTCACGTTAACATAAGAAAATACATTATGAAATATTGTACAAACTATAGAGCCTTCTTATACTTATCCACCAAATACACGGAATAATTTCTTAATCGGATCGTAAAACTGATCGACAACGCGTTCTTTCAATGGTATAATTGCATTATCAGTGATCGTAATATGTTCAGGACAAACATTCGTACAGCACTTCGTAATGTTACAATACCCTATACCATCCAAATCTTTCAATTCTTCCAACCGATTCTCTGTATCAATCGGGTGCATCTCTAATGAAGCTGCATAGACGAAAAATCTCGGTCCGATGAATTCGTCATGCAGATGGTGTTCACGCAGGACATGACAAACATCTTGGCAGAGAAAGCATTCAATACACTTTCGGAATTCTTGGACATGATCAATATCCTCTTGTTCCATCCGCCATGTGCCATCCTCAGCATCAGGGGGACGCGGTGTAAACGGTTTCATTTTCTCTTTAACTTTGAAGTTCCACGACACATCTGTAACAAGGTCTTTGATAAGTGGAAATGCACGCATGGGTTCAACGGTAACAGGTTGGTCAAGAGGTATATCGTTCAGGCGTGTCATACACATCAATTTCGGATTGCCGTTTACCTCAGCAGAACACGAACCGCATTTGCCCGCCTTGCAGTTCCATCTGACAGCCAGATCATTCGCTTGTTCGGCTTGTATGCGGTGGACAGCATCTAAAACCACCATTCCTTCAGAGACTTCGGTTTCGTAATCAACGAAATCTGCTTCGTTTGCATCTCCACGCCAGATTCTAAAAGTTGCTTTATCCATTGTGTTTCCTTCCTGTCTCGCTTATCCCATTTCCTCTATTATCTGCTCATACTCTTCTGTTAATTCGGGAACGGGTTCACGTCGAATTGCCATTGTATTATCTTCAGTTTTATGGACAATCGTGTTATACTTTCCTGCACCTTGCTCCTCTTTTTCTGGGAAATCATCACGAGAATGTGCACCGATACTTGCCCTACGTTCAAGTGCTGCGAGTGCAATCGCCTCAGAAACCGTGATGAGACAATCAAGGTCAAGGGCAGTATGCCACCCCGAGTTGTATTCGCGATTACCGATACTATGCACATTCTCTGCTTTTTCACGCAGTGTTTGCACCTCTTCCAATGCTTGTGTTAGACTTTCTTGGCTTCGGGCAATGCCTACTAATTCTTGCATCTTATCCTGAAGTTCCGATTGAATCTGATATGGGTTCTCACCACCCTCCGGGTTATCAAATGGTTTGAGAACATGTTGAGCGATTTCTTCAACTGAACTGTCCTCAAGCGGTACAGCTCCGTTTTCTTCTGCAAACTGCGCTGCATATTCACCCGCACGTTTGCCAAAGACGAGAAGATCCGACAATGAATTACCACCGAGACGGTTGGCACCGTGTAGACCTGCTGCACATTCGCCTGCTGCGAACAGACCGGGAACACATGTCATCTGAGTATCAGCATCAACACGAATGCCACCCATAATATAGTGAGTCGTTGGTCCGACTTCCATCGGTTCTTCAGTGATGTCAATGTCGGCAAGTTCTTTGAACTGATGATACATGCTTGGCAGTTTTCTGCGGATATGTTCTTGTGCGTTTGGTATTTTCTCCTTTATCCATGCGATGTCTAAGAATACGCCACCGTGCGGGCTACCTCTGCCTTCGTGGACTTCACGGACGATACAACGCGCTACATGGTCACGGGTCAACAGTTCAGGCGGTCTACGTGCCTCACGATCACCTTGTGTGTAAAGCCATCCTTCTTCAGTGCTATCTGCAGTTTGGTTCACATAGAGTTCTGGAATATCATCAAACATGAAACGGTTGCCTTCACTGTTCGTAAGGATTCCGCCTTCGCCTCTCACACCCTCAGTTACTAATATACCACGCACACTTGGAGGCCAGACCATACCTGTTGGGTGAAATTGGACAAATTCCATATCAATCAGTTCCGCACCAGCATGATATGCAAGCGAATGTCCATCACCTGTATATTCCCAACTATTGCTTGTGATTTTATATGCTTTTCCGACTCCACCAGTTGCCAATACAATTGCTTTCGCAGAAAAGATTTTGAAACGCCCTTTCTCACGTTCATAACCGAAAGCACCTGAGACCCTATCACCCGTTTTGAGAAGTGTGGTGATGGTATTCTCCATGTGGACTTCAATGCCTTGGTGAATACCGTGGTCTTGAAGGGCGCGTATCATTTCCAAACCTGTGCGGTCGCCAACGTGTGCAAGTCGAGGATACTGATGACCTCCGAAGTTTCGTTGTAAGATACTTCCGTCCTGCGTGCGATCAAAGAGTGCACCCCATGCTTCAAGTTCACGGACTCGGTCAGGAGATTCCTTCGCGTGCAACTCTGCCATCCGAGCGTTAGAGAGATACTGTCCACCACGCATTGTGTCTGCAAAATGTGCTCGCCAACTGTCTCTTTCATCAACATTTGCTAAAGCAGCGGCAACACCACCTTCAGCCATCACAGTATGTGCTTTTCCAAGCAGTGATTTACAGACCAATCCAACCTTTAGGTCTCCTGTAGCTGCCTCGATAGCAGCACGTAATCCTGCTCCGCCAGCTCCAATTATTAACACGTCGTAATCAAAAGTTTCGTAAGATGCCAACCTAAAATTTCCTCTCTATAGACATTGTTTAAAACGTTATCCAATCGTGAAAATTATAACATGAAAATCATAAACAGAAGCAATAAAAACATATAGGTCAGAAAAACCAACCCAACATAAACTCATCCATGCCCAGAGCATGTGTTTGCTGTTCAGACAACTGATACAGTTATACATATTTCTGCGAATTGGTGATTTAGATAGCAGATCAACAACCCCGCCAACAAGATGCCGTAAAGAGTGACAACCGAGGGTATATCCACCTAAGAACACTACATTTCCCGCTAATATGATAGTTCCAATTCCAATACCAAATTTTTCTCCATCTTCAAACCAGAGTGCTTCCCATACATCGTAAGACAGGATGCCTAAAAATATGATTGCAATATACATAAAATATCTGTGAATGTTCTGTATTATCAATGGAAATGAATGTTCCCCGCGATAACCTTTACGTGGTTCTGAAACTGAGCATGAAGGTGGATCTGCCCAAAATGCTTTGTAGTATGCACCACGATAATAGTAGCACGTAAAGCGGAATCCGAGTGGTGCCCACAAGATGAGAACGGCAGGTGTAATAAAAGCAGGCATCCATTCTGGCATCACACCAAACCAACTGTGTTCCAGACTATGCGTATCAGCACCAAAAAGCAGCGGTGAGTAGAAAGGGGATAAGTAAGGCTCGTGAAAGAAATGTTGCCCCCAAAAAACCCGAAATGTTGCATAGACTATGAAGACCCCTAACCCGATAAATACTGCTAATGGTTGTACCCACCATGTATCTTTTCGTTGGGTTTGGAATGGCCGATTATCAATTAATGTTAACTCTGGGTGTGCCATTTACAATAATTCCTTTATGTTGTATAGGATACAATAATTTAAGAATAAATGCAAGTTGTTTATTTAAGACGTATTGCTTCACGCACGAGAACGATGAGTTCATTTTGCTGAGACGTGCGTTGATGTGGAAAAGGGAAAGTTCCTTCAAGTGTTCCATTTTCCGATGTGGCAATACCTGTTGAAGAAGTTGCAGCGATGGAAACACCATCCGCAGTATTTATTACTGAAGCTGCAAATGTCCCTGTAGGAAGGTAATCTCCATTTGTGCTTTCCATATAGCGAAGGGCAGTCGGGTCAAAGACAATAAGCATATTATATCCTGCGATGTCTTTGCCATCTGTTATCTGTATGTTGAGTTGTATGTGTTCTCCGATTGCTGGAGATGGAATTTGCTCAGGTGATACAGAGACAATCGCAGCACCATAACCCATCACTGTAAAACTCAGTCCTATAAGAACAACGAAACTGAGGAAAAGATGGTGTTTCATGAATAATTTCTTCATGATTTCTCCTGAGTGTTTTATGTTGGTATTTCTTTTTACTTTAGGCAGATAGGAAAAGGCAGAGGAATCTCTACAACTTCAACGTATGTGTCAAAGGTTCCCAACCTAGTAACCGTTTTGCTTTTGAGAGATTGATTTCCTTCTGCTCATAGTCCCCTGCGATGAAGAAGGCATTGAAACCTTCGTGTTCAACAGAGATTGCTGCAAGATAAGCACGCGCCAAGTCCTCCTCATCAGTCCACCAAATATGTACTGACGAGTCTTTTGGTTGTGCGCGCCGTTCTAACCACTGTTCACGTGTAGATGGACCGGTAATTCTTAAGGCAATGAGTGACATACCGTGTTCACGAGCAAAGTATTCACAAACCTGTTCACCAAAGTTTTTTGTCAAGCCGTAAACACCCGGATTATCTCTCGGAACAATATCTTCATAAGGATAATTATTTCGTGTGCGTTCATGCACGGTGAATGTGCTCGTGTAGACACCGTGCTTAATTCCTGCTTCTTTTGCAGCATGCAGAAGAATATGGAGTCCCTTTGCATTCACATCATAGTTTGCAACAATGTCTGGAAAATCAGCAACAGATGAACGGTCACTTGTAGGACGCAACATCACCATGTAGACGAACGTGTCCATCCCTTTCAACGCTTCTTGAACTATCTCCACATCCGTGACCGATCCTTGGATATATTCAATAGATGCGTCTTTGGGAGGAGATGGATCAAGCACGCGGAAATTGTGTTGTTCCTTCATATAGGGTAGTGTCATGGTTCCGACATGACCAGAACCACCTACAAGTAGCACGTTCATTATGTTTCCTCAAATTTTATTACAGCGTATCTCATAAGTATTGTAACTATATTCACCTAAGAAATTCAACTTCATCGTAGTGTAGGGTCTCTGCTCCAGCATTATTTCTACTTGTTAGGCTAGTGGAGTGTCCACTCTTATTTTATAGGTAAATATCGCGATTCGGAGATCGCTCCTACCGACTGACCACTCATTGTCCGAGGGAACTCCGATTCCCGATTTATTTTGCGATCCACAATTTTAGTGTGGACAGTCTACTAGGCATAGTCAACATCTGTTTGATAGTTATTGTTAAAAATGGAATCATTAGGTTCAAGATAATTATTCAAATAATTTGGAGTCTCTTATGCCATCAAAACATTATAGAGATATCCTTGATTAGTGTCAACGAGATTATTTCATTTGAATTAGCAGGATTAATTGGTTTCAAGAGTTTTCCGCAATTGCGATTTACTGAAGGTTTATATTTTAGTGCAGTAGGTCCGGTTTCCTAATTACATCCTACAAGGAGAGTCTCTATGAAGACTTTTATTTCAAATCGGTGCGGTTAGGAAACAGAATGATAGACATCAATTGATTGTAATCTTTGCTTGTCTGAACCAAGATTTGCAGGATTAGTAGATTTTCAAGATTGTGTGTCTGATGTTTCAAAATTCCTTTGATCAGTATTAATAAATTAATCTTCATATCAATACCTTCGCCAATGATAGATATTAACTAATGCGTCAATAACACATTATGTAGCGCATTCTGCCAGATTGCGCATGCCTAATATTGATACCTTTGATTATTATAGTCCAGTTTAGAATTAAGAAGACATTTCAATGCGCTTGCAAGTACCACAAGTCCCGTAGGGACGAGGTTTCCTCGTCCTCTGAGACGTGTCCTATTAATTGTCCATTCCACTATAATAATCCTTCAACAAAACCCTGAAGTTATTTTTATTCATGTAATACTACAAGATCACTCAACAATGGTAGATGAACAGGACATACTCATTCAACTAAAGCACTCAAAATTGGCGAAGGTATTGAATAATAACTTATCATTACTAAAACAGGCCTTCGTAGTCGCGCAAGTCATTACTATGAATATCCAAAAAAACTGAAAAAAGTTGTGAATCTAAACATGAAACCTTGTTCGTGATCCCTTCTGAATTCTTTCTTCTCCGACGGTGTAAAAGTTATTCATCCCACGGCAGCGGCACACCGAGGCGTTCACTTGCTGCAAGTGCTGACGACTGTTCCATTTCACCGTATCGTATTCCTTCACGGCGATGTATTTCTGTGCGTTCTTCTTCAATCGCCCCGGGAAGTAGTGCTTGATCAGTCCCCGGCATCGGTTCATAAGTTTCGCGTACATCATGCACTAAACGATCAACTTCAGCATGAAACACGTCAGTTGACACAACGGATTCAATGTGTATGGCGAGCACCATGCCGCCATGCCTTGCACCGCTCCATTTTGCAGTGTCTTCCGATGGTACTTCAGTAAAACCTGTCAATGCTCCACCAAGTAGACATGCAACAGCAGTATACCCAATGCTCTTAAAGAATGCAGCTGGAATCATTGAAAGCAGTTCATCAAATTCTGCACCGCGTTGATAGTCTGCCATAATACACGTTGCTGCATCTAACACCACGGGTGGCTCATCGCCAGAAGTTATGGCAAAACAGATAGGTGGGTTGCCGTAATAACCAAGTTGGGGTTTAGAATCACGACCACCTGCGTTCCCATGGTTCTGATACCCTTGCACAGAAAAACCGATGCAACCGGATTCATTACACAAGCGTGCATAATGTCCCGCTGAACCGTAATGACCGATATATCGGACGAGTCCCATACCGATGCCAACCTCTTTTGCTTTTGAGATTGCATGTTCAGTGGCACGGACCATAGGTAGATATCCGAGTGTGCCATTTCCATCAAGCACAACAGCAGTGGGGGTTTCACGGATAACACTTATATTAGGGTTAGGATTTAGACTGCCGTTTTCAAAACCGCCGCAGTACCCGCTTAAAGTCCGCGTCCCGTGGCTACGGACACCACGCAAATCCGAATTGACAAGCAAGCGGCTAATAAGTGCGGCATGTTCGTGTGTTATGCCTGCTTTCTCAAAACATGCAGTACTAAACTTAAGTAGTCGTTCTTCATCTACACGAATGAACTCCTCTGGTGGTCTATTCATACTCTCTCCTTTATTCTGATAATTTCATTGTCAAGATGTTCTTAATGTTTAACTAGATTTTCATCATGAAGTACCAACGATTATTAGAACAGAAATTAGGAAACTGTTCGTCTCTTAGGTTCTATCGGAGACAAAGCTCCATTTCTAAACTCTGACTGCTAAGCGTCTCAATAACAACTTCGGTTCCATATATTTGGGAGTGAATCTTCTTCGTTTTTCAAACGGATTCTCCTTTTAATCCGATTATTATACCATTTCTGATAGAAAACGCCGCATTTTTGTACCACAAACTGCCAGTTTGTGCAGTCCTTCAAGACATTCTTAACAAATGTTAATGGAATAAACATTTATAGAAATGGTATTATATCACAATCTTGGTTTAGACTGTGGTCAAATTTTCCGCATGCAGCGCATCATTTTATAGTGAATTATAAATATGAGTTGACACTTTCGTCCCATGGTAGGCGAGGTTTCCTAACCTCGCCGATGCTGAGTTTTCAAGTCCTTTCAAATCTACTATAATCCGCAAAAATCCGCGATCCAAACAAAATCCACATGCAAATCTATTATAAATCCATTGTCCTCAACCCAAAAAACCCTTTCACACCCTCCCCCACAACACGTTATAATAACCTAAGTTGAATTTGGTGGCGTGGTTTAAAACCACGAGTTAATCAACGCATTGTCCCGCGAGGTCTCCGTGCCTCGCCTATTAATCAACACATTGTCCCGCGAGGTCTCCGTGCCTCGCCTATTAATCAACACATTGTCCCGCGAGGTCTCCGTGCCTCGCCTATTAATCAACACATTGTAGCGCGAGGTCTCCGTGCCTCGCCCAACGAGACAAAAATATTGACCCCAATAAAACAACACACAATTACACAAAAAAAAACGCAAAACAACACACAAACCTTCATAAACCCAGACAGGCACAGACCGCACAGACAACACACAAAAAAGGGGCACTGTGTGAAAAACAACACAATACGGTGTGAAAATCAAGAAACACCCTCTTGTTGGAGTGGTTTAAAACCACGATTTTCAACAATGGTTGGAGCACTTTAAAACCGCGATTTTCAACGATAGTTGGAGCACTGTATGGTAGAGCATAGAATTATATTTATACTTTCTATCAACGATAAGCGAGGTTTCCTAACCTCGCCTGATCAATGTGTCCAATTAATTCAATAATTTACCATAGGAATGGTATTAGTTTATCATGTTAACTGAAAGTTTAGGTTTTGAAGCATAATATTTCATCTTATCAGTATATACGCGTCATTCCAGCAAATTTGAATACGGAGAATGCCATATATCGCATAGCAGCAATGACTTGTGGGATAGAACCACTTCGGACAGTTATGACTGCACATCAGACCGACTTCCATAAGTACGAGGATTGATTTCAGAGGATGTCGTTTCCCTTTATTCTTGTGTGGATCTGAAAGTTTGGTATAAAAAACAGAAAAATCATGAAAAAACACAAGAAATGTAAAAATTAACTTGACTTGTAAGGATTTCTTGTGTTATAATTCATATTACATAAATTCAGTGTGTTAGACAAAGAAATATGAAAACAGAATACCGTATACAATGGACCATGATAATCCTACAAACAATCTTTTCATTACGAATACCATTTCGGCATAAGAACACTCTACAGACAATTACTTTTAAAGTGAATATCTTTCGCACATCCACCATGCATATTTTTATTCAGCCGTTTTTAACATTAGAAACATTCTATTCAGCATTCGTAAAATGCTTGTCAATTAAAATTCATACTCAATCGATCCACACAACAAAACCGAATATGCGAAGTGTACAAATTAAAAAATTTTCATTTTTTTATAAATCCCTTACAAACCCTTGTATAGACTGCTATTACAGCAATTATAAAAAATGTACAGGTGTACGAAATACTGTCCAATTTCTGTACAGTTTTGATAAGGAATAATTCTATCAAATAATACCATTTCTGATAGATAATATTCCATTAAGGAATAAACCGTGAGTAGTCACGCAATTCAATGTGCCTCTTACATTTATCAGACAAAGATGCCCAATAACTTGTGCCCCTACGAACGTTTTCTTTTAACAATGGAGTTTTTGTATCTGAATAGACTTACGTCCATAACTTTAATCACCTATAGTAAATTGTACTTGAATTTTCTCATGGATAAGTGTATATTTATCTAAAATATGTCGTTAAACCAATTAAGTTTACAACGTAAATATGACAAATTCAACCAACTAACCATTAATATACAGATCTTCTTATACAACTATAAAATCATGAATTTAGACAAAAAACGTGCAAATGGCCGTTACTATACATGTGGGAACCCTTTTTTGTTAGAAGCTTTTAACAAATGGGCAATTGTTTCAAATTTAGAACAACAGGTCATATTAGAACCCTTCGCAGGTGCTAAGAATATTCCGCAACTAATAAAATCTACACATTTGAAGTGTCAAAACTGGGAATATTTTGACATTGAACCGGGAGCAGAAGGTATAGTACGGCGTGATACACTTGCCGACTTTCCCGAAGGATTCAATGTTTGTATTACTAATCCGCCATGGCTTGCTCGTAATTCCGCAACACGTCGTGGTTTACCATTTCCAGAAGAGACCAATCACGACGATCTATACAAATATGCACTTGAGAAATGCCTAACACACTGTCCATGGGTTGCAGCGATTATACCTGAAGCATTCATTCGAAGTGGTTTGTTCTTAAAACGTCTGCGCGATTTTGTTTCTTTAGTTCCACAAAGACAACATAAGACAATGCCAGAAAAAAATAAGAAAGAAACATCAAGTATGTTTGAAGACACAGAACATCCTGTAGGGCTTGCTTTGTTTGCACCTGATATTACATCGGATGTTAGGGTGTGGCGTAATAATGAATTGTTAGGAACACTTAGCGAGTTAAGACAACACTTGCCTATACCATCTAGCAACCGTAGCATTGTGTTTAATGATCCGAAAGGGAATTTAGGTCTATATGCAATTGATAATACTGTTTCTGCATCCATTCGCTTTTGTCCACCATCAGAATTAGGTGAATATAAAGTCCGTTATCAAGGTCGGTCAATAACCAAAATCGGTGTACCCTGGAATGTAGATATAGACCATTTGAATACACGTTTAGCAATATTACGTGAAAAAACACATGATGCTTTCTTGACTGCATTTAAAGGATTAAGACGCGATGGATGCTATCGACGACGGTTGGATTGGGCATTAGCAAGATCAATTATTGATGTAGAGAATTTACAACTCAAAATTGGACTGGATTAGAAAATGGAAATACAACCACAGATTATGACAAAGTCTAAATGGATTTATGGAGGAGACATGGATCTGAAGTTATTGATCTATTATAGTCCAGTTTAGAATTAAGAAGACATTTCAATGCACTTGCAAGTACCACAAGTCCCGTAGGGGCGAGGTCTCCTCGCCCTCTGAGACGTGTCCTATTAATTGTCCATTCTACTATAAAAAAATTGCATTTTTTGCGATCTGTGACGGACCTTACTACGACAAATCAACTTTGTCTATGTTGCGTGAATTTGAACAAAAAGAACCACCCTTTAGTTTTGCATGTCCTATAGGAGAAGTGCCAGAAAATGTTGAAAAACTGCAATTGCATTATAGTAAGTGATAAGACTCTTCCTTGAGGTTTCTGCTACTAATCAACCATTAAATCTCTACCTAAGACAAAACTGTATATCCAAACACATTCACATACACTTTTTTGAATGAAGAATCGTAGACTGGGTATGAAAAACCTACTATTCTTCCTACCAGACCTTATAAATTAACTCCCTTTAAAAAGCTAATACAAAAGGAAACAAACAAATGAAAGTCTTAGTTATCGGAGGAACAGGAAACATCAGTCGTGGAATCGTCGCTGCACTACTTCACCGAAACCACGAAGTCGTCCTATTCAACCGTGGACAACATGCCGACCCACCACCGCCTGATATCCGAGTGATAAAGGGAGATCGGCAACATCGCGACGATTTTGAAGCAAAAGTCAGTGCGGAAAACTGGGATGCTGTCATTGACATGATCAGTTTCAACGCAGAAGACGCAGCTTCTGCCATCCGAGCATGTCAAGGACGAATCGGACATTTCGTCCAATGTTCCACCGTAATGACTTACGGGCCCGAATTCAGCGGAATAAATCTGCCTGAAACTGCACCACTACAAGGCACATCAGGATATGGCCTCAACAAAGTCGCTGCAGATAACCTATTGCTTGAAGCACATGCAAACGATGGATTTCCTGTAACTATATTCAAACCATCTTATACACACGGACCTGGTATGAACTTACATCGTCAAGTCGGAGGTGATGGAAGTTGGATTGATCGGTTGCGAAAGGGAAAACCCATCCTCTCCGCAGGGGATGGATTGAACTATTTCCAATTCCTTGCATCACGGGACGCAGGGGATGCATTCGCTGAAATACTTGGTAAATCTGAATGTTTTGGAGAGATATACAATCTTGTTCATCCACAAGCACGCACATGGGATGAGTGGCATCGTGCTGCAGCCGCTGCACTCGGTGTTGACATTGAAATCGTGCATGTATCTCAGGAAACATTAATCGCTATGACACCAGAGAGATTCAGTGGATTACGAGGTAACTTTGGACATACACAGATCTTTAGCCATCAAAAACTCGCACAAGCATTACCCAACTTCAGTCCACAAATATCCGTAACAGAGAGTGTGGCAGAAAATATCGCTTGGATGGATAAACACAATCTAATACCAAATAGTGATGCGAATGACTTAGAAGATCGCATTATTGAGACAATCCGCAACCTACCACGGATCAGTTAATACGGAGGTGAAAAGACAATGCAAATCAAATCAGCATTAAACTCAGAAAAACTTGACCTTGCTGAACATGATCTACGAGAGATTGGGTTCCATATCATAGAAAATGTGATTTCCCCAGAAGAAGCAGACGAAGCACGCGAAGCAATCTGGAAAATGGTTGATGATGATATGGCTAACGGTTATGACCACAGTTATGGCAACGGAAAGATACGACGCGTCTGGGCAATTGTGGGAAAATCACCTATCTTCAGAAAACTCATTCAACACCCAACTGTAGTAGCAGTGTGGAAACGTATGCTTGGTGAGGATATGATCGCATCCACGTTCACGGCAAATATTGTTGGACCTGACGCGCCTGCTGGTGGGTGGCATATTGACTACCCGTATTGGGCAATGCAATCACCGTTTCCTTCAGGTTCACTTACTGGACAAACGGTTTGGATGTTAGACGAATTTACTGCAGACAACGGACCAACTGCATGTATCGCTGAATCACACAAAACACTCCGAAGACCAGAATTAGGGGAAGCAGAAGGACAAGAAATGAGTGTTGCAATCGCACCGAAGGGTTCAATCCTATTCACAAACGGGGCAATTTGGCATCAATGCCTGCCAAATACTACAGACACACCGCGTGTCGGATTACTCGGCATGTATAACCGATCTGTCATCTATCCGCAAGAGGATATGCCACGCCAGATAGCAGATGAGGTCTTAGCAAACGAAAGTGATACATTAAAGCAACTATTAGGAAGAAACATCCCCTTTCGTCATCCTGACGAAGGACAGAATTGGTATCGCACAGAATCAGGTTTCCGACAAGCATAATAGCAACATCTACAAGATGCTCAACTTGACTCGCATCAAAATGGCATGAAAAACTTTCTCAAAACAGAAGGGAAGACAAATATGACTCTGATATCTATGTTTGAACAATCAGTTGAACAACACGGGAACAAACCCGCATTAGCACACAAACCCAAAGGTGGAACCTATCAAGATATATCCTACACCCAATTCGGGGAATCGGTTGACACATTCAGTAAAGGATTAGCTATATTAGGGGTGCAAAAAGGTGATAGAGTTGCCATTTTATCAGAAAACCGACCGGAATGGGCAATATCAGATTTCGGTATTCTCAAAGTTGGGGCAATAAATGTTCCGATGTTTTCAACGTTAACAGCAGCACAAGTAGGTTATATCCTCAATGATTCAGAATCTAAAATTATCTGTGTCTCTACAGAGAAGCAATTGGAGAAAGTCGCCACTATCCATGAAGAGGTGCCTTCACTGGAACAGATAATCATTTATGATCAACTTGAAGGTGAAGCTCCAGAGGGTGTCTACGAATTTGCTGACGTGTGTAGTCAAGGAATGGAGACAGATGTAACATTAGATGATGTAACTGAGGAAAATGAAATCGCAACAATAATTTATACATCTGGTACGACCGGTAATCCGAAAGGTGTAATGCTCACACACGCCAATTTCCTTTCAAACTATACTGCCGCGAAATCTCTGGTGGATGTCAGTGACACTGATGTCTTATTGTCTTTCCTTCCTTTATCCCACGTCTTTGAAAGACTTGGAGGACACTATGTCCCGATTTTTTCTGGTGCGAAAATCGCCTACGCTGAAAGCACATTCACTGTCGCACAGAATATGCAGGAGGTCTCACCAACAGTAATGCTCAGTGTCCCACGCCTCTATGAAACCATGCACGACAGGGTTTTACGGGCAGTTGAGGCAGGATCATCCTTGAAACAAAAGATTTTCCACTGGGGTGTTTCAGTCGGTTCAAAGGTAAGTTCTGAAATTCAACAAGGCAATAAACCTTCAGCGATATTAAATTTCAAGCAAAGCATCGCAGATAAACTTGTTTTCGCAAAACTAAAGACAGCAACTGGCGGACAACTACGATTTTTCATTTCTGGTGGAGCAGCGTTACCACAGTCAATTGCCGAGTTTTTCCATGCCGCAGGAATATTAATTTTAGAAGGCTATGGTTTGACAGAGACCTCACCTGTTATCAGTTTGAACTATCCAGAAAAATGGAAATTTGGTACTGTCGGTGCACCCGTTCCAGGTATTGAAATTCAAATCGCAGAAGATGGAGAAATATTAACCCGTGGCCCGCATGTCATGAAAGGGTATTTCAACAACGAAACCGCTACAGCAGAAGTAATCGATGCGGATGGATGGTTTCACACAGGAGACATCGGCATCATCGATGAAGATGGATTCATCAAAATCACAGATCGTAAAAAGAACATCATCGTACTATCAAACGGAAAAAATGTAGCACCGCAACCGATTGAAAGCCAGTTGGTCCAAAGTCCATATATTGATCAGATTATGTTGGTTGGAAATGAACGCAAAAATATTGCCGCGCTGATAGTACCGAATTTTGACGCACTAAAATCTTGGGCATCGGAAAACGATGTTGATAACTCTGATATGCCTGAACTATTGAAAACACGAGACGTACAGCAACTCATTCAGAAAGAAATTCGTGACCGTTTGACAGATTTTGCTGACTTTGAGCAAGTGAGACGGTTCGCACTGCTTGAAAAGGAGTTCTCTCAGGAAGAAGATGAAATGACCCCAACATTAAAGTTGAAACGGAACGTAATCAAAGAAAAGTATGGAAATGTTATTGAGGGAATGTACCCAGATGAATCTTAATCGTCCATCATAAATTATTCAGAATTGGTATAACAACAAGTAAAAAAGCGGACAACGAACCGAAGTCCATCATCTGCCCGGAAATAGGTTAGTTAGAATAACCATGAGTTAATTCTGTGATTTCAATTCACTCCACATTATTCGGAGTTTATTTTTAGCAGAAATCAAACCTTTCAACTTAGTTGTTATAAGCGTTGAACGTTCACCTGCGAAGGATACATCCTCAATTTGGTAATAGTAGACAACACCTGATTTCGCTGAAACATCTACCCATTTGTAGATACTACGCTCCGCTGATGTTCCTTTACCTTGGATCAGTTTCTCATTCACTTGTTTGAATTCACCATTTCGGCTATGACTACGGAGGATATTAAATCCTGCGTTATCAAGTTCGGATTCTGTTGTCCAACGTATGACAACTCTACCATCTTCCAGTGATGGACGGAAAAAGGACAAGGATACAGGTAATGGTGTACCTGTTGTATGTAGTGGCGTACTAATATCGGTTTTTTCACCATATAGTAGATTTTAGAATTACTTGAACATATCTATAATTTCGGTAAGTTCTTTCTCTGAGTTATATTTTCTGAGCCGCTTTATATTAGCGAAGTCGTGTTCAATCGGATTATCCTCTGGGGAATAAGGTAGTAAAAACAAAAGTTTGGCTCCCGTTGCTTCTATGAGGTGTTGTGTTCGTTCTTTTTTATGAAAGCGCGCATTATCCATTATCACAAGATGTTCCGGTCTAAGATGCGGACAGAGTTCTTGTTCAAGCCAAGTGTTGAAGCGTTCCGCATCGCAGCTACCCTCAAATAAGGAGTGTGCCATAAACATGCCATCTATATTGGCAGCTATTAGGCTCGTTGTGCTGTGTTTTTGACCAGATACTAAACCATGGACAAGTTCACCTCTTGGCGCATAAGCATAAGGTCTAAACGCTTCGGCTGAAAAACCACATTCATCCACATAAACGGGTGATTTTCCGTTCTGTTTTTCAGTTTCAAGTTGTTTTTGATAAGTTTCGCGTTTTTGGGGACATCGTTGTCTATAACCGAGTGTCTTTTTTTCGCGTCCAACCCAGTTTTTGCAATCTATACCAAATACAGAATGGAGACACGTTAAAGTGAGATGCCCGTTCGTTGAGGGTCTGGTCTGGAAAATCACTCACATGTTTTCGCAGGGCATCAACATCAAGCGTTCGTGGTCCACGAGGACCCGGTTTTTCATAACTGAAAGGGTCTGAGGCATCAAGCCATTCATAAATGATAGTGCGTGAAACGGAAAAACGCCTGGCGGCTTCGGTTGGACTACCGCCCGCCTCAACAAAATCTAAAACGCGTTTACGTAAGTCTATTGAATATCTCATAATATGGACATTATATCAAAATGAAAAAGCTGTCAACTTATTTCTATAATTTACTATAAATCACTATCTGTGATTTTTCGTTTATTTATTTGATCTTATTTTCTAAAATACTGGATATGTTAAATTTCATTTATTCCATTCTTATGTCTTTTATTGCGTAGTAACTCAACAAAAGGAATAAGAATGGACAAACAAGACACAGTGTAACTGCAAAACCTAAAACAAAGAGAATCGAAATATAAAGTCCCGGTTTTACAAAGTGCAAAAAAACGCGCGTGGTTTTTACCACGCGCGTTATCTATAGTATATTTTCTGACATGCTCCCCATGCTAAAGCATAGGGGTTCTTTCGTTCTTACATTAGGCGATATGCCTAAATGACGCTTCCTGCTTCCGTCTCTCGTGCCTCTGAATGAGGTCTTATTTGGACTCCACAGGCGTGACTTTCGGTGTGCCCCACCGTAGTTAGTAGCATTGGAGATAGGCCCCAACACAGGTAAGTGTTGGGGTGAAAAACCTATCCTAAAGTGCTGAATATATTATACCATGTTTATTGAACAAAGTCAAGTGTTTTCTTGACATAACAAAGGCGGTGTGGACATCCCCGAGCTAAAGCAACGGGGTTTTGACACCGAAGGAATTGATAAAAAAATACAGACTCTGCAGAAGTGAGATTAATACCTCACCAGCCGTGGGAAGAAAGCGATTAGTTTTTAAAATCCACCGTTACTAAACTGTAAAGATTCTTGTTTAACCTAATATGATATCTACTAAATATCATAATACCAAACCAACTAACTCATGAATCCCTATACATGGAATTCGGTCCAATGACATACGTCCCTCTCCGCATAATTTCCCGATTATTCATTAATTATACTGCAAAAGTAGAGAAATTGCAAAAGAAATTTATAAACAGCAGAGAACTTTAGTTTTCAATCTTTTGCAAGTCCTATCCAGGATGTACATTATAATCTGACGGGGCCAAGCTAGAAATGAGACACCCATGAGCCTGTGACAATACAGCAAAGCTATCAATTAATCCTCAACGACTTCAGCTTCCAGTTCCGGCAGTTCCTCTGGTAGTATTTCTGGTTCAGGTTCGTCATCAATAGCATCATAAGACACATTAAGTTCCTGCCATTCAGAGAATCCAGTTCCAGCAGGGATAAGTCGACCGAGGATTACGTTCTCCTTCAGACCTGTGAGCATATCAGTTTGTCCTTCAACAGCGGCATCGGTTAGAACTTTAGGTGTCTGTTGGAAACTCGCTGCGGAGATAAAACTATCCGTACTGAGCGATGCTTTACTGATACTCTGTAAGACAGGTTCTCCTGTAGCTGGAGTGCCATTTTCTTCTTCAACGCGTTTGTTTTCAGCGTGGAACTTGTGTCTAGTAACTTCATCGTTCGCATAGAACGTTGTGTCGCCCACAGTAAGTATCCGGATCTTCTGGAGCATTTGTCGCACAATAACTTCAACGTGTTTATCGTTGATAGTGTTTGGTCCATACACAGTCTGTACCTCATCAACAAGATATGTCCAAAGTGCTTCTTCACCTTCCAGTGAATGTCCATTAAGAGTAGTCCTACCGATCTTAAGTATATCGTGTGGATTGAGATATCCATCTGTCAACGGTTGACCCGCTTCAACCTGGTCCCCATCATCAACCCGTCTTTTCTCGTCTGGTATTGAATATAGACGGCTTTTCGTTGCCTCATCTACAATTCGGTATTGAGGTACACCAGCCTTCTGTCCAGTAAGTTGTAGTTGTCCATCAATCTCAGCAATTTCGGCAGCGTCTTCACGTTTCGGACGACGTGCTTCAAAGAGTTCAGTCACACGAGGAATACCAACAACGATGTCAAGGTTAGTGGATTTTTCGTGCAATTCTGCCAACGGACTCTGTACGTTAACACTATCACCATCTTTCACAGAAACGGAGTAGCCTGCTGGAATAAGGTGAGATTTATGTCCACCATCTTTCATCAGTATTTCAATCCGAAATGTTTCGATTAGACCATCAACCACAACACCGGGATATTGTTCAAGGGCAGTGTTATATTCCCAATCTTTCAACTCTTGACCAATATCAAGCGTACAGTTGGGATGTAGAACTTTAGTAACTCGGTAAATATTCCGTGAAGTAGTTGATAATGCTTTCTTGTAGTCAGCATCACTGAGGATTTGATCTACTTTGACATCGGTCTCTGGTTCATTGATTTTGATAACCTTATATACTCGTTCCGTATCAAATCCTTTATATAAGCGTTGACCGCGTTTGTATTCAGTTTCTTCAATCTGTTGTCCAGCGGAAAATGGACATTCCTCATGGTGTACAGCAAGAATATGATATACCAGCTTGAATTCAGGTGGTGGTGTATCCGTTTCTCTATGCTGTTTCACGAGTGCTTTGTATTCAGTATCAGTTAGGACCTCTTCAGTATCTTCGCCATCTTGGACACGTATATGAAGTTTCTCAAAGTCAAAACCTTTGAAGTTACGGCGATAGCGATTGGACTCAGATTGTGTGATGATTTCATCTTCAGGAACCGGAAAGTCTGGGTGATGTGATGCAACGACACGATAGAGGCGTTCAACTTCAAATGCCCCTTCATTTTTCTCCACATCCACTTCAAAACCGGGGTACTCTTTCAGTACTGCTTTTTTCTCAGTTTCAGTAAGCAGTTCTTCTGTGTCCAACGGACATTCGGGATGATGTACAGCTGTAATTCTATATCTGAGTCGTTCTGCTGCAAAACCACTGAACTTATCCTGTAGAGTCTCTAAGTTTTCGTGATCGATCAATTCAGCAAGCTTAAGCGGACATTCCGGATGGTTTACTTGTGTTACACGCAACAATTTCGCTGAGGGACGTTGGACTTCAAAAGTTTTATTTTCTTCCTGCACCTTCTGTAAGTCAGTGACACTATACTCTTGACCTTCAGATAGATCTATACCTGGACTGACATCTCTCACAGTATAGACAGGATCATCAAAATCAATATGATGTTGACTTTCTTGTTCAACTGTAAGTAAATCCCCTTCCTTATACGTACAACTCTTGTCCGTAATAGACTGAATTTGGTACTTCATGGCTGCTGTAACATCTTTCTGTTGTTGCAGATATTCACTTTCGGTGAGGAGGTCCCCTTTGTTAGTTTGATAAACCCATTCACCCGTGAAAGGTCTGATTTTAACTTTCCATGCTTCCATTTCTGTTTCTGTCAACAAAACTCCTGTTTCCAGTGAAATTTCAGGATGTTTCACACTTTGAACACGGTACAGCGGTTCAGAAATTCGGAATAATGAATACTTATGTAGACACATGTTGTATTCTTTTTCAGTGAGGTACTGTCCCTCTTGCAATGAAAATTCATTGTCAGAATTTTCCTCAACAATTTCCGTTTTGTTTACTTTGATTACCTGAAAGACAATAGGTTCTACTTCAAACCCAGGGAAACGTTCAATGTTTTCCTGATATTGTCTTTCTGTGAGCAGTTCATCGGGTTGCAGCTGACAATCAGGATGTTGTACAGTCTTGACCTTATATTTCGCTTGGTCAAGGTGTTCTGCGACCTTATCCACTATCCAAAGTCCATCTTTTTCATGGACAGTGCGTCCAGGAATAAAATCTCTAAACCGCACAGTTCCTGAAGATTTTGCAAGAATCTTACGGGCAAGACCTTCACTAACATCTTCAACCACGCCCCCCGTATGGAACGTACGCATTGTCAACTGTGTACCGGGTTCACCAATAGATTGAGCAGCGATGATACCGATTGCTTCCCCTACGTTGACCCGTTGCCCCGAAGTTAAATCAGCACCGTAGCATTTTGCACAAACACCTTTTTCTGTTTCACATGTCAATATAGACCGGACACGAACACTTGGAACTTCAGCGTCTTCAATCCTCTGTGCTATCTGTGGACTAATGAAAGTATCACTTTCGACCAATATTTCCTCTGTAGTCGGATGTACTATAGGTTCAACCGTAACGCGTCCACTAATTTTAAAACTGATGGATCCAGCATCTGTAGTAAATTTGAGGATACCGTTCATAGTGCCGCAGTCATCTTCGGTAATCATAACATCTTGTGCGACATCAACAAGTTTCCGTGTAAGGTATCCGGAAGCGGCAGTTTTCATAGCCGTATCCACCAATCCTTTTCGTGACCCGTAGGTTGATGTGAAGTAATCAAGTACATCTAAACCTTCGCGATATGAGGATTGTATCGGTGTGGATAAGATCTCACCGTCTTGTCTTGACTTCAATCCAACAATTGCACTGATCTGTGAGAACGGGTTTTTTCGTGCGCGTGCACCGCTGTCTGCCATCAGATGAACGGGACTAAATCCTTCTACCTCTTTCCCTTGTTCAACCAGATATGCTTTCGTTTCTGGCAGTACCGTGAATAACGACTCCCCAACTTCATTCACTGCGACAGACCATATTCGAATCTTTTCATTTTCAAATTCTTCCGCCTCAAGGTTGTCTTGCTCTTTGAGAAGATCAATCTGTTTTTGAGCATCCCTGAGAATCTTTTTCTTCGCTTCAGGTATCAAATAGTCTCTAATACCCGGAGAAATCCCACTCCGTGTAGCATATTCAAAACTAAGTTTCTGCAATCGATCTAATAGAGAAACAGTTTCAGCAGTACCAAGTTCATTGAAACACTGTTTGACAAGTTCTGACAGTCGTCTGCCACGTGCTTCCTCATTGAAAAATGGTAATTCAAGCTCTGATACTTCATCCTCCCATGAGAGTGAGACGGTTCCGTTTGTGTGAGGCAGGACTTCATTGAATATTACGCGTCCCACAGTAGTGAGAATCGGTTCACGATGTTCTTTGAAAAACAGCACAACAGAATCATGGAGTTTGATCGTGCCGCACCCGTGTGCGTGTGTAACCTGATCAAGTGTTGTAAAACGTCTTCTTGCCCAAGTTTCGCTTTCTAATGATGCGAATACATTGTCTTTATCGGAGTCTTCAACATAAGCGGCGTGTAGTTTTTCTGCTCGTTCTCTGTGCTCGGGAAGTTCTTTTGTAAGAAAACTTGCGCCTAAAATCATGTCAAGTTCGGGAACTGCAATAGGTTCGCCATGGGAAGGTTTTAGGATATTCCCACTACTGAGCAGCAGCATCTTCGCCTCAGTGCGTGCCTCAATAGACAGCGGTACATGAACAGCCATCTGGTCGCCATCAAAATCGGCATTAAACGCCTTACACACAAGTGGAGGAATTCGTATGGATTTTCCCTCAACCAGCACCGGCATAAATGCCTGAATTCCAAGGCGATGAAGTGTTGGTGGACGATTTAAGAGTACTGGATGGTCAGCGATGACTTCCTCCAACGCTTCCCATACAGGTGAATCAGGTGTAACGTGGTCAGTCAAGTTCTTACCACGTTTTATCGTCTGGGCATCCCCCGCTGCCATCAGTTTCTCAATAATGAATGGTTTGAATAATTCCACAGCCATTAATTTGGGTATACCACACTGATGCAGTTCTAATTCAGGACCGACGACAATCACACTTCTGCCAGAATAGTCCACCCGTTTTCCGAGTAAGTTTTGACGGAAACGTCCGACTTTACCTTTAAGAATGTCAGATAAAGATTTTAGAGCGCGTTTACCCGGCCCGGTAACTTTGCGTCCATGTCTTCCGTTGTCCAAAAACGCATCAACAGATTCTTGAAGCATACGTTTTTCATTACGGAGGATGACTTCTGGGGAACGGAGATCAATTAGTTTCTGTAGACGATTGTTCCTATTTATAACGCGGCGATATAAATCGTTCAGGTCACTTGTTGCGAATCTTCCACCCTCTAATGATACTAATGGACGTAGATCGGGACTAATCACTGGAAGCACTTCAAGAATCATCCAATCGGGTTGCATGCTTGCTTTTTCAAAACCAGCAACCATCTTGAGTTGTTTTGAGAGTTTAACTTTTTTCTGATGACTTGAAGTCTGCTCAAGTTCCTCTCTAAATTTATCGACATCTTCAGGTAGATCAATATTTCGCAGGAGTTCCTGAATTGCTTCAGCACCTGTTCCAGCTTTAAAGGTATCTGGGAATTCGCGTTGCTTTGCTATTACATCCGCTTCTGTGAGAATATCTTTCTCAACTAAACCACAACTTTCATCAGTTACCTCTGTGACAATAAAGGCTTCGAAATAGAGCACTCTCTCTACTTGGCGTGATGCGAGTTCCAAAAATGTTCCGAGTCGGGATGGTATCCCTTTGAAAAACCATATATGAGAAACAGGTGTCGCAAGTTTTATGTAACCGAGTCGTTCTCTTCTGACCTGAGATTTTGTGACTTCAACACCACACTGATCACAAATTAGTCCTTTATGCTTAATCCGTTTGTACTTGCCGCAACTGCACTCAAAATCTTTCTGTGGACCAAATGTAGCTTCACAGAATAGACCTTGCTGCTCTGGACGAAAACTGCGATAATTAATCGTTTCAGCTTTTTTGATTTCGCCGCAATCACAAGTACCTTTTTCTACACACGTCCAAACATCGTTTGCCGGATTCCGTCGCTTACAAGATGTGCGCTTTGCCCAATCTTTTATCTGATCAGGGGAGGCGATACTAATAGATATACGATTAAATCGATTTTCTTTGTCTGCCATTCTTTCTTCTCCTTCATTATGATTGTGGAAATGGTTCTCGGCAGTAAACTATCAGTTTTCATAAAAGAGATGTGATTTTGAACAATTCTCTTTACGAAAACCGATAGTCACTTTAGTCTCAAACTATTCGGAATCGTCCATATCCCAGGTGAGTTTTAGGGGTGGTTCATCCTCTATGGGTTCCATTGTATCCAATGTATGTAAAAGTGGAAAGTCTGTATCACCGAGTCGGCTTTGATCTGAGTCTACATCAGCAGGATCGCCTTCGGTCAACTCTACATTTAAGCCTAAACTTTGCAGTTCTCGGACCAACACATTGAATGATTCAGGTGTGCCGGGTTTCATTGGGCTCTGTCCTTTTACTATTGACTCATAGATTTTTGTTCTGCCTTTAACATCATCGGATTTGATAGTCAACATCTCTTGTAATGTATGTGCGGCACCGTAAGCTTCCAATGCCCATACCTCCATTTCACCGAGACGTTGCCCCCCATGTTGTGCTTTTCCACCGAGGGGTTGCTGTGTTACCAATGAATAAGGACCGGTTGATCGCGCATGCATCTTATCCGCTACAAGGTGGTTTAACTTTAGGAAATATACATAACCGACTGTGACTTCCTGTCCAAATGAATCACCAGTTCGACCATCATATAAAACACTTTTTCCAGTCTTTCTGACGTTTTCAGGTAAGTCTGTTTTCGCTAACATGTCAAATACCTCAGTCTCTGTAGCACCATCAAACACGGGTGATGCAATATGCATATTGAGTTCCTTACAGGCTAAACCTAAATGAATCTCAAGGATTTGCCCAACATTCATCCGAGAAGGCACGCCGAGAGGATTTAACACTATATCAACAGGAGTTCCATCTGGTAGGTATGGCATATCTTCTTCAGGTAGAATCTGTGCGACGACACCTTTGTTTCCATAACGTCCAGCCATTTTATCACCGATGGAAATAGGTCGACGGCTTGCCACATAAACTTTTACAAGTTTCAGGACGCCAGGTTTCAATTCTTCACCCGCTTCAAGTTTTTCTAATGCGGCATCTTTTTCCTGTGTATATACGTCAATTCTCCCTTTAGCGATATCTTGTAGACTTTGGATATATGCAGTGGCATCCGCATCAGTGACTTGCAGCCCTTCAAGTTCACTTTGCGAAAGTCCAGTTAAATATTCACGATTCAATGCATTACCAGCTTCCAACTGCTGGGGAGTATCTGCGTTTTCCGTATCTTCGCTGTTATTATCAATCCCAATTGTTGTTGGATAAGCAAGTTCTTTGTTGACTAAAGTCTCTCGCATCTCTTCTGTTAGACGTTCAGCAATCTGTTGACACTGTTCCTGCCATGTCTGCTGAATTTGTTTCCTAAGATTATCTTGATGCAAAGCAGTTCGCTCACTGTTCGGAGTGGCTTGTCGAGAAAACACCTTTACATCTATGACAACACCTTCAACGCCAGGGCGGGTATAGGCGGATGCATCTTTGACCTCTTTAACTTTTTCACCGAAAATTGCTCGTAGGAGTTTCTCTTCAGGACCGTATTCTGCTTCACCTTTCGGGGAGATTTTGCCGACAAGAATACTACCTGTTCCGACGACACTCCCTATACGAATGACACCTTCTTCATCAAGTTGTGCGAGACTACGAGTGGACATGTTTGGAATATCGCGTGTAATCTCCTCGTCCCCCATTTTCGTTTGTCGAGCAGCAACTTCAAATTCTTCAATATGGATAGAGGTAAAAGTATCGTTCTTAATGAGCGATTCACTAATGAGAATAGAGTCTTCAAAGTTATGTCCGCCCCACGGCATATACGCACAAAGGATATTTCTTCCGAGTGCAAGTTCACCACCCTCAGTAGAAGTGCCATCGGCAATCACATCACCTTTTTCTATAACATCACCGATTTCTACACGTGGACGTTGGTGGATACATGTGCCGCTGTTACTGCGTTTAAAGTTTTTCAGTTTATAAACATCATACCCCATTTCACTGAATGTGTGCTCACCTTCTTCAAGATGAAGTGCTTGCCCTGTGCGGATCAAGATTTCTTCAGCATCAACACTTGTGACAACACCACCACTGTGTGCGACTACCATAGCATTTGCATCCCGTGCTGCCCGATGTTCCATGCCTGTGCCAACCCAAGGTGCTTCTGGTGAGATTAATGGGACGGCTTGGCGTTGGTGGTTTGCCCCCATTAGTGCGCGGT
Source organism: Candidatus Poribacteria bacterium (assembly GCA_958295945.1). Classification (GTDB taxonomy): domain Bacteria; phylum Poribacteria; class WGA-4E; order WGA-4E; family WGA-3G; genus MSPOR6. Next base: position 1,397,958 of record OY282386.1, read on the forward strand.
TCGCATCTTCATGTTCTAAGAAGGGAACGAGTGCGGCAGAAACCCCGACAATCTGTTGTGGGGCAATCCCGATATAGTCAATATCTGAAATTTCGCGTTCAATCACTTCTTCACCTTTGCGGCTCCGTAGAATTTTTGCTCTGCTGCCTTTTGTAATGGCATCTGCGGGGGCAATATTATATTTGTCCTCCGCATCAGCGGTTAAATATTCTACATCTTTCGTAACTTTTCCGTTACGTATAGCACGATATGGTGTTTCTAAGAATCCATACGGATTGACCCGCGCAAATGTGGCTAACGACACGATGAGTCCAATAGAAGGACCTTCAGGAGTCTCTAATGGACAGACGCGTCCATAGTGAGTCCGATGGACATCTCGCACGGCTGCGGTTGCCCGGTCACGGTGCAGTCCACCAGGACCAATCGCGGAAATACGACGTTTATGCGTGAGTTCATCCAACGGATTGATCTGTTGCATGAATTGCGATAGTTGGTTAGAACCGAAAAACTCCCGGAGTGACATAATGAGTGGTTTAGGATTGACTAAGTTCTTAGGATTCTTTAGCTGCGCATCGGTCGTTGTGCTAAGTTTTTCACGTGCTGCACGACGCATCTGCAACAACGCAATTCGAAACTGATTTTCAAGCAGCTCACCTATGACACGCACCCGTCTGTTACCCAGATGATCCAAGTCATCTACAGGCCGGAGTCCGTTGCGTATGTCCATCAGATATTTCAGTGTGGAAGCAATATCTTCTCTTCGTAGCACCCGCATATCTTCAGATGGCATCTCATCAGATTCATCCTGATAAACTGGTAGGTCTCCGAGTTTTGTATTAATCTTGTATCTACCGACAGTACCTAAATCGTAACGTGCGCCATCAAAAAATAGACGTTCCAAACATGTTGATGCTGCTTCGCGGGTTGGCGAATCCCCCGGTCTCAATGTGCGAAAAATCTCAACAAGTGCTTTTTCTTGTAGCGTGTCACCTGCACTTGTCTTTACCGTATCGCGTGAGAGCGTATTTCGCAAAAAGCGTAACTCTTGCTCATCCGATTCCACTAATACTTCAACTTCTGATACTTGAGCTTCCACCAGTCTGTCAAATTCTATTTCAGATAATTTCGTATTAGCTTCAAGTAGAATTTCACCTATATTAGTATCAACAGCATTTTCAGCGATAACACGTCCAATGACATCCTGCGTTAATTTGACATTTTCTGTGTTACCAAAAAGTTTTAGGATTTCTGCATCTGTTTGCCATCCGAGTGCACGTAATAACACAGTAACCAATAGTTTTTTCTTTCGGTCAAGTCTGACATGAATGCAATCCTTTGAATCGAATTCAAACTCTATCCATGCCCCGCGGTATGGAATAATCTGGCCTGTGGGGAGTTTCTGCACGCTTGATGCATGCGATTTATCAAGAAAAATTACACCAGGCGAACGTTGTAATTGATTGACAATCACACGCTCGGAACCATTGACAATAAATGTTCCATTTTCAGTCATTAACGGGATATCGCCAAGATAGACCTCCGATTCGGTAATGTCTAATACCCGGGTCTGTCCTGTGTCTTCATCCTTTTCCCGTTCAACACACATCAGTCGTGCTTGTAATCGCCCCTGATAGTTTAGACCCCGTGCTTGGCAATCCATAAGATCATGTGTCGGTGGACTGAGTGTGTAACTAACAAATTCAAGGCTTGTGGTTTCTTTAAAGTCATAAATCGGAAAAACTTCTTTGAACAATGCCTGTAGACCTTTTGTTTCGCGTTCATCTTCTGGCACATCACGCTGCATAAATGAAGCATAGGAACGCTTTTGTGTCTCAATTAAGTCAGGCAGTTCAAGGACCGTGGGGGTTTTAGCAAAGGAGACGCGCTGTCGTAACGAAGCAGGACTTCCATTAGATTTAATTTTTTTGGGCATATATATTCACCTTGCAAGGTAGCGGATGGATTGAAGGTTTTAACGACTGGACTTCAGTTTCAAACGAGTTGACAGAGAATTCTACTGCAATTAACAGAAAAGAGGGTGATTCCTACACAATTGAAACTCAGTGTTTCTTGACAGATGTTCTTCACATATTAAAGCATGCTATGATGATATACAAATAGGATTGACACAACTTTCACGATTTGTTCAATAATTTTGACTATAACGGTGTAATTATCAGCAGCATTCTGAGTTTGCCAGCGCGTTTACAAAGCACCCTACCGTTTTGTCCGTAAGTCCTGATACTGTATTGCGAATGGCGTCCTCAATGGAGTAGTATGTGAATTGAATAACCTAATTTAACGTGAGTTTGATAAATAGTTATGACTTCCACATTGCCTCTTAAAGTCCCACTGATAAGGGGGATTTAGGGGGTTAAATCACTGAAATAGCGACTTTTTAACCCCCTAACCCCCTTATCAAGGGGGAATGCGTCTGTCCTGTATAATTATCAAACTCACGTTAATTTATGGTAAATTATTGAAGTAATTCTACACATTCCTTAGGCGAGGTTAGGAAACCTCGCCTACCGTAGATAGAAAGTGTAGATATATTTTTATACTTCACCATAGTTAACAATAAAAAGTAGTAGGCGCGAAATACCACTTGACTTCACATACCTAACAGAAAATGCGGATGAAGTATTTGACGACCAACGGTAAACACCAAATAATTATGACTATTTTCCATTTATGGTGGATTATTGAATTAATTGGACATATTTATGATCTCTTCAAGTGTTTTATCTTTGTTATATTCTCGTAATCGTTTTATGTTTGCAAAGTCGTGTTCAATGGGGTTATAGTCTGGTGAATATGGTGGCAAGGACAATAAGGATGCTCCTGTTGCTTCTATGAGTTCTCGTGTGCGTTGTGTTCTATGTATACGAGCATTATCCAATATGACGAGATGGTTTTCTCCTATTTGCGGACATAACTGATATTCAAGCCGCGTATTGAAACGCTCCGCAGGACAACTCCCATCAAGTAGAGTAGGTATTGTCCACGCCTACTCTATACGGGCTGCTAATAAAGTTGTTGTGCGGGTTCTTTGCCTTGATATGAGGTCAAAAACCGGTTCGCCTTTTGGTGTATAACCGAAACGCCTAAAACTTTCTGAACGAAACCCGCTTTCATCAATAAAAACTAATGATTTTCCGCTTTGTTCTTCAGCTGCGAGTTGTTCACGATAGGTTTTTCGCTTTTGATCACATCGTTCCTTATAGCCGAGTGTCTTTTTTTTCGCGAGATACCAAGTTTTCGCAGTCCATACCAAATACAATGGTATGAGACACCAAAATGATTAGCACGTTCAGTAATAGTCTGATCGGGAAAATCTTGGACCTGTTGTTTGAGTACGTTATAGTCAATACACCTGGATCCCCGAGGTCCAGGCTTTTGGGGGGTAAGTGTATCTGGTGCTTTTAGCCATATATAGATAGTATTACGCGAGATATTATACCGCTTTACAGCTTCTACTTTGCTACCGCCACCTTTTACAAAATCAAGGACACGTTTACGTAAATCTTTTGAATATGCCATAATACCAGATATTATATCACAAATATAAAATGTATAATTTATAATATATTCTTTACCATAACTATAAAATAGTTGCCTATTTTTTGAAGAAGTTATATACTTCACTACAAAGAAACATGTAAAATACGTTTACTTTAGAAACTTCTTTAAGGCGTAACGTAATATTATACCTTTCAAATTATAAATTGTCAAGAAAAATGTTGGATATTTTACATATTGGCGTACAATTTGCTATACTTATGTAACAATGTCAAACTGCTTTATCAATTGTCTACCAGAACATACAATGGGAACAATTATTGAACAACCTCCAGTGAAAGCAATCGTCGGTGTCCTGACTGCTGCACCTGAAATCTTGCCAACTGTCTATCATCAACTTACATATCAATTTGGAGATATTGACTATACAAGCGAACTATTGCCCTTCACAAGTACAAATTACTATGAAAGCGAAATGGGAAAAGATATTCATAGGCAATTTATCAGTTTTGAAAATCTGATTGATCCTGGCACACTTGCAGGCAAAAAACTATATACTAATCAGGTAGAACAAACATACTTCACAGAAGGCACGACACAGCGACGTGTCAATTTAGATGTCGGATATATTTGTTTGGCAAAGTTAGTCCTTGCATCAACAAAAGATCATGCTCACCGTATCTATCTCAGCGATGGCATCTATGCGGAAATCACCCTTCGTTATTATCAAAAAACGTTCCAACCGTGGGAATGGACCTATCCGGACTATCGTTTGCCTACATACATCAATATATTCAATCATATTCGTACTATCTATAGGGAGCAACTTAATATATGACCACATTTCTTACTATTGTCAAACTGTCTAAACTAAGAGGAACTGTCTGTTCAAAATTACTTGCATTCTTGTCTCTCTATGGATTATTAATACTATTGACATATCCATTAAGTGCACAAGAGGCAGAGACACAGCGGGTAAGAGCAAGAGAACTTGGCATAAAAATCGGTATATATCCATCTGGGAAACATAATGCAATTACTGATGTTCCTGGTGTCAAGGTCGGTCATATTACACTGATTGAAGGTGATTCGGTTCGTACAGGTGTTACGGCAATTCTCCCGCACGATGATATTTGGAAATCACGTCTGTTTGGTGCCGCACATACAATCCACGGCAATGGTGAATCTACTGGTATTGCTCGAATCAACCAAGCTGGATGGATTGAGTCCCCAATTTTACTAACAAATACGCTCAGTGTTGGTGCAGTCCACGACGGTGTCGTCCGATACATCATCAAACGATATCCTGATGATAACATTGTGCTTCCAATAGTCGCAGAATGCTATGATGGCGGTTTAAATGACATCAGTGGATTACATGTGAAACCAGAACACGCCATTGAAGCAATTGAGAAAGCTTCATCTGCTCCTGTAGCAGAAGGGTGTGTTGGTGGTGGAACAGGGATGCGTTCCTATGGGTTCAAAGCTGGAATAGGTTCCGCATCACGAGTGCTACCGCAGAACAAAGGCGGATGGAAAGTCGGTGTTTTGGTAAACGCTAATGGTGGGAGACGACATCAATTGCGCATTGATGGTGTGCCTGTTGGTAGAGTCTTGGAAGTGGATCACTCTAAACCCGGTAGGGATGGTTCGTTTATTATTGTTTTAGCAACTGATGCACCATTGACGCACCGTCAGTTGAAACAACTGGCAATCCGTGCAACCCACGGTCTTGCGCGGACTGGAACACCAAGCACTGATAGCAGTGGTGAGTTCGTCATAGCGTTTTCAACTGCAAATGTTTTTCCACGTAATACAGAAAGCGGAACATTCCAGATCAATATGGTTGTCAACAGTCGTTTGAGTGCTATTTTTGAGGCTGCTATTGAGGCAACTGAGGAGGCGGTTGTCAATTCAATGACAATGGCAACAACAATGACGGGACGTAATGGTCGGACGATGCATGCTATCCCTCTGGATCAGTTGAAAAAAGTAATGGCACAATATAGTCGTTAAATATCATGCGAACATTTTGTGTAATCCGTAATTCTGATAACGAAAATCAGTTTTAGCATACATTCTAAGTTTTTGTTAGATTTTTTTGAAAAATGTGATAAAAAAGTTTGCATTCAACCAAATTTTGTGTTAAACTATTATTCACGATTTTAATGTATAACTAACTTTGTTGAAATGTTAATTGATTTTTGTTTTCAAGTTTTCTAATATATGCTATATTAATTTCTATAATGAAAGGAATAAAACAATGAGTGATGAAGTTATTTCACGAATAAAGGAACGTCGGCGTGAACTAAAAATGACACAAACGGAATTGGCAAAAGCAGCGAATTTAACACCTGCTGCGATCTCCCAATTTGAATCAGGAACCCGGAAACCTTCTTTTAATACACTCTCCAGTTTGTCTGATGCATTGAAGGTAACAACAGATTACCTGCTTGGCAAAAAAGAGCGCGGTTATGAAGACCTTATGGCTGATCCGAGACTCAATGTAATGTTTAGAGGGATGATGGATTTCACAGAAAAAGATAAAGAAATACTCTATGAACATTATAAATTCCTCAAACATCAAGCGGAAAAAACAGATAAAGGTTCCGCGGATGCTGAGTAGTCGTATACGACATGCGAAGGGAAGCCCCGCGGCAAAGGCGTGGGGCATCCTTCGCGATCTTCGTATACAAGATTTTCCGATAAACCCGAGGCAAATCGCAGCAGAACTTGGGATTGTAGTCTGGGAACGAGAACTCCCAGAGACTTGTGACGGATGGCTGATGCAGGTTGGAAGTGCATACGGCATTCTCATCAATGCGCGTATCCGATCCGAAGCGCGACGGAATTTTACGATTGCACATGAAATCGGACATTATCTGTTAGAACGTGATACCGTTCGTTCCTGTTCATTGGATGAACGGTTAAACGTCCTGGTTGCGGCACAAGAATGTGATACGGAAGAAGGACGGTTACAAAAGCAGGCTTATCTCTTGAGTGAGCAACGCGCAAACCGATTCGCTGTTGAATTGTTGATGCCGAGTCCCATCTTTTTAGCAGACTTATGCTCGCTTCAACAATTTGGGTTACCAGCAATTACCAAACTCGCTTCTCAGTACGGCACGTCTTTGACAAGCACTGCAATTCATTATACAAGATTATCCGACCTTATTTGTGCAATTGTGTTTTCTGAGGCAGGTGTTATTCGATACTTCGCGTATTCAAATGGTTTTCGTAAAAACGAGAACTGCTACCTCGTTAGTGGACAACGGCTTCATCCAGAGGCGTTAGCATCCCAATTCTCTCATGGATCACGTGTTAGCGACATAATGGATGATGTTCCATTAAATTACTGGTGCCAACCGAAAAATCTCCGATTAAATGAAGCGACAGACTATAGTATTATTGAACATTCTCGCCGAATTCCGCGCACAAATCAGGTGATAACCTTCCTCCACCTTCCCTAATATACAGTCCCTATCGTTCAAGCAAAGAGGGTTGTATAATATTTGTTTCGTCATCTGTGTTACGATATTTACCCACATGTTTACCTTTCGTTTTACGATCCTTAAACGTCCCTTGCACATGATGCAATCCTTGTTCCTCTCGTATTTTAGACATTTCCCCTTGAGCATTATTCAACCTATCGATCACCATTTCTAAATATGCATCACTTCTGTCAATCCCAATATATTTATGTCCTAAAAGTTTAGCCGCAACAGCAGTAGTACCACTACCGATGTAAGGATCTAACACAACACCAGGTGTCCCTGTTTCCAAGATTGATATTATTATTCGGGCAGGCAACCAGAGCGGAAATGGAGCTGGATGTGGATTTTTTCTGCCATCTTCAGGCACGCCGCGCCATATAGATGTCAATTTCGCATCACAAGACCTCAATTCTTTGCCAATTAATTTATCGCCAATAGGTTTATATAACCAATAAATCCGTTCCTCAACTTGCCAAAAACGCCATCCTCTTATATTTCCTGCTATCATTCTGTCCCAAATGATTTCTTGCTTTACTGTCCACTTCGTTTTGCGTAACCAGTCCATAGGATGATACATGTTACCTCTATCCCATCGGACTTTGTGATTGTAGAAAAACGAACCGCCAGGGGAGGTTATACGGTATATCTCATCCAAGACATTTACTTGATTCTGTTGATACTCAGGTTCAGGTAAAGCATCTTTATATACATCATACACGACATTTTTAACAAGCCAACCTTTATGTTTTTCTTGTTTGTTATATGGTGGCGAGGTAACGCCAACATTTATGACATCATCATCTATCTTAGTCAAAATGTCAAGGGTGTTGCCTTCAATGAGTTTGCCTTCGCCGACCATATCCGTAGTAATTTGTTTATGATCCAGTGAATCGTCTTTAAGATGAAGTTGATCGGTAATGTTCATTATGTTGTCTGCTCCAAATATTGGAATACATTTTTTGTAATGTGCGGCTTTGCGTCGAAAAGTCTCTGTCTAAACGTGGTATAAACTGTTTTAAAACTATTTGTGCCCTTGTAATGCTTAAATGAAAAATCTGCACTTCGCAGATATTGACTTGTTCTATCTCCGTCGGGAAATCTACGTTCAAGTTGTGCCTGCAAGCGAGATGTGAAACTTTGTTCGTTAAAGTCGAACTCGAATATGTAAATGAGACATCCGTCAACAAAACCGGCAACCAACATGTTTGGATTTTCTTCTTTATGTCTTTCAAACTTCTGCCAACTGTAATCGGTGAAATTTCCACCACCATTTAGTTTTGTGGGATTTTTAGCAGTGGAATCAGTGCGAAAATTCCGGGGTTTGATTTCACAGTATTCTATTGGTCCAGTAGGCGTATTCTGTCGAAAACCATTATAACCTAATTTCTTAGTACTCGGTTCATATCCTGCGACTACAGCAACAACTAACTCACGCATCGTAGAAGAATTCAAATCGTTGAAATAGATCGTAAGGAGGTCTAAGAGTATAGAAATCAAATTGTCTTTAGATTTTCCGAGTAGGTTGGCATTGATACCAGTGTGTTCTTTTGTAGCATAATCTTTAATAAGTTGAAGAAGGTCTCTGTTCATGTTGTGTAAATCCTTTTTCTTGATAGTTATATAGGCACTATATTGAGAAAATGGTTAATACAAGATAGCAGAGCAATAATAGTTTGTCAATGCCATTATTTCTCACCTAAATGTTCAAAAAACGCCTCCGCATTCAGGATTTCCACACCTAATTCCACTGCCTTATCATACTTTGAACCTGCACCTTCTCCTGCGATGAGATAATCTGTCTTACCCGTTACGCTTGATGTTACTTTCCCACCGCGTGCCTTAATCTGAGTCGATGCTTCTGTGCGCGTCATATCCGTTAGGCTGCCCGTGACAACAAAAGTTTTGCCACTGAAAAAAGTCCCCTCTAAAATCTTCGGTGCTTTGACAACTTCTTCCGTAAAACATTTCAAATCAGCTGCTTTTAATTTCTCTATCAAAAGACGGTTCTGGGCAAAGAAGGTAGAAACACTCTCCGCAATCTGCGGACCGATACCTGGAATTACTTCAATAGCAGCAGCATCAGCTTGACTCAAGCCGTCAATAGACAAAAAGTGATCAATCAGGAGTTCTGCGACGGTGTCACCGACATGGAAGATGCTCAATCCGACTAACACCTTTGCAGCGGGAGCATCTTTACTATGCTCAATTTGATGCAAGAGATTCCCTGTCAACCCCGGTCCCATCCGATCCAATTTACCCACTTCTTCTGCTTTCAATGTATATAGGTCCGCCACATCATGAACGAGACCATTGTCAACCAATTGGTTGACAGTTGCAGGACCGAGACCTTCAATCTCAAGAGCGTTTCGTGATGCAAAATGAGCAATCCTCCGTTTTAACTGTGCTGAACACCCAGCATTTACACATCGGACTGCAACCTCAGTATCGGAACGTTGAACCTGAGTGCTACATGCAGGACATATATCCGGAAATTGAAAGGCAACTTCATTTCCCTTCCGCTTTTCTTTCAGGACATCAATAACTTTTGGAATAACATCTCCTGCGCGTTCCAGAATAATCGTGTCTCCGATGCGAATATCCTTATTCTGTATCTCCTGTTCGTTATGCAGGGTCGCATGTGTAATCGTTGCACCCGCGAGTTTTACTGGTTCCAAAATTGCAACAGGTGTCAACACGCCTGTACGTCCTACTTGCACCTCAATCTTTTCAATAGTTGTCCTTGTCTGATGGGCGGGAAACTTATAGGATGTTGCCCAACGTGGACTTTTTGAAGTCGCCCCCAATTCGGTCTGTTGTGCCATGTCGTTCACTTTAACGACAATACCGTCTACCTCATAAGGTATTTCCTCGCGTTTAGCCACCCACTGATTGTAATATATAATCACACCTTCAAGCAAATTGTGGAGTTCTGTATGTGGATTGCATTTGAAACCGTAACTAATTAATTTCTCAAGTGCTTCAGAATGCGTTGCAACATCAAGTCCTTCAACATAATTGAGCGAATAAATGAAAATGTCTAATGGTCGTTTAGCAGTGACATTGGAATTTTGCGTTCGCACAGAACCGGCAGCGGCATTTCGTGGATTAGCAAATGGAGATTCGCCTGCTTCTTCACGTTGCACGTTGATGTCGTCAAGGCGGTGTTTAGGAATAAATACCTCACCGCGCACTTCTAATATAGGGGGAACAGGATTTTCTTCAGTTGAAGTGAGCCTCAACGGAATGGCGCGAATAGTTCGTAAATTGCCAGTAACATCCTCGCCGAACTCACCATCACCCCGTGTGAGACCACGAACAAATGTGCCATTTTCATAGAGCAGTGAAACACCTAATCCATCTATCTTCAACTCAGTCACATATTCAACAGGTGCTTCTTCCAGCAATTTCCTGACACGCGTATCAAAATCCATCAACTCGTCTCTACCAAAGGTGTTATCAAGACTTAGCATTGGACTTTTGTGTGGTATACGCGAACCCAAAGCAACACCGCCCCCCACGCGCTGCGTAGGAGAATCGGATGGAATATCATCTGGAGATGCTTTCTCAAGTTCCTCAAGTTGACGCATCAGCGCGTCAAATTCTGCATCAGAAATTTTGGGTTGGTCATCAATATAGTATTTACGCTCATGGTAGCGTATCTGTTCTCTAAGTGTGTTGATATCAGTATTCATTTTCTTGTGATTGTCTCTGCTTTAATTTGGAATATTTATGTCTTATAAAACGTGTCATCTTACATAAGATTACATAAAAAAGGCGGAGTAGACTCCGCCGCAGATATTTCACTAAGATATTTGGAACGATACGAACCGATCGTTATGAAGTTATTTTTTGCACAAGGTGTGAGCAGATAGGTCGTTTGCCAAAGTTAAGCGTCTTTGACGAGTAAATGTTCGGGGACGTGTATATCCTTCACCCGTTGGTCCGGCGATTGTCATTGCTAAAAAGCCTTCACCCTCCAAACCACAACACGCATAAGATGGAGCATTGACAACGACTACGGAGCAATTCATTGCCTTGTTGAATTGTGTAATGCGTTTTGTGTTGTTCGTATGGAGCATGGCGGTGTGTCCTCTGCCACCATCTGCTGCGAGTGCCCCTTTTAATGCCTCGTCAAAATCACGCACTCGAACCACAGGCAATATAGGCATAAGGTATTCGTTGATAACAAAATTGTGGTCTGCTGGAACTTCTACTACGATAGCGACCGTTTGTGCAGGTGCTGTGATACCTGCTGCTTCAAGGATGGTTTTCGCATCTTTACCGATATATTCTTTATTAGATTCGCCATTCTCTGTGACAACTGCTTCAAGTGCTTCGCGTTGACTTGCATTAAGCAGATGTCCACCATTCTGTGTGAGTTGTTGTATCGTATCATTTGCAACAGTTTCAACGACAAAGAGTGCTTTTTCACCGATACAGAGTAGGTTATTGTCAAAACTTGTCCCTGCGATTACGTGTCTGGCAGCATTTGGAATATCAGCGGTTTCGTCAATAATAGCGGGTGGATTGCCGGGACCAGCGGCGATTGCTTTCTTACCACTTGTCAACGCTGCTTTGACAACACTTGCACCACCAGTGGCTACGACCATCGCTATATCGGGGTGATCCATAATTTGTTTGGCTGTCCGTAGTGTAGCATTCGCAACAGAAGTTAGTAGGTTCGCAGGTCCTCCTGACTTCACTATCGCATCATTAATCACATGCATCGTCTCTTCAGTGCAATCGCTCGCGTTGGGATGCGGACTAAATAGGACTGCGTTCCCCGCAGAAATCATGATAATTGCATGGTTGATTACTGTGGATGTGGGATTTGTGGTGGGAGTAATCGAATTGATAACACCGAACGGAACATATTCTATCAATAACGTGCCATCATCTCCAGACATAGACTCCGATATTAAGTCTTCCATACCCGGTGACAGGTTGACAGCACCTTCATTTTTCATTATTTTATGTTCTGGGTTACCCATTTTTGTCTCTTGAACTGCCAGTTCTGCGAGTCGTTTTGCATTTTCAAGAGAGACTTGTTTGATTGCTTCTATAATCTCACGTCTTTTGGCAAACCCAAGTTTGATGAGTGCTGCTTGTGCTGTTTTGGCTGCGCTGATTGCCTCCTCCACAGATGCGAAAACACCTGACCGAGAAGAACTTGTCCCAGACGTTATGGGAGGTACAGTAACCTTTCCATCTTGCTGTAGTGTGGTTAGGACTTGTGAAACAATCTGTTCAATCTGTTTCTCATCAATTTGTGCCATTCATGCCTCCAATATCTCAAGTATGGACATAACCGATGTAAATCAAAGATAACACGGTTGCGTGTTTAGAAATCCAAGCATCGCTGAGGTTTCTATATTGATGTGACGATTTCTATGTATTGGTGGGGATAAGTTGATGTAATATCAGAAAAATCAGACGTGTCTGTTTTCCTTGAATTAGATTAATTTCACATTCCCAACGGACGCGATGTCTAATATTGCGCCATGTCCAATACAAACAATGGATTTACGCATCCGAATCGGCATCGGCAGCTTTACCAGCGAGAATAGTTTCAACATCCGAATGTGGACGAGGAATGACGTGTACGGATACGAGTTCACCGACTGCTTTTGCAGCTTCCGCACCAGCATCTGTAGCAGCTTGCACTGCACCCACATCGCCACGTACCATGACGGTTACAAAACCACCGCCTACCTGTTCTTTCCCAATCAATTTGACGTTAGCGGCTTTGACCATCGTGTCGGCAGCTTCAACTGCACCGACCAACCCACGAGTTTCAACCATTCCTAATGCTTCATTGCTCATATTTTTTGCTCCTTATCTGTCTCAAAAGTAGAATACAAGGGACTGCTGATGATTTACCTTAATGGTGGAAGCAGTTCCTCATAATATATAAAATGTGCATAATAATATGATACTATAAATGCGTATTTTCTGCAAATGAAATTTTCATTATAATAATTGTTTATGTTGTATCTGCTAATGTGTCACTCAATGCATCCCAGAAAGGATTCTCATCGTTTTCATTGTAAAATGGTAAACCAATCAAACGGAATTTTTTGCTATCAACTGTTAGAAGTTTGTTTTTAAATTCACCAGTTATCTCTTTCATGAATCTTTCTTTCCATTGGTCAGTGGGTTGTAAATATTTTCCTTTGGGTTCTACGAAAAATTGATAACAAACGAAATTCCCTTTTTTTTCTTGTAGGAATAGTGCAAAATCTGGATAGAATGCTTGTCCATCAGAGAAGTTATAGATTGCAAAATGCATTTCGTTACGTAGTAGGTAGATTTCATTATAATGTGCTGCTAATGTCTTTACCTTCCTGATGAGCAAATCTACGAATGCTTTTTCTTCACTCGTGCCGTAGAGAGAGTTGAATGGAAACCAATCTTTGTCCTCAAACTGCCGATCAATAGTTGCACGCGGGTTTCGCGCATCAAATTTCAAGAGTTTATCTTTGAATACATCATGCACCTGTTTTGGTCCAAAGTGTTTTGTTCCTTGGTATTCAGTAACTTGTTCTCGGACTTCAGTTTCAATTTGACTTAACAACCCTTGGCATGCGGAGAGTTTTGCAGAACGATTCTCATCTAAATTCAATAGGTTTCCCTTGAATGTGATAGCCAATCCACCTAAATAGTTCCCTGAAGTCATAAATTCACTTATAGATGTTAAGTGTGGACAATACTTCTTAATCGATGCAAAGGTGAAAAACGGATTACAAGCAATAGCGGTTCTAAGGATATTCTGTTCAATTTCATTAACAGGAATATCCCACCCATCATCGTTTTGCAGCATCGGTGTTGTTCCTTCCTCCATTGCAGTAGTTTCTCCCGCAGAACCTGTAGGAATAACGTGCTCATAGTTCTTCTGATTCACACTGAGATTGGCAAGGTCAGCGAAAGATTGGACATGTTGGTAATCCTTCGGGACCTGTTCATTAAGCCAGATAACCCCATATTTGTAAAATTTAGTTTTCTTGAATTTGTCCTTTAATTTCAACTCACGGGTAACGCCTCGTTCATCCATCATACCTTGGTCAATGAGTGCAGTTCTAATTTCCGATATGTAACGTGAATCGTGGATGCTATGGTAATGAAGTTCTTCTAACACGCGCAATTCATGGTTTAGCTCCTCATCAAATTTTCGACGGAATCTATCTGGATAGTCTGGTAAGACAAATGGAAAATAGCGTGCACCGCGTCCGATAAGTTGTGCTTCGGATGTAGTCGTTGATCCGATTTTTCCCTTCCCTGAGTCGCGGGTTTCATAACAACGGACAATATCAAACAGGTTTAGCACGTCCCATCCTTCGTTGAGTTTTTGCACGGCAAAGATAGCACGTATCGGATTATCTTTGTCTTCAAGTGTGTTTACTTGCATCTGATAGTTTTTCTTTGCGTCTTCGTCGTTTACCGAGAGACAATATGCTTCCTGAAATTCGGATTTCAGACGTTGGACAAGTTGTTCGGGACCGATGCCGTTTTCATCAAAGAAACGGAATGCCTGTTGAACAATCTCAAGTGGAGATTTCTGAATACCTTGAATTTGGTCATGGGTTAGTCCATCAATCAATTTGTGGAAGTTCTCCTTGTTTTCTTCCGATTGCGCGATTGTCTTCTGTGCTTTAAACAGTATGACAGGCTTTAGGTTAATTCCGTTTTTCCCCGCCACCTCCCGCTTGTATTGGTTGAGAATGAGTGCCTGCAAGATACGTGAGTCCTGATCTAAATCGGAATGTACAAGCACAACCTCTTTTGAATACTTATCGTTACGATAATCCACAAGGTCGTAGCGATTGATAATTTTATTCCGATACTTTTCTACCATTGCAGGTGTCGCATAGTCATGCGTTGCTGTAAATTCCAACAGTAGATTAGCGTCATTAGACTTAAAGATATGTTCTACTGTGTTTTCCCAACTTTCAAATAACGTTATTCCTGTCTGTGTCTTTGTGCTAACATTCATGTGATGCGCTTCATCAGCTAACAACACGATTTGCTGCTCAGCGAAATTCTCATAAGTTAAGGCGTTCTCCTTTTCTGAATTCATATCAGTATGAAGTTGCTGGATTGTCGTGAAGCAAATATTGATGTCGTTTTCGTTGACTCCATCAAAATTGTCCACCTTCGTTACGGTGACAGGTTTACCTTCAAAACGGATGTCTTGACTGAAAAGGTATTTTGTTGCACGTGGGTCGAGAAAGTTATTCTTTGTCTTTTCAATGATATTAGTGGAGTTGACAAAAAAGAGGAAATTTCGGTATCCTTGTTCGTAAAGATAGAGAATCAGCCCCGCCATGATAAGCGTCTTACCACTGCCAGTTGCCATGTTGAATAACAAGTGTAGCGGTTTTTCCTTCTCTTCAAAATCATTTTCAAAACAGAGGAGAAACCGTACGAACGCTTCTTCTTGATACTCTCGGAGTTCAAACGTGGGGTTAAGGTTGTCTGTGATATATGCGGGAACTTCGGTTTCTCGGAGGGTTTTCCGTCCGAATTCCTCTAATACTGTTTCGTGTAAAAATTTTTCGGGCATTACTTTTCCAAAATTTGTTTGTCTTTTTCAAACATAAGGTCCATATATTCCATTTTATCAGCTCGGAGTAGGTTGTTAAGGGCGTGCTTAGCATTCTCATATACAATCATGTCTGTGCTGTTAAGACCTGTTTTTAGGATAGTTTTTGCTTCCTCTGTCTGAATGTAGAGGTTTTTATTACGAATATCATTGGTTAGCTTAAAGAAGCACTCAACTACCTCAGCGGTATGTTTTGGAAGCATTTGACATAACTCCTTTAGATAAATTTCCCAATCTTCTACTTCGCAATCTTTTGCTTTGCATACATCTATGACTTTAGAATATGATTTCAATCGCCATTTAGTTTCCATACACTCGGCTTGTAACCAATAGGTAAAATATCGGAGTTCTGTCGGCTCTTCCTGTTTAATGCGCCATTTAAAGAATTTCTTTACTCTTTCTTTCATATTTGGGTCTAAGTGTTTTTCGGTGTTTCGTAAGCGGTGGCCGATATCCTTGAACAAGTTTGACCAATGTTCTCGTTTTTTATCAGTTTGCTGGTAAAATTGTTCAAGTAGACTTTCTTGACCTTTAAGTGGGAACATTTCCCACAGATAAAAGTAAAAAAGGCGTTCGCCGAAGACATCAATGGGTTGTCGTGTGATGAGATCATGCTTTTTGAAATCGGATAAATGTTGTAAGGCAAAATTGAAATCGTCTTTAAGAATTTCAAAGATTTGCTTAACTGCCCCGTTACAAAGTATAAAGCTGCTAAATGCCGCGTACCATTCTTTCCGTTTACTTTGTGTCTGTGGGAAGAAATCTGATTTATGTGCAATTGTCCACTTCTCATTCAGCCTGTAAATCGACAGATAATTCTTACCCAAAATGGCATACTCCGGTGGTGTCATAGGGTAATCAGTTTTGGAGCAGAAACGTTTTTCAAGGAGTGTTGTTAATTCGGGAACTTCACATTGAGGTTCATGTCTGCGCAACCAGAAACCGAATTTGACAAGGTCTTCTAATGCTCGACTTCGCGTATTATTGATACCTTCGGTGAGTGGGTCATTTTGATATAATCTGTTTGGATTGCTTTTATCCAGGTTCCAATCGGACTGTGTGCAAAGTTTTCTCAGAATCTTTGCGAGTTTTTCTCGGACAGTAATCGGAACCTCTACATCCTTTTCTAAACATTCGCCGATAAAGTCACCGACAGCTCTACGTGAATTGGTCCAGCTCTTATTCTCGCGGGATTCATCACCTTGTCTATAGTCTCTATCGTGTTCTTGGTCTGGATGTGAAAGGACCCATTCACAGAATGTTAACCATTCATTGAGTTGATTGAAGTCCTTATCTTTAATCAGTGCTTGCATTGCATAAATCATTACACGGACGTAAATAGGTCTCTCAATTCGTTCACGATTTTCCATCCAGAATTTCAATCTGTTAGCATCAGGTATAATTGACTCTCTGAAAACGGTCTGAAATGCATTTGCAAGTATTTCTATGTTAATTTCTACATGATCTTCATTTTCGTAGAATTTATCTTCATCATTCCAAGCATTTATGAGGTTGAGAAGATTATCATCTGTTAACTTTGCAAGGTCTTTGTGTGAGTAGGGACTGCGTTTAGATACAGATACTCTTTTAACATTTGGTTTAGATGGGGTATAATCGTCATCAAAGGTTCGAGAATAGTCTTTAGTTTCTAATTCTTGGAGGTAAATTTCATATTTACCAAATAGCACAGGAGCAAAAGGTGCAAGCTGAATTTGATGGCGATGACGTTGATACTGCAGAAAATCCTCTTCATCAAACTCAATACCTAAAAACTCCATTATCCCCTTTTGGTAATTTGTCTTTGATGGTCCTGCAAGAATAGCATCAAAGATTTGTGGGAGTTCTTCCTCCGTGAGTAACTTCTCTCCAAAATGCTCACAAGCACGGCGTATCATCAGTTGGAATTCGTAGGAATGATTCCAGCGATTGTAATATTCAGGTGTTAGAATCAATTCCAGGATCCACGTTTTGGTCTGTTCACTTGGGTATTTAGCATAAAGATGGTGGCGTAGGCGTTTGAAAATATTCCAATGTTGATTTCGTAAAGTTTTGTCTAATTCTACTATTGCATTGGATGATTTTTCAAACACCTTTTCGCACGCAAAGGTCAGTGTATGAACAAGTGTTTCCTCAGAACTCCCACCGTCTTTACCTGGTTTGTAGATGCAAGGACACCATGACCAGGAATTATCTTTCTGATTATTAAAATCTTGCTTATGTTTTCGTAAATAGATCATATTTGCTGTAGCATCAATCAAGATACAGGCAACTTTGTAAGGATCGCTTTCTGTGATAGGCCGGATACCTTTTAACATTATATCACGGTATTCCCCAGGTAACATGCGGGGTGCAGGTTCAAGCAAAGTATTACTGTCCATAGGATTTTCTATACGGCGTTTCTGTTTACTCTCTGACTGCGGGTCGGATGCAAACTTAACCAGTATTTTTGCGAGTTCCAATGCTGCCGATGTCTGATTTTCCTTTGTCCAACGCTCCAATAGATTTGCATATCTATACGTCCGGAATTGGTGCTCCATACCAGCATAATCAAGTATTTTGTTTTTTAGTTTTACAGAGTATTCTACGGGAAGTTGCAATACAATATCTAAAATACCGTCGTAGACGACAGGGTTATCGGTTTCAGGAAGATCTATCAACAACCTGACTACTTCATCGGGTATCTCACTACACACGTTTTTGAGGTATCGAATCTCTGGCCAGTAAGGGAATTGAATCGTGCCATCATCAAATCGCAGACTTTTCGGAGGATATTTATAACAGCCACGTTCAACAAGCGGTTTAAACCACAATGGATTTTCTAAACGGGAGAAAAAATACTTACGAGCGGTTACCTTTCTAAGTGAACCAAGAGCCTTATCTATAAGTTCATTGGTTGGTTTCTTCCAAGATTTCATGAATACTCCTTAGCTGCTCAAGTTCGCTTGCTGCAGCAGCGTATAAAAAACTATCAAGGTTTTGAAAATGCATTTCCACTTCATCATAAGTCTCTATAGAAAACTCATCCTCACGTAAGTGAGCATGACCAATAAACCACCTTCTAGCGCATCGCCATTCCTGAGATAAGTTCTCCGGAATACTTTCTTTATTAGGATAATCCAGAAAAGTGGTAAAAAAAGAACTATCTATCTCTTCAGATCTGAGACGGCCTTCTTTGTGGTCATCAACTAATTTTTTGATCTTCTTACAGATTTCATTAGGGATCAGATGTCCGTTTTTATCGTTAGTTTCTGTGATATTGTTCCATTCTCCTCCCCATTCATCTTTCCAATCGTCTTGGAAATCATTTACAAGATGGACATATTGAACATATCCACTCGTGATCCTGTTTACCGCAGCAGCACACCCGTTCATCAAATCCCTGCTCGCATGGGATACGAAGGTGATGTAGCCAGCTGATTTCTTGTTTAATAACTCCAATGCCCCTTTGTATACTTCGGCATAAACCGGTAATTCAAGATCGTTGTTTATCCAATTATAGACGGTTTGTTGATTTTGTGTGAGCATTATTTGTTTTCTGGGTATAATTTATTTTTTATAGTATAATACAATTGTCAGGGACGAATGGCTCCATGCCACGTGATTGCAGGACCGCGGTTCGCGCAATCCTATATCCCTGGCTTTTTTATTCTCCATAAAACGCCTTATTCAGCACCTTATCCTCCGAACTCACCCCAAAATCCGCATCCTCGATTTCCGAAAGGTTGACATAAAGTTGATTTTTATCCAGCAATTCTACCAATAGGTGTCTCTGTGCTTCAAGGTCGTCAATATCTTTGAAATCTTGGACTGCATCTTCAGGCGTTTCTGCGTTGACATACCAGTTCAGGAAAGAGTTTTCGGCGATCTCTTTCCAGAGTACGACAAGCTCATCGGTGGATTGTGCGGCTTGGATTTTGTCCATATAGGCTTGGTTGTATTGCATGAGTTCACAATAGATGAAATCGCCGACATCTTGCTTTTCTATAACTTTTTCCACTCGCTGCACGGTAACATTTTCAACATAGTCCATCTGTTCTAACAAAATAAATTTCCGATTTCCATTATCTTGCTTGTTTAATTCTAAAACAGCATGTGCAGTAGTTCCACTTCCTGTAAAAAAATCCAATATTATGTCGTCTTTACCAGTCATGATTTTCAAGGTATCTATCACAGCATACAGCGACTTGGGATAACTGAACAAATTTTTACCCAATAAATTTTTTAGCAGATTAGTGCCTTGGAATTCAGGGAAATACTTTTTATCCATCCACAAATTTTTAATCACTTGTTGCTCACGATATTTGTGCAAGATTATTATCTGCCCGTTTTGTTCAACCGCGACAAAATATTCACCGACATTTCGTTTTTCAAATGTCTCTGGCTTGGTTTTCCATGTGAATTCACGACCATTATCAACTGGGAAAACTTCATGATAGTCATTCTTTTTAGTAAGAGTAATGTCTTTCAAATCATTACTGACGTAAATAGGGTACCAAAATTTAGGTTTATTGGTTCGTGAAGTATTTGATCTTACCCTGATAAATTTTTCTAAACGATAATTTCCTTCTTCGTCGCGTTTATCAAAGCTTTTGATCTTATCTTTGTCTAAGGCAACCTTGTTAAACTCAGCTTTAGATATATCCTTTGCATATACCAACATGTGTTCAGTCGCAGCAGAAAAAAATCTCTCGTGTTGCCTACCTTTCGGGTTGATGTAGATCGTCACTATCCCTATACGGTTTTCCCGCCCAAATATCTCATCAAGCAATACTCCAAGATAAAATAGTTCTACATGATCAATCGTGACCGCCATAAAGCCATCATTCTTCAATAATTCTTTTGCGATTTCTATTCTATTCCTGATAAAAGTTAGCCAGGTGGAGTGTTTAAAATCATTGTTATAGGAAAAAGAATCTGTGCTTCCTCCCGTATTATAAGGCGGATCAATATAAATCAGTTTGACCTGTCCGCGGAACTGCTGTTTGAGGGTGTGGAGTGCAATGAGGTTATTGCCTTTGATGATAAGGTTTTCGCGGATCGTGCCATTGTCGTCGCGTTTGATCTCGGTAACATCTTGTTCACCTGCAGCGGTGTAGCGTTTCCAGTTGCTCAGCACCTTCGGATCAAACATCTGGTTGATTTCGTTTTGAGCAAGGATTTCGTTGAAGAATATTTCTTTGCGCTTTTCCTCTTCTTTTGTCTGCCCGCCTTCAAGCACACAATCTTTGTAGGGCCACACAAGCGAGACTTCCCCGCGTTCACGTAGAAACTTACCATCAATATTCAATCCAATTTTGTTGCGGAATTGGGTATAGGAATTGGCGAGGAAGTTCTTGGCGGTGATGTAGTCAATGAAGGTGTTGTGGTTGAAAACCCAATGTTCGTCAATTTCATCAAAGAAGATTGATTTTATCTCTGGTTCGGAAAGGAGTAACCTGATGAGATTCGGGTCAAGTTTCCATGCGTGGTCTTTGACTGCAGCAGGGAGAAGTTCGCCTGAGTCGTCAACAAATTCGGGCTTCTTTTTAAGGAGTGCGATGAGTTTTTCGTTGAAGTTTTCTTTTGGCATAGATTTAAGTCTTCAAGGTGATTTAATGTATTCATAGTTTATCATACCATCAGAAAAAGGTCAATAATGTAGGTATCATCAAGTGTGTCCAGTTTTGGCACTAACTTTTCACCAACCCTTGTCCGGGGAAATCAACGGGACCAATGTGCTTATGACATTCCCCGGGTCTCTGTGTCCCGCCATGTCTGAGAATTGGAGGTAACATGCGGGCACAGAGACCCGCCCGGACAATGTGTAGAAAGAGGTGTTACCTGATATGAAAAGTTTGGATTGGTACAAAAACTAGTAGACTGTCCACACTAAAATTGTGGGTATAAGCGTTTCAATCGGATGCGAGCATCATCCGTTGTCCATTGCCAGTCTACTTGCTTCGCTTCACCATTTCGTCTTTTTCCCAAGCTTGTGTCTCTCGTCGTAGTGTTTCTATATCAGGGATGCGACGACCTAAACATTGTCGTGTTAGCACGCTAAGTTCTATCTCAGCAATATTCAACCAACTTCCATGTTTGGGCGTATACACGATTTCTAAACGAGCACATAAACGGCGTGCTTCCGCTGCTGGAAACGCTTTATACAAGGATGAAACTTTATGTGTATTCAGATTATCACAAACTAAAATCACTCGTTTTGCTTTCGGATACACCTCGTCTAATAGCACCTTTACCTCTTGTGCCCAATCCACCGCAGTCCGACGCTCACGCACAGACACGCCTCTCCACCCCGTTAGTGCTTCTGTGAATATGAAAAGTTGTGCTGTGCCATTGCGTCTATATTCATTATCTACACGCTTGATTTGACCCGGTTTGAGGGGGCACGGCTCGCGAATATCATCCCTCAACGTTACAGGTTGTTCATCCATATTCACAACCGGCACATCTGTGTCTAAAGGTTTCTGATAGAGATCAAGCACTTCTTCCATTGCTGCGACAAACTCAGCATTTTCGGTGGGTGGGATTACCCATTGTTCCACCAGGTGTGGCTTTAGTTCGTTTTTTTTAGCGTCTGGCGCACTGTTTCAGAACAAATACTCTCAACGATTTCAAGCTTCACGAATTCCGAAGCAAGAAGACGAAGGGACCACCTGCTATAGCCTTCAGGCGGTTCGCTACAACTCAACGCAATCAGACGCGCTTCTGCTTCACCATCCAACTTTCGAGGACACGGAGGTGTTTTGCGGTGCACTCGATCCAACGCTCCCGATAAACCCTTTTCTACAAAACGATGCCGCACATTGTAAACCGTCTGCTCATGACACGAGTAAGCTTCAGCTATCTGCTTATCAGTCCAGCGAGGACCATTTACATCGGATTTCAATAAGATGTGTGCATGCCTGATCTTATACGCTTTATTTTCTCCTTTACTTATATACTTGTTTAGTTCTTCACGCTCAATATCAGTTAATTCAACTATATATTTCTTTTTCAAGAGACTATTCCTTAAAGAAGTATTTAGGGACATTCTAAAAGAAATACGTCTGTTTGGCAAGTTTTATTGAAGAATATACCTATAATTTTAGTGTAGACACTCCACTAGACACCCGGTATCATCAATAACCAATTTTACTTGATATTTCCCCAAAATATGCTACCATAACAAGAAACCAAGAAAGAACAGGAACGATATGATACAACAATTTGAAATAACTTTACCAGCATACCCGCGCGGTTTCCATCTCATCACAGATGAGATCGTAAATTCGCTTGAGGAACTACCAGAAACAGGTATTCTGCATCTATTTATCAAGCACACCTCAGCAGGTTTAACTATCAATGAAAATGATGATCCGACGGTGCGAGAAGACTTTGCGAATAGTTTTGACCGTCTCGTAAAGGAACGTGAACCTTTCTATAAGCACACGATAGAAGGGGATGACGATATGCCTGCACATATCAAAGCGTCGCTTGTCGGTTTTGCTGTGTCCATCCCGATTAAGAACCATAACCTAAATTTAGGGATATGGCAAGGAATCTATCTGTGCGAATTTCGTAATCAGGGTGGCAAACGAAATCTAACAGCGACGCTTTATTTTTAGGAGATGTGCGAACTTAAAATGAGTAGTGCGGTTAGGAAACCGCACCTACCGTATGATGATTGTTGAATTAATTGTTGTTATACCCACGACGATTTGAGTTCATGCACCTTCAATGATGTAAGTGTAGCAGCACCACCCTCAGCGTAAATCCCGATGTCTGCGTTGTCCAAGTCTGGTAGGAAGTAGGATGTCATTGAGAGTGTCCCGGCATTACCGAATGCCTCAATAGAGATGCGATCCACTAAAATCTGCAGTTGAATTTTACCATCTTGTGGGGCAAGTGGTCCGCTCCTTTCAAGGAATGTCAACTGATTCTCAGCGACATTATATCGGACATCTTGACCGCGAATATTGAATCCTACTGCAGTCGCATCATTCAGTCCAATCTCTGCTCGGATGTCAAAGAGTTCACCTGTTAATCCATCAAGTAAGTTCTCATCAGGATTAATCGTCACATTGCTCCATGCGTGTGAATAGTCATGGATATTTTCTATTTCTGCGACCGGTTCACGATAGAGACGAATGCCATCTGCCGTAGTCCGAAGTGTTAGCACACAAGGGAAACTCATCTGTTGATTGAAAGGCATTTCTGGTGGATTGCTACCGTTCATCCATGCAATTTGAATGCGGCGACCGTCAGAGTCAGGAATGTCGCTCCACGTCTGTGCGGCATAGAAGTTTGCTCCGTAGTCTGCGCGTTGCGATTCACCATCTTGGATGAAGTTGGTCCCATCAAAATCACCAACATAGTATTTGCCACCAGCACCCCAAAACACCCATTTGGTATTGTCAGGATCACCATCCACAGGAAGTTCAAAGAGATCTGGACATTCCCCATCTGGAATCTTGATGTCAGAGAGACGTTCCCATTCCTTTAGGTTTGTAGAACTGAAAAAGGTAAAGTCATTTCCATCAAGGAAAAGTGTCATCACCCATTTTTGCGTGGGTTCATGCCAAATTACCTTAGGGTCCCGGTTGCTCCCAACGATATGTTCAATGATAGGGTTCCCTTCATATTTCGTCCAACTCCGTCCACGGTCATTACTATAAGCAATGCTCTGTGTGAACGGCACTTTTTCAGGTGCGTGGCTGCCAGCAGAAGTATAAAATACCACAAGTACTGCCTCGTCACCTGTCTGGAAGTCTGCGGTATTGTTATAATCCACAACCCCGGAACCCGAAAAAATCGTGCCGAGTTCATCAGGATGGATAGCGTGTGGCAGTTGTTTCCAGTGCACCAAGTCGGGACTAACGGCATGTCCCCATGTCATGTTACCCCAGTTGATGCCAGTGGGATTGTGTTGAAAGAAGAGATGATACTCACCTTTGTAATAGATCAATCCGTTGGGATCGTTAGTCCAGTTCGTTTTTGGAGTGAAGTGAAATTGTGGACGATATGTTTCCTTGTAAGCAGTTTGAATCATAGTCTGTTCCTCCCGTTTTAAAGATTATAGTGATAAAGGGCAGTTACCGAAATTTCTGTTCTTAGAGTATACTATTAAGAATCTTCTATTTTGTCAAGTATAACCTCATAACCTTCAGGACTATTTAGTTTTATATGGTGAAGTATAAAAATATATCTACACTTTCTATCTACGGTAGGCGAGGTTTCCTAACCTCGCCTAAGGAATGTGTAGAATTACTTCAATAATTTACCATAAATTGCCAGTTGATGAGTTTTACTAAGAGTTAGGTTTGAATTGTAACGATGCATAGTAGTAGGCACACGCCGTGTGCCGAAATTCCTCTCATGTGGACGGCACGCGGAGCGTGCCTACTACCATGTTGTTCACAAGCTAAATCGTATCTCAAAACTATTAACGTTTGTAATGAAATAGAGCAGAAAAGCATAAAAATAACCCCGGGGTGTGTAAAGATTTTGTCACCGTAGACATCAATACCAGTGAAAAACCTGTAATCTATTGTAGGACCAAATCAAGTAATCAACGCCAAATGCGCCAAATCAACGGTATGAATGCCATTAAGGCATTCCCCGTGTGGCATTTGTCGGGTATGAATGCGCTTAGACGAATAAGCGTTTGGTATTCGGCATGATTCCCCGGGTCTCTGTGCCCCGCCATTCCTTGTCCTGTAAGGCAACGGGAGGGCACAGAGCCCCGCCCCTACAATTCATGGTAAGAAGTTAGTGACAAAATCTTTACACACCCATAACCCCGCCATAACCTTGACATCATGAAAAGAGGATTGTATAATAGGTCTATACATAAGAACAATCACCCTCTCAAACATTTCATGTCAAACAGTGATACCCAACCCCAAGCTTCCTTACTCAAAAATCTACTGCTAATCACTCCACTAAGTCTTATAGCACGCGTTGGTACACTACTAATCTATATTGTACTTGCAAAGTGGTTTGGTGACACTGCAGAGATGGATTTCATCTACTATTACTGGGGCATCGCAGCGTTTCTGATTGAGTTACTGAGTGCTGCTTCTGCATATTCTGTGCTTGTGCCGTTGTTAGCAGATGCGAGAGCACAAGGTGAAACAGAAGCACAACATTGTGTTCAATCCATATTGACTTGGTATATTTTGACGATGCCTTTAGTGTGTTGTGCGTTGGGTGGTATTGCATGGGGTATTTCGCAGATCTTTTTTCCAAACGTTGGACTTCCTCCCACTATCGCAGTTGGTATCATCATTGGATTCCTGTTGCTAACAATGATTTCATCTGTACGTTGGATGCTCAAGGCCATATTAGACACTTACCAAGTATTTCACATTCCAGTCATTTTACAAGGAGTCCGTGCTATTTTGGTCATTGCTGCCATCTATATATGTAAACCTTATATCAGTTGGTTAAGCATTCCGTTAGCACTCATCATCGGTGAATTTTTTCAGGCGATCGTTTTACTTCAAAGATGCTGTAATGTCCTTAAATTACCTTTGAAAAGACTATTTAGTCTAAAGCAAATCCGTTCAGATACAGAAGGAATTTCATATCCGAAACAATTTCTCAAACAATGCCTTCTGATGATGGGAGCTGCTATCTCAGATGGAATGAACCCTGTCGTTGACAGAGGTATGGCAAGTTCACTTGGTCCGAGTTCGGTCTCAAAGCTGGATTATTCACTCCGATTGTGTGCAATTCCTGAAGCATTGACAGGTGTTACAATGCCTGTTTTGCTATCACATTGGGCAAAGATATCTTCATCAAAGAATACGAAGCAGTTACAGCAGAGCGTATGGAGAGGTGTTGTCGTTGTAATCGTCTTGATGGTGCCGTTTCTTCTCTGTTTTTATCTGTTTCGTTCAACTATCGTGACGATATTGTTTGGACAGGGGGAATTGTCTTTGGAGGGACAACAACATATTGCTTCACTACTGGGTATTTATCTAATAGGGATGCTGCCAAGACTAATTAGTAGATTGCTGATTCGCGCGCATCTTGCGAGTCAAAACCACTTGACAGTTCTGCCTGCAACGCTTATCAGACTCATATTGAATCCGGTATTGAATTGGATATTCATGTTGTATTGGGGATTAGAAGGAATTGCATGGTCAACAGCCTTGCTCTCTTATCCAATCTGTGCATTCATAGCGATTGAATTCTGGAGAAAGGCTAAACTCTCTGAAAATGCTCAGGATGGTAATACCATTTCTAATTGATTATATGACATTATCGGTTTTTACAAAAAATGAAAATCCTGTTATTTTTGCTATCGTTGTTGTGGAATAAGCGTGAATTATCTCCGTAATCTTTTTCTGCATCGCTTCAATGGTATCGTATGCTTGACAAAACAACTTTGCCTTAAGATCTTGCCATAGCCTTTCAATCGGGTTCAACTCCGGACTATAGGGTGGTAGAAATAACAAGATGACATTGTCAGGTATCTCTATTTTCTTTGCCTGATGAAAACGACCATTATCAAGCACCATGACATTTAGGCTTTCTGAAAACTGTGTTGAAAACTGATTTATGAAGATTTGAAAACAATCGGCGTTCAGATGCGGGAACTCAAGAAAAAAATGATCGCCATTTTGAGGGGCTACCGCACCATAAAGGGACATTGAGGTAAAACTATATTCTATTTCCGCAACAGGTTTGATGCCTGATAAGGTAATACGCCTATTAGCAACAGGCAAAAGACCATACCTCGTCTCATCTTGACTGAAAAGACGGATGTTTGAATAGTCAGATTGTTTCTCATCAATGGCATCAGCAACTTCTTGTTGGAAGTTTTCTCTAAACGCTTCACTCTCTTCAGCGTTTTTTTTTATGACTTTTGCGTGGAACTTTGAGTTTCGCTTTCCATTTACCATGAACAAGCGCGTAAACAGCACTATATTTCATGTTGACACCAAAGGTATCGGCAATATATTGCTGGATTTCTTTGTAGCTTCTGAAGCCTTCAGGTTTCTGCAACTCAGTGCGAAGACTTGTTTGTTGTTCTTCAGTGAGAGCTGGCACACACCCCGGAGGATACCGACGCTCTAAGAGTTTCTCAAGACCACCTGCTTCGTAACACGACAACCAGTTTCCTATAGTCGTGCGATGCAAACCTAACAACTCGGCTACTTGTTTTCGGTTTTTGGCTTGTCCGCTTTGTCCAAGATATAGCATGGAAAGTCTTTGCTTTTCATGCGCCTCTGTAACTTTTCGCAGCAGCAATTTGAGTTCTTCAACACTCTCATGAATCTTGGGTACTGTTCTATTCATTATGTCCTTCCTGACTGATAAAAGTTTCACAATAGAGTCTAAATTATTTATGACGTATTGTCAATTAAAAATGATATAAAAAGAAAAGGAGCACAAGTGATCCAAATGTCTTACTAGTGGATAGTCCATACTAATTGTTCGGGTATAGATGTTTTAATCGCACGCGCGCATCGTCCGTTGTCCATTGCCAGTCTACCTGCTTTTGCTCTGCATTTCGCCGTTTTTGCCAGGCTTGTGTCTCTCTACGGAGTGTCTCTCTATCTGGGATACGCCGACACAAACATTGACGCGTAAGGACACTCAGTTCTATTTCCGCTATATTCAACCAACTTCCATGTACTGGTGTCCGCACGATTTCTAAACGCTTACGCAACCTATTTGCTTCCTCATTTCCAAACACTTTATTGAGCGATGAAAGTTTGTGTCCATTCAGGTTGTCACAAACTAAAATCACACTTTCTGCTAATGGGTAGTCCTGATCCAATAGTCCTTGGACTTCTTCTGCCCAATCCTCTGTCTTTCTGTGCGTCCGAACAGACACACGCCTCCATCCCGATAATGCTTCTGTGAATAGGAAGATATTTGCCGTACCTTTGCGTTTATACTCATTATCTACACGCTTGACTTGCCCCGGTTTCACAGGATGCGGATCCCGAACATCATCCCTAAGCGTGACAGATTGTTCGTCCATGTTCACAATAGGTATTTCTGTATCCAAAGATTTCTGGTAAAGATCAAGCACTTCTTCCATTGACTTTACAAACTCAGCATCTTTTTCAGGGGGGATCACCCATTGTTGCTGAAGGTGTGGCTTCAAAGCGTTTTTTTAGTGTCTGTCTTACCGTTTCTGGAGAAATGTTTTCCACGATTTCAAGTCTTACCAATTCTGACGCAAGTAGGCGTCCAGTCCATTTAGCAGCACCTTCGGGAGGTTCGCTACAACTCAGTGCTATCAAGTGGGCTTCAGCTTCACCATCAAGTTTACGAGGTGTGGGAGGATGCTCTCGCTTAGCACGAAATAAGACACGAGAAAAACCACCTTCAGCAAAACGCTTACGCACTTTCGCTACTGTCCTATCAGTGCACTCGGACGCTTCAGCTATTTTCCCATCAGTCCAACCGGGGCCATTGACATCTGATTTCAGCAGAATATGAGCATTCCTTATCCTATACGCCTCTTTTTTACCTGTGTTTATACAATCTAACAACTCCTGCCGCTCCGAATCAGTGAGTTGGACAACATATTTCTCAGGGTTATTTAGTTTTAAAAACACTCAGTTATTAAGTTAACTGCGAGTAAATGTTTTGAAGCATAATATCTTATTTTATCCGCTATACTTGTTTTATCCGCTATACTTGTAACTCCAGCAAATATCAGGACTGCTAATGCGGCATTTCGCAAAGCAGCCATTACTTGTAGAATAGCACCAGTTCGGACAGACGATGCGTCTTCTCCAAGTTGCGTCCCGCGCATCCAATGCGATTCAGGGTTATTTAGTTTTAAAAACACTCAGTTATTAAGTTAACTGCGAGTAAATGTTTTGAAGCATAATATCTTATTTTATCCGCTATACTTGTAACTCCAGCAAATATCAGGACTACTAATGCGGCATTTCGCAAAGCAGCCATTACTTGTGGAATAGCACCAGTTCGGACAGACGATGCGTCTTCTCCAAGTTGCGTCCCGCGCATCCAATGCGATTTGTTCTCTATTGACCAATGCCCACGGCGTAGTTCAAGTAAGTGTTCGGCAGAGGCTTCTTCGGGTGTCAGACTTGTCCTACCATAGTTGACTTTGGTTGTTTCTTCTCTTGTATTTGGGTTTTTGCGAATATAACGATATTGAATTACCTGTTCTATACCTGGCCAGTCCAGATATGCGTTGAGACTTGTGCTTGCTTTCAAACACCTTGTCTCAACTCTCCCATGTGATTTTTCATGCGTCTCGTGAGTGTCCATAGGGTCGTCCAATAGAGGATGTGTAGCGTCCTCAGAAAGTGTATCAGGAACGTCTTGAAAGAGTTTTTGGATATCATCGTAAAGGTCCGGGTGGTTGTTTTTGACAGGGAGCACATAGTCTCCATTCCCCGCTATGATGGCGTGGCAGAAAGTTTTCTGCGTCAAAAGTGCGTCTGTTGTGATGACTGGACCACTCACATCAAAGTTTTCAAGGATCTCTGTTGAGATCGGTATTTCGTTGGTTTTGTCCCTGACACCTTGTTGTGTCAGTGTAACCCCTAACTCAGGAGAAACAACCGAAAGCAAATGGCTTATGGCTGCACCAGATTTTTTACTGGCACGCATCGTTGGACCGTCTATAGCCACTGTGTCAAGACACCCTGCTAAATCAGATCGACTTGGACAAAGGTCTTCTACCCAGTTTGTCCAAGTCTTTTCAACAGCATCAGCATCTATTTTTTTTAGAACATTATGTCCCGTTGCGGAACAAGGTGATGTCTTGTGTGTCCAACCGAGTGCTCGGACGAGTTCTGGTTGAGATCGTGTCCACTTTGCGATGGAAGTCCATCCTTTATGTCCAGTCATAAACCAATAATGACAAGCCCGAGGATTGAGTTCAACGGGTGTCGTTTTCCTTTATCGTTGCGCGGGTCATGGATTTCTGCTAATCTATCTAACAAGTGTCGAGAGTTTTTCTCTGACATTTTTCACCTCAAAGGTCCAGTTTTTTAAGGTGAAGTCCAGCAGATATAGCGTGAAAAATCACGCTATATCTGCGTTACCAAGAATATTAACGTTTGTGATAAAAAACAACTAAAATACCTAAAACTAAATAACCCTGATAAAACACTCTTGACATTACAACTCTTAGTAAAGTATAATTTAGAATACCAATATAAGAAACGAAAAGACACTATAATATTGATGAACCGAATTGATAAAAAATTTCAAGACCTGCGCCAACAACGTTCACGTGCATTTATGCCCTACCTGTGTGCAGGTGACCCTACCCCACAATTAACCACTGAACTCCTTCTTACACTTGAGGCTGCAGGTGCTGATCTGATTGAACTCGGTGTGCCTTTCTCAGATCCAATCGCTGATGGACCTACCATTCAACGCGCCAGTGAACGAGCACTAAAACACCGTATCTCACTACAACAGATACTTGAAATGGTTAGCGAACTTCGTTTCAAGACAGAAATCCCTATTGCTCTGATGAGTTATTATAACCCTATCTTTCGGATGGGTGAGGAGCAATTTTGCAAAGCTGCGCAAGAAGCAGGGATTGACGGCGTTATTGTGCCAGACTTGCCGGTAGAGGAGGCACAATCATTGTTGGATGTTGCGCCACAATATAGTCTCTCAACTATATTCCTTGCCGCACCGACAAGTCCACCTGATCGTATGAAAAGCATTGCAGACGCAAGTACCGGTTTCATATACTGTGTATCCTTGACAGGCGTGACTGGAGCCAGAACAACTTTGTCCGATGAAGTTGCACCGATGATAACAGAACTTCGTAAGCATACAGAAAAACCGATAAGTGTCGGTTTTGGTGTGTCAACACCTGAGCATGCGGGTCAGGTGGCAGAAGTTGCTGATGGTGTTATTGTCGGAAGTGCAATTGTCAACGTGATTGAAGCGCATAAGGATGACGAGACAAAAATGCTTGCTGCTGTGAAGCAATTTGCATCTGATCTTGCAGCTGGCGTGAAAGCATAGGGTGTGTCTTACATACCACGTTTGATACCAAATTCTGTCTCAAATTCTTGCCATATTTCTTCTGGTATGTCTGCAGTTGCTGCTGCAAATCCATCTTCTACCTGCTCTTTATCTGCGGGACCGAACATCACGACACCATTGATCGGTGCAGCGAGACAGAACTGCAATGCTAAGTGACGGATATTGACGTTGCGTTCTTGACACCACTTCCACATTGCGTGAGCCTTAGGTTCATCATCAGGATTTCGTCTACGTTCCTCATCAACGTTTGGTTCTTTGCCTGTGAGACTTCCCATTCCAAGTGGACTTG
Source organism: Candidatus Poribacteria bacterium (assembly GCA_958295945.1). Classification (GTDB taxonomy): domain Bacteria; phylum Poribacteria; class WGA-4E; order WGA-4E; family WGA-3G; genus MSPOR6. The sequence goes on from OY282386.1 coordinate 1,429,846, forward strand.
CAAGGATTATACCGACATCATGTTTTCGCGCTAAAGGTAAGGTTGTCTTTGCCACAGATTGAGAAATCAATGTATAATCCAGAAAGGTGAGAATTAGATCAATATGTCCTGTTTCAATCATTTGCTTATGAAAGTCGTGTGAACGCACGCCTGCACCAATATTCTTGATTAGACCTTCATCTTTCATCTCCAGAAGTGTATCCAACGCACATCCTTTTCCTAACACACTTTCCATATCCAATGGGTCATGTATCAACAATGCATCAAGATAGTCAGTTCGCATGTCTTTTAGACTATTCATCACACTCCACCTTGTTCCATCTGCGGAGAAGTCTTTTCTACGTTCTGGATGTGTGCCAACTTTTGCCTGCAGATACACTTTTTCTCTCAAACCGTCAGATAGTGCTTCTCCCCAAAGATGTTCTCTATGTCCAGGATAGGTGTCAATATAGTTGATGCCAAGTTCAATTGCTCTTCTGATTGCACCAATTACCTCTTCATCAGGTTTTGAGTTCAACCATGCTGCACCAAGTGCTAAAGCATTTGGTCGCATTTCTGTACGTCCCATTCTGCGAGTTTCTAATTTTTGTGTCATAATTGTATCCTAATAATTGTTATGCTAATTACCTTCAAGTGTCTTTCTCAACTTATGTGTTGATGTAGCAAGCGACTCTTGTAAATATGGATATTGAAAGTTACCCCATCTATCTGGTGGTGGCTCATTTGCCTCTGCGATTTTAAGATTTACAAAAGTTGGTCCATCTTGATTCCAGATTCTTGGTAGGTCTGTATTAAGTGTATTCAGATCATCATATTCATATACTTTCTGAAATCCTGTTCCCTCTGCTATTGTCGTCCAACTAAAGTTAGTATTATAGGGAACAGGTTGATTACCCGTAACTTCGTAAGTTCCGTTATCGGATACAAAAAGGAGCAAGTTTGTAGGAGGAGACCTTAGCGCAGTAATCGTTGCGAGTGTTCCTAAGCACATCAACATGCTGCCGTCACCATTCAACACAACAACCTTTTTATTGGGTTTGGCAAGTGCAATTCCGAGTGCCAAATCCGCGGCATGCCCCATAGCACTTCCAACCGATGCATAGTCAAAGGGATGTGTTGAGATTTTTGCCCACGGAACAGCCATACCCATCGTGGTTACGACGATTTCGTCTGTACGTTGTGATGCGATCAGTTTAAGACATTCTTCTTTGTTTAGCATAATTTAGAATCTTTAGTATAAAAACTACTGCTCCTCTGAACGAATGAATTTCATTGTAGGAGGATTTAACACATTTGTTGTCATTAGTTGGAGTTCTTGCATAAATTCTGTTTCAGATTGGACCCCGTTTATTCCACCATCCCAAATTGCTATTGATCTATAGTTGATTTTTCCATCAGAATCTGGATTTAGGATCATTGTTATCAATGATGGATCAGTTTCAATTACACCACCATCCTGTGTTTTTTTATAGATAAGTGAAAATCCGAGTGAATATGTACCTTTTGGGTCTGTTCCCCAACTCCATAACACACCTTGGTCTTCGTCTACATCATGATTGGTGCTAATTTTGGGTATCCCAACAACAAAAGCATAATCCGATGGTAATTCTCTATCTATCTGTATATGCTGTTCAATTCCTGCATTTCTTCCATAAATAAAAGTGTTTATCGTCAAGTGATATGTTTCACCGTCTATTCTTAAACTTGGAATAATCCGTTGAACAATTGATCGCATTGAACCATTTGCGATTATACGGACGTAATCTCCTTCCATTGGTAGGGGAATCATTTGGTTCTTACTCTCATTCCATAAAGCTATCCCACCACACCCGATTAAACCCTCTTCTGTAACTAATGCAACTAGATTCGTAGTCTCTAAATCCAGAAGTTCATTTAATGATAGTCCAATAGATTTGTAAAGATTTAGTTGTCCATCATTTTTTCGAACATAGTAGTTCTCCTGATTTTCAAAATCATGAATGACCCAACGATGCTCCATTTTTTCAACATCAATAATTAGTGCTTGAGGCTTCTGAGTCAGTGAAACCTTGTGCCTATCAAAGAAGCTTCTAAAGTCTGGTGAAAGTTGCTCTGCCAAGTCTAATTCAGTCTGATACATCGTATCTACGCTGAATAGTTCTTGTCTCCTTTTCCCATACGCATTGATTGCTCCATTGGGTTTTAGTATGTATGCGACTAAATCAGATTCAATTGCTGCGGTGGCATTAAGTTCAGGAAATATACCCGCGCGAGTCAATTTCTGAACATCAAGTGTAAAAGTTGCCTTAACATTTGGGTCGTATAGGATTGAAACCTCTTTCGTTTCTTCAGATTTCAAGTCTAATAAGAAAATCAACTGATCCCTTACTCCATCATAATCCACATCATCTGCTTGAGAAGGAATCATTGCTTCACGCGGTGCTTTACCAGTGACCACGGAAAAGGCATTCAGCGAGAAATCTGCACTTACCTTCTTTAGTTGTTCTAATGTGAGTACGATGGGTATGTTGTCTCTGTCAACGCGTAAGGTATTTTGAATAGATACACGTATACGATTTGCGTCCTGCTTACCACCTGGGAATGTACATCCCGTCATAATAATTAGATAGCATAAAAGTAGATAAAGACTATATTTTGTATATTGATAATTGGTTTTGTCATTTAGATGTATATTCACTATATTATTCTCAAATTTCTTTTGTTAGGAAAATATTATTGGTCAGGTAGAACTTCAAGCAATCGTTCTATTTCTAACTCAGCGTTGTAAAAATGTGGTGATATTCTCACACCTCTGCCTCGTTCAGCAGTTATAATGTTATTCTCTTGTAGCAAGTCAACAATTTCGGATGGTGAATGTCTTTTAGATTCAAATATTACGATTCCTGCTCGTTCAGAATCATCCTTAGGGGTAGTTACATAATAACCTCTCTCTTCCAAACCAGTAATTAATTTTGAAGTAAGTTCAAGGACATGGCTTTCAATTGTTGAGATACCGACTTCAAGCAATAGATTAAGTGCAGCATTAAGTCCATACAAACCTACACTATTATATGAACCTTCTTCAAATCGTGTAGCATCGGGTTTCAGTGTTAAATCGTAGTCAAGAAATTCGCGAGGATTTACAACACTTGCCCATCCAATATTTGTGTTGATAAGTTGATCCAGTTTGTCTTTAGTGCAGTAAAATATTGCAGCTCCTTCCGGTGCTAACAACCATTTGTGTCCATCTGCTGCGAGTATATCAATGTGACAAGATTTCGCATCTACCTCAATGACACCGAGACTCTGAATAGCATCTACAACAAACCAGATATCGCGTTCGCGACATATTTCGCCAATAGTTTTGATGTCATTTCTAAAACCGGAAGCAAATTCTACATGACTGAGTGTAACGACTCTTGTCCTATTGTCAATTGAAGCTACTATATCATCAAGATCAATTTTTCCATGATTTTCAGGAACCATTCTGGTATCAACGCCATATCGTTGCTTCAGGCTCCACCACGGATATACATTTGCTGGGAATTCCACAGCGGTCGTAACCACGTTATCTCCTTCACGCCAATCTATCCCGTTAGCTGCAATAAGTATTCCTTGCGTAGTATTTTTCATGAATGCTATTTCAGATGTATCTGCGTTGATAAGTTGTGCCGCAACATTACGACACCTTTCTGCTGTTTCTACCCATGATTCTACGTTTACTGCGCCGTTGTCTGTGGCATCATGGACAAAATCTATCATAGCATCCCTAACCCGTTTGGATAAAGGAGCAACCCCCGCATGGTTCATATAAACATAATTTTCAGTTACTGGGAATTCGGTGCGCCACTTTTCAGCTATAGATGTCAACATGTTTTCCATCATCCTTTGCATCTAAGAAAATATCAACCTGATAATCAATCACCCGTTTAGCATTTGCATAGGCTATAGTTTCACCGAATAGACCGATGAAGAAGAGAAGAATGCCAATGCTCAATAGAATCTGTCCGTAATAAGGAAACAGAAACGTAAGGATACCACCTGTTACAAACAGTAATGCTGCTGGAGGACCAAAATAGCGTATAGGCCGTCGAGCACAACGGTGTATAAAGAAAGATGCAAACGGACTTAAATCGGCAGTACAAACTTGGGATATTCCAATTGACCATCCCGTTAATGCACTGATTAAGATAATAAGAACTCCTAATGCTAAATAACAGATTGATGAATTTATGTCGTGTTTAATCAGAAAGAAACCTATAATGAAAATTGGAAGGCTGAATAATGCTGCGACTCTGTAGACATTTATATGTGGATTCAAATATCTATGAAAGGAATGTTGTTGTGTATTAGGATTGATAAGATTATTCTTACGTGCGAAAACTGATAGAATCAACTTAAATGCTAAAATATCCAGAATGACTCGCCAGATTCTCCCAAGTCCATATTTGCTTGTACCAAACCTTCGTGGGTGGTGCTTCACCACAATTTCAGTAATCCTCGCTCCAACAACAGTAGACATTGCTGGAATAAAGCGGTGCATCTCTCCATAGAGAGGAACTTGCTTTATTACCTCAGAGCGATATGCTTTCAGTGAACATCCATTGTCATGAATTGCGACACCTGTGACCATGCTAATAATCCAGTTTGCAACAATAGATGGGACTCTTCGTGACCAGAATTTATCCTGGCGTTCCTTCCGCCAACCGCATACCAAATCGTAGTCATCATCAAGTTTCTCAAGGAGTTGTGGTATGTCCGCAGGATCATTCTGCAGATCTCCGTCCATACTGATAATACGTTCACCCTGTGCATATTCAAATCCTGCAGCCATTGCAGCAGTTTGACCGGCATTCTCTTGAAATTTAATTATTGAGAGATTGTGTTCTGTATCACGCAATTCAGAAAGCACTTCATAGGTGTTGTCTTGACTACCATCGTCAACAAATATTACCTCATAGGTCAGTCCGATAGAATCACACACTGTGCTTATTTTCTCATACAACGGACGGACATTTTCCTCCTCGTTATAAACAGGAACAACAATTGATAGATATGGTTTCTGTGTAGCGTTCAATGCTACTCCTTCCTATTTAATACGATATTATTGGCTTTGACAAGCGCAGCAAAAGTGCCTGCGTCAACCCATTCACCTTGTAGATAACTGTGTTCAAGTTTACCTTGTTGAATATAGATATTGTTGACCGAAGTGATTTCATACTCTCCGCGTGCTGAAGGATTTATCGTCCGGATTATATCAAATACCGTTGAATCGTAACAATAGACCCCAACAACAGCGTAATTGGTTTTTGGTTGTATAGGCTTTTCCTCTATAGAAACGATTCGGTTTCCATTTAGATTTGCGACGCCAAACCGTTCTGGGTCATCCACCTTTTTTAACAAAACACGTGCTCCCGTTTTTTGCGTTTGAAAATCAGAGACTACATGATTGATGGAGGATTCAAAAATATTGTCTCCAAGCATGACAACGATATTTTCACCTGCAGCAAATCCTTCAACTAACGCAAGTGCATGTGCAATACCTTTGGCATCTTCTTGAATACGGTAGGTGAATTCACAACCGAATTCTTTACCACTACCCAGCACGCTCACGAAGGCACCAATGTGGTCTGGATTTGTAACTATAAGGATGTCTGTGATTCCGGCATCTTTTAGTTTTTTGATGGTATGAAAAACCATCGGTTCATTTCCAACAGGAAGTAGGTGTTTGCTGGTAACCTTTGTTAGAGGGTATAAACGTGTGCCCAAACCCCCAGCAAGAATCACCCCTTTGAGGATTTGTTGCGTTTTGGTATCCGACATTAATAAGTTTCTAAAGAGTTGTGGTCACAATCTGATTAGATCCTCTTTGTGCTTGGGAATTATGCGTTCTTACCGCGTCCAGGGAAAGTCAATTCAGCGACACCAGACTTATCTAAATCGCCTAATCCTTGTTCAATCATTCGGTCATATTGGTCTTTTGTCGCTTGTGCAAGTGGGAGTGCGATACCAGCGTCATCTGCAAGGTCAAGTGCGATCCCAGAATCTTTGGAGGCGTGAGCAGCAGAAAAATAACATTCATGATCGCGTATTTGCATATCTTCTCCATCCGTTTCTAAGACACGTGAATTTGCACCTGTCTGAGCAAAAACTTCCTGTAACATTTCAAGGTCAAGACCGAGTGCTGCACCTAAACCGAGACCTTCAGCGAGTCCTGCAGTGTTTATATTCATTACCATATTGACCAGTGCTTTCACTTGTGCTGCCTTACCTGCTTCACCGATGTATCGTAATGAGACACTCATTGAATCTAATATTGGATGTGCTTTGTCAAAAGTTTCTTTTTTTCCACCACACATGAGATATAACGTGCCTTCTCTTGCTTGTGTGATACTACTTGCCATGCATCCTTCAAGACTTTCAGCACCATGTTTTGCAGCAAGCCTCTCAATATCAACATGAACTTGTGGACTTATCGTTGCACAATTGATAAATACTTTACCCGACGCTTCTTTTAGTAAGCTATCTGAAGCATCTTCAGAATAAATCTGACGCATTGCATCATCATCCGTAACAACAGTGATTATATAATCTGCAAGTTCAGTTACCTGTGCCAATTTGTCTGCGGCAGATGCATCAATTTCTTCTGCCAATTCTTCTGCCCGTTCACTTGCAGCATCGTATACAGCAACTACCTGAAAACCTTCGTCATTTAGGTGTCGTGCGATGTTTGCTCCCATTCTTCCTACACCTACAACGCCAATTTTATAATCTGCGTTTGCCATATCTTCCTCCCTACATTACTTAATGTTGACATAAGTATATTAAATTTTCTCTGTTTACTATTGATTATTTTACAGATTATTTTAGTAATTGTCAACTGGTTTTGTTTCTTGGACTTTACTCACTCATTGACATATAAAATGAAAGATGATAGAATTTAGGAATAGATTTTAATAGAATTGATAAAGTTAAAATACACCTACCATATAAAAGCAGTGTACAATATTCATAAAGAACGCACTGCTGTATAAGACATACCAACTTCGGTCTGCAGTTCGGCAGGCGCATGTATTCCATTCAGCATTGGTTAGGGGACCGCCTCTCCGTTCGAGCATAAAATAGACCTCGTTATTTTCGTAATCGCTTGGAGAAAAATCATGAAATTTGTAAACTCCTGTGTGTTTATCATTTATGTGTTTATATCATTAATGCAATTCGGTTGTTTATCTGTGAGTGTAATGAACAGCGCGAAAAAATTAGTGGAAGCGAAGGATTACCGTGGTGCAATAGAAGTTTATCAAAGCATAGTTGATACAAAACCTGGGACAGCAGATGCGCGTGTTGCTCAACTTGCCATCGGTGAAATCTACATCAAACATATTGATCAGCCCGAACACGGACTAAAAGTTTATGAAGCACTCATTGCTGGTGCACCAGCAAGTGATGAAGCTGCTGAGTTACACTATCGCCTCGGGATACATGCCTTTTACCAAAAAGATATTGAAACAGCGCAAACCCAATTCAGTATTATTGTTAATCAATTTTCCCATCTGGAATTAAGCAAAAAGGCACAGCTTGTGTTGGCAAGGTGTTATGAGAAAATTCAAAAATTTGAACAAGCTATAGAAGTTTATAACAATTTTGTTCAACAGAATCCACAAAGCAAACGCACGCCACAAATTCTTGCATATAAAGCGCGAATCCAACAAAAGCACCTTAAGAATGATGAAGAAGCAATACGTACACTGCAATCATTGATGAGAAAATACTATAATACTGAGAGTGTAGAATCTTATGTAGAAGAAGCGAAGAAAGTATTAAGCGAGTTCAAGGTCACTCCTTTTGGGTTTGGTCCATATCCTGAAGTTCCAGTTGATTATCCCTATCAGGAACGACTTTGGGATAATGCAACACCGGGACATGAGTTGTTAGTCCGAGTTCGAATTAAATTATGGAAACAGGGGATACAGACGACAGGTGCTATGTTCGATAGTAATGGTCTCATTTATCCAACTATTCCTGGTGTCCTTTACGTGAAATGGGTTTATTTTGAAGATGGAGACCCAAAGTATTATGGTCGAAGGTATACAGGCAGATTAAAAGGTGACCCAGAAACTGTTGAAAAGTGGAAATCCTTATACATAATTGACAGTTGGTATGAAGTTGACCGGATGCTTGAACGCTTAGACGTTACACCTGATGAAGTTGAAGAATCAGGTGTAACAGTATATGTTTACCCGAATGGCACAAAAGTTTATGAGTTACCAGATGGAGGAATAGATCCTTACGAATTTCTAGGTTTATCAAGACAATAAGTAATAAAGAAACTTTATCGTGTTTTTACTTTTATCGTTCACCATCTTCTTCTTTCAAATAAGAATATGAAAAAGTCAATAGTATTCCACAAATTTATAAAAGAAAACTGAGGTGTTTAGAACAAACATAGGAGAACAAACCCATGAAAAATAGATTGTTTCCAATATTGGCGACATTGTTGATAGCATTCCCAATTATGTCCTGTAGTCTCCAACAAGGTTCATTGGAGGGTCCGATATATGAACCACAGCAAAAGCGTCCACACCAAGGTGTGAATGTTTCTCTGAGAAAAGTAGGGATCATTTCGGATGTACAGTTTTCACCCGATGGCACACTGCTCGCGATTGCGACGGACATTGGGATTTTGCTTTACAGGACGAAGACTTATGACAATCCTGAAATACTAAAAGGGCACACTGGTAGGATATGGAGCATAGCGTTTCGTCCGGATGGAAAGGTGCTCGCAAGTGCTGGTGAGGATAGGACTGTCCGTTTGTGGGACGTTAACAGTAAACAGCAAATCAGAACCTTTGGAATAAACCTGTACCCTTTAGCAAATATTGTGTTTAGTCCGGATGGAAAGATGCTCGCAAGTGGAGGTATGAATGATGATAGGGTTGATAACGCCTGTCTGTGGGATGCGGATACAGGTAAAAGTTTACGTACATTTTCTGGACATACGGTCTCTGGACATACGTTAGCAGTGAACGATGTGGCATTTAGTCCGGATGGAAAAGTGCTCGCAAGTGCATGTGACGACCAAACCGTCCATCTGTGGGATGTGAACACAGGACAACAAATCAGAACACTCACAGGACATGCTGAAGCGGTTTTGAGCATTGCGTTTAGTCCGGATGGAAATATGCTGGTGAGTGGAGGTGGGTATCATAATGCTGTCGGTCTGTGGGATCTGAACACAGGACAACAAATCAGAACACTCACTAATAATGCACACTTGGAGCAACAAATCAATGTGCACATGGAAAAAATCAAAAAACACATAGGTGAAAAAGGGTGGAGTAACATTAATGGTAAAGATGTAGTGTTCAGTCCCGATGGAAACACTATCGCAAGTATTGGATCTTCTTTCATCCATCTGTGGGATACGGACTCGGGACAATATCACAGAATTCACCACAACGGACAGTATCCCAATATAACAACAGATGTAGCGTTCAGTCCGGATGGAAAAACTATCGCATGTGTTGGTTTCCGTGAAGCACATGTATGGGATATGGAAACGGAAACACTCATCCACTTACTGATAAATACACATTGATATTACTGCTAATGGTTATTGAAGCTACTGCTGGGTGAAACAGCATACCGAAACCAACACCGCTTCCCATCAGTTTTGAGTATAATCGCTCCGAGTTCATCTGTTCTTAGTTGCACACAATTCCGCTCTTGATATCGTGTTACGACCTCTGCATGCGGTAATTGATAGCGGTTGTCTATACCAAGCGAGAAAATAGCATATCTCGGTTGCACCCTATCCAAAAATCGCGCACTGCTGGAGCTGCGGCTGCCATGATGCGGTACCTTCAGCACCTCTGACCGTAAATCTTGCTGAGACCTTATCAAGCGCGTTTCTGCATTTGTTTCAATATCACCAGTGAATAGGATATCTACTTCACCGTAGCTAAGTTTCAGAACAAGTGAGTCATCGTTTTTGTTCTCGTCCAGCAGATTGGTGGACGTTTCATCTATTGGGTGTAGAAGATTTAATTTCACGTCCGCAGTCAATTTAATTTCACTTTTATATCGAAAAGAATAAGGAATATCACGCACCTTTGCTATGGTGCGTAGTCGTTGATGCGTTTGCGAATCAAGTGCCATGTCCGATATACCGAGAATATGTTTCACCTTATAGTTTTGTAAGATATGTCCAAGTCCACCGCCGTGGTCAAGGTCTGGATGTGTCAGCACCACCAAATCAAGTTGCCGAATGCTGTTTGCATCAAGATAAGGTTCAATAATCCGTTCACCGACATCATAATCAACTTGTCTTTGTTTCTTTTCATCAAAATAGGCGTGTTGAATTCCTCCATCAATCAATATCGTTCGTCTGTCTGGTAGTCTGACGACAGCAGCGTCCCCTTGTCCGACATCAAGCGTAATTACTTCTAATAGGCGACCTTTTTCATGGAGTGCGCTGTCCCAAACCCAGCATGCAATGACTGCGAGTGCGATGAGACTTGCTATTCTCCAATGTTCATAAGCCTTTCGCCAATGTGTGACACCTAAAATTATGGCTATGTAGACAATGATAACACCTACTGTCGGTACTAACTTCATGATGCCCCATTTTTGTCCAAAAATGCCGATGAGATTTAAAAAGATGAAGATGATTGCGTGGTTGACCATTGCCAAAAGTTTAGCAAATGGCAGCCAGATAAATCCCACACAAACCGATACCATGCCAACACAAACGATTAACGAAACAAGACCAACAGCGAACGGTCCGACGATTAGACCGAGTGGATATGCTCTGTAAAAATGATATGCGATGAGTGGTCCGGTTCCGAGTTGTGCAGCGAATGTCACAAGATAGGACAGTATCAACCATTTCACCGCTATGTTTTTATATCTCACGAAAGCGGGAATATCAACAGATTCAGTTTGTTCCCACAACCTCCGTAAAGGTTGTTCCATTTTCGGCACAAAATAGACTATAGAAGCCACTGCAACAAATGAAAGTTGAAAACCAACATCCCACACTTGTGTCGGGTTTATCAGTAGCAAAACTGACGCTGCAACTGCGAGAAGATTGTAAATATCTGCATCACGATCAATGATAGATGCAAATAGGAATAGGATAGCCATGAGCGAGGCACGGAAAACAGATGGACGAAAACCGACCAAACACGCATAAATGACAACTGCCAAAATCGTCAGTAAGGATAGCACTTTCTTTGGTATACGAAATATTGATAGACCGAAATAGCAAAAGAACGCCACGAGTCCGACATGCAAACCTGACACTGCTAACACGTGAAATGTGCCACTGTTTCGGAAGATGTTCAGAGTCTCTGTTGGCACATCTCCCCGTTTTCCAAGTAGAACCCCTTTCAACAATTCTGCATGTAATGCGTTAGAGGAAAAGGATTCTAACCCCGAATAAACACGATCAATCACCCGTTCAGTTTTAAACCGTAATGCTTCAATCCAACGTAGTGGTAGAAATCCTGATTGTTCACCTATCCGTAGCAGTCCTTGATGGTATATGATACCAGATACCTTTTGCCGATTAAGATATGCACGATAGTCGAACCCGCCTGGATTTCTCTGTGACTTCGGTTGACGTAACATACCTGTTAGTGTTAGGTGCTTTCCGTATCGTAGTGACTGCAAATCTTGAAATCGTATCAACAACTTTGCCGACACATTCTGTGATGGATCGGATAGGAGTTGGACTTGTCCTACGGCATAACCTGCGTCCCACGCCTCACCGCGTTCTGGTTGGTATACTGTCTTGCCTGTGAAGCTAACGGGTTGGTCATAAAAATGTTGAGATATTGTTGGGACGGTTGCGATTTCTAATCGCAGCATCCCGCCTGCAAAGACTGCAACGTGAAGCAACACATAACATAGGTGTTTTGAACGAGGTCTCATCAGGATGCTTCCGATAAATGATAGTAACACGAATACCCATATCCACAGGATTGGGATTGATATGTATTCACCTGCTATGATGCCAAAAAGGAACGGTATAAGAAAGAATAGAGCAGGACGTGGTTTGAGTTTCATTTTTTGTTGTAATGTGTTTGGTAGGGTATGCTATTCATTATATTGTCTGCGATGAAAAAATACAACGTTTATGTCTGTGCAAACATCTTGAATATTATTGTTATGCGTGGTATATTGTAGATATACACATATAAAAACAAATTCAGATAACAACAATACCTTCGCCAATTATCCTGGGCTTAGATCGGTTTGCGTCCAATGAATAGCACCGATTGAACCCAGATGTTCAGTGATTTTCTCAATAACAATTGGTTCAGGTTTTTGCGGAAGCATTTTTAATATTTCGTCTTTATATTTCAACCCCCTATAGTGTGATTTCAGATCTATAACACTATAGAGTGTCCTCTCACCACGGAATGTTTTGATGAGTTTTGCACTGACATTTACCATAAACATTGATAGATTTGCTGCAGTGTTCACGGGTATTTCGTTGACATTCATAGCATCTTGCAATCCCCAATATTGTTTCGCATCACGAAAGTTGAACTCGATTTGGAAACGAAGGGAATAATAGTCAATCATCTTTTCTGCGTCTAATGCTAAATCAGAGCTAAACAATAGGATGTGTGATTGCCGTTTTGTTTTCAAGTTTGTCTTGAGAAGGCAAACGATGTTTAGAAGTTCTGGGAACTTTCGGTTTCGCATGTGTCCTTGATAGATGTCGGTTCTGATATTTCCATCGGTTTGGATAGAGATGCGGTCCTTCGGATCAATCTGTTGTGGGTTGAACCTTTCCCCGTAGAGCTGTGGGCGTCCGGGGCCTTCTTTTTCGTCTGTCGGTTGCCAAAAAAGTGCGGCATCCGAGCGAAGTTTTGAGATGAGATGGAGATCACATTGTCTTGTCATTTGTAGTGCGTTATTATGTCCAAAATATCCATCAAGCACTAAATACCGGAGTTGGATCGACCCTCGGGCTTTTGACAGTAGCGTTTTGATCATCATTTGAAGTTGTTTCAAAACACCGATAATCACGACATCGGTTTTATCTCGGTTTTTGCTCCCTTTTGGGCGTCCGCGCGGGCGTTTCAAGGTTTCTTTTGGGGTAGCATCTTGTTTGGAAGCTGAAGCCGATGATGTGTCATCTCGGACGATTTGTTCTATAGCCATTGGATAAGAACGCCGTTCATTGACACTCACTAAGGACAAGGCTAAGAATGACAAACTTGGGATCGCTTTGCCGTGTATTGAAGAAAAGAAACGGTCTAAACCAAAAGTCTTTGAACCCGTTTTTGGCTTGATTGTTTCGTCTCCTGCGATGATAAACTCGCTTTCACGATCAAGCAGGTGTGTGCGAAAAAACACCCAGAAGAGGGTCGGCCAAGGCAGCACCGTGTTGAAAAAGCGTTGAAGTGTGCGGTAGCTACCGCCTTTTGATGTCCAACGAGAGATATTTAACATGGTGACCCGTCCTGTCATCGCAAGCACTGCGAGGACAATACGCGATAATTGGCGTCCTGTCGTTGTAGATAAATGTGGTATAAAAACTGCAAAAAGTGCTATAATTTCTTGCATGGGCGATTGTCCTTTCAAAGTTATTTCTTAATATAATATTTGTATAACTTTAGGACATTTGCCCAATTTATTCAACTATTTTTTGGCGAAGGTATTCATATATGGTGAAGTATAAAAATATATCTACGGTAGGCAAGGTTTCCTAACCTCGCCTAAGGAATGTGTAGAATTACTTCAATAATTTACCATATAATTACTCTTATATATTCTATATAAGGAGATTCACATTATGAAAAAGATTGTTTTAACTTTATTAATACTCACTGCATGTTTGACATTGCAATTAGATGCAAGGGTTGTGTTTGATAATAACTATATCCCGAATCAGATTGCCATCTATAATTTCAATTCAGAAGATTATGGACATGTTGTAGATCAAAGTCTAAATGGAATAGACGGAATTCTTCAAGGCAATGCAAAACTTGTCAAAGGCAAATACAACAATAGTCTTTTATTAGAAGATGTAGATAGTAGTTTTATTGCACTTAGAACGGGGACAGGATTATACTATGATCTTTATACATCACATTCTATTTGTGCTTGGGTCAAAGTGGCAAAACAGGATACAGATTTTACAATCAGTTTACAATTTATCGATCCAAAAAACTATCCAGATGTACATATGTCTGAATTAGAAACTGTCACAGGAACACAGCTTGCCATAAAACCAGATGGAAATTTAGGTGCTGTTTCTCACAGTATTTTCTTTGAAGAGCCATATATTGACGATCCATATTATGATGATATGCCAAAACCATCTGTTACAGATATAGAGTCGGATGTAGAGACTGATGCAAAATCTGATAAATCGATGGATGTAGAAGCAGATGATTCGTTTTTCTCTAATGGAAATTATGTACAGACAAAAGACCAGTCTGTAAACGATGATAGCTGGCATCATATATCACTTGTCTATATGGACGGATTACTAAAGTTGTATGTAGATGGTAAACCTGTTTGTGAGAACGACTACTATCCAGGACACTTATGGAATCCATCGTCCTATATAGCACTCATTTCAGTGGGAGGAAGTGCGACAGGATATGTTGATGACCTATGCCTATTTCATCAAGGTTTAGATGAGTCATATATTCAATTGCTGTATGAACTTGGAATTGACAAGATTATGACAGTTGCTAATGTAGCACCTCAGGATAAGATCGCAACAACTTGGGGCGATATTAAATCGATGCATAGGTAGGATTGCAAGTATGCGATCTGGAATATGATACTCTATGGTGCTTGAATTTACTAAACGTGTAACAAACATGTAATATGTAGTGAGTCGGATAATTTTCAAATCCAACTCACTATTAATAAAAGGAGAATCATAATGATTTTTAGATGTTTTTCAACATTGATGATAGCTCTAATAACTGTGCTGTCTATTGTCGGGTGTGATGATGTTAGTCAAGATATGCTTTCACTATCAAATTACAACATAAGTCTTGTAGACGATGATGAGGCTAAGGCTGGAGGATACACTAAAGTCTATGTAAGTCTCAAAGACCCTACTTTCAATGTAGAGATATTTAGAAATGCCAGAGCTGCAATCGATTCAAAAGATTGGACAACGCTATGGATTAATACTGCCATTGCTGGCAAAAAACCTATCCCACAGGTTATCGGATTTGATAATCAATTAGAGCGAGACAAGTTTATTAATGAAATGAATATTCGTTCTGATGAAGGTATACAATGGGACTTTGAATATCACGAATATGAATCTGAATATCTATCTGAAAATTTTGATATTGACATAGTATATTCGATAGAATTTAGGCCTGTGTTGCCAGATTATGATAACCTTACACCCACTCAAATAAAATTGATGGATATATATCCGCCTTTTATAGCAAGTAGCTATCCAGCAGAGTTCGGATCATATGATTTAGAATTACTATTGGATGATGGAATTGAAGTTACATTTAATGAAAATGTAACTGGCGATCTTAGTCTGATTGAATTAGACACTAATTCATTTGGCGAGATTGTCGAGACAGATATGGGGTGGATATCCAATACTCAAGGCAAAACTATAACACTTACTAAGGGCGATAATGTTAAATCATTCAGAAACGGATATGCATATCATGTTGTCGGATCTGTTGAGGATATTGCTGGCAATACCACTAATGTATATTACTATTTCAGAGTATATGTTTCAGAGTCATATATAGTTTCAAGTAGTCCTGAAGATGGAAGCCATTCTGTTGATCCAGATCAGTTATCCAAAAACGGCATCACTGTTGAGTTTAATAGGCCAATGACTGGTAAATTAACTCTTAGATATGGAGATTATAGTGATATGGGATGGACATCCACCATTGAGGGAAATACTATAAAGCTTACTCGTGGCGAGGGAAAACATCTTATGCATGAGGCTGAATATATAATTGATGGTATAGTTGAAGATGAGTTCGGAAGTTCTGTTTTTGTATATATAAGTTTTGTAACTGAGGTATTAGAGTAATTAAACTGTGTTTACATGTTATATTAACTATAGTTTGGACAGTTTCAGGTTGGATGTTCACCTATTTCCCGATTATTCTTGAAGTTTTGATTTCTTTTGAAACTCGCAGAAAAGGACTTTTGTTGTGATCTGTGGCGAAAATAAGCGGTCATCAATCCGCGTGTTATATATTTTGCTTTATACCAATGCATATTTAGTGTCTGCAGCACATTTTCTAAATCAATAGGCATGTCGTTTACAGGTGTATCTTGTTCAGCCTGTGTTGTTGTCTCAGTAAAAGCAAGTTGTGTGAGGCAGGTTGCGACAAAACTGAGTTGTGCGAAACGATTCAACCCTTTACGGCTTCGGAGTTGATATGTCCCAAAACCGAAGTTCTGTTTTGCGTCCCGAAATGCGGTTTCAATCTGCCACCGATTTCTATAGTGTCGGATCAACTCGTCTACGGGACAATCTAAATCAGAAGTCCATAAACAAAAATAGTGGTATTTTTTAGATTTTTTCTTTCGTGTGCGCTTGACAACAAGTCTCACGTCCACCGGACACATCTTCGTTCGGACGATTTTATCTGCGACTGAAAGTGTTTCACTATCAACAACCATATCTTTATATGTCCGATATGGAATATGCACACGGTTCCCATAACGACGGGGTCTACCCCGTTTCTGTTTCTTCGGTTGTTTCGGTATATAAAAGAACACGGCATTTGACCTTGTGCGGCAGAGAATGTGGTGCTTTTGCGAAAGGAGTTCTGTGAATACCGCACGCCTATTAAAGCCTCTGTCAAAGACGATAAGACCACGTGGCATCGTAACACACAAGCGTTTCAGCACCGCAAAACTGTTGTCTCGTTTCTTATTCGGACACATCACGCGGGCAGCCAATGGAAACAGACGAACGCCTTGTGGTGTTGGACAGAGCCATCCGATAGCACCGAACTGGTGTCCGTGTTTGAACTTCGGTTGGTTCTTGTTCCGTGTGTTATACCGAGTATTTCTGTAAAAGTGGGTGCCACATTGTTTCTTGCCATGCGTGGGAGAATCAGTTTCATCATAGACATAAACACCCTCACTGAAAGTCCTTTGCACTTGGCGTGTCAAAAAAGACGTGAGTTTATCAATAGACCATTTGCTACGAGAGAGAAACTTCGGCAGCGACCAATAGGTCCCGGATTGTTCTGTTGATAAATGGACTTGTGTCATAGTTCCACGATGTGGTGTCCTTATCAAACCACGAATAAAAGTTTGAAAATGATTGAAATTGTTGGACTTGAAGAGACTTCTATAATTTGATAACATGTGTTCAAAGCGGAGAAGAGGATTCATTAGAAACTTCCTTTCAAAATGCACTAAAAATATATCGAAAGGATACCCTCTTTTCTGCTTTTTGTCACTCAAAAAAATAAAACTGTCCAAACTATAGTAATTGTAATACCATTTTTAATTGACAATACGTCATAAATAATTTACACTCTATTGTGAAACTTTTATCAGTCAGGAAGGACATAATGAATAGAACAGTACCCAAGATTCATGAGAGTGTTGAAGAACTCAAATTGCTGCTGCGAAAAGTTACAGAGGCGCATGAAAAGCAAAGACTTTCCATGCTATATCTTGGACAAAGCGGACAAGCCAAAAACCGAAAACAAGTAGCCGAGTTGTTAGGTTTGCATCGCACGACTATAGGAAACTGGTTGTCGTGTTACGAAGCAGGTGGTCTTGAGAAACTCTTAGAGCGTCGGTATCCTCCGGGGTGTGTGCCAGCTCTCACTGAAGAACAACAAACAAGTCTTCGCACTGAGTTGCAGAAACCTGAAGGCTTCAGAAGTTACAAAGAAATCCAGCAATATATTGCCGATACCTTTGGTGTCAACATGAAATATAGTGCTGTTTACGCGCTTGTTCATGGTAAATGGAAAGCGAAACTCAAAGTTCCACGCAAAAGTCATAAAAAAAAACGCTGAAGAGAGTAAAGCGTTTAGAGAAAACTTCCAACAAGAAGTTGCTGATGCCATTGATGAGAAACAATCTGACTATTCAAACATCCGTCTTTTCAGTCAAGATGAGACGAGGTATGGTCTTTTGCCTGTTGCTAATAGGCGTATTACCTTATCAGGCATCAAACCTGTTGCGGAAATAGAATATAGTTTTACCTCAATGTCCCTTTATGGTGCGGTAGACCCTCAAAATGGCGATCATTTTTTTCTTGAGTTCCCGCATCTGAACGCCGATTGTTTTCAAATCTTCATAAATCAGTTTTCAACACAGTTTTCAGAAAGCCTAAATGTCATGGTGCTTGATAATGGTCG
Source organism: Candidatus Poribacteria bacterium (assembly GCA_958295945.1). Taxonomy (GTDB): domain Bacteria; phylum Poribacteria; class WGA-4E; order WGA-4E; family WGA-3G; genus MSPOR6. The sequence continues at coordinate 1,448,184 of OY282386.1, forward strand.
TTTTCATCAGGCAAAGAAATTAGAGATACCTGACAATGTCATCTTGTTATTTCTACCACCCTATAGTCCGGAGTTGAACCCGATTGAAAGGCTATGGCAAGATCTTAAGGCAAAGTTGTTTTGTCAAGCGGACGATACCATTGAAGCGATGCAGAAAAAGATTACGGAGATAATTCACGCTTATTCCACAACAACGATAGCAAAAATAACAGGATTTTCATTTTTTGTAAAAACCGATAATGTCATATAATCAATTAGAAATGGTATTAGATATGGGCAAGACCCGAACAATGATGGTCTTTGGAAAATCCGGACGATCTTGTGAAATACTCAAGATTTGGTCTCAACACCATGGTATAGAACAATTTTGGAGATACCTAAAAACAGATTTGAAACTTTCAAAAATGAGTTTAGCGGGTAGACAAGGTGCGTATGCGAGCTTGGGTGTCAAAGTGATGAGCTCTCTCTTAGGACAGCATTTGAGCCGTTTGACACATAAAACATTCTATCAGGGACAACTTGAACTTTCTGGACAAAGACACATCCTGTTTACTCTTATAGAGCATTTTCATGAACAAATACCAACGAAGCACCTATAGACATTGAAATCTACAGCAATTTGATAAATACCAGCCTATTTATTTCTTAATCTTCATCAAAGCGCGCCTACCGTTTGTCGTAAGTCCTGCTTATTCTACATCATAGGAACGAGAACCTTTGCTCACCTGTGCTTAGAAACAGAAAAAACAATATAAAACAAGGTTAATGTGATATAATTACCTAAGTTGCTACCTACTGAATATTAATCATCAAATTACTTTATCAAACGAAGAAACAAAGGAATTCTGCATATTTTAGTTCCACTTCTTATTAATCGGGGGTACAAACCCCTCCAACAAATGATAGGTGGCAACTTAGGTTATAATAGTAATCAATCCAGAATAAGTCTCTTCAAACCGAAAACTAATTCCTGAAACCAATAATAGGAGACATCATGCCTTCACAACCTAATATATTATTTATGATTGCCGATGACCATCGTTGGGATGCCATTGCAGGTATGGGTGATCCGACGGTAAAAACACCGACAATGGACTCACTCATGGAACGTGGCACTACGTTCCATCAAACCCACATTATGGGTTCTCTCGTTGGTGCGGTTTGTGTGCCGAGTCGTGCTGCTGTGCTTACAAGTGCTAACCTTTTCCGTAGCGGGGGTAACCAAATTAACCGAGATTTAGCTGTTTGGCCACAGGTCATGCGCGAAGCGGGGTACCACACATTTTTTAGTGGCAAATGGCACAATGACAGACAAACGTTTACTAATAGTTTCGATGATGCCGCGACAATTTTCTTCGGCGGCATGGGTAATCAATATAAAGTGCCAATATTCGATTTTGATCCAACAGGGGCATACCCGAAAGATGATAGGTATATTGGCGATAAATTCTCTACAACACTGTTTACAGACTCCGCTGTGGATTTTATAGAGAACTATGACCAAACGGATCCATTTTTCGTTTATCTCTCCTTTACTTCCCCGCACGATCCACGCACACCACCCGGTGAATACGCAACGATGTATAAACGTGAAGATATTCCTGTTCCAGAAAACTACGTTGACGAACACCCGTTTGACAACGGTGAGATGCGGATTCGGGATGAGGTGTTAGCACCGTTCCCACGCACCCCAGAAATCGTCCAACAACATATTGCCGATTACTACGGTATGATCAGCAGTCAAGATTACGAAATGGGACGTGTTATCCAGACGATAGAAGACAAAGGACAACTTGAAAATACCATCGTTATTTATACTGCAGACCACGGACTTGCTGTGGGACAACACGGGTTACTGGGTAAACAGAATCTTTATAGCCACAGCATTCGCGTGCCATCAATATTCGCAGGACCGGGTATTCCCGATGGACAATCAGTTGATGCATTGACCTATCTCTATGACCTATTCCCGACCGTATGTGACCTTACCAACGTTGATTGTCCCAATACTGTTGAAGGTTGCAGCTTAGTTCCATTGATGGAAGGTTGTGTTGATAAGGTTCGTGATACGGTTTTCGCTGCATATAAAGACATTCATCGAACTGTGAGTGATGGACGTTGGAAACTCATCCGTTATTATGTCTCTGAAGAGACTGGCAAAGGCACGAATTACCTCCAGTTGTTTGATTTAGAGGAAGATCCTTGGGAAACAAATAACCTTGCTGAACTTCCTGAACACACGGAACGAGTCAAATCATTGGCGACTGAACTGAAAAGATGGCAGAACGAGGTTGATGATTTTATGAAAGATAGTCCTGTGTTGTTAGGATAGTAGGCATTTCGTATGAGTGCTTTTTATAGTAAAATCTGAAATTAACAAGGCACTTTACATTTAGAAAAACGCGTTTGTAGTCGCGCAATTCATTGCGCCTCGGACATTATATGAATATGCAATTGGGACAATATGTTTCATTAATTGTAAGTTTTACTATAGTCTTCATTTCTGTGCTAATTGATTGGCGCGCTTTCAAAGCGTGCCAACTATCATGTATTTCATATTTCACCATATAAATTTCCGATAGCGATTAATCTTGCAGCCTGTTCTGCGGTATCAGAAATCAATTGCGGTGCGTCCTCAACCGCATTCTCAAGTGACATCGGTGCTTGCACAATGCCGAGCATTGCATCAATACCCGCATCATAAACTGATTCTGCCCCTTCACCAATACCACCTGCTATTGCTATGACAGGGATATTGCCTGCTTTTGCGACCTTCGCAACTCCAACAGGTGTCTTTCCAAATGCAGTTTGAAAGTCCAGTTGCCCTTCCCCAGTGATAACAAGAGAAGCACCTTTCATCCGATCTTTGAGTTTCACAGTGTCAATCATAATATCAATCCCGAGTTTCAAATCTGCGTTGAGAAATGCCACAAGTCCTGCACCTAATCCTCCTGCAGCACCAGCACCCGGAATGTCGTTGAAGGATTGTCCAAATGTTTGTGTCAACACCTTGTTGTAATGTTTAAGATGTGCATCAAGTTTTTTCACCATATCAGGTGTTGCACCTTTCTGTGGACCGTAGACATGCGATGCCCCTTCATGACCGGTCAACGGGTTATTGACATCACAAGCCACAACAGTTTCTGTATCCGCAATTTTGGCGTGTAATCCTGCTATATCTATTGAAGATAGTTCACCCAGTCCACCGCCACCGCGTTCAATCGGTTTTCCATCTGTGTTTAGGAACTGGACACCGAGTGCTTCAGCCATTCCGGCACCACCATCATTTGTTGCACTGCCACCGATACCGATGATTAAACGGCTGCATCCAGCCTGCAAAGCAGTGTAAATGAGTTGTCCTGTGCCATAGGAAGTCGTGTGGAGTGGATTCCGTTTGTCTGATGGAACAAGCGTTAGACCGGACGCGGCTGCCATCTCAATTACTGCTGTCTCTCCATTTGCAAGGATACCGAATTCTGCATCTACCTCGTTACCAAGTGGACCTGAAACGCGTTGTGTTTGAATATGTCCACCTGTTGCATCAACGAGGGATTGCACTGTGCCTTCTCCACCATCTGCCATTGGGATTTTATCTATTTCAGCATCAGGAAACACGCGGCGAAGTCCTTGTTCTATTGCATTTGCGGCTTGCAAGGCAGTGACGCTTCCCTTGAATGAATCGGGGGCTACTACTATTTTCATAGTTGAAAGTCTATCATGTGCAGTGTCTCTTTGTCAAATTGAATGTAGTCAACAAAACAGTGATGTGATATACTTTGATGAACATTATTTTAACTTCATTTTATGAAAACGGGTGGCACATGAATTGGCAAGTTGAAACAACAGCTTCTGACGAACAGGTTACATTTTACAAGGAAAACGGTTATCTTACTTTTGGACGTATCTTTTCAGAGACAGAATTAGATGAATTACGCGATTATGTTGACGCAATGATTGAAAATTTGCCAGAAGGCAAACGTCCTGAACAGATGGATGTACCTCACTTTGAGCATCCATACCTATTCAAGTATCTCACGCATCCAAATGTATTGAAGGTGATTGAGCGATTTATCGGACCGGATATCTTGCTTTGGTCAAGTCACTTTATTAGCAAACGCGAAAACGATGGCATGGCGGTACCGTGGCATCAGGATGGTGTATATTGGGGTGAATCTCTTGATCCGATGCATGTTATTACGATGTGGCTTGCAGTAGATGAATCCAAAGTTGAAAACGGTTGCATGCGTGTTATTCCCGGAAGTCATAACCATCGTGACCGTCGCTATGAAGCGGTGAAACGAGGAAACAATCTATTTGGTAGCGAAGTTGTGGAGGAAGACTTAGACGAATCAATCGCAGTGAATTTGGAGTTAGAGGTCGGAGAGTGTCATTTTCACGATGCCTGGACGATCCACAATTCCAGTCCGAATATATCCCAAAAACGACGGTGCGGTTACACGATGCGATATATGCCAGCAAATGTTCGTTATCCGGGTGCTGAGTGGCGTTCAACACACAAAATTTATCTTTTGCAAGGTGAGGATAGAACAGATGGCTTTAATTCTTATGAACCAATTCCAAACTTTTAATATAGAGAGGAAAACTTATGCGTCCCTATATTGACGTTCATTGTCATGTCGGTATGACAGTATCGCGTGCGCCGGTTATTGGACAAAGTGTTGGCAAATGTTTAGCGCGGATGGCTTCTGCAGATGTGATCGGTGCGATTCTGTGTCCGACAGCTGGTGGTCCACAGGCACGCGGTGTATTGGACTCGCGTGCTCAGAACGAAGTTATTGCAAATGCCTGTCGAAAATATCCAGAACGATTCCCCATCGGACTTGGGATAGCAGAGGTGCGACATGAACAACCGGGTGTGGATGAACTTGACAGAGCGATGCAGGAAGAAGGTTTAGTCGGCTTTGTTTGTCATCCTGCGTTGTCGGGACATTCATTAGGTGCTGAATTGCATGCGTTCCTTGAAGTCGTTGCTATGCACAACGGATTGTGTCTGCTGCATCAAGCGGGTTCCACGCAAAATATTGCTACGTATGCGGACAGATTCCCATCAATAACTTTCATCATCGGACATGTTTCAATGAGCAAAGCGGGGCAGCTTGATGCGATTGCACATTGTGCAAAGCAGGAGAATATCTGGTACGATGTTGCCCAGAAGCCTGTTGGAGATGAAAGTTGGGACTTAGCGCATCTCGTGAATAACCTCGGCAATGAGCAGATTATGTTCGGTAGTGATCTGCCGTATTACGATTTTCGGTTGGTTCAATCACAGATTGAAGAATCACAACTTGACGATGAGACGAAAGAACGGATTGCGTATAAAAACGCGGTTCGGTTGGTTCAGCAGTTCCGACCAGATTGGGTGCCGATCCTTACTCCGATAACACCACCACAGAACTACTCTGAAGTAGAGATGTGGGATGCGAATGGGGCGCGATTAAAGTAGTGTCAATTCTGGTTAAGAAAATCCCCTTTAATAGTTTGTATAGATATTTATGGACACATGTAAGAGGCGTGTGAATTGCGCTTAGTGAATGTGAGAGGCGCAATGAATTGCGCGACTACGAACGCCTGATTTGATAATTATCTGTTATTATTTAGAAATGACATAATATCGTGGTTAGAAACCACTCCTACAATGTAATATGCTCATGTTGATGTCTATTTTACGATTTGTACTGCGCGTATTCGTAGGCGGAGAACGAAAAGACAGACAGCAGTCAAGGCAGATAGGACGAGAATTGTCCAAACCCAGTGTATATCAAAGTCAGGTGACTCACCAAAGAGCACACTTCCAAGTATGTCATAATTTGCCCAAAGTGAGACAATAGAGACTGTACTCATTGAAAACGCCTCTTTTAATATAAGCGCAATCACTGGCAACCCAAACCAAACAGCACAAAAACCAATTGTTGCATAACGGGAATTGGTCGTTAGTGAAGAGAAGAACAACATCAATAGACTCGTGATGACAGTGATTATTGCTGAATAGATTATGATAGAGAAGATCGTCCAATAATGTTCTTTAAAGAACGTAAAGTCTGCTAATAAAGTGTGTTCCAAGAATAGTAATAAACCTGGTACCAGCGTCAAACAGACAAGCAATGTTCCGACTACAATGAATTTACCGATAAGATAGTCATACCACGTAATGGGTTTGGAGAGATAAAGTGAGAGTGCATTGCTTCTTAGATCATCTGCGATTAACCCCGCGCCGCCAAAGATGGATATAATTGCAACAAGAAACCCTGATAGATCAGGCATTCTAAAGAGATAACCCTGAAAGAATCCTGGATCAATTTCATACGGCAAAGTTATATTTTCAAATAGATTTCCAAGGTAGATAAGAATTGCGTGTGCTAAGAAGTAGATTACAGGAGGAATTACGACTATTAATCGGACGATTTTGCGTTTAGCGAGTATTTTCAATTCTGCTTTGGCAATAACCCACCACCGTGTGCGGTTTTGAGGATTCAACGTGCCTTCCCAATGTCTATAGTTTTGTGTGTGAATTGGCATCGTTACCTCGAATAAATAATTGCCTCTTCATCGGTATCCGAAAAAGGTCCTTGTCTATCGGTCTTTATTTCCACAGTGACAACCCCTATGTATGTATCGCGTTCGGGGTCTTCTTCAATCAGTCTGAGTGGGATCTGTGCTTTTAGGAGTCTGTCAAGACTATTCGCTTCCTGTGCCCATCGCACATCAATTAGTCTACCGTCATAAACCTTCCGATGAATCTCACCGTTCCGCATTGAGTAGACTTTCGCTTTGGTGGTGAAATCTGCATCAGAAAGGGTGCTTACGCCAACACCTGGACTGAGAATACTTTGGTTCCATATAAGTGGAACTCCGTGTTTATCAGTCAGAAAGATTGTGACTTCAATCCGATTCACACGTGGTTCAGTCAGAATGCTGATCCCTTCAAAGTTCTGGATTTCTCCTGTTCCGCATGCAATTAGCGTGAGAGTGCAGATACAGATAATTATGACTACTCGAATTCTCGATTGTAAGCGGAACAAGTCAATCTCTCCTTTTGAATTTTTACCTATCATCTGTTGGTGTCTGGTTCTCGTCGCCTTGTTTGCGAGGTTTAATGATGACTCGCTATCAACCTTTGGTAAATCTTCAATATTCACTTTTTATTTGGGATGACAAGTATTAACGGATCTTTCATGTGTTTCAATTGGCCAGTGAGGTCTTGGATTTCAACCCATTGAGGTAAATTAGGTGATTTCTTCATGTCCCAACCTGTTTTACGTGTTCCATCTGAAATAGCAGACAATTGCTCATTCTGCGTTTTTGTTGTATCATTGAGAAGTTCAAAATCAATCTTGCGTGATAATGTAACACCATAGGACTCATATCGTGGTTCTATTGGTTTGGGTGATTTTGCTGGTTTCCACTCTCCAACATTCACATTACTCATCCCATCAATTACGCGTTCAGTATTGTCATCAGGCATCGTGCCGTAAGTAATACGAATTTTCCAATTCTTTAGATTGATGCGGCTTTTGGTGGTGTTGTATATTTTTATCAAGATAGTATTTTGGGGTGAGATTATTTCTGATTGAAACGGAGTTTTAACCTTATCAAACTCTTCTACTAATTTTTCCGATAAATCTTTGCTATTTAACCAATTTTCCTTTTTCGATTCATATAGGACACCCATGACTTTCGCGGGATATGTTATGATTTCACGAAGCACAAGCGCGTTTGGATGAAAGGTCGACTCTATAGGTTTCAACATCTCAATGGTTACACCTTTAGCCGTGTCAGGTGTTTTCTCTAACACGCCTATAGATAAACTATCAGCAAGTTTTTTTAATTCAGCATTGGTTAGACCTAAATGCTTAGAAAGATCTAAGTTTAGTGTCGTGTTCCCATCAATATGCGTTAACGAAATATCTTTTGTTATTGGATTCTCATTGGGTTGCTGTTGTGTTGAGCCAGTTAGAGGAAAAAACAAACATATAATCAATAATGTTATGCTACTTAAGATTGAAAAAGAGGTTTTCATTTTATAAATTCTCCTTCAAAAGATTATTTTAGTTTGCAAATAGTATACAATGGAAAATGTATATTTGGCAAGATGAATTGTAAATGCGTAATTTTTATATATCGGGGTTGTATAACCATCCAACTCAAGAAGTTGACATAAGGATTATTTAAGGATGTCTTCCATACGCGCCTGCACCCCTGCCTTGTGTTCTGGATGTGTGTGAATATAGAATATTCCTGACTGCATAGCATTGTAAACATGATCTGCTACTTCCGCAGGGGACATGCCTGCGTCCATCTCAGCACGCACATCTCGGTTATCTGTAATATTGCGATTATGGTGGTGAGATTCACTATCTGTACGGTTTCGAGAAGAGTCTAAAATCCCTGTCCGCACCCATCCAGGACATAACACATGCACCTGAATTTGAGAACCACTTTGTACCAATTCATCAGCGAGGGTTTCTGAAAGAGCAACGACGGCATGCTTGCTCACCATATAGATACCTGCACCGGGACCACGGACTAAACCGAGAATTGAAGCAGTATTGACGATATGACATTCGGTTTCTTGTGATAGCATGCGGGGGACAAATGCTCGGATACCGTGGATAACACCCCATAGGTTTACACCTAATACCCACTCCCAATCAGCGATGGTATGTTCCCAAATAGGACGGCTACAGACAACACCGGCATTGTTGCAGAGGATATGCACCGCACCATAGGCATTATACGTTTGCACTGCAAGGTTTTCAACATCTTCAGCATTTGAGACATCTGTTCTGACAGCAAGAACGTTCGCGCCATTAGCACGTAGGTCTTGTTCAAGTTTAGCTAACGGTGCTTCTTCAATATCTGCGAGGACAACCGTCATCCCTTCCGCAGCGAATCGTTCTACCATACCGCGTCCGATGCCACTTGCTGCCCCGGTAATTACTGCCACCTGTTTCATTCAATCTCCTTTAGGTGCAACCTGATTTCTCAGTTTTTACATGTGTTGTGCTTCCTCTGGTGTCGTGGAACTTTACTGCATTGGGATCAGTTTCTAAACCGATCAGTTCTTGTAATTGTTCTGACATATTTCTCCTTTGTTGTTGGATGTGTGAAGTTTATCGGTGCGGGATGTCCCAGATTAGCACTGTGCCATCGGTATGTTCTGTTATGATTTTACGACTGTCTGGAGAAAATTTGATTCCCTCGGAGTACAAATTTGTAAGCCACGGGAATGTTTTCATAAGCTTACCCGTGGATGCCTTCCATAGTCGCAAATATCCCTTATATGACAATGGGTATGTTGCTATGGTTTTGCCATCTGGTGAATAGATAACATTTCCTATTTGACTTGATCTGTCCACGTGCTGATCTTTTAGATGAATTGGTTTCCCTATTGGCTTCCCGGTGTGGAGATTCCATAACCTTATCTTATCGTATTCTATCACAACCATAAGTGTATCAAAGGTTGGGGAAACTATCTTCCAATTGATAAGATCCGGAACCCGATTACGTGATTTTTTAAATGGTTGCCATCCGAAGAGTCCTTCACTATGTTTTTTAAATCTTGTGGGTGACTCTCCTGTGGTGATATTCCAAAGCGATACGGTTTTCTCCCATGAGTTACTAACAATAGCATGTATATCACCCTTGAGTGAATATATCATATCAGTGTTTGAACCAATTGGCAATTTGACTGTTTTTATGTTTTCTCCAGTGTTTATATTCCACAAACGAACTGACATATCTTTACTATGCGTCGCGAGAGTTTTACCATCCTGTCCATACATCAGGGAATAGAACTTTTCTGTATGTCCTGTAAATATCTTTATGTTTTCTCCAGTGGTTGTATCCCATAGTCGTACAGAATTATCAGAATAATTTGTTGCTATGGTTTTGCCATCTGGTGAGTATAGGAACTTAGGAAAACCCTCTTGACTCTCATATTTCATAATCTTTTCTCCGGTATCAACATTCCATAGACGCACAGTACCACCTTTACTTGATCTTATGTGTGTTCTTGTTACTATTGTTTTGCCATTCGGAGAAAAAACTGGCAGAGAGATAGAACCCTCATGTCCAGTGAGTGTATTTACGTGTTCTCCCGTGCTTGTGTTCCAAATCCCGACCGTCTCTTCCCTTTGTTCAATTGCGATCATCTTTCCATCTGGAGAAAACACGGGGAGATGATTGGCGCGTGGGTCAAAGTTTTCAGAACCTACATTGCCTATCAACATTTTTATCTTTTTCCCAGTGCTGGCATCCCACAATCCTAATGTGCCGACTACAGTTGAAATTGCAATGATATCACCCTTTGGTGAAAATGTGATATGTTTGATATTATAACTATTTCCTTTTAGTGTATTCAGATAATTTCCAGTAGCTGCATGCCGTAACTGTGCCTCTTTCCCTATCTTAATTATGAGTATCTTACCGTCTGGTGAATACTTAACGGCATGTGGACTATGACCTGTAAATGTCTGGCGAATTTCACCAGTATCTGCATCCCACCACTGCATTCTGCCTTCCCTACCAACAGATGCAATAGTTTTACCATCAGGGGAATACGCAGTGTGTGTGATTGCTCCCGCGTGTCCACGTGCGAAATGAAGGATACCTGTGTATATTTCATAAGTCTTTAAAGGTTGTCCAGTTTGAGTGTTCCATTGATGTAACATGCCATCCCAACCAGCAGATATTATGGTTGTCCCATCAGGTGAATAAGCGACTGAAACGATAATATCTTTATGTCCTGTGAGAGTATTTAAGTTATCCCCTGTGTGTGCGTCCCACACCCGTACAGTCTTGTCCCTGCTTGCACTTACGATGGTATCACCATCTGGTGAATATGCGACTGCGACAACCGTTTCTGTATGTCCTGTAAGTGTTTCAATGTTTATTCCTGTGCGTGTATTCCATAGCCGTACTGTTTTATCCCCACCACCACTCACGATTGTTTTGCCATCAGGAGAAAATGCATAAGAGTAAATAGCCACGTCAGGATGTCCCTCATAATTAGTATTAGGCTTTTCATGTCCAGAAAGTGATTTCAGGTATTTTCCTGTGCGTGCATTCCACAGTTCTATTGTATTCTCTTCACCTTTTATTGCGATTGTTTGACCATCCGGTGAATATTTTATATAACCTATATATTCTTCATTACATTTGAACTTTTTTATTGTTTTTCCAGTGCGTGTGTTCCATAGTTGCACCCTCCCGTCTACGCCGCCAGTTGCGATTGTTTTACTATCCGATGAATATGCTGCGGAAACAAATCGTTCCTCATCCTTTCCTGTCAATAAGTTTCGTTCTTCACCAGTACGTGCATCGTAAATCCAAACACCGTTGAATGTGCTGACAGCCATCTGAGTACCATCAGGAGAATATGTTATTCCTCGTATATACCCTTTTCCTAAACGGGCAATTGCACCTTCGGGTAGACCAAATTGTATAGATGGTTCGTATTGCGCGAAGGTGGGTGATACACATAAATCAACAAAGGAAAATAGCACTAACAGTAAAAGTAACTTCTTCATCGTTCAGCCTCCTTATTCTGACTCTTGTCCTAACAAACTAAACCGGAATTGTGACAAACTGCCCTTCGGGGGGTTCTGCTCAACAGAACCATGCTTCTGTAATTCTCGGTGCTGACTGTTGTCTTTGTTTTCTATTGCGGCACAAGTATGTCAGGGTACAGAAACCTTGACCTACATACAACAGTAAGGGATAAAGCACTGTCGCATCTCTACAAATAAGGATAGGTGGCATCGGGATCATAGTCTGGCAGTAGCGCGTTATGGCGTTGTCCCGCTATGAGTCTATCCCCATCCGTAAAACCCTCAGGTCTGTCGCGAAGGAACTCAATCAGTCTATTTCGCCAAGGAGTTAGGCGCGTTTCGGCATCGTCCTCAAGTGATAAATCTATTGTTTCATGCGGGGCCTCGTGCAGATTGAAGAGATGTTCGCGACCTGTTTGAGAATACCAGATGTACTTGTAGTTACCATCAGTTATATAATGGTTGCCGTGATTGTAATTGTAGCAACCTGAATGCTCCCCGTGAAGGCATTCCCGCACTCGGTCAGTATCTCCTTGCATGATGGGTAGTAAACTTTTACCGGTGCAGGTATCCGGAATATCAATATTTGCAGCACCAAGAATAGTTGGCATGATGTCCTGCAGTCCGACAGGACTGTTGCATACAGTTTCTTTCGGATAACGCCATTTCGCGGGTGCTCGCATGAGGAAAGGCACTCTTGCACTGGCTTCGTAGGGGAAAGTTTTACGGAACATGTTGTGATCCCCTAACATCTCACCGTGGTCGGAGGTGAAAATAACGAGACAGTCATTCAGGTTGCCTGCGTTTTGCAACAGCCGACCAATTTGATCGTCAATGAAATTAATCATCCCATAATAGGCAGCACGTGCACACTGCATGTCGTACTTGTCAAGGTTTATCTCCCAAGCATTTGGATTCTGACCTTTCTCCTCAATGTCAAGGTTTAGAGACCATCTGCCGTTAACGGGAGGCGGGAGATCCCGCTCTATGTACCGTTGATAATAGTGTGCTGGTGGTGTCAACGGTGGATGTGGGTCTATAAATGAGATGTTGAGGAAAAATGGTGATGATGGATCGCGTTTTTTGAGGAACTTGAGGGCGCGGTCAATACACCAGAAGGTGTGCATCTGTTCTTCGGGAAGGTGATGCGGACGACCAACCCATCCGTTGGCAGAAACACCGTGTGCCATACCGGGTTCAAAGTCATTACGACGATGGTATTGTTGCAACCATTCAACATAGTCATTGTTGGCAGTGCCATGTGTTGCATCGGACAACTGGATATGATCGAAACCGTATCGTTTGCGTGGTGGAGATAGATGTAGTTTCCCAATCATCTCGGTTTGATAACCGGCTGCGGATAATTCGCCAGCAAGCGTATGTGGTGGATTCCATTGTGCGCCTGTATATCCAACCATTCCGTTGGCTGCTGGTGCGGTGCCTGTCATTATGCCGCGTCGTGCGGGGATACAACTCGGACATTCGGCATACCCACGGCGGAAGTGTGTGCCGCTGCGTCCGATCCAGTCTAAGTTGGGTGTTTGTAGGCATGCGGGACCGTCTGGATCAATGCCGAGACAGTCGCCGCGTTGTTGATCGGTTGTGATTAAGAGGATGTTTGGTTGGTCGTTAGGCATTTGAAACTCCATGTTAGGAAACGCTAATTTGGTTCAACGGTTTTGTTAGGTCTTGTTAGACAATAAAACATATATGTTTATACGAAAAGACCAATTTTGGGAATGTGAAGTTTATTAGAAATGGTTATCGACTGAGGCTAAGTAGCCGGTACTTAATCTTAATTTCATCTGTGGTCTCACTTCTTTCAACGAATCCTTGTATCTCTGCAGTATAAGTCTGGCTTAGTGTGGCGTTCCTTACAGTGTCAGTCTCAAATGCATCCTCTGAGATCTTTCCTCTAAAATAGTTTTCGTCAAAATAGTTTTCATCTGTCGTTTCAATCTGAAATGTTTTGGATCTGAGGGAGATACCAACTAAAGTACCCAGGATTTTGATTGTTTCCGATACTTCTTTTTGAATTGTCTCGAGAATATCAATTACCTCTTGCATTTGTGAGTTTGATAGTTGTACTGTATCACCAAAACTAGGATTTGGAGATGTCCAAGTAAATTTGGTATCCATTACGGATTCACTGAGTGGTTTGAGGAAATTTGTGTAATCCTTTGCAACTTTTGGTCCAAATTGTTCCATGAGTGATTTAAGTTGGTCTTGGTCACTTCCAGAGTTGAGTATCTTCACAAATTCACTGATTGCTTTTCCGATATTAGAATCATTGAAAATGCCAACATACTCTGTTGAGGCAAGTCTCATTTCAAATGAACCTGCACCAACTTCCAATAGTGATATCTGTAAATTTCTTTTGATGTCTTCAGGTATCTTTTTTGAAGTTATATTAACACATTTCGCACCGATTCTGTAAATTACTTTCTGTAATCCATCAAGACTCTTACCAAGAGGAGCAATAGGTGCTTCTGATCTGAATACACCGACAAAGTTGCAAGCTATAGTCAGCAGTTCTCGGACACTAAACGATTCTATTGCTTGTGGATTGCTGAGAGCTGGAAGTGTATCAGTTTTGAGTCCGAGGCGTTCGCCCGGTAGCGGGAGTATATCCTCGGAGATTTGATTAGATGGGATGAATTCTAATGAAGATTGTGTTTGATCATCGTACTGATCTCTTATCTGTAATAGAAAGTCGTTCTCAGCATCGGTGAATGCATTACGAAGGTCTATTCCGCCTGATCGAATAAGATTGAGCCGGTCATTGGAGATTCCAACACGAAGCCAGGTTTTGTTTTTATCGTTTTCAGCGACGGTAACAAGGTAAAAACTTCCAACAGCATCTTTACAAGAAAAGAGAACAGGATAATCATCATATACATAGGTTTCAATGATTTGATGTTTACCTAAACGTGGAATGTTGATTTGATTAGGTCGTTTTAAAGATGGTGGCGGGACCACCTCACCCTCTTCCTGTAATCCTTCGATATGAAATTCGATAGCTTCATCTATTAACTTTTGTGTCTCTTCCAGAGTCTCACCGACAGCGATGCAACCGGGGAGATCAGGAACATATGCACCATAACTACTATCGCCCTTTTCAAAAATTACAACATATTCCATTCGTTTATTCCTCATTACTTGAGACCTGATTGTTTCAAAATGCTGTTGAGTGTGCCTTTTGGGACATTTGTTCCCATTTTCCCAGAAACTGTCACCTTCCCTTTTCTTGTTGGATGTTTAAACTGCCGATGACTTCCTTTCGTTTTTATATGATACCATCCATCATCTTCAATCAATTTTATGAGTTTTCTAACGGTCATAAATGCAGCCTTCCAACGTTCCAACATACTATAGCAGAAGAGTGCTTCAGACGCATATAGATCCTGCCACTCTCTGAGAAATATTTATCAGTTATTGTGAATTGTCTCTTTTTGATCCTCCGCCCCAGTCGTTATCCTCTGCGACAAGGTAAATGGCAAGTACGACGGGAGTTGTTATATAACATGCCACCCAATGCTGGATAAATATATTGTATAACATTTGTGAAAAGTTGTCAAGTTACGAAGAACGTAGAATTCAGTACATTACCTATGAATTAATGTGATTTACTCATATAGAGATGGAATTATTTTGAAAGCCTTTGCAAAACATTATGCGTAATCTGTTCCACAACAGCATCCCCACCTGACAATCCGTGAGACCAATCCGTAGTAGCAGCAGTAAAGACAGTGCCACCTTTTGTATAGATCCCCATCGTTGCAGCACCGGTATGTCCTTGTTCCCAACGTTCATACCATTCGCAATCATCAGGATGCCATCGGACAGGAGCAGTGGCGAGGATGGTAAATCCTTCAGGTGTGCCATCTTGATAAGTCGGCACAGGTAAGCCATCTTCAAGGGTAAATTCACAGCCATCACACTCGTATCCGACAACGGTATTTTGACCACCAAACTTGTCATCCCTTGCTAAGTCTGTGCCTTCAAATACCCAATGTTCTGGACGGTGTGCCGTGTATGCACCATCTCCATCCATAAATTGTCCGTGACTCAAGTGATAGCCACCTTGAAGGAAACCGACACCTGTCAAATGATTTTCAGGACGTTCTACTAAATAGTGGCTCCACAAAGTGCTGAGTGTGCTGTAATCATCGGTTTTGTAAATAGGGTCTTGGTTGTAGCTTTGTTTCCAGCAAACGAGCGCGCGTCCTTCGTCTTCAGAACGCACCTGCCAACACACAGCATTCCCACTGAAGAACGCTACGTTTCCACCCTTCTTGATGAATGATTCAAGATTATCGCGCATCGGCGCAGACCAGTATTCGTCGTGTCCGAGGCTCAGGACAAGTTTGTAATGTTCCAACATTTCAGGACGAAACTCCAGGTCACTATTCGCTGCATAATCAAGTGTCCATCCATTCTGCTCAGCCCATACGACAAATGGCAACTCCCAAGTCCTGAATTGGCTTCCAAGGGGGCGGTCAAACGAAACACGTCGTCCTTGCATGCCATTCTGACCGTGATACCCGTAAAGACTGAAACCACCCCAGTTGGTGTAGGCGTTATATGTGTTTGTGGAAAGTTGAAACAGTATTGAGGTGTTTGCTCCCGGTTGTGCGGGACGAATGATAAAGGACAGTGAACTTTCAGCAGTACGATGGTTTCTATAGATGGGATCACCGCCTCCGTCAGCTGCACGGAGAATGGCTTCATAATACCCGCTTTGCCATGTATCTGGCACTTCAAACGTAAAGGTAGCCTTCCATCCGCATCCGTGTGATGACGCGTTTACGGGAATTGGCTGTGCTTCCCCCGGTAGTCCTGATTCGTTGAAAACGACTTCGCGCTCTGCACCGATGCGTGCTATTTCCATAGCGTAGCTGCCTGCACTGGTTGACACGTTGAACGCAATTTCTTCTCCAGGCGCGTAACTGAGTTGGTTGGTATATCCGTCAATATAAAGTGGTCTGATAAGGTTTTCTGTTTGGGGCAAAGTTGACATAGTGTTTCCTCCTTGGTGTGTAGCGTATCAGTTTCTCTATAAAATGTCAACGACATCAAGACAATTTTTCAGAGCATAAAACTGTAGAATTGGGTGTGTAAAGTTTTTGGCATCATAGATATCACTTTAGTGGAGTTCTTCCTTGTCTGAACCAGGATTTGCAGGATTGACGGATTTCCAGGATAAGAGTCTGAAACATCAAAGTGCCAGTCAGAAAATAAAAGTCAAACTGTGAATAGGCACTGTGGAGAACCAAACTCATAATCCTGAAAATCTACTAATCCTGAGAATCCTGGTTCAGACAAATGGGAGGACAAACCTATGATTAATTTAACGTTTGTGAATAATGTTGAACAAAAATCCTAAAACTAAACAACCCTACTGTAGAATTGAAAAGATTCGTCAAATCTCCGGAAAAGTGATATACTATTATGGATAGTGTCTTTCAAAGACACGGTTATATTAAATTGAGAACCTTCCAAAGGAAGCGATTGACACATCAGAAATCCCCGAACTTGATAATGACTTCTAGGAAAATAATGCCAATCGTATTGTCCCTGAAAATTATCTTCAAATTGACCATGACATCTTAGAATGGTTCAAAGAACAAGGAAAAGATTACCACACGCGTATAAATACAGTACTCCGAGCATATATAGAAACACATCAGTAAATCACCAGAATAGAAAATGTTGATACGGAAGCGAGAGAAATATGGAAACAAATCAGATACAAATACATCCCCTTACTACAGAGCAGATGCATCAGTGGGAAAACGATGGATATTTATTGCTGAAAAACGTCATCCCCAAGCCAGTTATAAATGGTGTACGTCACAGGTTCGCTTGCGTCGTAGAGGACATAATTCGGCAACTGAAAGAACAAGGAACCGTGGAAGATGAAGGCACAGAACTTCCATTCGAAACCCGATTACTGAAAGTCGCTGGAAATCATGCCAATCGCTTCGGTCGTTCTTGGCGTGGACAGATTGCAACATCTGAAATATTTGATCTGCATTATGCCGGACCACTCGTAGATGCCATCGGTCAACTCACAGGAACAGATGTCATCGGACATCCGGTCTTCAATGCACGTCCAAAACTTCCCGGACAGCAGTTGACTGTTGTTCCGTGGCACCAAGACAGTGGTTATTTCGGTAAAGTCAGTGAAGAATCACTTATACCAACAGCATGGATTCCTCTCGTTCCAGTAGATGAGACCAACGGTTGTTTGCAAGTGGTTGCAGGTTCACATCAATTAGGCGTTGTTAATCATCATACTGAAGCGCGCGAAGGTAAATTCCTTGAGGTCATGAATGAACTTGTGGATGATGAGCGTATTGTGACCTGTCCCATGGAAATGGGAGATGCTTTGGTGTTCCATAATCTCACACTCCATAGATCCATACCACACACCACAAGCCAGATTATTCGTTGGGCAATTGACATCCGTTATCTTCGTGATGGAGACCATCCGGGTTCAATCTATTGGAAAGATCCTGATTTCAAATGGGTTATCCGCAGCCAAACACAACCTATAACAACCCTTATGGATTGGCTTGAAATGTGGTAGTATAACCTAAGTTGTTACTTAATCCGATAGACCCTTTATATCATTTGGGACGATAAATAATGCAAATGGTATAACTACTACAATGTTTAAGTCCATAAGGATTCATAATTAACTTCATGTATCTAAGCCTAAGTGATTTTCCAGGGGCACAAAATGAAACGCACCTATATGTTGTTTGGACTGATGTTACTGCTCAGTCTTTTTCTGCTCAAGGTAAACACTTGGGGAGCTCAGTATATTTCTTTCAATTCTAACCGTACAGGGCAAACTGACATCTACATCATTGATACAAACGGCAAGAATCTACGCAACCTAACAAACCACCCCGCAGACGACACTAGTGGAGTGTCTACACTAAAATTATAGGTATATTCTTCAATAAAACTTGCCAAACAGACGTATTTCTTTTAGAATGTCCCTAAATACTTCTTTAAGGAATAGTCTCTTGAAAAAGAAATATATAGTTGAATTAACTGATATTGAGCGTGAAGAACTAAACAAGTATATAAGTAAAGGAGAAAATAAAGCGTATAAGATCAGGCATGCACACATCTTATTGAAATCCGATGTAAATGGTCCTCGCTGGACTGATAAGCAGATAGCTGAAGCTTACTCGTGTCATGAGCAGACGGTTTACAATGTGCGGCATCGTTTTGTAGAAAAGGGTTTATCGGGAGCGTTGGATCGAGTGCACCGCAAAACACCTCCGTGTCCTCGAAAGTTGGATGGTGAAGCAGAAGCGCGTCTGATTGCGTTGAGTTGTAGCGAACCGCCTGAAGGCTATAGCAGGTGGTCCCTTCGTCTTCTTGCTTCGGAATTCGTGAAGCTTGAAATCGTTGAGAGTATTTGTTCTGAAACAGTGCGCCAGACGCTAAAAAAAACGAACTAAAGCCACACCTGGTGGAACAATGGGTAATCCCACCCACCGAAAATGCTGAGTTTGTCGCAGCAATGGAAGAAGTGCTTGATCTCTATCAGAAACCTTTAGACACAGATGTGCCGGTTGTGAATATGGATGAACAACCTGTAACGTTGAGGGATGATATTCGCGAGCCGTGCCCCCTCAAACCGGGTCAAATCAAGCGTGTAGATAATGAATATAGACGCAATGGCACAGCACAACTTTTCATATTCACAGAAGCACTAACGGGGTGGAGAGGCGTGTCTGTGCGTGAGCGTCGGACTGCGGTGGATTGGGCACAAGAGGTAAAGGTGCTATTAGACGAGGTGTATCCGAAAGCAAAACGAGTGATTTTAGTTTGTGATAATCTGAATACACATAAAGTTTCATCCTTGTATAAAGCGTTTCCAGCAGCGGAAGCACGCCGTTTATGTGCTCGTTTAGAAATCGTGTATACGCCCAAACATGGAAGTTGGTTGAATATTGCTGAGATAGAACTTAGCGTGCTAACACGACAATGTTTAGGTCGTCGCATCCCTGATATAGAAACACTACGACGAGAGACACAAGCTTGGGAAAAAAGACGAAATGGTGAAGCGAAGCAAGTAGACTGGCAATGGACAACGGATGATGCTCGCATCCGATTGAAACGCTTATACCCACAATTTTAGTGTGGACAGTCTACTAGTGCTACGTGGGCACCAGATGGGCGTTCTTTTGCTTTTGCGTCGAACCGTGATGGAAATTTTGAAATCTATATTAAGAAATTCAATGAAGCTCAAACGCATCGGTTGACAAACGGTCCGGAGGACGATTTTGATCCTGTATGGTCAGCTTTTTCTCCTGCCTGGTCACCTGATGGAAATTGGATCGCTTTTGTAGCCGAGAGAATAGGGGAATATCATATCTACAAAATAGATATCAACGGCAATAATCTACAGAG
Organism: Candidatus Poribacteria bacterium; assembly: GCA_958295945.1. Lineage (GTDB taxonomy): Bacteria > Poribacteria > WGA-4E > WGA-4E > WGA-3G > MSPOR6. The sequence goes on from OY282386.1 coordinate 1,468,190, forward strand.
ACTGACTAACCAAGGAAAATTCAACCTTACCCCAGCCTGGTTTCCAGATGGACAATCAATTGCTTTCGGTTCTGGCGGTGTCGGTAGCGGTATCTATGTGATGGACGCAGATGGAAAACATCCCCGACAGATTATAAAGCTGCTACATGGAGTCGGACCTTCTTTAAATCCTGCTTGGTCTCCTGATGGAAAACAGATTGCTTGTGTCGGTAATGATGGGGATGGGAATGATATCTACATCATGGATACAGATGGACAAAACGCCCGCCGCATCTCACTTCTTGGGTTATGGAGTGACAATCCTGCATGGTCCCGTGATGGTAAGTGGATTGCCTACGATGCCTACGAGGCAGAAATTGCGAATCCTCCGGATAACCCGAATGCGGTGCGACATATTTTTATCGTTTCTGTCAAAGGGGGCGAGCCACGGCAAATCACACAACATCCTGTGTCAAATTCTTCTCCCGCCTGGGTCCCCGGAAGTTTTTTCTCCGTTTCTCCGACTGTGGACACCCAGACGACTCTCTGGGGTCGGTTGAAACAAGTTGAACGTATGACGCAATAAAGAGAATTACGGTTCACCATGAGGAGTATACCTAACAATGAGCAAAATCGGTTCATTCCAAAAATGGAACATCACTGTTCTTAGTGTAAGTCTTCTACTTGGCGTCTTATTTGCCTATTGGTATATAGTAAAACATCCAACAGTTGAAATTGTAAACCTACCCGTAAAACAGTCATCCACATACACGGGGAAAATGTCAACGCCAGAGCACAGTGAGACACCGGCAAAGCTTAGTAAAACAGATATCAAAGAAGTCACAAAAAGTGTTGACTTTCTTGAGATGCTTGAAAAGCAAAGCGCAGTTGGAAATCGATCTAACTTTAAAAACGGAACTACAGATACTGGATCTGAACTCAGTCAAGAAGAGATATATCAACTCATCCGAGAAGGTATTTCCTATTATGATAACCTAAGTTGCTACCTATATCCAAATAGCATTTTAATATTTGTAGCAATAAGGTCGTGACAAATCCTCCAAACTGCTGCAATAGTTAATTCCATGGGTTTCCTCCATTTGTTTGTAGTAAATAAAAACATTATAGAAGAAATCTCATGGATAAAACAGAATTTATAAGTAGCAACTTAGGTTAGTATAGGGAAATATCTGTGTTATTATGGATAGACCTTATTTTAGCCACACAGTGAATCTACACATTTCTTTTTACTAATCTGAACAACCTAAACAACATCCTTGCTAAACACGAAATATCTTGCAATCTTCTTTGACATTAGGCATAATAATACTGAACTATCTTTCAAGGAAGATTTGCATGATACGGGTGCCTTTCCAAACTTTGTGTGATGAATTTTATCGTGTGCTTTCATCTGTTGGATTTGCAGATGAACGTGCGCAATTATGTGCACGTTTGTTTGCCGAAAACCAACGCGATGGTGTTTATTCACACGGTCTCAATCGGTTTCCCGGATTTGTAGCAGGACTAAAGAGCAAACAGATTGATTTCCGTGCACTACCGGAGCAAATAGAAAGTTTCGGCGCGTTAGAACGTTGGGATGGCAAGATGGGGGTAGGTCTTGTGAACGCACACTTATGTATGCAGCGTGCCATGGAACTTGCGGAAACACATAGTATAGGTTGTGTGGGACTTTCTAATACAAACCATTGGATGCGTGGTGGTGCTTATGCTCTACAAGCAGCAGAGTCTGGATTTATGGGAATGTGTTGGACAAATACGACTAAACTCATGCCGCCCTGGGGTTCTGCGGAGAAGAAGATCGGGAACAATCCATTAGCAATTGCTATACCTCGTGATGACGGACATATTCTACTTGATATGGCGATGAGTCAGTATTCAAACGGAAAATTAGAAGTACTCAAATTGCAAGGCAAGCAGCTGCCGCTACCGGGTGGGTATGATGCTCAGGGTGAACTAACGATTGAACCTGCAGAGATTCTCGATTCCCAAAGAGCACTCCCAATCGGCTATTGGAAAGGTTCAGGTTTGGCACTGGTGCTTGACACAATGGCTGCCGTTATTTCAGGAGGACAAGCGACACATCAGATTGGGAAACAGAAATCAGAATATGCTGTCTCTCAGGTCCATATTGCTATCAATGCCTCTGGTATGATGGGACAGACAGTATTAGAAGAAACCGTGGAAGCAATTATCAATGACTTTCATACCGCTGTTCCGTTAGATGAAAACGAAAAGGTGCGCTACCCTGGAGAAGGTATGTTACACACACGGCAGGAGAGTTTAGAAAATGGTGTGCTTGTTGACGAGAAACAGTGGCAGGCATTGTTGGAAATGGATAGTAGCAAGACACACTGATACAACTATAAATCTTATTCGGAGATTGTTGTGACCTTACGCGCAGGTTCAAAGGTGCGACTACCTTTGAAAGAACGGAGTCATCCACTTGTCAAATAATTTAACATAGGAGCAAAATACTGAATGAAACTTGCATTCTTCGATGATTACCATCTTGGTGTATTAAAAGAAAACGGAATCGTTGACATCAGCAATGCACTCAACGATATTCAATACCATGCCCCACAAGAACTAATTCAAATGGTAATCGCAGATTTTGATAATCTGCATTCAAAAATTGTGGATGTAGCAGAAAACGACATCCCAATTTCGTTAGATAACGTCACCCTTAATGCCCCGCTGCCGCGTCCTGGACAACTTGTTTGTCTTGCTGGTAACTACATTGAACCGGACAGTCCATCTCGTGGTGATTTCAATGCATTCCTTAAGTCCCCAACGGGTGTTATTTCTACCAAAGAGACTGTTGAACTCCCTGAAGTAGATGTAACTGTTTTTCATTTTGAACCTGAGTTAGCGATTGTCATCGGGAAAACTGCCAAACATCTTACCGAAGAAAATGCGCTTGACCATGTGTTCGGATACACACAATTTATTGATGTATCTGCGCGCGGTTTGCCGGGTGGGTTCTTCTTGGGAAAAAGTTGGCACACCTTTGCACCGATGGGACCGGGGCTTATCACCGCTGATGAAGTTCCCGATCCGAATGCACTCGGTGTACAACTCTGGATAAATGACAGATTGCAGCACGATTTTTCTACAAACTCAATGGCGCGTTTCGTCCCAGAATTGCTTGCAGAGGTGACGAATGTACTAACATTGGAACCGGGTGATGTTGTCTCTACAGGCACACATCACGAGGCACTTACCGCCGTTGGTGACGGTGATACAGTGCGATTGGCAATTGATGGTTTTGGCCCTGATCTTGTCGTTAATGTTCACGACCCGTTAAAGCGTACCACATGGCGTGGGTAACAAAAAAGGTTGACAACTACACAGGTTTGCATGTATAATTTTAAAAAATAGAGATTTTAGGACGTAATTCAAGCCGATAGTACAAATTGGAATGCGATTACCCAAGCTGCAAGAAATTATATCTCGTAAAATAGAACATACCTGTTCTTGATGATAAGGAGAAGTGATTGATGAACACACACAGAAATATAGCCATTCATGCTATCTTTGCCTTTGTCTGTGTATGGATGGTAGGATGCGGAGGTTGTAATCCTGAACCGGTGCCATCAGGAATGACACCACTTGATGGAAAAGAAACCGGAGGGACAGCTGTCCGTATTACTGGCGAAAAGTTTGACATGAAAAACGGTGTTACTGTGACTTTCGGCGGACAGCAAGGTACTGATGTTTCAGTTCCGAGTAAGACAGAAGTAACTGTGAATACGCCTCCAGGCACAGCAGGACAAACAGTGGATGTTGTTATTATCAATAAAGGAAAACCTGATGCCCCTGTTACACTCACGCAAAAGTTCACATACACCGATGCAATCCCACCGACGGTAACCAGTACTGATCCTACAGATGCTACAGTTTTCTCTGAGTACGAAAACTCTTTGAATGTCCGGGATAACCTGTCGGTTACCTTTAGTGAACCGATTGATGTCAATAGCGTTACAATTGATGTCGCAGTTGCTAAGACAGAAGATTCTATGAGCGAACCTGCGGAAGCAACACTTGCTGGCACGGTCAACGGTGAAGGTGATTCTGTGACATTTACTTCAGATATGCCGATGCGTGCGGGACGGATGTATACTGTAACCGTTTCTGGTGCCACAGATATGGCAGGAAATACCCTTGAGTCCTCATACAGTTTCAGCTTTAGTGTGACAAGTCCTGAACCGGTTGACAGATATCTCGTAAAGGAAGAGGACATTGTGGAAGCCAATGGTGAAGCCGCCCTTAAACACATCGCTGCGCGCCCTGAGATTTATGACGATGCCGAGAAGTGGACGCGGTTAGTCGCAGGAAATCAGGACGATTATATCTTTAATAGGAATAAATTAAGCGTTGGTCAACGTTTATGGGTTAAACGTGGTCCGGCATGGGGTGATAAATAGTCCATATATCTTTGAATCGTAATAAGAACAAAAATCCGTGTATCTGATACACGGATTTTTGTTTTCCGCAATTCAGACAGGAAAGAATGACACTAAATTGACAGAAAACACCCCAGACATTGTAGCGCGGGGTCTCCGTGCCCCGCCATCGTGTATGAAGGGAACAGGTTTCCGCGGGGCACAGAGCCCCTGCGCTACAATAGCAGGTGGTTTTGGTCTATCTCAAGCAGGTGGTTTTGGTCTATCTCAATACGGGTAATAAGAAAAACCTTTAATTAACGCTTATGTGCAGGTAGGAAACCACACCTACAAAATATTAAAAAAGAAAATCGGATTGGGAACAACTCAATGTCCAAATCCGATTTTGTTGTATGTCCTGCGAGATGTGTCTTAGGCACTGCCGTTACCAGTATCACCATTGCCGTTACCAGTATCACCATTGCCGTTACCAGTATCACCATCGCCGTTAGTGTCACCATTGGCATCGCCGTTAGTGTCGCCATTGGCATCGCCGTTAGTGTCACCATTGGCATCGCCGTTAGTGTCGCCATTGGCATCGCCGTTAGTGTCACCATTGGCATCGCCGTTAGTGTCACCATTGGCATCGCCGTTAGTGTCACCATTGGCATCGCCGTTAGTGTCGCCATTGGCATCCATTTTAAGCGACACGAAGACGTAATCATTGCCTTCACCGGCTTTTGCGTGACAACCGTCACAACCTACACTATCTGCGACAGCCAGGTTGTTTCCGCCGACACCGTATATCCATCCACCATAGTCCATATACTCCGGATCGTCGGATTTCGTCATTGATACGATCTGGGTAATTTCCGTATTGTCAGCATTCATGGCTTCCTTGACAATCATAGAACCAACAGGGTACATTTTATCACCCTCAGCCATGTTTGTCATAGCAGCGGCTTCATTGAAATAGATAGTCCGGGAACCCGCATCGTGAGCTGTTGTTCCCATTGGTACCGGTAGCGTAACGCTCATCCACGACAAGTGTTCTGCTGGCGGCTTCACCATGACAACTTCTAATGCGTCCTGTGAACGGTCACAAGACATAAATGCCATACAACAGATTAATATGGCAATAAGGGATATCTGAAATTTTAGCATTATTAATGCTCCTTATCTATAGAATTCTAAGTATAGTTTGAAGAAGAGTTACATATCTATTATTGAGACTTTAAAGCAAAAAGCCGTTTTATGTTAGTTTGTCACTCTTCAAGTTTATGTACTACACAACCTATTATAATGTTAACACAATTGCGTTTTTTTTACAAGTATTTAATTTACACCTAATTCAATTGGATTATATTGTTATAATATTTAGCAGTTACTATTTGTTAATCTGTAGAATTTCTGAACGAATTTGTAGAATATAGGGGTTCTTTGAATCTTGTGAATAAGCCTTATTTATTTCGCGTTGCGCTTCAGTTGTCCTTTTGAGACGGTAATAGACAAGTGCCAACGTTGCGATATGTGTTGGTCTGTTATCACTTGCGATAACAGATTCAGCAAGTGTTTGCGCTTCATCAAGTGATCTGCTTTCCCTTGCGAGGAGTGCAGCTAACGCATCTTTTGGAAATGGCACATCAGGTGCAAGTTTGATGGCGCGTCGAAAATCTATCTCCGCCTTGGATGAATCACCGAGTTTTTCGTAAATCTGCCCACGCCACCAATATCCTGGTGCCCACGCAGGTTGATGCTGAATTCCCATCGTAAGCGCATTTTCAGCACCTCTGAGATTGTTTGACGCTTCACGGAGAGTGGCAAGTTGTGAGTATGTGTCCATGAAGTCTGGTTCGTGTTGAATAAGCGTGAGAAAGTGTGATTCTGCTTCACCCTGCTTCCCAAGTTGTGCTGTTATCATACCGAGATGTAGCAATGCTTGCCGTGAAACAGGTTCTAATTCAAGCACCCGTAGATATGTCTGCTTTGCGGAAACCATCTCCTTCATCTGCATCTGAACATAAGCATAATCTTTTAGTGCGGGGATATAAGTTGGATCTACTTCAAGTGCCTTCGTTAGTTGTTCCAGTGCGGGTTTCCCTTGCTGTTTTTCAATATACTGGTGTGCCTGTAGGCGATAGACTTCTGCTAACGTTTGCCTGTGACGTTGGCGTGCACGTTTCGACGCTTCGGTATCCTTAAGTTGATCAAGCACATCTGCAAGTGATTTATAGAATATCGGTTCATGTGGTGATTGTTGGATAGCCTGTTCGTAAAAACGCTTTGCTGCAAGGAATTGACTGCGTTTTGCTGCAACTTCACCCCTTCCAAAAGCAGCACTTGCCAACGTTTGATTCAATGTCAATGCATGCCGAAACACAGCATCTGCTTCACCAATACGATTAAGTTTTAGTAGGACATGTCCAAGGTTGTTATAGGCAGCGGTTGTGTCTGGATAAAGTTGCACCGTCGTTATGTAGTAACGACGCGCCTTCTCCAAATTACCGCGTTCGGTTTCAATCTGCCCTAAGGCGATATACCATGTGACAGGTGCGTTTTCTCCTGCTCCTTTGATCGCTGTCTGAAACAATGTATCTGATTCATCCAGTTGTTTATTACGATGATAGGCGGTGGCAAGTTTGGCTTGCACTGTCGGTTCAAAGGAGGTCCGTTCAGTATATGGAATTTCTGAAATCAGTTGTAATGCCTGTTGAAATGCCTCAATCGCATTGGGATAACGTCCTAATTTCGCGGCTGCATCACCTTCCCCGATATGTGCCATCAGAAAGGTAGGTGTGTCTTTCGCAATTGTTTGATATATATGTAATGCTTCTGCAAATTTCTCTTTTTTGAATGCTTGTTGTGCCTTATCAAGTCGCTCCTGAACCTTTATCGGATAGGTAGAAATATCCCACTGTTGTACCTCACCAAAAACTGGGACAGTGCATATCAGAAATAGTGTGCAGATGAATGTTCGCGACCGTAGGTGTTTCATCGGATTATTCTGTCGGTTGAATCTGAATTTGGTTGACACGTTTGAGTGCATCTTTGATGATATACCAAGAGACACTTGTCTTTTGTCTCGCTAACCATCTGTTAAATTCGGTTTCTGCTTTATTCCGTCGAATCATTGTGGAGATCTCGTCTTTAACTTCCGAATACTGTTTTTGACGCGAATCTGTTTTCTTGATAAGTTCAACAATCCGATACCCTTCTCGCACGGGAATAGGTCCCTCTCGTGCCAAAGGTTCTAATTGAGAAGCAATCTCTCCCAATGGTGTGTCAATTGTTAGAGTTAAAGTATCAAAACTAATAGCAGGATTTGTTTTGTTGCTTTGCTCAATCTGTTCATAAGTTTCTCCGCGCATTAACCGTGCATTGATCTGTTCTGCAATCCGTTTGGTAACTTGTTTCTGTTCTTCAGAACTTTCGGATGGGAAGGCTAACAAGACAGAACGAAATGTAACCGTTGCTGGAACAACATATTTTTCTTTATTCGATTCAAAATACTGTGGTGCTAACTCATCAATCTCCTTGCTATCAACCCTACTGATAAACTGACGATTATAATAAGCATCGTAAATAATCTGTTCATACACCCACTTTTCTAAAGTTGCAATCTCTAATTTCTGTTTCCGCATAGCGTCTTGAAATGCCATTTCAGAGGGGAATTTTGCATGTATCTCAGCGATACGTTCTGCTACTTGTTCCTTGTGATCAGTAGTTGTAATACCTATCTTTTTCGCACCTTGTAGAACAAGTTTGCGGCTAATGATACGATCTAAATATGCTTTTATATCTGTTTCAGGCGGTTTCTTCTTGAAGGGGGTGTCTATAATAGTCCCAATGCGAAATTCATCAACGAGTTCACTTTGAGTAATCGCTTGTTTATTAACAACTGCAATGACAGAGTCTATCAGGATTTGCGCGTGAACGGCACCTATGAATAGAAGAAGTAAGACAAAGATGTATGAGAGGTGTTTAGATGTGTTCATGATTATTGATATGATAACGTAATTCGGCAGTTTAAGGCAAGAGGTTTTGGCGGGTGTAGAGTTTGAGTGTGTATAGTTTTTGACACTAAACTCAATATCCGATGAAATGGACACGTTTTTCCAAAAAACTGTAAAATGTTAGAAGAAATGTTAAAAATTGTAAATATATATTTGACTTAAGTAATTTGATTGTGTTATAATATACGTCACATATACCTTGTTGAATAAGGAAAAGAATTATGAAAACAAAACAACGGACACAAGGAATGATGATCATCCTACAAGCAATCTTTTCAGTACATAGAATGTCAATTCGCAAGAACGACATTTCAAATACATATAAATTTAGAATGTCCCATATCCTCACGTACGACAAGCACATGTTTGTCGCCTCTTTTTTAAAATTTAACAACATTCTATTTTGCATTCGTCCAATGCTGGACAAGTGTCATCCTCAGACTACCGATTTCCTACGACAAAACAAAATAGTGAAGACGTACAATTTAAAAAAAATTCTGTTTCTTAATAAATACCTTATGAACCCTTATGTCCACTGCTCTTACAGCGACGCACAAAGACGTACAGTTGTACATCAATTTGTACGTCTATTGTACGTCTATTGTACGGTTTTGACAAAGGAAAAATCTCGGCTTTCATTAACAAGACACGCGTTAAATGTGTATGTCTTATGCACATTCACCAAGCACTATTCATTGCACCTTGGACATTCATCTCACATTGTTGGAGTGGTTTTCAACCACGATTTATTAGAATGTAAACATTGTTGGAGGGTTTGGGTGTATAAAGTTTTTGGCATAATATCCCAGTCACCATTGTAGGGCGGGGTCTCTGTGCCCCGCCATTCCTTGTCCTGTGAGGCAACGGGCGTGCCCAGAGTCCCACCCCTACAATGATTGGTGAGAAGTTAGTGACAAGATTTTTACATACCCGGAGTTTGAAGCCTTGTTGATATATGTTGCTGGATATGTTATTATTATATTCAAGGAATTTACATCGCGTAGGGGAAGGTAATGTATAACAAACAAAAACATGTAGATTTGCATTTCAATCGAGGTATGCATTATCTAAAAAGAAACGAGATAAAACTTGCTATCGCTTGTTTTACCAAAGCAATAGAAGTCAATCCTGATCTTGCCAAAGCGTATCAATATCGCGGTAATGCGTACCTTGGTAAAGGTGAACTGGAAAAGGCAATTGCTGACTATACACAAATGTTAGTATTGAAACCGAAGAATCCTGAATACTACTACATACGAGGTGAGGTATACTTACATGCAAGTAAGTGGGAAGAAGCAAGAAGAGACCTGAATTCCGCTTTACTGCAAGGTTTTGATATCTCTGTTCAATTCCATAGCACACATGAAAGTATTGCAGCCTTTGAAGAGAAGATAGGGGTTCATTTACCGGGAGACATTGCGGATCTACTGAATTCAAATCCAAAGACTTTTGAAATTGATAAAGATGCGCGTATAGCGTTAGCAATGAAGTATTATGAAAATGAAGAACTCAGTAGCGGAAGTGCTGCACGTCTTGCTGGAATATCGCGTGGTGTATTTATTATGCTAATGGGAGATTACGGACTTTCACCATTTGGGACAGTTGAAGATTTGAAAGCGGAACTTGAAAATGTCTACAAAGCCGATCATCTGTAATACAAGTCCGCTTATTGGTCTGTCAGGGCTCAATCTTCTTTCACTTCTACGAGATCTCTACACCGAAGTATGGATACCACGAGAAGTTGAAAACGAGTTTTTTAGCAATTGATGAAACAATTCATAGAGAAATACTCAACAATGCCCCGTGGATAATAACTGTAGATTTAGCAGATCAGCAAAAAGTGGAGGTCTATGAAGGGATTGATGGTGGTGAAGCAGAGGTATTAGCTCTTGCTAAAGAACAAGAAGCGGTCCTTGTCCTTATTGATGAGAAAAAGGCACGTCAAGTGGCTCAAGATGCAGGTCTCATTGTTAAGGGTACGGTTGGTATTTTGCTGGAAGCGAAGAAAAAGGAGTTGGTCGTTGCCATCAAACCACTTTTGACAAAAATGCAGAATAACGGAATACGTTTGAGTAAAGCACTTATTGATTTTGCGTTACGAGAAGCAGATGAGATATAGTATCCATTGCAGTTGGAAGGTACTCATATAAGAAGAATAAGTTTCACTCCACCAACTCAATCACACCGCAGCCGATACGAGTGCCGCCACCCGGTCTCACCTGCACAGCATTCAAGACATCAACAATCCACTCACCAAACGCTACATCATCACCTTGAAAATAACTTAAGACCCATGCTGTTGTCCGCGCATCCAAAAAACTGGTTATCAATAAGTTATACCATTTCTAATTGATTATATGACATTATCGGTTTTTACAAAAAATGAAAATCCTGTTATTTTTGCTATCGTTGTTGTGGAATAAGCGTGAATTATCTCCGTAATCTTTTTCTGCATCGCTTCAATGGTATCGTCCGCTTGACAAAACAACTTTGCCTTAAGATCTTGCCATAGCCTTTCAATCGGGTTCAACTCCGGACTATAGGGTGGTAGAAATAACAAGATGACATTGTCAGGTATCTCTAATTTCTTTGCCTGATGAAAACGACCATTATCAAGCACCATGACATTTAGGCTTTCTGAAAACTGTGTTGAAAACTGATTTATGAAGATTTGAAAACAATCGGCGTTCAGATGCGGGAACTCAAGAAAAAAATGATCGCCATTTTGAGGGTCTACCGCACCATAAAGGGACATTGAGGTAAAACTATATTCTATTTCCGCAACAGGTTTGATGCCTGATAAGGTAATACGCCTATTAGCAACAGGCAAAAGACCATACCTCGTCTCATCTTGACTGAAAAGACGGATGTTTGAATAGTCAGATTGTTTCTCATCAATGGCATCAGCAACTTCTTGTTGGAAGTTTTCTCTAAACGCTTTACTCTCTTCAGCGTTTTTTTTTATGACTTTTGCGTGGAACTTTGAGTTTCGCTTTCCATTTACCATGAACAAGCGCGTAAACAGCACTATATTTCATGTTGACACCAAAGGTATCGGCAATATATTGCTGGATTTCTTTGTAACTTCTGAAGCCTTCAGGTTTCTGCAACTCAGTGCGAAGACTTGTTTGTTGTTCTTCAGTGAGAGCTGGCACACACCCCGGAGGATACCGACGCTCTAAGAGTTTCTCAAGACCACCTGCTTCGTAACACGACAACCAGTTTCCTATAGTCGTGCGATGCAAACCTAACAACTCGGCTACTTGTTTTCGGTTTTTGGCTTGTCCGCTTTGTCCAAGATATAGCATGGAAAGTCTTTGCTTTTCATGCGCCTCTGTAACTTTTCGCAGCAGCAATTTGAGTTCTTCAACACTCTCATGAATCTTGGGTACTGTTCTATTCATTATGTCCTTCCTGACTGATAAAAGTTTCACAATAGAGTCTAAATTATTTATGACGTATTGTCAATTAAAAATGGTATTAGAACGGCACCATTTCCTATGAGGAATTCGCTTATGAAGACATCTTTCTCTGCGCCGGTAGCGGTATCCCACAAATGTATAGTGCCATCGAAATTACTACCTGTTAGTGTTTCACCGTCTGGACTTAACGCGAAAAGGTTTAATTCTTCTGGGTTCCCTCCCAATCGGACTTGAGCAAAAGCGTTTATTGAAAACATAAGTAGCAACAGATATATCATGAATTTATCAATAATTGACTTCATTAAATATCTCCTTTGAGTTAGAATCTCTGTCATTTTGTGTTACAACGTATGATAATTGACAGGACAGACGCATTCCCCCGATTGCGAGGTTAGGGGTTAAATCCTTGAAATAACAAAATTCTAAATAGGGTTACCCAAATTTGCGTCCATTCTGATTGGATTAGTGTTTAGCACCTACTTCTGTATTAACATCTTCCGCGTTGCAGAAAAATCACCTGCGGTGAAATAATAGAAATACACGCCGCTCGCCACAGATTCACCGAGTGCGTTTTTCCCATCCCAATGTGCGGCACGATTACGTACTTGATAAATGCCGATAGGTTGATGTCCCAATTCAAGCGTTCGAACTAACGTGCCATTTGCAGCATAGATGGAGATGCTCACATCAGCAGAGGTTGCCAACTGATACGGTATCCATGTCTCTGGGTTAAACGGGTTTGGATAATTCGGTAAGAGTGTTGTTTCGTTTGGTGACAATGCCGTCAACAACTGTTCAAGGAAGCGAATTCCCTGTAGAGAGGTTGGATCAGTAAGGTTCATCTGCTGTGCTTGTGTGACCCACTGCTGCACATCCGCTCTTGACACAACGCCTTTCAGGTTGGGATTCAAAGCTAATGGTGCAGCAGTACCGTCACCGAACGCACCAGCAATTTTTACAAGGTCTATGATATTGACAACACCGTCTTGATTGACATCTGCTGGGTTTCCACCTTCTGAGACAGTTTGTCCGAAACTTGAAGCAACTACTACCAAATCCAGGATGTTCACAACACCATCCTTGTTCACATCACCGAAAATCGGTATTATCACCCTGGCACTTACAAATGTTGGGAGGGAACGCAGTCCGTTTGTGGCAACGAGGTAACCAGAAACTCCCACTGTGGAGTTTTGAACGTTAAGCACCTCAAATGTTACCGTGCCAAGTGTGCCGTCACCAGTGCCACCGTTTATAATATAATCCCCGGGTGTGTAGGAAATAAATTTCAGTGCTGTTTGATCAGAGTGGAAATCTAAACTATAGTCTTTCAGATTTTCACCTCCAGTAATATCAACGTTAAAAATCAGCTGCTCACCAATAGCCGGAGAATCCACTTTGTCGGGTGTAAGGCTCACAATTGCAGAAGTGGGCATTAAGGACGGTTCAATGTATGCACTATCTTCAAAACTGTGGGAACGTTCCTCTGCACTATTTATGAGATTCAAGTCAAATAGAGTAATGACGGATTCCCTGACATCTACCACCTCAAATGTTGCGGTGACAAGTGTCCCGTTACCGTTGCCCAAAGCGGTTAACGCAGTTCCCGCCAACTTTACTGGATTTTCAGATACAACCGGTGGCACAAGATAAGCACCCGGTAAGTAGTCACCATTTACACTTTCAACGAAGCGGACAACAGCGGGATCAAACCCCAAACTAAACTCATATCCAAAGATATTACTTCCCGCAACAATACCGATGTTGACCGTAAACTGCTCACCGATAGCCGGTGGCACCACAGGTTTAGGTGTGATGGGAACACGTGTAGGCGGCAAATCCCAGAAGCGAATTGTAGCGTCTTGACCACTGCTTGCGAGTGTTTTTCCATCCGGACGAAAGGCTACACTATTAACACGATCTTTATGTCCTGTGAGTGTTTTCAGGTGTCCCCTGTCGTTACATCCCACAAACGTATTGTTGCATCATCGCTGCCGCTTGCGAGTGTGTTTTCATTCGGACTAAATGCTACACTATTAACACGATCTTTATGTCCTATGAGTGTTTTCAGGGGTTCCCCTGTGTTTACGTCCCACAAGCGTATTGTTGCGTCATAGCCTCCACTTGCGAGCATATTTCCATCCGGACTAAACGCTATGCTACGGACAGCATCTTTATGCCCTATGAGTGTTTTCAGGGGTTCCCCTGTGTTTGCGTCCCATATACGGACTGTCCGGTCCTCTCCGCTACTAGCGAGTTTCTGTCCATCCGGACTGTATACAACACTACCAACCCAGCCTGTATGTCCTGCAAGCGTATTCAGGTGGTCACCAGTGGTTGTGTCCCATAAACGGACTGTAGCGTCATCACTTGCACTTGCAAGACGTTGTCCATCCGGACTAAACGCCACACCATAGACAGCACCCCATGCCCCTCAAGAGTGTGCAGGCGTTCACCCGTGTTTGTGTCCCGTAAATAGATTGAATTGTATCTATTGCCATTTGCGACTGTTTGTTCATCAGGACTAAGTGCCACGCCCCAGACATAATATTCCCCAAGCCACATGAGTATCTTCAGGTGTCCCCCGTATTTGCGTCCCACAAACGGAGTATGTTGTCAGAGCCAAGACTTGTGATAGTCTTTCCATCTGAACTAAATGATACGTTATTGATACTACCATAATGCCCCGCAAAACTTTTCAGGCGTTCATTCGTGGTTACGTCCCAAATGCCGATTGAGTTGTCTTCGCTGCCGCTTGCGAGTGTTTTGCCATCCGGACTAAACGCCACACTCTTGACCCTAGCCCCATGCCCCGTGAGGGTGTTCAGAAGATCGCCTGTGTTAGCGTCCCAAATGCCGATTGAGTTGTCGCTGCCCCCTGCGATTGTTTTTCCATCCGGACTAAACGATACACTGTGGGCTTTTATGAGATGATTCCAATTACCTCTTCCATGTCTTACAAGAGTTTTCAAGAGGTTACCTGAGCCTATATCCCATAAATGAATTGCTCCATGATCGCTGCTGCCACTTGCAATTGTCTTACCACCTGGACTAAACGCAACGCTATTGATCCCATCACGACTATTAGTAACTATGATGGTGTTCAATACACCTGTGTCTATATCCCACAACCGGATTGTGTTGTCTCTTCCGCCACTGGCGATTGTTTTTCCATCCGGACTAAATGCTACACTATAGACGCGCCCTGTATGCCCAGTGAATTTTTGTCGTTCATCCCCTGTGTTTACATCCCACAACCGGACTGTTTTGTCTTCGCTGCCACTTGCGAGTGTTTTTCCATCTGGGCTAAATGCTACACTTTGGACATCATCTAAATGCCCATCAAGAGCAGTATACCGGAAATTTTGGGCGAAGATGCTCAAAGAAATAAGGTTTAGAAGTATTAGCAAAGTTAAAGTAGTTTTCGTTTTCATCATCAATGCTCCTTAAATAATTTTAAGTTGGATAGACTTCAATGAACTCAATCTGTAGGAGAGGACTCCAAATCCCTACGTAGTATGTGTAATGATTCGGAGATCGCGCCTACGCCTGAACCTCATCGTTCCTGATAATGGTATATTTATTATTAGACAGGACTGACGCAAATATAAAACGCTTGACAACTTTTACGTATATCTCGCTAAAGAACGCACAATGAATTGTGCTACTACAAACACTGGAATACTTGAAAACGGGCAGAATGCGTAAGTCCTGAACTATTCAGAGAGTTGATGTGCAATGCATTGCCAACAAACCAGCATGCAGCAGCAATGTGATGTATAGAAACACAGTTATTAGTGAATCAAAAAATATGGATTTTGGACGTTGTATTTCTGATGTCTTCCCATTTTGTATGATTTTCCAATGCAATTAAGCAAATTTTGTCGTTTTTTATATAGATCCGCTCATTTTCTGAACACCGTATACATAAATTGGCGGATTCACGCATAAAATGTAAGTGCAAGATTTGTGCCAGACAATCTACCGAATATCTGGCTTGTAAATGGCGATTTCAACAGAAGCAATGTGAAAAACAGCATAGGTTTTGTAAAAATCAGCACAAGTTTTGTAAGGACAATTGAACTAATGATATAAGTAGGTACATTTAAAATTAGTGTATTCGCGAAAATCCTTCATAGTTAACACAGGAGACAAGGTAATGAAAAAGGTATTAATAATTGATGAGAATCAAAGTTCTCTTGAATTGGAAAGTTTCCTTAGAACTAAGGGCTATTCCCCTATCATTGTTGATACCGTTGATAAAGGCTTGGGAAATATTAGCGAATCTGAGGATCTGAAAGTTGTCTTGCTCAATGTCCAATTGTCTGGAATAAGTGGTTTGGATGCGCTGCAAAGAATAAAGCGTGAACACCAAGAAGTAATTGTGATTGTGATCAGAGCAGGAGTAAAAGCAGCGAGAAAAGCAATGCGATTGGGTGCATTAATTGTGATTGTGATCAGAGCAGGAGTAAAAGCAGCGAGAAAAGCAATGCGATTGGGTGCATTAGATGTTCTACCAAAGCCAATTGATATGATACATGTCCATGAAGTACTTAGACGGGCATTTCTACGATTATCTGTCCGAAGCGAAATTTCACCTCCTCCTGAAGTAGGCATATCTGAAAATGAGTATTCTCTGGTTGGTGATAGTAGACTTATGTTTGAATTAAATAAAACAATTGGACGTGTAGCCGAGAATAAAGTTTCTGTACTTCTTGAGGGTGAAACAGGAACTGGTAAAGGATTGGTTGCGCGTTTAATCCATGCAGAGAGTGACCGTGCAGACTCACAGTTTATCACTGTTGATTGTGGTGCAGTCCCTGATGAACTGCGTGAAGGGGAACTGCTTGGTTATGAAGGCGGAGCCTTCACTGGTGCAAAAGCGGAAGGGAAAATAGGTCTGTTTGAGTTGGCTGATGGAGGAACACTTTTTCTGGATGAAGTTGGCAATATGACCTCAGCACTACAAGAGACGCTCCTTAATGTGTTACAAACAGGTCAAGTTTTGCGTGTAGGTGGAAACGAACATAAATGTGTGGATGTGCGTGTCGTAAGTGCTACTAATCAGAAATTGTGGGATATGGTTGCACAAGGGGAATTCCGTGAGGATTTGTTCTTCCGACTTTGTGGTTATAAAATTTCTTTGCCTCCATTGCGAGAACGAATAGAGGATATACCCTTACTTACTGCTTACCTGCTGCAGCGGATTGAGAAAGAAAATGGTAAGTCCATACACGGTATCTCTGAAAAAGTAATGGATCTGTTTAATGGATATAATTGGCCAGGTAACGTACGAGAATTAGAAAATTGTCTCAAAAACGCTATACTCAATTCTCAAGGGGAGGTGCTTTTACCAAACGACCTACCGCAATCCATCCGATTGTATAGAGGTGATGAGTTGCATGATCAGGAAGAGCGTTCATCGGAAGTTCCAGAAAAACCAATATATCAAAACCTGCTTGATTTGCCAGTCGTGGTGTTTTGCCAACTTATATCAGATGGAAAGGCAGGTGTTACTGAAAGCCAAATCGTTGAGTGGTGGGTAGAGTTTTCTAATGTAGGACGTAGCTATGCCAATAAAGCCAAACGTAAAATAGATAATTGGTGGATTGAATGGCATACACGTTGGTTAACTTTTCCTGACCTATCAAAACGCATTAAGGAGGTGATTGACGACACCGTTGCTCAATTATCAAATCTTCAACATAGAATTGGTTCAGAACTGATAGAGGAAGTCGAACCTATCAGTATAATAGGGAAAACCCTCAAGGGGAGTCTTACAGCAGTTCTGCATGAGATCGTAAAAGGGAATGGTGAGGATAAAGAAAAAGCCTCAAGAGAATTAGATATTTCTCTTGAGCAGCTTGATAGGTGGTTGTCGTATCGAACAGAAGATGACAACAAGAATTCTCTTAGGACAAATATTGAGCCTTCGCGTAAACTTGAAAGGTTTCCCTATGAGGAGATCAGAAGACTTCTTTCTGAACCAATCACCTTCTTCATTTTGGAAACTTTCTCAGGTATAGAATGGCGTGACAAAAGTCTGAACGATCAGATTCGGACTGTTCACTTCGCTTTAAAGGTCTTATCTAAACGTTTAAGTGGAGACCATGGTTGTATCTGTTTCGGAGGTATGACTTTTTTGCAAATTGAGAGGAATATTTATCGTCGTGCACCATACATCTATACCAGTCATGCTGAAGCAGCTAAGGCATTAAATGTAGACATAAGAACTTTCAGGCAGTACTGGCCAGAAGAAAAAGTATTCCCAAGTCATCATACTCTTTTTACTGGATAGAATCTGTTGCAGTCGCGTAGTATGTATTCCTCTTCGTTGTTAGTCCTCACACGCTTACAAAATGGCAACCGTTTGTAGGTAATTACTGAAGTAATTTCACTGTGATTATATTTACTATATCTCATCGCGTTGACGCGTGTAGTGGATTTTCTATTATTCTTCGTAGAATGACTCCCCATTGACCTACAACCCAAAGAGAATTACCTTCTATTGTACGAGTGATGACATAGAGATCGTTATCTATATCGGTATGTTCTTGCTGCCAAGTTTCGCCACCATCGGTTGAACGTATAATCGTTCCTCCATCACCACAAGCGTATATTACCTTTTCTGATAGTGCGATTATACTATTCAACGTATTTGTATTGCCAGACATTTTGGGTTGCCATGTAAATCCACCATCCACTGTTTTGAGGACAATGCCTCCTTCACCAACTGCCCATCCCTTCCGCTTTGTAATAAATGATACAGAAGTCAGGTCATATATTGTGTTGGATTCGTGCATTCGCCAGTATTCTCCGCCGTTGATAGTCCTTTGGATTACACCACTTTGGCCGACTGCCCAACCGAGTGGAGCAAATTCCATGTCAACACTTGTGAGGGTGTCGTTGGCAGTTGTGCGTTGCAATGACCAAGTAGGACCTCCATCTTTGTTATGTATGATGTCTCCATACCGACCAACACCCCATCCTTCTGAGAACTTACCAAAATCAACATCGTTTATTGAGTATCGACCCGGTGGATCACCTTCAATAAATGGAGGTCTTTCAGGTGTGTCCCCAGCTGTCCAAGTCTTTCCGTCTGTGGTGTAAAGGACTGTTCCATCACTACGCATTGTCCATCCCCACTTCGGATCAAGACTTGCGAAGTGAATCCCTATAAGCCGTTGGTTAGTTCTGATAGCAAGTTTTTCCCATGTTTGTCCACCATCTTGTGTTTCTAACAAAGTGCCATCACTACTTGCAATCCAACCGGTCATGTCGTTGTAAAATAAAACTTCTCTGAAGTTATTACGTTGCTGTTCACCGAGTTGACGTTCCCAAGTTTTTCCGCTATCTGCTGTGTGATAAATGCTCCCCGCACTTCCAACTGCCCATGCATTTTTGTCATCAAGAAAATAAACTTGTGCAATTCCACTTCCACCACGTCTGAACCTTCTTCTCGGTTCAGGTTGCGGTGTAGGCTGCTGTGCTGGTTCGGTATTCGTCTGTTCAGGATTGGAAGGTACTGTGCCTTCAGGTGCAAGGTTTCCTGGTCGTTGCCGTTGCTGGCTTAATTGTCTTTGTAGTGAATCAAACGGGTTGAATTCTTCTGTTGCAGCTGTTTCTTGATCTTTGCTTTCTTCATCGGTGTCTGATTGTTCTGGAGTTTCACGAGGCGGTGGACGCATTGTTATCATCTGATTCCCTGTTGAGACCGGAATTTGTTGCCAATTCAATCCCTGATCTTCGGTGATATACGCGCCTCCACCACCAATTCCCCATGCACTTGTATGTGAACGGAATGTAATACGACGCAATCCACCTGGACTCTGTGTGGTAATTTGCAGTTTCCAAGTCTCGCCACCATCATTTGAGAGCAAAGAGTTACCATTGCCCAGAACGACCCAACCATTATTTGCATCTGCAAAATGGACCGCAATACCTGACTGGTTGGTTTTTGACTGGATTTTCCAATATTTGCCACCATCTACTGTCTGTAGAACAAATCCACCATCACGTCGTTGTGGTGCTATCGCCCATCCTTCCAACGCATTGATGAAGTGAAGGTCTGTGATGTTTGCGTTTGTCGTACCTGTCTTCTGGACTTGCCACGTTTTTCCACCGTCTGTTGTATGTAAGACTTGTCCTATTGACGCACCAAGCCAACCAACATCTTTATTGATGAATTTCATCATGCTGATACGAGGCAAGTTCTGTTGTGTTGTCTTAACCATCGGTTTCCATGTTTCTCCACCGTTATCTGTCTGGAGTATCATATTTGATGCAAGAATACGTCCATTTTGATGGTCAGTAAATTCAACATCTCGTAAATTCACACTTACTCCACTATGTTGTGGTAACCAGGTTTTACCACCATCTATCGTGTGTGCGATAGCACCTGTAGAACCTACTGCCCATCCAGTATTTGCGTCTACAAAATGAGTATCCGAGAAATCTGTCCGCCAAGTTGCTTGACGAATTATATCCCAATGATAGACTACTGGAACAATAGGTTTCTCCTCTTCCGCAACGACGACCTCTGGTTCTGTCGCCGTAGGTGGTAGTTTCGCAGGTATTTTCATATTGTCAACGGAGTAACGCATTGCGATTCCACCTTTACCAACAGCAACCACACCATCAGGAGAAAGAGCCAATCCATAAAGGTCATTTTCTGTACCACTATCTTGAAGTTCCCATTTTTTCCCACCATTCATAGTGGTGAGCATAATTCCGTTGTCACCGACGATTAATCCGTGTTGTGCATCTGCAAAATAGAGTTTGTTCAAATTCTCTTGTGTGCCGCTATGTTGAATATTCCAATCCTTACCACCATTTTTCGTATGTAAAATCTCACCGAATTGTCCAACAATCCAACCTGTATTTTCATCAATAAAATAGACACCATAGAGTTCATTGAATGTATCAGTAGATTGTTGTTGCCATGACAAACCGCCATCTCTTGTTGCAATGCATACACCCGGCCAACCGATTGCCCATCCAGTTTTCTCATCAAGGAAGAAGACTCCCTTTAGCATGACTGAGAGAAAATCACCAACAGGTATTTGCGGTAACCAGATGTTTCCTCCATCAATAGTATGAATGATGGTTCCCATATCTCCGACAATCCAACCGACATTCTCGCTGATGAAATGGACTGCGCGTAAAGCAAAAGGTGCCGGTGCGCGTTGTGGTTCCCAATTGGCACCACCGTCATTGGTATGAATTATGAGTCCTCTTTCTCCTACTGCCCAACCATGTTTGTCAGTTGCAAAATAGATATTCCAGATTCCATCCCATATTTCGTTGTCCAATTCCTTCCAAGTTTGTCCACCATCGTTTGTGATTGCCATTGTGCCGCGTTCACCGATAGCAATTGCCCGATTTGCATCTGTAAACTGAACGTTTTGCAGGTCATTTGCTGTGGTTCCACTGATCATTTCCCAAGTCTTACCTGAATCTTCTGAGTGCATGATAGTCCCTGACCAGCCGACAGCCCATGCTTCATTTCTTGAAGTGAACTGCACGCCAGTAAGATTATTCTCAATTCCGCTCTCCATTAATTGCCAGTTGTCTCCACCATCCTCTGTGCGTGTGATGAAACCTATATCAGCAACTGCGATACCGTAGTTTTTGTCTACAAAATGGATACTGTTAATAGTTTCTCTGACGTGCCCATTAATCAGTGGTATACGACTATCTTGTTTCTCCCAACTGACCCCACCTGATGTTGTATGGAAAATGGAACCGTCACTCCCAGCAATCCAACCTTCATTATTACTTATGAAGAATACTTTTTTATTATCATTTATCAGTCTGTCGCGTTCACCTTCAAAGCGATTGCTCTGTTCATTCCAAGATTTTCCACCAGTTTTTGTATGGAAAATTCTATCATACGTTCCCACGACCCAACCTCTATCATTGTCCACGAACCAGACACCGTTCAGAGGAAATTCACTGACAGACTCGAGTCTACCCCAAGATTTTCCAGCGTTGTAGGTGTATAACACATCAGAATCCTCACCAACAATCCAACCTTCCTTACCGTTAGCAAAGAATACATCGCGAAGCATAGCAGAAGATCCACTCTTTTGTAGACTCCAGAATCTTCCCCCATCATCGGTAGTAGCAATCAATCCATCTGTTCCTACCGCCCACCCATCTTTTTCATTAGCAAAATAGACCGCTTTAAAATCACCAGTTGTATCTACTTCTTGCTTTTCCCATGTCTTTCCACCATCAGCTGTATGAACTATTGTTCCTCCAAGACCAACGATCCAACCTTTATTAGCGTTCACAAAGTGAAGATCCGTGAAGTTTGTTTCCCAATCTGCTTTACGCGTCGCTTCCATCTTAACACAACCATTAATAAGAAGCATTACACCGAAAAAAAATACATAAGGAAATAAAGCAGTTCGTTTCATCCTGTTTCTATATGAGTCTTTGTCATACTTGAATTGCATTCTTTTCTCCTCCAAATATTAATAGTATGTATCTTCACCGAATAGTCCAGAACGAACAACTGCTATTGCGACTGCTATACCAATACACAGTACTGCGAGTCCAATTTGTATTAATACCGGTTTTTTACTCATTAATCCACTAAATATATTTAATTTCCCCATCAGCGTAAAAGATGGTGAAATTGCCAACAGTAGGACACAAATGAATGGCGTTTCACCGTAAAAATAACCGTTCATCCAGATTGCAACGAATAAGAAAACAAGCAGCGGAGATAGACTCTGTGGGAATTCCAAGAGATTTATTTCGCTATCTATTTGCATCCTATGTTGTATGGTAAGAGTAATGATCCATACTGCTGCGAGAATTGCTGCCAAAATTCCTGCATGTTGTGCCAACCTAAGACTTCCTGTTAACGCTAATACCAATGCAGTCCCACCAGACAGCACAAAATATATTAACGGAACAGATCTAATTGATGGACTTTCCGAAAAACTCTGTTTCACAATATTCCAAAAAACAAATATCCCCACAGACAAGCATGTCCACCAGACTATTTCTTGAAAAGTACCCCATGTATGTTTGAAAAGTGCGTCTAATAAAATCCGTGGTATTACAATAGAATAGATAACCTGTGAAATTGTTCGTCGTAATCCTTCAGAATCCCAATAAGTACTACTGAAAAGTGCAAATAAAGTGAGATAGAATAACCAATGTATACCTTCTCTTGGAAGAATTGTAATTGTTCGCTCTATGCTGATGTAACCAATAATGTATCCTATTGCAATTGAAACAGCAGTTAACCATAAAAGGTTATCTTTGTTTTCTATACGCGTTCTTATGAATACGGCTGCAATGTATATTCCACCACAAGCGATAGCAGGTATTATCAGCCTGAATAACAACTGATTAAAGGTTGGCACGCATATTGTTCCTCAATAACGAAATCGCAACACAGATTTTGAAAGACTATTCATGTGCTGCTTCAACGCTGATAATTATTTGGATGTCATCATTGACACCTTCCATCCCAAAATTAAATCCGTATTCGCTCCGTTTTATGTCAAAGATTGTATGAAAACCGATTACTTCACCAGCTTGTGGCACAGTTTTCTTACCAGTAATTTCAACATCAATTGTTATTGATTTCTTCACACCGTGCAGATTGAGTTCTCCTGTAACTTCAATCATATTTTCTTCTTCAGCCTTTCCCCTGACATTTGTACTTTTGAAAGTAATAACCGGGAACTGTTTTACACTAAAGAAATCTGAACTTCTTAGATGTTGGTCGCGTTTTGCGTTAGCAGTATCAACACTTGCACTTTTCACTTCAAATTCAACTTTACTCTTGGATACATCAGTATCATCCAATACGATATTACCTGCGAATTCGTTGAATCTGCCGTAATTGTAAGCAACTCCCATGTGTTTCGCGCGGAATAGTACGGATGAATGGACAGCATCAATATTATATGTTTTCTCAGTGTTTTGGGATTCAGTCTGTTGATTAAAAGATAGGATGAGTATTCCTAATACCAAGATTCCAATAAATGAAACATGCCAGTATCGTTTAAACCTGATAATCATAAGATTTGTTCCTCCAAATTCTCTTATTGATAATAAAGCAATTATGATTCCAGTATAACTGATATTTCGAAAGAAGTCAACGAAAAAGACATTTCAGGTCTATTCAACAAATGTCAAATGTACATTCTAAATTTGTTTGATTAGGAATCAAAAGACAGGTATAATAACCCGTCTTTAAAGCAATATATTATGATACGAATTCCATGAAACTATATCAAACCAATCACTCCCGATAAGCCAACTCTGTTTGAAGCATATTTACGATTGTCTTCATGTTGTGTCGCATCATCCCGATATAAGTGCCTTCAGGAGTGCCAGGTGTACCCATCGCATCCGAAAACAATCCACCAGCAATATTAACATTGAAACCTCTTGCCTTCACAGCTGCTTGAACAGAAAAGATACCTCGTGGTGGTGAGGAGGTGTCGAGAAACATAGTTGGAATTCTATTTTCAATAATGTATTCTGCAAGTTCTCTTACATCAGCAATACCTACTTCATCTTCCGTATTTATACCTAATAAACCGCGAACTTCAAAGCCGTATGCTTTCCCAAGATAACCGAATGCATCGTGAGTCGTTACAAGGACACGTCGCTTAATTGGTATCTGTGCTGAAAGTCTTTGCATCTCATAGTGCAAAGAAGTTAATTGCGTCAAGTAATATTTCGCATTGGAACGATAATATTCAGCATTTTGTGGATCTCTCTTTATTAAGGTGTCTCGTATATTTTCCGTTGCCTTCATCCATAATGACACGTCATGCCATACATGTGGGTCATATCCACCTATAAACTCAGATGTTTTCCGAAGTTGTGATCGATCTATCCCATCTGTTACAGCGATTGCTTTCGTTATATCATCCATTTTTTTAAAGACTGATCCGGTTATTCTAACTTCAAGATGCAATCCGTTATAGAAAATAATATCTGCTTCCTTTAGTATTTTTGTATCTCTGGCAGTTGGTTTATAGAGATGTGGGTCAACACCTTCCCCGATAATACCTGTAATGTCAATCCTATCTCCCCCTACATTTTTCACAATATCAGTTATCATACCAATTGTAGCGACGACGTTCAATTTCTTATCGGATTTATGACCAACATCTACTTTATCATGGCATCCAGTTACAATAATTAGTATGAACAACATTAACAAACTTAAGTGGTTTCTTATATTACTTGATGACAATTACTTAACTCCTTCTTAATTTTGGATTTGGACAATAAATTCGTAAATTTTGGAATTTTAATGATCTGGAAACAAGTTTTCACATGAGCAATGAATTTGTATATAGTAATTACGTTAGAAATAAAATATAAAGTTACACAAATTATTATCTTTCAGATATTTGTCATTTGTCATGAATCGGGTGTGTAAAGTTTTTGGCAAAATATCGCTGTATCCATTGTAGAGCGGGGTCTCCGTGCCCCGCAATTGTTGGGAGGAAAAATGATGGGGAACGGAGACCTCGCACTATAATGGATGGAAAGAAGTTAGTACAAACACTTTACACACCTTCCTGAATCACTTTTTCTTGAATTATAAGTTGGAATTGTTGTATAATTATCGCAAAGTTGTGCAAATAATCTCAAATGTAGCAGATTGCGTGAGCTTAGGAGTGATACAAAAAATGAGTATATCAAGTATGAAGTTTATATCTTATTTCGGACTAATTCTAATCAGTTTTTTACTTTGGAATCCTTCCATTATGGCAGACGGTCACGGTAAAGAAAAACCTGTCAGTTACCATACGCAGATTGTACCGATCCTAAAACGTAGTTGCCAAGGTTGTCATCACCCTGGTGATCCAAATGCAGATTTGATAGTAACGACTTATACCGAGCTCAAGCGGGGTGGAATGGCAGGAGAAGCCATCATTCCGGGTAAACCAGATGAAAGTCTACTCATTGAACTTATATCTGGAGATCCACCCGCTATGCCACAGAATCAAGACCCACTCACCAAAGAAGAGATAGATTTATTCAAACAATGGATTCTTGAGGGTGCCAAGGATGATACTCCTGTTGATGCAGATGCAACTGAGGCTGACAACCCAATATATACAGTACCCCCAGTCGTTTCTGCACTTGCTTTTTCACCGGATGGAACGACACTCGCTGTGTCAGGTGTTAATGAAGTTTTGTTGTATGACACCAAAACCTTTGAGATCAAGGCGCGATATGTTGGAAAAGCCCGTCGCATAACATCAATTGTTTATGCAGATGGAGGCAAAATTCTTGGGATTGCTGGAGGTTCTCCAGCACAATTTGGTGAGATTCAATTATGGGATACTGCTACGAACAAACTTAACAAAGCAATCCGTTCAACTTATGACACAATTTATGGACTCTCTTTCTCCCCTGATACATCCCGAATTGCAATTGGTTCGTCAGATAAAACGGTACGCGTAATCTCCATAGTGGACGAGAAGGAACTTGTTAAATTTGACAATCATGGTGACTGGGTATTCGGGACGGTGTTTTCTACTGATGGATCCCATTTTGTAAGTTGCAGTCGTGATACTGCACTGAAATTGGTTGAAGTTGATACAGGTTCTTTTGTTGACGATGTAAATTCAAGTAACAAAGGATACGGAGAAATCAATGCTATTGCACGGCATCCTAATGAAGACCAGGTGTTAAGTGTAGGAGAAGACCGAATTCCAAGACTTTATAGAATGTTCCGTCAAACACGTAGAGATGTTGGTAACACAGACTTCAATCTCATTCGTGCTTACGAAGCACAGTCTGGAGCAATTAAGTCTGTTGCCTTTTCTGCAGATGGAAGCAAATTTGCAACAGGAAGTTCTTCTGGCGAAGCACGCATATATAATGTAGCAGATGGGAAAAGGTTAGCATCTATGCAAGGTGATACCGTCTCAGTATTTGCACTTGCATTCCATCCTGATGGCACGCAACTTGCCGCGGGTGGTTTTGATGGCAAAATACGCATATTTGATGCTAACTCTGGAAGTCAACTAAAAATCTTTATGTCTGTACCAATAGAAACAACTGCAAGTGAAGAGGTAACTTTGACAGTATCGGGTATGACGTGAGGTGTGTGTGTTGCCAAAGTGCAGGATGCACTTACAAAACATCGGAATGTTATCAGTGCACAAGTTTCTCTACCTGATCAAGCAGTTATTAAGGTGCGTAAGAACACAACAAAGGTTGACGAACTCACAAATGTCGTTAAAACAGCGGGATTTACTGCTACCGCAAAGTAGACGTACATAGATGCCTATTGAAAAGCCAAATTTCCTTTGGATTTGCACAGACCAACAAAGGTATGACACCATAGGTGCATTAGGTAATCCGTATGTGTCAACACCCAATATAGATAGTTTAGTTGCTGATGGTGTGGCATTTACACATGCGTATTGTCAGAGTCCGATTTGCACACCGAGTCGTTCCAGTTTCTTGACAGGTATGTATCCGAGTGCAACGCATGTTAATGGTAACGGAAACGATTATTATCCTGAAACATATCCGCTTGTTACAAGAACACTTGCAGACATTGGGTATGATTGTGGATTAATTGGAAAACTTCATCTTGCGAGTGCTTACCGTAGAATAGAACCGCGGTCAAATGATGGTTACCGTTATTGGCAATACAGTCATGCACCACGAGATGATTGGAAAGAAGGTCACGATTACGCCGATTGGGTTCGTTCAAAGGGGTATATTCTTGGTGAGTTAACCAAAAAACCTGAAGGTGTTCCTGCAGAATTACACCAAACAACTTGGTGTGCGGAAAAAACGATAGATTTTATCCGAGAGGAACGTGATGCTCCTTGGCTTGCGAGTGTTAACATATATGACCCACATCCACCTTTCAATCCACCACAGACATACCGTGAACAGTTTAATCCTGATGAGATGCCCGAACCATTATTCAAGGAGAGTGATTTAGTACAACAGCAAAAATTGGAAAAAATAGATTTCCAATCAAAAGTCAGATCACCAGATGAACTTGACATTCGTAATCCAATAATACCTGGATCACCAGGTACGAAACGTGAAGGCACAGTTGGTAAAAGAGATGCCAAGACCCTAATTGCAGCATATTATGCGATGATTAAACTGATAGATGATCAGTTAGGACGAATTTTGGATGTGCTTGATGAAACAGCACAACGGGACAACACAGTTATAATTTTCACAAGTGACCATGGTGAGATGTTAGGGGATCACGGACTCATTCAAAAAGGTTGTCGGTTTTATGAAGGTTTGGTCAGAGTGCCACTAATATTCTCTTGTCCAAATTATTTTGAGAGTGGTTTAAAAAGCGATGCACTCGTTGAACTTGTTGATAAAGTGCCAACACTGTTGGAATTAGCAGGATTGTCCGTGCCAGATGAAATGCATGGTCGTTCATTGTTACCTATCCTTAAAGGGGAATCGGATGCTAATCATCACCGGGACTTTGTACGTTGTGAATATTATGATGCATTGGATAGCCGTGATCATTCCTACGCAACAATGTACAGAGATAAGCGTTATAAGTTAGTAGTATACCACGGACATGAGGAAGGTGAACTCTACGATTTAGTTGATGATCCGGATGAGTTTAATAATCTATGGGATTTACAAGAGAAACAAGATAAGAAATATGATTTATTAAAAAGAAGTTTTGATGCCTCTATGTTTGCTATGGACAAAGGTCCTGAACGTGTTGGTCCTATGTAATTGTGTTATATTCATAATTTAGTTGCACATATTTTGTAAAACGTTATAATGTTGAAAAAAATGCTTTAACCTCAAATTTGGAGGAAAAAATGCTAAAAAGAATTATCATTTACTTGACATTAATGCTAATATGTGGTTTAAATATGGGAAACGCGGTGTTAGAATTAGGTTTTCTTTCTATTGGAGATAAAGGTGATTTTACGAAACCTACGTTAGACTTTGCTAAAGATTCATTTAAAACTACAGAATTAGGTAAAAACGATATAAAAAGTGCAACTTTGAAAAATTACGGTGTTGTGTGGTGGCATGAAGGTGATACCGATCCTGGTGAGTTGTCCAATGCAGAAAAGAATTCGTTCTTGGACTATGCCAACAGTGGAGGTGCAATTCTGTTGACAGGTGGTGCTGTCCGTTATGCTACAACAATGGGTTTGGAAGATGCTCAACCACGGCTATTTCCACCTGTATTAGACGACGGAAGCAATGTCGGAATTATCGTACTCCAAGAGACGCTTGATCTTGGTTTGGTTGAAGGACTTGAGAATGTTGATGGAGAAGAACCACAAGTAGATGATTGGATTCAGGTGAATTCTACTGGATATCCAAGAATTGCTGACTATTTTGACAGTCTTGCCAAGAATTTTACCAATCTTGCTCATGCATGGGAAGGTGGAACTAATTACGCTGGCAGAATTGCAGCATTCGGGTATTGGGAATCAGGAGATGGTAAAGTTTTCAGCATGAATTGGCGAATTCCAAACTTTCACAAGAACAATCAGAGCATTGACCAGATACAACAACTTACTGAGAACGTTATCAATTGGTTAGCAAGTGAATCAGCATTTTTAGATGTATCCTCACACGGGAAGTTACCTGTGGTATGGGGAAATTTGAAGAATCAGAGGTAAAAAAGTCAAGAAAATTGGTATAATAGTGAAATAGACGGTTCTCCCGTTAGAATCAGTTTCATATCACACTTTGGAGGTTAATGTGAAACTCAATTTAAGCTTGGTTGTTGCACTTCTTGTTGTTCTCTCGTGTTGTATGATTTTACAACAATCAACACGGAGTCAGATGGAGGAGACAACACCGAGTGTAGAAGTTCCTGATATAAAAGCATTGAAGACTCACCCAGAGTCTCTGATGCTTGAGCATGCACGAGATGGTCGTCGTGTGCTTGTTTCGGGACAAACGAAAGATGGAAAATGGGTTGATGTAACAACATGGGCAGTACTAAAACCTGCCTCAGACGGTGTAAAACTACATGAAGATGGATATATCTTTCCTGCAGCAGTTGGCAATACAAATATAGTTGTTACAGTTAATAGTCTAACAACCGAATTACCTGTGACTGTGAAAAGTGTAGATGCACCACCCGTAAGTTTTGTTAGAGATGTTATGCCGATCTTGAGTCATGCGGGATGTAATAACGGCACGTGCCATGGTGGTGCAAAAGGGAAAAACGGCTTCAAACTCTCCCTCCGTGGCTACGACCCTGATTTCGACTATGAATTGTTGATTGAAGATATATCAGGTAGACGATTTAATCGTGCGTTTCCAGAGCAGAGCTTGATGTTGCTGAAACCGACATCGGAAGTTCCCCATAAGGGTGGACAGGTCATCGTTCCAGAATCGCGTGACTACAATCTGATTCATCAATGGATTAGCGAAGGTGTAGTTTCTGATGTAGAAACAACCGAACGTGTTGCACGTTTAGAGGTTTTTCCAGAGTCTACAGAGTTGTCAATGCCAGGAACAAAGCAGCAATTAATAGTTATTGCTCACTATCCAGATGGCACAACACGTGATGTCACTCGTGAAGCAAAATTCACCAGCAGCATGAATGAAGTTGCTAAGGTAACAGACGATGGTGTGGTTACAGCAGAACGCCGTGGAGAGACTGCAATCCTTACCCGTTATGAAGGTGCATATAGTACGAATGGTATCATCGTGATGGGGGATCGGAGTGGATACGAATGGGTTGAGACTCCTGCCTATAACTATATTGATACACATGTCCATAACAAACTGAAAAGGTTGAAAATTCTACCGTCTGAACTTTGTACAGATGAAGAGTTTGTTCGTAGGATTCATTTTGATATGACCGGACTGCCACCTTCACCTGATAAGGTGCGAAGTTTCCTTGCCGATAAAACAACCTCTAAGGAGAAACGTGAAAAACTGATTGATGAGTTGGTAGATACCTCAGAATATGTTGATCATTGGACACATAAATGGGGTGATTTGCTACAATCAAACCGAAAATTCCTTGGGGAACGCGGTATGTGGCTCTTCCAACAGTGGATACATGAGTCAATTGCAGAAAACCGTCCCTACGACAAATTTGTGCATGATTTGATTACTGCTACTGGTAGTGCTTATCAAAACCCGGCGGCGAATTATTTCCGTGTTTCACGGGAATATACTGCAGCTGTTGAAAACACAACGCAGTTATTCCTTGGAGTTCGATTCTCCTGTAATAAATGCCATGACCATCCATTTGAGGTATGGACACAGAATCAATACTATGAATTCGGTGCATTTTTCTCAGATGTTAAGGTCAAAAATGGACGATTGCCGGGTGAAGAAGTTGTCTATGCCAGTTTTAATCCTACGCCGGTTCAACATCCGAGAACATTAGCAGTTGTGCCACCATCTGTCCCATTTGGTGAAACAAAGAAAGAAATCACCAATAAACGTGAATCTTTAGCTGAATGGCTGACCTCTACTGAAAATCCGATGTTTGCCAAAGCGGGTGTAAACCGTATATGGAGTTACTTTATGGGACGCGGTATCATTGAACCTGTTGATGATATTCGGACAAGTAACCCACCCAGCAATCCTGAACTTCTTGATGCACTAACGAAGGATTTTGTTGAAAGCGGATTTGATATTAAGCATATCATGAAAACGATTGTCCGTTCGCGAACTTATCAACAAAGTATCAAGACGAACAAATGGAATAAAGAAGACACGGTTAATTTTTCACACGGAATTGCAAGAAGGTTGACAGCAGAACAGTTGCTGGATGCCATAGGTGTTGCTACTGGAAGTCAACCGAAGTTTCAAGGTGTTCCAAAAGAGTTCCGTGCTGTTCAATTACCCGATAGCAAAGTAAAGGACGATGGATTTTTGAAACTGTTTGGTCGTCCGGAACGTGAGAGTTCTTGTGAATGTGAAAGAACAACTGAAGTAAGCCTCGCTCATGCGATGAACCTAATCAACGGACCAACCGTTGCGAATGCTATTATTGATCCTAACGGACGAATTGCAAAACTCCTCAAAGAAAACAAGGATGATCGTGTCATCATTGAAGAGATGTATCTTGCAACATTTGCACGGTTACCAATGGAGAACGAATATACGATTGCGATTGATCATCTTGTAAGTGCCAAATCTAAGGAGGAAGGTGTGCAAGATTTAATGTGGGCATTAATTAATAGTCCTGCATTCTTATTCAATCGTTAAGCCCTAAACCAATTTGTGTGTTATAATAGAGATAGTTCTTACACAACACAATGGAGGAAATAATTGATGATATCGTTACCACAAACACCCGGCAGATTATGTGATGGGTTCTCACGTAGAGAATTTCTCCGCGTGGGTGGCGCGGCGATGCTCGGTATAAGTCTACCACAAGTCCTGTCACTCCAAGCCAAGGCAAACACGACAGTTGACCTCGCGATGCCTCTCAACGGTTGGGGCAAAGCAAATTCTGTCATTCTGCTATTCTTACAAGGTGGACCAAGTCATATTGATATCTGGGATCCAAAACCTGATGCTCCGTCAAATATACGGGGTGAATTTAATCCTATTCCGACAAACGTTCCTGGCATTCAGTTATCAGAAACGATGCCTAAATTAGCGCAACAGATGGACAAAGCCTGTCTGATTCGTTCAGTAAGTTATACACCAGCCGGACTTTTCAATCATACTGCTGCGATGTATCAGATGGTTACAGGAGAAACACCGGACAAGGTCGCACCTTCGGGACAGCTTGACCCTCCCTCACCTGCTGATCATCCAAATGCTGCTGCACATATTGCAAAGTTCAGACCACCAGATGAACCGATGTTGGCAGCTGTCCAACTCCCACGACCGATGCAGGAGAGTGGTATCATCGGTAAAGGTGGAAATGCTGGGTTCCTCGGCAGAGCTTACGACCCGTATTTTCTGTTCCAAGATCCGAACAAAGAGGTCAAACTGGATGATCTGACACTCCGACCGGAAATACCACCTGCGCGATTGCAGCGTCGGAAAACACTACTTGAAACGATTAACGCAAATATGCCTGAGATTGACAAGGTCGCCGATTCTTATGCATTGAACGAATATTATGAAAAGGCGTATGATCTCATCTTGTCACAGAAGGCACGAAATGCGTTTGATTTGTCTCAAGAAACGGATGTACTACGTGACAAATATGGTCGACATACATTTGGTCAGAGTGCACTGCTTGCACGACGTTTGGTAGAAGCAGGTACGCGCTTCGTTCAAGTGAACTGGCCTTCAGTTGCGAACGGCAATCCAAATACTACTGCATGGGATACGCATGCTGCCAACTTCGGTCCGTTGAAAAACCTACACTGTCCCAAGTTAGATAGTGCGGTTTCTTCACTGCTTGAAGATTTAGATCAGAAGGGTATGTTAGAAGAAACGCTTGTGCTCGCTATTGGTGAATTTGGACGATCACCACGGATGGGTATTAGCACATCTGGTAATGGAAACGCTCCTGATGGACGTGACCATTGGCCCTATTGCTATACCGGTCTAATTGCAGGTGCAGGTGTCAAAGGTGGTCAGGTTTACGGTAAGTCCGATGCAACTGGTTCAACACCACTTGAAAAGCCTGTGCATCCGCGAGATATACTCGCTACGATTTACCATACACTTGGTATTGATCCGCACACTATCGTGATGAATCACTTAGACCAACCACGGGAATTGGTGAAAGGCGAAGTGATTACAGGTATATTCTAAATTAGTTCTAATACTGAAACCAGTGCTTGGATAATTAGAGTTTAAGCACTGGTTTTCTCATACAAATAGAGTAACTGAGGTCTTAAATAGTAGTAGTAACATATAAGAAAATTCTGATATCCGCAGGTTTGCTTAGTAAGCGCGCCTACCAATGTTATACATTAATTGTAAATTCTAATATAAATGTGGAGATTATAATGTTATTCAAAAAGTATAATTGGCAATCAAAAGTTCTGGGAATAACACTCGGTATTACTCTTCTTCTACTCACGTTGTCTGTCACTTTCGCGGATACTTCAACACTTCGTCTTGGTGGAAACGCACCTATTGGTTTAATAACCGATCACGGATACAAAGCAGGTGATGTAGTGTTCAGCCAACGAGGTGTGGTGATAGGTTTGCATGCATTGCAGTCTGGCACAGATACGATTGAAACAGCAGATGTGCTAAAAGATTATATGTTTGCTCCAAACTATATAATTACATCAACACAGATATTCAGTACTACCTATGCCCCGCATGATCATATTACTTTGATGGCGATAATGAATTATCATGAACGGTACATGCAGATGGAAGGTTCATATCAGCAAGGAGACCATCAAAAACAACCTGTTGGGATATATAATATAGACAGCAATGGTTTTGGCGATATCAAATTTGATACGTTACTCACGTTATTGAAAAAAGAGCACCTTACGCTCGTCGGAAACATCGGTGTTTCGTTGCCAGCAGGGAGTATCGCGAAAAAGGGAGATGATGGACGGGTACTGCCTTACCCGATGCAACTCGGTAGTGGTTCCTATGAAGCGCGTCCGGGCATCACGGTTTTCGGTACAAAAGAGGACTGGAGTTATGGTAGTCAATTGATCAGTTCCTTACCCTTACATCAAAATGCACGCAAATATCGGCATGGCAACACTTTCACCGTGACTGCTTGGAGCACACAACGCGTAAACAATTGGTTCCAGTTTGGAGGGAGACTTCTATTTTCACACAAAGCGGCATTCAGCAGCAGCGGTCCTGAGTTGAATCAAAGCATAAGTCCAATCCACCAAATAGATTCCCAAGGCAGCACGCAACTTGACATCGCTATTTCAACTGATTTTATGATCCCTACTCCTACAAGAGGACCTCTTGAACGGAACCGTTTAGCGTTTGAGATTCAGATACCGGTGTATCAAAATCTAACGGGGATACAACTCATCAACCGATTGCAGTTCACTGCCGGGTGTCAATTTTTCTTCCGTTAATGTGGAAAACAAATATTCTATTCCTACCCAAGTGAGCACATCATAACTACTAAGTAATACTAAATTAGTTTGATTAGAAGTTTTGCTAAAGTTAGTATTGTGAGGCACGGAGACCTCGCGCTACAAATCGGGTTAATTTGGTATAAGCACTTGTCCAAGAGGTAATCAATATGCTTGAACCACTATTTTGTAAACACAAAACAGCAAAAAATAAGCAGAAATTGCTAATACAAGTTGTCCTAACCTTCTTTTTAATTGTAGGGTTATCACATGCCCAAGTTGCGCCACAATTGTCAAGTATATCCCCACGTGCAGCACAACGCGGACAAACCATTGAAGTTACGTTAGTCGGAAAAAACATTGACGAAAGTGCGAAGATATGGCTCAGTAAAGATGGTATTAAAGCAAAAATAAAGCAAAAAACGCCTGTAGCAACCGTTCGCTTTACAGGTTCTGGTATTTCAGCGAACATTCCAAATGACCCGCGGTTAGTTCTTTCATTTGAAATTGCCTCTGACGCACCACTCGGCAATCATCAGATACGCCTTATAACGCCAAATGGTGTTTCCAACCCACAGAGTTTCATGGTCGGTGACCTCCCTGAGATGAAAGAGCAGGAGCCAAATTCTACTAATGAAGAATCAAATTTGCTTGAGTTGCCAGTTACTGTTAATGGTACGGTTGCTTCTATTGATGATGTGGATATATTTCATTTTAATTTAAGAAAAGGCGCGCGTCTCATATCTGATATATTCGCGCAACGTATTGGGTCTCCTTTAGATTCGTATATGGTTTTGTATGATCCAAATGGTGCTGAGGTCGTAAAAAGTTTGGATGGAAACGGTTTAGATTCATTCATCGATTATACAACCCAACTGGAAGGGAAGTACACACTCCACATTCGAGATGTCCGATATCAAGGTGGTGGTAATTATCTGTATAGGTTGAATATCGGAGAGTTACCCTATCTTCAGAGTGTTTTTCCATTGGGTGGAAAACGCGGTGTTCCTAATACAGTCAATGTTGCTGGTGCTAATTTGGGGTCCATAAATTCAATACAACTTGATATTTCACCTGATACATCGCTTGGAATTCAGGAGCTTAGAGTCAGTAATCCGAATGGTTTAGAGACAAACCCTTATCCATTTGCTATTGGTGAGTTCAACGAGACAAATGAAACAGAACCCAACGATGCATTGGCACAAGAAAACAAAATCGGTACACCCATCACAGTCAACGGTAGAATAGAGAAAGAAGGAGATGTAGATAGGTATTCCATCAAAGTTGAAAAAGGAACGAGTTTAGTCTTTGACGTAAAAGCACGCGAGTTTCGCTCACAACTTGACCCTGTGCTAACTATCTATTCGCATAAAAAAGGAGAAGCAGAAGGTAGTGTAGAAGAACAGGTATTACGCGTCAATGATGATGCGAGTGGAACGGATGCAAGGATTGCATTTACATTCCCAGATGTCGGTGATTACGGTATTTCAATACGAGACCTAAATAGTGCAGGTGGTAGTAATTTTCCATATAGACTTACCATTCGTCCACTGAAACAAGGTTTTCGTCTGAGTGTGAATGCTGATAACCCTCGGATTAGTCGTGGTGGCACGCTTATGTTGACTGCATCAGTAGCCCGTATAGACGGATTCAATGGAGCCCTCCGTTTTTATTCTCCTGATCTACCCAAAGGATTTGTCGTTAGTCCAACTATTCTTTTTCCCAATCAAAATCAAGCACTGTTAACTATTACCGCACCAAAGGACGCAAAGTTGGGTCTACATCCATTTTCCATTGTTGGAGTCAGTGCTGTTGGTGGTCAACGTATTGAGGAAACTGCATCACCGAAAGGTATTCTCTTGACGGTGTTGGACACACCACCTTTTACACTATCATTTGCTGATGTTGATGTGAACGTTGTTCACAATAAAGCTACAAACTTTCATGTGATTGCGGACCGAAGGGATGATTTCACTGGGGCAATTGCCTTAAATGTGCAAGGTGTTCCGGCTCGTATCACAGGAGGTAAGTCAACAATTCCTGCAGGTAAAAATAGTGCAGTGATTTCATTAAGAGCAGGTACAGTTGAACGACGAGAGCAATTTTCTGTTGTCCCCACACCAGGAACAAGTTACATTTCTGTGAGTGGTACCGCGAATGTCAACCGAGAAAACTATTCCGAGTCGTCGCCTGCTATACCATTGACAGTCGTTGAAGCACCATTTATCGTAACGATTGAACCATTACGTTTTAGCATTGTTTTCCCAAAGCAAACAGACGAAACTGCACCACAGGCTGCAGCAGATGGTGAAACTGTCGCGGTCTCAAATCCGAGTCCAACTGAAACTTCACAAGCAGAACCTGAGCCGAAGGTTGATCCGATAACCAAGTCCGCAACACTTACAATGAGCATTGTTCGCAGAGGAAGTTTTACGGATATAGTCACCATAAAACCGATAACGGTGCCAGAAGGTATCACCATCCCAGATGCAATAATACCTATCAATGAAAATGATGTTGAAGTAGACCTAAAGGCTATTGGTTCTCTTGAAGCCAAGACCTATCAGGTCAGATTCCGTGCTACTGCTGTCATTAACGGTAAGACATTCCAACAAGATAGTCCTATAATTAATGTAAAGATAATTCGGTAGCCATCACTGTTAGCTATTATGTGTAAAGAGTCCAAGATGCATCGCAATGTTATTGAGATAATAGTATCAAAACATAATGAATGTACTTTTTTACTAGCATAGTTGGGATAGGTATTACAACCTATCCCATTTTTGTATAAACAGAAAAAATATTCACGGATATCCGTGATAAAGTAATTTTAAAGCAGTCAAAATTCATGCAAAGAATCTTATTCTGTGATATACTTTTACAAAATTAATATTGTGATTCATAGATAGGGGGCATAAACGTTGTCACGTCGTTTATTTTTCTTAACACTTGCATGGGGTAGTTTCACTGGTGCACTTGCATTATGTTTCGGTCCGGGGTTAGTACGTTATCTATATCCACGCGTCTTGTATGAACCATCATCTGTCTTTAAAGCAGGTTTTCCCGCAGAATATCCAGCGGGTAGTGTAAGTGAAAAATTCAAAAAAGAACCTTTTGGTGTGTGGATTGTTCGCCGCGAAGACGGAGAGTTCTATGCATTACTTACCACTTGCACGCACTTAGGATGTACCCCGCGTTGGCTCTCATCAGAAAATAAATTCAAATGTCCTTGCCACGGTAGCGGTTTCGATCGTGATGGTATAAACTATGAAGGACCAGCACCACGACCGCTTGAACGTGTGAAGATTACCTTGGCGGAGGATGGTCAGCTTCAAATAGATAAATCTGTTAAGTTTTTAGGTGAAAAAGGTCAATGGAGTGATCCAGGCGCATCATTGAAAGTCTAACATATAGATAGAATCGACGGCTATTGAGAAAAGATTTAGAATCTAATTGATAAAGGAATACAATGAACGAAGAACGTAAAGGACTAATAAAAAAGATTACCAATTCCGACATTTGGAAATCTATTTTTCGACACGGCTACGAAAAAACAGGACGTCGTTACACCCTTCAAGTCCTACAAAATGTATGGCTCCATTTACATCCTCCCCGTATTTCACGTCACGCTTTGAACTTCAGATTTACATGGTGTATGGGTGGCATCACCTTCCTCATGTTCCTTGTTACAGCAGTTACAGGTGTATTGCTCATGTTCTACTATCGACCTGTTGCTGAATATGCATTCCGGGATGTTCAAGCACTTGAATTTGACATTCCTTTCGGTATGCTTCTACGTAACATGCACAGGTGGGCTGCACACGGTATGGTTATTTCCGTTATGCTCCACATGTTCAGGGTTTTTTTGACAGGTTCATACAAAAAACCTCGTGAGTTTAACTGGGCAGTGGGTGTAATTTTATTACTCATCACATTTTTTCTGAGTTTTACAGGTTATTTACTACCTTGGGACCAACTTGCATACTGGGCAGTTACAGTCGGAACGAATATGGCTCGTGCTACACCAGTATTAGGACATGAAGGTCCTTTTGCCCCAGCAGATATTATCACGCAATCAAATGATGTGAGATTTGCATTACTTGGAGGAACTATTGTCGGTCCATCAACATTGTTAAGATTTTATATCTTGCATTGTATTGCTGTACCTCTTGTTGCAAGTTTATTGATGGCGTTACATTTCTGGCGTGTCCGTAAAGATGGCGGTATTTCTGGTCCCCTATAAGACACTTGGATAAACACAATCAGACCTATACTTTGAAAGAATACGAAATAACATTTGAAGGAGACAGGATTTAGATATGGAGAATGTTCTATTATTAATAGAGAAACCTGATAATGTGCCAATTTTGGCAATGCTTTTCCTAATTCCATTCTTTATGTGGTTAGCATACAGACAAGCACGTCAAACAGATAGAACAGGTGTCCCTTCAGATGCAGCACTTAACGATAAGGTATATGTCTGGCCATATCTCTGTCGTAATGAATTTGTCTGTGCAATTATCATCATGCTCATCCTCGCGGTATGGTCTATTATGATTGACGCGCCACTTGAAGAGATGAGCGATCCTGCTAAAACCCCAAATCCCTCTAAAGCTCCATGGTACTTCCTTGCACTTCAAGAAATGCTGGTTTATTTTGATCCTTGGATTGCAGGTGTAGTTTTACCAGGACTCATAATCGCAGGTCTTATTGCAATTCCCTATATTGACATCAATCCCAAAGGAAAAGGATATTATACAATCAAGGAACGCCCTTTCGCACTGAGTGTATTCTGCTTCGGTTTTATTATCCTATGGATTGTCCTGATGATTGTTGGCACCTTCTTAAGGGGACCTGGTTGGAATATATTTATGCCGTGGGAATATTGGGATCCGCATAAACTTGTCCCATTAACAAATGTAAATCTATCATATCTCTTTGGCATCCGTGATGAGATGACAGCGAATTTCTTTGGATTTGCGGTAGTTGCAGGATATTTCGCACTCGGTCCAGTTTTCTATTTTTGGAAAGGTAAAACCAGCAAATTTCTACAAGAACTTGGGTTGATTCGATATGTCATCGTCTCATTTCTGTTCTTATGTATGATGGCACTACCGATTAAAATGATACTGCGTTTAGGATTGAATATAAAATATGTGTGGGTGTCTCCTTGGTTCAATGTCTAAATGTAGATGTTAATAGTATTACATTGTCTTTCTGGATACATTGTACTCGTATTAATGATTGATTTGGAGGAATACACTTCGTGAGGAACAACAAAGATATTCCAGCAGAAAAAAAATCTTATGCTGTTTTGTTCTTTATTCTGTCAGCACTGTTAGGATTAGTTACCGTATGGGGTTT
This sequence comes from Candidatus Poribacteria bacterium, assembly GCA_958295945.1. GTDB lineage: Bacteria > Poribacteria > WGA-4E > WGA-4E > WGA-3G > MSPOR6. Next base: position 1,508,335 of record OY282386.1, read on the forward strand.
CTGGGATGAAATGATCACTCGAAGACCTTGGAAAGAATTCCAACAACAGTTTTACCAATATGAATATGAAAAGACAAAGGCTGAATTGGAACATGCAAAGAAAAATTTACCTGAAAAACCCTCCAATCCTGAAATTGATACGAAAGAATTAAGTAAATTAGAGAATGCCGTTGAGACGAAAAAGGTGGCGTTGGACGAAGCACTGCAAGAACGCAAGTTTGAACAGAGCAAATCTGATGCAATAAACTATAAATATCAGCATAGTCTACATGGAGCACATGGAGAAGAGACAGAAGAAGTACAGAAGTGGAAAGAGAAATTAGACGAATTTGAAAAACGGATTGAAGGTGAACTCACTTTTGCAGTCTTGAAAGCACAGATGGAATATGCTAATGAAAATAAATCACTTGCAGAATTTTACCTATCCAATAATGACCCAGCAAAAGCACTTTCAACATACCTAATCGCACAAAAAAACAATCCTATTGACACAGATATTGCAGATGGGATTGTTGCAGCACAACAAGCACTCGATTCCCTTGATACGATAAAGAAACAATTTGATGCAGTTACACGTCTTGAAGACAAATTAGCAGATGTCGGTGGCATCAAACGCAAGTTCCTTGGAAGTCTCTTAGAAAACCCATTTAGAGAAACGCGGACTATCGTTCAGTATTATCTTGAAGAGTTTGATTATACTGCCGATCGATGTGCGACTTGTCATTTCTCAGTAGATAGGAGTGGATATGATTCTGAGGGACAAGAGAACTTTGAAGTAGATGGTGATGGAGAGAACTTTGAAACACATCAACTGAAACATCCAAAGGTTAAACTTGGTAGTGAGGCAATAGTTATTGATGGTTTTGATGCAGAACCTGACGAATATGAATTGTCCGAAGATGGATTGCTTACGTTCACTGATGAAAACGTCTTTGGTGAAGTTGAAATATCCTATGAAACGGGATACCGTGATGTCCTCCAAACGCACCCTGCACGTAATGTGTTACTTGCCAAACACCCTGTTGAAAAATTCGGATGTACACCTTGCCACGGGGGACAGGGACACGGGTTGACTGCAAAATCCGCGCATGCACTGACACACGCAGAATTCTGGCTTACACCTGTGCTTGGCATGGAAAGAGTCAAAGACGAAAATGGCAAGTATATTGAGATTACATCCGAAGAGAAAAAAGGATATATGGAATCAAATTGTAGACGGTGCCATGATGGGGTAATGAAGTTAGACTACGAGGTCGACCCAGAAACTAACATTCCAGAGGACTATGCTCCTACGCTTTCAAAAGGTATGGATCTATTTGAAACACTTGGATGTCATGGATGTCATGCAGTTGAAGGTTACAGTTCACTTGAGAAAATTGGCAAAGTGGGACCTTCTCTGAGTAAAGTTGGTAGTAAGGTTAACGATGTCAAATGGCTTGAAGAATGGATTAAAAAGCCTGAAGCATATCTCCCAGAAACAACCATGCCGAACTTCTTTCCTGTCCACGGCATGACCCAATTAGTCTATTTTAAGAATGGTGGTCAGCGGACAGGCGTTGTCACAGAAACAGCTACAAACTACCTTCTTACAGCAGATGATGGCACATCATATACTTATGCAAAAGATGATGTTTTACGCATCGTTGACGAGGTAAAATCAATTGCAAAATATCTTGCAGATATGAAAGATCCATCCTTGGAAGAATCGCAAGAAACATATTCAAAATCTGAAAGCGCGATCAGTGCTGGTGAAGAAACTGTGAAGACGGTAGGGTGTCTGTCCTGTCATACTGTAGACGGATTAGGCAGTGATTTTGCCCCTGCTCTTGACAGTGTAGGTAATAAAGTTAAACCAAGTTATCTCCGTAAATGGATTGAAAATCCGAGAGAATATGACCCTGATACATCTATGCCAAGTCTACGGTTAAGCAACAGTGAACTTGATAATGTAGTTGCTTATCTAATGAGTCTACAGAAAGACACACCATCGCCTTTATCCGATTCAATCGGTGAAGTTGATACACAGGAAGGTGAAAAACTTGTCCGGACTTACGGGTGTTTCGGATGCCATGAGATCCCAGGATTTGAGAATGAATCAAAGGTCGGTGCTGATCTTGGTGAATTCGGTGCAAAACTATATGACGAACTTGACTTCGGTGATACCTTAGAAGAAGATGTTGAACATAGTTGGCACGGTTGGACAATTGGAAAACTTACAGACCCAAGAAGATTCCAAACGCGACGAATTGTTTCTCGTATGCCAGTGTTCCAAAATCTGAAAAACGATGTAGAAGATGCAAAGGCTATCGCAGTACTATTGAAGAGTTTCCAGCCACAACCATACCCATTGAATTATATCTTTGAACATGCAGTTGAACCACATCGTGTTGAAAAACAGAATCAAATAGATGCTGGCAGAAGAGTAGTGAAAAAATACAACTGTTCCGGTTGTCACATCATAGAGGGTGAAGGTGGTGATTATCAAAACGTTATTGTTTCACACGAAGGTTTAGGTGAGGCTACTGCTAAGCAGTTAGCACCTCCACCACTGCAAGCTGAAGGTGCACGTGTCTATCCAAATTGGTTATTTGAATTCCTCAAAGCTCCTTCAGACATCCGTTACGGTCTCAAAGTTCGTATGCCAACATTTGATATGTCGGATGAAGATGCAACCACACTTGTGAAATACTTCTCGACATTAGACAATGAACCGTTCCCCTATGAAACCATTGAGCAACCAATGTCTACTCGTGCTGACTTGCAAGTTGGCAAACAGATTTTTGATGCTCTAAAATGCGATTCATGTCATCCATCCCAAGGTGAGGTGATTCCCACAGGTAGCGACAAAGCAGGTAGACCCGATCTATCCTTGGCAAAGACACGACTCAAAGCGGATTGGCTCATAGATTGGATGAAAGATCCTCAGAGTTTCCAGAAAGGAACTGCAATGCCACAGGCATGGCCTATCGCAGGTGGAAAACACATGGCTGTGCCGGGTTATGCCAACGATGATGCTGAAAAACAGATTCGGTTAGTACGAGATTATCTCATATCGTTAGGACGTTAATGTAGGTGCGGATTTCTTTTATGGAGTATCCTACATATTGAAACATCTATTGATTATTGTTGTCATGATCCTTGTTTGGTTAAACGGTTTCATTTGGTTAGGGAAACAAATTGACCCAAGCACAAAGTATCCGAATGAAGTTGAGTATCATTATGCAAGATATTGTGCCGGATGCCACGGGAACAGTGGTGAAGGCAATGGGAGAATAGGACGGTTTAAAAAATTAGACCCTGCAGACCTAACAGACAACACCCTATGGTCAATGCATGAAGATGAACAATTGCTGAATAGTATACGAGATGGAAAAAACGATATGCCAGCGTTTCACTATTATCTCAGCGTTGATGAACAAGAGGAACTTCTTGAATATATCAAGAAAAGTTTCAGACCTTAACTATCACGGATATCCGTGATAGTTGTTTTTTAGGGTTTGCCAATTCAAATCTTAAGGTGTTAATATAATAAAAGTTTAATTATTAATTTAAGGAGTAGAACGATGAAAAACTTAAAAATCATATTCACATTACTTATTATCGGGACAATGACCAGTCTTGCATTTGCCGGCAATATCACTGGAACAGTAATCTATGAAGGAGATGCTCCAGCACGTACTGCCCTGACAATTAACACGACTGAACAACATTGTATTGATTCAACTGCGGGTGCGAAATCTGAGAATCTTGTTGTATCTAAAGGTAAAGGTATCCAGAATGTTGTGATTTATGCGCGGGGTAGGGGTTATACAGTTACACCACTCAAGGAGAATGTAGTTGTTGACCAAAAGAACTGTCGTTATTTGCCGCATGTGCTCGTTGTTCCGACAGGATCTACCGTAGATCTTACCTCAAGCGATCCGGTAGCACACAATGTTCATTCTCATGCTGAAAAGAATGAGGGAAAGAATATCCTAATCGCTGAAAAAGGCACAACGTATACTTATACAATCACTAAAGCAGAAGCGATTAAGTTGACATGTGATATTCATGCCTGGATGTCAGGTTACATTGTTGCAGTAGATAGCAATTTTTATGCTGTAACAGGACAGAAAGACGACAAAGATAAATTCATTGATCCGGATACCTATGAAAAATCTACTGATACTGGTAAATTTACATTGAAAGATGTTCCAGCAGGTAGAACGAGAGTTATTGCTTGGCATGAAGATCTCGGATCTGCTAACAAAACCGTAGAAGTACCTGAAGAAGGTGATGTTACAGTTGAATTTAAGAGTTCAGATTTCAAAAAGCCTAAGAAAAAATAGAGTTCTTGACACTGTTTGAATCACAAAGAGTGGAATTTTAAACTTATTGTAATCCATTGAATATAGGACACGAAAGATGCGTTGTTGCTCTCCAAAAACTCTGAAGAGAATATATTTCATACTCGCAGTGATGCTACTCGGGTTTGCGCTATTTGCTGTTCTTCCTGCATTCGCACAAGACGTGACAGATGAAGAATATCGACCATTCCCAATGATTGGAAGTCGAAACGCAGCTTGGATCGCCGCGCAGCTACATCTGCTCTTCGGTTCCTTCATTCTCGGTGTCCCAATGTTTGCTGTTATTATTGAGTTCATCGGTTGGAAGACCAAAGATGAACGATACGACAGGATGGCACATGAGTTTATCAAACTTTGTATGGGGGCATTCTCTACAACAGCACTGCTGGGTGGCGTTCTTGTCTTTATCCTTGTATGGTGTTATCCAAAGGTTTTGAGTAAGCTGAGTGGAATCTTTGGTCCGACAATGATATTCTACGTTGTTCTGTTCTTTGGAGAAACTTTTACGTTATACATCTATTATTATGGTTGGGATAAGATGCAGGGACGGTTTAAATGGATACACCTTGTCCTTGGTGTTCTGTTAAACTTGTGGGGAACAGCCATCATGTTTGTATCAAATACATGGCTCACCTATCAAACGAGTCCTGCAACGCAATTTAAAAAGTTGTCCAATGAAACAAAGGAAGCATGGATTGAAAGCATGTTAACTCAAAATCCTGAGATGACACGTGCTGAAGTTCTTGAAGGGATAACTGCCAACTCTGTTATTCCGCTTCACAATGAGGCAGGAGACTTCTTAGCAAATGTATGGGAAGCAGTCAACAACTTTACATGGATGCCAGTCAATATTCACAGACTAATTGGTAACATCGCATTTGGCGGATCTATTGTTGCAGCTTATGCCGCATTCCGGTTCCTCGTCGCTAAAACAAAAGAAGACAAAGCACATTACGATTGGATGGGATATAACGGAAACTTCATCGCATTGTGTGGACTTATACCGTTGCCATTCGCAGGTTATTGGTTGGGTAGAGAAATCTACATGTTCAATAACACCATGGGGATCAATATGATGGGGAATCTCTTCTCATGGTTATTTATCATTCAAGCCGTGATGATTGGTGTACTATTTATCGGGGCGAACTACTATCTATGGTCTGGAATGGGAAGAATTGAAGGGGCTGAAATATATGCGCGTTATCGTCCATATATGATTGCAATCATCGTCATCTGTGTTGCTGTATGGATGACCCCTCGAACACTATCAACAATTTCTTCTGCATCTGAGCTGAGTGCAATGGGAGGGGCAAACCACCCACACCTCGGTTTCTTTGGATTGATGACTGCGAAAAATACCGCTGTGAACATCATTATCCTGACTACCTTCTTGAGTTTCTTGTTCTATAGAAGATCGGGTAAGACACCTACTGCAAGTTGGAAAGGTATTGGTAACATTGTCATTTCTATACTATTCTTCTTGGGTGCTGTTTTAATTGTAGTTATTGGCATCGTTGGGTTCAGTAAGAAGTTACCTGATGGTTTTCGCGTCAACGTCTTAACACCTTGGCAGGTGATGGTTGCACTTGGTGTCATGGTAGTAGTTACAATCATTGATATATTCATGTATAGAAAAGCAACGACTTCAGGAACTATCAAATGGGGTGGGATGACAGAACGGTCACAATACGTTCTTATATTACTTGCTATCACCTTTACCTCATTGATGGGGTTAATGGGATATGCCCGTTCAGGTCTACGGGAAGGATGGCATATATTCGGTGTTCATAGAGACACCTCTGTTGATGCATTCACACCTACTCTAAGCGAAGCTGTGAATATGGTATCAATCATAATGGTTATCTTTTTCGCACTAGTCGGATTTATTTTCTGGCTCGGTCTTTGGGGAGAGAAAAAGAAGCAACCTGAAGTTCCAATGGAAACAGTAGCAGAGAATAACGATTAACAGGAGATTAGAACGATGAAAAAAACGCTTATCAGGACAGGATGTCTAATCTTAATGGTTGTGAGTTTCATTGCCTTTATTGCAAAGGCACCTGCTTTTCCAATTGCATCAGAAAACCTATTGCCATGGTCAGTTTGGTTCACAATATCAGTACTGATTAACATGGTCTTGTGGTTTCCTGTGATGAAATTGGTAACGTTCTCTTTAGGAGTAATTTGGTTTTACGCATTTATTGCCGCACTTGTTCCAGATACATCAACAGCAACAGGTACTGTAACCGAACTGGATTGGTCTGATCCTGATGCAGTCGTAGAAATAGGGGCTGCTATTTTCAATATAAAAGGACAGTGTGCAGCATGTCATACAGTGGATACTTCTGCACCTCCAGGAAGATGTCCTGACCTGACAGATATTGGCATCAACGCAGCAAACCGTGTAGCAGGAATGGATGCGAAGTCTTATCTAATTGAATCGCTCTATGATCCGGGGAAATATTTGGTGCCTGGTTATGGTAAGATTATGCCAGAAGTATGGAAAAAACCGATTGAACTCACTAAGTTAGAAATTGCAGCGGTTATCGCCTTTCTACAGAGTCAAGGTGGTGAAATTGACCCAGAACCCTTTGATGAACCCATTGATAGAGCAAATATTGAGACAGCGGCTACAGCATTACCACCACTGCTTACAGGTAATCCTGATGCAGGAAGAAAAGTTTTTATAGACCAAGCATGTATTTCCTGTCATGTTGTCCAAGGTGTTGAAAATCCAAAAGCGGGTGAAGCAAGTGAAGACTTTGAAGTTGTCACCGCCCCAGAACTTACTGAAATTGCTGCTTTCAATGAAGCGCGTTACCTTGAAGAATCTGTTTTAAAACCACATGCACAAATCGTTAGCGGATATGGAACAGCAAAAGTCAAAGCCAACGGAACTGCCTACGATGGTACTATAGTTTCACAAGATGAGGAAAAAGTTGTAATTAGGACGACAGCAGCCGACGGTACAGAAACAGAACATACCATATTATTTAGTGAATTTGATGAAGAACCAGTTGATGAAGAGGATATTGTAAATCTTAAGGACAATGGGTTTTTCACATTAACAATTACACCTAAAGATTCTGATGCACCTGTCAGTGGAGCAATTATTGAGGAAACAACTGATAAAGTTACGCTGAAAGTTGGTGAAGAAACAAGAAGTTTCTCAAAAACTGATTTGAAAATGATGATGACGCTTACAATCTTTGATGTAGGAGAGACAGCGGGTGAATATGTGTCCGGCACAATGGATGATGACGAGATCGTCTTGATAGTTGATGGAAGCAAAGAAACATTTGAAACATTTGATGTAGAAGATTTTGTCTTAGCAGTAGGTTCAGGCAAAAAGTTACTTATTAAATCTCCAATGCCTGATAACTTTCCGGATATATTAACTGTGACACAGTTAGCGGATTTAATTGCATTTTTGAGTACTTTGACTGGAACCGCTACAGATGAAACTACTACTGACGATATTGAACAATCTGAAACCACTGATTCATCAGAAGAAGCATCAGAATAGATTGGGAAGAACTTAATAGGAGAAAAGCAATGAAAAGGGTTTCACTTTTCACAATATGTTTCTTAATATTCATTGCATCATGGGTATTTCTGAAATACGTGGTGGGTGGTCTTATTTCAGTCCCAATTCCTAATAGTGTAATCGCAATGTATATGGCGTTGATCCTTATTGCTATTCTGGTACATGTCTCCGTAGAAGATACGAGATTTGAAGAATTTATCAGGCCAATCCATGAAACACTTGTTGATGAGAAACGCAGTACCCGTCGTGTAGTTCTTGCAGTTCTGATTCCAATTCTAATGTTAGGGTATACATATACAAATATTGCTCAGAAGGCAAATCCTGCAGGAGATCCACGGGTTGCACACCCAGTTCCTCCATCCGAATTTATATTGACACATAAAGATAAGGAAATTGGCACAATGCAGGAGGTAGAAAACCCTTATCGTCATTATGAGAAGGATGATCCTGAAGAATTTAAGTCTCATGTAGAAAATGGACGAAATGTTTACTATGACAACTGCTTCGTCTGTCATGGAGATCATCTTGATGGAAAGGGACATTTTGCACACGGTTTTCAACCGCTACCAGCGAACTTTCAAGACCCTGGAATCATTCCGAATTTCCAAGAATCTTTCTTCTTTTGGAGAATAAGCAAGGGTGGACCAGGTTTACCTAATGCTGGTACCCCTTGGAACTCCGCAATGCCAGTATGGGAAGAGATATTAACTGAAGAAGAGATCTGGGATGTAATTCTCTTTTTGTCTCATTATACTGGTTATTCATATCGGTCATTTGGTGAGGGACACTAATCATGAGAACAACATTTTTTGTCCTATTTATCCTTATGTTTAGTTTGTTTGTAGTTACTCTTACCTCTTATACCCAAGAAGCTCCAGAAGTTTCTGAACGTGGGAAAGAGGTATATGAGGAAAGCTGCGCGCACTGCCACGGTATTGAAGGTCGTGGAGATGGCAGTGCAGCAGAAAACCTTCTACCGAGACCGAGAGACTTCACTGGTGGCGTTTACAAAATCAGATCTACAGAAAGTGGCGAATTACCTACAGATCAAGACTTATTTGATATAATTACGAATGGAATGCCAGGTTCATCAATGCCAGAGTGGGAAAGTGCACTCAGTGCAGATGACCGTTGGGAACTTGTTGCATATATAAAAACTTTTTATAGCGGGTTTCAAGAATTAAAAGAGAGTGAGACATTACCAAGACTCATTAATTTAACTGGAAAAGTAAAATACTCTCAAGAAAGTGTTGAAATTGGTAAAGTGCTTTATACTGAACTGGGTTGTATTGAATGTCACGGAAATGTTGGCAGAGGTGATGGCACTTCCGCACCAACATTGGTTGATAGTTGGGATTATAGAACATGGCCAGCTAATTTATCACAGGGATGGAACTATAGAGGAGGATCAACCACGGAAGATATTTTTAAGCGATTTATCGGTGGAATTGCTGGTTCACCTATGCCTGCATTTGAAGGTGACACTTTCTATCATTTTGGGTTGACACCCGAAGAATCAAAACGTGCTGTCGAATTGGAAAACAAAGAAGAGATTACACCAGAAGATGAAGCTGAATATGCAAAGTATTCAGAGAAAATGGAAAACGCGATTGATGCTGCACTTGATCGCGCGGAAGGAACTGAGTTAACACCCGAAGCACAGAAAATCTATGATGATGCAATGAAGGTTGTTTATGAAAAAAGTTGGCATCTGGCAAACTATGTCAAATCTCTTTCACCAGAAAAACGACCTGAGTATGCTATTGGAAACAATGTACTGAGATCACAGTATAAAGAAGGCGATTTACCAACATTTGACGATGCTGAATGGGAGACACTTGAATCAAGTTATTACCCACTTGTTGGACAAGTGATAGTTGAACCGAGACAGTTTAATCCAACAATAGACTCCGTGAATGTCAAGTCATTCTACAACGATACTGAAGTAGCATTTTTGTTCACATGGGATGACAGAACGAACAATACTTCTGTGGAAGAAACTGAAAACTTCGGTCAATCCTTTATAGATGGTTTGGCAATTCAGTTTCCGGTTAAAGTGCCCAAGGGGCCAACAGATGAAAAACCCTATTTTCTATGGGGTGGAAGAAAACCTGTCTATCTGTGGCAGTGGATGGCTTCAGAACCAGAAACAATAAAGGAACTTACTGCAAAGGGCATGTCCAATGCAGGGTTACAAGAAGATCAAGGGAATGTTCAAGCAGAGAGTGAATACAAAGAGGGACAATACAGACTATGGGTTAAACGCGCATTAAAAACTGAAGATAAGAAGGATTTGCAGATTGAACCTGCTGTATTTGTACCGATTGCTTTTTCAGCATGGGATGGTGCAAACGGTGATATTGACACGAAACGCGCGATAACAAGTTGGTATACATTTGTTCTGGAACCAGTACCTTCCTCAAGAAGGTTTATATATCCACCTTTAGTCGCATTACTCTCGTTAGGTTTATTAGTCGGTTTGCGACAGTTTGTACAAAGAAAAAATACTTAATCTTTTAGATGAATGTGTTGGGACGAGTATGTTCCACACCTTGAAAATTAACGAAAAGCACCTTTGGATGTTGAGTATCGCAAGTATCCTAAGCGATGCGTAATATATCATTGGGTGTTGATAAAGGAGAAAAAAATGAAAATTAGAGTGTTCGCGTCTTTTATGGTTCTTCTTGCATGTTGTTTTGGTTTGATTGTGCTTGCAGACAACCACGAAGAAGAGAATAATATGCTTGTTTTTCCAGAAGCGTATACACCCATGAAGGTTAATGGCGGCGGGAAAATCACTGGTCTCGTCAAGTTTGAAGGTGAAGTTCCTGAAATGAAAAAACTTGATATAAACAAAGACAAAGTAGTTTGTGGAAAAGAACCTAAGTTTGATGAATCCGTTGTCGTTGGTGAGAACAAGGAACTGAAAAATACGATTGTCTATCTTATGGACATAGTTAAAGGTAAAGATTTTGACGCAGAGTCAAAAAAACCGGAAATCGATCAAGAAGGCTGTAAATTTACACCACACGTCCAGATCGTCCCTGTTGGTGCACGCCTAACAATGCTTAATAATGCACCAATTACGCATAATGTTCATATACTTCTTAATGATGCAGATATGGGGCAAGATATTAACAAATCACAGAACAGGATGCTTAAGAAACTACGGATCAAGGGAATTGCTAAAGCAGGTGGTCCAGTAGAAGTTAAATGTGATATTCATAGTTGGATGAAAGCATATATCGCTTATGTCCCACATCCATATTTTGCTGTAACCAATGAAAAGGGTGAATTCACACTTGAAAATGTGCCACCAGGAACATATAAATTGGGTTTTTGGCATGAAGTCTGCGGGACAAATAACAAAGAACCGCAAACTGTTACAGTTGCCGCCGGTGGTGAGGTAAAACAAGATTTCACACTGAAACTTCCAGAGTAGTTAGTGTGGAAAACAGAATTACGGTTGAAAACCTATCACATGCCTACGGTTCAAGACGTGCTTTAGACAATGTGAGTTTTACCGTGACTTGTGGTGAGATATTGTGCTTTCTCGGTCCAAATGGTAGTGGAAAAACAACCCTTTTTAAAATTCTGTCAACGCTAATTCCTCCAATTTCAGGAAGTGTTAACATTCTTGGATATGATTTATATACGGAGAAGAAAGCAATACGGAAGTTATTGGGGGTTGTTTTTCAAGACCCTGGACTAGATCCAAAACTGAAAGTATATGAAAATCTAAAACACCAGTGTCATCTATATGGATATAAAGGAAAAGACCTAAACTATAGAATTTCAGAATTGCTTGAAAAGTTTGATATCAAAGATAGAACAAATGACCTTGTTGAAGAATTATCTGGAGGATTACAAAGACGGGTTGAAATTGCAAAAGCAATGATACATTCACCGAAGGTGTTACTACTTGATGAACCAAGTAGTGGATTAGATATTGCTATTAGAAGACAACTGAGTGATTATCTGAATTTACTTGCAACAACAGAAAATATATTGATTCTAATAACATCGCATCTCATAGATGAAGCGGAGATGTCTGGCAAAGTTGGAATTTTGGATTATGGAAAATTGGTTTCGCTGGGAACACCTACAGAACTGAAATCGCAAATCGTAGGTGATGTCGTGCTGATCGAAACAAGTAATACCGATGTTCTCAGTGGTGCAATTGCAGACAGATTTAGTGTTTCATCTACAATAATTAACGATAATTTACATGTTGCGTGTGAACAAGGCCATGAGTTCGTTAGAGAAGTCTTAACCGCATTTCCTGACGATATTGAAAATGTTCGGATTGGTAAACCCACGTTAGAAGATGTTTTCGTCAAATTAACAGGGAACCCATTTGAATAGGGTATTACGAAGTGATGAGTCTTCTGCTTCCCGTTTCAACTATTTGGTGGCGTGAAGTCGTCCGGTTTTTTCGCCAACGGAGCAGACTCTTTAGTGCCATTGCTCAACCGCTTGTCTTTTGGATACTTATTGGAAGTGGTTTGAGTGCTTCATTTCAACCTGCAGGAACATCTGAAAAACAAGGCTACATTGAGTATTTCTATCCCGGAATTGTTGTTTTAGTATTGCTATTTACAGCCATTTTTGCTACAATCTCGGTTGTAAATGACAGAAGAGAAGGGTTCTTACAAGGTATACTCGTTTCACCAGTTCCAAGATGGTGTATAGTTTTCGGACAAGCATTAGGAGGAACAACTTTAGCATTAATCCAAGGAATACTATTGTTGATAATCGCACCATTAATAGGAATCAAGTTTGGTTTAACTTCGCTGATAACTACATTGGGTGTGATGTTCCTAATAGCATTTGGTCTAACCAACCTCGGATTGATGATTGCTTGGAGAATGGAATCAACGCAAGGATTTCATGCAGTAATGAACTTAATACTTATCCCTATATGGTTATTGTCTGGTGCGTTTTTCCCAATTACTGGGGTTCCAGACTGGTTGGGATGGGTCATGAAAATAAATCCTTTGACTTATGGACTCGATGCATTTCGACAAAGTCTTTATTCTAATACAATACCAACAGACACAGAATTACCGCTATGGACACTCTCAATATTGATTACAAGCGTGTTTTGTGTATTGACATTCTTGGGAGCAACGTTTACAGTTTACTCCCAAACAAATTGAACAAAAAGTAAAATCTATGTTGCATATATCATTGAATTTTAGTTAATTACAGTTCTTATGTGCAATTGTGAATGTTAAGGAGAATTTGATGTTACGATGGCTACCAATAAATATATCATCGTTTGGACAAGGCGTTGACAATCTGTTCACGCTCATATATTGGATTACGTTAGTTGTGTTTGTTCTGGTTATGGCGACACTTGTTGTATTTCTAATCAAATACCGCCATCGTGAAGGAGTGCGTGCTGAGTATATTGAAGGAAGTACGAAGCTTGAAATTGTCTGGACAGCGGCAACTACTGTTATTGTATTTGGGTTGGCAATGTTGAGTTTTCCACAATGGAACAATATAAAATCTCCCTCTGAGTTTCCCCAAAATCCAGATGTTGTGGTTGAAGTTAGAGCTAAACAGTTTAATTGGAAAGTGATCCATCCTGGAGCTGATAATGAATTCAACACAGAGGCCGGGCTTGACAAAGAATTAGGCACAGTGGATGATCCTGGTGATGATCTGAAGAAACTTGATGAATTGCATGTCCCTGTCCACAAGGTTGTCCATGTCAGATTAATATCTGAAGATGTTATTCATAGTTTTTTCGTTCCGGAATTACGTTTAAAACAAGACGCACTACCAAATCGATATATCCCTGTGTGGTTTGATACCAAAGAATTAGATGTGAGTCCAATAACTGATTTTGAAAACGTCAGAAGAAAAGGATGTTTTACTGGCACACTTACATTTACTGATCCGAATACACCTTCTGTCACGGGAAATATCGTTTTTGAGACTGATGATGAATTGAAGGTCAACGTTGATGGTGAACTAAATACATATAACAAAACAGATGTGAAACAACTTGATATAACGGTCTGGCGTTTTGAAATTCCATGTGCGGAACTTTGTGGACTTGGTCATTCAACAATGGTTGGTTATCTATATGTGCATACACAAGAGAGTTACGATGCATGGTTAACGGAAGAAATGTCCAACTAAGCTAAGAATAGATCTACATCTTTACTCAACGACGCATACACCTTGGTTACGATCTCAAAAGGAGTTAATAAGATAATGCAGGAAAACGATAATAAATCACATGAACACGACAATGATGAAGGTCATGATGCTGCACACGAAGATCATGATGCTGTTGAACACACACCTGAGCATAACGGTGACGACCACGATACCCATGCACATCATCATGAAGAAGGTTTTATAAGAAAATACATCTTCTCTCTTGATCACAAGATGATTGGAAAACAGTTCCTGATTTACGGTCTGATAATGCTATTTCTTGGTGGTGGTCTTGCAATGCTATTTAGATGGCAGCTGGCGTATCCTGAAGTGCCAGCACTTGAAGGACAGGAAGAACGTGGACGTGGAGCAAAACCGTTACCTATCATTGGTGTTTCTGACGAATTTCAGGAAACAGGAGAACCAAAGACTTGGGCAGATAGATATTGGATGAATGTTTTCGAATCCGAAGAAACTGAATGGACTGAAGAATTCATTCCAGGCGGTGTCATGACAGGGTCATTTTATAATATGTTGTTCACCATGCATGCTACTATTATGGTTTTCTTTGTTGTTGTACCAATTTTAGTAGGGGCATTCGGTAATTTCCTGATTCCACTTATGATTGGCACTCGGGATATGGCATTCCCCGTTCTTAATATGCTCTCTTTCTGGCTTGCGGTCCTTGCCGCAGGCGTTATGGTATCTGGATTTTTCGTGCCAGGAGGGCATGCTTCGGCAGGATGGACAGGATATGCACCACTATCCGTTGATCCTACTTGGACTGGTGTCGGTTGGGGTATGAACTTATGGGCAATTAGTTTGTTAATACAAGGATTCTCATCGCTCGTAGGTTCGATTAACTATATTACAACCATCATCAACATGCGTGCACCAGGAATGACCTTTTTCAGACTGCCTCTCGTCATCTGGGCACTTTTCATCGTCGCAATCCTGTTACTTCTTGCTTTCCCAGTTTTATCTTCAGCATTAGCACTTCTCATCTTTGATAGACTCGCTGGAACAACATTCTTCTCAGCAACACCTACAGGTGGTGGCGACCCACTACTCTGGCAGCACTTGTTCTGGTTCTTTGGACACCCCGAAGTCTATATCCTTATATTACCGGGCATGGGTATTGCTTCTGAATTAATACCAGTCTTCTCACGAAAACCTATTTTCGGTTATCGATCAATGGTCTATGCTATGATCGCAATTGCATTCTTAGGTTGGATTGTCTGGGGACATCACATGTTCCAGAGTGGAATGAGGCCGGGAATGGGGGCATTCTTCATGACGACAACAATGCTCATCGCTGTGCCATCTGCAATTAAAACATTTAACTGGCTTGGAACTATGTTCCGAGGTTCTATCCGATTTACGACGCCAATGCTCCATGCAATTGCCTTCGTATCAATGTTCGTAATTGGTGGACTTAGTGGCATTTATATGGCAAACACACCTGTTGATATTGCTATACACGACACGTACTTTATTGTGGCACATATTCACTATGTAGTATTTGGGGGTAGTCTGTTTGCAATCTTCGGTGGTATTATCTTCTGGTTCCCCAAAATGTATGGACGCTATATGAATGACACGTTGTGCAAAATTCATTTCTGGTTGACCTTTATAGCATTCAATTGCACCTTTTTCCCGATGCATATCCTCGGTATAGGTCTGCACAGACGGCGTATTGATAATCCAATGTTAACTGAACATCTACACGGATTTGAAGGTATGAATATATTCATCTCAATGAGTGCTTTCACACTTGGTGCTGTCCAACTGATTTTGGCTTTCAACTTTTTCTGGAGCATATATAAAGGTAAAGTCGCCGAAAAGAATCCATGGCATGTTACGACATTGGAATGGGAAGCACCGACACCAGTTCCACACGGAAACTTTGTACAAATTCCTACTGTTTATCGTGGTCCTTATGAATACAGCGTACCTGGTGAAGAATCTGATTGGATTCCACAGGCACAACCTGAGCATGCACCTGCAAGTGCGGGTGATTAACTGGTATAGACGCAGCAACAATAATCATTTATATGAAGATAGTTATGCTGCATGAAAGATGAAGCAAAACATATATAGTCCTTGGTTATATAGAATTGCAATAATTACTGCAGTAGCAACTTTCATACTCATTGTTTTAGGGGGAATAGTAACAAGCACAGAATCAGGATTGGCAGTTCCGGATTGGCCTACTACTTTTGGATATAACATGTTTCTGTATCCGATTTCAGAGATGGTAGGAGGAATCCTATATGAACACAGTCATCGCTTGATGGGATCACTTGTAGGTTTATTGACGATTACGCTATTCATTTTGTTATTGATAAAAGACGACCGAAAGTGGATTAAATGGCTTGGATTTGCTGCACTCATCGGTGTCAGTGTGCAGGGTGTTCTCGGTGGACTTCGGGTAACTGAACTCAATCTAAATCTAGCGATTGTACATGCATGTTTGGCACAAGCATTTTTTGCATTATTGTGTGGAATCTGTTTATTTACCTCAAAAGCGTGGCATAACATTGAACCAGAAGGTCAAATAAATGAGATACTCACAAAGAAATTTCGAAGGTTAAGTCTGATAACAACTTGTCTGATATATCTTCAACTTATCTTTGGAGCAATTTTACGGCATACTGGAAACCGTCTTGATGCACATCTGCTAATTGCATTTTTAGTAACACTACATATCATCTTATTGGTCAGACGCGTCTTTAGTACAGATGCACAGTCACAAGGAGTTGAACAGTCATTTGCCCTGCTATTGCTTGGTCTACTTGCCGTGCAATTGATACTTGGAACTGGTGCTTACATTACAAGATTAACCGCCTATGGAGAAACGGTGTCAGCACTACTTACGGACCTTGTTACAACTGCTCATGTAGCTATAGGTGCTCTTATGTTAGCAATTAGTTTTATAATTACATTGAAAATCTTCCGTTTGACAGACACTTCAAGGAACATAGAGATTCCTGATTCAAATACACTAGTCATAGATAGAGATTAACATTATGCGTTTAACAACAGTAACCGTCCCTAACGGCAGTGATACAGTAAATCAATCATCAAGAGTCTCAGTCTTATTAAGACGTGTTGATGCTTATATTGAACTGACCAAACCACGAATGGTCCTGATGATTCTTGTTACGACTGCTGCTGGTTTCTATCTCGGCACACAAGGTGCAATGAACTGGATATTATTTGGACACACGATCATCGGTGCTGGGTTAACTGCAGCGGGTGTGTTAGGTCTAAACCAATACCTTGAACGGGATATTGATGCATTGATGGCGAGAACGCAGCACAGACCACTTCCTGTAGGAAAAATACACGGAATGGAAGCACTGGTTTTTTGTGTTTTACTTACAGCAGGAGGAATGTTATACCTAACGACTTTTGTAAACCCGTTGAGTGGGTTCATTATTTCTTTAATTGTTGTAAGTTACTTGTTTATCTATACACCACTAAAACGTAGTACGTCTTTGTGTACGCTTGTTGGAGCGTTCCCCGGTGCGTTACCACCTGTTGTAGGGTGGGTAGCAGCACAAGGTAAAATATCAGGTTCTGCATGTGTACTGTTCGCCATTTTATTTCTTTGGCAACTACCACACTCGCTCGCTATTGCATATATCTATCGTGAGGATTATGCCAATGCAGGATTAATGTTGTTACCTGTTGTCCATCCAGATGGAATAAGTACACGACGGCAGATTGTAATCAACTGTGTTGCACTTTTTGGTATAGGTCTTCTACCTACTCTTTTCAATATATCCGGTAGCATATATTTTCTGGTTGCACTACTCGTGGGTGGTATGTTTTTAATAAGTGGTATCTATTTTGATAAAAAACCCACAGTCAAAACCGCACGATATGTGCTATATGCCTCTCTATTGTATCTACCACTAATATTCATAACGATGGCAATAGATAAAATAAGTCTATAATTGGAGTCAAAATGAAAGATCAGGAACGCAAGAGTCGAAATCTGACAATCGGTCTTATTTTAGGGTTAATCTTCATTGGTTTATTTACGATTACAACAGTTGGATTTGTTGTCGGTTTTGAAGCATCAATTCCCATAAAGAGACTTGTTTCAGTAATCACAACAATTATCGCAGCCGTGATCGGTATTTTTCTAATAGGTTCTGCCATTATTGAGATAGTTATTAAAACTGGACTTATTGCTTTTATAGTCAATTTAGTAAAAAGAGGGTACCGTAGAGTTCGTGGATGATGGTACAACGGGGTATGGAAATTGCTGAAAATCGACCGTTTAGTAATGCCAAATTAGGAGTATTGATACTCCTTGGTGCTGAGACGATGTTGTTTGCAGGACTGATTGGAGCATTTTTGGTATATCGGATGGGGAATGTAACATGGCCGCCGTTATCCCATGCTGATATTCAACTCCCACGCCTGGTTACTGGTATCAATACCGGTCTCCTAATTATAAGCGGTTTTACGATGTTTCAAGCATTACGAACAATTCAACTGGATAAGGTCAAGTATCTACGATATTACTTACTTTTTACTGGAGCATTAGGACTGCTTTTTCTCGTAATACAAGGTAGTGAGTGGATTCAACTAATTGGTAAAGGATTGACACTTCAATCAGGGGTTTATGGTGCTACGTTTTATGTGCTTATCGGTTGTCATGCTGTTCATGTATTAGGAGCAGTTGTATGGTTAGCAATTGTCATTTGTATGTCATGGGCAGGAAGGTTTTCATCTGTAAATCACACCGGTGTTGAAACCTGTACTATCTATTGGATTTATGTGGTTGCACTATGGCCTATACTCTACTTTTTAGTGTATTTCGCCTGAAGGAAAATCAGATGCTACAGAAAATGGTCTTAACTATATTAATTACGACACTTATTATTGTTATTTTACCGCTTACTCTTGAGGCATGTCCATCATGTAAAAACTTAAATGAACCAATAGCACGAGGTTTCAATTGGAGTGTTATGTTTATGATGGCGATGCCATTCACAGTTTTTGGGATCATTGGTGGAAGTGTGTTCTATACCTATCGACGCGCAAATAGAGACTTGAAAACATAACAACCTATCAAATAGAAAAGGATCTATACAAGGAAGCAATGAAGAATAGTGGTAACTCTTGGATAAAATGTATTGATTGCCGAAAGGGTATGTCCAAAATCACCACGCATAGTGTATCGCTTATCTTAACTGATCCTCCCTATTTTCTTGATGGAATGGATGACAATTGGGATACACAACGAATTAAATCAAGACAGAAAAAAGGTGTAATCGGTGGGCTGCCAGTTGGTATGAAGTTTGACAAAGCACAAGGTCAGAACTTATATCGATTCCTGAAACCTATCGCTGAACAGTGGTTTAGAATTATAAAACCTGGAGGATTTGTACTCTGTTTTTCGCATCCAAGACTATCGCATCGTGCATCACTGGCAATAGAGGATGCGGGTTTTGAAATTCGTGATATGTTGGCATGGCGATATGAAGGGCAAGCAAAAGCTTTTAAACAAGACCACTTCGTTCGGAAGCGCAACTTACCAAGTGATGAAAAAGAGAGGATTATTCAAGCATTGGGTGGTAGAAAGACACCGCAACTCAAACCACAGATGGAGTTGATAATATTAGCACAATCTCCACGGGAAGGAACATTTGTTGATAATTGGCTACAGTATCAGACTGGATTGATAGACGTGTCTGATCCAGTGGTAGAAAAAGATAGATTTCCCGGCACTGTGATACCTGTGTCAAAACCTCGCGAGAAATTTGGACATATCGCAGCAAAACCTGTCTCTTTGCTCCGACATCTAATCCGAATATTCTCGGTAGAAGGTTCGATCGTTTGTGATCCATTTGCAGGTTCAGGTTCAACTGGAATAGCAGCACATAAGGAAGAACGGGAATTCATTGGATTTGAGATTGATAACGAAATGGCTGATATTGCAAATAATAGAATTCTGATGGGAAAGAATTAGATACAAAGATATATCAAATAATGTGATGTAAATTATGCTTGAAAACTGCAATTTTTAAATACTTAAATTGATGAATTAAATTGGAAACATATAACAAAAGGAGTTTAGAATAGTGGAACAAGCTACCACTTTAAATCACACTGAAGACGTATATGAACCGTCACTTACGCCAGACAGTCTCGGCAAACTCGGCATGTGGATATTTCTCATTGGAGATACCATGTCATTTGGTGCATTACTTGCAGTCTATGCAGCACTCAGAGCTGGAGCAGGCGTAATCGGATGGGTTCCACCAAGTGAGATTCTTGGTATAAATCTGACTGCTTTTATGACATTTCTGTTGATTTGCAGCAGTGTTACAATGGTTAAATCATTGGAGTCAATTCAGAAGGGGAACGTCTCTCGGATGTGTACATTTCTGGGATTAACAATTTTAGGGGGTGTCATTTTTCTTGGATTGCAAGTGTATGAATGGACACATCTAATCAAACATGGATTAACATTGACAGAGATTCCACACCATAGTCTATCAGGTGCTGCAATTAGCGGATCTACACTATTTGGTCCCACTTTCTATGCTATTACAGGATTCCACGGTTTGCATGTAACTGGTGGTGTAATATATCTGATAGTTATCCTGATCCATGGTCTGCGTGGAAGATATACTGCTGAATTTAACCATGAAGTAGAAATTGTTGGACTCTATTGGCACTTTGTTGACCTTATTTGGATTATGGTTTTCACCTTTATCTATCTATTGTAGAAGGAGTTTTATATGGCTAAAAACGAACATGATAAACATCCAAGGTATATGTTAATTTTCTTATGGCTTGCAATCTTGACTGCTATTGAGATTGGTGTTGCAATTCCAGAATATTCTATTGTCATCAAAGCAATCCTTCTTATCGGATTAGCATGTGGGAAGGCATTCTTGGTTGCTGCATATTTCATGCATCTAAAGCTTGAGAAGCGTACTTTATCTGTAATTGTTATTATACCTTTTTTAATATGTGTTTTCCTTGTCATTATGCTAATGCCTGACCTGACAACAGATACACGACACAATGCAATTGAAAAACCAGCAGAAAAGGTTGTTGAGTCGACACCGCATTAGGGGCGAGCGGCAATGCAAACCTATCGATAATAGACACTAAGAGTATGGAAAATCAGAAGAGTAATCTAGAGTCTAAAGGACGTAAACTTGATAAATCCACACTTCCTTGGATTGTATTAGGATTAATTATAATCAGTATTGCACTACTCAATTTGTGGTTGATGTTTGATAATAAGAATGAATCTGATACTGAGAAATTAGTCTTGAGTGTTCCAGAATTTACCTTGACAAACCAGCAAAGAGACGAAATAAGTTTGTCTGATCTATCTGGGAAAGTCTGGGTTGCAGATTTCATTTTTACTCATTGTCCTACAATTTGTCCAATAATGACGAAAGAAATGGCAACGTTGCAATCAGAATTTAACTCGCCTGATGTGAATTTCATTTCCTTTACCGTCGACCCAGAACGAGATACAACAGAAGTTCTTGCGAATTATGCGAAACAATACGGAGCACATGAAAAAACATGGCATTTTCTGACTGGTGAGAAGGATCAGATTTATCAATTAGCAAATAATGGATTTAAATTAGCCGCTGCACAACATGAAGGTGTGTTTCCACATAGTAGAAAGTTTGTCCTCGTATCTCCAGATGGAGAAATATATGGATACTACGATAGCTACAGTCAAGCAGCAATGAAGAAACTACGTAAAGATATTACATCACTGTTTAGATAAACTGGTTATGAACCTAATAGTCTCATTCATTGCATTTCTGTTTCATTTCCCATTTGGATTTTATCGGACTCGTTATAAGAAATTCAGTCGTCCTTGGAGCAGATGTCTATACATACCAATTGTGCTTAACATTCTTGTCAGACGTTTTATCCTTCATTGGGATTGGCAGACCGCTTTGATTTACTTATGGCCTGCAGTTCTGATAGCTCATATTGTCGGAGGATATATCGGTTCTCGTTTCAAACCGTGTGAAAATGTTGAGACACAGTAATACCAAATTAACCCGATTTGTAGCGCGAGGTCTCCGGGGAATGCCAAAAAGGTATTCATACCGTTGATTTGGTGCCTCGCAATGTGGACTTTATCAAAAAAATAATCATGTCAATTTGGTATAAGTGATCATTTATGTATGAGAAGTGAGAAAACAAATGAAAAAAATATATGTTCCAGTTGATAATTCAGACTATTCTGATGTAAGTATTGACTTAGCAGTTGAATTCGCAAAGAAATTTGAATCTCAATTGGTAGGTTCGCACGTTTACGCTGCGAAAATGCATGATGTTCGCTTCAAACAGATGGAATATACTTTACCTGAAGAGTATCAGGACGAAGTAGAACTTGAAAAGCAACGCCGCATTCACGACACTCTGATCACTATGGGACTACAACTTATCTCAGATTCATATCTTGAGGTAATGAAACAGAAGTGTGAAAAACTCAACATACAATTTGAACCGAAGATGCCCGAAGGTAAACACTACATTAAACTTGTTGAAGATATTCAGGAAAGCGATTACGATTTGGTAATTATGGGTGCACTCGGTATGGGTGCAGTAAAAGACAGCCTAATCGGTGGAGTCTGTGAACGGGTTGTACGTCGCATTACAACAGATACACTTGTTGTTCGTGATCTTAATTCAGCAAATCAAAAAAATGGAAATATACTTGTTGGTATTGATGGAAGTCCTGAGTCTTTCTCTGGATTGAAAACTGCTATACAACTCGGTCAAAAATTCAACAAACAAGTAGAAGCAGTCGGTGTATACGATCCGTATCTCCACTACATCGTCTTTAATTCCGTTGTGAATGTACTAACTGAACGCGCAGCAAGAACTTTCAGATTTAAAGAGCAGGAACAATTACACGAAGAGGTGATTGATACCGGTCTTGCAAAGATATACCAATCCCACCTTGAGGTAGCACGTTCCATAGCAAAGGAAGAACACGACTATCGACTGAAAATCACCCTTCTTGATGGAAAAGCCTACGAAAAAATATTGCAATACACGCGTAAAACCAATCCCTGGTTACTTGTTATTGGTAGAATTGGTGTACATAATGAACAAGATTCTGACATAGGTAGCACAGCAGAGAATCTCCTACGTCTTGCTCCTTGCAATGTCCTACTTTCAAGTCAACGTTATTTCCCTCAGATTGATGTAAAAGCAGAGGAAACACTTGTTTGGACACAGGAAGCAATGGATCGCATGGAGAAAGCACCTCCTTTGGTCCGCGGTATAGCCAAAACCGCTGTTCACCGTTTTGCCATTGAACGCGGTCATTCCGTTATCACTGAAAGTGTGATTGATAAGGCTATGGATGCGATTATGCCACAACGCGCATCTGAAAAACTTACAAGAGTGGCTAAAGAAATCGCAGAACAGAAGGTCTTAGAATCAGATGCAATACAGACATATATATGCGGTGAATGTGGATATGCTGCCCACAACCAACAACCAGTAAAATGTCCTGTCTGTAGTTCACCACCAGAACGTTTCCAGATGGTTGACAAGAATTCACTTGAGAACATTGCCATTGACGAAGGGGGTACTGACGAAGTAGAGACTTTTGACGGTATGCGGTTACAATGGTCTGAGCAGTCGAAGAAAGCACTTCGTACCGTCCCACGCGGATATATGCGTCGTAATGTCAAAGCTCGAATTGAAAAATCTGCACGATCACAAAAGATAGATACAATCACAAATGCTTTCGCTATGGAAATCATTGACGATAGCATGGGGGAAGCAGCCGCTGTCCGAGAGGACGCTCCAGAACTTAAAGCCATGCAAGGACAGAACCAATCTCAAAACACAACGGATAATCAAAACTTTGTAAGTTCACTAATATGGACTGAGGACGCAATCAATCGGTTGAATTTAGTTCCTACTGGTTTTATGCGGAATATCACGCAAACCCGTATTGAACAGCGTGCACAAGAAAAAAACATTTTGCAAATATCTCTTGATTTCGCCGCTCGTGTTATCGAAGATGGTAGAAGTCTTGCCAATGAAGTACTTGGTGAATACTATCAAGACAAACAAACAGAAAACACAAACTAAATCGAAAATCGTATTAGATTTTCAAGATAATATACAACAAATGCATAGCATATTCCTTGAGAATATGCTATCTTAATATAAACATAATCAAGGTATACGTTAGGTGACAAATATGCAAATAGACGAAGGTAGAGACAATGAAATAGTTACTTTTATCGGCATTCCTCGAAAATGGGTAAATCCTGCACTAAAAATCTATTCGTTCATCTTTTTAGGTTATGCAATTTGGCTAATCTATCTGAAGTTCAATAGTGGTTCACAAATGCTGTCGGATAGATTAAGTGATCCTTTTACACATCTCGCGGGATTTTCAGTAGTAGAAGGTCTCACTATCGTCGCTACAATACAACTGGTGGATTTAATCATGTATCTTACAAACAAATTCAAAACAAAAGTGAAAAAACAAGTTAATGAAGCGAAAGCAGAGGGTAAAGAAGAAGGAAAGACAGAAGGTAGAGAGGAAATCCAGAAGGCATGGGTTGCTTGGAATACTCGCCGCATAGACTCAGAAACAAAAGGAATTCCTTTTGACGAACTGCCTCCCACACTACCTGAAAGCAAACATCAAAAAACTGAATAGATTCAGTTTCATCTATCGTTCAAACAATGGAGGAATACCATGCGGAAATTATTTGCTATAAATATAGTTATTCTCCCTATACTAATACTCACCCTAATAAATAGTGGTATTGCCGATAATTGGCATCAGTGGAGAGGGGCAAACAATGATGGAATCAGCAATGAAACTGATGTGCCTATTCAGTGGAGTCAGACTGAAAACGTCCGTTGGAGACTTCCATTACCGGGTGAAGGCGCGTCTACTCCTGTTGTTTGGAATGATAAGATTTTTCTGACATGCGCAGATGGAATGGAATTAGTCCTGATGTGTATCAACACAGAAGGCGAAGAAATTTGGAAACGCACATTGGCAGAAGGCAATCGGACTAAACGAGGCGATGAAGTCAACTATGCTGCTCCTTCTCCCACAACCGATGGTGAATATGTATGGGCATTTCTCGGAACAGGGGATCTTGCTTGCTACGATTTTGAGGGGAATAGTATATGGCATACAAATATTGAAGAACGATATGGGAACTTTAGACTCGGTTTCCTGATGTCAATGACCCCACTGCTATACAAAGATAGATTATACCTCCAACTCATCCACAGCAACGCGTGGTTAGTTCTTGCACTTGATAAAAAGACAGGTGAAGAAATATGGAAACACGATAGGGAAAGTGATGCAAGGGCAGAATGTGAACATGCATACACATCTCCTATTCTTTATAAAGATTCAGAAAGGGAATTACTCATTGTTCATGGCGCAGATTATGTTACTGCCCACAACCTTGATGATGGTAGTGAGATATGGCGGTGTGGCGGACTAAACGCTAAACAAGGGTATAATACTTCCTTCCGACTCGTTGCTTCTCCAGTAGCCACCGAAGGACTCATTGTTGTTCCATCGGCAAAAAATGGTCCTGTACTGGGTTTAGACCCATCTGGTCAAGGTGACATTACGGATAGCAAATGGCAAACCTGGAAACTTGGACGTGGAACGCCAGACGTACCATCTCCACTTATTCACGATGGTTTAGTTTATCTTTGCCGAGAAAACGGTGTACTTATCTGTCTTGATGCCAAAACAGGTGAAAAACTCTATGAGGAACGAACGCATAACCATCGCCATCGCTCATCTCCGATCTATGCAAACGGTCATATCTACCTTACTGCACGGGATGGCGTTGTCAATGTAATTAAAGCAGGTCGTGAGTTTGATATCATCGCAACAAATATGATTGGCGAAGCCGTTGCTGCATCTCCCGTTATTGCTGATGGAACTTTATATTTACGTAGCTATAATGCCTTGTATGCAATCGGCAAGATAGAATGAAAACTTACAAAGAACTCCCAAAGGATGCGGGTTCTAACATAATTGGACAAGTCACCGCGCAAGCGAACCGAATCAGTACGCGCCTGGCATCGGTGAAATATACCATCGCAATTATGAGCGGAAAAGGAGGAGTCGGAAAGAGTGCTGTAACGGTAAACCTTGCGACTGTCCTAACATTATCTGGTTTTGCTGTCGGTGTTGTTGATGCTGACATCAACGGTCCAACGATTGCCAAAATGATGGGTGTCCGAAACACATCACTTGAATATGTTGAATCTGGTGTCAAACCGGCTACGACATCACTTGGCACAAGAGTCATATCAATGGATCTACTCCTATCTGATGATGATGCACCAGTAGTATGGAACGCGCACACGCAAAAGGATGCATTCACATGGCGTCCCACTATGGAAGTAGGAGCATTACGGGAGTTTATCGGTGACACCGATTGGGGAGAGTTAGATTTTCTATTGCTTGATCTACCACCAGGTTCTGATCGTTTACCAAATGTAGTTGAACTGATCCCTAATCTTAGTGGTGTAGTTGTTGTAACCATCCCTTCAGATGTCTCACACTTAATCGTAAAAAAGTCTATTACAATGGCAAGAGACATACTCAAAGTCCCAATCATTGGTGTTGTTGAAAATATGGCATTCTATGTATGTCAGCACTGCGGCGAACACGAACAACTCTTTTCTGCTGATGATACATCATTTCAGCAAATTACTCTTGGAAAAATACCTTTCGATCCAAAATTATCTTTATGTAACGACAATGGTACACCTTATGTCCACGAATACCCGAAATCTTTAGCAAGTAAATCCATATCAGAGGTATCACAGAAGATACAAGATTTCTTCAATATTTAGTTCAGTTAGAATCTATAGAGAATAATGGAGTGAGAAGATGAAATTCCTATGTATAGACTGCGACACGGCAATGAAATTTAAAGACGTAACCCGACCTGAACAGGGATCTGTCACCGCAGTTTTTGAGTGTCCAGAGTGTTTCACTGAGATAGCTATGTTCCTAAATCCTTCAGAAACACAGATGTTAAAATCCTTAGACCTGAAACTCGGGGGGAGTAACGCTGCAGCCCAACCAATGCAGTTGATCCGTTCACAGTTAGAGACATCTAAACCAGATATGATGACTGACACTGACACAAGCGAATCAGCAGAAGGTGGAAAATGTCCCTTTACATCTGTTATCTCGGATGCTTTTGAGGATCAATCTGAACCTGAACCTGATGGAGTAAAATGGACACCAGAGGCATTGGAACGGTTAGACCGTATTCCAAGTTTTGTCCGTCCGATGGCGAAAATGGGAATTGAAGGTTTTGCAAAAGACAATGGACATACTGAAATAACTGCAGAAATAATGGATGCAGCACGCGGAAACTTCCCCGCACAGTTCTAAATCATTAAAATGGTTGATACCTTCTATATTCGGTTATAATTAATGCAAAAACTTGACAGAATGAATAGGCGAAATCGTTGGCTACATGCATCTAACGTTAGAGGAGCACATTATGGCAACCAAAGCAGAAAAGAAACGACTCTCTTATGTCCCCACAGATGTCTTTTACCCAGCAGAGGATGGGAAACCGATGGCAGCAAGCGATCTACATAGACACCAGCTAACATGGACATTAGAAGCACTTGGAGCACATTTCTCACCTGACCCATCAGTCTATATCTCCGGAGATATTCTGATGTATTACGTGCAAGGGGCACCTAACAAATCTATATCCCCGGATGTTCTCGTCACATTCGGTATAGGAATGAAACTACGCCGGACATACTTGGTATGGGAAGAGGGGAAAGTCCCGGATTTCGTGATGGAGTTTAGTAGCGAAAGCACGTATAGGAATGACTTGACAAACAAGATGGATATTTATGCGTCACTTGGTATAAAGGATTATTTCTTATATGATGCGGAGGACCTATATTTACCATCACAACTGATGGGGTATGAATTAGTTAATGGTGTCTATATAGAAGTTCAACCAGATGATAATGGAGGTATCCGTTCCTCTGCTCTGGGTTTAGATTTCCGCATAAGGGATGAAGGAATAGCAATTTTTGACCCGGTTGCGAATGACTGGGTGCGAACACGCGCCGAAACTGAGGCGATTCGTGCAGACTCCGCTGAAGCACACGCAGCGCAGGAAGCAAACGCACGACAGAAAGTTGAAGCCGAAAACGCAAAACTCCGAGAACAACTTTCGAACTTGCAAGCCCGCTCTTAAGACACTATTTGAGACTTTGTTGGCAAAAATAGAACATCTAAAATAGGAAGAGTCGTTATTAAATAAGGTTTATCTGGAAGTATCCACAGATTGATAAAGCAATTTTGTATGGATCACGTGCAACGGGTACATATCGAAACGGCTCTGACATTGACCTAACACTCTGTGGTGATGGGTTAACACACAGAGTCCTTTCTAAAATTGACACCGATCTTGATGATCTGCTTCTACCCTATACAATTGACATATCCGATTTTAGTAAAATAGGAAATTCTGATATGGTTGCACAAATTGAACTTCATGGGGTTAGTTTTTATGAGAGATGTGATGATGTATAATCTCATATAATATAAAAAGGATAAGCCAGTCAATATCAACCAATGCGCCAAGTTGTTGAACTTTCCCTCCGATGTATACATCTAATCGCAGCAATCTTATGGTTCGGAGGTGTGTTCTTTTATTCTTTCATAGCAATACCTTTAGGACAGAGAAAACTACATGCAAGTGCATTGTTAGACATTCACAATCGCTTTCAAGGTGCAATGCGATTGACAATAAACATACTTCTATTGACAGGTGGCATTGTAATTTTCATTGTCGCATGGAATAACAACATGCAAGTAGAATCGGAGTATATGATTTATTCTGCAGCAAAATTAGCTGCATTTGGCATTATGACACTTTGCTGGGGATTATACAGTTCATTATATCGCAAACACCTTGAAGCAGCAGAACCTGACAGTTCAATCACTGTACCTACACATGTAAATGTTCTTGGATATCTAACACTGTTATCGGGTTCAGTTGTTTTTGCACTATCATTGCTACTGAGAAATTAAATGGAAAAAACGAAAGTTCAAGCAGTCTCATGGAATATCACCAGATTATGCAATCTGAAATGTACGCACTGCTATCTTCCAGCGGGATTCGTAGACACAGACGAGTTCCCACACGGGTATCTTAGAGAATCTGAGTTAACACAATCAGAATGTTTTCGCATCATTGATGAGATCGCGGAAATCAATCCGCATATCCTATTAATACTCACAGGTGGGGAACCGTTACTGCGTCCAGATATTCTTGAGATTTCAAAATATGCATCGGATACAGGTTTTCTTGTAGTGATGGGAACTAACGGTGTCCTACTCAATGACGATGTAGTAGAGAAGATGCAAAAGCACGGCGTAACAGGCGCAGGATTAAGCATAGATTCTATCCAACCGGCTCAACATGACAAGTTCCGTGGCATGCCGGGTGCATGGAAGGCAACAATGAATGGGGTGGAATCCCTCAAACGCGCACATCTTGATTTTCTCATACAGACATCAGTAACCCAATGGAATTATGATGAAATTCCTGAGATCGTTGAGTTCGCATATCAGTTAGGGGCAAAAGTGCTAAATCTATATTTTCTCGTCCGAACAGGCAGAGGGAAGACTGTAATGGACATCTCTCCCGAACAATATGAGAACATGCTGGATACAATGTTCAAACTACAGACAGAGTATATCGGGAAGATGCTCATTGCGTCAAAATGTGCACCACATTACAAACGTGTCATTTATGAACAGCAGTCAGACTCAGCATTCCTTCAGGGATATCCAAGCGGCACATGTCCATGCGGTATCTACTATTGTCGCATTAGTCCTGAAGGTGAGTTGACACCTTGTCCATACCTTCCTGTCAGTGTTGGAAATCTTAAAGATGAAAGTTTTGCCAAACTGTGGAATGATTCGGAAACATTCCATGAATTACGCAATCGCAATTTACTTGAGGGAAAGTGTGGAGCTTGCGAGTTCAAGGAAGTATGTGGAGGTTGTAGGGCACGTGCCTATGCTACCACAGGCAACTATCTCGCAGCAGATGAATCTTGCGAATACCAACCGGGACAAATTGACAATAAACCTGTCCAACTTGAGAAACGAACAGCCTTTGGCACAGAACCCGATTACGATTTACTTTGGAATGACGCTGCAGAAGAGAGATTGAAACGCGTGCCATCGTTTGCGCGTGGCATGGTTGTCAAGAGCGTTGAAAAATATGCGCGTGAACACGGATTTCAAGAAATTACTCCAGAGATTATGAAAGCAGTCAAATCCAGATTTGATAAGACGGGTATCCCCTCTTTCAGACCAAAAAGTTAGATATGTAATTTCTTCTGTTGGAGTGACTTTTACCCGAATGCAACATTTGACGATAGAGGAAACTTTTATGTTAGCACCTAAACAAGTTGAGTTTTTTCAAGAGAACGGATATCTGATTCTTAAAGACTTAATTGATACAGAAGTAATCAATGGTTGGCGTGAACAGATTTGGAAACATTTCAATTCCAGTTTAGAAACACCAGAGACATGGCCAGATAATTATGTTGTAGAAAACTTCGGTTTTTCTCCAAACTTTGGACATATACCGGCGATGCAAGCGATAATTGAACAATTAAGTGGAGGCGAGTTTACTGGCGGTGGAGGTACACCCCTTGTAAAATGGCCAAACCCAGATGAAGAATGGTCATTGCCAGGAAGTGGACATATTGATGCATACGGTCCCGGTGGTTGGAGTCCATTCATGCTGGGAGCAACAACATATCTATATGACGTAGAACCAGGTGGTGGGGCTTTCGTATTTTGGCCGAAAAGCCATCTTACAACACACAAATATTTCCTAAAATATCCTGAACAGGTTGATGGAAGTTTCAGAGATATTGAGGGATGGGGATGGAATGTCTTTTCTGATTCATCACCAGAAGGAGCACGTGAGTTTATCGGTGCTGCGGGTGATGTCGTGCTTTGGCATGCATATTTGTCTCATACAGGTTCAGGGAATATCAGAGACATCCCACGAGTTGGACTATTTGCTCGATACCATCATAAACGACGTGAAGAGATAAGATACGAAATTCCAGAAGATCTATGGAAATATTGGACAATCTAAGGAGGAAACATGAGTGATCAAACTAAAGTTCAAGATCGTATCACAAATGTAGAAGACCGATTGGGACGATTAGAAAACCTACTTGTCAGCATAAATGAAAAGTTAGATCAGACGAATCAACCAAGTGTTCCTGAAACTGAAAACACCGAAAAATTTCAACAGTGGGTCACAGATTACGTTTCTATGCGATTACAGCAACTTGTTCCTGAGACATGCGATCATCCTGCAGAAACACTATTACATGATGGTCCTTACCTTGACAACACGAATGTTCCATGCACAGAAGAAGTAGTTCACAGAGTCAAACGTATACCGATCCCATTTGTCCGAGAGATGGTTGTTCAACGCGTTGCTGAAAATGCACGTTCAGCAAAGATTGAACGCGTTGATATTGACTTCTTTGAAAATGCCGCTACCTTTTGACAATGTAAAGCCACAGAGGAGTTCCCTCTGCCTGATTTCGATTGGAAGGACTTCTTAAAGGCTCCTGAAATGTAAAATATTTCTATCTGTTGTTTCAATGGATATTTGCAATATAACTTATCATCCTTTAAGGAGGTAACCATGTCATCTCTTGGAGCACAAACTATATATTCACCTGAGGAATATCTATATTTAGAACGCAAGGCAACATTCAAGAGTGAATATCTTAGCGGAGAGATACTCGCAATGTCGGGTGCGAGTCGTGCACATAATTACATTACACTTGATATTGCAACTGAGATAAATATCCAATTACGTGACCGAGATTGTGAAGTTTTTTCAGGAGACATGCGTGTCAAGGAAAGACAATCAGAATCATATTTCTATCCTGATGTTGTTATTGCCTGTGGTGAACCACAATTTGAAGATGATACCTTTGATACACTCCTCAACCCAGTGGTCATCATTGAGGTGCTTTCACCTTCAACCGAGATATATGACAGAACAGAGAAGTTCAATTACTATAAACAGATAGCCTCCTTAAAAGAATATATTCTCGTTTCACAAGACAGAATCGAAATTGAGCATCATCAGATTCAAAGCACTCAGTGGAAATTAAGAGAATATCAAGAACTTCAGGAGACTATTACACTTTCCTCAATTGGATGCAAACTTCCTTTAAACGATGTTTATAGACGCGTGGATTTACAGCAATAAATCGCTATTACTTGACAAGGGTTATTATGGATTGGGTGTTTAACACATTCTCTGAATATCTTGAGAACGACTTCAAAAAACGCATAGGTAATCCGAATCCGACAGTCGCTGACTTGTGGGATGCTTTTCAAGTACTATTCCCCGCTACCTCTGCACAACTCTTAGTACAGGAACCCGTTGGCAACACAGTGCGATTCAAACCACTCGCATTCTACTATGCGGACGAAATGGGCCCATTGATTGATGCTCCTTTAGACTATCTAAAACAGCATTTTGGTGGGGGTAAGTTCAAAATCAATTTCTATCACGGCATGCAGTTCATCGCAACTATAAATTTTAAACCAGAAGGTCCAGAAATATGGAGAGATTTACCTGAAATGGAGGCAATAGGACCATCATGAGTCAACTAAATGAGTATATAAAGTGTCCACAATGTGGTCAAGCTAATGTGCAAAAGTTAGACGAAAAGTCATGGTTCTGTTTAGATTGTGATTGGGATAACCTCTCTGCTATCAACAATGGAAATGATGAATTGCTGTCCTCTTTAAAACACGGTGATATTCATACGAGACGGATCACAGCACAAGCTTTGATTAATATAGGTGACATTGAACGACACATCGCAACTCCTTCAGATATTGATGCATTGCTTGATGCACTTGACGATGAAGACGCAGACGTGCGTTATTTTGTTGCTGTCGCGCTTGGTAAATTGGCAGCAGAAAATTGTCTTACTAGATTAAAAACCCTTGCTCAGAATGACTCATCAGCACTTGTACGCCAAGGAGCACAAACTGCAATTGAAGAGATTGAATCGCCTAAAGAGTAAGATGAGGAGTCTACCAAATGAATAAAGTCAAAATCGGGTATATTGGATGTGGGTTTATGGCGCAAAAAGTCCATATCCCGAATTTTGCAAGCATTCCTGATTGTGAAATCGTCGGGTTGGCTGAGGTGCGAACTGATCTAGGTAAGAAAGTACAGAGTAGGTTTGGTATTCCACATCTATACAAAGACCATCAAGAACTCGCGCAAAATGCAGAAATTGAAGCTGTAGCAGTTTCAGCTGACTTTGCATTACAGGGAGAAATAGCTAAGGATCTATTACTTTCCGGCAAACATGTCTTTATGGAAAAACCGATGGCTGTTTCAGTAGAACAAGCACAGAAAATGGTAGATGCGTCAAGAGAATCGGGAAAAAAGTTGATGGTTGGTTATATGAAACGATACGATGCTGGCAACGAGATTGTCAAAGAAAAGATCACTCAATTTCGTGAAACAGAGGAACTTGGTCGTCTGACCTATGCACGAAATCACGCTTTTGGCGGGGATTGGGTGTGCAATCTTGATACACAGATGGATAATACAGATGAACCGAAACCGAGTGCTCCTCAGAAATTTCCTGATTGGCTGCCAGAAAAATGGTGGGGTACATACATCGGATACTTACAACAATATACACACAATATTAATCTGATGCGGTGGTTTCTTGATGCTGGCGACAATGTCACAGTGAAAGCAGTTGATCTGAATGACAATGGCTATATAGGTGTTGTCATTCTTGATATGAACGGTACCCGAGTGACACTGGAGACAGGACATGTTTCGCATTACCGATGGGATGAACATTCTCAGATTTATTTTCAGCACGGATGGATTCACACTTGGGCACCACCTTTGTTATTAAAGAACACACCTGCAGAAGTTGAAATCTATAGGGCTGGAGACGAACAGGAAATTACACGTCCGATTCCAAAACCTTCTTGGACATGGGCATACCACAGAGAAGCGGAGTATTTTATCAAGAACCTACGCAATCCAGAACCTTTCCGTTCCTCTGCTGAAGATACATTAACAGATGTAAGATTATTTGAGGACATTTACCGTATCTTTGTAGACCAACAAGAAAGCTAAATATTCTTTCATAGTCGTAAAATACGTTGCAATTCCACTTTGCAACATATATACTATACTTTAATCTTGTTCTACTAAATTAGCATCAGATTGCCGTAAATGCGCTTGGAGGTGTTCCCATAATGAAACGGAAATTATTGCTATGTCTGTTCCTTCTTGCGACTGTATCACCGATCGCAATGACTCAAAACGATTCTGTGGATCAAGAAACGCGCCTTACCCGCATTGAAGTAACCATAGATCAGATGGACCAACGCATTGGTAGAATAGAAGCGAATATCGGTAGAATAGACGGGCGCTTGGATACTCTTATTATGTGGGTTGTCGGTTTGCTCGCTGCATCCTTTATCTCAATCTTTGTCTTAATCCTTCAGATTAAAGCACAACTCAGTGAGATGAACGCAAAATTTGAAACACAACTTAGCGAAATGAACCTGAAATTCGGTTTGCTACAGAAGGATGTTAGCACATTAAACGGAAGTCTTGATGGACTTGAGGAACGGGTTGATGGAGTGGAACGTAAAATTGGTTCTCAACTCAATCAAATTCAGAAGGCACTTGCTAAACAATTGGGTATGGACATAGATAGTCCGCAGACATAATTGTATTCAAACACACAATTATTTTCGCATCAGAATTTCAGTATTGTTTATATTTATCTCAAGTTCGTAGTGTTCCTCTAAATATTTCGCAATTATCGGGTGACGTTCCTCAACTGGTATTCCATCCACGTTATCAAACCACCCACCTGTCTTAAAAATCACCAAACGAGTCTGATCGCTTTCAAGTGCAGAGATTACCTCGCGTTGCATTCCAGGCGTTGAAGCATACGATACCATATGGTACCGGGTGACACTGGGTCTATTCGCAAAGAAATAATATGCGCCTTGACTTGTAAAATCAAATATCTTTTCATCAGGTGAGGTATTCTCCTGAATAAAAGTAACCACTTCCTGAATCTGTGCGACTTGGTCATCAGGAATATCAACATTTCCTGCACGTTCCAATTCCATAGGTGTAGTTCTTGTTTGAAACTGGTTAGACAACATGCTGTTCCACTTATTACTTAGTCCTTTCAGCGGGTGATGAACTGCCCCGACATACCAAATAAACATGATTGTTGGTATAAGTAGCCATGACACCTTCAACACACGTTGCCAACGTTCCTTATCTTTCAGCATCAAGAACCGACCTCGCAAACCTTTTACTGCTTGACCTGCAAATAGTTTATCAATCATTCCATATATTCCTCTGTCTAGTGGAAATAAACAGAGCAACCACAAGAATGTTGAACCAAAATGTAAATGTCCTCCATCTGATCTGCCAAGTGCAGTTCTGAAAAATACAATGCCACCAAACAGCAGTAACAATAGTTTCATAGAATCTTCTGGAGTGACATCTGTTCTGCACAAACGCAGATATGTCAGATATCCCGCTGCAATCATAAAGATTAATATTGGAAGATACCACCTAAACCCATTGCTTAAGATGAATTCTTGCCATCCGCTATCTGAGATAATTGCAAGTGTGTTGGCCAGTGATGGGTATTTGAGACCCCATGTAGCGAGTTGGTATTTACATTGTATATAAGAATTCCAGAATAGATCATCTAATGCACCTTGTGACAGAAAATAGATCGCTACTGGGAGGAAACCTATCAGAAGTCCACAACAGTAACTAACTAATGGAAATGGTCGTATCTCAATTTGAATTCGACGTTGTAGACTGTAAATGAGGAGAAAGAGACCTATTGCACCAAGCGTATATAGTCCTACTTCAGTGCTATACCAAAATGCTAAACTGGTAAATAAACCTGCAAGAACAAGTTTCCATCCAAATTTCAAAAGATGTCTAATCCATTTACGTTCATTAAATGGTGTACGTTGCCAACTTACAAAAAGTCCTTTGTCTCTGTCGTAAGTAAGATAATTTGCAATGCATGCGAAACTGAGTAATCCAAAGCAATGCCTTGGTGATATGGAGAAATTGTCTCCAGAAGCGATGAGGAAACATAAGATGGCAGTTAGGAATCGTCCACGAAATACTTGGAGACCGAGGAGGTAGAGGGCAATGTATCCAAGTGGTCCTAAGACGCGTTCCATAGAACGTACACCCATCAATGATGGTTCAAATACTTTACTGCCAAACCAAGCTAAGTATGCATTCTGAAAGAGTCCATGCTGCACATAGATATCTTTGAACACCACACCCCCATGTATCATTTCATTAAGTGGCGCGAGCCTTTCACCCTCATGAAACATATCAATGCCACCGTTTATGCCGCTATTATATACGAGTAGATAGATAAAAAATGGGATGACAATATATTCACATGCACGTCTTAATAGCAAGATAATTCGTGGTTTTGGAGATGAAGTGTTATTTACGAAGGAGAGGGGTTCAGATGAGACGGAATCCAGTCTTGCTTGAAGAAACTGATACTTAATCAAGAATAGAATCAGATGTAAGACTAGTGATAAACATATAGGGAGAATTAACCAGAAATAATCAGTTTCACCATAGTTTCGTAACTGCAACCAACACAACCACAAAGGAATTGACGCAAATGCATTCAACTTTAAAACTCTGTGTTGGGATTGTTTGGTTGCTTGTGCCACCCATTGTGAGAAAGTATGCCATACGAACCAATATGCACAA
This sequence comes from Candidatus Poribacteria bacterium, assembly GCA_958295945.1. Lineage (GTDB taxonomy): Bacteria > Poribacteria > WGA-4E > WGA-4E > WGA-3G > MSPOR6. The sequence goes on from OY282386.1 coordinate 1,545,306, forward strand.
ATTGTGATCGGTACTCCGAGCAAGGCAAGTAGATAGTAGAAATACTCTTGATGTTTTGGATACTGGTGGACACTGATCCAACCGACTACTCCCGAACTGTCATGAAACTCAAAGTTGAGATGGTTGCGAAGTGCGATTCCTATTCCAATTGCAAGTGAAAATGCCGAGATTGCAATTATGCGAACATAAGGACGTAGGTGGACGCTGTAACTTATGTTTAAGTCTGGGAGAAATCTTTGGATGGAACGAATACGTCCTATTTCCATGATGTTTATCAGAGTCTCTTGCTAACAACCAAATTGTATCAAGTAGGACGAAGGCCTCATTGTACAACATCACCTTCAACAGGTTCAACTTGGACATTGATGTTTTTTAAGTAGTCAATAGCAAGTTCAAGTTGTTCGGATGTACCACGCATCTCTAATACTACCCAACCGGATTCTTCGGTAACGTTTGCACGACGGATATTTGTTACCACACTATATTTTATTCCAATGTTGTAAATAATAGGTTCTGTGATTTTGTTGGCAGGAAAAGTAAGACGTACTTTTAATGCTTTCATTTTCTTGCTCCTGACGGTTTTGTTTGAACAGGTACTTCAATAAAATCTGATGTGTCTTCATTCCAGGCAAATGCTTTGACGAGACGTATTGTATCCTCATATATTGATATGACAATATAGGCTACCCCTGGATATGCAGGTTCATCCCATACTAAGGCATCTGCTTTGTCCTTTTCTGAAAAGTATGCTTCGTGGTTCGGATGTGAATGGTAAAACGCTTTAATTGGTCGGTTTTGTGTCTCTGCTTCTTTATGGATTGTTATTAAATCATCTGGATGCATTAGGTATGCTGTCCGAGCATCTCGAGTATAGGTATCCGGGTCATTCTTGTGCATCTGATTTTGGATATTTCGACAAGGTCTGACAAATTCTTGTGCATCCGTATGCAAAATCATTCCACAACATTCGTCAGGGTAATCTGCTTTTGCATGTTCACAGATTTCATCCATTGTTTTTCTAAATAGTGTTACCATATTTTTATAGAGTATATACACCTATTTTAATCATGCATAACGTTTTGATCTTCTTGTAAGAATCATCAGTATTAAGACAACACTGATAATGACAACCCACCAATTTGAACTAAAAAACGTCCAAAAAATGTTGAAACCAACCCATGTCAATACTTCTATAGCAAAAATACCCCATGCTTTGCCTCTATGAGAACTCAATTTTCGTCTGCTAACATGTTGTTTTTTCAAACTTCGGGATATGCGGCTTGAAATGAATAAGGTAAATAGTACAATCGCTAAAAAAATGTAGTTGACAGTCTCTTTTTCGTTGTTTGATGATACATTGAGTGGAGTAGGAAAGGAATATGCCTTTGGCGTTTGGCTGGTAATACCTTTTCGTCTCATGTCTTGTAATTGTGAAGTTGTGAAAGTTGCCTGACTGAAGGTTTTTTCAGTGTTTTGACGTGCAGTCTCAAATACTTCTTTCCATGTCAGAAAACTGTCTCGGTTTTCATCAGGTTTGCTGTTTAATGACTCAATCAGATTTTTGGTGAACCAACCACCCGTTACAATGTTACTCCAACCGTATTGACCTTCAGTGGCAGCAGTCACATGTAGGAAACCTTGATGTTCAAGGAACAGATTACGTAAAGTATGTTCGGTTAGTCGTGTCATGCTTCGACTACTTTGTAGATTAGGATCTAATTTCTGTGAAACAAGACTACTACAACAATCTGTAATGAGTAATTTCAGCCGAGGAGATTTCACCTGTTCAATGGCATTGACAAGATCTGATCGGAGAATCCATTTCCCTTCAGTAACGAGAAAAGTTTGTTTTTTGTCGTTCATGCCTCCGTGTCCAGCATAATAGATAAAAAGGATATCGTCTTTCTCAGTGTGTATATTCCGAATCCATTCTAAAACCCCATTGCGCGTTGCTTGATCTTTGGAACTCAACAGAGTTGTTGTTTCTACATCACATAATTCGTTCTCAATAGAACCTAAGAGTTGGAGGATGTTTTTTCGGTCAACTTTCACATTAGTACCTATTCTTGGATCGTCATCCATTATAACCAAGAGTGCGTGGACAGTTTGAGCATCAGCAGGAATTGTACATATAATAGTACTCATCAAAATGACAGAGAGTGTTATGAAAGAAACAGATTTCAATTTATTCATAATCTAAAGGTCCTTCTACACATTTTAATTACATAACTGGTTTTGATTAAATATTGTTATATCGATCTTATTATCGTTGAACAGGGATTGGGAAGCGTATGTTTTTTAGTTCAATTTCTCTGTCATTTCCGTCATCAATTGGGATAAGAAAGTATTCTTCAAACTCAACTACATTCTCAGAATAAACCCATTCATCATTCCAATAATATTGTAATGTGAGTTTACGGGTTCCCCAACCATTTTCAGGTTTAGTCCGTTTTGCAGCCAACTTACTATTTGGGATTGAGTCCCCAATTTTCTCTCGGATTATATCATTGAATATGTAGACTTGTATTTGTGTGTCCGATTCAGAATATTCATCTAACACCTTCGCGAGATACATATATTCGTCATCTTCAATCAATATTGTCTCTTGTTTCATTGGTTTCTCACTACATGATAATAAAAAGATAGTCAGTATCATTACTAATAGTGTCAGATTATATACATTGACTTGTAATTTATTCTTTGAACTAAAATGGTTCATGAAGGAATAACTCCTAAGACACTATTAAAGTAATTCTGATGCTTACAACTTGGCATGTCAATTGAATAAATGCACACAAGGCACTTTAAATATACCTGAAGTATTGATCTGTAAAACTCAATCATCTTGTCATCTAATTCTTTGTTTAACTTGTTGGAAACGGGATGAATTAGTTTTAAGATTTGACTTTGGTGGTAATCCATTAATCTGACTACGAACATTTGAAATACGTTCGCTATGAACAGGATGCGTTGATATGAGATTTTCCAATTTTGTGGGTTCTCTCTTTTGCAGCTTCTGCAGTGTTTCAAAGAAATTAATACCTCCTTCAGGTGAAATACCAATATCATAGACATTATTGATCCCATAGAAATCTGACTCTCGCTCGTTGTCACGACTGTATTTAAACAGAATTCCCGCAGTAAGGATATCTGAAACCAATTTTGTCAATTCACTTGAGTCCTCATCTAATATAATTTGCTTTAGTATCTCAAAACCGTAAGTTTGTGTCAACCGCTTCATAGAGTGTCTTCCGACAATATGTCCAATTTCATGACCAATGACAAATGCTAACTCCGATTCTGTTCGGACAGCTCGGATTAGTCCAAGATTTACATAGATAAATCCTCCTGGGACAGCATACGCGTTGATTTCCTTTGAATCGACAACTCTGAATGTGTAGCGGATGTTCTTCCGTTTACTCTGTTTAACGAGGGTCTGTCCAAGGTTGTTGATATAGTAGATTTTGAAATTACTTGAACACTCTGCATCGGCGAGGTTAGGAAACCTCGCCTACCGTGGGGCGAAAGTGTCAACTTATACTTATAATTCACTATATAACTTGTTACAACTGGGTCCGTATAAAATTTTACCTCTTTAGCGTGTTGTTCATCAAAGGCTTTCCCTATTGTTAATTCCTCTTCATCACTGAAAATGTTAACATCACCTAATTCCTCAAGAACGGAACCACCGACTTGTCCGATAGTGTTTATACTAAAACATCCAACGTTACAAGCAATTAGAAATGTAAATCCAATTGTAAATGAGAAATTGAGTATTGATTTCACAAATAGGTTATAGAAATATTTCATGTATGACAGAGACTATTTATGCGGTTGGATTCTATTTGTGGTAAATTGTTGAATTAATTCTACACATTGCTAAGAAGAGATTAGTAGACCTAAACTACCGTGGCTAGAAAGTGTAGATATAATTTATACTTCACCATAAATACTAAGATATTTTATATATAATGCTGTGTCAAAAATATGTATGTAATGGACAACATTCGTTGGTCACTCATACTGATGTGTTGTGACTTGTAGAGTGAATACTAATACATACCATTACCGAGCCATACAATTCAAAGTGAACACAGCATTATCACATGTGCTGTTAGGAAATGGCTTAGCCACCAGCAATGGCGGGAATTATTGATATTTCAGCACCATCTGCAACAGGTGTTTCTTTTCCTTCAAGGAATCTAATATCTTCGTCATTAAGATAGATATTCACAAACCGACGAATATTGCCACCATCATCACAGATACGTTCCTTCATCCCTGGATAATCTGATTCCAAATTATCTATAATGGTTTTGATATCAACACCTTCTGTTTCGACTTCCGCAAGATTCTGAGTTAATCGTCTCAACGGAGTCGGTATTCGAACTGTTACTGCCATATTTCCTCCTTTAATGGGTCTGTCTACAGACACCGTATATTTAGTTCAATTTCATATTATTGGTAATAGGTGATCCACCAATGTACATAGATCATATTGCGTAGTGTAACCCACATTCTTTGTTATTGTCTTCAGTATCAATTGTGTTTTGCCAACGCCATCTACCTGCACGTTTTGGTTCACCTGGACGGATACGCGTTGTGCATGTCATACAACCGAGTGATTCAAAGTAGTGGCCATTTGTATCGGGTAGAAAAAGGGGATTGATAGGAATTTCGTTTTCAATTACAAATTTCCATACCTGTTCAGTAGTCCATTCAAATAATGGACTTACTTTTAGAATCGGGTGTGAAGCAGATGAAATAGTTTCTACCTTTTTGAAATTTTGTCTGGTTTCAGATTGATCATGTCGGGTGCCAGTAATCCAAATGTCTAATGTTTCTAACAGGCGTTGCATCGGTTTAATCTTACGGATTTCACAACAGAATTTCTGACTTGACCTGCTGTCAAAGAACAGAAATTCACCGTGTTCGGAAACCATTTTTTCGACTTCAGCATCATCAGGTTTAATTCGTTCAACTTCAACACCGTAACGAGCTTCTACTTGTTCAAAGAAAGTATAGGTTTCTGGAAACAGTCTTAATGTGTCAATAGTACAGACGCGGAACGGTATTTTATTTTCAGCTGCAAGATGAATTTGAACCATACCAGTCAACTGACCACTTGTGACGATCGCTGCGCGATGTTTGAACTGTTTAAATATGGTAAAGAGAACATCTTGAGGGTTCTCAATTAAATTTACCTGCTGCTTCAACTCGACCATTGAAGCATTCTGAATCTGAAATGTCATATCGTTCATTTACCTACTTTTATTTATTATGTGAGGGTTTCCATTATATCGGTTTCAAGTTCAAAATATCGGCTTAAACTAAAATATCTTTCACCTGTATCTGGGAGAATAGTAACCACAGTTTTGTCTGGTCCCAAAGTTTTTGCGATCTGTAATGACGCATATACATTTGCTCCAGAGGACATACCAACCAATAAACCTTCTTTTTTTGATATTTCTTTCATCGTCTGATATGCCACTTCTTCTGATACAGCAATTACATCATCAATAATATCTACATTCAATACTTCAGGTACCATCCCAGCTCCCAATCCGTCAATTCGTGTTGGACCGGGTAAACCTCCTGATAGGACAGATGAAACTGATGGTTCTACAGCAATTATCTTGGTATTTGGATTCTGTGCTTTTAGGACTTCACCCACACCTGTTAATGTACCACCAGTTCCTACGCCTACCACAAAATAATCAATCAATTTATCAGTAGCATTCAGAATTTCAACCGCGGTTGTCTCTCTATGGATTTTTGGGTTTGCAGGATTTGTAAATTGGTTAGGCATATAATGTCGATTATTCCGACGAAGAATTTCCTCTGCTTCCCAAATGGCACTTGCCATACCGCCGTGTTCTGGCGTTAACACGATTTCTGCTCCGAAAGCAGAAAGAAGTGCATATTTTTCACTACTAACATATTCTGGCATAGTGAGAATAACTTGATAACCACATGCGACTCCAACGATAGAAAGACCGATTCCAGTATTTCCTGCTGTTGGTTCAACTATTGTATCACCAGGTCTAAGAATACCGCGTTGCTCGGCATCAACAATCATGCCATAACTGATACGATCTTTGATGCTACCTCCAGGATTATAGGATTCTAACTTAGCGTAAATTGACGCGCCATCTTTAACTGGTAGGGAATTCAACCGAACCATGGGTGTATTCCCGATAAGTTTTGTCAGGTTTTTCGCGATTTTCATATAAAGAACGGGTGCGAATGGGTTGGTTGTGTTAGCATTTTATATTTACGGGCATGAGTACATAACTCTTGAAGTGTTTTTGAATTTAACACTTCTCGAACATTTTCTTCAACCTCTGCAAAGAACGTAACTAATTCATACGATTCTTGTGCTTCAAATCCCTCAGTGAAATTTACGGGACCTTCTACAGCAGTAAATATATCACCTATGCGTATTTTCTCAGGAGCCAGTGCTAAACTATACCCGCCGTCAGGACCCCGACGGCTTTTTGTCAGTCCAACTTCTTTGAGTTGTAATAGTAGTTTTTCCAAAAAGGGTCCAGGAATACTTCGTTTTTCGGCAATCACTGTAACTGAAACATATTGTTTACGGTAATGTAGACCGAGTTCTAACATTGCACATATTGCATATTTCAACTTCGCTGATAAATGCATCTACTCCCCCTTTTTAATCCTAACCAATTCAGTTGACTTAAATTATAGTATATCTTACTTACAAAGTCAAATTTATTCTTTGTTAGGATGTGTAAGGTTATTGTCACACAATACTTTGTAGACTTGTATTTCTATACTTACCCGTAGATGTCAACTTTCAGATTCTGAATGAAAGTATTGATCTTTAGTCCCGTATGAAGACTAAGAAATCTGGTATTTATCAAATTGCTGTGGATTTCAATGTCTATAGGTGCTTCGTTGGTATTTGTTCATGAAAATGCTCTATAAGAGTAAGCAGGATGTGTCTTTGTCCAGAAAGTTCAAGTTGTCCCTGATAGAATGTTTTATGTGTCAAACGGCTCAAATGCTGTCCTAAGAGAGAGCTCATCACTTTGACACCCAAGCTCGCATACGCACCTTGTCTACCCGCTAAACTCATTTTTGAAAGTTTCAAATCTGTTTTTAGGTATCTCCAAAATTGTTCTATACCGTGGTGTTGAGACCAAATCTTGAGTATTTCACAAGATCGTCCGGATTTTCCAAAGACCATCATTGTTCGGGTCTTGCCCATATCTAAAAAGAAGAGGAGCACAAGTGATCCATCGGATATTTTCTCAAATCCACACCCGATGTGTCAAAGAAATCTAATATCTCTTTGAGCATCGCAATAAAATAGGAAGGTTTATCTGTGTTCCCTCTGCCTTGTTTGCTAACAATGCGAATATAGAGAGGGATAATCATAGAGCCAATCTTGATCGTGATAGCTAACACATTTCTGCCTCGGATAGAGGTATTGTGTTTTTTTGACCACCAACTGAAGCAGTAGGACAGGAGTTTACCATAGCGCGGGTCATTTGTCCCATCCACACTTATTGTAGGACGACGAGATTTTGTAGCATCACTTTTGGATGCGGTATCTCGTCCCTCTTGGAGTGCGATCGAACACCCGACGCGAACAAATAGACACTTCCATTGATAGAGCGAGAAACCTTTTAGATGCCTATAAAGGTTCGCTACCGGAATAGATAACGATTGTGCTACCTGATTCGGATTAAAAAGTGCAAACATATGACCCATTGAAAGTAAAAGTAGCGTTTCTCGCAATTGCAAAGACTTTTTCCCAAAATGAGAGTAGAGAAGTGTTTGAAAGGACATCGTAGATTTGATAAGATATTGACACATGAGATAGCCTCCTAATCTATGAAAAAACTTATATTACAATTAGGATGCTATCTCATGTCCGAAAAGTCAAGAAAAATCTAAAAAATCAAATCGCATTTTCATAACACTATCCCTTCTAAACATTGATTGTTAGCAGTATAAAAAACATTGTGAGAAATCCCAGTTAATTTATTATTCTTCATTAGGGACGATATGTTTATTATGTAAATACATTCTATTGTAATAACCAACAAAACAAATTATTAACTAGCACAAGTCGTAATTCTAAGTTCAATATTGTTAGAATGACACAATCAACGAGTTATCCTACACTAATTGCAAAAGGAGGCAAATCACGTGAAAATAAGAATCTGTTTGATAAGTATTGCAGCGATTCTCATACTCATCGCCAGTCAGTCCGCGATTGCAAAGATTGACCCTGATACCGTCTCAGGATTGTGGCTATTTGAAGAGGGTGGTGGCGATGTGGCAGTGGATAGTTCTGATGCAGGGAACGATGGCACTATTGTAGGTCCAAAGAAATGGCAAGATGGTAAATTCGGAAAAGCATTAGAATTCAATGGTAATGATGTCTATGTTGAAGTGCAAGCAAATGACAGCATCATTCTTGAAGAACTCACTATTGTAGCATGGGCAAATCTTAAACCATCAAAAGGGGCACGCTGGCAATCTATCATCATGCGTGGACAGAATCCCCGCAACTACCTATTGGTTGTAGATAGAGACACACAAACACTGCAGCTAAGCATAACAAAGGCAGCAGATGGTGGCTTTACCGGTCCGAAAGGTGGTCCTGTCATCACAGATGGTGGTTGGCACCACCTTGCAGGCGTTTTTGGTGAAAAGGAAGGTTTCGTCATCTATACCGATGGTGAAGAAGTCGGTAAACAAGCATACGCTAACCCCAGTCTTAATGCTGACCCACCACGGATGCGGATTGGAGATGGGTCTAACGGAGGACATCAGTGTGAAGGTTTGCTTGACGAAGTCGCGCTATTTGACGTGCCACTTTCTCAGGATGACATCAAAGCTATTATGAATGATGGACTTGAAAGAACAACTGGATTCCTCGCCGTTGAACCTGAAAGTAAGTTGACAACAATCTGGGGAAAACTGAAATCTGGTTTATAGCCTATTTCCGTTGTTGTCGGATCTCCTTCAATCCTTCTTGATAGGTTGGATTATCCGGAGCAAGTTCAATCGCTTTCAAGGCAGCCGCCTCTGCTTCATCATACTGTCTGTCTTTATAGCACAACCAGGAGAGTGTGTTGTAATACGAGGCTGATTTAGAGGATAATTCAGTCGCTTTACACGCCAACGCAATCGCTTTTTCCATATTCCGATTGTGTTGGCCGTATAGATACGCAAGTCCATGATGTGCAGATGCCATCTCCGGCTTGAGTTCAATTGCACGAAGATAATGTTTTTCGGCATCCTTAAACTTACCGTCTGTTGTATAGAGTGTTCCTAACATCAGATGCGATTCAGCATGATCAGAATTTAGCACGAGGGCATGTTTAAACTGTTTTATTGCATGCTGTGCAGCTCGTTTTTGCATATAAGCAATGCCAAGATGGTGGTAGGTTTCGGTTGTTTTCAGACCAAGTTGCACAGCACGTTTATAGTGTGCGATCGCTTGTGGCACATCTCCATGTTCCAATGCGATCCTACCAAAATCAGCAGATATATGTGCCGTATCAATATCTGATGTGCTATATGTAAGGATACGTTGAAATTCGCGTGCTGCTTCGTCGTATCTTTCGTATTTGAGGTAGGTATTCGCAAGTTGGACTAATGCGGCCACTTTGTTATCGGCATTCGCTACAAAAACAGCCTCAATATGTTTCTGAATATCGGTGGCTATTTTCTTGAGAGAACGGAAACGTGCCATTGATGCTTCGGCATTAGGTCCATCTCCGATTTGACGATAGCATCGGGCAAGTTGATAGTGCAAATTGGACATTGTGGGAGATAATGCAAGACTTTTTTGAAAGGCAGTGATCGCCGTTTGCCAATTCCGGTTACGACTATGTAGCACACCGAGTTGATAGTGAGCATCAGCAAAATTGGGATCTCTGTTTAGTGCTTGCTGTTGTGAGGTAATCGCTTTCGCTATTTCGCCGCGTCCTGAATAGATTCTGCCGAGGTTATGCAGTGCTTTGGAAACGCCTACAGTGTCTTGTTCCACAACATTGGAGTAGAACTGAATTGCATCATCAAACATTCCCTGTTGATATGTAATGTAGCCTAATCCAATATTTGCTTGTGCTTTTACAACGTGGGTTTGTTTGCCAAATGCGTCGCGTCTTGCTAAACGCAGTGCCTCCTGATAAACGCGCGTAGCTTCGGTATAACGACCCAGTTGGGAATAAGCGAAACCTAAACGGACAAGTCTCTTGCCAGTTGGAGGTGTTTTGTTGAGATAGTGAATGGCTTGTTCATAATTACCGTATTGGAGTGCTTCTTCTGCCAACTCAAAAGCATTTTGAGAATGGCCAAACTGAACATTTCCCAAATACAGACATAATGCCAAAGCCAAACAAAAGCGTTCTCTTTTCATTACTTGTGTAGGAGATGAGTGTAAGTGTTAGTCCGACTTGTCGTTATTTTCAAGGATATGTCTAAAGTCTTCAAGACTTTCTACCAGGACTGCTGCACGCAACAACTCTTTGAGGCGAGGCAGATCTTTAATACTTTCAATCGCAGAATTCAACGTTCCTGTTGGTCTAACATGAAAACGAATGTCAACGAGTTCAAGGATAGTTTCAATAGCTTTTTTTCGTTCATCTATGGATTGGTAAACAGGTGATTCTTGCATGATGTCCTCCGGAAATACTTCGGATAATGGTAGTCAATTATGAACTAAACCACTCATAATCCACATATCCGCAAATAGATTATCCGGGTTGGTGTGTTACATAGAACATGGGGTTCGGATTAGTCCGATTTGTCGTCATTTTCAAGGAGATGTTCAAATGCTTCCAAACTTTCCACTTGGGCTGCTGCACGATGCAACTCACTGAGGCGAGACAGATCGTTAATACTTTCAATCGCAGAATTCAACGTTCCTGTTGGTCTAACTTGGAAACGAATGTCAATGAGTTCAAGGATAGTTTCAATAGCTTTTTTTCGTTCACCTTGTGCAATACCCTTTTCAAGTATGGATTGGTAAACAGGTGATTCTTGCATGATGTCCTCCGGAAATACTTCGGATAATGGTAACCGATTATGAGTCAAACCACTCAAAATCCACATATCCGCTAATAAATTAGCCTGCGTTGTTGTGTTAAGCGATAGTGTCTTTGTTGTTTCTACACACTGATGCAGCCATTGTAGAGGGTCTATCTCAGTTGGTGGTTGCATTAACGGTAAAAATGGCATCAACCCTGTCTGTCGTAACTCAAGAATAGACTGACCGTCTACTTCAATAAGATGGATAACTTTGTACTCAACAATAAAATTGTATCCTTCAATGTTCTGCCTAACACCACCTGGATCGTTTTTGCCGGTATTAGGACGAAGATAAATGACGTGTGAGAAAATCGGCAAACCATACTTTTCATAACACCTGCCGATATAGCCTGCGTTCCGCCGTGCCATGTCAACATCGGTGCTGTCACCTGCCTGAAATTCACAATGTACGAGAGCATGTTCGCCGTTAAGTAACACCTTTGTCAAACTATCCATTTCCCGTTTTTCAACGTTGATAAATTCGGTTTCAAGGTGTTCTAAGAACTGAATATCTGTTCTGTTCATAATGAACCGTAGCACATCATCGGGAAATGTATGGATGACATCTTTGGTTACGATATCAAACTGTTGGTGTGGTAGTGATATTTCCTCGGTTGCTGATTTACTTGTATCGTTTCGGTTCATATCCAATATTATACAATGGATTGTTGATTTATATCAACTATTTAAAATGCTATCAATTACCCAAAACCTAAACGTTTTACTTCAGTTTGAAGGGAAATTCCTGTTTTTTCTTTCACATGTTTTTGGATATACGCGACTAAGTCTAAGACATCATTTGCTGTGGCGTTGTCAAGATTGAGAATAAAGTTCCCGTGGATGGTTGACACCTCTGCTCCACCGATACGGTGTCCTTTCAAACCACTGATGTCTATGAGTCGTCCAGCGGAATCGTCAGGGGGATTTTTGAACATACATCCCGCATTCTCTTCAACAAAGGGTTGCGTTTCTATTTTCTGTTTGAATAGGGTGTTCATCTTTGATGTGATTTCGTCAACATCACCGGGTTGTAACTTGAGGGTGGCAGTAATAACACAGAAATATGCTTCTAAACCACTGTGTCTATATTCAAATTGTGCTTCGTCATGGGTTAGCGTTAGCAGTTCACCCGTATCCTGCATGACTGTAACATCTGTGACGACATCGCCGAAACTGCTGCCCCATGCACCTGCGTTCATTATGAGCGCACCACCGACTGAACCCGGTATACCGAGCGCGAATTCAACACCGCTTAATCCGTTCTTTGACATCAATTTGGAGAGACCTGGTAGTGATTGTCCCGCACCTACGGTGACTATAGTGCCGTCTACATCCAAATTTGCTAATTCACCGATTAACCGAATACATAATCCATTGAAACCTTTATCGCTTACCAGCAAATTCGATCCTTTTCCGATGACTGCAACTGGCACTTTCCATTCTCTGTGGAATTGCGCTAATATTGCTAAGTCGTCTATTGTGCTTACTTCTATGTATGCTGTTGCTTCTCCACCGATGCCGAAGTGTGTATGTTTTGCGAGTGGTTCTTGAAAACGGAGTCGTGTGTGTTGTTGGAAATCTATTTGAGATAATGCGTCTTTCCAGTTCATTTTGTTCCTTTTGTGTTATCGTTAACGTGAGTTTGAAAATAGTTTAGAAGTTAAAAAGCATAGGTCCATCGTTGATTTCCTGAAGTTTTCGCAGGTTCACCGAGGGTTTGTGCTCTAAAAGTTGATAAGCAATCAGGGCAGTAACCACATTCACTTGAAAGTTGACAGGACTTCTATGTCGGCTGTGTTCCAGCTGTGTCTGTGTTTTCAGTTCCTTGATCACAGATTCAATAATCACACGTTTTCTCAACCACTCCTCATCGGAAGTCCACAGCGGTTCGGGTTTCATATTCGGACGGACGTTGTCCATCAAGTTGGTCCCTTGCTGACGAAGCGTTTCCCGCATGTCTTTAGAGATATATCCCTTATCTCCGTAGAGGGAACCCTGCAGTCCCACCACTAAATCGGGTAAGGGTTTTCGGTCATCTGTGTTGCCCGGTGTGAATTGAGGACCTAAAAGTTCGCCTTTCTCATTGATGATCAGGTGAAGTTTAAAGCCAAAGAACCAACCCATAATGGTTTTTGAACGCCCCGCATATTCAGCAAAGACACGATGTGCTGAAATCCGCTTGTTATCACACACGCGCAGACGCGTGGAATGGACAAAAGAGGTGCCAGGACATGCTCCGAGGTGCACATCAAGAAAAATCGTCAAGAGGTGCAGCACCTCTTTTTTGAGCTGCACGAACCGAGAATAACTGACAAGATTTGGAAACTCAGCACACCAATAGACGCAGACATGTTTTTCATAAAAATGTTTGAACGTCCGATACCCACTTTGATGGAAGGCAATGATTATGGTCAGAACCTCACTGTCGTATAGATTGCGCGGATGCCCGCGTGTTTCAGTCGGTTTATCGTTCTGAAGTGATCGCGATTCCAGAAATGCCTTATAAGCTAAAAAAGTCGTCAATTTTGCAAAATAGTGTTAAAATACATATTAGATAACTCCTTTGGAAAGTCCGTATAATGACTTTATTATACCAAAAAAGTTCTCTTTAGACAAAATATTTGAATTATTTATCAAACTCACGTTAAATTATAATGACTTCATTATACCAAAAGGGTTCTCTTTAAACAAATTACTTGAATTATTTATCAAACTCACGTTACGTTACTATAATGGAAGGAGATGAACAATATGAGAACAAGGCATCACTTCATTCTTACCTTATTCTTGCTAATTATATTCGTCATATATAATGTCTCTGCACAAGAAAACATACAGACGAATTTACCAGAAGGTGCGAAACTCCGCATCGGTCAAGGCACATTGGGTGAAATCGCTTACTTTCCTGATGGCACTCGGTTTGCAATCGCAACTTCAATCGGGATTTGGATATACGACTCTATTACTGGTGAAAGGTTATATAGACTTACTGATCACACAAATGGAGTGGACATAATCCGCTTTTCAGCTGAAGGAAATACTGTCGCCACAGAGAATCCAAATGGTAGCATTTTATTGTGGGATGCGAATACAGGCAATCAATTACATACACTCGCTTATGGTGATTTTGGTCTTTATAATCCAGTCTTCTCTCCAAATGGAAAGATTCTTGCAGTACAGTGTGCAGAGAAATTTACATATTTTAGTAAGACTCTTCGTTTGTATGATGTCAAGACAGGTAAACACATAAACACAATTTCCGAACCTACCAACCGTTTCTCTAACGTCCATTTTTCACCAGATAACAAGACACTGCTAACTTGGCAGTTTAGGAAAATAGAGTTGTGGGATGTTGCGACAGGACAGCAACTTAAAACCATCAACAACCCAGCTGAATCTCAACATGATGGGAAAATTGAAGATATTCAATTTTCTCCAAACGGTAGAATTCTCTCTGTCTTATGTAGTAGGTATCCTGGCGTTGGAACAGTGTATTTTAGGAATATCAACTCTGAGGAGTGGAATCAACTAAAAAGGTCCAGACAGAATTCAAATGATGAGGGATATTCCAGTATGTTCTTTTCACCCGATGGGAATACTCTTGCGACCATACATAAAACTGATGTAAGGGTTGATTTATGGGATGCGAACACGGGAAAATACATCAGTAGTCTTGTCGAAAATCACGGTAGTAAGATATGCACTTTATGTTTTTCTGATAACGGCAGAATTATCGCTACAGGTGGACAGGATGGAACAATACATCTATGGGCAGCTAAACAAGGGATGCATTTGATGCCGCTTACTGGACATAAGGAGGAAATAAACAAAATTGTTATTTCTCCAGATGGAATGACTTTACTCAGTAGAGGTGAGGATAACACAGTCCATCTATGGAATGCTATTACAGGACAACCCCTGAGGATATATGATGGGTATACCGAAGGCATATCCGATATAACCATTACCCCAGATGGAAATACAATAGCAAGTTGGAGTTATGACACAACACTACGTTTATATGATACAAGCACTGGAATGTTACATAAACAATATAATCTCAATGAACAACTTAAACTCAATGGAATAGATGGAGACGTTCACACCATTTACTTTTTTCCAAACGGTAACACCTTCCTAACTAAAGGTTCTTGGAGTAAAGTATATTTGTGGCACGTGGATACAGGAGAACTCATCAATAGATTGTCAGAACGTGAAAATTATATTGAGTATGTGCACATTTCACCTATTGGAAAAACAATTGCTTGTAGAAGCGATGATAATAAAATCTTGATATGGGATGCTAACACAGGCAAACTCCTCAATACTATTTCTGATATAAAGGGTGAACTCTTTCAAGTTAAGTATTCCACCGATGGTTCAATTATAGTAAGTAACAGTTCGGAAAATACTACGCAACTATGGGATCCTATCACAGGACAACTTATCAGAACTATCACTGGAATTTATGGTAGCATTGACGGGGCGTACTTTTCAAAGAATGCAAATACAATTGTCACAAGTATATATGAAGAAAGTGATGATGATGATGGATCATTTTTATGGGATGGCTTGACTGGACAGCCTATTAGAGATCTGAGTCTCTCAGGTGCTACAAGTTCTGTGAGTTATTCACCAGATGGAAAGATCATGGCAATTGAGAATGTACACGTTAGTGTTGTGAGTTTATTTGATATTTTCAATAGAAAGCACTTAAAGCATTTAGCTGGACATGTGAGTCTTGAATCTTGTGGTGGTGGGACTATCAGTGATGTCCGTTTTTCCCATAATGGACAGACTATTGCTACTGCAAGTAGTGTGGATGCAACAGCAATAATATGGAATTCCAACACAGGAGAACGTCTCAAAACACTGTCTGGACATACAGGTGGGATTAGTTCAATAGCATTTAGTCCTGATGGCAAGACACTTGCAAGTGGTAGCGGCGATGGGACTATTCTGTTGTGGGACATTGAATAAGTGAGGATTGAAATAATAGATGGAGATTTTGGAATATACACCTGATTTTCTACCCTCCTTGACGGAATTCTATAATGAACTGACATCTGATGTACCGCACTGTTATCATGTCAAGGAGGATGAATTTGCACTTGCTATGAACAGTGTTGTCACTGGTGAATATCGTAGGGGTGGAGAAGAACATAACGCTGAAAGAATATTCATAGCAAAATCTGACGACACGGTTAAAGCCTTTGCTCACACCGTTCTGAGTCTAAAGTCAGAAAATGAGGAGGAGGATGTCGGTTTTGTTCGGTTCTTGGGTTATGAACGTGGTGCGCGAAACGCTGGTCAAGCTGCACTTGAAAAGGCTGAGGAATACTTAAAAGCCTGTGATGTATCCCGGATCTTTGCTTTTTCACAAAATGATCGATATCGCTTCTTTCATTTTGAACATGCTTATCTATCGGATGCACTTGACCATGTTCAGGGACTATTAGGATATAACGGATACCGAAGGTCTGATGGCGAGGTGTTTTTGGATTGGGAAAACTACGAAGTTACGCCGATGAAAGCATCAATTCCCATCACACTGAATGTAGAATGGAAAGATGGACAAGGTCAACGTCCAAACATTCATATTGACGCTTACCTTGATGATAAAAAGGTTGGGGAGTGTGATACGCTTTCGTGTGGTGAGTTTTCAAGTCACCCCGATGTGCAAGATTGGCTACACACTGTATGGTTAGGCATTGAAGAGGAATTTCAGGGACAGGGATTAGGACGTTACTTGCTTGAGTATACACTTCAAGAGATGCACAATGTTGGATATCGACATGCAGCGATTAGCACTAACTGGGAAAATTACCGCGCCTTGCTTTTTTATAGCAACTGTGGGTATAGGGTGGTTGATTGGACATACGAGTATGAGAAGGTCCTTGCTGATGTGTAACAATATATTTCGGTAATTCTATGTTAATCAAGATTGATAAGTGCAGTTTTATGCAGATTAAGAAATAAATAGAGTAGTTTGCAAAGTCCAGCGCGCCTACGGGGGTTGGCAAGCGCACTTATGTGGTTTGAGTAGTGTGCCGAATCGATTTGCATCAGAAACGTTGACACCTGTATCAGCCCAAGTGCTTTGTTAGGTTTAGTATGTTCTATTTTAGAAAGAATTAGGGTCAGTTTCAATATTCATTTCATGTAAAACTTCAGTTGCTCTCATCGCCATTTCGGTCGTGGGATCTCGTTTGATAATTCGGTTTAATTGGTATACGGCGCGATCATCCCCATCTTTTGCTAACTCCAATGCTTCCTCAAATCCTTTGTTGTTGTAGCTAAAATCTCTCGGTATGACAGTGAGATCATAGTCTTTCCAGTAATATTGGAGTTCGTCAGATTTCCAATTTTGATATACGTCTTCCCACGTCAGTGAGTTAAAGATGTTCAGATGTGGTTCAAGCATGTGTTCAGCAATAGGGTCATCTACTGCTTGATAGCGGTTGTCAAGTGATACACGGAGTCGATCTTCTGTCAAATTCGGTAAAGCTTTGTGGATTGTCAAAGCAGGGAAGATTAATGTATCACCGATTTCATAGTTTGTTGAATGCCATTCACCTTTTAGTTCATCCGTGTTCACACACAGTCCACCTGCGCCGAGTGAAAAATGGTGTTCCATCACTTTATTTATTTTATGTGAACCGGGTAGAACTGCTAATCCACCCAATTCTATCGGACAATCTCCAACGGGTGCCCAACAGGTGTATGTTTGGAAATTGCCTTGGAAATGAACGAAATCTTGGTGTATCGGTGTTGTGTGTTCGGTATACTTCGGATACCAGAGGCGCGCTATCTTCTGTGGATGGGGTAAGACTTTTCTACCGATAATTTTCTCCACCATATCAACGACTTCATCCCAATGTGCTGAACGATGGAATGCCTGCAATTTATATACGTCATGATATACGTCTGTGTATTCTGGGTCGCCCTCGGTGCATTGTGTGGTAATGTCGGCAATGCCGTCCATTGGGTCGGTTCCAGCGATAAGCCACCCGCCTTCTTGCATTGTCGTTAGCATTTCACGTCGCAATTCCCAGAGTTTATCGGGGTTTTGTAGTTTTTTGAAAAAGAGATAACCCTTTTCTGCTATTCGTGCGCGTAACTCTTCTGGGTCGTTGATTGCATCGTTTGATATGTGAAGTTCTTTTATTTTGTCCATCATATACCTTCATTAGTAATCTAAATCTTCTTTCTACACATTAAATAAAATAATTTTTAAACTATATTCAGTTAGATTATCAATTATTCCGATTAATATATTGAAAATTACATTAACCATTGTAATAAATTTCAGGAAAGATCAATTTCAGAAAGCATTTCCTTGCATAAAATGCTCTTGATGTAGATCCATGCCCTGGACCTTTGGTTCTTGGTTGGATGTACACACCCATTCTCCCTGTAAGAGCAGAAAATCCTTTTGTGAGTATTGTTTCGCGAACCAGATCATAATCTGCTTTTACTTGATTGTATACTTCAGGATCATCTAAATCGAAAGTCGTTACACTATGTAAGATGGATCTATTTTCTTGTTGACTTTCCCATATTCTTGCAGCTACAATCATTCGTCTTAATTTGGCAATTAAATGGCTCTCTATGAATTCTGTATTTGCTACATCATCAGGTTTAAACATAGTGATCGCCATTGTTTCTTTAAATGTCAACTTGCCATTTTTGAGGTATCTTAAAGAACACATTTTCAATTCCCATGATCCAGCGTTAGGTTGTTGTAATGAGTTGAGTGGTAATCCCAAATGTCTTTCAATTACCTGCCCTACCCATCCTTTATTTTTTCCTCCACCATCTTTAAACACTGTTACTTCATATCTATCAGCAAGTTTACGAAGGTCCTGTCCCACTATTAGTGATAACATCTCTATTGCTTCTTGCCTTACCATTTTTTCTCCCCTATTGCCATTAGTAATTTGAGTTATCTTCAAATAACTTATAAGTTGATTCATCTATACGCATTTTTGCGATTTGATTATATTCCTCATTCTTTTCAATCATAATCCATTTACGGTTTTGTTTTTCGGCAACAACTGCTGTTGTTCCGGAACCTGAGAACGGATCAAGAATGAGATCGTCTTCATTTGTTCCTGCTAATATAATACGGTTGACAACAGATTCAGGTTTTTGAGATGGATGTTTGCCATGTTTTCGCTCAGATCGCGGAGTTAGCGGTATTTCCCACATATTGCGCATCTGCTTGTCATTATTCATTGCCTTCATTGTTTCATAATTGAATGTCCAATTTTTTGCTTTTTTACTTTCATTGTTTACTGCCCAAATGATAAATTCAGTTGATTCAGTGAACATCCGACAGGTTATATTCGGTTGTGCATTAGGTTTAAACCAAACAATCTGTGAGATAATCCGTCTGTCAAATATGTTTTGAAGTATAAAACCGATTGTAAATATACAGTGAAAAGAACCAAATATAAATAGGTTTCCGTTAGTTTTTAGGACTCTTAGTACTTCTCTAATCCAATTTACTGTGAACTGAAAATAGTCGTCCTTAGAAAAAATATCCCACTGTTCTTGCATAGTAATATGTGAACTGAATGCCCAACCTAATCCTTTCTTTTTTGACATATTGAAAGGTGGATCTGTGACACAACAATCAAAGACACCATCAGGAAGAGTCTTAAGAACATTTAAACAATCGCCTGATAATATTTGGTTTATAGGAAGTTCCTCGGTTATGTCAGTAAAAATAGTTGGAGAAGATTCGTGTATTTTTTCCTCAACAGTCGTACGCTGTTTCTGTGTGTTTTTCAACGGATGTATCCCAGTTGAAAGGTACTGTATCAAATGCTCTTTTTTTAGTGATGAGTAGCCTTTCAAACCACGTTTTTTTAGTTCTTTTCTCAAATCTAAGATACGCATTTGTTGAAAATTCATGTATTTGTTAATTCCTTTAGAATCTATGTTTAGACATTTTGTATTCTTATATTTTTATTCAATATTATCCTGAATTTATTATACTGAAAATCTATTGTAATAGCAAGTTTATAGTAAAGAGGGGGCGTGTAAAGTTTTTGTCACCATAAGCGTCAATTTAGCGTCCTTCCAGTGCCGTTAGGTTCGGTTAGGAAACCGAACCTAACCAGGACTATGAGAGTAGTAATTTTTGTGTAGTATCTGACAGCAAATTCATTGTGTTTATCTTGCAATTTCATGGTCTGTCTCCTTCTTGAAAAGTTACGAAACTGTAAGAAATCTCTTACAAACTGTAAGACGGGCAAATTGCCTATAAACGCAGTCTCTGTATGGGTTTATAGGGCATAATTTTATGGCACTAAAATTTGAATTTTGTAAACTGTAAGATTTTTCTGAGATGCTGAAATTTGTCCGTTATTTTTGTATAGAAATGTGTGATGAATTGCATGAATATCGTCTTTTATCTTCATAATAGTTTCCATTATTTTGCTCTTATAAATTCCTTAAATTTGTTATATTTCATATAACATTCATGTTAAAACAAACAATAAATATATATTAACATATAAATGGACTTCTGTCAAGTGTTTTTTGGTAATTTATATATTTTTCATTGTTCAACACACATTTTTTAGACCTGTAAGGACGATATGGTTATACCATTTCTATAAATGTTCATCCCATTAACATTTGTTAAGAATATCTTGAAGGACAGCACAAACTGAAAGTTTGTGCTACAAAAATGCGAAGTTTTCTATTAGAAATGGTATTATAAGGGTTGGTTAGTACAGACATATCGTCCCTAATGAAGATTAGTAAATAAATAGGGTAATTTGAGATCAAAGTCCAGCGCGCTTACAAAGTGCCAAATCAAGAAATCAACGGTATGAACGCCTTTTGGCGTTCCCCGGGTATGAATGCCTTTTGGCATTCCCCGCCTACAAGTTTTGGGGTGATTAAGATTACCCGTTTAATAATTTACTCTTCATAATTGCGCGACTACTAACACCTGTTTTGATAATGACAAGTTATCTTTTAAAAATGGTATTAGGTTAAGGTCAATTGTAAGAATATCAGATTATTTAAAGAAAAACGTGTTGTTATAAAACTAATGATAAAGTAGAATATACATCAAATCTGGTCTTAGAATGAAATTGGAGAAATAAATTTATGTGCAACCTCTTTTCGAAGATAGGGTGTTTGCTTCTCTTATCTATACTTTTTAATGCCTGTGACACAAACCTTTCCCCTGTGGAACCGGACAAGATAGACATAGTGCCGCCAGAAGATGTCTTAGCAATTAACAATGTCCTAAACCGGTGGCGTGAAGGATATGAAATTGAGGATATTGAAACATACATGCGCGCGTATTGGTCGGAAGGTTTTCGTTATGTTGGGGATATGGGAACGGAAGGTGACAAGACTGATGACACAGAATTTGATGACATACGTGAAGAACGTGATGCAGCGAATAAGGTTTTTAGTGAATTCCAAGATATAAATATACAACTCTCATCTCGTCCAGAAATATCCATTAATATGGACAAAACTCGAACCGAAGTCCGAACTCATTACCGAATACAAGGTTCCGTGGCAGCAGGTGAATTATTTCAAGGCGAATTCACTGGATGGTTCGCTGAGGGTGATAACCTGTTTATCTTTGAAAAAAGAGATGGTGAATGGCGTATCGTTGAATGGTATGATGAAGCGTATAAAGCGGAAGAAATTCTGATTGAGAATGAACCGCTGCAGCCTATTGTTTGGTCAACTCTGAAATAAGTGAGATAAACACCTTATGCAATACATTATCAGAAGGTATATCTTGCTGCTATTATTATCCCTCTGCATTTCTATCGGATTCTGCCAATCCCAAGGGATGTCCGGCACAATTCAAGGACAAGTCACAGATAAACAGAACAACCCACTCTCAGAGTACACCGTCTCTGCAATTTCACAAACGGATAACGTAACTTACGCTGCTAAAACCAATTCTGGTGGGGAGTTTTCGCTCACAAACCTTCCTGCTGGCATTTGGAATGTGAAAGTCAGGCACTTCAGCACATTACTTGCACAACGAGAAGTTACCGTTACTGAAAACACCGAAGTTAACGCGGATTTTGTGATTGAAGGCACAGGAACCGTTTCAGGTTTCCTGCTTGATGCCGTTAGTAAACTCCCGTTGTCAATTACGGGTAAAGTCCAGATTGCCCTGCTCACACATAACAAGGAACGAATAGAAAGGACATATCAAGGTGAGATATCCAACGGATATTTTGAAGTCAAAAATCTGTTATCGGGACACTACCGTCCTATTGATGCTTTTGACGGTTATGTATTTGCGAAATCCGACTCGTCTACGGTGACGGTCTATCCTGATAGCAATATCGGCGGCATAGAGGTGTTTTTGAAACCGGGGGCATCTCTCTCTGGTCACTTCATAGATGCTGAAAATGGAAACCCTATCTCTGGTGTTACTGTCCGTGCAGCTTCCGAGGCGAAGGATACCGTCTACCCTGACAGAACGTTTGCACATCAAACAGAGACAGACGTAAAAGGTGAATTCCATCTCACAGTCCCGAATGATTCCCATACCTATTACGGATTTACGTTGATCGCATCACATCCACGGTATCAAACGCATCATTGGCGATGGGAGATGTCTCCTGACAAGAATGAATATGCATTAGGTAAACTTGAACTCCAGCCATTTCTGTCACTACAAGGCAAAGTTTCTGCTTCAAACGCACGTTACACACTCAACAGACTCAAAGTGAAATTAAAGATGCACAACAAAGTAGCTGATTTCTTTCGTGCCGGTGCCCAACCTGAACACACTGTTCAAACCGATGCTGAAGGCAATTTCCTCTTTTCTGAACTCCATCCGATTGAGTATAGTTTGACAATTTCCCGAAATAATGTTATCATTGCATTTTTAGAGTCAGTCAATCCGAGAAGCGAAAAACCGCTCAGAATCCGCTTGCCAAAAATGAAAACCTTGCACGGCACGGTCGTTGATACACAGCAGAATCCTATTACTGAAGCGAATCTCTACGCAACGCGGCGCAGCGAAACCCGACATGGACACGGTGGACTCTTAGCAACGACCCAAACAGATGCAAACGGTGCTTTTCAAATGCAGCTAATAGACACAAAGCCGCACCTTCTGTCCGTTGAAACGTCAAAAAAAGGGTACCTTTCAAGGGTATACCCGAATGTAAAAATCGGAAAAGAGCCGTTAATTGTTCCGCTTCAAAAAGGGTTTGCTATGAAGGGACGCGTCATTCTCCCACAGGATGTTCCATCCGATGGATATTATGAAGTGAAGGTATTCCCTGGGAATGCCAAAATGGAACCAACGCTAAATCCGCGAACATTGAACAGACCGCTTATGTCTAAACGTTTTCTTGTTACAGAAACGAATTTCGTATTGGACGGTCTCTTTGAGGAAGAATATAAACTCTATATTATGGGAGACAACATTGCTGTAACCGAAACTGATGTGAAAGCGTCTGCAGATGGTGATGAGATATTGATTGTTGCGGACAGACTTACGGTTGCTTTGAATGGACAAGTGCTTTGGTCGGACACCGGTGAACCTGTGGAAAATGCTTTGATTTCTCGCTCTTGGTATCCGTGGGAATTAAGCCGATATGATATGTCATTAACATTAGACCGTTTTGAAACGGAGTCCGATGCACAAGGCAGATTTGCGTTTACAAATTTGACACAGGGACGTTATAATTTACATATCCGTGTGGTCCAATCGGTATTTGATAAAGAGACACAATCATATCAACGTGTTCATATTCAGAAGCAGGTGGCGATTCCATTTAGCAGTGATGGAACACATCCGATCTATCTTGGAAAAGCGGATGGGACACCATTTGCAAAGGAGTAGACACAAGGTGTGTGCTATTTATAAGATAATTTTCAGCAATATGGAGGTCAGGTAAATGACAATTACAGTTTATATACCACCAGATATTGAGAAACGGTTAAACGAAAATATATTGAATGGAGATAAAGATGGCGTACGACATTTGTTGGTAGATGCAATCGAACCAAAAGTAGAAGAATTACTGAACAACAAAGCACAGTATTCTGTTGAAGAATTACAGTCAATGTTAGATCAGTTAATTGAAGAATTTATGACATGTGTTGGACCGGATGTGCCACCATTATCCGATTACGCGTTGAGCCGAGAAGGCATTTATGCCGACCATTTATAACCATGATTTACCTGATTGATACCAATGTTTTATTGCGTGTTTTACACAGCACAAACCCATCATCACCACTTGCTGAAACTGCTGTGCGCAAATTGCTGTCAAATGGTCATAATCTTCATGCCACTATGCAAAATTTCGTTGAATTTTGGAACGTTTCAACTCGTCCTATTCATCAAAATGGTATGGGACTTTCACCTTCCGATGCAGTAGGTCCATTTCGTAGGGCAGAACAGTTATTTCCTTTGCTTCCTGATTTACCTGCCGTATATGCTGAATGGCGAGAACTTGTCGTTAACTATGGTGTATCTGGTGTACAGGTTCATGATGCGCGGTTAGTCGCTACGATGTTGGTTCATGGGGTGACACATATCCTGACTTTCAATACATCCGACTTTGCACGCTACAACTCCAAGGGAATAGTAGCAGTTGACCCAGCAACAGTCTAAATCATAGGACAAGTAAGAAACAAAATCATCAAATTAACTAACAGAAGATAGACATGACATGAAAAACAGTGTAAACATTTTGATAATACTTCTCACGATTATTGCCTTACTTGTTTTACATGGAAATGCGAATGCTGTTTCATGGCATGATGACTTTGAGATTGAATTAGCGGATAGTTGGCAACTTCAGGGAAGCGATTCTATTTGGCAGAATCAACAAGGTTTTTTAAGAGCGAAAATTGATACGCAGAAACAGTGGCAAACACTATTTGAACTTTATCAATTTATAGCATTCCCCGGACCATATAATAACATTACGATTGATATAGAGAACATTGGTGCATCTGGTGAGAACAGGATCGGTATAGCACTTGGGAAGCACTTCTTAAATGACGCTGGAGAAGTTGAAGAAACTGGATATTACCTGTTTTTCACAAACGATATGCAAGCGTCAAGAAATGGTAAAGTGTTCCTCGGACCTGGTAGACGTTGGCCGACTGACGTGCTCAAGGAGATGGTGATTCAATTTGACAGTGGAAGATTTCAGTTGTTCGGTGATGGCGAATCTCGCTTGGATTTTATTGACGCGAACTTATCAACAATCGATATTATCGGCTTTGTGTTCGTTGCTTATGTTACAGATAGAGAGATTACGGATGATGCCTGGGTGGAGAAGATTACCATATCTGGTTTGGCAGTATCTCCAAAAAACAAGATAACAACTATCTGGGGCAATTTGAAGCAGGAATAGTTTATAAAATAAGGGAATAATGTTACGAAAGAATTTAGACCTAATCTTTGATGTGTTTTTGCTATTCGTTGTTTTAGGCGTTGGGTTCTGGAGTACTTTAGCGAAGGCGAAGTTGAATCCGGGGGAACGCGCGGAACCTGCTGCATCAGGGGCATATTATCGAACACCCGGCAAAAACCGTAAGTGGTTCGGACCTGAAATAAACTCCTTAACGCTATGTGAGGGTGTTCATAATCAATACAACAATAGAGGTCTATTTGACATCGTTGAAACTATTGAGAATGCGGTAGTATCTAAGTCAAGTATTGATGGTGCATTACACTGGTATAGACGACAGAAATGGGGATTTGCGGACGATGAAACACCTTGGGGTACAGATGTATCATATATCACACTTCAGGATGACCTCGGTTGGAGTGAGATTAGTTCAGGAGGAGGAACGACAGGCTATCCTTGGAGTGGGATTGAGCGTCACTGGCGTGATGGCAACATTATCCGAGCGCAAGCCTCTGTGATGGGATGGCGACGATATTCACGTGGAAGAGAACGATGGGTCTGTCCTATGTATTACAAAATAGGTGGATGGCAAGGTGAAAGTCTTGAAGTACATTGCCGAACTCTACGAACTTGGTTTCCACCCGACTGGCATGTCTTAATACAAAAAGATGGAGATTTCGGCTTTCCTGTTGAGAGAAAACCAGGCGTAATCAGTCGGAAGGGGAAGCGAACAAACCGTTGGTACGATTGCATAAAGATCAGTTCAGATGAAGCACCGAAGTAAGTTAATACATAAGCTATAAGAGCGATCTCCGTATCGCGAATAGTTAGACTTCTCAACTCTGGTAGATTTTAAAATTAAACGCTTTGCATAGACGAGGTTAGGAAACCTTGTCTGCCGTGGTCAGCAACAGAATTATGATGCTAACGATCTTTAGAATAATTACCCTCATTATGATCATAGTCAGCAGTATCGCCTCAATATGTGCGGATATCTGGCACGATGACTTTGACACCGATAATCCAGACGCTTGGAACATCGTAGGCAACGATGATGTGTGGAAAGTTGAAGATGGACTTTTGCGGATTACGGTAGATCGGGATTGGGCAGTTCAATACGAACTATATCAACTTACAGCGTTTCCAACCCCTTATAGAGACTTTTCTATCATTATAAAGGATATCGGTGGAGATAAAATACGTCTCGGTTTTTGCGTTGGCCGGCGTTTTCCTGACACACCAACAGAAGACCCGTTTTTTTACGTGTTCTTCACAGATGAAATCAGGGCAAGACGTTTTAATGGTAAAGGGAATAGCCATCCTTTTCATAGCAGATTATCCAGAGAACCTCGCACTCGGTGGGATACAGATGTTCTGTCTACGATGGAGTTGCATTTTAATTCTGGTTTATTCGTTCTGTTCGCGGACGGTGAATTCCGAGCAAAGTTTCAAGATCGGAACTTCAATCGTATTGATACACTCGGATTTGTTGTAGAAGGGATCAATATCGCCAATGAATGGGTTGGAAATGGATGGGTAGATTCATTTACCATTTCTGCGCTAAATGTTACGCCAGAAGAAAAAGTGACTTCAACTTGGGCACAACTCAAGCGAAGATAATGTATAGCATTCTCAAGCAATTCCAAGAAAACAACTCTGACCACAGAACTTTTCGCCCTATTGTCAAGGAATTACTAATCATCTGTATATGGATCAGCTTTGGAGCCTTAACGATTTGGGGTGCCGATGGATTTGGGCTTCTTTCTACTACTCAACAGGGGCAAAGTTATCCATCCCTTCAAGTTGATTTCCCCGCAGTCTACAACATTTGGAAACAGAAACAGGCTGTATTCGTGGATGCGCGTTCTGCAGCACACTTTAGGCGAGGACACATCCCAGGGGCAATAAATGTACCTATCAACCGAATTGTACTGTACTTAAAAGATTTGCCAACAGATAAAGACATACCATTGATTACCTATTGCGGCAGTATTACATGTCCAAACGCATATCAGTTGATGAATGTGCTGTTAGGACATGGCTATCAAAACGTTCGGTTTTTCCCGCGTGGTTTGAGAGGTTGGTTGGCATTAGGATACCCATTAGAAACAGAATGACAATTCCATCAATACTGATAACGGTACTACGAATACTGCTTGGTGCGATTCTGCTTTTTGCTGGAATTGCGAAACTTTCAAATTTCGGTGCTTTTGTTATCAATGTAGATAGCTATCAGATGTTATCAACAGGATTTGTCAAACCTATGAGTTATCTGCTTGTTTCTGCTGAGATTACGTTGGGTGTGGTGTTAATTGTTGGCTATTTTTCGCGAGGTGCGTGCATATTGTCATCCTTCATTTTTCTGATATTTGCAGTGGCATTAGCAAATGTGGTGTGGAAGAAATTACCTATATTAGATTGCGGATGCGGTAATTTTCTGTTTAGTCTATTAGATATGATTGGATTTCAAATTACAACAGTTAGTTGGAGAACAGTGTTTATGGACATTGTTCTTGCTGCAGTAAGTTTTGGTATCGTCATTTCATCACATCAAGGATATGGTTTGGAATTGTTGATGACGAAGATGAGAAAAAGCAACAGTGTATCACATAAATAGTTAAATCTTATTCAAATCAGAAATCCAACTTCTTTGTGGGATGAGGTCTCTGGGCCCTATCGTAATTTCTGTCTATTAGATACGACGGGGCACAGAGACCCCGTGCTACAATAAACCTGTAGCATCGGGGTTAGAAACCTCTCCAACAAGAGGTGAGAACGCACTAATAATCGGCAACAGAACCGTCTGCTAAGCGCGCATTCGGCCAATCAAACTTTCTTCCTTGATTGCTAATTTCAACAACCTTTGCCTCATCTACTTCAACCCCTAAGCCTGGACCTTCTGGCAGTGACACATAACCTTCCTCATCCATCTCCCATGTCTTGTGAGCTGGTAGCCGGCTTTCATACCCTTCGTGGATGAGGAAGAACGGCACGGATGCAGATAGGTGGAAACTTGCCGTGAGACCGAGATAGGACATCGTGCAGTGCGGTGCTATCGGAACGTGGTGTGCTTCTGCGAGTGCAGCGACTTTTTTGACTTGGGTGATGCCGCCACCGTGTCCAACATCGGGTTGAAGTATGTCAATAACTTGTGCTTCAAGGATTTCTCGGACTTCCCAAATTGTGCGGTCACGTTCTCCGGTTGCTAATGGCACAGGGACAAATTCGCGCACTCTACGCATCACTTCAATGTTTCCGGGGACCCATGCTTCTTCAAGAAATAGTAGGTCATCGGATTTGAGATGTCCAGCAAATTGTTTGACAACAGGTGGTGGCATGCAGCTATGTGCATCATACATCACTGCCCCATCCGAACCGACCTTTTCGCGTGCATCATGTACACGTTGCACCATATTTGCGATTTCATCAGGTGTTCCTGCAAATGATTTTGTGCCGCCTCCTCCAGTTTTGATCGCCTTCGGACTCGGATATTTCCATATTTTATCTCGACAGGGTCCTCCTAATAAACGATAGACCGGCACTCCCCATAGTTTTCCAGCAATATCCCACAACGCCATATCAATAGCGGAAATAGTATGCACCATCAATCCACCGCCGCGGATATTGCGATGTGCGCGATACATCCGTTGCCAATGATGTTCAATGCGGGTTGGGTTTTCATTCATGATCAGTTCAGATAGGGAACGTGCCAATTCACAGGTGACTTGCGTCTCCATGTTGTTGATTTCACCCCACCCTGTAACGTCCATGTTTGTTTCAATCTTCACATAAGCCTTCTCACCCATTGGGTAAGCTTCAAGGTTTGTCACTCGGATTTGTGATCCTTTATCTTCATAGTCTGCCATTGTGATAACTTCCTTTCAGTATTTTGTGCTTAAGTTTTCCATAATTTTTGTTGTTTGTCAACTATTTCATAAAGGTCTACACGAGTGTGTAAAGTTATTGGCAAAATATCCCAGTCACCATTGTAGTGCCAAGAACTTTACACACCTGATCGATATTATTCATTTGCATTTACTTTTACTATTCTGATATACTTATTGTTATCACTTTGCCCATCCACTACCTTTCAATAAGAGATAATTGATGTCTATACACCTATTTCAAAAAACCACACTGATACTTCTATGTAGCATTATATTATCTTTTCTCACTGGTTGTTTTAACGATACACCCAAAAAATCTTCTCAACCAGAAGCACCTACATACCGAAGAGAATTTCAACCCCGCAGAAATGTGCAGAACCGTCAAAATTCCCGATACCGACAGGCATCTGTAAATATTCCTTGGCCACATAGATCTAACTTACCGATTGTAGTTATTGATACGGATGGCAGATGGATTCCAGATGAACCTAAGATACCTGCAAAAATGAAAATAATTTATGATAAATCGGGTGGCAGAAACTCCATAGACAAACCTAAGATACATTTTGAAGGAAAAATTGGAATAGAACTCAGAGGACAAACGTCGAGTGGTTTTCCGAAAAAACAGTATGGTTTTGAGTTTCAAGACCGTAAAGGTAATGACAAAGATGTATCTATACTTCAATTGCCTGCTGGATCGGACTGGGTGCTGAATGGACCTTATTCAGATAAGACTCTCATGCGCAACTATTTGGCTTATGAGTTCAGCAATAGGATTGGTAGATACGCCAGCCGAACAAAATTTGTTGAAGTATTCCTGAACACTTATGGTGATAAGAAAATACAAGCGAAACATTATGTTGGGGTGTATCTACTTATAGAAAAGATAGCACGTGGAAAAGAACGTGTTCCTATTCAATCGTTAAAACCAGAGCAAAATGCACTTCCTGAACTTACTGGTGGATATATCCTCAAGATTGATAAAATGGATCCGAAAGAGACTTTTTTCTATACGCGACTTCGCACATATCTTGCTCATGTCTATCCTAAAGGACATCGAATGTCTTACACTCAAAAAGTGTGGATAAAGAATTATATGAGTGAATTTGAGTCTGTATTAGCCGGACCGAATTTTAAAGACAAAGAGGAGGGATATGCCAAGTACATTGATATAGAATCATTTATTGACCACTTTATTATCAATGAGATGTTTAAAAACACAGATGGATTTCGCCTCAGTACATATATGTATAAAGACAGAGGTGAAAAACTTATGATAGGACCAGTCTGGGATTTCAATTTGTCTATGGGAAATACTGTCTTTCATAACGGTTGGGAGACAGATAGTTGGTTGATTTATACAAATCCTGTTCCTTTCTGGTGGCATCGGTTGCTACAAGATGAAGACTTCAAACAGAAACTTGTTAAGAAGTGGAAAACACTGCGAAAAGATGAACTTGCAACTTCAACAATCTTTGATGAAATTGATCGAACAGTGGAATATTTGTCAGAAGCACAAAAACTGAACTTCCAGAGATGGCAAGTGCTTGGACATACGATTTTTGGCAATCGCAGTCCGGGACGCATCACCTATCAAGGTGAAGTAGACGATATGAAAGTTTGGTTAGAAGAGCACCTTGAATGGATGGATAATAATATTGACTTGTTGCCGTTAGAGTATCAGTACCGTCCCCGGTCCCGCCGCAGGTATCAGTAGAATAGCTGCTCATACAAGTGTGGCAAATAATTTTATTTCAACAATCCACAACAGAATTATGCAACCATTTACCTGTCAAGAGGAGTCTTTATAAGTAGTAAAAACGTGAGTTTAGTACAGAACGTATCTCATAAATCATTTGTAGGTTGGTGTCGCTGTACCCCGCCATGTCGCTAATACCAAATTAACGTAATCTGTCCCGCGAGGTCTCAGTGCCTTGCAAAGCTGACTTTATCAAAAAAATAATAATCACGTCAATTTGGTATAATACCAATTCTGAGAGTTAAAGTTGCATTAGGATCTTTATTAGTCATTATGAATGTCCGAGGCGCAATGAATTGCTCTACTATAGTATATTTTAGAATTACTTGGACACGTTTGATATGTCCGAAGGAACTCCGATTCCCGACCGTTCCTGAGGTCCATCGCGATTCGGAGATCGCTCGGACAGATGGTTTGTCAACTTATTTTGATAATTCACTATACAAACGCGTTTTTTGTTAATGAAAGGTGATCAATTAGAAATGGTGTTAGTTCCTGAATTGATGCCTATGGTTCTTACTAACCCTTGACATATTAACATAGCATACGTTAAAATACTTGAAGTTGGAGGGTAAACAGATGGCTTTTAGTGATTTCAAAACGATTTCAGAAGTGCTTGAAAAATTCAGAATCACATACGCAGTGAAGGATTTTGTCCAAATTAATGATGCTTCGTGTCCTCCTTCAAAACATTTTTTAGAAGAATTTGAGTTTTGTACGCAACATATTGATATTTATGCCTCTGAGGCAGCACGATGTGAGGCGATTATATTTCCGATATTAAAAGAGGTATACAAACCATACGCAAAGGACTATGCACTCTGGATTAAGAAAGCCATCTCTTATGATGAAACGCTGAGCGGCACTCCAGATTATCTCATCGCTACAAGGTCTGAATTAGGACTTCCTGTTGTCGGAATCCCCTTGATTATCCTTGTTGAAGCGAAGAAGAAC
The DNA here is from genome assembly GCA_958295945.1 of Candidatus Poribacteria bacterium. GTDB lineage: Bacteria > Poribacteria > WGA-4E > WGA-4E > WGA-3G > MSPOR6. The sequence continues at coordinate 1,577,363 of OY282386.1, forward strand.
GACTTTGATATGGGTTGGGGACAATGCATTGCGGAGATGCTCGCAGCACAAAAAATAAATGGCGATCCCGATACACATGTCTACGGTATTGTAAGCGACGGAACAAACTGGGAATTTGGACTACTTTATGGCGACACCTTCACCCGTAACAGAATAAGTGTGTCCATGCACAACTTACCCCAGTTATTCGGCGCAATTGACACTGTCTTCCAAGCGAGTTGCAATGGACATCACACGAATACATCACAGGAGGACTCTTCCTCATAAACAAACACACATTTATCATCTATAATCTATAATCTATAATCTATAATCTATAATCTATAATCTATAATCTATAATCTATAATCTATAATCTATAATCTATAATCTATAATCTATAATCTATAATCTATAATCTATAATCTATAATCTATAATCTATAATCTATAATCTATAATCTATAATCTATAATCTATAATCTATAATCTATAATCTATAATCTATAAATCTTTGTGCAGACAATTATAGTCGTTAGAAGTCAAAACCCACAACTTAATTGAAAAACTCAACAACCATAATTCATAAAGGATTCTCATGCAAACACCACAACACGTTGACCAAATGGATGCCGATGACGTTGCTGCGATTGATGAATTACGCGATGTCTACGCCCAGTTAAAAAAAGCACTTGCGAAAATCATAATTGGTCAGGAGCAAGTCATAGAAAATCTATCAATCTGTCTATTTTCACAAGGTCATGCGCTACTTATGGGTGTCCCCGGCTTAGCAAAGACACTTTTAGTAAGAAAGTATGCAGAAACAATGGCATTGGGGTTTAGCCGCATTCAGTTCACACCTGACCTTATGCCGATGGACATCACTGGTACTGATATTCTGCAAGAGATTCCTGGTGGCAGACGCGAGTTTGAATTTGTTAAGGGACCGCTTTTTGCTAACCTAATCCTCGCGGATGAGATTAACCGTGCTCCTTCCAAAACGCAAGCAGCAATGCTTGAGGCGATGCAGGAACACAAAATCACGGTAATTGGCAGAACCTATCAGTTAGATCCTCCGTTCTTCGTATTAGCTACGCAAAATCCGATTGAACAGGAAGGGACATATCCGCTACCAGAGGCACAATTAGACCGATTCATGTTTAGAATAGATGTGGATTATCCTGAGCGTTCTGAAGAGATCGAAATTGCTCGGACAACAACTGGCATGTCTTTGCCAGAGTTAGACCACGTCCTTACAGGTGATCATGTGATAGCGTTTCAAAATCTCGTTCGTCGTGTGCCTGTATCCGAACATATCTATGAATTCGCTGTTGATTTAGCGCGTAGTACCCGTCCTAAAAGCGATGCTGCGCCTGATTGGCTGAAACCGCTTGTAGCTTGGGGTGCTGGTCCTCGTGCAGTCCAATATCTTATCCTCGGTGCGAAGGCACGTGCAGCACTCAGTGGTAGTTATATGGCGCGCCTTGAAGATGTAGTCGCAGTAGCAAATCCGGTACTTGCACACCGCGTTATCACATCCTTTGCTGCCGAATCCGAAAATATCACAAGCCAAGATATCGTTGAACGTCTTGTTGAAGAGTTGTCTGAGCAGGGGTAAACTATGGCACTGCAACTCAAACGAGATTATCTCAATCAGAAGGTCCTGGAACGTCTCTCAACTTTACAACTACATGCTCGGTTACCGATGATAGGGAATGTGTCCGGTAAACATCGGAGTCCCATTCGTGGTTCAAGCCTTGAATTCGCAGAGTACCGTAAGTATGTGCCGGGTGATGATACCCGTAGATTGGATTGGCGTGCTTATGCTCGGAATGATCGCTATTACATCAAAGAATTTGAGGCAGACACAAACCTACGTTTATGTCTAATCGTTGATACCAGCGGATCTATGGGATTCGCATACAATGGTATAAGCAAACTTGACTATGCGCGTCGTATCGGTGGTACATTAGCCTATATCGCCGCGCTGCAGGGTGATGCTGTCGGTCTCTACTGTGCAGGTACACAGTTCCACAAAGAAATCCCACCCAAGCGGAGTGCTACACACCTTAGTTTGGTTCTTGATGAACTCGGTTCTGTAGAACCTTCGGGTGAAACAGGTTTAGTTGAAGTGCTCCACCAAACCGCTGAACGCATCTCACAACGTGCGTTAATTATCATCATTTCCGATCTCTTCTTTGAGCCTGAAGTGGCAAGAAACTGCTTTGAGCACCTGCGATTCCGTAAGCACGATGTAGCAGTTTTTCATCTAATGGAGCAGAGCGAACTTGATTTTGAGTTTGATCGTCCCATGCGATTTGTTGATTTAGAGGGTGGTGAACCCGTATTAGCGGATCCAATTATTATCGGTGATCAGTATCGTCGTGCAATTGAAACGTATATTGAGAGCATGAACGAAGTTATCCGTGACACCGAGATTGACTACAATCGTATCTGTATTGACGAAGATTACGGAGACGTATTAGCGAAATTCCTCCTGAGTAGAACTCCGAAAAAACGTGCCTAAATGGCTGTTGGCGGTCAGTAGTCGGCTGTCTTAAAGTAGATAAACCTAGTCAATAAAAAAGATAATACCCAAAAAGATAAATACACTTAATTTACTAATACGGCACATCAAATAAATACTAACTGTATGCCGAATAAACTGAAAACTGACAGCTGAAAGCCGATTGCTGAGAGCAAATTATGAATTTTTTGCAACCTTTAATGCTTATAGCACTCCCACTGATGTTATTACCGGTCATCATTCACCTAATCAATCAACAACGGCACCGAACTATGCCGTGGGCAGCGATGATGTTTCTGATGACTGCGAAACGCATGAGCAGAGGTATGGCACGCATTCGTCACATTCTTATATTACTCATGCGCACCCTTGCTATCGCTGCTTTAATATTTGCCATTAGCCGCCCCTTATCTGGCGGATGGTTAGGAAGTATTGGTTTAGCTAAACCCGATGTAACTATGGTTCTGCTTGACCGATCCGCAAGTATGGAAGCACAAGACCTGCAGGCTGGTGAATCTAAAAGATCTACTGGACTAAAAAGACTGGCACAATTGCTGGAACAAGGAGATTACGGAACACACTTGATTTTGATTGACGGTGCCACAGGACAACTGCATGAAGTAGATTCACCGAAGGCACTGTTAAGTTTGCCAATGACTGAAGCGACTGCAACCAGTTCCAATATACCGGGTATGTATGAAACTGCTCTGACCTATCTTAAGACAAACAATTCTGGACGCGCAGACGTATGGCTCTGTTCAGATTTGCAAGAAAGTGATTGGACTGTTGAAAGCGGACGTTGGGATGCATTGCGTGAAGAATTTGCCTTATTAGATGGTGTGCATCATTTCCTGCTTGCCTATGCAACGCCACCTTCAGATAACTTATCTGTTCGAGTAAAAAACGTACTGCGGTGGCAACGCGGTAACGAAGCAGAACTGATTCTTGATGTGATGGTTCGTGCTGAAGGCAACACTGCTGCAATACGACAAGTCCCGATTGAGTTTGAAGTCAACAACATTCGTTCTGTGGTGGAAGTTGAACTTGATGTGCGTGGTGCATCTTTAAAAGGACATCGTATTCCAATTGACGGGGAACTTACCTCAGGATGGGGGTCTGTTGGGTTACCGGGAGATGCCAACCCGTTGGACAACCGATTTTACTTCGTATTTTCTGAACCCCCGGTACGCAAATCGGTTATTGTCAGCGATGATGCAAGCATTGGTGAATCATTCCGACGCGCCCTTGATATACCACCAGATTCTCGACTTCAACATCAAGCAGATGTAGTGTCTGTGAACCGTGTTGGAGAAATCGACTGGGAAAATACAGGGTTATTGATCTGGCAGGCTGCTTTGCCTAACGGGTTAGCGGCAGAACAGATTCAGAATTTTGTCAACAGTGGACGGGTCGTTATTTTCTTCCCACCGAGTCAGCAGAATGCGGGTGACAACATGTATGATACCCGTTGGAGTGACTGGCAGAATCCGAGTGATGGTCAACTTTTCAATGTCTCATGGTGGCGTAGCGATGCAGATTTATTGGCACGTGCAGAAAGTGGTGATTCCCTGCCACTGAACGAACTCCGCACCTATCGTTATCGTTCCCTTGAGAGTAGCGGAACAACGTTAGCAAGGTATGGTGCTGATATTCCACTATTAACCCGTATAAATACTGATCGTGGTGGTGCATATTTTTGTAGCACGCTACCGACGGCACAATACTCTTCCCTTGAACGTGATGGTGTGGTGTTTTATGTCATGCTGCAACGTGCGTTAGCTGAAGGGTGTCGTGCATTGGCTGAGGCATCTCAACGGGATGCTGCACCTGATGCTCTGACTGATCGGGAACAGTGGAAAGCAGTCGCTCCCGAAGGCGATACAGTTTCTGTATCACAACGTGGTATGCATGCAGGTGTCTACCGAGATGAGACATATTGGGTAGCGGTGAATCGTAGTGAAACTGAAGATACTGCTAAAGCTGCCGGAGTAGAGGCTGTTGACGCGCTGTTTAATGGCATATCATATCGGAGAATAGATGTAGAGGTGGGGGATACCTCCTCCTTAGCGAATGAACTCTGGCGTATCTTCCTCATCGCGATGCTGGTGGCACTGATTGTGGAAGCGGTTTTGAGTTTGCCGAGTAAGCGGGTTGAGAGTGAGCCGATTGGTGATTTTGCGGCTGCGGATTGAAGAATAGACATATATTAGGAGGATAAAATGAGTATTGAAACCATTTTTTCCGTAAAAAATGAACATCTTAGTCGACTTGATCAAAAGACATCAGTAGAATTTTTTCAGAAGCTGCTTTGGGCAGAAGCTCGAAGACTTGGAGTGAAAATTAGCAAGATTAATGTTTCCAATTGGGTTAATGTCCCTGACGGTGGCGTTGATGCTAATGTAAATGATGCACAAATAGCAGTGGGACAAGGGGTAATTAAACAAGGCAAAACAAGCTATCAAATTAAATCTGGAGACACGTTTGAACCGTGGCAAGAGGCAGTTATCAGGAAAGAACTTTTTAGAAATAAAACACCTGAACAGCAGAATCTTGGTGAAAGTGTTAGAGCGTGCCTTGATGAAAACGGTACTTATATTTTAGTTTGCACTGGCATTGATCCTACAGAACTCCAACGAGAAAAGGCACGTTCTCATATTGAAGATTACTTTAAACTATGTGATTGTCCAAAGCCCAAAGTTGAGGTGTTCACTCAGAGCAACCTGAAGGGTTTTCTTGAGGTGTTTCCATCATTAGCATTGTTGGTTAATGGAAATGCCAGGGCTACTTTTCAAACGCATCAGAGTTGGTCTGAAGATGCAACTATGCGGCTGCCATTTGTTTCAGGTGAAGCACAGAAAGATCAGATTTTAGAAATCCAAGATGAATTAAGACAAAACAACGATACAGTGCACCTACGCGTATTAGGTGAACCTGGCATCGGAAAAACTAAACTTGTCTTAGAAGCAACGAAAGTTGATGATTTATCTTCACATGTTGTTTACTGTATCGCTGCTCAATTTCGGGACAGTATCTTGATGAATGAAATTCTCAGAGATGATAATGGTTTTTCTGCCATTTTAATTATAGATGAATGTAACCAAGACAGTAGATCATATATCTGGAATAAACTAAAACATCGCGGTTCAAGGATTAAATTGATCACTATCTATAATGATTATGAGGAAAAATCTGGAGATATTAACTACTATGATGCCCCACCGCTGGACAACGAACAAATTAGTAGCATTATTCAGAATTATATAAATATATCCAATGCTGAAGCGAGCAGATGGTCTGAACTCTGTAGTGGTTCTCCAAGAGTTGCACATGTCATCGGTGAAAATTTAGTAAATCATCCAGAAGATTTGCTTAAACCTCCCGGAACAGTTGATATCTGGGAACGTTATATTGTTGCGGGTGATGATCCAAATAGCGAACAGACAGAACAACACAGATTGCTACTTCAATATCTTGCACTTTTTAAGCGGTTCGGATATGAGCGATCCGTAGCTTCGGAGGCAGAAGAAATTGAGAAAAAAGTTAAGGAAGCCGACAATCGAATTACTTCGGACAAATTTAAATCAATAATCCACCGACTCAGGGAGCGGAAAATTCTTCAAGGTGAGTTTACGCTCTACATTACTCCAAAAGCACTTCATATTAAACTATGGACACAGTGGTGGGAAATTCATCGTACGACATTCAACCTTGAAGGATTCATTCAGAATATAAAACCAGAATTAGTTGAGTGTTTCTATGATATGTTTGTCTATGCAGCAGAATCAGAAGTGACATCAGAAGTAGTCAAGGAACTTCTTGGACCAAATGGTCCTTTCCGGGATAATGAAAATCTGAAAACAAGGTTGGGTAGTCGTTTTTTTCTTGCACTGACTGAAGCAGATCCAGATTCTGCTTTAAGATGTTTGATACGAACGATAGGCACTTGGGATAAAGACAACCTTTTGGAATTTACAAAGGGTCGGAGGAACGTGGTATGGGCACTTGAAAAGATTGCTATATGGCAAAAGTTGTTCCCCGATGCAGCAAGATTGCTCCTTGCACTCGGCGAAGCGGAAAATGAAAGAATTGCAAACAATGCAAGCGGAGTGTTTGCTGAACTTTTCTCATTAGGACCGGGCGCAGTAGCCCCTACAGAAGCATCGCCTATAGAACGTTTACCTGTCTTGAAAGAAGCATTTGAATCGGGATCAAAAGAACGACGAAAGCTGGCATTGAACGCCTGCAATAAAGGTTTGCAGGCGGATCATTTTTCACGGATTTCTGGTGCAGAAAATCAAGGACTACGTGGAACACCTAAACTCTGGAATCCCAAAACATACGATGAGTGGTGGGATGCCTACCGTCAAATTTGGCAACTCTTATTTCAACAATTAGAGTATTTGCCTGAAGATGAACGTGAAGAAGCTGTAGAAATAATGCTTGGACGGGCAGGAGCGATTGCTAGGATTCGCAAATTAAGTGATATGGTTGTGGACACAGTCAGAAGAATTACTGAAAACAGATATGCAAACGAAAAACAGATTATTGAGACAATAAGCCAAATTTTGTTTCATGATGATTCTTATGTGGACAATAAAGGTCTACCACCCGAAATTAGACAGAGTTTTGAAAAAATTCGAGACGAATTAATTGGATCTGATTTCCACTCGCTTATGCAACGGTATGTTGGGTTAGATCTTCTTGAAGACGAACTTATAGAACATAGGGATGGCGTTAATCCTACTCAACCTTATCTTGAAGAACTCGTTGAGCAATCTATAGAAAATCCTAGACTATTGGAATCAGAATTATCATGGCTCGTGACTACCGAAGCAAAGAATGGAAATAGGTTTGGGTTTTCACTCGGGCAGAGAGATGAGTCCCTTTCGCTTTTACCAACGCTTCTTAATGCTCAACGAGACGCGGGAGACAACACAAGCCCTTATTTCCTAGGTGGTTATTTTCATGCTATCTTTGAAAAGGACTTGGCACAATGGGAACAACAACTTGACGCACTCTGTGCGGATACTACGCTTAACACAATAGTTCCATCACTCACACATTACTCGGGTCTAACCGATCAAGCAGGATATAGAATTCTCAAATTGGCAGAGAACGGTATTATTAATATTGATGAATTTGAAATATTCAAATACAAGAACTCGCTTATCAGTCTATCCAAGAGTGCATTTCAATCTTGGATAGAATTTCTTTTGATTAATACCGATAAGTCAGCTATAGACATTGCACTAAACCTATTCTATAATTACTATATACTACGAAAATCAGACTACACGTTACCATACGATTTTACGTTCCGTCTCCTTTCACATCCAGAACTGTTTAAAGAATCTGATGATTCTCGGTATGATACAATGACTGATTTCTATTGGACAGAAACAGCAAAAGTTTTCTTATCACTACATCCACGCAAGGCTTTAGAGATAGTCCAACTCATGTTAGTTTCCTTTGGAAGCGATAAAACGATTTTTGATTCTTTCTCACAAAGTTGCTCTTTTCTTACTGAAGCGACCAAAAAACACCCCGCGGAGGTTTGGGAGTACGTTAGTAAATACTTGGGCAGTAAAGATAATTTTTCAAGAACTTTATCCATAGGAAACTGGCTTAGAGAAACTGACCTTTCAGAATCAGAAAAAGAAAAAGGGGCATTAACCTTAATCCCTCGCGAAAATATCTGGGAATGGGTTGATAGAGACGTGGAAAATCGCGCATGGTATCTTGCCAGCGAATTTGTTCCCAAAACCCTTTTGTTAGAAGAATGGCAAGATTCGTTAGCACGCGATCTTCTTGTAAGATATGGAGATCGAGAAGACGTTAGAAGTACATTGATATCAAATTATTCAACAGAAAGTTTCTGGGGACCTGCTAGTTTACACTATGATGAGAAACTAGAAAAATTAATTGACATTCAGAATATTGACAGAAACAACAATGTGAATCGTTGGATTAACGAATTTTTAACCTTTCTTGAAGAGCAAATTGAACATTCAAAGATCCGCGAAGAAAGAATGTCTTAACACATTCGGAGACACAAAGAAAACATGCAAGACACACAAGGACACCTTGAATTCTTTTCCAACAGTTCTGTTATAACTTTGGGAGTCATTATTATCATTGTAACCGCTGCATTGTGCTGGTATGCATGGCATCGCAGTGGATATCGCAAACGTATCGGGTGGCTTGAACTACTCCGGTTCGTCCTCGTCTGCCTTGTGATTCTCACCCTCAATCAACCCGAATGGTTAGAATCACAACCACCAGAACTACGATCTACGCTTGCTGTACTTTGGGATAAATCTAATAGCATGAAAACCGAGGACATTCTTGTAGACCCGGACACCACCGTTGAACGAAAAAGTCGTGCAGAAACGATACAACCACTAATGTCTGAAGAGGCATGGAAATCTGCAGATGATACGGAACTAAATGTTGTATTTGAATCGTTCTCATCACGCTTAGCCCCCGCAGAAGAAGGAACAGATATTAACGCAGGACTGACACACATTCTGGAAAATCACAATAATCTGCGTGGTGTAGTGCTGCTCTCGGATGGCGATTGGAATGTTGGGGATTCACCTGAGAAAGCTGCAACTCGGTTCCACATGAAAGAGGTTCCCGTTTTCACCGTAGGTGTCGGCAGTGAAGTGCCATTACCCGATCTTGAGTTAGTTAGTATGGACGCGCCAACTTACGGGGTAACAAAGAAACAACTCCGCATTCCGTTTGTCGTTCGCAACACTTTAGGCCAAGACAGAGACGTGAATCTCACATTGAGCATCAATGGGGAAGCCACGACTACTAAAACCATTACAGTTCCTGCTATGGGACAAGCACAAGATAATATGGCTTGGACACCACAAGATACAGGTGAATATGACATATCCTTGCGAATTGCGAAAGATATTCAGGAGTTGATCCCAGAAAATAATGAACTTTCTGCTCCCATATCTATTCGCAAGGAACAGTTGAAAATCCTTGTCATAGATTCTTTTCCGCGTTGGGAGTATCGTTATCTACGGAACGCTCTTGAACGCGATGCGGGTGTTGATGTAACGTGCCTGTTATTTCATCCTAAATTGCCACAGGTTGGTGGAGGACGTGCTTATATCAAGCGGTTTCCTGATGCCAGAGAACTCAGCAAATTTGACGTAGTGTTTCTTGGAGATGTAGGTATTGCTCCGGATCAGTTGACGACTGAACAAGCACAGGATTTACGACAACTTGTCAGTGCACAAGCATCGGGTATCGTCTTTTTACCCGGACGCACGGGGGCACATGAATCATTAACTACCGGTCCGCTTGCCGATCTATATCCTGTCGTTTTAGACCCAGTCACACCGAACGGTGTCGGCTCAAGTGTCCAAGGATATTTCGCTCTCACCGAACCCGGGCAACGAAGTTTGTTGACGCGTCTCGGAGATACCGATATTGGAAATAGTGATGTGTGGCGCACGTTACCGGGTTTCTTCTGGTATGCTGGCATAAGACGTGCGAAAGCAGGAACAGAAGTATTGGCTGTACACGATCAAGCTTCCACAGTGTCTGGACGTGTGCCACTCATCGTTACGAAAACGTATGGCACAGGTAAAGTGCTGTTCATGGGAACGGACAGTGCATGGCGTTGGCGGCATGGTGTTGAAGACAAATACCACTACCGTTTCTGGAGTCAAGTGGCACGTTGGATGGCATATCGACGACAGATGGCGCAGAGTGAATTGATACGAATGTTTTACTCTCCTGACCGACCTCATGTTGATGATGTTCTTACCTTAAACGCAAATGTAATTGACAACTTCGGTGGACCACTGGAAAGAGGGACAGTCGTGGTGCAAGCAATTGCTCCTTCTGGTAAAACAGAGACAATCCGACTGCAACCGGGTGTAGAAGATGCGTTAGGATTGTTCATCGGCACTTTTACTCCGAAAGAAGCAGGGATCTATCGTCTTGTAGCGACCAGTAGTGAAACAGGGGCATCCGTTCAAACTGAGCTTTCCGTGCAAGGCTTAAATCGGGAACAACAAGGACGACTGGCACGGTTTGATGTCTTAGAAGAAATCGCAAATATCACTGGAGGAAAATTAGTTTCAGTTTCTGAGGTAGGGACATTACAAGAACATCTCGCTGCCCTACCAGAACCCGAACCGATTGTTAAACGGACGCGTATCTGGGCAAATCCGTATTGGGGTGGTTTACTGATCTTGCTGCTTGGATTATTCTGGGTTGCACGTAAAATGGCAGGTACGATATGATACTCCGCTTCTACTGAATTGTTCCTCTTTGTTTGATCTTCTCATGGAAATTTCTCATAATAACTGTTATCATACTGACAATTGAACAAAACACACCACGGGAAGAGGCTACCGTTTAACTTTGAATCATTTTAATCAAAAACAATTTAGATTTATTGGAGATATAAAACGTTAATGACACTTGTAGAAGATATTGATGATATACGTAATAATTTAGAAAAAAACGCATATAAAGATGAGGCTGCTGTTACCAATAGTATTGTAAATAGGTTGCTTCATGCGTTGAAATGGCCTACGTTCAATCCTAAAATTATCATCCATGAATATTCAGTAGAGAATCGGAGAGTTGACTTGGCACTTTGTCATCCACCAGAAAATCCCATCATTTTTATTGAAGTTAAGCAGGTTGGAAACATTCAAGGAGCAGAGAAGCAGCTGTTTGAATATGCTTTTATTGAAGGGGTTCCTATTGTTGTTCTTACTGATGGACAGAAATGGCGTTTTTTTCACCCCGCAGGTACCGGGAATTATAAAGACCGTCTGGTTCACGAATTGGATCTTATCAGTGGAAAAAGTGATGAAATTTCCGAACGTCTAAACAGATACCTAAATTATGAAAATGTAAAGACAGAAGAGGTGGTGCAAGTTATTGCTGAAGACTATCAGAATATCGTCTATGAAAGACTGATCCAAAAAGGATTACCAAAGGCATGGAACCTTTTAATAAGAGAACATGATGAATTTCTACTAGAAATAATTGTAGAAAAGACAATAGAAATTTGTGGTAAGCGTCCTACTCCAGAGCACGTGATAACATTTCTGCAAAACCTATCGCAGCTACCAGTAGAGCAAAAACCTACCCCAAATGTGGATGTTGTTGATAAGCAACCAAGGCACACCTATGAATATGCTGGAGAGCATTTAACAGGAAAGTTGGCAAGACCTCTTATTATAGAATTATTTGGAGATAAAGGTAAAATAAAAAAGCAGGATATTATAAAGGTAGTAACTCAAACTCATAGAGATCGCGGAGGATTGGACGCAAATGCTGCAATTGATCAACTTTTCAATAGTGCATTGCAAGGTCTTGAAAAACAAAGTTCTGCGAAAAATATTGAGAAAGGATCAGGTATTTGGGAAGTGTACAAAGATCCGAAGAAATAAAATAAATATTTCTGACAATAGGTAAAACCATGCCAAAATTAGACATAAGAGAACTCTACTACATTACGCACATAGACAATCTACCATCCATCCTTGCACACGGTGTCTTGTCTCACGCAAAGATGGAATCAGAAGGCGTACATGCTACACCTATTTATGATGCAGATATCGTTAGCAAACGCAATCATATAATGACTCCTGATAAAAGTAATCTCTGGTCTTACGCTAATCTCTACTTTCAACCACGCAATGCAATGATGTATCGTGTTGTCCATGAAAAAGAATCCAAAAACCTTGCTGTTGTCGGTGTAAGTCCAAAGGTGTTGACTGAACAAGATGCTTTTATCACGGATGGGAATGCCGCACACGAAACAACACAATTTTACTATCCTTCCAAAGGTCTGGAAATGCTTCGACAACAGTGGTCAATAATCAAAAACGATTGGTGGAATAGAGATGACGGTTCCAAACGTAAAATTATGGCAGAATGTCTAATTCCCAAACATGTCAAACCTGAATATATTCAAAATATCTATGTTGCAAACAATTCAGTACGAGATGCAATTCAGAAAAATATTGGAGATGTTAATATTGCTGTTAGTTCCGAACCCGATATGTTTTTCCAACCGGACAGCCGGACAAAAATAGGAGACAACATTTCTTTAATTGATGGGGATATGTTCTTCTCTAACTTACAGACATTGACAATCAGCGTAAATCTACAAGGGGTCATGGGAAAGGGTTTAGCTTCGCGTGCGAAATACCAATTTCCCGATGTTTATGTAGCATATCAAGATGTGTGTAGAGCAAAACGCATCACAGCGACAAGACCGCATCTCTATAAGCGTGAAAGTTCATTAGATGAGGAATTGGCTGATGTTGGAGCACCACTTATTGCCCCGAATGCTGTAAAGTGGTTTCTGCTTTTCGCAACAAAACGTCATTGGAAAAACAACTCACGCTTGGACGATATTGAAGGTGGTCTTGCCTGGGTTCGCGACAATTATCAAACACAAGGAATTCAATCTCTTGCAATGCCTGCACTCGGTTGTGGATTAGGAGGACTTGATTGGAAAAAGGTCGGTCCCTTGATGTGCAAATATTTACACGGAATCAACATATCGGTCGCAATATATCTTCCACGAGAACACCAAATTGAGACACAATATAAAACAGCATCACATTTACTATCACTTTAATGGGAACTGACTTTTTTATTAAAAGTCGCACTAAAGGAGAACTTCAATGAACCAAACACCATCACAAAATAACGGGGTAAATCTACCCCCAAGAATGAAAAAAGCATTAGAACAATACAAAAAACGGGTATGGATCATCAAACTTGCCGAAGGCACATTAGCAGCGATCTTTGGACTCATCGTTTCATATCTCATTGTGTTTGGCTTAGACCGGTTGATTGATACCTCTGCCCTTCTGCGCGCACTCATCCTGATAGTCGGCATGGGCGGTATGGTAATTTTCCTGCCACTGAAATACTACAAATGGGTGTGGCGAAATCGGCAATTAGAAGGCATTGCCAAACTATTGCAACATAAGTTCCCCCGTTTTGGTGATCATGTGCTTGGTATCGTAGAACTTGCATCGGAAAAGTCAGATCAATCATCAAGTCCGGCGTTGGTTGCAGCCGCAATGCGTCAAGTTGATGAAGAGGTTGCCAAACACAATCTCAAAGATGCTGTGCCGAATCCTCGCCACCGACGTTGGGCATTGGCAGTAGGTTTACCAATGCTCCTTGTCATCATTGGGATAGTCATTATCCCGGCAACGACTAACAACACCTTAGCACGGTGGCTAACCCCGTGGCGAAACGTTGAACGATGGACATTTGCACAATTAAAGGGCAAACCAGATCCACGCGTCGTCGCCTACGCTGAACCCTTTGATGTTGAAACACAACTGAAAGATGAATCCCCATGGAAACCTGAAACCGCTGAAGCACGATACGCGAAGCAAGAACCTGTAGTCGCCGAACGAGATGGATCTACTTACAAATTTCAACTGCCACCGCAAACAGAGAAAGGAAAAGTCAAGATGCGGGTGGGAGATGCAAGACGTTCCATCCCCGTTGAACCGAAATTACGCCCGGCACTCAAGGAACTTATTGCAAACGTCCAACTCCCCGACTATCTACTACGTGAAGAACCGAGAGTAGATGATGTACGCGGTGGCATAGTTAGCTTAGTCCAAGGCAGTTCCGCCACCTTGCAAGCGACAATCACACGAGAAATCTCAGAAGCAACGTTAAATAACCGTCCACAGAAAGTGGATGGAGCAAAAATAACAACAGAACCAATTGCCGTGGAAAAAACAACAGAGATGGAATTAACATGGCGTGATCAATACGGACTCACTGCAAGTGAACCACAGGTAGTGCAATTTGAACTACAAGAAGATGCTGAACCAACGATTGCTATCACGAAGCTAAAAAACAATCAAGTTGTGCTTTCTACAGAAGTGCTCACATTTGAAATCCAATCAGCGGATGACTTTGGTGTGAAACAGGTCGGTATAGAATGGGAAGGTATTGAGAATCCAATCCAAAACCCAGAACCGGCAATCGGAGAGAAAGCCGTGTCCTCAGGGTCGCCAATATCGGAATCACTAATCGTTCCCGCGACATTCTCCGTTGAACGTGAAAATATACCACCACAAAGTCTGCGTCTGCGTGCTTTTGCGGAGGATTATTTTCCTAACCGTGAACGTATCCGTTCACCACAAATTGTGCTCCACGTGCTTTCCCCATCAGAACACTTCAAGTGGTTAATCGGACAGATGCAGCTCTGGGCAGGTGCAGCAAAGGATGTACACGATAAAGAATTGCAATTACACGAAACCAATCGTGAAATCCAAGACCTACCACCTGAAGCACTTGACGATCCAGCCCAACGTAAAAAATTACAGGAACAAGCTGCATCAGAACGTGCTAATGCCGCAAAACTTGATAGTCTCATTGAAAGCGGTAAAGAGTTGGTCCAGGAAGCTGCAAAAAACAGTGAGTTTGACGCAGAACAGCTCCAATCTTGGGGAGACATGCTCAAACAATTAGAGGAGATAGCAGGGAAGCAGATGCCTTCTGTTGCAAATTTACTTGCACAAGCATCCGAAGCACAAGGACAGAGCAGCCAAAAACCATCAGATAGCAGTCAGCAAAGTCCATCTTCCTCAAGTAGTAGCAGTCAACAATCGCCAAGCGAAAACCAAGATGAACAGCAGCAAAACCAAGCATCAAACGGACAATCTCAGCAGTCTGACCAACAACAGAAAGATTCAGAACAACAACAAAACCAAGCATCGGGTAATAAATCACAATCTTCTGGCAAACCACAGGAAGGTTCAGGAGACGATACGAAAAAGTATGGACCTGATAGTTTTGTGCCACCTGAAGGGACAGACGCGGAATCTGAGGATCCTGAAGATCCGAACAAACGTCCCGATTCTGTCAGTGTGAATCGGAGTAAACCACCACAAGGAGGCGAACAAGGTAAACCTTCACCCACGAATCCAACACCTGGACTTTCCGATGTGGAATCGGGTTTCAACAAACCTGAGAAACCAACTGAAGCACCACCATCACAGGTCGTTGGTGGATTAGCCATCCCTAATACGACGTTGATGGGTAGCGGCAGAGAAGATGAAGGTGAAGATGAAAACGCAGAATCACCTCCTGCTGAAGAACTCGTGGTACAAGCTGTTGAAGAACAGAAGGAATTGTTGGACGCTTTTGATAAACTATCAGACGAGATGAAAAAACTTTTGGTCAGTTTTGAAAATAGCACATTCGTGAAACGATTGAAGGCAGCCTCACGAAGGCAAATTGACATCGCTACAGATCTCAACAAAATTGACACCTTCGGATTGTCTGACAGAGGCACAAAAAATCGAGATGTCCGGAAACGTTTAGCCGAAATGGAATCCAATGAATCCAAAAAGGTAACCACCATCATTCAAGATATGGCAGCCTATACTGATCGTCGTCCTAATGATAACTACCTACGTGTCCTGGCAGAGATGGAAGACGCTTCTGTATCAAACCAGATGAGCGAACTTGTCAGATCAATCAACAGAAATTATGTCGGGCAATCTACAATTGAAGCAGAATACTGGGCGGATACGTTGGATAGATGGGCTGAACAGTTAGTAGACCCATTACCCGATGCCCCGCCTCCAGAAGGCGGAATGATGGAACTGCCAAGTTTGCCACCTGAAATTGTTTTAGAGGTGTTGCGTATCATCAATCGTGAAATTCAATTACGCGAGGAAACGCGCGAAACTGAAAACGCAAAAGACACGCTCAATTCCGATAAATATTATGCGCGAAGCGAAGGTCTGAGCGATACACAATACGAAATCGCCGAGGATACACTTGAGGTGGCAAGACAGATAAGTCTGTTACCAGAGTTTAATACACGACGTATCAGACAGCAATACGCCAAAGTCAGTGCTGCAGCTGAGGTGATGGAGGAAGCAGAGACAATCCTTGCCAAACCTGAAACAGGTCCCGAAGCAATCGCAGCTATATCGGAAGTGATTGAAATCCTACTTCAAACGCAACGCATGCCAAATACACCTAGTGGCGGAGGAGGCGGTGGTGACACGCCAGGTGGAAGTGGAAATGTCTTTGCACAATTAGTTTCTGCAATGACACTCGGAAGTGGCAGAGGAGACGACTCAGGTCAGGCATTTATTGAAAAACGCGCACCGAAACAAGCAATAGGCAAAACTGGGCGCGTACTACCAGAAGAATTCAGGCAAGGATTAGACGCATATTTCAATGTCTTAGAAGGCAACTAATAGGAACACAAGACACTACACCACAGAGGAAACACATGACTGATGGAGAAAAGAATACTATATCGTTTGAGGTATTTGCAAGTTTCAAACGTATAGAACAAGGAAATCCAATCATCTCTCTACAGCCACCGCTTTGGGCAGCAGCAACACATGCGATTGTTGTTGATGATTCGGTTCACTATATCTGGTGTAAACGCTATGTTAATCGTCGGTGGGTGATGATGCACGCTACAGCCCCTATTAGCGACATTACAAACATTACACAGGATAA
The DNA here is from genome assembly GCA_958295945.1 of Candidatus Poribacteria bacterium. Taxonomy (GTDB): domain Bacteria; phylum Poribacteria; class WGA-4E; order WGA-4E; family WGA-3G; genus MSPOR6. Next base: position 1,594,385 of record OY282386.1, read on the forward strand.
ACGAAACCCTATTATAATACCTTCAACAGACGGTTTTGACAATGCAGCGGTTGAGTACCCTTTTCCATTTCTGAATCCCGCTGATGGTAAATACTACATGTATTATCGCGGGAAAGGAGAAACAACACCTGAACAGACAGGTCTGCTTGTAAGCGACGGTGATTTGGGTGAATGGAAACGCGTCCAACACACGCCTGTCATTCCTGCGGATACTGAACACGAATTACACGGTTCCACCCATCCATCAGTAGCAATAGATGGTGATATGATACACATTGTTTATACAGGTAAGGCAACGAAGTCGTTCGGAGAAGGATTAACGATGTGCCATGCAACCGCGCCAACGAATAATCCAGCGATGGTAACTAAAAATCCTGCCAATCCTGTTTTCACTGGTAGTGGCGAAGCATGGGATAGTAAATCCGTTCGTGAGACTGAATTGTTCAAAGGACCGGAGTATTTCCATATTCTCTATGGTGGCTTTGATGGAGAAGTCTGGCGTATCGGACATGTGCGTACTCGTGATTTTCTTAACTATGAACCGAACCCGTACAACCCTGTATTTACACCCTCGGACGATCCTGATGATTTTGACTGCGACGGTGTCTTAACTGGACAAATCCTTGAAATTGGTAACACTTATATCATGCTCTATGCTGGTAAGAAAGGAAATGAATGGCAAACTGGTTTGGCAACAATATGAGAAGGTTAGAACCAGAATGAGGATTGACAAATGCAAATCAGAAAAATTGTCTCTCTATATTTTCTTTTATTATTAGTTGCAAGCAATGCTTATGCTGAAGAAAACTCTGCAAAGGGAGGAACTATCCATGGCAAGGCAATTGAATACGGCAAAGATCAAACCCCAATCAAAGGCTTAATCGTCACAATTGTTAGTTCCGATGATAAAGAACTTACAGCAAAAACTGATGCAAATGGCAATTTTAAATTCAGTAATCTTCCTGATGGGAAATATACCCTCAAATATGTTCAGGAAGGATTTGAACGCATGAGGAGCGGCAGTGAATATATTACGGTGACACATGGTGGAAGTCATGTTCTTGAACTCAAAATGGTTGACTGGTACAATCGTGCTAAAAGGATGGTCAATTATAGATTTCTACCTATATTGTACCAAGTTACTGATAATATATCTAAACGTCATAATTTGAAGCAAGAAAAAGTTGATGCCATTCAGCACGCACTTCAAATATCTATTGAGACAGCGTTAAAACACAGAAAAGATCTCTCGATATTTGCAATTAACTGGAGTCCAAGCAACATAGAACTGCTTGAGGCGTTATTGTCGCGCAAAGACATTAGAGCAGCATTTACCAAAAATTTAACCGAAAGACCATTGAAGGATATCACCGATTTCATAAAGGAACGTAGACACCGAGAAAATCGGGCAACTATCTACTATACAACAGTAGGGTATGATCAAGTACTCAGTTTGACTGCAGATCAACGCCAAAAAGTTAAGCAATTGCGGCTTAATATAGCAGATGATGATTTATGGCAAAATATTTTAACCAAGACCCAGAAAAAAATATTAATGTGGACAAACCAAGAAACTACAGAAATTTCAATTAAGCGTCAGATCCGTAATGTCCCCCAAGCAATCACTGATTCTAATATCGCTACTACCAAACTTGAGGAACTAAACAAAAAAGCAGGAATGTTGAAATCCGATGAACGAACAAAATACCTCGTTGAAGCTATTTTCGCTGCACATACAGCACAATTAGGCAACCTTAATGAGCATGCATCAATGCTACTCTCCTTTGCTGCCAAGAGTGTAGCTCAAAAATACCTTGAAGCGATAAAAATCATGTCTTTATATCATGATACCGAGACTAGACTCATCAACGCTATTGAGGCAAAAGAAATGTCCCCGCAACGTGCCTCTGAAGAACTCAAAAAGTTGAGTGTAATGCTATGGAACGAAAAAGATGAAAATAGTCAATCGGTTAAGAAAAATGGTAGCATAGAACTTTTTAAATTCCGCTTTTTTACTCGTTTTACGCAGATAGCTAATAGCAGAAGATCGCGTGTATACGGATGGATAGGTGGCAAAAAAGATTTCAATCGGGAAATTTATATAGTGGCACAACTAAATGCCCCCACATTAGACATTTTAGATCACCCACTATACCAACAAACCCTCAAGGATGTTCTTTCTGAAAATGAGTATGCACAATATATGCAAATTCAAGCCGAAAGAGATATTTTCCGTCAACAAGCTCTGCGTGATTTGGTTGTGGCGGATCTGGATATGTTGATATTTTTAGACGATGACCAACGTAAGCAGTTAGAAAAGATAGCGATTCAGTTTACTGTACCTCCCCTAATTGAGGACCCTCAAAGAAATATGTTTGATCAAGTAATAGAACAAATAGAAAACATTGGACTGAGTCGTTGGCAGTCGGATTATCTTCACTCATACCTTTCTGATATTGATGAAATTTGAAATTCAGTTTGAGGGTGATGAATGTGAACTTAGTTTGCCAAAGATTGTTTGAGTAAAACGGAAATAAGGAGACACAAATGAATCGTTTTAATTTTATATTTATAGCAGTTGTTTGTATCGGAATTTATACTATAAGCACTGATACAACTGAGGCTCAAGACCCCACACTCCGTTACGGCACAGGTGTCCCACCCGCAGTAAGAAGCATCAATGACCGATGTTTACGTTATCTTGCAAACACCCAATTAGCAGATGGCGGTTGGCAAGGAGCACAAGGTGGAGCAGGAATTACGGGTATTTGTGTCATGGCGTTAATGGCAAGTGGAGAAGACCCAGATTATGGACCTTATGCACCAAACATCCGTAAGGCATTACGGCATATGCTCTCAAAACAAGATGCACGATCAGGATATATGGGAACAAGAAGTGGACACTCATCCATGTATCATCACGGTTTTGCTACGTTAGCACTGTCTGAAGCTTACGGTGCTGTAGACGAAGATCTCCTCTGGAAAGATAGCAATGTCCCCGCAAGTCGTAGAAGAACCATTAGTGAAGCATTGGAACTTGCAGTAAGATGTGCATTGACAGCCCAAGAAAAGAACCCGTGGGGGGCATGGCGATACTCACCACAAGCACGAGATGCTGACACCACCGTGGCTGGCACCGTCCTGATGGGAATTCTCGGCGCACGTAACGCTGGCATTGAAATCCCAAATGAAGCCGTTAACAAAGCATTAAACTTTTTCCAAACCTGCACAATAAAAGGTGGAGGGGTCTCTTATACCCCATCAGGAAGTCATGGAGATGGACTCACCCGTTCTGCTATTGCTACGCTCGTTTATGCAATTGGAAAACGAAAGGATACACCTGAATATAAAGCCACTTCCGAATACATCAAACGAAGAGCAAATTATAATGTCGGTAATCATTATATGTTTTATACCTTATACTATATGGCACAGGCACTATTCCAGAGTGATTTGGAAGCATGGCAAGCTTGGAATCTACGAGCTATTGAACGACTTCAAAAAATGCAACAACCTGATGGAAGCTTCAACAGTTCCTACGGTAAAGCCTATGGAACTGGCATGGCTGTGCTTACATTAGCTTTGAACTACCGCTTACTGCCTATTTATGAAAGGTAATATTATAGAGGCTTAACATTCGTAATCATAACAGAGAACTATTTTGATATATCTTCAATACACAACTAAAAAGTCAAGCATATCAAGGAGAAACACAATGCGAAAATGTCTTAGAATGTTAATGGTGATTGTCCTTACACTCATCGGATTGTGGTTTCACACCACGACACAGGCTCAAGAAACACTCTTACGTTGGAAAAATGGTGATTCCCTCGCCGGTAAACTGATGGATGGAGAATCAGGGACAATCCGGTGGAAGTCTCCATACTTCGCAGACGAACTGAATGTAGATATCACTGTATTAGATTCCATTGTTTTCTCTCAGCAACCCACACCAGTAACAGGAACTTTCCGTGTCGGAACTATATCAGGAGACTTCTGGACAGCTGACATTATTGATTCAGATGAAGACACTTTCCTATTTTCCAATAATCGTCATGGGCAGTTCCGTGTCAATAGAGATATGATCTACTCTCTTGAAAACCAAGAACATTCCAACCTTATTTTTGATGGTTCACAACTGGTATCATGGTTGCCAGCAGCCCAAAACGAAACCAAGAAACAAACCAGCACAAATTCCACCGGCTGGTATGCGGAACAGGGTGGAAAACCACGCACTGATAGAAGTAAAACGAATTTATATTATCCGATTAAATGGCCAAAACGTTATGAAATTGACTTTGAAATTGCATCCACATCAAGCCCTCCAGGTTTTGTTTTCTCTCTCGGAAAAGACCTTTACCAAGCATTGCGAATTGAAACATGGGCAAAGGAACTTGTTGTCGTGCAAGGAACGTTATATGAACCTATATTACAAATAAAACCAGATCATCGCAGCTACCGTTTACGAATTGCTTATGACCAAGACACGCAAGTGCTAAAGGTATTTGATGAAAACGGAAATTTACTCTTGGAGTTAGATGAAGTGCATCAGACAACTGAGGTACCCGGTGCTTATGTTTACAACCGAGGACAAGACTTATCAGTGCAACGGTTAAGAATTTACCATCAACCTGAGAAATTTAATAACCAAAAAGTCTATTTCACTAAACCGAGAGTCCACATGATGAATGGTGAAGTTTTTCACGGAAAGTTGTTTGTCAAAAATGATAACGCTTATATACTTGACACCAATGGAACACGATCTGACGCAGACATAAAACAGGTTGATCGAGTTGTTCTGCCAGGACGAAAGCTAAGAAAAACTGATCAAAACATGGCATTGACGTACATTGACGGATCAGTCATAAATGGGAAAGTTGAACAATTGAATATGGACAGTGTTTTAATGCGAACAAATTTCGCAGAAGAATCAATAAATTGCTCACTTGAAGGTGTGTCCGAACTTCGTCTTGAGTCTACAAGTAAAATAAAACAACCCATTGATGCTTACGATAAGATGTTCTTTCCAACCGGAAGTCTCCGTGGACAAGTGATATTTAACACCAACGAAAAATCCAGTATCCAGTGGTTACCTATCGGTGCTTCGGAAGCTGTCAGAATAGCAAATAACCTATCGCCTCGGGTTGAACGAAATAATAAACATGTATCAAGACTCCACCAATTTGATGTAAAGACATTCCCGCACTTAATGCATCTGAAGAACGGAGAAGTCATTCCTTGTCAAGTCATTTCCTACGATAATGTTCGTATAAATCTCGTTTCACCATTTGTCAAAGCGACACACATCGATACAAAGCACATAAAAGGTATTGAATTCTCACGAGGAAAAACACATTCCAGAAAAGAAAACCGAAATCCTATCACCATCACAGGTGGAAATAAACACCGTATCATTTTAGAAGATGGACGAATTTTGGAAGGTAAAATGCGTAGAACTAAAGTCGGAAATCTGGAAATTGAAGTAGACACCGGAAAACCTAATGAACAAATGAAAATCGTGTTTTCTGGAGGAAACGTGATTGATAATGATGCGCTCGCGTTTAAACAAGCGGTTGAACTCATCTTTGACCCACTTGACATCAAGGATATGGAGTTAGATGTAAAATTAGAACGAGCACTCACCGTGCCACGCTTTAATCGTGAGAACCCGCCAAAACATATTCTTGTGGCGAAAAATGGTGATATGAGACGAGGGAATTTCATCAATTTTGATGGGAAAACAATTCAGTTTACTTCTAATTTAATGACACATGATATACCTATTGACCGAGTCGCACGGATAGTTAATATCAGTGTTGACGACACTGAACAGTCAATAAACGATGAAGAACCGCAGGAACATCAACAACCAGAAACCACTCCGTCATTAGTTCGCTTCGCTTTGATACACAACCCAATCATGATCTTTGAACCGATTGAAGTTAAAGATGAAAGATTGCTTGGACATTCACAAATATACGGTGATGTGTCAATTCCAATCAAAAGTATCCAGTATCTACACTTTGGCGATAAGGCAAAGTCGTTCAAGTCTGTATTTGAAAAATGGGTTGCCCAATCAGCAGAAGAACCAGACTTTGGTGCTGATCGGTAAATATAATCAACATTACATTGGTAACTACCACAATTCATCAGACCTTCTAATCCATCGGGATATTCAGCATAATAAATTATCCATTTCATTCGGTGTCAAAACCCCGTTGCTTTAGCACGGGGATGTCCACACCGCCTTTGTTGTGTCAAGAAATAAACTTGACTTTTTGTCTAAAATGTGGTATACTCTTAGTATCATTCGGATAGGAAAGCAATCACCTACGCTCTGTAGGTGTCCTATCCACTCAATTGCTTGAGTTGGAATGATGAATGATAAAATCATTCAATACCACATTCGGTTGTATACGCTGCAAGTTACGATCCTTGCCAGTCGTTTGTGATGAGTTCTGCATTCGCTATATAGGATTGTGTAGGTGTTCCCTCCACAACTGCGAAATAAACAGAACGCAAAACTAAAGTATCTGGGTCGCTCAGTGGGGATACCTCATAAGGACCCTGTTAGTCGTGTCTTGGCGGGCACCCACACAGTTGCTGTGCAGGTCAACTTGACTTAAAATCAAGTGAGTATGCTATAAGCATATAAAAGATGCCCACACTTTCAAAAAACGGAGGGTGTCCGTGAGAAAGTGACCTAAAGGAAACCCCATCCTTTAGGTTGGGGAGCCGTCATCCCACTACAAACGATTTGCTTACTATGGTGAAGTATAAAAATATATCTACACTTTCTATCTACAGTAGGCGAGGTTTCCTAACCTCGCCTAAGGAATGTGTAGAAGGACTTCAATAATTTACCATAAATTGACACCTACCATACGGTCCTAATCACACATAAAACAAAAAAAGATAAATCCAGCTAATTGTTGTATAAGTAGAAAGTTGATAACCACTTAAGTTATAGCAATGCCCGACAATTCACATTCAGACATATTATTAATATAACATTATTATTAATCCTACACTCCGCACGGGTGTGTAAAGTTTTTGTCACTTTATGCTTCAATTGTAGATCATGCTTCTTTGAACCAGGAAAATTTGTCGGAGTTGAAAATCCTAATTCAGACAAGAAAATTACAATTTAATCGAGAAATCAAGGAATTTTCTATGAATTCACAAAAAACTATGAATATTATTACATTTTTACTTGACAATTACTTGTGTATGGTATATACTTAACACGTGTTTAGAATGCAAGCCCAAATCGGCTACGCAAGTTTAGAAACTCTTAGAGGTGGTGTAGTTCCCTGAAGAAGCGACAACACGGGAACACAATTTTACAACCACAACCGTCGCTCAAAAACTTGACGAAAAGTCGTGGGTAGTCTCTTCGGAGCGCGAAACCAACGGAGACAGAAAGATAATACTATTTCTAATAGAGTACATCTCTTTTTAGTAGCACAAACTGCAGTAATGAGGCAGAAATAAATAGAATGGTATCACACGAAAAACATCGCGTAAATTCTCACGAAGTCGCGGGAGGTACACCGTTGACTGATGACAGCAACGGAACCTAATCCAATGTCAATAATACGCTCTCAAAATAATAATCAGTCCATCATAACCTGATTAACATTTTGATCCTGTATTGTAATTTCTTTTGAATTGGGGTTTAAAATACAATTACAATAGGTTCACTGAGAACATTTTGACATACCTGTAGGAATATGTCATCTAAAATCTCATAGAGTCATGGATGTTTCTGAGAAGCCGCAGCATCTCAGCGATTGGGAAGAACCATGCCTTTGTTGCGAAACCACCAGTGTGTAAAGCTGGAACTTGTAAAGCCGATTTTGGGTTTTGCATTCCACGTTTTCTATATTTTTTGCTGCCCATCTACTTGTTGGAGTGGTTTCTAACCACGATTAACTTGTTGAATAAGGAAGAGAATTATGAAAATAAAACAACGGACACAAGGAATAATGATCATCCTACAAGCAATCTTTTCAGGACATAGAGAAAGTACAGAAGACGTACAATTTAAAAAATTTCTGTTTTTTAATAGACACCGGACGAACCCTTATGTCCACTGCTCTTACAGCGACGTACAAAGACGTACAGGTTGTACGTGAATTTGTACGTCAATTGTACGGTTTTGACAAAGGAAAAATCTCGGATTTCATTGACAAGACACGCGTTCAATGTGAATGTCTTATGTACATTCATCAAGCGCAATTCATTGCACCTCGGACATTCAGCTCACATTGTTGGAGTGGTTTTCAACCACGATTACATAGTTGGAGGGGTTTCAACCCGAAGAATACCCTAAGCGCATTCGGCTTTGAATTGGATTGATTGGATTTCAAGCTTCCATTCAACATGAAAATGAAATGGTTCATGCCAAAAACTTTACACACCCAACCACAAAGACTCATTTGCATACCACCAAAATATAAGATATACTTAAATAAAATATTCATATTAATAGGATAATAAAGTGCGACTCATATTTTATACAGGCAAAGGTGGAGTCGGAAAAACGACTATCTCCGCAGCAACAGGAATGAAACTCGCTTCACTCGGATATAAAACCATCGTCATATCACTTGACGTGGCACATTCACTACGCGATTCCTTTGATAGAGAAGACATACTCATCGCACAAGCAGACGAAAAACAGATACAGGTCAATGAAAACCTATGGATTCAGGAGATAAACGTTCAAGAAGCGATTGTTGAATACTGGGATGAAGTCTACAACTACATACGTTCTTTGCTGAACCGTTCTGGACTCGAAAGTCTGGTGGCGGAGGAAATCGCCGTATTTCCGGGAATGGAAGAAATCTGTGCACTGCTCTACATCAATCAGTACGTACGTGAAAACACTTATGATGTAATTATCCTTGATTGTGCACCGACAGGTGAATCTCTTAGATTTGTTAGCATTCCAACTACACTTGAATGGTATATGAATCGCATCTTCAAATTAGAACGCAACATGGCAAAAATCGCCGGTCCCATAATAGAAACCATCAGTTCTGTTCCAATACCAAAGGATGCATACTTCCAAAATATCAAACAACTCTTTGATAAACTTGAAGGAATTGATACAGTCCTGACTGATCCTAATATAACCACTGTACGTCTCGTCACAAACCCAGAAAAAATAGTAATCAAAGAGACACAACGCGCCTTCATGTACTTTTGCCTGTATGGATTATGTATTGACGCTGTCATTATCAATCGTATCTTCCCTGAAGGTGTTGAGGAAAAGTTTTTTGAAATCTGGAAACAGACACAACAAAAGTATATAGAGGAAGCAGAAAACTATTTTTCGGGTGTGCCAATTTGGAAAGTGAATCTCTTTGACGATCAGATTATTGGTGAAACAGGACTTGATAAGTTAGGCAATCTCCTCTACTCCGATATAGATCCCGCCGATAGATTTTCAGATCAGAAACCTTATCAGTTTATGAAAATTAATGATAATTACCAACTGAGCATGCAGCTTCCATTTCTAACAAAACAAGAGGTAGACCTAACTAAACATGGAGATGAGTTGATCATTACAATTGGCGGTTTTAAACGACATGTCGCACTACCACGAAGTTTATCAAGTGCAAAAGCAACCGGAGCAAAACTTACTGGTAACCAACTTGTCATCACTTTCCAATAAACTTTTCTTAAAGTAACACGTCTCAATTTCCGCAATAACAAACTAATGAGTCTCAAAACAGATAAAGCCGTATTCACTGTAGCCTTAACCACAATATTAACGTTCTTATTAGTGTTGTTATTACCAATTAGGTCAGTAGGAATTCGCACTATCTGGTTGCTATATCCGAATCTGCTGCTTGCAATCGGTTGGTTCGGTTATCTTATCTACAGACATCCAGAACTTGATGAAGGAATTCTATGGAATAGCGTCCTATTCGGACTTTCAGCAACTGCAACATACTTGCCGATGGACTGGTTATTTTCAAAAAAAGTCCGATTTATCATTTATCGCAGCTCAGATTTTTTGGGAAACGTTACGACACCGATTGGTTTAATACTGACATGGGTCATTCTGGCAACGTTAACCGTTTACTGCTACCAAAGACTTCAAATGTCTGGGTTGCATCATTTTATTGCTGCAGGGATAACAGGGATTATAACATCAATCGGGAGCGTTGGGATGTATGGATTTGGAAAAGAATTATGGATATGGAACGAACTACGAGTTGAAAATATACCACAAATCGCATCAGTCCCTATCTTTATGCCAATTACATTTTTACTTACCTTCACCTTATTCCCTTACTACTTTTATCGGAAACAACATCATCTAATCGCAGGGATAAGGTGTGGTCTTTTCATGGGAATAGTGATGTTTTTGAGTTTTCTTGTCTTGTGGAAATTCCAAATATAATTTGGACACTGCTGTACCACAAACTATATGAGGATTATTAATTCAGTAAATATATTTTACCCAGCACAGGTAGGTGCGGTTTCCTAATAACCAATTCAGAATACCAAAAGCATTTTCTGACATAGGATCAATTTAGCGAAATATCAAAATTACTTTTTACACCACATTTAGTTTGTGGAATTACTTAGGAGAACCTCGTAGTTAGGAAAAAAATATATGCCAGACTTACTTGAAAAGAAAAGAATGCGTTCAACCACAATATTAGCTGTCCGTAGAAATGGACAAACTGCTATCGGAGGAGATGGACAAGTCACTTTAGGGGATACAGCCATCAAACACAGCGCACGGAAAATACGGAAGATATATCAGGATAGTGTACTTATTGGATTCGCAGGTTCTACTTCGGACGCGCTTACCCTCTATGAAAACTTGGAGAAAAAACTGGAACAATACCGTGGCAACCTTCAAAAAGCTGCCGTAGAACTCGCAAGAGATTGGCGGAGTGACCGCATCCTTAGACGCGCAGACGCTTTGATGATTGCCGTCGATGCCAAAGACGGTTATCTAATCTCAGGCAATGGCGATCTCATCATACCTGACGATAATGTACTCGCTATCGGTTCCGGCGGTTCTGTCGCACTTGCAGCTTCCAGAGCTTTGCTAAAATACACAAAGTTAGATGCCTCCGAGGTCGTCGCTGAGGCATTACGGATTACCAGTGAAATCTGTATTTATACAAACGCACAGGTTGAAATAGAATCAATTGAAACTTGAAAATAGAAGAGAATGTATAAAATACATGGACTTTTGACTATGACACAAATGCGTGTGTCTAATGTCTTTTAGGAGGTCACTTTGGAGAAAAAAACTGTTGAAAACAAATCTTTAGCAGATTCGCTAACCCCACGCCAGATCGTTGAAGAACTTGATAAATATATCATCGGTCAATTTGAGGCAAAAAGAAGTGTCGCCATTGCCCTACGCAACCGAGCACGTAGACAGATGCTTGCTGATGATATGCAAGATGAAGTTGCTCCCAAAAATATCATCATGATCGGTTCTACGGGTGTCGGCAAAACAGAAATCGCACGGAGACTTGCACGCCTCGTAGATGCACCATTCATCAAGGTTGAAGCATCAAAATATACAGAAATCGGCTATGTCGGTCGTGATGTTGAATCAATGATCCGTGACCTAACAGAGATTTCAGTCAGCCGTGTGAAAGCGGAACAAACCGTCGTCGTTGAAGAAAAAGCTCTAGAATCAACCGAAGAACGGCTGTTAGACTGCTTATTCCCGATGCCACGTGCCCTAAAGAATCAACCAACTGATAATACAGATGATTTTGATATAGACGAAGACATTGATTTAGATATAGATGAAGATGAAGACATTGAATTGCCGTTTGATATAGAAGTGAATGTAAAGCAAAATGAGGCTTTAGAAGAACAACGAGAACGACACAAAAAAACACGCGAAAAGTTACGTAAACGACTAAAGGATGGGGAATTTGAAGATAATGAAGTTGAAATCAATATGAAATCCCGAAGCATGCCATTCGTTGAGATTTTTTCACCGGGTGGGATTGAAGAAATGGACATCAACTTCAAAGATATGTTCAGCAATATCCTGCCGAATCAAACGAAGAAACGGCGTGTGAAGGTTTCCGAAGCAAGGCAAATCCTGATGCAAGAGGAAGCGGAAAAACTAATTGACATGGATGCTGTCATCAGTGATGCGATTGAACGCGTTGAAAATACCGGTATCGTCTTCTTGGATGAAATAGACAAAATCGCTGGACGAGAATCTCGGCAGGGACCCGATGTATCGCGTGAAGGGGTACAACGAGATATCCTTCCCATTATTGAGGGGAGTACCATAGCAACAAAGTACGGTTCGGTGCGCACACATCACGTCCTATTCATCGCTGCGGGTGCTTTTCACGTCTCTAATCCATCAGACCTAATCCCTGAACTTCAAGGGAGATTTCCTATTCGTGTTGAACTGAAAAGCCTGAATAAAAGCGACTTCAAGTCTATCTTAACTGAACCGAAAAACGCTTTAGTCAAGCAGTATACCGCACTACTAAAAACAGAAGGGATTAAGGCAAAAATTACAGATGATGCAATTGACGAAATCGCATCTCTCGCCTTTCAGGTAAACGAATCTGTGGAAGACATCGGTGCCAGACGACTACACACTATCATGGAAAAGTTGTTTGAAAATCTGTTCTTTGATGCCCCAGATCTTGAGAAGAAGAGCGTTACTGTTGACGCAGATTATGTCCTTGGTGAATTGGCGGAAATCGTCAAAGATCAAGACCTAAGCAGGTATATCCTTTAGGTTAAACTGGCAGGAGGCAAACACACTTTTTAACTTATCTGTCTTCAAAAGTTTGAAGCATCTGTTTAGCAGCAAGATACTGTTTTTCAAAACGTGGTATACCTTTAGCTTTTTTGAGAAACATATCCAAATAACGACGCATCATGACGGTATCACCTTTTTTCTGATAAGCAAGCACAAGACGATAATACGCTTCTATTTCATCGGGATCCAGAGAGACACCCTTTTCATAAGACTGGATAGCACTGAGCACTTCACCGGTCTCTTCATAGGCAAGACCAAGATTGAAATGCACCGTAGCATCACCACCATCAAGTTCTATGCCTGACATATAATACTGAATAGCCTCTTGATATGATTCTTTGTTGAGATAGGCATCCGCAAGGTTGTAATAGGTATCTACAAAAGTTGAGTCCGCATCCAGAGCATTTTGATATGCCTGCAGTGCCTCATCAAATCTTTCTGACATGTCGTAAGCGTAACCAAGGTTGTTATAGAAGGCGGGGTTTTCAGGCGCAATTTCAAGCGCACCACGAAACATTTCTATCGCAAGGATAAACAGACGCATATCTACATAAACTAAACCTAAATTGTTATAAGCATGCTCATGGTTATCATCAAGAGCAATTGCTGTTTGAAACGTTGTAATTGCTTTCTCATGTTCACCTAATTGATGATAGATTTTTCCTAAAGCAACATGTCCTTCTGGGTCAAGAGGATTGAGCTCCTGTCCTATTTCAAGTTTCAACGCTTCACGTTTGAGTTCTCTCTGTTGATGTTGTGCTTCATCAGGTGTTGAACAACTGCATATTAGGCAGGTGAGGAATAGGATAAACAGTAGCGTTGAAACACGAAAATATCGTTTTCTGACAATGCAAATACCTAACCGGACTGAGGCACAGAGACCTTGTCCTACAATATTTGGAGATGAGACTTGATAATTGACACACATACGCATTTTTACGACCCTACGCGTCCAGAAGGGGTGCCGTGGCCAAACCCCAATGATGAACTACTTTACCGCACGGTGATGCCAGATGATTACAAAAAACTTGCTGTTCCAGAAGGCGTAACAGGAACTGTAGTCGTTGAAGCGAGCAGATGGGTTGAAGACAACCAATGGATCCTGGATCTTGCCGAGAATGAACCTTTTATCGTTGGATTCGTTGGAAACCTAAACCCGAACGATACTGATTTTGAGGACAATCTGAATCGGTTTTCCACCAATCCGCTTTTCAGAGGAATACGTCTCGGTGGTGGTCATCTTCAATCACTTAGTGATGCTAACCTCGTAAAGAACATTGAGAAATTAGCCGAGAAGGAACTAACCTTAGACCTGCTAATAAATCCTGAAGCATTAAAACATCTACCTGCTCTGGTTGAACACATACCGACAATGCGGGTTGTGATTAACCATATCGCTGGTGTTCGAGTTGATGGTAATCCACCGGATACCGCGTGGGTTTCTGCGATACAGGAAGCTGCCCGTTATCCGAAAGTCTACTGCAAAGTATCAGGATTAGCAGAGCATACAGGACAAACACCTGCCCCTGAAGACGCTGCTTACTACACACCAACAATTGATGTTTTGTGGAATGCATTTGGTGAAGACCGACTCATCTATGGAAGTAACTGGCCTGTTTCGGAACGATTTGCTCAGTATAAGGTCGTGCAAAAGATTGTTGATAACTACTTCAGCGCGAAAGGCGATGAAGTCAGCGAGAAATACTTTTGGCAAAATGCCAAGGATGCTTATCAACTCTCTATTTAGGCAACCCATCGAATAAACTCAGCTGCAGGTTTCCGTTTCGGTTCTTTAATCTCCGCGGGATAACCGGTATAGAAAAAGCCAATGATGTATTCCTGCGATGAATCAATCCCGAGCAACTTATAGGTCTGCTGTTCCATCGTGATTCTGCCAGTGCTCCACTGCATACCGACTCCTGCATCCCATGCAGCGAGTTGGACGTTCTGCATCGCACAACAGGCAGCGGCATAGTCTTCACGTTGACGTTGTTCGTCTCCATCTTGGACGCAGGACACAGCGATAATCGTTGGCTTAGACATAAATTTCTCGTAAGCCAATTGACCGATCTTTGCGAGATTCTCGGCATCAACGTGGTCAGGTGTGTCCTCCATCTTGATTTCTCGGTACCTTTGTGCAAGGATCAGTTTCGTTTTCTCACCGATGACAGTAAACCGCCACGGTTCTGTGACGTGATGGTTTGGTGCCCATATCCCGTAACTGAAGATTTTCTCAATAACATCATTAGGCACAGGTTCCTGTTTGAATTTGAAAACGGACCTTCTTGAGATAATTGCATCTTTTACGTCCATAATATCCTCCTCGTTGGATTATAGTTTATTAGGTAGTTGGTTGCAAGATATTCGCGTCTTTACATATAGCATCAAAGATATTTAGTCGCTCCAGCGGAGCGATATGTTTATAGAAAAATGTTATGTACTCTCCTCCGCTCCAGCGGAGCGGTATGTTGATTGCTACTTGCTGCCTTCATAATAGCCGAACATTATGCTTCTGGAACATTCTCATCAATACTTTCAAATACGTATTTCTCATCGTGAGCAATATCAAAACGTTTTAATAACTCAAGATATTCCTCTCTGAATGTTCTATGAGAATGATGGTTCTCTTGGTTTCGGATGTACCTTGCGACATCTCCTAACTGCGAATGTGAATAGGAAAATGCACTAAATCCTTCCTGCCATTTGAACTGACCTACTACCCAACGTTTTTTGTTGATAAATTTTGTTGAACTCACCTTAATGTCTCTTACTAAATCAGAAAGAGAAAAATCTGGGGTCATACCTATAAGGATGTGAATGTGGTCAGGCATTGAATTGATTTGTATAACCTTTTGTTTTCTATTAGTAACAATGCCAGTGATGTATCGGTGAAGTTCCTCTTTGTGATGTTTTGGAATGAGAGACTGCCTACCCTTAACAGCGAATACGATGTGGATGTAGAGTTGGGTATATGTATTTGCCATAGGGCTATCTTCCTCTAAAGCACTAAATTATTACATTTGAAGATTCCGATACCAATTTAACGGGTCCATTCACATTCCGCTCCGCTGGAGCGGATGTCGGCATTATACCGTGTACTATAAACATATCGCTCCGCTGGAGCGGAGAAACAGATGAATGCTTACATATTCTTCACTAAGTGTTCGATCTGAAACTGAAAATGTTCAAGGACATTGTTCGGATTGAGAATCAATCACCTTATAGTATTAAGTGCTAATCTTTCGCTCCAGCGGAGCGATATGTTTATAGAAAAATGTTAGTCCTCTCTATCGCTCCAGCGGAGCGGTATGTGCGGGATTCACTTGCAGTCTCAAATGAATGTTTTTCCAAATTATGTTATTCTTGTTCAGGCAGCAACTTGCGTTACATTAGAGATTCTGGGACCAACTTACGTGTAATTCACATACCGCTCCGCTGGAGCGGATGTCGGCATCATACCGTGTACTATAAACATATCGCTCCGCTGGAGCGGGAAAATAGATACATCATTCGGGACGGGTTCCTGTTTGAATTTGAAAACAGATCGTCTTGAAAGTATTGCATCTTTTACGTCCATGAAAATCCTCCTTTTGGAATTATAGTCTTTTGAGAGATTGATTATTAGATGTTTCGGAATCATTCAGGTTGACTCGGAATCTCTTGGAAATATTTTATCACTATTTCGTCAGGGTTGGGTAATAACTTTATAGAATTGTCAGAAGCCAATATGAATTCTTGTATCCCCTGTTTCGTACGATGAATGTAAGGAGTCATTAAGTCGTAGGATTGGTTATCAATCTCAACCGATTCGGCAACGTATTCAACCCAAACTTCCTTTACGTACCCTTTTTTACTGATTCCACCAGGTGGAATCAGCGCGTGAAGTTGACAATCTCTGCCATCGGTAAGTCTAAGTCTACATTTAAGATAGTCTTTAGATTTTCTGAATTTGCATCCGTTTTCCAATAACGGTTTTAAGTACTCCCTGTCAAGATTCAATATAACCCTTGGGTGTGGATCTTCTACAATTTTTAGTATGGATCGCTGACATAAATTTTGAGCCAACTTGATAAATTCTGATGACGTATAGAATTTCTCTCCGATCTTTACATCTTCTGTGGGAAGTCTGCCATCATGAACAGCCTTTGAACGCCAGTTATATATTTCTTTGAACATTGCCTTTAAATCTTCCTGACTATTCTGGCTATCTGCTAAATATCCAGAAGCACGATTACGCAAATCAAGAGATAAATTATTACTACCCAACAAATACAAGGATTCAAAAGCAATTCCCAAGTCAATCATTTTATCAATGTCACTGGTAGTCGGAGATCCCGGAATATCCTCAGGTGGAATTTCCAAATCAATCATTTTATTAAACATGGCACTCTGTTTGACATGTGATTTAATCCATCTATTTATCGGTATGTGTAACTTTCTTTGAACATCAGGTTCTAAATTGTCCAAAAGTTCATATAAACGTTTTGCTTCCTCTATATCGGGATCTTTTACAGGATCATGCGGCATATAAGTTACGGAAGGTCCAGTATATGGAACCATGCTAAAAGGTTCTTCGTCCATTTTCACTTGAATAGAAGTAGCAATTTGAATACCAGAATTACAAGCTAAAGACAATGCTTGACACAATTGATCAATGTTGAAATCGGAGACCACAGAAGAATCAATTATGAACTGTGTCTTGTTAAAGAAATAGTTTATTCCTACAGAAGAAAATTCGGATACATACTGAGGAATTTCTTTATCTTTCTTCCCTAACGTCAATGGAAACGGGACAAGGCGTACCCCTTGAAAAACTTCTACTTCATTCGCTAATACAATCCCATTAAGTAAAAAGAAGGTTTGAAAAGAACTATGGTTAATCTCAGACATCTACTTTCCTCTGCAATTTAGTTACGGCACGCGGAGTGTGCCTGCTATCATGTTTAATTCCAATAACAGATTCATTCGTTTTTCCTACGAAAAGCAGCCATAAACGATTCAGGCAGTTCATCAAAATCTTCGGCAATCTTCACTTTTCCCTTCCACTGTCCACCACGGCGAGGTTTCTTGTTGTCTTGCCTTAAAGGTATCAGTTTGGCAACGGATGTACCGTTGCTATCAAATATAATCTCTTCTCCCGCGACAACTCGCTTGACTAACTGTGCTAAATAATCTTCTGCCTGTTCATGTATATCAATATGCATTTGTCTTTCCTCTTAGATATTTACATAATATTCTACTACAACACACTATATAAATACAACAGATTGTCAATTCCACCCCGCAAGCTGCAGATATTTCTCCCAAAGTGGGTCACTCCATAACAGCACAACCACTGCAGCAACTGCAATAAAAGGGCCATAAGGTATCGGGCTCTTCCTGTCTTTCTTACCCGTTGCTATCAGCAGCGTCCCGATGATTGCTCCACTGAAGGCAGACAATGCTATCACCAATGGTAGTTCTGGCCATGCACCGAGATACAATCCTATAATTGCCATCAACTTGACATCACCCATGCCCATCGCTTTTTTTCGCATTATTGCACTGCCGATAAACCCAATTAACCATATCACCAGTCCACCTGCAACAAATCCGATAAACCGCAGCTTCAGATAGTCTAAATCTTTATTCTGATATGCAATGACACACACTATCCCCAAACCAAGAATGAGTCCAGTGAGGCTTAGAACATTCGGAATAATAAGGTGCTGAGCATCAATAAAGGCAATCGGTATCAGCACAGACACAAAAAAGATCGCATGCAATAAATAAAGTGACATGCCGAATTCGTAATATATCACGAGATACAGTCCAGCTGTAACGAACTCAACAATCGGATATAGGACAGATATTTTTGCTTTGCAGTGCCGACATTTTCCGCGTAACAACAGATAACTCAATAGCGGGATGTTGTCGTAAAACTTTATGGATTGACTGCATTCTGGACAGAAAGATCGACGCGGGGAATAGATTGACATGTCTGAGCGAGGAATGCGGTAAATACAGACATTGAGGAAACTGCCAATTGCTAAACCAATGATGAAAATGAAGATAGGTATCCAGATGTCACCCACAGATTACCACCAATATTTTTCACCTTGCACAGCATCATAATGATAGACTTTACTGATTTCAGCAATCCCACCTATCCGATACTTTGTTGGCACACGGGGATGATCTTTCGCAATTCCGACTTTATAGTTCTCTTGGATTAGCACATAGTTCCCACCCCAAGGTGTTTTCGGCACGGATTCCAGATAGGTGCCACGCCATCCATCCACATTAGGATCGGTAACAAGTTGTTCTAACTGCGTTGGATAGGTATTTGTGTGTCTGTAGTATTTTTTGATCGCTGTAGCAAGGATTTCAACGTCTATGTCTGCTTGGCTAACTTTACGATATTCTGCCCAAGGTGGATACGAAAGCACCCCAATGACTATTACAAGTGCGATTAAGATTATCAGTTGAATGCGGGTCATTCCGCTGTTTCTATCCATAATTTGTCGCTTTCGGTCATCATCAGTTAGTTATCAGCATCTGGACGGGCAATATTATACTTGCTCATTTTCTTATACAGATTACTTCTTTCAACTTCCAAGACCTCAGCAGTTCTCCGAATGTTCCATTCATTTTCTTTTAAAGCGGCAAGTATGCACTCCGCCTCAGCAGAATCAACCAAGGTGCTTAAAGGTGTGTTGGATTGATAAGCAGTCGCAGCATCTAACATCTGTATTTGGTCACTCTCTATAGGTAAGACCGCCGCGACATCGTTCGGTTGTATGATTTCCTTATTCACCATAATTAGCAGTCGTTCAACCAGATTTTTAAGCTCACGAATGTTGCCTGGCCAGTGATAAGATTGAAAAACGACATCAGTATCTGAAGCAAAGATTTTCGGGGCAGAAGCCATGTTCTTCTGCAACCGTTCCGCAAAGTATTTTACCAAAATCGGAATATCTTCTTTTCGGTCACGTAGCGGTGGCACATCAATAGGGACAATCTTGAGACGATAATAGAGGTCCGTTCGGAATTGCCCGCGCTCAATTTCCTCAGAAAGCGTTTTGTTAGTTGCCGCAATAATTCGGACATCAACATTACGAATTTGCTGACTTCCAAGCCGTTCCACCTCCCCATATTCAAGTACCCGTAGCACTTTTGCCTGTGCTTTTAAACTCATATCTCCGATTTCATCAAGGAAAAGGGTGCCGCCGTCAGCGAGTTCAAAACGTCCTTGTCGCATAGAATCAGCACCTGTAAAAGCACCGCGTTCGTGACCGAAAAGTTCGCTTTCAACAAGTTCTTCAGGCAGTGCCGCGCAGTTTAATGGGATAAAAGGCTTATCAGAACGGTTGCTATATTGATGGATTGCATTTGCTACGAGTTGTTTGCCAGTGCCGTTTTCCCCGGAGATGAGAACACCAAGATTGCTCGATGCAACCTGTTTAATCTCCACGTGGAGTTTTCTAATAGCAGCACTTTCACCGACCATTTCATCTTCAGCGGGAATCTGCGATTTGAGTATTTCATTTTCTTTTGCCAATCGCGAGAGTTCCAGTAATGGTTCAATATTGAATAGGATTTTCTCCATACTCACCGGTTTTGTAACGTAACGTCTCGCGCCGAGTTCCATCGTTTTTACGGCTATCTCAATATCCTGCTGTGCCGACATCATAACAACATTGAGATTGGGGTCTTGTTCAAGCAATTTCACTAACGTCTGAACGCCATCCATCCCGTTTTCCATCATGATATCCAACAAAACGAGATCAACGTCTTTAGTCGCACAAAGCTGTAATGCTTTTTCACCACTGGCTGCAGTTAGGGTTTTGTAACTTTTCAGGCTTAACCCTTGTGAAAGCATTTTCAATATATTCTTTTCGTCATCTACAATGAGGATAGTATTCATGTTTCTTAGTCTCTAAATTGATGAGAGGTTACAACTTATCTATCAACAAACAATAAAAAAATGGATTCGTGCTATATCAGGACTTACGCAATTACGATAGGCGCGCTTTGATGAAGATTAAGAAATAAATATGGTAATTTGGCTCCAAAGCCCAGCACGCTTACAAGTTATGGGGTGATTAAGATTACCCGTTTAATAACTAATCTTCATGCAAACGCGCTGAAAACTCAGATATATGTTGAATATTACCCATTACTGCATTGATTATCCCAAAAAATGTGTTAATTGCGTAAGGTCTATCTATTCTAAGGGTTCAAATGGTAAGTGACAGGTTCCGTATCGGTAAGATATGTGTCCTCGTTAAAGCTAATCCGAATTGTGGTACCAACGTTCTCATCCGATTCTACCGCTATGTTTCCACCATGAACAGTAATAATCCTACGGACAATTGCCATACCGAGACCGGTTCCATAAGATTTTGTTGTATAGTCTGGTATAAAAAGTTTCTTTTGCGTCTCTTCTGACATTCCATGTCCAGTATCTTGAATTTCAAGCGAAATATTCCTGCTATTTTCAGAAACTGCAGTAATAGTTCTAAGTGTAAGTGTTCCTCCTTCTGGCATTGCTTCAATCGCATTCTTAACGATATTTCCAGTTGCGCGCTCCATCTGGGCACGATCTAAAGAAAGTTCGGGAAGCGGACTCAACTGTTTTTCAATTACAACACTTTGGGTTTGAGACAAATCCATATACAATTTTGAAACAGATTCAACAATATCGTTCAAATTAACAGGGTGCCGGTCTGGATTAGGTAGCCTGGCGTATTGGTGGAACTCGTCTATTAGTTCACGGATACGGTCAACTTCTTCAATAATTGTTTCTGTACATTCATTAAATATCTTATCAAAAATTGCAGGTTGATCTTTGGCAGTCTGTAAGTTTTCAACAGAAAGCCGAATGGGAAATAAAGGATTCTTCACTTCATGTGCGAGCTGCCTTGCGACATCACGCCAGACAGCAATTCTTTCAGCCTCCTTATGTTCCTCCAAACTCCGCTTCAAAATAAGTGCCATCTGATTAAATCCATTTGCCAGTTCTCCGACCTCCCCCTTGGATTGTACAGCAATTTGATACGTTAGATTCCCTACACCAATCTCGTTTACCCCTTGCTGCAGTTGCGCAATGGGTCGTGTGATACGTCGACTCACAAGGTAACTGATGCAGTAGACTAACACTGCCCCACCACCGATACTCCACAACAAAATAACTTGCATTTGATTCTGCCACTGAATACGATACTGATGCGAATAGGCAATGATTAATTCTACAAAAGGCAATTTTTGTGGATCCGCAAAAGGTGAACTCAGGATGTCAGCTCGAACAACTGTATAGGTAGGCGTACGTAGTCCTTCGTCTGATGCATCTGCACCATCTGCACTTTGATGATCCCTTAAGCCAACGACCAACTTCTCAACAGATTTCCCTTCATCTACATACTTCTGCTTCTGTTGTTCCCATCCAACTTTCAGATCTGACGTGCGGTATGCGATACGATTTAAAGGGATCCACTCCTCCTGTTCATTCTTTCTTTTTACAAGAAAAATCGGATGTTCAGAAGGTTGGTTCAGTAATTCACCTCTTAACCATTTTTGAAGTGACCTTCCGCCAGTGACAAAACCCCATTCAAACCATTGTGTAACCTCAACCGCAAGCTGTGGATCATCGCCTGCAGATATGATTCGTTCCTGTATCGTGCCTTTCCCTTTCTTGAGTGTAGGGTCTGTTTCCACATTGGCTACCTCAATAACTTTTTGCCCGATACGGTGTTCATCAAAAGCATTACTCAAGACTAATATACCTTCAGTATTTCCGCATTCAAAAACATCAAAATTAGTTGGTGGAATGTCTCGGCTACCTCCCCTTTCCGCCTTTCGGACTGCATCGCGCACATTCCGATCTTCACCTATTGCTTGGACTTCGTTTCTAATCTCTTCAACAAACAACGTATAGCGGCCAGAAATATTAGATTCTAATTCAAACACATCTTTGTCCAGTTGTTCACTAAAAGTGTTGTCAATCAACAGACTCGCAATACCAAAAATAACAGCGAACATAAGAAGAAAAACAAGACTATAGGTGAAAAAAATCTTGTTTTGCAGTCGTATTGAAGACAATTTGTCAATTATTTTTTGAGCATATTGCATAGGCATAGGTCCCGTGGCACTGCAATTAATTTACTTTGGCAAACACGAAATAACATAGGAATGTTATTCCCTTTTCATTTCACCCGCAATTTCTTCTGTCCGTTTTTTATATCCCTCAACAGCTGATTGGTGGTAGGTCAACTCATCTGCAAGTTTCGCAACACCGTCAGTAAGATGAAGTTCTTGTAATCTACCTTTAACTGCTACCGTATCCATGAGAGTTCGCATCAATAGACACAGGTTACTGATATCCCTCTTAGGTAACGTTAATGTGACATTCGGAATATCATTATCAGTGAAATCCGTTTCTGTGCCACGATAAGACGCAGTCTGACAATTGTTCATTGAAAGACCTTCGAACGCATCTAACCCGCTGTCTTCCTTTGTGCTCGGAATAGTTAAATCTACACCAAGATCCTCCCAATGAACAAATAGAACAGCCTTATCTCTCGGTCCAGCAAGGATTCCATTGAGAATAGAATGATTACTCGTAGGACCTTTGGCAGCAATCACATTACACCCGGATCCACGTTCCTGAATGGATTCAGTATAGAGTTGAACAAACCACTCACCGAGCCGACTGTTGTCTGCGTAGTTATAGAATACAATACTACCTGCACCGTAATATTTCTCAACAGAGTCAAGCCATAGTGCCAAATGGTATGCGGTGTTGTTGTGATGGGCATAAGGCAGTTGGAAGTTCTTATAAGCACTTTCTACACCTTCAACCGCATCGTGTATTCTATCTTCTGGGTTCTCTCCTACACCAGCAGTCATCGCTAAAGAGAACAAACCGACAGGTGAAAAAGCTGAGAAGCGCCCCCCTACGCCATCTGGAACTGGAAGAATGCCATAAAATGGTGCTTCTTGGTTAAATTGATATAAAAGGCTATTGTCTGTTAAACCTGTAGTCGCAATAATCTGTTTTCGCCATTCACCGAATTCCTGTTGGAGTGTGTCCTGAATAATCATTAAAGTCGCGAGTGTTTCCCCTGTTTTCCCGGATTTGCTAATCACATTGAAAAGCGTTTGGTGTAACAGGTCGCGTGATTTAAGCATATCAAGCAATGCATTAATCCGAAGTGGATCAAATGTATCACCAGTAAAGTAGACTTCAGGTGCGCCACCCCGTACCGATTTTGATAGAAGATTGTGATACGGATGATTCGCTATTTCATGAAAAACACGTGCGCTCAGATCAGAACCGCCTATTCCTACGGTCACAAGGACAGAAAAATCGTTTCTCGCTTTAGTTGACAAATCAAGTACTTGCTGAATGTGTTCTGTTTGCTGCTGACTTCGGGTCCACGCACGTAAGTGTTTTTCTAAAACCGATAACGGAACATCTGTCTCTTCTTTGAACAAAGCCTGCATATTATCTAAACGTGTACCAACCAATTCCTCCGCATCTTGTGCATCGGTTTCCGAACAAGCAAGCATTTTAAGACTTATACCTGAATTGCTTCCTAACTCTATCTGTTTTACACTTGAATTCATTATTTTTGTCCTTAATACCCTCCAAGAAGCCAATTACTTTTTAGTGTATATACTTCGTGGAAATCCTGCCAACACATATCTATTTTAACTTAAGTTGCTACCCACAATATTTCTTCAAATTACAACTATTTTCCGTAAAAAACAGGGACATCTTTATTGAGTTCATGACATATTAAGGTATAAATCGGGGTTAGAAACCCCTCCTACAATAATAACGTGAGTTCAAATATAAGAGATTAGTTCATCAGGGAATTCAATTGAACAAAAGCAGTTCCAACGTAACCCAAACACCTTCTTTGCTCCAGCGGAGCAATATGTTTATAGTATTCATCCGAACCAGTGTTTCAGCTCCAGCGGAGCGGTATGTGAGAGTATCACACATAGCACTCCGCTGGAGTGCTAGAACTTTGTGTTTGGATTTTCTATAGACATAGCACTCCACTGGAGTGCAAGAACATGCCCGTCATCAAATCTGTGATAAATGTGATATATTGTATCGGTTTTTCTAACCTTTATATCGAACTCACGTTACAATAATAGGTAGCAACTTAGATTATTTTATCTTTATTCTCGCCCATGTAGTAGTGAGTTTACCTTGTGATTCCACATTTAAAATTTAAGCTTAATCAAGATATCACATCTTTCTTTTATGCCCTTCCATATTTATCGTCAAGCCGGACAATGTCTTCCTCGTCAAAGTTTCCAAAAGCGATCTCAAGTATCCGATAATCTTGAGATTCGCCAATAAGTTGATGTTTCGCGCCTTGCGGAATAAAAACTGGTTCCATCGGTTTTGGATGTATCACATCACCTTCAAGTAGAACACAAGCCCCCTCGTCAAGCGGTATCCACAGTTCACTCCGCTGGTGATGATATTGATAACTTACCTGTTCCCCGGCATGGATTTCTAAAATCTTTACAGTTACCGGTTGGTTTAGCACGTACTGGATAAAACGTCCCCAAGGTTTTTCTGTAGTCAATATCTCTGCTAAAACTTGAGATGGATCTGTTATAGGTGGCAACTGCTTTTCCATGCGGTTTTCCTGTATCAACGAGTTTATTATAATTTAGCACAACGTCAACGGATAAGGCAAGCATAAATTGGTTTGGGTGATTAAAAAGTTGACAAAATACTACAAAAACAATATACTAAATAATCAGATTTGAAAATAGGAATCTGCATTTATTATTTGATTTTCTAGACATTGAAACGGAGTTGATATGGAAATAGAAAAAACACTGATTCTGGTGAAACCAGATGGTGTTCAACGCGGGCTTATCGGAGAGATCATTTCCCGTTATGAAAGAAAAGGTTTAAAAATAGTTGGCTTGAAATTGCTGCAAATGACACGCGATACCGCAGAAGAGTTATACGCCATCCATAAAGAACAACCATTTTATGACAAACTTATTGAATTCATGGTTGACAAACCGATCGTTGCCATTGCTATTGAGGGTAAGAATGCGATTAAAATAACACGTCTCATTAACGGTGCAACCGATCCGTTAGAATCCGCGCCGGGAAGTATTCGTGGTGATTATTCTACTGACATCACCTATAATCTCGTGCATGCCTCCGATTGTGCGGAGAATGCAAAGAGTGAATTAGCCATACTGTTTTCACCAGAAGAACTATATTCACCCCGTTAAATTGTTTGACACAATTGTAGTTTTATAGATGGTTAATCTATGAAAATAGTTAATAGACCAGGACTTACGCATTCCCCCTTGATAAGGGGGTAGGGGGTTAAATAGTGCAATATTTCAGTGTTTTTGGTCTTTTTAACCCCCTAAATCCCCCTTATCAAGGGGACTTTAAGAGAAACTGCGTAAGTCCTGTAGACATTATTATGAATTAATCGAGATGGATGTGCTTTGTCCACTTGCTTGCTGTCAAAAGAAATGACAAAAATTCTGTCCATACTCAAAATTTTGCGTATAAAAAACTTGACATTAATTGCATTTAATAGGACAATCTATTGTCCGTGAGGAATACAGAGAAAAAAGGACGTTACTATGTCCTTTAGTATTCAGATTTAGATTCTTCTTTTGAGTAGGAACAATGAAAAGCCGACAAAGGAACCATCATTTTGCAAAAATAAACGTGTCAGATATCTATTGTCTGCGCGGAGATTGGGTTTGTGCCCTGCTTGACAGTTCTGTTTTAACATCGGTTTTGAGTCCCCCCCCCCCCCCCCCTACGTCACCGTTAAATATAACAACACAGGACGACAAAACAACATTGAAAGCGTTAGCGGTTGGACCGCTGCTGTGCCCACACGTCCATTTTGGATCGTTGTGGGTTTTTATTGTTACATTCGGTTTTGCATGATACGTGCTGTTCGTAACAGAGTATCGGAATTAAATCGGTATAATGTCTAATTTTAGTTTTATAGGAGGATAAATCTATGAAAATAGTTAATATGTTCGGAAAATCTAATGAAGGCATTAAGTGTTTTACCTTCATTATGATGATACTTTTAGTTGGCATCGCTTTCACCGTGAATGCTGCCAAAGAAGACTGCACAAACATTGATGGTGATGGTGCCAAACCAATTCAGGAAGTTGGTGAAGAAGTTGCTGGCACACAGAACGATTATGATGAAGTCGTGGAAGAAGATGATCGTAAAGGTGTAGTGTATCTTGCTGTGATTGGTGGCAGCCAACCCCAACCGAATGCCTGTGGACTTATTCCCATGAATGATGCAGGTCAATGGACAGGTTGGGGTGGTCCACTTAACTTTGACAATGCCACCATCGGTGAAGGTGCTGCAACCCGAAACCATATCGTCATCGGCGGCACTTACTTTGAACGTGGTATCGGGGCACATGCTGTTAGCACATTAGTTTATGATTTAACAGGTGATAAATACCTCAAATTTGAGGCGTATGTCGGTATGTCCGATGAAAAAGACCCTGGTGAATGTGGTCATGGTGGAAGTGGTGATTTCATATTTTCTGTTGATGGGAAACAAGAATTCAAATCTGAAACGCTCAAAGGCACAGATGGTGAAGAAAATGTTGATGCTGTTAAGGTTGAGTTTGACATTCCCTCAAATGCAAAAGAACTCACAATAGTTATGGGGGATGGTGGAGATGGAAATGGTTGCGATCATTCAGCTATTGGCGATGCCAAACTCCTTACAGCGCAAGCACTTGCGGTTGAACCCGCTAACAAACTTCCTACAATCTGGGGACATCTGAAAGCACGTTATTAAACCTGAAAAAATTAACTATACACATTAAACTGTGTTTTATCAAATATACGGAGGTATATTACATTGAAATTTAATAATTTAATTGCAATAAGTATTTTACTAATCATAGGTCTTGTTTTCGGTATTCATGCTGACAAAAGTGACTGCACAAACTTAGATGGAGACGGCGCCAAACCTATTACAGAAGTTGATTCAGAAGATGTTGGCACACAAAACGATTATGATGATGTCGTGGAAGAAGATGACCGTGACGGTGTTGTCTACCTTGCGTTAATAGGTGGAAGTCAACCGAAAGCAAATGCATGCGGTCTTATTCCCAAAAATCCTGTTGCTGAATGGACAGGTTGGGGTGGTCCCCTGAACTTTGATAACGCCACTATCGGGGAAGGGGCAACAACACGAAATCACATCGTCATTGGTGGCACCTATTTTGAACGTGGTTTTGGCGCACATTCCGTCGGAACTTTTGTCTATGATTTAACGGGTGATGATTACGTCAGATTTGAAGGATATGTTGGCATGTCCGATGAAAAAGACCCAGGGGATTGTGGACACGGCGGTAGTAGTCATTTTGTCTTTTCAATTGATGGAACAGAAGTAACATCAACTGAAACTTTGACAGGCACAGCAGATGGTGAAAATGTTGAACCTTTTAAAGTTGAATTTGACATCCCTGAAGGGGCATCAGAGCTTACCATTGTTATGGGAGATGGTGGTGATGGAAATGGTTGTGATCATTCAGCCATTGGCGATGCCAAACTCCTCACTGCATCAGCAACCGCTGTTGAACCCGCTAACAAACTCCCAACAATCTGGGGTAGTTTGAAAGCACGTTATTAATCCTTGCACTTGTAAAGTAGACCATTAGGTTAATTTCAAGCCATAAACAATCCTGATTCAGTCAAAGTACTTCTTATGTTGATTGAATCAGGATTGTTCTGGTCTACCTTTGTTTCTTCCGCTCCTAACACTCCTCTTGAAAACAATTGAAATCCACCCCCTACTGTGGTAAAATAACAAAATAGAAAACATATATTTTATGAAGGAGTTTGTAAATGCCCACGCCGTCTCACAATCTATTTAATACACGCCGAACCCTTGAGAGCGATGGTTTTGAACATGCCTACTATTCACTTCCTGCCTTAGTAGATGCAGGTAAAGGTTCCATTGAAACCCTACCTGTCAGTATTCGCATACTACTTGAATCGTTACTCCGCAATTACGATGGACATCAGATCACTGAACAGGACGTTGTCAACTTAGCCAATTGGGATGCGAAATCGCCAAAAGCAGCAGAAATTCCGTTTAAACCTGCCCGCGTTGTTGCTCAGGATTTCACTGGTGTTCCGCTTGTTGTGGATATTGCCGCGATGCGATCTGCTGTTGCAGAACTCGGTGGTGACGCACAAATGATTGAACCCCTCGTTCCTGTCGATTTAGTGATTGATCACTCTATCCAAGTTGACGCTTACGGCACAGAGAACGCATTTCAGTTTAACACTCAAAGAGAATTTGAACGCAACAAGGAACGATACGAATTTCTGAAATGGGGACAACAAGCGTTTGAGAAGTTCAATATCATTCCACCCTCCATCGGCATAGTACATCAAGTGAATTTGGAATACCTCGCACAGGTTGTAATGACTGAAGAAGCAGGCGTATATCCTGATACGGTTGTCGGTACAGATTCACATACGACGATGATCAACGGTCTCGGTATTGTTGGGTGGGGTGTTGGTGGCATTGAGGCTGAAGCTGCAATGTTGGGACAGCCTGTATACATTTTAACTCCTGAAGTGCTGGGTGTTTATATGACAGGTGATCTTAAAGAAGGGATAACCGCAACAGACCTTGTCCTGACTGTAACGCAACGCCTCAGAGAGGCTGCGGTTGTGGGTAAGTTTGTTGAATTCTTCGGTGAAGGCGTAGAAGTACTTTCGCTGCCTGACCGCGCAACGCTCTCTAACATGTGTCCTGAATACGGGGCGACAATCGGATTTTTCCCACCTGACACTGAAACAATGAATTACCTTCGTCTCACTGGACGCGATGAAACACATGTTGACTTAGTGGAAACGTATCTCAAGGCACAAGGACTGTTCGGCATTCCGCGTCTCGGTGATGTAGAATACTCCGATGTATTGGAAATAAATCTTAACGATATTGAACCGAGTATCGCTGGACCGAAACGGCCGCAAGACCGGATAGCTTTATCAGATGTCAAAGAAACTTTCAACGAACTCCTCACGCGTCCTATAGCAGAAGATGGATTTGGTGTAACAGAGATGGAAGGCAAAGGGGAAATCACGCATGGGGCAGTTGTTATTTCGGCAATTACAAGTTGCACAAATACCAGTAACCCATCAGTGATGATTGGTGCGGGATTGCTTGCCAAAAAAGCAGTTGAGAAAGGATTGCGTGTTCCCGATTATGTGAAAACAAGTTTAGCCCCAGGGTCGCGTGTTGTTACAGAGTATCTGCGAAACACAGGTTTGTTACCTTATTTAGAAAAGTTAGGATATAACGTTGTCGGTTATGGCTGCACAACATGCATCGGTAACAGTGGTCCGCTCAATGATGTTGTCCAGGAAGCGATTGATGCAGAAAACCTCGTAACTGCAAGTGTCTTAAGCGGAAACAGGAACTTTGAAGCACGTGTGCATCCTGAAATAAAAGCAAACTTCCTTATGTCTCCACCGCTTGTAGTTGCTTATGGACTTGCTGGACGGATTGACATCAATCTTGCCAAAGAACCTATCGGAAATAGCGATTCTGGTGAGGCAGTGTACTTACAAGATATATGGCCTTCCCGTAAAGAAATTGCGGATATGATTGGTGCAGCGGTTGACCGCAAAACATTTAAGGAGATGTACGAATCTATTGGAAATCAGGCACCAGAATGGGAAGAACTTGCGGGGACAACAGGTGTGCTCTATCCGTGGAACGAGAGAAGCACCTATATCCAACACCCACCATTCTTTGATGGATTTTCACGTGAACCCGCGTCGATTTCAGATATTACTGAGGCACGTATACTCGGCATTTTCGGGGATTCAGTTACCACAGACCATATCTCTCCTGCAGGAGCAATTGCAGCAGCAAGTCCAGCAGGAAGTTATCTGCAAGAACGGGGCGTTGAAACGCGAGATTTCAATACATACGGGGCAAGACGAGGCAACGACCGGGTGATGAGTCGCGGCACGTTTGCAAATCGTCGCGTTCGTAACTTGATGACTCCAGATGTCGAAGGTGGTTATACTGTTCAATATCCAGAGGAAACGCAAACGACTATCTATGAAACCGCACTCAACTATAGTGAAAACAGTATTCCCACGGTTATTTTTGCTGGTCAAGATTACGGCATGGGAAGTTCACGGGATTGGGCTGCAAAAGGACCTAAACTGCTCGGGGTCAAAGCGGTAGTGGTTGAGAGTTATGAACGAATCCATCGCAGCAATCTAATCGGTATGGGTATATTGCCATTGCAGTTTATGGATGGTGAAAATGCACAAAGTCTTAACTTAGATGGTAGTGAGATTATCAGTATCACAGGTTTCGCTGATGACCTGCAACCGGGACAGACAGCAACAATGACGATTTCTCGAACAAACGGTGAGACGCAGACAACTCAATTGTTAATCCGTATTGATTCACCGGTAGAGGTAGAATACTATAAAAATGGCGGGATTCTGGATTATGTGATTCGGAATTTCCTGTCTGTGTAACTATAGTGACATTGCATCCTTATGGATATGTTTGAAATTTCCTCGTGAAACATGTTATCATTTTACTAAACGATAATAAAAAGCAGTGGTATATTGAAACTTCTTTATGGTGTAAAGGTGGTGATTTCAAATGGCACGGAAAAGAACGACAACTGTCAAAGTTGGTCGTGACGCAAAGACTGGTAGATTTATAACCGTATCAGAAGCCAAACGGAAAAAGAAAACAGCAATAGTTGAGACAATTAAGCGAAAAGGAAAAACTAAATAAGCAAATTGCTATTATTGTTTATTTTACATCCTTGATTTTGAAATACTAGATACGTATCGTAGAATATATTACCGCGACGAAGATATCTGAACGATATACCGTTTATGATTAAATTTCTTCATTAGAAGAACAGTCTGTCTATACCTAATACCATTTCTAAATAATAACCTATCATCATCAAAACAGGCGTTTGTAGTCGCGCGATTCATTGCGCCTCTCTTAGTTTGAATTCACAATCTCATAATGAATTATTCTTTATTAGAAATGGTATAATATTGAGGATTCCAATAACGTGATAATTAAAAAACATGACCCAACATCCTAAAACATCTAACAGACAGTTATCTGACATCAGAAGTATAATTAGTCAAATAGAAGAAAAATCGGCAGATGAAGATTATATTTACCGTGGTGAACCCGAACACTATGAAAAAATATCCTCAAACCTTTATCGCCAATATGCTGAGATTGAAGTAGATGGTTTTAACATTGAGATTGTTCAAGGTGAGATTCTAGCAGAGGCAGAGGCGTATAGTCCTGAAACCGATGATCCGCTTGATATCCTAACGCAAATCCAACATTACGGTGGTAAAACTAACTTAATCGATTTTACAACAGACTACCTTGTAGCCCTCTTTTTTGCCTGCGATAGTTCAGAATCTCTGAAAAAAGACGGCCGGGTAATTCTCTTGCCAAAAACCGAGGAACTAACAAATTGGATTGAAGAACCTCGGAATCCAAGACACCGTGTTATTGCACAGAAAAGCGTTTTTGTGCAACACCCTAAAGGCTTTTTTAATCCCGATGATTTAATCATTGTCAATATTCCTGCTGACCTGAAACTATCTCTGTTAGAACATCTGCAAAAGTACCATGACCTCTCTACCAACAAAATCTATAACGATCTACATGGTTTCATTACAAATCAAAGTATTCATGAAAGTGCCTATACGGAATTCCATAGAGGTTTAAGTTACCATATAAAAGGTGACCAAGCGGAGAATCCAGAAGAAAAACAGGAAGCTTATCAAAAAGCTATCCTGCACTATACTAAAGCCTTAGAGTTGAAACCAGATATCCCCGAAGGCTATAATAACAGAGGTAATGCTTATCGAGATAAAGGCGAAATTGACAAAGCAATTAAAGACTATAATATGGCAATAGAATCTGATTCTCATGATGCTGTGCCATATAACAACCGCGGAGTAGTCTATCTTAATGATAGTGAATTGGACAAAGCTATTAGAGATTTCAGCAAATCAATTGAATGTGACCCTGAAGATGCTAATGCCTACAACAATCTCGGTGTTGCATACTTTGAAAAAGGTGATATTGATAAAGCTATCAAAGAATATTCCGTTGCGATAGAACTAAATCCTGAATATGCCGATGCCTACCGTAATCGTGGTATGGCATTGTTGCACCTTAAAGAATGGGAAAAGGCTAAAGAAGACCTTGCTATTGCATTGGAAATGAGAATAGATATTGTCACCTTGTTTTATAGAACCTATGAAAGCATGGCAAAATTTGAAAAAGAAAATGATGTGAAGTTACCAGAAGACATCGCAGCAATGCTGACAACGGAATGACAAAAACCTAAAACTCAGATAATAAAATAGTGCCAAAGAAAAACATGCAAAACACTACAAAACTAATACTCACATTACTCTTCCTATCCCTCACAATCGGATGTGATTGGGGAGAGCACACAGAAATAATCATCATTGGTCCCTATAGAACAACTTGTATCGGAGCGTTTGAACAGGAATGCTATCTTGAATACAACGAGGAAAGGGAGCGATGGGAGTTCTTCTATGATGGCATACAAGGATTTGACTTTGAACCTGGATATATCTACAGGCTGAAAGTCAGACTTGAGGAGCGTCCAGAAGGTATTCAAGATGTGGGAAAGTATGAATATCATCTGATAGAGGTGCTAAGCAAGGAAGAGGCATCGGTTGACGAAAGGCCGCCACGAAAACCATAAAAAGAACCGTGTGTTTAAAGATATACCTACCTTCCATGAATCGCACGCAAATCCAATCGCGCATCAACATCATCCGACACAGCACTTGTCCAATCCACATCGTCAGTGCTTTGCAGGCTCATTAAGGCAACGTTGACCATCGGATTAGAAAGGGAATAGTTGAGGAGAAAGCTATCTACGTCAACATCCGCCATCACATTGGGGAAGCAGTGCTTCATAAGATTTTGGAAGACATTGCTTGTCGTAGAACGCATAAGCACAATTCCCATGTCTTGTGCAACAGCATCAGGAATAACACCCCGCATGCCGAAGGTGTCACAAGTGCTTTGATACATCAGATTGTAATGGATTTGCATCATATCAAGTTCACCTGTGGCAATCAGT
This sequence comes from Candidatus Poribacteria bacterium, assembly GCA_958295945.1. Classification (GTDB taxonomy): domain Bacteria; phylum Poribacteria; class WGA-4E; order WGA-4E; family WGA-3G; genus MSPOR6. The sequence continues at coordinate 1,628,358 of OY282386.1, forward strand.
TGTTCTGTTCCACCAGAGGGACCATCCGCAGAAAATCCGATAAACCTTACTTTCCCTTCTTCCTTCAGTTTGAGATATGTTTCCAATCCACCGCCGTTTAGAATCTGTTCTGTTTCTTTTTCATAGAACCAACCGCCATGGAATTGGAGCACATCAATATAGTCGGTGCCGAGTCGTTTTAGGCTACCTGCCAGATCAGTTGCAATTCCGTCTGGATCATAAGCCTCAGTTTTTGTAGCGATGATACATGCATCCCTACGGCCCGCTATTGCTTTGCCAATAACTGTTTCGCTGTAACCGCCGCCGTAGTTAGGTGCGGTGTCAATGAAGTTCACACCGCAATCTATGGCGTAATGTATCATATTGACAAGCGAATTTACATCGTGCTCTGGCCGAACTCTACCGCCGCCGTAACCTATTTCTGAAACACTGAGTCCAGTTTTTCCAAGTGTGCGATATTGCATATTTGCTGAATCTCCTCTTAAACGATATATCAGCCATCCTGTCAGGAACCACCGGAATGACTATACATAATTAAATCGGGATTTGCGGTTCCCATTTTTCTTTTTCGGTTTTGGCTTCGTGCGATTGCTGCGTTTGATGCAATTTTCACCAAATAGGTTTTCCACCTGTTTGAAAACTGAGTCATTATCTGCAATTTTATATTGAGAACTACAACAAGCGATGACTTCACCGTGTTGCGGTGTCATGAGACGCAGAATTAGATGTAAGTTCCCACTGTTCGCCATAGCAACTTCTTTGAGCGATTTTAGTTTGTCCAGATTATCAATATCGGTTTCAGGAACTGTAACCTCAACAGCAGTTGTTTGTTGTTCTGGGACAGTTTCTAAATCCACAATTTCGTCCGCTTGTATTTGGCGTTCTTCCTGTTCAGTTTCATCATCATCAGAATTTCGGTTTCTACCGTTCTGGTTTATCTTGACAGGTCCTTCAATCCAAACTATCCTTCCTTCAAAGAGCTCACCTGCATTATTATATGCTTCTGGGAAAACGACTACCTCTATTGAACCTTCAAGGTCCTCAAAGCCGATAACTGCCATAGAGTCCCCTTTCTTCGTGGTGAGATTTTTAACTTCCGTTACCATCCCTGCCACAGAAACAGTGGTTTCAATTGGGTGTGCACCAAGTGTTTGGGTACTTGCCGATGTATAGTAATTGATAATGTCTGTATATTCTTGGAGTGGGTGTCCAGAAACATAAAACCCAAGTTGTTGTTTTTCAAGTTTAAGCCGTTCAAGCGGTTCATACTCATCAACATTTGTTAGCATTACAGGTGTAATCGGTATTTCAGCTGCATCGCCAAAGAGGTTCATCTGTCCGCGTTCGCGTTCTGCTTGTGCACTCTGTGCGATTTTTAATACACTTGGTAAGTTCGTCAGGAGTTGTGCGCGATTCCCTTCAAGAGAATCAAATGCACCGCAGAGGATAAGTCCCTCAAGGGCGCGTTTATTAACGACTTTCGTATCCACCCGTTCACATAAGTCCTGGAAGGAAGTGAATCTGCCACTCTCATTTCGTGCTTCTACGATTGCATCAATTGCTCCATCTCCGACACCTTTCACAGCGACAAGTCCGAAGCAGATATCGTTTCCATCCACCATAAAATCTTTATTACTGCTATTGACATCTGGTGGCAGTAAGTTGATTTCAACATCAAGAAAATCTGCAAGTTTTACACATTCTGTACGATAACGTGTAATTTTTTCAGAATAATCGGACTCACCAGTCATCATCGCTGCCATGAATTCATGGGGATAGTGCGTTTTTAAATATGCCATGCGGTAACCTAACATAGCATAAGCGACAGAATGTGATTTATTGAAGGCGTATCTGCTGAATGGTTCAAGTTGATCGTACACCATAGCAGCATCATGTTCAGCAATCCCGTTTTTGACCGCTCCTTCAATGAATTTCGGTCGCTGTTCCTTGAGTAATTTTTCTTTCTTTTTCCCCATTGCATCGCGCAAGACATCCGCCTCTCCCATCGTAAATCCCGCCATATCACGTGCAATCTGCATCACCTGTTCCTGATAAACACATACACCATAAGTATTTTTCAGTGCATTCTCAAGCGACGGATGCATATATTCTACTTCTTCCAATTCATTTTTACGGTCAATGAATTGTTGCATCATACCGCTTTCTAATGGTCCTGGACGATAGAGTGCGGGAATTGCCGAGAATTCCTTGAAATTATTCGTTTTAAGCTGTGTAACAACCCTATACATGCCGGGAGAAGTTTCAAGCTGAAACAAACCAGCAAGTAGTCCTCTACTGATAACAGCAAAGGTTTTTTCATCGTCAAAAGGTATACTGTCTAATTTGATGTCCACCCCATGATTCGTCTTAACCATTTGGAGGCAATCATAAATCTCGGTAAGACTACGTAAACCGAGGAAATCAAATTTGACGATACCCACATTTTCAACAGTTTTGTGTTCAAACTGTGTTGCGACCTGATCATGTTTATCCTTGAAAAGCGGGGCAAAATCTGTGAGTTTACCGTTTGAAACAACAATAGCAGATGCATGACAAGAGACGTGCCGTTTCATACCTTCAACTGCTAAACTGAGATCCATCAGTTCTTTATTTTCTGGTTGCTCAGCCAATGTTCGAAATTCAGGTACCTGTTCCAATGCATCATCAATAGAAATACCTGGTATGCTTGGAATTAATTGCGTTAGTTTATTGACATTTTCAAGCGGTACATCAAGTGCGCGTCCGACATCTTTAATAGATCCTTTTGCCCCCAAAGTAGAAAAGGTAGCGACTTTACCGACAGAATCGTGTCCGTATTTATCAACGAGATACTCAATAACGTGGTCTCTTGCCCTGTCTGCAAAGTCAATATCAATGTCCGGTGGACTTATCCGCTCAAGGTTCAAAAACCTTTCAAATAGGCAATCATAATCCATCGGATTGAAAGCAATGACATCAAGTGCGTATAACACGAGACTACCGGCAGCGGAACCACGCGCGGAGAGTGGGTAACCCTGCTTATTCGCGTATTTCACATAATCCCATACAATCAAGAAATAACCTGGGTACCCTGTCTTACTGATAATATCAAGTTCATGCGCCAACCGTTGTTTGACTTCCGTGGAAAGTTCTCCACCCAATTTTTCACGTAAGCCTTGATAACAAAGTTCTTTAAGGTAACTCTCATTTGTATATCCCTCTGGCACTTCATATTTCGGCATAACGCTCTCGCCATAGTCCAATTCCAGATTGCACCGGTTTGCAATTTCAAGTGTGTTGCTAATAGCTTCAGGTGGAAAATCCTTTAGGACCTCCCGCATCTCGTCAATGTCTTTAAAGTAAAAATGATTGTCAAACCGCATTCTATCTTGTTCGTTGACGGTTTTCTTTGTTTGGATACAGAGGAGCACATCGTGCATGTGATGGTCTGATTTGCGTAGATAGTGGCAATCGTTTGTACCGACGAGTGGCAGTTCAAATTCTTTCGCCAATTCCATCATTATCGGATATGCCTGAAGTTCCTTGTCGATGTAGTGATTTTGCACTTCAACGTAGAGGTTATGTGGTCCCATTGTTTCAATGAGATTTTTGAAGTTTTGGATTGCATCTTCTCGCTGATTTGAAGCGATGAGTTGCGGGACTTGCCCTTGGATACATCCTGTTAGGGCAATAATCCCTTCGCGGTGTTCACGCAAGATTTCCATGTCAATGCGCGGTTTACTATAGAAACCTTCAGTGTAACCACGCGACACCAATTCAAGAAGATTCTGGTAGCCAGCGGCATTCTCTACAAGAAGTGTCAGATGATATGGACTGCCTTGGTCTTTTCCACGTTTTTCTCTGCTACCAGGGGCGACGTATACCTCACATCCGACAATAGGATTTACACCTGCCTCTTTGGCTTTTGTGTAAAACTCCCATGCCCCGAACATATTGCCGTGGTCGGTGAGTGCGACAGCGGGTGCGCTACTCTCAACTGCCCACTGTATCATATCGGAAATGCGGCATGCCCCATCAAGTAGACTATACTCGCTATGGTTATGTAGATGGACAAATTCGGAAGACATGGTTTCTCCTGTTGGTCAGTTTATAATGAAATTTACGATGGAAATTCGGTTTTCATTTCAACTAATTTGAATGATTAATTATAGCAGAAAAACGGTAAATATACACCCCAAAATTTCAGAAATTTTCGTGGTGTGTTTTTTCTCTGAAGGGAATTAACTAACAATCCCAATGCTTTAGCTTTGGGTCAAAAAACGCTTGACATTTATATGTCCTTATGATTATAATTATAGGACTGTTTCAGTGGTGGGTGTTATAGCACTTGCCACACCCCTACAACGGGAAACAGAATCTTCACACGAAACAGTCCTATGCTATATAAAACACATAAAATCACATTAGATCCGACATTTAAGCAAAGGCGTTGGTTTTCCCAGCAATGTGGCTACGCAAGATTGGCACATAACAAAGCGTTATCAGATTTCAAGATGTGCCTAAAAGAGAATAACTTCCAATCGTGGCGGACACTTAACAACAACTTCAATAAAACGAAGAAAGAACATGATTGGACTGTTTCACAAGATCAACGATCTGCGTTATATGCTATCAAGAATCTGGGGCAAGGTATTGCCAATTGGGTATCCACACGTGCAAAGTTTCCGAAGTTCAAAGGGCGTGGTAGCCGTCAATCCTATACCACAGATGAGCAATCTGTTCGCGTTGAAGGCAAGAAAATTAAACTCCCCAAAATCGGTTGGGTCAAGATGTTTCAAGCATTGCGTTTTGTTGGAAAGATTATCAATGTAACCATTTCAAGGACGGCACACCGTTGGTTTGTATCTATCACCGTCCAAACAGAGGACACCGAAGTCGTTGACAACTCAACACACCCTGTTATTGGTATTGATGTTGGTATAAACACATTAGCCACCTTGAGTAATGGCACTCAATACGATAATCCGAGACCGCTCAAACGCTTTGAGAGAAAACTTAAACGAGAACAACGTAAGTTTAGCAAAAAGGTGATTAAGTCTAAAAACTGGTTCAAGCAGAAACTCAAGGTGGAACGTATGCACTACCGTATCGCTTGTATCCGAAACGATGCACACCATAAAGCAACTACAGATATAGTTAATAATGCTTATGCTATCGGTATTGAGACACTCAAAGTTACCCACATGCTAAAGAACAACAAGTTAGCAAAGGCGTTATCTGATAGTGGGTTAGGTGGGTTTCTGACTAAACTTAAGACCAAAGCAGAGGCACGTGGGATACCTGTTACAGAAGCAGATGTGTTCTTTGCATCGTCAAAAACCTGTTCTAGGTGCGGACATAAGAAAAAAGAGTTATCACTTTCAGAAAGAACGTATCATTGCAGTCTTTGTCAATATCAAGGAGATAGAGATGTCAACGCTGCAATAAACCTTAGAAACCTCGCTGTCGGATAGACAGAGAGCCTAAACGCCTGTGGAGTCCAAATAAGACCTACAACAGTTCAGGAAGAGGCACGAGAGACGGAAGCAGGAATCACATAGTTGAAGGGGTTGTGTGCTAAAGAAGCACACGCCTTTAGGCGTAGTGAATATCACCAAGGTTTTCCAAGATTATAGGATTTTCAGGATAGGATTTTCAGGTGGGTGTGTAAAGTCTTGGCACTAACTTCTAACCATGAATTGTAGGGGCGGGTCTCTGTGCCCGCCCGTTGCTTTACAGGACAAGGAATGGCGGGGACAGAGACCCGGGGAATGCCATAAGCGCATTGGTCCCGTTGATTTGGTACTACAATAGATTACAGGCTTTGCACTTGAATTGACAGCTACGGTGACAAGAACTTTACACACTCGATTGACAGCAGGGATAATTATATTTAGGATTTTCTCAATTCCTACTAAATACCCCAGATTGACAGAGGAAAGAATACAAATTTCGCTAAAATTGTAAAAAAATACTTGACTCTCGTTATTTATTCGGTTATAATACATGTCACATACAAATTAATTTCAATGCAGTAAATAATGAAACCAATACATCTTATACAAAGAACAATGATTAACCTAACGTGAGTTTGATAATTATACAGGACGGACGCATTCCCCCTTGATAAGGGGGGAAGGGGGGTTAAAAAGTCGCTATTTCAGTGATTTAACCCCCTAAATCCCCCTTATCAGTGGGACTTTAAGAGGCAATGTGGAAGTCATAACTATTTATCAAACTCACGTTAACCTACAAGCAATCTCTTCATTACATAGAAACACATTACACAAAAGTGAGAATGCACAGACATTCAATATTAAACGCATTCACATAAACGGCAAACCCTTAGGCATCACACCACTTTTGACATTTAGAAACATTCTATCTGCATTCGTCCAATGCTGGACAAGTATGATGCTCAGTCAACCAATCTCACACAACAAAAGACGAATAGTGAAAGTGTACAAAATAAATTTTTTTTGTTTTTTTATAAATCCTTTACCAACCCTGATAGCGACTGCTCTGAAAGCACTAAAAAAAACTGTACAGATGTACGAAATAATGTACAATTTCTGTACAGTTTTGAGAAGCGAAAATTCCATAAAATTAGAAGGAAATCACAGAGAATATATTCTCAGATGAAACACAGAATTCATGAACACTTCAACTACGATCAATCAAATCGCTTTTATTTTAATGTTTTAACAAGTGTACTATATATAGGAGAATAGTTTCATGAAACAAAAACTTTACTGGGGGCTTGCAATCCTCATAATCCTACTCGTTGGTGTATCCGTAGTGATGTTGACACGGACTACAGACAACGAACCGAGAATTGTCTACACAGATGTAGACCCATCAAAACCTGGTCATTCGTCTGACAAGAAATTGTCGGAGACGGATAAATTTCAAAAGTGGCTTGAAGAAGGCAAAGCAACGCTGGTGTCTGATGATAGTGAACAGGTGGAAGGCGATATGCCTGATGAACAGGAATCTAACAAATTCCCCGATTGGCATTCACTGACACCAGAACAAAAACAACATATCTACGATCAATTTTATGTTCAGCTTGGGTTGGATCCGCCTCCTCCTGGATATGAGTATCGTTGGAAGGATATAAACGTACCGCTATTAGACGAGAATGGCAATCCCGTTTTACATAAGAAAGATGAGCCTTTTATAGAAGTTCACATGGGTATTGGCTTTGCCCCGACACTTGAGGAATTCAAAAAGTATAATAAACTTATAGACGATCAAGGATGGGCGGAATCACGCGGAGATGTTGCTGAAGTAGAGCGGCTTCAATCAGAAATTGAAGCACTTGAAGCATCTGTGCAACGGATGCGTCCTCTCAATGTCACAGCTATGGTATCCAATGCTAAAGCCGACTCTAAAGCTGACCGTATGGCTAAAGAAGCAAGGGATGCTGCGTTCCGTGAACACGGATTAGCTCACTTAATAACCCCTTGGTAGGAGGTTTACAATGTTAGTTTCGAAAAGAATAGGTCTTTTGACTATTGTTTCATTGATACTTATTATGGCTGCTACCGGTTTAAGATCGCACAATCGCACACACGATGATAATGGTAGACATAAATCTTCAGCTCCATATTTAGAGTTTACAAGTGAAGTTGAAATTGAATGCGATATAGATGGTAAGCAATTCACACATACGCGGGTAACGAAAGATGGTAAAATCATAGTGGACTTTTGGCATCACAGACCACGTGATCCCAAATTTACAATAACAGCCGAAGCACATGGCTATGGTTGGGCACATGTCACTTTATATGGTACTATTGATGGGAAAGCTTTCGATGTTGATGGTAGCACGAATGACGGTGTTCATAATTATAAAACGGAGAAACTCGGAAGCTGGGTTAGTATGTTACCATATGATTTTTCTTCACCTGACCATGAGATTCGTGTTTATACTTATGGAAAGTTCAACAAGAATCCGAAGGTGTATAAATGGGAGGCGAAGGGCACTGTCAAATTAGTCCCTGTGTATTGGAAATGGTCTTCTGCTCTGTTGGTAGCACCTACCGGTTCATGGGTAAGAGCAGACGAAGAGTTCTGCAAAACAAGCAATGCTGGTCCTAAGGGTAATGGTGTTAATGGCAGCTGGACGGTAGATCGGAATTGGTCAACAGAGGGGAGTGGTAGTAAAAGAATACCCAGTAAACCCGATGACGATGACGAAGGTTCTGAAGAACAAGGGAATGCGACTCCGACTGTCCCTGATCGTCCGGGTAGTTTTGAGTTATCTCCGCGTAAAACTGCTATTTTGTTGAGGTGGACAGATTCTGAATCTGATGGCGGTTCACCTATCACCGATTATGAGTATCAGATACAATATAGTAGAACTCAGAATCGCACTCGTTGGACTAGCTGGTCAGATTGGACATCTGCGGGGACTGGTAACTCTACTTGGATAACAGGTTTATCTAAAAACGTAAATTATGCGGTGCGTATGCGTGCTGTGAATGCTGTAGGATCCAGTTCAGTAACGGGTATCCAGATTGTCAAAACGAGTAAGTAATCCACGAATTAACGCATTACAGGTAGATAGCCGTCTTGGTTATCTACCTGTTCTTTTTATTACAATATGTTAATGTAAATATCACAATAGCAACTGACCGAAAACGATTATTGCGAAATCTTAAGATTAATATTTACTATCAGATTGACATCTCCCTAAAAATAAGATAGACTTATGGTGATGAATGTCCAAGCAATTTCAACACTTATTGAGCAGAAAATATCGGAACAGATATTCCCCGGTGCAGTTGTCGCAATCCTTAACAGAGACAAGGTTATTTACCATGCAGCATTCGGTGATCGTATCATAACACCGAAGCAAGCACCGATGCTGCCCGACACATTATTTGACCTTGCCTCCTTAACAAAACCTGTCGTCATTGGAACTTTGAGCATGCAGTTGGTGGAATCTGGTAAGTTATCATTAGATGAACCTGCACAAACATACTTGCCTGAATTCAAACAGCCGCAGATTACGTGTCGTCACCTTCTTATTCATACCTCTGGTTTACCTGCATGGAAACCGCTTTATATTGAAACAACATCACCAGAGAATGTCATAGAACACCTTGGCAACATGCCGCTTGAAACCGAACCTTCTGAAAAGGTTACTTATAGTTGTTTAGGTTATATTCTGATGGGTAAACTTATCTCAGCAATTACAGGTAATGATTTAGATTGTTTAGCACATAACAACATCTTCAAACCGCTTAGCATGAACCGCACTTCATACAATCCGCTACCAAAGATACACGCTTACTGCGCTGCAACAGAAGACTCAAATAGTTTTGAACGCAGGATGGTAAATTCTGGACAGCACGGTCGTTATTATAAGGGGCACGACTGGCGCGAAGGCGTTATTCTCGGTGAAGTTCACGATGAAAACGCTAATTATCTTGGTGGTGTTTCCGGCAATGCCGGTGTTTTTTCTAACGCAAGAGACCTTATGACCTTCTGTCAGATGCTTCTACAGGATGGTGGCACGCTTATATCTCCTGCAAGTGTTCAGGCATTAGCAATGCCTCAAACACCACCTGACGCTTCAGAACAGCGGAGTATCGGGTGGCACATCCTTGCGGATGGTTCAATGTATCATACAGGATTTACAGGGACTTCCATACGGATTGATCTTGAAAAAGGGATGGCTGCTATCCTTTTGACAAATCGGGTTCATCCGGATGCACAACGGACTGGCATACTTGAATGTCGCAACCAATTTCATAGGATTGTCTTTGCATGATAACACTCGGCATCACCCAGTTATTGACAGAAAAACAGGAATGGCTCAACGGCAAATCTGTCGGATTGATAACAAATCATACCGGTGTTGATGAAAGCTTGACGCAAAATATAACGTTGCTATGTGAAAACGCTAATTTGATTGCACTTTTTTCACCAGAACACGGATTATGGGGTGCAGCACAGGATGGTGTGAAGATAACAAATTCAAAGTATGGTCAAAACCGAACTGAACACACCTTACAAATCCATAGCCTATATGGCACATCACCTCTGAACTGGAGCGAAATTCTCAAGAACTTAGATGTCATCATCTACGACATACAGGATGTAGGTGCACGGTATTACACATATCTTGGCACATTACTGGAAACAATGAATGCACTGGAATCCGACAAAACCGTTACGTGTATTGTGGCAGATCGTCCAAATCCTATTGGAGGTATCTGTATAGAAGGTCCAATGTTAGACACTGATTATACATCTCTGGTTGGAGCTTATCCGATTCCTGTGCGTTATGGTATGACAGTTGGTGAAGTTGCAAAACTCTATCATGCAGAACAGGGATTTAACTTTCTGTTGAATATTGCCAAAATGGAAGGCTGGCATCGGGAAATGTGGTATAACGATACAGGATTACATTGGGTGCCAGCTTCACCGAATATGCCTACGCTTGATACCGCTACGTTATATCCCGGGACATGTCTATTTGAAGGCACCAATGTTAGCGAAGGACGAGGCACAACCAAACCTTTTGAATATGTCGGCGCGCCGTGGATAGAAAACAATAGTTGGACAGATAGGTTGAACGGGTATTCGTTATCGGGTGTGCTTTTCAGACCTATAACGTTTACACCGCAATTTTCTAAATATAAAGAAGAGGTGTGTCACGGGGTTGCCATACATATCACTGATAGAAAACAGGTGGCATCTGTTGAAATTGCATTGAGGATGTTATGGACATTAATTGATCAACATCCCGATGATTTTGAATTTCGTGAAACACATTTTGATAGATTAGCAGGAAGTTCAAGGTTACGCCGAGCACTGTTAGATGGTACTTTCTGCGAAGATATTGTTGGTGAGTGGCATTGCATCTCGGAAGAATTTCGAACAAGACGAGAACCCTATTTGTTGTATTAGTTGTTGTCTGAACCAGGATTTACAAGATTATAGGATTTCCAGGATTGTAGTTTGAAGTTTCAAAGTGCTTTTCAATAAACAAACTAATCTCTAACTTCTGTCGGCAAATGTGCGAATACGAACCAACCTTGTTTGGAAAAATAGATAACTATGAAACCATTTTTTGATCTACTGCATAAAGACAAAAAACTGATTATCGGTTTGATGAGTGGCACTTCCGCGGATGGAGTGGATGTCGCACTCGTTGAAATTAAGGGGTCAGGACTGGCAACGGAAATTGAACTCGTAGCGTTTGATACATTTCCTTATACAGATGAGATCCGTTCCAGAATCTTTGACCTATTTAGCGTTGAGACTGCACGAGTTGATGAAATCTGCACAATGAATTTCGTTATAGGACAGCAATTTGCGAAAAGTACGTTGACACTATTGGAAAGGGTTGGCATAGCACCGACAGAAATTGACTTGATTGGGTCGCACGGACAAACGATTCATCACATGCCTAAAGCACCTGCCCCCGCAACATTACAGATAGGAGAACCTGCAGTAATTGCCCATGAAACAAGCATTCCCACCGTTGCTGATTTCCGTGTAGCAGATGTCGCAGCGGGTGGAGAAGGCGCGCCATTGGTCGCATACATTGATTATCTACTATTTCATCACAACACACAAACGATTGGTCTCTTGAACATCGGTGGTATTGCTAACCTAACAGTGCTGCCATCGGGTTGTGGGATAGAGGCGGTGCATGCATCCGACACAGGTCCGGGAAACATGATTTTGGATGCGTGCGTAGAAAAGATTACAGATGGGTCAATGCAGTTCGATGAAAATGCGGAACTGGCGGAGCAAGGCACAGTCTGTGAACCTCTACTACAGCAATGGCTCGTGCATCCATTTTTTGAATTGCCACCACCGAAAACAACAGGACGCGAGATGTTCGGTACAGCCGTTACCGGCACTTACTTGCGACAAATCCAAGAACACAATATTTCAGAATATGATGGACTTGCAACACTGACGGCATTGACAGTGAGAAGTATCTTCCAATATTATGCGGATTATGTTATGGCAAAAACTCCGTTGGACATACTATATGTGAGCGGAGGCGGTGCGCGGAATCCACTGATGATGCATGGTCTCTCCGATGCATTTGATCCGATTTCAGTTGTTGATGTCTCTGAATCAGGGATGTCTGGTGATGCGAAAGAGGCGATTGCATTTGCTATTCTCGCTAACGAGGCGGTGCACGGGAATTGTAGTAACGTTCCGAATGCGACAGGTGCATCGTGCAGGAAGGTTTTAGGGAAGTTTGTTTGTCCGTAGGGTAACAGTTTGCTATCTAAAACCTGACACGAAGAGAGAGACGGTTGTTGACACCTAAATCCGGCTGTCGTTGATAGGCGTAGTCTACATGGAATGCGGCACCGGTGACAAATCGGAGTTGGAGCCCTGCACCTGCGGTAAAATACATTGCCCGGGAAGTGCCGTTCCTACCATCAAACCCACACCGTAGTGCTAACAGTTCAAACAGAACATATTCCACCCCTGTGTGAAATTCATAATCGTTTCGGGTATCTATATCCGCTGCTAAGGTGAGTTTACTATTGAAAATTGCGAGTTTCTGATGATAAGCCACACCTACTTTGAAACGTGGCAAAAGCGTCTCTGTATGCGGGGTGTCCCACTCGTTTTCTGGTGGTGTGTTCCAATAGAGTTTGGTTGTGAAAAAATCACTCGCAACGATGCCGAAGGAAAAAGCAGTGGATTTTCTTTGGTTCGTTTTTGCGAGTATACCCAGATCACTGCCAACACCGACTGCATTGGTGTTGAGATAAGAATCAATGTAGATTATTTTGAGATTGGCACCGAGATGGATGGTAATATCTCGCGGTAGAATGCCGAGATTTGTACCACCACTAAGTAATATAGCATTGCTTGTATTGTTAAAGGTGTTAACGACATACGGTCGGTTGTTTGGACCGATTGATTTACTAGTAACAGGAATCCCAGTAACCGGAATATCGTCAACACCGACGCGAAGCCAACTGATGCCGAAGGACATTTTACGTGAAAACGGATAGATATAACTTGCGACATCATAGGCGGCGAGGTCTGCAAGCGTGGAATGCATGAAGTTAAATTCGTGGTGTGTCAGTTGTGCGATGCCAGCAGGATTATAGTAAGCGGTGCTCGCTTCATCGGCAATTGCGGTGAATGCATTCCCCATACCTAACGGACGCGCCCCTGTTCCTAATGTGAGAAAGTCGGCAGTATAAGTCTGTCCAAAAGCGATCGGCAGCATAATGAATAAAAAAAGGATAGATATTAGAATATATTTTTTCATAATTTTCAGTTATCAGTGGTCAGTTTAATGTAGGAGGCGCAATAAATTGCACAAGGACAAACAGTTATTCTTATAGCACAGTTTTTGATAGATGGCAGCACTATTTCAATTTCATCATTTTTAGGATGTGTGTCTGGTCATCCTCATCATCGTCAAGGCTTTTTACGATAAACTTGCCGAAATACACGCCATTTGCTACATCGTTACCATCGTCATCTTTACCATCCCACTTCATTTGAATAAATCCAGCGGTTGCTTCCGTTTCCAGTTTTCTGATAAGTCTTCCTGTGATTGTATAGATTTTGACAGTGAGGGACTCCCCTGGACGCGTCAATTCACAGGTCAATGTTGTGTCCTTTGAGAAAGGATTAGGATAATTCAAGGGTTCAACCAATTGGAGTTGACCATGCACCTGAAAGTCAATTTCACTCTCACCTGTATTTCCGTCGAGGTCGCTTGCGGAGAGACGGAGTTGATATTCTCTGGGTTCCAGTTCGGGTGAATTATATGTCAATATAAGCTGCGACGACGCAGGATGGTGTGTGAGTTTGTATTCTGTTTCAGCGATGGTCTCATACTCACCGAACCGTCCCAATTCAAGTTTCACCGGACGCGTGATGTAGTCAATACCGCGTGCATCCGTGAGTGTGGCTTGGATAAGCGGAGCAGCGTCAATTGGTGCCCCATCAATAAAATGCTTCTGGTTGCCAACGGTTAATTGAATGTCAGGAGGCAAGGTATCTTCACTCCGCAAACATGTCATAGTTCCGAGATACGAAGTTTCGGCTTGAATCGTTCCGACCATGCTTGTAGTAAATATGAAGCGATCACCGACTTCAAAAGGTGCAGGACCTTGTGTTATTAGCAATTGCAACCCATATTCACTGTGCTCAAAAGGTTTACCGACTGTCCCATATATAGGCACACCATTTTCCACCAAAACCCCGTTGTTTTTGCCTTCAATCTGAAACTGCGTTGGAGAGATAAACAGGATTAGCCATGTGTCTTGTGGCATTGTCGTTTCTGGGGCCAATTCAAGATATTGAACTGTGCCATCCCCATTATTTCTGTTGAGAAAAGATGCCCCATAAAACTGATCAGTATCTTCACCCGGTACTTCAATTTGCGATATATTAAAGCGTAAAATATCACCATATTGGAAAGGTGTTTCCCCGATTTCAATGTCAAGTGTAAACCCGGTATTTGTGTTAGACGAGTTTGTTCCGAGATGACTAAAAGGTAAAATTGAGATATTACTTTCAATTACTTCTAATTGTGGTTGCGTAGTGTCTGTATCTAATCCTGTTGTAACAGGGATATAGAGGAGTCGGTAGGTTCGCTCACTTTCAAAAAGTACTATCCAAGTTCCCACGTCCGCGCCCTCTGGGACAATCTCAACCTCCGCCAGTGTTCCATCACCGATGTTTTTCGCGCGGAGATGTGTGGGACGTGTAGTTGTATATATATTACCGTTCGTGTGTTTTTTTACTTTAGAGTCATCAAGTCGCACCCAGTTGGCAATCTGATCAATCCAGAGATACGCACCAATGGTCTGTGCTCTTGTTTCTACCGCCATCTTGACCCTTTCCTCAATTGATGGTTCTTCAATCAACACATCCGTATCACTACCATAAAGCTCATGCATGATTTCCTGTTGGAGTGTCATATAATCATAATCAAGTTCAACAGTAACCGGTGCTTGTATTTTAAATGTGCTCCATTGTTCAGCGGAAGAATCGTTTAACTGCAGTGTGTAACCTTGCATAGATAGGTGTGAAGGTAGTGCAACCGGGAATAGCATCGCAGTTGCGGAGTTCTCATTGTAATCACTTCTGACAATAGGGAAAGGAAAGTTTTGTTTCGAATTTCGGACCTCTCCAGTTCCACCGATATAATAAACATAATTCGTATCGGGTGTGTCTGGAACAATCGGCGTGATGGACATTACTGTAGACTTATTTTGAATAGCACCTGCGGGAGCAATTAGTCGCAAGCCTCCATCAATACTGGTTACGCGTGTGGGTGCTGCACCGACGATGGTTTCGGAAACAACAATCTGCCTATATCCAATATTATCTTTTTCATTGTTTTCACGCACTTTCCCGGTTTCATCACCGTCGTTAGAAATCGGATCGACATAAACGAACACATCGTGTACTCCATTGCGTAGGGATGCGGGTATAGAAACAGTGGCAATTGGATTGATATTGAGCGGGTCGGTGTTGTAGGCATTAGAACGTTGGAGCAGGGGATTCCGTACTACCCAGTCATCAGGATTAATCTCCGTGCGTCCAAGTATATTTGCGTCAGCGTCAATGATACCGTTATCATCTATATCTGGATTCCCGCTAAAAAACACTACCTCAATATCAATATCTGACAGTCCTAATTCCGCAATCAGATCTCGTTCAGAAGCAACCGAATCAT
Source organism: Candidatus Poribacteria bacterium (assembly GCA_958295945.1). Classification (GTDB taxonomy): domain Bacteria; phylum Poribacteria; class WGA-4E; order WGA-4E; family WGA-3G; genus MSPOR6. The sequence goes on from OY282386.1 coordinate 1,644,034, forward strand.
CAGAAGAATTCAGATTGCCTGCGACTTCAACATCAGCAGATAAGACGCGTTCCTTCACCCCATCTTTCTGCCCAACAGAAATATAACTGATCTGTTCAACGCTAGAATATCTCTTTGAAACTACAGAAAGATTAGGATATTTATATGGATAGTATCTGAAATAGTCAGAGATAACAACAAATCCATCGGCATCCGTAACCTGAATATCATAACGAAACGCGTTGCCGTCTGTTGGGGCGGGTAAAGGTTCAGGTATTTTCCACCATCTTGCCGTGGGAACTGATGGATATGTTGCTTCTGAACTCCGATCAACCACCCCCATCTGAACCAATTCCCTTCTTGCGGTAAGAGGATTCCGCCATTCCAATACGACAGACACAGTTGCTTTATCATCATCAGAGATGTGTGCGGAAATATCAATTTTGTCTTCACCGGATTCTGTGGTAATCAATTTCGTTTCTATATCAAGTATTTTCGGGATGTCAACTGTAAATCCATCACCCCCGACAGCGATTTCGGTATCGTTTTCAGCGTAATACTCCACATGTGCATCACCAGGTGCAATGTTTCGTGGCACGTTTATTTCAATAGCTGGAAACTTTCCGTTCTGGACTTGTAAGGTCTCTGTTACAATCTCATCCCCAACATAGAATTCCTTCGGTGCTCCTGTTTTATCTACACCGACTGCCTGTTGCCCAGGAAAAATTGCTGTTACTGTGAGTTCGCCATTAAAACTAGTATTCCGTGTAAAAACCTTCTTCTTTACCCTGGGATCATATTGAGCTATCTGAATATATCCGGGGGCAATCTTGAGAATGTCGCCTGTCTTGACCGTTTTGGTTTCAATTTTGGGAAGAATTTCATAATCTGCCATAGCAATACGTAATGCGGGATCACCAAAAAGCGTATATTCTAACATTATATCTAACTGCGATGTCCCTTCTGTTAGAAGATATTCAAGTTTAGAATCAAAACTAAGAGGACCGAGTTGTCGGATATTCCGTTGGAAAAGCAAATCAAAAATAATTCTGTTGAGCGCATCGTTCCCTGTACCGTAAGTAAGTCTTGATGCACTAAGCATCCCGATGATCCCCCCATTTTCTTTACGGAGCAGTTTTTCCGCCATACTCGGTTCTCCGGGTTTGTCAAAATATCCATTATAGCAACTCAAAACGAGCATAAAGGGGAGATGAGCAGTCTCTTTGACTTTATCAATAGAGGTATTATCAAAAATAATTTCGTGTGCCCAGACGACGCGTCCACCGTGTCCAGCGTATTGCGCTACGACTCCTCCTTCTCCTAAAGCCTTAATAATTCTTTCTTTTGCAACATGCTGCGGAAAGGTTTTAGGGTACTTATCTGGATTCGCTTCCACTTCATCTATCACATCCTCAAGATATATCTCAACAGTTTCATATCCAAGCCGCGTATGGTCTTTCGCTATTTCGTTAAGGCTTCTTTTGAATATATCATCTCCCGAATTGCTAACTTCATCATCTGCGACAGAAATAACCCTCCGTCTCCATGCGCCGTTGGGTCGTTTTGCCTCATAATTGATTATCTTATCAACAACAGCATCCGCTTCCGCTTCGGTTTCAACGCTCAATCTTCCCAGATAAAAATCTACAAATTCATCGTGTCCTGAGACCGTGCCGTACCAATGGTCAGCCGAAGTTCTACCGAAAGAATCGGTTGGAATATAGTGTGGCGGTATATAGCCTGTTAGTTCGGGTGGGTCAAGATGAATTTCTTTATCTACGCCTCTGAAATCGAAAGTGCCATCCCCTAAAATCACAAGATATGAGAGTGCTGGAGGTGCCCAATTCTGATAAGCATAAGTCAAAAAATCTTTTATCCAGATTGGATGTACTTTTCCATCCCCGAAAGTGTTGTATACATCCATGATGTCAACAACTTTGGTGCGATATCCTCCCCCTCTTGTCGTGGAACGCCACTCAGCTAATCTGTCAGCTGCCTCACGGAATCTGGCATGTGTCAACACGAGATAATCCACGCCGTTCAACGGATTTTGTAAATCATTGGGTTGCACCGTTTCAATCTTAACCGGTTTCCGGAGTGCGGAAGCAGCAACTGCTATAAACTCAGTTGTTCGGGTATCTGGTATCTGGAAAGTTGCTGTATAGGTATGATTTGGTACACCTCTGAGGTCTCCTGCATTCAATGCTCTGAGCCGTGCACGCATCACATCATCTGTTGCATATTGGGTTACATTTACTCCTTGAAGTTTTGCTGTAAGTGTGTTCCCATCTGTCTCAAAAACAGACACGTTTGGATCGATGAATGCATCAATCCGAAATTGGTGTGTTACACCTTTCTTTTCACTCTCGTGTGAAGCCTTGATGGGTGTTCCGAAACGAAGTTCGTCATGGACGGCTAAAAAGAGGCGCGTATATTCCACCCAAAACCGATTAAGGTAGATATGATACGGATACCGTGTTGTATCTTCTTCCAAGTTGCTGTCAATACGCGTCAGGGAGAGAACATTCTTTTCTCCCTTTGTTGCATCTTTAAGGTTATTCCAAACACGAAGATTTTGGGATAGGGTTATCTGTGCTTGACTGTCCCATTCAGCCAGATCATCAATCCGTACGCTATTTACGGCAGCCAAGATTTGGTGGTTCACAGGTGTTCCACCCTGCAAGACCAACTCTATTTTTGGTGGATCAAAACTCCTTGCCACATCATAGAGTGGAAATTCAAGCCTTAATTCTCCAATATCACTTGCATTTTTGATACCGTCCCAGAACCAAAAATCTAAAGCATCAAACCATTTGTGTTTATCACCCTCCGAAACGACCTCTGGATATACAAACTCAAGGTTGTTAGACAGGTGATCCTCCTCAAAAACAACACGGGATCTGAAAGTTGGCACCTGAATTGCTGTTGCATCACTTGGACTTGCTTCAATTTGCGGTACCCGTGCGTGTTGTTGTCCATCTGTAGCAACACTTAGCCAATAAACATTCCACAATGTATAGGCATTTTTTGGAAAAGGACTTTCAGGATCGGTGGAACTGTGTGCCAAGAAGACAATTGCGTCTTCAGCATCAAACCTTCCATCTACTGCTCCACTTACATAGATAGGAATTTCCTTATCTGCGTGGGTAATGCGAAGTTTCCGCGGGGCGATACCTATAAGGTCAACACCCCAATCCTTACGAAGGGACGCTGCAGTTACTTGATAAACACCAGTATCATCAATATAGAGTTTGTAACGTGTCTGTTGTGAATTTACGGTAGCAGGTGCAGCTGCGAGTCCACCTGCTCTATTGCGAAAAATCCCACCTGCATTCAAATCAGCGTTGAATGTCTTGAGATAGTCTGCATAATTAAAAATATGTTGTCTATAGACTTGTTCATAAGGATCTTTTCGTGTAGGATTGAACGTTGGTCCCGACGCGCGAGGTTTTAATTGCGTTTTAATTGGGATAAAAACTGAAAGACTACTATATGAACGTAGTTGGCGTGTCGCTGTATTATACTGCACCGGATACAGTGCCAAACTGATGACGCGATGTGAACGGATAAAACCATCCATCTCAATCCGAGCAAGCACTTCTGGATATAGTTTTGGAATGGCATTAGGGTTGCCTGTTTTTATATTATGCCGATTACCCACACTACTACCGGATTGTAAAGGCCCCCTGTCAACAGAAACACGGTCTATACTCACCGGCATTTCAATTTGATATGGTAGAAACTTAACCACATTATGAGATCGTGCGGCACCAGCATTAACCGAAATATCTGCTTTGTTGAGTTGAGCATCTGCGGGAATAGCCAATAGAACGCGTGTGGCAGGTAACCGTGGAAGCCCAGGTTCGTGAGTCCAATCGCATTCGTCATAGTGCACTGTGTGATGAACACCAGTTACGCCTGTATTCTCAGATTGCGTATCTGTTGGAACTTCTTTAATTTGGAGTTGTGGGAGTTTGAAATTGACTGTAATACCGTCTGTTGAGGTCACTTGGGTGATTTCTGCAACAGCAGCAAAACTAAAAACGAACAGAACCGATACGAATATAAAGCAAACAACACATATAAAACGTGCAGTGCCTGATTTACCTTTCCAATGTTCAATTGTGAGCATTATCATTAACCTAAAGAATTAGAACTAACCTATATTTAACGACGGAATAGTGAGCCGTGTTAAGTTTATTGTTTGTTGAAAACAAATTTGCTTTTCTTCAGAAAATGTGGGATTATCTAAAACCACAACAAATTTCTACACCTTCAAGATAATTTTACCGGTATTTTGATTTGCTTCCATATACGCATGTGCTTCATGGACTTGCGATAAAGGGAAGACGGTATCAATCACGGGTTGAAGATTTCCTGTCTTTAACTCTGGCAACCAACGTTCAACAAATCGATGTGTGATAGCAATTTTTTCCTCAAGCGATTGTGGACGCATGACGGAACCGTTAATCTGCAGTCGTTTACGCATCACCATTCCTAAGTCTATTTCCGTAGACGAACCACCCATTAACCCGACCTGTGATAGCCGTCCTTTCGTCTTGAGTATTTGTAAGTTTCTCGCCAGATAGGGTGCCCCAATAAAGTCCAACACGACATCAACACCTTCTCCATCTGTCAATCTTTCAATTTCTGCGACAAAATCAGTTTGTTTATAATTTATACCAGCAATAGCCCCAAGTGCTACACATTTTTGAATTTTGTCTGATGATCCTGCGGTGACAAAAACATGTGCTCCTGCATGCTGTGCGATCTGTATTCCCGCGGTGCCAACACCACTGCCACCTGCGTGAATCAGAATCGTTTCACCAGCAGCCAACCTTCCCAATGTGAAGATGTTCTCATTTGCAGTGAAAAACACCTCTGGAACAGCGGCAGCTTGTTCAAAACTCCATTTGTCCGGTATTAACATCGCCATACGGTAATCAATAACAGCCTTTTCAGCATAAGCACCACCACCGACAAGTCCGAAGACACGATCCCCCTTCTTAAAACCGTTAACCTGTGTTCCCATTTCGGAAACTGTGCCAGCAATTTCCAAACCGAGTATCTCCGGCTCACCGGGAGGAGGCGGATATCCTCCTCGCCTTTGAATTAGGTCAGCTCGATTGAGTGCAGTTGCACAGACATTTACTAATAAGTGTGTTTCTTTCAGTTGTGGTGTTGGAACTTCACCTACTTGCAGAACTTCTGGACCGCCATCACCACTTCTCGTCACTGCTTTCATCATTAATATTCCTTTGTCAACATCTCTTCAACATATCCGTTAAATTACTTCAGGTGATAGAGTGCTCCGATTACGAAATTGCTGGCTGTTACAACTTTTTGTGTTAAATCACGTCTTACTATTATAATTTGCAAAATAGAGAAGATTAGGAGTATAAAATGTCAAAAACCACTCAAAAAACTTCATTACAACGTCAGTTCAATCCTGTTAAATCGAAATTGGCGTATTTAGAAGAATGTTTTGGACAATTACAGAACGGTCTTCCGACAAACAAAAAAGAATATATTGTCGCTGATAGGTTAACACATTCTTATATCAAGAGCTGCTTTTTGATGATTGTTCAGCGTGCAGTAGACATAAATAATGCCATAATAGAATTTAGTGGCAAGACTCCTCCATACCAGAAATTTCAAGGTTTCCGTGCAGTTCAAGAAAGCGGTGCGATTGATGAGGACACATTAAATTTCTTTGAACATGCTTTGAACTGTTACCAAAAAATAGCGAATCCTTACGAAGGTATTCCTCCCGCTGAACTTTATGATGTATCAACACTATTGCTGCAACATGGTAAAAACTACGCCCACCAGATAAAAAACTTTTTTCAAGATACCGTTTCAACGTTGCCCATTGAATAGTCAATTGTAGGTTTATACCGTTTTTCATTGAGTGGAGAGCAAGAGGCGCGTGAATTGCGCTTGGTGAATGTGCGTATGACATTCACATTGAACTAGCTATTTCTTAATGGAAAGTTGTTTTCCTCTACAGTTGGTATTGCAAGACTCGGAGGCCTCGCGCTACAAATTGGATTATTTTGGTTTTCTACCATAAAACAAGGTGGGCAGAAGAAAAAACTTCCACCCACCTTATAACTTTGAATCGGCAGGAAAGTAATTTTAATCGTATTTGAATACTCCGCCAGTACCTTTTAGTACAATTTCAGGTGTCAGCAATATTTTTTCTTCAGGTTCCTGCTTGAGTCCAGTTGGGAAAAGTTTATAAGAAATGCGGAGTGGCAAATGCAAACCCAAATCTGCGAGCATATCCTTTTCTTCTTTGAAAATAACCTGATTGCTCGATTGCGTTTGATAAGCATACCAATATTTCAAATATGATACGATCTGATTGTTATAGAGCATTTCGCCTGTTGCGACATCAATTGCCTTGACGCGTACTTTGCCGCTTACAGACTGTCGCGTAGTGATGTAGGTAGATGTTCCGGAAATACCTGTTTGTCTTCCTTGCCGCATGTAATGTTCATTGTTATCTATGCGACGGATTTTAGGTTCCTCGACCATTCCAGTTATAATAATATCCGCCTCAAGAGCTTGTCCTACTTTAGCCGCCAATGCAGGATCCGCATAGACATCATTGAGTGTTAATCCTAATTCCGCAACTTTATCGGCTATTGGTTGTACTTTTTCTGATACATCATAAACCCAATCGTTGTCTTTTAAGACAAGGTCTAAACGTTCTGCTAAATTCTTACTCACCCTTTTGCCAAGTTCCTGTGTTTCCATCCCTTCACCAATGAACTTGGTAACAACAATTCGTTTCGCTTTAACAAATGCAGGTGGTTTGTCAATTTTAATTTCACCGCTTCCAAAACATCCAACGATTGAAATGAGTAGAATGGGTATTATTAGAAAACTAAAAAAACGCATAATAGAGATATGCCTCCTTGTTTAAACTTTAGTCGTAAGGCGTGCTGCGTATTTTTAATGGAGGGCAAACCTCTTCTGTCTGCCAACAAAGCACAACGCGCCTATTTCAAAAGTGTAGCACAATTTGCAAAAAAAAGTCAAGTGGCAAATTTAAATGGGTGTGTAAAGTTTTTGTCCCATCATCTGATTTATCATTGTAGGTTGATTTTCTGTGCTCCGACATCTTTCTATGGATCAATGGGATACGGAGATTCTTCACTATTCTGAACGTGAGTTTGATAATTAACAGGACGAGCGCAAATTGAACAGAGAACGGGCATATTTACTTAAAAAATCGTTATTTTGATGTTTTTAACCCCCTAAATCCCCCTTATCAAGGGGACTTTAAGAGGAATTTTGAAAGTCCTAACTATTTATCAAACTCACGTTATTCTGACGTTTCTAAGTGCCATTGTTAAGATAAGCTGCTCCGATGTTGTAAGTGTTTGTATTGTAGATGATTTGAGTCAAGACCAGTAATATTGGGGTTGAAAACCAAGCCTACAATGTGAGGCATCATGGTTGTAAACCACTCAAACAATGTAAGAAGCGTAATCGTGATTGAAAACCACTCCAACAAGATGCTTTGTTTTTGATTTTCACACCGTACTGTGTTGTTTTTCACACAGTGCCCCTTTTTTGTGTGTTGTCAGTGCAGCTTGTGCCTGTCTGGGTTTGTGAAGGTTTGTGTGTTGTTTTGCTTTTTTTTTGTGTGTAATGTGTGTTGTTTTTTGGAGGGTCAATATTTTTGGCTGTTTTGGCTCTATATTCTACGTGAATGTTCTTGGATTTTTCTGGGTTCATATCGGGTGTTTTGTGTTTCATTGTGCTTTTGTTCCTTTCTTTCGTTTTGTTATGGTAATATTATAACAGGTTGTGCGTGAGTGTGAAGATGTTTATGGAATTGAGGACAATGGATTCACAATAGATTTGCATGTGTATTTGATGAATTTAGGTAAGAAATGCGCACCACCTTGCGCACTTTTTCAAATGAATTTCGTGTAACAGGCTACCGTGCGGCTCTCGTCAGTTTAGCCGCCTTAAAGTGCTGGATCGCCGTGTTGAACTTGTCACGGCATCCCGGGTTGCAGAACCCTACGACATCGCCTTCATACTCTGCCAACGAATCTGCTTGTACCGGTTCACCCGACCAAGGACAAGTCTCGTTGATACAGTCGGCGATGTCAAGTTGATTGGTTCTGTCCTCCCGATCAAAAATCGGTTTTTGGTCGGGAAAATCTGTTCCTTCTTGTGCCTACGTATCCCGATATGTTAAGTGAATGAAAGGATATGTATGTTTGCCCAACTATGTAACCGCTAAGGCGCGTACCTCTCCAAATTCGTGTGCCAATTTCGTCCAGGAACCGCCATTGTCCTCACTCAAGAAAAGTTGTCCACTCACACTACAAGCTATCAGCAATCCATCAACACTCGGATTAGAACCGAAGCACCAAATAGTGCTATTTGAAATCATCCCGATATCAGAACGATCCCAATGAATTGCGTCTGCATCGGATGCTGCAGCTGCATCTCTCATGTAAAAGATTCCGCCCTGATCGCCGGGAGGACCATTGCCTGCCCCGATAAATACTTTTGCACTATCACCGTTTAAATAGAACGCGGCTCGACAATATGGCCACGGAAAATGATCACGGACTTTCAACGGGGTCCAATGATGCATATCTGTTGTAATACAGACATCGTTGTTCGTTGCAGCCACAAGTGTTTTTTGTTCACCCGGAACTACCGTCAGCCCATGAATATCTTGGCTACTCAATCCTTCACTGCGATTATGCCACGTTTTTCCACCATCTGTGCTAAGACGCATACCGTCAATCTCAATACCCGCATAGACGGTATCATGGTCTTCTGGGTCAATAATAATAGTTGTCACGCGCGGAATGATAGGAATGCCTTCACATTCTTCTGCGAGCTCAGCATTAAGTTGTTTCCACGTTTTACCACCATCCGTTGTTTTGAAAAAAGCAGATGGACATGTGCCTGCAAAAAGTGTATCCGGTTCAGTGGGATGGATTGCAAGTGACCAAACTTCTCGACTGTCCATCTCACTTGGCAGTTGCGCCCAATTATTGCCACCATCTGTAGTTTTGACGACACCTTTCTCAGTGCCAGCATAGAGGACGTTTGAATCTGTCGGATGAACGACGATTGCCCGTATATCCGCTTCTGGGAACATCCCGTTGCTAACGCGATGCCAAGTCTTGCCAATGTCGGTGCTCCGCCAAACGCTCTGTCCAATTGTTCCCGCATATAGTGTGTTAGCCATGTATACCTCCATTTTATATCGTTGGCAATCAGCTGTCAGCAGTTAATCTACAAGTTGCTTTCACTGAAAGCCGTAAACCTTTTATGTGTTATTCTTCAAGTACTCCTTCGTCAATAATAGTTTCCGCTCGCATAATACGCCATTCAATGTCTGCTGTTTCAATCTCAGGTTCAAGATGAAAAGCGTAGCGGTAGACTGCTTTATTTTTGCTTTGGATGTACACCATCGGTTCTTCATCATAAAGTTTGCGATTTTGGTAAGTTAAGGTTACAGTAAATGCCTGTGCCACTGTTGTTTCGCTCGGAACAGCAATAAGTTCCCAATAGTTGGGGTGTATTGGGTTAGGAAGGATGTGTGTTGTATATGTCCCCAGACTTCCTTCAAACGCGTTATAGTTATAAGTTATAGATTGCTGAGAAAAGCTTTGATTTTCAATTTGTAGACTCGGCATAATCATCATACGTTGGACAGAAGTTCCAAATTTTGGAATATCCAATGAAGCGATCCCATCCAACGTCTTTATAGGTAAAGACTCAACAAGAATGTCCCCTGTGTTTTTCAGGTATGCAACTTTGATGTCTACATTTGCGTTCCGTTGCGTAGCAAAACTGAAAGTAAGTCCGGCTTGTCCCGCAGTTGCGACTTTATATTCAATTGCGTGTGCAGCAAAATTGGCAAGCGTTTTATTCTTACCAGCAACCGGATAAGCGCGATGACTAAATAGCGGTTTAATCGTTGGTACAGGTGTGTTGTACATAAGTTGCTTTCCGAGCGTGCCGAGTGTACGCCATGTGCTAAGGTAATTCGCGACTTTCCAATCAGCAAAGATATCCGAGAATTTCCCTGGTTTCCCACGTGCAGTCAACGAATGTGTAACCCCGACAATTCCGTCTAATCGGTTTTTAACAATCGCAGCAATAGTTTGCCTTCCCCCATAGTGATCATTTAGATATAACATGAAAAGGAAAGCAGCTCCATAATGTGCGAGCAAGTGTGTTTGACTCATTTGTGACCAATCGGTAAGGGAAATGTGTGGTGCATTCTGAAAAGCAGTAAGATGTTGATTTAGATTATATCCACACAGAAAGGTAGCATAATCAGCACACCCTTCATCAACCCAAATTTCCTCTCTTGGTGAATGCTTCCAATGTATAAGGTGTTGGAGTTCATGCGCGATAACAGGCTGAAGCGCGTCAAAATTTGGCGAACGGTAATTTGTATTAAGATAAAGAATATCGGCTTCGTTGCTATGTAATGGTCCAAGGGTCGGATGGTGGAGCAGCCCGCGTTCTTGGTCAAGTGGCATGAAGTAACCGACGGTTGTGTGGCGGTCACCAACATCACGTATATTGAGCAATAGCAATATAACTTTTTGATTGGCATCAACATCTGGTGGCTGTCCAAAGTTATCTGTCAAGATGTCATAAATACCACGACGCGGATCTGCAGGTGTTGCTTCATCAAAGGCTATCTGTATTAATTGCACTGTTATAGGATTGATATTTTCTTGCCATTCTGCATCTTCCACATATATATCACAATGTGTCCCGCTTTCCCGCAGCGTCGCGTTGATTGTATACTGCTGTTTTCTTGCGAAGTCAATGGCAAAGAATGGACGTTTGAAGCCGATAGGACGTGCTGGGGCATTCGGTTGTGCAGGGGCTGTTGCTACTTCCGGTGAGCGTCTGTGAACCTTCTCCTGTTTTAAGAAGGTGGTACCACAACGAAACGCTTCGCCTGTTTGTGAAAAGAGTGTTAGTGTTAGGAAGAAAAACGTGAGGATCGTATATCGCATTTCTCAATTGTACCAGACCGTATTCTATAACTATTGCTTGAGTCGTTCGTTTATGTCGCTATTATCAGGTTCAAGTGTTTGTGCTTGCTGCCAAAAAGTACGTGCTTTTTCTGGTTCATCAGTTTTGTTATACGCATCTCCAAGATGCATCAAGATTTCAACATTATTTGGCAATTGTTGATTAGCACGCTCCAAAGTCCTAACAGCTTCCGCAAATCTTCCTTGTTTATAGAATACCCATCCAAGGCTATCAAGGTATGCTCCATTTGCTGGTGATCTTTCAAGTGCGCGTTTGATTAACGCCTCGGCTTCATCAAGATTTTTGCCTTGTTGGGCATAGAGATAACCGAGTCCGTTGAGAGCATCTTCATGGGTTGGTTGAAGTGTAAGCGTTTTCCGCAAATAGGTTTCAGCCTTCTTAAAATCCCCCGTCGTTTGATAAACTGAACCAATACCGTATATGGCAACAATATTATCAGGATCGTCCTCAAGTATTTTCTCAAATACGCCTGCTGCTTTTTCAAAGTTTTTAAACGATATATAAACGTCTACAAGTGCATACTGAGCTCTGTTAGCGTGTTCTTGATGCATCCGACGTGATTGGTTCCGGGAGTTTTGGACTGCCTCTTTTGCTATTGAGATCGCGCGTAACAGATGTGTTTCTGCAGATTCAACAAGTTCCAATTTAACAACTGGTTCATCTGATGGGTTATCATTTCCTGAATGGATTGAGTTTTCTGCAAGTGCCTGAAAGACTAAACCCATACCCAAATTGCTACCGAAGTCTTGCGGCATCATAGTTAGTAATTTCTCAAAAGATTGTCTCGCCTCAGTCAAATCACCCACATTTAAATAGAGTTGTCCTAATGCTCTAAGTGTATTGCTATCATTTGGTTTTATTTTTATCACTCTTTGATACGCATCAATTGCCTCATGTGGTCGCCCTAACTTATTGTAAATATCCCCAAGTCGTTCATGAAAGGTAGGCTCAAAAGGTAAGATGCGTGTAAGTGCCTTGTATGATGTTTCCGCAGTCTGATATTCACCGATCTGGAACGCCAAATCTGAAAGTACGTGGTGTGCATCTAAATGGTCAGTGTCTAGTTCAATAACTCTCTCAAGGGTTTCTAGGACCTTTAGTTCTTTCAGTACTTTCTTAATATCCCTTCTACCTGAATAGGATGCACGTTTTACAAGGATTTGTGAAAGTTGCCACGTCGCTGGAATATGTGATGGGTCAAGTTCAAGTGCCCGGCGCGTATCTTGTTCAGCACGGCGGATATTCTGCATTATATTTAGAAGTTGCCCGCGTTTGTACCAAACATAGGCTGATTCCGGTGCCAGTTTTACCAACTCATCATATATATTTCTTGCTTCCTTAATGTCTTTATTAAATGATTGTAGATAGGCCGCATACATGAGTTGTGTATACACCTGTTTTGCTTTCTCAGAAGCCTCTGTTAACGGCACTTGTTCAGGCATTTCACTTTGGAAATTTTCTTGTGCATCTGTTACTACTCCCATTGATAAAAGACATAAGACACATAACAGACTGAAAAATATCCGTAATTTATTTCTCATAATCATTCTCCTTATCAACTACAAGATTTAATCAGAATCCGCTTCAGATATTTTAGCAACATCTACCAAAGTTTCATCGTCTTGTAGGGTCATCATTCTGACACCTTGCGTTGTACGACCGATCACGCGAACATCACTGACAGCCATACGTGTAACGTATCCGGTTGAACTAATTAGGACGAGTTCATCGGAAGTTGAGACCAGTTTTGCAGAAACAACTGCCCCATTCCGCGTTGAACGTTTTATTGCAGTCAAACCAACACCGCCACGTTTCTGTGAACGATACGCAGACAGTCCTGTGCGTTTACCATAACCGTTTTCTGTGACAATCAATAGCGAATCCTTTTCATCTGCGGAACACACCATGTCTACGACAAAATCCTCTTCTCCCAACCGAATGCCGCGCACTCCGCGCGTCCGCCGTCCCATACCACGTACATCAGATTCCTTGAAGCGGATGGAATACCCGTTATGACTAACAAGGATAACATCATAATTGCCATCTGTAAGCTGCGCCCCAATCAATAAGTCGTCCGGATCCAAATTAATTGCTATGATTCCACTTGAGATGGTATTCCGAAATTCACTCAGTGCAGTTTTCTTGACAATTCCCTGTTTTGTTGACATCAGAATATAGGTATCATCGGAAAATTCTCGGATCGGTAAAAATGCGGTTATGGTCTCCGATTCACTCAATTGTAACATATTTACTGCGGCTCTGCCTGCTGCTGTTCTTGAGCCTTCTGGTATCTCAAAAACTTTCAGCACATAACACTTACCCAAACTTGTAAAGAAGAGCAGGGATTGGTGTGCAGTGGCAACAATGAGTTGTTCCAAGAAGTCTCCATCTTTCGGATTACCACCTTTGATACCAACGCCACCCCGATTCTGCGTGCGATAGGTATCCATCGGAATACGTTTGAGATAACCTGAATGTGTTAGTGTAACAACCATCTCTTCATCAGCGATAAGGTCTTCCATCTCAAAACTTTTAACTTCAGAAACGATCTCAGTTCTACGGTCATCTCCATGATCCTCTTTCAAACCTGTCAATTCCGTTCGGATGATTTCAGTGACAAGGTCCTCATTTGCAAGGATAGCTCGGAGTTCGGCAATTGTTTCAAGCAGATCACTGTATTCATCGTTGATCCGTTGTCGTTCCAGACCAGTGAGTTGTCGTAAGGTTAAACCTAATACCTCGCGTGCTTGAATATCCGTGAGTTCATATTGAGATTGTAATTGATTCAGTGCCTCATCTGGCGTCTCAGCCGTTTGCACAATCTCAATCACTTCCTCCAAATGCTCAAGAGCAGTTCGGTATCCTTCTAATATATGTGCTCGACGTTCACAACGTGCCAAATCATACTGTGTCCGCCGACGTATTACCTCTCGTCGATGTGCCAAGTAGTGAAGCAAAATCTCTGACAGCGTTAAGACTTTCGGAAGACCATCTACAAGACAGAGTAGAATCGGATGGTAGTCATCCTGCATGGCAGTATGTTTATAGAGTTGGTTCAATATAACTTGCGGCACTTCACCTCGTTTAAGTTCAATAACGATACGAATATCTTCATCAGATTCGTCTCGGATATCCGAAATCCCGGTGATTGTTTTGTTCACTACCAGTTGATACATCTGCTCAAGTAGTCGATTTTTCTTTACTTGATACGGAATTTCGGTGACGATGATCTGTTCACGATCTCCACGCGATTTATCGTGTGTTATTGGCTCTATCTCCATTTTTGCACGTATCGTAATCCCACCCTTACTTGTCTTACCTCTAGTATACATTTCCTTGATGGCTTGTCTTCCCACAATAATACCACCAGTTGGAAAATCTGGACCGGGTATAAATTCAAGTAGATCATCAACAGTTGCATCGGGAAAATCAAGAACGTGCAGGAGAGCATCCACCACTTCATTGAGATTATGTGGTGGTATTCGTGTCAGATACCCTACACCGATACCGGTAGTGCCATTGACAAGTAGGTTCGGAAGAAGTCCGGGCAATACAGTCGGTTCTTCCATTGAATCCTTATAATTCGGTTGGAAGTCTACCGTATCCATGCCAATATGTAAGAGCAATGTCTCAGCAATCTTAGCGAGTCTACACTCCGTATAGCGCATTGCGCCTGCGGGGTCATCGTCAATAGAACCAAAGTTACCTTGTCCATCAATTAACGGATAACGCGTATTGAACTCTTGCGCGAGTCCAACAAGTGTCCCGTAAATCGGTCCATCACCATGTGGGTGAAAGTTTTTCATCACCTCCCCAACGACTGCAGCACACTTATCGTAGGGACGATCACCCGTTAGATTGAGTTCTCCCATAGCATAAATTATACGTCGTGAACTCGGTTTTAAACCATCTCGCACATCCGGAAGTGCCCTATTCGTATTGACGCTCATCGCGTACGTAAGATAGGACGTTTGTAATTCATTTTCTATTGGTCGTCTAATGATGTTTTCTTCTTGCATTTCACTTTCTTTATAGTCGCTTTATGTTATAATGAAGTATAAAAATAAATATACACTTTCACCTCATGTTAGGCGAAGTCTCTAGCCTTGCTGGTACAACAGTGTATAAAAAATTCAATAATATACCAGAATTGCTGGGGAACATATTATTGCTAACCCTAACATTAATTTGATTGACATCTATTTGCTTTCAACAGGTTACGCCCCATAAACGTCAAGTTCAACCTGTGTTCCATAACGTTCTATAAACGCGCGTCGAGGTTCCGATGCATCCCCCATGAGCAACGTGAACATCCGTTCTGCTTGAACTGCGTCCTCCATCGTCACTTGTAACAACATGCGTACATCTAACCGCATCGTTGTCTCTTGGAGCTGTTTTGCATTCATCTCAGCAAGTCCTTTGTAGCGGGTTAGCGTCATTCCACGATTTGCACTTGCCATAAGAATAGATAACAATTCATGAACAGTGTTTGCCGTCTGATGCTCGTCCGATTTATTTGATACAGTAAAGAGTGGTGTATCCGCTGACGTATTTTCAACAAAGTCCTCAGGTTGAATTCCAAGTTCCTTAACACATTCTATCTGAGGAGAAAGTTCATTATGTATTGCAGCATCAGATGATACTTGGCGTTGTGGTGTCATATAAACAGGAATATCTAACAAAGCGTTTTCATCCTCAACGTCCGTTTCATTAGAATCAGAAATGTGGTCTGTTCCATTTTCACCGAATTGAAGTTCACTTTGCGCAGAATTATCTATTGATGATTCAAGGACATTTAAGACAGCATCTATCGGATCTTCTTGTGTTTCGTTCGGTTCCATTAAAACTGATTCACCTTCCGATCCAGTTTCCTGTTGATCTGACATAGGTTGCCATAGAAATTCTACCAACTCTTGACGTGTGCGGTTTCCGCGCCCATTCAGTTCTGAGATGCATTTTTCAATATGAGACAATGCCTTAACACAAGTCGTTGCTTCCTCTTCCGTATAAACGTCTTCGCGCCCTCTATACTTTATCACTTGAGACCCTGCGCCGGATTCCAGAAGGTAATCCTGAAGTTCCTCATCATCTTGAAGGTACTGCGAACTCCGTCCTCTCCTGATTTGGTACAAAGGTGGTTGCGCAATATAGAGATGTCCTTCATGAATTAACTTTGGCATCTGCCGAAAGAAGAATGTCAGCAGCAACGTGCGTATGTGTGCTCCATCTACATCCGCATCCGCCATAATAATAACTTTACCATACCGCAATTTTTCAATATCAAACTCTTCATCACCAATACCAGTCCCGAGTGCAGTAATAATATCTACTACCTGTGCATTTTTTAATATCTTATCCAACCGCGCTTTATCGACGTTAATTCCTTTTCCTTTTAGTGGAAGCACTGCTTGAAAACCACGATCCCGCCCCTGTTTAGCTGTGCCACCAGCAGAATCTCCCTCAACAAGGAAGATCTCTGTTTTTGTCTTATCACGTTCTGAGCAATCGGCAAGTTTACCCGGCATAGATGCGGAATCAAGCACACCTTTCCGGCGAATGATGTCGCGCTGCTGACGGGCAGCTTCACGGGCACGAGCTGCCAGAAGGTTTTTTTGAACTATCCGTCTCGCAAGTGCTGGCTGCTCTTCCAGATAACCTTTTAGCTGCTGGTTCACAA
Organism: Candidatus Poribacteria bacterium; assembly: GCA_958295945.1. Classification (GTDB taxonomy): domain Bacteria; phylum Poribacteria; class WGA-4E; order WGA-4E; family WGA-3G; genus MSPOR6. Next base: position 1,660,757 of record OY282386.1, read on the forward strand.
CACTCATCACAATACCTTCTACTTCGGTATTTCCAAGTTTTGACTTTGTTTGCCCCTCAAACTGCGGTTCGGGAACCTTAACGTTGATAACAGCCGTAATTCCTTCGCGTATATCCTCGCCCTTTGGTGTAATTTTTTCACCTTTTAGCAAGCCATTATCCTTACTATAAGCATTGAACGTACGTGTTAAAGCACTTTTAAAGCCACTCTCATGAAAGCCTCCTTCAGTCGTTCGAATGTTATTTGCATAAGAAAATATATTTTCAGAAATGCCTGTATTAAATTGAATAGCAATTTCCACACGAACACCATCTGTTATTCCTTCTAAGTATATCGGAGTAGCATGGTATACATCCTTATTCTCATTCTGATAGGTAACGAACGAAACAATCCCACCTTCATAATGATAAACAACTTCCGATGCAGCTTCCTGATCATTCTCCACATTTCCTACCCTTAGGTCTTTAAATCGGATACGGACTCCGCCGTTGAGGAATGCAAGTTCACGAAGCCGTCCCTTCAAGGTTTCAGCCTGAAAGTCAAGCGTATCAAAAATTTCATGGTCAGGCATAAACGATGTTTCTGTTCCACTTTTCTTCGTATCTCCGATTGTCTCTACTGCTTTTACCGGTATACCACGTTTATACTGCTGCTCATATAGTTTACCATCTTGTGCAACACGCACACGAAGCCATTCTGAAAGTGCATTCACACATGAAGCCCCTACACCATGTAAACCCCCAGCTGTCTGATAACCGACATCGGCACGACCATCAAATTTACCACCCGCATGAAGTGTTGTCATTACTACTTCAAGTGCAGATACCCCTGACTTATGCTTATCAACAGGAATTCCGCGACCATCATCAGAAACGGTGACACTCCCATCAGCGTTAAGTGAGATCCTGATATCTGCTCCATGACCTGCCCCGAACTCATCTATAGAGTTATCAACAAGTTCCATTACAAGATGATGTAACCCAGCAGCACCAGTACTACCGATATACATACCCGGACGTTTACGTACAGCTTCTAAACCTTCTAATATCTGAATAGAAGACGCAGTATAATCATTTGACATTATATACCCTCAATTTCGGTTTTCGGTTAACATAACCGAAAACCATCCTGTTTGTTTTTGTTACCAGTTACACCTATTACAAGTATGAATTAGATAAATTTAAGATGAATCGCGGGGAAATTTATACAGTTTTTCATGAACCAAGTTTCTGATAGGTATTTTGTTAGTTTTGAGGTATGATTTGTTCAACATATCATACAAAAGCAACAATTTTTTAAGTCAATTTTTTAACGGACTGTTATAAAACACCAATTTATTATTGACTTTTTCCTATCAAATCACAGTAAGAGAAAATCTGTTAGTTTTTATATTTTGAAATTATTTATGCTACATTTATTATACCATAAATCACCTTATAATCGCAACCTATTTTTTATCTATTTTGTGAAAATTTCTCATATTTTTTTGTTAGATATTTTTTTATCATTCTGTAGATTCCATATCCCTACACTGTGTTAAAAATAGTGTCTTTAATGCCTCTCGCAAATCGTTATCATTTACTACTGAAACGGCAGCTTCAATCCGCTCCTGTAACTCAGGTGGTATAGATTCTATATTCGGATCATTGGCAGACTCAGTTTGCTGTTGACTTATTTCAGATTTAGTTCTGTTTTCACCATTTTGCACCTTTGAAATGTGTGGATTCAGGCGAAAACGGATATCAACCACCCTATTTTTAGAATCAAACCTTCGTCCGAGTGAATTTAGTCCTTCAAGTTTCTTTCCAATCTTTGCCAAGATTTCAGTTTTCATCAAGGACAACTCATTCGCATATACTTGATGTGCCACATCAACTCGCAAAACTCCATCTAATAACAATACAGGAGCAGTCTGTCCAGCAATAGCCTTCCCAACAACCGATTCCCATACATCAAATACACTCATCTCATAAAGTTTGTCAGACCACTCCCGATCGCGTACTACTGTCTCCACAACACTTTGTATTCGTGTACTTCGGTTCTCTACACCTGATTTGCCAGTATGTGTTCTTCTAAACTTCCAATGTCTCATTTCAATAAAATCCAGGTAATTCTAAAATTTGCCATAAACAGCACATTTAATCGTCATTTATTATAACACCGTCCTCAACAACTATCAGATGAACATTAGTGAGATCATCCCCCATCACATCCTTATCTGTTGCTGTAATCACAGTCTGTGCAGAAACATCTTGCAGATACGCTAATAGATATTCTCGTCTCTTCGCATCTAACTCAGATAGCACATCATCAAGGAGAAAAAGAGGTGCAACGCCAGTATCTTCACGAATAAACTCTAATTCAGCAAGTTTTAGTGCAAGTGCAATAGTTCTACACTGTCCTTGGGATGCATAAGTGCGTGCTGTTTCACTTAAACCATCCAAAGTTTCCAAAGTTAATATAAAATCATCCCGGTGCGGTCCAACGAGTGTTACCCCACGCCGCAGTTCATCCCGTCGCGCTTGTTCTAAAGCGTCTTGAAAATAGTCAGAAAGATTTGTAATATCAGAAAGTTCCAACTCTTGATAAGCAAAACCTGGAACATAATTTAATAATAGTCGTTCGCGCTCCCCAGTCAAAGATAGATGTGTCCTTTCTAAAACAACACTTAACCTTGCTAAAGCAGTATGCCTGGCACCAATCAACGCTACTCCAGATTCAAGTAGCAGCCCATCCCAAACAGAAATCTCGCTTACTGCCCCTTTTCCGATACTCAGCCGTTTTAACAAAGCATTCCGATGCTGCAAAATATCACGATAACGTGTAAGTTCTTCCAGATATTCACGATTCAGTTGTGATAAAAGTAAATCAAGCCAACGCCTGCGGAACGTTGGGGAACCTTTAACGATATCCAGAGATTCAGGTGAAAAAATAACAACGTTGAATTTGCCTATCCAATCAGACCGCCTACGTTGCAATACACCATCAGTTTTTAGGCGAAATGCTCCTTGACGAGGTTTAACTGCCTCAAGTCGTATAAGCGGATCAGCTCTTTTAGCACTACGAAAATAACCAATAACTGCAAATCCTTCAGATGTATGACGAATTAATTCTACCGCAGAATTAGCACGATGCGATTCACCGGTGCAAAGAAAATAGAGAGATTCAAGGAGACTTGTCTTGCCCATAGCATTCTTTCCAACAACTAAAGTCACTGGGGAATGAAATGTTATGTCACATTCCTTATAATTTCGAAAATTACGTAAACATACACGTTCTAAATACATCTGAAAAATACCATCTTTCTGTCATGTCAAAGAGTTTTTTGTTTTAAAATAATAAATATATGATTTTTTGTCCGTTGGTTCTAATTATATTATTAAGTACAATTTCAATTTTAATTGTACCTTAGTAGTAGTAGTAGTGGTGATAATATGTTAATAACTGCTCTAAATCCTGCTTAGTGTTGGTTTTGTGGCAGATAATAACTTGATAATAAATTTAGGTTTATTAACAAGTTATCAATCCATTTTTTAAATAGAAAAGTTATTAACAATTTATTAACAAGGATTGGGAGTTATTATCAGTTATTATCAAGTTATTATCATTTTTTGATAATAACTAACAAGAATCGCATATTGGTGAGGTTTTTCTAACTGAATTTACGTCAATTCATCGGTCAAGAGTTGTATAACATTTTTCGTTTCACCATCCTCAAGTAGATTTTCAATCTGTTGACAAGCATAAGTAATGGTCCTATGATTTTGTCTATTAAATGCTTCTGCAATATCTATTAGAGAAAGTTGAGTTAGTTCCCTACAAAGATACATAGCAATTTGACGAGGGTAGACCAGAATTTTCGTCCGTTTTGTTGATGTTAAATCGCTACTGTTTAATTGAAAATGTTCTGCAACAAGTTCTTGTATACTTTCTGGTGTAACAACTTTTCGGAGTGATTTGTCTCTGGTGGGTGTGGATGTATCTCTTAAAACGCTACGGGCAAGGTCAATGGTTAACTCTTCATCCATGAGGGAAGCTCGTGCTTTTAAACTAACCAATGTCCCCTCCAGTTCGCGTATGTTTGCTGTGACTATTTCAGCTACATAGTTCAGTACTTCGTCTGAAATATTATCAAGACCTTGGTCTTGACATTTTTGACGTAGAATCAGAAGTCGAAGTTCATAATTCGGTTTATCAATTTCGGCAACCATTCCCCATTCAAAACGTGAACTAAGCCTTTCTTCAAGGTTTTTAAGCATACTGGGGGATCGATCACTTGTCATCACAATCTGGTTTGAGTTCAGATATAAATCGTTAAAAGTATTAAAAAATTCTTCTTGTGTCCCTTCTTTACGTTGTATAAACTGAATGTCGTCAATTAGCAGCAGATCTGCTGTCCGGTATTTTGAGCGAAAACCTTGGGCAGATGTCCGGTTCATTATTGAATCAATATATTCATTCATAAACGTTTCGGATGTAACATAAAGAACTTTTCGTTTTGAATTTTCTTCTTGAACCAAGTTACCGATAGCATGAAGGAGATGTGTTTTTCCAAGTCCCACACCACCGTATATAAAAAGCGGATTGTACTCACCGCCAAGATCTTGAGACGCAGCGTAGGCAGTCGCGTGACAAATCCGATTGCTCTGACCAACATAAAAATTGTCAAAGACATAGTTCGGATTCAAACCTGTAGGTTCAGGGGCAGTGTCTTTGACGGTAGATTCTGTTTTGTCAACATCAGGAGTTTTTGCAAGAGAAGCGTCCACAGCAATTTCAAACGCACATTCAGAACTTATACGATCCGCTAATACCTTAGTAATCTCCCTGAGAAATCTATTTTGAATTTCGTCTTGTGTGTAATCAGATGGAACAGCAACTTTAAAAGACTCCTTATCAAGGTAACGCGGGGAGACTTGTCGTAGATAGATATCGTTGACAGCGGTTTCACCAAGTGTTTCCAATATTTCTAACCAGAGGGTATCAGAGGTATGTCGCATGAGATGTTCCTACATATTAAGGAGGTTAATTGCCCGAGTTAAGTTATTAATATGTTGAAATTATTGCTACAAAAGTATTAATGATGTGGACGTGAATTATAGCATTTTTCAAATTAAAATAACAAGTTAATTAAGGTAATTTTCATCAGGCTTTTTAACTGTTTTTTGTTCAAATATTAAGAGATTTAGATTCAGAATACAGACTGTCTAACAAACATATTTAGCCAACTTTTGCTGGATAAAATGTCTGAATTTTAGCACAAATATCTCATCATCTTTACTTATTAATAACGTATATTTGATGCTAAGGATACTAAATTTGTGATTTAATTTAACGAATGGGGATAGGATATATAAGTATGAGTATGTATATAAGAAGAGGAGTATATATGGAATACAATTGTATTCTTGTTTGAAAGGTTAGCAAATGTGTGGATTCTATTTATTGCAACGGTGAATAATCTGTCGGTTCAAGTATCTTATTACTGACTATATTGACCAATGGACCACCGACTTCTGTCAAGCGTTTTGCTGCTTGCCATTCAGGATCGGAAATGAACGCATCCCATGCCCGTTGATAGTGTCCCAAATCTTCAAAAGCAAGCAGATAGACCAACTCCGTTGTCGTAGCTTCGCCGATGGTTGTTTCCCAAAAACCGATGACCTTCATATTATATTTCTCAAACAACGGCAATGTGATATTTGAGAACCGATCATTCAGATTCTTCATCTTTCCTGGCACTACTTGATATGTTCGCAATTCGTAAATCATTAATTACTCCTTAACAGTCTTATGCGTAGTATGTATGTGCTTATAGGATCCCATATTTATCAAAAACTTCCCGAAGCGTTGCACCTTCTCGGAGTGCATTACGGGTTCGGTTTTCACCACGCACCTTTTCCAGCGCAGCTTCAACTACCACTTTTTCAACGTTCTGCGGAATAACGACAACACCATCAGCATCTCCGAACACGATATCACCAGGATTCACCGTAACACCGCCACATTCTATCGGGACATTGTATGCTACCACTTCTCCGCGTCCATTGGAGTCAACAGGTGATATTCCAGTTGTAAATATAGGAAACCGCATTCCGATAATCTTACGAACATCGCGTATAAAACCTTCAATGACAGCACCCCGTGCCCCACGTGCGCGTGCCGCGGTTGAAAGAAGTTCACCCCAAAAACAGATGCGGGTACTCTCGTTTGTTGAACAGATGAGAACATCGTCCTGTTTTAGATTGTCCACTGCCGCAATTTCCTGTTGATACGGTTCATCAGGAATCTCATAGACTTCAAGACACAGTACAGGCATAGCACGTCCAACAACAACTGTCTCTGGTAGCAGTGGCCGGATAGTGTGTTTCAGTGCCTGCTCACGAAAACCCGCGGCATCAAGCGCATCCGAAATCACTGCGGCATATAACTGCTCTTCCATCATATTAAAGAGTTCTGTATCGTTTTCCCACTCCATGTTTTCTTCGTGTTCCATAAAGGTTTTCCTTAATCCGATTCATTGTAAGATGAGGTCTCTTTGCCATCGTTTTTCCGTTTATTAGGCTACGCTCTAATAATTCTGATAACCTACCTCTTGTAGTCGTGCAGCCTTCTCTGCCACACCATCGCTCATTTTTGTTTTGTAAGTTTGCAGTTTTTCCTCCAATTCGGGATATTGAAGTGCCAAAATTTGCACTGCAAATATCCCGGCATTCCGGGCACCACCCGATCCAATTGCCATTGTACCAACAGGGATCCCGGGAGGCATCTGCACCGTCGCATACAGTGCATCAACTCCGTTGAGCGGTCCACCGTCAATTGGCACACCGATAACCGGTAATGTTGTATGTGCAGCGATAACACCTGCTAAATGCGCGGCACGTCCAGCTCCGGCAATAATTACCTGACCACCTTCTGCTTTAATTTTTTCTGTCCATGTCAATGTTCTTTCAGGTGAACGGTGGGCTGAAGAGATTGTTATCTCAAACGGCACTTCAAAATCTTCTAAAACCTTCGCGGCTTCAGCCATCTTTTCTAAATCTGAATCACTCCCCATCACAATACCGACAAGGGGTGTTTTTTGTTCATTAAGTGACATATCTATTCTGTACCTCAAATATGGTGTTAGTTTATCTGATAGTGAAAATTAAATGAATACCTTAAGTTATCTTATTTTGAATAAATAATATGTGAATTTCTTTCAATGATAAGTGGTTCAGGACCACCTGTTGGAAACTGTGCTGCCCACTCATTCGGGTCATAATCACGAGTGACGAAACAAGCACGATGCCCAGGCACTGCATGCTTCAATCCAATACGTGTCGCCATTTTGACACATCCATCGAAAAATGGAAATTCACCCTCGGTCGGATGGTTTGTCAGAAAACCGATATCCGGTTCATGTGATGCCACCGCTGAAATCAGTTCGTCATGTTCCGCGAAGTTATTGATAGGATCACCACTAAAATAGAGGCTAACGACATCACTTGCGATAACATATCCTAAATGTGTAACATCTGGAGGACTTATGTCAGCAGATGGATCGCCGGTAGGCGGTTTGGCATAAACTGCATGCACAGTGATACCGTTTAGGTCAGCGGATTCACCCGCGACAATTTCTGAGACATTGTCACCCGATACATCTGTCTCTGATAAAATCTGATGAACACTCTCTTCCGGTCCGACAAATCTGGTCTCAGTTGAAGTGTCCCATATTCTGCGTATCGATTCTGGACAGGTATGATCACCGTGGGCGTGTGTTAACAACACATAGTTTGTCGGAAGTTCCGACTCATCAAGAGGTGGTTCAGTATGAATAAAGCGGTCTGGGGGACGGTTTCTTGGAAAATAAGGGTCTATTTGGATAGTAGTACCTGCAGAATCTTTTAAGGCGAAACTGCTTTGTTCAAACCAGTGGATAGCAATAGAACCATCTGGCACCTTCAATTCAAAAAGTGAATGCATGTTAATTCCTGTGATGTAAGCGGTTAAGGAAGGTTCAGTAACGATTTAAGGGGCAACCTTCCGTTTTGGTAACTGAGTTAGAAAATGTAATGATGTGGCGCGCCGTAAAAGAGCAAGAGTCCTATTACATTCAGGCGGTTTCAATCGGAATTCCTTTAATTCATGTATGTGTTGGCAGCAACAACAAACTATGTCTAACAGTGTAAAAAAAAAAGTCAATTTTTGTCAAATTGTTTCTGAATTCACTTTCTGTTTGAAAATTCCAAATGGCAGAAAGATCAGATTCAGGACAAGTTTCACGATGGTGACTACTTGTTGAACTGGGATGGTAGCAACTATCCAGTTGGACAGGCGAAGCATCCAGTTACTTCATGGATATTAAGACTGAGCGCGTGTTGCATGGTGGTGGTTGGAGTACTTCACCACAAGGCACCTGCGTCGCGCATCGCTTTCTGCTTTCTCCCAGAAACACAATCTATGACTACGGTTTCCGTTGTGTACAGTAACGACTTACAGAAAGTGGCTCCTTTTCTTGTTCTGTTTTCTATTATAGAGATAAACTCCTAATACTCCAACAATCGCACCGATTGCATCAGAAACAAAATCTGAAAATGTAGCAAATCTGCCGGGGACAAAGGTTTGATGCCATTCATCGCTTGCACCGTAGAGAATTGATATTAGGGCAGCGGTAATCCATATCCAGTTCGCGGGTAACCATTTCGGTGGAACATTCACTAACGCAATCGTTAGCAACACACTGAGGATACTGTATTCTATGAAATGGTAAAGTTTGTCAATTGACAACCACTCAAATTTCGGTGTTGGGAGAGGCGGTTGTTCCATGGATGAGACAGCAAAAATTAGTGCCATGTAGAGAACTGGTGGCACCCAATATTTAAGATAACGCATTGAGAATCGCATCCACATCGTAGACACATCCACCCCATGTGCCACCACCGACAGATTGTAACGCTGCCCACAGGCGCGTATCGTCTGGTAGTGCTTCATCTGGTGATAAATCGGGGCGCGGTTGCCTTTCTGATAACACTCGTTCACCTTCATCAGCACCAAAGTGTTCACTACCATGCCCTACTAAATCAATACACCCTACCAACCTACGCGTATCTATCTCAATTTGAACGATATCACCATCAAGCACTTTTCCAATTGGTCCATCTGCAAGTGCTTCCGGACCAACATGCCCGATACACGCTCCAGTTGAAACACCAGAAAACCGAGCGTCCGTAATCAAAGCGATATGTTTTCCAAATGAGAGGTGTTTAAGTGCTGATGTAACTTGATATACCTCTTCCATACCAGTCCCTTGTGGACCACGGCAACACAACACCATAATTTCACCGGGTTTCATCTCAGTTTCTCCTTGACCTTTGAGTGCCTGTATAGCATCAGATTCTCGAACGAAAACACGTGCCGGACCTGTCATCCGATACACACCATCATTATCAACAACGCTTGGATCAATTGCAGTGCTTTTGATGACGGAACCTTCCGGTGCAAGGTTACCGCGTGGAAATGTAACAGTACTTGTCAATCCTGCTAATTTTGCTGCATCGGGACTCAAAATCACTTCATCAGATGCTACGTTATCATGCTCTTCCAGCAATTCACGGACGCGCTGCCGTCGTTCTGATTTTTCCCACCAATCAAGGTTTCTACCGAGAGAATCACCTGTGGCTGTCATCACATCTTCGTTGAGTAATCCACCCAAGTTGCGTAGATGCAGCATCACTTCAGGCACACCGCCAGCAAGGAAAACACGTATTGTAGGATGTCCTACCGGTCCATTCGGCAGTACATCAACAAGACGCGGAACTTGTTGGTTAACTTCAGTCCAATCGTCTACTGTAGGTCGTTCAAGTCCTGCTGCGTGTGCAATTGCAGGAATATGTAATAAAAGATTTGTTGACCCACCAAACGCCGCATGCACGACCATCGCGTTCCGAATTGCTTCCGGAGTAACGATATCCTTCATTGTTAACCCTTTCGCAGCTAAATTTACCACTGCCCGCGCAGAACGCAATCCCATATCTGACCAGATATTTTGTCCCGATGGTGCCAAGGCTGTATGTGTCAAACTCATTCCAAGTGCTTCACCAACAACCTGTGAAGTCGCCGCTGTCCCCAAAAACTGACATCCACCACCAGGAGTTGCACAAGCACGGCAACCCATATCTGCTGCATCTTGTAGACTAATCTCACCGTGCGCAAAACGCGCCCCGATTGTTTGAATTTTCCCGGCATCCTCACCTATAGTCGGAGGTAACGTCACGCCACCTGGCACCAGCACTGCTGGCAATTCACGCATTGAAGCGAGTGCCATCATCATGGCTGGCATACCTTTATCGCAGGTCGCAACACCGACAACCCCTTTTCTTGTTGGCAGAGAACGGATAAGTCTACGGAAAATTTGTGCTGCATCGTTCCGATATGCAAGACTATCCATCATACCGACGGTGCCTTGTGTGCGTCCATCGCACGGATCGGAACAGTAGCCTGCGAACGGAATCGCAGCAAGTTCTTTGAGTTCGTGTGCAACCGCCTGCATCAAAAGACCGACTTCCCAATGTCCAGTATGATATCCAAGGGCAATAGGACTACCATCAGGTGCGCGGATACCACCTTGTGTGCTGAGAATTAGGAACTCCTCTCGTCGCAGTTCTGTCGGAGCCCACCCCATCGCTGTATTGTGGCTCAGACCAAAAATATCCCCACTCGGACGATTGAGGAGCATCTCAGCAGTGAGGGGTAAGCTGCCTTCTGGTCCAGCAGCGTGCGTCTGAATGTCGTAAATATCGCTATTACCTGTTTCTAATATGTCAGTATAGTTTATCGGTTTTGCCATAAGGTGTCCTTTTCTGGTCGTCGTGGTGAACTTTAATCTTTTCTCGGCAGAAACAGGGTAAAAAGATTAGATTACTTTCAATATTATAAGGGTGGATTCTGATCCACCCTTTAACTTGTATAATAATTTAACGTGTATTTGGTTTCAATGCCCAACCTTTTAGGTTTGCCAACCTCGCAAGTGCCTTTTGTAACGATTTGAATGCTTTCTTTGCCCTCGTTTTTGAGATACTGGATTTAGGTGTAATCATGATTTGTGAGTGGGCAGGATTTTCCATAGTTGGCATATAGACAACATCTATGGTGGATCTGTTAATTCAATATCATTTTTTGGTAAGCAACTAACCATTCCCAAAGTAATAGATAATCAGCACGATTAAGAAAATCTATGTGCATCTCCGTATCAATATTTATTCCCCATACCTGAAGATATTCTGCTTCATTTTCTCCAATTAGGAGATGTAATTCTCTTTCATCTTCGTACCATTCTACAGTTACATAACCATCTTCATCACTGGTGATGAACGGAGTAAGCCACGGATGTCCAGCAGAAATAATAGAATTGAACAATTCTCCTATAAGATTCTCCGCACGGACTAAGGTTTTCTTTGTAGGTTTTTTTGAATCGTATCCATCCCAGTTATCTTCGCGGTGTGCTAGGACATCAAACCGTTCTGATAGCTGTTGTTCATATTCTTTAAAGTTCATAGGAGAAGACCTCTTTCTAAATAAATCTATTCAAAAAGTTCCGCAACAGCACACGAAAACCCTTCAACGACATCCTCACCCGTCAAAGTATCTTCATAGTTTAGCAATGTAATATCCGTTTCAGAACGATATACCATTACCGTCTTCGCAATTGGTTCAATTACCCAAACAAGTCGCGTTCCAGCCTTCAGATAGGCTAATGCCTTTTCGGTAACATTATACTGTTTATCTGATGGAGAAACTATCTCAATGGCAAGATCAGGAGCAACAGGAAATCCTTTAAATTGATCTTCAGTCAAACGTTCTGACATCACAAATGCAACATCAGGTTTGACCACGCGGTCACCCAGCTGAAATGTTGTTTCATTAGAAAACAACTCCCCTAACTTATTTTCACGAACATATGAACCCAAAGGTAAAATAATGTTCATACCTATCTTACCATGGACAATTACTGCAGCTGCCATTGGAACTAATTCTCCTTTTACGTACTCATAACCCTCTAAATCGTTTTCAAGAAATTCTTCCATCGTCATTGGACCATGCGGTAGAATTTCTTGAACAGGTTCTGGGTTCGTTTGCGAATTAAGCATCAGATACCTCCTTCAGATAGATCGTTATTGGTGGAAATGGCATCGCTTTATTTATCTTGACTTGAAAGCAGTTTCACTACCTCAACTCTACCTGTTTTAACCTCTGCTTCATCTACTTTCAGTTGTAACAACCCAACCACGAACTCTGTTAACCCCCAATCAACTTGGGCAGTATCCAGGGGGGTTACACCATCATGTTTTCGGGCATTAATATCCGCTCCTTTCTCAATGAGTAGTTTCACAGTTTCAATGTGTCCAAGAAACGCAGCACCATGCAACGCGGTCGAACCGTCTTTATGTCGATTATGAATATTCGCACCCTTTTCAAGAAGCAATTTCGCTGCTTCCGTTTGTCCGTTGAGTGCTGCCCATCCTAATGGATCTATTCCGAATTGTGGATCAAGCGTCTTCAAATCCGAACCGCTATCCAAAGCAGCTTTGATAGCTGCAAGATTACCATTCGCTGATGCCTTCCACAAGTTGTGTGACTGTGGGACATCCTTCATTCGTCCAGAGAGGAGTCGCACTATTTTTGCTCTCCCAGCCATCACTTCTGCTTTTTTTACCTCAATCACTTGGATAATATTAAGGATAGTTTGGGTTGTTTCCCAGTCAAGTGTGGCATTATCCATAGCACTCCCACCTTGGATGTTTCTGACTTGAACATTTATACCGTGCTTAAGAAGCAATTCTGCCGTTTCAGCACGACCAAGGAACGCTGCAGCATGTAGCGACGTATTACCCTCTCTGTTTTGAGCATTAATGTCAGCATCCTTATTCAGCAGGAAAGCGACTATCTCTGTGTGTCCCATTAACGAAGCTGTAAATAACAGTGGATCGCCAGAGGCAGGATTTCTTGCATTGACATCCAATCCATCGGTTACCGTTTTCTTAACCATATTCAGATCACCAATGAACGCGGCATCCCACACATCGTTTGCTGCTCGCTGCGGTTGTGATGCTGATTTAACATTAAGCAACTTTGCTATTTTAGCTCTACCAGCTTCCACTTCTTTCTGTTCCAACTTAATATCAAACATGCCAATCATGAATTTAAGCATTCCCCATGAGATATGTAATCCGCTTGCCGGGGTTTGTCCGCCTCGGTTTTTAGCGGTGACATCTGCCCCTTCTTTGATGAGAAGTTCAGCGATTTCTGCGCGTCCTAAAGTTGCAGCAATATGTAATGGTGTTCCGCCATCCTCTTGTCTTACGTTAATATTTGCCCCGCGTTCAATCAGCAATTTGACAGCTTCACCCTCACCCATCATAGTTGCCCATGATAGCGCGGATATATTAGTCTCTGGAGATAGTCCATTGATATCCGCGCCCTCAGATAAATAACGTTTGATGCCACCAAGGTCACCTGTCCGCGCTGCTCCCCACAAATTGTCTTCAGGCAATTCAATAAACTGTTTCATAAATTTACCATCAACCCCATCAGGTCCGATTACAATTGGGGGATTTGGTCTTCTTCTCCAGACCGGCATGCCACCAGAAATTTCAGACAATAAAGCACTCTTGCGCGTTCGAATGAATTCGCGAGTCTCATCCAACTTATCCGAAAAAGAGACTGTTTCTCCTTCATCCCAATCCTCTTTTTCTCGAAAGTAACGTTGGGCAGGTATCATGTGTGGTTCAATCATTGCTTCAATTCTGTCAGTTTCTGCAAGCAGCTTAACCTCATTCCAGTGATTCTCGAGTATATCCATCAATGTTTTCGCATACCGTTCCCTGCCTTCTTCAAGTTGATAAAGTTTGTTGGCCACCAAACCTTGTGTCTTAACCGAAATCGGTGCGTTTGGATTTCTCTGGTGCTTAAGTATGTTAAATTTAGTGAAAAGTGAATCTGCTCCCCACGGTAGAAAGTGAAATTTATCAGTTTCTGGATTCAGGTAGACAAAAAAGTTGTTGTTGTTTCCAGAATACCCATCCCAGAAACCGAGTAACCCTTCAGTTGCCCAAAAGCGATAAAAACTATCCAAATCAACATGTTCACCAATGGTTTGTTCACTTACTTCATCTGCTGCCAGAACATCAATCAACGTTTTTATTTTTTCTCTACCACGCTCATCATCCCCTCTTTTATGTTCAAAACTATTCTCCCATTCTGTATAAAAATCAACGACTGTTCCTTCATAGACCGTGCCTTTATCATTTCCGAACGCACGTTTGAGCAACGGGTTCCGCATGCTTTCCACATGGGAATAAATCCCTAAGTTTTCACCATTCACCGTCACCTGGGCATAAGCACAGCGCGGTGCTGGAGAACCGATAGCATTAAACAACGCATATCCCATAAACTGACTAACCTGCCCCGGATCTTGCTGGTTGTTGTTCAACGTTAGGTTCCTAAGCCCTTCTATTCCCCCCTTTTGGTCAATATGATTCAGCTTAATTTTCAGTGAGGGACGATTATGACTTTGAGAACCGATGAACCCTTTCTTGCGGATGCCAACTTTCGGAAATTCCACACCATCAATACTCACACTTGCATCTACATAAGTATACGGGTGATCCGGCGGTTTAAATTGTCGTGATTTGTTCAACACCTCATGAAAGTGCCGAGTCTGAAACCGAATCTTATTCCAATCCTGTTTTGACACAGTAATCTGTATATCTAAAACTCGGTCTGTTGGAAAAATGTCATCCATGGTCAATTCTTTCGCGTGAACGTTATAAACACCAATCCCTAAACACGAGATTATTGCCGTATAAAATATCCATTTATTCATTGTTTTCTCCTATTACTTTGGTCCAATTCGTATATAGTCCTATACCATGATTATTTTAACACATTTCAGATTATTATGCTTGCTATTTTTAAGTAGTGTTGGTATTATAAATCCCGATTCAGATTGTGACAATACACCAAAATGTAAACTTTATTCAGAGATATGGCGTTATTGCTAAAAACACATTTTTTCATTTATATTTATAAGGAGCAAACAATGAAAAAAGCAATTGCTTTTTCAACAGTTATATTAATATCGTTCACAACTATGTTGTATCCGATTGCAACATACGCACAAATGACAGAAGTACAACAAGCAGAAGCAGATGCGCGTCGTGATGTGGGCCAAGATGTTTCTACTATATCTTGGGGAATTGGAGGCTTTTTTTTGCGGAGTATGTGCCGTTGCGTACGTATACATTGACAAACCTCAAGTACCTGCTTCTCGATTAGTGGGAAAATCAGCAGAATATGTATCATTTTATTCAGACACATATAATCGAGAAGTAAGGAAACAGCGCGGTCAAGCTGCGATGATAGGCTGCCTCGCTGGCTCAATTTTAAGTACTTTAACATATTATCTTAGGGCACAATCACAAGAATAACCATAAACCAATAGAAAACACAAAGGACACAGCATGTATTGCCGTGTCCTTTTTATGTAATACCATTTTTATAAATAATTATGACATTAACCGTTGTCCAGAAAGATCGCGATTCGGAGATCGCTCCTTCAGAAGAGGGTGATATATAATGGCACATAACCAATTAGAAATGGTATAACTTGAACAGGGAACACAAAAATTCGCCTAGAGGTCGGTGTATAGTCCCAAAGCAAAGATTAAGAACAGAGGAGATGTTATTTGGTGTCTAAACCCCCTTTGGAATTTCTATTCTTTTGATTATTTTTTCTGCTAAAATTTTGAAGTCAAGGGAAGCATTCTGGGCTGCAGTTGCATGTGCTCCAATAGCTCCGTCAGCTGGTTTGAGGTGAAAAATTGGTTTGCGTGCTTCTTGTGCCATCGGTACAAGGCTGCGATAGTGTTTAACAGTAGCAAGGGCATTTTGAGGGTCATTTTCCGGGGTACTAGGATAGGGACCTGTTTTTTCATCCAGCAAATTTCGAGCATATTCTTTTGGCATTCGGTTAACCCATTTATCGTATGCTTTAACGGGCCGTCCCAAGTGTACGCCGTGTTGCTGCATTATGTACCCGATAGGTTTCATGCTTCCTTTAGGCAGTGCAAAATCTGGATTATCCCAATTATCTTTCCTGCGTTTCCAATCCTGTCGCCATCGCTTAAGAGTTGGTCCCAAGTTTTGTAACCCGCGGAGTGAAAACAGATCAGCTCCAAGAGGGACAACTACAAAATCACTTGCAATCAGCGCAGAACGGTTTATTGCACCGAGATTCGGCCCAACGTCAACTAAAATAATGGAGGCATTCATTTCTGCTGCGCCTTGCTGCATAATAGACGAAAATGCTGTTAATATTCTAAAAGGTCGATGCAGATTACTAGAATTCATAGAGTTTGGCCATTCAGAGGATAATGTGTCCTCAAATTCCGCTAGTGTCAAGTCACCTGGAATTAGTTTTAAATCCCCAGGCGAAAGCAAACTTGAGGAAACTTGTTGCAGATAAGGTCCAAGTAGATCCCCAACTTCCGTTAATGGTTTTACACACTCAAAAATTGTCGTTCCGGTTTGAACAGTAGAATCACTTTCGTCCCAAAGGTTTTCTAGACGGTTTTCATCTAAAAACGCTGCTGTAAGATTTGCTTGAGGATCAAGGTCGCAAGCCAGCACCCGATAGCCAAGATCAGATAGCATCCACGCAAGATGATAAACAAGAGATGTTTTACCAACACCACCCTTATTATTAAAAAAAGTTAAAACAGTAATCGGCATTTTAATTATCTATGTTATAGTATTGATATAATTGTTGCACGCACGAAATTATCTAGTATTTCAAATTCTGGTTCAGGATGCCCGAATTCTCGTAATAACTTCCTTGCTATGTATATACCCATCCCAAAATGCTGCACATAGCCAAGGGTTTTCATTGCCTCTGCCAGATTTGGATTGCGGTAATCAATCACCCCAGGTTGACCAAAATTCTCGGCTGTAATTGCACCATAAGCACCACCAGGACTTAAGACTTCAATGCGGTCATTGAACCAAGTCAAATGCACAGGGGCGTTTGTGCCTTCATAAGTCCTGTGCATAACAGCATTGCGAGTGATTTGCTGCAGTGCCTCAATTGGATAAAGAGATGTTCGCTTCTCAATGGGGCCAGACAAAATATCCACCGCAACTCGGTTGTGGGCAATCAGTTTGTCATCTAAACGACGAATCTGATCAGAAATTGATCCACGGATATCCTCACTGTCAGTAATCTCATCTGCTAGTGTGTCACCATCAATTCTGAGGAATTGCACATAGGCTCCGGGAAGAAAATCTTGTGGCGTATTGCCAAGAACCAATATTCCCAGCACTGTAGCAAGACCTTCATCAACCGAATCAATCATCTTTGTTGCAGCTAATCGTTCTTCAAGCGTTCGTTTATTTGCTTCAAGTATTCGTGGATCAAAGGCTTGTACCAAATATTCATGTTGAAACCGAATTATGTCAAGATCCAATAAACTCGTATTCGGAATCGAATGAATGTCAAAAGGAGCATCTCTGTGTCTACGCTTTTCGTTGAGAATTCTTTCATCTTGCGCGTTGGCAATGCCTCTCCGGGAACCGATGCGTATGCGGATAGTTCCTTTGTATCTTACTGGTGGTGAATCGGAGGGTTCTACTTTAACTACAGCAATTTCTTTTCCTTTTAAGACTCGTTTTTCAACGGTAAGGGTCGGTGGTGGAACGATATTGCCATCTGTTTTCATATCCGCTAACTGCCGAAGCAATTCATCTGTAACATTTATGCCTACAATATTTTTGTCTTTCCGCACACCTACAAAAACGAATCCTGGTTTTCTGTGATTTGGTAAATCATTAGCAAATGCACAGATGTCTTCCCTAACCTTTACCTGAGTATTACCAGACAATGACTCCTTGAACTCAACGCGATCAGATTCATCATCGTCAATAATTTTTAATAACTCTGCATTTGTAAAATCCTGCATTTTGATTCCTATTTATTTAATGCATATTAGCAGTTTGTATTTAGAAAAAACCAGCATTTTGAGTACAATAAGTATAAGATAGTAAAGAGGGAATTGTCAAGAATAATCTAGACAGTAAAATCAGTACAACACATGCACCTGATTCTTACCGCGAACCGTCTTATCAGGCATCACAATCGGCATCTCAACAATTGCAATAAACACCCCATCGGCACTGATCGCAAGCGTATCATAAGGCAGCTGTCCTTCCGTGCGATAAGTATATAGATATTTCGCCAACCCACTACCCTCAGCAGTTAAGTCAAACACCGAAACCCCATGCAGACTCTCATTCGGATTTTGACTCCGTTTAGACACAGCCAACGCAGCATAAACGCCATGTGCATCAACACGTAAACCTTGCGGCATATTTTCAAGTTTCCACTGCCAAGATTTTTCTCCACCCCACCAATAAGCGAACAACGTCATGCCGTTCGGATGTAACGTTGAGGTGCGTTGTGCACCTTTCTGAAGGTGATATGGAACATAAGTATCGCCAGTAACAAAAAGGGCAGCAGCGTCCGTTGCCCCAATAGTACCTGTTGTCGCAATAATCGGAACATCACTTACCTCCATAGGTGTTGCCAAATTCTGTGTCCATATCGGTTCCGATTGATTTATATCAAATATGAAAGCACGTCCATCATCTGTTGTGACGTTTATATACTTACCATCAGGAGACATGCTCACACCACGCCAAAAGGTAACTCCTTCAAAATAGGGAGTTAGGGGTTCTATTTCTGCATGCCACTTTTCTACCCCTGTCTCTACATCCAGTACAGACAACGTTCCATCCCCCTTACCACTTTCATCAGCAACAAGAGCAATCTGCTTTCCAGCAGCATCCACATCAAACCAACGGAATAGCTTGTGTGTAGCTTCTTCACGAGGAAATTGCCATATAACATCTCCAGTTCTGGCATCAAATCGATAGAACAGAGATCGTTTTTGAGGTGTCCCGTTCTGTGTCCACGAATGCACACTGGCAACCAATAGATCGCCGTTAGGAAGAGTTCGTATGCACGACTGACCGGGATAACTCACCCATGCATAAACGCTATCAGGATTTGTTGGTGTAGAGGTTTCAATATCAGCAGCAGTTCTGTATTTCCAACGAAGGTTCGGCTTAGCACCCGTCAACTCATAGCAATAGATAAATCCATCCGCAGCTTGTTCACCAACATAGATCAGTGAACTGTCAGGACTGAATGTAACATGCCTGACATAACCTTCAGAGATGCGCGTTTTCCAAATCATCTTACCAGTCATCGGTTGGACAATTGCAATGTGTCCTCTATCTGTGGCAATAGCAAGTTTAGGAGTATTATCTGAATTTCCAAAAGCAATTGATGTCGGTTTGGCAGATTGACGAAGATTTTCCATCAACGACAAGAGACCATCTAATTCAATTGTTCTGATGAGGTAAGGAACAGGTTTCTGTGGTGAAGTTGCTCCTGTGATACTCGTTCCTAAACGAAACCGGTAACTTGTGTTAGGTTGCCATGAAAAGTTCAATAAAATGCGTTTATCATCAATTTTTCGTGATGACACTACTTGAAATGATGTTGTGTTGGGAGTGGTTGTAACTTCAATTTTCGTGTCAAGTTCGTCTTTCGTTTCTGATTCAAGCACTACACCATGCCGTACCCAGACGACATTCAGGTCTGCCACTACCGTCCCGACAGATAAACTGAGTAACAATAATAAAATAGAAAAAATGCGGTTCAGTTTCATTGATAGATTTCCTCATAATATAGACATAAAAAAGATATAAATATATTCAATCTGACACGCGCCACAATCCACGTCCTAATCTTGCCCCCAAAAGCACACCCAAAAATGTATACGCAAAACCCTCAACAAAAACACGTAGCCAAATATACCAATCAGCGTAAAACAGACGGTAAAAGAGAATAGAGAGTTGAAAATCAACATACACGGCGACAGCATCGCAAATACCAAGCACAAGTGCCCATGCCAGTAGACTTCGCCTTCGCACAAATAGAAATCCTGATTCCAAAAGTAAAATACTTGTTCCTGTATAGATAATCGTCATCGGCGTGAAAAGTCCAAACGTCACAGCACCCAGAAGTAGACGTACAGCAGAAACAAGTAGGATTACACCGCCTTTATTAACCGTGTTTAACCCATTATTGTCATGCTTAGCTTTAACACCAGGAGCACCGTAAATATAGATTAACAGTGCTGTAAGCAAAGCATAATATAACGTCTCATTGACCAATCCCGTTAACAGAACTGAGACTGGACCAAGGATTACACGGATAAGGTTCAGAAAAAGTGTTGACGGCACCACGACTGCCACGAATATTGTTGTGCCGAACAGTGCAATAACAATCAGTTGCTTGGTTGAAAAACGCACAAAGAACTGTCGATGATACCGGAGTAGAACGATAAGTCCAGTGCAACTTGCTAAAATAGCCAATCCACTCACAAAAAGTGCGTGTCGGTTTGGCACAACAATATGAAGTTGCCTTTTCGCACTCATGACAGTACTATCACTCCCCCAAATTTTTACTGAGATTTCACGTTCATATTCACCCGCTACAGCAAGTTGTGGGTGAAAATAGATTGGTAACGGAATAGAGGTTATTTCACCTGACGGTAAACTCGCAAAACTGATACTCCGATCTGTTCCCGCATTGACCGCATCTGGTGGCGCAAGAAACGGAATCACTTCTCCAGTTTTCACATCACGGTTGATTGATGATACTACCACATGGATAGTCTCTTCACCTTGATTGTTGAGGCGGACTGTCTGATAAGTCGCAGGTGTATATTCGTCTGTCTGCTGATTGCTAAGCCAACTAAACAACGGACGTGGATGGTAAATCGTGTCTTTTCGTTGCCTCAGATCTACTGTTCCTGCTTCATCTGTTGGCATATCTATTGATGCAATAGATATGTGTTCTACAATTTCAGAAATGGATGCAACCCGCAATTGAACCGTCGCTTTCTGCTCCCAAGTGTCCCCATGAACAGCCATAAAACGGACATTCCCTAATATACTTCGTATTTCAGAGGTATTCATGGGACTTGTCGGAGGATGAGGCACACTTATTTCCAGTTCACGATGCCACACTTCAGAAGCAACTTTGAACTCTCCTGTTGTTGAAAGACAGGTTTGTTCATCCGTTGTTTCAACCTCCCATCCTTCTGAAAAACGGTTTATGTCCAAAGATGAAGGGATGCACAACTCTAAAGCAAAAGTAGTTGGCACATTACCGTTTGTTACAATGACGGTCGCAGTCATCACGCTCCCCCGCAGAAGCAGTGCTTTCTGAGTGCTAACTTTAGAACTCTGTGTATCCGCACTCCTTGCGACACCGTAAGGTATAGCAATCTCAAAGTTACCACGTGCATATTCAAGCGGTGCAGACACCGTTTGAACGACAACATCTCCTGAGGATAGAGTTGCTTCAAACTTATAACTTTCTCCTGCATCCCATTCAAAATAAACCGATTCTATCTGACGTGGCTGCACAGGGAAATCAAGTTGAGCAACCTTGTTTCCATTAGAATTGTAAGCAGAAATCTGTTTTATAGGCACTTGGCTGGCAATCTGTACTTTGGCACCAAGTGGAAAGAAGGTAATCTGCCATGAGAGCGATTTATCTGGTTTTTCCTGCATACAACCGATGAAAACTATTGAAAGAAGAAGCAGAAATCCCCATTTACCCATAACAGAATACCTTCTATACCATTACACACAAACTACACCTAAAAATGCTGAGCAACGAGGACTAGGTCTAAAATATTAACCTCACCATCCCCATTGACATCGCCAACGAGACCTTCACCACTCTCACCGAAATCCTGAGCGACAAGCACAAGGTCTTTTATGTCAACAAAACCATCATCGTTCACATCTGCATTCCGAGGAACAACTTGAGCAAGTGCCACTTTATCTGTCCCGTGTCCAAGTTGATATGTTTTGAGAAGTGTCTCATCCATTCCCATGACAAGGAGTGTAGACAGACCACCGGCTGTCCAGTTAGGTTTAGCGATGTAGAGATTACCATCATCCCCAAAAGTCATTCCCGATCCACCAGCAAACTCTTCTAATGTGTTCTCTCTATCACGAATCCAGTCTTGCATCGGCACATCATATATAAGCAGCCCGGGATATTTCCAACCACCTTGGATAAATAACTGTTTCTGTGAATTGATAGCAAAGGACCCCGGTGTCAACTTGAGATCAACCGTCTTGGTAATTTCATCGGTTGTTGCATCTATGAATACAAGGTTCCCAGTAATATCACTGTAATTACCTGTCGTCTTTACAATCACTGTGGAATCTCCATCGTTGAGAATACCACCCGCATTGATAGGCACCGCGATCGTCTTTACCACAGAGTCTGTATGCGTATCTATGATAGAGACAGTACTCTGATGATAAACGCTTTTGTTTGCTGCCGCATCCCACTCCCAAGAAGGATTGGTGACATACGCTTTCCTGTTCAGAATCGTGATACCTGTCGTTTTGTTGAAAGACGCATCACTTATGATCTTCGTTACACTACGACTACCAATGTTAATGACATGCACCTGATGCGTGTTATCACAGGTTACATATATCTTATTCGAGTTCACAAGTGCAAGCTGCTGTGGATATGATCCGGCTTGTATCGGTATGACACCGATAATCTCCCGTCGTTCCAAATTGACGATGATTATGCTGTCGTGAGTGTAATTCGAAAGCCAATCGAAATTCGGTATATAAGCCAGATGTCCATGAATCAGAATGTCACTCGGAACACCGCCAATACTAATGACTTCACTGTCTACAGCCCGTTTTAGATTCGGTTCATCAAGATCAACAATAGAAAGTGATGAAGTGATATTCCAGTCGTCCTTATCCAGTGCATTGATAACTACTGCCAGATTTTCAACTTCTGATTGAGAAAAACCATAACTGACAAGGAGGGAGAAAAACATCGTTCCAATAAGTAGTAACGATGTCAGTTTGTGGTTGAGACGGAATGAAAGATGTCGCCTAAAGAAAAAATCTCTGTTCATTAATACCTCCGTAATGAAACAAGAAACCCCTGCTCTCTCTGAGAAGACAGGGGACAAGGCGACACTCTTATGTGAAATTCATCCTATTTTCAAGGATAAATAAAATACCTTATGTCAGTATTTTGATTTTATTTCGTCAGGATAATGTCGTGCTTTGTTCCACCGCTTTCCCGCGAAAGCAGACGCGTGAAACACAATCCAGGCAGGTCTCCTGACTTCCGATTCTTTTGTTATATATGACAAGTGCAACTTTTGTTTCAAAAGTCCGCTGTACCTTCCCATCAACCGTTGACAGTGGTCTTTTCCAGCGGAAATTCCTATTGAGGAATAAATCGTTTACAGTGGCGGGGCCGTGGCGGAATCTCACCGCGCTTCCCTATTCTCCGGGGTTTGTCGCAACTCTTGCGAACCGGCACCTGAACAGTTCAAATATTCAAATGTATTTTTGAATTATATCATACTGCACAACTTATTGCAAATTTATTAAACTGACGGGGTGTGTAAAGTATTTATCATCGTAGACATCAATTCAAGTGAAAAACCTGTCCTCTATTGTAGGGACAAATCAAGTAAACAACGGTATGAACGCCTGCGGGCGTTCCCCCAAATCAACGCCAAATGCGCGTGTGGCATTTGGCGGGTGTGAATGCGCTTAGACGAATACGCGTTTGGTATTCCCCGGGTCTCCGTGTCCGCAATTGATGGAAGGAAAGCTGGCGGGGCACAGAGACCCCGCACTACAATAGGTTACAGGTTTTCACTTGAATTGACGCATACGGTGACAAAAACTTTACACACCCGACTGGTACTATTCAAAACAGAACTCAACCTAATAATCATCCATATTTGATAAATATCAGATAATCTTGAGTCGTTTCTGTTATAATTTCTCGTAAAGATGTAACCTTTCTATCTGATATACATTCTTACATATAAAATCATTTTGCTAACTTTACAATAAGCTTGTGTCTCATTTTAACAGTAGTAGGTGGCGATTCGGAGATCACCCCTACAGAATCTTGTGTATTGTATGCGGGAACTCCGATTTCCAACTTTTTGGATTAACAGACTAGTAGGTGTGATGTTATGGAAGATTACCACGATGAAGAATTGGGACATCAAAATTTAGACATTGATGATGGAGCATTTGAAATCCTTTATCACCGTTACGAAGGTCCGCTTCTCAGTTTCTTCTATAGACGGGTTGGCAATTGGGAAACCGCGCAAGACCTTGTACAAGATACCTTTATTAAAGTGCATCAGAATCTTAGCACACTTCGGAATCCTAAAAGTTTTTCCAGTTGGTTGTTTAGCATTGCACATCAACTCATTGCAGCACACTTCCGTAAAGAGCAGAGAAAATTCGAAATCGGTTCAATTGAGGGGAATCCAGAAGCTTATTTGGTAGACCTTGAACATCGTTCACCAATCTATCGCATCATTGCCAAAGAACAGATGGAAATCGTCTATGCCCTGTCACAACGGCTACCAATTTCCGAACAGGATGTATTTGAACTGAAACTTGCACGTCCCAAAATGACTTTGGAAGAAATAGCAAAAAAATTGGAAATAACAGTGTCGGCAACGAAAGTTCGCTTGCATCGTGCCAAGAAAAAAGTTGTCGCTTGGATAAAGGAAGAATATCCTGGTGAATTTGACAACATTTTTAGGAAACAAGAGGATACTAAAAAAGAGTGATATAGCAAAAATAGATTTTATGTAACCTTTTTAGTCTATAGGCATTCTTACACTAAAAGGAGCACGCACATGACACCGAATGATGTCAAGGAATTGCTGAAAAGCATAATTGTGGAGGAGGAGCTTCCAATAGAAGTAATTGATTTAGTTCCATCTCAAAGGACCTTTACATCCGATCGGACGACAGAAAGTCGCATTAAAGATGTAATCCATCAATGGAATAAGGACGGAAAGTTTTACACGCGTCATCCCGGTAGAGAAGATATCATGGAATTCTATTCCAAAACCGATCCTGACGCAGCTACGATAGAATTATTGGATTCATTTAAGGTAGAAGAGCTTCTCGAATCCATCATAGCAGAACTGAAATTATCTATCTGCTTTACGAATCACGGTTATCGATTGGTTGCATTGGATAAAAACGACACAACGCGTTACCCAGTTAAAATCCTACACGGTGGATTTAGATTAAAGAAAAAACAAGACACAGAGGTACTATCTGAAGGACTTAAAAAGGTGATGAAGGACTTTGAGACAAGATTAAATGAGAAAAACATCAAAGTAAAATTGTTTCATTGTGGATTTAGATTAGAGAAATCTACGGAAGCCAATATACCTATCTCAGAGGTGAGAGATATTGCGAAACGGATTGATGATGCCACGGGTATCAACTATGTTCTGGATTCATACAATACGCCTGCCTCTGAGGATACATTCAAATCTACAAATTGCACATGTGCAAATATCCGTATTTCATTATGGCGGTTCCCCAGACGGTGAATGGGACTGTAACACTCAATTTGACAACAATGCTGATTGAAAGAAAGGAGATAACATTATGAATCCAAGCAAAGTTCAGGCAATGCTAAACGCTTTAATCGATGAATTCAATCTACCTATCTATATCTTTGATGCTGGACCGATTGTTATAATTGGACCGGGTGATATGGCGACACGAAAACGAGCAGAAGAGATTGTAGAAGAGTGGACGGACGGGAGTCATGCAATTTCTGTTGGACGGACGGTCGCAGAGATGCATAAATTGACTGAACGTGGGGCTTTAGACACGCACCGTTCTTCTGAGGTAAAGTCCATCTTGGAATCCCTAATTGCTGAAGAAGAACTCTCATTGACTGTTACTCATAATAGTTTTCATCTGGCAATTCTAATAGATGAAGGTGTTGACTATCGGAGTGAAGAAATGATCAAGTTGGAATCAATGTTTGAGAAGGAAGGTTTAGATGTTCCAGTCCGGCATAACGGTTTTGGTTTACGGCATAAGGAAGATAACAGAGAACTTCAGTTTTCAGATGCTGAGAAATTGTCAAATCATGTCGCGGCTTTGTTGGTAGAACACGGGTTACATGTGAAATTACTTCACAATGGTTTTACATTACACAAAAGCAAAGAAGACGAGATACATATTGCGGAAGCAAAGGAGTTGACAAACCGGTTAGAGCACATGGTAGGGATCCGTTATGTCCAAGGAAACTACGGATACATAGTACCTGGGCAAAACAGTGAAATCCACTGGACACACGCAGGTATAAATAGGGCTTGACCCTGGTAGACTGTCCACACTAATTTTGCGGGTAAATATCGCGATTCGGAGATCGCTCGGACCGATGGACTGCTTATGGTCCGAGGGAACTCCGATTCCCGATTTCTTTGGCGATTCATAATTTTAGTGTCCACGCTCCACTAGTTGTTTACAATGGTAGATGCTATAAAATCAGCCAATTAACATGTAGGAGCGATCTCCGAATATCGGGATAACTGACGACTGATCGGGAATCGGAGTTCCCTTCTACGATTCAGAAATCCCTCTTTGTATGAGCAATTTCTGAATCGTGAACTATACTATAAAATAGGACAAAGCACTCTCTATGGAGGAAGATCGTGAACCCAAAAGATGTGATGTCATTACTGCAAACCTTAGCGAAATCCCTTTCGCCTTATGTTCCACCGTGTGATAACGGACCTCTGTTGATTAGTGAAGAGGATACTAAGGTTCCAAGAGAACGTCTTAAGACCATAGCTAAACAGTGGATAGAACTTGAAAGAGAA
Source organism: Candidatus Poribacteria bacterium (assembly GCA_958295945.1). GTDB lineage: Bacteria > Poribacteria > WGA-4E > WGA-4E > WGA-3G > MSPOR6. The sequence goes on from OY282386.1 coordinate 1,687,591, forward strand.
GGGTACGATGCAATTCCTCAAGCGGCACAAGATGCAAGGGAATCCATCGGTATTTATGGAAAACATAGAAGCTATAGGACATCTGTAGGAATATCTGTTTCTGATATCTGTGTAGAGATAGAAAACCGTGCTTCCGATACAAAACGTAATCCAGAAGTGAGAGAAATCTTGAAATCCTTAATCGCAGAACAGAAATTACCCTTCAAGATTTTCAATCGTGGCTTTAGTGTGATTATTATTCCAGAAGACCCGGTACAATATCGTGATAAAGAGATGATTGAACTTGAGACATTGATTGAGAATGAGAACTTAGATGTGCATGTGCGACATTGTGGTTTTAGTTTGGGTCGAATGGATGATAGAGAATATGATAACCCCGATATCTCGTTTTTGCAAATTCAAGAGATGGCGAAATCTCTACAGGCCGAATTAGAAAAACACAATCTCAAGGTATGTCTGCTCCATGATGGTTTTGTGTTAGAAAAGAAGCGTGAGATAGAAATAGATGTTATCGAAACGAAAGAGTTGGCATTACGACTAAGCGTTATGACAGGGATTAACTTTCATGGTGGAAGCGGGTATGGTACGAAGTTAAGTGTAGATGAAGTTCCACCCGGATGGACAAATGAGATCAATTGGAAAACTGTAAGAATAAGCACATCCAGTCCTTATTATTAATTCAGTTTAGCAAGTATTCTGCCGAAGGAGAAAGAAAAATGCATTCTAATGAAGTCCAAGAATTGCTGAGGTCTCTAATCAAGGAAATCGGGTTGCCTATTTTAGTTTCTGACAAGGGCCCTCTATTGATTTCTGAAGATGACAACAGAACAACGAGATTGCACACAGAAGACATTATCAGACGGTGGAAAGATGATAGAATTGCTGAAGAACTAAAGAATTTCACAATTAGTGGTCATTGGTGTCTTTCCAGAGGTAATACCGTATCTGAGGTGTTCAGTGAAGTAGAACTTTTGGCATCAGATTCAACTCGTATATCGGATGTCAAGAAGGCACTTGGTTCACTAATCAGTGAAAGAAAACTACCTTTTAACATTTTCCACTTATGGTTTACCATCATAGTTCTTCCAGCTGATCCTACTCAATTCCCGTCAGAGGAAATGGTAGAACTTGAGAATATAATAAACTTGATGCAATCGGAAGGATGCTTCGGTGAAGACGCTCATAATTACCATGTTCGTCATGCGGGTTTCCGGCTATATTCTAAAGAGGAAGTAATTGATATCCAGTTTTCAAAGGTGCAGCAGGTAGTTCATAGGTTACAAGTTCTAGTAGGAAAGCATGGGTTACAGGTTAGGTTAATCCACAACGGTTTTCAATTGGAGAAAGACAGGGAAGTTGAGATAGATATTGCTGAAGCAAAGGAGTTAGCATTTCGTTTAGCGTGCATGACTAGTGTTAATTATAGCGTCGGTGCTTATGGGATGGGACCAATTATGGGGCGGAAACCTGGTTGGACACATCGAGTCAATTGGAAAAATGCACGTGTGAGTTCACCCCGGCCATGGTAAATAAGACCGTTAAAATAAGAATCTGAAAATAACATAAGTCTGAGGTGGCATTATGCATCCGAATGAAGTTCATCACATACTGAATTCTATAATTCAAGATCATGAAATGGAGATCCGCGTTGGCTGTGGTAAGGTCCTATTGATTGCTGAGGGAGATTACTTATACAACACATCTGAACGATACTTTGAATTAGAACAGTGTGTAGAAACGATAATTTCAACGGAGGACATCAAAAATATCTATGTTCAACACAGTGGTTTTGCTTTATATTTGAAGATGGACATTCCAGATATAGACTTCTCAAAAACTCAAGAGCTGGCTCACCATTTGCAGTCTAAAATATCGGAAGAAGGCTTACAAGTAAAATTGCTTCATGAAGGTTTCGTATTGAAAAAGAATAGGAAGATTGAGATAGACTTGGCTGAAACTGAAGAATAGCCTACCGATTAACACTTATGACAGGCATAAATTATAGACTCGGAGGATGGACACAAGGCGGGACTTGGGATAATGCAAGATTTCGAGCGGACCTTCCATACCCCTATTGATTTCGGCAAACGGACATAACAAGTTTAGAACATACAGATAATACCATTTCTATAAATGTTTGTACCATTAACATTTGTTAAGAATCTCTTGAAGGACGGAAACACAAACTGGCAGTTTGTGGGACAAAAATACGGCGTTTTCTATTAGAAATGGTATAACATACCTATAAGGAGGAATTATGAACCCTAAAGATGTGAAAGAACTATTGGAAACGTTAACTGAAGAGTTTGACCTACATGTTTCGTTCTTCAATCTGGGACCTCTGATTATCAGCGAAGACGATGCCAAAGTGTCAAGAGAACGACTTGAAGATGTTGCACAGCAGTGGATGGAGCTTGAGAGAGATGAATATCCTAAACATGTAAAAGAGTGGTTTGAAAAGATGAATGAATCTGTCGGTTTGCATAAGAACCACAGGAACCACAGCATCTCCATAGGAAAAACTGTATCGGAAATATATGGAGAAGTAGAAAAGCAAGCCTTAGATGCAGAAAGAATTCCAGAGGTCAGGGATATCTTAAAGGCATTAATTGCAGAACGAGAGTTGCCATTTGAGATATACTATCGTGGTTTCAATATAATAGTCCTTACTGACGATGTCCGGAACTATAACGATGGAGAAATGCTGGAACTCAAATCCTTGTTAGAAAAGGAGAACTTAGCCGTTCAAGTCCATCATTCAGGTTTTAATATAGAGCGATCCGAAGCAGGATCACCCGATATTCTATTTCCACGAGTTCAGGAGTTGACAAGTCGCCTGCAGGATTCATTGGAAAGTCATGGACTAAAGACATATCTACTACAGAACGGTTTTACGCTTGAAAAGAAGCAAGAGGACGAGGTCCACGTAGTTGAAGCAAAGGAGTTGGCTATCCGACTACAGTTTATGTCTGGGATTGAATATTCAGCGGGTGGATACGGCATGGGACCTGAAAAGGATGTAAAGCCAGGATGGACAAATGAGATCAATTGGAATTCTGTGACGCTGTTTACGAAAAATCCCTATTAACCAGAATAATGCTACAATAGGAGGATTTCACGATGACTTATGTAATTTGTGAACCATGCATTGACGTAAAAGACCACATTTGTGCTGAGGTATGTCCCGTTGAATGCATTCACCCAATGAAAGACGAAGACCTAGACAAATTTGAAGAAGTAGAACAACTTTACATTGACCCAGAAGAATGCATTGACTGCCATGTTTGTGTCCCTGAATGTCCTGTTGAGGCAATCTTTGTAGATGATGAAGTGCCAGAAGAGTGGGAACATTTCATAGAGATAAACGCTGATTACTATCAAGAATAAACATTTATTTGACAAATTAGTAAAATCGTATATAATAATAGGAGAGCACACAGTGACTTATGTAATTTGTGAACCTTGTATTGACGAAAAAGACGCTTCTTGTGTAGATGTCTGCCCCTGTGGATCCATAGGACCAATCCCTGAGTATGAAGCAGACGATTTTGAAGGTGTAAACCAACTCTTTATTGACCCGGATACATGTATTGAATGTGGCGTGTGTGAAGGGGAGTGTCCCGTGGAGGCTATATTCTTTGATGAACATGTTCCCGAAAAATGGGAGCACTACATACAAAAAAACGCTGATTACTACGAACAACAACCCAGTGTTTAAAGTGATAAATTATCTTTCTTGAAAGGAGAACTACAATATGACCTATGTAATTTGCGAACCTTGCATTGACGAAAAAGACAGTTCTTGTGTTGATGTGTGCCCAGTAGATTGCATTCACCCACACCCAACAGATGCACCTGACGACTTTGAAGAAGTTGAAATGCTCTATATCGATCCGGAAGAATGCATCGATTGTGGCGTGTGTGAACCGGAATGCCCCGTTGAGGCTATCTTCATGGAAGAAGATGTTCCAGAGGAATGGGAGCATTTCATTGAAATCAACGCTGACTATTTTGAGTAAAATAACACCGAATTGACAGAATGTAAGTCAAAACTAAGGGTGTTGTCTAATAACAATTGATAGGTGGAAGCTGCAATCATCAGCACTATGCCATACCATTTGTTAGACAGCACCTTTGCTTTTTATTCAATAAATATACAATAATTAACACGATTCCTCTTGGGACGTGCGCTTTCCGATTTTCAGATAAAATGTAAGTTCTGCGTGGACCAACATAGACCGTATACAGTCACCTTAACCCAAAAAACAAAGTTTGAGGAAGCATGAACCATGATAAAAAAAGCATTAGCAAAATTCAAAATCACACCAAGTCACACAGAAAACATTGTACAGGAAATATCACATACAAAGCCTGCTGTCCCATCTATAAGTAAACCATTTGTCCCATGGTTAACTGCTACCTTTTCCTGCGTAGTAGTGCTAATAATGTTAGGTTTTGGAAAAGGCAATAATTTTGCCCTATTCCAAGGAGATGCTTTTGCGCAACAAGAAAATCCTGACACTAAAACACAAACTGACAATGCACAACTACAATTTAACCATGCAGATGAGGAAAATAAATTGGAAAATTATCCACAATGGAATCTGCCAAAAGGAGCGAAGATGCGATTAGGCAAGGGAGGACTGGGAACAATTCAGTTTTCACCAGATGGAACACAGATGGTAGTGGGTAGTAATACCGGTGTCTGGATTTACGATGTGGAAACAGGTAAAGAGATTTCATTATTACTCGGAATGAGTAGAGCAATTGCGTATTCACCTGATGGTCGCTTTATCGCATCTGCTGGTGGAGACCCAGTTACCAGTTTTGGTGGGAGTCCACTTGAAACAGGAATTGAGATACGGGAAGTTACTACAGGAAGAAAAATCTCGTTACAAGATGAGTTGCCTCCTGCGGAAGCGTTGCGGTTCACAAATGATAGCAAAACGCTTGTATGTCTCAGCATGTCAAGAGAAAACATATATTGGATTGATGTGGAAACCGGTGAATACACAACGACAAATATAGGAAAAAGACAGGGGTATATGCATCTTGAAAGTTACGCACTTACAGAAGATAAAATCGCTATCGGAAGTAATGATGGAAAAATTGAGTTGTGGGACACTACGACAGGTAAGAAGTTGACAACGCTTAGGAAATTTGGGAAAGAAGTTAGCTTACCAGAATATTTCACTAAGACAAACAAAGCACTGACTATGGAATTCTCTTCAGACAGAACAAAACTCGCTACTGGAAATTTAGATACCACAGTACAAATATGGGATACAACCACTGGAGAAGAATTAATTGTTCTGCAAAAGCCTATAGAAGGGAACATGTGGAGTGTATCAACGGAAAATGGAAAAGAGATCGTAAAAAACCCAATGAAGAACGAGAGGAACAGTAGACCGTCTTCATTGGCATTCTCTCCAGATGGTTCACTGCTTGCTTGTGGTAGTGAAGATAGCACTATCAAACTGTGGAATAGTCTTACAGGCGAATTTATTGCTACCTTCACAGGTCATTTCAGCATTGTTGAACAATTAACTTTTTCACTAGATGGCAAAACACTTGCAAGTGGCAGTGCTGATGGTACAGTCCGATTTTGGGATATTGAGACAAGAAAACCAGTACAGAACAAGATTACTGGACACATGTGGATAAGATCGACAGCTGCATTAAATGATGGTACAAGTTTTGTGAGTGTATCAGACGAAGGTATAATCACTGTTTGGGATCTGAAGAATACTCAAAAAACAACTTCCATAATCAAAGCAGTACTTGAGGAACATTTGTATTGGAATACTTACAGAACGTATGTGTTCACACCAGATGGAACCAAACTGCTCAATCACGGTAAACAAACCGACCCAACTAAACCAAACTTTAATGATTGGGTGCTACGTCTGAATGATGTTAACACAGGACGTGAGTTAAAGTCTTTCCCATGGGGTACTGGAGAGGTGTTTTCGCCTGATGGAAAAATCTTAGCACAAGGTGCTGTCAACAAAATCCACTTATTGAATATAGAAACTGGAGAAGAACGTGAAATAATTACATCAGACCACGATGAAGATTCCGATGAAGACAAACCTTTTATCAGGACTATAGCATTTTCACCTGATGGAGAAAAGATTGTTAGTGGCACGTCGGGTGGACATGTTCAATTGTGGGATGTGGAAACTGGAACTGAGTTAAGTTCTTTCTTTCCAGAATTGACAGATAACGATAAAAGACGAGAACCTATACATCAGTTTGTATTTTCTTCAGACGGTTCGCTAATTGCTGTCCGCAGTACAAAACGGATACGTATCATAGGAAGAGCGAAACAACCTCACTTTAAGGAATTGCTTTTTTCTGAAGAGGAAGATGGAGATACATTCATCTTTTCACCAGATAATAAAGTGCTTATCGTCGGTTACTGGGGTGGGAAAATTCGGTTATGGGATGTAGTGACCGGAGATAAACTTATCACACTTGATGGACATTCCGTGGCTGTGGCAGATTTGATATTTTTACCAGATCATAAAACGCTTATGAGTGTCGGAGGCGGTAATATTCTACTGTGGGACTGGAATCAAGTAATCAGGAGTGCATACGCAGAGAATCAAGAACTTGAACCTGATGTGAACCTTGCCACTGAAGAACAATCAGCAGAAAATGTGTTACAAATCCTTGAACATTCAGCACAAAAGCCAAAAATCTCTGATCATGTCCTGTGGAATGGTGAGATATATCTCGCTAATGAATGGTATGAACACGCGTATGGGGAATTTGTGAAATACTTATCCGCTGCAGATTATGAGGGAGGACAGAATGTCATTACACCACCAAGTTTTCACCGTCATTTATTCGCAAAAATTGGCAAAATCGGTAAAGATATTGAAGATAAAGACGGTTTCGCTGACCTGGTAACTAAATTGATTGACGCATTTGCAGATAGTCGGAGCATCCAATTGAATGCACACCTTGTTCTCGCTAAATTCTATCACGATAATGGAATGGATGAGAAAGCAGATGAGCATATTGAGAAAATAGATATCCTAATGAGAAACCTTACGACAGAAAGTCTAAGTCTTCAGTTAAATGCCTACCTCAGTCTAATTACATATTATCGGGATAAAGGCATGAATGAAAAGGCAGATATGTATATCCAAAAAATTGATAATATGATTGCTGAACTTGACCCAAATCAACCCAATAGCCTGAGACTTCGGATTGGTACACATTTCGGTTTAGCCGAATATTATCGTGAATATGGTATGCATGAACAGGCAGATGAGCATATTCAAAAAACTGGTTTCATCACAGAAGATGCATGGATGGAACTTGGACCGTTTGACAACGCAGGCGGGATCGGCTTTGATACTGTATACATACCCGAAGACATCACGGAAATTGACCTCACTACAAAATATGATGGACAGAATGGACTAGTCAGTTGGAAAAAGTTCAGCGATACGGGATTAAACGGTTATATCCATCTCGGTGAAAAGAATGTTGATTGGCAAGTCTTCTACACCTTCGCTACCGTTGCCTCTCCTGATGAACGTGAAGTCCAGCTAAGGTTTGATAGTGACGACCAAGGAAAATTATGGCTAAACGGCAAAGAGGAATTCACACATACCAAAACCTTTGCTGTTAGACTTGATACATATATCATTCCTGTCACACTCAAACAAGGTAAAAACAGTATCCTCGTAAAGGTGTGTAATGAAGAAGGGGCATGTGCTTTTATCCTCCGCATTACAGACAAAAACGGGCAGCCTTTTGATGATTTGATAATCAATAAAGCACCACAACAGAAAGAGTAATCGTTTCAAAACCGCTTGAATGTTGTTTGCCAACATCGGAGCAGCTCATCCTATCAAAGTACCCTGAAACTTCAGACTCATAATCCTGAAAATCTACTAATCCTGAAAATCCTGGTTCAGACAAAGGAATTACACTAAATTGACGTTTATGGTGCAAAAACTTTACACTCCCTCCCAAAAAGTAAATACTTGATATTAAGGTCAATAACAAGTATAATTAATAAACCTATACTGTTGATTAAGGATACCCTTAATATGAGCGGGTGAAAGCACCGTTGTTTTCTGTTGCGATTCCTATACTGTTGATTAAGGATACCCTTAATAGCCCTTAATAGAAGAATACTTTAAAGAATAGATGAGTAAGAATGTAGAACACGATTGGAGGAAATATGAGTAACGAAAGTAAATGTCCAGTGATGGGACATTCTCACGCACAAGGCACCATAAAGAATAAACAGTGGTGGCCGGATCAGTTGAACCTGAAGATGTTACAGCAGAACCCACCCACATCTAACCCTCTGGGTAGGGATTTTAACTATGCCGATGAGTTTGAGACACTTGACTTGGTAGACTTGAAACAAGACGTTGATAATGTGATGACAACGTCGCAGGACTGGTGGCCCGCCGACTATGGTCACTACGGTCCCCTCTTCATTCGGATGGCATGGCACAGTGCGGGTACCTACCGTATCCACGATGGACGTGGGGGTGCAGCCTCAGGCACAATACGTTTCGCGCCTCTCAATAGTTGGCCCGATAACGCAAGTCTTGACAAGGCTGTCCGGTTGCTCTGGCCTGTTAAACAGAAATACGGACGCAAACTCTCTTGGGCGGATCTCATCATTTTCACTGGGAACTGTGCGCTTGAGTCTATGGGACTAAAGACGTTTGGGTTCGCTGGTGGTAGAGAGGATGTCTGGGAACCCGAAGAAGATATCTATTGGGGTTCGGAAACCACATGGTTGGGAGACGAACGCTACACTGGCGTCAGAGACCTTGAGGAGCCACTCGGTGCTGTTCAGATGGGTTTAATCTATGTCAACCCACAAGGACCGAACGCCAACCCGGATCCAGTCGCTGCAGCAATAGACATTAAAGAGACGTTTCGGCGCATGGCAATGAACGACGAAGAGACGGTCGCACTCATCGCAGGTGGACACACGTTTGGCAAAACCCACGGTGCTGCTGATGCAGATGAGCATGTCGGTCCCGAACCCGAAGGTGCATCCCTTGAAGAACAAGGACTCGGTTGGAAGAATACCTTTGGCAGTGGTAAAGGTGTCCACACAATTACCAGCGGGATAGAAGGTGCATGGACTGCAACACCAACCAAATGGGATAATAGTTTCTTCGACAACTTGTTTAACTATGAATGGGAACTTGTGAAAGGACCTGGTGGGGCATGGCAGTGGACACCCAAAGATGAATCTGCACAAGACACCGTGCCAGATGCACACGATCCTACAAAGAAGCACGCTCCCATGATGCTCACAACCGATTTATCTCTGAAAGCAGATCCAACTTATGCCAAGATTTCAAAGCACTTCCACGAAAACCCAGCGGACTTCGCTGATGCATTTGCGAGGGCATGGTATAAACTTACCCATCGCGATATGGGACCTCTTACACGGTGTCTCGGTCCCTGGGTTCCTGAAGAACCACAGTTATGGCAAGACCCAGTTCCAGATGTTGATCATGAATTGATTGATGCGCAAGACATTGCGATCCTCAAAGATAAGTGTCTTTCATCAGGACTACCCATTTCACAACTTGTTTCTACCGCTTGGGCATCTGCAGCGACATTCCGCGGCACAGACAAACGTGGTGGCGCGAACGGCGCACGTATTCGTCTGGCACCACAGAAGGATTGGGAAGTCAACAGTCCACCTAAACTGCAGAAGGCACTTCAAACTTTAGAGGAAATCCAAACCGATTTCAACAACGTACAATCCAACGGGAAAAAGGTCTCACTCGCTGACTTGATCGTTCTGGGTGGATGTGCAGCGGTTGAGGCAGCTGCAAAGAACGCTGGTGTTGATGTTGATGTTCCTTTCGCACCGGGACGCACAGATGCCGTGCAGGAACAAACCGATGTGGAATCGTTTGCTGTGCTTGAGCCGACTGCAGATGGATTCCGGAACTTCCTTGGAAACGGACACCCAAGAACTGCTGAAGACCTGCTCGTGGATAAGGCACAAATGCTAACGCTAACCGCTCCTGAGATGACAGTTCTCGTCGGTGGTTTGCGCGTTTTGGATGCGAACAGTTGTGGATCGGAGCTCGGTGTTTTCACTAAGCAGATTGAAACTTTGACGACTGATTTCTTCGTCAATCTGCTTGATATGGACACTGAATGGACAATGTCGACCACATCTGAGGATGTGTTTGAAGGACGTGATCGTTCAACTGGCGATCTCAAGTGGAAAGGAAGTCGTGTAGATCTCGTTTTCGGATCAAACTCACAACTCCGAGCCGTTGCAGAAGTCTACGCGTGTGATGACGCTCAAGAAACATTTGTGCATGACTTCGTGGCTGCGTGGAACAAGGTCATGAATCTTGATCGTTTTGACCTTGTCTGAACCATGATTTGATTATAGGCGGGGTCTCTGTACCCCGCCTTTGTCTTGCGCAGAATGTCTTATACCATTTCTAATTAATACCATTTCTAATAGAAAACGCCGCATTTTTGTACCACAAACTGCCAGTTTGTGCAGTCCTTCAAGAGATTCTTAACAAATGTTAATGGGATAAACATTTATAGAAATGGTATAATACCATTTCTAATAGAAAACGCCCCATTTTTGTACCACAAACTGCCAGTTTGTGCAGTATTCAAAAGGTTTTCATAACAACAAACCGCACAATCTGGCAGAATGTGCTACAACCGCACAATCTGGCAGAATGTGCTACAACCGCACAATCTGGCAGAATGTGCTACAACCGCACAATCTGGCAGAATGTGCTACAACCGCACAATCTGGCAGAATGTGCTACAACCGCACAATCTGGCAGAATGTGCTACAACCGCACAATCTGGCAGAATGTGCTACAACCGCACAATCTGGCAGAATGTGCTACAACCGCACAATCTGGCAGAATGTGCTACAACCGCACAATCTGGCAGAATGTGCTACAACCGCACAATCTGGCAGAATGTGCTACAACCGCACAATCTGGCAAAATGTGCTACAACCGCACAATCTGGCAAAATGTGCTACAACCGCACAATCTGGCAGAATGTGCTACAATTGGCGAAGGTATTGTCAATTAGAAATGGTATTAGAATTGGTATCATCATTTTAACACGGAGGAGTAATGAAAAAACGAACTCATGTCAGTTGTATAATTATATTGTTTTGTATTTTACAGAGTTTCGTCATAGATTCAACTTTCGGTCAAGACGACTCTTTGGTTGAAAAGGTCCTTGAGAATCACAAGGAAACCCTAAAACAGAAAAAAGTAAAAAATGTTCTGCCGGATGCATTAAAAGAATTCAAGGAATCTGAAATTCATGCAGTTTTGATCCAGAAAGATCTAACCCAGTTGTTTGCGAACCCTGAAGATTTAGAGGAAATAACAGATGAAATAGATGAAGAATTCATAACATTACTCAAAGAAGATAACGGAGTTCAAGCAATATTTAATGATGCAGACTTCCTCAGTCTGATGCAAGACAAAGATGCAATCGCAGAACTTGCAAGACTTATCAAAGCAGATTGGTTGGAATTTAGGATAAGAAATGTTCACATCCTGCCGCTTTTGTTAATAGTCGTAGTGTGCCTTTTGGCACTGGGCAAAGGAGCAGATTGGCTTGTTGACGAGGCGGTGGTGTTATCTTCGCAGTGGGGGTTAGGCAAGGCTGTTATCGGGGCAACGATTGTTAGTATTGGGACAACAACACCCGAAGCAGCGGTTTCCGTACTATCGGCTATACAAGGAGAACCGGGACTTGCTCTCGGCAATGCAGTCGGTTCAATTATCTGTGATACAGGACTGATTTTAGGGTTGGCTTCACTGATTGCCCCTTTATCGTTCAATAGAGAGTTAGCATCCCGTCTGTCCAATGTTCAGGTGAGTGCTGGAATTCTCTTGGTATTAGCCTGTTTTCCTTGGTCATCTCCAGTAAAAGTCTTTACTCAAGGCGGGACTCTCTATCAGGGCATAGGCATTGTTTTCGTTGTTCTGTTAGGACTCTATATATGGCAATCTATCCGATGGGCAGGTTCAATCACGTCTGAATCTGAAACTGTAACTGATGAAGAAACAGAACACAAAAGATCAAGCACGTTTGTCACCCTACTTAAACTTATCGGGTCAATTGCTATTGTTGTTGTCTCTGCACAAATCCTCATCCCAACAGTGAAGACACTTGCAATAAGATTTAATGTTCCGGAGGAGATCGTTGCTGCAACGCTTGTTGCATTTGGCACATCGTTGCCGGAACTTGTAACAGCGATCACAGCAGTCAGACGCGGGCATGGTGAATTAGCAGTCGGCAACATAATCGGTGCAGATATTTTGAATGTGCTTTTTGTCGCGGGTGTATCAGCAGCTGCTACACCTAACGGTCTACAAGCATCAGGCAAATTTTTCCAATTCCTATTTCCTGCAATGGTGATTATTCTGATCGTATTCCGAATTGGTGTCTTCGTTTCAGGAAGTCAACTGAAACGTCCGTTTGGGGTTGTCCTAGTGGCAATTTATATTTTAGTGACAGTCCTAAGTTATATTTTTTCTGTAGATATGCATTAGACAGGACGGACGCATTCCCCCCGCTTGCGGGGGGTTAGGGGGGTAAAATAGGCAGAAATTGGAGTTTTTAACCCCCTACCCCCCTTATCAAGGGGGAATGCGTCCGTCCTGACAATATCGGAACAGCTTATCTTATGCCATTTCTATAAATAGACATTATGCCGATTTAATTGTCCAATGTTGCTTCATTCAAGGCGTGGCGTGTAGGGGCGAGGTTTCCTCGCCCGACTGGAATACCCGTGGACGGGCGGGGAAACCCCGCCCCTACGATGTTCACAAGGGACGCTGATTAATTCATTATCCTGGAAATCCTGGTTCAGCCATTTATTTTTTGTCTGATATTTTGATGTTTCAGCCTCTTATCTTATCCTGGAAATCTACTAATCCTGAAAATCCTGGTTCAGACAATACCAAAAACCCACAATTCTCACAAAAAAACCCACAATTCTCACAAAAAACCACACAATTCTCAAAAAAAATGCATTTTTTTGTAATTTTTTCTTGACTTATAACGTATATTTATATACAATATATCACATACTTCATGTTAAGACATTTAATAAGGGCAAACACATAGAAAATTAATTTGCTTAAGTTTGTAATTCGTGTTATCATTATTATATGTTGAATATATGATTTCAATTTTCATAAAACAAACCGATACTTTATAAACAAAATAAAAGGTATTGGCAACTGAGGACACCAGAGAAAAAGATATAATTTCTATAACGGAGTCCCGCTTAATTTTAAGACGATATAAGTTTAATTTGACATTATATTGATTTTCACTTATAATTAGTATACTAAACCTTGCAAACTGGCGCGAATTATTGGGATAGATAGAAAACATATTCGTAAATGCCACATGCAAGGACAAGCATCAATAACCCCGATGTAGGTAAAAATAGATGGATAGATTAGGTGTGTTATTGATTGAGATAGGTAAACAGGTTCCCCTTGTTTAAACACAATATTAATACAAAATATTAATATTTACGATTGGAAAGATAGATTAACAGGATTTAATCCCTGAATCTTAACTTGAATTTAATATTTCTAAGGAGATTTTTATAATGAGTTTATTCAATAAACTTACAATTTTCTCAATTTTAATTTTAATGGCAGCGTTTGTTGCGTTGCCTGTGATGGCGCACCAATTACCAGCAGCACCAGCCAGTGCTACTCAAGCGGTGAAAGACGCTGTTGATGCACACAATGAGAATCCTCATGATCCCGATGACACTGATGTTGCTGCAGATCATGCTTTGGTTAAGTCAGTTACGGTCAGTAGTATGTACCTAACACCCACAGCACCGATTCAAGCAACTATTACATTAGCGGATGGTGTAGCAGCAATAGTAGATGATCCTGCTACTGCCGATGACAATGATGACGATGCTGGGAATGAAAACGAGGCAAGGCACGCGACATTAGCGAACACCGATCCGGATATCTTGCCTACTGGTATCAGCATACAAGTTGGAACAAAGCAAACAGATGGGACGTATACTTATGCTGCTCCCACAACTGCCGCGAATGCCCCACAGGCAACAGCCGTTCTCAAAACTCTGACTGAAGGGTCAGGTGATACTGGGAGTGGAGCTGTCTACACTGTCTACATATCGGTTCCGGCAGATGCAACTGCAAGAGATGATGGTATGTATCGTATAAGTGTTACCACTGAGGCTGGAATTTATAATCCTGCTGATGTTAATGCCACATTTCTGATGGATACTATTAAGCCAACAGTGAAGGATGTTATGGTCAGACCCATTGGTGAGGATTATGCAAACTTAGATGGTGAATGGTCTGACCCCTTTGAGATTACCTTTATGTTAGAAGATCCTTTGGACACAGATGACTCAGACGAACCTATAGCAAATACGGCTTCTGGGTTAAAGCTCAGCACACTTATGTTTGTTGCCACTGATGAAGATAACGAAGTTGTAACGGACGAAGTAATGTTTGGTGCTGCAAGTTTCATTGGTAATGGTCAGTATGTTGTCAAAGTTACACCAGTAACTGCTACAGCGGTTAAACCTAAAGCGACAGTCAAAGTCACCGTAAAAGTTATGGATATGGCTGGTAACGAAGGAATAAGTACGGATATGCTTGAGCCCGACGGAATGAGTAGGGATCCGCTTGAGGTTAAGTTGGCACAAAGAGCAGCTACTGGAACCGGCACCGGTACTAGTGATATGGGTGTGCCTACTGTAACGATAACAGATGCAGCTGGGACAGATGCTAATGTTGGTAAAGTGATATTCACATTTAAATTCAGTGAGGCACTTATAACAACCGGTGAAAACGCTTTTACCGTTGCCGATCTGGATGTTAGCAACTCGCCAACCTTAGTCGCAGCAAACTTGATGACAACTGATAATATTACCTATACGCTAACGATCACGCCTACCAATGATAAATTTCCTGTGAAAGTTTCGTTTAAATCTACAGCGAAAATAGCAGATCCATCAGATAATTTAATGGAAACCGGCACAAATGGGTTGGGAGCAACTGGCACATATACCCCGCCAGGTGTGTTAGGTGTGGAAATTGATGCACCCGAGAATCTTGACTTGGGGGTGTTGACGTTTACATTTACTTTCGCTGAAGCACCATCTGAAAAGGAAGGTGATGCTGGGCAATTTACGGTAAGTGATATTCGAGTGAGCAACGCAGAACCGTTGGTTGCGGCTAATCTCGCCCAGCAACTAAAAAGTGATGATGATGATGATGATGAAGTTGTCTATGAGTTAGATGTCACACCTACGGATGCAACAAAACCTGTGACAGTGCAACTCAAAGCCCGTTCAGTATCGAATGGTGGACCCACAGAAGAAGATGCTGATAAATCTTTACTTATTGCTGGAGAGATTAGTTCTACATGGACACCCCCAGTAGTTACTCCGGAAACGCCTCCAGATACTATTATGATTCCCGCAAACAGCTACGTTGTTGTTGTCCGAGATAAAGACGCAGCATCTGGCATCGGTGGATTAGCATTCCGTAGTGATGTTACGGTGAGAGAATGGCCAGAGATGCCGGATTTAGAACGTCTTTTCTATACAGGTAATGACGGTATTATCCTCGGAGGAGGCGGTGGTGGTGCGCTCATCTTAAAAGAGTCTGATACACAATCACCTGATTTAGTACCTGGCACAGTCGGGATTAGCGAAATTATGTGGGCGATTGATGCCAACTACTTAGGTAATACGAATCTAAATGCGTATGCAGGTTCACAGTGGATTGAACTCCACAACTTAAATACCACTTCAGTGAATGTCATGCTGTCTTGGAAAACGGGCCGTGCTATTACCAGTGATGGAAGCATCATAGGTAACCTTGCAAACCCGGTTCTTGATGTTGTTACAAACTTCTTCCATGATCGTCCAGGAAATTCGCGTTGGGAAGTGTATGGTTCTAACGGTGCCAGTATTGAAGGCATTGACTTCGTCTCTATGGCCCGTAATGGCACGTTTAATCTGAACCGTAGAACCGCAAACAAAGCTGATAAACCTCTCAACGGTAGATACACAAGAACAGGTGGAAGTGAGCACAGTCGTGACGGCAGAAACAAAGATCATTGGGCGGTATCTACAGCTGCGTATTTAAGTAAACGCACAGTCCGAGCCGATGGTAATGATGTTCTCTATAAGTATGTCGGTACACCAGGCCGTGCAAATACATTTAGCGCAGAGAGCCAGCAACATATCAGAGCGACCCGGCGAAATGTTCCGGCAAGCCCGGTTATCATCAATGAGGTTGCAAACCGACTGAATTCAAGTAAAAGTTATGAATGGATTGAATTACGCAATGTTACGGATAGTGAAGTTAACTTACGGAATTACCTTATTTCCATCGTAACTTCTAATAGCAGTGATGCTGTGTTTTATCAGTTCCCAGCGAATGATAACGCAAAGATTGCACCACAAGGTGTTCTGCTCTTAGTCGCTTCCGATCCGAAAGGCAACTCAAATCATCCGTTGGCAGTCGGTTGGAATGTTGATATCATTGCTGAAGGTGATCAAGCACGTGGTTTGGCTGAAATCGGTATTCATGCTACTTCCAAACACGGACGTTATAAGGTCGCTGATCCCACAGCACCCAACAGACCCGGAATGTTTGGTGGTGATCAACCAGGCTTGCCTGACGATGGAAAGTTTGTGTTGATTCTGCGTAGCCCGGACAACCATGAAGGACACCGTTCTGGCCAAGATGGCGGCAAAGGTGTTGCTGAAACAGGCAAAGATGACCTTAATAGAGTCGTTGATATTGCTGGATGGGATGAGGGTTTGGCTAAAAACTCATATCCGAATGCCGTTTCTTCTACCAGTCTTTGGCCCCTCCATGCAATGGGTGGTCCTTTCAGTCATAACAGACTTGAGGCAGGTGCTTCAGGTGCAGTTCACGTTCGTCGACATCCTACGACAAATGATGGACGCGCAGGTACTGGTGGAGCCGAAAACAAGAACGAGGCCGGTAAAGCTGCGTTTGCACGTAATGTAGGTTATACGGGTATCGGTTACAGACGTCAAGCGGCTGATAGTGGTGTGCACGGTGGTGATCCTGGTTATTACAGTATGACGAAAAATAGCGCACACGCTAACGACGGTGGTCCCCGAGTCTATATTAGTGAAATTATGTTGACACAGGGCATTGGACGTAGTTCTGGTTTGCCTCAGTGGATTGAGCTTTACAATGCCTCTGATTACGCTGTGAACCTTGCTGGTGGTGATGGTGTTGGTTGGAGACTCGTGATTGAAACTCCGAATGATCCTATCCGAACCATTAACTTTAGAAATAAAGGGAATGTTAAGACCATTAACCCGAAGCAAACAGTGTTGATCGTTTCTGCGGCAGCTCGGAGTATCGGCAGTGATATTTTATCTGCGAGCACTGTATTTCCAGACACCCGTGTGTTTAATGTCTATAAAGAATTGAAAAGTCATTTTGAGATGACAAATAGAACTTCCGCGTTCGTGAATCCTAAGGCATTCAACATCAGATTATATGATGGTGGGAAAAAGGTTAATAACGTTGTCACCTATACTATGTCGGATGAAATCGGCAATCTTGACGGTAATGCCCGAACGAGTGATATGAATACATGGGATTACCCTAAGAGTATTGCGGAGGATGGATTCCGGACATCGCTCGTGCGTGTCTTTGATAATGGTATGGCACGTTCGGCTCTAAGCATTGACGAAAGTGATGTGCTACCGTTGGGTGCTAAAAAGATGGATGCTACCGTTAATCTGAAAAATCACGAGATTCCTGCAAAATATGCTTGGATCCGTGCTTCACAGGCAAACTTTATCGGTGGTCGTTATATTCGTCATACATGGTATGGTCATGAAAGAGACTACGGTACACCCGCTAATCGCTTGGCTCAAATATTACCTGTCAGATTGTCATTCTTCCGTCCGACTCTTGAAGATGGTAAAGTTGTTATCCGTTGGACTACCGAATCTGAACTCGACAACGCTGGATTCAATATCCTCCGTAGTCAAGACCGTAATGGTGAGTTCACAAAGGTCAACGACCAGTTGATCCAAGGTAAAGGTACCACAGCGGAACGTAGTAATTATAAATGGGTAGATACTTCAGCCAAACCGGGTGCAGTATACTACTATCAAATTGAGGACGTATCCTTCGCTGGTGAGCGTCAAACGCTTACGACCACTAAGATGAAAGGCTTAATTTCTGCTAAAGATAAGCTGACAACGAAGTGGGGCGAATTGAAAGAGGTACAATAGGGTTAAATTCAGGGATATTTAACCAGTTCTCCTAACAATAAGGAATCTGCAGAAACCTTATTGGAGAGAATTTTCTAAAATACACCCATTATAGGAAACTATTGTTCTTTCCCGATGCAATAGTTTCCTAATTGGGCTAAGTTTAACTGACCTAACCTATCCAACTAACCTATCAAAATAGAGACTTGCATCCCCTGCAAGTCTCTATTTTATTTTTTTTCGCGAATCCAGGGCCGGTAGGTTCGGTTAGGAAACCGCATGGACCACTATGAATCGGGTTAATTGGTATTAGAAACGTCAAACTCACAATCCTGAAACATCAAAATCTCATCCAAAAAATAAACTGCAACTTGGGAATATGAACTTTGGAGAGCCACACTCACAATCCTGGAAATCTACTAATCCTGAAAATCCTGGTTCAGACAATACCAAAACCCACTATAAAACTGCAGTCATTCTTTCGTAGGTCGGGTAGAGGCACGAAACCCGACAGGATAGACCTAATCAACACGTGTCGGGTTTCGTGCCTCTACCCGACCTACAAGATTAGACTTCAACCCACTACCCGTAAGAATAGAAACCGTAACATCATCATCTTGGATAACACCGTCATGTCGAAACTTCTCATAACCATTAATCACAACAGCGGAGGTCGGTTCAACATAAATACCTTGTTCAGCAAGCGTCCTCGTCCCAGCAAGGATGTCAGCATTATCCACAGTCGCAAATGCCCCGTCAGAGAAACGGATAGCATCCAGAAGCATCTCACTACGGACAGGAAGTTCAGCGGTAATACCTTCCGCAAACGTCTGAGCGGTTTGAGGCATTCTTGAGATAGTAGCAGTCTTATCTCGGTAGGCGTTGTAGATAGGGCAACAGGTAGCAGGTTGAACCCCAAGCAGACGCGGAACACGATCAATCACACCCGCATCATAAAGTTCAGAAAAACCGAGGTATAAACCAAGATAGATGCTACCAAATCCCACAGGACAGATAATATGCTGTGGCAAAGAGTCACCAAATTGTTCAGTGATTTCAAAAGCGAGAGTCTTCGTGCCTTCTAAGAAGAAAGGATTCCAATTGTGAGAAGCATAGCAGGTGTTATCAGCAGCGAGTTGAACTGCCTCCGTAGTTGCCGCCCGATTTCCCTGCACCAGTTTTAACGAAGCACCGTAAGCAGAAATCTGTTTCAACTTACCTTCTGAAGTGGAGTCAGGACAGTAGATCGTGCAGTGAATACCTGCCCGCGCGCTATACGCAGCGATGGCAGCACCCGCATTACCAGAAGAGTCCTCTACCACCGCATCAACTCCCATCGCCTTCAGATGTGTCAACAACACGGAGGCACCACGGTCTTTATACGACCCAGTTGGACAGAGGTAGTCTAATTTTACGAAGTGTTTCGGGTTCTCTATAGGATATAAAGGAACAATAGGCGTTATCCCTTCCCCAAGCGTAACGATGTCTGCGTCTGCGGGAATAGGTAATGCATCACGATAACGCCAGAGGGATGGCGTTGAATCGTCCCATTGATATGAATAGGATGTGTCTTTATTGAGCGTTAGCGGCGAACCGCAATCACATTTATAACGTAAAGGAGAGATGATGTAGGCAATGTTACATGTCCCACATAAGTATTGCATATTATGTAGCGCAATCTGCCAGATTGCATATTATGTAGCGCAATCTGCCAGATTGCGTAGCACCTTCTTTAGTCCCGTAGGTCGGGTAGAGGTACGAAACCCGACATGATAGCCCCTCTTATTTTATAGGTAAATATCGCGATTCGGAGATCGCTCCTACCGGCTGCCCACTCATTGTGGTAAATATCGCGATTCGGAGATCGCTCCTACCGGCTGCCCACAAAACCTAATACCATTTCTATAAATGTTTATCCCATTAACATTTGTTAAGAATGTCTTGAAGGACAGCACAAACTGGCAGTTTGTGGTACAATAATGGGGCGTTTTCTATTAGAAATGGTATTATGTAGCGCAATCTGCCAGATTGCGTAGCACCTTCTTTAGTCCCGTAGGGACGATATGTTTATAGCTAAACTTATCCCCCTTGATAAGGTCAGACGTCCTTATCCCCCTTGATAAGGGGGGTAGGGGGGTTAAGCCCGAATTTTTTCTTAACCCTTATAGGCATAAGCACGGTGTTGAATCCGTAAATCAAAATTATCATCTGGATCCCACGTCAACATATCGGAGGGCACTTCGTAAGCGAACTGTTCGGTGTCCGAGGAATATGGCTTAGTCCTGCGTTCATGCAATGCACGTTGATACATTTTGCAACGTTGTGTCAAAAACTCAGTCTGCCACCACTTGTAATGCGTGTTCCATCTCGGTGTCCGCTGGTCAAAATATATGACCCTGCGAAGTGTGTCACTCTCGTTGATTTTACTGCCATGTAAGACTTTCGTATGGTGCAGCAGAATATCACCAGGTGCCACTTCAGCAGGCACAGCATCCGGACGATCAAAATTCGCCACACCTTTATCAATCTGTTCCTGTGCTTCTTCAATTCCCCAAAGATGACTTTTCGGTATCACCCAGACACAACCGTTGTCCACTGTAGAATGATCAATATAAATGTCAACGTTGAAAATCGGATGATTCTCTCTGATAGCGTTGCCATCACGGTGCCATCGGACTGAAGATCCGTGTTTCGGTAACTTGAAGACAAGCGATTCGTAGCACGGAATAAAATCGGGACCGATAATACGGTGCAGTAAGTCTCCAATGAAAGGATGACCAAGCAACCGTAGAGAAAACTCGTTCGGATGTGAATGTAGATAGGTAAGATAGTAAGGAGTCCCTTCAGGACCCCGCATGCACCATGCGTCTGCAGGACCACCATCTAAAATCTCATCAATCAGCCGTTGACTTTCACCCTGTATAACAGCAAGTTCATCTGGGTGGATGACCTGTTTAAGAATTAGATATCCGTTATCATTGAAAAATTGTATTTCGTCATCAGTAATTTTTTGCATAGAATTAAGTGCCTTATCAATTGAGTTTATATAACGTGAGTTTGATAAATAGTTATACCATTTCTAATAGAAAACGCCGCATTTTTGTACCACAAACTGCCAGTTTGTGCAGTCCTTCAATTGTACCACAAACTGCCAGTTTGTGCAGTCCTTCAATTGTACCACAAACTGCCAGTTTGTGCAGTCCTTCAATTGTACCACAAACTGCCAGTTTGTGCAGTCCTTCAAGACATTCTTAACAAATGCTAATGGGATAAACATTTATAGAAATGGTATTATGACTTCCACATTGCCTCTTAAAGTCCCACTGATAAGGGGGGTAGGGGGGTTAAATAGTGCAATATTTCAGTGTTTTTGGTCTTTTTAACCCCCTAAATCCCCCTTATCAAGGGGACTTTAAGAGAAACTGCGTAAGTCCTGATGTTAATAGGATGCACATTTATAGAAATCGTCCTATTTTCTCAATTTTATTTTTGCCCAAGTAGTCGTTAATTTATCATGTGCCTCCACAGCAAGTGCTTCATCCATGTGTTTCTTTACTTCCGCTTCAGTGAGTGCAACGCTCCACATCTTCACTTCATCAATGGAACCGTTGAAGAAATTGTTGTTTCCGCTATTTGCGCCGATGGACATGCCAACGGTTGCGAAATCCATTTTAACCACACCCCCCGATTCCGCTTCTCCATCTTTTTCACCATCAATATACATGATAGCTTTATCTTGATCTTGCGTTACGACGAGGTAGTACCATTGTGGTTCAAAAGCATTGTAAGTGCTTGCTACTTGAAATTCCTTAACTTTTGTAGCAAGGTAGCATCCGAAAAGAATTTCACCACGGTTGAACGTGAGATGGGGTCTACCGCCACCTTGCAGACGATACATAATATCTATCCTATTACCACCCGCTATCTTTTCCGTAGGTTTGAACCACATCTCAATCGTCATTTCTTCTGGTTCAGCAACATCAAAGGCAGGAACAGTAACGGCTCCGTTATTAAATTTGAGGGCTCTACCTAATATACCTTCAACCCATTCACCATTCTTGATGGTGCCTTTAAAATTATTTTTTGATATGTCCGCAGTTTTATTTCCATTTCCTTCATCAAAAGAGAAATGGAATATAATATCTTCAGCGGGATTTGCAGCATACACAGTTGAATAGCAAAGTCCAAGTGTTATTATTGTGAATAAACAAATTACACTTTTCATTGTATTTTCCTCCAATATGTTAATTTGAGTAACTCTATTTTACATAATACAGCATTTTATGTCAACATCAGAGCAGTATATGCTTTTCTATCTTGATATATACACTAATCTCTGATATAATACTCATAATGAAACTCCAATAATAGCAAGAGGAAAGATCATGAAACGTTTTGAAGCAAAACAACGATCATTAAATGCATGTCTGATTGCCGCGATTGTACATCTCTGCCTCGCTATTCTACTAACCTTTTTCTATTACAGCCATCTAAGTAATGAAATTGATGATGTTGTTGGAATAGAATTCGTAGAAATGGAAGAAACATTAAGAAAACATCGCACGATAAAAAGACCTCCAAAGAAAAATCCAACGCAAAAATCCAAAGCC
Organism: Candidatus Poribacteria bacterium; assembly: GCA_958295945.1. Lineage (GTDB taxonomy): Bacteria > Poribacteria > WGA-4E > WGA-4E > WGA-3G > MSPOR6. The sequence continues at coordinate 1,710,502 of OY282386.1, forward strand.
ATTTCTGAATACCGACCACAACATAAAGCATTATCTGCTTCTGCCAATTTATTTGATGAAACTGTGCGTCCATCAGAAAAAATACTCACACATAGTGCCACGGAAACTGTATCCAATACCACAGAACTCCCCGACGTAACAACGCAGTCAAAACACCTAAATAGTCGTGCTGCTGCAATTGCTAAATCCGTTCAAAGTCCTTATGAAATCACTTCTGGAAAAGGAAAGGAAAGCCTTAGACAACGTGTTAAAGGGGATGGTGAAAGTGGATTCCATCGACTTGAGTCCAAAGGCGTATCTGAAATAGGCGGAATTGGTGATGGATTAGGACAAGATGGAAGTGACGGTGGAGATGGAACAGGAGATGGCGGTGGTGGGAAGAATCCTTTTGGGGATGCACTAAAACAGATCGCAGATCATATCATCAGCACACGCACAGCTGACAAGGTGAATGTCGTTTTTGTCATCGATACGAGCGCGAGTATGCGTGACAACATACAGCAGGTCGCAGATAACCTTTATTCAATGACTGATGCGTTTGACACAATCAACCTTGAATACCATTTAGGCATGGCTGAATTCAGTGTCCGTCAAGAAGGGCAAGAGATTAGAACGCGGGCATTATTACCCGATGTCGCACTCCTGAGAAGACGGATGAAGGAAGTAAAATTGAGTGGAGATGAAAATGCTCTTGATGCACTCTTTGATACGCTTAACTTTATTCAATTTCATGTGGATGCAGATAAACACTTGATTCTCGTCACTGATGAACCAGCTTCTACCAGCTACAGAGCAGAAGATGGAGAGGATACAATGCAAAATAAAGTGATCGATCAAGCTAAATTTGAGGAAACACGTGTCAATGTACTCGGACATCCTGAACCCTTTCAACAAAATTTAGCAGAAGTCACTGGCGGTATATGGCAAGCAATTCCAGGCAGTGAATACAATCCTGCTGCACTCCCAAGCAATCGGGCAGGAAACCAAAAGTTTTTGAAAGTATTTAGGGATATTGCGGTTGATATACGGAAATCCGGGGGCAGATCACTATTCAGTCTTGACCTAAAGTTCACAATTGACTTGGAAGATGGTGAACTTTCTGTAGATCAAATAAAGAAAGTCGTCCGAGACAAGGGGTTGGATTTCAAGCCACAACTGTTCCTATCCGAAAACATCAAAATCCTAAACAATCCCATCAGTGAGTTATGGGTTATTGCTGACCATGCGAACGGAGAAATGTTCACTGTCAACAGAGCGGACACAAAATTATATGTCCATGAAGGGGTTTTGCCTGAACAGTGGAATTTGGATGAAGACGCAATTGCACGCACACAAAGACAAGGAAAAAGATGGGTACTCACCAATCTGGCAAAAAACCAAATCTATACTTTCATCAGAGGAAACGATCACATGCAGGTGTTTGCAGGAGGACAACCCGGTTCAGCTTCAAACCCCAATGCAGAACCCATTGTAGATATTATGATAATGTTAGACTACAGCAGAAGTATGGGTGGAAAATCACAAGCGATCATGCTCGGATTAAGCACGCTTCTTGGAAGATTAGATATATTTCCACTTAAGTATAGAGTCGGACTCATCAGATTCGCAGAAGCAAAAGACGCAATAAAGACTATTGATGGTGTTGTTGTGAGTCAAATGCCACTTAACGAAATCGTCATTGAAACCCTAATGGAAGACCCGTTTGGTGGGGATGAGCATCTGATTGATGCTATCGTAGAAGGTCTACCGCAGGTTAAATTTAGTCCTTACGCCAAACGTTTCCTACTAATTTTGACAGATGAACCGACAACTGGTAAGTATCCTGCTGAACAAGCATTGAAGATCTGTAAATCCTATGGCACTATGGTGTATGTTGTAGGTCATCCACAGGAAGATGATTTTCAAACGAAACTCGCGAAAGAAACCAAAGGACTATTTTTCACTATGCCAAGACATTTGGATAAAGAATATCCAAAGCAATAAATCCCAAATCAGTAACATAGAAAGAGGAATTTGATGGCAACATCGACAAGCACACAACAACACAGAGAGATCGCATCGGAACAGGGTCCTGTTTCTGTTGCGATTGTAACAGTCAGCGACTCACGCACACCAGAAACAGACACAAACGCTGCTTTTCTACGCGAACAACTTGAGGCAGATGGAAACAGCATAACTGCATATCAGATCATAAAAGACGAACCTGACCAAGTGTCTGATGTCCTGGACACAATGGCAAAAACTGACGCGCAGATAATAATCTTCAACGGTGGTACTGGTATTGCACCACGCGATACAACTTTTGATGTTCTTGATCGCAAATTAGAAAAGACATTGCCGGGATTTGGTGAGCTTTTTCGCATGTTCAGTTACGACCAGGTAGGTGCTGCTGCAATGTTGTCACGCGCAACGGCAGGGGTGTATCGCGGGAAGGTTGTAATCTCAACTCCGGGGTCAAATGCCGCTGTGCGGTTGGCGTGGGAAAAACTCATCGGTCCAGAACTTGAACATTTAGCTTGGGAAGTTGGACGATAGTCTATAGGCTATAACATCTCACGCGTAAAGGTATATATTCCTCTCAACCAAGACCCATAATAGAAACCATTCGCATAACAGAAATATAACACCTTCAAACCAACAACACAAATCAAGCAGAACGATAACAACGCAAGCAGACTATAATCCAATCTCCTCATCTGTGAAGTGTGTAATGATGTCCGCTGTGTCGCAGTCTCCGGTGAAAACCCACGGCTTTCAACCGATTCACCAAGGTTTGTCGCGTGTCGTATATTTCCTGCCAATATAGGACGAAAACTATTGATGACACCACGCACAGAGGCAAATAGATTGAATCGTAGATAACGAAATCCTCTCAATCTCTGTGATCGTATAACAGCAACGGCTTCAGAGGCAATCACTGGAATGAAATGTAAAGCAGTTGTCACCATAAAAGCAAGTGCACCCGGCACGCGCAACTGCGACAATGCCAGCAGCAGATCACGTGGTTGTGTTGTCCACACAATGTAGCACCCTATGGTAAGCGTAGTATTGAACCGTAGTGATTGAATGATACCGTGATACAACCCCTCACGATAGATTTGGATACCACCTGTCCATTCCCCTATGAGCGGAAAATCTGCAGGAACAAGCGTAAGCAATACCGTGCGGGGAAATGCATTATAGAATATACCTTGACTGTATATCAATCCCCATGTCGTAAAGAAAAGAAATATCAGCAATAATCTAATCTGCTTTAGCGTAGGGATAGAAGATGCAACAAGGAGGATACTTGCCAGAAAGCAAACTAACAGCGCGGATGGACTGTCCAGTAAAATGACGAGACATCCGCATATCATCATGATGAGGACTTTTGTGCGGGATTCCAGTTTGAAGCATTGCATTGTCAGTTAACTCTCTATTTCCGTATCAACATCTTGCGTGTAGCAGTGAAATCACCTGCGGTTAATGTATAAAAGTAGATTCCGCTTGCAACGCGTTCACCTTGGGCATTTTTGCCATCCCAATGGGCTGCACGGTTGCGATGCTCATATACTCCAGCAGCCTTATGACCAAACGACAACGTTCTTATCAATATGCCATTGACCGCATAGATGCGTACCGTTACTTCTGCAGGTTTTGCTAAGTGATACGGTATCCACGTCTCTGGGTTGAAAGGATTCGGATAGTTAGCCAAGAGTGTTGTCTTTTCTGGCAACATGGAGGCAAGCAGCTGCTCAAGTACAATGATTCCTCTTTGGAATGTTTCATCTCTGTTTGTTCGTTGCTTTGCTTCGTCAATCCATCTTTGCAAGTTCTCTGCTGTCAAAACAGCTGCAGGTGCAGTAGGTGTGTTTTCTAATGCTGCCATGACCAATGCTAAATCATCACTGTTAACAACACCATCTCCGTTTACGTCTGGATTCGGATATGTACCTTTAGATGGGATTGTGCCGATAGTTGCAGCGACTAACACGAGGTCTTCTACATCAACGATACCATCCGCATTCACATCTTCTGGAACATGGTTCTCTGGCAAGACGACATGTGCGATAAAGGTAAGTTGAGAATTAATACCTTCTGCAGTCACATTAACAGTGATAGTGATAGTACCAAGTTTCCATCCAAATCGAAGAAAAGTTTGTGCTCTACCGGCGGCATCGGTCGTAACGGTAGTATCAGTCAGTTCTGCATCACCATCGGTTATAGAAAATGTAACCTTCACTCCCTCTTTTGGATTCCCATTAGCATCACGATATTCCACAACGAAGGGGGCAGGGAGTGTCCTCCCCACAAGTTCTTCTTGTTTATCACCAGATATTATGAGGAATTCTGGGTGCGTAATATTGTCAAAAGATACTACAATTCCTCTTGCCTGCATAGCAGGGATGTGTGTCCGTATTGCTTCATTATTAAGTGGATTGTTTCTAATATCTAGCCCCGTGCTATCCCACTGCGTTCCTGTTAGGTTTAATGCTAACAGAGGTGACATATCTGATATGTTATTGTAGCGAAGATGCAGATGAGTCAAGTTTGTCAACGCTGATAGTGCAGAAGTATCTGATATGTTATTGTTGAAAAGATATAGCTGAGTCAGGTTTGTTAACCCTAATAGTGCAGATATATCTGAAATGTTGTTGCGGCCAAGCCTCAGCAAAGCCAAGTTTGTCAACTCTGACTCTGATAGTGCAGAAATATCTGATATGTTATTGTCATCAAGATACAGCCGAGTCAGGTTTGCCAATCCCGACAGCGCAGACACATCCGATATGTTGTTGCTGTCCAGATTCAACCAATCCAGTTTGGATGCATGTTCAAGGCCGGTAAGGTCTTGAATGTCGGCGTTTCGGGCATCAAGTCTGGTTAATTCCAACAAATCTCCTGCCTTGAGTTTTGCGTTCTTCGGTTTGTTAAGGGTTTCTGCAATTTTGGTGTGGAGGTTCACGTCCGGAATATGTACAAGCATGTCCCCATCAATAGCCGTGATCGTAAAGTTTAGCGGCTGTGGAATCTCGGTGACTGTAGCACTGACAGTGTTCTCACCGGGCTCGGGTCCCAGTGTGAGCGTTGTAGCAGCTTTGCCATTGAGACTGCTAATCGCTTTTGATGTCGAGCGATGACCACCTAAAGTTGTGAGCGTGAAATTGACCGGCACCCCCGCAAACGCAACGCCCTTCTGATCTTGGACTTGGACGATTACTTGACGTGGGGTGCCAGCGACTCCAGATGGACCTGGAATATTAATAAGCGTTGTAGGCGTTCGGGTGTCAAACACTACATCCACACCGTGGGAACGCAGGGTTGGAATAGTGGTATAGAGTGACGGATAACTCAGCAGGTTTCCGCGTAGATGCAACGTTTTCAATTCGGTGAGTTCCACAAGAGGCTCAACCTCTGAGATTTTATTGTTTTCAAGGGACAATGTCCCTAATTGTGTGAGTTCTACCAAAGGCGCAATATCAGAGAGATTATTGTTGTCAAGAGATAGTGTCGTCAGTTGCGTAAGTCCCGTTAGCGAATCTATATTGGATAGGTTGTTGCTATTAAGCTTCAAACTTGTTAGATTAGATGCATGTTGCAATCCTGTGAGGTTGCTAATACCAGCGTTGTTAGCGGTAAGGGATGTCAGAGCCAACATATCTCCCATAGTAATAGGTGCATCGGTCGGTTTACCGGATGTTTCCGCTATCTTGGCACTCAGATTAGCATCGGAAAGTGTCACGGTTGAATCAAGTGAGATACTTGTTACTGTAAACAGGACAGATTGAGAAACGTTTGGTGCAGAAGCTTGGACGGTCATTGTGCCGCCCGTTTCTCCAAGTGTCAATCGAGTTTGTGCATTGCCAGCCTTATCAGTTTTTGCCGTTGTGGCACTGAGTTCTCCACTGCCTTTAGTGATTGAAAATGTTACAGGAACCTCCGCGAATGGGCGATTGGACTGATCTCGGACTTGGACAACGTATGGAAGTGGTAATTCTGAATTAGTTATCGCTTGCTGCGCATCACCAGATATTTTTAGGAGTTTCGTTGGTGTGCGCTGGCTATACTGGACCTCAACCCCTTTTGCCTGCATAGCAGGAATATGGGTGTTGATAGCAACGTAGCTAAGGGGATTGTTCCAAAGATATAGCCCCGTGCTATCCCACTCTGTTCCTATAAGGTTTAATTTCACCAAGGGTGATACATCCGAGATGTTATTGTTGTGAAGCTGCAGTTGCGTTAGGTTTGTCAATCCTGATAGTGCAGATATATCTGATATGTTATTGTTGGCAAGAAGCAGCGAATTCAAGTTTGTCAATCCTGACAACGCAGACACATCCGAGATGTTATTGTTGTGAAGCCACAGTTGCGTTAGGTTTGTCAATCCTGATAGTGCAGATATATCTGATATGTTATTGTTGACAAGATCCAGCGAATTCAAGTTTGTCAATTCTGATAGCGCAGACAAATCAACCAATATCGTGTGAGAGAGGTTCAGGTATGTCAATGCGGTTAGCCCTATAAGCGGTGACAAATTCGATACTGTATTACTGTTGACAGTTCCCTCCCCCTCAATGTACTCAGCCCCAAGGTTCAAGGAACTCAGGTTGGACGCATATTCAATACCGGTAAGGTCTTGAATGTTGGCGTTTTGTGCGTCAAGTCTGGTTAATGCCAACAAATCTCCAGCATTGAGTTTTGCGTTTTTGGGTTTGTTGAGGGTTTCCACTATTTTGGCATAGAGGTTCACATCGGGAATATGCACAAGCGTGTTCCCATCAATAGCCGTGATCGTAAAGTTTAGCGGCTGTGGAATCTCGGTGACTGTAGCACTGACAGTGTTCTCACCGGGCTCGGGTCCCAGTGTGAGCGTTGTAGCAGCTTTGCCATTGAGACTGCTAATCGCTTTTGATGTCCAGCGATGACCACCTGAAGTTGTGAGCGTGAAATTGACCGGCACCCCCGCAAATGCAACGCCTTTCTGATCTTGGACTTGGACGATTACTTGTAGTGTGGCACCCGCAACTCCAGGTGTTCCTGGAATGTTAATAAGTGTTGTCGGGGTTCGGGTGTCAACCACTACATCCACACCGTGGGAACGCAGGGTCGGAATAGTGGTATAGAGTGACGGATAACTCAGCAGGTTTCCGTGTAGACGCAACGTTTTCAAGTCGGTGAGTTCCACAAGAGGTGCTACATCGGATAGTTTATTGTTTTCAAGAGACAGTGTCTCTAATTGTGTGAGTTCTACCAAAGGCGCAATATTAGAGAGATTATTGTTGTCAAGTGATAATGTCGTCAGTTGCGTAAGTCCTGTTAGCGAATCTATATTGGATAGGTTGTTGCTATTAAGCTTCAAGCTTGTTAGATTAGATGCATGTTGCAATCCCGTGAGGGTGCTAATACTGGCATTGTTAGCAGTAAGTGATGTCAACGTCAACATATCGGCTACAGTAATAGATGCGTCGGTCGGTTTACCGAGGGTTTCTATTATCTTTGCGGTAAGGTTCGTATCGGGCAGGTGCACGAATGAAGTGGGAAGGATCGCTGTTACCGTAAATTGTATGGGCTGCGAAATCTTCACTGCTGTCACGCGGATGGTTGTTTCCCCCTCGGTTTGTCCTAACGTAAAACGTGCTTTTGCCCTACCTTTAGCATCCGTTGTGGTGTTAGTGGTGCTGAGTTTTCCACCGCCCTTGGTAATTGAAAATGTTACAGGAACCTCCGCGAATGGGCGATTGGACTGATCTCGGACTTGGGCAACAAATGGAAGTGGTAATTTTGTATTGGTCAAGGCTTGTTGTGTGTCGCCAGATATCTTTAGGAGTTTCGTTGGTGTGCGCTGGCTATACTGGACCTCAACCCCTTTTGCCTGCATAGCAGGGATATGGGTGTTGATAGAAACGTAGCTAAGGGGATTGATCCAAAGATATAGCCCCGTGCTATCCCACTGTGTTCCTATAAGGTTTAATTTCACCAAGGGTGATACATCCGAGATGTTATTGTTGTGAAGCTGCAGTTGCGTTAGGTTTGTCAATCCTGATAGTGCAGATATATCTGATATGTTATTGTTGGCAAGAAGCAGCGAATTCAAGTTTGTCAATCCTGACAACGCAGACACATCCGAGATGTTATTGTTGTGAAGCCACAGTTGCGTTAGGTTTGTCAACTCTGATAGCACAGACACATCTGAAATGTTGTTGCTGCCAAGATCCAGCCGAGTCAGGTTTGTCAATCCTGATAGCACAGACACATCTGAAATGTTGTTGCTGCCAAGATTCAGCCGAGTCAGGTTTGTCAATCCTGATAGTGCAGATATATCTGAAATGTTGTTGTTGGCAAGATACAGCGAACTCATATTTTTGAGTTCTGATAGCACTGATATATCTGATATGTTATTGTTGTTGAGATTCAGCGAAGTCAGGTTTGTCAACTCTGACAACGCAGACACATCTGAAATGTTGTTGCCGGAAAGATGTAACCAATTCAGTTGTGTCAACTCTGATAGCACAGACACATCTGAAATGTTGTTGCTGCCAAGATCCAGCCGAGTCAGGTTTGTCAATCCTGATAGCGCAGAAACATCTGATATGGTGTTGTTGTTAAGCACCAACCAAGTCAGTTGTGTTAACTCTGACAGTGGCGACACATCTGAAATATTGGTGTTCCAAAGATTCAGCGAAGTCAGGTTTGTCGACTCTGACAACGCAGACAGATCTGATATGTTATTGTTGTTGAGATTCAGCGAAGTCAGGTTTGTCAACTCTGACAACGCAGACAGATCCAATACCGTATTGCTGTTGACATATCCCTCGCCCTCAATATACTCAGTTCCAAGGTTCAACGATCTCAGATTGTGCGCGTGTTCAAGCCCGGTGAGGTCTGTTATCCCGCTATTTGGCGTATCAAGTTTCCATAAGTTTAGCATAGAGTGCGTCGTGAGAGCTTGGGTTGAAGATAGATTGAGAGCTTGCCGCACTGCCAACGCTAAAGTAGCGTCCGGAATTGAAACAACTTGGGATGGAGGAAGTAGAGAGCTGATATCAATTGGAAATACTCGGCTTGTTATAAAACTTCCAAACACATCAATTATCTGGAGTTCTACGACGTTATTTTTGGGTGGCAAACCGGTAGTGATAAATTCAATCGTGCTGCTTTGGCCGTTTAGCAGCTTACAACCAAGCAAACCTCCTCCAAGTCCACGTGGTTCTGTTTCGGGCGTAAGCAATAAGGCTTGATGGAGCCCATCGGGATCAGTCACTTCAAAACGGAGGCGGATCGTATTGGGAGGCGCAGCGAGACTGGGTGGAAGCATCTTGATCGTTCCGGATTGATTCTTAGAAACAGTTTGGTCTGTATTAAAGGCAGGGTTCATATTCAACACTTCCGCGGCACATTTTGAGAGTCTATTCTTGCTGCCGTGATAAGACATAATGTACGCAGGACCGCGGAAATCATGCCAAACCATTCCAAACGCATGGCCGAGTTCATGGGCAATGGTTTGCCAATTCCAACAGTAGTTAGTTGCTGATCCAGTGACTCCGTTACCGCCACCGAATCCGCATACACCATGAGGCAGTTCCTTTGCCCCATGTGTGTCAAACATAATCACATAAATGCCTCTCTGTGGGGGTATAAACTGTTCTATATCTTCTTCATTCCGATTGATATGATTGTGCAAATAATGTGCATAAGTAAATTTCCCGACTGTATGATGGACCACGGCGTTTCCGCTGGCATCGGTTTCAAACTGAAAGGTTTTTCTACCGAATCCGTGGCGTTCCATTTCATCAGCAAAGAAAAGTTGTGCTTTCTTGATGAGTGCGTCGATCTCTGTATCTACGTTGGGGCGGAGTGCCGTGTCGCTTGCGCGGAAGTAGATGAGTCGCACAATCGGGCGAGAATCTTGTGCCTGCACAAAATGCGGTATGAAAATAAGTGCTATAAGACATGCCAGTCCAATTGAAAATAGTTTTCTATTCATGAATACTCTCCTCTATTCTGTATTCAGAATTATGGTTCTGTTTAGACAAATTCCGGCTCTATTTCCGTATCAACATTTTTCGTGTAGCAGTGAAATCACCTGCGGTTAATGTATAAAAATAGATTCCGCTTGCAACGCGTTCACCTTGTGCATTTTTGCCATCCCAATACGCTGCACGGTTGCGAAGTTCATAAATCCCCGCAGACTTATGCCCTAACGCCAAAGACCGAATTAACGTGCCATTGACCGCATAGATGCGTACCGTTACTTCTGCAGGTTTTGCTAAGTGATATGGGACCCACGTCTCTGGATTAAAAGGATTAGGATAGTTCGTCAAAAGTGCTGTCTTTTTGGGCAACAAGGTAGTAAGCAGTTGTTCAAGTACAGTGATTCCTCTTTGGAATGTTTCATCTTTGTTAGTGAGTTGCTTCGCTTCGTCAATCCATCTTTGCAAATTCTCTGCTGTCAAAACCGCTGCAGGTGCTGTGGGTGTCGTTTCCAATGCTGCCATGACTAATGCTAAATCATCACTATTGACGACACCATCACCGTTTACGTCTGTATTAGGTATTATCCCATCTGGCTGGGTTGTGCCGATAGTTGCCGCAACTAACACGAGGTCCTCCACATCAACGATTCCATCGGCATTGACATCTTCTGGGACATGATTTTCAGGTAGGACGACACTTGCTGTGAAGGTGAGTTGAGAATTAATACCTGCTGCAGTCACATTAACAGTGATAGTACCAAGTTTCCATCCAAATCGAAGAAAAGTTTGTGCTCTACCGGCGGCATCGGTCGTAACGGTAGTATCAGTCAGTTCTGCATCACCATCGGCTATAGAAAATGTAACTTTCACTCCCTCTTTTGGTTTTCCGTTAGCATCACGATATTCCACAACAAAGGGTGAAGGCAATGTCTTCCCCACAAGTTCTTCTTGTTTATCGCCAGATATTATCAGGAATTCTGGGTGCGTAATATTGTCAAAAGATACTACAATTCCTCTTGCCTGCATAGCAGGGATGTGTGTCCGTATTGCTTCATTATTAAGGGGATTGTTCCAAAGATATAGCCCCGTGCTATCCCACTGTGTTCCTATAAGGTTTAATTTTACCAAGGGTGATACATCCGAGATGTTATTGTTGTGAAGCCACAGTTGCGTTAGGTTTGTCAATCCTGATAGTGCAGATATATCTGATATGTTGTTGTTGGCAAGATACAGCGAACTCATATTTTTGAGTTCTGATAGCACTGATATATCTGATATGTTATTGTTGTCAAGACGCAGGTAACTCATATTTTTGAGTTCTGATATCACTGAAATATCAAAAATGTTATTGTTCCCAAGACGCAGGTAACTCATATTTTTGAGTTCTGATAGTGCAGATATATCTGATATGTTATTGTTGGCAAGATACAGCGAACTCATATTTTTGAGTTCTGATAGCACTGATATATCTGATATGTTATTGTCATAAAGATTCAGCGAAGTCAGGTTTGTCAACTCTGACAACGCAGACACATCTGAAATGTTGTTGCTGCCAAGATTCAGCCGAGTCAGGTTTGTCAACTCTGACAACGGAGACAGCTCCGATACCGTATTGCTGTTGACAGTTCCCTCGCCCTCAATGGACTCAGCCCCAAGGTTCAACGATCTCAGATTGTGCGCATGTTCAAGCCCGGTGAGGTCTGTTATTCCACTGTTGGGGACATCAAGTATCCTCAAGTTTAGTATAGAGTGCGTCGTGATGGCTTGACTTGAAGATAGTCTGAAGGTCTGTCTAACTGCTGCTGCTAAATTTGCATCTGGAATAGACACAACTTCAGCTTGAGGTAGCAGCGAAGTAACATTAATTGGAAACTTCTGAAAGTTCCATGTGAAGTTGCCATGTACATCAATAGCCATAAGGGATACAGACTTATTATTCGGTGTCAAATTGGTGACAAATTCAACAGTGGTATTTGTGGTTCCGTTTAGTGCTTTATAGCTAAGCAATTCAGAGGATCCATAAGCTATACCAGGGGTAACGGTGGGTGTGAGGAGTTGTACCTGGTGAAGTCCATCCGGATCAGTTACCTTAAAGCGGAAACGGATGGTATTTGGAGGCGAGTCAAGACTTGATGAAAGCATTTCTATTTTTGTAGGTTCGTTCTCGGCACTTCGGCCGGGATTGAAGGCACGGTGGGTATCTAACCATTCAGCTGTACAATGAGAAAGTTGAGGCCTTATTTTGGGTCCGTAAGACATGATGTAGTTATCGCTGCCGATGCGGAAATCGTGTTTCAATCCGAAGGCATGTCCGAGTTCATGGGCAACGGTCTTCCAATTCCAGCAGTAGATAGTTGCGTGGCCTTTGTGACCTTCCGAACCTGATGCACCCGCGACACCGCAAACTCCTTGAGTTTGGTTTCCTCCTTCCATATAGACAACAATATTCTTACCGGGGCTGTCAAGCTTTCCATGGTGTACCACGGTGTTCCCGCTTGCATCCGTTTCAAATTGAAAGGTTTTTCTACCGAACCCGTGGCGTTCCATTTCATCCGCAAAGAAACGTTGCGTTTCCTTGATTAATGCATCAATTTCTGTGTCCGCATCAAGGCGAGGTGGGCTTCCAGGTAAGGGGCGGTAGACGACTCGCACCATCGGGCGAGAATCTTGTGCATGCACAAAATGCGGTATCAAAAAAAGTGCTATAAGACATGCAAATCCAATTGAAAATCGTTTTCTATTCATGAATACCCTCCCTGTAGATTTACGGTAAATCCATTACACAACGGAACCCGACACTGTAGTTCGTACTTTCAGGCATGAGCATGAAGCGCGTACTGCTGCGTACATTCGCTGAGGTAACAATCCAGGAACCACCTCGTAACACCCGATTTGATTGAACTATTTCAAAGTTTTCAATGATCTCTTGAATGGCATTTGCCCCCGAAAATGGATTTCCAGTTTGAGAAACAGCATAAAAATCCGCATCATATTCATCAAGGCACCACTCCCATACGTTGCCAGCCATATCAAACAAACCGTAGCTATTTTTAGGATAACTACCGACTGGGGCAGCGAATGCGTAACCATCATCTGCTTTTTTGTCTGACCACCAATAGTGTGGTAAATTCTTATCAGCGAAATTACACTGTTTTCCATTTGGCGCGAGGTTTCCCCATGGATATGTCTTTGCTATCATACCACCGCGGGCTGCCTTCTCCCATTCCGCTTCGGTTGGCAACCTCTTTCCTGCCCATGTTGCGAACGCCATTGCATCGTGCCAACTCACAAAAACAATAGGATGTTGATCCGTAGGAGCATATTGCGTAACTTTCACCCACTCAGGTTCCCGATGTCCGGTTTCCTCAACAAACTGCTTATATTCACCGACTGTTACCTCATGTGTGTCCATGAAGAAGGAATCCACAAAAACTGTGTGGACAGGTTTTTCATCTTTTGCAGCTTCTTCTGAATCACTTCCCATTTGAAACTCTCCGCCGCGAATCATGACCATACCTTCTGGAACGACTGTATATTCAAGTGTTTGTGTGCCGTCTGTCCACGTCAGTTCAATGGTAATATCGCCCAGAGGGAAAGGACCGGTGATAGTCGTTCTATTTTTGGGTTGCTCTATCGTTCCAGGCACAGTTGTTAGGTTTTCTGGTGTACCGGTAAAAAACACAGTGATAGATTCATCTATACGGATAGTGCTGCCGTTTTCTGGTCTGGCAGATTTGAATTTGACTGGTCCTGGTTCAACAACATCTTCATCCCCAATATCGGATCCACAACCAAACAATGTGATGAGAAAAAGACATATCGCCGTGAAAACAAAAAGGTTGATAGCTGTTTTCATAATTCTTTTCTGTCCTATGTGGCATTCTATAGGGATAACTTGGACTCTAAATTACCAAAAGAGAATGTATATGTCAAGTTGAATTATAATATTAATGAAGCATTCTGTAGGAGTTGTGGATCAGCGAAGGCACTATCAGGTGTACCATCAAAAATCAGTTCGCCGTCCCGCATCAACAGAACGCGATCCGCATATTTCAAGGTGAGTTCAATGTTATGCGTTGCGAAAATCAGCGTTTTGTTTTCTTGGCGGATTTGATTGCAGAGTTCGTCCATCATACTTTGTAAGTGTTGTGCGTCCTGTCCAGTAGTAGGTTCGTCAAGTAGGAATATATCGGGATGTAGGGCAAAGGTTGATGCAACAGCAACGCGTTGCCGTTGTCCGCGTGAAAGCGAATACGGGGCTTCTGCTGCAATATCCGATAGTCTAAACTGAGTCAAAGTGTCATTGACTAAAGTGTTCAGTTTGTCCGATTTCAACTTCAGATTCTTGGGACCAAATTTCACTTCACCCCGCACAGTCTCAGCCTGCAGCAGCAGATCTGGATTCTGAAACACAATGCCTACTTTACCTGCTAACTGATGTAGCTTCAATCGTTTCATATCTTTTCCATCAATGATAACCTGACCAGGATTAGGTTTGAGCAAACCAGCAATGAGATTGAGTAGTGTTGTTTTTCCAGATCCATTTTCACCCATAATCGCAACAACTTCACCGCGCGATACTTCCAATGATATGTCTTTGACTGCATGTACTTCACTACTTGGATATTGATAATATAAGTTCTGGATTTCAAGGATTGGATGTGAAGTGACAGGTTGTGAGCTAATAGGTTTGATAGCATCAGTTGAATCTGGCAACTCAACACCTAAGTTGTGAAAGATTGTCGTATCTTGAAAAGCATCGGATTGTGGCAAGTCTAAACAGAGTTCCCCTTCATGCATGAGCCATACACGATTGCATAAATGTTGTACCTGCTTGACTCGGTGGGTTGCCAGTATAACTGTAATACCGAGATCAGTATTCAGTTGTTTGATTATATTGAGAATATCTCTCGTTGCGCGTGGATCCAGATGACTTGTAGGTTCATCAAGTAGTAAGACCTGTGGTTGCATCGCACAAATTGATGCAAGTGCTACACGTTGTTTTTCACCACCAGAGAGTTCAGAGACACGTCTGTTCTCATATCCGGTCAGTCCAACTTGTTCTAATGCAAGGGTTATACGTTCTCTAATCTCTTCCTGTGGAAATCCGAGATTTTCAAGACCAAAAGCAATTTCATCCTCAACATAAGTGCAGAAGAGTTGATCGTCAGGATTTTGGAAGAGGAGTGCGACCTGTTGACAAGTGATTGCCAGTGATTGTTCAGTTACATTCTGAGCATTCACATGAACAGAACCTATCAGTGTGCCAGATGAAGAATGGGGAATTAGACCATTTATAGTGCGGAGTAATGTAGATTTGCCACAACCGGTGGGTCCTGTTAGCAGGACAAAGTCACTTGGGGCAACCTGAGCATTGATGCAATTCAGTGTAGGTATTTCTCGACTTGGGTAGGTATAGGAGAGTTGTTCAATCTGAACTGGCACCATGTTAGTATATAAACAGTATGAGTTATGTTTGCAGTTCGTCAATTTCTACGGGTATGGAACCGAAACGTTGCACTAAATGGCGGGAAATTGAGTCTTTGAAAGCATCAAAGGTTTCCTGAACGTTCTGCTTGAACTCATCATGGAGTTGTGCTTGCTGTTCTTGAACACGAACAAAGAGGTTGCTAATATACGTTTGTAATTCACCAAGACGTTCACTTTGTGCTTTTGTAAATGCTGCAACCGCTTCCTTAAAGACCTCCAATTCTGCTTCTAAGTATTCCTTGAACAGTGAATTCTGAAAATTCGCGAGGGCATTCTGTGCAGCATACTGAAAATCTGAGTGTATAGTCTCGTATTCTTTCTTAACTCTTTGGCTAAGTTGTTGAGAATATTTCTGAATTTCGTGTATCCTATCACCTTGGACATTAACGAACTGGGAAATCTTCTCTTTAAATGAGTCTATCTCACTCGCTAAATAAGTTCTAAAATCTTCTACAGCGACGGTATGACGTGTTATTTTCTCAAGATGGTACCCCATTACGGCTAATCGGATAGCCTCAGGGAACATCTTGCGATGATTTTTTAGCACTTTAACAATAAACTTGATATATTGGAATCCTTGTCTGGAGAACATTTGTCGTTTGATGGAAAGGAGAAATGCACGTACCTCGTCTTTCTGAATACTTCTCACGTTATGTGTTTTATACGGTATGTGTTCCAACATGGTATAACATCGGTCAAAATAATTCTTTAACGTAGGATCATACAGCGTGGATATAACGCGTCTATACTCTTTAATAAGTTGATCCCGCGGCATCTCAGGGACGAAGTTCAGACTCATATCTGTATTATTACCAGAAGATTCTAAGAGCAAACGATCTTCCTGTTTTAGTCTATGCCACAGGTCAGTTTCCTTTAGGGCAGTTAACAAACCAGCCATCGCCATGGGAATTCCGGCTTCCTGAATGAAGTCTATGTGTGAATCAAATTCTGTATCGCCATCAAGACCGATAATAAATCCACCCGTAACTTCCATTCCCTTGTGTTGTATCTTCCTGATAGAATTCAACAGGTAACTCCCAGCATCTTCTTCTTTACTTGTATTTTGTCCTTTTGAAGTGGTAATCAATGCGTCTTCATTGGGTGTTTCAATACCAAGGAAAACCATGTTAAAGCCTGCTATACTCATTGCGTCAAGCATTTCAGGAATTTCAACAAGGTTCACACTTGCTTCTGTATAGAGTGAGAACGGAAAACCGCGTTCCTCTTGCCATTCCTGCACAGCAGGAAGTAAGCGCATTGCATCACGTTTGTTACCGATAAAGTTGTCATCAACAACAAACATTGACCCGGTCCAACCGAGTTTATACAACATTTCAAACTCGGATAACATCTGTTCATTACTTTTGGTGCGTGGCACACGTCCAAATAACTTGGTAATATCACAAAATTCGCAGTTGAACGGACATCCTCTCGAAAACTGCAGTGCCATGGATCCATAGGGCTTTAAATCAATTAGATCATATCGTGGCGGTGGTGTTTTTGTAATATCTGGTTTTTTGGTTTCTTTGTATACCTCTTTAGCTGCTCCACTTTCAAAATCAGTCATAAAGTCTTCAAATATCTCTTCAACTTCACCGAATAGAAAATGATCAACTGTGCCGTTACATTCCTCTTTGATATTATCGTAATAAGATGTTGGATGGGGTCCACCTGCAATAATCGGTACATCTGCGCGGTTACACTCTTCAACGACATCATAGAGCGATTCTTTTTGAACAATCATCGTTGATGTCAACGCCATGTCTGCCCATTCAAGGTCAGCATCCGTTAATGTATCAACGTTCATATCAACAACTTTCATGTTGTAGTTATCGGGGAACATGCCAGCAATAGTCAATAAACCGAGAGGCGGCATAGATGATTTTTTACCGATGAAGTCTAAGGCGTATTTAAAGCCCCAGTAAGAAGGTGGGAATTGGGGGTAAACAAAGAGAGCATTTGGCATAATTTGTATTATTACTCCTTGAGGACAATTCGCATGCCCGCATTGCCAACATTAAAAATAAAAGTATTATACATTTCACTATGTATAATACTACAATTAATGCTTGTTGTCAAATAATTCAATTTTAACAAGATAATATGAAATTTGACAATTGCAAAATTGATGTTTATAATTCATGGATATTAATTTGGTTACAAGGGAGTTACAAATTGAAGAAAAGTTTGATAATGCTGCTTGTTCTTGGACTTGCAGTGCTAAGTATTACTGGTTGTGAAAAGGAAATAGTAGATTCCATGATAGATGTTGTGGATGCACCTACAAAGGATGATCCTGAGGCTTATACTGTTGCGTTAGTACAAGCTGCGATTGATCTATACAAATCTGATGGTATAGAAGCAGTGGCAACATATCATAATAATCCTGCCAATATTGACGAGCAATGGTATGTGTTCATCACAGATGAAAACGACATTTTTGTCGCACATGCACCAAGACCAGACTTAATAGGGACAGATCTCAAAGATGTCATAGGATCAGATGGATATGCTCTTGGAATAGAAATTTCAAAGGCTACCACAGCAGGACACTGGATTGAATATTTGTGGCCCAATCCGGTAAGTGGGGTTGAGGAGCAGAAACGCACGTGGGCAATCAGACACGAAGGATATATATTTGGTTCAGGATATTATGAACCTGTAGAATCAACTGAAACTGATACCAATTAGAATACACTTGAAGTAACAGAAATGTGTATGATAAGGCACTTTACCTCATCATACACATTTTTCTTGCATCCTGCACTTTACAGTTACTCGCTGTCGGATGCTTCTGGTTCTAATTCACTCAGTTTCTCAATAAGATTATCGATCTTCGTCTCTAATTTTCCAATCCTCATCTGAAGTTTCTCAATCTCGGAATCATTGACCTTTTTTTCGGACTTAGATGGGGTTAGTGACATCACCTTTACATCACCTCCTATTATTCCAGTACTAATATGAGGTGTCGCACCCTTAATGAGTTCCATAACCTTTTTCGCTAACTCATCAGATGCAAGGTCTTCGTCTTTTGCAAGTTTGCTTATATTCTCACCTAATTCCTTAAGCCCTTTCGCATTCTTAAGCGTTTTTGTTGTTACATAAGGACCGTATGTATAAACCTGGACATTGTCTTTGTCGTTGACAACGGATGAGTCAACCTCTATGCTCATAACAAGGTCCTGCATCTCTTCTATCAACTTATCAGAATCAAGGTCTTCATCAGAGGCAAGTTCCTTTATTTTGTCCTCTAATTCCTTAAACCCTTTTGCGTCTTTCAAGATTGTTGTGGTTGCATAGGGACCGAATTCAAGTACCATTGCTATGTCCCCATCAATGTCTGCGGCTTTGACAATCTTCATGTCATCAACAAGTTCCATTATCTTCTTCGCAATCTCATCAGAATTAAGGTTTCCATCTTCTACAAGTTTTTGGATCTTCTCCTTTAATTCCTTAATTTCTTTGGACTCATCGGAAGAATCTAATATTACCTTCGGTTCTGATATTTTAACCTTTACACCTTCTATGTCCTTGAGACTATTAGAATGTTCTTTTAACTTCTTTAATAGTGCGTCAACATCTATTTTTCTTTTGTTTAGGATTCCATCTGTGTTAAGTTCCTCAATCCCTTTGACTGCTTCGTTAACTTTATCTAAAACTTCTTTCAGCTTGTCTTCCGTTTCTACAAACTCTGTTTCTGTTTCCACATTAACTTTATCATCTTTGGAGTCTTCTGTGGATTCGGAGTTCTTTTCAGTAGATTCAGCATTTAAATGTGCAACAGGAAACGTAACCATTCCCAAAATGACCAAGGTCATGAGAATACGAACAAACTTTTGTAATTTCATTGATTTTCTCCATTAAAAAGTATAGTTTTTATGTGATTAGTTTAACATTCTGTAATCAGAAAAGATTCCAGAATGATTGATTTCTTTGGGACTTACACTGTCTTATACACTCAAGGCAAAAGATGGTTCCATTAATTTAGAAGAATTATACTGACATTTATCAGAATAGCGGTGCATCCACTCTGTCGTGTCCAAGCCACAAGTCCAACATTTGGTGAGTGTCCTGTGCTCTTCTTTTCAGATATGGGAAAGGGACGCACACTCTTGGTTTTTAGGAAACCACTCCGCACTTGTGAAGCACTCAGAATATGGTCTCAACACAACGGGATCGAACACTATTGGAGACAATTGAAATCCAGTCTGCACTTGTCCGAAAGAACCTTGATAACTATTGATTTAGGACATTTTTTGATATATATCAGTTAATGTTTTAATATGTTTCAATAATCAATCAAAGTAAATTTGAGGTATCATACTCAATCGGATTTAGGCATAATTATTTTGATATGGTTTAGACAAATTAATATCATGAAAAAATAATTTGTAATGACCAACTGCTATTTTACTCTATATATGGAATTGGATAATGAGGTGGTTTTTATGTCTTGCTTTGTGTATTGTGGCGGGATTCTTGACATGGTGATTTTGATTAATGTTTTTGCACAACATTAATTTTCTTCCATGCAATAACGGCAACACCGAACAAAGCAAAACCGAAGATAGTAAATGGCATTTGCCACAGCAGAAAACTCATATGTGTATGGATGTATGAGTGTGCTTTGAAGATTACAAACCACGATATTGGAGCTAAGATTGAAAACCACGTTGTCCAAAATAATGCTTTGTATTTCTGTGAAAGTTCCTCTTTAACCCTTTTGATCTGCACAAATAGTAGAACAGATATTGCTAAAAACAGAACTATGAGATAATAATAGCGTATTTTGAATAGGTGGTTTGTGATAAATGCATTTGTTTGGGAAAGATAGTTGTTGAAATCAAAGAAAACACCATTCATGTAGGTAATGACGACCCCTATTGCTCCTGCTTCAAGACTTGCTGCATATACGGGTGGAAAGTCTTCTGCTTCTCCATAAGTCCGCTTTCCAAACGACCATATCACATGCTCAATTCCATCCATAAATCCACCCTTGACAGCACCAATCTGGTAACATAACATTATTAGACTAAATAATATTGCAACACCAGTACCGACTACTGTTGCAAACGAATATTTCAGACATTGATCTCTGTTCCATTTGTCAAGAATAGCATAGTAGATACACGGTGCCACCATCATTATCAGTGTTGTAGTGATGTATTCGTATCCGTTGATGAAACACTTTATGGAGACTGCAATGAAGATTAGAATACCGAACTTTACAAACTGAAGGTTCTCTGAGTTTCTGTGGCGTTTAAGATGGTAGAGTACGACAATCATCGGTAGGTAGAACGCCCATAAACTCCACCATAGATTGCGACCAAAGACTGTCAACCATTGGGAAAGTATAACCGAACATAGGACGCATAATCCAACCCATCCACCGAATTCCTCATAGAACCAACCGATAACATAAGTGATTGCAAGTGCAGAGAATAGAGACGTTAAACCCCAAAAAATCCACAACTTGACTATAGGTGAAAATGGTATGATCTTCTCAATCAAACTGAAAATCATGCCTTGACCACCAGGTTGTGAGTTGTAGGTTGAGAATGTATCAAAAGTATGCCCATTGAGATAGGCTATATATTGGTTAACTACCTTCTTTGTAGTTTCTGTATCATTTTCAACTATCGTGACGAGTCCATCTCCATTCAGACCTCCAGCGGAGAGAATACCGTCCTGTCGAGATTTGACCATTCTTCCCATTATATGGCCTTCAGTATCACGTTGATGATTCTTGAACCAGTTTTGTTCTGCGACTCGCCATGCATTCGTATAGAATCCTGCGAAAATTAACATGGTTGACAAAACCCATATTCTAACCTTCTTTAGATTATTTGACTTACTAAGATTTTTGAGGAGTGATGTTAGCATAATGTTCATTGTGTAGAGTTTATTATGAATAATTACATCCTTTATCAATCTTAGGTGTCAAAACCCCGTTGCTTTAGCTCGGGGATGTAGACACCGCTCCTGTATTGTGTCAAGGAAAAGCCTTGACTTTGTTCAATAAATGTGGTATTCTGTTCCTATCAACTGGATAGGAGAGCAATCACCTACGTTCTGTAGGTGTCCTATCCAATCCGATTGCTCGGACAGAGTTGATGTTGATAACCTCAACAATACCACATTCGGTTGTGTTCATTGCAAGTTGTGATCCTTGCCAGTCGTTTGTGATGAGTTCTGCATTCGCTATATAGGATTGTGTAGGTGTTCCCTCCACAACTGCGAAATAAACAGAACGCAAAACTAAAGTATCTGGGTCGCTCAGTGGGGATACCTCATAAGGACCCTGTTAGTCGTGTCTTGGCGGGCACCCACACAGTTGCTGTGCAGGTCAACTTGACTTAAAATCAAGTGAGTATGCTATAAGCATATAAAAGAGGTTTCCCACACTTTCAAAAAACGGAGGGTGTCCGTGAGAAAGTGACCTAAAGGAAACCCCATCCTTTAGGTTGGGGAGCCGTCATTCCATGCTGTACAAACAGCAAAACCAAAAAGCGTAAACGGTATCTTTCATAGAAGAAAACTCATGAGTATATGAACATGAGAGTGTGTCTTGAAGTTAATAAATCACGAGATGTGTGTTCTTTGATTGATTCATGCGATTAGATAGTCTATTCAACATATAATGTAGACTTGATATGATACAATAGGTGAATGACAGTATTGAATTACTGTAAGGACATATAAAATAGAAGTTTGAAGAGCCAAACACAGTATTTTAATTTTTGAATAGAGATTTCTTCACCATTGATTTGCTGGAGCCATCTTCCAACCCGTTACATCAGCCTTAATATCCCCACCTTTACTGAATAGGCATATTCCAATATCTTCAGGATTATGTATTTTTCTGTCTATTACTGCTTGACGTTCATTGATAAAAACTTCCACAAGCGGTCTGTCAAGAAATATGCGTAAGTTTAAATCCTCTCCCTTTAGCAATTCGAACGGTGCCTCACCGTAAGGTTGAGAACTGCCATACGGTTTAATCTCATCATTCCCATCTCCCACCGAAACAATCATCTTATCAGCAGAATAGAATATCTCAATCCCCTTTTTGTTGTCTTTGTTGCAGAATACTTTTACACCGTAGTCAATTGCATCAGTAGGTTTGATTGTGACACTGAGTTCAAGCGTATCACCTGAGATGTTCTTCAGTTTATATTCTTCACCGTTTTTAACTGTAATGTTGTTCTCAACTGTTTGGTTATAGCGGAGACATTCAAGCTCTCGTACTGGTTTAATTCGGACAATCCCGTCATCAGGAAGCCTCAACTCCCAAGGCAATGAGAAAACACAACTCCATAAAGTGTTACCAAGGTTAGACAGTAGGTTGGTAATAACAACTCTACGTCCATCTGGTGTTAGAAAAGTCTTCGGTGCCCAATAGATAGGTATGCCACGATAATTGTTACGCCAACTCATTCTGGTATGATATTCGGGTGTGAACTTGTCATTTTTCCATTCACCAAGATAGTATCGCGCTCCCCAACCATGACTGATAAGTAGCATCATGTGCTTGTTGCCTAGTTTGAAGAAATCGGGACAGGAATGGTCGTGATGTTCAAGTCCAGGTAATTCCTTCGTCATAAATTGACCGAGAAACTCCCAGTTTTTAAAGTCTTTTGAGCGCATGAGTGTTGTTCTTTTATACCAATTGCCAAATCCTGGACGTGTATCCTCCATAGCATGGTCACCCGTAAAAATGTAATAGTAATCACCCTCCACCCAAGTCGTTGGATCCCAGAAAGTCCAATACTCAGCATCCCGTGCCTCTTGTGGCACATCTATCTCAATAGGTTTAGACCAGTTCTCCAAATGCTCATCTGATGCTTCAATGTAAGTTGCACGTCCACCGAATATGCCAACAAAGATAACTTTCTTACCATCTTTTGTGATAATCGTGCCACCAGTGCCACAGCCACCACTGCCCAAGGCACAATCCCTACGCCTTCTCCAATGAACAAGGTCGGTACTAGTGAAGTGACCGAAAGCGTGTTCGTCACCCTTGTACATATAACCGAAATGATACTGTCCTTTCCAATAGATCATAAAATTCGGATCAAATGGATAGTTTCTTTCGGAATCTCCATCGGAGTTAACCAGATGATATGTCGGACGACTTGGATCATGCATGAGTCGTTGGCGAAAATCACGAACAATACGAACTGCTTCGTTGTCCATGGTAAACATGTGTCTATCGTCGCGATCAAAAACTATGTAATCGTCCTCTTCATTCTCCTTCACTGCTGCTCTGTTCACAAACTCAGGAAATTTTCCTACACGG
This sequence comes from Candidatus Poribacteria bacterium, assembly GCA_958295945.1. Lineage (GTDB taxonomy): Bacteria > Poribacteria > WGA-4E > WGA-4E > WGA-3G > MSPOR6. The sequence goes on from OY282386.1 coordinate 1,734,241, forward strand.
TCTTCCCACCATTCATCTTGCGAGAAGTCATACCAACTGAATGGTTGTATATCCGATGATTCATTAGGCTTTAACTTCATAATTTCTTCCTGCGTTAAAGCTTCTGCATATATTCGGACATCCTTAACTTTTCCCTTGAATGATGTAGCATAGTTAGGATTTAAATTGACACATCCAATTACGAGTTGGAGGTAAGGACTGTTTAGAAAATCAAAAGGTTCTTCAATAATATAGTTTGTGTACACTTCTCCATCACGATAAACGATAACAGAATTATCCTTGTAGACAGCTGCCATCATCATGAATTGTCCAAGGATGATTTCTTGTTCTGGATTCTGTGCCAGTTGCTCTGGACTTTGTGTGCGTGTGTTTTCATCACTCGCAGTAGACCACTTACCTGGAACGTCATTTCCAAAAGCAAGTGCGTCATATTTGTCTGCTGCTTGCACGGTAATTACGCTACAGTGTTTTGGATCTTCCTCATCAAAACAGAACCAACTAACGAGTGTCTTATTTGTTGATGTCATTGGGACACCTTCCTCTCTGTTATATGTCTGATGCGACAATTGTTGAGGCAGCATGTAAGGTGGGTTCTTTCAGATTAAGAACTACTGTCACCGTTTTTCACCAGGTTTTCGAAATTTAGAAGAATAACTATCTCCTTCTGGATCATACGAAACTGCCACTTGTCCTTCTACTACTAACAATCACGGTCCTGTCCGTACAATTGAGGTGCTTGCTCCAGTCGGAATCCGTGTCCGACAATCTGATTCAGATACCACACCAATTTTGGATGTACCAATAAGTCCCGGAAGAATTCTCGGTATGGACTTGTCCCACCTAATAGCGTATCACTCTCTCCAATAAACTCTAATGCCTCGTTTAATGCTGCGACTTCATCTTGTGTAAGCACACTTGGAATATGTAAATATCCTGCTACATCAAAAGCATAATTCTCTTCATTACTCATAGTGTCATCGTCCATTATTCCCTCCGGAAAGTGCCGATATTAGCATCTAATAGTTGGTCATTATATCAATTGCAAACTTGACTGTCAATGAATACAACATCCTCAGGGTGTAAAGCTTTGGCAAAATATCGTACTACAATAGATGGTAAGAAGTTAGCTCAAAGAACTATACACACCCCAATTACATAGGGCTTTTTAGTTTTATTAATTATCCTAAGTTGCCACCTATCATTTGTTGGAGTGGTTTCCAACCACGATTGTTATGAAGTGACACCAAAATATGCAGAAATCCTTTGTTTCTTCGTTCAATAAAGTCCTTGATGATTAATATTGTGTAGGTAGCAACTTAGGTTAATTACAGATTGTTGAGTTTTGCTAAGAGTTAGGTTTGAATTGTAACGATGCATAGTAGTAGGCACACTCCGTGTGCCGTAACCTAATCTGTGTTGACAGCACGCGGAGCGTGTCTACTACGATGTTGTGTTCACAAGCTAAATTGTATCTCAAAACCGTTAACATTGTAATGAAGGACAGCAGAAAAACCGAAAACTAAATAACCCTGTTAATTACATCATATTGTTGATTGGGTGTGTAAAGATTTTGTCACTTGTCTGAACCAGGATTTTCAGGATTATAGGATTTTCAGGATAAGAGTCTGAAACATCAAAATCTTATCCAAAAAATAAACTGCAACTTGGGAATATGAACTTTGGAGAGCCAAACTCATAATCCTGATAATCTACTAATCCTGAAAATCCTGGTTCAGACAAAGGCGGGGCACAGAGACCCCGCCCTACAATAGGTTACAGGTTTTTCACTTGAATTGATGCCTACGGTGACAAAAACTTTACACACCCTTAATTACATCATATTGTTGATTCTTCCATTAGTTTCTGCTATACTATACTTTGCAAATTAATAGTTGTATTCATTGGAATGGTATTTCTCTTTACAAACATCTGGTAGTTGTGATAATATATTTGAGGTAATTGTATAAAAGAATTCGTAGAGAAACAATACGACATCAACAAAAAACAAACAGATAATATGACTGCTTCCACCTAATGACAGTGTATGCAATTTGGTGATAAAGTTGATTGATAAGAAATTAGTTCGTCAGAAATATCTACTTCATCTTATTAGCAATCCATTTACCATTTACCCATTTGCTGCGGGAGTACTTGGAGTTTTCGCTTCATGGGTTTTCAATTTAGAACCACAAATACTATATTTGTTTGCTGGTGCAGTCGTCGGTCTTGGGTTACCAATAGGGGCATTGATAACGAAGTGGACTTCTGGCACGGATGACATTGCAAAAAAGGTTCGTGAGGAACTGCTTCATGATGCACATCAACAGCAGGAAGAGGAACTTAACGCACTTCATCAACAATTGCTTAAAGATGGTGACCAAAGAACCGAACAGATGCTTGAAGAACTGCGGATGTTACACGAATCTTTTCAAGAAGAGGCAATGGACACAGGCTGGATGGCTTCTTTACCACTTACCGTAAGTGCTGAAATCGCTGGTAAAGTCTCAGATCTCTTCAATCAAGCAGTTCAATGTCTCAAAGACACCTTGAAGATGTATGAGAAATCTAAAGATTCAAAATTGGCAACCGTCAAACGTGTATTACAGCAACACCGGGAAAAACAAATTGCTGATGTTCAGCAGACAATAGTTCAACTTACAAATCTATATGCACGTGTCATAACACTTAGTCCTGAAAGCAATGAGACAGAACTTTCACGACTTCGCTCTGAACTTGATGAAAGCCTTGCATTTGCAAAGAAAGTTGATGAACAAATACGAGAATCAACTCCTGGTATTGATGTTGATTTGTCTAAAGCGAACTCTTCATTTGGAGAATCAACAATTACAACGCATCAGAATGTTGCATCTACAGAAGAAAGCAATTATCAGTGAATATGATTGATATGAATCCATTTGTAACTCTGGAGGTAATCAATGCAAAACGGAATCACTCGGCTATACAATGCAATTTGGTATACACAAGTTGGACGTGCCCTTGAACAGAAAGATTTAGATAAAGAAAATGCGGAAAACACACAGGATTTGTTTGCTGAAGAGCTCAACAACCGTGAAAATATTCAACCCAGTAAACGTGGACATAGTCTACTGAGTAAATCAGAAGTTTTACACGATTCCAAAGTTAACAGCAAAACATCCGGAATAGTAACTCAGAAAATCCTTATAGATAATCTGGATGCTGTACGACAAGTTTTTGAAGACATTATCAATGACAAAAGGAATAATATTCAACGATACAAACAAGCAATTGGTCATTTAATCGCCCTTGTTGAACAGAAAAAGAACTCACTGAAAAGCATTATAGATGATTTGGATAAGTTAGAACAGATGAAGATGGCTGTAACTGCAGAGTCCAAGAATATTTCCTTAGAACTAAAAGAATCTGGTTTATCAGATAGCGAGATAGAACAACATCCAGATTATGCACGATGCATCAACTCATTTAATGATTTCGATTCTACCGTCAACGAGAAAAACGTTCGTGTTGACGAACTTGAACAGGATATTGAACGTGCAAAGCAAGATATTGAATATCATAAATCTAATATCACACAACTTCACCGTGATGTAGAAAAGATAAAGACTGAACAATCTGAAGCGATCGCAGACCTTATTACTGCTCGTGAAAAAGGGAAAATTAATGAAGTTTTATCGGATATCAAAGTAGAATGATATTAAATCAAGAAATAACAAATTGTGAATAATCAATTCATTTCACATAGGAGGATTTACAATGGCAAACGGATTCACCCGTTTTTTCAAAGCGATTTGGTATACACTTACTGGTCGCGCACATGAACAGGCTGATAGATTGATGGAAAATCCCGAGGCAGTACGCGGTGCTTATGAAGATATTATCCGCGACAAACAAGGGAATATCCAGCGATACAAACAAGCAATTGGCCAACTCATCGCACTCGTTGAACAGAAAAAAAATTCACTCAAAAGACTCACAGATGACATAGAAAAACTTGAAAAGATGAAAGCAGGCGCGATTGCTAAGGCAAAAAGTACTGCTGCTGATTTACAACAAGCTGGTACGCCAGATGAAGAGATCAAACAGCATCCAGACTATGTTCGGTGCATGACCTCATTCAACGATTTTCACTCCACACTTGATGAGAAAAACGCTCGCGTCGCTGAACTTGAACAGGATATAGAACGTGCACAAGGAGATATTGAATCGCATAAACTCCAGATTACTGGTCTCCATAAAGATCTTGACAAGATAAAGACAGAACAATCAGAGGCTGTGGCAGATCTTATTACTGCACGTGAACAAGAAGATATTGCTGATATGTTGTCTGGTATTAGCACAGATGGAACTTCTGCAGAATTGTCACGTATGCGTGAAATTCGTGAAAAAGCAAAAGGACGTGCAGTCGTAGCACAAGAACTCGCTGGTACAGACTCACGTGCAGAAGAAGAGGAATTTCTTGCTGCAGCGAGTACTACTGCCGCTTCTGATGAATTTGACTCACTCATCTTTGGAGCACAACAAACCGATACGCCAGCACAAACTGATGAGGCAACGAGCGAATCACAGAGTGATTCAGAACTGCCGTTATAATTATTTAAAATAAGCTAATTCGTATCTGCGGGTAATCCTGCCTATTCAATACATACTGTATTTGGGGCATAGATACCCGCTTGATATGTTACTATATCAAATATAAGAGAGATTGTTAATGAACGTAAACACCTGGCATCACGAGAATACACCGAGTTGTTGGGAAGGGGTTTTAGAAAGGCTTAAGTCGTTTGAGACGCAAGTGCACCACATTAAAGAAACGAAAAAGCAATCAACGATACCGCCACAAATTCTAGATTCTTTCTACCTCCTTCACGATGACTTGATTGCTGAAACAAGCAATACTCTACGTTCATCACAAGAAACACATGCTTTCGACAGTCGGAATATAGTATTGGATAATTCATTCGTTGAAGCAATTTGGTTATCACTTGACCAATATCCCGAACTTGTCAATCACAAAGATATAGAAAACCTTGACACTGCAGGTTCCAAAATCTTCACACGCTTTTCACCTGATGCTCCAACAAATGTATCTGATAGAGAGGAATTAAAATCTAGGATTCAACAGATTTTTAAATTATCTGCCGATACATTAGAAAGACTGACAAGCAAACTTGGTAATCGGACTGCACCATTGCAACATAGGCATCAAATTATGAGATGTCTACAGACACGATTCAATCTGGTATCTGGAAATCCTGAATTGGATAGTGATGTCCTCAGACTGTTTCAAGAATTATATCCAACTGCCCCTTTTGATGTCGGTGAAGTAAAACTGATAAAAACTTGCTCCGCACTTTACTTCTGTTTACCTTCTAAAGTGAAAGAGCTTGACACAGAATCTTCAGGAAATATAAAGTCTGAAGAAACAGATAAATCTCATAATGTAAAGTCTAATAAAAAATTAGGATACGCGCAATTTCTCAGAAGGATTTGGCAGGTTGAACCTTTCGCACACTTTCCAGTCTTTGGTACATTTAACGCCGAGGAACTTGATCCCAGCTTCCGGTCCATGATTGCTGATGACACAGGTCTATCTATTGATTTGGTAACAACTACACTCACACGGATGATCGGCTTTCTACCCATAGAGGAACTGGATAAGTATCTTATTCATGACACTTGGGGACATCAATGGCAAGAGAGTTTACTTGATTTTGAGGAGCTTTATACAGAATTATCTCTTTTTAATCGTCCACTATCTGTAATGGAATCTGCTTCTGTCTTAGGTGAACATACTACATTCGGGGATGCGTTTCTCAAAACTGCTTCGGGGAAAATACAGCTGGATCCGGAAATTCTTACCAAATTTATAGATTCTGAGTTGTATGAACGGTCTATTGTCGCATTCACCCCAATTCTGGCAGAAATGCTGGCAGATGTTGTAGAATACAAATTCCTAAAACTACATCCTGAACAGGTAGACTTAATGCCAAGTTCATCCCTACTTAAGGACTATCCGAGCAAACTTGATTTAACACTTGAGGATTTACACAACTGTTTTGAACGCGCCTCTGAAGCATTTCAAACTTGGGTAGACTCAGATGAAGCAAAGCATAGATTACATGATGAGATATGCGAAAAATTTGATATTCAAGAGAGCGAAAGTAACTACAAAGAATTGAATAATATTCTTGAAAACGCAGTAGCGATTTGTAAAGAACGACTTGAAAGATTTTATCAACCTGAATGGTATTGGGAAAGAACCGAAGACGACAGTCTGAAACTCAACGCATTTAGTTTCGCCGCACTCAACTTTCTCCGTATTCATACCGCTTTCTTACATACATATCAAAGACTATCACAAATTGAAACTTCGTATGGGTTTATGGATGCACTTGTTCTGGCAATGGGAACTTTCTTTGAAATGGAACCGCAACGACATATTTGGCAACTTGACAGTTTTTTGACCGAAGGTTTTCTGCCACGATGGGAAAAGTTTGCTCAGGTAAATTGAAACAAAAGACTGATCTTTCTTGAAGGGTGGAGGACAAGACAATCGCTATCAAAGACCCTACCTACAAATTCCGAACAGAAGCTGGATTACTAATAAATTCAGGCACATCGCGAAGCATCGTACTTCACGGAAATATACACGACATTTTTTATGTCTCTGATGAAGATACCGAGGATTATATCCCACTCGTGTCATTTCTGACACATAGCTGGGATATTTCTGGTTATATCTTAATAGTCTACGAACTCAATGGACCACTTCGTTTTTTACATGCAAGCGATCGTGAAAGGGTTAAGAACGCTTTCAATTCTTGGAGAGGAACTACTGAATCTTCCAAATCCAAGACTCACAGCCATTTCGCAGAACTAAGTAGTATAGATGAGACAGGAAGTAAGACTGATAAAACTCAGGACACATTTGAACAATACCTAAACGAAGCCATCGGTAGTCCTACATTAGCTCTTGAACTACTACGACAATTCTGTCTGATTTCTCGTTCTACGAATGTCAATGGTGATCGTTTATTGGATGAAAAACTACTCATCTTAATAGAAGCAACAGATATGCTACTTCCAGAGGGTGAGATACGAACGTTGAGTTTGGCTGACAGGCATAGGATTAGTATCATTCAAGATTGGGTTTCTGATTCCGAGTTCATGAAAGGAACAGATACAGTTGTCTTTATCTCTGAATCTAAGAGTCTAATTAACTCCAGAATCACACGCCTTCCGCAAGTAGTTGATGTAGAAATTCAATCTCCTGATGTGGAAGCACGGAGACATTTTATTTCATGGTTTAATAGAACGCAAAAAGCAAAGAAAAAAGAACTCAATCTGTGGGGGAGTCAATCTCAACTTGCAGTCCTAACTGCAGGACTATCATTACAAGCATTACGGCAGATGCTTATGTCTGCTTGTTATTCTGGTGAGAAACTTCAACCTGATCTTGTAATTGAGAAAGTATCAGAATTCATACAAGCAGAATTAGGTGAAGATGTCGTTGAGTTCAAAAAACCTGGACATACACTCAAAGATATAGTTGGTAATAACAAACTGATTGAGTTTTTGAGATCACAGATAATCCCACGCATCACTTCTACTGGAAAGGATTCAATATCTGGACTAAGTGTCTGTGGTCCTATTGGTAGTGGAAAGACATTCATCTTTGAGGGACTTGCGGGGGAATTGGATATACCTGTTTTAGTTCTCAAGAACATCCGTAGTATGTGGTTCGGTCAAACAGATGTCATTTTTGAAAGACTCAGACGATTACTTATGGCACTTGTAAATGTGCTTATTTTTGTTGATGAAGCGGATACACAATTCGGCGATGTTGGCAGGGATGCACATGCAACGGAACGGAGACTTACTGGTAAGATTCAAGCGATGATGTCCGACCCGCAACTTCGAGGGAATATCACATGGCTATTGATGACCGCACGTATCTATAATCTCTCGCCAGACCTACGTCGAGAGGGTAGGGTTGGGGACATCGTTATTCCTGTTCTTGACCCAACAGGTGAAGATCGGAAGACCTTTCTTCAATGGACATTGAGCAATGTCTACACTGATACAATATCGGATGAGGCATTTGAACTCTTGTTATCGCACACAGACGGTTATTCTGCTGCCAGTTTCGCATCGCTCCGTGCAGACCTTGAGGCTGCAAAAAACCGTCAGGGTGAGTTAACTGTTGACGAGATACTTGATGTCATATCAGATAGAATTCTACCCAATATCGGACCAATCCGACGTTATCAAACATTGCAAGCATTTTTGAATTGCACACGCAAATCTCTACTTCCAGTGGATTATTCACCAGAAACAAGAGGATCATGGTTAGAACAGATTGCCCAATTAGAAGTGATGGGAATTAAGGGCTGAAAAAGTGATGAATGTAGGATGCGCAATGAATTGGATAACTACAAGCACGCTATTGCTCATGACGATGTCCAGTTAGAGAAATCTCCTTATCACTCGCAGCGGAACGGTAGCCAGCACAAATTATCTCTACGGAGTGCGCAGCAAATTCAGCATTCATCTCACTTTCAACTCCATTTTCAATACAGTCAACAAACGCACTGAACTCTCGTTGTCCGTCATTTTCACTGACCACATCCACCCATTGCTGTTTTGGTCGCATTCCAATTTCTGATTGTGTGCTGCTCCACATTCCCATCGGATCAAGTGGGTGTGGAGTTGGTGGTTCAAATGCAGGTTCTGCAGCAAACACCTCTAATCTATTGGATGAAGCATCAAATGTCAATGTAGAATCACTTCCAACAAGATGTACCTTCCTAATTCCACCTTGTGGATGACTCTGCCACCCATATCGTCCAGCAGCAATCGTACCAGTAATCCCACCTTCTAATGATAATACCATAGCACCGAAATCTTCAATATCACAACCATCATGTTCTTTGAAAAAATAATTTCCAGTACCACAGAATACTTGTTCAACTCGTTTACCTGTCAACCAGTTCACCATTGACACAGCATAAACACCGATATCAAACATCTCTGGTTTTGCTTCCACGAAACTATACCTTTCTAAACTCGGGTATTGTGTTCGTTTTTGTCCAACAAGTGCACTTCCCGGATGTCCTTTTGCAAACATAACATCACAATGAATTGCTTGAAGCTCCCCAATGTGTCCACTATCCAGTGCTTGTTTCACCGTCCGTGCCCACGAACTATGAATGTTGCTGAACATCTGTGTCCTTACACCGGTTTTTGCAACAGCATCAACGATTTGTTGTACATCTTTTGCATTCAGTGCCATCGGTTTATCAAGATAGATATGCTTTCCTGCTTCTGCACATTTCGTCCCAACACGACCTCGTCGTTCAACTTCAGTGCATAAACTAACAATATGCACATCTTCACGCGCTAAAGCTTCATCAAGATTAGGAATGAATGGTAACTGTCGTTCTCTTGCAAGTGATTGAGCTAATTCAATCCGTTCCACAGGGGCATCATGTTCATCTGCAAATGCTATGAGTTGACATCGGGAATCATTGGCAAATAATACCGAATAGTTTTCCTGATGTGTACGATGTCCACCGAGTAATAGGACTCCGTATTTTCCGTTTGTTGCCATGCTTACCCCTCCACCCTAATAGGTTGATCGCTTGCAAGTGCCTGTGTGATAGTTTCTGTTAGTGCCTCTATCCTTCCAAGTTGTGGTGGTGTCCCACTGAGATAATGTCTCCCAATCGGTGTTTCATGATAGATTACACCTTTATTTCCAACCAACATTATGTCAATCGCTGTTTCAGAGTCTACACGATTAACACTCAATACGGACATCTGTCCATAAACATATTTCACCATCACTGTCACCTGTGTTGCGTTTGCATCTCCCTGTGCATAAACAGTCTGTGGATTTGATTGTATCCATCCATTTGACAGTGCTGCAATCTCTGCTGCGGGTTGAAGTAGCGTGGTATTCTCACTTGCAACATTGAGAACACATCTTAAAAACACAGGACTCCCAATCCGATCCTTTTCAATAACTGAATCAACCGACTCTTTTAGTAATTCCATATTTTCTCCTTCCTTTTCTGCACCATATCATACCATTTCTGATAGAAAACGCCGCATTTTTGTACCACAAACTGCCAGTTTGTGCCGTCCTTCAAGACATTCTTAACAAATGTTAATGGAATAAACATTTATAGAAATGGTATTATAATTGACTGTTCTGGATTTTTATGCTATATTTTACATGATGTTTGGTAGTAATCCACACCAAACTTACTTCACTCATCATACACATTTTTCGGAGGATAATTATGCCATTAAAAACCTTACAAGAACTTGTTGCAGAAGCAAAAGCCAACGTTGGACACATTTCACCTGATGAACTTACAGATGTTGACGAGTCTGTCATCCTTATTGATGTTCGGGATGAACCTGACTATGAAGAAGAACATCTACCAAATGCTGTCTCACTCCCCCGCGGTTATCTTGAACTTGACATTGATGAGATAACAACTGATGAGAACACGCATATCGTAACATATTGTGGTGGTGGAACTCGTGCAACCCTATCTGCAAACACCTTAAAAAACATGGGTTATGAGAATGTCTCAGTACTAACTGGAGGCTTTCGGGGTTGGAAATCATCAGGACTACCCACTGAAAAATCTGATAACTAACAATCTATATGTGTAGATTAGCATAAATCGATTCCCCTGTCAATTTCAGGATTTTAAGTATTCTGGACGTTTCGCATCTATGATATGATCGTCCACAAACTTTTCTATTGATACTTTGGAGACATATATGCCACATATATCAAAATCTCTATTCTGTTTACGTTATACAGTCAATTCTCTTCTCATTATATGTATGATTGTTTCGGCATTGCTGATAAGTAGTTGTAGTGATCAGAAACAACAGCTGAACGTCTTTACATGGGCTGGTTACGTCAATGATGAAATACGAACTGGATTTGAGAAAGAATTTGGTGTTAAAGTTGTTGTTGACACCTATGCTACAAACGAAGACTTACACGCTAAGTTATCACTTGGAGCAACTGGTTACGACATCATTATGCCATCAGATTATATGGTTTCTATCATGATTAAATCAGAACTGTTAGCTAAGTTAAATCAAGATAATATTCCTAACTTTGAATCTATCAGTCCCGATTTCCTTGACAAGTACTTTGATCCTGAAAACCGCTATTCAGTTCCTTACACATTTGGCACAGCAGGAATCGCTTATGATTCAGATGTAGTTTCCCCCGCACCTGATAGTTGGACAGTACTATGGAATGAAAAATATAAGAATCAATTCAGTATGCTTGATGACCCACGTGAAACACCTGGATTGGCATTAAAAATGCTTGGATATAGTCTCAATACAACCGATCCGGAAGAACTAAATCAAGCTAAAGAAAAATTACTTGAGCAAAAACCACTCGTAAAACAATACAAGAATGAGGCTGAAGAACTCCTTATTGCAGGAGATGTTGTAATGGCACACTGTTGGAGCGGTGATGCTTTTCGTGCTGCTGCAGAACGTTCATCTCTACGTTATGTAATTCCTAAAGAGGGGTCAAGTCAATTCATTGATAATGTTTGTATTCCTAAATTCGCACCTCATAAAGACCTTGCTGAAAAGTTCATCAACTACCTTCTTCGTCCAGAGATTAATGCAAAAATATCAGCATTTACTAAGTATGGCACTTGCGTTCCAGCAGCAAAGGATCACTTACCAGATGCAATACTTATGCATGAATATATCTACCCCTCAGAAGATGTCCTACAATCTCTTGAATGGATAAGAGATCAAGGCGATTTTACCCAACAATACAGTCGTGCTTGGGAAGAAATCAAAGCAAAATAAAGATCCTTTCACCTCTTATCTCGTATATTCTGATGCTTGCTGACAACAATAATTGAAGAATTGACATCCAAAAGACAACTTTAACTGTGATTGATAAGAATTCAAACTTTTCTTAAGTTGATACATGTCTATCCAATATTAATTTTGTCAATTGGAGTTATCTAATGAAAGTTTGGCATACGTTAAGATATCAGTTTCGAAGTCCAGTGATTCTCCTTATTCATTTTGCTTTATGGGTCTTGTTCTTCTTTCTATTTGATGGTCGTCCTATACACAGTAATATATACGAAATACTGCAAACTTTTATAGATACATTACATGTAATGCTAATTCTCAGTTTCATCAGCAGTTACCGATTGGCAAGAGGTAAACTGAACGGTATTGCAAACACACAACAAGAGTGGATGAATTGGTATCATAATCAAGACCAAAAAATACCTCATTATCATAATCATCTCCCACAATCTCTCTCTGAATATCTCAAGTTAAGTTCGGTATTGATTACAGTGAAGAACATAGTCTTCGAAATGTTCAGTAAACCAATGATATTTGTCTTTCACTTCATTTGTTGGCATACTGTCTCTTTTCTCGGTATATTGTTAGATGAACCAATGCAGTATACAATTAGAGAAAATCAGTCAATAGGAATATATCGGATTTTCAAATATATAGTTTCAGATATGTCTCATGAATACATCTATGTATTAGTCTTAATCGCATTTTTCGCACTCATCACCTGTTTACAAGACGTAATAGGTAAACTAATTGGTATTGCTCAAGAACATCGACAATGGCTAAAATGGCACGAAGATCATAATGAATCGTTTCACGTACAAAATAACATAGAAACAACACATTCTCTTATATCAAATGAAACTGGACTATTATTTGTAAAACGAGAACCGGTTTATACCATAATTTATGTTATCAGTGTAATGGTTATTGTCTTTATAATTCCATTACAACTCATTCCAATCACAGACTGGAGTGGAATTAAGTCTTTGAGTTGGGTCTCAATACTCTTGCTACTTTTACGTTAACTATAGTTTGGACAATTTCTTTTGGTTACATACTGAGATTTCAAGCATTTACTAAATAATGTGAGTTTTCAATAGGATAATAACTTGACGAAAATGTGTTAGAATATCAAAATGAGCAGCCCCAGCGGGGCGAAATGTGTCCAGCACATCGTGAACATACAATCTATAGCCCCAGCGGGGCGAAATGTGCATTGAAGAAATAGGTATCATGACTGTGATGCTCTTTGTCTAGACTATTATTCAAGCCTATAAAAAACTGTCCAAACTATAGTTACGTTAAATCACATAATAAATAATCAGATATTAGGATAAAACTGTATTTACAAATATCTCTCATTGGAATCGGATATTTAAAGTTTGTGGCAAAGAATCTGCTGATATTGTCGGATGTCTTACTGTTCCTACTTTGGTGTGTCTTATGCAATATTACTTTGCAATACGTTCTTTAGGCCCGTAGGGACGGGATGTTTATAGATAAGCGTTGCCATCACAGATCTTAGTCCCGTAGGAACGATCTGTTTGTACCAACTAGTGGTCTGTCTACACTAAAATTGTCCGTCGCGATTTGGGGATCTCTCGGACAGAAACCTTGTGTCCGGTAGGAGGGAACTCCGATTCCCGATTTCTTTGGAGATTCATAATTTTAGTGTAGACGCTCCACTAGTAGACTGTCCACACTAAAATTGTGGGTATAAGCGTTTCAATCGGATGCGAGCATCATCCGTTGTCCATTGCCAGTCTACTTGCTTCGCTTCACCATTTCGTCTTTTTTCCCAAGCTTGTGTCTCTCGTCGTAGTGTTTCTATATCAGGGATGCGACGACCTAAACATTGTCGTGTTAGCACGCTAAGTTCTATCTCAGCAATATTCAACCAACTTCCATGTTTGGGCGTATACACGATTTCTAAACGAGCACATAAACGGCGTGCTTCCGCTGCTGGAAACGCTTTATACAAGGATGAAACTTTATGTGTATTCAGATTATCACAAACTAAAATCACTCGTTTTGCTTTCGGATACACCTCGTCTAATAGCACCTTTACCTCTTGTGCCCAATCCACCGCAGTCCGACGCTCACGCACAGACACGCCTCTCCACCCCGTTAGTGCTTCTGTGAATATGAAAAGTTGTGCTGTGCCATTGCGTCTATATTCATTATCTACACGCTTGACTTGACCCGGTTTGAGGGGGCACGGCTCGCGAATATCATCCCTCAACGTTACAGGTTGTTCATCCATATTCACAACCGGCACATCTGTGTCTAAAGGTTTCTGATAGAGATCAAGCACTTCTTCCATTGCTGCGACAAACTCAGCATTTTCGGTGGGTGGGATTACCCATTGTTCCACCAGGTGTGGCTTTAGTTCGTTTTTTTTAGCGTCTGGCGCACTGTTTCAGAACAAATACTCTCAACGATTTCAAGCTTCACGAATTCCGAAGCAAGAAGACGAAGGGACCACCTGCTATAGCCTTCAGGCGGTTCGCTACAACTCAACGCAATCAGACGCGCTTCTGCTTCACCATCCAACTTTCGAGGACACGGAGGTGTTTTGCGGTGCACTCGATCCAACGCTCCCGATAAACCCTTTTCTACAAAACGATGCCGCACATTGTAAACCGTCTGCTCATGACACGAGTAAGCTTCAGCTATCTGCTTATCAGTCCAGCGAGGACCATTTACATCGGATTTCAATAAGATGTGTGCATGCCTGATCTTATACGCTTTATTTTCTCCTTTACTTATATACTTGTTTAGTTCTTCACGCTCAATATCAGTTAATTCAACTATATATTTCTTTTTCAAGAGACTATTCCTTAAAGAAGTATTTAGGGACATTCTAAAAGAAATACGTCTGTTTGGCAAGTTTTATTGAAGAATATACCTATAATTTTAGTGTAGACACTCCACTAGTCCTTATAACTATATTGTCCCTACAAGTCTAAAAAATGTGTTTTGAACAATGAAAAATATGTCCATTGCCAAAAAATAACTTGACAAAAGTCCATTTATGTGTTAATATATTTATATTATTAATATTAAAACGTATGTTCTGATAAACATAACAACATTAAGACATTTATAAGAACAAAAGAATGGAAACTATTATGAATATAAAAGACGGTATTCATACAATTTATCACACATTTCTATACAAAAATAACGGACAAATCTCAGCATCTCAGAAAAATCTTACAGTTTTCAAAATTCAAATTTTAGTGCCATAAAATTATGCCCTATAAACCCATACAGAGACTGTGTTTATAGGCAATTTGCACGTCTTATGGACTGTAAGAGATTTCTTACAGTTTCGTAACTTTTCAAGAAGGAGACAGACCATGAAATCGCAAGATAATCACAATGAATTTGCCATCAGATACTACACAAAAAATACTACTCTCATAGTCCTGGTTAGGTGCGGTTTCCTAACAGAACCTTATACATCAATTTAGTGTAAATAAGGCGTTTTCCCCAGGCCGGTAGGTTCGGTTTCCTTATCGAACTTACCGGCACTAGTGTTCTGTCTACACTAAAATTGTCCGTCGCGATTTGGGGATCTCTCGGACAGAAACCTTGTGTCCGGTAGGAGGGAACTCCGATTCCCGATTTCTTTGGAGATTCATAATTTTAGTGTAGACGCTCCACTAGTGTTCTGTCTACACTAATCTTGCGGGTAAATATCGCGATTCGGAGATCGATCCTACTGAATACAGCTCTGTCATTGTAGGAGGGAACTCCGATTCCCGATTTCTTTGGCAATTCATAATTTTAGTGTAGACGCTCTACTAGAAGGACGCTAAATTGACACTTATGGTGACAAAAACTTTACATACCCTATCTCTCAAAAAATGATTGACACCTATTGAAATAAAATATATGATATGAATTATTATCTATAGCGTAAGCAACAATAACAATACTCTCGTTGTATTTCATTATCATAATTGATTGGAGGAACAATTGAGCAGACCGAATATACTATTCATAATGTCAGATGACCATGCATCTCATGCGATGAGTTGTTACGGAAGTCGTATTAATGAAACCCCGAATCTTGACCGTATCGCAGACGATGGGATGATTTTCCAAAACTGCTTCTGTGTCAATTCGATTTGTACCCCGAGTCGGGCAAATATTTTGACAGGTCTACATAGTCATCTCAACGGTGTGAAGACATTAGGTGATAAACTTGATGGGAAAAAACCGAATGTCGCCAAAATGCTTCAAGCAGATGGATATCAAACTGCTATGATAGGCAAATGGCACCTTGGCCACGGTGGAGATGCTGACCCTACTGGTTTTGATTACTGGAACGTTCTTCCGGGACAGGGTGATTATTATGATCCTGTTATGATTGAGGAGAGCGGAAGGACAAAACATGAAGGTTATGCAACCGATGTCATCACAGATTTCTCATTGGATTGGCTGAAGAATCGGGACAAAGACAATCCGTTTTTCCTAATGTGTCATCACAAAGCACCACATCGACCTTGGGATTCAGACGAGAAACATGTGCACATGTATGAAGATGAGGATGTCCCAATGCCGGACAACTTCTTTGATGATTATTCTAACCGTTCTAATGCTGCAAAAGAAGCAAAAATGCGTGTCTTTGGACACATGAATGATAGAGACCTAAAGATTGAAAGATTCGGTCCTCCACCAGAAGGTTTATCAGATGAAGAGTTAGCGAACTGGCAATATCAACGCTATATCAAGGAATACTTGCGATGTGTCGCTTCCATAGATGACAATGTTGGAAGATTGCTTGATTATCTTGATGAAGACGGTGTCGCTGATGATACAATGATTATTTACACTTCCGATCAAGGTTTCTTCTTAGGTGACCACGGGTGGTACGACAAACGTTTTATGTATGAAGAATCGCTCCGCATGCCCTTTATTGTGCGTTATCCGCGTGCTATCGGTGCAGGAAGTTCTACTCACGCAATGGCATTAAACATCGATTTTGCTGAGACCTGGTTGGATTATGCAGGTCTACCAATTCCAGAAAACATGCAGGGTTCAAGTTTAAGACCAATTCTTGAAGGAGAAACTCCAGATGACTGGCGAACGCAGATGTATTATCGCTACTGGATGCACCTCTCACATCATCATGTGCCTGCACATTACGGTGTTCGTACACACAAACATAAGCTCATCTATTACTATGGTGATCCTATGGGAACTACGGGTTCAGTGAACCAACATACAGAACCTGAATGGGAGCTTTTTGATCTCGAAAAAGATCCAAATGAGATGTGCAGTGTGTATGACGATCCTGAATATGCAGATGTTGTTAAAGACTTGACTGCTGAATTATACCGTCTCAAAGAAGAAGCATTGGATAACGAATAAGCCGACACACCTCTTTCTATGAAAATGGAGGAAACAAATGGATAACAATGGTAATCCACTCAAGAGAATTACACCAGGCATGAAAGTTACCGCACAGATGTCTCCTGAACCCAGTGAAGCTGACCTTCAGTTTGCAAGACAGATGGATGTTGAGTATGTTGTGCTCTGGACAAACGGTGCGAATGCAAATTACGATTATTTTATGAGTCGTCGCGAAATATTTGAAAATGCTGGTTTGAAAATATATGGGTTTGGCAACAGTGATGTCCATAATCAAGATGGAATTGTTCTAAACTTAGAAAATCGTGATGCAAAGATTGAGCAATACAAAAGGTATATTCGCGATTTAGGTAAAGCTGGTATTCCTTATACGACTTATGCACACATGGGGAACGGTATCTGGAGTACGGAACGTGAAACGACGCGTGGTGGAGCGAGTGCGCGTGCCTTTAATCTCAAGAGTGCACAGGAAGGACATTGGGGTGGTAAGAAATATCCAATGCCACTTTCACACGGTCGAGAATATAGTGAAGAAGAGATTTGGGATAATTTCACCTACTTTATTAAGCAAGCAGCACCAGTAGCCGAGGAAGCTGGCGTAATGATTGGAATACATCCTGATGACCCACCAGCCATACATCTCGCAGGAATTCCAAGATGTATCTTCAGCAGTTTTGAGGGATATAAACGTGCCCTTGAAATTGCGGACAGTCCAAATGTCGGAATGTGTTTCTGTGTCGGTTGTTGGCTGGAAGGTGGGGATTTGATGGGGAAAGATGTCATCGAATCTATCCATTATTTCGGTGAACGCGGCAAGATATTCAAAGTACATTTCCGAAATGTTGACCAACCACTGCCACATTTTGTTGAAACATTTGTTGATAACGGCTATCAAGACATGTATCAAGTAGCCAAAGCACTCCGTGAAGTGGACTTTAATGGTGTTCTAATTCCAGATCATATTCCAAGTATGGCAGGTGACCATCGTGTTGGCACTGCGTATACTATCGCTTATATGAACGCACTTGTTAAACGTGCAAATGAAGAGTTAGCAGCATAAAATAAGTTGGAAGTGTCTAAAGTGTCTAAAGTTAATCTAACTGAAACTAAGTTGTTGAATGAAGAATAAAGAATTTGCTAAAATCTTAGAAAAGAGGACTCAGAAATTTGCTGCGAACATTGTTCTTCTTTCCAAGCAACTTCCACATTCGCCTGAGGGTATGCGTATTCGAGACCAACTAACAGGTTCAGGTACTTCTGTTGGTGCAAATTATAGGGAAGCAAATCGTGTCCGAAGTTGAAAGGACTTTAGAAATAAAATGCATATTTGCGAAGCAGAATGTGCTGAAACACAATATTGGCTTGAAGTAATTGTTGATGCCAAAATGCTAGTGGAGTGTCTACACTAAAATTATAGGTATATTCTTCAATAAAACTTGCCAAACAGACGTATTTCTTTTAGAATGTCCCTAAATACTTCTTTAAGGAATAGTCTCTTGAAAAAGAAATATATAGTTGAATTAACTGATATTGAGCGTGAAGAACTAAACAAGTATATAAGTAAAGGAGAAAATAAAGCGTATAAGATCAGGCATGCACACATCTTATTGAAATCCGATGTAAATGGTCCTCGCTGGACTGATAAGCAGATAGCTGAAGCTTACTCGTGTCATGAGCAGACGGTTTACAATGTGCGGCATCGTTTTGTAGAAAAGGGTTTATCGGGAGCGTTGGATCGAGTGCACCGCAAAACACCTCCGTGTTCTCGAAAGTTGGATGGTGAAGCAGAAGCGCGTCTGATTGCGTTGAGTTGTAGCGAACCGCCTGAAGGCTATAGCAGGTGGTCCCTTCGTCTTCTTGCTTCGGAATTCGTGAAGCTTGAAATCGTTGAGAGTATTTGTTCTGAAACAGTGCGCCAGACGCTAAAAAAAACGAACTAAAGCCACACCTGGTGGAACAATGGGTAATCCCACCCACCGAAAATGCTGAGTTTGTCGCAGCAATGGAAGAAGTGCTTGATCTCTATCAGAAACCTTTAGACACAGATGTGCCGGTTGTGAATATGGATGAACAACCTGTAACGTTGAGGGATGATATTCGCGAGCCGTGCCCCCTCAAACCGGGTCAAGTCAAGCGTGTAGATAATGAATATAGACGCAATGGCACAGCACAACTTTTCATATTCACAGAAGCACTAACGGGGTGGAGAGGCGTGTCTGTGCGTGAGCGTCGGACTGCGGTGGATTGGGCACAAGAGGTAAAGGTGCTATTAGACGAGGTGTATCCGAAAGCAAAACGAGTGATTTTAGTTTGTGATAATCTGAATACACATAAAGTTTCATCCTTGTATAAAGCGTTTCCAGCAGCGGAAGCACGCCGTTTATGTGCTCGTTTAGAAATCGTGTATACGCCCAAACATGGAAGTTGGTTGAATATTGCTGAGATAGAACTTAGCGTGCTAACACGACAATGTTTAGGTCGTCGCATCCCTGATATAGAAACACTACGACGAGAGACACAAGCTTGGGAAAAAAGACGAAATGGTGAAGCGAAGCAAGTAGACTGGCAATGGACAACGGATGATGCTCGCATCCGATTGAAACGCTTATACCCACAATTTTAGTGTGGACAGTCTACTAGAATGGAATGTATCTAAATCACATTATGAAGAATGTAGTGAAATATTAGCTATATTTTCAACTTCAAACAAAAAACTTGATCAGTAATCGTATACATCCATAGGAAACAACTTTAGACATTTTAGACATTTTAGACACTTTAGACACTTATACCTATCATACCTCACATTTAAATGCAAAAAGATCTTTCACAATTTTTGTTGCAATTTATTTTGATAAATGCTATAATTGAAACATATTTGAGTAACCACACGTATGCAAGAATACTATACAATTTAAGTGTGGTGATATAAACAAACTGAATTTGACAATGTTGGATTACTTTCACTTGTCAGAGAATTTAAATTGTGTTAGCATAAATTACTGCTTTCACATTAATTAAAATATTTTCGGATATGCTAGCAAACCGGGAATATATATATTAGTATATTTCGTTTATTTTTGATATTTTTGGAAGCGCGCTTCTTACCTAAACTATCAAATTTGGACAGATTGAATAAGGAGATATCATAGCTATGAAGAAATTGGCAATTTTTCTCACAATTGCTCTAATTGCTATCACGCCAATGGTTTATGCACAAGACTGGCAGCCGGCGGGTGATCAATGGATAGAAAAATGGTGGGCACTTGATTTAGTCATTAGAACCGGTGGATTCACTGCATCTGCCGAAAAAGATTAC
The DNA here is from genome assembly GCA_958295945.1 of Candidatus Poribacteria bacterium. Taxonomy (GTDB): domain Bacteria; phylum Poribacteria; class WGA-4E; order WGA-4E; family WGA-3G; genus MSPOR6. Next base: position 1,754,822 of record OY282386.1, read on the forward strand.
CTTGCTGAAGGAACAATTGACCCAGGTACAAACGAATCCGCATATACAAATCAGAGTGTTTCTACTCGTTTTGGGGCCGGTCTAACTGGTAGAACACCAGTCCGATTACCAGCAGATAACGGTGGTATTCTTACATGGTCAATTGTGAACCTTAACATTGATAGCACAAACAACATGTATCAAAGTCATGATATACCAAACAATGCTCCAGGTCATTTACGCGACAATATAACTTGGCACGGTATCATCCTCATCTTGTCACCCGATGACAGGACAACTACGATACACCCAGCACATGATGACCACGCTGAAATATGGCTCAACGGTAGAAAAGTCTATAATAATCCCAGTTGGACTGGCGGTGCTACACAAGCAACACAACCTACAGAAGTAGACCTCGTTGAGGGTGAAAACTTCTTACACTTAAAGTGTGGTGAAGGCGGCGGTGGAGATTATGTCAACCTTCGTTTCTCTGAAGGTGATGAAGATCTCAGAATCGCACCAACTATGAGTGATCAATTCCTTGATGTTTTGACTCCCGTTGAACCGAAAGGTAAAGTGACCACAACTTGGGCAGATATTAAACGGAAATAATAGTCCGACACTATAGATAACAAAAAACCCGTATCTATTAGAGATACGGGTTTTTTGTTGTTGTAAATAATACCATTTCTAATAGAAAACGCCGCATTTTTGTACCACAAACTGCCAGTTTGTGCTGTCCTTCAAGAGATTCTTAACTAATGTTTATGGGGCAAACATTTATAGAAATGGTATAAGAATCCCTAATGAACTTTGACTTCAAATTGGGTTTTTGTAGGGGCGAGGTCCCCTCGCCCAGTGGAGTTTGCGTAAGCGACACTTATGGGTGTAAGCTCAATCTACAAATTCGTGAGTCTACACCAACAAAGAAAGTTCTTTACGCTTTACATGACCTATTGCTATTTTACTACCTGAATTGTTCCGGTTGAAGCGACTGCTGATTTTGATGGATCGTACATTGCTTCAGCAGAAACCGGTGGCACTGTAAATCTCCCCTCCGTTACTACCCTCAGTGGATAGTAAAAAACCTGCTCTCTTTGGTATTGAAACGATCCATAAAATAGCAATCTGTCATCTCGGATATCTATGTAATCAGGTTTGAACACCTGTTGTTCCGTAGATGGCGTGCTTGCGCGAGTAACCAAACGTGGATTCTCAATCTCCAAACCTGCAGGTAACATATCAATCACCACGACATTTTCAAGGTTGCCTGTCAATGCCTTCACACTTACCTCAGCAACCACCAATTCACCTTGCTTAAAGACGTTTTTGACTTGGGCTCTATCGGGTGTCAGGTAGCGACGGCTTATGTGCAATTCTCGTCCATATTCCTCAATATACGAATCTCTACGAATGCCGAATGCTTCCCAATAATAGTAACATGTGCCTTTGCCCTTCACAGAGAGTTTCATTTGCGATCCATCCCAGTCTGAACCGATAAATTGTTTTCCGGATGCATTGAAGTTAGCAAAATGTACATCGTTTCGGTTGATTGTTCCGGTGAATTTCTTGTGCGATTGTTTTTTCAAGAACTTACCGAGAGCAAGTAAAGCGAAGACGTTCTCCTGTGTAGTCCCCCATCGTTGTTTTTTTGATGCGGTGTTGGTTAGACTCGCCACGAGTTTTTGGACTGTAGGATGGTCCTCTTTGATCTCTACCAGTACATCTAAAATGATGGCTTGTGCGCGAATAGACGAGTCAAAATTGCGTCCTGTATCTCTCCGCGTTGTGTTATCAAAGGTTACTTCATCAGGGAGCATTGCCAGTGCAATATCAAGATCACCCTTCAGGGCAAACGCGCCCGCAAGATGAAATTGACTGTAATCGTGAAGTTCGCTCAATCTGTTATTTCTGAGGTAATGCATCACCGATTTTTCTGGCTGCCCCGCTGCTGCCAACACATAACATGCATAAGCTGCTTGTGATAGGGTGTCCCTATCAGACTTTTCATTTGGCATGTTGATGGTCCCGCCCCATTTGGCTTGAGTTCTCAAACCCTCCAACATCTTGTTATACATAAGATTAGGAATTTGGTAACCCGCTTTCCGTGCTTCAACGAGAAAGTGTGCTGCGTAGATGCTGCTCCAATTGTTCACGGTAGAGCTACCTCGCCAGTATTCAAAATGATGATTTGACTGGAGCATATCTTCCAATCTTGCGATACCTGCCATAATATACTCGTCAATTTTATCATCCTCTGCCAAAGACGGTTCCACAATTTTTGCAAGATCGCTCAGATAGAGTAGAGGAAATACACGACTTGTTGTCTGCTCAAGACACCCGTGTGGATACTGAATCAGATAACGAAGTCCGTTTGCAAACCTGAGCGTGGGAAGCGGCGAAAGAGTAAGCATAAATTCAGAGGTATCCTCCCTGAAATTTGATGGGAAAATGAAATCATCTGGTTCACCCTCTCGGACAATACCGGATCCTGTCTTGGTAACAGGAGGTGCAGCTGAACGGAGTGGCAAACGGATAGGTGCATGCTGTCCCTTCTCACCGTTACCAGATGCAGTCAGATTGAACGTTGCAACGCCAACTGCATCGTGTGCAATTACATCAAAATAGAGATGCCCTTCCTTGTTAGCCCCAATCTCTACCTGTTTTTGAAGTGAATTCGCGTTGTTTATATCGCCATAATCCGTAAGTAATTGGACTGGCCCCATAGCCTGCAGATTGACTTTGAAGTTAACTATCTCGTCAGTGCCATTGTAGACTGAAACTGGAACACGAATTTGATCACCACCTGAAAGGAATCGCGGGAATGATGGCGTTATCACCACTGGCTCCCGCACCTGAATCTGCTCTGTTGCAGACCCGTAATCTGGTCCGGAGAAAGCAACTGCCATCACTCGTAAGGTGCCGTTGAATTGTGGTACCTTAAAACGGACGCTGCCACGTCCATCTGCATCAGTTTCCAAAAAACCTGACCACAACGCTACCGAGGCTACACGCACTACGGCATCAGCATTAAGTCGTCCTAAGGCTCTTCCTCTCAATGCAATTGGTTCTCCTGTTATCCGATCATGTACTACACCGAAACCGCTACGCGAATAACTCCCAACTTGACCGAGGTGTTCCTGCACCATTAATTGTTTTGCCATCATTCGCCTCTTTTCGGAATCTGAAATTGCCAAATTTAACAGATCATCCAGGGAGTCAATTGGATTGATAGGAAATTGGTCATCTCTTGTGATTGCATGATGGAATTCATAAGACGTGGTCTCAAGTTTTCTTTGCCGATATAGATGAGGGTGCGGGTCTGGCGTTTGCATATTGATTAGTTGAAGGATACCCTCATCTACGGCTGCGATGGTAACTCTATAGGGTTTCCCTCTGCGTTCACCACGCACCAGAAACTTTATGTCTATCTCGGTGTTTGGACGAATCTGTTTAGGGGCATCAATTTCAACTTGCAACTTGTGTATTTCGGTATCAATTGTTAACGGTACGATTCCAAATGCTCGTGCAGGAGCATTTCTGTCCAACGATTTGGTTGAACGAATTAACAAAGCAGAAAGATATGTGTTCGGTGCGAAAGAGTCCTCAACAGGAATCGTCAAGGTTGCGGATTTCTCATTCACCATATAGGTCTGATGACTCAACACTTTATCACGCTCAATTGTCAGGAGTACTTTGCCTGGGAAAGGTGGTTTGATCTCTAACTTGGCTTTTTCCCCAGGACGATATGACTTTTTATCAAGCGTCATATCAAGGGTATTCGGATTGTCCATTGACCACGGCACACCACCCCATTCAGACACATTAAATTGCATGGAAACCTTTGCCCCGCCATCCACATCCTCAATCTCTACGCGATGCACACCGAGCGAAACAGGCGTGAAACTGATAGCAGCAATATCCGAATCTGACTTCAAAGTAAAGGATTCCAACCGTTCCACTGTAGGACTGGTTTGTGTTCTCCATCGGTGTGGGTAATCAATTTTGGAAATAGTTACCTGCAAAGTTCGTTTAGCAGTAGGATTCCCCTCCGTATCAATGACAATATAGTCGAACTTCGTTTCCTCATGCTGTTTGACTGTTCCCGGTTCCTGATGTTTAATACCGACATAATGTGAATAAGGATGAATCGTGAACGCTTTTGCATTGGTAACTGCGCGTCCACCAGGTTCCTGTACAGTGGTTTGGATATATCCCTGTAACGTTATAGGCGGTTTCAATCCTTCTGGTAGTGTAAATTGGTATGTTGCTTTTCCCTCTATGTCGGTTACGGTTTCATTCAGATTAACCTGTTTGTATTGGAACGTCCGAGTAGAATCGGTAAAATTGAAGGTGCTCCATTTCTTGACTGGCACATAAGAATGCAGAGGTGCATACTGTATAGCGGCAAGATCGTAGTCCGCATTAACCTTCCTTCCAACTGCCGGTGTGCCGAAGAGATTCATCGCCTTAACTTCCACCTTAACTTCATCTCCAAGCATATAGACATCTTTATCAGTTTCTACCGATATTTTCATTCGGTCTGGCATAAATTCTTCCACTTGGAAAAAATCATAACCGATCTGTTTTTTACCGGACCACATTCTGGCATAATACCTACCCGTTGGAACGTGTGCTGGCAGCGGTATCTTCACTTCACAGGCACCTTCTGCATCGGTTTTTATTTTAATCTCCTGGAATTTGGCATCATAAGGGTATAAGATTTCAATCCGTAACGGGAGTGAAACTGGAACTTGACTGTTCTTACCACGAACAATCCCAACGAGGTTAACAGTTTCCCCCGGACGATAAATACTACGATCTGTATAAAGAAATGCTTCATGTTCATCCTTTAGAAAGGGGATACCGTCAACATCAAAACCTCTTGTAGAAAACTGGTGACGTAGTAATTGCAGTAAAGAGAAATCGTCGTCTTTCGTTGCAGTAAGTAGAAATTCGGGACTGTCTTTGAGAAGATCAGGTTTTAAGTCAAACCGGACATGACCTGTAGGGTCGGTTTCTTTACTGAGGAGGACATGTTTATCTTGATTATTGATGAGTCGTACAGTCGCGTTCCGAATCGGTTCTAAAGAATCAAGTGAATTCACCCATACATATATCTCTTTATCAATTCTTTTTGCGACAATACCGAGGTCAGTAATCAACACTAATTGCTCAGCGTATCCCTTTCTACCCTTACCCGAATGCACCACGACCTTAAAAACGCCCGCATGTTTATCAGTTAAATATTCCTTTAGGGGTATCGTTGTTGAGATTACCTCGTTTAATTTGGACTCAATTGCCAGCTCACCTTGGTGAACAAGTGTTGGTAATTTTGAAAGATATACCTTTGAAATTCCTATTCCTACGTTTTCTATGTTGGATGTTATGATGTTGAGATTCAAGTCACTCTTACGGGGTAGGAAAAAGGTGTTGTCAGTGAAATATATCCTTGGTAGCAAGTCAGGCACCTTAACAGTTTGCACATAAGTGTTTCTTAAAAACCCGTTTTCAGATGCAATACCGTTTTTAATTGTGACCGTATACTCAGATCGAAACTCAAAATCTCCATAAACTTCCAAATCATAATTGTTCACGACTAATCGAAAAGGCAGCTTCGGTTCAATACCTATCTGGTCTTGAAACATATCAACTGTGATCGGTGATCTAAATCTGAATCTGAGAAATAGTTTGCCATCTCTCTGCAAGAAGTCTGTCCGTTCAATTTGAAGTTCATTTATATTGCCGATCTGTATTGTTGCTACAGTGTCCTTCTCAAGTCCGATTTCTGTGCCTGCGCATTTGAATCCTTTGCCAATTTTTGCTTGAATAAGTCGTCCTTCAAGAAGCGGCTGAATCACTTCGGTCTCAATCAGGACAGTTCTTGTAACAGCACTTTGAGGTTGGAAAGTATAAGGGATTTCAACATCTCTTCCCGATATAACCGAAAGAAATTCCGTTAAAGCAGCGACCTTAACAGGATAGTTAAATGTAACGGTGCCAACAGCCATCGCTTTTTTCAGGTCTTTGTTGTATCGGAATTCTATCTTAGCCTGTTCCACCTTGAAAGGCTTAGTTACGTGATTGAACTTTCGCTGTCCAGTGAGAACGAGATTCCCAGATGCGTCTATATCATTAGAAATCTCAAAGACATATTTACTTGATGGTCCCAATGTGCTTTCTAAAAAGATACCGATTTTATTCGTTGCAACCCATCTTGCCTTTACTTCTACTGATGGAGTAATCGTAATTGCGTTTTTCGGTAATGCGGTGAAAAGGAGTTCTCTGTCAATAACGTCTTTAGAAAATGTTATCAAGAAATCAGCAACGCTGCCGTTATACTCTCTCGATGTGAAGGACTCCACGGTGAATTCTGTTTCTTTTTCTTTCTCCGCACTCACAATATGTGTTGAAAAAAGAAGTGTAGCGAATAAGAAAATACCAATGATACGTTTTTGGAAGATGATAAATTTCATTTGATGTCTCCACAATGCATGTTGAATATAATGTTTATTTAGCAAATTCTATGCCAACATTTTAGGATTTGTTTTTGCTTAGATAACGTGAGTTTGATCAACGGAGAAAACTTTCTTCACAAAGAATTATGACATCATAATTATGATGTCATACCAATAGATTGAACCATGCAATGAACCTCTAAAGCATCCTATGGGAACTTTATCCTCAATCATCGGATACTCTTTCCTACACCGCAAATGCCCTTCTTTGTGCAGCCTCACATCTCAATGTACTTTTTGGTGCAGCACTAACGTAATCTGTCCCGCGAGGTCTCCGGGGAATGCCTAATGAAGATTAATTTATTAAATCGATAATTCTTATTTCCCACAAACTTTGGAAGCGCGCTGGCCTATGATCCAAAATTACCGAATGTATTTTTTAATCTTCATACCGTTGATTTGGGGCATCGTAATGCTAACTTTATCAGAAAAGGACTAATCAAGGTAATTGGGGATAATATCTTTGCCTAGTCATAGCACCCAAACCTAAAGGATTAGGTATCCTGCCCAAACGTTTGATGAAATTTGTCAATTGGAAATGGTATTACTCCGATTCAGTAATCATTAGAAACTGATTGATACCAACATTCTCTATTATTTGTTCAGTTCCATTTTGCCATTTTACCTTAACACTGTCTATTATATCCACATCACCTAAACCATATAAAAGCCTTAAATCACTACCGGATGCATAACTTGATCCGCTCTTTACTTCAGCAATCTGAGTGATACCACCTGCATTTACTATCACTTTTGATCCTATTCCATCACGATTGTTGTGCTTTCCTATCAATCTAATATTTATCCAATTATTTCTATTTCCACCTTCATTCTTTAGCAAGACTGCATGTTGATTTGAATTCATAATGACAATATCAACATCGCCATCATTGTCGTAGTCTGCTGATGCAGCCGCTCTTCCAACAAGTTCCTTTGAAAAATATGCACCTGATTCCTGTGATATATCTGAGAATGTGTTATCACCGTTGTTTTGAAAGAGTTGATCCTGCTGAGCATATTTCTCATAATCTGTTAGCTGCTCAATTACCGCTTGTGGATGTCCATTTGCACAGAATATATCAAGGTTCCCATCGTTATCATAATCCAAAAAAAGTGGACTAAATCCGACTATAGGTAAAGTTGGTTGCTGTAGTTTGCTCTCCACTGTGGCTTCGGTAAAGTAGAATCCATCGTTTCCTGGATCATGCAATTTATAGAGTGTTGCTTTTTCTGAATTTGCAACAATGATGTCCAGTAATCCATCGAGATTATAGTCACCACTATCCACTCCCATTGATCCTTCCGCGATGCCATTTTCATCATATCCTACACCAAGAAACAAACCTACATCTGTAAAAGTGCCATCACCATTGTTATGGTATAAGAAATTGCGACTGGTATCGTTTCCTACATATATGTCTGGATATCTATCATTGTCATAATCAAATGCAACCGCAGCCATTCCTCGTCCCTCACTTGGATTGATTAATCCCGCTGATTCTGCAACGTTGGTAAAAGTGCCATCACCGTTGTTTCTATAAAGTATGTCTGGTGTTCCTGCGTAACTTCTTGGGTGTCCATACCCCACAACACCCTTATAGTAAGTAACAGGCATTGATAAATCATAAATGAGATAGTTCACAACAAATATATCCAAATCACCGTCAATATCATAATCCAAAAATACTGCAGCAATACTCCATAACGTATTATCTATACCAGCCACTTTTGTGACATTAGTAAATGTGCCATCACCATTATTCTGGTAGAGTGAATCTTGTCCAAAGTTAGCAACATATAAATCATGATCACCGTCGTTATCAATATCCCCTGCGGAAGCTGCCATGCCATATCCTGTATCACCACAACCTGCCTCGGAAGTTACATCAGTGAATTGGCCGTTTCCATCATTCCTATAGAGTATATTCTTGGCTTCACCCTCTATTCTGTCTTTAGAAACTCCATCTGTTGGAACGGGACCGCTATTTACGAAATATATGTCTAAGTTTCCATCTAAATTATAATCAAAGAAGACGCCACCTGACCCCATAGTTTCAATGATGTGTTTATGATCTGTTTTTCCATTATTATGTTTAAAATCTATGCCTGCCTCTTTAGTAACATCAACATATTGAGGAAGTTCTTGTGAATTGACTAATGAAACTGAACAGAATGCAATTGTGAGTAGTATAAAGGTCTTTGACATGAAGGTTATTCTATATTTGAAGATGTTTATTTCTTTTCTGTTTCTGCAGTTTTTGCCAATCGGAAACCGACAAAGGATGTCTTTAATGTAGGATACAGATAAAATCGGAAGGTTGTACTACATCGTGTAAGTTTGTCAATCCAAGAACCCCCTCTGAGCACACGCCAACTACCGACCTCTGGTCCCTTTGGATTTTGTTTAGGACTATGCAAATAGTAAATATCACTGTACCAATCTGCAGTCCATTCCCAGACATTTCCTGCCATATCCATAACACCATAGAAACTTTTACCTTTAGGGTAACTTCCGACAGGTGCGATGCGATTCTCAAATCCATCGTTTTTCTCAGAAGTGTTAGCATTAGGTATCATTGAATTTCCCCATGGCCATATTCTGTCTGAGTAGCCGCGTGCAGCCTTCTCCCATTCTGCTTCTGTAGGTAATCGCATACCTTTCCATTCAGCATAAGCCTTCGCATCATGCCATGATACACCAACAATAGGATGATTAGGAAACTCACTCGCACGTTCCGGCCAACTGCCAATATGTTGAAGATGTGAGAAACTCTCAGGTGTATGCTCTATTTGAGATTGTGAGTTCTTAGTCTTTTCTTTTTCAAGACTATGCCAAAATTCGTAATATTCTGCGTTTGTAACCTCATACTTACTAATATAGTACGCTGATAAGTGAACTTTATGTATAGGTCTTTCATCTGCTGCGCGTGCATTACTTCCCATTGAAAATGTCCCCGCAGGAATCAATATCATCTCAATGTTCTCATCTTCCGCATTCACACAGAAGTTTGCATTCACACAACATATTATGATTAGTATTGATAATGAAAAAAGTATTTTGTTTTGCACAACTATAGCCAAGTTTGTGTATTATTTCTTTTGCTGTTCCCGTAGAGATAAAAAATGTTGATATGCTTGATAATGCTGTTTAGCAAGTTTTTGTTGACCAATGCTGTCGTAGAGTTTTGAGAGATTTAGATGATAATAAGGCTGTTCTTCATTCAAGGAAACTGCCTTTTGAAAAACTCCAATAGCATTTTGCACATCCCCTAACATTGCATAAGCACTTCCAAGTGTATTGTAAAACAGGTCATGCTCTGGCATGAGTTGTATTGCTGTTTTAGCAGAATCTACTGCCAACTTTGGATATTTGAGATTAATGAAAGTTTGGCTGATACCATGATGAAAACCTGCGATTGTTGCAGCAGAAGCATTTTGTGCCTTGGCAAGCTCAATACATTTCTGAAAGACCGGCAATACTCGTTTGTATTTCCTTTGTTGCATTAACACTTTAGCCAATCCTACCCAACCTTCCAGATTGTTTGGATCCACACGCGTTAACCGAGTGTAACGTTCGTGATCCGCGGCTATTTTTTGTAATGTTTGGTAAATCTGCATCTCTTCTCTACTTTTCTGTGGATTTCCAGTACGAAGATATGCATTTCCAAGACCGAAATGTGGTTCAGCAAAATCCGGTGGACCGATTTCAATCGCTTTTTTGAAGTTCTTTATAGCATCATCATAAGCAGTTAAATTAAGGTGAGCATTACCGAGTTCATTATAGTTTCCTGCAGCATTAGGTTTCAGTTCAATGGCTTTGTCTAATACTTTCACTGCTTTAGCATACTGACGGAGTTTGACATAAACTTTACCAAGCACCTCATAGCCACGAGCATGTCGGGGTGAGAGTGACACCACCTTCTGAAGTGGTGTTAACGCATCTTCCCACTGATTAAGTTTGAAATAGACAACACCCAATGAGTAAAGCACTTCAATGTTATCAGGTTGGAGTTCCAGCGAGCGATTATATACCTCTACAGCTTTGTTCCAAGAGGAGTCCTCTGAATATATCATTCCTAAATAATGAAGTATTTCATAATGGTTAGGTTCAATTGAAAGCGCAGCATTGAATGCATCGATTGTTGTCTGATTTTCCCCTTGAAATAAGGCACGGAATCCTTTCTCAACAAGTTTAACATATTCAGCATGACTGTTTGTTTCTGCGGGGAGTTCTGTAAATTGTATGCATAAACAAAATAACACCAATACTGTCAATTGTATTCGCATTAGTATGTCCTATCGTTAGTAATAAGATAATGATATATCAAATGATACCTACTATTATTATTTGTGTCAATCACTTTCTCATACAGAATAGGGTGAATTCTTGTTGACAAGTATGAATTAAATGCGTACAATTTACTTAATCATTAACACTGAACGTATATCTGAACAAGGAGTCTATCATGCTTACGCAAGATCAAGTGGACTTTTACAATGAGAACGGTTATCTCAAAGTTGAGCAACTTTTCTCACCTGAAGAAACTGAAGAACTTGCATCCGAAATGGTGAAGATAATTAACAACTGGGGACAAGAGACCATAGGTTGGCCAGGTCCGTGGCGAACAAAGTATTTAAAAGAGGAAGACCAGCAGACAACAAAAGCAGTTTTCATGCATAATCCTCACTTCTATTCTGCAACATGGGGTAGAGTGATTTTTCATGAGCGTTTGACAGGTGCTGTTAGGTCTTTAATTGGAGAGTCAGTCCAATGGCATCATACTGTTCTCCATGCAAAACCACCGGAAAAAGGAACACCTTTTCCAATGCATCAAGACTATCCGTTTTATCCACACGATGGTCTGGATTTTGTCGATTGTCTCGTTCATCTTGACGATGCCCCCTATGAAAGTGGTGCATTGCGGGTTGTACCCGGTAGCCACAAGGAAGGACCACGCGAACATATCACAGGTGAAGGCACTGCACCGCATTTGCCAACGGATAAATTTCATCCAGATTTCATAGATTCAATACCGATTCCAGCAAGTGCAGGGGATGTGATTTTCTTTAGTTATTGTCTAATTCATTGGTCAGAAGTAAATCGGACAGAACAGTGGCGGAAGGCAGTGCGATTTGGTTACCACACCCCAGAAATGCGTCCTGTAGGTCGTGAACCGCATGAACCATATAATAACATTATGGCAGGCGGTTTCAGAGTCAATCCTACTGCAGGAGAAATAATGGCATAGCATCTCTTATGATTGCAAACCGCAATATCAAAGACATATTCTGTAGGAGTGATCTCCAAATCTTAACTAATACTATGATAGTTGGAAATCGGAGTTCCCTCCTACAACCAAGAGTGTGTACTCGTTTCAATAAACTACCCTAAATACATTCAGAGTTAAATCCACGAATAATTCTGAAATAAAAACCAAATAAATACGTAAATATTAATGATGACTTAATTCATAAAACATATCGCAATGACAAACCAACTATGAAAGGAGCTCAAAGTGTTAAGAATACAATCTACCAAAACCACCCATTCAATGAATTTACTCATATTCTTATGTTATCTCACACTTGTATTTATCCTAAATATGAGTTGTCCTTTTGTTGTTGACACTTCTGCGCAGGAACCGTCCCTTGCTGAAAAGGTGTTTGAAAAATACCGCACATTTTTTCAACGTGAGGATATCAAGGAATTACTACCAACAGCCCTTGATGTATTAAAACAACCTGAACCACAGAAATTAATAAATCCTGAAACAATTGATCTTATCGTTAGGAATCCAGATCTATTAAAAACGTACGTTGATAGTATTGATGACGATTTCATTACATTACTGAAAGAAGATCAGGAGATACAGGACTTTCTTAGGGACACAGATGTTCAAACTTTGCTACAGGATGTTGCAGCTATAGAAGAACTTGAAACATTACTCATGGAGAACCTGGTATCTCTTGCAGAAAAGATTCATGAAAGGTATTTAGATTTATTCATGAGGGAAGATATTCAAGCACAACTTCCAATTCTTCTTATTGAATTGAAAGATCCTGAAATACAGAAGCTGCTCATTCCTGAAACTATCCAACTTGTTATTGATAAACCAGACCTTCTTAAGACCTTTCTTCCTGATATTGATGACGAAATCATTAGACTGCTTAAAGAAGATTCAGAGATTATCGCTTTTATTAGTGATCCGGATGTGCAACTATTGCTGCAGGATCCCGAGGCAATTGACGAACTCGAGATGCTATTAAGTGTTCCAGTTCCTGTCGTAGTAACTGTAAAGATTGTTCCAGCGTCTATTGTATCACCGATGGTTGGTGAACAACTCATCATTACTGTTGATATTGCAGATGGTGTTGGCGTAGCAGGTTATCAAGGGACAATTAACTTTGATCCATTAGCTCTTCAATTTGTTGCCTTGGAGCATGGCACTTACCTATCCGGGAATTTATTGCCTATTGCTACAGTAGTTGAAAACAATCAAATCTCATTTGCCCAAATTTCTATTGACACAACAGCAACAACAGAAGAGGGAACTCTGGTAACAATTACATTTGAAGTTCTTGATGCAAAAGCTTCAATGTTAAGTTTATCAGAGGTGATTATTTCTGGTTTAGCTGGAGTTGAGCATCAAGTAATTGTTGAAAATGCAGAGTTATTGGAACCACCCAAAACACCTTGGGATGTGAATAATGATGGAAGAGTTAATATATTGGATTTAACTTTTGTCGCATCCCACTTTGGAGAAGACAATCCACCACCTGCAGCAGATGTCAATGGAGATGGGAAGGTTAATATATTGGATTTAACAACTGTGGCAAGTCATTTCGGCGAGACAACATGAGCAGCAAGAAAATAGAAAGAGAGTCGACCTAAACACAGTCTCAGCAACAGATTTAAACAGAGTCCTCTTGACATGACAATCGCAATTTGTGATAAAACAATACAATCAGGTATAAATTCTTATCTAACGTTGCGGTGTGAAGACCCAATCCTTTAGGTTTGGGATGAAACACCGCCAAAAAACTTGACTTATGAAAAAAACATGGTATCCTATTTAGACCAGTTCAGTGGCGGATGTCGTTAGCATCTGCCACACCCCTAACGATGGGATATGGAATCTTCACAGGGGACGGGAAATGTCATGTTAAAAACACATAAAATTGCATTGAATCCGAACAATAAGCAACGGAATTGGTTCGCTCAACAATGTGGATATGCCCGTTTTGCGTACAATCACGCATTAGCAGATTTTAAAGCAGAGTTAGATAAAGATAACTTTCTATCTGCCACAGCATTAAACAAGCGATTTAATGTCGCTAAAAAAGAACATGCTTGGACAAAAGATATGGATCAAGTTGTCCCCAACAAAAGCATATTTGGCAACTTGTCCGCTGCGATTGCGAATTGGGTTGGCAAGCGTGCGAGATTTCCAAGATTTAAAAAGCGTGGCAAAAAGGATTCATTCACGACAAACAATCAGTTTGTGGAGGTTAAAGGTCCAAATATCAAACTGCCTAAGCTGGGGTGGGTTAAGATGTTTGAATCATTGCGTTTTATCGGGAAGATTATGAAGGTGACAGTCTCAAGAATAGCACACCGATGGTTTGTCTCTATCACTGTCCACACAGAGGACACCGAAGCAGTTGATAACTCAACGCACCCTGTGATTGGTATTGATGTGGGGATAAACACATTAGCAACCTGTTCAGATGGCACAAAATATGATAATCCGAGCCCCCCTCAAACGCTATGAGAAAAAACTCAAACGGTTCAGCCGTGCATTGAACAGAAAAGTGCATAAGTCAAAAAACTGGTTTAAGCAGAAAGATAGGGTGGCAAGACTGCATTACCGAATCGCTTGTCTCCGAAACGATGCACACCACAAAGCAACGACGGATATTGTCAACCGTGCATCTGCTATAGGGACTGAGACCCTAAAGGTTACCAATATGCTAAAGAATAAAAAGCTGGCAAAAGCATTGTCAGATTCAGCATTAGGTGGGTTTTTAGAGAAACTCAAGGCAAAAGCAGAAGCACGTGGCATTCCTATAACAGAAGCAGATGTGTTCTTTGCATCCTCTAAAACCTGTTCCAGTTGTGGACATAAGAAAAAAGACTTAACACTTTCAGAAAGAACATATCATTGCAGTCAATGCGATATTTCTATAGATAGAGATGTCAATGCTGCAATAAACCTTAGAAATGTCGTGGTCGGGCAGACTGAGACACAAAACGCCTGTGGAGTCCAAATAAGACCTAACACCGTTCAGGAAAGGGCACGAGAGACGGAAGCAGGAAAAGTCGTTTGGAAACAACTCAAACTGTTTCCAATATAAGAACTAAGAACCCCACTGCTTTAGCTGTGGGAGTATGTCAGGCTTTATAAAACTCTACCGTTGTGCCAGCCATGTCTGCAACTTTCTCAATTAATTCTTCACGTTCTTTCTGCTGCATTCCAGAGAAATTTTTAGCAATATCTATTTTTTCTTGTAATTGTTCAGCGTTATCAGGTCCGGTGACAAGTGTGCTGATAGGGAAGGACCATACAAATCGGATTGCTTCTTCGATACTTACTCGATTGGGGACGACTCTTGGTTCTGGTCCGTGTTTGCCATGTCTGGTTCCACCGAAAAATCCACCATTTGCTAATGATTTCATGCCTATAACACCGATGTTCCGTTCAACAAGCGATGGAATTATGCCTTCAATAAAACTCTCATAACTAACATCTGCTATGTTTACAGGCAATTGACACGCATCAAATATATCCGATTTATTTAATACCCGTTGATGGGCAGATGGACTCGTATGTCCTGTAAATCCGATGTATCGTGCTTTTCCGGATTCTTTTGCCTCAGTCATGACATCAAAAACACCATTCTCAACCCTTTCATTAACATCTTCAGGATTTCGAACAGCGTGTACCTGCCAAAGATCGACCTGATCTGTATTGAGACGTTTGAGTGATCCTTCAAGGTGTTTTCGTGCAGTTTTTGCATCTCGCGCAGTTGTCTTTGTCATGAGAAATATATCATCACGATATTTGGGGATTAGTAGTTTACCTAAACGTGTTTCACTTCCACCATTCTGATAGGACTGGGCAGAGTCAAAAAATCTCACCCCACCTTTCAAGGCAACATCAAGAGTCTTTTGTGCTTCTTTCTCATCCATTTCACCGATATGCCAACCACCAAGTCCTAAAATTGTGACTGATTCATCTGTCCTACCTAATTTCCGTAACGGCAAGAGTGTGCCTAAGCGGTCAGTAGAAGGTTGCACTTCCTGACCTTCTGAAACCCCTGAAGACAGGAGAATTCCTGTCGTTAATCCTGCCAATGATTTTAAAAATGCACGTCTATCAATCATAGTTTTAACCTCCTCTTCACATCATATAGTCAATCTGGATTTTTGTCAATATGAAAATTACATGAGCCAGGGTTATCCAATTGTCGCGAAACATTCTTGGAAGATGGGTTTCCAACCCCGATTTCTTAGAAGACAATTAAATTGCATTGATCTGAAAATAGATTTCAATTGACCAACACAAGACCCTTATCAATCTTCGGTGTCAAAACCCCGTTGCTTTAGCTCGGGGATGTCCACACCGCTAACGTCTCCATTTTTTTGTTGATTTTTTCTTGTGCTTGTGGTGTACTATATTCCGCATTACAGTGGTGGACTTCACCTCTCGCTTGAGAGTGCCACCGCACCATTTGAAAGTGGTAGGACAATGCTGAAGGAAAGGACAATGCGCACCTACAAATACAAGGGACAAGAACATAAAAGAAATCGTCATTTGCAAAAAGATTTGCATATCATTGCACATGTCCATAATCATTTTGTTACGTTGTGGCAACGTCACTATCGCATCTACGGACATTGCGAAGACTATAAGCGTCCAAGCTGCTATAGAATGATTCAGCATTTGACAAAACTGAAACGACTTGCTAAATATCAACACTGGACAATTCCGTATTCTTGGTGTTTGCAGGAATGCATCCAGCGAATTGACAGAGGTTGGCAAAACTTCTTTGAAGGTAGAGCCAAGCGTCCACCTAAATTTAGAAGTCGGTATAAATACAAATCCATGACGTTTGATGGTAGCCAAGTTAAGATAGAAACTATAAACAAAATAGCTGGCTGCCCCGTTGCGAAAATCCGTATCAATAGACGATGGTACCGATTCTGGTATAGCCGACCTATCATCGGCAACATCAGACGAGTTACCGTGAAGAAAGACTTTGTAGGGGATTGGTATATCACTATCACAACAGACAGTGAGGGACTTGAGCCTGCACCTAAGACTGGTAGGACAGCAGGGTTTGACTTTGGACTCAAGCACTTCCTCACCTGTTCCGATGGCACGAAATATCAATCTCCTGAATTCTATAAATCTGCTGCTAAACTGATAAAACATGCGAGCCGTGCGTTGTCTCGGAAGCAAAAAGGCAGCAACAATCGCGAGCGTGTGAGGAAAGAGCTTGCACGGGTCCATAGAAAAATCAATAGACAACGCGAAGACCATCACTGGAAACTCGCACTTGAACTTGTCCGAAAGTTTGATGTCTCTTGCTTTGAGGACTTGTGCCTTGAAGGCATGAAACGTTTTTGGGGACGTAAAGTCTCTGATTACGCCTTTGGAGACTTCATGCAGAAAATCAAGTGGCAAGCACAAAAACGATGCAAGCACGTTGTGCAGATTGACAGATGGACACCCACAAGCAAAGTTTGCCATTCCTGCGGACAAATCCAAATGCTCTTTGATTTGAATGTGCGAGATTGGTATTGCCATAATTGTCAAATCTCTCATGACCGCGATATAAACGCCGCTATAAACATTCATAAGGTTGGGGCGTCAACCTTTTCAGGAGGAGACGTAACACCTGCCTCGGCAGGCAGTCTCTGATGATAGAACAATCCCCATGCTTTAGTTTGGGGAGTATGTCAAGTATAATAACGTAGTTTACTTGTTGGTGTTGACAGATAAAATTAACACATAGGTGCACGTTATGGAACATACTTTACAGAAACAGATTCCTGATAAAACAGTTGTCTTGACTTTTGACGATGGATGTAAGTCTCAAGCAACCTTTGTAGCACCAATTCTAAAGCAATATGGTTTTGGTGCAACTTTTTACATCACAGAAGGACTTGGATTTCTCAAGAATAAAGAAACCTATATGACATGGGAAGAAGTCCGTAATTTACATGAATTGGGATTTGAAATTGGAAATCATACTCGTCATCATCGGAATGTAACACAACAAACTGAACAAGAGTTAGAGAGCGACCTGCAATATATTGATATACAATGTATGGAATATGGCATCTCAAAACCGACAACTTTCTGTTATCCTGGGTATAGTCATAATGAAGCGTCTGTGACTGTTGTGAATTCACACGGATTTCAGTTTGCCCGTCGTGGGGTTGCACCAGAGTTTCCATATAATTCGGAGGGTGGAAGAGGTCCCGCTTATGATCCGAATATACACCATCCTCTTCTGATACCAACCACAGGAGCATCGGGACCGAATTGGGATTTTGATGATTTTACGTGGGCACTTGATCAAGCAAAAGATGGCAACATAACTGTGTTGACATTTCACGGAGTGCCAGATTTGGAACATCCATGGGTTCACACTGAACCAGAGGATTTTGAAATTTATATGGAATTTCTATCTGAAAACGGTTTTACCGTCATTGCGCTCCAAGATCTTTCCAATTTTACAATTATTTAATAGACATGATTTACTCATAAACACTATGAATTTGATATGAAAATAAGAATCTCACGTCGCACTTTTGTAATATTACTCATACTCTTTATATTCACACTTGCATTTTTGGCACTGTCATTATTTGTTGGCTTTTTATTCAATCGTGATTCAAAAGAATTGACATTCCCTTCGTCTAATGTTGAGTATACCAAGTGGCAGTTACCTGAAGGTGCAATCACACGTTTTGGTAAAGGGACTATCAACGATATTAAGTTTTCTCCCGATGGCACTCAGTTTGCTGTTGTAACTACTATAGGTGTCTGGTTGTATGATGCTAAAACTGGGAAAGAAGTCTCTTTGTTAAAAGGAGATAGACAAAATATATTACACATCACTTATTTGTCCGACGGAAATACTCTCAGAGGTGTCAATCATAATTATAGTTATGTAAAATTCATGCATTGGAATACGACAACCGGAAAACAGCTATCATCTATACAAGACACTGAAAATGGAAAACGCCTATATACGTCTGATTTCTCAGAAAATGGAATGAGACTTGCTGGTATAAAAGTAAGTAATTTTAATGAAGTTGATTTGTGGACCATAGGTAATACAACAGGACCTATGACGAAATCATCTATAAGAATGGAGTCTGAATCAGAAATTGAACCTATAATTGCACTGTCTCCAGATGGACGTTATCTTGCTACGACAATATCTGAAGGAGATAATAACCCAATTCAAGTTTGGAATGCTGATACAGGTGAACTGCTAAATACATTTGCTGGGAATAATAGTACGATTGAAGACTTGACGTTTTCACCAGATGGAACGATTCTTGCAAGTGGAGATACCGATGAAACAATCATGCTATGGGATATAAAATCAAATATATCAAGTGTAATTTACAAAGGTACTTATTCCAGTTCTTTCACACTTACTTTTTCACCTGATGGAGAACTTCTGGCAAGTGGTGATGATGATGGGAATGTGAGGATATTGAAGGTCAATGAAAATAATAATGGGTTAAGAAGATTGATGAGTCAAAACATGTTTAAGTTAAAACACAGTGGACATAAAGACAAGGTAACATCAATGGCATTTTCTCCTGATGGGAATATTCTGATCTCAGGTAGCGAGGATGGCACAATACGAGGATGGGATGCCACCTCACGTAACCAACTCTTTGTTAGTCCTGGACATTCCGTGGAAATAAGAGGATTAGGTGAATTAAAAGCAGAAAACAACCTAATAAGCATGCATTGGCCGGAGAGACAATTATTACGATGGGATATTAATACAGGACATCAGGTGTCAGGGACTTATTTTTTCATTAAAAGTCCTAAAGCACTTTCTCCAGATGGAACGACACTTGTGATTGAGGAATGGTTTCTATTTATGAGTGTTGAATTTAAACTATGGAATATACCTAATAGACGAAAAACGATTTCCTTAAAGGGACATAACTATAATTTGTCAAGTTCTCCAGATTTCGTATTTTCTTTAGATGGGAAAATGTTGGCAAGTTCTGATTTTAGAGACCGAAATGGTGATATTTTAATGTGGAATCTTGACAATGCAAAACGATCGTTCCTTCAGACTATATTCTTTCGACCCAAATCTGCTAATTTGACTCATACACTTTCAGGACACACTGATGAGGTAGATACAATGGTTTTTTCTCCGAATGGGAAAATGTTAGCAAGCAGTGGTTATGACGAGAGGCTATGTTTATGGAATGTCCAAACAGCTGAAAACATATTTACACAGGAGGATCACAGTGTATCTGGAGATGCATTAATTTTCTCTCCTGATAGCAAAGTCCTTGCAAGCGCAAGTTACACAAGAATTGTATTATGGGATACTACGACAGGATTACAGATTAAGAAAACTAAAGCACAAGATGTTGTGAATACCCTACAATATTCACCTGATAACAAAGTCCTGTTGAGTGGATCATATAAGAAGGGAAGAATCCAGTTGTTTGACGCTCAGTTTCTTCAACACATATCAACGCATCAAGGGCATACTGGTAAAGTCATCAAACTAATGTTTCTTTCAGATGGCAAGACATTAGTCAGTGCAAGTGAAGATGGCACAATGCTATTATGGGATTGGGATAAAATCTCTCAAGTGAATAATAGTCAATAAAAGCCTATGTATTACTGACGAAAAGCAGCAATAATCAGACATCCCCAACCTGCGATAAAGGCTATTCCGCCAATTGGTGTGATAGCACCAAACCATCGTAGTCCTGTCAGACTGAGTATATATAGACTCCCAGAAAATATTAGGATACCAACGATGAAACACCAACCTGCTGCAGATATATAGTCGCTTTCCCATTGCGAAAATGCCCACGCTACAACTATTA
Source organism: Candidatus Poribacteria bacterium (assembly GCA_958295945.1). Lineage (GTDB taxonomy): Bacteria > Poribacteria > WGA-4E > WGA-4E > WGA-3G > MSPOR6. The sequence goes on from OY282386.1 coordinate 1,775,435, forward strand.
ATCCAATTCCGTGATACATCTGATATCTCACCGCCACCTCAAATATATCTAACATCTCTTTTGAGAGCTTATCTTTGAGAGTATGTGCACCGAATGCACCCAACAATACACTCAATAAACTGAAAGCAGCACCGACTGCAAAGTAAAAGTTTTTCATAAATCTCCTCTATGCTTCATCTTCTTCTATGTCTATTATATACAATCTGAAACATAAGTGGAATTTATTTCTCAAACATCCTTGCTAACTCTCATTTGCGTTTACATATATAAAGGTTTTTGTTGTAATAATATTGTCATTTATGCTAAAATATATTATCTTATAACGGCATAGTTTGACCTATTCCGTATGGTTAAAAAAGGAGAACTTACTACAAAATGAGACAATACAGAACAGAAGAGATTCGGAATATTGGAATTATTGCTCATTCAGGGGCGGGTAAAACTTCCCTAATTGAAGCGATGCTTTATAACGGTGGTGCAATTGAACGAATGGGAGCCGTGGATGACGGAAACACGGTTGCTGACTATGCCTCAGATGAGATAGAACGCAAGACCTCACTCAATTGTTCCGTGTGTATTGCGGAATGGGCGGAAAATAAACTTAACCTTATTGATACTCCAGGAGCAGAAGATTTTTACGGAGACCTTCATGGTGTCCTGCGGGTTGTAGATGCAGTAATCGTAGTCGTTGATGCCACAACAGGTGTTGAAGGGGGAACAGAAAAAGTTTGGGAGGTAGCTGACAAATATAATCTTCCACGCATCCTCTTTATAAACAAGATGGATAAAGAGAATGCAAGTTTTGATAATGCACTTGCAAGTATATCTGAAATCTTGGAAACACGGGCGGTTCCTGTTCAAATTCCAATCGGTAAAGAAGAGCAGTTTACAGGTGTAGTAGATGTAATCCAAAATGGTGCCTTTCTTGAACCAAATGAAAACGCGCCAGTCACGAAGTCTGATGTCCCAGATGAATTAGCTGGAACTGCAGAAGAATATCGGGAAGCACTCGTTGAAGTTGCCGCTGAAAGCGATGATGAACTTATTGAAAAGTTTTTTGAAGGTGAGCTCTCAGAAGAGGAAATACAGAATGGTCTGCAAACAGGGATTTCAGAAAATCAGTTTGTTCCAGTTCTATGCGGTTCATCTCTAAAGAATATTGGGGTGCAACAGTTGATGGATATGGTAATCAGTTGTTGTCCATCTCCCGTTCAAGCAGGTGAGATCCAAGATGTAGAAGACGACTCTAAAACACGAGAACCTTCACCCGATGCCCCTTTATCTGCTGTCGTTTTCAAAACAATCGCCGATCCATTTTCAGGTCAACTCAGTCTTTTCCGTGTGTATTCTGGTGCGTTATCAGGAGATTCGCAAGTGAACAACTCAAGCCGTCGAGAAGTTGAAAGAATCGGCAAACCCACTTTTATGAACGGTAAACAAGCGATTAATACTGCTAATGTCCCGGCTGGAGATATTGGTGCATTAACAAAACTGGATAAAACACGTACCGGAGACACATTGTGTGATAGAGACGCAACTATAAAACTACCCGGAATTGAATTTCCTAATACGGTTATCTCTTATGCTATTTCTCCAGTCCGTGAGGGTGATGATGAGAAACTCATTAACGCTCTAACAAGAATTAGTGAGGAAGACCCATCCTTTCAAATTGAACGAAACGACGTTACAAAGCAGCTACTTGTTTCAGGTTTAGGTGAGCTTCATATTACAGTTAATCGTGCAAGAATAGCAGAGAAGTTTGGGGTTGAAACAGTGGTTGCACCTCCAAAAATTGCATACCGAGAAACTGTACGTAAGGACGTGCAGAATATTCAAGAACGACACAAAAAACAATCTGGTGGTAAAGGACAATTTGGTGATGTCACGATTAACCTCGCTCCATTACAGCGAGGCGAAGGATTTGACTTTATCGATAACATTAAAGGTGGGGCGATTCCGAAAAACTACATCCCCGCAGTTGAAAAAGGTATACGCCAGAGAATGGAGCGAGGAGTCTTGGCAGGTTTTCCATTGGTTGATATTCAAATTGACTTGCATGATGGAAAATACCATGATGTAGATTCATCGGATATGGCATTCCAAATTGCAGGATCCATGGCTTTTGCTACTGCTGTACAACAAGCTAATCCATGTTTGCTTGAACCCATTATGAACGTTGCTATCACTGTGCCTGATCAGTATATGGGAAGTATTATTGGAGATTTAAACGGACGTAGAGGACAGGTGATGGGTGTTGAACAAGTAGGGAAACGACAGATAATTCAGGCTATTGTCCCTCAGTCAGAAATGCTAAGATATTCCATTGATTTGAAATCTATGACGAGTGCGCGTGGCAACTTCACCATGGAATTTTCTAACTATGAGATTGTCCCGGATGATGTTGCACAGAAGGTCATCGCTGAATCCACGACAGAAGAGGACGAATCCTAAATCAAACCATGTTGTTGACTTTGATTTTGACCCAAGTACTTTTAAAATAGGCACGTCCATTTATAAGAGACGCGCCTATTTTGTAATTGTCCACTGAGGAAACTGGAGTGAAAAATCATGATGCGTAGAATACTCAATACAATTACAATTTTCATTGTACTCATTTCAGTGAACATATTTGCTGATACCTATCCTGAAGTGCCTCACACAAATCTAATAGCCCAAAAGACTCCTAAAGCACTTACAAAATTCAAGAAAACAGTTTTACCCAAGTATCCCAAGGAGGCAAGAAAAGCTGGAAAAGAAGGTAGAGTTGTTCTCCAAGTGACCATTGACATCAACGGTTTACCAAAGGACATTGTAGCACTTACCAAGGTAGGTTTTGGTTTTGAGGAAGCATCAATTGATGCATTAAAACAGAGCACCTTTTATCCAGCTAAAAGAAATGGCAAACCTATTGAATTCAGAGTTAAAGTGCCTTATGAATTTAAGCTTGATCCATCAACATCTGAAATGGTACTTATACCCGCAGGGGAATTTCAGATGGGTAGTGAAAGTGGAGAATCGGATGAAGAGCCGATTCATCCTGTCTATCTCAATGCATTTTATATAGACAAATTTGAGGTGACAAATGCACAATATAAAGAGTTTGTTGATGCAAACCCGCAGTGGCAGAAAGACAAAATTTTGCGGAAATACCATGATGGTTATTACTTAGCAGATTGGATTGGGAACTTTTTTCCATCTGGCAAAGACAACCATCCAGTTGTGTATGTGAGTTGGTATGCTGCGATGGCTTATGCCAAGTGGGTGAAAAAACGATTACCGACTGAAGCAGAATGGGAGAAAGCAGCTCGCGGTGGATTAGTAAGTAAGAAGTATCCATGGGGAGATACAATTGACTCAACCAATGCCAACTATTTTGATGGATCTGACAAGGAAATCACCCAAGTTGGTTCCTATCCAGCGAATGGCTATGGATTATACGACATGGCTGGCAATGTTCGCGAATGGTGTCTTGATGCTTATGATGAGAACTTCTTTGCCAGTAGTCCGCGTGAAAATCCGTTTGCCTGTGCAAAAAGTGTTGATGATGTCATCACAGATTTCATGACAATCAAGAATAATCGTGTGGTTAGAGGTGGTTCATGGTTGAATAGTGCACAATTAGTACGCATTTCAAATCGGCACTGGAGAGCACCTACTGCTACAAACCCTAACGAAGGGTTCCGTTGTGCGAAGTCTGTAGTCCCATAATTTAACATTTCTTTGCTAAGTTATGTCTGTATTCTTAGCATAAATATGGTCTATCAGAATCTGGATTTAGGACTTATTCGAATAGTTGAATATCGCGATAACATTCAATTACACTCCAAATACATTATAGTTCTTGGTAACTCTTAGTTTAAGATGACCTAAAAGTGACTTGAGTGACTTGAGTTCGTCTTAGTTATTGTTTGCATATAGGAGTTCAAATAATTACTCCAATGCACCACCACAATCATAATTCTCAAAATATTAAGCTGTGACGGTTCTGGAGAAACAAGATGAACATTAAATGATCCTGGAAACACTTGAATCAGCGAGATTTCCAAATTATCCTCAATTTCCTCAGTTACTTGTTTTGAATTGCCAATGATCATTCCAATAGTTTATATCAATTCTTGAAGTCTTCCAAATACATTACCTAGAAAGACTATTGAGTCATGTTCTTTTGACCTTCTGTAAAGTTGAAAGAAAGATTAAGACGTTACTGTATCCCAATTTTGACTGTTTTTTCAACATTAAAATCTTTTGAGACAATTATGTTTTCAGGTTCCAAGTATTCACCTGACATAGGAAGCATATCCTCAGGTATCTGATTAGATCGGATATAATCTGTCATCACTGAAGTGTTCTCGTCATAAGGAACCTTTACTTGAACAGTACAAGGATTTTCAGATTTAGTGAACGCATCTTGGAGGTCAATAAAACCAGATCGTATTTGGTTAAGACGATTTGTGGAAACAGCAGTACAGAGCCAAGTTAAGTATTTTTCATCTTCAGCAGCAGCTACAACAAGGTATAACTGCCCTGAAGCGTTTTGGCATGAGTAAAGTACAGGTTGATCATAGTATTCGTATACTTCTACAATCTCAAGTTTACCTAACTCGGGAATATCAAGCAAATACACCATTTTTCTTCCTCATAATTTAGTATTCGACTTTTTATTCATTTATTACCTCAAAAACAAACCAAGGTTCGACTCCAATGGGTTTCCACCATGTATGATGAGAATTTTCATGAGATGGTGTATGTTGAATTCTGCCAAGTGTAGGATTGAGTTTACCTTTTGCTGTTTTCCTATTTCTCAAGTGTCCAATTCTGTTCTTTAGACGGTCAAAGAGACGAGGAATATCTTCCGGGTCTGTATAAACAGAGATCCCACTGTTTTTAATTGTTGGTTCAGGAAATCTTCCTAGAAATTCTTCCCAAGAAGACAGAAAATCTTCCGCTTGTGGAGGATCATGTTTCACAAGTCTGTAAACGGTCTCTATAGCTGGTTTTGCATCTTTAGGTGGACAACCTTCCGGGTAATAGTCTGGCCACTGCAATAGAGTAGTCCTTTCATTTTGCAAATTGATTAAATATTGAGTGTAACTCTAAACAGATATATTACTATATAGTTTACCAAATGTTATATTAAGAATGCCATATTATACCATTTCTATAAATATTTGTCCTATTAACATTTGTTAAGAATTTCTTGAACGACGGCACAAACTGGCAGTTTGTGCTACAAAAATGCGGCGTTTTCTATTAGAAATGGTATTACTAGACATGTCGGGTGCGGTGTGAATCGTACCCGACATAGGATGTCCACAGTTAACTATCCAAATGGAAGATTGCCATTTTAGTTTCAGTCATCTCTTCAATGGCGTATTTCGGACCCTCTTTGCCCATACCGCTCTCTTTCACCCCGCCATACGGCATCAAATCTGCACGCCACTGTGTGCCCCAGTTCACCATTAGATTCCCTGATTCCACTTCTCTGACAAACCGCATTGCCCAATCAACATTCTGTGTGAAGATAGCGGCACTCAATCCGTAGTTCGTATCGTTAGCAAGCGCGATTGCCTCGTCAATGTCGTTGACAGGGGTGACACCGACTGCTGGTCCGAATATCTCATCACATGATATTTTCATCTCAGGTTTGACATTAGCGAGGATAGCTGGCGTTACAAACTGATCTTGCTTTTCGCCACCTGTGAGGAGTTCTGCACCGTCCGAGACTGCTTCTTCTATCCATTCAGTGACACGCGTAGCATCTGCTTCGCGAATCATCGGTCCCATCCGCACACCAGATTCCAACGGATTACCGATACCAATCTGTGATACTTCTGCTTGGAAAGCATCTAAGAAATCACCATATATTTTTTCATGAGCAATTACTCTTTGCGTTGAGATACATACTTGTCCAGCATTGGAATAGCCGGAAGCTGCTGCTGCTTTTGCGACTTTCTCCGGATCGGCATCAGGCATAACGATGAGCGGGGAATTTGAACCGAGTTCCATCGTCACGCGTTTCAATCCTGCCACTTTACATATATGTTCACCTACGTCACGACTTCCTGTGAAGGTAATCTTTCTGACCCGCCGATCCGCACAAAGTGTATCACCGATTTCACCACCCGGACCTGTCACACACTGAATAGCTTCAGGAGGTGTGCCAGCTTCTAAGAATAGTTCCACCAATTTCAGTGCGGAAAGTGGTGTATCCGTTGCCGGTTTGATAATGATAGCGTTTCCGCCTGCAATTGCTGGTCCAGCCTTGTGGCAAACAAGATGTAAGGGGAAATTGAATGGACTAATTCCAGCGACAATACCACAAGGGACACGTACTGTAAACCCGAGTTTGTTCTTTACACCTGGTGCACCTTCAAGCGGAATTGTTTCACCTGTCATCCGCTTTGCTTCCTCTGCCGAGAGAGCAATGATTTCGGATGCGCGAGTGGATTCACCTGTTGCTTCCGCTAAAATTTTTCCTTCCTCACGTGTGATAACTTCAGCGAGTTCATCAGCCCGTTCAACCATCAAGTCTGCAACTTTCCGCAAGATTTCATATCGTTCATATCCTGTCAAACCTGCCATTATTTTTGCTCCGCGTTCTGCGGTTTGAATAGCAGTTTCAACATCCGCTGCATCTCCTTTTGGTACAGTATCGACTACTGACCCATCAAAAGGACTTAGTACGTCTATTTTGTTTGATTTATCAACCCATTTACCACCAACGTGCATTTGCATAATGCGTATTCTCCATTTCTATAGTGTACGCGTGTTGCATACTTCTATTGTGATTTAGATTTCAATAATCCCCAAGTTGTGGTTGCTTTTCCAGCCGCTTCAACAGCGGCAAACTCTTCTAATCCTGTTTCCATTACATCGTTGACTTGTGCTTCAGTAAGTGCTTTCGTAAAAAAGCCTACTTCATCAAAAAGACCTGTTGCAGCAACGTTGCCAGGTCGTGCTCCTATCCAGATAGGTGATTTACTGGTATCAAGTTTTCCACCACTCGCCATTTCAACTTCTAATTTACCATCAACAAACATCTGAACCTTACTGCCATCATAGACTTTAGCGATATGATGCCATGTTCCATCTGCAACGATAGTTTTGCCCGGCATACGCGTCTCCACGCCATTGACGTGCCACATAAACACTGGATAGTCAGCATCATGGATCCATATATCAAGATGACGTACAAGGTTGGCCTCGGGCCAAACTTCCCCATTACGCCAAACGACGTACTGCCATGAAGCAGCATTCAACTTTACCCAAGCAACAAATGTATATGGATCAGAGTTGAAAACATCATCATGGTCAATTCGGACATAACTATCACCTTTTCCTGGAAATTCCAGTGCTCCTCTGATCTTGCCATTGTCCACCCATTCCAGTGTGCCTTTGATGTCGCCATCGTGTCCACTGACAACATCTTTAACAACTTTTCCTCTCCCTTCTTCAAATAACCATGCACTAACTAAACCCAGTTTTGCTGCATGTGCGGAAAAGGATATAATAAATATAAAGATTGTAAAACACAGAATAAGAGATTTCATCATATTACCTCCAAAAAGTTGTAAAACCAATTTAGACGCGGCATTTATCCAGAGCGTCCTCATCCAATTCCACACCTAATCCTGGTTTATCGGGTATCGTTACGTATCCGTTATCAAGTGGGATTGTTGAGGGTGTAACGATGTCAAAAGCGCGTAAAGCATTCAATGTGATTGACGGCATCGTCGCGTTTTGCATTACAGCTGCAAGATGCATAACAAAAGTAGTTGTTATACCGAGTCCAACAATCTGTATCCATACCGGTAAATGTGCAGACTCTGATATGATTGCTTCTCGTTTAGCATTTGCAGCGCGTGAATCAGGATATGCAATTATAAATGAATCGTTCATTTTTGCTCGGATGGCTTTAACAGGATCAGGATTCCCGAAGTGAATTGTAATCGGCATATCGGTGTGTCGTTTTATCTCTTGGTATCCTTCAATGTCTGATTGAGGTATCGGCGTTTCAAATGCCTCAATGTTGTAATCCTGAAGTTGTCGTGCGACCTCCAAGGTGTGTTCCGGTGTTTTAAATGAATTATTCGCATCTACTCTAAGTTGAAAATCATCTGGTACTACTTCAGCGATTGCAGCTACCTGTTCACGAACTTCAAACCAAGGACGTGCCTTGATTTTATGCAGCCTATATCCGAGTGCATAAGCATGTTTTGCTTCAGCTGCCCATTCTTCAGGTGTCATGTCGATTGACCAATACCCGAATGAAGCCTTGTCGTTAACTTTTTCACCTAATAGTTGGTGGACTGGCACACCGAGTGATTTGCCCATAATATCATAAAAAGCCTGTTGTAAAGGTGTCGGTGCCCAACCATTCATAAACTCAAACGGGTTTCTACCGATGTATTTCTGAATCGATTCTTCCGATTGAAATGAGCCATCTCCTATACCAGTTATTCCATCATCTGTATGCACTTTGTAGACATGATCAATCTGATAGAGATTACGACTTGTCATCAATTCATAGATGCCTTCATGATATGGCACTCTCACCTTGATAACTTCAATATCTGTAATTTTCATGATATTGATTCCTCCGTTTCAGGAATATGTGATCCTATATATCTATAATTCAATAGACAAACATACTGACAGGTATTCTATTCATCTCGACGAATCCAACTGACAACATCTTCTGCTTCACCAGATCCACCTTCAACTCCGTCACTACCAAAGGATATTAGGTCGTATCCATATTGGTCATGCACTCCTGGACGGACGTAAATATAAGGATTTCCCCAAGGATCTTCGGTGATCGGTATCTGAATGTAAGGAGTTAACCAGTAAATTGGAATTGGCGGTTCTTCAGGGTGTTCCCAAAGTGCTTTTAACCCTTGTTCCGACGATGGATAGTCTCCATTGTCTTTAGCATACCTATCAAGAGCAATGCCGAGTGTTTCAATGTCTTCCGCAGCTTGTGTTTGTAATGCCCGGCCTGCTTGACCGAGTAATCGAGGTGCTAAGAGTACAGCTGCAATAACCGCAAGAATGACTATGACAATTAATAGTTGTACCAGTGTTATACCGGATTGTTTTGTATCAAGTGGTTTCACGACTGCTCTCCACATTTTTCTATTTTGAATGTGCATACAAAGTTTACCATATAATGTTGAATGAGTCAACACAACTATTTCAAATGAATCTGCGGATCATCCTCATAAGCGGAATCAATTTGAACCAAACGTTGTAGAGTGATACAGAATAGTCCAAATAAAGATTTTAGTAATTCTGTTTCTTTTATTACACCTACACAGGAAAAGTACAATTCATCGACACCTTCAGGAAAATCGGTGCCGAACCACCCTTCATCATCTTTGATTGTCCAGTATATTCTCGGTTGTCGCTGACATAATTCCTTAATTTTTGGTTCTGCAAGGAGTAACTTTATTTTTTCAGGATTATTACCTTTGATAATGAATTTATCATCAAAAAAAGGATCACCTATTTCAATATCTTGCATACCGAAGAATTTACCAATTGAACTGAAAAACCCCTCTCGTGTAATTTTGAAATAGAGCCCATCCTTGTTAATGAAAGGTGCACGCATCCGAGTATATGTTGTTGTGGAAGTTGTTGTACCAGTAGATGATGTTTGGGTATAGGTATCAAGTAGAATTTGCCATTCACCGTGTTTGTAGATGAGTACGTCCTTCTTCCAAAACCCACCATCAATATATTCACCACCGATGTCTGTTGCGATTTGTGACCAGATTTCGTCCTTGGATGGACCGAAAATACCTCTGCGTTTTTTCATCTTTTTCTCCATATCTATGTTATGAATTTACTTCGGTATAGGTTCGCCATAAACCTTTTGGATTCTCAACCGATAGACCAACATTTCCACATTCACCACAAACTGTTGCTCGTAATGCTTCACGATGTAAGCCTTTGAAGACAATTGCATTTGGATTTCTTGCAATTACAACTTCTAAATCTTCTCCTTGGTGCATGTCAAAACGGTCTCGTATTCGCAAGTTTGGCATGATTTTATCAGAACTGCACACTGGACATTTCATATTTTCCATTTTATTTCTCTCCTCTTATTTTGCTTTCCATCTTTCAAGCGGATGATCACGCGGTGTTAGGGGCATGTAAACACGTGCTTTCTGTCTATGTGATTCCCAAGTGGTATGTATCATTTCAAGACAATCACGTCCATCTCTGCCACTTGCATACGGGTCTCTGTTTTGCTCAATTGCCTCAATCAGATCACGTAACATAAAACGTTGGAGTAGCAGACGGATAGAACCTTTATCCCGTTGATTGCCTTTTTCATCAATATTTTCTTCAGGGAGATGAACAGGATCCCAAGGTTGGTCTGGTGTTTTATGTTGTCCTTTATGAATAAACATTGTAGTTCCGACACTCTCTCTGATAGCGATGCGTCCTTCTGTCCCGATAATGTCTATACCGTAAGCATTATCATTTGTTTGGGGTTGTGCAAGGAATTGGACATCAGCATGGATACCGTTTTTAAATCGAAATGAAGCATGTCCACGTTCCCCCAGAACAAGTCCGGCATCTCGGTCATGAGGGTGTACCTCTTGTGTGAGTTTAATGTCGTCCACGGTGGATTCGCGTCCATCTATTTGCACAAGGTGTGCATGTGTCCATTCAACATCCCCACCAAATAGTCGCAGCCAATCGTATAAGTGTGTCCCCATTTCCATCAATGAATTACCGACTTTGCGTCCACCCTTATCTGTGGCTTTCATTAGCACAACATCACCGATTTCGCCTTTCTCAATTAGTGAAAGAACATGACGATTGTAAGGACTTGCACGTTTGATGTGGTTGATAGCGAACTGTACATTATTTTGGTCACAGGTATCAACCATCTCATCTGCTTGGATAAGGTTGAGTGCGATGGGTTTTTCACAGAAAACATGGATACCGCGCTGTGCAGCTGCAATCGTGGGAGGGTGGTGCATGGGTGCTTGCGTTGGAACGATAACAATGTCTGGTTTCTGTTCGTCAAGCATCTTCTCATAGTCGTCATAGATTGCTTTGACACTGAATCGTTCACCCCATGCTTTTGCGCGATCAGGATTGATTTCTGCTCCTGCAATGAGTTCACAGTTTTCCTCTAACTTTACTGCTTGTGCATGGCTGCCTCCCATTCCTCCGAGTCCGATGATAGCTATTCGGTATTTTTTCATATAATGCTCCGAAGTAGGATTTACAAGTATTAGACTATATTACCAAGTATAGATTGAAAGTGCAATAAAAAATGGCACTGTAGAAGTGCCGGATATGTATGAGTATTGGGTTATATATAACGTTAGTTTGATAAATCAAATTTTTGTATTCTATCAGAATACGCGTTTGGTATTCTGAATTGGTTCGGAAACCGAACCTACCGGGTCTATGAGAGTAATATTTAGGAAAAATGAAGTTCATATACCTATTATCAAACTCACGTTACATACATTGAATACAATTTCTATGTCTACACCTAGAGCAATCTAAACTCATTTTAGCTTGAATACCAGTCCAACAATCTTATTTTGTGATTAGCATTTTTATCGACTAAAATCCTGCCATTGCTCTAACATACATTGTATTAGCAACAGTACCTTTGAATAGATTAGTCGTCCTACGGACACCAGCAAGAACGATAATAGTCGCCCCAAGCCATTGTCCTCTGTTCATAGTTTGAATTTCAAGAATACGGGTTCTCAAATCAGGACGATAGATCAACGGGACAGGTGTATCAAAGGGATATTTCTGCAGATATTTCTTGAAGTTTTGATCTCTGTTGACGTACTTCCGATATTGGAATCCACCAAGCAACTTAATTCTTGGTGAAAATTGGTAATCAAGTCTAAATCCAAGAACATCCTCTCGACTTCTTCGATTGAATCGTAAATATTCAATAACTTCTAAATCTGTTGGAACAAACAAATCAGGGTTAAGAGTTTTATTTATTTCCTCAGCAGTTCGGTCGAATGCTCTATCCCAAACATACTTAAACATCGGTGTTAGAACAAGATCAGCACCAATGCTATCTATATACGGCAGATCACTAAGTGGTATTTCATATCTACCCTTTAGAATCGTTAACTGATTTCGTATATTTCTTTCTGGATAACGTCGTTTTTTCCAGTTATTTTGGTCATAGATCAAACCTGTGTCATTTGGATCCAGTGCATTAATTCCGTGATCAGGATAGAATGGGGATTCCCGTCGGTCACCTGCTTCTCGTATCTGATTGTCAAGCACCATAAAATCAATACGTTCATCAGCTTCAAAACTTTCTGTAATTGGGTCATATTCTACATCTGTGAACAGTGCGTTCGCTTCATCTTGTTCAAGTTGTTTTTGCATTACCACTAAAGATTTTGCTTCAAGAGTTAAGTTATGCACTGCTGAATAGACACATTGGAAAATTGTCGTATTCACCCGAGCGTTATAATAATCAAGTTCATCATTGATGGAAACAGTCTCTAATTCACCTACAGGTAAGGTAATTGTGTAATCTGGAATATCATCTTGTACTCTGACAAAACGGTTTTGAAATGCTATGCTACCAAAATCCGGGATGTCACGATCATAAATGACATGTACATATTTTGAGTTGTTTCTGCGCCTACTTGATACCTCTCTTTCGTTCAGCCATCCAATTTGTAGAGAGAGATTATTTAGCAAATCATATTTGGTATTGATGTGATACCCTTGACGATCAATCCCGTATTCATATTCTGGTTCAAGATTATCTTCAATAGTATCTATTGTTCCATTATTGTTCAGGTCTATTATACCCTTGAATACAGGCGGATCTGCATCAAAAATGAGAAAATCCTCATGATAATCTAATACACCGTCTTGATCTCTGTCATCTGCGCGTGGGAGTACGTTATCAAAGTCTACATCATCTGGCCAACCATCTCCATCGTCATCATCCTCAATCAGAATATAATTAATGATGTCCCATGAGTCAATTTCTTGCGCTTGTTGATCTCGATCTACGTTCTTATCAAGAGTAAAGACTGAGCCTCGGTTTGGATTAGGACCAAAATTCAAATATGTGGTAGTGTAACCTGGATCTATATGGTATAAGACACCTTCTAAGTGAAGTTTTTCGAATCGTGATTCAAGGTGAATGAACCACGCCTTTTCTCTACCGAGTTTGCCATCTGCATCGATATCTGTTCCATCTCCACCTAAGAATGCTTCAAAACGTTCACCTTCCGTTTCAGAATAGGTTGGAACACCGTTTGCATCAACATGAAGACCTGTGCTTGGATTAATAGTCACGCCTGAAGGTTGATCTCCATCAGGAGTCTTGACGATTGTTTGTTTGCGACTATATCCAACTTTATCTTTTGGAATTGTAGGATACTGTTTGTATTTCCCGTTTACAGAATAATGTGTTCTGATGAAAATATTGCCAATTCGTCCTTCCAGATCAATTCCGTAAAGTGTGGCAGCACGGGCTGCGCCGTATTGATAACGGACTTTGCGCTGTCTTCCTTCTCCTTTCCATTGTCTTGGATTATGCTTTAGTTTATCTCTATCTTTAATGTAATCTGGCGATTGTCCATAATTACCGGGTGCTTGTATCACATCACGATATGGCATCTGAATGTGCCCATCAGAAGTTTTAATCCATTCTTGGAGATCAGGATTTTCATTAGCTTGGTTTGCCTTACTCAATCCAATAACAGCAATGTTGTAATCACCCGCAACAATCATTTCAAAAACAACAGATTTGACTGCTCGTGGGTCTATGTTTATATCAATATCGTAAAGGTTAAGGTCATATTTCATTTTATTGAATCCAGTAACAATTTTCCATTCACTGTCAACTGAATCTACGATATTTGATGTGCCAATAGGTACAAGTTGGTCTGCAGTAATATCAAATTCGTAAGTTTTTTTCGGCAATGGATTGGGTTCAAGACCTTCATCAATGTCTGCTGGATGTAATTTTTCAAGTGGTTGTGTAACAATAGTAATCCGCATACTTTTGAATGCTGCGCCTACACCTTCTTGGATATTGTCGCTATGTAAATCGGGGTCATATTCATGAAAATCTGTGAATGCTCTTGTGTGATTATCTTCAGGTGAGTCATCTCGGAAGACAATAGAGATAGTCTCAGGAGGCGTATTTGGGACTGTTCCCATGTAGCTGGAGATTATACGTTCAGGATGTTGTTTATGCATATTTATGTAAGTATAACCAACACGAAAATTTTCGGTTAAAAGTGTTTGCCCACGAAAACCGATGAGTCGAGTACTTTCAATATTTCTGACACCTGAAAATGGGTTCCAACCGTTTCTCCGACCAAGATCAAGTCCTAAAGCTCGTGCATTTCTGAATGCTGTGGGTAACCTGATTGGATTAGAAATGCGTGAGTGAAGAAAAGAAAAAAGATGATGTTCTTGAGCAAAAGAGATGTCCCAACGGAGACCATCAAATTCTGTCTTTGAGATTATATATTGGTTAGGGAACAGTGTGTCTGGTTTTAGTCGTATATGATCTCCGATAGCAAAATCTGTATGTCTGCCGAGAAAAGTTTCTTCAACCAAGATTGCTCTGTCCAATTGTGTTGTGAACCTTAGGCTGTCAAGTTGTCCGTTCCATCCAATAATCAATTTCCCATTCTTATCAAATTCTTGTTGATCTGAGTATCTACTGATTTCACTGCCTTCAACTACCTCTTGACCATAAAGATCGTGGAAGAATTGAGGTTCTTCTTCTAATCTGAATCTATCAGAGAATTTCTGATTAGTTTCAATTGCAGGTAAGAGAGGTTCATAAGGTCCGAGAGGTTCTGCACCACAACCCATGAAAATGAATGTAATAGAGATGTAAGTCAATGTAAGTAGAAAATAAATCAATAGTCTAAATCTATTCATTTTGGTAAGTGCTCCTTACTCAGATAGAAGGTATCACATTAAAACAATTTTTAAGGGATGAGTTCTGATATATAAGCAAGATATGTGCCACAAATTAAGTAATCTCAATACTTAAAGATTCAGTGTCAGTTGGTATAGATGAGATTAATGCTGCACATGTATGTGCATGAACTCTACTGGTTGCACCTTCATGTGCAGACAAGTTTAATAAAGTGAATCGGTCTGGAAATATGTGGAGAATTCCTATTCTGTCTATGATTCTACTTTATTACCAACATCTTTCGTGTTGCAGAGAAATCACCTGCTGTAATTGTATAGAAATATACACCACTACTCACAGGTTCATGATCGTTATTTAGTCCATCCCAATATGCTGCATCTTCTTGTGATGTGTAATCACCTGCGACTAATTTACCAAGTGATAGCAGTCTTACCAATTCACCTATGGGTTTGTAAATTTCTATGTTTACATAATTCTCATCAGCTACCTTAAAAGGAATCCAAGTTTCTGGATTGAAAGGGTTCGGATAGTTTTGTAGAAGTTGATTCCGTTTGACTTGTCCGAGGGTGACAAGTTCTTTGCGATGAGGATCAACTGGCTTAGGAAGGGATGTGAGTATGCTGGTGATATCCCAAATTTTATGTTGTCCGTATATATCATAAGACACTAATTTAGAACCGTGTTCACTAATGGACATGACTCTATCAATAGTTGGATGTTCAATCGGTATTCCTGTAGACCAATCAACTATTTGCAGGTTGTTGTCTTTTTCTGTTAAGAGATACCGTCCATCTTTAGTAAATTTCATTGGATAATATCCAGTAAACGCATTTAAGAGTTGTGGTGATTCAGGTGAGAGTTTCCATACTTGTGCATCTTCATTTTTCATGCCAGCAAACAGTATGGATCTATCCGTATTCGTCACAAATGTAGGTTTATCTGCTATATATCCCTCCCATGCGTATTGAAAGACATAATTATCTCCTTCTCGTTTCCACAACAATATCCAGTATGTATATTTGTCATTTATACCTGTTCGAGCTGCTGCTGCGAAATATTCATCATTATTACTGAAGCCAAATCGACTGAAATTCGTTGTTTCTTCAAAACTTAAATGCATGTGTAGTAACTGTGGCTTATCTGGCTGATTGATATCCAAGATTGCCAGTTCATCCCAGTCAGATACAGCAATCCATCTCCCAGTCGTGCCATAACTAATCTTTTCTACATAGGAAATATGATGTGGAATTAGAGATTCTATATTACCATTCTTTAGGTTGCGTAATTCAAGCATACGATTCAATCCTTTTCCAACTACGATGTTCCTGCTATCGGGTGAAAATGCGAGACCTTGAAATGTATTCCCATCTGCAGAAACAAGCAACCGTGGCTGCTGTGAAGCAACATCCCAGGTCTTAATAAAATGTGAGGATACTGCAGTATATGTTTTTCCATCCGGACTCAAACCTACCTCAGAGAAAACCCAAATAAAATCTGCCCAAGTATAGTGTTTTCGTTTATTTTCTATATCCCACATAACCTCACCATTTAGATAGTATAAGTGCATTTTGCTGCCGTCAGGAGATAGAGATATATTTTCTAAATGACGAAACTCGGTTTGAAATCTGTCAATCTGTTCAAAAGTATTAACATCCAAAACACGCACCTTATCATCCCAACCTTCATAAACGTTGTTTCCTGTTCCACGTAATACCCCTGTTCTTGATGCGACATATAGGAGTTGACTGTCAGGACTAAATTCTAAGTCTGTGATATATCCAATTCCACTCTGCAATATCCTTTCCAGTCTATGTGTGTTCATATCCCATACATAAACACTCCCCAATTCTCTATCAAACGATGCCATAAGTTTCCCGTCGTGACTGATATCTAGTCCTTCAACCCAGTTGCCAATATGCCCTTCAAAATGCCCTTCTAATTCTCGTTTCTCTATATTCCACAATTCTATATCGGGTCGGTGTGATGCTACGATTAGGTATTTTCCATCGGGAGTAAATTCAGTTACGATCTGATCTGTCCCATGACAAGTTCTACCATTAGCTCGTACATAACAAGATTTTAGAGGACGACGTGCTCCTTTCATTGAACCGATGTGTTCTCCGGTCTGCCAATTCCATAGTTCAATGCTTGTATCAGAAACAGCAGCAAACAATGGTTCTATTGGACTGAACGCTCCGTAATATGAGTCATCAGATTCAAACTCCCAATTGGAGCTAATTTCTCTGGCATTAATATCCCATATATTTACGGTTGTCGTCTTATTTGTCCAAGAAGAATCTAAAATCGCAATATGTGAAACATTTGGACTGAATGCTACTTCACTATTATCTGTGAGATTGCCAAATTCATCTTCCACCTCACTCGTATCAACATCAACGATTTCAATATGTCTTTGAACAACACGAAGCATCTTTCCATTGGTGTGAAACACATGTTTTTGGGGTAATTCATGTCCGATTGTTCCAATAGGTTCAATAGCATTCGTAAGATTATGTAGATAGAAAATACTTATTAAAATGACACAATTGGAAATATATCTCATTAGATTCCTCTCAGATTTACATATCCTCTATATCGGCGATAGTGTAAAATTCAACCGTATCAATACGTCCACTACCCGTTGTTGTCGGTTTTATGATTTTGATTGCATCTGTTTCAGCAGAAATGAAGATATCATACGGGAAAGTTATTCCACCTTGTACTTTCTTCTTTAATTCCCAACGACTTTCCTTAATACGGACAGAAATATCAAAGTTTTGGTATTTCCCAACGCCAAGCAATCTAATTTTTCGCACATTTGCTTTTTCTGGAATGGAGAAGATGACTCCATGGAATATTGGCTTTTCTGTCACTGGTTGATCAATCAGAACATATACCTGTTCTGTAAAGAGAACTGCACAACCGATCAATGATAAATAGATTGGAATTAAGCATAGAAATATCAATTTAGTCATAATAATCCTCTACAATGTATCAAATTTTAATCATTATATTGAATGAAACCACAGTCCGCATTAATCATAGAGCAATTATTATGCCAAAGATATTTTTGATAGAAAACGGGTTTATATCAGGATTCTTGCGGATTAGCGTTGAGAATTGCAAGCTTGCTGTTCAATTTCTGGACAGGTTTGTTCAAAATGTATTCTATATTCAAGACTTAGAGATGCATTCATAAACTATTGACACGAGTCAAATATTTGAGTATACTTGAGCAATGTAATAGAAATTATCTTCAGTAGAGAAACTTGGTTATATTATCGTTAAAACTTAGAAACTTAACAACTGGGATTGGATGTTGAAACAAATCTTTTCATTAGTAATCCTAATAGTAATCGTCTTTGTTGGGAATACTGTTGCAGAAATGAAACAAGAGAAGGAGAAGTCTATGGCTGAACGTTGGGGATTATATGAAGTGACCTTGAATGGACCCGAGACAGGTAATCCTTTCACTGAGGTAGAATTGTCAGCAGAATTTAAACGAAGTGATATAGAAGGTGGACGCACTTTTGAACCGCAAGGATTCTATGATGGCAATGGTATATACAAAATCCGTTTCATGCCAGATGAAGTTGGTGAATGGATATACACAACAAAAAGTAGTAGCGCAGAATTGAACGGTAAAACCGGTGAATTTACGTGTATTGAATCGACTGATGGCAACCACGGACCAGTTCAAGTGTATAAAGATTTCTATCTACAATACGCTGACGGTACGCCGTATCATCAGTTTGGCACGACCTGCTATGCATGGACACATCAGGGAGAGGAGATGGAGGAGCAGACGCTTGATACTCTCACCGACGCACCATTCAACAAGCTGCGGATGTGTATCTTTCCTAAAGATTACTCCTACAATAAGAATGAACCCGTCTACTATCCATATCAGGGAAAACCGCTCAAAGATTGGGATTTCACAAGATTCAATCCAGAATTCTGGCAGCATTTTGAACAAAGAGTGCAAGATTTGTTGAAGCTTGGTATTGAAGCGGATATAATCCTATTCCACACTTATGATCGATGGGATTTTGAGAATATGGATGCTGAAAGTGATGATCATTATATACGTTATGCTGTTGCACGCTTGGCGGCTTTCCGTAATGTGTGGTGGTCTCTTGCGAATGAATACGACATCATGCCATCGAAAACGGAATCGGATTGGGATCGGTTTTTTCAGATTATACGAGACCACGATCCATATCAAAGGTTGCGCGGGATACATAACTGCAGAGGTTGGTATGACCACAGTAAACCTTGGGTGACACATACAAGTATTCAAACATCAAATATGGCTGAAGGTATCCTTTACCGCACACGATATAATAAACCGGTTATCTATGATGAGTGTCGTTATGAGGGAGATATACCGCAAGGATGGGGAAACATTACTGCACGACAGATGGTTCAAAATTTTTGGGCAGGTACTGTATCAGGATGTTATGTTGGACATGGAGAAACATACAAGCATCCTGAAGACCTTTTATGGTGGGCAAAGGGAGGCATACTTAGAGGTGAAAGTCCGGCACGTATAGCATTTCTAAAAGAATTTATGACAGATGCCCCCGAATTTGATACGCTTGAACCGGTCGGCGATGATAAGGGACGATATGTCCTTGCTAAAGAAGGTGAATATTATTTGGTTTATACAACTGAACCGCAAACAATAACAGTTAAACTGCATGGAAACACTCCGTATAAAATTGATGGCATTGATACTTGGAATATGAAAATTCTACCTGTTGGGACTGCACAACCAGGAGAATATACATTTGCGTCATCGCAAACTGATTTTGCATACCGTTTTACGCCTTATGCACCGGGTGAGAAACTTCGTCCAGAAGCAAAAGCATCTGCTGATGTTCTTCAAGGCAGTGCACCGCTTACTGTCTCATTTTCAGCATCAGATGAATTGACGCAACAATGGGATTTTGGTGATGGAATCACATCAGATGAATCAAATCCAACACACGTTTATGAGAATCTTGGACAATATACCGCCCTGCTCACTGTTACAGATGCAGATGGTGCATCGGCAATAACCGCACGGACCATTAATGTTATGCCTGCTGTTCCTGATGACATAGGCACACATAAAGAATTTCCTGGATCACGCGACGGACTTGTGTTTGCTTGGAACAGTAAGTTTGAGGATAGCAATGAAATCGAATCCCGCGATGAAGCAAGAATTACCGAACACGGACAAATGGATCTGGCTGGTGGTGCATTTATCGCAAAAAATGTGAATGAAATTCTGCTTGCAGCATGCCAGAAAAGCAATCAATTAACAATTGAATGTCTCGTCAGCACAGACAATCTAAATCAGAGCGGTCCGGCGCGTATAATATCGTTCTCAAAGGATGTCACCCATCGTAACTTTACCTTGGGACAGGATAGAAATCGGTTTGCCATTAGGATTCGAACACCGCGAACAGGTACAAACGGTCAGGGAGGCGAGTTCTCATTTGGTGGGATTGACTCTGGAAAGGCAACACATGTCATCGTCAGTTATTTTTCTGGGAATGTTCATTGCTATGTTAACGGTGAGTTAGTCCATACTGGCAACGGAATTCAAGGTGACTTCAGCAATTGGGAACTATATCCGCTTATTTTCGGGGATGAAGCAAGTGGTGGAAGGAACTGGGTAGGTAAGCTGAGTCATGTTGGAATCTATAGTCGGTTTATTGGTTTGGAAGAGGCTGCACATAAGTTTAAACTGATTCAAAGTGAATAGAATCTGATAGTGAAATGTAAAAATATTTGCACACTTCACGGTAGATGTGGTTTCCTAACCTCACCATAGGTGTCAAATTAGTGAGTAAAGTTTGTGCATTTGATACACCTGTCTCCCAGCTGGGTCTTCGTCTGTGTTGATATTACGTGCTGGACACCTGTCGCCTCTCCGAGGCTTTTATAAATCACATATCAGCACCAGCGGTGCGGAAGGTGTATAGGATAAAAATAGATTTCCAAAATCCTTGACAGGTAAATATATCCTTAAATTGATGCCTTGCGGTTTCCTAACCTCACCGAAACCAGTGAGAAAACCTATTATGAAAGGTGTCTGGCACAGATCTGGTGCGGTTAGGAAACCGCACCTACCGGCTTAGGGCATTTACCGTTTGTGAAAAAAACACAAGAAAAACCTAAGACAAAATAACCTTTTAGTATTTATTTCACATTGGACATCAAGTAGACTTAATGATATACTGCGTTACATTTTATTTTATGTATGAAAGGCATTACACATGAAAGAGTTTTCAAGTACCTATTTGACTTTATTAATTCTCAGCACATTGTTCTTACCTATATCACTTTTAGCTGATCATGAAATAGAACAGACTAACTGGAATCAGTTCAGGGGTGCAAACGGAGATGGAACAACTATAGCAACAGATCTACCAATTGAATTTAATGAGGACAAGAATATCCGATGGAAAACACCTATTCATGATAAAGGGTATTCATCACCTATTGTCTGGGAAAATCAGATTTGGCTTACAACTGCACGGACAGATGGTACTGAACTTTTTGCTATCTGTGTGGATCTTGAAAGTGGCGATATCATACATGACATCATGGTGTTCGACGTTGAAAATCCTCAACTTGAACATCCCGATATAAATAGCCATGCCTCACCTACACCTTTTGTGGAAGTAGGACGAGTTTATGTCCACTATGGCACTTACGGCACAGCATGTTTGGATTCGGAAACAGGAGATATACTATGGGAACGTAGAAATCTCAACTGCGATCACCGTGTGCGTCCGGCTTCTTCTCCGATTATTGATGACGAGTCTATTTTTCTCACCTATGATGGCGTAGATGTGCAATTCATTGCAGCACTTGATAAAAATACAGGGGATACCATTTGGTTAGAACATCGGAATGTTGACTCCGATTTTGGGAAAGTCCTGAAAGAAAAGGGTGTTAAGGATATTGAAAAAGTAAAAAAAGAAAAAGCGAATGACAACCGAAAATCTTATGCAACACCTACAATCATCACATTTCAAGGAAAGAAGCAATTGATAAGTCCTGCTGCTGAAGTCACATTTTCTTATGACCCAAAAACAGGTGATGAACTTTGGCGTGTTCGTCATGTCGGATGGGGTTGGAATGTTGCATGTCGACCAATTTTCGCAAATGATCTCGTCTATTTCACAACGGGTATAGAAAAACGTCTGTTAGCAGTTGATCCATCCGGCTCAGGAGATGTAACCGATACGCACATCGTTTGGAGTCACCGTAAGGGTTCTCCTGAAATACCTTCTCCACTAATCGTTGACGATCTATTGTATATGGTGAATGAAGGAGGCGTTGTAACGTGTTTAGATGCCAAAAATGGTGAAACGGTATGGAAAGGTCGTGTGAGTGGAAATTATTGGGCATCTCCATTATATGCGGATGGAAAAATTTACTTTTTTAACATGGATGGGAGTGTGCCGGTAATTTCTGTAGGACGAACATTCAATTTATTGGCAACCAACAGGTTTGACACAGAATTTGTAGCATCTGGTGCAGTTGCTGGAAACAAGTTAATTCTCCGATCTCTGACGCATCTTTATTGTTTTGAGAAAAAGCAGGACACTGATGACCATTGATAGTATTAAATTAACCTTTCTTGATTGGTAAACGTTTTCATGCCATAATTGTTGTCAGTAATAAACCAAAATTCTATAGGGTTTTTCAGTTTTCGGTTTTTCTGCTGTATTTCATTACAAACGTTAATGGTTTTGAGATACAATATCTTGATGATAGCGAGACCCTCTGGATAGACATAAGTAACCTACAGGCTCCAAAAACAGGTAGAGTTTACCATATGTCTGCGTATACCCGCATTGATGCGTATTACACGATACAAGGAAAAACTAGAACGTTTTCTTGGAAGGACTGTGTAAACAGTATTCGTTTTACACACTTCCCTCCACCATAAGATTAAAGTTCTATTACTTTCCAAAGACAGGTGTTTTCTTTATCCATAAAGGGAGATACCTGCTCTTCATATAGGAAATACAATGTATAAATATTTTACTTTCATCATACTGCTATTGTGTATTACGCCTTTCGCCTTGGCAAAAATAGTGTTTATGTCCAAATGGGAAATATATGTGATGGATGATGACGGTAGTAACGTCAAAAGGTTAACACATAATAATGTATACGATGCCCACCCGCGCTGGTCTCCCAATGGGAAGTACATCGCTTTTGAACGTGATCAAGAAAGGGAAAACAATGAACAGAATCTTGATCTGTTCCTCATGAATTTGAACGGAACACAGGTTCGACAACTTACTACTTACACTGGAATTGACATAAATCCTGCTTGGTCGCCCGATAGTCAAAACCTAGCATTTACAAGCACTCGAGATGGTGCGACAAGTATTCATACCATTGATATTGAGACGCAGGAAGTAAGCGAACTCACACGCAATATGAATGTACGCAATACAGGAAATCCGGACTGGTCACCTGATGGCAAACATATTGTCTATATTTCAGCAAGAAGAAACCCTTTTCAAGAAGGTATTTACGTTATGGATGCGGACGGTAAAAACCCGCGTCCCTTCGTTCGAGATGCAGGTACAATCTACTTTTCCCCACGTTGGTCACCTGATGGCAAACATATTCTATACGGAGAGGCAAAACAAGGTAAAAACGAAAAAATCGTCATCCAGTCAAAAAACGGTGCTTTGGTAAAAGAACTTGTGTTGCCACCGATCAAGAGATGGTTCATGCACTTGGCTTGCTGGATGGGGACACGACATATACTTATTCATGCTGCAGAAGAGAATGGACATGGACAAAGTGATATTTTAAGATATACCATCGCTACTGATGATATCGTAAATCTCACCAACTCACCAAAGGCAAACGATGGATTTCCAGATTGGATAGATGACGCATCACTTTCTGTTTTACCCTACGACAAACTCACCATTCAGTGGGGAAAACTCAAGCAGATGAATTAGGATTTACATAGTCCTCTCACAAGAATATCTATCACTTTACAATTAAGGAAAATATTATGGAAAAAATAATGAAAGCAGCAATGCTTATAACCTTAGTTTGTTCTATAACACAACCAACACAACCAATTCTTGCAGGAACATGGAGAGATGATTTCTCCGACCCAGATACCACTCAGTGGGAAATTTATAACATATCGAATCAGCAAAATGCTGCCGAGAAGGACACCACTCAGTGGAAAATAAAAGATGGAGTAGTGTATGGAACGCAACGTGAATTTTCAAGACAGAGCACATTTTTAACTGGCAAGTTAACGTGGAAAAATTATTCCGTTTCTTGCCGTGCAAAGTTCGTTGGAGAATGGTTTCCAACACTTGATTTAGGGTTAGTCCTTCACACAAGACCTAAAGAACATCAACGATTTATGTTTTTAATGCATCATGATGAACAGAAAATATCTATTGTGGCATTCTTGGGTGGAAAATGGCAAAATGGTCAATTTGTGATTACTAAGAACGTTAAAAAATTTAACTTTGATATAAACTTAAATACTTGGTATTCGCTTTCTGCAAAATTAGTAAAAGACAACCACCTCCAATTTGAGATAGAAAATTTAAATGATCCCGATAATAAGGCTACGCAAAATATAAAAATTGATAAACCAATTACACAAGGTGGATTAACAGGGTTTATTGTCTCGTATGCTGATGCTGTGTTTGACGATCTTGTAATTCATGGAGATAATATCCCAAATGGTGGAACAATAACGTTTCCTGTTGAACCCCTCCGCAAACTCACTACAACGTGGTCAAGACTTAAAAGCAAATAGCTGCAAGATCAGGTGTTGAGTAAAGCGATTTTATTTTATATCTCACTCAGCATATTTCACTTAACACAATTATCGTGATATACATAAACTGGAACATCATCAGTCTTACCTCTCATAGTCCGTTAGGAGTTGGACAATCCACGCTCTCTCAACTCAAATCAAGACGCTCTGAAGACTGGGAACGCATAAAACAAGAAATAAGAACAACCGAAATCATCCGACTCGTCTTTGAAAATGAACCCAATACCATCCCGCATCATAACACCACAGAATAAATAATCACAATAAAAAGTAATAAAATATAAAAAGTATTGCACAAAAAATAAACTGTGTGTATTATACCAAATTAACGTAAGTTGTAGCGCGAGGTCTCCGTGCTTTGCAATGCAAACTTTATCAGAAAAGGACTAATCAAGTTAATTTGGTATAATACAGTTAACTCCTAAAACAGAAACCGCCAGATGGGGTCCCTTCTCAACATTAATTTGGAGAGTTTCTGGTTTAGGAGCCAGGGTTCCCACCCTTTATTATCCAATAGGTTGAAAGTCTACCGAGACAAGGAGCAGGGTGGTTCATGTTCAGATTGAAGGGTGTGTCCAGTTTTTGGCACTAACTTCAGACTACCCATTGTCCTGCGGGGTCTCCGTGCCCCGCCATCTTTCAATCTACCAACAATGGTGAGGCACGGAGACCCCGCAGGACAATAGATGATGAGATGTGTGCCAAAAACTGGACACCCAGGCCCCTGAAATAGATTCATCCCCGGATCCGCATTATTTTAACTTGACAAATATATCTACAGGACATATAATACTATTACTCCGTATTTAGAATTAGTATTTTAATGTAGTATGTTATCTAAGCAATTGAGAACATTCGGGTTGATATTTTGTCTCATAGTTTAAGAAATCTACCTATACCCTCCAGATGAGGAAAATCAGATGACAGATAATAAATTACACCGTTTAGAACTTGAAGTGATGAAAGTGGTATGGAAATTGACGCGTGCCACAGTCAATGATGTTCTTGAAAACATTGATCGTAAGCTTGCCTATACCACCGTCGCCACTACTATGAAAAGCCTTGAAAAGAAAGGTTTTTTGTCGCATCAAGTGGATGGGAGGACATTCGTTTACCAGCCTTTAGTCAAAGAAACGGAGATTACACATACTATGCTCAACGATTTATTGGAACGTCTCTTTGACAATTCAGCAGAAAAACTGGTAAATACGCTACTTGAGGTGCGACAAACCAGTTCTGAAGAACTTGACCGTTTACAAAAACTGATTAATGACTACCAACCGGAAAAAATATCTGGAATTCAATATCACAAGGAGTAACCGATGACTAAGCAAATTCTACTTTCATTACTCAACTGTTCATGGCAATGGGGGTTGTTAGGCGGTTTGACATGGCTTATCACAAGACGTTTTCGCAGCACCAACACCACAACACATTTGCTTTGGCTACTGTTTCTAATCAGTTTGCCAATCCTATTTGCTTTAAATCAGTTTGTGCCAGCAATTTCAATCGGTAACACAGCACCTGAATTGACGCAGGTGGATTCTTTAAACATTTCTGCTTTAGCTGCTCAAAATGCAGACCTACCAGAGATTTCATTCACTGAAGGCAACATGCAATCACAGGAACAAACGGTTACAGCCAGCCAGTCAACATTAAATTGGTCTACGACCAATTTAATACTCTGCATTTGGACTATTGGGACACTTGCTATGTTACTCCGAATTACCTTCGGCTTGTATCGAATCCACCGACTACGCCGTACTGCGAGTGTAGCTGATGAATCATATCAAGCAATCTGCAAAAACTTGGCTCAAAAACTGAACATAAGTCATCCGGTCACCGTCTGCTTTTCGGATAGGGTCATATCACCAATCTCATTTGGTTGGTTATCTCCTTACATTCTAATTCCGAGAAAGATGAATCTAGATCAGTTTGAATTGGTAGCCGCTCACGAATTAGCACACGTGCAACGATTGGATTGGTTAACAAATCTCTTTTCGCACTTGGTTGGTGCTATTTTCTTTTTCCATCCGATTTATCATATTCTCAATCGAAAACTTGTCAATCTACGGGAACGAATCTGTGATGATTGGGTTATTCAATTGACGGGTGCAAGGAAAACTTATGCACAGTGTTTGTTAGATATGGTTCACCACAAAGAACAGTCCATTCCGCTAACTATGGGGTTGAATGAACCATCTGAATTGGAATCCCGAATTAACTCCATTTTGAAAGACAAGCGACCGCTTGAGTTACAGCCCAGGAGACGTTTGCTTGTGGTAGCATTAACGTTGCTCTTAACCTGTCTCCCTTTGCTTGCAATGGCACAGTTAGTTCCACTGAGAACTGTGCAACTCTCGCTATTTGCACAGACACCTCAGGAATCGGAAAAAGCGGTTGAAAAAGTTGAAAAGAAGCGTGGCGAGCAGAAAAAACTTGCAAAAATGAAGGATGAGAAGGAATACAAAGAAAACAAATCTATAAAGGTTTTGGATCCGTCAACATTTTATGGATCACAGGAAAACCGTTTGTTCTCCGGACCACAAACTGGTGAAAAGCTTCCACCGTTCCAAGTTAAAGGAATTGATGGTAAGAAATTTGACATTGCTGCCCACACAGATGGGAAACCTATCGTTTTATTCCTGCAAGATGCTAATGGCGTAGGCATAAAAGGTCTTGCAAATGCGATCCGCATGTTACAATATGTTGATAGACTTCATAAGGGACAAGAGACAACGAAAGCGGAACAATCTAATCGAGGACTACAGATAGGTGTTGTCATCCTCGCAGATGAGATGGAGGAATTACCTGAATGGGCGCGGAATATGTACAAAAATGAAATTCCAAATTTCGTGTTAAAAGGTATATCTCCAGATGGTCGTGAAGGACCAGGAAGCTATGGATTGAACCGTAATGTAGCACAGACCGTCATTGTCGCAAAAGATGGAAAGGTCTTGCACAATTTGGCTTTCACGCAACCGATGCTCTATACCGACCCATACCTCCTCGGTGCCATCGCACAAGCGATTGAAGTAGAACCCGGTACACTGGAACAGTGGCTGAATGAAGCGTCAGCGAAAGGCTCTAAGCAAAACGATTTGGACAAGAAGACAACCGCTTCTAAGTTTGCCGCGCTTCAAAAAGGCATCAGGAATGGAAAAATACCAAGATCAGAGGTGGCAGAACATCTCAAAAAACTGGGAATCACTTGGGAAGAAGGTGAACAACTTCTCAAGGAGACAAAAGATGATGCACAGATGATGCGCAGAGAACGCCGCTACGATAATCGCCGCCAAGTAGAAATTGCTGATCCAGCAGATTTCAACTCCTCCGAAGATAAGCCACTGTTTTCTGGACCGCAACCAGGTGAAAAACTTCCACCATTGAAGGCAACAGGGATACGTGGTGCAGCAAAAGATAAAACATTCGATTTTATTGCTAGAGCTGATGGACAACCGCTCGTGCTGCTGTTGCAAGACGAGAGTGGCGTGGGGTTGCGTGGGTTGTATGATATTGCGCGTGTTGTTGAGAAAATCTCCAACAAATCCGAAAAAGACCTGCTCATCAGCGTTGTATTTTTCAGCGATGATTCCGCTGCGTTGAAACAAATCACTCAGCATGTGCCTAAGAACGTTCCATTAGTAGGTATTTCTCCTGATGGTCGTGAAGGATCGGGGAACTACGGATTGAACCGTAATGTGGCACAGACGGTTATCATCGCAAAGGATGGAAAAGTGCTTCATAACTTCGCTTTCACACAACCTTTACTCTTTGCTGACCCACATGTCATCGGTGCTATGGCAGATGTAATTCAGGAACAACCAGAAACAGTCGCGAAATGGCTGAACGAAAAACCTGTTGAAGGTGAACGGATGCAGCGTGATAGAGAAGGAATGGAACGCGAGGGCAAACGTGATCCTTCTCCAGAAGAGCGCATTAAGCGCGATAGAGACTCAAGGGTAAATCCAGAAGGTAGACAAATGGAACACGAGAGAGAACGGACACCATCTCGGGAAGAACTTGTCAAACGGTTTGACAAAGATGGTGATGGCAAACTCAATGATGAAGAAGGCCTGGCAGCACGCCGCGCTTTAGCAAATCGTGAAAGCCAAAACCGAAACCGTAATACTCGTGTTGAGGTAAAAAATCCTGCTGAGTTCAAGAAGGTGCAGGGTACAAAATTCTTCTCTGGTCCACAACCCGGGGAAAAACTTCCACCTTTGGTGGCTAAGGGTATTAATGGTGACGTTAAGGACATGACATACGATGTCATCGCCAAGGCAGATGGACAACCGCTCGTTCTCTTCATGCAAGACGAAAGCCGTCTTGGATTACGCGGATTAGTTGGTGTTTCTCGTCTACTCGCTCAAATCAACGAGAAGTCTAAACAGAAAATGCATATAAGTGCTGTGTTTTTTGGGGACACACCAGATACCTTGGAGAATCAAACCAGTAGGCTAGTTCCACATATTCCCAATGGTGTCTTACTTGGTATCTCTCAAGACGGCCGGGAAGGTCCAGGCAGCTACGGGTTGAATCGTAATGTAGCGCAAACGGTTATCATCGCCAAAGATGGAAAAGTGCTTTACAACTTCGCTTTCGCACAACCGATGCTCCGACCCGACCCTTATGTGCTTGGTGCTATCGGAGAAGCAATTGAGATCCAACCTGCTATGCTTGAAAGATGGTTGAACGGAAAAACTCCCATTATAAAAATCAAAAATCCCGCAGAGGGAAAAGAAGTTGGTAAAATGTTCTTAACTGGAACTTTTGTATTCAACGAATCAGTTGTACACTTAGATGGAACCGTTGTCCAGTTTGATGAATTGATTACATTCCTCCGTAACTTACCTGAAAAACAAAAATCTATGCTTATTATCCTATCAGAACAAGATGTACTTCATGAACAGATTGTCAAAGTGATGAATATAGCAAAAGAGGCGGGTATTAAAAAAATTGGATTCGGACTTAATAATGTTAACAATAAGCGTATGGAAAGCGGAAGTGAATAATTGCGCGATGCAAAGTAGTAGGCACACTCCGTGTGCCGTAATCATTTCGCTTGTGGACGACACGCGGAGTGTGCCTACTAACATGTCCAAATGATTCTCAAGGTTGAAAACCCACCCAATTGCCAAAGCGCATTTGACTTTGATTCAAAAAAAGCAGGAGTTATATGAGGAGAAACAAATGAACACAGTAAAACGATGTGATGGGGTCAGTCGGCGAGATTTTCTACGGGTTGGTGGATTGACTGCACTTGGACTTGGATTAGGCGACTTTTTTCACCTACAACGCGCCTTTGCAGACAACAACACAATTGGAGCAAAGGCAAAATCTTGTATCCTAATATGGTTAGATGGAGGTCCCAGTCATCTTGAGACTTTTGACCCGAAACCAGATGCACCACAAGAGGTTCGAGGACCGCTAAAGACTATTCCTACAAATGTTACGGGAATACACATCAGTGAATGTCTTGAACAAACAGCAAGAATAATGGATAAATTCGCTATCATTCGCTCAATGACATCACCTCTTGGTGAACACAACCTTGGCACCCAATACTTGATGACAGGCTACAAACCTACACCTGCGTTGGAGTATCCGACTTTTGGATCAACGATCGCCCATATCAGATTACAAAATGCTCAGAAGTCTGATGGAGCTTCTTTATCGGTTTTACCACCTAACATCGCAGTTCCCAACTTTACTGGTGAATTATCAGGAAACGGATACCTACCAAGTGCAACACGTCCGTTTTCTGTTAGTAGTAATTCCAAAGACAATGATTTTAAGGTGCGTGATCTTGATTTCTATGAAGGGATTGATTTGACGCGTCTTTCTCGTAGGAAACAGTTTGTCAACGCACTCAATGAATTTAGTAATGCTAAAGATGCAGGCTCAAAAACGGATCCTGATTTAGAACGTGCATATAATCTGATAACATCTCCTGAAGCGAAAGCTGCTTTTTCACTCTCAGAGGAACCGCATGACGTGCGTCAACGATATGGACAAGGTGGCGTGAATGGTATCGGACATGCATGTCTACTTGCACGAAGGTTAGTGGAACGAGGTGTTCCATTTGTGACAGTCAATCATGCTGGATGGGACACACATCAAGATATATTCACACTCAAGGAACGTTATCCAACAGACAGAAATGCCCATCTGCCATCTCTTGATCGGGCACTCAGTGCGCTGATACAAGACCTTACGGACAGGCGTATGTTGGATGAAACACTCGTAATTGTTATGGGTGAGTTCGGTCGCACACCAAAGATTAACTCACAAGGTGGAAGAGATCATTGGCCTAATGTGTTCAGTGTGATGTTGGCTGGCGGCGGTGTGCAGGGAGGACAGATTATAGGGAGCAGCGATGCACTCGGTGAATTTCCAAAAGAACGTCCCGTGACACCATCGGATCTCTCATCCACAATCTACACGCTACTCGGCATTGATCCGAGTTTTGAACTTCATACCAGCGACGGGAGACCCGTACGCGTTGCCCCTGACGGTGCTAAAGTCGTTTCCGAATTATTTGCGTAAGTAAAAGGTGGATAATGAAGGTAATCCAGATAATCCTAATCACATTGGTTCTTACTTTGTGTTGTTACTTGGTTCAAACTGTAACGTATGCCAATGAATACCAAACACCTAATCAATCCTCAGTTGCGAATGATTTTGTTGATTTTGAGAATGATCTGATACCGATTTTTAGCAAGTTTGGGTGTAACGCTGGGGCATGTCATGGTTCAGCCGCAGGTAGAGGCGAGTTTAAGTTGTCACTCTTTGGTGGCAATCCTCAAGCAGACTATAAGTCGATTGTTCGACAACTTGCTGGACGACGTATCAACCTGATGCACCCAGAACAAAGTCTCGTCATTCTAAAACCGACGGCACAGACAAACCATGGCGGCGGTCATGTGTTGGATGAAAATGGAGAAGCTGCGCGAATACTCCGCAGCTGGATACAACAAGGTGCATCATACGAAACGCTGCGTCGTTTGGAACGCGTTGAAATATCACCACAAAAACATGTGATAGCGAATCTTGAGAGTCCCATTCAACTTTACGCAGATGCTCATTTTTCAGATGGAACGAAAAGAGATGTAACACGATGGACTGTTTTTACAGCAGAGGATTCATCAGCAATTGAAATTGATGCATCAAATGCGATAGCAAAATTAAAACGTCTAGGCCGGCATATCATACTTGCTCGTTATCTAACGGAAGTCGTATCGATAGAACTTATCGCACCTCTAAACAATGCAGAAATACAGAACAATCATAGGACAATAGAAAATTCCCAACGGACAAAATCAGCTGAGAAAATCATTGATATTGAAATTCAGAAATTACTCTCTATTTTGAGATTGCCTTTTTCTGGCACTATAGATGATGCAACCTTTCTGCGGAGGGTTACACTTGATCTCACGGGACGTATTCCCACTACAGATGCAGTCAAAGCATTTACTACAGATACCAGTAGAAAGAAAAGAGAGAATTTGGTTGATAAATTACTTGAGTCAAACGAATTTAACGAGTATTGGACTCTGCAATTTGCTAAACTACTACGGATTGGTGCTAAGGAAAGAAACACACAAGGTGCGTTTGTCTACCACGAATGGCTTTCCAATCAGATTCGAGAAGGGGTTGGATATGACAAGATTGTACGTACTGTTATATTGGCAACGGGTGATTCACATGAGATTGGTCCAGCGAATTTTTACCGGACGGTTGATGGTCCGCGTGAACAAGCGGAATTTGTGAGTGAACTCTTCATGGGTGTTCGGTTGCGGTG
Organism: Candidatus Poribacteria bacterium; assembly: GCA_958295945.1. Taxonomy (GTDB): domain Bacteria; phylum Poribacteria; class WGA-4E; order WGA-4E; family WGA-3G; genus MSPOR6. The sequence goes on from OY282386.1 coordinate 1,808,000, forward strand.
TGCAAATTGTCATAATCACCCACTTGACAAATGGACACAGGACGATTATCACGGATTAACTGCAATCTTCGCAAAAATTGAAGATGAACAGGTCGTCAAAGTAAAACCTTCTGCCGAAGTCATTCATCCAGCAACACGAGAAAAGGCGATTCCACGAATTCCTGGAGAAAAGTATTTACCTTCAGATATCTCTGATGGTCGTGGTGAATTAGTTGAATGGTTGACAAAGACAGATAATCCATATTTTGCAAAAGCGATTGTCAATCGGCTATGGAAAGCGATGATGGGACGAGGATTAGTTGAACCTGTTGATGATTTTCGGTCAACCAATCCTGCCACTCATCTAGAATTACTGACTGCTTTGGCAGATGACTTTGTAAAACATGGATATGAAATCAAACGAACACTTCAACTCATTGCGCTAAGCGATGCTTACGCACGCAGTTCCAATGCCCTATCAGAAAACAGATCAGATGATCGCTTTTACTCTCATGCCGTAAAGAAGCCACTATCTCCAGAGGTGTTAGCAGATGCAGTTTCTGATGTTCTTGATGTTCCTGATAGATATGGGAATGAACCGATAGGCACACGTGCTATCTCACTTGTTAATCCAAATACAGAATCTGACGCACTTGACATACTCGGTAGATGTTCACGTGAAACTTCATGCGAGAATTCGGATGAAGCAATTGATGGTCTTCAACGAAAACTACATCTATTCAACGGGGACCTTCTCAATGCTCGTATCGGTGTTAAAGACAGCAGATTGGATAAACTGCTTATTCAAAATAAATCACCGATGGACATTGTTTCTGAATTCTATATTTCTGCGTTAAGTAGATATCCAACAGATGACGATATAACATTTTGGCAACAACACATTGATTTCAACGAGTCTGCGAATTCCCAACGCGCAATTCTTGAGGATTTGGTGTGGAGTCTCCTGACATGCGATGAATTTGTGATGAATCATTAAGGTGCCAAGGATAAGTATGTACCATAAAGAAATTCTGTCAATCATAAAGATTATCATTCTTTTTCTTTTTTTCATGCCTTCTACTTCAGACCTGTCTGCTAATCCCCAAACTGTAGTGGATTTTGAGAAGTCAATTTCACCTATCTTACAGAACCGATGCTTCAAATGCCATAGTGCACCAACAATAGATGTAAACGGGAACGTCACCAAACCGAAGGGAAGTGTTCAACTGGACAGTGTGTTGGGTATTCGGGAGAGTCTGCATGGTGAGGTAATAGTCGCAGGTGAACCTGATAATAGCCTTCTCTATCATCGTATTACATTACCAGAAGGTGAAACAGGTATTATGCCACCAACAGAAGATAGCACTCCACTAACAAAACAGGAAACGGATCTATTTGAACAGTGGATTAAACAAGGTGCAGACTTTGGCGAATGGAAAGGGAATCAATCACAACGCATTCAATCAAAATCGAAGAGACATCAACCTACCGTCATGTCTCCAATCACCTCGCTTGTGTTTTCTCCCGATGGTAAATCCGTGATTGCATGTTCACAAGCGGGATTGCATATTTACGATTATCCCTCACTTGACCAAACAAAGTTGATTGAAGTCAATGCATACAATATCCATGATGTCGCATTTTCACCCAATGGTGAACGGTTAGCAGTAGGTGGTGGCAATCCGGCAACTGAAGGGATTATAGAGATATTCTCATGGATAGAGCTAAAGTCACTTAACATTTTTAAACAACATAAAGATTCTGTTATGGCTGTATCTTGGCGAGATGAGAATACTCTTGCATCAGCAAGTTTGGACAGAAGTATCATCTTGTGGGACCTATCATCAGGAAAACCGATTCAGCAGTTTGAGGGACATTCACGAGGTGTATCATCTCTCTGTTTTCTCAATGATAATCAACTTCTTGTGAGTACTGGAATAGACCAAAACATACGAGTTTGGGACTTAACTTCTGGTGAGTTACTGCGAAGTATGAACAATCACACGCTTCCTGTACACGACCTTGCCTTACGTCCACGTGAATCAACACTTCCCATGCTCGTTTCTGTAAGTGATGACAAGACCGTTCGTTTCTGGCAACCGACCATCGGTAGAATGGTAAAGTTTGCTCGTTTGAAGGGAACACCGTTGGACGTTTCGTGGATGCACAACGGCACACAAGTGATTGCAGCCTGTGATGATGGTATTATACGTCTTGTAGATCCTGATTCAGTGGAGGTAACTGCTGAGATTCAAGGAATATCAGGTTGGATCTATGCCCTTGCGGTACATCCTACAGATGGTAGTATCGTAATCGGCGGTGAAAACGGACAAGTGAAACGGATAATACCGAAGTAACGTCTATAATAAAAACGTAGTCAGAACTTCAATTTGTGGAATTTATATTATACTTAAGGAAATCATTAATGCAGAAATACCGATGTTTTGTCGTTTTATCCCTAATTTGTTGTGTTGTATCAATTGTGGGTTGTGCGAAAATACAGAAAGAGTCACATTCCGCTGAAATCAATGTATCAATGGAAGAACCCTTTGATAATCCGAAAGATGTCTTAATATATATAGGAAGTACATCTTGGATTACTATTGAACTTGCTGCAGTTGAAGCAAACACGACAAAAAACATTTTGGAATCCAAAGGCATTCAAGCATCGATTACAGAGAGTGTAGATACGGTAAGAGAGTGGATGATTGAAACAACTGCAAACGGAGCAGTGAATGTATGTATACTCTACGGTGTGATACCTGCTACTATTTATGCTGCGGGAAATACACAATCTGAAGGGTCTATCGCAGAAAACTGGATTGAATCTACGGATGGTGATACGTTTCTGAACCACGGTGATTATTTTGGATACTACAGTTCAGATGAAACACCAAACAGCAAAGCAATGCTACAGAATCTAATGGACCTTCCTAATCTTGATATTAATGTTGAGCATTTTGAAGAACTACAAATGCTAATCACTGATAGCGGAAGAACTTTAACCCCGAGTTTAGTTAGTTTTCAATCAGACAGACCTTTCCCGTTGGAACAACTGGATTTTGAATGGTATGCAGAAAAGATATTTGCCAGTGATACTGGTGATGATGAACCAATAGGTGCTGATCCTATTATTCTAAGAGATGGTGATCGTGGTAGAATTGCGATGGTACATCAAACTCATCATGGGAAGAATCCGAAAGGGACAGTTGCAGCTGAAATAATCATCAATTATTTAATAAGAGATTTGGATTAAGCTACTCTCAACCAAACGAACAATCTGTCGTATCAACTACGACATTCATACAATACAATTCTCATGCTGTTTGCCTTCCAAACAGTCCAAGACATCATATAGATTTGTAATCAGATAGTCTGGTTGTTGATCTGCTATATTTGTAATTGAAACATCCGATTTTCGGTCAATCAAAATACTTGTCATTCCTGCTCGGTTTGCACCAACGATGTCATTTTGTACAGAATCTCCCACGAGGACTGCCTCTTTCAGCTGGACATTCGCTCTTTTACAAGCCACTGCAAAAATATCAAATTTTGGTTTCCTGACACCGATTTCATCAGAAATTGTCAAAGACTGAATACGATCGCTAAGTCCCAAGTGTCTTACTTTAGATAGTTGACTATCTTTGTGTTCATCGTGCGCACCGTTTGTAATGATACCGACATGATACTCGTTGAGTTCCTCAAGCACAGTGACATCTTCGTATAGACACAGACTTGTGACATATTGGTTACTGAGAAAATCGTTGAGTTCCTCTGCCATTTTGCATGATGTCAGGTTTAGTTCTTTGAATAAAGCAGTGAAACGGACATCTCTTACTTCTGCCATAGAACATTTTCCAGCATCAAGTTGCTGAAAAAGTTTCAGATGAACTTTTGTCCATGCCTTTGTTAGCACTTCTATAGATACCTTTGGTTCATGTAAGCAGAACATTTGAAATGTTTCATCAACTGCAGTGTTCCAAGCGGCATCGGAGTCACAAAGGGTGTTATCCAGGTCAAAGAAAACTGCATTAATCATACTTTCTTACATAATATGTCGTAATGATTTGTGAAAATAATCGTTTAAGTACGAAGTAAACTACTATATTAGTCATGTAGATAATTCAAGACAAACCGGACCAACTTCAATAGCATTTGCTACCGTCTCTAGTAGACTGTCTACTAGTGCATAGTATAATTATCTACCTTTTAATACTCAAGGAGAAATACCAATGCGAAATTTTCAAAGATTAGTTATTATTTTATTTTTTGTATGCATCTTTTCATTATCCAGTTGCAATAAAACACATCAATTGGAGATAGCAGTTACACAGGATGCAGAACCATCTGAAATAGTGGTGGAAGAATCACCTGTTGATGTATTGATTTATCTAGGAAGAACGTTGTGGATAAGACCTGAACTGGCAAAAATTGAAGCTGAAATCACGAGAAACTTATTGGAACCGAAAGGAATTCAAGTTGGAATTACAGGAAGTGAGGACTCATTCAGAGACTGGATGCTGCAAACTACCGAAAACGGTTCTGTGAATGTCTGTATCCTTTACGGTACTTTACCTTACACCATTTATCCCCCTGGAAATGCTCAACCCGATGATTCTGTCCTTGAAAAATGGATTGAAACAACGGATGGTGATACGATTTTGAATCAAGCAGATTATCTTGGCTATAGCAGTTCTGAAGGTAAAAAAGCAAACGAGCGCGGCGCGTTACAAAACCTAATGGACATTCCTGATATTGATCTTGATGTATATACACACGACAGAAGAATGATTGTTACAGAAGTTGGCAAAACACTAACACCGAGTTTGGGTAATTTCGCATCTGACAGAACCTTTCCTCTGGATCAACTTGAAGGTGAATGGTTTGCTGAAAAGATCTTAGCGACCGATACTGGCGATACGCATGCAACATTTGCTGATCCTATTATTGTTCGAGATGGGGATCGTGGCAGAATAGCGATTGTATTTCACACACAATATGAAGATAATCCAAAAGGTGAAGTAGCAGCCGAGATAATCAAATATCTATTGTCTAAATAAGAAAGACATGCAAATTATTGTGTTATATCAATGACGGCACCTAAACCTTTTTCTTCTGCCTCTGACAGAACAACTGAAGCAGCGACGGCATCCTGTACTGCAACTCCTACAGACTTGAAGAAAGTGATTTCGTCATCAGATTGTCGTCCTTGCTTGTCGCCATTGATGATTTCTCCAATTTCAGCATGTATTTCAGCATTTGGTATGATTAGGTCTCCTGCCTCCTCTAAACAATCCTCTCGTGAATCCACTGCAACAAGGTCTGCACGTCGTATAGTGGTAGTATCAACTTCGCGCTTCTCTGGTACGAATGTGCCGACTGCGGTGATATGTGTCCCTTGTTGCAGGTCATTCCCATCAAAAAGTGGTGTCGCAGAAGTTGTGGCACATAAGACAATATCGGCACCTACAACGACCTGTTTGGGTGTAGATGCTATATTTACAACTGGTGCATCTGTCCACTTTGGAATCTCAGCTGCGAGCAGTTCCGCAGAAGACTGTGTTCGACTCATGAGATTAACGCGTTTGATTGTCCTTACCGCCATGACAGCTTGCAGTTGCACTCTTGCCTGAACACCCGCACCGAAAAGACCAACCGTCAATGCGTTAGGACGTGCAAGCAAATCAGCTGCGACTCCGCCTCCTGCACCAGTTCGAATTGCAGTGAGACTGGCACCATCCATGATTGCTTTTGGTTCGCCTGTTGTTGGATCAAGAACTAACACTGTCGCAGTGATTCGAGGTAGATTATGCATTGGATTTTCATCATATACGGATACTACTTTAATTCCAAATTCGCTCCCTTCAGGTAGGTATGCAGGCATAATTAACGTCACACCTTTGTCTGTGGTAATGTGTTGTCGGGACGGCATGATTACTTTACTTGTTGAAAGTTGACTGTATGCATGGCGCATAGCATCAATTGCTTTTGTCATCGGTAGTGCGGCAATTACATCTGTAGCGGTGAGAATTCTTATAGACATAGCATTATTCCACAATTACAACTGCTTCACCTAATACTTCCATCCGTGGTTTGATTCCCAATCCCGGTTCGGTTGAGGAAGCCATTCTGCCGTTAGTTCTTTGTGGTGCTCCTTCCGCAGTGCTGACGGAGACATAACTATTAAAATCTGTTGCTGTAAATAAAAACTCAGTAGGAGTACTATGTGCCAGATGAGCAATTGCTGCGGTTGTAATATCTCCTCCCCAACTATCTTCAATCGTCATCGCAATGCCGAGTTCAACACATAGGTCTCTTGCTAATTTTGCCTTAGTAAGACCACCAAATTTGCTAATCTTTATGTTGACAACATCCATTGCCCTATCTGCATATCCGCGTAATAGTGTATATATGCTATCAATTGTTTCGTCAAGGACAAACGGATGATCTGTCCGTTCTCGTATTGCCAAACATTCTTCGTAAGACAAACACGGTTGTTCAATGTAGACATCCACACCACTCACACCCCGGACGACACGAGCAGCTTGATGCATTAACCATCCAGTGTTTGCATCTGCAATTAGAACATCACCGGGTTGCAGGAGTTGTGAGGCTGCGTGGATACGTTCAATGTCGGTGTTTGGATCAGCACCTACTTTCAACTGGAATTTGCGATATCCTTCAGCACGGTAGTTTGCTACTTTCTCCGCCATCTCATCAGGAGATTGCTGTGAAATTGCCCGATAGAGCATGAAGTCTTCCCCATACCTACCACCGAGAAGTGTGCAGACCGGTTGATTTGAGACCTTACCTAAAATATCCCAACATGCGATGTCTATGCCAGACTTCACATAAGGATGTCCCTTGAGGACAATATCCATCTGCTGATTCAACGGTAACAGTTGTGTTGGATCTTCACCAACCAGGTGGGGTGCAAGTTCGGCAATACCTGTACGTGTCCCTTCTGCATAAGCGGGAAGGTAGAAGGGGCCCAAAGGACATACCTCTCCATAGCCTATTGAACCTTCATCCGTTTCAACAGCGACGATAGTGCTGTCAAATACGGAAACTGACTTGCCACCTGACCAATTGTAACTACCTTCGTGCAAAGGTAGGTCAACTTGATAAGCTTTAATAGATTGTATTTTCAATATTACTCCAAATCAAGAACAGGTTTATTTTTATCCAATTTACAGTTTTAAACGGACTAAGCAATATTAAATAATAATCTTCCGATTTTTTCGGCAGATGATGCCACCGAGTCGTAGGGGCGGGGTTTCCCCGCCCGCTATCAATGGACAATGCGCATATTTAATATTGCTTTGAGGTCTACATGAAAATCAACCACTTGGAACTTGCTCAATAATTCTGTCAGCCAACTTGGAGAATGGTAAACTCTGTAGATATACGGTGCCAGTGCCTTGTAATGTAGCGAGGAAAAGTCCTTCGCCACCGAAGAACATAGATTTAAGCCCCTTAACCCTTTCAATACTATAATTGATACCTGGGGAAAAAGCGACAAGACATCCAGTATCAAGGTGTATAGTTTCGTTATTTAGTTCCTTTTTTATGACTGTACCGCCAGCATGTACAAAAGCCATTCCATCACCGCGTAGTAGTTGGAGGATAAAACCTTCTCCACCGAAGAAACCTGCACCCAATTTTTGTGTAAAAGCAATAGTTAGCTCAGTTCCGTGCGCAGCACAAAGAAATGCCCCCTTTTGACAAGTCAGTTCTCCACCGATTTCACTCAGATTTATAGGTATAATATGTCCAGGATATGGTGCAGCGAATGCAACTCTTCTTTTGTTTTTACCTGTGTTGGTGAAGTGAGTCATAAACAGTGATTCCCCAGTGAGAGTCCGTTTCCCTGCACTGAAGAGTTTTCCGACCAATCCGTCACCACCACTGGTGCCGTCCCCCATCTTTGCTTCAAACTCAATATCATCATCCATCCAATTCATAGCACCGGCTTCCGCGACTATTGTTTCACCTAAGTCAAGCTCAACTTCAACAACTTGCATGTCGTTTCCAAAAATTTCATAATCTACTTCATGGCTACGCATTTGTTCCTCCAACAGATATAAGGAAAATAAGTTTATGTTATTTCAATTTGGTTTGATTGCTAGGACATATAACTACAAAATGTCTTTGATAATTCACATTAATATTAGCATAATTCTATCGTGATACTCAAGGTATATTTATGGTAAATTATTGATTTAATTCTACACATTGCTTAGGTGAGGTTAGGAGACCTCATCTACCGTAGAAAGAAAATGTAGATATATAGTAGATTTTGAAATTACTTGAACACTCTTCATCGGCGAGGTTAGGAAACCTCGCCTACCGTGGGACGAAAGTGTCAACTTATATTTATAATTCACTATAATGTCATACTTCACCATAGTATGTTCTCGTTATTTAGCAGATTTTGGTTGCGACGACATCGTTGGTTTTCATGTATTTTGTGTAGTATCTGTCAGCAAATTCATTGTGTTTATCTTGTAATTTCATGGTTTGTCTCCTTCTTGAAAAGTTACGAAACTGTAAGAAATCTCTTACAGTCCGTAAGACGTCCAAATTGTCTATGCACGCAGTCACTGTCTGGGTTTATAGGGCATTATTTTGTAGTGCTAAAATTTGAATTTTGTAAACTGTAAGATTCTTCTGAGATGCTGACATTTGCAAGTTATTTTTGTATAGAAATGTGTGATTAATTGCATGACTATCGTCTTTTATATTCATAATAATTTCCATTATTTACTCTTAAAAATTTATTAAAATTGTTATGTCATATAGAACATTCGTTTTAAAATAAATAGTATATATATATTAACATATAAATGGACTTATGTCAAGTTATTTTTTGGCAATGGACATATTTTTTATTTTTGTTTATTTTTAGATGTAATTAGCGATTTCCCAGATATTGAGTATATTCATGAAGATTAACTATATTCAGCTAAGTTGCTACCTACAGGATTTTAGACCTACAGACACCATTTGCGCGGATATTGTAAGAGAGGTCTGAACCATGATTTTCAGGATTCAAGGATGGACATGAGAATGGAAGAACGGCACACGGCGTGTGCCTACTACCATGAATGTAAGAGGCGCAATGAATTGTGGGACTACGAACACCTGTTTTGATAATGGCAAGTTCTCTTGTAGAAATGGTATAACCATATCCAACCATATAGAATATCGTCAACTTTTCTTCAACCTTTTGCTAAAAAACACGTTAAATAAAGACACCATATTAGTTTACAGCACTTTCATATACACATCAGGAGTACCAATTATAGAAACTACTTCTATGAGGTTTGATTTATGCACGGACCATCATCGGGTTCAAGACGCAGTCGTTCTCATCGAATGGGAATGGGATCATTTGGTAGTAAACCGCGCAACAGAAAAAAAGTTGATAATGAATTAACGACTAAGGAAGAAATACCGGAAATCCTTGAAAAGCGTGCCCACGAACTTCTTGATAATGGAGAAGAAATCAAGGTTGTCGTTTCAACCGATTTACAGTTTGACGGGACTTATGGTAAAGATTGGTTATTAGCAACCGATAAAAGACTGATTGCATTCAATCAAAACGGTGCACTCGGACACGATATTCAAGAAGTATCTCTCACTACAGTAGAAGCTATTGAAGTTCTTGAGATGTACGGCAATAACATACTCAAGGTTATCACATCCGAAAATGCTGTTGAGTTGGCGCGATATTCTAAGCGGTTAACACCAAAATTCAACCTGACAGTCGCGGAATTAGAAGAATTATCTTCATCAAATGGTTCAGTTCTTGCAGAAAGGCGCGGACGTAGAGGACCCGGACCTGGTGGACGACGCGGTGGACGTGGTGGTCCTCCCGGTCTAAAACGCGGCGGAGATAAATCGCGATGTGAAAAATGTGGGGAACCGATCCCAAGTTGGTCGGGGGTCTGTGTCAACTGTGTCCAAAAAAGTAAACTCATTTTCCGTCTATTCAAATATGCCCTTCCATTCCTATATATCATCATTCCTGCCTTCCTAATGATGTTAGTGATTCGATTTATTGATGTGTATCCTGGTAAACTTAGTAGAGAATTGGTGGATAATATTCTTGTGCCTGCTGGTAATGTTTTTGCGGCTGCAAGTGCAGATGGACAACCAATTCCAGAGCAGCTACCAGAGACATCTTGGGGACACCTTGAGGGTCTAAGTAATACATTAAGCAGTTGGTTCGGTAGCATGCCGCTTTCTGGTAGTTTCGGACACTTCCTTACCATTATCCTTATTATGGTTGGTCTTAGCGTCTTCAATATGGGTTTATCCTCAGTACGCGGCTATATGATGGCTTGGGTAGGTCAGAACATTACAAGGCGGTTGCAAAATCAGACTTATGAACATCTAAATACGCTTTCTATTGATTTTTTTCATGATCGTGACACAGGCAATCTGATGTCCAGAATTACGCATGATGTGTCAAGACTTCGAGATTTCATTGCAAACGGACTTCAAGATATTGTTGGGGATTCTCTCACATTAATTTTTATGTGTGCCTTAATGTTCGCTGCAAGTTGGAAGCTTGCGTTATGGGTTCTAATTCCTATTCCTTGTCTCATCTTTTTCACAATTGTATTTGGTAAAAAGATGAGTAAGGTATATCAGGTCTTGTGGAAACGTTATGCGAATATCAGTACAATTCTGGCAAGTGTAATTCCGGGTGTTCGTGTTGTCAAAGCCTTTGCAAGAGAACGATATGAGATAAACAGATTCAGTGAGCTTACCTATCAAGTGTTTTCTGGTGAATTAAACGCAGCAAAACTGGGGTCACTTTACAGACCCATCATGCAGTTTATAACCTACTCAGCTTCAATAATCATCTGGCTTGTGGGTGGATGGCAGATACTTCAAGGAGAATTGACACTTGGTATACTTTTCGAGTTTCAATACTATATGGTGCGCTTTTTTGGTCCTGTGAGAACACTTTGTGAAATGAATGAAAGATTTATCCGAGCGGGTACCTCTGCCGAACGCGTCTTTGAGATATTGGATACGCCTCCTACCGTCTCAGATAGAGATGATGCACAAGCAATTGACAACATTAAAGGTGACATTGAATTCAGAGAAGTATTCTTCACTTACGATAACGAGAAGAATGCTATTAACGGTGTGAGTTTCCAAGTTGAGGCTGGTGAGATGATTGGTCTCGTTGGACACAGTGGTGCAGGAAAAAGCACTCTCGTCAATCTCATCACGCGTTTCTATGACCCACTGCAGGGAACGATTGTCATTGACGGTCATGATACCAAAGACATACGGGTTAAATCATTACGGCAACAGATCGGTGTTGTTCTGCAAGACCCTTTCCTCTTTGATGGAACAATTGCGGAGAATATTGGTTATTCGAAGCCTGGGGCATCCCGCTTTGAGATCATTGCAGCAGCGAAAGCTGCAAATGCACATGATTTTATTGTCAAATTTCCTGATGGATATGATACAATGGTCGGTGAAAGAGGTGCACGTGTTTCTGGTGGTGAAAGACAAAGAATATCTATTGCACGTGCAATTTTGAAGAATCCACGTATCTTGATCCTTGACGAAGCGACATCCTCTATTGATACTGAAACAGAATCTAAAATCCAAGAAGCGTTGGAGCGGCTTGTCAGAGGGAGAACGGTGTTTGCAATCGCACATAGACTCTCAACGCTAAAATATGCAAGTCGTCTCGTTGTATTAAAAGAAGGTGAAGTGGACGAGATAGGCACCCATGAGGAATTGATTGATCAAGACGGTACTTATGCTAATCTGTGCCAGAAACAGACTGAATTATCAAAGATCCGTGCATGGTAAAATGGATCAGTGGGTTATGGGAGAAAACTTGATGCATGAAGCTATTAAAGTTACGGACGAATTAGAATTCCTTGATGCCGATAGTATGAGTATCAGTCGCAATGCGTTTGCAGAACTTGTTGTGGAATTCTCCGATGGAACAACATATACAAGAATTGAACCTGTTCGTAGTTTTCCTATTAGTGATACGATGCGTTATATCACTCTATTTGATAGTGATGGTAATGAAATTGGTGTCGTTGAAGATGTGAATAAACTGTCATCCAATTCTCGCGATGTGCTCATAGAAGAACTGAAAAAAAAATATTTTATGCCGAAAATTACTAAGATAAACTCACTTTATGGACAATTCGGCGTAACAACTTGGCAGGTTGAAACATCACAAGGAGATGTAGAATTCGGTGTTCGCACACGATACGATATAGTTACTCTTGCAAATGGACGTGTTTTAATTAAAGATGCTGATGGTAACCGATATGAAATTGAGAACTATAAAAAATTAGACACAAAAAGTTATAATCTATTACAGACTCAATTGTAAATGATATGGAATTTGTCAAAGGAGAGGAATTTGGAAAACGTGATAATAGAACGGATTGAATGGGGACGGTTGACAGGAGAACGTCCACGTAAGGCTGGATGCAATTCACGACTTGGAGAACACGGTTTACACGTACGTCCCGCCTTCGCAAGACTGACTACCTCTAACGGTGTCTGTGGTATAGGTACTTCATCAATATCTCGTGATAAAGCAGAATCTATCATCGGTTTCAACCTATCAGACGCTTTTGATAGTGAAAACGGTGTAAATGCAGATTACCGATTCATGGAATATCCGATATGGGATTTGGTTGGACAGCTGGAACAAATACCTGTGTATACAATGTTGTCAGGTGAAAATGGAGACTTCAAAGCACCTTGCTATGACACATCTCTATACATTGATGACTTGCACATTGATGATAATGCTGAAGCCGCTGCACTTATTGCATCTGAAGCACTTGAAGGTAAAGCACGCGGACATAATGCATATAAAATCAAGGTCGGTCGTGGTGCGATGCACATGCCGCTTGAAAAGGGAACGCAACGTGATATTGATGTTATTAAAGCCGTGCGTGAAGCTGTGGGGTCCGATGCCACTATCCTTATCGACGCAAACAACGGATATAATCTCAACATTACAAAACAGGTGTTAGGTGGTGCAGCTGAAGCAAATGTCTATTGGATGGAAGAAGCATTTCATGAAGATGCTCGTGTTTATGGACTATTAAAGGAATGGTTAGACACTGAAGGGATAAAAACAAAAATCGCTGATGGTGAAGGTGGAGCTTCTCCAAATCTGATTAATTGGGCAAAAAATGGACTTATAGACATTGTGCAATACGACATATTTCATCCAGGTTTCACAAGATGGCTTGAATTGGGACCTGAATTAGATGCAGTAAATGTTGGCACAGCACCGCATCATTATGGAGGATATTACGGAAACTTTGTAACAGGTCATCTCGCTGCGAAAATAGAAAAATTTGAATTTGTTGAATGGGATCATGCTGATACCCCTGGAATAGACGATTCCAATTATTCTATTTCAAACGGCTATGTCAATATACCAAATCTTCCAGGATTTGGATTGAGTATTGAAGAAGATGCATATCAAAAAGCCGTTAAAGAAAACGGATTTGTAGTTACTTCGTAAATCACTGAGGAAACATTACTATGGCTTATCTAACAGATGCAGACAAAGAGTTTTTTAAAGAGAACGGATATCTGGTTGTCCGGGGTGCACTTGATCAGAATGAAATCGCTGCCGCACTGGATAGCGTATGGGAGTCTTTAGACGAAGATAGAAATGATCCTGAATCCTGGATTCAGAAAGGATATCGCACTGCTCCTATTGGTGGCGAAGATGTTATCAAGGGGACAATATACGGCAATAAGGTGTTCGCTATGGCAGAAGAGATGGTCGGTGAAGGCAAATTACATCCTGATGGCGGGGCAGGGCCTCATATCAATTTTCCTGATCCCGAGAGAGAATTTCGCGAACCACTCGGTCATCTTGACGGTTACCATACACCGTCAAACGGTGTTCCCAAAGGTGTCGTTGGCGCATTTACGCTTGGTGCATCAGTATATTTAGATACTGTGGAAAAACACGGCGGTGGGTTTACGATATGGCCCGGAAGCCATCGCATCTGGGCAGAATACTTCAGACACCACGACTTGGATAGCCTTCCCGGTGGTGTTGCTCCGTTTGATTTGGGACCCAGTTATGAATTCACAGGTGAAGGAGGGGATGTATGTTTCTGGCATCATCAGATGAGTCATACAGCAGGACCGAACTGTGGGCGTAATGTCCGGATCGCTCTTATCGGCAGATACCGTAGAAAAGACCTTGATGAGATTAAGTTTGACACCCCTGAAGACATGTGGAAGTATTGGGATGGATTATCATAGGACTTCATAGATTATATACACCTACACCTAATACATAGTATGGCGGAGTTAATGCACTCCGCCATTTTTCTTGACATTTTCCACTGAACATTGTAACATAAGTCAACTCATCAGGGGAACAGAAACGTGGATAATTTATTTGATCAATTCTATACGAAACCTGAAGTCGCAGCTAATTGTTGGGAACACTTCCTTGAGGAACTTTCATCAGTAAACCGTTCTGTCAATGACTTGTTCTTTATTGAACCATCTGCTGGTACAGGCGCATTTTTCAAACTCTTGCCTTCCCAGCAGCGATTGGGTATAGACATCTACCCCAAATGTAAAGATGTAAATCAGCAAGACTTCTTTTCCATAATTGATCCACCTAATTCTCCAGAAAACACTGCAATTATAGGAAATCCGCCATTCGGTAAACGTGGAAAGATGGCGATTTCTTTCTTCAATCACGCTGCTGTATTAGCAGATATAGTTGCGTTCATTGTTCCTGTCAACTTTAGGAAATATATTGTGCATAAGCAACTTGATGAAAGTATGCGATTTATTAGTAAATTAGAACTTCCAAGAGCTGCTTTTTACCTTGATTCAGGCACATCTTATTCTGTAAATACAGAATTTCAGATTTGGACCCGTTTACGAAGTGAACATCAAGACATGCGGCAACATAAATCTTTGCCTATCAGACATAATGATTTTCAGTTATGGCAGTATAACAATACAGTTGATGCACGGAAAGTGTTTCAGAATGACTTTGATTTCGCTGTTCCGTGTCAAGGTTGGCAAGATTATTCACGCAAAGAGACAGATGCAAAGAGATGTGAACTGAATAAGCAGTGGATTCTGATTAAAGCAAGCAGTGGTGAAATATTATCTCGGTTAAAACAACTTGATTATGCAGGTTTAGCTAGTGCATGTGGAACCGCAGTTCCGGGTTTTCGCAAAGGTGATCTTGTGAAAGAATATACAAAGCATTTTGACTATCAGTCTTAACGGTAGGGTAATTTTGACTAAGACGCGACTTCAGAAGATTGCCAGATTTGTTATCCCAAGTGTATTAGCAGTTTTAATCTCATATTTCTTATTAAAAGAGATTGACCTAAGAAAGATACCAGAGACCCTCAGTAGAATACCAATTCATGCGCTATTAGTTGGATTTATATCTTATTGTCTGTTGGTGATTGCAAAGACATTACGATTTAGAACTTTACTGGGTTTGAAGTCCAGCGTACATCAGATATTTCCTATTCTGGCAATGCACACGTTTTGGGGTAATTTCCTTCCAATGCGGACAGGAGACATTTCCTATGTTTATTTGATGCAGAAGCGACAAAATATAGATGCTACACAGGGAATTGCCTCACTCTTGATGGCAAGTCTTATTGATTTAGTCTTGTTAATAGCATTGATGGTTTTTTCTGCCACGCTCCTATTGCCAAAATTGAGTAATCAATTTACTTGGTCTGTGTTATTTTTGATGCCATTAATTGTGGGAACAGGTTTGTTGTTTGTAATGGTTCTGGCGTGTATAGCACCAGACTTCTGTTCATCGGTAGCATTGAGATGTGCAAGACCACTATTGCAATTGGATAAGTCTTGGATTACATGGATTGTCAACAAATTACTCAGTATACTTAATCAGGTAACGTCGTTCCGACTGAACCTGCAACTTTTGAAGGTGTGGGTTTATTCGCTGTTGTGTCTTACGATCCGTTTTGGATTTCAGTGTTATCTTGTTTCAGAGATGGGTGTGGATATCCCTCTGACGGAAGTGTTGTTTGCACTGGCATTTACTAACGGGTTCAATCTACTACCAATCCAAACAGTAGGCAACTTTGGAACGACAGAATTCCCGTTTGCTTGGTTTTTAAGCTATTTTGGAACGTCAATGGAGAATGCGACCGTTACAGGATTTAGTTTGCATATCCTGATTCTCCTATACTGCCTGCCATTGGGAGTATATGGATATTTAAGAAAGCCTAAGGAGAGTTCATATGAGAATAATTGATCCGCATGTTCATGTGTGGAAAAACGATCCAAAGTTTCCGTGGGCACGTGAAAGAAATCATCCATCAGAAGATGCCACTCCTGAAATGTTGTTGGAACTAATGGAAGCAAACGGTGTTGAAAAGACTGTGCTTGTTCAGGTTATCCATTATCTTTGGGATAATAGTTATGCTGCTGATGCGATGAAAAGATACCCAGACAAATTTATGGGTGTGTGTAGAATTAATCCTGAAGATTCAGAAGCACCAGATCATTTAAGTTATTGGACTGAGGAGCATGGATTTCACGGTGTTCGTTTAAGCCCATCTGTTGGTGCTGATGGAGATTGGTTTAAAGGTGCACTTATGCCACCTATCTTCAGTCGTGCGGAGTCACTTGGTGTGCCGATGCTAATTCTAACAAGGGCAGAGAGATTGGTTGACTTGGTACCTCTCTTAGAACATCATCCTGAACTTGATGTTGTGATTGACCACATGGCAGACTGTTCTCCTGATGAACCAGAGAAGCTGCAATTATTGTTAGATTTAGCAAGTTATCCGCGTGTTTATGTGAAGATAAGTCATACATGGTCTATTTCAAAGACAAATTATCCATGGACAGATACCCACGAACAGGTGAAGAAAGTGTATCAAGCGTTTGGTGCAGACCGTATTATGTGGGGAACTGATTGGCCTGTCTGTCTGAGTCGTGCCTTCTATTCAGAGACTTTGTCTGTAGTTCGTGATGAGATGGATTTCTTTACACCTGAAGATTTAGAATGGGTTTTAGGCAAAACTGCACTTAGTCTATGGCAATTTTAGCACAATAAAGAACATAAGAATTACATTGACATTAGAAGAAATAAAATGTTACTATTGTAACCTAAGTTGCTACCTACTGAATATTGATCATCTAATGACTTTATCAAACGAAGAAACAAAGGAATTCTGCATATTTTGGTGCCACTTCTTATAAATCGGGGTTAGAAACCACTCCAACAATGACAAGTGGTAACTTAGGTTATACATAGTTAAAAAATACAATACCATTTATCAGAGGGAACTAAAATGAAACATCTGCTTTTGATAATACTTGGAATACAATTCATATTTCTTCCACTCGGTTTTGCACAAGAGAGCTGAGGTGCGTGAAGTAATCCCACTATCCCTCAGGGAGGTGGAAGTGAAGTTAGTTTAACTTCAGAGAATAAGAGATTTCAAATTAGTCTTGGGACACGGACATTCAACGCTGAAGGTGGACACATTGAGTCCAATGGGTTGTCCCAGGTTGGTAGTCTTCCTGAACAAGTTGCAGAACATAGACATGAGGTTAAGTTGAACGTTGTTCGGTTTGATATTGGGCTTAAATATCAAATCAGTAGACAGTTTCAGTTGGATGCAATGTTGCCTTATGAAATAAAAGATCAGGATGCCAATGTAGGAGGACTTGATAGAATAGATGATGAAGAGATGAGAAGGAAAATCTTACTCTATCAAGAAATTCATCATCGCGACGAAACATATCGCGGTTTTTCGGATATGGATCTTTTATTTGCTTATCATAGACATGGACTCCTTTTGAATAATGACATGCTCTCAGCAAAATTCGGCACAACAATCCCACTGGGAAAAATTGAAGATAATCCGTGGACACTTGGAGAAAAGGGTATGGAGCATCTTCATATCCAATTCGGAACTGGCACGTTTAATCCTATTGCAGATTTACGCTACAGTTTGCCAATATTTGGTGGATTGAGAGCAAATGCCAGTGTCCGTGGTAAGTATCCATTGTATGAAAATAGTAAAGAATATCTCGGTTCAAAGGATATTACTTATACTGCAGGGTTGAATTATCGAGCTACTGATTGGCTGTCGTTTCAGACAAGTTATCTTGGTTTATATCAATCCTATGCACATTGGGCAGGAGAAATAGATATCAATACTGGATTGAAATTTAGTATGGTATCATTTGGCACATCCATTGCAACACCTTACAATGTCCCACTGTCAATTACACTCATGTTACCAATTCAACAGGAAACTCTTTATGATGATAGTGCATCTGGGAATGATGCATTCAAGTTAGGATCGTTAGTGTCCGTTAGGGCATTATATTCATTTTGAGTAGAAATGCGGTATTTCATGTGCCGCAAATATTGTGAGACGCAATTCCTCGTCAAATAGTTCATAGACAGGTGGTTTGCCGCTCAGATCTTCGCTTTCGTTGAGGATTATACTAACACCCTCTCCTCGACGTTCCAAGAAGTGTTTGCGAGCCACTTGTCTTCTCATATTATTATCCAGAGTTAGTTCAGAGAGTAATCTTGCGAGAAGTTCATTTTGAGTGGCTTGACTATATCGTAGATTATCAACCGTCACTGTATTTGGCAGTGCTCCTGGCGAATAGAGTTCAAGTCGATCATCAAACATAACAATCTAATCTTTGAGCTGCTTTTAGAATAATCTTGATGTACAACTGCGTTTACAATTGCCTCAAAAATTGCACACATACTGTATTGTGGAAAGTCAATCCTTCCAATATCCTTCTTTGCTCTTACAGCATTATATCTCTTGACAAATCTCATTGTCTGGATTATCTGTTGATTTAAGGGACCGGCGTAATCCTGTGAATCAATCTGTTTGTCTGCATCTTTCTCATTTCCACGATATAAAACTGCTTGGATATAACTGTTATATCCTACACTCCGCACTTCTGATTTGCGTTTTTCGATAATAATTTGATAAACCCGTGTGGGGCCTATATTTAGCAAACAATTTCAATTTAAAATCATGAAATAGCAAGTTGGGTTTTGTCTCAAAATATAGAACTCATAATCTCCATTATTATGTGCGAATCCTTGTATGATAGGAGTTTACCCTAATATTATAAAAATGTCCTAAAACAAGTGCGGAGTGTAGGGTACCAATATACTTTGTGAGAAAATTCTTTTCATAATTTGTGTTCCTGTTCTGAAAGTTAATGGTCAAATTGTGATTTAAAACAGGTATTCTTTATTTGTAAGATCATATAGAAATTGGCATGCTTATATGTCATACTTACCATGAAGATGTGATTTCAATTATGTGTCAAATTGCTTGTATTACTTAATTTCATGCTATTTTGGACTTTCATTCCAGCGTTTCAATCCATTCATTCAACACTCGCGCCATTTCAACAAAGACATCCTCGTTAGATTTGCGCGAACGTTTTAGTGTTTTAAATCCGTGGTCTGCGGTGTCAAGTAAATGTAAGGTGACTATGTCACCAAGATTTTCACAGACTGGTTCCAACAACTCAAGCTTTGCCAACTTATCTCGCGTTCCAGAAAGAAATAACATCGGTATAGTTACATCCGCAAGGTGTTCTGCGCGTTCTATACCTTCTTTTCCAGATGGATGTAGTGGAAATGCGAAGAATACAAGACCCTTTACATGTTCAATCGGTTCCTTTGCAGCCGACATTGAGGACATACGTCCGCTATAGGAATGTCCTCCGACAAGTATGGATAAGTCGTTTGCTGCTTCGTGTGCAGCTGCGGCAGCAGAACGGACAGTTTGTAGTGCGACAGCCTCGGATTCTCTGCCACCACCGCCACGTTCCATATATGGAAACTGATAGCGGAACGTTGCGATATTTATATCTGCGAGTCTTTCTGCGATGGTCTGTAGGGTGGAAGAACGCATATTCGTTCCCGATCCATGTCCAAGGACCAGAAGCCATTTTGCGTTCTCTGGTTTGATGAGAAGTGAGGATACTTCTCCTTTTTCTGTGGTTGCGATAAACTTAGATTCAATTGCTTCATAATTCATGCTTTTCTCTCCTGTTATGCCGTTCCTCATATAAATGCATAGACTATTTTAAACACTGTTGTACGATTTCTTTATAAGTTCCTAATTCATCAGTTTCTAATCCTTTTACTTTTGCCTGATCGTCCCATCTGCGCAAAGTCAATGCATCCTGATAGTGTGGAATTCTTTCAAATTCATTGTATTCGTTGTCTGACATGATACCTCCTTGCAACTTCAGGCTCCGTTTAGATGCCTCTGATAACCCATCATAATATGATGCATCGCCCGTGCACAAGTATCTTTTCGCAGGCACATGTAGACGAATCGGTGTTATGACTGCCTCTGGGAAGAATGGTTGCAGATACTTTGCACCAATCTCCTCATGGTTTAGATCCGTATCCAGAAAAGACATTTCTGCATTGTGTTCATCCAACACAAAATGCCCAATGTCGTGAAGGAGTGCACTTGTAATCAGAGTATTGCTTGCATTGTTTTGAACTGCGAGGGCAGCACACTGAAGTGCATGTTCCAACTGTGTAACTGCCTCATCGTAAAATGTCTGTCCTCGTCTTTCAATGTAGTTGAAAATGACATCAACCTTTTGGTGATGTGTCGCCTCATTCAGTTTCTGAGCTAAGGTTTGGTCTATCAAATTCTGCATGTTTTATTGCTTTTCCTTGAAAATGTGCAATTTTGCTTATTTGTGTGTCACGATTGGAACCGTCTTTTGCATATTGTGCAAAGGCTTTTCGTTTATCTGCATAATACTTCTCACGCCAGTCCCCTTGTGATTTTGCATTATAGGTAAGATAAATAATTCGTCTCGGTTCATTCGATAGGTTAAGTGGACTCTTGTGTGGGATATATGAACCGAAAAGTAGGATGTCTCCAGGTTCAGTTGGCACTGCAACCCAATTCATTTTTTTGGCAACATTAGGGGAAATGCATCCTTGTTCATCAAGTGCGATGAAACCCTCTTGATGTCTGCCAGGTGAAAAATAGAGACATCCGTTTTCTGATGTAGCAACATCAACTGAAATTAGACAAGTTATATGATAATCAATGAATTCATAAGCGGGTGCGTCTTGATGGGCTGCATATCCTCCTCCACCAGGATATTTATAATTTATTTTCTCTTTATAGAGTATTGCTGGTTCAGACATCAATTCAGACACAACATCTATGACTTTTCCTTTAGTTATAATGTCTTTTAAGTGTGTATGGTAAGGTGCGAAATTTTCTGAACGTGAGAGTCGTATTCCATCTTCAGTAGATTCGTAATGATGCATCCACTTGTCTTCTGTCGGTTGCCACGATGATATTTCGGAAACGCATGTTTGAATTGCGCGAACTTCATCGGCCTTGAAAAATGCAGATAGTTTGAGATAGCCGTTGTGTTTCCAATCTTTGTGATGTTTTGAGCTTAGGATTGTCATTATCCCATCCTTGTTGATAACATAATAATGTTAATATAACCTGAATTTTCTATTTTGTCAAACAATAGTCCTTATCAGCAGGGTTATTTAGTTTTAGGTATTTTAGTCGTTTCTTATCACAAGCGTTAATATTTTTGGTAATGCAGATATAGCGTGATCTTTCACGCTATATCTGCTGGACTTCACCTTAAAAAACTGGACCTTTGAGGTGAAAAATGCCAGAGAAAAACTCTCGACACTTGTTAGATAGATTAGCAGAAATCCAAGACCCGCGCAACGAAAAAGGAAAACGACACCCGTTGAACTCAATCCTCGGACTTATCATTATTGGTCTTATGTCTGGACATAAAGGATATACCTCCACTGCAACTTGGGCACGGTCACAACCTGTCCTCGTCCAAGCACTCGGTTGGACACACAAGACATCACCTTGTGCCGCAACGGGACATAATGTGCTAAAAGTTTTAGATGCGGATGCTGTTGAAAAGACTTGGACAAACTGGGTAGAAGACGTTTGTCCAAGTCAACCTGATTTAGAAGGGTGTCTTGACACAGTCGCTATAGACGGTCCAACGATGCGTGCCAGCAAGAAAAGTGGTGCGACAATAAGCCATTTACTCTCCGTTGTTTCTCATGAGTTAGGGGTTACACTGACACAACAAGGTGTCAGCGACAAAACCAACGAAATACCGATCTCAACAGAGATCCTTAAGAACTTTGATGTGAGTGGTAAAGTCATCACAACAGACGCACTTTTGACACAGAAAACTTTCTGCCACGCCATCATAGAGGGTAATGGAGATTATATGCTCCCTGTCAAAAAGAACCCCCCGGACCTTTATGATGAGATCCAAAAACTCTTTCAAGACGTTCCGGACACGCTTTCTGAGAATGCGACACATCCTCTATTGGGAGACCCTATGGACAATCACCAGACTTGTGAAAAATCACATGGGAGACTTGAGACAAGGTGTTTGAAAGCAAGCTCAAGTCTCAACGAATATCTGGACTGGCCAGGCACAGAACAGGTAATTCAATATCGTTATATTCGCAAAAACCCAAATACAGGAGAAGAAACAACCAAAGTCAACTATGGTAGGACAAGTCTGACACCTGAAGAAGCCTCTGCCGAACGCTTACTTGAACTACACCGTGGGCATTGGTCAATAGAGAACAAGTCGCATTGGATGCGCGGGACGCAACTTGGAGAAGACGCATCATCTGTCCGAACGGGGGCTATTCCACAAACTATGGCTGCTTTGCGAAATGCAGCTTTAGCAGTCCTGAGATTTGATGGCGTTACACGTATTGCTGACAAGATAAGATATTATGCTTCAAAACCTTTACTCGCAGTTAAATTGATAACTGAGTGTTTTTAAAACTAAATAACCCTGAGTAATTATAGAATGATACTGTAATGTATTGGGTATTACGTCACGACCGGGAGGCCGTGACGTTAAGTTGGCGTTAGTTAGAACCATTCTGCCTTAACAGATGCCCATTGTGTCGTCAATTTACCTTCTGCATCAACTGCAAACGGTTCCTCAAGTGTCAAATCATCTTCCGGTTCACCTTCAAAATAACGGAAGTTATCCAACCAAAAATCAACATCAGATTGTGCAATAGCTAAACCTACCCACATATCTTTATCAATATCAACACCTGCCAGAAAAGTAAAAGAAAATTCTTCCCACTCTTCAGTTAGATTAAAGTTTTTGCCGTTTCCATGAAATGTTGTCCAAGGGTCATGTTGCAACTGGATATTTATGCTGACTACTCGTGGTTCTTCAGCACGTGCCCAGAAAATAATAGTATAGTCTCTCCCGCCTTTCATAGAGACATCCATCTGTGTTATCTTTGCATGCCAATCTGTTCCAGTAGCTATAACTCCGATAACTTTGAGACTCTTGTCCCCATGTTGTGCTTCTCTATTGTCAATTTCCCACTGATATTCACCACCTCGATCACAGCACTTTCCATCCTCTAATGTCCAGGCGGCTAGACCTTCTTCAAAACTGTAGTTTTCAAGGAGTAGTTCCCCTTTTTCCCATTTTCCTAAGTTTTGCACGGTTCCTGGATAAGCACTAAATCCAATGAATATAGTCATGAGGATAACAATTATAAATATACCTTTGTGCACGCAAATTCTCCTTTACACCATATTTGGGCGTGTTTATATGATTAACTATCTCCACGCATCAGAGATTCTATCTCAGGTAGTATTTGTAACACTGCTGTTTGATCAACCTTGTCAGCGATACTTGTGTAACCTGCTGTGTGTATCATCTCTGCAAGATTTTGTCCAAGCTTTTCAATTGTCCATGCAACCGAATCCGGCACTTCAGTTTTGTCAAGATTGCGATGGTCGTTCTTTCCCGATGGATCATAATGATAGTGAGGGTTTTTACGAAAGCAGTCGAAACGTAACAGTTGTACATTTTTTCCATCAGTTTCTCCGAAAACACGCACTGAGGGACCACCATCATCACCAAAATTGCGATTGTCTATGTGGAATTCAACGCCACCTACGTGGAATACTTTTTCGTCCATCATATTTCTCCAACTTTTTGAGATATGGGTGAATTATACAATAAATCTCTGTTTATGTCAATTGAAAATGGCTACGTATGGACAACACACACGGCATAATCATGCCAAATCTTTTTTATAGTAAATACTATATAAAATACTTGCAAATCTAACAAGTATATGCTATACTATTTAAAAATAATATCGGTTAATCTAACGATGAAACAGCAACTGCTTGATGGTTTCGGACGTATCCATACGAACCTAAGAATCTCTGTCACAGATGTATGTAATTTTCGGTGTATCTACTGTATGCCTGAAGATATGGTTTTTATGCCAGATGCAGCACTGATGACATACAGCGAGATTCTGCATTTCACACGGATCTTTGTCCGCTTAGGTGTTAACAAGATACGCATTACAGGTGGTGAACCACTTGTGCGTCCCGGTGTGCCGCAACTCATAGAACAACTTGGACAGATAGATGCGTTGAAAGATATTAGTTTGACGACCAATGGAATCGGACTTATAACCCAAGCAAAACCTCTATACGATGCTGGTCTGAGACGGATAAATGTCAGTTTGGACACGCTCAACGAAGAGAAGTTTGAACAGATGACGCGACGCAAAGTCCTTTCGCGAGTGATTGCAGGCCTTAAAGCAGCACACGACTGCGGTTTCAATCCAATTAAAGTCAATGCTGTCGCCATGCGTGGATTTACCGATGATGAAATCGTGGATTTGGTCACTTTCGCTCGTGAAAACAGTTATCACATGCGTTTCATAGAGTTTATGCCGCTGGATGCCGATGATATATGGGGACGTAACATGTTCATCCCCAGCAAAGAGATTATTGATAAGATTAGCAATGTTTATCCACTGGAACGAATGTCACTAAATGGTGATTCAAAAAATGACACTGCACAACGTTTCCGCTTTGCTGATAACGGTGCTGAAGTTGGTGTGATACCTTCTGTCAGTGAACCGTTTTGTGAAAGCTGCAACCGTATCCGTCTTACTGCTGATGGCAAGTTCCGAACATGTCTTTTCTCAATCACAGAGACTGACTTACTCACACCATTACGCGAAGGCGTAGGCGATGAAGTGATTGAAAACTTAATTATTGATGCAGTTGCGAAAAAAGAGGCAGGACATAAAATTAATGCTGCAGATTTTGTCAAACCTGAGCGGAATATGTCAAGGATTGGAGGATAAACCTTAAAATCAACGATGCATGAGACACTCCTATGAGAAAAATGAGAACATGGCGCGAATGTCTTGTTGAGCAAATTAGTGACAGGCAAAGTGCAATTGCTTATCTGCAAGCAATCCTTGAAGACTACCATATCTACAAAAATCCTGTAGTAGTTCTAAGATCCCTTCGAACCGTCGTTGAAGCGCAAGGTGGAGTTTCTAAACTCGCAAAGCAGATAGATATTGACCCGCAGTTACTATCAAAAATGATCTCTAATGAGGATGTCCCTTTAATTGACGCATTCGGAATTGTTCTTAAGTCACTTGGATATCAACTTTCAATCCAACCGATAAAACTTGAAAACCGTAACTTTGACACGTATACTGATACGTTAGAGGGACAAACACATCAACACATGTAGCGGAACATTAAATCGATTAACGACAATAGCAAAGCACTAAGTTATATTATAAGTAAGGAGTTTGAAGTCA
This sequence comes from Candidatus Poribacteria bacterium, assembly GCA_958295945.1. Lineage (GTDB taxonomy): Bacteria > Poribacteria > WGA-4E > WGA-4E > WGA-3G > MSPOR6. Next base: position 1,833,699 of record OY282386.1, read on the forward strand.
AAAAATGAGCAATGACCTAATAATTAAAGACCTACACATCAGTGTGCAAGGAAATAAGATCATCAATGGATTAAATTTAACTGTTAAACAGGGTGAGGTGCACGCTCTTATGGGACCGAATGGGTCCGGTAAAAGCACACTCGCGAACGGTTTGATGGGGCATCCGTTATATGATGTTGATTCAGGTGAGGTGATATTCAACGGTGTTGATATATTGGAATTGGAACCGAATGAGCGCGCAAAATTAGGTCTTTTCCTGGCTTTCCAATATCCAACAGTTATCCCAGGAGTCAGTATGGCGAATTTTCTCCGGAGTGCTGTCAGTGCAGTGCGTTCAACGGAAACAAACGGTTCCGAAACGCCAGAACTCATTCCGATGCGGGAATTCCGTAAGGAACTACGCGAAAAGATGACACAACTTGATATGGATGATTCCTTCGCAAGACGTTATCTCAACGATGGATTCTCTGGTGGTGAGAAAAAACGCGCTGAAATCTTGCAACTCGCGATGCTTGAACCAAAAATTGCTGTGCTTGATGAAACCGACTCCGGACTTGATATTGATGCTGTGCGTATTGTTGGTGAAAGCGTGAACAGTTTGGTCGGACCTGAACTCGGTGTCCTGATTATCACACACTACCCGCGTCTGTTAGACTATATCCGACCGCAGTTTGTGCATATATTGCTTGATGGCAGGATTGTCGAATCAGGCGGGTGGGAACTTACACAAGTGTTAGAAGCAGAAGGCTATGATCCTATTCGTGAAAAATATGGCATTGAAGCAGAAAGCGTTCAGTGAATTTTATAGTAAAGGATAAAAGAAATCAATGGGCAATATAAAGACATCTCAGCAGAATGCTCAACTAGCAATTACTATGTTAAAAGAGGCGATACAGAAGGTATTAGCAGAAACGACACAAAACGGAGAAGGTATCGCTCCTGCAGCTATAAGAGACAAACTTGAAATTCAGGAAGAGGGTTTACCCATTCCTCCCAACAAATCTAAATGGGGAACGGTGCAAATTGTTTATGTTGTTCTTCATTTGCTTGAGAAGGATGGGCTTGTACAACGCAGTCCATCAGATAGAAAAAATTGGGTACTATCATCTGTGTAAGTGAGTCTGTAGGTTGTGTAGCGAAACCCAACCTACAGGCTACGCGGAGATGTTAACGCACTAACTACAAATAGAGAAAGGAGGTAGTAATGAAAACAGTTGTAATAATAATCTTATGTTCAATCATTTCCATCATATTAGTGATGAACCTAACCCCAGATGTTCATGAAGGGTCAAAACCTTACACACCATCACGAATTGAATGGCTTGCCCTAAAATGTGATGCAAGATATGGGTTCTTAGTAAGGCCAGATTTACAAGGTATGAGTATTACGTACCGAACTGTGTCCACACCCTTACAGCAGACAATATCGGAAACACAGAAAACTGTGCAACCTTCACAACGGGAAGACCTCAAAGAAGCGTTGGACAACATAGCTAAGAACATATTGAATACTATCATCGTCTCGATCAACTATAATCCCGCTCATACAAGTGCCGCTGAACTTCAGTCGTGGTCTAATATTGTCAAAGGACAGGTTCTTACAGAAGCGTCATTAATGGGTTGGGATTGGGTTCAGGTTGAAGTAGAGAATGTACCACTCAATTCTAAATAGTCCGTGATTGGATAAAGCGTAAGCAAAACCAAACAAACCGCCTACGCGGAGACGTTGAATCTACACGTTACAAAGGAGTATATCAAGATGAGTTTGACATTAGATGATTTCAGGTGCTATGGTTATAGCACGTCCACTCCATTTATAGATCCCAAGAAAGTTGCTGAGATGAATAAGGTTCGGTTCACTAACCTTGAAAGATTTATAACAGCAAATCCGAATGTTGTTTCAATTAAAGGAAGTATTCATTGCCAGAGACATGTTCGCGATTCAGGTTCTTGGAAGTGCTACCGGAATTGTCCAGAGTTTCATAACTATCCTGCGTTATGGGATCACCTTCACGCTATGCGGATAACAGGTTTAAAACGTTCATATTTTGCGGTAACACATCCTTATATGGAGGCAACCGATGCTGCTATTGAAGAAGACGCACTTCGGAATAACTTGCTTGAAGGATTGACAGCACAACAATATAACACGGAGCGCGATTGGTATTCCCCTAAATATGCGTATCTATTCCTCATTGGGAAACGAGAAGTATTAGAATGTATTGATACCGAATGTCTCGGTGATATGTTACTTGAGGTGAATGGTTCATTGAAGAAAGTTCAATGAACAAGCTCTGCTTCGGAGTCAATCTTTATGAAAATACAAATATGCCTAAAAGGTGAGCTAAAATGAAGTATATTATAGTTTTCTTGTTGTTAGCAATGCTGATAGCAGGATGCAGTCAAATAGAAAGTCCGTTTGATTCCCAAGATTCCTTAAGTGCGCCCGGTGCAGATGTGAACGGTGAAGAGCAACCAATTATAGACTGTTCCGAACCAGCATATCTTGTTAGTGTATCACCTGCGGCAGGAACGATAATAGACAAAGACACGTTGATCACATTGACTTTCAATTGTGCACCTTATGATTTGGTTATATTGTCGGGAGGATATCATCATTACAGGCAACACACACTGGGTACAGGCTATAATGTCGAGTATAAGTACGAATACAATAGGAACGTAGCAACAATTGATTTTAAAATACTACCAGTTCATGAAAGATTAGAAGATTTTATTAGTTTGGTTGGTAGAAAGTCCGCGACATTCAAAATGGATTTTGATCTCAAGTGGCAAAGCGGGATAAAAACGCTGAGTTACGATATACATTTTCCTGAAATTGAAGGTACAGAATCATATACGAATGCTCATTTTGAAGATATACTAAACAATCCCCAAGATTATCTTGGCGACAAAGTGTCTTTTGAAGCATTCGTGCAAGAGAGTCAAAGATTTAGTAGTATATTTCTCATTACAGACGATCTAAACATCGTTTTTGCTATTGATAATCAACGCAGCGAACTCGAGCTCACTGAAAATAAGAAATACCGATTCGAAGTTGTTATCTCGGGGATTCACATTGGAAAAACAGGTAAAATAACAATTGGTGCAAACTTTATTTTCGACTATTTTTATAAATTGCAATCTCCTCCAGTGCTCGTGGAACAGAATTGAATTGCAATTTAGTAGGTTATCATCTTCTCACATGCAAGACGTTATCTCAACGATGGATTCACAGATGCAAGAAAATACGCACATGCATAAGATATGGAAGATTGACGAACTAAGTCTTTTGGGTTCATTAAGCTCATTAGAATCTGAAATCTGGCAAAAACTTGAAACGAATCCTGATTCAGATGATCCTACGGATGTTGATAGATTTATCGAGAGATTAATTTATAGAGAAACTGACTCTATTCCGCAGGACCAACCTTGTGTCTATTTTTTTCTGTTAGGTGATAACTCTTATTCAGAAATTGTTAAGGTTGGTAAATCAACAGCATACCAGGTTTATCACAGACGAATTAATGCACAGACATATTTTTTTGAAGACGTTATTTGTTTGGGTATCCAATTTTGCGATTCCAAAAAAGATGCCCTTGCATTGGAGAAAGCAATACTTGGATATTTTTCTCCAGATACCCAAAACATACGCAAGAATTGTGAGCTTGTTGGGGATAACGATTACGCACTACGCCCTTACATAACGATTTGTTGCTCACAGCCTCAAGAATTTCTTGAGGCTGCAGAAATTGAATGGAAACAGCGCAGGAAGAGAAAAACAAATGAACAAACTCTCTTTCAGCAATAATCCTGAAATCCTGAACGAAGTTGAGACAGAAGGAGACTCTAATCATAAAGGCGTATGTTCTAAAATTAAAACAAGCAAGGTGTAAACACAATGAAAACTATTCTATTACTCTCAGCCCTCTTTTGTGCAATCGCATTGCCAGCTCTCGGTGAGTTAACAGAAACCGATCTCAATAAGATTCGATTGATTATCCAAGAGGAAATTGAAAAGGAAATTAAGCCTATAAAAGCCGATATCGTGTCCCTGCAAACAGATGTTGCATGGGTCCGCGGAAAACTTGAGGGCATTGATAAACAGGTTACGCACGGAACAAATATCACTTATGGACTCATAGCACTCATAGTCGCAGCTGTCGCGATACCACAAATTCTCATCATGTTGCGAAGTGGCAGGGATCGCGCACTTGAAAGACAAGTTGAAATGCTCACAAAGGAAGTAGAAACACTAAAGCAACAACGAATTGTTAACCCTTGAAAATCATAACTATAAATATTCTGAAGGAGAAATACAAAATGGCAACCCCAGAAACGCAACAACTTGACGAAATGGGAATCAGTAAAGACTACAAATACGGATTCCACGACGATATTAAACCTACGTTCAAATCCAGAAAAGGATTGGACGAAGAAATCATCAATCAGATGTGCGACATCAAAGAAGAACCTGATTGGATGCGCGAATATAGACTCAAGGCTTACGAAATCTTTAAACAGAAACCGATGACAAAATGGGGTGGAGACCTTTCCAAGCTCGATTTTGACGATATCTATTATTATGTCAAAGCCTCTGACCGTAGCGAGAGAAGTTGGGACGATGTGCCAGAAGATATCAAGAATACCTTCGACCGACTCGGTATACCAGAAGCTGAACGCAAGTTCCTCGCTGGAGTCGGTGCACAATACGATTCTGAAGTCGTTTATCACAACCTCGTTGAAGAATTGGATAAAATCGGTGTCATTTTTGTAGACACAGATACTGCCATCAAAGAATATCCTGACCTTGTGAAGAAATACTTCGGAACGATTATTCCTTCAGCGGATAACCAATTTGCCGCACTGAATAGTGCTGTCTGGAGTGGTGGCAGTTTTATTTATGTGCCTCCCGGTGTAAAGGTCGACTATCCGTTACAGGCATATTTCCGCATCAACACCGAAAACATGGGACAGTTTGAACGCACGCTTATCATCGCTGATGAAGGTTCACAAGTGCATTACGTTGAAGGGTGCACAGCACCAACGTTCAGTAGTGCATCCTTGCATAGTGCTGTTGTGGAGATTGTCTGCATGAAAGGTTCACGGGTGCGTTACACAACTATCCAGAACTGGGCAAGTAATGTCTACAATCTCGTCACCAAACGTGCCCTTGCCTACGAAGACGCACAGATGGAATGGGTTGACGGTAATCTCGGTAGCAAGTTGACAATGAAGTATCCGAGTGTTTATATGATGGAACCCGGTGCTCGAGGAGAAATCCTCTCTATTGCGTTCGCAAGCAAAGGGCAGCATCAGGATGCAGGTGCTAAAGTCTATCATTGTGCACCACACACCACCTCACAAATCACGTCAAAATCCATCAGCAAAGATGGTGGACGTTCCAGTTATCGTGGTTGGGTTGACGTTGCGAAAGGTGCAAAGGGATGTAAATCTCACGTCGTTTGTGATGCGCTGCTGCTTGACAAAGAGTCACGTTCAGATACCTATCCGGTCATTGAAATCAATGAGAACGATACCAACATTGAGCACGAAGCGCGTGTTAGCAAAATCGGTGAAGAGCAGCTTTTCTATCTGATGAGTCGTGGACTAACCGAAGAGGAAGCTTCCACCATGATTGTCAACGGGTTTATTGAACCACTTGTCAAAGAACTCCCGATGGAATATGCTGTTGAGATGAACCGACTCATCCAACTTCAGATGGAAGGTTCAATCGGATAATACATGGTGTTGTAGGGCAAGGTCTCTGGGCCTCAGTCCTACTGCACGCGAGGAACAAAATATTGCAAACAGGTGAATTTTCAAAAGACTATGTTGAACAAATAGCGCGTGATGAACCGCAGTGGATGCGTGACAGACGGTTGGAAGCATACTCGCTTTACGAATCGTTACCAATGCCGCATACAACTGAAGATGATACATGGCGACGCACTGTAGATATGCGGACACAGGATTATTGGCGACGTACGCGTCGAAATCTACGCGGATTCGCTATTGACAACTATCGTCCAGTTTCTAAAACAAATGGTAGTGCACCAGTTACAGGAGAAGATGAAGCGGGGATTTTCGTCCAAATTGATGGTTCCACCAAACACATCCATCTGTCTCCTGAATTAGAGAAAAAGGATGTCTACTTCGCTGACCTTCATACGGCTATAAAAGAACGCGGAGACCTAATTCGTGACTACTTCATGACAAAGGCGGTCACGATAGAAACATCCCTAAAAAGTGGGAATTTTGCGAGTCATAACGCCTTTGACGCACTTCATGGGGCATTTTGGAATGGTGGATATGTCCTCCACATCCCGAAAGGTGTCAGGATAGAAGACCCAATACGGATATTTATTGAACTATCTGAAAACCAGCATGCGGATCTATCACATGTCCTCCTTATCGCTGAAGAGGATAGTCAAGCGGTTATTATAGAAGATAATGCGTCTGCAAAGTCGGATTCAGAAGGTTTCCACTGTGGTGCGGTTGAGCTATTTGCCGGACAGAATGCCAATGTCACCTATGTTCAGGTGCAACACTGGAACCGACAGGTCTGGAATTTCGCATCACAACGTGCCGTTGTTAGCAAAGATGCACAGATCACATGGGTTACTGCTACTTTCGGTGGACGATTAAGTAAGCTAAATCAAGCAATTGTTTTGGATGGCACTGGTAGTAATGCACAACTATTAGGGTTGGCTTTCACCGATGCACGGCAACATTTAGATGTTAGCACCGCACAGGAACATTTATCCCCCTATACTTCAAGCGACCTTCTTTATAGAACTGTCTTGAAGGATAGATCACAGACCGCGTGGGGTGGAAATATCTATGTGTATCCCGGGGCAAACTATACCGATGCATATCAGAAAAATGACAATCTGCTATTGAGTGAACGCGCACATGCGGATACGCTGCCCGGATTAGAGATTGAGGCGCATGAAGTCCGATGCACACACGGCGCAACTGCTGGACAGATTGATGCTGATCAAGTCTTCTACTTGATGAGTCGTGGTATACCTTACGATTTAGCAGAAAAACTAATTGTTGATGGATTTTTTGAACCTGTCATGGAACGTATACCTATGCAGGCAGTCCGAGAAGAAATGCAAGAATTTGTCTCACGCAAATTAGGAACATAAATCAATTAACTTGATATGTAACGCGAGGTCTCAGTGCCTTGCATTTATGACATAAGCTTAAGCCTTCAAATCAAACTATGGTGAAGTATGAAAATAATTATACACACCACTGTAGGAGCGATCTCCGAATCGCGATTTAATTCAGTGATTATCGGGAATCGGAGTTCCCTCCTACAATTCCTAATGTTCATTTAATTCTAAATTCTACCATAATAAGGAGTAATTACAATGAATCAACCAAAAATAATCGCCTATATGAAACCTGTCTGTGGCTGGAGCAATGGTGTCCGTGCCATTTTCGCCAAATATAAATTGGATTATGAAGACAGAGATATTATTAACGACGAGAACAACTATCGTGAAATGGTGCAAAAGACACGGCAGCCTTATCAACCGTGCGTCCAAATTGATGACGTTATGCTTGCAGATGTCAGTGGAGATGAAGTGGAAGCATATCTGCTTGAGGAAGGCATTGTCGCACAAAACGCAGCTGAAACCGATGTCCCGACTGATCAGGCATGCGAAAGCCACGATACAGCTCCTGTCAATATCGGCTTTCCAAGCAGGTAAATGACTTTGATCATAGATGAGGTTTTCATACCTCACTATCACTAATGTTGAAGTGGTTATAGATAGTTTATGTCAATATTTTACCGAGGGGCGGGGATTGATACTTACTGGTACCATAACAATCCAATGGAGGTTGGTTTTGCAGCAAGAGCACCGGAAGTGACACCTACAACTGTCCGAATAATGCAACATATTTCAAGAGGAACCAGCAATAGTCCTTTTGTTTCGTTAACTCTTTCGTATGCTGTAGCTCGAGATTATGCATTATTAAGTAGCCCTGAGATTCCTACGGCAAGAAAACCTGCATATGTATATGAGGTAGAGTTGCAGGATCAGTTGCCTTCTGGGCTTAAGCTGCTAGATCCGGTTAAGGAAGTGGCACAGACACTACCTTCTCCACCTATTATTGGACCTACTTATCAGCATGATGGGGTACCAGAATTCCTGTTAGGCGTTGTAGATCCAAGAAATATGAGCCATTTTCTGGTCCAGCATTCCCCGCAGCCTCCATCAAGTGAAGGTACGCCTCGTTCACCTAATTTGTCTCTTGAATTAGAAACATTCGTCAGAGCCTTACGAGACGCAGAAATTCTGGCATACGGAGCAATTCCCCCAACCTGTGTTGTAAACTGTTTTGATGTCCATGTTGATATGTACCACTCATTGTAAATAAGGAACAAATTCATGAAACATATAGTTGATAATGTCAATAAACTTGAACTCACGTTCAAGACAATTGACTTGGAAGGACGAGTCCCTGGCACCGACACCATTGAGTTTTTGAGCGTAGAAGAACCCTATAAGGAAGGTCGTAGATATAGTCCATTTGTGAGAGTACGTTACGCACTTAACGGCGAGAAACAGGATAAAGCCTTTCCGTTGGATGTTGACAAGGGGATATTCCTCGCAATTGATGATGGTGTGTTAGAAGAAAAACTACGACCAATTGCCCCGAAGATAGTTGAGATTCTTCAGGAACATGCTGCACATTAATAAGTTGATTGGAAGATATGAAGTTTATATGTAAGCATGAGTTTGATGAGAGAAATATTAACCTTATTTTGCATAAAATCTTACTTACATAAGGAAGGTTCGTGCGGTTTCTTAACCAATTCAGAATACCAAACGCGTATTCTGACGAAATACAAAGTATGATTTATCAATCTTCAATTAAATTAACGAAAAACACCATATATCAAGACATAAAAAATAAATCAAAACCGTACCAATGTTAATTATTATGTGGAAAATAGATAATCTGAGTTGAAATTACGGAGCGTCCTATGAAACTATCAGAAAATCCAAAAATCGTCCAGACTCTCAAGCGAATTCTGAAAGATTATGATTATCTGAAATATAATGAAAAAAAATTAATACCATCAATACGGAGAATATCATGGATACCATAACAGACTTTGAAATCAAACAGAAAAAATATATGCCAATCTTTCCAAAAGCAAGTGGCAAACCGACTGTCTATATTGAAGGTTATCCGTGCGAGGACGACGAACCTATGGCTGAAACCGATTTTCACGCTGAACAGATTATAACATTATCCGATCAACTCAAACGATATTTTGCAATCAACGAGTTGGTTCACATCGCAGTAGACAGTTTTATCTACTATCGTGAAGGAGACATCACAAAATGTGTCGCTCCTGATATTTATATTGTTTTTGGTGTAGATAAATACCCGCTACGTCGTAGTTTCTATACGTGGGCAGAAGGGACAGTACCTGTTACTGTTATTGAGTTTCTCTCTGATTCAACTGCAAATCATGATAGACATGAAAAAGTTGACCTGTACCTGAACGATATAGGCGTTCAAGAATACTTCATTCATCAACCGGAATTGAAAAAGTCACCAGAGTTTCGCGGATGGAAGCGGAGCACATCGGGTAACATTATTGAGATAGACTCAGATGCAGAAGGTAGTCTGTTCAGTGCAGAGTTAAATCTCTGGTTTCGGTGGGAGGAACAACAGGAAAGCCATGTTAGACTTTTGCGTCCATATCTACCTGATGGCACTCCGATTGCAACTTCTTTAGAAGAACAACATCTGAAAGAGGCGGCAGAGGCACGTTTAGAAGAAGAAGCACTTCTGAGAGAAGTAGAAACACAACGACGACAAGCAGCAGAAACACAAGCTACAGAAGAAGCACAAAGAAATCAGGAATTAGAAGCGGAAGTAGAACGACTCCGCAAACAACTTGCTAACCGTCAAAACGACAATTGAATCTGTTGGATATAATATGACACAAAAAACAATGCACACCTCCGACTTTAGACCACTTGATGTCCAAGCCATACGCGGAGATTTTCCTATTTTCTCCGACACACCACCGTTAGCATTTCTTGACAGTGCCGCGTCAACACAAACACCGCGTCCTGTCGTTGAAGCGATGGACGCATATTATGATACGTATCGTTCTAATATACATCGTGGCATATATCGGATTTCAGAGGAAGCAACAGAACAGCATGAGAATGCACGTAAAAAATTAGCACACCTAATTAACGCACCACGCACATCTCAAATTGTCTTCACGCGGAATACAACAGAATCTATCAATCTTGTCGCATATAGTTGGGGGAGTATAAATATTAGTCAAGGTGATGAGATCGTTCTTACCGACCTTGAGCATCATAGCAACCTTGTCCCGTGGCAAATGCTTGCACAACGCACTGGTGCTACACTCAGATATCTTGAAATAACCGATCAAGGATTACTTGACTTCACACAACTTCAGGACCTGCTATCTGAAAAAACCAAATTGGTCGCAATTACACATGTTTCAAACGTATTAGGAACAATCAATCCGATTCAGTCTGTTATAGATGCTGCGCACGCTGCTGGTGCGAAAGTCCTAATAGATGCCGCGCAATCCGTTCCACATTTTCATGTGGATGTTCAGCAACTGGATTGTGATTTTCTTGCTTTTTCTGGACATAAGATGTGCGGTCCGACAGGTGTCGGTGTGCTATACGGCAAATTGGACCTACTTGAAGAGATGCCTCCATTTCTTGGTGGCGGATCTATGATACGTTCTGTTGAACGGGACATCTCAACTTATGCAGATGTGCCTGCAAAGTTTGAGGCAGGCACGCCGAGTATCGCAGAAGCAATCGGTCTCGGTGCTGCCGCAGATTATATTACACAAGCAGGTTTAGCATCCATTCATGTCCATGAACAAGAACTTATAAAATATGCACATGATCGTCTACAGGATATTGAAGGCATTACAATATATGGACCAGCACCACATCAGAAAGCAGGTGTTATTTCCTTTAATATAGATGGCATCCATCCGCATGATGTTGCTGGAATTTTGGATACACATAACATTGCTATTCGCGCAGGACATCACTGTGCACAACCGTTAATGAAAAAATTAGATGTTATTGCAACTGCTCGTGCCAGTTTCTACTTATACAACACACTCGAAGATGTAGATCGCTTATATGAAGCACTCCAGAAGGCACAAGCACTTATGATACGGAGAAAACAATGAACATTTATCAGGAAGAACTACTTGACCACTACGAAAATCCCTGCAACTATGGCACATTACCGAACCCCGATATTTCACACGAGGAAGATAATCCATTATGTGGGGACAGGATTCGGATGGACCTACTTGTTGAGGATGATATAATCAAAGAGGTGCGGTTTTGTGGACATGGGTGTACAATCAGTCTAGCTGCCGCATCTATGCTGACAGAAAAGATTGAAGGTAAGACTCTCACAGAAATTAAGAATCTCTCCCGAGACGATATTATGGATATGATAGGTATTCCGTTGGGACCCGTCCGTGTGAAATGTGCATTATTAGCACTCAAAGTTCTTAAAGCTGGAGCTTACGGTATTAAAGGTTGGCCTGGGGAAGAAGGGGAATAAGGAGAATAAGGAGATACAACGTAATGAATGACAATATAACTGCATCACAAAAGAATGAAGTTACAATGAATGTTGAACATTTGGAAAATCTAATTCGTAAAGTCATTCGGGAAGAATTGATAAAGTTTTCCGCACAAGAACTGGGTATTTTTCAACTTGATAAAGAATCACAACTTTATAATGATATGGAAGATATTCTAAAACGTAAAGAATCCGGTCAGTTGATATTTTACACTCACGAAGAAATCTGGAATGAATAATTATCAAGTAGTTTATGAAGATCGATTTGATCGTAATCTTAAACGTTTTTCAAGTCTGCGACAACGAATTCGTCGAAAAGTTGAGCAAATTCTTGTTGATCCTTATGATCGCACGGAACAACTCGGTAAGGTTTCTGGTGGATTAGACTTACGAGGGTGTCATAGCTCCCGAATAGATAGAAATTTTAGGATAATTTTTGTTATATGTGAGGAATGTCAATTGGTCAAAGAATGTCTGTACTGTTATTGTGAAGGAAGCGATGAAAAAACTGTTGTTTTTTTGACTGTAGGACCACATTCCCGTGCTTATACAATGAATTAAGACAACACTTAACAGATTTCACAGATCTACATCATCAAGGCTTGCACAGTGAGGAAGATGAAAAAGGATTACTATGGCAGAATATTATAAAGTTGCGAATGTAAGTGAAGTGCCTGAAGGCACAAAAAAAATAGTTGAAGTAGATTTCGTTCCTGTGCTACTCTTTAACATTAAAGGTGAGTACTTTGCAATGGAGGATGTTTGCACACATGATGGCGGTCCTCTCGGTGAAGGCTTTTTGGAAGGTGAGGAAATTGAATGCCCCCGTCACGGAGCACGATTCTGTGTTAAAACCGGAAAAGCACTTTGTATGCCTGCGGTTGAAGACATTGAATGCTTTCCCGTCAAAGTTGAAGACGACGAAATTCTAGTTAGTATTGACTGACACTATTTTGAAACAGAATTTTATTTATAGTCCAGTTTAGAATTAAGAAGACATTTCAATGCACTTGCAAGTACCACAAGTCCCGTAGGGGCGAGGTTTCCTCGCCCTCTGAGACGTGTCCTATTAATTGTAAATTCCACTATACTATATTTGGAGGAAAGGATAATGGTAACAGAAGAATCTGTATACGAAGCAATCAAAGAAATTATTGACCCCGAAATTGGAATCAATATCGTTGACATGGGATTAATCTACGATGTTGATATCAACGACACGACCATTGATATCACAATGACCTTAACAAGCCCTGGATGTCCGGCTGGCGGGCAGCTTGTCAACGGTACGCAGCACGTCACACAGCAATTGGATGGTGTTGAAGAAGTTAATGTCAGTGTTGTCTGGACTCCGAGATGGACTCCTGAACTGATGAGTGAAGACGCGAAAGACGAACTCGGAATATTCTGACAAATTTATGAGGACCTAATGGAATACAAAATTCCTCTTGTTCTGACACCGCAACCTGAAGGTGGTTATACAGTAACTTCTCCACTGTTGCCAGAATTGGTTACCGAAGGTGATTCGTTAGACGAGTCATTAGAAAACGTCAAAGATGCTTTTCAAGCAGTCATTGAACTCTATCAAGAATTAGGCCGTTCATTACCAGAAAATATTCAGATTTCTGATAAAAACAGTCTCATGTGGTTCGAAACTGTGGTATCTGCATCGTGAAATATAGAGAAGTTTCTCAAAAATTAACAACCCTTGGTTGTCAAGAACGGAAGAGAAAAACTGGTGGATCACATAGGAAATGGTATAATCCTAATACCCAACAAGGTACTGTTGTTCCTGATTGGGGAAGACGAGATCTGAAATTAGGAACGATTCGTTCTGTTGTCCGTCAATTGGGAATCAATTGGCAAGATTTCCGAGACGCATAATGAACATAGTTATTTGATAGTCATTTGTGTAATGAATAAAGACTGTAATAATCCCAAACTACTCAAAAAACATGACAACGCCTTTCAAATAGAGTGGAAGGATGGACATGTCAGTTGGTATCCATACCACTATCTCAGGCAGATGTGTCCGTGTGCTGAATGTGCCATCATCCGACATGAAGGTAAGGATGTTCACTCTCTATTTTCACCACAGGGGGACGGAGATATAACACTGATTGAAGTATCAGAGGATATTCAACCGATAGATATTCAGTTGGTTGGTCGTTACGCACTCCAGTTCAGCTGGGATGATGGACATAATACTGGGATTTATCCGTTTGAAATCCTGCGTGAGACATGTCCGTGCACGGAATGTGCACCATTACCACCTGAACATATTGAGGAAATATCCAATAATGCAGACTAGAACATCACTACCTGAAATATCGCCACAGGAACTAAAACAGAAACTTGATGAAAACAACTCGGTGATTCTGCTGGATGTGCGTGAACAGAGCGAATACGACATCGTGCACCTTGAAGATGCACAGTTAATCCCGCTCAATACGCTGCCACAACATATAGACAGTCTTCCATCTGATCAAGAGATTGTTGTCTACTGTCATCATGGACAACGTAGTCTCTATGCTACTGCTTACTTGCACCAAAATGGATATACTAATGCGAAGAACCTGATTGGTGGAATTGACCAATGGGCAACTGAAATTGACACAACATTAAGGAGATATTAATAATATGCTTGTAGAATTTGAGAACCGTTCTGGTGAAATGGAACAAGCCGAAATGGAAATTGACGAACCTTGTCCAACCTGTTGTGGCATGCTTTTTCCCGTTGTGGAATCTAAGCCAGAAAGTGGATACCGATGCAGTAGCTGCGGACTCGTCTTCAAACCTGTAGAGGAAAATACAGAAGCAGTCTCAAATTAAACCGAATTTACACAGCTTTATCTATTCTATCTCTCGGAAATTTGGAACTTCCATTGGGGCACCCCCGCTTGCTATAGATTGTTCCGAAACCAGTCCCGGCACAGTGTAATCCATGGCAGTATAAACATCAATCGGTGGTTGTGTCCCATTCAAAATACAATCAACAAAATCGCGCACCTTAAAATACTCACCGAGGTCACCTACTTCTTGTGCTTCTGTAGGAGGGTTTATCCAACGTTCAGGTAAGAGATCGTCAAATTGGGATAATGGTCTCCACTGTTCGCTTATTCCGAACTCACTTAGCCATATCTTTGGTGCAGCACCCAACCCACGTGAACTCTCATAACAGCCTTTTGTGCCTTGTAGACTGAAATAGGAATTGGCAGGACGATTAGAGAGCATGTCAATCCGAATCTTGATTAATCCGCCGCTTTCCGTTTTACACAACATCATGACTGTATCTTCCATCGCATGTTCAGGATCTGTATTAACGCCAGTACCCAAGCAGCAAACACTCACAACCCGCTCACCAAACCACTGCAGCACGGGACCAAGACTGTGTGTCGCATAGTTGCACCGATTTATCCCTACCTGCCAATAGTAACGCCATGTTGGATTGCCACTTTCATCGTGATGAAGTGTTTTGATGTTATGCAAATACTCTCCCTCACCAAAATATAAATCTCCAAACAATCCTTTTTCCACCATATTGCGTATGAGTACATTGTGTTTGGAATAACATGTGTTTTCTGCCATTGTCCACTTTGCAGATGACTTTCGGACTGCCCTAACAAGGTCATAACATTCTTCCAACTTGACAGCGGCAGTAACCTCACTGATGACATGTTTTCCCGCATCTAATGCTTCTATTGATTGCGGAACATGTAGATTTTCAGGTGTGGCAAGGACTACAAGGTCAACTGCATCCAACATTTCTGTGTAATCTGTGAATTGATGTGGGACATTGAACCTTTCGGCAAGGTTCTGAAGCGAAGCCTCATTGATGTCGCAAATAGCGACGACATCTGCTTCGGCTATTGTATCAAATTGGCGAAAGTATGAACTTCCTCTGTTTGCGCCGACAATTCCCACTTTAAGTTTATTTGCCATGTATGATCCTCCTAATAGGCAATAGCATATCACATCGTCAAGAAAATATCAGCCATGTTCCATGCATAAGTTTGGTGAGATGATATTACCATGCACTCTTGTTGAAATCTGAAGTCAGACGGTGTATAATAATAAAGCATTCAACGACATTCAAATAGGTAGGTTTGCGGATTTCCTACATGAGAAAAAGGCATGAGTAAAAAGACACTTGACCATCTATTAATTGCCCTCACAGTCCTATGCGATCTATGTTTCATTGCAACTGCAATTGTTATCGCATATTGGGTGCGTTTCGAATCTGGATGGCTTGACGCATTGGCATTACATCAAGGTGGCACCCCGCCTTTCAATGACTATCTCCGCCTAATCCCAGTGACAGCGATAATCTGGTTATTGATATTGAAAGGGTTTAAGTTATACCTTCCAGATGAATATGCTAAATCGTCTATATTTTGGAATCTGTGTAAAGCCTCTGTTATTGCCTTAATCGGCACGTTAGCCGCACTCTTTTTTGTATATCACAATGTTGCATATTCCCGCTGGGTAATGCTTCTTGCCACAGGCTTTAACCTTGTTTTCCTATTGATTTGTCGTCTTGTATTTCACCGATTTCGTCAGGCAATCCAAGCACAAGGTGTCGGTATTGGTCGTGTTGCACTTGTTGGTTATGATGAACGTAGTATGCAATTTATCAGCACTTTGAATTCCAAATCAAACAGTGGACACAAATTAGTTGGGTTGATTGATGGTGAAGAAGACACAGATATATCTCATACCGAAAGTTCAGATGTAGAGCTACTTGGTAATTGCGATGAGATACTTGAGATAGTGCAAAAACACCGTCTCGATATTCTATTTATTACATCTCCAGTAGTTGCAAATCATACAATCTTGCATATCCTTCATGTATGTGAAGGAATTCCTATTCAGATATATGTTCTACCTGAACTTTCGGAATTCATCAAGGGTGGATCAGCGGTAACTGACTTTGAAGGATTACCTGTACTTGAACTGCGTGACACACCGATGCAAGGGGTAAGTGGAATCATAAAACGTTTGATAGATATTGTGTTTAGTCTGTTTGCTTTGATAGCATTAAGTCCTCTGATGCTAATAATCGCTGTAGCTATACGGCTGGATTCTCCCGGTAAAGCATTTTTTACACAAGAACGTGTCAGTAGAGCGGGTAAACGGTTTGACATCTATAAATTCCGATCTATGCATGCAGATGCAGAATATGAGGTCGGACATGTGTGGGCAAAAACTGATGATCCACGTCAGACTAATCTTGGCAGGTTTCTGAGGCGTTGGAGTTTGGACGAATTACCTCAATTTCTAAATGTTCTCAAGGGTGATATGAGTCTCGTCGGACCACGTCCAGAGATGTCTGGTTTAATTGATACGTTCCAAGACACAATACCACACTACCTTGCGCGACAGCGCGTAAAATCTGGAATGACAGGTTGGGCACAAGTTAATGGATTGCGCGGAAATACGCCGCTTGAAGATCGGGTGAACTATGATCGGTACTATATTGAAAACTGGACAATCGGTTTGGATATAAAGATCATCTTGAGAACGGTATTGGCAATCATAAAAGGTTAGTTGTCTCCACGGGTTGTTGAACAAGAACACAATTGTCAATCTAAAGGATTAATATTGATGATGAATATGGATAAGGTATTTTTGGATATTTAATGCTACAAATCAGGTTAATTTGGGATTAGAAATCTTTTTCAAATATGAATAGGTAATTACATCCAAGTTCCCAACGTTCTTTTTTAATGAGTTTCCATAAGCACCGTAACACAAATAACTGTTATTAAAATAAGCGACATGAGCGTATAATCTACTATTCTTTTCACGGGTTTACCTCCTCAGGTTTTTGTAAATTGAGAAATTTATAGGGATCAATCCCTCCTTCTTCAAAACTTAACACGTTTAAATCGTCAGGAATATCATCCTTTGTAAAGGAAAAATCATTTGTCCTATTTTTCCGGACTTTACCTACTTTTTCCTTAATGATCGCGCTCAGACGGTCACCGGGATCATTTTCGGCGAGCATGTCGTAAGCGTATCCTCCATCGGGTTCGAGTCTTTCCCATTTTATATAAACAGTATCTGGGTATAATGGAAAAACCATTCCGTCAAGCGTCTTGCAACGTAATGGATCTTTTCCTTGTGAAATAAGTTTTATATAAACGCGCCTTTCAAGTTCTTCTTCTAAACTATCACACGGCCATATTTCACGGTTTTTCCACTTCGCAGGTAATGGTGGATAGGGACCGAGACCATAAGGAGAAAAATCTTTTCCTATATACTTTGTAATCCGCTTCTGTTCTCCTAACGAATTAAAGATTTGTCCCTTATCGTAACTATACCACCAGAGGAAAAGACAGAATCCAATGGTAATTCCTATTAGTAAAATAAAAAGCCTTAACATCCATTTTTTCATGAATACATCACCGTTACGGCTATAACCCTAAAAATTGGTAGGGGTCAATCCCCGCTTCATCATAATTAACCAATTCAATGTCGTTAGGGGTATCTGCCTCGGTAAAGGGGATGTCTTGGTCTTCCAATGTTTCAACAAGTTCAGTCAAACGTTGGGCATCAGGAGGGTATCCGGTAATGAGTGAAATATACCTCTCTCCATCTGATGTTTCCGACCATTGCACATACACAATTCCTTCAATATTCGGATAGACTAAACCTTTGCTCATGGTACTACCAGCAACGTTTATGCCTTGTTCTATGAGTTTTATCTCAACTCGCTGCATCAGTTCAAACCGTTCATTCTCACAAGGCCAATATTTATAACCTTGTGGCCAACTATCCGGTATCTGCGGGTAGGGTCCAAAACCAAACGGAGAGACAACCGTTGGGTCATCAGTAGTTTTTGAAACTGCTGATGCCGTATCTTTGACATTGTCCTTATCCTCCGATTGAATTTTAGATTCGCTATTAGGAAGAATATTTTCTTTTTTCGTTGAGTCTTGGTCACCGGAAAAAGTATCTTTACGCGTGGTATCTTCCTGATCTGTGTTGGCAGATAGTTTCACTACCGACTTTTTCTCAGCTTCCAACTGAGCAAGGAATGCATTATGTGCTTCTATTTCTTGTTGCATCTTTGCCATATCATTTTGGTACCAGAGGAAGCATCCGATGCAGCTGATAACACACAATATGAAAGCACCAAGAAACCACTTGTTAACTAAGACATCCTGATACATTTGTCTATCCCTCATCAAATTTGTTAATAAAATCCATCTTCTATCATCGTGCATTTCGCACGGATTGAGTAGAAGTAACACACATCAAATTGTCCTCAATTGCTTTACGCATTCGTTATGAACAATTCAATGCAACAAGAAAGCCGCGACGAAATATTTCGGGCGAGCACAAAAACATCGCAGATTTTCATTCCTATGATGAGACTTTGTTCTGTAAAATTAACGAATGTGAAGTCGTTAGAACGAGTTGAGTTGAGTGTCAAATAATAACTAATAGTTAAATTGAAGCACGTCACGGACACTTGGCGTGTGCGTTTTCTGGAACTGATTGTAGTGTTCAAACACTGCTTATGCATCTCAAATCTCCACATTCAGAATATACGATTTTAACGATTTTAAGTATTGTAACCGAAATTGCATTTAATGTCAAATTATTTTCAAAAAAATTCGAAAAATGTTTAAGAATATCAGATTTTCACAAAAAATATACGTACAAAAGTTCACACTTTGTCAAGGCAGCACTCACATATTCCTTTAGAGAAGGTGTCATACCAAATTAACGTGATTATTATTTTTTTGATAAAGCCAGCATTGCAAGGCACCAAATCAACGGTGTGAATGCATTGTGGCATTCCCCGGAGACCTCGCGCTACAAATCGGGTTAATTTGGTGTCATTTACGACACATCCTTCTCTTGAGTTGGCACTATAAGGTTATTGTGAAAAAAGCGACGAACAAAGTTCCATGCCGCTGCCTTGTAATACCGATGTCCACCATCACCAATGTATAACTCACATTGATCTTCAACACCTGCGACGGTGTATATTTCTTTCAGTTTTTCATAAGCGAAATTGACATGATCAATTGGAAAAATAGGATCATCTCGTCCAGCGATGGCACAGAACGGACGCGGTGCGATTAAACCAGCAACATCATACATCTCACCCAATCGCATGACACCCGGAACATAGTTACAATCACAATGCCGAATAGTACCGATGCTCCCTTCAAACGTGCAATAGTAGCAACTGGGAACTGCAGCTGCAATTCGTGTCTCACAGGCAGCTGCAAAGAGCGATACAGTACCTCCACCAGAATTGCCAGTTATAGCTATTCTTTCAGCATCTATAGGTAGATTTTCTATTCCCCAATCAATGAGTCGTGACATATCCCACACCCTTTCTCCAATTGGGGTTCGACCGACCAGTATACTATGGACTAATTGATGTCGGCAGGAATGTGTAGCATTATTATTTTTGTCCGCATCTGTTCGTGTTTCACCGAATGCGCGTGTTGTCGGTGCAATTGCGATGTAACCTTCCTCAGCAGCAGCTTGCCGTGCAATGTCACGTTCACCTTCAATCATCTCCGTTTCCTCTTTTTCAGAGTGAGCGATTCCTGCGTAGATGTGGGGGTGGTTATGTCCGTGAGGTGTAAGGATTAGCGGGATATTCCCTTCAATTGTTTTAGGTTTCAGGAGATAAAATGGTAACGGAACTGTCGGTTCCACCCACAGATACCAACTTTCTCGAAAGTGGTTATCCATATCTAAAACATCCAGTTGCTCGGCTTTTGGAACATACCCGGCAAGATCAGATTCCATGTTGTCTAAGCCGAGGATATTGCGGAGTTCAGGACGAAAGTTTGCCTGCCACGCGGTTATACCTTCGGGTGTAGTTTCATTGAATTCATACTTTCTTGGAACAGTATCATATAGTGTTTCAAAATGTTTGTCAGCGTTATACATTGCAGTTTCCTCTTCCACGGATAAGGTAAAATATATAAGATTGATTGTGTGTGATGTTTTAGATTATATCTTATTCTCTATTTCATGTGGTGGTTTTTCTGTTTACAGATAGGCATTTCATTGGACATATAATACAGTCTCATGTTATTATGTAAAGAACTGATGAAGGAGGTGACCAAAATGATAAAATCAGTAACTTTTCATGGCTTGATCATTTTTCTACTTTTAACGACATTTTCAATTCTACCTGCATATTCGGTTGACGTAACTGTTGGTTTGTTGGCAGGCAGTAATGACCTTGGTGAAGTGGAGGAAGCAGCCTACAATTGGGCTGATGATAATTATCCAGCGACAATCCTTGTTGCAGGCAATGGTGGTACATTCGAAAGCATTGGAGGCGGTGCGGACAAATTAGATCAATATGCTGTGTTATGGTTGTTCTACACTGAAACGAATCAGTTGCCGGGTCCATTTGGTGCAGATGCAACCAAAAAGGCAATACTTGATTATGTAGAGTCTGGTGGTGGTTTATTCCTCTCTGCCCTTGGCCTCCGCTATGTTATGGATATGGGTGTTGATAATGGTGGAAATGCCCGCGTATTTCAACCCCTGGGTAAAGGACCGCCTGAGATTGGCGTTATGCCAACAGAGGAAGCCAAAAATCATCCTGTCTTTAAAGGATTTGATACTGCCAAACCGATTTTTCTCACAAGTATGGATCAAGCGGGTTTCACAGCAGATTTTATTAATTTCAAAGCAAAGCCACCTGCAGGCAAGATACTCGGTACTAAAACGCGTGGCGGTGGTGCTGGTGCCGGTGAACGTCCATTTGTTGAATATGATGTTGAGAATGGTAAAATCATCACACTTGGACACCATAATGGTGTATATACTGATACGAAGTCTCCAGAGAGCGATAATTTGAGAATGTTGACGACAAACGTCCTCAATTACCTTGGTGAGAATTCCACATTCTTTGCTGTTGATCCTAACGGGAAACTTGCAACGGCTTGGGGAACCATAAAGTCAGCATTGAAATGAGTTTCTACTATAATGCATGCGTTTGAAACCCATAACATCATACTGTTATGGGTTTTCTATTCTGCAGACAATGATATTGACATTACTATCTTACAAAATAGGATCATTT
This sequence comes from Candidatus Poribacteria bacterium, assembly GCA_958295945.1. Taxonomy (GTDB): domain Bacteria; phylum Poribacteria; class WGA-4E; order WGA-4E; family WGA-3G; genus MSPOR6. The sequence goes on from OY282386.1 coordinate 1,855,414, forward strand.
TCAATCTTTTTTGTAACTGAAGTGTTAAAAGGATTGAGTGTAGAATGGTGCAAAACCCAATATGCTACTGCAACAAACACACCGCCCATTAGAGTTCCGAATAGCCACATCGCAGGATTCACCAGAATCGTTGGTCTTACGGTTCTTCTCAAACGCAAGGCATCACTATAGACTGCAAATGCAAAAACCACGCGTACCAGGACAGTGAGTAAAGCAATAACAGATGTCCAGAATATAATTATATGGTTTGGAACAAAATCCAGATTGATCATTTTAATTCCTCTAAATTATGATTATTGTCTGTTTCATGATACTATGTGAGTCTTATTGAATGTTGTGTATATTCTCATAGTATAATACTATAGTTTGGACAGTTTTTTATAGACTTGAATAATAGTCTATACAAGGAGAATCACAGTCATCCTACCTATTTCTTCAATGATACATACACCTGTCGCCCCGCTGGGGCTGCTCATTTTGATATTCTAACACTTTTGTCAAGTTATTATCCTATTGAAAACTCACATAATATTGAAAATGCTAGAAATATCAGTATGCAACCGAGAGAAATTGTCCAAACTACATTAGTATAATAGATTATTGTTCTTTGGACAATGTTTGTCTGAAGGTAGAATTCAATAACATTTGACACTGTCTTGTTCATTTGATAATATACATATACGAGGTTTCAACACGATTTTTTCTTCAGCGGAATGACATAATATGCAAATTTCTGAAATCCAAAATCTATTGTCGACATTAGATATTGAAGCTTGGCTCCTGTATGACTTCCGTGGTATCAATCCTATTTCGCAAAATGTAGCAGGATTCACTGGGAAAAACATCACACGTCGTTGGTTTTGCCTGATACCCAAACAGGGTGCTCCGCGATGGTTAATCCATCGGATAGAAACATCCAACTTTACGGATGTGTCTGGACAGGTATCTCTATATGCCGGTTGGCAAGAACTAAACGAAGAGATGCCTAAACTTCTCGCTGATATTCAATCTGTAGCAATGGAGTATTCACCGAACGCATCAATTCCCTACATTTCTCGTGTAGATGCTGGGACGTTGGAGTGGGTTCGTAGTTTTGGCATTGAGATCGTATCATCAGCAGAACTTGCCCAATATATAGAAGCACGACTTACCGATGCCCAGTATCAAGGACATGTGAAATCAGCCCAACAGATTTTGCAAGTAAAAGATTTTGCGTTTGCATGGATTGGTAACCAACTAAAGTCTGACAGCACCATCACTGAATATGATGTCCAACAACAGATTCTCAATCAGTTTGATAAGTTCGACTTGAATGCTGATCACCCACCGATTGTTGCTGTTAATGCTAACAGCGGTGACCCACATTACGCACCATCTGTGGATAAATCACAACGAATTCGCAAGGGTGATTTTATCCTTATTGATCTATGGGCAAAACAGAAGGAACCAGATGCAGTATTTGCAGATACGACGTGGGTTGCTTATGCGGGTTCTTCCGTGCCTGACAAATATGTGCAGATATTTGAGATTGTTAGAGAAGCACGAGACAGAGCAGTTGCGTTCATACGCGAAAGATGGACAGCCAACGAACCGATTCCGGGTTATGCCGTTGATGATTGTGTTCGCGGGTATATCACGGAAAAAGGATATGGTGAGTATTTTATACACCGCACAGGACATAACATTGGAACTGTAATACATGGTAATGGTGTCAATTTAGACAATTTGGAGACACAAGATGCTCGTGTGCTGATTCCGGGTATCTGTTTTTCAATTGAACCTGGTATCTATCTTAGCGATTTCGGCGTGAGGACTGAAATTGACGTCTTTCTAACTGGACCAGGGAAAGACGGCGTAGAATTGACAACCGCGCCCGTTCAAAATCAGGTATTGCCTCTGCTGTGACTTTATAATTCCGTTTCTTTAGATCCTTTAATATGTGTGAAAAATATATCCGTGTGTTAAGAATCCACTGTTCAGAATAAGCAGTTGCGAGCATTGGCAGCGATATTGATAAGCGTGGTGCGTTTAGTAGCCACTGTTCTGCATATGCTGCGAAGTCTGTTTCAACCAACCCTCTACACCCGAGTGTATAGATGACAAACCGTTTATCTTCACGTTGGTCTTCCCGTACATCCAATTCAGTGTTGAGAGACATTCGTCTTTCGCTGTCAATCTCAAATACCCAGAAAAAATAATCTTCGTTATGTCCAAGATATCCGATTTCAACTTCAAGGCGATGGTGTTGTTCAGTATGGATTGGGTTTGCCGCCATATCACGTTTTATCAGTATTGGGTAAAGGGCAGTGAAGAAAATCTGCTCATACCCCATGGGATGTTCAACATTGTTGAGAATTTCCAATAGTTTTTGTTGGTCATGCTGTAGTCGTAGTTCAAGACAGCATTTTGAAAAAACTTCTTCACGCAGTGCTTGCATTTCTGGTGGAGCGTCCTCAACAAGGGGTTTGAGTTCCTGTATTAGTCTGATGATCCGTCGGCGTTTAGGTGTAATACGCCAGAAACACCAACGGACGATTGCGACATAAGTTTCTTTTTCTCGTATTAACGCAAACAGACCTTGCGCGAAGTTTGAAATGCGTTGAAATATACTCTCTGTAGCCAGTCCTCTCTGTTGTCTTGCCATAATATTGTGATACCTTGGAATTACTGAGATGGTTTTTTATACGATAATGTGCTTTATTTAGTTTTTGTTTGTTGTGTCTCGGGTATGGGTAATGGTTCAGTGAATTTATCACCACGTGCTTCAGCTTCTTTTCTACGTTGTTCCCAAGCCATTAATTGGCGATAAACCTCTGCTTTACCTACGGCTATACCCTCTGCTTTACCTTCTGCTATACCTTCTGCATAAACCCTATCCCTAAACATCTTTGCATATCCTAACATGATTGCCTCCCATATATGTGATATTGTGAAAAACCAACCGAATTGTGAAAAACCAACCGACGATTAATGTCATCAATACTGACATATTAATATCACGACTTGTGCCAGTTAACAATATGTTTTGTTGGCTATTATATTAACCTAAGTTGCTAACTACTGAATATTAATCATCAAATTACTTTGTCAAACGAAGAAACACAGGAATTCTGCATATTTTAGTGTCACTTCTTATAAATCGGGGTTACAAATCCCTCCAACAATTGATAGGTGACAACTTAGGTTATATTAGGTTGCATCAACACTCTAAACATATCGTTCATAACGAAGATTAAAAATAAATTGGGTAATTTGTGCTTAAAGTCCTGCGCGCTTACAAAGCACTCCTACAGGATTGGTGAAATATATTGTTACTGTATAATGTGCTTTATTTAGTTTTTGTTTCTTGTGTTTCGGGTATGGGTAGTGGTTCAGTGAATTTATCACCACGTGTTTCAGCTTCTTTTCTACGTTGTTCCCATGCCATTAATTGGCGATAAACCTCTGCTTTACCTACGGCTATACCCTCTGCTTTACCTTCTGCTTTACCTTCTGCTTTACCTTCTGCATAAACCCTATCCCTAAACATCTTTGCATATCCTAACATGATTGCCTCCCATATATGTGATATTATGAAAAACCAACCGACGATCAATGTCATTAATACTGACATTCGTATTAATATTGTATCACCAAGTAGTTTCCATTCCCAACTTGTTAGTAGTTCAAATAATGTGTTGGTGGTGATAAGCGTTATGAATATACCAACAAACACATGAAACCATCTACGTGGAATTCTTACTAACGACACATAGTCGTTGTTATCTTGATTGTGAACCATAATAATAGTTAATTATACAAGGGAGATCAATGTTTATTCAAGTTAAAGTGTGCGTCATATTGACGGGTATGTAAAGTTTTTGGTACTAACTTCTTACTATCCATTGTAGTACGGGGTCTCTGTGCCCCGCGGTTTTTGGTAGATTCAAAGTTGGCGGGGCACGGAGACCCCGCACTACAATGGTTGATCTGATATTTTGCCAAAAACTTTACACACCCCATATTGACTATTTTTTTGACATTTCTCCCCAAATGTGTTATATTATTCAAATATCATGGTTTCATAATGATAACTTTGTTAGAAGGTTTCAATCCTTCTTGTGCCGGAGTGGTGAAATCGGTAGACGCACTGGATTCAAAATCCAGCGGACCCTAGGTCCATGTCGGTTCGAGTCCGACCTCCGGCATATTGCGATGGTTTCTCAAACCATCGCTTTTTTGTTTTCCTACATAGCGATGATTTTCCGCATCCGTTTTGCGAGATCAATTTGCGCGTCTCTATCTCCCCCAACTTCGTGAACGACATATCCATCATATCCGACAGCACGGAATGCTTCCATAACTGCTGCCCAATCAGTGTCGCCATCTAATAAATTGACAAACCGGTGGGATCCTCGTGAGAAATCCTTAAAGTGCACACGTTTGATACGGTTGCCCAGTTCACGTATCCAATGTTCAGGATAACCGTAAGCCATCATGTTTGCAGTATCAAGATAAGTCCCAACCCAGTCACTGCCGATTTCGTCAACAATTTCTCGCATCTCCTTTGGACTGAGTAGGAATTTGTTCCATACATTTTCCAATCCGATGGCAACTTTGTGTTTTTCTGCAGAAGGTCCGAGGTCTCTTAGAATGTCCACAAGGTTATCCCAGACTTGTTGATATGTGCCTTCAACGCTGAGTTGTCCTGGGTGGAGTAGTATTCCACCTACACCGAGTGCCCCTGCTACTTCTAAACCACGCGCAAGTGATTTCACACCGTTGTTCCGTTGTTCTGCATCAGGACTGAGTAGATTTCCTCTATTCGAGTATCCTGCAGTAATACTTGCGATTTCGACTCCGGCGGATTCACATTTTGCTGCTATCCCTTTTAGTTCAGTATCACTCATATTTATGTCTGTGTCCTTGCCTTCTCCAAATGTGAGTTCAACTGCATCGTAGCCTGCATTTTGGCAGAGCGAGAGTGTGTCATCCAGTGACATATTGCCGAGTATTATTTGGGTGATGCCTATCTTCATCTTATTATTCTTTCTCCTTTTCTGTGTGGAACTGTAATGGTGTCAACGATTGTATGCATAGGTAACGTGTTTCAAGGCATTGTGGACACCGTAGTTCAACATAATATGTATCATTGAACACGGAATCAATCCAGTCTGTTTGTCTATCTTTTGAAGTTCCTAAAAATTGTTCAAGCACCTCGTAATCTTTACTACAATCAGGACAGATTTGTAAGTCATGTCCAATATCAAGATTGTCTAACCATCCCATTGTTTTTGTTGTTCCTTCTAATACCATATCTGAAAAAAGACTTCATTATGGGATTTTGGTTTACGCTGAAGTGAAGGACGAAAATGTGGCAACTTCGGTTTATCTATAGTGTCGGATTCAGGTCTGTGACAGCAAATTTCGATACCGATTTGAGATGACGACTGGGTATTCTTGCCTTCACATGAACTGCTTCATCCGCATATTTTGTATCAAGAACTGTTCCGTGTTTATACAGCAGGTCTAAAATTTTGCCATCCTTATAAGGTATATGTAAATTGATCATAGCACCGTATGAAGCGAAACGTTCCGCTAATATCTCCATTAGTTCTGAGATACCGTCTCCACGTTGTGCTGATATAGGCATAGCCTCTGGATAGCGTGACTGCAATAAGAGCATTTGGTCTTCAGATTCAAGTTGGTCAATTTTATTGAAAACCATAAGTGTAGGCATTTCATCTGCCTCTAACTCAGTAAGAACTTTATCTACGGCATTGATTTGTGCCTCAGCTTCTGAATGGCTTATGTCAACGACATGTAACAACAGATCTGCCTCTGTGACCTCTTCCAATGTTGCTTTAAAGGCTGCGACCAATTGATGCGGTAACTTCTTGATAAAACCGACAGTATCGCTTAGAAGTATGGTTTGATTTTGTGGCAGACTGACTCGTCTTGTGGTTGAATCCAAAGTAGCAAAGAGCTTGTCTTCAGCAAGTACATTTTCGCCAGTTACGGTATTAAACAGTGTAGATTTTCCTGCGTTTGTATATCCTACGAGAGATACTTTTATTTTCTCAGAGCGATTTTGCCGTTGAACCTTACGCCGTTTTTCAACCTTCAGTAATTCCTTTTTGACATGAGAGATATGTTTACGAATCCAACGTCTGTCCATTTCGAGCTGCGTTTCACCTGGACCACGTAGAGCACCACTCCCACTACCTGCACCGGTTGCCATTCGTGAAAGGTGTGTCCACATCCGTGTGAGTCGTGGTAAAGCGTATTCTAATTGTGCTAAAGTGACTTGCAAGCGCGCTTCACTTGTCAATGCCCGTTGTGCGAAAACCTGTAGGATAAGTCCTGTTCTGTCAACGGTGGCGGTATCAAGTGTGTTTTCTATATTTCGTGTTTGTGCAGGTGAAAGTTCTTCGTCAAAGACAATCACATCCGCTTCAAGCTCTTCAACGATTGCTTTTAGTTCTTCAACTTTACCCTCACCGATAAAATAAGTTGGATTTGGGACTTTGCGTGCTTGAATTGTCTCACATACAACTTCAATTCCTGCTGTTTCTGTTAGTTGACGTAGTTCCTGTAGTGATTCCTCAGTTTCATGGAGCATAGAGTCACGTAGCGTCACACCAACAAGAATTGCTCTTGATGGTGGATTGGGTGCTTGTGTATCGTAAAGTTGTTGCATATTACCTCTTTATCAATTTGGAAATTTGGTTAATCCTATTTACAAGTTTATCAGATTCATTCGTAGATTTCAACCTTATCTTTTAGGTCGGGGTGTAAAGTTTTTGGCACTAAACTCAATATCCGATGAAATGGACACGTTTTTCCAAAAAACTGTAAAATATTAAAAGAAATGTTAAAAATTGTAAATAATAACTTGACTTAAGTAATTTGATTGTGTTATAATATACGTCACATACACCGTGTTGAATAAGGAAGAGAATTATGAAAACAAAACAACGGACACAAGGAATAATGATCAGCCTACAAGCAATCTTTTCAGGACATAGAATGTCAATTCGCAAGAACGACATTTCAAATACATGGACATTTAATATGCATCCTATCCTCACGAACGACAAGCACATGTTTATCGCCTCTTTTTTAACATTTAACAACATTCTATTTTGCATTCGTCCAATGCTGGAAAAGTGTCAAGCTCAGTCAACCGATTTCACACGACAAAAGACGAACAGTGAAAGTGTACAAAATATTTTTTTTAAATTTTTTATCAATCCTATACTAACCCTTATGAAGCCTGCTCTGAAAGCACGAAAGAAAACTGTACAGATGTACGAAATAATATACAATTTCTGTACAGTTTTGATAAGGGAAAATTCTATAAAATTAGAAGGAAATCACAAAGAATTTATCTTCAAATGACACACAGCATCCATGAGATGTAAAGTCTTTTGAAAAATATCACATTAACCATTCTAGTGCGGGTCTCCGTGCCCAGCCATATTTCAACCGACCAATAATCGCGGGAAACGGAGGTCCCATCAACAGTGAACTATGTGGTTAATGCTAAAAACGCTAAACACCCTTACACTTCAATATATTGACTAAACAACATATCTATGATACAATCATATTCAGGTAGAGATAACACACCGACATTGGTTTTCTAACACCTAATTCATCCATACAATAAAAAAGAACGGAGGAATATGAACAGAAAAACTGACAGACCCAACGTCCTATTCATCATGTCCGATCAACATAGATATGACTATGTGGAAACAGATGAAAATGCTCCCAAAGCACTCAACACACCGAATCTACGAAGACTAACAGAAATGGGAGTGAATTTTCCAAATTGCACCGTAAACGCACCAGTCTGTGCACCATCCAGAATCGGTTTAGCATCAGGCATTCAGCCTTCGCGACTCGGTTCACTTGCTAACGGTAGTTTCTTACCTGCCACGGTGCCAACATATTACCAGCAGCTTCGCGATTATGGGTATCGTGTCGGATGCGTAGGAAAACTGGACCTTGCAAAACCTGATGGATATAACGGTCGTTACGGAGACCGTCCTCGTACCTATAGTTGGGGATTCACACATCCAGAAGAGTGTGAAGGAAAGATGCATGCTGGAAGGTCACCTACACCCATCGGTCCCTATACACATTACTTACAAGAAAAAGGACTATTAGAGAAATTCCATCAAGATTACAGAAATAGAAGTTCTTCAGGCGGTTGGATAAAAAACGGGTCTTATGACTCCGTGCTGCCTACCGAAGATTTTGAAGATTCATATATAGGAAGACGCGCAACTGAATTCATTGAAACCATACCTGATGACTTTCCTTGGTATATGTTTGTCAGCTTCGTAGGACCACACGATCCATTCGACCCTCCTACAGAATATGGTGACAAATACAGACAGGCTGAAATGCCAGAACCCATTACAGACAATATGGAAGGAAAACCGGACTGGGTAAAAAAACGGGGCCTAAATATCACTTCTGAGGAAGTTAAAGTCACACGCCAACAATATTGCGCTGCAACTGAACTGATAGATGATCAAATCGGCAATATGCTAAATGCCTTGGAAGAACGTGGCATGCTTGAAAATACCTACATCATCTATTCAAGCGACCACGGTGAAATGCTCGGAGACCACGGGTTATACACCAAGAGTTTAGCCTATGAAGCATCGCTACGAGTGCCTCTCATTGTGGCAGGACCAGGAATAGAACCAAATCGCATCTCAAATACATTGGTTGAACTGAATGACTTAAATCCAACTATTTGTGAAATGGCGGGAGTTCCAGTGTTGGAAAACATTGATGGACAATCTATCACTCCAGTACTTCACGGAGAAACCGATACACACCGCAATGAAACAGTCAGCAAACTCATAAACTTCACTTCTATTCGGACGCATACGCATAAATTAATTGAGAGTCGGGACGGTTTCATAGAACTATACAATCTTAAAGACGATCCAGATGAATTGAATAACATCGCTGAATCTAATAAGGAATTGATTCAAGAATTACGAACAACAATGGAAAGTCGGTTTGGTCCGAGACTTGTAGAAAATAACAGAGACCCAATGAAACGGTAACAGGTTAAAGATAGTAGACACGCGCCACGTGCCATCAATAAAACCCAAAATAAAAGAGACCCGATGAAATGGTAACAGGGGTAATCTTAGCAGGCGGAAAGAGTCGTCGGATGGGGCAAAATAAGGCATTTCTACATCTTGAAAACGACACACTCATCGGTCATGTAATCAAGGGCATTGAGCCAATCACGGATGAACTACTACTTATCACAAACAATCTTGATGAATATACACATCTGAATATTGAAATACAAAACGACATCATTCAAAATGCAGGCACATTAGGGGGTATTCATTCAGGATTGACACATGCATCGCATGATACTGTGATATGCGTCGGTTGCGATAATCCATTTTTGAAACCAAACCTACTCAACTATCTTGTCTCTGTGTTAGCAACCTATGATGCAGCTATGCCATTAGATACACATGATCGCCTTCAAACGCTCTGTGCAGTGTATTCAAAACGATGTATACCGATTATTGAAGGGATGTTAAAACAATCTGAATTACGCGTCCATGCATTGCAGGAACATGCCAATGTCTTACGCATAAATCCAGAAATATGGAAGTTATATGATCCGGATGGAAAATCCTTCTTCAATGTCAATTCCCCAGAAGACTATCAGGAAGCACAATCTATCTATGAAAATCTACAAAACTCAAGAAAGAAATAAGCACATGTAATTATCTCGTCGCCCTGTCAACGGAATTGACGCATGAATTAGTGCTTGAAGGAAAGGCGCGCGAACTTGTCAATACATAGGCGTCATTTTAAGAATATCCGCTATTGTTGAAGTAGTTTTCAACCACGATTACATGGTTGAAGTAGTTTCAACCCTACTCATTGTTGGAGTGGTCTAAAACCACGATTACATTATAGGAGTGTGGTTTCCAACTCCAAGATTATTGGTCTTGACTCAAATCGTCTGAATTATGAACCCTTACAACATCGGAGCAGCTTATCTTAACAATTGCACTTAGAAACGTCAGACTCATAATCATGGAAATCTATAAATCCTGTAAATCCAGGTTCAGACAAGAAAAAACTAATAAAGAAATAGGCTGTTTAATGTAACACTTTTGGTAACGTTTAAAGGATAGTAAAACAATGTCCTATGGTATGCAAGCTTTCCTAACCTCACCGATGCAGAGTATTCAAGTAATTTCAAAACCTATTATAATGCCAAATACTTTACACACCTTAGCGTTTTTTCAAATGACAAAAAACTTGAAACCTCCATTTTATCCTGCTATAATAACAGGAATCTCAGCGTTGGAGTTTCAATATTATGGCAGTGCCACTTCTCAGCATGCAGTCAATAACAAAAGATTTTCCGGGTGTGCGTGCGTTAGATGACGTGAATTTTGAGGTGCATTCTGGGGAGATTCACGCGCTCTGTGGGGAAAATGGTGCTGGTAAATCAACACTGATAAAAATACTCGGTGCAGTGCATCCGTATGGTACTTATGATGGAAAACTCCTTATTGACGGTGCTGAACAACATTTCCGTCATGTGCGTGATGCGGAAAATTCGGGAATTGCTGTCCTTCATCAGGAATTAGCACTGATTCCTGAGATGACGGTCGCTGAGAACATCTATCTGGGTAAGGAACCTCAACGTTTTGGTATAATTGACAGAGAACGGTTATATAACGATGCGGGAACGTTGTTGGCACAGTTTGGATTGGACATTCCGCTACACGGACAGGTTTATAAACTGGGTATAGGGCAGCAGCAACTTGTTGAGATTGCGAAGGCGTTGTCGCGTGATGCGCGGATGCTCGTGCTTGATGAACCTACAGCTGCGTTGACAGAAAGTGAAGTGGACATCCTCCATCGAATTCTAACGCAACTGCGAAATGAAGGGGTTGCATGTATCTATATTACCCACAAACTTAAGGAGATATTTCGGATTGCGGATAGAGTGACAGTACTACGTGATGGCAAGACAGTTGAAACGCAATCAATCGGTGAATGCACGGAAGACCTGTTAATCTCACAGATGGTCGGACGGGAATTGACAGCACTTTATCCAGATCGTGAACATTTTGCATCATCAACAAGAGGCGAAGATGTAGCGTTACAGGTTGAGGATTTATGCACGTATCCAACTGAACCCCCACAACTTGAGAACATCAGTTTTGAGGTGCGGCGTGGAGAGATTCTTGGAATCGCAGGACTGATGGGAGCAGGTAGGACAGAGTTAATAAACACTATTTTTGGTGCATATTCAGGAATGTGGAAGGGCAAGGTATATAGGGATGGCATGAATGTTCAGTTCCGTTCACCGAAGGATGCTATACGCAAGGGAATGGCATTGGTCAGTGAAGATCGGAAACAGTATGGACTGATTTTGGACAACAATGTAGTCCACAACATGACACTTTCAAGTCTGGGGGAATCTAAAGAACTCACTGCCTTGGGAGTTATCAATCGTAGAGTGGAGCATCAGAAGAGCAGTGAATCTGTTGATACTCTCAGTATTAAAACGCCAACATTAGATGTTCCTGTTCGTCAGTTGAGCGGTGGGAATCAGCAGAAGGTTGTTCTTGGTAAATGGTTAATGACTCGTCCAAAAGTCCTGTTTCTTGACGAACCAACACGAGGAATTGATGTTGGAGCGAAAGCAGAAATTCATGCATTGACAGCACAACTTGCGGATGATGGTGTTGCTATCGTGTTAGTTTCATCAGAACTACCAGAGATTTTGGGTATGAGTGATCGAGTTTTGGTATTACATGAAGGCAGAATTACAGGAGAATTTACAAACGATAATTTGACGCAGGAGGATATCTTGCGGTGTGCAGCAGGGACGTAATGGAAAAGACAGTTAAAACAGAGAGTCCAGAGGACACACAATCTCTCGGTGAGGAACTTGGTAGAAGGTTAAAAGCGGGTGATGTTGTCGCACTGATTGGTGATCTTGGGACTGGGAAGACGTGCTTGACTCAGGGTATTGCACGGGGTGTCGGCATCGCACCGAATGAAGTGGTCAGTAGTCCATCCTACATTCTCATCAATGAATACGATGGGAAGATTCCTATCTATCATATTGATCTGTACCGTCTGGAAACCTTTGCTGAGATTGCTGAACTTGGCTTAGGCGAATATATGAATAGCAATGGTATCTGCATTATTGAGTGGGCTGAACGAATGACAGAAGAATTACCAGATACCTGCATAAAAATTCACATTGCGTGGGAAGATGAAAACACCCGATCCATCAAAATACAACATTCTCTATCTTGATAGCGGTTCAGGTATAGGGGGCGGGCAACGGAGTCTGCTGCTTCTGCTGAAGTTGTTGGACAGACAACGTTTCTCACCGTTCGTGGGTTGTCTTGGCAATAGTCCGTTTGCAGATGAAGTGGCAAAGACAAACACGCAGATTGTACCATTATCTCTCCCCGAAGCACATAACAAGACAGATAAGATAAAGCGATTTACGTTTCGTGACCTGCTGAATGACTTTCGTCAACTTCGGGTTATCGGACAAATTCATCAAGCAGTAAAACAACATTCAATTTCACTTATCCACGCTAATTCACTGTCTGTAGCACTACTCGGTGGTATTGTTGCGAAGTGGCACCGTATTCCTATTCTCATGCACAAACGTTATGCTACATCCTACGGAATACTGGACAAGATCTGTGAGAAACTGCTGAATCGTGTGATATTGGTTTCGGAAGCGACCCGTTGGGATTTCGCCACTGAAGCAAAACAGACCTTAATCTATAACGGCGTGGATTTAGAGGCATTTCAAGCATCTCAAGCAGAAGTAGAATCACTACAGATAGAACTCCTATCAGGAAATAGTGATGGCACACAAAGCAAGACGGAATCAACGCTTCCGTTATTCGTTGGTGTTGTGACTCGGATAACACCGGAAAAGGGGATCCATTTTCTGGTGAGAGCAATGGCTGAGTTGAAAAAGACAGAACTCAACTCGGATTACATCAAATTGCTGATTGTGGGTGGACCTTATTTTCAGAAAGACCAGGATTATATGGCATCGCTTAAACAAAAGGTCGTGGATTTAGGGGTTGCCGAATCAGTTATTTTCACTGGTTTTCTATCTGACACTCGGATTGTAACGTCCCTGCTTGATATTGTGTTAGTGCCTTCTATTATACCTGAGGCATGCCCACGGACTATTATTGAAGCGATGGCGGTTGGCAAGCCGGTGATTGCAACGCCACTTGGTGGAAGTAAAGAGTTGGTTACACCTGAAACTGGTCTATTAGTACCACCTGAAAATGCTGAAGCGATTGCATCTGCAATTGCCAAACTCGCAAACGATCCGGAACAGTTAACTGCGATGGGAATAGCAGCACGGCTACGCGCTGAACAGTTATTTAGTAGTGAGAAAAACAGTGTTTTGACAGAGGCGGTCTACGAAGAATTGTTGTCAGAAAGTGGATGAAGGAGTTGTGATGGATGGCGAAAGAGGGAAAATGCCTAATCCGATGCAGGATGCACAAGTTAGTCAAGGTAGATTGAATCAAGTTTCCGAGTTCATGGGTGAGCAGGTAGGTGATACTGCCAATTGGGTTGAGATTTACCGCACAGACGATGAATGGGAAATCAAGTTAATTCAAGCAACTTTAGGCGCGCAACAAATTCGCTGCCGTCCGATACCAGTAAAAGCAGAACGGAAAACCGCGCTGTTTGTTGACCCAGAACATGAGGTTACTGCACTTGAATTGATGAGTCGTATTGATGTGGCAATCACAGATAGCGAATTGTCATTGCAATCAGAAGAGAAAGCAGAAGCACTCAGGCAACGCGACATGGCAGCTACAATGGAGGATAATCAACAACTGACGATGGAATCTGGTGAGATACTCATGGCACAACGCGAGGACATTGGGAGCGTAGTTTATGTTACAGGACAAGGATATGAACTTCGTGTCGGACAGGAACCCTATATCACAGTCGCGGATAAGAATTGGGATGAGTTCACGGATTATAGTGCACAACGTCAAGAATTTATTATCCTGATGCGGCATGAATATCCAACGTTATATGAATGGATTCAAGAGGAAAAACTGTTAGCAGAATTCATCAAACTGATTGAGATGACTTATCAGGATGGTGCACCTGTTCCAGTGCCACCACGCCAGTATACCGATATCGCTGAAACAGAAGTAATTGATACGACTCACTACAACTCGTTTGCTCTATTGAGTATGACTGTTGCTGTGATTTCTCTTATCACAGTGCTTTTCAGTGTGCCGTGGCAAGCAAATCTTGTGATGGCTCTTGTGGTTGTTGTATGTGGTGTTATCGCGCTATTCAAGATTCGAGGTCAAGCGGAGAGTCTTACGGAAAAAGAGAAGACGGTTGGTATGCCAATGTCAATCTGTGCGATAGTATTTGCATGTTTGGTCGTGGTGTTTGCGTGGTGGTTGTCACAACGTCCAATACCTGAAGCACCAGAGCACCCGCACCCGCATGAGCATGCTGGGGATAGATAGAGTGTAACACATGCTTGTATACCTTTCTCCAGAAACAAAACGGATTGAATCCTTATTCATAATATAGTATACTATCTAATGTAATCTATGGAGGGAATAAATCATGTCAGCTAAATTAACGAACACAGAAAAAGACAACACGAACTTGGATATTGTTATTGTGTCAGGGAAAAATTTGCCAGAAGAGAATATAGAAGCAACTACAAAAAAGGCATATAAACGATCCACAAGCCGCCGGTCAGTAAAGTTACCTCGTCTAAAATTGGTGGAACTCGTATCTCAGGTGACTGAGGAAAATGCACATATTGAGATTTCTACAGGTCAAGCGGCAGGAAATGAAACCTGGTAGGAGTGCCGTGAGTTATGTCGGAATACATACCGGAAGTAGGTGATGTAGTCTGGATTGACTTTGATCCTCAGAAAGGAAATGAGATACAAAAACGCCGTCCTGCTCTTGTCATTTCCTCTGCTCTTTATAATATCACACCGATGAATTTGGCGTTTTTTTGTCCAATTACCAGTGCAAAAAGAGGGAATCCTTTTGAAGTTGATATACCAATTGGTTTAGCAATAGAAGGCGTTATCCTTGCCGATCAGGTTAAGAACATGGATTGGCGGCAGAGAAACGCAACGTTTGTATGTACGGTACCTGAGGAGACTATTCATAGAGTATTAAGAAGAATTGAAGCACTACTGAATATATTGGAATCATTTGAACTTACAGAAATACTTGAAGATTTGCTGGAACGGTTTGGACTTGAAGAAATACAAGAAAGTATACGCGAAATTATCAACAATGACTGAGATTACAATTGATGTCTTTCTTTAGATTGAGAGAATATTAGCATTAACACAAGATAGGCAGAATCATGAATTAATGGTTCTGCCTATCTTTATATTATGAAATATGCTTATACCTATCTTCCAGCTTTAAGAAAACCCCAAGCCGTTGCGATTTTGCCTTTTGGATCAACGGGTAATGGACCGCCAGGGCCGTAGACGAGTACATCATCATATATTGCCATAGTTGCCCATGTAGCGACACCGACTCGTCCAACACCATCTCTGGTGGCATCGTTAATTGTATTTCCTACCTTTTCATCATTAAGATAGAGCGTATAACCTGTAGGTGTATTAACAATTTTGATGTCATACCAGTCTCCTGTAGTAATAGTATGGTTCGTGTTAGGACTTGCTACACCACCCCAGGACTCTACTTTTGAAGTGGTGTTACCCCATCCCCCGAGATTCCACCAATATTCTAAACGATCCTGATTTTGCATGCGTTGTGGGTGTTCTTTAAGTGCTTTTCCTCGAGGTTCCATTGGACCTTGGCAGCGGAACATAATCAGGAATCCTTCAGCACCGCCGGTCTTTTGACCACGCACTTCGTAGGTGTAGTCATTCCAATCCTCATCCCAATAGTCATCAGTAATAATACTCATGCAATTGGAATCGCCGGATTTCTGATGATATTCATCATCTTTGAATTCCCAGTCTCCCCATAAGGAAACCCATTTTTTCTCTGATTCGTTTACTTTGTCAAAGTTATCCTCAAATAGGATTTGTGCAATCCCAACCGTTACGATACCAAAGGTGAGAATACACAAGAGGATAAATATACCAAGTTTTTTCATGTGATGACACTCCTTTTGTTAAGGCGATTCATTGACTGACAAATCGCCGTTTCTATTCTAATGGTTCAGCGAAAATTCTGCTGAATTCAGTAAAACCCAATATAGGTCTTCGTAAGCTAAAGACTTTTGGGTGTAATTGCTACGATCTATATATCGTTGGAAGAAGGTCTTTTCTTTAGTAGTTGGTTTGCGTGATAGTACCGTGAGATACATATATTCTACCCGTTCACTGGTATCACGCCAATTATCAAGGACATAGTTAACGAAAGTTCCATGTTTTTTGTGATCAGCACTATCATTTACCATGTTTCCATTAATCATCATAAGTGCCTGTGGGACGGTGCCGCTGAATGCCTCAATTTCTTCCATCTCACCATTGTCAAGTAGGAATAAGAATTTCTTAAGGTGTTCACGTTTCTTATATTCAAGTTCTCGGAGCATACCTTCTCTATCTTCGCCACCTTGCCTTTGGATACTATCCATTCTAATCTTCTGTAGCCTCTCAAAGGCAGTAGCTTGCAGCATAGAATAGAAGAATTGTTCTGCACTCAAAGGTTTCATATATGCATGTGAATAGTATATTTCATCATCCTTGTTGCTATCATTTGTCTCTGAAGTTCTCTGATACGCATTTGAATTGAGAATTGTCCGCATCAGGTGTTGTAAGTCATATCCATGAATGACAAAATCTTCAGCTAACCAAGCCAAGAGTGCGGGGTTGGTAGGTCTATTCTCGGCTCCGAATCCATCAACCGGTTCAACAAATCCGCGTCCCATAAAGTGTTTCCAGATTCGGTTCACAATCGCTTTGCTGAAGAAAGGGTTCTCTCCTGCAATCATCCATTCAGCGAGTGCTTGACGTTTCTTGGTGAGTTCACCTGTATAATCTGTCCCATCAAGGAAACGCGGTGTAACCGATTCCTTCATACTTTCAACGTACATTGCGCGATCCTGTTTTGCGCTATTTGTAATGAGATAATTTTCCATTTCTTTCTCATTACCGATCATATCTTTGCCTTTTATCATACCTTTTTCTTCACTCTGGATTCCAGTGAAAAATGCGGCGACACCATAGAAGTCTTTCTGCAGCCACGTTTCGGTTTTATGATCATGGCATTCTGCACACTGCATAGGAAGTCCGAGAAACAATCGGGAGGTGTGTGAAGTTAAAAAGACAGGGGATCTTTCATAACGGAGGACATAGTTTCCTGCTGCGTTATCCTTTAACTCACCATCTGCAGAAACGAGTTCACTAACAAATTGATCATAAGGCATGTTGGTATCAAGTGCTTCACGCACCCATGCGGTTAAACCGATACGTCTGTCATCCGCATCGTCACGTCTACCGATGAGCCAATTCACCCATATATTTGTCCAATACTCAACAGACTCTTTGTTTTCAATGAGTTCATCAATTTTCTCTGAACGTTTGTATTGTGAACCGTCGTTTACAAAATCTAAGACTTCTTCGGGAGTGGGAATTGTTCCTGTCATATCTAAATAAATACGTCGAAGGAATTCCGAATCTGATGTCTGTTTTGAAGGCTTAATTCCTTCCCGGTTCAAGACGGAATCGATGTGTCTATCTAAGTGTATTGTGCTTGAATGGACGTGTCTATTGGTCGTTGTGACTGTCGTCACAGTTGCACAACCCGCTGCTAAAAACGCAAATGCAAATAGAATAATCCAATTTCTGTTTTTCGTCCAATATGTCTTTTTCATCGCGAATCTCCTCAATTTGGGGGTGCTTAAGGTCTAATTGTGTTCTCCGATATTAAGTTTAACCTATCTCTCCACAGATTTCAAGAGAAATTAACCTTTACCCCAACGAACACCTGTTGGAATGATGCCGACATCTTCCCCGCGTTTCATCGCTTCAGCTGCATCAAGAATACTTGCAATGTCGTGTTGCGGTTCAAAGTCTAATAATGTTTTGATTTTGGTCAGATCAAACTCAAAATAGTTGGGGTTCGTGAGTTTAATATCTGCATAATCCATTTTATAACGTTCACATAGATAGGGGATGACCTCCTCAAAATCGAAAACCCCATTCCCACCAAGTGTGAACTCTTGACCGACGGCTGCATCTTTTTCAATACCTAAGACCAAACCCTGAACAATGTCTCGAATATCAGTAAAATGTTCTTTGTAAGGTCTACCATCTGGGTTGCGTTTAAGTATGAACTTTTCTTCACCGTTCCACGCTTTCATAACTGCTTTTGCAGTTTCTAATTCTGCCGGATCATCACCCTTATAGTTTTTATATCGGTTATAGATTGTGCTAAACACGAATAGTTTGGGTAGTCCATCATCATTGAGAAATTCACTCGGTTCTACAACAGTGGCAAATCGAAAAACTGTGGATGGCACATTATATTGGTGATGATATGTCATGCAGAGTTCTTCGCCGATCCATTTCGTAAGAAAATAAGGCATGTGGTGATATTTGGCAACCATATCCTCTGTGATGAGTTCGTTGAATAGTCTGCCCTTTTCGGTTAACTGCCAATAAATAGCCTCTGTGCTTGCATATACGAAACGGTGTATGTCTTTATTGAATTCACGGACACATTCTAAAATATTGAGTGTTCCCATCCCATTGATAGCGAGATATTCTCGGTTATTGAATGGTCCCCCGAAAGCAGCTGCGATGTGATAGATGGCATCAACACCCTCAACTGCTTTTTTGACATCTTCATATTCTCGCAGATCGCCGAGGACTGTCTCAACCCTGTCATTACCTTTCCATCTATCTACACGATTGACATCACCGGGATAGGTAAAGCAACGGATCTCGTGTCCCTTTTCTAATAGTTTTTTAGTGAGATTTGATCCGATGCGTCCCGTGCCGCCTGTTACTAATATCTTCATTCATATCTCCATTTACAGTTTATGACTACCCTTGTTATCTAATAGGTTACTGCATATCCATCCGTTCTTGGATCGGACCCACCGATGAGTGCCCCAGATTCAGGATGAACCTGTATCATCTGTGCACTGCCAGGACCACCCCAATCTCCGACAAGTTGAAGTTCATGCCCTCTTTCCGTTAAACCTACTTGCGTCCCTGATGAAAATCGTGTTTCTAACTGCAGATGATTAGAACAGGTATGTGGAATTGTTGATTCCATCGGATTCTGGAGACTACGCCATCGCGGTGCAGAAACTGCTTCCTGTGGTCTCATGTCAAAGTCAAGTGCATGCGTGACCAACTGTAGATTTGTTTGGACTTGAGTATCTGCACCAGGTGTTCCACATGCTAACACAGGTTTTCCATCTTTAGTTACGATGACTGGGTTCATTGTGTGTCGGACGCGTTTACCGGGTATTAAACAGTTTGGATGGTCTTGCTCCAGATGCCAATAGGTCATTCGGTTGTTTAGTAAAATGCCTGTGTCCCCTGCTACCAAACCGGAACCGAATCCTGATTGGATACTCTGCAATACACAAACAAGATTTCCAGCACGGTCGGCAGTGCAGAAGCATGTAGTATCTTCGTGTGCTTCTGGACCACCAGCGGGGACATCAACGGCAGCTTTTTCCAGATCAATCCGATTTGCTTGTTCAGCGGCGTATGATTTAGAAAGTAATCCATCAATGGGAACATCCACCCAATTGGGGTCTGCCATGTATTTCTCTCTGTCAGCGAAAGCGAGTTTCTTGGCTTCAACCATTAGATGCACACTTTCTGCAGTGTTGCATCCTAATGCTTGTAAATCAAATAACTCAACAACATTCAATTCCTGTAATAAGATATGTCCGCTTGAGTTAGGAGGCATTTCATAAACTTCGTACCCGCGGTAGTTGACATGTATCGGATCATCCCAGTGTGCATGGTAGTTAGCAAGGTCTTCTACTGTCAACAGTCCATCATAAGCATGACTGAATTCAGCAATTGTTTTGGCAATATCCCCTTTGTAGAATGTATCTCTGCCATCTTTGGCTATTTTTCGGAACGTTGTACCGAGATTGGGATTTGCGAGAATTTCACCAGTTGGGATCGGTTCGCCATCGTTTGTGAAAATTGCGCGACTGTCTGGTTCAGCTGCGAAGCGAGGGTTTTCGCCTCTTAATCCTCCTGCGAGTCTCTGACTAACGGGAAAACCTTGTTCACAGAGAGAGATTGCTGGAGTAAATACTTCTTCTAACTTGAGTGTGCCGTATCGTTCGTGTGCAAGTAACCAAGCGTCAAGGAGTCCAGGTACAGAAACACTTCGCATACCTTTCATTGGAATGCCACCGTTTTTGAGATAGGTCTCGCGAGTAGCAGCATTCGGTGCCGGTCCTGTTCCATTTACCGCTGCGACCTGTCCTGTTTCTGCCCAATAGATGAGGATAAATCCATCTCCACCGATACCAGAACCCGCAGGTTCTACGACACCGAGTGCAGCGGCGGTTGCGATTGCAGCGTCAACAGCGTTGCCACCTGCCATCATCGTTTGGACACCTGCTTGTGATGCAAGTACGTGTCCGGATGTCACCATGCCGTTGCTGCCCATCACAGATGGACGAAAGGCTGAGCCGTGGGGTGATTGCATGTGATGTCTCCGTTATCAAATCCTAATAAGCAGTGTTAAGATAATAGTGAATAAATTTTGATTATTTAATAACTATGATCTCAGATTGAAGGTGTTGACAAAAACAACTAATGAAAAATAATTTGCTACAACTTTCCTAATCATAAAAACTATAAATACGTTGTTCTGAGTCATCTTTTATGATACGGTATAATGCTTCTCAATGAAATCTTGCATGACATTCCTTACACAACGACACCAATTCATGAAGAGGCTCCTTACCTATATTTTCGTAAGTCTTATGATGTACTTCCTGAGCTTCAGCACCGCAGACACATAGATTTGCATCACGTTCTAAAACCTTCTTCCTTTTTGCTCTCCACGCTTCTGAATTAGTATACTCTGTGTAGTCAGGATGCCTGTCTCCTCTTTCATCACCTATTCTGTCGCGAAGGAATTGATGCCATACTTGTTCCCTAAGATCGTATGCATCAGCAAAATTGGGATTGAGGTTAATTGCTTGGTCAAGAAATCCAATAGCCGATCTAAACATTCCTGAAAGATATAGTTGAAATGCTACAACGTACTTTTGTCTTGCAGGATTGCATTCACTTGAATTCATTATTTTATCATAGAACTCTTGTGGATACTCTTGTGGACGCATAGCAAAATGTTTCTGCATCTCTTCATAATCTTGCATCAATGAATTCATAGTAAACTCTCTTCAAAGAGAATTAATAGTAGAGTCATAGGGCATTGCCTATCTAATTTCTGTGATTTACAAGTAGTAATCCGGGGATTTCTTCTAAACTAAAAAGAAGACAATGCAGCTAGCACCTCAATTGGAACTGGCAATAGTATTCCGCAGACTTTACGCCAACATTTTCGCTGCAAATGCCTCAACATCAACACGTTCGTGTGTTCGGGCAGATTCGTTGCAGGCTTCCATCAATATCCAGGTGCCGAGTGTGCTATCTTGGATCCAGTCGCGATCTTTGCCTGAGGTGATAGCTTCTGCGAAGGCATCAAATTGGAGTCTATCGTCTTCAATCAAACCACCGTGTAGATCTTGAAGGGTAAGGTTTTCAACCTCTTGACCTGATCGGAACAGTTGTAAGTGTCCACCATCACGACGGATGTCTCCTTCTTCACCGTGGAATGTCCAACATCCGCTCCATCCATAAGCTCCCATGTGTCCTGCACGAGTGCCAGCATACGTGAAAGGTGCACCGTTGTCATATTCCATCAATGCGTTTCCACCTGCAGTTCCCCATGCATCTATCTGTCCTAATGCGGGGTCACGACGATTGTGAACTTGTGCAGTAACATACTTCGGAAGTCCTTTTGCCCCAACGAGTTGGTCAATTTGGTGGCTGCAGCCTGCATGGAAGTATAGTCCATCAACGTAAGCATCGGGTTGGCGTGAATCGGGTCCAGTGAATAAGTTTTGACGTATCCAGAATCGGCATTCTCCGCCAAGCATTTCACCGATACCGCCATCCTCTCGGAGCCATTCCCGCATTTTTGCAGCGGCAGGATTCCATCGCTTGTTTTGCCCCTGAACTAAAATCGTGCCAGGGTTAGCCTTATGTGCTTTGATGATGTTGTGGAATTCTGCTTGTGTGGTGGCAATTGGCTTCACACAAAGCGTGTGCATACCAAGATTCAGACTTTCAACGATTAATTTTTCATGCACAGTTGTTGAAGCATAGATAAGACACGCCTGAGCTTCCGCATGTTTCTCTTTTGCTTCGGTGATTGTCGTATAAATGCAGTCTGATAAGCCTTCAGGTGCGCCGTTGATTGATTCAACACCGTTCTTTGCTGCTTCCAGATTGATGTCTACGCATGCTACAGGTTCAAATCCGTGTGAATTGACTTGTGCCTGCAGCCGTCCGTGTGCAAAATGCGTGCAGCCCACATGAATAGTTGGTATAGGCATATATCGGTCTCCTTATAAGTCCTTTAATTTTATAATACGATATAGCACGCTTACAAAGCGCGCATACAATGTATCTCTAACTATCAATGTTTCACTACAGTATTAGGAAATCTCAACAGTAGGTGGATTGATGAAATCGTGATACTTCTGTGCAACCTTCCCTTCAGCAGCATCGCCTGCATGAATGAGCACACGGAAACGGAAATGCATCTCTTCACCCTCTTTGAGGATGTATGAACCATCTTTAGACTTGTCACGCTCAAAAGTGCCGCTGCCAAAGATGTTACTTCCCATCAATCCGTAGTTGCGAACATGCCAATAGGTTGGATAGCGTGGATTTACGATGTGATCATACACAGCGATTCCGACAGGTGAGCCTTCAACAATACCAGAATAATCACACCAGTTCGCGCGTTTTCCCCAAGTTTCGGCTTCATCAATCCCACCGAAAGCGTTTTCAATCTTTCCGCCATCTGATGCGTTCATGGAGGGATGCACCCGAATGCACATGATGCCACCCTCTTTGGTATCACCAAAATGGACATCACCCTCAGAGGCAATAAAACTCAAATCAAGGTCGAAGATTGCACCGTTTTCGGGCAAATTGTAAATACGAAAATGCTGCTTATCTTTCATCAAGACTTTACCATCTTTCGTTTCCCAGTTGTTTTCTGCATATATTCTACTGACAACTGCCCCACCATGTTTTTGTGTAAAACCTTGATGTATAACTTTACCGCAATTGCTCCCTTCACCCCATAAGTCAACATCATTGACTTCCCCGTAAGCGACGTAGAGTGAACGGTGATGAACATGGTCTTTTGAGATGTCGCTTGTTTCACCGCGTGTTACTTCACGTCCATTCGGTCCCAATACAGGGAAAAAATAGGGACGGAACTGCTTTGTCCCATAGCGAAACGTTGTAAATGGTCTACCGTTTAGAGTAACATCAATTGTTTCCGTGCCATATTCTAATTCAACACCTGCGTCTGTGTTAATATCACCCTCTGAAAGCATATATGTACGTGAGGCACCAGCGGGAAGATCGTTAAGTATCCATGCTAAAGTCGTAGACTTTTTGTCATCACTTTTGTAGCATTGTGCGGCAACAACCTCACCATTTTCTGAATCCGTTAGTATAACATCACGTTTAACATATTCGTGAATACTGGGATGGTCAAGGTCAACGACAATAGGACATCCAACCCTGTCATGATTGTCTGCGTTGACAGTGAGTGATAGGCAATTCTGATTTGCCATAAATCTCCTTAATATTCTTCATTCGTAATAGGATATGAATGTAATAAGTCTTTAGTCAGTCAACTAAAGAGAAGTATAGATTGATTAACTAATCCTACAGTTTAGCTTTTATCTGCATTCAGTTCAAGGATTGCTTCCTCTTCAGTGTCGTAACTTTCAAAAACGGACGCTAACCTTCCAAGAACGAGTAAATTTCTGATATGCGCGCCTGCTTTGACAAGAGCCGTGCGTCCACCTTTACGCGTGATTGTAACGTGAACGGAAACGAGTGTTCCCAAACCGCTACTATCCATTCGGGTAACTTCTTCAAGATTGAAGATTACCTTCGGTGAATCGAAATATTCTTCAAGTTCTTCCTGAATTTGCTGTCTAAGTTCAACGTTTGCTGCCCCGATCATTCGTCCAGTCGGACGGATAACAATAACACCTTCTCTGTTACGAATTTCAGCTAACATATTTCTCCCTCATAGTTTTTCCGCTAATATATGCGGAAATAGTTTAAACTGTGTTTAGTGTAACGCATTCAATTGATTTTGTCAAGGATGAATGAATCAATGTGTAAATAGAAAAAACGAATTACATAATTGACCAGAAATTATTATGGAACACATAGAAATTAGTGAGTTTAGTTTCAATTATCTACCAACCAGTCTTTACACAATACTTCTGCTTGTTCCAAAACAGTTTGTGCTGCTTTTTCCTGTTTATCAGGTGGATAACCGTGTCTGCGAAGAATCCGCTTCACCAACCTACGTATTTTCGCGCGAACACTCTCTTTCATTGTCCAGTCAATAGTCACACTTTTCCGAACGGTTTCTACAAGTTCAATAGCAATGGTACGCAGTTTTTCATCACCGAGTACTTGGACTGCACTGTCGTTAGTTTCAAGTGCATCATAAAATGCTAATCCCTCTTCTGACAATCCTAATTCCTCGCCTCGGTCATGCGCTTGACGCATCACTCCTGCGATTTCAATAAGCTCTTCAATGACTTGTGCCGCTTCAACTGTTCGGTTCTGATAGGAACGGATTGATCGTTCCAACATCTCTGCAAATGAACGACTTTGGACAACGTTTTTCTGTGAGCGCGTTTTAATTTCTCCGCTGAGGAGTTTTTCCAAGAGTTCAACTGCCACGTTTTTATGGGGAAGGTCTTGTACTTCTGCAAGGAATTCATCGGAGAGAATTGAGACATCAGGTTTTCCAAGTCCAGCGGCAGAGAATATATCAACGACACCTTCAGGAACAACAGCTTTGGAAACCAACTGCTTAATTGCTTGGTCGGCGGTGTCCAACTGTGCTTCTTCTGCAGCTGATGGCTTAGCCAAAACTTTTCTCACCACTTGAAAAAAGGAGACATCGTCGCGTATCTCGGTTGTTTTTTCATGTGGGACAGCCAGTGCAAATGCTTTAGTTAGAGCAGAAACTTCTTCCAGTAGACGCTTTTTTCCATCCTTTTGTTGCAGGATATGTTCTTGTGCTGGAGGCAGCAATTTGAGTCGATCTGCCGCGTTCCCTGTAGTCCACAACGACCAGTCGAACCCATGAAACAAATTACAGCAAATTTCATGCTTTTCCATCATTACCGCAACTGCTTCGTTTTTGTCAAGGGTAGTCTTCCCTTTTCCACCGCTTCTGGTATAATTACTTAATGCCTGTTTCAAATGGTAAGCAAGTCCGATGTAGTCTACTATCAAACCGCCCGGTTTGTCGCAGTAAACGCGATTAACGCGGGCAATTGCCTGCATGAGCCCATGTCCACGCATCGGTTTGTCTACATACATGGTGTGAAGACTCGGCGCGTCAAATCCGGTTAGCCACATATCGCGAACAATAACAAGTTTCAACGGATCATTGGGTTTTTTAAATCGGGTTGCCAACGTTTCTCGCCTTGTTTTGTTGCGGATATGCGGTTGCCATGATTTATCATCAGAAGGTGATCCTGTCATGACGACTTTTATCTCGCCGTCCTTGTCATCATCGCTGTGCCACTCTGGACGACGTTGAATAATTGCATTGTAGAGGTCAACGCATATACGGCGGCTCATACAAACAATCATACCTTTACCATCTATTGTCTCTAACCGTTCTTCAAAATGTGCAATTATATCATCTGCGATGAGTCCCAAGCGTTTTTCTGTTCCCACCAACGCCTCAAGCTGCGCCCATTTAGTTTTCAGCTTTTCTTTTTCTGTTACCTCTTCTGTTTCGGTCAGTTCCTCAAACTCTGGATCAATGTGGGGTCTTTCGTCTTCGTCAAGTTCAATTCTTGCAAGGCGGCTCTCGTAGTAAATTGGCACGGTTGCTCCATCATCAACCGCCTGTTGTATATCATACGTGCTTATGTATTCTCCAAAGACAGCAACTGTATTGCGATCAGTGAGTTCAATGGGTGTACCGGTAAAACCGATAAAAGAGGCATTTGGAAGCCCATCGCGTATGTGAGCGGCAAACCCATCAATAAAACCGTACTGGCTACGGTGTGCTTCGTCTGCAATGACAACGATGTTTCGTCGGTCAGACAGTTGCGGAAAACGTGTCTCTTCACCTTCAGTGAAAAACTTTTGAACCGTAGTAAAGACTACGCCACCAGAGGCAACCTGCAGGAGCTCGCGTAAATGTCGTCTATTTTCTGCTTGTGCTGGTGTCTGTCTAAGCAGTTGATGGCATCGTGAAAATGTGCCAAACAGTTGATCATCTAAGTCGTTTGTGTCAGTGATAACAACAAGCGTTGGGTTTTCCATTTGCGGATGCTGAACGATGCTGCCAGCGTAAAAAGCCATTGTCAAACTCTTACCGGAACCTTGCGTATGCCAAACGACACCGCACTGTTGATCTCCCTCATCACCTGATGCCTTTAGTGTTGCTTCTACCGCTGTTTGAACAGCATGGAATTGGTGATACCCAGCAATCTTTTTGGCAATTGCTCCGCTCTCTGTTTCTTCAAAAACGATGAAGTGTTTTAGATAACGCAAAAATCGGTTTTTCTGAAAGACACCCTTAATCAATACCTCTAATTCTAATTCGGTTGATGGTGCTTCGTCCTCTCCCTCAATTGTACGCCACGGCAGAAACCACTCCTTGTCGGCAGTTAAAGACCCGATGCGTGCCTCTAATCCATCAGAGATAACAACCGCTTCGTTGTAGGTGAACAGTGCCGAAATTTCCTGTTTATAAGTCTGAATTTGACGAAACGCGGTTAAGATAGTGGCTTTTTCATCAGTTGGGTTTTTGAGTTCTATGACGGCTAAGGGGATTCCGTTGATAAAAAGCACAACGTCCGGACGGCATTCACTTGCTCCTACAACTGTAAACTGGTTGACTGCAAGCCAATCGTTGTTTTCTGGGGAATCAAAATCAATTAACCGCACGCGATCACCGCGTATCCTGCCATCCGTTTGCCGATATTCAACCTCTATACCGTCAACTAACATCTGATGAAATGCGCGGTTGTTCTGAACCAACACAGAGGAATCTGGATTAAGCACTTTGCTGATCGCATCTTGCTGTGCATCGGTGGGTATGTTAGGATTTAGGCGGACAACGGCATCTTGCAAGCGGTTTGTCAAAACGACTTCTTTGTAAGTAGAACGTTCAGCATTCGGAGCGTCTGGTGAAATGTTAGGCCCGTGTCCGACGGTATAACCTAAGTCGGCAAGCCAATCAAGTGCCGCTTCTTCAACGTCTGATTCGTAAATCTTATTGTGATTCATGTTATTGTCTTATGTAGGTTATACCCAATGAGAGGTTTTAACAGGTAAAGACTAAGGTTGTAACTTTTCAAAAAAGTTTTTATGATGAACAATGTTATAATGATAAACATCCCACATCGGTGTATTTTTATAGACATTCCCTAACCAACTTTCAAATAAATGAATCCAATTTTTCCATGAATTCTGCATTTGTTCATGTGTCACATTTAATATTGTCCATAGTTCTGTGAATGCTTCTGAATTTCGAAGTAAAAACGTCTGTGCTCGTTGAAATATATCTTGGTTTTCAGTCATAAAAGTCAACGGAACATCAAACTCAAATGGGTAAGATGCTCCGTAACTTTTGCTTAACTTTTCCTGTTGACCTGAAGCGATTATTACCGCTAACTCATGGACGTTCAGTGCCATATAATAGGCAACCAATGAAGCTTGATATTCTTTTGAATCGTTCCCAAATATGAGAGACAGCCAATCCCATCTTTCAAAAGCATCGGATAAATAGTTCCAACCTTCTGTGCAATTTGAACCGAGCGAGTCCATCCAACCTATAAGACTACTCTTTTCCCAAACATAAAGAGACTCTTTTTTATATCCTATATTGGGGACTTTGACTCGCGCAAGGCTAAGAGCGAGGTTCAACTGATTTGTGTTCAGGCTGAGGTTACCGTGCAGACTGTGGTAGATATATCCCAGTGCATCAGGAATACCTACCCATGTTGTGTACCCGGAAGAATTCCATCCCGGAACGTTTAGCAGGTCATCAAAAAGAGATTTCTGGTTTCTAAATTCCTCTTTTCCAGATTCAACTCCTGCTAAAGCGACAACCATTAAGGGTGAAACAATTTCAACTGCCTTATCCACAACCTGAACTAATTGTTCCTTGTTCGCTGGCCTTTGTTTATCCAATTCATTTTGCCTCCACTGTACCAGAGATGTGAATATACTTGGACGAACCTGTTTAATGAGTTGCCTCCATCCAAGTGCACTACCCATAGAAGCAACTTTTACAGATGCTCTGTAAGCCTCAGAGGCAGATTCAACCTGTTCTGGAATATCAACCAGTTGCGTGTCTAATTCAACAGAAGGAAACGGACTTTTTCCCAAAGGTGGTTTCTCTATAATTGGCATTTCGTGGAGTTCACGAATTAATTTTTCACATTCTGCATCAAATTGATTGTCATTTCTAAAGTCGGCATAAACGCGTGTCCCCAAAAATGTTGGTGTCTTTTCTTTTCCTGATGCCTGACGGATGATAGGAATAAATTTGTCTGTCCCTAAATTCTGAACAAGTTCAGAATTTACAATCATCCGTTCGTAGCCAACACCACCTTCGTCAGCGTTCGCCTTGCTCACGTACTTGTCCGTGCATATAACCAGCACCCTATCAGCATCTACAATGCCACGTTCCATGAATCGTGTTACATCATCTCCCAATCCGAGGTCCCATTGGTCGAGTATTGCATCAATGCCGTTACGACGAAGTTGTGCAGCGAGTTCGGATACCCACTGTTTATGCTCTGGAGAATCGTGAGAATATGAAATAAACACTTTAGGATTGTCCGCCATCTTGTGCCTCCAATATCTCAGCTGCATCGTCAACGCGAATTTCACCGGACAATAGTTTTGGCAGTAAGGTGTCTCGCAGGCTAGCAAGCGATTCTGTTTCAGATGTGTTTACTACTACGCGGTCGCGTAGGTTACTAATCTGACTTGAAAAAGCTTCCAAAATTTCCAGTGATGGGATTACAAGCGGGAATCCACTTAATGTTTTAGCATTGAGACTCGCGCGAGTCGTTCCTATTTCCCTTCCTTTTACTAATTTCCAATAGTTATCTGACCGAAGCCAGTATTGTAGAAAGCGCGAGTACTGCACATCTATAGGTCGGAAGCGAATTATATAAGATGCAAAGACTGCATTTAGATCTTCTTCAATCAAAACACCATGACCAGGATCCGCCATACGAGCAATCAGAACATCCCCTTTATACAAGCGATATTTGTCAATCTCTTTGTCAGTAATCTCACAGTAAGGTACAGAGCTCCAGTCAACCCACGCCTGTTTGTTGATGTCAGTAATACGTACAAATTTTGGTCCGACAATTTCGTCCTTTGCCGAGGCAGTATATCCGTATTGAGGTTGATGAGACAAATCGGCTAAAGTCCCAACCGACCATCCTTCCGGAATTTTCCCCAGTGGAGAATCTTGGAACGTAGATGGAAATAACTTAGCAGTTTCGGCATCCATGCATGCAGGTTCGCGTCCTTCCAGCTTTGCTTTTACGGGGTCAAAGTTCACGAACCATGATTTGAAAATTGCGCGTGCTGTTGCTTCCAGTGTTTCATTCATCTGTCGGTTGAGTTCAATTTTGTCGTCAAGTGTGCCGAGGATATGCAAAATGCGGCGTTGTTCCTCAATCAAAGGCAGTGACAATTCAAACAAACGCAACGAATTTGCATCTACTCTTTGACGACCCGTAGAACCCTGCATTGAATGAATTGCGAACGTGCGAAAACTCGGATCTCTTGCTAAATAGTATACAAACAAATTATCTGTTTTACCTTTAATCCCAGATAGGACGATAAATTCTGTTGATCCATGCCCAACTTGATTAGGTTTCAGGCAGTCTACATATACAGTTTTACCATTTTCAAGGCAAGGTGTGATGCGAGCTAAAAGCGTATCCCCATTTTGAAACCGTGCGCCAGAACCGCGAAATTCTTTATATGAATGTGAGGTAATCTCCCGTCTGTATACTTCAACATCTCGCATAGCAAGATGGAATGCCTCTTTTGTTCTGCAAAGCGTTCGCTGAGGATTAATTTGGACAACATCTTTGAGTTTCACAACATCCCAAAGATTATTTTTTGTCCTTGCATTCTTGCAAATTGTCACAGATTCTTCATTTGCTTTAACAGATTCTGCTCCCTGTATCACCTCGTATTCTTCTACAATTATTTTCTTGAATTCTTCCGATATCGTATGCCAATCTAAGACATCAACCCGAATCGGTAGATTGGATTCTTCAAACGCCTCTGTTAATTGACGTATCTGGCTCATGTTGGATTTTTGATTACTAATTACTACGATATCAAGATCGGAGTAATCCTCGGCTGTCCATTTTACACGTGATCCAAAAGCGCGAATTTCACATCCAGGGACATGTTTTGCTAATATATGTTGAACTGTTTCAAAATGCTTCGGATTAAGGTCAATCATTACGCGCCTCCAGCATCTTTAAAAGATACTTGGCATCATGGACAAATTCAGTAGCTTCCGCGAATACAATTTCGGCAGCATCTTCATCGTAGGTGTGAGTTGTACTGTTGCGCGCAGTATGGTATTCCATCCAACGTTCCGCATCGGCGATGAGGCGATTTTCTGCTGCCAAACGAAAGAGATTCCGTTGCGTAACACCATCAACAGAAGCAGCACCAATATTTTCTTTAAACCACCGTTTTATCATTTTCCAAGACTGTTCGTAAGCAACTTCAAAGTGTTGAATAACCCCGGCGCGAACCGTTTCCAATAAATCTTCATCAGAGTCATCAACTCTACTGGCTGTCTTAACAGAACGTTCCAAACTATCAATAGATTTTGTTAAGCTATCCAATTGTAAACTCATTGCTCACCTCTATAACCTAACGCCTTTAAATTCTTCTTTATGGCTGCTCCAAGTCGTTCAGATTCTGCAAGCTGCTCATAGAGTTTTTCAGAAAGTTGCGTTATCTGTTCTTCAAAGGGAATTTCGTCATCCTCAATATCTTCAATACCTACATACCGTCCTGGTGTAAGCACGCATCCGTATTCCTGAATCTCATCAAGTGTGGTGCTTTTGCAGAAGCCTGGCACGTCGTTATATTCACTTGCCCCCTCATCACCGCGCCATGCGTGATAGGTTTCGGCAATACGTTTCATTTCCGAATTAGTTAACTCACGGTGTACACGGTCAATCATCTTCCCTAATCTGCGGGCATCTATAAAAAGTGTTTCACCTGTGCGTTTCCGAAAGCGGTGGTTTTCCTTGTTCCTTGCGATAAACCAGAGGCAAACGGGAATTGATGTAGAATAGAAAAGCTGCCCAGGCAACGCGACCATGCAATCCACTAAGTCTGCCTCAATTATGTTTTTACGAATTTCGCCTTCGGTTGCGGTATTGCTACTCATTGAACCGTTTGCCAACACAAATCCAGCAATACCGTTAGGTGCAAGGTGATAGATAAAGTGCTGCACCCAAGCGAAGTTGGCGTTGCCGGTAGGCGGCGTGCCGTAAGTCCAACGTTTATCTTCACGCAATCGGTCACCGCCCCAGTCGCTACTGTTGAAAGGTGGATTGGCGAGAATGTAATCGACTTTCAGGTCGGGGTGTTGATCGTCGTGAAAACTGTCGGCATGTTCCTGTCCGAGATTCGCCTCAATGCCACGAATAGCGAGGTTCATCAGTGCCAATTGCCTTGTAGTTGGGTTAGACTCCTGTCCATAGATGGAGATATCATCGCGCTGCCCCCCGTGTGCTTCAACGAATTCCTCACTTTGGACAAACATCCCGCCTGAACCGCAGCACGGGTCGTAAATCCGTCCTTGATATGGCGCGAGCATCTCAACGAGCAGCTGCACAACACAACGAGGCGTATAGAACTGACCACCTCTTTTGCCTTCGGCACTGGCAAACCGTGCAAGGAAGTATTCATAAACTCTGCCAAGAATGTCCTTTGAACGATTCTCTTCTTCTCCTAAACCGATTGTGCCGATGAGATCGACAAGTTCACCGAGTCGTTGTTTGTCAAGTCCTGGACGTGCATAGTTTTTGGGCAGCACACCTTTGAGTCGTTGGTTTTCCTGCTCAATTGCAATCATTGCATTATCAATCAGCGTGCCAATATCAGGCAGTTTAGCATTTGATTGTAAATATGACCATCGGGCTTCTTTTGGTACGTAGAAAATATTCTCTGCCAAGTACTCGTCTCTATCCTCCGCATACGTGTAACGATCAGTTTCCTCTGCAACAAAGAATTCACTCTGAGGACTAGAATATTCTTCCAGTAGAAAGTTGTACTTTTCCTCAAAAGAATCTGAGATATATTTGAGGAAAATCAACCCCAACACCACGTGCTTGTACTCTGCAGCATCCATGTTATTACGAAGTTTATCAGCTGCTTGGTATAGAGTCGCTTCAAAGCCAAGTGTAGCACCGTTATTATTGGTATTTGTGTCTGTTTTCTTTTTTGCCATAGTTTCTTAATTATAGGTTTCCTAAATTTGATATTATTGAATAGATGCATAAAATAATACCACATTTGGTTTAGACATTCAACGTCCAGTAGACGGAGCCTGTGGCCAGTGCAGCCCACGCTGTCCAGATAAACTACGATTCGCAGATGGACGATATTCTTTGTCAGGCAACCCAACAAGTACACCATCCTGCACCCAGTTTTCATCACCACCATAAAGTTCACCAATCAACAGTTCTGTCAATCGGTCAAGTATATCAACATGTTCAGGGGATTCGGATAGATCGTTGAACTCTCTCGGATCTTTTTCCAAATCAAAGAGTTGTCGGTAGTTTCCCATAGCGTAGTAGATGAGTTTGTAACGACCTTCATGAATCATTCGGGTGGCACTACTACCAGAACCGACTTCACCGTATAACCATTCACGTTGATTGTCACCTACCATCGGCATTCCGTCTACAGTTTCTGGAATATCAACACCAGCGAGATGGAGGAGTGTCGGCATAACATCTTGCCATCCAACGAGTCGGTTGTCAACTCTGTGGTGTCCTACTCTGTCGTCGCCTGCAGCACCGACAAGGATCATTGGTACGTTAGCAGAATCTTCGTAATAGAGCCGTTTTGCCCACATCCGATGGTTTCCAAGCATATCACCGTGGTCAGATGTGAATAAAATGATGGTGTTGTTTAACAGACCTTCCTCGCGCAATGTGCCGATTACAAGTCGCAATTGATGGTCAATTTGTGTGCAAAGTGCGTAAAACGCTTGCCGTGCTGAGCGGATTAGATTTTCATTGTAGCGTGCATCCTGCATCTGACGTGACTTTAACGGTAACGGGAGCTTGTCAGTATCTTTAGACCATTCTCCGTGATATGGCATTTCAATGTCAATGTCACGATACATATCCATATAACATTGTAGCGGTGCTAAAGGTGGATGTGGATGGCAGTAGGACAGGAACCAGAAACCGGGGCGGGTTGGGTCGAGCCGCTTAATCTGACGCACCATCTGTTGGGTGCTCCAGTTAGTTACGTGACAATCTTCGGGTAAGTGCCAAGGTCGATTCAGATAATCGTTGTTGCACATGCCGTGTGCGAACTGCTGCCCAGCATATCCTCTGTCACCGAGAAAGAGTTCATAATCGTCAATCACACCGTATTGTAATCTGCCCTCCTCACCCAATATCACATCGTCAAAACCGATACGGTCACGTTGTGGATAAACATGCAGTTTACCGACTGCATAAGCCTGATAGCCTGCATCGCGAAATGTCTGTGCGATTGTGGGAAGTCCATTGATTCCCATCTTATCGTTGAAAACTCGGTCTTTGTGGGTGCGTGTCGTCGTGCCTGTCATCAAGGTTTTGCGTGCAGGGACGCAGACAGGACATTCGCTGTATCCGTTAGTAAATCGTGTGCCAGCGCGTGAAAGTGAGTCAAGTGTTGGTGTTTGGATGTCTGGATGGTCATTGACACCGAGTAGTGAGTTGGGCCAATGATCTGTGCTAATTAGTAAGACATGGGGTTGGTCTGCCATTGCAATGATTTACCTTCCTAACACAGTGATATATTTTCTATTATCCTATCAGATGCTGTGGCAATTGGCAAGGGAAAAAGGAGCTTTGGTTCTATAGACACAGATATGTGTTCTGATCGCCAATAAGGTAGGTTTTGGATACTATTCTGTTGCCAGGTATTTCGGGTGGGGTTTTATACCATTAAATGAAATGCAGCCTATATTTGCATAACAGCAGTATTTGTCAGATATGGAGATTGGAACTGTGTAATATCCCCTGCCTTCAGTCCGGGAACAGGAAAAAGACGAACAGACAAAGGTTTGTTGAGCTGAACAGAAAGGGTAGCAACATCAGTCAGAATAGCAGCGATCTGTTCTGTAGTAGCATCGCCAGGGATGGGGATTGTGTCCAAACCTGTACCGCAAACAGAAGAATAGAGTAGGAGACTATCTAAATTGAAATAACATTCTTCACTACGTTTGCCAAGTCCGACATCTTCAAGGACAGGGAGCATCAATCCAGAATATCCACAGAGAGGGAGTGATACCGATTTTAGTGTTCGCGTCAATCCTGCCGCGACTGTCAAGGTGCCACTGTCACCGAAGCAACCGGGGAGTTGCTGTTCCATAGCGTAGGCGATGCTATCGACACCCATCGGCGCGAGAGAAACGTCTAAACCGATAAACTTGATACCCCATTCTTTTGCTATCGATTCAGCGAGAGCAACAAGTTTCTGTCCTTCTGTCTCCATGATGTCTTTCAGGTTCTGCAAACCAGTTTCTAAATTCGGGGCATCTTTGAAAGCGTTTTGCACAAAGTCGATCGCTTGCCATCCGATACTGAAGTTTGTTCGGGTGTCGTGCCAGTATGCAGCAGGGAAGAAAGGGGTATTCGGTGGGCAGTTCATCAGTGCTGCAAAGCGGAGATTTCCGTATCCAGCATCAGTTCGGTGTGCGATCTGCCGAATAATCTCTGCTGTCTTTTCTGTGACATCTGCGACTAAATGTCCTGATTGTGTTGTCAGGGTGACGGTGGCAAAGAGTATTTCACTTTGGACAATCACATCTGCGACCTGACCAAGGTGCGTTTCGGTGTGCCGTTTATTTGGTGGGATTGTACCTAAACTAAGGAACTCAATTCCTAATGCCTGTGCATCGGATTCTAACGCAAGGATTGAGTCTAAATTTCGTGCTTCATTCCATATTTGACTGCTTACACGTGTAGTTTGTACTTCGTATCCATCCGCTTCAAAGTGTGTTCGGCAGGTGGTGTTAAATTCTGCTGCACGTTGAAGTTGATATGTAGAGAAAGGGAACGGAATGCCTGTGGTAATTGTGCGTATTTTCATTTATTGTTTTCATTTTTCTGTATTTGAGATTTTAGTATGTAAAGTATGTGTTTAGTTTTATAGAACATATTGTTTGTTTAATTCTCAATAATCATATTAGGAGTCATCTTCACCATAAAGTCCGAGATTCCGATAGCGTTCATAACGTTGTTGTATCAGTTGTTTGTCAGACATCTGAAGTAATTCTGTAAGGTGTTTCTTGATTGCCCGTTTGACGTTACGGACAGCGGCTTCTGGGTCTCTATGGGCACCACCGAGAGGTTCTTTTATTATTTGGTCAATGATGTCTAACTTCAGTAGATCAGGGGCAGTAGGTTTATAGCCTTCTGTTGCTTCAGGTGCGTGTTCTCCCTTATCTTTCCATACGATGCCACTACACGCTTCGGGTGGGGCGACACAGTAAACTGCATATTCCATCATCAATACGCGATTACCGACTGCTATTGCTAATGCACCGCCGCTGCCACCTTCACCGATAATAACGACGAGAATTGGGACACGCATTTGCATCATCTCGGCAAGGTTATCTGCAATCGCAGCAGCTTGACCATATTCTTCAGAACGTAGGTCAAAATGTGCACCCGGTGTATCCACAAAGCAGATTAAGGGACGATTGAATTTGTTTGCCAACTGCATCAGACGTCTTGCTTTTCTATAACCTTCTGGATGTGTATATCCGAAGTTCATCTCTTGACGTTCTTGAAGGTTTGTGCCTTTCTGCTGTGCAAGATAGACGATGGGTTGTTCATCAAACCATGCGAAACCACCAATGAGTGCTCTATCATCCCCGTATAACTTATCGCTGCGGAGTTCAACAGGGTCATTAAGAAGTGAATCTATATACAGAGAGGCTTGGGGGCGTTGTGCGTGCCGTGCTAATCGCACTTTGTCCCAGCGACTCAGTTTTTGGAACGTCTGTTTTGTCAACGTGTCTGCATTCTGTTTGAGCGCAGCAATTCCCTCTGTCAGGTCTAACTCTGGATGTTCTTCTGTAAAAACGTCTAGTTGTGAGAGGTGACGTTCTAATTCAATTAAAGGTTTCTCAAAATCTAATTCTGTTGAATTCACAAATTAATCCTTCTCAAGTCGTTCTGGCAAAGAGTTTGCCGGGCAATTGCTGAATAACACCTTTGAGTTCTAACATCAAAAGAACGCTTGATACTTGACTGATGGGCAATTGCGTAGTTCTGACAATAGTATCAATATGTGATGATGGTATTTCAATTGAATCATAAATCGTTTTTTCATCAGCAGCCAAATCAGGCGGTGGTGTTACAGGCAATGTCTGTTCAGGTGTTTTTTCTATCGGTTTCGTTTCATTCTTTCCAACTTCAGGAACTTGGGAAACCTCTCTGTTTTTCTGCTGTGAGGCCGCTGGTTTGGATGCAGTTATTTGATGAATCGTATGTGGTGGTAGTGCATCTATCAAATCATCCACAGTGCTGATAAGTTTTGCTCCTTTGTCTATCAAACTATGTGTGCCAGTAGATAATTCAGAAAAGATTTCTCCTGGAACAGCAAACACCTCTCTCCCTTGCTCACTTGCAAGACGTGCAGTGATTAATGCCCCACTCCGATTTGATGCTTCAACGACAACGGTTCCGATTGATAATCCACTGATAATCCGGTTACGTCTTGGAAAATTTTCTGACATAGGTTTCATGCCCATTGGGAATTCAGAGATTAATGCACCCGATTCAACAACTTTATCAACCATGTCCTTATTCCCTGCTGGATAGATGAGACTGAGTCCATTTCCTAAAACTGCAATAGTTCTACCGCCTGCTTCAAGGGCACCGCGGTGTGCACAAGTATCAATCCCTATAGCGAAGCCACTCACCACTGTCATACCACAGTTTACGAGTTGGTGTGCTAATTGATAACTGACTCGTCGTCCATAATCTTTAGCATTACGGGAACCGACAATTGCTATGCTGAGATTATCCTCTGGTTTCAACTCACCTCTGACATAGAGTATTAAAGGTGGTGTGTCAATTTCTTTCAAAAGTGGTGGATATGCTGCATCATAGTAAGTGATGATCTGACAACCGAATTCATCTATCAACTCCAATTCGCGTTCTAATGGACATCCAAGTTTTTTCTGCACCAAACAATTCTGTAACTTGGTTGAAACTCCATCAAGCTTCTTTAATTCTGATGGAGTAGCATTTAACACTTTTTCCGCACTACCCAATATATCGATTAAGAATTGCGCGGATTTTGGTCCTACACCTTGAATTAGACTGAGATGGAGTATGTTTTTTGTTTCCTTGGATAGCATTTCCTAATCAATTGATTTCCTTTTACTGACGGATAGAATGGGCAAATTCAATCTTTGAAGACTATGCACTGAATAACGTTGTATTCATTGCATTGGCACGGTATCATTTGTTGGCATTGCGTAATAGAGTTCAATTTCCTGTATTTTCCGATATTCTGCTGCAGTAGGCGCGCCAGTTTCTGAACGTTTATAACGACTTTCTCCACCAACCCGTCGCGAATCCCACCGACGCGGAACTTTCAGCCGAAACTTCTTTGTCACCACAGGTTTTCCGAGGGTATATCTATAGATAGGACGCACGTTATCGCGTACATTTGTAACTGTGACCCACTTACCATCTTCACCCATATACTGAATTTGGAAAAATTCAAGTTGTCCTTCTTTTGCTTTGATGACAATTCGTTGGATGGTTTGTGGGATGTTCCAACTCAAAACCGCTTCAGTGAAGTTGTCTGCTTCATCTTGTGAAGAACGGTCCTTGGGATCCTCCCGTATCGTAGTCGTTTCTCCTTCCGTATATATATTGTCATCATGGAACTTTGTGTCGGATCCAGCAGCTGTAATAGCCACGTTTTCACTCCAGTTGAGCGATGGTGTTGATGATAGGAAACATCCTGACAATCCCAACATAAGAAAAAGGATAATACTTAATATTCCAACACGCATATATTACTCCTCATGCTTGGTGCTGGATATGACCAGCACCAAAGTTCTGTTCTATATCACTCTAAGTTGAGTAAATCATCAAGTTCTTCTTCACGTTTATCAGTTGTATCGTCTACTGCAACTTGTTCAGAGGTTTTATATCCGTAGAGTTCAATTTCTCTAAACTTTCCAACAGCGCGGCGATTAGATGCCTGTATATAACCTACATTACGTGCACCAAATTCCCGACTCGTAGATGCATCATCACTTGTTCTCCTGACTCTAAGACGAACTCTATCAGTTGGATATGGCGTTAAAACAGATACAGTAGTTGGATTAGGTGCTTTTTTTATCTCTTTTATCAATGTCCAGTTTCTTTCAGTCGTATGGCTTTCCTTTGCAACGAACACATCAAATTCAACGACATTTTCGGAATGTACAACAATACGACGTATTTTCTTTTTCTCAGGTAATGTAATGACGACTTCAGATGCTGAACTCATTCCAATTACCTCTCCTGCAAAGACAGCATCGCCAATTGTATTTAAGTTTCCATCTATCGCTTGTGGTGTAGTTGATTGTGTGCCATCCATTAGGGCGTAATTTTCACTCCATTCCTGAACTGAAAATAGAGCTCCACAACTCATTAACATGATTGAAAGACAGAAAAGTGAAAAAGCACAAATTGTTCTGAATAACATTTTATTACTCCTTGTAAGCTTTTGAGTATGACACATGCAGTAAATAGCTGTGTCATGTTTTGGTTAAGTGACAAATTTCCAAGAAGTTCCCTCACGGGTATCTTGTATTTCAATATTAAGTTCTTTTAGGCGATCACGTATTTTATCTGACGTATCCCAATCTTTCTGATTCCTGGCATCCTGTCTTATATCTAAGAGCAGTTCAATCAGTGGATCAAGATATTCAGTCGTGTTGTCAGTGTCCTGTTCGTTCATCGTATAAATGCCAAGAACCTGACATGTTTCTGTTAATACTTTGTAAGCATTTGCTAAAGTGTATTGCGAAACCCCATTTGATGAATTGAGAGATTTATTAACATGACTGACAAGTGAGAATATTGATCCAACTGCTTGAGCAGTATTAAAATCGTTATCCATTGCTTCTGTAA
Organism: Candidatus Poribacteria bacterium; assembly: GCA_958295945.1. Lineage (GTDB taxonomy): Bacteria > Poribacteria > WGA-4E > WGA-4E > WGA-3G > MSPOR6. Next base: position 1,895,183 of record OY282386.1, read on the forward strand.
ACTGCGATTGTAGGGATTCTATAGACGAAAAAAGATCGGCATCGGCATGAGATGTACTTTCTGATGTTTCGTTCCCCTTTTCTTCAATTTCAGGTGTTGCTTCATAATATTTATTTAGTGTATCAACACAGTTATTCAAACGTTTTAGAGCGGATTCAGAATTTTGCAAGCTTTCCAAACTATAATCAAGTGGATGGCGGTAATGTGCTGAAATGAGAAAATGCCGAATTATCTCTGCAGAATATTTATCTAATGCATCTCTCAAGAAGATGAAGTTTTGTTCAGATTTACCCATTCTCGTCCCGTCTATCTTCAGAAAAGCGACATGAACCCAATAACGGGCAAAAAGTTTTCCAGTTGCGAATTCACTCTGTGCGATCTCATTTTCGTGGTGCGGGAAAAGTAGGTCTTCACCTCCAGCGTGTATATCAATAGTTTCTCCAAGATGTTTCATCGCCATAGATGAGCATTCAATGTGCCATCCGGGTCTTCCGGGTCCCCAAGGACTATCCCAAGAAGGTTCACCGGGTTTTGCGGCTTTCCACATGTCAAAATCTCGTGGGTCTTCTTTTCGTTGGTCAACTTCAACGCGTGCCCCTGCTAATAAATCCTCTGGTTTACGGCGCGACAATTTTCCGTATTCCTTGAATGAATTGATACGATAATAAACACTACCATCTATGACATAAGCCGCACCTTTTGCGATAAGTGTTTGAATCAAGTCAATCATTTCTGGTATATGTTCAGTGGCTTTTGGATGCACATCAGCCGGTTGAATTCCGAGTCGTTGTGTATCTTCAAAATATGCTTGTCCGTTGGTATTTGCAAGTTGACTGGAACTGAGACCGAGTGTTTCCGCCCGCGCGATTATTTTATCATCAATGTCTGTCAAATTTTGAACTAATTTGACATTATATCCTCTATAGACAAGATATCTGCGTATTATATCGGTAACGAGTGCTGTTCTTGCATTACCGATATGTATATAGTCATAGACTGTTGGACCGCAACTATACATAGAGACATGCCCTTCTGTCTGTGGTAAAAATTCCTCAAGTTGTCTACTAAGGGAATTATATATTTTTACTCCCATTCACTATTCCTTTGTATCTGATAAAAGTCATGTTGACAATTCATCTCTGGAAAGACAAACAGTAGCTTGAGCGACTATTGCTTTCCCTTCACCGACAATCCCTAAACTTTCAGCTGTAGTTGCTTTTACGCTGACTTGTCCTTCCGATATACCTAATGATTTTGCAAGAATGTTCCGCATCTGTGATATATACGGTGCCAATTTAGGATTTTGTGCTATCACTGTGCTATCTACATTTTCAATTGTGTAATTTTGCTCTCTAACCTTTGCTACGATATCTCGGAGGAAACATTGACTGTCCATTCCTGCGTAACGATCATCTGTATCTGGAAAATGCGTTCCAATATCTCCTAATGCCGCTGCACCTAAAATCGCATCACATATAGCATGCGTCAACACATCCGCATCCGAATGTCCAAGAAGTCCTAAGTGATATGGGATTTCAACGCCTCCCAAAATCAGTTTTCGGTTTTCAACAAGTTGATGAACGTCGTAACCTATCCCTATCCGCATATAATGTCCAATTTATTATACATTATCTTTCTTCATTTAGCAAAGTTTCTGCAAGTAGCAGATCATCAGGAGTTGTAAGTTTCACGTTCCTATAACTTCCCATTACGATTTTTACAGGGTGACCAAGTTTTTCAATTAATGTTGCATCGTCTGGAGCACTTAATCCATCTTTGATAGCCTTATTATGTGCTTCAACGAGAAGCGAATATCGAAAAACCTGTGGCGTTTGCACTCGCCATAACAGATTGCGTTCAGGTGTATGGTCTATGAAGAGATCTCTGTTCGCTACTTTTATAGTCTCTTTTACAGGTACCGCGGCTACACTTGCACCGTATTCCGCTGTGGCTTCAAGACATCTGAACATAATATCATCATTTATAAACGGACGCACACCATCGTGGATGACAACAAAATCAACATCGGATGAAAGTGCCTGAATTCCGTTAAACACAGATACTTGTCGCGTTTCACCACCCGCAACCAACTCACGAACTTTCCTAAACCGAAAAGGTGATATCACAACTTCGTTACACGTACCGAGATCGGATTCGTCTACAATTACTATGATTTCGTCAATGACACTGTTCTGTTCAAATTGATCAATTGTATGAGACAATATTGGTTTATCTGCCAAAGGCAAATAAGGTTTTTTAACAGACGTTTCCATCCGCTTGCCTTGTCCGGCAGCAGGTATTAGGACAGATATTGTGCTGTTCATCTGGTGCCATTTCATCGAATCCCTTTCTCTGAAAACGACTCGTCAACATTCCGAGCGAAGATCATCTGCCCAGTGCTGGTACGTAACATCTGTGTCACGACAACATCAATCGTCTGACCGATATACGATTTGCCATCTTCAACAATAACCATCGTTCCATCATCAAGATAACCTACGCCTTGGTTTGGTTCTTTACCAATCTTTTGTAAATGAACCTGAATGATCTCACCAGCAACAACAATTGGACGGATCGCATTTGCTAACTCGTTGATATTTAAGACCGTCACACCCTGTAATTCTGCGACTTTGTTTAGGTTGAGGTCATTCGTAATGATTTTTGCAAAATGCTTTCGAGCAAGGTTTACGAGTTTAGCATCTACTTCATCAAGATGTGGCACATCTTCCTCTATGATTTCCACTGCTATAGAAGGACTGTTTTGAAGGGATCGGAGAATATCAAAACCTCGTCGTCCTTTATTTCTTCGTAATAAATCAGTTGAATCCGCAATATGTTGCAATTCATTTAGAACAAAACGCGGGATAAGCAGAGTCCCATCAATAAATTGTGTCTCACAGATTTCAAGAATACGTCCATCAATAATAACACTTGTATCTAATAGTTTAAAGCCGTTGGATTCGTTTGTTGCATAAGGTGTCCCCATTTGTTTGTAACGATGGGAATTGAACAGTCTGACAATAGGAACACTTTCGGATATGTAGTATCCACATATCATACCAATATAACCGAATCCAAGAATAACCACATTTTCTAATAAACCAGGCAAGGAGAAGTTGTCTTGATCGGTTGTTGCATTGGATAAATTGAACAGGTACAACCCGAGCATAGAAATTAACAGACCGAATGCAAGCCCAAGAACACTGGCAACAAGTCTACGCGTGTGGGTTACATGAAGAAATATTTCACCTACAACAAAAGCAGTTGCAATTGCGAACCCAACACCGCCATTGGTAATGTTACTATCTGGCAGATAACAGACGACAGCACTAGCGACAATAAAAAAGATACGAATTACCCAAATTTGCATAGTTCTTTTTTCGACCGTTTGTAGCGGTGAAACACGTTTCATCGCTATTGAACATTGTTCCGTATCTTCTTTAGGTATTACCCTTCTGATGAGAAGACACATACTAATGACATATTTTTTGATCTACAGGAACTTTCTTCGTTTGCAATTGTATTCTCAATACATAACAAATGCATCACCGAATTTGCTGCTAATTTAGTTTGTGTTACAATAAATTACTTAGACTATCATATATATTCTTCACACCAATGAGCTCAATGTTCTCATTGATTTCTAATCCTTTCTGAAGATATTTAGGAAAAATTGCACGCGTGAATCCGAGTTTTGCTGCTTCTCGGATCCGTGTTTCCAGATGTGGTACGGGTCTAATTTCTCCACCCAATCCGACTTCCCCGATAACAACTGTTTTAGGATCAATCGGAATGTTCCGGTGGTTAGAGATAATAGCCATTAACACACCAAGGTCGATTCCAGGTTCATTAACTCGCAAACCCCCAGTAATGTTAACAAATACATCGGAGTCTCCAATGTCCAATCCAATTCTTTTGTTCAACACTGCGATCAGAAGTGCGACTCGGTTTCGGTCAACACCTGTTGCGGTGTTTCGTGGTGTGCCGTAATGAGTTGGTGCAACTAAAGCCTGCACCTCCAATAACAGTGGACGGGTGCCTTCCATACTTGACACAACTACAGAACCAGAGATCTCTTCCTCTCGGTCGCTCAAAAAGAGTTGGGAAGGATTCTTGACATCTACAAGTCCTTTGTTCTGCATTTCAAAGATACCGAGTTCATTGGTTGAACCGAAACGGTTTTTTATTGCACGGAGGACTCGGTATATGTGATGTCGTTCTCCTTCAAAATATAACACAGTATCTACTATGTGTTCTAATACGCGTGGACCTGCTAATGTTCCCTCTTTTGTCACATGCCCGACGAGAAAAATCGGAATGTTGTGATTTTTAGCACAAATTAGTAGTTGCGCTGCACATTCACGTATTTGTGTGATACTGCCGGGTGCAGATTGAAATTCAGTAAGGTAAACCGACTGAATAGAGTCAATTACTACTGCTTGCGGCTGCAGTTTTTCTATCTCTTTTTCAATTAGTTCTAAATTATTTTCACATAGAACATAGAGTGTCTCTGAAGTTACGCCAAGTCGGTTTGAACGAATCTTCGTTTGATTAACCGATTCCTCACCAGAAACATATAGAACATTCCCGTATTTGTGACTGAGTGCATCGCTTGCTTGTAATAAAAGCGTTGATTTACCAATACCAGGATCACCACCAATAAGAACTACCGATCCTGGAACAATACCACCCCCTAAAACTCTGTCAAACTCAGGCATCCCAGTGAGTAGTCGTTCTATGTCTTCTGTTTTAACGTCCGATATTGATTCAGGTTTATTGGAAAGTTGACCGATACTCCGATGTAAAGGAGATGTGGAAACGATCTCTGTTTCTTCAGCGAAACTATTCCAAGCCTGACATCCAGGACATTTACCAAGTCCTCTTGGTGTTGTATACCCACACTCTTGACAGACAAATTTGTGCTTTGCTTGTGCCATAAAGACCACTAAATACTATTGACATTTAATTCCGAAACCCAATTGTAGTTGAGAACCGCATTACCAATCACTTGTAATGAGTTTAAGTCCCGCCGTCCAACGTCTATCTTTACTCCACCAATTTTCTACACCGAATATGATATGGCCACCTCGGTAAAACCTGAAACTCATTTCAGCGTTCAGTTCCGGTCTATCTTGTGTCAAACCGACACTTTCAATTCCGAGTACCAACCTCTGATTCCACATCATGAGATCAACCCCCGCACCTACATTGGAACGGATGAATCCGAATCTCCCGCGCAAATAGTCATTGAACTTGTAAGCATATTGGAATTCCACTCCAATTTTTTCCTCACGAATCCCTAAACCGAAACGGTAGCTGTTCTTTGATGGTGGCAGCGGTATAAGCGAAAACCCAAATTCAGTATGTAGGTTTTCTTCAAGACTAAGATATTGGAGTTCAGTATCCCACGAAAAATCGGGAAATTTAAAACCCTTCAATTGTTCATCTGTTTGTTCATAGAAATTAGTGAGTCCTACAAGAAGTTCATTGAGATTATTGAAAGTCTCTTTTGCATCAGCAAGCGGTTCTGGATTGTTCAACAGTTGTGAAACTGTGCCTCTGCCATCTTTGATTGTAACTAAAATTTCATTTACATTAGTATTTAATGTAGAAAGTGACGCTGTTGCTGACTGAAGGTTTTTAATAATGGGTTTAATTTCGGTACTTCCTTCTTCAATAACAGTACTTCCTTGAGCAATCAGGTTAGAAATATCATTTGTTATTGAACTCAAATCTTGTCGGGATTGTGTTGCTAAACGTCTAAAATCGGTAGTTCCTTGCTGTAGGTCTGACAATATCCTATTAACTCTTGGAAAATTTTGGTCAACGAGTGTGAGTAATGAACGACTGATATCACTGATTTGACTACTAAGGATAAGTGAATCATTACCGAGCTGGGTCAAAAGTTGGTTCATATTATTAAGTGTATCTCCGACACGTTGGTCATTTTTCGCTGCCAGATCTAATAGTATTCTAACAGTTTCGTCCATATTCTCATTGAAATTTTTTAGGGTTTCACCTGTTTGTGCGACCAACCCTCTCGTCTCTTTTATTCCTTGCTGAATTTCTTCCTGATTTGCTTGGAGGAGTTCGTTTGCTGCTGAGGTTAAATCAATGGCTTTGCTCAAACCTGAACTCGTTTGCTCAAGTAATTCCAACGGATTTACGGGATCAATACCGACTATGGGTAAGTCTGATGGTTGCAGTGGTGGTGCTTCAACTTCACCGTTTTTTAGAGAGATGAATATCTCACCAACAAACCCACTCATTGAAATGTGTGCTTCGCATCCCTTTCTAAGCCATTGGAACGCATTCTTGACACGTGCACGGATCTCAACGGTATTTGTTTCAGGTTGAAGTATTATGTGTGTCACCTTACCGATAGAGACACCAGATAGCAAAACCCCTGAACCGACATATAAACCGTTGACTGCACGAAATTGAAAAGTAATTTCGTCTCCAGGTGTTCCCCAAGGTAAATTACCTGAATTGATGAGGAGTGTAGCAAGTAGGATAAAAGCCACAAGAACCATTAAGCCTACTTTTACGGATGAACTCCAAAACTTCATTGCGTATCTCTCCCTGTATATTTTCTCAAAGTTGGATCGTCTATGTTCAGAATCTGATCTGGTGCACCAAATAGAATAAACTGTTGTAAAATCGGGTTGTCTTCATTTATGATTTCATCAGGAGTGCCGAAGGCAAGTCTCTTACCTTCATGGAGCATCACCATAAGTGTCCCGACACTAAAAGCACTGTGCATATCGTGTGTCACAACGACAGAAGTTACTTGCAGCTTCTGATTCAGGTCCCGGATTAGCTGATTGATCTCGGTGCATGTAACCGGATCAAGTCCGGTTGTAGGTTCATCGTATAAGATGATCTCTGGATTGAAAGCAAGTGCCCGGGCAAGTCCAACCCGTTTACGCATACCACCACTGAGTTGTGCAGGTCGTAAATCCTGCACCCCATCTAAGTCAACTAAATTCAGTTTCTCATCAACGACCTTACGCATATCTTGTTGTGATAAATCAGTATGTTGGTCAAGCATAAATGCAATATTTTCGGCTACACTCATTGAATCAAACAGTGCTGCGGACTGAAAGAGCATCCCAATTTTTCTGCGAATCTTGTTTAAAGGTTGCCTTTTTAGATTTGTGATTTCAGATCCATCAACCCATACTTCCCCTTCATCAATTGAGAGAAGACCTGCGATTATTTTGAGCAAGACACTTTTTCCACAACCGCTTCGTCCCATAATAACAAGAGTCTCACCTTTTGGGATTTCAAGGTCTAATCCGTTTAAGACTTTTTTCTCACCGAATGCTTTTCTGACGTTTTTAACTGAAATCATAGTATAAAGTATCGTAATTTGTTCTTGTTAATCAATTATTTCATTCCTAATATATTCAACAGTATATGGTTGAGAACAAAGTCTAAAATCAAGATCGTTATCAGAGAGATGACTGCAGAACCAGTTGTTGCAGTTCCGACCCCTTCTGCCCCCCCTGCTGTTGAAATGCTGATTCCTTTGTAACATCCAACGGCTGCGATTGCCATGCCGAATGAAGTTGCTTTGATTAAACTAATCAACACACTGCCGACAAATAGATGCTTTTGCACCTGCAAAATGTAAAAGTCGCCATTGAAACCAAAGAGGGTTACAACAGCGACATACCCACCAAAAATCCCAGCAAATGTAGAAAAAATTGTAAGAGTTGGGAGCATAAAGGAACAAGCGAGAAAACGTGGAACAACCAGATATTTGACAGGATTTGTTCCCATCACTTCAAGTGCGTCAATTTGTTCGGTCACCTTCATAGTTGAAAGTTCAGCAGTTATGGACGCACCGATTCGACCTGAAAGGACAAACGCCGTAATCATTGGTCCGAGTTCTTTCACAACAGAAACACTCACAAATTGAGCGACCGATCCTTCAACCGCGTAGGGTTTTAATTGAACATATCCCTGAACACCTAGGACCATGCCTGTAAAAAAACCGGATAACAATACGACTGCCAACGAGTTAACTCCTATAAGGAGCAGTTGTTTCATCAATAAGTCAAACTGCAGCGGCGGCCTAAATATTTGGAAGATTGTCTCGGCAAGAAGACGAAATGCATCCCCTAACTCAGAGAGCGAATGGTATATCCGTTTTTTTATTAAGAACGCCAACCCATTTGAAGGTGCTGGCGTAGATGAAGGAGGAGACATAGAAATTTTCCAAACAGAGGAGACAATTTATTTTACACTTTCAAAACGCATCTGCTTCTTAGTAAAATGCAATGGGACATCTCCAGTAGGACCATTACGTTGTTTTTTTATTGATAATAACGCTTCAACTACATCGTCAGTGTAAGCCTCTGGATCCTCGTAAATATCTTCTCTATATAGAAATGCAACGAGGTCCGCATCTTGTTCTATCGCACCTGATTCTCGCAAGTCTGAGAGTTGGGGCTGTTTGTTAGGACGACGTTCTACTTCTCTATTGAGCTGTGAGCATGCAAGAACAGGCACATTCAATTCCCATGCCAGTATTTTTAAAGCACGTGAAATCTCAGAGATTTCCTGCTCCCTTGCATTATACTTACCAGTTCCTCGTAGCAGTTGCAGATAGTCAACGATAATCAAGGCAAGGTCATCATAATCTCCTTTTAAACGGCGCGCTTCTGCACGAACTCCCTGTACCGTTACCCCACGATTATCATTTACCAATATAGGAGCTTCGCTGAGTCTATCTACGCTTTGCCCCAAGGGTATCCAGTAATCCTCGTTAAACTTTCCTGCCCTTAATTGCCCGAAATTGATCTGCGACTCAGCGGAAAGCATGCGGAGGGCAATGTCTTGGGCTGGCATTTCAAGACTGAAGATGGCTACCGGACGTTTTTGTTCTATCGCAATGTTCTGGGCAATATTTAAGACTAAGGTGGTTTTCCCCATACTAGGGCGCGCAGCAATGATAATAAAATTACCAGGCTGCAACCCTGATGTCAAGTTATCAAAATCTACGAAACCAGTAGCAACACCTAAAAACTTTTCTTTACTATGGAAGAGCTTTTCAATTACATTTATGCCTTGTTTAAGCAATGACTGAATATGCTCAAACCCACGCTTGGCACCAGTCCGACCAAGCTCATATACTGATTCCTGTGATTGATCAAGTACATCGCTAATTTCTATACTTTCATCCTGAGCAAGTTCACGGATTTGTGTAGATGCACGGATGAGCCGTCGTCGTGTGGCTTTCTCTCGTAAAATTTCCGCATAGAACTCCGAACTCTCAGTCTCAACAATCGGAGCTTGTAGTTCATACAGGTAATCTGAACCACCCACTCGATTCAACTGTTCTGTTCGATTCAATTCGTTTGCTACAAGTATGGGATCAGCATCATTAACGCGATTATAGACAGCAAGGATCGCAGCATAGATAAGTTGATGATCGGTTGTGAAAAAAGCATCGGACGTTGGACCGAGCAACGTCTCTATACGAGGAATTATAGACTTTTCAGTCATCATTGACCCAAGCACAGCTTGTTCAGCTTCTTTATCCATAAGCGAATCAACTGCTTGTGTTTGCATGACTATTCCTCCATCAATCAGATAGTGTTGATGTCTGTAATTTGAAAAGTTTCGCTATGCTTCCCTCTCAACAACTACGCGCAATTCTGCTGTTACATCCGCATGAAGTTTGGCTGTGACTGTAAAAGCACCGAGTTCACGGATCGGTTCAGAAAGTTCTATGACACGTCTATCAAGTTCAACGTTTGCGGTTGCTCGCAAAGATTCTACAATATCCGCAGGGGTAACGGAACCGAATAAACGGTCGTTTTCACCTGCGCGTCGAGTTAGATGACACGTAACATCAACAATCTGGGCTGCGATTTCACGCGCCTGATCTCTATCCTTTGATTCTTGTTGATCAATGACTCTTTTCTGATGCTCAAGAAAACGACGGTTTCGTTCCGTTGCATGCACTGCTAAATCCATTGGTAACAGGTAATTCCGAGCGTAACCATCAGCGACTCTAAGGACATCACCTGGAACTCCTAATCCATCAATTCTTTTTTTTAGTATGACTTCCATAGTTTCCATCCAAATTGTGCATTTGTCTATGAAACATTGATAATTTTCAATAGAAATCCTGCACTTTAAGATTATATCTATTCTAAAATTATCGTGTAAATGGCAATAATGCCATATTTCTCGCCCGTTTGATAGCACGGGTTACCATTCGTTGTTGTTTTGCCGAAAGTCCAGATGCTCGGCGGCTAACTATTTTCCCACGTTCATTCACAAACTTCCTTAATGTATCTACATCTTTGTAATCAACGGATTCCAACTTGCTATAACGAGTTCTCCGACGATATGCCATGTGATTCTACTCCTTTAGTCTAACTCTACGAATAATAGTTAAAATGGTATAAGTGGCACTTATTTTCCACGAGATCTGTTAGAATGGTATATCATCATCCGTTGACGATGTATCACTCTCTCCAGACGATGGTGTGGAACTCTGGTCTGATTGCCCTTGCATTGGTGTAGTATCTGGTGGTGTGGCTTGTGTGTATCCACCATTTGCTGCATCACCATCCTGTCTGCCACCAATTAATTGCATACGGAACATTCTAACTCTGAGTTTGCTTCGTTTTTCCCCTTCAGGTGTTTCCCAAGAGTCAAACTTTAAGGCTCCTTCAAGGAAGACAGGACTACCCTTACTGAGGTATTCATTAACAATTTCGGCTTGCCTGTCCCATGCTTCAACATCAACAAAACAGACATTCTCTCTCTGTTCGCCACTCTGTCTATCAGTATACTTTTCACTCATAGCGATTCCAAAATTCGCAACGGCAGTTCCACTTGGCAGATACTTCATTTCCGGGTCTCGTGTGAGATTTCCCATCAAAATGACCTTGTTATAACTTGCCATAATATGCTCCTTTGTTGTCCTGCGTCATAAGATGATATTTTTTCTATTTCGCAAGTATGGTATGATATGTAATTATTCAGATTCTGCGGTATTGTCTTCAACGGATGTTGTGACTTCCTCGGACTCATTAGTTTCTTCTACAGATTCGGTTGTTTCTTCTTGAGTGTCTTCATCCGTTATATCTTCAGGGATATTATCATCCGTGGCTTCAGGTGCAGTTTTCTCTTCCTGTGCTGCTTTCAACTTTTCTATATCGTCTTCATAGAGCACAATCATATGTCGTAAAATTGCTTCAATAACACGGAGTGCTTGGTTCACTTGAGCAACAAAATTTGGATCGCATTCAAACACATAAACTGCGTAATAACCCTCGCTGCGCTTCTGAATTGGGTATGCAAGTCGCCTCTTTCCCCAAACATCAAGATGAATTAGATTTCCACCACCTTCAATAATACCCTTGACATTATCAATGAGTTCATTTGCCTCATTCTCCTCATGGTCAGGGGTGATAATAAGCATAAGTTCGTAATGTTTCAAAGTGTATCCTCTCTATGGACTCACGGCTCCACCGAAATATCGGGGAACAGAGATAAGTTTTATGTTGTTCTATCGCTTTGGATAGATTCTATCTTAATTACTAAATGTCACGTAATTATAACACATTTCAATCGCTATATCAAGTTTTTCAAGTGAATTGATGTGTGTGTAAGGCAATTAGTTGTAATATCATTAGAATGATATGCATGCCGATTGTTATCACAACATCTTCTATATATCCCGCTTGCACTTCCATCCTAATACATCCCTGCATTTTCATTGACATTTCCACTCTATTGATGTATTATAGAAATATATTCTCACCGAATCTGAACTAGTTCATACAGAGGACAGAGATGCCATCAATTTTAGAGCGATATCAAAAGACCTTTGCCAAAGATAGAGAACTATCACAAGCAGCAAACCAACTCTTTCCAGATGGTGTGACCCACGATAGTCGCTACATGTCTCCATTCCCAATTTATATTACCCGTGCTGATGGTGCGAAAAAGTGGGGACTTGAAAACAACACATTCATTGACTATTGGGCAGGACACGGTGCATTACTATTAGGTCATAATCCACCTGATATTGTGGAAGCGGTGACTGCACAGATGCAACGTGGCACACATTATGGCGCGTGCCATACACTTGAATTGGAGTGGGGAAATCTGGTCACGCAACTCATTCCTTCAGCAGAACGCGTTAGGTTTGTCAGTTCTGGCACTGAAGCAACACTCATGGCGATTCGGCTTGCTCGTACCTATACGCGAAAAAATAAAGTGTTGAAGTTTGCTGGACATTTTCACGGTTGGCACGACAGCCTTATCTTTGGTGCATATCCACCCTTTGAGATGTCTGTCCCAGGCATTCCACAAGAGGTACGCGATACAACACTCCTCTGTCCTCCAAATGACATTGAGGAAGTCGAAAGATTATTGAAAACAGATAAAGACATTGCCTGCGTTATTCTTGAACCGACAGGTGCATCCTTTGGAATTGTTCCAACTGACGGTGTGTTTTTACGAAAAATACGCGAAATTACTCAGAAGCACGATGTTCTTCTTATTTTCGACGAGGTGATAACAGGTTTTCGTGTTGCCCCAGGTGGTGCACAGGAATATTACAATGTCACTCCCGATATGACAACACTGGCAAAGATTGTAGCTGGTGGATTACCAGGTGGTGCACTCGTTGGAAAAAAAGAGATACTTGAGCTAATCTCTATACAGGCTGAAGAAGACGGATTGAAAATGCCACATCCGGGTACATTTAATGCTAATCCACTCTCTGCATCTGCGGGTATTGCAATGCTTAACATTGTCAAGACAGGCAAACCGAATGAACAGGCAAACCACATCGCACAAAAACTTCGTGATGAACTCAACAAAGTTATTGATACATACGGATTAGATTGGGTGATATACGGTGAGTTTTCTGGAATCAGACTCCTCATCGGACACGGTGAGAAAGATATGCGTGCTGCCGATTTTGACCCATATACTTGGGATTATCAAAGACTCAAAGGTGGTAATGATGAAGAATTGCTAACGCACCTACGATGTGGCTTGTTGCTCAATGGAATTGATCTTGCGACGAATGGTGGCATGACAACTGCTGCACATACTGAAGAGGACATCACAACAACGGTGGATGCATTTGCACAAACGATAGAGTGGATGAAAGAAGATGAGTTAATACTCAATGCAAATTAGGCTACCTTAAAGTATATGGATTACTATATCAGTCCATTTGGGAAGGATTCTAACTCAGGAATATCCCAGAATCATCCATGGCAAAGCATCAAACGAGTAAATGCAACGCAATTTCTTCCGGGAGATTCGGTGTTGTTTCAAGGCAATCAGACTTTCAAGGGAAACCTGACGTTGTCTGTTGCAGATAAAGATACCGTAGATCAACACGTTACTTTCGGTTCTTATGGTGATGGAAATGCCATTATTGATGCTGGTATAGGTGCTGGTTTATATGCCAAAAACATAGGAAGTGTGCGGATAGTTGATCTAAATTTCGTTGGGACAGGAGCAGAACAGAATACGAGTTCTGGAATCTCGTTCGTAAATACACTTCCAGAAAGCAGAAAGTTAAAGTATATACACATTGAGAATGTTAATATTGGTGGATTTAGGTACGCCGGAGTAAGCATTGCGGCACAACCTGTTGATGATGGGTGGTGTGGGTTTAATCAAGTAAAAATTACACACGCTGTTGTTCATGATAACGGAGATGCGGGGATAAACCTAATAGGAAATTGGAACCCTGAAGAGACAGGATATTCTCATTCTGACATCTATATTGGGAAGTGTCGTGTCTTTAAAAACTTCGGAATTCCAGGTAAGGGAAGTCATTCAGGAAACGGAATAGTCCTTGGACAAGTGGATGGTGCCACGATTGAACATTGTGTGGTTTATGAAAACGGAGTTTTGAATGATTGTGATGTCGGTGGTCCTATTGGAATATGGACATGGGATTCAAATCGCGTACTAATACAAATGAACGAATCACATCATAACCGAACAAGCAGCAACAAAGACGGAGGCGGGTTTGATCTGGATGGAGGCGTTCGGAATTCAATTGTGCAATATAACTATTCACATGATAATGATGGCGCGGGATTTCTATTAGCACAATTTGATGGGGCAAAGTCATTCCACAATAACGTAATCCGCTATAATCTCAGTGAAAACAATGGTCAAAGAAACACCTATGGTGGTGTTCACCTATGGTCAACAGGTTCAAATGGCGGTATTAGAAATACAACTATTTATCAGAATACAATCATATCCTCAAAATCAACTAACGCAAATCCTGCTGCTGTTGACTGTATGACTGATGGTATTTACAACATCCGTTTCTATAATAACACAATTAAAACAGATGGTAGGACAGATATAATTCGTGGTGAAGATAATTCTGAAGTGATTTTTAAAGGCAACTCTTGCTCCACTGAATAATATGGTATTCTCATTGATAAAATTGATCCACTTCCACGACGAGGGTAAAGAATGAGACGATTTGGAACACAAGGACGCGTGTACCCTGATAGGCACTATGTTGTCCCTCGCACTAAAGAGATAGATGCCTTCAACATGCGTGTCAAGGAGGGTCGTTTTATCGTTCTGTTTGCACCCCGCCAAACCGGCAAGACTACTTTTTTCCGGATGGCACTTGATACTCTTTCTACAGATGACCCTACCTATTTCACTATTCAAGTGGATTTCCAAGTAATGTGTAACTCCTCATCTGCTGTTTTCTATGATAGATTCTCTCAATTGATACGGAGACATATAGAGTATGTTCTTAAAAAAAGAGATGCCAAAAAACATGATGAATTAATTCGCTTTTTAAAAGTTGCGCAGATTAATGATCATTTTTCTTTATTAGCATACTTTGAGGAATTAGAGAATTTACTTGGAGATAAAAAGGTTGTCTTACTCATAGACGAATTTGATGGTATCCCTCAAGATGTTGTCAGTGAATTTCTGTATACACTCCGCCACATTTATCTCTCTGATGAACTTCAATGTCCACACAGTGTTGGAATAGTAGGCGTAAAAAGTATCAACCAACTCAACTATGACCGATCTGTTTCTCCTTTTAATGTTCAAGACGAGTTTCGGTTGCCAAACTTTACATTAGAGCAAGTTCAAGATCTACTTGGACAATATACGGCGGAAGTAGGACAAGCCTTTGCACCAGAAGTCATCAAATCTCTCCACACACAGACAGGAGGACAACCTTTCTTAGTCAACCGTATCGGTCAAATTCTTACAGAAGAACTGAACATCCCTAAGACTGAGGAAGTCAAAATGTCGCATTTTGCAGAATCACACGCGCTACTCCTTGATGAACGAAATACCAATATTGAACATCTACTTACTAATATCCGTAGAAATCGTCGATTTGAAACCATCCTAATGCAAATTGCATCTTATGAAAAAGGATTACCATACAATCTTAATGATGATATTATCAACGAGTTAGCGACGTTTGGTGTCATCGCCAGAAGTTCTGATGGCATGTGCGAAATAGTAAATCCTATATATCAGCATCATATTCTACGTACATTCAAACCATTGTTAAATGGATTGGAATCACAATATCTCACAGAAGATTCTGGAGAAGACTTTAGTCATTATCTTACACCTATCGGTTTGATTGATATGGTGTCTCTACTTGATAATTTCCGTGATTTTATCAGACGTGTAGGATTTCGCATCTTACAAGTTCCTGATACACCACAGGAGTTTGTTGGTCAACATCTACTCTATGCCTACCTTGATCAGTTCGTCCGCAGTGTAGGGGGAAATATGTATATTGAAGTGCAAACAGGACGCGGAAGAATGGACATTTTAATAATACATAATCAACAGAAGTATATTGTTGAAACCAAGATTTGGGAGGGAGATACGCGGTTTGAATCTGGTAAAAAACAACTCTCTGTGTACGCGGAATTGGAAGGAACAACAGAAGGTTACTACATTGTGTTTGATCACAGACAGAATCCTGAAACGCGAGTAGAAACAGAAGCTGTGAATGGTGTGCATATACGAAGTTATGTCATACCAATCATGCAAGAACGTCCTTCGTCAGTACAGTGAATTAATAAAATGGCAAGGACACAGACAAAAACGAAAAGAATATTGATACTGAAAGGAATAGACAAACATGAAAACAATTACCTATCGTGATGCTTTAAAAGAAGCACTGATAGAGGAGATGGAACGCGACGATGCTGTCTTTCTCATGGGGGAAGATATTGCTGAATATGGTGGAGCATATAAGGTTACGGATGGATTATACAAGGAGTTTGGAAAAGATCGTATCCGAAACACACCAATTTCTGAAGCGGCCATCATCGGCACTGCTCTGGGTGCTGCTGTCACAGGTATGCGTCCCGTCGCAGAACTTATGTACATTGACTTCACTGCTGTCGGTATGGACCAAATTGTCAACCAAGTTGCCAAAATCCGATATATGGTGGGTGGTCAGTTAGATGTACCACTTGTTATCCGAACACAAGGTGGAGCAGGTCGTTCCTCCGCTGCACAACACGCACAAAGCCTTGAGTCATGGTTTGTACATATTCCTGGACTCCTTGTCGTGATGCCAGCTACCCCTTATGATGCAAAAGGATTGCTGAAGACTGCAATCCGAAACGACAATCCTATTATGTTCATTGAGCACAAACTGCTATATACTGAAGAAGGTGAGATACCCGATGAAGAGTACACAATTCCCTTGGGTGAAGCAGATATTAAACGTGAAGGTGAGGATATAACTATCTTAGCAACATCGCGTATGGTGCTGAAAGCACTCGCTGCTGCTGAAGAACTCGCAGAAGAAGGTATATCTGCAGAAATTGTTGATCCAAGAACTTTGATGCCTCTTGACAAAGAAACAATTTATGAATCAGTTAAGAAAACAAATCGTTTGTTAATCGCACATGAAGCCGTCGGCAGGGCAGGATTTGGTGCGGAGATCGCTGCATTGGTTGTCCGTGAAGTGTTTGACTATCTTGATGCCCCCATTGAACGGGTTACCGCTGCACCTGTCCCTGTCCCCTTTGCCCCTGTGATGGAAAAATTTGTTATACCTGATACAGAACAGATTGTTGATGCTGCACGAAAATTAGTCAGATACGAAATATAATATACAGTTAGATTACATAAAGGAGAATAAAATGGATTTATCCGATTTCTTGGCTCTAATTAACCTAAAACGAATTCTGTTTGTCATACTCGGATTGATAATATTGGTATGCTTAGCAACCAGTTTTTATACCGTTGAAGCAGATGAAATTGCTGTCGTTCTCATGTTCGGTAAATCTGTCAGACAAGCCGAACCCGGTCTACATTTCAAGTTGCCTTTTGGCATTGAAAGAGCAATTAACGTACCAGTCAGAAAAGTCTTCAAAGAAGAATTTGGTTTTCGCACTATCAAACCTGGAGTACGAACAATGTACGATACAGGAGAATACTTAGAAGAGTCCTTGCTACTAACAGGAGATCTCAATATCGCTGATGTTGAATGGGTTGTTCAATATAAAATCAAAGACCCAACAGCGTTTCTTTTTTCTGTCAGAAATCCACAACGTGCATTACGTGACCTTTCAGAATCTGTGATGAGTCGTGTGATTGGTGATAGGATTGTGACGGAAGTACTAACCGTTGGTCGTATTGAAATCGCTGCGGAAGTTGAACAGCACCTTCAGAAACTTCTTGACCTATACAATACAGGATTGGATGTTGCAAATGTGACAATGCAGGACGTGAATCCGCCAGAAAAGGTAAAATCCGCTTTTAATGCTGTGAATGAGGCAAAGCAGGAAAAAGAACGTCTCATCAACGAAGCGTGGAGGGATTATAACCAATTAATCCCAAAATCCAAAGGTTTGGCTTCACAAAAAATATCTGAAGCACAAGGTTACGCATTGAAACGTGTTAATGAAGCACAAGGTGATGCAGACCGATTCAACGCAATCCGAGCGGAGTATCAAAAAGCTAAAGAGGTGACAAGACAAAGACTATATCTCGAAACGATGCAAGAGGTCCTGCCACAAGTTAAGGAGATATACGTCATCGACGATAAGACCAACACACCGATTCCAATCCTTCAGCTTACAGAGTAGGTCAAAACTACAATAGGAGTTATCTAATGAAGTTAAAAATAGTCATACCAATAATTGTCCTCATCATCTTATTTCTACCGGTTGCCTTCAGTATGTTTTATGTTGTAAATGAAGCAGAACAGGTCGTCATTACAGAATTCGGTCGTCCTATTGGGGAACCAATCATTAATGCTGGATTAAAAATCAAAACACCGTTTATTCAACAGATACATCGTTTTGAGAAACGGGTTCTTGAATGGGACGGTTCTCCGAACCAAATTCCTACCAAAGATAAGAAGTTCATTTGGCTTGATACGACTGCCCGTTGGCGGATTAAAGACGCACTTAAATTCTATCAGGCACTCGGAACAGAAGTGCTTGCACAATCCCGATTAGATGACATCATCGATTCTGCAGCTCGCGATTTAGTAACAGCTCAACTATTGATTGAAGTTGTCCGAGATACCAACCGTGTTCTCAATCTTGATATAGAAACTCTTGAGGAGGATATTGGACAATTAGGCGAACCTTTAGAAGAGATTAAGGATGGTAGAGAAAAAATCACACAGATGATACGTGAAAAGGTGCAGGAAACTGTACCCCAATTCGGTATCGAACTCGTTGATGTTCAGATTAAACGCATCAACTATGTCGACGAAGTCCGTGAAAAAGTCTTTACTCGTATGATTTCTGAACGAGAACGGATATCTGAAAAATACAAATCGGAAGGGGCAGGAGAAGCCGCTAAGATCGAGGGGGAGAAGCAGAAAGAACTGGAACGAATCCAATCTGAAGCATACAAAGAAACAGAACAGATTAAAGGTGACGCTGATGCACAAGCCATCCAGATTTACGCCGAAGCACACGGCAAAGATCCTGAGTTCTTCGCTTTTCTCCAAACTTTAGAAACCTATCGCAAGTCAACGAATCCAAGCACGAAACTTATCTTGACAACCGATAGCGAACTCTATAAATATCTGAAAGATAGTCAGACGTTTAGGCGTTAACTGTTGCACAGACAGCGTTTTTGCGGTAAAGTACTACTTGAACGAATGCATAGAGATACCTTAACGTGAGTTTGAAAATAGTTTAGGAGTTAAAAAGCATAGGCAAATTATTGATTTCCTGAAGTTTTCGCAGGTTCACCGAGGGTTTGTTCTCTGAAAGTTGATAAGCAATCAGGGCAGCAACCACGTTCACTTGAAAGTTGACGAAACTTCTATGTCGGCTGTGTTCCAACTGCGTCTGTGTTTTCAATTCCTTGATCACAGATTCAATAATCATACGTTTTCTCAGCCACACCTCATCGGAAGTCCACAGTGGTTCGGGTTTCATATTCTTGCGGACTTTATAGATCAAGTTGGTCCCTTGCTGTCGAAGCGTCTCCCGCATGTCTTTAGAGATATATCCCTTATCTCCGTAGAGGGAACCATGCAGTCCCACCGCTAAATCGGGTAAGGGTTTTCGGTCATCTGTGTTGCCCGATGTGAGTTGAGGACTTAAAAGTTCACCTTTCTCATTGATGATCAGGTGAAGTTTAAAGCCAAAGAACTAGCCCATAGAAGTTTTTGAACGCCCTGCATATTCAGCGAAGACGCGATGTGCTGAAATCCGCTTATTATCACACACATGCAGACGCGTGGCATCCACAAAAGAGGTGCCAGGACATTCTCCGAGGTGAACATCAAGAAAAATCGTCAAGAGTTGCAGCACCTCTTTTTTGAGCTGGACGAACCGAGAATAACTGACAAGATTTGGAAACTCAGCACGCCAATAGACGCAGACATGTTTTTCATAAAAATGTTTGAACGTCCGATACCCACTCTGATGGAAGGCAATGATGATGGTCATGACCTCACTGTCGTGTCCACTGCGCGGACGCTCGCGTGTTTCAATCGGTTTATCGTCCTGAAGTGAACGTGATGCAAGAAATGCATTATAAGCTAAAAAAAGTCGTCAATTTTGCAAAAAAGTGTTAAAATACTCATTAGGCATTATAATGAATTAATCAACGTCCCTTGTGAACATCGTAGGGGCGGGGTTTCCCCGCCCGTCCACGGGTATTCCAGTCGGACGGGGAAACCCCGCCCCTACATGCCACGCCTTTAAATGAAGCAACATTGGACAATTAAATCGGCATAATGTCTATTAGAGAACTCCTTTTTCTTTTGGTCCAATGTCTTTATTATACCAAAAGAGTTCTCTTTAAACAAAAACTATTGAATTATTTATCAAACTCACGTTATTTATTAGAAATGGTATAACATAGTGTGAGGTAACGCTAATGTACACGTTTAGTCAGTTTACATTTCAATTATTGTGTCTTTTGCTGCTATTATTGCTGATACCCATGATAGCCAACTCTGACGATAGTCTCTATTTTGAAGGACTGACGATAGCCAATGGGGAAGTAGGTACTGATATACTGTCTATGCAAACCTTTGAATATCGATACGGCAGTACCAATCCATTATGGAAATCCAACCTAAACTATTTTTGGAGGGTCGGTTCTTCCCTCAACCTCTCAATAATTTATAGTTCCATAGATAAATCCCTCACAACCTTCTTTGAATTTAGTAGTGGTGTTGGACTTTCGTATCCCTTGCTAAAAGGGGCGCGCGGGTCCGTGACACCCTACGTTGGGTTATTTTTATCTGATGAATTGGATTTCACAAACCGCTTGGATATTTTTTCAACTGAATTCGGTATAGAGATAAATCTTTGGTCACGCGTCAGTCTCATCGGATCGTATATCCGTTCTTTTGATCTTGACGCTGACCTGAATGCATTCCGGTTCGGTATAAGTCTTCACTAACTACGCAGAGGCATTAAACCCGCGCCTAATGAATTGTTGAGTTTCGCAAACTCTACCCATAGGTGTCAACTTAAGAAGATATGCACATTATTATGAATCTCTCTCAATCCGCATTGTTCTTAGGATTGTCCTATATTTTAGTCCCATATGAAGATTAATTTATTAAACGGGTAATTCTAAAAATCTGTTATAGTGTTTATCAAGGAGGAAAAAATCTATGCCAAGACACACTCTTGACCTCACTGATGAACAAAAACACACCCTTTGCAAACTGCGAGATAATGGAAAACCAGCTTATTTGCGCGAGCGTGCTGCTGCAATATTGAAGATCGGCTCAGGTATGTCTCCACATAAAGTCGCAATGAAAAGTCTGTTGAAGAAACGAAAACCCGATACCGTCTATAGCTGGTTGAGCCGGTTTCGCGATCAAGGAATCCCTGGGCTCTTTCACAAATCTGGAAGAGGCAGAAAACCTGCGTTTGCTCCGAAGTCCGCAGAAGACGCAGAGGAAGAACTTCAAACCATTGTGGGTATGTCACCAGATACCCACAATGGACATCCGACGCGCTGGACACTGCAACAGATCAAGGAATCAGTGCCGTGGCGGACTAACATCTCTGTGCCGGGAGTGCCTGCCATTCTCTCACGGCTCGGTATTAGCTACAAGCGTGGTAGAACGGACATCCATAGTCCTGATGTTGCGTCCAAAGAAAAAATGATATGCGTTGCTCAGGCGTTGGAACAAGCGAAGCAATATCCCGATACCTATGTTGCGTTGGACGAAGACGAGTTTGCTTTTCACCGATGCCCTACATTAGCAAAAGATTGGACACAACGTGGCACAAAAGAACCGCTTGCCCACCAGGGATTAGGTTCGGATTTGACCTGCTGTGGGATAGGTGCACTGCACACACATACTGGCGATGTCGTTTACCATCAAGTAGAAAGTGCCACCGTGTTAGCAACACATGCGTTGGACACAGCAGTTTGTGAACGGTATCCTCATGCTAAACACATTTATATGGGACAAGACAATCGTCCTATTCACCTCCATGTGCGTCTCTTGGAAGCACTTTTGCCGCAGAGATCATCGTTCAATAAGCCACTCCCACCGAGTTGGGAGAAAGGTTCTACGAAAATAGGAAAACTTCCTCAGTTGCCAATAGAGATAGGACAACTACCGACCTATGCGCCTTGGACGAACCCAATTGAAAAACTTTGGCGATGGGTGCGCCAATCTATTGGACATTTACATCGTCTCACTGATGACTGGGAAACCCTTCAACAACGGGTAATTGCGTTTATGGAACAGTTCATAGGTGGTTCACGAAAGCTCGGACGATATGTGGGATTATTACCCGATTAATAAATTAATCTTCATGAGTGTGCCTACTACTTTGCACTGATGCAACCAAATATAACTGTTAGTAAAACTAAATAATGTAGAATCTATAAAACATAACGTAGAATCTATAAAACTAAATAGCCCTGCCTTCCAGTGCCGATAGGTTCGGTTTCCAAACCGAACCGGTTCTGTGCCAAACGCTTTGATAGAGGTCCTCGCTGAAGATCCGGTTCGGTTAGGAAACCGCACCTACCGGGTTTGGGTAAATGAGAATTACCCGTTTAATAAATTAATCTTCATGAGGGGCGACAGGTGTCCATTGTCGGCTGTAATACACCTTTCGCACCGCTGGTGCTCAAGAAGGTTTTGACACATTTTTCTATACACATTTCGCACCGTTGGTCCTGCTGTCATTAGAAATTTCCACTATTTTGTGAATTTCACACACTAAATCGACACATAGGGTAGAGCGCAGCAAAACCCGACAATATCAGGGTTTCCGAGATAATATATCAGATTTCACAACAGATAAAACGACAACTTCCAACATCTCATCGCTTCACATTCAGAACTAACATATCGGGTTTCGCAAGCTCTACCCGACGGACAATCCAATAGCGTTTAGACTATATTTCGGTCTTGGTGTTATCAGATACGGACGATTAAATCATTATAATGTCTATTTATTTCTATAGATCTTTCACTCCACCGGTGCTCAAGAAATCGCGGTTTTAAACCACTCCAACAAGAGGATGTTTTTTGATTTTCACACCGTACTGTGTTGTTTTTCACACAGTGCCCTTTTTTGTGTGTTGTCAGTGCGGCTTGTGCCTGTCTGGGTTTGTGATGGTTTGTGTGTTGTTTTGCTTTTTTTTTGTGTGTAATGTGTGTTGTTTTTTGGAGGGTCAATATTTTTGGCTATTTTGGCTCTATATTCTACGTGAATGTTCTTGGATTTTTCTGGGTTTATATGGGGTGTTTTGTGTTTCATTGTGCTTTTGTTCCTTTCTTTCGTTTTGTTATGGTAATATTATAACGGGTTGTGGGCGGATGTGAAGGTGTTTATGGAATTGAGGGCAATGGATTCACAATAGATTTGCATGTGTATTTGATGAATTACGGATGTGGGTTCTGAATTGCGGATTACTCGGATTGCGCGACTACGAGTCTTGATTCAAGCAAAGAAAGAAGATCATATAGAAATGGCCTCATTTTCAGTTTTTTGGAAATCACCTGTATATTTTCTCGGATATTGAGTTTAGTGCCAAAAACTTTACACACCTAACCCACTAACACTCTTGACATTCTAATAAATCGTGGTTGAAAACCACTCCAACAATGTGAGATGAATGTCCGAGGTACAATGAATTGTGCATGGAGAATTGTGCATGGTGAATGTGCATAAGACATTCATATTGAACGCGTGTCTTGTTCAAGTA
This sequence comes from Candidatus Poribacteria bacterium, assembly GCA_958295945.1. GTDB lineage: Bacteria > Poribacteria > WGA-4E > WGA-4E > WGA-3G > MSPOR6. Next base: position 1,918,874 of record OY282386.1, read on the forward strand.
GAAATGGTAGATTAGTGTGTCGTGGTTAGACACCACTCCAACAAGATTGTATAGGTGATATAAAGGTATTGACAACCTATTCATATTGCTGTAGACTGATTGAAACTCGGTTCGCTAAGCACTTAAAACTACATGGAAATTCAAAATTCCCCATCATATAATCCCTCACAAATTCCTCCCCACGGGGTTACATTCAAATCAATCCTAATCGCTGCTATCCTGATACCGATCAACTGTTATTGGGTGATCGAGATGGAGGTAATCCGTTATTCTGGTCATCCTGTCACTATTTCACTCTTCTTTAACGTCATTTTTAGTTTGTTCGTGATTATTGGATTCAACCAACTGTTGAAGCGATTTCTTCCTCGTTTGGCATTAGCTCAAAGTGAATTGGTGATTGTCTACTTGATGCTTTCCATTGCATCTGGAATCACTGGTCATGATATGCTTGAGATATTAGTGCCGATGTTGGGACATGCATTTCGCTTTGCAACGCCTGAAAATGAATGGCAGCAGTTGTTCCTACCTTTCCTACCAGAATGGCTTACGGTGCGTAATAGTCAGTTATTGCAAGGTTACTATGAGGGTGATTTACCACTCTATACCACTGAAACATTACTCGGTTGGGCAACACCTGTTCTGTGGTGGGCAGTGTTTATAGGTTTTCTGGTATTTGGTATGCTCTGCATCAACATCATCATTAGAAAACAGTGGATAGAGTATGAAAAACTCAGTTATCCGATTATCCATCTTCCTCTTCAATTGACAGGGGCAGTCCACAACAACTTTTTTAAGAATAAGGTAATGTGGGTAGGTTTCTGCGTTGCGGGTGGTTTAGCATTGTGGAACGGAATAAGTTTCTTATATCCTTTCATACCTGAATTACCAACTCGGAATCGGAGTTACCGCATTTTCACTGATAGTCCTTGGAATGCTATGGGAAATATACCGTTTTCTCTTTACCCATTTGCTATAGGACTTGGATTTTTCATTCCACTTGATCTCTCATTTTCTTGTTGGTTTTTCTTTTGGTATTGGCGTTTGTTGCGTGTCGCTGGAGCAATGTTCGGATTCAGGAGTTTGCCAAGATTCCCTTATATGAATGAGCAAGCATCTGGTGGATATCTTGCATTATGCGTTCTTGCTATTTGGGCAAGTAGACGACACCTTCTTTGGGTCGGTCGCATGATATTCAGTAAAGACACATCTCAATCCGCTAATGATGGACCATTAACATATAGAGGTGCGATATTTGGATTGATAGTTGCACTATTGTTTTTAGTGGTATTTTGTTATTACGGTGGTGCAAATATCGGCATCATGTTGGCTTTCTTTGTGATTTACTATATGATTTCTATTGCGATCACACGCATGCGTGCTGAGTTGGGAACACCAGTTCACGATCTACACTATTCTGGACCTGATCAAATATTAACGCGTGTCGTAGGTACGCGTAAGTTAGGTAGAGATAATCTAGTCATGTTTTCACTGTTTTGGTTTATCAACCGAGCCTACCGAAGCCACCCAATGCCTCACCAATTGGAAGGTTTCAAGATAATGGAGCGAACAAACATGTCAATGCGGCGTATTGTTTTTGCATTGATGTTCGCCGCTGCATTGGGGTCCTTAGCAGGTTTTTGGGCATTAATAGACCGAGGCTACCAATTGGGTATGGAAGTTCGCGCTTATTCGCCATCCTTGAGTGCTTTCGGCATTGAACCCTACAGAAGACTCACTGGTTGGTTACAATCCCCAACTGGACCACTTATTCCTGAATCATCTTTTACGGTGTTTGGCTATTTAATGACAACGATCCTGATGCTGTTTCGGATGCGATTTGTATGGTGGCCTTTTCATCCTGCGGGATTCGCCATTTCAACAAGTTGGGGTATGAATGTTACTTGGGGATGTTTATTCATGAGTTGGCTTGTTAAATTAATCATTTTAAAATATGGTGGACCTGTGAGATATCGGAAGATAGCACCGTTCTTTTTAGGTCTTATTCTTGGTGAATTCACAATCGGAAGTCTCTGGACAATCATTGGGATTGTCGGTGGAATGCCAACTTATGGTTTTTGGGTTTAAGTTGCATCTTTACGCGGATCAATTGCCAGATTTAAGGGTAATAAGAGTAATATGATACTACACAAACCAGTGATTATCCAATCCTTTTGAAGTGGTACAATTCCAATTGTAGTTTGCATTATTTCAATATACATACCAGACATATAGAGTCCTATCACCACTAAAAAAACAAGTAATAATTGTATGTTAACGAACATCCTTTTGAACAGTGATTCCCATGGATAGCGTACACATTGGAAGTAAGAAACCACCTGTGCAAAGAACAGTGTCGTACATGCTGCTGATTGTGCGTCTATGAGAACAAATTCATCTGAAGTATATGTTATTACCAGAAAATGGATAATCGTCATTAAACTGATGACAACACTTCTACATACAATATCAAACACACCAGTCTTGGGGAGTATAGATGTAGTTCTACTGGTATTAAACTGGTTCGTATCAACCAATATTTTCTCATATCCTAACCCGATAGCTGGCAGTAGTGTTGTCAAAAATTGCACCCAAATAACCTGTTTAAGTGACAGAGGCATTTCATAATCAAATCCTGTGTGTAGTATCAAGCCAAAAATCACAACCAAAAATTGAGTCATCGTGCAAGACAGGCTCCACCGAAGAGATCCTGCGAGATTTTGATATACTTGGCGTGCATATATCATACACTCCATTACTGACTTAAATCCTTTATCAACTATCAGACAATCTGCATGGTCTTGTGCGTAATGCGTAGCATATCTCGTATCAGCGAAAGCGAGGTCTGCAGCAACCATAGCCCGTTGATCAATTGAATTTTGTCCTAAAAAACCAACTGAATAATTATGTCGTTTCAAACTCCGAACAATGTTCCGTCTTTGTTCCTGTGTCGGCTGAGAATATGCACTCAAATTAGGAGCTTCTTGATCAAATTCTTGTGTTGAAAGATGGATGAGTTCTTCTCTTGTTGCGACTGCATTTCGTGTGTGTGCAAGTCCAAGTTCTCTTGCTAAGTCAGTTGTATTTTGCTCATCTCCCTCACAAATCAGAATGACTTTAATACCTGTGTCAAGGAACGACTTAATTACCGAAATTGTCTCATTCTTATCTGTGACAGAAAAACTGATGTATCCAAGAAAAGTTGATACACCTTGAACTTCAGGAGGAGACAACGGAATTTCAGAATGTATAGATGCGACTCCGTATACATTTTCTCTGGAATTATCGAGGTATTTTAGTATTTCATTACAAATTTCAAACTGTTCGTAGGAAAACTCGGTGATTGCCCCGTTCACAAGGATAGAATCAGATGCATCCAAGACATCGCGTGCATCACCAACAATAATATTAAGATACTCATTTTCCCCAGATTTAAACACGTGAAGTTCATACCCAAAGTTTGGGGTCCAAGGGTATTCAGAAACGAGCTGCATGTTTGCTTTTATATCGTCTAATTGGTATCCGAGTTTTTCCACAGCGTCATGTATAACTTGTTGATGTGATTGTTCTGCGTTGTTTCTATCATAATATCTTTCTCCAGATGTTCCTAGACCAGCCGTTAATACCAAACCGGGTGCGCCTTGTGGTATATGAAATCCAGGAGGAATATTGCTGACGCGTTTGCTCTTTTCATCAGGCGGATGATCTTCCAGCGTAGTCAACCATTTTTCCCAAGTTGAACGATTAACAATTTGTTCATCTACAAAGATATTGGAAATTTTCAGAGATTGTGTACTGGCAATACCGTTTTCATCAGAACAGAAAGCGGTGAGTCGATTCAATTTCTCAAAATTTTGACTGTTTCGTAGTAGTAATCCCCTTTTGATCAGTCCGAAAGATCTATAATCTATAATTGTGTTCAATAGGAGAGTAATGTCATAGGGAGTTGCAGCAATAGCATAAAGTAATCCGATTTGAACATATTTTATCAAGTTAGTAGTGGGATTTTGCGATGATTGTTGCCACCATAAGATTAGACCTGCAATAGTTCCCACGACGAGTCCGGCGAAAATAAAGATATCTTTACTGAACTTTAATTGGTTTTCAGTAGCAGTGATTTCTTTAGGCATCAGTCGGTCTTCAGCATTTATTTTATGCATTTCCATTTCATCACCGGTTCTGACAACGATAGCATTACCGACTCCTGCCTCAACAAAAGTTCCTCCAAAAACCATATTTACCTGTTTTTCTGGTGGTAGTCCAGTTTCTGTTATTTCTTTTACAGTCTTTTTCGCAGCACCACTACTTCCGAACAAAGCGGACTCATCAACAGACAATCCATCGGATTTTATGATTCGTGCATCAGCGGGAATATAGTTTCCCTGTCTGAGTACAAGCAGGTCACCTGGAACAATGTCTGATGGCTCACACTTTTCTTGCTTACCTTGGCGGATAACAGATACTTTGTAACTAAATTTTTCTTGCAGTTGTTTTTGTCTAATTTGAAAACGAATTGCAACAAAAGTCGTCCACATTAACGATAAAACAGCAATTGTCCCGACGAGAAATGTAGATTGCCAATCACCGGTAATACCGAAAAGAACAGCGGCAATTACCAATATTAACAATCTCCAGTTAAAAACCTGTTCAAGATAAGATGCCTTCTTCCAAGGATTCGATTTGGTATTTGAGACATTTTCGCCGTGTTGATCAATTAACTTTTCAACTTCAGCATGACTCAATCCAGATTCTAGATCTGTGTTGAACTGGTTTTGCAGATAAGATATTGTTTCTGCATAAAAATTAACCATGATATTTCCTAACAACACTTTCTTTTGATGATTCTAAATTATATCGTATGTGTAATATAAGGATAATTCCAATTTATGAACTTATTTATAAGCACGATTTGATTGAAAACTATTTATTATTGCAATCTTATGTCCAGACTTTAGCACCATCAAGGTCAGGACCCAATATCTTTGTTTCGCATCGGATATTGTTATTACTAAATGCTTCCTGCATATTTTTACCAACTTGCTCCATGTTGTCAAGACAGTAAGCTGCAATTGTTGGCCCTGCACCACTGAGGGCAATGCTCAACGCTCCTGCAGAAGTAGCTGCATCAACGACATCATTATATCCAGGGATCAATGTGCTGCGATACGGTTGATGAAGTTTATCATTCATCGCAGTAGAAAGCAGATCTAATTTTCCAGATGCTATACTTGCCACAAGTAATGAACTACGACTGATGTTATATATAGCATCAGCAAACTCTACATTTTTTGGTAAAATGTCGCGTGCCTTCTGTGTTGATAAAGTGAATTCAGGGATAGCGAGGACAATGTTTAAATCTGGATCGCAGGGAACCTGTATTGTATGGATATGTTCGTTTTCTTGGACCGAAATAACTAATCCGCCATATAAAGAGGCAGCGACATTATCTGGATGCCCTTCAATTGCTGTAGCAAAATTGAGCAGTTCTGAACGAGAAAACGGATTTCCACACAGAACATTTGCTGTCAATAACCCGCCGAGGATAGCAGTTCCACTACCACCTAAACCACGAATAGCAGGAATACCGTTGGCAATGTTCAAAATTAAACCATTTGGAAGTTGTTGACCACTTCTTTTATAAACGGATTCTACTGCATGATATGCGATATGATCTGTTGTGCTTGGTATTTTTTCAGCATCTACACCACTCACAACAACTTCAGTTTTTTTCTCGGATATTTCCAAAGATACGGTGCTATAAAGTTGCAGAGCTAATCCCAGTACATCAAACCCTGGTCCCAAATTTGTTGTGCTTGCGGGTATTCTCGCTGTAGCTTTTTGAGACATTTTATCTATCCTAATTCTGTCTACAATTTGGAAACAGCGGTTTGTATCCTATTGAGGGCATCCTTTATATTTTCTAAGGAATTTGCATAAGACAGTCTAAGATACCCATCACCGTATTTCCCGAATGCTGTTCCGGGTAAAAGTGCAACCCCTACCTCATCCATTAAATAATCAGCAAGTTCTTCACATGAAATTGGTAGTTTGGTTACATTCGGGAATACATAAAATGATCCAAGTGGTTTGACACAAGAAATACCGTCAATAGCATTTAATCCATCAACAATGACATCTCGTCGTTGTCTAAACTCTGTAACCATCTGTGATACAAAGGTCTGCGGTCCAGTCAATGCTTCTATTCCAGCATATTGTGTGAAGGTGGCTGTGCATGAATTTGAGTTGATGGTCAATCGTGTTATCTTATCAGCAATGTGGCGAGGTGCAATCCCGTATCCAAGTCGCCATCCCGTCATTGCATAGGTTTTTGAATGTCCATCAATTAGAATTGTCTTTTCTTTCATTCCCGGTAGGCTTATGATACTTTGATGCGTGCCTTCATAGAGTAATCGCGAATAAACTTCATCAGTGAGGATATAGAAGTTATGTTTCTGCGCGAGTTCGGCAATTGCGTTAAGGTCTGCTTCGGTAAGCGTTCCCCCTGTTGGATTTTGCGGTGAATTGAGAATCAATAACTTGGTTCTGTCAGAAATGGCTTCAACTAGATCATCAATACGGAAGCGAAAGTCAACTTCCTCTCGGAGTGGCAGAGGAATTGCTTTACCACCGATAAACTCAATGACCGATTCATAGACTGGAAATCCTGGTTCTGGATAGATTACTTCATCCTCATCATCCACTAATGCTAAGATAGTAAAGAAGATGATCGGTTTTGCGCCAGGAGTTACTGTGACTTCGTCTGGGTGAATATCAATATTACGAGTTTCACCGATATGTTTTGCGACAACTTCTCGGAATTCGGGTATTCCTGCGGATGGACAATAACCTGTATGTCCATCTTTCATTGCCTTAAACGCCGCTCCACATATATTCATTGGGGTCGAAAAGTCTGGTTGCCCAATTTCTAAATGTATAATATCTTTACCTTGTGCTTCTAAACTCTTGGCTTTGGCTAACACCTCAAATGCCGATTCTGTTCCCAAGCGGTTCATACGCTTGGCGAATGTAGGGCTGCCCAAAATATCCTCCTTTACCTCTCACTACTTGTTTCAATCCGTGAGAATGCCTTTAGTATTCCATTGTTGTATGATGATTGCAGATTTTGCCACGGGTATAGAATAGTAAGACCAATAAATCGCAAGATAGTTCTATACCGTTGTATTTGACGCAATCTGAACACATTCAGTTTATGTGAATAATATACATCTCTATGAAAACAGTGTGTAATTAGGTCTATTCACTCTTCATGATCAATCCAGTTGAACCTGCTAACCATACATGCTGAATATTCAGTGCATGTACTTTCATCATTTTCTGTTTTGTTTCTTTAAGAATCCATGTCTGACCGCCATCTGTTGTAGAGGTGGTGACACCGACACCGAATTCACCACCCACTGCCCATCCTACTTTTTCACTTGCAAAACGGACACTTCGGAGTGTCTCTTCAGTTCCACTTATCTGTTTCTCCCATGTTACTCCACCGTCTTTTGTATGGAGGATAATACCGTTTTCACCGACTGCCCAACCGGTATCCTTATTTAGCATGTGTATGTCTTCAAGAATATCTTCTTGACCAGTCTCTTGTGAAATCCACGTTTGCGCACCATCTTCGGTTTTCATGATAACGCTTTTCTGTGTTTTTTCATTGGGAAAAACACGTATACCTACAACAAATCCAGTCTCTTCATCAAGAAACTGAACAGAATTAAACATAGTTGTCTCATCATCACCAATACCAGAAACGAACTTCCCACCCTCGATGACTTTCCATTGTCGTCCGCCATTCCTTGTTGAAAGAATAGTTTCATTCTCGCCAACTACGTATCCAACTTTTTCATTGACAAAATTGACACTTGTAAGTGCTAAACCGGGCACCTTACTGACTTGAAGTTCCCAATCTTTACCGTTGGTTGTATTGGCAATTAATCCATTCTGTCCTACTGCCCAACCGTGTTCTTCATCAAAAAAGTATAAATCAGTTAAGTCAGATTCAAGTCTGAGTTCGGATCTGTTCCATGTTTTCCCTCCATTCAACGTAAATCCGATGAAACCGGGATTTTCATAATCTTCAAATGAGGCTGAACCTACAGCCCATCCTGTTTTTTCGCCAGTAAAAAAGATCGACATATAGTCTCTGATAGCTGTATCATTTTCCTGGAGAACAAGCCATCCAGCTACTGCTGGTAAGGAAATCAATAAACTAAACATTATAGTAAATACAATGATATGTGAAGAAAATAAAGCCGATTTTATTTTTCTCATTTTTTCTCCTTTTCAAATTAAATTAGATTAGAATATAAATTATAGTATACTTTTGAAATCATAAATAAGTCAATATTGATATTAAAGTTTCAGAGACTTTTAGTCTGTGGGTTCTATCACAATAAATGTCAATATCAAAACAATCCTATCATTTTCAATTCCGAAGTGCACTTACTGCCATTCAATATCATCGATTGATTGCGCGGTTGCCACCTGTTCAAGAAGTGCGTCAAGACGTGAACGACTCCGCATTCTTGAAACTTTATGAACAACTGTATCTGGCACTTCACCGATACGTAGGTCGAGTAGTTTCAAGAGAAACTCACGTTTGGCTTGTATCTGTCCACGTTTCTCACCTTGTTTAATGCCTTCATCTATCTTTCGTTCTATAAGTGCTTCTGCGCCTGTCATAATGAATCTTTCAACCTCCTTATCATAAGTCTGTGATTGAATGAGTTGTTTCAACTGTTCTTGTTCCATCTTGGGTCGTCTAAAGAATATAAGAAAATACAAATAAAGTAACTCATGGTTGTGTAGTTCGGGATTTTCAGATGCTATTGTCTCTAAATGTTCAAGTGCGACAACCAATGCTTCTTTCATTGTACTTACATCTGCGTTTTCTTGTTGCAGCACAGTCATTAACCATCCAAAAGGGTGATCAACTTGAGTAAACGTCTCAATGTCTTCTTCCTTCACACCAAGAAACAAAGTTTCAAATGTTGGGACAAAAGGTGTCATCAACTCAGGAATATCCATCGCAGTTGAAAGAGATATTGGTATCTCCCAACGTTGTGCTCCAGTATAATAGACAATCGGTAGGATGGGTCGCAAACGCCACGTGCTTCTCGGCACTTTACTGTTTTTTTGCTCTTCCAACTGTCCATGCCATATTTGACACATATAGGACAACAACCGATATCCCATAAGGTGGTCAACAGTAGACTGATGTTCTATGAGGATATAAATGGTTAGGTCATCACACAAGGTTGCATCTTGGAATGGCACAGTAAACACCATATCAGAAACTAAATCACGCAATGTATTATCAACAATATTTCTATTTACTATTTTAGTCTGCGTAAAGTCAAGGTGTTCTGCAAGTTCACTTGCAAGAATGAGAACTAACCCTTGTAAATTCTCTGCTTTCTTGAATAACCATCTTGCACTTTTGTCCGCAAAATGCCCAACTTTCGGATTAAATAAAGTACGTATCTCTTCTAAATCAGCAATTTTCGTATCTGTTTGCACTTTATCTCCTGGACCATAGCGTTGATTGTATAGACTAACATTAATCAGTACAGATGTCAATCATGGAGTATTCTTTAGCTAAGCCCCCTAATAAACACATACTTATTTCGCTACAATTATGGTGCCAGTGGTATAACTCGTCCCAACCTGCAATTGATAGATGTAAATACCACTTTCAACTATCTCACCGCTTTCATCTTTGCCATCCCAACGAAGTTCGTCTTCATCAAGTTGTGCAGTTAGAGATTTTACAAGAACACCATTTAGATTAAAGAGAAGTACATTGAATTCTCCTTCACTGTCTTCAATTGTCCGTTTTGGAAAAACTACGGTGTTGAAGTCCGAATCACCGGAAAGGGGTGTAAATGGATTTGGGAATGGTCTATCAAATACTCTAAGTCTTTTCTTTGCAGGTGCAGATTCATTTCCTGCCTCGTCAATTGCGGTCACAGCATAAGTAAATGTAAAACTACCTTTTGGAATTTGTCTTTGATCAAAGTATTTGTACTCAGATGTTCCGTTTGCAGCGTTATCAACAGTAATCTCACCTTCAGTCAGTGGTTCAAGCGTTGTAGCCTCTGATGAACCGAACGATATTTTATACTTAACTACATCACGACTAACACTTGCATTCCAATTCAATTCTATACCTTCCATTTTAGCATCAATTTTTATTGATGTTGGTGGTAAAGGTGCAGCAGAATCTTCTGTCACAATTACTTTCTGCTGAACGGAGCGTTCAGATTGCAAGAAAATGGACTTATATGCAGTTATCTGATATGTATGTTCTCCTGGTGGAACATTGACATCCCGAAATGTAGTGGATGCGCGATTTTCTACATTGATTACAGTTTCTACATCTCTATAAATGATATATCCATTGACATCAGGATCTTCTGTTTTTTGCCAACGGAGCGTCACATCATTTTCTCCGGTAGTATCGGGGACAGCAGTGAATGAAGTAACAGGAGCAGGGGGTACATTTGGAATGACTTGTAATGTAAAATCGTCATTGTTTAGTTTAGAATCTGCTTGTCCTGGACGGATAAATTCTCCGATAGGCGTATCTTCATTGTTGCGTAAAATTACTTTAAATCCAGCTAAGAAGATTGTGTTAGGCGTGCGTGCATCAAAAGCAATGTCATATATAGAATTCTGAAAATCTCTGATGTCCTTTTCAAGTTCCACACGTATGACATTTCCGCCAGAAATGTTGACGGTAGCCAGTAGTTTTTCCCCATCGCGCGTGATGCCTTTAAAATCTGTTGCTTTTGTTTCAAAACCTTTAGGCATTGTAATTTCAATAGTCTTAATTTCTTCACCTGGTTCTGCTAAAGACCTATCAATTGAAAGTGTAACAAGTAATGGTACCGTTGAACTTGCTGGAACAATACCCTTGGATTCACCCACGACGTTAATCTCTCCGATAGAAGTTACCGCACTAAAACTCTGTGGTATTGCAATTACTATTATACAGATGATGAAAAAAGTATTTAGAAGAGTGTCTTTCATAGTATATATTCCTTTCTTTAGAACAGTAGATTTACCGAGAAACGTTGTGTTGTGTTATCCTGTAACTCACCTGTTAGCAACTGAAAACCGTAATCAAGTTGTAGTGCAGTGCCACTTATTGGGATCTTTGCACTTCCACCAAGGTTGAGTGTATTTGCTGAATTTCCACTCAACTTCATACCATAGCCGCCTCGCACACCGATGGATGGGTTCACCCACATTTCCACACCGATTCGTGTGTAAAGTTCACTACTACGGGATAGTACATCTACTGTAGCCAAAGTTTCTTTTAAAATATTCGTGATAGCAGCACCCTGTGCACTCATCTCTGCAATAGCTTCAAGTTTGTAAGCGATACCCGCTCTGATATTTATAGGTATCGTATCCGTTTCTTCATTTGAAATGCTAACATCTGCAGGAATTAAATTCTCTATTGACAAACCGAGACTTAGGCTCTTCACTAGTTTTGCTAATAGACCGACATCAAGCGAAACAGCAGAACTTGATGTTTCTGTGAAATATGGGTTTGAAGCAACAAATTCGTTTTCAGAGTCATAATTTGTGCTGAAATACTTTATGTTTAGTCCCAACCCTATTTGCTGTAACAGTGTTCGTGCATAAGTAACCCGAATTGATTGTTCCTGATAAATGTCGGAGCTTTCAGATAGGATGCCGATGTTTGCACCGAGAGTTCCTATACTACCTATAGGTATAATCCCACTAACCGTGCTGTAGTTAACGAGATCGTTAAATCGCTGAGCATACGTTGCCCCAATCTGAATCTCTTCAATATATGCCAATCCAGCGGCGTTATAGTTTGCAGCGTTACTATCATCGGCAATTGCAACAAAAGCCCCACCAAGACCGAGAGGACGCGCCCCAACACCGATATCATTAAACGCAGCATTTGCTGATGTACCGAAGTATAGTAACAATATCAGCATGTAGTAACTTTTCAATTTTATTCTTAACATATTTTCTCCTACGAGGGACCAGTCATTGGGACAAAACTAACTCCTGTGATATATTTTGTGTCAACTTTACCAGAACGTTTCTCAATCAGTAAAAGTTCTTGTGTATTAGAACCAACGGGAATCACCATTCGTCCACCATCATTGAGCTGCTGCGTGAGACGAAAAGGTATTTTCTCTGGTGCTGCAGCCACGAGTACACCATCATAAGGTGCATGTTCAATCCATCCGAAATAACCGTTTCCCTGTTTAAGTTTTATATTATGATAGTTGAGTGTATCTAATCTTTTCTTCGCAATTTCCGCCAGTTCTGGTAGGATTTCAACTGAATATACTTCATTGGCAAGTTCTGCTAAAACTGCGGTTTGGTAGCCACAACCTGTTCCGATTTCAAGTACTTTAGACTCTCCATTCAATTCAAGCAATTCTGTCATCAATGCGACAATATAAGGTTGTGAGATCGTTTGTCCATATTCTATTGAGAGTGGTCTATCTTGATATGCTAATTTCCATAACTCAGATGAAACAAACTGATGTCTCTCAATTCTTTCCATCGCAGCGAGCACATTCTTATCACGAATACCACGTCCTTTTATTTGTCTTCTAACCATATTATGGCGCGCTCTAACAAAATCATCAGAAGGTGACATCATCAGTAACCTTGCCTTTCATGACATTTTCAGACATAAGTTCTATATCACATACCGACCCTTATATCAAACGGGGTTAATAAAAAGACACGATGTTTTTTTAAGATATCAATCAATTTTAAACTATCGTTTTGTCCAAAGGATTGAAGGATATTTTGTATCTGTAGTGTTCTATTTGTTGACATCAACTGAATGTCACCCAATAATTGAGTTGCTAACGTTTGTCTTGGTAATCGGACAATCTCAACCTGTTTATTTTCTAAACCTGCGCTTGCTTGTGCGATGGATAATGCTGTACTGAGTCCACCAAGTTCATCTACCAATCCGTTATCTCTTGCTTGCCTTCCAGTCCAAATGAGTCCTTTTGCAACTTTTTCTACATCAGTTCGGCTTAAATGCTTTCTGCCACGAGTTACTTTTGCTACAAAATCGTTGTACACCTCTTTAATTTGTTTTTTTAGGATTGCTTGTTCTTCTGGTGGATATTCGGAATAATTACTATAAAAATCTGCATTTTTTCCCCGTTTTAATATTTCTCTGTGTATGCCAAGTTTTTCAAATAGTCCTTTATAGGTATATTTGCCTCCAATCACTCCAATAGAACCTGTTATCGTCCCAGCTTCAGCAATAATCACATCTGCGGGTGCAGCTATATAATAGCCACCAGATGCAGCGTAGTCTCCCATAGAAACTATAAGTGGTTTCTTGACAGTGAGTTGTACAAGTTCATTCCAAATCATATCTGCAGCAATGACCAATCCACCACCACTGTCTATTCGTAAAACTACTGCTTTGATTGAATCGTTATATCGTGCATAATTGACTGCCCGAACGATCGTATCAGAACCCATGACTCTTGTTCCTGTGAATAGGTCCGTAAAACTTTCTCCTGTCAACATCATACCTTCTGCTTCAATGACTGCGATTTTGGGTTTTGGTACAGACCATTCATGAGGAAATAATCCGCTTCTCAGATAATCATTGACATGTACGAAATTAACATCAGTACCAGAAAGTTTATTCGCTCTATGATTCAGTCCATCCGAATATACGATTTCATCAACAAGGTTGTTTCTTAAGGCTTCATTGGCAGTATACGGACCTTTGTCAATTAACTCTTTCACGAATTCTTGAGTCCACCCACGTGCTGTTGCAATATCATTTGTAAGTTGATCATACAAATCGTCAAGGATTGCAGTTATATTTTCACGATAAGGTTCAGACATATTTGTTCTTGTAAATCCATCTGATGCAGATTTATATTCACCGATATTTTCAAGTAGTGCGCGAACACCAATTTTGTCCAATAAACCTTTATAGAACGTGGGTTCGGTTCGTAACCCAATTAACCGTAAATAAGTACTCGGATGGATGAGTATAGAATCACATGCTGAAGCAACGATGTATTCTCCTGAAGTGCAATCAGTGATATAGGAGATTACGACTTTACCAGATTTCTTGAAATCCAAAATAGCATCACGGATCTCTTGATATCTACCCATGCCGTAGCTGCTACCAGAGATTTCTACAAGTGTTCCTGCAACATCTTTATCCCATTTAGCGATCCGTAATACTCTATCAGCTTCCTCCAATTTCATTCTTACAAAATGACGTTTTCGCATTATGGGTTTTGTAATTGCGGCAGTAGAAAACTGAAAATAACCTACACCCGCATTTGATTTTCTGCTTTCTTCATAGTAATTTGCGCTTCCAATTCCATAATTCCCAATATTAATGCCAAACCGAATATCAAAACTATTATCGCTGTTATATGTTCCACGCAACATTAGTTCCCGAATTGGACGAACTTCTACGCCATAACTAAGGTCTAATCCAGGAATATCCTGTATCTTTCGCATATCGACAGACAAAGTGGTACGCCATGTTCCCGGACGCAAAGCTACACCAATATCATAAGTTCTTCCAATCTTCTGATTATGTAATTTTGGACGATTCAGATCTCGACCTATAGCACCGATTGAGAAAAAACGACGACGATACATCATACCGACCGACACCGATTTGAATTTATCATACTCTTTATCATCAGAGTTTATCCAACTATAGGATGTACCCCAATATAAGGCACTACCGAAATGTCGTCCTGCCGATAGACTATATCGTGTGAAGTCAATATCGTTTGGTGCATTGGCGAATTCCATGCTGAATCCACCACCTGGTGCGGAAATAAAGAAAGCATCGTCACCCGGATAGTCACTATGATATGTCCGTAGGTAATATAAATTGAGTGCACGACTTGTGCCTAATCCAGCAGGATTAAAAAATGTGGATAATGCATCATCACTCATTGCAACTGAGTTCGTTGGGAGATGTGTATGCACCTTTGGAGGATTCGCTGTAGCATAAAAGGGGGTAATACTACAAAATAAAATGATGCAGAGAAATGTATTTCGAAACTTCAAAGAATAGTCCTTATTTGTATTGGTTGGAATACACATGTTAAAATAACATATATCTAATTTATTGACAAGAAAATTGTATGATACCAATACTGTAAATGCTTATCTTGTGTGAATTAGAATGTAAGAGTCGTAATGAATTGCGCGACTAAGAACTATCTATTTTATTAAAGGGATGACATTTTCAAAAATGGTAAAAATTCAATTAGATGGATTGAAATTTCTTCAATAAACTTTACGTCCCAACTGGACTAAAGGACAGTACTCATATTCTATAATCACTAAAGTTTATCTCTCAGTCAGTTATTCATTCTTTCCCCAACGGTTTGGTCCTGGACCGGGTTTATGTTCATCGCGAATCCGTTTGAAATCCTCGGGCGTTTTAACAACATCATTAGGTTGCAGCTTGCTACGCGCAAGGAATCCTGCTTCAGGTTGATATCCAGTCGGTTTGGCAGCATCCTGATAGCGTGAATCAACACTCCATCGCACTTGGTTGCTAACATTGGGAATGGAACGATGTGGTGTGAGATTAGTCAGCAACAGTATACTTCCAAACTTCACAGGAACGACAACAGGCTCTACATCGGGTAATGCATCGTCTGGAATTTCAAGATAGAATTTTTCAGAGTGACGGTGGTGAAAAACACCATCACGATGTGCATGTGGTAAAACTTCAAGACAACCGTTATGTACGGTTGCATCTATCAAAGGAATCCAGATTGTGAGTTGTAAAACAGAATCACATTTTGGTTCCATATAACCAGCGTCTTGATGCCAAGGTACTAATGTTCGGTCATGTTCAGGCAGTTTAGGTCGCACACGGTATGCAGGGTGGCACATAATCTCAGGACCAACGAGGGACTCAGCGATGTCAAGTAGTTTTGAGTTAATAAGTAGATGAAAAAGCGCAGGTCCTGTGTGTGCACCACTAAACACTTGTTGGAAGACTGTAGGAGATTGCTCTGTAATTTTTGTTAAGCGTGTATCAAATCCTTCAGTTTTAAATTCAGAGTCAATCAATCCGTCTTTGAATAGTTGTGATGCCCCTTCATCTACTATTTCCTCAAATTCAGAAATAAGCGGGTTTAAATCATCTGGTGTAAGTGCATTCTCTATTAAGAGATATCCGTTTTCTTCAAAAGATTGTACTTGTGAATCAGTTAATTTGTTCATAATGTTTTTATATTTGGACAAGTTCAATTAAGATGCCATCAGGATCTTTAGCACAAACAACACCTGCTGCATCTGGTGCACTAATAGGTTCAGAAAGAAATTCAACACCATTTTGTTTTAAGTTTCTAACACTCTCGTCAATATCATGAACAAAGAAGGTAAGCCATCGGACACCAGCAGAAAACTGGTCTGGTGGAGTGGGTGGAGGGGACTCAATATCCATGAGTTTGATAAGTGTATTTCCAGCCTTTAGACGGACTTGCCGAAATGCTGTTGGTGCAAGTCCTATATCTTGTGCAAGATTATCTGGAATCTCCAAATCCAACACAATCTCAAATCCTAATTTGTTATGATAGAAATCTAATGACTTTTCAAAATTGCTACATGTGATTGCTATATCTACTGTGGGGTGTGATAACTTTAGCATTGATTTATCCTTCATTGAGAACAAAGATCGCTTCCCGGAATTGCCCTAATGACATGTCATTATATATGATTTCAACAGGAATCACTATTCTACCTATTTTATCACAGTGTTGAGGAATTTGAATAGAAAATTGGATGTTTCCAGTAGATTTTGGGTGGATAGTTGTTTCAATTGGGTCAATATCCTCTTTCCAATTTGATGGAAGAATCGGTCTAACATTTGCTTTACGTGGTTGATTGGAATGGTTTGTTATCTCTACACCCAACTGAACTGTCTCTCCACGTATCACTTCCTGTTCATAGGGATTACATCGCACCCATTGGTCATCCATACCATAGTTTGCATGGTCCCATGGAAAAAGGTCGGTATAGCATTTTTCACGTTCAGAAAGGGTATCTAACATAAAGATGATTTCTTCCTCTGAAAAATCAAAAGCAGGATCCACATGACAGTTGAAAATGTGTGTTGGATTTAGTTTTTGTATAAGTCTAAGACACTGATTGTAACCGACACCATCACCAAGTAGGTTACGATTGCCTGAACAGTAGTCATCAATCCCTGCCATCGTGAAAGAATCACCTGAAAAAAACATGCTGACACCGAGTCCTTCTACAAGTAATCCACCGTGATAATATGTCTGTCCGGGGAAATGGTATGCAGTCATTTTAAATTCATTCCAAGTCCAACTATCTCCATCAGTTGTGGCGCGATCTACGCGTGTAATTGCTGGAGATATACAAGGCAGTCTGTAAGCCAGTGGATCTGTGATTACATCAGCGACAACAGAATCGGTGATAGTTTCACATGAGAAGATTTCCTGAAATTCTGGAATAGCATTGACATGATCGTCATGGTAGTGTGTCACCCAAAACAGGGTAACTTCAGATATTTCGTTGTCTTCCTGCATCTGTTGAATCTGTTTTATCACGTTTGGTGAACCACAATCCATAACAAACGCTTCTCGGTTTTCAGAGATAATCATCCATGTCGTGCCGAAGTGTTGCAAAAAATCAGGTGGTGGTTTGCCTTCTCTGATTTCCATGTGATCTGACTTTCCTTCAAACTCAGTAAAGATATTTGGAAAGTAATGGCGTAAGGCAGAGATTGACACATATTTATCGTAGCAATAATCTAACTGCTCAAAGAGTTTGTCAATCGCTGCATCAGGATTGTGCATCACAACACCGTGTGTCGGGACAAGTGTTGATGGAGATGACCGACGAACTTTTTCTAAACTCTCTCGCAATTCGTCTCGCGCTCCAAGAAATCCGTGATAATCAGTTGTTTGTTGTCCTTTTTGCAGACTGTACAGTTCCCAAATTTTACCTTGATCATAGATGAGATCACCTGTGAAAGCTAAACGTTTGCCATCAATATCTACGAGACATGTTATGCTGCCATCGGTATGTCCTGGAGTTTCAAGAACTGATATAGATGCCGAACACCAGTTAATCTTTGTGGCTTCAGTGTAGGTGTCTGTTACAGGAATAGATTCAGCAAGCATAAGATTATGTGGATGGCAGTTGTAGAGATGCCATCGGTATTTTGAGTCGTTCCAGAATGATTCAACATTTGTAAACCACTGTTCTTCAGCCTTTGGTACACCTATTTTGGCATTCTCTGGAAATGGAAAACCAGATGTACTATCGCGATGGTGATGTGTAAATATAATCTGATCTATCTGTGTAATACCGACTTCGTTGAGAGTTGTTTGGAGGGAAGTTCCACTTGGATCAATGAGCAGCGCGCGTTGTCCATCCCGAAGGATACCAGTGTTGACATGTCCGTGATGGATGCATAGATTTTCGCTTAGGAAGGTATATTTTGTTTTCATAGTGTGAAATATGACAGCAAGATTTACTTAACTTGTGGATTAGGTTCTGTGCTAAATTTATTCTTTTCAATGACTGCCATTCGTGTTGGACCTAATGATTGCGTTCGTTCCCACTTTCCTTTTCTTGACATGATGACAAAATCATTTGTCTGGTTTGGAATATCGTGAGGAACAGCAAAGCCGGGTGTGGATATGTCGCTCATGTCCCAGTTCATATATGAGAATGGTTCTCCAGAGTCCCATTCCCATCTGGTATCATCTTGATCATATTTTAAGCCTATCCAATACTCCATTCCTTCATAAACAAGAGTAAGCCATACCTGTTCTGATTCACTTGTGATAGAAACAAGATGTGCATCTTCTGCTTCTGCTTTAGCTACAGCATCATTTCTTGTGCCTTCACAACGAATTGCTTTGTATGCATGTCCATTTTCAGGATTGATAACCCATACGTCTGGGAAGTTAATAATGTTTTTAAATGGAATATATGCATTATTGATATGGAAAGTTTTTGTATCAGAAACGTCGGATGGATCACCGTTAAGTGTCAAAACTAAACCTTTATAAGGTATTCTATCTTTTACAATAAACAATTCTGATAAAGTTGACAATCCCATATAGTCAAGTTTAATTGTATGTATTCCGTAATTGCGTACAGAGAGTTTAAAGTTACCGTTAGTATCTGTCAAAAGTGTGAAATCTTCTACAGAACCATCTGTACCATCCATATCAAGTTGGAATATAGCCATTCTAACGGTTTTCTCAATGAGTAGTTGTCCGTTCTTGAATTCTATTCTTCCGTGTATTCTCTGGTGTTTTCCATCTTCAGATTTCATAATCACTTCAACATTTGAGATGTCTGCACCAGGCTTTATGGTAAATGTGACTCCCCCGGTATAAGGAGAGACTGGAAAGGAGTGTGGATAAAACTGGAACTCACCAAACTTTATTGCATGAATTTCAGGTAATGGTATAAATCTCCGTCTATCAGGAGTATTAAGGGATGCATCTTTTTCCATTCGCTCATTTGGAATAACCATTAGTTGAACGATTCCTGGAACAATTCCTGTAAAGACAAAGTTCCCTTCCTCATCCTTTACAGATGTTTGATATGGTGGATGTTCTCTTAACATTTGTTCATCTGGAGGTGGATTTTCCATATCGGGTCTATGTCTTGAAAATCCTTGTCTTAAGAAGGGATATAAGGAACTGTCATATAGTGGTTCCAAACCAGCATATTCGCGTAGTTTCACATAAAGAAGAATCACAGTTGAATCTTGAATTGGTTCTCCGTTTTCGTTGATGAGTCGTCCGGATAATGTTGGCGGCTTTTCTTCTGCTAAACTATTGAATGGAATTACAATGAGCAACATACTCAGAGATATAAGGATTGATATGGTCTCTTGTGTGTTCTTCAAATGCATCATGACGAATATCTCCCTGTGGGATGGATCTGACTATAACTATTCGTTTTCTTCAGTTGGATCTAAATTCTTCTTGTCTTTCTCAATGATTGCCATTCTGACAGCAGATTGGAATGGACTCTTATGCTCAATTGCGATCCACTTTTTTGCGTAGAAGTCTAATGCAACTCCTGTTCTACTCTCGTCTTCTGCTTTGTTTGGTTGCTGTCCTTTTCTCCAATTTGTGTACGTCAACGGTTGACCATTGTCCCATTGCCATTGTGCATCATTTTTTGGGATACTTAGACCAATCCAGAAAAATGTTCTGTGCTTGAATAGACCTTCTAACCATTTTTGTTCTGCTTCGTCATTTATAGCTACAAGATATGCGTTTTCACTTGCTGCTTGGTCTCTGGCATCTTGTAAGTTGACACATTGAATTCTCTTATATGCATTACCGGTAGCTGGATTTACTATCCATACAGAATCTCGTTTGATAGTTTTTGACGTGCTTTTTAATTTAAAGACGAGGTCGTCGTACCTTTGACCTTCCTCAAGGATAATTGGTTCTGATGCAGCAGTAAAGCCTTGATATGTCATTTGTACGACATAGGTAGCAGGACTTCCCCTATAATATACAACAAAATAACCTTCGTTGTCTGTCTCAAAATCGCGTGTCATACGACTGCCGCCTCTACTTTCTCCACCATTGAATCTTTGAACCCGTTCTAAATTTATTGTTATACTTATCTCTTCCCTTATTAGTGGTGTTCCATCTTTGTACAGAACACGTCCACGGATTCGCATGCGTGGTTCTTTGACGTGGACAATCACATTCTCAAGGTGTTCCCCCTGTTCAACAGCAAACGTTAATTTCCCAAACCACGTTGGCATGGCTTGTCGAAAGGCAATAGAGTAAAAAGTCAGGTCACCGATTTCTATAGACTGAATTTCAAGATCGGAACCGTGTTCAGGAAATATGACAAGCTGTGAAGAAACAGGATCAATGTTTTTGAATGAAAAACTCCCATCACTACCAGTCACGACTCTTGGCCATATAAGGAAATGTGTACGTTGTTTTAATTCTACATGTTCACCGATTTGGACTGGCTTTATAGCAATATGGATATCGGGTACAGGTTGTCCATGTTCATTTACTACGCGTCCAGAGAATTTTGTGGTGGAGTTTTGTGCGTTTGATTGTAATGTAAAACTGAGAACAGATACCAATGTTGCTAAAATTATAGTAATTAGGATAATTCTTCTATTTGAACGGTTCATAATTCTATCGCTTATTATTCAGGTTATGATGATGTTACTATGTGAACAGAGAATTATTGTATGAAGAAGTATCAATTCATAAAAATACCGAAGGGTTAACATGAAAACGGTTCGCTAAAGCATGGATCTGTTTAATTGTTAAATCTCTTTTCTCCTTCAGGATTTCCAATACGGTATCTTGTGTACCCAACTCATGTAAGTCTGAGGCATCACATTGATGTTCTTCCATTAAGTATTTCAACATATCAATTCCACTACAATCAGGAATTGGATGATGTTTTTCTTCATAGGCATGTATCAGTGTTCCAAGTATATCAAGAAGTTCATATAATGGATGTTTTTCATTGGTACCTACTTCATCAATCAATGCATTTAGTGTTTGGACAGCATTATCATATTCGTTTTCATTACGAATTGAAATTAGTGGCTGTACAACATTCCAATGTGTCTGTAATTCTTTTATAATGAAACTCATTTCTTCCATCCTCCTTGGTCGTATTCTTTATGTGTCAAAACACGACGAACATATACTTTTCCCCTATTGAAATGTATTGAAGCAATTAGTCGATACTTGTTACCACCAATGTTAAACACTATAAGATCATCTACCATATCCGCGCTAGGAAAGACTTCGCGTAATTCTGAGAAACTGTTGTAAGAGTTATGTTTCAATAGTTTAAACCAACGCATAAGCGAAATTTGACTATCAGCATGTTTTTCCCAGAATACGCGTAGTGCCTTTTTACTGATTACGTGCATATTTCAAACTATTCTTCAGCGAACTGCGGTCTGCCGAGGGCATCTGTTCTACCTTGACGTCTGTATTGCGGTAGATTTCCACCTGCATCTGCTAAGAGCCGCTCATGTGCAAGGGCAATTCGGTCTGCCCCTTTATCTGTTATATCGTTCTGGCAAGTCGGATCCGCTTCAAGGTCAAATAAGCGTGTGCCACTGTTGAGATCAACACTTGAAAAATACCAACTTTTCTTGTCTTTATACCAGACAGAGTTAACATAACGGCAGGTAAGATATTCACGTGAAGTGAATCCGCTTTTTCCTTCAACAAGAGGTAATAGACTTTGTCCTTGAATTTCACCTGCAGGTTCAACTTGACTTGCATCCATGACAGTAGCAGGAACATCAAGTGTATAGACGAATTCATCACATGTTGTACCAGCATTCACACCAGAAGGATGTCGGACTAATAGTGGTATGTCCATTGTGCCCGGATACATGAAGTTTGCGGGTTTTCCTGTTGCCTTATCAGGATTCTCTGCAAAGTTTGTGCCGTGATCACTCAGGAACATAATCAATGTGTTGTCACTCAATCCGAGTCGGTCAATAGTGTCAACTAATCTACCAAACCATGTATCCACAAGCGTTACCAAACCTGCATAGTTCGCCTTAACACTCGGCAACCTTTCTTCAAGTTCTTCATCTTTGAGAGAACCGTAAGGTAGGTTTAGACAAATCGGCTCGCGATCCTCTCTGCTACCGTATAGATCGTAATAGTGTATGGGTGCTTCCCATGTTTCATGGGGTGTAAAACCGTCTATGTAGAGATAGAAAGGCGTATTGTTATGATTATGTTCTACGAATTCAATGCCTGCGCGGAACAATCTTGCTGTTGGCCAGTTTTCCTCTTCACGTTCAGGTTGCACATTGACAATGTGTGAACGGACACGGTTTGGATTCCCTCTGTATCTCGCCACCTGTTTTGGATCCGCATGGGCACCCCCTCTGAATCTATCCTCTGCTTGTCCTCTGACATATTGCCACTGTTGGAATCCTCTCGTAAAGTTCATTCCCGGCACGAAATAGTGTGGAACATCAGCGAAGAAACCTGTGTGGTATCCGTTTCGTACAAGTGACTCAGCGATTGCAGGTTCATCTGATGACATCGGCTGCCACCCTGGTGTGTAAACATTATCCCAAGGAACTGGGTTGTAAGAACTAATTGGATAGACTCGCCTACCTGTATGTAGCGTGCGTCGAGTTGGGATTGTTGGTAAAATTTCAGGGTGTGCATTGGTAAATGTAACACCTTGTTCTGCAAACCGTGCTAAATTCGGCGTTTTCACCCAATCGTTACCGTAAGGACTCAGATATGCTGTCCGAAGTGTATCAGAGACAACAACGACAATGTTCAAACTCATATATTTCCTCCAAAGAGATTTATATAAACAAATAATATTCTTATCAATTTAATTCAATATTAGACAGTATAATCAAAAACGAGTACATCCTCAACCATTGGACGAATATGCTCTCCTGCGACTTGACGGTGAAAGGGATGAGGTAGATATGCATCCCGTGCTGCCTCATCTGTAAATCTGACGATAAACCCGTAGGAATAATCTTGGCTTTTTCCTTCGGGACTGTTGTTCGTGCCAGCAGTGATGGATTCAATTCCGGGGATTTCATCTTTCATTTTCATCAATGCATCGGGTAAAGCATCCAATTGTGCTGGGGTGATATCCGACTTTAACTTTAGTAGGACGATGTGTTCAACCATAAATAGTGTCTCCAATTGCATGTTTGTTGTTAGTTTTGGGTGGAATAAAATTCGTGAGATGATATATAATAATAGTATTACACAAGTTTTGTTTTTTCTCAAGAGTTTTCTTTTGCAATCTCACCCAACTATACGTAACTATAGATTCCTCACATAAATTTGGACAGGACTTACGCATTTTTATAAAATGGTGTCCAATATTCTATTATGACTACATGGACACAATCTAAAAAGAAGGTAAACCTATTTTCCGATTATTGTCAATTTTTGTTATCAAGTTTTACGAACTGGACGCAAACGTACTTTGGTGATCAGTCTGAGAAATGGAGCCATGATCAACTCAATCGTTTTTTGAGAAATGAGAACATTCCATCAAGCGAACTCTGGCAGTCTGTCCAGGATGACATTGAGTTTGATGATCAAGGGCACATTGCTTTTGATGATGTTGTGCTACCTAAACCGCATGCGAAAAAGATTGAAGCTCTCCGTCCTCAGTGGAGTGGTAGCGACAAAAAAGTCGTTGATGGCATCGGTATTGTAACGTGTCTCTATGTCAACCCAAAGACGCAAGAGTATTGGATCATTGATTATCGCATTTACGACAAAGACCATGATGGAAAAACCAAAATAGACCATTTATTAGACATGCTGCAAAACGCGGTCTTCAAAAAACAACTCCCGTTTCGGACGGTGCTAATGGATAGTTGGTATGCATCCATGCAAGTCATGAAAGCGATTGAAAAACTTTCTAAGATTTATTATGTGCCACTGAAACGCAATCGTCTTGTAAACGATACGGACGGCGTTGAACCACACCAACAAGTCCAAAAGTTATCTTGGACACAGACAGAAACGCAACACGGAAAGCACGTGCACATCAAGAAGTTTCCAAAAGGGCATCAAGTGAAGTTGTTCCGGTTAGTCTCCTCTAACGGACGCACGGAATATATTGCGACAAACGATTTATCTCAATCGGATGCGGATGCGACACGCCAAGAATGTCGCGTGCGTTGGAAGATTGAACAACTTCATCGTGAGATCAAACAAGTCACCGGTATTGGTAAATGTCAATGCCGCAAGTTGCGTGCCCAAAGAAATCATATTGCTTGTTGTTTTCAAGTATGGGTCTGTTTGAAACGTGTTGCGCGCAAACATGGTAAAACAATTTATGAACTAAAACAAAGTTTATTGGATGATTATATGCGATTTCAACTCTCTAATCCTTCAATAATTTTTAAAAATGCGTAAGTTCTGTTTGGAGAGACAAATGAAACAAATAAAAGCCTATATATTGATAATATTCCTAATTTTCATAACAAATACATCAATAATTGCACAGGATGCCACCGAAGCAGGTTTGCCTGAAGGCGCAATTGCACGTCTTGGTAAAGGACGTATTTCAGTGATGCGTTTTTCTCCAAATGGAAAACATCTCGCTGTAGGAACTTCAGTCGGTGTCTGGCTATATGATATCAACACTGGTAGTGCCAAAGCATTGTTTAGATCTGAAGCGAGAACAGTAGACCTGAAGGTTTACAACAAACCGTTAGCAAAAGAATGGACTGCTGATTCCGTCTCTTACATCGGATGCCTTGCATTTTCACATGACAGCAAGATTCTTGCAGTGTCTGAATCAGATAACTTTGTAACTCAATTATGGGATGTTGACTCTGGTAAAGAATTATCAATGCTTCCTGCAACTTATAAGTATGATAAAGCTTATGCAATAGCATTTTCAGAGGACGACAAAACACTCATTACACCACACTATTTTGGAGAAATAATCCATTGGGATGTTGCAACGGGAGAGATAACCAAAGTCTTGAAAACCTATGATAATCATTCATACGAAAATATTGAGATATCTCAAGATGGCACGACTTATGTAAGTGGTGATTTTAAGGATGGTGAGTTGCGATTATGGGATGCTACAAGTGGGAATCTACTCACAGATTTTGATGCAAAAGCACAGAAAGGAGTTTATAGACTCGCATTTTCTCCTGATTTGAAAACGGTTGCAAGTGCACATGATGATAGCACCGTCCGATTATGGAATATATCAGAAGGTTCTGAATCTGCTACATTTATAGGTCATACAGAAAGAATAAACACAATTGCTTATTCACCTGATGGAAAACTACTTGTAAGTGGTAGTGAGGATGAAACCATTAAATTCTGGGATTTATCTAAGAAAAGTTTATTGGATACTCTTCCTGGACGTTTTGATGGTGTAAATGCTCTAACATTTTCACCTGATGGTCATATACTTGCAAGTGGGTGTTCAGATGGTTCTATTCGGTTTTGGGATGTCAGGACAAGAAAAGAAAAGGCAATCTTTGCAACAGGACATACAGTTGGAATCAAGTCAGTAGCGTTCACTGAGGATAACACAAAGATTGCGGCTGCGACAGATAACGGTTCTGTACAAATATGGGATTTAGAAACAAAAAAACTGTATCCATCTCCATCAGTTCAGTCTTATGACAAAACGATGGCATTGGCTTTATCACATGATGCAACGATGTATGCAAGTCGAGGATCAGAGTCTACTGTTCGTTCTAATGAAGGTGGTGTTAGTACATCTTGGAGACCATATAGCGATATTAATGTTTGGGTATTACCCACAGGTGACAAACTGGTCACGCTCCAGCAGGAAGCGGGATCACTTGCATTCTTACCAGATAATAGTATTCTTGCATCAGGGACGAGGAAGGAACTAAGATTTATAAATACAGAGACTTGGGAAGCAAAGTGGAATTTACAAATTAGAAATACGTTTGATGGGAAACTAATGTTTTCACCAAATGGGAAGATGTTTGCCCCGTATGGAACGTTCAGAAAAACACGAATCTGGGATATGTCCACTGAACAGGAGATTACACCTGATGGTATTAAAGATGGAAACGCCTTAGCATTCTCTCCAGATAACAAATTGATGGCAAGTAGCAACAATGAAGGCATTGTATTATGGGATATATCACCAGAGGGAATTCACAGACATAAAACTCACATTGATGCACACTGGGGGTTAGGTGAAGTTCTTCTGTTTTCTCCAGATAGTCAAGTACTTCTACATGCAACATCAAAAGAGAAAGATATCATACAACTTTGGGAAGTGGAGACTGGCAATGACTTAGGTTCATTACCCGGACACACATGGAAGATCTATTCTCTTGTTTTTTCACATGATGGAAAGACACTTGCAAGTGGTGCTGGTGATGGCACAGTGCTTCTGTGGGACTGGGAAAAAGTACTATCAAAGGCACAACAAGTAAATGGAGATTAATAAATGAAAAGAAATTACTTTTATCTCTTATTTTCGTTTCTCCTAATTGCGTTTACTACAAACATTAATGCACAAGTCAACACATCTATAGAATTACCTGAAGGTGCAATTGCAAGGTTGGGTAAAGGGGGTATAAACGCAATGCAGTTTTCACCTGATGGGACACAACTTGCTATCGGAACATCAATCGGTGTGTGGTTATATGATGTTGAAGATGGTAATGGTAAAGTACTTCCATTAGAGTCAGTAAGATATATCAATGCACTTGTATATTCTTCCAATGGAAAAATTCTTGCTGTCCATGTTGCATTAGACAAATTCATCCTATTATGGAATTTAGAAACTCTCACCAAGCTGTCAGTTCTAAAAATACCTGAGAATTACAGTCCTGCAGAAATTGTTTTCTCCGAAGATAATAAAAATCTCATCGGTTTGAATATGAATGGAATGATTGCATGGAACATTGGGACTGGCGTTAGTAGTATAAAAGAAATTAAGGATCGTAATTGGTCTGTCTTAGCATTAGAAAAGTATGGAAGAACTTTTGTCATCGGTGATATGAGAAATGGGAAAATTCGTCAATGGAATCCAGATACAGAGAGTTTGGGATTAGTTTATAGAGAAAAACAACAATCAGGTTTTGAAAGGTTTCTATCAGAACTGTTTGGGCGTAGACAAGATGATATTAAGGGTATGTATTTAAATGTAATTGCATTATCACCTGATGGTAAAACAGTCGCAAGTGCACATGGTGATAACAAAATCAGATTATGGAATACTTCTACTGGAGTTCAACGTATTGATCTTAAGGGACATACTCAGCTGATTAATGTAATTATCTTTTCCAAAGACAGCACTATGCTTGCAAGTGGAGGAGAGGATAGTAATATAATGTTGTGGGATGTACACAAAGGTCGTAAGCGCGGAACTTTAACTGGACATCAAGGCAATATCAAAACGCTTGCCTTCTCACCTACTGATAATAATATACTGGCAAGTGGAGGTGCTGATGGAACTGTGCGATTATGGAACATTAAAAAGCGGAAAGAACAGTCTGTTATTGTAACGGGTCATCCGGAGTCTGTTGAAGCAATCGCATTTAATTCTGATAACACCACGATATATAGTGCTATATCAAATGGAACGATCCAGAGTTGGAATGTCCAGACTGGTGAAGAGAAATATTCACCTATAGTTGTACAAAAAAATATGTTCTATGATTTTGACTTTTCAAAAGATGCATCGCTTTTTGCCAGTCACGGGGCGGATAGTACTGTTTATTGGGATGGGTATTACTCAGTAATAGAATGGGGTAATGATAAGAAAACTAAACTACTAAGTCTTCCTACCGGTGATGTACTTGCGACATTTCCACAATATGCGTTGGCAGTAACAGTATCACCTGATAATACTATTCTCGCAGCAGATACAAGATTGAAAGGTGTCCAATTATGGAATATAAAAACGAAAAAAAAGATGTTCGGTTGGATCGTAGCAAATTCGGTTTCAAGAAAGTTAGTGTTCTCAAACGATTCAAAACTACTTGCCGCCTATGGTTATGGAATCCCTACACAAGTGTGGAATGTAAGAACGAAACGCGAAATCACGCCTTCTGAGATCAAAGAAGCAAGTGTCATAGCATTTTCACCTGATAAGTCCAAGATTGCTCTGAAACATTCTGATGGTATTGACATGTGGATGATAACCACTAAGAAATTGCAGAAATCTGAAACAATATCTAAAAAAGATTACCCAATAAATGATGGATTAATTATCTTCTGTATAGATGGAAAATATCTTCTTGGACGAACAAGAATTGGTCCCCAATCTGGTATAAGAGTGTGGGATATACACAATAAGAGAGAAATTGGAACATTCCTTTCTGGACATACAAGTGTTATTGAAACACTTACATTTTCACATGACGGTAAGATTTTGGCAAGTGGAAGTTTAGATGGGACAATCCTACTGTGGGATTGGGAGACGCTTATTTCAGATATAATTCCTTCAGAGGTAATAAACAAATGAAGATGAAATACATTTTAACCATATCACTAATTTTTACTTCAATAATCCTTATAAGTTTCGCGCAAGAAGACACACCTTCTGAAATGTCTGAATATGCAGTCGCAAGGTTTGGAAAGGGCAGTGGTATAAATACCATCCTCTTTTCACCAGATGGCAAGCATCTTGCCGTAGCAACAGATATCGGTGTGTGGATGTATGATGTTTCAAATGGAAAAGGTGAGTTATTACATACAAACGAAACTGATAATATTACAGCAATTGCTTTTTCTTCTGATGGGAAAAAACTTGTATGTGGAGATCGAAAAAATCAAGCCATTCAATTTTGGGATTTAACAGTTGAAAATAATAGACCATATCTCACATTATACGACAGGTTTGTTCAGGTAGTTGATTTAGTTTTCTCAAAGCACGAAAAGAACCTTTTTAGTCTTAGTCCCCACGGTTATCTTACAAAATGGGACCTTGAAACAAATAAAGAAATCTCAGCAATTCAATTCAGTGGAAATCAGTCAATAGCAGCATTAGGAAATGATGGAAAGATATTTGTACATAGAGATTTAAATGATGATTCAAATTTCAGGATATGGGATGTCAATGATGAGATATTTAGTGGAACATTTGAAGATGATTATATTCCTAAGACAATAAATGGATTTCAAGAGGACACTGATACCCAAGTCGGTATTGTAGAATTAGGTATTTCTCCAGATAACAACTATATAGTAAGTGCGCATGCGGATAATATCATTCGAGTATGGGATACTGACACCAAAACACTACGATACAGACTGATAGGACATACAGCGTCAATTAATACCGTGGCATTTTCACCTGACAATAAGATACTTGCAACTGGAAGTGATGACAAAAAAATAAGGCTTTGGGATCTTGAGAATGGAACTCTGTCCGAAACACTTACTGGACACACAAGTGATATAAATACAATCGATTTCTCGCCTACTGACTTAGATTTGCTTGCAAGCGGAAGTTCAGATGGTACTATACGTTTTTGGGATACACAAACTGGTGAAGAACTGCAAATCTTTGCTAAAGGTTATATAGATTCTATCTATGATTTAGCATTCAGTAAGGATAATAAAGTACTTAGCAGTGTAACAAGACAAGGTGCATTGCAGCTATTGGACATAAATACTGGAAAAACATTACCAACACCTAATTTGGAGAGTTTAGATATAAGATCTGCATTATCTTTATCACATGACGCTACCTTTCTTGCATACATTGGTGCAGTAACAAACAACATTTCAAATGGACAGAAAATGGACTTAGGTAATAATCAAAGGAAAGGAATAAATTTGTGGGTACTTCCTTTAGGTGAACATTTCAACACTATTCCACAATGGACTTTAGTATTTGCATTTTCACCTGACAACAGTATGATTGCAGTTTCTGATCCCTTTTCTGGCGTTAAAATATTGGATATTGTGACACTAACAGAATTATTTAGTAATAATAAAGAATTTTCTTATCCGACAGGCGTGAAGTTTTCCCCTAATGGAAAACTGCTTGTTATTGACGCTGTATTTTCAGATACTGAGATTTGGGATATAGCTACACAACGAAACATCTCGCCGCCAAATATACAGGAAGTCAATGTTGTATCGTTTTCTCCAGATAGTAGTATGCTTGCACTCAAACATTCTGATCATATTGACATATTTCAAATAAAATCTACAGGTTTGGAAAATCATAAGAGATTTACACCAAATGGTAGTCTGGGTCTTTCTCATATTTTGGTTTTTTCTCCCGATGGAAAGATGTTGCTTGATGTAATTGGGACGGGTAAAGGTGCTAACATACAAATATGGGATTTGGAATCAGGTAATCTATCAGGTACATTGATTGGACATTTGAAAGCAATCTCAAAACTTCTTTTCTCACATGACAGCAAAATGCTCGCAAGTGGAAGTTTAGATGGGACAATCCTACTGTGGGATTGGGAGAGAATCTTACAAAATATAACGAAAAATAAGGAGAATACAAGATGAAAATAACACACATCATCCTGATCTATCTCATATTTATAGTCCTTATCGCGTCCAGCTTCGCTCAAGAAGACGCACAGGTTGATTTACCTGAAAATGCGATTTCATTTCTTGGTAAAGGTGGGATTAATATAATAAAGTTTTCTCCGGATGGAACACGACTCGCGATTGGAACATCTATTGGTGTGTGGATGGACAATGTCCAAGACGAAATTGGTAGTGCTTTACCGGTTGGAAATATCAGATATTTCAATACACTTGCGTTTTCTACCGATGGTAAGATTCTCGCTGCGGGTGGAATCATCAATCTTGGTATACAGATTTGGGATACAGAAACTGGTAATAAAATTTCAACCATCAAGTTACCAGACAGATTTCATAGAATATCAGACCTAACTTTTGCAGAGGAGAATAAGACTCTTATAGGTCTTGGTGCGAATCGTAATATTATCAGATGGGATGTAAATTCAGGAAAGGAAATCTCACAGAAGGCGGTATATTTTGATAGACCCGTACATGCATTTTCTCCAGACGGTACTTCCTTCGTTAGTGGTCACAAGGAGAAATGTGAGATTCGATTATGGATTACTGAATCTGGTTTATATGGCAATTTATTTCAAGAGAAAACCGATCTGGCAACAGTGGCTCCACTTCCATCTTACGCAGTGGAAAAGCCTGAGTTGAGAAATGTTATCGGTGGTGTTCAAGCAATTGCATATTCACCTGATAAGAAGACGATTGCAAGTGCACATAACAACAACTGTATCCGTATATGGGATATAACAACGAAATTAGAACGATATACACTTCAAGGACATACTGAAAGAATAAACACGGTTGCTTACTCTTATGATAGTAAAATGGTAGCAAGTGGGAGTTTTGACAACTCAATTCATATATGGGATGTAGAAAAAGGAAAATTGAAAAATGTACTGATTGCACATAAGAATGCTATCAAGGCATTAGCATTTTCACCAGCGGAAAATGAACTATTTGCAAGTGGGAGTGAAGATGGAACAGTGCGGTTATGGGATGTGAATACCGGTCAACTACGTTCTATATTTGCAACCGGTTTTACTGCATCTGTTAAAGCCTTGGCATTTACCAAAGACAACTCCATGCTGCTAAGTGCTACAGAGAACGGTACAATTCAGATGTGGGATGTGAATAAAGGTAAAGAACTACCTTTTCCTTCAAATTCACAGTATGATTACACTCAGGGGGCTGTCCTTTCACAGGATGCAACGCTGTTCGCGGGTCGTGGTGCTGAGACTTTCGTTGAATCTGATGGTTTTGGAGTCTCAAAGAGCATAACGCCGCAAAAAGAAACTCGTTTGTGGAAATTACCTACAATGACAGAACTATTCTCAATACCACACAGAACAAGTGCTCTCTGTATATCTCACGACAACAAATTGATTGCAATTGGTAATGAGAATGAAACGGAATTGTTCAACATCGGATCTAAGGAAGAACTTCATCGTTTTGATGGACCGCATTTTTTTGATAGTAATGCAATTTCCTTTTCTCCAGATAACACTATCCTTGCAACGGGTGGAGAATTAGGAGAAGTCATTCTATGGGATGTAAAGACGGGTGAAAAACTTGATACACTCAATGACCCATTCGTTGGAGATGCTAGATCTATTGTATTTTCACGGGATGGATCAGTCCTTGTAGCCAAATATTCTGGACGCATCCGTATTTGGGATATGCATACAAGAAAGCAACTGTATTCAACTCTTGTAGAAAAAGTTATGGTGGTTGACATATTAGCATTATCTCCAGATGGACAGATATTGCTTACTGCAAAATGGCCTCATGAATTTGGTAGTCAGATACAACTATGGGATGTAAAAGCTGAAAGTAAACTGATTAATCTTGACGGTCATTCCGAACAGATTGAATCTATGGTGTTTTCTCATGATGGTAAGGTGCTTGCTACAGGGGGTAAGGCAGGTTCAATACTTTTATGGGATTGGCATCAAATTCTTGACAAAATTGGCAGAGAAAACATAGGTATAATTACAAGTAAAGAATCGAAAACTGGCAATGCTAAACCAAAATATAGCAGTAAAACAGAAGAAGTTCAAGCAATTATGAAATGGTTGGAAGATAAGGAATATAAATTGCAAAATATGGGTGACAAATGCAAAATTACTCAAGGTAGTTCAAGAGTCATGATAATAGGGACTAAAGGTGGAGCAATGATATTGCAAGACATTAAATTTGAGTTTTCCCGTGATGGCATCTTACGAATAACCGTCAAAGACATTGGCACTGCAGAATTTGATTTTGATGACAAAGGTGAGTTAAAAGTTATGCAATCAGATGAACCAAAATGACCAATTTGACATCAACTTTTATATATTGTTGAATTCGACTTGTCCGTTCATTACTGTCATTTTCAAATCCATTTTATTTTTGTCAGAATTCCATTCAAATAGAATAAAATCATCACCTATTTTACTTTGATCTATATCTACACCTAGTAATTTTAGTGGTTGTAAAGTTGCTAAAGAAATCGCTTCTGACAATGATATTCCTGCTATTCTTACAGCGTTTTCTATGCCAATTGCTAACTCAATAGCAGAACCCGCGAGGTATTCAGTTCCCAATAAATGAATTTTCCGATCAGCAGTTAATTTGACAGCTTGACCAGCAAACTTATACTGTCCAGACGGCATCCTTGCTAAAGCTGTAGCATCACTAATCAGAATGCATCGCTCAAGTGTTTTCGCACGTATCATTGACTTGACGACAGAAGGCGGAAGGTGGTATCCATCAACGATAAGACTTGCCCATAGTTCATCTGCCCCGAGTTGCTCCCAAATATAGTTCGGATGTCGTTGTATCCTTGAATGTGCACCGTTCCCAAGATGTGTGGAGAGTTTCGCACCTGCACTGATTGCATCTCGGATCTGATCTGGCGAGGCTTCTGTGTGACCTATTGAGACAACGATGTCATCTGCAACCAATTTCTCAATAAACGGTAATGCACCTGTTTTCTCTGGTGCAAGTGTTACAATACGTATTGTTCCTTCTGCTATCTCTTGAAATCTACAAAATTCATCCAAATTCGGTTTTCTTACATGTTGTAGTGGATGTGCACCTCTCGGACCATCCTCTGCAGAGATATAAGGACCTTCAAGATGTATACCAAGGATTGCATTTGCAGTTGCTGAATCCGATTGACATGCTTCCACAATTGCTGTGATTGAATTGCTTATGTCCTCAAACGATGCTGTTACAATTGTGGGACATAAAAAACCAGTTCCTACACGCCATAGTGAACGAACCATCTCAATCACATCAGATGCAGTTACAGTTGAGACGTTCAGGTCATATCCAGCAAAACCGTTGACCTGTATGTCCACAAGAGCAGGGGCAATCCACATCTCACTATCAGTTGACTCTATATCTCTAATTGAATGAATGCAACAGTCTTCAACTGTTATTTCAATTGGTTTATGATCAAAGATTTTGTATGCATTAATTTTCATTTTTTACAGTTTACTCTCTTGTATTTTTCCGATAAGACAATAGTAAAATGATACGGAAAAAACTGATTGGTTGCAACAAAAATGTATTGCTTTTTTCATTGAAATGAGGTAATGTATAGAATATTAGTACGGTTCTCGTTCTACATTTTTGTTAGACACTCTACAACATTACTAAAAGTGGAGGCATCAATGGAATACTTAAATTACGGCAAAACCGGTTTGGAAATCTCACGCCTATGTTACGGTGCTGGTCGTCTACAGGATACTTGCAAGACTATTGAAGCAGGTGCTAAAATGATGTTGAAAGCACTTGACGAAGGTGTTACTTTCTGGGATACAGCCGAAGGTTATGGCACACAACCTCACCTCGGTGAAGCAGTACGACAAATTAACAGAGACGAAATCGTAATTCAGACGAAAACGGCTGTGAAGGAACATGACAGCGCAGCAGCCAGTATTGACAAAGCATTAAAGGAATTGCAATCAGATTATATTGATGTGATGTTGCTACATGCCATCTCATCACCTGATGATTTATTGAACCGTGAACGTGAAGGTGCATTTGACGCTTTTCGTGAAGCAAAAGCAGCAGGAAAAGTTCGTATTATCGGCTGTTCAACACATGTGTACACAGGTCCTGTCATGGATGCAGTTATAGATCATCCTGAAATTGATGTCATCCTTACTACTGCCAATAAAGAGGGTAGGATGTTAGAAGGTGGCACATTGGATAAGCATTTGGAATACATTGAACGTGCATACAATCTCGGAAAAGGTATTAGTATTATGAAGGTAGTCGTGGCAGGTGATATTCCAGAAGAAGACATGCCTGATTGGATTGAATGGGGATTCAACCTTGATACAGCACATGCAATTAATCTTGGCATGACAAAAGAAAGCCATATTAATCTTGATGTTGGTATTGCACGAGCAAGTGCTCGGAAACGCCTCATTCAAAGTAAAGCTGCATAAGACACACATTCCAAGAGATCTGTTCAAATGTCAAATACAATGCATGCTGTTGTCTGTCATGCGCCTCTGGACTATAGACTTGAGGAAGTGCCAACACCTAACGCTGATCCTGGTGAAGTTGTCATCAAAGTTGATGCATGTGGTGTATGTGCAAGTGATATAAAGTGTTACACTGGTGCCCCACTATTCTGGGGTGATGAACATAGGAAACCTTATGTTGAAACTCCTGTCATTGCAGGACATGAATTCATCGGTGAAGTTGTCCAACTTGGGGACGGTGCTGCAGAGAAACACGGTCTGAAACTTGGAGATACAGCAATTGCGGAACAGATCGTTCCGTGCTGCGATTGTCGTTATTGCAGAACCGGGAAGTATTGGCTTTGTCAAGTTCACAACATTTTCGGTTTCCAGCCTGTTGTCAACGGTGGTATGGCTGAATTTATGAAGTTTCCTGCGCAATCCCTCGTTCACAAAGTACCATCGGATATGACGAAAACAGATGCAGCAATGATTGAACCACTTGCTTGTTCTATACATGCAGTACAGCGTGGGAACATTGAACTCGGTGATGTTGTCGTTGTTGCTGGTGCAGGGACACTCGGATTGGGGATGATAGGTGCAGCAAAGTTGAAAAACCCAGGTATTCTGATTGCAATTGATCTGATTCCTACACGATTAGAAGTCGCCAAGAAATTAGGAGCAAATATAACCTTAAACCCGACTGAAACTGATGTTGTGCAAGAAGTGCTTGACTTGACTGAAGGTTACGGTTGTGATGTCTATATTGAAGCAACCGGACATCCAATGGCTGTTGAACAAGGTTTACTCATGATACGAAAAGCAGGTACATTCGTTGAATTTAGTGTGATGCGCGAACCCGTAACTGTGGATTGGACAATTATCGGTGATACAAAAGAGTTGAATATACACGGATCGCATTTAGGTCCATATACCTATCCACTTGCTATTGACTATATTTATAGTGGGAAAATAGATGTGAGTCAGATTGTTACGCATCAATTTGCGTTAGAGGATTTCAAGATTGCTTTTGAAATGGTACAGATAGGGAAAGATTCTATAAAGGTGCAGTTAACACCATAGGAAGATTTGCTGCTTACAAGATTGCATTATATGGCATCGCAGCGGAGAAAGTGGTCTACTATCTAGTTGAACTATGTTGTACTAACTGAGTTTTGAAAAACTTGTAAGATTATGCTATTAGATGTCAAAAAAACAAAGGAATCCCGTCTTTCACTGCTGGAAAGAGACACACCAGATGCATTTCAACAACTTTTAAAGGAATATTGGACATGGCATTATAGCGACTCACATGATGAGGCAATTAGATTGTTGCTCAGCATAGATTTAGGTTGGGAAAATGTTCCACAACTCACAACGCCTCCAATCGGTGAGATAATATCTCCGTTGGGACATGCCCTCTCCCATACTGATACTGCAGTTCGGGATGCTGCACTACAGGTTTTAGATGCTAATGTATTGATACCGACAGGAACTGCCTTGATTGGTGAAGAGTGTGAATCAATAGAAATTGAGGCATTTCAGATTGGGGTTTATCCTGTTACCAACGCCCAATATTTAAGGTTTATCCAGGAAACTGGATATAATCCACCAAAGGATTGGTTGGAAAGACAGAAACTAACTTACGATATATATGGTCAAAAAGGGGATCATCCTGTTGTATGGGTGAGTTGTGAGGATGCAGAAGAATATGCAAAATATGTCAGTGGAAGATTACCATCTTTTCCAGAATGGCAATACGTAGTCCGTGGCAATGACGATAGACTGTTCCCCTGGGGATACGAAATTGACCATCCCCGATGCAATACAGTTGAACTCGGTGCCGATGCCACTACACCCGTAGGTGCATTCAAAGATGGAATCAGTCCTTTTGGTTGCTATGATATGGTTGGGAATGTTTGGGAATGGACAAACACTCCGTATGATGACCAACAGAACTTCCGTGTCGCATGTGGTGGTGCATGGTATTATAGCCACGACTATAGCACTTGTATTAGTTATGATTTTTTCAGTGAAAACTATGTTGAGTTTGTAATAGGTTTTCGTATCGCTTGCTAAATATAGGACATTGAGCGATTTATTTTAGTCCAAAAAAGATGTTACTTTGGTAGAATATAGGTGTTAACGTATTAAAATTCATTCGCTTAGTGAGTTAATGGGGTAATTGCATGGAAGATAGAAAAATTGAAAAAAAACATAAAGAAAGCACCACTAACTCAAAGTTGACACCCGATGATTCCACAATTTCTTCAGATACATTACAGAATAGATTTATACAACGCGGGCGATTGGATATACACCTTCAGGAAATAGTTGCTAAACATTTGCAGCAGGGAGCAGACGCATTAAACGCACGGGACTTTGCAAAGGCGATCAATGAATTTCTCACAGTAATTCAACATAACAAGGAATCAGCGGAAGCACATTTCCATCTCGGATTGGCTTATTTTATGTTAGAAGACTACGAAAAAGCAATTGATGCCTATAAAATGGCAATTATATGTGAACCAATGGAACTGGATGTGTATATCAATCTGGCTTCAACTTATCGGATATTGAAACGGTATGATCAAGCAATTGAAGTTTATGAACGTGCTATTCGGTTAATACCCAACAGACCAGAATTACATTCAGAACTCGGGGCAGTTTATTCACTTCAAGGTAAACGAAATGAGGCAGTGAATGCGTTTAAGACTGCGATGCGACTCAAGTTAAAATCTACAAGTGAGAATCTGTCCGAAGGAACTAGAGTCGCTGAAGAAGAATAGAATGTGTTACATATAATTTGTTATCTCAACTTAATATAAAGAATCTGGTGGTCATCATGATAGTTTCAGACGAAAAATTGATGTTAGAATGCAGTAAAGGGGATATGAGTGCATTTGAGCTGCTTGTCAGAAGGTATCAGGATGCACTTGTCAACTATATCAATTTTACGATAAATGACTATCATCGTGCTGAGGATTTAACACAAGAGACGTTTCTTCGAGTTTTCAAGAGTGCAAATCGTTATGAACCTAAATCTACCTTCAAAAGTTGGTTATATACAATTGCTACCAATCTGGCAAAGAACGAATTACGAAATCGGAGACGCAGAAAAACATACTTTCTGGAAGATATGGTTGCTGAAAATGAAGATGTCTACCATTCAGAATATATGATTGACACAAGATTTCAACCTGATATACTCTATGAGAAGAAGGAACAACAACAACTAATAAAGAAAACCTTGAATAAACTACCAGAAAATCAACGTTTAGCACTTACATTAGTAACATATCAAGAGTTAACCTATGAAGAGATTTCAGAAATCTTACAATGTTCTGTAGGAGCAGTGAAATCGTTAATTCACCGGGCACGCCAAAATATGAAAGGACTTCTATTAAAGGCTGGAATTGGAGATAGTACCAATGTCAAAAGTTAAAATAAACGAATGCAATAATATCCAAGCACAACTGTCTGCCTATTATGATAGAGAATTACCGGCGTGGAAATATCACATTATTCGCTGGCATTTAAAGCGATGTTCAGAATGTAACGCAAACTATGCGGAACTACAGCGAACACAAACATTTCTGAATAATGTTGAACCGGTAAAAGCTACAGAAAGTCTGTTAACAAGTGTCATGTCAAGTGTAAATTCATTGAATGCGGTTCATAAAGAAAGACGGTCACTTGTCAACCGTCTCAGTTCATTTGTTGAAAGATTCCAAGGATGGATGAGAGGGAATATTCGCACTTACAATTCATATTATATTCTGGGGTTTTTTGTAGGCGTATTCATGATGATTGGTGTTACTCTCTACTCACCACAGATTGACAAAATCAACTTACTATCACAAAATAATGACAAGTCAATAAACAAACAAGAAAGACTGGTTGCATTTGAGGTAATATTGCAACCGGAACCAAAACGCACATTAAAAATACGATGATGGGGTGGAATAATGAAATATTTTACCAAACGGCACATAAAGACATTCACACACAAAGCATTATTAGTCTCAATGATTCTTCATATCATTCTAATCATGACATTCTTTTATTTTACGGTTAATGAGCAAGCATTACTAACATTTAAAGACAGTCTTGATGTAAGCATAACAACAGTACCGAAACAACCTTTAACAAAAATGAAAGCACCAAAGCTGCAACAAAGAAAGACGACTGTATATGACGCAGCCAAATTACCTCAGTCACAAATAGAAGCAATCACACCCGAAATTACTGTTAAACATAGACTTGATAATTCAACACATATTATAACCGAACAACCCCGTCTTGAAGATACTAAGACTGCGCCAGATATTGATGTAAATGTTAGTACTGCACTCAATGAACTCCGACAAGTTGAAGGAGGATTGTCAACAGTAGAATCAGCTCAATCCACCTTTGGAAATTCTCTCGGTTCAAAACGGACTGGTGAATTTGGAATTCAACGAACACCTACCCGTTCAACTCTTGACATTGCTGGTCAGATAGGTAGCGGTGGTGATGAACCTACTGATATAGGAGATCTATATGAAACCAATCCAGAATTAACAAAAGTAACATTCAGTAGTGTAATGAAAACACTTGGTGAGGAAATCGCTGAATCAAGTGATGGCGGTCCTATTGATGTCGTTTTTGTCATTGATGCCAGTGGAAGTATGGGAGATAATATCAACGCTGTCGCAAGTCATTTGTCAGAAATGATAGATGTCTACAAATCTTCGGATATTGATTACCAATTGGGTTTAACAAAATTCAATACAAAAGCAGGTGGTATAAAAGTAAATAACATAGAAGTCATGCAATTGACCAATAATCTAAATGAATACAAACGCAATATTAATGCAATTATTGTTGGTAAAGACGAAAATGCATTAGATGCAATTGAAAAGACTGTACTCAACATAAAGTATCGTCCTACATCACAAAAACATATCATTCTGGTTACAGATGAGCCACTTTCAAGTATTGAAGGAAAAACACTACGCAGTACTGTCGATTTGTGTCGCGAATTTGGTATCTTTGTTAACGTACTTGGACTCCATGATGATAAACACCAATTGCTTGCTGTAAGAACTGACGGAAGATGGCACGCCATCCCTGAAAACCCAAAGAGTACCCAACTATCACGACAATATACTCCAACCACTGAAAAAGGAAAATTACAATACCTAAGGAATGCAAAATGGACAGACCTGCAAAAGATTGGAAAGTTAGTATTGAGAAAAGCAGAGAATTCTCCTGTTGATATTGTTTTGTATATTGATGGAAGCAATAGTATGGAAGACAAAGCTTCAGCATTCCTAACGCAAATGGAGTTATGGTTTCGAGATTGGGATAATGCCCTCATAGACTATCAGGTAGGTGTCGTCAGATTTAGGATGCGTGGTTCTGTGAATATGGTCAATGTCTATAATCCGCCTCAAACACTTGAGCAAACACGTAAAATCATTGAACTGCCTTATAAACTCAATGAAGACCTTTTGCAGGCAATTAATGAAGGAATGAGAAAGATCAAACTACGTCCAGAAGCACAGACTTATTTAATCATAGTTACTGACGAACCACTTGCCAGGAAAATGTCTTTTGACGGTGTGATTCAATATTTAGCAGAGAAACATGTGATAGTCAGTGTTGTCGGA
Organism: Candidatus Poribacteria bacterium; assembly: GCA_958295945.1. GTDB lineage: Bacteria > Poribacteria > WGA-4E > WGA-4E > WGA-3G > MSPOR6. Next base: position 1,960,058 of record OY282386.1, read on the forward strand.
ACATTAGATGATTTTTTACAACAAGTCACAGTAAAGACTGGTGGTGAATGGGTCGCGATACCAAATGGATTCTTGATTAACCAGTCATATCATTAAGTCTAAAAATCAATGGTAAGACATTAGGTTCCGTTCTAATGTCTAATTCCATAGTGTATTCAGTGGATTACATGACCAATCAGTTGATTATCTACAAGCTTAATCTTACCGTGATGGACAATTATGAGGTATTACAATACAAGTGAAAATTGCTGTCCTCGTTTCTGGCAGTGGAACAAATCTGCAGACCTTAATCAACCAATTACATGAAGACACAACCAGCGGAATAGAAATCGCTGTGGTTATTAGTGATCGCAGTAAAGCCTATGCACTCACTCGAGCAAAACATGCAGATATCCCAACACAAATTGTTAAAGCACAGGATTACAACAATCGCATAGATTTTGATGCTGAAATTTCAAGACATATTGACAACTATGCTATTGACCTCATTGTGCTTGCAGGTTTTATGAAATTGTTTCAACCCCCATTTGTCCGAAAATATCGTAATAGAATAATCAACGTTCACCCAAGTCTGCTTCCCGCATTCCCTGGTGCAAATGCAGTGTCGGATACATTAGCTTATGGAGTAAAATATACTGGTGTTACTGTGCATTTCGTTGATGAAGATATTGATACTGGTCCAATTATTGCACAGAAGACAGTTCCTGTATTTGATACGGATGACGAAGAAAGTTTGCATAACCGAATTCAGATTGAAGAGCATAAACTTTTTCCTGAAGTGATAAGATGGTACGCTCAAGACACTCTTAAAGTTGAAGGACGAAGGGTCATAAAAGTTTCACCTGATATATAACACATAGATGTTTATAGATTCTGACCTACAATTATATTCCAACCCAAAATGAATAGAATACTCGCAATCTCAACAAAATGGAATGCCTTGAAAACACCGGATGGTGCTGCACTTATTGATGAATTAAGAGACCTTGGTTTTGATAATATTGCATTAAGTAGGCATCTCACGCCTGAACAACTTGAGCAAATTAAACCTTCGTTCCGTGAAATCGGACATTCGCCACCCAGTTGCATCCAGAATTTTTGCCCTATTCTCCCAGGTACTTCACAAGAAGATGCTGATGACGATATTATACATCTCTCCAGTCTTAATAGCGATGAACGGAAAGAAGCAGTTCGTAGAAGTATTCAAACCATGGAACTTGCAATTGAAATGGAAACTCCAATTGTAATTATACAATTGGGTAAAGTAGATACTTATGATCGTTCCGATTTAATGAGGGACCTTTACGAATATGGTGAACGTGAATTTGAGGCATTTAGCAATAAGGTTACTGAAGCAACTGAATGGCGTAAACGAAAAGAAACAAAACATCATGATGCAGTTATGCGAAGTCTCGACGAACTGAATGAGCACGCTTTGAAGATGGAATTATCTATTGCAATAGAGAATCCACCACATTACTTTCAAATTCCAAATTATGATGAAGTTGGTTTGTTATTCAATGAATTTTACGGCAGTCCTATGCGATATTGGCACAATGTTGGACATGCAGTTTTTCAAGAAAAACTTGGACTATGTTGGTCACATGAATGGTCTGAAGCCTATGGAGATCATTTGATAGGAGTTTCATTACACGACCTCAAAGACCTTGAGATGTACCATCCACCTGGATCAGGGGACATTGAATGGGATGAAATTATTCCGCACATTAAATCAGATGTCTTGAAGGTAATAGATATAAAGTATGGGGATGAAGAGGAAGTAAATCAAGCACGTGAATTGTGCGAATCTTTTGAAGAGACTCAGGAAGAAGACACCCAATCTTATACTGGTTAATACGGTACAATATGGGTTTGTCCTGCGAGTTATACTCTATTAGAGATCTATTTTAGAATTCTAATGTTGAAATGGCACAAAAGACAATCTAAATCTGTTGACAAATTTCAAAGAAATTGGCATAATGTCCCAGAGAATATTAGAAGATTATCATCAATCGAATTGACTAAAATTAAAGCATAGTCAAACTATATCAACGGAGGTTGTATAATGAACCTTATACTTAAAAATAAGATCTGCATCATACCTTCATACATATTCTATTGTATTACTGTATTGGCAATGTCCTTTATATTTTGTGTAGATGTTGAGGCACAAAGGGATGAAGGAACCGTAGCAGGAATCTGGACATTTGACGATGGTACTGCGAAAGATAGTTCAAATCAGAATCATAATGGTATTCTTGTTGGTAAACCGGAATCAGTGAAAGGCATTGTAAATGATGCATTGAGATTCAATGGAGAAGGGGATGGCATCAATATTCTGGATTCACCCAGAATCAATACTGGTGGTCCTTTTCCTAAGAGAACCGTGGCTGCATTCTTCAACTGCGATGATGTTAACAAAGGACAAAAGCAGATTATATTTGAAGAAGGAGGAAGAACACGGGGATTAGTTATCTATGTGTTTGATGGCAAAATCTATGGTGGTGCTTGGAACCGTGCAGAATATAATTGGCAAGGTGAGTGGTTGTCCACTGATATTAAATCAAGAACATGGTATCATGTTGCTGTTGTAATTAGAGATGCTGCTGGTAAGGTGGAAAAAGACAAATTTGAATTGTGGGTAGATGGTAAACTTATAGACACAGCAGATGGCGGACAGCTTCATGCACATGGAGACAATAATGGAATCGATTATGTTCATCAAAATGCTTTCTACCACGATGATGGTGGTGAAGGCACGCTCATTGATTGGTTTGGCGGAATGATTGATGAAGTTATTGTATACAGTTCATCATTTACTAAAGCAGACATCAATGAATTAGCACAGGCGTTAGATGTTGTCCCACAAGGAAAACTGGCAACAATGTGGGGAAAACTTAAATCAAGATAAATTTGATATACCATAAACTTATTTTAAAAGGAGTATACTATAATGACAAAGTTTGTCTCAATTTTGACAATTCTACTTGTATTGATAGCAATATCAGCATTTGCTGCAAGAGACGAAGCAACTGCAAGAGCTATTTGGACTTTTGATGACGGTGATGCAGCAGATTCCTCTGAACATGGTGTGAACGGAACATTAACTGGAGAACCTGAAGTTGTTGATGGAATTGTTGGTAAAGCATTAATGTTTGATGGTGTTGACGATGGTGTAAAACTTCCAGATTCAGAAGGTTTGAACACTGGCGGACCTTTCATGAACCGCACAATCGCAGCATTCTTCAAGTGTACTGACGTAAATGTTACTGATCAAAAACAAACAATTATTGAAGAAGGGGGACGTACCCGTGGTTTTGTAATCAATGTTTTTGATGGAGATGTATATGTTGGTGCATGGAATCGTGCTGAATACCAATGGGCAGGAGCATGGCCCTCAGCAGAAGTTGAGTCTGATAGATGGTATCATGTTGCCCTAGTACTACGTGATACAATCAATGAAGTACAGGACAATAAGTTTGAGATGTGGCTTGATGGTGAAATGATCGCAAGTGAACCAGGTGGGCAACTTTTCGCACATGGTGATGATACAGGTATTGCGCATACAAATGCAAATGCTGTTTTCCATGATGACGACGGTGGTGGCACCAACATCCATTACTTTGGTGGTATAATTGATGAAGTAATCGTCTATAATTCGGCATTTGATGCAGATGATTTTGCTGAATATGCAGATATTATCAAAGAAGCTACAAGTGTTGAACCGCAAGAAAAATTTACAACGACATGGGGTGCTCTTAAGTCGCAACGTATTTCTCAGTAATTATCACTTAGACATTGAGAAACTTAACCTAATTTAGTATCATAGAAAGCACGGTAGTTTTTTGGCTGCCGTGCTTTTATTTGTAGAAATCATGTATAATAACAATGTCAATTTGGCACAATAACGGACATAAATGTCTAATACAAATCAGGTTTTTACATCAACTGTCATCTAATAATGTCAATTTTTCCAGTTTTAGTAAATATGATTGGCACAGTTTTTGCTTGATTGTCTCTAAATATGATGTGTTCATGGAGAGAAAAATGAGATTAGACAAATTTACAATAAAAGCACAAGAAGCATTACAATCGGCACAAACTTTAGCAAGTGATGAGCAGAATCCTGAACTCAGTGTTGAACACTTGTTACTTGTCCTGATTAAACAGACAGATGGTATAGTTACACCGATATTGCAAAAATTAGGTGTAGATATTCAAGGAATAACTGCGTCACTACTGCAAATAATCCAGAAATCACCGAAAGTGCAAGGTGTAAGTACAGACATTCATATCTCATCGGCACTTCAGTCAGTACTTGAGATGGCACAAAAAGAAGCTACTACTTTGAAGGATGAATATGTAAGTACTGAACATCTACTGATTTCTTGTGCAGAAACAAAGCAGAGCGATGTTGGTAAAATACTAAGTGATACAGGTGCAACAAAAGAGCAAATACTTAAGGTTCTTGTTGATATTCGTGGCACGCAACGAATAACAGATCAGAATCCAGAGGATAAGTATCAAGCACTGACACGATTTGGCAGAGAACTGACACAAGATGCACTGTCAGGAAAACTTGACCCAGTCATCGGACGGGATGATGAAATTCGAAGGGTTATGCAAGTTTTGTCAAGACGAAGGAAGAATAATCCTGTACTTATAGGAGAACCGGGTGTTGGGAAAACTGCGATTGTTGAGGGATTAGCACAACGAATTGCAGATGGTGATGTACCAGAAAGTCTGCGTCATAAGCGACTCATTGCACTTGATATTGGTGCACTCATCGCAGGAAGCAAATATCGTGGTGAATTTGAGGATAGACTCAAGGCTGTACTCGCTGATGTGGAACAGGCGGCAGGTGAAGTCGTACTGTTTATTGATGAGCTACATACCATTGTTGGAGCAGGGGCGGCAGAAGGAGCAGTGGATGCATCTAATATGCTCAAACCTGCTTTAGCACGCGGTGAATTACGGTGTATAGGAGCGACTACGCTTGATGAATACCGAAAGCATATTGAAAAAGATGCTGCACTTGAGAGACGTTTCCAACCTGTTCAAGTCCACGAACCTTCAGTGGAAGATACGATTGCCATTCTGCGTGGATTGAAGGAACGATATGAAACACACCACGGTGTTCAGATTCAGGACAATGCAATTGTTGCAGCTGCAACTTTGTCAAAACGTTATATCTCAGACCGTTTCCTTCCTGATAAAGCAGTTGACCTGGTTGACGAAGCTGCATCACGCTTAAGAATTGAGATAGACAGTGTGCCAGAGGTGATTGATGAAGTTGAACGACGTATCATCCAACTTCAGATTGAACAGCAAGCTTTGGAAAAAGAGGATGATGACACTTCAAAACAACGATTAGAAAAGTTAAATCTTGAACTTGCTGAGTCAAAAGAAAAGGTCAATGCACTTAAGGCTGGATGGCAGAACGAAAAATCAGATCTGGAACAGATACGTGAGTTGATGGAACAGATGGAGTCCCTTCGTATTGAATCAGAACAAGCTAAGCGTGCTGGTAATCTTGCCACTGCTTCAGAGATTGAATACGGCAAAATACCTGAACTTGAAGCACGACTCAATTCTCTGAGACAAGAATTAGATGCGAATGGAAATGGTACACACTTGCTTAAGGAGCGGGTAAGTGCGGAGGATATAGCGGAGATTGTCGCAAAATGGACAGGTATTCCAGTCTATAGGTTGATGGAAGGTGAGACACAGAAATTACTACACATGGAGAAAAGGTTACGGGAACAAGTGATAGGTCAAGATGAACCTGTTTCGGCAGTCTCCAATGCAATTCGACGATCACGAGTGGGTCTTGGAGATCCGGATCGTCCGCTTGGTTCATTTCTTTTTATGGGACCTACGGGAGTTGGGAAGACACATCTTGCAAAATCGTTAGCTGAGTTTCTATTTGATGATGTCAATGCCTTGATTCGTATAGACATGAGTGAATATATGGAGAAGCATACTGTATCAAGACTCATTGGTGCACCCCCTGGTTATGTTGGATACGATGAGGGTGGACAATTGACTGAAGCAGTTAGACGGAATCCATATTGTGTTATCCTTCTTGATGAAGTTGAGAAAGCACATCCTGAAGTCTTTAATGTGCTTCTTCAGATGCTGGATGATGGCCGAATGACTGATGGACAGGGACGTACAGTCGACTTCAAGAATTCGGTTGTCATTATGACATCAAACATCGGAAGTCAATGGATTAGCGATGCACACCTGACGAAAGAAGAAATTAGAAGTAAAGTGATGGATGCTTTGCAGACACATTTTCCACCTGAATTCCTTAATCGTGTTGATGACTTGATTATCTTTGATCGTCTTGGTCTTGAAGAATTGAAAGAGATTGTGTCATTGGAACTTTCTAAACTCAGTGTTCGATTTGCTGAAAAGGATATGACACTCACTCTCACAGATTCAGCGAGAACAGAATTGGTAAATCGTGGTTTTGATTCTGTCTATGGTGCCAGACCACTTCGTCGCACAATTCAGCGCGATATTCTGAACCCACTGGCTATTGATATGCTTGAAGGCAAGTTTCATGATGGAGATACAATTGTTGTGGATTACACTGATGATGAGTTTGTTTGCAAGAATAGAAAATAGGTGACGCATAAAATAAATAGACACATTCAGCATTTCTGATGTCCTGAATGTGTCTGTAGTTTTCAAGAATTCTAATACGTCAACCGATCTACTATCATATCAACAATTCCATCAGCACGATTCCGAATTTGTTCCTTTGTAAGACTTTGAATGGGATGTTCAACGGTGAGCGGTTCTAAGTCATTATAGCCAAGTACACGTGCCTGAACTTTCCCCGCAGAGAAGAATACTTCTGTACATATTGCTACGCTTGGGATTCCGCGTTCCTCTAATACACTACCATCGTGCATACTGCACGAAATGCAGGACCCTCAGTCAGCAAGACCTTCAACAACGAAATCGACTTGTTCCGCAAGTTCAACAAGTAGTTCTGTTGGGGCAGGTCGGGAAAATGTGGGTTTTTTAACACGGACAACTTCTGTGATTTCAAAACGTTCACGTATTAATTCCTCAACACGGTTAAGGAATATATCGCTTCCGTTTTTTGTTATGTCAAGTAATCCCATTACTTTTCCATCAAGATTCTTAATGCGGGGTGCGAGGAATTTCTCGGTCGCATCGCCTTGAGAAGTGGGATTTAACAAGGTATAATTTGCCATAGTCAATCCTCCCCAACTTTATTCATTATTTGCTTGCATTTGAATTTGCTGCGATTTTGCCATTGCATCTTCAGCTTCCTGAATCATGCCTTTGCGTTGGAAACAGATGGATAAACTTGTATAGGCGAGTGGATCATTCGGGTTGATTTCAATTGCTTTTTGCACTGCTTCAATGGCTTCATCGTATTTGCTGAGTCTCTCATAGGCATGTCCTAAACCGAGATAACCTTCAATGTAGTCAGGATATGTCTCAATGAGTTCTTCAAATGCTTTGACAGCTGCGTCAAGGTCATTATCTGCGAATTGTGTTAAAGCAATATCGTATAGTTCTTCTTTTGTTTGCATATTCTCTTCCTAACAGATTTTGAATTGATTATAATGAAATGTAGTATGAATGTCAATTATATTTGTGTACTGAGATTTGATTTTTCGTATATTTCTTTGCATGGCAATCTAAAAGAATATTACAATAATCTCTTGGACACATTTAAAGTCATAGAACTCAGGTTAGAACCCTCCAACAATGGTAAATATAAGCATTTCTTCAAGTATGCTTTTGTTGCATAACAGGTATTACATAACTTCTAATGTCAAATCCTTCTACAGTGCTGTTTTCGGTAATATGTACTGGATTCGTGCGGTGATCGAAAACTACATAATATCCTTCATTTGCACATTCAGATTTGAGATATGATACGAGTTGGCGTTTGCCTTTTTGGAAACTTACTTCACCCCTCCACACTTTGGTTTCAACGACATATTTTCTTCTATTATGTGTAATTAATATATCCATTCTACCGCGACCGGTTTGTACCTCAATGTGCATGAATCCACCCACTAATAGAACGAATTGCTCAAGATATGCAAGGAGTAGATGCCGACCAACTGATTCTTGAGGTGTATCTGGTACTTGCAAGACACGAAATCCGACACGCGCAATAAAATCTCGGAAGTTATCAAGCAATTCATGCATGTTTATATTTCCGTTCTCAGATAGGTAATCCCGAAATCCATCTTGGGTGTCCTCTGGAAGATATTCCTGTTCTAATCCATTTATAGTCGGTTTGAATGTTTGTATAATACAATAGAAATATATTGAATTTGCGATTTCACACATGTCATCTTTGCCCTGCTTTATTACCCCAAAAGTCGCAAGTTCGCTGATTTGGTCATCACGTAGGTTGAAAGGTAAACCATCATCAAATGCAGTAATTCTCATGAGGAGACTTTCAAAACGGGGATTTCTGCGGATGTTTGTTATCAGATGGTCAATGTTCGTATTCCGTTCATGTAGTAGCTTATTATGTGCTTGCGTAAAATGATCCATTGTGATTGGTTTTGTTTTTGGTATTTCCAATTCATCTGTCAATATTTGTGCTAATCGGTTGACAAGAAAAGGCTGCCCCGCGCTCTGCTTATGGACAGCTTCTATTACTTCTGATTCAAATGCCTGTCCAACTTCTTCTGTGTATTGTTCAAGCAACTCGCGCACTTGTCCAAGTGTGAAATTAGGCAGGAAAAATTCGTCTTGCACATTGAATGGAGAGATTGAGCGGTCATAGTTGAGTTGCACAATGTTTTTTACACCGACTATCCCAACGCTGTGTGGACATCTCGGTTCATCAGAAAGATAGGTGTGTCTTAGTGCATACAAAAAATCACTTACGGCATTCGTAGGTATGCCATCAAACTCATCAATAATGATGACGATTTTCCTATTTCGCAATAGCCTTGAAAGTTGTTGAAAAAAAGTAATCATTGAAAAAGAGTCAGATAGTTGTGTATTCTCAAGCAATAATGTCAGATCTGAGGAAGGAACTATTTCGCACTTTTCAAATATTTCTTTTAACTCTCTGCAGAACATTTGATAGAGTCTCTGATAGAAAATATCCTCAGAAATATCGCGCATCACTTGAAAATCTAATCTAATTGTCAAATAGGAGGGATTTTGAGTCGTGAGTTTATCAAGTGCCCATCGAAAAAAGGTGGTCTTACCCGTCTGTCGTGGCGCAAAGATGACGATATATCTGCCATCTTTGATACGTGTGATGAAATCATCAAGTTCCGTAGCACGACTGACGACATAGTGCTTTTCTGGATAAACTGGTCCTTGTGTTCCAAATCGTCTCATTTTGTTTTTTCCAACATATTAGTGCTACGGAAAATTAGTTAATTGACAGTTTCCAACATAAAGTGAAGGGGTGTTTAAATCATATACCTCAATGATCAATAATCAAGCACCTCTACCTCTTGAATATGTTCAAGTGCAAACACCCGAATATCTTGCCGCAATTCACAGAACCCTTCAACACACAATGTCCAAATGGACAGAACATTAAATTCCCGATTGTGGCGAATCTTCATGAATGCTTTTTTTGAATTACAGGTATTACATAGCTTCTTATCTCGTCCCCTTCTATTGTGTCGGTCTCAGTAATTTGCTCAGGATTTGTGCGGTGATCGAAAACTACATAATATCCTTCATTTGCACCTTCAGATTTGAGATATGATGCAAGCTGCCGTTTGCCTTTTTGAAAACTAACTTCACCCCGCCACACTTTGGTTTCAACAACATATTTTCTTTTATTATGTGTGATTAATATATCCATTCTACCTCGACCAGTTTGTACCTCAATATGCATGAATCCACCGACTAATAGAACAATTTGTTCAAGATATGCAAGGAGTAGATGGCGGCCAACTGATTCTTGAGGTGTATCTGGTACTTGCAAGACACGAAATCCGACACGCGCAATAAAATCGCGGAAGTTATCAAGCAATTCATGCATGTTTATATTTCCGTTCTCAGATAGGTAATCCCGAAATCCATCTTGGGTGTCCTCCGGGAGATATTCCTGTTCTAATCCATTTATAGTCGGTTTAAATGTTTGTAGAATACAATAGAAATATATTGGATTTGCGATTTCACACATGCCATCTTTGCCCTGCTTTATTACCCCATAAGTCGCAAGTTCGCTGATTTGGTCATCACGCAGGTTGAAAGGTAAACCATCATCAAATGCAGTAATTCTCATGAGGAGACTTTCAAAACGGGGATTTCTGCGGATGTTTGTTATCAGATGGTCAATGTTCGTATTCCGTTCATGTAGTAACTTATTATGTACTTGCGTAAAATGATCCATTGTGATTGGTTTTGTTTTTGGTATTTCCAATTCATCTGTCAATATTTGTGCTAATCGGTTGACAAGAAAAGGCTGCCCCGCGCTCTGCTTATGGACAGCTTCTATTACTTCTAATTCAAATGCTTGTCCAACTTCTGCTGTGTATTGTTCAAGCAACTCGTGCACTTGTCCAAGTGTGAAATTAGGCAGGAAAAATTCGTCTTGCACATTGAATGGTGAGATGGATCGGTCATAGTTGAGCTGCACGATGTTTTTTACTCCGACAATCCCAACGCTGTAGGGACATCTATCTGTTGGATTAGAAAGATAAATCCGACGGAGTGAATGTAGAAATGCTTTTACTGCTTCTTTTGGAATGCCATCAAACTCGTCAATAATCAGAATAACTCTTTTTACATTATATTCATTATTTAGATATTCTCCCAATTTCCCAAAGAATCTTCGTAATGTTAGGTTGTCGGTTATAGTTGTATCATCCATAAATAGACGAAATGAATCTGTGGTTAAAACATCTCTTTTACCCAGAACTGATTCAACTTCATCACATATATCATAATAGAGATTTTCGTAGAAAACAGATAAGGAACAGTCTTTATATTCTTCAAAATTCAAGGATATTGGAAAATGAGTTGGTTCACTGTCAGCTATTTCTTCAAGTGCGTTGCGAAAAAATGTCGTCTTTCCGGTCTGCCGTGGTGCAAAAATGACGATATATCTGCCATCTTTGATACGTGTAATGAAATCATCAAGTTCCGTAGCACGACTGACGACATAGTGCTTTTCTGGATAAACTGGTCCTTGTGTTCCAAAATGTTTCATTTTATTTCTCCCAACCTATAAATCCCACGGTCCATTGGAAAATTGACAGTTTCCAACATAAAGTGAAGGGGTGTTTAAATCATATACCTCAATGATCAATAGTCAAGCACCTCTACCTCTTGCATACGTTCAAGTGCAAACACCCGAATATCTTGCCGCAATTCACAGAACCCTTCAACACACAATGTTTTGCCAGATTCACGATTGTTTGGAATGTTTAGGAAGCGTTCCGGAATAACCACGCGCGTCATACACGATTTCGCTTTCGGTTTTTTATACGCAAACCGGATCCTTTGATTATTGTCTATAGCATCTTGGATTTCCTTGAAGTACTCGGTGAACTCTGACTGATCCGGATCCAACGTAAAACTGCTAAAAATGTCTCCTTTACCGTATGTGTTCTCATGACAAGTCTTACAGATCAATTCAAGATTCTGTAGTTCATTTGTACCTTCTTCACACAAGGGAATCTCATGTATCAGATAAACATGTTGTTCTTTCTCACAATATGAACAGATTGAACCGTTGCGTTGGATAAGGTATTGCCTACGTTCATTCCAATCCGGAGGCCAGCTTGGTAAAAAATCATAAATCGTGAATAATATACCTTTTAGTTTTTGCAATTCAGATGATAATGTTTTTATCTCATCTTCTGATACCACTTCTTCATCTGTAACTTCTGTTTGCACAAAGAGTGACAAGATCAGTTGTTGATTCTGTTTTCTTAATACAGATTCAATCTCATCTTCGCGGATTTGTAACTTGATTAGACAGGAGGTATGTAGAAAATCACCGTTGGAAAGTGCAATGTCATATTCATAATCAGTAAATTGCTTGCAGACGTAACAGTAAGGCATTTTTAATTCCTCGTGTTCAGTTCTTGAAGATTTAGCGTATAAAGATGCTTCATTGATTAGGATACCATAGTCGTTTCCGCTTGTCAAGGAGTAGACTGATTCCGGGCATGTAAAGTTTTTGGCAAAATAACACCATAACCATTGAATTGCGGGTTTCTGTGCCCACAATTTCAAAAGACCAAACGCGTATTTTAACGGATACAGAAATCTGATTTATCAAACTCACGTTAATAGTATGTTCTTAATTAGAAATTGCAGAACAAGTCAATCCAACGGGAACAGAGGTCTACGAACATTCTGATATGAAAAATGCAACGGATTCACTGCAGTCAATCCTGGTGTATCCACTTCAATAATCTTCCCCGCTATCGGTTCATACGCAGCACGATATGCTATGGCAGCTTTAACAACAATCATCTGCATCTCAATTGGATTGATACCCAGGCTCAACAACTGCTGTAGACTAAATGGGGTTTGTCGTTTACTTGTGAGAACAATTAGTGAGTCATTTACTTGGATTACTGCAGTTAACCCTTGATTGTGATATTTCTGTCCGCCGTGACGTGGTTGTGTCTCTATAAAATGTCCATCGTGAAGTAAGCGAACTATTCCTTGTATTGATACTGGTTCACCATGTAGGTTGTCAGTCTTTCCGCCAACGTTAAGAGATACTTCATTACCAACACCTGTGTGTACACAAGTTTCAACACTTTCTGGATCACACAGCACGACAACATATCCAGATGCTTTTTGTCGAATCAACTCATTAAGAATGAATGTGCTATCACCCGGTGAACCCCCTCCTATGTTGTCACCCATTTCAACAAGTATCACAGGATGTTTTTGACTTTGTATTGCTTGTTGAACTGCTTCAGAAGCATCAGGCAGATTCAATGATAGTTGGTCTCGGATTTTCCACAACATATCAGATAGCCGATTAACCTCAGTCTGTGCAAGTTGTGGTTCATCGTCAGTTACAACTATGAAGGAAGGTCCTATTTCGGACACATCTGCATACGGATATCCTGCTGCAACACTTGCTACCAGAATGTTTGTATTGTTTTCCAATTGCTCTGCATTATTGATGATAGTTGACATCGGTTCTGCACTTGTGTTTTGATATAATATGTTAAGAATCATCGGTGGTTTGGCAAGTGCTTGGGTTGGCAAGACATTTTCTTTTAGGATTCGCACCAATAATTCTCCTGCTTGGATGCCGCGTTCTCTTTGGTCAATGTGCGGATTAGTCTTGTATATTACGAGAGCAGTTGAGTTGTCAACCATCTGTTGTGATACATTTGCATGGTGGTCTAGGGTGACAACGACGGGTAACGACTCACCAAATGTCTCTCTCAATCGATGTAACACTTCACCGTCACCATCTGGATAACTTTCAACTACCATGGCACCGTGTAAAGCCAACAATATCCCATCAATGTCTTCTATTGATTTTAGTTCTTGAATTAAGAGAGCTGTTAGTTTTTCAAAGGCTTCATCGGTTACTGGTCCGGCTGGCGTGGCAGCAGCCATTACCGTAGGAAATGCAATTACATCTTGCTTCTCTGTGCATTGTATAAAACCACCTATCTCGTGGTGTGTGTCTTTCCATGCAGAGATGATTTCGACTCCAATTGTCTGGGAAAATGCACTTATGTCTGTGAGTTTTCTGCTGAATGTATTCGATTCATGCATTATTCCACCGAAAGCAATTTTATACATGCCTGATCCTTTAAGTTGAGATAATTGAAAAGATTGTACTCATTTAACATCTTATGCTTGCGAACTACATGTTGATATTGAATTCACATGTATTGGATTCAACAGATAAACAGATCATCGCTATGGGAATAGAGAGGGTGTGTACAGACGCGTTCAATAAACAAATCGTTCCTACGGAACTAAAATATCGGACAATCCTAATAACAATACGGATTGAGAGAGATTCATAATAGTGTGGATATCTTCTTAAGTTGACACCCGGAGAATGCCATAAACGCATTCATACCGTTGATTTATGGTTTTCGTTCTTCAACCCAACCTATGATCTCTTTCACTTCTTCTATACAGATCTCACGTGGAATTTAAAAATGTCTTGACGATGACAACATAAATAGTGTATCATTTAACACAGAATTTTACTTGTAATTATTGAATCTGAACTGTCAAACCGACAATTATCAATCTTAATAGAGTAACGAAAAAACGTATGCATGACAATGGCGTCCGAAAGAACCGTGTTGAAGAAGCTTTAGAGATTGCTGCACAGGCTCACCACGGGCAATTTCGTAAAGGCACAGTAACGCCTTATATATCTCACCCGTATGCTGTTTGTCTGATATTGATGAATGAAGGATGTTCGGAAGAAGTTGTTATTGCAGGTCTTCTACACGATACAGTTGAAGATACTGACATGACTTTGGATTGTATACAAGAGAGATTTGGACCAACTGTCGCTGAGATAGTTGATGGCTGTTCGGAAGATAAATCCTTACGATGGCGTGAGCGAAAATCAGAACGAATTGAAGCCTTGAAGACTGCAAGTCCTGAAATTTGCCTTGTAACTTGTGCGGATAAAATTCACAATCTACGTACAGTGATTTCTGAATATGAGGAGATAGGAGACACTGTATGGGAACGTTTTCATGGAGGTGTTGAAGCGCAATCTTGGTATTATCAAAGCGTTTTAGACAGTTTAAACACCCAGATAGAATCGGATAGTAGTGAAAGCAATAACAGAGATATACAAAAACAATTCCAATCACTTTTTGAACAATTGCAACATGCATTAGTTTATCTTTTTGATGGAGAAGCATAAAAACATACCAAGAGAAATTTGATTGAACACGAATAAACAATACAATTTAATTCACATTATTGGATAATTAAATAATGACCAAGAAAAAGGTCCGACTCACAGCGACTGTCAAATGCGCAGGCTGAGCATCAAAACTTGCTCCGGGTGAGTTATCACAAATCTTAGACAGCCTTCCAAAATCCACAGACCCGAATCTGCTTGTAGGGACAGAGACATCTGATGACGCTGGAATTTATCGTATATCAGATGACATTGCACTTGTTAATACTGTAGACTATTTCACGCCCATCGTGGATGACCCTTATACTTTTGGTGCAATCGCAGCGACTAACTCACTCAGCGATGTTTATAGCATGGGTGGTGTGCCGAAAACCGCGTTGAACATCACCTGTTGGCCCAAAGATGACCTTGATCTATCAATTTTGGGTGATATTGTCAGAGGCGGTGCAGATAAAGCAGCTGAATCGGGAGCAGCACTTCTTGGTGGACATACAGTGGATTCACCCGAACTCATGTATGGTCTATCGGTAACAGGTATCGTGCATCCAGATAAATATGTTAAAAACTATGGGGCACGTCCCGGTGATGTGCTTATCCTATCAAAGAATCTCGGTATTGGTATTCTCACAACAGGATTGAAATTCGATAAGATTAGTGATGAAATACTACCGCAGGTTGTTGAGTCTATGACACGTCTCAATGCAACTGCCTCGAAGGTGATGTTGAAATATGGTGCCACTGCTTGTACAGATGTAACTGGTTATGGTCTGTTAGGACATGCATCAGAAATGGCAGAAGGCAACCATGTTCGTCTGCAGATAGACAGCAGTTCTGTTCCATTCTTTGAGGATGCACCACCTCTTGTTGTAAAGAATACTTATACTCAGGCATATCTTGCTAATACAAAGTTCCTTTCAGATAAGGTAACTTTCAGGACATCCGTATCAGAAGAGATGCGACATATTCTAATGGAAGCTGAAACTTCAGGTGGTTTGTTATTTGCTCTACCTGCTGAAAATGCAGATGCAGCTGTCAATGAACTTCGTGGAGTAGATTGTCCAGAAGCAGCTGTAATCGGTAAAGTTGTTGATGCAGATGGAGCACATATAGAAGTTCATTAGTATGTCAATTTGAACGGTAATCGTATATGACAAAGACTGAGTTAGCAAAGCAGATACGTGCAGTATCTTATCTTACAGGTGAATTCACTTTACGTTCTGGACTAGTTAGCAACTTTTATTGGGATAAATATCGGTTTGAAAGTAACCCGATTCTATTGGCTGCAATAGCCAAAGAGATGGTAAAATTGCTACCAAAGGAATTTGATGGATTGGCAGGATTGGAATTAGGGGGAATCCCATTGGTTACTGCAATTTCCTTACAAACAGGTAGTTCTTGTTTTTATGTTCGTAAAGAAGCAAAACCTTATGGAACATGTAATCTTATAGAAGGAGGTGTGAAAGAGAAAAGCACACTGGTTGTTATTGAAGATGTAATCACCACTGCGGGACAGGTATGTAGATCCATAGAACAGATCCGTGAAGAGGGACACACGGTGGAGCATGTGGTGGCAGTTATTGACCGGCAAGCAGGGGGAGAGGAGAAAATAAGTGCATACGGTTGCACTTTGGCATCCGTGTTTACACTTGCCGAATTAGAAGTAGTTTAAACATCTATGGTATAATAATTGAACACATAATATACAAATCTGTTCAACTCTAAACTATCAATAACTTGTGCTGCTACATAAGTCGTAAACGAACACATTTCTAAAATACAACTTAAATGATAAAGCACAAGCAACCGTAATAGAATACGAGAAATGTAAAGATATTAAAATGAAAATATTATTTATTGGAGATATTGTCGGCAATCCGGGGAGAAAAGCAGTAACTGAATATTTGAAACAAGTAAATAAACCGCCTGAAAACACTTATGATTTCATTGTTGTTAATGCGGAGAATGCTGCAGGGGGCAAAGGTTTAACTTTTGATATCGTTGACCAGTTATTAGCCTCAGGGGTCTCTGCGATAACGACAGGCAACCATGTTTGGGCACAGAAAGAGATATTAGATTTCATTGACACAACACCTCAACTAATTCGTCCTGCAAATTATCCTTCAGATGTCCCTGGTCGCGGTTTCACAATAGTAGAATCTGCAGATGGAAATGCAAAACTTGGCGTAATCAATCTCGCTGGTCAAATTTTCATGAATAGGTATACCAATCCGTTTCATGAACTGAATTCAATTCTACCAGAGATAAAGGCTGTAACACCTAATGTGCTTTTGGATTTTCATGCTGAAGCAACATCTGAAAAGATTGCAATGGGATGGCATGCAGATGGAAAGGTGAGTGCAGTAATTGGAACACACACCCATGTTCAAACAGCAGATGAACGAGTTTTACCTCAAGGAACTGCTTACATCAGTGATGTAGGCATGACTGGACCACACGACTCGGTTATTGGTAGTCGTAAAGAACAGGTATTAGAAACTTTTCTGACATTGATGCCTGCGCGTTTTGGTGTTGCAAAAGAAAATGTCAGGTTAAATGCAGTTAATATTGAATTGAATGATGAAACTGGTTTAGCTGAAAACATAATGCGAATACAATTTCAGCTGCGAAACTAATTCACGTGTTGATTATCGCACAATACCGATTGAATGAGTGATATAAACCATTATGAAAAATAGAGTTTTATTATGAAATTATAGGTTCACACTGAAGTGTAGTTTGTAAGCAACGTAATGAATTGAGCGACTACATACAGTCTAATTCATAATAGAAATTTTATTTTTTTGGAAATGGTATTTGAAAGAGTCTTATGCCATTAGATATTCCAATACCCCGCACTATTTTTAGTGTATCTCAAATCACAAGAACTATCTCACGCACTATTGAGCAACAGCCGCAACTTCAGAATGTGTGGGTGAAGGGTCAGATATCAAACCTTGGAACACCGGCATCGGGACATATCTATTTTACACTTAAAGATGAGAAAAGTGCCATCCGGAGCGTTGTTTTCCGGAGTAGTGCTGCTCGTATGAAGTATATGCCTAGTGATGGCGAAGAAGTTCTGGTTCATGGTAAAATCAATATCTATGCAGCAAGTAGTGAATATCAAATCATTGTAGATAAAATTGAACCTATGGGAATAGGTGCCTTACAACGTGCTTATGAGGAATTAAAAAAGAGATTGGCTGATGAAGGTTTATTTGATATACATCATAAGAAACCTTTGCCTGTGTTTCCTATGAAAATAGGGGTAATTACATCAGAAACAGGTGCAGCAATCCAAGATATTTTACAACAACTTCAGAAACGATTTCCACTATCTGAACTTCTCCTCCATCCAACGCTCGTTCAGGGGGAAGATGCTGCTGCCCAGATTGTAAATGCAATAAAGGTGATGAATAATAGATCTGACATTGATGTTCTGATAGTTGGAAGAGGAGGCGGTTCAATGGAAGATCTATGGTCATTTAATGAAGAAATTGTAGCACGAGCGATATTTGCATCAAATATCCCTATTATTTCTGCTGTAGGACATGAGACAGATTTCACTATTGCTGATATGGTGGCAGACCATCGATCTCCAACGCCATCTGCAGCTGTAGAGCATATTGTTCCAGATCAGCAAGAAATTATATCACGGTTGAATGGACATAAAGAACGTTTAAGAAACCTTGTGTTACACAGACTTGAAAATCGACGTGATGAACTTAGAATATTAGAAGAAGGTCTTTCCCCTGCTAAAAGAAAAGATGCAATTAACGAGTTGTATCAATCTATTGACAACCTTGAAGCTACATTTCACAAATCTCTAAGTGAAAAAATTGATACAAAGAATGACCTGCTACAAGCATTTGCAGATCGTTTAAATGGATTAAGTCCTTTGGCAACACTAAAACGCGGGTATAGTATCATCAGATCATCCACAGGAGAAATCATCACATCTAACAAACAGACAAATGTTGGTGAGAGTCTTGATTTAACACTCTCTGATGGAAGTCTTGTATGTACCGTTGATGAACGAGTCAATTAAATGTGCATTCATCTCCATCAATCATTGTATATTCCTATTGTGACAGTATTTTACATTCGCAAGTTCATAGACCATTTCGTATAAGTGGGACTTGAAAAGTACTCCTACAAACGAATATAGTGTTAATGTCGCAGTGATGAATGTGTTTCATATATTTAAATTCTATTTATTTTGATTTTGATTTGAAGGGAGATATCGTTTGACTTTTGAAAAGAAACTTGACAGGTTAAAAGAGATTGTAGAAGAATTAGAATCTCCAGAAACTTTGGAATTGGACACTTCTTTATCACTTTTTGAGGAGGGAGTTGGAATAGTTCGTTCTTGTCGGAAACTCCTTGAAGAAGCCGAAGTCCAAGTTCAAATCATATCGCAAGATGAGAACAGCGTGAATGATGGGGAATCGTTATCGGAAAATGAAAACGGAGTATTTGATGGTTTTGAAGAAAATTAATGACCCATCCGATCTAAAGAATCTAAATATAACTGAACTCCAAACACTTGCCGATGAGATGCGGACACACATGTTGACTGTTCTTTCCGAACATCCTGGACATTTTGCTCCAAACTTTGGCACAGTGGAACTTGCCATTGCAGTCCACACTGTTTTTGATACACCTCGAGATAAAGTAATCTGGGATATTGGACACCAAGCCTATCCACATAAACTCTTAACAGGCCGATTAGATGCATTTGAAACTATACGCCAAACTGATGGAATCAGTGGATTTCTAAGTCGGGAAGAAAGTAAGTATGATGTATTTGGAGGAGGTCATTCCAGTACATCTATTTCTGCTGCTTTAGGTATCGCTACTGCACGCGATGTCAACAACGATGATTTCAAAGTTTTAGCCATAATTGGGGATGGCGGTCTGACAGGTGGAATTGCACTTGAGGGTTTGAATGCTGCTGGCGACTTCAAGAAGGATATGCTTGTCATCCTCAACGATAACCAAATGTCAATATCTCCAACAATAGGAGCAATCTCAAAACATTTTCATAAATTGATTAGTTCACGGGGTTACAATCGACTTCGATCAGGTGCAAAAGAATTGGTGAATTTTATATCATCTGATGCAAAAGCTCTCGCGCAGAAAATTGAAGCTTCGCTTAAACCAGGTACACTCTTTGAAGAATTTGGATTCCGATATTTCGGTCCTCTTGATGGTAATGATTTAGAAACACTTATTCCAGTTTTAACCGGTATTCGAGAGTTATCCGGTCCGATTTTAGTGCATGTCGTTACCAAAAAAGGTCTCGGATATAAACCTGCTGAAGAGGACCCAGTAGGGTTTTATAGTGTAAGTGGTCAGTTTGATTTAAAAACTGGTAAGTCGTTACGACCATCATCAGCAATTCCAAAGTACACCGATGTATTTAGTCGTACTCTTATTGAAGAAGCGAAACAAGATTCTCGGATAATTGGTGTAACAGCTGCCATGCCGGGTGGTACTGGTTTGGACAAATTTGCAGATGTCTTTCCTGACAGATGCTTTGATGTTGGTCTGGCTGAACAGTGTGCTGTCACCTTTGCTGCTGGACTTGCTACGGAAGGTCTGAAACCGGTAGTTGCAATCTATTCAACCTTCCTCCAAAGAGGTTATGACCAAATACTCCATGATGTGTGCATTCAGAATTTACCAGTGATCTTCGCGCTTGACCGTGCTGGACTTGTTGGTGCTGATGGTCCAACACACCACGGAGTTTTTGATATTGCCTTCCTCCGCTCCATACCAAACATTGTTTCTATGGCACCAAAAGATGAAAATGAATTACAAAGGATGCTAAAGACCGCATTGAACCACGATGATGGTCCAATTGCACTGCGTTATCCTCGGGGAATTGGGATAGGTGTTAAGTTAGATGCAGAACCTAAGGCACTTCCTATTGGGAAGGCAAAAATCTGTCGTGAAGGAGATGACCTGTTAATATTGGCAATAGGTAATCGAGTCCACCCAGCACTTGAGGCTGCAAAAACTCTTAGTGAAACCGGAATTGAATCTACTGTTGTAAATACTCGGTTTATCAAGCCACTGGATGCAGAGTTAATTTTAGACTTAGCTAAACAGATTGGCAAAGTCATCACTGTAGAAGATGGTGTTTTAATGGGTGGATTCGGGAGTGCTGTGCTTGAAACACTGGCAGATGCAGGGATAATGGATGTTCGTGTTACCACTCTCGGTGTAACGGATCGATTTGTTGAACATGGTGACGTGACTACTTTGTATGACCGTTATGGCTATGATACACAAGCGATCATTCGTACAGGAATTACTTTAGCAGTTGGATCCTGAGGCAACCGATGCCTATTCTCTCCTGTTAATATGTAGGTCTCTGCACAAAATCATACAAGATAAATGATGGAAAGGTTAGATATAATACTTGTTAAGCGAGGATTAGTTGAGACTCGTCTACAAGCAAAACGTTTGATTTTGGCTGGTGCGGTTAGAGTCAACAACAATTCTCAACTCAAACCTGGACAACGAATACCGTCTGATGCAAAAATCGTTGTAGAAAGACCTCCAAAATATGTCAGTCGCGGTGGATTGAAACTTGAAAAGGCAATAAATTGCTTTGAAATTCCCATCCAAAGCAGAGTCGTATTAGACGTTGGAGCATCAACGGGAGGTTTTACCGATTGCCTGCTTCAACATGGTGCAGATTTTGTATATGCTGTTGATGTTGGATATGGTCAACTTGCATGGAAATTACGCCAAGATCCACGTGTTCAAGTAATTGATAAGACAAATATCCGCTACATTGACAATCTCATTTTTTCGCATCCTATTGACATCGCCGTAATTGACGTTTCTTTCATCTCCTTACAAAAAGTTCTACCCGTAATACTTGATAAGTTAGATGTAGCTGAGGTTATAGCACTTATAAAGCCTCAGTTTGAGGCTGGTCGTACTCACGTCAAGAAAGGAGGAATTGTTGATAATCCACATATACATAGGTATATACTGAATGAGCTAATCAACTTTATCCAGAATGACTTGTCAACAATTACAACGGGTTTGACGTTTTCACCTATACACCGAGACATAGGAAATATTGAATACCTGCTCTGGTTACAAAAGATACCGAATACAGAATCAGGTTCTCATTCAATAGATTCAAAAATTATAGATGATGTAGTAAAATCAGCACATAGAGCATTTAATGGAAAAGAATAAAGAATAAAAAATAAAACGATGACTCGCAGAAAGATACTATTCATATCAATTCCAGTATTCCTACTACTGTGTGGCATATTTGGATATCTTTTTATTAGTTCAGAATATTTTCTTAATAATTTCATTAAAGAGCGACTGTTACAAGCATTACAAGAACAAATCAATGATGACTATGAAGTCATAATTGATAAATTAAGTGGAAATGTTCTGACAGGTGTGGAAATTACAGAGTTATCAATCAAAGAGAGACAATCAGACTTGCCTCCAATTCTGTCAACAGAAAAAGTAGTCTTCAAATATCACATTTTCCCTTTATTGAGACGTAATCTTCTTGTGTCAGAGTTGGTGATTGAATCACCGATTTTAAATGCGGTACGCAATTCTGATGGAAATTTGAACCTAACACAGATGTTGCAAAAAACTACATCAGAAGCTAAATCAGATTCAAATCGTGATTTTGCATTTTCGGTTGCACATATAACTTTAGAGAGAGGTTCTATCCTTTACTCTGATTCACAGCAAAATATAAAACTGAACTTACCGGATATTACCTTCAATTTGGATGGTTCACTTGAAAAGTGGGATCATACTGGCAATTTTTCTATTGGAAAAGGGAATGTCAAGATAAATGAATCTGAGATTACGATTGAACAATTAGAGAATATGAAGTTTGCCATATCAATGCAAAGTGGTAAATTGTCTAATAGATTGATGCTCAAAATAGGAAATTCATTGATAAATGTAAATGATTTTCAAGGCAGTTGGGAGAAAGAACACTGGAGAACAGAAGTTGAATTGAATATTGATACTGAAGATGTGCAAAGATTCATTCAAAGTAATCTGGAACTTTCTGGAATAGTTTCTATGAACCTTAATTTAAACGGAACAAAATCAACGATGAATGGAAATATCTTATGCAAATCTGACAAGATAGCAATCAATCAGATACCCTCCTCAGGAGGCAATCCTTCAGCTTTATTTGATAGACAAATTGGCCTATCAAATATAACAGTTGATACAAGTATTAATATTGAAGATGAACCTACTGTAATTTTCAATGCGTTACAAGCAACAATTGCCGATGGAACACTAGCTGGAGAAGGAAAAATAACATTTGACAAGAGTGTTAAAGGAAACCTATTTGATAGAATTCAACATTATTTAAGAGAACGAATAGTTTATGAAAGCAATTGGACAATATCAGACATACAACTTCCTACATTGATTTCTTCGCTGGTTGAAGTACCAGAGGACATGCCAAAAATCGATTCAGGAACTGTTTCTGGATTAGGAGATTTCAACGCTAATAGTGAAGGATACCTGCATATTGATGGTGAATTAGATCTCTTTGACACAAGTATCATTGTTCGTGATAAAGGACAAGATAAATCTTTCTCACTTGAAGATTCCTCTCTGGATTGTGAGATAGTGTCAGATAAAAGTAAAGAATCAATCATCACCGCAAATGGAAATATAGATAATACTTCCTTGGAGATTAGTGGTTCATTAGATAAAATTGATGTAAAGCTTACGGATATTGACTTTGGGAAATTGTGTAAGATATTTAAATCTGTGCCATTTTCAGGTTTCGGCAATATTTCTGCTACAATAAATAAGGATGGTACTGCGAAAGGATATGTTGAGATTCCAAATGCTTTCTATGGCGATCTAAACAGTTTACTTGGTCGTTTAACCGGCAATCTAAGATATGTAGATAGAGTATTGTATTTTGATGACGCACGCTTGACGAAAGATAGCGAAAACGGAGAGACGAATGTCACTATAAAAGGCAACATTGAATTAGAGGGAAAATTGCCATCAAACTTTACAATCAATACAAATTCGCTTGTTTTAGATAATGACTATAACAGGGTCTTTTTTCAACAAGAGTATCCCATCACAGGCAACATCACAGGTGAACTCAATTTGTTCGGTTCATTGATTGAAGATTTAGATGGGAAAGGCACATTTACAGTGGATTCTGGGAATGCGTGGGGTATCAATTTAGATACAGCAACTTTTCCGCTGGAAATTGACGACTACTCACTTACAATACCGAGTTTTGAGATCAATGCACAAGGGCAACAGGTAGTCCTCAATGCGCACGTGACCAATGATGGTGAGTTTGACTTTAGTTTAAAGAATAAAAAAGACAATCCAATCCAATTAGTAAAACTGGCACTTGCAGCGGATACGCCTGATTTTCCACTTGATGGAAAAATGGATATCAACATAACCTCATATCTGAAAAAGAATGAAAATGTTGTATTTCAAGTAGATTTTCACTTCACTGAACTATTCTTTGAAACTAATCCGCTCGGAGATGCTGTCCTTCAAGGCATTCTAATAGAGACAAATGAAACAACTGGTGAACCTGATTACTTCAGTTTTACGGGGGAAGCATTTGAAGGAACAAGTAGCATAAATGGTAAAATTTTTATTACACAGGATAGTCCATACCAGTTTACTATGCATAGTGAAGGAATACAGGTATCACCTATTCTCCGTATCCTGGATCGGCGACTTGAAGCTATTACCGGCACTGCAGTTGCGACTACATCAGTAGAAGGGACTATTACAGATTTAGTAGAACCATCAAAAAAACGACTATTTCCATACGATGTCAACATATTGATTGACCGTTCAAAACTTCAATACAATTCTGTAGACTTTTACAACCCAAAACCTATTCAACTGAACTTAGAGAATGATATTCTTACATTTCAAGAGAGTTCTCTGATAATCAGTGGTGAACAAACTTCATTTATTGAACTGTCCGGAACTTTTGATACAAAGAATGAAATAATAGACATTACAGCACACTCAGAAGATGAAACATCTCTCAAACCCTTTGGTGTTGCGTTTAACCAACCTATTGATGGTAAGGTTTCCTATGAATTAAAGGCAGAAGGACCATTAAGCGAACCAAACATTGAGCTAAAATGGAAATTACCAACATTGATTGTAAATACTAATGTGGGGGATGTTAATATACATTATGCTGATGGGGCATTGAAATATCAAAATGGATCAGTCGTCATTGAACCTTTCTCAATGGAATTAATGGATAATAAGGTGTTGGTTAAGGGAGACATGACTATCAACAAGGATGAATTTACTGATTCCATTCTGGCTTTTGATATTAATAGTGCAAGTTTTGATATAGAGAAATTGTATGACTTATTAAAGAATAGCATATCACCTGAGATGGCAAAACAACTCAGTCTGGACAATGAATCTTCAATCTTTGGAACGCTTGGGGTCTCTGTTCTCTTGGAAGGAAATATCGGTGAACCAATAGTCAAAATACTATCACATTCAAAGAACAACAAACCGATTTTGTTCGGTAGATTTGCTGATCCAATAGCCATTGATGAACTCAGTGCAGAAATATCAATAAGTAAGCAGTCGTTCCAAATACAAGATGCAGTCTTACAAGGTAAGATGGGAAATGGGGTATTTCATATAACCGGAGAATCACATCATTCAACTGTCAATCCCGATGATATGAATTTCAATTTGAGTATGTCTGTTAATAAGTTGGATTTACAGGATTTTGCAACTCTTTTTCTACAAAATAGGACATTTCAAAATGCTTTGGTAAGTGGTTCTGTGAAATGTTCTGGAACAGGTATTAAACCTCATCAGATTTCAGTTGTTGGCAAGATAGATGAACTCAATTTTCTATTTCAGAACTACAAAATCAAGAATAAATCATCTTTTGATATAAGTCTAATTCGGAGTAAAATTGATTCTTTAATGCCATTGAAATTTACATCACCCGAAATTGACACCGATGTTGACATAAGAATGGGTGGTTTACTTTCTAAACCTATTCTGTCTATTATTTGGCAAGGGAACATCAGTTATCTTACAAACAACGGAATAGACTCACCGTTCCAATGGATAGGTAGTGTAGATTACAACGATAACTTGATTGAACTAAGTTCTAAACTGGGTAATAATGGGGATAATTTGGATCTAAAGGGTACGATTCCTTTCAACCTGTCAATCTTAGAGAATGATTTCCTTGCCAGATTTACTGAAAAACCAATTGATGTTAGTCTTTTTGGAGATGAACTTCCTCTGAACTTAATTCCAGGACTTGACAAAATCTTTACACAAGCAGACGGTAGAGCAGATATTAGCTTAGAACTTCAAGGGACGATATCAAAACCACATTTAAAAGGAACAGTTTCTATTGAAGCACCAAATCTTGAAATAATAGATTTTCCTCAGACACTTGAGAATGTCAGCATTCAGTTCCATGCCCAGAAAGATTTTATTGAGTTAACAAAGTTTCAATTTGATATTGAAGATGGATCAGTTTTTCTTCAACAAAACCAAAGAAGTAAATTGACACTAGATGGAATTACACCGAAAACTCTTGAACTTTATGACTTAACATTAAACAAATATCCATTCACTTCATTACTACAACAGAAGCTACCAGAAAATCTTGTCAACGACATTGAAGGGACAATATCTGCAACATTGATAAATATCAGCATACCGCTTTATAGTTTTTTTGAAGTATCAGACAAGAACCCTATTCCGACATTAACTGATTCAATTACTATAGAATCAGTTACACAGAATGCGGTCGCCGATCTTGCAATAGACAATTTTTCATTAGGTTTTACGTTATTAGATCAAAATTACAGATTCGAGAATCCGGAAGCAATTCCTATTTCGCTTACTTCAGGCGAATTTAAAGTGCGAGAATTAAAACTCGAGAATACATTTGATTCAGATACAGAAAATAAACAAAATCCTTTATCCTTCAGTAGTTATGGTAAGTGGAATATACAAAGTGAAATTTTGCTGAATATGAAACTTTCAAATTATGACCTGTCTTCACTTAATAGTCTATTTTCGGAGATCAATCTTGATACTTATCAACTCAATGGATTTATTTCTACAGATATCAACATAACAGGCACTTACGCTGATCCAGAAATAACGGTAGTATTTGATGGCGAAATGATAACACTCAATAATGCGAATATAGACGAATTCACTGGTGAACTTACATATAGTTCTATCGACAAAGAATGGTCAATTCCTAAGTCCAATCCAATCCGACTTAGTGCTGGAAAAAATCTACTTACATGTTCAGGTGAAGTTCCATATTATCTATCCTTCTCAAATTTCAAATCCGAAGCACTAAATGAACCGATGGAAATATTGATTGCTATGAAAATGGAAGAGATAGGGATTTTGTCCGTCATTGCTCCAGAAATAGAATCAGCAAATGGTGTAGCATCAATTTCTGCAACACTTCAGGGGACACCGAATTCACCACGCCTCAATGGGACTGGTGATTTTAACTTGGTATCGCTTTTGTTAGAAGATTCGCCAATTTATTTCAATGATACTCGTGGTGATTTTGAATTCTCAGAAGCCGAGCTTACGATATTAGCTATTGATGGTCAACTGAATGAAGGTGATTTTGTTGCATTTGGAAATATTGGTACAGATTGGTTTAATGTCCAATCTATAGATCTAAATGTAAGTATGGATAACTGCATTATTGCAGAACCTGGACAATATGAAGTAAATGTCAGTACAGACGCAAACGATCTACGTTTGACTGGAAATTTAGACAGCGATTTTCAGAGAAATCTAATTCTATCTGGTGATCTTATTATTCATTCAGGGAAATATGAACAGAATTGGGAAAACGTCCGAGATTGGTTCAGTGGAGCCACAGTTAGTGGTGTAGAACTCACTTTTGGCAATACATTACTTGATAACCTACAGTTAGATTTAGGAATTGATATTCCCGAAGATTTTCACTTCCTATCCTCTCTTGGCGGCACTACTGATATTGAAATCACCTGCAACGGGCGAATCACAGGTCTGATACAAGAACCTATATTCACAGGAGATGTTACGATACTTGATGGAAAGATCAGCATTGTAACACAGGAATTTGACATCGTTGAGGGTTCAAGAATTACAAATCAAGACGATACTGCATTCAATCCACAGTTAGATATTATACTAAAAATAAAAAATCCTATACGCGGTGTTTTACTTGAAGATGGTAGTACTGCTGACCTTATGGTAACTGCAACAGTTACTGG
This sequence comes from Candidatus Poribacteria bacterium, assembly GCA_958295945.1. GTDB lineage: Bacteria > Poribacteria > WGA-4E > WGA-4E > WGA-3G > MSPOR6. Next base: position 1,988,234 of record OY282386.1, read on the forward strand.
TGTATTGGAAAATGGTGACATTGACAAAGCGAGGTTAAGTTTTCAAGCAGATCCCATTAATTCATCTTCAACAGCAGTTTTTTCAGATGCATTTCTTTTGTCTCTATTGCTTCCAGGCAGTTCAATCTCACGTTCATTTGGCGGAATAACTTTTACTATCTCATCTGGATTTGATCCTAATGAACGACACATTATTGCTGAATACCCCTTACCAAGAAACATGTCTATCAAAGTTGAAGGAGATGAAAGGGGTGACTTTGGTGTTGATATTCAACTGCTGGAACGTAGATTCTAATAAGGTATGAATACTGGTTTATATTGTTTGCAAAAATATATATGATTCTTTGGAACAACTCAAATGCACCGTATTTTTTTTATCATTCTCCTCAGTCCTATTCTCATTCCACTTATATCTTCTGCATCAATAGAAAATTCTAACTCAAAACCTACCACCCAAGAAAGTATATCACAAGAAACTATTGTTAAAATTGAATATATTGTTGACAACAAACCTGTAACTGACATTGACCAGATTAGTAAACTGGAAGAATTGACTCAGATAACGGTTGGATCACAATTCTCACGACATTCAATTCAACAAAGTGTGATTTCTCTCTATGCTATACAAGAATACTCTCAAATAGATGTGTATACAGTTGGCAGTATACAAGAGAAAACACTCATTTTTAAGATAGAAACAGTTATGGAAATCAAGGAGGTAAGGATCACGGGAGTTGCTTCAGAGAGATTAAATCGTTCAATACGAAATGTGTTGAGGCTAAAACAAGGTGATATGTTTTTCCGTGGTGTAGCAGAAAGCGATTTGAAATCAATCAAACGAGTGAGTGAAAATTACGGTTATTTTAGAATGTCGGTGGAAATAATTACAGATACAACCACGGGCAGTTTAACATATCAGATTGTCTTGGGTAATCCAACATATATTACAAAATTCCAAATTCAAGGAAATTCTGCGATATTTACCGAACACATCAAAGAGGCGTGTAATACACAAGTCGGCAAAATCTATATGAAATCTACGATTAATGAAGATTTTACAGCAATCCGTTCGCTTTATAGAAAGAGATATTATCCAGACATAAAGATAAAACCTATCTTTGACTATCAGAATGGGGTATTAACATACGAAATCCAAGAAGGGAAACAATTACTGCTTGATTTCGTTGATAAAAATGGAAAACCAATCCTTCAAGAGTCTTTCATTCGTAATTTGATTACAAATCTAAAACTCAATAGAGAAGAATCAGAAAGGAATGAACTTAGGAGAAAGATTGAACGGTACATCAACAATCAGTCTCGATGGGTAGGAGTTGTCCAAACACATTATCAACAAAAGGGTTATTATGGAACTGAAGTAACAACCGAAACTCTGACCAACTCACCTCTTCATGTCGAATTCACTATCACACCTGGTAGCAGATATACTGTTAAATCGGTAGAATTCGTCAACAATGAAGCATTCACAAGAGAGGAATTACTTCGTGAAATGAAAACCACACCCGCCAATTTTCTTTCAAAATATATTAGGAAACGATATTTTTCTGAATTAACTCTTGAAGAAGATAAAAACCGATTGGAGATATTATACGAAAAATCAGGATATCCTAATGTAAAAATAACACCTACATTTGAAGTGCATGAATCAGAAGGCAGTAGAGATGGAGATGTTTCTATCAAATTAGGTATAATTGAACCCTACAAGCAAGTAATTTACAGATGTTCGTTCTTAGGAAATAACGTCCTTGACAATAAGGTATTAGATAGAGCGTTACCAACTAATTTTCCACAACCTAATGCCAGTCTTGTTAAAAAGAACTATGAAAATGCAATTCTTAAGGAATATCACGATAGAGGGTATATGGATGCTGATGTTACCAAAACTCAGTTTTTTCATAGATTTGACAGACCTATACAGAATAAGGAGCGTCTTTCTGTATATGAATATGGCATTTTGCAGTTGACTATTTCCGAAGGAGATAAGATTGAATTTGGACAATTCATATTTGATGAAGATTTGAGTGTTTATCCAAGCATTCTCACCCGTGAAGTGTCACATCTAACCGGTACGCTGTTCACACCGGACAAACTGAATCAGGCAAGACAGAATATATATAATACCCGTATTTTTGAACCCGGTATTACATATAGAAGAAGTATACCTATAGATACAGCAGAACAAGATAATAATTCGGAAGATAGTCAAGTATCAAATCTCTCACCGAACCATACAGTTGTGAATGATGTAACGTTTTTTCTTCAGGAAAGAAAGCCTGGGGCTTATGGTGCGAGTGTCGGGGTAAGTTCTTCAGATGGACCGCGTGGTACAATTTCACTAAGTCATCTAAACGTATTTAGACGTAATATAAGATTCCAACTTCGTGGTAGGTGGGGGTTCCGTGCATATCTCTATGATACGACTCTTACTGAACCCTGGCTGATTGGAAGGACAAGTGGTAGCATTCAGATTTTAGGAAGAAAATTAGAAGAGGATGATGGTGTGCGGGCACTGCAAAGTAGTTTTAGTCTCAGTCGAAAGTTACCTGCTGCGCATCGTCTAAATTTAGATTACAGTTTTCGTTTCTTAAAGGATACTTCTCTTGCAGCAACCGATCCAGAATTGTCAACGACTGTTAGTAGTGTCCGTTTTCTTTGGAGACAAGATACTCAGTTCCCATCATTGAATCCTGTATCTGGTATGTTAAACGAGGTAACATTGGAATATGCAGGAGGTATATTGGGGGGTAGAAGTAGCTTTATTAAGACGGTGGCTGAATCTATATACCATCAACAACTGAATGATTCAGGATATGTGTTATCCTCCTCACTGCGACTTGGACTTACAACAGGATTACAAAGAAATAGAGAGTCTGAATTAATCTCGTTTGAACGATTTTGGGCAGGTGGATCTACAACTGTACGGGGATATGAAGAGAGAGGACTTGGACCGGAAGATACTACAGGAAAACATAGAGGAAACGTCCTATTTATATTCAACACAGAATTGCGTTTTACAATCTTAGACCCCTTTCAAGGCATTCTCTTTCTGGATTCTGGTAATGTATGGGGGGCATTTGATGAAATTGACTATTCATGGATGCCAACGTCTGTCGGTGTAGGTTTACGATTGAACTTAGGACCTCTCATTGGTGGAGTAGATTATGCTGTGCCGCTTATCACAGTGCCTGGGGTTCCTACAAATACCCTCTATTTTCGTATTGGTAGTACATTTTAATTGTAATCGGTTATTCAGAAGGGTCATAAGGTCTTCCCAAAGCGAGTGGGGCATCTGCGCGCCCAACAAATCCCGCTAATACAGTTAGACAGAGGATAAAGGGTAACATTTTGAACCATTGGTATTGTATTCCCAACCCAAATGCCTGCAAAAGTGCATCCATTGCATATCCCAACCCAAATAGCAGCGCAGCACCACACGCTTTAACAGGATGCCATTTTCCAAAAATGACAATTGCCAGAGCCACAAAACCGCGTCCAGATGTCATTCCTGGGAGGAAATAAGGCACATCTGCAAGAGATAAATAGCCGCCGCCAATGCCAGCCATAGTGCCGGCAAACAGCAAACATGTCGTCCGAATAAGCAATACGTTGGATCCGACAGTAGATATTGCTTTAGGATGTTCCCCGCAAGCACGTACTTTCAATCCGTAATGTGTATGATAAAGAAAGAAATAGACACAAGGTACAAGTAGAAAGGCTATGTAGACAATGATATTATGAGAAAAGAGCATGCCTCCAATTAAAGGAATATTTTCAAGAACAGGAATCTTGATATTTTCAAAATCGTGAACACCCGTTTGACTACCAATGCCTCCTAACAGTCGATCATATAGCACCTCAGTCAATCCTAATGCTAATAATGTGATTGCGGTACCTATTACAATTTGATCTCCTCGAAGTTTAATTGCAAAATATGAGAATATCGCTGCAGTGATAAAACCACTGAAACCTGCAATCAGAATTCCAATCCACGGTGCCAAAAAAGGTATGCCAGATGTATAATATGACCCTAACAACCCAAAAAGTGCACCAAAAAGCATCATTCCTTCTATGCCGATATTAATCACACCTGCACGTTGAGATACTACCTCCCCCAATGCAGCAAGCAATAGAGGAGTTGATGCGTATATTGTAGCAACGATTATATTTTCAAATATCTCCAAAATGATCCTTTATATGAGTATCTAATTCAATCCTTTGCAGTGACAACACTTTTACTTTTCTACTTGTTTCTGGAGAAGACTTATAGAACCAAAACCGATTGCAAAGAGTAGAATAATTGCTTGCATCATCCAAGTAACTTGTCTTGAAATGCCGACCTCAGATTCCATTGCAAATGAACCTTCTGCAAGAGCACCGAAGAATAGTGCAGAAACAATCGTTAGTAGAGGATGTAACCTTGCCAATAATGCAACAGCAATTGCGGTGTAGCCATATCCGGGTGAAAAGTTATGTGTGAGTCGCGGTGCAAGTGCCATAAGTTCAATTGCACCACCAAGTGCTGCAAAGGCTCCACTAATGCAAAAGACGCGTATCGTATTTTGTGGAATGGAAATTCCGGCTGCTTCAGCAGCTGCGGCTCCCTCACCGACCGCACGTAGTTGGTATCCATAAGTAGTCCGGAATAGTACATAAGTTAAGACCGCTGCTAAAATAACTGCAATAATTATCCCAAAATGGATTCTATATGTTCCGATAATATCAGGTAAACGAGCCCACAGAACTATCGGGTCACTTTGTGGTCCGGTTTTTGAAGTTTCCTGAAGCGGACCACCATCTATCATCTGACTAACAAAGTAAATTGCGATGTAGTTCAACATGATGGTACTGATAACTTCGTTGACACCGCGTGTAATCTTGAGAATGGCAGGTACTATACCCCATATACTGCCTGCAATTATTGCTAAGAGAAAACAGAGTGGAATTGCTATCCAAGAAGTATTTGGTAGGACAACTGCCAACTTTGTTCCAACAAATGATGCTGCTAAAGCCCCCATTAGAAACTGACCTTCAGCACCAATATTCCAAATCCCGCACCGAAACGCAATTGCTACAGAAAGACCTGTCATGAGATAGGGTGTTCCCTTTATCAATGTTTCACTTATACCACTGAAAGAACCCAGAGTGAGAACTGCAGCTGCAAGGTATGCCTCAATTGGATTATACCCACACAGGAGCATTACAATCCCATTTGCTATGAATGCTCCTAATAGTATTAGTAATGGAGATAGGATCCACTGCGTGAAGCGTGGATGTTTTTCCATATAGATCAAGCAAACGGATTTTATGTCTTGATAGTAGGTAAGTAGATTAGGCAACGGTATGCGACTCTCCTGACATAAATAGTCCCAAAGTTTCAATGTCGTCACGATAGTTAGTAGCATCAATTAACTTACCCTTTGACATTACATAAAGCCTATCACTTAGCTGCAACACTTCATCCAATTCCGTTGAAATCAAAAGGACTGACTTTTTCAATGTTCGTTGTGCGAGTAAATTTAGATGCACATATTGTGCTGCACTAATATCCAATCCTCGTGTTGGATTAACAGCGATCAGCAACTCAGGTTGTGGAGATATTTCTCTTGCGAGGACGATTTTCTGTTGGTTTCCACCTGAAAGGGTTGATGCTGCCGCATCTGCAATGGGTGGACGTATATTGTATGCATCAATTAAACTTAACGAATACTCATACTTCAGTCTCTGGTCAATTATACCCCACTTTGAGATTTCATCAATTTGTGAAGTATTTAACATAAGGTTCTCTGCTATAGAGAAAGTAGTAATCACACCAGTTGAGCGTCTATCTTCCGGGATATAACCGACACCACATTGTCGGATGTGCTTTGTTCCAATTGGTTTTCTACCTAAGATCTCAATTTGTCCTGTAACTGATGCACGTAGCCCCATAATTGCTTCAGCTAATTCGCGTTGACCATTTCCATCAACTCCTGCTATACCAACAATTTCTCCTCTATATGTGTTCAATGTTATATTGGAAACGGCTATTTCATCACGATTTCCTTTTACTTTCAGATCTGATATATGAAGCACAAGATCAGTTGTTGCTTCTGTTGCTTTTCTTTCAATTTCAGATAACTCTTCTCCAATCATTTCTTTAGCAAGTTCTCGTGCGGAGAGGTCACCTGTTTTTCCCTGATATACTTTCTTGCCTCTTCTCAAGACCGTGATTCTATCACTGACCGCCAACACCTCTTTCATTTTGTGACTAATGAATATGATAGAACGATTGTCTGCTTGTAGCAATCGAAGTATAGAAAAGAAACTGGTTACCTCTTGTGGACTAAGAACAGCAGTGGGTTCATCAAGGATCAGTATTCTCGCATCTACTGCAAGTGCCTTGAGTATCTCAACACGCTGTTTTAATCCGACTGATAACGTGCTGATAAGTGCATTCGGATCTACATCTAAGTTAAACTGGCGAGACAGTGCGTTTGTAATCTGTATGGCTTCGTCTTTTCTGTAACGGAATTTGCTAAGACTTGGTATTTTCGCATCGGTTTTAACTGATGTTGAAAGTTCTCGTGAACTAAATTGGGAAACAGTTAATGCGATATTCTCTGCTACCGTAAGGTTCTCAATCAACATAAAGTGTTGATGTACCATGCCGATACCGTGTTCAATGGCATCTTTTGGAGATTTTAAGCGTATCGGTGTACCTGAGATGGAGATACTACCGCTTGTAGGTCGGTATAGTCCGTAGATGAGATTCATTAGTGTTGATTTCCCAGCACCGTTCTCACCTAATATCGCATGGATTTCACTTGACTGTAATTCGAAATTGATATTGTCAACTGCAACAAGGTCACCGAACTTTTTCGTGACATTTTGTAGTTGAAGTATATTATCTGTTTCCATTTATATCGCACACCATTTTTCAACTCTATCTGCTGTCAATTCACCATCGTAAGCAACAAATCGTAGTCCAATTTCCCAAGAGTCTTGAGAGTTAGTTCGCACTGCACCTGTCTGTGTAGGATTATATAGAGCCATCCCATAATCACGAATAAACCAAGGTCCTCGCACTTCTTCATCAAGTATTGTCATAAAGACACCTAAATTACCGTGTCCGTGAAGCGTATTTTGATAGGCGACATAATCAGATGCATTGTCGTCTATTACCTCAACTTTGCCTCTCCGGTCATTATCACCGATGACCACACCACCCATCACTGGTAAAAGTCTCGGTTCAACGCGCATACCGATACTACCATATTTTGTTTGTGGATATTCAACATCTCCGTAGGTGGCTACTTTTTCGCTTGTCATATCGCAAACTGTACCGTCCGCAATAGCATAAAGATTGACCGTACGTATTTCATCTATCAACGGTTCTTCGTTTGCATCACGCCAAACAATGTTTTGTATAAATTTAACACCATGCTGATGAGGCGTCATGACAATAGCTTTTTGTGTTTCCATGCGTCCCAATTTCTCAAAGAGTCTGTCTGTAAAGGAACGTCGTGGGGGTGCTCCCCAAAACCACGCTTCACGATCCCCTACCTTGACGGGAGCTTGTCCGACAAATATGCCGTTATGAAAGGGATGGTCAAAAGCAAATTCCTGAATGACTGTGTGTCCTGAAGGCGTATAAAATGGAAAGACGAATGGGCGGTAAAAGTTTGTACCGATCCCACCTAAACACCGACCTGTATTGGTTTCAACAACTAAATGTGTTCTTGCATTGATAGTTACATCGTAATTGCTCATACGTTCACCTAAATTATGTTTAGAAATTGATCTGGATATGTTTCTACATAAGTACTATTAACAAAGCATAATTGCAGATAGTATCTTCGTAGGATAACTCAATAAAGTATATGGTATCAATATTGAGATGTCAACGTCAATTTGGAATTAGGTGTGTAAAGTTTTTGTCACCGTAGGCATCAATTCAAGTGAAAAACCTGTAACCTATTGTAGGGCGGGGTCTCTGTGCCCCGCCATTCCTTGTCCTGTAAGGCAACGGTCGGGCACAGAGACCCGCCCCTACAATTCATGGTAAGAAGTTAGTGATAAAATCTTTACACACTCAGTTCTTTAGAGATGTTGTCCTCGTTTTGTAGTTCTTCAAGCAGATAGCAGTTGAGGAATTCTTGGCGTGTTTGGTTGAAGAACTGCAGCCATTTTTGTGGGTAATCTTTGTGTGTGATGTTATACTTCCTGAGTTGCTGATAGAGTTTTCCTTTGATAGCGCGTTTGTGTTTTTCAATTTCCTGATAATATTGCTCTAAGTTCTGATTCTGTTGCACGGGAGCGGGTTTGGGTATATCAGCATAGAATTCTTTATTGAATGCGTCGACGATGGCTGAAATGGTCATGAATCTTGCCAAACATTTAACAGCGAATTCACTATGTCTTTCTTCAAATATCATTGTAATTTTCCTCCACAACGACGTACAATTGACGTACAATAGTATGTACAACTGTACGTTGTTTAAGTTGTTGATAACATTGTCTACATAAGGGTTAAGAAAGGTTTTTTCAAAAATAAAATTTTTTTTTAATTGTACGTCATCCATATTCAGTTTCGGTGTGTAAGAAATCGGAGATGTAAACCTTCCCCGCATAATCTGGTATGATAATTCAATAGTTAAGAGTATCATTTCCAAAATGTCATGAGGTGCACTTAATTGCGCGTCTATGACCGATTTTGTTTCTGATCTGTCAGAATTTTGAAATGTCACTCTATGGATTGACGTGAACATTTGCTGGACATTTGCTGTGACATGTTTAACCTGATCTGTATACATATTTGGTAACCTACATTTCAAAACTGTTTATGTGACACATATTATAACGTAGGTAACTAACATAAGTCAAGTAAAAAAGCAATATATTTGGCATATTTTCATTCTTTTGTGTATTTTCTTAGAACAATTGTATATATTTCTCTGAATGTTGCATTTTTGAGCATTTGGTTATCCTGAATTGACGTGTTTTCGTTGTTTCAGAATTACGGATTGTCTTAGATTGCGCGGATTACACGGATGGGAGTTTGGAAAGGTACGTTCCTATCCAAAAGATTCAATTTATAGTAAAACTTACAATGAGGGTGTGTATAGTTTTTGTCACCGTAGACATCAATTCAAGTGAAAAACCTGTAATCTATTGTAGGGCCAAATCAAGTAATCAAGAAATCAACGGTATGAACGCCTGTAGGCGTTCCTTGTCCTGGAAGGCAACGGGCGGGCACAGAGACCCGGGGAATGCCATAAGCACATTCATACCGTTGATTTGGCCCCTACAATTCATGGTGAGAAGTTAGTGACAAAAACTTTACGCACCCCCATTTTCTCATCCATCTTGCTTAATACGGTAGTCTGTGGTATAATGATTGAAATAACACAAGTAATGAGGAGGAAAAGACTATGCCGTATTGTCCAGAATGCAACACAGAATATAAAGAGACTGTAATGCACTGTTCTGAATGTGATGTAGATCTTCTTCCTGGCTTAGTTCCATCGCAAGGACGAGGCTCTGTTGATTGGTATGTGGTTCACTCTGTACCGAATGAAGTTTCCGGATATATCCTCAAGAGTGTGTTAGAGGATGAAGGCATTGAAGTTTTTTTACGTTCAAATGAAATACCTGCATACGGTGGCCTTAAAGGAACTTTAGTAAAATCCGAATGGGGTGAAATTCTCGTTCCTACCTATAGTGTTCAACGAGCTTTGGAGTGTATCAAAGCATATATCGACTCATTAAATCAAAATTAGTCTATGTAGGTAGGCTGCTATGAAGCAAAGCAAATCTACCTTTTTAGAAGAATGAAGACTCCAATTGATACAAGCGGAAAAGTATTTGTTCATGGATACAGACGAAGCAATGGAACTCAGGTTAAATCGTATTGGCGAAAACTCCCGGGAAGACAGGTGGGTGCGCGTAGACATAACACTCGTAAAAATGGACAAATACCACTTTTTGAAGATCAGTTGTAACGGTATATAGATAGACCGCCGGATTAAATGAACCTTACCTGACTATGATTAAACATTACTTTACTTCAATTATTTTACTGATTTTATTTAGTTGTATATCCATCTATGGAGATGTGTACCGTATTCGGCAAGGTGATAACCTCCAGATAGCAGTGATTGGACAGCCAGAATATGGTCAATCTGTGCAGGTCAGAGAAGATGGAAGAATTAGTTACTTTGGTGGAGATATACAGGTATCAGGAAAAACAACTGAAGAAACAAAAGAGTTAATCAGTGCTTTTTTATTGGAAGAGGAACTAATTAAAAACCCAATAATCATGGTTTCTCTTGTCTCGCAAGAAAATGGTGTATTTGTTGGTGGAGCAGTCAAGACACCAGGACGTTACATCATTTCGCCAGAGTCGGATATAGATATAAATCGCGCAATTGCTCTTGCAGGTGGCATGACTGAAAATGCTGACACAACACTTGTTCAACTTATAAGATTTAAGAGTCGTAGAGACAAAAATACTGAATCAGAACAAACGCAAGATATATCAATATTCGTAGAGACTTATGATCTCTCAACAAATCAACCTATCAAAGATATCCGTGTCAATTCCAATGACTTGGTGTTTGTTTCACAACTAAGCGTGATTGATGTCCAAGGTGAAGTAAATGCTCCAGGGAAGATATTTATACACAATAAAATAGGCGTAGATAATGCATTAGCAAGAGTTGGTGGTTTTACTGAAGAAGCAGATAGAAATAGTGTGGTCAAAGTAAGTAAAGATGGAACTTTATCGGAGTTGAGCGTTGGTGAAAACTTTTGGAAATCATCTGAAAATGACACTGAAGTCACATTTCTATCCGATGGAGATGTATTATTTATACCCAATGCATTCAAAGTAGAACCCATTTATGTAAATGGTTACGTGCAAACACCGGGGGCACATAGAGTCCGTGGACCTATGACAATCCAAAAAGCCATTGCAATTGCTGGTGGTTTTGAAAATGAAGCAAATAGAGAAAAGGTACATATACATCGTAGTGATGGGACTACCATAGTTCATGTTATTGAACCTGGTATTGACAATGTCTTGATTTATCCTGGAGACATTTTAGAGGTAGAAAAAAAATTTGCAATTAACTGGGTATTGATCAGCACTGTCTCAACAACAGTTATCGGAGTAACATATTTTATTATCAACCTTGCACAAAGGTAATATCAAAAGTGGAAACGTCTGTGTTCAGCAGTCTTGAAAATTTAGTAAACTAATAACAGTTTGCTTTGAAATGGTTTAAATGTCCGATTAACATAAGTATTTCCGTTTGCAAACCACATATCTATTGGTATGATTTTCCCTGTAGCAAACTCTATTTCTTGAACTTTCTCAATCCTGCCTATTATTTCAACCAGCGTATCGTATGATTCATTCTCTGTGTTGTGTAAACAAAAGGATAGATGGTTTTCGGACATTCTATGATGTATCTTCACTGTTTCAAGTCGTTGGTTCTCATTGCCATAATATACATTGATAGCAGGAGTGATCCACTTTTGTAGCAGTTTTCTAAGTTCAATTTCTCTCTCATTTTCTAGACCATCTAAGATAGTTGTTCGTCTTCCATAGACAAGACGTTCCAGCAAATAAGGTTCCAGTCCTATTTTGCCATTCAATAGATAGGGAACAGGAGCATTTACTATAAGTTTTCCTTTTGATTTTGTGAACGATGTCAAACATTGGATTGTGTTTTCATGAAGGGACAGGCAACTCGGAAGCAAAACCAAGTCGTAAACATTGCCATTGAGATTAATCACGGCATCTTTCTTATCAATTTGAGCATCAAATAGGTGTTGTTCAGCGACAATATCAAAATCATATCCCATATTCCATACTATTTGACATAACCAACCCCACGCTTTCGTAATGGAATTCCACTGCTTCTCTTCAGGTTTCATCCAAAGACTCTGTGTCGGTGACAACATGAGTAATTTTCGTTTGGGAAACCCGTTTTGCAATACCTCAATTTGTTGATTAGAAACTAATTCATCATTTTTTATTTTATTTTTATGAGTAATCCATGTATTGAATCCCTGAACAACGTCATTGTTAAACTGAATTAATGAAAGTTTGTCATGGCGCATTATTCCAACATGTTTTGAATGACTACACACTGATTTAGAGACAACAAATTGACGTGCCGTATCAGATTCTGATCTTACAATAATAGGACAATCAATTTGTTGTAAAAGGGTTCTCAGTTCGTATTGAAGGGATCGCGCACTTTCCTGTATAGTCATTGCAAGTCTGAGTTTGTGCTCATGACAGAATTTACGAAGTCCGGTAATGAAACTTCGCACAAATTGGGACGTCAATTCCTGCCAGAACACGCTCCTAATGACAGGTGAATTGTATTTTTCGTAAAAAAGAAATGGTAGGAAACTTGATCTGGTGTTTTGCGTTCTACTATCTATATCCTTGAAGTTTTCATCACGAATATAATCCAAGAGAGTATTACTCCAAGGTATTGATGTTGCATCCGAGTCAAAAACAGACAAGAATTGGGGTGGTTCAATAGCAAATCCAATGATTGTTTTAGATCCATAAGCCTCAAGATATCTGGTTAGATAATGTTTAATGAATGCATTTGTCCCTGATTCACTCAATAAGTCGTGTCCATTATCATCGGATTGATATAGGTAAAGAATTGTCCTTCCAATTAAGCGTTCAGCAACTGCGATATCTCCTGCAATACAATTTTGGATGTATTCTGTGATGTTGTAATATAATGTTTCTGAACCTGGTTGTGCGACCAGAAAAAACTGATAAAATGTAGAATGGTTATCTTCCGAATTGTTTCCAAACAATAAATGTCGTAAGTATAGTTGTATGGTTTGAGCTTTTTCAGATGTCTTGAAATTTAATTCTAATATAGTCAATCGGTACCGTGTTTTTAAATCAGTAGAATCCAACTTAATCCATGTCTGCTTTCCTAACCGAGATAGGTTTTTTAGCTCAGTTTGATGTGCTGCAGACGTATTGAAATTTGGATAATTTAGTAAATGGCTGTGAAAAGGTAAGAAGAAATCGTTGTTCATACTATCAATGTTCCAAATTGTGGCTTGAAGTGTAGGGATTGAGTTTCAATATTGTTGCATGTCTATGGTGCATCTGTTATTATACCATTTCTAATAGAAAACGCCGCATTTTTGTAACACAAACTGCCAGTTTGTGCAGTCCTTCAAGACATTCTTAACAAATGCTAATGGGATAAACATTTATAGAAATGGTATTATATCATCTAATTGGTAGAAATGACAATTTTCTACCAGTTTTATTTGGACATTGATAGGGTGAAATAGAAAGGAATATTATGATAGGTTTATCATATCATGCAGGTGGAATGAAAGACCTTCCGCTTCAAGATGTTGTATCTATACTCTCTGATGTTGGTTATGATGCAATAGAGATGATGTGTGGTCCTGAAGCACACATCCCTTCAGGTGAAATAACAGACTCTTTACTTAGAGATGTCAAACTCATGACAGACGATCATGGTTTGCAGGTTTCTGTCATCAATCCATTTACTGGAAAGGGACTCTACCATCTTGCTTTAGAAGAAATGCAGACAGCGATTGATCATTACGCCATACTTCAGGATGTAGCAGTTGCACTTGATGCAGGCGGTGTAAATTTTCTCACAGGATATGGTGGTGATAAGGGAGATGCGTATGCTTGGAAAATACTTGTAGATGTCTTAAAGCCTATCTGTCAACGCGCAGAAGGACTCGGTATAACTATGAATATTCATAATCATGAAGCAAACACTATTGACACATCTTCAAAAGTATTGCTGTTGATAGAACATGTTGGTTCTGATGCGTTGAAAGTTCTGAATGATATTACCAATTTCTATCACCTTGGTGAAGACATCGCAGAAGCAACTGAAAAATTAGGTCCGCTTACGGCTCATTGTCATGTCAAGGGAGTAGCGGGAATGTATCCTTACAGCACATTTCTTATTCCAGGTGAGGAAAGAGATGAATTAGACTTTAAAACTTTTGCAGAAGCGTTGGGAAATGTAGGATATGACAAATACATTTCTGTTGAAACTTTCCCACAGATGCGAATGGAGAAGGCTGAGATTGCATATCAGATGATGGCTACAACTCTAAAGGTATTAGGATTAAGGGAATAATAGATGTTTTCTATCTATTCAAGAAGTTGTTACTCTAATGCCTTAATTCCAGGCCAATCTCTCCACATATCCTCATTCGGTGGTTCTTCTTGTGTTTCAGACAATTCGGTTTTTCTAAAGTCGTAAAGCACGGCTTGTCGAATCTGATGTGTATAGTTATGTCCTGCTGCATGTCCGATACGATGATGCCAGAAGACAATATCCCCTGCATTACCGTGGCATTCAACACCTGGTTCTCTACTAAGACGTTCCCTGTCAACATCGTACTGTGGAGTCGGTTCGTTCTTATATTGAGATTTGTAATCATAATAGAATATTTTATGACTACCAGGCCAAACAGTGAATGCTCCACCTTCAGGTAGAACATCATCAATATAGCCAACAACACCGAGGTGGAAAGGATGCGCGTCAACATGACAACCAATGGACTTCTTCGGCACATCACCGTAAGGTAGAGTGCAATAAATTCCACGAACTCGATTTGGTACGACTAAGGTTCCCTCACCTAAAAACTGTTCTGCCATTCCCCAAACGTTAGGATCCGTAGCAAGTAGTTTTACCATCCACTCCTCACCACCGGGTTCACGGAAATTCCAACGGAATCCTTTTCGTCTATTTGAATTATCTTCATTCTCTTCTTCTGGTTTGAAGGGACCGACCCAAGTATCTGGATCTTCGCGGAGTCTTCCTTCAGGTGCACCCTCCCATAACCTTGATCTTGCTCTTTCCATGAGTTCTGGGTTCAACACATTTTTCTTTATCAGATAACCATTATCTCTGAAAAACGCAATGTCTTCATTTGTAAGTTCAACCATATTCTCCTCCTTACCACAGAATTTTAACAATTAAAGTGGGAAAAAGCAAATATAATTCCATTTCTGTTTAATTGTAGAAGGGAAATGGTATTATTGGTGTGCGTTCATCAACCCTTTTTCTTCATGTATTTTGAGAATCTGATTGACCTTCACATTGGTGAACTGCTGTTTCTTTCCACTTGTCCAATTCAATTCAAGTGTATCAATCACTGTGTTCTTATTAAGTCCGAAGTGTAAACGCAGGTCATTTTGTGAGAGATAACTGGATCCACTGTGAACTTCTTTGATTTGAATAAGATCGTCTGCAGTTATTTTGATTCGAGTGCCAATTCCCGATATATTGCTTTTTGTTCCGATTGTCTGAATTATTATCCAATTATTGTTATTCCCACCGTCATTCCGCAGCAGTTTCGCGGCTTGATTGGAATTATTCAAGAAGATGTCAATATCTCCATCATTGTCATAATCTCCGAATACTGCTCCCCTACCAACCATCATAGTGCGTTGCGACAAACCTACTTCCGTTGAGACATCTGTGAATATATGCTTATTCTTGTTCTTGGTATTCTCAAACAATAAATCTTCTTGTGGATAAGTTGCATCAGAAAACAGTGCGATGTTATCCTGTAGATGACCGTTTGAAACATAAATATCTTGAAGACCATCGTTGTTATAATCCAAAAAATCGACTGCCCATTTGAAATATGGAAGTGTCACTGCACCAATTCCAGATGTATAGGAGATATCTGAGAAGAAAAGAGCATTTTCATTTTGATATAGAATTGCAGGATATGATGATGCATTGCTTACAACCAAATCCAGATATCCATCATTATCATAATCTCCAAATGCACTACCCATCCCACTCCCGGGCATTCCGTTTTCATCATATCCAGCACCAGAGAAATCTGTTATATCAGTGAATGTTCCGTTCCCGTTGTTTTGGTAAAGTAGGTCAGGTTCCATATCGTTAGCAATATGTATGTCCGCATCCCCATCGTTATCGTAATCGCCAACAGCGATTGCAAGTCCAAGTGCGCGATGCTTTATCCCGGCTTGTTCTGTTACATCTATAAATGTTCCATCTCCATTATTACGGTATAAGATATCAGACTCACTTTTAAAATTGGATTTATCGATTTGGTCTGTTGGACTACAGTAGGTTCTAACTCCGCGTATTATCCATCCTTTTTCCGAAGGAACAGCATATTGCATGTAATTTACAACATATAGGTCGATGTAACCATCTAAATCGTAATCTAAAAAAGCACAACCTGTTCCCCATCGTTCATCACCAACTCCTGCTTTTTCGGATATGTCAGTAAAAGTGCCATTTCCACTGTTGAGATATAATCTGTTGGCTCCAAAATTTGTTACATATATCTCAGGGAATCCGTCGTTGTTGATGTCAGCAGCAGCACAACCAACACCATAGCCAGTATCACCAACACCTGCAATCTGCGTGACATCAGTAAAAGTAGCATCTCCGTTGTTTCTATAGAGAGTATTTGTATTAGGATTTAGGTTGTTTTTAAAATCGTCTGTGGGTGAGATTTGTGATGCGTTGACTATATACAGGTCTTGATCACCATCAGAATCGTAATCAAGAAATAACGCTCCTGAACCAAGTGTTTCAATCAGATATTTATCTCCAGTTCGACCATCAAAATGAAGAAAATCAATACCTGCCTTGTCTGTAACGTCAGTAAACTTTACTTGAGCATCAGTGTAAGAAATCAATAATATGAAACAGAATAGAATTGGATAGAAACATCTCATTTTTCTGGTGAGTTTAGCAAGGAAATCTGCTTTTGACGTGCATTTTGTGCTTGGTTTTCTAATCCGAGATGTGTGCATACTGTTGCAAGTGTGTCCCAATAATTAGCGTCATCAGGAGCAAGATCTGTTGCTGTTTTTGCATGGAGGAGTGCTTTTTCAGGATTTAGTCTCATATCGGTATAACAGACAGCGAGATTATTGTGGGCGATTGCAAGGGTTGGATCTAATGTAATTGCTTGTTGATATGCCTTAATTGCAAGATCTAATTTACCTTGTTTATGATAAGTGAGTCCTAAGTTGTAGTGCGTAGTTGGTAAATCCGGGGATATAGAGATAGCATGTTTATAGTATTCAATAGCCTTATCATGTCGTTTGCGCGTCAGGTAAATGATACCAAGGTTGTTGTACCCTATGGGGTCATCAGGATTGATTTTGACCCATCTTTTTGCTTTTTCAAGTATAGGATCTGTATTTCGTAATAACTTAAAGAACTCCATTCTTGAAGTTGCTTTCTCCCTATCACCAAGTTTGTGATATATCTGAGCAAGTTGGAAATGTGCTTCGGTATTATCACTCTCAAGTGATAATACCTTGTCAAATGTATCTATTGCCACATCATGCCGTTTCTGTTTTGCATACACTTGACCTAATCCTGACAATATCGCTAACCCATTTGGATTGAAATGCGCTGCAGTCAAATATGCTTTTTCTGCATTTTCAAAATCTCCTTGCTTGAGGTATATTTCACCGAGACCAATATAGGCATCTGACCAATCAGCATCAACAGCAATTGCATTCTTAAAGGCAGTTTCTGCAAACGTGAATACCCCTTGTTTGAGATAAACTAATCCGAGATTATAGTAAGGTTGTGCGTTCTTCGGTGTTTTTTCTATTGCTTTCTGGTAAGCAGCAATTGCTGCTTTATACTGTTTTAGCTCCGAGTATGATATACCGAGCGCGTTATAGTATACACCTGAATTTGGGTTTAAAGTGATTGCTCTCTTATAGGATGCTATGGACTTATTGTATTCTTCCAGGATGTGGTAGGTTGATGCGATTTGATAATATGTATCTGCAAGTAGGTTTGTGTCTGTCCCTGCTTGTGCAGAGTTAATAACAAGATCAAATGATGCAATTGCATTTTGATACTGTCCTGCGTTTTTGTATTGTATACCTTGCTGATAGTTGTCACTAAGTCCTTCAGCAAAGTAACCATTCGCTGCAGAAAAACTGAGACAGAATATGAATACAATTCTTAATGGATGCACAATATTCATTGTTCAATGATCTTTAAGAAATCCGCATTTGAAGCACTAAACCCATATTGTTGTTCTACTTCTCGGATTGCAATCTCTGTTGTGAACAGATTTTCATAGGTATCAGGAAACTCAACTCCCGTTGTCGCATCACGGAGCAGAATGATGTTATATCCATATCGAGACATTGATCGGATACCGTAGTCTCTCCCTAATACACACCAATTCGTAGCAAAACCGGCATAGAGGAGATGGAGTATGCCTCGTTCCTCCATTAATTCATGCAGTTGCTGTCCAGTTGCAATGACGAATTCATCCTCTTTTACATCAATTGCAGGCGACATAGAGAGTTGGGATGCAAGTTTGTTCCAATGTATGCCAATTCCAGGGGGTTGACTACGTGGACCACGATATATATTATAGTCACCAGAACGACTTCTGAACTCAGATGGCGGCCATGTATTCGGTGTGGACGGTTGCGGAGGATTGTGTCGTTCAAGCTGTGGATATTGTGCAGCAACTGATGGTGATGGGGCATGAACGATAGTCATGCCAGTTTTGCGAGCAGCATCAATAACAGGGACGACACAATCTACAGTAACTTGTTTGGCACGTTCAATCCAACTTTCAATGAAATGCACATTCCACAAATCAACTAAGACCAATGCAGTCTCGTCAATTGGTAATGGCATTTCAAATTCACGGCGGACGAATTCAGTTTCACGACAGGGTACATCTGCTGGTGTACTATCCTGAAAATAACGGACGCGTAGGTCTAAATTTTTCATTTTGATGTCTCAAATAGAGTCTCATCAATATCTGTGTTTAACATAATTAAATTGGTACGACTATTAATGTGTGGATTTCCATCTATATTCTGTACAAAACCATAAGCAATTTTAATTCCATCTACATCACGAAAATCAGAATAGATGTTCTCTTTATTCAGCGTTACGCCTTGTTCTGTTTCGCGATAGACCATTTTAACGATATAATTTGTTTCTTCACTGATATATATCTTTAACATTTCACCAGATGGTTGTTCTGTGACCAAAATGGAAGCCGGTGTGCCATTGACATCTTCAGAACCTGCAAATTGTAACTGCGCAGATTCACTCAGAGAAAGATGTTCAAGGAGTTGTATCGGATCTCTAAATAAAGCATCCTTTACAGAAGTTGCTATTTCAGGTGGTAGCGGTTGTATTTCCCTCATTGAGGAGCCATAAGCAGTTTCACCATCATAAATAAGACTAAATTCTCCCTGCGGTGTTTTGACATCTTGACGGTATTTATCAGGATAAAGAACATACATACCAATTTGCAAAACTGCTGGTCCTGCGGGTGTAATCATTGTGTTATCTGCTTCTAAAACCAAGTTATCTACTGCTTTCAACAGATCAATTCCTCCGTGTGCCTCAACGGTTGCGGCAAGAATCTCCTGTGCTTTTGCAATATCATCATCACTTGCATCGGGTATTGCTTCTACAGGTGGCGGCTCAGGTTGCTTAATCTCAATTACATTTACTTCACCGAATTCACTCAGTGGTCTATCAAAATTATCCTGCTTCCCAACTGCAACAATCGTTAGTGCTTCTGGATGTAAATATTTCTGTGCGACTGTCTGCACGTCTTCCGCAGTAACTTTAGCGATTTTGTCCGTATAAGTTTCAAGGTAATCAGGAGCGAATCCACGGAAATCTAACATCATTTGCTGGAATGCAATTTGAGAACTACTCTCAAAACTAAACACAAAAGAATTGATGAGTGAGTCTTTAGTGCGTTGTAATTCATCTGATGGTACTGGATTTTCACGTAAATCACTGACAACTTTGATGATGAGTTCAATAGCTTCGGCCGTTTTCTCTGTTCGTGTTTGTGTGTAAGCAAACCATTCACCTGGATTCGTGTAGAAACTCATCGACATCAAACTACCGACCATATAAGCAAGACCATGTTTTTCTCGCACTTCTGACATCAGACGGGAAGTGAATCCGCCTTCACCCAGAATCTCATTCATAACACGTAACGCGAAGAAATCTGGAAAATCTGGCGTGCGTTTGATACCGAAATGTCCAATCAACATTGTTGTCTGCGGTAGTTCTTTGTGAATATAGTTAACTGAAGAAATTGGAGCATCTTCTACTTCAGCAACATTTGACAATTCTACATCTGACATTTCCCACCCCTCAAATGCTTTTTCAAACTGTGTGATTAGTGTTTCAGTGTCAAAATCGCCAGTTATTGCAAGCATGATGTTGTTAGGATGGTAATAATTTTTATGGAAGGTATTGAGATCATCTACTGTAATGCTTTCAACAGTTTCTATTTCAGAATACCAACCGAATGGATGATCTTTCCCGTATAGAATAGTGGAGAAATTACGCCAGGCTAATTGTATCGGATTGTCATTCCTTCTACGAATAGCTTCAATCGCTTGTTGTTTCCGGAGTTCTAATTTTTCCTCTCTAAATGCAGGATTTCGTAGGATATCTGCAAAAATTTCTAATCCTTTTTCAATATCCTCTGCCATTGTTGACAGACTAACTGATCCGTATTCAGGAGACATGCCAATCTCAACCGAAGCTGCCATAGATTCCAGTTCTTCGTTCAAAGCGTCTGGTTCGCGTGTAATAGTTCCGCCGGTACGCATGACACTTGCGAAGATAGATGCTAATCCAATTTTTTCTACTGGATCGTAAATAGTTCCGGTTTTGATAAGTCCACTGATGTCAAAAACTGGCAATTCATGGTCTTCAAGTAGATATAACTCCATTCCATTTGAGAGGACATGTTTCTGTGGTACTGGTGGTTTGAAATCAATTGGTTCAAATTCAAGTTCTTCATGTGGTTTCGCATTAGTGGTTAATGTCCCCCATGCGACTAAACAAGTAATCAGGGTGACTATAACAAGTAGATTTGTAAAATGTTTTTTTCTCATTCACTTTCCTCCTCGTCAACAATATCCTCTGAAGTTTCAATTTCCTTCTTAACAAGTGTGGCAACGGTGCGATTGCTCTTCTTGAAATAGGTTTTAGCAACTCTCATGATGTCATCAGGTGTAATTTCATACATCTTCTTTCGCCAATCGAGAATATATCGCCAGTCACCTGCAATCCCTTCGTAAAAGGCAAGTTGATTTGACATACCTGCATTTGAACTTAATGCACGAATGAAACTTGCATCAATTTGTTTGAGGATACGTTTAAATTCCTTTTCTTCAACGGGTTCTGTCTTGAGTTTCTCTAATTCTGCATAAATTGCTTCTTCTACTTCAACAGTTGTGTTCGGTGAACGAGGCGTAGCACTGATAACAAAGAGATTGTCGTAACGAGCACCGGGGTATCCATTGATTGAATTTACAGAAACAGCAATACTTTCTTCAACGATGTTCTTGTAAAAACGGGATGTGCGACCATCTGATAGGATCGCGCTTATCATATCAAGCACATAGTCATCAAAATGAGGTATTGTCGGTTTATGGAAGCCAATCATCATCTGCGGTTCAGCGTCAAATTCAACTTCAATCCTACGTTCACCTTCTTGTGCGGGTTCACGTACGGTAACCTCATCAGGCAGTGGTTGCGATGAAATATCACCAAAATATTTGTCAATCAATTTGATAGTATTCTCAATATTAATGTCTCCAACAATGACCATAACGGAGTTGTTCGGTGCATAATGTATTTTGAAAAAC
Source organism: Candidatus Poribacteria bacterium (assembly GCA_958295945.1). Taxonomy (GTDB): domain Bacteria; phylum Poribacteria; class WGA-4E; order WGA-4E; family WGA-3G; genus MSPOR6. The sequence goes on from OY282386.1 coordinate 2,009,955, forward strand.
TCTTCTGCTTTATTACGATTGAGCATTGCAATGTCTGAGGGCCATCCAATGATTGGCATGCCGTAAGGATGTGCTGTGAAAGACGCAGCAATAAACTGCTCATATAATTTTCCACCCGGACGCGTATCTACTGCCATTCGCCGTTCTTCTTTGACTGCTTCTCGTTCAACATAAAATTCGCGTAACACTGCGTTCTTAAGTCTATCTGACTCAAGCATCGCCCATAATTCTAATTTGTTTGAAGGAAGTTCGACCGTATAAATAGTGTAGTCTACAGAAGTTCCCGCGTTGAAACCTGTGCTTCCGTGTTGTGTATAGATTTTTGTGTACTCGCCAGAGACAATCCATTCCTTTGCGGCTTCCTGTTTTGCCGCAAGTGATTCCTCTAATTCTGTGATTTTTGCATCATCTGCTTTTGCACCTTTAGCCCGTTCTTTATCAAGTGCATCACCTATTTCGTCTATTTCTGTAAGTACCTTTTTCTCTTTTTCATAATCAGTGGTACCGATAGTCTTTGTGCCTTTGAATAGCATATGCTCAAGCATGTGCGCTATACCGCGTGCATCGTCAGACTCATCAACCGATCCTGCTTTAAACAGTATGTATGGTGCGACGGTCGGAGAAGTATGACGTTCAATCATCAACAACTTTAAACCATTGTCAAACTGATGTTCTACTACCCGGTCTGCAAGATTTTGTGCTGAAGCTATTCCACTTACACAAAATAGGAATAGAATCAGCATTGATCGTATCTGTTTCATTTAATCCTTACGACAACTGTATTCTATGAGTAAAATGACAGTCTGTGCCGTTCCTTTCTGTTATAAAAATAAATGTTGTCATACAAAAAGAAGTCCCGATATTAAACCGGAACTTCTTATATCTACTCTTTCTTAAGGTCTTCCAATAAACCAACACAAGCAAATCTTATGTGAGAAGAGAGAGCAGAGTTCTCTGCACGTAAATCTGCACCTTCTTCATCGGGATACATTACATGTGCCGCAACAGCACGTTTTACCCAACGTTCTGCTCTATCATCATAGGGGATGTATTTCTCTTTTGGAGCAGTGCACGCAGGACACTCATCTGGGGGTTCATCAGCCTCTTTCCATAAATAACCACAAGCGATACATACAAACATTGCATTTTCCTTTCTTTATTTGTATTTAATGTTCTGTCAATAATAGCTAAAAAATATAAACATTACTGATGCTATTTTAGCAAAATTCATATTGAAAAGCAATGAATAAAATCCAGCAGAAAATTACCGTACAAAACTGATTTATTTGTCTTGAATATCGTTTATGTTCAAATCCTTGAAAGGTTTCCCATCTGTATCCGTAATCCTCAGATAAAATCCACTCTCCTTTTCCTCATTACATACTTTGACGAGAATTGAGTTTTTACCTGCTTTGAGCGTAACTGGAATTATTTCTCTATCAAGACTGATAGTTTTATCTTGAGTATTTGCATATATCTCTTCACCATTCAGCCACATTTTGCCTTGGTCATCACTATCAAAGCGGAATTGTACTTGCCGTTCATCAGGTGAGGTGATTGTTGTCCATGCATAGGAAACACACCAATTTCCTCTTGGACTGAAATCAATATAACCGTCAAAAGCATCGTCATTGAATTTTATCCACTTAATTTGTTCATTTACACCTTCAAATTTTGCTATCATATCTAACTGTGTAGAATCCTCAGAGAAATATTCTGTGTTGTATCCTATTCCTGCTGTGTTATCAAAAGGTCCGAGAGTTAACCAGACATTTTCAGCAACAATACCAGTTTGCTGCATCATTTTCATTGCTTTCTCCAGCATGTTGTTCTGACTATAGTATTTTGCTAATCTGAGTTTTACAAGTATTCGGTTAATTTCTATACGATGACCTGTGTATTCAGATGGAATGGAATCTGCCAACGAATCCAACATTTCATAGTACCGACCTTTGTCTTTTACTTTTTTTCCATAGTCAGTAATTCTTCCCCAGAAACGACCAAATGAAGCTTCGTCTGAAATTACTGTGAATTCATAATTATAGAACTTTAGAGCGTCATCATATAGTCCATTTGCAATACATGCAAGTCCAACAGTTGCTAAATACGAATAGTTAGGATATGTGTTTTTAAGGTGGGCACGTTTAGCTACTCTTAGGGCAGTTTCAGGAAACAAATTCTTATCAAGGAGTTCTACAGCAAAATTATGTAACTGATAATAACTATTTTGCTGATTCAATTCTTTCAGTCGAATTGACAACCATTTTGCATAAGCATCTTCAGATTTTACATTCTCACCCACTTTTTTGTAGTTAGCACCTAAGAGTTCGTACAAGAAAGCACTTTTTTCCATTCTCGGTTCAATTTCTTCAAGTATAGGAACGATTTTGTCATCCATCTCATTCTCATAATATAATTTGGAAATAGCTTGAATAGCTGACTCGTAATCGTTCTGTCTAAATTCCATGCCTAAGACTTGTTGATATGTTTCTTCTGCCTTTGCTGTTTGTCCTGCCAAGACATAAGTTTGTGCTAATTTATCGTAAAGTTGATAAGATGTTGGTTCAAGTCCGATTGCTATTTGATAAGCTTCTATTGACTTTGTATATTGATCAGATCGTAATCTCTCAAAAACAGGACGTGTGTAGGATGCAATTTTGGCATCTCCAATGAGTTTACCATCGTTTTTGTTCGGTGTAGCATCAAAGATATTTCCATCCTTTTCTTCATCAAATTTCCAGTATCCAACTAAACCCGGTTCGTCTCCGTTCAACTGTCTATTCATATCTGACCGAATTTCTTCTTCAGTCCGTGGTTTGTTCCACACACGGACTTCATCAATCTGACCGATAAAAGAGGTGTTTTGCACTTGGTCTGGGATATGTGTAACGCCTATACGGAGCGGCAGACGACAACTAACGAAGCTGCTTTGCCCATTGTAGTGTCTATTACCGACAATCTTCCCGTCAATGAAAATCTTCATATAGTTTTTTCTTGAATCAATGACACCGGCGATGTGAGTCCATTTGTTGAGTTTGATGAGACCAGGGGCAGAATAAAGTGATGCATATCCCTCATCTTTTGGGGATGAAGTTATTTTAAGCTTACCATCCGATCTTATAGCAAGTATATAACTACGTTGCCTATAATTCTGTTTCTTTTCATCGCTTCTGAATATGATACGCACATAATTGTTTGGAAAACTGGTTGGCTTAATCCACGCAGACACCGTCACTTGATTCGTTATTTTATCTAAAGACTCACTGTCATTCATTTCTACATAACTTCCATTGCCACTGAGTGTCAGTGCAGTTCCTTCATGTATTTCACCTGTTTCACTTCTTGTTGGCAGCATAGTTTGATAATAATGACCAAGTTTTTTATACCATTCAGGATTATCTGAATCAAGTTCAGCGAGTCTTTCATACTGAGTTACTGCCTCTTCAATATTGTCATTAGCCTCATAACTTTCAGCAAGTTCTAAGATGAATTCTATATTGTTTGGATTATCCGTTACTTTCTTAATCTGTTCTGGTATCCATTTTTCATAAAGTTTCCCTTCCTTTGCTATTTTTTTCATTTCAGGTTCTGCTGTTCTTTTCATGTAATTATGTTCATCAAATTTAATTACATTTTGGTATGATTTGAACGCATCTTCATACTGTTTTGCCCCATGATAACTCTTCGCAAGGATATTATAGTGATAATTCAAACCCCATTTGTTATCTCTTTTTTCTGCTTCAGTGATTGCATCATTTGCAAGTTTAATCGCTGCGTCGTACATTTTGTTTTTTTGACAGATTGTAGCCATTGCTCCGAGAAATGATGTATCACTTCTATGATTGCTGGATTTAAGTGCTGTGTATGCTTGGTTCAATATCTCGATTGCCTTATCAGGTTGATTGATTTTCTGATAAGCGACAGCAGCGAGATATAAACTACGGACATTCTTGGGTTCTGCTTCATTTAGCAGTTGATATGTTTCAGCAGATTTTTGGTGTTCCTCTGCATTCCAATAAATCTCTGCGAGCATTTCAATTACTGCCGGATTTGCAGTACCCTTCTCGTATTTACCCTTGAATATGGATTTTATTTCATCAAGTTTCCCTTGATTCTTATAAGCATTTATCAGTGATTTACGAATTTCATCTCCACCAAAAGTAGTTGTAATACCACCAGAACCGTATGTTGAAGTTGTCGATGTGTTTCTCGGAAACTTTTTTGATTCAGAATCATAGAATGTTATTGCTAAATCTGTTCTTCCTTGTTTTATGTAAGCCTTGATCAATGATTCAGCAACTCTATTTCTTGCGTATTGATCTCTTGTCATATCAAGTGCTTTACCATAAGCTTCAGCAGCTTTTTCAAATTCACCATTACTAAGGTGGATTTGTCCAAGTTCTTTTTGCAATTCTATTGAATTGTTGTCTTCATCATCTGCTTTCAGTAGTTTCTGTGCCAAATTACCTTGAGAACGGTATAGGTTTATCAATCGTTTTTCAATATTCTGTCGATCCCAATCTGATGATGCGACTAAAATAGCATTTTTCAATGCATTTTCCGCTCCTTCAACATTATCCATAGCATAATATAGTTCTGCAAATTTAAGATGTATATCTTTCTCACCATATCCTAATTCAGTTGCTTTTTCATAGTTTTTGATTGCTACGTCCTCGTTCTCAAGGTCAGCATATAGTGTTGCAAGTCGTGCGTAATGGATACCAACATCAGGCTGCATTTGGATGTATGCCTCTATGATTTCTATTGCTTCATCATCTCTGCCATCTGCTTTTAAACTATTTATCAAGGATTCTTGATACTTGGTGTTATCTGGGTCAATTTCAATCAATCTCTCCCAGATTTGTGCAGCTTTTTCGTGATTTTTTGTTTGTGTATAGAGTGTTGCGAGTTTCGTGTGCGATTCAAGATTTTTAGGATCTGCCTTTATAATTCGTTCATATATTTCTATCGCATCGTCAATATTGTTTTGCTTCTCAAAATCTTCTGCCATTTTGATGAATTCTTGAAAAACTGCTTGCTTTCCTTCATCTTTAATCTCGTCTGCAGCAAGTTGAACATGGTAGTTAGACACAGTGATTAACACAAGAATAACTACGAAGTAATATGTTTTCAGAACTGTCATAGATATAATCTCCTTATCTGGATTCTTTATCTAAAATATATTCTACAAGTGTTAGGATATTATCGGATGTGAAGAGTTCTTGTACTAAAAGTGTCAATTTAACGGAAAATACCACCAGACATTGTAGTGCCAAATCAACGGTATGAATGCGCTTATGGCATTCCCCGGGTCTCCGTGCCCCGCCAATATACCCAAAATTCAAGCAATAGATGGGGCACGGAGACCCCGCACTACAATATGGATGAAGGTTTTGGACTATCTTAAATGCGTCTACCAAGAAAAACTTGTAACAAATCGTAGATGTCACCATTCACTCTGTGTCTAAAGCAGGAAAATCCCAAAATAGGACGGTGCCATCAAGACTACCACTCGCGAGTATTTTACCATTTGGACTAAATGCCACACTAAATACAATGCCGGTATGTCCAGTAAGGATGGTTGGTGGATTATCTGTGAACATTTTCCATAAATGGACGTTAGCATCATCACCGCCACTTGCGAGTGTTTGTCCATCAGGACTGAATGCAACACTGCGTACAACAGAGTTCACATGACCAGTGAGAGTGTGTAGGTGTTCTCCTGACTGTGAATGCCACAAACGAATGGTGGTATCACCACTACCACTTGCCAAGATTCGACCATCCGGATTGAAAACAATGCTATTAACAGAACTCGTATGACCTTCAAGGAGTTGGAGTTGAACTCCTGTTGATGGATCCCACAGAAGGACGGTGTTATCAACGCTTCCGGAAGCAAGGATTTTCCCATCCGGACTAAATGCCACGCAATTGACCCAATGTGTATGTGCACCAAGCATTTGAATTTCTTTTTCTCTCTGAATATCCCATATTCTGACTGTACCATCAGCACTCGCGGTGGCAAGTGTCTTCCCATCGGGAGCATAAGTTACGCATCTGACCAAATCTATATGACCAGCAATAGTTTGGATGCTATCATCTGCATTAGGAATAGTGTGGATGGTTTTTTCTGCCATAAAATCAGGTATTAGAACAGCGTCGTTTCCTCTGCCAATTGCCAATATTTCTCCATCTGGACTGAATGTAAGATTGGTGACTCCAGTCAGGAACGTGCTCAATTCATCTGATGCCAGAGCAATTCTGTTGAGTCGGTTTCCTGTTTCTGTTTCCCACAGTCGTATGATATTGTCCTTACCGTTACTTGCCAAAACCTGACCATCGGGACTGAATGCGACACTATAAATAACATCTGGATACTCAGCGATGATACGCAGGTGTTTTCCCGAATCTACATCCCATAGACGAACCGTTCCATCTAAACCCTCACTCGCAAGTGTTTTTCCATGTGGACCGAAAACAATGTTTTCAACCCTTGATGTATGTCCCTTGAGCAGACTTTGCTGTTCACCAGTCTTTACATCCCACAGGCGTATTGTTGTGTCATCACTACAACTTGCCAGCAATTCTCCATCCGGACTGAATGCAATGCTACGAACCCAATCATTATGACCTGAGAAAGTCCTGATAGTCTTACCTGTGTTTGTATCCCATAGGATAACGTTCATGTCATTTCCACCACTTGCAACCATCTTTCCATCTGGATGAAACGCCACGCTATTCACAGGAACACTTGTACGGCAAGTTAAATTGTTGTCTGAATTTGAAGCTTCTGTCTGTAATGACCAGATACATACAGTTCCATCTTTACTACCACTTGCGATCAACTTTCCATCCTGACTGTACGTCACGCTATTGATTTTGTCAGTGTGTCCAAAAAACAAATGTAGTTGTTCGCCAGTGATTAAATCCCACACCTGTACTATACCGTCTGTTGCTCCACTCACAAGTGTTGTACCGTCTGGACCGAAAGCGATACTAGAGACTATACCAGAATGACCAACGAGTCTGTTTATCAGTTCACCTGTCTCAACATCCCAAAGTATGACAGTGGAGTCAGCACCAGCACTTGCTAAAAATCTTGCGTCAGGACTATAGCGAACACTCCAGACAGCACTCTCATTGTCTGTAAGCAACTTGAGAACTTCACCTGTTTCAATATCATGAATCCAATTGCCATTTTTTCCGCCAACAACAATATGTTTGCCATCAGGGGAGTAATGTATCGCAGTGCTCCAACCATTGCCAAGACGCATCACAGCATTCTCTGGCAAAGGTTGGTGCGTGGATTGTGCGAAACTGGATGGTAAGTTTGCGAATATAGTTAAAAAAACTGCAAACACTAAATACAGCTTGTCTCTCATTATATTATCCTATTTCAGTCTAGGAACTTTTGCCTTCAGTTCATTAATCTGATCGCGTATCAAAGCAGCAAGTTCAAATTCAAGGTCTATTGCAGCCTTGTGCATTTGTCGGGTAAGATCGTCTATAGCTGATCTTATTTCTTCTTCATTTGTCTCTTCAATAACAGGAACAGGTGCAATATCTTCAGGTTTACTCGTAATATATTCCTCTGTGGATTCAGAGATGAGTTGCTCAATTGCTTTCTGAATAGTAACGGGTGTGATGTCATGCTCCTCATTGTATTTCAACTGTATGTCGCGTCTACGTTGTGTTTCTGCCATTGCTTCTGCCATTGCTTCGGTGACGGTATCTCCATATAACAACACTTCACCATCAACGTTACGCGCAGCACGTCCAGATGTCTGAACCAAAGAGGTAACGGATCTGAGGAAACCGGGACGGTCAGCATCCAATATCGCTACGAGAGAAACTTCAGGAAGGTCAAGTCCTTCACGCAGAAGATTAATACCGATGAGAACATCGAACTCACCTTCGCGGAGTTGTCGTAAAATACGAGCACGGTCAAATACATCAATTTCAGAATGCATGTAGTTGGCACGGATACCCGCTTCAATAAAATACTCACTTAAATCTTCTGCCATCCGTTTGGTAAGGGTTGTGACAAGTACGCGCTGTTTCTGCTTCACACGTTCATGTATCTTACCGATAAGATGGTCAATCTGTCCACGGACAGGATGTACGGTAATTTGAGGATCAATCAGTCCTGTCGGACGTATGATCTGTTCAACGATTTGCCCACCACCTTTTTCCTCAATCTCATATTTACCCGGAGTTGCAGAAACAAATATAACCTGATCCCAATATGCTTCTATCTCCTCAAACTTCAGAGGGCGGTTGTCTAATGCTGAGGGTAAACGGAATCCGTACTCTACGAGTGTTGTTTTTCTTGCACGGTCTCCACGATACATGCCTTTTAATTGCGGAATTGTCACATGAGATTCATCAATGAAAAGCAGAAAATCTTCTGGAAAGTAATTTAGAAGGCAGTATGGTGGTTCACCCTCTTGCAATCCAGATAAGTGTCGTGAATAATTTTCTATCCCAGAGCAGTAACCGACTTCACGTAGCATTTCCAAATCAAAACGTGTTCGTTGTTCAACGCGTTGTGCTTCTAACAGTTTATTCTCTTTCTCAAAAGTTGCTATACGATCATGAAGTTCAAGTTCTATATTAATAAGTGCTTCTTCAAATATATCAGCATCGGTCATAAAGTGTCGAGCGGGATATATTTCAAGCGTGTTCTGTTTTGCTAAGATTTCGCCTGTGGTAGTATCAATTTCACAGATTCTATCTACTTCATCACCAAAAAGTTCAATACGGAATGCGCTTTCACTATATGCTGGAAACACCTCAATAACATCACCACGCACACGGAATGTCCCTTGCCAAAAATCCACATCGTTGCGAACATACTGAATAGCTACCAAATCGCGCAGGAATTCATCGCGCCGAATCATCTTTCCGATTTCCAAATCAATTTTCTGACCTTCAAATTCGCGGGGTGAACCCAAACCGTATATACATGAAACACTCGCAACAATCACAACATCCCGGCGCGACATCAATGAAGCAGTGGATGCAAGTCGCATACGAGTGATCTCCTCGTTAATGCGTACATCTTTTTCTATGAACGTATCAGTTGATGGAACATACGCCTCTGGTTGGTAGTATTCATAATCACTAACGAAATAGTGGACAGCATTATGTGGAAAAAAGGATTTAAACTCGTTATAAAGTTGTGCTGATAAGGTTTTGTTTGGAGAGATAACAAGAGTAGGACGTTGAACATTTTGAATGACATTTGCCATCGTATACGTCTTACCAGACCCCGTAACACCGAGTAGTGTTTGTGATCTATCCCTGCGCAAAATACCGTTCGTCAATTTCTCTATCGCTGCAGGTTGATCTCCTTCTGGATCAAAATCGGAGACTAACTCAAACGGTTCTGTAGGAATCTCTGGGTTTATATTAATTGGGGATATTGAGGGACGTGCGTCAAAGTGTTCTCTCATTTTTGTCAAACAAATCTATATGGGGACTTGTCAAGTCTGTTGAGATTTAATAATAGCATCAGTATTGTATTGGTAGTATAGCATGTTATGCATTTTGTTTGTAAGAAAGTATAGCTGAATGTGAAGTAGTATGTAAAATAAAGCAGATTAACACAATCTCTGCAATGCCTGACCGATTCTCGTTTATGAATGATTGGTTTTCTATGTGGTATGCTCAGTTGACTGAACATTAATCAAAGACCCGTCGTATCAAAGATGAAAATGATATACCGCTTCCATCAACAAGTTGCGTATACATATATGTTCTGTTTCCATTTCCATCAATGACATGTAGGTTAATGAAATTGTCTGCATATTTTGGATAATCAAATTCAACTGTTGACTTCTTCTCACCTTTCAATGTTAAGACTTCATGCAGAACATTATTTTTACCTCTATAGTTTTTAACCCATTCTTTTTGGTTTTCACCTGGATCCGAATACCTCTTAAAACCAGCAGGAGGACTTTCGCTCATTGGTTTTACCAATAAACGAACCTGTCTAATTCCATCAGCATCTTCAATCTTAAATCTGACTTTTCCTTTTGAATTTGAAAGTCTTTGAATTGATGTCTTAACATCATAGAATGTCCTATTAGCATTAAAATATTGGCTACAATTTAACCATGCAGCACTACTCTTGGATAATTGCTTAGATTCTTCACTGTATGACATAAGATATGAAGGACTCCGATAATCTCGGTTTAATCCTATTGATTCTCCAAACTTAGCTGCTATGTTATGCACCGAGTATTTATTGAGCGGTGTCCGAACTACAATATTTCCGCCATGTTCTCTAAATATACTATCTATTAGCTGTAACTCTAATTCCGTTATTCGTTGATTCAAAACTCGTATGTTTTTACTAATATTTTCCACATCTGAAACTGTATATTTATTTTCATCTGATTTCTTTTCTATTTTTTCATCCATGATGACAAAATAAAAATTGCGGGTTAAATCAAAATGCTGTTGAATTTCCTTTTTCACTCTTGATGAGGTGTATACATCATAGTAGTCATCAGCTGTTTTACCTTCAAATAAGTATACTTTCGCAGATCCATTACTATTTTTTTCATATTTGAATGACTTTCGTCCATATCCGTGTCGTTCCATTTCATCTGCAAAATATGTCTGAAGGTCACTTAATAGTATATCAATTTTCTCTGGTATCTCTGCTTGTGGCAGACGGTTAGTAGGCAGAAAGTAAATAGGAATAACAGCATTTTGTATTGTTTCTTGTTTAGTAGGCAAATAGTCATCTATATCCCAGACTCGAATCACACCGTCATTACCGCCACCAGCGACAAACCGACCATCAGCAGATACATCAACACACTTCACCCAATCGGAATGTCCTTCAATAGAAGTTATATGTTCACCATTTTCAACGGACCAAAATTCAATTTCGTTGATACCTGCACTGATAATGACTTTGCCATCTGGAGTAAAAGCAAAATCATAGACATTTCCAGCTGGAATCGTGTTATAGTCTTGCCAATCAGGTGGATAATACAATCTTATATCTGCATCATTATCTGCAATTGCAAGGATAGGATTCTCTGGATCAGGCAAAAACTTCATAGCCTCAATCCAGCCAACTTTTTCATTTATCACTATAATAGAGTTCTTCTTGATGACGTGATTCCCATTAATCTCCCAGATATTTACGGTGTCGGTACTTGCTTCTATTGTTGCCATTAATTTACCATTGACAGAAAATGTATGCTCTTCTTCAAAGTTATTCCCTTCTAACTTAATGGCTTCTATAGGATCTGTCGGATTGCTGACATCCCACAGTTCTATACCGGAAGTACTAATCGCTAAATGTATTTGGTCTGGTGAAAAAACTGAATCAAATCCACTTACACGTAAAGAACTAATAAATTGATTTTCTCCAATATCCCATAATCGTACACCACCCTCAATATTTCCCAAAACAGAAATTGCAAGTAATTTCCCATCTGACGAAAATGAAGCTGAATTTTCGCTAAATGAATTTCCGCTAAATTCAACTATAGGTCTATGCAGGTTCTTAATATCCCATAGTTTGATATTCTTTTCAGTACTGTATTGGAGTGTACTACTTACAACTAAGTTTGGGTTTGTTGGTGAAAATTCGACACTCTGTGGGGATTTTTCATGAAGGAATTCAGCCACAATTTCAGGTTTTTCTGGAATGAATTCAGGTTTTTTTGAAACAGCGGCAAACTTCTGTCTAATATCATCTGGTATCTTTTCAGTTCTGGGAATGTCTGGTGGAGGACTATCGTTTCTTGATGAGAACCTGTCTATCAATTGTTTTCTGTCTTCCTCTTGCTGAATTATATCTATAATTATGTAGACAAATCCAAATAGGATGACACACCCGATCAACAAAAGCGAAATGAAAACCTTGAATTTCATAATGATAACCTTGGCTATATAAAGGTATGGTCGACTTATGATTTGACTTTGTAATTAAGGTCTAATGCTGATCACATATTTTGGTAGGTGCTTGTCCTTCAAGAAAGGGTTCATTGCTAATATTCTCAGGTGGACATTTGTCTTTATTCCGTAGTAGACCTGTGATTTTGTCAATTTCCCAGAACTCAATCCCTTCAGGTACAGGAAATGGTTTTTCAGGACCTCTTGAAGCATCTTTCATAAACCGCGCCCAAATCGGTAGTGCTGCTTTAGCACCTTCTTCATTATAGTTGTGTCTATTACGTCTATACACATCAAATCCTACCCAAACACCAACCACCAAATCCGTGCTATATCCTACAAACCAAGCATCCACATTATTGTTAGTTGTGCCTGTTTTTCCAGCTATAGGACGAGTGATTTTGTAATCATGATATTGTGAAATAGCGCGGATACCTGTGCCATTTTGTATTACACTTTCTAAAAAAGTATGTATTTGATAAGCAACTCTTTCATCAATTACTCGTGTGCGATCTGGTTGAAATTCGTAAACTGGTTTTCCAGCTGCATCTACGATATACTTGATGTAACTTGGCTCTACTAACATGCCACGATTTGCAAATACGCCATACGCAGCAGTTAATTCAAGCACGGTCATACCTGATGCACCTAAAGTCAGTGCTGGTGTCGGCTGCATAGGGCTTTTTATGCCCATTCTTTTCGTTAATTTGACAATCCTATCAATACCTTCCCATAAACCTTTGTCATTCACAGGCGTATTTAATGCTGCCTTTGCTGTCGGAACATTGATAGATTTTTTTATAATCTCTCGAACCGTAAGAGGTCCTTTAAAGGTTCTACTATAATTTCTGGGATGCCATTTTTTCTGACCAGGAGCAGGGACTATACCCCAAATGTCATCAATTAAAATCGTTGCTGGAGTTACAATCGATGGTTCATCCATCAATGCAGCGAAGACTATCGGCTTAAACGCGGAACCCGGTTGTCTCCGAGCAGGATCTCTCTTGTTTCCAATAGTTCTATTGAAGAAATTTATGTCAGATTCATTATTTCTTTTTTCTTCATTTATTTTATAATCACGTCCACCAACCATTGCCTTAACTTCACCAGAGTGTGGGTCAAACGCTATGAAACCTGCTTGTAGATAGCTTTTTATTGGATCTATTCTCTTAACCTTAACTTTATTTACATCGTAGTTTGGCAATCTACTACCCTTATCTAACTCGCGCAGGTGGTCACCAACCGCTTTAGCAGCAACTGATTGCATAGACATGTCAATAGTCGTGTAAACCTTTAATCCTTCTTTATACAGACTCGATTGAAGTTCAGGTATCTTATCAAGTTCTGACCTAATCTGATTGATAAAGTGACCTGCCAAATCCCGATTATTGTTTATAATTGACGATTCCGGTTGATTCACTCCCAAAGGTTCATTCCGACTATGTTCATATTCCTTTTGTGTAATAAAACCTTGTGTGTACATTGCCTTGAGTACAACATTACGTCGAGCGAGAGCCTTCTTTGGATTTCTTATTGGAGAAAATTGTGTTGTTCCCTTTGGTAAGGCAGCGAGCAGGGCACATTCATGAAAATCAAGTTCAGATACTTCCTTCCCAAAGAATTCCATAGCAGCTTTTTGTATTCCAAATAGTTGACGACGATTGAACCGTCCAAAATCAATGAAATTCAGATATCCTTCTAAAATCTGGTCCTTTGACAACGATTTTTCAATTCTGAAGGCAAGTAGTATTTCACGAGTTTTTCTCGCAGGTGTTCGTTCATCTCCCAGATAGACGTTCCGTGTTAGCTGCTGTGTTAATGTACTGGTTCCACTAACGCGATCCCCACCTTGTAAAGAATATACAATTGCTCCAACGAGGCGGATTATGTCAATTCCAGAATGCTGATAGAATCTTCTGTCTTCAATTGCAATAAAGGCATCCTTCAATTTATTTGGCATTTCTACGAGTGGAATGATTCTTCTGGTAGTACCTCCCTTATCTGCAGGAAATTCATCAAGGAGTTCTGGTTCAAGATAGAACTCTCTTATTGATATACCTTCAACGTTTTTTATAGATTCAATCTTGCCACTTTTTATTCTTAGCGTTATTCGTTTTGGTACTGTTTCTTCTTCCATTACTGGATAGTCAAATTGTCGTGTAAATAATTCTATTGTTCCATTCTGTTTTCGTGGTTCACCACTCAATTTAACCAGATATTGTCCTGGAGAGTTGATACCGCGGGCATCTGGTGACATTTTTTCGTAAGCCAAACGTTCTAATTTGTCTACCAAAAAAACTGCAGTATCTTTCAACTGCACTTCACAAATTGAGGAATATACTTCAAGATGTTGCCGCCAAGTATTAGTGTCCTGTTTGTATTCTAATTTTTGCAAATTGAGAGAAGCTACATCCTCCCAACATCCAAGCATAAACCCACCTCCTACACCTATTCCAAAGCAGATAACAAAAAAGACGATAATAACTGGTACAAATACAATACTTAATAATACATTGAGTATATGTGATAGTAAATCTCGCATTTTCATAACCAAGTGATGTGTTAAAATATAGTAAAATGCATGTAGCATCTAAACTATGGCGTACGATCTATATCTGTCTTTCTGACTCTTTTTATCAGACAACCAATCGCACGCGTTTTTTTCTGTTTATCTGGTATTGTTCTTCCTTCCAATACCAGATCCAGATTAGACCGTAAATATTGGGTTTTAGGATCTTGTCGACTATCGTCAATTGCTCCTCTATATCTGAGAATCTTTTTGGAATCTATGAGAAAAACTTCTGGAGTTCTGCGAGCATTAAAATAGTCTGCCAAAACATTGTCAGTATCCTTTAGTATTGTGAACGCAAGCTCATGTTTTTCTTTATACTTTTTTATTTCTTCGATTTTCTCATGTTTATTTGAATGTACTCCTACTATCTGAACATCTCTCTCCTTATATTCCTTATTTAGAGCATTGATACGGACAATATAATCATCTACTACTGGACACTGTGTTGCCAAGAATATGAGTAAAATTGCTTTCTTCTCTTCACCCAACTTTTTGAGTGAATGCAGTTTGTCTTCTGTATCTTTAAGACTCCAATCTTTGACCTGTTCATCAATTTTGACTGACTCAGTTTCTTTTTCTGAAGCAAACGTTAAACAGGTAATAAAAATTACAAGTCCTAAAATAGTAAATAACCTCCGTATCATAGAAATCCCTCTAATAAAGAAACAAACTCACGTTAAATTCGTTAAGAAATCAGTTAATTCATGTAAATGGTTAAGTTGAACATCAACAACTGATAGGTCTGGACATTCTTTCTGCTGATTCCCAATCATCCATGCTGTCCACATCCCTACCTTTTTCGCACCTATCATATCAGCAGTATAACTATCACCAACATAGATTGCTTCAGAAGGTGTAACATTTATTTCTGTAAGCGCGGCGTTGAATATACTGGGATCAGGTTTTGAGGCACCAAATACAGTAGAATCAATGATCACATCCAATAATGGTGTCAGTTGAAATTCGTCACACCATCCTTGTGTATTACCAAAATTATTACTAATTACACCAAGCACATAGTTGCCATATAGTGATTTGAGCCAATCACGATTACTCGTTAAATTCTCAGTTACTCCATTGCAAAACCATTCTACATATTCATCTTTCAATTGATCACTCAACGCAAGACGTTTAAATACACCCGTTCCAATAGCATCAACTGTTTCACATAGGCTGCATTTTGCTGCTTCACGGTTTGCTACTGCACCGACTGGTAACATTGAACCATCTTGATAAGACCATTCAACTGAGGCATCACCGAATGCAAATTCAGAAATTGTTGCACGATCTGCTTTGTCAAATTGATCACGGGTGATTTCAGGATGATGTTTTTTAATAAACTGATATGTTCGTTCCAACCAATGGGTTCCGTTTGCATCTAATGTTCCACCAAAATCAAAAATTAATGCTTTTATCATATATTGTATGTCATTCCTTGTATGAAATTATGTTTATAAATGCCTTTATTCAATTAATTTCTCTACTAATGCCTCTGTGACTTCAGTTACAGTAATTTCCTGCATACATAAGTATTGTGTATCTTCTCGGTCGCAGGTACGCTTGTAGCACGGTCGACACTCAACAGGTTTTTCTATGATTGTGTGTCCTATACCACAAGGTCGGTGTCGTACTGGAGACGTAGATCCGAAAAGCGATACCGTCGGTGTCCCGACTGCCGCAGCAATATGCATTGGACCACTATCACATGTGAGACAAACATCACACACTTCTAATAACGCACCAAGCTGCAATATATCTGTTTTACCTACAAGATTAATCGTTGAATCTGAAAAAGACAACTTTTCCACTAATGAAGTTTCGTCTAACGATCCAACCAAGACGATTTTGATATTCGGTATTCTTTCAGATATTTTATTTATTACATTATCAAAATTATTTACACTCCACTGTTTTGTTCGCCATGTGGTACCCAAATTTATCGCCAAGAGTCTATCGCTATCTGATACACCTTTATCGTTCAAAATATTCAAAATAGATTGTCGGTCTTCATCAGTATGCCAATATTCTAAATGTCTTGTGTCAACAGATTTTGTCTTTCCTAAGACATTCTGGTCGTTTGGTTTGTCATTGGAAAGAATATTTACAACATTAAGGTATTTCTCTACCTCATGTAAATCTGTCCTATTCTTGCAAACTGTGGTCAGAAATATGTCGCGCCCTTTCAAGGAAGCACCAATACGAATCGGTATGCGTGCAAAAAAAGGGAAAAGTGCATTTCTAAACGAAGTATGATGCATCACGACAGCCATGTCAAACTTGTATTCACATATTATCCGAACCATTCTGAAAAATGATTGATACCGATTTTCTGTCTTGGAATCTACAATACAACTATCAACATACGGGTTTGTCTTCATTAGGTCTGCGACAAGTGGTCGCAACAATAATGTCAGGCATGCTTCAGGATATTCTTGTTTCAGTACGCGCAAAGATGGCGTAAGAAGGACCATGTCACCGATCCAAGCTCCCGTATGACAAACAAGTATTTTCTTCATTAGAAATAGAACGGATTAGACCAAGCTTTATGACCCGTTTCGTCCGTCACTTCTATTCGGACATATTTCGTGCTTTCTGATACTGGATATGTAGCTTCTGTAAGGAGTTCTCCATTTGTTGGTAGAAAACGTCTACCACGACTACGTTCTGCTTTAAATACGATAGATTTTGCTTCGGTACACTTGACATGCAACTTACTATCTTGTAGCGTTATATCATAAATTTCAGGTCCGAGAGTAGAATAAAATGAACCTGCTCTAAGTGCCTCCATGATACTGTCAAGAGTCAATTCTTGTGATTTTACCATTATCCAACCGTGGAAACAGTCGTGTTCTGTGCCGTGTGAATCATCTGAAGCAATCCCAAGAACAGGCCCCCCTTTATCTAATAGGTCATCCCAAGACTGTTCTGAAAAACCTTTCCCAATTCCCATACAGGTATCATTGTAGACTTCTACAGCGAAATACCCGCGCAACGGAAGGTAATCTGTAATAGTGTGTCCACACCAATATGGATGACAGAGGACTGCCTCTCCTCCCTGTTCTTTAATATCATCAATTACAGCATTTGGATGCATTTTGGCACAGTTTACCGCTTCATGTATGTTTATCGCTACAATGTGGTATGTGGGACCTCCGTATGGATTTGATGGATGGACTTCACTACCTGAGATCGCCAAAAAATCAGATGAGGTATACGCATCAACATCATTTACTTTGCGGTGATCAGTTAAAACAAGAAAATCGTAGCCAGCGTCCTGATATGCTGCGAAACGATCTGAAATTGAAAGTCGACCATCCGATTCTGTACTATGACTGTGGGTATTACCCCGGTACCATTGTCCTGGTTCTTGAAAAGGGTTTCGATAGTTCATTGTAGACTCCTTATTTCTACTTTAATTCGTTTGGAAAAATAATTCTCATTAGCATTAACTCTTCTTTGTAATGTAGTTCATGACAACATTACTATGTCAATTTTACCATATTAAAATGCCATGTGTCAACAAGATTGGAATGGAAAGCAACGAGAGAATAATACTTGACAGAATCCTATCTTTTGGATATGATTTAGAAAATCATGTCGTAGTAAATCAACTGAGGTAACCATAAATCTTTGAGATAGCATTACTTGTAACGATGAGTGTATTGTCTTGAAAAGTTTAGATTAACAACAGAATTAATGGTGGGTACAAGAAAAAAATTACATTTACGACTTCGCTAAGCGATTAATAGAGAAACCTCTGATGGAACAAGAAAAAAGTAAAATACTCCAGCAGATTCCAGATAGTAATAGAAACAACATCGTATGTATTGAGGTAGTTTACAAAACCAAATTAAGTTCGCACTTTTTGCACATTCAAAATATAGCATCAACGAATCCAAGTAAAGTTCACGGACGTGCAATAGGTTTTTTCATTGCACCTTCTTTGCTTGTTACAAACATACATGTAATAATCTCCGCTAGATCTGTCTCAATAAAACAGTTTGATGTGAAAAGATCAAAAGAACCTAAACTGTTTACTATTGAAGGAGTTATAGCCTTTGATGCTATGAATGATTTGGTAGTCTTAAAAGTTTCACAACAATGTGAAAACTATTTTCCTATTGGCAACAGTAACACCGTCAAACAAAAGGACAGAGTTTTGACCTATACATACGCCGAAGTAAAATATAGGTCTATAGAGAGCACTATTAATTACAGTAGTACTGATGATGGATGGCACTTTATAAATACACAACTTTCACCATGGGACACTGGTGCACCTATATTAAACAGAAATGGTGAAGTAATTGGTATTGCTAATACACTCAGTAAGAAAATGGATGATTCAATTGGTATTACCGGCTATACTTATGTGATTCCTTCAAATACTCTAAACTCAATATTTGAAATTGCAGAGAAAGTTGAACCAATAGTTGCATGGAAAAAACGTCCTGTCATCCGTGCTTATATTGAAGATATTCACGCAAATATGAAAATAAAAGAAAATAAATATAAAGAAGCAATAGTGAACTTTGACACTGTGCTTCACCTGAATCCGAATTTAGTACAGTCTTATGTGACGCGTGGATTTACAAAGTCCATTTTGAATGACTATGAAGGTGCTATTTCTGACTGTAATGCTGCTCTTCGACTCAATCGAGGTTTTGTTCAAGCCTATACAAATCGTTTTACGGCAAAGAATAACTTGCAAGACTATGAAGGAGCTTTGGATGACCTCAATATTTTGCACCAACACTTTTTGGATTCAATTGAACTCTCTCAATTATACGTTCATCGTGCAGGTGTGAAGAATAATCTCGGTGACTTTGAAGGAGCAATACATGACTATACACAAGCATTAGAAATGAAAACTGAAGACCAGATGTCTTATTACAATCGTGGGGAAATTAGGAAGGTTCTCGGTGAAGAAATCATGAACCAGGGGAATATAATTGAAGCACAAAATCTTTATCATGGAGCGATAAAAGATTATACCAAAGTAATACAGTTAACCCCAGATAGAGTCAATGCCTACTTCAGACGAGGAATTGTCCAACACAATCTTGCGATTTCTTTAGTCAGTCATGAGAAACTAGATGAATCAGCAAATTACTATCAAAAAGCAATCAATGATTATACTGAAGTTATCAGATGGAAATATTGGCATTTTACATCATATTATAATCGTGGTCTTGCGAAGTATCAACTTGGGAAGAATGAATCTAAACGTGGAAATTCAGAGATTGCAAAAGGACACTATAAAGATGCAATAAAAGATTTTGACATATATATCCCACAAAAACGAAAACAACATGTCAATGCATACAAAAACAGGGGAAATGTAAAGAATGCTTTAGGACAATTTGTGGATGCTATAGAAGACTATACAAAAACTATACAGTTAGACCCAGAGAATGTTTCAGCATACGACAATCGCGGTTATATTAAAACTAATCTGGCTGAATCTAAAGCAGAAACAGGTAATGTTAATAAAGCACAGAAATTATATCTAGACGCATTAGAAGATTATAACAAAGCAATTCAGCTAACTCCTGAGAAACCTAAAATTTACAATAGACGAGGAATTGTCCAACACAGACTTGGAAAATCTTTAGTAGATCAAGGAAATGTTGAAGAAGCACAGAAATATTTTCAAGAAGCGATCGCTGATTATTCTGAAACTATTAGACAATATCCCAAATATGCTGTTGCATATAACAATCGAGGCCTTACAAAGTATTACATCGGTCTATCTGAAATTGACCTTGGAAATGAAGGAAAAGCAATAGGATACTTTCAAGATGCAATTTTAGATTTAGATAAAACAATCACACTAAATCCGAAATATATAAGGGCTTACAACAATCGAGGAAAAGTAAAGAATGCCTTGAATATGCATAAAGAGGCAGAAACCGATTTTTCGAAAGCAAAGGATTTGGAATCAACGGATTGAAGATTGTATCTACATATCTCTATAGTACAAGCAATAATGTTGGAAAGGATAAGTAATGACAGGTGGAACACTATTTGTCGAATGTTTGAAAGCACAAGGAATTGAGGTGATTTTCGGTCTACCGGGAAATCATCTTGACACCGTATACGAAGCACTATACCATAATCAGGAAACAATTAAGCACTATGTAACACGTCATGAAGGTGGAACTGCCTTTATGGCGGATGGGTATGCACGTGCCACAGGTGATATCGGCGTTTGCATGACGGTGCCAGGTCCAGGTTCAAATAATGCATCAATCGGGATATGTGAGGCATACACCGCATGTTCTCCAGTGCTATGGATAACAGGACAAAATCCATCCTACTTGTCACAAAAAGATCCTCGCAAATGTTTTCACGGATTAGATCAAGCAGCTGCCTTCGCGCCGATGACAAAACATATCGAGATTGTCCACCGTGTAGAACAGATTCCGAATGCCGTCAATCGCGCATTTAGAGAGTTACGTTCAGGAAGACCAGGACCAGTGCTAATGGAACTCGCTACGGACGCACTACAAGCAGACATAGACTTGCCAATTCCGCCAAGAAATTACGGTATTCAGACAATGGCAAATGAGAACGATATTGACGAAGTGGTTGCATTGATCAAATCGTCAGAACATCCTCTGATAATATCTGGTGGAGGGATAAATCATACACGCGCAACCAAAGAACTGCTTGATTTCGCCAAACTGCTTGATTCTCCTATAGCAATGACAGGTATGGGTAAAGGATCTATCCCTGAAGATTCTCCGTATTCAATCGGACTTTTCCGTGATGGTGTAGCGCAAGCAGCTATGAAAACATCAGATCTAATCATTGCAATTGGCACACGATTCACCTATCGGGACACAGGAAATTGGTCGCTACAAATACCACAACCCTTGATACACATTGAAGCAGACGTGGATGAGATACACAAAGAATATCACGCATCCGTTGGAATAGGGGCAAATCCAAAATTAGTGTTACAACAACTGAATGCAAGACTTCAAGATGAAAACATAGACTGCGGATGGGGTGATGGATTAGAGCAACTTCACAACCAATTCACATCCATTGAACCACCACGCATTCTCAAAGAACTGCGTGATGTTATGCCACGTGATGCAATTCTATCTGTTGATGTCAATATAACAGGATATGGTGCACTATCACATTTTCCAACATATTCTGCTGGAAGTTATATCTTTTCAGGTATATCGGTGGCAATGGGAATTGGGTTAACCGCTGCAATCGGGGCACAAGTCGCATATCCAAAAAGAAAAGTTGTTGCTCTCTGCGGAGATGGCGGATTCTTGATGACCAGTCCCGATCTTGCCACTGCAGTGATGTATGACCTACCTGTGGTTACACTTGTGATGAATGACAATCAATACACATCCATTGAACGTGGTCAGTTGCGTCGGTTTGGGAAACGCATCGGAGTGGAATTGGTCAATCCAGATTTTGTACAGTTTGCAGAGTCATTTGGAGCAATAGGTTTACGTGTAGAAGATCCTGAAGATTTTAGACCAACATTGGAAAAGGCACTTTCTCTTGATAAACCTGTTCTTGTTGAAGTAATAAAGTAAACAAACATATACGACATATCAGTTTTTAGAACATACTTATGTTCATCACATTTGAAATATTATTTTTATAATGTCCGATAGGAGTTTTCTATGAAAAGAAAGATAGGCGTTCTAACTGGTGGGGGAGATACAAGTGCACTCAATGCCACCCTAAAAGGAATCGCACTGAAATCCGAAGAACTCGGTTTTGAACTTATCGGTTTTATGGAAGGTTGGAGAGGAGTCCTTGAAGGCGGACGCTACCTAACCCTAACACCTGACATGATTGATGAGAATCATGGTGGCACAATACTAAAGAGTTCACGCACAAACCTCATCGCCATGGACAAGTTAGACGAAGCAATTGAAAACCTAAAAAAATTGAATATCAGCGGTCTAATCCCAATCGGTGGAGATGATACCCTTACAGTCGGTTCAGCACTTTCAGAACAATTTACAACCGTATTTGTTACAAAAACGATTGACAATGATGTGGGAATAAATCCACCTGAAGGTGATGCCGTTGATTATTCAAAAATGGTCAACTATTTCTGTCCCGGTTTCCCAACTGCAGCAAATAGAGTAATTAATGCTGTCAGAGATTTACGAACAACGACATATTCTCACGACCGCATTATTGTCGTTGAAGCAATGGGAAGAGATGCAGGATGGCTCACGCTCTCTGCTGCCTACGGTTTGGCAGACCTTATCGTTGTACCAGAAATGCCATATCAACCCGATAGGTTGGCAGAAGCAATACGAGAAAAACATGCACTACAAGGGAATGTTATTGTCGTTGTTTCTGAGGGCATACGAAATGACGATGGCGAATTAATGATTACATCTCAAGCGGAACTTGATGCCTTTGGACACACTAAACCTGGAGGATGTTCTGAGATTATCGTGGAAGCAATGAAGAAACGTCTCACTGATATACCCAGTTCAGCCTTACGTGCTTTGATTCTCGGATACATGCAAAGATGTGGTAGTCCTATAGAATTGGATCGTGATACCGCGATTAGTGCAGGATCCCTTGCTGTCCGTTCACTCGCTGATGAAATGGACAATGGTGTTGCTACAATAACACGGACAGATGCGGGGATAGAACCCATTATGTTACCAATTGAACAAGTTTTGAAACGAGACGAAACTGGACACGTCATCCGACGCAGCCTCGACCCGCGGTTTTATGATGCTGATCGCTATCATCTATCACCAGAAGGGGCTGGGTATTTCCGACCTCTCTTTGGAGACCTGCCACGAAGAAGACGTTCCTTGGAAGAACGCAACATTGATATCGGTGTATTGGAGTAAAAAAATCACTAAAAATGATTCATGATTGGTAACTGATTCAATACATATCCAATGACACTTACAATGGTAATGTTATTGGCACTCCAGATTGAGATGAACGGTATGCTGCTTCAGCCAATTCTATACCATCTCTCCCAATCTGTCCATGCGTTGTCGGTTCTGCTTCACCCGCAATACACTGCAACCAATGGTCAATACTCGCGCCTTTTGCAGCGATGCCCCAGTACCGTTGATTCCGTTGTGCTTCTGGTATATTGCGATATGTATCGTCATCTGGGATGGGTGCTGTGAATTCCTCTGCTGATTGCATATCGTGAGTTTTCCAGCGCAGACCATGACTTATGATAGATGCGGAACCATTGCTTGTGACCAGACCATTGCCACTATGCCCGATCTGTGCTGCCCAACTCTTCATCATCATACCAACACCACCATTTTTGAAGTGCACAGTTAAAACAGCATTGTTTTCCACTGCTTTTTCTTCAGTTGGATAAGTGCCACCAAGTGGGACATGACTTGTATATCCGTAGACTGATGTAGCAGGTCCATACAACCACAACCACAAATCTAAATGATGGATCGCTTGCTCCACAAGCATCCCACCAGATTCCTCCTTCACAAAAAGCCACGGATGTTTTTCAGGTGAAAAGTATCCAACTTGATTACTATATGCCATCTGTAAAGTGCCAAGAGTTCCATCCTCAAGCAGTTCTTTCAATTTCCTTTGTCCAGGATCAAACCGCATCATATAGGCGACCATCAATAGAACACCCGCATTCTCGGCAGCAGCGACCATTGCATCACCCTCAGCAACATTACAACACATCGGTTTTTCCATGAGGATATGTTTACCTGCTTCAGCGGCTGCACGTGTAATCTCAAGATGGGGACGCGGATGAACACATACATCAACTGCATCTATGTCTTTTCTATCCAGAAGTTCACGATAAACCGTGTAAGCATCTGCTTCAAAACGGTCTGCTTGTTCTTTAGCACCTGTCTCATTAATGTCAGCAATTGCAACAATGTCTGCGCGTCGTGTCGGTTCATTGTAGTACGGAGAGTGAAGGTTACGAAAGATACCACCACATCCAATAATACCGACTCTAATTCTGTCCATCTTATGTTCCTTTCTGTATACTGTTTCTTAAAATAGGAGGTGTCCCCGCATCCTGTAAAAGTGCAAGAGTTTCAGCAATTATCGCATGCTGTAATTCTGAATTGTTCGGTTCTCCCAACGGATGTCCAAAACTATATGGCACATGCAACGCACGCGGGGGTTTCACCTTCTTCGTGACATCTTCCAAGAGTGTAATTGACACAGTAGATATTCCCACTTCTTCAACAACACGTTGAATCAATCCTACAGATTGATTGCAAAGTGGTCACACGGGAGTTAAGAATGCAACATCAACACCATCATCTCTAAGCATCCGTGCAACCTCTGGTGCAGTATTCGCAATGAGATGCTTCGGTCTTGATATTGATCCCATAAAGCTGAAGTGTCTATGATTAAGAGAACCGATTGCTCCTGCATTCTTCAACTCTCTAAAACGATCAATAGGAAAAACAAGGTTGGCATCTGTCTTTGTATCGGACTTATCGTAGGCAACGCTTTTATGTCCGACCTTTAGTTCATTAGTCTGGATTGTATTTGGAATCTCGCGGTAGGAACAATCACCGTTTACATAAGGTTGCTGTCCACTGATATAAAAGCCTGCAGTTGTAATGAGAGCAACAGTACATTCATTCAAAGGTTTCTTGAGCGGCGTGTTTGGAGTCGTGCCATACCGTTTGCCACGATAAAACCGCATAAAGAAACGAAATAACGGTTCAAGTTCACTAATTGATGCCATTCTATTCTCTGTGTTTTGGAGTGATAATTACGCTTTATTTTCAAGAGGCCATCCACCGTGTTGTTCCACAGTATTGTCAATTTCTTCCATAACATTGATTGTCTTTCCAATTGCCCCACAAATATTCCGATAGTGTTGAATTTCATCATACGTCAAAGTTCTCGATTTCCGATCGTCAAGCCATTTTTCGGCAGGCTGGTGTCCACCTACACGAAATTCCCAAACATATTGCTGGATTTGTTCAAAATATTGGGTTCGATTGATCCAAACGCGTTGGTCTACTTCTGTCCAGTGAATATCTTCAACTTTTTGATTGCCGCTTACTGGAAAGACTGGTAGGTTCAGTCCTTCACTTTGAAAGAGTTGTGATTCCACTAATTGTTCTCCTAACAATGCCAATTTTTGAAACAGAGATCGGTTAGTTGTCAACGGAATATGTGGGAAATCAATTTTGAGTTGATCTGCATATCTCTTTCTGTATTCTGGGGCATGTAAAACTGCATAGATATAGTTAAAGATATCCTCAGGTCCTAATGATATGTCACAGTCTCCTTTTCCATCATGTATGAAACTTAATGTGTCTGTACTACTGTTTTCATAATTTAGATGTCGACAGACTTCTTCTATGTATTGATGGGAAAGATTATGTAGTCTTTGTCCACCTTTATCACCAAAACTGTACATAGGAAAAACAACAATTCCACCGCGTCTGAAGAGATTCAAATTGGCAATTTTTTTGGAGATAGAGACGAGATTCCATATAGTATCCCCAACTGCTTGTCCTGCCCTGCCGACACACATCGCGAGATTCTCACCCGCTAGAAGATGACGCATCACTGTTACAGTTCTTCTTGCCACCAATGCGTCATGGTAAAAAATGAATCTTTCATCATAAGGTCGATATAAGAATGGTTGAATATGCTCATTAAGGTCTTGTTCTGATCGAAGTGTTTCGCGTGCCTTATCAATATTCCACTCTTTATTCATTCGAATAGGTAATTGCCTACAGAGCTCATCATTGGATTCTGTTGAATTCCGAAAGAGATTTACCCGTTTAAGTATCGGTTCCTTTTCAAAATCTACCACCATTCTGTCTCTCTTCGTAATAGTTCCACCATTGTTGAAAGGGAAAATTTTGGTTATTTTCCAACCGCGTTCGTATTCCTCACTTACACTTTCACTATATGGAACAAACAAATAATTAGGATATGATGATGGTGATTCTTTCCACTGGGTTGAGTCAATAGTATTAGTACCAAGCCATTTATATTTATCCTCACGGTTTCCCCATAACTCATAATGGTAAACATTTGCGGTAGACTGATTTTCTGAAGCATTTTTGACAAAGATACCAATGGACACACCTTGTTGAATCTTAAATACATTATCGTCTGGACCACCATCAGGTGGTTTTTCATTTGTCCGCTTATTTCCATGCAGATCAAGAATATAGATAGAATCAAAAGTATGCATGAGACTTTGTCGCATCCCACGAAACGTGACGTTATTGAGATATCCATGATTGGATATAAAGGCAAGGATACCGTATCCTGTTCGTTCAATCCGCCATTGTGCAAAACGAATAAATTTCACATAATCATCGTTTAACCATTTTGAATTCCGTTCATCAAGATCTCGACCATTTACCTTAAAGTAATCTTCTGTGGTTATGTTTCCATCAAGTCCCCGCAATAATCCCCTAATCCATTTGCCATTGTTGTCAGATTCGCCGAGATACGGAGGATTTTTGATAATTACCATAACAGGCATATCACGTTTTACATTGGCAGCTGATTCTGCTTCCTTTGCAATTTCGTCAATAAAAATTGGCAACCCAACATCACGATCCCCTGCTTCAAGTGCATCCGTAAGGTAGACATTAAGTCGTTCTCCATCATCCAAATTGTAATCAAGTTGTGATAGTTGATGTGTAAGGGTTAAATGACACATCGTATATGGTGCGGGTAGACGTTCAAACCCGTGAAGTCGAGGTAAAAGATGCTGTGATACATACTCTTGCCATGCCCCAGGCATACCACCAGTCATTATGGTGTCATGTATCTGGGCAATCACTGACCGTAGAAATGTTCCAGTACCTACAGCAGGATCAAGGATTTGTACCTTTGGAAGCTGATTTTCGTTATGTTTGACAGTCCCTGTATGGGCAAGTCCATCAGATAGATTAAACTGATCAATTAAAACTTGATCAACGCTACGAACGATATAGGAAACAACGGGTTCGGGTGTATAATAGACACCTGATTTTTTTCGAATTTCAGGATCGTAGTCACTGAGAAAGTCTTCATAGAAATGTATAATTGGTCCCGCTTGTCTACCATCAGCCCCAAATTCGGAAATGATACTTTCCATATCAGCAAATTCAAGTAATTCAGCAATTGGATCGATAATCCAATTTAGTTTCGTTAATCGTTGAATAGATGTCCAGAACAGTTGTGAGAGAAAGGGATTTATTTCTTCAAGGATATCCATTGCGCGAGTGCGATCAAAGTTACCGTGTGTATGGTAACAGCGTGCAGCGAATAGGCTATATGTAATCGTCTGAGCCATCATATCTGAGAATTTCGCTTTAGGAAGATCGGCAATGAGATGTTCACGAAACGCTTCCAATCGATTCTTGAGTTCGTTATTTGATGAATCCTTCAGCAGGTTGGAAATTGCGGCCTTGAGCAATTGTGCTTTTCCACTTAGCATCCGTGCTAAGTCTGAAGCTTTACCAATTCTGATAGGTTCTGATCCAAAAAATGCTGACAAAAAAGTAGAGATTTCAGAGTCATCATTGCATTGATTTGTCAAACCTTGGTTGGCATCACCCTTGGCATCATCTATATCTGAAATTCGGACAGAGAAACAATTTTCACCTGAACTATATAGGCGAAATTCTATATAATCGGTTAATATAAGATTTGAAAACGCTTTACGATACCGTTGAAGTTGTTCAGATTTTTCTTCATTACCTAAGTCAGTTCCAGGAGGTTTTGTTTCAATCCATCCTAATGACATATCACCTTGTTTCACAAGGAAATCTGGGGCATTACCTGCAATACGTTTGGGTTCATTTGTGATGTTGTAATCTGCTGAAGTAGAGAAATCCTGACACCATTCACCCAAAAACTGTTGAAGAAGTAGACGATAGCTATGCTCAGTTGCATCCCCAGATTGTAATAAGGTTTCAATTCCATCAAGATATTCTGTAATTGTCATAATTTCCTTACCCATTCGCAAAAATAAGCCGTTTCCTGTTCTGACAGGGAAGTTCAATCGTCTGTCCCGTGATACCACTCTCAATCGAAGCAAAACCGATTTCATTCACAGCAGTATAATCATCGCGTGAACAATCAGGCGGTTCACCACCATCAAGATAATCAGTTATCTGTTTATACGCAATCTTAAATGGACTTGCATTGTCAGGCAAATCAAGTGTGTCATTATCTACCATCTTACCACCCTTCTGAACTGTTGCACCACTATAGAAACCAGTCTGCACTGAACCTTCACTTCCAAGTACATCCACTGAAAATCCACCTTTAACGCCATGTTTTCCAACATGATAACCGATAGCACCGTTTTCAAATTTGATAGTTGCACCGACAATTGCAGGCTCTGGTTCATAAGGTTCTGGCACATCACCACCACCTTCTACATAGCCTGTGACTGAAACAGGGTCATATCCAGCAAACTGACAAATCATATCAGTAGTATGAATTGAGAAGGACAGCACACCACCACCACAATACCCGATGACACTCTGCACTTCTCCAATCAACCCGTCCTTAACCAACGATTGTAAGCGGATGAGATGCGGTCCCCAATGTCTTGTATAGTCAACCACAATGGGAACACCTTTCGCATCAGCACCAGCAGTCATGGTGTCTACCTCTTCAAGTGAACAGCCAGCAGGTTTCTCAAGAAAAATCGCTTTGATGTCTGCCCTCAAAACATTCTGCATTACCTCAAAATGGTGTGGACCACGCACACAGACAGCAACAATATCTAACTTCTCACTTTCTAACAATTGCACATCTGTTTCATAATAATTGATTGAATTGTCTGGGAACCCTGGCCCCCAAGTCCTTTTGAAGTCTGCTTGACGGTCAGTAGACATATCTGCAACTGCAACTAACTCTGTAGTTTCACACAGACGAATACCACCAGCATGACAATATGGATATTCATCACTCGGTGTTGAATAACGAGCAGCGATACTACCTAATCCAATAATTCCGACACGATACATTGATTTACTCCTTATGCATTGGGATGTTAAGAGATTAGCATATATTGAGGTTAATAGGCAAGTGTTATTCCTTTTACTAGGTGTGTAAAGATTTTGTCACTAACTTCTCACCATGAATTATAGGGGCGGGTCTCTGTGCCCGCCCGTTGCCTTACAGGACAAGGAATGGCAGGGCACAGAGACCCGCCCCTACAATAGGTTACAGGTTTTTCAAATGAAATGGCTCATGCCAAAAACTTTACATACCCCACACCCACAGAATTGTTGCACAAAAATGAATTCTATGTATAATATAACTAACCGCAGAACATGAACTCACAGAATGTCAACCTGCATCAACGTTTATTTGGAGATTTATGCTTTAGCGGCAAGATGCATTGATCCAATATACAATGCACAGAAGGTCTGTGTATCACGGATTGTGCGCCAAATCAACTTCTATATATTTGCCATAAAACGGCAAATCAAAATAAAGAGGATTAACATGCATATATATATATATATATATATAAACACTTTACAACTGCAGTGATACTTTTAACACTCGTTTGCATATCTTTTGTTAGCCAAAGCCACGCGTTTGAATTTGTTGAAAAGACGACCGACTCTGAAGACATTAATTATGGATACTCCCAAGGAATATGGCACTTAGCTTACGTGAAAACATCGACAGCGTACTACTGCGTAGACTGGTATATTCGTGAGCATGGAAGTACGGAGTTTGTCTATCAAAAAACCAGTTTCGGTGATCGTGAAGCCTGGTTCTGGCCTTATTGGCTCAGTGGAACAATTAAAGGGACAAAGTATACGATTAAGGCAGTTGCATATCAAATGCCTCTAGATCCAAATGTAGATATTCTTCAGACTCAGATTACTCACACCTATACACTCAAAGTCTATAGTCCAATAATTGACAGTGGTATCAAAAAGACCACAGCGGAAGGCGCGGAATTACCTGGCATATTACGCGTCACGGGTGCGAACGGTCACGCAGAACTCACACGCCACTACTTCAACGGATCGTTTATTGGAATAGATGGGTTCATAAGGGCGTCTAACCATACTGAAAATCGTTTGACAGGTTTTGGAAGGTTCCGTCATGCACTCTTAAACAAACCTGCTGATGAACTTGAAAAGGATTTGGCTAACGAGCCAATTGAACCTGGGGAAACTTATGGACCTTATTATACCAGTGATTACGGCACCTTCTTTGAGTATCCCACAGGTGGTAATATTGTGAAAGGCGATGATTGGAAATGTCAAGCGTACATTCGATTAAAGGTGTCTGATGGACTTGTTACGGATACATGGTTAGCACCAACAACAAGCACGTTTACCTATGAAGACAATCCATAGTATATGCTATCTGCGGGGACGCGTTTCCCCGCAGTCCATAAAAGGAGAAAACCATGTGCTACTTCAACAAAGTTTGTTTGCTCTGTTTCATGCTACTAATTTTAGCTACCTCTGCATCTGCAAGAATCGTCTTTGGATCAGTACGAGATGGTATTGATGGTATCTACGTTATGGATGATGACGGAAGTAATCTGACGCTTCTGACAGATAAATCCAGACCAATATTACCGCGCTGGTCACCTGATGGCAAACATATTGCGTTTAAGGCTTACGGGCCTGACGGTTCCTACCTTTACCTAATGAATCCAGATGGCACGAATATACGGCCAATTACAAAAGAACCTATTGATTATATTGGAGCGATATCATTTTCACCGGATGGAGCATCTCTCGTTTTTAATATGCACGTGCAGATAGGAAACACATTCAAAGACAGTATCAAAGTGGTAAATATCAAAACTGGTAAGGTCACAGAATTAGTTGATCTGGATGCTGCAGATTTGGATGCAATATATTGCGATTGGTCGCCGGATGGGAAACATATCGTGTTTTCAAGGTCGATGCGTGTCAATATGCCCGTTGCCCCAATTCATATTATGAATGCTGATGGACATAAACCACATCCGCTGTTGGCTCCTATAAATGGACGGCAACGTGCGCCGCGTTGGTCACCAGACGGTAAACAGATTGTCTATCTTCAAGATAAGTATACCTGGACCCCGATCGGCAATGGTCGTCTTGCGTTGATCTATCATGCACATCAGTATATGATCTGTGATCGCAATGGAAAAAACATCAAACAACTTCGAATACCAAAGGACTGGAGACCTATATCCATTGATTGGATGGACGATGGCGAGTCGGTTGTCTTTAGCGCGTATGCTGGCTTACCATTGGACGAACCGATATTGGAGGGGTTTGAGTTCCCGCCACAAAATATCTATAAGCATCATATTTGGACAGAAGTGACCACCCAGTTAACAAACCATCAAGACGATGATGATATAATAGATTGGATAAGTGATGATGTTCTTTCTATTACACCTATAGGCAAAAAAAAAGTGACTTTGGGAACCATTAAGATGACGGATAGTCAGTAACCATTAGCCTGCATTTCTTGGTGTTAGGCAGGTATCCGTTAGTGGGTATCTGCCTATAATTTAACGTGAGTTTAATAATTCATAGGATGGGCGCAAATTAAACAGAAAACGGATATATTTGCTTAAAAAATCGTTATTTTGGTGTTTTTACCCCCTCAAATCCCCTTATCAGTGGGACTTTAAGAGGAAATGTGGAAGTCCTCACTATTTATCAAACTCACGTAAAATTAAGAAAATTGCGGAATTCACTTAAAAGTAATAGTGAATACCAACCGTTCCAGATGTCGTTAAATGTAAATCAAGGGCCTCGTCAAATTCATCAGCATTGAACCTTATAAATTTTATTCCAATTTCAAAAGCAAATCCAAGATTGGGGTGCTCACTAAATGAATATTCTACTCCTCCAAAGCCTTCCAAGCCTAAACCTACGTTATTGACATCCTCCTCTGAATCGCCAACATTCATAAGAGTGTAATTTGCCCCGCCCCCAAGATAAAATCTGGAACGCGCCTTTTCCTGAACGGTATATAAAAATCGTCCACCGAGGGTCGATATTGACGCAGAGATATCTTCAGAGGGCACCGAAAAACCTGCACGGAAAATTAATCCTTGAAAGCCAACCCCTGTAGCAGTCCAATACTTCGCACTGATCCCATTAAGGGGCAAATCAGTGTGAAACCCAATCCCAAATTTACCGTTCTTCACATCCGAAACCTTTTCACTTGCATGCTCGTCTGCAAAGGTATCAAAAGGGGTTAGTCCTATAAAACAAGCAATTGTTGTGAATATTAGTAAAGTCATAAAACAATAAATCTTCATTTGATACTCCTTAGTCCCACATTCTATTAACGTAAGTTTGATAAATAATTCAAGTAATTTGTTTAAAGAGAACCCTTTTGGTATAATGAAGTCATTATAATAAGATAAAGGAGTTCTCTCATGCGTATTTTAACACTTTTTTGCAAAATTGACGACTTTTTTTTAGCTTTTGAGGCATTTCTGGCATCACGTTCACTTCAGGACGATAAACCGATTGAAACACGCGGGCGTCCGCGCAGTCTGCACGACAGTGAGGTCATGACCATAATCATTGCCTTCCATCAAAGTGGGTATCGGACGTTCAAACATTTTTATGAAAAACATGTCTGCGTCTATTGGTGTGCTGAGTTTCCAAATCTTGTCAGTTATTCTCGGTTCGTGCAGCTCAAAAAAGAGGTGCTGCAACTCTTGGTGATTTTTCTTGATGTGCACAAAGGAGAATGTAGTGGCACCTCTTTTGTGGATGCCACGCGTCTGCGCGTGTGTGATAACAAGCGGATTTCAGCACATCGCGTCTTTGCTGAATATGCGGGGCGTTCAAAAACCTCTATGGGTTGGTTCTTTGGCTTTAAACTTCACCTGATCATCAATGAGAAAGGCGAACTTTTAGGTATTCAACTCACACCGGGCAACACAGATGACCGAAAACCCTTACCCGACTTAGTGGTGGGACTGCATGGTTCCCTCTACGGAGATAAGGGGTATATCTCTAAAGACATGCGGGAGACGCTTCAACAGCAAGGCATCAACTTGATCTATAAAGTCCGCAAGAATATGAAACCCGAACCGTTGTCTGCTTCCGATGAGGTGTGGCTGAGAAAACGTATGATTATTGAATCTGTGATCAAGGAACTGAAAACACAGACGCAGTTGGAACACAGCCGACATAGAAGTTTCGTCAACTTTCAAGTGAACGTGGTTTCTGCCCTGATTGCTTATCAACTTTCAGAGAACAAACCCTCGGTGAACCTGCGAAAACTTCAGGAAATCAATAATTTGCCTATGCTTTTTAACTCCTAAACTATTTTCAAACTCACGTTATAATTTAAGAGTATATGATGCTAAATTGACATACATGCAGATCCTGGTCAAGACACAGTCAACCTTCCCAATTCTCGTCACATCCTTCCATCCGACCAAAAACCCATCCGCTATTCAGGGACAATGAAATCAAAAAACTCTATCCCCATCCTATCCAACAACCCCTATCCTCCTAAAGACATCTGATCTTGAAAATCCTGGTTCAGACAAAAAAGAATTCAACAAAACCCAATACTCTTTGTTCCCATTCTGTCAAATTGTTCTGCCTTTGTTGAACTCAGAAAATGATGACTACAACTTTACACACCCATGCACCAATTGTTTTTGCCAATGATTACCAAAATGTGATATAATAAACAAGAGTTCGCAAATATATGAAAAATTGGACACTTAACTTATGGTAATATCCCATTATATATAGAAGACACATCTCTGTCAGGAGGGAGATATGTCGGAAACAAACCTAAAGAAACGTATTCGTGGTGGACACCATGTATATGGAACATCTGTGTCAATGACCATAGATCGTGACAGTCTCGCTGAAAGAGTGGAAAGAGGTGGATACGATTTTGTTGCAGTTGACAGTCAACACGCACCTTATAGTGAAGACAGACTTGTCGCATTTTGTAATATGGCAGACGATTTAGGTATTCCAGTCAACTTTCGGATCAAACATACACGCAATGCATATCTCATTGGAAACTACCTCGATCTAGGACCATCTGGTATTGAAGTGCCACAAGTAGAATTAGTGGAAACTGTTGACGAAGCTATAGATTTCTTCTATTACCCACAGAAAGGAATACGCAGTTGGGGTGGCGGTGCAAGAAAAAATTCAGCAAATATGGAACGACTGGAATATGCCGATTGGTGGAATAACTACGGTATGCTTTGGATGCAGATTGAGTCTGTTGAAGCAGTAACACATGCACGCAGACTCGCAAAAACTGGTGTGGATTGTCTCTCGTTCGGTCCAACAGATTTAACTTTCAGTATGGAAGGTCATCCGAATTATGCTTTAAAAACAGTGGATGCTTGCGTCCAGTATGTTGTCCGGGAATTAGAAAGTAGTCCTACTACTGTCTGTTTTAGAAACGGTAATCCAAGCACACGCAACAAATATGCTGATATGGGTGTTACCGTGTTCTTAGAATAGTCTGAACGATGTTATATTATGGACTTGTATGCTCAGTAAAAAGTGAAGATAGGCAGGCATTACGAGAGGGGATGCGGCTTTTAGCAAACACCGCTCATAAACACAATATACCAATTACTTGGTCATTAACTGCTGAATTAACACAAACTTTTGCTAACGATTTGACAGAATGGCACAATGAATACAGTGACGAACCTTTGTTGATGCTGGATATTACATCATTATGGAAAGAAGGATGGTATTCAATTACTGAACAATCTGATTCAGGAGAAGAAATTGACGCTGAAAACATAAATACGTTGTACGATTCTGCAACAGCAAACTCAATTGCTGAACACCTCGTAAAAATGAGAGAATCTGTACCGAAATATATCAAATCTGAATGGAAGAAATTTGAGAGTGCGTTGGATTGGACAGTGCCGAATAACGCTGGAGCAGATTGGAAAAATCCTGTGTTAGTCCAAGCATTGGAAAAGGAAGGTTTTCGCGGTCTATGGGGATATCGTTGGGATGAACGAAACTCCATAGCTGAGGCAGATCGAGGGTGTCCTTTCGGTTTCTTTTATCCTTCTGCAGAACAACATAACTTCAGCACACCTTCTGCGGGAAGTATCGCAGGTATACCTTACAATACTGCAGCACACATTCAGAAGGAGCAACACAATCTTAGATATTCACTCATTAACGATACACTACATCAGCACATAAATCTATATCTGGAAAATGATAGTTGGAATCGGTGGTTCTGTTATATTGAACATATCAATGTTATGGATGTCGTACAATTAGGTAAAGAAACATTAGGAAAACTTGATGCTTATTTAGAATTCATTTCAACGAATGAAACCATTAAGTTATTACCGTTATCAGACATAATTGACGACTATTGGACAAATTGTCAGATGACAGAACCGACTCATATTGTCGTTAATCCAATAGCTTCAAACTCTGAATCTGATATTACACCAACAGAAAATTCCGAGATACTTAATGAAAAGATAAAAGAATTCAAATATTACGATGCCGAATGCCAATGTTCGTTTGTTGAAGGTACGATGGAACCTGTTGAGATGAATAATTATATCTCACCACCTGTTATAGATAATATCGGTCTCGGCGGTTCAGACCACAGTTTTTCAAATTATGGTGTTGAATACCATTTACCAAAAGTAACGAATTACCAACCAATAAGGAAACGTTCAAAATTACATATTAATTTCACGATAGAGTCAACAAAAGCAATGCCTTATGCCGTTGCTGTCTGGGGAAACCACCTTGGCTTACAGTTAACTGAGTCAAACGCCAAAGAAGTAAAATGGATAGATAAACATTTGCTTTTCTTACGACTATCATTAGAAAAAGGTGAAAACGAGTTTGAGATCATCCTGTCAATATGAAAAGAGATATAGAATAGAAGGATACAGATATTATAGTAAAACTATAATTATTTTCACACTACGGTAGGTTCGGTTTCCTAACCGAACCATAAGCGTCAATTTTAGGATATATTTTCCTGCGTAGGATTTTGGAAGTATATTTTTATCTTATGCACCTTTCGCACTGCTGATGCTGAGTTTCCTGTAGTGGACATTTTCTATATACCTTCCGCACCGCTAGTGGACTGTCCACACTAAAATTATAGGTCCATATCGCGATTCGGAGATCGCTCCTACCGATTGACTACTGATTGTCCGAAGGAACTCCGATTCCCGAGGACTGACACGACCCGCAATTTTAGCATAGACAGTCTACTAGTGGTCTGTCTACACTAAAATTGTCCGTCGCGATTTGGGGATCTCTCGGACAGAAACCTTGTGTCCGGTAGGAGGGAACTCCGATTCCCGATTTCTTTGGAGATTCATAATTTTAGTGTAGACGCTCCACTAGTGCTGATATGCGATTTATAAAAGCCTCGGAGAGGCGACAGGTGTATAGCACGTAATATCAACACAGACGAAAGCCCCAGCGGGGCGATAGGTGTATCAAATGCACAAACTTTACTAACTATAGTAAACTTTTGAATTAATGGGACATTTTGAGATGTCCGAGGGAACTCCGATTCCCGATTATCACTGAGTTATGTCGCGATTCGGAGATCGCTCCTATAGGGTTATTGAACATCTTTTGCATATAACTTTACATGCCGTGTTATTCTTCCAATTGCCTTGTATTTGATCGTAGATGTGTATATAATTAATTCAAAGTCAGCAAAAATAGGAGAAGAAACAATGGATGCATACATCAACGTAAAAAACTTCGGTCCGATAGAAGCGGCAGAGGTAGACTTGCGTCCGCTGACTGTATTCGTCGGTGAGAGTAACACTGGCAAGACGTATCTTGCCGCGCTCATTTACGCATTACACCGATATTTTCATGGAATCGCACAATTTCCTTGGGCAGATACAATTACTTATTATTACAGTTCTGTTTCCCGGACGCGAGACCGTTATCCACAAGATCAGCGGGAGGCGTTGGAACAACAAACATTCGAGGCACTCGAAAAGTTAAACACACTTAGACGTCCGTTCAAATTTTCCGATTTACCTCTGAAGATACGCGAACTGTTGGATTATAGACTCAAACATCAAGGAGACTTCACAAACGAACTTGAACGGTGTTTTGACCTTGAACCCGTTTCTAAGTTAATACGATTCACTAGCAGTCAAACCAACGAAATGAACGTTTCACTATCGGTTCGTGAAGGCAGTCAAAAGTATTGGGATTTTGAGGTGCAAACCGCAGTATCCACCGCTCCTACTATAACCGGGGGTATTAATCCAGACATGATTCTTCATGATGTAAACGAAGTGAATCACAAAGCTGAGTTCAATGAAATATCCGATGTTGAACGTCTATTTCGGACTATACGGACTGATCAGTGGAAATCAGGAGAATCATACTACTTACCTGCTGCTCGGAGCGGTGTTATGCAAAGTCGAGATGTACTTGCGACTGCCCTTATCAAACGGGCGACGCGCATCGGTATAGATCGCCTTGAAGTGTCTACGTTTTCAGGAATGATAGGAGATTTTTTGGAGCAGATCTTTGACTACAAGGAACGTGATGGATCATCAAAAGAAATTAGTCACGTCGCGGAACAACTGGAGATGGAACTGCTGGAAGGCAAAATAGAGGTTAAACGTCCTACACCAGAAGCATATCCGGAATTTCTGTACCGTCCAGATCAAGCAGAAGACTCACTGCGGATGAGCCACTCCTCTGCGATGGTATCTGAGCTTGCACCTTTAGTCCTTTATCTGCGAGGCATCGTTAGACAAGGTGACTTACTTATTATTGAAGAACCAGAGTCTCATCTGCATCCGGGTGCACAAACCATAATTGCCAAAACCCTTGCCCGATTGGCCCGTGCTGGTGTTCAAGTCTTGATTACAACACATAGCAACTATCTCCTTCAACAAATCAGTAACCTAATTCGCGAAGGTGAATTGCAGAAACAGGGCGAATCCACAAATGAATCAGAAGACTATCTGAAAGCGGAAGAGGTCGGTGCGTGGTGGTTCCATAAGGACAAGCCGGTCGAAGAACTCCCGTTTAATCTTATTGAAGGTATAGAACCGGAAGATCACTTGGATATTGCGGAGGATCTCTATAACCAATCAGCAGGACTCCAAAATAGAATTGAAGCAAAGAAAGAAGGGGATAAAGTTGAAGCTAAATAAAGGACTTACCCACATTCAAGGGCAGGTGTCCAAAAACAGTATCACTAAAGATTGTGGCGGAGAAGGATGTAAAGTATACCGTACCGACATGCCCAGACAGAAAGTCGTAATAAATGTAGAGAAAGAGTTTGAATCACGTAAAAATAGCAGTAAACGGTGTGACCGGCTGCTATTTTACGGGAATAAAAGAAGCCTCTACGCTGTTCCGATTGAACTCAAAGGTCGTGGTAAAGGCGACGAATCACAAGTGCTTGAGCAGTTGAAGAACGGTTTAGAATTTGCCGCTACCCTCGTGAAAGGCTTGAAGAATACTGTCTACGTTCCAATTGTGTTTACTAAAAAAGGCATTAGATCAAGGAGTCCAAGGCAACAAAACCGAGAACTTAAAGTGAAATTCAAAGGTAAAACTTTGACGGTTCTGACAGGACGTTGTGGTAGAAAAAATAACCTGGCAAACTTACTTTCCGAGGCAGGTTATCTCTAAATCATGAGATATTGCAGCAGGCGGGTGGACAATGGAGAGGTATAAGGGCGGTGGGACAGAGTAGATACACCTTCAAGAAAGAGAAGATCGCGACCTCCTACAAAGAGGACAATATAACGGGCGGGGAAACCCCACCCCTCTGGGGCTTGTGTGATGGGTAGTATCGCCTTCCTATACACCTTTCGTCCCGCTGGTGCTGATATGCGATTTATAAAAGCCTCGGAGAGGCGACAGGTGTCCAGCACGTAATATCAACACAGACGAAAGCCCCAGCGGGGTGGTAGGTGTATCAAATGCACAAACTTTACTAACTAAATTGATGCCTATGGTTCGGTTTCCTAACCGAACCGGAGTTTGTTCAGTGTTATAGTCAGGCAGAATGCGCTTATGGCATTCTGCATTGGTTAGGAAACCGTATCTACCGGGGAGTGTGCACGTATTTTTACATATCATTTTAATTGAATATAATATTTGGAGGAAGTATGGATAAAGTTTTAGGCTTAAAATGCCGCGAATGTGAACGCGAGTACCCGAAGGAGCCACTTCACGTTTGCGAGTTCTGTTTCGGACCATTAGAGGTCCACTATAATTATGAAGCCATTCAAAAGTCTATCTCAAGACGTTCAATAGAACAAGGTCCTGATAGTTTATGGAGATACATTGATTTATTACCGATTGACGGTGAACCGACTGATGGACTAAAATCTGGTTTTACACCGCTCATCCGAGCAAAGAATCTTGGCGATGCACTCGGTGTAAAGGAAATATACATTAAAGATGATTCAGTCTGTCACCCAACGCTATCCTTCAAAGACAGAGTGGTAGCAATCGCACTCAGCAAGTCAAAGGAATTCGATTTTGATACGGTCTCGTGTGCCTCTACTGGAAACTTAGCCAATGCTGTCGCTGCACATGCTGCCATCGCCAATTTGAACTGTTTTATTTTCATTCCTGCTGATTTAGAACTTGGCAAAGTTGTCGCTTCATTAGTCTATGCCCCCACGGTTGTTGGTATCATGGGTACTTACGATGAAGTAAACCGTTTGTGTAGCGAAATAGCGGGTGTATACCCATGGGCATTTGTCAACATCAACATCCGTCCATACTATGCAGAGGGTTCAAAGACGCTCTGTTTCGAATTAATTGAACAACTCGGGTGGGAAGCACCAGACCACATAATTGCTCCCGCCGCTGGAGGTTCATTGATAACAAAGATTGGCAAGGCGTTGAAAGAATTTCATCAATTAGGATTGATTGAAAAACCAAATACAAAAATACACATAGCACAAGCAGAAGGGTGCGGTCCGATTGTAAATACTTTCAAGGAAAACAGTGATTTTGTCAAACCTGTGAAACCTGATACGATAGCAAAATCTCTTGCTATTGGCAATCCAGCTGATGGTATATATGCTGTTAATACTGTGCGAAAATCGGGTGGTTTCGGTGAACATGCAAATGATGATGAAATCGTTGAAGCAATTAAACTACTTGCTGCTACAGAAGGCATTTTCACGGAAACTGCCGGCGGTGTCACTCTTGCAGCTACGAAAAAACTTATTGATGATGGACATATCGGAAGAGATGAACGTATCGTTGTTGCAATTACAGGTAACGGTTTCAAGACTATTGAAGCACTTGAAAACAAAACAGAGGATCCACATATTATTGCCCCACAACTCAATGCATTCCGAAAATTGATGACGAAGATAGAGTAATCCAGATATTCATATTCTTAACCTTGTAGCAACGCTTGGAGGATAATTGCATGTCACAAATTGAAACACACGAACTTTCACAAGATTTATCTGGACAACATGCCGCAATGACTTTAGAAGAATTTCTTGAATATGATGTGGAAGGTTATGAATACGTTAAAGGGGAATTAATAAAATTGTCACCAGCATCAAGAAGACATGGTAGAATAAGCATTAATATAATTCGTTATTTGGATCCCCAGATCTATGATAACAATCTTGGTGAGTTGTATACGGCTGAAACTTCATTTAAGGTAGGGGAGCGGGTATTGAAACCAGATGTAGCCTTTATTGCTTATGAGCGATTGATTGGAGATGAAGATAAGGGATTACCTATACCCCCCGATCTGGCTATTGAAGTGGTGTCACCATCAGATACAAAGTCCCAAGTAGAGTTAAAGGCACTTGCTTATTTAGACGCAGGAACACGATGTGTTTGGGTGGTAGAACCTGTTTCAAGAACTGTCACAGTGTATAAGTCCGAGACAGACATTAAAACACTAACACGTGATGACACCCTCACTGGAGACGATGTTGTTCCCGGTTTCTCCTGTCCAGTTGAACTATTGTTTGAATAATGGTAAAAAAATGGAAACACTAAGCGGTATTCTCGAACGTATTGTATATGAAAACGCAGACAACGGTTATACTGTCGGCAGGTTTTCTGCGTACGGTCACCCAGAACTCGTAACCATAGTTGGAAATCTTGCATCGGTCAATGCAGGTGAGAGTCTGCTTCTCAGTGGAGAATGGACAAACAATCCAAAATATGGTGCACAATTCCAAATTGATAGATATGAGACCATCCAACCCGCAAATGTT
Organism: Candidatus Poribacteria bacterium; assembly: GCA_958295945.1. Lineage (GTDB taxonomy): Bacteria > Poribacteria > WGA-4E > WGA-4E > WGA-3G > MSPOR6. The sequence continues at coordinate 2,051,630 of OY282386.1, forward strand.
CTTGGCATCAGAAAATACCTCGGTTCAGGTATGATTAAAGGGATTGGACCAAAGATGGCAACCCGCATCGTTAGTAAGTTTGGGATGGATACGATTGATGTTATTGAACAGACACCAGAGAAATTGGCTGGAGTGCCAGGAATTGGTAAAAAGCGCGTGGAAATGATACAGCAAGCGTGGGAGGAACAACGTGAAATAAAAAATGTAATGCTATTTTTACAATCACACAATGTCAGCACATCCCATGCCACAAAGATATACAAGACATATCAAAATGAATCTATACCCATTGTAACTGCAAATCCCTACCGTCTCGCTGATGATATTTACGGCATCGGTTTTGTCACTGCTGATACAATAGCACAAAAACTCGGGATTGATAAGAACGATCCACATCGTATACAAGCTGGCATCAAATATGTACTGAGTCAAAAAGCCGATGACGGGCATGTCTTCCAACATCCTGCCGAACTAATAGAAGTAAGTGGAGATATGCTGGAACAGGAGCAACATACAATTGAGTTGGGAATAATGGCACTAACACTGAAAGAAGAGGTAGTTATATCATCTCAGGATGGTCAAGTTGAGATCATTGCTGAAGAAAGCATGATTAATGACTGGCTAAATAGCAATAAGAATACAACAAAAACTAATCCAGACAACATGTATATTGAAATATCTGATGATTCTGAAGAGGAAACAGATGTAGATATACCTGATCAACTGTTAAAAACTAATGAAAATAGTGCTGTCTATCTTGCCCCATTTTACTTTGCTGAAATGGGAGTCGTCAACCAATTGCAGCGACTTCTCGCCAGTGGTAAACGAACTTCCAGTGACTTAGATATTTCAAGGTCTTTGACACAGTTAGAAGTTGAAATGGATATTCAATTTGCCTCTCAACAGAAGGAAGCCATTCTTGCTGCCCTCACAAAACAGGCATTGATTCTCACTGGAGGCCCAGGCACGGGTAAAACCACGACAACAATAGGGATGATTCGCTTGTTTGAGGCGGATGGTAGACGGATTCTGTTAGCAGCACCTACAGGACGGGCAGCGAAAAGAATCAGCGAAACTACGGACAGAGAAGCCAAAACAATACACCGACTACTGGAATTTTCTCCACATCAGAATGGATTCAAACGAAATCGAGAAAACCCATTAGATGCAGATGTCGTCATTATTGATGAAATGTCAATGGTGGATATTGTCTTGATGAATAAATTGATGCAGGCGATACCAACACATGCAACCGTTATCCTCATCGGTGATACTGATCAACTCCCATCGGTCGGGGCTGGAAATGTATTGAAGGGATTGATTGACTCCAATCGCATTCCTGTCGTCACACTAACTGAAATCTTTCGGCAAGCACAACAGAGCATGATTGTTACGAATGCACATCTGATTAACACAGGTGAAGTTCCAAACCTGTCTGGTCCCAAAGATCGAAACTTTTTTTATATTGAGGAAGAGGAACCTGAAGAGATTGTCCAACTTGTTACTTCTCTTATCTCAGACCGACTTCCACGACACTATAACTTCCATCCTATTGACGATATCCAATTGCTTTGTCCAATGCGACGTGGTATACTCGGGTCAGAGAATTTTAACAAATGTCTTCAAGATATACTAAATCCTTATGCCGAACAAGCCATCAGAGGTTGGCATACATTCCGAACAGGTGATAAGGTCATGCAAATACGTAACAATTATGATTATGATGTGTTCAACGGGGATATAGGACGAATTGTCAATATTGATCAGGTTGAAAAGTTGTTGGACATACGTTTTTCTGACAAACTGGTTGCTTATGACATGGCAGACCTGAATGAGCTTGTTCTTGCCTATGCAACCACTATCCACAAAGCACAAGGAAGCGAGTATCCTGTCGTTGTCCTGCCCTTACACACACAACATTATATTATGTTACAGAGGAATTTGCTCTATACAGGTATCACGCGTGCTAAGGAAATGGTAGTAATTGTTGGCACGAATCAGGCTCTCAATATATGCATACGCAATAATCAAGTGATGAGACGAAACAGTTACCTGGCAGAACGTCTTCAAAATGCTACATATCACTTCTAACTAATTGTATCTTTGATACAACCAGAAAGGAAATATCAAAACAAAGGAGTTACTATATGAAAATACTTATTCTTGTTATTATCAGTTCACTACTATTCTTAACCCAAACAATCACATTTGCTGGTGTCAGCATACCGAATGTTTTCGGGAACAACATGGTGTTACAGCGTGATATGCCAGCTCCGATATGGGGGTGGGCTTCCCCAAATGAAGCACTCACGATTACTGTTCTTAGACAGGATGTTGAAAGCGAAGTTGACACATACATAGTTAAGGCAGATGAAAAAGGAAATTGGAGAACAACACTTAAAGCTACACCAGCAGGCGGTCCGTATAAGATTGAGATTTCTGGTGAAAATACCATTGAACTTTCAGATATTCTCTTCGGTGAGGTGTGGGTATGTTCAGGACAGTCGAATATGGCATGGTCCGTCCAACAATCTAATAACAGTCAGGAAGAGATTGCCTCGGCGAACTATCCTATGATTCGGTTGTTCCATATTCCTAATGAAATCTCCGGACTTCCATCTCCAGATTTAAAAGCACAATGGCGACCAACTACACCTGATAATATAAGACATTTTTCTGCTGTAGCCTACTCTTTCGGTAGACATCTATACAAAGAACTTAACGTACCAATAGGATTGATAAATTCCTCTTGGGGAGGAAGTCGTATTGAACCGTGGACTCCTCCTGAAGGTTTTGCTTCGGTTAAGGCTCTTGCATCAATCTCTGAAGAACTCCAAGATATAGATCAGAATATTCGCATGAAACTTCCAGAGACGTTACAAGCACTTGAAACATGGATTGAAAATACGAAGAAGGCTTTAGAGGACAGTGATACTGTCTATGAGATGCCTGAACTTGAACATCCTTTGAAAAATGGTGGCAGACCTACAGCTATGTATAATAATATGATATATCCTATTGTTCCTTATGCCATTCGTGGGGCACTTTGGTATCAAGGTGAGTCTAACGCGCGTGAAGGGATGATGTATTATGAAAAGATGAAAGCACTCATACAGGGATGGCGTGAAGTTTGGGAACAAGGTGATTTTCCTTTCTATTTTGTCCAACTTGCTCCGTGGGGTGGCTATGACCGAGATGACCCTACCCATCTACCTAAATTATGGGAAGCACAAGCAGCTACATTAGAATTGCCAAATACTGGTATGGTAGTCACAACTGACATTGGTAACGTCAAGGATATTCATCCAAGAAATAAACAGGATGTTGGTTTGAGACTTGCCTATTGGGCACTCGCAAATACGTATGGTAAGGATGACCTTGTGTTTTCTGGCCCTCTATATAAATCCATGGAAATTGAAGGAAGTGCCATCCGACTAAGTTTCAACCATGCTGGTAGTGGTTTAGCCTCTCGCGATGGTGAACCTTTGACATGGATTCAAATCGCAGGTGAGGATCAGCAGTTCGTTGATGCTGTTGCTGTGATAGATGGTGATACTATTGTAGTATCAAGTGATGCGGTTGAGTCACCTGTCGCAGTTCGATTAGGTTGGAATCAAATCGCAGAACCAAACCTAATGAATAAGGAAGGACTACCGGTGTCTCCGTTCCGTACAGATACATGGTAGAATATGTAATAAGAACAATTGACCAACTTGTAGGCGTGCTTTGTAAGCGCGCCTATTTTGTATAATACCATATTAACCCGATTCGTAGCGCGAGGTCTCAGTGCCTCGCGCTCCTGACTCTATCTAAAAAATAATAATCATGTAAATGAGGTATAATACCAAACAATCTGAATTTATGCTGCTAATGCTGCGAAGATAGCCTTAATGTAACCAACAGAATACGCTAAACCGTCATTACATTCCAATCTTGGAATGTGGTCAGCATTGATACATCCATCAAAACCAACTTTTTGAAGTTCTCGAACAATTTTGAACATGTTCATATCACCATCGTCAAGGAGAGTTTCCTCAAATGCACCTGCAGTTGCGAGACTACCACGTACATTCCGAAGGTGGATCATGAAGATACGACCTTTACGTCCATAATTATTTATCTCATCAAGAACGATAGCACTACCACCGGCTTCTGCCCGTGTTCCACAACAGTATAGATAACCAACATTCCTACTTGGAAAGGCATCAATGACACGATGAAAACCCAGACCACCCAACGGTGTATCAGGATTCGGCACATCAGATGGATGTATTGCTAACTTTATGTCGTGTTCATCCGCTATGGGAACTAATGCACCGTAGACATCGCAGAAACGTTTCCACCACTCGTCAAGTTCATCCCGTGTCGGTGTCCCTGGCGGATTTTTCGTTGCTGCTCGACTCTCTCCACGTGAAATGTATCCGCCACGATGAACTGCAGAATAACGCGTCATCAAGTAGTCAAATGTATCTCCCCAGAAACGTTGACGGGCAATTGGCACACCTGCTTCAGCGAATACTTTTAATGCGTTGCATGTATTCTCAAGTTCTTTATCACCACCAGGTTGTCCTTTCATAAACTTCTCTGTAATGTTTGGGAGTGTCACACGGTTGATATTCAGACCGTAAGATCGTATCAGTCTTTTCATTTTCAACAGTTCGTCTAAATCCGGATACCCCTGTTCTTTGACACCGGGGAAAGACCCACCGTTTCCAAAATCTATACAATCTGCACCAAGTTGAGTAACCTGTTTCAGATAGGTTTCAGACAAACCGCCATCCCATACTGAAATCTTCATACAAACTCCTTTACAAAGGTAATGAGACCGGTTGACCAGTTTCTACGGATTGATATGCAGCCAGTGCGATTTCAACAGCAGCACGACCATCCACGCCGGTAATCGGAGGGACAGTCCCATTGCGTATTGAATCCACAAATACTCGTACTTCCTGTTGCACTGGAGGTGGCACCTTAATATCTCCAATTCGGATACTCTTACCTTCCTCTTCAAATGGTTTAATCTGAATTGATGCGTCACCACCCCATATTTGTGGAAAATAGATGGTTCCTTTTTCGCAGTCCACACGTCCTCCATATCCACCAACAGCAGCAGCATGACTGGAATGGAGCAAACCAACTGCACCATTTTCAAATTTCAACGAAGCGAGCACGACATCTGGATAATCAGTTTCTTTTTGCACAAACTTCCCACCTGCACCAAAGACAGAAACAACTTCTCCACATGTCCACCGCATAAAATCAATCTCATGTGCATTGATTTCCATCAGACTACCCCCGGACTTTGCGCGTTCTAACCGCCATGGAGTACGATGCCCTCCACGCCAAGGTCCGCCGATGCGATGAACCATCATATTGACAGGTGCACCAAGTTCATTACTCTGTACTATTTCTCTGACTTTAGAATGTGTTGCATGATACCGACAAACCAAACCGATTGTTAGATAAACTTCATTATCTACAGCGGCACTGATCATTGCATCACAATCTTCTAATGTTGGAGCCATCGGTTTTTCAGAAAATACATGCTTGCCTGCATTCGCTGCATCAACCGCCATCTGTGCGTGTAGGAAGGGAGGTGATGCGATAAGCACGGCACGGATTCTGTCATTTGCAAGCAGTTCATGATAATCGGTGGTATATTCTGTATTGAGATTGTCAGCAGCAGCTTTTGCCAAGTCCTTCTGCAGGTCACTTACAGATATGATTTCTATTCCTTCAACAGCGTTTGCCCCATTTGCGAGGCTTCTTCCCATACCACCGCAACCGATTATCCCGATGCCGATGGTCTCCATAGATTGTGTTTCATCAATTTGCAATCTTTTACCTCCGTCGTGCCTTTATTTGTCCCCAAGTTACGCTCAAATGATTTGTTGTTGGACTCACATCAAGTCCTTCTGCATTCATGTTATTTTTAACTTCAGCTGCTGTGAGTGCCCTGTCATAGACGCGAAATTCGTCAAGATATCCTTGGATAGCATCTGCATTAACACCGTCTGATCTGTCACCAATACCTAACAAAAGACCACCTGCCGGGATTTTACCAGCAGCAACGGTATGATCTATTGCAAGTTTACCATCCACATAGTAACTAACATTTGAACCATCATAAGTGCCAACAATATGAATCCATTTTCCAATAGGTATATCTTCCTGGATAAGATGTTGGCCTGCATTTGTTGCCTTAGCACCGACTTTGACAAAAAAACCGTGTCTGTTGTCGTCATCATCATAATACAGGGTGACAGCTTTGGAATTAGTGGGTTGATCGTCAAGTGAAATGATACGGTTCCAACTATCATCTAATGCATTGATTTTAACCCAGCATTCTAAAGAGATTTCATCCCAATCACGGTCTATCTTCGGAGGATCAGAATCCTCAACAAGAAAATAGTCATCAACACCGTCAAGTAAAACGCATTCTCCGACCATACAATCTGCTGCAGGGACAAGTTCAGGATCACCATCAACTATTGCCTTTAAACCGGAAAAAACATCCTCTGCATGGTTGTTGATTTGCACAGTATCACTATCAAACGACCAATATGCAACCAAACCGTCTTCAACCGCTCCAATTGCTGCATAAGTTGGTTGTGTTATCAATGTGGAAAATAGAAACACAATCAAAATTGCGATGAATAAATAAATTTTAGCGAACATGATGTCTCCTTTAATGGATTGGCATGTTAAAGATATTTATCTATCTAACAAGCCAAATTGAGAATTGCAAAGTAGATATAACGATGTATAAACTTTGATATTCAAACACCTCTTTCGCTCATACATTAGACATTATAATGAATTAATCAACGTCCCCTGTGAACATCGTAGGGGCGGGGTTTCCCCGCCCGTCCACGGGTATTCCAGTCGGGCGGGGAAACCCCGCCCCTACACGCCACGCCTGTGAATGAAGCAACATTGGACAATTAAATCGGCATAATGTCTATTCTTGGTGTTTAACCTATTGCAGTAACGTGAGTTTGATAAGTCAGATTTATGTATTCGGTGCGGTATCCTAATCACACGATATGTGTTAATTTAGCGGATATCCTTAAATAGAGGCTTATGATTCGGTTTGGAAACCGAACCCTACCGAGTGTTAGCCTATTCCTACGTTACATCACGCATAGCACGACGACGTGCATCTGCTCGGTCCCTTTCGGTTTCAGCATCAGACTGTGCTTCAGGCTGTTCCGCAAAAATGGAAACATATTGTGATGCCTCACCTTTACGTTTGAAGATACGGAAGTAATCAAAACGTGTTAATGTCGGTGGAATATTTCCTGGACAGAGTGAATGTAAACCAACTTCCACTCTCGGTCCCATAGCAACACGAGTAATACCAACACCTTTCCAATGGATTCCGTCTTGACTTGCAAAAGAAGAGATTTGATTTCCACGTCTTTCTAAACGTAAGAATAGTTCACGGACATTCCGCATACCCCCACGTCCTACAAGGTGGAAACGTCTATTTACATGCCTTTCAAAACGTACATCCCCACGAAAAGCATGAGGTCCGGATGTTTTTTCCAAGCGAACAAACTGGTTTTCATTCTTCCAGATTATTATGCCGCCGTGCTCGCGTAATTGTGGAGAGATACGCAACCGGGTTTCAATAGCAAAGTCTTCTGTTACTGCCATGAGTAGCCTTGGGGCAGTCATATCTCCACCGTGTCCGTTTGGCCCGTGCCATAGATCTTGACCTGATTCCGTTCGCATTTCAAGATAGCCTTGACGTTCAGTCCATCCACCACCACCTTGAGGGTCTTCCCATCGCCATTCTGGACGCATATCGTTGCCAATAAATTCGTCCTCAAACACCATTTCAGTAAATTCACCTGATGATGCCCATCCTTCTATCTTTATGGCAGAGATCGAATCACCGAAACTTTGCGGTAACAGGTGTAAGTTCGGGAGTTCCTTTTTAAATTCTGAAGGTTCCATTCTTATCGACAACTTCTGACCTTCAAAATCTGGGTGTTCATAGAATACAACTTCAGCACCATCGGGTGGGAAGTTAGGACCTTTGAAGATACGGATTGAGGATATTCTGTCTTCAAACCATGTTCCTCCCTGTGGGTCTCGCAGGTTAGATATGTCACGCAGGATTGTGAGTTTCTTACCCTTGAATTCTGCGTGTTCATAACAATCCACAATCATCGGTATCGTTCCCCATTCAGGACCAACAACATCTATTGTTGAACCAAAACTGATGGAGGATACCCTATCAGCAAAGTTGAATGCAACGTCATGCAAGTTTGGGTAAAAACCTGGTCCGAGGGCAAGTTTCTTGCCTTTATAGTTGGCATGTTGATGTAATATTACTTTGTAATTTGGACTTCCAGAAAAATTCGGTCCTTTATATACTCGAAGTGAGGAGATATTGTCTTGAAACCCGATATGTCCAGTATGTGGAATCGGTTCTAAGACATATCCCATCCTACCACGAAAATTGGTGTGTTGAAACACTTCTACGATAAGACGGGGGATTACAACTGGCATTTTTTTCTCCTTCAGTTACCTTGTCAGATAGATTAAAATTGTTTGAAAAAGTCAGTTCAGATGTTTGAAATAAGAGAAATATTATTCTTATGCAATACTATACTTTGGACAATTTTCATACGTGAGTTTAGGACAAGAAATTTGTTGGACGACATCTGTTACCCAATTCTGACACAGGACACAAACGCTCTTTGCTCCAGCGGAGCAATATGTTTATAGCCACAGTAGGAACAACCTCCCCGCTCCAGCGGAGCGGTATGTATGAATTAACACATAGCACTCCGCTGGAGTGCGAGAATATGCCATAACGTTTCTATAAACATAGCACTCCGCTGGAGTGCAGCATTTTTCGTGGGGTTCCCCCGATATGGGAAACTCGCTGAAAATAGTTTCTCCGTTGAAGACTCAACTTCCACTGAACAAAAACTGTCCAAACTATAGTTATGCAATAGGTAAAATTATTTGGTTGTTTCTCATGTCTCTGATCTGCATTGGGGTTAGAAACCCCTCCTACAAAAGTTTGTTTAAAGTTGCTTCATAAATCTGAGCGAACCCGCTCCTATCCGAAGTAAACACAACATAATTTCCATCAGGACTGAAAGATGGATGTGGATGTGTATGTTGCGGGGCATAAACTTGAATCGGACCGTCACTGTATGGAAACGGTCCATCCCAATGTTCACCTAATGATGAAGCATTCGGATAACACAACGTTTTCGGTTCCCCGATTCCATCCCGCGGGTCAAATAGTTGGATGCCTCTATCAGGGAAATTTGTATCAGCCACCATTAATGTGCCGTCAGTGTTACATATTGCATGCCATGCATTAAATGATGTAATTTGCCGTTCTTCTTCGGTGTCAACATTGACACACCGGACACCACGTTGCCAATCTACAAAAGCTAACTCACGCGTACGAGGTATCCAAGTTTCGTGTGTTATCCACTCATTTCTTTCAACATTCCTTGCATAGAGTCTACGATTTCCAGTACCATCACGATGAATTACCCAAACTCTGTCAGTCAAGGGACCCGCGTAATAGAGTAAGTTTGCATCATCAGGACAAAACTGTAGGTGTGCGATACTATCCCTGCGTAGAATAATGTCATGATCACCTGTCTCAGTGTTGACAATTGCGAGTGCTGACTCTTCACCTACACTAAAGCGAACTGCCCACCATTTGTCATCGTGGCTTAGTGCGGTTGTTCCCATCGCTGCAGCAACCATGCCGCTATCACGCATTTCAGTTGCGGAGAAGTTAACCAACTCCCGTTCTTCCAACGTTTCCAAGTCAAGTCGCCATCCACTTGTTCCTGCTGTGAAAAACACGGCAGTACCATCGTGTGATGGGTGAACTGACCATTCACTGAATTCCGGTCTATCAGTGAGTTGTCGGAGTTGACCTGAACTGCGTTCTTCAGCAAAAATCTGCGGCGTTCCTGTCCGATACGACACAAATATCATACGCTGCATCAAATCGTCATACGCAGGAATGATGAAGAACGGATGATGGTGGTGTGCTGAAGCAGTCGTTACCTGACGAATGTGAGTTCCAGTGCGCCTATCGTAAAATGACCTTGATTCAGCAGAATAAACTGTACCTTTTCCCATCCATTAAAACCATCTATAAGTTGAAAGCGGAGACCTGCTTTTATTCATTCAGAGTTTGATCTATTCTTCAAATGCAGAATCAAATGCAACATCAGAAGGTTCAAAATCATAAGCCTTGACTTCACCACATGCCTCACTGGCACCGTGTTCTCTATCCATACCACTGTCTTCCCATTCAATAGAAAGTGGACCGTTATAACTAATATTATTAAGGGCACGGATAATCTCTTCAAAATTAATATTACCGCGTCCAATTGAACGGAAATCCCAGAAACGTTTTGAATCGCCAAAGTTCAAATGTCCACCGAACACACCTGACAATCGTGGTGTATCTGCCCACCAAACATCCTTCATGTGAACGTGATATATCCGATCAGCTAAACGTTCAATGAACGCTACATAATCAACGCCTTGGTATCCAAGATGACTGGGGTCATAGTTGAAACCAAAAGTCTCTCTACCATCAAGTGCTTCAATTGCGCGCTCAGCAGTAACGATGTCAAATGCAATTTCAGTGGGATGAACTTCAAGACCGAACTTAACACCTACCTCATCAAACACATCAAATATAGGATTCCATTTGTCTGCGAAATCTTTAAATCCAGCATCAATTTGGGACGGGTCTACCGGTGGAAACGAATAGAGTAGATGCCATATTGAACTCCCGGTAAATCCGTTGACGACATCAACGCCAAGTTTTGCGGCAGCCCGTGCTGTGTTTTTCATCTCTTCGGCAGCACGTTCTTGAACGCCAGTAGGATCTCCATCACCCCAAATCGACTCAGATAGAATTGATTGGTGTCGGTCGTCAATATTATCACATACTGCTTGTCCAACGAGGTGATTACTAATCGACCAAACTTTCAATCCATATTTTGCAAGTAGATCATGTCTTCCTTGACAATAACTATCGTCAGCAAGTGCTTTATCCGTTTCAAAATGGTCTCCCCAACAAGCCAGTTCTAAACCGTCATATCCCCACTCACTCGCCTTTTTTGCTAAATCTTCAAGGGTTAAATCTGCCCATTGTCCAGTAAATAGAGTAACAGGTCTTGCCATATTTATTCTCCTTTATTCATAATTAAGTCCAAGTCAACTGTCTCAAATGTTTTCTATTCTTTTATGCTGGCGGTGTATAACTGGCATCCACCCAACCGCGTTGTTTTCCACTTTCAACGGTTGTATTTATGAAATGAACGCCACGTGCACCGTCCTGTACAGTGGGAAAATCTGTGTCAAATTCAGTAGGAGTTTCACCTGCAATTTTTGCTGCCATAGTGCGTGATGCATTTACATAGATATTCGCGAACGCTTCAATAAATGCCTCAGGATGTCCAAATGGAATCCGTGAATTGTGTTGGGCAACCTCCGCAAGATAATCGTTCCCACGTTTATATACCTGTTCTGGTCCATCAGGGAAACGCACAAATAGGTAATTAGGATTTTCTTGATGCCATTCAAGGGACGCATCAGTCCCATAAACACGGATCCGCAGATTGTTTTCTTCTCCAACAGAGATTTGTGATGCATACAAAACGCCACGCACTCCATTTTCATAATGAACTAAGAGATTTCCATCATCTTCCAACAAACGTCCATCAACAAAGGTTGTCATATCGGCACACACTTCTTCCATTTCAAGACCGGTGATATAGTGTGCGAGATTTTCTGCGTGAGAACCGATGTCCCCTATACACGAGGATGCACCTGCTTGTTTCGGATCTGTCCGCCAGACCGCCTGTTTCGCTCCCTCGTCTTCTAAGAATGTTGAGAGCCAGCCTTGTGGATATTCTACGACTATTTTTCGTAGAGTTCCCAGTTTGCCATCTTTCACAAGTTCACGTGCTTGTTTCACCATCGGATAGCCGGTATAATTGTGTGTCAGTGCAAAGATTACATTGTGTGATTTGACAAGTTGACAAAGGGATTCTGCATCTTCCACCGTTGTTGTCATCGGTTTATCGCAAACTACATGGAAACCTGATTCAATAAAGGTTTTAGCTACATCAAAATGAACGTGATTTGGGGTTACTATTGATACGAAGTCAATCCGTTCACCTTCTGGCAGTTGGCTCTCTTTTTCTGCCATCTCTTTATAAGAACCGTAAACTCGGTTGTCATCAAGATAGAGTTCTGTTCCCTGTTGCTTTGATTTTTCAGGTGAAGATGAAAAGGCACCAGCTACCAAATCAATTTCTCCATCAAGTGCAGCAGCTTTCCGATGCACCGCTCCAATGAATGCATCAGGTCCACCTCCTACCATTCCATAACGTATCTTCCTACCAAGTGGCATATTATATATCCATTCCTTATTCGGTGTGAAATAATTCAACACATGAGATTTTTCTATTTGTATACTATCATTGTGCCACATTTTTTCAATAATTTCAAGGTGTTTTTCTATGGTGGGTGTGTAAAGTTTTTGTCACTAAAACATCCTGCGGCTATTGTGTCTGGATACCAGTCCTTTTCCTAAGTTTTGTCCTTTATCGGACATCTCAATTGAAGGATAGCATTAAGCCCTTCATCTGTCCATCTCATAGATGCGCCTGACGGGACAGCTGCACGTCCAGATGCTCCAGTTGTTAATCTAACGTCAACTTCAACCGTGGGGTTACCTCGTGAATCCAGTATTTCTCGCCCGTTAACATAACTTATTCTTGTCAAGTTGCTTCTCCCTTCCGAAGCTAATAGTATTAAAGAAACTTTCACTATCAGTGTAGCATATCACCGCTCATTTCTCAAGTAAAAAACAAAAGGCGTGTGTAAAGTTTTATTGTTAAGATTTCATTGTGCTGTTTGATTGACATTAGCTGAATTATTCATGAATTCTGTGTGTCATTTGACAATACATTCTCTGTGATTTCCTTCTAATTTTATGGAATTTTCGCTTATCAAAACTGTACAGAAATTGTACATTATTTCGTACATCTGTACAGTTTTTTTAAGTGCTTTCAGAGCAGTCTTCATAAGGGTTGGAATAGAATTTATAAAAAAGTAAAAAAAAATTAATTTGTACACTTTCACTATTCGTCTTTGTCGTGTGAAATCGGTAGACTGAGCATGACACTTGTCCAGCACTTTGCGAATGCAGGATAGAATGTTGTTAAATGTTAAAAGAGAGGCGATGCATAAGGGGTTGACGTTTATGTGAATGACATTCATATTGAACATATATGAATTCTCACTTTTGGGTAATGTGTTTCTATTTAATGAAAAGATTGCTTGTAGGATAATCATTATCCTATGATGTTTTGTTTTCATTATTCTCTTCCTTATTCAACACGGTGTATGTGACGTATATTATAACACAATCAAATTGCTTATGTCAAGTTATTATTTACAATTTTTAACATTTCTTTTATTATTTTACAGTTTTTTGGAAAAACGTGTCCATTTCATCGGATATTGAGTATAGTGCCAGAAACTTTACAGACCCTTGCATCAACAAGTCATTTAGTGTGTGATGCAACAAAAAAAGCCCGTGACACAACGTCCGGGCACAAAAATATCACAGATGTCAAAACATGTGATAAGACCGTATAACTCAAAAGTAACCTGTCTACCTCAAATATAGAACGCTATTCCTCAATAACGGCATCTGCCAGTAGGTATGCCGAAGCTAAAAAGACCAGACTTGAACCGATCAACAATCCTAACCAGAATCTGTTTTCCAAGCCACCTGTTACCAGAATAGAGACGGTGCATTTTGTGCCACCCATAATTATAGGAATAACAAGTGGTAGGAGAATTACAGATAATAGACTTTCACCACCATCTGTGCTTGTAGACATGCCTGCTAACAGCACCCCGACAGCGCAAAAACCGAGTGTGCCAATACTCATCACACCAACCAATTTCAATAGGACGACGACTGTAATATCATCAAAAAGATCAAAAAATTGAAGTGCTATGGGAGTAATGACTATTTCCAGCAGTAGTAGGAAAACGAGGTTACTAATGACTTTGGAAAGATATACGTTGCTTGCATCAACACCCGTAAGCCGTATGCCGTGTAATGCTCCGTGTGTCCGTTCAATGACAAAGGAACGATTCAAGGTGATTATGCCAGCAAATACAAAGGCTGCCCAGAGAACACTTGCGGTTAATTTTCCGCGTTCACTCTTTTCTAATGGGAAATTCGGACCGAACGCAAACGCAAAAATAAGCACTACGAGGATGCTAAAAACAAATATTAATGCCAACGTCTCTTTGGAACGGAATTGTAGTCCAATGTCTTTACGTATTAACGTGGCAATCTGACGAAGTGCCTTCATGTTTGTCTCAATTGAAAGAACGACATATCACTGCATTCACGCTGTGTCTATGATCCTTTCTTCATACCTTTGCAGTAAATCCTCTTCAGATATTTCTTCTTTTTCTGCAATCTCTTCCAAATCTCCATTTATCATGAAGAGAAATCTTGTTCCAACAAGATGCCCCAATTCCGTATTATGTGTTGTGATCAGAATACCTTTCCCATTTTCACGTTCTTGTGCAATCCGTTTCTGAACAAACTGCTTCGCAGCCGCATCCAGTCCGGAGAATGGTTCGTCAAGTAACAGAATTGAAGGGTTATGTAGGAGGGCTCTGGCAATCATAAAACGTTGGGTCATGCCGCGCGAAAAGATATGAAGCGGTTCATGAACAAAACGTTGCAATCCGACTTCATTCAGAAGGGATTCGCATCGGGTTTCTAAATATTCAATTCCGGACATCTGTCCGAAAAACTTTAGATTCTCAAACGCAGACAATGTAGGATATGCTAAATGGTCATGGATTATGACCCCTAACTTGTGCCGCACTTTGGCATAATCAGTGATCCCGTCTATGCCTTCAATATCAAGTTCACCAGATGTTGGACGGAGGAGCGTGGCAAGTATTTTTATGAATGTCGTTTTACCTGCCCCGTTGGGACCGAAAATTACAACTACTTCTCCAGAATTAATCGTTAGGTTTGCGTTTTTGACTATCGCACGGTGTCCGAAGTGTTTTGAGATTTGGGAAGCACTCAAACGCATAATGTGTTGGAGAAATCTATAGTTGATAAACCGCGTGAATACAAAAAGAAAGGGCAGGTGGTATGCCTGCCCGTATCATTCTGCTTTACATCATACGTTGTACAATTGCAGTTCCCTGCTCTGGTGAAACACCAACCTGCTGATGTGCCATAGGTCCATTTTCCAAAACAGGTTCCATCTGATCTAATGACCGACTGTTTGTATCGTGATAGAACAAGCCAAGCTGAGTATCATGTCCTGTTTTGATTGCTTGTTCAAGTGCCGCTGCTTTGTCGCTGGTATCATGACTTTCAAGGAAGTTGACTCGTTCCTTCCAATAGTCGTAAATTCCTTCATCTTTCCACGTTACACAAGGACTGATAACATCAATAAATGCAAATCCTCTATGCTGCATGCCTTCATACATCAATTCTGCCAGATGTGTACGTTCGGAACTAAATGCTCTTGCAACGAAAGTTGCCCCTGATACGATTGCCAAAGCAACAGGATTAAGCGGTGTTTCTAAATTGCCAAACGGAGTACTCTTTGTGCTTTCACCAACTACAGTGGTAGGTGAAGCTTGACCTATGGTCAATCCATACGTCTCGTTGTTCATCACAATATAGAGAAGATCAACATTTTTCCGCATTGTATGTAGAAAATGGTTTCCACCGATCCCGTATCCGTCTCCATCACCGCCAGTGACGACCACATTTAACTCGTGATTAGCAAATTTTGCACCAGTAGCCACAGCAAGTGAACGTCCATGAAGTGTATGCATACCGTAAGTACGGATAAATCCGGGAAGGTTAGAAGAACACCCGATGCCGCTTACGGTTAGGTGATCATGATTACCACGGCCAAGTTTAGCATAAGCATGTTGTAGTGCATTCAGCACAGTGAAATCTCCACAACCGGGACACCAATCGGGATTGACATCACCTTTATAATCTTGCGCAGTCGGTGCACCTTTTATAGGTCTTTCCTTTTTAGCCATCTGATTCATCCTCCTTTTTAGACTATAATTTCTTGGTATGGAACATAGAGTTCTGTCTTGCCGATTAATAGTTCGCGTGCTCCATCAACGATGTGATGCGGCATAAAGGGTTCACCATCATATTTTCGGATATGTCCGTCAGCCTTAAATCCTGTTTCGCCTCGTAGGAACCGAGCAAATTGACCTGTATAATTACATTCAACAATTATAGTGCGTCCTGCATTTGCCATCACTTCGCTGACAACATCTTCGTCAATTGGGTAGAGCCATTTGAAATGAATGTGGTTTGTTACAATACCGTCATCATTTAACATTTGAGCTGCTTCACTGATGAGACCGTGAGTAGACCCCCAACCAATAAGTGTAACATCGGCATCTTCTGGACCTTCAAGTGTTGGTGGTGGAAGAAGTTTAACAATACCTTCCATTTTCCGTTGGCGTTTTTCCATGATGGCACGGCGTTTGTGCGGGTTCGTATATTCATCACTGATTAGACCGCCATCTTCATCGTGGTCGTCGGTTGCAACAACGTGCACGTGACCTGGAACACCCGGAATGGCACGGGGTGAAATACCACTGTCAGTAATCTGATAGCGTAGGTATTCGCCTTCTGTTTCTCCAAGTTCAGTTATCATCTCCCCACGGTCAATTTCTGGTTGCCAATTAATTGAATCAGGTTCAAAAGTAGTAAAACCCATGGAGAGTGTAAGGTCTGACAGTACCATACCTGGACATTGGAATTTGTCAACGAGGTTAAAAAGTTCAGGGATTGTATCAAAACCATCCATTATACTGGTAGGTGAGACTATAATCTTAGGGAAATCTCCTTGACTGGCACCGAGAAGTTGCCACAAGTCCCCCTGTTCAGTTTTCGTAGGTAATCCAGTAGAGGGACCGCCGCGTTGGACGTTAATGACAACAATTGGAATTTCCATCATGGCAGCACTACCGATTGCTTCCGACATCAGTGCAAAACCGCCACCTGAAGTCGCACACATAGCGCGGCATCCAGCATGGGCAGCACCGATTACCATGTTGATAACACTGATTTCATCTTCACACTGACGAACCATGATATTCAGATTTCGTGCATTCGCTGCCATCCAGTGAAGCACACCTGTTGAAGGACTCATCGGATAAGCAGCATAGAATTTAACACCTGCCGCTGCCCCCCCCATCGCCATTGCAGAATTTCCATCAACGAACGCGAGAGGGGGTTCCTGTTTCTCAAACTGAGCATCAAATTGTGTAAAGTTTTCAACTGCATGCTCATATCCGGCCGTTGCAACCGTTATGTTCGCATCCACGACTTCCTGACCTTTACGTTTGAGAAGTGCGCCGATGATGATCTCCTCAAGCACTTTCATTTCAGCACCAACGAGTCTCAATGTAGTACCAAGCAAGCAGGTATTGAGTGCTGTTCGCTGTAACTTTCTATCTTCAATTCCGCTGGAGAACTTCTTGTAAGGGATAGGACACAACTGAATATCATCTCGGTCTGGTGCTTGTTTTTTAGCATCATCTTCGTTATAGATGAATGCACCACCGGGTCTGACGTTCTCAATGTGTTTTTCTACGCTGTTTTTATCAAGGGCGATAATAAGGTCAATTTCGTCGCCATGATTAGCGACCGGTTCAGAACTGATTCTGATAGTGAGGAAGGTATGGCCGCCACGGATGAGGGATTGATAGGCACTGTAAGTGTAAACGTGCAACCCATACCGGGCGCATATTTGACCCAGACTCTTTCCAAGTGTTTCTATCCCTTGTCCGGGTGCCCCTCCTACAGCGACTACAAAATCGTACTTTGCCATCTTGGCTCCTTTCAAATTGTAAACAATTTGCTCGCTATAAATTAATTATTGTATTAATTCGCGCTATTAACATAGTTCATAAAATTTCATTTGTAAACAATCTTAATAATCTTCTTTTTGTAATTATATCATATTTAAATGCTGTTTTCAAGTTTTATTTATGACGAACAGATGCCAACAATGTTCACTAAGATATTATCCACATAGAATTGAAGTACTATATACCAACACCACCTATCATAGTGTTCCTATTCAAATTTGCAGTGGACGGTTGCCACTGTGCTACCACAACTTTGCGCGGAATTCTTCCTGCTTCCCAATGATATTCCAACACATCATGTCTCTGATATTCTTGAAGTAGTGAGACAAGCATACGAGAAAAACCTATAGGTGAAATTAGAAATGAATAGAGTGGTTGTGCGATACGACTGTATCCCAATAGTTGTGAAAGGTGGGCAAGTGTCAGTTTAGTGTTCTTGCATTCCACAAATGCCATCTTATACCATTTCTATAAATGTTTATCCCATTAACATTTGTTAAGAATCTCTTGAAGGACAGCACAAGCTGGCAGTTTGTGGTACAAAAATGGGGCGTTTTCTATTAGAAATGGTATTAGTAGGCTTATTCGGTTGATGCACAAATCCGACAACATCAACTTTGATATTCCACGTAACCCATTCTCCTGGGAATTGCCCACGGTTATATGTGCTTAGAAAACGGGAGATCGACTATGGAAATTCAATAAGAATCTGTTTTACACCATTATTTTCAGACAACTCACCTCGTGCGGTTATGAGTCCTAACAGATAGGCAACATCAGCATCAATATAATCTACCAACTCAATTAAACTCATCACATTATCCTACTTATGAAGATACAATTTCTTCTGCTGGTTTTTGGAAAATCAAAATAAATTCATGGATCTTATTTACGCGGAAGACACTTGGATAACCCAACGGACGTAGGTTATTATACTCTTGTGCTCGGTCCCAAATAATGGTGTCATCAAATATAAAACCGATATCTTCCATCAATTGAGAAATGTCAATATGATAAGGGTAAAAGCGGTTCTTTTTCCGTAAGTCCATGACAATTACACAGCAATAACTCTTTGGTTTCATCGTAATAAATACCTGTTCAAATATATTACGAAGTTCAAATAAGAATTTCTCATAATCTCGTATTTTTCCTAAATCAGACTCAGTATCTCCATAATCCCGTTGATCTTTATTATCAGCAGTTCTCTTCCGCAAAAGTATATCCCAATATGGTGGAGATGTCACTACCATGTCCACACTATTCGGAGGAACATAACGATAAAGTTCACGGCTGTCGGTAGTATGAATCATTATTTTTGTCTCCTCACCAAATAGGTTCATTTGACTAAGTCGTCCTTCGGCAACTTGAACAAATTCAGGAGAAATTTCCAACCCAATTGCATCTTTACCCAATTCTTTAGCTGCGAGAAGTGTAGAACCAACACCGGAGAAAGGATCTAATATTAAAGAAGCATCAGAATTTGTAAAACACTCAATAAGACGACATACAAGAGCAGTGGGAAACATCGCAGGATGTTTTAATGCCATTTCTTCTTTAGTTTTTCTAATATCACTCCATACCGATACTGAATACCGTAACCACGTTTTACCGTCAAGTTCATTAGCACGGTTTCTGGGGATATCTTCAGAATTCCTCTCCTTAGATTCCTGATTCGTTTCTGACATGACTTCCTCCTTCTAAAGTAAAGATTTTAGTGCTTCTTGTGCTTCTGGTGTTCCAATTTGGTCTAATGCAAATGCAACATGGTGCTTAACCCGATCAGATTCATCATCAAGTGCTTTGATGAGTGCGGGTACTGCTCCTGATGCAGCTTCTCCCATTTTAGATAGTGCATAAGCAGAATAAGTTCGCACTTCGTCTTCGCGGTCGTTCAAGGCTTCAATAAGTGCTGGTATCGCACTAACTGCGGTAACCCCCATCAAACCGAATGCACGAACAGCATATTCTCGGAGTTCCTCATTTAGTTTGTTATTTAACGCTTCAAGCAATGCTGGTATTGCCGGTTCACCTATACGTGTAAGGGTGCTGGTGATCGCAAGGGCTTGATGTTTCGGTGCTAGCACAATTTCATCCATGAGAGTCGGAATAACCGTTTCTCCGATTGTTGCTAAAACATCAGCAGCTTCATCCGCAACATCCGACAGATTGTGTCCGAGTGCTTCAATCAGTTGCGGTATTGCCAGTTCACCAATTTCAATCAATTCAGACTTTGCATCTTCTCGTACACCATCGTCAAAATCTTCTAAATCTTCAATCAATTCTGCTATGTGTTGTTCATCACTCATCCATTATAACCTTTCGTATAATTTACAGCTTGTATTAACTATCTATCCCCCGTTCTTTCCGCTGATTAAGAATTTCCGACAAACGATCTGTTTGTTCCTTACGTAAACGGTTATAGACCCGCTCTGATATATCCTCTTTCTCATGCATTGCATCAAGCATAGTAATTAATTCAAGTCGTGTATTGCGTGTATTTTCCAAGTCAGTATCATTGAGTTTACGAAGCCAACCTGAATCCATTTGCGTGGTATCTGTAGTGTCGGAGTTGTCGGTTGAACGTTGTGTGCCACGTAGCGTGAAAATCGCTGCAACAAGAAAACCACCTGCTAAAGCAGCAGCAACTGCGATTAATATCATCTGTCCAATATTTGAATCATGCGTTGCGAATGGTAAACCAGATACTGTAAAACTCAAATCTGGGGTTTCACCAGCTGTGAAACCTCCTTCAGGGGAGGCTACATATCTTGAATAGGTAACACCGTGAAACTGAGTAGGATTTTCCCGTTTAAATTGTTTTGAATTAGGACTAATATTGATACCTTGCGGAATAAGTAAAATAATTTCGTCTGTATGAACAGGTATCTGGCGAGATAATCTTAAATCAGGACCGTTTGCAAGAATACTATACCCAAATCCACCTTCAATCTTACCTGTAGAAAGGGGTTCTGTTAGAATAACCTGACCGTCGTCAGGATTAAATTTTAATGATGCTGGAGAAAACGGTTTAAACAGCGCATTCCCACTTGGAAGTGAAAAATGAAGACCTACTTCTTCGTCATTGAGTGTAGTCTGAAAAGGTAAAGTGTTCTTGTTTTCAACAACAAACACTTCAAAAATTGACAAGATACCGACTCTTAGATGTAATGCAGATTCAAATCCGATGGCAATACTATATGTTTTGATACTGATCTTTGAGGGATCATCCGCAATACCACCGATATTAATGTCTACAACAAGGTTAGGCACAAATGAAGATAACACCAAATCCTTTTCTTCGTGTTCAGTGCCATCGTAGGTTGTAGTGATTGAATAGTGTGTTTGAACATCAATCGGCAGTTTCTCAAAATGATAGTGTCCATCTGCATCCGTCGTTGTTTCCTGTTTTGATGAATCTCCCGTTCTATGAATGTTCAGTGTAACAGGATGATTAGCAATAGGTTCACCTAATTTCCCATCAAAGAGTTCACCATGAATAACGCCAGTATCATTTTGGGAATAGGTTGCAGGAAGGAATAAAATAGATGTTAGTGCTATGACCAATATAAATCTAAAACAATAAACAGCATTCAAGCGACCTAAAATGCTGTATTTCTTTTTGATAAAGTTTAGTGCGTAATATATCTTCATTATTAGTGCTTTTGTTGTTTGAACCTTTCAATTTCTGCTTCTACATCTGTTTGAGCGGTGGCTTCCAATTGACTTACAACTTGTGCTGTATCTTGCATAAGAGCTGTACGCAATTCCTGATAATCCTCATCTGAGAGTTTTCCTGTTTCATAGTCTTCATCAAGGTCAGCTAAAGCAGAATAACACTGTTCACGTTCCAGATATAGCGTTTGCATGCATGTTTCAGCAGGATCAACGTCCAGAATAGTATCTACCCCTCTAATAAGTGGGAAGGCGATATAGACAAAAATCCCTATACCCAAAATTAGAAACCACAGAACAACAATAGCCATAATAACATTACCTAATTCTGGTCTTGTATTTATCAAGTTCTGATTCAAGGTGCTGCTGCAATTCATCAGAAATCTGCTTTTCATGTGGCATTGAAGTAACTTTGTTTACACGTGAACGATGACGGATCCCAAAGATAACACCACCAATTGCTATCAGAATCACCGCGGGCATCAGATAGGCAAGTATATTAACCCCTTCTGCCTTCAGGACTGCATGGAATTGTGTGCCATACTGTTCTAAGTAGGCAGTACGAATTTCCTCAACAGTTTTTCCTTCCAATAATCTATTGCGAAACATGGTTTCAATCCTCTGTGCTGTTTCACAAACACATGCTTTATTCGTTTCCCGGACACATCCACAGAAACAGTATGTTGTGGTTAGCAGTTCGTCTAATTGCTTTTCCAAATGCATCTCATCATCAGATGTAACACGCAACGTATTATCCGTTTCCTGTGCAATTGGAGATTTTGAAAAAAGAAATAAAATGACAATCACAAGTAGAGATGTAAATATCTTTACATAAGGATGCAGATTCAGGTCCTTCATTTGTATTCACCTATACCGTTTGAGATCGTGGTGTAGTAATAGACTTCTCGGCTATTGCTACTAGTCCGCCTATCACCATTACAGCAACACCGATCCAGACAACACTGATGAGGGGATTATGGTAGATAGACAGGTTTACAACAGTTTCCTTATCTATTTTCTCTGGCATAGACATTTTACCACCAAGAATTTCCTTAGTTGGCAATGGTCCAAGGGCAATATAGATATCATTCATACCTTGATGCTGTATCGCAGACTCAATCGTATCTTGCTCTCCTTGTCCTGTAGTATAATAGTAGTGGCGTGAGGGTCTCATCGTTGTTGGTTTCCCACCATTCCTTCTCACTTCAAATTCAACGCCGGATCGTATAAAATTGTCATGTTCATCCAAAAACGAATCCTTCATCGTAAATTGATAATCACCTACATTCATCGATTCACCAAGTTTGAGTCTACCGTTTTCAAGCAAAAAATACCCTTTAGATCCCATTATACCTATGTAAAGAATTACTATACCGATATGAACAATGTAACCACCATATCTTCGTTTATTACGTTGAATGAGAAGTCCTAACCCGTTTAGGAAGGATGTTGCTTGCCGTTTAGCACGTAGTTTCGCGCCACGATAAAATTCACTAAAGATTGCCACAAGCACAAACACACTTGCAAAAACACAAAGTATTGAAAAGATTGGCATCGGTTGACCGCTGAAAGTAATGAAGTCCCATAAACGCATTAAGAAATTAGGTGTTGCAACTTCAGTAACTTCAGCAGATATCTCTGCAGCAGCCTTAGCATGTGCCCTGAAAATGAGAAATAACCAAGCAACTACTCCGCCTACCACACCGACAAAAAGTGGAGATATAAACATGCGTTGAAAATTATTGGGTGTAATCTTTTTCCACGAAATAATAGGACCAGCACCCGTCAAGAAAAGAAGTATCAATCCTGGAATAATGACAACTTTGTTAAAAAATGATTCGGGTACTGCCGCTTTTTCTCCCTGAATCGCTTCAGAGATAATCGGCCACAACGTTCCCCATAGGATAATCAATGTCAATCCTACAAACAACCAATTGTTTAGAACAAACGCACTTTCTTTTGAAAGAAGGGATTCAAGTCTGTTAGCACTTTTAAGACGTTGCCAACGGTAAGCCATCAGCGCGATAACACCAGCGGTTGAAATGATGATAAAACCCATAAAATACCAACCGATATCTGATTGGGCAAATGCATGTACTGATGTAATAATGCCACTACGGGTGATAAATGTACCTAATAAGGTAAATTGGAAGGCTAAAGTAATCAGGAGTATATTCCACAGTTTCAGCATGTTCCGCTTTTCTTGAATCATCACAGAATGCAGGTAAGCGGTGCCAAGAAGCCACGGCATAAAAGAGGCATTTTCAACAGGATCCCATGCCCAGTAACCACCCCATCCAAGCTCTCTATATGCCCAATTGCCTCCCAGTGTAATACCGATAGTCAAAACAATCCAAGAGAACAACATCCATCTACGAGAACGGTGTATCCAATCGCTACCGATTCTTCCAGATAGGAGTGCAGCTACAGCATAAGCAAAAGGGATTGTTAGACTAATCCAACCAATGTACAACGTTGGGGGATGAAATGCCATGCTGGGAGTCTGTAAAAGCGGATTCATGCCTTGACCATCAACCATTGCCTGTCCACCAGGAAATCTGTCAAGTGGATTATAAACGCCTTCAATCCATCCGGTAACAACCAAAATGAAAAACAGTTGGACCACAGCAATGGGAATCAGTGCGTAATCGGCAAGGTTATCCGCCGCTTTTCTGTTCTGCCAAGCAACAATTGCCCCACCGACAGTAAGTAGCCAGAGCCAGAATAGGAGAGAACCGGACATTCTGCCCCAAAGGGCAGTAATTTTGTAGAGGAGGGGTTGTGCGGCACTGGATACCTCAACGACATACTTCATTGAGAAATCATCTGTCACAAAACTGAAGATTAATGCACCTGTGGCGATACTGATGAGAATGAAAGTTGCAGCAACGGCGTTTCGTCCACTCTTGATAATGTTAGGTTTCCTTACACGTAAACCAATAAAGAGTGAAACGATTGCCCATAATGCAGAGAATATGGAAAGGAAGATCGCAGCTTGACCGAGTTCGGCTGCAATACTTTGTATGCCACCTACAAGCATGTCCATGAAAATCCTGCTCCTCTACTTCTCTGACTGTTATATAGCAAAATAGGCTCTAAGACGAACCTTCAGTCGTTTTGGCACTTTCCGCCTCTTCATACTTAGAAGCACACTTCGTGGTCACCTTATTGGCAATTATCACGTTCTGTTTCGCATCATATTTCCCTTCAACAAAAACGTTGCCGCCATCAATGAAGTTGTCGGGTTTGAGCTTGTTATAAATCACGTTGACCGTCTCAATGCTTTCAATCTTTGTCGCAGTTTTTTCAAGTTCCCGCACAGCAAATGTCAACTTAAATTCTTCTGCATCCCATGCGGTGCTTTCCTCAGAGATAGCACCAACAAGCTGCACATTTTGATTATCCATTGTCTCAGCATTGGCAATAAGTTTCACAGGTGTCAGCTCCCGCATACTCTCTTTTTTCGTCATAGCCAACACTAAAATCACGAAACCACTGAGCAAAATAAGACTGGCTGCAAATACTTTTAGTCTTCTCTGTTTCATGTGTATCCTCCTTAATTATACGAAGCCTCTGAGAACACTCTCACCCAATGAACATGGAAGTACGTTTATAGAAATCTCCTTATCTCAACTATTGTCATTGAAACCAGTAAATCGGATGGGAATAAGTTCATTCTCCTTAAATAATACTTGACTTTGTATTTAAAATCAAGGTAAAATAGTATCAAATTGAACTGTATTACGGAATTCCGTGTCTATCCTATCTGATTGATTGCGTTTCATTTACCCAAAACATGTTCGTAGTTGCGCAATTCATGGAGTCACTTATATTGTCCGTATTCCTCACCTCAAATAAAGAGAGGTATTTAATTACTCATGAATCTTTATTGGCAGCATCACCCATGGGCAGGTGTATTCCCTGCAACGTTATGTCCTTTCCATTCAGATGAATCAATTGACGAAGATGGTTTGAGTCAATATATGCAGGAACTTGCCAGTGTAGAAGGCATACAAGGCGTTGTCTGTAATGGACACACAGGTGAAATCATGTCCCTGCGTCTGCATGAACGACAGCGCGTTACACAAATCACTGCAGATGCAGTCGGTGATAAGGTTAAGGTTGTTTCTGGTGTTAGTGCGGAGGGCAGTTTGCCTGCAATTGACGATGCGCTCGCAGCAAAGGAAGCAGGGGCAGATGCAATTCTTTTGATGCCTGCACATCATTGGTTGCGTTTCGGTAGAACACCTGAAACCGCAGTCGGCTATTTCCAAGATGTCGCAGAGGGTGCAGACATACCAATTATTGTGCATCAGTACCCCGCATGGACAAAAACCGGATATAGCCTTGAAGAGATGTTGGAAATGGTGAAAATCCCGCAAGTTGTCTGCATTAAAATGGGTACCCGTGATATGGCACGTTGGCGATGGGATTACGAACAACTTAAAGAGGCTGCTCCTGAAGTGCCGATCTTAACTTGCCATGACGAATACCTACTCGCTTCCCTTTTAGAAGGCAGCGATGGGGCACTCATCGGATTTGCTGGATTTGTCCCTGAATTGATGGTAGCAGTAGTACACGCTGCCCTCAACAACGATTTAATAGGAGCACGTAAAGCACGTAATCAGGTTGATACATTGGCTCGTATCGTCTACAATTTCGGTGAACCGAGTAGTGATGCACATCAACGTATGAAATGTGCCAGATGGTTGATGGGAAGATTCCCATCAATGACCATGCGTCGCCCCTTGCGTCAATTATCCTCTGCTGAAATCGACAAAATTCGTAATGAACTTGAGTCGGTTGACTACAAATGCGTCAACTAAATATAATGGTTGATTGGAATAAACACCCTACGGTGCCAAATTGTTGAGTTCTTGAAGTTTTTCCTCAATAAAAATTTTGAGTTCTTGTTGTCCCTGCTGTTCTGCATGTTCTAAGGCAGTTTGGAGATTATTTCTAGCTTCTTCAACATTTCCCAAATCCGCCATTATAGCAGCACGATGAGCATAGGCTTCTGTAAAATCAGGTTTTATACGAATTGCTTCGGAATAGTCAGCGAGTGCTTCTTCATGTTGACCTAATTTATCCTTTGAAAGACCGCGTAGATTATATGCCTCCGTGAAATCTGATTTTAGCTCAATTGCCCTATCAAAATCTAAGATAGCCAACTCATGTTGTCCGAGTTCATTTTTGGTAGTTGCCCGAAAATAGAAGATTTCGTATGTCTCAATTCCTAACTCAATCGCTTCATCGAAATCAACAAGTGCTGATTCATTTCTACCAAGTCGTTTTTTTGCATAACCTCTAACAACATAGGCTTTGAAAAAATTTGGATCTAACCCAATTGCTATATCAAAATCAGCAATCGCGGATTCATGCTGTCCTGAACTACCCTTCACACAACCCCGTGTGAAGTAAAATTCAGCAGAATCAGGACTTAACTCAATTGTCTTATCAAGATCAACAATTGCTTCTTCGTGCTTGCCAAGTTTTTGAAAGGTTACTCCTTGATTGTAGTAAGCCTCAAGAAAATTGGGGTTTAGTGCAATTGCTTTATTAAAGTCTGCAAATGCCTCCAAATAATTCCCAGATTCAAGATTCATCACCCCTCGATTGTAATAGGCATCAACAAATTTAGTATCCAATTCTATTGCCTTATTGAAATCATCCTTTGCCTTATCATGTTGGTCAAGATGGAATAGCGCAATTGCGTTGCTATAAGCAGAAAGTGCTTTTTCTGTCATTTTCCCTTGATACAGAAGAAAACCAATTGAGAAGAAAGCATAGGCAGCGAGATCGTCTTCAGTTCCAGTTTCAAATGTCTCATTCTCTGCCAATTTCGGAGATTGTTCTGTCAGTTTAGGAACATAAGTATCTTCGTAGTCGTTAATGAGACGTATAACCAATTCCATTAACGGAGTTAAGAGATGATTCTCGTTGTCACCAACAGAATAGACTAATTCTTCAAGGACGTTATCAAGCCACTCATACTCGTCTTCTGTCAAATTGATGACACCGTAATGTCCATGTTGGTTTCCAAAATCGATTAATCCCTCTAACACCTCTCTACTAACCATTGATAAGCACTTTCAGGATAAGTTGTGGACACAACAGGGACGGATCGGTGAATGTGTGCCCGAATCGGTATAGGATCAGCACTCGCGAACAATTGAGAATCGCTCGGAATCACATCGGATAATACAGGATCAGCTCTTAAATCCTTTAGCATTGGTGGTGTATTGAACGCATCGTGTATGTCCATCAACATAATTTACCTCTTCCAGCCGCCTCTATCATATTCTTCGTGTGTGAGCACGTGCATAATAGAGACTTCCTGCCTTTTGTAATTAATGAATGCGATAAGGCGTACACTCCTACCGATGTTGAAGACTGTCAATGTTGTTCTTTCCCCTGGTTGACTAAACTTTCCAGGACCCACTGGGACTGGATCCGCTTGAGGGAACGTATCATGCAAATCTGTAATAGATTCAAAAGTGCCCTCCTCCATCAACTCATACCACCGCTCAAGTCCTCGTCTTGTAGTTGGATGTCTCTTTGCAAATTTATCCAGTTTTCTTCGTCCAGTGATATGCCTTAGTTATTTTGCGTAGGTACCCTGTTAGTATGTG
The DNA here is from genome assembly GCA_958295945.1 of Candidatus Poribacteria bacterium. Lineage (GTDB taxonomy): Bacteria > Poribacteria > WGA-4E > WGA-4E > WGA-3G > MSPOR6. The sequence goes on from OY282386.1 coordinate 2,079,916, forward strand.
ACTTCAGCGGTTTTTACGAAATTATTATACCATACTAAGACCTAAGTTGTCAAAAATTGGAATAGTGAGAGTTCTTAATGCCTGAGATATTAAAGTTGACTTTTATATAGAAAATTAAATATAATGGTTAGACGAAAACAATCTATAACATGTCTAAGGACCAGAGAATCGTGTATAAAGTCAGTCTTGTACCACAAACTATCCGAAACTGAATATAGAATATGCCACAATTAAAATATGCATTAATCGGTCATGGGCGACGCGGTTCAGCACATCTATCAACTGCTGCCGCATTAAAAGACACTTATGAAATCGTCGCAGTCTGTGATGCACACAAAGAATCAGCAGAAGCAGGTGCATCAAGAGTCGGTGTAAAAGCATACTCGGATGTACGTAAAATGGTAGATGAAACATCTCCCGATGTCTGTGATGTAGCTGTTCCTGTCCAACTACACCATATCGTTTCCTGTTACCTCTCTCGTCGCGGCATCTCACATAATGTAGAAACAGGACTGTCATCGACTCTTGGTTTGATGGATATGATGATAACAGATGCTGCTGAAAATGGAGTAAAACTCCAAACATCAGAGAACTTCCCCTTTGTCCCTGTTGAACAGTTTGTCTGCAAACTAATTCATGAAGATGTAATCGGCATGGTACATAAGTGCTATCGTCTATTTTCCACTACTGGCTACCACGGTCTTGCAGCAATACGGTGTCGGATGAATGCTGTCCCCACATCGGTAAGTAGTATCGGTCATTCAATGCCTGTTGTGCCTTATGTTGATAGGGCAAAACGCGACTTCAATAGTGAAAGTCTTGAATTCTACGCAATTGATTTTGCCAGCGGTGGAATCGGCATAGCAATGGTAGGTAACAAAAACGGTTGTCTTGGAAGAAACAAACTCGTAGGTTTTGAGACCTGCGGTGAACGCGGTACTATTATCACAAACGGCAATCAAGGTGCAATAGGAGGAGAAACCGTCAACGTCTGCACTGACAAAGATATTAGCCAAAACGCAGGTAGAGCACAAACTTACGAATTTCAGAGAGAATATAGTGAGAATAAAGTGCTGCAGCGCATTTATGTGGAACTTCCAAAATCGCTCGGTGGTACGATTGAATGGCTTAATCCTTACAGGAATACTCAAATTTCCGAGGGTGGAATTTCACTCGCTACCATGCTTGATGGTATAGCAACTGCAGTAAGAGAGGGCACACAACCGATCTGGACAGGAGAAATGGGTAGAGCAGATCAGGAGATGGTCATCGCAAGACAACGTTCTGTCCAAACGAATCGACAGGCGATTCAACTCCCACTCTCGCCAGCCCCTGAAGAAGAAGCAGCATTTGACCGAAATTTTGAGAAACAATTTGGGGTTCATCCCCGAGAAGATATTGAAAAGGCATTACAAGTAAATTTCAAGGCGCGTTAAAGAAATGGTCAGATAACTTGTAGGGTTAGGTCTTTGTGCCCACCCAAAATCGCAAACAGTTATAGGATAGAGGTATTACAAACCTAACAACAGAAAGGTAAAATATGAAAGAAATTAAAATTGGTTTTATTGGATCAGGTGGCAACGCAAACGGACACATGAATCGGCTATCAGAAATGGAAGGCGCGAATGTCGTAGCAGTATGCGATATTGTCCCGCAAAAGGCACAAAATGCAGCTGAAAAACACAGTGCCGACCCTTATACTGATCACCGAGAAATGCTGGAACGAGACGATTTAGATGCTATCTATCTAAGTCTACCTGTCTTTGTTCATGGACAACCTGAGTTAGACGTGATTGAACGTGGCTTACCATTCTTCGTTGAAAAACCCGTAGCAATAACCATGGACATCGCACGAGAAGTAGAAGCAGCAGTGACAAAAGCCGGATTAATTACCTGTGTCGGATATCAACTCCGCTATCTCGGTTCAACAAAGATAACCCAAGAAATCCTCACAGGAAAAACAATCAACATGGCTGTTGGTAAGTACTGGTGCGGCACTGGTCGTGGTAATCCTGAAGGATGGTTGCGACAGATGAGTAAATCAGGTGGGCAATTGGTTGAACAAGCCACGCACACAGTTGACATGATGCGTAACTTGCTTGGTGAAGTAGATTCTGTCTTCGCAATGCAAGCAAATCGTACTCTCAAAGAAATTGATTGTCCAGATAGCAATAGCGTATCACTACAATTTACCAGCGGTGCTGTCGGTTCTTTGACCGCAGCATGGGCGTATACTGGTGGTTGGGACAATGCCAATGTCTTAGATATCCTATATGATGGTGAATTGTTGAACTGGAATCCTGCAAGAGTTTATTGCAAAGAAGATAGTGAATGGGTAGAAAAAACAGAATCTGGTCCCACTATAGATGAAGTCTTTGTGAATGCAGTCCGTAGTGGTGATGCATCTCAGATATTGAGTCCCTATACTGATGCTGTCAAAACACTTGCGATTTCACTCGCAGCAAATCTATCTGCCCAAGAAAATAGACCCGTAAAACTTTCTTCGTTGTAAGGTAGAACTATGTCAAAAAAATATCGCGTTGCAATCGTTGGGTGCGGTGGTATTTCGCATGCACACGGCAATGCTTGGAGAAACGTACCAGAAATTGAAATTGTTGGTGCATGCGACGAGAAATTTGAGTCTCTCTCCCGTTTTGCAACCGAATATGAAGTTGAGAATACTTACAACGACCTTAGACAGATGTTGGAAAAACAGAACCCGGATGTCCTCGTCGTTGCAACGTGGCCTTCAAGTCATCTCAAAAATGTGTTGGAAGCAGTGCGTTGCGAAGTTAAAGGTATCCTCGTTGAAAAGCCGATCGTGGTCAACACATCTCAACTTGAACAGATGATACAGGTAACAGAAGGAGCAAATATCCTTTTGATGGAAGCCTTCATGTATCGGCATCATCCATTGACGTTAGCAGTAAAGGAAAAGGTGAATGAAGGTGCAATCGGAGAAGTCCGATACGCACGGTCCACCTTTTCAACTGGTTTAGGGCGTAGCTCGCAAGCCCATATTAAGAAGTTGGATAGAACAAACTGGAGGTTAAGAGGTGATCTCGGTGGGGGTGCTGTCATGGATTTAGGCTGCTACTGTATCAACATCATCCGTCACCTCATCGGACGCGAACCACAATCGGCATGGGCAACTGGAAAGTATGAACCGATTAACAATGTTTGGGAAACTCTCATCGGTACAATGGACTTTGGTGATGGTATTACTGGTCAATTTGATTGTAGTTTCGGATGGACTTGGCGTGAGTGTTATGAAGTTGCTGGAACAGAGGGAACTCTCTGTGTCCAGTCAGCATGGGGCAATAGAGAAGGGGAATCGCATTTCACCGTCAACGGAGAAACTATTAGCGTTACAGGTGTAAATCCGTATGCTGCCGAAATATTGAATCTATGTGAAGCAGTAGAGAACGGCACCCCACTTCGTTTACCAATTGCGGACGCGCTGGGAAATATGCGTGTCATAGATGCATTGCATGAATCAGCGCATACAGGACAACGGATTCGCGTGCCAAATTAACCTTTAACCTCAATAATCACTTGTAGGGCGAGGCCTCTGTGCCTCGCCATGTTTATTGCGATGTTTTTCTTGTAATATAAAAGTAACAAGTGTATAATTTATAGAAATTGAAACTTGACAAATGGCATGTGACATAAAACAGACTTTAAAACAAGTTAGGAGATGGACAATGTGTAAAGTGTGGGTTCCTCTGTGGATGTTCATTGCTATTTACTCAATACCTTACGTTAACTCCACTGCATTCGCTCAGCAAAAACCAACAGAGTCAAATGATTTACAGTATATTGAAACAGTAGATTTACGGGAACTTGTTAATACTGTGAGAGAATTAACCAAAAATGTAAGTGAACTAACGAAAAGTGTGAATAACATCAATACAAGAATGACTGGGGTTGAAACAAGAATGACTGGGGTTGAAACAAGAATGACTGGGGTTGAAACAAGAATGGCTGTGATTGAAGAACGCACAACATGGATTAGAGGACTCTTATATATACTTTTAGCAGCAATTGTCGGTGCTATAGTCACCCCAATTATACTCCACATTTTATCTAACAGAGGGAAGCAGAACTCAAATATTGCTACAGTCAATGAACTTGAAAAAGATAAAAATGGAAATCAGAAAGAGCCACCTTATGATGTAGTTACTGAAGGTGAGTTAAAGACTGAGGGAAAAATCCAATAGGTGTTAACTCAAGAGGACAATTGCTGGATCCTCTCTTGTTGTAGGACTTTGTCAGTCCGATTTTCTTTTTGTAGGAATGCCCTGATGAATTTTGACGTTCATGTTCGGTATTCGTAGAGGCGAGGTCCCCTCGCCCGTTCTATTGTTCAAGGTTTCCGAGCTGGGTTGGGAGACCCAACCCAGATGCCTGCAATCACCGATTTTGGTTGTCAAAGTTCATTGGATAGGCGTATACGAACCTAACAAAAGAAAACAATGGATTGCGCCTCAAAAAAACAGGAGGCTGTTTTGAAAAAACTATGTATATCCCTAATACTAATCCTAACGTATATTCCTAATACTAATCCTAACAAGTTGTGGGACAAAAGAGTATATTGTTTTACGTGGCGTGCCAGAAAACCCCACTTTTACTGTCATCCCAGCGGATAATTACTTATCAGAAGTTGCATTTGCGAATAGAATCGAACGCTATCTAATTAGCGCAGGTGTTAAAGTTGTACAACGTCCTGGTATGAAACATATACAGACAGAACAATCAGAAGCAGAAAGACAATCTAAATCAGATAGTTCCACAGAGGCAGCTGGTAAGGTTCTGACAGAGACCTATTTTATGCGTGAACCAACCGCAGCAGACTATATTGTGTTAACATATCGTCACTCGTTACAAATTAGAATTATAAAGAACAAAACTCAAGAAGTCCTGACTGTCTTATCCCTTCCAATTGCACATCAACAATTTGGAGCAGCCCCTGAACGGAAATACATTTTGGATGCATTGTCGCACATGCAAATAAATACTATCCAAACGAAGTAGGATTGCACTTGATAAGCTTTACATGCTGTTTTCTTAATCACGGATTAACCGCAAGCAAAGGGTATACGTAAATCCTTTGAAAACAACCTTGATAAACCAGACTCCAATCTTGGAAATCCTATAATCTTGAAGATCTTGGTTCAGACAAATTAACAAACCCAAATTATGTTGAACAAATCCATAACTTCCATGTATAATACTATATAACAAGCAAAATATATCTTTCAAGAAATACTATACCCAATGATATCCCAACCATACCGTTGGTAGAGGTAACATAACCTAATGTTTGAACAACTCATGAAGTACCCGGTAGATGTCTTTCGAGAAGGAGATTTCTCTTTCGGAATTCCAATACCGGGACTTCTAATCTTTGCCATGATGGTCGGGCTTGTCGCAGCAACCATTTGGGCATATAGGAGTGCAAAAGGTCGTTCGGGACGCGCATTCCGTGGATTCCTCATTTTTCTACGCATAATTGTCCTCTGTGTTCTTGCCTTCTGCCTACTCAAACCTTTCCTAACAATATATCAAAACAACCCAGACGACTCCTACCTGTTAGTAATGGTTGATCGATCCAAGAGTATGCAAATAACCGATTCGGAAGATGGTGAATCTCGCATAAGTAGAGCAAACCAATTACTTTTCGGTGAAAACAACGAAGATGGAGAAAAACTTCTTGAAAAACTGAATGCAAACAAATTCAAGGTCAGATTATTCGGGTTTGATGCAGGAGCGAAACGGATTCCAAGTGAAACCATACAAAGTGCAGATGGAGAAAATACTAACATACCAAATGCTGTCAACGAAGCACTTGATGATTTGCAAGGAATTCCGTTGTCCGGTATCGTCCTATGCACCGATGGTGTAGACAGAAGCGGAACAGATATACAAAAACTGGTCATGAAAGCACGAGAACGCAAAGTACCTATCCATACGGTTGGCATCGGTGATGAAGAAGGTATACCAGACATTGAATTGGTAAAAGTAGATGTCCCACGCACGGCAGAAGAGGATTTTCCCGTTGAAATAACTGCTACAGTCAAACGCACAGGAAATGCACAAAAGAAAGCAACAATACAACTGATTGAAAATGGACGGATACTTGAATCGTATCCGATTACCCTAAAAAACGATGTTGCCAGAGTTCCGTTCAAATTCACCCCACGCCATCCTGGTACCATAAAATATGAGGTGCAGGTCCTTCCTGAAACTGATGAGCCAATCCCACAAAACAACAATAAAACATTCATCCTAAAAGTATTACCTACAAAACGTGTGAAGGTGCTCATCGTTTCCGACCCAGATTGGAGTTTTAAATTTGTCAGACGCGCTCTAGAAAATGATCCCAATATTGTGCTAACTGTGAGATACACGACCAGTAAAGATACCTATGGTGGCACTTCAGGAAGTTCAACGCAAAGTTTCAAATTATATCCTGATTCAAAAGAGACACTCTTCAATTTTGATGCAATCATTTTTGGAAATATCGCAGCATCAGAATTTACACGTACACAACTTGAAAACACCTTAGAATTTGTCCGAACACGTGGTGGTGGGTTTTTGATGATAGGAGGGTCAAAATCTTTAGGTAACTCAGTAATAACCGATTCATATCTCAACACACCAATAGCAGAATTACTCCCTATTGAATTGGAGTTAGGGGAAAAACCTAAATCCGTACCGTTACACCTGTCACCTGCCCAAATTCCTCGTCCAAAAGGGTTTAAGTTACAACTGACAGCTGAAGGAAAAACGGAACCATTGATGGAACTGGCAAATTCCTCAACTGAAAATCTGAAAAATTGGGATAAGATGCCAACACTCAATTATTATAGTAAAGTCAAACGAGCAAAAGCAGGTGCAACAATTCTCGCTGAACATCCTACGGACAGAAATGAATATGGGAAACGGATTCTCATTGCCACTCACAATTACAACGCAGGACGCGTAATGGTCTACACACCAAGTAGTTCAGAACGATGGCAAATGCACATGGACAGTAAAGATGATAGCAGTGAACGTTTTTGGAGACAGACTGTAAAATGGTTGACCACTGCACCAAAGTCTGCTATCAAACTTGATATTGCAAAAACGGAATATACACTGAAGGAACCTGTTGTGATTGAAGTTACGGCAACCGACAATACATTTACAGTTACAAATAATGCAAAATTGCGTGCTATCGTTGTTGACGAAAAAGGGACACGAAAAGAACTGCAACTTGAACAAGTGTTAGGAAAAGATGGATTATACACTGCACGATTTATCCCAAGTCAATATGGAGAATATACTGTCACCGCAACAGGGACTCTTGATGGTGAAAACCTCGGAAAACAACAAGCACTATTTGAAGTAAAACCGTCTTTTGAGGAGTTTAGCGATGCGGCACTAAATGTTCCTCTGCTAACAAACCTGGCAAATATGAGTGGTGGAAAATACTATCCCATTGAACAAGCAGGACAATTAGTCAATCAAATCGCATTAGTAGAAAGTGCAACATCAGAAATAACCGATGTTGACATCTGGGATCTACCACTGATTTTTGCATTGATACTCCTATTCCTCTGTCTTGAATGGTTCTTACGAAAACGCGCAGGATTAGTATAACCCAAGTTGCTACCTATTTAGATTCTTGTTGGATAGGTTTCTAACCCTTATTAATACGACACTTTTACATTTTGAAAAACAATATGAATGAATCCTATAAAAACGTAATGTTCGTCATTGCAGACGATTGGAGTCGTATTGCAAAATGCTACGGCAACGATATTATCAGAACACCCCGAATTGACGAATTCGCAGAACGGGGTGTTATTTTTGACTACGGTTTCTGCACAAGTCCCTCCTGTGCAGTCAGCCGTGCCTGTATACTTACAGGACAACATAGCCATACACACGGACAATATGGACACTGCCACGGTATCCACGGTTTTCGCACACACGAGCACATGCAATCCGTACCAAAAATATTGAAAGCAAACGGATTTGCCACCGCATGCATCGGCAAAAAGCACGTTGAACCCGTTAGCGTTTATCCTTTTGACTATGAACCAAAGGTTAATCCTCGAAGTCCTTTAGATGTAGCAGAGAAAGTTGAACAATTCCTATCACAGAACACAGGTAAACCGTTTTATCTACACATTGGGTGTACTTATCCACATCGCGCAGGTAAAGGCTTCGGAAATGATCGGAAGCACGCGGGAATACAACCCGGTGCCTACAGTCCAGACGATATTATCGTTCCAAATTTCCTACCGGATGTCCCAGCAGTTCGTGAAGACCTCGCTGACTATTATGAAAGTGTATCTCGATGGGATGCTGTCGTCGGTGCAGCTTTAGATGCACTTGACACATCCGGACGTGCAGACGATACACTTATTTTTGTCACAACAGACCATGCAATGCCATTTCCTGGCGCAAAAGCATCCAGTTTTGATAGCGGTCATCACTGTCCACTGCTGATTGCTAGTCCTACACAACAACGACGCGGACTCCGCAATCAGGCTCTTGTCAACTGGGTTGATTTCTGTCCAACGATGTTAGACTGGTGCGACGTTTCGCATCCTGATGGAGAAGATGCACTGCCTGGTAGGTCCTTACTCCCTATTTTGGAAGATGACAGTTCACGGCCAAGTGACGGACAGTGGGAAGAAACCTATTACTCACACTGCTTTCACGAAGTGACAAACTACTATCCTTACCGCGTCCTGCGCGGACGCAGATACAAATATGTTCGGAATCTTGCATATCAGTTGGAAACGCCACTCCCGAGCGATCTATTCAGATCCATATCTTGGACAGCCGTGCGAAATGACAACATTCAAGAACTCGGAGAACGACAACGGGAAGATTTTGTACATCAAAGCCGAGAAGCGTTGTTTGATATGCAGAACGATCCAGCAGAATCGAACAATCTGATTAATGTTCCAGAATTACAGGATACAGTCAACGAAATGCGTCGAAAGGTTATTGAATTCAGGCAGAAAACCAAAGATCCGTGGCTTGAACAATCTTTTCAAGAAGGGGAAACACAACCTTTCTTTTCGTGAAATTTGTAAAATCCCGCATTAACAAGACAGACAAATAGTTTTGTGTTATCTACAAAATAATGGAGAATTTTAAATTATGTTCAGAAATTTATTTAGGCGTTCCGATAACAATACGGGGAATGAATCCACACCATCCACTAGCCAGACAGATGATCATGCCTTGTTTTGGTCAAAGTTCCAAGAATATTGTATTGAGAATACGTCTCTGGAAATTTCAGAATCCAATCAAGGACATAACGATTATTACGGTTTCTATTTAAAAGGTTTCAAACGAGAAGATGCTCACCTCACAGTTTGGAAAAGAAAAAAAGATGATCGCATTGGTGTATTCGTAGTTCTTCAGAAGAGATCCACTGAATTTGTTGCGTCCGAAATGTTTGACAAGTTGAAGGAATATAAGGAAATTATACAGTCTACTTTGAATGTTGAGGATGAATGGAAGTGGTTCAAGGAACCCACCTTTCCAAACCGGGGTCCAATGATAGGATTTTACAAAACACAAACCAATGAAGAAAGCGACTTTGAATGGATCGTTGAACGGCTTGAAATGTTAACCATAAGTTTTGTTATGACAATAAAAATCTTGATGAATTCATAAAATGACCCTCAAACCCAACATCTAATACTACGCAGATTGTATAAAATGTCTATTTAGTCAGACTGAGAAAGATATGTGATGAAATTACATAATAAACTTAAATTTACACAAAAGCTGAAGGCTGAACCTGAAATCCAGGATAAGATACGGGTCCGACATATAGAGCTTGTGGACGATGATGATAACGTGGTCGCCTCAATCGGAACAAAGGATGGCGTATATGATAAAGACAAAAAGCCTATTTTTCAAATTTTCAATGAGTTGCAGCAGGTTGAAGTTGAAATCAGCGATAAAGGAATTACAATTCATCAACATGATAATAAAAAATCAATTACAATCTTGAATCAAAGAGGCGATGGAACTAGTATATCAGTAGACAGAATTAGCATTTTTAATAAAGAAAGTGGTAACATAATTAATTTATATGCTTTTTTACCCGAAGTAATAGGTATTCTCGAAATTAAGGGTGAATTCTATTTATCTGGCATAGAAGATGACACCACTTTACGTTTAATAGCAAGTTCAGGTAATGGAATTTTTGATGTAGCAGATAATAAAGAAGATCATATTGTTAGTCTTAGAGTAAATTGTGAAGATGAAACAATCAAGTTTGCTACACAACGCCTTTCTACAAACGAGAAACTCTGTAATGGAGATACTGATGATACAGACAAGATACTCTTTGATGGGTATGTTGATAATAGTACCGAAGGGGCTGAACAACAACGCTGTTTGGCAATCTATCAAGATTCACTTTATGCTGCATTGGTAGATGTGACAACGGACGTTGAAACGGTAGAGGAACTAGGACAACTCTCGGAGGAATTTAAAGAACGAATGGTGGAGCTTGCGAAACAAAAATCAGTAGAAGCAATTGAGCGTGATCTTGAGCTGGTACAATCTGATTTTGGACAAGCATTCTTACATGTCTTACGTAATCCATCGCCACGTGAGGATGATATTGATTTAGAGTATCTGGATTTAGATTGAGATATAGATACCGAGCCGGATACTACGTCACTAGTATCACCTACTCCAGAAAATAATGAACAGTCTAATAATAATGAACAGTCTAATGAAGATAGGGTCTATAATTCAATTGAGAAACCATCACCACATATTGATAATATTGTGAGAAAAGCACAAATGCTTGTTCAGAGGGTTTCAGGTATACTCTTGTCTCTGGAAATGAACGGACTTGTTGAACGACATCCAGGCAATATGTATTCTATTACTCAATAAGGGCGCGTCTCATTGAGAGGTTTTCAGGAATTTTGGAATTCACTATAAATGCAAAATTACGATTTAGACGCAATGAATGCCCGAATCCAGGAAGATAGCAGCCTCATCCAGCAAATTCTGGACGAAGCGGGTAAAATCATTGTCGGACAACGCAACCTACTTGAACGATTGATCATTGGACTACTCTGCAACGGACACATCTTACTTGAAGGTGTACCTGGACTCGCAAAAACCACAGCCATTTCCTCACTCGCAAAAACCATTGATGCCACATACACCCGTTTCCAATTCACTCCCGATTTACTGCCAGCAGATCTTGTCGGCACTCTAATATACGACCAGCAGAAAAGTGAATTCTATACCAGACAAGGTCCAATTTTCGCCAACGTTGTGCTTGCAGATGAAATAAATCGCGCTCCAGCGAAAGTGCAAAGTGCACTGCTGGAAGCGATGCAGGAAAGACAAGTCACAATAGGTGGCACAACATATCCGCTTGAAGAACCTTTCATCGTTTTAGCCACACAAAATCCGATTGAGCATGAAGGCACATACCCGCTACCCGAAGCACAAGTGGACAGATTCATGTTGAAAGTTAAAGTCAGCTACCCCTCCCATTCAGAGGAACTGCAAATCCTACGCCGAATGACAACTGAATCAATTCAGGAGATACACCAAGTAATTACATGTGATGATATTATTCGACTCCGGGATCTCACACGCAATATCTATATGGCGGAACAGTTGGAGACATACATCGTAGATCTCGTATGTGCAACGCGCGCACCAGAAGCATACCAATTAGATGACTTGAGTCCGCTGATAGAATACGGCGCATCACCACGAGCAACGATTTTCCTCGCACTTGCAGCTAGAGCGCACGCATTCCTCTCTCAACGTGGATATGTCACACCAGATGACATTCATGAAATCGGAATGGATGTACTAAGGCACAGAGTCATCTTGAGCTACGAAGCTGAAGCAGAAGGTCTTGATACTGAAGACATTATCACGCAATTGTTTTCAAATATTGAAGTGCCTTAACTCCCTTCTCTTTAAACACAAAATCCACTATTCAACTCAAGCCTGATTTGTTGGAGTGGTTTTCAACCACGATACTGCTACATGGCTTCTAATTACGATGACACAAAATACCATATCTAATTGAGAACATACCATTAGAGAAGAAACTGGTTCGTAGTCGCGCAATTCATTGCGCTTCTTACATTCTCTAGCTAAGTTAGAATTCATACTCTCATACTGACATATTATCTATTAGAAATGGTATTATATATGCCGCTCCTACGGAACTCAAGATGAGAGGACAACATTTTCTGTAGACATAACGGCTGCACGGCACTAAAGACAGATACAAATGCGAAAATATAACATTAACGTAATAGTAAAAAATCTTCAAGAATATTGAAAACTAAATAAACCTGACAAAGATAAGATTATAGTTGCATTTCTATGTACATTGTGATATACTATTAAGTAACCGATTTGAAAGTGTCAGAAGCACTTCGCAACAAGGAGGAACTGGCTGACTTAACGCTGCATTGCGTTTTGACGAGACCCAGGTATCTTAATGATTAACGAACATAACCATACAGACGATTCCACAGTTGATGTGGAAGAAGAAAAACAAGTTGATGATTCAACTGAAATAACACCAAATGAAGCAGATGAAACAGAAGTAGAAAGCAATGAAACTGAATCAGTTCCTGATGATCAGAAAACAGAACAGACGGAACACACAGATGAGGAAACTACAGACACAGATACCGCTGATGATGCAACCCAAGTTGCTGAATCTGCCGAAGACCCACCCACTGCTGATGCACAAAGCGATACATCAGAGATAGAACCCGAAGAGACCTCCGAAACTGTCGCAGCCGAAAGTGACAGCCCTGAAACTGAATCTGAGGAAACAGCCGAAACTGCTGCAGACGAAACCGAAGTGTCAGATGGTGAATCCGAAGAAACTTCCTTACCAACAGAACCTGAAGTTGTGTCTGAACAGGAAGCACAAACTGAAAGTGAAACATCAGAACAACAAACTGAGGCTATGAGCCAAGAATCTCTTGAAGAGGCGTATGATAATTCACTCAAAGCCTTTACTGATGGAGAAATTGTCAAAGGCAACGTAGTTGATGTCAGTCGTGATGAAGTTATGATTGATATTGGGTTTAAATCGGAAGGTTATATTCCCGCTGCCGAATTTGAATCTAATGAGGGCGGCCTGCCATCTGTACAGGTCGGTGATGAAATTGATGTATACATCGTACGCCGTGAAGACTCAGAAGGACAAATTGTTCTATCAAAGAAAATAGCTGATCAGACTTTAGTTTGGGATGAAATAACTCAGGCTTTTGAGAACGGTTCACCGGTTGACGGTCATATTACTGATAAACAAAAAGGTGGACTACAAGTGAATGTCGGTTCTTTGCGCGCATTTTTGCCTGCATCTCAAGTTGATTTAAGACCCACCCAAGACCTTGACCAATATGTCGGGGAAACATTCCCCATGAAAATCATCAGTCTCAATAAACGACGCAATAACATCGTTCTGTCAAGACGCGCATGGCTTGAAGCTGAAATGGCAGAAAAGAAAGAGGAAGTACTAAAAACGCTTGAAGTCGGACAACTAATTGCCGGTGTAGTGAAAAACATCACTAATTTTGGGGCATTTGTTGACCTCGGAGGCGTTGATGGATTACTTCATAAAATCGATATGGCTTGGAAACGGGTTCACCACCCCTCTGAAATTGTCAATATCGGTGATGAAATTGAGGTACAAGTTATTGCTATTGGTGAAGAAAACGAGAAAATTTCATTAGGTCTAAAACAGAAATCCAGCGATCCCTGGGAAAACGTTGAAGAAAAATATGTTATCGGTTCAAAAGTTTCTGGCACTGTCGTAAATATAGTGAATTACGGCGTTTTTGTCCAACTTGAAGAAGCAGTTGAAGGATTGATCCACGTTTCAGAAATGGCATGGACAAGACGAAACGTCGCTCCCTCCCGTATGGTCAGTAAAGGGACAGAAATTGAGGCGATCGTACTTGAAATATCTAAAGAAGAAAAACGAATTTCATTAGGAATCAAACAATTACAGCAAAATCCATGGGAACTCTTAGAACAAAAGTATCCAGTCGGCACAAAGATTACTGGACGCATTCGAAACCTTACAAATTTTGGGGCTTTTGTTGAAATAGAAGAAGGCATTGATGGATTAATTCACACCTCTGACCTATCTTGGACAGAACGAACTTCTAATCCGCAAGAAATGTTAAAGGAAGGAGATGAGGTCGAGGTAGTTGTACTTCAAATTGATGCTTCTGAACGACGCGTTTCTTTAGGATTAAAGCAAACACAACCCGATCCATGGGATGAAGTTCCTGAAAAATATAAGGTCGGTTCTGTTGTTCGCGGTCAAGTTGTAAATCTAACAAGTTTTGGGGCATTCACGAAACTTGAAGAAGGTATTGATGGCTTAATCCATATTTCTGAGATCGCTGATCGACGGATTGAAAGACCAGAAGAGGTCGTCAAAGTTGGGGATGAATTAGATGTTAAGGTCATTAACCTTGATCCGAAAGGCAGAAGAATCGGTTTGAGTTTGAAAGCAGCTATAGCAGACCAAGAACGGACCTCTACTCCTCCCGAAGAACGACAAGAAAGACCAAGACGCGAACGTCCATCAAGACAACGAGAACACAGACAGCCAAAACCTGTTGAGCGAGAAGAAACCATTATGGGCGCGCTGCTCAAAAAGGAAATTGGAAGAAATAACGCTGAGAATCTAATGAACTCGCAGAAGACTGAAAGTCCTGAGGTGCCAGAAGATACAACGGTTTCTGATGACATTGAAAGTGCTGATATACCTGAAGATACCACGGTTTCTGATGATACTGAAAATACTGACGCACCTGATGATACCGCAGCTACTGATGATACTGAGAATGCCGCACATTCTGAAGATACCACGGTTTCTGATGATACTGAAAATACTGACGCATCTGAAGAAACTGATAAGCCTGAAGTCTCTTAAGAATCCCAAGGTAGATATTTTAGTTTGAGCATTCTCATCATTTAAATCGCACGCTTCGCTCTATCAAGAACGATATGGCACGTCTATTTAGGATGAGTTCTTTACTTACGCATTGTCAAACCCATAAGCGTTACATAATATGTATACAGGAAATTTTGGGAACTGTCTTTACGTAAGGAGGATTTAAAGATATGCTGACAGGAGAACATAATTGAGTCATAACTTTTTGTTTTCGTCCGAATCGGTTACCGAGGGACATCCAGACAAAATCGCAGATCAAATTTCTGATGCTATATTAGATGCCATTCTAACTGAAGATCCTCATGGAAGAGTTGCATGTGAAACACTCGTTACGACCGGACTTGCCATTATTGCTGGTGAAATCACTACAACAGCAACACCAAATTTGCAAGAAATCGCACGAGAAGTCATAGCAGATATCGGATATACTGACGCTAATTATGGGTTTGATGCACAACATAGTGCAATTCTAACCACAATAGATAAACAATCTCCTGATATTGCAATGGGTGTTAATCCAGGAGGTGCTGGTGACCAAGGATTAATGTTCGGTTATGCATGCACAGAAACACCAGAATTGATGCCTTTGCCTATAACTTTAGCTCACCAATTAACCCAACAATTGGCACAAGTGCGTAAAAAAGATATCCTTGATTTCCTCCGACCGGATGGAAAGTCCCAAGTCACAGTTGAATATGTAGATAATAAACCTACCGAAGTTACTACAATCGTTGTTTCTTCACAACATGATCCTGAGGTCACAGATTCTGATCTAAGAGAGGCAATAATTGAAGAAGTAATCAAGAAGGTTATCCCTGAAGACTTGATGAGTTCCGATGTTGTTTTTCACATCAATCCAACTGGACGATTTGTGACGGGTGGACCGCATGGAGACGCAGGATTAACCGGTAGGAAAATTATAGTGGATACTTATGGCGGAATGGGACGCCACGGAGGTGGTGCACTCTCCGGTAAAGACCCAACGAAAGTTGATAGGAGTGCTGCTTATGCTTCCCGACACGCCGCTAAAAATCTTGTGGCTGCGGGGTTGGCTGAACGATGTGAGATTCAAATCGCTTATGCTATCGGACGTAAAGCACCGGTCTCCGTAATGGTTGATACCTTTGGCACAGGGGATGATGAATTAGCATCTAAATTAGTCAATCAGCATTTTGACCTAACCCCAGAAGGTATTATTGACAGATTGAAATTACGTGAGCCAATTTATCAAAAAACTGCCGCTTATGGACACTTCGGACGGACTGATATTGGTTTCACATGGGAAAAGAACGATTATGCTGAAAAATTAAAGGTGTAAGGAGGACGATGGACTACGATATTAAAACAACAGACCTCGCAGATTTAGGAAAACAACGGATTGATTGGGCAAATCGGTTTATGCCTGTCCTAACATCAATCCGTGAACGTTTTGCAACCGAACAGCCTTTGAAAGGAATTAAAGTTGCAGCGTGTTTACATGTCACAACAGAGACAGCAAATCTCATGCAGACTTTGCAGGCAGGTGGTGCCGAATTAGCATTATGTGCATCTAACCCGCTTAGCACACAAGATGATGTCGCTGCCTCTCTCGTGGTCAATGATAAAATCGCGGTGTTCGCAATTAACGGTGAAGATACTGAAACATACTATAAACACATCCAAGCTACACTCGCAACACAATCAAATATCACGATGGATGACGGTGCGGATTTAGTTTCACAACTACATTCAGAAAAAACAAATCCTGCACTCGTTGAACAAGTCATTGCGGGAACAGAAGAAACAACCACCGGTGTAATCAGATTAAAAAGCATGGCAGCAGAAGGTGTACTGAAATACCCCATCATCGCTGTGAATGATGCTGATACCAAGCACTTTTTTGATAACCGATACGGTACAGGACAAAGCACCTTAGACGGAATCATTCGAGCAACCAATCTACTCATCGCGGGAACAACCGTCGTTGTCGCAGGTTACGGTTGGTGCGGTAGAGGTGTCGCAAGTCGAGCACGCGGTCTGGGGGCAAGTGTCATCGTAACAGAAGTAAATGCACTGAAAGCGTTAGAAGCAGTCATGGATGGTTTCAGGGTAATGCCGATGCAGAAAGCTGTTCAAGAAGCAAACCTTGTCATAACACTGACAGGCGACATCCATGTCCTCAGGCAAGAACATTTTGAGGCTATGAAGGATGGTACAATTATCGCAAATTCTGGTCATTTCAATGTAGAAATAGACATCCCTACACTTGAAGAACTTGCTGTTGAAAAATCAGTTGCCCGCGAATTTGTCGAATCATACACACTCGCTGATGGTCGCACTCTTTATCTCATCGGAGAAGGACGGTTAGTCAACTTAGCATCCGCAGAGGGACATCCTGCCAGCGTTATGGACATGAGTTTTGCTAATCAAGCTTTATCCCTTGAATATATCGCCAAGAACCAGCAAAATCTTGAAAACAAGGTATATGACGTTCCTGAAACTATTGACGAGGAAGTAGCAAGGCTAAAGTTAGCCGCATTCGGTGTGGAAATAGACACACTCACTGCTGAGCAAGAAAAATACCTCAATTCATGGGAAATGGGGACATAAGCAAATCTAACAGGACATATACACATCCTGTAGGCGCGCTTTGTAAGCGCGCTGAATGCTACTGATAATTGTGAAAAATTTACTATATTGGTGTAAAGATATCCTGAATGTTTTCTAAGTAATTTCTATTTCATCTATTGGAAAACCAATGAAAAAGCATGAAATCTGGGAAAGCATTGTTATACTTCTCACAGCAATATTATTGCTGCCATTTTGGTTGTCACGTACCGGTCAGGTGCAGTTCCCTCCGACCATTGCCTCAATACTTGAAATCTTAGTATATCCGCTTTTGATTGTTCTTGTCGTAATTTTATTGCGTCGATTACGTCGTATCATCAAGGCTTTTCGTGAAAACAAAAACCGTCCAGGCACTTTTTCATAAAACAAAAAGCATGTGTACAACCTATAGGAAATGAGAACAACCTGCAGGTGCGCTTTGTATGCAAACAAGTACAAACTTGTAGGTGCGCTTTGTAAGCGCGCAAATTTATGTAGAAGAAAAATATTATAATCCAATATATTATAGGATCTATGAAGAATTTATGGGAATTTTAATAGTCGGGACAATCACATTAGATACTGTCCAAACACCAACGGAAAAGGTTGAAGATGTCCTCGGTGGTTCTGGCACTTATGCGGCTGTTGCCGCAAGTTTTTTTGGGAATCCTGTGCGTCTTATCGGTGTCGTCGGTGCTGATTTTCCATCTACCTATACAGATTTCCTACAAACACGTGGGATAGACTTAGAAGGAGTAACCCGAGTCCAAGACGGCAAATCCTTTCGGTGGGGTGGCAAATACACTGATGATTTGAATGTACGCGATACCCTCTTTACCGAATTGAACATTGTTGCGGATTTCAATCCTGTTTTACCAGATACCTACAAAGACACATCATATCTCTTTTTAGCAAACGACCCACCCCAATTACAATTGAGCATAATTGAACAGGTATCAAACCCCAAACTTGTTGTTTCAGATACAATGGATTTTTGGATAAATGAGCAACGAGAAGCGTTAGAGAAAACAATAGAACGTGTTGACATCCTTATCCTAAACGACAGCGAAGCGAAATTGCTAACAGGTGAATCTAATCTATTGCATGCAGCACGGGCAATCTTGCGTTACGGACCTAAACGCGTCATTATCAAAAAGGGTGAACACGGTGCTATTAGCATTACAGAAACTTCATTCTTCAGCGCACCAGCATATCCGCTGACAGAAGTAACAGACCCTACAGGTGCAGGCGATAGTTTCGCAGGTGGATTCATGGGATATCTTGCCTCTGTTGATGATATTTCGGAAGGCTCAATCCGCAAAGCGATGATGTATGGTACAGTGGTTGCTTCATTTAACATTGAAGATTTCAGCATCAACCGGCAAAAGTCTGTCCAGTTCAGCGAAATAGAAGCACGATACCAAAAACTCCAAGATGCTGTGCAGTTTTAAGTTTAGTTAATTTAGTAGATAGGTTTGTGTTGTTATATTGACAAGTTGTTACTATTCCTTGAAAACCATTTAGTCCATAGGGACGATATGTGATATTATACCATTCCATTTAAGGAATTTCCTGTTCGTAGTCGCGCAATTCATTGCGCCTCTTACATTTCAGTTAAAAGGTAAAGTCAATTATAAAATTGTTATTACATGGAAACGGGTTATGTCTCATCCCGAGACACTTTCTGAACTACTCGGTTATATCTCTTAGGATCTTTGAAATACAACTTAGCATTGTCAACCACTCACTTCAACAAAGCAAGATCGTCTTGTTCAGCGTTCTCAACTCTTAAAAGAGTGCGAATGACATCTTCATCAAATTTTCCATATAATTGACCTATTGCAGCATTCAGAAAAGCTGAAGTTAATGTCGTGACATTATGAAATGAGATTGATATTTTCTTGTCTGCTGTTAGTGCTGAAACCACACGTTCAAATACCTTCTGTCCATCACCAGCAGCAATACATAAAGGACTACCTACAACTTTAAATAGGGATATTCTTATCACCCCTGTGGCATGGCAATCTCCCGTGGTGTTGTTTATACATACAATTGATATAAATCCAAAACGTTGTGAATAGACAATTAGTTTTTAAAGATTAGGTTACACCACATGCACAGCCCTACCATAAGCCGCCTCAGCAGACTCCATCACCATCTCCGACAACGTCGGATGTGCATGCACAGTATGAGCAATATCCATCGCAGACGCACCCAAACGAATCGCAACTGCAGCCTCATGAATCAGCGTAGAAGCATGCACCCCTACAATATGCACACCAAGAATATCACCGCTATCCGCATCCGTGATAGTCTTAACAAATCCATCCGCTTCGCCCATACCTAACGCCATACCACTTGCCCCATAAGGAAACCTACCAGTCTTAACCTCATATCCTTCATCTGTTGCCTCTTTCTCGGTCATACCAGCATGACCAATTTCAGGCAGAGTAAACACACACCACGGAATAACTTGATAATCCATCTCAGTCGTTTCACCGAGACAGTTTTGTGCTGCAACCTTCCCTTCAGCAGATGCCACATGTGCCAACAAATACCGACTTGCAACATCACCAACAGCAAAAATCCCAGATACATTCGTCTCCATCTGTTCATTCACAACAATTTTACCATTTTCTGTGCGGACTCCGACCTTTTCTAACCCAATTCCCTCCGAATTATAACGTCTACCGATAGAAACAAGCATCTTTTCTGCAGTGATCTTTTCACCAGCTTCAAGAACTGCCGTAACACCTTCCTCCGATTTCTCAACACCGGTTATTTTCGCACCCGTCTGTATAGAAATCCCTTTTCGCTTCATGAATAGTTGAATATGCCGAACAACCTGAACATCTTCAGTAGCCAGAATTGTCGGAAGCAGTTCCAACACAGTCACTTTACAACCGAAAGCATTGAAAATAGAAGCGAATTCACATCCAGAAACACCACCACCAACAATAAGCAAACTTTCGGGAAGTTCCGTAAGTTCAAGAATACCTGTCGTAGTCAAGACATCCGTTTCATCAATTTCAAAGATCGGTGGCTCAGCAGGTTCAGACCCAGTAGCAAGAATGACGTTTTTCACATCGACCTGTTCAGTTGTGCCATCTGCTTTTTTCACGGAAACTGTTTTCTTGTCTGTTAGAGTAGCCTCACCGTTTATAGTATGTATTTTGTTCGCCTTCAAAAGTTGTCCAATCCCACCTGTCAACTTCTGAATTACTTCTGTCTTATGCGAATAAGCCTGTGAATAATCAACGGCAATGTCAGGAATATTAAGTGCAGGAGTGTTTTCAACTTGCTCAGCAAGATGTGCAATAGAAAAGAGGGTCTTAGTCGGAATACACCCCCTATTGAGACAGGTTCCACCCCACTCTCCTTTTTCTATAAGACACACGGTGCCACCCATTTGTGCTGCTCTGATAGCAGCAACATAGCCTCCCGGACCTCCACCGATAATTCCAACATCATACATAACCATATCAACTCCTAATTTTGAATGAATACAATTCTAACACAACAAATTAGGCGTGTCAAGGCAGCCATTCAATTGAGGTGTGTAAAGTTTTCGGCACTAAACTCAATATCCGATGAAATATACACGTTTTTTCCAAGAAACTATAAAATAACAAAAGAAATGTTAAATATTGTAAATATTAACTTGACTTAAGTAATTTGATTATGTTATAATATACATCACATATAACGTGTTGAATAAGGAAGAGAATTATGAAAACAAAACAACGGACACAAGGAATAATGATCATCCTACAAACAATCTTTTCAGGACATAGAGAAAGTACAGAAGACGTACAATTTCAAAAATTTCTGTTTTTTAATAGACACCTTACGAACCCTTATGTCCACTGCTCTTACAGCGACGTACAAAGACGTACAGGTTGTACGTGAATTTGTACGTCAATTGTACGGTATTGACAAAGGAAAAATCTCGGATTTCATTGACAAGACACGCGTTCAATGTGAATGTCTTATGTACATTCATCAAGCGCAATTCATTGCGCCGCTTACATTTAGCACCCGGAGAATGCCAAAAGACATTCATACCGTTGATTTAGCGTATTAGGCATTGATTTGGATTGATTGTTTTTACCAACATCGGAGCGGCTAATCTTAACAATCGCACTCTGTAACATCAGACTCACAATCCTGAAAATCCTGGTTCAGACAAGAAACTCCTAATTTAGCCAAAAATCAACAACTTTCTACAGATTCACAAAAAACTATAAATATTATTACTTTTACTTGACAATTACTTATACAAATAGTATAAGTAACAGATGTTTAGAATGTAGACCCAAATCGGCAATGCAAGTTTAGAGACTCAGGAGGTGGCGCAGTTCCCTGAAGAACCGACAACACGGGAGCTTAAATTGACAACCACAACTGCCGATTGTTGCGAAAAACCAGTATGTAAAGTTGGAACCCATAAAACCGAATTTAGGTTTTGCATTCCACTCTTATATATCTCTTGCTGCCAGTGGCAGTTCGTATCGCACAGGATACAATCTATAGGTAAAATGTCATGTTACCCCAAAACCAAAGAAGAGTAACACAGACAGAATTAACAAAAATCACATTTATCAAATGGGGTGTGATGTCGTGTATCCACACCTTGAATAATTCATGTAAGGACACAAAAAACTTAAATCACAAAACGTACCGGATCCAAAAATTGAAATTTGCAGAAATGTGCACAAAAAAACACTCACAAACCCATACACAGACAGTACTCACAACCCGGTACGAAAAACCGTACCGTAAAACGAAAAAACGCACTTTACGGTACGGTTTCAAGAACGCAAGAAATCAATGGATTTACATGTCATTTAATCATTTTCTTGGAGACCTTTCTAACCCCGATTGATAGCAGAAACATAAAATACAACCAAACAATACCATTTGTAATAGGTATTCTTTTTTTGATAAACGTCATTCATAAATGGAAACGATGAGGCACCAACTCTTAACCGCGTAATCTGTGTAATCCGAGATTCAGAAACAAAATAATTCTTGACGATTCAACGATTTTAGGATATACTATATACTTGTGAATAGAGTTAACCTAAGGAGAAAAGGAAAGAAAATAGTTATATTTATTACATGACGGTATCTAAACTATTGTTATATCGGCTTTTATATTAGATCATATTATTTAACGGATGCCGACAATCTTGATTACTTGGAGTATGAGTTTACAAATGCACGAACATTTATATGAGAAAGATGCTTGTGGGGTAGGTTTTATAGCAAATCGTTCAGGCAATCGAAGCCACGCAATCTTGGAGATGGCAATACAGGCAGTCACAAATTTGACACACCGAGGCGCAGTTGCTGCCGATGCAAAAACAGGCGATGGAGCAGGTATCCTCACACAGATCCCAGAGAAATTATTTCAAAAAGAATTACACAGAGTCGGAGCACGTATAGATTCAATTAACGACCTTGCTGTTGGCACTATTTTCCTATCAAAGAACGACCCTGTTGCAAAAGAACGTAGTCAGAAGATCGTAGAAGACATTTTACACCACTATGGATTTCCGTTACTTAGATGGCGTGCCGTTCCTATTGATGATTCTTCACTTGGAGAAAAAGCAATGGCAACATCGCCATTGATTCAACAGGTGCTTATTGGAAGACCGAACCATATTACTCTTGACAATTATGAGCACCGCCTCTATCTTATTTGCAAGGAAATTGAACATCAGGTTGTAGAAGAGCAACTTCCCGATTTTCATATTGCCTCATTCTCACACCGCACCATAGTATATAAAGGACTCCTTGTTGCCCCACAACTGGCAATGTTTTATTCTGACCTTTGCAATGATGATTTTGAAGCATCATTAGCAGTTTTTCACCAGCGATACAGCACGAATACTTCATCCACATGGCCCCTTGCCCAGCCGTTCCGTATGCTCGCGCATAACGGTGAGATTAACACCTTGATGGGAAATAGAAATTGGATGCGCGCTCGTGAAGCAGAATTATCTTCGCCTATTTGGAAAGAAGATATCAAAAGACTTACACCGATTATCAATCCTTATGGAAGCGATTCTATGAGTCTTGATAACGCATTGGAATTATTGACACATTCTGACAGAAGTATCCTCCATTCAATGATGTGTCTAATACCAGAAGCTTATGAACAGATATCAGATATGTCCGAGGAACTGAAAAACTGCTATCAATACCTCTCATGCGTTAGCGAACCTTGGGACGGTCCGGCTGCCGTTGCGTTCACAGATGGCATTATTGTCGGAGCATGTTTGGATAGAAACGGACTAAGACCCGCACGATATAAAGTAACAGATGACGGTCTTGTTGTCATGGGATCTGAAGTTGGTATCATTGAATTGGATGACAGTCGTGTCGTCAGAAAAGGACGATTAGGTCCAGGCCAAATGATTGCTGTTGATACGCTACGCAGCGAACTGCTATTGGATACAGATATAAAACATGAAGTGGCACATCATAAACCTTATGCAAAATGGATCAATCAACGTACACATTTAAGCGATCTAAATCCTCAGGCACCAGGCACAATTACACCAATACCAGACGATCTACAGACTCAACAAAAGGCATTTGGTTATATGATTGAAGATGTGGAACGGTTTATAAAACCGATGGTCCTTCAAGCGAAAGAATCAGTTGGTTCTATGGGAGATGATACGCCGCCTGCTGTCATTTCACGGAATCCACGCCTACTTTATCACTATTTTAAGCAGCTTTTCGCACAAGTTACCAATCCCGCAATTGACTCACTGAGAGAACGCCTAGTAATGTCTCTAACGACCTATATCGGAAAACGACACAGTCTACTGACAGAGACCGAACACCACGCAAAAGTAATTCGATTGACTTCACCTATTTTGACAAACGAAGAATTAGAGACTTTGAAGACACAAGCCTTACCTGACTTCAAACACACTACAATTCCTGTCTGTTTCCCAGTTTCCTCTGGTACACAGGGATTAGAAAAGGCACTTGATACTTTGTGTGAAAATGTCTTAGATGCCGTATCTGCTGGAAACACGTTATTGGTCTTGAGTGATAAACAAGCCAATGCAGAATCTGCTCCGATACCAATGTTGCTTGCCGTAGGTGCAGTACATCATCATCTCATCCGAGAAGGTAAACGGATGCAAGTCAGCCTAATCGTCGAAGCAGGAGACCCGCGTGAAGAACATCATTATGCTGTACTACTTGGATATGGTGCTGATGCTATCAATCCTTACCTCGCATTTTCTACAATTGCCCAACTTGCTGAAAATGACGAATTTGAAGAACTTAACACAGAGCAAGCGATCAATAACTATAAAGAAGCAGTTGAAAAAGGCATTTTGAAGATTATGGCAAAAATGGGAATTTCAACAGTATCAAGTTATCGAGGAGCACAGATTTTTGAAGCAATTGGCATTAATTCCTCAGTTATTGATAGATGTTTTACAGGCACACCATCAAGGTTAAGCGGAATTGGGTTTGAACATATCGCTGCCGAAACTCTCCATTTCCATACAAAAGCATTTGGAGGAACGGACGACAGAAGAACTTTACAAGAAGCAGGTTATTTCAGATTTCGTAGAAACGGTGAATTTCACGCATTTAATCCAACCGTATTCAAGGCAATGCACAAATTTGTCAAAAGCGGTGATGCTGAAGATTATGCACAATATGCCGAAGCAGTTGAAGAAGGCGATCCATCCAGTCTACGCGATTTACTCGCCTTCAAACCGAGTTCTCCTATTCCCATTGAGGATGTTGAACCCGCAGAAGATATCGTTCGTCGCTTTACCACAGGAAGTATGTCTTTTGGTGCATTAAGCCGAGAAACACACGAAACCTTGGCTATCGCAATGAACAGACTCGGGGCAAAGTCAGGTAGTGGTGAAGGTGGTGAAGACACAGGTCGTTTTGTTAAACAGCCGAATGGTGATCTTGCGTCAAGTGCAATAAAACAAGTCGCATCCGGACGCTTCGGTGTAACACCACAATATCTTGCATCCGCACGTGAGTTAGAGATTAAAATGGCTCAGGGTTCTAAACCTGGGGAAGGTGGACAAATTCCCGGACATAAAGTTACCCTTGAAATTGCAAAGATTCGGAACTCTGTTCCAGGAGTCCCTTTAATATCCCCACCACCACATCACGATATCTATTCAATTGAAGACCTCGCACAATTAATCTATGACCTCAAACAAGTTAACCCACGCGCAAAAGTTGCTGTCAAACTCGTTTCAGAATTCCTAATCGGAACTATCGCTTCTGGTGTCGCAAAAGGATACGCAGATGTAATCCAAATAAGTGGACATGAAGGCGGTACTGGAGCCTCTCCACTCAGTTCCATCAAGAATGCTGGCACGCCATGGGAACTCGGTCTCGCAGAAACACAACACCGACTCGTTGAAAATGAACTACGCGAACGGGTTGTGCTAAGAGTTGATGGTGGGATGCGTTCAGGGCGCGACATCGTCATCGCAGCGATGTTAGGAGCAGAGGAATATGGATTCGGCACTTCAGCAATGGTGGCAACAGGGTGTGTTATGGCACGTCAATGCCATCTAAACACTTGTCCTGTAGGCGTTGCCACACAAGACCCCGCACTCCGCGCAAAATATCCCGGTACTCCTGAAATGGTCGTCAACTTTATGCTCGGAGTAGCAAATGAGGTGCGGACTATTCTCGCGAATTTAGGACACAAAACCTTAAACGATGTTATCGGTCGGCCAGAATTGTTAGAACTCGCAGACTTAGTTGACTATCCAAAAGCTGCTACCCTTGACCTAACAGAGATCCTCTCCCCCGCAGACCCCACAGGTGAAAGCCCGCGTTATCATTTACAGGAACGTAATAATCGTGTTGATACACCATTAGATGACAAAATTTTGGTTGATGCAGCGACTGCAATTGAAAAAACAGAGCCTATTCAACTTTCATATTCAATTCGGAATACACACCGAACTGTTGGTGCTAAACTATCTGGTGAAATTGCATTTCAATACGGAGACACACCATTGCCGAAAGAGACCATCCGATGTCACTTTAAAGGCAGTGCAGGACAGAGTTTCGGGGCATTTTGTATTAGTGGACTACAACTCGTTCTAACCGGTGAAGCGAATGACTATGTTGGAAAATGTATGGCAGGTGGTGTAATTGTCATCAAACCTTCAACTGACGCGCGTTTCAAATCACATGAGAATACCATCATCGGTAACACTGTGCTGTATGGAGCAACAAGTGGTGCCTTATATGCCGCAGGAAGAGCCGGTGAACGCTTCTGTGTACGTAACAGTGGAGCAACAGCTGTCGTGGAAGGTGTCGGAGACCATGGATGTGAATATATGACTGGCGGTACTATTGTCATATTGGGAGAAACAGGACGTAACTTTGGCGCAGGTATGACAGGTGGTTCGGGTTACGTACTTGATGAAAATCAACAATTCGAAAATAAGATTAATCCACAACTGATTAAGTTAGAGCCTGTAACAGAGAAGGTTGACGAGGATACGTTAGTAGAGTTGATACAAAAGCATCTTGAGTTGACAGAAAGTCGTCGCGCTGAACAAATCCTTGCCAACTGGGATGTATTCTTACCACTCTTCTGGAAGATTGTCACACCGCCTCCACCGCCTCCACCAACACCGACGCGGCGAGTCCGCAAGAGAGTACCCAGAAAAAAATAAGTCCTCTTGCTACAGGTAGTATAGATCAAAACTGCCAAGAATTGTAGCGCGGGTTCTCCGTGCCCGAATGTTTGAATGTAGCAAGTTTCAGGACACGGAGATCCGCGCTATAATCTCTCACGAAAATTTTCCTTAAAATGACGCTCTGGTATAACAAAAAGCATAAACCTCTAATTGAAATCTCAATTAGAGGTTTATATATGTAATCGTTCCAATCCAAGGTAAGTTGTTTAAAACGGTGTAAGGTCAATCTCTCAGCATTGTGCCGGTCAATTGGTTCCTCCACCACCTTCTTCGTCAGCAACAGCAAAGGCAACTTCAAGGCCTTCAACCTTAGCTGAACGCAACTTTGCACGTTCAACAATATCAATAACGCGTCCGTGCTTGGCACGTTTGTCCGCTTTAATGATAAGAGTGCTAATTTTGTGTTCATGGGCAGCTATAAAAAGTCCTACCTCTTCCAAAGTTTGCATCTCCCGATCATCAATCGCTATACGACCATCACTGCTGATAAACAGGTTATATTTTTTTCTTGGAAACTCGTGTTCCGTCGTGGAATCCGGTAGAGTAACACTGAACGGCGGGGGAACCCGCATAATGGCTGATACCATGAAGAAAATGAGTAATAAAAACACACAGTCAATCATAGGAGCCATCGGAATATCATCATCACTACCAGTATTCCGTCTGCGTCTCATTTGGAGAGCCATATCTATTCTCCTTACATTTTCATAGAAATGAATTTTGATTAACCACTTCAATCTCGCGAAGTAATGGCAAATCCAATTTTATCAATACCTGCATCTTTTGCTACATCCATCACCCGTACAATCTGTTCATGTAAAACATCACGTTGGGATTGGATAATAAGCATGGTTTTCTGTTCTCCAGGTGCATTGAGAAGTATTCCAAACATTTCGTCAAATTGCACAACTGCCCCATTCAAAAGCATCGTACCAGCTTTATCACTGACAGTGGGATTGTCAATCTTGACTACAAGTCCTTTCGGTTTCTCCTTTGAAGGAGGTCCCGGAGGTGGAAGTTGGACACGTATACCCGGCATTGGGGCAAATGTCGTTGACACCATGAAGAAAATCAGGAGCAGGAACACACAATCAATCATTGGAGCCATACTGAGCGTCGGCGGTTTACGTTCGCGTATTCGCGTTGCCATAAGGCTTAATTTGGCTTCACCAAGTTGTTGCATTTCAAATTCTCCCTATATTTAGACTTAAGCGAGGAATATACCTCAACTTGTTGTAATTAAGCGTTCGCATCACCAACAATCAATTGGTTAACGATTTCTGTGGATACCTGGGAGATTTCAACCATATGTCTATTAACCCAACTGTCAAACAATTGGAAGAAAATCAGACACGGAATAGCAACTGTCAAACCACCAGCGGTTGTAAGGAGTGCCTGTGAAATACCACCAGCAAGTTGTTGCGGATCACCAGTACCTTCAAGAGCAATCGTAGTAAACGCGGTAATCATACCCGTAACAGTACCGAGCAGACCGAAGAGTGGTGAAACAACAGCGACCGTTCCAAGCACCGGAAGATTTCGTTCTAATTCAGGAATTTCAAGGAGGCTTGCTTCTTCAATGGCTTCCTGAATTTCCTCTTTGGTAATATCTCTTTCTTCTATTTGAGCTTGACTATATCTGAGCAGTCCAGCTTTCAATACGTTAGCAAGAGGACCTCCTGCTTCTTCACAAGTTGAAACCGCTTCCATTATGTTCTCTTTTCGTAATGAATCAGCGATACTTGCGATGAACTGTTCAGTGCCAATTCGTGAGCGGCTTCGGACAAAGGTGAAAAGTCTTTCAATAATGAAAGTAAGCGCGACAATAGAGCAAATCGCTAACGGATAAAAGACAAATCCAAACTTCATGAAAAAGGAGATGATATTATCCTTTTCTCTCATTTTGATACGGTCAAAGATTTCACCGCCAGCAGCAACAACCTTTGACTTACCAATTCGATCTCCATAACCTTCTTTAGCTACACTGATGGTATAACGTCCTGCGGGAAGGCCGCTTTTTTCATAGACACCTTGATCATCTGTAGTCACTAGATACTCTTGACCGCTACCAGCATCTACGATCTTTACAGAAACGTCTTCTATAGGATTCTGTTCAGCAGATGTATCAATAACTTCTCCCCTGATCGTCGCACCACCCATGCTTTCAACGCCTTCACCTGCGGTTTCACCATCTGCGACATCTACACTGGGTGCTTCAACTGGTTCCTCTTCTTGTGCTATTACAATGCCAGTAGCCATGAAAACACAGGCGACTAACATTAAAAGTAAACTTAAACGAGTCATTCGTTCTGGTTCTCCTTTAGTTGAGTTATATGCCGATTCGGCAGTAAATTTCTATTATTATAATTAGTAAATCGGAAAAAATGATAAACACATTTTAATAGTTGCAACAGTTTATATACTGGTTCTGCATTATCAACACCTGAACACTATAAAAGTTACGTTCTGTTCAGGATTCTGCTTGATATTAATGTCATATTTCTATACAACAAACACATACTGTAACTAACTAACGTCATAAAGTTTGTTGGACCCAGAGAGACTGAGTCCAACAAACCACTAATGAACTTAGTTAGAATCCCATCATTGCTCGCACAAATGTAGTATTACTGGTTGTGTTCTTGACAAGGATGGTATGTCTTCGGTAACCTGCCAAGATGACTATATTGAAACCGAGCCATTCGCCTCTATTAATAACTTGGATTTCAAAAATTCGTGTCCGCAAATCAGGGCGATACTGGATTGGCACTGGTTCGTCTGGACCGAAAACAGACAGATAGTTCTTGAAGTTCTTGTCTCGGTTGGTAAACTTCCGATATTGGAATCCACCCAGAATATTCACTTTTGGAGTGAATTGGTAATCAAGACGGACACCAAGAACATCTTCACGACTTCTACGGTTGAAACGGAGATATTCAACTGGTTCGTCGTCTGTCGGAACAAAGTGCTTCGTGTTCAGAACTTCGCCGATTTCTTCAGCAGTTCTGTCAAACGCACGATCCCAAATATACTTAACCATTGGTGTCAGTGTCAAATCTTCACCGATCCTATCAACATACGGAAGGTCACCAAGTGGGATCTCATATTTTGCTTTCAAAATAACCTGCTGACTCCGTATATTCCGTTCGGGATAACGGCGCCGTTTCCAATTGTCAACATCATAAATGAGACCCGTGTCAGCTGGATCAAGCGCGTTAACACCGTGATCGGGATAGAACGGGAAGTCCCGTCTGTCACCACTATCCCGCACCTGTTCGTCCGGAACGAGAAAATCAATGCGTTCATCGGGTTCAAACAACTCCGTGCCAGCATCATACTCAACATCTAAGAAAACTGCTTCTTCTTCATCAAGTTCGAATTGCTTCTGCAATACGACCAAAAGTTTGGTTTCCAATGTAAGATTAGGCACAGCAGTATATAGGAACTGTAATGTTGATGTATTTACACGTGCATTGTAGTAATCAAGTTCGTCTTCGATTTGATCAGCTTCTAAGTCACCAACCTGCAAGGTAATGGTGTAATCAGGAATATCGTCACGGACTCGGACGAAACGGTTTTGGAATAGGATTGTTCCAAAATCGGGAATATCGCGTTGGTAGGTTATGTGTAGATATTTGGAATCATTCTGCCTACGACTTGATACCTCGTTTTCATTCAACCAACCGACTTGAAGAGACAAGTTATCAAGTAAATCATATTCTGCTTTTAAATGATAGCCTTCTCTGTCAATACCGTATTCATACTGTGGTTCAAAATCATCTTCAAGTGAATCAATTGTTCCATTATTATTCAAGTCAATCAGATCGGTAAAGACAGGTGGATCAGCCTCAAAGATTAGAAAATCTTCTTGGTAGTCTAAGATACCGTTCTGGTCTCTATCATCAGCACGAGGGAGGACATTGTCAAAGTCTATGTCATCGGGCCAATCATCGTCATCGTCATCATCCTCAATGAGGGTATAATGAGGTGCATCCCACCGAGCAATATCTACTGATTCTGGTGATGGAGGAATGGTATAAGTCTGATCACGGTTTATATTTGCCCCGAAGTTCAGATATGTAGTCGTGTACCCAGGATCGATGTGGTATAACACACCTTCAAGGTAGAGTTTTCCAAAACGTGATTTGAGTTGGACAAACCATGCCGATTCCCTGCCCAATACCCCATCACCATCTTCATCCGTTCCATCTCCACCCAGCATTGCTTCAAACCTTTCACCCTGGGCTTCTGAGTAGGTAGGTATACCATTGTCGGTTACCAGACCATCTGCACCAACAGTTACGTTAGTAGTTTCCTCACCTTCTTCAGTAACAATAACGGATCTGATACGACTAAATCCAACTTGATCTTTAGGAATAGTGGGATACTGTTTATATTTTCCGTTAATAGAATAGTGTGCTCTGACAAAAACATTTCCAACTGTTCCTTCCAAATCCAAACCATAGAGAAGCGCAGCACGTGCTGCCCCATAACGATATTGGACTTTTCTCGGTCTTCCTTCACCTTCCCATGCGGCAGGATTGTCTAAGAGAGCTGCACGGTTGTCGGTATAATCTGAAGATTGTCCGTAGTTCCCTGGTGCCTCAATGATGTCACGATATGGCATTTGAATGTGACCATCTTCAGTCTTAATCCATTCCTGAATATCAGAATCTGACGCAGCAAGGTTGGCTTCACTTGTACCAATTACAGCAATGTTATAGTCGCCAGCAACGATCATATCAAAAACGACATCTTTTACTGTGCGTGGATCAATATCATGCTGTTCAAATACCAAGTCATATCTCATCTTATTGAAACCATCAGCGATCTTCCATTCTCCATCAACGGAATCACGAATTTGATCAACAGAAGGATCTACGGGTTGAATTTCGTCTATAAACACATCAATTTCTATTTTTTCTTCGGGTAGTAGATTCGGTTCAATACCTTCAGCTAAGTCTTCAGCAGGTAGATCTTCAAGAGCTTGTGTAATAACCGTAATTTTCATGGTTTTGAAAGCTGCCCCTACACCGCCTTGGAACCTATCCTCAAGTATATTTTGGAGTTCATCTGACGAAAGCCCTCTACGGTCATTTGTATTGATAAAGGCTTCGTATAGATGATTGTCTTCTGGAGAGTCATCTCGGAAAACAACCGTAATGCTTTCTGGTGGGGTATTCGCAACTGTCCCCATCAACGGGTTTTCCACACGTTCCGGGTGTTCTTTATGCAAGTTCACATAAGTAAAACCGATACGGAAAATATCTCCTAATAGACCCTGTGCCCGGAAGCCAATAAGACGGGCATTTTCAATATGGCGAACACCCGCAGCATCGTTCAAACCATTGCGACGACCAAGTGTCGGAGCAAGTTGAGCGTTTTGGTCTGGCAGATAAATAGGGTTGGAGATACGTGAGTTAATGAGGGTAAAAAGATGGCGCTCTTGCGAAAATGAAATGTCCCACCTAAATCCATCAAATTCAGTTTTGTAGATCGCATATCTATTAGGAAATAAGGTAGAAGGTTTGAGACGAATATGGTCGCCAATGGCAAACTCTGTATATCTACCGCGATAGGCATCTTCAGTCAGGATAGTGCGGTCCAATTGGATTGAGTATCGTTCAGTATCAAGCTGACCTGTCCTACCTATGATCAATTCTCCGTTTTGATCAAACTCTTTCTCTTCAAGATAATGTTGTACTTCACTTCCTTCCAGAAGTTCTTTACCGAATAGATCGTAGAAAAACTTGGGTTCCTCTTCTAATCGAAATCTATCTGAGAATTTAGAGTCGCCATCAATAGTAGGCAAGAGAGGTTCTTGCGGTCCTAAACTCTGTGCACCACAACCGTAGAGCACAAGGACACTTAGGATACATGGTACTACAAGCAAAACATTGTATAGGCGTTTTAACTTGTTCATTAGTTTGTTATTCCTCCTTAGGAAAATTTTATTCGGAATTAGGCTGCCTGTCTACGTAAATCACATTTCCTGGGTGCAGGTGTCTGACATCCGAAAAACCTTAAATAATTGAAAGAATCTATGATATTTGTAAACGAATAAAGGAAATATCCGTTATTTACAATAACAGACTATCCGTGTGAGTTCTATAATTTCACTCACGGTCAAATACAAACTTCTTCCTGACAGATTGAAAATAATAGATTAGCAGGTATTAGATTCGATACCAAATTAAGGGGTCTTGGGAGTAATACTCCGCAAAACGCTTATTAAATGTATAAAATAACATAGATGTGATTTTTTGTCAAGTTTTTGACGAAAAAGAAAATGTAACTGAAAAATTCTGATATATCATACCAAAATTGTCATTATCTTGCAACAAAAACATTTTCACCAATTTATTTTTGATGAAAGTTATTCCATTTCTAAAAAATAACGTCCCCTTAAGAAATAGATGGTTCGTAGTCGCTCAATTCATTGCGCCTCGGACATTCTAATTCAAAAGGGAAATTCATTAATAGAATTGGTATTATTTATCTGTGATGTGAACTTGTGATTTAACTACGACTAGTTTCTGTTGATCTTATGACAAACTCAGAGAATAAAGCAAACGTAATTCCTAAACATAATCCAACAATGCCCGATAAAATTACTATCAATTTGAATTGAGGACTGACCGGCACTTTTCTTGGAATCGCAATATCTACGATCTCAATCCCACCTTTCTGTTTAGGATTAATATCGGATTCTGCGCCTATAATTTCAGATTCAAGATACCTTTTTTCAATCTCTTCCTTGATTGTACTTGCCAGTTCTATTTTGGTGCGTAGTTGCGTTAGGGTGTGTTGGTTTTCTGGAATTCGGTTTAGTAATTTCTGTAGTTCATCACTTACTTCACGCAATTCTTGCTTTAGTTGAGATACATCGTTTTTATGCCCTTCTATAATAGGTGGTAACTCAAGCAATTGGTTCAGTATATAAGTATAATTGGCAGAAATACCATAGGTAGTTGTAGTCGTTGTTTTCGGGGTGGATTCAGACTGTTCCCTCATCTCACCAATTTGCGCTTCAAGTCCACTGATCTCAGGTGAACTTTTTCCGAACTTCTCCGCATCACCGGTACGTTGAGATTCCAAATCAATTAATTTTTCGTGCCGATATAACCAAAGCGGGTTATGGTTTTGAGTTTCGGAAATTTGTGTCTGTTTGGGAAGGTCTTTAAGTTGGTGTTCAAAATGACTTAAGCGTCTACCAGCAGTATAAAGGGATTGTTCTGCAATTCCCATTTGCTCCTGCAATTTATGGTGTTGTTCCAATAAACTTGCTAACATTGGGAACCAAGTTTCAGGACTTCTGTTTTGACGGATAAACGTAAGTGTATCGTTTATTAGTTCCGCTATCTCTGTGTCAATTTCTTCACGTTTTTGCTCAAGAAAACTTTGCCGTCTTGCTAACCTCGTCTTTTCGTTTTCACTTCGTAATGCCTGCATGTCACGTGCCAGTTGATTAACCAACAACGCTGCGTTTCGTTCACCACCTTCAGCTTCACTTAATTCAACTTTCAATTCAATGTAGTCAGCCTCTGGGTGAATTTGCGCATTCAATTTCCGTTTGAGATTCCCTATTCCTGGTAGGTGCTGCACACCTCCAAGTTCACTATCCTCAAGGTTTTCAACAGCACTGTTTAACATGGACTCTGTAGAAAACCTCTCACTAATTGTTGCCATCTCCCGTCTATCCATGCCACCAGAAAAGACAGATTGAAACAAATTAGTAGAGGAGAACGAAGGGGTTGTATTAGGTTGGATGAGGAGCATCTTCGTTGATGCAGAGTAAGTCTTCGGTATACGGAGAGATATAACAAGCGACGTTCCTAAAACCAATAAACTACTTAAGCAGATAACAAAACTGTATTTTCTAATGAATTGTAGGTAGTCACGCAACGGATCCTCTGTCTGATGCATGAAAAATCAATTTTCACCGTCGAACCAAGTGAAAATCACCCTCCTTATATTTCACCTTATTGACTATAAATTATTAGCAATCCGAATTTCTTCATCATTAAAAGCTTCGTCATGCCATTCAGTGATTCGCCATTCACCGTCTCTCTTTTCAAAGATAAACAGGTTGTCACCTTCTGCGAACCATCCAGTGAATCCACCTTCAAGCGATTCACCATCAGCAACAAAACCTTGAATGCGGTAATGATTTCGGACTTCTGCTTGAATGCCATCCTCAGTGATAGCTATTTCAGGTGGAACAGAGAGTTCAATTTCTATATCTTGGAAACGACTGAAAACACGTGTAGCAGAATCACGTTCGTCTCGGATGTCATCAAACTCCAGGTCATCCGTTTTATCGCCATCTGTTCCCATGTCAGAAACGTAACGAAACCCATCAGACCAATATGCACTCATATAGGTCTCAACATCTTCGGTTTCATAACCTTCCCTCCACCTTTTCAAAACACTGTTAATTGCCAAAAAGTCCTCTGGCGGCACTTGATTAACCTTATCAACATCGCCGCATCCAATAAGACTCACTATTAAAACGAGTAGACTGCTTATTTTTATTAATCTCTTTAACATAATAATCGTATCCTCCAAATTAAAATGTTTTGACGACTCCTAAATAGAGACGTGATGGTGTGATTCCAACTTGGAGTCCTAAATTTTCGATCTGTTGTGCATCCTCTTGTATAGAATTAACATGCGAATTAGCATTATAGAAATTAGCACTTACATAAGAATCAATAATACTATATGCCCACATACCTACGCCTGCGTAAATAAAGAACATCTTAAGTTTATACTTTTGATTTGCTTTGTCGTAACTTTCAAATACAGTGAAAGAATCGTCTGGTTCAAAACTTGCTGTTAGGACGTAGTTGTTATACTCTGAAGCAAACGCTTGATGTGCAAAATATGCACCAACTGCTGAACTACCAATACCGAGTAAAATTAAACTGGCACGGAAGTAGTTACGACTATGTATCTGACCCCATCCAGGAACAAAAGTAGACCGAACCATTGTTCCAATCGGGGAAATTAACCTTATAGTTTTTTCCGATTCCGTAACCGTAGTACTGTCTTCAATATCATCTGCGAAACAGAACTGCAGACTGAACAGGAAAATTAAAAGGGGCAAAAGTATACGCATTGATTTCATTGATTTCTCTATGGTTGAATACATAAGTTGTAGACAAATTAAATAAAGTCTTGATATATATTGGATGCCTCGGACAATAATTGGACAAGGCATCCAATATTATTTAATCAATTATGTTGACAAAATCCTATCTTCTTCGTTTTGACCGTTCCGTTGTTCGACTCCGCGTAGTCTTTTTATCATCGTCGTCATCATCGGAACTTGAACTTGAACTTGTAGATGTTGTTGACCGAGTCCGAGAACTTGATGACGATGAACGACTAACTTTTTGTGGTGGCGTTCGCGACTGCGTAGATCTTGTAAGTGTATTATTACGCTGTTTGGACCGATCAATGTTGCTACTGCCCACACGTGAACTTGACGAAGTACTTGAACGGGTCGAAGACGAATATGTCGATCTCTTCTGAAGTTGAGAAGATCTATTCGTAACGGATGAAGTCCGACTTCTACTTGTACTCAAGTTAGAACGTGAATTGAGTATAAGTCTTCGTTGCCTGTCAGTCGTTTGTACTGAAGAAGGTGTCCGATTGCTGCTATATGTCCGGACAGCACCGGTTTGTCGAGATGTTGTCCGAGCGACAGTAGCGCGTTGTTTTTGAGAAATAATTGAAGAGCGACTCACACGTTCTGTTGATGGAGGTGCTTCTCTACGGTGGTTTTCAATGACACCCCGTACTTCAGTTTGGATCTGCGTCCTTTGAGTCGTACGATGCGGTGTTGCTAAACGACTCTGTGTATAATTCTTCCGTACGGTTTCGTGTTTCGCACTCCACTTATTTAACTGAGTTCGTTTCTTGTATACTGGTGAAACCCTACCGTATCCATACCCACCATAACCATAGTAAGGTGAGTGATAATATGAATATCGTGCTGGATAATAGGTGCGATACCGACCTAAATATCCGCCATAATATGTCCGGATTGTGAGAAAATTATGATCGTAGACAGGATAACTCCAACACATATAGGAATCGTAGCCAGATGAATAAAAGATCGGACCGTCATAAAAGTAAAGATACGTATATCGGTTCCATGGACGCCAACGATATGTTGGTGTATAGTGTTGAATTACACGAACTTTAGGTGCTCTGCGATAGGTTGAAACTTCAATATATTCAACATCAAGTTGTTCGCCACCCTCAGCAACGACATGAAGTTCCATATACCCATTGTCAACATGTCCTGCAACAGGTATCTTGATAGTTTCTGATCGGTTTTTAGCGCGAAGTACAAATGTATCGCCATATCGTGTTTCAGAAGCACTTTGGTCGTTGTAGCCCCGACGCGTAGCCTCACGTTTAAGATTGCGAATCCAAACTCTACCTGCAATCGGTTCATAATGCTCGTTAATCTCAAACTCGTTGGGTTCACCTTTATATCGTACTAAGATTTCAATTGATTGTGCGTTACGCGGAATTTCAAACAGGTATACACCGCTTGCGATAGCGAATTCAAATTTTTCTGCATCTTGATGCGAACTTGCCCAAGCAGTGAGTCGCATACCATCTTCAAAAAGTGGACTCGCAGTAATTGTGGCGTTGCCACGTTCTATCCATTCATCAACATCACTTGCGACCCGATGTTCGCGACTCAACCGGTCCGCATAATAACCGTAATCGGCGTAACTCACTGCTGCCAATGTCCCGATTAGCATGCAGCCGAGGAGTCCTGCGATTGTGATAGTGAAAATTCTTTTCAGCATGAGATTCCTCCAAATAATGACCTTAACCAGCAGAAATTGTGGTTAATTTGTAAGATATGATTATTACTTTATGTTCTTTCCTTCTCTTCGTTGCTCAGTTGATTATGTAAAGACAAAATTCTCTTTTTCAATCTTCTAGTTTCAATTATAGTTAAGTCTGTCGTAAAATACCTTATATGAAAACAGTATACAATTTCATACCATAATTGTCAAGAATAAAATGTATCGGTATCGGGAAGCAGATGTTCCACAAACTTGACATATTCAATTATGACTTTGGTGTTAGTTTTAAACCCCGTTTTTGTGCATGATCGCGTGCAAGGGGTGTAATGATAGCCGATTTTGTGTAAACCAACTCTTGGACATCGGATGCCAGATTCGCGATGACAGATGCACTAATGATAGGTCGTGATATATTCACACGATTTGGTATGCCTATATCACAAACTGTTTCGGCAATCTGGTTAACCGTTACCCATTGAACGCCAAATTCCCTTAACGCGTTTACATGTGTCGGTTCAATTATATCCAAAGTACGTGATTCTTTATCTACATATCTCTTTTTCGGTAGACTCTCCGCTGCTGCTATGACCTGTTTCCCACAACAGAGTGCATGGAAAACCAAATAGGTACAAGGTGTATCAACCAACTTTAATGCCAACTTCCCCACCATCGGATAGGAAAGCGCGGGCAAAACAAACTGAGAATAACTTTCAACAAGAGAGGGTATATCGGTTAAATCGTTTTCTTGTAATATGTCCTTTTCGTCAAACGAAGACTTTATCTGATCAATATTTAATACTTTAGTTGCAAGATCGGATAAAATAATTCGAATTTTCCATCCTTCTTGCGAACATTTTTGAAACTGTAGCAGTACTTCATCCAATGGAAGTTGTGTTGCTCCAAGTATCACAAGCAGTTGCTTGTCAGATTGTTGCGGGTTTCCCACATGCTCTTTAAGCGCATCTTCAACAATTTTTTCGATTTGTGCAATCTGTTCTGGTGTCATATTTAGTCGCGTAGCAGTTCAACGGCTTCGCCACCTTTTAAACCAGCCGCGTTGGAATCATCTGTATCCAGGTGCATTTGAAGTACATAAGATTCGTGTATTTTCGGACGAATGTTCTCAAAGGTTAATGCACGTTCACCAGGGATACGTATTTTTAATTCGTCAGTTTCTTTGATACCGAATGCTACCGCCTGTTCAGGTTTCATGTGAATGTGTCTTGCAGCACAGATCGCGCCTTCTTCTAAATAGACACTGCCAACAGGACCCACGAGGGTGATCGGATCAGCACCTGCAAGGTCACCTGAATCACGAATAGGAGGATTCAGACCGAGGCGAATTGCCTCCGTCTGTGCAACCTCTACCTGCGAATAATCTCGTACAGGACCGAGAATACGAACATGTTCAATTGCACGCATCCGTTTCCCCACAACTGTGACTGTTTCATTCGCGGCAAACGCTTCGGGTTGATATAGCGGTGCGTATACGGTGAGTTGATGTCCAGCACCGTATAGAATTTCAAGGTCTTCTTGTGTCACGTGTGCATGTCTGGCAGAAACACCGACGGGGATTTTCTGCTGTGCTAATGCAACATCACAAGCACGGTTACCCGCATCACAGGTACGCAAAGCACACCCGCTGCAGGATTGATTGTCGGATAA
Organism: Candidatus Poribacteria bacterium; assembly: GCA_958295945.1. Lineage (GTDB taxonomy): Bacteria > Poribacteria > WGA-4E > WGA-4E > WGA-3G > MSPOR6. The sequence goes on from OY282386.1 coordinate 2,119,725, forward strand.
CTGACTCACCACGCGACGGGTAATTAATTTAACTAATTTTTGGTCATGCATTTCTATTGAGTTTTCTTTTTAATTCAATGTTCTCAGAAATTATGATTAATTTGACAGGATAGTTTCAACTTCAGCATGTGGTCGTGGGATTACATGCACAGAAACAACTTCACCCACGCGTGCAGCAGCTTCCGCACCAACATCTGTTGCCGCTTTCACAGCACCGACATCACCACGGATCATCACTGTAACGTATCCACCACCGACTTGTTCGTAACCGACGAGTCGCACATTTGCAGCTTTAACCATTGCATCTGCCGCCTCAATACTGCCAACCAATCCTCTCGTTTCAAGTAAGCCCAATGCTTCTCCAGTCATATTGATTCCTATGTCCTCCTATTGTTAGACTGAATGTCAAAATACGCAAGACTTTCGCTCCAACGTTAGCCGGGGAATGCTTTATAGCATTCATACCGTTTATTTGGCACTTTGTAAGCGCGCTGTAAACCCACAACTCTAATAAAAAACATGTCATTTATGTCATTGTTATTGATTATTTGTGGAAATTGCGTAAGTCCTGATATCTTTAAAGTATATCAGATAAGTTTATTTCATTCAAGTAATATTCTGCGAATAGTTGATAAATCCTTTGAACATCACTATCCGCTTTGCTAATGTCGTTTTCTTTCTTAAATACCTTTGCACGCCAGAGTAAGATTGGTATGAGTGCAAATTTGTCATTATTCCAATTCTTAATCGCATCTGTTAATAGCGAAGCAGCTTGTGAATAATCGGATTCTTGGAAATTTGGCTGCTCCAAATACCCATAAACATCTCCCCGACTGAGATAAGCAATAGCATATTTCGGTTGCATTTCTATGGATCTATTGAAGTCATCTAAAGCAAGCTCAAGTGTTTCTTTCTTCTTGTTTGAATGTAGATGTTTTTCGAAGTATGCTCTACCACGGTTGTAGTAGGCAATCGCAGTCGGACGGTGCTCCACAACTTCTGAATAATCACTGATCGCATCATCAAAATTACCTGTTTTCAAATAACATCTACCCCGTTTTGATAAGACACCCGCATTCTTACTTCTTTTGATTGATGCAGTATAATCTGAGATCGCATTAGTGACATCATTTACGCTGCGATAAACATCACCACGACTTGCATAGGCATCTACAACATATTGCTTCAGCATTATCGTTTGCGTAAAATCAGCAATCGCTTCTTTATATTGTGCCAAGTGGTAGTAAGCCAAACCACGATTAATATATGCTTCTGCAAATTTTGGTTCAATCTCTATTGCCTGTGTCAAGACAGATATGGATTGGTAGATTTTTCCTCTCTTCAGTAATTGACTGCCGTTCGTGAGGTGTTTTGCTGCGTTTTCGTCAACTCCTCTCAGTTTATCCCATGTAACGAAGCGTGAAGCAAGAATTACGGTTAAAATCAGGATAGGAGTCATTATGTAAAACAACACACGCATATAACGACACTCTCAGGCTATTCTGGATAGAGACGGTGAATGTTAACAGCCAATTGGAGTTCATCAACTGAGGAATATGTTTTGGCTAAATCTATTTCAATATAGGTTTGTTGACCGCGAAGTCCGCCATAACCTGTGGTGAAGATGAGTTGCTTACCACCGAGTCGTACCACCCCATCCTTGATGTTTTTTGATGGAAAATAACCGATAGGGGTGTGTCCAACAATGAGGAATTTTCCATTGAGTGCATCCAAAAAACCAGCGGTGTGTTTCACTGAATACCTACCCCCAAGAACTGCATCGGGTCTGTCCCATAACATCTCATCAAGTGTGGTAGAACTTGGAGAAATGATGTCTGCTAAACTCATAATGGAACGTGCCGGTCCCGCGTGGACAGCAACCAATCCATTTTTGCCTACAATCACTGTCGGAAGATTGATAAGGAAATCGTAATGTTCATCTGTCATTCGTTCAATGAAATTGAATTGTCTATAGAAACTACCGTTGATACCATTGTATAATACCTTAATAAAAGACTCACGATTTTGATCGGTCATTCCGTTTCTTTTCATCAATGCATAAGCATCTGCTGCAGCCAATTCGTGGTTTCCTCTCATATAGATGAATCTTTTCCCTTTATCTCCCAGTTGTTTCTGCAATTCCATTACGCGGTCAACTATCTGAATGTCTCCGTAAGGTGGTTCAGGTGTTTCATCAGGTTTGTAGTCAATGGAGTCACCGAGCATTATCGCGTAGACATCCTCGCCTTCTTCTATCCGTTCAACAACTCGCGTCTGTTTCAGCCACTGATTAAAATCGTTCCAGTGTGCATGCAAATCAGATACAATGTAGACCGTGCCTTGGTCTGGCAACACGATGACATGTCCATCGCGCGTTAGTTGATTTGGATACTGTGAAACCTGTTTAGGTTGTGCAGTTGCTACCATAGAAGAACAAAATAGCAAAAGCATAATCGGTAAAATGTATATGTTCATAAGTCTACTCTCTGAAAAATGCATCTACTACCTCTTCCTGTTGTGCAAGTTTATTAAGTCGCTTTCGTCTGCGATTCCAAGTGATGAGATAACTGAACAAAAACAGCACAGCAAGACAACCCCAAAAAACATAGGAACTGGAAAGGAGTGATGCCCAATGGTAACGCTTTGGAAGTGATTCACGCCAAAGCATATCAAAAGTTATAAGGTCATATCCTAATACTGCTTTAAATGCATCGTTGAGGTTCGAACCGGTATGGAGTCTGTCAATAATTGACCATAACGGTGCGTTTCCATTTACTTCAACAAACCATCGGAGCGCATCTTGACTTTGGGCATAAGCCAAATCCGCGCCAGTTGATGAATCCGGGAATTTCTCAGTTAATTCATGAAGTGGCATTACGGATTTTGTAAAGACACTTCTTAACAAAGTTCCGTGTCTACCTGGTACCCATTCCTTTGAAAAGTGGATAGCAATGCCTTCAACAAACCATAACGGAATACCTTTGACTGCTTTCCGTGTATACTGTCCAAAGAGGACATGTGCAATCTCATGACGAAGCACTTGCGCCAACTGAAGTTTCGCAACCGCAATTTGCTTCGGATTTTGGAGTATGATGCGCCGACTCAGTGGAAACGCACACCCTACCGCCCAATCCTGAATCGGTGCGTGAACTGAGGCTTGAAATGCTTTTTGCGTATCACAAACATAGACCTTTATTGTTTCATCTGAAATGTGACGTGTAATCCTCGGCATCTCTGCATAAAATGTTTCAGCAATCTGTAATAACGAATCTGGATCAATTGTATTCTTTCTATAATATACACGAAAATGGTCACTATCTGATGATTTCCAAGAGGCAGACACGGATAAAGCAGGTAGCACCAATAATAGAAAAACAACCTTTATAACTTGATTCATGGTACGCCTATGGTTCTACGACTGTTCCCATAAACAAAACTGACCCAGTTTCATTATCACGGATAGCCAAGAAAAATGGACGGTCTGCGATAAATTGTGGTGGAAGGGATGTAACTGCAATGCCAATATTCGTTACGGCTGCTGCTTCTGTTCCTTCTTCGTTAACTTCCACGACTGCTTTATGATCAACTCTTGAGATATATAAATCACTATCAGACGACATTCGGCTAAAATCTGCCTGATTTTTCTCAAATGCTACCGCCATTCCGAGTGCTTTTAACACATCACTGAGATCAGCACGATATTCCAATTTGAATTTTGGTATTTGAACCCATATCTTCTGTTCGCGAAGTTCTGGAATCCAATTTTCCCAACTTTCTGTATTCAAACTATCCAAGAATGTGTCAAGATCGGAATCAGCGGATGGTAGGAAGATATACATACCGATCTTACCATCACCATAAGGAAGACTTACCGCTTGGAAATCATTACTGTAATAAAATGGATACTTTCCCTCTCTAACCATCATTGGAACCTGTTTTGTAGTGCCATCCGATAGGTGGAAGTCGCTATCCCGTGTTTTTGTAGGATCAAATTCTGTTTGCCACGATCCTTTAAAATAGATCGCATTGATCAAAAATAAAACTTCATCCGAGGATATTTCCTTAAGAATTTCAGTTATCTTTCCGCTCGTATTGTCATTCACCCATTGATTTATCGTATCAACAGAATTTGGGTCAGCGAAATCAAGTGATGAGATTTCTGCGTCAAAGTATTGTGAATTGCGGTTAAGAAAATCTGGATTGAATGAAAAATCTTGATCAGACCAGAGAGAGTTTGCTATTGTAAGCGTCACCTTCGGATCAGTCATTTGAAGTGTTTGCTGTAAGAGTGCGTAATTCGGGTTAATCGCTTCTGTTTCTATGTCTTGGAGTTGTAGTGTGTCAACCATTGCCGTTTCTGTTTCTCCCGCTGCTCCGTTTAAAGTCATTGCCAAAGCAACAGAAACACTAAATGGTGAGATGAATATATTTTTATCTTCCTCAGATTTCCGGATTTCGTGAAATAAGTTAATCCCAAAATCTGTGTTCGCTTCAACAACATTCGGATCAATAGTCTCTATCAGAACTTCCATTTTGTCAATTTCTTCAACGTATTCACAACCCAAGCTGCTGAATAACACCATTATGCACAACAAATAGAAACTACAGATTTCACAAAATGTGTGATTTTCTGTTTTTTTCATATTTTCCTTTCATATTATTTATATAAATGAGCAACATATTCACCATACCCGTTATAAATCCGAGTTGGATATGATACATCCCTTGTAGGTATCAACCATTCATTGGCTTGTGACCAACGTGGATGTGGCACATTCGGATTCACATTTGCCTCAAAACCGTATTCTCTTGGAAGTATAACGTTCCAGAAAGTTCTCGGTTTTTTGTCAGTGAATTCTATGCTTACAATGGATTTTATACTTTTGAACCCATATTTCCACGGGACAATCAACCGAATAGGTGCACCGTGTTGTGGAGGCAGAATGTGTCCGTAAATGCCAACAACCAACAGTGCCAAATCGTTCATAGCTTCCGCAAGAGTCAAACCTTCAACATAGGGCCACGGCAGACGACCATTGTTTTGTTGGAATGCTACATCAGGATCCAGAAAGGTGGTCATCCGCACATATTTTGCTTCATTTTTTGGTTGAACCTTCTCAAGAAGTGCCTTCATTGGAAAACCGATCCACGGCACTACCATCGCCCACGTCTCAACACATCGAAAGCGATAGATACGTTCTTCAAGTGGCATCTGTTTGATTAAGTCATCTATGTCAATTTTCATCGGGTTTTCAACCAGTCCAGATATTTCAATCTCCCACGGACGCGTTTCAAACCTTTCTACCAATTTCCAGATGTTAGTTTTGCTACTTGAGAACTCATAGAAGTTATTGTAAGTCGCAGCGATCATTTCTTCAGTTTGTGGACGAGTGACGGTAAATGCTTCGTTTTTCTTATGTTCAAGTTGCTGTTCACGATAAGGTTTTAGTTGTTTCTCCATCTTGCTATCTTGCGCGCAAGCGGTTGAACTAAATAGTGATATTGCACCCGCACCTGCTATGCCAAGGTCTTTGATAAACTTCCTACGATTTATATAGACCGATTCAGGAGTTACTTGATTTTCAGGAATCTCCCATCCTTTGGGTATTTTTATGTTTGCCATCGGAATCTCCTATCTATTAGTGTTCTTTATGTTCCGTGTCCGTAATTACATCAATTAAGGTTTTCGCTTCGTATTCAAATTATACAGACTTAATGCTTGAAGTGCAATCCTTTTTATAATTGTCACCAACAATAATCTGCTTGAAATCATGGTTCAGACAATTGCTTTGTCTTAACTTTAACGATTTTATCAAAAAAAGTTGACATCCACTATAACCCATGTTGTAATACCATTTCCAAAAGATAATTTGTCATTACCAAAATAGGTGTTCGTAGTCGCGCAATTCACTGCGCCTCCTACATTCTCTGGTGTGTAAAGTTTTTGGCGTATTTGACACAGAGATATAAACTTCTGTTTTCTTTATTCCCGTAGGGACGGAATGTTTATAGAAACCGAGTAGTCTACAGTTCTTTAGGTCCGACAAATACCAAACGCACATTTGGCATTGATTTGGTAGGGACTGAAGACCGTATTACAAAAGTTAGAGTGTACCGGACAACGGCTATGAAGGAACAGTAAGACATTCAACAATATCAGCAGATTCTTTTGCCAAAAACTTTACACACCCTGCAGTTACAATTTTCTTGCAACTATTCTGAATTAAGGTGTATAATAACCATAGAATGTTTTTTCGTCTCATACTGTTGACGTAATATTGGAGCAAATAAGCAATGTTTCTAAGAAATCAGCATTTACAGATTTTTCTAATCGCTTTAGTCTGTGTTCACTTTGTATGTCCACTCTTCTGTGCAGCTTATACACAGAATCTGTGTAGTAACATGCAGGCTGAACGTGCTGAAACCGATTCATCCTGTTGCAGTAAAGTCAAAACAACAGATGCCACAAATGACAGTGATACACCCTCTGAAAGTGGAACTGCTTGCTGCTTAACGGATTTAGAACTGATACTTCCAACAGACACGAACCATATTGAAACAGTTCGTGAATCGGCAGTGCAACATCCCATATCTAAAGTTCAATTGTCTACTATTCTGTCCGTATCACAAGAACAATTGCTTAATCTCCCCGGTCCTCCCAAACTACTTGAAGCATCTCTAAACACCGTCATCTCCCACCGCGGTCCTCCGTTTAACCGTTCATAAATAGCAATCTATTATCATTATTTTTACATTCTCTGTTTATGTAAACGCTATGAGAATGTGCACAATAAAGAATCACTTATTTATTAACGGATCAATATTTGGAGGAATAAACATGCAATCCCGGAATTCAACCTTTTTCAATTTTCGTTTTGCTATTACAATAGCAGTAACCTTTCTGTGTGTTATTAACTTCGGTTTTTCCGAAGAACATGACAAACATGCAACACATCAAGCAGCTAAAACCGCTAAACTAAATGTCAAACTTCACACTGAACCGAAAACAATAAAAGTTGGAGAGTCTACGTCTCTGATGTTTCATCTCACCGATGAAAAGGGAGAACCCTTTACCGATCTGATGATACACCATGATCGGACACTCCACGTGTTAATCGTCAGTGAGAATCTTCAGATCCTTGGACATGTTCATCCAGAAGATTTTGAGTCACGCGACATGTTGGCTGAACTTGAAGGAGTTTATACGGTGCACTTCACATTTCCAATGGCAGGAAGATACATTTTAGCACTTGACGTGATGACTGCGGATGCCGAATTTTCTAAACATCTCTATGTAGATGTTGAAGGCGAAAACAAGATGCAGGAGATAACCCACGACCTTCGCACGGAAAAAGATATATTCGGATATAAAGAAGAAGGTGGAGATCGCTTCACAAAAGCCGTTTCCATTCGTGATAAAATGGACACATCTCCATATCACGTAAAAATAGAAGTGTCAGAACAAATTAAAGTGGGAGAGATGGTTCATATCAAATATCATTTTTCACTTGATGGCAAACCGATCAACGATCTTGTCCCATTTTTAGATGCACCTATGCATTTTGCTATCGTAAATACCCATTTAGATGGTATACTGCATACGCATGGTACAGTTCCCATGAATGGAGATACAGATAAAATGAAGAACGATCCACATGCAGCCCATAAGATGAAAAAGTCCGTCAAAACAGGTCATCAACATCAAGGTCCAACACCAGAGAAATTTGGTCCAACCGTAATGCTCATGACCACATTTAAGAAGCCAGGACATTATCAGATTTTCGGTCAACTCAAGCATAAAGATCAAATTCTGTTTCCCACATTCATGGTCAAGGTTGAGAAGTGAGACGATTCATGTCAATCTGTTAGGGTGGGTTGCTAAATCCATCCTAACACTTATCCTACTATATTAAGGAGAAAAAGATGTTATTCCAAAATATTCGTCCCAAACTATCAGGCATTCTGATTGTATCAGTTTTATCGTTATCGTTTACACCACTGTTTAGTATCGCACATGAAACCGAATGGCCTGGAGAAAAACTTGCAGCTATTTTTCCAAAAGCGAAGAAATTCGTTCAACGAAATGCAGTCCTCACACCAGAAAAAGTCAAATCAATTGAGAAAGAACTCGGTTCAAAACTTCGCAAAGAGGATCAAAAACCTGTTTTCTATATCCCAATAAACGAGCAAAAGAAACCTATGGGATTGGTGCTGTTCGTTGATGTGAAAGGACCGCGCGGTATTATTGACGGTGCTGTTGGTCTCAATATGAAGGGCAAAGTTGTCAAAGTAACAATCTATGAACACAAGGAAACTGATGCCATTACATCAGAGAAGTTCCTCAAGCAGTTCGTTGATAAAGGAATAGATGACGATTTTGAAGTAGGCAAGGATATTGAAACGATAAAAGGTCAAAATGATGCGACAAAGGCGGTAATACTCATTCCGAGAAAGACTCTCTTGATGAGTTACGCACTCTTCCTCAAACGCAAACCTAAAACGGATGCGGAAAAGACACCGCAACCTGAAGAAGGTCCAGAAGAATTGCTTGAAGTTGAAGACCTTAAGGAACTCATGATCATGATGGTAGACGAATACTTCGTGATTGTGGATTACTTTGACGAAAAAGAGGAGAAAGCAGATGCTGTTGCATCAGCAAAAAAACTCGCTACTTACGCAAAAGCAATCTCTAAGTTTGAACCACCGAAGAACGCCGACCAGACAGAAGAATATGCTGAGATGCAAGATAAATTCAGCAAAACACTAAAAGAATTTGCTGAAGCGATTGATAAAAATGGAATAACAGATGAGACACGCAAACAGTGGGATGTTATTGATGCGTTGATCAAACAAGCACATATCCGATTTAGCGAAGAAGATATTGACCTTGAGTCCTATTAATTGTGATGAATAGAATCCACGTGTCAAAATCAACTACATAGAAGGAACTTACCATGCGAAAAATCATTTTCTTCTTCTCAATCGCTTTCTGCCTAACAATAATCGCTGAACATTCTTATGCACTTCCTGCCTTCTACAAAATGTTTCGTGCTAAATATGGATGGACAAGTGGTTGTAATGTCTGTCATTTTTCTAAGAAGGGAGGCGATTCTCCAAATCCTTACGGCAGAGCATTCCTACATAACGGCATGAATATCTCAACATTTCTCCGTATCGCAGAAGCAGATTCTGATAGAGATGGATACAGCAATGTTGCGGAAATCTTAGCCCGAGCATACCCAGGGGATGCTGACAGCACTCCTGAAAATGTTGAAGCTTCAAATGGTCTCACTGATTCAGATGATACTACTGAAAATGATGAGGACATCTTTAGTTTCGATGATGCAGAAGTAACCGAAGATACCGGTTCATCAGATTTTCTTGGTGGGGCATTCAGTAATTTAGTCTTCGGTGGAGCATTGGATATACGGAGGATAACACACGGCAAAGATCTGATACCCGATAGGAACAATTGGAATTCTGGCACCACACTCATACATGTTGCTGAGTTTGTGGTAACAACGAACGTCGGTGACCATGTTAGCGTATTAGGTGAGCAGTTGCTAACCACTTCTCCGTTAGGTACACAAGTCGCGGATGATCATGGATTTGTCTACGCCATCCTAACAGGATTACCCGTTTTACCGAAGGGGTCATCCCTGAAAATCGGTCGATTTCGACACGGTTTCGGCATAGATACTAAATCAGACGCAGCAGCAAATCCACTTTACAATCTGGTTCGGAAGAACATCGGTTTCATCTCTGACCGTGGTTTACAACTCAACGGTTTCGTAGGTCCAGTGTCATACACTGTCTCACTTGCAGATGGACCAGATTCACTCCGCACTGTTACGGAAGGAACCGTTAATACAGGTATCCGTATAGGTCCACACGGAAGCGGTGGAGGCGTTCTGAAACCGATACAAAATAACAGTCCACCAATGTTTCTACATCTGAATGGTACTCTTCCGATCTTCGGTAAACGTATTTGGCTTGGAACATCCTATTTTGATGGGAATAGTTATCCCTTTAATTCCACAAACGGTGATGTCAATCCGTCAACGCTAATATACAAACGGCGCGTCGGTGTTGCGACAAGCTTCAGGTTGTGGCGTTTTGATCTTGCAGCTGAATGGGTGCGTGGAAGAGATACTCAACTCCTAAAGTATTTACATATTCCAATTCCAGCACCTGATCGCAATGCAAATGTGGAGGGGTTCTATTTTCATGCCGAGTTGCCTTTGACTGACACTTTAGATGTTCGCTTGAAGTATGATATTTGGAATCCCGATATAGATAATTATCAGACGTTCTCCTTCAATAGGGAACAAGATGAACAGGTTTGGGTAACACTCGGCGGAGCACTATCTTGGCATTTTGCGGAAGGTGCATTAGCACGTCTTGTCTATCAAATCAACAATATTGAAAAACCGACAAGAAGTGCATCAATTATTCCGCAGCTACTGGTAGAATTTTGAGGATATGATCATCTCAATCACTTTCAAGTTTTGTATGGATAGCAATAAGAACAAAACAGGTAGTTTGTAAATTTGCTTTGGGGGTTTGGAGTTCTATAGGCGTAGCACTCTTATAACTCCCATCCGGTTCCTGTACTTTTGTTAGGTAGGAAATGGCAATTCTGCGTGCATTTAGCGGGTCACCTGCAGTAGCAAGTGCCATGATAACGGAAGCTGTCACCTCTGGATCGCTTGTTTTACCCTTGAATCTTGGGAATCCACCATCATAATTTTGGAATTGCTTTAACCAAGCGATCTGTTCATCAAGCTTAAAAACCGGGAATATACTGTTTAATGCCCAAGATGTCACATAAATATCTGATTGAGTTCGTTTTGGCATAGTCCAATACCCCTCAAAATTCCTTTGTTCCAGATCTTCGACCCATTCCATGCCGGTAAGAATAGTTTTGAATTGGTTTGTGTTGAAACCCAGTTCTTTAAATCCGACGAGGGCAACTGAAGTATAAAGAATATGTCCGGGTTCTTTGTTTTTTGGTCCCCAACTCCCACTCCGATTCTGTGCCTTCATCATCCATTGAAGTCCATTAAATCTCGCCTCTTCATCCGTTTTAGCATTTCTCAAAGCGATAAGCGCGAATACTGTATGTGCCGTATTATTATTCCAACTACCATCTTCACGTTGTTTATCTCTGAGGTATTTGACACCACTCCGAATGACACGAGATCCAGTACCCCATCCAGATTCAGTTAATGCCCAGATAGCGAGAGCCGTGATTTCAACATCGCTTTCATCACCTGGTACCAGAGGCCATCCACCATCTCTGTTTTGATTCTTAACAATATAGGCTTTGGCTTTGTCTATGGTCTTAAAGATGGCAGATGCTCTTGGTATTTTCTTTGGTAGATCGGTGGATTGCGCGGTCACATTGTTGAAACAAAACAAATACAACAGCATCTGACAACTCATTAAAATGAATAAAATCTTTCTAATTTTCATATCTTTCACCTATACATATTCTTTTTTATGATGGTCTCAGGTTAACGCACTGTGGACAACTCTCTTTCAGGATTGCGGTTCAATCACAACTTTATATACTCCATCATTCCCGAGCATTTCGATCCCAGATTCCAGTTGATTCAACGGAAGATGATGCGTAATCAATTCGTGTAAAGGCGCACGAGTTCGTTGTAGAAAATCCAACGCTGTTTGAAATTGGATTTGCGGATATGCCCACACGCCACACACATCAAGGTCTTTGTTACATATCTGATGCGGCCTCACTTTCGTATTTCCAGAATCGGTGTAGTGACCAACTTCAATAACCTTTCCACCACGTCGGACAACATCTAACGCTTCTGAGAAAACAGCAGGTATCCCGGCGCACTCAATCACAATGTCTACGCCAACACCACTTGTGAGAGATTGGATCTGTTCAACCCGTCCATCAGGTTCTGTATCACCGACATTAATGGTCACATCTGCACCCATCTGCTGCGCCATTTCTAAACGACTATCAACCAGATCAGTAGCAATGATTGTCCCCGCACCACTATCTCTCAAAACAGCAATGACAAGGAGACCAATCGGACCACACCCTAACACAGCAACACTGCTGCCAATACTATACCCATCACCGACTTGTGGTAAACCGGGGGCACAAGCGCGTTCAACTGCGCGTGTTGCTACGGCGACAGGTTCTGTCAGCACAGCAATTTCCTCTGGAATCTCGTCCGGTATTTTGTAGACCCAAGAATTGCCGTGAATGTAAGTGTATTCAGAGAATTCACCTGTCAAGTATGGTGGAGATTCACTATTGCTAAATCCATAAATTGTTCGTCCAGAACATAACGTCGGACGCCCCGGTACATGCAAACAGTAGTAACATCTACCACAGTTTTTAGACCCGGGTACCACAGTGATGCGGTCACCTTCTTTGATTGGACCACCCATCACATTCATGACTTGATTGGCTTCCGTTCCAATCTCTGCAACAGTGCCAACAACTTCATGTCCTGGGATAACAGGAAATTTTAGGGCAGTATGTCCAAGATACATGTGTTTATCACTTCCGCAAATGCCAACCTTGTCTACTTGTAGCAGAAGTGAATCGTTTGTTGGTGTGGGTTTGTCAAATTCGCGGATTTCTATCTGCCCCGGTTGGAGCATCACCGCTGCTTGAACTGGCATAGTCTGTGTTCCTTTTTTATTTTTATTTATTGCTATCTCTATTCATCGTGTCCAGAGTGGAATCAATACCTTCGTCAATTGTGCTAAACTTTCCAAATTATGTGCTGGCAGGAAATAGTCTACATAAGGTAGAGCAGTGCGGATGCCCCGACAAATTGGTTGATAGGTGTCGCTACCCAGCAACGGATTGAGCCATATAAGTTTATGTGCATGCCGATGCAGCATTTCCATAGAGTGTCTGAGCAGGTCTGCATCACCTCTATCCCAACCATCGCTAATTAGAATCACAACTGACCGATATGCCGAAAAAGAAGGGGCAAACTGACGGCAAAACGCTAATAGACTATCACCAATTTTTGTCCCACCTGACCAGTCCGGCACAGTGTTCGCAACTTCATTCAAACCTTCTGCTAAACCCTTACGATGAAGCAATCCTGTAATGTTGGTCAAATGTGTGCTGAAAACCGCTACTTCTACCTCTCGCAATTCCTGTTGCATGCCGTAGATAAATTGAATAAGGAATTTGGAATAGCAATCCATTGAACCACTCACATCACATAGTAGCAGGATTTTTGTCTTTTTAATTTTCTGCTGTTTCCGCATGAGTTCAATCGGTTCCCCACCGTGTGCGAGACTCTTTCGCCAACTTCTACGAAAGTCAATCGTTCTCCCTCTTCTGCTAACGACCTTTCTTCTACTCAGTCTTGTAGCCAACACCGATGCCAACTTCGCTACTATGTGTCGCGCCCGTTCCATATCCTCTTCTGTAAACTCACTGAAATCCTTTTGCGTCAACACCTCTTCAATACTATAGGCAATCGGATCATCTTCCTGACCTTCTACATCTTCATCTTCCTCATAATCCATCCATTGATCAAAGATGTTCTCTTCATCTTCTGCATCAGAAAGGTCTTGTAAAGCAGACGGTTCAGGTTCTTCTCCACACGTATCAACGGCTTCAAATTCAGGTCTTGGATATCGCCAAAAAAGGTTAAATGCAGTGTCAAATGTCTCGCTATCAGTTTGATTGGCAATAAGGTTCGTTCTTGCTGTGTGATAAAACGTATCTCGATCGCTAATGTCTATCAACTGAACACTGTTACACCAACTGAGTTGATTAGTTGTGGTAACTTTTACATCCATCTGTCGGAGTAATCTACAGAAGTCGTTGATCTGTTGGAGTAGTGTTTGTTCAGTCATTTTCTTTCTTTAGGAATTCAATGAAAGTGTCCAGTTCTTTTGATATTTTGTTATATGTCATTTCAATCTGTATAGCAATTTTCTCAGTTTTTTCATAGACCAGTCTTTGTTCGTAGATATGATTGTATACATGACGAAATTCTAATAGTTCCTGTAAAAGTTCTAAAGTTTCATGGGAAATCACAGGTTGTCTGTCTGCATAAGGTTCAGCCATTTGCATAAGCAATTCTTTATGCCACTTACTCCCATCAGGAGTGTATAAATCAACATCAAGGGCAATGTGACTAAAAATTGTTTCAACACCCCGATAACAGTCAACGAGATTTTTTGCAATCGCCATTTCTATTTCTTCCTTGTATTCAATCGGCGCATCCTTTATCTTTTCCAGCTTTTTTAAGATTTTTTCAATAGATTCCTCAATTAAACCGCGTTCATCTGAAATACGTTGTATAAGGGCACTTCTATTCACTCTATAGATTACTCCTTTCTCAATAGGTGCAATCTGTTTCTGTATTCTCTCACGAAATATTCCTTTGCATTTTTCATATTCAACTAAGTCAACCGTCATAGTGACCCACAACCTAAAGGTTGGGGCTTGTGCTTCCTTGACAACGGCGTTTCTCCAAAAGGATCACCCGGCTCACGTCATCTCCACTTTAGGCAGCTAAGCCTGCCTGTTTGATATTTATAGCAGCATTGATGTCTCTATCGTGTTCAGTATTGCACGTAGGACATGTCCACTGTCTATCTGAAAGTGTCAAGTCTTTATTTTTGTGTCCGCAGTTGCTACAAGGTTTTGTTGTCCCTGTCCATTGTCCAATTTTGAGGAAAGTTTTATTGTGTTTAGCACACTTGAATGCCAACACTTGAATGAACTGGTAGCAAGCGAGATCACTGACTTTACGCCCCCAGAGGCGTTTCATGCCGTCTATATTGAGGGTTTCAAAGCACAAGGTATCAAAACGCCTGCAAAGAGCCGTAGCAAGTTTCCACTGCCAGTCAAGACGTTGTCGTGCGACTTTCCTATAATGTCGAGACAAAGCACGGATAGCACGATACCAATTGCCTGATCCCTTGACTTTACGACTCACACTTTTATTCAGTGTTCTCAACTTGTTCAAGGACTTTTTCAAAAACTGCGGAGACACAATCTTATTCCCATTAGAAGTTGTGAGAAACGTTTTCAATCCGAAATCAAAGCCAGCACTTTCACCTGTCTTCGCAAAAGATTTCGGTGTGTCAACGTTATCACAAGAAAAGCAGACCCAGTAATCGCCACACCTGTCACGCTTGAGGGTTATTGTTTTGATGTCACCTGTTATTTCACGATGTTTGTGAAAGGAAAACCACGTATCTATACAGTTGATCTTGATACGGTTCCCTTCAAGTTTATAGCCTGCCTGTGTAAACGTCATAGAGTTGTATTTATGTTGCGGTTTGATTTTCGGTCTACGGACTTTGCACGTTGTTTTGCCAATCTTGCGATCTTTCATATTTCTGAAAAAAGCATCATAAGCTTTGCCCATACGCAGCACAACATCTTGCACAACTTGACTCGGCAAGTCTGTCCAATGAGACTTTGTCCGCTTTTTTAGTTTGGCAACATGTGCATTCATTCTATATGCGGATATGTTTTTGCCATACATACGGTAATATCTGCGCTGCAATCGCATAATATGCACATGGATCTGGTGCATATCGTCAAGCATATTGCCTAACTTGATTGTGTTCTTTTGATTTTGTCCCTTGTATTTATAGGTTTTTCTCATGGTATGTCTTCTCGGTGAAGAACCCCTTACCCATCGTTAGTAGTGTGGCAGATGCTAACGACATCCACCACTGAAAAGGTATTTGTATTATAGTGTGTTTCTTTCTCAAAATCAACCTTTTTGCCCATCTACATCCCGCAAACTAAAGCATGGGGATTTGACAGGAAGAGTGTTAAACAATCCACTGATGTCCGAAGCTCTTGACGATGCACGAAAATACATTTCACTCGGAATACCCCAAACTGCAATATCAATATCCGACCATTTTGAAAACGACTTCTGTCCAGCAAGCGACCCGAACACAGCAACTTGTGATGCACCGAAATCGTCATAAAGCATCGCTGCTATTTTGTGTGCGGTATGCCACGCACGTTGTAACAATGCCTCATCAACCCTGCGATTTTGCAAGTGCTTGTCAAGACGTTTGCGGTATTTTTCTAATTCTTCTGGTGATAGGTCTTTTGTAGTGCGATGCGTGTCTGTGGGTTGGTGCATATTACTATTTCCTTAGGGTATAGATTAGCATGTTATGGCTCTGAATGCAAGGAGAGAATACTGCGAATATATTAACCCGAATTCCTATCTATTACAAAAGTCGTTGACCTGCTGGAGTAGTGTTTGTTCAGTCATTTTCTTGTTTCCTTAGGAATGCTATGAAAACATCTAATTCTTTAGAGAGATTCGGAAACAATTCGTTTACCAGAGGAGCATTTATCAGCATTTTTTCGTAATCCAGTTCCTTTCCGTAGATATATAAGAACACATGACGAAACCCAAGAAGTTTTTTTAGCTCTAAATAAGTTTCTTGAGAAAGCACAGGGGCGCGTATTGTATTTGATTCTGACATTTGTTGTAGGAGCTCTTTATGCCACTGTTTTCCCTTAGGCACTACTTTGTCTACATCTTGAGCGATTTGCTCAAATATGTTTTCCAATTGCTTATAAAAATCGTAGAGATATCTGGAAATTTCGACTTCTATGCTGCGTCTATATCGATCAGGTGCGTCCTTGAGGTTTTGTAATGCTTGGTCAATGAGTTGAACTGCCCCTTTTACGTTTGTAAATCCATCAGAAATACGTTGTATTAATTCTGTTTTAGCCAATGTGTTTGTTCCCTTTCTCTTTATAGTTATTTGAGATTTTATAAGGAATTCTGTTTTGTCTTTCTGAATTGGAACCGCCTGCTTTTCAATCCGTTCAAGAAACAATCCTTTACAATTTTCAAATTTAACTAAATCAATTTTGAATTCCTTGCAGAAACCAATCATTTCCGCGACTGCACTCAAATATTGGTCAGATGAAAGCCCCCAAACAACTATATCAATATCAGACCATTCTGAGAACCAATTTTGTTGTGCAAGCGACCCAAATACAGCAACTTGTGCTGCACCGAAATCGTCATAAAGCATCAATGCTATTTTGTGTGCGGTATGCCACGCACGTTGCAACAATGCCTCATCAACCTTGCGATTTTGCAAGTGCTTGTCAAGACGTTTGCGGTATTTTTCTAATTCTTCTGGTGATAGGTCTTTTGTAGTGCGATGCGTGTCTGTGGGTTGGTGCATTTCTAAAACTCCATTCAACCATCACTTCGGTTTTCACTCGTTTTTCGTAGGAAATGGAAGTTGACTTACCATCCATTTATTCCTCGGTTTTATAGTAGCAACAAAACATCTTTCACCTACACAAACTTTGGCTGCAACAGGGTTAAGCTCTATTTTCAAATCAAACATAGTAATTTGTATATTGCCTCCAACCAACGACCATGAACCACCTTCATGCACATAATTCACTTTAGCAGATTTCACTGCAATTCGCTTGAAACTTGCATCTCCAGTTTTTGTGACATGGAACGTTACATCAAAACTGACCCCTTTCTCGCTTGCGGTATAATTACAAATCTCTCCAGGTTGCAGTGTCAGTCCGACACTGGCAGGCTGTGGAGGCCTGCGTGGTCCTTGTCCTAACAGTGTTGAGAGACAACCCATGAAGCAAAAAGATGTGAATAGCAGAATAAGTGCGGCGAATATTGGGATGTATTTATTGAGTTTCATTGGGTTCCTCTCTGAAGTTGATGGATTTCTATGGTTATAGTCAAGTATTGTGTTTCACGTCATCTCTGTGCGATATTTTACCACGAAATGTGTTATGGATGCAAGCAAAGAAAGAGATAGGGGTGTAAAGCTTTTGGTAAAATATCACATCAACCATTGTAGTGCGGGGTCTCCATGCCCCGCACATTACTTGAATGTAACAGGTTTAGGCGGGGCACGGAGACCCCGCACTACAAATCAGGGCAGGAAGTTAGTGCTAAGAACTTTACACACCCATTTTACTATAATCAATTGACATTATAGCCAGAACCTGTTATACTATCTCTCAGTGACGAAACGGATATGTTTGCTGGAGTCCACTCCATTTCAGATATCTGTAACCGTAAAACATCTTGCTCTGGGTCAATTGAATGTGTTATCCTATGTCGCAGGTTCGACTCCTGCCGGTAGGCGAAATGTAATGTGAACCTACTGTAGCTCAGCGGTAGAGCATAGTATTCTGATTTTTATCCAGAGTTATCTTTAGCGGACCGAAGTATTACTTTACCCTATACATTAGTGTCGCAGTAAAATGCGCCTATGTAATATACACCTTGTCCGCTGCTATGTGAAAATAGATATAATCTTACACGGCTCCGGGTCGAGAGAGTTTGTTATCGTAATGATGTGGTCACAGGTTCGAGTCCTGTTAGTAAGTTTGTGTTACGCATAGACTAGCTATAGCTCAGATGGTAGAGCATATCAAAACGGACTCTGATCCTTATCCGGAGCTTTCTTTGTGCGGGCCGAAGTATTGCGTTATCTTGAAAACTACCGCAATACACTCCTTGCCCGCCACATCATAAAAATCATGAGTTATCTAAATAAATATTCGCCTCTACATCCACATCAACGACAACCTTTAGATGAAAAGCAAGTAGAAAATTCTGCTGGTGGATACGTTTATCCTGTTTCTATTTGGACAAATCTTGATAGATTTCTCGTGTTGGGAACTGAAGGTGGGTCTTATTACGCGAAGGAACAGGATTTGACTAAGGAAAATGTTGATTCTGTCAAGAAGTGTATCGCAGAGGACGGTGTCCAGGTTGTTGAACGGATTCGGGAGATTTCTGTTTCCGGACGCGCCCCGAAAAACGATCCTGCATTATATGCATTGGCACTTGCTTTTACACACGGAAACGCTGACACAAAACGCAAGGTGCAAGAGGTATTCTGTGATGTTGCGCGTATCGGAACACACCTATTCAATTTCGTTGCTTTTGTAGATGGTATGCGTGGATGGGGTAGGTCATTACGACGGTTAGTTGGGGAATGGTATCGCTCAAAAGATGATGATGCATTGGCATATCAAGTGCTGAAATATCAGTCTCGGAACAGTTGGCGACATACCGATGTTCTTGCAAAATGCCACTACGGTGAAAACCGAGGTATCTATCGTTGGATTAAAGGACTTGATACTGATGATCGGACTGTGCATCGGACAAGAGATGATGGCACGCAGATATCTACAACTTACGATGCAACGGATGCTTTGCCAGAATTGCTTGCTGGGTATGAGGAACTGATACGGACGCAGAAACGCGTAGATATAATTAAACTGATTGAGAAACATCAATTTACACACGAGATGGTTCCGAATGAATGGAAGGATGAGATTGATGTCTGGGCTGCTTTGTTAGCTAACATGCCTGTAATGGCAACTGTGCGAAATCTCGGTAAGATGACGCAAATAGGATTGCTCAAACCATTTGCAGCATCGGTAGAAACTGCGTTGGAAAGACTTACTTCGGATGCAATCAAAAGATCACTTATACATCCTATCCAGATTCTGATGGCATTAATTACATACAGGTCTGGTACGGGTGTTAGAGGGAGTTTGACGTGGGAACCTGTGCCACAGATTGTTGATGCATTGGACGCTGCATTTTATTTTGCATTTGATAACGTTGAACCGAGTGAAAAGAACACACTTTTGGCACTTGATGTTTCTGGTTCAATGGGGTCTGGAACAGTTGCTGGATGTAAGGGACTAACCCCGCGTAATGCTTCTGCTGCGATGGCGTTGGTAACTGCTCGAACAGAACCGCATTACCACATCTTTGGTTTTTCAGATGATTTTATTCCGCTGCCGATATCAGCATCAGATAAGTTGACAAGTACTATTGAGGCAGTTTCTGGCATACCGATGGGGAAAACAGATTGCGCATTACCTATGCTATATGCATTGGAAAATAAACTTGAGGTAGATCTTTTCATCATCTATACAGATAACCAAACGTGGTATGGGGACATTCATCCGAAAACCGCGTTGGCTATGTATCGGCAAGAAATGGGAAGACCCGCGAAATGTGCTGTTGTTGCGATGGTGGCAAACAAATTCTCTATTGCTGACCCGAGTGATGCTGGGATGTTGGATTTTATCGGATTTGATACTGCGACACCTTCTGTGCTAAGCGATTTTGCCAGAGATGCTGATATTTCATGATTCTGGCTGAACCAGGATTTCACTAAATTGATGTCTGGTGTGATTAGGAAACCACACCTACTGGTAACTATTTCCTCTGCATCCACATCAGATACACATTTCACAATAGAGATGACACAATGCCTATCCACAATAAGATATTAGTTGACAAACGGCAACTTACCATATAGAATTGAAGAATAAAACTCTATATTTTATCTATTGGAAGGAACAAAATAATGGCATTAAAAGTTGGCGTAGTCGGCATGAGTGGAATCGGCAATAATCATGCGAATTGCCACGCAAATGATGATTTAGCAGACCTTGTTGCAGTTTGTGATATAGTGAAAGAGCGTGCGGACAGTGCAGCAGAAAGGCTCGGAGTGAAAGCATACTATCAATTAGCAGATATGATTGATGGAGAACCCGATTTAGACATCGTTGATGTTACGACAGGTGGAAATGAGAACGGTAGTTGGCACTATGAACCGACGATGGAGGCACTGGATAAAGGAAAGCACGTTCTCGTTGAAAAACCGATCTCTAATGATATCGGAGAAGCACGCGAAATGGTTGCGAAAGCGACGGAAGAGGACCTTTACCTTGCATGCAATCTCAATCATTATTTTACACCCCCTGCTGAGCAAGCACAAAAATATATTGACAATGGACAAATCGGGGAGATGGTCTACATCATGCACAAGATGGGGTTTGCTGGTGGAGAGTTCAACTATAGTTACTCTAACGCACCGCGTTCTGATGGATTTCCCTATTTTCATGTAAAGGCATTTCTCTCACATCCGTTCAGTGTGATGCGTCATTTTTGTGGCGATGTGACGCATGTGCAAGCCTTTATGGAACGTCCACATTTTCGTCGACGAGAAGGGGATCTGATGGTATCCATCAACAGTATTCACCTACGTTTCGAGAATGGGTGTATCGGTTATCTACTCAGTCAACGTGGGGATGCGACCTTCGGTCTCGGTGGATGGTGGAGTGTTGAACTTGCCGGCACACGCGGCACATTTTGCATTGAAAACTGTATTGAGAAAGTGACATTCTGGCCATCACCCGGTGCCCATGAAGGTGGAGATGTAGTGGTAACTGATTCAGGTATTACTGACTTCGGACAGACATTTCCGTTGCGGATACATGCATTCTTAGAAGACATCACAAACGGTGTTCCGAAAGAGAAGATACGCGCCTCTGGTAGAGATGCACTTGCTGCGCTTGAATATACATGGGCAGCGATGGAATCTTATGAGCAAGGCGGAATTTTGGTGCGTCCTCATCCGCTACCTACCTTGAGTGGTCTGTAAGAATATTATACCGTTACTAATTCTAAATATTTCATTATGAGATATTAAATTCAAACTAAGGTAGAGAATATAAGAGGCGCAATGAATTGCGCGACTACAAACGTCTCACTGAATTATATTGAAGGAGAAACTACATTTGAAATTAGGTGCGAATTCAGTGCTATTTGGCGGATACGATATGGAAACTGCCTTCAAGCACATTGCAATGTCTGGTTATGACGGTATTGAACTTTCTGCTATTGATGGTATGAGTCAACATCTTGTTCTGGCAAACTGGCAAGAACTTGCAGATGACATCAAACGTCTGTCAAAAGAATATGAACTTGATTTGTTAGCGATGGAACAACCATCTCGCGATGCTGAGAGAATGGAGTTGGCATTTCAAGCTGCTGTTGAAATTGGTATACCGATTATTAACTGTGGTCCTGGTGGTTCATCTGACAATGAAGATGCGTGGCCAGAGGTGATTGATTCTTTAGGAAGCCTGTCTGATCGGGCAGAGCATTATGGTGTTATATTATGTGTCAAAGCACACGTCGGTGCAAGCATCTACAATACACCGACAACTCTGCGTGCGATGGAGGAGATTGATTCACCAGCCTTTGGTATTGACATGGATCCTTCACATATACACCGTGCGGGGGAAAATCCTGTGGAAGCGATTGCCGCTGTTGTATCAAGAGTTAAGCACGTCCATATCCGAGACTGCAAGGGAACACAACGCGGACCGGGTACTCCTGAATTGCAAGCGAACGGGCGCGGGGATATTGATCTCGTCGGATACATCCGTGTGTTGCATGAAAACGGGTATACGGGACCGCTAAACCTTGAAGTCATCGGTGCAAAAGAGTATAGTTTAGAACAGTGCTGCACAATTGCTGCAGAATCGAGAGGACACATGCAAGCGTGTCTGCAGGCGTGTGGTGCGCGATAACTCAGGAACTGAGTAGGTGGGTGTACAACCTACCTACTTTCATGCTTTAAGAATTTGGTAAATTATTGAAGCAATTCTACACATTGCTGAGGTGAGGTTAGGAAACCTCGCCTACCGTGGACCGAAAGTGTCAACTTATAATTATAAATCACTATAATACCAATTCTAGCAGAGAATATCTCATTATGAGATTCTGAATTTAAACTTAAGTAAAGAATGTAAGAGGCGCAATGAATTGCGCGACTACGAAAGCGTGTTTTGGTAGCTGATCACACCGATAAATGGAGCCATGATCAACTCAATCGTTTTTTGAGAAATGAGAACATTCCTTCAAGCGAACTCTGGCAATCTGTCCAGGACACCATTGAGTCCGATGATGAAGGATATATTATTTTTGATGATGTTGTGCTATCTAAACCGCAAGCGAAAGAGATTGAGGCTCTCCGTTCTCAATGGAGTGGTAGCGACAAAAAAGTCGTTATAGGCATCGGTATTGTAACTTGTCTTTATGTCAATCCAAAGACACAAGAGTATTGGATCATTGATTACCGCATTTATGACAAAGATCATGATGGCAAAACCAAAATAGACCATTTACTTGAAATGTTGCAAAACGCTCACTTCAAAAAACAGCTCCCGTTTCGGACAGTGCTGGTGGATAGTTGGTATGCCTCAATGCGAGTCATGAAAGCGATTGAAAAACTTTCTAAGATTTATTATGTGCCACTGAAACGCAATCGTCTTGTAGACGGGACAGACGGCGTTGAACCACACCAACAAATCCAAAAGTTATCTTGGACACAGACAGAAACCCAACACGGAAAGCACGTGCACATCAAGAAGTTTCCAAAAGGGCATCAAGTGAAGTTGTTCCGGCTAGTCTCCTCTAACGGACGCACGGAATATATTGCGACAAACGATTTATCTCAATCGGATGCGGATGCGACACGCCAAGAATGTCGCGTGCGTTGGAAGATGGAACAACTTCATCGTGAGATCAAACAAGTCACCGGTATTGGTAAATGTCAATGCCGCAAGTTGCGTGCCCAAAGAAATCATATTGCCTGTTGTTTTCAAGTCCGGGTCTGTTTGAAACGTGTTGCGCGCAAACATGGTCCAACAATTTATGAACTAAAACAAAGTTTATTGGATGATTATATGCGATTTCAACTCTCTAATCCTTCAATAATTTTTAAAAATGCGTAAGTTCTGATAATATTAAATTGAAAATAGTAGCCAATAAAATAAATTGATACTTCCCCTACGTTAGGCGAGGTTTCCTAACCTCACCTATGCATTGTGTCTAATTAATTGAGGGGTGTGCATAATTGAATTTAGTCAGGATATAGGTTAAACTCTTATTAAAAGAATAATCTAAAAGGAGTATTAACCATGAGTTATCCTGACCAAAGATATTATATCACATTTTTCTCTAAACGCTACAAAGATTTTGAAAAGTCTATCAACGCCAATCAATCCAAACCGAAAGGAAGACCTAAAGTGCATCCTGATAGTTCACTGATTATCTTTTTTGCGATTATGCTGATGAGAGGCATAAATCGGTTTAAAGCACAGCACGCTTTTCTTTGTGAACATCCAGCCTGGGTAAAAAAACTCAAGTTCAAAAGCATTCCGGATCGGACAACTTTATCCCGTCGCTATAAACAACTTGCACCCAGGATTGAGCAGTTCGTTGACTATCTCGGTGACTTAGGTGCCGCATTAGACACCGATACGCCTCGAGATGTTGTCTTTGTTGACAAAAGCCTCTATAAAGCAGAAGGCAGTGTGTGGCATCAAAAAGACCGAAAAGAAAATCACATTCCCGAAGGTTTGCGCAACCTTGATACCGATGCAAGTTGGTCAACAAGCAAGTATCGTGGATGGGTTTATGGGTATGGACTGCATCTGACGACAACAGCGAAAGGTTTTCCGATGTTCGCAAATGTTTGGACCGCTTCTGTAAGCGAAAAAACAGGACTTGATCAAAGGACTGACGCACTTCTAGCGAGAAATATCCAATATGTCGTTGCGGATGCTGGCTATACCGACTTTACTCGCACTCAGACACTTGCAAAAGATGGACTTTTCCTTTTGACACCAATAACAGGTGCTAAAGCTACTGAAAAGGTAGCTTATCTAAAAGCGATTGAAACATCACCGCAGCTTGAAACTTATCAAAAACAACGCAAAACTGCGATTGAACCGGTTTTCAATCTGTTGACCGATCTGACAGGAACAAAGAACAATCAGAAACAACTGCCAATATCTCGTCTTGAAAATGTGAGAACCTTTCTGATTTTGGCAATCGTCTTGCTACAAATAGCAATGTTGGTCAACTCAATATGGAACAGACCTCACAGAGAGGTATCAAGAATGAAAACATTATTTCAATAAACGGAGTGAAAAGGACTATTTTGTTATCAATATTTATGCACACCCCTCAACTAACTGATCTATTGCCTATGCCAGAATCCCATAGCATTCAAAATTTAAAATTACCAATAGTAGAAAAACACACAACCAAAATACTGCACTAAATGCGTCTTAAACTAACACAACTTATCATAGTCTATCTTCCTGCATTATTTATTGATTTTGCCTTTAGCAGTGTCTTAACGAATTCCTCATTTTATTCAAGCACACTCAATTTTTCAACTACATTCTTAGGCGTATTGGTTGCTATTGCAACAGCCTTCTACACGTTTCTTGCAATCCCTTTTGGTAATCTATCTGATAGAATTGAACGACATAGGATGCTATATCTCGGTTGTCTTCTAATTGCAAGTGTAAGCATTTTACTTCGTTTTTACAGTAGTAAATTACATCTATTGTTGATATTCCCGTGTATCGGTATCAGCATGGCACTCTTTTGGCCTGCCTATGAAGCATGGCTTGCAGAACGAGAAGGTGAAGAGAAGTTAATTCACAGGGTCATGCTTTTCAATCTTTTCTGGAGTACCGGAATAACTTTGGGACCAACTGTTTCAGGATATTTATATAAAGATGAACAACCATTTACACCATTATATCTTGTTGCAGGTTTTGGATTGATAACAATCATTACCATCTTTCTCAGCAATTCACAACCTGAAAAAGCCTTCTTAGGAGAGCAATCGGATCAAACTCAAACACTGTTTCCTCCCCCTTCAGAACGAAAGAAATACCTAAATATTGCAAGATGTGCAAATTTTACATCTTGGTTTGCACTCGGCGTTTTACGATGGCTTAATCCAAAACTGACGAAGGATATGGGGATATTTCCAACAACATTCGGAAACATGATGCTTGCACTTGGGGGGATGCAAACTATTTCATTTCTTTTTCTCGGAACAAGTTATTCAACACGGTGGCACTATCGCATAGGACCATTGGTGTTGATGCAAGGATTAGCAATCTTATGTTTAATTGGAATATGGTGGATTGATAACATAATATTCTGGGTATTTGCGTGCGCAATCATTGGAGTATCTGTGGCATTTACATATTTCGGCAGTCTCTATTACGGATTGCACATGCATTCCGATAAAGGAAATAAAAGCGGTTGGCATGAAGCAGCTCTGGGATTTGGTAGTCTATTAGGACCGCTACTTGGAGGATTAGCTGCTGATTCCACCCTCGGTATAAAAAGTCCATATCTGTTGTGTGCGGGGGTGATCTTTATCGGAATAGTTGTCGAAGTGTTCATAGTATCAAAGAATCGGTTGGCAGTGGATGTTCTTTGATATAATCTTCGTCCACAGTGATTCCAAGACCCGGACCATCTGGAACAGTTACGATGTGATCGTTAATTTCTACGCCACTTATCACCATATCATTCAGAAACGCAGGCGCATTCAGTTCAGCTGGAAGTACCAAATCCAAGGTTGAAAACAGATGTACACTTGCCATAAAACCGACTCCTGCTTCTGTCAAACCACTACCAAGTAATTCCATGCCATTTGCTTCTGCTATGTAGACACTTTTGAGACAATTAGATATGCCACCTGATTTACATATCTTTAATACCACTGCATCTGCACAATCAAGACGTGCTATTTTACCAAGATCAAAATGTGTGAAACAACCTTCATCAATCGCAATCGGAACCGACGTTCCATCCTTAACTCTCTTCATACCATACCAATCTTGACTCGCGACAGGTTGCTCCATACAATATATCTCATGAACATCCTCAACCCGTTTTAACAATTGTAGTGCGTTAGCAGGAGTATAAGACTGATTCGCATCTATCCATAGTTTAGCATTGGGTGATGCTTCGTGAATCGCTCTTAATCTATCTTCATCCAAATCGGGAATACCTTCAACTTTCACCTTAAAACAAGTACAAGGTGATAATGCTCTTGCTTTCAATGCCATTATCTCTGGCGTGTCAATACTCAGGGCATAACTAAGAGGCAAAGTTTTGTGTCGCATACCACCAAGATGTGTATGAATCGGTATATTTAAAATGTGACCACACAAGTCATGAAGTGCTATGTCTACAGCAGCTTTAGCAAATGGATGGCCATTACTTACAGCCGGTTTCAATGTTTGATAAATTGAGTCATCTACTTCGTTGCGACTGAGTGGGTTTCTGCCAAGAAGTAAAGGTGTAATATGCTGACGAATAGTTGTTGTGATTGATTCAGTCGTCTCATAACTCCAAGATGGTAGCGCGCGTTGTTCTCCCCAACCGACATATCCATCGTCAGTTGTAATTTTGACAAATATGTGACTACCAGCAGAGGACACATCTCCAACAAAACCGGTCCCAATTACAAAAACATCCTTCATCGCAATGGCAGTGGGAAAAACTTCTACTTGTGCAATTTTACTCATGATTATTGTAAATCTCCAAATATAGGAATTATCGAACAGCAGATTATTCTTTGTCTCGTATCTAAACATATACATTCTACCACTACTATGATTATATATCAAATGATTAGAATAACGAGGGTGTGTAAAGTTTTTGTCACTAACTTCTCACCAAACATTGTAGAGGCGGGTCTCTGTGCACGCCCATTGCCTTACAGGACAAGGAATGGCGGGGCACAGAGACCCCGCTATTCCTTGGGATTGTCAAACTCCTCATTTCAATGTCTCTGAAGTTACTCTAATTATTTCTTGACAAAACTATAATGTATGTGTCAAAATAATAAGGACAACATAATACATTTATAGTATCCCATAATAAAACAGTAATTGGTTTCAATATAAATCCTGATGTCCTAATGTGAACAGATTAAGGTATTGACATGAATTCAGAACAAAACAACATTGAAGAAAAAACACTTCCACTCTTCCCTCTAAATCTTGTTTTATTCCCGGGAGGAGTCCTTCCATTGTACATTTTTGAGCCTAGATATCGCGAGATGGTGAAGTTCTGTATTAGAAGTGAATCGTCTATTGGTATCGTAATGATCAAGGAAGGGGCTGAAGTCGGTGAAAATGCTACACCATGCAAGATCGGTACCGCAGTAGATCTGATTGAAGTTGATCGGTTTCCTGATGGACGGATGAATATTATGACATCAGGACATTCAAGATTTGAGATTATAGAAGTTGATGATGAACTACCCTATCTGGTAGGACGCGTCAAGATGCTTGACTCTTTAGATTCTGAACATGATTCGAGTCTTGATGGAATTGCAAGTGATACTCGTGAACTATATATAGAATATGAAACATTATCAAGTTTTTTAATTTTTGGTTGGTTGCCACCAGAGGAGATACCACAACATCCTCAACAATTAGCATATCAAATAGGAACGCGATTACGCATTTCCCTTGAAGAAAAACAAGACCTATTAGAAATACAATCATTCGATGAACTCCTTAAATGTGAAATTGATATACTAAAAAAACTGAATAAACAAATTGCTTTCCAATTATCAGCTCGGAACAATTGAATAAATAATTTGATAGAGTTTATACAGTGTCAACTTCAATGTGTTGACATCAGTAGGTCTAAGAGATAAATGGCACTCAAGCCTCCTATTCCTCAATTCACGGATACTCGGACTATCCACATCTCTGGGAGAGAATTCTTATATATCAGCAATCTACTCTCAATGTTCAGGTTGTTGATAGTTCCGCTCCTATTTTGGTACATTTATAATGAACAATACAAACACGCAGTTGTAGTTGGAACAATCGCAATTATCTCAGACATACTGGATGGGTTTTTTGCACGTTTACTGGATCAACATTCTGAACTCGGTATAATTCTTGATCCTATTGCAGACAAATTCGCTATTGGTGCTGGAATAGTCGCTATAGCAATTTCAACGGCTGAAACAACTGGTATTCCTTTATGGGCATTGTTCGCTGTAATTTTTCGTGATGTTGCAATTGTATTAGGAAATGTCTATCTTGCATATCGCGCAAAAATGATTACAAGGTCAAATTGGTGGGGTAAGTGCACCAGTTTCTCTTTAGCAATCGCACTTATCCTTTACCTAATACGTTCTATGGATTTGGATTTCCCTCTTCCTGAAGATATTGAATTATATTGTCTTTACATAGCATTGTGTTTTGTTGGTATCTCATTTGTAAGTTATTCACGACACATGCTGCGAGTCTTAAAAACTGAATCAATACGAGAAAACACAATTCAGTGATTTTAAATAACACACAACACATACGCTTTGTCTAAGGTATACTATATGGATCTGTATTTGAACCCCTCTGATGTCTCAGAAATTATCGGTGTTGATGAAGAAGTAATTAAGAAAACTTTAGAAAGAAAACATCCTGAGATTGAGCCGTTTCTTCGGGTTGTTTCCTCGCCAACAGAAGAAATTGGTGAAACGTCTAAAGGAATCCTACAATTACGGATTGATGGATTGGCACCATTGATTACACACCTCAGTTTTAATATACCCACAAATGAGATTATTGAAAACTTAATTTCTCAAGTCGTTCATATCACATTTTTGAATGAAGATAATGAAAAATTAAAAAATGAGATTGTTCAACTGAAGGAAAAAGTTAACAATCTCCAAGAAGAGAAAGCGGTTTTACGAGTGCAGTTTAATAATTTGCAGGAAGAGAATTCAAAGTCATGGATTCAACGTTTATTTAAACATGATAAATGAGTTGTATGAATTAGTATAAGAAAATCCTATTGTAGTTCAACAATAATACACTTATGAAAAAACTTGATAGAAATCAAATCCTCGCAATATCTTTCATTATATTCGGTCTATTTTTTCAATATATACAATTGGATAACATCACATGGCTACCAGAACGTATAGCACACAGCAGCATTCTTCTTAAAGGCATCTCATTTGTCCTTTTGAGTATTGCAGCTATATTATCAAGTATTTCATTTAAAAACAAACAACTAATCTCAATAATTTCAGGTGTCGGTATAGCATCAGGCTTATTATTCCTGTTTCTTCCAGTTCCACAATATCTAAAAGGATCAGCATTTCATCTGTTATTCACCTGTTCTATTGCTTTTGGAATGACGACGACGACAATTCGGTTTTCAACTATCGTTTCTTCAGTATGTATATGTCTTGGTGTCATTTTTCTATATCAAACGATTTCACCCAGCCTTGGAAATGCTTCTCTATCTTTACTACTACCAGGTATAGTGGTCTTTTCCATTGTCAATACACATAAGGTCTTATGTGAAAAAATATCAATTGGTCTCATTGCCCTCGGTCTAATTTCTCTTTGTCAACCTTTCCTAATCCTTTTTTATCAAACTGGTTTTCAATTGTTATTGACTGGTTTAACAGGTTTTATTGTTGTAGCACATCGTTGAATTTACAAGAAGTTGAATATCACTAATACCTGCCCCTCAAAACACCTGACTAATTTTCAAACGTATAGAATCACAGTATCACGATATATATCTTGCCTATGACATCAACAAAATCTAAGGATATAGTCATTATCGGTGCTGGTGTTATAGGTACTTCAATAGCATATCATCTATCCCGTAGAACAGACTGCAACATCATTATTCTTGAACGCAATACGCCAGGATCAGGTGCATCAGAACATTCATTCGCTTGGGTCAATGCATTTGGGAAAGATCCGCGTGATTACCATACACTCAACCGTCGTTCCTTGGATATGTGGTATCGACTAGAACAACAACTTGATGGAGATATTGGTATCCATCTTGGTGGAGAAATGCGATGGGAATGTAGTAAAGAACGCGCCGTGCAACTGCAACTTCGTATACATCAACTTCAGACTTGGGGTTACCCATGCAGATTGATCTCACGAAATGAAATGTTGGAATTAGAACCAGATTTATGTCCAAGAGATGTCACAGCAGCATCCTACTCAGAGGCTGATATACACATAGAAACTGACAAATTCATAGATACATGTCTTATAAAGACACGTGAAAATGGATCAGAAATCATTACAGAGACGAACGTTACAGGCTTCACAATTCGCAATGAGAACATCAAAACTGTCATTACAACGAATACCGAATATCCGTGTGATATTGTAATTCTTGCATGCGGTGTGGAGACAACACAGTTAGCATTGAAAGTTGGTGTCAACATCCCACAACAAAGAAGTCCAGGAATTGTTATAAAGACAACACCTTGTTCAAAGGTGTTACAAAATGTAGCCGTAATCCACGCTCCACCAATGAATAATGAACTTCAACACCTACATTTGCGTCAATTGGTTGATGGAACACTGAGAATTGGTCAAGGAACACAAGAAGGGATTAATCGGGACGACTCCCAACACCATGCAGACACACTCCTTGCAAATGCCAAAGAATACATTCCAAAAATCGGTAATGCAAGAGCAATTCCTACTCCAATTGGATATCGTCCGATGCCACTTGATGGGTATCCGATCATAGGTTTTACTAAAGCAATACAGAATATGTACATAGCATTAATGCACAGTGGAGTAACGTTAGCACCGTTGGTAGGTGAAATGGTAACATTGGAAATAGTAGATGATGTTGATGTAGATTGGTTCAAACCATATCGTTTGGAAAGGTTTGTGTAAGCGTGTCAAAAAACACGCCTATGATATAAATGATTACTCAAAAAGTACCAATTTACCATCTTTTACAATCAAGACTTTTGGTTCATAGACAGCATCACCGTTTTCGTCAAAAGAGAACTTACCCATCACAGTGTCATAATCACTTATATTTACAAGGGCATCTCTTATAGAATCAGCATCCTTTGTTTCAGCGTTTCTTATTGCTTCCGCAAGGACATAAAGTGCCGTATACGAACGTGCAGCATAGTTATTCGGTGCAAATTCATACGTTGTCGTGTAATTCTGAATAAAAGCTTGATTTCCAGGTGTATCAACTGCAGTTCCCCAACCTACATAAGTGATTGCCCCTTCGGCAGCTTCACCTGCTGCCTCAACATCAGCTTCTGTTAATGTTCGCAGGATAATTGGTACTGTGATACCGAGTTCAGCTGCTTCACGAAGAATACCAGATTTTTCTGGTGGTAAGGAGGATACAAAAATCGCATGCGGTTCCGACATCTGTATGCGAGTTAACTGATCTGAGAAATTAGTTTCACCACCAATGAATGTCTCAGTTGCAACTACATCAATATCCAATGTATTGAATGTCTCTTTTAATGCTTGATCTGCATCAGAAGAGAAGACATCAGCTTCATCATAAAGAGTCGCAACTTTATCAAAATCAATTTGTTTGAGTGTCGCTTCCACTCCGTTAGGAACTAAAACTTCTGTTGTAAGGGCAATACGAAAAGCATAATCACTTAACGCACTCAACCCACGTGCAGCAGATGTAGGACTTATCGCCACAACCTTGTTTTCTCCTGCAATAAGAAATGTCTCTTTAGCCGCAGAGGATGTAGCAGGACCAAGAATTACGGATACACCATCATCTATCAGTTTGTTGTATGCTTCACCTGCCCCCTTAACAGTGCTTTGACTATCCTCAATTATAAAATTGAACCGTGCACCCGCATATTGTGAGGTATTTATCTCATTTTTAGCAAGTTCCAATGCATTTTCAATGTGTCTACCAAATGATAACTCAAGTCTTCCAGATTGTGGTAAAACAAGACCAATATTAATTTGTTCATCTGTTTCTTCCATTATAGGTGGCTCAGGATAAAAAATATCTGATGCATATTCACATCCATATATCATCACCAACATCACAACCACTACCAATACAGAGACAGATCTTCTAATGTACATAAAACTCCTTTATATAATAATTGTCTATGTAATTAAATTTTTAAAATACTAAAATTCAGAGGATACAGACAATACATAACATTAATTTTACATCATTTCATATTGGATCGTCAAGATGTATTGTCTTAAATTATAGTCAATATGTTTGATTTTTTTTCTAAAATATGTGACAATAATAAGGACGTATTCCTTAGGAGGATAAACGATGAACTTACAAAATTTACGACTGGCAGTAACGAAATCAAAAGACATTACACTCAATTTTCTGGGTCGGGTAATGTCAAATACACATTTAGAACCGATTCGTGACGATGAAGGTATAAAAGGTATTAAAGCATCATGGGTTGGTGAACAAGGTGAACGTAGTATTGATGTGGATACTGGAGATTTGAATGCTAATCTGACTTTGGAATCTGATGAACCACCTGCTTTAGAATTTGTCCAACACGGTGATAATCGGTGTGTAGCAATTAAGAACATCAATAATGTTTCATGCACTGTAGATAAAGATACGTTAGATGAATTTGTTTCACCAAGAGGGGCTGCAATCGCTGTGTGTGCTGGTGCAGCAGTTGGATTATTTGGTTGGTTTTTTGTTTCTGTAATGCGTTCTCTGACAGTGTCAGTAAAGAATCAGGAGGAAGCGACTATTTCTGCTATTCCTACAGAGGATGTTGAGCCTACTGAGGAAAAACAATCAGCTGAAGCATGAAAATCATTGCAGTAGATCCATTTTATTTGCGGATACCCAAAATTACAACCGCAGCAGATGGCACACAAGATACTTTGTTAGTCAGGATTAGAACTGATGAAGGGATTGAAGGATGGGGTGAATGCGATGCATCACCTTTAGTCAGTATCGCAGTTTATTGCTGCCCTATGTCGCATGGGAATATCATCAATATCAGGACATCATTAATTGGTGAAACGTTAAACAGTCCAGATGATATTCTCAGACTCAGTGAAAAAGTTTTGAGAAACGGGTTAGACATTCAGCAGATACAACATGCTTTCAGTGGAGCTGAAATTGCATTGTGGGACATTATTGGGAAAAAGTTTGGTAAACCCATTTACCGTCTACTTGCAGAGATGTCTAACACACCTAATACACCACATCCTAAACTTCCTTATGCTTCTGTTCTCTTTGGAGATACTCCAGAAAACACAAGGCAAGTTGCTAAAGAATTGCATGACCGTGGATATCACGCAGCCAAGTTTGGATGGGGTCCAATGGGTAAATTAGGAGAAGATAACGACATAGCACTTGTGCGTGCAGCACGAGAAGGCATGGGAGCTGATACACAAATTATGATAGATGCAGGTGTAGTATGGGGAACTGATTACGAAACTGCATTCAGACGCGCTGAAGCATTCGCTGATTATACACCCACATGGTTGGAAGAACCGCTTGCTCCTGATGCTATTGATGCTTATAGTTCACTTATATCTAAGAATCCAAGTATCCCTATTGCTGCTGGTGAGGGTTCAAGCACATATCGCATGGCAGAAGACATAATTGTAAACGGTGGTGTTCAGTTCGTTCAGATTGATGCGGGACGTATTGGTGGTATAATGCCATCTTTTCAAGTGCGTCAACTGGCTGAACAACGCGGGGTTCAATATGTAAATCATACCTTTAAAAGTCATCTCAGTCTTGCAGCGTCACTCCATGTTTTTGCAACAAATCCAGATTTCGACCTATTAGAGTTTCCTGCTGCAGGTTCTGAATTATCACAACGAATTGTAAAAGATCCGTTTCAGGTTGATGCAGATGGATTAGTTCGTGTTATGGATCTCCCCGGACTCGGTGTAGAAGTGGATATTGAAGCTATCCATCCATATTTGGCACCAGTCCATATTGAGATCGGAACAGAAACCGTTTTTGAACAATCATCACTATAGAACAAGGTCTTAAATCAATTAAATATAGACTCTTCAGCCATGGGTTCTTCTGTTCTGTTCTTTCAAGATTCTCACACAGTTGAAGGGCCTCCTGATGTTTGTTGCATGCTCGTAACATCTCCATAAGTGTAAAATAGTCTCTGAACCGCATGATGTCTTCACCATGTGGTTTCATAATGGATTTGAAACTATCAATCAGGTTTTCAGCATCTTCACTACGCCCAGCTATAACATAGAGGCGAATCAGCTCAGAGTAGAGATTGAAAAAATTTGGATCTTCAGGCACGAGTTCAAGTGCTCTTTCATACCAAGTGATCGCTACTTCAAGGCTTCCGTACATTCTTATTGGATGTTTGCGCCAAAAAGGATCTGACAGGTAAACATTATTGGACAGGACTTACGCATTCCCCCTTGATAAGGGGGGTAGGGGGGTTAAATAGTGCAATATTTCAGTGTTTTTGGTCTTTTTAACCCCCTAAATCCCCCTTATCAAGGGGACTTTAAGAGAAACTGCGTAAGTCCTGATTGGAAAAACTTAAATTTAAATATCGCGTAATCTCGTAGTAGCAGTGAAATGCACACGTTGCGTTTGCTACCACTTTTCAACTTTCAAAATAGGCAGGTTTAGCTGCCTAAAGTGGAGCAGACGTAGCTCAGATCGGCTGTCCGCAAGGAAACACAAGCCTCTGCCTTTAGGCAGTGGGTACTATGACGTGAATAAAAAATCGTCCAAAGGACATTGACACTATTTGTCCAATATGTTATCATTTTGAAAATTGGTTGTGGTACATCACAGTTTAGAGGAACTGTGGTCTTTAGCATCATTATCTGGTTAACACCCTCAAAACTTTTAGGTGATGGTATGAGATGGTTCATTGGTGTTATAATTTGTCTAATATTTTTAGTATTAGGCTGCTACTTTTTCTATAAATGGGATATTAACCCATATATGAAAGAAGCAGTTGAAACTGAAAAGTTGTTACATAAACATATAGCATCCAGAAAAACAACAGTTGATAAGAAAATGGATCGGACAACCAAACCATCATTGGAAATAACAACTGAAATTAGTGATGAAGTAACAACTGAAATAACAGAAACGCTGATTACGGAAACAGAAGTAGAACTACCTGAATCGCCCTACGGTTTCGGGCACTATCCTAAAGTTCCTCAAAGTATGCGAGATATAGGCTATAATCCTATATGGGAAAACCTTAATTGGGAGACATATTCGCATGCGAGGGAAGGCGAGTTATTATCTCGCGTTCGCATAAAAGCCTGGCAAGAAGGTAAAGAATCAATCGCAGCAAGTATTGATTATAAAACTGGTTTGGTACTTCTTGACTTTCCTAACACGATTTATGTCTGGCATGGTGAAAATATAAACCCTAAAACTGGGAAGACACAACGTTACTTTACACAAGTCGCGGGGGTGTCTCTAAGTATTGGTGAAATGATGAATGGAACGGTGCCTGAAGGAGTTACTGTTTTAGATGGTGAAACTTCGGGGATTGACCCTTACGAATATCTTAACCTTTCAAAATAATCAGAATAAGTTTTAAGTAGTTCATAAATAAAGTTGAAAAAGTCAAAAAAACGGGACAACTTAAACAGACCGATTAATACCGCAACACTTGCAATACAAAAAGTTGCAGAACAGTATCATATAGCGACAGGCAGATATCCAATCGGGTATCTGCCTGTAATTTGTTATTACCGCATCGTACCAAACATATTACTCATCAGTATACCTAAAACCTTGTCATTACTTCAATATCAGCATCTTCCGTGTTGCAGAAAATTCAGCCGCGGTTAATGTGTAGAAAAACACACCACTTGCAACTGATTCACCGAATTCATTTTTGCCATCCCAATATGCTGCACGGTTTTTGTTTTGGTAAGTGCCTGCGGACAGATTTCCTAAGTCAAACTTACGAACTAATGTTCCATCAGCAGCATGTATTGAAACAGTTACATCAGATGGAGTAGATAACTGAAACGGTATCCATGTTTCAGGGTTAAACGGATTTGGATAGTTGGCAAGAAGTGCGGTTTCTATAGGTGCAAATGACTGTAAGATTTGCTCAAGCACATCTATACCACTTTGATATGAAGACAAATCCTCCTCCGTATTCAGAATGAATTGGAACGGTTGTTGCTTAGCATCTGTAAGCCATTCTTGTACTTGAGCAGCAGTTAAAGTGTCAACAGAAAGTGAATTTACAGAAGGTGCAGTGTTAATATTATTCAATATATTCCCCATTAGATAAAGATCCAAAAGGTCAACAACACCGTCATCATTTAGATCTGCAGCATTTTCACCAGTTTGTCCAAAATTTGATGCGACCAGAACGAGATCCAGTATATTCAAGACTCCATCACTATTCACATCAGCGAATATTGTAAGAACTTGAGTTGTATTCATCGGAAGCGGGTATGCCCAAAGCAGGACAGTTCCATCATAACTGCCGCTTGCGATCCTAGTACCATCTGGACTGACAGCAACACTTGTAATAGAATATGTATGTCCTTCAAGCGTATAAAGTTGTTCACCAGTCGCAACATCCCACAAGCGTATGGTTGCATCGTAACTACCACTAACAAGGACTTGTCCATCGGGACTAAAAACAATACTGGTTGCATTCGCTGGAAGATCTGTGGGGAGATCTCCTATCAATTCTTCAGGTACATCTACAGGAGTTGGACTATCAATTGGCCTTCTAAATGTTTGGAGGAGTTCTGCTGATGCGACATCCCATAAGGACACTGTGTCACCTCCACCACTTGCAAGTTTAGTTCCATCTGGACTAAAAGCAACTGTCCAAACATCGTCTTCATGCTCACTGATAGTATGTATTTCATCAC
Source organism: Candidatus Poribacteria bacterium (assembly GCA_958295945.1). Taxonomy (GTDB): domain Bacteria; phylum Poribacteria; class WGA-4E; order WGA-4E; family WGA-3G; genus MSPOR6. Next base: position 2,157,070 of record OY282386.1, read on the forward strand.
GGGTTTCAAGGTCCCATATAATGACTTTATCATCACGACTACCACTTGCAAGCATACTACCGTCTGGGCTGAAAGCAAGGGTTTCAACACCTGCCTCATGCTCAAATAATCCGCCCATATACCTACCTGTGGCGACATCCCATAGCCGTATACTATCATCTTCACTTCCGCTTGCGAGAATACTTCCGTCAGGACTGAATGTGAGACTTATCAAATAAGACCGATGCCCTCTTAGGGTCTTGATGTGTTCACCTGTAATTGCGTTCCATAGACGGACGGTATTGTCTTGGCTGCCACTTGCAAGGGTTTTGCCGTCGGGACTAAACACCACTATGTCAACATCATCTTGGTGTCCGATCAACGTATGCCGTAACTCTCCTGTATCAGCATCCCACAAACGGATGGTTTTATCCCAACTACGGGTTGCAAGAATGCTTCCATCTTCACTATAAGTAACACTGAGAACCACATCAGTGTGTCCAGTGATAGTTTCAAGATGTTCTCCTGTAACTGGATCCCATGAACGTATAGACGCATCCCATGCTCCGCTTGTAAGGACTGATCCATCAGGTGTAAAATCAAGAAAGACGACATCTGCCGTATGTCCAGTTATTGAATGTAAAAATTCACCTATTGTTGCATCCCATATACGAATAGAATCATCTTCACCTGTGCTCGCAAGAAAACTTCCATCTGGACTAAATTTCATATCATGAATATGTGATGTGTGCCCATGGAGCGTTTTCTTAATTGTCCATGTTGATGTATCCCATAGATGAATAATAGAATTCAGATCTCCGCTTGCCATGGTTTTTCCATCGGGACTAACAACAACACTTGCTACATTGTCACGATGTACTTCAAGTGATTGAAGATGCATTCCTGTCTTCACATTCCAGATTCTAAGTATATCGTCCCGACCCCCAGTAATAAGATTATTACCATCACCACTGTAAGCAACACAATTGATACCATCTGTATGACCTCTCAGTATATGTAGAAGTTCTCCAGTAACAGGATCCCAAATACGAGCTGTTCTATCCCTACTTCCACTCGCAAATGTGCTTCCATCAGGACTGAATACGAGACTGCGAACACTGCTCCAATGAGTTTCAATCGTATGAAGGATTTCATACGATTCTGAATCATATATTCGGATTGTTCCATTTGTACTTCCAGCAACAAGTAAGCTGCCATCAGGGGAATAAGTAAGGGCTGATACACCCCATCCAAATCCATCGACAAGTGTAATTTCCTCATTAGTGGCTGTATCATATATCCATACTCCAAGAGTACCTGCAACTGCAAGTTGTTTGTTATCAGGTGAATACTGGATTTCATAAAGCCAACCTTTTCCGAGACGTGTTGTTGCCCCAACTGGTAAATTCCATTGGGGTGAATCTTGTGCATAAATAATGGGTTGATGAAATATAGAAACTAATAACATCACCAAAAAAATATGTAAATGTAATCTTTTCATACAATTTACTCCTTAAACTAATATGTAAAAACATATAGAAATAATAAACAACTAACCTAAAACTGTCCAGAAACAGAGATGCGTTGTGAACCGCCGAGTGAATGACTGTTGAATGCATAGTCAACAAAAAATGTCATATCACTCACCCGCAATTGGAGACCTGATCCTGCAGAAAAACCGTGTCCGTTCCAACCACATCGTAATGCAAGTGTATTGAATAGTAGATATTCACCACCTGTACGAAAGACAATCCCACCACCTGAGTCTGTTCCTTCTTCATAATCAGCTTGATCGGTTTCAAAGTCAATACCAATACTACCATTGCCAAAACTTGGAAAGGTAAATTGATATGCGGCACCGAATCGTAGCCTTCGTCCCCGTGTGAAAACCGGTTTGTCAACCGTATCCCACCGAATCTGTGTACCTGTTGCATCAAGCAACATTGTACCGACTCTAACACCTGTAATAGGCATTAGTATGAGTCCAAGATCAATTCCAAATCCTCTGCCACTGTTATTATATATAGATTGACTGAGCAATTTAACATTTCCACCCACAGCGATCATTGAATGTATTAGACGTGCATAAGAAATTAGCAGAGCATTATCCGTATTACTGAAATAATCAGCTACTGTAGGTCTATCAATATATGGTTCACCTTCATCTTTAACACCGTTTCCATTTGTATCCTGAAAATCTCCGAGATTTCCATTATTATCAATGTCTATGAAGGTCGTTCTTGGAATGTCGTCAATACCAAGGCGAATCCAACTCAAACCAATGCTACCAATATCTTCTATTTGATGTACATAGTTGACGAAATTGTAATTCACCAGACCTTTACTGAAGAAACTTCCATCACCAGAACGAAATGTATCTGAATACATAGTTGAGAAACTGTTATTCTTCACATTCGTCAATCCCGCTGGATTCCAATAAGTAGCCGTCGAATCGTCAGCAATTGCAACAAATGCACTCCCCATACCAACTGCACGTGCACCAACACCATGACTGAGAAATTCTGCTGCATGCGCTCCTTCATCAGCTGCAAAGGACTGAGACGTAACGATTAAACATAATACTAACAAGACACTTAATATGCTTGATATTCTCATAATATATTTTAGCCAGGTGCAAAATCATAGATAGGTTCACGGATAATGACACTTAAGACACTCCAGAACGCACCTACGCAATATTCACCCAGGATTACTCCAAAGAAGAAGAAAATCATTTTATGGTAAGTGCTTGGACCTCCGAATCGGAGAGCCATCCACTTCAAAAAGGTACTGATTACCAAACAACTCCAAAAATAGCCTACACCGAATGTCATGGATATTGGGTATCCAGCAGGATGTAAAGGCCACCATATAAAACGCATCCGTAAGAACATCAGAAGGAATGTAACACCCATTCCACCTGCCATGAAACTCATCGCTGGCACATTAGGATCGCGTGGGAATGCAAAAAGACCAGATAGCCATCCAAATTGTCCAATATGTCCAACCGATGGACCAATTCCACCTCCCGCACCTGTGACTGCGCCTCCGAGACGGTAGAGTTCACTTAGTGTTGCCCAGAATGATGCAAGGGAACCGAGTACAACAGCGATTAGCATTGCCAAAACCAAACGTTTGGTATTCATATTTGCACGTTCAGCCATTTTGAATGCTTCCAATTGATGTGGCATGATGTGTTCACGATAACCGCGTCCACTGAAAAACCAAAAAAATGGAAACACCGTCAAGTTATTCGGTCCGATTCGTCTTGTACCGAGAATATTGACTAAAAATTGCTGTGCATTACACATCCCCGCCATCTCATGTGCAGGTGGGCCAATCTCAGCCCGGACACGTGTTATACCGATTGAAATCGCATAAAAGAAGCCGAAGAAGGGCAAGATGATCGGCAACGTCATCCCTGCCTTCAAACAGAACCAGATAATATACAAACTGGCAAGTGCAATTATGAAAAAAGCAGTTCGATAGCGAATCGGTTCAGTAGAATCATCAATGCCTTTTGACATGCCTAAGATAGTTCTTCCGACCTTTGCTATGTGTCTGCGCGTAACCAGTAGGGCAATAACAAAAATTGCCATCCATCCACCGATAGACTGTTCACTACCATAGGGAAATGGTGCTGGAATACCAACAGCACTACCGAAAACACGTTGTATCTTCTCAAATAGATAGAAGAACCACAATGAGAATGATAGGTCAAGAGGTAATAAAAACCCTAATCCGATGACAAATGGATACAAAGGAACAGGGATGTTACCAACTGCGTTCCACGGTTTCTCAGTAAAGAATGTACCCCAGTTGCGTGCATTATGTCGTACACTGAAATCGGGTAAGATCGGGAAAAAATGTGCTAAACCGTGCCATACATTCGCAGCTGCTGCGATGATGAACCCATACCATAGAATACGATTTCGAAAGAGTTGTCCTCTACCTCCACCTTCTGTAATTGCCATCGGGAGTTGAATGATAGGATATGCAAGTTTTTCATGTTCTGTCCACTGTTTTCGGATTAGGACATTCAGACAAATCATGATGGCACCAAGAGCCAAGATGAAAGATGTCCACCACAATGTAGGCAATATCCATGCCCCACCAATTTTGGCATTATAAAATGGTGTATCACCTTCATAGAAACCACGTAGAACTTCTTTATCAGACACGACAAGGTGTTGTGGAATATAACTATGGAAGGTATCTGCCCAATCATTCTCCAGTGTAGCGAACCAAAATGCATGTGGAAGCGCAGGAATAGTTAATGCCAACGTATCGTGTCCAGCAAGACCTGATGCAATTGATAGCATGGCATAGATCGTGATCATCTCACCTTGAGTTAGTGCGGCCTTCGGTGCTACTCGTTTTATGAATAAGTTTATCAGAATCAGAAAAAAGATATTGAGAACGACATTCCAAAAGAGTGAGATGGTCGTTGGATGTCCAGAATGCCACACACACTCAACTTCAATGACCCAGAACACATTCGGTGGTATTAAGAGAATACCAATGAGTATGGCACGCCAAGTGACACCAAAGTCACGTTTAGTATTGGGTTCACTTATATTTTGCACAGATGAAATCCAATCGCTATATCTTATTCAGCATTCAATGTTATCTAAAGCAATTACCTCACACATAGAAGGATCTACTTATATTGATGCTTAAGTTTCAGTATTTCTTCAATTAAAAATGGGTTAAAGGCTCATTCTCTTTCAATTCCCAAACAATATGTCCAAATTTAGATGCCCCATCTGATGTGCCGGAAAAAGTCTCTGTTTCAATGCCCCAAGCTAATTTATATGCTGATAGGATTTGTGTTAATGAAGTGGATATGTCTCCATAACCGAGGATAGCAACGGTACCACCGCCGCCGCCACCTGTGATTTTCGCACCGTATATTCCACCTTGTTCACCTAATTTTTTTGCGATGTCCACAATACCGTCTATTTCTGGTGCGCCTAGACCTGCCAAATCACGATAACTGTCATTTGATTCATACATCAAATGACCAGCCTTTTTGAGATAATTATGAGCATTCTCAGGGGAATTCTCTATGTCCTTCAGAGCAGATATAAACTGTAGAACTCGTTCGTTTTCAAATATAGGATGAGTTACGCAATCTTTGACCGTGTAAGTTTTTTCAGGATCAACTTCGGTGACTGTATCAACTGTTTCTCCGTATTGATTTAGGAAATCACCGCCTTGCATTAACTGAGGTAACAAATGTTCACAGTGTTCTTGATATTCTTCAACAGTTATTGCACAAAGATAGTTGTCATCAAGTTTTTGCCAGCCAAGTTCCTTTTTCAATATAGACAAACCCATAAACGCAGCTGTACGGGTGTCAATGTAAGCACTACTTTTTGTACTACGAGGTACTTTCGTGTGAATTCCAACGAAACTTACATTTTTAGGGCATTCAATATTTTCAAGTATGTGATCAGGTTGACAGCGGATTGACAAAATCTTGTCCTTTATACCTGAAGTAGAAGTTATCTGATCCATTATGCCACATGGAGCACCAACAATTCTATTTTCAGTAATTTGGGCAAGATGCGCGATTTCATTTGCCTCTAATTGCAAATCATATAACTGATTAATCCCGGTTAAAGTTGCTACCTCAACTGCTGCGGATGATGCAATACCTGCCCCCATAGGTATATCGCTTTTGATAACTATCACAGCACCGTGAGGTATCCTATCAATCTTCTTTTCCTTTATCAGTGTAAAGAAACAACCGAGTACATATCCTGTCCATGATGTCAATGAATATCTGTTGAACAACTCTTTGACTTGTGAATAAGATTTTAGGTCACCTTCATCATAGAAATCATCGAGAGTGAATCTAACATTTTGTTTAATCTGACTGTCGACTTGGAGTGTAATTGCCGATAGTATATTATCTTTTCTTGCTTGACAGGCAGTAACTACAGCGCGGTTTAGTGGCAATTCAAAGACATGTGATCCACAATAATCCGCGATTCCACCCATTATATCAAGCCTTGCAGGAGCACGCGTAACTATTATCCTACCCTCTTTCTGAAATCCGAAAGAAGAAAATACTGCAGGTGAGTCACTTTGTAAAATGTATTCAAGCTCAACAACCTGAAAAGGCTTTACTTTGGGACCGTGTAACTGCTCAACTTTCATCTAATATATCAATCTGCTGGTGAGAGTTTTACTGTATCTCTTTTACTTTGTAACTACATATCTCAAAGTGCAATAACGCTTACTATTTTTATGCTGAAATGGGTGTATAGTATGAAATTAGTAACGAAGAATTGTCGTTGAATCACCGATGATCCACAAAGTTCCGTTTTCTGTTCTAACAATATCCCTTAGATTGTTTCCAGTGGGTGAGTTTTGTTTCAACCAAGTCACACCACCATCTTGGGTATGTAATATAATGCCTTTATCACCGACTGCCCAACCTTCTTTCTCAGTAATAAAAAGAACAGCATTTATATTTTCTTCTGTAGGTACAGTTTGATCAATCCATGTTCCGCCACCATCAGTTGTGATCATGATTGTACCTTGGTTGCCAACTGCCCAAGCAGTTTGTGGATTAATGCCATAAACATCCTGTAATTCTGCAGAACCAAACGTTATCTGCCAAGAAGCACCACCATCCGCAGTGCTGGCGATTGTACCTGCAAATCCAACAATCCACCCAGTTAGATTATCAATAAAATGGACACCGAAAAGATTGTTAAATCCAGCCCCCTTAAACATAGGGTCAATGTCAACACCTTCCCACGTATCTCCGGCATCTGATGTTGTCATTACTTTTCCTGTTTCTCCAACTGCCCAAGCGTGGGTAGGAGAGGCGAAACTTAGACCATAAGATCCCATAGCACTTTTCCAACTCATAGCACCATCAAACTGGATTCTTGTTGCTCTACCATGACCTTCATCTCCTGGATCACTCACACTTTTCCAAGTTTTTCCACCATCAAGCGTTTCAAGCAAAGCGGCATTACTCCCAACAATGTATCCTCTTTTTTCATTTATAAATCCAACACCGAAAAGTTCAAATACATCTCCACTATTTTGTGGTGCCCAAGTTTTTCCACCATCATTCGTATGTATGACACTTCCAGCTAATCCAACTGCCCATCCGAGATCATTGTTGTGAAAATGTAGCGCACGTAATTCCTTTGCGTTTGAGACAACATCCCACGTTTCTCCACCATCCATCGTGTGTAGAATTGTTGAATTCTCTCCGACTATCCAAGTTTCGGCAACACTCTTCATGTGCACACCTTGCAACCGTGCTGCAACAGGACGAGAGGCAATCGGTTCCCAGGTCCTTCCACCATCAAACGTTCTAAGTACAACACCGAATTCAGCTGCAGCAACTCCCACATTCTTGTTAGCGAAATGAACATCCCATATAGGTTCTGGCATACCATTGGAATTTGGCACATTACTCTGCTGTACTTTCCAATTGATACCATCCTGTGTGGAAACAACAGCACCACCAGCACCCACTGCCCATCCAGTAGTATCATCAAGCATAGAGATTGCATCAAGTGTATTGACCGTTGCACTTGTCTGAAAATCCCAATTCATTCCACCATCGATAGTATGAAGCAGGGTGCCACCCCCACCAGCTGCCCAACCTACGTGAGGATTGACGAAGTGTACGCCTTCAATAGTATTATTCGTTTCTATCTCCTGCCGTTGCCAGGATAGTCCACCGTTGTCTGTATGCATCACAAAACCGCCATCGCCACATGCCCATCCGTGGTGCTCATCTACGAATGAGACACCTAAAAGTGCTACGCGGGTATCTGTTTTTAATTTTGTCCACTCTTCTCCACCATCAACTGTTTTTAAAACCATACCGTTCTCACCGACAATCCAACCCATTTTAGGATTAATGAACCTTACTTTCTTAAACTCATTTATGAAAGGCAACATTTGATTGGGTTGTTGTTTCCAAGTCTTACCACCATCAGCAGTATTCAGAATAGTTGAATTGCTCCCTACAATCCATCCGTTCATATCATCGACAAAAAAGACATCAGAAAAACTTGCCTGCCATGTAGATTCATTAACAACATTCCATTCTTTTTGGGCAAAGACAAACGGTGTAAAAGAAAATAATATAGTCAATAGAGATGTGAAAATAATCCTTCGTTTCATTACAATTCTTCCTCCAATTCTCATGATTTTTTCATACGAATATGCCAAATATGTTAAACAAATACTATCAATATTATAAGATCATATCTATAAATCCGTTATAGTATACCACGCCTCATAATTCTAAGTCAACGATTATTTGGATTGTACTTACTACTTATTAATTGCATAATTGTCCTTGTCAAAGTGCAATAAATTTGCTATGATTGTGTCATAATCTCACATCAAAATGACTTATAGTAAAACTGATTTTTATTCAGTATACTGTAAAATATCACAGGCAAAACTTGATTTAGGAAAATAGAATGATCAATTATGTCAAAGGTTCGGTTCATCCTTCAGAATTACAAGAATTTGAAGACAATAAAACTGGTGCACATATCTATCAACTCACCAACGACAACACTATCAACCACAATCTATATTTTCTCACCCCATCCTTCACGCCGGATCAAAAGCAATTGATTTTCACTTCATATCGGTCTGGTAATCCTAACTTTTTCAAACTTGATTATCCTGATGGAGATATAGTCCAATTAACTGATGGTGGTGCTGTCCACGGATATTCTGGTGTAATATCAAGAGATGGAAAGGAACTTTATTACACAGAAGGAGAAACCATCAAGGCAATTCATCTTGATACACTGGAGGAACGCGTGTTAGCAGAATTTCCAGAGGGAGGTCTCGGTGAATGTAGTGTGAGTGCTGATGAGCAGTATATAGTTACTGCCATGAAACGTGATGATAAATCCCACATTACCGTAACGGCTACCGATGGCAGTGGTGGTGAGATTATCTATACCTCACCCAATCAGACAATTATTCATCCACAGTTCCATCCAACGCATGCAGACCTTATTGCTTATTCGGGTGATCCTGCACCACGTATGTGGACGATTAAACGTGATGGATCCGGCAACCGTAGTCTCTATCAACATGATAACAATGAGTTTCTTGTGCATGAAACCTTTCTCGGTTCACAAGACGAGTTGATTGTAACACATTGGCCCTATTCTCTACGACGTATATCGTTAGATACTCTTGAGATGCAAACAATCTCCGATTTTAATGCATGGCACATAGCAAGTAATCGCGCAGGAACAAAGGTATTGTGTGATACTGTTCATCCTGATATCGGACTACGGTTGGTTGATGTGGAAACGGGAGAACATACGCCTATCTGTTTTCCGAAAAGTTCATCAAGTGGAAGTCAGTGGAAAAGAGATAGATATGCCGTTGCTGAAGACTGGGCAGCTGCACAACAATCGAGTGATAGAGAGAAATCGTTGAGTTGGATGGAGATGAAGGTAGATACCGTGTATGGACCACAGTGGACACATCCGCATCCATCCTTTAGTCCTGATGAGAAGGCTGTTGTGTATACATCAGATGTTTCGGGTCATTCGCAGGTTTATGTGGCTATGATTCCTTGATGCTGAATAAGTCAATATCAAGATTAGTTTTAAATTTAGTCAATCATTCAGTAATTGTAGAACGTGTTGTAAAGATCCTTCTTGTTTAGCAAAATCTTTTAGTTCTGGATTCAATGTAACTGCTTTTTTCAAGGAGTTTGCAGATTTTGTTGGTTCATCAGTTAATGCATAAGCAATAGAAAGATTATAGTGTAAAAGAGGTATATCAGGGAAAGATTGTAGTGCGTGGAGGCATATCTCACGTGCGTTTGTCGGTTCGTTCATCCGTAGATATACGGTGGCGAAGTTCACATAACCTTCAGGAATATCCGGATTCATTTGAATTACTTTTTTGAAGGTATCAACCGCTTCTGTAAATTGACCAGCAAACATATATGCTTGTCCCAGATTGTTATATGCTGAAGGTTCATTTTTGAAGAATATTGTACGACTTTTGTTTTTGATTGCTTTCTGATACGATTCAATTGCCTTTTCGTGTTCTCCGTTTCTCATCAAGAATAGTGCATCTCTATAGTTGTCGTTGAACTGAGATTGATGTTGCCACACCCATAAGAATAGCACAGTCACAGCAATACAAAATGTCATGCATCCGATACGCAAACCCTTATTTGTAGGTGCTTGCACAGCATCAGCATCATCTAATTCTTCTGATTCATCTATGATGTTGGAGTCTGATACAACAGTTTCTATAGGTTCTTGGCTTTGATTTGAAGTGTCGTTATTATTCATAATTTGCTACAATAAAGAAATTACTCATTTATACTTATCAATTCTTTGAGGAATATTACAAGTAATGAAAACTTACGGTTTTGGTATCATAGGCTGCGGAATGATTTCAGATTTTCATTCAGCAGCAATTGCTGATTTAGAACATGGAAAGTTAGTAGCAGTGAGTTCTCGTAATGCTGACAATGCAAAACGACTCACTGATAAATACAATGTTGACGGTTATACCGATTACAACGAGATGCTCCAACGCGATGACCTTGATATAGTGTGTGTCTGTACACCCAGTGGTGCACACCTTGAACCTTCTGTTGCCGCTGCAGAAGCAGGTAAACATGTTATCGTAGAAAAGCCGCTTGAAATAACATTGCAACGTTGTGATGAGATAATACAAGCCTGCAATGATGCAGATGTTCGTCTATGTGCCATATTCAATTCCCGTTTTACCGAAGGTGCTCAACTCATAAAATCTACCATTGATAGCGGACGGTTTGGTAAGTTAACATTAGGTAGTGCATATATCAAATGGTATCGTTCTCAAGAATACTACGATAGCGGTGGTTGGCGAGGCACTTGGAACCTTGATGGTGGTGGTGCCTTGATGAATCAATCTATTCACGCCATTGACCTGCTTCAGTATTATATGGGTCCTGTCAAGTCTGTGCAAGCATTTACAGATACATTAGCACACGAACGCATTGAAGTAGAAGATGCAGCGGTTGCAGCACTACGGTTTGACAACGGTGCGTTAGGTGTCATTGAAGGCACGACTGCTGCATATCCCGGTATGTTCAAAAAGACCGAAATCTGTGGAACTAAAGGCACTGCAATATTGGAAGAAGAGGACATTACAAAATGGGAATTTGATCCTGAACTTCCTGAAGATGCAGAGATACGTGAGAAATACGCGCAACATACTGATACTGGTGGTGGCGCATCCGACCCACGCGCAATCAATAATGCTAACCACAGGAGACAGATGGAAAACTTTATCTATGGTCTTGAAACTGATGCATCCCATTTAGTTGACGGTCGTGAAGGTCGAAAAGCGGTTGAAATTATCCTCGCTATCTATCAGTCAAACCGTGAAGGTCGTATCGTTGAATTGCCTCTTTAAATAACTGGTTCGTAGTAGCACAATTCATTACACCTTTTACAATCAAATACATAATATAAAAACATTGATTGGATTTGTAATTCATTCACATTACGGATAATCAAAGACTATCTTTACTGTTTCATTTTTCTTATGGAGTGCCATGTCAAATCCTTTTTGCGCTTCGGTAAACGGCAAATGATGTGTGATAATCGGTGATACATCTATTCGTCCCTGAGCAATCATATCCATTGCTAATGGGAAATCATTCAACACATCTGGTCCAACAGAACCGATAAATTGTATGTTCTTTCTGAAAAACTCAGAGAAGTTGAAATTGTATACCTCATCGTCTGGCACACCAAATGCCAAAAGAGTTCCGCCACGTTTTAGTAGTTGTAGACATGTGTTAATTGTCGCAGTTTGATGTCCTACCACTTCAATCACAAGATCTGCCATTTTCCCATCTGTAATCTCTTTGACAGTAGCAACAATATCTTCATTCGCAGAATTTACCGTATGTGTAGCACGCATCTGTTTTGAAACTTCAAGACGGAAGTCAACCAAATCAGTTGTAATGATTGTTTTTGCACCGAGATTACTAATCATGTGTGCAATCAGCAATCCCATCGGTCCTTGACCAATTATGACAACATCCTGATTGAGTAGGTTGTCCAACTTACGACATGCCCATACCACTGTTCCTAATGGTTGTGACATTAGCATGCAATCTTTTCTATGAAAATCTACCAACGGTATCGTCACATTCTCGTCAGACAGAAAGTATTCTGAACATCCACCAACATGTCTTGGGAGTGCAAGGACTTCATCACCTTCCTTGAATTTCTTAGATTTACTGTCAACTATCGTCCCAATAGCTTCATGAATGGATAATCCTTTCCCAAGAGGATAGCGATCTGATGGTTGTTCAATGACAAAATTTGGCATATCACTCCCACAGATTGCACTATGTAGCGTTCTAATCATCACTGTGCCATCAGGATAATCTGAAAGGTCCGGTTTATCAATATCAATGATTTCTATTTGAAAGGGGGCAACGATCTGTCCTGCTTTCATAAAAACTCCTTTATTCTTCCTCTAAAACCATACTAAATACTATATTTATAGTAGATCCGGTAATTACCTATACAGTCATCGATTCACAGAAGGCAAACCGTAGGGGCGAGGTCCCCTCGCCCATCTGAAAAAGTGTAAACGTATTTTCAAAATCTACTATATAAGGCAGAAATTGTAGATAATGCTTCAGCATGTAATATCCCGTTAGTAGCAACCACCCCTCGATTGTTTATCATCCGTCTTCCACTAAGATAACAGAGCGGGGTTCCATTTGCATCTGTAACTTTTCCACCTGCCTCCTCAACAACTATCTGTCCTGCAGCGTGATCCCAGATACATTCTCTATAGTCAGGATATTTAGGATTCGGAAGTCGTAGATAAAGAGATGCTTCACCACGCGCTACAACACCATATTTCGCTTGACTGTCAATTTGTAGTGGTGGTTTAGTGAGACCAAGTTGCTTTGCAATTTTCTTGTGAGTATTACTATCACCGTGTGTGGATTCAAAACTTTCTGCTAATCGTGAGGAATCTTCTGATACGTTTGCTTTTCCTAAATATTCTCCATTAGATGTGTAGATAGATGTGCCTTCACCTTTTACAGCAACAAAGAGTGAGCCGCTATCAGAATCAGGATCGTCCAAACAATGAGGAAGATTGGGACAACCTAATACACCCAGTTGAACTTCTCCATGATTTATCCAAGCTAATGCGATTGCATACTGATCTTGCCGCAAAAAACCTTTCGTTCCGTCAATCGGATCAAGGGTCCAGAAACTGTCAACATTGTCACCATCCCCCACATCAATCCAATCGCAAACTGCATCAGACGAGATTATGTTCTTTTTCTGTGTATCTTCTGAAGCAAAACGATTAACATATTCTGTCACACGTTTAAGAAGTTCTGCATTCTGTTTGAGAGAATGCGAAGTTTCTTCTGCAACAATGATGTCATTAGGAAAGGTGTCGCTAATTGCATTACATATTAGTGCTTGTGAACCGAAGTCAGCGACTGTCACAGGACTTCTGTCGCGCTTTTGAATAGCATCGGACGATACCATTTCAGATTGCACTTGCTTACATAGTTCACTTGCTATTTTTACTGCATCAATGGCAATTTCAGTTTTTCGCTTATGCATGTGTGTATTGTTGTAATTGCCAAATTATTATTTGGAACCACCTTCTGTCTTCATAAATTGAATGCTTGCGTGCATCAATGAGTCAGTAGCACCAAACGTCAACTGGTATATCGGTTTATCCCAAATATACTTATAATCACTCCCATACGCTGATATACTTGTTGGAATATAGTTTTCTGGAACATGTATAAATACCGAACCTTCAACTTGACAAGGCGGCTGACAGATAATAAGGTAACTTTGACTATGCTCATCCCATCCAGCAGATATAATCTCTACACTTCCTTGTGTATAATGCATATCCGTTGAGAGTATCTGTGGTGTTTCTTGTTGTTCTCTCAAGCACAATAATTTTGCGGAACGTGGTCCCATATTCAAGAGGGTTACGTGTTTAGAAACAATCCCTAAATAATGACGCATCCAAAAATCGTGAACAAGATAATCTTTCGCAGGATCAAGTCCTAAGTCATCTAAATTTAATTGTAAATCCTCTTGCTGATCTTTCCAATTAAAGATACCGATGAGATCCCATGATTCTCTCTCTGTTTCAATTGGTAAGTGCCATATACGCGGAAGAATTTCATCAAAAACATCTACTGTTTTGGCTGCTTGTCCAATTAGTGGGAATATCTTTGTAACTAATTTAGCACGTTGTTCAGAAATCTGATTAGGAGTGTTTGCACATTGCACCGATGCCCCACTCAAGGCAGCTGCAGTCAATTCAACAATTGCTTCATTTACCGGACGTGGTTCGTCAACGGCTAATTCTCCATACACATGATTCCAAAAGACACCATTTTCGTTTAAATAGCCTGCATATCGACAAAGTCGATGTTTCATCCCTTTTTGTTGATGCCAATTATCACTGTGATCCACGGATTTCAGTCGTAGTTGCGGGTAATTCAATTGAAAACTGCCAACACTAACGCCATCAATTACGTTATAGCCTGCAAGGACTGCCTTGTTTTTTGTTGACTCTATGGAATCCGTCAGAATTTCTAAAGCACACCTATATAGCTCTGTTGATGTGAGTGATTTTTCATACCATGTAACATTTGAAGCAACAGTCATCATACCACTTGTATAACTGGATAAATCCACCTTTACAATATCATAACCCCATTCATTTACTATCTTCTTAATGACTCTTTGAACATGCTTTCTTGTTTTTGGATTTGAAACATCTAAGATGGATAGGGCATTCTCTCTTCCCGGTAAATGAACTTCAACAGGTTCACCTGCTGCTACATGCGCTGGTATTTCTTTATCTGATTCAGATGATACTGAAGATTTGTACCTTAAACAAGCGTCTGGGTTACGCTTTAAAAAATCTGAATTTCGTTCAATAGCAAATGGATCAATACGTATGCCTGCCTTAAATCCATTCTTGTGAATTATATCAACTACAGATACCATGCCATCTGGAAAACTATCTCGGTTCAGAGATAAGGTGCCTGGATGCGGTTGCCAGCCAGATTCAAGATGAATGTAATCAATTCCACCAATAAGAGAGCGATTAAATAATGGACTTTGAGAAATCAATTCTACCTCTTTCTTGATAACTTTTGAACTCATTTTTCCTTGCATGTTATCATCCGAAAAACTCCATCCAATATCTGTTTTGTTAGCTATAACAAAAGGTGATTCATTGCTTATTTCAGTGTCTTGTTTTGTGGGTGTAATTCCTACTGCAGTGTGACGTTCGGTATAGCGATTGTAGGATGACTTGGCATCATCTGAAAAATCTATATATCCGATTTCTGATGATACTACTTTACCTGATGTACACTCTATATTTTCACAATCGTTATAGAGTGACCATGACGTCAACCCTTGTTGAGATTTCCGTTTTGATACTTCATACCCTATCTGCATACGAGGCCACCACTTATTGTTCGTGATAAACCCAAATATGAGTGACTTTTTACTAACTGTATCGTAGAGGATGCCATCTTGGCAAGGATGTACCGTGTTATCACGATTAAAGTGAAAGCCATCGTAGATTTTATGGCGTGCTGTCGCACTGGGAGAAATCGGGGGAGTCCTTAAGAATAAATGGTATTGAGATGGATTACTATCTAATTGAACGCCACCATGTTGTGCTGATATATCAATCAGTGTGATATTTGCTAAACACAGTGGGTTATTGTTTCGGTTCTCAACCTCAACTTTTAATAGAACATAGGGTTGTTCAACATAGCAAGTTAGATACGTATGGACACGTATATCAGTTTCATTGGATATTTCATCTAAATCAGTTGAAGGCGGGTCAGTAGAATCCGAATTGGAAGTGATTTCTATTTCGTCAGACTTCTGGTTGGAGGAATTGGATTTGGACTTCTTAGGTGATTCTTGTTGTGATGTGTTTTCATAGATAAAATGAAGTGTTTGATAAGTACCATACACATCAGTTTCCACTGGCTCTGTTCGGAATTCGCGAAACCCAGGGCTCACTGTTTTCAATGTGGATCCATCTGCAAAACTTATGTGAGTGAACCCATTTTTGATTATTGACTTACCATTATTATCACTATAATTCCATGTTCCTTTTGCTAGGTTATATTCAATTTGGTATTTTTGATGGTTAATTAAGACGACTTTTCCTTGTCGAGAGATAGACAGGTCCTCAAGTTTCATGCACGTTTTCCTTTATCAAACAATTAATCACGACTTTGATATTTCACTAAGTAGAATACATCATTTCTGTTCATATCTGTAGAAACTTAAACATGTATCTCCATACTGCTTAATTCTATAACAGCGTAGTCCATTATAGACAGATGGTAGTTCTCTATGTTTACGATGTTCTACGAGAAGTATTCCGGTAGTCTCAAGAACACTTGTGTCAGAAATGTAGGAGAGGCACTGATTGTATAAATCAGAATCGTATGGAGGATCTAAGTATATAAGTTCAAATGACTTGGATTGTTGATGAAACAGATTAATTCCTTGTATTGCATCTTCGCGAATCAACTGTACCTCAGGTTGGTTGATATCTAATCCTATAACATTTAGGTTCTGTTCAATCAAACGAATACATTTCAAGTTTTTATCCAAAAAGGCAACCTGCTTAGCTCCACGACTAAGTGCCTCAATTCCAATGTTACCAGTACCTGCACACAGATCCAAAAATTTTGCTTCAACTACACGATCTTGAATTATACTGAAGACAGACTCTTTGACCCTATCACTTGTGGGTCGTACTTCAGTGCCTTTATGAGCAGTAAGATGTCTTCCTTTATGTTTCCCCGCAATAACACGCATTTATTTCACCATTGCAAGGAAAACAAATAATAACGGCATAAGTAGAGTCATTGTGCAATGTCAAATGAATTACATAAATATATATGCAGTCAGAAGACTATACGAACAATTCCTCAACCACGCTGCCATCATTGACTACCCTGATTGGACGTCCAGAGCGAGACATATTCTCTTCCTGATAATCAATACCAAGTGAAAAGCATAGAGAAGCGAACAAGTCAGGGACACCAACAGGTGCTGAGACAACCTTGCTACCATCACCATTCGTGCTGCCAACAACCTGTCCACCACGAACACCACCACCTGCAATGACAGCAGACCATCCATTCGGATGATGATCGCGTCCATCATTCATATTTATTTTCGGTGTACGACCAAATTCTCCAAGCCAAAGAACGATAGTTTCATCAAGAAGATCACGTTCACTTAGATCTTTGATCAGCATAGCATAAGCAGGATCAACAACGTCCAGCAGTTCTTTGGTTCTTTCAAAGTTGTTTTCATGCGTATCCCAACCGTCAAGAGTGATTTCTACAAATTTTACACCAGATTCAACGAGGCGTCGTGCCATCAAACAACCTTGTCCAAACCGATTCATTCCATAAGCTTGACGCACTTCATCGGGTTCGTCATCAAGTTCAAATGCCTTGATTTTGGGTGAGTTAATTAACTCATCTGCTTTTTTGTAGATGGCTTCGTGTGTCTCTGTACTAACACCAGATCGTTTGGAGATAAAATCTTTCTCCAGATTCTTTAGCATATTGAGACGTTCACGGAAACGGTGGGTATCCATCTGTTTTGGATACTTAATATCTTCAACTTCTTCAATCGGGTTATTTACTACAAAAGGATCGTGTGCAGCACCAAGAAATCCGCCAGAATAGGTCGGGGAACTGATATTTACACAAGCTGGGAGTTTAGACTCGTCATCATCAAGATAGTAGGAAGTTAATGACCCTAATGTAGGATGACGTACTGCTCCACCAGGTGCATAACCGGTATGTAATAGATACCGAGCGCGCTCATGATTACCTTCGCGTGATACCATTGACCGAATAATGGAAAGGTGATGTGCCTGTTGTGCTACATTCGGCAAATGTTGAGATATTTCAATCCCTTTAACACTCGTCGGAATTGGCAAGAATGGACCACTATTTTTCTCAGATGGGTCTTTTGGATCAAATGTATCTAACTGACTCGGACCACCACTCATAAACATTACAATACATTGTTTGGCACGAGGTATGACATTCTCTAACTGGGCATTTCCAGTTGTCCCAAAGTGCTGCATCGCAACAAGACCGAGAAAACTACTGACTCCATATTTGAAAAAACTACGACGTGAAATTTCATTATGCCATATTTCAGGTGTATCATACTCAGGGACCCATATTCCTGTTCTCATTAATCTTTACAGCATAACTTAGGTAAGAAACATCACCTAACGTATGCATCTCCTTGATTTTATTACCCGCGATAAACGCCACCTGTAATTCACATCTGCGGGAAAGATGTCAAATTTGACGCAGATAACCACACTGAATTTAAAATTATGTTTACATACAAACAATTCTATTGGTAAAGATTAGATATATAATAACATAATAATTATACGTAATCAAGTAAAAAGTTAGATGGGTGTGTAAAGTTTTTGTCAGAATTTCTCAGTAACCATTGCAGTGCGGGGTCTCAGTGCTCCTACATATTTTCGGTATCAATAATGGTGGGACACGGAGAACCCATCCTACAAGAAGACAAATCAGACAGTCGTGTCTGTACAAATCCTACAATGTAAGAGGCGTAATGATTTGCGCGACTTTGGGGTTGCATTCTAAACACGTGTGAATTAGACAATATATAAGTGATTGTCAAATGTAATTGTAATAAAGAGTAATAGTTACTTGTGAATCCATAAATGGAAAGAACTTCTATAATTTCCTTGTCCAATAATTTTAAAATCATTCTTGCTAATTATGCCCTGCCATGCTAATATACAGAAAACGTATCAAAGGAGACATATATATGTTCAAAATTGGTGTTATAGGTGATGAGGTATCTCAGGACTTCGCTACCGTAGTTAGTTTTGTCAAAGAACATAGTTTAGACTCAATTGAGATTCGCTCGGTATGGGATAAATTGCCGCATCAACTCACAGATAAAGACATAGACGACTTGAAACGTCTACTTGATGGCACAGATATAGAAATCATCGGTGTCGCATCTCCATTCTTCAAATGTGATATGGACAACCATGAAGAACGTAAGGAACATCTTGACATTTTAAAAGGATGTATTCGCACAGCAAAAGCATTTGACACAAATCTTATACGCACTTTCGTCTTTTGGGATACCGGTAAGACGAAGGAATGTTGGGATGAAATTATCTCTGCCTATGATGAACCGCGTAGAATAATTGATGGTGAGGGTATTATATTAGGTATGGAAAACGAATCCACTACCTCGCTTAGTACTGCCAAACTTACAGCACGTTTCATTGAAGAAATCGATTCACCAAACGTACGTGGAATCTGGGACCCAGCGAATGAAGCTCACGCTAAGGACGGTATAACACCATATCCAGATGCCTATAATCAGATGAAACCCACTATGATACATGCACATTTAAAAGATGCAGCGCCAAATCCTGATACTGGTGAAATGGAATCTGTTCCTGTTGGAGATGGAATCATAGATTGGCAGGGACAACTCCAAGCGTTTGTTGACGATGGATATGAAGGACATCTTTGTCTTGAAACACATTGGAGACCGACACTTAAAATTGATGATGACCTGCTCAATAGACCTGGCGGAAAAGCCTTCTCTGAAGCAGGTGAGGAAGCCTCCCGTATTTGCACTGAAAACCTGAAGGGCATGATCAATAAGCTAAAATAGCCATTTCAAAACCGTAGTATTGCATGTCGGTTGAAACAAACAACATCTGATGTGCAATACTGAAATTTGTCTACACTCAAGAAACTCAAAATAGAAACACAACTTAGGACTAAACAATGAATACAAAACATAAAACAAAACCAATCAAATATGTTCCAACAGATGATGCTGAAATATATTATCCAGAAACTGATGGAAAGCCTTTAGCTGAAACCGATTTACACAGAATAATCATTATTGATACATATCATAAACTGAAATCACATTATGAAGATTACGATGATGTATATGTTTCTGGTAACCTTCTCATCTATGACATTAAAGGCAATCCACGTCGTTCTATTTCTCCCGATGTAATGGTTGTATTCGGTATTGAGAAGAAGATGAGACGCACATACAATACTTGGGAAGAAGGAAAAGCACCAGACTTCGTTATGGAATTCGCCAGCAAAAGCACATATAAACAAGATCTTGGTCGGAAGAAAACCAGATATGCCTCTATCGGTGTTCGTGAATATTTCCTATACGATCCTGAATGGAGTTACTTAAATGAATCGCTGATGGGGTTTCGGTTAAATGAAAATGGTATGTATGATGCCATTGAATATCTCCCACACGGCGGAATACATTCTGAGGTATTAGGTATTGATTTCAAAATACAAGAAGATGGAATCGGTCTATTGGACACGACTTCAGGTGAATGGATACAAACACCTGAAGAAAAAGCAATTACTGCAAGAAAAAAAGCTGAAGAAGAAGTCGTACGTTTACGAACTGAATTAGAAAAACTAAAGGCTACTCAAGAAAAAAATGAAAATTAAATCTGTTCGCACATCACTATACGACATTCCTCCGCAAGTTCAACGCACCGATGCCATACAAGCTTTTGTCTCTATGGAATTCCCATTCATTGAGATTGAAGATGCTGACGGTGTCATCGGCACAGGCTTTTCATACACAATCGGCAAAGGTGGAGAAGCAATAAAACAGATTATAGACGCATACCTCAGACCGATCCTTCTTGAAGAAGATGCCTCAAATATTGACCGGATTTGGAATCGAATGTGGATGGAAACCCATTGGGTTGGTAGAGGTGGAATAGTCGGCTTAGGAATGGCAGCTGTTGATATAGCACTCTGGGACCTAATGGCGAAACGTGCACAATTACCACTTTATCAACTCCTCGGTGGGGCACGTGCATCTGTTCCTGTTTACAATACTGATGGAGGTTGGCTACATCTTACTGAAGATGAACTTGTCAAACAATCTGTTGATTATGTAAAACAAGGATATAAAGGTATCAAAATCAAAGTCGGTCGTGACAGTTTGTACGAAGACATTAGTCGAATTTTTGCAGTCAGAAAAGCAATCGGACAGGAACCTTATCTCATGATCGATGCTAACATGAAGTGGAATGCACGCGAAGCAATACAACTGGCTTGTCGTGTTGAAGAAGCAGACATATTCTGGTTTGAGGAACCGATTGAAGCAGACGATGTTGAAAGCCATGTTGAATTACGAGAGAAAACCACTATCCCAATCGCCATCGGTGAGACAATATACAACAAATACGTCTTCAAGGAATACATATCTCAAGGTGCAGCAGATATCTTACAACCCGATGCAGTCCGTGTAGGTGGCATATCAGAATGGATGAAAGTTGCACATACTGCCGAATGTTTCGGTCTCTCTGTTTCTCCGCACTTTCTTATGGACCTGCACGTACATCTGTCTGCTGCTGTTCCTCATTCCCTGTTTGTGGAGTACATTCCATCACTTGACCCAGTACTAAGTGACACATTAACGTTGAATGATGGACACTTTTCACCCCCAGACAGGCCAGGGCACGGTATTCTATTTGACAAGCAGAAACTATCTCAGTATCAAGTTTCTTAAACTTGGTATATAAGGAATACATCTGATGTTATAAAATCAAAATATAATAGAAACCATCATCATTGAGGTATAAATTTGAAACTCAAAAACCGTATAGCAATTATCACTGGCGCAGGTCGTGGCATTGGACGATCCACTGCATTAGCATTCGCAAAAGAAGGTGCAGATATTGTTCTTGCTGCACGCACAGAATCCGAAATAATTTCAGTAGCATCAGAGATTGAAAATCTCGGAAGACGCGCACTTCCCATCAAAACCGATGTTCAGAAGAAATCAGATGTAGGAACTTTAATAGGAAAAACAATCGGCAACTTCGGCAAGGTGGATTTCCTTGTGAACAATGCTGGCGTAGCTATACATAATCCTATAGAAAAGATACGCGAAGAAGATTGGGACTTGACAATGGCAGTAAACCTAAAAGGTGTATTCCTTTGCACACAAGCAGTTTTCAGTTATATGTGCAAACAGAAATACGGTCATATTGTCAACGTTTCATCAGTATCTGGCAAGTATGGACATGTCAACGGTGGGTCTTATTGTGCATCAAAATTCGCTGTCATTGGCTTCACAGAAACAACTAACAATGAAGGCAGACCGCACGGTGTCAAAGCTTCTGTTGTGTGTCCCGGACCCGTTGATACAAAAATGCGTCGTGATAATCATCCAGACGATGTCCTTGAAAACCTTACCCAACCAGAAGATGTCGCTGATCTCATTCTATTCCTTGTTTCACAATCACCGCAAGCACACACACTTGAAACAGTCATCAGAACACCTTTAATGTAATATGTTCATAGATTCACACGCACATATCCAAATAGATCAGTTCAATTCTGACCGAGATGCCGTACTTCAACGCGCATTAGATGTTGGCGTTTCTAATATCTTAATTATCGGGATTGACGTAGAAACAAGTCAAAAAGCAGTTGAACTCGCTGAGAAACATGAAAATATATATGCATCTGTAGGGATGCATCCACACAGTGCAACGGAGTTGACAGATGACATTCTATCAACATTCCGAGTCCAATTAGACCATCCGAAAGTAATCGCTCTCGGAGAAATAGGTTTAGACTACTACCGTAATCTGTCTCCACAAGAAATTCAAAAAGATGCATTTGAAAAACAGTTAGACCTTGCAGAAGAGATGAATACACCAATCATAATTCATAACCGTGATGCCTATGCAGATATTCTACCGATATTGGAAAAACGACAAGGTAAAATAAACGGTGTTTTACACTGCTTTACAGGTAATATTGAACTAATGCAAAGAAGTATTGACATCGGATTCCACATCGGCATAGGAGGAATAGTAACCTATCCTAATGCAAAAGATGTCCAGGCTGTGGCTAAACAAATCCCATTGGAGCGTCTATTGATAGAAACAGATTGCCCTTGGCTAACACCACAATTCCGTCGTGGAAAACGAAACGAACCTTCCTATGTTCCAGCAATCGCAAAAAAAATCGCTGAATTACGTAATAGTACTACCGAGGAAATCGGTGTAGTAACTACCAACAACTTCAACACACTGTTCGGAACAGGACTATAAAAACAAATACTATCAAATATGAAGCACCTGAATCTTCGCACGTATGCGATGGTAATTGCCCTCATCTCTATCTGGATCATCTTCACTCTCTTAACAAATGGCACATTCCTAACGGCACGTAACCTATCGATTCTTTCCCGACAAGCAACAGTCACCGCTATTCTTGCAATAGGAATGGTATTAGTCATCATCTCAGCAAACATAGACCTTTCAGTCGGGTTCGGTTCAGGTCTACTTGGTGTTATTACTGCGATATTACATGTATCGATGGAATTACCAATAATCCTAACTCTTATTTTAGTGGTTTGCATCGGCATACTAATCGGTGTATTACATGGATTCCTCATTGCATATCAACGAATCCCTGCGTTTATTGTCACTCTTGGTGGATTTCTGTTGTATCGCGGCTTGATGTTGGCATTTACAAAAGGAGGAACTATTCTCCTTCCTGACAACTGGTTAAAGTCAATTGGAACTTCCCATCTTCCTCCTCAGATTGGATGGGTGATAATGTCCATCAGTATTGGATTGAGTGTCTATGTGTTTTATAGGCAACTCATCTCATCACAATTACCTAAAACGTTCAAAGCTCAGCTGCCAACGATGATGAAACTATTATCTACATTGGGATGTATTATCGTCTTCGTCATGGTAATGAACTCATACAAAGGTATTCCATTACCTGTATGTATTTTATTGAGTTTGGCATTCATTTTTCATTTTATAGCAAACCGCACCCGGTTCGGTAGGTATGTTTATGCCATCGGAGGAAATGCTGAAGCTTCCTATTTATCAGGAATAAACGTACGACTTATTACAATGCAGGTTTTTGCATTAATGGGTGTATTAATGGCAGTTGCTGGGGTTGTAATGACAACACGACTTGGTAGTGCAGGTCCAGAAGCAGGACGATTGCTTGAATTAGATGCAATCGCAGCATGTGTGATTGGTGGGGCAAGTTTGATGGGTGGACGTGGAACAATATTCGGCGCAATTTTAGGGGCATTTGTCATGGCAAGTTTAAGTAATGGAATGAGTATGGCAAATATGGGACCCGCATGGCAAGATATAATTAAAGGGGTTGTCCTGGTAGCAGCTGTCGGTTTTGACATGGCATCAAGAAAGAACAATTAACTTCTAACGGCATTTTTTTAAACCAATTTCAAATTCTTACCCCTCTTTAAAGCAAAATTCTATTTGGGAATCTATCTATGAATCATAACTTTGACAATCCTAACTACTTAACTGATGCAGAATTGGTGAGACTTGTCCAATGTCGAGACGAAGATGCATTCACTGAATTAATATCACGGTATAGTCCACGGATCTGGAACATTGTATTAGACAAATCAAGACAAACTCGAGATGCTGAAGAAATTCTCATGGATATCTGGTTAGCTGTATGGAATAACATAATTGGACTCCGGAAAGTAGAAAGTTTTGGTGCATGGCTACGTAAAATTGCAAATAGTGCATGCAATAGATATTATGCTTCAAAAATAAACAAAAACTCCGAAATCATTATGAGTTACGAAGACTTAACCATACAGATTGATAAAGAAGCAGAACAACGGTTTCATGATGTAAAGTTACGTGCAGATGCAAGAGAAGCTGTATATCAACTGCCGAATAAAGTGCGTTCTATTGCAGAAATGTACTATCTGGATTTATTTAGTGTGAATGATATTGCTGAAGAATATAACCTACCAATTGGAACGGTAAAGTCAAAACTGAGCGAAGTCCGACAACTACTACGAAAAGAATTTCAAATTGAACCTACAAAGGAGAACACAATGTCAACAAAACATGACAAACATGAAAATGGTGGAATTAAATGTAAGATAATTGGTGTAGGTGGAGCAGGATGCAATGCTGTCAAACAGCTCAACAAAAAAGAAGACACTGACATAATTGATTATGGGATGGATGATAGAACTGAATTAGAATTCTATGCGATTGATACAGACAGTGAGACTTTAAAATCTTGTAATGAAATCACTCAGATTCAAATTGGTGCTACCGTTACACAAGGACAAGGAACGGGAGGGAGTCTTGAACTTGGTAGAAGAGCAGCTGCCGAAAACATGGATGACCTTCACTCCATAGTATCAGATTCTGATATGCTTTTTATTATCGCTGGAATGGGCGGTGGAACGGGGACTGCAGTTGCACCCGTACTCGCATCTTTAGCACGTGTACATAAAACATTGACTGTCTGCATTGCAACCCGACCACTTGACACTGAGAAAAAACACAAAAAAGAAAATGCTGATGAAGGATTGAGTGAACTCCAAGAGGATCCAGATTCATGTGCAGATGCTATTATCGTGATACCGAACGGGCAAATCTTAAATTCACAAGGACTGAATTTGCCAATGAATGAATTATTCCAGCAAAACAATGAAATACTCGTCCATGGAGTTAGCATCATTTTAGATATATTGGTAGAAGAATGTGAGATCACCGTTGGAATTGATGACATACGAAGTCTTCTTAGTAATCAAGGAACTATGTTGATGGGAATTGGGAAGGCAAAGGGGGAAAATCGAGCAACAATTGCTGCCGAAAACGCAATTAACTCGCTTCTCATTCAAGAAAACACAGTTGAATCAGATGCCGATATGTTAGTTAACATATATTCACCACCCAATTTCACAATGCATGAACTTGACCAAGCGATGCGTGTCATTTGTGAAAAATATCTCGATGCACAACCCATCTTTGGATTAATCTTTAAGGATGAATTAGAAAAGAACGATGAATTAATTGTTACGATAATATCAAGTTGTGCAGAAAAGCAAGAAACATCTGCCCCATCAATTCCTCCACGGGATAGAGGCAAAACTCCAATAGATGACCACCAAGCACCATCTTCATCTGATCCTGATTCTTTATCATCACAAAGTCGAGATTTATTTAACATATTGATCAATGACCAACAGATACCAGAATCTGTACAGTTAGCTATTGATAACAGTGTATCTGTTGTAATTCTTCCAGACTAAATCTCGGAGTACCACTATACTCACCTGAGTTGCTATCTATCGCTTGTAGGAGTGAATCAACTCCAAATACGCGAAATCTACTAATACTAAATATCCCTGCAATAACAACGGGTGTGGGGTGTATAAAGTCTTTGTCACTAACTTCTCACCATGAATTGTAGGGGCGGGTCTCTGTGCCCGCCCGTTGCATTACAGGACAAGGAATGGCGGCGCACAGAGACCCGGGGAACGCCAAAAGGCGTTCATACCGTTGATTTCTTGATTTCTTGAATTGGCACTTTGTCAGTGCTCTGGACTTTAATCTCAAATTACCCTATTTATTTCCTAATCTTCATTAGGACGATATGTCTGTACTACCCAGTGCTCATAACCATATCGTCCTTACAGGCCTAAAAAATGTGTGTTGAACAATGAAAAATATGTCCATTGCCAAAAAAATAATTTGACATAAGTCCATTTATATGTTAATATATATTTATTATTTATTTTAACATGCGTGTTACATACAATATAACAAATCTAAGAAATTTATAAGAGCAAAATAATGGAAACTATTATGAAGATAAAAGACGATATTCATGCAATTCATCACACATTTCTATACAAAAATAACGGACAAATCTCAGCATCTCAAAAAAATCTTACAGTTTTGCGAAATTCAAATTTTAGTGTCATCAAAATATGTCCTATAAACCCATACAGAAACTGAGTCTATAGGCAATTTTCCCGTCTTACAGTTGTAAGAGATTTCTTACAGTTTCGTAACTTTTCAAGAAGAAGACAGACCATGAAATTGCAAGATAAACACAATGAATTTGTCATCAGATACTACACAAAAATGACTACTCTCATAGTCCTGGTTAGGTGGGGTTTCCTAACCGAACCTAACGGTACTGGAAGGACGCTAAATTGACGACTATAGTGACAAAAACTTTACACACCCACAACAGCTAACATATTTGAAATAATATCCCATCCGTGCTATACTATCACGACATACATAAACG
Organism: Candidatus Poribacteria bacterium; assembly: GCA_958295945.1. Lineage (GTDB taxonomy): Bacteria > Poribacteria > WGA-4E > WGA-4E > WGA-3G > MSPOR6. The sequence goes on from OY282386.1 coordinate 2,184,302, forward strand.
GTAGCAAAATATGCACATACGACCAAACTTTCTACAACAAACCATTGAATCTGCAATCACATTTATATATCCAGCACAGTGCCACGTCTGTAAAAAACAACTCGGTTTTGAATCTGCTCCATATATCTGCGATACATGTTGGAAATTTATTGAATTTATTCAATCGCCATGGTGTGAAATCTGCGGAATACCATATACTGAAGACCTGTGTAATTCCTGTGCAACGAAACCACCACGTTTCGGCAAACTGCGGACGATTGCAGTGTATGAAAACACTATACAACAAGCAATACATCTATTTAAATTTAACAAACGATATTCACTCAGTCATACCCTAAAACAACTCATTTTGGATAACATACCATGCGACTTAAACCTAACTGACTATGACTACGTCCTTCCAGTACCTATTCACAAAAAACGTCTACGTGAACGTGGGTTTAACCAGTCTACGTTGTTGGCAAAAGGGATCGCGAAAGTAGTAGGTCTTAGAGTATTAGAGGATGTACTTATTAGAGAAAAAAACACATCACCGCAAAGTAGTTTAGACAGAGAAGCACGTCAAACTAACATCAAGGGTGCATTCAAAATACAGAATGCTGACATAATACGTGACAAACATATTCTTGTGTTTGATGATGTCTTTACCACGGGTGCTACTGTGCGTGAAGTTGTAAATGTCCTATGGGATGCCGACCCAATGGAAATCGACGTGCTAACTTTAGCAAGGACTCTAAACCCCTATTGAAACCAATCAATAATGTTTATCGTATATACAAGTAGGTTAACTGCATGATAATAAAGCGTTAATATATAGATTTTACAATTGTCCTGACATTTGATTTGTAGGAGGGAACGCCGTTTCCCGACTTCCATACTGTTTCGTCGCGATACGGAGAACGTTCCTATAGAAATGCTGTAACACATTTTTTAAATTCCTATAGAATAACCCGAGTTGCCACCTATGGTTTGTTAGAGGGTTTATAACCCCGATTTAGAACAGAAAGCATTAAGATAATTTATTGGTAGGAGGAAAATTTTGCACTTAAAAAGCATCAAAATCAGAGGATTCAAGAGCTTCGCCGAAGAAGTTGATTTATTACTCGAACCTGGCATCACAACCATTGTCGGTCCAAACGGATGTGGTAAGAGTAATGTTTCCGATGCAATACGATGGGTATTAGGTGAACAGAGTCCCAGAGCACTTCGCTGCACCAGCATGCGAGACCTACTATTTAACGGTGGATCAAACTTTAATCCCGCTCAAAAAGCAAGTGTTACACTCGCACTTACCAATATTTCTGAAAAACTATCAATTCAGTCACCTGATGTTGAAGTTTGCAGACAACTCACACGCGATGGAGAGAGTAGTTATCTTATCAACCAGACAGCATGTAGACTACGCGATATCAGCGAACTATTTATGGATACAGGTGTTGGAGTTGATGCATACTCTGTGATGGAACAGAGTAAAATTGATATGATACTTAACGTTCGTCCAGAAGAAAGACGCTTTCTATTTGATGAAGTTGCGGGTATTACAAAATCTAAGCATAACAAAAAGACTGCTCTACGTAAGTTAGAAGAGACAAAACAGAATTTAGTCCGGATAAACGATGTGATTCAGGAATTAGAACGTGAAACGGAATCTCTAAAATCACAGGCTGAACAAGCCGAACGCTATAAATCACTGAAAGAACAACAACAGAAATTAGAATTAGGTCTTGCATATCGGGAATACGAAAAACTTGCAGTTGAACATCTTGAAGCACAAAATAAACTGAATGAATTAATAAACCAAGTCAGTGAAGCAAATCAAGATATACAGGAGGCTGAAGATAGAGTTGAAAGCGCATCTATTAAAAGAAGTGAACTGGATACTGCAATCGCTACTGCGCAAGAAAAGAAAAATGAAATAGAAGGTCAAATAGATAAGATTGAACGACAGCTTGTAGTATACAAAGAAAACCAAATAAATATAGCACAGCAGCGGCAAAGAGCATTGCAAACACTTGAATCCTTAAAAACACAACATATTCATCTACAAACGCAGAAAAAGGAGCGGTTACAAGAAAAGAAAAGAAAAGAGGCATCATTAAAAATTGAGGAAAGTCGAGTATCAGGACGTAAGCAACTTTTACAGGAATTGAGTACACGAATTGACAATACCAATCAAACTATACAAGAGGCACAAAACGATCTGCAGGAGACTATCGCTGAACTTTCCCATCTTCAAAATAAAAGAACTTCCATTGAAGATAAGGTTACAAATACACAGAACAGTCTTGACCGGTTGAAAGAAAATTCTGACACGCTAAATGCTGAACTAAAAACTGCAAATGACAACCGTGAGGAAATACAACATGCCGCTACAAAATTAGATGCTGACATAATACAGATTGAAACTGAAAAAGAGAAAGTTGAAGCAACGTTCAACGAAACTCAAGACGCTCTTCGTCAGATTGATACAAGAATACGCGGGTTACAAGATACATTAGGTATAAATCAAACCCAACATAGAACCTTGACGCAAATGCAAGCCTCCTATAGAGGATACTATGCTGGTGTCAGTGCAATTATGCAAGCAAAAGAGCATTATCCTGAACAGTTTAGCGGGATTTGCGGTGTTGTCGCAGAACTCATACAGACACAAAACGATTATGAGGTCGCTATTGAGGTATCACTCGGCAGTGCAATACAAAATGTTATCGCTGAGACTGCAGATGATGCTGATGCAGGAATAAGATTTCTAAAAAAGCATAATGCAGGTAGAGTGACATTTATACCACTTGACATTATCCGACGGAGAAATTTCACTGACGATGCGCTTCTTGATGAACCCGGTGTGATCGGAGTAGCTGAAGATTTGGTGGATTTCGACTACATCTATCAACCCGCAGTACAACATCTATTAGGCAACACACTTGTCATAGATAATTTGGACAATGCTATCTCACTCAAAAGAAGGTGCAACCCAAACGCTCGATTGGTTACCTTAGAAGGTGAATTGATAAATACATCTGGAGCAATCACAGGGGGGCATACTGAACAAAGAAAAACAGGACTTCTCAGTAGAACCAACGAGCTTGATGTTTTACAGACAAAGATTGATGAATTAACAAAATTAGTAAATCAGACCGAACAAAAACGTAAATCTTATGCAGCAACTATTGCACAAGCACAACAATCAAGACAGTCATTTTCAACACAATGGCAGGATAAAAAAATTGAAAGAGCTGCTATAACCAAAGATATTGAACAAATTGACCAAAACATTGTCCGAATTGAAAAACAAATAGCAGAAAATGAAGTTGAAAATAGACAACACGAGGAAACTGCTGATCTTTCAAGAGATGAACAACTGCAACTTTATGAAAAAATAGAAGAACTCACGAAAAAAAGAACTCAAAATGAAAATAGAATAAAACGTGTTACTGAAAGTATAGATAGTGATAAACGTAAACAGGATGAAGTGGCTAACGAAGTTCAGGAGAATGAAATCTTTTTGGCAGGACAACACGGTATTATCGATGGTATGAGTACTGAACTTGAAGGTTTTGATGACAGAGAAATTCAAATTGAAGAGGAAATGAAAAAACAACAGGACATAATTAACAATGATGAACAAACTAAACAAGACATATCTGACCAAATTAGAGAAGCGGAACGAAAATTCCTCCAAATTCAAGGTGATTTTGCAGAAGCTGAAGCAGAATATGACGAACTAGTTGAAGAACGAGATGAACTAGTAATAGAAATTGAAAATCTACAGAAAGATATGCGTGGAACACGAAGATTGTATGAAAAGCAGAATCGAGCACGGACGCAACTTGAGATTAAAACTACGCAACTTGAAATGCGAATCAAATCCAACTCCACACGGATCCTTGATAAATACCAAGTTTCTATTGAAGAACTGCCAAAGCCTATGCTCAATGTTTCAAATTCTGAAAATGAAACTAATACCTACGAAGCAAATCAGTCAGAAATCAATGAAATTGACATGATGGATGAAATTGAGAAATTGAAAGCTGAATTGGCTGCAATGGGAGATATCAATCTCAAGGCAATTGAAGCACATGAGGAACACAAGAAGCGACTGGATTTCCTTGTTTCACAACGTGAAGACGTTCAACAATCTATACAATCCTCATATCAAGCAATACAAAAAATTAACGAAACATCATGTGAAGTGTTCCTGAAAACATTCGAACAGGTAAAAACCAATTTCCAAGAAGTTTTTTCCCAACTCTTTGGTGGTGGTGAAACAGAATTAAGATTGACTGATGAAACAAATCTATTAGAATCGGGAATTGATATTATCGCTCGTCCACCGGGTAAACGTCCACAGAGCATTACACAACTTTCTGGTGGTGAACGTTCACTTGTTGCAATCGGGTTGTTGTTCGCTGTTTTCAAAATAAAACCGAGTCCTTTCTGTGTGCTTGATGAAGTAGATGCAGCACTTGACGAAGCAAACGTACTCCGTTTCACAAATCTCATCCGCGCATATTCGGACAACACCCAGTTCGTCATTATCACACATAACAACCGCACAATGGAAATAGCAGACGTAATGTATGGTGTTACAATGGAACAGGCAGGAATGTCAAAAATCGTCTCTGCAAAGTTTTCAAGATTGATAGCATAACAATTCAATAATACAATAACAACCCATGTTTGATCGTTCCCAACTCAATATCTTACCATTATCAGAACGCCAACATAAAATGACTGTAGAGGACATTTACGAGTTAGATGCCAAAACACCTCCTTATGAAAATGAAAATATCAACATCGTTGCTGAGCGGATAGTCCAAGCACGGAAAAACGGTAAGGAAGTCATCTGGATGATGGGGGCACATGTGATGCGACGAGGAAACTCACGTTATATTATTGACCTGTTGAATAAACATGTGATAACAGCTATTGCAACAAATGGGGCATGTGCAATACACGATTTTGAACTGGCACATATCGGAGCAACACTTGAAGACGTTGAGTTATATATAAAGGATGGCAAGTTTGGCAACTGGGAGGAAACTGGACGTTATCTGAACGAAGCAATTATTAGAGGATATGAATATAAAATCGGTTTTGGTGAAGCAATCGGTAGACTGATTGCCCTCGACGAAGAGGATATCGTCTTTCCACATGATGACATAAGTATATTTGCTGCAGCTTACCGTTTAGGCATGCTTATAACGGTTCACAAGGGTATCGGTTACGACATAACAGACCAACATCCTGCTGCAGATTATGCCGCAATAGGTTGGACAACAGGAGAGGACTTTCTAAGTTTCGTCTCCGTTGTTTCTCGTTTGGAAGGAGGCGTTTTCCTAAACTTAGGTTCAGCGGTAATGGGACCAGAAGTCTATCTCAAGAGTCTATCCATGGCACGAAATATCGCAGCACAACGTGGTGAAGATATTCGGAATTTCACGACTGCTAACTTTGATCTAATCGATTTCCCAGATTTTCAGCAGGAAGGAAAGCCAACAGAAGCACATTACTATCACCGTCCAAAGAAGACAATCCTTATTCGAACAGTAAAAGACGGAGGAGAAAGCTACCACATTTCAGGTGATTTTTCTGAGACAATCCCACGTCTATATCAATTGATTCTCAAATATAGTTAACCCAAGTTGCCACCTATTATTTCATGGAGGGGTTTGTAACCCCGATTTATATGAAATGGCACCAAAATATGCAGAAATCCTTTGTTTCTTCGTTCAATAAAGTAATTTGATGATTAATATTCAGTAAGTAGCAACTTAGGTTAGTTAACCAACTGAGGCAATATCTAAATGTGCTTTCCAGTGCGCATTTAGCATTTTCTTCATCAACTGATGTTCAGGTCTTTCAAGATGAGGATCCTCTTTTATCAATTCAATCGCTTCTTTTTTTGCTGTTTCCAATAGTGTGGCATCACTAATAATATTGGCAATCTTGAATTTTGGTAGACCTGACTGACGTGTGCCGAAGAATTCTCCGGGACCACGAATATTCAAATCCTCTTCGGCAATAACAAAACCATCATTAGACCGAATCATCACTTGAATTCTACGATACGATTCATCTGTTTTTGGTGTAGCAACAAGATAACAAAAGGATTTATCACTACCTCTACCGACTCTACCGCGCAACTGATGAAGTTGTGCTAAACCAAACCGTTCCGCATTTTCAATGACCATTAGAGTCGCATTCGGCACATCAATACCGACTTCAATGACAGTTGTTGATACCAATATATCAAGTTCTTGTGCATTAAACTGCGACATTATCTCCTGTTTTTCAACGGATTTCATCTGTCCATGTAACAATCCAACGCGCAACTGTGGAAAGACATCTTTCTGTATGTGCTCAGCCATACTCGTCGCAGCTTTCAACTCCTCCAGTTTTTCGGATTCTTCTACAAGTGGATAGACTATATATGCCTGTTTGCCTCTTTTAATCTCACGCTGAATTTTATTGTATAACTCTGAACGATCTTTCTCCTTTACCCATCTCGTATCAATCTTCTGTCTACCGGGTGGCATCTCATCAATCACAGAGATATTGAGGTCACCATATATCGTTAAGGATAATGTCCTCGGTATAGGTGTAGCAGTCATAACCAATACATCAGGTTCATACTTATCCTCGCTGCTCTGCCCATCTGCTGACTTTGCTTTTCCCATGAGTGTTGCCCGTTGCATCACACCAAATCTATGCTGTTCATCAATTATAACAAGTCCAAGTTTGTGGAATTCAACACCCTCCTGAATTAATGCTTGTGTGCCGACGATAATGTTTGCTGATCCATCGATAATTGCAGACAATGCATCTTCACGTTCAGCTTTTGGCAGATCGCTTTTGAGTAGCACTACCTCTACACCCAGAGGCGTTAACAAGGATGACAAATTCTGGTGATGTTGTTCAGCAAGGATTTCAGTTGGTACCATAATAGCACCTTGATAGCCGTTTTCAATTGCACATATCAACGCCATCGCAGCGACGGCAGTTTTACCTGAACCGACATCTCCTTGAATAAGACGGTTCATCACACGTTGGCTTTGCATATCTCCACATATTTCATTGAAGACCCGTTTCTGAGCATTTGTCAAGGAAAAAGGTAAGGAATCAACAAACTTCTTTAGAAGATAACTTTCATTTTCTCTATTATTATGTATCGCAAACATAATACCTTTTTGTGATGTTCTGTTGTCCTTTCGCATCTCCATTCCAAGGCTCAGTAGAAAGAATTCATCAAAAGCGAGTCTACGTTGAGCAGCCTGTCTATGTGCTTCTGATGATGGATAATGAATCTCATGTATTGCTTGTTGACGGTCAAGTAATGCGTGTTTTTTTCGTAGTGAGAGAGGGAGGATTTCTGAGATTTCATCACCATGTTGGTCCAAGGCATTCCGGACAGCAGTTCGCACCATTCTTGCAGTTAGCTTCGCAGTTAAAGGATATTTTGGGACGATTCGCTTGGTATGAATAAGATTGTCTTCTTCAAATATCTCAAATTCGTAATCTGTTGTTTGGATTTCATTATAACGTCGAGTGAATTTGCCGCTAATCACCACCTCAGTATCAGCTGGCAGAATTGATTTGATATAACCGATTCTCCTACCGAAGTTCACTAATATCGCAACACCAGTACCATCATATATCGAAACCTTACCAATGCTTTTACGCCCCTTCGCTACAGGAGGAGTCGTAACATGATTAACAACACGTCCCTGAATAGTCTCTGGTTCACCATCCTCTCTTCTGCCGACACTATATATTTCAACTGTTTTTGATCTATCAATGTAGTCTCGTGGATAGTATTCCAACAATCCACCAACAGTATGTATACCTATCTCGTCCGCCAAAATCTCAGCACGTTTAGGACCAATTCCCTTGACATATTGGAGAGGGTTGTTGAAAACATCAAGAGATTCTACATCTGTTGATACAGGGGTATCACCAAGTATAACAGGAATATCCTTCTCATCATTTCCATCTGTCTCTGTTGTTGTATCTGCATCAAATGGTATTAAGGTTTCATTTGCATTCTGTGAATTACTATCTGAAGCAGTGTTATTTGTGGTCAGGTCGATATCTGGTGAGATGTCCAAATCTTGAAACAGCGGTAAGTTATCATTTTGGTTTGTTGATACCGGTTCTGTTTGTTTCTTATTAATAGGTTTGTTGGTTTTTTTTGAGGAAGTTGGAATATGTCCAGCATCTTTCTTAGGTAGTGTGTTGTCTAGAGTTTTTCCAGCAAGCGATGCTTCAATCAATTCAGTTGCTTTTTCAATAGCACTTTTCCGTTCAATAGGTTTAAAATTGACATAATTCTCAAATAGTTCATCTATACGATTGAGAAACTGTGTTTCATCAGAGGTAAGATTGAGTTTCCTTGCATTTCCAACCCAGAGTCTAACATAATCTCCCATTCCATTGATAACTACATCGTCTTGACAACCCTTACGAATTTCTTGCTGAAACGGACGACAAATGGTAGATAAAATTTGCTTATAATCGTTCATATCCTACCTATACAATTGCTTTAGAAATATATCACCACTATCACGATTACTGTTGCTCCAGATGACAGACACTTTCTCATCACTAACAGAGACAACGAAGGGAGGAAAATGTTCTCCATCACTGGTAGAAATAGGAACACCTTCTTTATTCAACAACAAATTCCCATCCAAATCTATTTTCTGGCTGAAGATCCCATCCACACTTTTTTCACCAAAATCTCCACGATAGTCTAACCATGCAACGAAGAAATGGTCGTCTAGGGTACGCACAATGTCCGGTCTATCTTGATGACCACCGACTGTGCATATAGGTATGCCATCTTCTTGCCAAAGTAATGTTCCATCAGCCTGAATCCTTTGGGCATATAGGTCTGAATAGATGTCACGTTCATCACGCCAAACTACAATTGCCCCGCCATGACCGTCATCAACAATTGCTGGATTCTTCTGAATTCCAGCAGCAGTGCAGATTGGAATGCCTTCCTCCTGCCAGAACTTGCTACCATCAGAGGAAACCCGTTGCGCGAATAATTGATCATTAATAAAATTCTCGTAAACCTGCCATACAACAATAATTCCACCTTCGCCATCAGAAACGACGCGATGCACACCTTGTATCCCATCATTTGGAGTAATTAGAACAGGTTTATCCCAAAATGGTTTTGCATCCAAACTGATCCTGTAAGCCATTATGTTCCATTGATCCGTACCAATAACATCCCACCAAACTACATAAAATCCATTCATCTCATCGGGAATTAGAATGGGTTCACTCTGTAGAGATTCAGAGGGAAATACAGGAATCCCATCGTGTTTCCACATCGGTTCTCCAAAAGCATTCACTCGTTGGATATAAAGATCTTGGAATTCCGTGCTTCTCCGTTCATCCTCCCACACAAGGACTGCGCCGCCCTCACCATCACTTACTATAGCTTGAGTGGATTGATCTGAAGTATTTACACAGATTGGCACTCCATCTTTTTCCCACAACACTTGACCTTCAAAATCTATGGCTTGTGCATAGATATCCCAACTACTGCGTCCACGTCTATCGTTCCAAACTATAATAGCGTGTGTGTCGTATCCAACCATCCGTAAACGGCGTTGATTATTTGCTGCCAGAGAAATTGGTAGACCGTTCGGTTCCCACAATGCAACATTACCGTTGTCAATATATTGTCCGTATACATCCCAATCTTTACCTGTTCTGTAATCTTCCCATATAACAATTAATCCACCCTTTCCATCTGGGACGGCTTGCGGAAATAGTTGTCCATCAACAGCATCAGAGACGATTATATCCGCTATTGTTTTTGTAGACTGCATATAGGTGAATAGTCCAAATGTGATGGATATGAGCAACGGAATTAAATGGATATTTAATCGTTGAATAGTGTTTTGGGTGTCCATAAATTGACCAATTTCCCTTTAGTGGACAAATCCAACATTTTCCAATGTTCTATAGGAAGTTGAAAATGAGCAATTGCTGCGGTAGGCATCCGATGTAGTTCTCCGGAAAGATGTGAGACAAGTTGTTCCATTGTAGGGTTGTGTCCCACCACCATGACACACTGATATTTGTTGGATAATTCCTGAAGATACTCATAGTAGACACCTGGTGGAGCAAGATATAGGTCATCCAATCTGTTTATCTTTTCGGTGTATCCACAGGCTTTAGCAACTTTAGATGCAGTTTTTCTTGCACGTTTTGCTGATGAAGTAAGAATACAATCTGGAACTAAACCTTGTTGGTTGAGATGCTTTCCTATTCTTGGTGCATCCCGTTTACCGCGCTTGTTTAATGGACGATCATAATCGGATAAGGCAGGATTATCCCAACTGGATTTTGCATGTCGTAATATAAGAAGGGTTTTCATGTTTAATTATACTGTCTGTCGTTAGGTTGGAAAGTATCTACAACATTATACCTGGGTCCAATCCATGATGACACCTAAGTATTTGTCTTTATGATCTGTCAAACCATCATAAGCAGATTGCGCATCTTCTGGGTTAATTACATGTGTTAGCAATTCCTCAACCTTAAACTTACCATCCACAATGAGTGAATAAACTATTTGCGAATTTCGTTCAAGTGAGTGTTTTGATTCACCTGAGTGCATTGTTGGAAACACCCATTCATGCGCGCTTTTTAGGGAAATTGCACCTCTACCTATGAGATGAGTATAGTTGAAAATGTCCGTAACATTCGTGACATATTCACCGCGAGGTGATCCGAGAAGGATTACCTCTCCTTTTCTTCCTGTCAGTTGATAGGCTAATTCTACAAGGCGTGGATTGCCAATTGCTTCAACGGTAACCACCGCTTTGTTACCTCCAGTAATCTCATTAACCCTTTCATGGACATTTTCTTTATCAGGATTGATCAAGTGCTTTATCCCACAATTACGAGCAATTTCTATACGTTCAGGTACGCGTTCTACACTAATAACATTCATTCCTGCTAAGTTGAAGAGTTGTGATGCCGAATTACCTACTAACCCTAAACCGATGATGACAACCGTATCACCAAATTCTGCAGAGGACACACGAAGTGAAGTCATAGCAACCGTTGCCATACGCACAAAAGGGACCAGTTTGGCATCTATCTCTAATGGAGGTTTGAATGATAACATTATGGATGAAGTTTTAACAATAGAGGCGTGTGAACTATAGCAAAAGACAAAATCACCAACTGCACACTTTGTTACTTGCTCACCAACTTTTAGGACCTCGCCAATAGCCGTATATCCTGACCCGTGGGGAAACCGAGTACCACTTTCTAAGCCGGTAAATCCTGCTCCTTCTGTGCCGGGACTGATTAGACTGTAATGTGTTTTGAGTAATATTTGATTAGGTGCAAGTGTTTCGTCCAGTTCAAAATCCGCTAAGGTTGCCACTCTTTGTTCAGGCATGATAATCTGTTTGCCTTTCATAAATCGTTCCTCACACTGATTTTTTCTTTTTCAATAGGTATTTCAATATCATAGCAAAGCAAATACTCTCTGTCAAGATGTTCGCAGTTATAATTAGGGTCATTTAGTTTTCGGTTTTTCTTGTATTTTTCACAAATGCTAAATTATCCAAGGCGGTATGTGCGGTTTCCTAACCGCACTGAATTTGTGCTAAAACCTTCCATGGTCAGTTTCCTCACCGCACCATAGGCGTCAATTTAGCGATTCTTTTTGTTAGACGCATTTGAGATAGTCCAAAACTGCCATCCATTGTAGAGCGGGGTCTCCGTGCCCCGCCGAAATCTACTACATTCAAACAATGTGCGGGGCACGGAGACCCCGCTCTACAATGGTTGGTGAGAAGTTAGTGATAAAATCTTTACACACCCTATTCATTCTTGATGGAAAGATCTCTTACTCCGATTTCACACAATCATACTTATTTATTGAGTTTCAATAACGATTTAGAATTAATCCCTAATTCACACATCAACAAATCACGTTAATTCTAAGCACTCATCTATCAATATTTGAAACACGTTTGTAGTCGCGTAATTCACTGTCTCTAATACATTCTAGCTCAAAAGAAAATTCATAAATAGAATCAATATTTCTAAATTCTCAACTATTCTTCTCTGTATTCTTCAGGTGACTCCACATTTTTGGAAGATCTATTGCGTTGAAAAAGAGAAACAACAAGATATTTGGCACCCTTTAGTCCAATCAAGAGTAAAATAACGACTATACCTATAAGAATAACGACTATACCTATAAGAATTACCCAATCAATAAGACTTAACAATTTATTCATAACTTTGACTATAAAGACAATGCCATCAGATGGATTTTTCCATCTTGGAGCTGAAGGTAGAGGAACTCTCAATTTAAATGGAGATTCTTCAAATCCGAACCATTGTAGGTAAAATGTTCCAGCAATAGTAGCTGCACAACCACAAAGTATCAAAAGCAACTTATCTTTTTTCAATTACTTCACCTCTCCACCTGCATGTTTTAATAATCAAATATACTGACTATTCAAGGCACACTTTCCTCTTAATACAAAATGGACTGATGTCAAAATCGGTTCTATCGTTTAAAGCCAACTCACACATAATCCTACCCACAAGAGAACAGAACTTAAATCCGTGTCCTGAAAACCCAGCTGCTATCAGAACATTTGGACAATCAGGATGTGTGTCAATTATGAAATCTTCATCTGGTGTTTCAGTATATAAACATACTTCAGAATGGGTTACTTTACCAAGACTTGGGATACGTTCTTTTACAAAAGCGTTTATGTGTTTGTCATAATCAGCATCAGGTTCTCGTTCACACATATCAGGTAAAAAGGTTTTTCCTAATCCATGCCGTGCTACCCTTGCTCCGTTCTTTCCGAAATATGGTATACCATATATGAACTCATCATCTGCCGTATTTTCTGTGAAGACAGGATAATTGTTAGGTCGAAACATCTCAGTATTAGTGGGTTTGAAATAACACACCTGCTGCTTTGTCACTGTAAGTGGAAGATCAAGTTTAGATAGGAGAGAAGAAGTCCACGCTCCAGCTGTCACAACAACCTTTCTGCCGAGATATTGCTCCTTTTCAGTCCGTATGGTTGGCACATCTGTTTGCCATTCAATCCTATTGACTTGTGTTTTTTCACGGACAATTGCACCGTGTCGTTCAGATAACTCCAAATGGGTTAACACACATTCAGATGCATACAGAAACCCTGTATCCTTTTGCCAGAGAATATCATAATGGTCTGGAACAAAGAATTGTGGGAATCGTTTCGTCAGTTCTTTTTTATCCCACCACGCATAGTTGACTCCTGCTTCATTTAAACTTTCACTTACGGCTTTCATATACTTATTCCCTTTTGTCCCAAGATTGATACTACCTGTAATAAACAACAATTGCTTATCAGACTCAGACTCAAGAGATCGCCATTCGGTATATGCTGTTTTCATCAATTCTGTATAGAAAGGTTTGTCGTAGAAGAATCGAATGATACGCGTTTCACCGTGTGAACTACCAAAAGTATGGCCACGATTGAACTGTTCCAAAACAAGTACCCTTGCGCCAGACTTGGCAAGGTGATATGCAGTGGCACTTCCCATACCACCTGCACCAATCACGATAACATCATAGATGTGTGAATGCATTTCTTTTCCTGTGTATTAGGAGCTCATTAATATTAAACTAATGGATTAGCGGGAAAGGGTTAGAAACAGTTGTAAAATTTTGGTGACGATCTTCACCACGCAACAGAATAGGTTTCCAAGGACGTTTCAACGAATTATCTTCTGCTTGCTTAACTGATGGAGAGATATAACGGACTGTCAGACCGCAACGCCTGCGAGTTGAATGGTTTGGTAGACTCCCATGAATAATCTGACCATGATGTATTGACATCTCACCTGCTTTCAGGACCAAGTCAACAGCAGTGTTTGCGAGATCTTCGGTTACTGGAACTTCCTGATTGATACTTAGCAGATTACCTTCCTGTTCAGATTTGCCGTGTTCTTGGATTCCTTTGTGGTGGCTGCCCGGTATCACCTGCATACACCCGTTACCAACGTCGCTGTCATCAATCGCATACCATGCAGTGACAGCATCTGGTGGTTCCAATCCCCAATATGTCACATCCTGATGCCATGCAACGAATTTCTCTCGTGGACCATACTTGCAGAAAAAGTGTGTTGCCAGCAGCATCATATCTGGTCCAATAAGTGCTTCAATTACATCAAGGATCTTAGGGTGAGTGGAAATTTGCCAAATAAACTCATAATCAAAATGCCAATCAATGAGCCCAATTTCGCATTTTTCTTTACCCACTTCTGCCTCTAAGGCATCGTATTCTACACGATATTTCGATGCCTCAGCATCATCTGCTACATGTATTCCAGTCAAATATCCATCTGTCTGATACATATTCAAGAGTTGTCCGTATGTTGATTTCATGTGATGTCCTCTTTCAATCAAGTTTTGGTATCTTCCATTGATGGAACCATTGAGAATCTTCAGGTATAACTTAAATATTTACCTCTACAATCGTCATTGTATCATTGCCGAAAATGTCTACAACCTTGACAGCAATTTTTCTGGAACCCGGTTTGCATTCATGTGCTATGCTCTTTAATTCCAAAGACCGATCCTTCTTGGTGCGAAAACTTTGCCACTCATTTTCAAAGACATACTCGCCTGTCCACTGTTCTTTCCACGCCTCTGTATCTGTGTCCTGCACACGGATAATCTCGCGTTTACTCTCAAATTCAAAATCAACAGACCAATAATCTATCCAGTCAGTCCATTCTTTCGTCAAAATATCTTTCGTAACGACCCCCTCAGAATCTTTGCTAACCTTTACAACTTGTCCTTTTTCCACGACAATTTTACTGCTTTTGTTCTTTAGTGTTTGTTCAGCACCTGAGATTGAATCTTGTGAATAGAAAACAGAGAAATCGGTCAATTCTACCGTTACTGTCGCTGGTCTATCATTTTTACCATTTGTAGTATGCGTTTTCACTTCAATGAACGCTACATCATGAAACACAACTTGATTCTGCTCCACTGCGCGTTTGTCAAATACTTCCGCGGGGATGTATTTCGGTGCAAGGTCAATGCCTTTATCTTTCGCTTCCTGTAACACATTGGGAAACAATCCCATCTCAAACTCAAAACCGAGAACGTCAACACGGGTAACCTGATGTCTTCTGCATTCAAGGATAATCTCTTCTATGAATAGACGCGTTACTGGTAAATTGACGGGCCCAATTGCGATTAACCTGCCCGCTTTTTTACCTGGAAAACTGGCAAAACCTTCAGCCTTTTCGGCAGAATAAGCGCGTAGGATAAGGTCAATAAATGTCTTTTCCTTTTCTTCTAACTGTTGCTGTTGTTCTAACTCTCGTAGGTTTGGATTGACACCGACATAGTGCTGACGTTCATATTTGCCGAGGTTGAGGATTTCAAAGGCACGGTAGTCTTCACCCTCCTTTTTAAGTTCACGTTGTACTCCGATCAACCGTTTTCGTGTGGTGTGAATGGCAAACTTGCCGAGGTCTGTGACAATCCACTTGCGTCCAAGTTTTTCTGCAACGGCAGCAGTAGTCCCTGACCCACAGAAAAAGTCAGCGACAAGGTCACCTTCATTAGAAGATGCTTCTATGATGCGTTCAAGTAAGGCTTCAGGTTTTTGTGTCGGATAATCAAGAATCTCTGCAGTCGTACCTTGCAAATTTGGAATATCATCCCACAAATTGTTTGCTAACTTTCCTTCATTTTCACGCTCATTCCAATAAGCTTTTTCCTGAAGAGTATTTCCTTCTAAATAGAGTCTGTTTTCATTTTCCAACGTTTTTAACTTTTCATATTTCATCCGCCATCCCTTTTTAGGACATTTCCATGTTTTTCCATTATTATCAATATAATCGTATGTCGTTTCGGGTCCAGGACTAGCAGTTTTTTGCAGTGGATAGAGTCTATAATTTCCCCTGCCATCTTCATCATTCCTAGTATACATTGCTTTTGTAGTAGGGGATAAGGGTTTAAAAACTGAGTTTACTATGTATTTATCACTTTTAGAATACCAAAATATTGTATCTGTGTCCCTAGATAAGTTTCTTGAAATTGTCTTACCACTAGAACTTCTTTGCCAAATAATTTCATTATGAAAATTATCGCTTCCGAACACTTCATCTAAAACGAGCCTTAAAAAACCAGAAACCCGCCAATCACAATGGGCATAAATACTACCATCTATTGCCATCAAGTCTCGCATCAGAATCAGCCTCTCGTAAATCATAGCGATGAAAGAGTCCGCACCTTTCCCCCAAGTATCACGGTAGGCAATTTCTTCCAGGATATTCGGGTTTTTGGTAAGCGTTTCACCACCTATCTCAATATCCATAGAAAAATCCGCACCTACGTCAAAGGGTGGGTCAATATAGATAAGTTTGAGTCCATCTTGTGCCTCAATTTCCTCGCGCAGTGGTCCGTTCTTGAGTGATGATAGTATCAGTTTGTTATCACCCCAGATTAACTTGTTTGTCCAGCCTTTGCGTTGTCTGCCGCGTTCATCAAATAAACCGAGTTGTTCACTGGATTCTGCACGTGGTTCGTCTACGTGTTCAATAGTCTGGAATGGTAGTACGATGTTGCAAACTTCGTTTGTCTTGCCATTCCAAACGAGTTCTACTTCGCGTTTGTCTTCAAAGAGCAGGAAGCGGTATTTTTCGGGTAGTGGTTTGTCTGCTTCTATGTAGCGGATGATTTCTTGCTGTTCTGATTCTGTGAGTCGTGGCATATTTTGTCTTTCGTTATTTTTCGTTAATGTTTACCTGTTTTGGGACTTTTTCCGATTTCCACTGCTTTGGTTCTAATTACCAAATGTTGGTGAGTCTGTAAGTTGACTCAATATGTATTTTCATGCCGTTGTCAGTAGCCTTAACAAGATTTTTGAAGAATGCCTCAGTGTCTTGAGCGGTTTTGCTCGTTAGGCGGATGTTTCCACTCGGTGATCGTGTCCAATCGTAAGGTGGCATATCAAAACCGTGCGCGAAACTATGACGAACACGTAAGATCTCATTCAATCTTGCACGCACCTGAAAACCGTTCATCCTACGTCGACTCCATATCCAATCGTTGATAGGATCATATCCTGTACAGTCTACAAGAAATTTCTGTGTATTTTCCCAGTTCGGCGTATTAAATCTCCCCGATGCTCTTTCTGCTGCTTGCTGGGCGATCACGTAAACAGGAGATGAATTAGGTATCACATCGTAGAAGTCCCGCACGAGGTTTTTTATGTATCCGTTCCATACTGCAACATAGGCCGTAAGTGCTGCGTGATAGTAAACCTGTATTTCATCATTGTGCAACATAGGATGCAACTGCTTATCTGTTGCAGTCCTGCGAAGTGTCTGTATGCGATTTACTGAGGTTGTGTAGGTTGATAATGCTGGTGATGGCACAAGAAACCTTTAGAGACAATTTACAAATTCGGTGAGTGCTTTCCGATACTGATTTAATGGATCGGGATTGAGTTGAACCTGTTTACCGTGAACCATATTTGGTCCGGCTTGAAGGTCATTCAAAGGTATTCCTTTAAGTGTCATAATAACACAAGCACTGTGATAGTCAGGTATCTCTATAAACCTTTGACTTGGTGAATCTTTCGGTGTTGCGTAGATTTGACGGTGCTTTTTGTGGAGCTCATCCAACGTGACTTTAATGGACTCATTCACTGCCTTAAAAGCTTTGCTTGCTTTGCGGCCATAGAGGGTTACACGATTACTAACAAAGGTGTGGAGTTTCGGAACATCTAGTTCTTTCTCCTTCGCTCTATTAGCAAAGTTGATTCTTGCATAAGTATCTATTTTGGGATCACTTATACCGTGGCCATAAAGCAGTGCGACGACATTCTCCAAAGCGCGACGCGAACTATCATCTGGTGTAAAAGGAATAATAAGATTTTCGGCTGCAGCGAGAGCCAATTGGGTGTAGATGGCGAAACTCGGATTACAGTCAATGATAAAAAGTGCATCTCGATTCCCGCTCCGCTTACGTAATGCAGATGTTAAATCTTTGATCCAACTGAGGACTTGCTTCCAAGCATCCACTGGGATGGCAAGTTGTGAAGTTTGACGAATTGCTTCCGATAGAATTTCCAGTAGATAGTCACCGCAAACTAAACGCAAATTTCCTGGAAGTCTTGAGTTAAAGTCCTTAGGGTGACAAAAATACGGAGATACATTTTCAATGACACGGAAAGGAGAATTCAACCGTGCTTCAATGTAACCCGCAACTGTAGCACGTGGCGTTTGTCCTATCAGTTTATTTATAACATCATAATTTTTGTGAATTACATTATAATTTTCGTCATCGGATACTTCATCGTTATCATCAGAATTAGTTAAAATATCAGAATTCAGAAGTAACATCTCAGATACATTTGCTTGGGGGCAAAGGTCTATAACATAGACATCAGTGTCCGGATATGTGCGTGCATACTCGGTTGCTGCAACAAAACTTAAGAAACTCTTCCCGACCCCTCCTTTGTTGTTCCAGAATGCGTAAGCTGTCATAATATAACCCCCTCAAAAAAATGAAAACACATAATAAATCTCGTTTAAAATTCTAACACAAATTGGTATGAATGTCAAAAGCTTGTTGCTTTTTGCTTTTGCAACGCTACATTATCATTGACAAGACTTACACATTCCCCCTTGATAAGGGGGTTAGGGGTTAAAAAGTCGTTATTCAGTGATTTGCCCCCTAAATTCCCCTTATCGGAGGGACTTTAAGATAAGAGGAAATGCGTCCATCCTCCGTTATTTCTCGTTATTGTCTTCCTGTTCTGGTTCGTCTATTTCAAGGACTTGTACGACAGGATCTCCAATATTTACAATGGCTCTGCTCAAAGATAATAGAGATTTACTAAATGAACCTTTGCCTCCTGATGACAAAGGTTTGTCTTTTGAGAATAAAACAGTTATATGTTCTTGAACATCATCAACGTATAAATAAACAATAGGCCATTCAACCTTACCTATTTCTTTAGACGTATCAGGATCTCTTACAGGAATAATTTCTGAGATATAAAACTCCATACCGTAAGTTACACCATCTACCTCACCTATATTTATTACGAGTGCCCTTTCGTTCAAAATTCGTGCTACTTTACCGCGAATTGGTTTAGTTTGTGTCACTATCAATCCCTCCTTGTATTTTAGATTCAAGTTGTTGTTTTAACTCTTCTACATCTTCTGGAACAATGTCTCTCCAATCTTCCAATGCATCATCTGCTGCGTTTAGTTGCTCAGTAACAATTGCGTCAAGTTTGGCAACTAATACTTTATAGTCTTCTGGAGATTCCAAATTGTTTATTGATTGTATCTCAGTTGAAGCACGCGAAAGACTCTCGTAGAGTGAAACAAGACGTCTAAAAGCAGATCGTGCATGTGGTTTGATTATTTCTTTTGCTACTTCTTTAGCAGACTGTCGACCAAAAATAAAAGAACCTGTAAGTCCCGCGGTAAGGACAAAAACTTGCCAAATTGTACTTTCTACAGTGGTTAAAACTCTTGTAGTTGTTGTGTAAATGACTAAAACTGATACACCCAAAGAGATTAAGATTAGAAAACTTGCAAGAACCCAATTTAAGTTTTTCATAATTTACTATTGTATCAAAAAATGTGGTGTTTGTCAAAAAATGAGGATGTTTATTGAGAGCTTTATCACTACGGTTTGTATTCTGTAAAACCGTCAAGCAATTGCTGAAAAGTTGTCGGTGAATATGTTCTGAAACTCTCCTCGTCAACAAAAACAAAATCATAGTCAACATCGGTTGAGATTTCGTTAACATCCTCACACCATTGCGATAAACGTTCCATCTTGAGCGGTACATCTAAATCTTCTAATCCCTTAGTTTCGACTACAACTACACTGCCATCCATCAATTTGACGATAAAATCGGGATAGTAATTAGAAATATCACCATCAGCATTGACATAATCAAGTTTAAACTGCACGCCATAATAGTTTTTTGTATAGGATACAACGTCCGGGCACGCCTCCAGAAATTTAGCGAATTCCAATTCCAAATGACTATCACCTGTGATGATGTTGAATACAGATTTTGACGGTACTAAATGGTCTTGGTCTTTGACTATAAAGGGTCTTGTACTGCTGATTTTAGAAGTTTCGCTTAATTCTGCATTTCCTTTGTCCTGGACTGTAAGGTCATTGATTGCACGTTTGAATGTTTCAATAATCGTTTTTGTGGCGCGGAGTTCCGCGAGATTTTTTATGGTGATGGGATCGTCTAATGCTACCGTTTCACCAAAGAGATGGTGCTGGACAAATTCTTTTACCTTTGCATACAACACATCATAACCGCCGACAAGTCGGAGTTCTTTCATTAGAGTTTGGGCAAAATAACCGAGAGCGTTTCGGTAGTCTTCTGTACCTGGACTTTCCAATACTGTCGTATGTGCGACTTCGCTTGTCGTCATATATCGGAATTCAATTTCTCGTATCTCGGTTTCGCCAAACTGTTCATACTCAACAGGTTCAAAGTCAAGGCGTGTAACGTCCAAGTCTGCGAGATTGTTGTACTCACGGTAAACACGGCGCGTCAAAATGGGAATTTCAATATCAAGCGCGCCGATGTCTTTGTCCACATTTTCCTTGTCAACCTCAATAACAAGAGGTGCTATGGGTTTTGTGCCTTCTCCCATTTCTTTGCGTTCTAATTCGACCCCTTCCTCTTGAATCTTTTCAACAAAATCCATGAAGGCATCTGTACCGATGACACTAACAGACTCATCTACTGAATTATTATACATTCGCCTGAGGCCGCGTCCTAAGGTCTGTTCTGGTAGAATGTTGGCTTTTGCAGAATATGCACGGAGCCCAACAATGGTTGTAACGTTCTTGACATCCCACCCCTCTTTAAGCATTAAAACGGAAACAATTGCCTTATATGGATTTTTGTCTATCGCTAAATCGATCGCATTCGCTTGCTTTCGAAGCTCTTCAAGTTCTTCTTTCTTTTTTCCAGATGTAGCCTCAGAGATTTCACCATTATTCTTTGTATGAATCACCAGTACAGCATCTTTTAAGTCTTGGTAATGGTTTTCAAGATAAGTTGCTACCTCATCGCAGTTTTTCGTATCATCGGTCATCACAAACAGAATGGCTTTCTTACCCAACTTTTCGTGTCGTTCGAACGCTTTGCGCCACTCAACCACACCCAGGTGGAGATAGTCCGCATACTTCTCTGTAAACTTCACACTCTGTTTTTCCTCAAGTTTCTTCCTGCTTTCATCATCTGGAAGAATAGGGTGTTTCACGACGTTTTGTGAAATAGCCTCTACAAGCGGATAATCCGCGACTGTCTGGACAAAAATTGCACCGTTATTATGCTTTGGGGTTGCAGTTACATCAACTTGTAATGATAACTCGCTGTCTTTTTGCACAAGGCGATTGCGGATATCCTCAATTGACTTGAACCATGCCATCTTTGGATCATGGATATGATGTGCTTCATCGTTAAGTACCATCAATTCGTCAATATCTCGGACGATGTCCCCGAGGTCCACTTTGGAATCTGTTGTTGCACCAGTCGGTTTTTTACCTAAGTAGTAATCCATACTGTTATCATCATCGGGGGATGGTGGTGTTTGGTCACTGGAATAGACGCGGTGAATATTCGTGAGAAAGATGTTACCTGTAGGCCGGACAGTTCGCACTTCATCTTGTACATGCAAGGTGAGTTGAAAATCATTTCTCCAATTCTGACCTTCATAACCGTTGTCTGGTAACACTGGGTCATCAAAAAAGATGCTTAATCCTTTGAAATCATGATAAAGCCTGTCAAGGACAATGATATTAGGTGCAATGACAAGAAAATTTCGAGAGAGTTCAGAATCTGTTTCATACAACTTGTGAAAGAAACTCCATGCGATAACAAGACTCATCACCTTAGTTTTACCTGTGCCTGTTGCCATTTTTATGACGAATCGTTTCCAATTTTCGTCAAACATTCCTCTTGAAACAGCACCTGAACTGTCAAACTTTATCAAATCAACTTCATCTTGGACCTTGACGACATCATAGAGGTAGACAATAGTTTCCAGTGCTTCGCGCTGTGCGAAATAGTACTGAAATTCTGTTGTTGTACCATCAGATTGTTCTCTCAAGTGCGGTTCCTTGAACCACCAATTGAGTAGTGCTTTGCTTGTTTCAGATGCACCTCTATAGTTGTCATCACGCCAAGTCTTAACTGCATCACGTATCTTTTGTACGAGTGGTGGGAGTAACGTCCCCATGCCTGTCAAGGGCATCTGTGCGACATCAGGTGTCCAGCGCACAGAAGGGTCAATGATTTCGTGTGGTGATTCAGGAAATTCTGGGTGTAATGGCATAATTGCCTCTTTCCAACATCAATATTAACTTTCACTCATTCCATTCCTTGAAAACAACACCGCATCTTGGACACTGTGTTGACAAACCCGTTTGTCGCTGCCCACAGTTCGGACACCATGTTCTGATTCCTTGTTTACGCCGATACATCGTTAATATGATCATCCAAACTACTACAAGAATGATGGCAATGAGTGGAAAAGCAATTTGATTATACATTGTTTTCTATCATCCACCCTTCAAAAGACTCATCTCATTTCTGAGTTAATGAACACTAATTGATCAGGTTCAAAGTTCTGCATATCTTCTTTGCACCAGCAAGATTAGGCTGCAACTCAAATGCCATCAATAAAACCTGACGTGCATGTGGGAACAAGTCTATTTCAACATAAAATTCAGCAATCTTTTTATACATCCATGCAGTTTCACGTTTCGGTAGATTTAGATCCTGAATCTTTGACAACGGAATGTGACACATCTGTTGATGGCCTTCAACACTATAATGGTAAAGATAGATTCTCTTGAGACGATCCTTTACCTCTGTAATAAAGTGCTTGAAGCAGGGACGTTGTCCTTCTGCAGACAATAATGTCTCGTAAATGTGCATCGCTTGTTCTAAATTTCTGTGTCGGTCTGAAATAGAACAATCTCCATTTGCAAATCCGAGATTCTGATATGCTTCTGCAAGAAGGAATTCGCAGTCGCGACTATCTTCATAGTTGAAGAAATCATCTGGACACCATTTCGTGCCATTACTCTCACATTTCTCACAGAGCTGCTCATACATGGAGATACCGATTTCATAGTTCCGGTGCAAGAGCGCGTGAAACAACAACTCCAATTTTGCCCAATCAGAGTTGATTTGATTTAGTCTGTCATAATACGATTGATATTTCTTTTGTTTGCATTCAATATTCTGTATTCTTCGATCATATTCAGATTTACGTTTGGCGTCAGAAAGCACATCATAAGCATTCAAAACATCGCGGAACATCTGTTCTGTACATCCAATTTGATCCGGACTGAAGTTGATGTTAATCTTGTCTGGATGGTATCTCTTTGCGAGTATTCTAAATGCCTTTTTTATTTCGGATGCAGAGGCATCACGTTGAATCTCTAAAATTTGATAATAGTTTGGAATACGCATAAGGAGTTAGTGGAATTAAGTATGTGGAATTATAATTCCATGTATTTGTGGATTTGTCAAGTGGAAATTTGGAAAGAGAATGTGTATTTTATTAAAAATGTTGATACATTATCTGTTTTAGGTTTCTACTATACCCATCCTGCTAAAATTAGATGGCGGAGTTCAAGAAGCAAGCGAGGTTGATGTATTATAGTGAAATACAAAGATTTATTCACACTTTTGGTACGTGAGACCTAAACTAATGGACTGTGCCGTAGCACAAACTGCCAGTTTGTGCAGTAGTGTACGCAAACTGGCAGTTTGCGCTACAATTGTGTGCAAGTAATTATAGATTTCACTATAACATTGTTTGAAGTATTTTTAACAGTGTCATTTGATTGCTGGGTACTTTAGAGAGTGCTTCTGCGTACTTATCAAGCATTTCATACAATCAATACACTTTGGTTGGTCAATTTTAAGATGTGTATCTATAAGTTCAATTATATTTTCTGGACATACTGCTACGCATGCACCACAATAAACACATAATTCTTCTTTTATATGAATCATCTAATTCCTCATTGCACGTAATCTGTTTTTGTTATTCATAATTATATGCATTGATGTAATTCGGTCAAGAAATATGAGTGAATACTGGTAACAAATCAAGATGACTTAATTAAGAGAATGGATTTGATACCTAAATTATTTCACGGAGGAAACGAGCAGTATGTGATTCTTTCACTTCAGCCACCTCTTCAGGTGTGCCCATCCCTACAATGTATCCTCCAGCATCACTTCCCTCAGGTCCCAAATCAATAACCCAATCAGCAGATTTAATGACATCCAGATTATGTTCAACTGCAACGATGGTATTACCTGCATCAACAAGTTTATTTAGGACATTGAGAAGTTTCTGTACATCATCAAAGTGTAGCCCGGTTGTGGGTTCATCCATGATATAAAGGGTCTTTCCAGTCTGTCTTCTTGCAAGTTCCTTCGCAAGTTTAACACGTTGTGCTTCTCCACCAGAAAGTGTAGTCGCCGCTTGACCCAATTGGATATAATCCAAACCCACATCTGCTAAAGTTTGAAGTGTGCGTTTAATCCGGTTGATGTTACTAAACAGTTCAAGTGCCTCTAGTACTGTCATCTGTAACACTTCGGCTATGTTTTTGCCTTTGTATTTCACTTCAAGCGTTTCAGCATTATATCCTGTGCTATCACAGTTTTCACAAGGTATCCATACATCGGGTAGGAAATGCATCTCAACACGATTGTAACGTTGTCCGTCACATACTTCACATTGCCCATAAGATAGGTTGAAACTGAAACGTCCACGATTAAACCCACGAAGTTTTGCATCAGGTAATTCAGCATACATTTCTCGGATTTTTGTAAATAAGTCGGTATAGGTTGCTGGATTAGATCGTGGTGTTTCACCTATCGGTTTCTGATCAATATGTATCATACGTTCAACAGAGCTTACACCTTGTATTTTGTCATAGTTCTCAGTTACATTGTTTTTTCCAGTGTTCTTTTCATTTTCCCGATTTGATTTCCTGGATTCCATCGCAGGTCGTAATGTGCCTTCAATCAGTGAACTCTTTCCACACCCAGAAACACCCGTCACACAGGTAAGCGTTCCTATTGGAATGCTTATGTCAATGTTTTTAAGATTGTTAGTTCTTGCACCGAACAGTTTAAGCCATTTTCCAGAACCTTTCCGACGAACCGCAGGAACAGGGATTTGCATTTCATTTGATAAGTATGACTGTGTTAATCCTTTTTTGGCTGTAAGATTTGCATCTCTTGCAGATTCATCTCCATTATCTGATTGAATGGTAGTTTCTATAGAAATTGGTTCTGAGTTGGCAAATGCACTTGGTGTTCCAACCGCAACTATTTCTCCTCCCTGTTTTCCTGCATTTGGACCGAAATCAATAACATGATCTGAAGACATAATCGTATCTCTGTCGTGTTCAACAACCAGAACACTATTACCGATGTCGCGCAGATCTTTCATTGCATATATCAACCGTTCTTGATCGCGCGGGTGCAGACCTATACTCGGTTCATCAAGGATATAAGTAACCCCAGTAAGTCCTGTTCCAAGTTGGCTTGCGAGACGAATTCTACGGATCTCTCCACCTGAAAGCGTTGGGGCAGTTCTATCTAAACCGAGGTATCCAAGACCGATATCTTCTAAAAAACTCAGTCGTAACTGAATTTGCCT
Organism: Candidatus Poribacteria bacterium; assembly: GCA_958295945.1. Classification (GTDB taxonomy): domain Bacteria; phylum Poribacteria; class WGA-4E; order WGA-4E; family WGA-3G; genus MSPOR6. The sequence continues at coordinate 2,210,069 of OY282386.1, forward strand.
TAAAAGTTGAGCTTCAAATTCAGGTGATGTATGCGCATGAAGTCTTGGGTGAGTTGCCCTTGAAGTAGAAACGTCTTGCACTTGCTTCTTTGCCGTTTCTGCTTCCTTAGCACCTGCAGTTGTTGTTAGATGTTTCTCAATCGTTACAATCTGTCCACTGAAAAACGACGAAATCTCAGCGATTGACAAAGCCATCAATTCTGCAATTGTTTTGTCAGTATATCTGACATTTCTTGGAAATTCGTCTAATCTTGTCCCATCACATTCATCACAGATTGATTGATCATCACTTAATTCTCTACCAATACCATCACAAGTGCTGCATGCACCTAATCTATTGTTGAATGAGAAGTGACGAGGTGTTAGTTGCGGAAAATTCCGTCCACATTTTGAACACATAGCGTGTTCACTGAAGAAATGTCTTTCGGCTAATTCTTTATTATCATTTGGTTCTATGATAACAAAACCTTCACTTTCAATGAGTGCTAATTCTACTGCCTCAGTGAAACGACTTGTCTCATCTTCAACAAGCTTCAAACGATCAATGACCAAGAATACTTCATGTCGACGACGTTTTCTGATATCAGGTGCTTCATCAAGCCTATGGATTTCACCATCAATCTGTACGCGAGCAAATCCTGTTCGTTGCAGTCTTTGAAATGCATCGGCATAATCCTCGTTTCCCTTTAGACCTGGTGTCCGTTCTGCACCAATAACCACCTCAGTATCATTTTCGATAGATTTGAAATTCGTGAGTGGTGAAAGTACATCTACTCTTTTGCCTTTCAGATTCTTGAAAGAACGTTCTACAATCTGCTGTGCTGTTTGTGGACGAACTACCACTTCACATGATGGACAGTACGGTTGACCCCATCTGGCATATAGTGTTCGAAGACCGTCATGGATTTCAGTTATCGTTGCAACGGTAGAACGCGGGTTTTGACTTGGACTTGAGTGAGTAATAGCAATTGCAGGTGACAATCCTTCAATCTTAGAGACTTTCGGTTTGTCCATACTTCCAATAAATTGACGTGCATAAGTGCTAAGTGTCTCAATGTATCTTCGTTGTCCTTCCGCGTAAATTGTATCAAGGGCAAGAGATGTTTTGCCAGATCCACTAACACCTGTAAACGCTGTCAACTTCTGATGCGGTATTTCAATATTAATGTTCTTAAGGTTGTTCTCACCTGCACCTTGAACCAAAATGGATTTACGCATTTCGGATTGTTTTTGATCAAGAAGATCTTGTGCGATATCACCGTTTTCTTTAACTGAAGGTTCAGATTTCACCGATTTCCATAGATCATATTCCCCATGTAATGCTTTTCCAGTATACGATTCGGATATATCTTTCACCTCTTCAGGCGTGCCAACTGCAATAATCTGCCCACCATCAATTCCACCCTCAGGACCTAAATCAATAAGATAATCAGCAGAATTAATCACTTCAAGATTGTGTTCCACCACAACAACAGTATTACCTTCATCAACTAATCTATGAAGAATAGTTAACAACTTATTGACATCTTCAAAGTGTAGACCTGTTGTCGGTTCATCAAGGATATAAAGAGTCTTACCGGTACTGCGTTTTGAAAGTTCTTTTGAGAGTTTAATTCTCTGCGCTTCACCACCGGAAAGAGTTGGAGCCGGTTGTCCAAGTTTGATGTAATCCAAACCTACGTCGTGAAGTAATTGAAGTCCTCTTGCAATTTTAGGGTGATCCGCAAAATGTTCAAGTGCAGATTCAATATCCATCTCCAATACATCGGATATATTCTTGCCTTTGTATTTTATAGTGAGAGTTTCATTGTTATACCGTTTCCCATTACAAACATCACATTCAACCCACACATCGGCAAGTATGCCCATGTCAACTTTTTTCGCACCGTTGCCTGTACAAGCTTCGCATCTACCACCCGGAACGTTGAAACTAAAGCGTCCCGGTTTATATCCGCGCAGTTTAGCGTCGGGTAAGTTTGTATAAAATGCTCTGATTGAATCAAAAACTTTTGTATAGGTAGCAGGATTGGAGCGCGGAGTGCGACCTATCGGTGACATATCTATGTTGATAATTTTGTCTATGACATCTGAGACAGGGACAGGTTCATCATCAATAATCCCTTGAATCTTTTCATAATCACCTGGCACAGTCTTTGCTTTCATTAGGTCTCTTGCAAGTGCTTTGTATAGAATATCATGAATAAGAGAACTTTTCCCTGATCCACTAACTCCTGTTACGCAACAGAGCGTGCCAATCGGTATCCTTGGATTGATACTTTTTAGATTGTTTTGTTGTGCTTTACATATTTGCAGCCACTTATCTCCATTTTTACGACGTTCTTCTGGATGAACAATCTCTTTATCACCACGCAAATATTGTGCAGTCAGCGAGTCTGTCTCCTCAATCAATTGATCGGGTGTTCCAATACCGGTAATCTCTCCACCTCTAATCCCTGCACCTGGACCAAAATCAACAATCAGATCCGCCACCAACATTGTCGCTTCATCATGTTCAACTACAATGACTGTATTGCCTTGATTCCTTAGATTGATAAGGGTTTTCAGCAAACCCGCATGGTCACGAGGGTGTAGACCAATGCTCGGTTCATCAAGGACATACGTAACATCGCGTAAACCCGCACCAACTTGACTGGCAAGTCGTATCCTTTGTGCTTCGCCACCCGATAGTGTTGGTGCAGAACGTGATAACGTGAGGTAACCCAATCCTACATCCATAAGAAAACCGAGTCGAGTGCGTATCTCTTTCAAGAGTTCAGATGCTATCACATTCTGCCTTTCAGATAGTTTCAGCCCATTGAAGAAGGATGTCGCATCCTGAATTGACATATTCAAAACTTCTGTAATATCTACATCAGTAAGTTTAACTCCTGTTACAACTTGATTCAGTCGTGATCCATTGCATTCTCTACATGGTGCTTTAACGAAAAAATCCGGCAGGTATGATTCCCCTTCTTCTTTGACATGCAACGATAGGAATTGCTTTTCATGGGATGGGATCAATCCTTCAAATCTTCCTCGTATACGTCTACTTCTTCTGCGGCCTTTTGAAGGTTCACGAAATGAAAGGACTTTATCACCCGTACCATATAGTATTGCATGTTGTTGATCAGGAGATAGGTCTTTCCACGGTGAGTTGATTTTGAATTTAAGATGTGATGCTAATGTCTGTAAGACCATTTTCGCCTGATGATCAGGATTTTCACACAAAATTATTGCCCCATCTAAAATGGAAAGTGATTCATCCACTACTATTAATTTGGGGGAAATTGCCATCTGCACACCCAAACCTCTACAATGTTGACACATTCCGTAAGGACTATTAAATGAGAAATGACGGGGTTCAGGAACATCGTAACTTATTTGACAATCTACACAGGCATACTGTCTGCTAAATAGGAGATCTTCACCTTCTGATCCTTTGCTTGAAGTAGAACTATCGGAAGAAACAACATTGACAATTAGACTATCATCTCCAAGTGAGAGTGCTGTTTCAACTGCTTCTGCGACACGACTATCAATACCATCCTTAATAATTATTCTATCAACTACAAGATCAATGTTATGCCGTTGATTTGGGTTGAGTGCGACATTCGAACTGATCTCGTGAACTTCACCGTCAATTCTTGCACGCACGAATCCCATCTTACGTGCATCTGAAAACTCTTTGCGATACTCACCCCGTCTTCCTCTGACTATCGGAGCCAATATCATAAGACGAGTGCGCGGCGGGAAAGTAAGGATATGTGATACGATGTCAGCTATCGTTTGCGATCCGACTAACTGACCACATTCAAGACAATGGAATTGTCCTGCTCGTGCAAACAGCACTCTAAGATAATCGTATATTTCAGTTACGGTAGCAACCGTTGATCGTGGATTGTGTCCTGACGATCCTTGATCAATCGCTATTGAGGGAGATAAACCGACTATCTTGTCGACTTCAGCTTTTCCGAGTTGTCCTAAAAACTGACGTGCATACGCAGATAGTGATTCAATGTAACGACGTTGTCCTTCTGCATATAATGTATCAATTGCAAGTGACGATTTCCCTGAACCACTAACACCTGTGAAGACAATAAGTTTATCCTTAGGTAGGCTGATATCTATATTTTTTAGATTGTGTTCTCTTGCACCGTGTATTTCAATTGACGCTCCTGCCATAGCATCATTACCTCTATAGTATTTTAATGTTATTCTAAAAATCCACCTAACTCTTTTAACTTGCTTCTATCTCTTCGCCAATTAGTCTTTACCGTAACATAAAGTTCTAAATAAACAGGCATCTCCATAAACTTCTCTATATCAAGACGTGCTAATTCACCGACTCGTTTAACGATGTTACCACCTTTTCCAATAATTATTTGCTTCTGCGTCTGTTTCTCTGCATATATAATTGCTCGTATATAAAGTATCTCATCCGAATTCCTTCGTTTTCGTTTCTCAAACTCCTCAACCACAACTGCACAAGAATAGGGTACTTCTCTTTTTGTTATGAGCAATAACTTCTCTCTTACTGTTTCAGATATAAAGAATCGTTCTGGAAGATCGCTCAGTTGATCTTCAGGATAATAGAGTGGACCAGATGGTAGGAAAGTTGCAACCTGTTCAAGGAGGGAAGACACACCATCACCCGTTTTCGCTGAAATCGGTACAATTTCATCAAATAAAGATTTCTCATTGAAATCCTCAATGAGTGGCAAGAGCGTACGTTTGTCAACTAAATCTATTTTATTTAGAATGAGCATCTTATTAGCTTTTTTTAAACGTTGAATTTGTTCAATAATTTCTGTTGCAATTGCTTCATTTTGCCGTGATACATCAACAACTAATAGAATTACATCTGCATCACGCATGGCACCATAGGCAGTTCGTACCATCTCAGATTGCAGAAGATACTTCGGATCCATCAATCCTGGTGTATCAACAAATATTATCTGATGTGTGTCGGTAGTAACAATGCCGCGAATTTGATTACGTGTAGTTTGTGGTTTGGGGGTGACGATCGCTAATTTCTGTCCTAATATTGTATTCAGGAGTGTAGATTTCCCTACATTCGGTGCACCAATAATACTTACATATCCAGATCTGAAATCTTGTTCTCCAGATGATCCTTCCGATTCTTGAGGTTGATTTTCTGTCATTTATAGGTCCTATAAGTTACAAAATCTGATTATTAATTCAATAGTATCATAAATGTCTGTGATGCATCTTTTTGCCTTCACTGTCCTGAGAGAAATCGCGTTCACAAGATGGGCAAGTGGGTATATCTGTTAAAACTCTCAATCCGCACCCTGGACTGATACGTCCCGGATAGAACATCTTCCAACGATACCGTCGTCCATTTTTATCAGTTTCTGTATAACTGAAAATACGAATCAACAGCCAACAAATAAATAAAACTGGTACAACGACAAATCCAACGCCGACTACATAGGGAACAAACTCAAACAAGTCGAATAATGCCATTATATTGACTCTCCTATTAGGATACTATCGTTGTTATTTTCTTGAAAAAACAACCTTAAAATAAAGGACGCGCAATTTTATTTATACGATCTTTCTGAAATTTCGTTTTACATGAAGGACAAGTTGGAATTTGTGTTATTGCCCTAAAACCGCATTCTGGACAGATTCGCCCTGGACGATAATATGGTCTTCGGTATTTTTTCCCGAATCTGTTTGTTTTGTCATTATCGGATTTATTGGAAAACTCTTGAAAAACATTAATGATGGCAACAAAGAATGCCAATAAAGATAGACTTATGCTGACTAAAGGATGCATTTTTTCACCTTTGTATGAAGACTACCGTTTAGGACGCGCAGGTGTTTTTGTTTCCGCAGACTCGTAAATCAAATCCATAAGCTCTGATTGGATTATACCATTCAAAGGATTGGTGCGTGGTTCTGCCCTTCCTAAAATAGCATCAATGAAGTTGTCATCCGGATTACCAGCAGACATCTCTGGTGTAATCGGAGGTGGATCTAATGCTTCGCCACCTTTCCAAACACGAATCCAGCCACCACCCCAACCATCTACTTCTATTCTACCGTTGTCAAAAATGAGTGCCATGTGCGTACCACCTGGACTTGGACAATTCCCACTTATCACCATTGATGCAAGCACACCGGTTTCAAACTTGATGTTTATTGATGAATTGATGTCAACTTCTGTCTCTTGATTGTCAGTATAGGCATATACTTCTTTAACTTTCGACTCAACTGTCCAGCAGAGACTGTTCAATAGATGTGCACCACTATCATACGCTTGTCCACCACCAGAGAGTTCAGGTTTCTGTCGCCATGCACCCACCGTTGCTTTCTTCCAATTTTGTGTGATATAACCGATTACTAATTCCAGCTTTCCAAATTCACCACTACGAACAATCTCACGGATATAGTGGAAATTAGCTGAACAAGGTGTATTGTAACCAATTGTCAATATAAGTCCAGTTTCCTCAACTTTCTCTGCAAGTTTGTATGCATCTTCAGAAGATGTTACCATCGGCTTTTCCATTAGAACATGACAGCCTGCTTCCAATGCTTGCATACCTTGCTCAAAATGTAAAGTATGTGGTGTTGAGATAACTACTGCATCGGGGTTTGCCTCAGACAACATCTTCGTTATGTTATCATACCCTTCAGGACGTGGTTTAAGGTCAGATAGATTTCGGTCAATATAGGAATTGGCTATATCTGTATTGACATCACAAGTACCAACGATTTGCACATCAGGATTAGAATTCATCCGTCTTGCGTGTCCCGAAGAATTACCACCACAACCAATCATGGCAAGCCGAATTTTTGACATTATTTGCTCCTAAAATGTAATGCTTTTAACTTGAGAGATTACCTTGAATTCAATGTTTATGCTGTTTTAGCCAAATCATCTAAACTCAATGCACCTTCACCGAAAACGCGCCTAAATGTTCCACCACGGTTAGACTTTGTATCCCCATGCATATAGCACACACTAAATGCGCGCCGTGGAATATCTGTTTCATTTGTACCTGAACTGTGTAGCAACCAATTGTGCAACAATACCACCTCTCCTGCCTCTAATTCTAAGGGTAAAGGAGTGGAATTCTCAACAATATCATCAATCTGCTCTTGATTCAGAAAACCAGATCCGTGCGAGGGGTTTATAAGGTCACTATGTGATCCGGGTATGATGTGTACACAACCGTTTTCTATAGTTGCTGTGTCTAATGCTGTATAGATGGTTATCTGTGGATCACGGTCAAGGTCTGTCCATCGATCTTGGTGCCATACAAGGTATGTTCCTTCACCTGCTGGTTTATTCATAAACATCGCGCGGAAACATAGTATAGGTACACCTTCACCGTATATCTTCTGACAAACTTCTTCAAAAGTAGGGTTTTGTAGGTATGCTAAAAATAGGGGGTCAAATTCAAGATTTTGTATTTTGCGATACAACAAAGTTGCACCTTTATGTCCAGCGGATTGCGGACCGGGTCTATCTGTGCCAGGTTCCCTATCAAGTTGCATCATAATTTGGTCATAATTCAGTGGTGCCTTTCCAAGCATGATGTCATCCATACGCTGCTGTAACTGCGCAAACTCATCATCTGTGACTACCTGACCAATACGTACAAAACCTTGTTCATTGAAATGTTCCCACTGTTCATCTGTTATCACCTGTGCCATTCAACGCCTCCTACAAGTGAATTAGCATTCTTATAAAATCTTAGAAATTGAATTATCTTATGTTAAAGTATAACACATATACATTCAAATTGAAAATAATTATGAATGTCCACCAAGAAAGCCAAATACAATAATTAAGGAAATCCGCAATTGTTGGCGGAGTTTCTAACCCAGCCAACAATTGCGGATTTAGGTTGGGTAACCGCTAAATTGACACCTATGGTGTGAAGAATCTTTCTATTAACTTCCTGCCAACCATAGTAAGTCGACCTCTCAATGTCCCGACTTCTAATACGAAATGTCTAAATGACATTGATTAACGATTTCTAATTCCAATAACAACTGTCTTGTGTCACTCATTGAGCCTTTGTTTATGATGTATCTTTTATAATCAGAAGACGTTTTATTAATGGTAAGTTCTACACATATCAGCAGAATTTTTCTATTGATCGTATAGACAACAGACATTAGTAGAATGTCCTATTTTTATTTCGTTCTACGTTACTCTTTCTTCCTTAGATAAATAGAGTAACGGTTATTTTGGATTTGACTATGGCATCCTTTGATAAACTATCACAAAATATATCGGATAAATTTCAACCAGTGGCGACACGGCGCGCTGCAGTGATTGAAATTGCTGAGATAGATGGTGAAGAAACTCTAACCATCATTCTTCAGGCATTGTCTGACGATGCCCCTGGAGTCCGACGTGAGGCAGCAAATGTACTACAGAGATTCAATACATCAGAAGTTACGACAGCACTACTGGATGCAATAAAAACAGAAGATAATGATCTTACACTATGGACATTTATGGAGGTACTTGGAAATATAGGAACGATGACTGCACTTCCTGTGCTTCAAGACCTTATAGACACCACGCTCTCGCCATTGACACGACGGGTAATTGAAAAGAGTATTGATCAGATTACCTCCAGATTACCAAACAACGAACATGATGTACAAGTTACATCACAAGTAAATGATGAAGAAAAACCGAGAGTCATTAATCTGTCTAATCCTACTATTGTTGAAAGTGATCAACAAACGGAAGATCAAGGGTTACAGAACGAAAATAAAGCTGAAGTTGCAGATGAACAACAACAATTAACACTGGACCCTGATGAGAGCATTGAGAATAGAACCGATAGTAATCAGGATGAAGAAGAACTAAACACTGGAAGTGCCGAAGTTTCAGTTGAGAATGTAAAAGTTGGACAAGTTCAACGAACTGAAATGACAGCACCTGATGAGTCAGAACAAAAAGAAATCCCAGAACATGAAAATGAGATAAGTTCAGACAGTGATACGGATGCCGTTGAGGATACATTGGAGGATCAGCAATCAAATGGAAGTGGCATGCTAATGTCAGGAACATCACCTGCATTGCCAGTACTTGTGCCGAATACTTCTGTTGTGGTTTATGAACCAGAAGAACAACTATTCCAACCTGGTGTATTCGATTTGGTTCTTCGACCAACGGCATACCTGTCCAAGAGATGGGTATCACGCACACGGCTATACTTGGTGTTGTTAAGCCTTCTCGTAGCAGCAACATTTATACTTGTCTTTTCACAAGTACAGCGTTTACCTCGTTCACCCTATCGTCCGAATGCAGCAATAGCCTATATGGAAAATCCTGAGAAGTACTTCAATGCTGGGATTTTCTTCATTCAACAAGGAGATTACAACAGCGCAATAGAAACACTTCAATTCTTACGCGGTGTTGAGTCTATAGATGTGGAGTTATATAAACAATTAGGGTACGCATATTTTCATGCAAATCAATATGCTTCAGCAATTGAAGCTTATGAATACTATTTTAGTTTAAGAAAAGAGAATACATACCAACCATTTATTGCTGAAGCCGCTTATCATGACAATGTGGACGATAAAGACAAATCTTCAGATTATATGACATATAATTTGCTTGGAACTGCTTATAAACGACTTGGAAACATTCATAAGGCACGTCAGATATTTGAAGATGCGATTAAATTAGCACCATTTGAAGCAGAAGCATATAGCAACCTTGCAAAGTTATATACTGATGGTTTTCAACAGAAACTTATGCTTTCTGAAGCACTTGCTCACGCTGCCGTAGGTATAAATTCAGATATCTCATCTTATCACGATACTTTGGGATGGATATATGTAAAAAACGGACGATTGTATAAGGGGACAAATACTCTAAAACAAGCAATCCGTCTACAGAGCGATTATATTCCTGCTCACTATCATCTTTCAAGAATCGCACAGAATTCTAATGCTTCTGATGATGCTATGAATGTGGTAAAAAAAGACTTGATTGACAAGTTACGACCTACAAGCTATTCACAGTCTGATATGATTGAAGTGTTATCATACATCTACGAAACTAAATCACAAAATATTCCTAAGTATAATCCATCCTTCCATCATCAACGTATTATCCGAAGATGACTGATTCTGAGTATGTAATTTCATTGTATTACAATGACTTAACGCAAAACAGAGACTTTACCAACTCTACTTTCAGATTCAGATTCTACCATATAAATATAGACTCCACTACTAACACCGTCTAATTGCCATATATATTTACATCTATTTCCAGAATGTACTGTTTCTGATGGAATAAGCGATTTTAGAAGGTTTCCACTGACATCATATATGGAAATTCGACTATCTGCAGCCAACCTATCAAATGTAATACTATCTCCACGTGCGGGATTTGGATAAACAATCAATCCAGATTGTGTCTGTTCTTGAAATTCTACTAATATTGTATTCTCACCTTCTGGTATTTTGGTGCCATGTAAATCAGAAAGACCTATTGTTTCTACTTGATATTGGAAGCCTTCTACAAAAACATTATTTTCAAAAGTTAACACAACCCTTTTTTGAGTTCTATCAAGTATAGCTGATAGTGGGACATAAAACTGCTTGTTATGACTATCTAATACATCAATCTGTGTTGCGTTGTCGGTAGGTTCAAATTGATGAAGGATATATAGAGATGCATTTGCAGCTGATACATCCATCTGCTTGTCAAACGAAATTAGCAGTTGTTTTGGAGGAGAATGTATAGCTGAAACCACTCGGGGAGTAGATGTTGGTACTACTGGATTGGAATCCGATTCAGTTATTACATTGCCGTTGGAATTAGTATCATCAAATACAGAGAAACCGGACGGAGTATTAAACATCAGTTCATTGTTGTCATCATTATCTATATCAGTAACAATTGGATTGAAGGTATTAGTTGATGGATGATGCCAAATAGTTCTGTAAGATATTCCATCGTGTTGTAGAAGATAGAAGTTCGGAGAAACAGAAATACACAATTCGTTCATACCGTCATTGTTTGCATCTCCGATTGTTATACCATTCAGACCGTCACTTAATTCACGAATTCGCTGTTTCCATTCTAAGTGGTATGAATTATCTCCATCTGTCGTATAGATAGATATATCCCAATGTTGTCGGGGTAAATCAAATTCAGTAGTCCATACCTCAGCTCCAACGACAAATTCAGGTATCGTATCACCGTTTAAATCCCCTGATGCAAATAACAATGGTCGTCCATTGATGAGTTTATCACTCCAAGTATGTTGGTATAAGTTGTCACCGGTATTTTCATAAATGAATAATTCGGTGTCACTATCTGCAGATAGTATCTCACTTTTTCCATCAGAATCAAAATCAGCAATAGCGAATCCAGTAAAGAGTTGATTTTTCCCTTCAGTAGGGTTGTTTAAAATAGCAACATTTGGATAGCTGTTGTCTCCATCTGATTCATAGATCCGTATAGAATTTGATGCATCATGTATTGATATGATTTCAGGTTTTCCATCTAAATCTGTATCAGCAATTGTCCCACCCCATATCCCGTCAGCTAACAAAGTTTTATGTGTTGGATATTTTCCAGGTTCAGTTTGTTCAAGCAAGAACGTCTCTTCAGATTCGTTTGCTAAGATTTCAAGAAGTCCATCTCCATCAATATCTGCTACTGCCCATAGCAATGAGATGGATTTATCAATTGTCTCTATTCTATTCAGGAATCCGGTATCGCTAAATTCATAGATGTGTGGAGTATCTGTGTTTTTTTCACGTGCGATGAGTTCTACCTTACCATTACCATTCATATCAATAGGTGAAACTAATACTTGTAACTCTTGACTTGCGGAAATAACTTTACTTAGATGCGTAGAGTCAATCTGTTCATCACTGATATTAATCTTATAGAGTTGACCGTCATTATCATCAATACGGAGTAAACCTGACCGATTCTGTGATTTCAATTTATATAGATATTCGCCTGCTGACAACTCTAAATCAGAAATGTTTACCAAATGTTGTGCGTGTACAGAATCTGAATATGCAATTCGTAATGGTTTCTGCATTTCTGTAATATCATATATTTCTAAAGATCCTGTTGTAAGCACATCGGTTTGCCAGATAACTGTAGATTCATAACGATTTCCGGTTAACCATTCTGATCCTTCATGATTGAAGATTGTTGGTAATTGATGGCGTATTTCTACAACTGTTGTATCTCTAACTGTTTTACCAATTTCTGATTTTACAGATAGTCGTAATGTATAAATCCCTTCAACCAGATGAGAAATATCCCACTCATGTAGCAATGTATTATATTTGGGATCTGTCTGTGGCAATAAAATAGGAAACCATAGATCAGGAGTTTCAGAAATCCCGTAATCAATCCAATAGTGTAAGAATCCTGTTCCACCAGCACTCCCAGAAATTTCTACCATGTTATCTTTGTGTATCTGATTAATTTCAATGTTTGCTATAGGTTCATCTGTTGCTGTCAATGCAGCATACGCATCAATGAGTCCTGCGCCTACAAGTTGAGGTATTCTGAGCTGACGAGTTGTATGTGTTAGCCATTGTTTAACCTGTAAGTTACTACACGAAGGATTTGCTGAAAACAGCAAAGCGGCAACACCTGACACATGCGCAGCCGCCATTGACGTGCCAGATTTGTAACCATATCCATCTTCTCCTGAAGAGCCATTGGCATATAAATCTGTTGTCAAGATATCCTCTCCTGGGGCAGCTATGCCAATTGATGATCCAAAGTTTGAACCACCCAATTGCCAATCTCTATCAAGAGCTGCGACTGAAATCACATTCTGTAGTGCTGCAGGAAATAATGAAAACGGTTCGGATGAATTTCCTGCAGCAGCTATCAGAAGACATTCTCGGTTGTATGCATATTCAACAGCATCACGTATCAAAAAAGCATTAACTGTATCACCAAGACTTAAATTTATGATGTCAGCTCCGTTGTCAGCTGCGTAGACAATCGCAGCGGCAACATCATCATTCTGTAGAAAAGAACCCCCACCAACACGAAATCCTGCACGTAGACTCATGATTCGACTGTTTGGTGCGATCCCTGCAATTCCTATACCGTTATCTGTTTCTGCTGCAATTATTCCAGACACTTGTGTTCCATGTCCTGTTTCATCGTAAGGTTGGTTATCACGGTTTACCCAATCGCCATGTCCATTCAGTGTCGGGGCATCACTGAAATCCCAACCGATTATATCATCGACATATCCATTGCGATCATCATCAATACCGTTTGATGGAATTTCATTTGAGTTGTGCCATAACTGATTCTCTATATCAGGATGATCTATCTGAATACCGCTATCAACAACTGCTACGACTACAGATGGTTCTCCTTTTTCAAGTTGCCATGCTTCTGACACATTCATAGATGTCAAATTCCACTGTTCACTAAATCGCGCATCGTTAGGCGTTGTCTCAGAACAGAAACGATTTAATCGATTCATTTCAACTTCATTTACGAATGGTTGTTCTAAGAACTTATGCTGTAGCTGTTCTGATGCAATACCTTTAGGAAATCTAATTTGATAGATACGACTTAGTGTCGGGTCTTTTCCTGCAGGTGTCTCAGGTGAGAATATGGGTTTGACAGACTCTGCACCTAATACTTTACAGAATTTAATAAGCTGGGTATCCGTAGAAATTGGATTTAACTTGACTATGAGTTCACGAGGAGAATAAGGCAAGAGTGTTTGATTATGTTGATGTGAATTGGAGTGCGAAGCAATGGTATTTATATCTGGATAGCAGAAATTTATACAATGTGGCGAAAATAACAGTAAAATATGTAAAAAAAAGAAAAATTTCCTCATATTATGCTAAACCTTCTGGATTTAAGTTCTTTGTTGATTGTAAAATATATTTTCTTCCGTTAAAGTAAACTTTGTAAATACAATATGGTTTTAATGATAAAGAGTATTAAAATTGCATTATCAGATATAATCTGCTATAGTAATTGTATTGAATTCCCATGTCAAAAACAACATATATGTTGTTCTGAGGAGAAGTATTATGAAAGCATCAGAATTGACTGTCAAATGTTTGGAAAATGAAGACGTTGAATATATATTTGGATTACCCGGTGAGGAAAATATGGACATGCTTGATGCTCTATTGGACTCTGAAATCCAATTTATACAGACTCGTGATGAGCGCGGCGCAGCGTTTATGGCAGATGTTTACGGTCGGTTGACAGGAAAGGCAGGAGTCTGTCTTGCAACACTTGGACCTGGGGCAATGAATCTTGTCACTGGTGTTGCTGATGCAAATATGGACAGAGCACCATTAGTTGCAATTACGGGACAAGCAAGTCTGGATAGAATGCACAAGGAATCCCATCAATACATGGATGTGGTTTCTGTCTTCAAACCGATGACAAAGTGGAATACGTTGATACATCTCCCGGAAATAATCCCTGAATCAATTAGTAAAGCATTCAAATTAGCAACGAGTGAAAAGCCTGGTGCTACACACATTGATCTTCCTGAAGATGTAGCAAAGATGCAAATAGATGCAGAACCGATGAGACACGATTTTCATAGTGATGCAGAACCCATTGACTCCTGTCTTCAAAAGGCAGCGCAGTTGATCAACGATTCAAAACAACCGATCATTCTTGCCGGTAATGGAGTTGTCAGACAAAATGCATCTCGTATTCTGACCCAATTTGCAGAGATGACGAATATACCTGTTGCACACACATTTATGGGTAAAGGGAGTATTCCTTGGACACATCATTTATCACTACTAAGCGTAGGACTTCAGGCACATGATTTTGTTTCATGTGGATTTGACAGGGCAGACCTTGTTATTGCTGTTGGATATGATATCGTTGAATACCATCCAAGCCTTTGGAATCCAAACCGGGATAAAAAACTAATACATATAGACACAGAACAGAGTGAGAGTGATGCTTCTTATGTCACAGATGTTGAGATGGTAGGTAACATTAGACAGGGACTTAGACATCTGATGACACAAGAAATATATCCAAAAGATGCAGAATATGCATCAAAAACATTGAGGAAAATTATACTTGATCAACTATCACAACATCGTGATGACAAAGAATTCCCAATGAAACCTCAAAAAATATTAAGTGATGTCCGTTCTGTACTTGACAAGGACGATATTCTTATCTCGGATGTTGGTGCACATAAAATGTGGATTGCACGTATGTATCCCTGTTATAAACCAAACACATGCATTATATCAAATGGGTTTGCTTCTATGGGGATAGCAGTGCCGGGGGCTTATGTGGCAAAACTCATTCATCCAGAACGGAAATGTCTTGCTGTCTGTGGAGATGGCGGATTCATGATGAATTCACAGGAACTTGAAACAGCAATACGGACCAATGTACCATTCGTAACACTCATCTTCAATGATGAGGCTTACGGACTAATTGAATGGAAACAGATGAACGGTTTTGGTAGACCATCACATATAGATTTCACGAATCCTGATTTTGTCAAATATGCCGAAGCTTTCGGAGCTAAAGGATATAGAGTTGAGGGAAGTGATGAATTGGTGCCAATACTAAACGATGCATTTAGTCAGAATGTACCTTCAGTGATTGATTGTCCAGTCAATTATGCTGAGAACCTTCGATTAACTGAGGAACTCGGACACTTAACTTGTCCGATTTAATTATTTTTTAGATATGTAGGAGGAGAACGTATCCTAATATGGCAGTATCAACAATTGAATGGGAAGATGGAAGAATAAAACTAATTGATCAAACACTGTTACCAAATGAATTCAAACAGATATATTGTGATGACTTACCCACTATCTGGGAAGCGATAAAATCATTGCGTGTACGCGGGGCACCAGCTATTGGTATCGCGGGTGCTTTAGGAGCAGTCCTCGGAATATGGAATTCACAAGCTGAATCTTATGATGAGTTTGCTGCTGAACTGAAATCCGCGGTTGATTATCTTGCAACATCAAGACCAACAGCAGTCAATCTGTTTTGGGCATTAGACAGAATCTCAAGGATAGCAGAGGAATACAAAGACCTTGCTATTTCTGATCTCAAAGGCGTTTTACTTTCAGAAGCACAGATAATTATAGAAGAGGACAAAGCAATGTGCCGTGCAATCGGTCAGCACGGGATGGCATTACTCAATGAGAACGATACGATCTTGACACATTGCAACGCGGGTGGTTTAGCAACATCCGACTATGGTACCGCCTTAGCTGTTATGTTCAGTGCACACGATGCAGGAAAGAAAATTAGTGTTTTTGCTGATGAGACCCGACCTTTATTGCAAGGTGCACGCCTTACAACATGGGAACTGATGCAGGCTGGAATTGATGTTACACTTATTTGTGATAATATGGCTGCACAGGTTATGAAAGAAGGTAAAATCCAATGCGTAATCGTTGGCGCGGATCGAATTGCTGCTAACGGTGATACTGCTAACAAGATCGGTACATACAATGTTGCCATTCTCGCAGAAGCACATGACATACCTTTTTATGTTGCCGCACCGACTTCTACATTAGATTATGCACTGGCAACTGGTGAAGAAATCCCAATTGAACAACGTTCAGCCGATGAAGTAACAGAGGGTTTCGGTAAACTGACTGCACCAAAAGGCGTAAAAGTTTATAGTCCTGCCTTTGATGTAACACCAGCATCATTGGTCACTGCGATTATAACTGAAAAAGGAGTAGCACGTCCACCCTACAAGGTAAGTTTACAAGCATTACAAGATACATAATACCATTTCATCACCAAGATAGATGTTTGTGGTAGCGCAATTCATTGCGCCTCTTACATTCACAAAACCTATCAAATCTTGTAATGAAACTTTATATCTTATACCATTTCTAATAGAAAACTTCGCATTTTTGTAGCACAAACTTTCAGTTTGTGCTGTCCTTCAAGATATTCTTAACAAATGTTAATGGGATGAACATTTATAGAAATGGTATTAGAATTGATATGAGTTAAAATCTCAGAATGAAATATTCTATATTCAATATAGATAATTGGTATATCAAGCAGCCTCTGCTATGTTAGACCGTGTTCCTTGTACATCAAAACAATCATATTGATTGGTATACATAATTTGTGTGGCAAATGCCATCGCCTGTTTCTCTGTGAGATATCCATCTGCTATTTCTGCTTCAAGCGCACGTTGAATTTCATTCCGTGCTTGCAGTGAGTAAGCATAAGCACTTGTAGGCCATCCAGTGTCTCCACCAAAGGCAAATAACTTATTTGCAGGAACAGCATGAATACATCTCCGCAGAAAATCACGAGAACTATATGGATCAATACTCCATGCCCAACAGAAGTCTATCCAGATATTACGATAATGTTTTGCAAGTGCGACTAACTCATCATTGTAAGGATATGCAATGTGCATCAACACAAACTTGGCATCCAGATAACGAGAAAACAATTCACACATATTCCCGGCAGGTATCCGACTGACAGGCATTCTATTATTTCCTGCGTAATAGCCGGTGTGGATTTTGAAAGGAAGGTGGTGTTCAATAGTAAGTTCCACACCACGTGCCCAACACCAATCACCAAGACATAAACGTGTAGAGGTGTCAATCTGATCTGAAGGTTTTGTTAAGATGACGTTGAGAGCGTTGGCTGCATCATCATCACTACGTTCAATCCACTTCAAGGTACGATTGTATGCATGCTGAGATTTTACTGCAATCGCACATGGTGCATGCTTGCTAAAAATAGCGTCCATACCTGTTTTCAAAGTAGCAAGGTCTTTCACTTCAATACCAGTTTCAGAATGGATAGCTTCAGGATTCACTTGACCATTACAGAAATTTGCCCAAGAAAGATCATACAAGAAAAAATCTGGTCCAGAAGTGTCTGGTGAACACTGCCAACTGAAGTCATCTGTTTGGATATGATCAAGTTTGGCAATTTCATGCAAAATATGATGACGCTTTCCCGGTTTGCGAATTGTCTTTACTTTCTCTTGTGCTTTCTCAAGGGAATCACCTGTTAACTCATCAAGGTCGTAGATGTGTTTGGCTATGAGACTAACGGCTTCACCGTAGCCAGTGAATTGTGTTGCTTGCCAAGCTTCACGTATTCCATTAAACCGAGATTTTACGTCTTTATTTGGATCCATCAAATTCTGCATCGCTTCGGCTGAAGCACCCGCTGTATGTAAGTCTGCTGGAACATAATTACCGAATAAATCCTGGAGGATATCAGGTCCGTTCTGCACCCAATCGTTTTCTCGTCGCATGTGTTCATGTGTATCAACCATACGGATAGATTGAACGTGATGTGCTAATTCTGTTCTCATGAATGTATTCCTTCCCATTAATCTGGATATTTTTCTCTAGTATAATTTCATACTTGACAAACTCACAACAATATGATTAACTATATAGAAACTATAAAAGACACATTATTTTTATTTAGATATGCTTGTTAACATTCATTGTGTTTATAGTGTCGTGAAGTCTACTTTTGATTATAGACAAATTGTAATGTTCTGTCAAAAGAAACATCTAATTCGTATGCAAAACTATTCTTACTTCTAAATATAATCGTAAACAACAATATGAATTTTTATATAGGAGATTATATCATCAGATTTTTAGTTACATTTAAGTTTATGCATGCCTTCTGCTTTAAATTCTCACCATATTTGTACATCAGTAGAGAAACTTTCATCAGCAGAAGACAAACATAGGAGCATATAATGCCTACAGGTCGGATAAAATATTATAATTTAGATAAGGGATTCGGTTTCATAGCACAAGATAACAGTGAAGAAGATGTTTTCTTACACAGTTCCGCGATTAAATATGCAGATTATGAGGAACTCCGTGTCGGTCAACGCGTTAAATATAATGTCGTTGAAGGAGATAAAGGGTTAGTCGCTAAGAATGTTGAAGTCTTGTTGACACCAACAGAAAGAAGATGGCTACGGCAAGGCAAGACAATAATCCCAAGAGGATATTCTGGATTCCAATCACAAAACCAAGACAGTATCGACAATAATACGAAGCCAATCAGTGATAATGTGGTGAATGAAAATGATGATAATCATCCAAAACATACACCCACAGATTGGAAAAGCAGGTCTCAGAAGGAAAGATCGGATGTTCAAACGAATAGGACACCTGATGAAAAAGAACAGACTTCCAGACAACTAAGTTTTGGTGATCTCTATATCCTCAAACAGATCAATTATGAAACACCGATGTATTTTGCAATGTACAATCATGAGCATTTGCCTGCTGTCGTCTTAGAGATGACTCTTTCTGAATTAACGCTCAATTGTAATGCGAAGGAAAGTACTATAAAAAAATCTGACATCAAGTATTGCTATAAGGATGTTGATGCAAAGAATGTAACTGCCTTACTTCAATTTAACGATGAAGTAAAAAACAAGCAGCTACAACCAATTCTGTCTAATGATGAGCAATATATTATTGATGCTGAGGCTGTCAAGAATGCGCGACATGAGGGAAATGCAATCAATATTACACTCCGTGAAGGTGAGATTTTTCAAGGAGTCGTTGATTGGATCAGTCCCTATGAAATAAAGTTAGTTTTGAATAATGGTGCTAAGATAGTTGTTTTCCTACATGCTATATGCGATTTTTCAGTTGTCAAAATGGAGGAGAAGATTGAAAACACAACCTGAAGAAGTCATGGCAACTTATCAACAACTCGTAGATGAGATTTCGCAAGACATAGAAAGATTGCAGGAGGAATACGGACGTGGTCCTTGTCCATCAAACTGCTTTCAATGCTGTCTTAACACATCAACGATTCCAATCAGTGAAGTTGAAGCGCGTGATTTGAAAATTGGTCTTGACGCATTACCCGAACCAATACGACAACATATCCGTGAAAAAGCGCAGAGAACAATTGAGGTGTTAGAGAATAAAGGTTTTTCTCCAGATAAAATGGTTCAGGATGCTGGAATGAAAGCAATTGATGTCATTAAAGGTAAATCTTTTGGTGAATGTCCTATGCTCGTAGGAGGAGTTTGTACTGTCTACGAACATCGGCCAGTAATCTGTCGTGTATGGGGATATCCCATTGATAACGGAACAGAATTGGCATGTTGTAAAAAGACCTTTATCGGTGTGCGTCGCAACTTCAAACCCATAGATTATGCGAATTATTGGAGGAGATGTAAAGAATTGAGTCTGGCACTTGGCGCAGAAGAAAAAACACCAAATTGCTATTTAGTATTAAAGTTGTTAGATGATTAGTTGATATGATTTAATGGTCTTTATACGCTAAACTCCTAATCGTCCATTGGATCGATGAGTTCGCGTAAAAATTTGAAAGTATAAATTCCGGTCTTGTGTCCGTCACTCCACTGAAGTTGAATTGCGTACCTTCCAACAGGTTGAATCCCAACCAAATGCAGTTTTTCCCAATAATCATCTGTAGGTAACATTCGAAAAGGGTCATTCTGCTGCTTATCAGCATCACACCGTGCACATGGACATTTCTCTCTGAGTAACCTATAAGGAAGTTCACTATAATGTCCATCTTTCCATTGTATTGACAAACTATGTGGTAGTCGTTTGATTTCTGTAGGTTGCATATTTTTCATTTTTAATCTTAATTGACTAAGAAGGTTTGTTATGATATACTAAATGAATATATAAAACTAAGGAAATAAATGATCTTAGCTTTGAAAGTCTGAAGTGCCAACGGTAATTCAGACCAAAAAATCAGCAAAGTTAAGACAAGTTTTTTCGTTGAAATTCCACAGGTGTCAGATAGTCTAACGCCGAGTGCGGGCGTTTCTGGTTGGACACCTGTGGAATAAAATGCCCAATTCGGGCTTTCGCTTCGTGGATGTCCTCGTAGTCATTGAGGTGAACTTCTTCTTCTTTGAGAGTGCGGATTAGTCTTTCAGCATATCCGTTCTCCCAAGGATGCCCTCTACGGGCAACCGAAATCTCAATCCTATGACGCTTCAACATTGACACGTAAGCATTTGAAAGATATTGAACGCCTTGATCGGAATGATGGATCTCTGGAACACTTTGACGCAATGCTGTCTCTAATGGTTTCAAAGTCAGAGATTGCGTCAAGTGCTGACTGATATGCCAAGCTCTGACCATGCGCGTGAAGACATCCATAAGCAGACAAACATAGATGAAGTGTCCCTTGAGACAGACGTAAGTAATATCGCCTACCCAGACCTGATCACATCGGGAGACCTGAAGGTTTTCAAGGCGATTCCCCCAAGGACGTACACCTTCAATGGAGTTCGTAGTTTGACAGGCACGCTTGACTGCGACTGAGAGGTTCGCAGCTTTCATCAAGCGAGCGACCACGCCTATAACCGACAGAGTATCCTTTAGACACCAGTAACGCTGTGATACGCCTATAACCGTATGTCGGATACCGTAGAGTCTGTAGTTCTTGAACCATTTCTCGCTGCTCCATTGGAGTTAGCTCAACCAAGTCGAGGCTTTTTTTTGGATGTCAAGTGCCACGGTCAACCGCCCAACGAGTCGTTCAAGGTGTGCGATCCGTTTTTATATTGGCATCAGACTGCTTATCAGCGGGTTCAAAGAGGGTCGCTGCATTTTCAAGAAGTTGTCGCTTCCACTTTGAGAGTTGTTCATCGCTGAGGTTGTGTCTCCGACACAGTTCCGCTTGTGAACTTTCACCCGTAAGTGCCTCAAGAACAACTTCGGCTTTAAACTCGGGAGTGAAGTTTCTTCGTTTTCGTTTCGCCATCGGATACTCCTTTCCAGTAGATGGATATTATACCATAATCTTGTCTTAGAGAGTGGCCCGAATTTCCGATGGCAGTACACTTATTAGAATTCTAATTCCACTCAAAACATTCGCTCATATTAACCAAGCCCGGTAATTCTCGAATGTTGCGGTTTTACCCGTTATGTGCTTAAAATGGATGCAGAACACATAACTATCATTCAGGGAGGCAATCATGACATCTGTTGCAGCCGAAAAATACATTTCACCTGAGGAATACCTCACTGCAGAACGCAGGGCAGAATATAAAAGCGAATACATCTACGGTGAGATATTCGCAATGTACGGGGCAAGTAACGCACATAACATTATCACAGTAGAAATTACCACTGAACTGAACATCCAATTAAGACAGCGTGGTTGCTTCGTTTACAGCGGTGATATGCGCGTTAAAACGAAGCCGACAGGTTCTTATTTCTATCCAGATGTCGTTGTTGTGTGTGATAAACCCCGTTTTGAAGATAATGTTTTCGATACCCTCTTGAACCCCATCCTTGTCGTAGAGGTACTTTCACCATCAACTGAGGCGTTTGACAGAGGTGAAAAATTCGCACATTATCAGGAACTTGTGTCCTTGCAAGAATATATCCTTGTATCACAAGATAGGATGCGTGTTGAACACCATCGTTTGATTGAGACGCAGTGGGTAGGAAAGACGTTTGAAGCACCGGAAGATGTGCTGAAGTTCAATTCCATTGAATGCGAATTGCCACTGCGGGATATATATACCCGCAGTTCATTTTCTGATTGACAATCGGAACGCCAATTCCATCCGAAACAATAACACAATAAAATGCAAACATTGGTTCACATCAAGCAAACTACCGATCTACAACTCACAGATGATGATAATGATAAATTGCGAATCGGCATTGCGTGGGACGCATCGTCTCCGAATTCCAGACGTGCTTATCAACTGGCTTGGCGACAACTCAATGACTTCCTCTCAGCGAAAGGTGAAACACTGGACAACATTACAGATGCTAATACTCGCATTGGACCTTTTATTGAACAAGTGTCCAACCAGAAACGATCTCACTCGGTATTAGGTTATTTAACACCTATTGAATTTGATCAAAAAAACTTGTCTTAACTTTACGAAAGTTTGGTCTAAAAAATCGATGGCACTTCAACCCTTTAGTTATAGGAATGCATCATGGTAATACTGCAGCACTTGTATATCTGTGAGTGTCGGTTCACAGTCATAAGTTCGGTTGCTCTTGTCGTATTCCATGATGACATATTTATTCTCAGTGATTTAGAATTTCCAACCTTCCCTTTCCATAAAACCTTGAAGGTTAGTACAGTCAATGTTAAAGTATTCACATACATTTGGTATTTTGGTAGCGTTAGGTTTCTTTTTTTCTTGAGTGACTACACACCCATCTTTCGTTTTCGCTAAAGCAATGACAAACGGATCAGCAATTGGTCGACCAGTTATTTGATTTCTTTCAGTTACTAACTTTTGAAAATGCGGAACTAAAAATATAGATTCTGTAAATTGTGTTACTGAAGTATCGGGAATCTCAAAAATGCTTTTATTTTCATTTATCCAATCTATTAAATGTGGTAAACTAGCTTCATTGTCTAATTCTCTAAAGACTTCACGTGCAGATATTATTCTTTTATCATTTACAGCCAGATTAAATTTATCCCAAAATCTTGGAAATTGCTGTGGATAATAATGACCTGTTACTATGAAGCTGCTGGTATCAAATACATAAACCATTATTTAAGAGTTTTCAGTAAACGATCTTCAAATTGAGGTATCTGTTTGACCTTTACATTCAGATAATCTGCAAGTTCCTCAATTGAACATAATCCTTGATTGTATCTATTAAATGCAAGTGCCATATATTTATAGCCTAGATATGTAGCTTGAGTATTATAATAGGATCCTCCACCTGGGGAATCCTTATCTGACTTTTTCTTTTTGTGTAAATCATATAGAGATGTCCACCTTTTTACTCTATATTGATAATCTTCAAAGTTAAGAATCCTTTTTTCAACCAATTTCAATAAAATTACAGGACGACTAACCTTATAGTGAGTAGCTAACTTTTCTACTACATCATCATCATATTCAACATAATTCGTATGGGTTTCAAAGTCATCAGAAGGCACAAGAAATTCAGCAGCAAATTTGTTGCAAAATGTCTCAATTTTTGTACCATGTGGATTGATTCCGCGGGTAACACCATTTTTTCCAAGTAATATGTGTGCTAATTCATGCATCAGAGTAAAAATCTGTCTTACTGCTGCTCTACTATTATTCAGATAAATTACTGGAAATTCAGGATGTAATAAGCAAAATCCATCTACAGAATTATCTTTGAATGCATCTTTAAAAATAAAGACACCTTTTTCTTCAATACAATTTCTCCAATTTCCTAATGCTTCAGTAGTGTTCTTCCATTTGGTTTGCATGTTTGTGTCTATATTTATATACACACGAATTTTCTTTGCCAATTCAATAGGAGAATCGTTGAGCTTAGCATTAAAATCAAGATATAATTTGTTTTCTGCTAGATTTGTATTATTATTCAGTTCCATTAAAGAGAGTTGTCGTGAGTAAGCATGCCGCAATAGAAAATGAACCCTCGGTTCTAACTTCTTGACTTCTGATCTTCGTAATGCAAGTTTGTCAACGAAATTCTCCTCTTCTGGTGGATTGGGTAAAAAGAATAAGGCAACAGGACGTTTGTACTTATCAGCAAGTTTTTCAAGTTGAACATAAGTAAGTGCCCGTTCGCCAGACTCACATTCAATGATAAATGATTTGTCCTTATTCAAAGATTTTGCAGCTGCTTCTACCGAATAACCAGAACGTTCGCGTGCCCATTTGAGGATATTGAAATTAGTCCCATTAATGTATTTTGCCATACTGTTTTTCTCTCTGCTAAAGCATTATTTCAATTTTTAAATAATTTCTACTTCTAAACTTCCAATTTCAATCCATCACACATGTATGTTAAGCACATAATAACATAATAGGTTGAAGAATACAATTGAAATAATGACTTACGGCTGCAAACCGAGTTTTTGATAGGATTCAGCAGTCGGGAAGATTTTACCGGGATTACAGAGTCCTGTTGGATTGAAGATGTCTTTTACATTTGCCATCACCTGTAAATCTACGGTACTGAAGATAAGTGGCATATAATCCATCTTTTCAACGCCTATTCCGTGTTCCCCAGTGATAGTACCGCCGACTTCCGCACAGACAGTTAGTATTTCCTTGTTTACATGTTCCACACGTTCACATTGGTCAGCATCACGTTCATCAAACAAGACAATCGGATGAATATTACCGTCACCAGCATGGAATACATTTGCTATTGCAATCTGATATTTTTCTGAGATTTCAGATATTCGTCTCAAAACCTTTGGCAACGTTGTACGAGGCACTACGCCATCTTGAGTGATGTAGTTCGGGGCAAGTCTACCGAATGAACCAAATGCGCTTTTCCGAGCTTTCCACAGTTCTTGACGTTCAGCATCATCCTTAGCGTAGTTCACCTCACGCGCATTATGTTGATTGAATATATCCAGTATCCTATCAGTTTGATTCTGCATGCCTGCTTCTATTCCGTCAAGTTCCACGATGAGGATAGCTTCTGCATCAAGTGGAAAACCAAAATGGAACGCATCTTCCAATGCTTGGATTACAAGCGTATCCATCATTTCAAGAGCTGCTGGGATAATTCCTGCACCTATAATCGTTGAAACAGCATTAGATGCATCATCCATTTTGTCAAATACGGCAAGGGCAGTTTGATATGCTTGCGGATTCCGTGTGAGCCGGACTGTGGCTTTGGTCACGATACCCAAAGTTCCTTCGGATGCGATGAACAAGCCGCGTAGGTCATATCCAAGAACTTCTTCAACTTCGCCACCTAACTCCATTATCTCACCATCAGGCATCACTACTTCCAACCCAATAATATGGTCAGACGTAACACCGTATTTTAAAGTATGTGGTCCACCTGAGTTTTCAGCGATATTGCCACCGATGGTGCATGCCTTCTGGCTTGATGGATCGGGTGCATAATGGTAACCTTGCCCTTGAACCGCTTGAGATAAGAGAAGATTGACAACACCAGGTTCTACGACTGCTCTTTCGTTTTCAATATCAATTTCCAAGATGCGATCCATTCGGTTGAGAGCAATAATAATACCACCTTGAACAGAAAGCATACCTCCACTCAATCCCGTTCCTCCGCCTCGTGCGATGAAGGGAGTGTTGAACTTATTCGCTATCTTCACTATATCCGACACCTGTTGAGTCGTATCAGCAAAGACGACCACATCCGGTAGTGCCTTGAATGAAGGTGCAGCATCACATTCATAGACTGACAAAGCAGTTAGGTCTGTTAACACATTTCTTTTTCCAAGTAGGTCTGTAAGTTCTTGAATGAGTTGTTCCTTTTGGTCCATCATACATTCCTTTTTCCAAATTATCTTGATATGCAGATTACCATATTTCCGTTTGTTTGTCCAATTAGAATTGTGAGATCGTGAGATTGGATTACAAAAATCTTGACTTTCAACCTGAATTGTGATAGAATTTTGTTGGAAAGATTGTGTGCTACAACATTATGGGAACGCGGAATTTTTGCTTTTTAACTTGCTATATTCTATCCAGAAATAGCGTAAACCAAGGATGCTGTTAGATAACATGGTTGAATTTTATGATACAACACTTAGGGATGGAAGCCAAGCAGAAGGTGTAGCCTTTTCTGTTGAAGATAAGCTCATAATTATAGAAGAACTTGATAAATTAGGTATCCGTTATATTGAGGGTGGATATCCCGGTTCCAATCCCAAAGATATTGAGTTTTTCAAGCGCGCCAAAGGTATGACTTTAGAAACAGCAACGATTGTACCATTCGGTAGTACTCGTTATCCAACCTTTGAACCCGACGAAGATCCCAATCTATTAGCATTGTTGGATACTGGTGCCAGAATAGTTACGATCTTTGGAAAGACTTGGCGACTGCATGCGACTGATGTTCTACGTGTTTCAGCGGAAGAGAACTTGGTGATAATTGAAAGTTCTGTTCAGTATCTTGTGGAGAATGGACGCGAAGTCATATACGACGCGGAACACTTTTTTGATGGATATGCTGATGACCCGGAATATGCTATTGAAACACTTCGGGCTGCTACTTCTGGCGGGGCAAAATGTTTAGTGTTATGCGATACAAATGGTGGTAGGTTGCCAATAGAAATACAAGATGGTGTGAAAACTGCAATGTCTTCTTTCTCTTTACCTATCGGCATTCATGCACATAACGACGCAGGTATGGGGGCAGCAAACTCTGTTTTAGCTGTTCAAGCAGGAGCTAATCATGTTCAAGGAACGTTCAACGGATATGGAGAACGTTGCGGAAACGCAAATCTGGCATCAATCATCCCAACGATTCAATTGAAGTTAGGCATAGAATGTATCAGTGAAACGCAACTACAGTCAATTACAAGAGTATCCAGGTTAGTGAGTGAGTTAGCGAACCTTCCACACGATGAACGACAACCGTATGTTGGTCGTTCTGCCTTTGCCCATAAAGGTGGATTACACACAGATGCAATCCGAAAAAACCGTCTGACTTACGAACATATTGAACCTGAAAGAGTTGGAAATACACAACGTATTCTCGTCTCTGATCAAGCAGGTCGCGGAACTATCATGAAGAAAATTGAGAAGGAATATCCTGATTACGATAAGAACTCACCACAGGTGTTGGAACTCTTTAATCGACTGAAAGAAGCAGAAAGCGAAGGTTATCAATATGAAGCCGCTGAAGCATCGTTTGAGTTACTAACACATAGAGTTTTCAATGGTTATGAATCGTTTTTTGAGCAACTCGGTTTTCGTGTTATTATAGAGAAGTTCACGGATCATACTATGCGATCAGAGGCAACTGTCAAAGTAACTACGCCAGATGATTTCACAACACATACAGCAGCAGATGGAGATGGTCCGGTCAATGCTTTGGATACAGCGTTAAGAAAGGCGTTGGAGCAGTATTATCCAGTTTTGCAGAAAGTGCGCTTGATTGACTATAAAGTTAGGGTTTTGGATACCAAAGCAGGGACGGGTTCAAAAGTGCGTGTCCTGATTGAAGCGAGTGATGGGAAGAATAGTTGGCTGACTGTCGGGGTATCTGAAAATATCATTTCTGCAAGTTTTGAAGCACTCATTGAGAGTTTTGAATATAAGCTGCATAAAGATAAATATTCAATCAGTTGATTTGGATGGATTTCCTCTAAACTTTCCTTGACAATTATTTTCATATATGTTATACTAATTATAACATATATTGGAGGTATAAGATGGGAAAATTAGACAATATTGAGAATTCTGCACAGAAACTGATTGTGTTGTGTCAGAAAGAGAAACCGACAAAGACTGATAAACAGAAGATGTTAGCACTTCATGCTGAAATCCTTGAAGGAATTGAAGGTCTTACTGAATGTGAATTGTGTGGTACCATCAGTGAAGTGATTGTTACAATGACATTGGCAGATGTAACGGCTAAATTGTGTAAGGAATGTGGTGTTAAAGCATTGGATGTTGGTAAAATACAGAAGTCTACTCCGCGTAAACGCACACGATCTACGAAAACAGCGAAACCTACCCCTAAAAAATCGGATAAGAAAGTAGAAGAACCCGAAACTCCTGCAGAATTACACGCTCGCGTAGAAGAACAGACAGGAATAAAGAAAACAGAGGTTAAACGTCTCCATAAAATAATCGAGGATATTGCGACACCGATGAACCTTGAAAATACTTTGACGTATGTAAAGCGTGAAGTTGAGAATGCTAAATTGAAAGTTGAGGAAAAGGCATTAGAGAAAGCTGTTGATATACTAACTACTGCATAGATTTACATTGCTTGAGAAGATATTCTATTCTTTGAAATGCTATACATTGGCGGGGCACAGAGACCCCGCCCTACAAGATGATCAGTCACATCTGTGCCAAATCTTTATCATGCGATAGAGGTCCAGCTCTACAATGTGTAAAGGTCTATGTCGCTCTTAGAATGATACGCCTAATTTGACACTGCGTTCAGGATGATTGTCCATTTCAATGTATGCCTCAACGGAGTCTTCAAAAGGAACAATAGGGTCAACAATATCTTCGCAGTCAAACCGACCTTCAGCGAGCCATTTCCAGCAAGTTTCTCTGATTCGTGCGAAGTTCCAGCGCGGATGGTCCCGGTTTGGATCGCTGTTTGCACGGGCAAAGATAAGGTTTGGTATGTTGAAATGCGCAACAGCACCGAGGTCTAATCCACCAGTGCACTCTTTTGCCCAACCTGCCACAACGACCGTACCTTCAAACGCAACACTCCGAATTGCATCATCAAGAGCATTGTAATTCGCGCTTGTTTCAATTGCAACATCAAGACCTAATCCCCCTGTTGCTGCTTTCAGCTCTTCACCGACATTACATGCAGTTGGATCTAAGACGAGATCGGCACCGGTCTTTTCTGCAACAGCGCGCCGTCTCTCAATTGGATCAACACAAGCGATGAAATCAGCACCTGCTTCTTTCGCATATTGTTGTGTTACCAATCCGATTGCACCGAGACCGAAGACTGCGACACGGTCACCAACTCGTACCTGTCCATCACGTATGGCGGACAATGCAAAGTGTGCAGGGTCATAACAGACAGCATCTTTCCAAGTCATCTTGTCTGTCATCTTTAGCACACCGTTCGCATTCCATGTATGTGTTTCTTTTAGGTGTCCGTGTCCAGCAACAAGTTCTCCGACTTCGCAGTTTTCAACATTTTCACCGATTTCTATGATTTTTCCAACGCACATGTTACCAAGTCCTTGAGGGAATCCTGCACCTCTATGTCCATAATACATGGTCATCTCGGTGCCGCGTTTGGGTGCACCGAATTCAATTTGGACGCGGACACTGTTTGCTGGAACGGGTCCGTCTTCATATTCTTTCAGGACAGGTTGCCGCGGAGCAACTGCGACTAATTCTTTTGGCATATTTTCTCCTTAGAGTAGTAGGCACACTCTGTGTGCAGTGAATGAATTTTCTGTCTCTTAATGTGGAATTCCTAACTGATGCATTCGTTTGTGTATCGCTTCGCGTGCTTCTTGGAATGGTCGTGAGAGATATTCCAAATGATCGTCTTCACCGTGATGATGCGTTACTGTTCCCGGTTCATGATGTCTGGCGGATTGTTGAATGTAAGACAATCCGCCCTCAATCAATGTTAGCATATAATTTGCTGTTTCTGGGTCGAACATCCACCATTCACCACCAACCGCAATATATACAGGAGATGTGTGTGCGATGATTCCACGTCTCCATCCATCGTGATGTGGCACTGCTTGAGCATAGTTTGGACCACCACATCGGGCAGCAATCCACGAATGTCTATCAACCTTCAGTTTTGCTTTGATAGATAGTTTATGTGAACCATTGTTTTCCTCCGTAGAAGCGACTACCTCTCCTGCTTGCACAATTTGCAAGGTATGGATAGGAAAGATAGAATCTGCTGATGCCTCTACTTCAACTGTGCCACCATTCCCCGGTAGGTTGATCGTACTTCCGATGGGTTGTCCGTTTACAGTCATACGAATTATCGGTCCACCGCTAAGGAAGGTGTTACCTGCACTCATATATTTGCACCAGTTCTCGTAGTTGAATTCTTCGTCGTCGGGTATGTGAACGTAGGTTCTGTAGACTCCTACAGGCACATCAGCAGTCATCTTATCTGTCCCACCGACAAGAGGCAATTTATATCCACAGTTTAGGTAGCGATAGTATTCAATGTGTCCATACATAGCGTTGGTAAGGTATTCAACAGCATCTACGCGTCCTGTGGCAATCAGCGTTGCAGGTTCACAGTTTGGATTAGGAATGTGTGGTAAAACGACGGTGCCCCCTTGATCATGACATGCATCTGCCCAATGAGAAAGTGTGACCTCTAAGTTTCCACCGAGTTCTGCTTCACCAGGACCATCCGAACACCACGGTGAAACTTGTTCTTTTAATCCGAGAAGTGTTAGGTGTCCAAGAACATGCTGTCTGTTCTCCTGCGTTGCATAGACGATGCTCCGACCATCAGCAGATGTCGTGGGTCTTCCGATAAATTCCTCAGTATTGGTAAAGAGATGTCCCCATTGCGATAGGAGCAGATTGACAACACCGAGGTCTTCACCTTGTGCTTCGGTATGTGCGCCTTGTGTTGATAAAAAGTGAACGTGTGTATCACCGCTGAAGTAGCGTTCGGTGTTCATATTGCACCAACGTTTCATTCGCAGTGTCAACTCGCGTTGTCCCGGTTTGATGTTGACGGTTGTGCGTAATGGCGTATATTCAAAACCGCGAGCGACATCGACGATAACATCGCCACGAGGTAGCCATCCCTGACAAGTGCCATCAATATAAGCGTAACTAATCTGTCCTAAACGCACATCTCCGCCAATATCTACGTGCCAAGTTCCCATGTTTGAATTGACATGCGCGTGGTGTCCATGCGGTGCGTATGGAACACCGTGTGGCGAACGGAAGTGGATGCGACAAGGAACAGGTTTATTCGTGTCTTCGTCAATCACGGTGGTATGCACCCAGTTTCTACCGGTGTCAATGACTTCCACCTTGACACGATCATTCGGTTGAACAACATTCTTATCTTGAAGTTCACCCCAGTTAACACTTCCGAGGGATTCTCCCTGATTTTTTACTTCAACGGTTGCAGAAGGTGTAGCGGATATCTCAGTGTATGCAGGACTGCTTTTGTTGTTCTGGAATTCTCCCCAACCTTTGAAATCGTCATTGAGAAATGCATCAGTATCATCTTCAGGTAATGGATACGGATAGGTTGCAGTGCCGCGGTCAACATTTACTTCCATGTCAAAAGGTCTGTCTGCATCTTCTGCTTGTGTGAGTGTGATCTTAACTTCACGGTTTGGCTGGCGTGGGATCGGGTCTTCGTCTAGATATCCGAGTGTGATTGCTGCAATGATAAACTTCCGTTCTTGTGGTTGAATCTCTATTGAAGTTACC
The DNA here is from genome assembly GCA_958295945.1 of Candidatus Poribacteria bacterium. Lineage (GTDB taxonomy): Bacteria > Poribacteria > WGA-4E > WGA-4E > WGA-3G > MSPOR6. Next base: position 2,241,916 of record OY282386.1, read on the forward strand.
TCAACATCAGGATGAGGGTTCTTCCATATCCATAGGTAGTAGTTGCGAGGAACACATTGCAGTGCTTCTGTCTGTCGATTTCCTGCAGAACCCCACGGTCCTTGATGTCGTGCATGCAAACTCTCTTTTGTATCAGGGACAGCAATGAATGTCTGTTGTCCCCAACCTTGTGGTACACTACCAATCTCAAAACGTTCGCGAATAGGAACACTTTCCTGTTCTCCGTTTGCATAATGGAATACATAGTTAGCGATGTGTTTTCCAATCGGTTCGCCTTCATGGATACGGGATTCAAGCAAACGATGTGCTATGATGATCCGCTTCGGTTTTGTATTCACAGGAATATTTATCGCGTCTGTATTGACACCATCACCAAAACCCAAAAAACTCTTTTCACCTTCGGAGATGTGAAAGGGGAGACCGTGGAATGATTGTGGTCCTAAGTTTGGTGTTGCGTTTGTGCCGATTATTTCTGCGTTGACGTTGCATAAATCGGAGAGAGAGATAGGTTGATAGTCTTGCATGGTATTCCTTAAATCATGATTGTAGTTAGATATAGCAAAAATTGTATCCTATACTCATATTTCAATGCTTTTCAAGAAAGGTACAGGTGATTCATTCCTTATCTTCTAATACAGTTAATTCAACAAATTGCTTGATTTATGAAGTAATTCTTTGTTTCATCATTTTAATTTTTATCATTCAACCTTTTTGTTAAATGAATATGTAAGATGTTTCCTTCAACGAGTCTGTATTCCCCAGGCTTTGGCTTTTGAAGTTCTCCACGATCTACCAATGAGCCCAACATCTTATTTACTGTTTCACTGTAGTAAGTACCAACGAGCCAGCTTTATCCGTTAACTCACCGCGTTCAATCATTTTATAAATTATGCCTTCAATTTCGTCTTGCATGTCCCAATTAACCTTTTTAAAACCAAACAACCTACAAGTTGCATGAGGTAAATCGTCTCGTTCTATGCCACAAGATTCCGATACAACCAACTTAATTGCCTCTTGTATTTCTTCGGGGGCAATAAGTTGAAACTTGCGTGAAGCATTTGGGAGTTCACCACGATCTCGCACAGTGATCTTTTTTTGTCCAGTCCAATAAAGAAATTTCTCAAATAGAGATGTCTCTTTGATCTGAATATCTTCAGAACGAGCTGCTGCCCTTGCAGCATTTTCAACCGCTTCTTGGATGCGATTGCCAACCTTCTTCAGTCCGGCAGCACTTGTGATGCGTTTTGCTATTTCTTTAAGATGCACTGGACTCTCAATTTCAACAATTTGCTGAATCCATTTCGCCATCGTGTTTGGTGGAACCGCATGTAAATCAAGTCCATTAGTGGAAATGGTTAGTTCAGCGAGTTTATACTTTTCCGCCAGTGAATTTGACTTTGGTTCTGGAGTTGGACCATCAGTTACACCAACTTCTGTTTCTGATTTATCCTTATCTTCATTGGAATCATGATCATTAGTTTCTGGCGTTTGGTCAATAGCGAAGGGTGTGTGTGCCTTAGCTGCCTCGATTGCTTCAGCCGCCTTTTTGAGTTCAGAGTCTGGAGATCTAAACCAATCGGTACTCCAAATACGATGGATACGCCAACCTAAGTCTTCAAGATGATTCTGTCTTATTCGGTCACGGTCACGAGCTGATTGCGCGCTGTGATAGGTTGCTCCGTCACATTCAATACCTAATAAGTAACGCCCAGGACGTTCCGGGTCCTTAACCCCGAGATCAATAAAATAGCCCGCAATACCAATCTGATAGTCAATTTTATAGCCGCATCCACGTAAGGCCTCTGCCACCTCTACCTCAAAAGGAGAGTCTGGTGATCTACCGTTTGATTCTGGGATGTCATCAAGTTCGTCTGTCTGTGCATATTTCAAGTAACGTTTTAGTGCCACAACACCAGATGGGTTGGTAGGTCCAGGATCAATGTCATCAGCTGTCAAATTAGTAAACACTTCACTACGTTGTTTTGCCCGTGTAATCAATACATTCAATCGTCTTTCTCCCCCTTTTTTGTTAAGGGGACCGAAGTTCATCGTAATTTTTCCCTTAATATCGCGTCCATAACCAACACTAATGAAAATAACATCACGTTCATCTCCTTGAACGTTTTCCAGATTTTTGATAAAAAACGGTTCTTCGGGATGAGCGTTAAAGAACGTTTGTTCGACTGATGAGTCCTCTCGGCGTAGGAGTTCAAGTTGATCTTGAACCGCTTGCATTTGAGCCGTACTAAACGTTGCCACGCCAAGCGTCAAGTCAGGACGTGTGCGTGCATGTTCCATGACTCTTTCTGCAACTATTTGGGCTTCTTTTGGGTTGCTTCTACTCCCTCCACGGTCATAAGCAGTATCAGGCAGGTGATGATAAACCAGTCCAACTTTTTCCCTCGCAGCATCCGGACTTGGAAAGATTATAAGTCTATTTTTGTAAAATACATAGTTTGATACCGCAATCAACGAAGGATGTCGGCTACGATAGTGCCAACGTAACATGCGTTCTGGCGCGTTTTGAGCACTGAACAATCCCAAAATGCTCTCTGTATCACCTGGTAAGTCTTCCTCCGTGTCTTCGGTATCAGTATCGTCACCTATGTGCTTATCAAAGAAAGAAGTCGGTGGAAGTTGTTCGCTATCACCAACGACCACAGTTTGTTTGCCTCGAATAATTGCTCCGAAAGCATCAACAGGTTTTACTTGGCTTGCTTCGTCAAAAACTACCAAGTCAAAGTCAACACTATTCGGTGGTAGAAACGTCGCTACTGAGAGCGGACTCATCATAAATATCGGCTTAATTGCTTGTATTGCATTTCCTGCCCTGGTCATAAGTTGACGAATTGGTAGATGCCGCTTCTTTTTTTGAAATTCCCGCTTGAGCAATCCTAATTGTCCACTTGACGTTTCGGACTGAGGTAGATGTTTCCAATGTTCGTACGCCACTTTTGTCTTATTGTATTCAAGTGAGCTGCAGTCTAACTTTTTGAACCGTTCAACAATATGCTGATGGGTATCACTACTAAAACCTGCAAGAACCGAGCGTTCCTGCATTGCTATCTCAATTTTTGCGCTATACCACGCATGTTCAAGTATATCCGACAAACATTCGCCCGCATCTTGCCAGACATTTGCAACCTTCACAATTTCAGCGAAACCACTATCTGTTAACGCATCTGTCAGGTGATTATACGAAACCATATCTAGTAGACTGTCTGATTCAGTTTCCCAACATTTAAAGATCTTTGCTTGTTCAGCAAATGAGAGTTGTTTTAATCCGTTATCGCTTCCAAAACGCACTTTTTCATCAAGTTGAATTTTATCAATCACAACTTGGAGGTGATTAGGATAGTTCCTCTGGTGCTCCTCAACGGTTGCAAGTAGCCCCTTAAGTGTCTCAAAATTCGGATTTGTTGCGAGGTAGGCAACTAACGCTTCTGGCAATTCACTGTTTGTTACCGATTCGTGCAGAGCGGAAAGGTACTGGACAATTCCTCGGAGTTGATTCCAATCCGAGGAATGTCCGTGCCAGTGTGTACCAAATGATTCTTGGCTGATTTCTTGTATTCGTTCGAAATGGGGCAATTCGCGTTGCGCTTCAAGAATCGCATCAACTATATGGAGTCGTGCATCATGGGCTTTTGGGAGTTGCCGTGAGCATAAACCTTTGAGTTCATTATGGGCACGTCGAAATTTCCCCGAAAGTATACGCCACCACTTATCTCCATAAGCCGCCAGTATTTTCCGAATCTCAAGTACGTCTTGTTGCCATGCTTCACGGATAAGGATATCATCGTGTGCGTTATGAAGTTCGCTTAACCTCTCTCCTGCGTTTAAGCCTACTTCAAAATCATTACTATACGTTTTCCATGCCGTTGACTGTACAGCAACACCTGATAAGTCTGGTGCATCTAACGCGCGGAGTGCTGCTCGAATGAGATTTTCAACCTCCTTACAAGTATCCGGGACCATAAGTTTGAGGCATTGTGCAAGTTGTTCGGATGAATTCTTGAGTCCCATAACTGTTTCTCTCGCTCCCGCCGCTGCTTGTTTAAGTGGTTCTCTATCTATAGGAAGAAAGACCTTACAACAACTCCCCCAAAACGGATGTTCGTTTGGTACGCCCATCCGCTTAAGAAGTGTCTGGAATTCCTCTGTAATATCCAACCCTTTTCTAAATTCAGATGCTGAATGTTGAAATTTATTTGATTCTAAAGTCGGAAGTTCCTTTCCTGAAAGGTTACGCTGCACAACTAAAAGTTTTCCATATACTTGATAAGGTGTAATACCACTTTCACCAATTGGTTTGTTAACTGCTTCACAGTAACTGTTCAACCGGTTACGGTCATTGAGAAGAGACTCAAGTTCTTGTTCCCTATCTATCATTTGAGGTTTGCTGATATCAAGAATCCGTTTCAGCTCATCAACGACAGCTTTTTTGTTCATCTTATGACTGTGCAGTTCCAGACACGCATTTCCGAGTCCTATTCCGTCGAGTTTGCGCTTGACCACTTCCAAAGCTGCCATTTTTTCTGCAACAAACAGCACCCGCTTTCCTTCTGCAATAGCTGCTGCAATCAAATTGGTGATGGTTTGGGATTTTCCAGTACCTGGTGGACCTTGAATAACGAGATTTCGTCCTTGACTCACATCGTGGATGGCCAATGCTTGCGAACTGTCCGCATCAACTACGTGATAGGTATTAGTGGGAGTGAGGTGTTCGTCTATATTAGATATGCTATCGTCAATCGATGGTTTTGGTTCATCAAATCCGCTTGTTAGTAGCACTGACTGCAATATCGGATGCTCAGGGAGGGAATTATCAGGCCAGTTGTTAACGTCTAAATCACAGTACATCAGAAACTTAGCAAAAGAGAAGAAACCGAGCTTAATCGCAGAATCGTCAACCGACCATCGATTACAGTTCCTAATGGTCTCACTAACGTCTTCAAAATATTTTAGAATGTTGGACTGATCAAGGGCATCCGCTTCGGGAAGATCTGGTAATTGAATACCAAACTCGACTTTTAGTTTTTCTTGAAGAGAAAGATTCGTTCCAATCTCCTCCTCTGTGTATTGAACACGGAAATTAGCACGTACACTGGTACGGCTAAGCTCTACTGGAATCAGTATTAATGGAGCATAGCGTAATGCCTCACTTGATTCAGCCTCATACCATTTGAGCATACCGAGTGCAAGATAAAGTGTAGTCACTCCTTGTTCTTCAAGTGCGGTGCGTGCTGTATAATAAGTATTCAACAAACGTTTTTGAAGTTCGTTAGATGTATGTCTTGTCTGAAGTTTGGTATCAGTATACCGAGCAGAGTCATATTCCTCTTCATCTTCAAAAAGAAAAAGGTCGTCTTCTTCAGATTCATCCTTTGGCAGGAAAGACATAACTTTCTTATCTTGCACAAGGATTTGAAAAACATTTGGTGGAGATTCATCAACAATCTCAACACCTCGTGCTTTAAGAAGTTTATAGTTAATCAATGGGTTACGTAAACCTAAGTCAAGCAGTTCAGCTCGTGCAGTATCTAATTTATTTTGTACAGAATTCATCTCATATACACCATAATTTAACGGAATTAGTCGTTTTGGACTTACAGAGATTTAGAATTTGACGAAAAACACAAAAAGTGTCCAATATTCAAAACATCACTTGGTAGGGAATTCGACCCGCGTCGCTTGGTGCGGTCTCTACCAACCCTCCGAGTCAAATCGGAAGTGATATTATGTGTGAAAGTGATGTCCACCCAGCAACTTTCGGACAACTGAATATATCTCTGAAAAAGGCGTTATCTATGTCCTGCAGCGTGTTTTGTTGCATCATTGTATTCGTGCCTTAGATATACTGGTAACCTGTTTATCTTTATTTTCTTTCATGCAGTTCTCATTTGCAAGAGTATAAAGTAAGTTAGAAATTGAAACATTACAACGGAAATTCTATCGCTTTCCCCTGTTCTGAGGACATATAGAACGCCTGCATCAACTCTGTCAAATTACGTCCATCTTCAATAGTAATTGTCATCGGTTCGTCGCGAAGGATTGCATTGATCCACTGCTGTAATGGAGATGGTGGAGCTGCGGGGGCATCCGCGATGTATTTCTCCTTCTCTTCATCAGACAGTTTGCGCGTCTGAAAATGCATCTCACCGTGTCCAGCGGCAAACGAACCTTCCGTACCATATATCTCAAGCAAATTCGGACCGGAACGGTGCGTCCATGCAACATCTATTACTCCGAGTGCTTTATTCGCAAATTCCACAACAGAGACACTATTATCGTCAATAGGGAAATTACCAGTGAAGTTGTTTATCTTAGCAATAGCACTTTTGGGTTCACCCATTAACCAACGGATCACATCAACACGGTGGCATCCTAAATCAAAGAGTGCGCCACCACCAGCACGGACAGGGTCTGCAAACCAGGCACTTGTGCCACCGAACCATTTATCAAGTGCAGCGGAATGTGCTATCCGTCCTCTACCAAAAGTAATGTCACCGAGGAGTCCATCATCAATTGCTTTCTTTGCGAATAGTATTTCGCCATTTGCACGAGATGGCAGAGAAATCATGAACTGGACACCCGCTTTTTCAACTGCTTCGATAATCGGATCGCATTCTTCAACTGTGATGGCAAGTGCTTTTTCTGTGAAGATATGTTTACCTGCTTCGGCAGCAGCAATCATGACCCGTGGGTGGTCTGAGGTGATAGCATCAACAGCAACGGCATCAATATCGTCGCGGCTTAACATCTCATCAAGGTCTGTATAGAACGGTACTTCATACTGTTCTGCTGCAGCTTTGCCTCCGTATTCTTCCTCATCCCATACTGCTATGAGTTCTGTTTCTGGGTTTTCGTGAATTTGTCTTGCATATCCACCTGCGTGAACATGTGCCATACTAATTTTTCCAACTCTTATCATTGAATTCTCCTTTTTTGAAGTAATACCATTTAAAGAAAAATGATGTTTCATTACAGGTTCTTGTGATACGTTTTCAACGTATGATGCAATACGTTCAGTAGCCTCAACTACATCTTGGAGATATAAACTATAGATTCGTGACATACTCTATCTCTTTTTCTATATAAGGTTTTAGACGCGGTTTAATGGAGGTAGTAGTCATTAGATCAACGTCCTTCTTAAACAGGTCTTCAAGAAAAAGAGCTAATCCCATGTAGTCGCGAAGGGTCAGTCTTTCAAGTTCAACAATGATATCAATGTCGCTCTCGGTGGATGCTGTACCTCGCACGTAAGATCCGAACAAGCCGATGCGTTTGACACCGTATTTTTGCAAGGTTTTTCGATTATCCACAAGACTCTGCTTAATTGCTTCCTTACTGAGAATCGTTTGATTTTTCATTTTAAACTCCACTGTTAAGGCATCAGTAAACATGTAAAAAACTGTTCCTGCAGTATCAATAACTTCGCAAGAAATAGTTGAATAAATTGATCCGATGGCCGATATCTATAAAAACCAAATTATGATTATGAAGGAAATTCACCCGTGCAAGAAATTATAGTACTTTGGACATTTCTTATACCACATTTATCCGCAAAGACAGCAAACCTATTGTCGCGATTTGTATTCACGCGATATTCATACATCCAACCAGAATTAAATCCGAAATTATTGTCTTAAGTATTGAATTTGTGTCTTTAAAAAGTCGTTTTTTCAGTGAAGTAACTCCCTAAATCCTCTTATCAACGGGATTGTAAGTAGAAATGCGTAAGTCCTGATATTAAATTATTCGACCAACAGAAGATCTTGTTGCAAAATGATTCAACCCACGAAGAACTAATTTCACATTTGTGTGCCTATTGTCAGGTATGATTTGATCGTTACCTGCATGCATCTGTACGAGAACGCTCTTTCGAGTCTTATTTGAACGGTTTGGCATCGAACCGTGCAGTGTGAAATAACTAAAGAAAAGCACATCCCCCGGTTCAGCTTCTAATACAGTTGCATTCTCGATTGGGTATCTATCTGTGATTTCTTCGTTTTGTCCGCCTCCCATCATTCCGTCTGTCCGTCCCAATTCTTTGTGTGAACCCGGATACACTCGCACACAACCCATCTCATCTGTTGCATCGGATACATAGACTATCGCAGCAATCATCGAATCTTTTTCAGATGGAAAATACTGCCAATCTTGATGCATTGGAAATGGTGAACCTTTCTCTGGAGGTTTGCAGAAAAGTTTGGAATGATGAAGCATAATATCAGGACCAAGTATTTCCTCAGTTATATCAAGAAACTTGTCATGCATGAATGCTTGTAACCACACACCAGAGAAGCTTTGGATGTTATGCGTGTGGATAATAATAGATTCGCCACCATCAAGTGCATCCATCAATCTACCACCCCAGCGTGCATTGATATTCTCATCACTTTTTACTAACTGGTCTACTACACGGTCAAAGTCATTTTCCATCACCTTTATCTCTTGTGATGAATAGACTCCTTTAGCAAAATAGTAACCATTTTCGTGAAAAAATTGTCCAATGTCTGACATTACGATTTTGTTACCTCCAAATAGAGTTCAGCAAGCCAATTTGGCTTCAGTTCTTCAGAATTGTTCTTATCTTTGAATTCCTTTTGTATAAGATTGAATGTGTTGAACACAGCAAACTGTCCATTTACAAGTATACCAAGTTTGTCTGACTCTGTCCTATCATCAGTGTCTAACTTTCTAAGCTTAATCACATCTTCCAAACGATCGGTAGCAATCACGAGTGTTTTTCCCATTGTTTGAAGTTCACGAAGTAATTCTACCATCTCAATTTGTGCTTGGGGTTCAAGTTGAGCTAAGGGTTCATCAAGCAACCATATCTGCGGATCGTGAAGAAAGGTTTTGGCATACAATAGTCGCAGTCGTTCATCAGTAGAGAGAACACCAATTTGTTGTTCACATAAATTCTGAATGTCCATCAATTCAAGAACTGCATCAATTGCTGCAGTCTGTCCCATTTTTTTAATCTTATATGCTGATGCGAAGAACGTAAGATAGTCTACAACAGATAATTTAGGATAACCTTCATAAGTACTCGTGATATAACCGATTTGTGAACGCACGTGCTTTAAGTTTGAAAATGCATCTAAACCTGAGATGGAGACAGTGCCTGATGTTGGTTTAACTAATGTTGCTAATATATTGAGAAGCAGCGTTTTACCCGCACCGTTTCTTCCAAGAAGAAAAAGGGATTCTCCCGATGCAACTTTGAATGTAAGATCTGTGAGAAACGGTTTGTTATTAAAGGATTTACAAAGTTCCTGGACATCAAGCAATTATATCCTCCAATGATATAACTTTTCATTCCGGGTTATTTCTGTATTGTTGACAGTATTAACTCAGGTCTACTTGGACAGGTCTACCAAGTTCAGCAGATTGCCATGCAGCCTCTGTTAGTTGTATTACACGCAAGCCGTTTTCAACTCCGATTGGATTCACTGTGCGTTCTCCACGGATGAGTTCAATGAAAGCGACATCTTTGTTTCCACCTTTTGGTAAATCAGATTCATCAACGGGTTCAGGTTTTCCACCCGTTCCTTGACGGGATAACTTGCCTCCGCGTAGAAAAAGTGCACCCTCTTCCATCCAAATAGAAAAGTCTTCTTGTACGCCACCATAAGCATGCCCAACGATACTGATATTACACAATGCACCTGTATCGAATTTTATTGACATGGCAGTGAGAACATCTACCTCAATGTCTAAGTTGTCAATAATTGCAAAGACATTTTCAGGACTTGCTTCTAATACCCAAAGGAGGATATCAATCAAATGACTACCAGAATCGTTGAGTTGGCCACCACCACCGAGAAAAGGGTCTTGTCGCCATTTACCTTGCTGATTACGATACCAATTTTGCGATTGATGGGCAGCAACAAAGTTCACTTTACCCAATTCTCCACTCTGAACAACCTGTCTGCAGTATTGATATGTAGGACTCAAATGTCTTTGATAGCCAATCATCAGGTGTAGACCGGTTTCTTCAACCTTTGCCATCACCAGTTTTGCGTGGTCAACGGTGCATACCATCGGCTTTTCTGTGTGCACATGGCAACCCACATCAAGTGCAGCCATGATATGATCAAAATGTAGACCATGAGGAGAACTAATGACGACTGCATCGGGTTTTAAATCTGTCAACATTTCAACATGGTCAGCGTATGTAGGGACTGAGTCATCTAATCCAACGGTTTCTTTGAAGGCTTTAAGTGCATTTTCACTTGGATCGGCAAGTCCGACAATTTCAACATTCTCGACACCAGAAACACTTCGTCCGTGTCCGCGTGAGTTACCACCACATCCAATAAAACCAAATCTTAATTTCTGTTTAGCCATCTATGATCCTCAATTACTTTTTGATATAAATTACCACGACTATCTACAAATTGCAAGAATTAAATTAGGGAGGTGCCTATTTCTTATAGTTGCCAATCTTTGTCATATATTGTAAAATAAGGATCGTGATGAAACATTAAGTCAGTATAATCTCAAGGAGATGAAATAACTAATTCTGAAATAGATATTTTAAAGATAATTTCGTGAAATCTAAAGGTTTATTTATTACTGGAACTGGCACAGAAATTGGTAAAACAGTGATTGCTGGATGTCTGGCTGCGACATTGAAGCATTCTGGGATGAATGTTGGTGTGATGAAACCAATATGCTCAGGGGACAATTCAGACGCAAAATACTTGAAACACGCTGCACAGGTCGATGATCCGCTAAGCTTGATAAATCCAATCTACCTAAAATATCCGTTAGCACCATCAGTATCTGCAAGAATAGAAGAAAAAGAAATCGTAATCAATGATATTGACAAAGCACTAAACACACTATCTGAAAAGTATGATTTTTTAATAGTAGAAGGTGTAGGTGGAATTGCTGTTCCAATTAAAGATAACTTTCTTGTGGCACATCTCATACAACGCTTACAATTACCTATATTGATTGTTGCGGATGTAGGTTTAGGAACTATAAATCACACGATGCTGACCGTTTCCTTTGCACGAGCGTTTAACCTAAATATCGTAGGAATTATATTAAATCAACTTCAACCTGAAAAAGCTGGACTTGCAGAACAAACTAATCCACAAGAAATTGAGAAATTAACGCAGATTCCTGTTCTTGGCGTAGTTCCTTATGAACAGAGATTAAACTCAACAAAACTTGATAGAAGTTTTATGGTAGACTTTTTCAGTCAACATGTAGATGTCAGCAAAATAGAACATATAATCAACATTGATTTTTGAATATAGCGGATGGGAAATCATAATTTATCCATTTCATTCGGTGTCAAAACCCCGTTGCTTTAGCTCGGGGATGTCCACACCGCCTTTGTTGTGTCAAGAAAAACACTTGACTTTGTTCAAGAAATATGGTATTCTGTTCCTATCAACTGGATAGGAGAGCAATCGCCTACTTCCTGTAGGTGTCCTATCCAATCTGATTGCTCAGACAGAGTTGACGTTGATAAACTCAACAATACCACATTCGGTTGTGGACGCTGCAAGTTACGATCCTTGCCAGTCGTCTGTGATGAGTTCTGCATTCGCTATATAGGATTGTGTAGGTGTTCCCTCCACAACTGCGAAATAAACAGAACGTTGAACATAAAGTATCTGGGTCGCTCAGTGGGGGATACCTTGTAAGGACCCTGTTAGTCGTGCCGTGGCGGGCACCCCGACAATTGCTGTCTCGGTTAACTTGGCTTAAAACCAAGTGAGTCTCCTATAAGGAGATAAAAGATGCCCACATCTTCAAAAAACGGAGGTGTCCGTGAGAAGATGACCTAAAGGAAACCCCATCCTTTAGGTTGGGGAGCCGTCATGAACAATGCTATAGTTTTAGCAGCAGGATTAGGACGAAAAGTGTGGCCCTATGGAGAATTCAGGCAGAAATGCACGATTCCTGTTGCCAATAAACCAATTATACGAAGAATTGTTGAAAACCTAATTGAAGTTGGTATCGACAGAATTATCGTAGTTGTCGGACATTATGCTCAGCAAGTCCGTGGTGCTGTTGCTGACATTTCAAACATTGAATTTGTCACACAAAATCCTCAAAATGGCACTGCAGATGCTGTTTTAACAGCACTAAATAACCTTAACGGTGACAATTTTTTAGTGGTATATGGAGATATTGTAACCACATCTGATAATTTACGTAATATCATAGAGGACTTTTATCGTCAGAATGCAGAAGTTGCTGCATTGGTTCAGTTGCTAAACGATGAGGACGCAAGTAATTGGCTTTGTGCTAAGTTTTCTGATGGATGCCTAAGAGGTATTGAGGGACATCCACGAGGGGGTTCGCATCGTCTATGTGGGATCTATGCATTTAAATCTACTGCAAAACCTTATTTGTTAAGAAATCCTGGAATCGTCACACAAGTTCCTGTCGGTGGCATGCCACCACCCGAATCCGAAATTGCTCAATCTATACAACTCATGATTGATGAAGGTATAGATGTATTAGCAGTTGAAACAACAGACTTTTTTGTTGACGTTGACAAACCTTGGCATGTCTTGGAAGCAAATCGTAGGTTAGTTGATTACCTTTCCAAACAAATTGATGCAGATCAAATTGCCGAAGGTGCGAAAATATCTGATGCAGCTGATATAAACGGGAATGTTGTTTTAGGTAAAAATACAGTGATTGGTCCACGAGTCGTTGTCAATGGAACACTCGTTGCAGGATCTAATAACAATATCACCAACGGCGCAATTGTACACGGTAATATACTGATAGGTAATCAGTGTCGTATCAGTGATTATTGTCATATTGATAGCAGCACTATCGGGAATCGGTGTATCGTTGGACACGGTGCTGAAATGTCGGGTGTGATGTTTGATAAGGTTTTTCTATATCACTATTGTGAAATGTCTGGCGTTTTTGGGAATGCAACTGATATTGGTGCTGCTACAGTATGTGGAACACTAAGATTTGATGACCGAGATACAGTAATTCAGATAGAAGATCGTAATGAAGTTCCATCTTATGGGGCAAACGCCACTTACATGGGTGATTACTGCAGAACAGGTGTAAATGCAATGATTATGCCTGGCAGATGGATTGGTTCATATAGTGTCATTGGACCAGGAGTGATTCTATATGATGATGTCCCAAGTAAAACTATGGTGTTAGCAAAACAGGAACTGATTACAAAACCTTGGGGACCAGACAGGTATGGATGGTGAGAAATAGATGACTAAACTGCAAACGACTGTTAATCATGCAGCAGCTCTTTAAGTAGTGATAAGAGTTCTTCATTGTCAGCAGCCAGTTCAAATGCACGTTTCTTTTTGTGCTCAAGGCTTTCGTTGGAATCCGATGTATTCCCCGGTTCCCATAGAATTTCAAGATCTTTTGGATTTAATCTGTCATAAGTGATCTTCACAAGTGTATTTGGATAGGATTCAGGTATCAGCACGATCCAATCAATCGTTTCACCACGTTCAGAATACTGACGATCAACGGTTAGTTTGGGGTCTTGATACGGCACATTGTTCTTGACCCACTGTTTACGTCCGAGTGAGTCTATTTCATAAGATCCTACCTCCAACCAATTACGGCCTGCTCCATTTGGTTTTGTTGTAACTTCAATGCGATGCATTTTGTTTATTCTCCGTTTGAAAGTGAAAAAAATCAGTTCTTAACTCTTTAGTGAATTCATTGGATAGTCAGTAAATATTAACATACAGATGGTTATAACACAAGTCAATTTGTGCTTGGTTTAATATGATGTCATAGTGTCTTAGCTGAGAATTATGAAGAAAGTTTGATACGGGAAAAAGTTTGACATTGACTAGGTAGTGTGTTACACTCTATCTTAGTTCACGCGAATCCATTTTTCTTCTTCTTCAATTCTCTATTTATGAGCGAATACTTTGTCTATACATATTGATATATTTGTTATAGGAATAATATAAATGCAAGTAGAAATGAGATATGGTCAGGGTACAGTAACGGTGGATATTCCTGATGATAATTTAGCAGGAGTTTTGGAAACTGCACCATCCGTACCGTTAGATGATGTTGATATTGCGGTACAAGAGGCAATTTCACAACCTATATCTTCACCTTCTTTAGCAAAGCTTGCTGAAGGTCGCGATTCTGCGTGCATTGTTATCTCAGATATCACACGTCCTGTTCCAAACAAGATCATACTGCCACCTATACTCAATACTCTTGAGCAAGCAGGTATTTCTCGTGATAAAATCACAATCCTTATAGCGACTGGTATTCATCGTCCGAATGAAGGCAAGGAACTTGAAGAAATGGTTGGAAGATCCATTATGGAATCTTTCCGAATCGTCAATCATTTTTCTCAAAAACAAGAGACGCATACATATCTTGGCAAGACACACAGCGAAACACCTGTCTATATTGATAGTACATATCTTGCAGCAGATTTGAAAATAGTTACAGGATTGATTGAACCGCACTTGATGGCGGGTTATTCTGGTGGAAGAAAAGCTATCTGTCCAGGACTTGCCTCAGTTGAAACAATGAAAATCATGCACGGTCCGGAGTTGATGGAACACCCAAAATCTGCAGTAGGAATATTGGATGGAAATCCATTTCACATGGAGGCAACTGAAATTGCCTTGATGGCAGGCGTTGATTTTAACCTAAATGTTGCAATTGATAAAGAACGGCAGATAACGGGTGTTTTTGCAGGTGAATTGGTAGAATCACATCTAAAAGGTACGCAGTTCGTTGAAAGTCAGGCGAAAGTTACTGTGGCTTCACCTGTAGATGCTGTTGTCGTCTCAAGTGCTGGATATCCCTTGGATACCACCTTCTATCAGGCAATTAAGGGATTACTTACGGCAGTTGAAATTGTCAAACAAGGAGGTAGTATATTGCTTGTTGCTGAATGTAGTGAAGGTATTGGCAGCAAACCATTTACGGACTTACTGTTTAAAACAGACGATTTAACCGCATTCGTTGAAGGTCTATACAATCCAGCAAATTTCGTCATAGACCAGTGGCAATTGGAAGAATTGGCTAAAGTTGCACGCAAAACTGACATTTACTTTTATACAGACGGTATCCCGTATCAACAAAGATCAAAACTTTTTGTTCATCCACTAAAAAATCCACAAGATGGGATTGAAGACATTTTAAAACGGTACGGTAACGATGCTCAATTTGCTGCGATTCCTGAAGGACCGTATGTATTAGCAAAGATTGAGGGTGTAACCGTATAACCGATTAAACTATCAGAAGACATCATTCTACAATAAGTCATTGACTAATGAAATATTTTTCATGAGAAAGACAAATGGAAAATGCAATCGTGAAACTCAGAGGCTATAAAGATGGTTTGCATCTTATTATCAAACCGAAGGTATCTCTGAAAGAGGTAGAAGAGGCAATCCATGAATTAATCAATGGGATGAATCAACCCTTAGAGGGAACGTCTGTCCACATTGATATGTCAACTACACCCTTAACTTCTGCTGACCTGATGGAATTAGAAACGCATCTTACTGAAAAATACAATCTGAATGTCAGCGGAGTAAATCTAATTGATGATAATGAAGAATCTCCAATTATAGCAGCACCTGCAGTACATATTATTCCACATTGTTTACCAACAGACAATCAACAAGATTATGGACATGCAGAAATTGTCCGACAAACGATTCGTTCTGGTCAAACGACCTCTTCTCTAACAGGAAGTATAATAATATATGGTGATGTTAATCCGGGTGGAGAAGTTGTAGCATCTGGGGATATCATTGTTCTTGGTACATTGCGTGGCAATGCGCATGCAGGGGCAAATGGAAGGTTATCATCCGTTATTATGGCGATGGAGTTGGTTCCCTTACAACTACAAATTGGTTCGTATGTGAACCGGCCGCCAATAGGTCAAAAACCGAGAGGTTATCCAGAAATAGCACGTATAGGTGCTGAAAATATTATCATCGTAGAAGAATTCATAAAATTCTAATTGAAGGAAGGTTGATTATGGGTAAAGTAATCGTGATTACTTCTGGTAAGGGAGGAGTCGGTAAAACGACATCAACAGCAAACCTTGGTACTGCATTAGCGATGATCGGTAAAACGGTGGTAATAATTGATGCTGATGTCGGGTTGAGGAATCTTGATGTTGTAATGGGGTTAGAGAGTCGCGTCGTTTTTACATCCATGGATGTAATAGAAAAGAGATGTGATCTGGATAAAGCTCTTGTAAAAGACAGACGTGTTGAAGATTTAATGCTGCTCGCAGCGTCACAACGCAATAGGAAAGATGATATCAAACCTGAACAGATGTTTGATATCTGTGAGAGGCTTAGAGAAGAGTATGATTTTATACTTGTTGACTCACCAGCAGGAATTGAACAGGGTTTTCACAATGCTGCTGCTGGGGCAGAAGAAGCAATCATTATCACTACGCCTGATGTATCTGCAATCCGGGATGCTGATCGCATAATTGGGTTGCTACAAAACCAAAATATAGATCCTATCAGTCTGATACTGAATAGGCTATCGCCAACACTTGTTAAAAAAGGTAATATGATTAGTAAGAATGATGTCTTAGATATTCTGAACATCGATCTTCTCGGCGTTGTACCTGAGGATGAAGGCGTTATTGCATCAACTAATCGTGGTGTTCCACTCGTTCATAACGAACAATCTCCTGGGGCTGAAGCCTACATGAGAATCGCACGTCGGATGACTGGACAACGTGTGCCAATTCCTGAGATGAGAGAAGATAACTTTTTTTCTAATATACTGAACTGGTTCTCAAGAAAATAAATCGAGGATAACATGGACTTTAAAAGTTTATTTACACGTAAATCAAAATCGAGCAATATTGCTACGCAGCGACTCAAGTTAATTCTTACGCAAGATAGGTTTGATGTTAGTGAGGATTCAATGAAACAGTTGCAGTTTGAATTAACTGAAGTGTTGGCGAAATACTTTGAATTCACAATGACCTCTGTAAGTATGTCACTCAAACGTGAAGGAAATTCCTACGTACTCATGGCAGATTTTCCATACCATGATTCAGCCAAATGACATTAATTCTTTGAATGTAACTTTAGTTAAGGGTGTGTAAAGTTTTTGGCAAAATATCACATTAACCATTGTAGTGCGGGGTCTCCGTGCCCGTCATTATTGACAGACTGTATGATGGCGAGGCACGGAGACCCTGTGAATCATGGCGAATACCAAACGTGTATTCGTCTATGTGCATTCATACCCGACAAATGCCACACGGGGAATGCCTCAATGGCATTCATACCGTTGATTTGGCGCATTTGGCGTTGATTTGGGGGAACGCCTACAGGCGTTCATACCGTTGATTACTTGATTTCGCACTACAATGGATGGTAAGCAGTTAGTGCCTATAACTTTACATACCCCTTTGTGAAAACTGATTTGCTTAATACCTCTTAGAATTAGAGTATTAATTTATTTATAGCATCTGCTACACCGTTTTCATCGTTTGATGTAGTGATATAGTCTGCACAAGCTAAAATTGGATCAACTGCATTCTCCATCGCAATGCCGAATCCCGCAGTCTTTAGCAAACTCTCGTCGTTGTAACTATCACCGAAAGCAACCACAGTTTCAATCGGTATATCACACTGTTTTGCCAATGCTGTAAGTGCTCTCCCTTTGGTCACTTCTGGATTCATGAATTCTATGTATTCTGGTTGTGTTTGTGTTACATAGAGTTTCTCTCCATATTTGGATTTATATCTTTCAAGGAGTGTTAACAGTTGTTCCGCAGGATGGATTATCAGAAGTTTAGTAGGAGATTTGTCAGACATCAAATTGAGGTCTTTTATAGGCGTTGCAGGGACACCAGTCCGAAATTCATACAAATCACTCCATTCGTTTTTTTCTGCTACATAAAGTTCGTCATGCCAACAAAAATTTAGATGTAAACTCTCTTCTATACAGTCATTTACAATCTCATTTGCATCTGCTGCTGATACAGGTGTATGGTGATATATTTCGTTTGTAATTGCATGTTTCACCATCCCACCGTTATAGGAAATAATAGGATTTTCTAACTCAATTTGTTCACTGATTGGTAAAATGGACCTATGCATCCTACCAGAGACTAACACAACAAGGATACCTTCTGAATTTAGTGATTGTAATGCTTCACGGTTCTCATCAGAGAGTTGGTGGTGGCTATTCAACAATGTTCCATCTAAATCAAAAGCTGCCATACAGCAAGGTATTTTCATAGTTTCTTTCTCAAGGGTGTCTTTACCAAATTGCTTGTTCTGTTTCTTGGTCAAATAGGTGTATGTGTGCAACATCAAAATCTAACCATATTCTATCATCAACAGCAACTTGGAATGAGGGGTGTGTTCTTACTCGGAGAAGGATAGGATCTTGTGTCTCCTGATTTGTTCCGAGTAGCATGTCAAGGATATTCACTGAACCGAGGTGTTCAATCAGATGTACATCAGCAGAAATACTGTTATCAGTTGATTCTTTGCTGGCGGTTATGTGTTCTGGGCGCACACCAAAAACATAACGATTGTCCTCATTTGATTTATTTAATCTCAACTGTTTATCTAACGAAAGAGTTATGCTCACATCAGTATGGCTCAATTGCAATGCAGTGGTGCCTTCCTGAGAGGTGACTTCGGCATCAAGTAAATTCATTGTCGGCATACCCATGAATCCCGCAACGAATAGACTTTTTGGTTCATTGTAGACTTCATGAGGTGTTCCGATCTGTTGAAGGACCCCTTCATGTATTACTGCAATTCGGTCTGCAAGAGACATTGCTTCAACTTGATCATGAGTGACAAATATCGTGGTAGCACCAATTTCATGCTGCAATCGTTTGATTTCAGCACGTGTGTCAATACGGAGTTTCGCATCTAAGTTTGCCATCGGTTCATCAAGAAGATAGACTTTAGGTTGACGCACCATTGCACGACCAAGCGCAACCCGTTGCATCTCGCCTCCGCTCAACACACTCGGTTTACGATTCAATATGTCAGTAATCTGAAGAATTCCAGCGACCTTTTCTACCTGCGTATCTATCTCAGATTTTGAAACCTTCACTGCTTTAAGCGGAAATGCAATATTATCATATACGCTTAAATGTGGGTATAGTGCATAGAACTGAAAAACAAAAGCAATATCTCTGTCCGAAGGTGATAGATCATTAACGCGATTGCCATCAATAAGAATATCACCTTCATTGGGATGCTCTAAACCCGCAATTAATCTCAGTGTTGTTGTTTTTCCGCACCCCGATGGACCTAAAAAGACAACAAATTCTTGGTCTTCAACCTGCAGGTTAAAATCTTTGACTGCGATGACTTCCCCGAAACGCTTTTCAATGTTCTCTAATCTGATTTGTGCCATTTGCTTAATTCCGTGAGGTGTTACGGACTATGGTCTGTGTTGATAGGTGACTCATCTTTTTCCATGAACCGTTCAATTGTGTTGCGTGTGGCAGGACTGGTGCGAAAATCAGCGATCCAAGGTTCACGGAAATACGCCTGCTTTTCCTTTGATAGACCATTAAGCACTTCAGGTGGAATACGCAGCCGATGCCAATGCGTAGCAAGATGGGCATAAGCATTGAGTATTGCTATACGAGGGGTTTCACGTTGCCAAATTGGACCTGCATGACAAAGGTTTTCAGTAAAGAATATAGCACTACCAGCAGGACACTCATAAGTCATTAAATATGGACTACGTTTGTCCTCCTCTAATGACATATGATCTGGGTGCATTGGAAAGTTTGATTTATGACTACCCACAATGAAATGCGTCGCTCCATCGTTCTTGGATATATCAGTCAATTCAAAAACCACCCGTACCATACCAGCATGGATCCTACCATTATTGACACGATACCCGAATATTGGATCACCTTGGCGTGGCCCTCCACCGTGAAGACCACCATGTTCCTGTCCTTTCCGACGTATTACAAAAAACGTACTTTCCATACGGATATCCGGTCCGATGATTTCGTGTAAAACATCAACGACTTTAGGATGATCTATAAGAACACTTGATGGACCACCAGGTACTGCCCGGTGTTCAGGAGGGAGGGATTCTGGATTGTTTCGTATTCGTTTTAATTGATCAACAATGTCGTTCACTTCATCCTTACTAATAATCGCAGGACGCACGAGAAAACCAGTTAGGTCAAACCTAAATTTTTCTTCATCAGTCATAGTTTAACTCCAGTTCAAAGAAAAATGAATAATCTATAATCGTATCTTCTTGAATGCTTCAATCTGTGCTGTGATTGCACGTTCAGTTGGTAGCCGTTCCGCACTTGACGCACCATAGAATCCAACAACACCCTTGGTGTTTTCCAAGATATATGTGGCGTCTTCAGGTTCAGCAATCGGACCCCCATGGCATATCACCAATATATCGGGATTCACTCCTTTTGCAGCGTCATGAATAGCTTGAACACGTTTTGCTGCATCTTCAAGTGTAAATGCAGTTTTCGCACCAATTGAACCTTTAGTCGTGAGACCCATGTGTGCAACAAGAATATCTGCACCTGCATCAGCCATCTGTTCTGCTTCAGACTCGTTGAATGCATACGGTGTCGTCAGTAGATTCATTTGGTGTGCAGTGCGTATCATCTCAACTTCCGGACCGTAACCCATATCAGTTTCCTCAAGTAGTTGACGGAACGTTCCATCAATTAATCCTACCGTTGGGAAGTTCTGCACACCACTAAAACCAACAGCATCAATTTGCGTTAAGAATATATCCATCAATCGGAATGGATCCGTACCACAGACACCAGCAAGAACGGGAGTATTTTTGACTACAGGAAGAACTTCACTTGCCATCTCAATGACAATTTGGTTCGCATCTCCATAAGGCATCATCCCTGCAAGTGATCCTCTACCAGCCATACGGAATCTACCTGAGTTGTAGATGATTATTAAGTCTATGCCTCCCGCTTCTTCACATTTTGCTGAGATTCCTGTGCCTGCCCCAGCCCCAATGATTGGTTTTCCAGCATCAATGTTGGTGCGTAATTGGTTTAAAATATTTTCACGTTTGAACTTCATTAAATGTATCCTTACATTCTGTATTATTACAGTGACTTAACTATGCCCGATCATTGTTTATGGTGAAGCATAGAATTATATCTACACTTTCTAACAACGGTAGGCGAGGTTTCCTAACCTCGCCTCAGCAATGTGTAGAATTAAGTCAATAATTTACCATAAATCGGGCAGAGAAGGTTGTTTATGCGGAAAATGAATTATTCGGTTATTTCTTCAAATTTCCCCATGTTGTTGTAACTTTGCCCTTTGCAGAAACATCAAGCGTATCTTTCACGACTCTTTGTATTTCAGCCGCAGAAAGGGCATAGTTTGCTAACATTAGTTCATCCATTATTCCAACAAAAAATCGCGGACAACATGCATTGTTTTCCCCACCAAAGCGCAATACCTTATCAGGTGAACTTCTTCCCGCGCCTTTTTGAGGAATGACCTTACCATCGTGTTCTCCGTTTATATAGAAGCGCGCTTCATTTCCATCCCATGCAATTGCAACATGAGTCCACGCTTTTACCGTTAATTTGCCGTCAGAAATATGATAACCTGGATTATCGGTATCATAGAAATAATATGCAAGCTGACCTGCACCAGGTTCAATTTGTAAATAATAAGTGTTTTTATAAAAGATGGTATTCTTGTTCTCTTGCGGACCGACTGGAAATTCTTCAATATATACCCATGCCATCATTGTAATCGCCTTGTCTATATCTATTTCATTAGAATGTTCAACCTCAATATATTCGGCATCCCCAGCTGTGCCATCCATTTGTACAGCTTTACCGAGAATTCCATCAGTCCAATCAATATCACCATTTAATTCTCCAACTAAACCCGCAGTTGCATCTTTAGTTTGATTTCCAGCACCTTCGTCAAAATGCCAAACATATATCTTTTTACCAAGTTGATCAACGTTACCTTTCCCACCAGCTGCATAGACAACTGGACAGAAAAACAGGATGAGAATAGTGCCGAGGGTTAAAATTCTTTGAATTTTCATTGCAATTCCTCCTGCAGATATTTTTTGATTCTTTAAAGACATTTAGAGACGATAGTAGACACATTAGTTGTAGAACTAAGCGTTAATTATCTTTTCAAATTTGCCCATGTTGTTGCTAATTTTTCTCTCGGTGACACATCAAAAAATACACCGTTGTTCATATCACTTCTTATTTCAGCTTCTGTAAGGGCACGACTGTAAATCGCTACCTCATCAACAAGACATACCGTACCAGCAAGATTAGTTTGCGATTTTCCAATGCGGAAAACGATATCAACACTGAAAATCTCATTACCGGGTGGTTTCCATTCAACATCTAACTCACCATCAATATATTGGCGGATCATATTTCCATCAAAGGTAGAAGAAACGTGATGCCATTCCTTTAGCTCAGGTTTGATAGTCTGTTTATCACGAGAACCTTGCCAACCACCACCGACATTCATCCACGTTTCAATTTGCGGTGAACCTGTAGGATTAGAACTCCATTGGAGACAATATCCTCCTGTATTGTTAGCTGTTCTGCGACCCATTAGGTTAGAATCTCCTTGATCCTGTTCAGGGAGAAACCACGCTTGTATCGTGATTTCATCTGTGATATCAAGTTCAGGAACGGATTCTATTTCTACGTACTTCTCAGTATCAGTGAGATGTACACAACCACCAATCTTTCCATCTTCAGACCAAGTTGCCCCATGTAACACTGCTTCTAGATCATTTCCACTTGCATCCATCGCTGTGTCACCATTTCCCTCATCAAAAGGAAGATACAACATCAAGTCTTTATCATCGTTTATTGCCCAAACATACGGACTCATGATTAGGACAATCAGTATTAAAACAATAGAACTCTTCATTTCTAACTCCTTTAAAGCCCTTAATAACTTTATAGTTGTCTTAAAACTTTGAAATCTCAATCTCTTTTGCCGTGATAAACTCAAGCAATGCAGGAACTCCTTCCTGCGTTTTTTGAATTCCACGTTGAATTGCTGGAATAATTTGGTCAGGTGTTTCAACCCGTTCACCGTATCCACCGAATGCTTTTGCCATATCTGCATAATGTCCAGATATATCAGTGCTACGGTATTTCTCAGTGGATACTTGCATAATTGGTATCTCAATAGCCATAGAAAAATTGTTGAAAAGGACAGAGAGTATCGGAATTCTTTCACGGACTGCAGTCTCAAAGTCCATTCCTGTGAATCCGATTGCTGCATCTCCCCACACATTCACACAGAGAGCATCCGGTTTTGCAAGTTTTGCACCCATTGCCAGTCCAAGACCATATCCAAGTTGAGTTGTTTTACCCCATCCGATATATGATAACGGTGCTTCACATTGCCAGAAAGGGGAGAGTTGATCACGAGGACTCCCCGCATCATGTGTAATTATCGTATTCTTAACATCAACAGTATGTAACAGATCCCAAATTACACGATAAGGTGTCATTGGTACTTCGTCTGATGTGAGTTTTGGCATCCATTGTTGAAGCCATTCTGCTTTAATAGTACTAATTTCGTTTGTTACTTCTTCGGTTTTACTTTCGGATGCACCATTGGATCCGTCCCTAACTGCCTCAACCAATCCCTCTAAGATCAATCCTGCATCACCAACAAGAGCAGATTCTACTGGTACATCTTTATTGATGTCTGCTGGATCTAATGTCGCATGGATAACACGCTTTCCATCTGGAATTGTAACACCGAAATGTGTTCTACTAAAACTACAACCAATACCGAACAGCAGATCACTCTTTTGAAGAAAATCGTGAACAGGTTTTGGAATAGAACGACCACCAGAACCGAGTGCTAACGGATGATTTTCAGGAAATGCACTCTTACCACCCAAACTGGTTGTCACAGGTGCAGCGAGAAGTTCAGCGAGTTCTCTTAATTTGTCCCATGCTTGTGCATAGTGGACACCTTGTCCGGCATAGATTACTGGACACTCAGCATTCAACAACGCTTCTGCAACAGAATCAATTTCTGCACTGCTTGGACCGTATCGTACTATTGGAACAGGTGTCGGATCAAAAGGTTCGGGTATCTCCTGCATCATGAGATCAGCCGGTATTTCTACAAGTGCTGGTCTCGGTCTACCGTTTCGCACTTGCGTGAATGCGCGCCGCATCACTTCTGGCAATGCTTCTGGAATCGTAAGTTGTTCACATGACTTTGTCACATGTTTATAGTTCAAGGCAGAACTGAAGTTAGGTTGAATCTGTGATAATGTCCTTGCATATCCCATCGGTAGAACAACTATCGGCGCGGAATCTCCATAGGCTTGTGCTACACCACCGAACGCATTTTCTGAACCAGGACCACTCTGCATACAGAATACACCTATCTTTTGTCCTGATGTCATGCGACTCAAAGCATCTGCCATATGTAATCCTATGCGTTCCTGACGAACTATTATAGGACGAATATCAAGCTTGGCAGCTGCTTCAATAATATGGTTAACCGGATATGCGAATAGATATTCTACACCCTCAGTCTTTAGGACTTTGGCAATCGCATCAACAACTTTCATATATTTCTCCTAAAGTGTTTGCTTACCTTATGGGTTGGTTGGATTTCCTGCGTCCATAACAAGGGGAAAATGGTCTCCTGATAGTTTTTCTCCATCATTGACAGGCACAAACCTTTTCATAACATGATTGCCGCTTTCATCGTATAATGTGTCACCTGTCATATAGTGAACGGCAATAGCACGTCTCGGTTCACCACTGCTGTTGTCGTGGGAACCGTGCCATGTCAACGAATGATGGTAATGCACATATCCCTTGGGGACCGGACAAAGCTCAACTTCCAATTCGTATTCTTCAAATTTGTCAGGCATAGAATGAATATCTTTGACAGCATGTAAAAACGGAATCTGGTTACCCCAATGACATGAACCTGGAACCATACGCATACACCCATTGCTTTCATCAACATCATCCAACGCGACCCACGCAGTTACTTGGCTGGTCTTCGGTGTAAGAATTGGCCAGTAAGGAGAGTCCTGATGCCACATATTTACACCACCAATTTCTGCTGGTTTATATTGTATTTGGTCATGCCAGACGCGCACTTCTGTAGCATCGGTAAGCTGCCCAATTTCTTCAACGATAATGGGATTATGGATGAGTTTTTGATATGCTGGACTTGCTTCCCAAATATTGACTATTTGCCAGACAGGAGTTTCCTCCCTACCACCGAGGTTTGCAATATGAACAGGTTGAGGGATATCCTCTTTTTGGTAGTCATCAATCACACGCGCCAATTCTAAGCGCAATTCCTCAACCTCTTCATCATTTATGACATGACTGCCAAGGAGAAACCCCTTCTCAAGAAAAGAGTCAACTTGGGTTTGATTTAACATGTTGGTCTCCCAAAACTGATAGTTTATATACAAAATTATTGTTAACTGATATTAATTTTTTTGTTCTGTCGGTACACCAGATTCCATCACAAGCGGAAAATGATCTCCTGCCAATACATCTCCATCATTGACCGTAACAAAAGGTTTCATGAGATGATTTCCTTCTTCATGATATATGGTTTCATTTGTCATATAATGAACTGCTATAGCGCGTCTCGGTCCACCACTCGTGTTATCATGCGACCCGTGCCAGGTCAGTGAATGATGGAAATGAACATGACCTTTTGGTACGGGGCAAAGTTCAACTGACAAATCGTTATCTTCAAACTTGTCATGCATGTTATGAATGTCTCCGACAGAACCCAAAAACTTCATTTGCGGTCCCCATTTGTATGACCCTGGTACCATACGCATACATCCATTGCTTTCATCAATATCGTCTAATGCGACCCATGCTGTTACCTGGCTTGTTTTCGGCATGAGTATTCCCCACAGTGGTGAATCCTGATGCCACCCATTTTTACCTCCGATCTCTGGAGGTTTGTATTGTATCTGGTCGTGCCAAACACGTAGTTCTGTTGCAGAAGTAAGCTGCCCGATTTCCTCAACAATGGTGGGATTATAAATCAGTCTGTGGTAGGCAGAACTTGCCTCCCACATATTAACGATTTGCATGACGGGATTTTTTACCTGTCTACCAAGGTTCGTAATACGTACGGGTTGTTTGACATCAGGTTCTTCATAGTCATCAATAACGCGCGCTAACTCTTCACGCAATTCTTCAACTTGTTCATCAGAGAGGACACGGTTCCCGAGAAGAAAGCCTTTTTCAAGAAAAGTATCCACCTGTGTTTGGGTAAGCATATATCTCTCCTAAAGGTATTATCTATTGGCATTATAGCAATTAAGATTTTTTCTGTCAAATTTGTAAATTCATTGCAGGATCATTTAGTCTTAATAAATTATCAACATTAGGAGTAACTGAAAGTTATACCCAAACCGGTAGGTGTGGTTTCCTAACCGCTCTGAAACCTGTGAGAAGAGCTATTATGAAAGGTGTCTGATACAAATCCAGCAGAATACGCGTTTGGTATTCTGCATTGGTAAGGAAACCGCACCATAGGCGTCAATTTAAGGATATATTTACCTGTGAAGGATTTTGGATGTCCATTTTTATCATACACACCTTTCGCACGGCTGGTGCTCGGTTTCTTATGGTCGACATTTTCTATACACCTTTCGCACCGCTGGTGCTGATATATGATTTATAAAAGCCTCGGAGAGGCGACAGGTGTCCAGCACTTAATATCAAACACAGACATAAGCCCCAGCGGGGCGACAGGTGTATCATAAGCACAAACTTTACTCACTAAATTGACGCCCATAGTGCGGTTCGGAAACCTTACCTACCGTAGAGAGAAAGTGTAGATATAATTTCATAGTTCACCATAAATAACCCTGGTACTTTAGTCAGAGGCATTCAATTGTCGATGTTTGCTCCTAAAAGCATGAGTGCTTCTTTAGGTTTTGCTGCAAAATATCGGAATGCATAAGCGATTTCAGTGTTCCCAGAAGTGCGTAATAGACTAATAGTTGCATTTCGTAATGCGCACATCACCTGAGGTCCGTTGCCACACCGGACTTGAGACGCATCCTCATCAAAGAGCACATCCCGTGTGCTGTGCGACAGGTTCTCTATCGCCCAATATCCACGGCGGAGCATCAAAATCCGTTCTGCTGACCCACACTCAGGCGTTAGACTTGTGATGCCATATTGCGTCATGGTGCTCTTTTCACCGGTGCGGGTGTGTTCTCGTTCTGTCTTGTATTGGTAAACTTGTGCAAGCCCCGGCCAGTCCACATATCCTGTCCCTATTAGGAGTGTGCTTGTCGTCATCGTGCGCGTTTGGAGCCACCCATTGTCTTTTTCAACAGTGGTGCAAGTCCCTGTCCGTGCACCAAGTTCCTTATGTCCCTGCTCACCTGTTTTTGTGGGATGTGATGTCCGAGTGTCCGAGTGTTCACTTTCAAATACGGCGCGAATATCTTCTAATAGAGTGGGGTGGTTTTCTTTTACAGGCATGACATAATCCGCACCCGCATCACATAAGTCTTGACAGAACGAACGTTGTGTCAGCAGCGCATCTGTTGTCACCACTTTTCCTGCGACATCAAACGCTTCAAGGATGCGTGAAGCAATAGGGATTTCATTCGTCTTATCAGACACAGGTCGCTGTGTGAGTGTGATACCGAGTTGATGTGTCACAACAGATAACAGATGTGTGATTTGCGCATCTTGCGTGAGACTGCCACATAAGGTTTTGCCATCTATCGCTACCGCATTCTTATCGTCTTCCTGCGTCGCTGCGAACACATCGGTTGCCCACTCACTGAGTGTCTTTTCTAAAGCAACAACGTCTAAATCGTTGAAACAATAATGGAGTGTTGAGGCACAAGGTGTCTTCGGATGCGTGAACCCGAGTGTTTTCGCAAATTCGGGAGGGTATGTCCGACCCCATTGTGCGATAGCACTATAACTGCGGTATCCACACATCATGGCAATCACTGAAAGACTTAAAATAGCGGATAACGGATGTCGTTTTCCACGTGGGTTGCGTTTATCAGGCACTTCTGCTAATCTATTAAGTCCGTGGCGAGGATCTTCTTTCGTCATTTTTACCTCCAAAGAATAAAATCTATATAAACTTTGAGGTAAAGTATATTTTGAGGTAAAGTATATAAGATATAGCATGAGAAGTCATGCTATATCTTATATTATGAATATACACAACCAATATCAACAATTGAATGCCTCTGGCACAAACGGGACTTCATTATACTCTGAATATCGTAAATCTTTTGGTTTTTTGGTAAACGTAGTTACCTCCGTAAATCTTACGATCTGCCAATTCAGAGGAAAATCCATTGGAGTCATTTTGCTCATGTATTCCTTTTACTGAATTTTAGCGAGTCGTTCTCCGATGGAACGCAGTACTTTTTTCATGTTGCGCGGTTCATTCAACGTGTCCGGCTTAGGTGTAGTGGTAGCGTACGAAGCGTGCGGCTCCAGTCTCTCCTCAAAACGGTTATAGAGTGTAACGGTGGTCCATTGAGCCGTTTCATAATTTGGTGCTGGTAGTCCGAGGTTTTCCATTTCTTGGCGCATTTTCCTTGTGCCTTCACTTAAAGCCCGGACCAGAGGTTCACCGCGTTCATCTTTCATAAAGCGCATCCAATCAACAATCTTCTGATTTCGCAGCACAGAACTCAGCACTGTATCTGCAAGACTAAAGTGCCGTGGTACTTCCTGGGGGATGCCACCCGGATTTTCCACCACTAAACCATTCCGATATGCAATGCAATGAATCGGTGCGTTGACTCCATAATCTCTATGAATAACAGCGTTCACGACTGCTTCATCAACAGCAAAGAGTGGATATTCGGGATCTTCAATGAATCCACCGTTAGAACTCCGTCTTATCATTGTGCGGAAGAGGGCAGAATCTCTGAAAAAGGTTCGCAATTTACGAATAATGTTTGGAAGTGCGCCGTCGAAATCTCTATCAAAGGTTGTCGTGCCACGGTGCCCTGCCTCTTCAACGTCAACTTCAAAACGTAAAACTCTAACATGCGCTGTTGGAAACTTCTTACGAGGATTTGAAGCAAAAAAGAGGTAACCTGCATTAGTGAAAGCACATTTTTCACCCTCTATTTGCATAATGGCATCTATGTTTAAGAGAAATGCCTCTGTACTATATTCATATTGGGCCCCTCTTGTTTCAAGAAACGCATTTTTGAATTCCTCAACTACTCCGTTATCAAGTTCATCGGGGTTGTAGGGACAGCAGTAGGACGTTTCAAAATCAACTACCTTTTTATCACGTTTAAGTTGTTCACGATCTTGTTC
Source organism: Candidatus Poribacteria bacterium (assembly GCA_958295945.1). GTDB lineage: Bacteria > Poribacteria > WGA-4E > WGA-4E > WGA-3G > MSPOR6. Next base: position 2,271,245 of record OY282386.1, read on the forward strand.
AGTTAATGCAAGGTTTTGTGCGCCAACCCTTTTCCATGCTTTTGGAAAATCTGCGAATGTTTCACAAATAGCATTCGGTGTCCACGGGGTATAAAGTAGATGCAATCGTTTTCCATCCGAATTAGGTAATTCCACGTCTTGCACCTGTGTTGCGTGGTTACGTAAATCCAATGTGCCTTGTAGGATGCTATTCATCGTTTGTTCATTAACATGCTGTGTGCCTTTGATGGTACCATCGTCATCGATACCAAGAACCAAGAGTCCCCCTTCTCTGTTGCGGTTCGCAAAGGCAGAGATGCACTGCTTAATCTTGTCCTTCAATGTGTTGATTTGATTGTTGGTATCTATCCGAATCTCTTTTCGTTCGAAATACTGCCCCTCAAAATCAGCAGACTGAAGGAAATCAAGATACTCTAAAGGATTATCAAAAACATCTTTTGGGTTTGGCATTTTCAGATACCTCTGTGACGTGTTATCGGAATTGTGGTAAAATAAGCACCGTACGATCTTAATTTTAGCACAAACTGGACTGGGATTCAAGCGTTTTGGACAGGTGATCGGGACTAGTGGAGTGTCCACTCTTATTTTATAGGTAAATATCGCGATTCGGAGATCGCTCCTACCGACTGACCACTCATTGTAGGAGGGAACTCCGATTCCCGATTTATTTTGCGATCCACAATTTTAGTGTGGACAGTCTACTAGTGGAGCGTCTACACTAAAATTGTCCGTCGCGATTTGGGGATCTCTCGGACAGAAACCTTGTGTCCGGTAGGAGGGAACTCCGATTCCCGATTTCTTTGGAGATTCATAATTTTAGTGTAGACGCTCCACTAGTAGACTGTCCACACTAAAATTGTGGGTATAAGCGTTTCAATCGGATGCGAGCATCATCCGTTGTCCATTGCCAGTCTACTTGCTTCGCTTCACCATTTCGTCTTTTTTCCCAAGCTTGTGTCTCTCGTCGTAGTGTTTCTATATCAGGGATGCGACGACCTAAACATTGTCGTGTTAGCACGCTAAGTTCTATCTCAGCAATATTCAACCAACTTCCATGTTTGGGCGTATACACGATTTCTAAACGAGCACATAAACGGCGTGCTTCCGCTGCTGGAAACGCTTTATACAAGGATGAAACTTTATGTGTATTCAGATTATCACAAACTAAAATCACTCGTTTTGCTTTCGGATACACCTCGTCTAATAGCACCTTTACCTCTTGTGCCCAATCCACCGCAGTCCGACGCTCACGCACAGACACGCCTCTCCACCCCGTTAGTGCTTCTGTGAATATGAAAAGTTGTGCTGTGCCATTGCGTCTATATTCATTATCTACACGCTTGACTTGACCCGGTTTGAGGGGGCACGGCTCGCGAATATCATCCCTCAACGTTACAGGTTGTTCATCCATATTCACAACCGGCACATCTGTGTCTAAAGGTTTCTGATAGAGATCAAGCACTTCTTCCATTGCTGCGACAAACTCAGCATTTTCGGTGGGTGGGATTACCCATTGTTCCACCAGGTGTGGCTTTAGTTCGTTTTTTTTAGCGTCTGGCGCACTGTTTCAGAACAAATACTCTCAACGATTTCAAGCTTCACGAATTCCGAAGCAAGAAGACGAAGGGACCACCTGCTATAGCCTTCAGGCGGTTCGCTACAACTCAACGCAATCAGACGCGCTTCTGCTTCACCATCCAACTTTCGAGGACACGGAGGTGTTTTGCGGTGCACTCGATCCAACGCTCCCGATAAACCCTTTTCTACAAAACGATGCCGCACATTGTAAACCGTCTGCTCATGACACGAGTAAGCTTCAGCTATCTGCTTATCAGTCCAGCGAGGACCATTTACATCGGATTTCAATAAGATGTGTGCATGCCTGATCTTATACGCTTTATTTTCTCCTTTACTTATATACTTGTTTAGTTCTTCACGCTCAATATCAGTTAATTCAACTATATATTTCTTTTTCAAGAGACTATTCCTTAAAGAAGTATTTAGGGACATTCTAAAAGAAATACGTCTGTTTGGCAAGTTTTATTGAAGAATATACCTATAATTTTAGTGTAGACACTCCACTAGTTATTTCTCTAATGGCCTGTTCTTGATTAGAAATGGTATAATTCATTGGAATTTCCTCATCAAGAAAGTGTACAGTTATTGTATATTATTTCGTACATCTGTACATTTTTTTTAATGGCTGTTAGCCTTGTCTACATAAGGGGTAATAAGGGTTTACTGAAAAACAGAAAATTTTTATTTTTGTACACTTTTCATTTTCGGTTTTTTCTTGTTTTTCGTGAATGTTTTCCTGCTGAATATATTCAGATACTCGTGGTGTCCGGTTGTTGAGTACCCTTGCGATTGAGTAAGATAGAACGATGTAATTGGATGAAAATGGCATAATAACTTGCATGAATATCACCTAAGAGATCGTAACAGGATGTCCTGTAATTTTGAAAGAATATTTCACATACGGTTATTTAGCAGAACTCGTGTAATTTGCAATTCTTATCTAAAATTGTTGTGTGACACCAATTATAACACATAATAATTGCTTGTGTCAAGTAATTATTTACAATTTTGCGAATATTTCTATATTTTGCGGGACTACGAACGGTTTATCAGGTTAGTTGCGAATGTGTCATGGTAGTAGGCACGTTCATGAAGATTAAGAAACAAATAGGGTAATTTGAGATCAAAGTCTAGCGAGCGGACAAAGCGCGCCTGCAGTGGGTTGTGAGATATTATACCATTTCTATAAATGTATATCCCATTAGCATTTGTTAAGAATGTCTTGAAGGACTGCACAAACTGGCAGTTTGTGGTACAAAAATGCGGCGTTTTCTATTAGAAATGGTATTATTACCCAATTGGTTGTGATTACAGTTCAGCACGGGTCATGAAGGTGGCATAGATAGCTGATGTCCGCACCAGATCAGGAATAAAGACACGTTCATTTATTGCATGTCCACCCTCACCCTTCGGTCCATAGCCAATGCCCGGTAGACCTGTATTTACAAAATAGTGTAAATCTGTAAATCCAGCAGTGCTCTTAAACCGCGGTTGATGGAAACGAACCGTTCGCACCGCATCAGCAAAACCTTTTGCTAAAGGTGATTCGGGATCCGTTAGACAGGGTTCAATTCGTAAAATGGCGCGTACATCTGCTTTTAAGTCAGGATAGTAATCACACGCGCCTACAATCGCTTCGCGTAACTCAAGTTCTGCAAACTCCAATTTTTCATTCGGTGTAACACGTCTATCTATTGAGAAAGTGAGATGTGCTGGCACAGTGTTGACCTTATCGCCTTCGGTCCCGCGAAATGTGCCACCGATGTTCATAGTTGGAAAACGTTCATTACCATCAGGCAACTTAAATGCGCGATCAGGAGACTTCAAATCTCTTTTTATCCTCTGCAATGCTGATACAAGTTCCGCCGATTTCTCAAAAGCATTTATCCCTTTGTCCGGTTGAGACCCGTGTGCTGCTTTTCCTTGCACATCAATTTCACACCACAAAACACCGTTATGTCCATTACCAATGTTCATTTCCGAACCGCCTTCGCAATTGACAACATAATCGGCATTGACCAATCCCTTCTCAACGATATAACCTGCTCCCAACTGTCCCCCAGTTTCTTCATCACACGTGAAGGAGCATTCTATGTTAAACTTCGGTTCACTTCCACTTTCCTGTACTGCTTTAATTGCGAATAACAAGGCAGCGATGGAATCTTTCATATCATCGGAACCGCGTCCGTAAAGCCATTCCCCGTCAATTTTCCCACTAAACGGATTATCAAATCTCCATTCTCCTGCAACAGGCACCACATCAAAGTGTGCGTTGAAATGCACCGTCTTTTCTGCGCCAACATCCCAACGTGCAATTAGGTTTAATCTCGTATGGGTTGAGACGTTTGAAATAACCTGTTCTGCCCGTCGCTTGGTAACCTTCACGATTCTTGTCTTCATTCCTAACTCACTGCACTTCTCTTCAAGTAATTCAACAATCTCGGTATAGTTTTCCCCTGGCGGATTGACGGTGGGAATCTTGACAAGTTCTTGCAGCAACTTACACAACGCTGCTTGATTGTCCTTAATATAGGTCTGTACGGACATTTTCATATCTCCTGTTTTATGATACAACCGCTTGGTCACCTGCAGACAAATGCCCAACCGTTTCACCTGTCTCAGTGAAAGTCCGTGTGACTTTGACTGATGCATACGTCCACAAAATCTTCATAGGTGCATCGCTCTCATTCCAAAACCGATGCGGGATACCAGCAGGAACAAAGGTTGTGTCATAAGTATTCATGGTAAAGACTTCTCCATCAACTTCACAAGTTGCTTCACCTTCAAGTATCGTGACAGACTCATCGCAGTTGTGGTAGTGTCGTGCAATTGCTGCGCCGGGTTCAAACATCGTTATGCCGTTGGTCAGTGATGTAGAATCAAGCCATTTACCTGTTAAAGGCACAGTCTTAACACCAGTCCCACGGTCAATGGGTTTCTGTTCGTCAAAATCAATCACATGTGCTTTCGTGCTCATTTTGGTAGGTCTCTCTGTTTAGATTTATCATATTTTCACACATATTAATGAAAATTTCAAGTAGTAATGAGGTAAGGGAGGTTTATTTATAGTGGAATGGACAATTAATAGGACACGTCTCAGAGGGCGAGGAAACCTCGCCCCTACGGGACTTGTGGTACTTACAAGTGCATTGAAATGTCTTCTTAATTCTAAACTTTACTACAAATAACCCTGAAGGTAAGGTGTGATGTTACCTCTGAGAGGCAAGGTGAGTAACACAAGCAAATCCATCTATTGCTTTTTGGATTTCAGTATCTGTGTGCGTTGCCATTGCGGTTACACGTAGACGACTTGTTCCTGGAGGCACTGCCGGCGGACGAATTGCAGGTGCAAACACACCTTCTGCAAATAGTGCCTTAGCAACATCTGTTGTCCGTTGTGGTTCACCTAATACTACCGGTAAAATCTGTGTTTGACTCGGCAATAAGGTATATCCAATTTTCGTTAGAGTTGTTTTCAATGTTTCCGCATGTTTTAGTAGGCGTTGCTGTAGATCTGGTGAAGAGTTCATGATCTTGAGTGCTGCGTCGGCTGCAGCTAAGGTTGCGGGTGGCAGTCCTGTGGTGAAAATGAAACCGCGCGCACGGTTGACAAGCAATTCAATCAAAGCACTACTCCCCGCGACATAACCACCGAGACCGCCTACTGCTTTACTTAGCGTGCCCATCTGGATAATAATATCTGTATCTTGAAGTCCGAAGTGTGCGACAGTACCACCTCCATCTTTTCCTAAAACCCCAAAGCCGTGTGCGTCATCTATTAACAGCATTGCATTATAATTTAATGCAACATCATAAATATCTCGTAGCGGAGCAATATCTCCATCCATACTGAAAACGCCATCTGTTACAATGAGTTTGCGTTTAAATTCAGAGGACTCGGCTAATAATGTCTTTAGGTGTTCAACATCACAATGTTGGTAGACCTTTTTTGTTGCGCGACTGAGACGGCATCCATCAATGATGCTTGCGTGATTCAGTGCATCGCTTAAGATGAGGGCACTTTCCCGCGCGAGCACAGGAATGATGCTTAAATTGGCAGTATAACCGGAACTGAAAACGAGCGCAGCTTCAGCCCCCTTTATTGTCGCAAGGTTAGTCTCCAAAGTTGTATAGAGTTTACTGTTGCCAGAAATAAGCCGAGAACCGCTTGCACCTGTGCCGTATACCTGTATTGCTTCAACTGCTGCAGTGATGACATCGGGGTGTGTGCTTAAACCTAAATAGTTGTTTGAACCGAGGTTCACAACATCGTGTCCATCAAGGTTGATAGTGGCTGTTGGTGCACTCATCACGGTGCGTAGGTGACGTGCTAATCCTGCTTTTTCAAGTTCGGAATACTCTGTTTGCAGCCATTCAAATTGCTTCATACTGCTACCCGATGAACTGTCTCAAGTAGATATGACTCTGCCTTAATGCGCGTTGTCGTGATTCTAATGTTTCTTCATAGGCGCGATCCTCTACTTCAACACAGACCGAACCATTATACCTAGTATCGCTCAGGACAGAGAAGAATCTTCCCCAATCCACATCGCCAAGTCCCGGCAGTTTCGGTGTGTGAAATGCAAGTGGTGTTGCGAGGATACCTACTTCATCAAGTTTATCTCTATCTAACCGCACATCTTTTGCGTGCACATGAAAGATACGATCAGCAAAGGTGACAAGCGGTTTCAGGTAATCCATCTGAAGCCAGATAAAATGGGACGGGTCAAAATTGAGTCCAAAGTTTTCAGATGGAATCTCATCAAACATGCGTTCCCAAATCGCTGGACTGTAGGCAAGATTTTGCCCAGCAGGCCATTCATCTTCTGTGAAGAACATCGGACAATTCTCAATGCCGATACGAATTCCATTGTGCTCAGCAAATTGTATTAACGGTTTCCATACCTGTTTAAATCTTTCCCAATTGCCGTCTATTGTGCGAGTTTGATCTCTACCGATGAATGTATTTACAATGTCTACTGAGAGTCGTTTTGCTGCCAATATCAGTTTTTTTAGATGTTCGCTATAGATTTCTGCTTCTGTTTCATCTGGTGTTAGTGGATTCGGATAATAGCCTAATCCGCTAATTGTTATTTCCGCATCCGATAGACATTGTAGAATTAGGTCAACTTCCGAATTGGAAAGTGCTGCGACATCAATATGAGTAACGCCAGCATAACGTCGTTCCGCTTTTCCTTTCGGCCAACACATCAATTCAACACAATCATAACCTGTATTTGCGGCGAATTGTACGACTTGTGCTAATGTTTGGTCAGGTAAAATTGCGCTTGCAAATCCGAGTTTCATATACTACCTCCATGTCGTTTTTAGATATTATACTATGCAATATGGTATTTTTGAAGGTCTTTGTGTAAACAGGACTTATATGAACCAATATTCTCTAATATACAAGATTCAAAGGTGTTTGGTGCCTGCACAAATAGGGTCCAATCTAATTCAGACATTTTTACAGAGAAAAAGGATAACTGATTGCTGAAAACTGAAAACTGAATCCCTCTTTTCCTTGACAAGCTACACAGTAGCATATAAAATTGAAACAAAAGAAATCATAGGAATTGAAAATGACATATACGACAACAACTGATACGGCAAATAACGATGATGCCTCTTTAGATGGGATGGTCCTAATTCCAGCAGGTGAATTCCAAATGGGGAGTCCCGGTGCAGATCCAAATGACAATAGACACCCGTTACACACTGTTTATACGGATGCGTTTTATATGGATGTGCACGTAGTGACAAATGCAGCATATAAAACGTTCGTAGATGCAAATCCACACTGGCGAAAGGATCGCATCTACCAAGGATACGCAGAAGGATACTTGGTACTCTGGCGTGATAACAACTACCCAGAAGGACATGCAGATCATCCGGTTACTTTTGTGAGTTGGCATGCAGCGATGGCATACTCAAAATGGATGGGAAAACGTCTGCCTACTGAGTCTGAATGGGAGAAGGCTGCTCGGGGTGGCTTGGAAGGCAAACAGTTTCCGTGGGGCAACACATTGCCTGATGGCACACAGTGTAATTTCGCTGATAAGAATACAGATTATGAGTGGTCAAATATGGATGCAGATGATGGATACAAGTTGTCTGCCCCGGTAGGAAGTTATCCTGCTAACGGATACGGTTTATACGATATGGCTGGAAATGTGTGGGAGTGGTGTTTGGATGCATATCATTATCCGCTCACGAATTCACCGAGAAGTAATCCGATTGGCGGTGCAGAGAGAATAGCCGATGTCGTAGAAAATCATAGAGAAACAAGAACGGAACGTGTTCTACGTGGGGGTGCATGGAACGATGATGAAAGATTTTTGCGAATTATATTTCGCGATAACTATCCTCCCTGGAACACAGAGTTTTGCCTCGGTTTTCGTTGTGTGAAAGATGTTCCTGCTTGATCCTGTATATCTTTATTCCTTCAAAAACAATGAATTTTGTTTCAAAATATTAAAAATATGCTACAATTCACGTAAAATGTGTTACTGGAGGAAATATGACTCCTAAACAACGATACCTCTTTGATTTAACAGGATATATCCATCTAAAAAATGTTCTCAGTGAAGAGGAGTTGGAAAACGCACAGGATGCTGTTGAACGTTGCGTCCAAACACCTCCAGACCAACTCCCACCCGGTATAAGTTATGGTGGTGGTGGGTTTTCCAACGGTTTTTCGTTTGACAAATCGCTTGAGGCACTCACACTTCACCCAAAAACGTGGGGAATTGTCCAAGAATTGACCAGCAATAGACCGCGTTTTAATCGGGGTTCTCTGGTTGCGAAAGGTCCTGAACACGATCAGGTTCTTGGGAAGTTGCACTGTGCTCGCGAAGATTGCGGATGGCAGACACGTAGATATGTCGCTAAAAATGGACATATTCACAATAACGATTTTGCCATCTTTTTCTATTTCACTGATGTTTATCCGGGTGATGGCGGGTTAGTCGTCTTGCCGGGTTCTCATAAAGCGAATTTTGAAAGACCAGAAGGTATCTTCTTCCCCGTCCCAGAGAATCCATCAGATGAACTCCATCCAGCACTCGTTAATGTTACCGCACGCGCAGGCGATGCAATCGTCATGTCCGAATTGCTAACCCATGGGGTTCTGATATGGAAACCGAAGGAACGGTATCGTAGATTTCTCATTTTGCGTTACAAGACACAGTTTTTCCAAGATAATAGGGGACACAGAGACCCATTTCCACCTGAGGTGATGGAGCGGCTTTCACCTGAAACACGCGAACTTGCACAACACGGACACTGGACACATACTAAGGATATAGTTAAACAGGAACATGTCCAGTTAACCTAATATAATATAACACAAACTGGAAAGTTTGTGCTACAAGGGAACGAAGAATGACACCAGAACAACGTTATCTATTTGATGTTACAGGCTACTTACACATTAAATCTGCTGTTACAGGAGATGCTCTGAAAACAGCACAAGAGGCAGTTGATAGATATATCCACATGCCACTTGATGAACGTCCTGAAGGTTTTACAACGCGTCCTCGCGATTTAGAACCCGGCAAGGGTGGTAGATATGAACACGGATTCGCTTTTGACCGTTCACTTGAAGCGATGACGGTCCATCCTGCTATTTGGCCTCTCGTCAAAGAGTTCACCTTTGATATGCCGAGATTTGTATCAGGTACACTCACGCTTGAACAGCACAATCCCGATAGGCAGCCGATGGGAACAAATCCTGCGGGTCTACATTGTGCTCGTGAGGGACGGCACTGGCTCACACGATATGAAGTCAAGAATAGCCAAATCTACTGTAACGACTTTGTTGCTTTTTTCTACTTGACTGATGTACAACCCGGTGATGGCGGACTCATTGTCATTCCCGGTTCACATAAAAGCCAATTTGAACGTCCTGAAGACCTATTGACACCCGGTCCAGACGGTATTGATCCAGAACCAGACGATGTATTCACCAATATCACACCTAAAGCAGGAGATTTTGTCGTGATTTCTGAACTTCTGACCCATGGTGTGCTACAGTGGAGACCAAAGGATCGAGATAGGCGTTTCCTTATCCTTCGGTACCGTCCACAATTTGAAGGTAGATCAGGAATGCCAGAACCCATCTTTGAACGTTTGTCACCTGAGGTGCAGGAATTAACAAAAACCGCATCTTATGGACAGATAAAGGATGTTGTTAAACAGGATGTAGTTCAATTAAGTGATTGTAGTTAATTTCAGATAAATTTACAAAATCTTACAAACGACTGGAATACGAGGAATCTTATGGCAACCACACAATACCGCGTCTGTATTGTCGGCTGTGGAAGGATGGGTGGCACGATAGATGAAGAAGTTCAAGGATCACCTCACGGTGCGCTACCTTACTCACATGCAGCCGGTTATACTGCGTATGAACGAACAACAATTGTCGCAGGGGCAGATGTAGTTGAAGAGAAAGCAAAATATGTTTGCGACAAGTGGGACATCCCAAAATACTACCTTGACTATCAAGAGATGATAACACAGGAAAAACCGGATATCATCAGTATTGCCACGCGTCCGGGGAACCATGCAGAAATCACAGAATTTGCTGCAGAAAATGGTGTGAAAGGCATCTATTGCGACAAACCACTTTGTGCCTCTATGGAAGAGGCGGACGCTATGCTTGATGTGTGCGAAAAATACAACATCAAATTCAATCTCGGGACACAACGTCGCTTTACACCCGGATACATAAAAATGCGTGAAATCCTTGAAAGTGGTGAAATAGGAGACCGACGTTCTATCATCTCCTATACGGGAGGATCTGCTTTATGGGGATACACACATGCTGCTGATTTAATCCTCTTTTTGGCAAGTGATTCAGAGATAGAATACGTCCAAGGAAATGTCGCTGTTGATGATGCCGACTTTGATGATAATCAAACCGAATCGGATCCAGGTATCGTGATGGGTTACATCCGTTTTAAGAACGGAATTCACGGCATCAGTATTCTCGGAACCGCTTATGAATTTGAGGTGAATTGTAGTGAAGGCACAGTCCGTTCTCTCAACAATGGACTCGGTTTTCAACTCCGCAAACGTCAGGGGCAATTTAATGAAATCTTAGATACACAATTCCCTGTCTTTGAACGGAAAAGCGGTACCGTGGGCTGTATTGAGGACATAGTTGAAGCAATTGACACCGATACGGAAACACAAGGCAACATTCAACTTGCACATCGGAGCACCGAAATGGTTTTTGCAATTGTGGACTCGCAACGCCAGAAAGGCATGCGTGTGCCGATACCGATGGAGAATCGAGGTCTCTACCTCGGAAGGTGGTAAACTATTGGATCTCTCTTGTCCAGACGATTGACATTTCTTCTTGTAGAGATGCTCTGAGAAAGTGTAAGGAACCATACTTAGAAGGTGCAGCAATGAACAACTACAGAGATATTATTACTATTGAACATGGCAAACGCAGCGGACAACCGTGTATTCGTGGAATGCGGATCACTGTTTACGATGTCTTTGAGTATCTGGCATCAGGGATGACAGTATCTGAAGTTCTTAATGATTTCCCCGAATTAACCGAGACCGACATTCGCGCCTGTTTTGCGTATGCCGCGGACAAGGAAAAATCCCAAATGGTCGTTTACAAGAATGAAACTTCTATTTGATCAGAACATATCTGATCAGCTCGTGACGCGGTTGTCAGAGTTATTTCTTGCCTATTGTTTTCAAGTCCGGGTCTGTTTGAAACGTGTTGCGCGCAAACATGGTCCAACAATTTATGAACTAAAACAAAGTTTATTGGATGATTATATGCGATTTCAACTCTCTAATCCTTCAATAATTTTTAAAAATGCGTAAGTTCTGAGAATAAAGATGTTTGGAGCATGATCTTTGAAGTCTGTGTGAAGTACCCTGAATATCTCGGAAGCCTTATTCCCTCAACCGCAAAAGAAGCTCTTGAGTTGTATGATAAGTCTACATCCCCTTTCATGTTTAATGATATATCACAGACCTATCATAAGTTGTATGCCCAAGCGATGTTTGAGAGATTTCCTAATGACCATGAGCTATTATGCTGGGTTGCTGGTGCGTGGACACCGGGTCCACATACACCCCGTGAAGAAGTGCTTATCTTTATCGGTATGCATGAGCATATTTAAGGAGCTCTGTGATCACCATAACGTGCCATCGACTTCCCAGTGGCGTGCGGTTCGTAATTTGACCAATGCGTATGCTTACGTTGGTGAATACCGCAAGGCAGCTCAGAATGAAAGAGAGTTGTGGGTGATTGTTGACCACGCCAAAGAAACGGGTGAATATCATGAGGGGTTATTTCGGTGTTTATCTACAAAACCGATATTCTGGTTAGAAGAAAAAGTAGAAGAACAAGAACAATCTGAATAAGGAGAAACTCTGATGAAACATCGTATACAGTTCCTATCACCTTTGCTGATGTTTGTGGCTATCTTGCTTACTGGTTGCAGTGGGTGTAGTGGTATGGGTGATACGTCACGTTTACTTCATCCTTATCTTTCTGAGGAGGCACTCAACTCATCCGAGCCGATAGCGGTTGCCGCGTTCCCAGAACCTTCACTGGAAAAACTGGTCTCAGGTCTCAAATCAGAACTCAATCTGACGGAAGCGGAGATTGCTGCGACCAAAAAGATGATAGCAGAAGAAAGATTATTTGATAACTTGAACTATATGGATAGTCGTAGAGATGCGACCAGCAGGCAAGCCGAATTTGACAGACGCAAACGAATGGTTGTCGCTAAACCTGAACTGCTATGGACTTTTGGTTTTATTTTACCGCCGACACTCGATCCATTGGAACTCAAAGCTACCTCTATCTATGAGTATGGTAAAAATTATTTATATGACTACACGTTGACGCGTGATCTAAGCGGCACAAAATCTGGCGAGGACAGATATAACGCTCTGGTTGCTCAGTGGCAGCAGGGTAAGATTACGGATTTAGAATATAAGCGTGAATGGGCATCCCTTTTGTCGGAAGAAAACGACTCGCTCACGATTGCCAAGTCCTTTTATTTTTCTGGTGGTATAGGAAATGTTGCGTCTCAAGTTGCTCTGGAATATGCGGAACTGGCTATTCGTGAGTATCCTGATTCCTTTGAGGCACGGCATGTGTGGTCTCTGTGTAACCGCAAGTATTATTTGGGTACAGACGATGAGAAAGTGATTTCGGGGTTTCGTCAGTTGGTTGCGAGATTTCCGAACTCATCCATTGCGAATTTTGAGTTAGCTGGTGTTCTCCCTGTGTATTCACTATTTCCTGTTGAAGGGGGTTCGGTGTCTCAGAATCCGTATGTTGAGGAGGCACTTGGTGCGATTCAACGTGCGATTCAACTTGATGATCGTATTGACCCGAATAATGAAACACTTGGTGCTTGTTATTTGACCCTTGGCGATTATGAGAAGGCTCTGGCTGTGTATCAAGGTATGTCTGAAGTTTACTATGGTCATGCTGGCGGTCTTGTATCTCTTGTTTATGAAGTTCAAGCTGCGGTATCTAAGCTGCGACAGCAAGCAGGTGAATAATGTTTGCGTGTATATAGTCTATTTTTCAAAGGAGTAGAACGTTGAGAAAACAGCACTTATTATTAGGATTTTTCGTATTGATTGTATTTTTCAGTATGGGTATTATGAACAATACACGTTTACAAAGACCCCCTACAAAGACACACCTTTTGAAAAGTCTATGCCTGTTTGGCATGAAAATGCGTATCAAGACTGGAGGACGTGGTGGGATCGCGAAGGATACAAGGATTTTGAACGGATGGCAAAAGCCATACAGTAAATCACACAGAAAAGACCGATAAGGAGACATTCCATGAAACTTCAGATACAAACACTCACCCTGCTATTGACAATTTTCATACTCATAGCAGGCTGCAACCGAGAGAAAGTAGAACGACCCGAACAGGTTGACACACCGACAAGCACACAGCTTGTGCAGTTGTCCGAAAAAGCACAAGCGGAAACGGTGCCGACAACCTTATATCCACCCAAAAACCCATACGAACACCTAACCGTCACAGGCACAAAACCATCACCGGAGTATGTAGGTGGCATTAAAGGTGATTTTCTATGGATACCCGAATTTGAATATGAATGGGAAAATGCGGAATTGCAGGAAGCGACCTTACCTGTAGCCCCTAATCACGCAGAAAAATGGGCGCGATTTGAAAAACGCGAAAGAGAAATGTGGTATGAACTTCGCCAAAAGGCTGAAGGCGTAACATCAGAAAAACTCAGGGATGACATGATTCGAGAAACTGAAATGCAATTAAATAACCTCCGTGCAGAGATCATGACCGAAGGCATGACCCCACTCAATGCTGCAAAGTATCTGATGTCACATAATATCAACACAGAACATCGACGTAAGTATGCGCAGCAAGCCGTTGATGAGAACCCGAACGATTACCACACGCAACTCATTTGGACATGGGCTCAATATGGTCAGTCTGTTTATAGTATGGATAAAGTGTTAGAAGGCTATCGGCGTTTATTAGAAATTCGTCCCGATAGTGCTGAAGCACTTTATACTTTGGGAAGGTTTACGTATTCTGCGGATGCGATACCTTTACTGAAAAAAGCATATATATACGCCCCCGATGTACGTCCCGACCTTCCTCTATCCATGAAATTGAAAGTCCCTATATTGCTGCAATTAGCAAAATCATATTACAGCTGGCACAGTGACGATGCAGAAGCGGAGGCAAAAACCCTTGAAACGTTGAGGCATTTGTCCAAGTATAATGCAACACTTGCACAAGAGTGTATTACACAACTGCAAACAGAGAAAAGGATTGGTAGGCATAGCCGCCCCTATAAGGAGAAAACCGATGAATAGGGCAATTATATTTTTATTCGTTTTATATTGATAAACAAAAACAAGAAAAACAATAAGGAGACCAAACTGATGAAACTTCAGATAGAATACTTTACGACATTCCAATTCCATCCATGCCAAAACGATTGGACTGAATACGGCAACGGATACTGAGTTATGGGATTACGCCCGTAAAAATAACTATCTAATTGTATCAAAGGACGCAGACTTCAGTAACAGAAGCAGAAGTATTGTTCACGGACATCCTCCAAAAGTCATTTGGCTTCGATTGGGGAATTGTCCAACAAGTGCTGTTGAAGACAGTTTGAGAAATCATTATTCGGATATCAGAAGATTTACGAAAGATCCTAATCGGGGATTACTTATGCTGCTGCCGCCTGTTAGAACTTAAAAGAATCAAACTAATATTAGATATTGGAGATCAAATCAATGTGTAAAAACCTTTATGTTATGGTAAGCATTATTGGCATGCTTCTTCTGTTGGGTTATGCCACAACTGCTGATAATCCGCAACGTCCAACGAGTACGCGCTATGAACAACGTCCGCCACACCGAGATGGTATTGGCAAAATCTATATGGGGCGCGAAATATCGCAAGTTATGGGTCATCTCGCTGCAGGTTGGTTAGAACGTCCTGAGCGCGAACGCGAAGAGATGCCGAATAAACTCATAGAACTGCTCAATCTAAATGAGGGTGATATTGTTGCGGATATTGGTGTTGGCACAGGTTACATCGCACGTCGTATTTCCTCAAAAATCGGCAATACTGGGGTCGTTTACGGTGTTGAAATTCAGCAGGAGATGCTTGACATTCTTGCCGAGAAAATGGCGGAAGTAGGTATTACTAACATCAAAGGGGTGTTAGGGACGATTACCGACCCGAAGCTACCACCGAATTCGGTTGACCTTGCTATTATGGTAGACGTTTACCATGAATTCTCACATCCTTACGAGATGATGCAGAATATCTGTAGTGCACTCAAAGTAGGTGGTAGGGTAGTATTTGTTGAATACCGTTTGGAAGATGACAATGTACCTATCAAACGTTTACACAAGATGAGCGAATTGCAGGTGATGAAAGAGGCGACACCGCATCCGTTGTCTTGGGTCGCAACACATGATGATCTGCCCTGGCAGCATGTTATCATTTTTGAGAAGGTCGCGGGGGAGTAGGAAGTTAGGACTTGTTCAATAGAGGGAAAGCAACTCATGACTGAAAATCAAGTCAAAGCATCAGCTATCAAACACTATAAGCAAGGCAGAGCAAAGCATGATCTCGGTCAATATGCTGCTGCTATTGTGGACTATAATACTGCAATTTCACTTAAACCTGATTATGCCCTTATTTACTATGATCGAGGGAGGACAAAGCATGATCTCGGTCAATACGATGCTGCTATTGCTGACTACGATACCGCCATTAGACTAAAACCTGATTATGCACTCGCCTACTACAATCTGGGAAATGCCAGGGCAAAACTCGGTCACACTTGGCAGGCAGAACGGTCTTGGCAAACTGCACTGAAACTTGCAACGCAGGCAGGGAACGTAACACTGAAAAATGAAATTAAAAGCATCCTACCCCAGTCTGCTAATCAAGTTAAAACGTCTAATTCTGCTGAGGACACCTTATCTGATATTTCCGCAGAACAACGTGAAGATTTTGAGATATGGCGTGAGACTATTATTGAGGAACAAATCGCTTATTACAAAGGATTAGACACGCTAACAGAAGCCGATCAAGCGTTCCTTGATGCATTAGAAACCCCTTATGATAATCTGACATTGGATCAACAAGAAGATTATGCGATATGGGAAGAGACTATTATTGAGGAGGGGATCGCTTACTATCAGAAACAGGGGGCCTTATCAGAAGCCGATCAAGCGTTCCTTGACGCACTACAAGCATATCAAACCGCAGGAGGTGATATAGATGCAGGAAGAACTCCAACAGAATCAGCAGGAACACAATCAGCTGGCGAAAGAACTCCTGGAGCAGGTGCAGGCGGATCCGAGTCCCAAGATTCAGTATCTACTACAGGCACTGATGTTCGCGGCGGACAGCGATCTTCCACGACTGAACAAGACATTAGCGGACGATCATCTGTATCAGGAGATGTATCATCAGGTGCAGGACAAACTGATGGAAATATACGAGATGACACCGAAACAACAGATGCAGATATGGAACGATCCGGAGGGCAGGTTTCTGCTGGACAAGGACGAGATACAGACGGATCCGAGCGGGGCACTGTACGAACTGATGGCGGACTTGATGTCGTGGATGATGGATCAGAATCAGGATTAGATGCGTATACACCATTGAAAGAAACACACGTGGGGGATGTGCAGTTAGTCACCTCTAAAAACCTTGCTGCAATATCAGCAAAGCAGCGTGAAGATTATGAGATATGGCGAGAGGTTGCTGTTGAGAAACAAGTTGCTTATTATCAAGAACTGGACACGCTGACAGAAGATCAACAAGCGTTCCTTGACGCATTAGAAACCCCGTCCGATAAGCGGACACCGGAGCAGCAAGAAGATTATGAGATATGGGAAGAGGTTGCTGTTGAGAAACAAGTTGCTTATTATCAAAAACTGGACACGCTGACAGAAGATCAACAAGCGTTCCTTGACGCGTTGCTGGCGTTGAGAAGCAATCGGAGATTGATACAGGAACCACTACCGCAGAACAACGAGGAAGTCAACCAACAGGCAAAGAAACTATTACAGCAGATACCGGAGGACGAACTGGAATATCCAATAGACCCAGAACAACTGTACGTCTTACAGCTCGTAATACAGGGATTCGAGAACACAAGCGACCAGCTGGGCCGGATCAGGTCAGGGGACGACGAACTACGGAAATATTGGGACAAGGTAGAACTTCTGGTGTACATACTGATGGATGTGTCATCGAAACGGGCGATGAACTGGCTAGAAGAGAACGAGTTAGTAGGGTCCTTTGACTACAAAGCACAAAACGACCCGGACCTGGCGATCTACAGAGTAATGGAAAGTCTGATGGGATATCTAATGGAGAACGGTGTGAGCAGTCGTATTATAGGCGATTTCGGAGGTTTGATAGAATCGCTTTCTGTAGATGAGGTATATACCCCAATCAAAGAAGAATACATAACGGGGACACCGAATGATACAAAAATGACTACATCTGGACCTCAAGTTGAAGTGCCAGATTCTGCTACTGACTACTACAATCAAGCAGAAGCAAGACACCATTCAGGGTTATACAAACTTGCTATTTGGAACTATGACAGTGCTATTCGTCTAAAACCTAACTATGAGCTTGCCTACTACAATCGAGGGAATGCAAAGGCAAAACTCGGTCAAACAAGTGAAGCAGAACAAGATTGGCAAACAGCATTGAAACTTGCAACGAAAACAAATAATGTAAAACTCAAAAACGAAATTGAAAGTGTTCTACAACGGTCTGCTGATTCTCAAATTAAACTGGACTTTGAACCGGATAAAGAAAAGGTCGCTGATCATTCTGAAGATCGAACCAAAGCATCTGGACCTCAAGTCCATGAGAAGTCTGTCCACTATTCAGAAGATCAAATCAAAGATATAGTTGCTGATTATTTTGAGTCCCTTCCCACCGCTTCACCGGGTTATAATGTCATGCGTGAGTATGTAATTCAAATGGGTAGTGACCAACGCAGAGCAGACATCGTGTTTTTGAGAAATGGGAAACTTGGCGCAATTGCGGAGTGTAAGGAAACGGGGCGCGTCGGAAAAGGTATTCAACAGTTATATTCCTACCTCTGTGCAACCGATACTTATTTGGGTATATTTGCTAATGATGGTGATCCCAATAAGTGGACTTTTTGGGAAAATCATAGAGATAACAATTTTTTAGAAATTGATCGCGAAACTTTTGAAAACTATGTTCATAATCACGATAAGACAATAAAGGATAGAGAAAACAAGATAAAAGAGGCAGTCCAAAGAGAGATAGACGCAGAAATTAGAGAACGCATACGAAAAAACACGGATACGGATGCCGTCAGACAAAACGAAACGGATCGTATAAAACGGGAGGTAATAGAAGATATTGACAAAAAGGCGATAGTAAATAGTGTGAAATCGAATATTGCACAACAAGCAGAAAACGGATTGTTAAAGGAAAGAGATAAAGCAAATCGTAAACTTGGACGCGAACAAGGTTTTTTGTTGACTATATTTAGTCTTATCGGGATCGGAATTTTGATAGCACTACTAATAACGTCAGGGTAATTCTATGGGTATTACTTTTTTGAGTTTCACAATTGCTTTCAAATTTGTACCGAAAGTGCTTACGGGCAGGAGTTTTTTGCCGCTTTGAAGACAGAATCAATAGCACCAAATAGGACAGGTAAATTATCCACGTTAAAACTTGTACGATTTTGGGTAAAGGTTTCACCGACAAGATGTCCCATCTGCCAGAGTGTTCCGTCACTAACAATACCGAACACAGGATATTCCGTGTTCTCGTTTATCTTTTGAGCGGCGACTAATTCTGCCAAACATTGTCCCCAACCTACCTCAAAATCGTTCTTCTTTGCTTCAACCAATATTATCAACGGTGTACCGACAACGAGTTTGCCCAATTCAGATCGCGAAGAAATAAAATAATCTGG
The DNA here is from genome assembly GCA_958295945.1 of Candidatus Poribacteria bacterium. Classification (GTDB taxonomy): domain Bacteria; phylum Poribacteria; class WGA-4E; order WGA-4E; family WGA-3G; genus MSPOR6. The sequence continues at coordinate 2,290,334 of OY282386.1, forward strand.
CGTGCCACTTAGAAGATCATCATAAGCGATCGGCTTTTTAATCCAGAGTGCGTAGTCCTCAGCATATCCTTTGTAGATTTCACGCAAAACAGGGAAGATAATGGCTTCGCATCGCGCACCCTCGGAGGCGAGAACATCAATATAATCGCGGTTAAAATCAAATTCTTGTAGAAATTGTTCCGAAGGACCCGCTGTATTCTTAGCCTCTATAAAGTCATTTTCCACATGTCGTATCCCAAATTTTTCCTGAACTTCAGGGATCGCTTTGAAATCACTAAATGCCATTCTGTTACTCCTCAAAAATTGCTTCTGCTCATCAGTATTCTGGACAAACTTTGATTATGATTTTATCATGATTTTGATACTTTCTCAACAGAAACTATATCCCAATTCAAAAAAGTATTGACAATAAAACCTATTACACCTTAAAATTGCATAACCATTTTTAAACTTTATGATTGCCGTAACGTTACATAACATAATATTACATAAAATTTGCTTATAACAAACTTCAGTCGTATAAATAATTACTCAAAAGGCAAATGATCATGGATTACTACAAGAAAGATGAGGTTTTCTTATATAGAGCGGATGCACTTAGCTGTTATGATAATTGGGACTCTCCAGTTGTTATTGTTTCGGATGGTCCTTATGGTCTTGGGAGTTATCCCGGTGACCCACATACTCCAGAACAGTTAGCAGAAATGTATGAACCTCACATTTCCAAATGGTCTGAGCACGCAACGCCCATAACAACTCTCTGGTTTTGGAACACAGAACTTGGATGGGCAAATGTGCACGCTGTGTTAGTCAAGCATGGTTGGGAGTACCGAAATTGCCATGTCTGGAATAAGGGAATTGCACACATTGCGGGAAACACAAATGGTAAAACCCTTAGAAAATTCCCTGTGACAACTGAGGTCTGCGTTCAATACACAAAAAGAGTCTTATTCTGTGTCAACGGTACGAAGATGGATATGCAGAGATGGCTCCGGTATGAATGGGCGCGGACAGGACTTCCATTTTGCAAAACCAATGAAGCTTGTGGTGTCAAAAATGCTGCTACGAGGAAATATTTTACGAAAGACCATCTTTGGTACTACCCTCCGCCTAAAGCATTTGAAAAGATAGTAGAGTACGCAAATAGAAATGGTGCCGTAGATGGAAAACCATATTTTTCATTAAATGGTGAAACTCCTCTTACAAGTGAGGAATGGACGAACTTAAGAGCCAAGTTTAACTTTGAAAATGGAATTACAAATGTCTGGCGTGAACCTGCTGTTCGCGGAATTGAGCGAATAAAAAAGCAAGATAAGTGTCTGCATAGTAACCAAAAACCTTTGAAACTCATGGACTTATGTATCAGAGTAAGTAGTGACGTAGGGGATGTTGTATGGGAACCCTTCGGTGGTCTATGTTCGGCAGCGATTGCTTCGCACCAACTGCAACGAAAATGTTATGCAGCTGAAATCATATCCGATTATTATGAAATTGCTGTTGATAGACTTTCAAATCACGATATGCAAATGGAGTTTGCATTCTATGACAATTCAGGTTGAGCCTGAAAGAAGTCCACCACAGAAGGACTCGGCTATATACAAAGTGTTTGAACGTGTCCGTGAGGCACTCTATGCACTTCCTACATATTTTCGATCAGATACATCCATAGAGGGAATATTGGCAACAGATATTTTCACTTTAAATGCTGCATTTGGAGCAACTATTGAAGACCAAGTAGTTTCAACACTAAATCGGATGCGAAAGGTCTGGGATCCCGACGAAGAGTTTATTTATCACAGGTTTGTCAGGCAACCGCAAACATTTCCTGATGTTCTATTGAAAAGTGATGCAAGCAGAACAGATGAATATGAACCTAGAATTTTATTAGGTATTGAGTTAAAAAGTTGGTATTTATTAGCAAAGGAAGGAGAACCAAGTTTTCGCTTCCAAGTAACTCCCGAGGCTTGTGCCGAACAGGATATGATTGTTGTAATTCCTTGGGCTCTCAATAATGTAATTTCAGGCTATCCCAAGGTATTTTCACCGTATGTGGAATTAGCGAAGTACGCTGCAGAATATAGAAATTATTGGTGGAAATGTATCCGAAAAACAAAGTTAAGTACAGAAATCGTGAGTCCACATAACGTTTCTCCATATCCCCAAAAGAGCGATATAATATCTGATAAACCCCTATTTGATGGTGGTAATAACTTCGGAAGATTTGCCCGAACAGGAATAATGGATAGCTATTTGGAGAGAACAAAAAGAGAATCATTGTGTGGAATTTGCGCAGAACATTGGTTGAACTTCTTTAAGATTTTCCAAGAAGAAAAAGATGAAGAATCTATCAACACAGAACTTGGAAGACTGAGATCGTTGGTAACAGGAACAGATCAGGAAGGTGTCCCTGATCTTATTGATGCGTTAGAAAAGATATTGTCAGGCGTGGAGGTGCTTTTGAATCAGAGTAGATTGACGTGATACCTTCATTGCCAAAAAAATTAGGATAAATAATTACTAAAGTTATAAAATAGGTTTGTCGTAACTTCTGCAACTTCATTGAAGTTGTATATTTCCGATTTAGACTTTGAAACGTGTGCTGTAAAATTATGTCAACATTAGCTTCAATCGTAATGCAACTAAGTGTGATAATTAACATTTCGTCATAGAAAACTTGTGCATCTAAACCAAATTGAAAAGGGAGAAGATACCAGTGAAAAGTGCTAAAAGTTCTGTTCCACTAACTGCTATGTTTGTCTGTTTGTGCATCTTGATGTTAGGGTTGCCCCTTGCATCCGCAGATAACCACGAAACCGCACAAACAACCGTTGATTATACCCAAGATATTCGTCCGATCTTATCAAATAACTGTTTCGCATGCCACGGTCCCGACGAGAAGACCAGACAGGCAAATCTGCGACTTGATACAAAAGAAGGCGCGTTTTCCGAACCGAGTGGATATCCGATTATCGTACCTAAAAAACCAGATGAGAGCGAACTCTATCTCCGTATAATATCTGAAGACGATAACTATCAGATGCCACCAGCGAATTTCAATAAAACGCTAACACCAGAGCAAATTGAAGCAATCAAGCAATGGATTACAGATGGCGCAAAATGGGAAGAACATTGGGCATTTACAACACCTGTTCAACCAACACCACCCAAAGTCAAGAAAGCAGATTGGGTCCGAAACCCAGTTGATGCATTCATTCTCTCACGTCTTGAAAAAGAAGGACTTCGACCTGCGAAAGAAGCAGACAAACGCACACTCATCAGACGTTTAAGTTTTGACCTCACAGGTCTACCACCGACACTTGAAGAGGTCCATCTATTCCTAAATGACGATTCTCCCAATGCTTATGATAAACTGATTGATACCTACATGGCGAAGCCTGAATACGGCGAGCACATGGCACGTTTCTGGTTGGATGTCGCGCGTTATGGCGATACACACGGACTACATTTGGACAACTACCGTGAGATGTGGCCCTACAGAGATTGGGTTATAAACGCCTTCACCAATCACATGCCCTTCGACCAGTTTACCGTGGAACAGTTGGCAGGGGATCTCTTGCACGAACCGACGGTTGAGCAACGTGTAGCAACAGGTTTCAACAGATGCCACGTCACAACAAGTGAAGGTGGCTCAATCGCTGAAGAATACTACGTTCGATATGCAGTTGACAGAGCAAATACAACCGCAACTGTTTGGATGGGATTGACTGCGGGTTGTGCACAATGCCACGACCATAAATATGATCCGATTTCGCAGAAGGAATACTATCAACTCTACGCATATTTCAACAACATCACTGAAAATGCGATGGATGGCAATCGAAAAGATTCTCCCCCAGTTGTGAAGTTGCCAACGCCAGAGCAGCAAGCACAACTCGCAAAATATGACGACAAAATCAAAGAATTAGACGGACAGAGTAAAGGATCAATACCGCATATAGACGCTGCACAAACCGCTTGGGAAAACAGAATGCCGCGATGGACGACTATCAAACCAGAGGTAGTGCTTTCAGAAGGTGGCGCGACACTCGCAATACAGGACGATAATTCAGTTTTAGCAAGTGGCACAAATCCAGACAAAGAGGTTTATGAAGTTATCGCAAAACTACCTCAAGGAAAATGGAGTGCTATACGGTTAGAAGGGATTCCAGACAAAGCCTTACCCGGAAGTGGTATCGGAAGATCAGACAATAGCAATGTGGTTTTATCAGGATTTTCTGTTGACATCTTACCTGCTGATTTGTCAGAACAGATGCTTACTGAGGCACAGGAAGCAGCAAAGATGGCAGCTGAGGCAATAAAGAAAGCAGCCGAAGAAGCCAAGAAGGCAGCTGAAGAAGCAAAAGCAGCCGAGGAAGCTAAGGCTGCAGAAGAAGCTAAGGCTGCAGAAGAAGCAGGGAAAGAATCGGATACTGCTGAAGAGACAGTAGAAAATGCTGCAGGAACCGATGAAGAGAAAACTGATGGCGAACCTGCTGAAGAAGCAACACAAGAAAAGGCTGACAAACCTGCTGAAGAGACACCACCAGAAAATGCAGACACTCCACCTGAAACTGAAGGAAAAGAGGCTCCACCTGAAACCGAAGGAGAAGAGGCTCCTCCTGAAACTGAAGGAGAAGAGACTGATGTTGAAGTTGCAACACCAGAAACAGATGAAGCCAAAGACTCTGAGGAAACATCTGAAGATGCAGCTGAACCAGTGGAGGAAAAAGACCCTTGGACAGCAGTTCCTATCGTCAAAGCTTGGGCAGACAAAGAGCAGGCAGGTAGCGACTTCGTCATTGCAAATGTAATTGACGATAAACCTGAAACTGGTTGGGGATTGGAAAGCAACAATAACCGCGGAAGCAGTCGACAAGCGATCTTCCTCGTGGCAAATCCATTTGACACGGAAGGCGGGTTAGTAAGAATCCGACTCAAGCATGAATCTGAGCACGCGAAACACCACTTTGGTCGGTTCAGGCTCGCTGTCACAAATGCACCAACAATCTATCCTATCGGTTCTAAAGTTGGTATTTCAACATGGCATTCGGTCGGTCCATTCACTGCTGAACACGGTAACGTCGCCTTCTATAATGTTTATGAACCAGAAACCAAACCAGTCAACACAGGTGATAAATTCAGTGTCAATTCACAGGAGTTGACATGGAAACAGCAGACTCATTGGACAGATGGAGAGGTGCATAACGACATCGTTGGGGAAAATAGTGCGACCTATCTCTATCGTAACATCTCCTCAGAAACCAAACAGAAAGCAACGTTATACCTAAGTAGTAATGATGCGTTGAAGGTGTGGGTAAATCAGATGGAAGTGCTTGCAAGCAATATCCAACGCGATGCTGCCCCAGATACTGAGAAGGTGCAAATCCAACTCAATCCAGGCAACAATGCTCTGCTCTTGAAGGTTGTCAACTATTCCGGTCCTTCTGGGTTCTACTTCCGTATGGAATCCGATACTCCGATGGTTACAGCAAATATCGTAGACACCATCGCTATTGATAGAGGACAACGCAACGGAGATCAACAGACGCAAATTCGCGAATACTACCGTCGGAATGTTACAACAGATAAGAATTTGAAGAAACTCTACGCCGACATTTCTGATACGCAAAACAAGCGGAATTCCTTGAACAATTCGTTCACTACAACATTGGTTATGCAAGAACGTTCAGAACCACGTGGGGCTTATGTGCTGGAACGTGGTGCCTACGAACACAGAGGCGAACAGGTCTATCCACAGACCCCTGCTGTGCTCCCACCGATGGTAAGAGGTGCACCCCCCAATAGACTATCACTTGCAAAATGGTTAGTCTCACCAAATCACCCTCTCACGGCTCGTGTCACGATCAACCGTTTCTGGCAACATGTTTTCGGCACAGGTATTGTCAGAACATCAGAGGACTTTGGGACACAAGGCACGCCACCAGTGCATCCGGAACTACTTGATTGGCTCGCAACCGAATTTATTGCTTCTGGTTGGAATGTGCAATCTATGCAGAAACTGATGCTCACCTCTGCAACATACCGACAGAGTTCAAAGGTTACACCTGAAAAGCTGGAACTTGATGCGGATAATGTGTTGCTCTCACGCGGTCCAAGGTATCGGTTTGATGCTGAGATCGTTCGTGACAACGCACTTGCCCTTAGTGGGTTGATGTTCAAAAAGATCGGTGGACCAAGCGTGAAACCCCCGCAACCGGGTGGATTATGGAAAGCAGTTGGGTTTACTGGATCTAATACGGATACCTTCAGGAAAGATGCTGGTGCTGATAAGATATATCGTAGGAGTCTTTACACGTTTTGGAAGCGAACAGCACCACCACCGCAAATGAACATTTTGGACGCACCATCACGTGAAGCTTGCACAATCCGTCGTGAACGTACAAATACACCGATGCAAGCATTGATGTTGATGAACGATCCGCAGTTCTTTGAAGCGGCACGTGTTTTCGCAGAACGCGCGATTAAGTTGGGTGGTAATACACCTGAGGAACGGATTGCATATATGTTTGAGATGGCAACCGCACGCGAACCGAAGGCTACGGAATCAACACTTATCCTTGATACGATGAAGGTTCACGCTGAAGAACTGAAAGCAAATCCAGAAGCTGCCAAAGAACTCATCGCTGTTGGGGAATCCAAACCTGATGAAAAATTAGACCCGATTGAAGTCGCTACATGGACAATGATCGCGAACCTTATCCTCAATCTGGACGAAGTCTTGAATAAAGGGTAATAAAACTTGATGGGTACTACTTTTTAGTAGTACCCATCGCATAACATTATGCCTGATACTATTGTAACAATACCCGATAAGAACCTATTCACAGCAGTACGAGAAGCACTCGGTTTGAGTTCGGATGAAACCATTTCGTTAAACAAGTTAGAAAAATTAGAGAAACTTCATGCCGAAGAAAAAGACATAAAAGACCTGACAGGATTGGAGAAAGCAACAGGTTTAAAGGTTTTAGATCTTCAGAAGAATCAAATCACCGACATCACGCCTATTGCAGGATTAACGAATCTGCATTATGTAGAGTTTTGGGACAATCAAATTAGTGACATCGCACCTCTAACAAACTTGACGCAACTCACAAAGTTAGGACTTGGCGATAATCGTATCACTGACATCAATCCGCTTTCAGATTTAACGCAACTCACTGAATTAGGACTTTGGGACAATCGAATCAGAGACATCAAACCACTGACTAACTTAAAACAGATGCGGTTATTAAATATCAGGCGAAACCAACTTAGTGATATAAGTCCAATTGCTAACTTAAAGCAAATTACGCACCTATGGCTTAGTGGAAATCAGATTAAAGACATAGATACTATGGGTGGACTGACGGAGTTGACACATTTAGCATTGGATAAGAATCAAATCAACTCTATTCAACCTATAGTTAACCTAACGAGTTTAACGCATTTACGTATCAATGAGAATCCGATTCAGGACATGGGATTACTCAAAAAACGGAAGGATTTAGAATTGGATATTGATATAAAGTGAATCTTTATACATTGCGACATCTCAACGTAAGCAGTAGACATTGCAAAAGGAGATTATAATGGACCCGATTAAGGAATTTTTAAAACTTGAAACACGTCGCCAATTCTTCGGTAAATGTGCAATGGGACTCGGTGGTGCAGCCCTTGCCTCATTGCTGCCCAATAGTATTGCCACTGCCCTTGAACAGCAAGCAGGAGTACGAGTTGGCGGTTTACCTGAACTCCCGCACTTCGCACCAAAAGCAAAACGCGCCATTTATCTATTTATGTCCGGTGCACCATCACAGATGGACTTATTTGACTACAAACCAAAAATGGGTGAATTCTTTGATAAAGACTTACCTGAGACCGTTCGGATGGGACAACGTCTCACCACAATGACCTCCGGACAAGCACGATTTCCAATCGCTCCTTCAATCTTTGAGTTCAAAAAGCATGACAACGGTGGCGATGGTGCATGGCTTAGCGAATTGCTACCCCATACTGCATCTATGGTCCAGGACATTGCAATCGTCAAATCGGTACATACCGATGCCATTAATCACGATCCTGCTATCACCTTTGTCTGTACTGGAGACGAAACCCCTGGTAAACCCAGTCTCGGGGCATGGTTGAGTTATGGTCTCGGTAGTGAGAATCAAAACCTACCCGCATTCATTGTGATGAACGCAACATGGAGCGGTCCGAAGGGAGCGCAAGCACTCTACAACAGACTTTGGGGGTCAGGTTTCCTTCCATCAGAACATCAAGGTGTACTACTCCGTAGTCAAGGCGATCCCGTACTTTTCCTATCAAATCCGAAAGGAATGAATGAAAAGACACGCAAACAGATGCTTGATACGTTAGTCAAACTCAACGAGGAAATCTATGAGGAAGTCGGTGATCCAGAAACGCATGCCCGTATCTCACAATATGAGATGGCATACCGCATGCAGACCTCAGTCCCTGAACTCACAGACTTAAAACAGGAATCTGACAAAGTTAAGGAGATGTATGGTCCCGAAGTTGACACGCCCGGCACTTTTGCAAATTGCTGCATCCTTGCACGACGAATGATGGAACGCGATGTCCGTCTCGTGCAAATCTTCCATCGTGGTTGGGACCAGCACGGTGATTTACCCAAGAACATTAGAAATCAAGCACGCGACATTGATCAACCCGCAACCGCACTCGTCCAAGACTTGAAACAACGCGGTATGCTTGACGATACACTCGTTGTGTGGGGTGGTGAATTCGGAAGAACTGTTTACTGCCAAGGTGCTCTCAAGAAGGATAATTATGGACGTGACCATCACCCGAAATGCTTTACGATGTGGATGGCAGGTGCTGGTATCAAAGGTGGAATAGTTTACGGTGAAACAGACGACTTCAGTTACAATATCGTAAAAGACCCCGTCCCTGTCAGAGATTTAAACGCAACTATCCTCAACCAACTTGGTATTGACCACGAACGGTTAACCTATAAGTTCCAAGGACTTGACCATCGATTAACTGGCGTTGAAGAAAAAGCACGTGTTGTTAATGAGATATTAGCATAAATTAGTTTTGTGAAATTCTCTATTGACGTAATACAAATATCCATAGATTTATAGATTGTCAGTTACAGCCTTCATCTCTGTCTGAGTGCACACTTTCGCACGACAGTTTTCAAGACGTATGGAGGTAATATGCAAATTTATCAGAATACAGAACAGACGCTTGATGCTGATACGTTCCTTTCAATTTTGCAATCGGATTATGAAAGCGTGTTTTTGACAAATTGTACAATTGAAGGCGAGGTCGTTCTCTCATCTGAAAATAAATCGGGCAATGAAGCACAATTGGTAGTTGATAAGGAAATTGTGTGCGTTCAGTGCACCTTTAAGAACCTTGTCAAATTTGAACATACCTTTTTCCAAAAGGATCTGTTTTTCGGGAATACGGTTTTTCAAGATACTGTCTATTTCCGCCAGTGTGTTTTCCAAAATGCATCTGACTTCGGTGAATCTGTGTTTGAAGGTGCTGCGCAATTCCGTGGAACAGTCTTTCAAGGTATCGCACGATTTTCACAAACGCGCTTCCAGCAGGTCGCAGATTTCAATGAAGTGCGATTCGCAGAAAACACAACTTTTAGAAATGCTATCTTTCAAGATGCTGCACATTACAGAAAGGCGTTTTTCGCAGACGAGATAGACTTCGTCCAAGCACAATTTTCAGAAACTACAGTTTTCAATGAGGCTACATTTCTTGGAAAAACTGATTTTACTTCCGCAAGGTTTGCTGTTTCTGCATCTTTTCGGGCAATAAGTTTTATCCCAAACACAATATGGCAATGGTTGTTCAACAAGTTCCATCATCGGTCTGAGAAACCTGCGGAATTCTATTTAGATAGTGAAGATATAAATGAGGTCTTAAATCCATTTTTCAAACGATACGTTGCCGATCAGCAGTTCATCCGTGCCTTCAAAGAGAAAAATCCATTTTGGGCACTCGTATGGAGATGGAGTTCAGATTACGGACGCAGCCTCGCTCTTTGGGCACTCTGGTCAATGTTAATCGCACTTTCGTTCTCATTCGTATATTTGCCAGCACCAGCGTGGTACCCTGAATGGCTACAAAATATGATGCCGCATTTTCACCAAGTCATCGGGTCAGAGGCAAACGAAGCATTTAACTTTTGGAAATCATTTTACTTTAGTATCGTAACCTTTACGACACTGGGATTCGGGGATGTCGTCGCGGACAATACAGCGGCTCGTATCCTCGTTACACTTGAAGTCATATTCGGATATGTCATGCTCGGTGGTCTAATCAGTATTTTCGCCAACAAACTTGCGAGTCGAAGTTAGGATTAACGTGACGTAAAACAACCTTCGGATGTGGAACATATTATAACTGCATTGGATAACAAAGCATCACTGAATTATGAGGAAATTATTCTAAAGGAGACTAACAATGGACCCGATCAAAGAGTATTTGCAGCTTGAAACACGCCGACAATTTTTCGGCAAATGTGCGATGGGACTTGGCGGTGCAGCCCTTGCTTCATTGCTACCGAATAGCATCGTCCGTGCTCTTGAACAGCAAGGGTTAACAAAAGCAGGCGGATTACCTGAACTTCCACACTTTGCACCGAAAGCAAAACGCGCTATCTACTTATTTATGTCCGGTGCCCCCTCACAGATGGACATGTATGACTACAAACCCAAGATGGGTGAGTTTTTTGATAAAGACTTACCTGAGACTGTTCGGATGGGACAACGTCTCACCACGATGACCTCCGGACAATCACGTTTCCCCATCGCTCCTTCCATCTTTGAATTTAAAAAACATGACAACGGCAGTGACGGCGCGTGGCTCAGCGAATTGCTCCCGCACACCGCAACAATGGTCCAGGACATCGCTATCGTCAGATCGGTACATACTGATGCGATAAACCACGATCCCGCGATCACCTTTGTTTGCACAGGTGATGAAACTCCCGGCAAACCGAGTCTCGGGGCATGGCTTAGCTACGGGTTAGGCACTGAAAACAGGAACCTTCCTGCTTTCATTGTGATGAATGCAACATGGACTGGGAGAAAATCTGCACAAGCACTCTATAACCGCCTCTGGGGTTCAGGATTCCTACCCTCTGAACATCAAGGTGTTTTGCTCCGTAGTCAAGGTGATCCCGTGTTATTCCTCTCAAATCCGAAAGGTATGAATGAAAAGACACGCAAACAGATGCTTGACACGTTAGTCAAACTCAACGAAGAAATCTATGAAGAAGTCGGCGATCCAGAAACGCATGCGCGTATCTCACAGTATGAGATGGCGTTCCGCATGCAGTCCTCCGTCCCTGAACTCACAGACCTAAGTCAGGAACCGGACAACATCAAGGAGAAGTACGGACCCGATGTCAACACACCCGGCACATTCGCAAATTGTTGTATCCTCGCACGGCGTATGATGGAACGCGATGTACGACTCGTTCAAATCTTCCATCGTGGTTGGGACCAACACGGAAACCTACCTAACGATATAAGAAATCAGTGTCGTGACATTGACCAACCCTCTACAGCACTTGTTCAAGACCTCAAACAGCGCGGTATGCTTGACGATACACTCGTTGTGTGGGGTGGTGAATTCGGACGCACCGTCTACTGCCAAGGGGCACTCAAAAAGGATAACTACGGACGGGACCATCACCCGAAATGCTTTACGATGTGGATGGCAGGAGCTGGTATCAAACCCGGTATTGTTTACGGTGAAACTGATGATTTCAGTTACAACGTCATCAAAGACCCTGTCTCTGTCCGAGACCTAAACGCAACTATCCTCAACCAACTCGGTATTGACCACGAACGGTTGACCTACAAGTTCCAAGGACTTGACCATCGGTTAACTGGTGTTGAAGAAAAAGCGCGTGTCGTCAACGAGATATTGGCATAACCTATACATTTTAGATTGACGCTTTCTGTTTATGTGCCATCTTAACCGGAGTTTTGAATCTATTTTCAAGTGGTACGTGACAGATCAACAGTTCATTCGCGCATTCAAAGGTAAGCATCACTTTAGGGCATTGGGTGGAACGCGATGTATCATCTGTGTCAAATGATTGATGTCTATCGGTGGAAACATAGTCGTTATGCCTCCGCGGGAACAACAGCGACAATTCCTTCAGAAGCATAGCGAGTAAAGTCTGCCACATTAAAGGTCAAGATATGTTTTACTTCATGCACAATCATTGATGCAACCAACTTTGCATCATGAACTTGAACTCCTGACACTTCATAGTCAACTACGAGTTTTTTCCATGCTGGGTACACAGCATGTGAATCCAGCAATAAAGGAAAAAAGTATTCAAGGCGGCGTAGAATCTGATCTGTTTCAGAAGGAGTGCGTCCAAAGCCATTTTGATCTATAGGTCGAGTCGACACATTCCAAAATTCCGAGAGATTTTGGAATGTAGTCCGTAACTCTTGACCTTCTCTCTTTAATTTATATACCGCATCCTGTACAATTTGATAACGCGGATCACCATAGCTTGAGAATCGCAGCAAAACATTGGTATCAATGAGATAAATCATAATTTTGGATGATCTTCGTATATGCTTTCGCGACTCACAGCGTAATCGGACAATGGTTGTGCATCAGGTCTAGTCAACTTCTTAACTAAGACATTAAATTCTTCTAATGCAGTTTTGAATTCCTCATTCAATAACTGTTGATTGTTACCCGCTAATAGATCCGCCGTACCGTCAGGAATTTCCTTCACTTGACCAATATTAGAGTGGATATGAACTGTAATTGCCACTTATTTTGTCTCCTCTTTATGACGAATTTTCACCTGTTATTTTTTTATCCTCTTCTTTCTGTTCCTGTTTCATGACTACAACAGCCAATTCTTGCAAAATCTCTTCTTGAACATCTTTAGAGAGTTGCTCTATACGACTTTCCAGATCATTCGCACGCTGTCTCATGCGATGATCAGGCGTTGATTCCGTAAGAATTATAGGTTTACGAAAGCCAGTCATGAAGTGGCTTAATTCCTCTTTCATGGTTTTCGTAGCCTCGGCTATCTCATATAGCGGGGACTTACCAATTGTCGCTAAACCTTCATTCTCACCAAAGTCAAGCGAAAAAGTGTGTTTGTATTTACCTTTTTGTATTGCAGAATCCGTATACGTAACTCCGAATTCAAGCGGTCTCTTTTTCAACTCATCCAATTTTCCAATTACACTCACCAGAAAATGTTCAATTTTTTGCCCAGGTCCAAGATAATCAATACCCTTTTTTAGAAAACCAACGTCCTCAAGTGCTCTCTCACCATCAGGTTTGAATGACAGGTCTGTTTGGAATTGGATATTTCTAGCTGCACCTGTTCCTATGTTCTCAACGCAAAGCATTACACAATGAATATATGCTTCATGAGGGTGCAGAGAAACAGTGATTTCCGGTGTGTTGCTAGCTTTTAGTATCCGCCACGTTAGATAGACATAATAACCTGTGATACAAACGAGCACAACAGTAGCAATGCCTATAACTACACCATCATTTGTGTTTAACCAATCTATGATTCCCATAAATCATTTCTGCCAAGTCTATAGATCACTAAATCAAAACCGAACGCACATACGGCATTCGGTAGGATTCTAATATTCAATTTGGATTTGTTAATGCCACCATCACTCATACGACAAAACGCATTAAGTAAATTCTCCTAACCTATGTCGTCAAAATCAACCGTACACAAATGATAACGTGTTTTAAGAAAAAAATCAAGGAAAGATAGGTTTCTTTCGTTGTATAATTCATTGACATTCAGGTGTATAGTGTTATAATAGTGTCTGATAGTTAAAATGGAGTTTAATAAGTATGAAAAAACTTACAGTCATCATTATCGGCGCAGGATGGTCAGCAGAAGGACACGTAAAAGCATTCCAACATTACGGTGTTGAAGTGCTTGCCATCTGTGCCCGCAAACCAGATATCGTTAAAAAAGTCGCCGATAGATTAGGGGTGCCTGACGCTTCTATAGATTGGCGAAAAAGTTTGTTAGAACATAAGCCAGATATCGTCGCAATCACTACACCCGCTATATTACGCACTGAGGCGGTTGAATTAGCCGTTGAACTCGGTTGTCACATTGTATGTGAAAAACCACTTGCACTCAACGCAGAAGACGCGACTCATATCTACAATCTTATCAAAGAAACAGAACTAAAACACGCATTCGCTGCCACCCACCGATATGATCCGAGTGTAGCTTATATACGCCAACTGCTGACAGAAGAGAAAGTCATAGGCGACTTGACAGCCGTTGATGTTGGATGGACACGCAGAATCCACGGTTCCCCTTCAGATAAGATTAAGCCGTGGAATTGGATGAGTTCACTCACACACGGTGGCGGCGCATTGAACAACGGACTTACACATCGACTCGGTATGCTTGAACGGATGACTGGTATGAAAACTACGGCAGCAGTCGGTGAGGCAAAAATCCATCCGAGAAAAGCTCCTGTTGTCCCTGAAATACGTGACTGGCGGGTCTGGCGAAGCACTATGATCACCCAAGAAGAAGCATCTAAACTTGAGTGGCGAGCGTGTGACGCAGAATGGGATTATACTGCCTTCTTCAAGTTAGGAAAACCAAACAAAGACACTGGTAACTCAATCCTTGTGACAATGGCAACGCATCCCGGTGTGCCATCACATAAACCCGATGGCGGTTGGTTCTTCTACGGCACACAAGGCACACTCGTCGGTAGAGGCGGACACATACTGCATCACATCACAAAACATGTAGGTGAAGAAGTAGAGGAGTTATCTGTTCCGCAAGAATTACAAGACGACCTACCACAAATCGGTGATGAGATACAGAATAAATGGACTGCCCTCGTCCGTGATTTCCTTGCAGATATTGAAGACCGACCCCATGAACCCTATCTCACATTCCAAGACGGATGGCGTTATCAGGTTGCTATTGATGCCATACGCGCAAGCACCGGTTGGGCACAGATGTCTGAATAAGTAATATAAGATTTTCGCGTTTCATTATGGTAAAGTTTAGAATTAAAAATACATTTCAATGAACTGACAACTACCACAAGCCCTGTAGGGGCGAGGTTTCCTTGCCCTCTAATGAGTGTTTCGCTAATTGTAAATTCCACTATATTATGGCAAAATCAATGTACGAAAAGCAAGGTGAGACAATTGATGCACGCGAGTTTCTTGATGTGTTGGAAAGCGATGAAACTGACATCACACTAACCAATTGTAAGATTGAAGGTGTTGTTGACCTTTTCTCTTCAGAAATTGAACGTGACGAAAATGACCGAATCTTCCTAAACAAATCGCTCACTTGTAACGGGTGCATATTCAAAAACGTGGTCAATTTTCGGTCAGTCGTTTTTCAAAAAGAGATGTCTTTCAGACGGTCAATCTTTGAAGCAGACCTTGATTTTGATGAAGCCACACTTGAACACCCATGCGAATTTCGAGAAGTTACATTTCAGGGACGTGCTAACTTCCATAGTGCTATCTTCCACAAAAGCGTCAGTTTCTGGCGTGCGAATTTTCACAATGTAGCGGATTTCCATCAAGCACATTTCCACCAGAATGCTGTCTTTCATGAGGCGCAATTTCAAAAGGAAGCAAACTTCAGTCAAGTCCAATTCCAACAGACACTTGACAGTACAGGAACAAACTTCGCAGGTGTAGTTGTTTTTAATCGTGCAACTTTTATCGGTACCTCGCGTTTTACTGCTGCAAAATTTGCTGCTGTCGCATCTTTCCGGGATGTCCATTACATCCCGAACACTATCCGTCAATCAATTATCAATCGGTTCTCTAAGAATCTAAATAGACCGACTCAATTCTATTTAGACAGTCAACATGTAGACGAAGTCGCAAATCCGTTTTTCAAACGTTATGTTGCAGACCAGCAGTTTATCCGAGCGTTCAAAAAAGCAAATCCGTTGTTAGCACGCCTATGGAGATGGAGTTCAGATTACGGACGCAACCTTGGTCTGTGGGGGTTCTGGTCACTTTTCTTTGCTTTGCTGTTTGCTATCGCATACATGCCGTTTCCATCGTGGTTACCAGAGTGGATACAGGTGTGGTCACCGAAATTTCATCAGTCAACGGGGACATATAGTGGTGAGTCGCTAACATTTTGGAATTCCTTCTATTTCAGCATCGTCACCTTTACGACACTCGGTTTCGGTGATGTCGTCGCGGACAATGCCACTGCACGTTTCCTTGTCACAATGGAGGTGATTTTTGGGTATCTGATGTTGGGTGGGTTGATTAGTATTTTTGCAAATAAATTGGCAAGTCGGAGTTAAATTTCGGTGGGTGTGTAAAGTCTTTGGCAAATATATACAAACATCCTGTAGGAGCGATCTCCGAATCGCGATTTAACTCAGTGATAATCGGGAATCGGAGTTCCCTTCTACATCTCAAAATGTCCATTAATTCAAGAATTTGCTATAAATTGCATTTCTATCAGATTACTTACTGTTACAGTTTAAAATCAGCGGCTATCTGTGTAAACAGCGTAACTCGGTATTCAGACAATACAGAATTTACCCACTTATACCTGAATCAAAACTTGACAGAATATACGAGAGAAATATAATGTGACTTAGTTTTCTTCTTTACCGAATTCATAAATCTTTTCACATAAGGAATTCCGTTGTGTTTTTCAGGATACTACCCCTCATCACCCTCATCCTCCTAACCTCCACAGCACCCCTAACTGCACACGACCACACCAACCCCGCATCCGACTACTTCAACCACATCACCCTCTTCTCAGATGGCAGAATCACACGATTCACAGAAATGCCAATTCAGGTCTACATCTCGCAAACCATAAAAGACAGTCCATACCTATCAGAACTACGGTATGCAATGCAAGAATGGCAAACTGCCACTGAACAACTCATCACATTTCAAGAAACCGATACATTCGAAGAAGCAGACATCCGTATCAGTGCCGGAGAAAGCACCTTGATCACACACCTTGACACACGTCTCGGCAGTGCAGAACTCACGCGCATCAATAACAGCACACAAATCATCTTTGCATCCGATACCTCAGAACAACAAAAAGAAACTACACGCAACACAGAAAAACCAGAACAACAGACCGATCCAAAAAATGATATAGATTTCAAAGTAGACATTATCCTCTTACTTGAAAGCGATGGATCAATTGACGACATAACACAGCATGAGATGCGAGTGGTTTGTCTCCATGAGTTAGGACACGCTCTCGGTTTATGGGGACACAGTCCTTATGAAGGAGATGTCAATTATGCAGTAGTATCAGCACAACATCCAACCGAACGTGATATAAACACACTCCGCAAACTCTATAACACACCACTCAACACACCACAGCATGATGTCATTATCAGTCTCTTAATGAAAACAATAGAAAGCACACCAGATCATCCTCGTATGCACTACCTACTTGGAACTATACACTTTGACAAAGGTGACATCGAATCCGCAATCCAGAGTTTTCAGGAGTGTCTCCGACTTGAACCCAATAATATCAACGCATCACATAAACTCGCCCAAGCTTATGAAAAAACAGGAAATCAGATTCTTGCAATTGATCTGTTACAGAACAAACTCGTTAGACCGGACAAACGGAAAACACAACAAGACAACGCCATAGCATACAACCATCTCGGTGTGCTCCACTATCGGCAAGGGGAAGTAGACAAAGCAATTCAGGCGTTTGAAAAAGCTTTAGAAATCTCACCTCACCACCAAGACACAAAACGAAACATGCATCAAATCTATCTTGAAAAAACACACCACGCACTGAAAACCAAAGACTTTCCATCTGCTGAACAATATAGCAAAAAAGCAATTCAACTTGAACCTCAGAACCCCACAATCTATCAGTATTTAGCAAACGGATATTCCATAGATAGAAAGTTCACAAAAGCAATTGAGAACTACAAGAAAGCACTCAAAATCCAACCCACAGATATGTCAACACAACAAGAGTTTGCAAAATGTTATGTCGGTTATGGTGTATCATTGAAAGAGCAGAAAAAATGGGATGCAGCCATCGCTGCCTACAAGCAGGCACGCATATTAGACCCAAAACTTGAAATCGCAACCACGAACATGGTAGATGCTATCTGGCAGAAAGCAAATGCACGACGTGCTGAAGGCAACATAGATGCAGCGATTGAAGCATATCTTGAACTCAAAAAATTCCATCCAGATGAACCGGATATTCACGCATTGCTCGGTGACTTATATCTCAAGAAAGGGCAATATCAATCAGCATTATCAGCGTTTCAAAAGGTATACAACCAAAAACAAGATGACGAACAGGCACAACATAACCTTATCGCAGTCTATCAACAATATGCACAACATCTGATAAACCAAAAAAAATTACACCACAGCAGTTGATCAACTTGAAAAAGCGGTAACACTGTTCCCAGAAGACATCAATCTCCGTCTGAATCTATCGCAAGCATATCAGCACACAAGCCAGTTTGACAAGGCAAAAACCCAATTGGAACAGATACTCACAAACCATCCTGATCACCCACAAGCAACAGCAGCCCTCTTTAACATGCAACTCAAACGTGGAAATGAACTCGTGCAGCAGAAGAAATACACTGTCGCTATTGAAGTCTTTGATAGCATCCCAGAATCCAAGAAGAGCACGAATATCCACAACATGATCGGTTATCTCTATACTATTAAGTCCGATTACTTGAAAGCAATAACTGCCTACGAAGCCACACTTGCCAAAGAACCTCGCAACGCTATAGCATATCAAAACATACGCGCAATTGAATCGCGTCTCATAGCAAGACTCACAAAATTAGCACCACCAAAGGAGGAAACAACAGAAGGTGAAGCAACAGAAGCACAGGAGGAGAAACCAGACACTCCCGAAATTATAGCAGTAAGGACGAAGTTGCTTCATACCCAATGTTCATTAGCAATCTGCTTAGTCAATCGCGGACAACCCAAAAATGCTCTATCAAAATATGAACAGGCATTGAAGAACAAACTTGACAACCCCGAACTCCTGAAACGCCTAATTGACACAGGAAGAAAACTCGCCAACACATATCAATCCCGCAACGACACCCAAAAACGCGATAAAATCATCCAGTTAGTAGAACCCTTGGACAGCAATTTCAAGCAATCCCTTGAAGAATAACCCACCCGATAGTTATCCGGTTGTTGACATTATTTTGATATTTCCATATAATATCTTTACATCTAATAAACAAACATACCCCAAGAATTATACGCTATGTCAAACAACTCACACATCCGAGATAACAAGATGTACGGCACCGTCGCCGATTTTCTACGAGATAAAATCCAAGAAGATTCTTCCCTTTCCTTTGTCTCAGCCTATTTCACTATCTACGCCTTTCACCAACTCAAAGATGAACTCACAAACATAAAAGAACTCCGTTTTCTGTTTGGCGAACCGAGTTTTATTCAAGGTATGGATCCCAGCAAAACAGAAAGCAAAGTCTTTCGCCTCACGGAAGAAGGTTTAGAGTTAAAGAATTACCTACCCCAAAATGCCGTTGCGAAAGCCTGTCACGATTGGATTGAGGACAAAGTAGAAATCAAGTCTGTCGCAAAATCAAATTTCTTACACGGCAAGATGTATTATATGGAGAAGGACGGCACCACGGATGCAATACTCGGTAGTTCCAACTTTACAGTACGAGGTCTGGGATTAAATGAAAAAGCAAGCAACATTGAACTAAACCTTGAAGTAGATAGCAAAGATGACTGTGCAGATCTAAAAGTATGGTTTGATAACCTCTGGGAATCAGATCAGGTGCAGGATGTAAAAGAAGCAGTTAAACGATATCTTGAAAACATATACACAGACAAAGACCCCGAATTCATCTATTTTAAGACGTTGTTCCATATCTTTGAAGACTTCTTGGAGAGTGCAACCGATGCGGATTTCGCTCAAGAAAATCCAAAGTTCCAGTCATCAGAAATCTGGAAAACACTATACGACTTTCAGAAGCACGGTGTTCAGGCATGTATCAAAAAACTCAGGGAATATAATGGTTGTATCATTGCCGATAGTGTCGGGTTAGGAAAGACCTACGAAGCACTCGCCATCATCAAATACTTTGAAATACGGGGGGCGAATGTGTTGGTGTTGTGCCCCAAAAAATTAGAACAGAACTGGACACTTTATTCATTAAACTATAATAGAAAGAACAACACATTAAAAAAGGATAACTTTCACTACAACGTCAAGGCACACTCAGACTTGACAGACAGAGGAAGACCATCAGATTACGACTGGGAAAATTTCGACCTCGTCGTTATTGATGAATCACACAATTTCCGAAATAGACCCGCCGATAAATATGAGGAAGGTCAACTATTACGCAGAAGTAGATATAATAAACTATTGGAAGAGATCATCATAAATGGGTGTCAAACACAAGTACTTATGTTATCCGCAACACCTGTGAACAACAACCTGCTAGACCTTGAAAACCAGATACGACTCATCACTGAGGACAATGACAATGCTTTTCAAAGTACAGGTATAAATAGCGTTAGAGAAACTCTGAAAAACGCTCAAAATCGGTTTGAAGAATGGACAGAACAAAACAGCACGCTATCTGATCAAGCGCAAAGACAAGATAGTCTCGCTGAAAGCTTGAATACTACTTTTTTCAATCTATTAGATAGACTCACCATCGCACGATCCAGAGAACATATCCTTAAATTCTATAAGGATACTGACGGTTCACAAATCAAGTTCCCGCATAGGGAAAGACCTGTTCCTGTCTATCCCGATATTGATACACAAGGTATATTTCCCAGTTTCCAAAACATTAGCACACAGATAGATGGATATAAACTTTCACTCTTCAACCCATCCTTTTATATCAAACCGGATTGTCTACACCATTATGAAGATAGAATTCTAAAGCATCGTGAGAGTAACCTTATCGGGATGATGAAAGTCAACTTCCTCAAACGTCTTGAGAGTAGTGTCCACTCCTTCGATTCAACATTAAAACGTACGATTGAAAAAATAAATGAACTTGCAATTGATATAGAAGATTTCATACAGGATGAGGCTGATACTGATGTCGATTACACTGCATTTGCAGAAACTGAAGAAGAATATGGAGAAGATGAAGATCTACTGAATGGCATAGAAGATGCAGAAAATGATCTATACCAGTATGAGCACCTTGACCTTGAAGCATGGTTGGATGATCTACAGAAAGATAGAGAACAACTCACAAGATTACAACGCGCCGCAGCCAACATCACTCCTGACAGAGATGCTAAATTAGAGCAACTCAAGACGCTTATAAAGGAAAAGGTGCAGGAGCCAACAGAAAACAACGAAGGGAAAAAGAACCGAAAAGTCCTTGTCTTTACTGCATTCGCTGATACCGCAAATTATCTCTATAACAACATACACGAATGGGCAAAAGAAACACTTGAAATTGAGTGTGCTGTCGTAACAGGTTCCGCAAATAAAACCACCTATGGCACTGCAGAATTCAATGAGATTTTGACCAATTTCTCGCCTATCGCCAAAGAACGAACAACAGATGACACAGAAGAAGACACACCAGAAATTGACCTGCTCATTGGAACGGATTGTATATCTGAAGGACAAAACCTACAGGATTGTGATTATCTCATCAATTACGATATACACTGGAACCCTGTGCGTATTATACAACGATTCGGACGGATTGACCGTATCGGTAGTAAGAACCCAACAATCAGTATGGTCAACTTTTGGCCTACACCTGAACTTGACGAGTATATCAACCTGAAAGTTCGGGTTGAGGCACGTATGGCTCTTGTCAACCTAACCGCTACTGGATATGACAACCCGCTCACACCTGAAAATAGAGATGAAAACTTAGAACGTGTCTGGTCCCATCGAGACGAACAACTCCGACGTATGCAAACCGAAAACCTTGACTTTGATGAATTAGACGAACAACTGAATCTCAATCAGTTCACACTGGACGATTTCCGCGCACAACTCCTCAACTATTTACAGACCAGAGAGGACGAATTACGCCAAGCGGATATGGGTTTATATGCTGTAACCGAACCCCTAACACATGAAGGCGCACCAGTAGACATCAAACCGGGTGTTATCTTCTGTTTAAAACAGGTCTTGGAGGAAGAAGACAATAATGAAGGTCAAAAATTGAATCCACTACATCCATATTATCTTGTCTATGTAACTGATGATGAAGTTGTTTCTATTGGATTCACCAATCCGAAACGTATATTAGAAAGGTTCAGCGCGCTCTGTGTTGGAAAATCTTCACCGAATACCGCACTGTGTGATACATTCAACGAAGATACCAACAATGGCAGTGATATGGACATATACCAAATACTGTCTGAAGCTGCGTTAGAATCAATTAGGAAGGAATATATTCGTAAGGTCAACGATCAACTGGATTCAAGTCCCGATGCACTGCTACCCACGGCAGATAGCCAGATAACAGATGAAACTGAATTCCAACTTGTCACGTGGCTCGTGATCAGTCGGTAAATATATGAAGGTAAGACTATGCAAACTTCACAAGAAACTCTAATAAATGAAACTTCTGATTTACTGGATGAGATTATTCCAATATTAAACAAATACATCCATATGTTGAAAGATGACGTTAACCCGCAAGGTGGTGCGTTGCAATATCTCTTGAAGCAAGAAATTGAAACATTAGATAGTTTAATACAACGCACACAAGAAGTGAAAGAAAGTGTTAAACGTCATTTGAAGCCAGAAACACCCATAGAACCACCGAGATCAACAGTACCAACAAGGCGACATGCTGGTGATCTGACCGTGATAATGGAGGATGGTCAAAAGATTTGTCATTCTCGTGTCTCCGAGACATTCGTTGAAGTTATTGAGAAAATAGGTGTAGAGAAAGTGAAAACTCTCGGTATAATAATAAACGCGCTTCCGCTCATTGACACATTCAAGCATCCCACATACAATCAAGCACAGTCCGGCAGCTATTACATTATGACCAATTCCGACACTGATAAGAAAATAGAACAACTTAAGGAAATTAAACGTAGTTTAAATCTCAATTTTAAAGTAATTGATAATAGAAAAGGTAGACTATGAATTCAGAGATAACAGTTAAGTAAAACATTCTGTACCACAATCTGCCAGATTGTGTAACTTTTTACCACAAACTGGCAGTTTGTGATACAAAAAACTTATACTGAACATGCGACCTGTACCACAATCTGCCAGATTGTGTAACTTTTTACCACAAACTGGCAGTTTGTGATACAAAAAACTTATACTGAACATGCGACCTGTACCACAATCTGCCAGATTGTGTAACTTTTTACCACAAACTGGCAGTTTGTGATACAAAAAACTTATACTGAACATGCGACCTGTACCACAATCTGCCAGATTGTGTAACTTTTTACCACAAACTGGCAGTTTGTGATACAAAAAACTTATACTGAACATGCGACCTGTACCACAATCTGCCAGATTGTGTAACTTTTTACCACAAACTGGCAGTTTGTGATACACGGATGCATAGCAGTTTGTGATACAAAAAGACTTATACTGAATTGTGTCTATTTGTACCACAATCTACCAGATTGTGCTACTATAATAGAAAAACCTAAAATGAATCAATATCACTACAAACCATATTATCGTCGTAACTTACCGCATATACAACCAATAGGTGCGACCTTCTTTATAACATTTAACCTGACAGGATCAATACCGAAACATATCTTACAACAGTACATTACAGAAAAGAGAAGATTTGAAGCAGCAGAACAGAATCAAGATAACCACGAAAAAAAACGCGAGTGGTTCCGAAAATTCGAAGAAACATTAGATCATGCACAACACGGACACGTATGGCTCAAAAACGAACAGATAGCTAAACTCGTAGCTGAGAGTCTTCACTACCGGGATGGAAAAGTATTTCATTTAAATGCATACTGTATCATGGCAAACCATGTCCATACCGTGTTCGCGCCACTGATCAAGCAGCATTCTGATACAGACGAGAAGCAGACTAACAATATTAGTTATCATTCATTATCTTCCATTATGCATTCACTTAAAAGTTATACAGCACAAAAAGGAAATCAAATATTGGGACGAAGCGGTGCATTCTGGCAACATGAAAGTTATGACCATTGTATCCGTAATCCAGATGAACTACATCGGATTATCATGTATATCCTCAACAATCCAGTAAAAATAGGATTAGTCAAAGAATGGAAAGAATGGAAGTGGAACTATCTATCCAAAACATGCGACCTGTACCACAATCTGCCAGATTGTGTAGTTCTATAACACAAACGGTTTGTACCACAATCTGCCAGATTGTGTAGTTCTATAACACAAACGGTTTGTACCACAATCTGTCAGATTGTGTAGTTCTATAACACAAACTGCCAGTTTGTGGTACATAAGGCAGTGTTCTATAACACAAACTGCCAGTTTGTGGTACATAAGGCAGTGTTCTATAACACAAACTGGCAGTTTGTGCTACAAACTACAGAAAAGGTAGACTATGAATTCAGATTTACAAGTTAAGAAAAACATTGAGAACGCCCTAAATAACTTCCTTGATGAAGAACAGTCGCTTAGGGAAGTCACTACATCATTCTTAAACGCCCTCGGGTACTACAGTAGGCGTGTCGGCCGTGAAGATATAGATAACGAGAGATTTGAACGGCTCAAAGCTGCAGCAGGAAAAACCACTAATCAAGACAGAAAACTCTGCGTTGACGATTGGCAATCTTTTGCCCAAATTATGCAAGTCGCTGACGAGGAGGTTAACCAGCAGCTTAAACCTAAACAAACAACATTATTTGAGAGTACCGAAATAGACTATGGACTCAGGACTTCCTACATGTTTGATACGATTCGACTTAAGGGAGACACATACACGAGAACACAGCTTGCTAACATCACCCGCTTTGTCAGTATGCAGATTCCGCAGTCGTTCATGCTCATATTCAGATATGGTGATGTTCTGACCCTTGCTATAATTAACCGTCGGGAAAATCTACGGGATCCATCAAAACAGGTTTTGGAGAAGGTAACACTTATCAAGGACATTAATCTACAGTCACCCAACCGGGCACATATTGATATTATTTCTGAACTTCATTTGCAACGACTCATTGAAAATGAAGGTATTAACAACTTTGATACGCTTCACAATGCGTGGGAAAGTATTCTCAATACCGAACCTCTCAACCGTAAGTTCTATAAAGAGTTATACAAGTGGTATCAATGGGCGGTGGCAGAATGCAAATTTCCTGACGATGACAATGATATGCAGGTCATCCGAATAATAACTCGCCTTCTTTTTATTTGGTTTCTCAAAGAGAAGAAACTTGTTCCTGAAGATCTATTTAAGGAAAAAGACATGCAAATTTACCTAAAACATCATGATCCGGAGACATCTAATTACTATCAAGTTATATTACAGAATCTGTTTTTTGCAACACTCAATACACCTATAAATGAACGTGCTTTTAGCACTCGCGATCAACGCAACCATCGTGACAGCAGTAAATATAGATATAAAGATCTTATGCAAGATCCGGATAGATTTTTGGAACATCTTAGACAAGTGCCATTTGTTAACGGTGGTTTGTTTGACTCTCTTGATACGTTTAAGGGGCAGAAGGCTGGTGGTAAACGCATTGATTGCTAGGTAGTGTTTACATTTTTTTAGCAGTGATAAGTATAGATGCAAAATAGACGAATCCGAGGTATCTGACTGCGTATTTGTCGTAGCGTGTGGCAACTCGGCGATACTGTTTCAACCGATGAAAAAAACGTTCTACGACATTGCGAAGTTTATAGATGACTTTATCATAAGGACGATCTTCAACACGGTTCTTGCGAGGACGGATAACAGCCTCGGCATCCTGTGCTGTGATCTCTAATCGAAACGCATCGGAGTCGTAGGCAGCATCAGCAATAACATATTCACACGAGTAGTCAGCAATCAACGCCGAAGCTTGTGTGATATCATGACATTGCCCCGCTGTTAAGGTGAAACGTAAGGGGGTAAACTCCGCACTCACAGCGACATTAAGTTTTGTGGTAAAACCACCCACACTACGACCGAGAGCCTCCATCTCTTGACCGCCGTTTTTTTTTTCGGTGCACCTGCGGCACAAGAATGTGCACGCACGATAGAGGAATCAACGAGGAGTACTGATATTTCACCCGCTTCATGGAAATGTTCATGAAGTTTTTCAAAGACCTTGGCATCACACCATCTGCCGAAACGCCGATAGATGGTATTCCAATACCCATAGACTTCAGGTATGGCACGCCAGGTAGCTCCCTCTTTAGTTATCCAAAGGAGAGCAGAGAGGAAGCGTCTGCAGTCTTCTGGATCACCAATATAGACGTTTGGACACGCTTGCAGAAACGGTAAAATACTTTCCCATGCCACATCACTGATAGAATGGGGAAGTTCTTTGGATTTATCTGTTTTTTTAGTTTTCATAAACAATAGAATACAAAAATATATGTTAAATGTCAATACTTTTTAAATGTAAACACAACCTATACAGATTGGAAACCTCACAGACAAAAACTGCATGTACCCGCTAAACTCTTTTTTCAAAAGATAGAAGGTATTTTTGAGATTTTTTCACGTTATAAGTTTACCATTGAAGAAAACACACCTGTTGAACAAGAAGTTGCATTAGACCCAGAATTACTCGGACAAGTATTTGAGAATTTACTTGGGATATATAATCCCGAAACGCAATCTACGGTACGCAGATCAACAGGTTCTTATTACACACCTCGCCAGATAGTAGATTATATGGTTGACGAAGCACTTGTCGCTTATTTCCTGCAGAAAATAGTTCCTTATGATGAAGATCGTAAGTTTTTTGAAGAACGACTACGTGAAGATCTTCTTGCATACGATAAACTTGGTGAAGAAAATAAGTCCAATGAACATCTTCTATACGATTCTGAGGTCAAACCACTTATTGATGCAATAAACGAGCTCAAAATCATTGATCCTGCTGTTGGCACTGGTGCGTTTCCGATGGGGATTCTTAATAAAATAGTCCTAATTCTGCGTAAATTGGATCCGCAGAATGAACGCTGGAAACAGCGACAACTTGAGCAAGCCGAAAACATTGATGATCCTGAAAGTAAAAGAAAAGCTATAGATGCAATTGACGAAGTCTTTTCTGAAAGTAATCGTTTCAATAATTATAGTAGGAAAGTTTACCTCATACAGAACTGCATCTACGGCGTGGACATCCAACCAGTTGCCAAGCTGCGCTTTTTTATTTCACTTATTATTGAGCAACAGACTAATAGCAATCAGAATGAAAACTATGGTATTCGTCCCCTTCCTAACTTAGAAACGAAATTTGTCGCAGCCAATACACTGATTGGTTTAAGAGATCTGATGGAACCCGAGTGCAAAATATTTCTTGAAAACGAAGAGATCCTGCAGCTTAGACAGGAAATTGCACAACTGAGAAGTAAACACTATAATGCCAATACCCGACAAAAAAAGTTAAGATATATTAAACAAGAGAAAAAATCTCGAGACCAGTTAGCAAAAACGTTAGTAGCAAAACACACAGAGTGGCACGAGCAGATACAAAATAGGATAGAAGATCAAGTAAACAATGCCCAACTATCACAAGCACGTGCGCAACAACTCCGGGAAGAGTTACAGGAAGAATATGCTGTCCACGAGGAAATACTCACAGCAGGACTTGAAGAGGCAAAACGAATTGCTCACTGGGATGCGTACGACCAGAACACGGTCGCCGAGTTCTTTGATGCCGGGTGGATGTTTGGCATAAAAGATGGTTTTGACATTGCAATCGGTAATCCACCTTATATCCGACATGAGAAAACTCAACACCTTAAATCAGCACTACAAATGTACTTCAGAGACTTCTATGTGAGTTCAGCAGATATTAGTGTTTACTTCTACAAGCGCGCTGCAGAACTTCTATGCGATGATGGAATATTAACATATATCTGCACCAACAAGTTTTTACGAAGTGATTACGGTGAAAATCTTCGACAATTCCTAACAACAGAAATGAAGCCTTCAATACTATTAGATTTAGGAAATGTGCCAGTATTTAAGGCAGTAGTGGATACCTGTATTACTCTAATGAAAAGAAGTATACCAACCGAGAATGATTCACTCCGAGCTATAACAGTCAGAAAAACGTCAAGCAATTTTGATGTTCGCAATGCTTTTCAAAAACAGTCATTCCCGATAAAACTTAACAACTTATCTTCAGATGTATGGGCAATAGCATCACCAGTTGCCCAAACTTTGTTGAAAAAACTTAAAATCACTGGCAGATCATTTGGGAAAGCGATACAAGGCGAATTCTATTTTGGTATTAAAACGGGGTATAATGAGGCGTTTATCATAGATGCTGACACACGGGTACGCCTAAATGATGGGAATACTGGTAGTGACGAAATCATAAAACCACTGTTTAGAGGAAAAAACCTAAGTAGATGGAAATCGAAACGATCCAACGAATATCTCATAACGATAGCAAGTAGTGCTAACAGAGTGTGGGAATGGTCGGGTTCAGCAGATGTTACATCAGCTGAACTGATTTTTGAAAGAGCATATCCTACAATCTTTGAGTATCTAAAAGAATATAAAGAACAACTTGTAAAACGTGCAGATCAAGGAATGTTTTATTGGGAACTTCGCTCCTGTACCTATTACTCAATTTTCAAGAAGTCCAAATTTATTTATCCGGATATCAGTTCTAATATGCGCGCTTGCTATGATACTGAAGGAATCTTTGGTGAAGCGACAACATTTTGCATTCCCTCAACTGATCTATCTTTGCTTGCCTTAATAAACAGTAGAGTTTTTGATTGGTATGCGAGATATAAATTTCAAACGCTTAACGACCCTTGGAGTGGTGGCAGTTTACGTTACAAAATTACCTACATGAAGCATGTCCCAATAGCAGATAGAACACCAGAACAGAAAGCAGAACTCTCTGAGTTGGTAGAACAGATATTAGATGATCCAGAAGGTGAAAATGTCCGCGACCTTGAGAAGCAGATTGACGACATGGTTTATCGGTTGTATGGACTATCAAGGTCAGAGATTGCGTTAATCAAGCAAACTTACCGGGATGCTGGGATGGATGCGTAATCTTTCTTAAAAGTAACCATTTTCTCCACCCAACAACCCTCCTCACTCTCAATAGTCTCCAATCCTGCAAATCCCGCTTCACATGCAAACCCACATGCAATCCCATTAGAAATCCATTGTCTGCAACACCCAAAAAACCCAAATCCAACAATCACATAAGTTATAATTGAACTCAAACACATGACACAAAAGGATAGAAAACCAAAATGATACAAGGACAAATTACAGACCACCGCTGCAATATACATACTCAATGCTATTACCACAAATCAAACAAAAACTGTCCAAAAAATGAACAAATATAAAAAAATATACCCTATTTACTTGTTTTTTAAAATTATGTTAAAACAGAAAACCGCCATAAACCTATATCACAACAGAATCGATATCAATACGCACAAAAAACCAAAAAACAAGTAAAAATAAATTTTAGAAGGACTTTCCTATCCCCAAATCCGATTATTCCGTGAATATTCGAGAAGCAGAAGGAACTCAAGATTCAAAAAACAAACCATTAGATTATTGTTATTAACCGTCGATCGTTGTATAATACCATTTCTAATAGAAAACGCCCCATTATTGTACCACAAACTGCCAGTTTGTGCTGCCATTCAAGAGATTCTTAACAAATGTTAATGGGATAAACATTTATAGAAATGGTATAATATAGAACATAATAACAACCTTACACATCAAAACGAATCTACTGTGAACAACCATAGAAAGCAATATCTCATCATAATCCTCATCTTCACTTTTGCCCTAATTCAAAATGCCATAGCATTTCAGCAGGTGAAGACCTACACTATAGCAGATGGACTATTAGATGCAGTTGTTCCCGTGATATTCCAAGATAGTCGAGGAATGCTATGGTTCGGTTCAGAACAGGGAGGCGTAAGTCGTTTTGATGGAAAAACCATAACTGCCTACGGAGCAATATCAGAGAACTTCTACGGCAGAACGCAAAACATCGTTGAAGATAAGTGGGGACATATCTGGTTCCTAAACAAAAGGCAATCGCAAGACACAGGAGTTCTCATCAGATACAACGGCATCACATTTGAATACATTTCTGATGGAAACTGCCTTATAGCGGATAAAGCCGGGGATATCTGGGTCGGCAACAAGAATGTATTAACGCGATACACAGCAACAAATAGCCAAGAAATACCGAAGGCACTCCAAATCAACGTCGGCGGTGACTCAGGGGCAAGTATAAACACCATATTCCAAAGCAGAGATGGAACAATTTGGATTGGTGGATCCGATGGACAAGGTGTGCTTATTCTCCGACTTAAAGGAGAAATAAACATCGGACAGACAGTCAACCTAAGTAGATTTAACAACCTGCCAAACCTTCCCCAATATCGCTCAATTCAGTCTATCGCACAAGATACAGAGGATAATCTCTGGTTCGGTGGAAAATCACTCTTACTGCGATATGATGGTTCACAGTTTGAACAGTTTATAGATTCATCCATAAAAACCCAATCACAAAACGGTGCATTTCAAAAACCGATTATTCTAAACAGAGACTTCGTTTCTGTAAAAAGCGATACACAAGGAAGAATCTGGTATAGTGACAACAAACAATTGCGATGGTGTGATGGTAATAATCTCCACAGACTCGGAACATTAAGTGTGGAAGCAAACCAAGAAATCTACTTACAAGGCACTTATGGAATTGAAGATGCACTTGGAAGACTCTGGTTTGCGACTGAAACAGGTGTCCACCTCTACGAAAACAACGATAACAGAGAAGAGAGCATAAGTAATACCCAGTTGAAATCTACACTTGCAGGCACCACAGAACTCAGACACAAAGTCTTTCAAGTGAACGATGGACTCGGAAGTGATAACATCCTCACTATCTTTGAAGCAATAGATGGCACAATATGGTTCGGTCATGACAACGGAGTCACTGCACTACAACCGCAACCCGCAATCGTACAATACGGCACACGTTCTATATTAGGAAGCAGTAGCGTTAAACTGATGTTCCCTGACAGCACGGCAACACTATGGCTCAGCATTCCGGGTGGTGTCGCACGATACGTCCCACAAGATGATGAACTTTATAAATACCCATTACCAAACCTAACGTTGGAACAGAATGGAAACCTAAAAGTTGATAGACCTACAGAGATAGTTGAGATGTTTGAGATAGATGGAGACCTATGGTTTTTAGATAAACCAATTCAACATCAAAACGGATTTACACACCACCGAATCTTTCGCTATACAAACGGAGTATTTTACAAACTTTCAATACAAATCCGTGCTAAAATCGGACAAAATGGAGAACCGATATTCAGCGATCCAAAACTAATCGTTTCTTCAAACACTGATCCATGGTTCGCATTGAGTGGATGGCTATTCCTACCGACAAAAATCGGATTATATCGCATCTTACAGGACAACAACACAGAAAGAATAACTTTTGATACAATTGAAAACCTACCCCCGTCTCCTGATAATATAATAGCACTCCATACAGACAGTCAAAACCAATTATGGTGTCATTTAGATACTGGCGAAGTAAAACGGTATACACATATCCGTAGTGGAAACAATCAGACAGTTGGAAAAATACAAGAGGCAAAACTAACACTAAATTCAGTTATCCCTATACCTGTTGTGCCTGAAAACAAGTCCACAAAATGGTATTACAATACTAAAAGGGATAGCTTAATGTATTGGACAAACGCGCTAGTTGAAATATCCAATACATCTGGAAAGCCACAGCTATTAGTTGTCCATACTTCACTTGCTTCCCCAGAATCAGAGCAGAACACCAGCACAGAAAACACAAACAATGAATTAGCAACTATTGTTTTTAAGAACAACATCAAGACGTATCAAGGCACTGAATTGATACATGAATCATCCGTTGAAATAGATAAGATCACCAACGCGCTTGTCGCATCTGATGGTGATATTTGGTTAGCTACCACACACGGAGCAATCCGCTATAACCGTAAAGAAACTACCACTTACACAAAAGCGGACGGTTTCATCGTTGATGATTTGCGTGATGTCAAGGAAGATAAGTGGGGTAATATATGGTTCGCAACATGGGGTGGTGGTTTATTACGTTACAATGGTGACACGTTTGAATCTATTACCACAAAAGACGGTCTCATTCATAACAATGTGTCAAGTATCCATGTATCAGACCAAGAAGACCTATGGTTTGGAACCGAAGGTGGTGCAACGCAATATCGGGTAAGTCGAGGTGCGCTGCCATTCTGTCGTATCATATCCGTCAATACCGGAAAAGCCACTACAGACACTCTACGCACTGAATCTGCGAAACACACCATGACAGAAATAACAGAATTAATACCTGCCCGAAACAAATATTTGACGATCCAATTTCAAGGCATAAATCCACTGGGTGATGATGTTGCATATAAATTTAGATTAATCGGAATAGATAACAACGCATGGACAACCGTATATCCTAACAATCCGCAAGATTACATAACAACGTTTAATGGTAGGATTCACCAATACTTTCTACCACAAACAATTGGAACATCACAGGATTTTCCTCGAATCCGATATCAAGGTTTGAAACCAGGAAATTACACCTTTCTTATCAAGGCATATCGTGAAGGTTGGCACTACACACAACAACCCTCCGTTCTAAATTTCACTATAGATAAACCCCTCTGGACACGATGGCGAACATATTTACCTTCTCTCATTGTCTTTGTCGTTGTAAGCACTCTCCTATTTAGACTGATTGTCAACCGAAGGCGCACAGCACAGCTGCGGCAAGAAATGAGGCGGAAAGAAGAGGCAGAAATCCAACGCATCCGTGACGAGTTAAACGAAGCACAAAATATACAAATGGCACTCCTCCCTACTGAACCACCACAAACACAATCTTATGACATCGCAGGTAAATCAATTCCCGCTACACAGGTCGGTGGCGACTTTTTCGATTACCTGACTGTTGCAAACGGACGTACTGCTATCGCTGTAGCTGACGCAGCTGGCAAAGGCATCAGAGGAGCAATGAATGCTGTGCTTACAAATGGAATGTTAAATGAAATTGCTCATATCAAGTCTGACGCAAATGTTATCCTACGCGATCTAAATATCGGATTAGCACCACGAATGTATGGACACAACTTTATTGCACTCAATTTGGCAATCCTTGACGAAAACGGGACATCCATTGACTACGCAAACGGAGGACAACCTTATCCCATCCTCAAAAGAGGCACAGAAATAATTGAATTTACAAACAGTGATTTACCGCTCGGAAGTATGAAAAAGGTAGAATATGAATCTGTTACTTATGATTTTGAAGATGGAGATATTCTTATCATTCATTCGGATGGGTTGATCGAGGCACTAAACCCAGACCAGGAAATGTACGAAACTGAACGACTAATAAACCTAACTTCCAAAATTCCAAACGATTTTACTGCTGAAGAAGTCGTTCAACACATCGTTGATGATGTGCAAGCATTCGTTGAAGATGCAGAGCAATATGATGATTTAACACTTGTCGTGGTCAAGTGTACTACTGCATCTAAGCAGGAATAATGGCAACAAAAAGGTCGGGTGAAACACCCGACCTAATTCGCTGATAGAACTTACCTATAAACAATAGACACTTAGCAAGCGCGCTGAATTTTCTTTACACTACTGAGTAGGACGTTGACCGCGTTGTCCACCTTGTCCGCCTTGTCCACCGCGTTGCTGTCCACCACGGAACCTATTACGCTGTTCTTGCTGTTGAATCTGTCGATCTTTCGTTAATTTATTGAGGTGTGTCAAATCCTCTTTAGATAACACCTTTTTCAGTTCCGTTTGAAACTCTTTGCCGCTGTTACTTAGCAAAACACTTACATCCTTCTCCATCTCTTCCCGAATTGTCCGAGCAGTCTGAAATGCAGCTCGCTGGTCACCAGCTGCAAACGCCTCTTTCATCTTCGGTTCATATTTTCCACGTAATTCCTTCATTTTCATCTCAAATTTGTCGAGAGTTGCCTGATAGATAGGGCGTGCATTCACGAGTGCCTCATCATCTACTCCTACTTTAAACGACAAATCGGTCCAAGAATTTTCAACGATAGATACTGGATTGATAGGCAGATTGAGCATCTCCCTGATTCCCCTATTACTTCTGTCTCCACCAGGACGCTCACCCCGTTGATTTTGTCCTGGTTGTGCGTTTCTATCTGGACGTTGTGCGTCTGTCACATGTTCAAATATGAATAAACTAACTACTGTCATAAGAGCGATTGTGCCGATTGCGAAAAATTTCTGTCTCATTTCATTCTCCTAAATTTATTGTCAAAGATTAGTTCAAAATTACAGTCAATGTGAAACACTCGATTGAATATCAATAGCATTGCTGAAAGAGTGTTCAATATCATTTCGTTTGTTTAGTCAAGTCTATTCAAAAAATGTTCGTTTTAAATCCAAACACTACGTGTGCTGTCCACCTAACAAGAAGTTACGGTACACAGAGTGTGCCTACTACTATGCATCGCTACAATCCAAACCTAGTAGACTGTCCACACTAATTTTGCGGGTAAATATCGCGATTCGGAGATCGCTCCTACTGAATATAGCTCTGTCATTGTAGGAGGGAACTCCGATTCCCGATTTATTTTGCGATCCACAATTTTAGTGTGGACAGTCTACTAGCTCTTAGTAAAACTAAATAGCACTGATATAAATAAAAAAAGTTGACAACCCCCTCTATATTGTGTATACTATTATATCATCCATGAGGTCGAGTGGTGGAATCGGTAGACACAATGGACTTAAAATCCATCGCTTTTAACACAAGCGTGAGGGTTCAAGTCCCTCCTCGACCATGTTTTTTCCTTGACGCAGGGTAGAGCAGTCTGGTAGCTCGTCGGGCTCATAACCCGGAGGACGTGGGTTCAAATCCCACCCCTGCAATCTTTTTTCACTCCCTTATTTACCCGCAGAAATTAGCAAATCGTCTGGATCAGGATTCTCAGAATCTTGGTTTAGATAATTAACTTTGTTAGTGTAAGATGGAAATGTCATCGGCAGGATGCACAGGGTACGGACTTATGTCGTAGTCACCATCAAGTGAAATGTCGTCAACCATTACGATCTTCTCTGTCAAAGCGGATTGGTGCAGTGCGAAAATAGTTTGGATGATGTGGAGGTTGCTGCGTCCGTCTGTAAGTGGTTTTCTGCCTGATTGTAAGCATTCAATGAAATGCACCATAGAATTACCGAAAGCATCAGGAAACCAAACACCGTTTATCTCCGGTTTAATTTCACTTGTATTGGGTTCTGTGAGGTGAACTGTCATATCAGCACTATTACCGTAGATTGCCCCTTTTGTGCCTTGAATACGAATCTCTTCGTGCGGATGTTGAAGGTTGTGTCCTGAATTTGCAAGGAATGACCAGTTACATGAAAGTAGTCCTTTTATACCACTACGACATTTGAAAAGCGCAACAGACATCGTTTCACCTGTCTCAACGGAACGGTTGTGTCCGTGTGCTTGGCAGTAGACACTCTCAAATCCTCCGAACCATTTGTGGATAAGACTGATATGGTGCACTTGCATAACTGGAATGAGATGTTTCCCTGGATACGCAGTATAAAACCCGTTACAGGTAATAGATACATGATAGATTTCACCGAGATGATCGGTGTTAATGAAGGGGTCAATGGCGAGGAAACCGGGAGCAAAGCATGAGTTTTGGTTGACCATGAGTTGCACATTGTATCTCTCACAGATTTCTACCATCTCAATCGCTTGTGCCATTGTCATGGAAAAGGGTTTTTGACAGAAGATGTGCTTTCCTGCTTGTGCGGCGGCATTTACGATGGGTGAACGTATCCATGGATGGACGGCCATGTCAACAATATCAACATCGGAATCATCTATCAGATCGACAATGTGAGTATACCTTTTGTTGATGGCAAATCTATCACCAACATTGTGTAATCGTTCTTCATCTTTATCGCAAATTGCAGCGACACGTAAGTCTTTGCTTTGGTAACCGCGAAGGTGCTGCTGCCCGATGCCTAATCCTATTAGACCAATTCCGATGTCTTGTAGTGTTGCCATTGTTGTGAAAAAGAAATCTGAGAAACGCTAAATGCCTAACCCATCGTCAATCTCACGTTGATAGGTATTAATCGTTTCGTCTAACATTTTGTCAATGTGAACGATCTGACCGGTTGCACCGGATTCAAGCATAGCATAAGAGATCGCAACGGAACGGGTTCCCTGAAGTGCATCAACTTCAATGGGATGGTTGCCCGCGATAGCCTCAGCAAAATCACCGTATTCAATAGCGATAATCTTCGCGTCTGTATCAACGAACTGGGAATCATACTGCCAGAGCCGATTCCCGCCGAATAAGTCAGTGGTAACTGCATCAAGTTCAAAATCTGGCACTAAATCTAACAGTTTCTCATCGTTTATAGTTCCGTGCCCATCAATTTGTAAGGAGATAACACCCCCACTCCGGTCACCGGGGAGGGTCATAGAACCTTGTGAACCGTGGATTTTTCGGAGCCAACTTCCTTGTCCCCATGCACCGTGATCTTCAATATACTGTCCAACGACTCCGTTCTTGAAAGTCAAGGTTGCGTAAGCTGCATCTTCCGCAGTTGCCTCAAATTCTGCCGGCATTTTTCGTTGCCACTCTGTATAGACACCAGCAGGATTTGAACCTGATTCACCTGTTACTGCAGCGGGATTATGTCGTATCGTTTCATGAAGTCGTGTCTTGGCAAAAACGGTTTCCACTTCACCAAGTAGATACTCAATCATATCTGCATAATGAACGCCGACATCAAGCAGAACCCCGCTTTGATCTTTCTGATGCCGCCAGACAGAGATAAGCATTCGGTTTGATCCACCTATTGCATGATGGATGAGAAACCGCGGTTTGCCAATAACTTCAGCATCAAGGAGTGCCTTTGCAAGACGATTTATAGGGTCACGCCTATAGTTTTCTGCAACACTAAGAACGGCATCTGTATTATCTGCAGCATGACAGATGAGGTTGCATGCGCGGACGGTTAACCCCATCGGTTTTTCAACCATCGTGTGCCATCCCCGTTCAAGTGTCTCAACAGCAACGGTGTGATGATAAAGAGGTGTCGTTGTGACATCAACAGCATCAACGCCGATTTTAGCGAGTTCTTCAAGGTTTGTGACAACGGTAGGTTTTTTACCGAAACGTTCTTCAGTTTTTTCTGCAAGAGATTCAGCGTTTTCAACAACAGGGTCGCACGCGCCGACCAGATCAAACCTTTTCCATCCTACCCTATGAAGTTCTGCTAACCCATACATGTGGCGATGTCCCATACCACCACATCCAACGATTGCAAGACGAATTGTTTCCATATCCTTTTCCTACTTATTAAGAATTATCTCTAATCTTTTTAGGTCATTTGCCAACAGGTTAGCATTCTGACGATAAAGGTCCCTACGATCTATCACCGAATTCGCATAAGCTTTACCTCTGCTTATTAGCGGTCCGCCAATCCTAACTCGACCAGGCCCAACATTATATGCCCCCAGTGCTAATGTTAAGTTATTTTGATATTTTCTCAGAAGTTGGTTGAAATAAATCAACCCGATCTCAAGATTTTTTGCCGCATCAAATCGTTCATCAACATTACCATCAAGACTCGGTTTAAGTTTATTTGAGTACTTTGGCACCTTCAGACCAAGCTCCCTTGCGGTTGTAGGGACCATTTGCATCAAACCACCTGCACCTGTCGGTGATACCGCAACCGGATTAAATTTGGATTCAACATAGATGATTGCAAGCATGAGTTCTATTGAGACATTGTGTTTATTGGCAATTTGGGTGCTATTCTTTATCGTAGGTGGTGTAATGTGTAAGGTATTGTCTCTAATGTCAGATTTAGTTCCATTAGGTGTATCTGATGTCTTTGGTGTAACCTTTGAAGTTGTGCTGTTAGATTCAGATTTTACTTTATGGTATTTAGCCTCTTCAACCGACTTTTGTGCTCCACCAAAAGTGATGCCGAATGAAATAAGGTGCTTATATTGGTTGTTGTCTTCATTCAAGAAAGTATAATAGGTTTGCTTTCCCCATTTATTTAAAGAGAGTCCTAAACTCCAAGTTTGAGTAGGTGTACTGGGATCAGAAGAGAAGAAGGAACCTATATTTGCGGAAAACGGACCGGTAACGAATTCAACACTGGTGCCGAAACTCAATGGGGCAACATTTAAGCATGAATGCCATCTGATAGATGGATGTGGTGTAAATGTGCTTCCGACAACGAACTGTGGATCGTAGGTTTGTAACAGAATATTGGTATCGTCATGAATAGAAACACCGGTAATATCGCGAAAGTGCATGCCTATGACCACGTTATGCGGCAGTGCCATTAACGCACCAATATCATAGTTTGGTGCCCAAAGACTGTTCACATACGGTGCGCGACTATATCCTGTGCTTGCCCCGAGTTGTAATCGTCCGAAATTCCTTGCATAAGAGAATAATGCCTGATTAGAACCGTATTCAAATGTCCCAATAGGATTGGAAGCGTTGTGGACGAGAAAACGATCAGATGCATTTAGATCAAGTATGTTAATACCAAATGTTCCTATATGTTTTATAGGA
The DNA here is from genome assembly GCA_958295945.1 of Candidatus Poribacteria bacterium. Taxonomy (GTDB): domain Bacteria; phylum Poribacteria; class WGA-4E; order WGA-4E; family WGA-3G; genus MSPOR6. The sequence goes on from OY282386.1 coordinate 2,329,191, forward strand.
TATGCAACGGAGAACGCCCCTTGTGAGAAATCGTAGATCAGATTTGCATTTTCAAGAGATGCAAGTCCTGCGGGATTCCATAGTGGACTGGTGGCATCGTCTGTACTACTCACATAAGCGCGACTTAATCCGATACCACGCGTACCCACTGCAGGTCTGTGCTGATGTGTTTCTTTGTTTTGTTGATTGTTGGGTGTATCTGAAAGTGTTATCTTACCACAAAGAACACACGCTAAAATGACAAGAAAGATGTTTTTAAGCAACTTTCTGCGTTTAGCGGAGTTCAAGGTAACGAGCTGGGTTTTCACTTTTGCCTTTGTATCTGACTTCAAAATGGAGGTGGGGACCTGTTGAATGTCCAGAATTTCCTGTTAATCCGATAATTTGACCTTGACGGACGAAATCCCCGACAGAAACATAAATCCTTGACAAGTGTCCATAAGTAGTGCTGAAATCATCTTCGTGTTGGATGTTTATAGTCTTACCATAGCCTCCTTTTCTTGCTGCGTAGGTAATCGTTCCGGTTTTTGATGCATAAACTCGTGTGCCAGTTGCTGCCCGAAAATCTATACCTTCGTGCAGACGGTAACGTCCACTTATAGGATGATTGCGGTAACCGTATTTTGAAGTCACATACACTTTAGTTCGTAGAGGTTTTATGAAACCGATATCCCCTTCACCAGGGAGAAATATTCTATCACCGGGTCTTATCCGTTTTGGATTAGAGATTCCATTTATCTGCTGCAGTTTTTTCCAATCTTCAATATTTTGTTTTCGTGCAATACCATATAATGAGTCACCAGGTTTAACGATGTACCAAGATCCTCCAGCATTCTCATTAGCATTTCCCGGTTTAGAAGCAACTGGTATTAATAACTTTTCTCCGATTTGTAATCTGTCATAAGATGCGATGCTATTGGTTTGGGCAATACGTTTCATCGGCACATCATATATTCTTGCAATTTCCGATAACGTCTCCCCCTTCTTAACCTGATGTAATTCTCCAATACATGATGATGTCCGAGATGCAGAAATTAATAGCATCAAGAAAACAGATAAAACTAAATGTATATTTACTTTCTTCATTTCGTTCCTAATATATTATGTATGCGAGTACCTATCCTATGAATAAATAAAAACAGACCCTTGCATTTGGTTTGAAAAATGAATCCTCGTTATAGAAAATAAAGTATTACTATATTTGGACAAATAAATTATTGTAAAGTTTAGACAATTTTATTTTTTTGGCTGTACAACATTTTTAGATATATTATTTGTTGATTTGGACATCACGTTAGCGTGTGTGAGGAGGAAACCACTATAAAATACACAAACATCTTAATTGATTTGTATGTGAAGTCTATTTTAGTAAGTCAAATCCTATTTAATAATAATATATATTGAAATGATGTACAGTATATTATATGTATTTGAAATTTTTTGTCAATAAATAAATCTCAGTATTTTATGTATTTAGCAATTTATTTTTTCAATCACTGACTACTTGTAGTAAAATCTCTTTCGTATCAGATAGAATTTGTGTATCAGTTTTTATGCCAGAAGTACCGACCGAAACGACTTCACTAATCACAGTCACAACCAGTTGTAGAACCTCAACCCGGGTATTATCATCACCTAATGTATCTGGTGCTGTCCAAGTAACACGTGTTTCGTTAGTTGCGGAAAGTGTCCCATATCCTGTGATATTAAGCCAATTTATTACAACGTTTGTTCCGAGAACCCCTTCCAACGTTGCTGTTAACTCAACTTGTTCACCCGGCTTCACAGTTTTTCTTGTTACGGTAACTGACACATCAAGTTCACCTGTTTGCTCAGAGACAGCATTTTCGCTATCTCCTAATTCAACGATGTCATCGTCGGTTTCATCCGTTTGATCGGTGTCAGAAACAGGATTATTGAGATTGCTGCCACCACATCCTAAGAAACAGAGGACCGAGCAGACTAAAAAGATATAACAGAATAACCCAAGAAATCGAGATGTCCTCATGACTTCCTCCACTTTAGTTTATATTGGTAATGGCACGCAAACACACAATCACCAAGAAAGACTTATCTTCTTAGACAAAGACTTCCAGTTCTAATTACCAATTTGACATCGTATTTGGAAAACTTGTCTTGATACGACAACACAGTAACTAAAACGGATAAAGCGGAAGCCGGTTACAAACGAAGATCGAGAATATTAGAATTTGGCAGGAAAGTATTATCCCTGCCAAATTTGATTGTTATCTTGCAGTAGCTTCCATCTGCTCGCGTAGAAATGCGAGAATATCAGCTATATCTTGATCGCTGAGGATATCAGAGGCATAGAAGGGCATAAGTGATCCGCCACCTCGTATTTTCGTTGCCCACCGAGTCATAGTTGTATCTATATTCCGGGGTGCTCTACTTCTAACGAGTTGGGTGCCGATGCCGGCTTTTTTCGGTGTAGGGTGGCAAACGGCGCAGGCGCGTCCAAATAGCTGCCATCCATTTTTGGTATCACCTTTCATAGCAGCAATTTTTTCCCCTGCAGCTGCTTTTCCATCATCATCTAACATCTGGATTTCAAACTGAGGACCTTCTTTGTCTCCAGTTATAGCTTCAAAATACGCCATAAGTGCTTCAGCATGTTCTTCTGGAATTGCTGTTGGCTTAACGTCTGCTGGAGCAACCCTTTGTAGGAAATGCTCATAACAGAACCCGCCGCCGCCAGCGGCACGGGCGAAATTAGCACCTGAAATCATCCCACCTTTTGCGGAACCTCGCTTTGGAACACCGATGACACTATGTCCAGCACGGATTAAGCCGTCCGGTTTTTCAGTTTCATCAAAATCTGCATGGCAATTGGCACAAGAAAGACCAGTTGCCGCTTTTTTTCCATCCGGACTTAGTGTTCCTTTAAAGGTCGGATCGTGGAATAGTTCGCGTCCAAGTTGCGCTTTGTCTGACATCTGCTGTGCTTGTGTAAAAAACACTATCACTGCAATCAGCATGATAGCAACCGAAAACGAAACAATTTTACGCATCAAAATTCTCCTTCCTGAATTAATATGCTTTTACCTCATGAAAGTTTAGCAAATTACTACTCTGTTGTCAAGGAAAAATGTCTGTATTTTGAAAAAGTTTTGATTCCAAAATATGTACTATACTTCGTTTGAATTTTAGGATGTGTTTTCATCAGTTGATTCTATTACGGCAATGTATGGTAAATTCCTATACTTCTGACTATAATCAAGACCGTAACCTACTACAAACACATTTGGAATCTCAAAACCGATATAATCAACAGAAACAGAAAATTGACGGCGAGAGGGTTTATCAAGAAGTGTGCAAATCTTGATAGTTTTTGGTTCTAATGATTGTAGATGCTTGATAAGAAATTCCAGTGTCTGTCCTGTGTCAATGATGTCTTCTACAATAAGGACATGCTTCTGTTTAACATAATTGCTTCCCTCTCGAATAAACTCAATGTTCTTAGAAGGTTCAGTACTATCGTTGTAGCTTGAAGTTTGTAGAAATTCAAACCTCAATGGCAGAGAGATTTCTCGAACAAGATCTGCAAAGAAGATTGTTGCTCCTCTCAGTACACAGATAAGGACAAGTTCTTGGTTTTCATAGTCTTGTGTTATTTGATTGCCGAGTTCTTGAATCCTATTCCGAATCTGTGATTCAGAAATTAGGATAGAATTAGGAATTGGTTTTTCTATTTTCATAATTTAACTGAAGAACTCTCTGCGTTTGATGGAGGATTTTGTATTTTTCATGGGTTGTAAAACCGATAACCCAAATAATGTCATTCCCACTTATAACCATCGGAATGCGGTCTCGTTCACTCAGTGGGACTTTTACATCCATTAGATAATCTTTAATCTTTTTAGTTCCTTCCATCCCATAAGGTTGGAATCTATCGCCTTTCTGCCGATTTCGGACGGTCAAAGGCAATTGGATTGTATCAAAATCAAAGATTGCCTCATAAGTTCCATCAGGCACGGTAGAAATATCTCCTTGTGGAATGTCATATAAGTCTGCTTGAATTTCTACATCTAACTCCGAAATATATGTATCACCCGGTATGTTAAGCAAACAATTATAATCTTGTGGATGGGCAGGTGTGCTTTCAAAAATGAGTTGCTGATATGCACGTCTAAAATTCAGACCGTTTGGTAATGTAATCGCTGCATTCGGTTTGTCCCCATTGATGATAGTGAGGATAGCGGTGTAATGATCAAAAGAGAAATCACTGATATGTCCAATTGATTCGGCGATGCTATGTCTAATAAGCCTTCTTTGCAGAACAGTGTGATTGTGTAGAAATCTTGTCCTGTCTAACATTATGTCTTTTGACTGAGGCACCCTAAGTTTGCAGGCTTCATAAGCTTCAAAAGTTATTTCATCTAGATATGCCGATTCAGCACTAATAATCTCTGCTGTCCTGTATAATCCTGTTTTGATATTTGGATTATATTTCTGTTCAAGAAGAGGGATCAACTCATGACGGATTCTGTTGCGCAGAAATTGTGTGTCTTTGTTCGTTGGATCGTGTCTTGGTACAACGTCTATTTTCGTAAGATAGGTTTCAATTTCTGTGCGGTTGAACTGCAAAAGTGGACGGACAAACTTCCCATCTCTAACGGGTTCAATGCCTTTTAAACCGTTAGACCCGGCACCTCGAATTAAGTTCATTAAAACCGTTTCGGCAGAATCGTCCTGATGATGTCCAAGTGCAACTTTAGTCGCACCTGTCTGTGCACAGACAGATTCGTATAATTCGTAACGCGCTTTGCGTCCTGCAGCTTCAACAGATAGTTTCCACTGTTTGTTCAAACTATGTAAGTCTACAGTGTGTCCTGTAAAAGGTAGACCTAACCGTTTGGCGTGTTCGTGGACAAATTCAGCGTCAGCAGCAGAATCTTCACGAAGACCGTGATTTAGGTGAACGACATGTAGGTGGCAGTTTAGATGTATCCGTAGGGCATGTAATCCGTAAAGCAATGCAAGGGAATCTGCACCGCCAGAGACTGCAACGAGTACGGTTTCTCCATCCTCAATCATCGTGTGCTGTGAAATGAAGCGATGCATCTCTCGCACAAAACGGGTTTCCATGAGGTGAGCCTTCAAAGAACAATGCCGGTGCGGAGAGTCGAACTCCGGACAGCACGATTATGAGTCGTGTGCTCTACCACTGAGCTACACCGGCACGTTATAGTCATTAATTAAGTATAACACATGAATTTAGGTGTGTCAAACATATTTTTTGTATAGGGTGTGTAAAGTTTTTGTCACTAAAACATCCTGCGGCTATTGTGTCTGGATACCAGTCCTTTTCCCAAGTTTTGTTCTTTATCGGACATCTCAACTGAAGGATAGCATTAAGCCCTTCATCTGTCCATCTCATAGATGCGCGTCTACACCTTTGTGCCACAACATGTTGGCCGGCACTCTCAATCACGCTACTGGTAATCTGATACCCTTTTTCTCTAAATGTTTTGGACTGCGGACGCTTGGCATGTTTTTGAAAATAGTCTGCTTCTCTTTCAAAGTTTTTTCTCTCTTCAGGATTTTCTGTCTCAAGCGCGCGGATGTGCGATACCACTTCAGGGATCCTCCCCTCAAAAAGAAGCGGTTCCACCTTTTGTGTCCACGCCTCTACCTTTTCAGTCGCAGGCTCTCCAAGTGCATATTTTGCAGCAGCGTCCAGATGCGATTTTGCGTGCATATAATCCACAATCTCAACCGCATTCGGAAAGGACTCATCCGAGTTGTTCCATATCCATGGAGCACCATCACCGATAGACACAACTTCTTGCTTCATAATATCTTCTTGATAGATACCGCTACGGGGTGCTAACGCATATAAATCCTTCCCAGATTGAGCGGCATTCTGACGATTGGCAGTCCAACGAGGACTTTCAGGACGCGCTCTGGAAGGACTATTCGGTCCCAGTTGTGGATAATCTCTATAAGGACAACTGACTTTTGTTTCCTTCCACCCCTCTGGTGAGTTCGTCCGACATCCATCTGTGCTCACATACCACCGCTCATTGGCACCGAGGGTTGACATTCCACTTGTTCCAACACACGCAAATCTTTTGACCATTCACGCACTTTCTTATGAACGGTCTTGTGGCTCACTATAACTCCCTGACGAGATAACTCCTCAGCGGCACTCCTAAAGTCAAAGTGTGCCGCAAAACGACACATCATTTCCGCAACACGATGCATGTATTTACCTTTCAACTGCTGCTTCGTATCCCAAGGTCTATGGTAGTGTTTCGCATCACAATGATACACCCAACGCGCAACACGAATAACACCACAGAGGGTCGTCCTCTGTCGTTCTCTCGGACGCCACGAACGACACGCTTTTTCACACTTTGGACACGACACCGGCTCCGTCTCTTTTGCCGAAGCTTGATCGGACGCATGCAACGCTAACAACTTTTGTCCTAAGGCACGAGTGCCTTCTAAAATATGTTGTTCTGCTTCAGAAAACGACAGAGAAGAATCACTGCCAAGATCTCCAACTAAATCGTGCATCTCGTCCACTAAGTTCTGTGCTGCTTCCGGATTTTCTTTGACTTCACAACTTGATAATGATGTCCTAAACATTGGTATCCTCTCTGATAAAAAAGGTATTTTAAGAAGGATACCATTTTTCTTAATACCAAGCAAGATCTGTATTCAGTTCATTATAGGGACAAAAACTTTACACACCCTCAGGTAGGTTTATTTAGTTTTCGGTTTTTCTTGCGTTTTTTTCACAAATGCTAAATAACCATGGTAGGTTGTGAAAACATCTTGAAATTAGATGCATAATATGTCATACTATTCATAATATGTCATACTATTAAAATCCATTCAACGCTAAATTACACAAATAATAAGCATAGAATCACAATACCAACACAATTTTACTATGGAGGTTACAATGAAGCTTCAAGGATTTTTGGCAATGACATGTATTGTCATTTTTGTATGTGCATTGAGCATCGGTTGTGAGCAAGCGTTTGGACCATTGATGTTTTCAATTGATGACACACTCATTCCAGATGATGTAGACAAGAACCTACCTGAAATATCACCTGTAAGTAATTTTGAACACACGAGATACCGAATGCGAGTGGCAAGAGCTGTTTCTGATGACTCTAAACTAATAGAATTAAGAAGTTTTATCGGGGATCATGGTGAACGCGTAACAGTGAAAGTATACCTAAATCCTGCTCCGTTATCTAAGGCAGCAGATGGTATGTCCATTACGGGTTACAAAATACTCAATGATGCGATCATTCTTGATGTCGTTGTAGTGAAAATCACAAAGGTCATAAATGAGACAACCACTTTATTAGAATATGAGGGGTTCATTGAAAAGAATCTATCTCGTCCTGAAGTGGAGATCGTTTATCCTGATGAAGGTGCGTAGAAAGGTTTAGTCAGTGGATGTAGATTGGACAGATTACGCGGATTTTTGAGTTTGATTTCCATAATTCCGTCACGAAGATTTAGGTTTTATCTTTGAATACGACCTAAAAACGTTTATTCTTAAAATCCATGTAATCCGTGATTCAGACGAATAACGGTCGCTCTTACAAATGAAGATTAGGAAATAATTTGGGTAATTTGACTCCAAAGTCCAGCGCGCTTACAAAGCGCCAAATCAACGGTATGAATGCCTTTTGGCATTCCCCGCCTACAGGGTTTGTGAAATTTACAGTTGTCCGTTTAAGAAGTTAATCTTCATCGTGGATTGTCGGCGTTGAAAACCTCGCCTACAAGTTTTGGGGTGATTAAGATTACCCGTTTAATAAATTAATCTTCACATGTAAGAGACGCAAGAAATTGCGCGACTACAAACATGGTTGGAATAATCGTGTTTACAAAACCCTCCAACAAGAGAGTATTAGAAACAGCAATATTTCTGTATCATCTTGATTTCCAATCTCCAGTGACTTCCTCAAATGGCGCGACTGGTTCAAATGCCTCGTCGTAATCACCACCATTGTGACTAACCTTACAAGAGCGGAGCCATTCGCGAAGGTTCTTGCGGGTTTGTCCCATACGTTCGCTTTGTTCGTTTGCCAAGTTAGTCGTTTCTGACCGGTCTTTAATCATATCAAAACACAAATCTTCGCCGCCATCACTCGATAGGTTCGTCAAGCATTTATAACGGTTGTCCATCATTGCGATGGTCGGTGCGTCGAACATTGCGTTTTTTCCACTGTTGAACCGATACGGAATCGGAGCAGGTCGTTCTGTCATGTTTCCTTTTATGGTCGGTAACAGACTGATGCCGTCAATCGGACGATTGTCTGGCATTTCATATTCCATTATCTCGGCGATTGTCGGGAAGTAATCCAACGTGCTACACGGCATTTCGACCACACGTCCAGGGTCTGCATGACCTTGCCAGTGCAAGAATGCGGGTACACCTACACCACCGTCAAACAAAGATCGTTTTCGTCCGCGCAAACCACCTGTTGATCCTCGGCTGCGTCCATTTCGACCTGCGCGACCTTCGGGACCGTTATCCGAACAGAACCATATCATAGTGTTTTGGGATACACCCCATGCTGCCAATGTGTGATATAATCGTCCCACCTGATCATCTATGGCAGTAATACAGCCGTAATAGTGTTGCTCATCTTCGCTGTAATCAGAATACATTGCGCGATAATCAGGTCCGGCAACGACCGGAGTATGAGGTGCATGAAACCAGATTGTTGCAAAGAACGGTTCAACATCTTCAACTGCTTGTTCAATAAATGGGATCGCGCGGTCCATCAAGACCCGGGAATCACATCCATCCAGATTTTCCGTTGCCAGTTTTCCATTTTCGTAATACGGTGATGCCCAGGGACGGTCTAAACGCTTTCCGTTCCCTTGTATACCTACAGCGGGATCCCAAGTGGGAACTGCATACTCCGTAGCAAAAGACGTATCATAATCCCGCTCCCACGGCGGAGCGTAATTGCGTTTTGGATTACGATTCGGTTTCCCCGAATAATTCGTGTCTAGTGTGCCCAGATGCCATTTGCCAAAATGTCCGGTTGTATAGCCATAAGATTTTAACATTCGCGCCAGTGTAATTTCTTGTGCGGGTAAGTGTCCACGATTAGCATGTGTTACGCCATATCGAAAATAATGTCGTCCAGTTAAACACGTGCCTCGCGTTGGCGAGCACACCGGTCCTCCCGCATAAAATCGCGTAAATCGGATTCCATTGTTAGCCAGACGGTCCAAATTTGGAGTTTTGATTACTTCATTTCCGTTAAATCCCACATCGCCATATCCGAGGTCGTCACACATCATTAATATTATATTAGGTGCTTTCATTTATAGTCTCCGTTTCTGTCCACTGTTCAGCATTCAGGTTCTATCTATATTCATGGTCAATTTAATGTTGATCGACAGGCAATTTGTAAAGCGTTTGCTATGATAGATATAATCTACACGAAACCTGAATTAATGTCAAACCTCTTTATGTATGAACCAGAGGCATTCGGTCTGTCTTTGTATTGACATTTTTTCTTAGACCTTTTATACTCTTGCTAACCGAACATTTGTCTGAAGGCAGCTTCATTAACACAACATAGCAAACCTAATCTATTCATTCGGGAGAAACAATATATGACAAGACCACACTTCTCAATTAACGTTTCGTGGCATTTTCCGAGGCGAGTCTCAATTTATTTACTGGGCATTCTGATTGCACTCGCTTTGTCGGCATCCATCGTTTATGCACAACCCCATCTCGTCTTCGTGGTGGGTGAAGGTGAGTATCGTTCCGAAGTAACGATGCCTGCGTTAGCGCAGGTATTGAAAGAACACTACGGTTTCCGGACTACAGTTCTCATAGATAATGAACTTCATGGCGGTGATGGGAACAACATTGATGGACTTGAAGTCCTTGAAACCGCTGACCTACTCGTTTTGTATCTGCGCTTCCGTCAACTCCCTGATGATCAACTTACGTCGCTGCAAAAATACATTGACCGTGGTGGTCCCATTGTAGCTTTCCGCACAACAACGCACGCCTTTGCTTACGATGGAGATGATCCGCGATCGGAGTTGTGGAACAGTTTTGGTGCCCGCGAACTCGGTGCGCCGTGGATATATCATTACGGACACGGTGCGAGTACCGATGCTACAACCGTTGGTGAACATCCAATACTTGCAGGTGTGCGTCCTGAATTCCATGTCCGATCTTGGACTTACCATGTGCGTCCCGATTATCCACCGAAAGATGCTAAAATCTTGGTGCAAGGACGACCTGTACTTCCCGAAGGGGAACGCGGTGGGGATGAGACGGTCAATCCTATCGCTTGGACGCATACACACTCAGGAGGCGGACGTGTGTTCACAACGACGATGGGACATCCAGAGGACTTCAGTGTGAGCGATTTTCGTCGGTTGATTGTCAACGGAGTCTATTGGTGTCTTGAAAGCGAAGCACCGCAACGATATGCTCCTGGTTGGCGTACTAAAACCGGAGAACGGTGGCGAGATATGGATTATGGACCATTCATCTCCACTGCCGTTGCCGCGAATGACAATAACCTTACCTACAAAGGGCTTGTTATTCCACTTACTCCTGATCATACTGGTGGTGCAGTAGCGTTTGACACTGACCTGTTACGCTATTCCGCAGGTTGGATAGATGGACTGATCGACTTCGCAGATGTTGAATTTAACGGTTGGCATCAGAGTTATCCATCTATAGAAGGAAAACTACTATGGGAAAATAAGGTGGGACCTGGCTGGGCAAAGGAGGACAGTTTTGAGGATACACGTCCCGTTCTCTTTGGTCCATTACCCAGAGATTGGGCACATTGGAAGGGATTATATCTTCATGAGGATAAGGTTATTCTGTCTTATACGGTTGGAACTCGCTCGGTGCTGGAAACGCCCTCACTTGAAAGCGGAGAAAAAGCGGACGCTTTTGCCAGAACTTTCCATCTCGGTCCATCCACATCAAGGACACTTGTTCGTATTGCAACAATGACTGAAGGCACAACAATTCTTTTACCCAAATTGTCACGTGGTGCTGCCATCGCTCTGTGTCCACAGGGTACAGAAGCTGGTGCCCCCGGCAGTCTTCTCGCTGCGTTGGTTGACGCACCAAAAGAAACACATTTGGAGATAGTGAATGAGGAAATACGCGTTAGGTTCCCGGCATCTCAAGAATCCATTTCAGCTAAAATTCTGATCACCTCAGCAGTCCATGGGACACTTGACATAGACGCATGGAAAGAATTTGTTGAAACTTCCCTTCCTGTAATAGACCTAACGACATTGATCAAAGGTGGACCGCAACGCTGGACAGAGAAATTAAATACGACAGGACACACCGATGTCCAGCAAAGACTTAGACTGGAAACGCGAAAAATAGACCCCGGAACAACGACTTTGAGACTTGAAATAGATGGATACATCCCAAAAGTGCTTTCAATGGATGACCTCTCTCCTGCTCCCGGTGCTGTTGCCAATGCAGATCAGTACTTCGCTGTCTTGGTCCCATCTTCCAGCACTAACAAGTCCGCGTCTGCATTGGAACATAAAGATGATCCGACTTTGGTTGGACACTGGCGTTTTGACGAGGGTGAAGGTTCACAAACCGTAAGTGCCGCTCAGGAGAAGCAAACAATCTCCCTAGATGGTGTTCACTGGGAAGATGGACCGCAGGACAAATGCCTTGTATTTAGTGGTGATGCGGAAGCTCGTTTTGACCAAGACTTTGCACTTGATTTTGATACTACCGACCTGAGCTTTTCTGCATGGATTAACACAGCGGATGATGGCACAATCTTCGCTGAAACACTTGATGAACCAGAGTGGGTACCGAACGGCAAAACCTTTTTTATTCGAGGTGGACAATTAGCATTTGATATCGGTTGGGTCGGTGTCATCACAAGTAATACAGGAGAGGGTAAATCAGTCGTTGATGGTATTTGGCATCATGTCGGATTGACGTGGCAACATCAAACTGGCAAAGTGAAGTTGTTTTTGGACGGAGAAATTGTTGCCGAAGGTGCACTCAAGCCAGAAGATGAATTGGAAGATGACATATTACGACTCGGATTCACTGCAGAAAATTTCCCAGAATCTCCTCGGTTAGAAGGGAAACTTGATGAACTGCATCTCTACAACCGCGTCCTCTCTTATGACGAGATGCACAAACTTTATCAAAGTCTTCAAGAATCACCTCTGATTGCTGCGGCTCTGTTAGAACCGATTGAGGGTGCGAAATGGACACTCAACTCTGACAGTGTCACCCTACATCTATCAACAGACACTACTGCATCGGTTCTAACCTGGGATGGCAATGAACAGACGCTTCCAGATTTTGCCAAGATAGCGGTAAATGATGGACGCGATCCTTACCAACCGTTCGCTGTTGATAAGATAGATTGGCCTGAACAGAATCCGTGGGATTCGTGGATACGTTTCGGAGGGTTTGACTTCTTCCCAGATGGTAATCGTGCTGCACTTTCTACTTGGAACGGAGATGTCTGGACAGTTACAGGACTGAACGATGCTTCGGATACGCTCACTTGGCAACGAATCGCTACTGGACTGAATCAACCGCTCGGTCTTAAAATAGTTGATGAACAAATTTATGTTGCCGGACGGGATCAGATAACACGTCTCATTGATCTCAACGGAGACGGTGAAACTGATTTCTACGAGAACTTCAACAACGATGTTTACAACAGTGAACACTTCCACGAACAGGTTATGGACTTACAGACTGATGAAGCTGGCAACTTCTACTTCATGAAATCTGCACGGCATGGATTACCCGCTCAACACCCACATCACGGTACACTTGTTAGAGTATCGTCAGATGGAAAGAAATCCGACGTACTCGCCTACGGATTTCGTGCATCAAATGGACTTGGGATTAGTCCTGGACCTACATTCTACGGCACAGATCAGGAAGGTTTCTGGATGCCTGCCAACAGACTGAACCGTATCACTGACCACGGTAAATTCTACGGAAATCTATGGGGATGGCACCCACCCGGTGGTCCACCTGATAGTTATGAACCGCCTCTCTGTTGGGTGGCTCCTTTTGTTGACCGTTCTCCCGCAACATTAGTCTGGGTTCCCACTGATATGTGGGGTGACATGGGTGATTCTCTACTCTCAGTCAGTTATGGCACGGGGAAAGTATACGCGGTTCTTCAGCAAGAGATAGGGGAAACTGTACAAGGTGCTCTCACCGAAATGGGTTTGGAATTCCCCACAGGTGTGATGCGCGGTCGATTCCATCCGATTAGTGGCGACCTTTATATTGCGGGTCTATTCGGTTGGTCGTCAGAAAAACAGAAAGACACTGGTTTCTACCGAATACGCATGACAGGTGCTCCACTGCGTACCCCCAAATCGTTCCGCGCTGTCAAAGATGGTCTAATCATTGATTTCTACACTCCACTTGAGGAAGAATCCGTAGCAAATTTAGAAAACTGGCGGGTACAGAGTTGGGAGTATCGTTGGTCTAAGAACTACGGTTCACCACAGTTGAAACGTTCTGGTGAGGAAGGAAGAGACGAACACCCAGTCCAATCTGCAACACTCTCTGAGGATGGAAAGACTGTTTTTCTCAAAGTCCCGACACTTACACCTACCATGCAGTTTCATGTTGATATTAAGGGTAACTTTGCTGATGGTGTGCCTTTGGATTGTTATTTACATGGGACAATACTGGTGCTGGAAGAGGAGCATGACACTGAGTGAACTCAGCGCGAACGATTTTCAGTACGGTTAGAAAACCAAATCATTTACGTAGATTTATAGTGAATTATACATGCTCACTGTAGGAGTGAGGTCCGAATCGCTATTAAGTCCAATGTTAGTCAGAAATCGGAGTTCCCTTCTACAATCCAACAATGTAGAATAAATTGTAAAACCTACTACGGCACTCAATCGTCTGTATAAGAAACGTATTGACAAATCCACTCATATGTTTTACATTTTAACAAACAATCAGACTGAAACATGATGAAGATTGAAGGAGGATAAATCCATGAATGGCATTGAAAAAGTCGTAAAACACTTGGAAATGACACAAGCCATTATAAACCGTTTAGGACGAAACAGTGTCCTCTTAAAAAGCTGGAGTATGACAATTCTCGTTGCAGCAATGGTCTTAATCGCCAGAGAAGACTTACAAAATCCATTTCTTGTATTGGTTCTATTCTTTCCTATCACTGGGTTTTGGATTTTGGACGGTTACTTTCTCTGGCAGGAGCGTTTGTGCCGACAAGTCTATGACGATATCCGAGAGCAAACTGACACCGATTTCAAGATGGATCTTGGTAAACACAATAATAAACCAAAGTGTAATTGGATCTCAGCGATTTTTTCAGTTACACTCATTATTTTTTATCTGATAGAGGTACTATTTGTCGGTGCAATTGCGTATTTCTTCTAATTGATAAATTGTTATGAGACATGCATTTATCAATTTTGATTGGGATAATATTTTGCGCGTTAATCAAGGTCGCAATAACTGGGTTGCTTAAGGTAGTTATCCAGCAGCACGTTTCGTTGATAGTGCCTAAAATCCACGCCATTTATGTCATCCACCCTGATATTTAGAGATATTAAACTGGGATTTCTCACAATGTTTTTTATACTACTAACAATCAATATTTAGAAGGGATAGTGTTATGAAATGCGATTTGATTTTTTAGATTTTTCTTGACTTTTCGGACATGAGATAGCATCCTAATTGTAATATAAGTTTTTTCATAGATTAGGAGGCTATCTCATGTGTCAATATCTTATCAAATCTACGATGTCCTTTCAAACACTTCTCTACTCTCATTTTGGGAAAAAGTCTTTGCAATTGCGAGAAACGCTACTTTTACTTTCAATGGGTCATATGTTTGCACTTTTTAATCCGAATCAGGTAGCACAATCGTTATCTATTCCGGTAGCGAACCTTTATAGGCATCTAAAAGGCTTCTCGCTCTATCGATGGAAGTGTCTATTTGTTCGCGTCGGGTGTTCGATCGCACTCCAAGAGGGACGAGATACCGAATCCAAAAGTGATGCTACAAAATCTCGTCGTCGCCCTACAATAAGTGTGGATGGGACAAATGACCCGCGCTATGGTAAACTCCTGTCCTACTGCTTCAGTTGGTGGTCAAAAAAACACAATACCTCTATCCGAGGCAGAAATGTGTTAGCTATCACGATCAAGATTGGCTCTATGATTATCCCTCTCAATATTCGCATTGTTAGCAAACAAGGCAGAGGGAACACAGATAAACCTTCCTATTTTATTGCGATGCTCAAAGAGATATTAGATTTCTTTGACACATCGGGTGTGGATTTGAGAAAATATCCGATCACTTTTGATTCGTGGTATGGCAGTCAACAACTACTCCAAATCCTGTCTGATATGGGATTTGATACCAAACTCGTGCACGGGAAAAGCAACTATGTGATGGATATTGAGAACGAGAACGTTAAACTCTCACAACACAAAAAACGGATAGAACTACATCCAGCAAGATGGGGATGCGATAAACCACACTATCGCACCCACGCAACTAGTAAGACATTTGTATCACTTGTGCTCCTCTTCTTTTTAGATATGGGCAAGACCCGAACAATGATGGTTTTTGGAAAATCCGGACGATCTTGTGAAATACTCAAGATTTGGTCTCAACACCATGGTATAGAACAATTTTGGAGATACCTAAAAACAGATTTGAAACTTTCAAAAATGAGTTTAGCGGGTAGACAAGGTGCGTATGCGAGCTTGGGTGTCAAAGTGATGAGCTCTCTCTTAGGACAGCATTTGAGCCGTTTGACACATAAAACATT
Organism: Candidatus Poribacteria bacterium; assembly: GCA_958295945.1. Classification (GTDB taxonomy): domain Bacteria; phylum Poribacteria; class WGA-4E; order WGA-4E; family WGA-3G; genus MSPOR6. The sequence continues at coordinate 2,345,028 of OY282386.1, forward strand.
CTATCAGGGACAACTTGAACTTTCTGGACAAAGACACATCCTGTTTACTCTTATAGAGCATTTTCATGAACAAATACCAACGAAACGCCTATAGACATTGAAATCCACAGCAATTTGATAAATACCAGATTAACCTAAGTTGCTACCTACTGAATATTAATCATGAAATTACTTTATCAAACGAAGAAACAAATGAATTCTGCATATTTTAGTGCCACGTCTTATAAATCGGGGTTACAAACCCCTCCAACAATTGATAGGTGGCAACTTAGGTTAAATTAATCTTCATTAGGAACGATATGTGTGTCCTATAAACCTAGTATATGTAAAAAATTTGAAAACAAATAATTAACTGGTACAAGTCGTATCATTTTATACTTCTGGAACATTCCACAACTTCACCGTGCTATCCCATCCAGCAGTTGCAAGTGTTCGTCCATCTGGAGAATAGGACAGAAACCATATTTCTTGAATATTTTCATGGGTAAATGCTTCTATTACTACACCGGTGTGAGCATCACAAAAACAGATCTGATCTCCTTCAAAAATTGCATACGCGAAAGTCTCTCCATTTGGAGAAAAGGCTATTTCACTTGCCATTTTATCAATTTCAAAAGACTTTATAGGTTTTTCACCATCTATTTTCCAATATTGAATTTCACCTTGCCTTAAACATAGAAGAGTATGTGAATCTGGTGAAGATGCGACAAAGCGTCCAGATATTTTTTTGACGGTTTCTTCAGTAGTTAAATCCCAAAATCTTATCTCTCCACCAGCCGCACCGACAAGTAATTGTCCGTCAGGCAAAAATACAAGGTTTCTTATATCCTGCGATTTGGATTCAAGTTTCTTCGTGTTTTTGCCAGAAGTAACATCCCACAGATAAACGTTACCATGTTCATCGCCGCCTGCAAGCGTCTTTCCATCAACAGAAAACGCAACGGATGTAATGTCATTCAGATCTCCTTCAAAAACTTGTTCCTTTTCCCCTGTTTCAGTATTCAAAATATAAACCCAGTTGTTTCTATCATCGCCACAAGCCAATCTTATTCCATCTGGTGCAAAAGCACAACAAGTAACTATATGTGGATGTATATAGATATTTTTCATAAGTTTAAATGTCTTTGTATCCCACAAATGGAGTCTGGCGAAACCACACAGTACAGCGAGAACATCTTCAACCGGTGAATATGTCATACACCTAAATATCTCTGCGTATCCATCAATTGCACGTAGTTGTGAACCCTTTGCAACATCCCAAAATCGAATTGGGCCGTCGTCACTGTCTGTAGTAGCTAATGTTTTTCCATCAGGGGAAAAAACGACATGGTATGTGGAATCTTGTGGACTTTGGATGGATTTTAATCGTTCTGCTTTAGTAACATCCCAGAACTGAATCACATCGTCACGCAAGTTGTTACTGACAAGTATATTCTCTGTTGGACTAAACAAAACTGTATTCACCCAATCGTCATTTGTGGTAGCAGCTATTGTATTAAGTAAGTTGCCTGTATCGGTATCCCAAATCCTGATTTTTCCACCACGTTCTCCAATTGCGAACATTTTACTATCCGCAGAAAAGGAAATGGCAGAAATATAATCTTGATTACCTTTAAGTGTACGGATATATTCGCCTATGTGTGCGTTCCAAAGATGGACCATATTATCACCGCCATAACTTGCAAGTAACTCACCATGTGGTGAAAACATCACTTCAGATACATAGCCAGCATGTCCGGCAATAGTAAGAACCTGCTGACCTGTCGGAATATCCCAAAAACGAATTAATTCGTCATTTCCACCACTGATAAGTTTCTGTCCATCATGACTAAAAGTTACAGATGCGACTCCATCAGTATGTTCTGAGAGTATCATCTTAAGGTTTCCCGATTGGATATCCCATAATCTGATTGTTTTGTCGCTGCTCCCACTTGCCAAAAGTGAATTATCCGGACTAAAAGCAACACTGTGTACCCCAGCCGTGTGTCCCAAGAACAGATTGAGTTCCTTGCAAGTATGTGTATCATAAAGCCATATACCGTAAGTGCCACACGTAGCAAACAGTGAACCATCTTTGGAATATACCATATCAAAAGTACAACCTTTTCCGAGACGTGCTTTTGCACCATCAGGCAATTTCCAACCTGTAACATCTTGTGATTGTAAAGATTCTGCTGTCATAACTTCTCCTCTTTCTGTTTCTACTTCAAATCCGGTAGGTTCCCTCGTTGTTCGTAGTCGCTCAATTCATTGCGCATCTTGCATTAATGGAGAGGTCTCAATCCTCAAGTGCATAGTAGTAGGCACACTCCGTGTGCCGTTCCTTCTCTTGTTGGAGGGTTTCCAATTTTGTTAGATAAGAGCGGTGCCGCAAGGACGCGCCAGACGTTCCTTCTCTTGTTGGAGGGGTTCCAACCCCAATAGATACCATAAGCGTCATCAGTGTTGATTTGGATTGATTGTTTTGCCAACATCGGTGCAGCTAATCATATCAATAGCACGCTGAAACTTCAGACTCATAATCCTGAAAATCTCATAATCCTGAAAATCCTGGTTCAGACAAAAATGAATTACACAAACTTGACATCAATTGTGCGGTTAGGAAACCGCACATAGACATCAATTTAGTGGTTTATAGTTTGCAGGCTTTCTTTAGTCCCGTAGGTACTGAGGACACGCTTAGAATCGCATTTATTAATATGCCTAAAGCTTACTTACATCCCATAAAAGAACTGTCCCATCAGAACTCACACTTGCAACTGTTTCCCCATCCGTAGAAAACGCAACATCATTGATGCTTTGTGTATGTCCAGTAAACGTCTGTAGAAGTTCTCCAGTGTGTGCATCCCAAATGTGTACAACTTTTTCATTCTCAGAAATATTCGCAAGCAACCTGCCATCAGGAGAACATGCCAGATGCGTTACAACTCCTGCATCTGATATCGATGGACATGTCAACTCACCTGTGGCAACATCCCAAAAACGGATTGTTCCATCCGCACTACCACTTACAACCGTGTTCCCATCAGAAGAAAACACCACGTTATTAACTTCCTTTTCGTGTCCCGTTAACGTTGTAAGGAGAGTCTGACTGTCAACATCCCATATCATGATTGTTTTGTCATTGCTACCACTTGCAAGCTTTCTTCCATCAGGAGAAAACGCAACTGAATTGACTTCATCTGTATGTTCATTGAAAGTCATCAAGCAATCTCCAATCAGATAAAGTTGCCCCTTACAAATCTCCCATATACATACTTTGTTATCTCTGGTACCCGTCGCGAGCATACATCCATCAGGTGAAATTGCTATAGAAGAAAAAGAAAACTTTGCGTCATCTCCTCTGAAACTTCCGAGAAACCGACCAGTTGCTACATCCCACAAACGTGCTTTGTTAGAAGAATCTCTTGTCACAAGCATGTTTCCATCTCTTGAAAATTTGATTGAATGGACATCCGATTGCCGAACAAAGGTAGTATTTATCTGTTTGCTATTTTGTAAATCCCACCACTGGACTTCGTTTTCTCCACCACAAGTCAACGTTTTCCCGTCAGGAGAAAATGTTACAGAATAGAGTTCCATTGGTCTGTGATCGAGTATGGTAATTCTTAATTCACCTGTGTTTGCATCCCACATGCGGACCGTGCCATCATCACTCCCACTGGCAATTGTCTCTCCATCAGGTGAATAAGACACCGAAAGCACCTCGTCTCCATGTGCCATACTATTCAATAGTTCTGCTGTATCAACATCCCAAACATCGACTCTGTCCCAACGGCTGCCTGTCACAAGTCTGCTTCCATCCGGTGAAAACTCCATTGACTGAAACTCACCTACCCACTCTGTATTATTACTGAGTCGTTTACCAGTTTCTAACTCCCAAAACTGCAAAGGACCATCTTCTGTAGCAAGAATTTTCTGATCAGGTGAAATGGCAGCAGCATTAAAGTTAGTTTCAAGGGACATCTCTTTGACAATTTCATAGTCCTGTGTATCCCAATATGCAATTTGTGACTCCTTATTAGCGGTATTGCCTACGGTAAGAAGATGTATACTATCAGAAGTATATGTCATAATTGCATCTGATGCAAAATCTGTTAAACAAGATTTTAAAAGCTCACAGGTACCAACATCCCATACCATGATTTCACCATCTGTACTTGCAAGTTTATCTCCTCTCACATTGAATGTTAAATACTCAACATCATTTTTATGTCCAACACAAGTACCTTTTAGCCGACACGTCTTTGCATCCCAAATATGGATTGCTTTGTTTTCACCACTCGTAGCGAAGAATTTTCCATCTGCGCTGAAGGCAATAGTCGTAGCAGGTGTAGTATCCTCTGTCAGTAAGTCAAGAGCTTCTCCTGTTTCTGCATCATAGACCCAGACACCGATGGATGAAGCGACAGCCAATCGTTTTCCATCAGGAAAAAATGTGACTTGATTTATTTTTCCTTTCCCAAGACGGGTTATTGCCCCATCTGGTAATCCAACCTGAGCATTTTTATGTGTGAAAGTAGCACCTTCGTTTATTTCCATCTATTAGAATCTCCTTTTTGTAGTTTGAATATTAGTCGTGTGTTGGTGTCTTTAGTCCCGTAGGAACGATATGTTAATTGTACTGTGTCGTTCCTACGGAACTCAAAGTTGTTGGGGACAAATATATCCTATAGACATATCGTTCCTACGAGACTAAAGAGTGTTTTCAGACCAAAATTGCTTATACCTAACTCACGTTATATTACATCATATTCTACTTCTGGAACATTCCACAACTTCACCGTACTATCCCATCCAGCAGTCGCAAGTGTGCGTCCATCTGGAGAATAGGACAGAAACCATATTCCTTCAATATGTCCATGCGTATAAGAAGCAATTACTTTACCAGTATTTGCATCACAAAAACAGATCTGATCCTTTTCCCAATGTGTATAAGTGAATGTTTCTCCATTAGGAGAATAGGCTACATTACTCGCTTTCTTATCAATTGTGTTTATCGGTTCATCACCATCAACATTCCAAAATTGAAGTTCAAAGTTTTTAATACATAGAAAAGTTTGGAAATCTGGAGAAGGTGCAACCGTGTGTCCCTGAGCCTTTTTGATGGTTTCTCCGGTAGTTAAATCCCAAAATCGAATTTCTCCATCAGTTGAACTGATAAGTACTTGATCGTCCTGCCAAAATACAAGGTCTTTTATTTCGTCTGATTCGGATTCAAGTATCTTCGTGTTTTTGCCAGAAGTAACATCCCAGAGATAAATGTTCCCATGTTCATCGCCGCCTGCAAGCGTCTTTCCATCAACGGAAAACGCAACAGATGTTATATAATTCAGATGTCCTACAAGAGTCTGTTCAATCTCATTTTTTTCAGGATTTAGAATATTTATAACGTTCTTTCTATCATCTTCATACGCTAATCTTATCCCATCTGGTGCAAAAGCTATACACCCAACTCTCTGTTTATATAGATGAATTGTATTCAAGTGCTCACACGTTTGTGTATCCCACAAACGGAGTCTACGGGCACCATCCAATACTGCAAGCGTGTTGGAAACAGGTGAATGCGTCATTCGCACAAACATCTCTGCGTATCCATCAAGTGTCCTTGTAGGTGAACCTGATGCAACATCCCAAAATCTGATAGTCCCGTCCCTGTGTGTATTTAGCAAAGTGTTTCCATCTCGAGAAAATATGACAAAGTAAGTTGTATCTGGTGGACTTTGTATAGTTTTTATTCGTTCTCCTTTAGTAAAATCCCAAAACTGAATCACATCATCATTATAGTTGTTGCTAACGAGTGTTTTCCCATCTGGACTGAAAACAACTGTATTTACTCCATCGGCATCCGTAGTAGCAGTGATTGTATTGAGTATGTTTCCAGTATCAGTATCCCAAAATCTGATCTTACCATCCTGATTTCCACTTGCAAGCATTTTACTATCAGGTGAAAAAGAAATTGATGAAACTGAACCTGTATGTCCTTTAAGTGTGTGCAGGAATTCTCCTGTCCGTGCGTTCCATAAGTGTATCATTTTATCCGTACCATAACTTGCAAGTAACTCTCCGTTTGGTGAACACATCACTTCGGATAAATTACCAGCATGTCCAGCAATAGTCAAAATCTGTTTACCTGATGCAACGTCCCAAAAACGAATTAATTCGTCATTTCCACCGCTAATAAGTATCTGCCCGTCTTGACTAAAAGTTACTGATCTGACAGCATCAGTATGTCCTGAGAGTGTCAACTGATGTTCGCCTGTTTGGACATCCCATATTATTATTGAGTTATCATTACTTCCACTTGCCAGGAGCGAATTATCTGGACTAATAGCAACGCTACTCACACCATCCGTATGACCTAAAAACAGATTGAGTTCTTTCCCAGTATGTGCATCATAAAGCCAAACACCGATAGTGCTACCCACTGCAAATAGCGAACCATCTTTAGAATATGTAATATCAAAAGGATAACCTTTTCCGAGACGCGCTTTTGCACCATCAGGTAATTTCCAACTTGTAACATCTTGTGATTGTAAAGATTCTGCTGTCATAACTTCTCCTCTTTCTGTTTCTACGCCAAACTCCTGTCGTAGCAGTGTGCGAATATCTCTTAATCTACTCTTAACTGTACCGGCAGGCATCTTGAATTTTTCAGCAATTTCTCTGATATTCCATAATTCCAAATAGTATAATTCCGCAACAGAACGCACTTTCTTTGGCAGTTGATGTATCGCTTCTTTAACATCGGTGATTAGTTGCGTATTGTAATATCGGTCTGTAGCGTCTTGATCAATATGTTCCACCAATACGGACTCCTGATGAGGTATTTCGTCATATCTATGCTGTGTAGTTTTATAATACCGTTTACATGCGTTGAGTGCGATGCGATGTAGCCACGGTCCAAAACTATCAACCTTTTTCAATCCAGTTATGTTTTGCCACACAGACATCCAAATGTCGTTACTAATCTCTTCGGCATCTTGCAGATGTCTTGAATTAGCGACTATGACACGCCATATCCGAGGTTTATAACGGGACATGAGTTCTGCAAAAGCTGCTTCATCCCTGTCTTGAACGAGTTGAATCAGTTCTGCATCTGCAAGGTCGCTGAACACCAGAAACTCATTGGTCATAAACAGATATCCAATTGGACAAATAATGTAATTTGAGAAGGATGACTATAGATACGGTTTACAATCCCATACAAGAATTGTACCGTTCCTACAACCTGTAGCAAGCATTGCACCATCTGGTGAGAAAGCCATTGATTGCACGAACGAATTATGTCCATTAAATGCATGAATTTGTTCACCTGAGGGGACATCCCATATCTGTATAGCCAGATTCTCCCAGCCCTTATTCCACCAAGTTGCTCCTGCGAGATACTTACTGCACGCTGAAAATACTAACGGACATGTCCTTCGGTAGACTTCATTTTGAGGAATTGTGCGAACAGTTGTAAAATCATTAGCACTCCACAAACGGATTTCTTGGTTTAATTCACCGGCAATCAGATTACCGCATGGAGAAAAGACAATATCTAATGGATCGCTTGGTGTTTCCATAGCTAATTCTGCAATCTCCTTACCCAAATCAACATCCCATACTCTTGCAGTGTTATCCTTTGATCCACTCGCTATTCGTTTCCCATCAGGTGAAAATGCTAATGACAATATTTCATCAGTATGACCAGTAAAATGCATCGGACTCTCAGGATTTTCAAAATGCCACACATACACTGCGCCATTTTTGCCTCCAACCGCGAGTTGATCTCCATACGGTGCAAAAACCTTAGGATGATGCCATTCTGTCGGTACAGATGTTGTTGTTATCTTTACCTTAAGTTCTTCTGGCTTATTGACATCCCATATCTTCGTCTCATCATCATAATCCATTGCAAGTATCTCTCCAGAAGGTAAAACAGTGAAATGATGTATCCATTCTTTTTCTAATAATGGATCCTTCCTACATTTATCTTTAGTATCCCATAACATAATTCCGTTATTGATAATTGTGCTTGCCAGTGTGTTATCATCAACCCACATCACTTTTGGTGAAGGCCATGGGAATTCTGGCTCACGTACTATAGAGAAAGATGGAATTCCATCCTCTGTATGTTTAATGCATGAAGAATCGGTCAATTGCTTTTTATAAGCAATTGCTATAGATTTTGCAAAACCATATCGTCCAATACCCACTGATATCTCAAGCAACTTATCTCTATCTTCAACATCCCATACTTCAATTGTGTTGGTGGAACTAAGATAAACTAATGCCAACAATCTGCCATCTTCTGTGTAAAACGGGTCGTCATAATTTGGAAATTCCATTTTCTGTGTTCCTGATGCGAGAACCCATACCCGTAATGTTCCATCACTGGATGCAACGAATTGTCCACACGGTGAAAATGCAACAGCATCTACCCAATCCTCATGTCCTGAAAAATGTGCTATTTGTTCTCCGGATGTTATATCCCACACTGACACACATCGGTCAACGCGTTTGTCATCTTTCAAAGTTTCGTCGGCAGCTGCTCCAGCTATCAGACGACTATCTGAAGAAAAAACAAATTCCCTACCCGCAAATTTGATAATTTGTTTACCCGTTTTGGGATCCCAGACATAAATTTGCGTTCCCTCTGTATCAGGATTCAGGCAGACATCATCGTCATTATACACTTTTGAATTTCCAGCAGTCGCTGCGAGTAAGTTGCCATCGGGTGAAAACTCAAGTTGCCATATATCATTTGATCTCCATTCATAATTTCCGCGATCCATCTGTGCGATATGTGTCCCATTTTGAATATTTAAAACTGTAACAATACCGTCCATTTCAGCAGCAGCAACCCATTTACCATTAGATGAACAAGCAAGTTCACCGTAGGCATCTTGCTCCTCAAATTGCATAACGCACTCTCCACTCTCAACATCATATACCTTGAGGATGTCATCTACAGTATCTGCCACAATCCATTTGCCATCATGAGAAAACGCAGTAGAACCGATACTGTGTTGTGGTTCCCATAAAGAAATCGGTAACATTGTAGACGTATCATACCACCACAATCCCATACCTGAACCAACGGCAAAACACGTTCCATCGGGTGAAAGTTTGATATCCTGTATGTCACCTTTTCCAAATCGGACAATAACATCCTTTTGTAGTGCCCAAGTATTTCCTGATGGATCATCTACGATTGCGTTTAACACTTTTGGTCTTATGTTATTTGTCGCTCTGTCATTTAACTTAATTGATTGATGTGTATGATCGGTATTTTTTACCATTTTTCCTCCTCTTGATGGGTCTACGCCAAATTCCTTTCGCAAGAGTTCACGAGTTTCCCTTAATTTCGTTTTCACTGTGCCTTCGGTCAGTGTGAACTCAGCTGCAATGTCCTTAACACTCCACGACTCTAAGTAATACAATTCTGCCACTGAACGCACCTTTTGTGGAAGGTGATGAACAGCTTCTTTTGCATCAGCAATTAACTGCATGTTTCTAAACCGTGCAGTAGCTGCTTGATCTATATGTTCAATTATCTCAGAATGTAGATGTGGGATTTCACTTCGTGATTGTCTTGCCAAGGTGTAATAACGTTTACATGCGTTGAGTGCGATGCGGTGTAGCCACGGTCCAAAACTATCAACATTTCTCAATCCAGTGATGTTTTGCCAAACGGATATCCAGATGTCAGCATGTATTTCTTCGGCATCTTGCAGATGTCTTGAATTAGCGACTATGACACGCCATATCCGAGGTTTATAACGGGACATGAGTTCTGCAAAGGCTGCTTCATTTCTATTCTGTACAAGCTGAATGAGTTCTGCATCTGTTAGGTCACTCAAAGCAAGAAAATTGTTGTACATAAAAACAGATTCCTGAGCCAGTTTTAATGTATAGAGGAGGGTTTTATAGTAAAAGGTTTAAAAAAATAGAAGTCGGACTTTGTGATTTTATGACAATCACAGATATGGTGTTAGGTCCCAAAGCAGGATAGTGCCATCATAACTTGAACTGGCTAAGAGTTTGTTGTCGGGAGAGAAGGCGAGTGCGTGTACATCTGTTGTATGTCCACTAAATGTAACAATTTGTTTGCCGGTTTCAACATTCCATAAACAGATGACCATTTTCTCCATGCCTTCTCGCCACCATGTCCCAGCAGCAAAATATTTCCCACACATGGAAAAGTTAGCAGCCCAAAACATATCTTCTAACCCTTGCGGTAGGGACAACCGAGCAAGGTAGGCATCCTCTTGCACATCATACAAATATGTGTCATCACCAATGGAAGATAAATACTTTCCATCATGAGAAATGTGCGTGACCTCACGAGATCTTGGTTTCAAATGTCTCAAGACGAGTCTTCCAAGGATTCGTGTAATAACATTATCATTCAGAGAATTATCAATATCTTCACCAAGTTCCATGTCCCACGAAATGACATGCGCGTGAGGATAATTTGATTCACTTGCAAGTATTTTTCCGTCAAAACTGAATTGTAAATCACAAATTGTTTCATCGTCCTCGTTATCATTTGACGCCACTGTGTGTTTCAGTTCATAGAGTTGATTTCTACTTTGTACATCCCACACCTTGAGGTTACCATCTTTATCAGCATAGGCAAATAACTTGCCTGTTGGTGATAATGCAGGAAATGCACTCCAATACTCACGACCTGTCCCTTCAATAAGAGGGATACCATTCCCATCAGCTTCCCAGAGTGTAACATTATCATTTTTGATGCTGGCAACATAGAGTTGTCCATCATTGGTTTTATATAGAAACTGATTTTTACCTGCTGATTCCGCTTTAACTGCAGGACGTGAGCGTTTACTCTCAATATCCCATAACATAACACCTTCATGATGATGTTTTACTGCTAACATTTTACCATCATCCGAAAACAATGCAGTAGGAAACGAAACAGACGTACGTTCATAAGCCGGAAACGAAATAGGCGAATGTATAAACTGTCGCTTATATGGGTGTTCAGGTGTCCATACGTTGATAAAATCATGTCTGCTTTCGTAAGCAAGTTGCGAACCGTTTGAAAACGCGATGGTATTGCCCCAATCATCTTCATCGGAAAATTGGACAGTATTGCCCCAAACTTGATCATTATAAAGTTCCTCCTCACTCTCAAGGTCGCGGACTGAGATTGTGGCAGGACCGGTATCGTCATAATGGACAATCACTGCACGTAGTATTCCATCTGGTGTCCAAGCCGGAATTATACGATACACTTTACCATAGTCGGAATATGATTGCACTCTTTGCCATGTATTCACATCCCATACTTGGACGGTGCCATCTTCACCACCAGAAGCGAGGAACTTCCCACAAGGTGAAAAGCAGAGCGTTGAGATGCAATCGGTGTGTACTGATAGGCATGCGATTTGTTTGCCGCTTTCCATATCCCACACGATTATTGACTCTGCATCGTCAGTGGTAGTGGTGCCGCATGTAAACACTACCAGGCGAGTATCAGGTGAGAAACTAATTGGACTATCATAACTTTCTTCTTCAGTGTCTGCAGTGAATTGTGCAACCGGTTTAGCGGTTTCAGCATGCCATACTTCAGCAGTAGGAGCATTTGCATAAACGACTGCAAGATATTGACTATCATTTGAAAAAGTCAAATTTGTAATATATTCATCTAATTTTACTTGTGATAAGCATGCGCCATTTTGGATATCCAATACCTTTAGAATCTCATCTGAATTGCAGACAGCAATCCACTTTCCATTGGGTGAAAAGGCAATGTGAAATATCATTCCGCGTTCTGTCTCCCATAGCGCGATAGGAGATAAGGTCTCCAAGTCATACACCCAAAGACCTATTGTGTTTCCTACTGCAAGATATTGTCCATCTGGTGAAAAAGCAAAGTCAGGATTACACCCGCGCCCCAATCGTGTAATCGAACCTTCCGGCAGGGCCCAGGTTGTTACATCAACATTATCAATGTGTTCTGGTGTGGATACTGTAGATTTGTCTTTTTTCAACATAATTCCTCCTTGTTCTAAAGATAAGGTGTTAGATCCCAAAGCAGGATAGTGCCATCATAACTTGAACTGGCTAAGAGTTTGTTATCGGGAGAGAAGGCGATTTCTTCCAAAATATCTGTCGGTCCCCTAAAGGTGACAAGATGTTTTCCACTCGTAACATCCCATAGGTCGATAGGATAACTCTTCAAATCCTTATGCGATGTTTCTATTGCCATGTACTGACCACACACAGAATATGCTCCTAGACCCTCAAATTGTTCAAATTCTGGTGGATAGGACAACTTTTTTACTATTTCTGTCCATGTAGGGTTACACAAGCAGGTTACATCTTCGCAGTATTCCTGTTGGGTGATATCCCAATATTGCTTTCCTTCTTTTCCTAAGTAAGCATGGTACAGTCCACATCTGCAAAATCGGACACCCTTGATTTCATCACCTGGCAACGTTTCTATCTCTTCACCAAGTTCCATGTCCCACAGTTTAACATTCCGAGATTTTGATGTACTTACGAGCAATTTTCCATCCTGACTGAATTCCAAGTCATGAACATGATCATCTTCATCCTCATCATCGTCATTAGGTGGTTCAAGAGGATGAGTGAATTCATGAAGTTTCTCTCCATTTTGTACATCCAACACTTGTACGGTGCCATCCTCGCCAGCATAAGCGAATAACGTACCTGTTGGTGCTAATGCCGGAGGTGCGCTCCAATATTCACGTCCAGTTCCTTCAATAAGAGGGATACCATTCCCATCAGCTTCCCATAGTGTTACGGTCTCATTTATGATACTTGCGACATAGAGTCGTCCATCATTGGTTTTATATAGAAACTGATTTTTTCCCGCAGATACCTCTTTGATTGCAGGACGCGAACGTTTACTTTCAATGTCCCATAACACGACACCTTCTTGAAAGTGTTCAGCAGCTAATGTTTTACCATCCTGGGAGAATACAATCGATCTCGGCCACGAGATAGGTGAATGTGTAAATTGACGTTTGTTTGGATTGTCAAGAGTCCACACGTTGATATATTCATGTCGGCATTCATAGGCAAGTTGTGATCCGTTAGAAAACAGGACATTGTTCCCCCAATCACCAATGGATGCAAATTCTATATTATTGCCCCAAACTTGATCACTATAAAGTTGCTCATTGCTTTCAAGGTCCCGGACAGAGATAGTAGCTGGACCGGTCTCCTCATAATTCATGATCACTGCGAGTAAAATTCCATCTGGTGTATACGAGGGGACAACAATACTATATGGGTGTCCATAATCGGTATATTCTCGTATCTGTTGCCAAGTATTAACATCCCAGACGAACACTGTGCCATCTTTACTACCAGATGTGAGAAACTTTCCACAAGGTGAAAAGCAGAGAGTCGTTACCCAATATTTATGTGCTGATAGGCACGCAATTAGTTCACGGCTTTTCATATCCCACACTAATATTGATCCTGCCTCATCTGAGTTAGCGGACATACACGTTGACACAATCAGTCGAGTACCAGGTGAGAAACTAATAGGTTGGTAATGTCCTGCTCTTTCATCGTCTGCCGTGAATTTTGCATACAACTTGCCGGTTTCTGCATGATGGACAACAACAACAGGAGTACCACCATAGTCAGAAGAATTAACTGCAATATACTTATTGTCATGGGAAAAAGTTGTACTTTCTACGAAAGTCTCAAATTTAACTTGTGTCAAACAAGTGCCATTCTGAACATCCAAAATCTTAAGTATTCGTCCTGAAAAACTGGCGACTATCCATTTACCGTTAGGTGAAAAGGCGACATCGTAAGCCACCCCTTGCTCTGCCTCCCAAAGTGAGATAGGAGAAAGCGTTGCGAGGTCATATATCCATAGTCCTATGCAGGTGCCAATAGCAAGGGACTGTCCATCAGGTGAGAACGTCATTTTAGGTTCACTTCCGCGCCCTAAACGCGCAATCGCACTTTCGGGAAGTGCCCAAGTTGTTACATCACCTTGAAATAAACCTACCGGCACGGGAGTTGAGGTGTCTTGGTTTTCCATAAAATTATCTCCTTGTCCTTGATATATGTCATCTTGGAATATAGGTTCTTCTTGTACTAAGCGATTTCTTGCTCGGCTGAGCCGACTTTTTACTGTGTTCAGAGGGACACCTAAAGCCTCACTAATCGCTTTACAGGACATTTCTCCGAGATAGTGGAGGATCATCGTTGTGCGTTCTGTCCCCGGCAACATTTCCAGAAGGTTATAAACGATTTCGCTACGACGTTCTGCGGATGCTATTTCACGTTGTTCTGCTACATAAGAGGCATAAGCAGATTTTTCCAGTATTTCCTCACTTGTTGAATCCAGGGATTGCATCACAATCCTTTTCTTACGAAGCCGTGCTAAACACTGCCGATGTGCAATCGTATAGAGCCATCCAGAAAACCGATTCGGATCTTGTAGGGTTGGTAGCTTTTTGTATACTTGAAGGAAGGTATCCTGAGTTATTTCCTCAGCAATATGATAATCACCGATTTTACGCCATGCAAACGAATGTACACTCTTACGATATTTGTTAACCAACTCGCTAAATGCCCCTTCATCACCTGACAATATGTCATAAATCAATTGAACGTCATCTTTTACCATCAGAGACTCCTAATACAATCTATTTACTAATATATCATGACGCGATTATTTCTTGGAAAGGTTGCAGAGTTGACAGGTATTCGAAAATTATTATACTAACCTAAGTTGCTACCTACAATATTTTTCAAATTACAACTATTTTTAGAGCAAAAACAAGGATGTTTTTGCTGATTCAGGAAATATTATGGTATAAATCGGGGTTAGAAACCCCTCCTACAATAGGTAGTAACTTAGGTTAGGTTATACGAATAACACTATTGTAGAGATTGTATTAATACAACAGAATTAAACACTCAATGGATGGATAGGCACAACTGTATTAGGAATAAGGAGAATTTGAAATATTAAATGCTACTATAGAGGATATCAATTGAACCACATAAAAAACAATTGTATTCTCGTCTTATTGAGAGTTTACAAGATATGCTGGTCACTGACTAAATTATATACCACATACCGATCTCAGCAGTAATGATACCCAGAAGTGCACCTGCAAGAACATCTGTAGGATAGTGTACCCCGAGATAGACACGGGCTACGCCTACCATAGATGCCCAGACAAATGCTCCAACTTGAATGACTGGCACCTGAAAGAAACTTGAAAGGAGAGTCATTATGAGAAATGCAGAGGTAGTGTGACCTGATGGAAAACTGAACTCATCTGGTGGTCGGACACGGAAGTGAACATCATCAATTTTATTATAGGGTCGGTCGCGCTTCAATGATTGTTTCAGAAGATGGTATAGACACCTTTCGATAGGAAATGCTACAAGGGCAGAAAACAAAAAGGGTTTACTCAGTGTGCTTTCAAAAGTCAAATAGATATATAAAACAATAAATGGATAAAGGTATCCATTTGCACTCCAAGATATTATTCGTAAAGAACGATTAAGTAACCTTTTATCTCCCCAACCAAAGATACGGTTGAATAACACTGTATCCCAACGGGTAACATTATTTGTAATTGCTTTTAACATAGATTATTGATTCTTATATGCTTTATCAAAAGCATATTACATTTTCAGTCCATTCAACCAAGAAGTGTGGTTAAGGATGTTAATGTACATTTCCTCCCAAAACATTTCATTGTAAATCACCATGTGTAAAACTGCATGATAACAAGCAGGTAAATATTATACAACATTCAAAGGGTTTTTTCAAGAATAATTCTTTCTTGTGCAGGTTCATTTAGTTTCAAATTCTCTTGTAAATATTATCACTAATACCAACTCTTGGAGGGAGCGGTTTCCTAATCAATAGCGTCGAATTAGTTCCTCACTGCATATATCATACCATTTCTATAAATGTTCATCCCATTAACATTTGTTAAGAATATCTTGAAGGACAGCACAAACTGGAAGTTTGTGCTACAAAAATGCGAAGTTTTCTATTAGAAATGGTATCAGTAATAAGACGTACTGCACATCTGTTCTGTATAGGAGTTAATATCTTTGGTTCATTCATATCAATAGAGGAATATGCCTCTTTGCCAAGGGTAAGTCTACGAAGGAATAGGAATCAGTAGAATATGGAATTTCATTCTACCATTCGATTGGCTGTTGGACCAGACTGGTGTTACAGGCAATTTCTATTCCAATGCTTCAATGTTAAGTGGGAGGGTTGTTGATCTACCTGCACCATCAATGCATGTCAATTCATGCTTTCCAATGATAGGTGTTAGGAAGGTGGGTTCAACTGCTTTTCCATTGAAGACAAGTTCCCCATTTAGGAACCAGAAGATGTCTTGTGTATCCCCCGAAACCGATGCAGATAATCGAATTCTCTGATACTCCAATGGAATGCTTGGACGGATATGATACACCGTATCTTGAGATGGGGACAGGACAATAGGTTTTGTTCCCGCAAGTAGACGTGTGCAGTTTTCATTATGGTCAGGAAGTTTCGGTACTGCAAATCCGTTTACATTCAGCCATGTTGCCACCTCTGCAGGAAACACAGCAATTTTCTCTTGACGATAACTTCTCCCAAAGCGGCAAGATGAGCAGAGACGTGCACCCGTATCAACATCTATTTGAACGGTTTTATGTGTATCGCACTCACGCGCAGAGGATATGCCAGGGATATAGACATCTGTGATAGAAGTTGGACAGTGTAATGAGAGTGGTTGTCCAGTTAAAGCACACACGAGACGCGTTCTGAGTGTTGCTGGTTTGTTAAACCACTGGATTTTCTTTTCACCTGAAAGTGCAGTGAAGAGTGCAAAAAGCACTGGCGCAGCTGCTTCAGCTCCACTCAGAATTGGTGCACCTGTTCCGTTGAAATTTCCAAGCCATACACCGATAGTCAGTTCTGGCGAATAACCTATACTCCATGCATCTCTGTGTCCATAAGAAGTTCCTGTTTTCCATGCCACCTTGGGCATGGTACCGGTTAGGTCAAATGTTCGTGGAAAATCAGGACGTTTTAATGTTGTCAGCATATCTGTGACAATCCAACATGTCTCTGGTCTCAATAGACGTTGTTCAGAAAATCCTGAAGATGGATGGGTAGTTGCATTCTTTGTTTGTGTTTTGACCTTTTTTGTATCAAATATATATTGATATGGTGCAAACTCACCCATATTTGCCAAACCTGCATAAAGGTTTGACAATTCAAGAAGATTGATTCCACACCCACCGAGTACTAGAGATAGTCCATACTCTTCGGAATTATTCAGTGTGGAGATACCTGCATGTCTTAGAAATCCGTGGAGTTGGTCCTTTTCCATATTCGCATAGAGATTAACCGCAGGAACATTAAGTGACCGTGCCAGTGCATCACTTGCTGTTACATATCCTGTAAACTTTCCATCAAAATTCACAGGTGAATAACCAACATAATCTACAGGGACATCATATAGCAATGTTTTCGGTGTGATATGTCCTTTATCAATGGCAAGGGCATAGATAAATGGTTTCAACGTTGATCCTGGAGAACGTAGTGCAAGTGTGCCATTTACTTGTCCATCAGATTCTTTATCAAAAAAATCGTGCGAACCGACCAATGCAAGAACTTCTCGACTTTTCGTATCAAGAATGACAACTGCCCCAGTGGTAACACCTTGATCTTGTAGTGGACGCAAACGTTCACGCAATATTTGTTCAGCTACGTTTTGATATCGACGGTCTATTGTAGTATGTATACGGTTATCTGTGCTATCCTGTGGCGTATGAGACGACTTTCTATTTGCAAGAAGACGTGCCAAATGGGGTGCTTTGAAAGGAATAGAATATCGTTCTAAGGGTATAGGTTCTTGTAATGCTTCATTTAGCCGCTTCTCAGATATTCTTCCTGCATCTTTCATCCGATGCAATACCTTTTCTCTTGCCCTATACGCACGTTCAGGAAACCTGTCAGGACGCAGATATTCTGGTGAATTTGGAATTGCAGCCAATAGTGCCGCTTCACCAAGACTGAGAGCACTTTGTGGTTTGTTGAAGTATAGACGTGCGGCCGCTCCTGAACCAACTATGTTCCCTCCGTAAGGAAGCATATTAAAGTAAAATGTCAAAATCTCAGGTTTTGAGTATGTCAGTTCCAGTTGAAATGCACGAAACATCTCAATAAACTTGTTAGGCAGTGTACGTTCCTTCGGTTCCATCAACCTTGCTAATTGCATTGTAATTGTCGATCCACCACGAACAATCTTCCCTGCTTTAAAGTTATCAATAGCTGCACAAGCGATTGAAACCGGATTAATACCCCAGTGGTGATAAAACCATTTATCTTCATACGTTAACATTGCAGATTGGAATAGTGGAGAAATCTCATCAAGCGAAGATTCAGGAAAACGCCACATGTCATCTTCAGTAGTGAACGCACGCAGCCATTCTCCTGACCTATCTAACACAATGGTTGACGATGAAGGTTGGAGTTTTTCCTTTGGTAGCGGAAAACAAAAATGCAGAATTGCAAATATGCAGATGGGTGTTATCAGGGAAGCGAGTAGATACCATCTATTCTTTCCACTTGTTACAAATTTTAGCAGAGATCTATGAAAGTGTTGAATATTTATTCTTTTCAATTTCATGGTTATGATAAATATAGAAGAGGGGAGGGAAGAGGTTAAACCCTCCATCTCTTCGTTATTTTGCCCTATGAATTTGGGCATAGCATGAATCTATAGATTGTAAAATGAATTACTCAACAATCCTTATCTTACCACTACCAGCGACAGAAGAATTGGCAGGATCATACATCGCTTCTGCAGAAATAGGTGGCAAATTGAATTCACCACGAGTCACTGCACGTAAGGCGTAATGGAATTTACGTTCACGTTGTCTGGGAAATGCTCCGAAGAAAATTAGACGATCGTCACGGATATCAACATAATCTGGTTTGAAGTCTTGTGTTTTCAACCAAGGAATTCCTGCACGTGAAGCTAACCTTGCGTTTTCGATTTCAAAACCAGCAGGTAACATATCTACCACGACAACATTTTCAAGGTTCCAATTTAAAGCCTTTACCGAAATTTCAGCTATCACCAAATCCCCATGATTAAATTCGCTATCATAGGGTTCGCCATCTTTGTTGAGATAACGACGGCGCACCTGGATATCACGATCATATTCCTCAATGAAGGAATCCTGTCGGATACCAAATGCGGACCAATAGTAATAACAACTGCCTTCACCTTCTATTGTGATTTTCACTTGCGCACCATCCCAATCTTTATTTGAAAATCGGATGGAAGGGGTTGTTGAATCAAAATCAGCAAGATGTGTATCATTGATGGTTATTTTACCCGTATATTGACCATCCATTTTCTTCTTCATAATTTTGCCGATTGCCAGAAAGGCAAATGCATTCTCTTGAGTTGTTCCCCAACGTTTTCTTTTTGAGGCAGCGTCACTCAAGTTTTTAACCAACATTGGAATAGATGGGTGATTTTCGTTGACTTCTGCCAGAACATCCAAGATGATGGCTTGTGCACGAATTGGTGAATTGAAATTGCTACCGGATTCTCTTTGTTCACCGTTGAATTGACCCACTGAAACAGGCAACATGGAGAGTGCAGTTTCTAAATCGCCGCTGAGCGCAAACGCACCAGCCAATTGGAATTGACTATAGAGATTCAGACCACTGAGCAGGTTATTTTTGAAATAGTTCATTACACTTTTTTCCGGTTCTCCTGCTGCAGCTAACACATAACTGGCATAGACTGCACGTTGCACCTTGTGAATTCTAGGCTTTACATCACCTTGAATGCTTGAGATCTGTTTTGCTTGATCCCTCAATCCATCCAGCATGCCTGTATAGACACGGTCGGAGACCTCGTAACCTGCTTTACGTGCTTCCACCATAAAATGAGACGCATATATACTACTCCAGTAACTTATGTAACTTCCACCGGGCCAATATGCAAAATGGTTCTGTGGTGTGAACATACTTTCAAGTCTACTAATTCCTGCATTGATAAAGTAATCTGCACGTTCATCTGAAGCAAGCTCTGGTTCAACTGCACTTGCAATATCTCTGAATGAGAGTAATGGGAAGACCCGACTCGTAGTTTGTTCAATACATCCATAGGGATACTTGAGTAGGTAACTAATTCCACCAGCAAACTCAATTGTGGGGAATGGAGATACAGTAAGAGTGAACTCAGAGGAATCTGTTATGAAATTAGATGGGAAAATTAACTCACCAGGTTGCTCTACACTGACTACCCCGTTTCCTGTATCTGTTACAGGAGGGGCAGCAGAACGTAACGGGAGTTCTACAGTCATCTGTGAACTTTCATCATTACCAAATGCAGACACTGTGAAAGATGCTTTATCTATTGAATCGTGAGCAAGCAGTTCAAAAATGAACTGTTCTTCACCACCTGATGGAATTTGTGCCTGTTTTTGAGCAATATTCTGACCTAACATTTCGGATGCAGTAGTTCTCGGTAGGAAACGAACTTCACCTTGTGCTTGCACTTCTACGCGAAATACGCCGTCAGCACCTGTACCGTTATGAACACTGATGGGGAATTGAATGTGATCCCCTCCAGATAGAAACCGTGGGAAAGTAGGTGTTAACACGACAGGTTCGCGCACAGTCATAAACTTCTCAGCAGAACCGAAATGTGCTCCTGAAAATGCAACCGCCATCAGTCGTAATGAACCGTTAAACTGTGGCACATGAAAACTTGCTTCGCCTCTTCCGTATCGATCCGTTTTCAGGATACCTGACCAGAGCGAAACTGGTTTTACACGCATCACACTTGCAGTGTTAAGCCGTTTTGCACGTCCTTGCGAAAGCATGCCATCCCCACCTGGACTGGATTCATTTAGGATCGTATCAATTTCAGGTAGAATTGCAGAATACAGATCATACACATCTGTTTTCAAACCGCGTTGACGGAAAAAATAATTGTGTGGATCTGGAGATTGAAAGTTTGTTAACTGTAAAATACCTTCATCAATGGCAGCAATAGTAACATGAGAATTTGCACCTTGATTTCCACGGACACGAAACTTGACTGCGACATCAGTATTTGGACGAATTTCCTCAGGAGCATCCAATTCAATAGAGAGTCGGTTCTGTTTAGTATCTATTTTCAATGGAACAACTCCGAAAGCCCTTGCAGTAGCATGTTCCTTCAAAGATTTCGTAGGTCGAATCAATGTGCCAGATATATATATATTCGGTTTATAGTTATACCTGACAGGAATATTCAAACTTGCAGTATTTCCCTTGAGATTCACTGTTCGGTAACTCAATATCTTTTCACGTTCAATTGTCAACAGTAATTTTCCTGGGAATGGTGCTTTAATTTGAAGCTTAGCAATCTCTCCGAGTTGATAAGTCTGTTTATCCAAAGACATCTCAAGCAGACTTGGATTCTTCATAGATGACGGCGCAGAACCCCACCCGGAAGTTTCAACTTTTAGCTCAGTTGTTGACCCTGTGGCTATATCGTCAAGTTGTAGACGGTATTCGCCGTATTCTGTTGGCGTAAAGGTGAATGTACCCATCTCCGTTGTAGAAATCAAATTGTGTGAATCTAAAGATGTAATTTGGTTGTCAGATATATACTCATAACGACCACGACCGTTGCGACGAAGTATGCTATTCCAATGTACTTTCTTGACTGTAATCAATAATTGTCTATCGGCGACGGCATTTCCATTTTTGTCAACAGCAATATAGTTGATGGAAACATCTTCATTAGGCTTAGGCATGCCTGTACTTGCTCTTTTGATGCCAACATAATGTGAATATGGATGTATGATAACCCGATGTGTGTCAGTTACTGCTCTACCTCCAGGTTCACTCACAGTAGCAGTTAGTACTCCATTTAACTGTGATGGTGCTTTAATCGTTTCTGGCAGCTTAAATTTGTATTCTGCTTTTCCATCAGCATCTGTCTTGCTCTCCTGCAAAGTAGTACGTTGTCTCTCAAAAGATTTAGTACTTGCGAAATGGAAGGCTCTCCACTTTTCACTGGGAACAAATGGAACAGCTTCAATGGTATAAGATGCAGTTACTTTACGATCTGTAGCGGGTGGACCGAACAAACTGACAGCAGAGATATTCATTGACACCTCGGATCCCAAGTCATACGCCGACTTGTCTGCGTTAACAGTGACTTTCATTCTGTCTGGCATGAATTCCTCAACCTGGAATTGTTTCCGTCCAATTTCTTTGCCTGCAACATTCATCTTAGCAATGTAACTACCTGTCTGAGCATGCGGAGCAATAGTAATTGTCGCATCACATCCGCCACGTCTGTCAGTATTTTTACTTAATTCATGTACAATTCGACCATCAGGTGCAATAACTTCAATATGCGTTGGCAGTGGTGGTGGGGTCGTATTTTGTTTTCCACGAACTATTGCTGCAAAGTCCACTTTCTCTCCTGGACGGTACACACCTCGACTTGTGTAAATAAAAGCCTCATAACCTTTTTCAAGGTATGGTGGACCACCAACATTAAAATCACCGGTAGATAGTTGGTGTCGATTCAATTGAATAAAAGACAAATCCTCACCCTTTTCAGCGGTCAACATAAAGGGAGAAGAATCCCCAATTTTTTCATCAACAGATGTAAATTTGACCAATCCTTCCCAATTTGTTTTTCCAGTTAAGAGGGCTTGGTTATTGTCACTGATAAGTTTAACTGTTGTATTTGAAACAGGTTTTAAGGTGGCAAGAGAATTTACCCATACCCATAGTTCATCTCCTGCTTTCTTTGAAATGATACCAAGGTCCGTCAACAATACCCATTGTGTTGCACGCACCCAACTCTTGTCAGTATCACTGATAGTGACTTTATAGATGCCTGCATTCTTATCGTCAAGGTATTCTGCTAAATTCAGGGTCGTGTTAATCTCTTCATTTAACTTTGCAGAAATAGAAATAGTATCAGAATGGAGAGGTTTGGCTAAATCTTCTGCCCAATATCTCCAATTTCCAACCCGTGAAACATAGATAAGGTTATTGCTGAAGACTTTCTCTATTCGTAAATTCACTTTATCTATATTCGTCGTAACCATACCAAGATTCATTTTCTGGTTTCGAGTGAGGAAAAAACCATTTCCCATAAAACGTAATTGTGAAGGAACATCTGGTATTCTAAGCTTTACAGAATAAGGTTTTCTCAACACGGAGCTGTCTGGTGCTGTTAATCCTTGATCCACAGTAATTACATAACGTTCACGTCTCTTAAAATCGCCATGGATTTCAATCTCACCATATCTGGTGATAATCTGTGTATCTATATTTGGATTAATCTTTATATAGGGCTGCACAGTGTCAACAGGAATACGAGAACTAAAACGAAGTGCGATGTGTGGTCTACCAGAATATTCCTGGACATTAGCGTAAGTTACACTTAAAGTCCCATGTCCTGTCAGAGACATCGATTTAACAAAAGATTCCTTTAAACCGATTTTTCCACCAGTGCATTTAAATCCTTTTTCAATTTTTACTTTGAGGGATTGATCACCCAGTAAACGTGGTATTTCTTCAGTTGAAACCTTTACTTCTCTGGCAATTCCATTTTGAGGTTGTAATGTATACGGAATTTCAACATCTTCTTGAAGTCTCATTGACATATTTGCACGCAAATCAGCAATATTGACTGGATAATTGAAGTTGATGTTACCATCAACTTTAGCGTGAGTCTTAGTATATTTGAACTCAAGACGATCCGATTGTATGCGAAATTGTTCTGTTGCAAAGGTGAATTTACGATCTCCCGTTATGACAAAACCGAGAGAACTTTGACGTAACTTTGGTGAAAGTTCTACGGTATAACTTGCGGATGGAGCTAAGGCACTTTCAAGAAAAAAACGAATAGTATCACGAGCAATCCAACGTGCGGCACCTTGCGTTGTAGGTGTAAACTGAATTGCCCGATTAGGAAGTTCAGTGTTAATTAATGAATTATCTACTACTGGTTCAGAAAAGGCAAATGTGAAATCAACCCATTGCGGAACCTTTTCTCCTTCAGGTGTTATCATTTTAACAGTGACACGTGTTTTTGCATCAGATGTCGTCAAACTATTTATGTAGAGAGCACCAATAATCACTATGAACAAAGAAAGGAACAGAACTGCCCCGATTAGAAACTTTTTGTTAATCATCGCTTTTCTCCTGAATCATATTCGCGTCTTTAATATATAACAGTGTAAAAAAGTTATTATTGTTAATGTTTTTACTATTTACTTGCAAAAATAACAGTCAATTTCTCTTTGATAATCCTAACATAAGCAATATTCGTGCCAATTCTTTATTTTCTTTGTTTATATTACAGAAATTGTCTACTTTATCCATAGAGTAAGACAATTGTGTAAGTCGTAAATAAATACTACAAATCAATTTATTACGAGATTGCCATATTAAGACATATAAAAATGGAATAAATAACTCAAAAGAAACAACACCGATTGCGTTTAGTTACAATCGGTGTTGAATGCCAATTTATGTATTTTATTATAAATTTACATTGTAGATTTCAATTACAAATTAATATCGTTCAGATTATTCCATACTACTATATTGAAAACTATAAAATCTAAACAACAAATTATTCGACTATAGACCATTTGTTTATCAAAATATACTTTGACCTATCAGATGAAGGGAATATCTACCATGTGTTAAATAAACCACACCATTAATTTATTCTCACAATTTTTCAGTCAGACTAAAACCAGAATCGTGACATCAAGATAATCTGATCTGATCCTTGTAGTTGTCTTAACACACTTTTATTACTGATTTTATCATCAGGTAGTCTGTCATCGTTAGGTAGATTTGCCCAATAGAAAAGCGATATTGCGCCGTTCTCAATGAAGTTATACTGTGCAATGAATGTGATGCGCCTTGCGGCATCACCTAAGACTGACCTATCGGGATCAAATAAACCATACCTTCCTGCTACTGATAACTGCGGTAAAACACGATATTTTGCCCCAACATAATATCCTTTTGAGTCAACTTCTTCTGATGAAAATGAGCCAACCTCACCACTATTACCAAAGTTGAATTCACCTTCTAAACTTAACCCAGCATAAGACGCAGTTACAAATGCCCCAATAAGTCGTTCCCAATCTTCATCTGGATTCTCAAATTTGCCAGAGAGACCAGTACGAATTGGACCGAATTGGCCTCCAATAGTTCCAAGCACTCCATTTGCCTGTGTGTTTCCGGCGTTAAATAAAGCCCCATTATAGAAGACTTTCCCGTAGCTGCCGCCGAGTTCAACTCCAACATCCCGTTTATTTGATCCGAGATCGTAACCTTCACGAACAAGTATATTATGATCTTTTTGCTTGATTCCAAACGGCAAACGGAATTGTCCTACTTTCAAGTATAGATGTTTTGGTATTGCCTCCACCGTCGCGAAAGCATTTAAGATAGAACCAAGATTATTAGACAGAGTTAACCCAACATGATCTGAAGCCTGTGCATTAAAAGTAACTTCAGCCTGCATCAGAAAGAACCTGTCAACTGATGAATGGCAGGAATTACATCCAGCAACTGCACCACCCTCTACATCTTCGTGTATGTTGTTAATATAAGCAGTCTGCAAATCCAGAGATGTAGTAAGCTGCTTAACTACTTCCATTGATTCTTCCGAGACTGCTTCCATATCAAAATCTTCAGGGAATTCAAAGTAGTTTTCTTCAAAAATCTCTCCGACTCGATTTCGTGGACCGCCTCCAGCTGGATCAATGTGGCAGAAAGTACAATCCTTGTTCAGTTCAGCTGCAAACTCTGGTCGTGCTTCTACAGACATAGACCCGAAAGAAAAAATTGAGGTATAAGTGATGAAAGTATATACAATCAAACTTTGTATTGATTTAGGTAGAATAATTTTATAGAATAGTCGAAACCCATTTCTATAATATGGTATTTTCATAAGCAATCTCCTTTATAACCTATAGTGTGTGTTGCAGATACCTGCGATAATTACTAATCAAGTAAGGTAAAGACATAATCTTTATCTTCAACTCTGGCATGGCACCCCCAGCATGTCGCACCTGATGCGAGAACACTAAAGTCATCATCTGGAGTATTTCGGGTATATTCAATGAATTCCCAATCGTTGTGATCTGGATCACTCCCTGCTTTCTTCCGCATGATTGCGATGAGTCCGATATAATCCTTATTGGGGCGAGATGCTTCTTTAACGACAATGCTGCCATCAGGATATGGAAATTGTTGTTCACCATCTGGGGCGATATTATCCCGCTCCTGGTTGACGTATACATTCTTTGTGCCGTTATGTGGATCACCACCTGCGACAGGAGGAATCGGTTCTGCGTTTAATTTTAACCATTTGTCATATCCTGCGGTATCATCAGGAAGGCCAGGAAGTGCAGCTGCGGGTTCATCTGTACCCTGTTGAGAATCATCTTTCTCTTCAGTTTGTTGAACGATATCGTCTAACTGCTTTTCTTCTACACAAGAAGTGATTACAAAAGATGGAATCAACATAATAGCAACGACGAAAAGATAACGTAGGTTGATTTGGTCTAATTTTTTGATATACATTGTTAATCTCCTAATTCTAATCTGTCTTTAGTATAAACTATTAAGACAATGTTAGCAATTTATTAATCAAATTCACTTTATAGAATGTTAACGTTTAAATCAAAAAATATCTTACAATGAACAATAATGTCTGATTCTGAAATTACTAAATTCCTTTTTTGTTGTCTTTCAAACTTCGTTACTGTATTATATGATATGCAATCATTCATACCAAATTTATTGGGTATAAAGAATATAAGGCATAAAGGAGAAATGGATGCTCAGAAACCTATTTAAAGGTGGTGACAAAAACAGCATTGAACCAGAAAATGAAAAAAATAAAGAAAGTTGGTTCAATCGTCTAAAGTCCGGTTTAGCGAAAACACGCAACAGTTTTATCTCTCAATTATCAGGTCTACTTCGTGTAGGAAGAAAAATAGATGAAGAATTAATGGAGGAAATTGAAGAAATCTTGATCCAGGCTGATGTCGGAGTTGATACGACTCTGACATTGATGGATAATGTCAGAGAGACTGTCAAGGAAAAGGCATTAGGAGATTCATCTGAATTGGAAACTGTCATAAAAGATGAGGTAATGAAACTACTTGGTGAGGATGTGCCATTAAACCTTAATGGTGAACCACCCTATACAATATTAGTTCTTGGAGTTAATGGTGCTGGGAAAACTACAACGATAGGTAAACTTGCCAGTCGTTTCCATGCAAATGGCAACCGTGTGCTTGTTGCCGCAGGAGATACGTTCCGTGCAGCTGCTGAGGATCAATTGGCAATTTGGTGTGAACGTGCTGGAGCAGAACTGATACGAGGCGGTGAAAAAGCAGATCCAGCATCAGTCGTTTTTGATGCAGTTCACGCTGCCAAAACCAGAAACGTGGATGTAATGATTGTAGATACTGCTGGAAGACTCCATACGAAGAAACCGTTGATGGACGAATTATCAAAAATTGGACGTGTAATGGGTCAAGCACATAACGGCGCACCCCATGAGGTATTACTTGTTATTGATGGAACTGTAGGACAAAACGCTTTGATGCAGGCGAAAATCTTTAATGAAGCTGTGCCGATTACAGGTGTAGTTGTAACAAAATTGGATGGTACCGCAAAAGGTGGGATTGTGATTGCGGTGAAATCTGAACTCGGTGCACCAGTGAAACTCATTGGTATCGGTGAGAAACTTGATGACTTACGTGATTTCACAGGTGAAGATTTTGTTGAGGCATTATTTACTACTGAGGATACTGTGGATACAACACAATCGTCATAAAATTAACATCTGATATCTACGATTTCAAAGTTCTTTCTACCACATCAGTCTACCCAACCTACCATACAGAAGATGGTAGGTTGGATAATGAATATTGTGTGCCTAACAAAGATTGTTATACATCAGATTCTTTCAGGTAAGGACGTAGATGTTTCCGTAGGTTACGATGTGCATGGAACAAGTGTGCTTTGACTGTCCCATCTGACCTACCGACCTTTACAGCAATATCCTTTAACGACAATCCATCCCAGTGGCGTAGGATAAAGATTTGCCGTTGCTTGGGTGGTAGTTGACGAATCGCCTTTCGAATTTGGACTCTGAGTTCCTTATTCTCGGCAGCTTTAGCAGGTGAATCTGACCGTAAGTCTGGAAAATTAGCCATTGGCAATTCCTCAGATTCCTCAGATTCGTATACCATCACTTCCGAACGAGCCTTTTTCCTTAAAAAATCAATACATAGGTTGAAAGTAATTCTGTATAGCCAACTATAAAACTGGCATTGACCTTTGAAATCTGACAATCCTTGATAAGCGCGTATAAACGCATCTTGTGTAATATCAAGTGCATCTTCATGGTTTGGGACAAAACGTTGAACTAACCGATACGTGCGTTTCTGATACCGAGTAAATAGCGTATCAAACACTGCCGTGTCGCCTTTCTGAAACTGTTCAATCAGATAGGCATCATCATCATTACAGGCAGGAGGAATACTTTCTTGACTGTGGGGCTGCATGTTCTCCTCTTTTTTCATTGACCATCAACTGAAAAACAGCGGGTCAGTGATATAATAGAAGTCATCGATTTTTTTGTTTATGGACTTTACTAAACCATCGTTTGTATCTATGACTATCTTGTAGCATTTGTTGGAGAAGGATTAATTCCTCATCCTCATCATTACAAGGAGCATTTTCGGTTAATGCTAATAACTCCTCATATACTACTTTATCTTCATTTACAAGTGATGCCAGAAGATTATGGAAATCTTCGCCATGACCAAGTAATGAAAATAATTGGTTCGTATGATGAATCTCTTCAGAAGCTGCTTGGTTAAGGTATGCGGCAAGTTCGTGCTCATTCTGTTTTTCGGCGATCTTTGCAAGTATCAATCTAATACCAACGAGTTTGAGTTTTGCTTGAGCAAGTTCATCAAGTTCAGTTTCAAATTTTTCTTGCAAATGATCCGCATCGCGTGGATGCAGTTGTGAATAACTGGGCCACACTGGTTTTGCCATAACCTGTTTCAACTTTTTCAGACTCCCAATCAAATTATCTCTTTCTTCCTGTGAAAGTTGTCCAAATGTTTGTTCCCAAAATTCTACAGCGTATTGGACCCGTTCATTGAAGAGTTGTTCAGACTGGGGAGTCAGTTGAATATGTGCTCGTCTTCGATCTTCATCACATTTACAACGGATAACCCAACCGTGTTTCTCAAGTCTACTGACTAGACCAGAGACCGTATTGTGAGCAAGACCTAAATGCTCGCCTAACTCACTGACATACATACCAGATTCACGACCATACCAATGTAAGTGTTGTAAAGCATTGAATTGGACGACTGTCAGTCGACTGGGTACTATATCCTGAATAAACCTAGATTTGACTGCTGCTTGCGCATGATGCATCACACGCATCACAAAATCAATATCTCTGTTAAACTCCTGGTTTTTAGACATCTATCAAATACGTCCTAAATATGATATATAATCCGTCGTATACGACATAAATTATAAACTAAATATTAGTGTGTGTCAAATTAAAATGTTGAAAAACACATTGTTTGACCGAATTAATTGCTTCCTACCAGACGTTGCGCCTTCATCTTTCTCTTACGTTTAGACTTATTATTAGCCGGTTTTGTTCGGTTTTCTTTTGTTTTGTCTATCTGTTTCAGTTTCTTCCGTTTTTCATCCTCTAACTTTTGCTGTTGTTCTGCTTCGTATTCTGCATAATTTCCGTTAAAAAAGTGCGTTTTCGTTCCCTCTTTTGTTCCCTCAAAAATCAACATTTTGGTCGTCAGATTATTCAGCAAATAACGGTCATGTGAAATAACAAAAAGCGTTGCTGGAAACTGTGCAAGTGATTTCTCAAGTGCTTCACGTGCAGAAATATCAAGATGGTTTGTCGGCTCATCAAGAAGAAGGACATTAGCCTTTTCCAATAACAACTTCGCTAATTGAACGCGACTCTGTTCGCCCCCACTTAGATTCCCAATCCGCTTAAACACATCATCACCAGAAAACAGGAACTTTGCTAAATAACTTCGCACCTCAAAAGGTGTTTTTTCTGGACAAAGTTCAGAGACTTCTTCAAAGATTCCGTTCTCTGTGTTGAGACCTTCCAACTCTTGTGTGTAATACCCAAATTTGAGGGTGGGACCGACCCACATTTCACCTTGGGTAGGCTTTTCCTGTCCCAAAATCATACGGAACAAGGTAGTTTTTCCAATACCGTTCGGTCCAATTATTCCAACGACATCTCCACGGTCTACCTCAAAATTAAGACCCGTGAATAAAACTTTATCACCAAACTGTTTTCCAACATTATGACACCTTAATATATCGTTTCCACCGCGCGTTCCTTGTGTAAAGTTCAGTGCCACTGTTGCTGCATCAGGTTTCGGTTTATCTATCTGTTCCAGTCGCTCTAATCTTTTCCGTCTCCCTTGTGCCTCACGAGTTCGCTGTCCTGCTATATTCCGATCAATAAACTTCTGTTCTTGTGCTATAAACGCTTGTTGCATTTTGAAAGCACGCGCATCAACGAGTCGCTCAACATTCTTTATTTCAAGGTACTTAGAATAGTTACCACGATAGATATTGATTTCCGATTCTGCAAGTTCCCATACTTTCCTGACAACCTTATCTAAAAAATACCTGTCGTGAGAAACAACAAGCACACCACCTCTATATTCTGTATTGAGATAATTCTCTAACCACTGAATTCCATTAATGTCCAGATGATTCGTTGGCTCATCAAAGAGCAGAAGATCGGGTTCTTCAAGAAGGAGTTTTGCTAGGGTTGCTCTACTTTTTTGACCGCCACTCAGAACGTTAACCGGCAAATTGAAGTCTTGCTGGTGAAAACCTAATCCCCCGAGTACACGATTAATCCTGTGCTCATAGTCATATCCTCCCAGTCGTTCATGTTTTTCTTGAAGATGGGAATATTCTTGCAAGAGTTGAGGAGTTTCCTGAGACTCCATCTTTTCTGCAAGTATGAGCATTTTATCTTCTAAGTCAAGCCGTTCTTCAAAAACCTTGAGCATCTCCTGTTTTAAAGTACATCCACGGTCTAACTCAGGTTCTTGACTCAGATACCCTATACGGATACCTTTTGCTACAACAACATCACCTTTAATGTCAGTGAGCATGCCTGCTATAATTTTAAGTAACGTGGTTTTCCCACATCCGTTACGACCAATTAGTCCAATTCTGTCTCCAGGCGCGATTGCGACAGAAATTTCATCCAATATTATGTCCGGGTCATAGCGTTTTGTGACTTCATTTATTGTAACTAATGACATATTTTAACTTGTTATGGGATGCCCTTAAGCATGTTTTAGTCTTATTGATTGCCAATTGGCACTTCGTTTAATCATTTCAAAATACTTATCGGCACTGCTTTCATCAGGATGACGGATATTAAATTGTCTAAATCTCCAGAATGCAACACATAAAGCTGCATAATGAACATAACTATCTAAACAGTCCCATTCACCATCTGTCAGTGGACGGTCTGTATTGTAAGCTTCTAAGAAAGCACCCACCGATGCAGTATCCAGTTGATGTTGCACCGTATAACAACATCCAATGATTGTCATAGCAACATCTATAAGCATTGTATCATAACACACTTCCTCAAAGTCAAGAATTGCAACCATTTTGTCCTCGTCAAAAAGGGTGTTATCTAAAAAAAGGTCTCCATGTAGTAATCCTGTCGGTAGCGGTTTGTCCAATTCAGGTCTTATCCACTCAAGTTCTGACTTAAGCCACGTTACAAAGGGATGTTCAGCAAACCGAGTATCTCTCACCTGTTTCAGAAATGGAGTAATCTCAGTTACACCCATCGGGAAACATAGAAGTTCTGGAAGCGGAGGAATAGCATGCAGAGTTGCTAACGCATCTCCAATCTGAGTTGATACCTTCTGGGACGGTTGTGGAGTGCCTCCATTCAAAAACGGATAAATCATAACATTGTAGTCATCGGAAATATAAAGTGCTTCGTCGTTTCTTTGCAAAATTGGGTATACAGTAGGATATGAATGATTATGCAAATGATCCAATAAAGATACCTGTTTATGAAGTTGGTCAAGGTTTTTTTCATCACATATTTTAAGGAGAAATACACCTTCTGTCGTTATTACTTTGAAGTTGCTGTTACCATATCCACCGTGTATATCTTCCAACTTCACTGGTGTGCCAATCTCATAGTCCTTCAAAATCTTCGCGAGTTCTTCTGTGGTAAGGGTCGTATACTGTGGCATGTGATGATAATGAAATATTACATACGCGATTATTTTCTTAGCGTGACTTCTATTTTTAATGTTCTAATGTCAGTGGTAAGGGAAAATTCAAGAAATAGGATCTGAAAATAATTTTATCAAATCGTTCCAGTAACGTAAATGAATTGTTTTTATGTCTGTATTCTGTTTGTAGTCTAATTCCAGATTCTTTGAGTAGGTTTCTACAAAGAGTTTTGGATTACTTAACATCCGTAGGTAATACTTTATGGATGGAAGTATTCCATTGACAATTACTTCACATCGGTGCATTCTATGAATTTTATCTATCGATTCATTTACCTCATCTACATCTTCAACGTTTGGTTCTGCCGTGGTTAATAGATAATAACGTGTCACAGAAGTATTCATAAACTTTTGAAAAGATGCTTCTACAATACCTGATGAAATCGGGATGTTGTGTTTAATCTCAACGGCTTCAAAATACCCACCGTCTTCGTTAAGGACTTCAATATCTCCTATTCCACCTGATTTGGTATCTGATGTAGTATGACTTTTCAATGGTGAAAGTGTTTTACTCTTATATCTGTCAATTGCAATTAACATTTCATATGCAGAAAAAACTGCCAATACAGGTAGACGCGAAGCACCAGCAACACCATAACTGATATTAAAATGTCGTTTCAGAAGATTCACTATTCTTTCAATAGTTAATGTTTCGGTTTGTGGTATATTTGGAAATCCAGTGCTTTCAGATTCAAACAATCCTTTTTGGTAAATTGGACTGTTCATCAAGTCAATCATGGAAATAAAAATTACACACAGAAACTTTTTTGGATCGGATTTGTTTTCTTCAATATCATTGAGGATATTAAGAAAAGCGTTTTTGACAGATACATTTTGAATCCTTCCTGGATACTCAAGAGTATATGGATGTGCTTGCTCAAGTGAACGTGTCAACCATCCGCTGCCTCCCTTCATAGCAAACCTTTGAAACTTCTCGGCTATAAAAGGAGTAATGTGTACGGTATCAAATCCTCTACCAGAATAGCCATTTGTAAGTTCCTTCTTATGGTACCTGGTATCTTGCGCTGGATTCTCTATCTTCTTTACTAATGAAGTAATCAATACCGTTAGAACCGCTTTTTGAGATTCTGCATTTTTTACGATTGTATTTACCCATAGGTTCTGATCTTCAGTGAGTCCAGATTCAATAATTTGACTTGATTCCGCTAATTGATATATCTCTTCCAAAATCTCACGTACTTTATTCATTATATTCCTTCAAACATAT
The DNA here is from genome assembly GCA_958295945.1 of Candidatus Poribacteria bacterium. GTDB lineage: Bacteria > Poribacteria > WGA-4E > WGA-4E > WGA-3G > MSPOR6. The sequence continues at coordinate 2,378,668 of OY282386.1, forward strand.
TCCTCATCTTTATCTCTGTTCCATCAACACGGTTCTTAGCAAATTCACAATATTCAGCATTTATGTCATACCCGACGTAATGTCTACCAAGTTTTTTACAAGCTACTGCTGTTGAACCCGAGCCCATAAAGGGATCAAGTACAACAGAACCATGAGGGGTGAGAAGATGTAAAAACTCTTCAATCAGATCAACTGGATAGATAGCTGGATGTATATTTCCTTTTTCTGCCGCAACAGGTGTCTCAATCACATCTCTCTTGAGTCTATTACCATATATCCGTATAATAGTAAATCCTTTATTCTTAAGTTGTAATGTCCTTCCTCCCATCTGTCCTCCAAATGGGGCAGCGTGAATTCCACGAATTTTCATACGAAAACTTTGTGTTTCACCTCGTTTGACTTCTTGAATTGCCTCTGCTAATTCAAGTCGCGCACTTGCTTTCTCCGCTTCAGATAACTCAGATTCCTCTATGAGTTCAAAATATCGTTGTCCAACTTTCGTGTTTGTCTTCTTTTGCGATTTCTGAATAGTACTTGGTTCTGCTAAAAAAGCTTTCGTGTCGTAAAAATAGTTATCGGATTTAACAAAATGGAAAAACGGTTCAGTACTACTTACAAGACGGCGTTTAAACTGACGTGGAGTAGGATTCTTTTTTACCCATGTAATTTCATTAACCAATCTAACTAATTCTGTATTTGTTGCAGCAAGCGCAAAACGATATGGAACAAGAAGCAAACTACTGTCTTGATATTTGTCTCCTATATTGAAAACTAAATTACCATCATCTTTCAAAACACGTACACACTCTCGGAAAAGACAAATTAACTTATCAATGTATTCATCAACATGACTTTCATTTCCCATTCCACCACCGTAATCACGCTGTTGAAAATATGGAGGAGAGGTAATTACTAATTGAATGCAGGAATCGGGCAATTGCCGAATTAATTCTTGATTATCCCCGCACAGTATCTGGTCAATCGGTATGTTACCATAAAGATAAGACATTCTATAAACTCCAATTTTACGATGAATACAAGACAAACGTGTTGTATGTGTTACTTTTCAAGAGATGAAACGTAAAGACCCGCTATTCTGGTTCAAGGTCCTCAAACAAGAGCATAAAATCTGGCAAGTCACGAAAACTATCAAACGCTTCATCCATTTGTGCTGCGGTCAGTGTAGATTTATCCACCCGAATTGATTGACGAAGTGAAAGAATCGATTTCTCAATATAAATAAGTTTTCTATCTGACCCTAATGCATTCTCAGCCTTCACTGCATAGGCTACGGCAAGATTATAGTATGCTTTTGCAAAATCCGTATCCAGTTGTGTTGCGCGCTCCCACACAATGATTGCTCTGTCAAGCTCACCCATATTTCCATACACTGAACCCAAATTGTAATGAGGAAGTGCCCAACGTGGTTCATTCTCAATAGCTAATTTAAATTCTGTAATGGCTTGTAATAGGTCACCTGCTTTCGCATATTCAAGTCCCCAATTGTCATGTCTACGTGCTACTTCATTTGGATCGGGAGTATCGGTGTTTTGTGAATATGGAATACTTTTCGGACCGCACCCGAATAGGAATAAAGCAAAGCTAAACAATATTATATATCGCATGTCTCACCCCACATATCATACAATATGTTGTGTGAATGATATTTATTTTTCTGGAACTTCCCAAAGAAAAATAGTTCCATCATATAAACTTGTGCTTGCGAGATAACTACTATTCTTAGAAAACACCAGAACATTTATGTTCCATTTATGCCCTTTATACTTAGCGACATTTTTGCCAGTCTTCGTATCCCAAACCTGAATGTTGCCCCCCGCATCACCACTTGCGACATAATTGTCATCTGGAGAGAATGCTAATTTGCAAATAGCATGCTTATGACGTGTTTTGATAATTCTAACACGTTTATCCTTAATGACATCCCACAATTGGATTTCTTTCTCATCTATCGCAACTGCTAAGGTTTCTCCCCTATAATCAAATACCATACCATGTATATTAATATTGTGAAATATCGCAAATACTTTTTCAAGCATGTTTTTGTACATATTAAGTGTAGCAACACGTTCATTAGTGTTAGTATCCCACAAATAAACTTCGTTGTCACGACCAAACATATCGTTGGTGGCAAGTAAACTTCCATCAGGTATAAGTGCCATCGCACCTTTTGCTGAACTATATGCATCCTTCTTGAGTAAACCTATACGATTCCGCGTAGTAGAATTCCATATCTCAATATGATTCTCTTCTCTATTTTTAGTTGCAAATGTGTTATATTTTGGAGAATGGACATAGGCAGGATAAGTAATACTTGTACCATCGTCAAAACCAGATGATCCAGTGTTAGCATTCAAATTAATTCGGGTATTATCTGTAGAAATCTTTCCCCCCGTGGTAACATCCCACTGAATTGTGGATCCAAATCCAATTGTCGTCAGTTTCTTGTTATCTGTGGTAAATGTAATACCTTCTATATTCACTTTTTCTGTTGAGATTGTGTGCCGAAGTGTACCACTAACTGTATCCCACAAATGAATCCTGCCAGAACTCCCACTTACCAATGTCTTTCCATCATCACTAAATACTAATGCAGTGAACTTGTTAGTATAACCTGTGGTAAGTGTGCGCATCTGCGTATCAGTTTTCGTATTCCATACATCAATTGTAGAATTATCATTAGCAGTAACAAGAACAGAACCATCATAAGATAACAGTTGTTTGCTTGGTGAAATAACGTCTTGATCGTCTAATGGATGAACTGATGCAATTTCACTTTGCGTAGTTATATCCCAAATCGTATATCTCGGTCTATTTAGGACATTTCCTTGATTATCATAACTTTTTCCTTTCCTTAAATATAACGTTTTACCATTTCCAGAAAACTTTACTTCTGAAATAGATGCATATTCTGCAATTTGATGTTTGTCAACCATATCCCAAATATCACATCTACCATAACTGAAACCACTATGTACAAACAGAGCAATAGTCTTACTATCACTTGAAAACCTTGCATCCACCCACCATGGGAGTGCTGCCAGCTGCTCACCTGTTTCTGCATCCCATAACTCAGTGGGACCACTTGTCCCTGACGCTCCATCCCATCTTGGTATCTTATAACTGCTTTTGCTTACAAGCAATTTACCATCTGGTGAGAATTTCAACGAACCTATCCATTTCATCGGTTGTTTTTCTAATGTTCTACGGAATGAAATCTGCGGGTTCAAATTGTATTGTATAGGAAAAGGTTTACCATCATCTCTAAAGTTTGAAGGAATATGTTGTTGCACATCTTCATTTTTCAATCCTGGTGGAATTGCTTTGAAGACGATTGGTTCTTGTTTTTGACCTACCTTCAAAAAAGCATCTTCATTTGTTTGGGGCACAAGCGTTCGTATCAGTTTATGTGTCCGTCCATCTTGGATGCTAACGGTACCGTCATGATTTGCGATAGCATAAGTAACAGACCCCGTATCGTCAACTACACCATCTACCGCCCGGTGCCAAACGTCCCATTTTATTCTAATTTTAGATGCTTTTGGATTCGTTGTATCCAACAGTTTTCCAGTAGAGATATCCCAAAACGAGAAGGTAACTTTCCAATTCAGAATAACGAGTGTTTTTTCATCTTCTAATAACTTCAATGATTTGAACGAGGAATCGTTGCAATTAAAGGTATTCAATAGTTTCCTATTTTCCACATTCCAAACATAACATTTCTTCTCACCTGTGGTATGAACAAGTGTTGTTCCGTCAGATGAAAATGTGAGTAATCCATTTAAATCATTGTCTTTTCTTAGGATAACGTTTTCTTTTCCAGTGTTCATATCATAAATTCTTACGCCAGTAGAACTTGCAACTGCCAACTGAGTCCCATCGGGTGAAAGTTGCATATCGGTTATCACACCTTTGCCAAGACGCGCTTTCGCACCATCAGGTAATTTCCATTGTGCAGTTTCTTGTGCAATGATATTCGGACAATATAGCAATGATACAATAAGTAGTGTAAAACACAGCCAACTTTTTAGGATTTTCATACTTCACCTCCGCCACCAACTCTTTTTCTCTTGATAGGAATCAAGTAGTCTTGAAATAGTCTTGTCTTTCTTATCTATACTCAATACTTTTTTACATGCATCAATCACGTGTTGTTTAACTTTATCATCATCGGTTTGTTGACTGAAGTGGTGAAAAACATGTGCAGTCGCTGTGTAGTATGCAATGTGATCTATCTCTGATGGCACTTCAGTAGGGAGTTCCTTTATTGACTCCAGTGCTTCATTCCACGACTCAAGTGCAGCATAACAGATAATTTTCTGATATTGCGGTGTGAGTTTATCACTATCCAACCAATATGCTTGCTCATAACATGTGATAGCATCTTGGTAGACTTCATTGTCAACATGCAATTTTGCAAGTGTTGTATAGAATGCATACAAACCACTGTCAGCGATAGTGTATAGGTCTGCCCCTGAATTCTCAAGCCAATCTCTTTCTATTAGATATTCAATAGCAGAATTACGTTCCTGTTCTGTAATACTCATATCGGTAAGCAGATGTTTGGCTACAGCAGCATTTGGAAATATTTTCGTCCGGCTTTTCATCAACGGATACGCTTGAACTGGTTTGTCCATGCCAATCAGTTTAATACCCGTAGCAATACGAAACAGTGAGACAATTTGGTCACTATTCTGCCGTGACATCTGGTCGGCTATTTCCTCTCTATTTTCCGTGAAGTGTAGATTTAGCGATTCAATTGCATCTCGTATGTCCGAATTTTCTGGATTTAGTTGGTGTGCTTGAGATAAAAACCGTTGAGCTGCAAAGAGTTCTCTCCATTCACGATAGATTCCGCCAAGTCGGAAGTTCGCATCAGCAAGTGTTAAGGTATCATTCTCTGTTCTGATAACATTTTCGTAGTCCTGAATTGCTTCTGCGATGTTTCCTTCAGATTCTAAACTCTTTGCTTGTTGGAGAAAATTTGACATATAAGTTATCTCAAATACAGTGATTTGGTTTCGTTCTCACAATTTATAGTCGATTTTGAATTTACTTGAACACTCTGCATCGGCGAGGTTAGGAAACATCGCCTACCGTAGGGCGAAAGTGTCAACTTATATTTATAATTCACTATAATTTTTACTTGTTTTTTTAGTTTTTTCTGCATAGTGTTCTCGTTATTGTTATAATGTGGGTTTATGACGGTATTTTGTCTTGACTGAATTTTGAAAAAACAAGTAAATAGGGAATTTTTTTTATTAATTGTTCATTTTTTGGACAGTTCTTGGTACTGTTTTGCAGTGTCTCTCTGTTCTATTTTACAGTTCGTGATATTCTATTCCTCGCTTCATCGTGGTTTATTATGTGATTTTTGTGTATTATAGTAGATTTTGAAAGGACTTGAACACTCTGCATCGGCGAGGTTAGGAAACCTCGCCTACCGTGGGTCGAAAGTGTCAACTTATATTTATAATTCACTATAATGACATCATCTTCCTTGTATCAATTTGATACACATAACTTCCAAGGTAATTGTCTTAGAAACATTGATTTTTTGAAGCAATGACTTCGTTTGAAGGACAGTTTTTATCGCGCGTTGGAGTCTGATATGGGAATATCGGGGTGCAAGTGTTTGCAGTCTATCAACTGCATCAATGTGGGTGATCATTTCTTTCGGTGCACCTTGTTGTACCAGAAGTAGATCACGATACCACGTGACTAATTCGTCTAATCTATCCAAATCCTTTTCAAATTGTTCGGCTAAACGGAAGGCAGCAATTAGATCTGTTTCATCTAATATCTCAGGCACTTCTTGACTATCACCAATGCCTTTCTCAACAAGCGTTATTGCTTTCCCAACAATTCCACGAGACAATATGGCAGCATTAGTCGCATCTTCTTTATTTGTAGAAAAATTGTCTACCAATGCATTGGCTAATTCTTCTGTTGGCATCGGGTAAAAAGTGAGTATCTGCGACCGAGAACGAATTGTTGGCAGCATAGCATTAAGGTTTTCTGTTAGTAGGATTATTGTTGATGCTGCAGGTGGTTCTTCAAGTGTTTTGAGAAGGGAATTGGCTGTATAAACATTCATCTTCTCAGTGTTGGCAATAATATAGATTTTCCTTGGACCTTCCAGTGGTTGATACGAAATTCGCTGCTGCATTTCTCGAATTTGGTCTATCTTGAGTTGGGCACCATCGGGACGGATGATTTGAAGGTCAGGATGGTTACCACTTTTTATCTTGCGACAAGCACGACACGCAGCACAAGGGACAGATGCTTCATCACTCTCACACAATATAAGATTTGCAAAGAATAATGCAACTGTCTCTTTACCTGCTCCCTGCTCACCTGCAAAAAGGTACGCACCAGCAACCCTTTCCGATTTTACTGCGTTCTGAAGTTGTGATATGATGTTCTGATGTCCGATAATAGTGTTTTGCATTTATACTGATATGTGTTTAGATTTTGTCATCTGTATTCTTTTTTCTGCTTCTGCCACGAGAATATTATGAATGGTATCTGGACCAAGTTGTGCATCAACTAATGTAACTCGGTTTGGTTCCAATTTTGCAACTGCTAAATATCCTTCTCTCACTTTCTTGTGCAAGGATAGTGTTTCATGTTCAAGTCGTGTAAGTGGTTCGTCAGAGTCACGTTTGCGTTGCAGTCCTATCTCTGGTGGTAAATCCAGTAGAAATGTAATGTCAGGTTTTAATCCATCTGTTGCAATCTGATTTACCTGTTCAACAATCTGAAGATCAATCCCTTTCCGGTATCCTTGGTAAGCAATAGTCGCATCACTGAATCTATCACAGATGACAATTTGCCCAGCATTCAATGCCGGTAAAATAAGTTCAGAGACGTGCTGTGATCGTGCGGCAGCTATCAGCAACAATTCAGTTGTAGCAGAAATTGTAGAGGCAGTTAAAAAGATGTCGCGTACCTGTTCCGATACTGGAGTGCCACCCGGTTCCCGTGTAACAATCACATCATCTCCGAGTGCATCCGCTAATCGGTGTATTTGAGTAGTTTTACCTGCGCCTTCAACACCTTCAATTGTGATGAAAAAACCTTTATGCTTCATTGTATTAATAATATCATGTAGGACGTTATGTATCAAGTCAAATTCAGTATGTAAAGTTTTTGGCAAAACATCCCAGTCACCATTGTAGTGTCAAATCAAGTAATCAACGGTATGAACGCCTTTTGGCGTTCCCCGGGTATGAATGCCATAATGAAGATTAATTTATTAATTCGGTGATTTTGGAGAAAGATCCAGTGCGGTTCGGAAACCGCGCCTACCGAGTTTGGGAAAATAAGAATTACCGAATTATTTTCTTAATCTTCATAAGGCATTCCCCGTGTGGCATTTGGCGGGTATGAATGCGCTTAGACGAATACGCGTTTGGTATTCGCCATGATTCCCCTGGTCTCTGTGCCCCGCCATTCCTTGTCCTGTTAGGCAACGGGCGGGCACAGAGACCCGCCCCTACAATTCATGGTGAGAAGTTAGTGACAAGATCTTTACACACCCGAAGATGAGATTACATTGACTTTTGATACATTCCATGATATATTAAATTTACCAGTATAGTTGAACTCTGTATTGGAATTAACACACACAAGAGATTAAAATTCAATGAGACAACAGCCTCCTAAAATATGGAAATACCAGAACCCAGATATAGATACGAGTCTTACGTTTGCAGCGGAATTCGGCATCCCGCCACTTGTAGCACGTTTACTCGTAAATCGCGGTATAAAAACGGTTGAAGATGCGAGAACATATCTCTATCCGACTTATGCTGACCTTCACTCTCCCTTTGACATGGCAGATATGGCAAAAGCAATTGAACGAATTCGCATCGCTATCAAAAATGGTGAGAATATATATATATATGGAGATTATGATGCTGATGGCACAACTGCAACTGCACTATTGGTCAATGCATTTCAACATATTGATTTTCCAGTCAAATACTACATCCCGCATAGGTATGAAGAAGGATACGGTCTAAATGATCAGGCGATTGAAGAGATCAGCGAGAAAGGATGTAAATTGTTGATTACTGTTGACTGCGGAATAACTTCAATTAATCAAGTTAAATACGCGAATGAACTTGGCATGGATGTAATACTCACTGACCACCACCAACCCCCCGAAAGCGACCCTCCTCCTGCTTATGCAATTATTTCACCGAAAGTTCCAGGAAATGAATATCCTTATACTGAACTGGCTGGCGTTGGATTAGCTTTCAAAGTTGCACAAGGATTAATAGAAGATGAGGCGTATCTTACTTCATTGCTTGATCTCGTTGTGTTAGGTACAGTCGTTGACCTCGCACCACTTACTGGTGAAAACCGCACGTTAAGCAAACTTGGATTAGACGAAATCAGTAAGCAAAGTCGTATCGGAATACGCAAATTGTGTAATGCCGCTAAATTTCCTAATAACACATTAGATGGACAGGCTTTATCATGGGGATTGGGACCTCGTATAAACGCAGCTGGACGAATGGATACCGCAAAAAAGGTTGTTGAACTCTTAACAACTGACTCAGCTGAAACTGCTGAGAAACTTGCCCACCAATTAGATGCATGTAATCAGGAACGAAAAAAAATTGAAAAAAACATACAGGAAAAAGCCAATGAAATACTCAGAATGGATGAAAACCTTGATGAGTATAAAGGGTTAGTCGTAGCAAGTAGTAGGTGGGATCCACAAGCAAAAGGAGTCGTAGGGATTGTAGCATCACGTTTGCTTGAGCAGTATTATCGTCCGATCTTCGTACTTGTGATAGATGGCGATGAAGCAACTGGTTCAGGACGATGTATAGAGGGAATGAATCTCGCTGATAGTTTGAATAGCTGCTCACACCTTCTCATGAAACATGGTGGACACAAAGCCGCTGCAGGAGTTACACTAAAGACAGAGAATCTCAACAAATTTAAGAAGGCATTCAACGAATTCGCTTGTGAACATCTTGTGGAAACTGACCTAATACCAAAACTTGCATTAGATTTTGAAACAAATCTACAAACCCTTACGTTACAAACTTTAGAACAGTTCTCAATATTGGAACCATTTGGCTTAAAAAATCCGTCACCACGCTTCATTAGCAAGAGTCTTTCAATTGAAGGTCCACCTTCATTGATTGGAAAAGAAAAAATACATCTCTCAATGAGAGTGAGTGATGGCTCATCAAAACTGAAAACAATTGGTTGGCGGAAATCTGAACACTTCACAACATTTAGTCGACCAGACATTTCAATAGATATGGCATATTATCCTCAAATCAATGAATATAATGACTCTCGCACTGTCCAACTTATTCTTGAAGAATTTCGGGTCCGTGAAAGATCGCCAAATCAAACGGTTTTTCCACCCAGTGATTTTCCTTCATCTGGAAGAGTCGTTGACTCAAGAGACAAAGACAAAAAAGAATATCTCTTAGGTTTGCTCAATAACAACAAAAAGTGTATAATATATGTACATAGTCCAGAAAAAATTGATCAATTGTTAACACATGTTATACCTGAACATGCAGAATCTGTAGGTAGACACGACCATACAACAGTGTTGGAAGATGAAATCAAACTATTGGAAAAACTCAAGGGTGGTGAACTTGTCGCAGTTGTCTCTTCAGATATCATATCAGAATCTGCAATAGATACTATTCCTGATTTAGAGCATGTTATATTCTGTCACTTAACAAAGCAATCTGCGGATTTTCTCTCTCGAAGTAAACCAGCTGCCAACACACAAAATACGACATTGCTACATCTCCTATACAATAGTAAAACGGATGTACAGTTACTACAGGATAGATTAAACGAGACGGTTCCTGATAGAAAGTTCCTTACACTGCTCTACCAACAATTGAAACAGTCCGCTGGAACTAACTATATTGGTGTTGACTCACTTACCGAATCCTTTACTGATATTTCAAAACAGGTGATCAACACTGGACTCACAATCTTTGAAGAGTTAGGTTTTATTGAAAACAAAACTGAATCTGATAAACATCTTGTAAAGATACTTCCTTCAGAAAAAAAACAATTGAACAGATCAACAACTTATCTTAAATGTGAATGGTTGCAGCAGAACAGTCAAGATTTTCTAAAATTCCAGTTACAAGAGAATAGTCGTCAAATTTGGGAGCGAATTAAAGATGAGTGCGGAATCCCTAATACAGATTATTCAGAAACATAACCCTGAAGCTGAAACAGACTTTGACTACCTCAAAATGTGTTACAGTTTTGCCGAGTACGCACATAGAAGACAGTTGCGTAAGTCCGGTGATCCTTATTTTATGCACTGTGTGAGGACTGCAGAAATCCTCGCGCAATTGCGTTTGGATATTGACACGATCTGCGCAGGATTGATGCATGATGTGTTAGAAGATACAGGTGTAACGCGGGTTGAAATGGAGGATAAGTTTGGGAAGAATATCGCACATTTAGTCGAAGGCGTTACAAAAATCGGACGCTATAAATTCAGTGGCGGTAAACGGAAGCGACAAGCTGATACCTACAGAAAGTTATTGTTAGCAACTGCTGAAGATATGCGCGTTATCTTGATAAAATTAGCTGACCGCCTTCACAATATGGAAACATTAGAACACTTATCCGCAGAACAGCAACAACGCATTGCTAAAGAGACACTTGAAATATATGCACCTATTGCTCACAGACTTGGTATTTGGTCTATAATGAGTCGTCTTGAAGATATGTCGCTCAAATACCTTCTCCCCGATGTGTATAGAGAAATAGCAGACTTGCTAAAAGATAAATTGGAAGAACGACAAACCTACTGCAAAAAAATGGAAGCAGTAATTCATGCAGAGCTTAAGAAACACGGAATCATCGCAAATGTCAGGGGACGAACAAAACATATCTATAGCATCTACCAAAAAATGCATCTTAAAGGCACACCATTTAAGGATATTTGTGATTTAGTAGGACTTCGCGTCATTGTTGAAGATGACTGGCACTGCTATAATGCACTTGGTGTATTACATCTAAGATGGGGGTACCTACCTGATCGACTACGAGATTGGATCGGACAACCAAAAAAGAACGGATACCAATCACTTCACACCACGATTTTAGATCGCGGAAACCCGATAGAAATTCAAATTCGAAGTAAAGCAATGCATCAAGTCGCGGAGCATGGCATTGCAGCACATTGGAGCTACAAGGAAGGTGTTCCTACAACCAAGGAAGCATTATCTATATTCGCCAATTACAAAGAAATGCTTGAGGACATTCAAGAAACACAAGATGTTCCCGGTCAATTCATTGAATCAATGAAATTGGAACTATTTCAGGATGAAGTCTATGTTTTCACTCCCAAGGGAGATATTCATGCCCTCCCAGCAGATTCAACTGCAATCGATTTCGCTTATAAAATTCATACGGATATAGGAAACACTTGTTGTGGTGCCGAGGTTAACAATATCCTTAAACCGATACGCGAGCCACTACAGAATGGTGATCGTGTAAACATACTAACGAACCCTAAGAGTTCTCCAAGTCGATCATGGATCCGTTTCGTGAAAACTGCTAATGCTCGTTCCAAGATACGACACTGGTTTCGTGATAAAGACAAAGCTGATGCTATTGAATTAGGAAAGACATTCCTCAAAGCGGAACTGGAAGTATCATACCTGAATGCAAGTAATTATATGAAATCTCCTAAACTACTTGAGATCACTCAACAACTTGGATTTCAGGATATAGAGGAGCTATATATCCAAATTGGCAATGGGAATGCATCCGCAACGCAAGTTGTAAACCTGTTAAGACCGGAAAAGGAAAAAGACACGGAAGAAGTTAAGGTACCGAAACGCAAAGAAGTTCCAATCCAACTGGAAAACGGTATTGACTTAGGTATGGTACGTCCAATGAAATGTTGTAACCCAATTCCTGGTGATGACATTATAGGATATCTGACGCGTGGACGTGGCGTGTCTGTGCATAGAACTGGATGTGTTCGCTTATTGGACGAACCTGAACGGTTCATTGCCGTTAATATGTTTGCTGAAGAAGGGGTGATTTATCCAGCACAAATTTATGTTGAATGTGATGATAAACCGGGTATGTTGGGAGAAATAACAACTGCAATCGCACGCTTCCACGTTAACATCCGATCAGGAAACTTCAATGCTGCTAACAAAACAACTATTGTTGACTCAGCAAATGATTATTTCACATTGGAGGTAACAGGTGTGACTCAGTTGAAAGAGGTAATGGATACAATTAAAGGATTAGATGGGGTGGATAGGGTCGTCCGAAAAATGTAATGGATTACACCTCGGACGACATGCGGGAGATCACTTTGGCGATTTTACCACTACGAATACAAGACGTGCATACACGGACTCGCCTCGGTCCATGTTCGGTCATAGTCCGTACACGTTGAAGATTCGGTAGCCAGCGACGTTTCGTATGATGGTCTGATCCACTGATTTTATTCCCAGTTCTCGGTCGTTTTCCACATAATGTACATACGCGTGACATTGAACGTCCTCCTTTCATATAATATGGAAATTAATACTTAAAGAATATCACATTTGGAGGGGAAATGCAAGTTTTTCTATCTAAACACCTGATTTTAACATCGTTACTTTTACTCTTTGTACTCCTTGGTTGTGGAACAGATGATGGAGACAATGTAGATACAAAAATGCCTGTTCAAACTGGCTCAAGTAATACTGGGGTTATTACAGGTACTGTTAAGGATTTCAACACTGACCTACCGATTTCAGATGCCGTTGTCAAATTCTTAGATAAGGAAGTAAAGACAGATACCGAAGGTAAGTTCACATTATCGGAAATCCCATACATAGAGAACCAAAAACTCATTGTTGAAGTCAAGTTTTATGAAACATATTCTAAAGCAATTACCTTGAACCAAAAACAATTGACTTTAAATATAACATTGACGCCTCTTACGGGTACAGTGTCTGGAACAGTTAAAGATGCACAGACCAAGAATCCAATACCGGGTTCAACAGTTAGTTTATTTGGAAAGGAAGTGAACACAGAAGCAGATGGAGGTTTTACTTTTTTCGACATACCTTATGCCGCAGAACTTGAAATAGCCGTTCTCGATCCTGATTACCAAACCTACACGCACAAATTTGTGCTTGACAAAGATCGGCACGTCCTACCAATTTCTTTAACGCCTTTGCATGATCCTACAGACGAATTGAATGCCTTTCTTGAGAACTTATCTGATCTGCTTGAATCGTTAGACTTTGAGAATATACCGAAAATCCAATCTCTCTTTTCTGAATCTTATGTAGCCTCTGATGATCCCGTTACTACATTCGGTGTTGCATCAGGTGTCATCCCACCAAACTATGAAAGTGTTGAACCTACATTCATCAATGTCTTTGAAAGTTATTCCCAACTGCAATTCGTATTTAAAGATAGAGAGATGACTATTACCCATGCACGAAAAGCAGCTATAGAACTATTGTTGGAAGTAGACTCAGTAAACGCAGAAGACGATGGTATGAGACATCTTGAAGCCAAGTGTGTATTTGAATTTCGTCGGGAAGAATCGGAGTGGAAGATTGTATATTGGGAACTTCTGAATTTAGACATCCGGTTGTAGTCTGTTTGCTAATGCGGCAAATTCCGCTATATCTAATGTTTCTGCACGTCTTTCTGGTGCTATGTTTAGTTCAGTTAATGTTGTGGTCAGAGTCTCAACCGTAGCAAAGCGACGTAACGTGTTTTTAAGCATCTTTCTCCTTCCCCGAAATGCCTCTTTAACGACCCTAAAAAAGTGGACTTCATCATTCACAACAACTTTCGGTTCTTTAAGCATAGTTAGTTTTAGAAGAGCAGAATCGACTTGCGGAGTAGGATAAAAGTTCTCAGGTGCTAATCTCACAACTAATTCACTATCTGCATAATAGGATATACCGATTGTCAAAGCACCATAGTCCTTACCACCAGGTTTTGCCACTATACGCTCAGCGACTTCCCATTGCATCATTAATATACAATTATTTAGTAAGTTTGCATGGTTCAGGAGCTTCCACAAGATTGGAGTAGTGATGCCGTAAGGGAGATTAGCAATCACCTTTGGACGTGTGTCTTGTGGAATGATGGATGGGATTGGTATCTCAAGGATATCCGCATGGATTACATTTGTGATTTTGTTATTAGCAAATTGTGATTCTAATTCAGCATGTAATAACGGATCGATTTCTATCGCAATTACGGCTTTTGCTATCTGTGCTAATGCTGTTGTTAAGCACCCAAGTCCAGCACCAATTTCAACAACAACATCCGTTTGTGTTACTTCACCGGCATCAACAATAATGGATAAAACATCGGGGTTAATAAGGAAATGTTGTCCTAATTGTTTTTTAGGGTATGTGCGATTTGTCCTGAAGAATGTTTGTGCATGTTGAAGAAGTGTCATTTGGGAATGGTTCACTTATTCCATTACCATACTTTCATGATGTACATTCTCGTTGCAAAGGTTGCAAGCACGCGCTATTGTTCCGACAACCTAACAACGCGATCCAAAATTGCATTTGCTACTTCCCGTTTGGAAAGACGAGAAAGTTGCTCACAATTGCCTTTTTTATCCATTAGAGTGACTATATTCGTATCACTTGCAAAACCTGCACCTTCAGCGAGTAGGTCATTTGCAACTATGAGGTCACAGTTTTTACGAACTAACTTCTCTTTAGCATTTTCAAGGACATCATTCGTCTCTGCTGCGAAACAGACCGTCAACTGATGGTCTTTGATTTCTCCAAGTTTCTGTGCAGTATCCGGATTTTTCTCCAATGTGAGTGATAATGTGTCTGTATGTTTTTTTATTTTATGTGGTGCATATTCTGCTGGACGAAAATCTACAGGGGCAGCAGCCATGATGGCTATGTCGGTTTCATCAAACTTTTCAAGGACAGTCTCATGCATCTGTTGTGTTGTTTCTACATAGGTGATATCAATCCCATTGGGTGGTGAGATTGTTACATGTCCACTAATCAATTGAACTGAGGCACTGCGATGTGATGCAGCTTCGGCGATGGCATATCCCATCTTTCCGCTTGACCCGTTGCTGATGAACCGAACAGGATCAAGATATTCGCGTGTTGCACCTGCTGTGACAAGAACACGTTTTCCCCGCAAATCTTGACGGTATCCTAACAATTCACGTGTGCGCTGTAGAATAATATCCACAGAACTTAATCGTCCAATACCTTCATACCCACAGGCAAGATCACCGCTTTCTGGTTCAACGAATTCAATACCATGTCTACTGAGTTCAGATATGTTTTTTTGAACGATTGGGTTTTTATACATGTGTCCGTTCATCGCAGGAGCAACGAGTATCGGACAGTGGACAGAGATAGCAACAGTAGAGAGTGCATCATCAGCGATACCGTTAGCCATCTTGCCGAGTATGTTTGCAGTTGCGGGAACAATAGCAAGCAAGTCTGTCCGATCAGCAAGGTCAATATGTGGCGGTTTCCAATCATCACTTGTTTCAAACAAATCAAGTAACACGGGATTCCGTGATAGCACTTGAAATTGTAACGGATTTACCAAACGAGTAGCGTTTTCTGTCATTACAACATGAACAGATGCACCCGTTTTTACCAATTGACTGGCATAATCAAGTGAACGATGGATAGCAATTCCACCACTAACACCTAAAAGTATAGTTCGGTTTTTGAGTTCCATGGGAAGTATGGTCTACAATTCGTCTCTATTTGGAATTCCAAAAGAATCGATAAACGCGGAAGTTTCTTCAGGATTAATACGGAACCGTTCTGCAGAGATAATAGCTTGAATATTACTTATAGTCTGTTTCAATCTACCTTCATGGTTGACAACACAATAATCGTACTGTGCAATTTGTCGTATCTCTGTTTTTGCAATCTCTAATCTGTTTTGTAGTTCTTCCTCAGATTCGGTTTTTCTTCCTCGTAGTCTTTTCTCCAAAGAATCAAGAGATGACGGTATCAGGAAAATCAGGATGCTTCTGACAGGTGTATACTCCTGGTTTTTGACTTGTAGTGCTCCGTTCACCTCTATTTCTAAAACAGTATCCTTGCTGTCTTTTTGTGATGCTTCAATTTCAGATTTCGGTGTCCCGTAATAGTTGTCATGGTATTTTGCCCATTCTAAGAATGCATTTTGTTTGATCTGTTCCTCAAAAGTATCGCGTGTCAAAAAATGGTAATTCACACCGTCAACTTCATCAGGTCGTGCGGCGCGTGTTGTGGCAGAGATTGAGAGTCTCAATGTATTATCCGCATCACACAATGCTTTGGCAACAGTGCTTTTCCCACAACCAGAAGGTCCAGAGATGACAAAAACTAAATTAGTATGTTTGAAAGGTGTAGAACACATTTCTATATTCAAAAAACTAGTCTGCGGCTTCAGCGAGTTCTAATAACACAGGTGATTCGACTCGGATAGCATCTTTTATGCACACCTCTTCACATAACTTGCAGCCAACGCAATCTTTCGGTTTCACCAATTCACAGATCCCGAAGAAACTTTCAGCATGTTCACCTGTCTCTGGGTCTTTCAGTTCCAGACATTCCCACGGACAAATATGAACGCAGAAGTCGCATCCAGAACAGAGTTCTTCATAGATAACAGCAATTGGTCGATGCGTTGGACGACGAATAAATTTACACACATCGCCATATTGGTCACGGATTGCTTCTACCGGACAGACCATCCCACATGCGGTACAGTCAATACAGACATCTGGGTCAATGATGTGAAGCATATTGCGGTCCCCAGTGATTGCATCAACGGGACAGTTGGTTAAACATGCCATACATCCAATACATTCTTCAGTAATAAAATACGCCATAGTTGCGGCACCTCCTGATATGTTGTATTTTAACATATCAGCGAAGAAATGTCAAATTGTGTATCAAAGACATTCATTTGCCCTTCACAGAAATAATGGCATGGAACGCATTGATGTTTCCTTTGCCACTGAACCACGTACCTGTTGCCCCCATTCGAAAGACTTTACCTTTATCAAAGTTATATTCTATTTTTCCCTTCTGTCCGGTAGGAATATCCCACACAGAAGTCAGTGCCTGTGTTGGCATCCCATGTTTTGGTAACTCTGTGTCATGATCAAAAAGATCAAACGATCCACCACATATTGCATTCCCCATACGGATGTCAATTGTAAGGATACCACCATTCTCATAGGATGTCGTATCAATGGTAATCACATTGTAGTCTTGGTTTCCGTATTTAGGTGCGCGAAGTATGTGCAGCACTTCATCAGTCGGTTTTTCGTCATTGATAACAACATTAGCACCTGTTAATAACGGATCTGATGTGCTTGGATTGAAACCAGGGAATCTCACATCTATTGAGTCTTTCAGAAACGAGAGGTAGCCCTCCTCCTCAGTAATGTTCTTTTCATAACAATCATCAAAGAACTCATTCAAAGGTAGTTTTCCCATTACGTCAAGTTCAGGTGAAATAACTAAGCAATCAACTGGTGAATGTTCTTGCCAACCCTCCATAATTGCTTTTGCTAAAGGTTGCATTCTATTGAAGGGTTTGACTAATTCCTTCCGTCTATTAGACATATAAGCGCGTTTTCTGGGTGTGCGTTCTAATTCAACATTCGAAACCCAGACATTAATAAAATTGTCATTCAGAAATTCTATTACTTTGTCATCCGAGAGGACACCTGCCCTCAATCCTTTGCCACTCCCTCAGCATGATTCATCCTTTAATGGTCCGTCTGTTGAGATGATATGAATGAGTTTGACCTGATCTTCTGACAACTCTATTGCCTTAAATGGAGAAACCCAATTAATTTGCTCTGATTTGTAGAAACATAATGTTAGCGTGCGTTCTGCTGTTTCTTGTGTAATCTCCTCTTTAAAATCAGTGTCTTGTAGTATATTTTCTGTTCCTGTTGTCAGTTCTATTTGAGAACAGAAGCCAGCGTCAGCACTGTCCCAGTTTATATCCAAATTCACTGTTCCTTCAGGAACGTACATCTTAAAGAAAGCAATCTGTTGATTATGTCTATCAACTATCAGGTTTCCAGCAAACTGTGAAGGTGTTAACCAACCACCATCTAATTTGAACTCCGCGTGAATACGAAACGCAATATCAGCATATCTATCATTGTAAGCGCGTAGACATGTCCATAAACCACGAGAATCTCCTGAATCAATGTGCATGTCCAAATTTGGCTCTGGATTCAACTGCTGAAGTAATTCCAACACACCCGTTTCCTCTATTTTCCAACACTCACCAACCGAAACCGATTCTGATGGTAGAAATGAACGAAAGATTGATGTCTGATATTGCTTTTCAGGTTCAACAACTTGCAAGTTTGCCAATGCTTCCCATTCTATATGAAAATGGGATAGTGTATGCTCAATAGGTGTGATAACACCTTTGATAGATACATTTCCATGATCCTTGAGATTGAGAGTGATTCTGTTAGATGGTATATCCACTTGTTAATTCTCCTCTACAGAAATTTTTGCTTGATAGGCGTTTATGCTGCCCTTTTCGTTAGATGCCCATCCCATGCCAACCAGTTTGTATATTTGTCCTCGTTCAAATTGATGTGTCATTTGACCAATTTCGCATGGATCATACCAACCTATGTCGTGTGCACCATCAAACATGGTACCATCTGGTCATTTATTATCAGCATCAAAGGATAGTTTATGCTCAGCATCAAGTAGAAAGAACGAACCGGACGCTTTATCGTTACCCAATTCTATATCTATAGTCAGTGTGCCTTTGCTCTTAAATGCAGTCGTATCAATAACAGCAACGGTATAATCCTGATGTCCAAATTCTGGTGTGCGAAATACGTCTAACACTGTCCGTGATGGATTATCGGGTGTGAGAACAATATTTCCTAATCCTGGGAGTTTTCCTGATAGAGAATCTTGAAGAAACAACAAGTAATTTTCACTTTCAAGCGTGCCGTCTTCACGTCTGTTTTCTCCAAGGTATTCATTGATCGGGACATGTCCTATTGCTTCAAGTTCTGGAGATATAATCCAAGAGTCGACTGGACCTCTACGCCATTTATGACCGATGATAGTCCAAGCTAAGGGGTACACTTGTTGAAATCCCAATGTATCACGCATTTTTCTCAACTCAATAGTACGTATCCATGTGTTGATATAATTTTCATTTAGATAATTGATAATTCTTTCATTGGAGAGGACAACTGCCCTCAAGTTTTTTCCGCTGCCTCAGCACGCTTCATCATCAAGCGGTCCATCTATAGACAATGCATGGATCGGTTTCTGATGTGCCTGTGCTAATTCTACTGCGTCCTCAAAGGGAACCCAGTTTATTTGCTCTGATTTGTAGAATTGTTTTATTAGTTTCTTTTCTGCTTCTTTTTGTGTAATAGATAAAGCAAATTCTATATCTTTCTGAATATCTCGCGTGCCACCATATAGTTCAATTTTTGGACATACACCGGAAGCTGTACTATAGTAATGGTTTGGATCGTCTTTATCTTTTTTCCAATTAACATCAAACCATTTTCCTTCAGGAACACGCTGTTGAAAAGAAACGACATCCTGTTTGTTCCTGTCAATAATAAGATCTCCTGCAAAATGAGAAGGCGTGAACCATCCATCTTCTAATTGAAATTCCGCATGAATGCGAAACACAATATGAGCATGTTGATCATTATATGCACGTAGACATGCCCACACCCCAGCGGAATCTCCAATATTAATATGCATATCCAGATTTGGGTTGGGATTCAATTGTTTGAGAAGCTCCAACACCCCATTTTCTTCAATCTGCCAACAATCACCGATAGCAACAGGATCATTGGGAAGAAACGCTTGGAAAACCGTTGTGTTATATTCTTTCTCTGGTGCGTTTACACACATATTCGCCAACGCATCCCATTCTTCATGAAAGTTTGGACGCATGTTTTCAATCGGTGCGATGTAGCCTTTGACTGTAAATTTTTTATTACTACTCAGATTAAGCGTGATTTTGTTTTGTAAAGTGTTCATCTCAATTGTCCTCAACAAAAATCCTTGCCTTAAAGGCATTTGTGTTGCCTTTCTCACTTCTATAGTTACACCCTGTTGCACCCAACTTAAAAAACTGTCCTTGTTCAAAATGATACGTAAGTTGTCCGGTTTCATTAGGTTCAAGCCACGTCCGTGCAAGTACCATGTCTTTCGTAACTCGTTCAGTTGTAGGTAGATCGTCGTCGCCATCAACTAAATAGAAATAGCCATCTGCATCGGCTCTACCAGTCTCAATATCAATAGTAAGCGTGCCACCATTTTCAAACGCTCTCGTATCAATTACGACTACGGTGTAATCAGCAAAACCAACTACTGGTGACCGGAAAACATCCATGACCTCCTGAGCAGACACCTCACTGTACAGGATTATATTCCCCAACCCAGGCTGTTTTCCATCTAAACTATCCTTAAAAAATGTTAGGTAATACTCTTCTCTTAAGTGTTTATTAAGTTTAATATCGTCGTGAACTTCACTAATGGGTTGTCTACCCATCAATTTAAATTCCGGAGAGATAACGAAGCAATCTACCGATGAGCCTTTTTTTGATCCTGTTTTCCATCCCTTGATAATCGCTTGTGCCAACGGATTGCTTGTGTCATAGGTTTTACCCTCGTGCTCACGTCTTTTAGCAATCGGTTCTCGTAAACTAATAATACGCCCTAAATCGGCATTGCCTACCCAGATATTGATAAAATTATTGTTTAAAAACTCAATGATATGCTCATTTGCCAGGACACCTGCCCTGAAGTGTTTCCCACTCCCTCAGCAAGACTCGTCGAAGAGCGGTCCATCTATTGAGATCGCATGGATCGGTTTCTGTTGCGCGGGTGCCATTTGCAGTGCTTCTTCCAGTGGTACCCAGTTAATTTGCTGCGATTTATAGAAGGAGCGTATCAATTTTTGTTCCACTTCTTCTTGTGTAATAGATTCTGTGAATTCAATATTTTGCACAACATCTTCTATTCCTGTCTGAAGTTCCATATTTGGGCAGAAACCTACATCCGTAATGTGTCCCTCCTCGTTTGGATCAATTTTCCATTTAGCACCAAAGTTTAGAGTGCCTTTAGGAAGGGACATCTGAAAATAGGCAACCGATCTTTTGATTCTATCAATAACAAGATGTCCCGTAAACTGTGATGGCGTGAACCAACCGTCCTTTAGGTCAAATTGTGCATGGATGCGGAACACAATGTCCGCGAATTCATCGTTGTAAGCACGTAGGCATGCCCACAGTCCTTGAGATTCGGTTTTACGGTACTGCAAATCCGCACGCATACTCAGCGTTGGATTCGGATGAAATTGCTTCAGCAACTCCAGAGCACCCGCATGCTCAATCTCCCAGGGCACACCGATAGAGACGGTTTCCTTAGGGAGGAAACCACAGAAAATTGAAATGGGATACTGTTTTTCTGGCTCAGCAACGCGCAGGTTTGCTAATGCATCCCATTCAACATGGAAGTTATAGGAAGTATACTCAATCGGAGCGATGAAACCTGTGATAGGGACTTTTTCATCACCGTCAAGACTAATCGTGATTTTTTCTCGTAAAGGACTCATAGATTCTCCACAACAGAAATTAATCGTATCCACTTATACACATTTTTGGATGCAGTTTTGCTGATGTATGGGGAAAAGTGAAATGAGTTCTAAAGATAGATGCCGATTAATCGGACATAACTATATAAAAACAGATGTATTCAATAACACTGAAGTGGTTTCAGAATCTGCTGAGCTTATTTCTAAAGTTCTCTGTTCCATGCATCCCTTTCTGACTTGAGATAAGCATTGATATCTTCAACACTACTTCCCCAAGTACCTTTCATAGTCCCTCGCATTTTCTGAATCAAGTCTTTTTTCTCTTCTTTAGACAGTACAGTAGTGGCAGATGGGATTACTTTGACTTCAAGCTCAAGCTCTTGTCCATCAAGAAGATTGAGTGTGTCCAACGGTTCAATTACACCATTCTTGTAGGTAGCTCTAATTTTATTTGGTTGTGCCATTTTTTTCCCTCCATTTAAATTTCTTGTGATTATACCTGACGCAGTTTAAAAAGATCCAAGTTGCAGAGAAATAGTTTGAATGAACAGGCTTTGTGGCTATTGTTGACCTAAGTTCTCAAAAGCAGTGATATCAGCTTCATATTGTAATGTCCACCCAATTTCATCGAGCCCGTTTAGCAGACAGTACTTCTCAAAATCACCGATCTCAAACGTGTGTGTAGTGCCATCAGGACAGATAACCGATTGTTCCTCAAGATCGACCATTAACCGATACCCTTGAGTTTCTTGCGCTTCTTGCCTAAGTGATGCGATAACGTCAGCAGGTAAGGCTATAGGCAGTATACCGTTCTTATAACAATTATTGCGGAAGATGTCTGCAAATGATGGTGCAAGAATTGCTTTGAAGCCATATTGCTGCAATGCCCACGGGGCATGCTCACGGGAACTACCGCAGCCGAAGTTTGCACCAGCAATTAGAATACTTGCGTCTGCATAGCGTGGGTGGTTGAGTACGAATTCGGGATTCGCATCACCATTTTCAAGATAACGCCAATCAAAAAATAAAAATTCACCGAAACCAGTTCTTTCAATTCTTTTAAGGAATTGTTTTGGGATGATCTGGTCGGTGTCTACATTAATCCGGTCAAGTGGGACGACAAGTCCAACGTGTTCTTTGAATGCTTCCATATTTCTGTTTTCCCTTCTCGGTATTTCTTAACATTGTATGGTGAATTTGGATTTCATTAACAACTACTATAGTTTGGACGATTTCTTCTGTATTTCGTGTTGAGTTCGGACGCATTTTCTATTTTCTACGAGTTTTGTCTGGGATCGTAACTCACAGAAAAAGTGAATTAAGCAGCCCCTTCAGGATGGAATGCTTATAGACAATGGTGAAACAACTCATAATAAATCCCAGCGGGATGATATGTGTCCAAATTAGTGTTTCTTGTCAAAGGGCGAATCGAGCCCACATACCGATCCTACAGAGCTCAAGAGATTGCACTAGTAGAGCGTCTACACTAAAATTATGAATTGCCAAAGAAATCGGGAATCGGAGTTCCCTCCTACAATGACAGAGCTATATTCAGTAGGAGCGATCTCCGAATCGCGATATTTACCCGCAAGATTAGTGTGGACAGTCTACTAGTGCTTTCTATAAACATATCTTCCCTATCAAATCAATGCCAATGAACTTTTGGCATTTAGCGGCACTGAAGATATTATTTGAATGATCTTGATGTATAATATCAATGTCCTTTGGGAATTCACTATGACTAAGTACCTTCAAACAAAGTCTAAAAATTGTCCAAACTATCGTATGATTTTAACAGAATATAGATCTTTTTTCAAGTAAAAGATGTGCGAAATCAGAGGCATTCAATTGTCGATATTAGTTGTGCATATTCTTAATATATCAGATATAGCATGACTTCTCATGCTATATCTGATGGACATTACCTCAAAGTTCATATAAGCATTTATGCTTTGGAGGTAAAAATGACAGAAAAAGATTCTCGCCACGGACTTAATAGATTAGCAGAAGTTCCTGATAAACGCAACCCGCGTGGAAAACGACATCCGTTATCTGCTATTTTAGGTCTTTCGGTGGGTTGCCATGATGTGTGGATATCGCCGTTATAGTGCTATCGCACAATGGGGACGGACGGACCCTCCCGAATTTGGGAAAGCACTTGGTTTCATGCATCCGAAGACACCTTGTGCCGCAGCACTCCATTATTGTTTCAACGATTTAGACATTGTTGCTTTAGAGCAAACACGCAGTGAGTGGGCAACCGATGTGTTCGCAGCTACGCAGGAAGACGATGAGAATGCGGTAGCGATAGATGGCAAAACCTTATGTGGCAGTCTCACGCAAGAGGCTCAAATCACACATCTGTTATCTGTTGTGACACATCAACTCGGTATCACACTCACACAGCGACCCGTGTCTGACAAAACATAAGAAATCCCTATTGCTTCACGCATCCTTGAAGCGTTTGATGTCGCAGGAAAAGTGGTGACAACAGAACCTAAAGAAGCACTCACACTTTTAGGAGCAAACTTCGACAATTGAATGCCTCTGTGTGCGAAATGGAAGTTGATTTTTTCTTGCAGATGTGTTATTCTTGTAACAATCGCATAATTATTATCCATAAGGTTTTTATATGTTGAGGTTAGCATCACCATTTCACAAGATCCTTATTAACTTTTATGAGAAATGTCTTAGTTTTATCTTCAGGTGGTATTGATTCAACTGCTTGTTTGTCATATTACTTATCAAATGGTTACTCACCCTATGCTTTATGGGTAGACTATGGACAAGTTTCCAAAGTTCCCGAGTTAAAAGCGGTTAAAGCTGTAACGGCACATTTCAGTGTCCCACTAAAAATTATCAAGGTTCAAGGTTTTCAGGTAATATTGACCAAATCGGGAGACGAATTCCGTGGAAGAAATCTTCTCCTTGCTTCAATCGGGTTTGTTCGTTTTCTTTTTCTCATGGTCTGATTGCTATGGGAGTACACACAGGAACTAACTATCAAGATTGTTCAATCAAATTTCAAGAAAATATTGAAACTCTTGTACACACGTTGTCTGCTGGTTGTTTAACAGTAGATTTTCCTTTTGGTATACTAACAAAATTAGATATTGCAGCATTTTGTAAGAAAAAAGATGTTCCTTTAAACCTTACATATAGTTGCTTACAAGGTGTAATTCCCCCATGTGGTGCTTGTTTCGGTTGTCAAGATCGAAAAGAAGTTATTTCTTATGAAAATACTGCAATCTGATGAAGTACAGCGAAGTTTTAACGGTGAAAACCTACCTTTGTTTATCTATTCTTATTCAAGCAGAGGTATCCCTGAGATGGTAGAGCGGTTGAAAGATTCGCTTCCCCACGTTCCTAATTATCTTTTATCACTTTATGATTTTGAATATATTCTACCACCTAAGGTTAACTATAGTTTGGACAGTTTCATCCTGATAGGATTTCCAAACAGGTGAAAATTATGGTTTGTAAACACTTTTGTTCATCTATTTTTCTTAGAAATCACTACTTTTTTGTTATTTTTCTTAGAAATATCGTTGAAATATGTGCATCTGTTCAGTTTCAGGTTGGATGTTCACCTATTTCCCGATTATTCTTGAAGTTTTGATTTCTTTTGAAACTCGCAGAAAAGGACTTTTGTTGTGATCTGTGGCGAAAATAAGTGGTCATCAATCCGCGTGTTATATATTTTGCTTTATACCAATGCATATTTAGTGTCTGCAGCACATTTTCTAAATCAATAGGCATGTCGTTTACAGGTGTATCTTGTTCAGCCTGTGTTGTTGTCTCAGTAAAAGCAAGTTGTGTGAGGCAGGTTGCGACAAAACTGAGTTGTGCGAAACGATTCAACCCTTATCAACAACCATATCTTTATATGTCCGATATGGAATATGCACACGGTTCCCATAACGACGGGGTCTACCCCGTTTCTGTTTCTTCGGTTGTTTCGGTATATAAAAGAACACGGCATTTGTCCTTGTGCGGCAGAGAATGTGGTGCTTTTGCGAAAGGAGTTCTGTGAATACCGCACGCCTATTAAAGCCTCTGTTAAAGACGATAAGACCACGTGGCATCGTAACACACAAGCGTTTCAGCACCGCAAAACTGTTGTCTCGTTTCTTATTCGGACACATCACGCGGGCAGCCAATGGAAACAGACGAACGCCTTGTGGTGTTGGACAGAGCCATCCGATAGCACCGAACTGGTGTCCGTGTTTGAACTTGGGTTGGTTCTTGTTCCGTGTGTTATACCGAGTATTTCTGTAAAAGTGGGTGCCACATTGTTTCTTGCCATGCGTGGGAGAATCAGTTTCATCATAGACATAAACACCCTCACTGAAAGTCCTTTGCACTTGGCGTGTCAAAAAAGACGTGAGTTTATCAATAGACCACTTGCTACGAGAGAGAAACTTCGGCAGCGACCAATAGGTCCCTGATTGTTCTGTTGATAAATGGACTTGTGTCATAGTTCCACGATGTGGCGTCCTTATCAAACCACGAATAAAAGTTTGAAAATGATCGAAATTGTTATGCTTGAAGAGACTTCTATAATCTGATAACATGTGTTCAAAGCGGAGAAGAGGATTCATTAGAAACTTCCTTTCAAAATGCACTAAAAATATATCGAAAGGATACCCTCTTTTCTGCTTTTTGTCACTCAAAAAAATAAAACTGTCCAAACTATAGTATATAGTATATTGTAGATATACACATATAAAAACAAATTCAGGTAACAACTTTGTTATTTTCGTAATATGGTGGTTCAAATGAGTACGCTATATCTAAAGGGTTTTGTTAGAGATGTAAAATATAACCCATGTCTGAATCCAACAAAATATGAGATTTATAGTATATCGGATTTTGATGTTAATGCTGCCAAGGCGTATGGGTTGATTAACCTGGGAACTTCAGAGAATAATCTAGCTTTTTCCAAATGGGTTTCACCGAAGCGAACACGCACATATCCCTTTGCGAGAATATATAATACATATCATCTTAATTCGAAAAAAGTCACCATTATTCCGATTATCAAAGATGAAGGGGCAGGCACACAAAATAATGATAGAATCAACTTTATTACCTTTTCATGGATGAATCTTCTGAACATCTATATTATATTGGCATACTACGAAAAAGCTGAAAGAAAAACTGGGACGACAGACCGAATTACTAATCAAATTCTAAATGCTGAAAGTGTTAATAACAAATTGGTTGAGGTAAGCAGCCATCAAGCAAGCGCGTTACATTGGAATACAAACCATTTTATGGCAGATTTTGAAAAGGTTTATTTGAATGCAGTTGAAAGTTACGAAAAAATAGCTCTTGCCGAAAGAGTTGCTATGCATGCCTCACAAGACCATTTACAAAAACTTGAACAATTTAAAACGGATCATCAATTCTGTTTAGATGCATTCAAGAATGTCACTATTCCCGCCTCACAAGCTGCCGCACTTAGAGAATCATTGACTATACATGTATTAGAATCTTTAGATGAAAATGCTAAAGGGGTTTTCACGATTTCAAATTATCTGGGTGGAGAGTATCATTTGACAGCTGATGAGGTCTATTGGGAGAATGATCAATTAGTTATCCAGGAGTCCAAGAATAGTAGTAAAAAAAAGTTTCCATCAGAAAACGATATTAAAGATGGGTTATTTAAACTCATCCTTTTTGCAAATCTTGAACAAGTTGCGATAGGGAACAGTACCGATGTAGAATTTATTGTGCGACTAAAACTAATAGGAAATCTTAAGGGAACATTGTTCCTACCTAATGAAATGGAACAGATATCCCGATTTTGCATAGAAAATCGTTTGACACGATCACAACACAATACGATTAAATTACTTAACCAAGAAACGTTTGAAAACGAGAAATTAGAGATTTGGATTACAAGGTATAAATACCAACAATAATTATTATGCGTAAGTTAGCAAAAAGTCCATTAAGGTACCCTGGAGGAAAATCTAGGGCGTTAAATCAGATTCTTCCACATATTCCACCGAGAATATCAGAGTTTAGAGAACCCTTTGTCGGAGGTGGTTCTGTCTTTTTTGCTGTGCGCAGTATTTTTCAAAACACAATTTCATACTGGATCAACGACCTAAATTACGACCTATACTGTTTCTGGAAACAGACACGGGACAATAATGTTGATTTAGTCCAAACATTAGTAGATACAAAAGCGAATAATAAGAACGGTAAAGTCCTATTTGAAGAATTAACACGTGCCAAGGATTTACTTAGCCAAAACAGGAAACTACTACCGGAATTTGAACGGGCTGTTCGATTCTTTATTCTTAACCGAATTACATTCTCAGGTATAGTGGATTCAGGTGGCTATTCAGAAGCCGCGTATCAAAAGCGATTCACGGATTCATCTATTGAGCGAGTAAAGATGATTTCACCTTTTCTGTCTAGTGCTAAAATTACATGTGATGATTACTCTAAATCTCTTTTTCACGACGGTGATGATGTCCTTATTTTCCTTGACCCTCCCTATTGGAAAGCTACCGAATCAAAGTTGTATGGCACAAGAGGCGCGTTACATACAACCTTTGACCATATCCAATTTGCTGAAAACATGAAAAATTGTTCACACAAATGGTTGATTACTTATGATGATTCACCTATAATCAGGGATCTTTTTAGTTTTGCTGAGATTCAAGAGTGGACCTTACAATACGGGATGAATAATTACAAGAGACGCACTGCCGCAAAAGGAAATGAGTTGTTTATCAAAAACTACTGAGGATAATAGGACCCTAATTTGAACCAAGATATTCATACCTATTTTTTGCCACCACAAATTGAATTTGGAGAAGGTGCAATCGCAAATTTGGCTGAGCATGTTACGACTTGCGGTAGCAGGAAACCTTTCATCGTTAGTGATACGGGAATCCAGAACGCGGGTATATTGAGTCAAGCAACCGCACCGTTAGGAGCAGCGAATATACCTTATGTAAGCTATATTGACATTGAACCGAATCCCACGGACATTAGCATTACTCAAGGGGTGGAGGTCTATCAGGAGGAAAAATGCGATGTTGTCATCGCAGTGGGTGGTGGTAGTGTGATGGATGCTGCAAAGGCAATTCGCCTCTTGACAACGCACACACCACCATTAGAACCTTATTATGTTGATTCGGATCGTGCGAACAAGATCCGAATCAACATGCCTCCTTTGATATGTGTGCCAACAACAGCAGGGACTGGTAGCGAAGTCTCTCAAGGTGCTATCATTACCGATACCTCGTTACAAACGACAGACCGG
This sequence comes from Candidatus Poribacteria bacterium, assembly GCA_958295945.1. GTDB lineage: Bacteria > Poribacteria > WGA-4E > WGA-4E > WGA-3G > MSPOR6. The sequence goes on from OY282386.1 coordinate 2,407,574, forward strand.
TGGCGAAAGCGTGCTATCATAACACGTTTCAATATGTCAAATCTCGCGCTACTTGACCCAGTATTAACTGTGGGTATGCCGAAACCGTTGACAGCGGCAACAGGCATGGATGCTATCACACACGGGATTGAGGCGTATGCCGCAACGAAATATCACCCAATATCAGAAGGCGTAGCATTGCAAGCTGTGAAGATGTTAGGAGCGAATATCCGCACGGCATACCATCAAGGAGATGACCTGAAGGCACGGGGTGAGATGTTGTTAGCATCGTGTATGGGAGCGTTTGCGTTTCAGAAGGGACTTGGGGCAGTCCATTCCATTGCACATCAGTTGTCAACAGACGCACCGATTCCACACGGTGTTGCGAATGCGATTCTCTTGCCGCCTGTGATGGAGTTTAATTTGCCTCATGTGATTGACAAGTATGCTGATATTGCTGTTGCATTGGGTGTCAATGTGGAAGGGATGTCTAAAGGTGAAGCAGCATGCGCTGCGATTGACGAAATCCGTTCATTGAACGAGGAACTCAAAATGCCTACAGGTTTAGGAGCTGCGGGATTAGACAGAGATAAATTACCGAAACTTGCTGCCGATTCCATGCTTGACCACTGTCATAAATTTAATCCTCGGCTGTGCACAGAACAAGACATGCTGCATTTGCTTGAAGCTGCGTTCTGATTTTACATACCGAAGAGGATAGGTAGAATGTTAAGGAAATAGGTTGTCTGATGATTTTTCAGATAATACCACGGTTAGTATTTCTTAGATTATATATTATCCCAGTCAATTTCATCAAGGGTTTGGGTGGTAACCGCTTTCTCAAAAAGCGTATCCAGTTTAGCATGACTCCGCATTCCAGAAACCTTCTTGATAATTGGTTCTGGAACAGATTCAAAACGAAGACTCAGTAGTTTTAAGAGGCTGTCGCGTTTTGCTCGTGTTTCACCTTTTTTCACCTTTTTTTCGCCTCTTCTTTCACTTAAAATTAGACCCTGTTTCTGTCCTTGTTCAAATAAGTATTCAGCCATTGTCTGTGCCATGACAACTCCCTCCTCTCTAAAATTCGAATGTTGTACTTCTTGATGAACCAACGTCTTCAACTCATCATGCTCTGCAGATGGACGACGGTGAAAAATCAGTAGATATAGATAGAAAATCGCCCTTCGCCACTGTCCTTTATCCTCAACATCAAGCGTATTTATATGCTTTGTAGCATCAATCAATGCCTTGCTAATTTCATCCTTAAACATGTTTTTGTTAAATCAAGGTTATTACGGTGTGAGGTGAATAGGCACAATCCAACCCATTGTATTGGCAGGTTTATAGGTATTATCTCGCAGATAATCTGAGGTGTGCCACAAACAAAGGCTGTTACCATCTCGCATCCAAACAATAGAAGCGAGTTTCATAGATGTGCGGGCTACGGGGTATTTCTTGCCGTTATCCAAGTCGTACACCCAAACCTTCCACCGAAGTCCGGCACAATCTTCACGTTCCAAATATGCCAACCGGTTTCCATTTGGTGACCATGCAGGAGCAGTGTGTTTGAGGATTTGGTGTTTTGTTGATTTGTTTGTAATCTCAACGAGATGAAGCCGTTTATCAAGAACAGGGTCTTGGCGTATGCTACCAGAAACCACATACGCGAGGCGTTTCCCATCAAATGACCATTGCAACTGCCTGACACGTTGATGTTGGGTTGCGATCTGTTGCAAACGTTCACCCTCTATATTTTGGATACGTATTGCCGCATAAGAAACTGTACCGTTTCCTGCCGCTTGATCCTGTGCCTCCTCAAAAGCAAGTATATCTCCATTTGTCGACCAAGTAGGTGCTTGCATATAGGAATATGCATACCGAGATTGTTTGTATAGAACACGTGCTATTTCTCTGCCACCACTGCCATCGCTATTGATTCGATAAATAATATCATGTCCTTTTTCTCTTCGCTTGAAAGCCAATTGATTAGCAGTCGGCGACCATGCTGGGGCAGTGCCTTTGATCAGTTTCTTGATATGTCCCAACTCCCAATCGACAATATAGATATAACGTTCAACATCAACTTCAACCTCAACTGCTAACAAACGACTATCCAGAGACCAAGAAACATGTGGATTGTAAAACGCGTCGGTATAAAGTTTTCTTGCTTGTTTCCCTTCCTTATCCATAATCCATAATTCGCTTGCCTTCCAATAACTCCCACTCAGGTCAGTCCTCTTTAGCATAGCGACGAGTTCACCATTTGGACTCCATTTTGGATATTCCGCACCTTCAACTAAATGTAACACACGGGGTGTTCCACAATAGTTTGTGTTGAACATCATACCATCGGTTTCCTCAAATTGTCCAAAAGCATCTCTATTTATCCAGACCGCTTCTGTGTTGGGAAGTTCAACATTATACCAATCCCGTTCGGTTTGAACAATCGGTAGACTTGTGCCATCATTGAGGCGGTATAAAGGTGAAGTGTCCTCTTTTTCGGTAAATACAGGTGTATTATCTTGTGTAACGATACCGTGTTTACGTGTATCATCCGTAAGTTGTGAGCTTTCTGTTGCATTCGTAAATGCATATACTGAACCGTCTGTAGAGGAAATGTAAAGGATACCTTCAGAAACTGCAGGTGCAGCATCAACAGGACCGGCAACCTGATGTGTCCATTCTGTTGTCTTGCTGGTCATATTGATTGCATGAATCTTTCCATCACGCGAACCGATATAAACGTAATCGTTTGCAATGACAGGATAACTCTCACTCGCGAGCGTAAAACTACGCCATAATTCAGCGTCGTAATTTGGTATAACAGGACGAAACTCTGCATTCGCACATCCGTATTCTACTCCGTTAATAGTGAGCATTCGTTGTCGTTCAGACTTGATTTTTCCCGTGAATGCATCCAGCATATATATACGCGTACGATATGCGCCTGCGTAAACGATTCCATCAAATACAACAGTTGGTGAATCCATCCATCCCTTCGTCTCAAATTCCCATAACATATCACCTGTTTTGGCATCAAGTGCATATATTTTGTTGTCGCGTGTGTTAAAATAGACACGATTGCCCCATACCACTGCAGAAAATCGGATTGAACTGCCAGCATCAAAGACCCATTTTATACCCCATTCTTTGGCGTTTAGAGCATAAAGTTTTCCATCTGCAGAACCGATATAAAGGATACCGTTTGCGATGACCGGAGATGCAGTTAGCGGACCACCAGTCTTAAATTGCCATACTAAGTTGAATGGAGGGTTAAGTTCCTGATCCGAACTCTTTCCAGAGAACTGTAGGTCGTGCATGAACATGTGCCAATCTTCAGGACGCGGCAATTCAACAGGTTCAACAACTTTAGGAGCAGCCGGTTTTGGGGATGACGGTTTGGATTTCTCCGGGCCCTCTTGCGAATTACAACCACATAGAAGTAGCAATGGTATGAAAAAAACTGTGAATGTTAAGAAGAGTCTGTGTTTTATGAGTTTGAGCATATTATAGAAAATGACTCACATCTAGAATTGTTGAAGTAACGGAAATTCATATTGATAATATAACATGTGGATAATTATATGTCAACGTCTGATCAGGTAGGGGGTGTGTAAAGTTTTTGCACAAGTCTAAATTTAGGTATTTGTTGTGATGTACATAGAAAAATGGTATCCTTTCCAAATAATCTTATAATCCAATAGGAGAGGATACCGATGATTAGTATAACATTAGATCGTTGTGAAATCAAAGAGAATCAAGAAGCGTGTGAAAGTTTTGTAGAGGCAATAGATGCGATGGCTCAAGATATTTTTTCTGAACCGGGTATATCATTGTCAGACGCAGAGTCTCGTGTCTTTGAGGGTTTTCGTCTAATACGCCAAAAGTTTTTAGAGTTGTTTTTATCTCATCAAGCAAATGAGGAACCGAGTGAACCTGTAGATTGCCCTAAGTGTGGTCAAGTGTGTCGTCGCCGATATAAAAGAGAGCGTCGTATTACGACGCTCTGTGGTGTTATCCGTGTGGAGCGTTGGGTATACGGTTGTGCGGCGGGTCATTATCATGTGCTGTGGGATGATAAACAAAAGTTGATCGGTCAATGGACGCATCGTGTTGCTGAGGCGATGTGTCGTCTTGCGGCACGTCTTAACTTCAGAGAAGCAGCTGAGGAGTTGTCCTATCAAGGCATAAAAGTGAGTCATGAGACACTTCATCAAATCCTGGATGAGATGTCAGCAGGGGTGAATATCCCTGAACAAGTAGAAACCCAAAAGCTTGAAGAAAATCAGCGTTGGTATGTCCGTTGTGATGGATGTCGGACGAACTCCCCGGACGGATGGAAAGAAGTCCAAGCAGGGTGTGTTTACAGAGATTATCCGTTACCCCCAGATAGTTCTGGTGCGATATCGCGTGCCAGAACAACGAGTATTCGTTATGTAGCTTCTCGCGAGGGGGTTTCCTATTTTGGTAAAGAGTTGTCCAAGTTAGCGATAAACAGTGGTATCTATCAAGAAGATATTGATACCCAAGAGATTGTCTTTCTTGGCGATGGTGCTCCGTGGATTTGGAACATTGCGAAAGAGGACTTTCCGAATGCCGTTCAGATTGTGGATCACATGCACGCCACATCTCATCTCTATAATGTTGCTAAAGTTGCCTTTGGTGAGACGGAGACGGAAGCTATTGACACTTGGATAAAAGAAACGGAACCACTTCTTTATGATGGCAATATCACAGCAATTGCATCAAACATTCGTGCCTTAGCCACACAGCACCCTGAAGTGTCAGAGGTGTTAGAAAGAGAAGCGAGATATTATGAAAAACATGCGAAGCGTCCGCAATATAAAGCATTTAGAGAAAAAGGCTATCAGATTGGTAGTGGCGTGATTGAGAGTGCTTGTAAACATGTTGTTGGGCAAAGATGTCCACAAGCTGCAATGAGATGGAAGAAACCGGGTATCAATGCCGTTCTCAAGATGCGGTGCCTGTTGAAAAATGGTGGATGGAATAAATATTGGTATCCAGACGCAAAAGCCGCATAATCTCTTGTGCAAAAACTTTACACACCCAAAATAAAGGGTGTGTAAAGTTTTTGGCATGAACATCATGCTGCTTTTGTATTTGGATACCAATATCTGTCCCAAGCCTTATTCTTTGACAAACATCTCCACTTTAGCACAGCATTGATGCCCGGTTTCTTCCATCTCATAGCTGCTTGTGGACACCTTTCTCCGACAACATGTTTACATGCACTTTCAATCACACCACTTCCAATCATATACCCTTTTTCTCTAAACGCTTTGGACTGCATGCGGTTTGCATGTTTTTCAAAATATCTCGCTTCTCTTTCTAAACTCTCTGACACTTCTGGGTGCTGTGTGGCTAAGGCACGAATGCTTGAGGCAACTTCTGCGATGTTCCCATCATGCAGAAAACATTCTGTTTCTTTTATCCACGCTTCAAACAACTCCGTTTCTGTCTCTTCAAAAACAAGTTTAGCAACATCGGACAGATGAGATACGGCGTGTGGATAATCCACAATCTGAACAGCATTAGGAAAGTATTCTTTACAAAGGTTCCAAATCCACGCAGCACCATCTCCGATAAATACAATCACTTGTGTATTTATATCTTTTTGATAGATGCCACTTTTTAGTGCTAACGCATACAACTTCTTACCAAAAGCGGCGGCATTTTGACGACCCGCAACATACCGAATACTTTCTGTTCTCACACTCGGGGTTCCACCCGAAACAGGTTGTGGATAATCTCTGTAAATACACCCCACTTTCACCTCTTTCCACCCATCCGGAGAGTTCGTGTGGCACCCATCGCAACTCACATACCAACGCTGATTTTCCTTAAGTTCTTGAGCCTCTACTTGTTCACGGACATCCAAATCTTCTGACCACTTACACACACTTTGATGAAGTCTCGTGTGACTCACTTCTATACCTTGATGAGACAACTCCTCTGATGCTTCCCTATAGTCAAGCCGCGCAGACAAACGACACATCGCTTCAGCGACACGATGCGTGTATTGATCCGATAACTTCTGTTTGACTTCCCACGGGGCATGCCTATGTCCGTGTTCACAACAATACACCCAACGCCTTGGACTTATTTTGCCACAAAGAGTTGTTAGATGTTTCGCACGCTTGCGTAATGGACGACAAGGTGCTGGACACTCTGGACATTCAACAGGTTCACTCTCTTTCTTACCTGCCTTTTTAGAGACACACATTTCTAAAAACTTTTGTTCTAAAGAACGAAATGCTTCAAAAACACGAACTTCAACATCATCTAAAGATAAACTCTCGTCAACATTGATGTCTCCATAGAGATCGTTTACTTCTTCGACAATCTTTCTAAAATCATCTTCGCAATCGTTGCTTTCATGAACACTTAATGATGGACTTGACATTGGTATCCTCTCCTAAAATTGTGATTTAATTTATTAGGTTAGGATACCATGTGTAGACATTCTGAGCAAGAACTCCATTCAAGGCAATTTCATGCCAAAAACTTTACACACCCAAAATAAATATGACTATTGCATATAATCTATAGTCGTGATATAATTCCGATTATGAATATACAAGATTTACAAGGCAAAACCGTCGGGGCAGCAGTCTCTGGTGGACTTGATAGTTGCACTATAACGAAGTGGTTGGTTGATAATGGTGTCAACGTAATCTGTTTAACGGCAGACCTTGGACAACCCGATGAACGAAACGTTGACGAGATTCGGGATCGGATGTTGGCGTGTGGTGCTAAAGAAGCGGTCCTCGTAGACGCAAAGGATGCCCTCGCTGAGGCAGGAATACGACTCATCCAATGCCAAGCGATGTATGAAGGAGGATACTGGAACACAACTGGCATTGCACGGCATGTTACTGTCAAAGCGTTGTTGCCAGAAATGGAAAGCCGTGGGATCTCAATTCTGACACACGGTGCCACTGGACGCGGGAATGATCAAGTCCGATTTCAACTTGCGACCAACATGCTTAATCCCAATGTTGATGTTTATGCGCCGTGGCGTGATGCGGAGTTCCTCAAGGAGTTCGGTGGTAGAAAAGAGATGATAGATTTCTGTGAAGAACGCGGTCTACCTATTACTGCTACCCACGAGAAACCATATTCAACAGACGCAAATTTGTTAGGGTTAACACATGAAGCTGGCAGGTTAGAGTCACTAAAAACTCCCGCAGGATTCATCACGCCAGGGATGGGTGTACACCCGAAAGATGCCCCTGATGATATAGAACACTTTAGTGTTTCTTATACACGTGGAACACCTGTTGAAATCAATGGAAGTCCTTGTACACCTCTCATGAGTTTAATAGAAGCAAATCGGATTGGTGGTCGTAACGGAGTTGGAATCGGTATTCATACCGTTGAAAACCGATTTGTTGGAATAAAGAGTCGTGGTGTGTATGAATCACCAGGGATGGAACTTCTTGGTAGGTGTTATGAATACCTATTACAACTGATTATAGATAGACGTGCACGAAAACTTTTTGAAGATATTTCCGTTAATGTTGCTGAACAGATATATCAAGGTTACTGGTTCGATTCCGCTACACAATCAATGTTAGCATCAGTTGAGCAGTTTACAAACTTAGCAAGTGGAACGATTACGGTTGCCCTCTATAAAGGGAATGTAGCATTTCATGCTGCAGGTGGTGTTCCGCATTCACTATATTCCGAAGAAACTGCCTCAATGGAAGACATTGGTGATTTTGATCATGCGGATTCAGAAGGATTTTTAGCAGTGCTGGGTGTCGGTGCACGTGCTGCTGCTGTTGCGGGACAGACAGAGGAGTTATAAGACTCGCCTGATTGACAACTCAGATCACAAGCTGGCTAAATATTCTGCTAATGTTTGATTCTGATTGTCAGTCTGTTTTAAACTAGGAATGGACTTCTCAGCATTTCTTGATATACGTTCAACAATTTGTTCTGTACCATTTATGCCATCAAGTCTTGTTCCTCCCAATTCAATCAATGTATTATTACCTACTGGTGGATTATCAAGGCAACTCGGATCAAGAACAAATAATGGTAGTTTCATATTAAGAGCGGTTTTTGCTGTGTTGAATGTTCCACTCATTTTTCCTTGAGCGTCTCGTTCGGGACCTGATTCAATTACAACAACCGCTGTCGAAAGGGCACACACAAGTTTGTTCCGAAGCATCGCGTTGCGTGCAAACCATTTGACAGATGGGTCAAATTGCGACACAACCAGAATATCTCGTTTCCAATCGTATTCCCTGAATATTTTTTTCTGATGTAATTCCTTAATTCCATAAGGTAGGACTAATGTCGTTGTCCCTTCTGCCTCTAACGCACCTAAATGAGCTACGGAGTCTACGCCTTTAGCATATCCTGAAACTATATTGAATTCTTTCCTTGCAAGTTCCCCAGCTAATTCTCTTGCAATGTGTGTTCCTTTGTTTGATACATTCCTTGAACCTACAATAGCAATACTGTTGTTTGACTTAAGCAAATTTATTTGTCCTTTTACAAATAATATGGGTGAAATCTCAAGTAAATGATGTGGGTAATTGGAATGTCTTGGAAAGACAATTTCAACATCAGTTTCTTTAAGTTGATCATACTCCTCTGATATATCCTCTTTACGAATTCTCTCATTTAGGATTTTTGCCAACTCAGGGGATTGTGCTGTGAGTTCACTAGGGCTGCACGGTAACATTTCAGGTTCAAGTTTTTGTGTTTCCAATATATTAGCAACTGATATGAGAGACTTGGGTCCTATTCCAGGTGTTTTAAAGAGCCAAAACCAAAAGTAATCACTTGTTAACTGCATTTTTGTGTCCTTATAATCAGGGTATGTATATATTAAAACAATATGTCCTCTTTGTATTTTCCTGACCGCGTTCGAGTTAACGTTAGAACAAAGACAGATTTGACACCGCCTTGGTCATATAGTACTTTAGTAGCCTCAGTCAAAGTTGACCCCGAGTCATAAAGATCATCAAACAACATTACACGACAATCCTTGTATTCTTGCGTGTGTACAACGAAAGCACCATGCATATTTTTACGTTTACTTTCGACATCAGTAAGATCTTTCTGTTGTTTCGTCTGTTTTGTTTTTATCAAGTAGTCTGTTCTAACTGATAGATTTAGGAGTTTCCCAATTTCTTGTGCAATTTCCGTAACAGGTTGAAAATCTCTATTTATATCCGATGGTGGAATGGGAATAATCGCCTTAAGATATGGGAGTATAAGGTATCCATCAACCGAAAATTGTTCTCGTACGTATTCTGCGGCAACTTCTGCTATCGGTAGAATTTTACCTCTATTATTTTGATACTTTACTTGATAAACCAATTCACCCATTTCAGTTCTATCCGTGTCATAAGCGCCGACCTGTGGACGACTTGAAGTAGAATGAATATCCAATGTCCTACCAGCACGCCAATTTCCATTTATATGCTGTGGATTAATATTCATAATACCGTATTATTCCTATAGTCTACCTAAAGATACTGTCAATGCTGTATGTAGTAAAAACATGATTGTAAATAAACACTTCTATAAACAAGAAGTATCTGTTATTCTGACATCACAATTTCGCTTCTACTGTAGTTTTTAAGAATACCATTACTTTTCATTAAATTCAACCTGATTTTCTATCATCATGATATACTTCAGAAATGTAACATTAGAGGAACTATCTGAGTATAATGATTTTCCCGATATTACTGGAAACCAAATCTTCCTGCGTTGCAGTAATCTGGTAGATATAGATACCGGGTGCGAGCAGGTTACCATTTTGGTTTGTACCATTCCAAATAAACTGTCCCACACCAACCACCTCCTGGTGTTCTTCTTTATAGACCTTCTTTCCATTAGCAGTAAAAAGATCGAGGGATACAGTTTCTGCGGACTGAGATACAGAGAGTTGATAGTCAAACGTCATTTTTGATGTTTTAGGTCGGAAGGGGTTGGGAAATACACGGGTTTCTACAACGGCAAAAGCTTCAGGTTCAAGTTGTTCAACAGATAACTTGTATGATGCAACACTGCTATATCCATCATCTGATGATACTAAGAGATATAACGTCTGTTGTGTTGCAGGTTGGAATAGAATTTGGTATCCGAGTTCATCTGGGGCTTTTTCGCCAATTGCTATTATTTCGCCAGATGCAGTTAGGAGGGATAAGCGGTAGTTTTTGTCTTCGGGAATCTCTGTTAGTGTTATTCGAATTGTTTTACCACCTGCGGCTTGTACTTGATAGTAATCTTGTTTATCGGAAGCGTCGTATAGGAAGGAATAGTAATCCTCACTGTAGTAGATTGGAAATGCGGTGTCTATGGTGTTGTTCGGTTCATAAGTATCACCAAAAGATACTAACATGGTCATGATTAACCCTTCAGGACCGATATTTGTGATAGATATACCAGAAGATTTTCCGTTGTTATCACTGCTGTTAGGTAAAGTGCTGGGTGTAAATGCTGTTTGTTCGTCATCAGCAGAATAGGCTGCACCTTCAGTAATAGTCCTAATGTCAATAAATCCTGGGTCATCAGGTGTGATACCGAAATGTTCGGGGTCATTAGGGTCTTCCAACCAAATTTGATGACCAGCGTCATAACTTCCGACCGTGCGTACCTGTGTTTCATCAATGTGCCAAATAAGGATACCTGATTCGGGTAGATAGGTATCAAAAGTAGCACCAGAGGTCTTGTTTCGGTTTTCAATCAGGAAAAACTCTCTGTTAAGAGCTGTATTTGGTAATTGGAAATCATCACTAAAGGTTGTATATGCGTCCCGTGTAAGTGGAATATCGATTTTGAAGAGTTTATTTGTTTTGGGAGGCAGTTCAAAACTCGGAACGGATATCTGTCCAGTACGTGTGATATTAACCGGTTCAATCCATCCCAGTCTCCCATTTTCAGGCCGTGCATCAAAATCCCATTTGAGGTATCCCATGATATGACTTGGTGCCAATCCATTTCCAACATTACTGACCACTTCACCTTGGAAAGGTCCGAATTGCCCCATCAATCCCCATTTGTGGTCACGGGCATCTGTAATGTTTAATCCGTAAACATCAGGGGCACCGAAGTCGTGGAAGAATTCATGGAAGTATATACCTAAGTGTGGTTTATCAAAACTAGGTTCCTCTCCGACAACGACCACTGTATCAACTCTAACACCGTCAACAACAACATTGACACTTGGTGTTAGGATTGACCAAATATCATCTTCTTCACCTGAGGTAGCTTCATCATTTCCTGCATGTATTAGAAATAGATGATCAACGATTCCATCTTTATCACGGTCATACTTTGAAAAATCAACAGTAGCATCAACCCCATGGCATGCTTCGGCGATGAGTTCTCGATATCTCGGAACGATTCTTAGACCTTCACCGTAATATGTCATCGGCTTCTTGGCACGTACCCAAGTGTTGCCTGTAGGTAGCACACCTCCTGCCGGACCCGGTTGCACATCCATCTGTCCGTAAGAGTTTTCACGGAAGTATGTTTTTAAGGAAGCTCCTTCTTCAGCAAACAAGTATTCGTTAAATTCAGCACTTGTACGTTGTCCAGGTTGGTCACTGAAGTCAATTTTTATTGCGAGGACATATTCAATACCATCAGGTTGTACAATGCTCTGTGGTTTGGCATAGCAACATCCATCCAATGCTTGTTGATATTTTGAAAGACCTGAACCAGAACGCTGTTCAGTACCAGGTTTTGGATTCATTTCTCCGGTGACAGGATCAATGTCTAAATACAAATATGGACTGGGTGGGGCTGCAAATGATAAGGGTGATAGCGTGAGGAGGCAGCCCAAACAGAAAAGGACTACAAGAGAATGCCTATTAATCAAATTCACCACCACATTTCCTGCATAGGATATAGAATTGAATGTCATCGGAATGTGCGTGTTGTTTGATAAGATCTACGGCTTGGTCCGGTAGGTTTTCCTCACATTTATGGCACTTGTAAAGCGAACCTTCATGTTTAGGGAATTGTCTGATGTCTCCCCAGATGTCGTCAAGCCAATATTTGAATTCCCATGGAAACTCTGTCTCAATCGCTTTAGAAATTTCCACTGCATGCTGGATTAATTTTCTGCATTCATCAAAGGTTGCGGGTTTATATGGGTGGGGTATAGTAAAGACAGGTACAGTGTTACCTTCAGTGGCATTTTGTGGATTAAACCGACGCGACCGTGTCAATAAAATTTGATCTAATCGAGTTCCTGGTTCTCTACCCTTAGACCAGAGTCGATAGTATCCTTTACGTTTAATTCGGAAGTAACCGGGAGCAGACTTTCCCTCAGGGTCTGTAGATGTATCCCATATCCAACGATTCCATTTTGAGTCGTCGCCAGGTACAGCCCAAATTTTGATAGCATTCGGTCCACCATCTTCATCCCAAGGATTCGGTTCAGCATCATCTATGCCAATCCAATACGAATCCTGACTGCCAGATTTATAGAAGGTGCGTATCCACACATACCATTTTCCCGTTCTTGGAATATAAATGTCATAAATAGCCCGTGCATTTCTTGTACTGTCAATTGCTCTTTTGTTGGAAGCTTCTTCGTCTTCAACGATGTTGACACCATTATCAAAATGTAAAGCAGTTTCTGCTTCAACGATAAGAGTGTTTCTTGGAAGACGAATAAATTCCGGTTTCTTTTCTTTATCATCTCGCTCTCTTTCGCGTTCTTCTTCCTTTTTTTTCTCATCTTCTTCTTCGGGGATAGCATGTTCTGGTTCAGTGAAACTATTTCCAAAACGTTGGCATGCCCGTTGAAATTGTTTTTCTGTCAGGTTAGCATCGTAGAAACAGTCCCTGATACCTTTCTTCCAAAGATCAAGCAGAAGAAACATTGCCTTTATGTTGCCATCGGGCCGTTTCCGTGTGCCAACGACGATGAGCATGCCTGTGTCTTTAGAATGACTCACAAGGCATATATGTAGCGGATATTCGGGACGTGCCCCTCTTCTGCTACTGACGATGAGTGGACTGTAGTATCTGCAACGATTATCGCATCCGGGGATTTTGGCGCGTTTTGCACTACAACACTCGGGACAAATGATCAGATTGCCGAGTGCAGGACATGCGCGCTTGCCATTATTGGAACTGCAAGTACGGCACCTTTGTGTTTTGATACGTCTTTGTCTTGTAGGATGTCTCTGATGTCGCATGACTTACTGATTTTCTTTTCATTTGTTCGTTAAAAAGACACATTGAATGTGTAGGTAAGAGAATATCTGCTGTATATGAACGAACCTAAAACCGTATTATTCTTTGATTATGCATTTGGATTATTTGGTCGGTTCACGAGGTCAGCAAGGTATTCAGCAATTTTGTCAGTTATCTGTTCTGCATCTACATCAGCAAAGTTAAAGAGTTCCTTTAACATTGGAGAAATTACACCTGTGTCAAGTAATGCATTAGCGAGTCGTCCCATGCTGCTTCGGTTGATACCACCTTGTCCATCATTGTTCCCCATATCAAGAATTTTGATATTATCAATTTTCTCAACAGGACGCATCATTTGTTCAACGATATCTGGTGCTTCATCAATCAGTTCAAGGATAGCCTCTTGAACGAGGACTCGTTGTTCAGCGACATTGCGTGCTTCGTATTCAGCCATTTCGCCTTGTGCTTTTGCACGTGCTTCTGACAACACTGCATCTGCGAGTCGTTCAATCGGTTGTGCTTGTGCTTCTGCTCCGATGATTGCCACATCGCGTTGCCATTCTGCTTCTTTCGTCTTTTCAGTTGCAGTAACTTCAACTTCAGCCCCCATGCGTTCTGCTTCAGCAACAAGTTTTTCTTTCTCAGCAAGAGCGGTTAGCTGCTGTTTGTTGGCAACATCTATTTTTCTATCTTCATCGGTGATAGCGACACGGAGTTCTTGGTTGATCCGGGATTGTTCAACTGTCAACATCTTAGCAATTTCGGTGAGTTCAACAAATTTATTCTGATCAATCTGTGATGTTTCAACAACGAGGTTCTTTTCAATTTCTCGTTGTTGTACTTGTTGTTCTTGTGCTAACTTGGCGACTTGGACAGTCAATTCTCGTTCAACATCTCGTAATTGTACACCTTCTTCTTGTGCGATCTTGGCTTTTTCAACGAAGAGTTCTTTTTCTATCTCACGCACAGCAATTTCTTGTTCCTGACTAATTTTCTCCATTTGGACAGCGAGATGCTGTTGTATTTCTGCGAGTTGAACGACTTTGGTTTGTTCAATCTGTGCTGTTTCAACGATAACGTTTTTCTCAATTTCCCGTTGTTCAACCTGTTGTTCTTGAGCGATTTTATCAGTCTGAACAGCTAATTCTTGTTCAATTTCTCTTAACTGTACACCCTCTTCCTGAGCGATACGAGCGCGTTCTACCTCAAGTTTCATTTCATATTCGCGCTCTTGAATGCTCTGATCCATCTCATATTGGAATTTTATGGTTTCAGCTTCACGGTCAGCGGCATACATTGCGATATTTTTCTGCTGATCAGATTCACCCCATGCTCTGTCTTGTTCTTGTTCAAATTTTTGCAGATCCGCTTCAACGTGTATTTTTACGACTGCGACTTCTTTTTCTTGTTCAATCCGTTCTTTTTCTCGTTCTGCATCTGCTGTAATTTCTGTGATTGCACGTATACCAACAGCATCAAACCTGTTGGTGGGATCTAATGTGCTTATCGGTGTTTGATCAACACGCACGATGGATACAGTATCAAGTGTCAAACCGTTATGAAGTTTTAGGTCACCCCCACATGCGTCTTTTACTTTCTCCGCGAACTCCTGTCTCTTTTGTAGTAAGTCTTGAATTTCACTTTCTGCAGCAACACTTCTTAAAGCACCGTCTAGCATGGGTTCAATCAACTCTCGGACTGTTTCTGGAGTCAGTGATTTATCACCGAGTGCTTGTGCAGCTTTTAATATATCAGTATTACTCCCATCCTCAATTGGTGTAACTTTAATATAAAAAACGACTTCAACATCCGCTCGGTTGAAGTCAACCGTAATTAAGGAATCGGATTGCTCTCGAAGTACTTCAAGGCGCATTGTGTTCAGTGAGATTTCCTTGACTTCATGGATAATGGTGTTGACCCAAAGACCGCTTGTTACAACGATCTTTTCCCTTGCCCCCCCAGTTCTGACCAATGCGACATCAGATTTTGGTTTTCGATAGCGTATAACCGAACCTATAAAAGCTGCTAATCCAGCAAGCAGAATAATCGCAATAACACCCATCCATCGCAGGACATTAGTTTCGTTGTTGCCATCAATCAATAGGTTGTACGCGTAATAACCGATTACACTTGCGAAAACAATAAATAGGATAACAGCAATAATGAGACGCATGAATTTCTCCTATGGTTAAACACATTCAGATATATTTATGATTGGAACATAATTTCAATATTTTCGTTAGTCCTCTGACGTCCCTTCAAAGGTTGGCGTGGAGAGGTTTGCCAAGCAAGGTTCGCTAAATAACAGAGGCTATTCTCAATGAGAGGTTTAGCGACTGCTGTGCGATGTGCATCCCGCGTATCTACTGCAAACCCAACGTAGTATCCTTCACCCCAGGGCAACACAATACTGACAGCATCTCCATTATCTTCTCTGACAGCCAATTTCCTGTAACTTGGGTCATTCGTAACCCAATGGTCATCAGTAACTAAATTGTCTACATCAATTTTATGTGGCCATGTGAACATACCGGTTCTATTACCATCCTCTGTGATGGTTACGTTTGAATCGCTTGAGTTGGTTACAGTTATTGGATGACGGTCTACAGGTAACCAGTCCCCTCTCCAGACAGGTTCAGGATGATGTACACCATCCGCAGGTACGATGTTGTTATCCATTGCGGATGCCCACACAATTCCGCCTTGACGGACGAACTCTCTGATTTCTTCATCAGCATCTTCAACATAATATTCTCCATCGTGTCCCGGTCCATTCCATGTAAACCAGATGATATCGTAATTTGACAGAACTATGTTAGATAGTTTTATAGCATTTTTGGGGTCACCTCGGTTATCAGGATTGTCATTTATTTTTACTGTCGTAAATTGAAATCTTAGTCCTTCAAGTGCAGCAAGTGACTCCAAAACGGCGGGTTCCCCTGTTAGATTATCACTAACTACAATTAAAACACGAAAAACACCTAATGGGACTATCTTGATGGAAGATATAATATCAGAAAAAGATTGTGAGTTTGGTAGTGAACGAAGATTCCTGATGTTATGTTGGAATTGTCGTGAATCGAGGACAATATCAAACCTACGCCCCTCAAAATTCACATGTTCATATAAGATGATACGGCATCCATTGAACGGAAAATTCGGCCCGCGTTGAATACGTATAGAGGATATAATATCATTCATGCCAATTTCAAACATTGAACTGACATCACGGAGTATTACACTTTTGTTTCCGCTGAAATCTATGTCGCGAAACACTTCTATGATTATAGGAACCGATCCATATTCTGGAGGGGTCGGGTGTGCAGCAGGACTGAAACTTATTGACGAAATTGAGTCACCAAAATTGTATGGAATCTCATGAATGCTCGGATAGAATCCTGGTGCTAAAACTAATCGTCTCCCGGCAAAACTTACGTGTTCATGAAATATTGCTTTGTAGTTAGGAGACGCATTGTAACTCGGTCCCTTATATATCTTGATTGAAGATACTACGTCTTGGGCACCAATTTCAATGGTATTTGGTACGGAATCAATAAGTGTTATCTTACGTCCATGATAGTTGACGTGTTCAAAGACTTCAACAACTAACCTTGGTCTGCTCGACATAGTGTTGCCCTTCGCTGAAGGTCATAATATCTATATGTATCGGGTCATTGGTAAATTATTATATCATTGATTTAAGGTATTGTCAAGGAAAAAGAGAATGTAATTGTCATTTGCACTTGACACTTGAGCAAGAATATGATAGTTTTACAATTAGGAGTTTATATATCTGACTATTATACGTAAGATTTTCAAATGTTCAATCAACATCGGAATTCAATAGTCTCCTGTTAAAATATTTTCCCTAACTCGGTAAAAGGTGGCACCGATGCGTATTTACAGAATAATAGTCCTATTAGGTTTTTTGGGTATCAGTGCGTTGATTTTTTACTTTCTGATGAGGATGGAGGATACCGAAAGAAAGGAAAGAGCATCTGTTGTTGCGGTTGAACTACCGTATACCTGGGTAGGCAATATTAACAAAACACCGATCACTGAACCTTCTGGAATTACCTATCATCCATTGCGAAAAACGCTGTTTGTTGCAGACGATGGTGGGTTTATACATGAAGTCCATCCTGATGGAACGGCTATCAAGATGAAAGATTTTAAAGAACGGGACTTTGAAGGGATTACAACTCATCCGATATCTGGATGGTTGTATGTTGTGGTTGAAGATGAGGAAGTGATTTTGGAGATAAATCCTGAAACACTTACTGTTCGGAGAGAATTTAAAATCAACCGTATTTTTGATGGCAAGCCGCTCCTGAAGGAGGGTGGTATGGGGGTAGAGGCGATTGCTTTTGTTCCTGATAAATCTCATCCAGAGGGAGGCACTTTTTGGATTGGTAATCAAACCTTTAATCTTAAACCGAGTGGTGAACGTTCAGTTGTTTGTGAAGTAGAAGTGCCTCTTAACTCCTCAGATGATAAGGTGTCCGAATGTACTATCATCCGTTTCTTTGAAATGGATTTTGTAGATATTTCTGGACTCACGTACGATGCACGATCTGATTCTCTTGTGCTAATTAGTGATACGACAAATCTATTGGTCGAACTAAAACGCGATGGTAGCATGCTGCATAAATATCTATTACCGGGAAAAGACCAGGAAGGTGTCACGTTAGATGGACTCGGTTATATGTATATATCGCAGGAAAACGGACAGATAATCAAATTAGCAGATAGTCGGCTGCGTTAGTTTATTCTGAATCAATAAGCCGCAACACAACCACCCCTGGCATCAAATCTAAAATCGGGTTGAGAGATGCATACTGTTCAGCTGTATACCCACAATCAACTCGCCACAGGACCTGAACATTCCCCTCATCATAGATTACCCCATTGGCGAGTTTATTGCCTTTATCATCTTCTAACTGAAAACTTCTGCGGCGTTTTTCGTCCATAACTACACCTTTGTATGATGGGTCGGTTAATATCTGTCAGGACTATAATGCATACCTCACAATGTTACAAAGTCAGCCTCTACATTATGTGCAATCACACCAGCATCATGCCCACGGTTGAGCAGTTCTTGCACGGCTTTTCTTCCACTCTCACCATAATCCAAAGTATAATCATTTACATACATCCCAACGAATTTATCAGCGAGGTCAGTTTCCATATCCCTTGCATAAGTCATTGCATATTCAAGTCCGCGTTCACGATGGTCAAGTGAATATTGAATGCTTTGCTTTAGAAGAGATGTGATAGTACGAATTTTCTCTGAACCGAGATTGCGACGTATAACGTTTGCCCCAAGAGGTAGTGGTAATCCAGTTTCATTATACCACCATTCGCCTAAATCGACTATTTTGTGGAGTCCTTCTCGGGCGTAGGTGAGTTGTCCTTCATGTATGATGAGACCCGCATCAACTTTTCCATCCTGCACGGCTTCAATAATCTGGTCAAATTGGTATGTTTCCGTTTCAACATCTGACTGGTAAAGTTTCATTGTCAGATATGCAGTGGTCATTTCTCCTGGTATTGCGACTCTTTTGCCTTTAAGATTATCTATCGGTGATTTTGATACGACAAGGGGACCATATTGATCTCCGATACTTGCTCCACAAGGCATAAGTGCATAATCATTTGAAACATAGGCATACGCATGAACGGAAATAGCCGTTACTTCAAGTTCTGCGTCTAATGCGCGTTTATTCAATGTCTCTATGTCTTCAATCACATGGACAATCTCATAAGGTGCGGTCTCAATATGTCCCTTCGCAAGTGCGTAAAACATGAAGGCATCATCAGAATCTGGACTATGTCCAATTCTAATTATCTCTGTTTCTGTCATTCTGTTCTCCTACTATTATTGTTGTTTTTATTTGTTTGTGGTATCATAAACTAATGTCAACCAAGAAATACCTGTACCTCATGGCGATTCCGTTTCAACAGTCAGAACTGGTATCTGCAGAGTCAGTTGCTTTGACAGATGCTGCGCCGGATGCACACGGCATAACAATATCAGATATATGTGTAGATGCACGCCGTGGTGCTCACCTGAAAAATTGCACAGAAATACTCTTCGAAACTTCAAGCGTCAGTGAACTCTGTGTGCATCTTCGTTCTGCCGATTTATATGCGGATGATTTTCGGGTCTCAGTGGTGAAAAAACCGCGATCTCTTGATGTTGACTCAATGGAATTAGCACGAGAGATTGGTAGTTTCATTGGTGGCAAACCAAATCTATCATCTCCGCAAGTTGTCTTTCTTACCGTTGTTACATCAGAAAAGATATGGTTTGGTCGTGTCCTCTCAAACTCTGATGGAATTTGGCAAGAATATAATCAACGACCCTATGTCACTTCCAGTTCACTTCCTGCAAGGTTAGCCCTTACCCTTGTCAATTTGGTTGCCTCACCCGGAGAACACCTTCTGGATCCTTGTTGTGGTACAGGAACGATCGTAATGTCTGCAGCCTATTACGGCATCCGTGCATCAGGTGCGGATATCAATCCACGCATGGTTGGTGCTACAACTAAAAACCTTCAGCATTATGGTCTCAAGGCTGACATCCGATTAGAAGACGCACGAATTATAGAAGGTAAATTTGATGCTGTTGCCACAGATTTACCCTACGGTATAAGTCTTGTTAAGGACACTGTCGCAACAGCAGAGATACTTACCAATCTACGCACATGTTCACCGAAAGCGGCATTTATTGATACTCGCGACATATCACAACAACTGATTGATTTGGGGTATCGGGTTGAGACGATAATCCCTGTCCCGAAGTTGCGACTTATCCGGCGTATTTTTATTACCTCCAATGACGATCAATAGTCGTCTACATCTTCAAAGAAATCAGTTTCGGGTAAATATTCATCTTCGTCAATCTCTTCTTCTTCATAGTCTTCATAGTCTTCTAATTCCAGCAAAGAATCAAGTTCGTTTTGATTGTCAATGTTTATTTTACATATCCAACCATCGCCTTCTGGTATACTGTTCACAATATCAACATCATCTTCAATTGCTGGATTGACTTCATAAATTTCTCCGGCAACAGGTGCATATAGATAAAAGTTGCCACCAGTTTCGGTTTCAATTCTGCCAATAATTTCACCTTGTTCGCATTCTTGCTCAGCAGAAACATCAATATAAATAATCTCGCCGTATATAAGCTTGGCACGTTCTGTGATTCCGATTGTTCCTTCTGAGTCTACAACTTCAATCCATTCATGTGTTGTTGTATATTTCACTGTGCTCAAAGTGTATTCCTCCGACAATAAAATACTCACAATTATTCTGTTTCTGTAGTTTCAATACCTTTGATCTGTTCCTTAAAAGTAGTCAAATCTTTTTTCCGAATCTGAATTGTAATATTTGGGTTTGGGTCATATTCAATGTTAATTACCTTTCCTCCTAAGCGTTTACATAGTATTACGACTGCCCCGATTTGAGGGAAAGAGACTTTTACTTGTAAGTTATGGTAAAAAGTGCGAGTTTCCAAGACAGCGTTTTCAAGACAGGTTTTTGCACAAGTACTGTATGCCCGAATTAATCCTCCGATTCCAAGATTAATTCCTCCATAATACCTTGCAACAACGACGATAATATTGGTTAATCCTGTTGACCGAATTACAGCAAGAATAGGTGGCCCCGCAGTATTTGTCGGTTCACCTGCATCTGTAGCATATTCCAACTTTTCATCGCCGCTTCCAAGTCTATAGGCATAGCAGTAATGTGTGGCTTGACGCATCCGTGCTTGAACATCAGCAACAAATATCTTAACTGCTGCGCGGTTATCTATTGAAGTTGCCTCTCCAAAAAACCTTGATTTTTTTACTGTATGTTTCGCCTCAGCAATTCCGGCGATTGTTTGGTAATCAGATGACATAAAACTAAGACGTTATCAATACATTACGCATCTTTTAGCTATATGGTTTAACCTATTTTTGATAAACAACATTTAGAAATCTTGACCAACTGAAAAAGAATATATAGAAGTGCCTTGAACAATATGAATACGCTCATCAGACGACACTACAGGTTTGAACTGTGGCGTGTATGCAACATTTATTAAGAAATTTCCTAACCGTACACCTAATCCTAAGCAAAGTCCTTCTGCTTTCCACGTCCGTTCCTCCATTTCAAACGTCAAATCATCCAAGAGATAGACAGAAGCATAACGGTTCTCTATATCTCTAAGATAACCTATTCTCCCACCAATTCGGTCATGATACCATATCTCCGTACCGATGTTAGCACGTGCTCCATCATGGAAAGGCGGATGAATATCTAATCCAAGGCGTAATGTAATGTTTGAAATATCTCGCCGATAGTTTACACCTACGATGAAATCACGGTGAATTGTGTCTGGAATAGAAGTATCAATGAATGATAAACCGTTACTTAGGTTACGCATTACAACACCCAATTTTAGTGTGTTACCTATATGTTGAATGAGACCGATATTATATGCATAACCGCGACCAAAATGTTCTGCGCCAGATGTATCTGTAATCTTTGAACGTAACCACCGAGCGTCAAAACCGACGACGGTTCCACCTAAACAATTTATACCGTAACCAACACCGATTGCAAGGTTATTTTCCGGAAAGTTGTTTAAGGCTTTCCCTTGATGGTTAACACGGCGAAATGAACCCGCATGTGCAATTGAGAATGCAGCACCTAATGTACCGAATTTTCCCATTGGAAATGCCCAATTCAATGTCTCAATCCCAGAGGCGCGCTGGTCAAATCTAATATAGTCCTCGTAATCCGCATTGAAGTTAGGTTTAGAAAGTAGTGCAACAGTACGTGGAAAACGTGTCATGTGAATGACAAACCTGTCTCCCGTTGCATTAGCTATGCCTGCAGGATTATTTCCAAGAGCGTTTGCACCCGCTGTGGCACCGACAAAACTACCACCCATGCCTCGATGCTCAGCACTAATCAACTGCCTAAGAAATCTATCTGCTTCTGCTGTTGTGTTTGTTTCTGATAAGGATTCAGATGTGTTGACAAGACTGAAAATTAGAAGGATCGACCATACTATCAATAATACGATATAATCCTGTACAAAAATATAGCAAGTATTTATAGAATTCAATCTTTTTTTCACTGTAATGCTTCCTCCTGAGATAGGAATTGTTAAGGACATTAGAATAAGATTGTTGATGGAAATGTTATGGTAGTGTTAGTTTAATGGGTGTATAAATTGTTATGCGGTAGAACATAGTGTGACCTGTGCCACAGCGTAAACAGCGGTGTGTGAAAGACTTACATAGGTATTGACAATTCCAATTTCAGATGCACACTGTTTGACTTTTCCGTGCAAAATGAGTGAAGGTTTACCAACAGAATCAGGACAAATTTCTACGTCCTGCCAGTTCATCCCAACTGTTAGTCCCGTACCAAGTGCCTTCAGAGTTGCCTCTTTTGCAGCGAACCGTGCTGCGAGCCTTCCATAACGCGTTGGTGTTTCACCACAATATTTAAGTTCTTGTGACGTATAGACACGGTGCTCAAACCTACTTCCCCATCTAAGAGAAAGTCGTTTAATCCGCTCAACTTCAATAATATCTATGCCAATTCCTTGAATCTTTTGTTGAAGCATCAATTTAGGTGAGTTAGTAATACTTTATCTATGAAGAACATCAGTCATCCGCGCTGCACGGACGGTTTCTTTTACATCGTGAACACGCACAATATCAGCACCATGAGCAATTGCCCAACACACAGTTGCAAGAGTTCCTTCTACTCTATCGGTTACGGGTAGATCTAAGAGACTACCAATAAAGGATTTCCGTGATGTGCCTATTAAAATAGGTTTATTTAGACGTTTGAATTCTTCAAGTTTTTTTAATATTTCTAAGTTCTGATCGATAGTTTTTCCAAATCCGATGCCAGGATCAATAATTATCCTGTCAGGGTCAATTCCATTTTGAGATGCATTGTCTATCCAATTCTCAAATGCGTTTTTCACCTCCTGCACAACATCCACATATTTGGGGTTGAATTGCATAGTGCGGGGTGTTCCCTGCATGTGCATCAAAATGACACCTGCTTCCGTATCGGCTGCGATGCGTGCCATAGCATTATCACCACGTAGTGCTGTAATATCGTTGATGATGTGTGCTCCAGATTCAATAGCCTGTTTTGCCACAACTGACTTAGTAGTATCAATTGAGATTAAGACATCTAATTGTTCAGAAGCAAGTGCTTTTATAATAGGCAACACCCGATCTAATTCTATGGATTCTGAGACCGGTTCCGCGCCTGGTCGTGAAGATTCCCCACCGATATCAATTATAGTAGCACCAACTGCCACCATGTTTTTGGCGTGCGTAATCGCGTTGTCAAGGTTTAGATATACACCACCATCTGAAAATGAGTCTGGAGTAATATTGAGGACACCCATGATATGGGTGCTGTCGCCAAATTCGAGTTTTTTACCTCTGCATATCATGTGAGGGGTCTTGTTGGCAACTGTGGCCGGGGACCAAGGATTTCTTCAATCTCCTCGGTAATAAGTGTTTCACGTTCTAATAGGGCATCAGCAAGCATTTTCAAACCTTCAAGGTTCGACTCAATAATCTGTTTCGCGTTTTCATAGCATTCCATTACAATATCGTGCACTGCTTTGTCAATTGCAATTGCAGTCTGTTCGCTGTAATCTTGGTGAACCGCCAATTCTTTGCCGAGAAAAATCTGTTCGTCTCTTTTGCCATAGGTTAAAGGTCCTAATGGACTCATTCCCCATCGGGTAACCATATATCGTGCAAGTTGTGTCGCTCTTTCAAAGTCATTCTGTGCACCAGTCGTCTGTTCATCCAAGATAATCTCTTCTGCAACACGTCCCCCCATAAATACAATGATATCTGCAATAAGTTTCTTTCTATTGGGATTAATACGTTCTTCAAGCGGGAGGAGTGCAGTGAGACCGAGAGCTCTACCACGTGGTACGATTGTACATTTATAGTTCGGATCACTTTCGGGGACAAAGTGCGACAGCAGGGCATGTCCAGCTTCATGGTAGGCAGTGTTGCGTCTTTCTTGGTCACTAATGACTAAACTTCGACGTTCGGGCCCCATTAAAACTCGGTCTTTCGCTTCGTCAAAGCATGCCATGTCAATGTTTTCCTTATCCTCCCGTGCAGCGAGGAGTGCAGCTTCGTTCGCCATATTCTTAAGGTCTGCGCCTGAAAAGCCTGGTGTCGCTTTCGCTAAAATTTCTAAGTTGACATCCTCTGAAATTTTAAAAGGTTCTTTTGTGTGAACATCAAGAATGGCTTTTCTACCACGAACATCTGGTAAATCAACGATGATCTGTCGATCAAATCTACCGGGTCTCAATAATGCTGGATCCAAAACATCCGGACGGTTAGTCGCAGCGATCATTATCACTGTTTCTGATTCTTCAAATCCTTGCATTTGTACAAGGAGTGCGTTCAGGGTTTGTTCACGTTCATCGTGTCCTCCACCGATACCTGCTCCACGATGCCTACCAACAGCGTCCAGTTCATCAATAAAAATAATACACGGTGCGTTCTTCTTGCCTGTTTCAAATAGGTCTCTGACCCTTGAAGCACCTACACCAACAAACATCTCAACAAAATCGGAACCGCTGATACTGTAAAATGGAACTTCTGCTTCACCTGCGACTGCTTTAGCCAACATCGTTTTGCCAGTTCCAGGTGGTCCTACTAACAAGACACCTTTAGGTATTGTTCCACCGAGACGTTCATATTTCTTTGGTGCTTTGAGAAAATGGATAACTTCTTCAAGGGCATCCTTTGCTTCATCAACACCAGCGACATCCTCAAAGGTTACCGGCTTTTCGTTTTCAGTGTGAAGTTTTGCCCGACTTTTCCCAAAGGAAAGGGCACGGTTGCCGCTGCCCTGCATCTGACGGGATAGGAAAATCATCAAACCCAAGAAAATCAATAACGGGACAACTGTAGTGCCAAACACAAGTAACCAGTCAGGGAAATTTGATCTGGGTTTGATATTATAACGGATCCCTTCATCTTTCAGTTTCTCCTGTAGTTTGTAATCTTCACTGGTGTCACGACTGGTTTTAAAAGTTCCATTCCACCTTTTATGGGGATATATAGGGTTTTCAAGGGTCTGCTGTTCAAGAAGTCTATTCACTTTCTCCTTATGAAACTTACCTTCAACCCACTCGTCATCAAGAATAAGATATCCTTCAAAAGGAATGCCTTGTTTATCTATGGATTCCTTAGAGATGTAGTCATGAAAATCGGATGTTGGCATCTCGTATACTTGGTCACCACGGTTGATAATTTGGTAAATAGTAACAACAACAACCAATCCCAAGATAAACCACACGAACATGTTTTTTGTGTTCTTGTTCACAACCAATCGCCTCGTTTTCTATATCAAAGTTAATTGGACTTATTAGTATGCTGTAGACATCGGCATACATCAAGGATAGGTACTCAATTTGAGTACAATCAAGCCATTTTGTATCTTACTGTTTACTCTGCGTCTGTTGATAGTGTAATATACGTCTAATTCTTTTTCAACAAATTATAACACACTTTTTGCTAAATATCAACTGAATTTGAAAGAATCCTGTCCAAATCAACGTATAGACCTATACTCATGACATTTTGTTCGTAATGATTTGGTTAAGAGTTACATGCAAAAAAACACCAAAGACATCAATAGTTCGTTAAGGACGTTATGTTCATTTTCTATGTCTTTCCTATGTGACTTAAAAGTCGGGTTTACAAAGTTCTGCAGTAACAGATAACAGAGAATCCGATGATGATTAGACACAGCAATCCGTTAAGGACAATACTCAAAATAAATTTCATTTGACAGTAACAAAATTCCCATGATATACTAAAGTCAATCATGTCTAAAGGAGGCATCTTCTATGCGTAAAAAGATTCTTTTGACTGGTATTCTGTTGATAACAGTATTCTCTTATGCTTTAGGGCATCTAAGAGATGAAAATCTTCAGAATTTTCAATATAACGCGGAACTTGTTTCTGTTGCCCCTATCGTAGATGGGTATCTTGATGACCCAGTGTGGGATGATGTTTTGCCTGCAAAACTAAAACAAGACATTCTTACCGGAAATGAGTGGTACGAATCCTACGATTTTACCGGCTCCTTTAAAGCGGTTTGGCGGAGTGGGTTCCTTTATGTCGCAATTAAAATACAAGATGATAAGTTTGAAAAATATCAATCAAAACTATTCAGAGAAGATCAACTGATCCTCTATATTGACCAATATCACGATCAACTTAAGGACGAACTATACCGTTATGAAATTCCAATCGGCACGGAGGAAGGAGTTCTGAAATCACCCCTAACATCAGTAGCTTGGGGAAATGATGGACAAACGTGTGAACTCAGTTTTCGACTTGGAGATATTGCCAGTAAAGACAATACAGCCGGTTTTAGTATCGCTTATGAAGATGTTGACAATGGTCAGCTGCAAAATACAATAGCCTGGGCACCAGAAGGTTATACAGAGCAAGACAACATGCTGCCTGATCTTGTGTTCACGGCGAGTATCAATCCAAATGCCCAACAGAAATTTATCAGATGGGGACAAATTAAGAGACTCTACTAATAACATATTGGGCAGTTCCTATAACAACACATCTTGTGAAATTGTTGGAATTGCCTTTTTACATTTTGAGGAAAAAGTGTATTATATCGGCAAATCCTTAGAACTTATGGGAATAACATGTCTTGCTGCTGCACTGTTTTTAGGCATCTTCAACCCTTTTGGTTATAGTGAAGCTAAAGCAATGGGGGTTGAAATGGGTTTTTTAGCACTCGGGGTTGTCGTATTCTTTGTTGGAAGACTTATAGAAAAGCAAGAATGACATTATTGGCACTATCCCACCTCAAAACGCCATAACTCAGTTAAGTCCTATCCGAATGAAATTCCATATTCAATAAAACTACAAATCCAAAATCCGTGTTATTCCTATTCATCATTTTGATGTGGGGAAGGTTTCGTTGGTTGGTCTGATTGGATATATCCGTAGACCGGAATAAGTATAGATTGGGGGGATGTCAATGTTTTTATGTGGATATTTTCACATAATAGTGTAGGTGATTTAGATGTATTCCAGGAAACTTCAAAATGTCTCTTGTCATCTGACGAATCTGCATCTACAGAGATTGAATTTGTAACCTCCGTTACATCTAAATAATCTGGTGTCTGCAGGTCTAATTCTGGAATATGTGTTTGAGAGAACAGTGTGAATCTCAATAAAGGTGCTGTTCCCTTTCTTACAATTCCAAAGGAGAGACTCTCAGGTTTTACAACAACAGATTTAACTATTCTGGCGACTATTGGTAATGTCAAAGTTCTATCATTTGGAAAAGCAATTGTCAACGATGTTGAAAATAGTTCAGCAGCATTGTGTGGATAGGCTTTGTTAACATCTCTTTTTGGTAACCGCACTTGTATACTGATAATATAACATTCTGAATTTGGATCAAGTGTCAACTGCCACTCTAACAATTTATGTTCTGTAGGTAGTATACGGATATCTTCTTGTTTTAACGGAGCATTAACACACAGTTTAATATGTCTCTCATACATCGTTTCAGTGAGTATTTCTCCGAAATCACATTTTTCTGCACTCAATGTTGCAAATCTTTTCGCATCTGCAACAATTGTAAGATAGACTTGTGGAGTATTAGGACTGTCAGTAAAAAGGATCGCAGTTGCTGTGCTCGTATTTTCTGGTAGGAATTGTGGATCAAGTAGCACTTTGAATGATACCTCTGTATCGGATGGAATCACATTTGGTCCTTCTATATTAGCATAACTACAACCCGTTTGAATTCTGGTTATATGTATAGGACTTTTTCCGATATTTCGGACTAATACCGTTCGTGATACTTGACCTTCCCATTCTGGAACAGTACCAAAATCAAGTCGCTCCTGAGAAAGCACTAACTCCCCTGGATATTCACGGCGGTTGTTTATGAGAAATATAATTAACCCTGAAATCAATAGAATGGGTATGATGATTGTTGTGAGAATGGAACGTCTTGTCATAATTATCAATATATATTCGTAGTTTGCGAGATATTATGTTTCTCGCTCTGCTTCTTAATGGAACATATTAACAGTTGCCACCTATATTGGCAAGGAATATACTAAGTTTACAGGGTTATTCAGTTTTAAGTGTTTTTCAAAATAGTGATGGACTGAA
Source organism: Candidatus Poribacteria bacterium (assembly GCA_958295945.1). GTDB lineage: Bacteria > Poribacteria > WGA-4E > WGA-4E > WGA-3G > MSPOR6. Next base: position 2,435,977 of record OY282386.1, read on the forward strand.
AGTTAATACCCAAGTCGGTAGGTGCGGTTTCCTAACCGCACTATAGGCATCAATTTAGTGTTAATTAGGCGTTTTCCCCGGTCCGGTAGGTTAGGTTTCCTAACCTACCGGCACTGGAAGGACGGTAAATTGATGCCTAGCGCGCTTATAAAGCGCGCCTACAGCGGGTTCTGGTTGCTAAATTGATGCCTATAGTTAGGAAACCTAACCTACCGTCTTGGGGCATTTAGCATTTGTGATGAAAATACAAGGAAAACCGAAAACTAAATAGTCCTGCTAAATATAGTAAGGAATTGACATGCAAACACAAAGAATCTGTCTTTGGTCTGGACCAAGAAACGTATCAACAGCATTGATGTATGCCTTCGGACAACGAAATGATACCGAAATAGTTGACGAACCTTTATATGCACACTACCTACGTGTAACAGGTGCGATGCATCCGGGACGTGAAAAGGTGATGGAATCTATGCAGAATGACGCAGCGGAAGTCATTCGTGATGTTATTCTTGGACCAAGCAAAAAACCTGTCCGCTTTATGAAACAGATGGCACACCACCTTGTTGATATTGACAGATCTTTTATGCTAAATACACAAAATATATTACTGATACGCGATCCAAAAGAGATGCTTCCTTCCTTAACAAAAGTAATAGGTATTCCACAACTGAAGGATACTGGCTATAAATTACAAACTGAATTGTTGTCGGAATTGCGCGAAGTAGGACAATCTCCATCAATCTTGGACGCACGTGAATTGTTGCTTGCGCCAAAGGATGTACTCTCAACACTGTGTAGTCGGTTAGGACTTTCGTTTGAAGAGTCAATGTTGTCGTGGTCACCGGGTGGACATGCATCTGACGGGGTGTGGGCACCATATTGGTATCATAACGTACATCAGAGTGATGGTTTTGCCCCATATCAACCGAAAACTGAACCGTTTCCTGAAGAATTGAACAGTGTCTTATCTGAATGTTTGCCGTATTATGAACTCTTAAGTGCAGATGCAATATGTGGAAATTCATGAAAAAACACGATTGATGAGCACATTATTAACATAAAGGAAAAATATGATGAGACAGAAAACAAATGAAGAAGTACAGCAAATTGGAGAAAATCTTTTACAGAAGTCAGTTGTCCGTATTATGTGGGAAAAAACTGGCAAGAAAAAGGATGATGATAACATTATACCTCGTGGAAGTGGATTCTTTGTCGGTCAGGACTTAGTTGCTACAAACGTTCATTGCATTGTGGATGGAAAATCTGTGTTCGCAGAACTTGTTAGCAAAAATACGAGATTTTCTGTTGATGGTGTTGTGGCGTATGATGTTGAAAATGATCTTGCAATATTAAAAGTCAATGGTAATGCTGAACCTATATCACTTGGAAACAGCGATAGTGTTCAAGTCGGAGATGTTGTTTGTGCTATAGGTTTCCCGGGTGGAAAAGAAGGAATCATTACTGAAGGCATTATTCATGAGATCAGAGAGAGCGACAAACGCTTACAAATCAATCAGTATTTAAAACCTGGATATAGCGGTGGACCGGTAATAAACAGAGTCGGTGAGGTAATTGGTGTTACAGCTATGGTATCCATTGGACTTGCATCTTATGTCGGTGGAGGAACATCATTCAATAGTCAGGCAATTCCTGCAAATAAACTTCATGATATGCTTTCAGGAGGTGTAGAAACAGAACCACTGCAGAAATGGAACAACAATCCGCATATCCAAGGATATGCTAAAGGTATAGAAGGACTGACAAAACTGAGACAAGGAAAACACAACGAGGCACTTGAATGCATAAATGCTGCACTTGAACTCAATGCAGATTTAGTGGAATTATACGCAAATAGAGCAGGACTAAAGGTTTTGACAGGTGAACCAGAAGATGCTATTAAGGACTGTAATACTGCAATAGAACTCAACCCAGCCTGTATAGAGGCATACCTCAACCGAGGTGGTGCTAACTTAATTTTAGAACAATACGATGACGCAATTGCTGACTGTAATATTGCAATTAAACTAAATCCTAATATAGTTCAATCTTATATATGCAGAGCAAATGCAAAGTCCGAAATGGGCAAACAGGAAGAAGCACTTGAAGACTTTGATACTGTGCTAAATTTCAATCCAGATTCCGAGGAAATCTATCTTTCCCGAGCAAGTTTGAGATATGAACATAAAGATTATGCTGGAGCAATAGAAGATTTTGACAAGTTGATTTCTCTAAATCCTGATTTCGGCGCGTTTTTCCAAGTTTACGCAAGTCGGGGGCTTGCAAAATACTATCACAAAGACTATGAAGGAGCAATTGAAGACTATGATATTGTCATAGAATCCAGTCCAAAAGATGCAGGGGCATTCTATAATCGGGGTATGGCAAAATATAAAATAGGTAGTTCTCATGCAAACAAGAAGAAGAAAAAAGCATCGAGAAAATACTATCATGACGCAATTGATGACTTTAATCAGGCAATCAACATAGATCCGAAAAATTCCTATTTCTATTATGATCGTGGGCTTACCAAACGACAACTCAGTGAATTCGAAGAATCGCTTAAAGACTTGGATACATCCATCAAACTTAACTCTAAACACTGTTGTTCATACTTCAATCGTGGACTTGTTAAACGAAATCTTGGATCATTGAAAATAAAAAAAGGGGATATATTCGGTGGTAGAAAATTCATTCAAGAGGCAATTGATGACTATTCACAAGGCATAAAATTAAAACATAATCAATCTACCTCATATCACAACCGTGGATATGCAAATTATCATCTCGGCAAATCTTATGCTGATCAAAAAAGAATGAATAAGGCACGACTTCATTATCAAGATGCTATTGACGATTACACAGAAGCAATCAAACATCAACCAAAATACTCGTTAGCGTATGAACATAGAACTTTGACGAACTATCTTTTGGGAAAGTGTGAAGAGGATAGTGGAAATTCAGATGAAGCTGCCAAACTTTTTCATGCTACAATAGCCGACTGTGACGAGTATATTCGTCAGAGATCAGGTAAACTAAATGCCAACATTATCCACAAACGTGGTGCTGCAAATGCTGCCTTGGGTGAATATGAACAGGCGGTCAAAGATTTCAATCATGCGATTCAGACTAAACCAAAACACGCATTATCCTATTATGATCGTGGTAATGTAAAGCATGCACTTGGAGAATATGAAGAAGCAAAAGCAGACATTGCAAGAGCAATAGAATTAGACCCTGATATTGATAAACATTGATATGAATGTAATTATGGTGAAGTATGACAAACTTATACCATTTCTATAAATCATTCTGACATTAACCGTTGTCCAGAAAGATCGCGATTCGGAGATCGCTCCTACCAGAAGAGGGTGGGACATAATGGCACACAATCAATTAGAAATGGTATTATATCCTGCAAATCCTTGTATCCTGTCCATCTTGGTTCAGACGATAGAAATATAAACCCATAGCAAAATTAACGTTAGTGAAGATTATTGAACAAAAATCCGAAAACAAAGTAATTCTGCTACCCTTCAACATGATTTGACAAACACATCTGAAATCTGTTAATATAGTTAATACTTTATCATCACATCAGTTTTCTTGCTCTAATAGAAATCCTCTCAAAACATAAATCATAAGAAACAGCTTGTCGGTAATAATATACACTAAGAACTTTTTAAAATGAGATATTACATTTTCATGTTTTCTCTTTTGCTATGTGGTATTGTATCTACACATGCCCAAACCAGATTAGGAAAAATACCATTAGATTGCCCTGATGTTGCTCCACCAACTTTTGAGTTTAGCTTAACTCAGGAACTGATAGCACTTATGTCCTCTGCCGAAGTTTTTAACTCGGTTGAGCATATATATATCCACACCTATGATAAGAATGATGAAGTTTTTGACAAACTGAGAACCTATTATGAAAACAAATTCTTGAAAAATAGTTGGGATGAATTTACAGAGGATGTAAACTACAGAATGTATTATCTTGTTAATACTGATGATAAGGTTGTAGGTATCTTTGTTATCGTCAGAACCAAGGTGACAGTATATCTGCTCAATGTCGTTGGAGAAATACCACAACAACAGGTTGGGACACTATTGGCAAATTTAAACCAATTGGGAATCTGGATACCAGAGTTAAGATCGCTTGGACAACAAATAGAAACAAAAAAACCGCAAACAGAGTCAATTGTATGGTCTGCTGACTCTGCTGATGATACAGATTTAATCTCTGATTCGACAACGATACTCCGAATTTTCAATGATTCCACTAAATCGCTATCAAAGTTTGCAGGCACAATGCAAGAAACACGTCTTGGGGATTGGACTTACAATTCCCATCCAATTTCAAGAATAGAAATTAAATCACACACAAGAAGTCTAGGAGACTCTCAGAAACAGAGAATTGATGAAGTAAAGGATATTCTGTTTGGCGGGAATATACATCAAGATGGACCGGTAGACTTTGGCATTCTGCTGAACAGATTATTAAATTCAGATGCATCCGTTTATATACATGAAATCACCGTGGATACAGACGAAAAGCGGATTCAATTATTTTTGGAGGAGACTCAAGACGATGATCATATCAATCTCTCACAACAGTTCCGCACGGGAGAAGATGATCCTATACATGAAATACAACTATACGGTAATCTGGAATTTGATATGAAGAGACTCAAGTCAGTTCTTGATGAGGGTCCATCAGAAATTGACTATTTTATGAAAACTCTGCCTGAAGCATTAACTCTGCCTGAAACATTTCCAGAAATTGATACTGCAACCATAGAAACAGTAGAATTTGGTCAACGTAGAATTGCAAAAATCACAGTCCTGCTGGAAAAACCAATTGTATTTAATCCCTATGCAAATGCTATGCCAAGGGTTGGATTTAATCGTGTATCAGGATGGGAACTGGGTGCACGTGTTGAAACAGGATTTCGCTCGCAGCCAGCAAAGGATGTAATACCAATTGACTATGATTGGAATAGAGAAGTGCCGCTCTCAAGAGACAATCCAAAATTATTCGCACAATTTGGTTATGGATTTGGAAATAAACAACGTTATTACTCAATAGGTGCAAACCAAATCTGGGGAAAAAGAGAAAATTGGAGCATAGGATTAAGCGCACGCTACCAACGTACAATCTCTACTATATCATCGGACATTTATGCGGGTTATGTAGAAAGAGGATTGTTTTTCTTAAGATTAATTGGTGTACCAGATCACCAAGACTATTATCTAAAAAAAGGCACAGAGGTATCATTTCATTGGCAACCAACTTGGTCAAATCAAGTAAGGATTTCTCTTGCTTCAGAAAAACATGAAAACCTACATAAAACCACAGATTGGCATATCCTAAACTGGCGTTCTGCTTCAAAAGTGCGTGACAATCTTGATGTAACACCTGCAAACATCCGAAGTATCACTTTCAAATCTGACTTCAACAGTAGAAGAAACTACCTCGGATGGCATAACACGTTTCTTATAGAACACTCTAATCCAGTTTTTGGTTCAGATTATGATTGGACACGTGCTCAAACACATATTCGTTATTCATACCCATTCGGACGACACCAAATTCGGAGCAGGTTTGTGTTAAGTTCGGTCTTTGGAAAAAAGACAGAGGATCAGGCAAGTAATATACTCTTGCCAATTCAACGGCAATTTATCATCGGAGGAATTGGGACACTCAACGGATATCCAATCAACTCATTTGTAGGTGATGAAGGATATCTCTTCAATGTAGAACTTAATTTAGGTTTACCTGTTATCAATCAACTTGATTTTTTAAAGGATATCCATGCTGTGCTATTCGTTGATATTGGACAAGTTTGGAACGAATATAGCGAAAAATGGGATTTTGATCCAAAAGGCAGTGTTGGTATAGGATTACAGGTTTCCTCTGATGTGGATATTTTCAGATTTAATGTTGCACAAGCATTTGATTCAGATCAAGACATTCAATATAATCTAATGTTCTTTTATAGTTATTAGTAGTCTACATATAAATAGATGACGAGATACATCAAATAGAGAGGTAGCAAAAGCATGAAAAGTAACAGAAATAAAATATCACTATTGATCTCCTTATGTATTCATTTCATTTTGGTCCTATCTATATCACCATTTATCGTAAAACATCTCAATGAATTTGAAAATCCTCTATCACTTGAGTTCTTTAAGGTCGAATCACCTGAACGTATAAAACGACGAACAAAGCTTGAACATAAGTCTGTCAAACCAAAGATTAGAACAGATAGCGGATCACCATCTATTACTCGTGCAGCACCGAAATATGCCCCAGAAATGAATCCACCAAAAGCCCTAATCTACGATGACCTTGCACCGGAAATTGTGACATTTGCTGATATTCCACAAACGAGTTCAGCTACTTTACCCAATGCAAGTTTTGGAAAAGGGACAGATGCGGCGGGTCCAGTCGTAATTCCTGAATTTCGTGGAGCAGGAGGAACACAACGCGGTGTAGGTCGGGGTGGATCAGGTTCAGGAAAAGGAGGCGGCATGGGGAAGAGATTAGCAGGAATCCCTAACACCGATGATCTGCCTTCAATTGGATACACTGAAGGAGATATGGGACTTGGCATTTTTAACACCGATGTAATGCCTGGACACGGTTTAGTTGGTAAAGTCTACATATCTGAAACTGCTTTACATCGCTTGCCAAATTTCAAGAGAATGACACCTGTTTATTCCTTTACCACCGCGAATTTAGATGTTTCGGCAAGACACTATACAGAAGGTTTTCCTACACCCAAAAAACAGGAAGTACTTGAGAACTTTGCTATCCACTTCCACGGAAAACTTGCAGTGGATACTCCAGGTATATATAGGTTTGAAATGCTCTCTGATGACGGTTCTAAGTTATACATCAACGAAAAATTGGTTGTAGATAATGATGGAACTCACGGTCCTTCCAGCAGGATATCCTCCATTAGACTGAATGCAGGATTTCATCCAGTTGAGATACACTATTTCCAAGGCCCGCGCTTCCAAATTGCACTACAATGGTTTTATAAACCACCTAACCGTCCGAGACAAATTGTACCAGCAGAAGTTATCTTCCACCCGGGTAAAACTGAGGTCCCAGACGCATTGAAATCATTAAGAGAAAAAATGAAAAAATAGTCGTATTATCATGGTGAACAAAATGAAATACAATATAAATATACTCTTTATGCTATTAATATGCACTGCTGTGAGTGCACAAATCAATAGTGGTAAAGTTGCATTCAAATGGAAAAATTCACCTTCACCACAATTTGCATTTGACTTAGACGGTGCCACTATTACTGAAGTGATGGATAATCCAAATCCTGACATCACCTTAATATTTAGCTATGTGGATAATTTATATTTAAGAAGTTATCATAGAAAAGGTCTTAATTATCAGCAAATGCTCAACTACTATAAGAATAGACTAATAGCACGAGGATGGAGTACATATCAGAGAAATGAGAAATTGTATCTTTACACATTCAGACAAAATGAAGCTGTTGTTGGAATCCTCATTATTGTAAGTAGTGGAGACGAAGTGTATCTAATAAATATAACTGGAACAATCCCACCTCAAAAAGTAGTAGACATCTTAAGAAACCTTAACCAACTCGGAATTGATATATCAGAATTAGAAGACTTCAGTCAGGTTCCCAATTCTACTATCGCTCCGCCAACAACAGAGATATTGAAGAAAGAGAAAAGCTCTTCACTGGAAACATCTCTTGATCCACCGATTTCATCTTGGTATTACGAGGGATTACCGATTGATGATTTCATTATTCAGAACACACAGAGAAATGAGGAAACCAATATATTCAAGTTTCTTGAAAAAGGTTCAGGTGATCTGGAAAATGTGTTACCGATGATAATAAAATCGTTCCCTTCTAACCGTACTGTATCTGTTAAGATCACCGAGGAAAATGGGGTGAATATAGCAATTCTTACGATGAAGAATCGTAAGCGTTCAAAATCAGTGTCAGTATTAAGATCAATCACGATCAATCGTAACGGAACGCATCGGCGAATAAAATCAACCACTTCCAATCTTGAAATTGATGAGTTATTTCCACAAGGTGCAACACGTTTCAAAGCAGCAAATGCCCCAATTCATGAGTTAAGGATTATTGGAAATCAGAAAATATCAGAACAAGATATTCGCAGACATCTAAATAACGGATCGGAGAATATAGAACAAGCCTTAAAGACTTTGTTCAAAGTAATGCCCTATTTTTCAGAAATAAAGCTGCGGGTTAAAGAAGAGAACTACAGTCGTGTTGCAACAATCACCTTTGAAGAGAAACCTTTGTCTTCGGATTTATATCTTGGGTTTCGACCTCCTCTATTTCTTGGGTTCAACCGTGTTATCGACTGGGAATTCGGCACAGGATTTCAGATTGGGAAACCTACAGAAATTGGACCATTATGGCAGTGGAATGTGTCGCATTTATTAAACACACGCACATATAACTTATTTGGTAGAATTAGTACTACATTAGGAAATCCTAAATACCATTATCGATTCGGTGGTAGAGTAAACTGGGGTGAACCATATTCATGGAAATTGGGACTGGCTGGACAAGTTCTCCGTCAAACCGATGTGGTAGCTCCTGAACTATTTTCTAACTATAGAGATGGATTCTTCACTTTACAACACATATTAGGATATCCTGGCTTAGCAAATTACTATTTGAGAAAAGGATTTGAAGTCCAATTAGAATGGAGTCCAAGATTACCAGAACATACCTTCAACTTGTCAATGATCGCTGAATCACACGAAAGTCTTCAAAAAAGTACTGATTGGAATATGTCGCAATGGGTATCAAAACATATTGAAGCCAGAGAAAATCCTGCTATCACATCAGGACGGATACACAGCCTTACCTTGAATTACAGTTTCAACACGCAGCAAGAACATCTTGGTTGGGATAGTACAATGTCTGTTGAACATAGTAACACTGCTTTCGGTTCAGATTTTGATTTTACTCGCCTCCAAATGCATCTTCGATATGCTTTTCCTTTAGATAACAACCGCGTCAGAACTCGGTTACTATTCGGTTTCTCTGATAACCCATTACCCGAACAGAGACAGTTTGCAATTAGTGGTTTAGGTGGTTTGAGAGGATACCCTCTCTTTGAATCAGCAAATGAAACTTCCACAACACCTGGGGTAAGTTCCTCAGAATATGCTTTTATGGGTGACGGTGGATTCTTGCTGAACATTGAATATCATCACCGTTTACAAAACTTGATTAATCGGGATTTTTTCAAGAATTTCTTTCTTGTCCTCTTTCTTGATGAAGGACAAGTATGGAATATGTCAGATTCATCGTTCTCCTTTGACCCCAAAGCAGATGTAGGTATCGGTTTACAGTTTCATGATGCAGGCTTTTTTAGGTTTAATATTGCTAAAACTCTGGATTCATGGCAAGGTTACCAAACATCTTTTGGATGGAGTTATAGTTTTTAGTGATAAAAATGCGAAATACGATCGTTTTATCTATCCTCTTTACAATAGTCTTTCCGAATGTAATTGTAATTTCAGATGCTAATCCTGAATACGATTTCACCTTCGTACGCCTAAAATACAGTGGTAGGCTCACACAGTTAAGTAATTGGGAAGTAGATTATCCTGCCTCTGATCGCAACTTTATCTATCAACTTAGAAAGCAGACAAATCTTAGTGTAGCACCTGACAGCATTCATATCTCAGTCGGTTCAAAAGATCTGTTTGATTATCCTTTTGCTTATGTTCTTGAAGTAGGTAGCATGCGGCTAAGTAATACAGAAGCCGCAAATCTTCGTGAATATCTATTACGCGGTGGTTTTCTCTTTGTTGATGATTTTCACGGTGGGATAGAGTGGAAATGGTTCTATAAAGAATTCAAAAAGATTTTTCCGAACCGTGAACCTGTTGAAATACCAGTTACACACGGAATTTTCCGCTGCTTCTACAAGATTGAAAAACTGATTCAAATACCCGGTTTACGCGCACTATACAGTGGAAGAACGTATGAAAGGTATGACGGTCATCCAGCAAAATATCTTGGTGTGACTGATGATAAAGGGAGACTTATGATGCTGATTTGCTTCAATTCTGATTTGGGTGATGCTTGGGAACACGCTGCAATGGCTTCATATCCTCGAGAATATTCAAATATCGCACTGAAAATAGGCATCAATTCAGTCATATATACACTGACACATTAACTCAATCTCGGTTTGGAATCGTTGCAGATATCATAGACTAACTGTTCAAGCAGAAGTTCATCATTAGTATGTGTTGTTCTGGATTGGATTTGCATCTCCAAAGTTTTTTCCATTGCAGAGACCAATTCTTCCGTTGTGAATGCATGTAACGTTTGAAATATCTTATATGCTGGATATGGATTGCGTTTTAAGATGTTATGTTCTGATGCGTTAGGTAGCAACTCGCCAAATTCCTCAGCCAACGGTTCAAATATCTTTGTAATAAAATCGTTGTAACGTAATTGCCTACTAATCGGTTTTAGTTCTTTTTGCTTCGCTATTAATTTCGCTTGTAAGGTCAATCGTAGATGGCTAACGATAGCACCTGCAATCAGATTCGAGTTTACACCACTGGCTAATATTTCCCGCAGACTTTTCAATCCTTGTCGAGTTGAACGTTTACCAATAGCCTCGGTGAGATCGAAAATCCTATCGTAAGTAGACTGAGATACGATATTTCGGACATCAACTTCATCTATCTGTTGTTTTTCTCCAACAAAGTTGATAATCTTGTTGATTGCTTCAGCAATCATGTGCCTGTCACCACCTGTTCGATTTCGTAATTGTTCAAAAGCACGCGGTGTTATTCTCTTGTTATATGTGGCAAACTTCTCCACAACTTTCTTATAAAGTGGGTCCTTGTTGAGTGAACTTCCTTTTTCTAATGGATCATAAGAGACATACCTACCAACTTTCTGAATTGCTTTTGCAATACGATGATTACTGCTTACATCGTCCTTTTCCACGAAGATAAGTACACTCGTATCAGGTAGGTCTCCTTCAAGCCATTCTAATAATAGTTCGGTGTCTTCGTTTTTGCTTCTAACTTCTTGATGTTCACCAAGTTGACTGGCAAGTTGTGGTAATCGCTTGAAAAACGCTTGAATATCTTCAGGCACGTTGCTACCAAGCGTTTCACTAATCTCATCAATTGCACTGTCGTAATCCGTATTCCCATCAGCAATTTGTTGTGTGGAAATTCCGATAAGTTTTGCGACAGCATTCACACATTTTTGAACGTCCTCTGATTCGGACTTCATTGCTTCGCGAACTACAGTGAGCGGAGATGTGGTGCGTTTCTGCGACTTAAATGCAGAGAAATTTTCTACCACAACAACACGCCAATCCGACATTGTCGGATATAACTCAACATTGCTAAGGATATCCCGCACCGAAACAGTGTTTCCATCTAAAATAGTTAAATTGAAATCACGTGTGTCCGGTGATAACAGTTTATCCAGCATCTGTTTGAGTGTGCCTTCAATCAGAAACGTTTCCGTACCACAGAGCAGATATACTGGAAAAACTTTGTTGTCTCCAACTTCACGGAGAACATTTATCTTTTTTTCTGGATTCTGTTTCATGATGACTAACTGCCATTGTTGGGAATTGCTCAAGTAGCATTATCTTGAACGGTTACCTTTTGTGTGCCTTTAGTTGTGAATGATGAGAGACGTTTCTTTGTCTTTTGATTTCCACAATCAGGACATTTTGGGATTGCTTTGACATCGTTAGTGCGTTGTAATACTTCAAAATTGGTTTCGCATGTTTTGCAGTGATATTCAAAAATTGGCATAACTTACCTTCCAAGAACTATTGTGAACCATTACGGCAAGAATCTAAAACGTGGACAAAATCCTCTAAATGTTCTGTTACCGAAGCTTCCCGTATAAGTTCTTTAAAATCTTCTAAATTGTCAATTTCTTCAAGTGAAGAGGTTAAAGTTGCTGCTGTATTCATATTGAAACGGTTATTGAGTGTGTCCAATATCTGGTTGATAGCAAACTCCTTTGCTCCAATTTGTCTGCCTTGTTCAATGCCTTGTTCAATGCCACGTTCTATGATTAGTTGATATACAGTTGAATCTCTCACGATATCCTCCTTTAGTAATGTCAAAATATCTTGTCGTCCATGTGCTAAGCCGCTCATTACCCATAACTCAACAAGTAGATTATTACGCAGAGATGTATCTACTGATAACGACTGTGTTACTTCAACACAGTGTCTTGTCCATTCAATTGATGTCATATTATCTGGATGCTTCATCAAAGGTGTAAAGGGCATCAACCCTGGCTGTCGAGTTGCGAGTATTTCAGTTCCATCCACTTCGTTTAAGCGTATGACCTGATATTCAATGATAAAACGGTGATTTGGTACATCTTGGAAATATCCACCAGGATCCTTATGTCCTGCCGTTGACCGTAAATATAGCACATACGAGTAAACGGGTATTCCATATTTCTCATAGCATCTCCCAATGTATCCAACATTTCGTCGTACCATATTTGGATTGAAACTATCATCAGTTTGAATTTCGCAGTGTATTAACACGGGTTCTCCATTGAGCAGAACTTTGATTAGAATATCCATGTGCCGTGCTTCAACTGTGGTTAGATTACTATCAACATGTTCAATAAACTCATACTCCTCGTTCCCCAGAAGAAATTGAACCATATTCTCTGGAAAGACGTAAAAGGGATCTTTCGCAACAATATCATATTGCTGATGTGGTAACTGTTTTTCGTTAATTATGTGTGTTCTCCATTTATACTAAGGTAATTTGGTTAAATAGGGCGAATTTTTACTTTTACTTTTGTGCCTTTGGGTGGAATGACATCTGTATTGACGCGATATGTGCTATCATCTGTCCCACCGGGTAAAGGGTTATTTAATAGTGAATCGGGATCGCGATAAACAGCGATTAAATTATGATAAAGTTGAGAGGTAAGTTGGTTGTTTATCAGTCGTCCACCCGTGAAAATCCAATGTGTTTTCTGCATCGGTTGCCCAGTGATGGCATTCCATACCAACTCACGCGCATTATGGGTAGTAACATCACCTCCCCTATTCCATTCAACCCATATCTGAACTTGGGAACCCTTCGGTTCGTGTGGATCCCCTTGTACTGCGAGATTCCTACCGGGTTCAAGATCAAGTGATCCAAGTGCGATAAATAAGTGTATTGGTTCCACATCAATGATTAGGATACTCTCATGAGATTTGCCACGTGTTCCACAGGCAAAGAATTCAATTATGGTGTCATCAGTTGCTATGTTAATTTCACCTGGTATAGTTATCTCTTTTGTATTCGTATTTAATACCACAGTGCCTAATTGATACAGGTCTTCTCCAATCTTTTTCGGTTTTCCCAATTTTGAATCTGTAGCAGAAGTTGATTTCGAATATGTTTGAACTGTTACGTAGGCTTTGTTATCGCTTTCATCAGCATCCTCAAGTTCTACAACGACTGAAATTGTCGTTTCACCTTCCTCTCTTGGCACCCAATCAATTGTGACATCTGTTTCATTCAGCGTAGATGACCATAATACCTCAGTTGATTTCACTTCAACGTCATTTTCATAGAATATAACTTGTAAAGTTTTATCAAGCGGTGTGCCGCTATTTCTGAGTGTAGCAGTTAATTTTACTGCTTCTCCAACCCGTGGTGATGGGGGTGAATAACGCAAACTATTTGGCACTATACCGATATTTGGTTCAGTGGGTCCAACCGGTGCATGACTCAATGTCATCACAGCAAAACAGGTTGACAAAAAATCGCTCTCCGCACCATGCCATCGACCATCCGGTTGCTGTTCTGATATCATCATTGCTGAAATTTCATTATACCAGTCGTGACCAGCCAACGTATCTAACTTAGGTGGTATGTCGCAAAAACGTTGTAAAGAAAGCAGGTAATAGTATAACCAAGAATTTGAACCAGGATTTCGAGTAAGTGACCAATGCTTTCGAATCCACTCCATTCCTTTCTGAATTTGCATGTTTTCAATAGGCACACCACATGCCCGTAATGCCCACAACCCAGTTGCTGTCATACTTCCGTAAACACCAATTGCCCAAGGTGAACCTTGATCAACTAAATTATAGAGCCATCCCCCTGTTTCTGTTTGATTGCGTCGAATCCAATCTTCAGCACGTTTCCATGTATCCTGTGGAATATCAAGACCCCACTGTTTTGCGGCGTATAAAGCATAGATAACCATGTTCATGTGTGCGCCATCTGCAGTGTATCCGTAGCCCCATCCACCATCATCACGGTCATCGGCAAATTCATCGTTTTTAATTGGCAGTTGCTTTTCAACTAATTTGTTGACAGCAAATTGTGCTTTTCTTCTATACTCCATGTTCTCAGTTGCTACCAATACGGGTATAAGGACAGCATACTGATATACAGCAAGTGTATTCCAATCCTCATTTAGAATAAAATCAAGACCTCGTCGAACAGATGGATCAGAAGGTTTTTTACCAGCAGCGAGTAGTGCTTGTAAGGCTAAAGAGGTCTCTTGTATACGGTCTTCTCCGAAATTCCATTCAGGACCCGGAACAAAATTTTCCGCAAGTCCCTTTAAACTGGCTTGACAGATGAAACATGATAGGACGATCTGATTCTCTGTGCCACATTGCAGACAAGTTCGACTTGTCTTGCCTTGACGTGATTTTATCCATGCAACACCTTGGTCAATAGCAGTTTGGATCTGTTCCGTTGATACATCTGGGAACGTTCTTGCAGTTGCTACTATTGTTGCATGTGCTCTGTTATTGGTATAATCCGATTCTGCGATATGTTTTTCGCCTTTAGGGTTAACATCCGCATAGATATTGGTTATACCAAGTGGCGGTTGCCATTTTGCAGTAATACGTCCAGTATCACCCGGCATGAGTTCCAAGATTACACCAGGACTCAATATTTGTAGCGGTTGATTAGATGGGTCTCCTTCGTATAGGTCTACAACTAAATCTTCGTTCATCGTAGGAGCGACAGCACCAATATTCCTTACATCAACCCAGATGAGTATTTGCTCACCCTCAACAGGTGTAGGATTGGAAAAGGTTATACTCTTGGTATCAATTTGAAAATCGGGAAGCTGCGCATAAGTATTCCCAACAACAGAGATTAGAAGACAAAGCACAAATGGCGTAGTACATAATTTTCGCATGATACACCTTACAAGTATAATTTGACTTATATCAAATTTGTTTGAATAAGAAGACTATTAATTAAGTCAAGGTAACAAGGCACTGAGATAGGGTTATTTAGTTTTAACTATGTTCAGGATAGAGATTTACTGAATGTTAATATCCAAGGCGGTAGGTTCGGTTTCCTAACCGCACCATAGGCATCAATTTAACGTCCTTCCAGTGGCCGGTAGGTTCGGTTTCCTAACCGAACCTACAGCCTTGGGGCATTTAGCATTTGTGAAAAAAATACTAGAAAAACCGAAAACTAAATGACCCTAGCACTGAAACCTCGTTCTCCAATGAACAGATAAGAGTTGCGAAGCACGGAGATTTATACCAAATTAACCCGATTTGTAGCGCGAGGTCTCCGTGCCTCGCAATGCTGATTTTATTAAAGAAATAATGATCACGCCAATCTGGTACTATACCAAGTTCTCATTCCAAGAAGCACTAAATCTTGTTTTTAATTGCCTTCCCAATATCCGATTGAGACTTTAGAGGGTTGCGGCACGGGAATTGCGAAACGTCTTTGACCATTTGCTGTCCATTTGCTAACTTCACCCGAAAAAGTTGACCCGAGCATATCTGCGATCCAAATTTCATTTTCCGCTGGAGAATAACTTACAGCGACGATTGCCATTCCTACTTCATAGGTTTGTTCTGTCGCACCAGTTGAAGAGATTTTCAGTAACAAATTATTGTTTGAAGCTACCCATACACTGCCATCTTTAGGGTTCACACTGGGTGAAACCGGTGCCTTAATGTCAGAAAGTTTTACCAACTCTTTACCATCAGGAGACAGACGGACAAGTGCATTATTTTGTGTGTCAGCGACCCAAACATTTCCTTGATAGTCAACTGACATCCCACCTTTTGGCTCATTCATCGGGGGTGCAGTTGCAACTTTATTTCCTTCAGCATCATATCGTGCGATTGGTCCTTTTCCATCTGCGATCCAGCAGCTGCCATCCTTTGGAATTACGGCTACACTGAACCTACCTGCATCCAAATTCGCTGGTCCATCTGGCGGTATGACTTCGGCAAGGATACTTTGTCCATCAGCTGAAACCTTTCTGACTCCATCAAGTCCAGCAATCCAGATGGCACCATCAGTAGGGTTAATAGATATCCCAGTAGGTGATTTAATTGCTGGCGTTTGTGTGAATGTGTCAGCTGCGGGATCATATCTAACCACAGTATTGGACGCAGAAACTGCAATCCAAACAATACCGTTAGTAGGGTTAACCTGAACATCACTTGCATTCGTCAAATTTTCTATTGCGGTGGGATCTCCTTCTCCATTTGCATGCAATCTATAAACAGTCATCCCACTACTGACAATCCAACATTCACCATTATATTCACCATGCCCAAGTGAAACACACATCGTAAGCAGCATCACTACCCAAACCATTTTTTTCATTTTCTTTATATCCTTTTTCGCTTGTACATATTTTACAAAACAAATTCGTAGTAGAAGTTATAGACAAGATTTTAGCATTTTTCAAACATATTATCAAGGTGTTTTGTTTGCGAAATAGATGTCCGATTTTCTTAAGTTGTTAAATCATATAACAAGTATGTGCAAGAATGATACCAATTGGAATTATCGTCAATTTCTTCCCTAATCGCAATTTCGTTTTCAACTGCTAAGAGATTTGGTAAGAATTTGAACATCTCTGTTCACATATTGAACAGGTCGTGTATCTAACGTGAGGTTGATATATTAATTCAATTACCGTTGTAGATTGAGTTGAGGCACGAAACCCAACCTTTAGTCCAATAATGAGCAAAAATGCTGGGTTTCGAACCGCGATCCAACCTACAGATAAGTTTTGAACGAATTATCAAACTCACGGTATTTTTTGTGCTTTTCTTTTATCGTATAGTGTTAATATAAGCGTTCACCGATAGGTTAATATTTATTGCGAAACAATAGATGTCAATTTAGTGAAATTCTTTTGAACATTTTGCATTGGCTAGGTTAGGAGACCTCTTCTGTCGTGGGAAGAAAGTCTCGGCTTATATTATAATTCACCAAAACGTTACTAAAAGTGTTGCATTGGTAACGTTTTTATTTATAACGATAATTCCATACGGCTATTGGACTTGTAGGCACATTTTTCGATGTTTCGGATTTCGTAATTTTGAGATTTTGGTAACGTTTTGTGTCTTGTGTGTTTGACCGATTTTTTAGATAACGACTTGTGTTAGTTAGTTATTTTACTGTAATACTAAACTTCACATATACAAATCTTTTGTATTTTTGTTGACTTTTTTCCATCCTTATGCTTCCATTTATAAATAAACTTTTCAAAAATGGAGCAGAAGGATGGACTTACAGGATACAATAGAAAAATATGTCATGCAACTGAAAAATGTCCAACGCACCTTAAAGGGTGTTGCTAAAGTCTGTCCACAAATAATGGCAACACTTTATGATGCGAACTTCCCTGGTGTTGAAGCATTTCGTCCGGGACCAAAAAGTCGTTGTCTTGATACAATACCTTCGCCAAAAAAATTGTTGAATAAATTGGGCAAATGTCCTAAAGTTA
Source organism: Candidatus Poribacteria bacterium (assembly GCA_958295945.1). Classification (GTDB taxonomy): domain Bacteria; phylum Poribacteria; class WGA-4E; order WGA-4E; family WGA-3G; genus MSPOR6. Next base: position 2,453,787 of record OY282386.1, read on the forward strand.
TGCAAATATATTAATAAAATAACTTTGAAAGGACAATTGCCCATGCAAGTAATTATAGCACTTTTTGCAGTTTTTGCACCACATATATCTGCAACGACAGGATGCCAATTATCATGTGTTGTCCTCGCAGTGCTTGCGATGACAGGACGGGTCACCATGTTAAATATCTCTCGTTGGACATCAAAAGGCGGTAGCTACCGCACAATTCAACGCTTTTTCAACACGGTGCTGCCTTGGCCGACCCTCTTCTGGGTGTTTTTTCGCACACACCTGCTTGATCGTGAAAGCGAATATATCATCGTAGGAGACGAAACAATCAAGCCCAAAACGGGTTCAAAGACTTTTGGTTTAGACCGTTTCTTTTCTTCAACACATGGCAAAGCGATCCCAAGTTTGTCATTCTTAGCCGTGTCCTTAGTGAGTGTCAATGAACGGCGTTCTTATCCAATGGCTATAGAACAAATCGTCCGAGATGACACATCATCAACTTCAGCTGCCAAACAAGATGCTACCCCAAAGGACCCCTTGAAACGCCCGCGTGGACACCCAAAAGGGAGCAAAAACCGAGATAAAACCGATGTCGTGATTATCGGTGTTTTGAAACAACTTCAAATTATGATCAAAACGCTACTGTCAAAAGTCGGCGGTGCGATCCAACTCCGGTATTTAGTGCTTGATGGATATTTTGGACATAATAACGGAGGACAAATGACAAGACAATGTGATCTCCATCTCATCTCAAAACTTCGCTCGGATGCCGCACTGTTTTGGCAACCGACAGACGAAAAAGAAGGCCCCGGACGCCCACGGCTCTACGGGGAAAGGTTCAACCCACAACAGATTGATCCGAAATATCGCATCTCTATCCAAACCGATGGAAATATCAGAACCGACATCTATCAAGGACACCTGCGAAACCAAAAGTTCCCAGAACTTCTAAACGTCGTTTGCCTCCTCAAGACAAACTTGAAAACAAAAAAGCAATCACACATCCTATTGTTTAGTTCTGATTTAGCATTAGACGCAGAAAAGATGATTGACTATTATTCCCTTCGTTTCCAAATCGAGTTCAACTTCCGGGATGCGAAACAATATTGGGGATTGCAAGATGCTATGAATGTCAACAAAGAACCCGTGAACACTGCAGCAAATCTATCAATGTTTATGATCCATGTCAGTGCGAAACTCATGGAAAAGGACAGATGTCAGAATCCCGAATATAGTGTATTAGATCTCAAATCGCGCTACCGAGGGCTGAAATATGTGCATGAAACATTAAAAATGCTTCCGCAAAAACCTGAACCAATTGTTATTCAGCAAATCACTGAACATCTGGGTTCAATCGGTGCTATTCATCACACACAACCCAATCTTAACCCAGGATAATTGGCGAAGGTATTGACCGTAGTGTGTCCATAATTATGATTTTTACTATAATCCAAAAAAGACGAGAAAGGTGCAACCGATTTGCATCTCGATTGTAGTACCATTAACCTCAAGTGCGGAGGTGATGACATGACTGAAGACGAATTCCTTGAACTGGTTCGCAAACATCAAGATGGAATCTATCGGCATGCACTCTATCTACTCAAAAACACTGAAGACGCAAAAGATATGACACAAGAAACCTTTATCAAAGCATGGCAACATCGGAAAAAATTAAGACAAAAAACTGTTCACGCATGGTTGCTGAAATGCACACGAAATCTCTGTTTTAACCTAATAAAACGCAGAAAGTTTCAGGTCCATTTATCAGAAGAAGATGATGACGGTGATACGTTTGGCATGCTACTAAAGACACAAGAAAACAAGTCAAGTCCATCCCCGGAGGAAATTACGATCATGCATGAAACCAAGCAGTTAGTACATCGCGCAATTGGAGAACTGCCGACTTCTATGAGGTCCATAGTCATAATGCGTGAATTAGAGGAGATGAGTTACAAAGAGATCGCAGCGATAGTAAAACAACCTGAAAACAGTGTGAAATCAACCGTATTTCGTGCTCGTAAAAGATTACGTGAGATATTGAGCGGCCTCATGGAGACATAACCGATGACACAAAAAGCATCACACGGCAGAACATGTAAAGACTTCCAAACACTATTGGAAGAATATATCACAGGTGAATTGGATGACCAGACAGAATCTGCTATTACATCGCATCTCACCACATGTGACAAATGTCAACACGAACTGCATTTAGCACAAACGATTGATACGGTTTTAGATGACTTGCCAAAGCCTACATCACCTCCTGAAATTCTAAGCGAGGTCTCAGCTTATGTTCGCGCAAATCCTAAAAGCGAAAGTTGGTTACATAGATTCTTTCAATTTTCTAACGTTTTGGAATACTTACGTTCACCATTACTGCGTGTAAGTGCAATGGTTGCTCTTATCTGCCTTATGTTATTCGGTGTTCACCAATATCAAAGGTATGTTGAAGTAGAACAAGCAAAAAGCGACTTCCAATATGCAATGAGTAAGATGCAATCTGCAGTTCGTAAAACAAGCCTTGCAGTAAACGATAGTTTTACATCACTCAACGTTGACGATGCACCACGTCGCGCGCTAAAACCGACAAAGGATATCTCACCTGCAATACAACAGAGTCTGGGTGTTCTCAACATCTTAACTGGTTCAGAAAATCACCAAGAGTCAAATACAATTAAGTCAAATAATCCTATACAACAGAACAATCAAAATCCAGGAGGAAATACACAATGAAACGATTTACCCTTGTTGTCCTATTAGTCGCTTTATGCTTTCTTGGCAACGGTATAGCAGAAACCGAGGCAATTCGTGGCAAAATAGATATGAACATGTCTGATGCCGCAACCCCAACGATTGAAGTTAACTTAGACCAATCCTTTTTCAATCTCTTTATCAAATTCACAGTAAACCAACCAGCTTTGTCAGAGTATGCGGAGATGATAGAAGGTGTTTTCATTCGCAGTTATGATAATGAGTCCGGTGACTTAACTAAAATGAAAAGTCGTTACCAAGAAATTCTCAAAACGGAGGACTGGGAGCACATTGTTAAGGTCAAGGACGAACTCCGCGTCTGCCTACTTTACGCTGAGACACTAGGTGTTGTCAACGGCATTTTCGTATCCTTTACTGATAAACAGAATACTACTTTCGTGAATGTATGTGGTGAGATTGATTTTCAAAAACTTGGCATACTGTTTGGAAAAATTTTGGAATCCAATCCCGAGTTCTTAAAGGACATCAAGATTGATGGAAAGTTTGGAATCAAAAAGTGAACAAGATGCATTCCACACACATAATAATCTTGTTCAATAAGATATTATAGAAGGAGAATAATACCATGAAACTGCAAAAAACCCTAACACTGTTATTTACGGTGTTCTGTTTAGCATTATGGATTGTGCCTATCCATCAAGTAATAGCACAAGAAAAACAGCCAAAACAACAGACAAAAAAAGGACTCATCCCGTTTGACTATCTGGATGAAATGGAAGCACATGTTGAAGTTAATCTAACGGACAGACTTATTAATTTAGTGACTAAATCTGTCAGATCCAAACCAGAGGTAGCAGGACTAATTGGGATGATTGACGGCATCTATCTTCGCACCTACAATGAATATGGTGAATCCGAATTAGGAATGATTAAGTATTACCAGAATATACTGAAGGAAGATAAGTGGGAAGTCCTCGTAAGAGTCAAGGAAGAGCACAAAACCAAAGACAAAGATGGTATGGTTGAAATCAGATTGTTGTTTGATGAAGATGTGGCTTACGGGATCTTTGTAATTATCGCATCTCATGATCCTGATGAGGTAACCCTTATAAACATTGTCGGTGAAATCGCTCCAGATAAGATTACGCAACTGCTTGGCAACTTAAGCAAGTTCGGTATGGCAGATATTGATCTTGAAGACACTCTGAAGTCAGGTGTTGAACCAAAGGCAAAAAGAGGAACCGTTCAAAAAGAAATTCTTGCTGTCAAAGCCGAAAAACCACCAAAAATTGATGGTAAACTTGATGATAATTGCTGGAAAACCGCCCCCCAAGCAGATGGGTTCACACACATAGAAACAGAAAAGTCTGTCAAAGACCAAACAATAGTCAAGCTGCTTTATACCGACAAAGCGATCTACGTTGCTTGGCACATCTACGATGCTGAACCAGAAAAAATCAAAAGACACCGAACTAAAGATCATTTACGATTTGTGAACGAGGACATGGTCTGCTTCAGCATTGACCCATTTCAAACCCATAAACCAACACACAGGACTCTGTTTATGGTAAATCCGCTAGGGAAGAAATATGTGCAATTTGCATCAGATCCAAAGAGATCTCTAGTTGTAAACCAGATGAAGGCAGACCAATTTAATGTCGCTGCGAATACCGTTGATGATGGATGGGTCGTAGAGATGGAAATTCCTTGGAAGGTGTTAGACTATCCAGATACTTCCGAACCGATTCAGATGGGGATTAACTTCAACAGAAGGCAGCAGCGGACAGGTGAGAATTCTTGGTGGTCAAATATAGGAGTTGAAAAACAATACAAAAACGATGGTAATTGGATTCGGGTTATACCACCTCAAAAGGCTTCCCGCTTGCAGGGAAGGTTAGAGGTAATTGAGAAAGGTAAATACAATGCATCAGGCGTTTTCACTCGTGGTAAAGACGGTTCTCCTACAAACAGGGATTTCTTTCGTATTACGAATTCCAGTGGGTTAAATCCTATTGATGGTCTAAGGCTCGGTGGTGGATTTGAACTCGGAACACGGTGGAATCCTGATCCATACTTTTTTGACAGGTCCGGTGAAACAATCCACCGAAATATAGAAGCAAGTAATACACCAATCGGTATAGGCACTGGATTATCACCACAACCCTTCGTATATGGCACAATGAGTTATGCACTTCGGACAGAAACCCCCAATTACCGCCTTGGTGGTGGCATTAAATTCGGTAAGGAGTCAAGTCTTACTTATGGCTTCCAAATTCATAGATTAACATCTGCCAGAGACAGAGATCTCTTGTTGGCTGGTAGCGAACAGTTTTTGAGAGCGTTCTTTGATGCTGATTTTCAAGACTATTATACAAGACAAGGTGGCGTGATGGGATTGCAATGGCAGCATGCATCGTTAAAGCATACGCTTGGTCTATCACTGCTATTGGAAGAACATGAAAGTATATGGGAAGACAGCACCTCATACTTCAGAATTGGAACATCAAGATACCACTTAGGCACAGATTTAAGACCTAATTCTCCTATATATGATGGCAGAATGCATAGCATCACCTTAAAATACGATTTTGATACTCGCGAAAACATTGGCGTAAGATACGACTTGGGTAACCAAAGGAATACAAGTGAGTGGTATAACACTTTTCTTGTTGAGCATTCAAACTCTGCAATGGGTTCTACGTTTGATTTCACTCGCTTTGTGGTACACCTTCGCAACTATCACCCAATTGGAAATGATCGTATTGATACGCGTTTAAAGGTTGGACTTGCATCTACTTCGTATACGTTACCTTACCAACGTCAATTTGTGCTTGGTGGCACAGGAACCTTACGTGGATACTCTCTTTATGAATTTGTGGGTAACTACGGATTCTTATTCAATATGGAGTATGTGCATACCTTAGCACACGGAATTTATGTCGTGCCTTTTGTTGATGTAGGACAAGCATGGATGGATTTGGATGAAATCAAAGACATTTACCCGAAGGTTAACCTCGGTGTCGGTTTCCAGCTCGGTATTTTCAGATTGAATTTCGCAAGGGCACTTGAGAGGAATAGAGAATATCAAGCCAATTTCAAATGGTCTCGCACGTTTTAATCTCATTGAAACGGAACGCGAATTGATTTTCCCCAATAAAGATCTACCTGAAAGTGCTACCGTATCGTTAGATGTCCCTAAAGGTGCAGCATTCAAACTGCTAATTTCTACCGAATTAAAGTTGTTGAGGAGTCCTCTTTCAACCGATACGAAATCCCTTAGAATATCACAGACATTTTACGGATCTTCACAGATCCTAACTACTATATATAGTGAAATGTAAAAACACGTACACACTCCGCGGTAGATGCGATTTCCTAACCACATCTATGAGACAGAACAAACACCGGTTCGGTTAGGAAACCGAACCTACCGTAGTGTGCAAATAATTCTGGTTTTTACAATATAACCCTATCCTAAGAAAGATAGGGTTATATTTTTTCAATATGACTTCATAATATGAAATAATATAAATTTCACTAAAATGAAAAAGATGCAACAATTTTGCATCTCGTTTGTAGTAGCGTTAACTCAAATCGCACGGAGTTACAAATGACAGAAGACAAATTCCTTGAACTCATCCGAAAACATCAAGATAAAGTATATCGTCATGCTTTTTATCTACTCAAAAACAGTGAAGATGCAAAAGACATGGCACAAGAAACCTTTATTAAAGCATGGGAACATCGCACAACATTAAGAATGGAAACAGCCCACTCATGGATGCTGAAATGTGTCCAAAATCTCTGTTTCAACCAACTCAAACGTCGTAAGTTTCAGATGCATTTAGATGAGGAAGAGGGTGAAACACTTGAGATGCTACTGCATTCTTATTCCTACCAGACAAATCCAACCCCGGATGAAATTGCTATCAAACTGGAACTTAAGCAGTTAGTGCGACAAGCAGTTGAAGAATTACCACCTGCCATGCGATCAACAATCATCATGCGAGAATTTGAGGAAATGAGTTACAAGCAAATCGCAGAGGAATTGAAACGTCCTGAAAACAGTGTTAAATCAATGTTATTCCGTGCTCGTGAACAATTGCGCGAGATATTAAATCGATTAATGGAGGAGACAGAAGAATGAAACCGACAATCATGATACTCGGCAGCGGACATTTAGCAAATCCCGGTAAGGACGCATTCAATATAAGAATGGATGATGTGCTTGCCCCTAAACGGCAAAGTGAAATCAAACTATTGGTATCACAACTCAAAGAATTTCGCCCTACCAAAGTTGCACTTCAAGCAGATCAAAGGTTTGCACCTGAAATTAATGTTAACTATCAAGATTATGTTGATGGCACGTATGATCTCAAACGTTGGGAACATGATCAGATAGGCTATCGTTTGGCAAAGGAGATGGAACATCCAAAAGTATATTGTGTAGATTTTTCTCCTGAGCATGACCCATTCTTCCCAAAAGACATTGACTCAAATTTGATAGATATAGACAAATTCGCCATGGAAAATAACCAAGAACACCTTCTTCCTAAAATGGAGGATTTTGATATTCCCGAAGGAAAAACGCACCACGAAGAGGATGGAAGAGTCTGGATTGAACCTAAGAAGTATGAATCAATCATAGACATGTATATACGGTATAATCAACCTGAAGGAAGGCGCGCTGATCATCAGTCATACTTGCGGATGTCCCAAGTCGGCATAGGAAATCAATACCCTGGAGTGAATTGGGTTGGGAATCACTGGTATCCACGAAATCTTAAAGTCTTTGTCAACCTGACGCGCATCACAGAATCAGCTGAGGATAGGATACTTGTGATAATCGGTGCTGGACTTGTCTTTCTACTTCAGCAGTTTCTTGAGGACTCAGGAGATTATATCATTGAAAGTCCCTTAAAATATATAAAATCGGAGGATATAAGTTGATGCAAGATAAAACAAAACCAACAATCATGATACTTGGGAGCGGACACTTTGCTAATCCTGGATTGGATGCATACAATTATAGAATGGATGATGTGCTTGCACCTAAACGGCAAAGTGAGATAGAACAACTGGTTGAGGCACTCAAACCGTTTCGTCCTACGAAAGTTGCACTTGAAATAGACGATAGATTTGACGCTGAAGCACAAGAGAACTATCAAGGCTATCTTAACGGCACTTACGAACTTGAACGGGGTGAAGGTGACCAACTCGGTTTTCGGTTAGCAAAACAGATGGGACACTCAAAGATTTTCTGTGTTGATTATTTTCCAAAACAAGACCCGTTTTTTCCAGAAGATTTTGACTCCAATTTGTTGGATATTGACAAGTTCGCAAATGAACATAATCAAGAACACCTTTTATCCAGTGTAGAGGACTTTTATTCTGGTGAGGATGTAGAATTTAATGAACAGGAAGACGGTAGAGTCTGGATAGAACCAAAGAAATATGAACCACTTATTGACATGTTCATACGCGGCAATCAACCGGAAGGTAGAAGTGCTGAACATCGGCTATATTTGCAGATGGCACAGATTGGATTAGGAGAACAATACCCTGGTGCGAATTGGGTTGGACATCAATGGTATACACGCAATCTCAAAATCTTTGTCAACCTGACACGGATCACCGAGTCTAATAATGATAGAATTCTGTTGATTATTGGTGGAGGACATGTCTATCTTGTCCAGCATTTTCTTGAGGCATCGGGTAAATACATTGTTGAAAGTCCACTAAAATATTTAGAACCGAAATAAGTTATTCAGTGTGAGATCGGCATAAGCGAAATGATGTAAATTTTAGGTTGGTTTGAGGAGCGGAACACAACATGTAACCCGCTCTCAAAGAAAACATTGGGTTTCGTTCCTCAATCCACTCTTCAACAAATATACCGAATTCACGTTAATTAACTATAGTTTGGACAGTTTTTTATAGACTTGAATGATAGTCTGGACAAGGAGAATCACAGTCATCCTACCTATTTCTTCAATGATACATACACCTGTCGCCCCGCTGGGGCTATAAATCGTTTGTTCATGATGTGCTATACACATTTCGCCCCGCTGGGGCTGCTCATTTTGATATTCTAACACTTTTTGTCAAGTAATTATCCTATTGAAAACTTACATAGATACATACACCTGTCGCCCCGCTGGGGCTATAAATCGTTTGTTCACGATGTGCTATACACATTTCGCCCCGCTGGGGCTATAAATCGTTTGTTCACGATGTGCTATACACACTTCGCCCCGCTGGGGCTTCTCATTTGAAAATGCTTGAGGTCGAACCTTGAAGGTGTAGCTATGATTTCAAATATAGAAGAAACCAAGAATAGCCACGACAAGTTCAAAGTTATCGGAGTCGGTTGTGCGGGAGGTAATGCTGTCAAGCGAATGACAAAAACAGGTATGACTGACATTGAATACTACGTTGTTAATACTGATCAACAAGCACTTGAAAAATGCAACTTTGCAAAACCGGTACAAATCGGTGTTAATACCACACAAGGTGTTGGTTGTCTTGGATATCCGATAAAAGGCAGATTAGCTGCTGAGGAGAACTATGACAAACTCCAGCAAATTGTGAAAGATGCAGATATTGTTTTTGTCATAGCAGGTATGGGTGGTGGGACAGGAACAGGTGCATCACCTGTGATTGCATCTCTTGCTCAGAAGCAAGGAGTTTTTACTGTTGCTATTGTCACTTTACCCTTTAATTTTGAGAGTGAACAGTGTGTTGAAAATGCAGAACTGGGATTACAGAAACTTCAAGAAAATGCAGATTCAGTTATTGTCGTACCTAACCAACGGATTCTTGACACGGTTGAAAGCACATGGACATTTTCTGAGGTGTTCGCACTCAGCGATGAAATGCTGCTCAGATGTGTTGACAGTATCCGTACCTTTCATTCCAGCATTACGCATAAAGATATAGTGCTCCAATAATCATTCAAAATACTTTTCCTAATACTTTCAGGAACGTGAGTTTGACAAATCAGTTTTCTGTATTCCAATAGAGTTAAGGGTGCGGCACGCGGAGCGTGCCTACTGCTTTTTAGGGAGACCACACCTACCGTGTTAAGAGTGCGGCACGCGGAGCGTGCCTGCTACTTTTAATGAATATCGGACAATGGTGATTTATGAACCGTCCTCATATTATTCTTACCATAATTCCATATTTTTCTAATTTTTGCATTTTATGCAACCCTACGACTTCTTCCACCTATCTTAACATTATGAAAGACAAAATGTTTTTGGAGCTGAAGTATGAAAAACGATGACGCACAATTGATTCAACGCACGTTAGCAGGCGACCAGTCTGCTTTCAACGCACTTGTGCAAAGATACCAAAAGCCAGTTCACGCTTATGTATGGCGGAGAATCGGTGACTACCATATTGCAGAAGAAATCACGCAAGATATATTCCTCAGAGTTTATCAGAAACTCCATACCTTGAAAAATCAGGATAGTTTTGTAGGATGGCTTTATGTGATAGCAGCTCGCAAATGTTACGCTTGGTTGGAAAAAAAGCGAATCCCCATGAAATCATTAGATACAATGCCAGCAGAGGAATTGGAGGAATTGGCTTATACACAGCACCACGAAAATCAGCAAAAAGAAATTGCAAGTGAACGGCAACGCGAAGTTGTCAAACACCTCCTTCAGAAGTTACCAGCAAGTGAGCGAACCACTATAGGACTACACTATATTGATGAGATGACATGTGAAGACATTAGTCAATATATGGGAGTGTCAACGAACACGGTCAAGAGTCGGCTCCACCGTGCCAGAAAACGACTGCTGAAAGAGGAACATGTAATTCACGAGATTTGGAGTGGTAGCAAAGGAGCTATTATGTCTGTTAAATTGGAAGACATTCGCAGCAAATTCAATAAGTATATGGAAAAGGTGGAATCTTATCCCATTACTCAGAATGATATCCTTTCAGGTGAAGAAATCCTTAAAGAGGCTTATGACGAAGTAGAAGAAGCACTCAAAGGTGAAATCACAAAAGAGTTGGTACATTTTGCTGTGGATGATATATACGCACACTATGGAAAAATTGGAATGGAAAGTCGGGTCGCGCTACTCCGAAAATATAAAGACAAAGCACCAAGTGATGATGAACGTTTCTGGGCACATCAGAACTTAGTGAATAGTCTTTCTTGTTTGGAGAAAAACCGAGAGACTACTGAAGAGCATACACGGCTTTACCGTTGGACATGCCAGCACATGTCAGATAAGCATGTGTTAGAGGTAATGTCTAACTTAAATGCAGCCAATTGTTGGAAGGATGATGGACGCATAGATGAATGGATTCAACTCTATGGTGAGGCATCTGAACGTCTTGATAATTCTAAAGTCAGTGACTACTCACGCTGTGATTTCCTCCAAGTCGGAGCAGAAGTCCTACGAAACAATGAACGGTTTGATGAAGCACTTCTTGGCTTAGATAAGTTAGAACATGCTAACAAAGATCAGGATTGGGAACATTATTTCCGATTCTGGTTGGCTATCAGAACGAATAAAGTCTTGATTTACAGTAAACAGGAAGACTGGGAGCTTTTTGAGTCAGTGTTTTCGGACCTCAGTAAGTTTATCGAATTGGAAGTCGAAAAACATGAAGCAGGTTATCCTGTCAAGACAGGTGATCTTCTCTGGGCTGCTCATGACTTCGGGTGCTGCCTCGTCTGGTCAAAGAAGTATGAGGAGGCAAAACGTTTCCTAAAGACCTCTCTTGATCTGCAAAATAAGAACGATTGGGCATATTTCATGCTCGCTGTCGCAATCTGGGTAACTGAGAAAGATCAAGAGAAGACTCTGCACAATTTGAAACTGGCTTCAAACTACATCGGAAATTATTGGAATGAAGCAAGGTACTATCCTGCCTTTCTTGAAAGCTCTGAATTTTCGGATGTTTGGGATGATCCAGAATTTCTGAAAGTTTTTGGACATTAGTAAGTCAGGAGCCTTAGTGGTGCGGTGTTCTTACCGCACCATAGGTGTTAATTTAAGAAGATCAATCCATTTTATTAGTGTCCTCAGTCCTGTAGGGACGCTATGTTTATAGAATCAGTGCAATGAATCTCTTGAGTTCCGTAGGAACGGAATGTGGCTAATACAAACAAAGTATAAACATTTCGTTCCTACGGAACTAAAGAAGGATCGAGATAACGTCTTTCTATAAACATAGCGTGCCTACGGGACTAAAGACATCAATATCAGTCAACTATAAATCACTAAATTTACACATAAGGTGCGGTACCGTTACCGCACCTTATGTGTAAATTTAAGGAAAATTACGCTCAAACGACTCAGTATACGAAGGCGCGCTTTGTAAGCGCGCTGGATGGTAGTGGCATAACTGACTAACTGACAGGCATGTTTGTTGGTTCAAAAATTACTGTGCATTTCACAGATATGGCAAGCGCGCTTACAAAGCGCGCCTACAGCGGGTTGTGTTTGCTAAATTGACGCCTATAGTGCGGTACCGTTACCGCACCATCTATTCTGTAGTCAAGGTTATACCATTTCTAATTGATTATATGACATTATCGGTTTTTACAAAAAATGAAAATCCTGTTATTTTTGCTATCGTTGTTGTGGAATAAGCGTGAATTATCTCCGTAATCTTTTTCTGCATCGCTTCAATGGTATCGTCCGCTTGACAAAACAACTTTGCCTTAAGATCTTGCCATAGCCTTTCAATCGGGTTCAACTCCGGACTATAGGGTGGTAGAAATAACAAGATGACATTGTCAGGTATCTCTAATTTCTTTGCCTGATGAAAACGACCATTATCAAGCACCATGACATTTAGGCTTTCTGAAAACTGTGTTGAAAACTGATTTATGAAGATTTGAAAACAATCGGCGTTCAGATGCGGGAACTCAAGAAAAAAATGATCGCCATTTTGAGGGTCTACCGCACCATAAAGGGACATTGAGGTAAAACTATATTCTATTTCCGCAACAGGTTTGATGCCTGATAAGGTAATACGCCTATTAGCAACAGGCAAAAGACCATACCTCGTCTCATCTTGACTGAAAAGACGGATGTTTGAATAGTCAGATTGTTTCTCATCAATGGCATCAGCAACTTCTTGTTGGAAGTTTTCTCTAAACGCTTTACTCTCTTCAGCGTTTTTTTTTATGACTTTTGCGTGGAACTTTGAGTTTCGCTTTCCATTTACCATGAACAAGCGCGTAAACAGCACTATATTTCATGTTGACACCAAAGGTATCGGCAATATATTGCTGGATTTCTTTGTAGCTTCTGAAGCCTTCAGGTTTCTGCAACTCAGTGCGAAGACTTGTTTGTTGTTCTTCAGTGAGAGCTGGCACACACCCCGGAGGATACCGACGCTCTAAGAGTTTCTCAAGACCACCTGCTTCGTAACACGACAACCAGTTTCCTATAGTCGTGCGATGCAAACCTAACAACTCGGCTACTTGTTTTCGGTTTTTGGCTTGTCCGCTTTGTCCAAGATATAGCATGGAAAGTCTTTGCTTTTCATGCGCCTCTGTAACTTTTCGCAGCAGCAATTTGAGTTCTTCAACACTCTCATGAATCTTGGGTACTGTTCTATTCATTATGTCCTTCCTGACTGATAAAAGTTTCACAATAGAGTCTAAATTATTTATGACGTATTGTCAATTAAAAATGGTATTAGATGTAATTCCCTGCACACCAACATCTTGTAACTCCCGCATCCGATCAACATCATCCACTGTCCAAGTCCACAGAGAGATACCACGTCGTCTGACTTCGTAAGCGAATTCCTCCGTAATCAGTAGGTGATTGACATTTAATAGGCTACATCCGATAGAACAAAGTTTATGACACAATTGGATTGGATCAGTTTTTCCATTGTTACTCCCGATAAGCCACCCCGTCGGGATTCGCGGTTCTATGGCACGAACGGTGTTCAGGTCGGATATATTGAATGAGATGATTACAACACTTTCAAGTAGACTCATCTCAGCAATCGTTTTGACAACTGACCCAGTGATAGACGAGTCCTTGATTTCCAATACTGCAATTGATTTACCGGCGATACATGCTAATGCTTCTTCAAGCGTTGGAATTGTTTCTCCTTTGAACTGTGGATGAAACCAAGAACCCGCGTCAGCTTGTTTGATTTTCTCTAAGCTTGTTTGGTTTATCGGACCACACAGGTTCGTTGTTCTATCTAAGGAGGGATCGTGTATCACAACGATTTCACCGTCAACAGTGCCGTGCAGGTCAAGTTCAACAGCATCCACACCGATTTCAATCGCTTTGTTGAAAGCAGCAAGCGTATTTTCTGGTGCGATTCCCGAAGCACCGCGGTGTGCAATCCGAATCCACGAACCCATATTTGCTTATTCTCCGTTTTCTCCAATTTTATGCTGTTTCATCTTCTTTATGAGTGTGGTTCTGCTGATACCCAGTAATTCTGCTGTCTTACTCTGATTGTGTGAGCATTCTGTGAGTGCAAGTTCAATGAGGGTCTGATCTAACATGGAAAGTACTTCATCGTAGAGCTGCGTGCTGCCTTCCGCAATCCTAGCTTTCGCTATATGTTGTAAGACAGGTTTTAATGATGTTTCCATGTATGATGCCTCAGAGGAGACTTCATCTTGTCCAGAATGAATTTCGGATGGTAGATCATCCGGTAGGATTACATCTGAACGTGATAACGCAGCAGCACTTCGGATGCAGTTTTCTAACTCACGAACATTACCAGGCCATGCGTAATTTTGTAATAATGTCATACCTTCTTCAGAAATACCACGTACCTGTTTACCGAGTTCTTCCTGCACAAGTTGCAAGAAATGGTTTATAAGCAAAGGTATATCTTCTTTCCGTTCCCTCAATGGTGGTAAATGAAGTGCTATTCGTTTGAAACGGTAGTATAGGTCAGCGCGAAAATCACCGAGTTTTACCATTTGGCTGAGTTCCTGATTAGTAGCAGCAATGACACGCACATTAACATTTAAAGTTTGTGTGCCACCTAACCTTTCAAACTCATGTGTCTGCAATGTGCGGAGTAACTTCACCTGCAAAGCAGGACTCATGTTTGCGACTTCATCAATAAATAGTGTGCCACCATTCGCCAATTCAAAACGTCCGGGTTTCCCTTCAGCTTTTGCTCCCGTGAATGCTCCTGCTTCATAACCAAACAACTCACTTTCAAGCAACTCATCAGGAAGTGCACCACAATCGACAGGGATGAAAGGCATATCTTTGCGTTCACTACCTGCGTGAATTGCACGTGCGACGAGGTCTTTGCCAGTCCCTGTTTCACCTTCAATGAGAACTGTGGTAGTATTACTCGCCAACACACCGATGAGTTTGTATATCTCGCGCATCTGCTCGCTTTTTCCAACGAGTCGATGTCCACGCTGTTCAGTTGGAGAATCAGATTCTGTATCAATCGGTAAAGTGCTACGGACAGACTGTGTTCGGAAAGCACGTTCAAGAACACTCTTGACTACCTCTAAATCAATCGGTTTTGGCACAAAATCAAAAGCGTGTAGCCGCATCGCCTCAATTGTCGTTTCAACATCATCATAAGCAGTGATGATTACGACAATCACTGATGGATGGTGTGTCTTAATTTCTGCCAACGCCTCTAAACCGCTCATGCCGGGAAGATTGACATCCAACAAAACGACATCCGGTTTGTCAGCAGCAACCCGTTGCAGTCCTTCCTCAGCGTTGTTCGCTATGCTGGAATTGTATCCCTCACCTTCAAGGAACTGCTGAAACGCCCAACAGATTTTCTCATCGTCGTCAATCACCAAGACATTTTTCATGATATTCTGTCCGTTACTTCTCTTTCCGAGGACCACCTTCTATTGAAAGTAGGAACTTTTTACCATCATCACTCATCTCAGGATCACCTACATCCGCTGCTTTTTCCTCAAGTTTCTTCTTTAGAACAGGATAGGAATCTACTATCGGTATCTGATTGAGAGATGTCAGTTCAGGTTTACGTGCTTCTGCTGTCATCATTGCGTCAGCGAGTCTTTCATTTTTCTCTTCTGTATGTTTGGCATCACGTGCCTTGAAATCATGCAACACCTTGTCAGCAAAGAGTTGTAAGGATTCGCATATATCTTCGTGTTGGTTCATACCTGCCTGCTGAATAAAAACGACTTGATCAACACCTGCGTTCTCCATGACTTCCAAATGTTCACGGACTTGGTCAGGTGTGCCGATGCCTGCGCGTGCTTCAGCAGGATCCTGCTGTGATTGCTTGAATTTACTCCAAATATCTGTTTTACTCGGAATCTGTGAACCGTTGTAATAGTAGTGTGCAAGCGCAAACCTGAAGAATCGCAATCCTTCCAAACCACGTGCAAGTGCAGTCTCCTCGTTTTCATGACAGGAGAAACCGGATACCATCGCAATATTCGGGTTCGCTCTTTGCGTAAGTGGCGTGCATTCCTTTTCAAAGATTTCGTAGTACTCCTCAACCCAGAATTTTGCTTCATTTGCATCAACGAAGGCAAAGGTCAGCGCGCCTAACCCATATTTTGCAGCAAAACGGAGACTATCACGACTGGAACAGGCGACCCATGGCGGTGGATGAGGTGTTTGTAGCGGTTTTGGAACGACATTGCGAACTGGCATAGAAAAGTATTTACCGTCATATCCAGCATAAGGGGATTGTGTCATCATTTTCGCTGTTTCGCGTGTACATTCTTCCCACATCTCTCGTTTACACTTCGGGTCAACTCTGAATCCACCGAGTTCCATGTGTGATGCGGATTCTCCTGTTCCCCATTCCACGCGTCCATTTGATACCAGGTCCAACGTTGAAATCCGTTCAGCGACGCGCGCAGGATGGTTATACGCAGGTGGCATCAGGACAATACCGTGACCAAGTCGTATCTGTTTTGTGCGTTGGCTGCACGCGGCAAGGAATACTTCTGGTGCTGAAGAATGGGAATATTCCTCAAGAAAATGATGTTCTACCTCCCATATATAGTCAAATCCAAGTTTATCAGCTAATTCTACCTGTTCTAACGCATCTTGAAAAAGTTTGTGTTCTGCTCCGTCGTGCCATGGTCGTGGGATTTGGTGTTCATAAAACAACCCGAATTTCATGCTTTTGTGTTGATTCCTTTCTCAGAGTCTATTCAATAATAACAAGACTAACCAAATGATTGCATCTCTTCATCAGTTAACTGCCAATCAAAGATGGCTAAATTTTCACGCAGATGTGGTTCAGAACTGGATTTTGGAATTGTTATTATACCTTTCTGAACAAGCCATCTTAACGCCACCTGTGCTGCAGTTTTCCCATGTCTCTTTCCAATTGCAGTTAGTTCTGTATCTTCCGCCAAATTGCCCACAGCAAGTGGTCTGTGCGCGGTGATAGGGATGTTCAGTGTTTGACAATGTGCACGCAATTCTTCTTTGTTATTACGCACATGGTATTCCACCTGATTCGTACATATCGGGAGTTGAGAAACATCACACGCTTTATTTACTTGTTCAATACTGAAATTGCTGATTCCGATGCTTTTCACTTTACCCGCATCGTATATCTCTTTGAAGGCAGCAAAGGTTTCTTCAAACGGCACAGTATCGCTTGGCCAATGGATTAACAGCAGATCCACATAATCCAGTTGAAGATCATTTATACAAACATCAAACTGGCTTAGCACTTCATCGTGCTTCAGATGTGTGTGCCAAATTTTGGATGTTATAAATAGATCTTCCCGTTCAGCATTTATATCGCGCAAGGCATTCCCTATCTGCCTTTGGTTCTGATACATCCATGCGGTGTCAATATGGGTATACCCTAACTCAATCGCAACTCTTATGATCCGCTCACATTGGCTGCCTTTTAGCTGCCATGTGCCTAAGCCTAAGATCGGTATTTCGTGTCCAGATGCCAGTTTTACATTTTCCATAATTCACTCCCGGTTCCAAGCACTCCATTTTATCACCATTATAGTCATTTCTGGAAAAAAGTCAAGTGAAATGTGGTAAGAAGGTGTGTAAAGTTTTTGGCAAAATATCCCAGTCACCATTGTAGTGCCAATCAACGGTATGAATGCCATCACTCCTCGCAACAACTGCGGGGCACGGAGACCCCGCACTACAATGGATGGTGAGAAGTTAGTGACAAAATCTTTACACACACATATCCATTTTTTTTTCATTGACATTTTTTATTAATAGTTGTAACATATTACATGTTGTGTAACAACTAAAGGTATTGTTATAACTAAAGTTGCAACTTATATAGTGAATGCTCTTGTAGGAGGGTTTCTAACCCCGATTTATACCTTAATATGTACAGAATCAGTAATAATGTCCTTGTTTTTACTCTAAGAATAGTTCTTATTTGAAAAAATATTATAGGTAGTAAGTTAGGTTATCATAATCTAACTTGCCATCTAACAGATTATGAGAACTCCTCACTATATGAATCAGTGTTTTTTACTTATTAGCAACTTAGGTTATTATAATATTGAATAATGTGTTATTTTGGAACATAGATTATTAAAAATTGGTATGGTAAAATGGTGCAGTTTATTAAAACTCACTTACACTTAACGCGAAACTCACGTAAAAGTGAGATTCATTTCTTTAGGAGATTTAACAGTAACGTGAGTTTGAAAATAGTTTAGGAGTTAAAAAGCATAGGCAAATTATTGATTTCCTGAAGTTTTCGCAGGTTCACCGAGGGTTTGTTCTCTGAAAGTTGATAAGCAATCAGGGCAGAAACCACGTTCACTTGAAAGTTGACGAAACTTCTATGTCGGCTGTGTTCCAACTGCGTCTGTGTTTTCAGTTCCTTGATCACAGATTCAATAATCATACGTTTTCTCAGCCACACCTCATCGGAAGCAGACAACGGTTCGGGTTTCATATTCTTGCGGACTTTATAGATCAAGTTGATGCCTTGCTGTTGAAGCGTCTCCCGCATGTCTTTAGAGATATACCCCTTATCTCCGTAGAGGGAACCATGCAGTCCCACCACTAAGTCGGGTAAGGGTTTTCGGTCATCTGTGTTGCCCGGTGTGAGTTGAATACCTAAAAGTTCGCCTTTCTCATTGATGATCAGGTGAAGTTTAAAGCCAAAGAACCAACCCATAGAGGTTTTTGAACGCCCCGCATATTCAGCAAAGACGCGATGTGCTGAAATCCGCTTGTTATCACACACGCGCAGACGCGTGGCATCCACAAAAGAGGTGCCACTACATTCTCCTTTGTGCACATCAAGAAAAATCACCAAGAGTTGCAGCACCTCTTTTTTGAGCTGCACGAACCGAGAATAACTGACAAGATTTGGAAACTCAGCACACCAATAGACGCAGACATGTTTTTCATAAAAATGTTTGAACGTCCGATACCCACTTTGATGGAAGGCAATGATTATGGTCATGACCTCACTGTCGTGCAGACTGCGCGGACGCCCGCGTGTTTCAATCGGTTTATCGTCCTGAAGTGAACGTGATGCCAGAAATGCCTCAAAAGCTAAAAAAAAGTCGTCAATTTTGCAAAAAAGTGTTAAAATACGCATGAGAGAACTCCTTTATCTTATTATAATGACTTCATTATACCAAAAGGGTTCTCTTTAAACAAATTACTTGAATTATTTATCAAACTTACGTTAACAGTATGAAAAATATGTTGGTATTATCAGGAATTGTGTTGATGATAGCCTGTTCTGTTATCAGCACGAGCGACATGGCACAGGCAGAGGAAATCTTGGGAACAGGAACAGATTCACTGATTGGAGGAGACCTAACCGACCCAGAAGACGATGGTGCACCTGATGCAGATGAAGGATACAACGCTATTTTCTCAGCCAATGAAGAACCCGGTTTCGGTGGTGGGGAATTTTCGTTTAACGTTTTCGATAACCTGCTTGGCGGCGGCAATGCCAAATGGTGCTGCGGACGTGGCGGCGGCATTCCTGAAGAAGGTCTACACGTGACAGCTGAGTTTGAGCAGGAGTATATATTGACACACTTCACCGTATCTTCAGCGAACGATGCTGCTGGACGGGATCCTACAAAGTGGGAGATCCAAGGATCGAACGATGGCGAAGAGTTTACGACCATCTTTTCACACGATGGCGATAGTTTTTGGAATGAGCGACTGCAAGTTGTCCGTTTTGATGAAGGAGAAGATTTTGATGTTCAAAAAGTCGGCTATCGGTTTTTTCGACATGTAACTTTCAACACCGCATTGGCACCAGGTGGGGCGTACTTTCAGCTTGGCGAGATTGAGTACTTCGGTGTGGCTGGCACAACCGACGTAGACCCGAAATCGAAACTCGCAACCACATGGGGCAGCATCAAGAACATCCGATAAGCACAAATATTGGACATTTCCTAAATCGGCTTGAAGCAAGTAATAACTTGGTTTGAGCCGATTTTCATATCCGATTAAAACCGTATGGACTATAGTGCGAGGACCTTTTCTATTATAAACAACGAAAATCTTCATGCTCATATTGATTATGAACTTATAACAGTGGTTCATCTTGGCGTAAATGCTAGCAACAAAGCGATGTCAACAACGAATGCAACATTCGTGAGCCGTGCCGCTGTGGGTAACCTACTCTAATATAACTTAAGTTGCTACCTACACACTATTACTCATCAATTACTTTATTGAACGAAGAAACAAAGGATTTCTGCATATTTTGGTGTCGCTTCATAACAATCGTGGTTGGAAACCACTCCAACAAATGATAGGTGGCAACTTAGGTTAATATAGCAAGCTGTAGTGCCTAATTTCCTTATCCAAGAGCAGATTGATGCCGGTTTAGGGGATGGGTTGTTCACTGAAGATTGGAAGGTCAAGGATGGACACATTGAATTGCCGACAAAACCGGGACTCGGGTTTGAGATTGATGAAAAGGAAGCAGAACAAATCCTTGATACCTATCCTGAAGAACTCGGTGGTGAATACTACTATGACACAGACAGCAGTGTAGCGGATTGGTAAAACAGCAGCCAACTTTTGAGTATGATGTTCTACCCAACGACTTGTTACGGTTCTTGTAAACGTTGGAATAAACCAAAGAAGATCTTCTGATAATAGGTGAGTCCTGCATAGAAACGCTTGTTTTCTTGATTTTCACCTATTTTTTCGTAGAATGTCCGGTCAATGTATCCTGTAATCAATTGCCACCCTTGTGTATTTGAGTTATTGCTGTCCCGATAAGCATTTGTATAGACAACCGATTCTTCACCAAACCAAACCATGCCACCGTCTTGAAGGGTTCTTGTAGGTTCACCGAGTGTTTTGAGCAATTCTTGACGAAACACGTTATCAGGCTCGTTTATCGCTTGCGGTTCAAGCGTCATATATCCTGCCGTTTTGAGACGATATGTTCCAAGTTCTTTACTGAAGCAATACACGAGCAGAAGTGGAACACCTTTGTATTGAATTTCGTAAACTAACGCTCCATTTGCCCTTGTGTGGATTGTTTTGTCCCTTTCTTTAAACTTAATCATTTCTACTGTGTTTCCCCACCATGCTTGTCTGAAGTGCGGTTGTGCATTCAGTGAGTTTTGCAAAGCAGGTATGCAACTTGAGATTAAACTGCATAAAACAATAATGAAGATGATTTCAATTGTTTTTCTCATAAGACATGTCTTCACTACTGCAAACAATAACACACCTTGCTTGTAAATTTAACAACTGCAAAATAGCGTCTACAAGAAAAATTCCTAAACCACCGATTTCCGGTGTGCAACATAAGGAGGTTCAAGCATCAACTTTTGATCTTCTTCTGTCATCAACTCGCGAAGAGTATCGTCATATCTACCCTGTCCCCATGAAGCATGTCCTGGAGAATACTTGAACAGAATGGAACGACGTTCATGCGTAGCAGTCCAAGGCAAAGTCCCGTGCGTTAACGCTTCCGTGAAGATGACAGCATCCCCTGCTTTCTGATGAACGGGTGCCATACATGTTTTGTTTTCCACTACGGGTCGGAACTGCTGTGGACAGGGATAGTTGCTTTTATGGCTACCCGGGATACAGCAGAATCCTCCGTGTCCAGGAAGCATATCTGTCAATGCCCATGAAACAACGGTTAATCCGTTATACATCCGATCATTTCTGAATACATAGTACTGTGATGGATCATAAGGAGTTCCACCACCATGTAGCGTCCCACCGGGGTTGCCATCTATCATCAAGATGCCGTAGACATGATCAAGTCGGAATTTTGGACCGACAATCTCCGCTAAACACGGCATGATGCGCGGGTGGTTGAGTAGATTTCGAAACGCATCATCTTCCCAACTCAGAAATCCACCGAATCGTTGGGAATGGATGTTATTATCCGCAGGATCAGGGTAGTCCTGTGCGTCAATCAAGGCGTTTAATTCAGATAGTTCATCTTCACCTAAAACACCTTCTATATTGACATATCCCCACAGGTCAAACAGGTATTTTTCTTCAGCGTTCATACAGACATCTCCGTTGCTGTTATTGATGCGGTGAGCGTGAGGTCGGTTCAAGTCGTGTTACAACGATTTTCGATCTGTCAATCAGTTCACCGACTCGCGCTGATATTTCGTTCACCCATCGGTCATCTTCGTAAACTGCTGCGTAGAGCTGTTCGCGTTGTTCTTCGCTTTCAAACCGTCGGATCCAGACATAAAGGTCATCCTCTTCTTCACCGATGAAACTCCCGATAACAACCATCCCTTTGGATATCTGGAATGGGATGACGGTTTCTTCCATGTATTTCACCCAGTTGTCACGTTTTCCGGGTTGTGTTCTATATTGACGTAATTCAAAAAATGCCATATAAATCTCCTTGTTAATTCTCTTGAATTGTCCCATTTTTATGGAAGACGATAAACTCAGTATTCTGATTTCTGCTGACTTCTCGTCCATACTGCACTGCTTTTCCTTTAGTAGAGAAATGCCTTAGTGATTTTGTTGCACCTCCCCGTTTCACATTCCATCCCCTTTATCATTTGGAATGACATAATGTGTGTTTTTAGACAGTCCGTAAACAACAGCTTCCACTGCGTGTTGTATCTGGCTTTTTGTAAGGTTCCCTTGTTTAGGTGGGTCTTTGATGATTCTTCTTCTTGCCATTCTAATCACCTCCTCCATAAAGATGTTGAGATAGACGATTCTCTTTAGTCCGAAGCCATTCCACAACCATCCAAGTGTAATCATTGTAAATCAGATTATTAGCATCTAACCCCCAGAATTGAGCCATTATAGGTAAACCTTCTATAAAATCTTTGTAGCGTTGCCATATAATGCTTCCATCTGGAATCATTTCGCGTTTAGACGCTGTGCGAAGCCAATTTCGAACAACTCTCACAGTTTGTTCAGGTGTGTTGTTATGTGTCTGTATATCTTGTCCAGCAATATCCGAGATGAACTCTTGATACCTATATGGTTTTCTATCCAGTATGAGACATGTCTTTCTTTTTTGTTCCTCTCCACCAAACTTTTTTGCTCCGAGGAACACACCCAATTCAAAGGGCATATTAAATCAAGGAAAACCTGAGACATTGTCTATTTCCGTTCTTGATATGTCGTGAATTCCATATCTGCAGTCTGAAATAATGTTGTATATTTTATCTATCCGGACTTGACTTGCATCTTCTTCTTCAAGCGCACACCGCACAATGAAACCACAATCATATACTGTGAAAACTATAGCATCTAATAACGGTTTGTAATCAATATCAAATGGACAATTTATAAAAACATTGTCATTATAATGGGATGGTATCATGAATATTTACACTACATTGTTTGACACAGTTACTCTAAGGGGTTTCACTTAACTATTAGTCTACCACTTTTCGGACTATTAACGCAATGGCTTGTATTTGGTAGTTCTTTAAATTCTATTTACACTACAACCTATCATAACCATAACCATTTCCAGTTATCTCAAAGAGTGCAGATGCAGCAAGGAAATGGATATCCGCGTCTGAGGATTCTAAGACAGTCTCCAGAATCTGTGTTGAGCTGCCGTTTTTTGCGTCACCGAGTGCTCTGATAATGTCAAGACGGAAGGCACGTTCTGTTTGTTCAGCATGCAATTCGGTCAACTTTGCCACAAGAGCAGAGACCCCTTGATCGTCCGCAATTTTACCAAGGGCACGTGCAGCATCCCTACGGATTTCAATATGATTGTCATTGTTATTCATGATTTCAATGAGAGGCGTAGTTGTGGTAGCATCCGCGAGTTCACCTAATGCTTGTGTTGCCAATCTTCGGACATCTTTATTGTCCTCATTTTCTCCGTTTGCCACAAGAACAAGATCCTGCAGCAAAGCAATTGTGCCTGTTTCTCCAATTTTCCGTGCTGTATCTTTCCGAGTATCCACAACCGTATCGGAAAGTGCTTCTCGCATCTGATCTACATCCAGGGACCGAGCGCGTGCCAATGCGACGGACGCGGCATTTCTGATGGGATTACCTTCCCATTTGTCATCTGAACGTTCCTGCATCTTTTCAGCGATGAATTCAGGTAGGTTTAACTTTTTCGCTGATCTAACGATAACTTCCCAACTCCAATTCCTTTTACGATCATTAAGTGCCAAATTACGTCTGTTTCCAGCATCTTCAAGGGCAACGATAAATTCAGTGTCGTCAACGATACGATTAGCAAGTGCGTTTGCTGCTTCTGCACCCGCAATTGCTCCGAGTGCTATTGCAGCTTTGATACGAGGGGAGGCGTTTGCCAATACTGCTGTGCTGGCATCTAAAGGAACCCGTTTGTCCGCTAAGATTGTAACAAGACGTGGTATAGCTGCTGTACTTTTTAATTTGCTGAGTGCTGTGATTGCATTGTTGGAGATATTACCGATTCGGATATCAATTGCCCGGATAAGGAGGTCTTCCGAAGCAGTATCACCGATGTTGCCGAGAGCGGTGACAGCAGCAGCACGAATAACATCTATCTCTAACTGGTTTTCAACCATTTCACTTAGTTTTGGAACCGCCTTTGAATTTTTTATGCCTCCCAATGCTGCGACTGCTTGTAACCGAACAGCACTGTTCTCATCATTTAGCGCATCACGTAGGACAGGTGCTGAACGTTCATCACGAAGGGCATTCAACGAAGCAGCTGCAGCAGCACGAATAGATACCGACTCTTCCTGATTTTCAAGGATTTCAATCAAAGGTTCCACTGTCTTTCGGTCTTTAAAACCACCAAGCCGAGTTACTGCTTCTTTTCTTATCACATAACTCTGATTTTCCAATTCAGCAAGCATTGTGTCTAATGCAGAAGCATGATGAATAACACCAAGCATATACACGATTGCCCAATGAGTCCATTCGTCGTCAACGGATTTGAGTGCATCAAGCAGGAGATTAGTCGTTGTTTCATTTCCATTTGTAATAAGTGCACCGATTACCTCGTTTTGAACAGATTGAACTTCATGACCATCTTCAAAACTACCGCGTCCTTTTTTAACGATGTCAACAAGTGCTTTATCAACGAGTGTAGGACTTATTTCACGAAGTGCTCTTGTGGCTTCAAGACGCGCGGTTTCATACTTATCGTTCTTGATAATATCAAGTAGCGGATCAGCACTTTTTGTTGATTTGATTGTACCTAATGCGATAGCTGCTTCTTGCCGCACGACTCCCTGTTTGTCCTTCTTTAGGGCAGTAATCAACGCATCTACAGCACTATCACCACCGACTCTGCCGAGTGCCCATGCAGCACTACGTCGCACAGTTGCGCGTTGGTCATCTGCTAATGCATTCACAAGCGGTTCTACAACAGTCTCACCTTTGAAAATACCGAGGGCACGTGCAACCTCACTCCGCACAAGACTCGGAATAGGTTTAAGTTCACCCCATATACGATAATAGGGGCGCGGATAATCACCTGTCCATTCAATATTCAGAGAATCAAGGTGTGTCCTAAGGGTATCAAGTGTTTTATATTTCCGTTTCATGTGACGCTGGAAATCTGATATGTCATCAAATTCCATGGATAGCACCCAAAATAGAATGGGAAGCGTGTCTGTATCCTTTATACGACTGAGCACCTTAACAGCGTTTGCGCGGATAACAGCACTTGTTTCGTCACTTAGCATCAGCAATAGCATCGGTTGGGTGGCATCTGGAGGTTTCAACTGCCATAAAGCATTAATCGCCGCAGACCGGACTGTTTCTCGACGCAATCTATCCATTGAAATCGCAATCAACTTACGTGTTGTTTCTTCAGAGGAGACATTAATCTTTCCAAGTGCTTCTGCTGCTTGGGTAACTGTCGTATCATCCAGTTGAAGTGCATTGGCAAGTGCAGTTACAGCAGCGTTGTTGGGACCCCGCGCATACATATTGCCAAGACCTTTCGCTGCAATAGCCTTAATCTCTTTATTCATATCACCCGTTAAGATGTCAATAAACAGAGGTATTGCCCGACGATCACCAATCGTACTCAGAGCGTTTGCCGACTCCAGTTGCACACGGTATTCAGCAGTTTGGAGTGCGTCTATGAGTGATGGTACTGCTAATCCTCGCATTGAAGTTAGTGAGGCGAGGGCTGCACCTTTCAGATCTTCGTCTGCGAGCAGTTGAATTATGGGCAGTACCGCTGATTCTGCTCTAAGTCTTCCCAAAGTATCAATCGCAGCGGATTGTGCGCGTAAACGATATTTTTTCATCCACGCATCATCAATATAAGCACTGGCGATATAACGGTATTGATCGGAATAACCGTCATCTAAATCGGGAATAATGTTATGGGCACGTGTGTCAAGTACTGCTAAGAGTGGGATAATGGCGGGTTGACCAATTCTGTTCAAGGCATCTATGGCGGTATTTTGCACGTAACTATTGGAATCTGCTAAGAGTTTGATGAGATCGTCAACTGCTGCTTCCGCTTGGAGTTTGCCGAGAAGTTTCGCCGCGTGCATTCGCACTTGTGCATTGTTATTCCTTGTTGCCAATTGAAGTATAGGTGCTATTTCGGCATTCGGTTGGAACTTGGGTTTGCAGAGTTCACCAACTGCAACGATAGCACTATAGGAAACTTCAGGGGTTTCATCCGTTTTGGTGAGGATTGATTTGTATGTTGGTATGAGTTCACTGTTTTGTAGTGAACCTAATTCGCGTATTGCTGCTTTTCTAATCTGTGGACCTTGGTGTTGGGTGGCGTTTGTTAATAGCGTAACAAAGTCTGAATTTGTTTCTGTTTGACTTCGTAGTTGTCCCAACAGTTGTCTAACCGATTGGAGAACTGCGGGTTGATAGCATTTCTGTGACTCTAAGATGCCAGTTACAACTACTGCATTCGCTTTCTTTGCCAAATCCGAGAGCAGATCAGGACGTTTTTCAACTGCCATTGCAAGTGTAATTGCCAACAATCCAGATATAGAATTCCGAGATCGGATAAGTCGTTCCTGTTGGTCAAGTTCATCTGAATCTGGATCTTCCAAAATTGATATTGCCGCAATACCAGTATTCAATGTTTCAAGATGTGTCAATGCTTGAGCGATGGCTTGATGCCAACCATTTGTATCAGTGTTGTCTCGCAACTGAAGCAAACGGTCAAGATGAACTGCTTCCTGAATCTTAGAATCGTTGGCGCGCGATTTTTGAACTGCAGATTCTGCTGTTGTAAAATCTCCTTGAACGATTGCTTTACGTGCTGAGAGAATTGATTTATCTTCTTTTTCACCGCAGCCGCTAAAGAGTGCGACACAAAAAATGAGGTGGATACAAATAATAGTGAATTGTTTCATCGTGTATTTTCTCAATAACATAAAAGAGTGTCTACTCCCCGGCAATTACCAACTTCGTCAGGTCGGCTACGGCATAGATATGTTTCGCTATACGATTTAGCAATGCTAATCTATTTGTACGAAGGTCAGCATCTTCTGCCATAACAAGAACATCGTCAAAAAACTTGTCAATTGTAAGTTGCAACGCTGCTAACTGATTCAAGAGTTCTGAATATTCTCTCAACTGGATACTTTTCTCAAAATTAGGTTCTGCTTCGGTGATATGAGCGTTTAACTCTTTTTCAGCATTGTCTTTTAGCAACCCAGTATCCACAGTTTCCGGTGCATTTTCAGGCAAAATCCTAAGCACACGATTGAGTGCATTATATATGTCTTCAAAATTGGATGTCAAGCGAAATTCAGCAAGTGTACCTGCACGTTTGAGAATATCTGTAATATTAACATCACCGACTGCTAATACTGCATCAGCAAGGTCAGGGGTATATTTCTGTGTTTGTAAGATAACGCGTAGACGTTCTTTGATGAAATTCAGAACACTTGCTTTTGTGTCGTCAACTAAATCCATATCATATAGTGAGATAGCTTTTTCTACTACTCGGTCTAATGAAAGCGGAAGCTCTCGATCTTGTAGAATACGTATTGTGCCGAGGGCATGCCGTCGTAAAGAATACGGGTCTTGCGAACCAGTTGGTCGTTCTTCTATGCCGAAGTATCCTACCATGGTATCAATTTTGTCAGCAATAGCAAGTATCGCACCGACCTCGGTTTCAGGCAGGGGAGTCGCCCCGAAAGGTTGGTAATGCTCAGCGATAGCGTCAGCGACCTCTGTAGTTTCACCAGAGTTTTGAGCGTAGTACCGTCCCGTAATCCCCTGTAGTGATGGGAATTCTATGACCATTTGTGTTGTCAAATCCGCCTTACAAAGCAACGCAGCCCGTTCCACATGATGGGTGGTTGTTTCCGATAACTTCAATTCTGTGGTAATAAACTTCACCAATGCTTTCATGCGATTTGCTTTATCCAAAAGCGATCCGAGTTTAGCGTGAAAGACAACCGCACCTAAACGTTCAACTTTATCAGCGAGTGTTGTTTTTTGATCAGCACTATAAAAGAATTCTGCATCGTTGAGTCGTGCATGTAGCACACGTTCATTACCGTGCCGAACACCATCAATATTGCCATCTGTTCCATTGGAAATAGTGATGAATTTTGGTGCAAGTTCAGTCTCACTTTTCCACATCGGGAAATAACGTTGATGCTTTTTCATAGCGGTAATCAGCACTTCAGGCGGTAATTCCAAATGAGACTCACTGAAATTGCCGACAATAGGTTGAGGATTTTCTACGAGATAGTTTACCGTATCCAACAATTCTTCATCTATCTTAACCAAACATTCTTCGGCCTCAAAAACATTCCGCACCTGTTTTTCTATGGTGTCACGTCGTTGCTTTTGACATGCGATAACATCAACTTCCTGCAATTTCTGGATATAGTTGTCCACGTCTGCGGTTGACAAAGTGATTGGGTCGGGATGCAAAGATCGGTGTCCATAGGTAATACGTCCGGCATGTGCTGCACCGTAAGTACAGTCGACGACTATATCTCCGAGGAGTGCTACAAGCCAACGGATTGGACGTGCAAAACGAGCAAATGCGTGTGGTTCTGCTGATTCTGTTTCCCACCGCATCGTTTTTGGAAAGCGAAGTGCTTCAACCCATTCGGGTAGGAGTGTTTCCAATAGTTCCAGTGTAGACAATCCTTCTTCAAGTTTGGAGACAGTAATGTATTCGCCACGTTCAGTTTCAACAATGCGGATATCGGAGAGTTCAACACCTTGTGATTTGGCAAAACCGATGGCTGCCTTCGTCGGTTCCCCATTTTCATCGTAAGCAATGCTTTTAGGTGGTCCAACGATTTCTGTTTCCTCACTTTCCTGCAGCGTTTTGATGTCTTTGATAGTAAGTGTTATCCGTCTCGGTGTGCTGAAGGTCTGAATATTGCCAAACGGAATTCTATGTGCTGTGAGGGAATCGACCGCTATTTTGCTGAGTTGGTCAAGGGCAGGTGGCACATAACTCGTGGGTATCTCCTCCGTGCCGATTTCAAAGAGAAGGTCTGCGGTTTCCGATAGGTTAGATACCTCACCTGAAGTTGCTACGGTGCTGTTAGAAACCGCACCTACCGTGGTAAGGGCAGCCGCTGTGTCAAATCGACCCATCAGTGGGTGTCCCATCTCTTCGCGTTGTGTGACGTAGGCGCGTGCGATACGTTGTGCCAACCTACGCACACGTTCAATATAACTCACTCGTTCCGTGACGCTAATAACGCCGCGAGCATCCAGCATGTTGAAGGTATGGGAACATTTCAAAACATGGTCGGTTGCGGGAAGAACTAAACCTGCATCTAAACACGCGTGCGTTTCTTTTTCATAGGTGCTAAATTGTTCAAACAGCATGTCAACGTTGGCGTGTTCAAAGTTGTAGGTTGAGTATTCCACTTCGCTCTGATGGTGGACATCACCATAGTTCAGGTGTTCATTCCAACGAATATCAAAAAATGTATCAACATCCTGTAGGTAAAGTGCGATCCGTTCAAGTCCGTAGGTAATCTCAGCACAAATCGGGGCAAGGTCTATGCTACCCATCTGTTGGAAATAGGTGAACTGTGTGACTTCTGCACCGTTCCACCACACTTCCCAACCGAGTCCTGATGCACCGAGTGTCGGTGATTCCCAATCGTCTTCTACAAAGCGGATGTCGTTTTTACGGGGTGAAATGCCGAGGTGATATAGACTTTCAAGATAGAGTGGCAGCACATTTTCGGGTGCTGGTTTTAGTATGACTTGATATTGGTAATATGCACCGAGACGGAAGGGGTTTTCTGCGTATCTGCCATCGGTGGGTCGCCTAACTGGTTCTACATACGCTACATTCCACGGTTCTGGTCCGAGGCATCGTAAAAAGGTGGCGGGGTTAAATGTCCCTGCGCCGACTTCTATATCGCATGGTTGTTGAATTATACATCCTTGTTCTGCCCAAAATTTCTCTAATGCTAATATTATTTCTTGTAAGGTCATATTTGTTTGTTGTTGTCTGCTCCGTTTCTGTTGGTTGAATATGCTTTGAGTTAAGTCGGTAATATTAGTGCATTGATTGAAGAAACGTCTTTGTTACTTTAATATGTGTGAAGTTCAATAGTTCCTGTTGAGAATGAAATGTTCAAATTAAAATGTGACAAGAAATCTAAGCCTAATACACCATCAATAGTTGAGCCAAAAGGTAAGTCGTGACATACGACATCAATGTTTTCAATAGATTCCCCAATTGCAGTTAATTTACGTGCGGTTATGATTTTAGCTGGGACAATACCGCTACCTGTGGTAAGAAGTATTACTTGTTTCGGATTTGAAAGATCGTATCCCAAATCTGAAGCTATTCTTGTTGGAATTGAGGTGTTTGATGATCCTGTGTCTAAAGCAACAATCAAATTTCGGAAGTTATTTGCATTGATGTCGCCAACTGTGAGCCGGAGGACAATCAACTCACCTGTCGGATTGAAGGATACGTATCCCATTACAATAGATACCTCATCCCTTCCGGTAGTTCACCTGTCCAGTGTATAGCTGCGCTACCTTCATAATTACCGGAAACTTCATGAATATCGTCTCTTGATTTGCTATGCGCAAAGACAACCCCTGACAACAGTTCGGTATTTTCGCTGATTTCACAGTCAACGATAAACAACCATTGATCAGGATATTTTTCAGTCATCTCTTCAAGAGTCATACGTTCGTTAGACATTTATGCATCTCCTCTACAAGTGATATGGGACAGTTTATAGAATTATATCTTTTTCGTTGTATATTGTCAAATCATTTCAGTAACGACCAATCAGGCTCATCTTCAGGATTACTAAGCGGACCGTGTGCATTACGAATAATGCGTCGTTGCGCGTCATACCAATCCGTATAACTCGTTGCAGCTTGGAGTTTATCGTTTCGCGCATCCATAAGATTTAAGAGCGTCCTTTCCATTTCATCTGCCAACGATTTGGCATCAGGATCGTCAATCAGGTTGTTCATCTGCAACGGGTCTGCTTCAATGTCATACAACATCCGTTTACCGTCTAACCAACGTGCGTAACTATGGGATTTTGTGCGAACACCACGCCACTCGTCACCATCAACGAGATAATCGTAGGTATTACCGAAGTTCATTGTCAAAACAGCATCCTGCTCAAAAGCATCCGTTTCACCATGCCAAGATGCTGACAGGTCATAACCTTCCACTGTCCGTGGTGGTTGAATTCCACATAAACCGCATAGAGATGGGAACAGATCAACAGGAGATGTAAGTGTGTCGCACGTGCGGTTGCCTTCAAAAACACCGGGAAGCCGCATTATCAACGGCACCTTGATGGATTCCTCGTAAGGTTTCTTCTTTGCCCAAAAGTTGATGCCTTGCGCGCCACCTTGCGTGCCATGATCAGACCCAAAAACAAGTAACGTATTTTCCACACGTCCCGTTCTTTCAAGGTATGCCATCAGTTCACCGAGCATATCATCAACTGCTAACGTCATAGCGAGGTAGTGGCGGTAAATCTTTAAGGATTGTTCTCGCTGTTTATCTGGTACGTTTTCAGGTAGGTGAAGTTCTTCAGGGAGTCGGTCATAGTATTTCTGTGGTGCATAATCATAAGGTGTATTATGTGCTTGATGTGGAGAGATAAACAGACAAAATGGCGTCCCATCGTCAACATCATCCATAAACTGAAAGGCATATCGGTTCAGCGCGTCAGTTTCATATCCTTCCCATCTTTCATTCCGCCAATTGTCAAGATTTACCGTGCCGTTGAAATAATCGGTATGAAAGTTATAGCCGCGCCAGTGTTGGAATCCGAGTCGGTCACGTCCTTCTGGGACATAATCGCGTCCACCGATTTCTGGGAATGAACCTGTGTGCAAATGCCATTTACCGACCCATGCGGTGCGATAACCGTTTCGACTGAATACATCACCGAGTCCGATCTCATCGTGCCGGGTATTGACGAAGTTGATGAGATGACCGGTTGTCTGCGGGTGTCGTCCGGTGAGTAGCATGGAGCGGTAAGGTGTGCAAACAGGTGCAGTGGCGATTGCGTTGGAGAACACTGTGCCTTCCTGCGCGAGTCGGTCAATGTGAGGAGTATCAATCTGAGTTTCGCCATATACTGGCAATGAGCAAGCACGGATTTGGTCAGAAAGGAGATAAACAATGTTGGGGGAGTTTGTCATGTTTGATTTCTTGTGGAAATTATTTTGGGTAAATTTCAATAGTTCCTGTTGAAAACAAGATACTAATATCAAAATGTTGTAGAAAATTCAAACCTAATAATCCCTCAACTATTGAGTTTTCAGGCAGATCATGACATAATACATCAATATCTTCTACAGATTCACCAATAGCGGTTAAATTGCGTACAGTTATTATTTTTGCCGTTATTATACCATTACTTGTGAGTATATCTACCTCTTGCTTAGGATTTGACAGATCGTAACCTAATCTGTAGCAACTTGTGATGGAATAGATGTTATAGAAGCACCTGTATCCAAACCAACGGATAAGGTTTGGAAGGCATCCATATTTATTCCACCAACTTCAAGACTAAGGACTATTAAACTTCGTGTCCCATCAAATGAAATTCTTGCCACTACAATAGGTATCCTACACCATCTGGCGTTTTACGTGTAGAATGGACAGCAACTCGTCCTGTGTAGTTCATTGAAACATCACGTATCTCCTTACGAGACTTACTATGTGCTACGAGTCTGCCTGTTAATAACTCGGTGTTTTCACTGAGTTCATAATCAACGATAAGCAGCCATTCATCAGGATATTGCTTTTCCATTTCTTCAATGGTTAGGTGTTCATTGATCATTGACCATCTCTCCTCTTAGGTATTCGTTAGATCGTATGTATCTTCTTGCCAAACCGTTTTTGTTATTAAATTATACCATATTTCCAATGTTAGTCTCAAATTTTCGAAGTTTTGGTATAACGGTGGGATGTGGGTCCTCAAAAAATAGTTCTATAGCTTCTCTAAGGTTGTCGATTGCTCCATCTTCACTTTTACCTTGACTCGCAACATCTACCTCCAAACATTGTGCGACCAACCACCGACCCTCTTGAGAAATACATGCTGTAAAGGTATGGGTTTTCATTCTAATTCTCCTATTTTATGGTACATGTAGTGAAGTCTAAAACTTCAGCCCCACACTAACACGGTGCGCGTCATTCAGGTATCCAAAATCAGCGAATGCATAATCTAACGATAGCATAGTGTTACCAAACTCTAAATGTATACCTAAACCAAGAGTCAACCCTTCCTCGTCATCACTGTGGTCAGGACCTAAACGGAATTTATAGCCTGCCCGAAGTGCTGCCATCTTTCTATACCAGTATTCCACGCCAAGATTCAGACGTTCACTGTTGTCATTCGGATGGTTACCATCAAGTGCTATGGTGAGAAGGTTGCTTTCATTATCAATCAAGTCGTAAGCCACACCGAGCCGAAAATTTGAAGGCAACGGAAATTCAACGGTATCCAACTCCGCCTTTACCGCAGGATTCGTGGTATCTGGATGCGGTGGATATTCTGCAAGTTGTTCATTTCCAGCCACTTCGGTACCTGTTTTAAGATCATGACCACTAAAACGCATCTCAGGTCCAAAGTTTGAGAAAGACATCCCGATTCGGAGACTACGCCAACCTGTATGGTATAGGGTGCCAACATCTAAAGCAACGCCTCTTGCACTTTCCCGATGAATCTGCTGATGGATATATTTGGCATTGATACCAACAGAGAGATTAACACCAGATTCTTTTTGATAGAGTTGTTTGGAATACGCTACCGAGACCGCAGTATCCCACGCGGAGTACCAAAGTCCTGTGCCATCAGGGAAGTCAAGATTAGTGATTTCCGTATCGGGAACGTTAAGAAACGTGACGCTTGCTCCTAACGTTCCGACCTTCTCTATTGGTACAGCAAATGCAAGATAGTTGTATCGCACGTCCGCAAGCCAAATCGTGTGTGTATCTGAAAAACTTGTCTTTTCAAGTTGACTCAAACCCGCTGGATTCCAATAGATGGTTGTAACATCGTTTGCAATTGCCCCGAACGCACCACCTAAACTATCCACACGAGCCCCAGGTCCAATCTTGAGAAATTGTGCCCCTGCAGTTCCAACATTCGTTGTCGCATAACTGGGAACTATCAGTGAAAATATGAGAGTCACCACGAGAATAAACGTGAATAATGAAGTATGGTAGCACTGCGTATCTGCTTTCCGTTCCTTTGCTAACCTATCATTCTGTCCATCTTGAAAAAAAGTAACATTGTGCATGTGTTTCTCCTAAATCGTGTTCCTTTATCGGATGATTGCAAATCGTCCAACCTTATTTCCGATGACTTCATCATTTTCATCTTGTGCTTCAACATGAAAGATATAAACACCACTGGCAAGAGCTTGGTTATAGCGGTTGAGTAGATCAAATTCCGCCGTTCCACCTTTGTCCCCTTGTGCTAACCGTTCATCAGGACTGAATGCATCGGTGCTTTCGTGTTTGATTTCACGCACCAATTCCCCTGCTAACGTATAGATTCGGATAGTACATTGTGGTGGAAGTCGCATGAAAAAGATTTTATCCGATCCTTCAACGTTTTCCGCTTTGTTCGTGACAAAGTATGGGTTTGGCACGACACGAATACGATCAAGATCTTCTTTGATATTATCTGCTTCAAGCGATTCTTTTTCTGTGGTGAGTAGCTGCTCATCTCCGTCCTGTGGTGCACTAATACCACCCATTTCAATAGTAAATACATCACCAGCAGAAAGTTCACCATTCGGATCAGAGATATAGACATAAGCACCGCGGAGGAATATTCTAATGAATTCTGGTGTGTCCTCTGGAACGTATTCATCACCCCAACCGGCTCCCGATAGTATTGCATACCCATCAGCACGTTGGTCATTGAAGGCTATTTCTTCACCCGTGTCTTCGTCAACGACTCTGATATGTGTATCGTCCACAAATGTGATTGAATACGTATGTGGACGATAATATGTTATCCAGAAGATGTTTGGTCCGGTGGTAGTGCTTCCTCCGGTCGCCTCATTTTGAATATCCACTGTCCACCCTGGAACAGCACCTTCGGTCAGTTTAACGTCAATAATAGAGTTTGCTGTTGGACTATCGTAGGATACGTCGACTCCTATCAGTTTCAGAATGATACCATCAAACATCGGTGTACGGGTTTCAACAGCCTCTCGGTGGTCTGGATCGTACCAATCAAATGTTTGCTTTTCAACGACCGTTTGATTTGTTGTTGTGTTGACAATCTCATAGGCAGGAGGTTGGTAGCCAGGACCTGTGATGTATGCCGCCGCTCCAGTCTGTTCAGCACCATGCCAAACAATCTTATATTGATGTCCAGTAACTTTGTCTGGTGCTATCACCATCGGTTCAACAGAAACAGTTACATCCCCGTTTGGCACCAATTCAGCGGTAGGTTCTTTATACCCCGCAGGATGTGCGCGTGGAACAACATGAACCATCGTTTCAATTTGGCTGCTTTCCATTGCTGGCAGTGCCTTCTTAGGGTTACCTGTATCGTAAGAGGTGACCGCATAAGTATATTGTATGCCATTGGTTAAGCCAGCGTCCGTATAGAAATTCTTGATACCCGAATCTTCACCGAGTGCCTGGGATGTAGTCGAAACGACTTGGAAAATATCCCCAGCCACGGGCGGTCCTTCAGGTCCATCCGTAATTGTAACATATAATCCACCGAAATAAATCTGTTCACCAGAGCGGTATGTTCCATCAGGGTGTGGTTCACCTGAATCAGGATTCTTGATGACAACATAACCACCACCATTTGATGGAAATTCGGGATTATATGCCATCACTTCCCAAAGTGTTGTGTTTATTATCTCAAATTCTGTGCTGGAATTGAATTTGATAGCATAGGTTGCATTCTTGAAGAAATCTGCGAAAAAGGGTTCATCTCCCATGTTTTCAATGGTAGCATCTGACTGCTTGCCGACGTGTGCGACAGTAAAGTAATTACCTGTAGCACTCGGCTGGTCAAACTCCATCAACAATTCCCAATCTTCCACAGGTTTGCCGGTGTTTTCATCATAAGCAGTATCACGTCTATAAACCCGATATCCTTCAAATATTTTCTCTGAATCAGTGGGGTCTACATATTCTTCAATATTCTTTTCAACTTCGTTATCCACCCATAGACCAGCACTTTCCCATACGAGAGAGACCTGTCCATCTGCAGGATAAGCCGTTACCATCGGTGAGGGTGGTGGAGCTGGTGCAATGTAATCATCGTCATATAACTTCTGTGCCCAATCCGATGCGACCTGCAGACCGGCAAGTCCTTCACCAATAGCCACTGCTACAATGACGTTAAATGTCTGACCAGGGGCAAGCGTTTGAATTGGACCGTAGGATTGGATAAATCGTTGGTCGTCATAGTTTGCGGGAAGTGGTTCAACCCCGGGAGTACTGATAAGCGCATACATCTCCGCATCGGTTGTTGGATCTGTGTCAATAGTAATCCGCTTGTGTGCAGTAAAAGGTATTTTATCTGTCTCATCTTCTGAATTCTCACCTAAGTACGCATCAAGTACCCGTAAACCGATGTATCCCGGGGCAGAGGCGTTAGAAAACCCGTAAGAGAGATAACGGTTGGGATGCTCACCTGGATTGAGACTGTCCGGTGTTTGGTCTAAAGCAACGAAGTCATCTCCTGAGTAACTTGCTGTTCCTGTCTCGTTACTTGAGACATCAACATCATAACGAAACGCCATGAAAACATCTTCAAGTGTGTCGCTACCTACATTCTTGATATTATATTCAAGTATAAAGAAGTCATAAAGCGGGGCATAACTCCATTGAAACCCGTTAACTTCAAGCTCTAAACCGAGTATCAATCCTTTATTTGCTTCAGGATTAGTATCAGTGCATTTGAAGCGAATAGATTGGTTTGTCGGTGTGCCTTTTGTCGTTACACCGGGTTTGCGAATATACACCTCATCTCTTGTTCCATATATTGTCGGGTCAAATTCTTCATCAGTTATATGGTCAATAGGCCAAATTTCACTCTGTCTGCCATCTGACTCGGCGACACCGACTTCACCATTCCTTTTCGCACCGATCCAGATGTCCCCTTCAAAGATGTAGGAATCGTTTGTACCTGCTGGCCACCACCCTGATGGGTTAGCAGTAGGGTTCCTTGGATACCCAACGACTGTTGTGTTGAAAATAGCAGAGGACAAATTCCCTACGTCCAATGCTTTCCAATCTTCACCTGCATTCACCGAAAATGCGGTAAATGCTAATACCGTAAATAATAGACTATATCGCAGTATCTTCATATAAACTGACCTCCATGTTACAGTGCCTGACGACAAATTACCTAAACAGAAATGTTATAGAGAATTTATGAAGCAGCTTGTAACGAATATGGTTGAATTAGAATATCCGCTGGTATTCCAAGACCTTTGTGTAATCTACGAATCATGTCCAAAGACAATGTAAGTTGTCGATTCAAGATGTCTGAAACATAGGAGCGGGAACCAAGATAGGGAACAAGGTCCTGTTCAGAAAGACCTTGACTCTCCATGTAATGAAGAATAGCATCAATTAGGTCTGTTTGTGGTATAGGATGATGTTCTTCTTCATAAGCCTCTACAAGTGTGACAAGTACATCAAGCATATCACCTTCTGGTGAACCATAACCCGCGTCCCAAAGTAGATCTATACTTTTTAAAGCAGCTTCGTAGTCTGCTTCTGTTTTAATCGGTTTAATTTTCATGTCAATCCCTCAGACCGTAGTAGAGTCAATCTTATTATATTCTTCATGTGTCCCGATAAATCGGATATAGACAATACTATATTGATATCTTATTGTTACTACTAATCGGTAGATATTTCCCTTATAGTGAATTATAAGTATAAGTTGACACTTTCGCCCCACGGTAGGCGAGGTTTCCTAACCTCGCCGATGCAGAGTGTTCAAGTAATTTCAAAATCTACTATAATGTTGAATACTACACGGTTATTTGCAAGAAAACTTGCATTTCAATAAGCGTTCTTTACATCTGAAGGTGTTTTCCATTCTGCCCGTTTCACATAATTGTACCATGCTTGGAGCGGACTCTCAGCATCTGGATGTTTGGATCAATATTCCTTCAGTGCACGACGTGATATAATCCTCATACCTGTATTATACCATTAAAGTGCGATTTTCACTTTAGCAAGAAATATCATTCTGCTTCTGTGATTTCAAAAATCCGATACCTCTGTTTATTGCCATTACCAACGTCTATTTCTTCTTCAATATACAGTGGATAACTGTATTCTCTATTTGTGACAGAGAATAGGTATGGAATAGCACCTGCCTGTCGTGCCTCCTTTGCTTTCGTTTCAAGAATTTTTTGTTCAGCTTCGTTTGTGATTTTCAGTGGATAAGTCGATCTGTCAGCATAATACATCAAATCAAAATGTGCACCTGTTCGCTGTTCATCAAGGAAAAAACAGATATTTTGAGGCATTTCCTGTTGAATACGTTCCCCACTTTGGACATATAATGGAATCTGTGCATTACGTTCAGTAACATTGTAGGCTGCCTGTACATATCTCCCTGCATAAAACAGTGCAAGCACAAGTGCAACAACGCGCACCCCCATCCATAACCATCTTTGCCACTCTTTTTGACGTGATAATATATAGACACCAAAGAAAATGGCAAGTAGCAACCCAAATGCAATAAGTTGCTCAACAATGACGAAATGTTTATGTACGAAAGGTGCAAAACCTTTGATGCTATCAAATTGAAGAAAACCTATTCCCTTTCCACTTACTGCTAAAGATAACCACTTTCTGCTATGAACAAGCGTGCCTCCAATCGATATAACACCGATAGACAGCATTGACGCACCCCATATTGCTGTCCAAAGCAAGCCTTGTCGTTCTGTTATACCGCGTGGCGGAAAAAATTCATTTGCATTATGTTCCGTCCATCGGTATTGATATGCCCTACTGATGATAGCTGCCAAACACATCACCAATGCTGGCACGGAAATCATTGTCGCAGATGGGGTTTTTGTCTGTGCAAGTGTGTGTGGCAAAATTACACCGATACCCCAGGCCAACAGGAACAGCTCCGGCAATCGCCAATGTCTGAGCATCACCACAAGCAAGCATAACACAACTGCAAATAGTGCAGCATAGATGAATGGATAGAACAGTGGCATATATTCAAACAGTGGTCGGTCCCATGATGCTGCCCAACCTTCAACATTCGTATTGAGATGGTCAAGAACGCGTTTATGTTCCCATATAAATTCCTTCGGATATTTTATTAGGCAATAGATTGTCCAAGGTGCGACAGTCCCAATAGCAGCAAAGAGTTGTATGACGACATCACTGAGTCGAATCTTCACATTTTCTTCATCTGGTACAGCATCACTCACTTCTTCTTGCGTCTCTAACGGTATCGTTTGAATTCTTTTCGCTTTGTATTTGCGTATTATCCGTTTGAACAACGCAACAAACCAAACAACAGCAACAAGACCGAATGTAATTAGTGCCAGATAACTTTTTGAGAGATACGCGATTCCCATCGCCACCCCAGATAAAATATAGTTCCTCCTTTTGCCACTGCGTATGCCACGAAGCAAAAACCAACATGATACTTGCACCCATAGGAGCAAAGCAATATCTATGTGATCCGAATAACGATAACCGTGAACTGAAGCAAAGAGAAACGGATTAAACGCCTGAAGGAACGCTGCGATAAGTCCTGCACGTTTATCAAAAAGATCGGAAGCGATCCGGAATGTCAACCAAGCTGAAAGCACAAGGCTGATAGCAGATGGTAAACGCAATGCAAAAGCGTTGATCCCGAAAATAAAGTGTGATAGACATATTTGCCACATAGCCACTGGCGGTTTGTGTAGCCAAATGTGGTTGTTCCCCCAACTTTTGTAATCATATTCAAGCCACGGTTGATCGTAAAGCGTAAATTTTAACGGATGTTTCGTCAAATTCCGAGCAACTATCGCATGAAAACCTTCATCCCAAAAGTGGATCTTGCTATGTCCAAGGTTCCGTAATACTAATACAAAAGATGCAATCAGAATACATAAGAGTATTATTTTTATATGTATATTTTTGCTATTTATAAATGTGTTCTCAAAAATCATCTGTCCTGTTCAATAGACCTGACCTACAGCTGTTTGTTTATATCTATTTTATGAAATACGAGTTCTATATTTTTCAGTGTTCTGTCGTAAGACTAACGTGTTATATTATACCTTATCACCAACGTAGTGAAATAAATACAACATCCCAATTCCACCGATGACCATGAACACTCCCATAATCAAATAAAAGATAAAGGTGATAAGTTTGATTGGTCCGGATGAAAGACTGAAATGGTTATTCATTTCCACGGCTATTTTTGAAAGCACAGAACGGTGTTCACGCTGTTTAATCTTGATCATTCCTGACCCCAACCAAGACTGAATAGCAACTTGTAAATCCGCATCTATAGATGTTAACCGAATGGAAGACAAAGATTCTTCGTAAGGTAACTGAAGCTTTTCAAGAGCAGCAAGGAGTGCTTCACGGAATGTCGTATCGGTTATGCCGTAGGCAGCATACCCTTTCAGAGCGAAAAACATCATGACAAGAACAACAGAAAATATGGCAGGATTTAACCAATCCATCAAACCCATGTCATATCGAAAAAAGAATGGCATTATTATGCATGGTACAAAACCAACTAACATGACTAATAGCAACCATCTATTTGATAGTAAGAACGGTATTCTGGTTAAAATTCCACGTAACCCTAAAATCAAGAAAAATGCCGCCATAACTCCAAACATAATCGGTAGCATAATTGAAAACATTTGGAAATTAAAGTCCATCTTTTTACTCCTTAAACGACTGTGGTAAGCGCGGTTTTTAACCACACATTATTCCAAAATTGCTTGTATCAAACTTATACCCAGCCATCTTCAATCATTAGGGTTAATGGTGATTCCATCTCTTCCATTGGGAACTGAACCCGTTGCCTTTTCCGTGATGACTCATAAATTGCCATGAGTAGTTCAAGGGTCGCATATCCGCATTGACCACTTGAACGATGTTCGCGATCTTCCTCAATGGCCATAATCATGTCTCGCACAGGCGTAATTTCTGATGGTAGTTCTGGTGTTATCCATGCCCCACTTGTCTCTTCGTTTCGGTAACGGATGCCCGGACCACCAGGAGCTGCAAGTTCTATTTCACCTTCTGTACCATAGCAATAAATATGGTGGTAACCGGGTGCTGTGTCGTTTCCTGATTCAATGATACCTCGCACGTTGTCTTCAAACTTGAAGTAACCGACTGCAAAGTCTTCGGAGTGCAAATCGTATTTTGTCGGTGTGCCAATACGTTCAATTTGCCCAATCACCCAACTGACAGGAGTGTCTCCGTGAAGATACAACATCAGATCAACGGTATGTGTAGCATTGTCCTTCAGATCACCACCACCGCAGATGCCGTGAATTCGGAAGATGTCACCGATAGCACCGTCAGTAATCATCTGTCTTGCATGCTGATAAGGTGTGCTAAAACGCACCTGATGGTCAATAGCCAACTTCACACCGTTCTCTGAACACGACTCAAGCATTCCTTTTGCTTGTCCGAGGTTCTCCGCCATCGGTTTTTCCGACAGAATACCTTTTACACCGTGTTTTGCTGTTTCAATCACAAGCGGAGCATGGTGTTTTGGACGTGTACATACTGATACCAGATCTATATCTTCTGTTTGCAGCATTTCAATGAAATCTGTGTATCGTCCTTGGACTTCATATTTTTCGCCATAGGCATTAAGTCGATCTTCATCAATATCTGCAATAGCGATAATTTTTGCCCGCGGTTCATTCACATACCATCCAGCGTGCATGTGTGAAATCCCACCGCATCCAATTATCGCAACATTATATATCTTATCCATTGTAAGTTCCTTTCGTTCCTATAAGTCAGATTCGTTAATTTTATTATAGATGTCGGCACCCATATTTACTAATTTTTCACGGATTTCATCCCAATCATCTCGGTCATTTTTCCCTTTATCAAGGACTGGAAATTGTACTCTTATCTGCTTCGGTGAATCGTTATATTCGTAAGAGTAGTCGGATTCCGGGAATAATTCCATTACCTTATCTCTACGTTCTAAAGGATTTTCTCCTTGAAAGTACAATTGAGTATAGCATCGTTGGTTAGTAATGAACAGGACCACACCAATATTCCTAATAGCCTTCGATATCCAACCTTCGTTACTTAAAGGTACAGGTTTCCCAGAAAATAGTTCTCCGAATTCACCATTACGGATCGGTGCCCAGAATTCACTATAACCTACTTGGGAACGCTTTTCGGTTTGGATATCTATTGCGGGTCTGGCGACGTGATGAAAGGAAAGTTCACTGTGTGAATTGGCTTGTGCTTGAATTAAAAACCAGTTGACGTTACTATCTTCATTGCGGTGATTGCATGTAACGATCATCAATTCCTCAAAGTCTTCAGCGACTAACACAGCTACATCGGCTTTTTTCAACCGTGCGTAAGCCTCAAGTCTACCCCAATGATCCCAATCTGCTTTACCAAATTGGTTTTCAATCACAAGTGTACCATCTTCGCCGGTAGCGACAATATCTGCCTTGCGCGTGCCAACGTTAGCTTCTGTCTCAGCATCTTCAAATTTACCAACATTGAGCACATCAAGTGTATTGGCAAGATCCGCAGAGAACTCCTCTTCCCGTGTATAAATTTCCGATAGTGATTTTGTTTTTTGAAGGTTC
The DNA here is from genome assembly GCA_958295945.1 of Candidatus Poribacteria bacterium. GTDB lineage: Bacteria > Poribacteria > WGA-4E > WGA-4E > WGA-3G > MSPOR6. The sequence goes on from OY282386.1 coordinate 2,497,118, forward strand.
ATTTGATTGTTATAAATTTCTCCTATTTCAATACCTTCGCCATTTTTACGTGCTTCAATCGAATGAGAATATAGTGTTGCTCTATAATTGATCTGTGATATTGTGCGATAGCATGAATAAAAATAACTTTAGGTTTTTCTTGAAGTGTTTTTAATTATCATAACCCAAGTTGCTACCTATCAGAATCTGGTCACCTTCGTTTTCTTTAAGTTATCCACTCTTCCGCTCCAGCGGAGCGGTATGTTTATAGCACGCACTTTGTTTCAGTCTTCCGCTCCAGCGGAGCGGTATGTGAAAGAACCCTGAACAGACCGGACGACTCGTTGGACCATTTCTAATAATAGATGCTTCCTTAACGTAGCATAAACTGTGAGTTTGTGCAGTATTCAAAAGGTTTTCATAACAACAAACCGCACAATCTGGCAGAATGTGCTACAATTGGCGAAGGTATTGCTATTTATAGAACAGTTTTTATACACATCTTGCTAAAGGTTCAAAGTATGTCGTAAAGCCTCATCAGTTTTATTCATTGGAATTGAACCAATAACACGGTCAATTTCAGATTCTGCTACAGTAGCAAGATTGTCTGTCATCACTACCGAGTCCGTAATTAACCCCGATTGTTGTCCCTCAGGAGTGGCAAGGATAATTGGAACACGACTCCGATGGTTAGTCCGGAACATCTTGCTGGTTATCATCGCTACAATTAATTGTGATAGACCCGTTCGCAGATTATTTGCTTGAACGATTAATGCTGGACGCGGTTTGGCTGTAAGCATGTTTGAATCTGGGAAAATTGCTAAAACGACATCACCGCGTTTGTAGTTTGGCTTTCTCCTCATCATAGTTGTCATAGACACTCATCTCAGGACTTTCCCAATCCTCAACAAAGGTTGAAAAACGTGCACGTAAATCTGCCGCTTGGGTTTCGTCAATACCACGTTCACGCAAATCAATAGAACCGGGTGAAAGAAAAGTTACGATCACGCGGGTGCCTTCACATATATCATTGGGTGTTTCTGAAAGTTCTATTTTACCGTTGTAGTATGTACCTTCAATCGTTGTAGACATGGTTATTCTACCTCATTTTTCTATTCAATAAAGATCTCAACGCTTCATTAACAGCTTCTTCATTAGGAAAAGCAGCTGCAACATCTGGATCAAGTTTAATCATATTTGTACCTGCAGCGTAACGTTCTGCATATTTCCCACGAATGCCGTTTTCCAGCAGCGTTTCGTCATATTCAGGACGCAATTCGTCATTAAGTTCGGTTATTTTATCCATTTTCATCTGGTCGTGCTCCCTTTTCCCAAATGTAAGCGTCAACATCTCGAACAGAAAGTCCAACGCGTTTTGAAGATTCTTCCAACAAGAGAATTGATTCTATTGCTGAAACATCTCGACATAAGAGATCTGATAATAAGTTGATAATATGCATGTCAGGTTTTGTAGTATCAGCACCAAAGAGCATGCGGAGATACTGAAAACCCGCGACTTTAAAGTGCTTTATATCCAGAAAGTAGCAATCCTGAGGGGTTGCTTGGATTGCCCATATTTTCAAACTTTCTCCTTCAGGGATACTTGGTGTATTCTGAACAATCCTGCAAACATATTGTACTACTTGCTGAAGCATTATTGCCTTTCGTTCAGAGTAGAATTCAAGTTCTTGTTTCATGAACTCATAAGGATTTGGATAACTTGCTATAAGAGACTCTAAAGCAGTAACCTGTTTTATATTTGGGTGTGCCTCTTGAAAAGTTTTCTCTCGACGACGCACGACTCTGTCATAACTTGTACGGAGTGACAAAACGCACCTGATAACTTTAATAGCAGGAGGTAACGACTCTTCTTCATCTCTCGTTTTATTGGAAAGATGCTCTGCATGTTCCACTATCCATGCTACTACAGCATCAATATCGGACTCTGCAATAGTGATTTCTTTCATTCTAAATTCTCCCTTAAAAGTCCAAACTCACACCCATCATAATCAGACGCGGAGAACTCCACGAAGCCGGACTGGAATGCTTCTGTGCAGTCAACGGAATACCATAACGATCATACGTAACTGCATCAAGTATGTTATATAAGTTCTTCGTGTTGAAGATATTCCGAATATCCGCAAAGAAGGTATACGTTACCCCACCAAGTAGACTCCGTTTGCTAACCAGTGCATCAACATTGTAAGTCGCAGGATACCGTTTTGAGTTAATCGCCGGTTTAACCGGTGCTCTCGGATTTGGTGTGTAGGGTAAACCGCTGGCATATCTACCGACAAAGTTAACAGCAGAAGTCCAAGGCAACTGTATGTCTAACGCAGCGGAAACAATGTGACGTTGATCCCAAGACAACGGATGACTTTCAGTCACTTCAGGTTGCTGACGGTAATAAAGTAGGTATCCCAGATTTCGGCTGGAACCTTTACCCTTTGCAACGGAATAAGTATAACTCAGCATACCAGAAACCGGACTCCCACCCGTGCGCCATTTTCGGATGGTAAGTTCAAATCCTTGCACGCGTCCGTAAATATCATTGAAGAAATAACTATAATCGTTGGATATATCTACATGAACACTATTGACAAGGTTTTGAATGTCTTTGGTAAATCCTGTGATGTCAACTGTTAAATCATCCGTGAATTGCTGTGCAATTCCAACTTCATAAGCGATAGTCCTTTCAGGTTCCAAATCAGGGTTACCTCTTCTACGGATTGCACCTCGCATATCAAAATTAAGGTTTTCATACAGATCATCACCGCGTGGTATCTGATAATAATGTCCGTATGTGAAGTGCAACTTTGCCCTTTCTGTAATCGGGAACGAAATACCAAGCCGTGGTGCGACCATGTGTTTCGTTGATGCCTCAACTGGATTATTGATAATTGGCAGTCCAACCGAATAGGTACTATCGTCCAATTTTATTGTGCCATCCTCTTCGTTTAGGACAAGCGGATCTTCCGGTTTTTCGGGTGAGATACCGTCTGGATTATATATGTCGTACCGCAACCCAGCATTGACAATCATACCCTCATATTCCATCTTATCTTGGGCATAAAGACTGACAGATGTAGGTGTTACATCGTAATACTCCATATACAGGTTTGAACTACCATAATTCGTTGTGCCGAGATTGTAGAGATGGTTCGTTGAAAATTCAATACCTGTCTGGATTTGATGATTTTCTGTAACTTGACTCGCAAAAACTCCCTTGAGAATGGATGTCGTGGAATTGCGGGTAACCCAAGAGTTGTTATCTCCAGCAACATCGTATGTAGTGTTATTATACGCTTGTTGCGCGGGGTTTCTAATTCGACCTTCTTCTTGATTCTGCTCAAAAGATTTTTCAGGATCGTACGCGTTATCTTCAAATGTTTTATTCAACGGATCCCACAGTTTACTAGGCTGTTGACTATCGTAAGAACGGTGGAATTGTCCAAACGTTAAGGTATAAAATGTCCCTGAGTTGATATTGTGTGAGAGTTGAATGGAAAGACTCCGACCATCCCTGTTATCCACTTCAATTGCATTGGGGATGAAACGTAAACTTCCACCAGAGTTGTTAAATTCACGTATGTCATATAGTCCACTTGCAGTCAGTTTAATTTGCGGCGTCACTTGAAACTTGAGTTTGCCTTGTAGTGTGTGTCCACCGCTATTACTATTTGGTAGATAACTTTCATCTCTACGCAACTGACTGGCGAAGGAGAATGTCAACCGATTACCCAATATCGGTCCACTCAGTGCGAACTCTCCGATGTGGCTCGGAGATAACCCGTATTTTTTTGTATCGTTGAATAACCCACTATATTGCTCCAAATCCACAATGTAACCATCTATCAGCGTAACCTGTTTTTTCTCATAGTCAATGACTGTGCCATCCGCGTCCATGTAGGGTTGACGTTCCATTATCACTTCACCCGTTTCTTCATTCACCTTGGCTTCACCTGTTTCAGGATCAATCACTGACTGTAGTGGATTTTCGGTTCTATCGGCATATACATTAGAACCAGGAAATATTTCTTTGAAGATGACCTGATCATCCCCTTCGCGTTCAGCTAATTCACCAACTGTAACAGGATTCCCGCGATAGGGGGTCTGATAATCATGAGGTTTGCCTATGAATATCCCTCTGAAAGGTTCAAGTGCTACTGGTCGGAAACCGTTGTCTGGGTCTAACCAAGATCCGTAATAGGGATCACCATGGTGCTGTCCCCATTGTCCTACTCGATATCTAATCCTACCAGAGAATTTATTTGTTCCAGCTTTCGTAATAAGATTAATCACACCAGATTGTGCATCACCGTGTTCCGCGTTAAATCCACCTGTGATGACTTCCATCTGTTCAAGCGCGTTTGTGCTAATCTGCAATCCCATACCTCTAAAAATCGGATCATTCACTGGAATACCATCAATCAGATATTTAATCTCCATTGACCTGCCACCGCGAATGTGGAGCGAACCAGAAGAATTAAGCACAGCAACACCGGGTTGTGTTTGGAGAATACCATTCACGGTATCGCGCGGCATGGATGCAATTTCGTCTGCTTCAATTATACGTGTCGTCTGCGTTACATCCTTTTTAATCAGGGGTTTGGTCGCTGTCACCGTAACACCTTCAAGTTCCATTACCTCTGTAGTTTCCAATGTGAAGTTAATGGTAGTGGTAAGACCCGCAAATACTGTTGTTGATGCAACGGTTTTGGATAGGTATCCCGATAATTCAGCACGAACGTCATATCCACCAGGATCAATGTTTGTCATGACATAGTAACCAGATTCGTTTGTTGTCGTAGAGGTGCTTGTGCCAACAATTGAAATCTTGACATTCGCTAACGGTTGTTTTGATGCTTCAGCGGTGACAATACCTGAGATTTTACCGATTGTCGCAGCATCAATCACTTGAACACCAAAAATTACAAATGATGTGAATATACTCAGAATGAAAAGAGCTGATTTTAAAATATTATCTACTTTCAATGGGCGACTCCTTTTCCTCTACAGCACACGACTTAAGTGTGCCGAAGTTGTTTATCAGACTTTACGCTTCTAATACACTTTCAATGAATTTCAGACTTTTTAGACTACGTTCCGTATGGTATTGGATAAAACTACCAAGTATGAGTTTCAGTTCACGATGATTACGTTCAGATGCGCGAATCCTATTCAATTTACCTAACTCAGATTTCCGCAAGTTCTTTAGCAATTCACAACTTCCAGGTGCAATTGAAAATGCTGAGGCATCTCTGTGTTGACACATACCACAGAGCAGTCCACCGAGGCGAACGCTGAAAAGCATCACCAATACAGGGTTTTGTGAATTTTGTAGAGGGGATGGTGCCACGATTGAACCACAATTCGCACACTGAGAAAGTTGTGGCGCATACCCAGCAAGGTCAAGGAACTTTATTTCAAAGACTCGAACCAGTAACGGAACATCCGCAGTATCTGCTAAGAAATAGTAGGTATTTCGTAAGAGTTCAAAGACTTCGGGATTAGCATCACCTTCTGAGGCAATAGCATCAACTAATTCCGCTAAATAACAACCATAAGTAATCCGAGCAAAATCTGTTCGGATACCGTCAAAACCTTCAATTAGATCAAAACCTGTAAGACTCTGTAAGTCTTTGTTTTCGCGATAATTAAAAAGAAGCATGCCGTGGTTGAGCAGTTCTAAACTGCCACTCAGCTTACTTTTTGGGCTCTTTACACCGTAGGCCATAACTTTAACTTTTCCAAAATCGGGTGTATAGAAAGTGATGATCTTATGAGATTCTTGTAGAGTAAAGGCGCGAATTACAATCGCTTGCGTTTTTTGTGCGGGCATGGTTTTATGGGTATATGTGTGAAATAAGGCGGGATGAAATCGGGGCGAGAGGATTTGAACCTCCGACCTCCTGCTCCCGAAGCAGGCGCGCTAGCCGGGCTGCGCTACGCCCCGTTTCGCTATAATTATACCCACACTTATCGTCTTTGTCAAATCTTTTAACTTATTCTGAATCAGTATCCTCGGATGCATTCTTCGGCATCTGAATTTGAATGCGATGGATTCTACGGTCGTCTGCTTCTAATGTCGTGAATTCAATGCCACGGTATGTGAAAACAGCACCCACTTCAGGAACGCGTCCCATGTGGTCAACAACAAATCCACCGATGGTATCTATATTTTCCGCATCAAGTTCGGTCTCAAGTTTTTCGTTCAATTCCGCAAGATTCAATCTGGCATCAACCGAATAGGTGTTCATATCTATTTGAATGAAGGTATCCTGTTCATCTGCTTCGTCTTCGTCTTGAATTTCACCAACGATTTCTTCAATTATGTTTTCAAGTGTTATAATCCCCGCTGTGCCGCCGTATTCATCAACGACTACCGAAATGTGTTGTTTATGTTCTCTCATCTCTCGGAATAGGTCAGATATCTTTTTACTTTCTGGCGTGAAAAAGGCAGGACGACCCACTATCAGTTCACGAAGGTTGATCGATTTTTTTTCCGCCCAACAATCCAACATATCCTTCACATGCAAAATCCCGATGATGTTATCTATCGTCTCTTCATATATAGGGATCCGCGTGTGTCTACATGCTATCGTCGTTTGTAAAACTTCATCAGCAGACGTTCCAACTTCAAGCCATACCACATCAGTACGCGCAACCATAATTTCTCTGGCAACTTTATCTGGCAAGTCTAAAATCCGAGAAATCATTTCACGGTCATCTGGCTCTAATATATCTCGGATGTCGGCAACATTATCAAGTGTTTCTAATACCTCTGGAGAAACAAGACTATCTTGTGCTGGTGTAATCTTACCACCGAAGATACGCACGATGAGATTTACAAGAAAATTCAACGGTGTTAATATAAGAAAACCGCACCAATAGACGACACGTAAAGCACGTAATGCATGAATAGTCGTTCCGCTTGAGCTGTTTTGGACATAGTTTTTAGGGAACAATTCTGTGAAAACGACAAGGCACAACGCAGCAAGGCCACCACTCAGTATGCGGTTGTTCCAAAATGTCGTAAACAAGACAACACTTGCAACTATCAGGAGAATCTTAACCGTGATAATGGTCAATGAATAACGTCTCGGATGGCGTAAAAGCGAGGTCAACACCTCATAACGTTTGCCACCTTCCTCTGCAAAATTAAGAATATCTGACCTTGTCAACCGAGCAAGCAATGCTTCTGCAGCTGAAAACAACGCATTTAAAATTAACAGAATTCCTAAAATAACTAATCTTGTAACTAAATGTAGGTCATCCAATCCTAAAATAACACCTCCGTTGTGCTTCCAATACTAACTCTATGTGATTTTATTGTCTTATTTCGTAGACCGCTTCAAATGAAGACGCTGCAAAATAATGTCCTGTTTTTCAAACATAACACAAGCTTCATTTTGGCTTTGATGGTCATATCCAAGCAAATGAAGCACACCATGAACTGTGAGGAATGCTACCTCTTCTTCAAGTGAATGTGTTTCTTCTTTGGCTTGACGCTCCGCAGTTTCCAACGAGATAACTACATCTCCAAGAACATTAGCATTCAGGTCAATGTTATCTTCACCTTCTTGTATGGCAAATGCCAATACATCTGTTGGACCATCTATCTCTCTATATTTACGATTGAGTTGGGTCATGTGGGGATCGTCTGTCAATAAAACGCTTACCTCAGAATCTTCTGAATTATGTGCTATGAGCGTTTCTGACACTGCTCGCACAACTTTTTCTACATCAAATGTTGTATTGCTACTGATATTAGTAATATCGGTCAAAACCTTTATTCCTCGGTCTCTTCTACTTCTTCTACTATCTGTTTAGGATGTGGGTGTGTTGACTCTTCATAAGCCTCAATGATGCGTTGTACCAACTCATGCCGAACTACATCAACTTTGGAGAAGTATACGAATTCAATCCCTTTGATACTGCCAAGGACCCTTTGTGCATCTGCAAGACCAGAAACTTTATGTGTAGGCAAATCTGTTTGCGTTATGTCACCCGTTATAACGGCTTTTGAATCAAATCCAAGTCGTGTTAGGAACATCTTCATCTGTTCAATAGTAGCATTTTGTGCTTCATCAAGAACAACAAAGGAATTATTGAGTGTTCTCCCGCGCATGAATGCAATCGGTGCTACTTCAATAATATTCCGTTCAATATATTTATCAAGTGCATCAGGTGGCATCATATCATACAACGCATCATATAATGGTCGTAAATATGGATGCACCTTCGCTGCAATATCACCAGGTAAAAATCCAAGACGTTCACCCGCTTCAACAGCAGGTCGAGTCAAGATGATGCGGCTCACCTGTCCGTTTTTAAGGGCAGAAACAGCCATCGCCATAGCAAGATAGGTTTTACCTGTGCCCGCCGGACCGATACCAAAGACAAGGTCATTGTGTTTGATCGCTTCAACATACCGTTTTTGACCGGCTGTTTTCGGACGAATGACACCACGTTTTGAAAACACAGGTATGGATTCTGCTGGACTATGATTATCAATGCTGGATACATCTGCTTCCGATGCCCGAATCTCATAATTAACATCGGTTGCCTGAATACGTTCACCTTTTCGGATACGGTGGAGTAGAGATTCCAACACTGCAACAACTTTATTGACCTTTTTTTGGTTTTCACCAAGGACAGCGATACTATCGCTTTTCAAAACAACGCGCACCTCAAAATCTTCTTCAATCTTTTTTAAGAAGGCATCACTTTGACCAAAGAGAGCTTGTACCTCAGCGTTGTTCTGTATAGGAACACCCTTGAATGTTTGTTTTTCCAATCGGGTTTTAATCCTCCAAGAAGGTTATGTGTTAAACTTAACACGGTTTTATAGAATGAACCAATCGATTTTCCTCTGGAATTGGTTTAATTTTCCATATCATAACGCAAGTTGCCACCTATCATTTGTTGGAGGGGTTTGTAACCCCGATTTATATGAGTGGCACAAAATATGCAGAAATCCTTAGGTTCTTCGTTCAATAAAGTAATTTGATGATTAATATTCAGTAATTAGCAACTTAGGTTATTATATAATAATGTTAAACAAAATTCAAGCAGATTATCGCAACCGTTCGTAAATCTTGACTTCACGAATTTTTGACCCTTTCAAAGGGGTGACGATTTCATGAGAATAGTTAGGTTCTTCACTTGTTATATTCTTTCTATTTTTGCGATCTTCAATCCCATCGGCAGTAATCCGAAAATATAACGCCTCTTGTCTAATATAGAACCTGACAACTTGCCCATTCTTGATGTCTGTGTACCGTTTATCCGTTACAGGTACAAACGAATTATTCCAAGTCGGTGATCTCTCTTCTGCTGTTAAATCAACAGCAATTTTGGGAATTTCAGAACCTGCATGTATTTCTATATAAGCAACGTAAGTCGGTTTATCCAGTTTTATCAGTGTCTTAGTCTTTAAAGTTCCACTATGTGTTGTCTGAGTATCTCCAATATTGGTAACTGCGCCTGCTTTCACATCCTTGTGATACAACTTACGAATAGAACCGTTTGCCCTAAACGAACCTACCGTCTGAAAATCTCCATCTACCATCTCTGGATTAGCATCACACGTGAGACGCGATGGAGTAAGTTCAACGACAGGGCTATTTTGTAGCACAGCACATCCCTGAACAACTAGAAGTAACAACATTAACCCTATTATGGTGCCGATTATGTTGGAATCACAATTTCTCACGAGCATAGAATTTTACCTCCCTGATTGAAGCACCTTTTAACGGAATCTGAATACGAGATGCATTGTTTTTTTCCGTTATTCTATTCCTACCACCAAAAGGACTTTTTTCATCTTTCACACGCACAGAATTCTTTTTATCTTGAATGCCATCAGCAGTTAAACGTAAGTAAAGAACTTCGCGATTAATCTGAATCTTGACAGGTTGCTTGCTATCTATGTTGGCATGTTGTTTATCACGCACCACTTCAAAGGATGTCTCAAACTTCGGAGGGTCGTCCAAAGTTGTCACTATGGCTAATCTTGGGATACGAGATTCTGGATATATCTCAATATACGTTATATAAGTCGGGGAATCTAATTTTATCACGGCTTCTGTTCTAAAACCGCCTTTAATACTTGTAACATACTTCAATTCACTCGAATTATTCCCGCGTGGTGTCAAACCTCCTTGTACCTCGTAACCTTTCTCAACATGTCCATTAAGCCCGAATGTACTTACAGTTTCCAAATTTCCATCTACAAGTTCAGGATTAGTTGGACTTGTTAGTTGTGACGGGTCAATCTCAATAGTTGATTGGTTCAAGATAGCACACCCTAAAATTCCAATCAGCAGAACGGACAAAACACCTAATTTCTTCATCGCTCTTCTCCTTAGATATGTAATACCATTTATAATTGATTATAGTAAAGTTTAGAATTAAGAAGACATTTCAATTCACTTGCAAGTACCACAAGTCCCGTAGAGGGAGGTTTCCTCGCCCTCTGAGACGTGTCCTATTATCTGAGACGTGTCCTATTAATTGTAAATTCCATTATAGTTATCATTAAACCTATGACCCGTTTGTAGCCGCGCAATTTATTTGCGCGACTTATATTCTTCATTTCAATAATTAATAAATCTCATCAGGTATCTTTATTAGACATTATATAAGCAGGACTTACGCAGTTTCTCTTAAAGTCCCCTTGATAAGGGGGATTTAGGGGGTTAAAAAGACCAAAAACACTGAAATATTGCACTATTTAACCCCCTACCCCCTTATCAAGGGGGAATGCGTAAGTCCTGATAAGTTTAATCGAAATGTTTGTCATAACACCAAGGTCTGAAGTTTAGACGAAAGTTATGTAATCCACAACAGATTTTCATGACTAAATCGCTGAAACCTTGTTTCCAATTGCGCAACTTGTCTTTGACTATGCGGTATCTTTTGACACCACTAATCACATGTTCTACACGGATACGGATAGACGATATTTCCCGGTTTCTTGCTTTTTCAGCTGCTGTCAGTTCACCACCTTTGGGTTTCTTTTTCGGTTGGACAACAGTAATACCAGCAGGATTAAAACCTAAAAAACCGGAATCTTGGTATAAATAACTACCACTTGGCAAAAAAGATACTGTTTCATCGGCAATACGTTTATCATGTCTGCTGCCTTTGTAAGTAGGAGACAATACCAATATCTTGCACGCAGCATTAATAAGCAGATTATTCTTTACAGTATGGTGTTTCTTTTTGCCACTATAATAGTCCTTCTGTGCTTGTTGGTCTTTCGGACGCTGTATCGGACGCTCTGTGCAATCTTGGAAATAATGTTCGGGTGCCGGTGTGTCACTTTCAACAACTGTCTCTTTTTCAAAAGTATCAGGAGTTGCCTCACGAGATGGCAACTCACCGAGTTCATCTAATGCCTGGTCTAATATCGGTGAAAGTAGGTGTATCCATTTATTTGTCTCAGGTTGAGACATATCAAAGAACATACCATGAGCATCTTGGGTCCATGCGTGTCGTAGATAAATCAAAATAAACAGAAGTTTATCTGCCATATTTGACAAACGACTATTTTTGTAAGTGGTATAACGCCGTTTTTTTTTCGTTCTTGACCATCAAGTGTTTTTGTAGAGACAAACGCTAAAAAATGTGTCGTCCAAATCGGAAGAAGTGCCAAAAATTCTTCAGTAGTCCAACCCGTTAGTTTTTGGAACTTACCCGGATCGTCCTTTATTTCATCATATTTGTTCATGAGTTAATCTCCAAAGCATAATTTTCTTTATTATGCCAGAAATCAACTTTAATTTAAATTGAAATCAACTGTAATTTAAATTCATATAATGTCTATTAATCTGATTAGGAACATCAACACCATAACGTTCAGCTGTTTCCACAAGGCGATCCCACGTTGGCTCCTCTATCGGAATCCCTTCATGTATCCGTTTTTCACGACTACGTTCTTCAAATTCACCTGGAACATAAATTTCATCAACACCGGGCATCTTTGCTGATGACTTTACCCACTCAACAAGATATTCGATCTCTTGTTCATAATCAACTAAATCAATAAAATCCTCAATTTTTATCGCAAACATCACGATTCCACTTGCACCACGAGTAGGTTGTTCTCGGCTACATCCTGCCCAAGAAAGTCCACCCGCTATTGCATCTATCATCACCCCGAGACCAAAACCTTTGTGTCCGAACTGGAAACCACCCAACGGCATAACTGCAGTATCCGCTCCGCGTTCACGAAATGCATCTGAATCAGTCAAAGGATTGCCCTCGGAATCAATCATCCAACCCTCTGGAATCGGTTCACCGCGAGCAATCTGAACAAGAAACTTCCCACCTGCAACGACACTCAATGTCATATCAAGTAGAAGTGGTTCGCCATTTGCACGAGGCACTGATATCGCAATCGGATTCGGAGGAAGTCTGCGGGAAGTACCACCGTGTGGGTGCATGAACCTACCACCACCATTGAGCAATACGATACCTATCATCCCAGCACGTGCAGCAATCGGTGGATATTCACCCATACGGCCAGCATGTCCACACCGATGAAGACCGACCGCACCGATAGTACAAGCCTTCGCTTTTTCTACTGCCATTTCCATTGCTTTCCGCGCCGCAACCATACCAAGTGCACCGTTGACATTGATAACCGTCGCTGCCCCGCTCTCTCTGACAATCTCCATCTTATCTGCTGATGGACCACCTGCCATCCCGCCGATGTAGTTCGGGGCATTGATGACACCGTGTGAATCATGTCCGGCAAGATTAGAATCAACCACGTGGTCGCTAACAATACGGGCATCTTCTTCGGTCCCTCCGGCACCACGATAAATTTCGTATACAAACTTCCTCAAAACAACATGAGATACAATCGGCATGAATGCCTCCTTAAACAAAAACAATTTCTTATTTCAAAAATGATAAATATAATCTGCAATGGAATAATAGCGTGTATTACTGGTTATCAACAAATTCAATCCGTCTATAAATATCTCTCAAAGACAACTCACATGTTATTGAGGTAAGAGATAACACATCTTCAGGTGATTTGAATTCGGTAGGTTTCCACAACGTTTCATGGCGTATATAGTGTTCAATGTGCACTTCGTCTTGTGAAACAAGGATATATTCTTGCAGCGATGCAAGTTGCTGATAATGTGAGAATTTATCTATTTGGTCAAAGTCTTCTGTTGATGGTGAAAGTACTTCTATAATGACAATCGGATTGAGCAGTGTGTTAAAGGTATCATCTTCAAAGCGCGGTTTGTCACACACCACAACAATATCAGGATAGAAATAGGAACTTGTAGATGTGGCTTTCACACGCATATCATTCGTATGAACTGTACATTCTCGTCCCTTCAGTTGTATGTATAGTTCTCCAGATATGTTCATCGTAATAACAGTATGATTGTAACTTGCTCCTGCCATTGAGACAATCTTGCCGCACACAAATTCACTCTTGGTAATCGCTTTGCGTTCCCGAGTGAGGTACTCTTCAGGGGTAAGTTGGGTTTGAATTGCTACAGATGCCATGGGGCTCCATTTATGTGTATATTGTATGTTTTTATTTAGGTTTAGTTGGCAAATGGATTGTATCAGTATCTAATATGGTTAAAATTCCGATAAAGGTATATTTTGTAAGACACCTTTCAATAGTATGCAAGTAATTATAGTCTTTACGACCTTATTTTTCAAGGTTAAAATGAAGCATACCGTTGTTTGCCGTGCCAACGTAAAGCGTGTTCCCTTCAATTGCAAGAGAAGTAATATGATTAGGTATCTCCGAGACAATCTGCTCCCAACTTCCGCTTTCCAAGCGGTAAACACCTGTGGTTTTGGTGATTCCATAGAGAGACGCTCCATCAACAGCCAAGTGCTCCATGATGAGATTTGTACCATCTGCATCGTTGACAGCACGCCAATTTTTCCCTCCATCTGATGAAGCCACACCTGCATCTGTTGCCACATACACAGCGGAGCCAACAAATACAATCTCATTGAAGACTTTAACAGGAAACGGCAGAACTGTTGTAAAATCAAGCCAATTAGTTCCTTTATCAAACGATGCGACAAGGTGACCATCCCTTTTCCCGACATAAACAGTATTTCCTGATGCTGCAAGTTTAAGATCTCTCTTTGCTATATCCAATGACAATTCAACAGTTTCTTCTTGCTCGGTATCGTACCATTCTGAATCGCCATGTTCCCACCTGAAGAGTTTAAAATTGTATTCCAAATAGAATGTTCCACCACTGACAGCAAACGCACCACTTAACCCCTCCCGCATTAGTATCCATTGTCTCTGCTTATCCACTTTAACCAATTGCTTAAAGAATTGGTTTGCCCCAGAAAAATTATTTTGTAATTGTTCAATAGATGGTTTCCTAAACAGTGCAACATCCAGTGGTTCAAAGTGGTCTGAGTCAAAAAGTGGAATATCCTGAATCCGCACGAACGTTCTACCCTTTGCAGATAGGTGATATGGACTGACTCTATCCCCGATTTCGCCGTTATAATTTACACTCGCATAAATTACGCCATCAGATTTGACTATATGATTAATATATGGGGATGATTCTCTATGCGGTTTCGACATGAGTATTTCAACAGGAACGTTCATCCAAGACTTACCATTGTCCGCAGTTTTTATCACATCTGCTCCGAGTCTTCCATACAGAGTTGTTACTTCATTTTTTTCTTTTGCGTTACCCCTATCAACGACGAGATCATATAGAAATCCCTTATCCTTATCTGGAGTGATGTTCACCATGTTCCACGATTTACCGCTATCAGTAGAACGATAAAGACCATCGTTACTACCGACATAAATAGTGTTTGTGTTCATAACGACAGCAGGACTTATACTATCCATAAGAGGCGAGATGTCTGCTAATTGTGGAGCTAACCAAGTGTATCCACCATCAAGAGATCGTACCATGCCTCTTTCCATCAGTAAGAGTGTCTCGCCGGCAGCAATTAGTTTTGCATCAGGTATAAAACCATTTACTGCCCACGCGTTTATAGGGGTTATGTCATGCCACATATCTCCGAGTTTACTTCCGCGAAATACACCCCAACCTCGTTCATGTCCTCGCGCTACTTTCGCAGGATCATCCCAGCCCTCACTAAGTTCTGCCAATACATAAACATACTCTTTATTGGTTGTAACTGAATACACCTGTTTGATTGACTCTGGTAATTTCATGCGTTTCCACCCGTTGTCGTCCAAACGATAGAATCCGTCTACTGTTCCGGCAAAAAGTGTGTTTTTAACTTCAACTAAAGAATTAATTCCAGACAATCCATGACTAATTCTTTGCCAAGTCTTGCCCCAATCTTCGGAACTATAAACCCCACTGTCAAAAGCAATATAGAATGCGTGGTCCTTTAGAATCAACCCAATAGGATCCTGATGCTTTTCCTTCCAAGAGTACAGTAAATCCCATGTTTTTCCATCATCTGTAGACTCGTAAAGTTCAGAAGATGGTAAAAAATACAAAGTCCTGTTCCACGTCCCAAGCAGTTGTTGTTGTCCCGATGGGATTTGATACAAAGATTCAATGTTAGAGATGTCTTGCCACCCTTTCCCGTTGGCAGGTAATTTATAGATCTTCCCAGAAGACGGAATAACCGTATACAGATCACCATCAGGCGATGCAAGAAAACTATGTGCGGAACTACCAAAAATCGGTTTAGACGGTATCCACACTTGCTTAGGAACAGAATTGTCTTCTCCTTCTGCAGCAGCCAATAGAACTTCTTCGGATTTCTTACCGAGACTATCGCTTACACTAAGGGCATTTGGATTACCACGTTGATTTAGATCATCTTGCTTGGCATCTACATTCTGAACAATAGGCGCGTCAACTATTTCTACTGTCATTTCAGCCTGCGTATCTAAACTATACGGTTTCTGAAAACGGGCTAAGTATTGGTTGCCAATACCGAACATCAAAATAACCATTATTATACTTGATACAGCAATTGTCCACGGCATTATAGGTTTGCTACCGGTAGGTGCTCCCGGTCTTCGTCTCGCTACATCCTCCATGATATTACCTGTTAAGTTCGGTGAAATCTGAAAATGGTCAAGTGCTTCTCTAATCATCGTCTCCTCCTTTTGTAGACGGTTCCTCGCACGTTGCAATCGACTTTTGATTGTGCCCGCAGACACACCTAAAAATCGACTAATCTCCTCAACCGTCATTTCACCAAGATAATGGAGCGTCATTACTGTGCGTTCACTCTCTTTCAACTTCGCAAGCAGTTTTTTCACAATTTCGCGTTGTGTCTGATTCGCAGTTTTTGCGCGCTCTGCTGCGACATGTTGTGAATAAGCGTCTTTCTGTAGCATCGTTGTCTCAGTCTCCTCTAAAGGTTGAGTTTTTATCCGATTCTTGCGGATCCATGTGGCACAAAGACGGGTCGTGATTACATACACCCACCCGGAAAACAGTTTCGGATCTTTCAGGGTATGGAGTCTTTGATATATGATAAGAAAAACGTCTTGGGTGATATCTTCAGCAGTGTGAAAATCTCCTATTTTTCGCCAAGCAAGTGCGTGAATCGATTTTTGATACTTTTCTACAAGTTCAGCGAATGCTGTTTGATCATCATCAAGAATTCGGCGGATGAGTTCAAAATCGTCGTTTTTCATTTGCTATCTCCATAAAGCAATAGTTTGATTTATCATATATCAAATTATAATGTCGCAAATTAGGAGGAAAACGGTTGCATAATTCTTAAAAGGAGATATTATTCTTGTGAAAAAAGAGTTTAGGGTAGAATGTGGTGGTATTTAGAACTGCATACGTATCATCAATAGTGTCTATATGATTAGAGACTATACCGCAGTATAACAACACAAGCATTATTCTTCAAGTCCAAATTAGGAAACAGATTTTCCTATATCAAAACACAAAGATTTGATAAAATAACAATCAATTCAACACTAAAAATCAGAAACCGATAAAGGAACAACAATAGAAATGGAAAACCGACCAAACATATTATGGTACTGCACAGACCAACAACGATTTGACACCATTGGAGCATTAGGCAACCCACACATCCACACACCACGACTAGACGAATTTGTTAGCCAATCAACTTCATTTACACACGCCTATTGCCAGTCACCTATTTGCACACCCTCTCGTGCAAGCTTCATGACTGGTATGTATCCTTCAGCCATTAGCGTCACCGGCAACGGCAACCCAGTTTTCCCTGAATATTATGAAGACAGGTTAATCTCACATGTGATGGCAGATAACGGTTATGACTGCGGTTTGATCGGCAAACTCCATCTTGCAAGTGCCTTTGATGGACAAGAAAACCGTGTCAACGATGGCTACCGTTATTTCCAATATAGTCACGACCACGGCAAACCAAAGGCTTATGGACACGAATACGCGGATTGGTTACGCGAACAAGGTGAAGACCTTGGAAAATTATTACAACAACGAGTCGTCAATCAGAAACCGAAGAAAAAGACAGGACAATTTCCTGAACCCACACTTGATTGCGATAATATACCACCGCATCTCCACCAAACCTACTGGTGCACCGAAAAAACAATTGAATTTATCAACAAAAACCGAAAGAAAGACCAACCGTGGATGCTAAACATCAATCCATTCGACCCACATCCTGGATTTGATGCACCTTGGGAATATTACCGTCGCTACGACCCAGAAACATTACCCGGTTGCCACTATCAAGAAAGCGATATCGCTTTTCAAAACAAATTAACAAACGCAGGCATCGATTTTCAATCACAGGCAAAACCACCCGAAGAGTGGGACCATAAACAGATACAGGCTTCTTATTACGCTATGATTGAACAGCTTGACCACGAGTTCGGACGTATACTTGACCACCTGGATGCTAAAGGACTCCGTGAAAATACTATCGTCATCTTCACTTCTGATCACGGAGAATCACTTGGAGACCACGGGTTGGCACACAAAGGATGCCGTTTCTATGAAGGATTGGCAAGAGTACCACTCATCATTTCATTTCCAACTCAATTCTTGGAAAACGTTCAAACTGAAGCACTTGTAGAACTGCTTGATATTGTCCCCACACTATACGACATGTTAGGAATAGATGTCCCTTATTACGTCCAAGGCAAATCACTTGCTCCATTGTTATGTGGCAAAGCACCTGTCTCAGAGCATCGAGAGGCAGTCCGTTCTGAATTTTTCGGAGCACTCTCAACTGAAGACCAGACGCACGCGACGATGTACCGAGACAGACGTTGGAAACTCGTCACCTACCATCAGAAAGGTATATGCGAATTATATGACCTTGAAAATGACCCGTGGGAACACAACGATCTTTCCGAACATACCGATTACCAAGATATCAAGTGGGAACTGTTCCAAAAGAGTTTTGATGCAACCGTCTACGCACATCCACAGATGATACCTCGTGTCGCTTCACATTAGTGTATTGGTTTGAACCTTCAAAACGGTAGGCGAGGTATCCTAACCTCACCTGTGCAAAACGTAGAAATGACTCTAAAATCTACGACCAATTAGTTCATAGTCGCGCAATTTATTGTGCCCTTCTCTTCTTCATATATCACGAGGTAGAAATAGATGACCCCAAGAGCCGTTCTCATCGGGTTAGCACTCGTCATCGTTCAAACAGCAATTACGCCATACAATGACTACTACCTTCAAGGGACAGACATCTCTGGTAACCACTTCCCTTTAGGTGCAGTTTTCACACTCATTTTTCTTACCTTTGTCATCAATTCTGTCTTTAAGAAGATATTACCAAAAGCGATGCTCAATCCGGCAGAACTCATAGTTATTTGGGTGATGATGTGTGTAAGTTCAGCGATCCCCTCCAAAGGAATGATCGGATTCTTACTGCCATATTTAGCCGCACCTGTCTATTTTGCCACATCTGAAAACGAATGGGCAGAAACACTCCATCCACACCTACCTGAATGGTTAATCGTATGGGATAAAAGTGCTGTCGTAAATTTCTACGAAGGAGAGTCGGTCGTTCCATGGCTACTCTGGATAAAACCGATAATTGTGTGGTCAGTTTTTATCCTAATCCTCTATTTTCTAACTATCTGTGTATCAATTGTTCTACGAAAACAGTGGGTAGAACGCGAAAGATTTATATTTCCGCTTGTGACTGTCCCTGTAGAGTTGGTTCTGCAATCCGCAACCCAATCCAAATTAGGGGCTCTTTTCAACAAAAAACTCGTCTGGATAGGGTTTGGCATCGCTGCAGCATTTCATCTACTCAACGGACTACACGAGTACATTCCCGCACTCCCATCTATCCCAAATCGCTACGACCTATACGCACCATTCACCGAACGTCCTTGGATTGTAATGCGATGGTGGCCCCAATTTCGGTTCTTTCTCTACTTCTCTGTCATCGGCATAACCTATTTTCTCGCAATGGACGTGTCGTTTAGTTGTTGGTTCTTCTTTCTAATCTTCAAAATACAGTACATCATTATCAACGCATTCGCAATCCCTATTAGTCCTTGGATATGTGCCAGAGGACAGACGATGGCAGCTTATGTTGTGATGGTTATCGCTTTTCTCATAAACAGTCGCGCACACATCATGGACATTCTGAAACGCACATTCACAAAATCTACAAATACAACAATTGACGATTCCAACGAAGTACTACCCTATCGATGGGCAGTTTTCGGAGGCGTAATCAGTTTTCTACTGCTTATCATGCTATGTGCTTATGCAGGTATGTCGTTGTGGGTCGCATGTAGTATCATTATTCTATTTCTGATTGTTTCCACCGCTTTATCGTGGATGGTAGTCAACGGGGGTATGCTACTTATTCAAGCTCCGATGTATCCCGTGGAATACTTTGAGATTGTTACTGGTTCAAGAATCATTAACGCCAACAGTTTAGCACTCTTAGGATTTCAACGCGTCATGATGCGCGACTGGGGTGGTATTCTAATGCCGAGTGTGCTACACGGGTTCAAAGCCGCAGATCCTGTCGGAGTAAATCGGAAAAGAATTCTCGGAGCAATGATGCTTGCAATCGTAGTCGCAATCGGTGTTTCATTCGCTGCATCCCTACCACTGATATATGACAAAGGTGGCGTAAATCTGCAAGGCGGACCTTTCATCGGAGCACCAAGATACTTCAACCATATCGTTTCCCTAATCCAATATCCCAGGGACATGAAATTAGGTGAAGCATACAGTATGCTGTTAGGTGTTGGCATCACATCATTTCTACTCATCATGCAACGGCAATTTATGTGGTGGCAGCTGCATCCAATCGGTTATGTGATGGGAGCAGTCTATTCTTCATATTTCCTCTGGTCCTGTATCTTTGTCGGATGGTTTGTGAAGTTCATAATCCTAAAATCAGGTGGAATAGGATATTATCGTCGGTGCCGACCACTATTTATGGGATTGATAGTCGGTGAATTTGGCATCGTCGGCGCGTGGATGGTGCTCGGAATGTTCACAGGGGTGAACTATCAAAATGCACTGCCTGGTTAATCCAGTGCTATTATACCATTTCTAATTAAGAACATACCATTCTAAAGCAATTGCTGGTTAGTAGGCGCGAAATTCATTGCGCCTCTTACATTCTCTGTCTTAACCCAACCTACAATTTACTTCATTTCTCTTATACCAAACTCACTTTATTGTAAAAACCATAATTATTTACACACTGCGGTAGGTTCGGTTTCCTAACCGCATCTACCGAGGCGTGTGCACGTATTTTACATTTCACTATAAAACCAAATTACCATTGAAATCCATTTTCTTGTTGTGAATTTTTACAAATAATGTTAATATGAAAATACATGAGACAAACTCACGTTAAAATATGCAACACCCATTATTGTTCAATGGTGAACGTATTGAAAAGAACTGTGCCAATGCAAAGGGCACAAAAAACTATATTCCTGAATCAAGCTTCCATTATGGAGGAAACGAAGATGAAATTTAGAAATCAGAGTAATTCTTTACTACTATGTTTAGGTCTTCTCATATTTGTGTTGTCTGTCACGGCTATCACCCATGCACGTGTTTTAGAAGATGATAATGTTGAAGTTGTCTACCTTTTTGATGAAGGAGAAGGTGAGGTCGCTTATGATTCATCACCAAACGGACGCGATGGATCAATTATCGGGGCACAATGGGTCGATGCTGTTTATGGAACCGGACTACAGTATGATGGCGAAGACGACAACCTGATTATTGATGGATATGCTGGTGTCGGAGGAACAGACCCACGAACTGTCCTTTTCTGGTTTAAATCAGACTCCACAAGACAACATTCATGGGTCAAATGGGGACCGAATACTGCTGGGGCAAAATATTACATCCGAGCACACCCATCAGGTGAAGAATGCTTCTTGAGAATTGAGGTCAACGGTGGACAAAATTACGGGAACGATAATGTCTGTGACGGCGAATGGCATCATTGTGCATTGGTTTTTCCCAACGGTTCAGATTCTGTCCAAGACCACCACCTATATGTTGATGGTAATCTTCAAGAAAAGATTGGTAATGATCATGTGATGGACACGGGTGCTCAAGAACAAGTTGTGAACATTGGTGCACGTCTCACTGGACACCATTTCTTACACGGAATTATGGATGAACTCGCAATTCTTAGCACTGCCCTTGACGAAGATCAGATTAACGATATCAAAGAAAATGGCTTGCATGGGTCTGTCAGTGTTGACCCGAAAGGCAAATTAGCAACAAGTTGGGCAAGAATTAAAAAGTATTAGCCTAATTCACTAATTGTGTGATTTTAATTTACTATAAATCCCGTAGGCGTGCTTTGTAAGCGCGCCTCTTTGCATTGCACACGGATACCATGACTCACACTACTGTAGTACGGGTTTTCCGCACCCCCCGCAATCCCGTTTACATCCGCCAACAATTCCATCTACCGTTCTGGTCGTGGATATACAACTGAAAATGAACGTGTGAGTATTAACTGAAATTTAAGGAACTGACATTAAAGGAATATGAATGCCAATATTAACACAAGCACACCGTGAACATTTTGATGAATACGGTTATATGGTAATTGAAAATGCAGTTCCGATTGAATTGTGTGAAGCAGTGGTTGATTCAATTTTTGCATTCTTGGAGATGGACCCATCCGATCCGAATGACTGGTATCGCGCACCTCACAAACCCGGTGCCGGCATGGTAGAAATGTATTTTCATCAGGCGATGTGGAACGTATACCAACATCCTTCGATTTATCAAATCTATACCGAGGTGTATGGCACTCAACGAATCTGGGTACACATTGATAGAGTCAACATGAAACCTCCCAAACATCCTGACTATCCAAAATGGGATCACCTCGGGATGTATCACTGGGATGTGGACACATCAAAACTACCGGTGCACTTCAGCACGCAAGGGGTTTTGTTTCTAAGAGATACCGCAGAAAATCAAGGGTCTTTTGTGTGTTGGCCTGGAGCACATAAGTCGTTAATAGATGAAGAGAATCCATGGGTGCCTGAATTGACACCAGAGATATATAGAGAAAAATTTGTCCAAGTACCAGCGAAGGCCGGCTCATTGTTAATTTGGCATATAGCACTTCCACACGGGAACGGCCGCAACACTTCAGATAAACCCAGACTGGCACAGTATATGAACTATTACCGCGCACCGAATCCGATGAATGAAGAACGCCGTCAAGAAAGAATAACCTTATGGAGAGAACGCAGAGCATTAGGGCACGGTCCCTATCCTGGTGACCCACGCGGGTGGGAAGCGAAAAACTACGGATCACCAGAATTGACACCTTTAGGACGAAAACTTTTAGGGCTTGATTTGTGGGATTAGTATTTCTTAATCATTCCCCATCTGGTGGTTAATTTGTCTTGTGGGTCAATGCCAAGGGCACTTTTTAATCCGACATTACGAATCGAATTAATCTGCTTTAAACTCAAATCCACATTAAAGATAGCAACTTCATCCATTGAACCGAACATAAAAGTGTGGTTAGCCAACTTTGCCCCGATATTGATTGCTTGGGTGTCAATGTTGGTGTTCACTGCAAATTCGGTTCCCTCTTTTGCCTGAAGTTTACCATCTACATAGAGATCGTGATCTTTCACTGCATCCGACCCTTTAGGGAAAACAACGGCACAATGATGCCACTCACCATCACAGACATTATCTGTTCCGAAATTGTTACCACCGTTGACTTCAACACGCAAATTACATTCATTACCCCGGACATGCGACCGGATGTAGTATTTTTGAGTAGACGCATTCACTCCCCACTTAACCCAAGAATGGTCACGAACTACATCAGATTTAAACCAGAATACAGTTGTTCTTGGGTCTGTACCGCCTATGCCGTTATATCCTGTAACAATGAGATTATCATCAGTGCCATCGTATTCTAATGCTTTCCCGAACATCCCTTCCACACGTTTTGCACCAGTGATTTCACCATGTCGCTCATTCCCAGAAATATCTTTGGCAACGTTACCGTCATTTTCGTCTAATAGATAAGCCACCTCAACGGTACCCACATCAATCGTTGCCGCAAAACTGATAAAAGGAATCAACAGTGTAAATACGATAGAACTCAATAGGACAATTTTCATCGTAGTCTGACTTCTGAATTTCATTCTTTTTCCTCCAACGTTATAGTGAATTATCAAAATAAGTTGACAAATCATCTGTAGGAGCGATCTCCGAATCGCGATAGACCGAGAATCGGAGTTCCTCCTACAACTCGTAATGTCAAGTTAATTGTAAAATCCACTATAATATTTATGGATATAGTATTATCAAACTCACGTTATTCTCAATAATTGTTGAAATTCCTAACAAGACATATTAGCAGAATAATTCTGAATAAACAAGAAAAGATTAACAAAAGGGTGTGTAAAGTTTTTGGCACTGACTTCTCACCATGAATCGTAGGGGCGGGTCTCTCTGCCCGCCCGTTGCCTTACAGGACAAGGAATGGTCGCGTGTTTCTGAAGATTTAAACCAGAAGAAGGTTGTTCTGGGATCTTTTCCACCGACACCGTGATACCCTGGGACAAGTATGTTGTCATCAAAACCATCGTATTCTAAAGCATTCCCAAACATGCCTTTGACCCATTTTGCGCCAATGATATTACCATGACGGGCATTTGCAGATATATCTTTGGCAACGGCACCATTATTCTCGTCTAAAAGGTATGCTACTTCAATTTCATCCTCATCAATAAATGCAGCATAGGTGTAAATGTTGACCCATGCACGCGCATACAATGGTTGTGAACAAGACTGTTATTTGTCCAGTTTCTGTTTTCCTATTCATCTTCTTTTCTCCAACTATGTAAATTCAGGGATATTTTGTTCTAAACAATTTGTTGAAGTATTAAATAGGTAGTTTAACAAAAGAACATACAATAAACAAGAAGAAACATGGATTACAGAACCCAACTAACCTTTATTGTTCCCTGACAATGACGTAATTCTTTTTATTTTTTGACGTTAACCAAGTAGAATATGGAAAATTGTATCAGGTCTAAATAGCAACTTATCATTACCAAAACAGATGTTCGTAGTCGCGCAATTCATTGTGCCTCTTATTATTCTCTATTAGAATTAGTAATATTCTCTATGCAAAACCAACATCTTGAAAATGACGGGAAAGATACTATGCCAACACAACAAAACGTCTCATTCAAAAATCTAAACTCAGCAGTACAAGGGATATTAGCACAGAAATTCGGTGGAGAAGTTCGCATTGACAAACCTGAAAATATACATCCGCAGAGCCTATATCGTTACAAAATCCTATCGGGACCCGATGGAATTCCTGATACTGTTTTCGTTAAACGCAAACGTGCACGAAGGATTCGTGTTGAATGGACGTGTTTGCAATTCCTATACGATCAGATGGGGGTAAATAGTGTTATTCCCTGTCTTTATGGAGGTGGGTATTCCGGAGAAAATAACGTTCCACTTCTCGTGATGGAAGATATGGGAGTTGGACAGAATCTTAGAGCAATACTCATCAACGACGATAGTGAATCTGCAAAACACGTCTTGATTGAAAGTACTAAGGCTCTTGGAAAGATACATGCACACACAATCGCTGAAGTGGAAAAATTCCTCAAAATACGAGACTCAATTGTTAAACTTGACAACAGTAGTGAAGACTTGGATAGTGTTTATGCAGAGAAATGGGAGGAAATATGTAGTGCAGCAGATGTCCAACCTATTCATGAATCTTTTACCGATTTGAAAGCATTGACTGAATTCCTTGATGCTACTAATCGTTTTCACGGGTTAATCCACGGAGACCTATATCCCGTAAATATCTACCACTCTACATCCAAATCAAAGGTGTATGTATTTGACTATGAATTTGGACACTTTCAACATGTGCTTGTAGGTGGATATCAGATTCGTGTGCATCTTGATTTGTGGGCAGAGGTCTGCCGGTTTCCTGAAGATGTCATGCAACAAATGGAAAACACCTACCGAACAGAACTTGCTAAAAATTGTCCGGAGGCAGAAGATGACCATTGGTATTATAAACGCGTCATAGAGGCGTGTGTCTATGACACGATTCGCTGTGTTTATAGGTTTTTTGAACCTCCCAAGACAGTGTTTAGCAATGTCATCAATGATCGTCCTGCTGGTGATTATGAGGCATTAAGAACTAACCCGAACTACAATCATTGGGGATTGCCTGCTGTTCGGAGGCGTGTATTCTATCGTTTGGGTGTGTTGTCACAGTTGACAGAAACGTATGGATATTTACAAGCAATTGGTGCAACAGCAAAGAAAATACGTGACAAATTTAGTGCAATATGGCCCTCAGAAGTTCAGGAGATGCCGTTGTATCCTGCATTTCAGTCTGATTGATGTTCCTAGGGTAGAGTGAAGCAAAACTCATAACTATCAATTCAGTTCCTCAGCTCTTGTAAAATAGGAGTTTGTAACCCCGATTCTATAAGTTGTTGATGCCAATGGTATTGCTTCACATTAACCTATAACTGTTATAGTAGATTTTGAAAGGACTTGAACACTCTGCATCGGCGAGGTTAGGAAACCTCGCCTACCGTGGGACGAAAGTGTCAACTTATATTTATAATTCACTATAAATAGGTGCATATACGATTAGATTATTACTTAAGCATCCAAACACATCGGTGCCATTATGCAGATTTGTGCTTCTTCATCCTCATCAATCGGTTTAATAACTACAGGAAGCAACGTACTTGAGAACTCCAGAGCAAAAGCCTCCGTTCTAATGTGCTCTAACGCCTCTGTCAACATCCGAGAATTCAGACGGATATTGACACTCCCAACACCTGAATCCACCGCGACAGTCTCACATTCCTCATCCGGTGCGGAGAGTTTAGGCGAAATCCGTATCTTCTGTTCATCTATATCTAAAAACACCGACGGAAATTTCGGATTTGAAAGCAATGCAACTTCACGGACGACGTTCAAAAAAGACTCTTTCTTTACTACGACTCTCCCATCATAAGAACTTCGTAAGATTTGTTGATACTGTGGGTAGTCAGCATTTATCAATTTCGTCGTCAACGTAACATGTTCATCCGCAAAAAGAATCTGATTTTCAATGCGTGCGATCTTTATCTCAGGTGAATTCCCAAATGTGCGTTCGATTTCTTGGACAGCTTTGAGTGGAACGATAAATCCATCACTATCATCAGATAAATTGAACGGTTCACAGTGGGCAAGGGCAAGTTGTAATCCGTCGGTCGCGACAACTTCTGTTCTGTCATTAAATAGGTTAAAGTATAGACCTTTTGGTAAACGCTTGATCTTTTCCTCATCTGTGGGAACTGCATATTTAGTTTTGTCCAGCACAGAACGTAGGCTATCCCCATCAATCGCAATCGCTTTATCATCAACAGCAGGGAGGTTGGGAAACTCTTCATCGGAGATCTTGACGTTCTTGTGAACGCCATTTCCACCACTGATTTCAATGCGACCTGATGCCGTCGTAGCTAAGTTGATCAGTTTCTCTGATTGCCACCCTTTAACAATGTCTGCTAACTTCTGGGCAGAAACAACAATTCTCCCTTCTTCTCTAACTGTTCCTTCTACCTTCATTCTGATACCTATTTCAGTGTCTGTTGCCATACACTCAATTGTATCTCCAATCGCATGGATAAATACATTTGAGAGAATCGGAGCAGTATCCTCTCCATTTCCAATATCCTGCAGTACTTGTAGCGAATATAAAAGGTCGTCTCTTTCAAATGTTAAATTCATTCCAATACCTCCATTTGTTTCTCTGTGGAAGTGATGTCCCTCTTCCATTGTTATGTCTAACGCTTCTTGTATCATGAACTCATACTTTTGCAGACGTTTGCGAGCACGGTGCAACCGACTCTTAATCGTACTTTCTGATACACCTAAATACGAACCTATCTCAGAATATGTCATCTCTTTAAAATAGTGTAGCGTGACAACTTGTCTGTCGCTTTCCTTTAACTTAGTGAGAAGTTCCTGCACAACATCGCTTTGCACTATAGCAGTTGTTTTCACCTGTTCTGCTGCAACATAACGAGAATATGCATCAATTTCAATTTCTGAGTAGTCGGTTTCTTCAAAGGATTCAGTGTGTATAGGGTTTTTCCGATACCACGCAATACAGAGACGATTCACAATCGAATGGAGCCATCTTGAAAACTGAGTTGGTTCTTCAAGAGTTTCCAGTTTCTGATAAACTTGCAGGAAGGTCTCCTGTGTAATGTCTTCAGCGATATGGAAATCACCTGTCCTCCGCCATGCATGCGCGTGAACCTGCTTCCGATATTTAGTAAGCAAACTTTCAAAAGCAATTTGATCTCCCGCAAGAATGCGTTGGATCAACTCAACGTCACCGTTTTTCATAAAATGCTCCATAAAACATGTCTGTATTCATTCGTATATAAAGACGCGAGTATTACAGAAATTGTTGCACAATTTTTGAAAGGGTATAGGATGTGAATGACTCTGGACATTATACTCAAAACTAAGGTGAAGAATGCAAATAATTATACATTTATCTGCAATGGTAGGCAAGATTTCATAACCCAAGGTCTATTACATACGGTTATTCAGTTATTATGGTTTTCCATTATTGAGATTTGCTGAAGTGAATACCCAAATACGGTAGGCGGGGAATGCCTACAGGCGTTCATACCGTTGATTTAGCCCTACAATAGGTTACAGGTTTTTCACTTGAATTGATGCCTACGGTGACAAAAACTTTACACACCCTCATTGTAAGTTTTACTATAAATTGAATCTTTTGGGATGGAACGTACCTTTCCAAACTCCCATCCGTGTAACCCGCGTAATCTACGACAATCCGTAATTCTGAAACAACGAAAACACATCAATTCAGGATAGCCAAATGCTCAAAAATGCAACATCCAGAGAAATATATACAATTGTTCTAAGAAAATACACAAAAGGGTGAAAATATACCAAATATATTCCTCTTTTACTTGACTTATGTTAGTTACTTGCGTTATAATATGTGTCACATAAATACTTTTGAAATGTAGGTTATCAAACATGTATACAGATCAGGTTAAACATGTCACAGAGATTGTCCAGCAAATGTTCACGTCATTCCATAGAGTGACAGCTCAAAATTGTGGCAGATCAGAAGCAAAACCGGTCATAGGCGCGCAATTAAGTGCACCGCATGACATTTTGGAAATGATATTCTTAACTATTGAATTATCATACCAGATTATGCAGGGAAGGTTTCCATCTCCGATTTCTTACACACCGAAACTGAATGTGGAAGACGTACAATTAAAAAAATATTTCATTTTTAAAAAAACCTTTCTTAACCCTTATGTAGACAACGCTTTCAACAACTTAAAAGACGTACAGTTGTACATACTATTGTACGTCAATTGTACGTCGTTGTGGAGAAAAATTACATAGATAAGCGTTGCCATCACAGACTCTTAATCCCGTAGGGACGATCTGTTTGTACCAACCAGCCCTTATAACCATATTGTCCTACAAGTCTAAAAAATGTGTGTTGAACAATGAAAAATATGTCCATTGCCAAAAAATAACTTGACACAAGTCCATTTATGTGTTAATATATTTATATTATTAATATTAAAACGAATGTTCTAATAAACATAACAACATTAAGACATTTATAAGAACAAAAGAATGGAAACTATTATGAATATAAAAGACGATATTTATGCAATTCATCACACATTTCTATACAAAAATAACGGACAAATCTCAACATCTCAGAAAAATCTTACAGTTTTGCAAAATTCAAATTTTAGTGCCATCAAATTATTGCCTATAAACCCATACAGGGACTGTGTTCATAGGCAATTTTCCGTCTTATACCTTGTAAGAGATTTCTTACAGTTTCGTAACTTTTTAAGAAGGAGACAGACCATGAAATTGCAAGATAAACACAATGAATTTGCCATCAGATACTACACAAAAATAACTACTCTCATAGTCCTGGTTAGGTACGGTTTCCTAACCGAACTTACCGGCACTAGTAGACTGTCCACACTAAAATTGTGGATCGCAAAATAAATCGGGAATCGGAGTTCCCGCCTACCATAAGCAGTCCATCGGTAGGAGCGATCTCCGAATCGCGATATGGACCTATCAAATAAGAGTGGACAGACTACTAGAAGGACGCTAAATTGATGTCTACGGTGACAAAAACTTTACACACTCATCAATAAGAAACTATTTGACAAATTTTCAAAAATATGTCATACTGACACAAATTATTTGGACTTATGAAAGTCTAAACCATTAAATAAAAACCGGCATCAGACAGGTCGTTTGAACCTATCTGGTGTAAAAGAATAAAGGAGAATTATAGTGATGACTAAACTTCTAAAGATGATATGTATCCTCAGTCTATTACTTACTGCTATGCTCTATGTAGACGTGACTGATGCCAATATTGATGAAGATACAATTCAAGGTATGTGGACCTTTGAAGAAGGTAACGGTGATACTGTAACAGACCTTTCAGGAAATGGGAGTGATGGTACTTTTGTCGGTGATCTTAAATGGACAGATGGTAAATTCGGTGGTGGATTGGAGTTTAACGGTCAAGATACTTGGGTACAGATTGAAACCAAGGGAGATGCGGACTCCTTAGCTGCGTTGGATTTTAAAGACTCTGAAGGGTTTTCTATCCATGCATGGGTTTGGGCTGAAGAAGAACCTGTTGCCAAGTGTGTAATATGGAAAGGACTTGGATGTTCAACTTGGTCACAGTATCTGCTTGGAACCGGTGCACATGAAAATGGTGATGCGATATTCAATCAAGCTTCATTTCATATCCGTGCAGGAAATGGTGGAGCAAGACAAGAGGCACTCGGAGAACCGCTTCCTGCCAAAGAGTGGATTCACCTCGTAGGTGTTTGGGATGGCGCGAAACTCTACGTCTATGTTAACGGTGAACTGCAAGGCAGTGCGGACGCAGCAGGTCCACCATGGGCTTCAGCTGAAACCGTTATTATGGGAGCAGACCCCGGCTGTAATAAACGATGCCAGTGGAACGGTATTATGGATGAATCGTAATCTTCAATGTCCCACTTTCTGAAGGTGATGTGAAATCACTCGGTAATGGGATTGAAGGTGCATTAGTTGTTGATGCAGCTGGAAAAACTACGACAACGTGGGGTAAACTTAAAGCTGCAAAATAGAAACAAAGTAACACTTGTTGCCTATACTTATGTAGGCATTCGGGAATGCGGTGTCTGCAATATTATGCTGGATATCGCATTCTTATTAGATATTCAACCAATTTCAGACACGATTAATCCAATCGCTATAAATTGAATACGCTTTGTTGGATTACAGTATCAAATAAAATTTGTCTGATAGGAGGAAATATGTCTGTGTTAAAGTTAGTTAAATATGCTTCTATCCCACTTGTTGTGATGATGCTCAGTCCTGTCTTGATATCTACAAGTGATGCAAGATTTGCGCCAGGGACAATTCAAGGAATGTGGACCTTTGAAGAAGGAAATGGTGATACTGTTAAAGACCTATCTGGAAATGGTAGCGATGGTGTCATCACAGGTGATCTCAAGTGGGTAGACGCTAAATTCGGTGGTGGTATTGAGTTCAGCGGTGTTGATGCACAAAACCATATTCGGATCGGTACCAAAGGCGATGCTGATAGTTTGGCAGCCTTGAATTTTAAGGACTCAAAAGGTTTCTCAGTCCATGCATGGATTTTTGCGACGATACCACCAAATGGAAAATGTGTTGTTTGGAAAGGAATTGGGTGTTCAACTTGGTCACAATACCTACTTGGCACCGGTGCACATGAAAACCCAGGCGGTAGAATAAACCGCGCATCGTTTCATTATCGTTTGAAAAGCGCACCCGAAAAACATGAAGCACTCGGAGAACCACTACCCGTAAATGAGTGGATTCACCTTGTAGGTGTATGGGATGGAACGAAAATCTATATCTACGTTAATGGTGAATTACAAAACAGCGCAAACGCTGTAGGGCAACCATGGGATTCTCCTGAACCGGTCTATATCGGAATGGATACAGGTTGTAATGCTGGTAAGGGTAGGTGTCATTTTGGTGGAATCATTGATGAAATCGTCATGTTTAACGTGCCACTTACCGAGGATGAAGTCAAGTCCCTTGGCAATGGCATTGAAGGTGTTTTTGCAGTTGATGCTGCGGGAAAAACGGCTACGACTTGGGGTAGACTCAAAGTTGCCGAATAACGACCTTGACTTTAGTGATGCTGCACGATAAGTAGATATTCTTCTGTTGAGTGAATTCCGAATCACGACAAAAGGCATTAACAGTTGGAAATCGGAGTTCCTTCCTGCAACTAATAAATGTTGGATCATGTCAACAATGAGTGCAATGAAAAATTTAATTCTTCTGGCCATTGCCTTCATTGGAACAATCGCACACACCTTTTACATGAGCGATAAATGTTAAGTTAATACAAAAATCTACTCATGAAATTTGACGTTCAAACTGAATCGAACTCGTCACTGGATTTAGTGGGTTTATTGATTCTTGTCAGAACCAGGATTTTCAGGATTAGTAGATTTCCAGGATAAGAGCCTAAAACATCAAAGTGCCATCCAGAGAATAAACGTCAAATTGGGAATAGGAACTTTGCAAAGCCAAACTCATAATCCTGGAAATCTACTAATCCTGAAAATCCTGGTTCTGACAAATAGGAGGACAAACCCATAACAAAATGAACGTTAGTGAATAATATTGAACAAAAATCCTAAAACTAAATAACCCGGCTTATTTTATTGACACTTTTTCAGAAAAGTATTAGACTTTATGATAACCGAACAAAGATCAGACAAGAGTGGTCCGAGGGACCTCTATCTCATCATCAATTTACCGAAAACCCTCCTTTAATGATATTGTATTTAGATTACACACTACATAAAGGACGATGCAAATAATACAAAAGGCAATTATTCCGATCGCTGGATACGGAACACGTCTCTTCCCCGCAACGAAAGCCGTGCCGAAGGCACTATTTCCGATTATCGCACAAGATGGTCTCGCAAAACCGATCATTCAGTTGATAATTGAGGAAGCGTTAACTGCTGGCGTGGAAGAGGTGTGCCTCGTAGCGCAACCGCATCAGGTTGAACCAATTACCGACTATTTTTCTGGTGATGTGCCAGACGCAATTCGGGACAAACCGGAATTGGCAAAACAGGTGGATAAGTTGGTAGAAATCGGAGAACGTCTGCAGTTTGCAATCCAAGCGGAACCGCAAGGGTTCGGACATGCGATCTATTGTGCGAAAGATTTTGCTGCGGACGAACCCGTCATGATTCTGCTCGGAGACCATCTGTATATATCTGATACGGATGAGACTTGTGCAAAACAACTGGTTGATGTCTTTGCTGCAGTAGGCAAATCTGTTACCAGTTTGGATGTGTGTGATGAAAGCGAACTCTCTCTGAACGGCATTGTGCAGGGAAGTAGCACACCTGACAATCCCAATCTTTATATATTAAACCGAATTACAGAGAAACCTACCGTTGATTTTGCCCGAGAACACATGCAGGTTGCTGGCGTATGGGATGAAGAGGAAACGAATCAATATCTCTGCCACTTTGGGATTGATTTACTTACACCACTTCTGTTTGATATACTGGATTACAACTTTCGCAACCAGATTCTGACACACGGAGAGATACAACTTCGGGATGCAATGGCAGAAATGGTTAAGCAAGAAGGTATGTATGGCTACAGAGTTGCAGGTAGTCGATTTGACACAGGCAATCCGCAGGAATTACTAAGAACTACCTATACTTTCGGACTGCATGGTCCCTACCGAGAAACCTTAATTTAAAGTATCACCTACATCTAATTCAACAATCTCCACATCTAAGGATGCTGTCAATTCACAGAATTCTTCTACCGTTCCCGTCAACAAAGGAAATGTACCGTAATGCATTGGCATAATAGCAGGCACATTGAGCAATTGTGCGGCATAAGCAGCTTCACGCGGATCCATAGTGAAATGACCGCCGATAGGAAGCAGTGCTAAATCAGGTTGATAAATCTCACCAATAATTCGCATGTCGCCGAACACACATGTGTCCCCTGCGTGATATATTTTATAGCCGTTTGCAAATTCAAGCACAAACCCAGTAGATTCACCGAGATAGACTATAGTGCCATCTTCCTCTATAGTACTACTGCTATGGCTTGCTGAGACCATCGTTGCTTTCACACCATTTGCTGATACGGTGCCACCCTTATTCATGCCGATTGTGTTTTCCACACCTTTACTTTCAAGGTATTTTGCAACTTCAATCATAGCAACCACGGTGGGAGTATGTTCTTTCGCAATTGGGACAGCATCTTCCATGTGATCCCAATGTCCGTGTGTGATATACATCACATCAAGGCTATTAAAGGTTTTGAGTTCATCGGGACAGGCGGGATTGCTATCAACCCACGGGTCAAGTAAGAAGGTGTTTCCTTCGGTTTCAAATTTAAACGTGGCATGTCCGAGCCATGTCATTCGTATACCGTTGTTGAGTTTCATTTCTGTTTCCTTTATTATCTTATGCTTAGTTAGTATCGCTGAGGCACGGAGACCTTGCGCTACAATCCAAGTAGTATCTCCTTTATTCTATGTGCAATGATTTCTACTTCTCCTTGCATCAGTGTTTGTCCATTGATGAGGACACCATTTGCTCCAGCGGCAGCAATATCTATTGCAGGTTCACCTGTTTGTAGTTGATGTAGAATGTCATTGCGAGTAATGCCGAGTTGTTCTGCGTCAAATCGGATTTCTGTGCGTGGCATCGGTTGTCCCGCTTCAGATGGGAAACTACGATGCACTGTAATGCCTTGGATGTCTTTAAATTCATCAGTGTAGTAAGTAACTTGGTCTTCATAGTATTGCATTAACTGGTCATGATCCTGATTCAGATACCACTCCACCGCTGCCAGCAATCCAATCATCTCTTCTTTACCGACCTTCATCCCTCTGCCAATAAAAGGATTAGGTGGTCCGTTGAATACAATTGCGTCTATTAACGATTTTGTGCCAACAATCAATCCACTACTTTGTGGACCACACAATCCTTTTCCGCCGCTAAACATTGCCAAATCCGCTCCCATCTTTGTAAAACGCCACAGGTTTTCTGGCGGAGGCAACTGGGCAGCTGCATCCACAATCAATGGGACACCGTGCCTTTTTGCAATTTCAATCCCTTCTTGATAAGACACCCATAGGTGTTCTCTGCCGGGATTTGCGAAGTAGAAGATAGCAGCAGTCTTGTCTGTAATAGCGTTTTCAAGTTCGTCAGGAGTAGTGCCGTTTTCATCTCCTATTTCAACGAATTCCACGCCGACCTGACGCACCGCAAAATCGTATCCGACTCTACCGTGGCGATGCACGATGACTTCGCTTTTCATTGTGTTGTCAAGGTGGGGTAGTTTTGCACGTTTGGTTGCGTCAAGTCCAGTGATACACGCTGCCGTGCTAAGCGTTAAGGCTGCCGCCGCACCGTTGGAGACATAAGCAGCTTCGTTGTCGGTGAGTTTTGCTAATTCTTCTCCCACTCTTTTTTGAAGTTCAATGATGTCTACGAAATGCTTTGATGCATCAACCATTGCATCAACGACTTCAGGTGGCATAATAGACCCACCGAGACGTGTTAAAGTCGCATTACCGTTGATGACTGTTCGGATGCCTAAACGTTTGTAGATGGACATTTGTTAGATTAACCGACTTCCTGACCGTCTAACCTTCCGACTTGGAGGTCTATTTCATCGCGCGACTCTATCTTGTCAACTTTACCATCTGCCATGTAGAATATGCGATCAGAAACATCCAACATCTTGTGATCGTGTGTTGCTGTAATAATGGTTACACCGTTTTCAGCATTGAGACGGCGGAGCAAGTCAATGATTTCAAGACCTGTTTTGGTATCCAAGTTACCCGTCGGTTCATCTGCGAGGACGATGGCGGGATCGTTAGCAAGCGAACGTGCAATTGCAACACGTTGCTGCTGTCCACCAGAGAGCTCAAGCGGTTTATGTTGAACTCGGTCACCTAACCCGACAAGAGACAGGAGATCCACACCTTTTTCTCTGCTTTCATCAGCACTCATGCCAGCGAAAATCATCGGCAGCGAGACGTTTTCCAATGCTGTCATCACAGGAATAAGATTGAACGATTGAAAGATATAACCGATTTTCCGACAACGCAACCACGCCAACTCATAAGCGTCAAGTTGTGCTATGTCTACCTCGTCAATATAGACTCTGCCTTCAGTCGGTTTATCTAAGCCACCAATCATATTAAAGAGAGTCGATTTTCCCGAACCGGAAGGTCCCATAATAGAGATATATTCTCCGCGCTGAATTTGGAAATTAACGCCACGCAGCGCGTCTACAGTCTGTGTTCCCATCTCATATCGTTTGATGAGATTCCTAACACGGACAGTATTCTCTTTCGGAAGGATGCGTTCAAACCGTTTCGGTGTTTCAGCAAGATCTGGTTGGACACCACCTATTTCTGCTTGCATAAATGTTTCTCCTATTGAGGTATATACCTCAATTGTCTACATATTCTTAAATTTGAGTTGGTATGGTGTTTCTCGAATAGTTTGTATTAAGTAGTTTCTTGTCCATGCAAGTGTATTTTGTAGGTCTATCTCTGGGTTAGGTTGTGTGTACCCTTCTTTTTTGTTTTGTTTACGAAGTGCGTTAAGACTCATAGTGTTTGATTTCTTACTATTGCACGGTTGGCAGAGTAGCGCGCGGTTATCTATATCGTTTGTACCGCCATCACTTTTAGGGATAATGTGGTCAAGATGCAAATACCTTTTATCTGGTGGAATGAAGTTACATCCCCAACATTTTAGTCCGAACTGTTCGGTGAGGATTTCATGCATCTCGGCATGGCTAAGTCGGTATTCGGCTTCAATAGGGTAGACATGCGCCAATTCAGGTAAAGTTTGATTGTTTTGATCGGTGCGTGTCGGTGGTTCGGTCTGATAGTGCATTTCGTATTTTTGTGCCTGTTTATCAAGCCATCCGGGATCACTCCCATCTTTAACAACTTTCTCAAGACGTTCTCGCTCTTTTCGGTCAATTCCCATCAAACGGGTAATAATGTGGTAACGCGCGTCTTTTCGTCTATCAACACCTATCCAACGACGTTTGTGTTGGTGGGCAGCAATGATCGTTGTGGCACACCCACAGAAAGGGTCTAAGACAAGGTCGTCTTCATTGCTACTGGCTTTGATAATACGTTCGTAAAGGACAAGTGGTTTTTGGTCAGGGGAACCTGTGCGTTCGTTGGACATTGCATTTAATGCTTGAATGTTCCAAACATCAAACGGGAGCCTTTCCAAATCTTTAGCACGAGTAGCATTTTCGTTTCCGCTCTCAATACGGCGGATCACTTCCGCAGTTCTGCTGTCTTTTACTCGCGTCAAATCAATGAAGTATTTTTCCGTTTTGGAGTAGAAATGTATCACATCATGTTTGCGTCCAAACCATCTTTTACTGACCCCGCCCGTTTGGTAATGCCATACAATCTCATTTAGACAGTTCTTTTTTCCAAAAATAGCGTCCATACACATTTTGATGTAATGACTTGCGGTTGGATCACAATGCAAATAGATGCTACCTGTCTCTTTTAGAATACGATGCATCTCAATGAGTCTGACACTGAGAAAGCAGAGGAATGCGGCGGTATCCTCACCTTGACAATGTTTAGCAGCGTCAATGGCATGGTAAAGTGCAGTGTGGTTGTCTTTGATCTCCTCAAGCCATTTTGGGTGAACTTCGTTCCATTTCCATTGGTCAGGAAGTATGCCAGTGTCTCCCCATTTCCAGTTATCAACGTAGTGCCCTGCTGTTGCGCTCCGATTGCGTTTTGTGTTGAATGGCGGATCGGTGGCAATAAGGTCAACCGTTTGGCTGTTCATGCCACGAAGCACGTCTAAATTATCCATTTCATAAAGGGTATTATCTGGGAAGTTTTGTGTCATATAAAGCCCTTCTAATAAAGTATTGACAGTCCTATAGATCAAGCATCTAGGATAAATCAAGAATCAGAGTGGTTTTCATCTCTTTGTTTTGCTTCCTGAAGTTCATCATACCGTTCTTGAAATTCAGCATGTAGTTGTTTTACATCGCCAAGTAAATCCATATACAACTTTACATAGATTTGTGCTTTTGCTAAATTCTGATGCTTTCCCCTTACTTGATAAGTGTCAACCAAATCCCCACAAAGAAGATATCCAACAGCCTCGTCATATTCATTTTCAGGAGCATTTGTGTGTCGAATCCGATCCCGTATAAAATTAACATATTCTTCAATCTGGTCAAGTTCTTTTATAGAAACCTTTGACTTTGGGCGTTTTATTTCAACGACAACCAAATGTGTTCCCTCGCGCACACATAGAAAATCAATTCGCCTATTTGCCTCTGGTATATCATCACTTTCTGGAAATGTATCACGTAGTAAGTCACTATATCTAACTTCGTCATCCACCAAGGTCCAACGCGGATCAAGTACCCAAGGGAATTCTCTTAAGAAATTGTGAAGTGTCGGTTTTTCCAACGCATTGTTTTCAATTAGATTCTGAAGCTTTTCTATAGTCATAATTCGTCCTTCAGTAACCTTTGCCATTTCTTTCGCTTCCAAAATTTCCCATTCCCTAAATAAATTGAGAAGTTTTTCGGGTTCTTCAATCCCTGCGTCCTTTATGTCTTTAGCCATTTCCCGAAAGGAATCAAACTTCCAAAAGTCAATAAACATGTCAACCACTGGTTCAAAGTCCTCAATGTCAGCATTAGGGCTTTTATCAATTGATTGCAGTATTAATTGTTTGACTAATTGATCTGCCTGTTTGAATTCACGTTTTTTGTCGATTTCACTTGCCTGCTTTTGAAAATTAATATAGGTTGGATGTTCTTGTAACTTCTGTTTGTTATCTTCTCTTCGTTTCTTAGCCCATAAAGCCGCAATTTTATTAACCTCTTTTTTCCCCCACTCCTTGAGAGCTGTATTTGCTTCCGTATCCCATACTAATGAATTTCTAGTTGTTCCAATTGTATCTTCTTCCTCATCAACAAATTCAACGTGCAGTTCACCTATGAGGTAAGACAAGGCAAACTGCTGACCAACAACCGCATCGAAAACAAAAGGTTCTTGGACCAGTTTACCTCTCGCCATTAGGGCAATACCACGATCTATATTGTCAATATTAGGTGTTGTTCGCTCAAGTGCCCCAATCCAACCTTTTACTGTCCAACCTGTTTCTGATTTTATTTCCTCATCATTATAATTCCACAGGTACGGTTTACCATCCATATCTTTTGCAAGTAGGCGTTTTAAGTTTCGATCTGTAGGTGAGATTGGGACACCGTTAATCACTACATCAAATTTTTGCACGCCAATTACAGAAAACCGTCTAGCGAGTCCTTGACGAATTCTGTCGATCGAAATACTACGACTTTTGAATTTCGTGATCTGTTTGAGAGTGATCTTTGTGCCCTGATGGACGGTCCCAGTGGGTAATAATGATGGAAATTCAATTTCCTGCGTCCCAGTTTTTGCTAACAATTCTCCATAATCCATTCGAAAATGGTTGACCTCTCCATCTTTTGCACTTTCTATAACGATTTCTTTAGCGATTCCGAAGCCAGAAAATTTACCAATCCCTTTTCTACCCATGATTTTGCGCCCATGAGGTGGTGGTGTTTTTTCGGATTTTTCTTTTTCGCGCCGATCTCTGCCTATAATGAGGTATTTGGATCGTATGTCCTGATCCGACATGCCAATCCCATCATCACTAATTATGATTTCTGAGGTCGCTTCGTCAATTGGTGTGTCTGGAATCGTAATCTCAACTTTTGTTGCGTTCGCGTCCCAAGCATTCGCGACCAATTCTGCAATAACTGGTGGTAGTGTTGAGTACATCTGTAGACCAAGATGTTTAATGGTCCCAGCATCATACTCCATGCGATATGGTTTTTTAGAATTGTTTGCGTCATTATTCATGATACACTTCCTTTTCAATGTCAACACGCGTCAATAATTGATTTTCCCAATTGTTCTGCAAGTTTCACTGGGACAGCATTACCAATTTGACGAGCTATACCACCAATGGATGGACCAAAAAACTCATAATCGTCTGCAAAGGTTTGTAAAGCGGCTGCCTCGCGCAATGAAATTCCTCTGTCTTGCTCTGGATGCACAAAACGACCAGAGTATACATCCGTACAACGAGATGTTAATGTTGGCGCAGGCTTATCCCATGCCATCCGTCCAAACACATCTCTATGTGCATTTGGTCTTTCTTGATGACACTTTAGCAAAATAGATGTGTCAGCCACATCCCGGCGACTACCGCCATCTTTAGGAACGGCCGCGACAATGAGTTTATGGTGGGGCTTCAGTTCCCTAGCAATATGATTCTGATAATCTTGCGACTCTTTTCCATCGATAATTTTCGGGTACTTCTCAATACACTCCTTAACTGTTGCAAACTGATTTGGGTCTGTCTGTGGGATAGGAAGCGAAATTGATCCATTTCTGGATGCTAAGAGTATGAATCGCTTTCGCGTTTGCGGAACCCCGAAATGTTTCGAATCAAGTAAATTTGCTGTAGGCTCCGAATATCCACACTCTTTCAGAACCTTTAAGAATTTTTCATATATTTCTTTTCCATAACCGTTGTTCAATCCGGGCACATTTTCAACAAGAATAAAATCAGGCGGACATTCTTTCACGATCTCGGCGAAAGTTAAAAGCAAATACTTTCGTTCATCCTCCCCTTTCATTCTGCTGAGAGTAGAAAAGGGTTGACACGGCGTACATGCGGCATAAAGCGTTACATCTGAC
This sequence comes from Candidatus Poribacteria bacterium, assembly GCA_958295945.1. GTDB lineage: Bacteria > Poribacteria > WGA-4E > WGA-4E > WGA-3G > MSPOR6. Next base: position 2,537,495 of record OY282386.1, read on the forward strand.
TGCTGAATATCAAATAATTCGCGAAACCCATGGATATGAATATCATTGATGTCACTATTTACAAAACAACTTGGTGTATTATTAGAAGCATAGGTCTCTCGCAAACTCTCATCGTTATCTACTCCAGCCAGTACCTTGATGCCAGCATTCAACAGGCCTCGTGTTAAACCCCCAGCTCCGCAGAAAAAATCAATTGCTTTTATCATATTTTTTTTCTCACACTATTAAAAAAACTATAATCAGAAAACCATTTTCCTAAATACAAGATGTTCTACTCATATAACGTGGAAATTTGTAAATCCTTTTTAAAATTTGTCAATGTTTAATTTAAGCAACCAATATAAGTTGTTTTGTTGTTATATATATATATTAACAGTTATTTCTTCATAATATCAAATTAATCTTAATAACTTCCACTTATCCTTTAGATAAAAACCCGAAACGTTTCTGTTGCACTGGTTTTTGCGATGGTAGTTCATTCGGATTATCTTCAGTTGGGATAGCAAATTGTATAAAATTCCGTTTTCCGAGCATTTTTATAAAGGTAAATAGTGAGGTTTCTGCTTCTTTTCGAGTTAACCGATGTTTTTTCTGGAGTGCATTGATTATCTGTGAGATTGTGTGTTTGCCATCACACATCTGCCAAACATAAGAACCAATGCTGTCCAACACGACGACACGTTTATCCGGCAGCATAAAGATTTTACTTGTTAATCTGATCCAGAATTTTTCTTTCTGTGGAATGACAAGTGATGCCTCGTCCTTATCATCTACTTCCCACGTTATCAACTGATTTCTCAATGGGAATGCTTTGAGAACTTTGCTTCTATCCACATCGGGTCGTTTTTTTAGTTTTAGTGCATATAAAGCTTTGTTAATCATGTTTTTATTTTCAAATTTGAAGATTAAACTATCTCAAACTCAATGGCAGTGGATACTCTCTGCTACCTCTTGTGCAAGTTGTTCTGAAACCTCGTTGCGTCCAATAGATTGCACCACATAGATCCGATTGGTATGCTGGCAATGTTTAACTATAAAAGTCAGTCTTGGACGTTTTAGCACTTTATCAACGAATAACACAGGTGAAAATGGTACATTATCGTAAACTCGGGTCTGTTGTCCAACAAAATTTATGTGTTCATCTCCTTGTTCGTTGTGGGGTGTTACTTCAAATCCGTATCCGCGTATCGCTTTTGCGTAACGCACACGAAACCATGTTTCTAACGGATTCTGTTCTTCCGTATATTCGTTCAATAACACCTCAGCGGGACCGTAACGTTCCACGCAGATTTTTCGGGTTTTCCGTCTAGCGAAAGCAAACATGAGATAGCCACTGAGAAGTTTCTGCCTTTCCAACTTGTAGTTTTTTGGCACAGCAACCCTGAGTCCGTAAGCACTCCAGATAGTGTGTTGCGGGTCACCGTGGTCAGAAATGGATTTGAAAATACGAAGCACAGTGGGGCGCCAGTTCTCTTTTAACCTTCCCATCACCTGAACGATGGTAATCCGTTTAGACTCCGGATTATGAAGAATTAACCCATTTGCCCGTATGCCACCTTTCCAACTAAATCCAAGAACCGTATGGTCTGTTAGAAAATCCTCATCTTTGATAAGTTCAACATTTCTCCGAAATGAGACATTACCGCCGCGTTTGTAGTTCTTTCGGACTAACTTGAAATAATCGTCAAGAGTGGTGTGCAGGTCGGGTTTCTTTTTACGAGATTTTGCCCATTTGAGTTCTAAGCGAGGCATTTCAGCGTCATCAAGACGAAGGTAGCCATTTTTCTCATCCCCGCTAATGCCGCTGATTTCCCAAGTTGTCGGGATCTCTAACTCAATACCTGCCCAACCAAAGAGAGTCCAGTCCATATCTCTCACCCACTATGAAAGAACGCTGTCTAAAACGGTTTAACAATAACCGCTTTGGAGACAAGGGCAATTGCAACGGTACCCATTCCTATTAATCCGACTCCACAAGCAAATCCTGCTGCCAATACTGGATTGAACATAAACCATCTTTTCAATCCGAATCGCTTGATCATATAGAACCTACCGATGATGGCACCGAGTAATCTTGCGACCATGCTACCCGGATCAGCCCCAATTCCTCCAATTATTCCGTAAAACCACATAGATGGATATTTTAGTACCCAAAGCATCCCGTAGATTGCAAGGCTTGATGTAAATCCTGCAGCAACATAATCCCCTCGTATGGCTTGTATGATCTCACTATTACCATCACGCAGAGATGTTTTCATAAGACATTCGTTCGTTGCGTTGATGGGCCACATCATCTGAACAAACGGATATTGCGCGCTCGGAATTGGTGCAATTTGCCATATAAAGTGCTGCACCAATATTCCACTTATAATCAGAATAGGCATAATCAGCAGCGTCGCAGCGAGGTTTGATGTAAAGGTCGTTCCTGTCAGTTCAAGCACACGCCATCCTTGTGTGCCCGCACCGTAATCTTCATCGGGAAGCGGGGCAAACCAAATATCAATTTCCTCGTAACGACTGAGAATAAAGGTTATCTCATGCAAGTAAGGTATTTCAAATAGGTCACGTCCAAGCACTCCGAATGTTCGTGCGGTTATATATGAGTTTATTGGTGTATATACAAATGCGAATCCGAGCAAGAAACTGACTGGGAAATTCGGCACCATCCAATGGATAAGCCATACAAATCCTCCCATACCGATGAGCCATAGTATACCCATTAGCCATAGCGGGAAATCACCTCTGTTCGGTGGCGTAGCAAGGGAACCACGTTCTCCTGCTTTTTTCTGCGTTTTGCGAAGTTTGAATAACATCGGAACAGAGGCTGCCATCCCGACAAGACCAAGAGTAAATGTCTTACCAATGTCGTAACTCCGCCAGAAATCAAGGCCATTGAAGAGGACTGTTGCACGCACATCAGACCCAGGATGCCACTGGTGCAATATTTCATTTGGATATAGAATGTGCGGATTTAAAACAAATTGCGAAAGCATTGCGGTGACAAACTCTGACATCACGACAGGGAACGGCAAGACGAACCCAAAGAGCATCTGTCCAAAATCTGTTCGGAGAGCAAAGACACCTGTCGGCGCGAATCCTTCTATGCTTTGTGTAAAGTCTATCCACGGGATCTTCAGTATCTGTATCGGTTGACTCATCATGACACCGGAGAGCGCGGGAACACCGATGTAAATGAATCCCCATATTAAACCTGCCATAGACCCGATAGAAAAGACCTGCCATCGCCATGTTTCCTGTTTTCCAGTCGTTTCGGCTAACGCAGTTGCACCTTGTGCGGTAATCGGTGCCATGGGATATGGGAGTCGTTCAAGGTCTGCAGTAAGTCTAAAGAGTATATATTGACCACTGACAACCCGAAGCGTGCCAAGGAACTTCCCCGCAAGATAGATACCTATAGGCAGCAACCAATCAGGATGCAGCAGACTGCGCGTCAAAACTCCAGCAGAATCACCGGCAGGAACGACCCACGCAGGGATCTTATCGGCAATTTCGTAGGAAATCGCCTGCGGTGTGTTCACAAAATATGCATACCAGATGAAACTCCGATATTGCATACCACTGCCGACTGCTGCCCCTGTTAGACTGAGCAGCATATAGAGTTCTTGACGACGGGCTGTCGTGAATGATCGTCTGGCTAATTCGGTGAACAGGATAACTGCCACCCACGGGGCAGCCGCTGCACCAGATTGACCAGATACATAACTCAGATAGATGGAACCTGGCATCATGAGCAAACCGACAAAGAGTGCCCCGAAGAACACTTTGACGGTTAACCCCGATTCAAAGGTTCGGACACCACCTTCTATGTCGTATCGTTGTGCCCACGTTTGCCATTCATCTGCTTGTGAGATTCTCTCTCGCGCCAAATTGTATTTTCTCCTTTTTTACAAACACTCTTGTAGGAGGGGTTTCTAACCCCGATTTATACGGGTTTCTAACCCAACTTGTAGGAGAGGTTTCTAACCCCGATTATAATATGCGAAATATTTCAAGAGTCTATAGTCTAGTCGCTCAATTATCATCTTTTGTAGTTCTTTCTTTCTTTCCTTCGCTGAGTTCTTCCCAAAAATGAGCGATGAAGATACCGACAGTCAAAACGAGTGCGGCGAACATCTGCCACTGCCAACGTCCACCCAAAAACAGAACGCTGACTAACCATAAGACAGTCCCGATTACAATGATAATACTTGCTAATTTTTCCATGTTTATTTTCCTTGTTCAATCAGGTACTGACATACCTTATGTCATGAGTCTTTTCGGAATTATTACACGTCAACTTTATCCGTAACATGATTTAATAAACTCGTTGACATTAGATTCGTGTTCAGTCAACTCCTCTTTGACTGCCCTCAACTTTGTGTCTATATCTTCAATAGGTTTGATTTTCGCTTTCTGATCGTCAATTGATATAACGGGGATAGGAAAATCTCTGATATGCTCAATATAAATGTGAGGTTGCCCTGTCCCTTGTTGCCGACGATAAAGTGGGGTTTGCATAGATTTCAGACACATATAAAGGTATCGCGTTAAATACTTTGTTTCATCTTTGCTTTGAACGACAATAGAATCGGAAGCCCATATCGGATCATTATGCCACCACACATAACCTGAATAAACTCCTGATTTGCTAACGGTAAATATGTTTCCAGGGTAGTTGGCTTCACTATGTGTATATGGAATAGTTCCTCTACCACCTGCTATGACCGGAATGTTGCCCGCCGTGGTAGTCCCTTCAGTAATTGATATACCGTTTTTCAAATTTGCAACATCTTCAAGATTTACGTACTCTATGTGGTCGCTAACTTTCCAATCCTCATGTAAACTGAAACCTCTATCGCTTTGAACATTCTTAACCTGCACAACACCAATTTCAAACCCTTCTGGCAAGTTTTCCACAGGGACCTCCGACGGGGTATGGAAAAATAGAACATTATCTAAATCGTTTATACCTGTTATTGGATTTCTCTTACTGTCAAAACCATCGTTATTAACTGTCACTCGGTAAAACCAGTCTGTCTGGCATACTCCTTTATCTGTCAAATAAATGATTCCTGTTTTAGCATCCGTATATGGTGCAAAACAACCGCGAGGAAGTCTAACCAGCATTCTGACGCGAGAGTTACCTAAAATATATCGTAACATTTTTCGATGAACCTTGTTTACAAGTAACCCTTCCGGCACAACAATTGCCATTGCACCTCCGACCTTTAGACTGTTAAAACACTTAAGGACGCAAGCTTCGTCAGCATCTTTTGCTCTATGTCCTTTGGACCTATCCAATATATCTTTGGAAAGATCAAGAGAAAAAGGAATGTTTGAAAGGACATTATTATTTTCCGCCTTAGTTTCTGTCAATAGGCTGTCATTTTGGGATACGCCAGAATGACCGTCACCAAACAATATCATATTCATTTTGGCAATTCGCGCAGTGGTCGTGATTTCATTACCAAAAACCGTTCTATTATGGAGTTTATCAGATGCGGACATTGATAATCTTCGTTGTTGACTGATATGCTTGAAGGACTCCGTAAGAAACCCACCCGTTCCACAAAATGGGTCATACACGGTTTCACCGAACTTTGGATTGAGTAGTCTCACCATGAATCTAACGATGTGACGCGGTGTAAAGTACTCTCCTAAGTCGTTTGTAGCTGTAGTTGTCTTCTCCATAAAATACTCAAATGCCGATCCCTTAATATCTTCGTCAATGTCGGTAAGATTTAATGGATTGAGTTTTTGCACTATCTTTTTAATTATAGCATTACTATCGGTGGTTACAGGTGAAATAACTTCTCCACCGTAATTCTCTTTAAGTCGGTTAACGATGACTGAATTCAAATACTGCACAATATCATTTTCGGGGAGTCTCATCAAAGTGTCCCAAATGTCGTTTTCCCCCTTTTCACTCAGCAATTTTAGGAATAGTATATTAGCAAATTCGCTGAACCGCTCAATACCAGCGCGAATCCCAGCACTTCTGAAATCGTCATTGAGTTCCGAAAATAGATGAATCAGTTCGTCTCTGGATTTAATTACCTCCCTGGATACTGTGTACACTTCATTAGTATTCTCAAAGCGAAAAATTCTTAATATATCTGGTGGCAGGAACTCATTAACCTCAACACCGTTGAAGAACAGTGGTTCAGATTTCTGCAAATGCCGAGATTTAAGACTCAAACCGTTGCACGCAAATACAATGTCCACGTCCATGCACTCTGCATAATCGATCACCTGATTGAGTGCATCGTCAAGATTCACGATATTAGATTTTTTTGCTTCTATTATGGCTATCGGCTGAACACCATCAAACAGTGTGTAGTCAGGCTTTTTCTGTCCAAGTTTCCCGATATTCCGCTGCAACAACCGGCTTTTAACTGCATTTTCAAAAAAAACATTTTGTCGGGTGTCATGTGCATCAAGTATCCAACCGTTCGCCTCCAAAGAACGATCTATCTGGTATCGAACGTCTTGTTCAATCATATCTTATCCTACCCTTTAATGTCAACTAATCAGTCGTTGTCATGACCGGTTCCAATCCTGCAGTCCCTTCCGCTGTTTCGGTGTTTTCAGTTCTTCCTCTTTCGTGGAATTCTGCGCGAATGTCAACACTAAATGTCCGCCAAATCAACAATTGTTTCCGCAACAGATTGAGGAAACGACGATTAACACGTTTCCAAGAGGCAATCTCACCACTTTCACGGTTGACTTCTAAAGTGATTTTGTATAGGTCTTCCTCTTCTCCACCAACAGGTGAGGTGACAAACTGGATTGATTGACTAACACCCAAATCGTAAGGTGCTAACCACACCATCATACCAATCTGATATGAATCCTCTTCTTCTTTTGCACTGAAAGCAACGTTGTCGGTGTAAAAATCACTTGCCGACTCATCAGCGTGTGCGTCAAAGTAGTCGCGCATAAAGACATTCAATCCGAGTGCTTCTTCTGCTAACACGGTGAAAGGAAGATTGAAATGCCATACATCACCATCAGGTTCAGGCAGTTTCCATTTCCGTTCAATATCTGGCACAGCCATCCGCGATGCTTTAATGGCAGGATACAGTGTGCTGAGAAGCACCACAATCATCACGATTATGGTTGCAACGACGGTTGACATTGAAGAATAGTTAAGGGTTAATCCTGCAAGCCAACCGAAATGCACTAAGGTTGTTGCAATCACTTGACCCATCAAATATCCCAACACAGCCCCAACAATTGCATATACACACGCCTCTGCAAGGAAAAGGAAAGCAATATGCGTAGGTGCAAGACCGACAGAACTATAGATGCTGATTTCACGGACGCGCTCATAAACGGCACCGAGCATTGTATTCAGAACAATCAACGCAGCAATCAGAATAGGCACAAAAAGGTTACCCATACCACTAAAACTTGTCATACCGATACTACTGTATAGATAGGTATCTTTATCGCGTCCCACAAAGAAGTCAAGTGCAATGCGGTTCATCAGGGGTGCCATGATGAGATCCAATTTGTCTATCGCTCCTAACAATTCCGGGTCATCCTCTCGCGGTTCCATATTGACTGCGACACTTCTTAACGTTCCACCTTGGTTCATGACAACTTCATAAGGCAAAATGGCAATGCTATCAGGGGTAAGATGCAGATACTTCTGCAGTTCACCCTCAAGGGTTTCATCACCTGTTCCACCTCGGCTGGTTTGCTGTTGCATCAATTGGTAATCCACAGGTGTGAGTTCTTCACCATCATTATCTGTCAAATCTTTGAACCCTATACCCAAAACACCAACGACGGTGAAGTCTGCACCATATACAGAAATTGTAGCTTTGCCCATATCACTTTCTGTGATTTTCAGGAGGTCAGCCATTCCTTTCGGTAGAACGATGGCATAAGGCCACTCGGTTGGCCAATTTTCAGCATCCGCACGGTCAAACCATTTTCCGTATTGCAAATAGCGATCAATACCTGTGACTGAAGACTCAGCCTCACTCATCCCAACAAGCATGTTGGCAGCAAAACGCATAGCTTCACCAGTAAGTGTGTTCGTCGGTGGTGCGGGGTCTTGTTCGTTTGAACTTCGCGTCAATTGCACAAAGGATTGATCACCTGTTCCAGAAGACTGGTACCAAGATCTTGGTGCTACAACATTCTCCACAGCAAGAACAGGTTTTTTATTAACATTCACGATATATCCATCATCTTGCAATCCGGTTATTGCAGCCGGCACATCCAATGTCTCTCGCCCCTGCTTTGCCAATAGATTGTTCTTCTGTTGCAAGTGTTTTTCCAAATCTCCAACAGAGACTTGCGTTTTCTGCATGTCGTTTAGAATGGAGTTGAGAACAGGTTCTTCAAGGGGGCGCCAATATTGGTCACGGATGAGCAGACCCGTGTAACGCGGTGTAACTTGTGGTAGACTTGTTCGGTTAGGACGCATAAATGTCCGCACTGATGTGAATGAAATGACGGTAAAGGTAAGGATCACCAACGTTACACACGTTAAGATTGTCCGTCCTTTACGTTTTCGCATGTTGGAAATACCGAGACTAAACGCAGCAGCACTTGCACTCAACCTACCCACATCGGCTTTATACACCTTATTCCCTTGCTGCCGTATTTTCTCAAGCTGCTCCTCAAATTTACGAACAATAATGCTAATCACAATCACTGTTAACGCAAGCACAACGAATGCAATTAAGATGATGATGGGTGTTGTGGTAATCTGGAATGCGGGATGCACCTGACTTAAGAAGTAAAATACGAGCAGGAAGATACCGAAGGTTGCCAAAATCTGTTTGTTAATGTTTGGGAACCCGAATATAAGCCGTTCCAAAAAGTAAGCGAACGGCATCAGGAGCGCGAGGTAGAACATGATCCCGTTAACGACATCGTTCCCTGTTCTTTTGACATCAGGATAGGCACGCGATTCGTAGCCCCATGCAGCGCGTGCTAACTTGAGTGCTTGTTGATAATCATTTTGGAAGAGTGCTGTTTCCGCACGATTGAGATAATCATCTGCCATTTGATGTAGTTTGTCAAGTCTATCGCTGGAAATGCCGAACCGCTTATATAGACGGGAACGGTTTTCATCCAGCCACCACATATCCCGCACAACAACATAGGGAGTTAAACGGATACTACCATTTTCACGCACAACGAACCCTTCCCCCGTATAGAGCGTTGGGTTTTTCATACCACTTTTTGTGGCTTTAATCAGGAGCAAACGTTTACCAATTTGTCCATACGCCATACCGATTTTAATTCGGCTCTCCGGTTCGCTATATACAAGTGCGATAGGTTCAGCAGCAGAGACCCCTTCCTGTTGCCACGGTTTAGACACACCAAATTTTTCGGGTGGACTATCAGATAATGCATCGTAGACCTCCAATTCACGTAAAGTTCGAAGGTAACGCTGGTCAACCAGATCGTAAATTGTCGTTGAGACACAAGGGAAAGTAACGACACGGCAACCGCGTCGGCGTGTGTTGATTGGCACTTTGTTCGGTAATAGTTTTGCACCGTAGTTTCCTAAATCTGGCGCGTAAACAATATCACCAGAATCGGGATCAAGGATGTATGCTTCAACTTCCTGAGCACCTCCGAGTCTGCGAGTTGCTCTACCTTCCATAGCCAATCCAGCAACTTCAAAATTGCCTTTGTTATCTCCCATAGTGAATAGATCACCACGGACACCCATCATCGTCTTGTGTTTACGACGGAGCGTTATGATCGGGTACGGCACAGGTTTATTAGGTAGCGCAGATTCACGAGCATCAAATTCAACGACATCTCCGAATAGGTTGCAGTAGAAGTTTCCGACTCTTGCTGCAGTCGGCATTTGTGGATCGCGGAGTGCCTGTATCAATAAAGATGCTAAGGTCTGTGCTTGTTGGTGTAAATTTCCATCTTGACGTAGATCCACACGGTCGATTGTATCAAGTGGGGTGTCAGTGAGGACGCGGGCATCTTCAATAGTAGCAAACGCTATACCTGTCTTGCCGACAAGCGTAGCAACTTCGCTGTCAAAAGCGATTTTCCCCGGAATATAAGTTTTCCAAGTCTTGCCTCCACTAGCAGAAATAGCATTGACAAAATTAGTGCCACCACCGAGTCCTACAATTGAAATTAAGGTTTTGATGTCCTCAATTTCATCTTCTGTAAATGTGTCTGGGTCTTCGTGCCGCAGTCTGAGCATCGCATCTAATTGTCCACGCATACGGATACTGTTCTTACGATTTTTCTTCGCACTCCGAACATCATTTCGAATAAACCTTTCAACTTCTTTTCGGATATAGTCCATATCTTTGAGCATATCTTCAGAAGGTTCCCCCCTGTTTCTCCACTGCTCAAACTGCATCCGCATGAGCCGACTCACACCACCTAAACCGGAAAGTTTTCCATAATGTGCACTCAGAAGGGTCTCAAGTGTCTTTCCTTCAAGGGCAGCCTTGTCTGAAATCTGACTTGCGACCGACCATTGTCGTTCCATGACAGCTTGACGTATCTGGTCATCCGTTGCACGCCATAATTTTCTGACACGCACACCGAAATCTGCATCCGATGCATAATCTGCCAGTTTATTCCCGATGCTTGCGAACTCACGACGGAGAACGAACTCAGGTTCTTGATCATAAAACCAACCCTTGTTAAATACACCAAATTGATTTGATTGAGAGGACAGATCAACACTACAGAAAAGCGAAGTGTAATAGCGGTTGAATAGGTCTTGTAATGCTACAGCAGCCTCTATCTGTGCCAGTTTACGATTGTATTCTTCCTCACTAATACGCGACATCTTCTCAACACGACTCTGAATATTTCTGAATCGCGCATTCCGTAAGGTGAGCATGTTATCACGAAGAAGCTCCTTAGTTTGCGCATCTAAATCGGAGGTTAACGTCGGGAGTTTTTCTACGAGATTGTCAAGAGCGATGACATCAGCAGCAGCATTCAATTTGACCGCTTGAAGTATTTGTGCCTCAGTAAGATATGCTGCGAGACGTTTACGTGCGTCTTTTGCCTGTTCTAATTCTTCATTTGACAGGTAACTTTGCAGAATCAACAACTCCTCATCCAGATATTCACGTGTAAGGGTGTTATGGGTTTCCAATAGATTTTGGATGCGTTCCTGTTCTAAACGTGCATTCCGTAATGCTATTTCAAATATCCCTTGTTTATCACGTGCCAAATCTTTGATTAGACCGTCTTCACTTTCACTAACAACATCTGCTGCTTCTGCTTCAGTTAAACGTTGACGTAGCTGCGCATTTATTCTGTCAATCCGTTCTTGTGTTGAAACCGTAAGATACTGAGTTGCTATTTCAGTCGGTAAATCGTTGAGCCGGTCAGTACCTAATTGGGTGATAGCATCTTTAATCTGATTTTCTGTGAACGTGTTGTCCTTGATATTTCCTTGAACTTTTTGGAGTAATGCACGCTCTCGTGATATTATTGCTTCCTCGGTTTCAGTTGTGTTTGCGAGGGTTTTTCGCGCATCTCGTGCCTTTCTGAGAGTCGGCAGGTCTAAATGACGATCAAGTATCTTATCAGGTGTCCACATCAAAGCAAACTTCCGCGTGTCACTCATCTCCCAGTTCGCTAAGGTGCTGTTCAATTTCTCAATTTCAGCGTTCAATTCTGAAGGGAGATCGTCTGGTGTTGGCACTTGATAATCGGTACCGTTCTTTACAGGCAATAGGTAGGAAAAATTCGGGTGTGTGCCGTATTTATCACTTATTTCTTTTGTCTCAAGTTCACGTATTAATCTATCCACTGCCCATGTATCCAAGCGTGCAATCGGTAGGGCAATATCTTCAATCAATTCTTGTTGTGCTTTCTTGCTTGTTACCAACGCGGATGTCCGTATCTGTCCAAGTCTGTTGACAATCTGTCGAAGGAAGTGTGTGGTTTGCAGTGCTTCCTTTTCAAAACGGACGAGATTTGCATCAAGTCTTGATTTCTCTTCTTCAGTGAATCCCTGTTTTTCACGTTTTCGGTTTCGTTCTGCATCTTTTTTCTGTCGTTCAGAAAAATCGCGTTGCGCCCTATGTAGCACATCAATCTGTGCCCGCGTTGATGACAGTCCTTCAAGTGTTGTAGAAAGCGAATCGAGGTCATCCTTAATACCGTGCACACCGTGGTAGAAATCCGCGTCAAGGTCAACCAAAACTGTGCGATCAATTGAGAGCAAGAGTTTGCGACCTAATTCTTCAAATTCAATAATATCTGTGGACAATCCTCGTCTTAGACCTTGCAGTGTAGGTGTTCCTGGTGAGTCTATGGCAGACCCGACAATATCTTGTCCGATACCTTCCATGAATGCACGCATACCAGCCAAACCTTGAAAATGTGCGTCAACCGCGACAAATAATACGGAACGACCGGGACGGTATTGGGGTTCCCCGAATAATCGTACGAGTTCCATCAACACAGCAATGCCACAAGTTGGATCGGCACCAGGAGCGATAGCGGGAATAACAGACATAGAATCATAATACGCAGTGAGAACAACTAACTCGTCGCGTAAAATTGGATCACCGCCTTCTAAGAATCCACGAATGTTTTGTCCAACACGTCGTTCCCATTTCATTTTACCACGCAAACGGACATTCACTTCCTCTCCATTCGCAAGGATTTCTTTTAAGTGGACAGCATCTGTTTTAGACACCCAAAACCGTGGGATATTAGCAGGAACAGTGAGGAACTTGTTTTCTGCTTCCCCACGTATTGTTGTTTCAGGTTCAATAAAAATAACAGCGGATGCACCTAACATCGCAGCGTTTATCCACCGAGTTCCAGAGTTAAACTCAGCGAGGACGATTGCCCCTTTTGGAATAAATATATGGGATTCGCTTGCTGTTATGAATTCGCCAGTTTCGTCAATCTGTCCATCTTTGTTGTTATCAAGTCCATCAGTGGCATCGCCTGGAATTTCATCTGTCCATCCGTCTGCATTGTTGTCAATACCGTCTGTTGCCCAACCAAGAATTTCTGATAACAGTGGGATTTCACCATACTCGTCAGTAACCCCATCTTCATCGTTATCAATACCATCTGAGGCTTTCTGGAGATGTCCGTTGAGCACATCATCGGTGATACTTGCTTGGGTGACACGAAATCGTCTGGCAAGGGAAACAAGCGTATCACCTTCTTGGAGTTCATACCAAAATCCGCCAACGTTACTTCCATTGAAATCAGCAAGTTGAGCATCATCACCGTAAAGCAACGTACCAGTGAGACCACCCGTTGGAATAAATACTGTGTTGCCTTCTACGATAGGCGACGGTAGGTATTGGTTATGAGGATTTTGTGTAATGTCTGTCAGGGAGACAGCATAGTTTTGAGCGATTATTTCAAGGGTTTCACCCGCCGCAACAGTATGTTTGACACCATCGGTAAGGAGAGATGTCCGAACAAGATTCGGCCACAACGACTTGAGTGGAAAGCTCTGCAGCACATTGCCATCAGAAGATAGGATTTCAATAGCACTATTACCGTAGTCAATAGGGACAGTGACAGTAAACTCACGGCTTTCAATATTCTTCAATCCCATTTCAACGAAACGGTCAAAGATATACTTACTACCATTTGCTGCTTGCGGATAGCCTGTAACCCGAGACTCTAAACTTGATAAACGAGCCAAGTCCTTCCGAATGTTCCGTATAGATACTTCATCCCTTATCTGAATTGCTGCTTCTGATAACCCTAACTTTTTCTCACCGTCTGCTGCGTAACTAATCGGTATGTTACCACAAAAAACAAATAATAATATAACAATATAAATCCAGTTCCTCATATATATCCTCAAATAGTTGATTTCACTTGTTTTAGTGTAACAAATCTACAAATTATTGTCAATATAAATTGGGATTAATTCAGATGCATTCAATTGTTGAGATTATGTGTTTTCTGAATCTTGACAATTGAATACACCTGACTGGAACCAATTCCATCTTGACAAAACCATTACAATTCGTTATCATAAACGGCACTATAAAAAGTATCATCAGGAGAAATCTATATCTACGAAATCATAATCTTCTGTTTTGGAACATGGCTAACGGGTGTAAGCAAAGCAGGTTTCGGTGGTGGAATCGGTATGATAGTCGTACCGCTATTCGCATCATTTAGACCTGCTCGTACCGTGGTGCTTCCACTTATGCTTCTCTTGCTCTTCTCAACAGATGTCATCTCTCTGGGACACTACTGGAAAAAGTGGCATCGTCAAAGCATTTGGAGACTGATTCCCGGTGCAATCGTCGGCATTGTCCTTGCAAGTCTCATCCTAAAAGACCTATCAGATGTACATCTTAAGAAGATAATCGGTGGGATTGCTTGTCTATTTGCGATCATAGAATTTCTGCGGGGAAGAATAACAAAACACTTAGCCCCAGTTGCATCTGATGAACCACCAGCACTACAATTCAAAGCATGGCACGGTGTGCTATTGGGCACACTCGGAGGGATTTTCTCAACACTCGCGCACATGGCTGGTCCTGTGATCATCATGTATCTTCTACCGCAAAGATTAGGAAATCGCACATTCGTAGGAACAACAACAATACTTTACTTTTTCATCAATATGGCAAAGATTCCTGCTTATTTCCAACTCGGATTATTTTCGTGGGATATCATCATTGAGGCATTGGTACTTCTCCCGTTTGTTGGACTTGGTGTGCAGGTTGGTGTATACCTAAACAGTCGTTTTTCAGAACGCAACTTCTCCAGAATTGTCCTAATCGTTCTGTTCGCAACTGGTATACATCTATTAATTGTCTAAAGTATCTTTTACAGAAATCTATATTATCTTTGTTAAGTTACAATCTTGGAAATCCTGAGAATCCTGGTTTATACAAATAACTATCAATAACGGAGTAATGAAAATGACATTAAAATGGGGCGTACTCGGTGCGGGCAGCGTCGCGCAACGCCGAGCGATGCCCGCCATCCAAAAAGCAACAGGCGCAGAACTACATGCCCTTTTCTCACGGGATGCAACGCGCGCGCAAAAACTAGCTGATGAACATAATGCTACAAAAGCATATAGCGGTATAAACGACTTACTCACCGATACCGAACTTGATGCAATCTACATCTCAACGCCTGTCAATCTGCACTGTGAACAAGTCATTGCTGCCGCAGAACGCGGACTACATATTTTATGTGACAAACCGATGGCACTCAATCCCCAGGAATGTGAAAAGATGATTGCAGCCTGTGATGCAAATGATGTTCATCTACAAGTCTGCTTCCTTTTCCGATTCCACTCCTGCTTTCAACAAATAAAAGCGTGGGTTGAAGAAAACCGACTTGGACATATAGTCCACGGTAGAATGCCATTTCTCAAGAAATATCTATTAACTGCTGACGAATGGCGTGCAATACCCGAACAAGGTGGTGGCGGATGTATGATGGACTTGGGACCCCACAGTGTGGATATGTTACGCTATCTTATCGGTGAAGTTGCAGAAGTAACGGCATTTTGTGGCAGTCCTATCTACAATTATAAGGTAGAAGAAACGGGCGGCATTCTGATGCGGTTTCAGAACGGTGCACAAGCCTTTACAGATCTCAGTTTCTCAGCAGCACAATGTGATATCGTTCTTGAACTTTACGGCACAGAGGGAACTGTAACCGTTCTAAACGATGACGGTTGGAAAATCCATACAAACTTTGATGGAGAAAAACAGGTCATTGCATCTCAATTCGAAGACCTATATCAAAACCAATTTGAGCATTTTGCAGAATGTGTCGCCACAGGTATGTCCCCACTTGCAAGTAACAACGACGGTCTAAGAGCAAATATGATTATAGACGCAGCATATAGATCCGCCAAAACTGGTCAGGTTGTCAAATGCACATAGTGACTTGCGCATCTCATTGTAGTTTCAGAAAATGACAATTCAACCCAACTATGCCAAAATGACACGCTTAATCATCAAGATTTAACTTGCATGGACAAAATGTCACGAATTTGCAAAAGAAAAGATTCTACAAAAGTCCACCAATTTAGAGTACGTCTATATTCAGCGAATTGGCACATATCTTGCTATATAGTTTAGCGTATAGAAATATCTAAACAAGTTTTGTCTAACAAAACTCATAGTTACGTTAACAATTCATTTAGGAGGAATGAATCAATATGGCACTTATACCCCTTGGTGATCGAATCCTCGTAAAACGTTCCGAAGAGGATGAACAGAAAACCAGTGGCGGGATTATCATCCCCGATACCGCTAAAGAAAAGCCACAAGAAGGCGAAGTCGTTGCGGTCGGAAAAGGTCGTATACTTGATAGTGGCGAACGGCAGGCTGTTGATGTTGAAATCGGCGATAAAGTTCTGTTCGCGAAATATGGCGGTACCGAAGTAACCTACGATAACATTGAATTTCTCATCTTGCGCGAAGATGATATCTTAGCCAAGGTTAACTAAGTAAATAAGGAGTTACACACATGGCAGCAAAACAGTTAGCGTTTGATGAAGAAGCTCGGAATGCTATTAAACAAGGTGTTGACAAGCTAGCAGAAGCAGTCAAAGTTACCTTGGGTCCGAAAGGACGCAATGTTGTTCTTGATAAGAAATTCGGAGCTCCTACCATCACTAAAGATGGTGTGACTGTTGCAAAAGAAATCGAATTAGAAGATCCGTATGAGAATATGGGTGCACAGATGGTGAAAGAGGTCGCATCCAAAACCAGTGATGTCGCTGGTGATGGAACCACAACCGCTACCATTTTGGCACAATCAATTTACCGAGAAGGTTTGAAAAACGTCGCCGCCGGTCATAATCCCATGGCTCTCAAACGCGGAATTGAAAAAGCAGTTGATACCGTTGTTGATGCAATCCAAAGTCTCAGCAAAGAAGTCTCTGAGAAAACCGAAATCGCACAAGTCGCAGCTATTTCAGCAAACAACGACAATGCTATCGGAGACCTCATTGCCGATGCAATGGATAGAGTCGGAAAAGACGGTGTTATCACTGTTGAAGAAGCAAAAAGCCTTGATACCAATTTAGATGTTGTGGAAGGTATGCAGTTCGACAGAGGCTACTTGTCACCTTATTTCGTGACAGACCCTGACCGTATGGAAGCTATCCTTGAAGACGCTGTGATCCTAATCCACGAAAAGAAAGTCAGCACAATGAAAGACCTTGTTCCTGTTCTTGAACAGGTTGCACAACAAGGCAAACCCCTATTGATTATTGCTGAAGACGTAGAAGGCGAAGCCCTCGCAACTACCGTCGTTAACAAGATTCGCGGCGCACTCCGTTGTGCAGCAGTTAAGGCTCCCGGTTATGGTGATCGTAGGAAAGCCATGCTGGAAGACATCGCTGTCTTGACAAATGGTCGTGTCATTTCTGAAGACCTCGGTATTAAACTTGAAAGCGTCACAGCAAACGACCTTGGTAGTGCCAAACGGATTGTCATTGACAAAGATAACACTACAGTCGTTGAAGGCGCAGGAAGTACTGAATCAATTCAGGGACGTATAGACCAGATCCGTCGGCAGATTGAAGATACCACCTCCGATTATGACCGAGAGAAATTGCAAGAACGTCTTGCGAAACTCGCTGGTGGTGTCGCTGTCATTAATGTTGGCGCAGCAACTGAAGTTGAAATGAAAGAGAAGAAGGCACGCGTTGAAGACGCAATGCACGCCACACGCGCCGCTGTTGAAGAAGGCGTTGTTGTCGGTGGTGGTGTTGCCCTTGTCAGAGCACAAGAAGCACTTTCCGCACTTGAACTTGATGATGATACGGAACAGGTAGGTGTCTCTATTATTGCTCGTGCTCTTGAAGACCCACTTCGCCAGATTGCCAAAAACGCTGGTAAAGAAGACTCTGTCATTATCGCAAAAGTCAAAGAGGATGGTGGAAACATTGGCTATGATGCACGCGAGGAACGTTTCATTGACATGTTTGAAGCAGGTATCCCCGATCCAACGAAGGTCGTGCGTGTTGCCCTTCAGAACGCTGCAAGTATCGCAGCACTGATGATAACCACTGAAACACTGATCGCTGAAATTCCTGAAAAGGAAGCACCAGCCCCACCAATGCCTCCCGGTGGTGACATGGGTTATTAAACCTGGAAACTACCTCATAAATACAAAGCAGGACCAATCTGCAAGTAATGTTTGTGAGAACAGATTTGCAAAAGCAATCGGACAGATTGAACATCAGTCCGATTGCTTTTTTTGTCGATTAAACTTGATGCAACATTATCTATCCTAAATACGTTTCACATGCCTTCAGCACATCGGACACTGGAATTGTCTGCATGCAAGGTGATGTGCCATTTGGTAACGCTTGACATGCATACTCAAAACCCAGATTGAGACACGGACTGCATGGTAACGTTGCTTCAAGACATGTTGACTTTTCAGACCACGGACCCCATTGGTCAGAATTCGTCGGTCCGTGAATAGCAATGACCGGTGTTCCAGTAGCTGCAGCGAGATGCATCGGACCGCAATTCCCACTAATCACCAGATCCGCTCGATCAAATACTGCTGCAAGTTGATTCACCTTCGTTTTCCCCGATAGTTTGACCACTTTGCATTTTGTCCGCTCAACTATCCACTCCGTTACACCTACCTCATCTGGCGCACCCGTTAGCACAATTTGTGCATCATATCGGACAGACAATGTGTCTATCAACTCAACATAGTGATCCAATAGCCACCGCCGACGTGGCTCGCCGCGCCGACCTGCTTCTGGATGTAGCACGATTAGCATATCAGATGGGATAATGTGTTCCTGTGCTAATAGATTCCGACACCACTCACGTTCTGTTTCATCAATCCAAACCGCAAGACTTGTATCCTCCGTATCGCATCCCATCAGCTGCGCAATACTCAGAAAGTTAAGCACTTCATGCTTTCCGGGGATATGTTGAACAATGTCAGAGAATAGATAGTGTCTATACTGATGTGCAGCATTGAAACCCATGAGATGCAATGCCCCTGTTGTATACGCAAGGATGGCACTAAACCGAGACCAATGTTCCAGATCTATCACACAATCAAATCTGTCTTTTCGAAGCGTCCGAATCATCTGGTGTAGAGGGTACCGGAACTCAATCTGTCTGTCAATATATGGACAATGTTGTAAATATGTCAAATTCGTTGGTGATGCTAAGAACGTTATTTCTGCCTGCGGAAAATACTGCCGTATAGCACGCACGGTGGGTATTGCTAAGATTGTATCACCCAACGCGGAAAGTTGGATGAACAGTATCTTTTTAGGAAGTTCAGAAGTGAAACCGACTATACTTGTATTTCTCAATCCTCTATTTTGGAGTTTGCCAATCTTTCTGAGGACAGAAAAAATCCTCTTTATTAGAAACAACGATATGACGGTTGGAATACCGATATACTGGTCAATGAATTTTTGGATACGGTTTGACTGCATTCCAAATGTTATTGTGCTGCATCAGCATAACCGAACAACGCTATCTCCGCAATCTTTGCTGGAGCTGTTTGGGGACCTGTGATTTTGTAGACATATCCACCTTTACGGACTTTACCGTCAGATGTCACTTCATTTTCACGTTCTATCTTGGAATTCTGATGTCTCCGTGCTTTATCATCAGTCGTTTCCCGCACAAGCAATTTGATACCATCTGTTATAACCGATTGTTTGAGACGTATGTCAATTACTTTATCCTTATTATGCTGGTGGTCATGTATCACGTCCCATTCACCTTGAGTATTAAGAGCCAACAGTTGAAAATCTTCCAGATTTGAAGAATGAATTGTCACTCGATAGATTTTTTTCTTTTCTGGTAATATAATGATAGATTCTGAGTTTTGCCATCTGTCAAGGTCTAAACTTCCTGAACCCTTTTTTAGCTGCGATTGACCAACGGTATTAAGATTGCCATCAGCAATAACAGGATCGTTTGTCTTAACGCCGTCCACAAGTGCGTAGTTTTCACTCCACTGCTGACTGACTACACAAGCAGTAAGTAAAATCGGAAGTAATAATATCATCAAGAAATAATGTCGATTGTCGCCAAGTTTGTTTGTATACATCAATGTCCCCCCGTGTTTTGAACATTTAACTGTCTTATATATTCCAGAATATCTGTTTTTTCTAATTTGCGTACATTAAATTTTAAATTCTGAAAAAATGGTACTAAATCCTTTCCTGCTGCCTGGCTCATATAGTAGACGAGAAAACTTGTTGGCATTGCTCCTATCAGTTTTTGATGTAGTTGATCCCTTTCCATCAATTCAAAAACCTTAATGTAAAGTTGGTTCCCATATTTTTCTCGTAATTCTGACACAACGCTATAAGCATAAGCGTATCGCCACTGCGTCAAGGGTCCTCCTGCTCCATGTCCGTCCCAATTTTCTAATTCATTCATTCCATTGAGATCCTTCTTCAGATGCAGTTCAAGATTGTCAAATTTAGTGAACATACCTCCCTTTGCATATTCTTTTTGCATCAATACAGCGACACCTTCGTTAAACCACGTAGGTAAGAAATAGATATTAGTAAATGCATGCGTTAATTCATGCACCCTTACTTCGTGTTTCTCATACATATCCATTGGGAAATGCATTTCAATCCCAGTTACAAATTTAATGTTGTTCCCGTAGCGATACTGAGTTCCAGTGATTGCATGCCTATTGGAACCTCTGAATAATTGGTAAAGTGTCACGTGGATTTTATGTTTAGGTTTAAACCCGAAAATATTATGCATTGAATCATATAGACTCTCCATATATACGAGTGCACTTTTTGCAAATACCTCACGTTCTAATGCCTCATCATAATCATCTAAAGCCATCAGATCATCTGCAAACTTTAATGTATAGTGGTCACTTTCTCCGTGGGGTTTGTCATCTACCGGAGTCGGATCAACATTAATAGTTGACTTAGACGCAGATAGCAAAAAGTGTTTTCCCTGACGTTTTTCCTGCATCCGTTTCTCTCTTTTTTGTTGTGCTTCTTGAAGTGCAGCACACCCGATAATTAGAGAGCTTACTACGGAGAGAACAAGTAAGATAATAATTTCTCTACTTTTGATTTGTAAAGTCCGGTTTCTATTGTTCATCTTTCTTCCTTTTTGTGTTTTTGACTTAAACTGTCACCATTGGTGTCAACTTAGTACCTAACAACGTGTCTCCCCGATGTGTATTCACCTATCATGTTGTAATTTAGGTTATGGTAACCCAAGTTGCTACCTATAAGTTTTTAGACATGGAAACTTTCTTTTTAGTGAAAGGACTGATAATTAGCCAATATTTTGTAGCGTAAACTTTTAGTTTGCGCCCTTATGACACAAACTGAAAGTTTGTGCTACATAGGTGGCAACTTGGGTTATGGTAGTGGTACTGCTTTTGATTTATCTCCTATCCGCCGCATTGTAATGTCTTGTTCATCTGTAGGATCTGGCAATCCAGTTTCAGTCAATCTTCGTTTTAGGAATTCATCCATTTCATTTTTCAGTTGTGTTACGATATCTTCTGCTTCTTCTGCCAAATTGTATATCTCATCAGGGTCTTCTTCCAGATCATAGAGTTCAATGTCAGGTTTGTTGTAGACTGCGGGTGTCCCGCCTGTTTCAACAATTAGTTTCCATTTACGTGTTTGCCATCCCCGTTTTTTCATCCATCCACACTCAGTAAGGTAAATTGCATCACACGAACCATCATCGGATCCATTTTCAACCAATGTACGTAGACTCGTGCCCTCCATCTTTTCACGTTCTGATAGTGTGGACTTTCCAGCATAATCCAACACAGTGGGTGCAATATCCTTCAATGTTACTAATCCATCAAGGCGTTGTCCTTTTGGGATTACATCAGGACAGTGCAGTATCAGTGGAATGTGGCAATTTGTCTGATACAAGCCGTGGTGGTCGTACCAAAGTTCGTGTTCATCAAGTTCCTCACCGTGATCAGCAGTAATTACTAAAAGCGTATCATCCATCAGTTCGTTGTCTTGTAAGTATTGAAAGAGTTGTGCCAATGACGCATCCATATATGCGATTGAAGCATCGTATTGTGAGTTCACATAATTTATGTCTGTCCATAGTCGCTTCTTCTCAATATTGTCGGGGGCATCCGAGTCCGGTTTACACATCCACTGACGAAAATAGTCGGTGAACGGTTCACAAGCGTATACTGCATCCATGCTTCGATTGTTTGGATCACATTCATCTCCACTATAAAACATGCGTTCGAACGGCAGTGGCGGCAGATAAGGTGTATGTGGATCCCAATAGTGTAGAAATGCAAACCACGGTTTATCTTGCGATTGCGCGAGGTCTAACAATTCTATCGCTGTTTTATTCACAGCTTCTGCCTTGCGAGCATTTTGATATCGGCTTTCCCACTGATAGCCACGATATTGATTATCTGGAAAACCGCGTTGAAACCAACGACCTAAATTGTCTGCTGCCACCGTAAAATAACCCGCTTCACCAAGCAATTCTGGAAGTGTATTGATATTCTCAGATAGGTTGACCTGTCCACCTTGGGTTATAACTTGGTGTGTCAGGACATCTTTGCCAGTGAACATCGTGGTATGTGCAGGGTGAGTTGGTATATGTGGACTGATGCAACTTTCAAACAGCGTGGCATTTGATACAAGCGCGTCAAGATGTGGTGTTGTCAGGTGTTTGTGTCCATAACAACTCATACTTGATGCACGTAATGTGTCTAATGAGAAAAGGATGATATTACGCAAATTCTCCTCCGTGAGGTTATATTCTGCAATTCCAATAATGTTACATTTTCAGTGTGTTGAAATTAATCAGCTGCAGCTGCGTCAACGGTTGCTACCTGTGCACCTTGAATTGCTTCTGAGAGATAAGTAATTCCTTCTGCCACATCATCTATATGACAATATGCATACGCTAACCGGATCGCTTTGACTGGATCACCTGCATAGTGGAATGCACTGCCGTTGCTATATCCAACGCCTTTCGCTGATGCCAATTCACTCAACTTCTGCATATCGGTTGATTCAGGTAGATCTATCCAGAGGAAAAGTCCGCCGCGTGGTTTTGTCCACGTGCATATATCACTGACGTGTTGTTCAAGGGTATCTATCACGGCTTGACACTTTGCACCGACAGCAGCATTTGTCTTTTCAAGATGCGTATCAAGATGTTCCATGAAAAATTCGGCAACAATAGCACTTGCAAGTGCACTCGTGCCACCATCCCATCGGTTTTGATGTATCCTACCATAATAGGGTTGATTTGCAACGAAATAACCTTGACGTACACCTGCCCCCAGAATCTTTGAAAATGTTGCAATAAAAATAACCCGATTTGTTCTGTCTAACTTAAAGAGTGAAGCGGGAGTTGGATTCGGAACAAAATCGATATCTCCGTAGCAGTCATCTTCAACAATGAGCGTGTCGTATTCCTCAGCAAGTTCAAGCATACGGCGTCGTCTTTCAAGCGACAATATCGCACCAGTTGGGTTTTGATGATTGGAGGTCGTATAGATAAGAGAAGGTGTGACATTTTGACGCTTAAGTTCTTTCAACTTGTCCTCAAGCGCGTCCATATCCATTCCATCAATATAGTCCATCGGCACACCGACGATGTTGGCTTTGAGGTGCCGCATAATTCCGAGTGTGCCACTATAGGTAAATTCCTCCGTTAAGACCGTGTCTCCCGGTTTTATGAACGTGCCCAACACTAATTCAAGTGCCTGCATTGAACCTGAAGTAATAGAAGTATTATCTATAGGCAGTGGGACTCCTTCTCTCCGTTCAAAACGTATAGATGCCAGTTCACGTAATCCGCGATAGCCAGATTCACCTGGATAGTTGACTAACTGTCCTCCTAACTTCCGAAGTGCCTTTGCACTTGCTTCAATCAATGCTTCGGTTGGAAATGTATATGGGTCGGGTCTTCCCCCAGTAAAAGCAAAATCTTTCATTCTGGTCTCCTTGATATCGTTAACAGATTCCTTATTAACATCATTATAACAACAGTTTTGAAAAAAAACAATGTCTATTTACAGTGTTTCAGGGTTAATTATTTTTTAAGAATTGACCTATATTAATCCAAGTTGCCACCTATGTATCACAAACTTCAAGTTTGTGTATACCACAACGCAAACTGGAAGTTTGTGATACAATATTATGTGAATAATAAGCGGTTCTTGATTGAAAACTGGATATACGTGTCTATAATCTTATAGGTAGCAACTTGAGTTACGATAATGTAATACAGACATTAAAAGAGCTTCAACGTTTTTGAGATTGCCAAGTCGTAACTCTGACAATGCACTAAAATCACCAAAAGGTAACTGGAACGTTGACTCGGCGGTTGTGCCGTCATCCTGTTCTGGCACTTCTGGTGCTTCTAAACGCTGGCAGGTAAGTCCCGAACTTTTAATAAGTCCTGGATAATGTGCTGGTATATGCATGGTGCATTCCCCTTTACCAAAAAATAGGATACGACAGAATTCATGGTGGTGTCTTGATTTTTTACTTACACTCTCATGTGTTCTGTAGTATCCTATTTATTGGTTTTGTGGGGGTGTGGTGGTTTTCCATCACGCCCTGTTTTTTAAGACTATAAACACTAATTCCTATCAGTGTAGTATATTCCCTTTGTTGTCAACTTAAAATAGAAAAGGTAGATAACCGACTCAGATACCTGCCTGTAAAGATTGTAAAATTACAGATTAGGAGCAGTAAATTTTGAAACTATACGTATAAACTGTTTGATCGGATGCACTGGAGTGCGGGTAAATATACGCAGTGAAGGTATACACACCCGATGCGTCCGACGGCATAGAAAAACTATATGACACCTCTGTTTCAATGCCGCTCGCCGATGGATAATCCGGTCCGCCTATTTCATCACCAAGACCTGTCTCACCAGGACCCGCTAAATACCAGTAAAGCATTGCATATCCCTTATCTGCAGGCATAACTAAATCCACCGAAACCGTGTCACCCGGTGCCGTATCTACCATCTCTTCACCATCTATCGTGATGTAAGAAGCATCCACAGGGTATAAACCCGGTGAGGATAGGTCTTCTTCATCCTCCTCGTCATCGACAGGAGGCCAACTGAGAGGCGGTGGCTCACCATCATGGTCAAGCACGTTTTCAGAATGCTTACTACTCCCCCATATGCCCGTGTGATGATTGAATTTGTTATTACTGCACTTCCTAAATGGAAGACCACAGGTCTCTTTTATCCAATCACCATTTTTCTTGTATGTGCGCTTTTTAGCACAATACACAACACCGTGTTCCTTTAGGTGTTTGAACTACAAGTATAATAATTATCACCGCACCCAGCAACAACTGAATTGTCTTTGCCACATATCTTGCTGTGGTTAAAAGGGGCTTTTGACGTTTCTGGACAGACATTACACTGGAATGTTGGCGTGTTGTCATAATATGAAAACGTGCGAAAACCAGGGACGAAATGAACTGTTTCTGATTCCGATAAATGATCTTCGTTATGTAAGGCAATAGCGGTTGAGACCTCTACCCAGTCATCACCATACTTCTTTTCTAAGTCTTTTACCTTTTTCAATTGCTTTTCGAACGCAGATATCGATGCTGACATATACACACTGATACTGTCTCGCTCATCCACTTTTCCATAAAATCATCAGGGAAATTGTTTGTCCTCACGAGAGTGTTTATCCAATCAAATTGGATTATATTCATCAAAGTGTTCTTCGGCATATCCCGGACATGATCATCAATCAATCCCCACAGGAGCCTCACACGCCACATGTGATCGTATTCGCTACTTAAAAGAATTAATTCGCTAAATATATCTAATTGAAGCTGAATTAACGCCTCTTTGAGATTTTTTGTTTCGGTACTGAGATCTCCAGCGAATGTGGAAGTTGCAAACGTTAACAATACTAACACTGCTAAGATAGCAGCATAGTGTTGTCCAAAACCTGAAGATTTGAATAATTTCATTGACTTCCTCCTTGATTATTAAAGCTTGAGGGCATTCTAAGCAATTTGCTTTCTGAAAGCCGTGTTGAATCTTGATCTGCCAAAGTTAACTTCCATAGATCATAGAAACGAGGATCAATTTTACGAACATCAATGCCCCCCGGTCCTTCTGCTTTATCTAAGTATACCTCTCTCGCGGCTCCATAAACCTCGTCTATATAATGTCTTGCTGCTCGTATTGCTGGCATACGCGTTTCAGGATCATCGTCTGTAAATCCTTTGATGTTGAAATGGTCTATATATATATAGAGTGCCCTTGCAAGTTGATTTGCCTCCACGTCATCGGGTGGAAATGGCAGGATATACTTTTCGCTCCAGTGTCCCCTATCTCTCGCTTGTGCACGCAATGCTGCAACTGGATGCGTATCTAACAACTTTTGGTGCGGATAAATCACTTTTTCAGACACAGGGAGATCTGGAATGTTTGCATGTTCTGCATGTGTGCCTTCGTGCCATGTGCCATCAGCATGATAGTGTCCGCTCGGTTTAGTTGTTTGTTCCTTGTCAACACGTTTGACAACTTCTTGTGAAGGTTCTACGTCACCTTTGTAGACATTTTTCGGTTCGGTGTCTGTCGTCCGCATTAACAAGACTGCGGATACACCGATAAGTAAAACTATGAGGATCGCGATCCCCCAATAAATTTTACGGGTCATAATACTTCTCCTTATATAAAGAGTTGTCCCTTATCTGCTCATTGGCAGACTGGGCATTATTAACATGTTAATGCGAGTTTGATAATAGTTATGATTTAGAGAGAACCACTTTGGTAAAATAACCTAAGTTTCCCTTTAGTAAAAACGCTGATTCATGCACTATACAATACCATTTCATAAATGATTGTCTCATTTACGGTTGCTCTGCATGTATTGTGTTACGCGAGGGGCAAGTTCATTCCAAATCTCACCCAATTCAGAAACGACCTTGTAAATAGGATAGATTGCTTTCCACATTGCATTGCGTGCATCAATGGCAGCTTGTGTATCTCCTTCGGCAACGGCAGCTTTCAGTTGATGCCCCATCTCATTTTGAACATCAGCACACTTGATGCTAAGTTCAACGAGCAGCTGCGACATGTCTATCTGCCGAGAAACCAGTTCTTCTAAGGTTACTTCCATATCAGGTTGGACATCATAAGCACTTGCTGGGGCAAAGTTTGGAGGCAATCTTTTCCCATCCGCTGTTCTCGGTGTATGGGTTAGGTGGATATGGGGTGTTACAGAAAGATACATCGTCATCGGTTCGTCTCCGAGAACGCGCACTTTATGTGGTTGATCTGCTAAGGCGACACACATTTGTCCTGGACCTAATTCCTCGGTTTCCCCATCAATCTCAAATTCCACGCGCCCTTCAAGGATAAGAAATATTTCGTGTCCGAGATCATGGCTATGTAGTTGTGCACTCTGTCCCGGTTCCATCTTTAAAAACCGCGAGCGAATCTGTGGTGTAACAAGTACATTTCTAACATCTGTTCGGTAGTCGTATACTGGGAATCCCATTGCATTCTCCGAATTTACTTTTAACTTAAGGATGTCATTTCACCGCATCTACCGGGAGTGTGAACATATTTTCGGATTTTACTATATTCAATCGGTACGCTTAACACGCAAAAAGCAATATTTTGCCTATTGTCGCGATTTAATATCCCCCCAGGTCGTTGTGATTTTGTTTTTTGCTGCCACGTTAGCAATCGTCATAATCTTGTCAATTCCGATCTCATATAGCAGATCAATATATGTTTCATCCAAAGCTTGATAAAATAGGCATAAATCATCAACGACTCCAATTGCGCCTTCCCCGACTGAAATGAGAGTTATGTAATGCTGTGGATCCCATAAGTAACATGGATAATATTCGTTTTCACAAACAGGTTCACCATCTACATATAATTTTAGATACCCAGGATGCCCAGGCACATAGACAAGTGCTAAATGATGCCAACTGTCATCGTTTATAGACTGATCTTTTGTTTCTACATAATGTCCATTAGAGAAAAACGATTTTTCTGACTCTATGATCGGCTCATCTGGCTCTGTGGCTGGTTGTTCTGTGGCTGGCTCATCTGGCTCTGTGGCTGGCTCATCTGGTACATCTGTGGCTGGTACTACATCGGGATATATATCAAAAAACAGACTATGAAAGACGGCACCTAAGTTGCCATTGGGTTGGACAGCAAGCTGTGTACCTGTGACAGTTTCTAATTCAGAGATAGGTGTGCCTGGAAAGTTTTTTCGGTCAATAAATTGTAGACTGATTGTAAAATCTGTATCCTGTTCTGGTACTTTGACCCACGCACAGATCGTGTGTGCTGCGTAAACGTCGATATAGTATGGACCCGGTGCTGTTCTGAGACCAATAAATCTGCTGTTTACGTCCTCTAATGAAAGACTATTGCTGTATTTACCTTTTATCAGTATGGCATTGCCATCAAGGATACCGTTTATACCATTTATGCTTTGATCTATAATGTGTCCATAATCTTCTCTATTGAAGTTATAGGCAGCAAGTAGGTTCTCGATTTCATAGTCACCAAATATGATCCTTGCTTCTAATTGTGAGGACAAGCAGGTGATAAGCAATAATAGGGCTAAAACAAGTTTTTTCATTTAAATCTCCTTTTTGTTGTTAGTGCGGGGGTTTAGTGTCTCCCCGCAGGACAGACTTTTATTAGTGTAGCCGCTATTTTGACACGCTGCGACTCAAGCGAGAAGGCGCGTGCGGAAAAATTAGGGGAGGAAATCCGCACGCATAAGGGGTTACCTCGATTGTTATAATTATTATTACAATTACTTGAGCATCGTCTGCATTAGTCAGCAGGTGCGGGCGGTGGTTCTTCCGGTAGTCCCGCGTTAGGTTCATCGACGGGGGTATCAACAGTAACCGTTATCTGTTTTGTGCCACTGACGATGAACCTATCCATAACAACCTGTTTTTCTATGACCGTAGTCTCTGCATCTTCATCTTCATCAGGCGGTAGGTCTGTTTCCCAGTCGAAGTTATCCCAGTTGAATGGTGCAGGCTGTAAGGTAATCGTAATCGTGCCAGGGTCGGTTTGCGCAGCTTGTTTCTGTTGGATTAACTGCTCAAGCGTTTGCGGTAAAGCGGGTGCTTCGTCCGTTTCATCGTCAAATAAATCAAAGTCGTCAAAGAAAAAACCGTCGGAAGTATCACCAGCACCACTGACGTTGACTTCGACTGTCCCTATTGGAAAATCAGATGGAATAGCAATCTCTACCTGTTGGGTAAGCTGTCGTGCTGCAGCTGTTGATGACCAGTGTGGCAGTAAAACAATATCAAAAACTGCGGTTGTGCCGGGTGAAACTGTCTCTGGTGGAATAACATCAACAACCGTTGCTGTCATAAACTGCGGTGTATCCTTGATAGAGATTTCTACATTTTTCAAAGTGGCTTCCCCCGCGGCGTTTGCTGTGAAGGTTGTGAATCCAGAAAGTATTCCATCAAGTGCAAACGCCGTGTCAAAAAGGATATCTGTCGTTGTAAATCGAAAGGAGTCCGAATACGGCGTGTCTGTTTCTTTGAACAGAAGTTTTATCGTTCCATCTATGGTCGCTGGCGTGGTTTCTTGCCGTAGCACTTGCACACAAGAGGCTGCAACTATAGGGATCAATGCTTCTTGTCCGTACGCAACTTCGTGATATTTTTCTATCGGTTCACCTGCTGCTGCCTGATAAACAAGTTTGACAGGGATCATGTCTGGCACCCTGCCGAGTTCACCGACAATCGCCGGTGTCAGATCTTTGGTAATGATGCCAATCGGTTTACCATAGGCAGCAACTGATTTATTAGTTACCTTATAAGATGGCACAAGACCGTAGCATATAGCACGATACACCGATGCTGCTGCTTGACCACTGTTCACCATCGGATGTCCAAACGCAACAAACGAGCCATCCTCATAGACTTGTGTCACCGTACCATACCCAATTGCATTGATAATATCACCCGTCACGGTACCCACGCCAATCATATCCCCTGCAGCGAGTGCTTTGGGTGCATCGTTTGATGCTTGGGGAGCCCCGCCCACCGTTGCCATCATGTGCAGATATTGATACGGCGCACTTTTCATAAGTGAGGCGAGTCTTTGCAGCTGTGCTGGCGGGATACCTGTTATCATTAAGGGTGTTTTCACGGGTGCGTACATCGTCCCCGCAGCAGGTGCCCCAGGGACATCCGACTGTCCGGGCACTTCGCGAAGTGCTGCTAACTGCTCGCCAAATGTTACATGTGTCTTCGCAGCCTCCATCGCTTCTATTGGAGTGACCCAAAAACGCATCGGTGTTTTAGAAAAGTCTTCACCGTAAGCCAGCGCGCCCATCACACGTCCCGGTGGACCCACAGGACTCCCGGACATGCCACCCGCAATACCCCCCATTGCTTCCGCTGCTTCATCTGCCAATTCACATTCATAGAGCGGGAAACCGTAACCGCTATCGCGTATCCCACGATAAAGCGCATCAATCGTCACACGGCTGGTGCCTTCAATCACTGTCACAATCTGTACATGCGTTTTATCTGCTAAACTGCGCACCTCAGATTCATACATGTTTTCTAAGACAACATCCGCTGCAAGCGGTGCTGCGCTATACCAGTCTGGTGTATCAAGTGTTGTCGGATTGTTCGGATCACCCGTGCAACCGAAGTGAGAAAGCATCAGTAGTGTTATGCCAATCAAGGCAAATAAATGTTTCATTATGTCTCCTGTGTGAGTGTGTGCGAGGAGTATTGTCTCCCCGCAGGACGCCAAACGTCCATTTGTTTTAGCTATGTGGTGGATATTTTATCTATACGCGTCCACCTTGCGCGAGACCTCACGTTTCTTTGAAAAACGCACAACCGTTAAATACTGTGAAGCAACAGATCGAGTCAACATAATTATGGGGACACTATCACTTCTTCTAATAAATTGGATTCATTGATACGAAAGGTTTTCTCTACCTTTTTACTCGGTGTGTCCGCATCGCCTTTCGTATAAAAAGTTTCGGAATTAGTCGTTTTGGACTTGAATAGAAATGTTTAAAAAAGTGTAATAAACCCTTGTGTAGATAGAGTTTATATAGTATAATATAGATAAGAAGTTAGAGGGTATTTACCTCCTAACTGAACACAAAAAAGCGAGTTGCTTTTCTGATGTTCTTGCTTATCTAATTATCGTATCAGAATCCATCAGAAAAAGCAACTCCAAATAAGGAGTATTCTGATGGATCTAATACAGGTCATGGAAATGTTTCCTGATCAAGAGGCGTGTATCGCACATTTAGAGCGTCTTAGATGGAAAGGATCACCACAATGTCCACATTGTGAGTCTACATCTGTCAAAAGACGTAACGAAAACGCTATGGGGCGTATTGGACGCTGGAAATGCCACGATTGCCATAGCACCTTCAAGAGGACATCTGGCACAATCTTTCAAGGAACGAAGATCGCACTTCAGAAATGGTTTCTTGCGATCTCGTTGATGACAAACGCAAAGAAAAGTCTGTCAAGTTGTCAACTCGCACGTGATTTAGGAATGAAATAGAAGGCAGCTTGGCATCCGATGATGCGTATACGTGCTGAAATGGGAAAGGATAATGTCCTTGGACAAGGTATCATTGAGGCAGACGAAACCTATATCGGTGGTAAACGCAGGAAAGACTACGACAAAGAAAAAGGTGTCCCCCGTAAGCGTGGACGTGGCACAGCGAAGGATGCTGTTGTTGGTGCTGTTGCGCGCGGTGGGAAAGTCGTAGCAGAACTTGTTTCAGATATGACTGGTGAGACAATCGCTGACTTCATAAAGAGGGGTGTCAACACCGAAGATGCTAAACTCTATACCGACCAGTTTAAAGGGGACAACGACATCGGTAAAGAGATGGAACATGAAACAATCAATCGGAGTGAGAAGTGGGAAGCTGATGGGGTACATACCAATACGATAGAAGGTTTCTGGTCTTTCGTTAAACGTGCATGGTATGGCTCACATCATCATTATTCAACAAGTTACACGCCACTGTCCCTCGCAGAAGCGTGCTACAAGGACAACTACAGAGGAACGAACATCTTTGACAAGTTTCGGACAGAGAGTATGGAATAAGGTCAATTTATAAATCTTCTCAAGTCCAAAACGACTTATTCCGTAAAGTAATGATGAATAAACGTTGAAGAGAATTATTGTGTTACGCGAGGGGCAAGTTCATTCCAAATCTCACCCAATTCAGAAACGACCTTGTAAATAGGATAAATTGCTTCCCACATTGCATTGCGTGCATCAATGGCTGCTTGTGTGTCTCCATCGGCAACGGCAGCTTTCAGTTGATGCCCCATCTCATTTTGAACATCGGCACACTTGATGCTAAGTTCAACGAGCAGCTGCGACATGTCTATCTGCCGAGAAACCAGTTCTTCTAAGGTTACTTCCATATCAGGTTGGACATCATAAGCACTTGCTGGGGCAAAGTTTGGAGGCAATCTTTTCCCATCCGCTGTTCTCGGTGTATGGGTAGGGTGGATATGGGGTGTTACAGAAAGATACATCGTCATCGGTTCGTCTCCGAGAACGCGCACTGAATGTGGTTGATCTGCTAAGGCGACACACATCTGACCTGGACCTAATTCCTCAGTTTCCCCATCAATTTCAAATTCCACGCGCCCTTCAAGGATAAGAAATATTTCGTGTCCGAGATCATGGCTATGTAGTTGGGCACTCTGTCCCGGTTCCATCTTTAAAAACCGCGAGCGAATCTGTGGTGTAACAAGTACATTTCTAACATCTGTTCGGTAGTCGTAAACTGGAAATCCCATTTGTCTCTCCATATAAGTTTTATGTTAAACGTATCACTATTTCAGAAATATTGTCAACGAAAATCCGAGAATCTGGAAATACGGAACTCTTACGAGCAGGTAAGTAGTATAAGCAAGTTCATAATAAATTAAAATTTGACTTTCACGGATAATAACAGTATAATTTGCAGAAAGATTACAACTTTGGACGAAAGAATTATGATATTTATTTGCAGCCATCATCATTCAATCCATTGCTGAGTAGAGCGGATTAGAGTGATGAGGTGATTATTCCATACATCATATTGGACACATAGCAAGTGAGTCTTGCTACACAATCCTAGTGAACTAACCGCTCCCTCCGTGCCAGACTATCGGCACGTTGAGATGATGAGCATGTTGTTTGCTGGGTTTTTTTGTTACAATTTCTTGTATGTTGATTATGGAGAATTGTAGGAGTAACGCTTATGGAAAAGTTTATGAAACCCATCGGAACAAACGATTTTCTCCCTGAACAGATGGTTCAACGAAATTACGTTGAGAATGTCGTTCGTGAGACTTTTGAGAGTTACGGATATGCGCAGATTCAGACACCACTGTTTGAATCCTTTGCGCTTTTATCCGCGCAATCCGGTGAGGAAATACGTCACAAAATGTTCACATTTGTCGGTCCGGATAGGGTAGATTATGCGCTGAGGCCGGAACTTACCGCACCCGTATGCCGTCTCATAGCAAATGGCGATTTACATCATTTACCATACCCTTATAAGCTATATTATATCGGTCAGTGTGTGCGTCAAGAACCGAGGACAGACAATCGTGAGGCAAAGCGCGAATTTCGCCAAGCGGGGATAGAGTTGATTGGTCCGTCATCTGAATTGGCAGATGCCGAGATTATTACGTTACCAGTTCGGATACTTGAGAAACTGAATATTACACAGACGACTTTGAAGATCGGTAACACAGGTGTCTTTCGTGAGATATTTAAACAGGTTGCGCTTGATCCAAAAGACCATAGTGAAGTGATTTTGGATATAGATCATCTTTCTCGTCTGCAAAGGGATAGTCAACATTTGGATTTGGATGCAACTCGTGATGAACTCAATATGTTACGACGATCTCAAGGACCTGACTACGAAGGTGAGTATAAGGTTGAGATATCGGACATCCAAGAATTAACAGAAGACAGCGCGGAAGAATGGACAGAGAAGTTACCGCTTGTCGCAGAGGAAACCTATAAAGCAAGATGGCACCGATATTTCAGTATATCTGAAGAGGTAGCACAACGTTGTATTGATGTTTCAAAGATTAGTGGGAGCAAAGATGTTGTGATGGATGCTTGGGGGACATTTCTCAATCATACCGCACAGGGAGTTCGTCAAGAAATACTCAGGCTATGTGAATGTTTGGATTACAATAATATTACCGACTTTGAAATAAA
This sequence comes from Candidatus Poribacteria bacterium, assembly GCA_958295945.1. GTDB lineage: Bacteria > Poribacteria > WGA-4E > WGA-4E > WGA-3G > MSPOR6. The sequence goes on from OY282386.1 coordinate 2,571,682, forward strand.
TCTGGGTATTACGCGCGGATTTGACTTCTATACAGGTACCGTTTTTCAGATTGAAGTGTCGGAGAGCAATCTACCAATCTGTGGTGGTGGAAGATATGATCGGTTAATCGAGAGTTTTGGTGGTCCATCTGTGCCGGGTGCTGGTTTTGCATTCCATTTTGATTCCCTGATGGAGATATATGCCGAAACACAACGTGAACCTACTCAAGCGAAAAAAGATTACTTTATCGTGGCGACCTCTACTGATAACCTTCGTGAAGCACAAGATACGGCAGAACAATTGAGATGTTTAGGAAAGACTGTAGAGGTAGATTTGATGGGACGTGACTTACAAGAACAGCATGACTATGCTGCTAAAGCGAAATACGATTATCTGATTAAGTTGAATGAAGATCACTCCATCCAACGGATTGATTTGAATACTGGAAACACAGAAGAGGTTACCTTCAAAGACCTTGAATAATAGGTATGAATGGATACGAAGAACAATGATACGCATTAAGGATTAAGGAAAATTGATTATGGAAACAGAAAGGACACTGAATTTACTTTTGCCGAAAGGTACGATTCAATCTGGAACTCTTGAGATGTTTCAACGAGCAGGTTATGAGCTCAATGGCTATAAGTCAACTGACCGTTCTTATCGTGCCAGTTTTGCTAACGACAGTGAAGTTCAGATAAAGATTTCTCGTCCGCAAGAGATTCCTGTCTATGTTGGTATGGACGACTTCTACGATTTGGGTATAACTGGACAGGATTGGGTTGAAGAAACAGACGCTAATGTTGAGGAAATCCTTCCATTAGACTACGGGTTTGTCAATATAGTTCTTGCAGTTCGTGAGGAACGGGAGGACATCAATGCATTCACCGATTTAGTGAACCTCGCGGATAGGAACATCCGCATCTCAACAGAGTATTTAAATATCGCTGAGAAATATATACTTGAAACGACAGAAAACCGCATTGCACCTGCGATTCTTACGCCGTGGAAGAGACTGAATACTCTCGGGACTTACCAATCCCCCATTACCTTGATGTTGTCGTTTGGGGCAACGGAGGGTAAACCACCAGAAGAAGCGGATGCTATAATTGATAATTGTAGTTCAGCACGGACGTTGAAGGCAAACCATCTTAAGATAATAGAAGTGTTAAGAGAATCTGAATCTACACTGATTGCAAACCCGAAATCACTCAGGGATCCTTGGAAACGCAAAAAGATTGACGAACTGAAGCAGACGTTAGCAAAAGGATTACGGAGGCGTAGGAGTCAAGCACTACCGGGCCACATATAAACCCAATTAACTTGATTAGAAGTTTGACTTGCGAGGTGCGGAGACCTCGCACTACATATCAGGTTAATATAGTATTAGGAGCAGTTATCATGTCAACATTTATCAAACCGCGTGTTCCACGTGGCATGCGAGATATTTTACCTGAACAGATGATCCGTAGGCAATATGTTATAGACGTGATTCGTGATGTATTTGAAGAATTTGGATTTGAACCTTTACAGACTCCTGCTATGGAATTATCTGAAGTTCTCACAGGTAAATACGGTCCGGATGCAGAAAAACTAATTTATCAAGCTGGACACACGGGTGGTAAGGAGGACATCTCACTCCGTTATGATCTGTCTGTACCGCTTTGCCGCGTTATAGCAATGTATCCGCAGTTACCAAAACCTTTCAAGCGATATCAAATTGATCCTGTATGGCGTGCGGAACGACCACAGAAAGGACGTTATCGTCAATTTTTTCAATGCGATGCTGATACCGTCGGAAGTGATAGCATGTTAGCAGATGCGGAAAATGTAAATCTGATCTATCAAGTATTGTCGCGTCTCAGTTTTGAGCAATTTGAGATAAATATCAACAATAGAAAACTGATAACTGGTATTGGTGAATATTCTGGCGTTCCTGCCGAACAACTCGGTGGACTTTATCGCTCTATTGACAAATTGGATAAGATCGGGGTAAATGGTGTCACTGAAGAATTGCGAGAGAATGAGATACCGGAAGATGTTATTGAAAAGTTGCTTGCTCTGTTACAGGTAAAAGGTGATGCGACAACGGTCCTGACTGATATGAAGGATCAACTTGCGGATTTTGAAATTGCTCAGAAGGGATTGACCAAATTGGAGGAGTTAATCAACTATATCACCACTCTTGGTGTGCCTGAAAAATATTATAGGGTGAATGTGGCAATGGTGCGCGGTTTGGAATACTATACGGGTCCGATATACGAAACGGTTGTTGAGGAACCGAGGATTGGCAGCATAACAGGTGGTGGTAGATATGATGAACTGATAGGAAGTTTTAGCAAACAGAGTTTCCCTGCCACCGGCACAAGTTTCGGTATTGAACGGATTATTGATGTTATGGAAGAATTTGATATGTTTCCATCCTCTGTAGGAAAGACGGTGACGCAGGTATTGATGACCGTATTTGATGATGACTTGATGGATGAATCGCTTAAATTATCGACGCAGTTACGTCAGGGAGGTATACGGACGGAGGTGTATTTCCGACCTACACGCATTAGCACACAGTTGAAATATGCTGATTCTAAAGGTATTCCTTACGCAGCTATTCTTGGATCGGATGAGTTAGCTGCTGGGGTTGTAGCAGTTCGGGATTTGTCAAGCAGAGAACAAGAGAATGTTCCATTAGATAAAGTTGTTGAACGAATCAAACAGTGGATGGAAGATAACGACTCCTAAACAGAAGAAGGTCGTTCTTGGATTACAGGGATCACATAACTCTGAATTGTAAAACCGTCTATTATCTCAGTCTCAGACCGAGGATCAGTTTCTGTCCGATGATCAAAAACAACATAGTATCCTTCCACTGCACCTTCTAATTTGAGATATGCAGCGAGTTGTCTTTTGCCTTCTTGATATCGACGTTCACTTTCCCAGATCTTTGTTTCAATGATATACTTTTGTGAGTTGTGAAGGATAAGGAGATCAATTCTGCCTCGTCCGGTTTGAACTTCAAGGTACATTAAGCCGCGTACGATTCGAACAAACTGTTCAAGATAAGCATAGAGTAAATATTGTCCAATAAACTCTTTCGGTGTATCAGGCACATCTAAAATCTTATACCCTGCACGTGCGATGAATTCTTGAAAATTATTCAGAAGTGGTAACATCTCAAGTTTACCATCAGTGGTGAGAAAATCCGTGAATTCTGTATCTGCATTTTCGGGAAAATAGGTCCCCTCAAGTCCGTTGACAAGGGGTTGGAATGCTTGTATAATACAATACTGATAAATAGGGTTTACTATTTCACACATGCCATCTACCCCTTCAGCGATAACACCAAAAGTGGCAAGTTCGTTGATGAGTTCATTGTATAAATTAAATTCTATACCTTTATCATAAGAAGCAATCTTCATGAGTAATGTTTCAAATCTACGATCTCTTCGTATATTTGTTATCAGGTGGTCAATGTTTGTGTTTCGTTCACGAAGCAGTTTTATGTGTGCTGTTGAGAAGTGTTGATCTGTGATCATTTCGCTTATTGAGATTTCCAATTCCTCAGTAAGTATTTGCGCGCATCGATTTACGAGGAACGGTTGACCAGCAGTTTGTTTGTGTAAGGATTCAACAACTTCAGGCAAGAATGGCTGACCTGTTTCAACTGTATATTGTCTTAGTAATTCTTTCACTTGTTGGAGAGTGAAATTGGGTAAGAAAAATTCGTCTTGGATATTGAATGGAGAAACGGATCTATCGTAGTTGAGCTGTGTGATGCTCTTGACACCGATAATGCCAACGCTATGGATGCAACGCGTCTGATCAGAAAGGTAGATGTCTCGAAGCGAATGCAGGAAATCGCTTAAAACAGCTTGAGGAATACCATCAAATTCATCAATAATGACAACTACTTTTTGAACTCCATAATCATCATTTAAAATACTTGAGAACTGTTCAAAGAAGTCCATCATTGAAATATGATTTGTTATTTTGCTGTTTAAAAGAAATCGCGAGAATTTACCAGAGAGTGTTTGTCCACGTTTTTCAAAAACCTGCTCAATCTCTTTACAAATTCTATTGCATACGGCTTCGTAAAAATCTATTGCCGGTAAGTTTTTATATGTTTCAAAATTGAGTTGGATAGGAAAATAGGATGGATCCTCATCTGTGAGTGTTTCAAGTGCCATTCTGAAAAAGGTGGTTTTTCCTGTTTGTCGGGGTGCAAAAAGGACAATATACCTTCCCTCTTTAACTCGTGTGAGAAAATCTGCTATCTCTTTACTCCGAGGGACAATATAATGTTGCTCAGGATATACGCGTCCTTGTGTTCCAAAACGTCTCATTTTTTCACCGTATTTTTTATTTTTTCAACTTAAATTATATCACATCATTTCGTGTGAGTCTATTGATAAATGTGTGCATAGGTAGTACCAATATAGAGTGAAACCTTATTATCCTCAGAATTCCAATTTCATTGTAGGGATGGGTTCCACCCTACAAATGATTTATGAGATACAATCTGAAAAAGGAAGATATGAAATTCTACAATCGATCGCGTTTTCTTTGGAGCATTTTCCTACTATGTTTGATTGTGCAGGCGGTGCAACTGACGATTGTAGGGTGCAGCCACACATCACCTTACTATCATCAAGACATTCCTGCAATCGGAAAACAGAATATTGCAACGGAGAATACGCTCCAGTATCGCATCTTACTCATTGGTGATGCGGGATTACCGAAGCAAGATGAACCTGTCTTACAGACATTACATTCATGGACAAAAAAATCTCCAGAGAAAACCAGTGTTGTCTTCTTGGGAGATAATATGTATCCTGATGGAATGACAGAACGGAAAAAGCACGAAGCCACTACTCGTTTGGGACCGCAACTTGATGTCATCAAGTCTACAGATGCTCACGGGTTGTTTATTCCAGGTAATCATGATTGGACGAATGGAAAAAAGGTTGGATATCATGCGCTGCTTGCACAAGAGAAATATATTAACGATGCCCTGACTCGCACGCCACAATTCTTGCCACAAGGTGGCACTCCAGGTCCCGTTATGCTGGAACTACCAAAGTCTGCCCCTGTTGTGCGAATAGTTGTTTTAGATACACAGTGGTGGTTACATCAACACGAGAAACCGCCAGCATCTACAGATACAGTTGTAGATAAACTCAAGAAATATTTGGATACTGAATTGCCAGTTATCGTTGTTGGACACCATCCTTTGCAAAGTTATGGCATACATGGCGGTTTCTATGATTGGAAGGCACACCTCTTTCCCTGTAGACTTGCCCACAAATGGCTGTTCGTGCCTGTTCCGATTGTTGGTTCTTTGTATCCATTGGTTCGGTGGTATGTGGTGAAATCGGATCAGGATTTGAACGGAGCACGATATAAATATATGGTGTCACAACTCAATGCTGCCTTGTCTACTCGGAAAAAGTCACCGCTCTTAATTTATGCATCTGGACATGAACATTCTCTACAAGTGTTGGAAGGGGATGTGACAGATTATCTACTTGTTAGCGGACTTGGCTCGAGTGAAAAGGCAACTGAAGTAAGTCATGGAGACAATACACTTTTTGCACATCAACACTCGGGTTTTATGGCATTAGATTTTCTTGCAAATGGAGAAGTCCTTTTACGTGTAGTAGAACCTACTGACACAGAGGTGGTGTTCCAGCATTGGTTGAAGAAATGATGACAACTGAATTACCTTAAACTTTTTGTTTATGGTATAGTCTAAATTTCAAATATTTGAAATAATGCGTAGAGGATTTCAATATGCTCACACAAAAACAGAAGTTAGAATTCTATGAAAATGGTTATATCAAAGTTCCTGGTGTTGTACCGAAGTTGATGGTGGATAGTGCCCGAAAAATGATTAATCATTCTATCGGTGCGGTCGGTATGCACGAAGGCGACTTGGAAAAGTTTCGCGCACAATCGTATTGTAACGAAATCAGGAATGCACCACAGATTGTTGAGATTTTCAATAAAACGCCTATTCAGAACATTGCCGAATCAATGTTGGGAGAAGGGAATGTTCAAGTTCCCGGTTCAGCCCAGATAGCACTGCGTTTTCCAATGCCGTTGGGTCGTGATGCGAAAGAACCTGGTGGTCATCTTGATGGATTGGGAAGCGGAACAAACGGTATGGAAAAAGGGGTATACAGGCGCGGATTTACGGCGTTAGCTGTTGTTTATTTGGCAGATGTGCCTGAACCTTATAGTGGTAACTTTACGGTATGGCCCAAGACACACAGTTTCTTCGCGGACTACTTCAAAAAGGAAGGACATGAAATTTTAGCGAATGGAATGCCAAGACCTGAACTCCCCGAAGGTCCTACACAAATTGTTGGAAATGCGGGTGATGTTGTTCTAACCCATCACCAGGTTGTACATTCTGCAGCACCGAATGCATCTTCAGATATTCGGTATGCGGTGATTTTCCGTATACGGCATGTTGATGTTAAAGAAAACGGTTATGATAGTTACACAGATATTTGGCGTGAATGGCCTGGAATACAAGAGGTAGTGGAAAACGGAAACGCATAATTCTATGTAATAATTTGAATGTACGGGTGATTAGATCAATCACCCGTTTTGCTTTTAATTGCTCCGCTTGATTTCTGCCCAGGTAATGCTTAATTTGTTTATCGGTTCAACACTGAACGGATCTCCACTGTTTCTATAGAGGTCTTTTATTTCATCATCGGAAAGTGCGCGATGGAACATCAGGAACTCATCCATTAGTCCTGTAAATGTCCATGTAGGACTTGCATTCCCATTAAATACAGCTGCTTCAGAACCGATACCGATGAAACCGTAGCGTTGTGCTTTCGGACCGATCATTTTATTATTAGTCGCAGTGGCTGCTTCCACATCCACTTTTCCATCAACATATATACGCTTCATATCTCCATCAAAAGTAACAGCGACATGATGCCATTCTCCATCTGACACCTTAATATCTCCGTGCCAATCTTCTATAGGACAACAGATATCAAAAGCGATAAAATCAACATGGTCTATGGCAGCATCTCCTACTGCAAACCGAAAATAGTCACTACGATCCCAGGAGGCAATCATTCCCCTACCGGACGTTTTTACCCAAACTGCCATAGACAGTTCTGGTATGCCTTCGGTATAGTTTAGATCACGTACAGCGATGTATTGGGTTGCGCCGCCGGGGAATTCCATACATTCGTTTACTATACCTTCATCTACAATTTTTAGTTTATCACCGTGGATTAATCCGTCGTACTCATTTCCTGACAAATCTAATATATCGTCACCCTTTTGGGATGCTTTGTCAAAACTATAGTAGATGACGAGTTCTTTCTCACTAATACCACCTGCATGTGTAGTTAACGCTGCTATAGATAGAATTACTGTTAGCGTCAACATTTTGAAAATAAATGAATTTTTCATTTTATCTCCTTTTATTCATAGACACTATTAGATATGTGTTATCTACAACAAAATAAGGTTCTATTTCTGTGTGGTTTATGATTTACAGTTTTGGTTATCACTGTATTATTTCGTACTCTTGATTTTCCCCCATGTGATGCTCAATTTGTCTGATGGGTCAACTGCAAAAGGATCAGTAGTTCCTTTTGCCAAGGTTTCAACCTCCTCAGCGGAGATTGCACGATGGAACAGGAGGAACTCATCCATCAACCCAGTGAAAACCCAGTTGGGACCTTTTCCAGCATTGAAAGCAGCAGCTTCTGAACCGATGCCGATAAACCCGTAACGTACTATCTGTTTTCCAATCATCTTGGTGTCTGTGTCTGTTGGTGCCTCCACGTCCAATTCCCCATCAACGTATATCCGCTTCATTTCTGCATCAAAGGTTGCAACAACATGATGCCATTCGTCGTCCGTTACTTCAACCTTCCCGTGCCAATCTTTGACTGGACAACAGACATCAAAACCGATGAAGGTCAAATTTCCGAGTACATCATCACCAGCCCCAAACCGGAAAAATTCGCTTCGATCCCAGGATGCGATCATCCCTCTACCTGCAGTCTTGATCCAGACAGCGATAGTAATTTCAGGAAACAAATCATCATAAAAATGATCTCGCACTGCAATATAGTTAGCCGCACCACCTGGAAACTCCATAGCACCGTTAACTTTGCCATCCACAACATTGAGATTACCGTTTTGCAGACCATGATTATCATTTCCCGACAAATCCATTATATCTACCCCCTCGTGGGTTTCTTCGTCAAAACTATAATGGATGATCAGTTCATCTGTGCTAACCGCTTCCGCGTGAACCATCAATAATGGAATTGTTAGCATTAACGTTAGTGCCAAAATTCTAAAAACCGTAGTGATTTTCATAATAGTACTCCTCATTTTTTAAGGTTGAATTTAAATGTGAATCAACAATCTGTTGTTCTATGGCTTCAAATAATGACCTGGAATACGGGAACCAGGATAGTTTCCATTTGCATCGCGATCTGCGATGAGTTCAGGAATCTCTTCATCCCAATATTCAGGAACGGTGTTTGGACGACTGTGCCATGCGAGAATCAGCGTGCGACGTACATCAGTGTGATTTCTGTGTGCAGAATGTAGTACCCTTGCATCTGCAATAACTAATGAACCCGCTTTGGCACATACATTTATCTGATCTGGATGATTGTCAAACATATAAGGGTGATCTTCCTCAATGAACCTTGCCCCTTGTTCATGTGCGGGAACAAGTAGGTCGTGCAATTCAATTCGTTTTAGATGTGTGCCGGGGATAATTCTTAAACATCCATTTTCAGGAGTTGTATCAGACAGATAGTAATTAAGAAAAATAGTCTGTGGCCATGGTGTACAACTAAGCGGGTCATTCCATCGCATCCAATCTTGGTGCCAATACAGTGGTGGACCTCCGGCTTCTTTTGTTAAGATAATAATACCACCTGATGCTCCGAAATCCCCGAAACCGAGTTGATTCAAAGCGTCTCGTGATGGCTGCCACTCCAGCAACCGTTTTATGTATGGGTTGTCTGCTCCACCGACATTCACATGCTGTCCTTGATATACCATTTCATCAGGTTCTACGTGCCCTGCAATGAGTCGTTCTGTTTCATCATGCAGCTCTTGCAGGAATTCTTCAGTCAATATATCGTCTACAATGCAAAATCCATCACGCAGCATCTGATTGCGTTTTTCTAATGCGACTTCGGGTGTCATCCAATATGTACTCCTCATTATGATATTGAATGTATTTTATAGAAAACAACTAAAAAATTCAACATATTTGTATGCCCTTTTACGATTTTATAAATAATCTAAGTTGCTACTTACAGAATTTCGTTCATCAAAATCTTTTTCTTCTATGAAATTAAGGGGTTTCTGCATATTTGATGCACTCTTTTATCGGGGTTGAAAAGTCCTCCTAACATTTTATATTTACTTGTTTTTTTGTTTTCTTGTGCATGGTGCTTTCTATCGTGTTGTGATATGGGTTTATGGCGTTTTTTTGCTTTGAACTTAATTTGAAAAAACAAGCAAATGGTGTAAAATTTTTTCGTTATTGTTCATTTTTTGGACAGTTTTGGTGTAATTTCTTGTTTTATTTTTGTTGCGGCGATGGTCTGTAATTTTGCTTTCGGCAATAAACCTTATAAACCTACGTATGAAGGGTGCGTAAAGTTTTTGTCACTATAAGCGTCAATTTAGCGTCCTTCCTGTGCCGTTAGGTTCGGTTAGGAAACCGCACCTAACCAGGACTATGAGAGTAGTATTTTTTGTGTAGTATCTGACAGCAAATTCATTGTGTTTATCTTGCAATTTCATGGTCTGTCTCCTTCTTGAAAAGTTACGAAACTGTAAGAAATCTCTTACAACTGTAAGACGGGAAAATTGTCTATTCACGTAGTCACTGTATGGGTTTATAGGGCATAATTTGATGACACTAAAATTTGAATTATGCAAAACTGTAAGATTTTTCTGAGATGCTGAGATTTGTCCGTTATTTTTGTATAGAAATGTGTGATGAATTGGATGAATATCGTCTTTTATCTTCATAATAGTATCCATTATTTTGCTCTTATAAATTTCTTAAAATTGTTATATTTAATATCACATTCTTGTTAAAATAAATAATAAATATATGTTAACACATAAATGGACTTATGTCAAGTTATTTTTTGGCAATGGACATATTTTTCATTGTTCAACACACATTTTTTAGACCTGTAAGGACGATATGGATATAAGGGCAGGTTAGTACAGACATATCGTCCCTAATGAAGATTAGGAAATAAATATGGTAATTTGAGATCAAGTCCAGAGCACTTACAAAGTGCCAAATCAAGAAATCAACGGTATGAACGCCTTTCGGCGTTCCCCGGGTCTCTGTGCCCCGCCATTCCTTGTCATGTAATGCAACGGGCGGGCACAGAGACCCGCCCCTACAATGGTTGGTGAGAAGTTAGTGCCAAAATATCCCAGTCACCATTGTAGTGCCAATCAAGTAATCAACGGTATGAATGCCTTTTGGCGTTCCCCGGGTATGAATGCCATCACTCCTCGCAACAACTGCGGGGCACGGAGACCCCGCCCCTACAATTCATGGTGAGAAGTTAGTGACAAAATCTTTACACACCCCGTATGAAAATTCAATTCCGATTTTTTTACATTTTTGGTATAATAGGGATAATTGCAAGATGTACTTGCAAGTTACGACATAAACTTATCCATAGTAGCAAGGAGGCTTGTTATGTTTGGAAGGAAAAAGAAATCAGCTCTGATCCCGACAATTAGTTCTGGGGTCGCTGGTCCCTTAGGTGTATTACATCTCCCAAGATTTTGGTCTAAAGTATTGATGGATGCGAAAGGTGTTCTTCACGAAGACTATCCTGCCTGTGGCGCGGGTTATGATCAGATGGTGTTAGATGGTCTTGGACTTGATAAGGGGACAACCCTTGCATATATCCGAGATAACTCACCGACGTATCCTCAATTTGAGGCGTGGGTATTAGAACAGAAAGGTGGTAGCCTTGATGCTGATGCAGTTGCTGAGTTGAATGCTTCAATAGAGGGGTACCATCACGATGACGATACCCGTGAAGGTATTCTTGGTGCGAGCGGTATTGAAGATGATGGCTCTATTTTAGATGCTGTCAACCTTAACAACCTTGATGATTGGTATGAATTTCATGCAAGTTTAGATTAATTGTGTTGACATCTCCATGTAGTAATGAAGAAATTCAACTGCATGGAGATGTCTTTTTGTACACAACCTACTTGTCCGATACTGTCGTGAGTTCAACAGCACTACCAGTTTCAGATGATTTGAGTCCTGCCAGTAGAATTTCAGTCACATGCCGCGCTGTATAAACATTGGAGAGAGGCGGTTGTGTGCCTGCTCGGATATGTTCCGCGAAATGTGCGTGCATCCCACTGGGTGCGACATCACCACAATCAATGGCTTTCGTATCAACGGGAGCATGTTCGCGCGTATATGAGGTAGGTGTGTATTGTGTAAGACCAGCACCATCTTTTCCCGGCATTGTGAACTTGCCTGCTGTGCCGTGGATACTTGATTCACCAGTACGTGCAGGATCACACCAAGATGTTTCTGCGGTGACAATTCCACCTGATTCCATTTCAAGCACGAGTGTTGCGACATCTTCTAATTCTGTCGGTTTGTCAAAAGTTGAAACGAAGCCGGTAACACGTTTGAAAGTGCCAAGCATGGCAACAAGACCTGATACAGCGTAAACTCCCATATCAAAAAGTGCCCCGACGCTTGCTTGTTTTGCATCAAAAAACCACAAATCGTCTCCGCTTTCACCAAAAATGTCCATGATTTCGGCATAATATATCTCCGGTCCACCGTGGCTACTTCGCATTCTCGCGCCAGAGACGCGTCCGATGGCATTTTCTGCGATGAGTTGACGGACTTTATAGATACCTGCACTAAAATGTGGAAGACACATGACAGTTTTGCCACTCGCTTCAGCAGCATCCACAAATTGATTTGCTTCATCCATCTCACCACATAGCGGTTTTTGCATTAGGACATGCTTCCCTGCTTCCAATGCTTTCACACCCCATGAGACATGTAATGGATGCGGTGTGCCGACAAGGATTGCCTCAAGTGAGTCGTCTGCGATAATTGCGTCGTAATCCTGTGTCCAACGTGGTATATCAAATTCTTGACACTGATGTTTGAGACGGTGTTCGCGCCTTCCACCAATAACAGCGATGTCAAAATCGTCTCCATTCTTTATATCGGGTAGATGCATACGGCAGACGATACCGCCAGCACCGATAACACCAAGTTTAAATTTATTCATATTTCTAATAAATCCTTTAAAATGAAACAGTTACAAGTTATAGTGAATTTTAATACATTTAACGTGAGTATTATAATCAGGACTTACGCATTCCCCCTTGATAAGGGGGGTAGGGGGGTTAAATAGTGCAATATTTCAGTGTTTTTGGTCTTTTTAACCCCCTAAATCCCCCTTATCAAGGGGACTTTAAGAGAAACTGCGTAAGTCCTGATAATTATACCATAATCCAACCTAACAGTGATTATTGAATTAACTTATCAAACTCACGTTTTATCTTGATGTCATGCGTCTCATCAGAAAACGAATGTCAAAATAAAGAAGTGTCACACTGATTGCGAAAATCGGTGTGGTGAAAGCATTTGCCCCGATATCAAGAAATCTCATAATTGCGGAAGCAACTGAATCTATACGGCTTAGGTCAAATGGTGCCTGAAGCACATAAATGATTGTAGAACCCGCGCTGACTTTATGCATCAGTCCTAAGAAAGCAAATAGCAACCCAAACGAGACAGTGAGAATATATTCAATTGTGACGATGAACACCAGAATACCAATGACTCTCCAAAATATCTTCCACCACGTTCCTCGAACTAAATCGCGGCTGCGACGTAATGCATCAGAAGACATCTTTCCCTCAACAATGACAACAGGACCGTAGAATATTAGAGAGATTAAATAATAAATGCCGATAGGGATACCAATGAATAAGACGATAACAGCAAGGATTTCAGAATAATCTTCTTCTGGCAAAAGAGATAATAGTATAAACGGAATTGAATAAATGATCGTACTGCCAAAATAAGATGAAAAACGGTTTTGGAAACATCGTATTGCATTTTGAAGTGTAGTGGTTTTTCCAAAATAGATTTCACTCGCTACGACAATACATAACCCGTACACTAATATAGAAATCAGGTTTTCGATGTTCTCATCTAAGATGTTTAAACCTTTGTTTTCAGCAAGAAATAGGAATATTCCTTCTCGCAATGCATCTAAGACAAAATAGATAGCAGCTATCGCTCCAAAAACCCGAAAATGTCGCCAATACACACTAAGTGCCGCATCCAGAATATCTGTCAACCTTTTAAGTTGAAGATGGTAAACGGTATTAGTTTCAGTGTTGCTTAGCTGCGAGAAGTCTTGTTGTTCCAACATTTTCCATCCGATTGTAGTTGTATTTACCAATCTTATTTGTAATCAACACCAGATAGTAAGTGGTATTTGGCATGATGATGAACTCGTCATTTGGAAGGAAATAGGCAATTTTAACAATATATTCATCGGAGGCTTCTTCCTGAGCAAAACTGGGAAACAGGAAGGTTGTAAACATAAAAATGGTAATAAATAAATGGAAATATATCATAGATATGTCTCATTTATAGTGAAATTTACAATTAATAGGACGTCTCAGAGGGCGAGGAAACCTCGCCCCTACGGGACTTGTGGTACTTGCAAGTGCATTGAAATGTCTTCTTAATTCTAAACTTTACTATAGTTTGTGTGTTTTTATGTTGTTGAAAAGAAGATCAGATTTATTAAATTCCTTATATTTGGCAGGTTCTTTATTGATTTTAGGAAAGGTTCGGTTAGGTAACCGAACCTTAAGCTTCAAATTAGTTGTCAATAGGTGTCAAAACGACATTGCGGTATGCTACTGGACCGTGATCTCCTTGCAGCAGTAAAGGACCGGTTGATGCTTCCTCTGCTAACATCGCGCCGCGTGTTCCTCCAACTACTTCCACGTCTTCATGAACTACCTGTCCATTCCATACGACTTTGACAAACGTAGCATTAGAGACTTTATTGCTGTTAGCATCAAACTTCGGTGCACGGAATGTAATATCGTAAGTTTGCCATTCACCGGGTGGTTTGCTTGCGTTGACACGGGGTGGCACACCGTCAATGGGTTTGTTGTCAATCCAACGACAATAGACACCTCCGCATGTGCCGTAGTTGAGTTCTGTCGCACCCCAGCTATCCAATATTTGAATTTCATACCTACCCATTACATAAACGCCAGAGTTTGAACCTTGTGGCACCATAAATTCTACGTGTAGTTCACAGTCACCGTGTTCATATTCTGTGTAGAGATCAGCGGTTCGTCCTGTGGGACCGTTGTAAAAGATGCCTTCGCCGGGAGTTGCTGACAACAACTTATTATCGTCTGGATTGAGCTCGACATCACCGATAGCAGACCATGCATGTTCTGTAGCACCACCTCTGGCGTGCCAATCATCCAAGGTCTTACCATTAAATAGGGATATCTGTGTATTTTCCATGATAAAATTCCTCCATTGTTAGTTTAGTGTCCTAAAAAAGATTGCTAAATCAGAAATCAAGTGTTAATCCAAGGTAAACGATTAATGGCAGTTGTGGTAATTCACCTATCCCCTCCTCTACAATGTCAAAGGCATCAGAGGTATCGTTACCTGTACCTGGAATATCCTGTGGTTCTTTAATAAAAAGTTTTATCTTATTTTTTCGGTTATATACATTCAAAATATCAAGGAATCCACCAATCTGTGTTCCCCATAACTTCCATTTGCGACTCACCCGCAGGTCCAACTTATGGTACGGTTCGAGTTGAACAGTCATGTTCTCTTCAGCGGCGGCGAGCAGTGGATTCAACCCACGGGTTATCGGGTCTTGAACTAAAGTAATTGAATTGACTGGTGCTTCTGACGTTCCGTTTAGATACTGCCACTTTGCACCTATCTCAAAATTCGGTGTAAAACTATAGTTAGCAACGATGCTAACAATGTGTGTCCTATCAAAGAGATGTGGTTTATAACTTGCGTCGGGGTTCTCGCGACGCTCAGCATGTGTCCAGCTATATGAAATCCAACCGAAGAACTTGTCTAAAACACGATGACGCAGGAAAACCTCTGCCCCGCCAATATATCCCGCACCTTGATTCAAATAATTCCCTACACTATTCTTTGTCACCAACTTATCGGAATTTTTGTAATAAGTGGCGAGTTTGACTTCTGTTTGCGGTGAGATTTTATGGCCAATTTCTAAAATATAGTGCTGTGAAAGGCTGGATTTCAATGCAGGATTCCCATTCTCTGATAGGACTTGGTACGGTTTCGGGCTCTGTTCATAATGTCCATATCCGAATCGAAGGTTAGAACCGATCGGCAGTTCAAAATTAACGCTGCCCCTGGGTTGAATTGAGACTTCCTCTGTCATATCCAGATAGTCAAACCTGGTGCCAAGTGCGACAGACATGAAGGAAAAGAGGTTATATCGTCCTTGAAGGTATCCCTCAGCACGAAAAAAATCGTGTCCAAATTCATCGCGTGCCTCCTTTATACCTGTGATTATAAATTTTTCTCGTTTTCTCTCCCTGTCGTAATCAGCAATGATTTCTCCATCCTCTGTAGTTTGCGTAATTTGAACCTTGGTATTTATTCTACCCATCGATTCGAGCTGTGGTGTTTTGCTTTCTTCAAAACTAATGGCAGGACTAAAAGAAAAAAGGAGACCAGGTTCTATTTGGAATCTCGGATTTAAACGGAAAGTCACATCCTCTCGAAGTGTCCATACCGGCACCTTAACTCGGACTGTGTACGTATCAAATCTTGTAATAAGAGTCAACGGGTCACCCCAAATATGTATATCATCAAACTCGTGCGTCGCGTCTATAGGATTGCGGAATTCGACATTGAGGAAATTGACAGAGCGGGTCAAAGAAAAATAGGAGGTAAGATTATCAGAGAAATTGGAGCGGAGATGGATGCCTTGCCCTTCAAACCCGTTTCTGAAGTACGTAGTCTGGCTCCATACGTCAATTTCTGCAATTTCTGTTCCGGGGATCTCTCCAGGTGAAATTTTTGTTCCCTCTCCCACAGTGTTAAAATGGTCTGTTGCAGCGAAGGCATTCACCGTAAGGAAATGATTTTTACCGAAAGCTTGAACAAATTTGAACTGAGCATCTGAAAAATAAGGGAATTCATCGTCCACAAACGGTCCAACGATGAGGTCAAAATAACTCCGTCGTGCGGCGACATAAGCGTACCCTTTCTTGCCAATTTTGCCTTCAAGTATCCCTTCCGAATACAGAAAATTGAGGTTAAATTTCCCACTCCATCTTTTATCAAGTCGATTATGCGAGTGGATATCTAAGACATTTTGCGAATCTAACCCAAATTCGGCACCGTATCCACCTGCATAGATATCAACATCGTCAATAATTTCTGAGCTGATAGTTGAAAGCAGTCCGCCACCGTGGAAAGGATACCCTAAGGGTGTTCTGTCAAAATAGTAGAGATTGGAATCCGGTTCGCTCCCGCGGATATAGAGGATACCGAGTAGATCGTTTGGTATGCCAATGCCCGGCAGCGTGGTAAGTCCACGGAGAATGTCATTAGCGGCACCTGGGATACGGATCAGTTCGCTGCCAAGGATCCGTTTTCGACTCACTGTTGGTGGTGGCCGATCCCCTTCTACAATGACCGTTTCGAGTTCAACGACCTCCTTAAGGAACATTTTTACCTTTGTGGTTTCATCTACTTGGACCTCAATTAATGTTTTTGTTGATGTTGCGTATTTTTGGTGGTTTACGGATACCGTCCAGGTTCCCGGTGCAATATCTGTGAACACAAATTTCCCACTTGCATCAGTTGTTTGGTGTTGATCAATTTCAATAATTCGTACCACCGCACCTGCTAAGGGCTCACTAGTACTTTCATGCAAAACTGTTCCTTCAATTGTTCCTGTTTGGGAAAGGGCAGATAACGGAAGTGCAAAAACCAACAGTCCAAAGAAAAGATGTTTGATCATTTGATAATTCCTTGCAAATTAGGATTAGTTTATTACTCACCGAGAAGTTACTGTCACTACTATAAGTTACCGGAACTACCCAGGCCATCGTACCTACTGAAAGTGATTTGGACACCAATTATTTGACCAAGGCTGATGTAGCTCGGCAAATCTTTTAGATTATCTTCAAAATCCTCCTCTAACTCATCTACCTCCAATTCATCCTCTGGCGGTGTATTTGCAGTTCCCAGGAAAAATGTTTTATCGAGATTTCCTTTGTCAAAATTCCCATCCCCGTTAAACTTGATAGTTAGATGGAACGAGTCGGTGTCTTCGTCGCTTTCAGATTCAAGTGCAGTGCATTTGAGTTTGACAGAAAAGTATCGTTCATCAGGGTCTACTAACGGAAAGACTTCAGAAGAATCTACTAACGAAAATGTTTGGCTGAAATTTTCTGTAAAGGAGTAATTCTGTTCTTTATTGTGAACGATGGAGCTTTCCCCGCGAAAGTTATATTCTTCTCTGAAGTCACCGGAAACAGCAAGATCAAATGCTGCACCTGCGGGAGCTTCAACTGTCACAGTGGCACTATCAGGTAGATCGAGATTCGGGAAATGCATTTTACGGTCTTCGCCACAGCCAATAAGAAAAGGGAACGTAAATAGAAAGACGAAGGCGGTCCAACTGCAAAACTTATTTAATTTCATTGGTCTTTCCTTTATAGTAGATTTTGAAATTACTTGAACACTCTGCATCGGCGAGGTTAGGAAACCTCGCCTACCGTGGGGCGAAAGTGTCAACTTATACTTATAATTCACTATAATGACTTGATATGCACATAAATTATCCAAACCCTAGTATGTTATTGTGGGATTTAAGGAATATTTCACACAACTTTTGATTGACAAAATTTGAAAAATCACATATCTTATATGAAGATCAATAATATAGACCATTTAAGAAAATAATTCAAGGACATTGAGAGTTAATGAAACAAACATTCTTATTTTTTGTACTATCCCTATTGATGGGTTCATTCGTTGTGTTAATACTTGCGACTGGACAAGCAGAGACTGAGGAAACACAACAGGATACAACAGAACACACAAAAACACCTTTTTCAGAAGGTTGCAACAAATGTCACGGGGATGAATCCGCCTATGCAGAATGGACACAAGCTGGACATTCACATGCTCTTGTCAATCTTCTTGAAGGACCGTATGAGGTAAAGCCATCATGTCTGAGCTGCCACTCATCGGGTTATGAAACCTTCGCAGAATATTCTATACCTGGACACCCGTATAACGAAAAAACAGCAGTTAATGCTGTCGCTTGTTCATCCTGCCATTCACACAGCAGCCAAGAAGAACATTTATTAGTGATGCCAGCAAAGAAATTGTGTGTCACTTGTCATAAAATGGACTGCGGTTGTGCTGGTGCTGGGATCGTTCATCAATCCCAAGCTGAGATGTTTTTGGGACGCGAAGGTGCTGGTGTTAGGCGTATGCCATCACCCCATGTGCGTGCCATGAAAAAACGTTGCGTCCACTGCCACATGGCAAAGATTGAAACGCCAACAGATGACGAGAACATAGAGGAAAAACATGGGGGTCATACCTTTAAGGCAGACTTCTCAACCTGCAGCAGTGCAGGATGTCATGATACTGCTGACAACGATATGACGAAGAAACTCCCTGTATATCAAGCAGAAATTGAAGCAAAAATGAAGGAGGTCAAAGCAATACTTGACAACGCTGAGGATAAAACTTCTCAAGCGTACATTGATGCCAAACTGAACTATGATATGGTAAAAGGAGACAGTGGATACGGACTGCACAACATTCCCTATGCCCGCGCTTTGTTGGAACACAGTCTATCACTTAAGTCAGAGATAAAGTAAGCGAAGCGTTTCCATTGCCGATGTGCTAACTTTATTTGCCACCATTCATGATGGATTTCAACGGGACATCCTTATCTTGTGGGATATAGAAACTCAATGCATCGTCAACAACGCCGAGGAGTTGCTTTTGGACTGGATTGCATCTGTCAACCAATTTATCAGGCATCATGATATAATCCATCGGTTTGACCCAACGGTATGCGTATCCCATAAAGATAGTTTTGCGCGGAAGTCCAGACCAGTTATGTCCAATGCCATGATATGTCCGTTGTTCAAAGAGGAATGCGTCACCGGCATTGACGTTCATAGAAATTGCACCACGTGCCCATCCTGTATCTGGGTCTCTTGCTGGCATTCCAGTCAACCTATTGCTTCCTGGCACTAACACCGTTGCACCAGAAGCAGGATCACTCTGATCGCTAATTGCATAAGCAATCTTAAGTAGAATTCGCGGATGCGGTTCTTGCATCTCACGATATGATGTGCCACCATCACGATGAAGTCCAATTTTGGTCTTAACATCATCGGGTGGTTCCTCTTTTGAAGGTAGCACAATCAGATGTGATGTTATCATCTGTATGTTCCAATTCAGAACACCGCATGCATAAGGAAAAGACTTGTGCCAGTCGAGAAGTTGGAGAAATGCCTCATGATGTGTAATGCAATTGCGAAGGTTCAGTTTTCCGTTTGCTTCCAGATTGCCTGCTTCCTCTTGTTTTGCGTAAACTTCGTCTACTGCAGCATCAATTTCTGCTACAACATCTGGGGGTAATGCGTTCTTTATCAAGAGATATCCGTTGTTATCAACAAACTGCTTTTGTTCTGACGAAAGGACTACCGCCTCAGACAAATCGTTCATCGTTTCCATTTTTTCATCCTTTTTAGACATGGAACTCATATTGAGTAACCTCTAAGATTCACTGAAAGTTACCCGATAGTTTATCATTGAATATGCTAAATTGCGAAAACCTAAACGGGTTTCTTTGAGTTTATCATAACTTAGGACGAGTCTCCGGTAAGTATCTGGTTTCCAACCAAAAGTTCGTTCCACTTTATATCGGTCTTTGTCCATTTCTTTATTAAACCAACGAAACTTGCGAGCAATCACAATAGGTTCTTTTGCATTCCGGCGGTTCGGGTAGATCACCGGAAGCAAACCTTGTTCTTTGATAAGTTTATGATTCGCTTTAGAGTCAAAACCAGAATCCAGTGTTAGAGCAGAACCGCTCAGATCCAAGCCAATCCGATGGCTAAAGGTGATGAGCTCGCTGAACACTTCGGGCAGAATCGTTGTATCGTGTTCATTAACAGGTTTGACCGTTATCGGTCCAATGATGAACCCTTGATTGTCAGTGATGGTCAACTCTTTTTCACCTTTCTGATGTTTGTGTCCTGAATAACCGATGCCGTCTCCCCTTTTTTTACGACGGTATTTGACCCATCACCATGAAGTTGAGTGGTGTCAAGTTGGTCGGTATCATGAAGATGTATTATAGATGCTTCAAAAAGTTTATCATAAGAACCATCTTTTGACCACCGATTATGCCATTTATAGACGTTAGACCAATGGAGTTCATTACGCCGGGTTCGGAGTTGATTCCATTGAATACCCGTATGTCCAACATAGAGGATATAGTTGAATATCTTGTAAGGGGAAAGTTTCGGTTTTGGACCTTTTATGCGTTTTGATAAATGTGGTAAAATATATTGGTTGAAATCCTTACGCGAAACCTGCTTCGGAATACCTTTATATTTTGGCTGTTTTTGTCCTTTGTCTGTCATAATAACACCTCTCAACAATATGAATAAATATAAAAAACATGAACGAATATCTGAAGTATAAATAAAAGGACGTAAAGTATCCCTTTTCTTTCCCTATTTTACCACATCTTTATGTTTTACTCAATATGAGTTCATGTCTAAATTCAAATTATTTAACTCCGAATTTGGACGCTCAACGTCCTATAGTTTTAAAGTATACAAGGATTTACTGAAAATCTCAAGATAATTCAAAACAAATTTTTGAAATGTGGAAATAATTGCAACTGGACTATAAATCTTGAAAAATCCTGTAAATATTTGAGGGTGTGTAAAGTTTTCGGCATTAACCGCCAAATTCATTGTCCGAAGGATCTCCGAATCCCGACAGTTCGCGATTCGGAGATCGCTCCTACAGGATGTCTGTGTCCATTTTGCCCAAAACTTTACACACCCAATATTTGAAAAAAGTTTGACATTCACAGAAATTTGTGTTATACTATGAGCGTGGGTGCATAGTTTGAGCAAAAAACCACGTTACCGTATATCTTGGGAGTTAACTTTAACAATGAAAAGTCTAAAAATAAAATTGCTAATCAGAAATGAACACACCAGATGCCTATCATCTGATCGAGGTTTTTGTGTCCGCAGTGCTTTTGAGACTAATTTTAACTATAAGTTAACTGCCTACCCCCCCCCGATTTACATTCGTTAATTCATACATATTACAAGGTCTTATTGCAGTCTGGACATGCTGCGATATTTTTGTGCCTGCACGCTGGCTTTGCCCCGTTGCGGGCTTTTGTTGTTGCATTGGGGATGCCCCGATGCTTGGATTCTGCTTGCGCGCGGTGCGTGAAAGCAGGATATTATAGGTAAAACGGTCAAGATTTGTTCTTGACATTTTCTGTGTGTATTGATATTCTAACAATTTAACACCCGTCCGGGTAAGGAAAATTAAAGAGTTATGTTGAAAAAAAACACGTTAAAAATATCGGCAATTCTGTTCTTTGTTATGTCTATTATCTATATGGCACAAACCCCGCAAGGTTTCGGACATTCACCGAGCCAGCATAATCCTAATTTTTATGTCAACAGCAACGGTGATGCTACTGATGTTGATAGAACAGATGCAAATGGAAATAAACTCGATGTAAATGGGACTCAATTAAACGACCCAAGAACCATTATTGACTATAGCGGCTCTACTGGAGACAAAATCCATAACGCATCTTCTTGGGCACGCAGATATTACGCTTCAAACGTGGTAAGTGCAAATCATGCCAACGATAGTGAAACAGAGCTGATAATTGGTGCTAAAATAGACTTATCTGTATCTGCTGGATGCACTTCTGTCAGTGGAAGCGTGTCCCCTTCCCTCACAGATAATGGGGGTATAAGCACAAGTTGGATATGGAGGGGCAAAGCGTCTTTAACACTAAGAATTGAGAAAAATGAAAATGCCCATAGTGTGCTTAGGCACGGGCGTTTTCCATGGATCTATTATTGTCATGAGGTTGTAGCTGAAAAATCCAACGTTAAAACAGGGCTTAAGAATATTGGAATTAAGATAGTACCAGGATCAGAATCAGATACGGAAAGTAATGAATTCGGTTTGGAACTTTCAGAAGGTCCAGCAAAAGTCAATGCTAAATGGAGTCGATCAAAAACCAAAGTGATAAGCGATATATATTCCAAAATCACAGGGATAAGTGCTTCATTAAATAGTACTGCTTATTATAATTATTTTTACCTCTCCTACCAACAGGTCAAAACTGCGAAGGCCACTGGTCATCTGGGTGAATCAGCAATAGATCCTGATGATATCAGCACTTGGTATAATCCAGAACATGAATGTAACGGCGGGTTCGGTTCAGGTTCTCCAGTGCATTAACGTAAACCTAACACACGTTCGGTATAAGTATAATGGTACATTTCTATACCTATACCGAACACCACTTTATATCACTACACTACATACACAAACAGAAGGAGAAAAAACCTATGAAAAAACAATTAATAATTCTAATCACTTCGTTATTTGTTATCATAATCGGTGTTGTTTTCTATATGAATATGCAGAAAAAGAAAGTAGAAACTTCTATACTTGAACAAGTTCCCGGTTCTAAATCACATAAACACATAACCTCCGACGGAGAAGTCGTTCAACATACACATACACCCATACAATCCCCTAAAAGAAATCAGCATAAAAACAAAACCGATCCTCCCCAAGAAACAGTTCCCCCGATACTACGCATCTGGGAAAACATGGATCTCAACGAAATCAGAAGAAAATATCAACTTTACACTGTCCAAGAAATGATAGAAAAATGGAACGAAGAGTATATCCGACGTATACGCCCTTATGGCAACTCAAAATCAATAGCATATAACGAAAAAGCAGAAAAACTCTATCCAAAAGAACAATGGCTCCAACGCCTTTTGGATAATGGTTTTCCATTTCCAGATGTTGGTTACTATACTGTAGCGTTTAGTACTAGATATAGTGTCATAAAAGCGAAAGAGGGTTTTGAGAATCCTGAAACGAAATCGGAAGTTCTTAGTGATCATGGTTTACCTGAAGACACAACGTGGGAAGAACTGGAAGATTTCGCCATAAAATTTGATATTGTCTCAATACACAACGAAATACGTGCAGAAGAAGCAGATCCCTCTGTATTCGGGGGTGTTACAGGTATAGAGGGCGTTTTTACACCCTTCACACCGAATACAGTGCATGTATACATCTCTGAAGATACTGGTGCAGCCACATTTACAGGCAGAACGTTGACCCAACAGCAAGAAGATGATCTAACGATGTTCGGAGCAGCACCAGAAGGCATCACCGTTGTCTATACGGATAAAGAGGGGCATCCATTACCTACCGATGGCAAACCTCGCTTCTATGAACGCCGCATGGCTGCCCTTGAATCCATTGAAACATATATGCAAGAGATGGTTGCAGAACACGAAAAACTTTTAAACACAAAGCTGCAGCAAACACGCGAAAATACACAAGGACAACAAACACCCTCGGTACAACAAGTGCCTCAAAATCATGACCTTCCCCATCTCAGCGATGGGACAGAATCTTCAGTCCCCCAACGCACCCCAAAAACAACTATACCTATGCAGAACATCACCCCAGAGATGTTCCCCAAAGAACCGCCCTCCTCCAAAAATATGCATAAATGGTTAGAACTGCTGCAAGAGTTGCATGGTGGTGAATTGCCCAGAGACTTAAACATGTTGAAGGAAGCGTTAACGGAACTTGAGGCGATACGTCAAGCTGCACAAGAAAAACTCGCTCCACGTCCGACACCACCAGATAGACCCAAAATACCGCAACGCACACCGCCAAATCCCAATAATTAACACGGACGGAGCAACAAAAGTGCGCATCGCCATAACTATTTGTTTTACCTCAATTCTGTCACTGTGTGCTATCTTTCTGTTAGCATATAAGGGGACACCGCAAAACGCTATCCCCAAAATAACATCAGCGAAACAAAGGACACCTACACCGCAACCCCAAAAGCAGGAAAGTCAACAATCCAGAACTCCTGTAGATTTCTACCAAACAATTATTGACAATAACATCTTTAGACCTCTAAACTGGAAACCCCCACAACAGACACCCGATTATAAACTCCTTGGTACAACTATCAACACCGACAATACACACAAAACTGCTTATATCATAGATACAAAATCAAACCAATTTCACAACGTGATCACGGGTGATCCCATCGGAGACGCGACTGTCCAAAATATCACAGCAAAGAGAGTAATCCTCAATATAAATAAAGGTGAACTCATACTTACTCTCAACAATAACACGTTTCTCAATGCAAAACACAATTCACAACCACGTCGCAATGCCACCAGCCTGCCACAGCAAGTAAATCCGCAACCTCAAAACACCACACAGAAAAATAATAACGTCCCAAGAGACCTTCGAAAAGACGCACTCAATAAATGGCGCGAACATTACACAAAAGAACTTGAATCTATAAGGAAAACACGGCAAGACATGATGGGCAGACTCAAAGACCTTGACCAACGTTAAAACATTACTCTTCAAAACTGATAATAGCATGCAACGTTTACTTCATACGCTTGAAAACCTAACACGCCATACCTATCTATCCCGTATTCTCTACACGCTATGCCTGCTAAGTCTCCTTACAATTGCTTTCGCTATACGACTACAAGGCAGAGAACGTATTCCAAACGAACAATTCACATCAAATGACGCATATCTATACTATTGGCAAGCAAAAACTATTAGCGAGAACGGATACATCCCCGCTATTGACAAATTCCGATGGCTGCCTAACGGCAGGGATAATGGACAACTACTTTCCCTATATTCTTACGTTCTTGCATATATCTATAAAATCATAAATCTGTTCTTTTACAACATAACATTATATCACGTATGTTTATATCTCCCGGTTATCTGTTTTATTATAGGACTCGGATTCCTCATAATATTTCTAACAAAGATGTATGGTTTTAACTTTGCGACAATCGTAGCAGTCCTGCTTGCGACCCTCCCTGGTAGCATAGATAGGTCTCTTATCGGTTTTGCTGATAGAGATGCTTGGTGCTGGATGATCGGTTTGCTTTCAATCATGACATATCTTTGGAAAGAACAAATGCCACACGGAAGAAAAAGATGGATAGCTACTGTTATTCTCGGATTCATTATATTCTTAGGAGGATTATCTTGGGAAGGATACGGTTTTTTTCTACTCATCATCATGTCAGCAGAGATTTGGAAGTTTTGTACAACCGAAAGAAAAGACAATCTACTTGAATATATACTTATGATTGTTATGTTTGTCCCTTGGTTATATCTGATCAGTCCAGCATATCGTAGCGGTTTCGGTTATTCCACACATGTCGGTATGCTCATGTTGGCTCCACCACTTGTAATTCTCTTTCTGAAAAGTAGTCATTATTTGCTCCTTCGTTTTGTAACAATCCTACAATCTTATTCTAAACGACTCTCTTGGGGATTAACCCTCATGAGTCTTTTTACTGGTTGTATCTACATCTATTTTCAATATGACACCTTTGCAACAACTGCCTTTCCTTTTCAAGAAAATAGATTAATGCAGATCATTCAAGAGTTAGCAGATCCCGATTTAAATTATTGGTTTGGTAGATACGGCAGCATTTTTGTTTTAGGTACGCTCGGAATCATTACAGCATCACTGCGGCAATGGAAAGCAAAAGCAGTCATATTGGTTTGTGCATTGACGTTTCTTTTTTTAACAGTATTTCTGCGATCACCTATGAGTTATCGCTTGAGTTCAAACTTCACAAACATACTTTTTTTATCAACATTACCTCTAGTCGCAATCGGAATTGCAATCATAGCCACGCGAAAACTAACGACACAAAATGAACTTGTCTTACTGACAACACTTGTTTGGTTTTTTCTATGGGTTACCTTATCACGTAGCGGTAAAAGATACGACTTCTTTATTGGGGTGCCGCTATCACTTGGCACTGCATTTCTTCTTAATGAGGTCCTCTCCTTATTCACTGATAATAAAGTGCCGATGACAATAAAAGGCATAAATGTCCCCCCGACACTCTTGAAAGTTGTGAGCACCCTTACTATGTTGGCACTTCTGCTATTCTGGAACCCTATTGGAGGACATGCAACACGTTCCCTTGAAGTTGCAAAAGTGAAAACATTCTATCCCGAAAACCCAAACATCATGCAAACATATAACTGGGTAAAAAATAAGTTAAATACGGATCATATCGTTATGGCAGCCCACTGGGAATATGGTACACAACTCAATGTGCACAGCAATGTGAAGACGATTACAGACCCAGATCACTACCTTCCGCATTGGGTGCATCTCTACTATCGTCACCTATATTGTGCACAATCCGAAACTGAAGCATTATATTTTCTAAAAACCCATAACGCAACACATCTCATGCTGACCAGCACAGATATAATCGGCGTTGCAGGTAAAGCTTCTTATGTTGGAAGCGACCAATTCTTTGACAGACATTTTAATCTTCACCCACTTTTGTATTTACCCACGGCACCTGGAACACAATATTCACTTTCACCTCAGAGTCGACCAATACTTGGCACGTTCACACCCTCAACAACATTGAATGCTATTGAGATTAAAGGGAAATCTCTCGAAAATCTTAGAGTTATCGCACATTTTAAAACAGAAGAAAATATACAACTTCCTTATATTGCTTACCATGGCAGCAAACGTATCGTTTCACCACAAACAGTTAACACGAGAAAAGGAGGACTGGTACTTACTTTTGACACAAAACATATTCTTCGTAATGCCTATTACGTTCCTGAAATTGGATGGAATAGTCTTGCTTTTAAACTATTCATTAGAGGTGAGCACTCTGAAGCATTTGATAACATTTATACCAACAACTCAAAAGAAAATGATAGACCGCCGGATGTACAAATTTGGAGAATTAAATATCCGGAACATATAAAAACACACCCAAAATATCTTGAAACAGAATAACAACAGTTGAATTCTTATGAAAAACGAAAATGTTGAAATTTCTATTGTCATGCCGTGCCTCAACGAAGAAGAAACGCTTGGTATCTGTATTGAAAAGGCACAATCTACACTGAAATCTTTAGGTATTCAAGGCGAGGTGATCGTAGCTGATAACGGTTCTACCGATAATTCTGTTGTGATCACTGAACGACTCGGTGCGCGCGTCGTCCACCAGTCCATACGCGGTTATGGCGCAGCATACCTCGCGGGGTTCGCCTCGGCAAAAGGTCAATATATTATCATGGGCGACTCCGATGATACTTATGATTTCACAGATTTAGAGCGGTTCATTACACCCCTTCAAAATGGATACGACTTCGTTATCGGAAATCGGTTCAAAGGGACAATCCTTCCGGGGGCGATGCCGTGGGCAAGACGTTACATCGGAAACCCGATCTTGTCAGGGATGCTTCGTATCCTTTTCGGCACGTACATATCAGATTCACACTGTGGCATGCGATCATTCACCGCAGATGCGTACAAGCGAATGGGACTGCAAACAACCGGGATGGAGTTTGCTTCAGAAATGGTTATTAAGGCAGTGCAAACAAATCTGAAAATACTTGAAATTCCTATCATCTATCACCCTCGCGGGGGCGAGTCTAAACTCAATGCTGTTAGAGACGCATGGCGACATATCCGATTTATGCTGAAATATAAACTCATCAACCAGACAAAGCATGATAAGCAATCAACAACTCCCACAGATTCCTAAGAAACCGATGGATCGCCTCCTTGAGGACGGACGGTTTGCCAAAGCGAAAAAGCACATTCACCGATGGAAACTCATTAGAAAAGAACGTTGAGAGCTTGGATGTAATAACTTATGCATATTTGAAACAGGTCCCTAATTTTGAACGTAATAAAGATTTAGAACATAGTTATAGATTATTTCTCCCAAACCCGCTACAAGTCTTTATCATTCAAAATCAATTTTGAGATCTACTACCTTACATCAATCAGGCAGCGATGAAGAACGAAGACATCGCGATCTAACAAGACAGAAACCCCTCCGTTTTGGTGCGACATGGCGTGCTATCTTAATCGGCACCGGTCTCACTATACCCAACGTCTATTGGATTTTAGATTCAGCGGGGCAAGGGTACCCAACCACGATTTCGCTCTATTTTAATGTTATTTTCTGCATCTTTGTTCTCACAGGTGCGAATTTGGTATTGAAACAGGTGCTTCCACGAATTGCCTTTGAACAAGGGGAATTGCTGACTATCTATGTCATGCTTGCAATTGCCTCTTCCTTGGCAGGACACGATGTTCTCCGCGTCTTAATTCCGATGATCCCTTACGCTTTCTGGTATGCTACACCAGAGAACGATTGGGTACATCTTTTTCATCGTTATATCCCTGATTGGATAGCAGTTAAAGATAAGACATTTCTAACGGAATACTATCGAGGTGAAACGAGTTTATATCAATGGGAAATCATTGAAGGATGGCTGACTACCACCCTAACTTGGGGTGGTTTTTTGTGCGCGCTGGTGTTCGTCATGGTTTTCATCAATACGCTTGTTCGTAAGCAGTGGACAGAACATGAAAAGCTGAGTTATCCGATTATTCAACTGCCTCTTGAACTTACATATATCGGTAGGACGAAACTGCTGACAAATAGGATGATGTGGCTTGGTTTCGGGATTGCGGGTGCGATTGATATTCTGAATGGGTTGCACTTTCTTTTTCCGAATGTACCGAGTCTGGGTGGTCGTCTTTACGATTTACGTCCATTCTTTACGCAGAAACCGTGGAGTGCGGTCGGATGGACACCTGTTGCGGTGTTTCCCTTTGCTGTTGGGATGGCGTTCTTTATTCCGTTGGATCTGTCGTTTTCCTGCTGGTTCTTCTATCTGTTTTGGAAGGTAGAACGGATTTTTGGTGATGCGTTGGGTATTAGAGGGATGCCGAATTTTCCGTTCACCGATGAGCAATCGTTCGGTGCGTATATCGGTCTGTTTGTTATTGCTGTTATTGCTACGCGAAAACACCTTGCACAAGTGGCACGCAAGATTTTTAGACCGCGGGAAGGTGTCGATTCTGATGAACCGATGTCCTATCGTGGTATGGTCCTTTGTCTTATCGGTAGCCTTTTGTTTATTGCAATCTTTTGCAACGCTGCGGGTATGTCAATGTGGGCAATAATAGTTTTCTTTGGTATATACTATGCAATTTCTACTGCTGTAACCCGCATGCGTGCTGAACTTGGATCACCTGTGCATGATTTGCATTTCATCGGACCGGATGAGATGATGCCTCGTATCTTCGGGACACGTCTACTTGGCCCGCAAAACCTGACGATGTTGGCGTATCTGTTCTCATTCAATCGTGCATATCGTGGTCATCCGATGCCACATATCCTGGAAGGTTTTAAACTTGCTGAACGGACACGAATTTCCAATCGTGGACTTCTCATTGCCATGTGTGTGGCAATTGTTGTTGGGACATTCAGTTCATTTTGGGCATTTTACCACATCTCATACATTGAAGGTGCGCGGGATTGGTTTGCTGGTAGACCTTTCAACCGACTTCAGGGTTGGTTGACTTCGCCTAAAGTGCCGGACGTTCCTGCAATTGTTGCCATGTGTGTCGGTTTTCTGATAACAGGATTCTTGATGCTTATGCGAATACGTCTGTTTTGGTGGCCCTTTCATCCCGCGGGGTTTGCGATTTCAAGTAGTTGGTCTATGAATGTGTTCTGGTTTTCAATATTTGTCAGTTCCGTTATCAAGTGGATTATTCTAAGGCAAGGTGGGATGAATCTGCATCGTAAATTTATTCCATTTTTCCTTGGGTTGATTCTGGGAGAGTTTATTGTTGGGGGTGTGTGGAGTCTTATTGGAATTACAACGAATATACCTATGTATCGGTTTTTGTTTTGAATCTTCCTACACAAGAGGCCGGGTGTGTAAAGTTTTTGTCACCATAGGCATCAATTTAAGGGTTTTTCTTGTTGGTCGTATTTGAGATAGTTCAAAACCGTCTTTCATATTGTAGTGCGGGTCTCCGTGTCCCGCCTAAACCTGCTACATTTAAACAATGTGCGGGGCACGGAGACCCCGCACTACAATGGCTGGCGGTATTTTCCGCTAGATTGACGCCAATGGTGTGTAAAGTTTCAGGCACTACAATGGATAATGTGATATTTTGCCAAAAACTTTACGCACCCCCACCTTACCCAAAATTTGACAATTCACTCATTTCATGTTATAATAATAGATTGAGAACACGAATTTATTTGGAGAAAAACCTTGCCGACTCCTGAGAGTCAATCCCCAAACGCCATAAATAACAACATCCGCATAGCACCATCAGTTATGTGTGCTGACCTCTGTAATTTGGAAAAAGATATACAATTATTGGAAAAATCGGGGATAGACCTACTTCATTTTGACTTGATGGACGCACACTTCGTCCCTAACATGCCAATCGGTTTGGCACTCATAGAACAACTACGGGATAAGACCGATTGTGAGTTTGACATTCATTTGATGGTGGATAACAACGATTTTTTTGTAGAAGCAGTTGCAAAGATCGGTGTGCAGCAGATCGCTGTACACGCTGAATCTGCTATCCATCTGGACAGAACCTTATCAGTAATTGAAGGATATGACATTAAAGCGGGTGTTGCTTTGAATCCAGCGACCCCGCTTTCCGCGCTTACTTATGTTGTTGATAGACTTGACTTTGTGCTAATTATGACAGTGAATCCGGGATTTGCAGGTCAGAAATTAGTGCCTGCAACTCTACAAAAAATCTCAGATTGTCGAGCCTATTTGGACAAACAAGGTGTGAACCTGCCAATTGAAGTAGATGGAAATGTCAGTTTTGAAAATATACCGAAAATGGTAGCGGTAGGGGCAGATATCTTAGTCGGAGGAAGCAGTAGCGTTTTTCAGAAATCAGGTTCACGCACAGAAAATGTCCAACGGATTCATCAGGCGATTTCACTTGGACTTGAAGATAGAGGCGTATAATGCAAAACGGACTGATGGAGGCACTTGTCCTGCACGGTGTTGGGGATTTGCGGTATGAACAGATGCCAATTCCATCCGTTTCTGAAGGACACGTCAGAGTCCGAATCGGTTACTGCGGTGTGTGTGGTTCAGATATTCCGAGGATATTCTCTAAAGGCACTTACAGTTTTCCTACAGTCTGTGGACATGAATTTGCTGGAACGGTAGATCTATGTGGGGCAGGTGTTGATGAATTCAAACAGGGAGACAATGTTGTTGTTTTTCCGCTTATATGGTGTGGAAAATGTGCAGCATGTGAGAACGGGAAATATGTTCAATGTAGTGACTACGACTACCTCGGTTCACGAAGTGATGGTGCATTTGCTGAATTTGTTGTTGCCCCGAAAGAGAATATTATTCGCATACCCGAGGGTGTGACGTTAGCAGAGGCAGCACAGACTGAACCTGCTGCTGTAGCACTCCATGCAATTCGACGGGCACAGGAGTCACTTGTAGGAAAAACGGTGGCGATTTTTGGTACCGGTCCAATCGGGTTGATGGTAGCACAATGGGCAAAGACTATGGGTTCCACACAAGTGCTGCTGTTTGATATTATACCCGAAAAACTTGAATTAGCAAAACGTCTCGGTTTTGAAGACGTATATAACAGCACAAGGGAAGATGCGATTAATGTTGTGAACACACAGACAGAAGGAGAAGGCGCGCACGTATGCATTGAAGCAGCTGGTGTGCCACAAACTTATTTATATGCATTAGGGAGTGTTCGACGCTGTGGTAGTGTGGTGTTGCTTGGGAATCCAATTGGAGATGTAACACTTTCGGCATCGCTTATATCACAACTGATGCGGCGCGAAGTTCGTATCCTGGGAACATGGAATTCAGATTACAGTGTATCTGGTAACGACGATGATTGGCGAACAGTACTGCAAGCGATTGCATCTGGGAAGTTGGATCTTTCTTCACTTATTACTCACAAAGTAGCATTGACAGGAAGTATTGAAGTCTTAAACATGATGAAGGACAAAACCGAATTTTATGCTAAAGTTCTTATTCACCCGTAATTAATATCTAAAACAAGAGGAAATATGAAAGCGGCTATACTTGAAAGCCTTGAAAACTTCAATGTGACGGATGTACCTGAACCGGAAATAGATAGTGAATCCGCACTAATGCGAATTGAATCGGTCAGTATATGTGGGTCCGATGTTCGGATTTTCCATCATGGCAACCCACGGGTTGAACCACCGACAATTATTGGACATGAAAATTCAGGAGTTGTTGTCAAAGTCGGCAAAAACGTGTCGCGTGTAAAAGAAGGTGACCGGGTATCTATCGGTGCGGATGTACCGTGTGGACAGTGTCATTGGTGCAGAAATGGTCTCGGTAATAATTGTGCAATTAATTACGCCATCGGATACCAAATTCCTGGGGCATTTGCCCAATATATGAAACTACCTCGCTTGGTTTTAGAAGAAGGTCCCGTTACAACATTTGGTACTGGTCTCAGTTTTGACGAAGCCGCCCTTGCAGAACCCCTCGCTTGTGCAATTAATGGTCTTGAATTGGTAAATATGTCTCTTGGGAAGAGTGTTGTAATTATTGGGTTGGGACCGATCGGTTGCATGATGATTGACCTTGCACGTGTGATGGGTGCGACGAAAGTGATTGGTGTTCAACGCAGCAAACTTCGAATGGAAATAGCAAAGTTCTACGAAGCAGATGTTTATATTGCCTCAGAAGAAGAGGATGTGGTTCAACGGTGCCGTGAAGAAACAGATGGTGAAGGAGCAGATATCGTTGTTACGACTTGCGGTTCAGTTGAAGCACATGAACAGGGGGTTGAAATGGTAGCACACCGCGGTTATGTCAACCTATTCGGCGGACTTCCAAAGACTATGCGTCCAATGAGCGTGCTTTCTAACACAATTCATTATAAAGAGTGTTTCGTAACGGGTTCTCACGGCTGTGTTCCTCGACACCATGAGTTAGCAGTTAAACTTCTTGAAAAAGGATTAGTTCGCGTTCAACCGCTCATTACACACCATTTTCCACTTACAGAAATTGATAAAGCCTTTGAAACTATGGAATCCCGACAAGGCATGAAAATAATGATTCATCCGCATGCTGAACCAATGTAGAATATTACAAGGAGGTGTCAAATTAAGTTGGTATGAGCGATTTTTCAAAATATATCAGAGAAATACCCAATTTCCCTACACAAGGTGTCAGTTTTAAAGATATTTCACCTCTCTTAGGAAACGGATCAGCATTTAATGCGGCAATTGATGTGTTTGCAAACCGTTTTAAATCTGAGTTGATTGATGTAATTGTTGGCATTGATGCTCGTGGTTTTATCTTAGGTGCTGCACTTGCGCATAGATTAGATTTAGGTTTCGTTCCTATCCGTAAGAGTGGTAAACTGCCTTTTGATTGTTATGAAGTGACCTATAATCTGGAATATGGTACAGACACGCTTGCTATTCATCAGGATGCTTTTCCACGTGGGAGTCGTGTGCTAATATGTGATGATGTATTGGCGACTGGTGGGACGCTTTCAGCCGCAATTGAACTCGTTAAACAGTTGGAGGCGGAAATAATTGGCGTTGCGCTTTTATTAGAATTAACGGAATTTGAGGGAAGAAAAAAAGTTACAGGATCACCGATTTTCTCTCTCGTAGAATATTAAAAATACGAAATATAATACATCTATAGAGCAACAGATGTATAGATAGATACCAAAAAGGGAAACGCGCCTGTAGCTCAGGGGATAGAGCAGGGGCTTCCTAAGCCTCGTGTCGGGGGTTCGATTCCTCCCAGGCGCACCATAACATATTTCAACGAAATTGCAGCTGTGGTCATCTCAAAGACATATCTTGTGAGTATTCACTTTTCAGATATGTGCAACGATTGAAGAATTACGGATGAAAGGCAGACTACGCTTCAATAACAATATATTTATCCTAAGGAATTATCATAGGATTTACTGAACATAACAGACACACATTAAGATTATAAATTATAATCTATCGAATTCTATCATCCGTAAATATAGTAATAGAGAATAGGAGCATTTGATGTACAGATTCAATATCTGGAAAATTGTTTTAATTATCGGTGTATTACTGTTATCAGTTTTATACCTTATTCCTACACCAGAAGGTATTTACTTGCCGTTGTATGGCAATCTTCCATTGTGGATGCAGAAAGCACTACCGCATTTTGAAGTGACTGAAGACAACACATTTAAAGTAAACTTAACCGCCGTAGAATACCCGGAGGGCAAAAACTTCCAAGAAGCAATTGATGAACTCCAGGATATTTTTACTGTCCATTTAGAAAAATTTGATCTTTATGAAACGGTAGACTATGAGTTTGATACTACTGAAGATAAAGAATTTTTCGTCAAACTTATCTCGGACAAATCGAAAGAAAACCCAGCAGCTACTTTGGAGAATTTACACCTATACGGTAGTATTCCAACTTCTTTGAGACCGGTGCTGCCAGCAAATCGTTTGAAGTTGGGGTTAGATTTGAAAGGTGGTGTTCACCTTGTCTTGGAAGTTGATCTGGAGAAATCTAAAAGAGAACTGTTGAAAGCACATACATATACTATTCCGGAGATGCTTAGAGCTGAACAAATTTTGTGCCGCCAAGTTGAACAGATTGAAGGGGAAGACGCATTGAATGCACTTATTGAAATCCCTTCTCGACTTAGAACAGATCAAGCACAGAAGGATGAGTACTTGCAAAAAGCCGTAGATCTCTTAAATGAGGTGGAATATTTTGAAGATGCAGAAGCAGTTGCTGAAAAGGACACACAATCTACTTACCAACTTCGATTAACTCAACAAGGTATGCAGAAATATAGCGATCATGCAATTGAACGGGTATTGATTGTCTTAAGAAATAGAGTTGATGCTTTTGGTGTTGCCGAACCGTCTATCCGTCAGGAAGCAAATCGTCCACGAATTATCATAGAGTTACCGGGTGCGAAAGATTCATCTGGCCCGCTTCGTATAGTGCAAACAATGGGGCGGTTAGAATTCAAGATGGTTGCAAAAAATCCGTCTGGTGGTAATTTCTGGTCGGGTTCAGCGAACACACCACCACCCGATAATCTTCCTGAGGACACAGAAATTCGGTTTCATCATGAAACCGGCGATTGGTATGTTTTAGATAGTCCTGTTCTCCTATCGGGACATAACATAAAGGATTCCAGAGCCAGTGCAGGTAGCACAAGTTTTGAAATCGTAGTCCTGATGGATTTCGACTCTGAAGGCACATCCAAATTTACTAAAATCACGGGTGCTCATATCGGTGAACATTTGGCAATTCTTCTTGATGATAAGGTGCAATCCGCCCCTCGGATTAATTCCCAGATAAGAGGAAGTGCAATGATTGAAGGTAACTTCACTTTTGAGGAGGCAAGCTATCTCGCAAATATCCTCAACGCAGGGGCATTTCCTGTCGGTGTGCAAGTTGGTGAAGAACGTGCTGTTGGTCCCAGTCTCGGTCAAGATTCTATTGATAATGGTATTAAAGCCGCAATCATTGGTCTTCTCGGTGTTCTCATATTTATGATTATTTATTACCGCTTATCTGGATTGATCGCTATTCTTGCACTCGTCTTTAATATGATAATCATTCTAGGGGCATTAGCAGGTTTTGGTGCAGCGTTGACACTTCCCGGCATCGCTGGGTTAGTACTTACGATTGGGATGTCAGTTGATGCAAATGTACTGATATTTGAACGCATACGGGAGGAACTGCGCACAGGAAAATCGGTTTGGGATGCAATCACCAGTGGTTATCAACGCGCTTTTGTAACTATTTTGGATGCTAACCTAACAACTTTCTTTACTGCGCTTGTCCTTTATCAATTTGGGACTGGTCCAATAAAAGGGTTCGCAATAACACTTGGTATCGGTATCCTTGCGAGTATGTTCACTGCGATTATTGTAACAAGAGAGGTATATGGCTTGACAATCGGAAATAGAGATGTGAAAAAATTAAGCATCTAAAAAACTGAATATGGAAGGATTAAGAAATTGCAATTCCTAAGAGATACAAATTTTGATTTTATTAATAGACATCGTGCCGGATTTTTGTTTTCTGCTATATTTATCAGTATCGGTATTGTTTTTCTTCTTGTCCAAGGCGGCCCGAATTTCGGAATTGACTTCCGGGGAGGGGTTAAAGTTCATGCAAAAATCAGTAGACCGCTAACGGAAACTCAGTTACAAGCAAAACTGACCGAATTAG
The DNA here is from genome assembly GCA_958295945.1 of Candidatus Poribacteria bacterium. Taxonomy (GTDB): domain Bacteria; phylum Poribacteria; class WGA-4E; order WGA-4E; family WGA-3G; genus MSPOR6. The sequence goes on from OY282386.1 coordinate 2,608,221, forward strand.
GTCTTGAAACAAACCTGATTAAAATTGCTGCTGGAGAAACAGTTATAACTGAGACTGAACTGCAAGAGGAACTAAACAAAAAAGGCTATGACAAAAAACTTGAACTCCCAACCAGTGAAACTATTATCACTGAAGCTGAATTAGAAGCGAAGATGAGTAGTTTGAATTATGATGTGAAGATTCAAATTGAACACGGGAAATATCCTATAGAAAATGAGGTATTCATTTCTATGGGGCATCGTCCTGAATTCCAGGAACAATCTATCATTATACCTATTCTGTCCGCCCCTGGAGATGCGACTGCAACAAGTGTTCAAATCAGTAGTTCCGCAGAAAAAGCACATCTACTAACTAAGGACGACGTAATTGAGTTAGTTGATAGTAATGGACGGAGACGTAATGAGATTAGTTCTGTCCAACTTGTTGCCGACGGTACAATAAAACAATTGACTCTTGCCGAAGAAATCGGTATTGATTTGACAGAAAATGCAACTATTCAAATACAAGCAAGTGTTGGAAGTATCCTGACAGAAGCACTACTTGAAGGTGGTGATGGTTGGAAAGCAGTACCTAAGGGTGTAAATGTTACCGAAGTCGGTCCGAGTGTGGGACGTGACCTACAATGGGCAGCACTCTGGTCAGTTTTGGCATCAATTGCAATTTTACTGCTCTATATATCATGGCGGTTTGAATTCCGTTTTGCCATCGGTGCGATTGCTGCACTCGTTCATGATGTGCTTATTACATTAGGCATCTTTGCTATCTTTTCAAAAGAGATAAATACGCCTACCGTCGCAGCATTCCTTACGATTATCGGATATTCACTCAATGACACTATCGTTGTGTTCGACCGAATTCGAGAAAACGGAGCATCTTTACGCGGCACAGAATATATTGATGTGCTTAACCGAAGCATCAATCAATCACTAAGTAGAACCGTTATCACTTCAATAACAACCCTCTTTGTTGTCGCTGTCATTTTTGTTCTTTCCAGTTCAGGAGAGGAGATAAACACATTCGCATTAGCCTTGATTGTTGGAGTCTTGATAGGGACTTATTCATCTGTCTTTATCGCCAGTCCGATACTTCATATTTGGCAACAAAGAGAACAAAGTGCACAAGCATAGTTTTATGAAAATATTAATTTTTAATTCTTACACAACGGGACAGAAACATAAACTTGACAATCCTCTCAGTGCTGAAGATTGCAGTTCATCTGACAAACTAAAAGCGCGTATAAAAGAATTGTGCGGTTTCAATGCTGAGGGGTGGTATGATAAAAGTAAAGATTATCGCTTACCGGCAGATGAGATGTTCACCGGACCTCTATTTGTTCAATTACGTGAAGGTTTGAATCAGATTAGGGAGCACGAACATTATGGGAAGAATATTATAGATCTATATTTCCCATGGTATTATTGTCGTGTAGATGGTAAACAGATCCCAGTGAACGAAAAGGACATTGTTATTCCCTTTGACACTGCACCACTTCACGAACTTGATGTTTTGGAGTTTGATGATAGCGGTGTTCCTGAACGGACGGTGGAATTACTTGAAAGTTATGACCTTGTTTTTTCGTTACTGAGACCCGACGACATAGAGTCATTGCAGCGCGTTTTTGAAGTGGAACGTTCGGTCCAGTTAGTTTTCCTATTGCCTAAAAGCCAGAGAAAGGCGGTCAATGAAGATTTGCAGAATGTCCATGTTGTTGAGACAGGGAGAGATTTGCAGAAAGGTCTTCGCACCTCAAATTATGCATTGAAGGGTGTTGTGATGCGACGGTTGTGTGAAGCTGCGTGTCGTGATGGTTTTCAGGTATTTGAGGATGTGAAGAATGACCCGCAGCGGTTGATTGAGATCGTGTTGAATTAATAGAACGGTTTTCCTTATGCGAATATTAGTCATTACCTCTTGTACAAGTAGGAAAAAATATAAGTCCACGAACGAACTCCAGTATGAAGATTTCACTTCATCCGATCATCTTCAACAGCGAACAGCAGATTTGAATGATTTTAAAGCTACTGCAGCAGAGATGTACAGTGGACAACAACATCTGTACCTTATGGATGGATTAAAGCAACTTCGCGAAACCTATGGTCAGACAGTTGCAGATCTGAACATTATTTCAGCTGGATACGGACTGTTATGTGAAAATGATGTTATTGTACCCTATAATGTCACATTTCAAAAACTAAAGAAAAGTGAAATATTAGAACGAAGTGAAAAACTTCAGATCCATAAACACGTAGAGACATCAATAGCAGATTATGAATTGGTGATTTTTTTATTAGGTAAAGGATATGTCCAAACACTAAAACTACCTTTTCAGAATGCAGATTCGGTTACACAAATTTTCCTACTTGGAAATACTCATAGAAAATTGATTCCAAATACATATAATGCTCATTTCGTTGCTGCAGGAAGTGACTTAGCGCGCCAACTTGGAGTCATGGGGGTAGCACTTAAAGGTTTTGTGTTCAAGAAATTGTGTGAAGCTGCGTGTCGTGATGGTTTTCAGGTATTTGAGGATGTGAAGAATGACCCGCAGCGGTTGATTGAGATTGTGTTGCAAGATAAATAGACGAAATCTGCATAGAGATTTCGGCGAGTCAAATATGAACCTACCAACCACCCTTACCACTCCCAATACACATCTTGTCATCGGCAAATCCGAACCGATGCAAAAAGTTTGGCATCAAGTCGCACAAGTCGCGCCAACAGATGCGACCGTACTTATCACTGGAGAAACAGGGGTTGGAAAAGAGGTAGTCGCACAGATTATCCACAAAAATAGTAACCGAAAAGATCGACTCTTCAAAGCAGTGAATTGCGGGGTATTTTATCAAGACCTACTTCAAAGTGAACTCTTTGGACATGAAAAGGGAGCATTTACTGGGGCAACAAATCAACGTCGAGGTGTGTTTGAACTTGCAGATGGAGGCACACTGTTCCTTGATGAAATAGGGGAAATGTCCCCCGAGGTACAGGTAAAATTTCTTCGTGTTTTAGAAACACAAGAATTCACACGACTCGGTGGTGAGAGAAACGTCCATGTGAATGTCCGAATTTTTGCCGCTACAAATGTCAATCTTGAACAATCAGTCAAGGACAAAAAGTTTAGACAAGACCTCTATTATAGACTCAACCTTTTCCATATTCAGATTCCACCACTCCGAGACAGGCGCGAAGATATACCGATTTTTGTAGATGCCTTTATATCTGACTTAAGCGAAAAACACAATAAAGCGGTAACTGGTATAAAACCCGACGCGCTCAACCATCTCCAAAGTGCAGACTGGCAAGGAAATGTCCGCCAACTCAGAAATGCTGTTGAATCGGCCATCATTGTAGCAACATCAGAGGAACTTGAACTGAAGGATTTCCCTATAGATACAGAATTTGGAAGGACAAAGTTACCCGTTCAAATCACTGGTGAACCTGGGACAGCTATACAACTTGTAAACCAGAACAGTGACACAATTCCAACAGAAAATGTTGCCATTTACAAAACAATTTTAGCACTAATTGCTTTGGTATCTCGTCTACTTAAATCAAACGCTACCCCGATAGACGATCAAGGCAGGATTCCAATTTCCGATGATGATAGCGAGTGGATACACATTACAGAATCTGACGATGCAGCAGACGTTTTTAGGAAAGCTTATGATGTTCTGTTAGCGAGTCAAGAGGGATTGGAGAATCTGACTCAGGACGAAGTTACATCAATAGTTACATCGGTAGGACAGCAGGATAGTCCACCTAAACCAGTTGAGTATTTGCCTGTGCTTGATGAGGACAAAATCATAGGTAGGGTTGGTATGAAGATGGCAGATATTGAAAAGGCTGCAATCTATAAGACGCTCAAAGAAACAGGTGACAATAAAACTGAAGCTGCGAAAATACTTGGTATTGGAGTAAGAACGTTATACCGCAAACTGGACGCTTATGAAAAAGATACTGATATACTGCATGAAACACTAAACCAAGAATGATATTAGAAGTTGAAATCTTACACGAATAGATCTTTTACTGAACACTGAAATCCTTCAATGACATCACCACCATCAAGGATGTCATCACCTTGCAGAACGGTTATATCTTCAGGAGATTGATACACTTCCACAGTTTCTCTCCGAGGATTTACGACCCACACCACCGCACAACCGGCATTTAGCCATTCATCCACCTTTTCTGCTACCTGAGTATAGGTATCACTTGGAGAGATAACTTCAACGGCAAGATCAGGTGCACCTTCCCAGTAACCTTTCGGAATTCCTTTCTCTTCAATTGCAGCTTGTCTGACAAAAGCCGCATCAGGTGCGCGAACGGTATCGGGGTTATAAGTAATCTTAAAACCTGTTTCTGCTCCACATACGTAACCTAATTTATGTTTCTTAACATGCACATTTAGAAGGCTCCCAATTTCAGCAGTTCGGATTCCGTGCTCAAATCCAGTTGGTGGCATTCTCCGTATTTCTCCTTTAACCAATTCATAACGATACCCGTCATCAGGCTGTTTCCATAAGTCTTCAGCACTTAGTAATGTGGGTTGAACATTTAGTTCTTCTGATTTAGTTTGATTATGTGTTCTTTCTACCATTTGTCTGCCTTATATTGTCAGGTGCAAGTTTAACAATTTCAAGTACTTGTTCCATACGGGTGGTTGTTGGATCGTAGTCATAACTTAATCCACTTCTGATGGTTCAACTTTCTCTAACAGTTGGGAAATAATATCAAGACTGGTAATACCGTCTGCTTCAGCATTGAAATTTGTCAAGATCCTGTGTCGTAAGACAGGTTTGGCGACTGCTTTGATATCTTCATAACTGACATGATAACGACCGTGCATAATAGCGCGTGCTTTCGCACCTAACACAAGATACTGCGATGCACGTGGTCCCGCACCCCAATTGACCCAATCCTTGATAAAGTCAGGAGCATCTGGATGTGATGGGCGCGTATTCAAGCTGAGTTCCACTGCATAATCTACCATCGCCTCAGCAATAGGAACCTTCCGTACAATCTGTTGTAATCTCAGTACTTCTTCACCTGAGATTACTGCCCCTATTTCCGGTTCATACGCGGAGGTAGTTGTTAAAACAATCTCTTTTTCCTCAGATTTCTCAGGATAATCAATGTAGATATTGAACATAAACCGGTCAAGTTGTGCTTCAGGAAGTGGATATGTGCCTTCTTGTTCAATTGGATTTTGTGTGGCTAACACAAAGAAAGGAAGTTCCAAATCATAAGTATTCCCTCCCGCAGTCACCTTATACTCTTGCATCGCTTGTAAGAGAGCCGCTTGTGTTTTTGGCGGAGTCCGGTTGATTTCATCTGCAAGCACAACATTTGCAAAAACAGGTCCCTTGATAAAACGGAATGCACGTTTACCGGTATTTGTTTCTTCTTCAATAATATCTGTCCCAATAATATCTGATGGCATGAGGTCTGGTGTAAATTGGATGCGGTTGAAGGGAAGTTTTAGTATTTTAGCAAATGTACTGATAAGGAGCGTTTTCGCCAATCCTGGCACACCTACAAGGAGACAGTGTCCTTGTGAAAATAGAGCGATAAGAAGTTGATCGATCACATCGCTTTGTCCGATAATTCGTTTCTTCAGTTCAGTCAATATGTTTTCACGAGCAGCTTTTAAGAACTCGGCTGCTTCTAAATCTGTTTCAATTGGGGTAGTTTCCATTAATCTTCCTTCCATAAAATACAAAAGCAATCACTTTGCTTACCATATTTGTAATAGAAAACGGCACTTGTTGTGCCGAATAATTTGTGGATTATGATGTCTGTTATATCAGTATGGCTATTCTACTCGCCACATTTGGAGACCGTCTACATCAAAGTTGAAATCAATAATTCGTGAACCTGCTTCTTCAAGTTTCTGACGGACGTTATGTTCACGCGTCGGTTGACAATAAAATAGTAGGCAGCCTCCACCGCCAGCACCACATGCTTTACCGCCAATTGCACCGTGCTCTTTTGCAATCTTAAAGAGTTTATCAATCTTTTCGTTTGTTACAGAGGTATGCAGTTTTTTCTGGTTTGTCCAATTCTCTGTTAAGAGTTCACCGAAATCTGAAAAACGTCCACGTATTAGAGCTGCTTTTGTGGATTCTGCGATTGACTTAAGGTTTTCTAATGCTTTCCGAACTCCCTCCTCACTACTTTTATATGCTTGCGTAACGTTCTGGTGTATATTCCCTGAGAGACGAGATTGTCCTGTGAAGCATAATACAAGGCTTTTTTCAAGTTCATAGCGGATATGGGCAGGTAGTTTTAAATGAGATGTCTTGACTTCTTCACCTTGAAATTCCATAAAACTTATTCCACCGATAGCACTGGCATAATGGTCCTGTTTACCACCAAGGATATCCAACTCATGGCGTTCAATGCTGCTGGCAAGTTCTGCATACTGATATGGGAGATAGGTGATATCTTTAATTGCGCCAAGTACTCCTATTAGTGCTACACCCATTGCTGCCGAAGTTCCAAGTCCACTTCCCGGAGGGGCGTTTGACTGTGTAATCAGATCAAAACTCCCAATTTGAATTGACATTTGACGGACAGCAGCTTTTACAAGATCAATATTACCATCATACTCCAGTTGTCGAACATCTTCTGCCCCAACGAATGTATCAAAATCTGCTGAATAGATACGAATTTTTTTATCAAGTATACGTTGTAGTTCAACGGAGTCTGGAAAAGTTGTTTGGCTATCACATACAAGTGTCGCGTATGCGTATCTATTAATTGCCCCGTTGACTACAAGTCCTTTAGTTTCCTCAGTGAAAAGGGCAACATCACTCCAACCACCAGCAAAATCAATACGAACAGGTGCTCTTGCTCTGATTAACATCACAGTTCTCCTGAAATATACTCTTTACCATTTCTCTGACAACTCCAAGATTTCCTTGAAAAACAGACATTGTTTTTGGAGTCGCATATCACTCATCATGATAGCATAGTATCTGAGTATTTTCAATCATTTTTCTGGAGGATAAATGCAACATCAATATTATAACTCAAGTTGCTACCTATTGAGATTCAATCAGTTCCGTTCTACTTAAGGCATCCAATCTTCCGCTCCAGCGGAGCGGTATGTTTATAGTACGCACTTTGTTTCATTCTTCCGCTCCAGCGGAGCGGTATGTGATAGAACCCTGAACATGTTATACGAACCGTTATATTGTTTAGGCGACAACTTTAAAAAATGTCTTCACTTAAAGCCAAACCTTCGCCAATAATAGACATTCTACCAGATTGTGGTTCTTTGTAGCACATTCTACCAGATTGTGTGGGGAGTAGATAATTAAAAAAACTTCAACGAAAACCTGAAAGTATTGTAATCATATAATCCTACAATGTCACAGATCAATACTGGATCAACATTACATGTCCATTCAACTGAACCACTCAAAATTGGTGAAGGTATTGTTAAAGGGGTATGTAAAGTCTTTGGCAAAATATCCCAGTCACCATTGTAGTGCCAAAAACTTTACATACCCTTGTTAAAGCAATAGGTTGTTTAATGTGTTAGAATTGGTATAGGTTGACACTTTCGTTCCATGGTAGGAAAGGTTTGTTAACATCAACGATGCAGAGTGTTCAAGTAATTTCAATATCTACTATAAACTTATGATATCAGAGTTGATAGATGTTTGTGATTTGTTTGATTGGATGGATTGTTTAAAGGGAAAAAGTCGTGGAAATGAACAATTCTCCACGACTTTTCAGAAATAAGTCAAACGACTTCGCTTAAGAGACTGCGTCTCTAAGTTTCTTACCAGCCTTGAATGCCGGAACCTTTTTCTCAGGTATTTTGAGAGGTTCACCGGTTTGTGGGTTGCGGCCTTCTCTAGCTGCACGGGTTCTGACTTCAAAAGTACCAAAACCAATGAGTCCAATAGAATTGCCTTTCTTCAAAGCGTCTTGAACAGTAGACGTAAAAGCTTCAACAGCAGCAGCGGCATCTTTCTTGGTAAGATCTGCTTTGTCAGCGACGCTGTTGATGATGTCGTCTTTCATCAATTTCTTAGCCATGATTCAACTTCCTTTTGATAAAGAATATATATATACAGTCAAAAAATAATCATATATAAGGTTTGAATTTACATTGACGATTATATTTCCATCTGACTGAAAAGTTAAATTTGATAGAAACTACCGAACTTGTAATTGGATAAACACATATATAAAATGTCTTAAACTCTTCTTGAAATAAAATAGTTTCTGCTAATATGGATACTATATTTTTTCAAGCATTGTCAAGTTACAACTGGATGTTTCAAAACAGTTTAACATTATAGTTTCTTACGTTAAATAACGCAGGAATCCTATTTGCTTACTACTAATAACGTTGTTTAGCAAAATTGGTTACTGTTCAGGTCGCTTCAATATAGTATTTATCTACATAAATGGGGTTTTTAGTGTTAATTCTTTCGTAATTTATCAATATTTAGCGAAATTCAATTATATCAGAACAAAGCGTGTTGTGATGGGTGTGAGAAGTCATTGGAAAATACGAACAGAAAACCTGTAGAAGCGATCTTATTATAGCGACCTGTCGGGAATCGAAGATCATCCTACAACGAATATATTCGATTAATACCAAATACTTTACACACACGTGATGGTAAAACAGGTTTGCTTAAGTCTCAACTTTGTGGTAACATTATTATATAGTTAGAAAAGGTAGATTTTGAGGTAAAATTAGATGAATGAGAGTTATCGTGTTGCAATTGTCGGTGCAACAGGGGCAGTTGGCAACACTATGTTGGAGCTTTTAAAAGAACGTTCTTTTCCTGTTCGTAGTCTCAAACTGCTGGCATCTCACAGATCTGCAGGTGAAATCTTAACTTTTAAAGGTGCACACATCGTCATAGAAGAATTGACTCACGACTCGTTTGATGATGTTGACCTTGTCTTTTCTTCTGCAGGGGCGTCAGTAAGTCGAGAATTCATGCCGACAGCAGTTGATAAAGGGGCATTGGTTATTGACAATACGAGTGCTTTCCGTATGGATGATAACACGCCTTTAGTTGTGCCTGAAGTCAATATGGATGCCGCACACAAACATAACGGACTAATTGCAAATCCAAATTGTTCAACCATACAGATGATGGTCGCACTCAAACCGATATATGATGCAGTCGGGATCAAACGAATCGTTGTTTCTACTTATCAAAGTGTTTCCGGTAAGAGTGGTCAGGCAGTGAATGAGTTGATTTTACAAACAACCGAAGCGTTAGAAGGCAAACCTATCACTCTTGATCGTTTTCCACATCAGATGGCATTTAATGTTGCCTTTGATTGGCCATTTACTGATACGGGTGATAACGAAGAAGAACTCAAGATGGTCAATGAAACCCATAAAATCCTTTCTGATGATACTATCGGTGTTTCAGCAACGACTGTACGTGTGCCAGTTTTCTTTGCACATTCAGAGTCAATTAACCTTGAGACACATGAAAAACTTACATCTGCTGAAGCACATAAATGTCTTCTAGATGCTCCCGGTGTGCAGTTGATAGACGATCCGGACAACTACAAGTATCCCATGGCGATAGAAGCTGCTGGGAAAGATGATGTATATGTCGGACGAATCCGTGAAGACATATCCATTTCAAATGGATTAAATATGTGGGTTGTTGCCGATAATCTTCGTAAAGGTGCTGCTTTGAATGCAATCCAAATTGCAGAAGAACTTTTGTTGTAGATAGAGACTTGTTGTGGATTGTTCTTACCAAAATGGAACTTAATAGAGAAACCATCCCTCAATACCTTCGTGAACGACAAGTTGAAATAGGTTTTTTTGATTCAGGTGCAGACCTGCATTCTGAAGAGATCGGAGATGGGAATCTCAACTTTGTCTACCGAGTTTCAGATTCAACACACTCGGAAAGGTCTTTGGTGTTAAAGCAGGCACCACCTTATATTAAAATATTGGGACCTGACTACCCATTATCTTCCGAACGATTGACCTATGAGTCGCGATCACTTCAAGTCTACAACCAATTTGTAAGTGAGACAGTGCCAACACTGTATTATTTTGATGGTGACTCTGCCGTAATCGCTATGGAGGATCTCAAAGACTACAATCTGCTGCGAGATGAACTAATTGCTGGAAATGTCAATCAGACAATCCCTGTATTAATCGGAAGTTTTATGGGAATTGTGCATAGCCAGACCTACACCGATAACCTTGATAAAACTCTTGCTAATAAGTACCAGAAAAACTTTGCAAACACCGTGATGCAGACTATAACTGCCGATTATGTTTTCACTTTTCCTTTTACTAATCACGAAACAAATTACCACACGGAGGGTTTAGAAGCAGCGGTTAACCGATTGAAAACTGACCAACAATTCTTAAAACAGGCAGATGAATTAAAGAGCGTTTTTCTTAGAGTACAGCGTGGGTTGACACACGGAGACCTTCACACTGGTAGTATTATGGTAAAAGGTAATTCTGCCAAAGTTATTGACTCTGAATTTGCTTTTTACGGTCCTGTCGGATTTGACGTTGGTTTGTTCTGGGCAAATTATCTCTTATCTTATTATTCTCATTTAGATAATACTAAAGTTCAGTCAGAAATAATTACTGCAATAATTCAGACATGGAAAACATATACTGAACATTTTAAGATGGATTTGTCGCTAAAGCATCGCACCTTGCAAATGATTTTCAGCGAATCTGTAGGATTTGCTGGATTGGAAATGTTGAGACGAATCATAGGTGCAGCACATGTCAAAGACATTGAGAATATAGAGGATATACATCGAAAATTGTGTGTGGAAACCGCTATACTGGAATTGGGTAAGACAATCGTGAAAGAGCGACATAAAATCGCTTCTGTTGATGAAATGATAGAATTATTGTAAATTTGTATTCTGCGATAAATGAAAATAAACTACTAAATAAATAGCAACAAAACCTATGAACGACTACTACGAAATTCTTGGCGTTAATCGAGACGCTACTTCAGAAGAAATCAAAAAAGCATATCACAAATTGGCAGTCAAATACCATCCTGATAAGAACCCCGGGGACAAAGCTGCTGAAGAGAGATTTAAAGAGGCATCTAATGCTTATTCCGTGTTATCTGACCCAGAAAAGCGACGTACCTATGATACCCGCGGTCATGCTGGCGTGCACGGCATGGGATTTGAAGGATTCACCAATGTCAATGACATCTTTTCTCACATAAACTTAAACGATATTCTTGGTCGCGCGGGTTACGGTGGATTTGGTGATGCATACGGGGATGTATTTGGACCGCAACGGAGAACTACTCGGACATACCGCGGACGTGACCATCGCATAAACCTAACTATTTCTTTTGAGGAATCTGTACTTGGAACAAAGAAAGAGGTTACCATACAAGGAAGAAACATTACTATTAAAATTCCACCTGGTATTAAAGACGGTCAAACACTACGGGTGCGGGGACAAGGAGAATCCATCGGTGCAGGCACATCAGGTGACCTGATGGTCAAAATATCCGTTCAACCTCATCCAACCATATCACGAGATGGACTTGATTTGGTAACAGAGGTAAAAGTGCCTATGACAACCGCAGCTTTAGGTGGCACAGTCCGAGTGCAAACGCTATCAGGAAATGTAGATCTCAAAATACCTTCAGGAGCACAACCAGGACAACAGTTGCGTATTTGTGGACAAGGAATAGTTGACCCAACCGGACGCAACGGGGACTTGCGTGTTCGACTTGTTGTGGAAGTTCCCAAAGCCTTGACACGAAAGCAGAAGGATTTACTAAAGCAACTTGCAAAGACGTTATGACAAAAGAACATAAGGAAATTGATGATACACCACAGTTGAGTGGACAATTTGATATTGTTTCTAAACAAATTATTCATAATAATCCAGATGAATGTATCCAATTTTACCTTGGAACACCGGACGCTCAGGCTATTAAAGTATTAGAAACCGAGCAACCGGTCGTCAAATGGTATCGTGCGGATAGTTTTATTCATGCAAACGTTCATGGTGAGGAAGCCATCGTACATTTGGAGTTTCAGACGTACGATAGCAAAGTGATAACGATGCCATACCGTGTCGCGGGCTATGTAGGTTTAGGGGTACGGATGTATCAATTACCTATCTATTCACACGTGATTTACCTGCATCCAAATGCTGGACTGAACGACCCAGGGGAATACGTCCAGAATATGTCGGGTTATGAAATTACCATTAAATATAAGGTCATCAGACTTTGTGAGTTGGAAGGACAAGGTATTTTAGATGCAAGACTGAAAGGACTCATTCCATTTGCACCATTGATGAAACCACCAGCGGAAATGGAACCTGAGCAATGGCTGCGGGAATGTGTCAGGGTTGCTGATACAATCCCGATGGATGAACCTGATAAGCCTAATTTTCTTTCAAACATTGCAATTCTGGGTGGTCTAATATTGGACTATGAAACTATCCGCAAAATAATATCGGAGGAAACTATGTACGCATCATCAGTCATTCAGCACTGGACAGAACAAGGTGAGAGAAAAGGGGTTCTTGAATTACTTTTAAATATATTAGAATTCCATTTTCCACCCGATGAAGTGCAAACGCTAAAACCTATTCTTGAGAACATTGAAGAACTGCAGCAACTCAAGCAGCTACACCAGCAGGCACTTGAAGTTCCAAACCTTGATGAATTTAAAAGTATCTTGTCATCAAACGGGAATTGAACCGTCTTACTTGAACTATGTACGAATCATCAGTCATTCAACACTTTATAGAGCAAGGTATTCAACAAGGTAAGAGAAAAGGGGTTCTTGAATCACTCATAAGTATATTAGAATTCCGTTTTTCGCCCGATGAAGTGCAAACGCTAAAACCTATTCTTGAGAACATTGAAGAACTGCAGCAACTCAAGCAGCTACACCAGCAGGCACTTCAGGTATCATGCCTTGATGAATTTAAACACATCTTGTCATCAATTAGGAACAATATATAAAGAGAAGGAGAATTAATGATTTCACTATCACAACGGAGTCAAAACGTAACACCATCGTCCACCTTAGCCATCACAGCGAAAATCAACGCGATGATTGCTGACGGCGTAGATGTCGTCAAATTCGGAGCAGGTGAACCCGATTTTGATACACCCGACTATATCAAAGCTGCTGCAATAGAAGCACTGGATGCGGGTTTTACCAAATACACACCTGTCCCCGGCATTCCAGAACTACGGGAAGCAATCGTTGAGAAATTTCAGAACGACAACGGATTGAGTTATACAACATCCCAAGTCATAGTTTCATGCGGTGCAAAGCACACACTCTATAATATCATGCAAGCGATATGCGACCCAGAAGACGAGGTAATCTTTGCTGCACCGTATTGGGTGAGTTATCCACAGCAGATCAAATTGGCAGGTGCAGTACCAAACGTCATTGAAACAACTGCCGAACAGAACTTCTGTATGCAACCCGATCAGATCGAAGCGGCAATAACACCGAAAACAAAAGCAATTCTGCTCAACAGTCCGAGCAATCCTACCGGCACAACCTACGATATTGAAACACTCAAGCAGATAGCCGCACTCGCTGTTGAAAATCAGGTCTACCTTATCTCTGATGAAATCTATGAAGCACTGCTATACGACGGAGCGACCCATCAGAGTCCCGCTTCATTTAACGAGGAAACGAAAGCAATTACCTTTGTTGTGAACGGTGTGTCAAAAGCCTACTCCATGACAGGATGGCGTATCGGGTATACTGCAGGCCCCGAAGATGCGATTTCAGCGATGTCACGCATCCAATCTCATAGCACTTCAAATCCGACCTCAATCGCACAGAAAGGTGCAGTTGCCGCACTAAAAGAACCGCAGGCTGCCGTTGAGAAAATGCGAAAAGCATTTGAAGAACGCCGCGATGTCATCTGTCAACGTTTTGATGACATTGATGGTGTGAGTTATGTCAAACCACAAGGTGCATTCTACATCTTTCCCGACTTTTCTGCACACTACGGCAGAACACTTGAGGGCAAAAAGATTGAGGGTTCAATGGACATAACTGATTATCTACTTGGCTCTGCTGGTGTCGGTGTTGTACCTGGTAATGGCTTTGGGGCAGATAGCAATTTACGTCTTTCCTTCGCTACCTCTTTGACAGAGATACATCGTGGGTTGGATCGTATTAAAAAGGCGTTGGCATAGAAGCAATTCCATGAAAATGGTATGGTATTATAATGTGTTCTATAAATCAAGGTGAAATATGGTATTGAATGCGTGGAAAATGCTATACGTTATATTCTTCATTCTCTTAATCTTTTCCATCACTGTTCCGACTCTGGCACAGCAAGAACAACAGTCGGATTCCGTGCTATCGCAATCCCAATTTATGCAGATTATTGATCGAATAGATAAATCTGAAGATAATATGCGCAACCATATTGACAAGAAATTTGGAGAACTTGACAAGAAAATTGATGACCTTGAGACAAAATTCCACGAACTTGATAAGAAGGTTGCGGTTTTAAGATCGGATGTTGATAAATTATTTACGACTATAATTGCGATAGCGGTAGCAGTTGGAGCACATCTTTTAATCTTCATTGGTTCACACATTTACACATATTGGCGTAACAAGACTAATGTATTATCCAACGTTGTCTCAAATAATCAATTAGAGCAAGATGTTATTTTAAGGCAAGCCTATTATAAAGATAAAACACAAATGGATCCTCATCGTCTAAAGGAATAATCGGATGACAAAAGATAATTCTCCCAAAAACGTTGCTAAGTCTGTCAAGAGGTACATTGATAGCGGTAGGAAGTTATTTTATCAGGAAAATTATTGCAATGCAATCTCAAATTTTGACGAGGCGATTCTTCTAAAGGTTGATTCAGCAGAGGCTTACTGTTATCGAGGGGCGGCAAAAGTTAAAGAACTTATGTATGGAGAAGCTATCTCTGACTTAGATAAAGCTATCAGTTTAGATCCAGATTCTGCAATTGCTTACAATTACAGAGGTGTCTCGAAAATTGGTTTAGAACAATATACTGATGCTATTTCTGATTTTAATGAGGCAATCAGAAAAGATCCAGACTTAGCAAGAGCATACAACAACAGAGGTTTGGCGAAACGAAAAATTGGACAACATTTTGAAGCACTAGCTGATATTGAAACAGCCATCCGCTTAGACCCTAAAGCACCAATCCCCTACAACAGTCGGGGCACAGTGAAAGGTGAACTTGGTCACCCTGAAGCCGCTATCCTTGACTTTGATGAAGTCATTCGTTTAGACCCAAACTTCGCAGATGCTTACTACAATCGTGCCGTAGCGAAACGCATAATTGGACTATATTTTGAAGCTATATCCGACCTGGAGACAACCATCCATTTAGAACCAGATTATCCCGATGCATATATTAATAGAGGAGTTGCTAAAGTATGTCTCGGGTACCCTGAAGCTGCAATTCAGGACTATGACAAAGCCATAAGTCTGAATCCTAGCAATATTGAAGCATACGCGAACCGTGGACTTGCTAAACGTGAAATAGGACGTAAGGCAGAGTCAGATAAAGATTTTAAGAAGGCATTGAGCTTAGCACAGGTGACGGGAGACATGGAACTTATAGCAAGAATTAAAAAGCAGATGTAACCATAAACAATAATTGAATAAATGGAGATATTATCGTGACACAACCTAATCTTGTTTTCGTTATTACCGACGACCAAGGCTACGGTGATTTAGGATGCACCGGCAACTCAGTCATTAACACCCCGAATTTAGACGCACTTGCTGGAGAGAGCGTTCAACTGCGCAACCTACATGTCGGACCTACCTGTTCACCGACCCGCGCAGGAATCATGACCGGTAGATACTGCAACTCAACAGGGGTATGGCATACCATCGGAGGCAGGTCACTCCTCCGCAGTGATGAAGTCACGATGGCAGATATCTTCAGACGCAACGGCTATAAAACCGGTATGTTCGGGAAATGGCATCTCGGGGATAACTATCCTTTCCGTCCCCACGACCGAGGATTTGAAGAGGCACTCTATCACGGTGGTGGTGGAATCAGTCAAACGCCAGACTATTGGGGAAACGACTACTTTGACGACACTTATTTCAGCAACGGTTCTGAACAACCCTTTGAAGGTTACTGCACAGATGTCTGGTTTCAAGAGGGAATGAAGTTTATTGAACGCAATAAGGAACGTCCATTCTTCTGTTATATTCCGACCAATGCACCGCACGGTCCCTTTCGCGTTCCCGATGCATATAGTGAAGTTTACCGAAGGAAAGGTGAACCAGAATCACGTGCCTGTTTTTATGGAATGATTACCAACATAGACGACAATATGGCGCGACTCCGACACCATCTCAAAGTTCTCGGACTTGAAGAAAATACGATCCTGATCTTTATGACAGATAACGGTTCCGCTAATGGTTGCGACTTGGATGGACAGCAGTATGTTAAGTCTGGATATAACGCTGGCATGCGTGGCAAAAAAGGGTCGCCTTATGAGGGTGGACATCGTGTGCCGCTCTTTATGCATTGGCCAAACGGTGGTTTCTCGCAAAAGAAAGAAGTAGATCAGCTTACAGCGAACATTGATCTACTACCAACACTTATTGACCTATGCGATTTAGAAGTGTCTGACAACTCCCGTTTTCATGGGAAAAGCATCACACCATTATTTCAGGATAAGTTGGAAGAATGGGAAGATCGCGTGGTAGTAACAGATTCGCAGCGGATTGAAAATCCAGTTAAGTGGAGGCAAAGTGCTACTATGTCCCAAAGATGGAGACTTATCAACGGCACAGAACTCTACGACATTCAAGCAGACCCAGAACAAAGAGAGGACATTGCTGCGCAGCACACCGATGTGGTTGCGGAACTTCGCGAACACTATGAAGCATGGTGGACATTGGTATCAGAAAGATTTGATGAGGATTGTCCAATTGTCGTTGGCACGCAAAATGAGCAACTTGCCTGTATTACGACACACGATTGGCACGGCAGTGCCAATGCTTGGAATCAAGGATCTATTCGAAACGGAATGGAATGCAACGGATATTGGGCAATTGAGATCCCTGAAGATGGAGAGTATAGCTTTGAGTTGCGACGTTGGCCTCGTGAGGAAAATAAGGCAATCACCGAAGGAATCCCCGGTGAGAAAATTGACCTCTACAACGGAGGACGTGCATTAGATTTGAAAACAGCACAAATCCGTATTGGTGATCAATCAGCAACTCAGCCTATTGCCCCTGATGCAATAGGTGTTACCTTTACATTTGACCTCAAAGCGGGACAGACCCGTATGCACACAGAGTTCTCTGATGAAACAGGTGAATTATCGCTTGGTGCGTATTATGTGTATGTGAAACGGGTGATTTAAGAACACAATCACAATCTATGGATTGTCTCTTGTTGGTGGGGTTTCCAACCACGATTTCTTGAGTCAAAACCGTGAAAATCGTGGTTAGGAATCCCTCCAACAGGAAGATATTGCCTTAAATTGACACCAATAGTTCGGTCTTCCAACCGAAACTATCAAGATTTAGGCAACATCAGTACCAACAACACATTAAGAATATTTATACTACTGCTGTTTCAGTTTTCCCCAAACCGTAGAAAGTTTGTCGGTAGGTTCCACAGCATAGGCAGTATGGTAAATACCATCCTCCATTATCTTCTGGATCTCTTCTTTGGTTAAGGCATCGTTGAAAAGGCCAACATCGTCCATTATAACAGCAGAAAGAAATCCTGTTCCTCTATCAGTAGCGAGCCATGCCGTCTGGTCTTGGTCTTGGAGCTGAAACTTAGGTACATCTTGTGAAACCTTTTGTTCTCCATCAATATAGATTTTTGCTGTGGTCCCATCGTAGACATTAGCTACATGATACCAAGTACCCGCTTTAGCAACTACGCCGCTACCAATGTTCCAGTTATTGGTCCAACTTCGAAGTACATTTCCGGGATCTTTGTATGGGACATAACGGTTATTGCTTTGATCCCAGATAGAAAAATAGTTTTGTTGTGCTGCCACATCAGTAAACTGAAGCCACAAGATAAAACTTACTTTATCCTGAATTGTACCTTTGCCGATTGGAATAGTGACAGTCCCTCCTTTGTTAATGCTTAAGGCACCGTTGACTTTCCCGTCAACCCAATCTGAATTACTTGCAGTGCCATTTTTTTCATTTTCAGATGCATCTTCAATAGCATCACCATTACCTTCATCAAGTAGCCAAATACCTACGATTTTCTCAGGATCAATCTTTGCATTACTAACACTCACCAAAAGACCTAATGTCAATAAAAGGCATAGTGTTGTTATTACAGTATACTTTATGTGCATGTGTATCTCCTTGCTTGAATATTCCTATAATTATATGTTGTCTTTGTTGTTTATGCAAATTAATTGAGTGATAATAGATATTTTGAGATATAAGATATAGCATTAGTTTTCCCAAACAAATATTATGTTTTATAGCAGGACTATTTCGTTTTCAATATTCTTGAAGTTTTTTTACTATTACGTTAATGTAATATTTTAGCATTTGTATCTGTCTTTAGTCCCGTATGAAGATTAAGAAATAAATAGGGTTAATAAGCAATCAACTTGGAAGAGATACTTGCTCTTTTGCGTGATAGGAACTACGGACTAAGGGACCTGATTCAACATGTCTAAAACCCATTTCTAACCCCACATCTTTTAGTTCGGCAAACTCTTCTGGTGTGTAGTAACGTTGAATGGGTAGATGGCGTGGGGATGGTGAGAGATATTGTCCTATAGTCAGGATATCGCATCCAGTGTGCTGAATATCCTGCATAGTTTCCAATAGTTCAACTACTGTTTCACCCAAACCAACCATGAGTCCTGATTTTGTGAGTATATTTGGATTTAGTTTTTTACCTGTTTTGAGGAGTGTCAGAGTTTGTTGGTAATTTGCGTAGGGACGTGCGCGTCGGTAAAGACGTTCCACTGTTTCTGTATTGTGATTGAGCACCTCTGGTTCTGCATTCACAATGACTTCAAGCGCATCCCAATTTCCTTCTAAATCGGGAATAAGCACTTCAACGGTACAATCTGGTCGTTGTTTGCGTGCTTCATAGATGCAATCTGCGAAGATGGATGCACCACCATCCGGTAAATCATCACGGTTAACGGAAGTAATCACCACGTGATTCAACTTCAAGTGTGCAACCGCTTCACCAAGTCGTCTTGGCTCATCAACGTCTATACTATTGGGATTTCCTTTCTTCACCGCACAGAACATACATCGGCGTGTGCAAACATCACCTAAAATCATAAATGTTGCAGTGCGACTGTTCCAGCATTCCCCAATGTTTGGACAACGTGCCTCTTCACAGACAGTATGCAGTTGCAAATCACGCATGAGTTTTTTTAACTCTGTGTAGTTATCACCGCCAGGGATACGAGCCTTAATCCATGATGGGTGTCTGCGTTTGGTAGAATTTGCGGTGATGATTGGGAGGGATCTCATCATTTTGTTTCCAATTTTACTCGTAATGGTTCACTTGGAAAATGGCGGGAGAGGGTGGGAATCGAACCCACCTATCCACTTGCATGGACAAGCCGGTTTTGAAGACCGGTAGAGCCACCAGACCCTATCCTCCCCCATAAATTAGATAAAGAAAATTGTAAACATCGATTTTATTTCTGTCTGGATGATAATCTGCGGACGTTTCCATCTCTGACGGTAACACTTTGCGTGTCACAATACTCAAGAAAAGGAACTGCATATTTCCGCGATGTCTTTGCCAATTCCCGAAATTCTGCGACTGATATTGTTTCATTTTTTTGTAAATAATCGGTTAATGACTCTGTTATATCCTCATAGACTTTTTTATGAATGAAGTAATTGTCCGCCGCCTTAATAAACTGACCCAAATTCAATAATGCATAAAATGTGGACTCAATCACTTGGGGTGTATATTCTGACAGTAGCGTATTCAGTTCTTTTAGACTGGGTGTATTGATGCCAGCATTGAGAAATAAATTCTCCAACGTTTCTTTTGCGGTTGACTCTTCTTCAGAGAATTGTATTTCATGGGATGCTAATCGTAGCAAATTTCCATCTTTGACTAACTCTTTGGTTTTAATGAGTTGGTCAGTGATTTTTTCAAATGCCACCTCATCCAGTCCAAGTTCCCGACTCAATTGTGAACTGTTTTGACCTGCCTGCAAAGGTTGTGATTCATGAAATTCGGACAGTGCTGCTAACAACCTTTTTGTAACGTCTGTGGTGCGGACAGCATCGGAAACAAGTGGCGTTCTTGCAGATTTATCCCAGCGAACAATTTTCCCTTCAGATTCCAAGGTGTTTAGTATGTCTTTTACTTCAGATTGTGAGTAGGGTAAATAGTAATATAGGAAGGATTCTTCTACGCATAGTGTCGGACTATTTTCTAATAGTGCATTGACGACCTGTGTGTCGTCAGCTTCTTCCCATTGTGCTAATGTGTTGATGGTTTCTTGCGTGAACCTCTTGTGTTTCGGTGCGAATGGGTTGATGACTTCTCCACCACCTACAGTATACTGTGCAGAAAAATCGCGTAATATAATTCTATCTCCTCTGAAGGTTAGTATGGGTTGTTCTAAGCGAAGTTGGACTTGTACTTTGTCACCCGGTAGAATTGCTTCATCAACCAACAGGATCAATCTACAAAAAAGCTCGCGTGTGCCAAGATAGGCACGAAAACGTCCCCAATGTTCAAGCATTCTTGGAAACGAGGTTAAAACCTGTAAAGAGATGTCAATATTATCTGTTACCCTTGAAAATTCACTTGGACATATCACATCCCCGCGTTGTATTTCGTCTGCAGTTGTGCCAGACAGATTTAGAGCAGTTCTTTGTCCGGCATGTGCCACGTTCGCGGGTTCATTATGCACTTGTATTCCTCGAACACGGACGGTGTCTCCTTGTGGTAGTATTACCATCCGCTGATCTTTATTGATTGAACCGCCGATAAGTGTTCCCGTAACTACGTCACCAAATCCTTCCACTTTAAAAACACGATCAACATACAATCTTGGAATTCCATCATGTTCTTGTGCTTTATTCGCAAGGTCTACCTGTTGAACAATCGTCTGTTTTAAATCGTCAATTCCGTCACCAGTGATGGAGGATACACTCACTGGTGGGATACCTTCCAGTGAAGTACCAACGAGCATCTCCTGTGTCATCTCCGTTGCTTCTTCCAATTCATCAGGCGATGCTAAATCAGACTTTGTCATGACAAGAATGCCATTTGAGATGTTGAGCAGGTCTAATATAGCTAAGTGTTCAAGTGTCTGTTCTTGCACCCCCTCTTTTGCATCAACGACAAAAAGGACAACGTCCATTCCATAAGCACCCGACAACATATTGCGTATAAACTTCTCGTGACCGGGAACATCAACAATCCCAGCGCGTGAATTATCTGGTAGGTCAAAGTATGCAAAACCTAACTCAATGGATAAACCGCGTTCTCGTTCCTCCTTTAGTCTGTCAGTTTGAATGCCTGTGAGAGCACCTACCAGAGCAGTTTTCCCATGGTCAACATGTCCAGCAGTACCGATGATAAGGTGTCGTCTGTCTTGCTGCATCAGTTGAGTCCATCATCTGTGTGGATGAGTTTACCAATACGGTTGAATCTTATATTTTCTATAATCTTCCACACTTCCCATATTTTGGGTTTTGCTTGTCCATTTGCTTGTCCAAATGACCAATATACCATGAACGCTTGTCCTTTGATACGATCAACATGCACTGGTCCCCAAGCGCGACTGTCACTGCTTTGATCTCGATTATCACCCATTGCAAAGACATGATCTTTTGGAACAAGAAACGGCTTGCCATTGGGAAATTTGCTTTTAAACTGACTATCTGTCAATGTGTAATCCGCGTATAATTTTTCATCTCTCATATAATCTTCCGTTTTTCGGAATGGTGGAAAATCACCTTGCCTAACGAAACGTCCGTCTACGTATTTGGTGTAACTACTATCGTCAACCTGTATACCGTTGACATAGAGATTTCTACCCTCTGTGTGAACTGTATCACCTTCTACTGCCACAATGCGTTTGATGAAGTTGCGATCTGTTTCATGCGGAGGAATAAATACAAAAACATCACCCCGTGCAGGTTCATGAAAGTCAAAGACTCTAATGTCCGTTCCAGGAATTTTGAAACCGTAGATAAACTTGCAAACCAGAATTCTGTCGCCGATGAGGAGTGTATCTTCCATTGAGCCGGAAGGTATTTTGAATGCTTCTACAACAAAAGGTCGTATGAACCCAAAAACAAGTATGAGTGCAACTGCGATTACTTGGGTATATTCCCAGACGACTGTTTTGCGGAATTTTTGCCATTTGGACAATTGAGCATCAGTACTCATTATGTATGAAAACCGTAAATAATACGGTTACCCCTTTCTATAAAAACGTGAGTTGGGTATATCTGTTATAGGTTGGGTTTCGTTCCTCAACCCAACCTACAATCACCTATAGAAGCAAGAAAGAATCAGTCAAGACCTTCCAATGCACTTATAATACTGGAAGAAGAAGTCCTTGAAGACAGCGAACCAAGAGCTTTCCATCCGATCGTTCCATCTGTCTTAATGATAAAGACTGAAGGACGGGCAATATGGTCACTACCTGAAGCTAATACGTTGTAGGCAGAGATTGCCGTTTTGCCGGTATCTGATAGCACAGTGAACGTGAGACTCTGATCATCAACCATTCCCTTAGCACCGCTAGTGTCATCGGAACTGATCGCGATGAGCGATCCGCCTGCATCTATAATATCATCGTAGTTGTCTTGCAACTCACCGAGTTGCCCTTGACAAACCGGTCACCACCAACCCCGGTAAAACAAAATTACTATATTACTGCTACCACCGATGTTACCGTCAAAACTGTAGGTGTTTCCATCACTGTCATCCACAGAGAATGTTGGTGCCGTGACACCGAGTCTTAAGCCTTCACCACGAGCCAGCGGTTGAAGCTGCACAGGTGCTGATTTTGTTGTGAAGGTAATGCTAACTACCTTTTCATTATCAGCACTGTCTTTGACAGTCCCCTTTATTTGGTATGTAGTATCGTGACTGAGTTCTTGACCAGAACCTTTTGTGATCGTGATGGTCTTCCCTGAAATCGTTGCTGTCCAACCGACATCTATATCGTTTTTATACAATTTCAGTTCTCCACTACCGATTGTTTCATTGAAGGTAACCGTGATGCCATTTGCAGACACTGTTGTCGGGTCAACATCCACTGCACCGTTAGCAGTGCTACTGGTTGAAACTTCTGGCGCGGTTGAATCTTCAACGTTATAGTTCAGTGTTTTGCTTCCGTCGCCGTTTGTCCACTCAATTTTCAGAGTAAGTGAGCCTTCCGTGAAAGGACCGCTAATAGTCCGTGACGTGCCTGAACCTGCGACTATCTCTCCATTCACAGTTACTTCACCGGGGTCGTTGTCAAATGTGATTTCAATACTATCATTTACCTTAATATTCCCGTCTGCGGGATCCGCACTCACAAATGCAGCATCGGGTGTTTGAGGTTCCTCGGATGTCTCCTCTTCCGTAGTTTCAGTCTCAGGAGTCTCCTCTTCCTTTGAATCATCGGTTGTCATAGAAGGATCCTTCATCGTACCTACGGATGTAACTACTTCATCCTCTGTCGGACCTCCATCTTCAGACACCGTCATAGGTTTCATAACCTGACTTTGCATTTCATCACATCCCACAGCAAATACAATTAAGAATGTGATTGATATTATATACAATATTTTCATTAAATATTCCCTTTATACGTTTTATTTTAATGGATTATTTTACCAATTCTATTAAAACGAATGTTTGTTACTAACTTCCAAACTTCCCACAACTTCATCGGTCGGTTTGCGGTTGACCACATGACCATGATGGAAGAACCCAAAAACGAAGATCAGTACGAATACAAATCCCTTAATCTGATGCAATTTTGCTGTTTTTATTTTGGTTAGTTGTGATTGCTTCATACGGATCACCTATCTTCGTTTCAAATCTGCCCATTTTACCAATCGTTTTCCGTGATGGGAAACAGATAGTGGATCTTCTTTCTCTTGTTCCTGCTCATTTTTTTCCTGCTCCACTTCTTCCTGCACATCTTCTTCTTGGTCAGCTTCATCACGTTTTCCCATTCCTTCAGCAGGACTATTTGGTTGGAGTGTAAAATCACCAGCGTCTGCATTAACAAACAGCGGGTCTTCATCTATGTTGTCCACATAGCCTAAAAATCTCTGTCTGCCATCGGGATCAATTCCCATAAGACCATTTTTAATATTGCATGACTTAATGGTTACGGATCCTTGTGCAAATACTTCAGCATGTGTTCCATCAGAAGTATTATTCCACACGATTGAATTTGTCAAGGTAAGATGCCCTCGGTCATTAACGTAAATACCACCACCCCTATTTCCTGCAGTGTTTTGTGTAATTGTACAATATTTGACAGAGGCGTTGCCAAATCTTGTAAGATCCCATATACCTCCGCCATTCTTCGTAGCAGTATTGTTTGCAATCACGCAATCCGTGGCAGTTAACCGCGAAGTTGCGCTGCAAAATATGCCACCACCATTTTCCGCTGTATTCTTATCTATAATCGAATTCTGAATTGTAATGCCGGAATAGTCTTGACATATTAAACCACCGCCAGAATTTTCAGTGATGTGGCAAGTTGTTAATCCTGCTCCAGCGAAAGAATCGAGACTTATACCTCGTCTACCGTTATTCGAAACAGTACAATTATCGATAATTGCGCTTTCAAGCACGCAGTAAATCCCGTTACCCGTATTGTCAGAAATAGTACAATTCTTGATAGTCGGTACTATCAAGGTTTCAACCAAACTAACATTATCCTGAATAACATCATCCCGAATAAGCGTTAAAAGGAAATCAATTCCTCCAATGAGTATACCTGACCCAATATTACGTGAGATAATGGTGTCTGTAACGTTTAGAGCGGAATTAAGACAATATATGCCAGGTCTCAGATTATCCTTAACCACACAGTTTTTAATTGTAGGTGAAACAGAAATAAGAGTGATTGCTCCACCAAATTGATGCAATCCATTGATAATAGTAAATCCATCCAATACCGCTTTGTTTGTCTCTCCATTGTGGAAATAAAATCCTCTGGTTTCAAGTTTCTCCTCACAGTCAATAATCGTTGTGTCAGCACCATTACGAGACTGGACGGTTATACTTTTTCCTTTAAAATCAATGTTCACATTTCCTTCACCTTTGTAGATGCCATCATCTACCAAAACAGTATCACCATTTTGTGATGCATTAATACCGTCTTGAATTGTCGGTTGGTCTGCAGGTACATTGATCGTAGCTGCAAAAGTAAGTGGACATAAAAAAGAGAAACACACAATAATTATTGAATAGGCGAACATTCTAATTTGTTTCATGTCTTTTCTCCTATGGATGAGTATAATCTCTTGTTTTGTTTCTAAAACTCCAATGTGGACAATGTTTAACTCAATAAACACCGTTCCAATAACCTTAGTTCCACCATAAGATTTGTTGGGGTCATACGGCTATTTATTCAACAAAAGTTCCAATTGCTATCTTCGTTTTAAATCTGCCCATCTTACCAAACGTTTTCCATGTTGTGAGACAGCAGTTGGACCGACATGAAACGTTTGTACTCCCATCGCTTCAGCCGGACTACCAGGCTTAAGACGATAATCACCTGAGTCTGCATCAACGAACATCGGATCCTCATCTATGTTGTTTTCATAGATAAAATCCTCACCATCAGGTTCGTAATCTATACCATCAAGTCCATCCCTAATATCACTAAACCTAATAACTACCTGCCTACCTGCAGCGAATACCTCCGCGTGTGTCCCTTCAGACTTATTCCCCCAAACAATTGAATTGGTTAGGTCAAAACCACTAAGAAACATCTTAGCATATATCCCACCACCTTTTTCGTGGGCAGTGTTTTGTGTAATTGTGCAATACTTGACCACTGTTCCGCCCCATTTCGATGTCACCTCAATACCACCGCCATTCTTGGTTGCTGTGTTTCGTGCAATTACACAGTCCGTGGCCGCTAATACTGAAGTTAGACTACAAAAAATCCCTCCACCATATTCTGCTGTATTTCCCACTATGATAGAATTTTGAATTTCCATAACAGAATATTCACGTACTTCTAAACCACCACCACGGTTTTGCTCTATTCGGCAATTTGTGATAGGATTCCTGGTGCGTGCCTCGATATTAAAAAAAATACCTCGTCCACTGTTATTGGAGATAATGCACTCATTAATTATCGGGTTGACAGAAGATAGTGCATAGATTCCGCTACCGGTATTGTCAGTAATAGAGCAATTTTCTATTGTGGGTGTTGCATCAGTTTCTCTCAAAACAACCCCATCCCTCCACCAAACACCATGTATGCATATTCCGCCCCCAGAAGTATTTCTTGCTTCATTTCGGATAATTGTGCAGTCGGTTATAATCGGATCTGCATTAAAAATATATATGCCTCCACCAAGACCAGTCCAACT
Source organism: Candidatus Poribacteria bacterium (assembly GCA_958295945.1). GTDB lineage: Bacteria > Poribacteria > WGA-4E > WGA-4E > WGA-3G > MSPOR6. The sequence continues at coordinate 2,634,787 of OY282386.1, forward strand.
TCCGTTCCTACGTGCTTCGTTGCTATCAAGGACACAGTTTTTAATTGTTGGGGAAGCATAACTAAGATAGATACCACCACCCAATATATGGACCCCATTTTTAATTGTAAAGCCATCTAACACCGAATCAATCGTTTCATCATTATGGAAGGTAAAACCTCTGGTCTCAAGAATTTTCTCACAATCAATTATCGTTGCATCAGCACCATTACGAGACTTTAGCGTTAGCATTTTCCCCTTGAAATCAATATTAACATTTCCTTCGCCTTTGTAGGTGCCATCATCTACCAAAACAGTGTCACCGTTTTGTGCGGTATCAATACCAGCTTGAATTGTCGGTTGATCGGCTGGCACATTGATCGTAGCTGCGAAAGTAAATGAACTGAATAGAGAAAGCAATACGATGAATAATACATTGATATAGATATACTTCATGATTGTCCTCCTGAAAATGAATTAATCCCTATGGTCGCTATGGCTATGTATATGTTAATCATCCGTTGCAAGCATTGCTGTGAATGCTTCTTGCGGCACATCAACATTCCCGATCTGTTTGAGGCGTTTCTTACCTTCCTTCTGTCTTTCTAACAATTTCCGTTTTCTTGTAATATCACCACCGTAGCATTTTGCAGTCACATTTTTACGAAGCGGTCTGACCGACTCACGTGCTACAATCTTAGTCCCAATCGCAGCTTGGATCGGTATTTCAAACATTTGTCTCGGTATCAACTCTTTCAGTTTAGATACTAAACTCTTTCCACGGTCTTCTGCCATTTCGCGTGGTAATATAGTTGAGAGCGCATCAACAGGTTTTCCCATCAGAAGCACATCTAACTTTACCAGTTTCTCTGTTCTATATTCACCGATATCGTATTCAAGTGAAGCATATCCGCGAGTGAGCGATTTTAACTTCGGAAAAAAATCAACAAGCATTTCACTAAGCGGTAAATCATAGAGGAGTTGTACTCTGCTCACATCCAATTGATTCATCCGCTTATATACACCCCGTCGTTTTTGACAAAGTTCCATCGCATTTCCGATATATTCCCGTGGAACGATTATATCAATACTGACATACGGTTCTTCAATTCGTTCAATGTCCTGTGTTTCTGGCAGATGTGCGGGATTGTCCACTAACACATCATCACCAGATTTGAGAAAAACCCGATACATCACACTGGGGGCAGTACGAACAAGCGAGAGTTCAAATTCTCGTTCAAGACGTTCATGGATGATTTCCATGTGGAGTAGACCTAAGAATCCGCATCGAAACCCGAATCCAAGCGCAACAGAGGTTTCTGGTTCAAAGGTGAAAGAGGAATCATTGAGACGTAGTTTTTCCAGTGCTTCTCTGAGTGCCTGAAATTGGTTTGTATCTGCAGGATACAGACCACTAAATACAAGCGGTTTTATTTCTTGATAGCCTGGAAGTGGTACTTCGGTGGGATGCAGATGATGCGTGATTGTATCGCCAATTTTAGCATTGTCAATGTCGCGAATACCCGCAATAAGATACCCGACTGCACCTGTTTTAAGTTCGGAAGCGGGTTGCATCTGTGGCGTAAAAATACCCACTTCTTCAACTTCATAAGACCTTTTAGTCTGCATGAGTTGAATCTTATCACCCGGTGCAATGCTACCATCAAAGATGCGAGTGTAAATAATTACACCACGATAGTTATTGTAAATGGAATCCAGCACAAGTGCTTTTAATGAGGCTGCAGAGTCCCCAACAGGTGCGGGTATTCGCTTGACAACTGCTTCTAAAATAGCGGGGATGCCTGTTCCGGCTTTCGCACTGACAAGAAGGGCATCCGCCGCGGGTATACCAATGACCTCTTCAATCTGTCTTCTGACTTCATCAGGTTGGGCAGCGGGGAGGTCAATTTTGTTAATTACAGGGATAATTTCCAGTTCATTTTCTACAGCAAGATAGGCGTTTGCCAAGGTTTGCGCTTCAACGCCTTGTGCCGCATCAACAATAAGGATAGCACCTTCACACGCCGCAAGACTTCGGGACACCTCATAAGTAAAATCTACATGTCCTGGCGTATCAATCAGATTGAGTTCATAGACATTTTCATCCTCAGCACGATAATGGAGTTTGACTGCGGTAGCCTTTATAGTGATACCGCGTTCCCGTTCCAAATCCATTAAATCCAGCACTTGTTCCCGCATCTCTCTTTCAGCAAGTGTGTTTGTCCGCTCTAAGAGACGATCACTTAATGTGCTTTTGCCGTGGTCAATGTGTCCTAAAATACAGAAATTGCGAATATTGTGAAGTGTAGCTGACATGATATAAATAGTATACTACATTTCATGTCAATTTTCCATAAAAATGATGCCTTAATATCCTTATTATAGTGGATTTTGAAATTACTTGAACACTCAGCATCGGCGAGGTTAGGAAACATCGCCTACCGTGGGACGAAAGTGTCAACTTATATTTATAATTCACTATAATTTTTACTTGTTTTTTTAGTTTTTTCTGCATAGTGTTCTCGTTATTGTTATAATGTGGGTTTATGACGGTATTTTGTCTTGACTGAATTTTGAAAAAACAAGTAAATAGGGTATTTTTTTTCATTAATTGTTCATTTTTTGGACAGTTCTTGGTACTGTTTTGCAGTGTGTCTCTGTTCTATTTTACAGTTCGTGATATTCTATTCCTCGCTTCATCGGCGAGGTTAGGAAACCTCGCCTACCGTGGGACGAAAGTGTCAACTTATAGTAGATTTTGAAATTACTTGAACACTCAGCATCGGCGAGGTTAGGAAACCTCGCCTACCGTGGGGCGAAAGTGTCAACTTATATTTATAATTCACTATAACTTATTAACACGATAGAGGCACGAGAAAACGCACCTCAACCTTCCATCTACAACAGTTTAACCTTTATATTCCGAAACCAAAGTTTTCCACCATGATCTTGAAGACCGATATGTCCTTTACGCGGAAAATCTTTGAGTGCAATACCGAATTTGTTCCTACTGCCATCAGGATTCTCATGAGGTGTATCCCACTCATCTAAATCTGCGCGGACAATTTCTTCACCGTTCATCTCAACGGCAACGAGGCTTCCATCACAAGTGATAATCATCTCATTCCATTCACCTGCAGGTTTGCATACGTTCCGAGTCGGTTCCAAAGCATCATAAAGTGCACCACAGCAGTGTTTCGTAGCAGGTTCTTTGCCGTGCGTGTCTAAAATCTGAATCTCAAGTCCTGTTTGCACTGGACGTTGCAAATCTGCCCAACGTATAAAAATACCACTATTCACAGTCGGTTCACTCATATATTCCAATGACAAGACAAAGTTGTCAAATTGCTCTTCTGAATAGAGCATATTACCGCCTTTAACAGTGCAGAGAATAGCACCGTCATCCACAGCCCATCCTTCTTCTTTACCAGTGGCACCCCAACCGTTTAGTGTTTCACCATCAAAGAGAGATATCCATCCATTAGTCTGTTTTGCTGCCATAGTTGTATTCCTTTTTCAAAGTATAATTAGTATTAATGCAGACTTTCCAAAAAAAGCCTACCTACATCAAGGTTATATTCAAAATCTGATGCCGACCAAGGACTGTTATAGCCTATTATCGGCACATAACTTTCGTGACGCGAACCGTGTGAACGAACTGAAATCGGTTCGGATGTCACCTCCAATTCACCAAAAACTGTCCCCTTGTCTGCCAATACAAAAACGTCACCAATCCTATCAGGATGAAGGTGAAATATACGCGCTGCGTCTTCAGCAGCATATACTTCCTCAATACCAGAGGTATCTAATAGGACCTGAACAGCAGCTTCTACGGCATCTCTGTTTTTTAGGAATATATACGCTGCACCGCCTAAATTGCCATGATGTGCAACATATCTATCCTTAATAATCGGAATAGCGTCTGCTGGGATTCCTTCTTGTGTTAGTATACGTCCGGGATCAAGTGCGACCAATTTGTCCAACATGCCATGATCAGCAGTGATGTATATTTCGCGTTCCGAGTCATCATCAACTATCTCACCGATAATGCGATCAAGTTCAGCCATGTGTTTCTGTGACATCTCTGCTTCAGGTGCAAACTTGTGCTGAACCCAATCCGTTGTTGAGCAATACACAACCTGCGGATCGTATTTCCGTAACGTATATTGAACTGCACGCAATAACCACCAGTTGATTTCAATAGAATAAATCGGTTCGGTAGGACCGATTGCATCAATATATTCAGACGGTGGTGCTTCCGCCGCAACAGCAATATCAGTTCCACCTTCTAACATCCGCAACAACTTCTGTTTTGTCACGAACAACGCAGTTTTATCGGCAAATTTAGTTGTTTTTGAAATCTCAAATAGTGTTGGTGTCAGCAAGAAACGGTTATCCTCAATAAATTCACCTATTCCTGTTTTTCTATCAACATAATAATTTGATGTAATGCCGTGTTTCTCAGGAAATGTACCTGTTGCAATACTCACATTATTGACATTGGTCACTGATGGAATCACAGCATTTGCGTCCTGATAGAATCCTTCATCTGCTAATTTTCGGATATTCGGGATGTCGCTTGCGGCCAAGTAATCATGGCTTCCAGCGTCAATACAGAGTATTAAGATTTTCCGTCTTTTCACATTTTTATACGCTTTACCAATCCAAATTTGTAACGACGATTATAGCACATATTGGTTAAATCTACTAATTTTTTAAATAGATATAACCAAAGTATTAAGGTTTAATCGCAACACGAATTGTGTCTTGTCTAAACGATGCCTCAAAGGCACTATCAATTTTTGATAGCGGATATGTTGCACCAATCAATTCTGCAAACGGATAACGTATCCGACTGTTTTCTACGAAACTTAAGGCAGATTTCAGCACATGAGGATGATAGTTGTGAACACCTTGGAGACTGATACATTTTGTAACCAGTTGGTGTAAATTCAGAGGCACATTTTCCAAAGGATAAACATATCCCAATGTCACACATCTACCACCCACCGTTAACCACTCAGTCAGATTCGGAATGGCGGGCGGTGCACCACTCACTTCAACACCAAGATCTATGCCATGACCGTGCGTTACATCTTTCAAGATACGATCAATTTCCTCAGTAGATGTTGTATCAGCGTTAAAGGTGTGTGTTGCCCCAAACTGTTTAGCAATCTGTAAACGGGTTTCATTCTTGTCTACAATAACAATAATGCTATAGCCATGTTCTCGTAGAAAACATGCAGCATAGAGACCTAACATACCAGCACCGTGGATAACAGCAGTTTCACCGGAGCGAGTTCCTATTTGCTGTAAACCGTTTACTACAGTTGACAGCGCACAATTTATCGGGACTGCTTCTGCATCGGTTATTGAATCTGGAATATGATAAATAGTTGTTTCTTTTCGTAGTTTCATGTGCGTTGCAAAACCACCTGTTAGAACATTATCTCCCACTCCTTGAGCATGTCCGTATTTGAACATTGTCATACATTTCTGTGGAAGGCTCTTGTTTTCACAAAAATGGCATTCACCACATGAAGTAGTCAGACTCCAGACAATTCTGTCTCCAATCCGTAATGGTTTTTCATCAGTAGAACAAACATCTGTATGTGCGGCGACAGTCCCAATGGCTTCATGTCCAAGTACACAAGGCACTTCTGCACTGCGTCTCCCGGATACAGTATGAAGATCAGAACCGCAAATTGTGGATAATAACACCCTTACCAAGACTGTGTTTACTGAAGATGAAATAGGTACATCACAAAACTCAAAAGGCAGATCAACACCCTTAAATAGTGCAACTTGTGCAACTTCGTCAGTATTTGCTAACATAAACTCACTAATATAAATTGATAATTTAGTATTCAAAATTGTGCAACAATTCACTTGCCTTGTCAAGCATTAATTCGTATAATAACTTCAAGAAGTACCACCGAAAGGATACACAGAAATATGATCAGAACTGCAGACGTGCTTATTGAAGCATTACCATATATCCGTCGGTTTCACAATCGACGAATTGTTATAAAATATGGCGGTGCTGCGATGGAAGAGGATGCGCTTATAGATTCAGTGATGGAAGACATCGTCCTGATGAAATATGTTGGTATGCGTCCGATTGTTGTGCATGGCGGTGGACCAAAAATCAGTGCCTGGATGGATAAGGCGGGGAAGGAAACCGAATTTATTCAAGGTCTACGCGTTACGGATGCCGAAACTGTTGAAATTGCAGAGATGGTGCTCGCGGGTTCAATTAACAAAGGTATCGTAGCAAAAATCAATCAACACGGTGGACAGGCGATAGGAATTTGTGGGAAAGATGCCAATATGATTGTGGCTGAGAAACATACGCCTACCTTCATAGATGAAGATGGAAAGGAAACTGAAATAGACATTGGTTTTGTCGGTAATGTCATAGGTGTCAATACGCAACCAATTATTACACTTGATGAGGCTGGATATATTCCAGTTATTGCCCCAAATGGGACAGGCGTTGATGGACAGACCTATAATATCAATGCGGATACAATGGCAGGGGAAATCGCTTCCGCGCTTCAAGCTGAAAAACTTATACTATTGACAGACATGATCGGTATCTGTGAAAATGTTGAGGACATTACTACACTCATATCAACGATTCAAATGCGAGAAATAGAAACTTACATTAACGACGGTATCATTACAGGCGGTATGATTCCGAAAATTGAGGCATGTGAGAGAGCACTCCTCGGTGGTGTAGCAAAAACACATGTAATAGATGGCAGAATACCGCATTCACTCCTCCTTGAGGTGCTCACTGAAGGTGGTATCGGCACAGAAATAATCAGGTAATGGACGACTACATCTATGGAACAACGAAAGAAAATCGCAGCTATCATCACTACCTATTTTCCGAATTCTCATGCTGACGTGATTGCTACAAAATACATGAAGGGTTATCCTACTGATAAAGGACATCTTGCACCGCGTGTAGATTTAGTATCCATTTATCTGGACCAGATTGATTCTCGCGACTTATGTGTTGATTTAGCAGCAGAAAATAATGTACCGATCTATCCCAGTATCCGGCAAGCATTGACACTCGGTGAGAGTGAACTTGCCGTTGATGGCGTACTTCTTATCGGTGAACATGGAGACTATCCACATAACGAATTTGAACAACACATGTATCCGCGCCGATATATGTTTGAGCAGATATGTGGCGTATTTGCATCAAGTAGTCGGTCAGTTCCCGTTTTTTGTGATAAGCATCTGTCCTACAATTGGGATGATGCTAATTGGATGTTCGCACGGGCAAATGAACTCAACGTGCCATTCATGGCAGGATCATCGTTACCTGTATGTTGGCGGTCCCCCTTTTTGGAACACCCACTTGGGACACCTTTGGATGCTGCTATAGCAATCGGTTACGGTGGTGTTGAGTCCTACGGTTTTCATGCATTGGAGACGTTACAGTGTATGATTGAACGACGGACAGGCGGGGAATCTGGTGTTGTATCTGTTCAATGTTTGGAGGGACAGGATGTGTGGGACGCAGCAGAATCTGGAGAATGGTCGCTTGATTTGGCTGAAGCAGCTTGTGCACAAATTAAGAATAGACCTGATACATCTATCATTGAAGGATGTCCAATTCCTATACTATTTCTGATAGAACATCGTGATGGTTTTCGTTCTGCAGTGTTAATGTTAAACGGATATGTAACAGATTTTGCTTATGCAGCACAACAGGGAGATGAGATTCTTGCTACAGAATTTTACTTACAGAACGACACACCTTATGCTCATTTTAGTTATCTGAGTCTAAATTTAGAAGAGATGTTCGTAACAGGAATTCCACAATATCCAGTAGAACGCACACTCTTAACGACTGGAATCCTTGATGCCATCATGCATTCACGCGCAGAAGACTGTAAGAAACTTGACACACCACACTTAGCAGAACTGGCATATCAATCCTACCAAAACAACCTCATCCGACCAACTGCACCACGTCCAGAAGGTGCGACATTACAATAACGATCTCACGCAAGGAGGACTAATGAACCCACATATTACTATAGTTACACTCGGTGTAGAAGACTTACAAAGAGCCATCAACTTTTACCAAAACGGGTTAGGTTTTCCAAGAATGGATGAATCAGAAGGCATCGCATTTTTTCAACTGGAAGGCATAATATTCGGACTGTATCCAAGAGACAAACTGGCTGAAGATATAACTATCTCTGATGAAGGCTCGGGATTTCAAGGATTTACACTTGCACACAATGTAGGTTCGCCAGAGGAAGTAGACAAGACCTTAGCAGAAGCTGTGGAAGCGGGAGCAGAACTTGTCAAACCCGGACAAAAGGTCTTTTGGGGTGGTTATTCCGGTTATTTCAAAGACCCTGATGGATTTTATTGGGAAGTCGCACACAACCCTTTTATGTAACTATGGTGGAATATTCAAATCATTATACACTTACCTCCCGTGGTAGGCGAGGTTTCCTAACCTTGCCGATACAAAATGTCCAAATATTTTTAGAATTCATAATAAGCAAATCAAATCAATTGGAGAATAGAATATGGAAAAAATAAGAATAGCTTTTATCGGTTGTGGTGGAATGTCATCTATATTGCAGCAGTGTATTCCGATGGTCCCTGAATTTGAATTTGTTGCTACATGCGATCTTGTTGAAGATAAAGCGAAATCAAACGCACGAAGATTTGGTGCACTACGTCACTACGCTGATTACAATGAAATGTTCAAGAATGAAGACCTATATGCCGTCGCAGTTGTCGGTAGACCGGAGGACAAACTTCATCGGGACATCGGCATTGAGTGTATGAAAAACGGATACCATATCTATACCGAGAAACCTCCAGCAACGACCGCTGCTGGTGCTAAGATGTTAGTTGACGTGTCCAAAGAGACTGGCAAAACTGGTATGGTCGGCACAATGTGGCGGCATGCCCCTGCACATCAAATCGCAAAACGTCTGATTGACGAGGACGATTTCGGTTCTGCCTGCCAATATCATACACGGTATCTCGCACCAGGTCCACGAGTTAGCGAAGCAGGTTCTCCTTTCGCATGGCACTTCATGCTTGATCAAGTCATACATCCTACAGATTGTATGCGATTCTTTATGGGACAAGTCAGTGAAGTATACGCTATTGGCGCAATTGATGCACCATCCAGTAATGTGTCAATATCTGTTAACCTAAAATATGAGAATGGTGGAATCGGCACAATGACACTCGGTACCGGTCCCGTCTTGGAAGCTATGGTTTTTATCAAAGGCACTAACAATCAAGCAATTCAGGTGTTTGAAACAATGAAACTAAAACGATATCGAGTCCCAACTTGGCTCGGAGCAGGTGGTGGTTATATTGATACTCCGACAGAAGAGTGGAATATAAATACTGCTTTTCACGGTATCAGTAGACCCGGGTACCTTGAAGAGATGCAACATTGGGCACAATCCTTAAAAGCAGGCACACAACCACACTCAAGCCTTGAAGATGCATATCAGAACATGCGCGTTTTGGAAGCCATAAGTCAAAGTGTAGAAACTGGAGAGAAAGTGCAAATCCTAAACTATAGTGAACATTGAAAATAATAGGACAAAGTCCCTGTAGGAGCGATCTCTGAATCGCGATATAACTCAGTGATAATCGGGAATCGGAGTTCCCTCCTACATCTCAAAATGTCCCATTAATTCAAAAGTTTACTATAATCAAGATAATACAATGAGACAAGTAGTCATTTCTCCAGATAAAGATGGTTTTTGAATTGATGAATACCCCAGTTGACTCGGATGTACGCCACAAGCAATAACTAAACAGATCATTAACTTTTGAGAAACATCAGCTATAAGTTGGAGAATATTGAATGGACAAAATAAAAATTGCCTTTATTGGTTGTGGTAGAATGTCATCCCGATTACAGCAGTGCATTCCAATGATACCTGAGTTTGAATTTGTTGCTACATGTGATCTTGTAGAAAATAAGGCGAAATCAAACGCACGAAGATTTGGTGCACTACGTCACTACGCTGATTACAATGAAATGTTCAAGAATGAAGACCTATATGCCGTCGCAGTTGTCGGTAGACCGGAGGACAAACTTCATCGGGACATCGGCATTGAGTGTATGAAAAACGGATACCATATCTATACCGAGAAACCTCCAGCAACGACCGCTGCTGGTGCTAAGATGTTAGTTGACGTGTCCAAAGAGACTGGCAAAACTGGTATGGTCGGCACAATGTGGCGGCATGCCCCTGCACATCAAATCGCAAAACGTCTGATTGACGAGGACGATTTCGGTTCTGCCTGCCAATATCATACACGGTATCTCGCACCAGGTCCACGAGTTAGCGAAGCAGGTTCTCCTTTCGCATGGCACTTCATGCTTGATCAAGTGGTCCATCCTACAGATTGTATGCGATTCTTTATGGGGCAAGTCAGTGAAGTATACGCTATTGGCGCAATTGATGCACCATCCAGTAATGTGTCAATATCTGTTAACCTAAAATATGAGAATGGTGGAATCGGCACAATGACACTCGGTACCGGTCCCGTCTTGGAAGCTATGGTTTTTATCAAAGGCACTAACAATCAAGCAATTCAGGTGTTTGAAACAATGAAACTAAAACGATATCGAGTCCCAACTTGGCTCGGAGCAGGTGGTGGTTATATTGATACTCCGACAGAAGAGTGGAATATAAATACTGCTTTTCACGGTATCAGTAGACCCGGGTACCTTGAAGAGATGCAACATTGGGCACAATCCTTAAAAGTAGGTACACAACCACACTCAAGCCTTGAAGATGCATATCAGAACCTGCGCGTTTTGGAAGCCATAAGTCAAAGTGTAGAAACTGGAGAGAAAGTATCCATCTCCGAATAGAGGATTTTACTATAAAATTGATAAGTGCGCTTGCACAACGCACTTATCAAGTCCAGCATTGATATACCTATTCAACCTTTGGCAGGGTGGGAAGAGTTAAGCGGGGACGATCACCGAAATCGGGGAGTTCAGGTGGGTTTTCTTCCATCTCTTGGAGGAGAATTTCAATAGCTTTGTCAAGTTGTGGATCATCATCTGTCATATAATCCTGTGGTTGATAATCCACTTCAATGTCCGGGTCAGTACCGTAGTTTTCTACACTCCAACCCACATCAACAAACCAGAAAGAGTACTCCGGTTGAGTTGTTCTGCCGCCATCCACAAAACCTTGATGGGGTGAAATACCGATGACACCACCCCACGTACGTTTTCCGATTAATTTGCCTAACTTCATTAACTTGAAGCAATGGGAGAAAATGTCCCCATCAGAACCCGCATTTTCATTGGTAACTGTGATCATCGGACCTAACACTGAAGCGGTAGGATATGGATTAGGCGTACCCCATCGTGGAATAGCATATCCAATACGATGGCGAGACAACTTTTCTAAAATAAGTTGCGATACATTTCCACCCCCGTTGTAGCGAACATCAATGAGGAGGGCAGGATAACTCACCTCAGCAAGATAGCCTCGATGGAATTCAGCATAGCCGCGACTACCCATATCTGGAATATGAACGTACCCCACTTTTCCATCCGTTTTTTCGTGCACATATTTCCGATTCTGTGCTACCCATTCACGGTACCGTAGATCCCCTTCACCACCAAGCGTTTTGAGCGTGACAACCCGTTTCTCGCCATCACTGGCATTTTTGAATGTGGTTTGCACCTCTTGTCCACCAAGGTTGACTAACAATTCACCTGGGGACACACTCTGACTGAGTTGCTGTCCACCTATAGATAGAAGGATATCACCCTCTTGGACGTTGATACCGGGGGCATTGAGTGGTGAATCTCTGCGTTCATTCCATGTATCACCTCGAACAATGTGTGTAATGCGGTATCCGTTGTTTTCTGCATCGTAGACAAAATCAGCACCGAGGAAGCCTTGTCCATAGTTTGGTGAACTACGGTAATCCCCACCAGATTCATACGCGTGTGATGTTCCGAGTTCTCCTTGCATTTCCCACATAAGGTCAGAAAATTCACCACGCGTTGCAATTCGATCCAGTAGTGGTAGATAACGTTGATACACATTTTCCCAATCAACGTCGGACATATCCTCAGTCCAGAAATAATCACGTTGAAGTCTCCACGCTTCCCGATACATTTGCTTCCATTCGGCAGTAGGAATGACAGATGGTCGGATGCGGTTTAAGTCTATCCACCCTGTGTGTCTATTAGAACCACCTTTGCTATCCTTTTGACCATCATCAACTTTTTTGCCAGCCTTCACCACACGCAACTTATTCCCTGTGCGGTATAGAAGGGATTTATTATCTGCCGAAAGTGTGAATGAAGCAATATCTGAAACAAGCACCTCTTTTTTCTGTTCTTTGAAATCATAGGCGTGTAGTTTTCCTTTATCACGTTGTTCATCTTTGCCAGGAACATTAGTCGCATGCTGTACAGGATAGGTGGTGAAGATTGCTTTCCCCTCAACACCGTCAATCTGTCCGTAGCGTCCATGTGAATACGGAAATGCAACAACACGTTCTTCAATACCATCTAACTCAATATTGATGGGTTTTTTCTTTTTCTCGTCCTCTTTCTCTTTAGATTTGTCCTCTTTTTCATCAGTTTTTTCTTCTGAATCCTCATCACCATTTTCCTTCTTTTCTTTATCCTTATCTTCTTCAGGTGCTGGTGTTGCTGGAATAAATGGGTTCGGTAATTCCTTTTGCAATGTCACCAACAGTGGTCGGGTTGCAATAGGAAAACTCAGTTCAAATTGTAATGCATCACCGACAGGATCAAATTCGCGATGAGATAAGAAGTAGAGGTATTTTCCATCAGGATCCCACGCAGGTGCGAAATCTCTGAATTCTGGTTTAGTTATATAAGCTGTTTCTCCCGTTTCTACATTACAAAGTTTTATTGATGATGTTGTTTCAGTCACAGGGTAACTATAGGCGATCCACTTTCCATCAGGTGACCAAGTTGCGCCTCCTATTCGTCCGTATTCGCTCTTATCAAGCACTCGCATTTCTGGAGTTTCAAGTTCAATATGCAGGAGTTCAAAACGTTGGTTGACGATGAGGAGTTGGTCTTTTAAATCATCACCCTTAGGACATACGGTGAGTTGTCTGACATGTCCTATATCAAGTTCGTCAAGTCTACGGACTTCAGCACTGCCATCGCATGTATGGATTTCTAAGGCTTCTTCACCACCCGCATCGGAAAGAGTAATGACGCGTTTCCCATCGTTCAGCCATCGTGGTACTCTGTATCGTGTTCCGTTGCGGTCTCCATGTTGGAGAACAGCACCATCCCAATTTGCCATCGTAAAAAGTTTGCCACGGGAAGTCAGTGCAATAGATCTACCGTCGGCAGATGGCATAGAATCTTGTAAATATTGGGAGGCACTAACGAATTTGCGTTGACGTTGGATGCGTGGACTTCTAAACTCTACATCAACTTGGTTATTTGTATCGTTATCTATATCGTAGACCCATAAATCAGCCCCCGCATGATAGACAATACGCGTGCCATCTGTTTGCGCGGATCGGCAGTAATAGGTTTCCTGATGGGTGTGACGTTGCATATCTTCCCCATTAGTATGGCAGGAATATATGTTTCCAACGCCTTCGTGGTCCGATATAAAGAAGATGCGGTCACCAATCCACATTGGGGTGGTAAAATTGCTTTCCACTGGTGTGAAAGGATCGAATTGTCCGTCACCGTTTTCGTCAATCCAGAGTTGTCCAGCTGTGCCACCACGATACCGTTTCCATCGTGCGGGTTCTCGAGTCAACTTACCGAGTATAACCCCGCCATCGTTACCGAATGCAATGTGGTTAGCAGGACCGTAAGGAAGACGTTGCGGTTCACCACCTTCAGGGGAAATGCTCCATATCCATGCGCCAAATGCTGAACCTGCGCCGCTGGAATATAGGATATTTTCTCCGTCTGCATCCCATCCGACTATACTGGCGTTACTACCTTGATAAGTGAGTCTTTTTGCTTCACCACCGAGAGATGGCATGATATATACTTCTGTTGGACCCTCCTCACGACCTGCAAAAGCGAGATGTTCACCGTCTGGTGATAATTGAGGGGAACCTGTGGCACCGAGGTTTGATGTTAACCTTCGGGCAACACCGCCGTTGATTGGGACTGTCCATAAGTCATCTTCACAAACAAAAACAACGGTTTCATTAGAAATAGTTGGGAATCGATAGTATCCTGACATTCACACCTCCAGATGTGGAATTATAATAGATAAAAGATAATATTTGATAGGCGAGGTCCAATCACACCGTAGTGGATGGACATAACTATACATAGTTTACCACCAGCGATGGGTCCTCGCCCTAACAGATTTCACGGTAAGGTGATGTACCTGCTTACCTTACCATTTTATAGTATATGCGAAATAGCGGAGTATTCTTAATTATCGTCTAATTTTGCCTGTTCGTCAGAATCTGGTGGATCTCCGAGCCAGAGTTCAACAGCAGGACTACTTGCAATGCGACGGTTTCCTACAGAAGCGTTAATAACAAAGGTATAAGGTCTTTCCTGTTTGTTTCCGATGAATGGGTTACGTCTTAATTCATCTCTTCCACTGGTAACAATGTTGGGAACAAGTGTTATTGTTGCTTCGGATGTCCCTCTGCGGAGGACAGTTGTTTCTCGTTGGAGTCTCACGCCAAACGGCAAACCTGCCACAGTTAGGTTCATGTTTTGTCGATTGCCTCTGCGTCGATCAACCTTTACGGTAATATCAACGGGACCATCTGGTGTTACCACTACCTCACTGGGTGTAGCCGAAACGATGATGGGGGATGACTCCGTCACACTAACGACAATGCTCTGGCGTTGTACAGTCTGATCATTATTCCGTATCCGATACACCTCAATCGGTGTAGCCGCACGACGTATCTGATATCCAGAACTAGTTGTGACATTACCGACAACCTGAACAACGCTATGTGCTAATTCAGCGTCAGGTGCAGCAGTAAGCGTGAGAAAACCTTCGTTGTTTCCACCTTCTGAAAGAATAGAACTCTTGCTTGCGGTGATACCCGGTGGTAGGTTTTCAACAGAGAGTAATATCGGTTCGGTAAATCCAACACGACGAAGCAATGTGACTTCCATCAAAACTGTCCCACCTCGACCGATGTTGGGATTGTCCGGTGTAACAGATAAAGCAAAGTCTGGCACTGTTGGACGGATGTCTAAGTGATAAACATAACCGTCGCCACCTTTACCGGCGATATCTTCAACGCGGAGGGCATATTCACCAGGACGTGCAAAACTATAATCAATAATTGCGTTCCGTCTACCACCTCTACCAGCATTATTTCTCAGTACACGACCTTCATCATTCAACAAGGTCAGAGAAGGACTTAGGGGTGAATTCAGTTTCTCTGCAGATAAATCAATGGAATACCCACCGATATCAGCGAAAAATCCCCACGGACCATATCCGTTTGTTACCTTAACAAGGATTTTGTTTCTACCTTTTTTCACTGGCAGCTCTATGACATCATCGCCTCGATTCAGCGGGCGATGCACATATTTGCTAAAGATAAGTTTATCGTTCACCCAGATTTTGATCGTGTCGTCTGATCCGAGAGAAAGGATGTATTTTTGGTCTTTTTCAGACTGGAAGTAGGTCAAAGCATAGCCTGTAACATCATCTTCGGGGACACTTGAGAAGACATTTTCGCCTCTGCTATTGGTCCTATACCATTTTATTCTACGTCCCTCTTTCCCAATATATTCTTTTTTTAGATCTATTTCAACCTCAGGAGGATAGACGGTCTCATATCCTTTTTCGTCGGTATTGTCAAAGGGATGGATGACCCACCATGGACCAAGACGTGATCCCTCTAAAATGGTAAAGCGGTAATAGTCCACCTCTCCCGGTGTTGAGATACGACCACTTATTGCCCCGGGGGTTGAGAGGGGTTGTGCGCTCTCAATCCGTTTTGCGATTAGCTGCCCCATACGGACGACTTCTTCAGCAATAAATGCGATAATACGATCACGCTCCGTGTCTGTAATATCAGCGTTTTCTTTCGCTGCCATACGCGTGATGGTTGTTTCCCATTGTTCAGAAGTAAGCGCGCGGTTATCTGGTGAGCGAAGTTCATGACATGCTGTGCATTTGGTCTGGAAAAGTATTGCAGACTCAGCATTTTTTGCATGTTCATCGTTTTCTTCAGCAGATGCTGTGTTGTTTACAGCGGTTTCTATAGAACGTTCAATATCTTCAGAGAATTCGTTTGCGATAAACGGGAAGATTCCATAAGGCGTGCGGATTAACGTAACCCCAGGTTGTTGATTTCTCGGAAGTTTTACTTCCAATTCAGTTTCAGGTAGATTTTCACCACCAATAGTGGTTTTAATTACGTTCCCGATTTTACCACCTGTCGGGTAAATATATGTGTTGTAAGGGACAACACCTATTGTTATTCTGTAGACAGAATCTGGATTTCCACGATAAAGCAAGTCTCGGATGCGGAGGTAATAAGTACCATCATCTGGTAACGCATAGTCAATAAGCGGATCAAGACTGTAAAATCCGTTGCTGCGTATAAGTTCTTTTCCTTGTGCATCAAAGAGAGTGATCGTCGGATTGAAGAATTGCTGGCTGATGTTATTATATCTATAGGCTTTCACATTGAAGACACAACGTTCACCTTTTAATCCTTCAAAACTGAAGTAATCTTCATCACCACCTGAACTGATGACACCGTTGACGATGATAGGCAATTCTAAGAAAGTAGCAGCTTCCATTTGGTTATTAGATTCTGTTTCAACTGTGTCTTCTACATCAGTAATTTCAAAGGGCCAGGCAGTAGATGCACCATTCTTACCTACAATACGAATCTCGCGTACACCAATTTGGGCATCTGCGGCAATATCTAATTCAGCAGTCATACCACCAGTAGCCTTTGCAGCGGACTTCAGGTAGTGTGCAATTTTCGTCTGGTCGTCTTCACCGATTTCTGCTCCTTTATCCCGTACCATGCGTTTGACAACAGCTTCCCACTGTGTTCCTGTCATGGAACGGTTACTTGGAGAACGCAATTCATGACACTGTCCGCAATTCGCTTCAAAAACAGGTTTATGGGTTTCATCAACTTCACCACCACCGACGTTCAGTATACCTTTGATGCCAGGATCGCCTTCAACGATAAGGGTATGTGCACCGTCAAGATCGGAACCTTGTATTTTTACTTCAACCTTTTTTCCAACTTGTGCACCCGCGGGAAAGAGAGAATTGAGACGTGGCGTAGCTTGTGCAAAGAGTGAAATTGGTGTATACATCAAAAGAAGAATACACACAAGCGGAATATATTTTAAACCCCACCTTGATAGTAAATCGAGGCGTTGATTTGAATATGAGTATTTACTTTTATTATTGACACGCATCGAATAGTACCTCCAAAATGAGTGGAATTAATTTACAATTCCTCCCACAATTATGACATTAGAATTCGTGGGTTATTTTATTCTCTTGGATATTCCAAATTCGCACTTTTCCATCGCGGCTTCCAGCAGCAACATGTGTGCCGTCAGGACTCATCTTTACAGCATAAACAGCATCTGTAGGTTCATTGAAGGTCCTTCTGCGGTTTCCAGAAAGAATATCCCAGATAATTACAGTTGAATCTGCACTGCCGGATGCTATAACTTCTTGGTTGTTCCATACACCACTATCTACACTATAAACAGCACCTTGATGACCATTGAATGTCCGAACAGCTGCGCCTCGTGTATTACCGTTGTTGTCTTGTGTTACTCGCCAAGCCCGGACTGTGCTATCAGCAGAACCGGAAACAATTTGTTCTGTGCGCGTTCCATAAGCAAGTGAATAAACTGCATCATCATTTCCATCAAAACTGACAAGCACCGTATAGGTTTTTGGATCCCATACTTTTAAGGTTTTGTCCTCACTTCCAGTGACGAAATAGTTTCCGTTTGGATGATAGAGGGTAGATAGCACTCTACCGACGTGCTGGGTTAGCCATTTTGCTTGGTCATCTAAAGGAATGTCATCATCAAGATTGTCTATATCAATCACTACACTGTATTCATCCATACTTGCAGTGAGTAATTTTCCATTATTTGGACTAATGGCTATTGATTCAATGGTATCAGCGTGAATTTCAAACGTGTTGATGAGACCTTCTGTCGCAACATCCCATATACGGATTTCTCCGTTTTGTGCTGGTTGACCACCACTTGCATACAACACTTTACCATCTGTGGAAAACTGTATGCATCGGACTCTGCCGGCATGCGGTTCATAGGCGTGGGTCATTTTCTGTGTCTCTAAATCCCAGAGTTCCACCCATTGATATTTGCCAACCGCAATGGATTTACCATCTGGGGTAAATTCAAGTGCCCAGACAGGTGATAAGGTTTCCTCTTTTTCTTGTGAGAGTTCATCTGCTCGAAGGAAATTTCCAAGTAAAACAAAACCCCCCAGTATTAATACTGTGAATAAAGAGAATGCTATATATTTGCGAATAATCATGTTTACAACTCAATTAAGTTTGTAAAGGTAGGGACAGTAATGATGAGAAAATAGTAGAGGAATATAGTAGGAACCACATAAGTTACGCTACTACAAGTCAAACGAAAATGTCCCAACCTCAGTTAGCAGCAGATAGCATGAGGTTAACAACTTACTGTTAACCTCGCGCTATGACAGATGAATGCTATACTGACTAAGCCAAGACACCTCGGATTGGACGTCCGCCTCGTGAGAGGACAATTCGGACACCATCAGGCGATTCAATGCTCTGATTATAGTCAATACCGAGACTCTGATAGATTGTAGCTGACAAGTCTTCGGGTCGGACTGGTGTTTCAGCAGGTTCCATGCCGAATGGATCGGAAGCACCGATTACCTGTCCACCTTGAACACCACCACCCGCTAACATAATTGAAAATACGCGTGAGTGATGATCACGTCCACCATTTCGATTGATGACAGGGGTTCTACCGAACTCACCCATAGCAAGAACTAATGTGCTGTCAAGCATACCGCGTTGAGACAGGTCATTGATTAGCGTTGCCATTGTCTGGTCAAATGCATTGAGTTTCCCCGGCAGTGAGGAGAAGATATTGTTATGATTATCCCAACCACCGTTACTGACAGTGACGAAGTTAACGCCTGCTTCAACGAGTCTTCTTGCAAGTAGGCAGCTTTGTCCGAAAGTGTCCCGCCGATATGCATCACGCATCTCTTTCGGTTCTTTTGAGAGATTAAATGCGGCGCGGGCATCTTTAGAACCCATAAGGTTGTATGCAGCACTATAGAAGTTATCCATTGCTTCAACCTTCGGATTTCCTGCTTCATATTTCTTGAATGCATTGTCAACTGCTTGACGCAAGTTCTTCCGATTTTCAACGCGTTCAAAAGTAACACCTTTCGGTGGTTGTAAATCACGCACTTTGAAATTATTGCTGGCAGGGTTGCCATCCGGCGAAAACGGATCAAGCGATGCACCTAAGAATCCACCACCTGCATAAGCAACAGGTGAGGGAATAGCGATATAAGGTGGCAAAGCACTTCTTTGTTCTTTCAGTTCTGCAACGACTGAACCGTGACCAGGAACAGCAAAACCGGGTAGTGGTTGATAACCTGTGATCATATAATGTGTGCCACGTTCATGTGCAGCTTCAGGAGATGTCATTGAACGGACAATACACAGTTTATCAGCCTGTTTTGCGAGCCTCGGCATGTGTTCACTAATTTGAACACCGTTGACGTTTGTATTAATAGGTTTGAACAGACCACGTATCTCTTCAGGTGCATTAGGTTTGAGGTCCCACATATCAAGATGACTTGGACCGCCACCTAACCAGACAAGAATAACCGATTTGGCAGATGCCGGTTTAGCAGTGGGTTGTGCATCAGCCTTAAGACGAAAATAGTCTGTAAGACCTAACCCAAAAAATCCGAGGACACCAGCCTTTATAAGGTCTCTGCGATAAAAACCTTCGCAGTCTGTGCTTGTGCAGTCTCTTTGGGGCATAGTTGTTCTCCTAAAATTGGTTTGCAATTATCTTATTATACAGAATACTTAACAACAATGATGATCTATCGTCACTAACGAGATATATTCTAAAATGTTTCCTGTATACACTTCTTATAGTTTTGTTTGTCAGGTTGAACTATCTCTCTATTCTAACATTGCTTACATATTACATTGGAGGGTTTTGCCTTAGTAATGATGCGGAATTTGTAGCGGAAAACCTTCATAACCGCACTTCACGACTTGAATTACTAAATTATATCTTAAGAAAACGTTGATGTCAAGGGAAAAATTGCTTAATGGCACAAACACAACATCACTGAACTTGTGCTATCACATCACCGAGTTTCTTGAGAGAATCATTACGCCGCAACGTATCATTGTTAATCTCTATGTGTTCTGCTACTTCAGGTGATATACTCTCCCGGTATTTTCCTCGATCAATTTTCCTTTGTGAGAGATTGGGATTAAGTTTCTCAAGGATCTTTTTAGAATACTCAATTAGGTGTTCTTTTGCTCCTTTACCACCACTTTCTGCCTCAACAAGATTCTCAGTATTTCCTTCCTGGTTCTTGCTAACGAAACGTTTGAGTGATGAGTCTGCTGATACTTTTTTACGACAGTTTTCTTTATAGTGTGAGCGATGTTTAGCTGCGTAATAGCAGAAAATACCAATACAATCTATGAGTAACCACGCCTCAAGTTCTTGTACTGCCTCTACGAGAAAAACTCTATCAACAAAACAAGGATCGCCAACTATTTGTAGACATTTATTTATATTCGAATTAGCTTGTTTTAATCGTTCATTGCGTGTCATCCGCCCGTCGCTGTCAATAACAATAATTACATAGTCGTCCTGCTTGAGGTAATTCTGAATTACGTTCTTGAGTTGTGGTTGAGGACCACCAGCGGTGTAAATTGGGATCGGTGTGAGTTGCATAAAGTTAACTAACTTATTTGCCAAACATCTGACTACCTTTGCATCGTTGTCTGACTCCAAAGTCCAGATTCTTATGCTCGGCATTCAGTTTTTTCCTCCATTACGTCTTGTAGTAGTTCACTGTCAAAAATTGCACTTCCAATTCCGAAATCATCTATCCATCCCTGGAGTGCTTCACGTTCACCACGGTAATCTTCAAGGTTATATACCACTGTACCGAAACCAGGACGGTTTTGCAATAACAATACTCCAAGCGATTCCGACAGACTCTCTGGGTCAAAGGCATCAAGTAATTGTGAACTGTGGGTTGTAATAATGACCTGAGAATATTGTGCAATTTGCTCAAGCACATGTGCGATGTCAGATAGGGCACCGGGGTGGAGATTTCGTTCCGGTTCTTCAATTGCAATGAGCAGAGGCAATTCGGGTTCGTTGAGCAGGATGTTATATGCAATTAGACGGAGTGTTCCATCAGAAGCGTTTTGCAACGGAAGGGGATTATCGTATCCTTCCAATATACAAAGTTGATTTTGCCCACCAACCATACAGTGGTCTATTTCAAAATTCGTACTCTTGGCAAGTGAATTGCTGACGTTTTGGAAACTTTCAAAATAATTCTTGTGCCAATCCCAAAGCACTTCCGGTAGTTGCCCACCATATCTATCAAGTTTTGGGGATACTTCAATCTCTTTCTTTGTAGGGGAAAATCGTGTCAAACTTGTGCGTATGTAGTCTATATCAAAATTATAAAATTCCCAATTCTTAATAAATTCAGTTAATGAACGTGTAATTGGTTTGTTGCCATAATCGCCAGCAGACTTTAAAGCAAGTTTGTTTGATTTGTAATTTGTTTCAATATTTCCATCTTCATCTTTAACATAGCCTTCTCCATTTTCGATTGATATTGCTTGAACATCAGTTACACCTGTTAGCAACAACTCTTCAACTACGAAAGGATTGTCAGAATTATCTGAAAGTTCCAGTTTATAAGCAGCTAAAGCGGATTCAACTTTCGCTTGTAATTCAAAAGCAATATTGTTAGTTTTTCTTGCCCATAAACTATCTTGTATAATTTTAGGTGGTGGTGGATTTTCAGCACTCACCATTGCATTTAATAGATGCAATGAACTTAAGACATTAGATTTTCCGCTTGCATTCGGCCCTACCAGAACTGTTAAGTTTCTGAGTGGCATTGTAACATCTCGTAAACTCAGATAGTTTTTGATGTGTATTTTATCTAAAAACGCTTTCCCTTCAGACACGACTATTCACCTCATATTTTCTTTCTTATAATTATACATTGATGTTTTGTATGTGTCAATCGCGTTATAAACGCTGAATATTAGCCAATTCCGAAACAGTCCCTAACCAATCAATAGCCATCTGTTCGTCCTGTTCAATAGCAATCTCAACGGCACGTTTAGCATGTTCCAAAAGGTCTTTGGCACGCTGGCGCAAGTCAAACGATTCAAGTACTTTCTCTTGAATTTCGGACTGTTTCTCTTGGGTAGAATGAGATGAGTGTTCTTATTATGGTAATTTGGATGACAGAGATTTAAAAATTAACGGGACAACAATGGTTAGGGCAGCGATGAGTACGCTTACACCCGCAAAAATGAAAGTCATGCGCCACTGTAAGCGTGATTCCAATCGACTTATTCTATCATGGAGGTCTCTTTTAACTTCATTAATCCTATCATTTAGTCTTGATTCAAGTTTCTCTAAGTCTTTATCAACCTTATCAACCATTTGTTCTTTGACACTAAAAATTTCTAACACACGTTGCGCATCTTCAGATATCCCGTTTTTGGGTTCATTCACGGCAATCTCCTCTCAAGATTCAATAACCTCATTTTCCACTATTCATCGTGAGGTGGTTAATTACGACACGGTTTAGGAAGTAGGTCTCATAACTTGTCTTTTTGGAGTTCTCTTCTAACTTTCAAGTACTCAAAAAGAGCTCTGGCATACGAATTTCCCGCCCCTTCTGTTATCTCCTTTAAAAATTCATCTGTGCAATTAACAAAATCAAAACCTGCTTCTTTGATTGCCTCTTCCATGCTGGACGCTGTTTGCGTGACAAATTCTCTGTTCTTATCAAAATAGTACATGTCTAAACTCATTGTATTTCTCCTTGCTAATTCTTTTCATCAGGGTAGGTGTAGAAAAGAGTATACGTCCAATTTGTAATCAAGTGCTGTCCGAAACTGGTTAATGTGTAGTATACCAGAAAAACGGTAAGAATACAATCTTTTCTACGTCCCATTTGAATTTGCCATAGTGTAACTTAACATGTTATAATTATGGATTAAACAAAACTGATATTAACATCAAGATTACCAAGTTCTAAAAGGCAATACTTATGCTTAGTCTATCTAATTATCGTGCATATTCAATAACCCCTGTGAAAACACATATTTTACACAGAAACAATAAAAAGAATTGCTATCTAAATTCTGTGAGATATTGGTCTTCCGAATGGGAAATCTACACAGTCCAACAAGACATTTTTATGAATTTATCTGCTTTTTTTAATTCCCTATGTCAACATCTTTTCCTAATAGAAAAAACTTTCAACATAAATTACTATGAGGAAGAAGAACGCAGTAGAGTCATGGGTTTAGTAAGCAGAAATGATGAAACTGACAGCAATCTATACAAGGCACTATGTTTTGCCAACAATATGGTTAACTTCATCTCCCATGTTTTATATGATTTACAAAAAAACGATGGTTGGAAAGCATCCAATAATTTGAGAAGTCTCTTTGCCTTCAAAATAGAAGAACAAACCCAATTAACTGATGTTATTGATTTGGAGTGTTCTGATAAAGATTACCTCAAATCCTTATTAGAACGTATGAAGTGCGAAAAAACCTACAATCACTTGTTTAGGACACAGTCTGCTTGTGTGGAAAATTGTACCAACACAAAGAAAGAAAAAATAAAAGTATCTTTCATACTCGATTCCGAGAAGCAATTAAAAGAAAAAGGTTCTTTACAGATTGATGTAGATAGCATTGGCAATTTTTTCTATAGTTTTCTATCAAA
Source organism: Candidatus Poribacteria bacterium (assembly GCA_958295945.1). Lineage (GTDB taxonomy): Bacteria > Poribacteria > WGA-4E > WGA-4E > WGA-3G > MSPOR6. Next base: position 2,658,806 of record OY282386.1, read on the forward strand.
AATCCTACACCAAGCCATGCCTAATTACCTGTTGCCTAACTCTCGCAAAAGCAGTGACTACGCTGATTATAATATCCTATTATCTATTATTTCTATGGAAATCCTATTGATAGTTTCTCAAAAAATCAAGGATTCCTTTCTTTTCGAAGAAAATGAAAATGGATTTTTTGATAGTAAAATCTTTAGAAGTATAGTTGAAAAAACGGACCATAACGACCAAGAGATAGCATCTTTCCGGAATAAAATTTTTGAAAGTATTGTTAGTTTTAATCAATTCTTCAGATTTCATAAGAAAATTATCACGTCATATACAAATCTTGTTAATCAGTACATTAATTTATTAGGTAGAGCATGGTATGACTACAAACCTGCCCTGCATTTAAAGGTCGACTCGATCTACTAATCAATATTCTTGCTAATTATTGATGATCCTGAAGTATTTATAATGTTTCGTTTAAATACTTCAATCCTCTGTAGATGCCTTAATTATCAAGGTATCTACATAACCGACTCCAACCAATCAATAGCCGCTTGTTCGTCCTGCTCAATGGCAATTTCAACGGCACTTTTGGCATGTTCTAAAAGGTCTTTAGCATGCTTGCGTAAACGAAAGGATTCAAGCACCTTTTCTTGGATCTCAATCTGTTTCTCTTGAGGTAGAATAGGAATTACAGTTTGAATAAGATCTTTGGGATAAACATATTGTTGCACCATCCCTCTTTGGAATCTATTAGTAAACAAATATCCAATTCGACTATTGAATAAGACAAGCAACGAAAAAGGGTTTATTTTATTCTCATCAACTCTAACCAATGTCACGAAACTCCCTATTGTTGCTTTTATATTTTTATCAAAAATTATATTTGCCTTGCCTATATGAGGTGGTCCTCCTACTGTATAAAGTACTAAATCGTTCTTTTTAAGGAGATATTGCGTGTTTTTCTTGACGAAATCCGCAGTTGTATATTTTGCATCATCACCCAACCAATAACCATCTTTTAGCATATAATCTCCTAAATGTTTTTGGGCAACAATAAAGGTTTTATCTTCAGATTCTAAATCTGAGTAAGGTGGATTTGACGGATGACCTACTAATTCACACAAACTTTCCAAAGTATCCCAACCACCTGAATACCCTTTAATAGCATTCACAATATCATCGTATTTGGGCTGGAAATAGTCAGCGTCAATTCGGGCAGCATCCTCCATGTCTGAAAAGTTTTTGACAAAGGTTAACTGCTGCTTCGGTTGCCAGTCGGTGAGTCCGAGTTCAGAGAGGAGGAGGGTTTGTGCCTCAATATATCGCGTTTTTGATAACTCCGTTAAATCTTTGGACTGGAGATAGGAGTTTTCGATTACGGACGGTAGGGCGTTCCAAACAGGTATCGGAATCTGATATAAAAAAGGTGGAGCAATATGAGGTTGGGCACTACCATATTTGCCTCTCTCTATTAATTTTGTGCCATACTTCGTATTAAGAAAAATAGTGAGAAAGAAAGGATTTAAGTTTCCGCTTTGTATAATTAGGGTGTCGGACATTGATATAGCATCACTATTTTCAAGATAAATAGCACACTGACCAACATTTGCTCCTGATCGCATTATCAGAATGTTTTTATAGCGTATGGTGTTTTCCTTCAAACGTTCTGCATCTGCTTCCGAGATATAAACGGGATTAGATGTCAGATCAATGGATAACGGACGAACGTTTTGCCCTCTCAATAACAGAACGCCATCATCTACATAGTTTCGCTTTATCTCTATAGGATGTCTTATCTTGACCTGAAAATCAATTAGTTTATGTGAACCGATCTCTTCAAGTTGGTGTTGAATCTTCAGATAGTCGGGATGGAAAAACTCCGCATCAATCCTCATGGAATGAGAAGAATCTAATACAAATTGGTAATCAACAATAGAATAGCGCACTATTTATACTCCAGGTATTATTTTCTTTAGAACCAAGTAAGCAGGTTGGTAAACAGTTTGAACTTCTGGACTAGGCGTTATTTCCCCGTGAAAGAGAGCATTTCTCAATTGATAGAGAATTTCAATAATGGCACGCGCAATAAGTTTTTTATCACTTGTGAACTTATAGGGTCCGATTTCAGTAGGGATGTTGTCTGAGTTAAGTAAATTGTGAATTGGTGATGATTCTTCAATAAGTACCTTTAAATGATTCCGTTGTGAAAGAGTCAATTTCATAAATACACCTTGGTCAACTAATTTCTCAAACCATTTCTCACCTTGAAAAGATTCTTCTCTCTGCGTAGTGATGATTTCTTTAAATATGTTTTTGCCTGACTTGTTGTCTACTGTAACTTTTCGCGTCTTGTTTTTTTCGTCAATTTTAATTTTATATGTAATGCCATTCCTCTTATTGTCAATTGACTTTTTTTCTTGATAATCAGAAATTTGTTGTAACCAAATTCTTTTCCCGTTAGATTTTATAGTTATATCAGAAAGTGCCTTATGGAGATCCGCTAAATTCGATTGAAACGATTTTTGGTCGGAACCTGTTCCCAACAGAAAATTCTCTATTTTTGAGCAGATATCGCCCTCGTCATTTTTGATCTTTTCTATGATTTTTCTGTCGCTGAAACGTTTTTTCCCTTGAGGTGGTTTGAAATTATTACTGTACCAAGCATTAAAAGCAACCCAAGTCTTAACGTACTGACCCAGCCAGTCAACTTCTATCAATCGTTTCCATTGTAATTCATTTCCTATATAAGTCATACCCAAAAACTTAATCCTTCGCTTTTTGCCCACTCAATAAAGACTTCTGCAATCCCATCAGGAAGTTCGCCGTTGTGATTGTGTAGGTCGTGATCAACAATCAGATGACCATTTTCGTCTAACCTATATTGCCCATCGTTATTTTCAAGAAAGACGTAATCGCCGGAGTTATCCTTGCCAGCTTTCTCTGAGACAGCAAAAAAAGTTGGATAGTTCTCAACTTTTGGACAAAGCGGTCCTTGGTCTGGATCATCGTTCCATTTCTGCAGAAACAGTACACTGGTTTTGGTGCCAGTGTGGGGTTTAAAGGTATTGGTATCCAAACCCACGACTGCCAGAATGCGCGCACGTTCTGCAATAAACTCACGGATATATTTATCAGATGTGTTGTTGAATCTGCCCTGTGGTAACACAATTGCCATTCTGCCACCGGGTTTGAGAAAGTCTAAATTGCGCTCAATAAACAGAATATCCCTACCCACTTTGCTTTGTGCTTTGCCGTTCCCTTTAAAGCCGAGGGTGTATTGGTGGAGAATACGGCTCTCCTTGATGTCACCAGCAAAAGGGGGATTTGCCATCAAAATGTCAAAAGTAAAAAGTTTGTCGCCATCTGGTTCGGCTCTTAGTGCTTTGAGCCGATCAAAACCGTCTCCATAGGTACGTACCCACCGGCTGTTTCTTTCTGTATTGTCAATCCACCGATCATAATCGAGCGCGTTGAGGTGCAAGACATTCGTTTCTCCATCGCCAGCAATTAGGTTAAGGGTTCGTGCCACCCTAACTGTCTTTTCATCAAAGTCAATGCCAAAGACTTTGAGGACGTGTTCCTTGTCTTCACGTGGAATTTCTGCGTTAGTGAAAAGGGTGCCAGTGAGTTTGAAAATAGTATGCACAGGAAACCCACAACTACCAGCAGCGGTGTCAATCATATACTCACCGCGTTTCGGGTTAAGCATCTTTACGCACATGTCAATCACATGCCGCGGCGTAAAATATTGGCCCTTTTCACCTTTGGCAGATTTACTCACAAGATACTCGAATGCCTCGTCAACAATCTGTAAATTGGAGTTAAAGAGTTTGACATCCTGCAAACTTGAGACACAGACAGATAGATGGCTTTCCGATAGTTCAAATGTTGTTGAATACTCAGGGAAAACGCCTTTCCATTGGTCTTTTGCGTCATCAAATAGCCTCTGAATTTTGGTTTTTAGTTCAGTGTCGGTTTGTCCTGTGTTTCTAAATTCCATCAGACGAAAGTCATCATCTGGAATTGCTTCAACCTCTTTCTTCAGAATCTCATAATCTGCATTCTCAACTTCGTAAGTGCGATCTGTTTCTTGGATAACGGTGTTGATGCTTTGTCGTAAAAGACGGTTAATAAACATTTTGTCGTCTTGACTCTTGAATTCGTCATAGAGTTTGGTAAAGATCAGTTTGAAAACCTCCTCAAAAACATCAACACCCGCATTGGCGAGAACCTCGTCCTCTAATTCTAAAATGATGTCCTTTAGCGATTTTCGTTCCGCTGCGAGTTTATCCTTGAGTATGAGGTCTTTAAGGGTAAAACGTTCGCTAAGGATGTCAGCGAGGGTTTGATCGGCGTTGGGAATATCGGTAATATCTTCAAAGTAATTTGGATCTTTGCGGTGATAATGTGAAATCTGCTGCCCGTTTGTCCAAACACCGATAGGCGCGCCAGTGGCGTTGCAGTAGGAACGGAGCTGCGACTTGCCATCTAAGAGTTTCGGCTTTTTTACCTCAATGATAATATAAGGGGTATCAAGACGATCCTTGTCAAGGATAACGATATCAGCACGTTTCTTTTCTCTGCCGAAGTTCACAAGGTGTTCAAACCGGATGCGATCTGGACTATAGTGATAGTGAGCCTTATCCAGAAGTCGACTCGCGTAAAGTTGACGGATAACTTCCTCTGGCTTTAATTGAACTACCTTTCTACGAATTGGGCAATATATGTGCGGTTTTTCATTACCTTCGACCTTTTCGCGTAAATCATGGACTTCGGTCTCTTTGAATAGATCTAGGCGGTAATTGCTGTCTTTCAATATTTTTTGAATGATATCGGGTTGTGACATTATGTTTCTCCGTTGTGCTTTTATTTTGGATTGAATTTTGCCATGACACAGTCAGGTTGTCAACACAAATGTGTGGTTGGGTTTACAGTACGACGCAAAATAGGAAAAGCTGTTTATGAGATAACTTAATGTGCGTCATTTTGACACTTAATTCGCTAACACGTTTATGTTGGGGTGCCATTTTGGCACACGTTCTTTAATATCTCTTTAAAATGAGTTGAAATTTGGTATGGTATTCAATCTGTCTTATCGCCAATAGGTTAGGCTATTCAAGGGCACCTTTAACTAATGGCTTAGATTATGTCATCAGACGGTGTATTGGCACGGAATTTGCGGATCTGTATTGTTTGTCCGATATTAAATTATCGGTAAAGATTCTACTTTGTAAATTGACCAAAACAGAATTTTAAAAACACCTAAAACAGTTAGCTTTTAGGTGTTCAACCTTTTTATAGGAGTATAAATGTCAACCAACAATTACCCAAACAATCTACGTTTTACAGATAATAGCCTAAATCCAGAATTCAATCTTCTATCTAGCCTTGATATGTTAACATGGCGGCTGGAAAATTACAACACCGAAACCGAAGATTGTGAATTCTATACAAATTTGCTACAACGTCAATATATAGATCAATATAGAAAAATGGCTGCTAAACTGCTTAAAGATTTTTGCCTTATGGCGTATTCAGAAATGGAATTTTTGCCAGAGGGGGCATACTCGCGGGAGTGTATAGCACCTCGGGTTGCTCCGAAACTATTTAAGGCTTACGGTCAACACCGTCTTACATGGAAAGGTATTACATACCCTATAGTAACTCGGGCAATAGTTGAAATATATGGGATGATTTTTCACCTTAAACACCCAAATGAGGTCCGAAAATGCATCAAAATCATTCAAAAGAATGGGGATATAAAGCCTTTCCATTGTGCAAAGGAAACTCTTGAGGACCTAAAGGAAACTCAGAGGTATAGTATATTAATTGCTTTTAGAGAAATTTATCAAAAACTTAATAAGTCGGTACACATGAACCCCCTTATAACATGTGAATTTTTACCACTTATTGAACTTACAACTTTGACAGCTTGGCTTATAGATGAATCATCTGTGCAAAATTTTGTTTTTGCTTCTGACGTAGAACCGCTTCAGGAACACATGGACAGGCTGCGCAGTGAGCTTTAAATGATATGAGAAAGAACAGATGTTAAAACTAAATATAATTTACCAGTGCTTGCCAACCTCAGTGTTGGTAAGCATTATAGGAGGTAATCTTTTGGCCCCAAAAAGACATCATTATTTACCACAATTTTACTTACGCGGCTTTTTAAAACACAACAGAAATCAACTGACTGTAATTAAAATAGATGACGGAAATTTTTTTCAAACCGACACAAAAAACGTAGGAATTGAAACAGATTGGAATCGAGTCTGTGATGACAGATCGTCTGCAGAAGAGTACTTCGCAGAAATAGACGGAAAAACTTCACGAATTTTAAAGGATATATTTGAAGGTAAAATCCTGCCAACAGAAGAAGATGATAGAATTTTGCTTCTTTATTTTGTTGCAAGATTATCTGTCCATAATCCTATTATTAGAAATGTCTTACAAAAGTTTCAAACGGATACTTCCAATCATTTAGGGCGATGGTGGACCTCTAGTCCCGGTATCTACTATGAAAAGGTAAAAAGCCAAGATGCTGACAAGTTAATACCTTATGAACACATGAAACGCTTTATAGAGGAAGAAGCGTATGAGATAAATTTCGATCATGGTTATTTTCTGAAGCATGAAACTGAATTCATACAAGAAACTTTAATCCCTATGCTATACAATCTGAACTGGTCATTGTTAATAGTGAAAGATCCAACAGAAAGTTTCGTATGTTCGGACCGCCCTGTTTTTATGAATCCGATGTTTTCTCAACTCCCAGGTGAAACTGAATTTATTCCTGATTTTTCACTTACCCTACCATTAAGCAAACAGATGTGTTTGTATGGTGATCGTCTTGGTATTGTGCCCGAAATCTACAATATATATAAAGAGGATGGATCAGGTGCTTCAACGTTAAGTGTTCCATTTCTTAATAGCAGAACGATATATGGGGCACAACGTCATGTATATGCAGGAGACTTAAATTGGGAAATTGGCACTGCCACTGGTGGAAAAAGGGATGCTAATTCTCTTATCGGTAAAAGAATTAGAGATGTGATAGATGCTTGGTATAATGCATACCACTTTGATGACGATTCTCTGAAGAACATGGCACTTGATTCAGTCCGTTCTTAGATTTGCAATGAAAGCGTGTACGGCACGCGGAGCACGCCTATTACCTTTAAGTGCACTTTCATTAATCCATTTTTTTCAAGAATTCTCTATAATCCCTGCCGCCGTCTGAGAGATCTAATCCATCTTTGTGCCTTAGGTACCGATGTGTCAAAAGGTTCTTTCATTTCAAAACACTCGGTTTGTCCAGCATAGATGTGATGCCAGTCAACAATACACTGCATTTTATGTTTTTTGAGGTTTCGCATGAGGTATCCGCGAACTCTTGCACGTGTGTCAAGGGGAGCGTTGCTGATGGCATGGTTAATCTGTTGGTCAGTGATGACACGTCTGATACACCCTTCGTTTTGAAGTGCGTAGAAGATACCGCTATTGGGGTCAATATTGTGGTATTCTAAATCAATGCTTTTGAGCCACGGGTCATCCCAGGAGAGTTCTTCCTCTTCAATTAATGCTTCAAGAAACCACTTTTTCGCTGCCCAATCAATCCGAGTTGTGAGTCGTGTCCAATCAACTTCAAGGTCGTCAAGCACAGATTCCCACTCGGTGAGAACCCATTCAGCAGTTTCGTTCATGTCAGTTATCATCTCTCGGACAAAGTTCACATATTCACGTTGAAGATCAATAGCCGTGACAACTCTACCGTTCTGCATCTCAATATACCATTCAAGGGTAGTATCACGTGAAATATGTTTGATAGCAGCAATGGGGTCAAGGAGGTCAATATTGGGCATGGGAAGTTTTTCGCCATAAATATCGTAATGTTTCTCAATGGCATCAAGGACGAGAGCAGTGGTGCCAACCTTCAGAGCAATGGCATATTCAGACATATTCGTATCACCAACGAGAAGGTGAAGGCGGCGGTATTTTGTATAGTCACTTAGTGGTTCGTCGCGAGTGTTGATGATAGCACGACTAAACTGAATCCATTCATAGATTTCAGTTACGATATGGTCTGCTCTTTGAGATATTTGGTATCCGACAAAGTCAACGTTATATTGTCCATCACCGAATTCAAGGATATCATCATATCCACCGACTCTTCCCGCACCAGCGAAAATTTGACGTGTTACAAAGAACGGCAATAAGGTAGGAATAACAATTCTATAAAAGGGAACATCACGGCGTGCTTGAAAGTTTTCGTGACATCCGAAAGTGGCACCAGTGTAGTGATCTATATTGTTTTTGTAGAAGGCGACGTGGGAAGAACGACCTGTGTCTTGTAGGATTGCAGTGATGACGTGTTCAATGGCTTTGTCATAAGCGATTAAGTCAAAAAGATTGGCACATTCTGGTGTGGCATATTCAAGATGTCCCATGTCAATGTAGAGTCTACCACCGTTGAATAGAAAACCCCCATTGCCGGGCGGTTCACCCCAATCACGATAGTGGAGATCTGGGATACCGAGCTCAAGTATTTTGAAGGTATAGTCTCTAACATTCGCAGCGACACCTTCAGGCGATACTTTAATACGTTGGGTCTGCATCGCCTGAGACTGTATCAGGCACCCAAATTCAGTTTCGATTCCCATTATTCTGTGTGACATGAGGTGTTCCTCATTTAACTTATATCGCGGACTGCTTGAATTTCATCTTGTGTTAGGATACGAAACTTAGTATCTGCAGGTAGAGTATCATCTAATATACCTACCTCAATTTCTCCATCTTCTAACTCTGTACTTATTATTTCTTCTATCTCTTCATCAGGCACATCGGTGTCGTCCTCTGCCTCTTCAGAACGTTGACTTAACACCCTACCGACTGCCCATGTCTTGAGTGCTAATTGCAGTGTAGAAGCAAGATCACTATTGTTCCCATTTTGTGCAGCAGTGAGGTATTCTTGCATTGCATTTTCTATCTCCAAAGTGCCACCAATCACTGCAGAGTCGTGATCTACTTTGACATTGCCGTCGTAGTTTATATGCGTAAATTGTGTCTGTTCATCACCATTACCGATTTCGACGAGAAGCATTTTGATAATATATGCTTCACCGACAATCGCTTCAAACGCTTGTTTGAAGGTATGTGCTAAAACATAATGGGTTAAGCGGTGTAGGTTAACATCTTCAGTAGCACTTTGAAATGCTTGAACGCTTGCGGTGTCTGTTACAAGCATTCGGAGACGTTCGATGTCAGCGGGGTGACCGATTGCGGAGAGTGCAATGCGGTCATGAACTTCAAATATTTTTTGAGCACCTTTTGTAACAGTCAATAGGAGGCAACCTTGTTCAAAGGGCAGTCCGACAACAGGACTCCCGAGTCTAAGTTGGTCTTCAATATAGTCGCGCCGGTCCTGAATTGCTTCAATCCAACGATACGGCAGATCGCGCATTATGTAGCCTCCACGTAACAGTCTTTTAGGAAATCATCAGAGAGTGTTTCTACTCCCTGTTGTGTTATGGTTTTAACAGTCGGAAAAATTTCGGCTTTTGCGTTGTAGCCGCTGGTTGCAGCGTCATATTCGCTTGCGGTGTCAAGGAGTCTTAAAATAGTGATAGTCGCTTGTTGTTGATCCATATCTTCCAATCGGGTTTCACCCCATCTGTCAATGTATCGTAAGACACCACGTATCCAGATGGAACCTGAACCGGTAGTAGCGAAATCCACATTCTCAAAATGTGCTCCGAGGGCATCATAAAAATATATTTTACCCCCATTTTCCGATTCATCAGTTTGTGGGGCATACAAAGCAAAGATCGGAATAACCGCACCAATACCCTGCATTGCCATGGGAAGATTATCTCGGATAAGACGCGAAAGTGTCCGAAGTTTACCTTCAACACTCAATTCCTGTAACTGGCTTCGTCTGAAATATTGAAAAGAGTGCTTTAAAACACGAGCAATCTCATACGCCGTTGCGGGTGCGCCAGAGATCGCAAGAACAGAATGTGAATCAATTGGAAGGACTTTCTCAGCACGGTCATGAATAACAGAGGTGCCTGCAGTTGCACGCCGATCTCCTGCGATAATTATACCTTCGCTGTAACGCATTGCAACAACCGTGGTAGCTTCCGGTATCTCCAACGTTTTACCGTATGTTGATTTCCCTTGAAATGGCAACTGTATTGCATCGCGCATCGGTTTTGAGTCATGTGTTAACTTGATATCAGCTTCCGATGAGAGGTTATCCATTTCAGGTGTGCCATGCAAGGTATCAGCGTGTTTTATTAAACTGAGAAAGTCACCTTTATGGTTCATTATTCCCCCGTTCTCTGACGGTATCGCCGGGATTGGTCTTTGTCAACACGGCGCATACGCTTGAGCAGTTCTTGGGTGTCCGGTCTGTTGACATCTGGACGTTTCGGTGCGTTATTGTCGTCTCCACCATCATCGGGTTCAAACGGTTTTGCCGGTTTCTGTTTGCGTTCGGGATAATAGACAATCTGGTCTTTCATCAGAATTTCTCCTTAATTTGCTTTGTGTAAGCAATTTTATAATCTGCCTCATCTATAAAATGGTTTAGTTCAATCCAAGTTTTTCAACGAGGGTTTGGGGGTTTGGGGATAGGTCAAGTGCTTCATTATATTTTTGAGCAATTTCAGGATTCGCGAGTGAGTTCATGTTGACTGTAACGGCTTTGCCTTCAATATCAAAGGTAATGCTGTCCCACTGTACGGTTCTGATTGCGTCTTCAAACTTGTTTAAGGACTTGCCTCGGAAATAAGCACGTGTGTCAAGTGGGGGCGTATGCATAGCAGTATGGACTTGTTCATCTGATATAATCCGTTGCATCTGTAGACCATAGAACAAACCATCCTCAAGATTTATGTTGTGGTATTCCAAATCAATGCTTTGCAGCCACAGGTCATCCCATTCAATGCCCTCCGAGTCCACGAATGTCTCTAACAACCATTTTTTCGCCACCCAATCAAGGCGATCTGTAAGACGCATTGGATCATCTTCTAAAGCATTCAGCGTTTCTTCCCATTCTGTCAACACCCAATCTGTTTCATCACTTTGATGTGCAAGATGTTCTTGTGCCAGTGCAAGATATTCACGTTGATGATCAATAGCACTCATCATTTTACCATCAACTTTTTGTATCATCCAACGATATGTCTGATCGTGTGAAATTAATTTTATAGTATCAATCGGGTTTGCGATTGCGAACGATTTTGGAATTAGTCGTTGTTCTATTAATTCAATGACAAGTGCAGTAGTTCCGACTTTGAGAGCGGTCGCGTATTCGGACATATTTGCGTCTCCGACGATACCGTGTAGTCTTCGGTATTTCGCAGGATCAGCATGTGGTTCGTCCCGAGTGTTGACAATGGGACGTTTGTGCATCGTATCTACACTTGCTTCAACATGAAAGAAGTCTGCACGTTGTGTAAGTTGAAAATGTCCGGGTGTTGCAAGTCCTGCTTCTGTTTCTATACCTATTTTGCCTGCCCCAGCATAAATCTGCCGCGTAACAAAAAACGGTAGAATACTGGATTTCAGGTAATCAAAAGGCACGTCACGTGCCATTAGGTAATTATCGTGGCATCCGTAACTATGTCCATAAAAATCAGTATTGTTTTTGTATAGTAGCACACGTTGCCCGAGTTCTTCGCTCCGTCTTTCAGCACATTCTTGGAGTATTCGTTCTCCAGCTTTGTCGTGCGCAACGAGGTCAAAAAGGTTTTGGCATTCTGGTGTTGAATATTCAGGATGTGCATGGTCATTATATAGACGCGCACCATTGATAAGGATGCGGTCACTTTTTATCTCACGAAAGGAACGACCCGGTTGCTCGGCAAATCTTTCCTTGTCTTTTTCCTCTTCTTCAATTTCGTCTGGATGGTTATTGAGATGTTTGGCGCGAAACCCGCGTTCATCCTTAAACGGGTCTTCACCATCATAATCCCATTGCGGTAAAAATTTGTGGTCACACTGATAATGCTTGATTAACTCTATGGATTCCTTAACAGGATCAATTTGCTCAGCATTCTCAAGGGTTATACCGTATTCGGTTTCAATTCCAAATAGTCTGTGCATTATTTGTGTCTTTCTGCTTACTATGGTATTCTGATAGAAGTGTGAAGTACCTCGTTGAAAAATATCTTTAAATAACCGGACTCGGTGATTTACGATGTTCCCTCTTTTCAGACTGAATAGGTGTGACTTTGACAACATTTACCGGATCATAATCTAATAGTTTGAGCCAATCCTCTGTAGCCTCAGTCGGTGGGAAAATATCATTTTCGCTAAATTCTGCTTGGAGCGCGTTTAATAGGTCGTCTATGGTTATACCTGTTTCTGTATCAGGGGCTGCGATAGCACGTTTCATTGCCGTTTCTTTTGCCCTTTGAACGACAGACTCAATGATGGCACCACTACAGAGATGACCACGGTAAAGCACATCACGTCTGCCACTGCGGAGGGCAACTTCAAGGAACCGGTTTTCGGATGATTCGCGAAACATTTCATCTGCGACTTGTGAGATCAAGGTATCAACAACATCTTGGTCTGCTGTTACTCCAAGTTCAGTTTCAATTGGAAGATCGGGAGTAAGGTAAATACTGAATATATCTTTCGCAGCTTCTTTGTTCGGACGTGTCACTTTAATTTTTCTATCAATACGACCAGGACGCAGAATTGCTGGATCAATCAAGTCGGGTCGGTTCGTCGCTAAAATAATGACCACCTCCTGTAACGGCTCAATACCGTCCATTTCCGCACAGAACATCGGAACTAATGTGTTGGAAATGCTATGTGATCTCATGGCACGACGTGTGCCTAATATAGACTCTGCCTCATCTATAAATACAAATGCAAGTTTACCTTCTTCCCGTTTTTCACGCGCAGCCAGAAAGATCTCTCTCACTTTACGTTCCGATTCACCGAGCCACATATTGAGGATTTCAGGACCTTTTATGTGTAGAAAAGTTCCTTCAATCTCTTCACCTGTTTCAGTTCTGAGACGTTCTGTTAGGTTGTAAGCAGTTGCTTTTCCAATAAGGGTTTTGCCACAGCCTGGAGGACCGTGGAGTAGAAATCCTTTTGGCACTGAATACTGAAACTTCTTAAAAAGTTCCGGATGCAAAATCGGTTGTTCAATAGTGTCTTTAATCCGCTGAATGGTTTCGTCAAGTCCACCAACTTTTGTCCATGGAATTTCTGGTACTGCTTCAAGGGCATAGTCGTTCCGTTCTTTAGAAGCAATTCGTTCAAGTGCTACCCTTAAACTTCCATCAAGTCGGACTTCATCACCTGACTTCAACTTCACATCTGCCAAATCTGCAGCACGTTCAATAATAACAGATTGTAAACTCGGTTCTGACCCGACCCGAAGTCTACCATCTGGCAGCACATCGGCAATTGTTGCAATAGGTCCTGATTCGTTATAACCAAGATCACCCACCACGACGAACGCTTCGTTCAGTAGAACACTCACACCTTTCTTTAGTTTTTCCTTTTCCAGTTGAGGGTCAATATTTGCATAGTACTCCGACCCACCAACAGTGACACGCGCTGTGTCGTCTTCTGGGACTGCAAGGAGAGTTCCAATACGGTTTGCTGGTGCCGTAAGTTTTTCAATTTGTTCTTCCATCTCTGTATGGATACGCATCGCTTCCTGCTCAATAGCACGGATCCTTTGACGGAATTCCCCTTCATCGTTGATGATCGCACGACGTAATTCTATGAGCATACGACGTCTTTGGTCTTCAACCGGTGTATCTGAGATGATTTGATGAACCAATTGTAGAGAATAGCCAGAACTCAATTCTTCTTGCAAATCCTCAACATCATCATATTCCACCTCATCTTCTTCTTCAAAAAATAGTTTATGATCATCAGGACCTATGCCAGCATTACTACGGTTCTTCTTATCGTACATTGTGAACGTCTCCTCAGACAAATAGGGTGACTTTACGATAAAGTTTAGCACATTCTTAATTTAATATGTGAATTTTAATGCATCTTAGCAAATTAATCAACTAACTTTGTTTTCATAGTTTTGCTAAAAGTTTGCTTTTCTGTGGCAATTCTCATGAGTCTATCATACTCTGCATACAAACTGCAAGTTAAATGAAAGTGTCTCATCAATAGCCAATGTCATATATTCAACAAAAATATTATGTACGCCCTATTTACAGTCAACAATTATACAGTTCAATTGTAGATATGCAATTACCTCACCTATTGCAATTAAAGTACGGGTGTACAATTTGTTAAGAAAGTTCTTTAGTTTAACATGCTTTCTTCTTCATGGCAAGTTAAAAGGAAGATTGGGGTGTGTAAAGTTTTTGTCACCGTAGACATCAATTCAAGTGAAAAACCTGTCCTCTATTGTAGGGCGGGGTCTCCGTGCCCCGCAATCTTTCAATCTACCAACAATGGCGAGGCACAGAGACCTCGCAAGACAATGGACAATGTGATATTTTGCCAAAAACTTTACACACCCCCATCCAATGACATATATGGATATTATTAGGACGATATGTTATCCTATAATGAGGAGGGATAAAATGAAAAATTTGTGGATAAAACGCACTATACAGATTATAGGGTGTGTCGTGCTTTTTAGCATCATCGCATGGGCGCAAAAAGATGAGGAACTGGTGAAGGAAGGTATTACCTTGACTGATCTTGGTGTGACAACGGAACAGAAAACCCAGATTGAAGGAATGTGGAAACTAAAACGTCAGAAACATATAGAAGCTGTCAAAGATCTTAAGACACTGAACAGACTTGTTAAGGATTCGCTTATTGGAAATGAGGAGATTCGGAAAACATTGGAGACATTCCGAACGAAGCGGAAGGAATTACAGAAGAAAATTGATAAGGCAGAGACGAAGTTAGTAGAAGTTTTATCTCCACGTGCACAACTTCATTTGACGGTATTAGGTGTTTTAGATAACGGTTTAGCACGCAGAATTGTGAAAACACAAAAAGACAGATCAGTACCAGAAAAAAGCAGTGATGTTGCTATTCCGACTGAACAACCGACAGAATAAAAATGGTGGAGGATACCAGACTTGAACTGGTGACCTCTTGCATGCCATGCAAGCGCTCTCCCAGCTGAGCTAATCCCCCACCTGCTTCAACTGATTTAATGATAACACATTGGGGCATGAAAAGCAAATTATTTTCGTCTGTGGGGTGTGTAAAGATTTTGTCACTAACTTCTCACCAACCATTGTAGGGGCGGGTCTCTGTGCCCGCCCGTTGCCATACAGGACAAGGAATGGCAGGGCACAGAGACCCCGCCCTACAATAGAGGACAGGTTTTCACTTGAATTGATGTCTACGGTGCCAAAAACTTTACACACCCACAACTCTGTTTCACCTTGACATTATTTATGCTACGATATATAATCCATTCATTGCACATACGTCAAGAGTGGTTCCTTATTTCAACAATTTTAAGGAAACTCTATATGTAAGACAATAATAAGTTGAATATACTCTCTCAACATATAGTTAGTTAACTCAATATAGGATAAACCATAATGGAACCATTAGTTAATTTCTTTCTTAGAAGTATCACTCTTATATTCCAATTAGTATTTATGGCGTGTTTTCTGTTTTTATACATTAAAACAAAGTCTAATGGAGTCATCCTGATTTGGATAACACTGCTTATTGGGAAAATCCTCCATTGGTTAACTTTCAGACTATACTTAAATGTTTTCAGTAATAATTCTCGGATTGGTAGTATAAGCCCTATTGAGTTGTTCTCCATAGCAAACCATATTATAGGTTGGTTAATTCTGTTACTATCTTCGTGCGGGATCATAATTATCTATAATGAATGGAAACAAGGTAAGTTTCAAAATACTTTGCCTATAGACAAACCTGGAATTGATTTACGTTAGAATCCTATCAAACACAGAATTACTAATTAACCTTGCATGAAAATCTTAGGTATTGACACCTCAACTCCTATCGGCAGTGTTGCCCTCATAGACGATGAGAACATAGTCGCCGAACATACACTCAATATCGTCCAAGCCCATTCCTCCCGATTGATGCCAGCAATTGATACTGTTCTGAAATGGGGAGAGATTACCCCACATGAATTAGATGGATGTGCAGTCGGTATCGGACCTGGTTCGTTTACAGGAATCCGTATCGGTGTGGCAACAACAAAGTCGCTCTGCTATGCAGTAGACAAACCGATTGTCGGTGTATCAACATTAGAAGCAATCGCATATAATCTTCGATGGTCACATAGTGTTATTTGTCCGATTCTTGATGCGCGCCGTAGTGAAATCTACGGCAGTATCTTTCAAGGTGGTGAAAAATGGCAACGTCTTGCTGACGATCTCTGCTTATCTATTGATGCATTTTTGGATGAACTTGAAAGTCATACCGCATCAGATGCTATTCCCATTTTTGTAGGAGATGGACTTGCTACCTACGGAGATATAATCCGTGAACGTCTTGGTGAGAAAGTGCTGTTTGCAGATCCGATCTTTAATGTGCCACGTGGGTCAACTGTTGCAAAACTCGGCGCACAACGACTAAAACAAGGGGACACTGATAGTTATTGGACTTTAGTGCCAAACTATGTTAGAATTGGGTTGTATTGATTCTGAATGCAAACCTACATTGATATTAATCTTGGATAACCTACCTATTTTTCTCTTTATTCTACCATGAAATGAAACGTATTCTAAAAAATACAACTACTCTATTGAGTGCTCACCTTCTCGGTCGTCTTACTTCGCTCATATTAACATTCTGGTTGATGCCTCAGTTTTTTACGGTGAACGAATTAGGTGGCTACTTTGTTGCAATCGCCTTAACCAACCTGATTGCAAGTCTAACAGAACTCGGCATACAAAACCCATTAATTCGGGAAATGACACTAAATCTATCCCAAACGCGTCATTTTCTCGGCAACGCACTTCTTGTCCGAATTGTCTTGTCTGTAATCGCATACACACTCATGATTGTCTTCGGTATCATTTTGTGGTCTACATCAACAATCGTGACAATGGTCGTCTATTTAGGATTAGCAGAGATTGTCAATTCCATCGCACAACTCTATAGATGCGTCTTCCGAGCACATGAAGAGATGAAATATGAAGCGGTGACAGTACTGGCAGAACGTGGAATGCTACTCCTCGTTGGTGGTGGTGCGATCCTACTCGGATATAACATTGTAAATGTATGTCAGGTTTGGTTATTAGCAGGTTGTCTTAACCTTGTTCTGAGTATTGCATTTGCGCGGTTCCGCTTCACACCGCTAAGTTTTAAACCGAGTCGGAAGGTGATAGTAGGGCTGATGCAGCAAGCACTCCCCTTCGCAGTTGGCAACCTGTTCAATCTAGTCTATTTTCGAATTGATGCCATCATGCTGTCAAAACTTAGTCCGGACGGCGTAGATGCAAACACATGGTATGGATTAGCGTATACGTTAGTCAATGTCTTCACAATCTTACCGGGGGCATTTCTGATGGGAGCGATGTTTCCTGTACTATCTCGTTTGTATGTCAATGAACGTGATAAATTACCGCAAGCATACACATTCGCTGTGCGGTGGATGGTAATATGTGGCGTGCCATTAGCAATTGGACTTGCAGTGCTCTCACACGAAATTTCAAATCTGCTGTTTTTTAAGTACACGCCAGATACTATTGAGAAGATTGCCACAGCGTTGCGTTGGTTAAGTGCAACTGGAGGCATGGTTTTCTTGTCGACTGTCGTTATAACAATGCTTCGCGCTGCGGATAAACGCCGTGTGTTTTCAATATTTATGGGGACAACGGCACTTCTGAACATCATTTTGAACTTTATACTGATTCCGCGGCTCAACCACGTAGGTGCAGCAATTGCAATGGTTATCAGTGAGATATACCTGTTGGTAATCGGGTTTAGCTACATTTCCAAACGAATTGCAAAACTGACTGAGTTCAGTTTTATTTTTAAGGTTGTTATCATTTCTGCTGTGATGGGTGTGGGGTTGGTGTTGTTGAAAGGGGTGCTGTCTATTTGGATTTTGATTCCGTTGGCGATGCGCTTTTATTTCGGTGGAATCGTCCTTTGGGGTGAGTTTTGGATTGGGTTTGAATCTGATTAACTTTCGAAAAAGTGTAAGTTGCTTAATGTCTTCTGGTATACTCACACTGCATTCATCAATCAGGATATACATGTGCTCGTCTGATACGATAACTTTTACCCGTATAGAGAGATAATGCTCATGCATACAATTCCTGCAGCACTTCAAAATAATCGGGAAACGTCTTACTAACGCAATCAGGGTCTTTAATCCGTATACCAGGCACTTTCAACCCGATAAGTGAAAATGCCATCGCAACGCGGTGGTCACTATAGGTATCAATCGATGCAGGAGTGATGGAGGAAGGTGAGATTTCAAGTCCATCCTGATGTTCAACCACATCCACACCTAATTTTCGTAGCTCCGTCACCATTGCGTGGATTCTATCAGTCTCCTGCCAGCGCGTATGTTCTATGTTACGGATAGAGACTTTGCTATCGGCAAAGGGGGCAATCGCAGCGAGAGTCAATGCGGTATCTGAAATATCCTTCATATCCACATCAATGCCCTTCAACCGATGTGGTCCGTGGACAGTTATTCCTGCATCCGATACAGAAATCTGACACCCCATCTGCTCTAAGACGTGCACAAATTGCACATCACCCTGTGCAGAATCTGTGGAGATATGTTGGACATTAACACATCCTCCGGTGAGTGCAGCTGCGGCGAAAAAGTAGGACGCACTAGATGCATCCGGTTCAATGTAGTATGCACGCGGTTGATACTGTTGACCACCTGCAATATGGAAATATCTATAATCTTTGTGCGAAACCTTGACTCCGAACGCTTCCATAACTGCCATCGTAATGTCAATGTAAGGTGTCTTGAGATCTCCGATGACCTCTATCCCCATACCCATATCGGCGTAGGGCGCGATGAGCAACAATGAGGTTAGAAACTGACTGCTTTTGCTCGCATCAAGTGATGTTTTGCCACCTTTTAGTCCTGATGCTTCAACGATGATAGGGAGATGACCGTTCTTATATTGCGAACGAGCGGAAACACCGAGTTGAGTCAGGGCATCAAGTAAATCTGACATAGGACGGCTGCGCCGCATCGGTTCATCACCATCCAGCACAAATTCTCCGTGTCCGAGAGAGACAAAACTGATTAGTGATCGTGTCGTGGTGCCTGAGTTGCCTACATAGAGTTTCGCACCGTGGACAGGTATATTTCCACCATGTCCTATGACGTTGAAAGTGGATTGTTCACTATTCTCCGATATTTGAATACCGAGTTGACGGAGTGCGTTGCACATATAGTGTGTGTCATCGCTGAAAAGGGCACCAGTCAACGTGGAGTTTCCGTTTGCAAGTGCAGCGACTAACAACGCACGGTTTGTAAAACTTTTGGAGCCAGGAACTGCAATTGTAACGTTAGGAGGGTATTGAATCGGTTGAATTGATCTCATTATGTTTTGGCATTGTTTTTAGGACAATAATCCTAACTCGGTGAGTAATTCTTTGAGTTCTGATTTCTCTGTATCATTTAAGGGTAGCAAAGGACTCGTAGTGTATGCGTTGCAAATACCTAAAATCTCCAAACAGGCTTTCATTCCACTGACACCTTGTCCGTAAGAATAAAGTTTACTAAGTTTAATCATCCATTTTTGTAGGCGGTCAACTTCATCAATATTCCGTGTTTTCGCGGCATTGTAGAGTGCGACAGATTCTATCGGTGCAACATTTGAAATGGAGATAACACCACCATCAGCACCGAATAACACTGCTGCGCCGATGATATAATGTGAACCGATAAAGATAGCGAAATCGTCGCGATCACCCAGCAAGGAGAGTAGATTGAGACAGTTTATCCAATCACCTGAGCTATCCTTCATCCCAACAATATTATCACAATCATCTGCGAGTTGAGCAACAATCTGCGGTTTGATGGCGGTTTTAGCAGTAGATGGAATGTTGTATATCAACACTGGAAGGTCAGTGCTTGCAGCGATTGCCTGATAGAATTGTATGATGTCAGCGTCATCAGTAGATGGATAATAATAGCCAGGTGTAGAAGCAACAGCATCTACCTCATATTGCTGGGCAATTTTAATGTTTTGGATAACCCGTTGTGTGCTTGTGTCCATCACACAACATATTATAGGCACGCGTCCTGCAACAGTCTTGGTTGCAATGTCTAATGCCCGTTCACGTTCTGCATTTGTCAATGTCGTGAACTCGCCTGAAGAACCTAATAGATAAATCCCGTGGACCCCGTTGTCAATCAAGCGGTTGAGTTGTTTGACAAATCCCAATTCATCAACACGTTCCTTTTCGTCAATCGGGGTTACCGTCGGTGTGAAAATACCTTCATATCTGATATTCATATACCCTCTCTTATGTATTTGGTGGATTTTAGTGTGATTGCAGTTTAACAAAAGGGTAAATAAATGTCAATAAATTCTATAAATGTGCTATCATAAATACACTACATCTAATCGAATTACGGACCAATAATCAATGACTATCCGAACACAACTCACACTTAGTTATATAGGTATTGTTCTGCTGGTTCTATTTGCCATGGGGCTTTTTCTCAGTAGTGCACTTAGAGGAGTGTTAAGTGATCGCATTACGGATGAGTTGGAAGTTCAGGCAGCATTGACCAGAGAATTTCTCCTCGTGGAACTGCCTGAAACCGATAGGTTTTCTCATAAATTAATAGACGGTCTTGTTGATAGGCTCGGAGAGACAGGGAAGGTGCGTTTGACATTCATCGGTAAAGATGGTACCGTTTGGGGTGATACAGAACGAGATGGAGTATCGCTAATTGAGATGAACGACCATTTATCGCGACCAGAGGTACAGAAAGCAATTATGCATGGGTATGGCATGACTGAACGTGAAAGTGCCACAACACAGACAGAATATCGCTATTTTACGCTTCCAATAGAAAGAGATGGAGAATCAATAGGTTTTTGTCGTGTTGCAATGCCGATGGAAACCATAAATACAGCACTCAGTAACCAACGACGAATGTTGTTATATGCTACTATAGCAGGTTCTGTTCTCGCAATTATATTTGGGATACTTAGCACTGGGGCAATTGTCAAACCAATTAGGCGATTGACGCAGATCACACAATCTATTGCAGCAGGAGAAACGACATCCAAGGTTGAGGTAAAATCTAACAATGAACTTGGTCAACTGCTTAAAAACTTTAACCTGATGACTGATAGAGTTCAGAAACAGATTGATAATATCTCAGTTGAGAATCAAAGGTTGGAGTCAATTTTGAATAATATGAATGAAGGGGTATTACTCGTCAACAATGCATCTGAGATGACTTATGCTAATCCGGCAGCTATTGATATGTTAAACCTTCCTGCGATGTATGCTGGTAAAGCATTAATTGAAATCAATCGCATACCAGAGTTACAAGCGTTACTTTCGGAATCAGAACAGACAAGTTCTGTTGCCTTTGCAGAAATACGACTCGCTAATCTGCAAGAATCAGAATCAGAAGTAACTATTGTTCCAGTCGCTGCAAAAAGTGGGTATGTCATCGTTATACATGATGTTAGCCATGTTCGTCAACTGGAGCGTATCCGTGCTGATTTCGTTGCAAACGTCTCACATGAATTACGAACACCTTTGACCACAATACAAGGATACGCAGAGACCTTACTAAGCAGCGAGTCAAAGAAGAGTAAGAAGCGTAAGGATTTTATTGTCAAAATATTAAATCATTCTAATCGTCTCTCACGGTTGGTTTCCGACTTATTAGAGTTGGCACGTTTGGAATCGGGAGACGTGGAATTGAAAGTAGCACCATGCCATTTTAGCACTTTCTACGAACAGATTATGGATGTTTTTGAACCGGTACTGGAAGAATCAGAATTGGTTTTGAAATGGGATATTCCCGATGAACTGCCCCAAGTAAATGTAGACCGTCAGTTATTCATGCAGGTTTTTGTAAATCTTATTGACAATGCTATTAAATATACCCCGGATGGTGGTGAGATTGAAATTTCAGCGAATATTCATCCAACAAACACAGAAAGTGCAGATGAATTAGTCGTCCATATAAAAGACTCTGGTATTGGAATTCCATTAGAGTCGCAATCTCGTGTTTTTGAACGTTTTTATCGTGTTGATACAGGACGTGCTCGTAAGATGGGTGGCACAGGTTTAGGGTTAGCAATTGCCAAACATATACTTCTACGCCACAACGGACGGATATGGTTGGAAAGTGAGTTGGGACAAGGCACGGTGTTCTATTTTGCGTTACCTGTCCTGCCAGCAGATTAAATTCCCCATCGTTGTTCTGTCCATGCCATCTCCCAAAACAGGTATTCATAACGGCTGCTGAGGTGGAAATGGTGTTTTAGTCTCTCTTTTTCCGCTGTGCTACTTTCTAATGTAATTTCATTCAATAGGTTTCGCAACCATTCACCTAAAGCAAGGAACTCAGGAGAAGCATACATATCAATCCATTCTTGGTATAGCGGTTCGGGAGAACCCCCTTGTTCATCAAGGTTTGTGCCGATTTCTGCATAACCCCATTGACACGGTAACACTCCTGCAATCACATCTGCTAATGTGCCTGTTTGTGCGACGTTTAGTATGTGCCGCGTATATGCATGGGTTGTCGGTGCCATCGGTGCTGCTTCCATTTCAGCAGGTGTAATTCCAAATTTCTCACAATACCCGCGATGCAAATCCATTTCGGTGTTCAAGGTTTCATTTAGCAATTGGGCAAAGAGTGCCATCGTCTTTTCATCAGGTGCTTTGATAACACCATGTGCAAACACACGGCTATAATCCAATAAGAATAGGTAATCTTGGATGAGGTAGTACTTGAATTTATCTTTAGGCAGACTTCCATCTGCGATACCACGGACGAAGGGGTGTTTTAGGTCTGCTTCCCAAATAGGAGCAGCATATTGGCGTAGTTCATCGGTGAATTTGGTGTGTTGTGTCATATCGTCTCCTTGAAAATGGAATAGGACTTCAATTACAGATTGCTTTTATATCATACCTTAACAGCACGAGGATGTCAAAATGTTTGAAAGACTTGGAATAGTTACCAATATCTGGGCAAAAGAGATAGAAAATGGGGCTTGTTTTGATGATTTGATGGTTCAATTCGGAGAAAACGGATTTAGAGAAATGGAGGTGCGTGAGGGCGATTATCTACGCAACTCCAAATTCGGAGTTCTTATTACAGCACTTGAAGAAGCCATGCTTGAATATTCTGATAACGAGTTCAAATCTATCTGTGATGTAGTGTGGAACGGCACTACTACAGATGTTATTAATCTGAATGATACGGAACACCCCAAACTCTTTGAGGAGATTGCGGATTTTGTTCAGAAAGCGTCCGGATTGACACTCAGTTATGCCATGTCGCACCCTTGGCTTTCAACACCACATGATATACAAGCAGATAATCAAAAGATAGTCATTGCCAAGAAATTGGCATATCTGTTGTGTCCAGCGCGAGCAAGGTTGCGTCTTGTTGACTTGGACACTCAAGGTGAGATTGACGAAAATGTTGCGATTGATAATCTGAAACGATACAACACATTACTGCCTGATTATCGCATGATTTTTGCTGTGGAAAACGCACGTCAATCAGCAACGATGACCTTGAAATTGGCTGTTGCAGGTGGTGCTAAACTGACTTATGACGAAACAAACACATATCTTGCTGATGGAACGACTATCAATCCACCAGAGGAATTTTGGAAAGAAGTAAAAATGGACGACCTTACGTCAGTGCATTTCAAACAGAAGACTCAGGTAGGTGTATTATCAGAAGTAGGAGATGGATTCGTAGATTTTAAGGCAATTGCGCAACATTTGCAGTCTGGGAACTATACTGGCGATCTTTTGCTTGAAAATGCACCGACTATACAATCGTTAACCGATGCAATAAATAGTCGTAAATATCTGCTTGGGATGTAAAGAACAATGCGCCAGTAACCGGCGCGCTTCCAAAGCGCGCCTTCCATTGATTTCCACATTCTTATTGGCGTTTTGCCTTGATTCTTCCCCAGGTGGTCGTCAGTTTTCCTATGGCATCTACGGATGATGGTTGCTGTTGGGAGATGGCAAGTTCCTTTTCGGTCAAGGGACGATTCCATACTTTGACTTCATCAATCAAACCTTTGTAAAACCGATTGAGATGTTCCCCAATCCAAATTGACTGTCCACTGTTGATGTCCAGTGTGTTGTCATCCTTTTCCTCAATCAATTTTCCATCAACATAGAATCTTATCTTTTTTGCATCTTGGTCTCTGACACCAGCGAGGACATGCCATGCGTTGTCGTTCAAGAAATCTGGAGAAGTTATCCCGACACTATTAGCACGTCCCTTATCCCGAACAGAAAATCCCATCTTTCCTCGTGCTGCTGCGTTGTCACCACTGACAGATAGTAACCATACTGCATCAGTGGCAGGACGATAGTTACCAACGATTCCATCGTTTTGGGGCGGTTGATCGTCTGTTTTGACCCACACCTGCACTGTCAATGAATCTCCTGTGGCAAAGGTGATGGAGGCTGCCAGTGGCACTTCAACAAAGTCATCCGTACCATCAAACAATAATGCCTCACCGAACTTACCCTCAGCAGTTTCTGCGTTACCATTTATCGTTCCATCATTACCTTCTTCAGACTGATCTCTTACGGTATCACCTTGAATAGTGTTATCATCAAAACTTAGATGTAGGACTAATCCATTTGTTGGGTTGGCATCAATATGCGGTGCAATAGCGAAAAGCATGCCAAATAACGTGAAGGTTACAAATGCTTTTTTCATGATAAACTCCTTTTTCTGCTTACGTGGCAACATATACCAGTATTTAGGAAATTACTCCGATTATTGCCTAAAATGGTGGTTGTTTTGTATCTTTAGATTCAGCATCGGTGGTGTATTCAGCTTCTGATTCCTCGGTTGTAGGCACTTCACTTTCCTGATCTGCAACGGTTAATTGCTTAATACGGGTACAAAGTTCCTCAAACAATTTGGGGTTAGTTTCAGCGGCTTTGAGTTCAGCGGAAAGTTGAGTCCACTGTTGTTCAGACATGTCGTTTCGGGATTCTACGCTATATTTTCGTTTTATGTAATTCCAGAGGTCTCCCTTACTGATGTCCTTTCCTTGAAGTGGTTCTGATAATTGGTTTGCAATAGCGAACGCTGCCTTCTGTGCATTTGTGATGTTATCACCAGATTGTGGTATCTGCTGTTGCTGTTTAGGGGTGCCGCCATCTACTTTACGTTTCAGGTAGAAATTCAACACATCACGAATAACAGGAACAGGAAGCAGTTGTTTGATTGCGTTCCGTTGTGCTTTATGTATTGCTTTTGTGAATGCGTAAGGATCGGGACGATTTCCGTTCGTCTTCGACTGCTCATACGCACCCCATCGTGAATTACCTGTGATTGTATCTACTGCCTTGACAGTGGCAATCCAAGAATTCTCACGTTCTTCATATTCCATATCTTCTACCTGTATACCGCCTCTTCTGTTAGCGGCTTCGTTGATACCCGCTAACGTCAATCCTTCAATAAGCCGTCCTCCGACTTTAAAAGAATAAACGTAGTCTTGTATTGTCTGTCCAGTCATCAGTTCAACTATGGCTTGATCGTCAACTTGATCAACAACTTCATATTCAGCGGTTACAGGTACTATTTCATTCTTTTTTTCTTCTGACATTGTTTTCTCCGTAATTCTAATATCGTAATATTAGCATAGCATGTTTTACATTATACGTCAAGAAAGAGCTATGTAAAGGGCAGGGTTATTTATAGTCTAGTAGACTGTCCACACTAAAATTGTGGGTATAAGCGTTTCAATCGGATGCGAGCATCATCCGTTGTCCATTGCCAGTCTACTTGCTTCGCTTCACCATTTCGTCTTTTTCCCAAGCTTGTGTCTCTCGTCGTAGTGTTTCTATATCAGGGATGCGACGACCTAAACATTGTCGTGTTAGCACGCTAAGTTCTATCTCAGCAATATTCAACCAACTTCCATGTTTGGGCGTATACACGATTTCTAAACGAGCACATAAACGGCGTGCTTCCGCTGCTGGAAACGCTTTATACAAGGATGAAACTTTATGTGTATTCAGATTATCACAAACTAAAATCACTCGTTTTGCTTTCGGATACACCTCGTCTAATAGCACCTTTACCTCTTGTGCCCAATCCACCGCAGTCCGACGCTCACGCACAGACACGCCTCTCCACCCCGTTAGTGCTTCTGTGAATATGAAAAGTTGTGCTGTGCCATTGCGTCTATATTCATTATCTACACGCTTGACTTGACCCGGTTTGAGGGGGCACGGCTCGCGAATATCATCCCTCAACGTTACAGGTTGTTCATCCATATTCACAACCGGCACATCTGTGTCTAAAGGTTTCTGATAGAGATCAAGCACTTCTTCCATTGCTGCGACAAACTCAGCATTTTCGGTGGGTGGGATTACCCATTGTTCCACCAGGTGTGGCTTTAGTTCGTTTTTTTTAGCGTCTGGCGCACTGTTTCAGAACAAATACTCTCAACGATTTCAAGCTTCACGAATTCCGAAGCAAGAAGACGAAGGGACCACCTGCTATAGCCTTCAGGCGGTTCGCTACAACTCAACGCAATCAGACGCGCTTCTGCTTCACCATCCAACTTTCGAGGACACGGAGGTGTTTTGCGGTGCACTCGATCCAACGCTCCCGATAAACCCTTTTCTACAAAACGATGCCGCACATTGTAAACCGTCTGCTCATGACACGAGTAAGCTTCAGCTATCTGCTTATCAGTCCAGCGAGGACCATTTACATCGGATTTCAATAAGATGTGTGCATGCCTGATCTTATACGCTTTATTTTCTCCTTTACTTATATACTTGTTTAGTTCTTCACGCTCAATATCAGTTAATTCAACTATATATTTCTTTTTCAAGAGACTATTCCTTAAAGAAGTATTTAGGGACATTCTAAAAGAAATACGTCTGTTTGGCAAGTTTTATTGAAGAATATACCTATAATTTTAGTGTAGACACTCCACTAGTGGAGCGTCTACACTAAAATTATGAATCTCCAAAGAAATCGGGAATCGGAGTTCCCTCCTACCGGACACAAGGTTTCTGTCCGAGAGATCCCCAAATCGCGACGGACAATTTTAGTGTAGACAGAACACTAGTTTAGAATTAAGAAGACATTTCAATGCACTTGCAAGTACCACAAGTCCCGTAGGGGCGAGGTTTCCTCGCCCTCTGAGACGTGTCCTATTAATTGTCCATTCCACTATAAATAGCCCTGGGGTGTAAAGTTTTTGTCACCGTAGGCATCAATTCAAGTGCAAAACCTGTAACCTATTGTATGGTGGGTCTCTGCGCCCCGCCATACCTTGTCCTGTAAGGCAACGGGCGGGCACAGAGACCCGCCATACAATGGTTGGTGAGAAGTTAGTGACAAAAACTTTACACACCCATAGTCCTGCTTTCTATTGCTAAAAAAGGGTTACTATGATAAATTGAAGTAAATAGAAGATTATAGAGTTAGAAGGAGATAAGTATTGATGTTAAATTGGGGTGTAATTGGACCTGGTGGTATTGCACGCGTATTCTGCAATGGTATGCGATTTACGGATACTGGACAGATTTTTGCCGTTGCAAGCCGCACAAAATCTCGTGCAGAGAGTTTCGCAGATATTTTTGATATTCCTCGTCGTTATGGGAGTTATGAAGCACTGTTAGCTGATGGTGATATTGATGCAGTTTATATTTCGACTATTCATCCTCACCACGCAGAGTGGGTAATTAAGGCCGCTGAGGCAAAGAAACATATTTTGGTTGAGAAACCGATTAGTATTGATCATGCGACCGCTTCAACGATGGTGGATGCTGCCCGTAAGAATGATGTGTTCTTGATGGAAGCGTTTATGTATCGTTGCCATCCGCAAATACAACGCATGGCTGAGTTGATTCAGGATGGTGCAATCGGTGAGGTGCGTTTCGTTCAAGCGACATTTGGGTTTCAAGCGGGTTTCAATCCTGAAGGTCGTCTTTTCAATCGTGAAATGGGTGGTGGTGGAATTCTTGATATTGGGTGTTATACTGCCTCAATAGCTCGTAAAGTTGCTGGTGCGGCTGCGGGTAAACTGTTTTTAGATCCGATTTCAGTGAAGGCACATGGTAAGATTGGACCTACGGGTGTTGATCACATTGCAGCGGCGACACTGAAATTTGAGAACGAAATTATTGCTGAGATCGTTTGTGCTGTTGAATGTAACATCGGTAGTAAAGTTATTATCTACGGTTCTGGTGGGACAATTACGATTCCAAGTCCTTGGTTACCGTCTTCACCGTGTCGTGGTGCGAGCGGTGCAATGCCTTTAGATACAACCTTCCCGCCGAGTCAACTTGTGTTGAATTCTTATCGAGATAGAGAAACAACGGAAATATCCGTTGAAGTAGACCGTGACCTATTTACCTATGAAGCAGATATGGTAGCAAACCATATTTCTGATCGACAAGCACCTGCGATGTCTTGGGATGACACATTAGGAAATATGAAGGTGTTAGATGCTTGGCGTGAAGAGATAGGTGTTGTATATTGAACGAATTGAGGACAAAGATACTATGTTAACTGTTTGTTATGACCCTTATTCTGGCACATTAGGGAGATTTACTCGTGCGGAGATTTTCGACCTTGTCTCCGACGCTGGCTACGAAGGTATCAATATACCTGTGAATTCTGCATTTCTCGGTGAACTTTCGGCATCTGAGATTGCGGATGCTGTGAGTCTTGCTGAAAAGCGCAATCTGGTTGCACCGACGATAGGCTTTGGAAATCATATCTTGACAACCCCAACCCGAAAAGATGAAGCGTTGCAGCACTTTGATATCGTGATTGAAGTTGCAAAGCAATTTGAAGCAGATTTTATAGGTGTTTGGGTAAATCCATCTGCTGATGTTTCACGGCACGATTCGTTGGATTCTCTTGCAGAGAACTTGACTCAAATGCTACCTGCATGTGAGGAACATGAAATTAAGATCGCGCTGGAATTTGAAAAAGGATGCCCGCTTGATAACTATCGGGAAGGTGTTGCATTTATCTCTGACACAGGATTGCCTGTATATCTGACCTGTGACACTTATCACTTATTTAATGACGGTGCGGAACCCTATGCTGCAGCATTGGCAATGCAAACCTGTTTAGGTGATGTACACATGTCCGGTAGCAATCGCGGTGAACCGGGTGGTGGTGTGTTTGATTTTGCGACTTTTGCAAAGGGTTTGAAGGAGATTAATTACTCTGGACCGCTTGTAGTTCAGTATAAGATGGAAGATGTTGGGAGTATTAAACGGAGTTGTGATTTTACGCTGAAGTTTAGAGAGATGGTACAGGCGGATAGATAAGCGGGTGAGAATCGAAAAAAGACACAAACAACAGAGGACATGAACAGTAGATTATCATTTTTCTCAAATCCTGACATTATAGGAGAAATTCAATGAAAAAGCTAATGTTAATCCTAACTTTTACTCTGACAGGTTTAATGATAACTGTCAATGCTTTTACAAAAACTATCGTAACAGATGGTTTGGTGGGTTATTGGACTTTTGATCAAAACGCGATAAAAAATAACATCGTTCAGGATGCTTGGGGTAAAAACGATGCCATGATTGCGGGTAATCCAATTATTACAGCGGGAACCGTCAAGAGAGGCATTAGATTAGATGGAATTGGGGATTATGTCATTTTACCAAACGTCGGCAATTTTGGAAGACGCATTGGAGCGTATACTTTTGAAGCTTGGTTTAAAACGACCCGCACCAACAGTTGGAGTGCGATCTATAAAGTCATGGAACCGCCTTGTAATAGGGAAAACAACGGTTACGGAATTCTAATTAATGCTGCGTATGATGCATGGAATAACATCATTGAGACTAAAAAGGATTCATTCCACACTCAACGTGCAAACAAGGTGGGGGAGGGTGGTTGTACTAGCAGTTCCTCTACAGGAATACTTCCAGTTTCAGATGGTAAGTGGCACCAGATTGTATATACAACACGCACACCTACAGACGAAGAATTAGCTGAATTGCCATTTAGAATTCCTTTGGGTGTGTGTAGCACAATTGCAATTTATCTTGATGCACAACTGTATGGTGATTCAACTGGTTGTACATCCGGTCCACTCCGTCCCTATACAGAACCTATTTATTTGGGTGCTGTAAACGATGATGGTAAAGCATTAGGATTTTTTGATGGTGTTTTTGATGAAGTGCGGATATATGACCGTGCACTTACTCATAAAGAAGTGAAACGCAATTATGATCTTGTCCTGAGTGTGGAGGCAGGTCAGAAGTTGTCTACGGTCTGGGGTTCGCTGAAGGCGAGACATTAAAACAAACATATCCGCATTATGCCAGAATCTACCTACATTTAGCCACAATTTTATCTGTGTATCTTTAAAACCTTCTACTACGGATCAGGGATTAAGGGTTTTATATTGTTCTTTCCTGCTTCATATAGATAAGCATCTCTGCCATTAAAATATGTCTTATAGACACTTTGCCAATCGCTGTTTGTCAACCCCCATCGTGGAGCAGGACCGAGTTTAAAATAGACTATATTCGCTTCGTCCAGGCTCTTGAATGGATAGTCACCTACTGGTGCATCGCGTGTGTTTGGGACAAAAATGACAGCGTCGTGAACATCAAATTTCTTAACCAACGGTGGCAATTTCTGATAAACTGCACTCCAATTCTGATACACTTTCCCAATCCACACATAACTCCATACAGTATTTACACTTAGCAACAATAGACATATTCCCATAGTGTATGCAAGTTTGCTTTTCCATACCGGTTTTTTGAGCCGCTGATAGAGAAGATACATACCACGTGCTGTAAGCGGTATAAAACCGAGGAAAATTGCTTCAGTATAGTACCGCGCATTTACAGGTGTAAATCCCCATGTTGATCCTTCAAAGTAAAAGAATGCATAAAGTATCAGACTTCCCACAATAAAAGCCATACATAACACATCATATCTGTTTGGTGAGAAATGGAAAAATGGTATGAGTACAAGGCACCACGGTATTAATAAGGGGAGAAAATCAAGAAAAAACTTGGGAGTTAACTTTGCTTCAATTAGGAGTCTGTGTTTGTAATTTCCCCATCCAAGTGCGTTGAAACTGATGCACGGGAGAATGTGTTGCCATGTCCTTTTAACAGACCATTGTGGTTTGAATTCCCATCCACTATCAGGGGCAACATAATACCCTTCACCGCGTTTTCCGAAACCCACTTTGTCTTTAGGTTGTGCTGCGGTGTGTGTGAACGTGAATGGGTTTCCCGTAAAATGATGATTCCACGCCATACATACAAGGACCATAAACGCAAAGGGGACTAAGAAAATCCCTAACCGAGTCATCAGTTGTTTCTGTGTAGGTGTGTTTGTCTGGTTCTGTTCGTCTGTATCGGTGGATTGGTCCGCTACTGATGGTTTATAGAGGTGATATAGTGCGAATCCTGCTCCAACGACACCGAAAACTATTGCGGAGAGTGGACGCGTATTGAAAGCATACCCCAAAGCGAATCCAGAGAGGAGAGGATAGATTACATGGCGTTGTCCATTAAGAATTCGGACAAGTGTGAATAGAAAGAGTGTGAGGTAAAATCGACTTACCGGTTCGCTGAACCATGTTGATCCCATCCCTGCCGTTGCAGGTGAGATCAAGGCAATAACCGCTGCTATAAGTGCAATAGGTTTACCATAAGTGTCTTTGATTAAGAGGAAAAGCAGGAATATTGCGCCACCAGTTGCAAGTGCAGGGATCAGCCATGGTGCGTTGAAGAATACACCAAACATTAGCATGAGTGCATTGCCAAATGGATATTTGGAGGACCATTTTCCGTTTAACATGTTGATGTGTGGTGAAGGAGAGAGCCCATATTCCGGCATCGGTTTGCCGTTTGGGTCTTGGACAGGTGTTCCATCAATTGTTTGTATAGGTGTAGGAACGGATATTTTGCCTTGTGCAAACAACTTTGCTTGGAATAGATATGAGGCGGTGTCGGGTTCAAAATAAGAAAAGTTGAGGTATATACCGCTTAGGATTATGGAAAGTATGACACCGAGTATGGAGATAATGAGAATTGATCTGTTTTTCATCGTTTTATTTTTCGGATTTGAGTTCTTTTGCCTTTGCAAAATCTTTTTCTGCTGCCTCATGTTGTCCGAGTGCTTTCTTTGCAGCCCCACGATTGTAAAAAGTATCCGCATTCTCAGGGTTTAGTTTTATAGCATGTGTCCAATCTTGAATAGCTGCATTATAGAGTTTTTGTGCCTCTGCTGTCCCCCCTTGTTCTGCTTTAGACTCACCGAGGACATACTTTGCCACCCCGCGATTGTAAAAAGTACTTGCGTCCTCCGGGTCGATCTGGATTGCGTGCGTCCAATCTTGAATAGCTGCATTATAGAGTTTTTGTGCCTCTGCTGCCTCACCTTGTTCTGCTTTAGACTTACCCAGATCATACTTTGCAACCCCTAGATTGTAAAAAGTAGCCGCATCCTCCGGGTCGATCTGGATTGCGTGCGTCCAATCTTGAATAGCTGTATTATAGAGTTTTTGTGCCTCTGCTATATCCCCTTGTTCTGCTTTAGACTCACCCAGATCGTGCTTTACATTTCCGCGATTGTAAAAAGTACTTGCGTCCTCCGGGTCGATCTGGATTGCGTCCGTATAATCTTGAATAGCTGCATTATAGAGTTTTTGTGCCTCTGCTGTCCCCCCTTGTTCTGCTTTAGACTTACCAAACTTGTGCCGCGTCTGTCCGCGCCAGTCGTATATATCAAAACGTATAGGATAATGTAAGACAGCTTTTTCAAAGTTAAGTAGTGCCTTGCTGTAGTTCCCGGCAATAGAATAGTCTTGTCCTATACCGTAGTAAGCATAGGCACGGATTTGCTCGCGCTGTTGCCAATGTGCTAAAGGTTCCGAGGACACTGATTGATTAAGCAATGCCTTGAGTATATTTGATGGAACAGAAATACAGTGATTTCCTGATTTAGTTCCGTGAGTGTTAATCCCAATGACTTCTCCTTTACTGTTAAGCAAAGGACCACCACTACTTCCCTTCCCAAGAGTTGGGGTAGTCACTATCCATTTGTCCTTGTTCCGGATGTTATGTACTTTCGCCTTTATGACTTCGTATTTGTTACTTGGATATCCCACGGTAACAATAGATTCTCCAATTTGGATCGTAGAACTATCGCCTAAGGGCAGCGGTGTGCCTTTACCGGATATCTTTAGGACGACGATATCGTTTTCCACGTCAAACGCAGTAACTTCCTCTACTTCCCAGATTGCCTCGTTGTTGATGAGTTTAACGTAAACAGGTCCAGGTCGGGCAACAACGTGTATATTAGTTGCAATTTTATCCTTTTCCACAAAGAAGCCGCTCCCAAAGTAGGTCCTACCTGTCCACTTGATCACGTTGACTGTTGACCCGATGCCTTTGGATTTTATGTGTGCTGTGGGAGCATTGGTGTCCTCCGTATATTTCAGTTGAACAGATTTACCGTAGTCAACAACGCCTTCGTGGTACAATCGCTGTGCGCGCTCCGCATCTCCGCTCTCGGATTCGATATCCCCCAATATAGACTTCACGATGCCACGATTATTGTAGGCAGTGGCATGCCGAGGATTAAGTTTTATCGCACGTGTGTAGTCATCTATTGCTTCTTGATAGAGGAGTTGTGCTTTTTCCACATCACCACTATTGTGTTTGGATTCGCTAAGCCTGAACTTTGCTACGCCGCGATTGTTGTAGGCTCTGGCATGCCGAGGATTAAGTTTTATCGCACGTGTGTAGTCATCTATTGCCCCAGCATAATTTTCAAGGTTATATTTAGTTAAACCGCGTTTGTAGTAGCTACGAACATGCTCAGGGTTTAGCGCAATAACTTTATCAAAGTCAACTATCGCGTTTTTATATTCTTTAGCAGTGCTTTTTCCTTCGCCTTGACTATAATATAACTCCGCGCGTATATAGGGTCGCCTCTGCCATTCTACTAAAGACTCCAGTGGTGTTGTTTTTGCCAGCAATGTCTTAAGCGCGTTTGAAGGAATAGCATAGTTTTCAGAGTCATCACCATACGCGAGGGCAATCCCGATCACTTCTCCATTTCTGTTTAACACGGGACCGCCGCTACTTTCCTTAGAAATAGTGCCTTTCATTTCAAACCATCTATCGCTTTTCCGGATTTTGTTGATAGTTCCAGGCGTAGCTTTATGTTTTCTATCAGGGTATCCGATAACAGATTCACCGGTTTGAACCGTATCACTATCTCCTATTGGCAGAGGGCTGCCTTTGCCTGCAATTTTTAAGATGACGAGATTGTTTTTTACATCAAACGCCGCAACACCTTCAACCGCCAAGATTGTTTCATTTTCACTGAGTTTGGCGAAAATGGGTCCAGGTTGTGCGACAACATGAATATTGGTTGCAATCTTGTCCTTATCCACAAAGAAACCAGTACCAACAGTTCTTGATTTTTCGTCTCTATTTATCAAGCGGACAGTGGAATCTTCTGTCAATGCTATTGCTTTTTTAGCAATCTGCTGCGGTGTAAATGCACAGGATGGTAAAAAGACAGAGACTATTAGTATACATAATATAGATTTGATGCTGTTTTTCATAAGAGAAGAATTCTCATTGTTATTGTGTGCTACGCTTTTCAGTTGACATGTTCATTAAATATGCTACAATAGTATAGTAGATATATTACCACATTTTCAAATTGAAAGGAAACGAATAATGGATTTAACACGTCAACCACCGCGCCGACCATCTAACTTAGGCGTTGCGGGTATTGTAGGTGCAGCTCGTATGACTGACAAGGCTCGTGCTCATAACAAGGAGATGCTCGGGGATTTTGTATATGGAAGGTATTCAGGTTTAGATCGTAGGATATTGGAGTTTTTGGGTATTTCTGCGGACGACTTTGCTGAAGCAGCAGATGAATATGACGATGCTGCGCTCAGTGCTTGGATGCTGGAAAAGGGGAACAAAACAGAAGTTGAGATTTCTGCGTTTAATCAATCGGAGTTAGAACGACTACCCGCTGACAAGAAACATAAGCAGTTGCTTGAAGAAAGATTAGCTAAATATGCCCCTGATAGAACAGATATTAAGACTGTCTTGCAGTCTATTGAACTTGACGATTGGGGTTGCTTCTGGCAGATAGACCTTACGGTTCGTCCACCGCGCAGTGCGCGTGCAAGAGATGTTGCCGGTATTTGTGGTGTTGCGCGTATGGCAGACAAGGCGCGTGCAGAACAGACAGGGAAAATCGGTGATTATAAATACGGCGATATTTCTGGGCAAGATGTTCGTATTTTGACATTCCTTGATGTTACGGCAGATGATTTTCAGGAGGCAGCAGTTGACAATCCGAACGATATTGAACTCGGTGAGTGGGTGCAGGAAAACTGCAGTAAATCACAAGAGGAAATTGATACCTACAATCAGGCAATGGTCAATCGGGGGCCGGACGAAACGACCCGTGAAAGATTTGAAGCGCGTCGTCAGGAAGTGGATGCAAGTCGCACGGACATCACAACGTGGGTTGCACTGCAAGATTTAGATGACGAATTGAGTTTCGGTATCGTTGACCTCAATCGGCGCGCGCCTCGTAGTCCTTACAATACGGATGTTTACGGTATGGTGCATCTCGCTCGACTGATAGACAAAGGAAGAGCATTTAATGGTAATACATTGGGAGAGTATTTCTATGCAGAGGATTCGGGCATGGATAGGATGGCACTCGGTTTTCTCGGTGTCCCTGCTGATGAATTTACTGGTGCACTCAAAGAATATTCTACCGATGCTGAGATTGAGGCATGGTTAAAGGAGAACTATGTCAAAAGTGAATCAGAAATTGAAGCGTTTAATGAAAAGATAACGAATATGGGACCCGAAAATGAGCGATATCAAGCGATGATGGACCGCATGCTCAAAAAACTTGGTGCTGAAGATTCGGATATCAGTACTTGGTTTGCAGTGATGGACCTTGATGATGAGAAGACGTTTGCGTTGTAGTCGTTGAACAATTTGTTTGTTTTGCATGATGACTTAAAAGGTAATTATGCGGGAATCTATTTCTCAGTTAGGTGATATTTTCAGTAAGAGTTTCAATGAGTTCCTCAAAAGTTGTCTATGTTCGATCATATCCTTAACCAGATTCAAGAAAAAGTTCGTTCGCGTGAGTATCTATTAACACTTCATGCGGAAGATGAAATGATAGATGATGGACTTACTTACTTTGATGTGGAAAATGCTTTACTTACTGGTAGAATTGTGGGAAGACAGAAAGATCGACAAACAGATGAATGGAAATATGTCGTTGAAGGCAGAACGCATGGTTCTGAGATAGCTGTTATCGTGTCAAAGTTCACTTACAGTAGAAAATTAGTTATCATTACCGTTTATGTAAAATAAACCTATAAGGAGTTAAACTATGATTTGTGATGTGTGCGGAAAAGATGGGGCGCGCCAACGTCATCTGACTCGTAGTTATGGGAAAGGGGCGTCGCTTTTGATTATTGA
Organism: Candidatus Poribacteria bacterium; assembly: GCA_958295945.1. Taxonomy (GTDB): domain Bacteria; phylum Poribacteria; class WGA-4E; order WGA-4E; family WGA-3G; genus MSPOR6. The sequence continues at coordinate 2,695,476 of OY282386.1, forward strand.
AGATGTACCTGTCATTTGTTGTCCTCATTGCGGTGAGAGATACATGACTGCACAAACATTGGAACAACTTGAATGCATTAAAAGGTCCCCTGGGAATCTCGCAACAATACGCTCTGTACCGGTTGCAGTTTTCAAATAACGCATGTCCATACTGGAGCATGACGGCTCCCCAACCTAAAGGATGGGGTTTCCTTTAAGTCACTTTCTCACGGATACTTCCGTTTTTTGAAAGTGTGGGAAACCTCTTTTATATGCTTATAGCATACTCACTTGGTTTTAAGCCAAGTTAACCGAGACAGCAATTGTCGGGGTGCCCGCCAAGGCACGACTAACAGGGTCCTTATGAGGTATCCCCAAATGAGCGACCCAGATACTTTAGTTTTGCGTTCTGTTTGATCGCAGTTGTGGAGGGAACACCTACACAATCCTATATAGCGAATGCAGAACTCATCACAAACGACTGGCAAGGATCACAACTTGCAGCGTATACAACCGAATGTGGCTAAGGGATTTAGTCCCAATCCGTTCCAACCTAAGCAATTAGGTTTGGATAGGACACCTGCAGGTAGCAGGCGATTGCTTTCCTATCCAACGGACTAAATATATGATACCACATTTTAGACGAAAAGTTAAGTTTTTTCTTGACACAATCACAAGGCCGCCACTACATCCCGCCAGCTAAAGCAAGGGGTTTTGTGGCGGAAGATTAGATAAGCATTGAAAAACCTTGAAGCGATTGCAGACGTTGGGTCAGGTAAGAGGACAAATGCAAATGCCGCATGGCGGGGTTTGATCCTGAAGATGCCACGGAAAATTATCAACATTTCTCAATAAGAAACAATTGCAAAACAAAACCACATTGATAAATGGAGAAAAGATTTTGTATCTATATCATGGAAGCAAGCAATCTTTTCCAAAATTGAGAAAACGTAAGGCAAATGCACCACCAGGAAGACCTGCGGAAGAAGCTTTGGATGCTATTTATCTCACACCTGATTTTCTCTTCGCATTGGCTTGCGCGGCAAGACCACCCGGAGTTTCAAATATCGATCTGACAGAACGAACCATCTGCTTTGAAAATCCGGACCAGTTTGAGCCAAACGAGACGATTTACATCTATTTTGTAGATCCTACGAACATTTCAGAAGATAAGAAAATCTACATTGACCCGTGGCAGGTTGCTGTCACTGAGGATGAGATAACACCAGATAAGGTTGAAACCTATAAATCTGGCGATTTGCTAAAATACTACCGTGTTATAGATTCTTTGGATAAAACCGTTTGAAGACAAGGGTGGACGAAGAATTTTCTTATACGGATTAACAATTAGTAGGTAGCAAGAACATTTAAGGAATATATGTCTTTAAGGTTAGGCAAGAAAGGAGAATAAAAAATGTATATTGGAACATACAACGCTATTTATAAAGTGAATGAGAATGGGAACGATGAACCCTTGAAGGTCTTTGAAGGTACAGACCACCAAGATCTTGATAGAAGAGGTCCTTATTGTGCAATGGTTTCTCTTTCAGGTGGTCAAGCAGCGGCATGTGCTCTGTCGAATGGAACCATCCTGGTTTTATCGGAGGATGGTGAAAGGCGAATTCCAACAGGTATAGAAGATCCAATCGCTTCGTTACTAGTTGTTCGTGAGGATCCATTGACAATGCTCATTGGAACAGATGAAGGTGCCTATGTGTATCGTCTTCTTGGTGAAGAAGGACCAGCAGAAAGGGTCGTTTCGTTTGATGAATTAGATTGTCGGGAAGATTGGTATACGCCTTGGGGAGGTCCACCAGCGGTGCGGACTCTGGCCAAAACCAAAGACGGTTATTGTTATGCTGATATTCATGTCGGGAGTATTATGCGTTCATCCGATGAAGGCGTTTCGTGGGAACCTGTAACACCAGAACTCAATAAAGATGTCCATCAAGTCGTTACGTGTGCTGCGGAAGATAATTATGTTTATGCAAACACTGCTAACGGGGTGTATGTCAGTACAGACCGTGGAGACTCTTGGGTGAACCGTCTTGATGGTTTACCGGTTCGCTACGGCACGGCTATTGCAGTACATCCATCAGAAGCAGACTTGATGATCGCTTCAGTTCAAAACGGACCGAGAGGCGGTGGTGCTTGGCTTTGTCGCTCAGAGAATGGTGGGGAGACTTGGACTCAACTCAACGATCACCTCACGGAATCCACTGATCGTATTAGAACGGGTGGAATTGCATTCACATCCAATGGAACAGCGTGGGCAGTTATCGGTAAGACGTTATACATCGGTCAGGAACGAGCCACTAAGTGGCAGCCATTCTGGACAGCACCCGACGATGAAAATGAGTATCCCATACAGACTTTAGCTGCCTAATATGTTTATGTGTAGGATTAAAAAATGAATGTCTTAGGAATTGATTTTACTTTTTTTGCTGTAAAAGATATGGAGGAATCTATCACCTTTTACCGTGATGTACTTGGTATCCCACTTGCGGGACTAGCACATGAAGGTAAATGGGCAGAATTTCAAATTAATCCAGGAACGTTGGCGTTAGGAGAAGGTGATTTCTTTACGGAACCCGGTGGCGGAATGGTGGCACTTGCTGTTGAGGACGCGAAAGCTGCCGTTGAAGAATTAGAACAAACTGGAATCAAGGTCATTTCACCGTTAGGGGAATCCAACGTATGTTATTTTGCAGTTGTCGAAGACCCTGACGGTAATCGTGTCATCATTCATCAGCGAAAGGATAATACATTTGGTTAATTGTGATTACCAACAGAATCTGAACATATACAATAAATAGACTTCATTTGGAATCGTAAAACGTAAAGGAGTTAATGTAATGGACTACAGAGACATAATAACCATTGAACCTGATAAAAGGGGAGGAAAACCGTGCATTCGTGGGATGCGGATCACCGTCTATGATGTATTAGAATACCTTGCATCGGGAATGGCGATAAGGGAGATTCTTGATGATTTTCCTTATTTAACCGAGACTGATATCAGAGCATGTCTTGCTTATGCTGCTGATAGAGAAAAAGCACAAATGGTTGTTTACACGAATGAAACTTCTATTCGATCAGAACCTATCACCTAAACTTGTAACTCGTCTGATAGATTTGTTTCCCGATTCTACACATGTTCAATATGTTGGGTTAGATACATCAGCAGATCCTATATTATGGCGTTATGCCCGGGATAATGACTATATCATTGTATCAAAGGATGCAGACTTCGGTGAAAAAAGCACAATACATGGTCATCCTCCTAAAGTGATTTGGCTTAGACATGGGAATAGTTCTACCAATTCCGTAGAAAAGATATTGACAGATCATTATTCAGATATTCAAACCTTAGTGAATAATCCAGAGCAAGGACTACTAATTGAGGGGTGTGCATAAATAAATTTGATTCTAAGCTTATGTCGTAGGTCGGGTAGAACGCAGTGAAACCCGACACAATCGTATTGAGTCTTGCATGTCGGGTTTCGCAAGCTCTACCCGACCTACAAAATCTTGTCCTTTTTGCATCCTTTTTGCACTAAAAATGGTGTCCATCCACATGAAGAAGTTTGTGATGTGTGTCACCATCTATGTTGATCCACCGATTATTTATGCACACCCCTCTACTAATTTTGTTATAAGTGTTATTCACTGTAGAATTTGTCTTTATGTTAGCCTATAAATACTATAGTTTGGACAGTTTTTGTTCAGTGGAAGTTGAGTCTTCAACGGAGAAACTATTTTCAGCGAGTTTCCCATATCGGGGGAACCCCACGAAAAATGCTGCACTCCAGCGGAGTGCTATGTTTATAGAAACGTTATGGCATATTCTCGCACTCCAGCGGAGTGCTATGTGTTAATTCATACATACCGCTCCGCTGGAGCGGGGAGGTTGTTCCATACTGTGGCTATAAACATATTGCTCCGCTGGAGCAAAGAGCGTTTGTGTATTGTGTCAGAATTGGGTAACAGATGTCGTCCAACAAATTTCTTGTCCTAAACTCACGTATGAAAATTGTCCAAAGTATAGTATAAATAAGAAAGGAATATAATTTGTATATTAAAACAACTACAAAACTTGCGCTAATTCTTACATTTATGATCATAGTGGTTGCGTTTTCCGGTTGCGAACGGATTACCCAAGTACTTGATTCACAAGCAGTCATCCCAATAGAGGAACGTGACCATGTTTGGCCAGTTGACCAGAATGGTATTGAAGTGCCAATTCCGGGGACGTGGGTGTTAGTATTACATACACACCTGAATTCAACATCTACTATAGGTGAAAGTTTCACATTACCAGCAGATCCACAACCTATTCTACAAACATCCGATGGAACGTACACGGATGGTGAAGGATTCTTCTGGACAAAAATAAGGCTTATAACTGCTGAGGGAGATCGGTGGCAATTCCTTGAACGCGTAGATACAAGTGTTACGCCACATCAACTCCACGCCGTTGTTACAGTAGATGAAAATGGAATCCCAATCCTTGAATACGGAGAATATCCGTTTGATTTACCCAAATATAACGTGCAAATATGGGAGAAACAGTAAGCTTACGAATATAAGCCTATGCGTATCCCGATGCTCTTCCGTTTTTCGCTCTACGGATTCTTAAAGAACCAAAAGTACTATGACCCCTTCCTGATTTTAGCATTTCGTGAGAAAGGTTTGTCCTACTTTCAAATCGGTATTCTTATCGGTTTTCGGGAAATATGTACCAATCTTTTTGAAATACCTTCTGGCGCACTTGCTGACCTATATGGCAGACGCCGCGCCATGATATTTTCGTTCTGTGCCTATATTGCTTCATTTGCGACATTCGCTCTCAGCGAGTCGTTTGCAATACTATTCATGGCTATGTTTTTCTTTGGGTTAGGTGATGCGTTTAGAACAGGCACACACAAGGCTATGATTTTCGATTGGTTGAATATGCAAGGTAGATCGGACGAGAAGACGAAGATATACGGTTATACGCGTTCCTGGTCCCAAATGGGTTCAGCTGTTTCTGTACTTATTGCAGGTGCATTGGTTTTTTATCTTGGAAGTTTCACAGTCATATTCTGGTACTCAATCATTCCGTATTGTCTAAACATTATCAATTTTCTTGGATATCCTGCGCGATTAGACGGGAACAAGCAGAGCAAGTTTTCTCTAAGGTCAGTTGCAGATATGCTCGGTAGTGCGTTGAAGCAATCTGTGCAATTTCCTCCGCTACGCAGACTTGTATTTGAAGGAATGGGTTTTGAAGGGATGTATAAAGCCAGTAAAGATTACCTACAACCCATACTCAAACAAACCGCGATTGCCCTACCTTTTTTGGTTCTGATGGATGAGTCTAAACGTGCGGCATTGCTTGTCGGTGGTGTGTATTTTGTGCTATATTTTCTTTCTTCATTTGCCTCTCGTAATTCACATAGAATATCAGATTGGCGTGGTGGAGACGAAGGCGCAGCACAGGTTATGTGGTGGGTAGATTTAGTGCTTTTTGCATTGTTGATTCCAGCACTCTGGTTCAGTTGGTATCCTGCGATTATAGCACTTTTCGTTGCCTTAGCAATTCTGCAGAATTTTTGGAGACCCGGATTGATTAGTCGTTTCAACGCTCAATCCACACCTTCAATGAGCGCGACAATCTTATCTATTGAAGCACAGTCAAAATCATTAGCAACAATCATACTTGCCCCGCTGCTTGGATTGTTAGTAGACAGTATTGGTAATTTCTCTCCTGTTGGGGTTATCGGCACAGCTATTGCTATCGCAATACTAATCACATATCATAGTGAATTAGAGACGAATTAGGAAATCATTGCAAAGTGAGCTGAAGTATGGAACAGCTATCCTTATTCACCATAGATAAACAATTTCTTCAACCGCAACCTATTCCGAGCAATCAGCATGCTGCGGATACCGTCCACGGTTTTCAATATATACCGGACTATCTAACTGACCATCAGCATGAGTGGTTATTAGACCATATTGATAAACAGGAGTGGAAGACTTTTTATCAGCGGCGCGTTCAACATTATGGACATAGTTATAACTTCAATGGACAGCAGGAAAAACTTGAGAAGGATATTTCCGAGTTTCCAGAGTGGGTAAATAGGCTCTGTCTCAAATTGCAGAACGATGGACACATGCCGAAGATTGCCAATCAGGTACTTGTCAGTGAATATGAACCTGGACAAGGGATTGGAGATCATACTGATAAAGAAGCATGTTTTATGGATACGATTGTTATATTGAGTCTTGGTTCAGCCTGTGTTATGGATTTGACAAACGTAAAGGATAAGACCAGGAAGGTTCCAATCTGGCTTGCACCGGGAAGTCTGACAGTATTGCGTGATGATGCAAAGGTGAAATGGATGCACGGAATCCCATCCCGGAAAACGGATCTGTGGGATGGACGTAAGTATGAACGTCAGCGGAGGGTTTCGCTTAGTTTTAGGAAATTGGTGTGAATTTATATGCGTTTGCCTCTTTTATGATCAAGATAACGAATTGCCTTGACAGGTTAAATGTTGTTACCGTTATGATACTAACTAACGTGAGTTTGATAATTATACAGGACGGACGCATTCCCCCTTGATAAGGGGGGTTAAAAAGTCGCTATTTCAGTGATTTAACCCCCTAAATCCCCCTTATCAGTGGGACTTTAAGAGGCAATGTGGAAGTCATAACTATTTATCAAACTCACGTTAACTAACTTATATTTCTCAGAAGTTGTTGAATATCAGTTAAATTATTGGTATCCTAAAGAACTTGGAATTGCTTTCATGCTGAGATGTCTTCTGAATTGAATTTAACAATTTCTTCCCAAAGTATGTTGCCGTCTGCATCACAGAATTTTGTAATAAATTCAAAGGTAAATTTGTTCACGACTTTAGCATACTCTTGCATAAACTGCTCGTTTCTTTCTTTAGCTTGATGGCCTAATGGTTCAATTATTTCAGTATAAAGATTATCATTTCCCGAAATAAATGCCCAAAATTTCTGTCCACACAATTTGAAATAATCACCCTTATTTGGTTTTCTGTTTTTTCCATAACAACAGCCATTAATTGCAACGACATTTGGGGATGATGTATTTGTACCAAGGATACGTCTCGCTTGTCTGAAGTCGTCCCGAAGTTTTGAAACTTGACGACTATTTCCCCAATTTGGTCCTGATTTAATAGAAATAATATACCTAATACCATCTTTTATAAATTCTAAATCTATGCCTTCTGCAGAAGATTTTTGACCTCCATATACTTGAGAACAAATGAAGATCGCAAGTCCTTCCAAGAATCCTCCAAAAATTGTCTCTTCCTGTGAGGATAAACGAGCATCCAGAATAGTTTTTACGAACCCCGAGGCGGTTATTACATTTTTAGCTTTGAATAAATAAGGGTTCTTTTGTTTGACTACATCCAGCAGTTTCAGTTTTTGCAGATTTTCTAATCTTCTCTGATGAAAGGTCTGAATGTTATCCTGAACATAATCAGTTATCTCTTGTTGTGTAATGTGTTTCATCATCTGCCTCTTCAAATAGTAACATCTGTTTTGATTTGATATTCTCCTTTGCAACTTGATAATACTGCGGCATAATCTCAATACCAACAGAATTTCTAAATAGCTTTTGTGCAACTTGACACGTAGTACCAGAGCCAGCAAACGGATCCAGCACCCAATCATCTTCTTTCGTAAACAACTTGATAAACCATTCAGGTAATGACTTAGGAAAAACAGCACTGTGGTTTCTATTACCTGTTTCCGTCGCTAAGTGTAATACATTCGTCGGATACGCCATTTTTCTGTTCACCCAATTTGATACATTTTTACCAAACCCGCTCCCAACTTTTGAGGTGTCTCTACTTTGATCGGTCTTGCTAAGATTCTTCAATCTTTTCTCCGCCCAATCTCCCATCGGCACCATAACAGATTCTTGATACATATTGAACTTCTTGGATTTGTTGAACTGCAAACACCTTTCCCATGCATCTCTAAACCGATTCGGCCATTTTCCGGGATAACTATTCTTCTTATGCCAAATAAACTCCTCTGTCCACAACCATCCCAGTTTTTTCATTTCAAGTATCAACTCAAGAACGTATGTATGTCGTTCTCCATCAACAGCTTTCTCTTTGATGTTTAAAATAAAAGTACCCGATGATTTGAGCACTCTTAAAAATTCTGCAGCACGCGGCATAAACCAATTGACATATTCATTCGGATTGATGCCGCCGTACGTTTTGGAACGGCGGTCGGCATAAGGGGGAGAAGTTACAATTAGGTCAATTGAATCAGCGTCACAATTGGTGAGTATGTCTAAACAATCTCCAAGATAAAGATCAGTTTTAATGGCTGACATTTAGTGTATACCTCTATGTAAATGTTAACAGAAATTACTTATGTCAAGTCAAATAAAGAGTACCATATTATCATAGAATGTTCAAGCGAAATGTATGCATTGCTATGTTGCAGACATAACAAAAATCAAGCACAATAAAATCCTGGTTCAGACAAAGAACTACACCCAATTCAACAATTATCAACAAATTCATAAAAAAAATATGAATATATTTACTTTTTATTTGACAATGACAAATACACATATTATAATTAACATATGTTTAGAATGTAAACCCAAATCACGTGTTGGAGGGTTGGCAACCTCGACTATACCATTTCTACAAAATGACTTCGCTTAAAGAAATAGACTGTTCGTAGTCGCGCATTCATTGCGCCTCTTACATTCAGCACAAGCGGTGCGAAAGGTGTCCAGAAAACTTTGCCCTATAGGCATCAATTTAGTGTCCTTCAAGGTCCGGTAATAAAGCGTGATTTCTCCTAAATTGATGCCTATGCAATTAGTGAAATCTTATGTGAACACAATGCCCTACAAAAGAACACAGACTGGATTGATAGCACTGTACCAAAACCTTGTGCAAATCCTTTACCACCCCTTAGTAACAGTACAAGATGGATATATTCCAAGTTTTAGGGTGTAAAGCTTTTGTCACTAACTTCTCACGAACCATTGTAGTGCGGGGTCTCCGTGCCCCGCTATTGTTGAGAGGAGAGATGGCGTGGCACGGAGACCCGGGGAACGCCAAAAGGCGTTCATACCGTTGATTTCTTGATTTCTTGATTTGGCACTTTGTAAGCACTCTGGACTTTGATCTCAAATTACCCTATTTATTTCCTAATCTTCATTAGGGACGATATGTCTGGACTAACCAGCTCTTATAATCATATCTTCCTCACAGGTCTAAGAAATGTGTGTTGAACAATGAAAAATATGTCCATTGCCAAAAAATAACTTGACAGAAGTCCATTTATGTGTTAATATATATTTATTATTTATTTTGACATGAATGTTATGTATAATATAACAAATTTAAGAAATTTATAAGAGCAAAATAATGGAAACTATTATGAAGATAAAAGACGATATTCATGCAATTCATCACACATTTCTATACAAAAATAACGGACAAATCTCAACATCTCAGAAAAATCTTACAGTTTACGAAATTCAAATTTTTGTGCTATCAAATTATGTGCTATAAACCCATACAGATACTGGAGTTATAGGCAATTTTGCTGTCTTACAGTATGTAAGAGATTTCTTACAGTTTCGTAACTTTTCAAGAAGGAGACAGACCATGAAATTGCCAGAAAAACACAATGAATATGCCATCAGATGAGTCTCCAAAATCTTGTGCAATCCTTTACCACCCCTTAGTAACAGTACAAGATGGATATATTCCAAGTTTTAAGTTGACTTTATTCAGATTCACATGGTATTATAAATCCATTACAAATAAACTGGTTTTTGAAACATGAATCATCTGTTGTGTGGCAAATAGATATACGTTAATAAATGTTATATTAGTTCCATCAAAAAATCTAAGTTGTGTCATACGTGTAAATCAATTTCAATAAATCAAAGAGGAGTAAAGTAGTGAAAAAGAATTTACTTTGTGTGCTTGTGGTATTCTGCATGATTGTACTCAACGCAAACGCACAAATTGAATGGGACGCTGACGAGTTCATGCCGTTGTCTGAAGTAAAAATTGGCATGAAAGGTAAAGGATACACAGTGTTTTCTGGTACAGATGCTGAAGAATTTACTTATGAAGTAACCAGCATTGAATACAACTCAAATCCAGGATGGCATGTGGTCTGGGCAGAAGGTACCAGTGAAAACTTTAAGCGTACCGGTGTTGCGGGTGGAATGAGTGGTAGTCCAGTCTACATTAATGGACGGTTAATGGGAGCTATTTCACTTGGTTATTTCAATCAACGTGAACACTCAAATAACTTTGGAATCACACCATTCGAACAAATGGTAAATGTTGCAAAACGCGGTATGGAACCGAACCTTTTATATGCCTACACACAACAAACCGAACTTGGTTCTGAATTTGTCCAGGAAGGTCTCAATATGTTGCCTACCCTTCTTCCTAAAGGCGATAACGGTTTGTTCACAAATCCGATTGATAATCCCAACATGGCATCAGATTTTGACTTGAATGTTGAAGAGCTTTCATTGCAGTTGGCAATACCTGTCACCATTCCAAGACTTGATAGACAAACGCTGCAGCTACTAAAACCATTTTTTGCAAGAGGGAATATGGTGCCTCTCCAAGCAGCAGGAGGTGGAGCTCCTGTCAAAGAATCACCTGTTGAACCGGGACAGATTGTTGGACAAGAGGCAATACGCGGTGATGTTGCATCTTTTGGCTATGGAACTATCACTTACATAGACAAACAGAAGAAAGAATTACTCGCTTACGGACATTCAGCTTTTGGTGAAGGTAATGTGAACCTACCGTTGTCTGGAGGTTATGTCCACTTTATTTTGCCGAGTCGGTCCCGATCATCTAAAATTGCTTCCGCAACGCAGCCAATCGGAACATTAGTACAAGATCGTGTCCCCGCAATTGCTGGACTAATTGAAGAACTTCCGAACTCACATCATTTTATTCCAGTGACAGCAAAGGTCCAAACATCTGATAAGAAAGTACATAACCTATCCTATGAAGCCGCACGAGATAAGACGTTCACAGCAGTTTATGCGGCTTCTGGAATTTCGGGTTTAGTAAGCGCGATGGAGTTCTCTGGTAATGATCACACAGTCAATGTAATGGCTAAAATTACACTGGAAGATCATCCAGAATTAGACAATAATGAAGTCGTCGTAAACAATATCTTTTCCTCAAGCGGATCACCCGGATTTAACGTGTCACAGACAATATTATCCCCGATGCTGGATCTGTTAGTCAATCCTTATGCTAAAGTTAAAATAGAGTCTATTGACTTTGATATTAAATTAGAGGATAGACGAAAGACAGCGGTGATTCTGAAATCACGACTTGATAAGAATGTCTATCGTCCAGGGGAAGAAGTAGAAATTACATATACTATTCGTCCCTATCTTGAGCAAACTGAGACATTAACAGCCAAAATTAAAATTCCGAAAGATACACTTGATGGAATTGTCTTACTTCGCGCAATGAGTTCCAACTCATATCGGAGTTGGAAACGCTCACGAGCCCCGGGGACTTCTCGGGCGACAAACATCAATCAGTTGGTAAAATTATTAAATGACGGTGAACCGAACACAAACCTTATACTTGAACTTTCCGTACCACAACCCGGATTAACCGTTCAAGGTGAGGAATTTCCTAATCTACCGCTTTCCGTTATGTCTGTGATGAACACCACACTCCGAAGTGGAGAAAATGGTTTCACGTTTGGAACAGTGGTACACACGGATAAGGTTGAAACTGACTACATTATCGTTGGCAGTGCTTCTATGCCGGTAGCCGTTAATAGGAACGCACAATAATCTAATATTGGATTTATTTTCATTTACGCGCAATTGTAACAGGAGGATATGTTTTATGCGCAGCTTTTTTCGCTTTTGGAGCCTGATGGCATTACTCTTAATTCCCGTATGTATTGCATCGGCTGTGACCACATCATTGTGGGAACAACATCAGAGATCGGATTTTGAATCAGGAGAAATTAAGAAAATCTCTGTTTCAAGCACGGGAGATGCCATGTTATCACGCAAAATTGACGGTTTCTCAAAAATAGATGAGGCACGTGTCTGGGCACTCGTTGAAGACTCTGAAGGCAATATCTATGCTGGAACTGGCAACGAAGGTAAAATATACAAAATAGATGCCGACGGTCAAAATTTTTCACTTTATTATGATTCACCTGAAGTAGAAATATATAGTCTTGCTATCGGAGCAGATGATACCCTATATGCTGGCACAGGTCCTGATGGGTTGATCTACAAAATTACGGATGAATCTACACCGCCAGAAACCATTTTAAAAGAAGGCGACAAATACGTATGGTCTATGCATCTTGACGATGCAGGAAACCTGTTTGCCGTTACAGGTCTTGAAGGTAAAGTATATAAAATTACACCTGACGGTGAAGTCAATGTCCTATTTGACGCTGAAGAAAAGAATATAGTTTCTTTAGTTGCTTATGATGGTGGGTTTTATGCTGGTAGTAGCGGAAACGGTATCATATATAAAATCAGTGATGATGGCACCGCAAATGTAGTTTATCAAGCCAAAGAGAAAGATGTACGGAATCTGGTCATGGATAGCAAAGGCAACGTCTATGCCACATTAATTACATCAGTACCTATTGATAGAAGTAGTAGAAGTGCACGACCGAGTAGAGGACCATCTGTGCCTTCACCACAGGCACCAGGCAGCGGTCCACCTAAAGAAAACAAATCTTTTATTTATAAGATTCACGCCGATGGAACAGTGGCACAAGTATGGAGTTCACCAGAACCGCTGATCTCATCTATTGTTTTGGAAAACGACAATAATCTGCTGGTAGGAACCGGAAGTAATGGTAAATTATTTCGCGTTAAAACAGATACAGGTGAATTTGCTGAAATCGGTAAATGTTCTTCGAAAGATGTCGTCCGGATATACCAAACAAAGAATTCGGATAACATGAAGACTATCCTCGCTGCTGGTAACCCAGGTAAACTATTCCAACTTACATCAGACCATGTTGAGGAAGGCACAATTGAATCCTCTGTCCACAACGCACAAAGTTTGTCACGTTGGGGTAAACTTTCGTGGGAAGCTGATGTGCTAGAAGGCACTTCAATTAGTTTTGCTACCCGTTCAGGGAACACCCGAAAACCTGATGATACATGGAACGAATGGTCAGATGAACTCATGACACCTGAAGGATCGCAAATTCCGAATGCGGATGCACAATATATCCAATGGCGAGCAAAGTTCACTACCACAGATCCAGGCAAATCACCCACACTGAAAAAGGTAATACTCGCATCTGCTCAAACAAATGTTGAGCCACGGTTTACCAGTCTTTCTGTTGGTGCATCCGGTAGAAGTAGTTCACAACGTTCCTCAGCCGGTCCACCATCACCAAGCAGTGCAAGTAGAGGTTCGTCCCAAGCTTCATCACCAAAAAGATGGAAAATTGAGTGGAAAGTTGAAGATGCTAATAAAGACACACTACAATTTACCGTTTACTACAGAGGTGTTGATGAAGAAAACTGGCAACTCCTCAAAAAGGAACTCACTACTCCCAGTTATGATTGGGATATAACTTCAATCGCTGATGGCAGATATGAACTGAAGGTTGTTGCAACGGATAAGTTAAGCAATCCTGTCGGATGGGAAAAAACTGCCAAGAAAGAAAGTGCACCGTTCAGTATTGATAATACCGATCCGAATGTCGGTGAAATTAAGGTCGATCCAAACGGTGAAGGATTTAAAATCACATGTAAGGTCTCGGATATCATGAACACTGTCCAGAAAGCTGTCTATAAGATTGACAACGACGAAAAGTGGAAAGTCATTTTCCCAGAAGATGGAATCTTTGATTCCAAAGAAGAGACCTTATTGTTAGAAACTGGAAAACTATCCGAAGGTGCTCATAGCATTACAATTCGGGTGACCGATAAAGCACAGAACACTGCAACTGGTCGTAGAAGTTTCTAATAACGTGATCTAAAGCAGACAAATTATAGGGCGGGTTTTAAACTCGTCCTATTTTTTTGTGACTGTATCAATAGCACGGTAGGTAATGTCAAGTAGGGAATCCAATTCTGGAATAGATATTTGCAGTGGTGGCATCAAGACGATGGTATTGACAAGAGGTCTGAGGATTACCCCTTCAGTAAGTGATGCTTTGCAAACTTTCATACCCATTCTTTCTTCAAAATGATAAGGAATGGAGTTGTCAGGATCCTCCATTATTTCTATGCCAGCAGCCATACCACAAACACGCACATCCCCTACATGTGGTAACTTGTAGAACGCCTGCAGACGGTTTCTAAAATGTCTGATTGTTACTTGGAGTCGGTCAAGTAATTTCTCTCTCTCAAAAATTGCAATATTCTCTAATGCCACTGCACATGCTAACGGGTTACCTGTAAACGTATGACCGTGAAAAAATGTCTTGAGCTCGCTGTATTCTCCAAGAAAGGCGTTATAAATTTCATCAGTGGTTATGGTTGCTGCAAGTGGCAAGTAACCTGCTGCCAATCCTTTTGCAGCACATAGAATGTCTGGCGTTACATTTTCATGTTCACATGCCCACATCTTCCCAGTGCGACCAAATCCTGTCATCACTTCATCAACAATCAGAAGCGTTTCTCTCCTTTTTGCCAATTCCGATAGTTCTTTCAGAAATCCCTTCGGTGATAGGATCATGCCACCCGCACCTTGTATCAAAGGTTCTAATATGATTCCTGCTATTTGTCCGAAATGATCAGAAAGGGCACGACCCACCGCATTCAACCAACGGGTCTTCTTTGCATCTGCAGTAGATTTTGAGGAATGATTAATATCGGGATCAGATACGCGGATACTCTTGAAAAGGAGTGAATTATAGGTATGATGAAAACTCTCAATCCCACCGACACTCATAGCACCCACAGTGTCTCCGTGGTAGGCTTTATCAAAGTGAATAAAGAGTTTTCGTTGTGGTTGCTCTTTATGTTGCCAATACTGAAACGCCATCTTCAGCGCGATTTCTACCGCTGTTGAACCGTTGTCAGAGTAAAAAACTTTGTTCAGACCGACTGGTGTGATCTCTACAAGTTTTTGGGCAAGTTGTATCGCGGGGATATTGCTATAACCAAGCAGTGTTGAATGTGCAATCTTATCTAACTGATTTCTAAGTGCAGCATTGAGATCGGGATGATTGTGTCCGTGGACGTTTGTCCACATAGATGCAATCCCATCAATATATCGGTTACCTTCAACATCAAACAGATAAACACCATCACCCCGTTCAATGATAACAGGTTTTTCAGCCAACCAATCACGCATCTGCGTGAAGGGATGCCAGAGATAGTCTTTGTCCCAAGCGATTAGCGTCTCTCTATCCCTTAAGTTTTGCATAGTGAACAGTCTGTTCTAACGCGAGTTCTTCATACGTGCCTTGCTTCGGCACGATAATCTCAAGCATCCTATTTTGATACTTCGAGTAGAAATCCTCAGGCTGTCCTGGGATAGTAAAGATATTTCTGAAACCGTCTGGAAACGAACTAGTGCGACCAACGACCTTTTCAAACCGAGGATCAGCAAATTGCTTGGGATTTTTTATATTTCTTGGAAGTTGCGTCTGCACAGTCACAACACTTTCTTGAGTAGGTGATGTTTCTGGGGCATAAGAGGAACTCAGATAGACTTCATAGGCGTAGTCTGGCATTCTGTCCGGTAACTCAAAAGTCTCTTTAGCTGAGGAATTCGGCACCCAACGAGGAAATTCAATCTCAATGCGATAGTGATCAGCAAGTTCGGATACACGATTGACCATCCCGTAGCGACGGTAACGTTCTGTGATATCGTCAGAGTATATTGTCCCTTCAGTTTGAACAGCACCGGGCATTGTTGTTCTCGGTTCTGCAGGTGCTTTTACCAAAGCAGAACGCGCCCCTTTGAGTAGAGGTGTAGCAATGAGTGAAGGGAACCATCCGTAAAATGAGGCACCGTAACGTGCTTGTTCAGCATCAGGTGTCGTCGTGAGTTCGTCTTTAAAACGAAAAACACCTTCAGCGATGGCTATCACAATTCCCAAAAAGAGCATGAGGTTGCCTTGTGAAGAAAAAAGTCCGAAACCACCTTGCTGCATCCCAATGAAAAAGAGGACAAGCGGATAGAGAATCAAATTGATCAAACTGTTGATGCCAGTTGAAATCGCACTGCTGAAAACCCAAGGCTTCCCTGCCATTCCCTCTAATTCCGTCTTAAATTTGGCGGAGAAAGCACCGAGCAGCGGTTGTCCAAGCATAGTCATGAGGGCGAAGGGTTGACGTAAAGACGAACCAACTGAATCTGGCAGCTGCACAAATTCTTCAGGTACTCCCTGTTCTTTCCCTCTCGACTTACCCGATTCATCAGAATCTCCATCAGCTTTTTCTGGATATTCAAACGTTTCAAAAAATATACTATTAATATCAATATATGATTCCCACTCACTTGGAACATCGCTTTGCTGATAAATCGCTTCAACGGGGCATTCGTCAACACACGCAGCACAGTCTATGCAAACGTCAGGGTCAATATAGAGTTGATTTTCGCCGTCAACCGTATGTATACAATCTACAGGACACACATCAACGCACGCAGTATCCTTCACATCTACACAAGGTTCACAAATTATATACGCCAATTCTATCTTCCCTCCTTTATAGGATACAACTGCTGTAATTATACCACATTAACTTGTAGATAGCAAGTTGAAATAACAGGACGGTTGTGTAAAGATTGTGTCACTAACTTCTCACCATGAATTGTAGGGGCGGGTCTCCGTGCCCGCCCGTTGCCTTACAGGACAAGGAATGGCGGGGCACAGAGACCCGGGGAATACCAAACGCGTATTCGTCTACGCGCATTCATACCGTTGATTTAGCCCTACAATGGATGGCAGTTTTGGACTATCTTAAATGCGTCTAACAAAAAGAATCGCTAAATTAACACCTACCGTCTTAGAATTAACTTTCAGTCCATCTCTATTTTGGAAAATACTTAAACCTAAATAACCCTGACCTGTTCCACACTCAACATAGCAGGTTCACCATTCAGTTTCTGATCAAGACTAAACGCATTTTTCCCAGGCAATTCAACCACTTCAGTCGTTAAAGTTTCGCTCAGAATATACTCTCGATGCACTTCAAACGCTTCCGATACAAGCTCGGATGATGTAGCTACACAAAGACTAATCCGATCAGACACATTAAAATCCGCATCCTTCCGCATATTCTGGATTTTATTGACAAGCTCGCGCGCCATCCCTTCAAGCACCAATTCATGCGTCAATTCCGTTGAGAGTGCGACGAATTTCCTCGCATCCACCTCTACAAAGAAACCTTCTCTGTTCTGTGTCTGCACATCAATTTCTGACTCTTCAAGGATATAAGTCTCACCAGATGCTTTAATCTCTAAACTCCCATTCGTTTCCAATTCTGCTTTCAACTGCATCGTATCGGCAGTAGCGAGTGCTTTTGCAATTGCCTGCACACCTTTGCCATACTTCGGTCCTAACACCTTGAAGTTCGGTTTGAGTGTTACCTGTGCAAACGTGTCCAATTCTTCAGTGAATACTATTTCCTTAACATTCAACTCATCGTGAACAAATGATGATAGTCGATTGATTGTCTCTTTTTCCGATTCAGATAATCCACCGAGTGTGATGTCAGCAAGCGGTTGGCGCGTCTTGATACCGGAACGATTCCGCGCAGCATGCCCCATGCTGATAACATCGCGGGTGAAAGTCATATCGGTTTCTAAAGTGCCATCTATTAACGCGTCATCTGCAGTTGGGAATTCAGCAAGGTGAACGCTCAGGGGGGCATCGTCGTCCAGTGAAACGACCAAGTTACGATAGAGTTCATCTGCCAAAAATGGAATAAACGGGGCAGCAAGTTTCGCAACAGTCACAAGCACCTCATACAATGTCGCGTAGGCTGCCTGCTTGTCTTGTCCTGCCTCTGCTCCCCAAAATCGGTCACGTGAACGTCTAACATACCAGTTGCTAAGGTCCTCTACAAAAGCTTCAATCGCACGCGGGGCATTCGTCAGATGGTAGTTCTCCATGTCATCGCCCACCTTATTTATCAAGGTATGTAATCGGGACAAAATCCATCTATCTATCGTCGCACGTTCAGAAATTGATGGTGCATCTTCCAGTACATCAACCTGCTCCAAATTGGCATACATTACAAAGAAACTATAGACATTTTGTAACGTTCCCATAAACTTTTTCAACGCTTCATCAATGCCTTCCAGTTGGAAAGTCCGTTGTGCCCAAGGCGGCGATCCTGTGAACATATACCAACGCATCGCATCAGCACCCTGATTATCCAAAATTGTCCACGGGTCTACGGTGTTTCCTCGACTCTTACTCATCTTCTGTCCATCCGAAGCGAGTATCAGTTCAAGACAGAGACAGTTTTTATATGCAGGTTTGTCATAGAGAAGGGTGCCAGTTGCCAATAGACTGTAGAACCACCCACGAGTCTGGTCAATCGCTTCCGAAATAAAATCTGCCGGATACGCACGTTCAAACAGTTCTTTGTTTTCAAAAGGATAGTGCCATTGTGCCGTGTGTGCACACCCTGAGTCGAACCAGCAATCAATAACATCTTGAATGCGATGCATTGTGCCACTACATTTATCACAATTAAGCACAACATCGTCAACATAAGGACGGTGAAGTTCAATATCATCTGGCACATCACGACCGAGTTCCTTCAGTTCCGCAATGCTACCCACGCAGTGTTGATGTCCGCAATCATCACATATCCAAACAGGCAGCGGAGTTCCCCAATATCGTTCCCGACTCAATCCCCAATCAATGTTATTTTCCAACCAGTTACCGAAACGCCCATCCTTGATATGTTCCGGATACCAGTTGATCTCCTGATTGTGTTGTTGCATCTGGTCTCGGATGGCAGTTGTGCGGATAAACCACGATTCGCGAGCATAATACAGCAATGGATTATCACATCGCCAACAGAACGGATATTGGTGCGTGTACTCAGTTGCCTTGAACAACAATCCGCGACCATCCAAGTTCTCTATAATCATCGGATCTGCATCTTTAACATATTCACCACACCACACATCTTTAACCTCTGGAACAAACTTACCATCTCCACCCACCAACTGCACGAACGGTAGGTTATGTTTCTGACCAATATCGTAGTCATCCTGTCCAAAGGCGGGTGCAATATGTACTAATCCACTTCCCTCTGTGGTAGTTACGAAGTCGCCACTAACGATATAATGTGATTTTTCTGTATGCTGTCCACTGTCAAAAAGTGGTTCGTAATCCCAATTGAGTAGGTCGCTGCCTTTATAGTTTTCAACAATCTGTGGAAATTCATCACCGAACAAACTTTTCAAACATTCCTTCGCAAGAATTAGAGTTTTACCGTTATCTTCAACAGCGACATAATCGTCCTCTTCACCGACAGCAACAGCAACATTAGAAGGCAACGTCCAAGGAGTTGTTGTCCACACAAGCAGATAGGTCCTTTCTCTATTTTTCAGTGGAAATCGCACGAAAATAGACGGGTCTGCAACCTCTTGGTAACCGAGTGCAACTTCATGACTTGCCAAAGTTGTGCCACACCGATAGCAATACGGTTGAACCTTATGTCCCTGATACAGCAGCTTCTTATCCCACGCTTGCCGCAACACCCACCACACGCTCTCAATATAATCATTCGACAACGTGATGTACGCCTCATTTAAGTTCACCCAAAACCCGATACGTTCCGTCATCTCACGCCAATCCTGCTCATACTGAAAGACATTTTCTTTACACTTCTCAATAAAGTTTTGAACGCCGTAAGCCTCTAATTCCGCTTTATTTGTAATGTTGAGTTGCTTTTCCACTTGATATTCAACGGGAAGTCCGTGCGTGTCCCATCCTGCTTTTCTGTGGACATAATGTCCCGTCATCGTCTTATATCTGCACACAGCATCCTTCATGATGCGTGCAAGGACGTGATGCACACCCGGCGGTGCATTTGCAAATGGCGGTCCTTCCAGAAAAACAAAAGGTGGCGCGTCTTTGTACATCTCCATACTCTTCTCAAAGATGTCGTTTTCACGCCAGAACGCAAGTGTCTGTTTTTCCTTTTCAGCAAACGTGAATTGTGATGATACCTCTTCAAACATGCGATAATTCCTCATATTGTGCTTAAAAAACAAAACGCCCCACCGAAATCCGTTGTTTCAGTGATGGGCGTCTAAATAATACTGCTTTTCTGCTTGTAATTAACCCATCACAGCACGACGAATAGCACTAATAATTCGTATTGCATGAAGGGAGTCATGATGTCGGGCAGTGTCACACTGCAATGTTCGTGTGGTCAACGGTTGATAATTCATCAGAAAATCTCTTTTGGAAAAATCTGTTAGAATTCTGTCTATATGTTTATATAATACTACATGCCATAAGATAATGTCAATTCTTTTTGCAGTTGTCATACACATGCTAATGTAACTATAGTTTGGACAATTTTTGTTCAGTGGAAGTTGAGTCTTCAACGGAGAAACTATTTTCAGCGAGTTTCCCATATCGGGGGAACCCCACGAAAAATGCTGCACTCCAGCGGAGTGCTATGTTTATAGAAACGTTATGGCATATTCTCGCACTCCGCTGGAGTGCAAGAACTTTGTGTTTGGATTTTCTATAGACATAGCACTCCACTGGAGTGCAAGAACATGTCTGTCATCAAATCTGTGATAAATGTGATATATTGTATCGGTTTTTCTAACCTTTATATCAAACTCACGCTATTGTAACTATTCATTCTTGTTGAGTGGTTTCCCAATCTCGACTATTACCGTATTGTTCAGGGGGTTTCTGACTCAATATTTTAACATTTTTAAAAATCACTACTCCTTCAATACCTTCGCCATTTTTACGTGCTTCAATCGAATGAGAATATAGTGTTGCTCTATAATTGATCTGTGATATTGTGCGATAGCATGAATAAAAATAACTTTAGGGTTTTCTTGAAGTGTTTTTAATTATCATAACCCAAGTTGCTACCTATCAGAATCTGGTCACCTTCGTTTTCTTTAAGTTATCCACTCTTCCGCTCCAGCGGAGCGGTATGTTTATAGCACGCACTTTGTTTCAGTCTTCCGCTCCAGCGGAGCGGTATGTGAAAGAACCCTGAACAGACCGGACGACTCGTTGGACCATTTCTAATAATAGATGCTTCCTTAACGTAGCATAAACTGTGAGTTTGTGCAGTATTCAAAAGGTTTTCATAACAACAAACCGCACAATCTGGCAGAATGTGCTACAATTGGCGAAGGTATTGCTCCTTAACAAATCATTAGTTTGTAGTCGCGCAATTCATCGCGCCTCTTACAACATCAGCGACGCTGCGTAATCCGTTGTAATCTGTAATACATCAACAAATACCATCCCAATCTTATTATAAATCCATTGTCCTCAATCACAGAAATTCTATTATTTCAAACCAATGTCAATTACAATAATACACAAAAATCACACAATAAACCACGATGAAGCGAGGAATAGAATATCACAAACTGTAAAATACAACAGAGAGACACTGCAAAACAGTACCAAGAACTGTCCAAAAAATGAACAATTAATGAAAAAAAATACCCTATTTACTTGTTTTTTCAAAATTCAGTCAAGACAAAATACCGTCATAAACCCACATTATAACAATAACGAGAACACTATGCAGAAAAAACTAAAAAAACAAGTAAAAAATTATGTAGTTGGGTGGTTCTGAATCATTGCTCTAATTTCTGAGTTTGAATATCTTGGTATAAATCAAGACAAATTTGGTGTATAATAGTTGTAAATTAAAAGGATCATCGCTATGCAACAAAATAAAGACATCGCTTTACGACAGATCGGTGAAAATGCCCTAAAGAATTCCGTTGTCCACTTGAAAGTGGAAAGAGAAATCCCACTTCTTTCATTACGACCTCAATATATCTTATCTAAAACTATTTCATGTAGCGGAAGTGGCTTTTTTATAGATAAGAACGTGATTGTAACGAACTGCCATGTCATATTAAGGGCTACATCTGTGTCAGGCTATCTCTCAAAGGTGGAAAACACATTCCAGATTGAAAGCGTTAAGGCTTATGACTATGATAATGACTTAATCATTCTAAAAGTGACAAGTACAGGCACACCACTCAAACTTGGTGATAGCAGCAGAATTAAAAACAAGGAATCTGTTTGTGCTCCGAGTTATGCTAAAGGTGTTGAGGATATTGCACACGGTACCATCAATGGCATAGGAAGAAATGATAATCGGATTCAAATGAAAATAGGCACAGCCGGTGGTAGTAGTGGATGTCCATTTCTTAACAGAAAGGGTGAGGTCGTTGGAATTGATGCATCAGGAAATGAGAAATATTCTTATGCAATTCCTTCAAATTTCTTAAAGTCACTCATGGAAGAAACTGGTGCAGAAATGCCTTTCAAAGTGTGGCAAGAACTTCCACTCATACGTGCCTTAACTACTGCTGAGATAGGTGATGATATGCTGGAAAAGGATGAATATAAAGAAGCAATTGCATATTTTGATACTGCAATTGAACTCAAACCTGATATTGCTGAAGCATATAAAGGTCGGGCATGCGCAAGATTTGGACTTAGTAACTTTGGCAGGGCAATTGAAGATTATCTCATCTACCGTAAACTCAACCCTAAGTCAATCCGTAGGACGGGTCTTTGGTCATATTTTTCTTGGAAGTGGATAGGTATTTGGATTGTAGTTGGACATCTCTTCATTAAGTTATTAAGAGCACTGTTGAGTGAAAGTAATTGGTTCAATTTGCGAGGGATATGGAAATCTGTTTTTGGGAAATCCGAAGCGAAAGATGGAAATCATCAGAAAGCAAAATTACTATTACATGAATCAATTAGTGACTTTACAGAGGCAATATCTCTAAATTCGGATGAGGCGCAAATATATAATAGCCGAGGGTGGGCAAAGTATTTACTTGGACAAGTTGAAACCAAACAAGATAATGTTGCAGAATCAAAAAGGCTTCTTCATGAAGCAATATCGGATAGTGGGACTGCACTGCAGTTAGACTTGAAGAATCCAAAATATCGGTCTGCATACTATCATACACGTGCTGTTGCAAAGGCGGAGTTAGGTGAACATAACGATGCCATCAAAGACTTAGATATATCTATTAAGCTAAATTCCGAGAAAGCCCGTTACTTTTTTGATCGTGGACTTTCAAAAGCATCACTTGAACAGCACAAGGACGCAGAAATAGATTTTACGAAAGCAAGACAATTGCAGCCGGATATTGAGAAAAAGTATAAAGACGAATAAAGTCTAAAGTGAGAAAAACACCTATGGAACATCAAAAAGAAATTCTATCCCAGCAAAACGTTGAAGATATCGTAGGCACAGTCGTCTACTTGGAGAAAGTGTATGAAGATAAAACAACTGGTGGAGGGAGCGGATTCTTTATTGAACCTGACAAAATTGTTACCAATATTCATGTTATCTCTGATGGTGCAATTGACAGTGTGAAATGTCAAAAAACAGGAACAACATACACCGTTGAAGGGGGCATCGGCTTTGACGATAGAAACGACCTTGCTGTCCTTAAGATCACTGAAACAGCAACTCCATTTCCACTTGGTGACAGTCGTAAAGTTCGCAAGGGGCACATAGTCTCTCTTGTATCTTATCGGGAGGAAGATGCAAATCAAGTAGATGGCACTGTGAATATCATCCGAAATAGCGGCAAACATCACCGAATAGAATTCAATATCCCGACTAAAAAAGGATATAGTGGAAGTCCTGTAGTGAATGCTAAAGGAGAGGTCGTATCCGTTCTCTATGCTGTAGAAGAACAATCTAATGAAGAAACACTCACTAATTACAGAGCTATTTCCTCAAATCTTCTCATTCCTCTGTTGGAAAATGCTATTGAAGTGGAACCGCTTGATGTCTGGCAAAAGCGGGATCGGATACGCGCCTATGAAGTATCATATCAGGGACAACTCAGCCATCAGCACAAGGATATTAAAGAAGCAATTGCATATTATGATGATGCTATTAAACGCAATCCTGAATTGGCAGACACCTATCATAGAAGAGCAGCAGCGATGAAGGGTTTAGCAAGATCTGATGAAATGGTCAGTGATAGCCTCATAGCAATGAGACTTAATAGAGAACAATTTAATATTTCACGTATTGGTGTATTCCTTTCATGGCAGTGGTATGTTAGCAAACTTGCTTTCAGAAATCTTCTCTTCAGGTGTGGAAAGAAAATGTTAGATGATGATGGTTGGGCAGAAATCCAAGTTAAAGGAATATTCCATAGTGCCAATATTTGGATTTCAAAGGGATATACATCTAATGCTTTGCAATTATACCAATTTACTGTTGCTGATTTTTCAGAGGTCCTCAATCACAAATCAAGTAAATCAAAACAGGAAATTTTGAATTCTGTTCGCAGATTATATCAAAAGGGAATGAACAATCTGACTGAAATCATTAACAGAAATCCAGATAACGCAGAATCCTATTATTACAAGGGAATAGCAGGAAATATCTTCGGTGAATTAGAAGATCAGCAACGAAGTCCAGATACAGCACAAAGACTATATCACGGAGCAATACATGACTTTACGCAAGCAATCGATTTTAAATTGCCAGGATTGCGCGTGCATAATCTCCGTGGACAGACAAAGAATCTATTAGCAAAACTTGAAACAAAACATGGCAGTACCGAAACAGCACAGATACTATATCAAGAGATAGTATCTGATAGTGGCAACGCACTCGGGTTAAAGGAGAAATGTGTTCCTTGTCGGTTGGCTATCCATTTTACACGCGGTGATGCAGAAGCTGCCCTTGAAAACTATGACGCATCTATTGAAGATTACAACAATGCTTTAGAACTGAACCCAAAATATATCCAAGCATACATCAATCGCGGTAAAGCAAAACAAGCACTCGGACAGCACGAAGCGGCAGAAGCAGATTTTGCGAAAGCAAAGGAATTAGACCCGGATATTATATAATAAAGTGAATTAGAAATATAAGTTGACACTATCATTCCACGGTAGGCGAGGTTTCCTAACCTCGCCGATGCAGAGTGTTCAAGTCCTTTCAAAATCTACTATAATATACTTGGTCAGACGATTAAAGGAATACCTTAATGGCACAAGATAAAGACGATACATCTTCGCAAATTGATGAACTTAACAGAAACGCTTTGGTCTATATTGAAGCAATTCCCAATACTATATTGCTACTCCCTTGGCATATAAAGAAGTTTTTTATAAGAAGCAAAAGTGTTACAAACACAAGCATGCATAATGTCATTTCGCGCATGCATAAGGATGCGGACGAAGATGCACAGAAATTTGGTGTCGCAGGGACTGGTTTCTTTGTTGCTCCAGACTTGTTGGTGACTAATATTCATGTTGTCGCAAATGCCAAAACGATTGCCGCAAAGCATCTGACATTAAAAAAAACACCGGTATACCATCCAGACTTTAAGGATATCCCTTATGCATACAAAAGGGAAATTAGCAAGGATCCCGTCTTATATTCTATCAATGGTGTTGCTGCGTTTGATGCACAGAATGACTTGGTTGTGCTAAAAGTTAACGAGAAGTGTGATACCCATCTCCCTCTTAGCAGTAGTGAAAATGTCAATGAAGGAGACAATGCGTTTACCCTTACTTATGCAAATGCTGAGTACAAATGCCTTAATGGCACTATATCTGGTAGGAACAAAAGGAAATGGTTTGAGATTATTACGGTTTATTCGCCAGGAAATAGTGGGAGTCCCGTGCTAAACAAAGATAGTGAAGTCATCGGCATTGCATGTTTGAGGGCTCATACACAGCATGAGAGTGCCCTTAATCCTCTTATGTTGGGAAATGCTATTCCATCTGATTATCTTGAAAATCTCCTTGAAGAAACAGGAGATGTAGAGTCGTTTTTCACTTGGCAAAAACGTCCAACAATCCGTGCGTATGCTTTATTGAGTCAAGCTCAGAGGAAGCAGGCACAAGGCAAATACAGATCCGTAATTGCTAAATACAACCGAATACTCAAACTCAACCCACATATTCTGATAGCTTACACCAACCGAGGTGCTGCAAAATCCGCTCTTGGCAACTACATCAAAGCAATTGAAGATTACGATGATGCTATTCAACGCTATCCTGATTATTCGACTGCATACTACAATCGTGGGAGAGCAAAGGGGTTACTTGGTGAGAAATCTGCTAAGCAAGGAAAACTTGTAGAAGCCCGACAATACTATCATAATGCAATTGATGACTACTCAGAAGTAATTAAGCAAGAGCAAAAACTCAGTCTAGCTTACAATAATCGTGGATGGACATTGTATCTTCTTGGACAAGTTGAAACAAAAGATGGAAAACAGACAGAAGCGCAAAGGTTATATCAAGAAGGAATATCCGATGCTGATGAGGCATTAAGGTTGCAACCTGAGGGAGACTTACATCGTTCATCCTTCTATCACACCCGCGGTGCTGCAAAAGCTGCCCTCGGCAATCACAACGAAGCGATTGAAGACTTTGATGAATCCATTAACCTAAATCCCGATAAAGCACTGTTCTACTATGATAGAGGATTATCAAGACAAACTATCGGAAAGACCCAAGAAGCAGATGCCGACTTTACTAAAGCAAAACAATTAGATCCGAAGATTGGAAAATAATATTACTTATATGAGAACTTAAAATGGAACAACAAAAAGATACAACATTACAACACATTGCTGAAAAAGCCCTATCTGAATCAGTCGTCCGATTGGAACTATGGTCCCCCGCTTCATATCATGAATATGTAATTGCTTTTGATGTGGATAATCCTACACAATATGATAATGTTGAATTAGTTGACCAACCATCCAACAAAAGAAAAACTATAATTCAAGAACTTATGAGTCATGCAAGCGGTTTTTTCGTTGATAAGAACACTATTGTGACCAATCTTCATGTTGTACAAGGAGCATCCTCCATCACAGCAGAACTTGTAGACAAGCAAGAAAGGTTTGAGATAGATAATGTAGAAACTTTTGACATTGAAAATGACCTCATTCTCCTAAGAGTCAATGGTGAAGGTGAACCACTAACTATCGGTAATAGTACAGAAATTATGAGTGAAGACGTTATTTGTGTTGCAGGTTATCCCAACGGAAATGCAGAAATCACACAAGGTGCAATTGATGGTATCAGTTCAAGTAATCAACGTATCCGTATGCGAATTAACACCACAGGTGGCAGCAGTGGGTCTCCTATTTTCAATAGTGATGGTGTCACTATAGGCATTGATGTGTCTGGTAATGAAGTTTATAGTTATGCTATTCCATCAAACATATTGACAGAATTGATCAACGTACAAAGAGAATCACTTTCATTAAAGGAGTGGCAGAAATTGCCCCATATACGCGCATTTGCAGAAAAGAAGGAAGGAGATAAATTACAGAAAGAAGGTGCCTACAAAAAGGCAATTGCACATTATAATACTGCAATTCAACTCAAACCGGATATGGTCAAAGCTTATGAAAAAAGATCAGATGCAAAGATGGAACTTGGTGCATTCGGTGGAGCAATAGAAGATCTTCTCACTATAGCGCGTCTCCAGCCACCAGTTCATTTTCGTTTTTCAAAATTAACAAAATATGTTTCCTGGAAAGTTGACTGGGTTAAGATTATAGGAATACATCTATTCATCAAGTTGTTAGGATTCATCTTCGGTAATTGTGGTTGGTATAAATTTAAAGGAAATGTAAA
Source organism: Candidatus Poribacteria bacterium (assembly GCA_958295945.1). Taxonomy (GTDB): domain Bacteria; phylum Poribacteria; class WGA-4E; order WGA-4E; family WGA-3G; genus MSPOR6. The sequence goes on from OY282386.1 coordinate 2,723,310, forward strand.
AATTGGTAGGGCAAAATCTGAAGCGGAAAAAGGGGACAAATCAAAAGCAAAACTGCTATATCAAGAGGCACTCTATGACTTTGTTGTCCATCTTAGTCTGAAGCCAAAGGTTGCTAGAAACTATAATAGTCGTGGATGGACAAAATACCTGATTGGGCAGCTTGAGACTGAAGAAAATAACGAAACTAAAGCACAGCAATTATATCAGGAAACAATTTCTGACGCAGACGTAGCACTTCAGTTGCACACAAAGAATTCAAAATATAAGGCTGCTTACTATCACACACGTGGTGCTGCGAAAGCAGGAATTGGTGATCATGATGGAGCGATCAAAGATTTTAATGAATGCATTCGTCTAAGATCGAAGAAGGCACTATACTATCACGACCGTGGATTGTCAAAGAAGGCACTCGAACGTCAAGAAGAAGCAGAATTTGACTTCTCCAAGGCAAAGGAATTAGATCAAAAGATTGAAAAATAGACATCCTAAATTCTGATGTTCGTTTCCCCTGATATGTTAATACCGTTTCACCAATTCCAAACCCCAATAGCGCGGTTCATTCACATAACCCGTTAGATTATTAAAGTCAATACCACCAGTTAAGGAAGTATCGTTGAGGATGTTACGCCCTATGAGTGCAAATTCTGTCTCAAAATTCGGTATCTTACAGGCAAAACGAATCCCGCCTTCCAAAAGCCAGTCATCGCTATATTCGACAGAGTCGTAGAGAAAGAAATGGACACGACTACGATATGCCCAATCCGTAGATGCGACGAGACGGACACCAGAAGGAAAATCTATAACATAACGTAAGTCTATGTCAGCAATCCAAGCGGGGGCTTGTGGTAAACTGTTACCATCAATATAATATGTGCCTTCAACAGGAGCGGGGGTATCCAACACTGTGCAAGGTGCACCACAACCATATACCACCAAATTCGGATCGTCAATCCGTGTGTAGTTGTAACTGAGTCCCGCTGATACCTCCAACGTTTTGATAGGTGCAAATATCAGTTCTGCCTCAACACCACGACCAATTGTGCTATCAGCATTTACTAAACGATTGAAATTCGTCTCTCCACCCACAGCAGTCAGCTGCTGATCCTGCAACAAGTAGTTGAACGCGGCAATATTAAGATGCAATCGTTGATCTACCAATCGCATTTTCGTGCCGACTTCAAAGGAAAGAATGGTCTCCGTGTCTGCTACCGTGACTTCATTACCAAACAACAAACGTCCCTGAATACTGGGTGCACGGAACCCTCGCGCACCACGCCAATATGTTTGTACAGTCGGTGACACCTGATAGCGTAGACTGACATCGCCACTCCAGACAGTGTCTTGCAGATTTTTGTGGATAGGTCCGATCGGTTTTGCCCCGTTTTCTGCCTCTATAGCAGGAACTTGCTCTCGCCATGCAGTGTAATCCTTGACATCATCAGACAAACGCACACCGAGACCTAATTCCAGATCGTCGATTATTTCCAATGTCGTGGATGCATAAGCTGCCAATGCTGTAGCGGTCTGTTCCTGACGCACATATCCATCTTGAGTACCACCAGCCAAAGTATTGTAGTTGAAATCCTCCATTTCCACAAACTCATGAAAATAATACAACCCGATCTGGTAGGCAAGTCGGTTTTCCTCCGCAGTCATCAAACGAACTTCTTGACTGAACTGATTCAGCAAAGGGATACCAGACGCTGTTTCGGAAGGAAAAGGAATCACACCAGGACCACTTGTTGGCAGGAATGCAGCACCGTAGCCGCCATCAATATCTCCATGGGAAAAGTTGGTGAGTCGTTCCAAACCTGTCAGCGAAACCAATTGGTGGTTTCCAATATCATAACTAACCTGAAAGGCTAATCCACCTGATAAGAGTTTTTGTTCATTTTCACCATCCTGAGCGACGTTGTCACGTGCAAAATCTGAAACCAAGGCACCTTTCTCATGAGCAATTATATTCGCACGAAATAATCGGGAAGTACCGTCAAGATCACGTGCATGGAGTTTTAACCATGTTTCTAACTTCGGTATAGGAGTCCACAATAACTGCAGACGGGCAGCAATGTCAAAATGTCCACCTAAAGCATTATCATCACCCGTATGTGTATTGTCTATCCAATCGTCACGCCATAGACTTAGTATTGAAAGTCTTGTTGAAAGCACAGATGGAATAATCGGTTCGGAAATCGCACCTTCAAAATTTATGGTTCTGAACCTACCAATACTCAATTGACCATAATGCTCTCGTGTATCGGAAGGTCGAATAGATTCAAATTTTACTGCCCCAGCAGGTGTATTACGACCGAACAACGTACCTTGCGGTCCTCGTAACACTTCGATTCGTTCCAAATCAAAGGCGGGAAATCCTTTCAACATTGCATTTTCCAGCACGACACCATCGTATAGAACAGAAACCGGTTGAGATGCGTTGAGGTCAAAGTCTGTATTTCCAAGACCGCGGATATAAAAGCGAGGGAACACCCGACCAAAAGATGATTCCATCTGTAGACTCGGTGTGCGATTTGACAGAAAACGTAAATCCATTCCTGATGACCTTAATACCTGCGATTTGCCACCGCGTATTGTCGAAACGGAGAGGGGTACTTCAAAAGACAACTGTTCACGTTTACGTGCAGTAACCACCACTTCTTCTAATGTATGTACCACTTCGGTATCCTCATCAGCAATTGATGGAATAGTTGTTGATAGTAAAACCACAAAAATCAATACAAATACCTTCTTACAAATGTCCATATTCTCCCCTTTAAAATAATATGAAGTTTGGTGCAATTAGCGGTATGTTCTTATGTTAATGTATCATACATTTTGATTGTTTGTGTTATCCATCTGTGCACGCAACCGTTCTAATTCTGCTTCTAATTCACTTACTTTTACTTCTGCTTCTCGTCGATGATGTTGCTCTTCTTCTCGTAGCATCTGCTCTTGTTCTCGCAGGAGTTGCTCTTCTTCACGCAGATTTTTCTCATGTTCCAGTTCGTGCTTTATTTCCATAGATGTATCAATAGGTGTTCCATCAGGTAGGTACGGACGTAAGAGTCTGACATGCGTCGTTTGATCATCTTCCCATCGCAGCCAGAGATTCAATGCTTCGCTGAACAATCCTCCTTCTGCATCTGGCTCAATCTCAACGATGTCCCCCGATCGGGTACGTTGCCATCCGCGAAACTCCACAGGTTTTTCCATCTCAGGTTGATGGATAAAATATTCTTGCACCCCTATCTCCTTGAGATACAACTCCACTTTTCTTGTGCGATCCTGATGTGCTGTGGTATCAGAGAGGAATTCAATAACTGCGACAGGCACTGCCCCCTCTTTCCAAGTATAGAAACTACGTCTCAACGGATATTTTTCAACACCAAAGACGATGTAGATATCAGGGGCAACACATTTTGTGATGTCTCCTTCTTCATAATAGATAAAACTGTCAACACCGATGTATATTAGCTCATTAATTGCCATATATCTTGAAAGTTGATCGAATAATATGTTTATTTGTAAACCGTGGAATGCGGTTGCTGCCATAGGTTCGTCGTCCTCGCAAGGATACCCATCAATGTATATTGTCGGTTTCCCATTTGCTTTTGGAAATACAGGTATATATTTTCTTTGTTTTATTTCAAAGTCGTTTAAGGTATTCATGGGATTCTCCCTTTAAAGGTTGTTGTTTTGTGCTCGGAACTGTTCCAATTCCCTTTCTAATTCCTTCCTCCGTGCAGCTTCTTGTTTTGCAAGTGCCTCAGCTTTTTGGCGTTTTTCAGTTTCTGCAGCTGCTAACGCTTCTGCTTCACGGCGATGATGTTGCTCTTCTTCTCGCAGGAGTTGCTCTTCTTCACGCAGATTTTTCTCATGTTCCAGTTCGTGCTTTATTTCCATAGATGTATCAATAGGTGTTCCATCAGGTAGATATGGACGTAAGAGTCTGACATGCGTCGTCATATCATCTTCCCATCGCAGCCAGAGATTCAACGCTTCACAGAACAACCCGCCATCGGCATCCGGTTCAATCTCAACGATGTCCCCCGATGGGGTACGTTGCCATCCACGAAACTCCACAGGTTTTTCCATCTCAGGTTGATGGATAAAATATTCTTGCACACCTATCTCCTTGAGATACAACTCCACTTTTCTTGTGCGATCCTGATGTGCTGTGGCATCAGAGAGGAATTCAATAACTGCGACAGGCACTGCCCCCTCTTTCCAAGTATAGAAACTACGTCTCAACGGATATTTTTCAACACCGAAGACGATATAAATATCAGGTGCAACACATTTTGTGATGTCTCCTTCTTCATAATAGATAAAACTGTCAACACCGATGTATATTAGCTCATTAATTGCCATATATCTTGAAAGTTGATCGAATAATATGTTTATTTGTAAACCGTGGAATGCGGTTGCTGCCATAGGTTCGTCGTCCTCGCAAGGATACCCTTCAATGTATATTGTCGGTTTCCCATTTGCTTTTGGAAATACAGGTATATATTTTCTTTGTTTTATTTCAAAGTCGTTTAAGGTATTCATGGGATTCTCCCTTTAAAGGTTGTTGTTTTGTGCTCGGAACTGTTCCAATTCCCTTTCTAATTCCTTCCTCCGTGCAGCTTCTTGTTTTGCGATTGTCTCTGCTTCTTGACGTCGTTCCTTTTCCTCTGCCAACATTGCTTCTGCTTCCACGCGAAGACATTGTTCTTCTTCTCGCATATACTTTTCTTCCATAGATGTCATTATTGGCGTGCCATCAGGTAGATATGGACGTAAGAGTCTGACATGCGTCGTCATATCATCTTCCCATCGCAGCCAGAGATTCAACGCTTCACAGAACAACCCGCCATCGGCATCCGGTTCAATCTCAACGATGTCCCCCGATGGGGTACGTTGCCATCCACGAAACTCCACAGGTTTTTCCATCTCAGGTTGATGGATAAAATATTCTTGCACACCTATCTCCTTGAGATACAACTCCACTTTTCTTGTGCGATCCTGATGTGCTGTGGCATCAGAGAGGAATTCAATAACTGCGACAGGCACTGCCCCCTCTTTCCAAGTATAGAAACTACGTCTCAACGGATATTTTTCAACACCGAAGACGATATAAATATCAGGTGCAACACATTTTGTGATGTCTCCTTCTTCATAATAGATAAAACTGTCAACACCAATGTGTATTAAATCATTAATTGCAAAATATCGCTTGAGTTGGTCAGATAGAGTAGTTATCTGTTCAGCGTGAAAATCGGTCTCTGCCATAGGTTCGTCGTCCTCGCAAGGATACCCATCAATGTATATTGTCGGTTTCCCATTTGCTTTTGGAAATACAGGTATATATTTTCTTTGTTTTATTTCAAAGTCGTTTAAGGTATTCATGGGATTCTCCATAAATGTTAGTTTGTTGTTCAATTGCTGAAACTATTTTTTTAAAAACTTCTTATTTTTACTTATGCCGCTTGTATAGTGTGCCTTAAGTATATCACAGATTTAAGGGATAATCAAAGGTTATGGTCATCATTGACTCTGACTCTAATATTGCATTATTCTTGTAAATTAATACAATGCCTGTTATGATTAAATACTTTGACAAGGAGATAAACAGGAGGCAGCTTGTGTTGCATATTATATTCACAAATAGAACCAACAGGTATGGTAAAATCTCGCTCTATTATAGCGTATTGATTTTGATGTTTTTGTCTGTGATGGCATTGGATGTTTCAGCTGTACCGTTACAACCAGATGCATATTGGAATTTTGACGATGGTACCGCAAGGGATAGTTCAAACCGGAGATTACACGGAACTTTTCACGGAAAGCCGACATCGGTTAAAGGAGTCTCTGGAAATGCATTGAAGTTTGTTGGCGGTCAAGGTATCAAGATTCCAGATTCACGTGGGATCAATACGAGAGGTCCATTTCCCAACCGCACCGTCGGGGCACTCTTTTACTGCGACAATGCCAACCAAGCACAGAAACAAGTGATTTTTGAAGCAGGTGGAATTACAAAAGGATTAGCCATTTATGTCTATAATAGTAGGATCTATGTCGGGGCATGGAATGTGCCAGTTCTCAACTGGAATGGTGCATATCTCTTTACTGGGATTAAGTCAAGAAAATGGTATTACGTCGCTTTAGTTATTCGCAACGGCACGAATAGAATAGAATCAAACAAGTTTGAGATGTGGTTGGATGGTGAACTAATCGGTAAGGCGAAAGGGGCATATCTACAAGCACATGGACAAGATATAGGTATCGCACACGTCAGCCAGCATACAAAATACCACGATGGTAGCGGTAGGGGCAGAGATGTTGACTGGTTTGAAGGTCTAATTGATGAGATCGTTATCTACAATAGGGCATTGAACATAACAAACATAACGAGGCTGATGAATCCACTCAACGTTGAACCTAAAGGTAAATTCACGACTAGTTGGGGAACTCTGAAGGACTCTATTTTGTCAAATTAAATTCGTTAACGAACAATTAGCGTTTGATTTACAACATGGGATCTAAAATGGCACAGATAAACATCAGAAAAGAAAGAGAGAACATAGAGAAGAGCAATACACTTGAATCAGATCACATCAATCGTAGAAAGTTTATCAAAGAACTTGGTATAGCGGGTGCTGGTGCATTGTCCCTTTTGCGTTCAAATGCAGTCGCACAGAATGTAGCAGTTGAAAATAAAAACAGGCCTAATATTCTCCTAATTATGACGGACCAACAACGTTGGGATGCAATGAGTTGCAGTGGCAACTGGGTCCGAACGCCAAACATGCATAGAATTGCCAGTGAAGGCGTTCAATTTACGAACTGTGTTACCAATTCACCTGTCTGTATAGCGGCGCGGGTTAGTTTAGCAACGGGTTTATATCCACACAACACGGGAATTTGGAAAAATGAGACTTACCTGATGCCTCCAGATACGCCAACATGGATGCAGGCTGTGCGCGATGTTGGTTATCGGACAAGTGTTTTCGGGAAAACACACCTGCATCCGCATTCTAACGGTTCTGATTTACGCAAACGTGAGTATTTGTTGCACGCTTATGGATTAGACGATGTGGATGAGATTCCAGGTCCACGAGCGAGTCGCCGCGTTCTATCACACATGACTGCATTATGGCAACAGAAAGGGTTATGGGCAGCATATAGAGCAGATGTTGAGGAACGCCTTAATAATAAACCTTACGTTGTCCGCCCCACAATACTTGGGTTGAAGCATGACGCGGATGTTTATGTCGGGCAGCAAGCCAAGAAATATCTTACAAACTATGACCGTGTCGAACCGTGGTTCTGTTGGGTCAGTTTCGGTGGACCACATGAACCTTGGGATGCCCCAGAACCTTATGCGAGTATGTATGCCCCCAGAAGTATGCCGAACCTAGTGCCTCGTCCACCTGCTGCCAGAAATCGACCACGAGGAGACTTAAGACACGCGTATGAACACAAATAGGTTTAACCCTAAATTTGTGGGAGGAGAAGTCGGTAAATTACGGGCGGACTATGCTGGAAACGTCACCATGATTGATGACCAGATAGGTGAAATACTTGAGACGATTCAGGCACGTGGTGAACTTGATAATACTGTCATTGTCTTCTGCTCTGATCCTGGAGAGATGAACGGTGATTATGGTATGATATATAAGAAGAATTTCCTCAACGGATCGGTGCGAATTCCCTTCCTCATGCGTACCCCGGATACATTGAATAACGGTGCGATTAACCGTATAAGTGATAGTCCAGTAGAATGGATTGATATCGGTCCAACGCTTGTTGAACTGGCTGGTGGTACAATGACACATCACCAATTTGGTAAATCGTTATGTCCATTGTTAGATGGCAGCGAAGGAAATCACCGAGAATTTGCGATTTCTCAATTCGCGGGTGAAACGATGCTCCTAAATCAAGAGTGGAAAATCACCTTGAATACACGCAATGAACCTTATCTCTTCTTTGATGTTCATAACGATCCCATGGAAATAAACAACCTCGCGGCTATACCGAAAATGAAGGCGTTGGAAACAGAATTACGTTCACAGATCTTAGAACACCGTTCTCAGACACAAACACCGATGGACGTTGAACCTAAAGGTAAAAAAATAGTTTCGCTTGGACAGATAAAGCGAAATCAACTACTTCAAACTATCCCAACCCTTTCAATCCAGAGACATGGATTCCATTTCCACTTGCAGATGAGACCGATGTTACGATTCACATCTACTCCTTAACTGGAAAGTTGGTTAAGTCCATATCTATTGGCAAAATGGCTGCGGGAGATTACACATCTCGCAAAATGCTAATCTGTAAATAACCTGATGCCTTTCATAGTGACCTATAAAGGTATCCGTGATTTGCAGCGTGGCGTGCCCACATCAAAATGCAGAAAAGTGTGGTAAGGATTTATATACGTTAGCGACCAATTGTGGTATCTATCAAGTGGACATAGCGAAGCAAGAAGTTGTCTTTATCTGTGATGGTGCAGCGCGGATATGGAACCGCTCGGATAAGTATTTTCCGAAAACTAATAATGAGATTTAATCAATTAGAATTGGTATTACTTTTAAACCCTTGCTTACGCAATCACTACAAGTTATTCAATAATTATTGCCTATATTTTAACAGAATTATGAGTTTTTGGCGCGCTTAATGAAGATTCATTTATTAATTCGGTAATTCTTATTTACTCTAAACTCCGTAGGCGCGCTTTGTAAGCGCGCTGGGTTTTGATCTTAAATTACCTATCTGGGATTTCTCACAATGTTTTTTATACTGCTAACAATCAATGTTTAGAAGGGATAGTGTTATGAAAATGCGATTTGATTTTTTAGATTTTTCTTGACTTTTCGGACATGAGATAGCATCCTAATTGTAATATAAGTTTTTTCATAGATTAGGAGGCTATCTCATGTGTCAATATCTTATCAAATCTACGATGTCCTTTCAAACACTTCTCTACTCTCATTTTGGGAAAAAGTCTTTGCAATTGCGAGAAACGCTACTTTTACTTTCAATGGGTCATATGTTTGCACTTTTTAATCCGAATCAGGTAGCACAATCGTTATCTATTCCGGTAGCGAACCTTTATAGGCATCTAAAAGGCTTCTCGCTCTATCAATGGAAGTGTCTATTTGTTCGCGTCGGGTGTTCGATCGCACTCCAAGAGGGACGAGATACCGAATCCAAAAGTGATGCTACAAAATCTCGTCGTCGTCCTACAATAAGTGTGGATGGGACAAATGACCCGCGCTATGGTAAACTCCTGTCCTACTGCTTCAGTTGGTGGTCAAAAAAACACAATACCTCTATCCGAGGCAGAAATGTGTTAGCTATCACGATCAAGATTGGCTCTATGATTATCCCTCTCAATATTCGCATTGTTAGCAAACAAGGCAGAAGGAACACAGATAAACCTTCCTATTTTATTACGATGCTCAAAGAGATATTAGATTTCTTTGACACATCGGGTGTGGATTTGAGAAAATATCCGATCACTTTTGATGCGTGGTATGGCAGTCAACAACTACTCCAAATCCTGTCTGATATGGGATTTGATACCAAACTCGTGCACGGGAAAAGCAACTATGTGATGGATATTGAGAACGAGAACGTTAAACTCTCACAACACAAAAAACGGGTAGAACTACATCCAGCAAGATGGGGATGCGATAAACCACACTATCGCATCCACGCAACTAGTAGCCTGTCCACACTAAAATTGTGGGTATAAGCGTTTCAATCGGATGCGAGCATCATCCGTTGTCCATTGCCAGTCTACTTGCTTCGCTTCACCATTTCGTCTTTTTTCCCAAGCTTGTGTCTCTCGTCGTAGTGTTTCTATATCAGGGATGCGACGACCTAAACATTGTCGTGTTAGCACGCTAAGTTCTATCTCAGCAATATTCAACCAACTTCCATGTTTGGGCGTATACACGATTTCTAAACGAGCACATAAACGGCGTGCTTCCGCTGCTGGAAACGCTTTATACAAGGATGAAACTTTATGTGTATTCAGATTATCACAAACTAAAATCACTCGTTTTGCTTTCGGATACACCTCGTCTAATAGCACCTTTACCTCTTGTGCCCAATCCACCGCAGTCCGACGCTCACGCACAGACACGCCTCTCCACCCCGTTAGTGCTTCTGTGAATATGAAAAGTTGTGCTGTGCCATTGCGTCTATATTCATTATCTACACGCTTGACTTGACCCGGTTTGAGGGGGCACGGCTCGCGAATATCATCCCTCAACGTTACAGGTTGTTCATCCATATTCACAACCGGCACATCTGTGTCTAAAGGTTTCTGATAGAGATCAAGCACTTCTTCCATTGCTGCGACAAACTCAGCATTTTCGGTGGGTGGGATTACCCATTGTTCCACCAGGTGTGGCTTTAGTTCGTTTTTTTTAGCGTCTGGCGCACTGTTTCAGAACAAATACTCTCAACGATTTCAAGCTTCACGAATTCCGAAGCAAGAAGACGAAGGGACCACCTGCTATAGCCTTCAGGCGGTTCGCTACAACTCAACGCAATCAGACGCGCTTCTGCTTCACCATCCAACTTTCGAGGACACGGAGGTGTTTTGCGGTGCACTCGATCCAACGCTCCCGATAAACCCTTTTCTACAAAACGATGCCGCACATTGTAAACCGTCTGCTCATGACACGAGTAAGCTTCAGCTATCTGCTTATCAGTCCAGCGAGGACCATTTACATCGGATTTCAATAAGATGTGTGCATGCCTGATCTTATACGCTTTATTTTCTCCTTTACTTATATACTTGTTTAGTTCTTCACGCTCAATATCAGTTAATTCAACTATATATTTCTTTTTCAAGAGACTATTCCTTAAAGAAGTATTTAGGGACATTCTAAAAGAAATACGTCTGTTTGGCAAGTTTTATTGAAGAATATACCTATAATTTTAGTGTAGACACTCCACTAGTAAGACATTTGGATCACTTGTGCTCCTCTTCTTTTTAGATATGGGCAAGACCCGAACAATGATGGTCTTTGGAAAATCCGGACGATCTTGTGAAATACTCAAGATTTGGTCTCAACACCACGGTATAGAACAATTTTGGAGATACCTAAAAACAGATTTGAAACTTTCAAAAATGAGTTTAGCGGGTAGACAAGGTGCGTATGCGAGCTTGGGTGTCAAAGTGATGAGCTCTCTCTTAGGACAGCATTTGAGCCGTTTGACACATAAAACATTCTATCAGGGACAACTTGAACTTTCTGGACAAAGACACATCCTGTTTACTCTTATAGAGCATTTTCATGAACAAATACCAACGAAGCACCTATAGACATTGAAATCCACAGCAATTTGATAAATACCAGATTATTATTGACAATTAATACAAATTAACGTATTATAACTGTGGTAGATTTTAGAGTTAATTGGACATCTGCTTCGTCAGAATACACCAAATTAAGGGTAAAAAGTCGCTATTTCAGTGATTTACCCCTAAATCTCCCTTATCAAGGGGACTTCAAGGGAAATGTGTTAGTCTTGTTGTTTTGTTATGATTAATTCATAATTTAAAGACATTGGTATAATATGGATTTGTGTTAATTATTCTAAAGATTAATCAACAGGATTGAAACAGTTAGTTACAGTACAGTTCAGTTATGTATTGGTACTCAATATGAAACAAAACTATTTAGGTTTGAAAACAAGTTTTTGCCTATTCTCCATTAGTCTATGCGTCCTATTCTTTCTAACAAGTTGTAGTAACGGTCCGATTCCTCCAACCCCTCCTGTAATAGACAAATCCGGCCAAACACCTGGCCCTATATCGGAAAACCTTGTTGCGCGTATCTATTTTGACGCGACACTCTCAATGCAAGGTTATGTTATCCCAGGGGCAACACGTTACACACAAATGTGTCGTTATTTAGAAAGTGTTATTGTGAGTGGTTGGGAAAACGCAACTGTAGATTTTTTTCGGTTTGGTGAAGAAGTTGAACCTATCGACAGAAACACTTACCTTAATCTTTCCCGACCTGGATTCTACGAGAACAGTAGTATTTTCCGCAAAACATTCATACAGAAAATAATCGATCATGAAGCAGAGTTGACTACTGATGAGGTTGAGGAAAGTGTGACTACTGAAGAATCAACAGAGACAGCAACGATCCCAGAAGATACCAACAATAGTGAAAAAGGAAACCCTTTAGTTGTAATTGTGACAGACCTTTTTCAAGATAACAGAGACTTAACTGTATTGGTCACACAAATCAAGAAGCACTATATTCAAAAAGGATATGAGGTGGGTCTCCTCGGACTTCGCAGTGAATTTGATGGAACGGTTTACGACCTGGGGGACAGTCCGCTCCCCTATAGCAGCACAACCAATAATCCTGAAACATACCGACCATTTTATCTCCTTGTTATAGGTAGACATGCCGATATTTCACACTATTTTGATCGTCTAATGGCAAATGGATTTGCAGAAGCAGAAACGGTATTGTTTTCTCGCTATCTGGTCAATCCTTTACTTTCATTTGAAAATGTTAACCCTGAAGTCGAAAATTTAATCAGAGACAGAATCGCTGAAGAACCAGATCCCCGCGTGAAAGAATATAGAATCACGAGGAATAACAATCCATCTCAAATTTCTGCTATATTGAAGTTCCAGTTTCTTTCACACGTTATGCCGTTTGCCACAGAAAACTTTGAAGTTTCTATTGTTGCAAAAAATAAACCTGATCCGGATGGGCAAAATGAAATTAGTCTAGATGCTCAGGAGTGTATGGAAGTGACTTCAACACTTTCTAATAATGGTGATAAACTCAGTATAGACATCAATTTGGACTCGGGGGCTTTGCCAGATGAAAGAATGATATACTTATACGAGGTAACATTGAGTCCTGGAACTGATACATTTAAAGAACCTGATTGGTGCTCACAGTGGGATATGGGAGACGAACGCAACGGTGCAAAGACACTTAATTTGGTTAATTTCGTTCGCGGTCTTTCGCAAGCAACCGCTCTGATACATGAACCGATTATTGCTAAATTTCATTTCTATATAGAAAAAAGGTGATGGAGAAATTAAGATATGAAACATGCGGGAAATTTCATTGGTATCGTAGTTATTTTTTGCGTTTTTTTCTTTGGTTTTGTTGAGCTTGAATTACGGATTATAGATTCCAACCCACCACAACTTCCCCCTACTGTTACATTGGGAGAGTGGAAGGCAAGTTTTCAATTATGGATATCTGTTTGTGTCGGTTGTGCTGGTGCAGCTAGTCTTTTATGGTATGTATTGGCTCAATGGATTTTCAAGATAAATAGATGGAAAGATACCGGTAAACGGTCAACTTGGATATGGTTGTATCTTCTATTACCATTTGTTGCTTTTATTATAAGTGCAATCTTTGTAAAACGAGTTGAAAGCAGTCTAACGTGGATATATCTGTTTTTCTTCCTGACTGGACTATTTCATTATTATATCGCCACGGTTTTGTTTTCCCCTTCGTCTTTTAAATTTACCCCATTAGGGGCTAAATACATACGGTACTGGTAAGTGTTTATTAGAACTTTTTATATGAGGTGATAGATGGGTTATTATGTAATTGGTATTGGTGGAACAGGAGCGAAATGTATAGAGGCACTTGTTCATCTTGCTGCTGCAGGATTAATGCCTGATAGTGGAGAATTACAAGTTCTCTTTGTTGATCCTGATACTGCAAATGGTAGTCGTGCTCGTGTTGAAGAAACAATAGCACACTATGTAGCATGTAAGGATCAACTTAACCTTGGACATACTCCTTTCCTGCAAACTAAAATTAAGCTTTTTGATCCTATACTTTGGACACCATTTGACATGACTAATCCAAGTTTAGAGCAATTTTTTCAATACGAGAATTTTCGAAATTCATCGGTAGGAAAACTGTTCGATGTGTTATATAGCAAAACGGAAAAAGAAAATAGTTTAGAGGTAGGATTTCGCGGTCACCCTTCTATCGGTTCGGCTGTCCTGGCAAAATCAGTGGATATGAACAAAGATGAAACATGGATAGAATTTAGCAAAAGAATAAAAAATGATGATGGGGATCCAAAAGTATTTTTGGCAGGTTCAATTTTCGGCGGGACTGGTGCCTCTGGATTCCCAACTATTGCACAAATATTAAGAGACGAGTTAGATGTGAAACTCGGAGGTGCACTGATTCTCCCTTATTTTAAGTTTATAGATGATGGGGTTGACGGTCAACTCAAAGCAAGATCTGATGAATTTTTGATGAATACACAAACTGCTTTGAAACATTACCACCTCTTGGATAAAACAAGAGTTTTTGATAAGGTCTACCTTTTTGGTGATGAATCACGAACTGATGTTAAAAACGCTCTTGGTGGATCAGAACAAAAGAATGCCCCCCATTTCATTGAACTCTACGCTGCATTAGCAGCTATTGATTTCTTTGGAGGTGATTTTGGAGATGATGGAAGCACACAATATTTCATGACTGCTCGTGAAGCAACCAATCATCTTAAATGGACAGACCTACCGGATGGAAATAACGGTGATACTGTCCGTTCAAGAATTGGACAATTGGCACGATTTGCTTTTACATACCTAAGCGTTTACTACCCTGCCCTAAAGAACATTGCTAACCGAAGTGCAGATGCATTTCGCGCAACGTGGTATGTCAATTTCTTTGAAAGAACTGGAACTCAAATTGATGAGGCAATACGTCGTCTTGACTTCGTTGAAGAATACTCTAAAGATTTTCTTCTTTGGCTCGCTAACATACAAGGAAATTGTAGTGAACTAGAAAAGATTGAACTAATAAATTATGGTCCGTACGCAGAAAGAAAACCTGATGGAAACCTTGATCTCAAATCAACTGAAAACTTTTCAACAAACGTAAGTCATCTCATTCAGTCTCAAACAGAAGCAGAGTCTAACGTATTGAATAAACTCTGGGAACGAATGTGTGATAGTCGAAGAAAAGGCCGCGGTGACGCTCAACAGAATTTAGGTACATTCCTACGTGCCTTATATGAAAACTGTGGGAAATGAATCCGACAATTCCAAGTTGTTCATTGGTAGCTGATACTTGTTTATCGGTTTCCAAATGATTTATAGCACAAAAACACATCCTAGATCTAGATAAATATTTTTAAACAATTAGTAATGAATGTAAAGTTGTTAAAAAGGAGACCACACAATGCCAAACCCGCTTCTCCCCAGTTTGACACCAACCAACAAGGTTACCACCTTCGGTAATGTAGGACGTTGGGAAAAAAGAGATGCCGCTGAACTTGAGAGGGTTAGTGAAGGCCTTGATGTTTCAGACACCAAAATTGTATCTGCTGATGTTGATAGCATTCCCAGTATGTGGGCACGTCCCTTATTGTTTGAAATGGCACTATACGATCCTCGTCATCCATTGCATAATCGAATTTTAGGCGAGTGGCGTGGACTCTTAGCCATGTTGGCACTTAAAGAATGGTGTGAATTCCCCATAACAGTAGAACAACTTGAACTTAAGGCAAAGGAGAATCCTTCAGATGCCAAAGATTTTCTTGAGTCTCTACAGAAATTAATACCAAAAGATGCATTAGATGATACAACGACATGGGAAACTCTAAATATTGTTCTTTTTAATGAAAAACCTATCGGTATTACCTCGCCAACTACCTTAGTGTGTACTTCTGTTAACTATTCCAGTTTATCAGGTGTTTCTTGGTTCAAAGAAAAGTTCCTTGAAAATCCAATTCCAAATTTGAACAGTTTTGAAAAACAAGCCGTTGTCGGTTGGTTGAAAAAACTTCACACATACACACTGGAACTTCCTGAAGGTAAATCAATAAAAGCCAAAATCAATGGACTCCTTAACAGTTTCATAGTGAAATTAGGTGATGGAACAGCAGTTACAGATTTTTCTAATACCGGTCTCGGTTTTACACAAGATCTCTTTAAATCCATGGATAATCCGGTAAAACCCCGAGACCTGCCATCAAGTATAGAACTTGTTCCATCTAAAAATAAACAACCCGCGACAAAACTACTTATTTTTGATAGTGAAATTCCTAATGAGTGGGGAGAAAAACCACATGATGTAATTGTTTGGAATGGTAAGACAATTGCAAACACACAAAGTTTTAGTGGTAAACCAAAACTGAATCTTCCTACACATATTCACCTTCGACAACCACAGGATTTTTTTACCGACCAACTTTTTGTCATTAACCAAGAAAAGGCTTTCCATGAGCATAGCACATTGGCACCCAAGGGCAGTAAAGGCCTTAATTTTAACGGAATTTCTGTTACACCAATTCTTCCAATCAATGAGGAGATTCTAACCTATTTTGATGTAAAAGACTTAAGTGAGCGAATTACGTTTGAACAACAGAACGACAGTATTGTCATGAATCTTCGCCTAACTTTGAGCGGCATTGATGGGAGTAGTAGAGATTTTGAATTTTCCAAAGAATATAGTGCTACAAACGTAACCGCAATTTCTACCGGGCCGGTCTTGGCAATTTGGCCAAACTTCATAAACCAACATTGGAAAGCCTACTACACCTATTTTACAACAGCCGATCAAGACACATTTTACGCTAAACCTTTTCTGGCATTGGGTGAAACACCCGATGCCCCACCGTTTGCAGATAAAGATAACCGAGGAAACGTTGAGAAAGAAATTACCAAAACCGAACATTTCCCTGAAGCAATGTTCTGCAAATATAACGGGGTTAATGCGGGGATCTTACTCATAGAAGGACCAGAAGAAAAACACGGTGATTATGGAACAGAATGGTCTGTCGGGGTAGATTTCGGCACTAGCAGTACCACTGTCTATAATAGAAAAGGTAACGCTGATCCGCAGTCGGTCACCTTTAATGACCGGCTATTACGTATTACCGACCCGCTTACTAACCCAGACAGCACTTTCATTGACAATTTTTTCTCTCCAAAAAGCGAAGAGACTCCGTTCTTCAGTCTCTTTCAAAAACTCGGAAATCAAAAACCTAACGAACCACTGCTTGATGGACATATCTATTTTCCTCCTGGTTATAATGAACTATCCGATGCTGATAACATTATCCACGATCTCAAATGGTCTACGAGAGAAATAGATCGAGATCACCTTAAGGTTTTCCTCAAACAACTTTGTCTTCAGGTTGCGGCTGAAGCTATTGATGATGGTGCCATGCAGATAAATTGGAATTTTTCTCACCCACTTGCTTTTACAGAACGGGATAGGGGTTTATTTGAACGCATTTGGGGAGAGGTTGGTTCTGCTTGTGAAAGGACGACTGGATTGTCTCACCGAGTTGTAACTCCTGCTCAATCAGAAAGTGTCGTGACCGCGAAATTCTTTGCAACCAAATTACAAAATCAATTTGCTACTGGTGCGTTTACAACTGGAGCCGTCTGTATTGACATTGGTGGAGAGACTTCTGACATCTCAATTTGGCAAAACGATGATCTGTATTGGCAAACGTCACTCAGGTTTGCAGGACGACATATCTTTTCAAATCTTCTCAAAGCAAACCCTAAAATTCTGAATAAGTTTGGGGCAGATGATGGAGACATTGAGTTGTTAGAAAAGGCATCCACAGACAAGTTTTATGCACATGCAGATGCTTTGATTCAAGACAAAGGACAGAAGTGGTTGGATAAATTAGCTACTGTTAGTGATGAGCACACTATCCAACCGTTTATTCAACTCATCTCCCTCGGTGTTGCCGGTCTTTTATACTATGTGGGACTACTTCTCAACTATCTCTCTCATAGTCCAACCAATTTTAGCCCTGAAATACCCAGTATATACATCGGGGGAAACGGCTCAAAAATTTTAGACTGGATAGCAGCAGGTAGATTCAATCATGATACTATAGCATCACGTTGTAGAAAACATCTCAAACATGTTATCCGCGACGCATCAGGCTTTGTCAATGATAATAAACACGGTATTGAGACTAGTCAGGCTCCGAAAGAGGAAGCCGCTTATGGGTTAGTTGCTGAGGGAACAAAACTCGAACTGAATAGACCGCAATTTGACACTTTAGCAGGTGAAACATTTATAGAAGATGAAATAGGTTGTGAGTGGACTGAAATCACTTTAGCAGGTGAAACATTTATAGAAGATGGAATAAGGCACAAGTGGACTGAAATTCTAACTGCTAAGCGGCTTGGCAACCGCCTCTCAGTTCCAATGAATAACTTAGATCAAATCCACAATTTCATAGAAAGTTTCAATACCACCTTAGGCACAGAGATTAATATGCCAGTAGACTTGAATGAAACCTTAAGTGGTGAAACACACAGTTCTGCTACTGTTAGGACCGTTATTTACGGAGAGTTAGAGAAAAAATTACAAGGTTATAGTGATACAGAAGATACGGAAGACATCTCTGTCGAGCCGTTATTTATTCTCGCCTTGAAGTCTTTACTTAATGTAAAAACAAGAAGATGGAAAAACATCGGAGAATAGTGATATTCAACTTATATAAGGGTTCTTTTCTATAATATTGGACACTACAAAATATACACTTCTAAGGAGAATACATGGGAATCATAGAATGGTTAACTTCAAATATCGGGGCGATTTTAATATGTATTGCTGTAGTGCTTATAATCATCATTAGTTGGAAGGTCTATTTTCGGGAAAGATTGTTGAAAACTGCTAACGAACCTGAAGAGATTGAGAATCCATCGATTCTTGACAAACCAAATGTTGTTGTATTCCTACGTCCTCATGCTACGTATGTTCAATGTCTGATGCTTTGTATAGAAAACATAGGCACAAAGGCAGCCTATAATGTCCGGTTCAGTACAGGAAGTCCACCTTTTTTGAACACGTCCTCCTCTAATATTAATAAGGAAAAGTTTCTGAAGAAAAACAACTTCCTTCAGAAAGGAATTAGTTGTTTTGGACCTGGAGAAAAAATAGAACAATTTCTTATAAATCTAAAAGTAAAATTGCCTGAAGAATTAAAGCAATCATTTCAAATCTCTGTTACCTACAATGATTCGATAAATAACACTTATGAGAATAGATATCCTCTTGACTTTGGTGAATTTGAAGGTCTCTTGCAAATGAATTCAATTGAAGACAAAACGACTTCAGATTCGGTCTCTTTACTTCAGACAATGCAAACAGGATTCAGTCAAGTCGTAGAAAGTGTTGAAGGTCTAAGAGAAACGCATATTTCAAAAACCAATGGTGGTGAAACCTCATTTCATCAAGAGGAAAAAACACCACATTCTATCCAAAGTGAAGAAAAACCATTAACACCTGATCTGCAGAAACTCGTCAGTTTTTACAATCAAGATAATCATACTGAATTACAAAAAGTCTTTAATAGTCCTTGTTCAATTCGCGTCACCAATGAAACTGAACTATATCAAGATCCAAATGTTACACCTATTTTTGAAACAAAGACAAATGGGAGTTTTGTCGCTTACGCAATTGACTCAGAAAATGTATATGCAGTTGTTCCGTTTACTGGATGTATTCTACAAAATGAACTTTATAGTTCTGGAGCGTTCGGTAAGGTGTTTGAGTGTCCAGGATTTGATCCAAAATATAAGTATAGTGTCAAGGTTATTCGCCCCGCGTTTTTTAATCGGGATCCTATAAACGAGAAATGGACGCTTGAAGACCAAGGAAAATTAGAATTAACGGAAAAGGACCAGTAGAATCATTTAACCAAATATCACAAAGTAGCAGCTCACATACACAAAAACTATAGAAAACCGAAAATACTTACGTCTAAATTCTTTATGGACTACCTTTTTCCTGCAAATCCAATCGCTATAAGTATTATCACGTTCTTGATAGGTTTCTTTTCCGTTTGGCTTTTCGGACTCATCTGGTATTGGCGTTGGTTGCGGGCGGAACAGAAGCATATTGAAAACAATGAGAATATCCAACCGCTCGTTACTACCCGAGATGAGCAAGATCATGGGCACGAAAATAGCGACCAGAAAGCTGATCCTGAAAATGTGTTTAGTGAATTTTGCAAGCAAAGCAGCCTTAATAGCCGTTCTCCGCTAACAAAACATCTCAAAGCGATTTTCTTGGCGGGTTGGAATGAAACCCGTCTTGAAGTCGGTGAGTTAATTAACCACACCACAGCTGACCTATTTAAATGGAACAACCTTTTTCGTTCCATGTTGGCAGTTTTTATCGTGATTGGACTATTCGGGACGCTTTTCGGACTCGCTGACAGTATAACAGAACTTACTCCAGCACTGAAGGAGCGCGCAGCAAACGAAATCTCCACAGAAAATAGCGATTTGGAAGGGGATACAGCAAACAAAATCCCCACAGACAATAACAAAAAGATGACCCAGGCATTGGGAGACCTTCTTGAAAAAATGAAAGGTGCTCTTGCACCGAGCATTGGTGGGATCTTTTTCACTATTTTGGGCGTTATTCTTTACGGTCTCTATTTGCAATACGCAGTCTACCCAGTTAAATCCATTCTGGAGAGATTAACACTCACCGTCTGGGTTCCTCAACTCTATCCGACCACTTCACAAAAACTCATGCAAACACTTCAGAAAAGTGAAGATCAGATGCAAAGAGGGTTCGAGACAGCAGCACAATTTAGCGAATCAGTCCAAAAAGTCCATGGCAATATAGATGAATTCAACGAAAGTCTAGCACAAGTCCGGGAAATTACCCAGCCGCTATCCAATTCAGTTACACAAATCAACAAAGCGGCATCCGACATCAGTACAGCTGCTGATACGCTTAACACAGGTTTTACGGAAAACCTTCATAAATTTTCAAAAGAATTTACATCCAGTGTTACCCATCTCACGGGTTTTCAAGATGAGATTCGCAATCTCCACGAACAATTTCAAGATGCAGCGAACCAAAAATTAAATCAGTTTCAAGATGCAGCGAACCAAAAATTAGATCAACAGATTGAAACGTTAAATAAGCAGGATCAAAATCTTACTACAATCGTAGAAGTCTTGAAAAATTGTGAGAAACTCTACGTTGAGGCCTGCCAACAAATTGATAACACGCTTCAAAAATTCCTTAATAAGACCGCTGAAGTAAATGCCAACATAGAAATCAACAACCGTAAGTTTCTTGAGGAAATAAACGATACCAATCGTGAGTGGATTACAGAAATACAAGTTCAGTTGAAAACAGAGCTTGCAGTTATCCAACCAACATTGGAAAAGAAATTAGGGGCACTTACTAGTCAACTAACTTCGGATCTCAATGGAGTACAAGGAACTCTGGATGAAGGACTAAGTAAACTTACCGATCAACTAAAGTTCTTCCAACTGCCTATTGAAAAAACTGCTGATCAAATTGAAGGAACTATTGAGAGTTTTACCAGGATCATGGAAGGAATCGTAAATGATCTACAATCAGAGTTCCAGAAACAAAATGAAACAATAAAACAACAAAATGAGAGTTATGAAGAACAACTCACCGGAGTCAAAAACCTAAATGAGCGTGTAGTAAATCTATTGAACCAATTAGACGAAAGCAGTAAAAATCAGGAAAAGGCAGTTGATTCACTAAGTGGCAATGTCAGTGAACTAACTGAAGACATTAAAAATCTCGATACTGCAATTAAAACCTTCACATCAGATTCAGGCGATATCAGCCAGTCAATCGGAGCGATTAAGGGGCATGTTGAAGTATTAGGCAACGCGTCCCAAGAATTAGTGCAAAAAGCCGATGTTACGCCACTGAACGCGAATATCGGGAGGCTCAATGCAACTATTGAACAGATCTCACAGAATTCTCAAGTCTTAGCAAATGCTGTTAACCAATTGACGAAACAGATTGATTTATCAAGAACGAGTGAACCCGAGCGAAACAAGAAGGAACGTTCACGTTTTAGCAAACTCAACCCGTTTTCTCGAAGGAAAAAAAATGGAAGATAATACATTAGATTTCAACTTTTGGCCATCCTTTTCAGACTTAATGCTGACACTTGTCTTGATATTAGTTATTGTAGTGTTTGCTGTTATTGTTTCCTTTTCCATAGAACCAGAGGAACCTGATCCCATTGGAACACATGATCTAACAGATGTTAAAGAAAAACAGATGACTATGATAAACGCAATTGCATCTCAATATGATGTTAAACCGAAAGAGACTAATACTGATTCTTTTGAGATTCCAATCCATCCGGGAGATGCAGGTGACACAAGAATTCTGATTAAAAATGAACCTACACTGCAACGTTACAGTTTTAGTGACAACATCCTGTTTGAAAAAAATAAGTTTAACCTTAACGAAGAAGGACAGAGAACACTCCAAATTGTCGGCAGCGAAATAAAAAAACATCTAAACAACATCAGCGAAATACAGATTCAAGGACATGCTGACCCCGATAAGCCTAAGTTTAGTCCGCATTTCAATATACATCTCGCAGCAAACCGTGCTATTGAAGTTTTTAAATTTTTACAAAGGAAAATAGGAATAGATCCGGCAAGACATCTCATGTCAGCCACATCTTTCGGTGAGTATAAACCCGTTCAACGATTAGATGGTGATCAGACATATACAATAGAGAAACTTAAGATTGATAATAACACCAAAGTAAAGAAAGCCAAGAATCGTCGTATGGAAATTTTGCTGTTTTATCATGATGAACAGGAAGAAAAACAAAAGGAAAATTAGTTATGTACATTAGACTACTTTTTCCGATACTCCTGAGTAGCATTCTTCTTACTGTAAATACAAATGCACAAGATGCGCTCAGTTATGTTCGCATCATAGAAGGCATTGTCCAACAACGTCCTCCGAATACCCGACAGACAATCGGAAAACGGTATGTTTGGAATTTTAAAGGAAAATCCTATACAGCACTCATGACAATCGACATTGAAAAATATAATTCTTATGACGGTAAAGAACGCTACGATATTCCACAATTAGTAGAAGAAGGAAGAACAACAATCGGGAACCTGACACGTGAATTTCAGAACATCTTCAAACAGCACCGTGAGTGGACAAATCAGGATCGTATCGACTTTGTTCTAAGTTTCGTCCAATCCCTACCATACACGTTTGATGACGTAACCACAGGTTACGATGAATTTAGACGTTACGCGGTCGAAACCTTGATTGATGGCGGAGGTGATTGTGAAGACACGACAATCTTGGTTGCGGCAATCTTGCGCGGTTTAGGTGAGAAGACCGCACTCATTTTCACACCTGGACACATAGCACTCGGTGTTAGTGGAAACTTCACTGGCACATCTGTCAACTATAACGGCACAAAATACTACTATTGTGAAACCACCGGCACAGGTTGGAAAGTTGGTGTCCTGCCTCCATCCTACAGCACAGCCGTGACCAACATCATCCCTTTAACACCCGATAGGATAGGTCCCCAACCAGAACCACATAGAATAACGACACCATCACCTACACCTCGCGATAGGACACCAGAAATAACTCCACCAACGCCACCGATAAAAACAACACCTGAAACACCGGAACCTGAGACTCAAACAAACAGTGAGTCAAAGAGTCGCCTTGGTACTGCAATTGTTCTAATTTTTATCCTCATCGGTCTCGGCATCTCTACGGTTTATTTCCTGCACAGATCCTATAAAGAACAAGATGAATTCTAAATTTGTTTTTTAGAATAATCGGGAAACAGAATGCCTCCTACAAACCCAAACACACTTCCAAACGTCAAGAACTCCAAAATGCATCGCGCCACCACAACTCACAACCCATCTCAAGAACCCTACTATGGTGAAGTCCTGAATTAATTAGACATTTCACATGTCCGAGCGATCTCCGAATCGCGATGGACCGGACGAACAGTCGGGAATCGGAGTTCCCTCAAACAGTTCTGACATGTCCAATTAACTCTAAAAACTACCATAAATGATGATTTCACATTGTTTGGATGGAAAAAGTTGAAAACTTGCTAAAAATTCATTATACTTAATAAACATGCAAATTCGTCCAAGAGAGATCCTCCACTATACTACGTCAAGCGGAAACAACCCATATCAGCGATGGTACATGCGGCTTAGAAATCAAAGGGCACAGATAGCAATCTCAAATAGAATTTCACGATTAAGAACAGGAAGCTTTGGCGATTTCAAGCGATTGAATAAAGATTTATACGAATTGAGAATTCATCACGGTCCTGGGTATCGCGTCTATTTTGGGATCTTTCAACATGACATTGTGATTTTACTTTGTGGAGGGACTAAAGGGACACAACAACGGGATATTGACAGAGCACAAAACTATTGGAACGACTTCTTAAAACAAACGAAGGAGTAATTACCATGAATATAGATGTTAAACTTCAACAATGCACAGTCCCTTTTAAAGACTTTCTTCTTAAAGATTTGGCACAACCCGAATTTGCGAAAGGTTATCTTGAAGCTGCACTCCAAGATTTTGATAATGATGGCAACATTGAGGGACTATTACTTGCCATGAAAGATATTGCAGAAGCACAAGGCGGAATTGAAGAACTAGTCACATGGACAAATCTCAGTCCGAAAACTCTCACCTATCTCCTTAGTCCCGAGCACCCACCGCAATTGGGAAAAGTGCTGGAGATTATCTCCAGGTTAAAAGACTTAAAGAAAAAGAGAGAAATTTAAGTCACATAATCACAATTCAGTTGTTATATGAAACTAAACAAATGCAATCCTAAGAAAAGATCAATTAAATGAACCCATATAACATAAGCGAAAACGTCCTGCTTGATTTAGAACCTGACGAAAGTTCACACTGTGGAGATATATGAGTTTCTCCGCATTATGTGAAATTCTTATGAACGATTATATCCCCCTAATTCCTATTCAACATTTCTTCGATAAATCAGAAGGTCGTGTATTATGGTGAAGTCCTGAATTAAAATGAATTGCGCGAGGACAATGCACTTGGACATAAGAAGTCCCACCTGAAGTCCATTCTTGTCTGTGTTAATGCACCCAATAATTATGCCCCCCATTTAGTTTTAGGATTTTGGTTCAATATCATTCACAAAAACGTTTAATTATGGGTTTGTCCCGCTAAATATAGTGGAGCGTCTACCCTAAAATTGTCCGTCGCGATTCGGAGATCGCTCCTGCCGATGGACTGCTTATGGTCCGAGGGAACTCCGATTCCCGGATACTATTATGTCCACCATTTAACACTTGACTTAGCACTATTGACAAAAACTTTACACACCCATTTTTGTCCTTCCCTATAATTAGAAATGGTATCATGATGTATAATTTTCAATTTCAACGTCTGTATTATGTAACAAATATTATTCATACTTCGTTTAGTTAACAAACAACTACGTACACGATGGTAAGTTACAACAACATATAGATTTATAGGAAAACAATCAAAGGAAATTCTGAAACTATGGAAACAAAATATTCATCGTTAACCTTAATCGTTAGTATTCTGATTATACTCTTTAGCATAACAGGCTGTTCCGAAGTGCCTTATACAGGTCCGGTCCTCACTATTAACCACATAGATACATACCTTAATGCAACTGGTGAAGATACCGTTTGCCTACAGGATGGATTTGATGCTGTTTGTGTCAAACTTGAACTGGATAAAATAGAGATTGATAGCGCAGATATAGGTTATGTACCTACTGTCCATGTCCATCCAGAAAACGTTTCTTATGTATTCGAGTATCAAGGAAGTCCTATTTTGCGAGCCAAAAGATCAATGGATACCACAGAACTTGTGCAGAAATTAAAAGATGCGGGTAAAGTTAATTTACCGTCAAACGGAAATAATCTGAATGTTGCCCCCATTCCTGAAGGGTGGACTATCCAGATATATTCCACTGCTCCAATGAATGTCAGAGTTGTAGAAGGATTAACCATAGGGACTAACAAGCAAAAAGACCTTGGGATAACCCAAAAGACACAAATTGATGATGGAGTTCAATTTGCCGTTGAAACGAAGGGCCCGGAAATAACGATACAAGTCAACGGGTTGATCCCAGGCAACACAGCAACATTCCATATCAGTGCAGATAGCATTGACTCTGATGATAACACGAATATTCTAAAGTTAAAACCGCTACAATAACCATTAAGATTAAGATGAGGAGTAATAAGTGGAAAGTTTACATAGTGTCATGCCGAGAATTCAACTATTATTGTTCGGATTCATCAGTCCCATTCTAATTGTCCTTTTCAGTATAGCGGGATGTTCCGATCCTTCCAATACGGGATCGATTACTTCATATACAGGTTCAATGCTAACACCTGTGAATGTGGACGATTATCTCACCTCCATTACTGGTGGGACATACTGCATTTACAATGACACGGGTTCCTCCTGCATTGATCTTGTCCCACTTGTAAATGGCGGGGTAAAGACCAACGGACCTATCATCCACATTTATCCAGAGAAAACACGTTATATCTTCTATCATGAAGGCACTCCTATTGCGCGAGTCGAACGAATAGGGGATACCAGCGACTTTGTTGAGACATTGACAGATCCAGATCAAGACCCGCCTAAAAGGGGGACACCTACTCCCGGAAACAATAACAACGGCGATGGCGATGATGATGATACGAACGGTGGTGATGGTAACAACGACAACAACGGCGATGACGACAATGACGATGACGATGATGATACGAACGGTGGTGATGGTAACAACGACAACAACGGCGATGACGACAATGACGATGATGATGATACGAACGGTGGTGATGGTAACAACGACAACAACGGCGATGACGACAATGACGATGATGATGATGATACGAACGGTGGTGATGATAACAACGACAACAACGGCGATGACGACAATGACGATAATCCTGATAATACCGATCCCACTGATAACACCAATGATGGACACGGATGGCTTATCTGGATATACTACCCAGAGGGAACAGCACCAATAAATCCTCCAACGCTTAGTGAAAGTAATGTGATAGTTACAATAAATGGTAAACAATTAACGGACGAAGACATAACAGGCTTTGCACAATTCATTGGACTTGAAGGGGAAAGAGGTATTCAGTTCTTCTATCCAACAGATTCCGCAGAACTTTTAGACTTAAAGGTGCAAATGGGTGGAATAACCGATCGTGAAGGTAATGTCCGATTCAATATTAACTATTTATGGCATTCAAATTAATATTATCGGAGATTGGACAATTTCTCTATGTTTTCTATAGTGTGGACATAGATGGACCGATTTATATTCAGGTCCTTACTTGCAACGTAACGGACCGAAAAAGAACTTCATCGTCTATATAGGCAGCCCCAGCGGGGCGACAGGTGTCCCAACAATTTGGCATTGGTTATGACTAATGCGTTTCTATTCATCAAGACTATTGTCCAAGTACTCAAAAAACTGTCCCAACTTTAGTAATATTACTAAAGTTGGGACAGTTTTTGTCTCATGGAAGTTGAGTTTTCAATGGAACGTCCATTTTGGATAAGTTGGACATATCAATGGAAAACAACGAAAACACGGCACTCCAGTCATGCCAGAAAAATTGTCCAAACTATAGTCCTTATAAAAGGCAAGGGATTTTTTCACACAAACGATGCACCACTAGGACATCCCAAAACTAAAGCATTAGGTCTTGTATTAGAATAGTTCACTTTTATTGAAGTAACGAAAATCCGTTACCACTAATATAACATAGAGACATCAATATCAACTTTTCTTGTAATTGTGCCAAAATTGTGATATTATTTAACCTTTACAATAAAATAGCATGTCAAGTTACACCCGGTGAGAGAAAAAATGAATAAATTATTGGCAGAGGTAGACCCACAAATAGTTGAAATTACCGCCAATGACTTGGCACGTCAGCAAAACACGCTGATGCTAATCCCTTCTGAAAACTATGCCAGTCGAGCCGTGATGGAAATTCAAGGGAGTATCCTTGGTAATAAATATGCCGAAGGATATCCCGGTGAGCGTTACTATAACGGTTGCGAGTTTATGGATAGTGTGGAATCGCTTGCGATAGAACGTGCGAAAACACTTTTCAGTGCCGAACACGTTAACGTTCAACCGCATGCGGGGACACAAGCGAATATGGCAGCATACCATGCCTTGCTTGATCCGGGGGATACGATCTTAGCCATGACTCTCAGTCACGGTGGACATCTGAGCCACGGGGACAAAGTCAACTTTTCTGGACGTTACTACAATGTTGTCGCTTACGGTGTAGACGCGGAAACGGAATTGATTGACATGGACACCGTAGGTCGCCTTGCCGAAGAACATCAACCGAAACTGATCGTTGTCGGGGCAACTGCGTATCCTCGACACTTCGACTTTGCTGCATGGCGTGAAGTCGCAGATTCTGTGGACGCATACCTACTCGCAGACATCGCACATATTGCTGGACTTATCGCAGGCGGTGTTCATCCAGATCCTGTCCCATATAGTGATGTGGTTACAACTACAACACACAAAACCTTACGCGGTCCTCGCGGTGCGATGATAATGTGTAAGGAAGAATATGCAGCGAAGATTGATAGAGCGGTATTCCCAGGTCTACAAGGCGGTCCTTTCCTCCACACAATCGCTGCCAGAGCGGTCGCTTTCAAAGAAGCAAGCGAACCAGAGTTCAAAACATATCAAGAACAAATAGTTAAGAATGCAAAAGCTCTTGCTCAAAGGTTAATTGAGAACGGATTCAGGTTAGTCAGTGGAGGAACAGAAAACCACTTGATGTTAATAGACCTAACTTCAAAATATGAGAAACTAAGCGGTAGGCAAGCAGCAGACCATCTTGAGGATGCGGGAATTATTGCTAATAAAAACACCATTCCTTTCGACAAGAGGAAACCGAAGACAACAAGTGGAATCCGACTTGGCACACCGATGGTTACAACGCGTGGTATGAAAGAAGATGAAATGATACAAATTGCGGATTTTATGACTGAGGCACTTGAAAACAGACTAAAAGCTTCTGTAAAAAAACGTATTCGAGAAAAGGTTAAGGAATTCTGCGCGCAGTTCCCAATTTATGAATATCTATCGTAAACACAATTTCTATACTACAAACGATTATACCTAAAAGTTGGACTACAAATCTGCACTCGCCTACATAGAACAGTTTATTGATTATGAAAGAAGTCCGGACTTCGCACGGCAAGCAAGATTCTACAATCTAAATCGTATTACGCATTTATTAGACTTGCTTGGAAATCCACAAGAAAGATTAAAAGTCATCCATGTCGCTGGGAGTAAAGGCAAAGGATCAACAGCAGCGATTATTGCATCAGTGCTAACACACGCGGGATATAAAACGGGTTTGTATACCTCCCCACATTTGGTAACACCACGGGAACGGTGTCGGATTGACAACGAACTTATATCAGAATCAGAAGTTCCTTGCTACATTGACAAACTGAAACCTGCGATTGAAACCGTTTCGTCTTCTGAATTCGGACGCGTTTCATTTTTTGAAATATACACAGCACTTGCCTTTACCTATTTTGCTGATAAAGCAACAGATTTTGCAGTTATTGAAGTCGGACTTGGAGGACGACTTGACGCAACAAATATCGTTTCTCCGGTAACAACTGTCATGACACCGATTGGTTTAGAACACACATCAATATTAGGAAAAACTTATACTGAAATAGCGATTGAAAAAGCGGAGATAATCAAACAAGAGTGTCCGGTTGCAGTTGCCCCGCAACATCCTGATGCATACACTGTCATAGAAAGGGTAGCAAAAGAACGAAACGCACCAATTGTAAAAGTCAAAAATATAGTAGAAAGAAAATCCGATAATCCCGTTCTTAATTCAGACGGTGTAACTATAGCACAACAATTTGATGTAGAAACTGATACAGAGACTTTTAGACAACTCTTACTGCCACTATTAGGACACCATCAGTATGTCAACGGGACAACTGCCATTGCTGCGATTGCGTGTCTGAAACAGAAAGGATATGAAATCACTAAAGATAGCGTGTATAAAGGTTTCAAGAACGTAACGTGGCCTGGACGTATCCAGTTAATAAAGTCCTCTCCGCTTGTCGTGCTTGATGGAGCACACTCACCTATTTCTATGGAGGCACTCTGTAGCACTATTCGTAACAATTTTCGTTACACTCAGGTGGTTTTCATCGTTAGTATTATGAAAGATAAGGATTTAGCAGCAATTGGCAAAATTGTATCAAAAATAGCGGATTCCGTGATTGTAACACAAGTTCCCGATAATCCTCGTGTCCTGTCTGCAGAAACAATACACGATTCATGGTCGGGTTTATTCCAAAATATAAAAATCCATAAAACCCCAAAAGAAGCAATCACAACGGGATTATCCTCCGCATCGCTTACAGATTTAATTTGTGTGACAGGTTCTCTATACCTTGTCGGAGAAGCACTCAAGTTCTTTAATTGGGAATATGAATTTCAAGACTTACACACTAACGGTAGGCGTGCTTTGTAAGCGCGCTGAGAAAATCGGTATACTGGTGAAAATTACACCTTATGGCACGATTATTTGAATATGTGTGAACACTATGTAAGTCCTAATAATAAAAGAGAGGTATTTAATGCGTGAAATCATTTGCAAAAGACGGTGGCTAAATTGGAAGTTAATTCTAATCTGCCTAACTGTATTCTGTTTAGCCACCGTGGCTTTTGCCCAATCAGACACCAATCCGGAGAATCCTCCCGTACCTTTAGTTTGGTGGATTGCACCGATCGGTTCACTTATTGCTTTAGGTTTTGCATACCACTTCTATCGTTCAGTAATGAAACAGGACGAAGGAAATGAAACAATGCGTGAAATCGCACAATCTGTCCGTGAAGGTGCGATGGCATATCTTAGGCAACAATATAAAGTGGTCGGCATCGTC
The DNA here is from genome assembly GCA_958295945.1 of Candidatus Poribacteria bacterium. Lineage (GTDB taxonomy): Bacteria > Poribacteria > WGA-4E > WGA-4E > WGA-3G > MSPOR6. The sequence continues at coordinate 2,754,129 of OY282386.1, forward strand.
TTTGCTGTCCTGTGTCTCATCTTTATCTTCATGGCTTTCGTCCTTAAAGCACAGAACCAAGTGGTACCTTTTGCTTTCCTAACAGGCGGTTTTTTTTCTGGTCTCTGCGGTTTCCTCGGTATGAAAACCGCAACCAATGCATCCGCCCGAACAACAAGTGCAGCGATGAAAGGACTCAACGCTGGCTTAAAGGTTTCATTCCGTGCTGGTGCCGTGATGGGATTGATAGTCGTTGGCTTTGCACTTCTTGACATCACTGGCTGGTTTCTCATACTCTATTACATCTTCCCAAAGATCTCTTGGATAGGTGAAGAATTTTTAGGTAAAAACCCGCTCCCCCAAATTACAGTGATTATGCTTAGTTTCGGAATGGGTGCTTCCACACAAGCACTGTTTGCACGCGTTGGCGGTGGAATCTATACCAAAGCAGCGGATGTCGGTGCTGACCTCGTTGGCAAAGTAGAGGCAGGCATACCTGAAGATGATCCGCGTAATCCTGCTGTCATCGCTGATAATGTTGGCGATAACGTAGGTGATGTTGCGGGTATGGGTGCCGACCTCTACGAATCTTATGCAGGTTCAATCCTTGCTACAGCTGCCCTCGGTGTCGCTGCTGTTGCAGCTAAAGATTATGCTAACCTTTCCCTTCAACTGAAATACCTCTCTGCTCCCATGATTATCGCTGGTATCGGAGTGATCCTCTCTATTTTGGGTATCTATCTGGTGCGAACAAAAGAGGGCGCGACAATGAAGCAGTTGATGGGTTCGTTGAACCTTGGTATCAATGGAAGTGCTTTCGGTATCGCTATCGTATCGTTACCCGTTCTTCTGTACCTTGATCTTCCGAATAAGTGGCAGGTGTGGGGAGCGATAGTTACGGGGCTCATAGCAGGATTGATCATTGGGAAAGTCACAGAAATTTTCACTTCCCACGAATATAAACCCACGCGCGCAATTGCGAAGCAAGCACAAACAGGACCGGCAACAGTGATTATTGAAGGTATTGCTGTCGGCATGGAGTCCACTGCAATCCCTGTCATTACAATTATCGGTGCGGTTGCGATTAGTTACTATCTTCCCGGTGGCGCGTTTGAACCCCTTATGGGTCTTTACGGTGTCGGTATCGCTGCTGTCGGAATGTTGGCAACACTCGGTATTACACTTGCTACCGATGCTTACGGACCTATTGCAGATAACGCTGGCGGAAACGCCGAGATGGCAAAACTTGACGAAAGTGTCCGAGAACGTACAGACCAGTTAGATGCACTCGGTAATACAACTGCTGCAACCGGTAAAGGTTTTGCTATAGGTTCTGCAGCACTCACAGCACTTGCCCTCCTCGCAGCTTACCTTGAAGAAATCCGACACGGTCTATATCACTTGGCAGATAAAAAAACGTTGGACATTGATCGTGAAGGTCCGGATGCCGCGGTTGATACGCTGACTGTATCAGTAGATCAATTTATGGAATACTATAACGTCACACTGATGAATCCACAAGTTCTCATCGGTCTGTTTATCGGTGCAGTGATGGCATTCTATTTCTGCGCGCTGACGATGAAGGCTGTCGGACGCGCTGCAGGTGCTATGGTAGAAGAAGTTCGCCGTCAATTTCGTGAAAACCCCGGCATTATGAAAGGTGAGGAAAAACCCGATTACGCACGATGTGTTAGCATTTCTACTGTCGGTGCACAACGTGAGATGATTTTTCCATCGCTCATTGCTATTGTGGTGCCTGTTGCTGTCGGATTGCTATTTAATGTGGCAGGTGTGCTCGGATTACTCACAGGTGGGTTGGCAACAGGTTTCGTTTTAGCAATTATGATGGCAAACGCCGGCGGTGCTTGGGACAACGCGAAAAAGTTTATTGAAGAAGGTAAACATAAAGAAGAATACGGTGAAAAAGGGTCAGAACAGCACAAAGCCACTATCGTCGGTGATACCGTCGGGGATCCGTTTAAAGACACCTCCGGTCCTTCCCTTAACATCTTGATTAAGTTGATGTCTATGGTTTCTGTTGTGTTTGCTGGCCTCATCGCAAAATATGGTGGTGTGTTCAGCACTTGGTTAGGGATGCAGTAGGATAAACATAAGGATAACATAAGGATTTCATGAGAGTGAGAGATGCTCTTTAGTCCCATAGGGACGAAATGTTTATAGATAAAGATTGTCCTATTTTTCTTGAGTTCCGTAGGAACGATATGTGTATAACAACGAGAAATATATCGTTCCTACGGAACTCAAAATGGGTTGTACGCATTTTTTCTATAAACATATCATCCCTACGGGACTGAAGAACATGCTTGAAATTACAAAATACCTTAATTTGACACTAATAGTATGCCAAAAATCTCAAACCATAATTTACATTCTAAAAAAGGAAACAACCATGAAACACCACATGACCATTGGTATAATCTTAAGTTTGCTCATTCTGTTAACAATAGGTTGTCAAGGTCTACAGAATCAGATGAAGGCGGAGCCTGATGATACTCCCGTATCCGTTTCCGTTGATGACGTTGATCCGCCTGATAATAATTATACAGGAGAAGTTTTTATCGGAGATGCTGGAGACAGATTCGGAACAGACGAATTTGTAGTGAATTCTGCTACCATCACAGACGATACGCTCACTGTCAGTGTATCTTACGGCGGGGGATGTGAAGCTCATCAATTTACATTAGTCGTTTCGGATTCATTCCTTGAATCATTTCCTGTACAACTCCATGTTTCCTTAGCGCACAATGCTAACGGGGACACCTGTGAAGCATATCTAACTGAAAAATACCAATTTGATCTAACGCCGATTAAAAACATGTATCAAGAGGATTACCGACAGGAAGCAGGTACGATCATTTTGCGTCTCAAAAACGCGCCGGACACAGATCTTGTCTATGAATTCACGATGTAATCCTATCAATTAAATCTCGGCATTCTAAGGAAGTTGGACCATTTCTAATTAAGAACATATCATATAAAGATTCCCTGGTTCGTAGTCGCGCAATTCATTGCGCCTCTTGCATTCTGGTTCAAAAGGATCATCATTAATAGAATTGGTATTATTTTTGTTTCTGCACATCCTTTCTTTAGCATTCAAAAGGAGAACAAGCCAATGTCCAATAAATTGAAACCCCGTAGTTATGTGATTACCGATGGTCCTGACCGTGCTGCCGCACGCACCATGCTTATGTTTGGTGATGAAGGACTGACACCAGAAGACCTTGACAAACCGATTATCGGGGTGGCAAATACGTGGATTGAGATCGGTCCCTGTAACTTCCACTTGAGACGACTCGGTGCAAAGGTCAAACAAGGTATTCGCGACGCGGGTGGTACACCTCTGGAATTCAATACCGTCAGTATTTCCGACGGCATTACAATGGGAACAGAGGGGATGAAGACCTCGCTTATTAGTCGTGAAGTAATTGCCGATTCAATAGAATTAGTCTCCATTGGTAACATGTTTGATGCAGTTGTTGCACTATGCGGCTGCGACAAAACTGTGCCAGGGACCGTAATGGCATTAGCGCGTTTAGATATTCCATCCCTCACATTATACGGCGGATCAATTATGCCCGGTAAATTTCAGGGACGGGATGTCACCATTCAAGATGTCTTTGAAGCAGTCGGTCAACATGCGGAAGGCACTATTACAGTAGAGGAATTGGACGATCTGATTAGTAAAGGATGTCCAGGTCCAGGTGCTTGCGGTGGACAATTCACTGCAAATACGATGGCAACTGCTGTTGAGATGTTGGGAATCGCACCGATGGGTAGCGGTAGTGTGCCAGCTGCCATAGAAGAAAAGGACGATGAGGCATACAAAGCCGGACAACTCGTTATGGATATGCTCGCTGCTGACCGTCGTCCGAGTCAGATTATTACCCGAAAGTCACTTGAAAATGCTATTACATCAGTTGCTGCAACAGGCGGTTCTACGAACGGTGTTCTACATCTCCTTGCTATTGCACACGAAGCACAAATCCCATTGACACTTGAGGACTTCCATGTCATTAGTCAGAGAACACCCGTTATGGCAGACTTAAAACCCGGTGGACAGTTTGTTGCAACCGACTTGTATGAGGCAGGCGGTATTCAGTTCTTAGCAAAACGTCTTGCAGAAGCAGGGTTAATCCATACCGATGAACTCACCGTTACAGGAAAAACTATCGGTGAAGAAGCAAACACCGCCACCGAAGCCGATGGACAGCAGGTAGTCCGAGCAGTGGATTCACCGCTAAAACCGACAGGCGGGTTTGCTATATTGAGAGGCAATCTTGCCCCTGATGGATGTGTTATCAAGTTAGCGGGTCAGCAAAAAACTATCCATCGCGGTCCGGCACGTATCTTTGAACGTGAAGAGGACACTTTCGCTGCCATAAAAGATGGGAAAATTAAACCTGGTGATGTTGTTGTGATTCGATATGAAGGACCTACTGGTGGTCCCGGTATGCGTGAGATGTTAGGTGTAACCGCGGCAATCGTCGGTGCAGGTTTGAGTGAGGATGTTGCGCTCATGACTGATGGTAGATTCTCTGGAGCAACGCACGGCTTTATGATATGCCATGTGGCACCAGAAGCTGCAAAAGGCGGTCCCATCGCTATTCTCCAAGAAGACGATGAAATCGTGATTGATGCTGAAACACGTAGAATTGATGTCACACTCACCGATGTGGAAATTCAAGCACGTTTTGAGAAGTGGACTCCTCCCGAACCACCCTATAAACGCGGCGTGATGGCAAAATATGCAAACTCTGTTTCCTCTGCATCAGAAGGGGCAGTAACTGGATAAATTCAGTTTATCCCATTCACAAACACAACATACAATTCAATGTTTTCTATCTGTGGGACAGGTCTAAGTGCTTGTCCCTTTGTGGTTAAGCACTAAATCAGAAAACACTTGCAAGATTCCTTTAAATTTGGTAAAATGCGTTTATACAAGGGAAAATTAAAACTTCTAAATTAAACACGTTTATTCATAATTTAATGACTGATCAAGGACAAGTTAAAGTTAGTTATGAACAATCTCTTCACCGACGACCTGAAAATCTGTGCGAAATGGACACAGAAACATTGACCTGATCTGTGCTAATTCGTCATCTAACAAAGGATATACCTATGGACATTTTGAACGAACTCAAAAACCTATCCGACCGTATCGCTGATGATAAGAAAAAGGTAGAAGGCGAACAAGGGACGATAAATACATTTATCCTCCCTTTAATACGTCTGTTAGGATATGACTATACTAACCCGAGAGAAGTTAAGTATGAATTTCCTGCTGGTTTTGGCACGCAAAAAGGGGAAAAGGTTGACCTTGCAATTCTCAGAGATGATAGAGTCATAATGTTAATTGAGTGCAAAGATTGGCGTGTAGTTTTTTCCGAAAAAGACATTAACCAACTTATCCGTTACTTTGCGGCTGTAACTGAAGCGCGAATCGGTGTATTGACAAACGGTATTATATATAGGTTTTACACAGATTCGGAAAAACCAAATGTGATGGATACAAAACCATTTTTTGAATTCAGCATGTCTGAGATTAATCCGCTGTTAGCCAATGTGCTAAATAACTTTACCAAGGATAACTTTGATTTGGATAATACTCGTTCCACAGCAATAGATTTAAAGCATCGAGGAGAGATAAAGCAAATCCTAATTGAACAACTGGAAGTCCTACTAAAGATTTTGTGAGATTTTTCTACAATACAATTAAAACGCAGATAGCAGCAAAGGATTTTACAGATATCGTTAGGCGCGCATTCAATGAATTTGTAAATGAAATGAACAAGCAAGACCTAAATGAAAGTGATGAACAACAGGACAATGAACTTGACAAAGAACCGAATTGGAATGATAAACAAAATGATAAAGAACCGGATGAAAATAGTGGAAAACCTGCAAAATTGAAATTTACAAACATTAGAGTTACTATGCCTGACGGGAGTGTAATATATCATGATAATGGAAAACAAACCTATCTTGATGCGCTTGAAAAGTTAGGACTGGAAGAAGTAATGCGTGTTCGTCCAAACATTGTAGCAACAGAGCAGTTTTCCCTTGTAACGAAGGGTGTCAAATGTGGGAGGTTCTGGGTTAGAGGAACGAATGGTTTTAGTACAAAGGATAGAATAGCGGAACTTAAAAAAATTACCGGTCTACTTGGTATTTCGTTGCTTATAGAACAAGTTGAGAAAAAACCAAAATCCTAATGAAGATTGTGTTCCCATTCCAAAAAATCAAAGAGATTGTTCTCCACAAGAGACCACCCGCTGGACTCCGCATATCCACCTCCACTGATTAATTCCTATCCACATACAATTATGGATAACGAGGCACATATCTACCACATCCAAATAGAACACAAAGGTAAACGGTTGGATAGGTTTCTAATCAGTGCGACCGAAGATGTGTCGCGCACCTATCTCCAGAAACTGATTCGTGAGGGGGCTGTCACCATAAACGATAAAGTCTCCAAACAACCGAGTCATATACTCCGAGTTGGAGACCAAGTTTGCCTTACCTTTCCCGAATCCCGCCCTTTGGAAACGGGACAACCTGAAGATATCCCACTTGACATCCTCTATGAAGATAGCCATTTAATTGTGCTGAACAAACCCGCGGGAATGCTTGTTCATCCTGCAAGTGGTGTCAATTCAGGGACACTTGTTAACGCATTGCTTGCACATTGCAGCGACCTATCTGGCATCGGTGGTGTCCAAAGACCCGGTATTGTCCATAGGTTGGACAAAGACACATCAGGTGTGCTCGTTGTGGCAAAAACAGATGTCGTGCATCGTGCACTTTCCGTGCAGTTTGAAAAACATACCATTACTCGTCAGTACGTTGCTGTAGTATGCGGGATACCATCTGAAGTCACTGGAACGATTGACGCACAAATCGCACGCAGCCGTCGTGATCGACGACGAATGACCACAGTAGAGAATAACGGTAGGCATGCTATCACACATTATCAAGTATTAGAAATATACAACAAATTCTCTCTCGTTCAACTCACATTGGAAACAGGACGGTTACATCAAATACGTGTGCATTTGCAACACATTGGACACCCAGTTGCAGGTGATGCTATCTATGGAGGGGAACAACGCGCTATGAATGACGCGGATACACTTCCGATAAAACATGCCCTTATTCACCTAAAACGTCAAGCATTGCATGCACGAACACTTCAATTTGAGCATCCTATCTCGCGTGATACTATGATGTTTTCCGCACCAAAACCATCAGATATGCAACGACTGATTGATGCATTACGAACATTAACACGTGCACATTTATAACATTTAGAAAATTATCCACACACCACGCCTCGGTAGGCGCGCTTTGTAAGCGCGCTGTCAATAACATCTAAATCTTGCGTTTAGAAGTAATACCATTTCTAATAGAAAACGCCGCATTTTTGTAGCACAAACTGCTAGTTTGTGCCGTCGTTCAAGACATTCTTAACAATTGTTAATGGGATAAACATTTATAGAAATGGTATAATGTCTATAGGAGATAGATTATGGAATATGTCAATTTTGGTAAAGCAGGGATTAAGGTAAGTCCACTCGCTTTAGGATTAGGGTTAAGAGGGCAAGCTGACGAAAACGCCGCACAACGTTTGATTGAGCATGCAATTGACAACGGTATCAATCTCATTGATTGTGCAAACATATACGGTCCGATGGATGACCGCGATAATATTGGTCGTTCAGAGATAATTCTCGGTAAAGCGATTAAAGGGAAGCGGGATGATGTGGTGATTACCTCCAAAGTCTGCAGCCATATTGGACAAGGGCCGAATGACTATGGGTTATCACGATACCACATCATGCGGGAGATAGACCGTTCACTGACGCGTATCGGTACTGACCACATTGATGTCTACCTGATTCACGTCACGGACGACACTACACCACAAGAGGAGACAATCCGGGCATTAGACGATCTTGTGCGTTCAGGTAAGGTGCGATACCTTGGTTGCTGTAACCATCAGGCATGGCAGGTGTGCAAAGCACTTTGGATTGCGGATAGTATCAATGCGACACCGTATATGTGTGTTCAGAATATGTATAATCTGCTTAATCGAGATTTGGAAACTGAGATGTTCGGATTGGTTCGTGAGGAAGGTCTCGGCATTATGTGTTATAGTCCGTTGTCTGTCGGTTTACTGAGTGGTGTCTATTCTCCTGATGAACCGCCACCTGCTGGCACATTGTGGGCAAAGCGTTACCCAGAAGAATATGACCGCAGAATGCGTGGGGCAACAGGAAAGGTCCTTGCTACCCTCAAACGACTTGCTGAGGCGTTAGGAAAGACACCTGCACAACTTGCAGTGGCATGGGTTGTATCACACCCCGAAGTCTCAGTGGCTATCAGTGGCAGCGATACGATCGAACAACTTGACGACACCCTTGGTGGGGTTGGATGGGAATTAGATGCGGCTGTTCGTGAGGAATTAGATGAGGTATCGCGGTCGTTTGTGCGTTTGACCGCACCACCTTTTTAATGAGTGGCAAAATAGTCTTAATCGTCCATTCATGTAAGGTTATTCTTCATTTTTTTGCCGAATTCTGATTCGGGTTTCTTCAACAACCACTAACGCGCCCTGTGAGAAATCCGTGTCATGTTCAAAAAGTTGATGACAGACACTTATAATATTTTGTGAGCTCATATTCCTGACTCTTATAAAGATTATACCTACATACCGTTTACCTTCATGAATCGCCAAAGTTCCAAAATCCGTATCATGTGTAAACATCCATCGGTTGTCTTGATACGCTATTTCAAGCAATTCGTCATCACTTTTACCAAACCATCCTTGTTCCTTGGTGTCTAACACATCAGTGCCGTGCTTCCTAAGAAAAGTTACAACTTTTGGAGAGATGTTTTCGTCAGTTAGGATTCGTAACTCAACAAATTTCATGCTTCTGATTTTAACTCAATATATATTTCATTTCTATGGCACCGAGCGGCATATCTAAGACAAGCGTTAATATCTGATTTGGTTATATGTTGGTAATCTTCAAGGATCTCTTCTTCACTCACATTGGAAGCGAGTAGATCAAGGATAAACTCAACCGATATGCGAGTTCCTTTGATAATTGGTTTTCCTCCCAGAATTTTGGGATCTACTGTAATTCGTTCCATCTTAGTATCCTCCAGGCCATTATTATAGCACACTAAGTAGTATAATTGCTAAGAAATTCTTATCGGAAGATTCAATTTTAGGTAATTATACAGACCACTTGTATAAGTAACGAGTACCTGATATTGAAGGCAAGAACATCACACCCTTGTCTTCAATAGTGGATTGTTATCTTTTGAGTTTTGCCCAAGTAGTTGCGAGTTTACCAGATGGTGCGACATCAGCGAGTTCATCAAAACCGTTGTCCATGATTTTCTGAATATCTTCTTCACTAAGAACGGCACCAATGATAGCCACTTCGTCAAGGATACCGATGTATCTTCCTGCATATCCGTGTCCGATGAATAGATTTAGTTCACTGGTTTTGGAATCTCCGCATGGATGTGCTCCACATTTATTCCATGTTCCGTTTGCGACAACTTCCCCATCTTTATACATTAGATACTGCCGTTTATCAACATCTCTGACATGAGCGATGTGCATCCATTGATCGTCCACGATCGTTCATGCGGGTGGTCTTTGGACCTCTACATAAGGTTCACAATTTCCGCCACAATCACCCCAGTAAAAGCTCATCGTACCGTTTACTTCCTGTGTTAAACAACCTTCACCACCGAATGATTTGCAGACGATGTTTTTACGACCCGCAGCAACGTTTTCAGGTTTAGACCAAAAGACAATTGTAACACTTCCATCAAATTGAAGCGATTCTGCATTGCCCAAATCAATGTAACCTGACCCATCAAATTCAAGTGCATCCCCATATTTTCCATCCACCCATTTCAGGTCATTTACAAATTCTCCGTCATGTTCGTTTTCAGTGGAATCTTTGGCAATGTCACCGTTTCCTTCATCAAATTTCCATACACCTATATATGTTTCTGGATCTAACTTAGCAGAACTCAAAGAGACTAAAAAGCACGTAACGAATACGGTGATTGTAAGAATACCTGATAATCTAAGTTTCATCGGTTTTTCTCCTTATAGTTAATTTTGATGTGTGATTGAAAATAGGTCTGTTGAAAAGATGAGAACCTAAATGGCATTAAGGAATGGAATGATCAATACCAAAAAGACTACTCAATGAAACTATAGCAATTATTACTATTTTTGTCAACTATTATGTGCAAATGCCGAACTATTTAACGTGGTTTGCTAATAGGTATATGGACTTCATATTGCATTAAATCTTACTTTCGAAACCCCGGTAGGTGCCGTTTCTTAAACGCATCGTAGGCGCGCTTTGTAAGCATGCCTACGGTTTGCTCAGAAATCCCTATTCCTCAATGTCTGACGAGAGTTCCCATAGCAGCACGGTGCCATCCGCATTTCCACTGGCGAGGGTCTTTCCATCCGGACTGAACACGAGGCTGTAAACACGAGCCATATTTCCTGTCAATGTCAAAAGGTGTGTGCCTGTTTGCACATCCCAAAGACGGATAGTGGTGTCCCAACTTCCACTTGCCAGTATCTTTCCATCCGGACTAAACGCAACACTCATAACTCTATCAGTATGCTCAGTCATTTTCCGAATAGATGTGCCCGTCTGCACATTCCATAAACGCACGGTATCGTCCCTACTCCCACTTGCGATTGTCTTTCCATCCGGACTAAACGCAACACTCGTGACTTTATCAGTATGTTCAGTCAATTCATGCAATGATTCCCCTGTCCGAACATCCCATAAACGCACCGTCCTGTCCCAACTTCCACTTGCCAGTGTCATTCCATCAGGACTGAAAGCTACACTGGTTACTTTCGATTTATGTCCTGTGAGTGTTCTAATCGTTGTTCCAGTCTGTATATTCCACAAAAGCAACTTATTTTCTACTCCTTGACTTGCGAGTATTTTTCCATCTGGACTGAATGCTATGCTGCGATTACCATCAGTATCCTCTTTGAACTTCTGAATTGATGTGCCTGTCTCAACATCCCATAGAAACACAGTGTCGTCATTGTCCGAATTACTTCCGCTTGCAAGTGTCTTACCATCAGGACTAAACGCAACACTCCAGATCCAATCGTCATGTCCTATCAACGTGTGAAGTAACTTACCTGTTTGTACATTCCACAAATACACAGCATTGTCAATACTCCCATCACTCGCCAGTGTAGAACCATCTGAACTAAATGCTACGCTGTTGACCGTACCCGAATGTCCTGTCAGTTCCTGGAGATGTTCTCCTGTTCTCACATCCCATAGACATACAGTTTCCATATCACTCGCAGTTACGATTGTCTTACCATCAGGACTTAACACAAGGCTGACGGTATTATACAACGTATGGAGTGTGAACATCCAAATAGGTGAACCTGTTTCCACATCCCAGAAACGAACTTTTTTGTCCCAAAGTCCCGCACTTGTGACTGTCTTTCCATCCGGACTGAATACTACACCTATGACTGTACCTTCAGTATGTCCTCTCAATGTTCTGAGAGATGCACCGGTTTCCGTATCCCACAGTCGCACGGTTCTATCCCAACTCCCGCTGGCAAGTATTTTACCATCCGGACTAAACGCAACAACCGTTAGAGGTTCCTCGTGTCCTGTGAGAGTTCGTAGAGATTTACCAGTCTGCACATCCCATAGCCGCGCTGTATTATCCCCACTGCCACTAGCAAGTGTTTTACCATCAGGACTAAACACAACGTCGTAAACCTTTTCTGTGTGCCCTATAAAAGTCCGAAGCGTCTTTCCCGTACGCACATCCCATAATCGGATAGTTCCATCGGTACTTCCACTTACAATTGCATTGTCAATCGGACTGAATACTACACTATTGACACGAGAACTATGTCCTTTCATTGTCGCAAGACATGTCCCTGTGCGTGCATCCCATAAACGCACGGTTGTGTCCCTGCTACCACTTGCGAGCATAGTGCCATCCGGACTATACGCTACACAACTGACAGAACCAATATGCCCTATAAGCAAGTCAAGCTCTTTGCTTGTCTTTATGTCATAAATCCAAATACCGATACTACCTGCTACTGCCAAACGCTTCCCATCAGGGGAGTACGCTATTTGATTTATAGAGCCTTTACCAAGGCGCGCTTTCGTTCCATCGGGTAACCCCCATTGTGTGTAGTCTTTAGCAAAGGCACTTGGTGCTAAAAGGGATATTAAAAGCCCAAAAATAAAAACCGAAAACAATAATTTTTTCACTATAAATTTGTCCTTTTTTATATGTTTTTGCTTGACAGCATTGCCTATTTACTGTTACGCATATTATGGATGCACAAATTGATATGTGGTAAATAATCATTTAGGTTGGTAAGAGAGGTTATACCATTTCTAATAGAAAACTTCGCATTTTTGTAGCACAAACTTCCAGTTTGTGCTGTCCTTCAAGATATTCTTAACAAATGTTAATGGGATGAACATTTATAGAAATGGTATTAGATGTATTTTAGAAGAGCTGGTTATGTGGATTAGGAAGGACAAACTGATATATTGCTGGAGATATTTTTTATAGGTAGGGAGAAAATGTGCCCGCGTTCCGAATTACTTCAGCAACGCCTAATCTGCTGAGTCAGATGTAAGATCCCAGAACAACAAGGTCCCGTCACTACTCCCGCTTACGAGTGTCTTTCCATCTGGACTGAATACCGCTGTATAAACCAATTTTGCATGCCCTCTTAACGTTTTGAGGTGTGTACCAGTTTGCACATCCCATAAACGTATTGTAGTGTTTCTACTTGTACTTGCGAGTGTTTTTCCATCCGGACTAAATGCAAGACTACTCACTTTCCTTGTATGCCCTTTTAGTATCTGATGCAGTGAACCTATTCGCGCGTTCCATACACGTAGGTCTGTGTCAAAGTCCATGGCAGCACTCACAAGAAATTCACCATCTGGACTAAATAGGACGTTAGTAATCCTACCCGTATGTCCTGTGATTGTACGAAAAGATTCACCTGTTTCCACATCCCACAAACGAATGGTTTTGTCCATGCTTGAACTTGCAAGTGTCTTTCCATCTGGACTAAACGATACCCTACTCACAGCATAAGTATGTTCTGTTAGGACGTGAAGCGATGTACCGGTTGGCACATCCCACAGGCGCGCAGTAGCGTCCCAACTTGAACTTGACAATGTAGACTCATCTGGACTGAATGCAACATAATTAACCCTATCCGTATGACCTGTCAGTGTGCGAATGATTTCACTTCTTTGCACATCCCACAGACAGATGGCATTGTCATCCCCTGCACTTGCCAATAATGACCCACTTGGACTGAACACGACGTTATTGATACGACAGGCATGCTCTTTCAACGTATGGACATGTGTTCCGGTTAGCACATTCCAGAAACAGATGGCATTGTCCCCACCTGCACTTGCCAAAACAGACCCATCTGGACTGAAAGATGCAGTAGTGACATCAGCTGAATGTCCTGTGAGCAGTGAAAGTTCTTTAGCTGTCTGTGCATTGTATATCCAAATCCCAATTGCGCTTACTACCGCTATAAGTTTCCCATCAGGAGCGTATGCTATTTCAGGCGGATTTAGGACATCGCTTATCCTACCTTTCCCGAGACGTGCTTTCACGCCTGTCGGTAGACACCATTGTGTGTAATCTTGGGAAACGGAATTAGAGTCTAAAGTGTGTAATGCAAGCGAGAGTCGTGTTTTTTTCATTATGCTGTTTGTCCTTTAGTTGTAAATGTTCCTTCCTATCTGATATTTTTATGAACATAGATTATCACAGACACTTGGCAGAGTCAAATAAATTGGATGCGCTAAAAGATTTGACAAAAAAGTGACGTTTTGGTAATATTTGTCTATAATGAATTTGCACATTCGCCCCAAACCACTATAATATTAAGGACAGCACAATGGAAAAGACTGAGTTGAAACTTGAAACCGTGACACCTATGTTTCTCCGGGGTGCCGATAACAAAACTCCTGAACTTCGTCCGCCAGCATTCAAAGCACTGTTCCGTTATTGGTGGAGGACTGTGCAGGAATGTGATTGGAGATTGCTTCAGAAGACCGAGGCAGATTTGTTTGGAAGCACAGATGGTAAAGCACCATTTTCAATTCGTATTTCTGGAACAATAGATTTGGGAGATCCTAAAAAATATAGTCCGTTGCCACATAAGAACACTTTTCAGATGGACGCTTACGATGCGGGTAAATCATTTAATCTACTGCTGATTGCAAAAAATACATCAGATGCTTCAAACTACAAACAGATTGCGAAACTCGGTTTTCTGTTGGGTGGTGTTGGCAATCGTTCACGCCGTGGGTTCGGTTCAATTCGTGAAACCAATTGGAATTTCTCAGATGTATCCAGTTTGCGAGATGAAGTTTTGAAGACACTCAACGCTTTCTCGGAGAAAGATAGATTTCAGACTAACAACAGTTTCGCAATAAACAAGCGAACCGTAGCAATCATTGAATTAAAACCGCACACACCTCATCCTGAGAAATATCCTGTTGTTCGGCGTGTCTTTTTGGGTAAACTAACGAATGACGTGAACATACTCTTAAAAAACATCGGTAAGGCTACCTCTGTTGCGAAACGAAACAATAAAGATTGTACCCTCGGTGATGGTATACCGCGCATGGCATCACCTGTTATTGTCAGCATCCAGATGGTAGGTAAACAATATTTGCCGGTTGTCACACAACTGTGGTCTCCTTATCCGAACAATCGTCCCCCTCATAATTTCCAACAAAAGCAAGAGCAATTCATTGATGCCATCATAGGAAATTTCCATGAATAAAAATAAATCGCCACGTCTTATGCTTATGTTTACAATCGGTCCCGTGCAATCCTTCATTGAAGCTGCACGGAAGACAGAAGATATGTGGATGGGAAGTTATATTCTGTCTTATCTTATCGCTACGGCAATGGATAACATTCAAGGTGATGGTCTTGAAATTATATATCCTGCTATTGGATCTGAATCGCCGTTTGATTTTTGGAGAGAACAAGATCCTACAACTCCATCCTTTCCGAATCTTTTTTTGGCAATTGGCGATGGCATTGAAGTTTCTCAGGATGATTTAGTCGAGCGTGCCGAAGAAGCAGAAAAAAGTGTAAATACAGAGTTTGATTCAATTGCAAAACGCGTGCTTGATAAGACATTTAGCGTGTGGCGTAATACTTACGTTGAGGAATTGTATAATCGGCAAATCCCTAATTTTTTTGATATTTATTGGGCTATTACCGAGGAAGAAACAGATCAAAAATATGGGGATTGGTATGCTCATACTGCAGGCAATCTCGCCGCAGCCAAAAACTGCCGAACATTTATGCAGACACAAGAGGTGGGTCGGAAATGTTCACTTGATGGCACACGCGAAATTCTCCACTTGCGAGAAGATGACTCTATTAAAGATGCAATGACATGGTGGGATAAATTGTCAAAAGATACTCCAAAGTATTGTCAACAAAAAGAAGCTCTCTGTGCTATTTCATTGACAAAGCGGATAGGAATGTATTTTCTTGAAAATTACTCTAAATTCAGTAAAGAATTTATGAACAGCCGTCCGAGGTTTCCATCAACTTCGGAGGTAGCTACGGCAAACTATAAGGAACAAATCTTATGTATACCTGATGCGTTAGAGGTTTATACAAAATTCTGCCATGCAGTCAGAGGTTTGCGTCAATCAGATGACGAAGATGCTAAAATTCCAACCATTCAACCTTTACCTAAAATCAAATGTCCACTTCCGAACAATGTTGATGGTGAATGGCTATACGAAGAGACGTTAGAACCCAACTATCTTGAACGGTATTACAATGTTGATGTATTAGAAGCAGCAGTTCAAATTGAACAGTGTAAGGAATTGCGAAAAAAACTTGTTCAATTGCTTAAAGACGAACCGGGGAAATATTATGCTGCCATTGCACTTGACGCTGACAATATGGGGGAAGTGAATCGGAACGCTGAAAGTCGAGAACAGCATGCTAAAAATAGCAAGCAGCTGATTAATTACGCAAAAACAGCGCGTCGGATTGTCGAGGAGAAACACCTTGGCAAGTTGACGTATGCCGGTGGTGACGATCTACTTGCACTTGCAAATCTGAAAGACCTTTTGTCTATTTTGAAAAAGTTGCATAGAAAATTCCCTGATTTCACAACTATTTCTGCGGGGGTGTGCATTGCCCATAACAAAATGCC
Organism: Candidatus Poribacteria bacterium; assembly: GCA_958295945.1. Taxonomy (GTDB): domain Bacteria; phylum Poribacteria; class WGA-4E; order WGA-4E; family WGA-3G; genus MSPOR6. The sequence goes on from OY282386.1 coordinate 2,770,420, forward strand.
TCTTGGTGATGTGCTGCAACATGCACGACGAATGGAAAAGAAAGCTAAAATTAACAGTGGACGTGATGCGTTTGGAATTGCGTTGTTCAAACGTTCAGGAAATGTCAGTGAGATGGTGACAAAGTGGAACCGTGATGATCTTGAAGTGCTGGCTGTTGGTCAGAAATTGGCTAAGCTGCTGCAGGATGATGAAATTTCTAAACGTTTTTTATATACCTTTCGTGATGCATTTGCAAAACTAATCGGAGATGACAGAGATCTTATGATAGAATTACCTTCCGAGCTTGTTGACAAAGAATTTACACGTATCATTGAACGAGCGTATAAAACGAAAGGGCAACAACTTGACAAAAGAAGTCAACGAACAGTCAACCAGACCTTAAAAATGTGGGTTAACTTCAACACTTTCACTGAATATATCAATTTTCTGGAAATTATTACTTTTATCTCAAGGGAGTCAAAGTGAGACTATTTCTACAAGCGAATGATACCTTCTTTTTTCGTGATGGTCGCCCCTTTACAAAAGGCGATCAATCAGAAGGATATTCTATTTTTCCTCCCTTACCTTCAACAATACTTGGAGCGTTAAGAACTGCATATATTGCTGAACATGGTGATTTATCTGCTTTTTATGCAGGAAAAATGGCAATGACTATAGGGACACCTGACTCACTGGGTTCTATAAGTCTCAATGGCGTTTTTCTTGCTGACAGAAATTCCACAATCTATTATCCAATTCCACTTGACCTTGTAGTAAAAAAGAAGGAAACAGATAACAGATTATACCTTCTTAAGGTAGGAACAGAATCATCTAACCTCAGTTCAAATGCTTCACTCACATACCTGTTGAAATGGTTCGGTGCTGAGGATGTTGAGTCAGAGACGAATGGGAGATTAGAAGGTATAGTTATGGCAGAGTATCTCTTGGGTGGACAGACAGAGTTTGGATTCAGACCAATTGAGGATTTTATTCGATTTGAACCCAAAATCGGTATTGAACGCGATTACCGGACATCGTCAGCTAAGGACAACATGCTGTATAGGATTAATATGTCGCGTTTTCAATCCCAATTCCTCAAAAAAAATGAACGCAAGGCATTGTCAGATTTAGGATTTGTCGTAGATTACCAGTGCAAGATAGAACTACCTGAAAATGGGATGCTAAAACTCGGCGGAGAAGGAAAAAGTTTCACTTATAAACAGAGTTGCTACCACACAGATCCGCTTGCTGCAGAAGAAGATATGACAGCTCTCAAAGAAGTTATCCATTCATCAGGTTTTTTCAAACTCTATTTTGCGACGCCTGCAATCTTCGATCACGGATGGTTGCCGAAATGGATTGACAAGACCACATACAACGCCCAATATGAATCATTGTCATTTGAGTTGATTACAGCAGCAGTTGGCAAACCGATTGCTATTGGTGGTTGGGATATGAAAAAAAATATGCCAAAACCGACGCGTCAGGCAGTTCCTGCTGGTAGTGTCTACTATTTTAAGCTACCTGATGAAAGCTGCGTAGACGCTATCGTTGACACTTTTCACTATAAAAACATCAGCGACTGTCAAGCAGCGGAAGGATTTGGACTCTGCTTTGTCGGTGTTTCTGAAGGAAATAGAACATGACAGTTGTAATCACACCAGTTGGTACATCACTTTTTACAAACGGGTCGGAAACTAATAATCAAATCCAGACTGGTTTTAGTCGTATTGAAGATAAGCCAATGTCTGAATGGGATAGCAATACTCGATATATAAACCAGCTCAAAATTGAAAGTGAAAAATTTATTAGAGAGCAGGGCATATCTGCCTCAGCTGAACTTCAGAGTACTGCCGTAATTCGAGATAAAACTGAGGATAATATAATAGTTTATCTCCTTGCTTCAGATACGATTACCTCCCGATTAGCGGCAGAAATCTTAAGGGATCAACTTAATGATCCCAATCATGTTTTAGGTAAAAATGTAACAGCTCACTTTGATCCTGATAACGATGTGATTGATTCTTTACAGGTTAATAACACTGTAAGTTTCTCAAGAGAAGGTATGCCAAAACTATTTCAAAGGATTAACTACATCAAAGAATGGGAAGCTGGAGGGAGTCAGAATCTTGCAATCAACATCACTGGTGGATACGGCGCAACCTTACCCTATCTGACGATTTTCGCACAACTTGAAGGTGTTCCACTTTACTATAATTTTGAAAATCAAGAAGAACTTATCACAATACCCCAGGTTCCCTTGGTAATTGACTCAAGCTTAATTGAGACTCATGCAGGCGTACTTGCAAAAATAGCCGATCACATGGATGATCCTACACGTTGGCGAGCCTTTAAAAATCAGAATGAACAAGCCGTAAGAAAGTTGAATGCTTTTATTTGGGAAAACGACGATCTCGGTGCAGAGTTGTCACCGATGGGTAATATATTCTGGAACGACTATCTTAAAAGTCACTTCATTGTTAAGTTGCCTTCTTCCATGAACCGAGTGGCAATTGACGAGGTTATTAGAGAACTTTATGGAAGGTTAAATAATGCTTTACGTCCAAATTATCTTACCCCTGTCTCTTGCTATGAAAGGCTTAGAGTGTTAGGACACAATGACGACTTGAACCACACCGGGCAAGTTAGTGGTCAGGATATTTTCATTTTTAAATCAACTGACCACGGTCAGGTGCGATTGATGTATTCTTTCGTGGTTAATGGACAAACAATCACCCAGCTCACGATATTTGACAGCCACGGGCATATGGATAAAGAAGGGTATCGCGTTTGGAAACAAAAATTTGAAATACCACCTGAAATTAATTTTGAGACATACACGTATGATATTTCATAGTAGAGAATTATAACAAGGATAGAACCAAAATGTTCAAACAAGCAAAACCTCTGTTTTTAATCGTAGAAACGCCGCTACATGCTGGCAGTGGAAGTGATCTCGGCATTGTTGATCTGCCGATACAACGTGAAAAACACACGGACTACCCTAAGATTGAAGCATCCGGATTGAAAGGCAGTATCCGTGAAATTTTTGATGCACAAGCAAAAAATGGAAAAGTAAAGAATGATGAAGTTTTACTCACTTTCGGTCCCGAAACGGGAGATCTCCATGCGGGTGCACTTGGATTCACCGATGCCCGTCTTTTGCTTTTCCCTGTCAAATCTGTCAAAGGTGTGTTTGCATGGGTGACATGTCCAGCAGTGTTAGAACGTTTCAAACACGACCTTTCCATATGTCAACCAACCATTAATTTTGTTAAAAATATTCCTGATGCCAATACGGTATCGAACAATAGTGAACTCATTGTGCAAAACGAAGGAGATACTAAGAAAATTGTCCTTGAAGAATATACATTTACAGTTACACCTGACAACGAATGCGAAACTGTTGCGAAATGGATTAGCGACAATGTTTTGCCAGCCAACGTGCCAAGCTACGGTTATTGGAGAAAGAAAATGAAGAAGGACATCGTTGTGTTGAGCGATGACGATTTCCGAGATTTCGTTATGCTCTCAACCGAGGTTATCGCACGAACCAAAATCGACAGTAACAAAGGCACCGTAGCAACAGGCGCGCTGTGGTATGAGGAATATCTTCCGACCGATTCTATTCTCTACTCGCTTGCATTGACAACACCGCTGTTTGTGGATGACACGAAGAAAAAAGGAACATGTTTTGAAATCCACAGTCCAGTATCTGACAAGAATCTTAAGGAAGCCGAAAAGGTGATGACATTCTTGGCAGATTATTTGCCAAGTATCATTCAAATTGGAGGTAATGCTACTATCGGTAAAGGGATAGTCCGGCGACACATTTGTCAAAACGGAGGGATAAACAATGGCACAGGAACTGACGACACTCAAAACAATTGAGCAAGGGCGCGCCAAATACGCCTTTGAAAAGGTTAAGGGAATTAGCGGTAACAGTGAAAATGGATCGAAAAAACTGAAAGAAAATTATAAATCCACGGCGAAGAAACTTCCCGTTCTAATAAAAACGAATGGACTGGGACAAACTTTGGCTTTTCTGAAAAGCAAAGGTGGTAAAAATACAATCAACGCCCACGACAAGTTGTATGAACATATTGGTTCCTGGCTTCAAACCGAGGATACCAAACGTTTGGTTAAGAAAGGTGAACTTGTTGAACAGGTTATCAACCTTGAATCACAAGACTATCGACAAGTTACCGTTGAAACACTTGCACTACTCAATTGGGTGCGTCGTTTTGTTGACGGACTTATGAAAGACGTGGAAGAGACGGAGGATAATGATGCCTAACTACCATCCTTCTGATACAAGGCAGCTTATTCGCAGCAATAATCAAATTGATAATTTTGCTTTAGGTTACCGACATTTTTTGCAGGAAGACTCAAAATCAAAGTACAAACTTAACCTGCAACGTTCTTCCTATAAACTGGAAGACTCGTCTAAGGAATTGATAAAAATGTTGATAGACCGACAAGTAGAACAACTCTTGCAATTTGCTAAGCAAGACATCAAACTTTACAGCGTTGATGCAACGGTTGATTGGCGACTGGTCGTAGGACTTGGCAGTGAGCATGTGCAAGAGACAAATATGACACTCCATCACATCTACGGTATTCCTTACATCCCCGGTAGTGCTGTCAAAGGTGTAGTGCGTCATTGGTGGTTACATGAAAATGAAGATTTTATTGACAACAAAGGCAAAATTGACGAAGATAAAGCCATTAAGAATCCAGATTTTCTCGCTGTGTTTGGCAGCCAAGAACAACGCGGGAAAGTGCGATTCCTTGATGCATTTCCTCAAGATGTCAATTTTGCAACCGATATAATGAATCCCCACTATCCAGACTATTACAGTGGTAGCAAACCACCAACAGACCATCAAAATCCAATACCGATCAATTTTCTAACAATTGAAGAGACTACTTTCCGATTTGCTTTCTTAGCGAAAGATCAGAAAGCTCTTGATGAACTCAAGAATCGGTTTCATGACGTATTGGAAATGAAAGGCGTTGGTGCAAAAACATCTGTCGGATACGGGTATTTCCGAGATTTCAAAGATCAGACTAAGGTCATCACGAATGAACTTAAACGGCAACAAGAGGCAGTTGAAGAAGAACGTGAAGCGAAACGTATAGCAAACCTTTCTCCTACAGAACAACTTGCTGAAGAATTGAATCGTCTTAGTGAAAAACAAGTAGACGAACAACGTGCTGTCCAAATATTCAACGATGAACTTCCATCACTTGACGGTGATGAAGAACAGATGATTGCACAGTCGTTGAAGGATTATTGGCAGCGTATTAACAAATGGGATGGTGGCTCTGACAAACAGAGACAAAAAGTGATGAAAGTTAAGTCAATTTTAGGTGATCGTTGAAAACCGAGAAAACCCTATCCCATGCTCCAAAACTTCCGCTTCGCACGTGACCGCTTCACCTACACCGTCCAAGAATCGCTGAAGATGCCAACCTTCAAAAACAGAAAAGACTCTTGACAACAATTTCAAAAATAATATACACTACTACCAATGATATTGTGTGAATTGGGATATAAGAATCCAATACTTGTTGCAAGTGAGGCTTCTCGTTTGAAGGGAATTGATGTGCTATGGAGAAAACAATGGACTACGTCAACGACTTTGAATACAGACGAAATAAATATCTGCCCATCTTCCCCAAAGCAACTGGGCAACCGACCGTTTATATTGAAGGCTATCCATTTGAGGATGATGAACCTATGGCAGCGACCTTGTATCACGCTGAACAGATTTCAACCTTTCATGAACAACTCAAACGTTATTTTATTTCGGCACCTTTCATCTTTATAGGTCTTGACTGTTTTATCTACTATAGTGAAGGTGATCTGAAAAAATGTGTTGCCCCTGATATATTTGTGGTGTTGGGTACAAAGAAATATCCACTGAGACGAAGTTTTTATACGTGGGCTGAAGGTGCTGTGCCCGATACTATATTTGAGTTTCTATCGGATAGCACGATAAATGAGGATAGGGATAGAAAAGTTCAGTTATATTTAGGTGAGATGGGGGCAAAAGAATACTTTATACATCAACCTGATTTGGATAGAGCTGCGGAGTTTAGAGGCTGGTATCGTGACACTTCCGGCGAAATCGTTGAGATGTTAACAGAAACACCAAGAACATTGTTTAGTGAGAGATTAAATCTATTGTTCAAATGGCAGGAAGAAGGGGATTTGAAAGTCCGTCTGCTCCGTCCATACCTACCGGATGGAACACCAATAACGACATCTATAGAAGAAAAGAACCTACGCGAAATTGCTGAAGCAAAGGTTGAAGAACAAGCAGAAAAGATTAAAGAACAGGAAGCGGAATTAGAAAGACTACGTCAACAACTTGCTAAATGATTACCAACGAAATCTTTGGCAACCGCGATCCAAGCAGAAACCACAGAAAAACTTATTGACAACAATTTCAAAAATAATATATACTAACCAAAGTTGCTACCTTAAATCGGGGTTTCAAACCCCTCTAACAATGATCAGTATATTTTTATGCAATTTATCCCTTACTGTGACTGGCTTCGCAAGGGGTGCGTTCGAATGAGACTTCCCGTTTGAAGGGAATTCACGACTATAGGGTTGGGAGACCCAACCCCTACGATACGTTTGATAATGCTCCAAAACTTCCGCTTCACCCGCTACCGCCTCACCTACACCGTTCAAGAACCGCTAAAGATGCCATCTTACAAAGGCAACATCTTCCGCGGACGATTCGGATACCTGCTCCGCCACATCGCCTGCATCGGTGAAGCAGGACAGTGTGAAAAAAAGTGTCAATACCCCGACCGATGCGTCTACTCTAAGTGCTTTGAAACACCAATTGCGCTTACTACTGCTATAAGTTTTCCATCAGGGGAGTATGCTATTTCAGGCGGATTTAGGACATCGCTTATCCTACCTTTCCCGAGACGTGCTTTCACGCCTGTCGGTAGACACCATTGTGTGTAATCTTGGGAAACGGGATTAGAGTCTAAAGTGTGTAATGCAAGCGAGAGTCGTGTTTTTTTCATTATGCTGTTTGTCCTTTAGTTGTAAATGTTCCTTCCTATCTGATATTTTTATGAACATAGATTATCACAGGAGCTTGGTGGTGTCAAATGAATTGAAACCCAAATTTAAGTTGACTGATTACTCAAATTATGGTGTGATTATAGTAGATTTTAGAATTACTTGGCCACATTTGATCTGTAGGGGACCTCCGATCCTGACCGTTCCGGAGGTCCATCGAAATTCGGAGATCGATCCTACAGTGGCGTATCCAAGTATTTTCATATTTCACCACAAATATCAAATTGGAAAATCAAGATTTATCATAGGACTTACACAATGATTAACCCCGTTCTTAAATGGGCATTACAAATTTTACAAAATCCCGAAGAAATACCTACAAACGACTTGATATCCGATAAAATAAAAGAAGCACTAAAACTTGCAGGTATTGAATATAATCAGATTCAAGTAAATTGTCAACCCCTTGAATCCATCTGGGTGTGTAAAGTTTTTGTCACTAAAACATCATGCGGCTATTGTGTCTGGATACCAGTATTTTCCCAAGTTTTGTTCTTTATCGGACATCTCAACTGAAGGATAGCATTAAGCCCTTCATCTGTCCATCTCATAGATGCGCGTCTACACCTTTGTGCCACAACCTGTTGGCAGGGCACTCTCAATCACGCTACTGGTAATCTGATACCCTTTTTCTCTAAATGTTTTGGACTGCGGACGCTTGGCATGTTTTTGAAAATAGTCTGCTTCTCTTTCAAAGTTTTTTCTCTCTTCAGGATTTTCTGTCTCAAGCGCGCGGATGTGCGATACCACTTCAGGGATCCTCCCCTCAAAAAGAAGCGGTTCCACCTTTTGTGTCCACGCCTCTACCTTTTCAGTCGCAGGCTCTCCAAATGCATATTTTGCAGCAGCGTCCAGATGCGATTTTGCGTGCATATAATCCACAATCTCAACCGCATTCGGAAAGGACTCATCCGAGTTGTTCCATATCCATGGAGCACCATCACCGATAGACACAACTTCTTGCTTCATAATATCTTCTTGATAGATACCGCTACGGGTCGCTAACGCATATAAATCCTTCCCAGATTGAGCGGCATTCTGACGATTGGCAGTCCAACGAGGACTTTCAGGACGCGCTCTGGAAGGACTATTCGGTCCCAGTTGTGGATAATCTCTATAAGGACAACTGACTTTTGTTTCCTTCCACCCCTCTGGTGAGTTCGTCCGACATCCATCTGTGCTCACATACCACCGCTCATTGGCACCAAGGGTTTGACATTCCACTCGTTCCAACACACGCAAATCTTTTGACCATTCACGCACTTTCTTATGAACGGTCTTGTGGCTCACTATAACTCCCTGACGAGATAACTCCTCAGCGGCACTCCTAAAGTCAAAGTGCGCCGCAAAACGACACATCATTTCCGCAACACGATGCGTGTATTTACCTTTCAACTGCTGCTTCGTATCCCACCAAGGTCTATGGTAGTGTTTCGCATCACAATGATACACCCAACGCCGCAACACGAATAACACCACAGAGAGTCGTCCTCTGTCGTTCTCTCGGACGCCACGAACGCCACGCTTTTTCACACTTTGGACACGACACCGGTTCCGTCTCTTTTGCCGAAGCTTGCTCGGACGCATGCAACTCTAACAACTTTTGTCCTAAGGCACAATGAAGATTAAGAAATAAATTGGGTAATTTGATTTCAAAGCCCAGCGCGCTTACAAAGCACCAAATCAACGGTATGAATACCTTTTGGCATTCCCCGCCTACGGGGTTTGAGGTGATTAAGATTACCCGTTTAATAAATTAATCTTCATAGTGCCTTCTAAAATATGTTGTTCTGCTTCAGAAAACGACAGAGAAGAATCACTGCCAAGATCTCCAACTAAATCGTGCATCTCGTCCACTAAGTTCTGTGCTGCTTCCGGATTTTCTTTGACTTCACAACTTGATAATGATATACTAAACATTGGTATCCTCTCTGATAAAAAAGGTATTTTAAGAAGGATACCATTTTTCTTAATACCAAGCAAGATCTGTATTCAGTTCATTATAGTGACAAAAACTTTACACACCTTGAGATGTTTTCTGACTTGTAGAAAAATCTGTACTGTGCTAATATATTAATGTATAAGTTGGTTGGTGCATATATCCAATTGTACTGATCAACAAATGATAGGTTATTGGACAATCGGGAATCCAATATTTTATTACATTCTTAATTAATTAGGGTATCAGTGTTAATTTTGCACTTTTGCACAATTAGCAGTGAAGGGGTGTATCGGAATGCCCTACTGATTACTGTGAATCGGATTGCGTCAATCGCGATTTGCATGGTGTGATTATATATGAATATGTTAGAAGATATTATTCGGCTCTGCCATGAACGGCATGGGGAAAGAGAGTCGTTACGTCAACGTAAAACGGTGGTGACTCCTGCCTTGTTTAAACGTCCCCCGTTTCACATCAAGGTGCATTGTTCGCGTGCGAATGCCTTAACGCTTGATGCGCTTGAGAGTGCGGATATTTCCTTTATGCCGATAGGACATGCATCTGAAAATGATCAAGTGCCGCTGGATTGTGGGGGAGAACGGTTTTTAAAGCGTCAGCGAGGGAGAAGCTGGCGAATGAGACAGTGGAATGACTCTTGGGGTATTCAGATATATACCGGCATTCCATCTGGGCGGGATGGTGCGCATTGGCACGACATAGAGTTTAAATATGATGCGATCTGTAGTGCGCCTGATGCTGTTTCTTCCTGTTTAGAAACGCTTCTGAACGCTCATGCTAATCCCTTGTTGACGTTGACAAAATCAGGTGGACTTCGCTTCTCTTGTCGTGTTCAGGAATATTTACATTCCAATACTGATGAGGATCGATTTTTTATTTTTAAGGACCAACCAACGGAAGATGCCCCTAACCGTCGTGTTGTCTACTTGGAAGTTCTTGGTGAGGAAGGTTATAGTCAATGGGATTTGCGGTATGAGATTCTGCTGGGTAATTTGTTGGAACCGCCTGTTATTTCCAAAGAAGTACTATTTGTCTCCATACATCAACTCCGTGAGGCATTTGACGAAATTGAGTTACGCCAAGCAGAGATTTCAGAAACTGAGGATGTGGTTCTGCCCTCTTTTGGTTCAACACATCTTGATCTTGCCAAAGCAGCGTTTTTGAAGCGCGGTTATTCTTATCTGCGGGTAGATGATGGTTGTCATCATTGGAAACTTCATGATGAAAACGGTACTGTCAAGTACGTATCGTTATGGGAGGATCAGGGGATTGTATGGGTACGCGCAACAACACTACATACAGATATACCTACGCGTGCTGTTGCGATAACAGATATATGGGACGATACAGGCATTTCACCCCCGAATCTTGTAAGCAAAAAAGTATTGTTAATTCGTAAGGGTGATTTAAGTCCGTTGACAATAAAACGTCCAACACCAAAACTGTACAAACAGCAGACAGTCTCCAAGCACTATAAATCAATTCAGGAACAGACATCGGTGTTGAAAGAGGTCTTGACACGCGATACGCGCATTCTTGCACTCATAACTACCGAAGATGGTATCTTCAGGAACACCGAAGCAGAAACACATTTGTTAAATAACCGTGCGACATTTTTGAATATAGCCAGTCGTGTATATGCGGATGCGGCAGCAGAACGATATGCGACAAAGAATCTGTCCTCCGTGGCGCGTTGGCGATCCATATTTTACCGTTGGGACCAGGTTAAAGATATACCGATAGAAGACCGCATGGCAAACCCCTTCCAACACGGTAATGTGTGTGAGGACACTGAACGAATCATGGCATTTATGAACAAGGGTGGTAATCCGAGGGAATCTATCTGTCCAAGTTGTCCCGTTTATACGGCATGCCAAGAACGGGGGTATTTATCACAACCGCAAGCGATGAAAAGTGCCAACGCACAGATATCACCAGTTAGTAAACTGTTTTTTGAGCCGAGACATGCCCACTTGATACAACACATATTAGAAAATGTAGATGAAGAACGTATCTGTATCATTGATGAACATAGATCAAAGATTGCAGACCTGTTTTTTGAATGTGTATTAACCAAAGAAGTTTTAGAGCAATGGATTGCCACCTGGAAGGGATATGCCTTGGGTAACTTTGCAGTTGCCATTATGAATGCCCTTGAAACGCAAGTGGTTCCCTCGAGAAATCCTATCAGACAGGTTCGATCTGCCGTTGAAGCCTTCAAACAATACGCAGATCAGATAATTGAGCAGATGTGTTACATTAATGTACAGGGTCGAGTGGTGGCGCATAAAACAGTTGATCCCGATACAGGATCAGAATTGTCCCGCTTGGCAATTGCCATAAAAAATATTGATGGTCAAAATGCCTCGACTGCGTACATTCCGTTGGATGCAGATGCAAAGGATAGACTGCACGCCATCGGGTTGCCTACTATATCCCCACAAGACTATACGACAAACGAGGATATTTCTATACCGATGCAGATGACGGAAGCGGTTAGAATAGGTGTACTTGATGTCCGGACTATAGAAAGCATCGCGTTATTTCCCACCGTCTGTTCGGATCCTGAGTGGACGTATTGGCATCAGTTGACACGTTTTTTTGAACATTACCCGCGCGATGCTGATGCCCCGATGCGGTGGAATGATAGATTTCTGAAGTTTTGGTTGCCACCGAGGCTTCATCCGGGCATCAAACGTCTGCTGATAATTTCACCATTCCTTACCGAGGGGCAACTTCGCCGTGCGTTCCCGTCCGAAGATATGGATGTTATTCGTGTTGAACCGACAACGTGGCTGCCTGACAACAGAGTCTTTCAAATCCGTTCAAGTAGCAGAACTCTCAATGAAATAATAAACAACAATAGTCATACAAACAGAGTGGAGTTGTCTAAAATAGGAGAACGTTATATTCGGGGTATCCGTGCAGAAATTGAAAGAGACCTCAGTATAAGACATGCGATTTTTGCAAATTACCAAACTGTCGATAAATTATTGGATATGACAGAAATGCCAAATGTCCATTTTATCCGGAGTTTCAAATCATTGTTCTATAACGATATAGATATTGATTCAGTCCAGGTGTTTTGGATAGTCGGTACACCGAAATGGAGACAAGGCGCCATTTGGCAACAAGCTCAAATGTTGTTCGGGAACGACGTTAAACCGCTTGAATATGGTGAAGATATGTGGGTGGATGACAGTGAAGATGAACGGATACAAGAGGTCTATCATCAAAATATCTCAGGCTTACTGACACTGATTGTTGGACGCGTAGGTATGAACAGATGCAGTGGTAAGACGGTGGTATTGTTGAATAGCTTTGACCTACCGGACATAACTGATAGACCGGAAACGTTGCTTTTTGACTGGGAAGATTTTGAGATTGCAGGTGGATTAGATAAACTTGAGGAGACGATTCGGATACGCGAACGTTTTGAAGCAGAACGTGAAAATCTCAATGCAGACACCCCGCGAAAAGAGGTGGAACGCGTTTTAGGATGTTCTACAAGGCAAGCGAATCGTGTGTTGAATAAACTGCGTGGCGGCAACATCCCACGGGTCAGTTTCAGAGAACAGATTCTGTTTTTGTTATCTTCTGGACCCGAGAAAACAACAGCATCGTTGGTTGCTGCAATTGACAGCAGTCCTCAAGCGATAGGCAATGAGTTGAAACGTCTTTTGGATGCGGGGGAAATTGTTCGCGTGCGGCGCGGGGTTTATACCCTTCCACCAGATAATCACCAGGCCCGGTAGGTTCGGTTTCCTAACCGAACTGGATTCACCCCCGTGTCGGTAGGTTCGGTTAGGAAACTGCACTTACAGGTTGGGAAACACTGGATAATATATAGAATTACCTAATCACAGCCAAACGGTGGATACTTTCAACCTTCTTATCATCGTGAACAGCACGTATTTTGTAGAAATAAACACCATTTGCAAGCGGTCTACCATCAGCGTCTTGTGCGTTCCATGTGGTTTCGTTGTATCCCTCTTTCGCGGCAACATCTTTTAACGTTTGAATACGTCTTCCTGCAGAGGTATAAATCGTAATTTGCACCGCATCCGCATCAAGCGTCAAGATGTAAGTAAATGTGGTTTTACGTTTGAGAGGATTAGGATAGTTATGCACATCGGAGATACGGAATTCGGTTTCCTCTGGTGTCCAAGTTTCGTCATGCTTTTGTAGCGAGCGATAGTCAAATCGGGAAAGCCAAGCTGCCTCGTCTATTAATGTATTCGTCAGTTCGACCTCATTCGTCTGATGTGAATACCCGAAAAGTGGTCCAAATTCGTGAAATTCCTTCATCAACGGTTGCATTGCTTTTGAGAACTCAGTTGCACTTGTGAGTTTTGCATTGATAGCACTCCCTGTGTTTCTTTCATAACCGAGTGCGATTGCTTCCACCAGTTTTTCTCTGCTTTGAAAGAGCAACATCCATAGCTGCATCAGATGCACGGCATCGGTTAGGTCTTGTGATGCTTCGGGGTCTATCGGTTGAGCGAGTTCGCGTGCCTGCCACATTTCGTTTGCTGCGCGTAGTTGTGGTGGTAGAAGTGCTGTGAATCGGTTGACTGATGTTTGTGCTATCTTTAGTTCTGGTATTAACAAGGTGTTCTCAACTGCTTTGCTACCGATTAGGTTCCAAAACCGTGTTGCTAACCCGGCAGATCCAGTGCCGTAACTCCCACCGATGGATATGGAACTTGCATAATCGGAGAAATAACTGGCTAAGGTGAAACCGTTGATGCGTAACGCACTGACGATTAACTCAACCGCCTGTTTGTCTCTGTAATTTGCCATCAATTCATTACGTATTAATTGTAGGTGGTCTATTTTAATATCCCAATTTATGCGAGCACTCACGAGTCGGTCAAGGTAACCTAAACCTTCTGATGCCCCTTGGACAGTGAATCCGCTTAATCCGATTGCTTCAGGAGAGTTTGCAAGTTGACGGACACCTTGTACAAAGATATCGCTTTCAATCATCCAAAACGGCATCACCTCTTCAACGTCATGTGAGAGAACAATAAATCGGTGTCCCATCTCTCCAAGAGCGTTCATCTGTGCAAAAGAGATATTTGGATCGACGACTGGTTCACCGTCTGCACCCCATTTTTGTGAGAAGATAGTGCCTTTTGGCAATTGACGTGCATAAGTGCCATCTGGATCTTGCAGCCAACTTCTGTTATATCCCGATAGATAGAATTTGAAATCGGGTCTTACGTCTTGTGCAGCCTTGATAATAGTGAAGTAGACATCCCAGAGTTTTGCTTGTCCTTGCGGAGATCGGTCACCGCAATCGGGACAGTTGCATGCCCGCGTTTCATGCCCCCAAGAACGTAGATGGAATCCAGCAAGTGCAGGATATGTTTTGACTATTTCCTGTGTTAATTGACGTGCAAGTGTGTGGAATTCAGGATTTGTCCAACAGAAAGGTCTATAGGATACTTCGTTTCTTGATGCCCCATACAACACTTCTGGACCCAATAGGTCTGGTCGTGCTTTTATGAGTGCCTCAGTCGGTTCGCCTGTCAGATACATAAATAGATATGCGTCAATGCCGCGTTTATTTAGTGCGGAGAATCGGCTTTGCAGTATTTCAATTCTTTTCAAGCGTTGTGTGCGGGGTTCATCTTGGAAAGAAGAGAATGCAGGTGTGTCTACATATTTGAAAGCAGTTCCGAAACCATCTTCAATGCCTGTGCCTGTCCATATACCTTCACCCCCACTCATATTGACGCGTTGCCTTGCAAGCCAATCGGGGTCGTCTATTTCAAGGACAGCACGGACCGGGTAAAATGGACGTGAAGTTTCGTCAAGTGAGGGTATTCGTAACGTTGGTGTTCGTTCTACCGCAATATTGGGATGGACAGGATTGAGACCTGTCAATGCGGTAATGCATGCTTCGATGAAGCCGTAAGTCCCATAGATTACACCGCGTGGTGTGTGTGCACTTATAATAATGATGATTTCAGAACCGAGATCAGCAGATTTTATCTGGTACCCTTCATTGCCAATATTTTCGGGTAAATCTAATCCAACCTCCGTTTGTAGTGAACGGATTGTAGGGTTGGAAGTAAACGTGCCTAATATGATAACTGTACGGGTTGTGGTCGATTGCTGGTTGGTAAGTAGTTGAAGTTTCGCACTTGTCCATTTCTCAATGAATGTCTGGATTTCTTCTGCGGCAAATTGTTCTTGGATTGACGCGTTTGCACCGATTTGAATAGTCGCTCGAGGCACACCTGACACAACGATTGGAATATCTGCTGCATGTGCTTGCATCACTGAAATATAGAAACAGAAGACTGTTATCAGTATAGTAGATTTTGAAATCACTTGAACACTCTGCATCAGCGAGGTTAGGAAACCTCTCGCCTACCGTGGGTCAAAAGTGTCAACTTATATTTATAATTCACTATATAAGTACTTTTGCATATCCAAGGTTGTCTGGTAGAATTATCAGTGTGCATGGTCATGCTCTAAACCCGGAATGAAATAAAATGCACATAGCGTTATAATCAATCCAATAACGAATGCTATTTTGGTTGTCCTACTCATCTTTTCTTCTGAAGCCACACAACCACCCTTCATACCATCCATCACAACGTGCAATAATGTCCCCACAGCGAATGCGAATAGATAATCAACGAACTCTTCAAAGACTCCATCCAGTAACTGTTTTCCCATAAATGCTCCGATAAATGGGGCGATTATAAACGGAGCAAGCCATATTGCTGTGTATCCAACTCCATAAACTCGGTGTAAGGCTGTTGTAATAACTGTAGCGACTGGCAATCGGTGAAGTAGAACTCCGAGTGCAAGTGCGATACCCAATGTTCCTTTTCCTGCGGCACTACTGAGATTGAATCCATCAGCGATTGAGTGGATGGATAAACCGATCAGTGTGATGTTGACTCCCCAGATATTTTGCTTGTGTGTATCTACATTCGTATTTATCTGTTTGCGTATCCGATGTGTAAGATACTCTAACAACCATATAAAAAGAAAACCACCACCTATCATAATAATTTGAAATAAAGATGTTATAGAGTCTTCATCTAAGTAAGTTCGTAACCAACGGTACATCAATGTTAGCACAAAACCGAGGACAGCACCGGCAGTAAAACCGAATATAATACGAAATTCGACTTGTTTGTCCTGAAAAATGATTGCAATTCCAGCACCGAACACCACTGTTACCAATGCAATCACTAAATATAATATTAGCATAAAATTACTATAACAATAATTTCTTTTGAATTCAAGTGAATATTGTATTATAATATATTAATGTAGACATTATCGTGTCCTTTGCATATTGGTCTTTCGTAAAACCTTTCTTATCAATATTGAGTCTTAACCTGAAGTATTATCCATTTTTCAACAGATAAGTACTTCAAAACAAGAACACTTAAGGAGTTTAAATTTATGTATATGACAATGATTAGTAAGCATATTCTGTTTGGAATACTTTTAGTATTAGCAGTCGGTATGGTTTCTATGCCTATCTCTGTAGCACAAGAAGAAGAAAGTTCAGATGAAGCTGAAACAACTGAGACTACCGCAGAAGCAGATGTAGCTGAACTTAAAAGTGTAGTGGTCGTAGGTACTCGGGCAAGACCGCGTTCTGTCTTGGATTCAGCAGTCCCGATTGATGTTGTGTCAAACAAATCATTTGAAAAGCAAGGCGGCGCAGATCTACCGGATTTGCTAAGAACTTTGGTGCCATCTTACAACATCAATACACAACCGATTAGTGATGCGTCAACGGTCGTGCGTCCGGCGAATTTACGGGGGCTTGCCCCAGATCATACGCTGGTACTGGTCAATAACAAGCGGCGACACCGCGCCTCAGTGATTCACTGGCTTGGAAACGGTTTATCTGATGGTTCACAGGGGCCTGATCTGTCGGCTATTCCAGCAATCGCGCTGAGACAGGTTGAGGTGTTACGAGATGGAGCATCCGCACAATACGGTTCTGATGCCATTGCTGGGGTGATGAATTTTCAATTGAAAGACAACTACGAAGGCGGTTCGTTTGAATTTAAACCCGGTATCTACCAGTACGGCGACGGTCGGCAATTTGCGCTCGCTGGCAACATCGGTTTAGGGAGTCCAGATGCATGGACGAATCTCAGTTTTGAATACGGGGGCGCAGATCCGACTGTCCGGTCTGTCCAACGTAATGATGCCATAAACTTGATTAACGCAGGCAATTTCAGTGTGAAAGACCCCGCGCAAATTTGGGGACAGCCGATTATAGAGGGTGACACCAAATTGTTTGCGAACTACGGTGCTACCCTCACAGATACCATCGATTTCTATGGGCATGCCAACTACGCCCGCAAGCGGGTTGAAGGTGGATTCTATTTCCGAAATCCAAACACTCGCAATGGCGTGTTTAGCAAAGCCGATAGTGATATATTGCTCGTTGGGGATTTGCGAGGTTTGACAGCCGAGATGGAGGCTTGGGAAACCCGAAAGGCGGAGTGGGAAGCCGAAAATGCGGCAGCAGTGGAGGCCGGAGAGACGTTTCCCGAACTGTCACCTCACGATGCTGACGATATCCCGATAACCGACAACGTTCCTGATCCCGAACGGTTGCAAGCCGTTAAGAATGACCCGAATCTATTCACATTCCAAGAGATGTTTCCAGGCGGATTCACACCCAGATTTGGCGCGTTCGCTTGGGATAGTTCCGTCGTCGTTGGCGTTAAGGGCACTGCTCTGGAAGAAACATTAGGCAATCCACTCACTTGGGATGTTAGTGGTTCTTTTGGACGGCACCATTCCGATTTCTTTATCTTCAATACCGTCAATGCTTCCCTCGGCCCAGATACACCGACACATTTTGATCCGGGCGATTATATCCAGACAGATTACAACCTCAACTTTGATGTAACTTATCCGTTGAGCGACATGGTATTCCTCGCTTCTGGTTTGGAATATCGGGACGAAGGATTTGAAATCATAGAGGGCGAACGCGAGTCGCATCAGATCGGGCCCCTCGCAGCGCAAGGTTTCACTGCTGCCTCCAACGGATTTTCGGGGTTCAGCCCAGTTGCGGCAGGCAAGTGGCACCGTTACAACGTTGCCGCCTATCTGGAAACTGAAATCAGACCGATTGATCCGCTGCTGATCGCGCTGGCTGTGCGCGGTGAACAATTTGAGATTTTCGGTGGCACACTGAACTACAAAGCCGCTGCAAACTACAAGGTTACGGAAACGATGCGGTTGCGGGGAAGTTATAGTACTGGGTTCCGCGCACCGACACCCGGGCAGCAAAATACGTTCAACATTACCACTGAATACGATTTTGAGAAGGGTGATCTCGTTAATAAAGGAACAATTCCTTCCACCAACCCTGCTGTCGGTGTTGTGACAGGTAAGGAAGATAACTCGCTTGATCCGGAAACATCAAATAACTTCACAGGTGGATTTACCGTCGATATTTTAGGCGTAAATTTCACGATGGACTTTTTTGATATTCGGCTGAAAAACCGGTTATCGGTGTCACAACACTTTAAATTGACTGACGAGCAGAAGGCGCAGCTCATCGCCGAAGGTGTAACCAGTGCAGCGAATCTGGAAACATTCCAGTTCTTTACCAATGACTTCAATAGCACAACCAATGGTATTGACTTTGTCGTTGCAGCACCAATACCCAACGGAAACCTCATCGCCGTGTATAACTTCACGTCAACTAAAGTTACCCATATCGTAGCCGATGGAGAACTCACCGAATTACCTTCTGATTTCGATCCTGCTGTAAAATTAACTCCTGAACTTAAAGCTTTCTTCGATTCTGCCACACTGAACGCTGATCGAATCCGGGAACTGCAAGAGAATTTACCTAAACACCGCGGAAGCCTGACTGTCGGTCAATCCATAACGGATGCGTGGGGAGTGCTCGGGCGCGCCAGTTATTTCAGCGGTTGGTTCGATTCTGAAGATTACTTACAGAATCCAGATGTGGAAGGAACTGGAAAATACACGGGAAGGGTAATTATCGACTTAGAAACCACTTACACCGTGGAGTCCGGATTGTCTCTCACTCTCGGTGGAAGAAATATTCTTAATACCTATCCCGACGAAAATCCAAATGCTGCTGATTCTGTTGGTAACAAATACGGACAATTCAGTCCGTTTGGGTTTGATGGCGCATACTGGTATGCTAAAGTTGGTTATAGTTTCTAACAGACTTTAACTTCATGTTAGGGAGTATCTTAAAACTGCTCCCTAACACAAAACTATTACATATAGAAATCGTTATTCTAACTGTAATGTGAGGTCTTTGGACCTCGCATTCTTTTGAAAGGGGAGGTTATTTGCTATGAACAATCAAAGCAGAGATGCAGAGTATACAATGGGTAGGAGTGAATCAGAAACGGATCGATTGATTGAGCAATCTCAACTCTACGATAATGTTACCCGCCGATTTCTCCTCAGAAGTGGAATATCAAATGGTATGAAAGTACTTGATGTCGGTAGTGGTGCCGGCGATGTTGCACTCACACTTGCTGAGTTTGTTGGCTCTGATGGTACTGTGGTTGGTGTGGATGTCAACGCGGAAATACTTGAAACAGCAAAAGCACGTGCAGACGCAGCAGGTTACACAAACATTGAATTCATTGCGGGAGATACACGAACTCTTGAACTTCCGAGCGATTTTGATGCCGTAGTCGGTAGACTCGTCTTGATGTATATGGCAGACCCTGGAGATGCCCTCAAACATTTAGCAATCCATTTACGACCCGGTGGAATTGCGGCATTTCAGGAAGTAGATTTTTCACCATATAGTGTTGCTGTCCATCCGGATACACCTTTGATAAACGATTTAATAAAATGGGGACGTACAGCCTTTGAACGTTCAGGTGCACATGTTGAAATGGGGATGGAACTTTATAAAGCCTTTGTTGATGCTGGTTTGCCAGAACCCTCTTTGCATTTTGAAGCACCCATGGGTGGTCCCGAAGATTGGCCTGGTTTTGAATACCTTGCGAACAGTTTCCGGAGTATTTTGCCATTAATTGAGGCTTACGAGATCGCTACTGCTGAAGAGGTAGATGTAGACACTTTAGCCTCCCGAATACAAGCAGAGGTCGCTGCATCAAAACGTCCCATCATGTTACCGCCGCATATCACAGCACATGCAACCCTACCAAGTTAATACATTCAAGCATGATGAGAAATAGTTCAGATAATATGCGTCCCTTAAATAGCGATACAAACTATGCTTTGGGACGCACCTCTCACGAAACGACTCGGCTCATTGAGCAGTCAAAGATTTATGGTAAAGCAACGCTTCGTCTTTGTGAGCGCGCTGGAATTTCGACAGGGATGCGCGTGCTTGATATCGGAAGCGGTGCTGGAGATGTTGCGCTCACAGTCGCAGAACTGGTCGGTAAATCGGGGCAAGTTGTGGGAGTAGATGTCAATCCTGCAATACTTGAAACGGCGCGTCAAAGAGCTGCTGATACAGGCAAATCAAATGTAGAATTCATCGCAGGTGATGCACGAACGATCAATTTTGATGAGAAATTTGACGCGCTTGTTGGTCGGTTTGTATTGATGTATATGTCTGATCCAGTAGCAGCGTTGACGAAACTTATTCCCCATCTAAAACCGGGTGGAATCGTCGCGTTTCAGGAACCAGAATATACACTCTATCCCGCGTATCAGCATCCAGATACACCCCTTATGAATCAACTTTATCAGTGGATTATAGAAGTATTTGAACATTCAGGAGCACATCTTGACCAAGGCATGGGTATGTATCGGACATTTATAGACGCGGGACTGCCGGCACCGCAGATGCATCTTCAGTCTCCGATAGGGGCGGAAGAAAAATGGCGTGGATACCGATATATGGCAACTATCTTTCAAAGTCTGCTGCCACTCATTGAGAAATATGAGATTGCCACACCGGAAGAGGTAGGTGTAGAAACATTATCGGAAAGGCTTCGTGCAGAGGTGCTATTATCAAAGAAACCGTTTTTCCTACCACTTCATGTGACCGCTCATGCATGTTTGACAGATTAATGTGTTTGCTTGAGTAATCCCCACTGAAGCGTGAGTTTTCCCTTAGGTGATACAAGATAAGGACTATCCGGCACCCAATCCACAGCATAATCATGCCCGGGACGATCCAACAAGGGTGTAATTACCTTGGTATCAATATGATACCTATATATGTTGCTCAAGGATGCATCCTTTGGTGGTTGCTCATTTAACTTTACCTGTTGTGCACTGAAAACAACCGACTTACCGTTCTCTATCCAGTCAATGCTTCCAGGCTTCCAGTGGATCGGTATATCCAACTGATTGACAGTTTCACCATTCAGATCACATATAAAATACCGAAATGCCTTTGGAATTTGCGTTGTAGGCTTTGCATCTCTTTTCTCCAAAGTAAACTCCCTTTGTGTATAGAGTATCTGTTTACCGTTCGGGGACCATCGTGGATTGTACCGTTCTATAGCCAATTCACCTTGTGGGGCTTCTGGGACCAATCTAAGTTTATTACCTCCATCGGAATCCATGATATAAAGATTTCCACCTGTACCGATAAAAGGCACATCATGTATTAGGTATACAATCTGTTTTCCATTCGGTGACCAATCCGGAGATATGATGAATTGATCGGATATTTTTTCCTGATTACCATTCCTAATATTCAGCACGATACCACTACTTATCGTATTCTTACCTATTATCTCTGACCGAACATATAGAATCTTTTGTCCATCAGGTGAGAAAACTGGGTTGTCATCAAACATTGTCTTTTCTTGTGGGTGGGTGATGTGTTGGATATCCGTTCTGTCTGAATTTATTATGTGTATTGCAGAGTGATCACGATATACAATTTGTTTTCGATCAGACGACCAGCGTGGATGTGCAGCTTCACGAGTTGATGTGATTGATGTCAAATTGCTGCCATCATCATCCATCGTGTATATATCTATGAAAGCATCTATTCCAAAATGGTTACCACGTTTTGATAAGAAAACGATTTTAGCATTTGCTACGGTTGAGAAAAGTATGAACAGAAGACAAAAGGCTATAGGTTTCCGAATACGCATTGTTCACCTTAATTGAAGTTTATATCATAAAAACGCGTCTATAACGTGAGTTACATAAATAAAGTCGTTGGAAACTCATCGCATATATTCTTAAGATTTAGTAGGATTTTTGTAGCACAATCTGTTAGATTGAAACTCATTATGTGCAAACTAACAGTTTGTGCTACAATTATGGAACTCACGTTGTCTATAGGTCGTGCAGAGTGTAGCAACACTGACCTACAGAAATACATTTGACAATAAAACTACTGCTTTGCAGATTTCAGTTTGCCCCATGTGGTAGCCAATTTTCCGCGTGCCTCAACACCTAAGAGTTCACTGACACCATCATTCATAATAGAAAGGACTTCATCTTCTGTTAACCCACGCTTCCATACGTTGAGGTCGTCCATGAGTCCGTTGAAGGGACGATTATTGTCGATGTTGTAACCGACTCGTGCACCTTGGCCCCAATCACCTGCTATCTTGTCTGGCAATCGTGCTTTTTCTTCACCTACCTTTTTGCCATTGATATATAGGTAAGCCATTCCTTCTTCCTGACTGAATGTGCCTGCATAATGCACCCATTCCTTTGCTTTGTTTACACCTGCCTTGATATCGAAGAGCGTTTTATTTGGATTATGTCCTCTATTGAGCCACCGATAATTGCCATCCCCACGTGCCTCTGGGTGTACAAGCCAGGTACCATCTCCTGCGCGGGCATTGAAAATTGCCATATCTGCGATTGATTCAACGTTGATCCACGCAACAACACTCATCCCTTCAGTCGGAATATGTTCAGGATCAACATTTGGACCATCCAAATCAAGATAACTACCCGTTACAAACTGTGCTGCTTTTCCAAATTTACCATCGTTAGATTGTGTTACTTTTTGAACAATTTTTCCATCGTACCCATGTCCGGATTTTTCAACAACATGTGTCGCCGTGAACTCTTCAAAATCGAAATAAAGGACTAAGTCCGGATCTATCACATCAGCTGCGTAACTACCTATTTGAGATGTCAATAATAGACATACAAGAACAACTATACTGCGTTTCATTTTGATGGCTCCTTATTTTGTTTAGATTTTATTTGTCTCCTCTCATCCATTTAAATTATGTAAAGTATACCATTTTTTTGTTTTTAAATCAATTTAATTCATTGCTGGTCAGGAATATTAAGTTTTAATAAAGTATCAACATTAGGATTTACTGAGAGTTAATATCCAAAGTGGTAGGTGCAGTTTCCTAACCGCATCATAGACGTCAATTTAGTCTCTTTGCCTCTTATCACAGATATGTCCAGCGCGCTTACAAAGTGCCAAATCAACGGTATGAATGCCTTTTGGCATTCCCCACCTACAGGGTTTGTGAAATTTATAGTTACCGGTTGAATAAGTTAATATTCATACAGGACTATCGGGGTTGAAAACCCCTCCTACAAGAGCGAGGTTAGGAAACCTCGCCTACAAGTTTGGGCGTGATTAAAATTACCCGTTTAATAAATTTAGTCTTCATTCGCAACTAAAATATAGGACAATCCTAATAAAAATGCGGATTGAGAGAAATTCATAATAATGTTGATTTCTTCTTAAGTTGACACCGATGGGTAATTCTCATTTTCCCTACCGTTTTCGGCATATAGTCGGAGTTAAGAAAACCCTAAAACTAAATAAACCTGATTGCTGTTTTCTCTTGATTATTATGATAGATTAAGATAAATTAGATTGAACACAATTCAAAAGACTATAGGATTTTAACCCAGAGAAATATAATTCAGATTGGAGCTGTTGTGTATTCAACCATTCCACATAAAGAGAGAAACTGCCTTTGATAAATATAGGAATTATCCCAGCACGGTATGCCTCAAGTCGTTTTGAAGGTAAGGTGTTAGCAGACATCCTGGGAAAGCCAATGGTGCAGCATGTATATGAACGTGCAAGGTGCTCAAAGATGCTCAATCAAGTTATCGTTGCCACAGATGATAAACGGATATATGATGCTGTTAGAGGTTTCGGTGGGAACGTGCAGATGACAGGTGAATGTGCTACTGGTACTGACCGAGTGGCAATCGTGGCTGAACAGATAAATTGTGATGTTGTGGTTGACATTCAAGGTGATGAACCATTGATTGAACCGAAACAGATAGATCTTATGCTTCAACCTTTTGTGGATAGACCGTCTGTCCAAGTTTGCACGCTGAAAGAACGTATTCACACTGTTGAAGATTTTCTTGATAGGAACGTTGTTAAAGTTGTTACGAATAATCAAGGGGATGCGTTGTACTTTTCAAGGGGTTCTATTCCCAGTACTCCGATAAACAAAGAACACACTTTTGATGAAAGGACACTGGTCTACAGGCATATCGGTTTATATGCGTTCCGAAAGGAACAACTTCTTACCTTCACATCTTGGAAACGCACCCCGTATGAGATTACTGAGGGTTTGGAACAGTTGCGTTTTTTGGAACACGGCATCCCCATCCACGTCGTTGAAACCGACACCACCCTAATTGGCGTAGATGTTCCTGAAGACTTAGAAAAGGTAAAACAGATATTTGAAAAGAGAGGCATTGGAAGAAAATGACAAAATATATATTTGTAACAGGCGGCGTCATCTCTGGTATTGGCAAAGGAATAACAACAGCATCGTTAGGAAGATTGCTCATAAATCGTGGATTTAATGTCAACCTCGTAAAAATTGATCCATATATAAATGTTGATGCTGGAGTGATGAATCCATTTCAACACGGAGAGGTATTTGTGACGCACGACGGTGCTGAAACAGACTTAGACTTAGGAAACTATGAAAGATTTCTCGGTGTTGATTTAAATCAACATTCAAACTTTACAACAGGTTCTGTCTATAAGGAAGTGATTGAAAAAGAAAGGCGCGGCGATTATCTTGGTCAAACGGTTCAGTTGATTCCACATATTACAGATGAAATCAAACGACGTATCTATCAGATTGGTAAAGACAGTGATATTGATGTGGTCATCACTGAGATTGGTGGCACAATAGGTGATTTTGAAATGCCTCCGTTTGTTGAAGCTATACGGGAATTAGCCGTGGAGGTGGGTCGCGAAAACACTTTGTTCCTCCATGTTTCACTCATTTACACTTTGGCTAACGGAGAGAGCAAGAGTAAACCTACACAACATAGCATTCGGAAACTCCAAGAATTTGGAATTCAACCTGACCTGTTGTTATGTCGTACGAGTCAACATCTTGATGATAGTATTCGTAGAAAGATTGCCCTCCTTTGTGGTATCAGTGAAGACTTTATTATTGAAGGTTTAGATACGAAATGTGTAGATGAAATTCCGTTGAATTTTGAAGAACAGGGTATGGGACATCTCGTTTCAAAGAAGCTTGGACTTGAAAGGCGCGCGACTCTGGATGCCGAATGGGTTGCCATGGTAGATAAACTAAAGAATCCTAAGCATTCCACAAAAATTGCTATTGTCGGTAAATATACTACTGGAAGCGATGCATATATTAGTGTTCAAGAAGCGATCAAACATGGTGGTATTGCTAATGAAGCCGAAGTTTGTATCGAATGGATAGAAGCTGAATCGTTAACAGAGAATATGGATCTTGATGGATTGTTTGAAAATATAGACGGTATTTTGGTCCCCGGTGGATTTGGGGATCGTGGCATTGAGGGCATGATAACCGCTGTAAAATATGCTCGTGAGAAGCGTATACCTTATTTGGGTTTATGTCTCGGAATGCAGTGCCTTGTAATTGAATATGCTCGGAACGTTGCAAACATGATAGATGCAAACAGCACTGAAGTTGATGAAAAAACATCTTATCCTGTAATTGATTTGATGTTGGAACAACGTGCAATTGCAGACAAAGGGGCAACGATGCGCCTTGGACATTACCCGTGTGTCCTCAAGGAAAACACAAAAAGTTACGAAGCGTTTCAACAACCGATTATATTGGAACGACATCGACATCGTTATGAACTAAATAATGACTACCGTTCAAGATTAGAAGATGCGGGACTATGTTTTAGCGGTGTATCTCCCGATGAAAGCTTGGTGGAAATAGCTGAGGTACCGGATCATCCGTGGATGGTCGGTTCGCAATTCCATCCTGAGTTTCAATCAAAACCGCTTACACCACACCCTTTATTCCGCGACTTTATTGCATCTGTCCTATGTTATCAACAGGAAAGAACTGAATTAGGAGATAAATAATGTCTAACACTGCTACGGTCCGCTCAGGTGCTTGGTATGGAGATAGAGAAATTACACTGCGTTTCCCATCGGATTGGGAAGTGGAAATGCTGAACCAGAAGGATGCTCCCGCACTATCTGATGCACAGATTGAACAAGCATTTGTCGAACCTATAGGCACAAAACGTATATCAGAACTTGCTAAAGGCAAAAAGAGTACTGTAATTATCGTTGATGATCTGAGTAGACCGACTCCAGCATATCAAGTTATCCCTTTTATATTACGTGAACTTTCTGCTGCTGGTGTTCCTAAATCTGAAATACGATTTGTTGTGGGTGTTGGTGGACACCGTCCAATTTCCGAGGAAGAGATGGTTAAGAAAGTTGGGGCGGACATCGCAGCAGAATATGAGGTAACCAATCATGATTTTTTAAGCAATGATTTACGGGCGTTAGGCAAACTTGAGAATGGCACACCTGTGTATATCAATCGGACGGTTGCAGATTCGGATTTCAAAATGACTATTGGTGGAATATATCCACATAGTTCAGTAGGATTTACTGGGGGTGCGAAACTAATTGTGCCTGGGACCGCAGGTTTTGCTACAATGTACTATTTCCATTCTTTTCCACAAGGACGTGGTCCGGCAGTGATTGAAGGAGATAGTGAAGAACCTGATCGGCGCGATACCATTGAGATGGCAGCGGGGTTGCTTGGATTGGATGCTATTGCCAATGTTGTGCTCAATAGTCGGCGTGAAATCTGCGGATTGTTTGTTGGAGACTTCGTCAAGGCACATCGTAAAGGTGCACATTTTGCATTGGAGACCTACACGACAAAGATATCTGAGGAGACTCGGACAGAAAGCGATCTTGTTGTGATTAACTGTTATCCGCTTGATGCTGATGCAATTCAACTTGATAAGGCACTCGCGGCATTTTCCTATTTTGAAAACGCCTATACAATTGCCCTTTATCCTGCTACTGACGGTTCCTGTTTCCACGGGTTGTTTGACCGACTTGATTACAAACGTTATATGCAACAGAAAATTGAACGTTTGCCTACGGTCCCAACACCTGAACCGAAAATTGGGAAACCGACTCAACTCCATGTTTGGTCTGAGCATTTTGATAGAGATGATTTCTACAAAGAATATCCTTCATCTCTCCTTTACCGTGACTTAGATCAACTGATTGAACTCATGACAGAGAAACTTCCAGCACGTGCCAAAGTTGCAATTTTACCTGTTGCTGGCACTCAAATATTGACACCGAGCTAACTTCAAGAGCTGTGTAGGAGGGAACTCCGATTCCCGATTATCACTGGGTTAATTCGCGATTCGGAGATCGCTCCTACAGGTATTGTGATCATATTTTCTCAAAAACTTACATACCCCTCAATTCAGGGTTATTTAGTTTTCCGTTTTTCTTGTATTTTCTTTCACAAATGCTAAATTCTCCAAGACGGTAGGTGCGGTTTCCTAACCGCACCGGATTTGTGTCAGACACCTTTCATAATAGGTCTTATCACAGGTTTCAGTACGGTTAGGAAACCGCATCTACCGCTTTGAGTATTAACTTTCAGTAA
The DNA here is from genome assembly GCA_958295945.1 of Candidatus Poribacteria bacterium. Lineage (GTDB taxonomy): Bacteria > Poribacteria > WGA-4E > WGA-4E > WGA-3G > MSPOR6. The sequence goes on from OY282386.1 coordinate 2,798,316, forward strand.
ATCCTGATGTTGATAATTTATTTAGACTAAAAAGTCCTGTCCTCAATTCACAACGGTTGACATCTTCAACTAATTCATGTTATCCTATGCTACAGAAAAGATACGGAGGTCGAAAGTTTAATTATGACTGGCGCAGAAGCTCTTATACAACAAGGTCTTGAACAAGGGAGAATAGACGAGAAACAGGAAGCAGTTCTTAGACTGATGCAGCTTCGTTTTACGGAAGTTTCAGATGCGGTTGTCAATGAAATAAATGGTATAGAGGACCTTACGCTTCTTGACGCACTTTTTGAAGAAGTTTTCAATGCTGAAACTTTTGAGGATATTGTTTTGCCAAACAAAAATAACGGTGCATAAAAATAATAGTTCGTTAGAAGCATTGCGATCCCTTTGTCTGAAGTGCATTAGTTATATTAGAATTTGAAATCATTGAACACTCTGCATCGGCGAAGTTAGGACACCTCGCCTACCTGTGAATGTAAGAGGTGTAATGAAGAGCGCAACTACGAAGTCAGTTGCTTCATTGAAGGAAAACCGATATGAAGAACATAGCCACAGTCCACTCACATGCTTGGTATGGTGATATTGAACTTACTCTGGATTTCCCTTCTGGATGGGAAGTGGAGGTTTTGGGTCCAAAGGATGCCCCTGCGCTATCTGATTCACAGATTGAGCAGGCATTTGCAGCACCTATTGGCACACAACGTATATCAGAACTCGCGACAGGTAAAAAGAGTGCTGTTATTGTTGTAGATGACTTGAGTCGTCCGACCCCTGCTGCAGAAGTAATCCCTTTCCTATTGCGCGAACTTACCATTGCTAGTGTTCCAAAATCTGAAATCCGATTTGTAGTGGGTGGTGGATCTCACCGTCCCCTATTAGACGAAGAGATTGAGAAGAAAGTCGGTGCCGAAGTCGCTGCCGAATATGAGGTAACAAGTCATGACTTTATGGGTGGTGACTTGCGTGGATATGGCAGCCTTCAAAATGGGATGCCGATCTATATCAACAGTGTTGTCGCAGATGCGGATTTCAAAATCTGCTTGGGTGGTATCTATCCGCACGGTGCGGTTGGATTCGGAGGTGGCGCGAAGTTGGTTGTTCCCGGTATTGCCGGGTTTGCGACGATGTTCTATTTCCATACCTTCTCACCAGGTCGTGGACACGCAGTAATAGAAAGAAAAAGCGACACACCAGACCATCGTGATTTTGCTGAGGAAGTTGCGAATGTTATCGGTCTTGATGTAATTGCGAATGTTGTGCTTAATTCACGTAGAGAAATTTGCGGTTTGTTTGTTGGAGATTATGTGCAGGCACATCGTGCTGGGGCACATTTTGCGTTAGAAACTTATGGAACAGAAATACCGATGCAATCACGAAAAGAGACCGACTTGATCGTACTGAATTGTTATCCGCTTGATAGCGATCCGATCCAAACAGGAAAAGCATTATGGGCAGCAGGATACTTTGAGAAGGCGTATAAGATGCTACTCAATCCTGCAAGCGATGGTGTATGTTATCACGGTCTGTTTGATCAGATTGATTATACCCGATATTTGCAGCAGAGGATGGAAAATATTCCGCCTGAACTGCCCGAACCAAAACTTGGAAACCGAGACCAACTGCACGTTTGGTCTGAGTACTTTTTGGTTGACGATTTCTATAAAAAGCATTCCAACGGGATACTCTTTCGTAAACTTGAACAACTAATTCAACTGTTTGCTGAAGAACTACCTGATAATGCGAAAGTTGCTGTTTTCCCCTCAGCAGGTATTCAGGTGTTAGCGGAGAACAAATAACATAAATCAATGGAATCTTCTCATAAGAACTCCTTCCAACGAATTAATTCCTACCTCGGAAAAATTGAAAACGGTTTATTGTGCGTGATTATTGCGACGATGATTGGACTTGCAGTCCTTGAAATTGTGTTACGATACGGATTTAAAACGAGTTTGTTGTGGAAACACCTTCTGCTTCAAAACTTGACTCTCTGGATGTGCTTTCTTGGTGCTGCCCTCGCTTCCTCTGAAAGACGACACATTAGCATTGATGCACTGAACAGGATATTACCCACCAACGTTACCCGATATACTAGCTATATTATTGATGTTCTGAGTCTGATTGTTATAGGCATTTTGGCTTACTTCGGTTTTGAGTTTCTGATGGAACAACAAAAGAGTCCTGCGACTATAGGCATTATACCGATGTGGTGGGCAAAGACTATTATACCTTTTGGTTTTGTCCTCATGGGAATTCACTTGATACTACAGATATGTATCAATTTAACTGATAAAGAACAGTTGAAAGAAGATGTCGAAGGAGACCAAGAGTAATGGGATATATTATCGGCATCGGATTAGTCGGTTTTGCTCTGTTGGGTGGTGCGCTCTTTGTTCTACTTGGTGGTGCTGCGATTGTCGGTTATGCCATGGCAGGTGAACCGATTTCTACGATCTTGATTGATATCAATAGGCTGACAAAGAATTCCACAATACTGATTATTCCGCTATTTACATTCGCTGGTTATATTATTGCTGAGGGGAAAGCACCGCAAAGGTTAGTTGCGTTTGCCCGTGCCAGTGTCGGTTGGTTGCCGGGTGGGATAGCGGTTGTTGTTCTTATCACTTGTGCTTTCTTTACCACATTTACTGGTGCCTCTGGTGTAACCATTATTGCCCTCGGTGGTTTAGTTTATCCTATTCTGCGACAAACCTATAGTGAAAAGTTTTCGCTTGGATTGATAACTGCGTCAGGTAGTATCGGTCTTCTTTTCCCGCCAAGTATTCCTCTTATTCTCTATGCTATTATCGCTCAAGTGCCGATTGATAGTATGTTCTTTGCAGGGATCATTCCGGGGATAATCATTCTTGGCATCCTAAGTTTCTACTGTAGCGGATGGAGTGTTCTTAAACGAACAGAAACGACCCCATTTGACTTTTTTGTTTTCTTACGAACCTTTTGGGATGCTAAATGGGAACTGATATTACCATTTCTCGTGTTAGGCGGAATCCTTACAGGAGTCGTTACCCTTGATGAAATTGCTGCATTGACAGTCATATATGTCTGTGTCGTAGAGATATGTATCCACCGATCCATATCTATAAAAACCCTACCACGTATAGTCAAAGATAGTATGGTTCTTGTTGGGGCAATTCTAATTATTCTCGGTATTGCTTTGGCATTGACCAATTATCTCATTACACTTGATGTGCCAACAATCGTGCTTGATTGGATAGAGTCAATGACAGATAGTCGGGTCGTTACGTTGATCGGACTCAATATCTTCCTGCTAATCGTTGGGTGTATGATGGATATTTTTTCTGCGATTATCATCGTGGTTCCGTTACTGTTACCCATCGCTGACCAATTTGGTATTGACAAGGTTCATCTCGGTATCATTGTCCTAACTAACCTTGAAATCGGTTATCTCACACCTCCTGTTGGAATGAATTTGTTTATTTCAAGTATGAAGTTTGATAGATCTGTGGTGCTACTCTATCGGTCTGTTATACTGTTTATCGGCTTGTTGCTTATTGCCCTAATCCTGGTGACATATATTCCGGATTTAAGTCTCTGGCTGCCGCGTGTGCTTGGGAAAATATCTGAACCGTTGTTGTGAACTGCCTCTGCGATTCTATCCAACTGTCTTAGACAGTGATTCTCCTATTCCGCTGGTACGCTCTCTCCTTTCCTATTGTGGAATTGTCCTTCATTGGAGTAGCATTTCCTATTGACCAATACAGAATTTATGATATACTATTCTAATCCCAACACATAAAGGAAGTAAATATATGGCATTAAAAAAATCACAACTCTACGCATCCCTATGGCAAAGCTGCGACCAACTACGCGGCGGAATGGACGCATCACAATACAAAGATTACATCCTCACACTACTATTCATGAAATATGTCTCTGACAAGGCAGCCAATAACCCTGACGAAGGAATTGATATCCCTGAAGGTGCAAGCTTCAGGGATATGGTCGCATTAAGAAACGACATAGAGATCGGTGACAAAATGAATAAAATCATTGATGCACTCGCAGAGGCAAACGAACCACTCAAAGGTGTTATAGATCAGGTAGATTTCAATGACGATACCAAACTTGGCAGTGACGAAGATAAACAAAATACTTTGTCAAATCTAATCGGTATTTTCAATGACCTTGACTTAAGTAGTAACAGAGTTGAGGGAGATGACTTACTCGGTGATGCTTATGAATATCTTATGCGTCATTTTGCTACAGAGTCTGGCAAAAGTAAAGGTCAGTTCTACACACCCGCCGAAGTCTCTCGCATTATGGCAAAAGTGATAGGTATCAATGCTAACACTACAGGACAACATACCATCTACGACCCAACATGTGGTTCAGGGTCACTACTTCTTAAAGCAGCAGACGCAGCACCGAATGGCTTATCCATCTATGGACAGGAGAAAGACAATGCTACCTACGCACTGGCATGGATGAATATGATACTTCACGACAATGAGACTGCAATACTGAGTCGTGGTAACACTCTTGCATCCCCCAATTTCACAGACGACAATGGCAACCTTACGAGATTCGACTTTGCTGTGGCAAATCCGCCTTTCTCCGATAAAGGTTGGATAAGTGGACTGAATCTTGAAAACGATCCATACCACCGTTTTGATGGATATGGCATTCCACCCGCTAAAAATGGTGATTATGCTTACCTACTTCACTTCATCGCATCCCTCAAAAGCACAGGCAAAGGTGCAATCATCCTGCCACACGGCGTGCTGTTCCGCGGCAACAAAGAGGCAGACATCCGCAGAAACCTCATCAAACATAAGTTTATCAAAGGTATCATCGGCTTACCCGCCAATCTGTTCTACGGCACTGGTATCCCCGCCTGTATCATCGTGATTGACAAGGAGAACGCAAAACACCGCACCGGCATCTTTATGATTGATGCGAGCAAAAGTTTCCTCAAAGATGGCAACAAAAACCGACTCCGTGCACAGGACATTCATAAAATCGTATCCGTTTTCAATAAACAGACAGAAATCGATGGGTATTCCCGAATGGTGCCGACCTCCGAAATAGCAGACACAGCAAACGACTATAACCTCAATATCCCACGCTATATCGATTCCAGCGACCCTGAAGACTTGCACGACCTTGACGCACATCTCAACGGTGGTATCCCCGACACCGATATTGATGAACTAAAGCCGTATTGGGAGGTGTTCCCCACGCTCCGACAAGAGTTGTTCAGCGAAAACGGCAGACCCGGTTATTCCGACCCACAGGTGGAAACGCAACAGGTGAAAACAACCATCCTCTCACATCACGAGTTCGCAGAGTATCAGCATCGGGTAACGTCTATCTTTGAGACGTGGCGTGCGACACACGAACCTCTGCTGGGTGGTATCAATGAGAATACCAAGCCGAGAGATGTTATTGACGCGCTGTCGGAAGACCTATTAACACAATTCAACGACCTACCACTGCTTGACCCTTACGATGTCTACCAAAAACTGATGGACTACTGGGACGATGTGATGCAGGATGATGTGTATCTCATTGTTGCGGCTGGGTGGGTTGATGCAGCAAAACCACGCGAACCTAATCAAGATAAAAAGGTGAAGGAAACCCCCGACCTCACTATCAAAAAAAAGAAATATAAGATGGATTTAATCCCTCCAGCGTTGATTGTTAATCGTTATTTTGCCGATGAACAAGCGGAAATTGACGAACTGCAATCTACATTAGAGACTGCTGAAAATGCACTTGAGGAATATATTGAAGAACACACGGGTGACGAGGGATTGCTTGCAGATGCTACCAACGAAAGTGAGAACGTTACAAAGACCAGTGTGAACGCTCGACTGAAAGAACTCACACCGGATCTGTTGACGCACAACGATGGACAAGGCAACGATGCGGAACGCGATGCACTTAAACACTGCCTATCTCTAATTGATGTGAAGTCAAAAGCGGATAAGGCGGTGAAGGATGCACAACTCGCACTGGATGAACAGGTGCTGGCATGTTACGATATGCTCACCGAAACGGAAATCAAGCAACTCGTGATAGACGATAAATGGTTCGGCACAATCCAAGACGAGATTATGGGTGAAGTGCAAAGGTTGACGCAAAACCTCACCGAACGCGTGAAAGAATTAGAGGAACGTTACGCACAACCGTTGCTGTCTCTGGTGCAGGATGTGCAGGAATTTAGCATGAAAGTTAATAAGCATCTGTTGAATATGGGAGTAGGGTAGCGTGAGTAATAAGCAAAGGTTTAGCGGTGAGTGGGAAACAAAGCGGTTAAAGGAAATTGGTTCGTTTTCCAAAGGTCGCGGTATAAAGCGCGATGATGTCTCTGATGATGGAGTGCCATGTATTCGCTATGGAGAACTGTATACACAATACCAAGACTACATTTTAAAGGTAGTATCACGGATACCGTCAGATGTCGCTGAAACAGCACTACCAATTAAGACCGGAGATCTTTTATTTGCTGGATCGGGTGAAACTGCGGAGGAAATTGGTCGGTGTGCGGCATATTTTGGTAAAGAACAAGCATACGTTGGTGGAGATGTTATTGTGTTGACACCATCAGGACAAAACCCTATTTTTCTCGGTCATTTGATGAATTCACCGATAGTGGCAGCACAGAAGGCTCGTTTGGGTCAAGGTGATGCAGTTGTTCATATCTATATCAATAATTTGGCACAAGTTCAGATAGAACTTCCGCCGATCGCAGAACAAAACGCCATCGCCGAAGTCCTGTCAGATGTGGATGGACTCATCAACGCATTGGACGCACTCATCGCTAAGAAACGTGCTATCAAGCAAGCCACCATGCAGCAACTCCTCACCGGCAAGACGCGCCTACCCGGCTTCAGTGGGGCATGGGAGACAAAAAAGGTGTCCGAATTTGGTAATATAGTCACAGGAGCAACACCAAGTACTAAAGTTAACACCTTTTGGGATGGATCATACCCTTGGATTACACCTACTGACATTACTTCTGATCGGGACATGCATGTTTCCGAGAGAATGATTACACAAGAGGGATTAGACGCAATAAGAACATTACCACCAAATACCGTGTTAGTTACTTGTATAGCAAGTATTGGAAAAAATGCTATTCTTAGAGCCATAGGTAGTTGCAACCAACAAATCAACGCAGTAATTCCAAACTCTACACATAATTCAGAATTTTTATATTATCTTTTTGAATTCAATTCAAACTTTCTTTTAGCAAATGCAGGCATTACTGCAACAAACATTGTCTCAAAAGCGGCTTTCAGCAATTTAGTTTTTGAAGTTCCCACACTTGAAGAACAGCGCGCCATAGCCACCGTCCTCTCCGATATGGATGCCGAGATCGCCGCATTGGAACAACGGCGAGACAAAACTATCGCCATCAAACAGGGCATGATGCAGCAGTTGCTTACGGGTAAGGTGCGGTTGTTGAAATCAAATGTGTAGACATCAGAATTTGCGAAATATACACAACATAGAGAAAGGCATAGATATATGAGATTCTATATTGGAACTATATCAGGCAGATTTGTAGACAAACCTCTAGATAGACCACATGTTATAGAGATTTTACCTGAGGAATTGGAAACTTTACAACATATTCCAATGAGAAACTACTACGAAAAGAGTCAATTCCGTTATTGTAAATACTGTGATAAAGAAATAGAAATTAATGACACTAACGTATTTGAATCATACTCTGGTATTTACTTTTGTCGTGAACATTACCAACACAATGAACCCTTAACCCATATAAATCCTATATGTTCCCTATGTAATCAGCCTTTTATTCCGAAAACGGATTTTTACCTAATTGATACTGGAAAAATTTCAAAATCAAAAACCACATACTATCAATGTCAATGCATAGAATATACTTGGCTAATGTTTAATGTCCACTTAGGAACACTTGAAGAACCGAAATATACGGAGAGTGGTTTAATTGATCTTGATAAAGATCAAAACTATATTTGTCTCCTAAACAGTACACATTATGACAAACATTACAAAGACAAACTTATAAGAATAAGCAATAAAGAACTGGGTAACACAATAAAACAGGCATCTCTATTTCTTTACGATTTCCTCTATACGGAACAGCCTAAAAAATATAGACATTTTTATAGAATTATTGAAGAAGTCACTAAAACGGGTATTCAATTAGAGGTACTCAATCAACTCTGTAACGCCCATAGGCGATTATCAGATGCCGATCACTATTTAGGCATAAATCGTTTTAATTCATTAGAAGAGATAATACGGTTTGATTATACCTATTTTGATAACATAATAGAAGAAAAAATAAAATCTGCCGTAGTTAGCATCAGATACCTATTCGACAAAACTGTTCGTTATAGCTTATTAAAATGGAATAATCGCCTCTATAAACGACACCATAAGCTTATAGAAGAATCTGATTTTTATTCTAATTATGAGCGAAAAAAATACAGAGATAGAGACATAAATAAAATAAATGGAAAACGAATTATCAACCAAGGTATACTTCACCAAGATGACAATTTTTTAGACAAATTTGATAAAAAATTTGATAATTTTCAAACTTTTGTAAAAACCGATTTTGTAAACAATCTTACTGATTTTTACAAAGGTTTTATACCACCCTTTTTAAATAGAATACTAAGAAATCACAAATTGTCCATTCAGGTTGATGATACAATACCTTTTAGCACACCACTTGACATAAGCATCGTAGCAAAAGCGGAATTGTATAATCTCATTAGACATAGAGATGACGAATTAGCTGGAATCAAACATTCGCGAGCACAACAACAACAAAGAGAAGCACATTACGAAGAAACGCGTTAATATTCTTATGTGCTAACAATCTATAATATTACAATTTACAGAGGTGAATATAATGACCATTGGTAACGTCATGAGAAAATACTACATGAGCATAGACGACGTGTTGAATGTGCGAGCGATGTACGGTGGCACCGTCACTATCGCCGAAGTCCTGTCTGATATAGATGCTGAGATCGCCGCATTGGAACAGCACAGAGACAAATCCATCACCATCAAACAGGGCATGATGCAGCAGTTGCTCACAGGGAGGGTGTGGTTGCCTAAATCTCGGATTTGCACGGATGACGCTGATGACAAAGATTGGGAAAGCTTGTTGCTTGTTGCGTTTTGTCTGAATCAGGATTTACAGATTTTCATTCTATAACATAGCACTCCACTGGAGTGCGGGAACCTATCCGGAAACCCTTTGGAGGAACTCGAAATGACGCTAAAAGAAACAAAACTTAGCAAAGAAGATTATATACCAGCGAGCATTAGAATTCCAAGACATTTAGATTTCGATTCTTGCTTGGAGCATGTAGATTATAATATTGAGAGATTGTCGGAAATGCTGACTAACGAGGGAAATGTACACATTTTTGATGTGTTAAATTACATTGTGCCTATAATTACAAACGTTTGTAGATTAGTAGAGGAACCAACAAACCGCGATAAAGACGATACCTTTTGTCTACAGACACGCCTTAAATCCTGTCGCCCAGAGGATATAGAAAAGTTAGAAAGTGAATTGGAAAACATCAGAGGGAATGATCTTTATCAGAAACTCAAATATGCTAGAAATCATACCGTTGCCCATACAAACTCTGCATACGAAGGATATGGGGCTACGCAGAACGCGTTAGCAGAAGATGCAATATATTTAATTGAACGTGAAAATCGTTTAAAAAATTTGGTATCTAACATAAAATCTCTGATACATAACGTTGAGATATCAGTTAGGAGGAAAGAAGGCAAACAGCTAAACGTCGCTACATTCACTATACAAGTCCCCAAGTAGTGATTGTTCTATTTTGAAACTCCTAACACCTTACAAGACACCTGATTTGAGGAGCGTTAAGCAATGTTGATAAAATCTATAGAATCGGGAATGGTTCAGGTTGGACCTGATGGCAAAGATCGTTTTCGTGTGTTTACCTCCTTTATGTTTGATGACGGTGATCACATTTCCATTGTTCTAAAAAAAGAACAGGATGGTTGGGTGCTTTCAGACGAAGGACATACCTACATGCATCTTACTTATGATATGAGTGAAAAAAAAATTATTTAGCGGGGCACGTTATCAAATTATATCAAATGCCCTTGAAGCATTTAACGTTGAAGATCGTTTTGGAGAATTAATATTTAAGGTTCAGGAAGATCGCTTTGGTGATGCGTTATATTCCTTTGCTCAAGCACTTGTCCGAATGGGGGACGTGTTGTATCTGGAATAAGAACATGTTCAATCCACATTTATAGATGAGTTCCAATAATTTTGAGAATATTGGTTCAGACAATCAGCGCGCCTATAAAACAACAAACAATCATGAACACCATTCGTATCTTCATCAGCAGCGTTCAAAGAGAATTTGCACAGGAACGGAAGGCATTGCGCGACTTCCTGCGGAACGACCCGTTAATGCGACGATTCTTTGATGTATTCCTATTTGAAGATGTGCCAGCATCTGATCGCCGTCCGGATAACCTCTATCTGGACGAGGTTGAACAGTCTGATCTCTATGTCGGATTGTTGGGGAACAACTACGGCTCAGAGGATGCAGACGGCATCTCACCGACAGAACGGGAATTCGATCAAGCGACCGATTCCGGTATACACCGACTCATTTTCGTCAAAGGGACTGATGACAACGCACGACACCCGAAGATGCAGACACTTATTCAGAAAGCACAAGCCGGACTTATCCGAAAACGAATCAATACATCGGAGGAATTAGTAACAGCACTTTACGAAGCATTAGTTGAATACCTTGATAGTGAAGACCTCATCCGTTCTGAACCTTTTGACGCTGCACCTTGTCTGAAAGCCTCGTTGGACGATCTTGACACCGAACAAATGGCGTGGTTTATCCGTATGGCACGTAGTGCCAGGGCATTCCCACTACCCGAAGATGTGTCAACCGAAGAGTTGTTGATCCATCTAAATCTGTTAAACAGTGATAAACCGACAAACGCGGCGGTGTTACTTTTTGGCAAATCACCGCAGCGAGCTTTTATCTCTTCCGAAGTCCGGTGTGCTCATTTCCACGGAACACAGGTCGCTAAACCAATCCCATCCTATCAGGTCTACAAAGGCACAACGTTCCAACTCGTTGATCAAGCAGTAGATTTTGTCCTTAGCAAGATCAATCTATCGGTGGGGACCCGTGCAGAAAGCGTGCAAGCTCCTGTTAGTTATGAAATACCGAAAGAAGTAGTAACCGAAGCCATCGTTAACGCTGTAGCACATCGGGACTATACCAGCAATGCCAGCGTCCAAGTAATGCTTTTTACAGATCGGATTGAAGTGTTAAATCCCGGTAGGCTACCACCGTCTCTCACATTGGAGCAATTAAGGGTCGCGCACACGTCAATTCCTAATAATCCGCTGCTCGCTGACTCTTTATATTTGGCACAATACATTGAACGGATGGGAACAGGAACTTTAGACATGATCCGCCGTTGCAGTGATGCTGGCTTACCCGAACCGGAATTCGACGACAGCAGTGGATTTAAGATAACGATTTGGCGTGCCAAACCAGAGTCACTGCCAGAGTCACTGCCAGAGTCACTGCCAGAGTCACTGCCAGAGTCACTGCAATCCAGAGTAATAGTGCTGCTTGCTAACGGTCCCAGACAAAAATCCGAATTGTCCAAAAGCTTAGGACAGAAAGCAATTTCTGCACGACTTAACGCAGTTGTCCGAGAACTTCTAACAGAACAGTTAATCGAATATACAATACCCGACAAACCCAACAGTCGGTTGCAGAAGTATCGTTTGACAAACAAAGGAAGGACAGAACTTACGAATCTGAAATCAAGAAGAGTGGATTAAGCTACAACTTATGCTGCAGCATAAGTTGTAGGCGGAAACTCCGATTCCTAACTATAAATGTAATGGTCGCGATTCGGAAATCTTTCCTACCTTCAGATTGGGAATAACAAAGTTCTCGTATATTTTGTAGCACAATCTGTTAGATTATGTTTTCGATGCACAAACTGACAGTTTATGCTACAATCACGAGGGGAGAGGAAACCATGAATACCGTCGGTGAAAAAGAAAAACGTATACAAGGACGACTCATCACATTTTTTCAAGATGCATTAGGGTACGAATACCTTGGCGACTGGCAATCCCGTGCAAACAACAGCAACATTAATAAGGACTTGCTGACCGATTGGTTGAGGACACAAGGGCGTAATGATAGAATAATCAAAAAAGTTTATGATAAACTAAAAAGGGCAGCAGATGTCGGCGGAACAAAAACGCTTTACGACGTTAACCGTAAAATGTATGGTTTATTACGTTATGGAGCAAATGTGCGACCAGATACCGGGCAAAAAAATATCACCGTCAAATTGATAGATTGGAAAAACCCTCATAAAAACCATTTCGGCATTGCAGAGGAGGTAACCCTAAAATCTAAAAACACCAACAAACGACCAGACCTTGTGCTATACATTAACGGTATCGCGATCGGAGTATTGGAATTGAAACGTTCCACCCGGTCTGTCTCTGAAGGAATCCGTCAGAACTATAGGAACCAAAAGATTGAAAACATTGGTCATTTCTTTAGCACCGTGCAGCTTTTAATGGCAGGTAACGAATCACAAGGTCTACGTTACAGTGTCATAAATACAGAGGAGAAATATTGGCTGCAGTGGAAAGAGGACAAAGCACATCCCGCTGCTGGTGACAACCTGCTGCACAGGGATGTCAGCCAACTTTGCAACATAGAACGTATTCTTGAACTCATACGCGACTTCATCGTTTTTGATGTGGATACAAAGAAAATATGCAGACACAATCAATACTTCAGTGTGAAGGCAGCACAAGATAAAGTCAAAAAACGTGAAGGCGGAATCATTTGGAATACACAAGGCAGCGGTAAAAGTCTCACAATGGTATGGTTAGCAAAATGGATACTTGAATACAAGGCAAATGCACGCGTGCTTATCATAACAGACCGTACAGAACTTGACGATCAGATTGAAGGTGTTTTTAAAGATGTCAATGTGAAAATTAAACGGACAAAAAAAGGATCGCAACTATTTAATGTTCTCAATAATACCACAGTAAGACTCATCTGTTCACTCGTACATAAATTCCGTTCCTCCAGTAATGACTACAATACTGATATCGACGACTATGTGGAAGATATTGAAGTACAAAGAAGGGATACATTTAAACCAAAAGGGGAAATATATATCTTCGTGGACGAATGCCATCGCACACAGTCTGGAAAACTCCACAGAGCTATGACAACACTCCTTCCTGATGCTGTGCTTATAGCGTTTACAGGCACACCGTTATTTAAAACCGATAAACAACGGAGTATTGATACCTTCGGTCCGTTCATACACACATACAAATATGACGAAGGGGTTCGCGATAATATCGTTTTAGACCTAATTTATGAAGCACGTAACATTGACATAGATATCACGTCACAGGAGATGATTGACCAATTTTTTGAAGAGAGGACTCAGGGACTATCTAACACAGCAAAGATGCAACTGAAAAAGCGATGGGGAACTATAATGAAAGTGGAAAGTTCAATAGATCGTTTGGAAAAGATCGTTGCGGATATTGTGATAGATATGAACACACGTCCTCGATTAATGAGTGGAAAAGGGAATGCGATGTTGGTTGCCGATAACATCTATTCTGCCTGTCGATTTTATGATCTGTTTCAAAATACAGAATTAGAAGGGAAATGTGCAGTCGTCACTTCATATAACCCCGCAGCAGATACAGACGACAGACAGCAGGAATATAAGACCTACAAAAAAATGCTCGCTGCGTATTTCAACGAACCGAAAGATTCGGCAATGTATAAGGCTGAAGCATTTGAAAAGGCAATCAAAAGGGATTTCGTCAAAAAACCAGATGAGATGAAACTTCTCATCGTTGTGGACAAACTACTCACAGGTTTTGATGCCCCATCTGCTACCTATCTTTACATTGATAAAAGCATGCGAGATCACGGTCTCTTTCAGGCAATCTGTCGCGTCAATCGGCTTGATGGTGACGACAAGAAATTTGGTTACATCGTTGACTACCAAGACCTTTTTGGATCTCTAAAGAAGGCAATGACAGAATACACTGGGGATGCATTTGATAACTACGACATAGAAGACGTAAAAGGGTTATTAAAGAATAGACTTGTTAAAGCAAAGGAACGATTGGACATCACACGCGATCAGATTAAAGGATTGTGTGAACCTGTTGATCCACCCTATGATACCCCCGACTACATGCGTTATTTCTGTTGTGAGGAGATTGGCAACAATGAACAGATAAAAGCAAATGAACCGAAACGTATAAAACTTTATAAATTTACAACTGCATTTATACGTGCCTATGCTGACATTGCGAATGAAATGGAAGACGCGGGTTATTCTGATACCGAAGCAGAAAAGATGCAAAACGAGGTTTCGCACTATGAAGAAGTTTGCAAAATGATAAAATTGGCGAGTGGGGATTATATTGACCTGAAAGTTTACGAACCCGACATGCGTCAACTACTGGATACATATATCGGTGCTGCGGATACTGAAAAAATCACAACTTTTGACGATACACCTCTCGTTGAGTTACTTGTTGAAAACAGAGAAGAAGCAATTGATGCACTACCCGAAAGCATACGCAACAATGATGAGGCAATTGCAGCAACTATTGCAAACAATGTCCGAAGAGTAATCGTTGATAAGATGGATATAAATCCAAAGTATTATGAGGAATTATCGATTCTGCTAGAGGAAGTGATTAACAAACGTAGGGAAGAGGCAATAGATTACAGAAATTTCCTATCTAAAGTAGTTGAACTGGGAGAACAGGCAAATGATCCTGATACTTTTCGCGACTACCCGTCTGATATTAACACGCCACCATGCAAGGCACTATATGACAACTTAGGAGATGCACCGTCAGAACGACGGCATTCAGGTGCAATCGCTCTGGACACCGCTATCCGAGATGCCCTCACTGACAATTGGAAAGGATCCCATTTCAAAGAACGCCGTGTCAAAAGTGCGATTAAGAGAGTAATTCAGAAAGAATTAGACGATCTTGACCTTGATATTGATAAAATATTTGAACTTGCGAAGAGCCAAGATGAATACTAAAACCGAAAATTATCAAATTGAAGTAAGCGGTTACTCCATAGATGTAATTCGCAAAGACATTAAGCATCTCTATATTGGTGTTCATCCACCCAACGGACAGATCCGCGTGTCGGTACCGCTGCGATTGGACGATGATGCCGTTCGGTTGGCTATCATTTCCCGTTTAGGATGGATTAAACGCAAACAAGAACCATATAAAAGTCAAGTTCGCCAATCACAACGGGAATATGTGTCAGGTGAAAGCCACTTTTTTGCTGGCAGACGCTACCGCCTCAAAGTCTCAGAGCAAAATTCACCACCGAAAGTACAACTCCTTAACAATACAAGAATCGGACTTACCGTGCGTCCAGGCACTGATAGAGACAAACGTGAGTCGGTGCTATATGAATGGTATAGAGAACATCTCCATGCCCAGTTGCCACCGCTTATCACCAAATGGGAAACAAAAATGCAGGTACCCGTTAACGAGGTGCGCATCAAGAAAATGAAAACGCAATGGGGATCTTGTAATATTGAAGCGAGACGCATCTGGTTAAATCTTGAGTTGGCAAAGAAACCGAAATCGTGTCTGGTATATGTATTGGTTCATGAGATGACGCATCTATTGGAGCGTCACCATAACGATAGATTTCGTGAACTGATGGACACATTTCTACCGCAGTGGCGCACCTATCGTGACCAACTGAATGCTGCACCCCTTGCGCACGAAAATTGGCGATATTGAATAGGACTTGATGTGTAACTTTTTGATAGAACGGGCACGCTCACCCCAATCAACGGGTGTGTAAAGTAATTGGAATTAACCGCATAAATCATTGTCCGAGGGAACTCCGATTCCCGATTTATCGCGATTCGGAGATCGCTCCTACAAGTATATTGAACTTTACAATTTGCACCACACAGACAATTCTGCTATAATTGTGTGAGTTTCAACAAAAGATAGGAGAACAACATGATGATACAAGTACGTCGGTCAATTAAGTTTAGTGTAGAATTTACGATATGTTTGATGCTTCTTTTAACTATTTCAGCCGCGTTAATTGGATGTTTAGATAAACAAACGGAAGAGGAATTCAAGGTTGCTATGCTTCTTCCTGCTTCTAAGTCGGATGCAGGATGGAATGCATTGGCATACGATGGACTTGTCCTGATAGAGAAAGAACTGGGGGCAAAAATAATAGATGTTGAGAGTAAGACTATGCCTGAGCAGGAGCAACACTTCCGTTATTATGCAAATAAGGGATTTGACTTGATCTTTGGTCATGGTTATGAATATCAAGAACCTGCGAAGGCAGTCGCACCAGATTTTCCAGATACGATTTTTATTACATCCTCAGGTGGCACTGTCACAGACAATATTTGTCCTATGAACTTACGGGTTGAGCAACCTGCATACCTTTTAGGTATGATGGCGGGTATGATGACACAGGGAAACAAACTGGGTTGTATCGGTGGACAGGAGATTCCATCTGTCAAAAGTACTTTCATTGCTTTTGAACATGGTGCGAAGACCGTTAATCCTGAAGTAGAAGTTATCCAAATGTGGGTTGGCGACTGGACAGATGCTGTTACAGGGAAAAGATACTCAGAAGCACTGATTAATCAAGGTGTTGACTTCCTGTTTCCGAATGCAGATGCTGCTGGACTTGGTGCTTATGAAGCGGCAGAGAATGCCTTGGAAAATGGTAAAATCGTCTACACATTTGGAGCCAATCTTGACAAAAGTAAGATTTCACCCAACACTGTCCTCGCCAATGCTGTGGTTACACCTTCAGCTTTTTTAAAGGTTGCAAAACTTGTTAAGGATGGCAAGTTCAAACCGCAGATTTATACCTTTAATATGTTGAAAGACCGGGCAATCACACTCACCTACAATCCTAAGATGAAAGATAAGATACCTCAAAATGTACTTGATAAAGTGGAAGAGGCAAAGTCTCAAATCTTATCGGGTGAGCTTGAGGTGAAGCAAATTGATTTTACTGAAGAAAACTAACTGCTTCTGTTCAAACTTGGTAGGAAGAAACAGGGATTATGCCAGATAAATTGCAGATTGACGGAATTGATGTTGACATTATTGAAGGTGAGACAGTGCTTGAAGTGGCACAACGTCATCAGAAAGATATTCCTACGTTGTGTTACGATCCACGGTTAGAGCCTTTTGGTGGCTGCCGTCTGTGTATTGTAGAGTTGGAAGGGGCGCGAAATCCGGTTGCATCCTGCACAACGAAAGCTGCGCCTGGCATGGTCATCCGCACATCAACTGATACAATTGAGACATATCGGAAAACATTGCTTGAAATGGTGATGAGTGAGAACCGTGAGGTAGATGTGCATCCGTTGCGTGGATACGCTTCCCGAGAACTTGCCAATCTCTGTGATGAATACAAGATCAAGGGAACTGATATTGAGGGTACTGTATCTGGAACGAGCAAAACTGATGACAATCCGTTTATTCTTCGGGATTATGAACTATGCATTTCGTGTTATCGGTGTGTTCGTGTATGTGCTGAGCAGGAAGGGGACCACGCTATCAATGTGATGAACCGTGGTTTTCAGACACAGATTACGACAGAATTTGATGGTCTTCTAAAGGACTCTGCATGTACGTTCTGTGGACAGTGTATCCAGACTTGTCCCACGGGTGCCCTTGCCGACAAAAAAGCACTCCGTGCGGTTGATGAGGTTACAGACGGGACGATTGACAAGACGCGTACCATCTGTCCATATTGTGGTGTCGGCTGTTCCGTTGATGTACTTTCAAATAACGAGAACATTATCGGTATCCATCCTGCGATGGACGGTCCTGCGAATCAAGGCGCGCTGTGTGTCAAAGGACAGTTCGCTTACGATTTTGTGCAACATC
This sequence comes from Candidatus Poribacteria bacterium, assembly GCA_958295945.1. Lineage (GTDB taxonomy): Bacteria > Poribacteria > WGA-4E > WGA-4E > WGA-3G > MSPOR6. Next base: position 2,816,347 of record OY282386.1, read on the forward strand.
CTGACAGACTAAAGACACCGCTTATTCGTGCCAATGATGGTGAACTTCATGAAGCGAGTTGGGAAGATGCACTTGATTTGGCTGCTGAAGGGTTCAGAAAAGTGAATGTTGAACACGGCAGACATGGCATCTACGGTATCGCCTCTGGACGTGCCCCGAGTGAAGCGGCGTATCTGATGCAGAAGTTCATACGCACAGGATTTGGTACAAACTATATTGACAATTGCAGCCGTGCTTGACACGCCCCAACCGTTGCCGGTCTGGCAGCGACAATCGGACGTGGTGCGATGTCTAATCCGCTCGTTGATATGCAGAAACCAGATGTCATCTTCTGCATCGGCACAAACATGACTGAATGCCATCCTGTGGCAGCGACTGGATTGAAAAAGGCGATTGCTCGCGGGGCAAAACTTATTGTCGCAGATCCGAGACGTATCGGATTGGCAGAGTTGTCTCATCTATATCTGCCACTCCGTGTGGGTTCAGACACAGCACTGCTCCTTGGAATGGCACATGTTATTGCACGTGAAGGATTGATTGATGAAAGATTCGTTGAAAATCGGACAACCGGATTTGATGATTTCTTTGAACATATCAGTCAGTGGACACCTGAATGGGCGGAAACAATTACCGGTGTACCTGCACAAGACATAGAAACAGCTGCGATGTGGTATGGCTCATCGGATGCAGCTGCTATCTACTACACACTTGGTATTACAGAACATATCTGCGGCGTAGAAAACGTTCAAAGTTTATGTAATCTTGTCCTAATGACTGGGAATGTCGGACGCGAAGGAACGGGTATTAACCCGATGCGTGGACAAAATAATATCCAAGGTGCTGGAGACTGTGGTGCTTTACCAAACAACTACCCGGGGTTTCAATCGGTCACTGATCCTGAGCATCAAGCAAAGTTCAAAGCGGTTTATGGCAAGGAAGTTGACCTTGAGAAAGGAATTACGAAAGTCACGGCATTAGAACTTTGTGGTGATAGTATTCACGCGATGCTTATTGATGGTGAGAACACATTGTTGTCTGATCCAGACCGAGAGCATTGTGAACATGCACTCCGATCCTTAGATCATCTCGTTGTCATTGACATATTTCTGACCGAAACAGCAGAACTTGCCGATGTTGTGCTGCCTGCAACAGCATGGGGTGAAACTGATGGAATTTGCACAAATACCGAACGTCGTGTGCAGCGGTTACGTGCAGCAGTACCGCCTCCCGGTAAAGCGAAACCTGATTGGTGGATTATTTGTGAGATTGCAAAACGACTGGGATTCAACGGATTTGAATATAACTCACCTGAACCGATATTCAATGAACTATGCAGTCTCTCACCGATTTATGCTGGATTAGATTGGGAACGCATTGAAAATGGCGTTACGGACACCTTTAACAACCAGTGGCCTGTTCCGCATAGAGAACATCCTGGCACACCACGACTGCATGAAGATACTTTTGTTAACGGAAAAGGTGTCTTTTCTAAAGTGCATTACCGTGATCCAGCAGAAACAATCAGCGATGATTTTCCTGTATGGCTGACGACTGGTAGGCGTTTGCAGTCCTACCACACACGGACTCAAACAGGAAGGTCTCAAGGTATAGATTATCTTTTGCCGGAAGAATCACTTGAAGTGAACCCTGCAGACCTTGATAAATGGTCGTTGTCAGATGGGGAATGGTGCAAAATGAGTAGTGCGCGTGGGAGTATTAATATAAAAGTCAAGGCGACAAATCGATCGCCACAAGGCACAGTATTTGCCAGTTTCAGTTTTGCAGATGTGCCTGTAAATCTGCTGACAGGTTCAGGATATGATCCGATTACACATACTGCTGAGTTGAAGGTGTGTCCAGTCAAGTTAGAACCGCTATAAGGAGAATTGCAATGAAATGGAAAACACGTTGGTTAGAAGAAAATGACGATGTAGACGTATTAAAAGCACAATTACAATCAGAGGGTTTTGACGCATATCAGTGGTCTGGTCGTCCGGGTGGTGCGTATCTTGATTATATCCACACTCAGGATGAGGTGGTTTGTGTGTTATCTGGCACGGCAGAAGCAAAAGTTGCCGATGAGGAAGGTACTGTTGAAAAAGGTGACCGAATTGATGTACCTGCTAATACCTATCATTCATTAACGGTAACAAGTGATGAACCCCTTGTCGTTATGACAGGTATGCGGAAATCTAAATAGCTGCCTATTCCAAAGAATATGTTGACAGGTTTTTATTGATTTTATATAAGATAGATGTATACTTATAGATATAATTACTGTAGACATAGAAGGTGTTATTATGGCTTATAGAAACAAATTCTTTCTAAGTTTTGATTACAATAGTGATGTTCACTATTATTGGCTAATGCGTGCGTGGAGGCAAGATGATGGAACGAAATTTAATTTTTACAACACTCATGATATGAACATGTCAAATAACACTAATTTAGAATTGCCTATCAGACAAGTTTTAAAAAATCAACTTCTACAAACTAAAGCCTTCGTCATTTTAGTCGGGGAAAAAACACGGTATCTACAGTATGTACATTGGGAGATTGAAGAAGCATTAGAGTTACATTTACCTATAATTTGTGTTAACTTGAACGGTTTCAGACATCGAGATCCTATAAGATGTCCATCCATTATCAGTGAAAGACTTTCGGTTCACATTAATTTTGACGCAGTTGTTTTACAGCATGCATTAGAAACTTGGCCGACACGGCACAATAATCTTAAACAACAAGGTTATTCAAGCCCATACTATTATACACAAAATGACTATGTTAGGTTAGGTTTGGGGCCATCTGCTAGAGACGAGCAAATTCAAAGGCGTACTAAGGAGGAAAAGGGATTCTTGAAAAAAGTGCCACGCTGGAGATCACGCCTACGATTGCATAATACAGAAAAACTTTAGTCTTATGAGTTTGCCCATCTACCTTTCAAAGCAACATTTAAAGAATTGCCGTAAGTATATGATCACGGTAATAACAACTGCTTGTTATGTGTATAGTGGGTGTTGGTTATCAATTGAAATATTATCTCATTTCAGTCCTACATTTGAGAAATGGTCTCGTGGCAACCACTGGATGTTTATGATCATTATATTATTAGGTTTAATGATTGGAGTCTTTCATTTTCTTCGAAAATGTGCTAAGACCCTTTCTGTGAGTCATAGATTAGAAGGACAGGATATTCTAATTGAAATTAGGGTCGGCAGTATCTTTAATAGTGATGGAGCTTACGTCATTAGTACGAATACAACATTTGATACAAATATGTCAGCGAGTCCGATTACATCACGAAGTTTGCAGGGACAGTTCATTAATAAATACTATAACAATTCAGACCACCTTGAACAAGATTTAACAAACTCCCTGAATAGTGATGAAAACGTTGTGATAAAGAATAAGCAAACTGGAAAAACACAATATGATGTCGGCACGGTGGTCAAAGTATCGGTAGAAGAGCAGATCGCATATTTCGTTGCGATTGACGAAGTAAACGAATTATCCGGTATTGAAAGTTCACTTGATAATGTAAGGGAAGGTTTAGGAAGTCTTTGGTATTATGTTGGAAAACAAGGTGTATTAGAGTCACTTGTAATACCTGTGTTAGGAACCGGGCATTCTGGAATTCTAGTGTCAAGAGAACAAATGATATTAGAAATAATTACATCATTTATTGCTGCTTGCACTGGAAAAAAATTCTGTGAAAAACTGACAATTATTATTTCAGAGGATGACTATCAAAAGCATGAAATTGATTTAGAAGATTTGGGGTCCTATCTTGAACTCTATTGCCGCGAAGTACATTTGAAAACGCACGACATCGTTTCCCCGGTAGATAATCCTATTTATTGATGAGTGAACTCAAGGAATTGAATGTTAAGAGTGGACCAAATGGTGGTAGTCACGCGGCATCTGCTGCAGACAGATATAGATAGGTCTAATAAATTGTCAACCTACAATACACATTTTCAGAATCAATTATATACCCGAAATACGTAATTGTCTATATTACTTACATAATATAATTTTACCCACCTCTCAAACAATCAAATAGAAAGGAAAATATTATATGAACATAACTGTCGATATTGGTGATTTTCGTCAAGTAGAAACGGGTGCTGTCCTCATCCCAGTGCTTGAAGATGACATGCACAATGAGTTACTCTTAGCCGCTGATTCAGCATTGGATGGTCGCATACAAGCGTTTCTGAATCTTGGTGATTTCAAAGGGAAACCGAAAACAACAAGTGTACTGTATACAAACGGTGAGATTGCTGCCCCTCGTGTCATACTGGTTGGACTTGGGTTGTTTGAGAAACTGGATGCTGAACAGGTGCGTCAAGTTGCTGGACACACAGCGCGACAAGTACGTGATATTGGGCTTAAATCTATTACTGTTCCTATTCCACCCGAAACACAAGACGATTGGGCACAAGCAGCCGTTGAAGCCAGTCTACTCTCGTTGTATGAGTTCAAGCAGCACAAAACCCAAAGCGATGATAAGGAAGATGAAGATAAATCGCTTGAATCGATGACCTTTCTCGTAGGGAGTGAGTCAGAGAAATCGTTGATGGAACGACTTGTTGAACGCGGAGAAACCATTGCAAGCGGAACTATGCTTGCACGCGATCTGAGCAATCAACCTGGGAACCATCTCACACCGACACAACTTGCGGAAAAAGCCGAAGAAGTAGCAGAAACGGTAGGGCTAAATTGCACGGTTTTTGACAAACCAACCCTTCAGGAAAAAGGCTTCCGGACTCTATTAGCAGTAGCACAAGGTAGTGCTGAAGAGCCACGGTTTATCATCTTGGATTACACTCCTAAAGGAGAAGGACACGATACCGTTGCACTCGTTGGAAAAGGAATCACCTTTGATACCGGTGGAATCTCATTGAAATCTGGAAAAGGTATGGACGAGATGAAACACGACATGTCTGGGGCTGCAGCTGTATTAGGTGCGATGCAGGTTATCGGTCAGTTGAAACCGGATGTGCGTGTGCTTGGGATTATTGCGACAACCGAAAATATGCCGGGTTCAACTGCTATTAAACCTGGAGATGTTGTGACATCCTTCGGTGGAAAAACAATTGAGATAATGAATACAGATGCTGAAGGCAGGCTAATTTTAGCAGATGCACTCGGATGGACAGCACAGTATGAACCGAATGGCGTAATTGATTTAGCAACCCTGACAGGTGCTGTGATTACTTGTCTTGGACATATCGCAGCAGGAGCCATGGGTACGGACGATGCCCTGATGGAAAAAGTCAAGAAAGCTGCAGATAAAACCTATGAACGCGTGTGGCAATTGCCGCTTTGGGATGATTATGATGAAGGCGTGAAAAGCAAAGTCGCAGATGTGCAGAACATCGGTGATGGGACTTCTGGGACGATTGCCGGTGCTGCGTTCCTGAAGAAGTTCGCTGAAGGTTATCCGTGGGTGCATCTTGACATTGCAGGAACTGCGTGGGGAATGAAAGGGTCTACATATATTCCTGAAGGGGCATCTGGTTATGGTGTTCGCTTGTTAGTGCAATTGATTGAAGATTGGTAGAAGTTGTTTATATTGAAACACAGAGATTCAGCGTTGAATGCAGCTCATACATTCAACGCTGATTTGTCTCTATACCTAAATTATTAGTGTATGATTCCTAATCCTCCATGAAAAGCAGTAAGTCTGTACTGCACATCACTCTAACTCACATAACAACCTACCAGATTATTTGACTCAACCTTATTGAAATAAATCTGTCAAAAAACAACGCGCAATCCCGTGAACATTATACACTAAAGTATAGAGAATTGGCTGTAGATGATACCATTTCTATTAATGATATTCTCTCTTGAAAAGGCTTTAAGAAGCACAATGATGAAGATTAAGAAATAAATCAGGTAATTTCCTTGAGAAGTCCGGTGCGGTTAGGAAGTGCCAAATCAACCGTATGAATGCCTTTTGGCATTCCCCACCTACAGGTTTTGGGGTGATTAACGATTACCCGTTTAATAAATTAATCTTCATAATTGTGCCTCTACGAACTGCCTATTTTTAGAAGGAAGATATTCAGAGAAATGATGTTGTCTTCCATATTGAAATAAATTGAGGAGAGAATGTCCAAAAAAGGGAATCACCAACTACGAAACTTTGGGTTTGCACTGCTTCAAGGCACCTTCATGCGTATCAATCTTGCATTTGTAGATGCGTCGACGGTACTTTCTGCTTTTGTGCATAGGCTCACCGGATCCAATTTCATGGTGGGTTTGACTGGCTCAATGATGACAGCCGGTTGGATGTGGCCCCAACTGTTGGTATCTAATCTCTTGGAACATCGTCAGCGTAAGATGCCATATTATGCAATCGGGATGGGTATCCGCGTGTTCGCGTGGTTGGCTATATTTTTTTGCACCGTAAGGATCGGTGGGCAAAATCCGATTCTACTCGCAGCCTGCTTTTTAGGATTTTACTTTTTATCTTCCTCAGCTATGGGAGTATCAACGCTTCCCTATATGGACATCATCTCTAAATCTATAGTACCAAATCGGCGTGCGCGCTTTTTCAGTCTAAGACAAGTATTTGGTGGATTTTTCGGTATATGGGTTGGATTTTTTGTGCGTGCTGTGCTTGTAAAAGAGGATGAATTTAATGGTGTTTTTGGATGGATTACGCAAAGCTTCAGAACAATAACGATGTATATCATCAGTTCCATTTTTCAGATAGAGACTGAACTTGTGTTCCCATCAAATTACTCTGTCCTCTTTATCTGTTCTGTGCTTGCTGCCTTTCTATCTTTTATCAGTTTCTTGGGAATACGTGAACCAATCCATCCTGTTAATGCGAAGCGTATACCTATGTGGGAGCACTTAAAACAAGGACCTCATTTCTTACGGACAGATATGAATTATCGTAGATTTATATTTTTCCGCATCGGTTTGCACCTTGCTGGCATGGCAATCCCTTTCTACACACCGTATGCCTTGTATGAATTAGGTGTTCCCGAGTCAACAATAGGTTTTTTCATCGTATGTTCTGCTTTTAGCGGAGTTGTTTCAAATGCTATGTGGGGTTATATTGGAGAAAGATACGGAGTGCGTTGGCTACTGATTATCACTGCTGGTTTGATGGCGTTTCCGCCAGCAATTGGGTTCTTTTCAGGTATAGTCCCGAAGACCTTCATATTACCTGCTTTTTTCTTCCTTTTTGCAATAAGTGGTGTATTATCAAACGGCATGATGGTTGGATTCATGGCGTATATGTTAAACATAGCACCCCCGCGCAGTCGTCCGAGTTATATCGGTTTTATGAATACTTTGTTATTACCTGCCAGTTTCGCATCTACGATTGGTGGATTACTCGTACCGCTTATCGGTCATCAAGGGTTGTTTGCATTATGTTTTTGTATTTGTCTTGTTGCCTTCCGCATCGCTACCGGATTGCAGGAGATTATGCATGAGGATGAGTTTGATGAGACTGATGAGGCATAGGGTTGGGTTCGCAATATCGTTGCATTCTATTGTTAATTATGATATTATGTTGAAACAAGATAATTAGTAATGTAAAGTGAAGTGAATGCACAAACCTCGTACAGTCAATGGAATACTCAGAAAAATAGAAGAAAAAGTAGATACTGGGGAATATCTGTACCGTGGTGAACCTGAACATTATCAGGAAAAACCTTATTATAGAAAGGTCTCCTCAAACTTGTATCGCGTCTTTTTGGAGGATAAAGAATTTGATGTTGAAGATGAACAATTTGATATAGAAGTAGTCCAACGGGAAATGTTAGAAATTGCCAAACCTTTTATCCGTAAGACATATAGTGAGATTGAATGCCTTGCAGAAGTTCAGCATTACGGTGGTAAAACTAACCTAATTGATTTTTCAGAAGACTATCTAATTGCACTTTACATGGCGTGCAACAGTTCTCTTGATAAAAACGGTAGAGTTATCACACAAAGAATTGAATTAATAGATTCTTACATTAAAAACCCGTATGAACCAATGAATCGTGTCATTGCACAGAAGAGTGTATTTGTTAGACATCCTGATGGTTTTATTCAACTGAACGACGAAGATGTAATCAATATTCCAGCAGTCCTCAAAATACCGATGCAGGAACATCTAAAAAAGGCACACGGTATTTATACCGAATCTGTTTACAATGATATCCATGGATTTATTCGACACCAAAGCCTTAAACTGGAAACCTATAGAATGACTTATAAAGGTTTATCACAAGAGCAGAAGGGAGATTCAGAAAATGGCTAACAAAGCAAAAATGGCACACTATGAAGAAGCCGTTAAGCATTTTAGTAGAGCTATTGAACTGAGCCCCGGTTTTGCTATGCCCTACATCTATCAAGGCGAGGTGTACCATAAAATGGATAAATTTGAAGAAGCAATTACTGACTTTACCGATGCAATTTTCTGGACTCGGAAACCTGCAAGGGCATATTTTGGTCGTGGAATGGCACACGGTGCTAACGGGGATATTGACAAGGCAATTGAAGATTTTACAAAGGCGATTCAACATGATCCTGACTATGCAGAGGCATATTTCCATCGCGGGAATTCTTATGTGATTAAAGACGAGTTTGACAATGCCATAGAAGACTGCGACAAAGTTATCCAACTTAATCCTGATCTTACTGATGCTTATCTGGTTCGCGGTAACGCTTACAGCAGCAAGGACGAGATTGACTTAGCCATTATGGACTATAGCAAGGTTATTAGACTTAAGCCGGATTATGTTGATGCTTATATCACCCGTGGCAACGCATATAACAATAAGGCAGATATTGACAAAGCAGTTAAAGACTTTACTATGGCGATTCAATATGAGGCAAACTGTGCCCAAGCTTACTACAGTCGCGGTACTGTTTTTGCTATAAATAAAAAGACTGACCTCGCTATCACAGACTTTGACAAGTCAATAAGTCTTGAACCTAGTAGACTGTCCACACTAATTTTGCGGGTAAATATCGCGATTCGGAGATCGCTCCTACTGAATATAGCTCTGTCATTGTAGGAGGGAACTCCGATTCCCGATTTCTTTGGCAATTCATAATTTTAGTGTAGACGCTCTACTAGTAGACTGTCCACACTAAAATTGTGGGTATAAGCGTTTCAATCGGATGCGAGCATCATCCGTTGTCCATTGCCAGTCTACTTGCTTCGCTTCACCATTTCGTCTTTTTTCCCAAGCTTGTGTCTCTCGTCGTAGTGTTTCTATATCAGGGATGCGACGACCTAAACATTGTCGTGTTAGCACGCTAAGTTCTATCTCAGCAATATTCAACCAACTTCCATGTTTGGGCGTATACACGATTTCTAAACGAGCACATAAACGGCGTGCTTCCGCTGCTGGAAACGCTTTATACAAGGATGAAACTTTATGTGTATTCAGATTATCACAAACTAAAATCACTCGTTTTGCTTTCGGATACACCTCGTCTAATAGCACCTTTACCTCTTGTGCCCAATCCACCGCAGTCCGACGCTCACGCACAGACACGCCTCTCCACCCCGTTAGTGCTTCTGTGAATATGAAAAGTTGTGCTGTGCCATTGCGTCTATATTCATTATCTACACGCTTGACTTGACCCGGTTTGAGGGGGCACGGCTCGCGAATATCATCCCTCAACGTTACAGGTTGTTCATCCATATTCACAACCGGCACATCTGTGTCTAAAGGTTTCTGATAGAGATCAAGCACTTCTTCCATTGCTGCGACAAACTCAGCATTTTCGGTGGGTGGGATTACCCATTGTTCCACCAGGTGTGGCTTTAGTTCGTTTTTTTTAGCGTCTGGCGCACTGTTTCAGAACAAATACTCTCAACGATTTCAAGCTTCACGAATTCCGAAGCAAGAAGACGAAGGGACCACCTGCTATAGCCTTCAGGCGGTTCGCTACAACTCAACGCAATCAGACGCGCTTCTGCTTCACCATCCAACTTTCGAGGACACGGAGGTGTTTTGCGGTGCACTCGATCCAACGCTCCCGATAAACCCTTTTCTACAAAACGATGCCGCACATTGTAAACCGTCTGCTCATGACACGAGTAAGCTTCAGCTATCTGCTTATCAGTCCAGCGAGGACCATTTACATCGGATTTCAATAAGATGTGTGCATGCCTGATCTTATACGCTTTATTTTCTCCTTTACTTATATACTTGTTTAGTTCTTCACGCTCAATATCAGTTAATTCAACTATATATTTCTTTTTCAAGAGACTATTCCTTAAAGAAGTATTTAGGGACATTCTAAAAGAAATACGTCTGTTTGGCAAGTTTTATTGAAGAATATACCTATAATTTTAGTGTAGACACTCCACTAGTAGACTGTCCACACTAAAATTGTGAATCGCCAAAGAAATCGGGAATCGGAGTTCCCGCCTACCATAAGCAGTCCATCGGTAGGAGCGATCTCCGAATCGCGATATTTACCTATAAAATAAGAGTGGACACTCCACTAGTAGACTGTCCACACTAATTTTGCGGGTAAATATCGCGATTCGGAGATCGCTCCTACTGAATATAGCTCTGTCATTGTAGGAGGGAACTCCGATTCCCGATTTATTTTGCGATCCACAATTTTAGTGTGGACAGTCTACTAGTAAATTGTCCAGACTAAAATTGTAGGTCGGGTAGAGGCACGAAACCCGACTTTATTGATGATAAATGGGTGCATGTCGGGTTTCGTGCCTCTACCCGACGGACAATGTAAGAGTAGACACTCCACTAGAACTCGCTTTTACAAAAACATAATTAGGTAACCAATTTCTCTGTGAGATCTTTTAGCATATCCTCTAAATCATCACCAAAGAGTTGAATGGCTCTTGTGACACCGCCGCGCTGTGCAAAAGGTGTGTACTCAAAATCACTTATTTGAAAACCGAGTGTTGTGGCAATGTATTCCTGAATCCATTTGAGCCAGTAGACTTGTTCTGGCGTGAAGTTTTTACTCTCTAACCATTCTTCAAATTTTCGGTTAACTGTTGTGCTAAACGGTTCTAAAATACGAGTATACTCCATCGCAAATCGCACCAGCGAGATGAGGTCTGTCTGTCGTTTTGTGGATCCGCGAACATTCTCTTGTGACCTTCTTCTATAAGCCATCCATAATGACTCACGACTGAGACTGCTGGAATGTTCCTGCAATGCCTCTTCCAACTCTTTTATGTTCTCATCAGTCAGTGTGCCTTGTGCTTCTGGACGTTCACACAAAATTTGTAACGCTGGCAATTCATCCATGTGTTCATTGATAAACCGTTTGAAGTCGTGAATCACTGTAGCTGCTTGTGCAAAACTTTCAGGCTCAAATCCTGTTTCAATAACTCTGTCTCTGCTTACATCATCCATGAGTTGGTTAGGGTCTCTTTGTGGCGGACCATTTGGATCAGCCGTAGATGGTTCACCTATGCGTGATTGTGAATCGATTTTGATGGATTCACACACACCGACAGCATCAACGATAATGAAGTGTGTTTTGGTGGTCGCATCGCTTGTGACGGTTCGTAGATCATCTGGACTAATTGTCCGCACACCACGTCCGATCATCTGCTCAAAATACCCACTTGAACGGACAGCACGCATAAAAAGTAGACACTCCAGCGGTTTGATATCGGTACCTGTAGAAATCATGTCAACACTCACAGCGATTCGCGGATAGAATTGTGTGCGAAATTGCCTGATCAGATCCTCAGGTTTATCGCTTGTGTAGGTGATCTTTTGGCAAAAATCATCGCCTCTTGCAAAAACATCTCGGACGACATGGACGACATCCTCTGCATGGGAGTCATCTTTGGCAAAGATAAGCGTTTTGGGAACAGTTTGCCTGCTCGGAAAGAGATCGGTGAAGAGGCTATCCTTGAAAGTCTGAATCACTGTGCGAATCTGGTCTTCAGCAACGACCTCCCGATCTAACTGATTTCCTGTATACGTTTCATCTTCTTCTAATTCCTCCCAGTTAAGTTGCCGAGTATCTCTATCCCGTCTTGCAACATAATTCCCCTTACCTACTGTGCTACCGATTTCTGTAATTTCTGTTTTAATCCGATAAACGTAATAACCGACATTTACACCGTCTTGAATAGCCTGCTCGTGGCGGTATTCATAGACAAGATTCTGATTGAAAAAGTTGAGCGTTTGTGAGTATGGTGTAGCAGTGAGACCGAGAATGAATGCGTCGAAGTATTCTAATACGTGCCGCCACTTACCGTAGATAGAGCGGTGACATTCATCAACAATAATAAGGTCAAATGTATCAATAGGAATGTTTGGGTTATAGGTGACTTCTTGTGGAGGCGAATCTTCTGTTTCATGTTCAAAATCGGAACTTTCCTCATCGTCCGATTCATAGTCGTGTTCATCTTTCAGCATTGCGTAGAGACGTTGGATAGTGGAAATACAGACCTTACTTATTGGATCAATTGCGTTACTCGTAAGGTGTTGAACATTGTAGAGGTCAGTGAATTTCCTGACATCATCGGGAGTTGTGTAATTTTGAAACTCACGGAGTGCTTGTCTACCGAGATTATTGCGGTCTACGAGAAAGAGAATACGTCTGACGTTAGCAAATTTGATGAGTCGGTATATGCTGCTGACAGCAGTATACGTTTTGCCGCTCCCTATTGCCATCTGAATTAAGGCGCGTGGACGAGATTCTGTTAAGGATTTTTCAAGTTCAGTGATTGCGTCAAACTGGCAATCCCAGAGATTACCTTGTTCTAATGGAGGTAAATCATCTTTGAGTCTCTGCCGAAGGGTTCTGGGAGTGAGGGCACCCCTGAGTGCCTCTGGTGTATGGAATGTAAATATTGACCGGGAACGGGAGTCCGGGTCGCGCTTATCCTGAAAATAGGTCTCAATGCCGGTAGATGCGAATAAAAAGGGGCACCCCTGCAATGTTGGCAAGGTTTCCGGGAGACTGGCGTGATACCGTTCTGCTTGCTGGAGCGGTCCACTTATCGTAGTGCCCTCTGGTTTTGCTTCTACAATGCCAACTGCAACTTCGTTGATAAAAAGAAGGTAATCAGCACGCTGATCATCTTGCAACGAATATTCTCGGACAGCAACACCGGGAGAGGCATCAGTTTCCCGTTCTGCGTAATTCTGGACCTGCCATCCAGATTCTTCCAGCATGCCATCAATGGTCTGACGTGCTACGCGTTCGGGTGTCATATAATTTTGTACGATGGAACGGGTACTGAGACTCGTTCCATCGTTATTCTGTGTAGCAGTTAAACATTACACACATCATAGGCGTGTTGCATTGCCTCAAAAGCATCACCCTTGGGGCTAAACTCGTGTCCGACATATAGATCATAGTCAGTGTTTGCAATGGCACGCATGACAGCAGGATAATATATTTCTTGTTCATCATCAAGGTCACGGCGACCCGGGTTTCCTGCCGTATGGAAGTGTCCAATATATTCAATATAATCGGTGATATTGCGAATGAGGTCACCTTCCATAATCTGCATGTGGTAGATGTCGTGGAGCAGCAGTGCCCGCGGTGAACCGACACCTTTACATACCTCAACACCCCACTCAGTCTTATCACACTGATAATCGGGATGGTTGACTTTGCTGTTGAGCAGTTCAACGCAGAGGTTAACGCCTTTCTCCTCAGCAGCTTTTGTCACCCGCGATAGTCCGGCTATCGTGTTATCACGACCTTCCTCTTCGGATCTACCTTCTCGGTTACCAGAAAAACAGATAAGACCGGGGATGTCGTTTTCCGCTGCGATGTCAATATTTTTGTGCAATTCATCTTCAATTCTGTCGTGATTGCTCGGATCGTTCAAGCCGGATGGAAGGGACGAATGTCCAACAATGATTGCAACCCGCATTCCATTATCTTGAACAACGGGCCAGAGATCAGCAGGTAGCATCTCAACCGATTTGTATCCGATTTCTGCGGCTTTTTTGATGACATCTTCCGGCTCTCTATCACGCCGGAAACCGCCAAAACAGATGGATTGATTAATTGGCATAATTCTTTCTCACTTTGTAAAAATCAAATGGTTGATAAATATGATTGTAAAAATCAAATGTGTTAATTACTATTGATAGGTACGTGTTCTAATACCAAATTAACCTAAATCGTAGTGGCAGGGTTCCCCTGCCCGCCCGTGTTCTCGGCATCGAAAACAGGACAAATCTCGTTAATTTGGTATAAGCACGCCGCTGAAAGGTTAGTGTTAAGTGATTTGGGGCATAATGAGTGTTCCTGGCCTTGAGCATTATAGAGTTGACGTTGGCAGTATGTACAGACACGTTATCCGCGGTGCTAACTCAACCTATAGGCGTTAATCCGGAGTGTTCGGCTTATTACCCTTAATGATTTTCAAATTCGTTAAGGCTTCATCGTTTGAAATGCCAAGGGAGCTGTGATAGATGAGCGGTTGATTTGTAGATTCACCGTTTTTCCCTTGCAAATTTGCATTCACGAGAGAGCTCTTAATTGGTGTTCCTACAACTTTATAACCGATTTTAGCTGCTATAACGAAATATGCGGTTGTCTGGTAGATTACACCATCAGTCAATGCGTCATACCCAGGTCCGGCATTTTCGATGGCTCGATCAACGGCTTCTTTTAGGTTAGGTGTTCCAAATGGAATAATGAATATCCACACCTCATCAACACCTTCTACACGTGACCCCATCGCCTCCGTTGGGATTTGTAGTTGCGTATTCTTTGAAGATATTACAGTAAAGTCAATCATGCGCCGACTACATCCAGTAGCCAATAGGGTCAACAAGAGGACACACGTAATCGTAATTTTGCCTTTAAGGATCATTGAATCTCCTTTTAATTTTGTGGTTTTCCATAAAGAGTATCTTCACAAACTGCCCGTATAAATCGACGCAGAATGTGATTATGACATTTGACAGGACTATATCAAATGCCCTTTAAATTAGATTGTTATTAGATCGCAAATCTTGTTTTAGAAAGTGGTCTAAACTTCCAATTGCGGTACATTTATAGTCAACTTTGAAAGCAAAGGCACCCAATTTCTGTAGGGTCGATCTCCGATTCACGACAAACCTCACTGATAGTCGTGAATCGGAGTCCCGCGAACATCTCAAAATATCCAGTTAATTCTAAAGTGACTTTAGCAATTTTAAATTACTATAAAATTAAAATTATGTTCTAAATTGAACACGTGAAATCTGATAAAGCATTAAGTTACGTGTCTACGCATTATTAAAGGTCAACTGCTTTACCAGTTACAAACGAAGTGCTTGCGGCAAGCATGATGCGTAGTGTCTGCAATGCATCACTGTATGGTGAAAGAATTTCGGAGGCATCTCCACTCTTGACAGCATCAATAAAGACACGGTCTCTATCTTGCCCACCCGCCCCTGAAAGTGGTTCAGTTTCTCCTTTTCGGTTTATATTATTGGGACCACCTACAGTGACGACGAGACCACGTGTGAATACTTCAAGATGCACCCGTCCAAAACCTTCTAAGGCACAGGCGGAGACGATGTTTGCGACAGCACCGTTTTCAAATTCAATGTTAACCATGCTGATATCATCAACATCATAATTTTCGATATGCGTCATGCTTCCACTGTTTGCAACACCGTGTACAGTTTTGCCATCGCTGCCAACAAGAAACCGACAGAGATCAAAAATATGTGTTGTTTGTTCAACATGCTGTCCACCGGATTGTGCTCGGACTCTCCACCAAGGGGTTCCGGGCATACCACCCATCCAATATCCGAGTGCACCGAGTATTTGTGGTTGCTCTTCCAGCATTTTCTTTGCACTTTGAGCATTGCCACCATATCGCCAGTGATAACCAACACTGGTTATGACACCAGTTTCATTAATGTAGTCATTGATTATAATCGCTGGTTCAATTTCCGAATGGATTGGTTTCTCAATGAACATTGCGATACCTTTTTCACAGGCAATTCGTTCCTGTTCACCGTGTGCAAAAGGTGGTGTGCAGATATAGACTGCATCCAAGTCTTCTTTATCATACATCACGCGATAATCGGAATATGCATTCCCACCGAACTCTTCGGCGCGTGATTTCGCGCGATCTTCTGAAATATCACACATGGCACAAAATTGAACATCTTCAAAATTGTCCTTAAGGTTGCGCATATGCGCACCTGCCATGCCACCAGTTCCTATAAAACCAAGTTTAACTTGATCCATAATTTCTCCTTAATTCTGAATAGTTACGGAAAATCCTTAAGTTGTATATTATCAATTTAGTTTAGCAAAAATGAACATTTATTGCAAGTGATATAAAATTCTGATACAATTTGAACTAACTTTATACTTAGAATTAAAAGAGAAAAGGAGAGAACTTGATGGGTTTCAAATTTGGATATAGTACTTTACGATGGCAACAACCAGATTTTGAAGAACTATTGGCACAACTGAAGGAAACAGGTTGGGATGGTTGGGAGATGCGACAATCTTTAGACTGGGCGGGTACACCGCGTCGAATTCGCCGGATGTGCGAAAATGCTGATATGCCAGTCTGTGCTGTAACAGCACGTGGATTACCGATTGATAAGAATTACGAACAGATGGAACTCAATTTGCGTAGGATTGACTTCGCCGCAGAAGTAGGTGCAGATTGTTTTATGTTTATGGGGGCAGGAAAACCAAAAGATCGTCCCATAGACAACGATGATCTTACAAGACTTGCAGAAGTTTCTGAGGAATGGGCTGACTACGGTTCACGTTATGGCTTAGATGTCTGCTATCATATTCATACCAATACAACGGTGGATTCCATTGAAGATTGGGCAAAATATATGAGTTTACTACGTAAGTGCAAACTGTGTATTGATGTTTCTCATTCTGCTCTCTGGGGATTTGATCCAATTGAATCCATACGTAGATACAGTGATGTACTGGTTTATGTACACCTACAGGATTATTCAGGTTTCTCAGGAGGGGATGGAAATTCCTATGAGGTAGATTGGGTAGATGTTGGTGGTGGAGATGTGATGGATTTTCCCGCTATAATGTCAACTCTGGAAGAACTCAATTTTGACAGATGGATTACTGCATGTCCTGGGATGGTTGAAGATCGCACGGATGAAGAACGGATGACAGTCAACCGCGAATATCTGCGACAATTGGGATATTAGTTTTCTAAGCATCAAGTTCTCAAACATTAGGAACAACTATTTATTTAAAGAATCAACTTGATAAAGATGTACATGTCTTCTGTTTAGGAGAAAAAATCTATGAATGAATCGGGAAGAGGAATCCGTTCTATTCTTGCTACGGATTGCGGTAGCACTACTACAAAAGCAATACTAATTGAGAAACGTGGTGATGAATATCAACTTATCGTTCGCGGTGAAGCACCAACTACTGTGGAAGCACCTGTTGAAGATGTCACTGCTGGTGTAATCAATGCAATTACAGAAGTAGAGGAACTTGCTGGACGTAAACTGTTAGATGATGGAATTATCATCAAACCACAGAACGGAGATGAAGGTGTTGATATTTATATATCAACGAGTAGTGCGGGTGGTGGACTGCAAATGATGGTAGCAGGAGTTGTACGGAATATGACTGCAGAGAGTGCGGAACGTGCGGCACTCGGTGCAGGTGCGATTGTGATGGATGTGATTGCATCGAATGACAAACGTCTACCTCATGAAAAAATAGAACGTATCAGACACTTGCGTCCCGATATGCTTCTGCTATCGGGTGGGATTGATGGTGGTACAACTTCACATGTGGTTGAATTAGCTGAGATAATAGCAGCCGCACGTCCCCAACCACGTCTTGGTATTGCCTACGAACTTCCTATTATTTATGCGGGTAACAAAGATGCACAAGAACTTATCCGTGAACGTTTGGAAGATGTGATGTCATTAGAAATCGTAGATAACCTTCGTCCTGTGTTAGAACGTGAAGAATTAACGCCAACACGTCACAAGATTCAAGAACAATTCCTTGAGCACGTGATGGCACATGCACCCGGATACAAAAAACTTCTTGAATGGACAGATACACCCGTTATGCCGACTCCAGGTGCAGTTGGAGAAATAATTCAAACCGTTTCTGAACAGCATGATATGCAGGTCGTTGGTGTTGACATCGGTGGTGCAACGACCGATGTGTTTTCTG
The DNA here is from genome assembly GCA_958295945.1 of Candidatus Poribacteria bacterium. GTDB lineage: Bacteria > Poribacteria > WGA-4E > WGA-4E > WGA-3G > MSPOR6. The sequence continues at coordinate 2,834,476 of OY282386.1, forward strand.
TGTTTAAGAACCGAGAAGATGAACCTAGCTTTAACCGGACTGTGAGTGCGAACCTGGGTATGAGTTATAGTGTTTCCAATGTACTCGCTGAAGCGGGTATTGATAATGTCTTACGTTGGGTACCATTTGATATAGAGGAAGGGGATCTGCGTAATCGCGTGAAAAACAAGATGATCCGACCTACAACCATTCCTCAAACGCTACAAGAATTAGTTTTAGAGCAAGCAATTGCCCGTGAAGCACTCCGACTGGCATTTGTACAACATAAACAGTTAGCCGTGGAATTGCGTGGCGTTCAACAACAACGCACAATCTCAGAAGCTTTCGAACAGGCAGAAAGTGGTCAAACACTTGTTAATATGCTTTCATTAGATATGTTAGTGGGTAGTGGCGGCGTTCTGTCACACGCGCCGAGACGGCAGCAATCCATGCTTATGATGATTGACGCTTTCCAACCAGAAGGAATAACGCACCTTGCTGTTGATAGTATCTTTATGATGCCTCAACTTGGTGTATTAGCACAAGTTAATGCAGAAGCAGCAACACATGTATTTGAACGTGATTGTCTGATTCATCTCGGCACTTGTATATCACCGATTGGTGTTGGAAAAGAGAGTGAATCATGCCTCTCAATAGAGATAAGTGTTCCAGAGAAAGCAGTTATCACAGAAGACGTTCCTTATGGTGAGATACGATTATATCCACTTGACATTGGTGAAACCGCATCAGTGAAGCTCCAACCTTCAAGAAAATTTGATGTCGGAGCAGGCAGAGGTTCACTCTTGGAAACAGAGGCAATGGGTGGTGTTGTGGGATTAGTTGTTGATACCCGCGGAAGACCTCTTGAAATTCCATTAGACCCCACAGAACGTGTTGAACAACTAAATAAGTGGCAGAAAGCCTTGAATACCTACCCAACTGAATAGATATGCATTACGTGAGTTTGATAAATCAATTCAACAACCTACAATCTAATTGAATTCTCTCAAACCGAGAGCAGAAGAACCACCAGGTATGGTTCTCAATCATTCCTTTGGTAACTTCTGCTTTTCTCTCCATCGCGGGTACTCGTGGGTGAGAAGATTGGCTGCCCAACCACCGTAGTAGGCGTATCCGGTACGGCGTTCCTGACCAATCTCAGAAAACGCGTAACGGACAACTGAGTCCCGGTCGAGAAAGATTGGACGGTTTGTGCTGATCTCGTAGAAACGCGCCCAGAGTGGTCCCGCATGCGGATCCGCTACAATCCGTTTATCGGCGTGTCCCTCAGGGTTGGTGAACTCTTCTAAACGCATGCCTTGGATCGCGACTCTTCGAAACCATGTAACAGCACCCTCAACAGCTGCAATTATCTCTGGTGTTGGTTCTTCAATTGACATCAGGAAACGCACAACACCTACGCTTTCCGCACCTGAGATTGATGGCGGCTCATAGGAACGCGCCCACGCAGGTTCAAGCGTTTCTTCATCATGCTGTGCACACCACGCTGTGAGTTTACCATTCTGTTTGATCTGTGTGCGTAGAATGCAGTCTATGCCCTTGGTAACAGCAGTTTTAGCTTTAGCGATTTCCTCTGTTTTCAAGAACCCATAGTCTGAAGATTCAGAAACATCACGGAGGAGTTCAAGTAATCGCTCCATAACTCTATCATTGAATGTGATATGGCGATGGTAGTTTTTGCTTAATGGATAGGACTGAGGCCACCCACCGGTCGAATATTGTGCTTCAAAGATATGTGAAAGACCTTTTGAGAATGCTATTTCGTAGCGCGCTTCGTTTGTCGCAAGAAACGCACGCGCAAGAAACCTTAGTTCGTTAGTAGTCGCACCGTTGTCAAAAGTTCCCCGTAGGTCTTTACTATCACCATCAAACGGCTTGGAGGCAGTGTCTTTATTCTTTGGCCAACTGCCGTGCGGTGTCTGCCACGTGAGGACGTTGTCGGCAATGCGACGACCTTCCTCCCCTTGGAACCATTCGGTGGATTGTTTCGTGTATTGAGAAGGAACGGTTGCCTCGGATAATGAAAGAAGCAAGAGGCATGACGCACAAATGAGAGGCAGTTTTAACTTCATAAAGGTATCCTTTCATTAGTTTTCTGGATGATTCATCTTATGCTTATATATGTTATACCGAACTCATGATTAATTCAATAGACATTATACCGATTTAATTGTCCAATGTTGCTTCATTCAAAGGCGCGGCGTGTAGGGGCGGGGTTTCCCCGCCCCTACGATGTTCACAGACTACGCTGATTAATTCATTATAATGTCTAATAAATACGCTCGATCTTTTCAAGTAATAAAATTTTTTTTTCTTGACACAAAGATGCATAAAGTATATAGTGATAACTCTGTTTAACACAAATGTTTATTCTAATAAAACATATTATGTAAGTTCTTAGCAAAACACACAACGGTAATTCAATAAACTTTAAGTCCTGTAAATTTCCTTTCCATAAGTCATTTAAATGTGTTATGATATATTATAAATACTTGGTAAGTTGAATTACCAACTTCACTTTCACAACATTTCAACTCTCTTAAAGTCCCCTTGATAAGGGGGATTTAGGGGGTTAAAAAGACCAAAAACACTGAAATATTGCACTATTTAACCCCCCTACCCCCCTTATCAAGGGGGAATGCGTAAGTCCTGTATTTTTATTAAAGGTGTAAAAATGAAACATTCAAATTTTGTTCTTCTGACAATCGCATTAAGTCTATGTTTGATTTTAAATTTAACAAACTCTACCTCAGCTCAAGGTGAAGTCAATCTTGATGGCGGTCCTTTGAAAGAAGCTGATTTTTTCGTAAAACCACCAGGCACAGTAGACGAAGACCATTCTGGCTATGACACATGGATCAGCAAGTGGTATGGACCTGATGGAAATTACACAAACACTGGTGGTCCAGGAAATGTTATAAGAAGAGATCTTATTGACGAAGGCACTAATGGCCAACTGACACAGGTAACGCTATCTACCCTCGCCGGTTTGCAGAAAACAAAAAATATGGATGAGATTGATTGGGGAGATGCAAACGGAGGGCCTCGAAAATGGAATGTCTTTGAATTAGATACTAACAGTGATAATAATATGAATAGGAATGGCCCTATTGATAACATTGACATTTACGGTATCCTTGTAATTGATGCACCGAAGGCGATGACATCTGTAATGTCACCCGCCCACGATAATAATGCACAAATCTGGATTAACGGCGAAAAATGGTATTATCATCCCGATTGGACCGGCGGTGCGAAAAAGGTTGATTACAACGTTGAAATCAAGCTACAGAAAGGTGCTAACGTGCTGCTATACCGCGTAAGTGAAGGTGGAGGAGGTGCTTATATGAACCTACATTTTGACGATGACACGCATGATACCGTTGATATCTATCCAGATGCAGCTACAAACAAAGATGAATTCTTCAAAGAAATTGATGGAGTCTTAAGCATTGAACCAGTTGGTAAGTTGACGACCATTTGGGCAGATATTAAACGCAATTAACTTGCACTATAGCCTATAGAATTCATTGTAATCCATCAGGACTTACGCATTCCCCCTTGATAAGGGGGGTAGGGGGGTTAAATAGTGCAATATTTCAGTGTTTTTGGTCTTTTTAACCCCCTAAATCCCCCTTATCAAGGGGACTTTAAGAGAAACTGCGTAAGTCCTGTCCATATAACTTGGTGAATAGGTCTAACATACAATACCTATTCACCATTTTTCTTAATTCGTAAACATTAGTAAGAATACATGATATTTTGATTGTTCAATCATGCAGTCATTCTGAACATGATTGTTAACATATTCTTGATAATTGCACAATTTATCGTTATAATTGTTATATGTTATACAGAATCTTTCAAGTTTTTCTTCTAATGCTACTTTTACCTATACTTATCGGATGGATCGGCAACTGGACGCGTCTGATGAAAAGCGGTCACGAGGCTTATGTGTACCAGAATTATGAATCAGCAGTGACCGTATTTCAACAAGCTGCAGTTGATAGACCTAACAACCCTATCGTTCATCATAATCTGGGAACGGCATTATATAAAAAAGGTAAATTTCGACAAGCTGCAAACGCCTTTCAAACAGCACTCCTCAAAGTAAATGTTCCAAACAAAGCTGCTGTTTATTACAACTTAGGCAATGCTCAGTTTCAGATGCGCGACCTTGCTGCAGCAATTGAATCATACAGATCATCACTCAGATTGAATCCACATGATGTTGATGCTAAACATAATCTTGCTTTGGCACTTGAACTATTCACTGACGAACAACACAATATCACACAGCAACAAAAGGAAAACAATCCAAGACAAGATTCAGCAAAAATTGAACCGAATAATCTATCAAAAGGTGAGATAAATCAACTCCTTGATCAATTGAGTATGAATGAAAGTAGACGCCGACAAGAGATCCTCAAAAAACAACTCAATACCGGTATTAGACGTGCTAAAGATTGGTAACATACACATCATTCTAACTAAGTCACTATATAGTATTATTACGCTTAGCATATCACTGATACTTTTCTCACTTGATGTTGAATGCAAGGATATTGAAGTTACAGCAGTTGTTTCTCCTCGCTACATTCAATATAACGAGAAAGCAACTTTAGAACTTAAAATATCCGGCAAAACACAGATAAATCATATCGGCACACCACAGTTCAACTTCCTCCCCAATTTCATCACTGTCCCACTTGAATCAAATACCACGCCACGATTGATAGACGACAAAGTTGCAGTTTCAATGGCTTGGGTATATGAACTAATACCACAAAAGACCGGAGAGATAGTTCTCCCTGATATTAGTTTTTTATACCAAGGTATACCTTATATAGCCAATCCGGGAAAGATAATTGTTGGTGCAACTGATACATATCATAACATATCAACTGGTGGTGTTCATAAAGTCGTAGCCGAAGTTGATAATCAAAAACCCTATATTAGCGAGGGAATAGAGTACCGATTCCGTTACTTGTATACAACTGTTATACCAACAGTGAAACCACCCACACCATCATTACCTAATTTTAATGGATTCGTCGTTGAGAAACTAAATGATGAAAAGAACACAACTGCAAATGTCGGTGGTAAAACATTCTATGTTCAAGAATATGTTAGAAGATTGTATCCGCAGAAGATTGGAAAAATCTTGATTGAATCATCTGAATTAAAACTGCACCTAAAGGGCAATCCAAAGACCTTGAAAACAAAAGCAATTCCGATCAATGTACAACCGCTCCCTGAGATTGGTAAACCTACAAATTTTAGTGGGGCAGTTGGTAATTTTACTATTAGTGCACATGTTGACAGGAACAGACTTGTAGTCCGCAATGCTTTTACATTGTCTCTGAATATTAAAGGTAATGGAATTATCGATAATGTAACGCCTCCCAATATTTCATCAATTAAAGGCTTCAGAATAAATCCTCCTTCACATGTAAAAGGCGATACTGGCAATAGCATCCAATTCAATTATGTTGTCATACCATTAGAAGCAGGAAGATTGCAAATTCATGCTATAACTCTTTCTTTTTACAATCCAACCATCAAAACATATCAGACTGCGAAAACAAAACCTATACCAATTACTGTGATTCCTAATTCCTTAGATGGTATTGAACCTGAATCAAGTTTCCCTACTTGGATTTTGTGGTCGCTGTTAATATTGTTGGTTTGCGCAGTAATATTTGCTGGTTTTCTGTTATACCGTTCTAAATTGAACAGGCGGTCATCAGATGCAGATAATATAAGTTCTCATACGCAAGCGGACTCTGTCGCATTAGATTCCTTAGATAGTGGAACTATAGATATGAATTCAACAGCATTTGGAGAAGAATTGACACGAATATTACATCAATACCTGTGTAATATGATTGATGAACCATATCGCAAGTTAACTATTGCAGAAGTCCAGGCAATATGTAATAATGTGAAAGTGTCTCAAACAATAATTGATGAAATTGAAGAGATTCTTACAAAATGTGATTTTCACAGATTCGCCCCCGTTCCTCTTTCTAATGAAGAACGCAGAAATTTAGCAACGCGTCTAAACACTGTGACACAACATCTGGAAACAACTTAAAAATTGATATAATAAATTTGAAACAATTTGCTATAATTCAATTTTAAAAAGGACACTACTTTATGCCAGAGATTTTAAATCTTTTGATTAGATGGATACATGTAATTGCAGCCGTTGTATGGATTGGTGGTAATCTTGTTTTAGCAATGGTTATAGTTCCATATTTTCGTCAAAATTTGCCTCCTGTACGGCGTATAAAACTACTGACACAAATTGGAAAACGATTCGAACCCATTGTATGGGGTTGTGTTGGTATCCTATTTTTTACAGGATTGATCAACATTGTCAATGCAATTGGTATTTCTCCAACTGCTGACTCTGCGATTACGACTACATTTATGAGAACACTATTTATCAAATTGATGCTATTTGTTGTACTGATTATTCTCACAACACTCCATAGTTTTGTGTTTGGACCAAGACTGGCTAAAGCAATTGAAACGCTGGACGAATCATTGGAAGAACTACCTTCTGAAATCCAACCCATCCGAAAGCAGATGTCTATAGTGTCAAGTCTAATGGGAGTTGTATCAATACTTATACTACTTGCAGCGGTCGCATTAGTTATGGGAATATGAACAATTACTTGACAAATCTGTCTAACCTGATAAAATGTCTTAATCTGTCCATTTGAATCATTTTTATTTGGAATTGTAACTTTAAAACTTCCATCCAAATTGTTAGGAGAAAAGATGTATACTAAATTTGGTCATTTACCATTAATTTTCGGGGCACTTATTTTTATTGCTGGTTGTCATATCCTAATTGCTGAACAAGAATGGAGTGATAATTATGCGTTAATGGAAGGCACTATGTCAACCAATCCAGAAATGATAGACGGTGATGTGAAAACTGTCGGTGAAACAGCATCCTCTACAGGACCAGGAAGACTCTACGGTTCAAGTAATGCAACAGAAGTAATTGTTTCATTGCCTGAAAAGAAACTCATACGTAAGATCGTAATACACTCAGATAATCTTAAAAAATTTGCTATCTATGCAGATAGAGGCGGAACTTTACATTCTGACACAGATTGGCAATTAGTAGAAGAAGTTAAAATGGTAAAGACATATCCAGTAGTTGTCAACTATACGGATATACTACCTACTTCAAGATTTCGGATTGTTGTCTTAGACACAACGGATGATGCAGCTATGTCGCGCCGTGCAAGAGCAGACTTTATGAGGGAAGCGGACGAGTTTAATAGAAACCCTGAAAATAGAGGAAGAAGATTTGATGGAGGAAATCGTAATTTTCGCGTGCGGTATCCAGCAAGAATTAGTGAAATTGAGATATATGGACATAAACCAGCAGAAGAAACCAAAGCACTCAAATCTGATACAAAGCCTAAACGTGAATCATTACTTGATCAGATTTTGAAATAGAAATTAAGCTAAGTAATTTTTCTGAGTAAGAATCATCCTATTACACATTGTAAGGTGTGGTCCTGTTGCCACACCTTTTTGTATTCTCACTGATTTGCCTATGTTGTCGACTCTTGTTGGAGCGGTTTTCAACAGCACTCTTGTTGGAGCGGTTTCTAACCGCGATTTCTTCAGCACATTATGTGCGAAAGGTCTATAGAAATCAGATACAAAAGAAAGAACAAGCCCCAGCGGGGCGACAGGTGTATAAAATGCACAAACTTTACTCACTAAATTGACTCCTATGGTGCGGTTTCCGAACCAATTCAGAATACCACACGGGGAATGCCAAATGAAGATTAAATTATTAAACGGGTAATTCTCATTTTCTCAAACCCGGTAGGAGCGGTTTCCTAACCGCTCCGAACTTCTCAAGGAAATTACCTGATTTATTTCTTAATCCTCATATGGCATTCATACCGTTGATTTGGCGTATTCTGATGGAATAAAAAATATTTGATTTATCAAACTCACGTTAGGTTAAGATATCCAATCTTCCGCTCCAGCGGAGCGATATGTTTATAGCACGCACTTTATTTCATGCTTCCGCTCCAGCGGAGCGATATGTTTATAGCACGCACTTTGTTTCATGCTTCCGCTCCAGCGGAGCGATATGTTTATAGCACGCACTTTATTTCATGCTTCCGCTCCAGCGGAGCGGTATGTTTATAGCACGCACTTTGTTTCATGCTTCCGCTCCAGCGGAGCGGTATGAGAAAGAACCCTAAACAGGCTATACGAACCGTTATATTGTTTAGATCGCAACTTAGGTAATAAAAGAAATGTTAGAAATTGTAAACAAATACTTGACTCTCGTTATTTATTAGGTTATAATACATGTCACATAAACTTTAATTTTTATAAAGAAGTAAATCATGAAAGCAAAACATCAAAGGATAATGATTATCCTACAAGCAATCGTTTCATTACATAGAAGCACATTTCGCAAAAACGAGAATTCATATATGTTCAATATGAAAGTCATTCGCATAAACGTCAAACCCTTATGCATCGCACCACTTTTAACATTTAGAAACAATCTAATCTGTATTAGTAAAATAAGGGACAAGTGTCATTCTCAGTCAACAGATTCACACGACAAAAGACGAAAAGTGAAAATGTACAAAATAATTTTTTTTTATTTTTTTATCAATCCTATGCTAACCCTTATGGATACTGTTCTGAAAGCACTAAAAAAAACTGTACAGATGTACGAAATAATGTACAATTTCTGTACAGTTTTGATAAGCGCAAATTCTACAAAAATAGAAGGAAATCCTAGAGAATATATTGTCAAATGACACACAGAGTTCATGAACACTTCAACTACTGTCAATCAAATCGTGCAATGAACTCTTAACCATAACTTCTCACCAGGAATTGTAGGGGCGGGTCTCTGTGCCCGCCCGTTGCATTACAGGACAAGGAATGGCGGGGCACAGAGACCCGGGAATCATGGCGAATACCCCACGCGTATTCGTCCAAAGGCGTTCATACCGTTGATTACTTGATTTGGCCCTACAAGAGATTACAGGTTTTGCCCTTGAATTGACGTCTACGGTGACAAAAACTTTACACACCCTCATCAACATCAATCTTGACATTATCACCAGATTTTGGTATTATATCTATACACTTCTCAACACAATCAAGGTAAAGATACAATGCAGAACTCATATACAAGAATAGTTCTTGTACTTATCATAGGATTGTTTACATTCTGTACGAGTTATGTCCATAGTGAACAATTTGTTATCGTTGACAAGGCTAACGGTGATAGACTTACAGGTCGGATGATTAGTGCAACAGATACACATATTGAGATTGAATATAACGATCAGATTTTAAAGTTTTCATTAGATGGTAATACACTAAGTTTTTATTCAAGTCTTGAAAATGTCCCTGATAAACTGGCAATGAAGTATTACCGGAATGGTCTTGACCTGTTAGATATAGAACTCCCTGACGCAGCAAAGAATACATTTGAATTAGCAATACAAGAATCACCAAAATTTGCTGATGCACATTACCAACTCGGATTATTAAATAAAAAAGATGGGAACATACAAAAAGCATTAATCCATTTTAAATCTGTCCTACTGATAGATACTCAGAAATATGACCTAGTACCAGAACTTCGGGAAATTGCAGACAATGCAATTGTCGCAGAGGATTATAAGCAGGCAGTTAACGCATATCAACTCATCATAACACACTATCCAGAACACAAATCAATAGCAAAGATTAGTTATCAGTCAGGATTCTTATTGATAGAAGAATTAGACGATCCTGATGCTGCACTTGACCTACTTATTGCTGCAACAACACATTATTCATTTTCAACAGACCATGAAAAAGCAGTTTACTTAATCGGTACAATACAAGCAAGATCTAGTGATTATGAAATTGCACTCAATACCTTGAGGCAATTTGTACGGGTTTATCCAGATAGCGTTTATGTAAATGATGCCTTATTAAAACAAGCGACTATCTACCTTCAACAAGGCAATAGAAAGAACGCAGTTGATATTGCAAACTTACTCTTACGCCAGCACCCTGATGATTTATCAATGGTTGAACAAGCCAAAGAAATAATCAGAGCGAGTGTATGGAATATTTATACCAACTTTCTTCCTGATCCCAGTATACAAGCGATCTCCGTTGATGGTTCAACGCTCTGGATAGGCACTCCAAAAGGAATAGTACAAATTGAAACAGGAAGAAATGGTGGTTGGAATGTGGTTGAGGCTGATGCCTGGTTGATTAACACACACCTCCCTACAATACCCGATGTTAGATCAATCGCAGTAAATCAGTCTGGGGTATGGATAGGAACAAGGAACCAAGGTGTGATACACTATAACAAAATTACCAACAAAGTCAAGAAATATCCAATTGCCGATGGACCTACGTGGATAAGAGATATAGAGTTGGATGCAGAGGAGATATGGTTCGCTACAGACAGAGGGGTCGTTAGGAAGATAATCGAAACTGCGGAACAGTTCCGTTACCATGGAAACGATCCGGTTCCCGATGATATTCATTCAATTGCACTTACACCTGATACAGTATGGGTTGGCACCTCTGGTGAAGACTTAACTGCATTCAATCGAGAAGAGGAAATTTGGAATCCAAGCCTATTTATTGACATCAAACAGGAAACTAAAATCGTACAGTTTGATGTTATTGAAGGAAAGATGTTGTTTACTTGGTATAACGAAGAAGACATAAACAACGGTTTTTTCCACGTCAACTGGGATGGGACAAATGGACGATCCTCAACAATATTTGAGGGGACTGAACAAAAGGAAGAGTTAATCAATATCTTTGTTACTGGATATGTAGATAGAAGTCTCTTAGAGGTAGATGACATTGAAACACAAGACTATCAGGTCATTTGGATTGCTGACAATGAATTTGTGACAATATACTACCCAAGTAAAGATGAATATGCTGGAAGTATCGGATACCCAAATATAGTTCTTGAAGACCTATCGGTCCAATGCATCACAGTCGACCGAAATCGAGTATGGATCGGTACATCAAAAGGCATGCTAACAATTGAAAAAGATAAGATCATACAACTCAGAGAATAACAAATCTGATCAATGTCCGTAAGTCCCACAAAATCATGCAACAGACAAATACAAAACAGGTCGTCCGTTGGAATCAGTCAGAACCATCATATATTGAAGACGATTTAGTGGTTGAAGAACCCCTTGAAATTCGGGTCGGACAGCAAAGTCTAATCGTAGTCATGCGGACACCTGGACATGATTTTGAACTCGCTGCGGGATTCCTATTTACAGAAAATCTTATCAAATCTGAAAATGATATTGAAATCATTGCATATTGTAAAGATGAGAACACACAAAACAAAGACAATAACCAATATGCTGAAATTGATTCATTTCAAAACATCATCAATGTTCATTTAAAAGACAAGATTGTCCTTGAAGAAGCAGGATGGCAACGAAATTTCCACGCGAATGCAAGCTGCGGTCTCTGTGGAAAAATGACAATTGATTCGGTAAAACATCAGATAGAATCGTTGGATGTTGAATTCCGCTTGAATCATAAGGTGTGTTATCAACTCAATTCACAATTACTTGCAGCACAATCTGTATTTGAGAAAACGGGTGGATTACACGCTGCAGGACTTTTCAATGCAAAGGGTGAACTCCTAATAGTCAGAGAGGATATCGGTAGACATAATGCTGTTGACAAAGTGATTGGACAAGCACTATTGTCAGAAATGATACCACTTGACAACCATATTTTGATGGTCAGCGGTCGCGCAAGTTTTGAAATAGTTCAGAAAGCACTTTTTGCCAGAATTCCAATCGTTGTTGCAGTCTCTGCTGCTTCAACACTTGCTGTTGAGTTAGCAATAGAAGGACATATAACCTTAATTGGATTTATGCGGGAAAATCGAATGGTAGTGTATAGTCATCCTGAACGAATATGTTTCGAATAATTACAGTACAATGGGTATCAATAAGAAATGCTATCGTTTTATGTAATAGTGTCTCTATATAAGCAAACACAATAGATAGAGTCTGCGTCAGTGTAAAAGTAGATTCTTGATAATAGGAGTAAAAAATGTTAGATTTCATTTTTGAGAGCATTCAAGGAACAGTAAACTTACTCTTCTTTGTCGTTGTATTAGGTACTGTAGTTGTTTCATTTGTATTCGCAGATAGATTACAAAAACAACATAATGCAGATTTTCCATGGCCTAAAGCATTGTCAATAATCGGCATTGAAGTGGGTCTCTGGATAGCATTTAATATCTTCTTTGAGATTTTCCAAGCAAATTGGTTGTGGATTTCAATAGGCACAATAATTGTAATCTATATAATTACGAGAAGAAAAAAACGTAGATACTGATAAAGATTGGCGTGAAGTATCAGATTAGTTGATGACTGACCTAATAGTTTGATAGGAGAATACTATGACCCGAACAGGTAGAGCAGTTGTTGCTTTAGGACAAGATTTTGAGATTCGAGAATACCCAGTTCCTGAACCTGAACCTGATACGATACTGCTACGTCAAGAATTGGCAGGGATTTGCGGAACTGACCTACATAATTGGCAAAACGGATTCCAAACAGAGATACTATTGGGACATGAGAATGTCGGAATCGTTGAAGCAATTGGAAAAGGTGTGAAAACTGATTATGTAGGTAAACCGATCAAAGAAGGTGATAGACTTATCTTTGCACCAGGCACAAACTATGGTGGTTATGGATTTCAATGGAATCCTGATGAAGCTCCGCACTTTCGTGGTGGTTTTGCAGATTACATGTATCTCACTTATCCCAATACCTGTTTTATGAAAACTGATACTTCACCAGAGATTGCTGTTCTGACTGAACCTTTCACTGTGGGTGTCCACGCTGTTATGCGAGGGGAAATAAAACTCGGTGATACAGTTGTCGTGCAAGGATCGGGTGCAATAGGTCTCGTAACACTTGCATGTGCAAAAATGAGTGGTGCAGGAAAGATAATTATGGTTGGTGGTCCAGCGGGACGGTTGGAACTTGCAAAACGATTCGGGGCAGATGTTACGATTGACATTGAGGAAGTTACCACTGTAGAAGCACGAACTGAACTCGTAAAATCTGAAACACCACGAAATGAAGGGGCAGATGTAGTCTTTGAATGTGCAGGTTTTCTTCCCGCTACGCCAGAAGGGTTAGGCTATACAAGACGTAGTGGCACATTCGTGGAAGTTGGACACTTTGTTGATATGGGTTCAATTGACTTCAATATCAATCAGTTATTGATGCGTAAAAACCTACGACTTGAAGCGATATGGGGTAGCCAATACGAACACTTTGTTCGAGGATTACCACTACTTGAGAAAAGCGATTTACCATTCGCTGATATGATCAGTCATCAACTACCACTAACACAAGTAGAGGAAGGATTTAAGGCACTTGACAGTGGATACCGCATTAATGGTGAAACAGCAATAAAGATTGCAATTCGGGCACAAGAATAATTCCACAATATTATACAAGACAGGAGAAATAACTTATGTCAAAAACCTATCGCGTTGGTTTTGCTTCGTTAGTTCACGATCATGTTTGGGGTGAATTGAATCGTTGGAAGGAACATCCCCAAGTTGAGATCGTCGCTGCAGGTGATGTCAACGCTGAATTACGCGACCAATTCAAATCAGAGACAGGTGTTGAGAACATATATGATTCATGGCAGGAGATGATAGACAAGGAGGAATTAGATATCGTTCAAGCATCTGCTGAAAACAGTGCCGGTCCTGGAATCGTTGCTGCAGCTGCTGCAAAGGGAATTCACGTAGTATCAGAAAAACCTATGGCAGCACGATTATCACAAGCAGATCAGATGATAAAGTCAGCGGAAGCTGCAAAAACACTCTTGATGATTAATTGGCCAACTGCGTGGAGTCCAGCGTTGAACAAAGCGATGCAACTCATCAAAGATGGGGCAATTGGTGAGGTATTCCATTTCAAATGGCGGTCAGCACACAATGGTCCCAAAGAAATCGGCTGTTCACGTTATTTCTACGAATGGTTATACGATGAGGAGAAAAACGGTGCTGGTGCATTGATGGACTACTGTTGCTACTGTGCAGATATGTGTGCATATCTGCTCGGACTACCCGAACAAGTTACAGCATTCCGCGGCACTTTTGTCAAAGACTATTCTGTTCCTGACGACAACGCAATCATTCTGATGAAGTATGCTAACGCTTTCGGTATTACAGAAGCATCTTGGACTCAAAAGACGGGTTATATCACACCAAATCCTGTTGTTTATGGCACTGAGGGTGCATTGTCAATATCGGGAAATCAAGTCAATCTTACACCCGCAGGCAGTGACGTTCAATCCATAGAACCTGATCCCATACCTGAAGGCAGAAGAAATGCCCCTGAATACTTAATTCACTGCTTGGAATCCGGTGAACCTATTGATGGTTTGTGCTGCCCGTATGTAAGCAGAGATGCTCAAGAAATCCTTGAGGCAGGACTTGTTTCTTCTGACAGTGGCAAAGCAGTCAACTTGCCAATGAAATAATACCATTAAGGACATAGTAGGTTTGTAGTCGCGCAATTCATTGTGCCTCTTACATTTATCAACGACTTCGGTGTCAAGTCAACTTGCCAATGAAATAATACCATTAAGGACATAGTAGGTTTGTAGTCGCGCAATTCATTGTGCCGCTTACATTTATTCTATATCATATTTTCATTCATAGAATTGGTTTAAACTTGAGTTAAGAATAGCATTATTTAAAATAAGGAGAATCTAATTGAGCGAAAGAATACCTATAGCATTGCAGTTATATTCTGTCAGAGACGATTGTGCGAAAGACCTATCCCTAACACTCCAAGCAGTCGCACAGATGGGGTATGAAGGGGTCGAATTTGCTGGATACTATGACCGATCTGCAGAAGAATTACGGGATATGTGTGATGACCTTGAACTTAAAATAGTTGGCACGCATACTGGATTGAACACACTTCTTGGTGATGAACTTGATAAAACTGTGGAGTTCAATAAGACACTCGGTAATCCCTATCTGATAGTTCCAGGATTGGGTGGAGAATATACCAATTCACAAGATGCTTGGAAAGAGACTGCTAAAATCTTCAACGATATTGCAGATAAAATCTCCGACCAAGGTCTGTCCACTGGATACCACAACCATGCAAGTGAATTCAAACCTTTGGAGGGAAAAATCCCCTGGGACACTTTTGCCAGCAACACCCGTGAAGAAGTCGTATTACAGATAGATACGGGGCATGTCCTACGCGCAGGTCAAGACAACGTCCCATTTATTGAACGTTACCCCGGCAGATACAAGATCGTGCATATTAAAGAGTTCTCCGCAACCAATGACAAAGCACTCATCGGAGAAGGTGACTTGGCATGGGAAGAAGTCTTCAATGCATTTGAAACTGTCGGCGGCACTGAATGGTACATCGTTGAGCAAGAAAGTTACCCCTATCCTCCGCTTGAATGTGCTAAACGTTGTCTTGAAGCTCTAAGAAAAATGGGAAAAATATAGGTTTGAGTGAACCAGATGCATCGCGACCGAACGGTCAATCAGTCACCGTTGAGACAGAACTCTTACTCTGGTGGGAGGATTATTATTTACCAGTATTTGAATATGTCCTCCCAAAAATGGGGGACCTACAAGATAAAAAGGTGCTTGAGTTAGGCACTGGCACAGGTGGCACTGCAACGCTTCTTGCCAAGAAAGGTGCATCTGTCGTTGGCATTGACCTTTTGCCCTTTCGTTTGGATGAAGCGAGGGATAGGGTCAAACACCACGATGTCTCAGATGCGGTAGACTTTTCACTCATGGATGCAACACAACTCGCCTTTCCAGATAACACGTTTGATTTCGTTATCTCAAAATCCGTGTTAGTGTTCACTGAACACGCGCAAACAGCACAAGAGTGTTATCGTGTGTTAAAGCCAGGTGGAAAGGCGATTTTCATGGAGAATATGCGTCATCATCCAGTAGTTTGGCTTTATCGCAAACTTTTCTTGAAATACTCACAAGAGTTGCATTATTTTTCTCTTACCGATATTGAAGCATTAGATGTAGCATTTGACAAGGTGAATCATAGAGAATTTCATTTCCTATCTATAGCTTCGCTTTTTTGGAAAAGAGTAATCCCAATCCGTTTCCTTTATAAATGGTCCTTGCAATTTCTCAAAGTAATAGATAAAATGCTCTTACGACTTTTTCCTTTTCTAAAACGTTTCTGTTGGATTTCCGCAATCATCTGTCATAAAAAGGTGTGAACGCCTGCACTATTTCTACCCGATTTTAGTGTGAAAGATTACTTTCATTACTTAGGAGCAACCATGAAATCAACGTATCACATATTTACATTTATTCTAATGTTTGTAGGATTGACATCTTATGTTCATGCACAAGACAACACACAACTCGGATTACCCGACGGTGCAATCGCACGACTTGGTAAAGGCGGCATCAATATCATGCAGTTCTCACCAGATGGAACGCGACTTGCGGTTGGTACTGATGTTGGTCTGTGGCTTTACGATGTTCCAGATGGGAAGGCAACTGCATTATTTACAGACCATTCCAAAAAAGTCTACGCACTCGCATTTTCAGACGATGGAAGAATACTTGCCAGTGGTGGATACGGAAATCCTACCATACAACTGTGGGATTTAGAGAACGATACTCCCCATTCTACTTTGTTTTTTAATAGAGAATTTAAGGCTGTTGTTGCCTTGGTTTTTTTTGGGAAATACACTTATCAGTTATGACAATAGTGGAAGAATCATTTATTGGAATATAAATAACGGTGATATTTTATCAGAATTGGCTAAGGTGGATCCAAATCAAGCTGTTACGTTTTCGCCTACAGGCAAGTATATTGCTGTAACGGATATTCAACACAAAATACATATATATGATACATCCTTGAGCGATAAGCATATTATCTTTCAAGATGATGAATTAAAAAATGATATTTTTGCCTTAGCCGTTACAACAAATAGTGAAAAACTGGTAAGTGGTGGTAAGGACGATTTTATTAGAATCTGGGATATTAAAGAAAGGAAGCTGACAACGTCTCTTAATGTCCAAAATACCACAATAACTTCAGTTGCCATATCACCAGATGACAAAATATTTGCAAGTGGACATGCTAATAAAGAGATTATCCTTTGGGATCTTGCTAATCCTAAAAAACTTAGAACACTGAACGGACATAAAAACACAGTTAATGCTTTAACTTTTTCACCTGAGGGTGCAAGTAAATATAGCGGATGTCTTGCAAGTGGTAGCCTTGATGGCACAATCCGCTTCTGGAATCCTGATACAGGTGAAGAACTTGTCACCTTTGCTACAGGACATGCAAAATGGATTAAGGCAATTGCATTTTCTGAGAATGGGTCAACACTTGTGAGTGCTAACATGAATGGGACTGTGGATGTATGGAGTTTGAACGGTTATCAAGAGATATTTGCATTTACGAATGGAGTAAGCGATTATGTTTCTTCAGTTGCATTTACCAATGATGCTAAACGTTTTGTCTGTCAGGGGTTAAACAATTATTCATTTACATTCAAACCTTACGGTTTCGGATATACCACAGATGCAGATGACAGCCTTGAAATACTCCCTATACGAATGTGGGATATAACCACTGGTGAAGAAGTATTAGGACCTTGGAATGACCATTCATGTGATTTACTTGCATTTTCACCTGATAAAGAAAAACTTGCCATCTATGGATCAGAAAATGTATTGGGATGGAATATTGATTCTGCAGAAGAACTGTTTGATATTTCAACTGAGGAACTATATTTCATTGAAAACATCGTAATGTCACCTGATAATAAATATATTGTGATGTATGAATCCTCTGAGAAACCATTTATATGGAAAACAGAAAAACCAGAAGATCCTCCAATACAAATTAATACGCGTGTCAAATCTATGGCATTCTCTCCAGATGGTAATAGAATTGCAGTCTTAAGCGGTGAGAATATTTTCCTACATGATTTAGAATTGTTCCCATCTGACGAACCTAAAGAACTTTATGCAGACCTACACGGACATGTAATTAGAATGATCTTCTCTCCCGATAGTAAAATCCTTGTCGCTACTGGATTTTTTGAGCTAATATCGAATATCAGAATGAAATTGTGGGATGTGGAAACAGGTGAAGAAATTAGAACTTTGTCTGGACACACTGAACTTATAGAATCGCTTGCATTTTCACATGATGGGAAAATACTTGCCAGTGGAAGTTTTGATGGGACTGTGCTGTTGTGGGATTGGGAGAAAATATCTAAAAGAGAAGGAAATGCTGAATAGCACTTCAGTAAATAATGCATGCCCCACCGACACAGACACTTCCTGCTTTTTGAGTAACATCACCCGCTACACTGTTTTCCTCTCCAGTTTCAAATTCCGATATTAATAGTTCCGTTTTTTCTGCAGGTTTTGTAAGATTTATCTGTAATGAGTCGTTTGTAGTCAGGGTATATGTACAACCAGCGTATAGCATGGAAAAGAGAAATACAGACAAGAGTGTGAGGGCAAACATGTATTTGGATTTCACGAAATTACACCTCTATTTTTTGTAGGTTCACTTGGTCAAGAGAGTTGCTTCCAATTTCAAGTCCGCTTGCTGATGTAATATGGTTTGCATATTTTGACATAGAACTTAGTCCCATCTCTTCGCGCTTTTGATTGACAGTTTGAAGGATTAGGACATCAAGGATAACAGGATCCGCACTTACAAACATCCCACCAAATTGCCATATACTTTCTTCGTGATATGTAGGACCTTTGTCATAGGAAGCCTGCAACCCATCAACGATGTTAAGAACGACTTTATCCTTAATCACCTTGTTCTCATAAATCTCAGCGATAGCAGGATTGCAATAGAGCGGTCTGCCATGGAATCTCATTGTATTGTCAACACTACCGAAAGCCATGTTTTTGAGACATCCGCTGATTCCCGACATTTCGTGTTGTTTCAGAACTGGGACATTTATTACAACATCCACCATTTCAGTCATTATGCGAGAATAGAGTGAGCGTGTGCTTTCACTTTCTCGGCGAGTGATGCTGTCCTTTTCGGTTTCGTAGAATACTTTGTCGTCGTAACCGATGTCGTTTAAGTTAGTTGCCAAAGTGCGGACATCGCCTTTGTCTGTGATAATGGGGAATCCTGCACTCAATAGATGGTCTTCAAACCGATCCCATATAATGATCTGTTTCCTGAGAACTCCTGCGCTGTTTAATGAATCAACAATTTTATTTACTAAGACAGCATGTGTGCACAGTTTTGGACCGGCAAGAGGGTTTATTTTGATTCCAACAATGTTGTCCGGTAAGACAAAATCTCTCCATGCTTCTTTTGCGGTATCACGCCCAGTGAGTTTCACCATAGCTTGATCGAGCATCTCGCCTACAGCATCTTCATCAAGTATATCATCTTCCCACACTTGTTTTCCAAGAACTTCTATAGCAGGAGTTAGGTTTTCTTTCTGTTGAGGCGTGGTGAGCACACGACCACCGATTTGTGCAAATGCTGGCAGAGTGCTAAGGGCAGCACCACTAACAGCCCCTATTGCGGTAAGGAATTCACGACGGTCTAACTTATCACGTTCTCGAACTGTTTTTTCACAGTCAGCCTTGATGTCTGCAATTACTTTGTCGGTATTGTTCATCAAAGTTTACCTAATTCCGTTAGAATGGTAGCAGTAGGTACACGATTGGAAAAAGAATCGAGCGACTTCCACGCAACTGATCCATCCTGAGCAATAATATACGCTGCTGGTCTTGCAATTGTTTCGTTAGTTTGATCCAAGACATTATATGCGTTGATAGCATCTTTGTAGGTGTCTGCAAGAACAGGATACGTGAGCCCTTCATTCTCAGTAGTTTCCTTTGTAATACTAACATTTTCAGAACTGATAGCAAATAGTTCTGCATTATTGCTTTTAATTTCTTCGTAATTATCTTGCAACTCAACGAGTTGCGTTGTGCATAGCGGTCAGCCACCCGTTCTGTAAAAGACGATTACCACATGTTTGCCATTATCAAGATGTTCAGACAGTGTGTGGATATTACCATCTCCATCTGTTAACTGAAAATCAGGTGCGTGTGTGCCAATTACTAAACCTTCACCTAATTCCGCTTCTGCTTCCGTTTCTGGAACTGTAACAGGATCAAGCTCTTTAGAACTATCTACTGGATTGTCAGTTGAACCACAACTAAAAACACTAAATATCAAAAGTGCTAATACAACGTGCATACAAGTTTGTCTCATATTTAATCCTCATAGATGAAAAACATACCTAATAGATCTTTCTATTTACCCAACTGATCAAGAATGTCTTCAGTTGGAATCCGATGACCTAAGCGTGCATCAAGGAATGACCAAGTAATGAGACCATTCTGATTGATTATATAGGTTGCAGGTCGTGCAAGATGTTTGTTATTTGGGTCAACAACGTTATAATCTCCAATCGTCTCCTTATCACTATCTGAAAGCACTGTGAATTCAAGACCTTCTTTGTCAACTGTGTCTTTAGATGAATCCACGTTATCGGAACTTATGGCTATGAGTTCGGCACCTTTTGCTTTGATTTTATCATAATCATCTTGCAACTCTCCGAGTTGCTCAACGCAAAACGGTCACCAACCACCACGATAAAAGACTATGACTAACTTCGTGTCACCAATAAATTCATCAAGTGATCGTTTCTGGTTGTCACTGTCAGACAAATTAAATTCTGGTGCTGGGCTGCAGTTGACTAATCCTTTACCTGGATCTAAGTTCTCATTTTCACGAATCATTATTGTTAGTTCAACTTCTATCTCAAGGGTTTTATCAGCTTCAATTCCATCTACTGTTTGATCGTACATTTCATAACAACCATGAGTAATTGTTAGAGTGAATGATTGATCAACCGGTAGATTTTCAAAGGTAAAAGCACCTTCATCAGAAGTCAAGGTTTCATACTCTTCACCAGATTCATCGGTAAGTTGTACGAGAACATCAACTAATACATTCCCAGTTTTTTCATCTGTTAATATGCCATTCAAATGAGAAACAGGTACATCTAAAGGTGAGAGTGTTACTTTATCTAAGACGTTAGTTTCACCAGACTCAATTTCTACATTTAATTCTGTTGTTTCATATCCTTTTGCAGAAATTTCAACAGTATATTGCCCCTCTTCTATATCTCCGAGGTCATAATTTGCATCAGAATCTGTTTGTGCAATGAGTTGACCATCTTTCAATAGACGGACATGAATTGTAACACCTTCAATTGATTCAATCTGCACCTGAAGTTTACCAGGTTCTAATTGTACCTCTCCAGGTTTGTCGATTGGGTCTTCCGTTGAACCACAACCGAATCCAATCAACATCAACAGTGCTAATGCAAAGAGTGGTAATGTCTTTTTCATGACTATTTGTTTCCTTTACAAATGAAAACTTCAGTTTTTTTTGCATAAGATTTTCACAATTCTCACGTTTTCTACAAATTTAGGTTAAAATATTGTTATTTTCAAGGTATTCTGAATTTTCGGTGCGCTTATACCAAATTAACGAGATCTGTATTGTTTTTGATGCTGAGAACACGGGCGGGCAGGGAAACCCTGCCCCTACGATTTTGGTTAATTTGGTATTAGATGAAGATTAAGAAATTAATTGGGTAATCCCGATTTCCTCAGGTCCGGTGTCCTAACCACACCAAAACCTTCATTTTTGAGGATCAACTCATTTCATGCATGTGTTCAGTCCCAGCGTGACGAAAGATATATTGGAAGACGACACCTACCTAATCACACAAGACCAGAGGGCGGCAGGTGTCCGTAAATGTAATTAAGGATACACCTTTCGCACCGCTGGTGCTTACTTATAGGTCCGATACAATTTCTATACACATTCCGCACCGCTGGTGCTGCTGTCTTCAAATACCAGCAACTATTCGTCCATAACACAGGCTCAAGTGACGCAGAAGACATTCTTCTCATCGCATCTAAAAGTCTATAAAACTACCGAAAGAATGAATTATTCTTCATCAAAGCGCGTCTACCGTTTGAGCGAATGTTCTGTAACTAACATGTAGATAGTGTGTAGAAGCGACAGAGAACATTAATTATGCCTACTACACATTATTTTGAAGTACGTCCTTTGATTATTCCCCAAGTCGTAGCAAGTTTCCCTTGTGCTTCAACAGAAGTGACACTCAAAAGACTGTCAGACATGATAGAATTTATGTCGTCTTCAGTTAATGCTACGTTAAAGAGTGCAACTTCATCAATGATTCCATTGGTGTATCTGTCAAAATGTCGACCGATATGGAACACGCCTTCAGCAGTACCATATCCATCTTCAGCATTGAAATCAACTTCAGCTTCCATTTTTCCATCAATCCAAATGGATGCTTTCCCGGTATCTGTATTTGCCACACCGGCAACGAAATGCCACTGATCATCACCAATTTCAGTTGTACTTTCTGGTCTGGAATTTGCACTAGCACTATCACGTAAGAAGAAAGTCACTTTGTTATTGCCGCCTCCGTTCCAGATCATGTACCAAGGCGTTGCCTGCGTTTTATCTTCATAATTCTTTCCTGCAAGTGAACCACCCACCACTGTTCCTTTGAAATGTGCAGTGAGTGAAAAGGATGTTCCAGCTTCAAAAGCAACATTTTCAGAATGTTGTACTTCAACCCAGTCATCTGTTCCATCAAATTGGAGTGCTTTTCCAAATTTCCCGTCTACCCATGTTGCTCCGTGAATTTGACCTTCACTGTTTTGACTAGATGAATCGCTTGCTACAGTGCCTTCACCTTCATCAAAAAGCCACAATCCTGTGATGTTTTCATAACTGAATTCTGCATAACTTGGATATGCTATAAGCAAAACGAGACTAATAAACAAAGTTAACGTAAATCCAAAATATTTCATCATATATATCTCCTAATTTTATTTTATATTTCTCTTAATTTTAGCCCATGTTGTTGTGAGTTTCCCTACCGCGTCTACTGCTGCGGCTTCTTCTAAACCATTGTTCATAATAGTGTCCATATCATTTTCGGTCAATGCAACATTAAAGAGTCCGACATCATCAATGATACCCTTTGTATATCGATCAAAGTGTCTAGCGATGTGAAATACACTATCATTTGTGCCGTAACCTTCCGACACATCTAAGTTTCCTTCAACATTCTTTTTTCCATCTATCCACAAGGAAATTTTCTTTGCATCTGCATCAGCAACAGCTGCAATGAAATGCCATTTTTCATCTGAGACTGGCACTGTACTATCTATTCTTAAATTCTGATCTGCTGAAGTGCGAAGAAAAAAAGATACATTTGCATCACCACCACCATTCCACAACAAATACCAAGGTTTGACTTGTGTTGTATCTTCATAACCTTTACCGACAAGAGAACCTCCTACTGCTGATCCATTGTAATGAAGTGTAATAGTAAAGGATGTACCTTTCTCAAACGCAACAGTATCCGAGTGTTGAACTTCAACCCAGTCATCCGTACCATCAAATTCAAGTGCTTTACCAAATTGACCATCAACCCATTTTGCACCACCAATGATTTTACCATCGTTACCGTTTGCTGACGAATCTTTTGCTGTGTCCCCATTGCCCTCATTAAAGAGCCACATTCCCATGATGTTGTCGGCATCAAACGCCGCATGTGTGGGAAGGATTACGAAACATGCAGCAAATAGTATAACTATATAGATATGTATAAATCTCATCTCGTCTCCTTTCTTTGTTTCATATTAGTTCCAATATGACCTAATTACTACATTTCAATATTGTAAGACCAATATACGAAAGTATAACATAATTATTGCGTTACATCAAGTATATTTTCAAGAGTATAGAGGTATTTGGTTCTCGGTATTTCAGGTATATTTTGATATTTAATCTGATACGGTTTCATACGTTATGTTAAAGTAAGAGGTGTAATGAATTGCGCGGCTATGAACCGACTCATCTATAAGGGTGGTTGGAAACTACTCCAACAATGTGAGAGAAACCACTCCAACAATGGGGATGGCGGGGCACGGAGACCCCGCACTACAATCGTGGTTGGAAACTACTCCAACAATGTCTTTTAGTGCTACTTTCTGTTGCGTGAGGAACCGATGCCTGCGGGTGCGTCTGTTCTGCCTGTTGCATGGAGCACGGCGCCTGTTCCAATGGTGGCGAACTGTTCAAGACTTAGTAATAGATAGGCAGTGCTGTCTATGCCGTGATGGTCGCCTTTGATGGCTTCGTCATCCTTGTCGGTGTATGTTACGTTATCATCGTAGACACAACTTAAGAACTCATCGGTGACATCTAAGGGACGGAATTCTTGCCGCAAATTCTCGTCTGGTGGATGTACAAGTCTATTCCGAAAGAAGAAGATTGCAGGTTCTCCTGTCTCGTCTACCTTCAGACGTTGTTTGATCGCATCAATTTGGGCAATTCTTGATTTTTTTGGCTCCTTGACGGTAAATCGGGCACGTCTGAGATGCTCAACGCCATCCTGATCTGCACTGTCTACGGCTGCATACCGAATGTAGTCTTCATCTTCCGTATTTTCCTCTATCATCTCAATCAGGTCGGTTCTTGTGAGACCTGTCTTGTAGATCTCCTTGTATGCATAGAGACGGTCATCGGGAGATTCTGCCCACCAGATACAACTTGATGGATTGCGGTAACCCCAGTCAATGCTGAGATAACGATTCCAATTTTCGTCAAGATCGATGCCATCTATGATATGTACATCTGGTGTAAAAGTATCAAATACGAGACCTTCCGCGGATTCCCATTTGCCTTCATAGCCGCGTTTGTATCGCAACCCCTCAAGGTTTTGTAGTCTTGAAACCCGTCGTTGGCCGATTTCTGTTATCTCTCCTGTTTCTTGATTGTAGATTTCAGGATTGTCTTTGAAGGACAGTTCAAAATACTCGATTTTTCCGCTTTTTGTTTGATGGCGTATCCAATGGTTCGGATTGCTTGGGTTACAATCTGCGACAAGAAATGCTATTGGCAATGTGCCTGCACGTTCTGAGACGCGAGCGGTGACTTCTAACCAACTGTCAAAAGTAACTAATTCTGCTTGATTGACGAATGCTGCATCAAATTGATCAGATAGTAGGTTACTCGGATTGTCTAACCCGTTCATGTAGATTTGTGAACCGTTCCAATATTCAAAATAGAGCGGTTGTTGACCGCCGTATTTGACTATTGGGGTTGGGTTTTTATCTATCTTACTGGTTGGATGGAATCCGAGATACTTTACATACGTTGGAATGATGTTTTTATAGATTCGGTTGAGTACTTTGTGGATAAATGTGAGTCTGGCACCTGGATATTTCCGTGCTAACATGTCTATGTAGGCGACGCAGCTATAAGTTTTGCCTGCGTCATAGGTGCCACCCGTTATTTTTATGGGGGCCTGTGATTTGAAGAAATCGCACATTTTGGCATGGGGACGAAATCCATCATCATCATTGTATTTGATGATGGGTGTTGGTGCAACTACTGTTATGTTACTGATGAGTTTCTTTGGCTCATCGTGGACAGGCAGATTCTCCTCTATTTCCTTTATATCAGAATGTAGATGTGTCATTTCTGGTGGATTTTCATCGGGTTGGACATCTTGTTCGGAATTTTCAGATTCTGGCTGTTCCTCCATTTCAGCTTTTTTGTTTGCTTCCTCTGCTTTATCATATTCTGATTTAGCAATTCCTGCATGAGTGTCGTATCCACGTTCTTCAATGTTCTTACGTCTATAAGTCGAATTCAAGGAACGAACAAGAGTAGCGGTATTTCTAACACATTTTGTGATTTCTTCAGACCTATCAGGAAGATCTTTGTTATTTTTGACTGTTTGAAAGTCTTCTTTGAGGACTGAAAACATCTCCATCTGATGTTTAATCAACTCATCAAAAATATTACCGTTCTCATTCTTTTCTTGGCGTGCGTTTTGGTTTTTGTTTTTCATAATACTGAGTATTATAACTTGAGGTAATATTGATTTGTAGTTTTTGTGGAGGTTGGAACAATGGATTTATAATAGGTTTTGGGTGGGATTTTCTGAATTGAGGATTTGCGCGGATTCTTGTCTGAACCAGGATTTGCAGGATTAGTAGATTTCCAGGATTAGAGTTTGAATAGTCAAGTTCTTTTCCTGCGATGAATTGTTTTGATGTTGCAAGAATATGTTCATGAATGGAAGAGGGTAATGATTTGCGCGACTACGAACACCTGTTTTGATAATGATAGGTTATTATTTAGAAATGGTATGATACACCTTTCGCCCCGCTGGGGCTTGGTCGTTCTGGGGTATCTGATGCTATACACCTTTCGCACCGCTGGTGCTGAAGAAATCGAGTTTCGGAGATCGCTCCAACAATGTGAGAGACGGCACGCGGAACGTGCCTACTTCTATGAATGTAAGAGGAGAATGAGTTGCGCAAATGTGAGTGAGTTCTTTCTTCTGGATCTCGGATTTCAAACTTTTTTAGGTGCCTGAAGTTGTGATGTTATGGTGATAATGTAATTTTTAGATGAAATTATATAAAAAATATAGTACAATACATAATAAGAACTTAGTGTTTAATTTACAAATACAATCACAATATTTATTTGGAGACAGATATGTTTACTGGTCATTGGGAAATATTTGCTATTGCATTGGTTGCTCTACTTCTATTTGGTGGGAAGAAGTTACCTGAATTGGCGCGTGGACTTGGAAGAAGTATTACAAACTTCAAATCTGGCTTACATGAAGAGCAGTCGGATGAGACAGAAACCACAGCAAAACAGGATAACGAAGTACCACAGAAAAAGGAAGTTAGTTAGATTTTTAAGTTGTCATGAAAGATAAATTACCTGATTTTCTTCAAGGTGTTATTGAAGAGTATCCTGAAGTATGGCAAGCGTATCAGGCATTGGGTGAGGCTTGTGGTACATCGGGTTCGCTTGAACCGAAAACTGTGCGTCTTGTTAAGCTTGCTTTGGCGATAGGTGCAAAGTCAGAAGGCGCGGTGCATTCACATACGCGTCGTGCGTTACGTGAGGGTATTACACCAGATGAGATCCAACAAGTGGCTTTGCTGGCTATAACTTCAATTGGTTGGTCTTCAAGTATGGCTGCATTATCTTGGATTAAAGATGTCGTGGAAAAACATATTGATTCTGAATGAGAATATGAGCATGAATGTTGATCATACATCATACCATCACAGGTTTAGATTAACTATTCATCTGGTTTTGTTTCTGGTTGTAATTTTATTGCAGGCACCGATTATTGTCAGTTCTGATCAATATGAAACTGAAATGAAACAAGGTGTGCAGTATAGAAGACTAAAGATCTATCCTAAAGCAGTTGACACCTTCCAATTGATACTATCAAGGAATCCAAATGATGTAGATGCTTTGTATCAATTAGCGAGTGTTTATAAATTACAAGATGAGTTGGAATTAGCGATAGAAACATCGGAAAAGATCTTTAGAATTACGTCCAAAACAAAGAAACAGACTGACGTGCAATTAGTTGGATTTACACATCTGTTACTTTCCGAGATATACTGCCAACAGAGCAAATTGGATGTTGCGGAAGTTCATGCGAAAGCAGCGGTAGATAGATATCCATTGGTTGCTGATATACATTATCGACTTGGTTTTATCTACACGCATCAAGCGAAATTTGAGGATGCGTTGGTTGCATTTAAGAAGACTCTGGAACTCAACCCAGATTTTGCTGAAGTGTATCAATGGCTTGGATTAATTGCTCTAATGCAAAACAGACTGCAGGAAGCGATTACCTATTATAAAACATCGATTCAGAAACAACCGTTTATTCAAAGTGCATATTATAATCTTGCCAAGGCTTATCGTTTAGTTGGAGACATGGAGTCAGCATCCGTCCAGTTGAAACTATTCCAGAAGATGAAGGATTATTATGACCAGACTTATACCGTAGAAGGCTTTTTATCAGAAGATCCTGCCAACGCAGCACTCCGTATGCAATTGGCGAAAATCCATGCAGAACATGCGAATGTACCAGCTGCAATTAGGACATATCAAGCAGTAATTCGGTTAAATCCGAAGTTTGTAGACGGTTATGATCAGTTGGGTAGGTTCTATATGGAACTCAATAGTCTACATCGTGCTATACCGCTTTTCCATAAAGTTCTTGAGTTGAACCCTGATGCTGTTGAAGCACACGTTAGATTAGGGTGGTTGTATTCGCAACAGGATTCTGATGAAAAGGCGATATCTCATCTACAAAAGGCTATTGAGAAGATGCCTGAACATAGTTTGGCGTATCACGGATTGGCTGAAATTTATGCACATCAGGGACACATAGATAAAGCGATTGATATATACCGGCATATTACAAAAATTGCACCTACCGATAGAGATGCTTGGACAGAAATGCGGAGATTGGAACGTCTGAAGAAATAATTGAAGATTATTCAGACTGAATCCTATGTATGACGGCTCCCCAACCTGAAGGATGGGGTTTCCTTTAGGTCATCTTCTCACGGATACCACCGTTTTTTGAAGATGTGGGCATCTTTTATATGCTTATAGCATACTCACTTGGTTCTAAGCCGAGTTTACCGAGACAGCAATTGTCGGGGTGCCCGCCACGGCACGACTAACAGGGTCCTTACAAGGTATCCCCAATGAGCGACCCAGATACTTTTTCTACGAAGTTTTGTATCGCAGTTGTGGAGGGAACACCTACACAATCCTATAAAGCGATCAAACTTCTCATCACAGACGACTGGCAAGGATCACAACTTGCAGCGTATACAACCGAATGTGGTATTGTTGAATTTATCAACGTCAACTCTGTCCAAGCAATCGGATTGGATAGGACACCTACAGAGTGTAGGCGATTGCTCTCCTATCCAGTTGATAGGAACAGAATACCATATTTCTTGAACAAAGTCAAGGCTTTTTCTTGACACACAACAAAGGCGGTGTGGACATCCCCGTGCTAAAGCAACGGGGTTTTGACACCGAAAGAAATGGATAAGACAATTTTATCAAGAATCTTTCCTAACCTTCAATTTATCCATCCTATCTTTCTTGTGATTATAACCTTATTTTTTAATATTGATGCTGCGTTATCTGAACAGATTTTTGTAGATGTTACTAAGGCTGCTGGAATTGAATTTGAACATACGGATGGTAGAAGTGGCAAGAGATTGTTCAATGAGTTTCTCGGTTCAGGTGGCGGTTTTTTTGATTATGATGGGGATGGAGACCTTGACATCTATCTTGTCAACGGGGCAATACAGTTAGGAGATGGTAAAGGTAAATCGCCTCATAATGTGTTGTATCGTAATGATGGTGATGGCACTTTTTCGGATGTCACTAAAGCCGCTGGTGTTGGGAGTACTGCTTATGGGACAGGTGCTACAGTTGGGGATTATGACAACGATGGAGATCTTGATCTTTATGTTACAAACTTCGGAGCAGATCAACTTTATCAGAACAACGGAGATGGTACATTTAAAGATGTAACAATAGAAGCGGGAGTTGCGAATCAGGAATGGGGAACGAGTTGCGTATTTGTTGACATTGATAATGAAGGTCATTTGGACATCTATGTGACGAACTATGCAGTTTACCATCCGAAAGAAGATAGACGTTGCGATGAACGTGGTGTTCATGTTTATTGTGGGCCTCATGCTTATCCTGCTGTTCATGATACTTTTTTCTTAAGTGATGGAGACGGAACGTTTACTGATGTGTCGGCGCAATATCGTCCGTCTGATCTTTTGCCAATGCATGGATTGGGTGTGACCTTTAGTGACTATGATGCCGATGGTGATATGGATTTATATGTTGCCAACGATCAGGATCCGAACTTTCTATTTCAAAATGATGGAAAAGGTAAATTTTTAGAGGTTGCATTAATTTCTGGTGTTTGCTACAATGATATGGGAAAAGAAGAAGCTGGGATGGGAACAGATTTCGGTGATTATAACAATGATGGGAAACTTGACATCACCGTCAGCAATTATCAGACCGAAACGAACACGCTTTACCACAATCACGATAGCAGTTTCTTCCTTGACTATACGATACCTTCGGGAATAGCCGAGATTACACACGGATATCTTGGTTGGGGTATCAAGTTCTTTGATTATGATAACGATGGTTATCAAGATATTTTTGTTGCGAATGGACATTTGATGGATAATATCTCTGAGTTGGAGAAGCATGTATCATATCCGCAAAAGAATTTGCTGTTTCGGAATTTGGGAGATGGAACGTTTGCAAATGTAGTTTCAGAGTCTGATGGGTTATCGTTGAAGAAGGTCAGCCGTGGTGCTGCGATTGGAGATTATGACAATGATGGTGATCTTGATATATTAGTTACGAACTGCAATCAGAGTCCAGATTTGCTACAGAATGAAGTCGGTAGTAGGAACAATTGGATACAGATACAATTGGATGGATTGAAGAGTAACCGTTCAGGTTTTGGTGCGAAGATAAAGGTTGTGACAGGTGAACATATCCAGTACCGAGAGGTACATAGTGGCGGTAGTTATCTCTCATTCCATGATATACGAGCACATTTTGGTGTTGGAAGAGCGGAACAGATTGATCTTCTTGAAGTTAAATGGCCTTCTGGTCAAATTGACAGGAAAACAGATCTGTCTGTCAATCAGAGATATTTGGTGATTGAGGGAAGAAAATTCATGCAATTAGATTATTAGATTTTGCGTTTTTTGGTAATATAAAGAGTGAGGAATTATGAAGAGAATATTGCTCGTTTTAGCATTCTTTCTGTTTGTTTCAACTATCGTGTTTGCTGCTAATGAACTTGAGGATTCGCTTATCCTCTACATGTCGTTTGATACGATTGATGGAAAACAGACAATTGACCATTCGAATTATGGAAACCATGGTGAGATGAGGGGTGATCCGAAACACGTGAAGGGCATGTTTGGCAAAGCTCTTGAACTTAATGGCGAGGACGAATATATTGAAATCCCGCATCATGAATCTCTCACAGTAACAAAGGAAGTGACTGTAATGATTTGGATCAATATTGGTCGTCATTCCGGTCCTGAAGGTGCCAATTGGCAAGGGATAACTGCTAAAGGTAACGGACCTCGTTCTTACAGTTTCTACACCCATTTGCAGTCGAAATGTCTACACCTTAGTATTGGTCCGGCAGGAGGTTTCGGTGGTAGTACTTGCGACACACCCATTAGTTTGAATAAATGGAATCATGTTGTTGCCCAACTTGACAATGGCACACATCGTTATTATATTAATGGTGAGATGGTCAAGGAGATTGACGGGAAAGTGGACGCTGTTGGGGACGCTGATACAGCCCCTGTTGTGATTGGTGCTGCGGGTCCTGGAAATATCAGATATTTGCTCGGTATGATAGATGAAGTGCGTATTTGGAATCGTGCTCTGACTGAAGAAGAGGTTAATGAGCATAAGGAAAAGGGACATTTTGAGATATTTGCTGTTGATCCGAGACAGAAATTGGCGACTACATGGGGTAATTTGAAGGGACAACAGTGATGAAAAGGATGGTCATTATTTACAATCCATAGATATTTCTGCAGTGTATACAAGATATACTTGTAGAAGTCTAAATATATAGAAGGAGAAATAAATGAAAAATATTGTTATTATATTAATTGCGATGCTTGTGACACCATTTGTCCATGCCCTGAATGAACCAGAGGATGCTCTCATTCTCTATACGTCGTTTGATACGATTGATGGGAAAACTACAATTGATCATTCCAAGTATGGAAACAATGGTGATATAAAAGGGGATCCGCAACATGTTGAAGGTAAATTCGGCAAAGCATTAGAATTTAATGGGACTACCGATTGGATTGAAATACCACATGATGA
The DNA here is from genome assembly GCA_958295945.1 of Candidatus Poribacteria bacterium. Lineage (GTDB taxonomy): Bacteria > Poribacteria > WGA-4E > WGA-4E > WGA-3G > MSPOR6. The sequence continues at coordinate 2,866,434 of OY282386.1, forward strand.
TATCCTCACCGTAGATGAGAATGTTACTGTCATGGCTTGGATTCATACAGAAAGACATACGGGACCTGGTGGCGAACGTTGGCAAGGCATTGTTGCAAAAGGCAATAATCCGCGTTCCTACAGTTTCTATACAGAATCACCGAGTGAATGTTTACACTTTAGTGTTGGTGGTCAGGGCAGCGTCTGTAATGGGAAAGTTGCTCTGAATGAATGGCAGCACGTTGCTGCACAAGTTGAAGGTAATACGCACCGATATTGGATTAATGGAGTAAGTGCGGGTGAATTTGGTGGTAAGAATCCACCACCCGGAAAAGCCGACGCTTCAGTGGTCTTTATTGGAACTACAGGGGAAGGAGCTGGACGAAGATTCCTTGGATTAATTGACGAGGTGCGAATCTGGAACCGCGCCCTTTCTGAAGAAGAGGTCATTGAACAGATGGATAAAGGGCATTTTGAGCTTTTCCCTGTTGATCCGCGACATAAAGTTGCAACTACTTGGGGGAGTATAAAAGGTCAAATAAAGTAATTACACTTTTGTAATTAACTATTTTAATAATCTATATAAAACGACTTCAAGATTACTTGAAGAAAATAAGATTTGGAGGAAAAATCAACAATGAGGTATATGATTTTATTATCAATACTTGTTCTATTTGTAGCGTCATTTGGGCATGCAGCAGTGGATTCCGAGGAATCTCTTATCCTATATTTCTCGTTTGATGAAGTAGATGGAAGTACTGCTATAGATCATTCTCAATATGGGAATGATGGCGAAATCATGGGGTCACCACAGTTGGCAGATGGAAAGTTCGGGAACGCTATGAAGTTTAATGGTGAAACTGATTGGATAGAAGTGCCGCATGACGATATTCTTACAGTTGAAACAAGTGTAACTGTGATGGCATGGATAAATGCTGAAAGACACATGGGACCCAATAACCAACGTTGGCAAGGGATTGTCGCGAAAGGTAACAGCCCGCGTTCATATAGTTTCTATACTGAATCACCCAGTGAATGTCTACACTTAAGTGCAGGTGGTGGTAGTACTTGTGCAACCAAGATCCCACTTAATGAGTGGCAGCATGTTGTTGGTCAAGTTGATGATGGCGTGCACAGGTTTTGGCTGAATGGAGAAAATATCGGTGAATTTCCTGGAAAAAGTGCTCTACCCGGTACTGCAGATACGTCTCCTGTCTTTGTCGGAACAACTGCAGAAGGTGCAAACAGATTGTTCCTCGGTTTGATTGATGAGGTACGCATTTGGAGCCGTGCCCTCAGTGAAGAGGAAGTAATACGAGAGATGAATATCGGTGTTGAACGCGGTACTGCTGTTGAAGCACTTGATAAATTAGCCACTACCTGGGGCACCATCAAGTCTAACAAATAATGGAAAGTTCAATTAGTTAAATTCTTTTATGTAGGTGAACTCATGCGGGTTCACCTACATTTTTGAAATAGTATAGGATTTGTTGTATAATCTGTAATACCATTCCTAAGTTTGATTTCTCTTTTTACATGATAGTGAAATCAAAAAATATGTGCACATTCCCGGTAGATGCGGCTGACCAAACTCCGGTTCGGTTAGGAAACCGAACCTACCGTAGTGTGTCAATAATTATGGCTTTTACTATAAGTGTAAGAGGCGAAATTAATTGCGCGACTACAAACGGTATATCTCCTAATGTGAGTGTTATTTTAGAATTGGTATTATTTTTAAAGGAGTGTGATTCACAAATGAATGGAAAATTTATTGTATCTGCAGAAGTTGAAAGAGATGAATTAGATTGGGGGACGATCGGTTGGTTGAGTCGTCCTGCTACGACTGGTGGGAAAGATATTGTTGCCATGGAAGTCAGTCTTTCACCGGGTTTCGGCCATGATTTTCATAAGCATCCAGACCAGGAAGAGGTAATCTACGTTATTGAAGGTAGCGTTGAACAGTGGTTAGAGGATAAGAAGCAAGTATTAAATGCTGGAGACTCTGTCTTCATTGCTGCAGATGTGGTACATGCTTCCTTTAATGTGTCGGATCAACCTGCGAAGTTGTTTGTTACGCTAAGTCCGAGCATGGGTGAAGAAGGGTACCAATTGATTGATGTATTTGATGAAGCACCTTGGAATACGCTACGTAAATAAGTAACATTACGGGATTAGAATAAAATGGTTGGCACATCAGTTTCTGAATCATCCTTAGAACTCAGGCAGCGGATGCGTGAGTTTTACGAAACATCGGAATCCTACAAAGAGCTATTAGATGCGCATGACGAAACCTATCTCCGACATTATGTAGAATTGGTAACCCGATTTGCTCCACAGGCTGGTAAGATATTGGATCTTGGTTGTGGGAACGGCATATCATCTCGTTTGCTAAATCAGTCGGGGTTTGTTGTGGTTGGAACAGATATATCCTCTCTATTCTTGGAAGATGCACGGAAATGGGAAAATCCTACGTTACAGTATGAAGTTTGTGATGTTTTGGAGTTGCCTTTCGCTGATGAGTCTTTTGATGTTATCTGTTCAAATGAACTTGTAGAACATCTTCCTGATGTAGAAACGGCATTGTCAGAGATGGTTCGTGTTGTTCGTAAAGGTGGTAAAGTGGTGATTTCTGGTCCAAATCTGTGTTCACCTATAACCCCTTTCCTTGACTGGATTCGATTGATACGTGGCAAACATGGTAGGCCTGTATGGGCAGAGACGAAACAACAAGCATTTCAACAATTGAAAGAGAATTGTCAACTCTATTTCAGAAAACGCTACTTTACTAAAACACCCCGTTTTTTATATCGAGAACCGGATTTAGAAATGGATGCTATCGGAGGGGATGCAGACAGTGCATATTATGCTAACCCGATTGATATTGCCTACTATTTTAAGAGCCATGGTTTCAGGATTGTAAAGAGAGCAGTTGGGTTTGGAATAAAAGGGAGATTAGTTGCAAAAGTAATTCCTTATCTTAGCCCCTATATTACAATGGTTGTGCAAAAATGAACATTCGTGCAAATGATTTTGTATTAGAAATTGGCAGTGGTCACAATCCAAATGTTCGATCAGATGTCCTATGCGATAAGTTCATAGATGATGACGAACAACGTGGTGGCATGATTGTGACGGATCGTCCGATGGTAGAAGCTGATGGACAGTTTCTACCTTTTGTAGACGGTGCCTTTGATTACGTTATCTGTTTGCATGTCTTAGAACACGTTGAAGATCCCGATAGACTCCTTGCCGAGATGATGCGTGTTTCATCAAGAGGCTATATTGAAACCCCTTCAGAAATAGGAGAACGGATTTACGGATGGCATTATCACAACTGGGTAGTGAACCGTATCAATGGTCGTCTGGTATTATACAAGAATCCAAAACGAGCAGAATTTGGTCAACTTTTCCATACCTTAGCAGCACAAGACAAGTATTGGAGAAAGTTTCATATTATGCACCACGACCTTTTTCTCGTGCAATACGAATGGGATGCACGGATTGAATATGAGATATTACGTGTGCCAGAGTCTCCACTCAATTTATCGTGTCCGCAGACTATTGAACGTCTGTCCTCTATTGAATTAACAGAACAGACTCATAAGGAATTATGGTTGATGTTCAAGAGTTTTGTGCCTCGCGGTATAGTATCTTTTGCAAAATCACTTTTTGCCAGAAGGCGGATAGGTCATCCGACGAAAACACTCAAGGACATTCTTGCCTGTCCAAAGTGTAAAGATGACATTATGTGGGAAGCACATCGCATTCTTTGTAAGAACTGTGAAAATACTTATCCAATTGTAGATGGAATTCCGAGAATGAATGTAACGCCAATGGTGTCTTAATAACTTCTAATTTTCATAAGTATGACATGCGTTCGGTATAAGCAATTTAGGTATTCGGTGCGGTTAGGAAACCGAATCTACCGCAGTAGTAAGAGTTTTGTGAGTATTTAAACACATCAAATTTCTTACACCGAAACACATGCTAAATATAATAAATACCAAATAGTGAATAAGAAAAGAAAATGAATACAAACAACATAGAAAACAGAAACATAGTCATAATTGGAGGTGGTACTGCAGGATTTGCTGCAGGAGTCTACACCTCTCGTGCGATGCTGGAACCAGTTCTGATCACAGGTGAGGCATTGGGTGGTCAACTTTCGTTAACCCTTGACCTTGAGAATTATCCTGGCTTTTTTGGAAACGAAGCGTCTGTCTTTATTCAAGGTATGCAGGAACAAGCGGAAAGGTTTGGAACAGAAGTCCAATTTGACACAGTAACTTCAGTAGATTTTGGAAAACATCCTTTTATAGTGAAAACGTACGGTAAAGAGTACCATGCGAAATCTGTGATTGTATGCACAGGAGCATCCCCGCGTACGCTTGATATCCCTGGTGAAGAAGGTTATGGAGGACGTGGTGTGTCCTATTGCGCGACTTGTGATGGATTTTTCTTTCAAGATCAACGACTTATCGTTGTGGGTGGTGGAGATGCAGCTCTGGAAGAAGGTATCTTTTTGACGAAATACGCATCCGAGGTGTATGTTGTTCATCGTCGAGACCAACTGCGTGCCAGTCAAATAATGCAAGAACGTGCATTCAAAAACGATAAAATCAAGTTTATTTGGGATACCGTCGTTGAGGAAATATGTGGTAATGACGAAAAGGTGACTGGGGCAAAACTCAAGAATGTCAAAACAGGTGAAACAGAACTTTTTCCGATTGATGGGGTGTTTATCTTTGTAGGTCATATTCCGAACACGGAGTTGTTCACAAATGTCATAACTATGGATGAACAAGGTTATATCGTTGTTGATGAGATGCAACGGACGAACATTGATGGTGTATTTGCAGCGGGTGATGTGCATGACCATGTTTTTCGTCAGGCAATAACTGCTGCGGGTGCTGGTGCGGCAGCTGCGATTGCATCAGAGAAATTCATTGCAGAATTGGAAAATCGCACATATCCTGGGAATTGATTTTCTATAGCATTGAAAAGATTAATGTTGATATGATTTATTTGAGAGAACAAGCTAAGTTTGACTATGCCTCACTGCCTCACAATAAATACGACATTATAACTAAAGATACTATTAAAACATATCCGCAAGACATCTTACAGTCAGTATTAGCAAGAACAGATTTTACTTTTCTTGAGTTTGTAGATGGTGAATTTGTCACAGTTGATGTGAGACAGACAGATAGTCTTATTAAGGTGCGACTCGGTGATGAAATCGTTCTCATACATATTGAGTTTCAGGTAAGTGATAGCACTTCTCCTGATATGGTTCGTCGCAATGTAGGCTATCTTGGCAGATGTTATGAAATGTATGGGTTGCCCATATTATCTCATGTTGTTTATCTTCGTCCGACTGCTGGTCGCAACGACCCTGGAGGTTATATACAAGAGATTTCAGGGCATCGTTTCATAGTTGAGTATAAGGTGATTCGTCTGATTGAACTTGAAGGCGAATCAGTTTTTGAAACACCGAATATAGGACTCGTGCCGTTTGCCCCATTGATGAAACCACCGGATGGCATGGATAAATTCCAATGGGCAGTTCAATGTAATGAAAAAGCAAAATCGCTTTCGTTGTCCTCAAATGTTCGGAGTGATCTAATCGTCTCACAGTGGGTTATGAGCGGTTTAATTCATCACCATGAAGCAATTTCTGAATTTATACAGGAGGGTATCGTGCAAGAATCTTCAGTTTATCAACACTGGTTAGAGACTACAGGTAAGGAACGTTACCAAGAGGGTTTACAAGAAGGGAAAGAATTGGGTGCGCGTCAAAACGCCATTGAATCGCTTTATGGTGTTCTTGAACATAAGTTTGATTCCTTCGCAGTTCGTATGTTAATTACCTCATTAGTTGAAATTAAAGACATTGAGGTACTTAAGCAGCTGCTTAACACAGCACTCGAGGTAGAGGAACTTGATGACTTCATTCAGAAATGGAATACTCTTGAGAATGGACAGTAACTGTCATAGGAACATGCTTCATAATATAGAGAATTGTATTGAAACACCGTAATTGAAAGGAAAAGCACTAAGTGGCTAATCAAGAAAACCAACGACTTTCACTGGGTTTAGACTCAAGTACACAGAGTTTGTCAGCATTCGTTATTGATGTAGATACTGCTGAGAAGTGTTTTGAACACTCCATAGATTATCGTGCTGATGAACGGACGAATGGATTTGGTATTGGAGATGATTATATCTTGTCTCCGAAATCTGATGGTGAAGCGGAGCAACCCCCGTTGATGTATATGGCATCACTCGATGCGGTGTTTGCAGATATGCGTGAGGCAGGTGTTGCTTTAGAGAATATAGTTGCTATCAACACATCGGGTCAGCAACATGGACATGTGTATCTGAACAGAAACGCTGGGATTATACTTTCTAACCTTCAGAGAGCAGAAAGTTGTACGTTAGAACTAAAAACGCTTTTAGGTGGTATCTTTTCGTATTATTCTGCTCCTATCTGGATGACAGCAAATACTTTTGAACAGGCCAAACATGTGAGAGAGGCGGTCGGTGGGAAAACAGAGATGATAAAACGATCTGGTTCAGATGCGCCACTCAGGTTTACAGGTGCGGTAATCCGTCGCGTTGGAGAACAATCTTCGCGCGCTTATGCTGCAACAGATAAAATCCAACTCATAAGTAGTTTTATTCCTGCAGTACTGTGTGCTAATCCGTTAGTTCCTATTGACACTGGTAATGGGTGCGGTATGTCGCTGATGAACTACCGTAGTAAAGAATGGGATGCTGAATTGATTGCTGCAACAAGTGATGATTTACCGGGAGGAACAGAGGGTTTACGGAGTAAATTGCCTGAACTTGCCCCACCAGATTCTGTTGTGGGAAATATTGCTACTTATTTTGTAGAGAAATACGGTTTTTCTGCAGATTGTGCTATTATTGCTGGTTCGGGAGATAATCCGCAGGCGAAAGTTCCAGTTGCAGGTGACCTTCTCAGTCTTGGCACAAGTTTTGTCAATATGGTGTCAACGGATGGAAATACACTTGACCCGGAAGGTTATGCAAATGCGATGTATGATGGTATTGGTCGTCCGTTTATGTTCGGATGCCGCACTAATGGTGCAATGGTGTGGGATACCGTTAGAAATAATTACGGACTGGATAAAGAGGAGTATGAACCAGCAGAATCTGCTTTAGAAGAAGTTTCACCTGGCAACGTGTTGACCTTTTGGCAACCGAAAACAGAGTCGTTTCCAGTGTCTGGGGCATTTGACATTATTCGGACAAATGAATTTGATACACCCAATTTAGCTAATGACTATACTGGTGTAATAGAGACAAGTTTGTCAGCAGTTTATGTCTATTCCAAAGTCTTTACAAAACCTTCACAAGAACCATTATATGTAACAGGCGGCGCGACTGACAGTGCACAAATTATGCGACGTGTTGCTGGAATATGGAACAGACCCGTAGCATCCATAGAAAAAGGTGGTGCTGCACTTGGTGCTGCTGTCGCAGGAGCAAAAGCGTTTCACGAACATAGTAACGAACAGTTTGATGTAGAAAGATTTAGTGCTGAAGTTCTAAAACGAGGCGAATTAATTCAACCTGCTCCAAATGATGTTGATGCGTATCACGGAAACGGGATGTATTTACATCGATTCCGCGAAGTCTACGAAAAAATCATTAATGAAAATCCTCTATGAAAAAATTAACACATTTTGATGAGAAAGGCAATACGCGGATGGTAGATGTGGGTGGTAAACCTCAATCATTACGCACTGCTATTGCCAAAGGTCATGTGACTGCCAAACCAGAAACACTGCAACTCATCTCTGCACAACAGATGAAAAAAGGGAATGTGTTAGAAGTTGCTCGACTTGCAGGATATATGGCAGCCAAAAAGACCAGTGATCTTATTCCGTTGTGTCATCCTCTTAATCTTACTTCTATCCGTGTTGAAGTTGCAATAGTTGACGAGAAAATTGAGATTGAAGCTGAAGTGCAAACCTTAGGACGGACAGGGGTAGAAATGGAAGCACTTACAGCGGTGTCCGTTGCGGGTTTGACTGTATACGATATGTGCAAAGCCGTAGACAGAGAGATGTGTATTTCTGAAATAAGGTTAGTTAAGAAATCAGGTGGAAGAAGTGGAGATTTTGAGTTATAATTTTAGTGTGATGTAAAACATGTAGATGTTCTGTAATAAATGGTGAAATACCAAAGTATTTACAACAACAGGTAAAGTTCAATCGGAGAAAGAAAAATGCATAGAACAATCATATCAATCATTGCAGTTTTTCTATTGGTCACCACAACGACTTTTGCAGCAGATTATGTTCTTATACTCGGTGGTGCTGGTGGAGAGAAATCATATTATGACCAGTTTTGGAGTGCAACCTCTCGCTTCCATCAATTGCTTACAGAACAATACGGTTATCCTGCTGAACAAATTACTTTCCTATTTGAAGATTCCGGCATGCTTCCAGGTCTTGTCAATGGAGAGGCAAAGCGTGAGCAAGTCTTAGAAACATTCGCACAACTCGCAGAAAAGGTCCAACCAACAGACCAATTTATCTTGTTTATGATTGGACATGCTTCGCGCACCTCGTCCGGTGTGAAATTCAATTTACCTGGACGCGATATAACTGAGCAAGAATACACCGATAGTATTAACAAAATACAGGCAGAACAGCAATTACTTGTTTTTGGTTTTCAATATAGTGCGAGGATAGTCAAGAACATTAGTGCATCTGGACGGATAATTATCACGTCCAATTCAGCAAGTGAAGGCTATGCTTCTCAAGCAGGATTTGGCGACCTTTTTGTTGATGTATTCTCTGAACCAACTGCTGATACTAACACAGATGGTGCGATCTCGTTGTTAGAGGCATTTTTGTGGATGCAAACGCGCGTTGATGAATGGTATGAACAAGATGGAGCGATGCAAGCAGAACACCCTCACCTTGATGACAACGGTGATGGTCGTGCATCACGTAAAGACGTAGAAGGTGATGGGGAAGGCACTCTTGCCGAAAAGACATTTCTGGGTGAACGTCTGATTCCACTACCTAAAATAGAAAATACGACTCAGAATCAACAAGAAGACTCGGATGTATTACCTGTTCCAAATACACAAGATGATGGTAATGTTGAAATTGAAGAGGACGTAGTAGAACAAGAACTGTTTGGGATGAAGGGCAAATCCTCACTTCCCTACAACTTTATCAGCGAAACAGATGAAGAAGAGATTCAATCACGGATTAAAAATGCACCTTCACAGGCAGACCATCCAGATGATGGTGCAGTTGTGTTGTGGGAATCGGAGGTCTTTGATCTTGATGAGGATGGCAATCGGGTCTATTCAATGCGTCGTGTAGTGAAATTATTAAACAAAGATGGGTATCATCTTGGTGAAATTCGTATTCCTTATGCACAAGGAGGAGATGATGTAACAATTCATCATGCCCGTACAATTCGTCCTGATGGCTCTGAAGTTGAATTGGATGATAGTGAAATTGTTCGTGGCATCACACCTGCAAGTGCTGCTGAAATGGGGTTACTCGTCAACACGCGTCTTCTGTATTTTGAGTTGCCTAAAATATCCGATGGTTGTATTATTGACTATGCCTATTCAGCGAAAAATCTGCGGGATGCAATGAAAGGTGAATTTTGGCGGCAAGTATTTTTCCAAGTTGATGAACCTATCCAATATTACCGCCTGACTACACATATACCAAAGAAAAATCAACTCTATTACGAAGTTGATGGACCACAAGTAGAACCAACGATTTCAGAAAATAACTATACCCGTACTTATACATTTGAGGTAACAGATGTTCCTGCTTTGCGGAGTGAACCACTGATGCCTGCTGTATCTGATCTTGCCTATAGTATTAGTTTAACCTCCCTTGATTCATGGGATGAATTAGTCACTTGGTATTCGACATTAATACGAGAGCAGGATAGAATTACGAAAGAAATAGAAGCAAAGACGAAAGAAATACTCTTTGGTGCATTAACACGTCAAGAGAAAATCAAGAGACTGTATGAATTTGTTGCGACAAAGATACGTTATGCGGGTGATGAACGCGGCATTTGGGCGATTAAACCCTATCCTGCTGGTGAAGTGCTGAAGAAAAAATGGGGTGATTGTAAAGGGAAATCAACATTGCTTTCGACGATGCTGCGTGTGGCTGGGATTGATTCATATCCTGTGTTGATTTCAGCCGGTAAGGCAAGTCGCATTGTGCATGATGTACCATCACTTGCTTATTTTAATCACATGATTTTAGCAGTAGATGGCGGCAAGAATAAAGAGTTGATTTGGCTTGATCCGACTGCACATACTTGTGCGTATGGTGATTTTCCTGCCAGTGATCAAGACAGGTGGACATTGATTATCAATACAGATGCACAGAAGGCAGATGGTAAAGAATTAGGTGCACCTATCGTTGAAGATCAAATATTGGATGGTGAAAAAGTTAAGCAATATCTGTATGCCTTTCGTAAAAGTCCAATGCTATCTGCAAACACAAATATTCGTCAAACAGAAACACATGTTATTGTCAAGAATGATAGAAGTCTCAAAGTTACGCATGAGTTACGGGTGTCAGGTGAATTCAATTCAAGATTACGTTCGCGCCTGTTAGGTACGAGTCATCGCGATGAACGGATTCAATTTCTACGTGATTTATTTGAATTGGATGAACGTGCGAAAGTTGAGAATTTTGAGATACCTAATATAACAGAGATGAGTCCAGAATTAGAGATAAAACTGTCGTGGTCTTGTCAGGACTATTTGTATGAGATTGCGGATCAATATATTCTCGAACTTCCTGTTGTTAGTAATCCGTATGCGAAGTTGTTACGAGATGAGGAACGCGACCATCCTGCTGTTCTTGGCAAAGCATTAACATTTGAGAACCATACTACTGTTGAGGTGGAAGCACCTTATCGTATTAAGATGGTTCCCCAGAATAATGAACTCCGCACTGATATTGCTGAAATTCAGTTGGATTACAAGAAATCTGAGAAGAAGGCAGAGATGAAGCAAGTTGTCCGATTTAACGCACCGAGAGTAGAGGTGGCAAAAATTGGACATCTAAAAGATGTTGTGAGGATTGCTACCAGCAAAAGCACTAAACGATTTATCATAACACAATAGCATCAGAATTATCAATATTTACATTTAGATCAATTATTTTTTCTTATACAAATAAAGGAGTGAATAGATGCCAGCAACAGAAGAAGTTCAAGCAATAGAAGAGTTGATGGATAGTCAAGAGTTAATAGTGGCACAACTCAAAAAAGTTATTATCGGTCAAGAAGAGGTTATCAACCAGATGTTGATGGCACTTTTTGCAGGCGGTCATTGTCTGGTTGAAGGTGTGCCGGGATTAGCAAAGACGTTGATGATCAAAACGCTTGCAGATATTCTCAATCTCAAATTCAGCCGTATTCAGTTTACTCCTGATTTAATGCCTGCGGATATTATCGGTACAGATGTGCTTGAGGAAGATCGTACTACAGGACACAGAACCATCCGATTTATTCAGGGACCGATTTTTGCGAATATCCTTCTTGCAGACGAGATAAACCGAACTCCACCAAAGACACAAGCTGCCCTTCTGGAGGCTATGCAGGAGCATCAAGTTACTGCTGGTGGAAAAGAATATATTCTTACTGAACCATTCTTTGTACTCGCAACACAGAATCCAATTGAGCAAGAAGGGACATATCCTTTACCTGAAGCACAACTCGATCGATTCATGTTTAAAATTGTGATTGATTATCCTGCTGAAGATGAAGAAGTAAACATCATTTCGTCAACAACCGGAGCAGAGGAACCAGAATTGGAAACTGCTCTTTCTGGTGATGCGATTGTATCTCTGCACCAAATCGTCCGTAGAGTTCCCGCTGCAGATAACGTAATGCAATATGCTGTTAAACTTGGTCGTGCAACCCGTCCAAAAGAGAAGGACGCGCCTGATTTTGTTCAGCAATGGGTACGGTGGGGGGCAGGACCGCGTGCTGGCCAATATCTCATATTAGGTGCTAAAGCCAGGGCAATCCTAAAGGGACGCTACAATGCCTCTATTGAAGATGTGAAAGCAGTTGCACCTGCCGTGTTACGCCACCGTGTTCTAACAAATTTCCATGCTGAAGCAGAAGGCGTTGGACCCGATATAGTCGTTGAACGTTTGATTGAGACGGTAGAAGAACCTTCAGTTAGAATGTAATACTTGTTGAGTAGGTTGAGATCAATATCTGCCTTCACTCAACCAACGGTATCAAATCCTATGAACGTTTCGGTAATCATTCCTGTGTTGAATGAAGAAGATGCAATATCAAGCGTCATCAACGATATACCTAAAACGTTAATTCAGGAAATAATCGTTGTTGACAATGGATGTACAGATCGCACCGTACAGATCGCGCGAGAATATGGTGCAAGGATTGTGAGTGAACCGCGGAGAGGCTATGGTAGTGCATGTTTAGCAGGAATTGCTGCAGTTCAGTCACCAGATGTCATAGTGTTTTTGGACGGTGATTATAGTGATGACCCAACAGAGATGCATGCACTTGTTCAACCGATACGTGATGGACAAGCAGAATTCGTGATAGGTACACGTAGACCGATTGAAAAAGGTGCATTACTACCACAGGCACGCTTTGGAAACAAACTTGCAACAAATCTGATGCGTATCTTTTTTGGTGCGAAGTACACCGATTTAGGTCCATTTCGCGCTATCCGATATGATAAACTCAAAGCATTGAACATGCAGGACAAGAATTTTGGATGGACAATAGAAATGCAACTAAAAGCGGTAAAAATGGGGATGAAAGTGTGTGAAGTGCCCGTAAGTTATCGGAAACGCATTGGAACGTCAAAAATCAGCGGGACTTTTGTTGGGAGTATTCGAGCAGGGACCAAGATTCTTACTTCCCTCTTTCGGTATGGAATCCTACACTGATATTAATAAAATGAGATGAGGAATGAAGATGATTACTGAATTTTCTGTTAGGGCTGCGGATTATCAGGAATTTATGGAGTCGTTGCCAGTTGGTTCAGTGGATCTTGTCTTAACTGACCCTCCATACTGTATTAGCAAAAAGACTGGTTTTTCCGATGTCGTGAACGGAGTGGAGAGATTTGCTGTCAGCATGGACTTTGGTCCCTGGGACCATGTTGAGATTAATCTTGATGATATGGCGAATGCGTTCTATAAATCTTTACGTCGTGGTGGTACTGCTATTGTCTGGTATGACTTGTGGAAAATTGGTAAGGTGAAAGATGCAATGGAATCCGCAGGATTCAAAATGATGCGTCAGATAATATGGCAGAAAACCAATCCTGTGCCGTTGAATATGCGTGCTACTTATCTTTCAAATAGCAGGGAAATGGCGGTTGTTGGTGTTAAAGTTGGGAAACCTACGTTCAATAGTGAATATGACTCAGGTATTTATGAGTATCCTATACCCCGGCATAAAGGGAAAAAACAACACCCCACTCAAAAACCTCTATCATTGTTTGAGGAGTTAGTCATTAAACATAGTAACCAAGGAGATCTTGTAGTAGATCCGTTTCTTGGTGCTGGTACTACGGGTGTTGCTGCGGTGAGAAACTTCAGGAATTTCACTGGGTGTGATATTGATGAGAATTATGTCAAAGTTTCTCAGGAAAGAATGGTAATGGCACAGAAATCATTAAAATGATAAAATTTACGTCAGAAAAATATTGGTGGATAAAACAGTTAAATATTTTTCAAGACATTTCCGATGCTGATGCCTATTCTTTAGATCGGATTGTCTCGGACAATGAACTTAAACATGAGGAACGTATCTGTGAAGAAAGTGTTTATTTCATTAAAGAGGGAAGGATAAAGATTTCCGAAGACACCTCATACGATAGCAATGAAAAAAACGAAAAACGTTCAATGAATTCAAAATCGGAGGAAAAACATGAGACTAAAGTGGTGTTGGAAGAAGGAGAAATGTTTGGAGTTTTCTCAGATAAAGAGATGATGCTGCGTGGGCATTCTGAAGTACTTACTTATGCAGAATGTTTGACTGAAGTTTGTATCGGTATTGCGACATTCCGTGATTTTTCATTTTTTCTCAAACGGAAACCGCATTTATCCTTACCATTACACCGAAGGACGTTGTTAGATGCATTCCTCAGAGATAGAAACAAGAAACAACAAGGACAATTTAGTTCACACAACATCTTAGATACAAACAGTTCTGCGGACTGCAAAGACTTTAATGCTTTTAGTAATGTTGCATTTAGAACTGAATCCTCTCGTTTCGCGCTATTATTGCTGAATCTTGCAACTGCACCAGATAGGAAAGGTATTCCATTAGTACCTCAAGTGTCAACCAACCGTCTCTCAAGATTAGTTGGAGCTTCTGTCGAAACTATTGAACAACTACTAAGAACTTTCAAACAACATCAAGTGATAGATAAAGTTCGAGGACGGATACAGATATTGAATTCATGGGAGTTAAAGAAAATCGCGGATGCACGAAGTAAGACTCTAACTCCTACAAAAGAAGCCTCCGTTATTCCAAATGATGATCTTGATTTAGCAGCATTTCTCAATGGACAAGACCAAGGAGAAGGTGGAACTGCATCCACCATCAATGTAAAGTAGAATGTGTTTATTTTTGATTGCGAAACTGTTGAATATGAAAATTAGGAGAATATGAGTAACAATAATCCATATCTAAAGCTTGACCAACAAATGGTCGGTGATATTTACACGAGCCACGAAGTCATGGACAATCTTACAGTATTGTGTGATGACTTCGGATCACGTTTTGCCGGGACGCCAGAGGAATATAAAGCAGCCAACTTTATCTCTGAGACATTTACCCGTTACGGTTTGAAAAATGTCCGAATGGAAGAATACCCTTACGCAGGTTGGACACGAGGTGTTGCGACATTAACAATAACTGAACCTATTGAACGGACAATACACTGTATTTCACTACCTTACTGTCCATCAGGAGATATTACCTGTGAACTCCTTTCTGTTGGATTTGGTAGTCCAGATGAATACAGTGAACTCGGCGATACTGCACAGTCCAAACTTGTGATGGCAAGCAGCGCGTCACCGAAGGATCTTGGGAGATGGGTACATCGTAAAGAGAAATATGAACGTGCTGTGCTGAGTGGAGCTGCTGCCTTCATTTTTGTAAGTGAACATCCTGGTGTTGGACCTGAAACAGGCAGTCTGCAAAACAACAGACCTGCTCCTATTCCCGGTATATCAGTTTGTAAAGAAGATGGTGATTTTCTGACGCGATGTCTAAAACGTTATGATAAAGTTGTGATGCGTCTGCAAACGACAGACATTAATGAACCGCGCACTTCTTGGAACGTTGTCGGTGATTTAACTGGAAAGGACAAGCCTGACGAAATGGTCGTTCTGGGGTGCCATTATGATGGTCATGACATTTCACAAGGAGCACACGATCCTGCTTCTGGTATGGTGTCCGTTATTGAAACAGCAAGGGTATTGTCAAAGTATGCATCTGATATATTGAAACGGACTGTGCGATTTATTGCCTTTGGAACAGAAGAGATCGGATTGACAGGTGCGTTTCGTTATGTAGATGCACATGTAGATGAATTAGATAATATCAGGTTTATGTTGAATATGGACGCTGCCGGTGGAAAAAGTCGTAAGGGAATTGTTTTGCATCATTGGGAATCTTTAGAACCATTCTTTACAACTGCACAAGATCAGATTCATGCAGATATGCCAGTTGGACAGAAGGTACATTCTTACTCTGACCACTTCCCATTTTTCCTTGAAGGTGTGCCTTCGTGCCACATGGGGGATCCGACTTCGACACCATCAGGACGTGGATTTGGACATACGGCTTATGATACGCTTGAAAAGGTGGAATTGGACAACCTACGACGTGCAAGTTCAATTGGGGCAAGGATAGCTCTCCGCTGTGCAGATGCAGATGAATTTCCTGCTGAACGTAGGACAAAAACAGATGTTCAGGAGATTGTTGATAATGATCCAGGTTTGGAAGGCTATCGTATTTCTTTGAAACTGAAGGTATAGATTTCAAACATATCCGGACCTGTAGGTGTCGTCTCTTTGAAACTTGACTTTCCATACTAATCCTGTTCTATATACTTTCGCAACTCTGTGGCAGTAGAAATCCAAATCAGCGGTGAATGTTCCTACTTGAATTTGTGTGTGGTAATTTGCATGATTTGTTTAGGTTAGGAATCCCTCCAGAATGCAGAATTATTAGAAGAAGTTATAGGTAACATGGTAGAATACACCAAAGGTATTGCCAAAGTTTATAGATGGGACTCTTGGATTGAGGTGGAAGTAGAACGTGATCCAGAATAAAAACATGCAATTGACTAATATATCTAATTTTAAACGGACTTCAGGTTTCACACTGATCATTGGGTTGATATATTTACAATTGGGTGTAGTATTTTTGCATGATGGTGATGCGCAGCAAGACCTTCAGCGTGCTGTGACTCAGTCACGTCGAACAGCGATAGTCAATGCAGTGGAACGGGCGAGTCCTTCCGTTGTGAATATTAGTGCTATACGGAGTGTCATGCAACGAACATTCTTTGATGAATATTTCCAAGATTTTGGGTTTGATATATCACCTATCCCTAAACGTCATTTACGTGAAGTCGGTTCGGGTGTGATTATTAGCAAAGAGGGATATATTCTGACAAACCATCATGTCGTTGAACAAGCTGAAGAAATCAGGATTGCCATCGCTGATGGAAGAGAGTTTGGTGCACACATCATCGGTTATGATATCCTTTCAGATTTAGCTTTGTTGAAAGTTGATACAAATGAAGATTTGCCTCATATTGAGTGGAGCGATTCCGATAATCTACTCATTGGTGAATGGGCACTAGCTATTGGGAATCCGTTTGGACTATCTCTTGGTAACGCACAACCGTCAGTAACAATTGGTATCATCAGTGCTACGAAACGTTCGTTAACCGTGGAGCCGCGCTACTATGAAACCCTTATACAAACCGATGCCTCAGTTAACCCGGGAAACAGTGGCGGTGCGTTGGTAAATGTTAATGGTGAACTCATTGGTATTAACACGGTTATTCGCTCAACAAGCGGAGGATCTCAAGGCGTTGGTTTTGCTATTCCTGCTAACAAAGCAAGACGTGTCATAAAAAAGATTACTGAACACGGAACCGTGATACCACCCTATCTTGGTGCGGAAATTCAATCTGTCAACGAGGACATGGCAGAAAAACTCTTTGGGAAAGAAGAAGCTAAGCAATCAACTTTCTCTCGCGGTGTTTTAGTTTCGGAAATTGAAAAAAAGAGTTCTTTTGCTGAATCTGGAATAAGACGTGGTGATATAATATGGTCAATATCTGGTCGCCGAGTAAAGGACAAAAATGATTTTAAGGCGATTTTTCGTATGCTTCCGCTCAATGAACCTATAAAGTGTGAATACATCCGTCGTGACAAATGGAGAGAAACTTCGTTGAAATTTAAACAACTGGCATGGGAATATACACCACAAAGATGGGGTGGTATCACATTTAGGCAGCCGGATAAAGAGATTTTACAAGAGTATAATAGACAAGGTGTGATCATCTCAGATATTGATAAAGACAGCAATTTGCATGGGAAACTCAAGAAAGGTGATTTCATTTTCAAAATTGATAACATTGCAATTCACTCACTTGAATTCTTTGAGTTAGTAGAAGAACAGATACATGCACCAAGCGAAATTATTCTACACTTTGTGAGAAACGGGAAAGAGGATTATATTCCGATTAGATTTTATAGAAACATTCAAAGGAGATAAGTGTTTTTTAGGAAAACTTGTCAGATGTCTCAGTTATGTCGCTGAAAGTTGTGAAGAATAGAAGGATCATTACAAAATGTAAATTGACCTTGGAGAATATAAAATGAAAATGCAGATTCCTATAATCATTATTGTTTGTCTTTCTTTGTTAGTTATCCTCTCTATACATTTTGTGGGAGGGAAAAATACACAGACCATCTCAGAAGGTAATGAGGAGAGTCATAATTTCCGTTCTATACGGTTTGATGCCGAGAACGCTTATGCATCTCAGCAATACGGAAAGGCGATTGAATATTATGAAGAGGCAATAGAGTTGCGTCCAGACAATGCTGAAATATGTAATGATCTTGGTGCTGTTCATTACGACCTTGGCTTGAAAAATGCTGGTCCAGAATGGCCGTCATGGAATGATATAGATTTGAATGGCACAGCAACAGAAGCAATTACAGAACTTGATGTTGCATTTCAAAATGTAGAGTCTGGGTATTTTAGAGTAAATACCAGTTCATTAGAAATTGCTAAAGTAATTCAAGAAGAAGCTAAGAACAGAGATGCAACAGTATTTCCATTTCACGGAAGCACAGTGACAACTCTGAATATTTTGGTTGGTCCAACGAGAGAACACTTTCTGTATGCACAGGAATATTATCTCAGGGCAATAGAATTGAAATCTACCTATGCAGCACCATATCGAAATCTCGGATCGTTTTTTATGAAAATTGGAATAAGGGATAAAGGGGTCAATTATTTGCGAGAGGCATACAAACGACAACCGAATGATCCGGAACTTGCGGAATATCTCCATCAATTTAAGAGTGGATATTAGTTATCAGTGAAATGGGAGACTTTACTATAGATATTCATATAAGATATTATGAAAAGCCTGATGCAAAAAAGGTGTTCTGATTGTGGATTTATGAATCCTGCTGTCAAGTATTGTGGTGAATGTGGTCAATCACTTGATAATTCAGACACCTCACTAAATAGTCCTCCTATTGGCAAAGCGGAAAGACGGCAATTGACTGTCTTGTTTTGCGATGTCATTGATTCTACAGCTTTGACCGAACAACTGGATCCAGAGGATTTACGACAAGTATTGGATGCCTATCGTGCCTCTGTCGCCGATGTAGTTTTGGAATATGATGGACACATTGCACGTTACTTTGGTGATGGAATCTTAGTCTACTTCGGATATCCGATTGCGCATGAAGATGCAACACGAAGGGCAGTACAAGCGGGATTAGGTATTGTTGATGGATTAGAGAAACTGAATTCTCGTTTGTTAAATACTTTTGGCATAAAAATACAGGTGCGTTTGAGTATTGACACTGGCTTGGTTGTCGTGTGGGAAGTTGGAATGCCTGCAGGTAAGACTGGTCGTGATATTTCAACACTTGAAAGATTTAATGTTGAAGCAATAGATATTGTTGGTAAAACACCGAACATTGCAGCACGTATGCAACAAGTCGCGCCACCAAACGGAATTGTTGTCGGTGAGACGACCCTCAGATTGATTGAAGGCTATTTTACGTATCAAGATATGGGAACTATCTCGTTGAAGGGGATTGCCCAACCTGTATCCATTTATCAAATACTTAAAGAACATCCAGAAGAGACATTTCTTGTATTCCAAGGTGATCAGGAAATACAGTTGCAGCACAGCAGTGTAACCCCGTTAATTGGGAGAACGCGGCAAATCACGACTTTAAAGACATTATGGAAACGTGTATCTGAGTCTGCGGGGCAAGTGGTGTTGATAGAAGGTGAAGCGGGAATTGGTAAAACACGTTTGGTCACCGTGATTGCAGAACATGCTGTTGAGAACGACGCACAAATTTTGGAATGTCGCGGTTCCCCCGATTCACAGAATAGTCCATTATATCCGATTTTGACGTTATTACGACAACAACTATTGCGATTCGGAGAATCGGAACCAGGTTACATCCGACTGAATAAACTGGAACACTTTCTTAATTCACATGAACTCTCGGCGAATATGCTGCCCCTTTTGGCAGAACTGTTTGAAATCGAAGCAGATTACGAAAAGGTCGAATTAAAGCCTGTGCAGCAACGACGTAGGACTTTACAATCGCTCGTCCAAATTTTTCTTAAAACTTCTCACCAAAAACCTTTGTTACTAATTGTTGAAGATTTACATTGGGCAGATCCCTCCACATTTGAGTTTCTACACCTATTAATTTCACGCGTGCAATCTGCACCGCTGTTTGCCATACTGACTTCTCGTGATGAAATTGGGTTACACCAAGACAACACACATTTAGATGGCAGAGCAATGCTTAATACCCTTACTGAATTGGATTGGGTAACTCAAATGAAGTTAAGGCGATTGAATAGGCGACAGGTTTCGCTGATGATAGAAAAGGTAGCAGGTGATCAAACTATCCCTACTGAAGTCGCCACACAAATTGCAACTAAAACAGAAGGAGTGCCATTATTCATAGAAGAAATAACCCGAATGGCACTTGAAAGCGAACTGGAAAATATAGATATATCAACAGAAATCCCAGCAACGCTTCAAGCCTCGTTGACAGCAAGGCTTGATCGTTTGGGGGCACGTAAAGAACTTATACAACTTGGTGCAACTCTTGGAAGAGAATGGACAGCAGGACTCTTACATAAAGTCATTGTAAGTATGACTGAAGAACCTGAGGAAGGTGAATTTCTTGCATATCCAGATCAGTTCACACCTATTATTTCCGATGAAGAACAGGAGGGAGATCTCACTTGGGTTGACAAAGAATTGCAAAAGCTTGTAGAAGCAGAGATTCTGCAATCTCGTCAAAGTCCTGAGAATAAACAGATTTATAGATTCAAGCATCCATTAATTCGAGAAACAGCGTATCAAGCGTTGTTAAAAAGCACACGTCAAGCATACCACCGTCGGATTGCGACTGTCTTACGTCAATCATTTGGCGAAGTCGTTAAAGCACAACCTGAATTCGTTGCGTATCACTACACTGAAGGCGAAATGTTTGATCGTGCAATTGAGTTTTGGCAACAGGCAGGACAACGTGCAGTGGAAAGGTCGGCAAATGTGGAAGGTGTGCGTCACTTAACACAAGGTTTGTCCTTGTTAGAAACTATGCCTGAATCACCTGCGCGTGCGGCTCGGGAGTTAGTTATTCAAACAACATTGGGCCCCGCACTGATTGCTACGAAGGGATATGCTGCTCTTGAAGTAGAAAAAACATACTTGCGTGCGAAGGAACTTTTAGAAACTATGCCAAACAATGAACGCATGTTACTTAGATTTCCAATTCTGTTTGGTTTATGGCTCTCCTATTTGGTAAGGGCAAAATTACCAACTGCCAGAGAACTTGGAGAACAGTGTTTTGTAATGGCACAACAGCAAGAGAATCCTGTGTTGGAAGTTGAAGCACATCGGGCATTGGGGGCAACGCTTTTTTATTTGGGTGAGTTAGAGATGGCACGCGTGCATGTTGAAGCGGGAATTGCCAAGTACGATCCACACCAACACCCAGTTCATGCGTTTTTTCATTATCTCGCTGATCCGGGAATGACATTACATGCTTATGCAGCACCGTTGATGTGGTGTATGGGGTATCCAGAGCAAGCATTAACACAACTCCAAGCATCGCAGCAGATGGGTGAGGAGAGACCTCATCCCTTTAGTCAGGTTGTCTCATTACAATTTGGAGCATTGTTATATCAACAACGCGGTGATACAGAGAAAGTTGATGAATATGCAACGGATCTACTAAAGATTTGCAGAGAACACGATTTTTCTGTATGGGAACCTACAGGTAAGATTTATAAAGGCTGGGTAATCCAACAAAATTCCGAAGGATCTCACGAAGAAGGAATAGCCTTAATTCACGAAGGATTTACAGAATGGGAGGACAATCTTTCACGAGTATTGAGTCCTGTCTATCTTGGTATATTAGCTCAAGCTTATGAACAACAAGGGTTGACCAAAGAAGGTCTTGAGACTATAGAAACTGCACTTAATTTCGTAGAGGAGAGTGGTATACGTATTAATGAAGCAGAACTTTATAGACTAAATGCTGAGCTTTTGCTAAAATCTGATGATAGGAAGTCATCACCAGATTTAAAAGAGAGTGAGAAATCTGACTGTTCGTCACGGCTTACTCGCTTTGTTGAAACATGTTTTGAAAAATCGTTGACTATTGCTCGTAATCAGTCAGCAAAATCATGGGAACTTAGAACTGCTGTGAGTTATTGTAGATTCATGATGACACAGAACAGACACGAGGAAGCTTACAACCTGCTCAAACCGATTTATGACTGGTTTACTGAAGGATTTGAAACAACTGACCTGACTGCAGCGTTTGAGTTATTACAAACTTTGAATGGAGAAATAACACAATGAGACTTGGTGTCGTTGGCATAGTTAGCGATTTTCGTAAGTTGAATCAGGAAGAGATTGATGCAGTTCAGGAATTGGAGTTCACAGGGATCTGTTACCATTTTCCGAGTGCTAATATCCCTCTGGTTACCACAAATGAATGTGATCAATTTCGTTTTCTCCTTGAAAAAGCAGACCTTGATCTGGTACAATTTGGTATAGTTTATACGGAATGCTTGTTTGATCCGAATCCTTCTGTTCGTCAAGCAGCGATTGAGGCAGTGAATTGTGGTATGCCAGTGGCGAAGGAACTTGGTGCGTTTTATTACCTATTCCGTCCGGGAAGTCTCAATTCGGATGGAGCGTGGACATCGCATCGTGATAACTATTTACCAGAATCGATGGAGCGGTTAATTGAGTCGTTAAAACCGATAGCAGAACATGCAGAACGCGAGGAATTGACGCTTGTCATGGAGACACATGCTGTCTCAATAATGGATTCACCAGAGACGTGCAGAGAGGTAGTTGAGAGGATTGGATCTGAGCGTTTACGGATTGTGATGGATTTTGTAAATCATTTTCAGACACTAAGACAGGTTTACGATAGTGAAGAGAGGATCAATCATATTTTTGATGTCATGGGTCCGGTTGCACCGATGGCACATATCAAAGACATTCGTGTTGATAACGGATTAGTTTTACATCTGAATGAGGAAGTTCCTGGTGAGGGAGAATTGGAACTGGGTGTTGCATTGAAGCGGTTTGATGCTCTCTATCCTGATGGTTACGGGTTAATTGAACATCTGCCAAATGAAAAGATCCCACTTGCGAATACAAACGTCAGGAGAATTGCATCTGAAAACGGAGTGCCTATTTATTAGGGAACTATTTAGGAGAGGATTGTATTATGTTTAGAAAAAGACAATTAGTCCAACTGATTCTCATTTTATGTATTGTTCTTTTGTCTATCACAGCATTTGGTCAGGAAGAGGGGATTACTGACGAATTGATGGATGGTACGCGGAGTATATGGGATAGAATTCTGATAGGTGTTTTGGTTGTTATCGCAGTGTTCGTTATCCATGGCATCGCTTATCTTGTACGATTGTTTAAGAAAGATAGACTGCAAAAGACACTTATGAACAAGTATGTAGTCTTTCACATGAAAAACGGGCACCGTTACCATGGAACAATGCGTATAGATATGAAAGGTGCTGAGATTATATCCGAAGAATCGAGGCAGCGCGGGCAAGCTTCGAGTTATATTTTTAGCAGGGATGAATTGCAGAATAATATTGGGGCTTATATCAGATACCATGACATCATGAATGAACGAGAAAAACGTGAACGTGCATGGGATCATGAATGTCTGCTGAATCCTCCCTTGTCTCACCGAATTGTCCGTAGATTCAGAAACATATTTATTGAATTAGGTGGAGCGGTGAAAAATGCAATTAACATGATTGGACATGGTATTAAAGGTGCGACAAGACCATTACAACAACAGTTGGAACGTATTGATACGGCTGCAGCTGAAATGGGTGGAACAGGTAAAACGGCGACTGAATTAGAAAAGTTACAGACAGAAACCAAAGACGGTTTTATGGCAGAGGAAAGTTATGAAAGGATTATTGAACGTCTTGTCGGCACTCGCGTAAAATTCAAAATACAAGGTGTTGAGCGTGCTAACGGTGAATACATGGGGCTGTTAAAAGATTACAATAAAAAGTATATGTCCTTCATGACTGTAAAAGACAAGGATGGGCATGGATTCAGAGACCAATGGGATTATGAGATAGAATACAAACACAATATTGATGCTATAAACCGTCGCGATGATCGTGGGCTCAGAACTCGTATGATAGAGAATGAGGGAAAATACTTTCTGGTTTTTGAAAACAATACAGCTTATTCCATACAGGTTGGTCATATTAGACTACATGATGGATCTCCTCCTTGGGGAAGGAATCTGGAATTTAAGTGGCACATAGAACCTCTTAGTGTTAGGAGGTTACGTATCAATCCGGTATCGCAACATAAAATAGCCCCCTTTGATCGAGTCTCAATCCCTGAACACCGTACTCCAAGGAATTTCAAGAAAATCAACGTTGAATTCCGATCATTCCGTGATGCGGATGTTATTTTTCCTCGAGATAATAAACTCTGTACCATTATTGAAAGTGGAGAAAAACGACAAGTAGAGACGTTCAGCATAACCGCATTAACAGATGCGATGCTTGAAAAAAGTGAAACTGAAGAAATAGCGATTGAGGATTCTCAAGGACGTCCAATTCACGGCATGAACCTTGTGCATGGATACATTACAAATGTGAATGAAGATCGGCTTGACTTGAAGTCTGTTGATTCCAGTTACAGTCGTCGGTGGGAAGTTGAAGGTGCCTACGCACATTTTGATAATGCATTACGCAAAAGCATTCCTATACATAAAAAGGCAATTCCTTACTTCTCCCATAAACTCGCCGCTCAGAGCGAAATCGTAGAACAGATACGTCAGAACAAACTCCAACAGGAATCATTTGCAATACTAACTTATCCGAAAAAGGTCAAGAGGCAGTTGCGAATTCCTATGATGAAAAAAATAATTCCATCTAAGGCTGAACTCCGTCTACCTCTGAAAGTGATGGCACTCACAAGCAATGGTACGAATTTTGAATATCCTATTCTTGAAAGATTTGAATATATCAATGAACATCACATGCTCTATGAACCTGTTGACACTTTACGAAATGACCGACTGGCAAAAATGGATATTCTCTGGATTGGTAATGGTGAAATCTACAAAGGTGGATATCGTCTTAACATTGATTCTGAACACCGCATCAAGAATTTTGTGAGTCAGGGTGGCGTAGTCATCGTTTCTGGACAAGATGTGAAGGCGAACTATAGACAACGTCGCGGTGCTGGTTGGATCCCTGAACCGTTGACTGGCATAGAGTATGACGAAGAGGATGAACTTCTACCTACTTCACAAGGTAGACGTGCTCGCATATTCAATACACCGAATATGTTGAATACCACTCCCGATACTAAAGAGATTCCTTTGGTCCGACTTGACGATATGTGGGTGGACCCACTCGGTAAATGGAATTCACTTGCAAAGTCAACGAATGAAGATGCATCGGCTCTACTTACATTGCCGTTTCAGAAGGGATTGTATATCGTGACGAGTTTGAAAAACGATACAGAAAGAGATGTAACCATCAATAATAAATTGATGGAGAACTTGCTCTTTTATTCTGTGAAGTGGTTGGATAATCGTAAATGGAAAGAAAGGTTTATGTTGAAATAATACGCCGAATATTAGACTGCAAAGGTGTTATTAGGTCGTTCTTGGATCCTAATAACACCTTTTGATTTTTAATTCTTTTTATTCTGTTTCTTTTTTCCTGCGTTTTTTGGAGCAGCTTTTTGTCCAGTACCGTTTTGCTCATTAATATATGCTTTTCTAAGGTCTTCAATTGCTTTTGCAAGTGCGTCGAGATGTTCTAATGTTGTGGGTTCTTTTTCTCCATTTTCAGATGTTTCATTATCGGCAGATTCATCTATCCTAAGACCAACTTCCACTGCCTGTGTAACTGCCTCAGACAATATAGGACTGTAAGCAAGTTTGCCATTTGCTGCAACTGCGATATTTACTAACATAGGTCGTTTGGCATTTTCATCATCTTGCTTTTCAGTTTCTTGTCCCGAATCAGGTTTCTGATATATTGCTTCAACATGAAATATACCTTCATCAAGAAAGATAAATTGCAAACCAGAGCGCATAACAATATTACCACTCAACAATTCTCGAAATAAGTTAGAAAGTTTGCTTGTAATTAGGTTTTCAACATGTTTTGGACCTTTTACTTCATCTGTATTGGTAAGAATATATACAATTCTTTCACCATAATGAGGAGGATCGCATCGGGCAACTAACCAAGCTTTCATATCAAATTCTTTTTTCTGTGGTGTAAACGGGATCATGTTTACAAATTCCATTTTAGTTTCACCTGGTAATCTAATCATAGCATAATAAGGCATCATCTCTTGATCGTCTTTCCAAATTATTGCCCCATCGCTTGTTTTCTTTGCGCCACCATAAACTTCTTTTGGGATTTTCAGTTGACGGCTTTTCCTGTCAAATTTTACAGCATCTCCAACGTGATAGTCCTTATATATCTTTGATTGAATTCGTGTTAGATAATCTGGGAACCGAAGATGAGATCTTAACTCTATAGGCATTTCATCTATTCCTTTAAATAGTTTTGGAAAACTTCTTTTATATGTTTCTGTAATCACTTCGTTATCCTTAACAGCATAGAAATCAACCTCACCTGTAAAAGCATTTACGATTGCTACACCTGAATTTCTGATGTAATTGAAAATTTTATAACTGCGTTCAGAATCCCTGAAATTAGCAGGGACTTCGGCAGTATCATCTTGATAGAATTGTGCATTTGGATACCATCTACTCGTTACATAAAAATCAACAATCCACCAAAGTTGTCCATCTGCAATAACGATATACGGATCTGGATCATAATCAAGGAAAGGAATAATATGAGAGAGTCTATCGGATACCACCTTTTGTCCTTTTCTTGTACCAATCCTTCGCCAAAACATAATACGACTATCAGAAGTCAGTACAGATTCTTTATTGTAAAGTATTTGTATATCAAGGAATCGGATAGAAAAACACAGCCGACGGAACCAAGTGCTTAATTGAACACCACCTGTTCCTTTATAATGAAATTCGTTGTCTTCCTCGTCTTCCTCTGTTTTCTCTGTGGTATCTTGTCTTTCTTCAACAACAGCTACATCTGTTTCAAAGTCATATTCACCAACAGTTGTGTTGACGATAACATAATCGTTTGTTAATTCACCGTAATATATTCTCGGTTGTCTTACCTTCAATTCTGGAAAAGTTGAAATTGTTTCATGCTTTTGGCTTTCAGAATTCAACTTAACTTCTGTCCAGAAAACGGGAGACATTTCATTATCTTCGGTATTAACAGCACTTACAGGTGAGACATACACACCATAACCGTGTGTGAAGTGCAGCTTCCTTTTTCTCCAATTTCCACGAACTCCAAGTACCTCTTGGGCAGGTGAAAGTTCTCGTGGTGCAATAAGTACTTGTCTGTATTGTTCAGTAGTATTCCTTCCAGATTCATTGTCCTCAGTAATCTCAGTATTAGAATTGACCCGATATCTATCTATATCTGTAAATGGTGTAAAGTCGTGATGGTTTACGAGGTGTTCTGCTTGGAGTACATCAAATAGGACTTGTCTGTCCCAGATCTGAATATTCTCCAGTATTTCTTTGTTTTCAGGTTTATTCACTATTTCCAACGTAGCTGGTCCAGCAGTGAAAGGTTTTTCTTGTATGGTATCTAGATCAAAAGCTGTCCGTGTAGATTTAATATGTTGCTCTAAGTAAACTCCTTCTGGCCCCAATTCATCAGTTTGAACATTTACAAAGTGGATTACACGCGGGTAAACATGAATGAGTGAAATATAACCTATACACCAAACTGCAATTGCAATGTACCATAATAGTCTTCTACGCCAGAAAAGATTGAGTATTACTATCGCACTTAATCCAATTAGAATTGCACTGTATATAAAGGTTGAGTCAGCTAATTGGTTATCCATATAGAATAATCCAAACAATGAATTCAGTGTAGGTGTAGCAGATTTTGTGTAGACCTTACCCCAGAGATACACATGACATCGCCATACTTCTACTGCCAATAACATCAACCATAGAATACTACCGTGTAAAACGATATTTCTTTTTACGAACCCCATTGAACGTGCATCACGACGGTAATAGAAATTATAGAGTAAGCCGACAATACCACAGGTTACAAGAAAGAGAATCTGGATCCATAGACTGATTGCTTTATGCATTGGATAGGAAAAAAGATAGAAATTAACATCTTTTCCAAAGAAGCGTGTTTCTGTTTTGGGATTCTCATTAACATTGACATTAGCAACTTCTGTATCCAGTTGTTCAAAATCTAATATATCGTCATCCTCAGATTCTGCCTTCACTATTTCTGTTGTCTCTTGGTCAACATCAGTTGTTTCTGTCCCTTGCTGTTCTACATCACCTATTTCTGGTTCAGCTTGTTCGGCATTTGCAAGTGCTACTTTTTCCTCTTTAGGCTGTCCTTTATAAAGGATGTATTCGTCATGTAGAGACATCATTGGGACAGCGAAGATTATGGCGATGAGTATTGATCCGCAGAAGAATGTGCGGTGGAAGGAGACTGTTTGGTCATGAACCCAACGGGAAAACTCTCTCGGTTCTGGACAGAGTCGCTTTGCTATAATCGCGTTTAAGTTCATAAACAATAATGCTGCAAAGAAAAATGCGAAGAAGAGTCCCCATCGTATTTTTATGATCTTCCAAAATACATCTGGATAAACGACGTTTTCAAAAAACCAAAGGTGTTCTGTATAGAGCCATGAATACGGATAAAAACTACTGAGTAGTGCAAGTCCTCCAATTCCCCATAGGAGATATGCTTGGAATTTGAGGGAAAGTTTACGATACCATATTCCTCTGCGATAGCGATAGATACCCCATATAAGTGTGATTGCAATTACAACGATATTTAGTAGCAACCATGCAATTGAAATGTCAGGAGTCATAGGAATAACCTCTGTCTACAGATATATCTTGATGTAGCGTGAGAACCTTAGTATAGAATACCATTATTTTTTGCGATTGTCAAGGTTATCGGTACAGGGTTGTCAATCTGATAGTAAATCGTAATCTTTAGATTTTATTGCGCGATTTGATTGATCGCAGTTGAAGTGTTCATGAATTCTGTGTTTCATCTGACAATATATTCTCTGTGATTTCCTTCTAATTTTATGGAATTTTCACTTATCAAAACTGTACAGAAATTGGACATTATTTCGTACATCTGTACAGTTTTTTTTAGTGCTTTCAGAGCAGTCGCTACCAGGGTTGGTAAAGGATTTATAAAAAAACAAAAAATTTTTAATTTGTACACTTTCACTATTCGTCTTTTGTTGTGTGAGATTGATAGACTGCGCATCATACTTGTCCAGCATTTTTCGAATGCAGATAGAATGTTTCTAAATGTCAAAAGTGGCGCGATGCCTAAGGATTTGCCGTTTTTGCATAAGAGTTTCATTTTGAATGTCTGTGTATTCTCATTTTTGTGTAATGTATTTCTATATAATGAAGAGATTGCTTGTAGGTTGATCATTATTCTTTGCATAAGATGTATTGGTTTCATAATTTGCTGCATTGAAATTAATTTGTATGTGACATGTATTATAACCGAATAAATAACGAGAGTCAAGTATTTTTTTACAATTTTAGCAAAATTTGTATTCTTTTAATTCTTTTTCTGACCTTTTTGGCATAGTTTTGCATGCACAAGCTGGCAGCATGTGCTACGAATATACGAACAAGACTATAGGGTCTTTGTCACCATAGGCGTCAATTTAAGTGAAAAACCTGTAATTTATTGTAGGGCGGTGTCTCTGTGCCCGCTATTCCTTGTCTTGTAATGTAACGGGTGGTCACAGAGACCCGCCCCTACAATTCATGGTGAGAAGTTAGTGACAAAAACTTTACACCCCCAATATTGAGTATTGTTGATTATTTTTTGATTATGTGTTATTTTAGTCAGAGCATCAATGGGGAGGTTATTTTTGAACTACAAACAGAAAGCTTTTATCTGTGTTCCGATTTTCATAGTTATTTGTGTTGCATTGATATGGCAATTTCCGAATGTGATATCCGATGATGGGACTGTGCGGTGGTATAGTGTTTTACCGCCTCTTATGGCTATCACATTAGCAGTGATAACAACACGGTTGTTTCTGAGTCTTGGTATTGCAGTGGGAACGGGGTTGTTACTGGCATTGGGTCAACAGAAGTTGTCAATTAAATCCTTTTACACTGAGGTAGTTTGGTTTGTTCGTGCTGTCACTGTGGGGAATAATGGAATTGATCTGTTCAACTTCTGGGTAATTCTGTTTGTCTTATTCATGATGTCAATGATTTCAGTTGTGATTGCTTCGGGTGGGATAGGTAGTGCAATATCACTGTTGTCCTACCTTGCTAAGGGTGTTCGTTCTACACAATTGATTACGGCATTGATGGGAACTGCTATTTTTATTGGCGATTACAGCAATGCGATGCTTGTTGGGCCAACGATGCGACCTATCACAGATAAGTATAAGGTGTGTCGAGAGAAGTTGGCATATATTGTTGATTCTACCAGTGCTCCGATTGCCGGACTTGCCTTTGTTAGTACTTGGATTGGTTATGAAGTGGGATTGTTTAACAGTGTTGCAGAAACTATCGGATTGGACAGTGATGGTTATTCTATGTTTTTTGATGCTCTGCCGTTCCGTTTCTATTGTATTTTGACAATCTTATTTGTAATTGTCAACGCTATCAGTGGTCGTGATTACGGTATGATGCGGCGTGCTCAGAAGCGTGCTCAAGAAACTGGGAATGTATCTGAACCTGATGCTAAAGTTATGGGAGGTATCAAAGTTGACAGCGACTTTGAAAAAATTAGCACACAAATTTTATCTGCGTTTATTCCGTTGATTTTACTCTTTGGATTGATCCTGGGAGGTCTGTGGATTGATGGTAAAAGTGCCAATTCTATACTTTCACTTTCAACATGGAAACAGTTGTCTTCAATGACGAACAACTGGGGTGAAATAATCGCTGGAATAGTTAACATAATTCTAGAAACATTAAAAACTCTATTTACTCTTGAGGTGTTTTCTTTATCTGCCTGGCGAGATGCACTTTCTAATGCGAATAACGTCAAAATACTTGCTTCTGCTGCGATTAGTTCGTTTATCGCATCCATTATTTGTGCTCGCGTCTTTTCAAAGAGGTCATATTCAGAGATCTTAACAGCTGCTAAGGAAGGTCTTTCAGGTGCGTTGTTACCTATTGTAATTATATTGTGTGCGTGGGGGATTAAAGCAAGTTGTGATAAGTTGATGACAGGTCAGTATATCTCTTCACTGCTGAGTGATGTTGTATCTCCGCTCTGGTTTCCTGCCCTTGTTTTTATTGTTGCATCGTTGACATCTTTTGCTACTGGCACAAGTTGGGGAACGATGGCGATTCTCATTCCGACTGCGATTCCCGTTGCTTATGTGCTTGATGGTGACGTATACGGTATCACTACTATGATCTGTTTAGGTGCTGTGTTGGATGGTGCGATTTTTGGTGATCACTGTTCGCCAATTTCGGATACGACTATATTGAGTGCGATTGTTAGTAGTTGTGATCCGATGCATCATGTGAGAACTCAGATGCCGTATGCTTTGACGGTCGCTGTTATCGCTTTGCTGTGTGGTTATCTTCCTGCTGCGTTGGGATTGCCTTCCTATATTGGTATTCTTATAGGATTTGGGGTTATTGTGCTGTTTTATTATTTATTGTCGCGGTTTCAAAAGGAATAGTGTATTACTTTTGTCTGAACCAGGATTTTCCAAATGAACGGTGTGCTGGGGCTATAAATGATTTGTTCACGATGTGCTATACACATTTCGCCCCGCTGGGGCTGTTCATTTTGATATTTTCACATTTTTTCAGCAAGTTATTATTCTATTCAAAATTCACAATATATTCCAAATGTCAGCAATATAAGTATGTAACCAAGAGAAAGTGTCCAAACTATAGTATACTTTAGGTTTGTCTGTCTGTGAAACGAAGGATTTTCCTTGCATTTCCACCCATAATGTCTGCTAACTCTGACTCAGACAAGTTCGGTAGCAATTTCTCAATTATTGTCGTAAGTTCACCATAGCCTGGATTTTCCAATATCCAGGGAAAATCTGTTGCCCACATCAATCTCTTTGAACCAAAATCGCTTAGTAGATTATGATGCATTCCTGATAAATTCTGATACGGATATGGTTCTCTACTGAACGCATATTGTCCTGATAGATGTACATTGACGTTTTCAAATCGAGCTAGCCGGTAGGTTGTATGCATATTCAGGTTGTATCCAGATATTTGTATTTGCGGTCTTCCGTGTTCGTCCAGCGTGAATTTTCCTTTTCCGGGTGTCATTGCGAGATGGTTGAGAACAACACGAACCTGTGGAAAGGTTTGTATGAGAAATGGTAGTAGGTGTGCATCAATTGATCGTGGATATAACCAGATAACGTAATCTCTTTCTGCAGCACATTCCCATATAGGATAAGTTTTGAATTCCCGGACATCTTTTGTTTCAAATATATCTCTCGGTCCCCCAAGATCAAATAGTCTGAATCCGATAATTCCTGTGCCGTCTGCCAATTCTTTCATGTGTTCTGAAGGATTTGCATGATTTGGTGGGACGAGTCCGATGCCAAGAAACCTATCAGGATATCTGCTGAGACAGTGCAGTAGATAACTATGGTGTTCAATGCTTGTTCCGCCTATCTGAACAAGAACCGCTTGGTCTATCTTGTGTTTATCCATTTCAGATAGTAGTTTTTCGGCAGGTTCTTCGCGATCTGCAGGACAGATAGGTGTGACTTCCCGTGGGAATTCGGGTGAAACCTTTGTGAAAACATGGAGATGTGCGTCTATTCTTGGCATTTTGTTTCCTTTTATCATCTACTGGTCAATTCTTGGACATCGTATTTGACTTCTTTTATACACATTTCGCCCCGCTGGGGCTTTATAGGGGTAGTTCAATAAGTTTTCTATTTACATTCCGCACCTCTGGTGCTAAATGTAAATAGCACAATGAATTGCGCAACGACGAGCACGTTTTTTGATACTGTAATGTGTTTTCTTGTTTTAGATTTCACCCTATGGTCTAATCAGCTAAACTGAAAAGTTTGCGACGTTCTGGTGTTTTGCAGTGTTCAGAGATTGCTGCGTACTGCTCAGGACCGATGCGCCCCGGTGTGCGTTTCTCATATATCAGAATGATAGATTTTCGTGGGGTGTCCGATGTATTGTCCATAGAGGTATGCCATCCACACGAATTGAACATGATGGCTGTGCCTGCTTTTCCTGGGAAAGTTCTGTGTCCTGTCATACTCTCTTGGAACAATGGGCGTATGAAGGGTCCAGCATTGGGTTTATGACTTCCTGGGACAAATCCAAATTCCCCACAACCTTTTGGGACATCATTGACATATATTTGCACTTTTATATGTAGTGGATTGCTTTGTCCTACATCCGGATGCCATACTGTGTAACTCACAGGCCACGGTGCAACTGTCCTGACTTGTGGACCAAGCAGGATCAACTCATCGTTAGTGAACTCCATTAATGCGCCGTAGTAACTTGGGTGGTCAATCAGATCGATGAAAATTGTATCTTTTTCAAGTGGATTCGGAATGTCGTAAAACGTAGCCGCTGCATCACCAGTATCCACTCTTTCTAACCACTCGTCCTTACATTCAGATGCCCAAAAATCAAAGACTGATTGCAACCTTTTCAATTGTTCACCTTGAATTGCGTTTTCAAACACAAGATACCCTTGTTGTTCCCACTGTTCTTTCTGTTCTGGTGTTGGTCGTATCATTATTTCACCTTTCCTCTGCCAATTATTTTCCAAATTGCTTCAACTGTTTCTCCTCGTACTGCTATAAGTTCATCGTGTAAATTGCTTGTCATCCCTTGGTGTAGAGGGATGACAGAAAGTTTGTCACCGACACGAAACTTGTGTGGACATGCACTGACATCAATATGCCCATGTTCCACAGACATACCGTAAATCTTAGCATCGGGATGTTCCATGATATGTCCATAAGGTGAAGGTGGATAACTTGTAAAAGTCTTTTGTCCTCCATCAACGATAATTCGGTCAGTTGTTGGCGTGCTAACAACGGTTACAATGACTCTAAGGACGCATCTGTCTGGAGAAAGCATCTCCGAATTCCCAATTCGTGTCATTCCTTCGTAGAGATAAGAACCGCTACGTGTTTCGGTGCATCGTATTTCTTTAGAAGCTGCTTCAGCACCAGTTCCGCCGCCGCTGACAATATTAACAGGAATACCATCTATCTTCAAGAGATCTATCGTTTCTGTGATAAATTGTTTTGCGTTGACATTGCTCGGATAGGTCATCAAACCTTGACAATCAAGACCATCCATTTTTGTAATTTTCTGTGCGAGAAGATGTGTTTTTTTAGGAGAGTCTACTCCACATCTTCCACCACCAGTGTCCATTTCAACAATAACTGGAACTATACATCCATCTGAAATTGCTTGTTGAGATATTCCAATTGCTGTATCTTCAGAATCGAGGGCGACAGTAATTTTTGCATGTTTTAAGAGAGATGTCAACCTTTTTAGTTTCGGTTTCCCAACAATGTTATATGGAATTAGGATGTCGTCAATTCCTGCATCAACCATCACCTCTGCTTCACCCAACTTCTGGCATGTTATTCCTTGCGATCCTGCGTTTAGCTGTAATTTGGCAATTTCAGCGACTTTATGTGTTTTTGTATGTACGCGTAGTGGAATGTCAAGATTACGACATAAGGAAGCCATTCCATTGATGTTGTGTTCAAGTACATCTAAATCAGCAATTAGTGTAGGAGTGTCTAAATCATTGATGTTCATTGAGATTCACCGTCAAAATGATTGTTGTAGATTTGAAAGGACTTGATCACTCAACATCGGCGAGGTTAGGAAACCTCACCAACCGTGGGATGAAAGTTTCAACATATATTCATAATTCACTGTATTATCTATTGTTGTGCTTGGATAGATCGGATACATCCCATAGGAGCACAGTGCCATCGGATGAGGAACTTGCGAGCATTTGACCGTCAGGACTGAACTGGACAGAACGGACCCAGGTTGTGTGTCCTGTAAATGTCTTTTGGATTCTACCTGTCATTACATCCCAAATACGAATGACCTTTAGACTACTGCTTGCAAGTAGGTTTCCATCAGGGTTGAAGGCGACACTATTCGTATTTTTGTTGGTTGGTTCAGCAAAAGTGTTAATTAGTTCTTGAGACTTCAGATCCCAGATTTTGATTGTGTTGTCATTGCTTCCCGTAGCAATTAGGTTACCGTTTGGCGAAAATGCGACACATTCTGCTGATTCTTTATGACCTTCCAGTTTTCCTATTGATTTTCCTGTATTTGTAATCCATAATCGGACAGTTTTCTCATCAGTGGCACTTGCGAGTATATTACCGTCAGGACTGATTGCGATATCCCGAATCTTTTGGTTCATTGGAATATGCTGTAAATTTTCACCAGTATTGAAGTTCCAAGAATTGATCATAGAATCCCAACCACCGCTTATAAGATGATTTCCTATGGAAGACAGTGCTAAAGAGCTAACATTATGTCCATGACCACTAAGTTGATTTAATATCTCTCCATTATTCATATCCCATAGAATAATCTGTCCGTTGTAACTTCCTGATGCGAGTATTTCTCCGTTATGTGAGTATGTTAGTGAATATGGACGTTGCGTGTGTCCTTTGAGTGCTAGATGTATCTCTCCAGTCTGTATATTGCGGACGTTTACGGTGTCATCAGCCATCACAGTGGTTGCGAGGAATTGTCCATTTGGAGAAAAGACTACTGATCTGCTGTAATTTGTATGTCCAGAAATTGTTTTCTGAAGTTTCCTGTTTCCAATGTTCCAGATTTGGATTGTTCCTTCAGCAATACTTGCGCTGGCAAAAGTTCTACCATCAGGTGAAAATGCTACTTTAGAAATGGGATCAATGTTGTTGTTGTAAGTATTAATTAGTATTTCAATTTCAACTGCCCACATCTGGATGATTTTCTCAGAAGATCCAGATAGGATATACATACCGTTTTTTGAGGAATCTAAGGATGTAATATACCCAATTTTACCAAGCAGTTTCTTCAGTAATTCTCCTGAATTAATATCCCATATATGTACATCACCGTTTCTATCTCCTGCGGCAATTCTGCGTCCATCCGGTAAGAATAAGAGTTCATGTAGGATTTCATTATTCGTTTGAATTTTATTGTTAATTTTTCCTGTTTCCAAGTTATACACCGAGACATTGCCTATATTAGTGAATGATGAACTTGCAATCATTTTGCCATCAGGAGAAATTGCTATTTTAGCTGAAGTGTCTGCGCAACCAACTAAGGTTGCCAACGCTTCACCCGTTGCTGCATCCCATACACGAATAGTTGCATCTGTGCTTCCACTTATAAGAGTTTTCCCATTTTGACTATAAACTAAATGCTTGATTTCAGATGTATGTCCCGTGTAAACATCTTGTAGCTTGAGTTCATCTATATTCCAGAATTGTATGTTGTTTTCACTTGCAGAAGCAAGTATTTGTCCATCAGGACTGATTGCGATTGCAGAATAATCATTTACCCCGTCTGTGAGAAGTGCGAGTTCGTCACCTGTGTGGACATCGTAAATCCATACTCCTATTGAGGTGCTGACAGCGATACGATTACCATCTGGTAAATATGCGACATCTCGGATGACACCTTTCCCAAATCGACGTGTTGCATTTTCAGGTAACTGCCATAGGGTGTGTTCAACTGCATGACAGACCGATATAGAAATTGATGCAATTGAAATGAGTAGAATGAGATACAGTTTTTTGTTTTTCATTGTAAATTTGACATATCCCATAAAAGGACGGTTCCATCTGCACTTCCACTTGCAAGTGTTTTTCCATCTGGAGAGAATGCTACAGATAAGATATAACCCGTATGTCCTGCGAAACCAGGTTTGGGAATTCCAGCTAATGCATCCCAAAAACGGATTTTCTTATCCCAACCGCAGCTTGCAACGATATCATCCAATGGTGAATATGCAACGGATAGGACGTACCAAGTATGACCAGATAACAGACGAAGGTTGTTTCCTGTGTTTGTGTTCCAGACCCCAATTCTCCTGTCATCGCTTGAAGTTATCAATATGTTTCCGTTTGAATTGAAGGTAAGTCCAGTTATTTCATTGGTATGTTGATTATGTTGGTTTCTAAATATTAGATTAGGAGAAGAAGGTTTCTTGTGTTTACCAGTATTTGGATCCCAATATATAATTTTGTTATCACCTGCACCTGTGACAAGCGTTTTTCCATTTGGAGAAAAAGCGACAGCTCGGACTTTTTCTTTATGAGATTCCAGTGTGTGTAAGGTTTCACCTGTTTGGAGGTCCCATATACGCGTCGTTAAGTCATAACTCCCACTTGCGAGTTTTGTTCCGTCAGGAGAAAATGCTACCGAAGCAACGACGTTCCAGTGTTCACTAAGCGTCTTTACAAGTTGACCTGTTTGTGCGTTCCATAAACGGACTGTGTTGTCTTGACTGCCACTTGCGATGGTATTTCCATCAGGAGAGTATGCGACACTATAGACCGTTTGTGTGTGACCGAATAGTGTATTCTTATATGAGCCTGTTTGTGTGTTCCAAAGATCAATAGTGCTTCCTGAATTACCACTTACGATGGTTTTGCCATCGGGAGAAAAAACTACTGACTTGACATCACGATTATGTCCGACAAGCATCATTTTCTCTCGTCCTGTCCGGGTATGCCAGAAACGCACAGTTCCATCATAACTTCCACTTGCGATGGTATTTCCATTTAGTGAATATGCAACTGAGACAACATGGCTTGTATGTCCGGCAAGTGTTCTCAATTGTTCACCTGTGTTGATATCCCATTGATGGATATCATTGTCCCAACTTGCACTTGCGAATGACTTTCCATCGGGAGACATTGCCACGGATATGACATACCATGAATGTCCTGCGATTATGTGTTTGTTCAACCCGGAATTTACATCCCATATTCCAACGGTGCCATCATCACATCCCGTGACGATAGTTTTGCTGTCTGGACTGAATGCAAGGGATGTTACAGCGCGCTCATGCCCCGATAGAATTCTTAGAAGTTGATAAGTGTTTGCATCCCAGAGTTGTATGGTCGAATCGTTATTACCACTTGCGAGGATAGTGCCATCTGGACTGAATGCAAGTGCTCTCCCCCAGCGTGTGTGTCCAGATAAGGTCTTTATCAGTTTTGCAGATTGGATGTCCCATAGGCATACGGTTGCATCTTCACTTGTGCTTGCGAGCGTCTTTCCATCTGGACTGAATGCGACTGAACGAACATCATCTATATGTCTGATGAGTGTTGATTTTCGTTTTCGTGTCTCTATGTCCCATATTTTTATTGTGTTGTCATTGCTGCCTGTCGCCATCAATTTACCATCAGAACTAATTGCAATGCACTCAATGCTGTCTGTGTGCCCCGTGATGAGTGCAATTTCTGCACCAGTGTCTGTGTCGTATAACCAAACACCGATTGATGTAGAGACTGCAATGAGATTGGTATCTGGTATGTATTTTATATCATAAAGTTTTCCTTTTCCTAAACGTGCAACTGCCCCTTGTGGCAATTGCCATCGGATGTATTCTTGAGCCATGCTACTTGACAATGAAAATTGGAATATGATGAGTATGAGTATTAAATTAATGTTGAGCTTTTTCATAACGAATTGTCGCTTGTTGAAAGATGATCTGAGATAAATCTTTGTGGCGGATATTATGTTTCGTCTTGATGACTCTATTTATAGACTAACATGTCAATGATTATTGTGTCAAGGTAAGATTATATTACAACTAAGGATATTCAGTGTTAGGTATTTCTGATGCTATTTTCACATGTGTTAAGGATGTTCCAAACTGGTTGGTTGTTTTTTTGGTTGTTTTTTTTGATTTTTTGTGAGTCGCTCTTCTGCTTGTTATAGTAAGGGTTTGTTAGGGTTTTTGCTGTCGGTCGGTTTTTTGAAAAAAACAACCAATGTCGTTTTTTTTAATTTCTCTTCCTGCTTTTTCATTGTCTTTAGTGTGAGTGGTACGATCTGTCTTTGGTTTTTCTTTCGGTTTTAATAAACATTTAACCGTATTTACTTCAGAAATACATGCATATTGTAGTGCGGACACATAGACACCTACTACATAAGATGCGATTTATCAGCATCTTGCTATTATAAC
This sequence comes from Candidatus Poribacteria bacterium, assembly GCA_958295945.1. Lineage (GTDB taxonomy): Bacteria > Poribacteria > WGA-4E > WGA-4E > WGA-3G > MSPOR6. The sequence goes on from OY282386.1 coordinate 2,905,590, forward strand.
ATGTGTATCTGGATTATATTATAATTGACTATAGGTGTGTTTTGTTGTGATTTTATAGTGGAATGGACAATTAATAGGACACGTCTCAGAGGGCGAGGAAACCTCGCCCCTACGGGACTTGTGGTACTTGCAAGTGCATTGAAATGTCTTCTTAATTCTAAACTGGACTATAATGGCAAACACATGTTATTGATTAAGGTATGGTTTCATATCCCACAGCAGGATAGAACCATCCCCAAAACAACCAACTAAAAGCGTTTTATCATGTGAAAAGCTGAGACATTTTGGACTATCTTGTGTCGTAAATTTAGCAATCGGTTCTTTTCCCATTGTTATATCCCAAACGCAAAGATTGTCATTGCAATCCCATGTATCTGGACTGCACGCAAGATATTTGCCACATGAAGATACAGTGAGTGATTCTATATGTTTAGCATCCCACCATTCTGGCTTTGGAATAGACAGGACTTCTTCATCTTTCAGGAAATCCCATAATTCTATAGTATCGTTATTCCAATCACACCAGATTTGGTTGGACTCCGATGAAAACGCTTGATAGTTGATGCTGTCATCATACGTATACCTATCCAAAAGTTTACGTTCAGACACATCATATATTTGTCCATAATGGCAGATAAGGGACTTGCCATCTGAACTGAAAGAGATATATTTAATGTACTCAGGCGATTCAACTGTAAAGGTGTCATAGATTTCATTTGTTGTTATATCCCAGATATAGATTCTATTATCTTCGTCATGGCATGCAAGTAAGTTTGTAATCGGCGAGAAGATAACATCTGACATCTCAGATTCTATCGGATATGATACTATCGGTGTATTATTACCCAGTTCCCACAGACGGACACTATTTTCATCACCAGAGGTGACAAAGTTTTTTCCATCTGAGGACATAACAACAGAGGTATACCGTTCACCGAAACTATCAGAATCATGTTTCCCTTTTTGTTTTGGTTTGAAAATCTCTGGAGGTTTATTTGGGAATGTTATATCATAACTTAAAACTCCAAAATGGTATGAGTTTGCAAATAAAGTCCTTACATCTAATGAAAACTGAAGAGAATTTGGCCACACTCCTGACGAATGTTCCAGACTAACGGGTCGGTTTTCTCCTAATTTCCAATAGTGGAAATTATATTCACTCTCAAAAGCAAGGTGGACATCACTTGAAAAGTCGGAATTATAGAAACCAGTCTCATTTGGGTGTTTATAAAGTGTTTCACCGTTTTCTAAATCATTCACTGAAGCAGTATCATCCTTGAAGTGATAAAAAGTGGAGAATAACCTATTTTCTGGTGTATAACTTAATGATTGCCAACCCTCTTCATTTGGTTTCTGATATGTGTTGTGCAGCTGCCATTCGTATTGGTCATTTGAGAATGTATTCGGAACGTTCCAAACATGTGTCAAGCCTTTCCGATCGCATGCAGCAAGTTGCTTTCCGTCTTTCGAAAAGCATATTGTGCCAATATCTTCTATGCCGCCAAGTGTTGTGAGATGTTTACCTGTTGCCATCTCAAACACAACTATTTTGTCTGATGACAACACCCATCCTTTCTGTTCAAGGACTGGATATCCATTCATATCAGGACTTACGCATTTTTATAAAATGGTGTATACTATTCTATTATGACTACATGGACACAATCTAAAAAGAAGGAAAACCTATTTTCCGATTATTGTCAATTTTTGTTATCAAGTTTTACGAACTGGACGCAAACGTACTTTGGTGATCAGTCTGAGAAATGGAGCCATGATCAACTCAATCGTTTTTTGAGAAATGAGAACATTCCATCAAGCGAACTCTGGCAGTCTGTCCAGGATGACATTGAGTTTGATGATCAAGGGCACATTGCTTTTGATGATGTTGTGCTACCTAAACCGCATGCGAAAAAGATTGAAGCTCTCCGTCCTCAGTGGAGTGGTAGCGACAAAAAAGTCGTTGATGGCATCGGTATTGTAACGTGTCTCTATGTCAACCCAAAGACGCAAGAGTATTGGATCATTGATTATCGCATTTACGACAAAGACCATGATGGAAAAACCAAAATAGACCATTTATTAGACATGCTGCAAAACGCGGTCTTCAAAAAACAACTCCCGTTTCGGACGGTGCTAATGGATAGTTGGTATGCATCCATGCAAGTCATGAAAGCGATTGAAAAACTTTCTAAGATTTATTATGTGCCACTGAAACGCAATCGTCTTGTAAACGATACGGACGGCGTTGAACCACACCAACAAGTCCAAAAGTTATCTTGGACACAGACAGAAACGCAACACGGAAAGCACGTGCACATCAAGAAGTTTCCAAAAGGGCATCAAGTGAAGTTGTTCCGGTTAGTCTCCTCTAACGGACGCACGGAATATATTGCGACAAACGATTTATCTCAATCGGATGCGGATGCGACACGCCAAGAATGTCGCGTGCGTTGGAAGATTGAACAACTTCATCGTGAGATCAAACAAGTCACCGGTATTGGTAAATGTCAATGCCGCAAGTTGCGTGCCCAAAGAAATCATATTGCTTGTTGTTTTCAAGTATGGGTCTGTTTGAAACGTGTTGCGCGCAAACATGGTAAAACAATTTATGAACTAAAACAAAGTTTATTGGATGATTATATGCGATTTCAACTCTCTAATCCTTCAATAATTTTTAAAAATGCGTAAGTTCTGCATATTAAACGGTTCGGGTGCTCCATCAGGAGATGTGAAAGCTAGTAGACGGTTGTCAGGTGAAAATGCAAGCGGATACGTGCCGACGTATTTTCCCATGCGTTTAGGCAAATCAGTTGTTCCTATTTCATGGTTATTTCTTGGTAGTTTCCAGACTTCTACACAGCAATAGAGTTTCTTTTCTGGATTTGAGTGTCTACTGTAGCCACCAACAGCGAGATACTCACGATTAGGAGAAAAGACAATTTCAGTTGGTGGGATAGGTTCTTCGCGTGGGACTTCAATTATACATTCACCGGTAGATACCTCACATATTTTGATAGGTCCACCGAAACTTGTTGCGATCCATGCACCGCATTGAGAAAATGCTACAGATGCAACTGTGTTTCCTTTCTCCCATAATGTTATGAGTTCACGTTTTTCCACATCATACCACCATAAACCGAGATAGGTTGCAATTGTTAGGAGTTTTCCATCGGGTGAGAATGCTGTATCTTGTATCCCTCCTCGTCCTATCCGTGTAATTGCACCTTCTGGTAAGTTCCATGTGCTTGGATCTGTGCTACCGTGATCAATCTGATAAGGAAAGTAATCTGACATAGTGAAAAACTCCTTTGTTGCTTTAATATCGTGCATTCACGATGGTATCTATATCCCATAGGATTACTGTGCCATCTGTGCCACCACTTGCAAGTGTTCTGCCATCAGGTGAAAACCTGATTCTTCCAATACCACCTTTGCCTAAACGTGCTTTTGCTCCTTTTGGTAGAGACCACTGCGATATTTGATTTGTATTTTGCATAATTAAAATTTCGTTCTTGTATTGATGATTAGACATTCTTATGTGTTTGTGTTCACAGTGTGTGAAGAAACATTGTCTGGATTTAGTGCAAAATTTGATAAAACTATCCGGGTAGGCGCGGTTTATTAATTGAGATATTGTATCTACATGATTGGTAATAAGGGTGTGGATTTGTATTATAATTCATCGATTGGTAATACTTCACACGTAGGTTTGCGATATATTTCGTCTAAGTTAGGAATAAAGTTTATCTTTGAATGTGTTAATGGATAGTAGTATAAAAGGCAAGGATGCCGAACAAAAACACGCCTAAATCGATGATTGTCAATATTATACCTTCTCTATTGTTAGAATACAAGCAAATTTGAATAGTAGTTTTTACTTGAGTTTTTTGTTGTGTGTGATATACTACTGAAAATCTTTTTGTTCCAATCCTTGAGTATGAAGCAGAGATTTTGTCTTGAACATAGTTTCAAACTTAGTTTATTGATTATCGCTAAATGAGAGGTATTAGATATGGTTAATTGTGCATTGCTTAGTGGTAGAGGAATGGGTATGATGCATGGTGGAAACTTCCATAACCATCCAGATGCGGAAGTTGTCGCAGTATGCGAAATGAATCCTGATCTGCTTGAAAAAGCGAAAGAACACTTCGGGGTTCCTGGTTACACATCCATTGAGGAGTTGTTAGCAAACTGTGATGCAGAACTTGTCCTGCTGATCGTTAACGAAACGCGTCGTATTCCACCATTAAGCGAACTGATTGCTGGTGGACGAAATGTATTTACAGAAAAACCGCTGTGTGGATTAGAAGGACAAGCACGAGTTCGTGAAGAGGATCTCAAGATTGCGGCACCTGCAATCAAAAGTTGGCGCGGATCAGATCTGAAATTTGGCATTGATTTTAATTATCGGTTTATGCATCATTTCAGAAAACTGCACGATGATGTTGCTGACGGTGTGTTAGGTGAAATCAAAATGGTTCATGCACGCGCGCATTTCAATTGTTGGTCACATATCATAGATTTGATTTTATGGACTATAGGTCGTCCAGATTGGGTGAGTGTCGTCGGTGATCCAAATGAGTCTGGTGGATGGGCACGATTGATTCATATCGGTTGGCCGAACGGTGTCATCGGTACACTAAGCGGTACAAATCTATGGGGTTATGATGATGATCCTCTTCGTATCAAAGTTCTTGGTGATAAGTCATACGCTGAGGCGAAAGGCTTAGATGGGAAATACTTACGCCGCAAAGCGGGTAACTCTGAAGTTGAGGAACGATGGGAAAACGAACAAGGTAATCCTGAAATGCCTGAATCCTTCAAGAGAATGGCAGATGGTGTTATAAAAGCGATGCAATCTGATAATGCTTTTCCTGCCGATGGGAATGCTGCATGGAATGAATTGCTATTTGAGGCTGCTGTTCATAGATCAGCCTTACAAGAAAATGCTCGTATTTCTCTTAATGATGTAGAAGAAGACGCATTTGCGTAAATTTAGAATTGGGCGCGGTTTTGAACCGTGCTTTTAATTATAAATTGCGGTCACAAAGACTCCGCACTGCAATGATCTAAATGTCTTGTTTCCAATTTGATGTCTATGGTGTTGTTTCATGACCACATCATCGGCATCAGTTTGTGTACATACATAATCGCGACTTCTTGTTGAAGGTATTTGTAACGTCTCCAACAAGAATCGGGGTTATAAACCCTCCAACAAGATGAGTTAGTGACAATTGAATGGATATCCACTTAAGACAGGACTATTTATAGTGGAATGGACAATTAATAGGACACGTCTCAGAGGGCGAGGAAACCTCGCCCCTACGGGACTTGTGGTACTTGCAAGTGCATTGAAATGTCTTCTTAATTCTAAACTGGACTATAAATAACCCTGCAATTAAAATGAATTCATTGAAAATTGTGATAGGATATGCTAAAATTGCATGCAGAAGATAAGAATTAACACAAAATTCTCGGATAAAACGGAGAAACAATCCACATGAAACGTTCTGTATTTTTTATAATTGCGATTTGCTTCGGATTACTCGGTAATTTGATAGTTCAAGCACAGCAGACAACGCCTCTGGTAGGAACTGGCATACAACCAGAAATTAAACGAATGACTGCTAAACTGTCTGGAGAAGTAATCTGGAAAGGTTTTGACCTGTCTCATACTAACGTATCTGTGTATCGTGATGAAAAACTGAAAGACATTTACACTAGTGGTGTATCAAAATTAGGCACTGGCACATTTACGCTCCGTGTGGAACCTGGACGGTACTATTTGGTCGCTTATGTGGATGTTGATGGTTCAGGGAAGTTTGATGAAGGTGATGGCTACGGTGTATTGGGTATAAAGAATTGGAGTGATGAGAATCAGACACATGTTGCCATCGAAGTGGGTACAAACACAGCAATAAAAGGAATACAGATACCGATAACAGCGAGACTTCAAGGCGTTGAAGAAACGCAGAAACTTGTACCTGCAGCTACATATAAACCGAGTAAATACCAACAATTCAAAACTGAACTCATTAAGGCAACATCTGGTCTACGCGGCACACTCAACTATTCGGGAGAAAGTGAAATTGCCGAAGAGCACAAGCTTGTTCTTGCCTATACAGATACATCATGGAAATATCGTGCTGGGATTGCTATTGTTAATGACAAGACAAACGAATGGGAACTCCGTTTGAAGCCTGGGAAATACTATCTGATGGCGATTGTTGACAAAAATGGTAGCAACAAACTTGATGATGATGATATTTTCGGTTTTTATGGTCTTAAAGACATATACAAAAAAGGAGCATTTCCAGAACCTGTATTGGTTAAACCCAGTTCATTTGCTGAAGGTGTTGAAATACATCTAACTGCTACCTATAAAAAGGTAGACCTTACAGAAGCATCAGAAGTGACAGCGATCATATCAGGACGAGTTTTTCCAATACCACAAACAGCGACAGATGTCCGGATTGAAGTTTATGATAATTCTGCCTTTGTAAAACCCCTCGCGACAACGGTTACCAATCCTGATGGCACATATCGTCTTCAACTTCCACCTGGAGAATACTACATCATTGCTAATCACGATGCTGATGGAGACGGTAGATATAGCAAAGGAGATAGGTTGGGTGGATTAGGAACTGAGTCAATCACTACAGAACAACCTGCTGCAGTCGCATTTGATGCAGGCGAAACAAACGATATCAATATCCGATTAAGCGCACAGTATGATGCAGACGGTCAACTTGTTGCTAACAACAATCCGAATATAACACCTTCTGTCGTCGATTTGGGTGCGAATCCATCTCCAGGTGTTCCACAAGAAGTAAAAATGGGGAGTATTACAGGGAAAGTGACTTCGTTCTTTGCATCGCGAAATGATAAATCCAAGAATGACAACGGTTCATCAGATGAGGAGATACCTGTTCCTGATGGTATTCTGAGTCTTTCTACGACACCTGATTTCAGTTCTCCTATGGTGGTTCCACTCATACTTGATGAAGATGGAAACTACCTTGTTGATGTTGAATCCGGTAGATACTTTATCCTTGCTGTAGTAGACCAAAATAGGGATGGTGCATCAGGTTTGTCTGATGGTATTGGTGTTTATGGGACACATCAACCGGTACGTGGCACACCTGCTCCCGTTTCTGTTTTAGAGGGTAAGACCACGCCACATGTTGATATTGATATTATGGCATCTTATGTGGATGAGGCAGGAACGATGTCTGAAATTGAAGATGGTGGACGGTGGAATATTGCGCGTATGCATGGTGAACCGGAGGATATATTCAAATATACACAACAGGGCAAACAGATTGAAGAGTGGATGTATTGGACAAAAGGTATTGGATTTAAATTTGTAGCGGAAGGTGCTGGCTGGAAATTAAATGATCAGGAAGAGTTTGAACCAAACATACAGAATATAAGTAAAGAAACAAAAACACCTGATGGGGTAAAACAAGATGGTGCTAATGAAACAATAGTAAATAAGCCTGATAAAGTAGAATTAAGTAAGTTTTCTTTGACTGCAGCATCTGTTTCAATCTTCTACAGTCATGATGGGGTATTATGGCGTATTGCCCCAACAACAGCAGAAGATTTAAAACTAAACGTTTTTCGTGATATGCCCGTGGATTCACGTGTAGCACCACTTGGAGCAGGTCATCGTCCCTCTGTATCTGTGAATGGAACGCTTGTCTACCATGATTTTGATAACAATGTTATTCTTAGAGACATTAAAACTGGAAAAAGCACGGTTTATTTTGATGGACGTGCTCTCGCAGAAGATGTGAAGATTTCACCTGATGGGGAACATATAGCATTTTCACGGAACGAAGGGAACGATAGAAAGAGGATTGTCATTCAAAATATACGTAATGAGAATATATTCCTTGTCCCTTCAACAGCGAGAGAAATGACGCATCCTGCTTGGAGCATAGATGGTCAATTCCTTGCATATTCTACTGCTGGTTCAATTGAGAATCCTGCTGCAGATACAAATCGGAACATCTTTCTATTCAATCAAGGAACAAACAGTGTTGAACCAATTGTCATTTCCCCAGCAGATGATGCGGAACCCTCCTGGCATCCTACTGACAGAAATACACTTGTGTTTTCCAGAGGCACTGATGGAAGCGTCCGTCAGATATGGGTGGTCAATTATTCGTCTACCGGTGAACGGACAGAACAACAGATAACTGAAATGGGTGGGAATCGTCCCGTATGGGTGCCACCGAATGGACGTTGGATTGTTTATGAAAACAATGGGCAACTCTGGACAGTGGACTATCAAAATCCAGGAAGTGAATTTCCGCTGTTGAGTAATGGAAAAGTTGTGTTTGGGTATCAACCTGTTGCAGTTTCTGTTGAGTGATAAGTGTTTGTTGTATGGGATTGTTTTTACCTCAGATTCTAACTATTTTACCTATAACTCCTGAATGAAAAGGACATACAATATGAGTAGAAACAGACGTAGAAAAATCATTATAGGACATTTACCTTCAGACATCAACCAGTCAAGCAATGACATTTTATCTCAAAAGATATTTGAACAGATAGATGATCTACTCACTAATGAATACGACTGGGATGAAATTGGTTATGAGAAACCACGTCCGGAAGATATTGATAAGGCAAAAAATGTTATGTCCAATTTTATTTCATCAATAAATTCGGCAGGATATTCATTGTTTTCATTAGAAACACCGTCTATTTCCAATGGTGAAAATGGTGGTGCAACTATAGAGTGGCGCGAAAATGGAAGGAGTCTATATTTTGACATCAACCATCAAAGTATAAAGTTTACGAAGGTGTGGACAGAAGGCAAGAATACAATAGTGAGAACTAAGAAACTTCACAAGAGTGATTATGTGAAAGTATGGGAATGGATATTAAATGAACGATCCTGAACATATAGAAAATGATGAAGAACTCTATAGAAGGTTTGAATCAAATGAGTTTAACACTAAAACTCCTCCTCAATATATTGTAAAAGCATCTGGTGATATCAAGTTTCAATCTGCAGCATTTCTCGGTGGAGAAAGACCGTCTGTAGATAGGTCAAAACTTAGGTTTAAGCCAGAAGAAACAAAAAAAATGACTCTGATGGTATTCTTAGTGTGATTACTGAAGATGTTAGGTCTATATCTATACAAGACTTTTCTGTTGATGTAAAATATGAACCGATTAACGATAACAAAGCACATTCGGAGATTATCATAATTCCAAATCTTGACGGTATATCAAAGAGTAGGAAAAAAGGGGCACTCTCAGATCTCAGAAGAGGTTTAGCAGAAATTGCAGTGTGTGAAATTAAACCTAATCCGGTATGATAGTAATTGGACAAACTCAATTGAGAAACAACAAGGTAACATTCCATATACAAATTAGAATGTTACCTTTTTTATTGTCAAAAAAAAGAAAATACAATAAAATTATAGAAATAAAATGATGAATGTGTCAAAACTACTTATTACAATCGCAGCTTCAGTTCATGATGTCCTTATACCAAATTAACGAGATTTTTCCTGTTTTCGATGCCGAGAACACGGGCGGGCAGGGGAACCCTGCCCCTACGATTTAGGTTAATTTGGTATTATACTTGATATAGCGAGGTACAACTATATGTATAGCTTAAAAAGATTTCTCCAATTAATGTTAATGATGGTTTTCTTTATGCTGCTTCTTACAACAGCATCAGCACAATATCTTCTCATCCCAATGGATAATGTGCAGACAAACCACCTGAAAGCCTATGGATTGACCTATTGGGCATTGGAAGTGCCGCGGGAATACAGTTGTTACTGGTGGCTGAACTATCGTGGTGGATCGTTTGTTACTCCTGATGCTGCGGATGTGAAACTACGAGCAGCACAGATGGGTGTTACTTTTGAAACGTTGAGTGCTGTTGAATATCAGACAATCAAAGAGAGCCTCATTGAAACAAGTAATATGGATGAGATATTACTTGAAAAAGCACCAAAGATTGCTGTGTATGCACCACCTGAAGCGTCTCCATTTCAAGATCCTTGGGACGATGCGGTGAAAATTGCTCTGGATTACGCTGAGATTTCTTATGACCAAATTTGGGACAATGAGGTGCAACGAGGTGCTCTACACACGGAAGGTTACGATTGGTTACATCTGCATCACGAAGATTTTACTGGACAGCACGGCAAATTTCACGGTTCATTTTCACACCAAGTATGGTATCAACAACGGATGGCACTATTTGAGAAAACTGCAAAAGAATCAGGTTTTAAAAGCGTATCACGCCATAAAGGGCAAACTGCACTGGACATTGCAGATTATGTAGCAAAAGGTGGATTTATATTTGCCATGTGTTCTGCCCCTGAAACGCTGGATATTGCCTTAGCATCAAAGGGTGGTACGCTTGATATTGTTGATCCTGTGTTAGATGCTACACCGCTTGCTCAGGATTTTCAAAAGAAATTGGACTTTGAACACACATTTGCATTTGAGAATTTTACACTCTATCCAAACCCGAACAAATATGAATTTTCTGATATTGATAATCCGAATCCTGATATGAGTCCACACACGGGGGTTGAGGATTTCAAACTCTTTGAATTTTCTGCGAAACATGATCCGATACCAACAATGTTGACACAAAACCACGTCTCAGAAGTGCCGGGTTTCCTTGGACAAACAACATCATTTAATAAGAACACGATAAACCGATCAGTCACGATTTTAGCCAATATTGAAGGCACAAACTATGTCAAATATGTTCATGGCACATTGGGAAAGGGTACATTTACATTTCTCGGTGGACATGACCCAGAGGATTACCGCCATCTTGTCGGTGAAGGAAAGATACCAACCAATCTTGACCTGCATAAGCATTCACCCGGTTATCGGTTGATATTAAACAATATCCTGTTCCCTGCCGCTCGTAAAAAACCACAGAAAACCTAATAGCCGTCAGTATTCAGTTTCAGTCAAGAATCCTCTTTTTAAAGAATCCTGAAAACTAATAACTGACAACTATAATGAATATGAAAGCAACACTCGCAACCTGCAACTTGAATCAGTGGTCACTTGATTTTGAGGGTAACTGTGAACGTATCATTGAGTCAATTGAACGTGCGAAAGCAATAGGTGCTCGCTACCGACTCGGTCCTGAACTGGAAATCTCAGGTTATTCTTGTGAAGACCATTTTTTGGAGGAAGACACGTTACGGCATAGTTGGGAAACGCTTGCACAAATCATAATCGGTGGTCATACTGATGGTATCTTGTGCGACATAGGTATGCCTGTGATGCACAAAAGTGTACGTTATAATTGCAGAGTATTTGTCTGTGATGGTAAAATACTACTCATCCGTCCCAAAAAGACACTCGCTGCTGAAGGGAACTACAGAGAACCGCGTTGGTTTGCAGCTTGGCAGAAGGGATGGACAACCGAACCGTATCAGTTACCACCTGAAATCCGTGAAATCATTTCACAGTCGTCAGTGCCGATAGGATGTGCAGTCATCGTGACTAATGATACAATCTTAGCTTCTGAGACCTGTGAAGAACTATTCGCGCCGCATTCACCCCATATTGACCTTGCTGCAAACGGTGTTGAAATTATTGCTAATGGGTCAGGTTCACATCACGAACTACGCAAGCTTGATACGCGTTTATCTCTGATATGCAATGCTACTGATAAATGCGGAGGGATTTACCTATACGCAAATCAACAAGGGTGTGATGGAGGTAGACTTTACTTTGATGGATGTGCCTCCATTGCTCAGAATGGACACATTCTTGCACAGGGATCACAATTTTCTATAAGCGATGTTGAAGTGGTTTCAGCAACTGTTAATCTCTCAGATGTGCGGTCATATCGTGGTTCAAGAATGAGTGGTGCGGTACAGGCAAGTCAAAGTGTTTCAATTCCACAAATAAATGTTGATTTTTCGGTGACCGATAGTAAAATACAAAGTGTTACCATACCGAAGGTTGATCCCAACATACATACACCTGAAGAGGAGATCGCACTTGGTCCTGCCTGTTGGCTATGGGATTATCTTAGACGATCTGAAGCTGGAGGATATTTTGTGCCACTATCAGGTGGATCGGATAGCGGTGCAGTTGCGACTCTTGTCGGGTCTATGTGTCAACTGGTTGCAAAATCAATTTTATCTGATGTACAACATGTAATAAGTGATGTTGAACGATTGCTTGGTAAAGATTGTGTAAGAACTATCAAGACAAAGTATAAGGACCCTTTTCTTGCTTCACAGCATCTTGCGCATCAACTTCTATATACTTGTTATATGGGAACTGTAAACAGTTCTCGTGAAACGCAGCAACGTTCAAAGCAGTTGGCAAGTGAGATCGGCAGCTATCATCTAAACATCAATATAGATACGCTTGTAAATGCGCTGCAAAAGTTATTCACTGGTATCACTGGTAAAACACCTCAGTTCAAGACTGAAGGTGGCAGCACTGTTGAGAATCAAGCATTACAAAACATACAGGCACGACTGCGGATGGTCATCAGTTATCTATTTGCACAGACCTTGCCGTGGGTTCGCAATAAGCGTGGCACGCTTCTCGTCTTAGGTACTGGTAATGTTGACGAAGCATTGCGTGGGTATCTCACAAAATACGATTGCAGCAGTGCAGACATCAATCCGATAGGTAGTATCAGTAAAACGGATCTTCGTAGTTTTCTAAGATGGGCACAGAAGAATCTCGGGTATCCAAGCCTTGGTGATATATTGGAAGCACCACCGACAGCTGAGCTGGAACCAATTACGGAGACCTATACGCAAACAGATGAAGATGATATGGGTATGACTTATGCGGAGTTGAGTCGTTTCGGTCAGTTACGGAAAGTGCATCGGTGTGGACCTGTCAGTATGTTTGAAAAACTTGCTCAGGAATGGAATCATCTTCCGCCAGACGAAGTGGCAGAAAAGGTGAAAAAGTTCTTCCGGTATTATGCGATTAATCGGCACAAGATGACAACTCTAACCCCTTCATACCATGCAGAACCGTACTCACCAGAAGATAACCGATTTGACCTTCGTCAGTTTCTATACAACACACGTTGGAGTTGGCAATTTAAGAAGATAGATAGGATGTGCGAGGAGATGCAAGACGAATGATAACCCTTAATTCTTCAGTTGTATATAGGAAATTAAGCGTTCTTCTTTTCTCTATTTTCTTATTCTTGCTATCTGTCTTGCTATCAGTATACGCTACTCCAAATATTCCAAATAACTTTGATGGTTGGGTGATTGACACGTTGTATAAACTTGAGGTTTCTGGTGTTACAGGTGGTTTTCATCGGCACACATTGCCGCTTTCGCGTGAGGATGTCGCAATGATTGTCCGAACTGCAGATAAACGTGTCCAATCTGGAGATGTCACTATATCTGACATAGACAGAAAACTCTTAGAAAAACTCAAACGAGAATTCTACAATGAGTTAGTCCAGAAAAATCCCAAAGCTTCACAAAAAACTGTACTACAAAGAACAGCCTTAATTATTGAACCCGAATTACGTATGGCTAATGAGGAGATTGCACCTGCGCTTCAAAGTGGACTGCATTTCGTTATTGGTAAAGATAGTCACAGATTGAACATATATTCTGAATTGGAAATATCCAATTTTGAACAGCGACAAGATTTTTTAGAAAGTTATTATCTACCGGTTCCACCACCCCTTTTGAAATCTGCAGACCAACGGTATGAGAAATGGTATTGGGATTATGTAGTTGACTTCAAACGAAGTTATGTTGAATACAATCTCTCATTCTCCGAAAATGCGAAGATAAATCTACTCTTTGGAAGAGATTCTGTTTATTGGGGTGCGAGTCCTATCAAGTCTGTCGGAATATCTGATAACTCCCCACCGTTTGAACTTGTCCGTCTCACTGGAACAATCCCTTGTAAGATCGGCACACTCAAAGCAACTGCGTTTTCAGCACAACTCAATTCAACATGGTATGATGACAGCACTACACGTTACCTTGCGAAACGCTATCTTAGCGCGCATCGGGTGGACTATCAATTTAGTGATTGGCTTGAAATAGGTGTATCGGAATGGGTGCTTTATGGTGGAGATGTGGAGTCAGTCAGATGGTACTATCTCAATCCTATAATCCCATATTATGCGGTGCAATATAATGCAAAGAATGACGACAATTTGATGCTGAGTTTTGATTGCGCAGTGCGACCGATTGATGGTGTACGTTTATATGCAGAGTGGCTTGCCGATGATTTTCAGTACCAATCCGATTCCAATGACCCGCATGCGGTAACCTGGCTTACTGGTGTGGAGTGGTATCCAAAGTTTGCAGACCGACAACTCGGTTTTCTCACAGAATATGTGCGTGTCAATCGTTGGACATATACACATCTGGAACCTGATAACCAGTTCACACACTTCGGCACAATGATTGGACATCCGATAGGCACGGATGCTGATTTACTCACGTTTCGTGCGTCTTATCATGCAACACCTTCTGCAGTCTTTGAGGGGAGTCTTAGCCATCAACGAAACGGTGAAGCAGACATTACTGATCGGTTTTACGGTGAAGATTTTGAGAACATACCTTTTCCATCTGGAATAGTTGAACGGTTAACTGAATTTCGACTTGGTTGGAAATATAGTCCGATAAATGGGGTTAAAGGTACTATCAACTACGCATGGCGGCATATTCAAAACAGAGAACACGTTGAAGATGATACTGATCAACAACACCGATTTGTTTTTATGATTGCTTATGCATGGGGAAACTAAGGTATAAATAAGGAATTATCCACATGCTGAAGATAACAAGACGCATACTCATAAGACTCATTTTATGTGCAGTTCTAATCGTTGGATTTGTCGTGTTTGTCCGTGATTTGAACGGAGTGCGACTCCTTGTACTTTCACCCAAAATATTGAAATATCGTCCTGTGATACAAGAACATGCTGCTATGCATCAATTGGATTGGCGACTTATTACTGCCCTGATTGTGCAAGAATCTGGGTTTGACGAGAATGCCGAGAGTCATGCAGGTGCGATGGGTTTGATGCAACTGATGCCAGATACGGCAAAAGAGCTTGGTGTTACTGACCCATACAACGCTAATGAAAGTATCGCTGGTGCGACACGTTATTTCCGCAGTTTATACGACCTGTATCCTAACAGTTCACATCCGAATCGTGTTCGTATTGCTTTGGCAAGTTATAATGGAGGACGTGGACACATCAAGGATGCTCAACAGATTACTGCACACAGACATGATGACCCAAATCAATGGGAGTGTCTCAGCAAAAGTCTTGTCCTGCTTACAGAAAAAGATAAGGTATTACATAGGAACGTGTGGGAGGCAGGTGTGCCACCGCACGGCTATTTTCAAGGTTATCCTGAGACACTTGACTATGTTGATCGGGTCATTCGTTATTATCAAAGGCTGTGTTATTATTCTAAGTTAATTCACAGATAGAAATATATCTAAGTATTAGGTTATGGAGATTGTGAGATTTCAGAATAATAGACTGCGATAAGTATTAACTATAGTTCGGCAAGTTTCATCCTGTCAAGAAGTATTGATAATATATTGAAAGGATACCCTCTTTTCTGCCTTTTGTCACTCAGAAAAATAAAACTGTCCAAACCATTTATATATAGAGAGAAAATAACATGCACTCCCTATCTAATAAGTTGCATGTTATGTCTTAAATGGTCTGATTGATATTTTGCTCCTATTCGGGTATTGCTTCAATTATTTCATTCAATGCATGTGGAATTCCATCAGTCATTCCTCTAACACCTACACTTTTTACAGGATTACGGTTTCCATCAAAGCGAAGGATGGTTGTAGCACCTTCGTAGTCGGTGATGGCAGATATTGCATCTCGGATTGCGGTTGGATCATCTGCTGAACCTACCATCTCTATTACCATTGCTAAAATCTGCATAGCATCATAACTTGTTGCAGCAACGCCATCAACTGAATTGTATTTCTCCATATAAGCGGAATTAAAAACTTCCGCATCTGGATCTAAGTTTGTACAAAAGTGTCCGTCAACAGGTGCATTATCTTGCAAAGTGGTAGACATAAGTGGATCGTCCCAACCATCACTACCGATAAAGGCGGATACAATCTCCATATCCCGTGCCTGTTTCATAATCAATGGATTTGCAGCTGGAAAACTTGCAAGAAGAAGGACATCAGGATTTGCTTCTTTGACTGCTGTAAGTTGTGTATCAAACACCATATCGCTACTCTGATAAGTTTGTTCAACGACTATCATACCACCAAGTTCTTCAAAACTAGATCTGAAAGACTCCACAAAACCCTCAGAATAAACATCCATGTTTTGCCAAATCATTCCTGCAGTCTCGTATCCAAGATCTTCTATGGCAACCTTAGCAAGAAGTTTTGCTTGCAGTACATTTGAACCAGCAATGAGAAACATTAGATCTTTTGGATCTGTTTCATCTGCTGTTACCTCGGCTCTTGTTGCACCCAATAGAACTGGTACAGTTGCTACAGGACCAACTTTCACAGCATGACTTGAAAAGAGCGGACCTAAAATAGCAACAACATTATCAACTTCAACCAATTCAGTTGCAGATTGGACTATGGTTTCAGTTGTTTCCTGTTTAAAGATCAACTCAATCTGCATACCGAGAACGCCACCTGCTGCATTGATTTCGTCTCGTGCGAGTTCAGCACCCTTTCCAAAACTGGTATAATTCGGTTCTGGATGAATTAACCCAACTTTTAGCGTCGGCATTTCGTCATCTATTGGTGGAAGCATATCCTTCATTCTTTCACACCCAGAAAACACCGCAACAGTGAGTACGAGAACTATGTACAGCGTCAACCCAAAAATTCTTGTGTTCATACAATTTCTCCCAATTTTCTTATGAGGGTTTTACACAACTAATGATTTGATCAGGCTGCACGATAACCCTCTGCATCGCGCATTTTGCTATCAACTTTCATCTATGATAACAATTTGCAAAAAAATAATCAAGAATATTGTCTTTTGTGGGGTGTGTGTAAAGTATTTGTCACATCATCCCATTATAGTAGATTTTGAAAGGACTTGAACACTCTGCATCAGCGAGGTTAGAAAACCTCGCCTACCGTGGGTCGACAGTGTCAACTTATATTTATAATTCACTATAAAGTCTACTATATTCGGACACCTGTTGACTCACTGGACTTATGTGTGACAGAAACCATTACTCACAATTGGTTAAACCAAGCATTAGTTTTCCCAATTCTTGATGATTTGTTTCGTTCGGTATTACTACACCAACGATCACGCCATTAAACATTACTGCAATCCTATCAGAGAGTTCAAGTAGTTCGTCCAACTCAGAAGAGACAAGTATTATCGCTTTTCCACGATTACGCGCTTGAATAAGCCTTGTATGAACAAATTTTGCAGCATGAATGTCCAATCCGCGTGTTGGATGTGCAGAAATAATCAACGTTGGATCACCAGATAACTCACGAGCGACAACAACCTTCTGCTGATTCCCACCTGATAACGTGCTAATTGGATCGTATATATTTCCAACCCGTATTTGATACTTATCCAATGCATTCATAGAGAATCGCCGAATATTTTCTGTATGTAGTATTGCGTTTCGTAAAAACAGATTTTGTGTATGTCTTCCTATGATAAAGTTCTCATCGATGCGATTATTCAGACTTACACCGTGTCGGTGTCTGTCCGCAGGTAGATGTGCGACTTTTCTCTTACGGAATTCTGCTGGTGATGCATTGGTGACAGATTCACCGTTAAATGTAATATATCCTTTGTCTATCTTACGCAATCCGGTTAGCATTTCAACAAGTTCTGTCTGTCCATTGCCTTCAACGCCAGCGATGCCGACAATTTCGCCTGAATACACATCAAGTGTAATCCCGTTTAGTAACCTTTTAGAAGTATCAGATGTCACTGTAATATCATCTAATCTTAGTATTGGACGATTTTGCTCTATATCCTTTCGTTCAATAGCGTTCTGTGTTACAGGTTCTCCAAGCATGAGTTCCGCTAACTCATGTGGATCTGTTTCTGATACAGACCGGGTAGTGATAGATTTTCCGCGTTGCATGACTGTCACAGTATCTGCTATCGTCATTACCTCGTTGAGTTTGTGTGTAATGATGATAATACTCCTGCCTTCCTTTTTCAGACCACGCATACAATCAAATAATCCTTCAATCTCTTGTGGAACAAGTACTGCTGTCGGTTCATCCATAATCAGTATTTCTGCACCGTGGTAAAGGACTTTAAGGATTTCTGTATGTTGTTGTGCCCCAATTGGCAGCGATTCAATTGAAACATTTAATTGGACATCAAACCCAAGTTCATTTGAAAGTTCTATGATTTCTTTTTCAGCTTCATGATAGTCAATTAGAGTTCCATATTTTCGTGTTTCCTTTGCTAAGATAATATTCTGAAGTGCGGTAAAAGTAGGTATCAAAGTGAAGTGTTGTTGGATCATTCCTAAACCGAGTTGCATTGCCTGTTTTGGAGTAGAGATATTAACAGATTGTCCATCAACATATATTTGTCCAGAATCCGGTTGTTGCAGTCCGTAGAGAATATTCATCAAAGTCGATTTACCTGCACCGTTTTCACCTACGATAGCATGAATTTCACGTTGGTTGAGTGAAAAATCCACATTTTCGTTTGCTTGCACAAGTCCAAATCTCTTGTTGATGCTGCGCATCTCTATTACGGGAATCTGTGACATTGTTATTTACCTATTCTGAAAATACAACTTATTTGATATGATTGGGATAATTCATTGCTGTCAATCATCATCTTTTTGCAAAGCATTTGCGATATAACGCGATGATTTCTTCTTGAGTTGTTTGTCTTGGATTGTTGGCTGGACTTCCACTTGCAATTGCATCCGCAGCCATTTGCTCCACAACTTTTTCAAACCTCTCTTCATCAATACCGATTTGTCCGAGACGCGGCATATCAATATCGATGACAAGTCGTTCAACAGCAGTAATCGCAGCATCTGCTTGTTTCATTAGCGATAATCCGTCTATCTGTTCACCCATTGCTTCTGCTATGTCAGCGAACCGTTGCGGAGCACCGACAACACTAAACTCCATTACATCAAGCAACAGCACTGAATTTGATAAACCGTGATGAATGTGAAAATATGCACCTATGGGTCGGGACATGCCGTGCACTAACGCAACAGACGAATTGCTGAATGCCATGCCTGCGATAGATGCACCGATCATCATATCTGTTCGTGCTGAGATGTTCTCTCCATCAGACCATGCTTGACGAAGTGAACTTGAAATCAGTCTTATTGCTTTCAATGCAAGTGTGTCGGTTATCGGTTGTGAGTGCTTTGAGACATACGCCTCAATTGCGTGCGTCAAGGCATCAACACCGACAGCTGCGGTCAGATGGGGTGGTGTTGTGAGTGATAGCGTTGGATCTACTATGGCAATAGAAGCCAGTAGACAAGCACTGCTCAGCATCATTTTAACGTTGCGTTCTGTGTCTGTTATAACGGTTACTTTGGATACTTCGCTACCTGTTCCTGCAGTGGTTGGTATTGCAATTAGCGGGGTACCCTGATTTGGGATTTTGTCTATACCCATGTAATCTGTGAATTCTCCATCATTTGTGAGTTTGACAGAGATACCTTTGCCGCAGTCAATCGCGCTGCCGCCTCCGATACTCACAATTAAATCGCAGTTTTCGTCAGCAAATTGGTTTACCCCATCTGTAACATTTTGTAATGTCGGATCGGGGGTTACATCTGCGAAAATAGTGGAGATTATGCCAGAGTTGTATAAGTTTTTGGCTATTTGGTCAGCATACCCAAGTTTTTGGATTCCTGGATCTGTGACAATGAGTGCTTTGGTTGCACCGAGCCGTTTTGCTTGTTCACCAACTTTTTCGGATGCACCTGCACCGGTGATTATTGTGGAAGGGAGTGAGAATGTGGTAGGCAATTTCATTTTCCAAATTTAAGTATTTCAAACAGAATTTCTAATGTTTTATTACTAACTTGAATCTTTATATTGATAGCGTTTTCAGGTATGATCAATACCATACCTATCGTAACGTGAGTTTGATATAAAGGTTAGAAAAACCGATACAATATATAACATTTATCACAGATTTGATGACGGGCATGTTCTGGCATTCCAGTGGAGTGCTATGTCTATAGAAAATCCAAACACAAAGTTCTTGCACTCCAGCGGAGTGCTATGTGTGATAATCTCACATACCGCTCCGCTGGAGCGGAAACACTGGTTCGGATGAATACTATAAACATATTGCTCCGCTGGAGCAAAGAAGGTGTTTGGGTTACGTTGGAACTGCTTTAGTTTAATTGAATTCCCCTGATGAACCAATCTCTTATATTCGAACTCACGTTATCGTAGATTTGTACCATTTATGAGGGAAACTATCCTCTATAAAGTCATTTCGTTGTGATATAGTATCCCCAACCTTCATCTGTCTCTTCTATCTCAACTGTGATACCTAAATCTCGAAGTTCTCCTATAGGTATACCTTGTTCAAAGGCATTATAACCACCATTTGCTTTCATCCACTTAAAAAACACAAGAGTGCGATGTGTAGATCCGGATGGAAATAAGGTATACGTTGCTTCCAATCCAGCAATTTCCTCATCTATTGTCATTGGAGGATTTCGCATATACTCCATGTAAGTATGTACTTCTGGAATATCTCCAAACCTTTCAAGGAGTTGGTTATACTGTGCACTATGAAGTTCATCTGGATCCATCGTTTCTGGATCGCCAATCCACGTACCGCGCGCTTTTGTATCCATTTCGGCATCAATAGTATCATGCCATGGATTCCTTTGAAGAGAGTGTTCATTTGTGAGCACGTCGTTCTGCGATTCTTGTTCTGTCCATTCTTCATTTGCTTTATTGTCTTTTTCCTTTAACAGATCTGAACCTTCGTGATGAATTGATGAATCAGATTCATCAGCAGATTTCAGATCACCTGGATTCTTAACAATATCTTTTACATTTTGATCTGATGGTCTTGTGTTTGTATTCTCTTGATTTTCAGCAGGCAGTAACTCCGTGAGTTTGTCTGTAGAGTCGAGTGTGTGGAAGTTTGTTGAGAGGTAAAGTGGGACAAGAATGACAATAAACGGGATGAGAAAAATCAGTTTTTTCATACTGGTTTCTCCATTGGACAATAGGTAGTCAACTACTTGTATGACAAAAGTGGAGTAAAGGAAACTCCGTTCGTAATATCTATAAACGAATCTTGATATGATTATAGCATATTGCTCTCATCAAATCAAGGTTTTATAGTTTCAATCCTAATGCCGGAAATGGCGGATACCTGTCAATACCATTGCCATACCGTAAGCGTCCGCAGTTTCAATGAAAGATAACCTAATATGTTATATCCTTATGTTGCATGTATAAAATAAAATCAATTAGGATTTTTGAGTAGGGATCGGCTTCCAAATGTACTAAGTGTCCAAAGGCACACGACAGATACCGATCAAATCAAGTCCTCGGTTAAGTTGTTTCTCAGTAATCTGAAAATCAGAGACTGTGATAGCATACATCACATCACGACTGGTAATGCTTATGAAAGACTTTAACAACTGACCTCCTACATCAAAACTAAATTGTAATAACCGCTTAGGAAGCCGTTGTCGCAGATTCAGGATATCCCACTTAAAAATATTTCGAATGTGGTGTTCGCGTATGTCTTGAAATTGATGTACTTTTGAATTACCTTGAAGCGCGTAAAGTGTTACGTCTTTAAAACTCGTCAACAAAAACTCTCGGAATTCATCAGCGGTGTATTCGCGTTCATGGTAGGGCCACTGAAAACCAGTTGCACGTCATAAGATGTACATGTTTTTCATAAAGTTACTCCTTCTGTGAGTCATCAGCGTTTGAAGGCTGTGAACGTTTTGGTGGCGGCACCTTTTGCGGATTTCTGCGGAAATACTCAGCCAGTTCTGGATCATCCTTTGCGAGTCTTCGCAATCCCTCTTTTGGTCCGTGGTTCTGCAAAATTTGCTTCGCCTTGTTGAACCGTTCTGGAGTTAGCGGTTTTGGCGTGATTTTTTCACGGAGTGCATCCTCAAGACTTGCCTCAGTTGGAAGTCCGGGTAGCAGTTGTTGGCGTAGTTGTTTTTCAAGTTCGGTAGCAATTTCTGCATCGGACATAGTTGCGAATTTTTCAAGTTGTCGGACCTCCCGCATGAACTGTTCAAATTCGGGTTGCCGTCCGACTTCTTCTACATGTCGTTCGAATTCTTCTCTGGCGCGTTCGAATTCTTCTCTTTCACGTTGTTTTTGAAAATCCAATTCGGTATCTGTGTTTTCTGGTGGAAGAAATTCCTCAAAGTCGTCAGAATCTGGTATAGGCGCATCTTTGTCCCACCATTCTTCGGGAGGTGGGTTTTCACCTTCTGCCAACATCTTACGGAACTCTTCTCGTTTAAATGGAGGAGGTTTCTCCTCAAGGGTCTTTCCCATTTCATCAAGATATATAATTTCAATTCCTTCCGGTTCAATCCCTCTAAAGAGGAGGCCAAACTGTTGTTCTCTGGTGAGGGATGCTCCAATGTAACTCACACGGTAATCGGATTTGCGCTGCACGTAGGTCATTTTCCTACCTACATAAAAGGGCAGTTCCGTTTCGTTATTAGATCCGGCAAGCCCCAGAAAATGAATACGTTCATCTGCACGCCGAGCATTATGAAAACGTTGCTTATAATCAATTTCTTTTTCAAGATGAGCAGTTTTAAGTGCCTCTATATCAGACGCAGGAATTCCCAGGCCTCTTGAACGCATTTCCCGGAACTGTAGGTCATTTTCAATGGTAATTAAGTCCCCTCTGATCCTCATATACTCTGAATATTCGGCTGCATTTTGTATGGTAAGACCTCTATCAAGAATCGATTGGAGCCACTGTTGGGGAGGGTATATTCTATCAATCTCGCTAGATAACTTGCCTTTGTTGTAGTTGGTGTGAAACGCATCCATTAGTGCTTCAACGGTTTGGGGACCGGTATGTTTTTTGCCGACTGTATCATAAGCTGGTGTATCATCATAAGCTGGTGTATCGGTGATATCCACCTTGACATCAGATTCAGACACCAATGGTGGTGTATCGGATTTCTTTTTTTCCTTTTCTGCAGCAGCTATAGCGATGGATCGGACTTGTTTACGGAGCTCAACAAGTTCTTCATCGGTGAGCGTCCAATGTTTTTTTGCTGCTGCATCTATGAATTTTTTCATTGCGACATCTATCTGTTTTTCTATCCAAACATCCCAAGGATCCGTATCATCCGCGAGATGTTTTGAAATTTCCTTGCGGTTGGTTGAGGCATGGTCCGTGGAATCCTCCCATGATTTTTCACTAATGACAGAATTTTCTGTCTTAGATTGAGTGAAGAGATAGATTCCTACAATAAGAATCAAACAACCTATTAATCCGCCGAGAAAAAACTTGTTAGAAAAAAGTTTCATTTTGTTATCTCCTTGTTTAAGATTCTTCAAGTTAGTGCACTAATGTATAAGACACATGCTAACACGTCTTCGGTTTAAGAACAACAATATCTGTGCCATGTCCTTCCGGATGTAAAAACCCCACCTGCAACAAAAAAAGTCCAAACGAAACGCACACCCAAAGACAGCGCGATCGTGAAGACTCCAGATATAGATTTGTAATATGAAAAAATTAGTGGATTTTCGCTGGGGGGGGGGGGCACGGACAACCAAGAGCATATATTGCCCTTGAGCAAATTCTTTCTCAAATAATAAGTACTTAGGATCGATTTTTTCTTAATTATTGTGGTACTCAAGTGTTTATTATTCATTTTTAAATCCCACTCCACTTATTGAGTTATAGTATCATAACACAAATTCCGGTAAATGTCAAATTTATTTAAAAAAATTCGTAAAATTTCTTAGTTTTTCACTGTCTCCCTGCCATCACAAAGACGGTGAAGATGCAAGACCGATTGTCGCACCCATCACCATAACTTTTCAATCGGTAGTTTTCCAATGTGTCGATCTCGTTTGAAAGTTTCCCTGACCAATTCGAGAGTGAAATACCGAGATTACCAGAAGTCCACTCATCCGGTTGATACTCACGCCGTGCTAAACTCCAGCGCGGTATCATATCAGAATAGTCCCTGTAATCTTCAAACCTAATGCCGGAAATGGCGGATACCTGTCAATACCATTGCCATACCATAAGCGTCCGCAGTTTCTATCACCAAGTCATCATTTACAGAGCCACCGGGTTGGATGATTGCACGGATGCCTGCTTCACCGGCAATCTCCACGCCATCAGGGAATGGGAAGAAAGCATCAGAAGCTAAGACAGAATCTTTTGCCTTTTCTCCTGCTTTACGAACAGCGATAATCGCAGCATCTACACGACTCATCTGCCCCGCACCGATTCCTACTGTTTGTGTCCCTTGCGCAAGTAGAATACAGTTGGATTTGACATGCTTGCATGCTTTCCATGCAAATAACAAGGATTCTATCTCTTCGTGCGTGGGTTTACGTTTTGAGACAACTTGTAAATCACTTCTAACAATGTGATGTACATCTTGTTCTTGAACAAGCACACCGCCACTGACATTACGTATTTGCATAGGATTTGTTACTGTAGACGGAGTGTGGCTACTACTATTCAAAGGTCCTGTTTCAAGTATTCTACGGTTTTCCACGCGGGACAATGCATACAATGCTTTATCAGTGTAACTCGGAGCGATAATTGCTTCTATTTTCACTCCAGATTTTGCTGCTTCGCGTATCGTATTCGCTGTTTGAATGGTAACTTTACGGTTTAAGCCTACAATTGAACCGAATGCAGAAGTTTTGTCACATTCAAGTGCGTTTGTAAATGCATCTTGGAGGTTTTCAGCACTTGCAAGTCCACACGGATTGTTGTGTTTGATGATGGCACATGCAGGTGTTTTGAAGTCCTTCACTATTTCTAAGGCAGCATCCAAATCGAGGATGTTATTGAAAGATAAGGGCGAACCATTCAGTTGTTTTGCCCAAGCAGCGCACGGACCGGGTTTTGTATCAGTTCTGTAAAATGCAGCACTCTGATGTGGATTCTCACCATATCTCAACGAATCTGCTTTATGATATTGTAGTGAAAGTGTATTACTGAATTCATCGTTATTATCTAAATTGGCAAGATAGGTAGAAATTGCTCTGTCGTAATGTGCGGTGTGGAGGAAGGCTTTTTTTGCTAACTCAAAGCGTAACTCGTCGGAGAGACATCCATCGTTAATATCTAAATCAGAAATAATCTGTGCATACTGGTTAGAGTCAGTTAGGACTGCAACTTGCTGATAGTTCTTGGCTGCGGCGCGAATCATTGTTGGTCCGCCGATGTCTATATTT
Organism: Candidatus Poribacteria bacterium; assembly: GCA_958295945.1. Lineage (GTDB taxonomy): Bacteria > Poribacteria > WGA-4E > WGA-4E > WGA-3G > MSPOR6. The sequence continues at coordinate 2,930,994 of OY282386.1, forward strand.
TCAATGGCATCTTCAAGGGTGACATCAGGTTTGGCAACTGTTTCCTCAAATGGATAGAGGTTGCAAATCACCATGTCAATGGGTTTTATGCCGTTTTCTTCTGCTTGTGCTGCATGTTCAGCATTATCCCATTGTGCAAGCAAGCCGCCATGGACTTTAGGGTGAAGTGTCTTAACTCTCCCATCTAACATCTCTGGAAAGCCAGTGTATTCAGAGACATCAATAATCTCTATACCTGTTTCACGAAGATGTTTAGCAGTGCCGCCAGTGGAAAGTATTTCAACCTTATGTTGTACGAGTGCATTTGCAATGTCAATTAGGTCAGTCTTATCATAAGTACTGATGAGCGCGCGTTGAATCTTTTTCATATCAAATATAGTCTCTATTTTGTGTATATGCCAATCTTTCTATGTTATATATCTTGGAAATCCGAAACCATCATTAGCGACGTGGCTTCTGGCAGGAATTTGTGCGCGTGTCGGTATTATGAGATTCATTTCGGATGTGTTTTCTATCACCGTGCCATCACCGATCCGCACTTCATCTCCAATCATGATTTTTCCCGGATGTTCAGCAGCACCACGGATAGTTCCAATAACAACGGATGAGCCGATCCGACACCTTTGATCAATCTCCACGAACCCATATATTTCAGTATTTGTGCCGATAGTTGTGCGATCAGCGATTTGTACTGGACCGAGGAGGCTTGTATCCGTGCCAATTTCAACAAAATCACCGATAACCGGATGCCGTTGCTTGACTTTGACACTCAAACCACCAAGTGTGCATGGATAAATCACACATCCTGAGCCGATGATTCCCGTTTGTCCGGTTGTTACGCCTCGGTGTGGATGTTCTAAAAGATTCGCGTCCCCGATTTGCGTTTCTGGGTGTAAATCAGCTTGATAATAACGACCGCCTAATTCTGAGATCGCTCGAGGCAAGAGGGGGACAGGCACTCTATGAAGGTCTGTGTTGTCTTCTGGCGGTTCGGTTCGTGTTAAGGCATGTGCGACATCGTGATAGAAGAGTACTCGCCAACCGGGGTATGTACTGACAACCAGTTGTAGTTGATAAACTAATGCAGCAGTAGCGTTCAATGTGCCGAGAAAGTCTTCGTACGGTTCAAAAGTGCGTTCATGGATTGCGACATCTATGTGTTTACGAAAGTCCTGTGCAGCAATTTTTTCACGAGAAACACCGTTATGGAGTAGATATGCATCCCATACGGCTGGGTCTTTGAGAGAAGCGAAACGGTTCCATAACGCTCGACTTTTCAATCTTGGGAGTTCCCATAGAAGGGAGAAGGCAGTTTCAAGAGCAGCTTCAAGATGTTTTTCGTCAGGAACTGCTAAGAACGATTGTACGACCATTGCATATAACTGGTCGGCTACCTCTTCAATTGCTTCTGATAGTTCACGTTTTTGATTCTGTAGCTGTGGTGCGTTGTGTGACCCTGGTGCGACACATTCCAGTAAATTACCCAGCACAGTTTCAAGTATATCTCTGTTGACAAAACCACGTCCAGAACGTTGTGCTAAACCTTCTCGACTCGTGCTATCTATACGCAAGGCGTTGAGATCAGACCTACTGTAGATTGGACGTAGACGATCTATGGTTTTTTCCAATAGTGGTTTCTTGCGTTGTTCATAGGAAGAATCAAATATTGTAGTTTCAGACATAATGTCTCCAGAAAATAGGTTTACCAAATGTAAGAAAAATCAGCCTATTCGCTTTGTGTATATCTTTATTGTCATTCTGTATTTGTCAACTTTGTGAATATTTCCTGAGCAGCTGCAACACCCGCGCCAAGTTCAACATCGTATCCTATTTCCATCAGTCCTCTCTCAAAAGCAGATATGGCAACAATAACATCGTCTGCGTTCATCCATCCAAGATGTGCGATTCGGACTATCTTACCACTCAACTCACCTTGACCACCAGCATAGGTGATGCCGTGTCTTTCTCTCATCATCTTCACAAATGCTTTACCATCAATTTCTTTCGGTAAACGGATTGATGTTAATGTGTTCGCGGGTGATGAGGCAAACAGTGGAAGACCGATGGCTTTAACAGCATTTCGTGTTGCTCTTGCCATAAGACTATGACGAGTGATTGTATTGCGGATACCTTCGTCACAAATACGGTTTAACGCACATTGTAATGCGATTAGAAGCGTAACTGCTGGCGTGTATGGAACTGAACCTTCTAATCCTCTTTTATGTGCCTTACGATAGTCTAAGTAGTATTTCGGCAAATCTGACTTTTCTGTCGCTTCCCATGCACGTTGACTTAGTGCAGCAAAAGCAAGTCCGGGTGGTGTCATCAATCCTTTCTGCGAACATGATACGATAACATCAACACCCCATTTATCCATCTGCAAATCATCTGCACCGAGTGCACTTACAGCATCAACAACGAGTAAGGTTGGCGTGTTCTGTGTTATCCCTGCAAGTGCTTCAATGTCGTGCAGTACTCCTGTGGAAGTTTCGCAGAGTGTTGCGAAAACTGCTTTTGCGTCAGGCTGTGATGACAACTCAGCTTCAACTCTTTCAGGGGAGACGGAATCTCCCCATCTCACATCAATAGGAAGGACATTCACACCATAGGTATCGCAGATTTCTGCCCACCTTTCACCAAATTTTCCGCTGCGAAGAACGATGACCCTATCTCCTCTGCATAGTAAGTTTGTAACAGCACCTTCCATCGCACCAGTACCAGATGATGTCAAGAACAGGACATCGTTTTCAGTTTGGAAAACATGCTTCAATTTTTCCAAAACATCTTTAATGAGGGCAACTGTATCATCGCTTCGATGATAGTCAATGGGTTGTGCCATTGCTAACAACGCGTCTGGCGGTATTGGTGTTGGACCTGGCGTAAAGAGATGACTTTTTTTCATGATTGGCTTAAGATGTGCCTACTGCTCCGGGTGATTTGCTCTCAACTTCCATAACAACCCACTCTCTACTGAGAAGTTGTAGTATTGCGACGATAGCTTCACGTTGTACTGCACTATCCATAGGAACTTCAACTGTGAGTGTCGCGAATTCCTCTTTTTGAACGTCTCCATCTTTGTCAAACTTCATTGGTGTAATTTGTATTTTTTTCAGTTTTGCATCCATAATAAATCCCCTATATTGAAATTAAATTATTAGGTAATATCCATGAATGTAGCCATATCTATACATAGTCCGCTGCGCTGGGAAGATTCCCAACCTGCCAAAACAGGTGCTAAAGAGAAAAGTCCGTCATGATAGTCGCTTTGCAAAATGCTTACATCACTAGTTTGAATGGCACGAATAAAGGTTTTGTCTTGTGCTAACCATGGATTGAATTCCTCTGCTTGATAGAATAATTCACCATTTACCTCTATTCTATCGTAGCGGAAGATAGCGAGATAGCCACCTTCATAGAAAACAGTAAACCACGGTTCATCATTGGGACTTGCTCCTGCAGAGATAAAGTTGAGTGCCATAGTTGCACCGTTTTCAAAGGAGTAATTGAATATACACGATAACGGTGTGTTATATGATGAACGTTCACAATAAAACGCTTGCGACTTAGACACGTTCAGACCTGTCATAAATCGACTATAATCAGTAGCATGGACACCCCAATCAAGTGCGCGTCCACCAGATTTATTCATGTCTGCCCACCATGTTTTCGGTGAATTCTCTGCTTTGGCAGGTAATCCTCCGTAACTTACAAAACGCACATGCACGATGGTTTTATCCATCAAAAATTCACGTGCTTTTTGGAAGATCGGACGATAGCGTTCACGAAATCCAACAGTGCTAATAACTCCCGCATGTTGAATTGCTTTGTCAATTCGGTTGGCAACCTGCATATTGATTGCCTGCGGTTTTTCACTGAAAATATGGATACCTTTTTGTGCAGCAGTTACCTCAACATCTGTCCGCACATAAGCTGGTACGATAGAATACAACACGTCAAAATCGTGTGAATTCAGCATTTCGTATGCCCCACCATTTTCGCTGTGATAGATATTTGGAACATCAAACTGTTCAGCAACTTCCTGTGCCGTTTCCATATTACTATCACACACAGCAATTATATTAACGGGATCTAACTGCAAAAGGTTCGGAATTCGGGTTTTTTTAGCGAAATTTCCGCATCCGTAGAAGGCAACGCGAACATTTGATGTGATTGGCACAATATGATTCTCCTTATCGCTTTTCTCGCCAAGGTGGAACTTTCCAAGTATTAAACCAATCCCATTTCCAGATTACTTGTTTTTTCGGCATTTCTACTTCATATTCTATGCCAGCAGTGAAGGGAAGAATTTGGGTTTTATCTCCAACAATTTCTCTGATATATTCAACATACGCCATTTCATCTGTGACATTGGGTGGCCAGTGTCCTTCAGGTATCGGGTCAGATTTTCGATCCGTGCGATAGTGTGTCGGTATCATAAAACGTGGTTGAATCAGGTCTATCAGTTCAATTAATCGATGTTCAAGCCCCTTTCCAAGTCCCAGTTTCATGTGAACAAGAAAATCTACCTTTCCTTGAAGGTTTGCTAATGCTGGATAGGGTTCGTGGAGATCACCTATGTGTAGGATAGAAACATTTTTTGTCGTGTGAGTTATGAGATAGCCATTGGTTGGTAAATCAGGTGTTTGGTTCTCACCACTTTCTATTGTTTCGACTTGAGTGGGTCCATGCTCAAATGTCTCTGAACCTTGAAATGAACGTGATGTGCCATTCTTGTCGTTACAATGTTTTGGATACAAAATCTCTACTTTTTCGGCAGGAACATGTTTTGTTATTGGGAGGTCACGTTCAAAGGCAGCATCACCATATTTCTCATTGATAGGTTGTTCTGGTGTGATGCATCCGGGATTGACATATAGTTTTTTAAATCGTTTGCCTTGACACAATTTGCTTAATGTAGCAGGATGGCAATGGTCAAAATGTTCGTGTGATATAAAGATATAATCGTATATCGGTTGTACATCTGCTAAGTTCTGATTGAATAGGTAGGGATCGAAAGCGATATTGATGTCTCCAAAACATGCATCAAATGCACCGCAACCCCACCATCTCAGAAATATGTTGTCCATATACACTCTATCAGAAATTCTTTAATCATCTATTAAGTGTTTACTCTTCATAAGTCCTTAGTTTTCTAACCCATGCTACGCTATCTTGCATATCCTCTCGGTCTGCCCACATTCCTATGAAAGGCATTTTACTAAATTCTACGTCTTTTTCGTCTGTCTTGCTACTTTCGTCATCAGTATCAATCAGTTCAATTTGTATACGGACCTTTGTGCCTTCGGGTAATGATACAGGATTTGACAAAACAATGCTCCCATTATTTATCTCGCCCTGTTCTATAATTACATCCATTTTTTCACTCCTATGATCAATCAGTATAGTTATAGTATACAATCAAGATATAGAATTCTATCTATTTCATTAACCACATTTTACGCACAATCTTGGTGTTTCCTGCATCAAATTGATAGAAATAGATACCACTGGCAACAGATTCACCATCTGCATTTTTACCGTTCCAATGAAACTTTTTCTCACCTTGAGGTTGGAGTCCAAGGTCAAATGTCCTCACCAATTCACCAACTGGAGAATAGATGGATATTTTCACGTCACTGGATTCATTTAGTTTGTATGGAATCCATGTTTCAGGGTTAAATGGATTAGGATAGTTTTGAAGGACCTCAACAGTTTTTAGTCTTCCCCATGTTATAGACTTTTTTCCATGTGGTTCAACAGATGTAACCACATCTTGAGCTTCAGTGAATATATATACATCATGGCCAGAACTGAATCTATAAGTCTCAACAATACCAGAAGGCCATTCTAAGGTAATGTTACCCGATGGATAACCTGTTCCAAGACCAAATTCAAGTTCCAAACTATCACTGCCTAAGAACCCCGTTCCACAAATTAACTCTTGTGTCTGAACATGGTTGCCATATTTAACAGTCACACGTGTTCCAATTCCATCTCGATTGCTTTCTGTCCCTATTAAGCGAATTAGGATACGTTTATGGTCAGCTTGAATTCGTCGTGTGTCAGCTTCAAGTTCGTTTTTGAGTAACGTATAACCGCTGTTATTGACGATGAAGAAATCAACATCACGGTCATTATCAAAATCTCCTGATGTTGCGCCGCGTGCGACTGCATTAGAGGTAACACCAAGTGAATCTGCACGATCTACAAATGTCCCGTCACGATTGTTATGATAAAGACGGTTAAGGTTTGTCTTTTGCGAATTATCTACATCACCATTGACGACGTAGAGGTCTCGGAATCCGTCATTGTCATAGTCAATGAAACTGGCATACCAACCAACGCCTACGTTTGCGACACCAGCTTCTTCGGCAACATTTGTAAAAGTTCCATCACCGTTATTTCGCCAGAGCAGGTCTTCGTCATAGTTTGTAACGAATAGGTCAAGGTCAGCATCGTTATCATAGTCTCCGACACAGAGTCCCATTGCACCTGTTGGTTTTCCTCTAATGAGCGTAACAATCCCAGATTGTTCTGATACATCCTCAAAAGTGCCGTCCCCTTTGTTACGGTAGAGTTTATCAGGTCCGTGATCATTTGCTACAAACAGATCTGCCCATGTATCACCATCGTAATCAAAAAAGATTGCCCCCCATGCAATTCCGCCATCATCAACACCGGCTTCCTGTGCAACATCTTCAAAAGTGCCGTCGCCTTTGTTGCGATATAGTACATTGATTCTTGGAGCAGGATTGAAGACTAAGAGCGATGCTGGACGTCCCCAGTTTGACACATAGATATCCAACCAACCATCGTGGTCATAATCAGCAACTGCAACAGTTGTGCCGTGTTGTGCATCTGTGACACCCGCCTGCCCACTTACATCTGTGAACGTACAGTCTCCGTTGTTTTTGAATAGAAAGTTTGGACCCTCACAGGATACAAAGAGGTCGCTCCAACCGTCATTATTGTAGTCTAACCAGACGCAACCACGTCCATTTGGCGTGTCGGCAACGCCTGCTTTTTCAGCAATGTCCTGGAACGTTCCATCCCTATTATTGTGGTAAAGTGCATTTGGTAGACCACCATCTCCAACAACGAAAATGTCCATCCAACAGCCGTCGTTATCATAATCTGCTGCAGCAGTTCCGGGACCCATCCAAGCCCCGGAGTTTTCATCAACTGGCGTTTCACGTTGATGGATCCCTGCGATTGCACTTCTATCTACGAAATTATCCGCAAATAACGGAGAAACGACACAGAAACATAAGAGTATGAATACGTTGCATCGCATAGTCCATGTCCCTCCTTAGTATCGGGTTTTAACAGCACCCCAAGTGGTGGTCGCTTTACCGCCCGGTTCAACATTGAAAGGATTCATATTGTCTGTGAAGTATTCGTATTCTACCTCAAGATTGCCATCACCTGCTGCTACACCCGCATAGACACCCAACCAAAGTGGAGGAGTTAATGCAAAAGTACCTTCACCGATATCCATCCAATCATCATCACCTTCAGCTTTATACCATGCAGTGTAGGTATCACCCTCTTTCTTGAGTCGCATTGACATTTCAATATCACCCCAATCACCAAATCTCCATTGGATATCTTGAGGTCCTAAACCAGCTTCCTTTCTTTGATACTGAATGTGTCCTTTAGCACCAGCATCTCTCCCCCAAAATTTAATGGTTACCCAATTATCGTCCTCAGGACTTTTCACAAGAAGACCATTGACACCAGAAGTGGTATCCCATTTAGCACGGAAATGTGTTTCTACATCAAACGTATCCGCTTCAGTTTCTTGGTATAAAAAATGTGATGCATCACCTGCCCAAAGGTTACGATTCGGTTCACAGTCTATGTATAAACGTCCATCAACTGTTTCTCCAACATCCCAATTAGGTGGTTCGTTTTGCCATTCCCAATTAGGATTCTGCAATTTGTTTCCATCAAACGGGTCGCCAAATGAATCAGCTGCATCCACAGTGGATAACAATCCAGACATTGATGTAAACAAACAGATTATAGCACTCATACAAACAATTTTCACAAATGTCATGTTTTTCATTAAAAGTTACCTCATATTCATAATTGTAAATCGATCTATCACTAAAGCAACAAAATTACATTACTTGTACTCAAGAATATTGATTATGTAATTAAGTGAAATATAGGTGGGGCAAACTTAAAGTCAACCCCACAAAATTTATTTTAATACCGGGACTTTACCATACCCCATGTTGTTGCTACCTTTCCTTCAGGTTCAACATCCGTTGGGTTCACATGGTCTTCAAGGTATTCATATTCTACTTCTAATTTTCCTGAACCTGCTGCTACCCCAGCATATATGCCGAGTTGCAGTGGTGGACTCAAATCAAAGGTACCTTCTCCAATATCTAACCAATCTTCATCACCTTCTGCTTTATACCATGCAGTGTAAGTATTTCCTTCTTTTTTGAGTCTGAAAGACAGTTGGATGTCTCCCCAATCGCCAAATCTCCATTGGACATCTTGCGGTCCTAGACCGGCTTGTCTGGTTTGATACTGAATATGTCCCATTGGACCAGCATCGCGGGACCAGAATTTCACAGTTACCCAGTTGTTGTCTGAAGGACTCTTCACAAGGATTCCATTGACACCAGAATTAGCATCCCATTTTGCGGAGAAATGGGTTGAGACATCAAACGTGTCAGCATCAGTTTCTTGATACAAGAAATGTGAATCATCTGAAGCCCAGACATTTCGGTTTGGTTCACTATTTATATATAAGGCACCCTCGCGCGTATCGCCAATATCCCAAGTTGATGGTTCGTTTTGCCACTTCCAATTTGGATTCTGCAATTCACTACCTTCAAATGGGTCACCGAATGAGTCTTCAGCGGACACTACATTTATCAGTGCGGACGAGGTTGCAAATAAACAAAAAACGACACTAAAACAGATAATTTTCAATAATCTAAGATTTTTCATAAAACTATTTCCTCCTATTTGTTAATTTTAAGGTGAATTGGGTTAATTGTCAAGGTAATTCACCGAATTTCTTCAATTCGTATGACTTGATTCACAGATATGTTATTGAGTTTATGTAATTGTCCACTTATCCACTTAACCTCAATTGAGATCATATCTGAATATGTGCCAAGACCAAATAGAAGAGAAAATTCGCTTCCAGACGCATAACTACCACCAGACGTTACCTCTTTGATTTGTGTGATGTCACCAGTGCGTACAATCACTTTAGAACCAATTCCATCACGGTTGCTTGTATTTCCAACGAGTTCAATTTTCAACCAATTATTGTTCACTTGGTTATCATTTCGTAGTAGAACAGGATTGCCACCACAGCAGGATATCAGAATATCCATATCTCCATCAGTATCATAATCCGCGATTGCTGTTCCACGCGCAACGACAGGATGTGTGAAAAACTCACCTACTGTTTCAGATATATCTGTGAATTTGCCCTCTTCCATGTTAGCAAAGAACTGACATTTCTGCTTGTAGGACAGCGAAGGGGTGATTTCTGCTACGTTATCCCATACATGTCCATTGGCAACAAACAGGTCTAATGTTCCGTTATTATCAGCATCAAGAAATTGAGTGCCAAATCCGAGTTGAGAGAAACTGGGTTCAGCAAGTCCAGTCTCAAATGTAGTCATTGTATAGAAACCATCTCCATCATTGTGAAAGAGACTGTTCACTTCCAAAGAAAAATTTGTGACAAACAGATCTAACAATCCATCATTGTCGTAGTCACCGTTGGCAATACCCATACTTGCGGTTGCACGTCCCTCTGAGTTATAGGCAATACCTGCAGAAACAGCAACATCTTTAAATGTACCATCCCCGTTGTTATGATAAAGAAAATCTTCGACTGCATCGTTTGCAACAAAAATATCTGGTTTGCCATCGTCGTTGTAGTCTGTGAATAGGACACCTAATCCCTTTCCTTCATTTTCAACACCAGCAATCTTTGTCACATCCGTAAATGTCCCATCTCCATTGTTTTGGTAAAGTGTATCTTGAGCACCAGGATATTCGTGTGGACCACAATAGATATGAACACCCTCAAGTATACATGGATGTGCTGTTTCAATCTGATAATCTAAATAGTTCACAACATAGAGATCAAGGTATCCATCAAGGTTGAAATCACCGAAGGAAGCACTCACACTCCAACGACTATCACCAACACTTGCCTGCGTTGTCACATCGCTAAATGTGCCATCTCCATTATTGCGGTAAAGTTGATTGCTTCCATAGTTAGTGAGATATAGGTCTGCATCACCGTCATTGTCATAATCAGCAGAAATACATCCCATTCCGAATCCGTAATTTTTCTCAAATCCGGAATGTTTCGTAACATCAGTGAATGTGCCATCTCCGTTGTTACGATATAAGACATTCATCTCGTCAGGATTTGTTCGGTGTTTGGATGGATTCGCACACGTCTTACCACTATTGACAAGGAATATATCAAGGTTTCCATCATTATCATAATCAAAAAACAGACAGCCTGAACCCATTGTTTCAGGTAAATATCTATGATCAGAAGCTCCGTTGTTATGTCTAAAGTTGATTTTTGCAGCCTGCGTCTGATCTGTAAAACGGACAGTTGTTTCATCTGCGTTTATGGGAAAGATGGATATGAAAAGGAATAAGCAGATGAGAATTAGATGAAAGACATTTTTCATTACGAATTGTACTTGGGTTGGAAATAACTATGGGGATTGTTCTTCAGATCTATTAATCATCTTCGTAATCTGATCCAACTGTTGCTGGATATGTGGCACGATGCTAATATCAGGATATGTTTGTAGCAAAGTGGTATAAGTTTCAGCAGCGCTGGTAAAATCATTCTTTTTCTCATATATTTTAGCGATTTGTGCTAAAGCTTCTGCTGCTAATGAACTTTCAAGTGATGAAACCTGACGATATGAATGTATCGCATCTCCATAGGATTTCTGTGAATAATATATCTTACCCAGTAGCATCCAAATATCGTCAACAATTGACGCTTTCGGATGTGCTGAAATTGTATCCTCACACTGTGTGATGGCTGATTTAGAATCTCCAGTTAGGAAGTATTGAAGTGCATTGGCATAATCTGTCAATGGGATAGACAGGTAGTCGGAATTGTCTTGTATCAACACAATCCGTTCAAGTGCATCGTTTGTTAATTCATCCGATTTTGAAGTCCGTAAGACTTTTTGATATTCCGATACTGCGTTATCAAATTCAGTAGCAAAGAAGTAAGAATCACCCAACAGTTTTCGCGCAGTAGCACTTGACCGACTCGCACTGATGGCTATCGGTTCTAACACATCTCTGGCAAGAGTCCACCGTTTTTGCAGTAGATGACATTCACCAAGTATCAAATTCACTTCCATCAATTGGGATGCAGGCATATTTCTGGATAACAAAGGTTGTAGAGTTATATGTGCGGCTTTGGGGTTATGCAGCCCGTGTAGTTGTGTTTTTGCAAGTAAAAGTTTTCTATCCACCGAGAAACTATTTTGGTCTAATTTCTTCAAAATCGTTATTGCTTCATCCCACTGTTTATTCTTTTGGTACAAAGCCGCCATTTTATACCTTACATTCGTTAGTATTCTTCTATCATTTGAAAGTTGCAATAGAGATTTATAAAATTCTATGGCATAAGGATTTTGATTTCGTTCAAGATCATTCGCCAACTTCTCCAATGTTGCATCAGTGGGGGTAGGATAGGTTCTGTGGATTTGTGTAAGTATTTTTAGTGCTTGAGATTGTTGTCCAGCATAGTAGTACATCTCACCTAAAGTCAATGCATTGTTGAGATTGGTTGGTGCAGCTTGATGAACCGTTTCATATTGAGCAATCAACTTTTTCCTTAATGGTTCTTGGCTTGCTCCTTGATAGATTTCAAGCATAGATTGCCAAATTGCTGCACGTTGACTTGTACTTGGACCAACGGTTTGCAGTCCATCAAGATAGGTAGCAGCAGCTTTTTCAATATCTCCTTGGATGCTATGGACTGCTGCAAGTTGGGTATACAGATAACCATAACGCGGATTTGCTCGTATTGCCTGCTGAAACGATTCTATGGCATCCGAATACATTTTGTGAGAAACATATATCATCCCTAACTGCTGATGTTGATTAGAATCTCCCGCAACCAATTTCTTCCATTCTGCAATCGCTTTTTCCTTATCACCAAGTTCAGCGTAGAGAGACCCCAATTTACGGCGTATTGTTGTGTTTGCTGGATTTTTTTCAAGAACGCCTTGATATAGTTCAAGTGCCTTTTGAGTTTTGCCTTGCTGCTGGTATATGTTGGCTAATTCCTCTAATAAGGTAGTATCCGTGGAATTTATTTTCAGTCGGTCTTTTATAAGTTTTTCTGCATCTGAAAAACGTTTGTTTTGTGTATAAAGACGAACCAAGCTACTAATAGCAGATGAACGATAGATGGAATTCGGATACTTATCAAGAAAATGCTTGTAACTCTTCATTGCAGATTCATAATCACCTTGAACATATTCATAATAAGCAATCAAGTAGGCAGCAACGGCAGCAGTAGCAGTGTCAGGGTGTTGTTTAATTATCTGCTTGCACATGATTTTTGCTTCATTATACTGATAACGTTGGCTATACAGATTTGAGAGTTGATGAACTGCCTGAGATGCATACGAACCATCAGGATTTTCATCTATGACTTCTTTCAGAATTTTACGTGCTTCTGCATCTTCACCGAGTTTTGCATAACTCTGTGCAAGCATCAAACGCATAGAATCTTTCTGAGTCTGTGAAAGTGTTCCTTTTAACAACTCTTGATACGCTTTAATGGCTTCAGCATAACGTTTTTGGTAATAATGATCATTTGCATCTTGAATTGCCTTAAGTGTATTTACCCTTTCTATTTGTTCGTCTGTAGATTGCCTCTGAGCAAGGACAGGACTAAATGTAGAAACAAAAAGGAATAACAGGACAATAGGCAGTCCGACTGAAACTTTCTTAATTAATGTAAAAAAATGTTGCATGAGTAGATATTCCTTGTTTGTTTTCATTTCATTAAACCGAGACTCGCCGTTAGAGCCATACCGTAAAGCATACAGGATTCATCTATGTCGAACTGTGGATGATGGCACATGTTAACAATACCTTCCTGTTCATTTCCTGCTCCTACCATAACAAAACAAGCAGGGATTTGCTGAGAATAGCAAGCGAAATCTTCACCACCAAGTATTGGAGAAATTGGATAGATAACATCTTCATCTCCAACTAATGTTTTTGCTGATGAGAGCACTTTTTCTACACACGGGTCATGATTGTATGTAACCGGACATCCTTCTTGGTAGGCAAAAGTGTAGGTTGCTTCATAAGCTTTCGCTATTCCTACCAGTAGGTTTTCCAACTGAGAACTAATACGTTTTTGAACTTCCTGTTTCAGAGTACGAACTGTGCCCCCAAGTGTTACGGAGGGAGGAATTACATTCTTAGCATCTCCACCGTGAAACTGTGTAATACTGACTACAGCAGAGTCTAACGGATCAACGTTTCTTGACACAATAGACTGCGCTGCATTTACAAATTCTGCACCGATAACTATCGGATCAACTGTAAGATGTGGAAACGCAGCATGTCCTCCTCTTCCTGTAATAGTTATCTCAAAAATATCAGATTGTGCAAGCATAGGACCAGGACATGTTGCATATTTACCAACAGGGTACAATGGAAAGACATGTATACCGTAGATTTCGTCAACACCGTCAAGCACGCCATCTGAAATCATCGCTTGTGCACCACCTGGGTATGCTTCTTCACAAGGTTGAAAGATGAATCGTATGTTTACTTTGAGTTGACTCTTCAGATTTGAAAGTATCCTTGCTGTGCCGATAAGCATAGCCGTGTGTGCATCATGTCCACACAAATGTGCTTTTCCGTCTATTCTGGATTTGAAGGGAACATCCGTCTGCTCTTGAATAGGCAGAGCATCCATATCAGCACGTAAAGCAATGCATCTCGTCGCGCCATCAATCTCCAAATCCCCGACAACCCCTGTCCTACCTATTCCTGTTCTGACAGGTATATCAAGTGCCTCAAGGGCATCCGCTGCGATACATGCAGTACGCTCAACATCAAATCCTATCTCAGGATGTTGATGTATGTCTCGACGGATTGCTACAATATCATCAAAATGTTGATGACACTTTTCAAAAATTATATCCTTCATATTAACACCTTAATTTTTACTGTCTTTTACTTATACCATTTCTATAAATCATTATGACATTAACCGTTGTCCAGAAAGATCGCGATTCGGAGATCGCTCCTACCAGAAGAGGGTGGGACATAATGGCACACAATCAATTAGAAATGGTATTATATGTATATGTCCTACGAAGAATACTCTTGTGACCTTGATCGTTTTGCAGGCGATAGATTACGGTGTATATCCCTTGCATTTTTTGAAATGTATTACTATCAAGAAGAGGTGTAAATTCAACATATTTTGAAGTATCAGTTGGTACTACTATTTTTTCACTGAAAGGACCGTAACACCTCACACCTAATGGATTGAGCACCTTCCATGTCAGTGTCACATGCTTCGGACGTGGTGGATTGTTGACATATACCGTGATTTTATCTCCTAAAGTGTCTTTATCCATATAGAGTGTTCCCAATTTAGACAGCATTTTGTCTGTAAGCGTTATCGGAGGTACATATTCCAAATACCCGTTTCCAGGTATTGCACGCCATGTTCCACCTGTGGCTATTGCAATCTGTTTGATCGGTAGATAATCTAGTCCAATAACCTCAACACGAACTTGTTCCTTTTGCAAGGTAGAGATGACTTCATCAAGGCTATATTGTGACTTGCCATCAAAATCAGCATCATGAAAAGCTGCATCACTTGCAAGAATAAAGAAACGTTGTGCATTTCGTCTGAATCGCATCTTATTGACAGCATCCATCAACGCATCTAAACCTGCTTCCGACATATCTCCGCCTCTATCAACATCAATCTTGAACAACAAATTTTTGAATTTGCCGAAGTCAGTCGTTAACCCATAATTTTTGACTTTATCTGTGAATGTCACCAATCCGTAAGCTGCGTCTCGTTTTTCTCCCTTGAAGGCATCAAACACAAAGTCAAAATATGCACGAATCCCACGGATATTATCCATCATACTTGCGGTTTCATCAAGCAGAAAGACTATATCAACCTTATCTGATGTTGTTGCAGATGTGAGTTGACCAGCAATGTCTTGCATCATCTTGATATAAATCCCACCGACTTTTCTACCACTTGATGTACTACTACCACTACTACCACCCCATGTATTCCCCATACCTGCAGCTCGGAATGCATCGCCTCGCTTACTACCATAATGGATCTGTGGTGCACCTGCCTTTGGTGAAATACCACGCAAAGTGGCACTTACCTCTAAATTGATTGTACCTGTGTCCACACTTGGTGTCCCGATGGTATTTTTTGATGTAGATGTTAGTGTAAACTGGTCTCGATTAACTTTGACAGTAGTGTTATGTGTGTGTGGATTTTGTGTTATATTTGCCTGTCGTAATGTGTGAAGATCTTCACCATCGTTTCTTGTATCTTCGTCAGGTTTATTGACGTTTTCCTGTGTTCGTCTTTCTGCTGTTGCTGCCATTTCTTCAAAACTATCAATATTCAACAGTGCGGTGTTTATATCAACGGTTGGTTTCGTTGGCGTAGGGGGTTTTTCTACTTCTTCATTAGAATTATCGTTTCTTGTAGGGGTAGGTATCTCCACAACCTCAGGTGGTTTAGGTTCAGTAATGCGTTGAATTGGCACAAGTTCTCCAACTATTTCAGGTCTGAAATCTGGTTGTGCTATGTCTGTTGGAGAATACCACCACAGGCAAAACAGAAGAATTATGTGGATTAACAGGGAATAGATAAGAAATGGGTGTTTCCGCTTTTTGTTGTTCATTTTTTTAATACCAATACGAAAAGGACTACTATAATCTATCCATATTATGATGGTGTATAAAGACATGCATCCAATATACTAAGAACTTCATCAAGGAGTTCATGAGGAGACTTTTCAATGAATTCAACCTGTCAACTATTATAATCTACAGATTTTATTTGTTCTACCATAACATAACCTGTTAGTGAGGATTGAGACGGGATTTTTACATGAAACGGTACATTTCTGTGGGTATTAGTTAGAGGACATACCATAGCAAGTTGAGTCCGTATGTTAAATTGTGTATTACTGACAATCAATGCGGGGCGTCTTCCTTTCTGTTCATATCCTGATTGTGGATCGAATGATAGACGGACGAAATCTCCTTTCTCTGGAATATACCTTCGCATCTACCATACCTCTTTACCAACGGGGTTACCCCACTCTGTTTCCTCTGGTTGATATTCTTCAGGCATTTCGGCAAGTAACTCCTGTAAATCAATTCGTTTTCTCGCTATAGTACGAGTTTCAACAATTATCCTACCATTTTGAATTGTTACCTGGACTTCATCCCCCGCTTTGATTTTTGCTTCGTCCAACATTGTCTTTGTAAAATAGATACTATCACTATTATCAGTTTTTTGTATCTTGGTTACCACAACAATTCTCCTTTTTTCATTATTCAAATATTTTTCAACTATAAATGAAATTCAACTACATCACCATCATATAGGACATCGTTACGACTGACTGGCTGTCCATCGTGCCATTCAGGTCCCCATATTCGTGCAAGTTTGAATTCCGCAAAATCTTTGTGTAGACCCAGGGCAGCATCAAACACAGTTGCCCCGTTTGGTAAAACAATAGGGTCATCCCGTTCTACAGATTTTCCCGGTGCTTTCGGATAAACACGAACGATGTCCAATATATCGTATAAACCTTGTAATAGCTCTTCTTTACCCTCTCCTGTCTCAGCGGAGATTACATAGATAGGCACATCATCACCATAAAACTCAGATAGTATCTCCAATCTATCATTAGCATCTGGTGCATCAATTTGATTCGCAACAACGATATACCCTAACTCATCTCCATCAGCTTCTCCTCTTTGCTCGTTAAAAACGGAAAGAACAATATCTAATTCATCTAAGAGATTATCGTTCGCAAGACTTATTACACCTAAACACAAATCAGCGTTCCTGACTAATGTCAGCACTGAAGGAGAGATAAAATCCTGCATTACTGAAGGAGTGTCAATCAGTTGGAATTGTATATTCTCATAGGGAAGCATCCCTACAATCGGCATCGTTGTAGTGTATGGTGTCGGTGAGACCTCAGATTTCGCTTTTGTCCAGTTGGCAAGTATCTGTGATTTACCACTGTTGGGTGGACCTAACATTACAAGTTGTCCAGCACCCTGTTTCGGTATATGTTCGCTATAACCCTTTTTCCCTGCTCCTTTACCACCTTTGCCTGATGAACCTTTTTTCAAGACTGCGATTCGCTTACGTAAATCCGATACTACTTTTTCTGTGCCTTTATGTTTTGGAACAATTCGAAGCATTTCCTCTAACAGACTCAGCCGTTCTTCATCTGATTTTGCTGCTTCATGTTCGTGTTTGAGTTTATAGTAGGTTGGAGGTAGATTTGCTGGCATATTGTTCACCGAATCTGTGTATATTTAAAATAACTAAGACACATTACAACACCTACGACATATTACCAAATTTCTATGGTGGTGTCAAGATCATCTCATCTCATAGCAAAGACAAACAATTTTGATCTCTCTGTTTACCTGCTGTAAACAAGTCACTCCTCTATGATTCATGGGTTGATGAGTTCGATTGCATATTTTATACAACCTGTCACGAAGAAGATGACTGCAGCGGCAAAAAGAATAACGATTACAGCTAAAAAATAGCCCAAAAATAAACCATCTATGAGATTAAGGCAACCCTCTTCATCTGTTGAGAATAATTTTCCCCAAAAAAAATAACCTAAGCAGATTATAATGAACACTGCCGAACATATAACGTAAACCATCATACATTTCCCATTGATTAGAGTTACGAAACAATTTTTATATATTGTTCCAATAGTGTTTTCGTCAATATTGAAATTTCAGTTCTCTGTCTTTCTGCAATTCGTCCAACAATCCACTCACGACATAGATTTTCAATCACAGAAATACTTCATGCCTTTTGCTCCACCATGCTGGAAAGGATGCCGAGGATTTTGTCACACTGTCCAATAGCATAAACTTCCTTATCAATGTATAGTTTTTTCCCTTCCAATTTGAGAAATTGCCACATAGTGCCTGTAGTGGCAGTTCCATAAATACAAGGGATGTCATTTCCTTTTTGGGTATTAAAGTGTTGGGCGGCGAGCATTTCAGCGATACACTGGCCGAAGCCAGAAACAGGATTTTCTCGCTTTGCTTCAACAAGAATGATTATGGGTGCTTCTAAATAAAATTGCACAGGTGAGAGACTTACCAGAAAATCACATACGCCGGTCAAACCCTTTTCAACAGCAACACTGAAGTCAATTCCTGAAAAGAAACTAATTCGGTCCTCAAACTTTTCGCGAAGTTCAACGAGAACATCGGTGACAATTAATTCCGAGCTAGCTTTTTCTGTACCGATTGCGAGGGCTAATGGCACTTTTTTTGCCAATGCAGTGGTAAGATGTGCACTCAGTGATACCGGTTCTAATCTGGAAGAAATATCCGCTGCTTCATTCGTTTCTAACTGAAACGCTTTAATTACTTCTTCGATGGTAAAATTGCTATACGCCATTGTGTTAGTCCTCCTAAATGGTCATAGAACAAATAATGCTTTAATGTGTCCAATTTATCTATGCAAAATGATTGCCCGTTGAAATGTGTTCGACAATCCTTTCCAGATTAGATTCTCAGGGGCTGTAATAATCTACGCCTTCTGTTCTACCATACTCGCGAGAATACCGAGGATTTTGTCACACCCATGAATTGAGTAGAATTCTGTATCAATATGGAGTTTCTGTCCATCTAATTTGAGAAATCGCCAGTCCGCTCCAGTCGTGCTGACCCCGTAGATGTATGGGATACTGTTCGCTCTTTCAACATTAAATTGCTGTGCTGCGATCATCTCTGCAACACATTGACCGATGCCTTCTAATAAGTCATCCTTTTTTGCTTCAACCAAAACGATGATGGGTGCTTCCAAGACAAATGACACAGGTGACAGGCTTATCAGAAAGTCACACACACCAGTTAATCCCTTCTCAGCATCAACGTTAAAGTCAATACCCGAAAAGAGGCTAATCTGTCGATCAAAATGTTCCCTCAGTTCCAAGAGCACATCCCCAACAATCATTTCTGATTTTGCTTTTTCTGTCCCGATAGCAAGCGCGACTGGCACATTGCGTTTCAATTCTGTTTTCAAATGCGCGCTCGGTGCCACAGGTGCTACATCACAAAAGAGGTCCGTGGGAACATCTATTTCAAGTTGAAACTCAGTTTTCACGCTATCTAAAGTAAAGCTGCTATAAGACATTATGCAATACCCCTTGTTCTGTAAAGATTCACGCTTTTTGTTCTACCATACTCACGAGAATGCCGAGAATTTTATCGCACTGACCAATCGAATAGAGTGTTCTATCAATATGGAGTTTTTGTCCTTCCAATTTGAGAAACCGCCAATCTGTTCCGGATGTGGTAGCTCCATAGATGCAAGAGAAGTCATTCCCTTTTTCTGCATTGAAACGTTGTGCAGCGAGCATCTCTGCAGCACATTGTCCGAAGCCGAGTGTCAGGTTATCTTTCTTTGCCTCAACGAGAATGATGACAGGTGCGTCTAAAAATGAGAGGATAGGAGACAGACTTACCAAAAAATCGCAAACACCAGTTAAACCTTTGTCATCATCAACGTTAAAGTCAATACCTGAAAAAAAACTTATGCCACGATCGAATTGCTCACGGAGTTCAAACAGAACATCAGTTACAATCAGTTCTGACCTCGCCTTCTCTGTACCAATTGAGATAGCTAACTGCACCTTTTCTTCTAACTCAGACATGAAACGATCCCGTGGCCTGACCACATCTGTTTCAGAAAAGACACCAGCAGATTCTATAATTTCCAGTTCAAATTCTGAACGAACTGTATCTAAAGTGAAATTACTATAAACCACTACACAATGCCTCCTTCTTATCAATTTTCTCCTAACATTCCTATTATTGTAATGTTAAGTATATCACTTAAAATTCCTGTCGTCATATCAAACTGACAAAGTGATAATCTCACTTTTCGTCTTGGACAGTGCTAATCTCATCTTCGGATATTTTGTGGACACTCTTTGGATTAAATGTCTGCGTAGTATCAACACGCAACGCCACTTCAATTCTTCCACCTGTCAATACAAAAAACTGAATAAGAAAACCACCACCCTGCATCGATTCAACCTGATATTCATCAGTATCAAGATCACCAATCCATTCTGGCAGCACATCTTCAAATTTCGGATGTACAATCACATTCTCTGGTAGTGCAACTATTAGCGTTCCGGGTTCATCACCAATTGCATTACCAATGATCTCTCGTTTTTCTACCATAAATGGGACAACGGTACTAGCATATTCAAAATCATCTCGTGTGTTACGTTCTGGTGGCACAAGTCCCCACGTCAGGTGATGGATAAACGGATTGCCATATCCTTGTCCAAGCATGTGTTGCAAAGCCGTTTTGTCAACAGGATGCACAACAGCAACGTAGTCAAACCAACCATCATTCCGTGCGGGACTCTCCGCTGACAATTGTGCAGAAACATTGATATAGTCGCATCCATCAACAGGAGATGGATAACAGCGTGCATCCCATCCATTTATATATCCGAGTTGTTTTAAACCATCAGCTATGCAGTGAGGTGGATCACAAAAAATGGCAGCGTGATCCATGTTTGGATAGATCTGGACACCTGCACTCGTAATATGGTCCGCAACTTCGGTGGCTTCGGTAAAACGCAACGCTGCGTTTTCAATTTGTAAGTAATCTGCAAAATTTGTAGGCAATTTAATCAAGCTTTCCATGTGATTCCTCCGTGGTATTACAAGATGCGATGCAATATCAGTTTAACAAAATTTACGACCATTAGCAAACGTATTTTCGTTGAAAAAAGTATGGAATACTGTTAACATAGAGACATTCAGATTCTGGAACATCAGAACAGTAGATTGTATCAAACCATGATTATTGAGGGAATTAATGAGAAGAAATACATTTCGTGAATTACTTAATGCTGATAAACCAACCGTAGGAACACATATCCATACAACTTGGCCATCCATCGTTGAAGCAATTGGACATACAGGATTATATGACTATGTTGAATTTGTTGGGGAATACGGTCCATTTGACTTACACGATTTAGATAATTTGTGTAGAGCTGCTGAACTCCATAATATTTCAACAATGATTAAAGTTGACCAAGAACCGCGGGGATTCATTGCACAGCGCGCGATCGGTTCTGGATTCCAGAGTGTGCTTTATGCCGATTGTCAAAACGTTGAAGATGTGAAGGAGTGTGTGAAAATTACGCGTGCAGATACACCACAAGATGGAGGTAGTTACGGTGTTGCTACGCGCAGGTTCTCATATATGGGATATGGAGGCGGACCAGAATATGTTCAAGCACTACGAGATGTCGTCGTTGTTATTATGATTGAGAAGAAAGGGACAGTTGACAATCTTGAAGAGGTAATGTCCGTTGAAGGCGTTGACATGATACAATGGGGTGGTTCGGATTACTCTATGAGTATTGGTAAGGTTGGTCAGCGCGGTTCTTCAGAAATCCAAGAAACGGAACGGAGAGTATTTGAAACCGCATTAAAGATGGGAGTTCCGCCTCGGGCAGAGATTGGTAGTGCTGATGGCGCAAAACGATTTCTTGATATGGGGGTCCGACACTTCTGTATCGGAACTGATATATCTATTCTCTATGGCTGGTGGCGCGAACATGGTGATGGATTACGGAAAGCACTTGAGGGACATTAAATCAGTTGTCAGTCGTCAGTTATAGAGGATTCTGAACCAACAAAGTCATCTATAACTGACCGCTGACAACCAAAAACTATGACAACATCTCTTGCATCTTTCCTGCAACCCAATCAACCGCAACATCAATCATTACCTGTCCACTTTCTGAAGTAGCGAGTTTTGCCTGATGATGATATTCTCTGTCAGATTTTGCTTGTCCTTCATTGGAAATTGTGAGTTTAGCACTGTCGTAATCAACACCATTCCAATCAACGTTTTCTGCAAAAGCAGCAAGTGCAAACGCAGTCTCAAATTCCGCTGCATGTCCTGGACAAATTCCTGACTCCATCTGTTCTTGAACTAACTCACCAGAGTATGCTTCCCAGTATGAGTGGAATGCGATATTGATTCCCAATTTTTCTCTGTAACCATCCAATCGTTGATGTACTGGTCCAGCATTCCCAGCATGTCCATTGACAATTAAAATGTTTTCAACACCATGTCGTCGCATGCTATCTGCAACATCGTATAGGACCTCACCGAACACCTCTGCACGAAGTGTGAGCGTGCCTTTATGATCCATCCAATGTTCCGAGACACCGATGGCTAAAGGCGTTGTCACTATTACCTGTGGGTATAACTTCTCTGCTGCCAGCTTAGACACATACACAGCACTCTGTGTATCGTGGTACATCGCTAAATGCTCGTTGTGTTGTTCTGTGCTGCCTGTGGGAATAATAGCACCTTTGAGCGTGCCAGCGTCTATCGCCTCACGCACATATCGCCTTTGGTTTTCCCACAATAACACTGATTTTATTTGAGACATTATTTATCCTCCAATATGGAATAACTAGATAACATGATTAGTTGAATTGTTTAAAATATTCGTCAATTTCATCTCTTAATTCAATACCTGCTTGTTCAAAGGCATCTAAAAGTTCAACGTATGTTCCTTCACCACCGATAAAATCCCAAATCGTTTTAGATCTATAGGACTTGAACTTTACGCGTATACAATCCTTAATCTTCTCTTTAATCATCGTTTGCCGTTGTAAATTCATTCTCACTGCCTTTTTCTTTTAAATGAAAAATTGTCTCAGAATAGGCTGATTCGCGATTCTTTTCAGTCCGATTCAGTACAGGTCGCTTATGTTGATTGACAATACTCATCCCCGCCCTTTCAGCAATAGTGGGATACATGTTATATTTGTCATTAGCAACAATAAAGACATCGTAATCGTCCGCCAGAAACCTTTTACAATTCTTGAATACCGCTGCTACACCATGAATGTAAGATTCTCTCGCTTCACGGCCCTTACCTCGAAACAGAGGACCAATTTCCAACTCATCTAACCGTTTGAAACCAAAAAGGTCATAAGCATAGGCATGTTGTTCATGATAATTTATAAGACCTACGTAGGGTGGACTTGTGAAGATTCCTTTTATCCTCTTTGCATGAGTAAATTCTTCCAACTGTGGATTTTCACGTTTCAACATTTTAAAGATGTCAATAGTCCGTGAATCACCAGTAATGCAATGCTGACAGGTATCCGATTTTAACTGGTTAAACTCAATCCATCGTTCTATGCTATCTTTGCAATAACGTTCCCACCATCCTAAAATTGAAAAAAGTGGTTTACAGACCTTTCCATGCTTCCTGCAATAGTATGTTGTTGTCATAGGTTCACGTAATGTGCCTAAATCTGCGTGTGTTGTTGCTCGACAGGAACGAATTGTCCTACTTAAAATTAGCATTAGTGCTTCTTGTACTGCTGCATCTTTTATTCTCTGTATTTTACTATGGACAAGTTCAATTTCTGCTCTTACTCCAGGAAGATACCACTGTTTCATAAATCTGGCAGAATCTCTTGACATCTGAATGTCAATTTTGTGATCAGATACAAGTTTGAGGTATGTAGCTAAAAAAGCTGCTTCCTTCTCAGCACCATACTTTTTTTGATCAATTTCTCCCGCTCTAACCTGACTTTTAAATGATATTGGAAAGTATTTATTATTGAATGATGACAAAGTCTCTGCCAGTTCTGCTTCAAACTCTCTTATTCCTAATGTGGATACGTAGTTTCTCAGTTCAGATGTGATTTCCTTGCTTTGTTCATAAAGTTGGATGAAATTGTAATGTCCAAGTTTTGCATTACTGATAAAGGCATTAAATGCAGAAATATCAATTCCCACAGCATGCATACCAAGTTCGTTTGCTTGTACCAGTGTAGTCCCGCTTCCACAAAATGGATCAAGGACAATATCACCTGCTTGAAAGTAGACTTCCTTTTTAAACTCATCAACATGTCCATCTAAGAAATACTCAACTAATTGCGGAATGAATTTGCCCTTATAAGGATGTAGCCGATGGACATGTTTTGTCGTCTCCGCTTCTTTAATTTTCTCAAAGGACAATGTCCAATTTATGTCGGCACCGAGTTGATTTTTCCACCGTATTTCACGATTAGCATGACCGTAATATTTTTTGAGACTATCCATTGGAATCATCTTTGATCCATTTTCAAACACCGTTTCAATGTGTCCATACTGGATAAGATAAGAAATATTAGCAGTTGTCACATTTTTCTTCAGGTATTCTGAAGCCCATTGACTGGCTTGTTTGAGAGTCAGAAGCATTTTTGATCCTTGAAATAATTGCGTTATAACAATGTATTCTTGTTTCTTCTAGTGATGTTATCTCACAGATTTTCAATTGTCATTACGCACCAATTTTTAACCGAAGAAAGACAATCAATATATGGTACAACGAAAAACAGATATGTTTAACTTCAATTAATACACTTCAATATATTTGTCAGTTTCCCACTGGCTAACACTCATAAGGTAGTCTTGCCATTCTTCGCGTTTTATCTGAATGTAATAGTCAGCGTATTCTGTTCCTAATGCGTTTCTGATGACTTCATCTGCTTCAAGTGCATCAATCGCATCACTAAGTGTTGAAGGTAGGGAATGAATGCCTCTCCGCTGCAATTCTTCTTCAGAAACTTCATATAAGTTGTCCACATTTTGCTCTCCAGGATCAATCTGGTTTTCTATACCATCCAAACCAGCAGCAAGGAGTACAGTTGCAGCAAGATATGGATTTGCTGCACCATCACCTAATCGGTTTTCAATGCGTCCGGATGCAGGAATGCGAATCATTTGTGTGCGATTGTTTGAACCATAAGTAACGAAAACCGGTGCCCAAGATGCACCCGATCTCGGCGGTCTTCGGACTAACCGTTTGTAACTATTTACAAGTGGATTTGTAATCGCTGTAATCGCTTGTGCATGCTTGAGAATACCACCAGTAAACCAATACGCAAGCTGAGATATACCATTCGTATCATTTTCATCAAGAAATTGATTTGTATGATTTTCTTCATCCCAAAGACTCATGTGAAAATGAGCACCATTCCCGGTCAGGTTGGCAAAAGGTTTTGGCATAAATGTCGCTAACAACCCACGCTCTTCAGCAACCGTTTTGACCATCCATTTGAAGAAAGTATGTCGGTCAGAAGAGGCAAGAGCATCAGAGTATGTCCAATTGACTTCATACTGACATGTACCATCTTCATGGTCATTAGCATAAGGTTGCCATCCCAATTCCTGCATATATTTTATCAAACTTGCCATCATATCAAGGTTGCGATATAATGCTTTCAAGTCGTAACACGGCTTATCCAAACTATCAAGTGTGTCCCAAGGTATATATTGTCCATCTTCATCCTGTTTCAAGAGCATGAATTCCGCTTCAATACCAACATTAAATACATATCCATTCTGTTTTGCTTTTTCCAGTTGGTTTCGCAGAATAGTTCTTGGACAATAGTGCCATGATTGACCTTCTACGAACATATCTCCTGCAACCCATGCTAAGTTCTCTCGCCAAGGAACGATAGTCAAGGAAGAAAAATCAGGAATACAAGCCATCTCAGGATCATGTGGTCCTTGTCCAATCTCACCTGCAGCAAATCCTCCAAAACCCGCACCATCATTAGCCATATCCTCAAGGTGTGTCACAGGAATAACCTTTGCTTTTGGTGTTCCACTCATTTCCACAAATGAGCAGAGAAAAAACTCAATTCCGTTTTCACTAACAAACGATTTCACCTGATCTAAAGTCATTAATACATTCCTTTATTGGGAGGAAGAAGAGATTGACTGATGCAATTACGTTGACAATGTTGATTTTCTGTTGTTTGGGGGACTACTGAAAATGAGAAAATTATGAAAGAAATACAAGAATGTTTGGAATTGATTACATTTGAAGATCTAAGACTATACATACCGAAGTTATTATCAGACAATCAGTAGATAAACTGTCTTTATGTGTTCTCAACTAATAAACTTCTCGCAATGTAACACTAACAATACTATGATTATAGTTAAGAAAATCAAGGATAGGATCTAATTCATTTGTTCGGTTCTGTGTGAATTGGTAATCAGCACTCAACGATAGATTGCCAGAGAATTTCCAATTGAACGCAGCAGTAAATCCAAATTGTGTATCTCTCCTATCTTCTGCCCCTTCCATAATATTCCCATGCTCATCTCGAATCTGTCTACCATCAAACAACACCCATACACGAGCGAACCTTAACCGGAACCATCGTCCCGTGTCAAATTTGTAAAATGTGCTTAAAGCAGCTTCCATACTTAAAAAGTTGAAAAAATCTACATTAGAACGGTTAGAAAAGAAATTTGCTTCCTCTTGAAAAACAATACGGTCTGATACTGTTTCTAACAATTTGATTCCACCAGAATATCTCAAATCGAGTCTGCTTTCTCCAGGTTCCAGTCCAGATACACCTAATATCAGATTGTTCAAATTGGTATCATATTGACCATATTCTACAGCATATTCCATTTTAGCTAACACCTGCTTTAGCAAACCAAATTGCAAACGAGCAGTTGTCCTGTGACTTGTAGATCCAATCAATAGAAAATCCTCTCTCAACTGTATTGTATCGTCAAAATTGTGAATTCGCATATTATACTCAAATATACGTCCAATACGAAAACCAATATTCCTTTCGGTATTGTTGTAGACATCAAGGGTTCGTGTTAAACGATGAAACCGATGCGATGCAACAAAGGCAGGCAAACCAGAAAATGGACGGTAAAGCAGCTCTGTTGTTGACACATCTGTGAATGAATCAAATTCATTGAGTTTTCCAGATTCACCAGAGTAATTTTCATATTGTGGTGAATACTGCACTTTCAGTCGGAGATTATCACCTGTAACAGGTAAATCACCGATTAGATCCAAACCGAATCGGTTAATATAACCTTGCAGTTCTGGACTTTCCTGACCAGCAAGGCTGCTCGTATAAGGATCAACACTTAATCCAAGTTCAATATGATTGTTATATGTATTGGAAATTCGCGCATCTATTGTCAGTTTAGATGGTTCCGTCGTCTCTGGAGGAATTGGTTCTAACTGTAGCAATTCCGGTCCGAATTCATCCTGTAACTGTGCAAACACATGTTGCCACTGACTAAAGAAAAGCAGAAATATAATGAGCACTATTATGCGAATACAATAAGACATATTAAACACAATTTCTCCAATTTCACATATACAAATGCGACCAGGACTTCAAACATACCGTAGGCGCGCTTTGTAAGCGCGCCATAAATATATTTTCATCAGTTACAACCACCAAATTAGGTACTGTTTTTATAGGACTCAGAAATTTACATCACTCAATAATCCCATCTATAGGACTTGATGCAGTAGCATAGAGTTTCTTAGGAATACGACCTGCTAAGAAAGCAGATCTACCTGCCTCAACGGCTTTTTTCATCGCTTCTGCCATCATCACCGGACGATGTGCTTTTGCAACAGCCGTATTGAGTAGAACACCATCGCAACCTAATTCCATCGCAATCGCAGCATCTGAGGCAGTACCAACACCAGCATCAACAATTAGCGGCACTTGAACGCTATCACGGATAATCTGTAAGTTATATGGATTCCGAATTCCCATACCAGAACCTATCGGTGCACCTAACGGCATCACAGCAGCACACCCTACATCTTGCAACTTTTTACAGGTTATCGGATCGTCATTACAATAGGGCAACACAGTGAACCCATTTTCAATGAGTGTCTCCGCAGCAATTAACAACTGTTCAACATCCGGAAACAAAGTCTGTTCATCGCCAATTACCTCAAGTTTAATCAACGATGTTTCAAGTGCTTCACGCGCAAGTTGTGCAGTCAAAATAGCATCCTTTGCCGTAAAACAACCCGCAGTATTCGGCAGGATAGTTATATTACGTTCGCGTAGTAGTGTAAATAGATTCTCCGCAGTATCTTCTGTAAATTTCACACGACGCATTGATACAGTCGCAATTTCAGCACCACTCGCTGAAATTGCCTCTGTCATGATATGAAAATTCGGATATCCCGCAGTTCCGATAAGTAACCTTGATGTATATGAATTTTCTGCTATTTTAAGCTTTACCATTTATATCTTTCAAATCCGATTTATCTTTTGTAAAACGTTACACCTTCAAGATCAATTTGATTTATTATGTCTTGATTGTTTAGATTATCGTAAATAGACAAATCAATAGTATAAGGCAGCAATTGATCATCAAGATCACTGGCAATCTTGGAGAGAATCTTGTGCGTTAAGGCATTCCCACCACGAAGTGTGAGATCTATGTCAGAACCGTTCTTATAATTATCTCTTGCACGAGAACCGTAAAGTATAACTTCTTCTACTTCTGGATACCGATCAAAGACATCGTATATCTTTTGAAGTGATTTCTCAGACAAACCGTATTTCATGTTATAGTTAATCATCTTCCATCAGTTGTTGTAATCGGATTAACAATCTCTCAAATTCTGTATAGTAATCTTCGCGAATTATCTTTACTACATCGGCTGCAATTTCTTCATCATAAGTATGTGATGTCAATTTCCGTTTTTCTACCATATCCATCCATACTTCACCGTTTTCAATCAGTCCATTCCTAAAAGCAGCACGTGTTGTATCACGAGAACCAAATAAATTCAATAATCCTTGTGACTCCAGGAAATTCTTCATAGTTTTCCAGGCCACTTCATGTGTATATTCAAATCCTTGTATTAATCCTTGTGATTCCAAATCAGAAAGTTCACGTTGCTCTGCAAGTTCAACTGCGGATTTTAAGCGTGCAAATGCTCTTCCAAAACTGATGGCACGTTGAACCCAACGAGTCTCTTTAATATCCATAATTCATCAACAATACCTAATGGTTTTCAATTAGTATAACACCGCATATATTCTTTTTCAAGATATCCTTGAATCTGTCCTCAAATTCTAACCCTAAATCATCCACCCTGAACAGCACGAATAATCTCTATTTCACTGTTTTCCGTTACTTCATACGCCTTCCACTTCGATTTCGGAATTACCTCTTTCTCCACAGCAACTGCAATTCCAGACTGATGCGGATCTATCTCTAAGGAATTCAACAGATCCCATACATTCATTATTTCACGTATTTCTCTGTCTTCTCCATTAATACGTATATGCATTTTTCACGACTCCTCTGATGTCAAAAACCTTGATAACTGAAAAGGGACAATTGTGGGGGAAGTCTCACCCGTTAAAATCAGTTTAGTTATCTCATATACGGTAACAGGTGTTAATAATATACCGTTACGGTAGTGTCCTGTGGCATATATAAGATTATCAATCGGTGTATTGCCAAGTATCGGAGCATTGTCCCTACTACCAGGGCGTAACCCTGTCCAAGATTCCAGAATCGGTAACTCGTAAATTCCCGGAACAACTTCCCATGCGCCACGAAGCAATTCGAACATACCTCCCACAGTTAAACGCTCATCATATCCCATCTCTTCACTTGTCGCACCAACGATGAGTCTCCCATCAGATCTCGGAACAAGATATACATTAGTTGGATACCTTGCTCGGACGGTGCGAATGACCGTACTGATCTCTATTCCTTCATTCATCTCTAATGCTAACATCTGCCCTTTCACCGGACGGACTGGTGGCAGCATATCATTAGGGATACCATCTATCTGCCTAGACCAACAACCTGCTGCAAGAATAACAATATCACACTGTTTAATACCTTCATCAGTTTGCATGGCAGTCACTCTCCCATTTTCTATTACTATCTTATTGACGGTTCTATTTTCATGCAACTTCCCACCATACTTTTGAAAAGCATACTTGAGCGCACAAATCATCAATCTATTATCCACCTGATGGTCAGTTTCACAGTGGATTGCTGAATTAACCCGCGGGGATAGTGCCGGTTCTATTTCACATGCATCTCTCCCATTTAACCATTTCACCTCCAATCCAAATTGCTGTTGTGCCTTGTATAAGTGACGGAGTTGATGTGTATCATCAGGTTCTAAACCCACAATTAAAGTGCCTTCCACACGATAACCGATTGACATGTGGGTATCTGTCTCTAATTCATCAACCCATTGTGGATAAAGTGATAAACTCTCTATACCTAATTGAAGTAGTTCTGGTTCTTCTGTATGCACTTCAGCATAAGGGGCAAGCATACCTGCTGCTGCCCAAGATGCAGCGCGTCCGGCTTCACCTCGATCAAATATGGTGACCGCGGCACCAGACTTCGCAAGCTGCCATCCAATTCCGAGTCCGATCACGCCTCCCCCGATGATAACAATGTTCTCGTTTGACATTAATCTTCCGATGATTCCGTTTCTTCTTCTAATAGATTAATAAATAGATCTTCTGCTTTAACAATTTTTTTGACTAATCCATTTTCAAACGCGAATTTTGAAAATGCATCCCATTTCTCTTTTTCCTGAATCTGAGTTGTTGCAAATAAGTCCACTGTGTCGTTAAAAGCAAGTGTTTCTAATTCTTTATTTGCATCGGGATTTGCCTTAAAAAAGAATTCCAATGCAGATTCAGGATTCTTCTTCGTATATTTTATCGCTTCTCTAATCGCCATCATCAAAGATTCAGCAGTTTTCGTATGTTTCTCCAAATAATCATCATTAGTAATAATTACCAATTCATAATAATCAGGTATACCGTGTTTCTCAAGTGCGAAAAATGCCGCCTCTGCTCCCTTAAGTTTCAGCATGTTAATTTCATAATTCCGAAATGGACCGATCACCGCATCAATCTGCCCGCTGATAAGAGGGGCAACAATATTTGTCCCCACATTTATCAGTTTATAATCCTCTTTCTTTAAACCTGCATTCGCACCGATAGCATTAAACAGAAGCACATCCAATGGTGCTACCGTATACCCAATTGTCTTGCCTTTGAAATCTGCGGGTGTCGTAATGCCTGATTTCTTGAGATATGTTATTGTATTCAATGGATGTTCAACAAGTAATCCTATTGATTTGACAGGTAGTACCTCTTCACTTGCACGAGCTATAGTAACACTGTGCTGGTAATTCACAGCAAAGGGTGCCTTTCCTACTGCAACAAGTTTCAACGGTGCATCAGGGTCACCACCCCATTGTAAATCTACGGATAAACCGTGTTTTTCAAATATTTTGCTTTCTTTCGCAACATAAAGCGGCACATGGTCAATATTTGGAAACCAATCCAAAAGTAACGTAACATTCTCGGTTTCTGTTTTTAGATGTCCATCTGAATGTATATTGATATGTCCAGTTACCAATATACCACATGTGATGAATAAGACTAATCGTATTAACATTTTCATAAGAAACTCCTTCCAAATTAATAATTGTCAATAATCTAAATTTATCAGATCGTCTGTGTGTTTTTCTGACGTTTCCGCCACGGCATTGCCCAAAATTCCAATAGAGACATAATTGCAAATAAACCTAATCCCAAGAATGTTAGACTGAAAATTGCAGCAAAAACAAGATCTACCTCAAGCGTTGAATTAGCATACAACATCAAAAACCCAAGTCCTGCACTTGCCCCTACCCATTCACCGATCACAGCACCAATTGTGGATATTGAGATACCAATTTTCGCGCCAGAAAAGATGAACGGTAGTGCAGTAGGTATACGCACTTTCCAAAGTATCTGCCATCGTGATGCACGTAGTATCTTAAAGAGGTCCACCGTATCCGGATCGGTAGATTTCAATCCATCTAATGTAGTTAGGACAATAGAAAAAAACACAATAATTGCTGCCATCATAACTTTTGAGGCAATCCCAAACCCAAACCAAACGACTAACAATGGGGCAATCGCAAACACAGGTACCGTTTGGGAACCAATTACATAAGGATAAAATGCTTTCTCCAAAATCGGAAACTCAAACATCAGCACTGCTAAAGGGACACCAACACTAACCGCAAGTGCAAATCCGAGCAACATTTCTTGTAATGTCACCCAAGAATGCTTCAATAATCGATCGTGTTCTTCAAATAGGGTTACTACTATTTTTGATGGTGGCGGAAGAATAAAGTGTGGTATCTCTTTAATATACACATATACTTCCCAAGTTCCCAACACAGCCAACAATATCAGTACTGGTAACACATAATTACTGAAAGAACGCATCTAATTTTTTTAACAGCAAAAAGCCGTCTTCCGTTTTCGGTATAGAACATGCCGGTAGTTATATTAACTGCCTTAACAGTACCAAAAAGAAGCGGCTCAGTTCCTCAAAGGTTGAGGCACAATTCATTTTGTTTTTCCCTACGCTGGCATGACCCAGATCAGGTTCAATGGGTGTTTTCTCAGCTCCTATACGTATAAGAGCACCCCATAATGTCATTTCAATACTATTGTATCATAATTTCATAATCTCTGCAATACATTAAGAATCAACTCATTTTTAATCCACCGGCATTGCACGCTTTGGAATCTCTACTTCTTGTTCATCCCAAAACTTAAATGCCCCTTGATGTAATGGAATAACAAATGCTTTTGATGCGTTTTCTATAGTCATTACTGAAGCAGCTTGATTTGATTGAAGCATTCTATTTTTGCCTTCTGATGAATAAACATGTTTCAGTAGAGCATAAATGGTCTCTTCTGGAATTGCTTTATTCGCAATCAGAACTGTTGGCATAGTAATTGTCCTCACGGGTTCAACTTTTCCTTCATACATACCTTCTGGCAATTTGGAAGGGAAATAGAACGGATATTTGTCATAAAAACCGTGCTTCTTTGCAGGGGTATCAAGGTCTATCATGCGAATAGATTTAATTGCTGTTAATTCAATTATTGCACGATTTGGAACACTGACTAACCATAAAAAACCTTGAACCTGACCATCTTGCAACGCTTGAGCACCTTTAGTACCACCACTATAACTCGGTGTGAATTCTTCCCAAATTCCGGCTGCCTTTGCAAGCCGTTCCATAGTTTTTGCAGTACCAGAACCAGGAGCACCACAAGCAACCTTTGTCCCTACAATATCATCAAATGTATGAACATTGCTCTTTTCAAGTGTTGAAAATTGTCCATAAGCATAATATAAAAGCGTAACCATGCGGATATTATTTCTTGGTCCAACTTCTGCAAATACTTCTTCACCATTATAACCCAGCGAACTTTCAGATGCAAATACTACCCCGAGCGCATTCTCTTCCTCATTAACACGGCGTGTGTTTTCAACAGAACCTGCGGATGCTACAACATAGAGTTTTACATCAGGCACATTGTGCTCGACAATCTGTTTAATATCACCTGCAAACAGAGAAAAACTTCCACCAATCACGCCACCATATATAGTATACCATTCCTTATCCTGTTTATCACCGCATCCTGAAAAAAAAGTAAGTAGTAATAAAATAGAACTGACACATAATTGGAGATAATTCTGTTTATTGCCCATTTGAATTCCTTAAATATTAGGTTTTGGATAACCGATAATATCATAACTTTGCACAATTTACAAGAGAATTGAGACCTATGGGTATGTCAGTTTTTTTGCATGCATATTGTATCTGTCTTGTTGAAGGAGTGAAGTGCCATCGATTTTTTAGACCATAATTTCGTAAAGTTAAGACAAGTTTTTTTGTTCAAATTCAATAGGAGTTAAATAACCTAATGCCGAATGAGGTCGTTTCTGGTTGGACACTTGTTCAATAAAATGTCCAATGGTAGACGAGATCTCCGAACCTCGCAGATGCTGAATGTTCAAGTAATTTCAAAATCTACTATAACTTTACATACAAACACAATTTCTCTTGATAAATCTTTCTAATATTGATAAACTAACAATATAAATGTGTTTAAATGACAAGGAGGACGTAAAGATGAATAGATCTTACGCATTCTTATGGATTATTACCATTAGCATATTCATGTGTGTTGGATTTACTTCTATATGTGAGGCAACTACTGAAGAGGAACCACCACCACCTCAAAAGGAAACTCATCCATCTGAAAAACGTGTTGTAGTTTTACATTTTAAAGATAGCAGTAATTTTGATGATCCAGTCGGTTGTGGTTGTATACCAAACTTCGTCGGTGCTGTTTTTAGCACAAAAAAAATGTGGGATTTGGAAGCAGGTTTCGCAACAATTCTTGCTCGAAGACTCGCAGAAACATCTGTCTATCAACCTGTTTCACGAGATGAACTACTGGATGCTATGGCACAGATGACCTTATCAAGACGTAACTTAATGAAAATTGATAAAGACCAACGTGCAGAACTTGCGAAACTACTCAATGCCGATGTTATAATTGTTGGTGAAATCAAAAAATTTGGACAGACAAGAATGAAGGCAAACGCTTCAAGGTCCTTGACAGAAAGTGGAAGAGAAACACAATCAGTACCCATATCCACAAGTTATATGACCAGATTTGCAGCCATGGGGCATAGAAATCGAGCTTTTGTAAAACTTAACATGAAATTTTACGAAGCATCCGGAAATGAAATCGCTACTGTGCCAATTGACGTATCTCATAGAGATAGTCTCGCGGGGACAAATATCGCTGGATTGAAAGCTTCTGTTACTGAATCCGGCTCCGAATTTCAATTTGGAAAGACTAAGGAAAAATTTGGAAACCGCACTCGACCAATCACAAAAACCACACAACTAAATAAAATTAAATTTGCTTCACCTGAGTATGATAGAACTCTTTTTGGTATAGCAACAAATGATGCCCTTATCAAGACCGTCATCGAACTTAGAGATAGTTTTGGTCCAAACTTCATAACGCCATGGGAAACACCTGAGAATAAAGAGGAGCAAAAGAAGCAAGTTGACGAAGCAATGGCTAAACGTCCAATCAAAATTACTTATGTAGAAACCGATGATCAAAATGTGATTTACATTAATGCAGGTTCCGCAAAAGGAATAGCAATCGATCAGCAGTTTGCAGTATATACTGATGGTCCACCAATTCGTGATGTTGATACAGGTGAAATCCTTGATTATACAAAGAAGAAAATTGCAACTGTCGCTGTTACGGAAATCCTGAACGAGAAACTCTCTGTCGTAAAAATAGTTGAAAAAACAGGCGATATCAAAAGAGGTGACTTACTAAAATCACTTACTTCAGATGATCCGAAGGAACAATAATCTTGGAGGATTTAATATGAATATTTCTTTTTTTCAATCACTTTTCAGAGTAATGGGTAAATCTATATACAGAGTTTATCCCTTCATCTTAGTTGTAATTTGTTTCTCAATAATGGTTTTCGGTTGTGCAGATACATCAAACAAAGAGAAATCAGATACATCACAAGGTGAAAAAGTAGACTCGTCTGAGAAAAAAATAAAAATCGGGTTTTCAATGGCTTCTTTGAGAGAAGAACGGTGGCAAAAAGATCGGGATATATTCATCAGAGAAGCAGAAAAATTGGGGGCCGAAGTTATTGTCCAATCTGCAAATGCTGATGCTGTAAAACAGAATGAGCAAGCTGAAAATATGATTACACAAGGGGTTGATGTGCTTGTTGTCATTCCGAGTGACAGTGTTGCCGCATCTCAAATTGTAAAAGCTGCACATGCAGAAGGTATTAAGGTCATCGCCTATGACAGGTTAATCCGAGAAAGTGATCCAGACCTTTATATCTCCTTTGATAACGAAGAGGTCGGTTACTTGCAAGCAGAATACTTACTACGACATCAACCCAAAGGCAATTATTTCTTACTCGGTGGAGATCCGGGAGACAATAACGCACATCTACTACGAAAAGGACAGTTGCGTGCACTCCAGACTGCAATTGAGTCAGAAGATATTAAGTTAGTCGCTGATGGAAAACATTGGGCAGTGGCATGGGAAGCTAAAGACGCGCTTAACAAAACTGAACAAATTCTAACCCAAACAAATAACCAGATAGATGCTGTTGTCGCATCAAATGATGGCACTGCAGGTGGCGTGATCCAAGCTCTTGAAGGACAAAATCTGGCAGGAAAAGTTCTCGTTTCTGGACAAGATGCTGACATCGAAGCGTGCCAGCGAATCGCTAAAGGCACACAAACGATGACTGTTTTCAAACCCATTGATCTCATCGCTACTGTAGCTGCACATGCCGCAGTTGCGCTCGCAAAAGGAGAGGAAGTGGCTAAAGCAACCCAGATGGTCAATAATGGGAAAGTTGATGTGCAATCAATAATACTCAAATCAATTCAAGTTGATAAAGATAACCTGGATAAGGTGATTATTGAAGGCGGTTTCCACACACGAGAAAAAGTATATCAATCTAAATGATAACGGATGGACTTGCTATTCTCATATCAGATTGTATGGAAAAGACATACTGTCACGAAACTCATACCCATGGTTCCGGTTAGCATAAACAAAAAATGACTGAAGAGGAATTATCAAGTAGACAATTACCAGATGTAAATGTCGTAAATATTGGAGGACCGCTGGATAATATCATCACTTCTTGAAGTCAGCGTCCAGATTTTGTACATGTAGATCTAAGTCACGGTCCAAATACAATAGTCGCCAATGTCAATTCGGTAGACTTGAAAACTATTTTAGGTTCAGATATACGATTTCTTCGGGTGTCAAATGTTCCATTCATTCCAGTACCAACTGGCTCATATATCGCACCTGATTCCTTCATTAGACAAGCACAAAATCTTAAGGTAAAACGAATTGTCATTACCACTGGTATATTTAGTGAATATCCAATTAGTGTGGCACTTAACAAAGCAGGATTTTCAGTTCAAAAGAGAGTTATACATCAAAGACCCTTCATCACAGCCAGATGTTAACAAAAGGGAAAACTAAAATGTCAATAGAACATATTATCCACCAAATTGATAAAGTAATCAGAGATACGAACACACCCAGACAAGAGAAAATTGAAAGCCTAAAACAGCTTGCAATTGCTTGTTGGCGGGAAGTTGCTCCAGAATTGGAAAATGCTGAAATTCTGCGCAATATTGATGCTGATAAATTAACTGCACGGTGGGCTAAGATAAATGACAAAATTAGCAACTATGAAACTAAAGGTCAAATTTTATATGTTCTTGAATGGCCAGCTTCCGGTGGCAATTTCTATTGGATCAAATAATTAACTCTACATTTCATAGAGACACATCACTTGGCTTCCTCTTAGGAGGAATTCTTGTTTCTCAATCTTATATCTGAATGTAGAAAAAGCACGAGTTGAGTTTAGCGATTCTCTATCTGTGTCAATTAAGCAATACAAGGTTATCCCGATGTATAATTTCATCGTAATCGTGATAACCAAGAATTTTCTCTATGTCCTGCGTCTGTTTTCCGGCAAGTTTAGTAGTTTCTGTAGAATTATAGTTAATCAAACCACGGGCAATTTCTACACCATTTTCTGTGAAGCAAGAGACAGTATCACTGAAATTAAAATGTCCTTCAACACGCTTAATGCCAGCAGGCAACAAACTCTTGCCACCTTGAATGAGTGCATCTCGTGCTCCGTTATCTACAACGATGTATCCTTTGGGAGGACGGGAATAGGCGATCCATCTTTTGCGACCAGAAATACGTGCATTCGGAAGGAAAAGCGTACCAAGCAGTTCCCCTTTTAGGAGACGCGTAACAACAAGCGGTTCACGTCCAAAAGCAATAACCAACATCTCCCCAGAAGAGGTAACTATTTCTGCGGCTCTCAACTTGGTTATCATACCACCTGTCCCACTTGCTGTGCCTGCTTTCCCCGCAGATTGCCATATCTCATCTGTGATCATATCAACCGTATGTATAAGTTCAACATCGGGATTATGTCGTGGGTCTGCTGTGAACAATCCTTGTTGATCAGAAAGTAGGATTAGCAAATCTGCTTGTGCAAGATTAGTAACATATGCTGAAAGCGTGTCGTTGTCACCAACTTTTATTTCGTCTACGGCAACACTGTCATTTTCGTTGATAATAGGAATCACATCAAGGTGGAGAAGTGCATGTAACGCATCATTCATGCGGGTATATCGTTTTCTGTCTGAGAAATCGTCTTGTGTCAGTAGTAACTGAGCAGGACATTGATCATAAAAGCGAAATCGTTCTTCATAAGCAGACATCAACCGAATTTGTCCAACTGCAGCAGCTGCTTGTAATACAGGCAGGGTTTGTTGATGAGAATTCACACCCAGATGAGGGAGTCCAGCAGCTATCGCTCCAGAGGTTACAAGTATGACCTCTACTCCATTTTGCTTGACAGTCGCTAAATCGTGAACTAATCCATCAAGTGCTGATTCGTTGATACGATAATTATCTGAAATCGTACTACTACCGACCTTTACAACGATACGCTTAACTTCAGAAAGACATTCACGACCATGTTTCAACTTGCCTTTGTCAATTTCTTTCACCTTTTTAGGAACTTTGTTTTGTAGGAATATTTCTTCGGTTTTATCCATTTTCTGTCACTTCATCTGATCACTTTCGGACTATAGGTAAACTCAAAATCATCAATCTGAATTGTATCACCTTCTTTGACGCCAGCACGGGTAAGGGCGTTTATTACTCCCATCTTTTTTAGTTTCCGAAATAGTAGCATCAACGCCTGTTCATTTTCAAAGTCTGTCATCACAACAGCCCGTTTCGGTTCATCACCACTTACAACAAATCCTGTATCAGTCTCTTGGAGTTCAAACCGTGTACGTGGTTCAGGTGGTAGTTCCTGTTCAAGTGTAATTGTTGATTCAGCTTGTTCACGAGCCTTCGTGTCAAGGTATTGTAATGAACGGTACGCCTGATGCATGAGTGAATTGACACCTTCACCTGTGATACCGGATATTGGAAAGACTTTCCTTTTCCCAAAGTATTCCTGCACCCGTTGTATATTCTCCTTCGCGTCAGGCATATCAATCTTATTAAGAGCAATGATTTGAGGAAGTTCAGTCAACAAAGCATTGTAATGTCCGAGTTCAAGATTAAGCTGCTCATAGTCTTTGATCGGATCACGACCATCGGCAGCACTAAGGTCAATCACATGTATTAACATCTTCGTACGTTCAATATGTCGCAAGAATTGGTGTCCCAATCCTGCACCTTTATGTGCACCATCTATTAAGCCGGGTATGTCCGCAAGCACAAAGTTCTGTTCTTGGTCAATACGAACAACACCTAAGTTTGGGATAAGTGTAGTGAATGGATAGGATGCGATTTTGGGGGTCGCAGCAGATGTACGTGCAAGTAAAGTGGATTTACCTGCATTCGGATAACCGACTAGACCGATATCAGCAATGAGTTTTACCTCAAGACTAACCTCACGTTCTTCACCCGGTTCGCCTTTCTCTGCTACACGCGGAACTTGGAAAGTGCTGCTCTTAAAGCGTGAATTACCTTTACCACCTATGCCACCACGCGCCGCAACAACTGATTGGTCAGGTTCTATTAGGTCTGCAAGCAATGCTTCTGTGTCAAAATCTCTGATTATAGTACCAACAGGTACTTTTATTAATTTATCATTACCATCAGCACCATCACGTTGTTTTCCAGCACCGTGTGAACCGTTTTCTGCTACTTGCCGCGGGTTGTGACGCAAATCTATCAGTGTGCTCATGCCGAGAGTGGCGATGACGATAACGTTACCTCCGTTTCCACCATCACCACCGTCGGGACCACCACGCGGCACATATTTTTCACGACGAAAACTTATACAACCGTTGCCGCCGTTACCTGCTTTGACATATATTCTTGCTGTGTCCATGTCCCACCCTATCAGATAGAACGTCTATTTCACCTTGTCTTACGATTAATCCCACCTTTCCTGGTTGGTATGACCTGAGTCAATACTTGACCGGTATATGGCACATCTGAACATCCAATTATTCATAGTAGAAAGATAGGTATCATACAAATAAACTGAAATATATTATCAAATACTTTTGCATTCACTACAAGCATTATGTTAGAGATTATCCTATTTTTATTTTTATTTGTCTCTTTTCCTGTCATAGCGTCTGTAATCCTTTTTACATTACCCATTCAAGACACTCCTTTGTTTTGTTTGATTTACCGACAGGCTCTTTCCACGCATCTTTTTTCAATCTTCCTAATGAGCAAGTTCGTCCAATGTCTATTGCACAAATGAAGTTAGAATAGAAAATAATCCTAAATAATATCCATATAACGATTAATTCCGATTTCAGTTGACCATTTCACCATGTGGAAATTCATATTTACATGACAGACATATAGAATAGTGTTCACGCATGACAAATCCACAATGAGGACATACACGTTTTGCTCGCAGTTGAGTCACTATACGAGATATGATAATCACCCCAACGAGAAGGATAATAAGGAATGCCACCTCCCATATTCCTATATGCATCTCATTACCAAAGATAAGGACATTCCTACGCTAAGGAAACGCGAATAACTATGTTTCATTAACCAGACCACGTAAGGTTGTCAAATTTTTACCATGCATAGTATTCATTTTTGGTGTTTCTATAATCAAGGGAATTTTGGCAAAACGATTATCATTTAGTATATATGTAAATGCAGTTGTTCCAATATTTCCTTCACCAATGTGTTCGTGTCTATCCACACGACTTTGATATTCCGACTTTGCGTCGTTTATATGGAATGCCTTTAATCGTTCCAATCCGATTATTTCATCAAACTTCTCAAAAGTTGAATTACAATCAGATTCGGTCCGTAGATCATATCCCGCTGCAAATACATGGCAGGTATCCAAACATACTCCAAATCTATCAGAATGCTTTGACATACCAATCACATCACGTAAATGCTCAAAACGATACCCCAAGTTAGTTCCTTGTCCAGCGGTTGTTTCAAGTAAGATTTCAACATCAGGTGCATCTGAAGTTTCAAACAGCTGATCAAAACTATCACTCAACTGTTTTATTCCGAACGCTTCTCCTTCACCGAGATGTGCACCTAAATGGGTGACGATATGTTGAACTCCAGTTAGCTGTGCAAGTTCCATCATTCTCTTAAACTGTAGACGTGATTTTTGTAGAACTTCTTTTTTAGGAGATGCAAGATTACTAAGGTGGATATCGTGTACTATCACATCCTGAATTGGTGAATCTTTCCATGCATCAGAGAATTTCTCTATAACTTCCTCCGTTGGCGGTTTGGACTCCCACCGGTTTGGATTTGCAAGAAAAATTTGGATCGCATCACATTGAAGTTTATCACCATTTTCAATTGAGTTGTGTATACCACCTGCTGTGGAAACATGTGCGCCGAGAACCATATCATCTTGGAAATTTTGAAAATTACTATTCCAAAATTTTCCATCTCCTAATTGTGTTTGTGTTAGTTAATGCTCTACTATTTAAACAAGTGAACACTGAGTTCTTGAACGTTTTTCTTTTATTTATCTTAAGATTAATTGCTGGAAGACCGCTAAATTAGACTATGTAAATTTCTTTTTCTGTGTCTACACTTAAGACGTTAAAAATAGGTTAGGGGTTACAGCACCAGAACCAATTATCTGATTTAGGTTCGTTCGCGTAGAACGTGTTTAACCGATAATCATGCTGCCCAGAGTAACAGAAACGAAGGGAGTTCTGGTATATGGTGAGACATAGTGCTTTTTGTTATTAGTCCAAAATGTTGAAGTTTCATTGAGGAAACAACACCGTTTTGACACCGCGATGGGTAATAGCATTGTCAAATGCTTCCAAACCTTGAACCAAAGGATATTTATCAGTCAAGAGAGGTTCAAAGTTGATGGTTTTTTCAAGAATATATTGGCGGGATTCTTCCAGACTGGCACGTGAAAATGCCCACGATGCCATCAACTTGTGTCCGGTATAATGGAATTCCTCCAAATTAATATGGAGAGTTTCACCTTCGGGAGATAGACCAAAAAAGTTAATACATCCACCCTTACGGACAAGCTCAAATGCAACAGAAATCACAGAAGAGTTATTTGTTGTTGAAGAAACAACTGTATCAACCCCTCCATCTGTGATTTCAATCAGATTGTTGATATCTTCTTGTGTAATAGCAAAACAATCATCTGCTCCAACAGTTTCTGCGGCGAATCTGCGATGGGGTATTGGTTCAAACACATAAACAGATAAACCTTTACGTTTCAACAACTGGGTAAAAATCAGTCCAATAGGACCAGCACCCAGAATCGCAACAGTGTAATCGAAAAGAGTTTCATGCATTGCATTCAGACAGCAACCCAACGGCTCAAGAAATAGCAGTTCTTCTGGTGGTATAGTATCAGGTACACGGATGAGTTTATCTGTATCTACACCGTGTTTCGGCATTCTAATGTATTCTGCA
Source organism: Candidatus Poribacteria bacterium (assembly GCA_958295945.1). Classification (GTDB taxonomy): domain Bacteria; phylum Poribacteria; class WGA-4E; order WGA-4E; family WGA-3G; genus MSPOR6. Next base: position 2,973,558 of record OY282386.1, read on the forward strand.
TAACCACCATCAATATCGTGCCCGATTCCTACAATAGAATCACAGTATTTGTCTCTGTCATTGATGCAGTTGTAACACTTTCCACAGGAAAGCATTGGATTTACCGTAACACGTTCGCCAATCTTTACATCTTGATGCCGACTTTCAACTACAATTCCTGCCAGTTCATGCCCCATTACAATAGGAGGTGAATAGTCCGATACATCTCCTCTTAATGCTGCAAGATCGGATGCACAGATGCCACACAACTCCATCTGTATAAGAACATCACCAGAATTGAGTTTTGGGATTGGGATATCTTGTAGACGCAACTGTCTTGTTTTATCAAATACGATTGCTTGCATTCTTGATATAGGGTAGGTATAAATGGTAGTTTGAGCGAAGCGTAAACTCCGCTCAAACTACAAAGGTTGCTTTATTTCTTATTCAAACTCATAAGGCACTGTTTCAGACTGGTGTGTCTTCGCAGATTTTTCTGCCAAATCCATGACAGCAATAACGCGGCGAGCAGACTCAGGAGTAACAAGTAATGGTGTGCCATCGTTCAAGTGTGAAACGATATTTTCATAATATCTGGGCCCGGGTCTTCCGTGATGACCGACCTTCTGTTCCTTGGGATGTCCTTGAACTTCGGATAGTACGTGGTATTGTCCACCTTCAGAAACAATAGATCCGTGTGATCCCAGCATTTTCCATTTCGGTCCACCAACCTTCGCAATGTTAGACATCTGAATATTTGCTGATGCGCCATCCGTTACAAATTCACCTTCACCAAATCGTATCACAGCTTGCACGTGATCTTCATTCGTAATGTCTTTCCAAACGAGATTAGGTTGGAAAAATCCAGTGACGTTTATCATTGGACCATCTATAATGTTGAGTAACCAATCAAGGAAGTGTGCTCCCCAATCATAGAATTGTCCACCTGAAACTGCTTTCACACTGCGCCACCAATTTGGATTTGGTCTACCGTAACCACCACTCCACATCTCTGCACAATAGACTTTTCCAATTACACCCGATTGAACAAGTTCGCGCAGAGTCCAAAAATCTGCATCCCATCTGCGGTTGTGGTGAACTGATAGCATTACATCGTTTTCTTTAGCCGCAGTTATCATTTCTGTGGCTTCAGCAATTGTGATGCACATCGGTTTTTCAACGACGACGTGTTTTCCAGCATTGTGTGCTGCGACAGTCGGTTCGCAGTGAAGACTGTGTGGAAGCACATTCGCAACGAGATCAACATCCTCGTCTGCTACAAGGTCTTCAACTTTGTTATAGGTGCGGATATCAGGAAAATCCTGTTTCGCTGCTTTCGTTCGTTCTGGGTCAATGTCGCACACTGCAACGCATGTGATGCCTTCTGTTCCCATCATTATATTTGCGTGTGCTTTCCCCATATTAAACGCAGCACCATATCCCAGAACAGCACCTTTAATAATATCTGCCATTAGAATCTCTTGGCTCCTTAAGTGTGTAGGGTTGTTAACCCCGGTTTCTTTAATGTATCGTGTAGTATAGCATGTATGTGAAAGCGAGTCAAAAATAAAAATGAACATTTGAAAACAGGTTCTGTTATGTAAATGATTTTGTTAGATGTTTTTGTTTTATATGTCTATTGTAACGTAATTTATTTAACTTGACATTTCCCCAAATTAATGTTAAATATTATAAGTTATAATGTGGTTGTAAAACACTTTCTTATACACTATACCAGAATGTCAGTATGCATTGTAAGATCGTATTTTATTAATATCTGGAATTGTATAGAAACTGATAGGGTATCAAGTTGCAGTTTAATACAAAAAGCATCGGACACCTATGTTCTCTCTTTACAGATGGACCAGATCCAATCTTCTTACTTGGTGCTGGTACTTCCTACAGTTCAGGTATTCCTCTTGCAGGTGAAATGGTTGAAAAAATAGCAAGATGGGGATACTGTAAGGAAAATAACCTTCCTATTGAAGATCCACGCATACGGCGCAGTGACTGGTATCCTTGGTTAGAAAAACAGAATTGGTATCGAAAGGATTTGGAATCAGCTGATAATTTTCCTTTTGCTGTAGAAAATGTACTTCAACCAAGCGAATCAAGAAGGCAATTCTTTGAGGACATTTTAGATACACAAGTGCCAGCGGGTGAAGGATATGAGAATATGGTGAAGTTTATGGAACAGAAACTTATTCATACTATTCTTACCACGAACTTTGATTCGGTATTGTTAAACTTGTGTAGAGCGAACCGTCGACTTCATCATATTGATGTTGTCCAAACACCATCTGATTTTTCCATTATATCAACAAGTTCTCAACGTCCGCAATTAATTTACTTACACGGTTCTGTTCAACATTACACTGACAAAAACACCCTTGCCGAAGTAAATGAAGAACTTAATCCAAATCTTGTTGCAAGATTGATCCCGCTTTTGAGAGATCATCCGTTGATTATTATAGGATATCGCGGAGCAGAGCCTTCTATAATGAGACATCTTCTCATTGATAACGCTGCGGCTGCAGATGGTTACCGTCATGGGATTTATTGGTGCTCGCGAAATTATATAGAGGGCGATTCTGATAATTTTCCTTCGTTAGTTCAGGCACTCGCTGGTGAAATCCAAACAAACTTTCAAGTTGTTTCTATTGATGGATTTGACGAAGTGATGTGTACTTTATGGCAGCATGTTCATCAGCAGGGCACGGATTATCAGCCGCAAATTCCTTCTGTGTCTGAAGAATTATCATTACTTCCTTTTGATTTCCAGAAACTTACCGAAGCTGCCTTGGATGATTTTGATTGGCCGACAATGAGAGTTCGGGTGTTTCAGTACTGCGACAGGATAGATATCCGGGTACCGCCAACTGTCAACGACGATTGGATTATTCGATTGCTGTGCGATTTAGATCTTGCCTCACCTACTGAAGAAGATAATATTTTTCCAACGGTAGGTGGTTACTTACTTTTTGCTGCGACTCCGCAACACTGTATCCAAACCGCTAAAGTCATCGTACGTATAAATGGGGATCCTGAGTGGATCCAAAGCGTTTTTGATATTTCTACCAATCAAGTAGAACAAAAAATCGAGGGTAATCTTTGGCATCAACTTGACGAGATTTATGTGCTGCTTTCTCACATTAACCGATCATTCCTCCTAAAGGGTGGACAACACTCAAAATCTGTGTATCCCTATCCCCCAGATGCTTTGCGAGAAATAGTTGTTAACGCACTTGTACATCGGGACTATGAAAAGAATGAGCCAATCGTGGTTGAAATTGAGCAAAATTGTATCCGTGTCCGCAATCCAGGCGGGTTAGTTCAAGACGTTATAGAGCAGATGACGGCCACACCTCATAGCGAGATAAGAGACACGTTTGAAACAAAAATCAAAGGCGGAGCACGGGGCATTCAAGGATATCGGAACCCTGTGGTGTCAGACTTGTTTTATGGAACAGCAGATATGGAAAGAGCCGGTTCCGGATTACCGGACGTTTGGCAGAAATGCAATGAAAACAAAAATGAAGTAAATTTTGGACCGAATGATGACAATACTGCTTTTGAAATAACAATTTCGCGGCGCCCTGAAGCAGTAGATACAATTACTGGCACTGCCTCCAGCAGTAATCACTTCACCCGCTACGCGAGCAATCTTCTTGAAGTAGTTAATCTACCAGATGTAGTTTGGCACGCTGGAACTACTGCACGAAGAGCAAAGGATATATGGGAAAGCACAGAAGCAGATTGGCTACCTCCATTCATGGCTTATGCAGAAAGGCTTTTTACTTTCGAGAATCTTTTGACTTCTGCTAACCCACTTTACACTGCGATTGACACTAACGATATAGGAAAGATAACCATTGAAGAATTTATTAACACCTATGATGAGAAGACTTTTGTCTGGCTACTCAATACATGTTTTTTCAGACATCTTGAAGCACAAGGTCTATTGATAGACAAAGATCGAAAACGTGCTTATTTTCCTAAAACGGATGAAAACTTTCGAAAAATCACCTACAAGGCGCGCGTTCGTCGAGCTACCCGAAAAGTGGTGAAAAAGGTAAATAATTACTGGGAGCACAAGTCTTTTTGGTTCCGGTTTGAACGCTATGGAAATGTCTGGACCCTACTCTTACTTCCAAGTTATGTTTTTACTACTGATGGAAAAGCATCGTACTTGCCTGGTGATTTGACCAATAAATATTCCACACGACTTCAGAGTCACGATTATAACAATGTGGTGCACAACGATCTTGTATTTTGGGCGTGGGTGCTTTCAGGCGGAAAACATGGCACTTTTGCGCTAAACACAGGTGCCCCAGATATAAAATCAAATACGGTTTCAGGAAACAGAATCCATAAAGGCAACGGTCATCAAATCCTTATTAGAAATAACTTGTCAGCGGTTGTTGCTCCTGTGATGGACTTAGATGAAGCATGGGGAATTGGAGAAATTGAGAAATTGGATACAAGCGAATTGGCACAGTTAGAGTCAGAAATCTCACAGACGATTTCGCAATTAGCAGAGGAAGAAGATGTTAATTCAAATGGAAATCAATCAATTACCTACGCCAGAGATTGAATTTGGTGCCCCAGGTACATTTATAGATCCAAAAGTAGGTTTAACTGAAGCTGGTCCTTTTGACCGACGTTTCGGAGCCGCTCATAAAAGAGAGGTCCGCGTTGGTTTCGTTGGCAATACAGAAATATTAAATAAAGGCTGTAAATGGATTGAAAGGTGTTGCAAAGTAATTCCAACCGAGATTAAAGACTCTCCACAATATCAAAATTTTCCTGGTTTTCAAGATATTTTTCACGCTAAACTTGAGTTTAGAAACCAGTGGATAAAAACAATTGATAACAAAAAACTTGAAAGAGCATTAGCAATACAGAATTTAAAAAGTCGTTTTGAGGATGTATTGAATCTTTATACCGATGGTATAGATAAGTTAGTCAATTGCACTGAAACGCGTCCTGACATTGTAATATGTTGTTTGCCTAATGAAGTAGTCCAAACATGTTGGAGCATTTCAAGTAATTTGACTCCTCAGCAACTTAAATCCATCAAGAAACGTAAGGCTGAGCGTGAGCGTGGACAACTCCCTTTATTTGAAGATATAGAAGAAACCGAAGAAGACCTGCTTAATCGGAATTTTAGACGAGTATTGAAAGCACGGACAATGAAATATGAAATGCCAATTCAAATTGGAACTGATAGATTGTTTGAAGATATGGAAACAAGTCAAGAAGCGGCTACAAGAGCATGGAACATGAGTGTGGCACTCTATTACAAAGCGGGAGGAATACCGTGGCGTTTTAAGGTAAACGGACCAGAAACTTGCTTTGTCGGTATCAGTTTTCATCACTTACGAACCCCTTCACAACATCTTGTGTATTCAAGTTTAGCACAAGCATTTTCAAGCCGTGGTGAAGGTTTCGCACTGCGTGGAGAAGCTATTCCGTGGGATGAAAAACAGGGTAGAAATGTGCACTTAACAGCAGACCAATCAGCTAAACTTGCAAGCCAAATCCTTCAAGAATATAGTGAACAGACAGGTGGCAATCCACAACGTGTTGTACTACATAAGACATCAAGATTTGACGACTCTGAACAAGAAGGGTTCCGACACGGCTTCCGTGATATTCCCATAGTCGAATTAATTAACATTATGCCGACACAATTTCGGCTATTAACTTATGGAGCATATCCCCCGAGAAAAGGCACCTTGTGTACGGTCAATAAGGAAGCCACATATCTATTCACCACCGGTTACATGCCCGAATGGCGGACATATCCTGGGCCTCACATTCCTGCTCCAGTAAGACTAATGAGTAACGATGATGTTGACATGCATCAGGTTGCCTCAGACATATTAGGACTCGCCCGCATGAACTGGAATACGGCAAGCATGAGCAGTTCTCACCCTGTAACCCTATTTTTTTCTCGGCGGGTTGGAGGTATCATGGCAGAAGTAAAAGATGGTGAAAAACCACATCCATCTTTCCGTTATTATATGTAAATTATTATACAACTAATGATGCTCAAGCGTTTTGATTGACAAACAGTGAAATGGCGGAGAAACTATGAAAGAGAAAACACTGCCAAAATTGCTTGTAACTAGAGAAGAAGCAGAAGAGAAAATACAAGAACGGATAGATGTTGGGAAAATACTTAGGGAAAAACCTATCGATTCAGATGATGAATATGAGTTAACTGGTAAGGATGCAGTTAATTGGTCAAAGTACAACAGAGACCTATTAATCAAATTATCTGGAAGTTCCGCTTTAACAGAGGATTACAGAGACTTCATCTATGAAGATCTTGATCTTAATGATTTTGAGGGTCAGCTTTTTATAAACCATATAGAAGACTACGAAGATTATATAAAAAAGAAAATATATAATTATAGAGAATATTTGACTGAGAGTCTGAAGAGTTTGGAAGGAATCCGTGACAGACTTGAACTGTTTGAAGAACCAGATCCACCTGAGCAGATCTTCGGTGATAAGATCTTCATCGTACACGGACATAATGAGGGAGCTAAACACAAGATTGCAAGGTTCATCACAGACTTGGACTTAACCGAAACTATACTTGACGAACAACCAGGCAAAGGGCAAACAATAATTGATAAATTTGAAGAGCATGCAGGCGAAGCAGGTTTTGCCATTGTTTTGTTGACAGGCGATGATGTCGGCGCACCAAAAGAAAAACTTGACATTTCCGAACCACGAGCACGCCAAAATGTCATTTTAGAACTCGGTTATTTTTTGTGTGGTTTAGGACGTGAACGTGTTCGTATTCTCTACGAAGAAGGTGTTGAATTACCTACAGATATTTACGGCTTAAGTTACGTTCAGATGGATAAGAGTGGCGGATGGAAATTGGAATTGGCTCAAGAGATGGCATCTGTTGGAATACCTGTTGACCTAAACAAACTTGTACAGAAAAAATAAATTCATTTTCCCTAACACTACCTGAAAGGAAACTCAATGCCCACATTTGACTTCAAAGGCAAATAATTTGTTTACACATACCATATTACTGTCCCAAATATGAATTTCCAGCAGTAATAAAGCGATTTTTCTTAAAGTATTCATACATACTGATAACACTATGCAAACATCACACAAATATCTCGACCCAGTAGCACTCTCACGAATCGGTGGCATGGAACTCGTTGCCCGCCTCGTCGTAGAAGGTTTCGTCACAGGTCTACACAAAAGTCCATATCAAGGATTTAGCGTAGAATTTGCCGAACACCGTCAGTATATGCCGGGTGATGAAATCCGTTATATTGATTGGAAAGTTTTCGGAAAATCTGATAGATATTATGTCAAAAAGTTTGAAGAAGAAACCAACCTGAGAGCATATATCCTGTTAGACACAAGTGCATCAATGAATTACAAACACAATGATAACACATTGACGAAGTTTGAATACGGATGTTATCTTGCAGCGACACTCACATATCTAATGCTAAAGCAAAGAGATTCAGTCGGATTAGCCCTATTTGATAAAGATATTCATAAATACATTCCACCAAGAGGGGCTGCAACGCACCTTCGTGCAATTGTGTCTGCATTAGAAAATGCATCCCCTGGTGAAGAAACAGAATTGAGTAGTCTGTTCCACGAACTTGCAAAACGGATCGTCCGACGGGGTTTAGTTATAGTAATATCCGATCTACTTGACGAACCTTCAAACGTCATCTCCGCACTCAAACATCTCAGACATCAAAAACATGAGGTCATCGTATTGCACCTTCTTGACCATGCTGAAATGACTTTCCCATACAACGGTTCAGTCATTTTTCGTGATATGGAAACTGGACAAACTCTCTCAACACAAGCTGATTCACTAAAATCAGCATATCTTGATAATCTTAATCAATTTATACAAAACTATCGTCGCGGGTGTGGTGCTAGCCAGATTGACTATGTTCAAATGGACACTATTACTCCCTTTGACCATGCATTGTCGGCATATCTATCCAGACGCAAGTAAATATTTTGACCAAACCATCCTAAATCTCCATATATGTAAACCGGACAACAAGATTATTCGTTTCCTGTAAAAGTGTTGATGTTCTTTCTAATTTCTGATGAACATAAATTACAAAAGGGAGTGAAAAAAATGAGATTCTTAATATTTTTTATGTTAGTTGCAACGATATTCGTCTCCGGTTGTGGAGAAGATATGGAAGAAGAGAAGGTGGAGGAAACTCAAACATCGCTGGAAAAAGCGGAAGAAGCGATGGGAGGGGTGAATGATAGGAGAATGGAAGCTTACCAAAAAGCAGAAGAAGCTGGTGATTTTTCGGTACTGTTCACTTCTATTGGACTAATCTTCCAAGAAGAACTCGGTTTTGGTCCAGAATTCTGGAATAAAATTTTTGATACATGGGCAGACGCGCATGATGAACGCGTTCAAGGACTCTTTGCAGCTGGTAAAGAAGATGAGTCCAAGGCAGAGGCACTAGAATATGTGAACTTCATAGGCTATTACTTCATAAAATTTGATTTTGAAAGTCTGAGTGGCGGCGAATTTTACTTTGAATACTTGGCAGCTTATGATGATATAGTCATAGAATATTTGTGGATTACTTATGAATATCCAGATTCTACTCAGGAAAAGCATCTTGCTTTACTCAAGAAATCCATAGTTGATGGAAAAGTAAGCATTCAGTACCCTGAAGAATACCCTGAAGAATAGTGATATTGAGATAATTTCTTGTGGATGGGTTTATAGACCTGCTCCTACGAGGAAGTAACCTATGAAAACATACCGGATAGCAATATTAGGTTGTAGAGGAAGGGGAACTGCTGCAGCGCGGGCATACTTTGCCCACCCACGAACAGAAGTCCTTGGTCTCTGCGATCTAATTGCAGAAAGATACAATACATTGGGAGATGAACTCAACGTCTCAGCACGTTTTACCGATCTTGATGAGATGATTGAGCAGACCTCACCAGACATTGTAGCGATTCCCACAGCAACAGAACTTCACTATGATTTATGCATGCGTGTTTTAGAACACGGTGTGAATATTGAAGTTGAAAAGCCGATGTGTATTGATCTAAGACAGGCAGATGACGTAATTGACAAAGCAGCAGAAAAAGGTGTACAGGTGGCTGTCCATCATCAAGGGAGAGTTGGCGCGTCAATGCAAGCCATTGCCCGCGCATACAATGCCGGGAAGATCGGCAACTTACGCTACATTTACGGTAGCGGCAAAGGCTATTACGGTGGATATGGCTTGATGAATATCGGCACCCACATGCTCAACAACATGCTCCATTTTGGGAAACGTTGTAAAAGTGTTGTCGCACATCTCACAACAGGCGGAAAACCGATTACACCCGAGGACGTTGCCCCATCGCCAAGTGGTATGGGAACAATTGCAGGAGAATATATCACCGCGACAATGCAATATGAAGGCAATGTAACTGGAACATTACTTCAACACCGATTTGAAAAAATGGACACAAACGCCTACACGATGGAACTGTTTGGAACTGAAGGAAGACTATTCTGGAGGATGGGTGGGGCATATTATTTGCCAACGCCTCACTATCTTCCTGATGGCAACAATGACAAATGGGAATCGTTAGAATTAATGTTTCCTGAACATTACGATCCGAACAGCAGTGCATCTGAAATGGATTATTGGTTTGTTGAGGATTATGTCAACGCATTGGATGAAGATAGACCGCATGTGTGCAGTGGTCATGAGGGGAGACATGTCATTGAGATGATGATGGGTATTTTTGAATCTGCTGCTTACGGTAAGCGGGTAACTTTACCACAGACTGATCGAACACATCCGTTGTTACGGTGGTGTGAGGAAAATGGATTAAATCCTCCTGAAAATATGCCGCGCGGATACGGTGAATGGTTAACGCAAGCAACTAAGCGAATCGGTTAATATCTTGTTAATCGGTAAACTCGTTGGAGGGGTTTTAAACCACGATTATTTTCATTCACCATTATAGATTTCTGCCATAATCGCGTTCGTCTCTAAACCCAATACACCAGAACATCGGACAGGTTCACCAGTCCTAATATGATTAACAAAATCTTGGACAAGTCCAGTATGCGTATGCGGTAAAGGTGTTTGAGAAAACCCCAACACACCATCAGATTTTGTTTCAAGTGTCAGATTCCCAGAATTCAAAGGTGAACATCTTAAACTACCATTTGTACCATATACCTCAACATCGTCAATTCCAACACCTACATTCCAATTGATATTCGCAACGGCATGTCCACCATTTTCAAAACGGAGAGTAAACACAGCAGAATCGTCAACGGTAGCATCTAAATGCACAGTTTCTGCATATCCTTTTACTGACGCTACATCTCCCATCAGGGACTGCAGCAGACTGATACGATGACTCCCAATATCCATCAACACACCGCCACCGCTTATTTCAGGATTGATACGCCAATTCTTCAAGTCTTGACGATTCGGGTTATAGTAACCGGTGCAGTTGATACGAGCAAGCACCACATCACCGATTGCACCATCATTCATTAAGGCTTTCATCTTCTCAATATTCGGATAGTGATTTCGGTAGTAGGCAAGCATCAAGGTAACACCTGCTTCACGGCATGCCTCCACCATCTGTTGACACTCGCTAACAGACAATGCCATCGGTTTTTCACAGAGTATATGCTTACCAGCACGTGCGGCACAGATCGTCTGTTCACAGTGCACATGTGGCGGGGTTGCAATGTATATTGCATTTATTTCATCATCTGAAAGAAGCTTATCAACATGCGCATAGGCGCGTTTTGCACCGTGTCTTTCAGCAAAGTCTTCTGCTTTTGCCTTATCCCGCCGCATCACTGCGATGAGTTCTGAATCCTCAACGGAATACAACGGTGGTCCGCCTTTATGTTCAGCAACATTTCCGCATCCGAGTATACCCCATCTGAGTATTGCCATGAATTGTAATCCTTTCTAATTCACATCGTTTAATTGGAAGAGGAGAATTATGATGACTAACGATACTACACTTGAGAAAATATACCCATTTTTCATCGTTGACAACCTTGCCGCCTCTATTGACTTCTACAACAGTAAACTCGGCTTTCAGACAGATTTACTTGTGCCTGAAGACGACCCATTTTTCGGTATAGTGGCTCGCGATAACGTCAAGATACTGTTGAAACAGATAACGGAGTATATCCATCCAGTGCCAAACCACACACGGCATGAGTGGGCACGCTGGGATGCGTTTATTTATACGCCAAACCCTGACGGTCTGTATGCAGAGTATCAGTCTCGTGGATTAGAATTTCACGAACCGCTTGCGGATACTAGCGATGCCTTACGCGCTTTTGAGTTGAAGGATCATGATGGTTATGTGTTGTGTTTTGCAAAACCCCTGTGATTGGAGATTTTGATTGTCTCTATCACAAATTCGCAAGGACTTGTTCTTCAAAATCAGTACGTGTAATTTGTTGAAACCGATTATGACGCAGATTTTTATAAAAAACCCAGGAGTCTGGATTTATACTGGAAGCAAATATACCATACAGTGCGTCCGTAGCACAGAGATAACTCTTCAGTGGTTCTTGACTAGACTCACTATGATCGGAACTTGGGATCAGTTTGCATTCTACAATAGTGATATAGTTTCCTTCTGCATCGCAAAGCACTAAGTCAACTCGGCTATGGAGTGTTCCTATCCGTATTCTACACTCTCTGATTACTGAAAGTTCTGCGAATTTTGAGTCAGTAAAATATTCGGAAGCAGCCTCTACGATATCAAACTCCTTAAGTCGTTCCTTTATTACAAAACTGAATTCATTCTCAGCCTGTTTTTCTGTAAGTTTCAATGCCTTATGCAAATCCACTTTGGCACCTATAAAGTCATTTAGACCGGACTTTGCTTCACCTCGACTTGTATGTATTATGGCGTTATCAGGGTTGATACTTATTGCTAAGTCAAAGGCGGAAATGGCTTCGTCTGACTTACCTTCCTTACTAAGTAGACAACCAATAACATATAAAACGTTGACAAAACTTGCGTCAGTCTGTCTTGTTTGGTGAGTAGCTACATCACTACAACTGCTTGATGTTTCAACGATCACATCCTCAGTTAGTTTAGGAAAATTCCGATCTTCATAAGTTTTAATTAATTCACCAACAAGTGTCATAGTTTCCGTTAAAGGATGGTTTTCATCTTCACCGACACTATGAATTAAATCATCTAATATTTCTAAAAGCTGATGGTATTCGGTTTCCGTTACTTCAACTTGATTAAGATCTTCGTTATGATTTACGATACTTGTGACCAAATTTAGCAACCGTATTAACCATTGTGTAGCATTTTCTGGCAGTATAACATCAACATATCCTATAGAGATTGGGTATGTGAACATAAGTAGAGTCGGATTTGATAATATATGCTCATTTAAATTATGTGGCACAAAAGGTATAATTGTTGACAATTCATTTTGTGGATATGGTATTCCTCGCAGCATCGTCTATTACCTCTTTTTATTCCATACATCGTACTCAGCGTGTGTCAGTACTTCATGAATTACAACTTGCTGTGCATTATATCGTATTACTGTGATTAACCGTGCCTTAGGTGGAGTATCAATCTCGTGGATTAGAATTCCATGAACCGCTTGAGAATACTGATGACGGCTTACGTGCTTTTGAGCTGAAGGATCATGATGGTTATGTGTTGTGTTTCGCAAAACCGTTGTGAGAATCATTCCTATTTAATTCCAATGGTAGTCAATCCAGAAAGGAATATTCCCAATTTACGTATTTGACTATCCAAGAATTTGTTTTTCAAAAGTAGCACGATCAATTTCTTGAAACTTATTGTGTCTTAGATTCTCATAGAACTTCCATGAATCTCTATTTGTACTAGTAGCAAGTATACCATAAGGAGTGTCGGTCGCACAGAGAAAACTCTTGAGTTGTTGTGTGCCGCGGTTTGAATTTCTCAGGGACTTGCACTCTACAATAGCAAGAAAACTTCCTTCTGAATCGAGAAGAACAATATCAGTTATGTAACTAATTGGACCTATCTGAATAGGACATTCTCTATCAGTGGAAAAATCCGAGAATTTGGGTTCTGAGAAATATTTAGCAACCGTGTCAGCAATACTAGCCTCTGGTATATAAGATCTTTCAATGTTATTTGTGATAGGTAAACGTGCCCCGCGGACAACTCTCTGAATTGCCTCGGCATCTTTGCGTGCCCTCTCACTGTTACCAACACTCCATCCAGATATTGAAGAAATATAATCTCTTTTTTTACGTGGCATGTAAGTATTCTCCTTCTGAGCATCTAATAACATTAATTATATACTCATTTTTTAGAAATATCTACAAAATTCGGTTTATATCTGTGAAAAAATAAAGTAAATTGACTACTGTTATTCTATATCATTAAGTTCGCGAATATGTTCCTCAATAATTGTAAGGAATGTTCTCATTTCTCAAAAAACGATTGAGTTGATCATGGCTCCATTTATCGGTGTGATCAGCAAAATAGGTTTGTGTCCAATTCGTGAAACTTGATAATAAAAATTGACAATAATCGGAAAATAGGTTTTCCTTCTTTTTAGATTGGGTAAATGTAGTCATAATAGAACATTGGACACCATTTTACAAAAATGCGTAAGTCCTGGTTTTAATTAATTCACCAACAAGTGTCATAGTTTCCGTTAAAGGATGGTTTTCATCATCACCAACGCTATGGATTAAATCATCTAATATTTCTAAAAGCTGATGGTATTCGGTTTCCGTTACTTCAACTTGATTAAGATCTTCGTTATGATTTACGATACTTGTGAATAAATCCAGCAAACGAATCAGCCATCGGGTAACACTTTCCGGAAGTATAACATCAACATATCCTACAGATATTGGATACGTGAACCTATTTAGAGACGAAATTGACAATAAACGATTACCTAAATTATGCGGTACACAAGGTGTTTTGGATGACATTGTACTAATCGGTTGAGAATACAGATGACTTACGAGCTTTTGAGTTGAAGGATCATGATGCATATGTGTTGCGTTTCGCAAAATCACTGTGATTGGAAATGGATGAAAATGAATATTTATTTTACATCTTTCCGTTCCCAATAAGACAAGACAAAATGTATATCGCAGATGACCAATCAAAAAGCTGTCACACGAGATAGGAAAACTTTATGCAATTTTTCAAGATTTAAATGAAGCCACTCAAACTGATTGGACCAATCTGTTTCATAAGGTGAGTCCATGTTCTTGTATAAACCTACTTGAGGAACTGTTGTGTTGTAACTAGGCGATTTTTTCCATTCGAGAGCTGCATCTATCTCAGTTTCAATCTCATTTTGCTGCTCTTTCAACTTATCAAAATATAATTGAGCATTTTGCCCCTTCAGGTGGAGGTTAACAGCAAAATATTTATTATTCTGATGTCTCCATGCTGCAAGCCAGATGTCGGAGATTTCTCCGATGCGAAAACCAAAATATTGAAGATTTTCACATGGTCCTTGAGGATCAAGCGAACTGTTGTTTTCAGTCAAGTGTTCGTGAAACTTAGACCAAAATCGTGTACGTGAATCTCCCTCTATCTCTGGACAAATCCAATTGTTAGGTTTGGCAATAACGGTGAACTTCGGTGTCGGATGCGAAGTATCAACTTGGATTAGCTCAAGTTTTACTCCAAAGAATTGAAAGTGATCGCTCATATTCTCATTTAGCCAATTAAGAGTATTACTGTGTTCACTTGCGAATTCAGCTGCAATCCAGATAACTTTAGATGCCCGTAAGTTAGCTGCATAAGCCAAGACTTTACCAAGATGGTCATGGTCAGTTTCTCCCAACTGATTTTCAATAACAACAAGAGAATTATCGGTTGTGTTACGGCATACAATATCCGCATAAAATTGCCCTACCTCCATCTCTTTCTCCAAAGGGTCAAATTTCATATTCAAAACATCGGCTAGCCGGGTAAGGTTTTCTTTCTCAAACAGCCACGGTGTGAAATCTTCATCCTCACGAGGCCAGATGTGACGTAAGTCAATAGATTTAAGGTTGCCAAACTCAAGCATAATTTGGTATCTCCTTTATTTTTCTTTATTGATTTCTTGAAGCAGTTGTTCCACATTGGCTTTGAGATCTTTATTACCTTGCCGTTTCGCGAGGTCCAAAGCAATCTGGGTATCTGATTCTGCTTCCTCACATCTACCAAGGGCATACTTGGCAGCAGCGCGATTATAGTAAGCATCAGCATGATTTGGATTTACACGTATAACTTCGTTAAAATCTATGATGGCAGCATTGCACCGTTTAAGAATGCCCTTCGCAGCTCCACGAATATTGTAAGCATCAGTATAATCTGAGTTTAAGCGTATAGCCTCATTAAAGTCAGCAATTGCAGCTTCATGTTGATCAAATAACATTCTTGTAGTACCACGACAGTAGTGAGTCTCAGCAAGATTTGGATTGAGTCTAATAGCTTTTTCATGATCAGACATGGCTTCTTTATATTTGCCAAGTTTAGCGTTTGCATTACCTCGATTTGTGTAAGCCCTAACTAAGTCTGGTGAGTCTGGATTTAGATTGATTGCTGCATCATAGTCCGAAATGGCAGACTCAAATCGATCAAGTTCTGTCTTTGCTGCACCTCTATTGATATATACTTCAGCATCGTTCTTTTTACCCCTAAATGCTACATCATAGTCCGAAATGGCAGACTCAAATCGCCCTATTTTACTTTTTGCATTTCCGCGATTGTAATATGCATCAGCATAGTCAGGATCAAGTCTAATAGCTTCATCAAAATCTTTTATCGCCTCTTCAGGTTGTCCTAGTTTGGTTTTGATAATACCTCTATTGGAATATGCCAATGCAAAATCTGATTTTAAAATGATTGCTTTGTCATGGTATCTAATGGCCCCCTCAAGTTGACCTAATTTTTGCATCGCTACGCCACGATTTGTATAGGGAACTGCCAAATCCGGATTCAGTGAAATAGACATATCAAAGTCTTCAATAGCATCTTCATATTGTCCTAGTTCATTTTTTGCTGAGCCACGATTACTGAATGCTTCTGCATATTCTGGTTTCATGTGAATTGCTTTGTCAAAGGCAGAAAGTGCTTCCTTTTCTTCGTGTTGCTCAGAGAACAGATAGCCAACAGAAAACCAGGCACGGGCGGCAAGGTCGTTGTCATCTCCTTCCGCGTAATTAGCAATGTCCTGCCATTTTTGGCAAGCTTCATTAATTTTCTTGTCCGCCTGCAATCTATAAGCATGAGCTATTGCTTTATCCGCAAAAGAAGACCTACTATTTCGCTCAACATACCGGACGACGTTCTCAACTCGCGAAGATTCTTGGGATTGTTCATCTTTAAGAAACTTATTAATGTCTTCACTGGTTGCCAGTAATATTTGAATTGATGGTTGTTTACGATGGATTAAGAAACGAAAGCCTGCGAAAATAGCAACTACGAGTGCTGTAATACCACCCACGAACCCGCCGATACTACCAAGGTCTCCTAGACTTATACCGCTTCCAAATAAACCTATTCCCTTTGCTGTATCACTTGATAATTCATCTATATCAACTCCGTCGTCTTCGGTTGTTTGTGCTAACAGACCCACCATGCCCGTTATGAAAATCAGGGCAAAGATTATTACTGATACCATAAAACGCTGCCAAATTTTAAGGGACTGAATCATAGTTCGACCTCATACTCAAAATATCATCATCTTTTTATCTTGCCTAAAACTCTCTCCTCCAAACCCTTACTCACCAGCCTCCCCACCCTCCTTCAACTCCTTAGTCAAATCCAAAGCCTTATCCATATCCTTCTTCCATCCATCCATATCCCCAAGTGCACGCTTCGCAGCCCCACGATTAATATATGCATCAACATATTTCGGATCAAGTCTGATAGCCTCATCATGGTCAGCAACTGCCTCCTGATGCCGTCCAAGTGCCCCCTTCGACACCCCACGATGTGTCCATGCAACTGGAGAATTCGTATCCAATCGGATTGCCTCATCAAAGTCAGATATCGCCGCCTCATGCTGATTTAGAGAACGATTCGCAGTCCCACGATTGATATATGCCTCAACAAAATTCGGATTCAGTCGGATCGCTTCACTGTGGTCAGCAATAGCCTCCTCAAGATTACCAAGTGAACTTTTCACTACCCCACGACTGGTATATGCATCCGCGAAAGTCGGCATCAATTCAATTGACTGATCATAAGCAGAAACAGCCTGATCATTCTCATTTAGTTGTATATGGAGAAAACCTATTGAAAAGAACGCACGAGCAACCAACTCATTATTAACACCTTGTGCTGTGTTCGCAATAGAACGCCATTTCTCAATAGCATCTGTGAGTTGACCTTCCTTCTGAAGTCTATACGCTTCAATGATTGCCTTGTCCTCAAAAGAAATTGCTGGATTATTTAATATATCTTCTATCGTTGATTGAAGAATGGCTATTTTATTAGGATTCGTGAAATCTTTACTTGTCAATTTAGCTACAATACCTTTGACTTTAGTATGATGTTCCTTGATTTCCTTGAGATATTTACCCGCTTCAGATGCTTTTGTTGCAGCGTCCGAGGAATGTTGTTCTGCTGCTTTCACATGGATTAACATTTGTTCCTGTAAATCCCAAAACCGATCATAAATAACATACGCAGCAATCCCTGTTACAATCGGAATGAGTATAGTGAAAAATAGTAACACTATACAAATAAACGCCAACCATCTGTTGATAGATTTCGACCGAGAATCCAAATATTCACTCCGTAAATCATTAAATCGTTGCTGTATTGATGCATATACATCTTGCTTTTCATCCGTCTCGTTTGACTCTTGCTCAATTTGGTGTTCAGTTTCTTCACCTGACTCATCAGATGTATTATCTTTCATTATTCACCACCTTTCTCTATATGAATTGTTTTGTTTTAAGGTATAGTTAATTGTTGCAATATTAATTGATGGACTGTTTTACGGAATGTAAATCTACGGATGTAGATGACTATAAGATGATTTCCCAAATATAACATTTGGATTCTAACACATCCGTATGTTTAGGTCAAATTTATTATCCATAAAGGGTGTGTAAAGTTCTTGGCACACATTAGACATTATATATATTTAACTGATATTTATCAAAAAATGTCCTAAATCAATCAGAGGTATTCAATTGTCGAGTTTTCTTATCCTAAAGTGAAATAAAACATTTCCAAAGGATAAAATAGGTGCGTGAATTGCGCGAGGACGACTGATTTTGTTGTTAAATCGGGGTTGGAAACTCCTCCCACGATAGAGAGTATTGACAATTGAATGCCTCTGACGCACACCTGTTAGATTTGCCTTTCAATTCTCCTTGTGCTATAATTATTTAGCATTCACCTTACTTTCAAGGAAAACGGTATGCAAAATCGGAATTCAACAGATGGAGAGATACTCCCAAACATTGACAAAATCCTAATTATTCGTACAGATGGTATAGGCGACTTGCTGAATTCAACCCCGGCGATAGCATTACTACGACAGAACTATCCATCTGCAGAAATCACGGTCTTGGCACGTCCACTTAATGCTGATGTGCTAATCGGGAATCCTGATGTTGATAAAGTGCTTGTGTTAGACCGACAAGGGGAACATCGTCAAGTAACTGCGCAGTTGAAATTCTATCAATCTTTGCGTAATGAACAGTTTCATCTCGTTGTTGCGATGCAGACTGCTACCTTATCACATCTCATTGCTTTTCTCTCTGGAGCGTCCTATCGCTTAGGTCGCTATCAAAAAAGGTTCAGATCAACGTTAACGCATGCATGGAAGGGAAAATATCGAAAAGGTGAAACTCACGAGGTTGATAGGAACTTAGCATTAGTCAAGTTGGTTTGTAAGGGTGAAGGCACACGAAAATTGGTTTTCAATCTGTTACCCGATGAAACTATGCATGCTGAATCGGAGCTTGTATCTTTGGAAGTTGGGAGTGATGCTTTTCTTATTGGGATTCATCCGGGTGGAAGTTCTTTTGATAAACGGTGGCCAGAAAAACAGTATGCTGAACTTGCTGACAAACTCGTACGGCAATATAATGCAACGACACTTCTTTTGCACGGTCCGAATGAAAAAAAATTGGCATATAATATACAGAAGTCAATGCATTCTAATGCTATCATTTATGCGCCAAAATCAATCAGAGAATTGGCTGCTCTATTATCTTGTTGTAATATGGTCGTATGCAATGACTCGGGTCCTATGCATCTCGCTGCGGCATTGGAAGTACCAACGGTAGCCATTTTCGGTCCGACGGATCATGTTGCGTGGAGACCGATGAATGAGAATGCATCTGTCGTACGAATGGATATGCCGTGCTGGCCTTGCAGTGCACACAAATGCAAGATCGGATGGGAATGCACTAAGAAATTGCCGGTTGAAATGGTTTTGAATACTGCAATGACGACTTTAGACATGAGGAGAAAATGAAAATAGCGATAGCTGCTTGGGGAACAACAGGGGATGTCTACCCTCTCTTAGCACTCTCTGAACGATTGCTAAACAATGGACATCAGGTGTGTGTGTGTGCCCCATCTATCTATAGAGACAGGATTGTTGAGATTGGTGCGGAATTCTACGAAGTTGGCGGCAGTTTTGATTTTGCTGAATTCCATCAGACGATGGACACAATGATAGCAATGCGTGACCCGATGGCTCCATTGTTGCTAATTGCCAAGGAAGGTGTTCTAAAACGTGGAGAAAAGTGGTATAACGATTGTCTTGCAGCTATGAAAGGTTATGATTTAGTTATATGTCATTCCATTGACATTCCTGCTCAGGAAGCTGCCATCCGAAATAATTTGCCGTGGATAACAGTAACGTACTGCCCTGGCTTCATAAAAGCATCTGACCATGCTCCATATCCATTTCCAAATTGGGGTCGGATGTTCAACGTATTCGTATGGAAGTTAGTAAGGTTGCGGCTCAAGAATTCTGTTGATCCGCTTTTCAATCAGTTTATCGTCTCTATCGGTGGGAAACCGAGGGCTTTTATGTCTTCTGACGAGATGTATTCCCCGTATCTGAATCTGCTAGCAGCCTCTCCTTCTCTTTGTTCAGCAATAAGATTTAAACCGAACCACAAATGGACAGGTGTTTGGCATCTTGGACAACCGGATTACGAACCACCATCTGAACTCAAAGATTTTCTTTCGGACGGTGCTCCACCCATCGTGATTTCGTTTGGATCAATGGGAGGCAGTGATGGGAAAGAGACAACGGAGATATTGGTTGATGCTGTCAAAATCATAAATCAACGTGCTATTATCCAAGCGGGTTGGGGATTGTTAGGTACACAGGATGTTAATCCGAATATCTACTGTGCAGAATATATTCCGCATCAATGGTTGTTTCCACAAGCGCGTTGTGTAGTGCATCATGGGGGTGCGGGGACAACGGCTTCAGTTTGTCGTGCGAAAGTGCCATCAGTCGTTGTGCCACACATCGTTGATCAATTCTATTGGGGAAAGTTGCTTTATGAGTTAGGGATTGCCCCGAAAAGTCTGCCTCGACGTGAACTCACTGCGAAACGGCTTGCACAACGGATTGAACAGGTTTTAGAGACACCTACCATGACTGAGCGTGCAGAGTCCTTAGGCACACAGATGGAATCTGAAGATGGTTTGACTACTGCTGTTGACCTGATTGAATCTTTTCATATTTCTGAGAAATGAAAAAAATCCTAGTATTCAGCTTCAGTTTTATCGGTGATGCGGTGCTATCTACTGCTGTTATCCAACCACTCCAATCTCATTTCCCTGATGCTCATCTTACCTTTCTTGTCGGACCAAGTGCGTGCAACCTTCTTGCTAATGACCCACAAATTGATGCAACTCTTGTTTATGATAATCGGGGTGAACATAGAGGATTGAGAGGGCGATTGAAACTGATAAATACGTTGCGCAGTGAACATTATGACCTTGTTGTGAATTTACGAGATAGTTTTGTTGCTCGTTGTATTGGTGCGGAACATTGGGGTTTGGTGCGCGGAGATAGGGAACGGCATGCTGTTGTCCGTTACTTGGAAGTGCTGTGCAAGCGAGGTGTGGATATAACGGATGCTAATCCTTGCTTACAATTGACTGAAACAGAGCAATCGGCTGCATTTCATTTTTTTACGGATTCAGGAGTTAATTCGGAAAAGACAATAATAGGTATTCATCCGGGTGGAAACTGGATTTACAAGTTGTGGCATGCTGAGAAATTTGCACAACTCGCGAATGCTTTGGTAAATAAAAAAAACGCTACGATTTTGCTATTTAGCGGTCCCAATGAACGGGAACGACAAACTCAGGTTGCAGGTATGATGGATACAGCACCAATCCTTGTTGAAACAGAAAACTTACGAGAGGTCGCTGCATTGATTGCAGCCTGCGATGTCTACATTGGGAATGATACGGGGCCGATGCACATTGCTGCTGCTGTTGGGACTGCTGTTGTCGCATTATTCGGATCTACGCATCACATCCGAAGTGGTCCCTATGGTGAGCAGCACACAGTTGTGCAGAGTGGAATTGACTTGGGATGTAATCCGTGCCACCCTGGTCGTAATCCGGGTGGGTGTGGTGCAGGGAGTTGTGCGGTGATTGATGGGATTTCGGTGGAACAGGTGCTCAAGTTGCTTCTCTAACCATTGAGACATTTTCAATCATTTTCAGCAATGTGGTTCTCCTGTAATTTGATAACTGCAATAGTTATTCTAATGCCTCTGTATATCAGTGATAGATGATTAAAAAGGTGACAATATTTTTAATAGATCATAAAGAGAATTTCCAAAAACTCCAATAAGTCCGCCTCCGACCAGGGACAACAAGATATATCTATGCTTTCGAGCAGCATCCTTTGAACCTCTGTACTCAACAATCGGGAAAACCCATCTGGCATAGTGAAACAGTAATTTGAACACATGTAGCATTAAAAAGAATAAGAAAACATAAGCACTATTTTGAACAAATACAGAAAAATCGCCAAACACACTGTCTATCACTCCTGATGACTTGTATGCCATCCAAAAAGCGAATGGAATGCCGACGAGAAAAAGAAGTAAATCATACACGCTATGTCTATGAAGAAGGCGACGGTGGGTTTTTCTTTCCTCGATGAAATCCGTAACTTTCCGATATACTCCACTAACCCAATCAGAATTCAGTCCGGTAACAAGGATGTTGCTTGCATTCGGTGTAGATATAGAGGGCGACAATGATAAATTGAAAAGCGCAGGTTTGGTGAAATCTAACAGCAATTCAAAACGGTTCCTCGGTAACCAATTGTACAAATTTCTTAGATCCAATTCACTGTCAATGTAAAGACTCTTAACTTTATCAGGAAAACGCGGGGAGTTAAACACGGATGGAATTGTGCCATAAACCGTTTCATCATCTGCTCCACGTACAGTCACCTTTAATTCAAAACTAGATCTTAATAATGCTTTATCTGCGTAAATTTGCTCTGGGGATCGGTCTATAGGAGCGTAATTGGTTATTTCCTCTTCCGCGGCTGCATGACTTGACTCTTGCAAAATTTCACAAAGCGTTTTTAAATCCTCTTTAGAAAAAGTGCATGCCGTAATCTGCTGTGATAATTCTGTTGTCAAGATTGCTCGGTTTTGTTGTTCCATTTCAAATCCTTACGTATTTCGCATGGAAAAGGGCTGCTAAGAATGCTAACGTTTTTGGCATTTGTCTACAGAGAAAGTGTGTTAGGGAGGTGTTCACGTTCAAGTTTGACTCGGTGAAAATCAAATTCAACAAGCCTGATAACCCCGGGCTCCTTGTCGTATACGACACCGATGGATGCAATTGTCTCGCCGGTTCCCGCAGGATTCTCAAATTCAACAATATCACGGATTTTGCCGGGATTCCCATCTACAATAATCCTCTCACCAACTTTCCAATCTTTTACGCGTTGAAAAGGGATGTACTTTACATCGGCCATAGTTTAAACTCCTTCTTGCACATGTAAAAGGTGTGTGTCTTCATGAAAGCAATTTACAAGGATTAAATGTTTTCATTCACACACATTCATGGGTCTTATTTTTCTATTAGTATATCACAAAAATGCAGTAAAGTCAATTTGTAACAAAAATCGAGGGGTGTGTAAATGTTTGTCAGATTAAGTTTGCCCATTGTTTCAAATATGATATTCTATATCACAATTTCCTCCATTGCAAACGTAGACTATTTAGAACAACAGACACACTACTAAATGCCATTGCAAATGCCGCAAGCATGGGATGCAACTCTCGCAACATTAATGGTAAAAACGTAAGTGGAAACAGCACACCTGCAGCAACAGGAATTAACAACACATTGTAAAAGAATGCCCAAAACAGATTCTGTTTGATAGTACGAAGTGTAGTGCGACTTAACCGAATAGCATCGGGGATAGATCGCAGATCGCCATGCATCAACGTTAAATCGGC
Source organism: Candidatus Poribacteria bacterium (assembly GCA_958295945.1). Taxonomy (GTDB): domain Bacteria; phylum Poribacteria; class WGA-4E; order WGA-4E; family WGA-3G; genus MSPOR6. The sequence continues at coordinate 2,997,038 of OY282386.1, forward strand.
AGTTTCCATTGCAATATCTGTTCCTGTGCCAAGTGCCATACCGACATCTGCTTGTGCTAAAGCAGGTGCATCGTTAATTCCATCTCCTACCATACCGACAAATCCATCCGTTGTTTCTTGTGCTTCTTTGATAGCAAATGCTTTGTCTTCAGGCAGTAGTTCCGCCATTACAGCGGATATACCAGCACTTTTTGCTATAGCAGCAGCAGTTCCACGGTTGTCTCCTGTCATCATCGTCACTTCGCATCCGAGTTGTCGGAGTTCAGCGATAGCAGACTTTGCATCTGATTTCAAAGTATCTGCAACTGCAAGAATACCCTTTACTTTGTCATCAATTGCAACCCATAACACTGTTTTTGCTTCACCTTGTAACCTTTCTGCTTCCGTCTCTAACGTTTGAGTTGGAATGTTGTGTTGTTGCATTAAGGACAGATTACCAATGATTACTTTATTCTCATCCAGTTGGGTGATGATACCGTTGCCTGCAACGGCAGTGAATTCTGTTGGTGCCGTGGTCTCAATACCTTGTTCAGATGCTGCGCGAACGATTGACTTTCCGATGGGGTGTTCACTGCCCCGTTCTGCAGATGCAGCAATTTGAAGCAAACGATTTTCATCCCCATCACTTGTGATAATGTCAGTGAGTGAGAGTTGACCTTGTGTTAAGGTACCGGTTTTATCAAGCACAATTCGAGACAGAGAACCAGCATGTTCTAACGATTCACTATTGCGAAACAAGATACCGCGATGTGCTCCGATTCCTGTGCTGACCATTATCGCAGTAGGGGTGGCAAGTCCTAAAGCACATGGACATGCAATCACTAAAACGGCTACTAATCGGAGCATGGCATCAGTGAACTCTTGCCCAGGAATGAACCACCACACGAGGAAAGTCGCAGCTGCAATACATAAAACAACAGGCACAAACACACTTGCGACTGCATCTGCTGTGCGTTGAATCGGTGCTTTACTCTGTTGTGTTTGTTGGACTAACTGGACAAGTCGTGCAAGGGAAGTCTCTGACCCCACTCGTGTTGCTTCAATTGTTAGCATACCACTCTGATTAATTGTGGCACTTGAGACTGTGTCACCTGCCGTTTTATCTACAGGAACACTTTCACCAGTGAATATGCTTTCGTCAACAGCACTTGAACCTTCGCTGACGATGCCATCAACAGGTATGCTTTCACCGGGTCGGATAATAAGATGATCGTCAACTGCGACTTGTTCAATCGGTATCTGATGTTCTTTTCCATCTTTCAGTAAACAGGCGGTTTTTGGTGAGAGTCGCATCAGTTTTTTGAGGGCTGCACTTGTCTGACCTTTGGCGCGTGCCTCCAAAAGTTTGCCGAGTTTAATCAGTGTGATGATAACAGCTGCAGTTTCAAAATAGACGTGGTTGCCAAGACCTTGTATATTTAATGTAGAAGCAACAATCACAACAACGCTATAGAGAAATGCAACAGATGAACCCATTGCGACAAGCACATCCATATTGGCTGAACGATTTCGCAGTGACTTAACACTACCGACATAATAGTCCCAACCTACATAGACTTGCACAGGTAATGCTAAAGCAAACATCAGCCAGTTCACCCAATCGGCATCTTCCCATCCACTTAACCATCCCATATCTATTCCCATGCTGAGTAAGAATAGAGGTAGTGTGAAAAGTAGACCTACACAGAATTGTAACTTCTGTTTCCTGAGTTCTGCAGCACGTGCTTCTGCTTCAGAATCCGAATCAACGACATCAAATCCGAGGGAACGGATTTTATCTACGATCTCATTCTCGTCAAGAGCAGATGGGTTATAGGTAACCGCCGCCTGCTCCGTTGCAATGCTAACATTTGCTGCAAGGACACCCTTCGTCTCTGTGAGACCTTGGGTTATTGTGGCAGCACAACCTTCACAATGCATGCCAGTGATGGGGAGGGTAATCTGTTGTTGCATTTGTTCTCAGCGCGCTTACAAAGCGCGCCTACCGTTTGTGTGTAAGTCCAAGTTATGTCAGGTGGATAGGTTCACCAGTTTCCAGAGATTGATTCGCTGCAATAGACAAAATTGCGGTTTTTGCTGCATCGGGATATGGAGACCGAATGGCACTGCCATCTCCTGTGCGAACTGCTTCAATAAAGGTGCTGTCCATATCTATCGTACAGTTATTTTCGGGGTTCCAGGTTTCTTTTCCATCTGCAGTGGAAAGGACAAGCGCACGTCGCAGATGATATTCCAACGAACCATCTTCACAGAAGATGTCTAAACCGGAACGACGCAATCCATTTGTTGTGAAACAAGCGGAGAACATAATACCAAACACACCGCTTTCAAATTGCAATGAAACTGCGGATGCTTCTTCAATATCGTAGTCGGTATTCGGAATCAGATCGTATCTTGCAACGGCATAGACAGTTTTGACTTCACCAAAGAGATAGCGTGCCATATCAAATTCGTGCGTTGTTTGTTCCATGAGTTGTCCGCCGGATTTTGCCTTCTCACGCCACCACCCACCGGGCATGCCACCCATCCAGTACCCCATAAAGAAACCGACTCTTCGTGAAGCGAGCAGTTCTTGTGCCTTGTCAATAATATCAAGATAACGTTCCTGATATCCACAAGCGGTTATGATGCCTTTTTCTTCAACTTCAGCGGCAATTTCCTTTGCTTCATCGGTATCCATATGGACAGGTTTCTCAACGAACATTGGCACTCCAGCTGCGATAACTGCCTTCTCTGGTGCACCGTGAGCAAAAGGTGGAATGGAAATGTAAATCGCATCCAGTTCCTCTTTTGCCAGCATGTCGTTGTAATCTGCATAAGCTTTACCACCGTATTGTTCAACGGCGCGCTCCGCTTTTTCTATGACAATATCACAGAAAGCCACAAATGTATTGCCCCCAATTTGGGTTAATTCTCGCAGGTGACGATTCATATTGCCACCTGTGCCGATGAAACCTAATCTTACGTCTGACATAAATTCTCCTATATGAAATGTAAATTTATAGTAAATCTAAAACACCTTAATTATCCATCGCAATTGAGTCAAAACTGTTTGAACCAGTATATGCTAAAAACTCACTTTCCGTTCTCCCACAGGATCACGGTCCCGTCTACACATCCACTTGCTATCGTATTTCCATCCGGACTAAACGAGACGCTTGTGACAGTATGCGTATTGCCCAATAGAGTACGGATATGCTTGCCAGTGTGTGCATGCCACAGACGGATGGTCTTGTCCCTACTTCCACTCACAACAGTATTTCCATCCGGACTAAATGCCACGCTTCCGATCCAATCCGTATGTCCTGATAGTGTGAGTAGGTGTGTTCCAGTGTGAGGGTGCCATAGGCGTATGGTTTTGTCATCACTTGCACTTGCGATGAGATTGCCATCTGGGTTAAACGCGACACTTTCGACCCAATCTGTATGCCCCGATAGTGTGCGTATATGTTCACCTGTGTCCACATCCCATAAACGGATGGTTTTGTCCTGACCTGAACTTGCGATTGTTTTTCCATCTGGACTAAACGAGGCACTTGTGACAGAATCTATATGCCCCGATAGTGTGCGTATATGTTCACCGGTGTTCACATCCCACAGACGGATGCTTCCATCATCACTTGCACTTGCGATGAGATTGCCATCTGGGTTAAACGCGACGCAATCGACCCAATCTGTATGCCCCGATAGTGTGCGGATATGTTCACCTGTGTCTACATCCCATAAACGGATGGTTTTGTCCTGACCTGAACTTGCGATTATTTTTCCATCTGGACTAAACGAAACACTAAAGACCCAATCCGTATGTCCTGATAGTGTGCGGAGATGTGCCCCTGTGTGTGCGTCCCACAGATGGATGGTTTTGCCACCGACACTTGCAATATTTTTTTCATCCGGACTAAACGAAACATCATAAGCCCAATCTATGTGTCCGGATAGCGTTCGGAAGTGTGTTCCATCGTGTGCATGCCACAGACGGATGGTTCCGTCCCCACTTCCACTAACGATGATGTGTCCATCCGGACTAAACGAGACGCAATAAACCCGATCCGTATGTTCCGATAGGGTGCGTATATGTTCACCAGTGTGTGCGTCCCATAAACGGATGGTTTCGTCCCAACTTGCGCTTGCGATTGTATTGCCATCTGAATTATACGAGACACCACTTACCAAATCCGCATGCCCCGATAGGATGCGGATATTTTCACCTGTATGCGCGTGCCACAGATGGATGACTTCGTCATCATTTCCACTTACGGTTATGATTGTTTTTCCATCTGGACTAAACGAGAAGTTACTTACCGAACCCGTATGCTCCGATAGGGTGTGGATATGCTCACCAGTGTGTGCGTCCCACAGACGGATGGTTTCGTCCCAACTTGCGCTTGCGATGGTGTTGCCATCAGGACTAAACATAACACTATTGACTCGCCTCGTATGTCCCGATAGGGTGCGGATATGTACGCCTGTATGTGCGTGCCACAGACAGATGGTCTTGTCCCTACTTCCACTTGCGATGATGTTGCCATCAGGACTAAACATAACACTCAGCACCTTATCAGTATGTCCCGATAGAGTTACGATATGTTCACTCGTGTTAGCATTCCACAGGCGGATGTTATTACCCTGACTGGCACTTGCGATCGCATTGCCATCCGGAATAAATGCGACGCTATAGACCTTATCCGGATACCCTGTGTACAGGTCGAGTTCTTCGCCTGTCTGTGCATTGTATATCCAAACTCCTATCGCGCTGCTAACGGCAAACTTGGTGCCATCAGGAGAGTAGGCTATTTGGCTTATCGCACCTTTACCGAGTCGCAATTTAGCACCATCGGGCAAACCCCATTGGTTATAATCTTGGGCGAAGCTGCTCGGGACGGTTGTCAGTACAATGAACATTGTCGTCAAAATTGAACACAACATGTTATTCATGAGTTCTTATTCCTTCAGTCGAACTCTCATTGATATTACCATTCAAAAACAGTACCGAGTAACCGCATCGGTTCATCACGGAGCCAATCATATATCTGCGATGCTTCATTGACATGGACACGATGGCGAATCAGTGGCGCAATTTTAATTGAACCTTGACGGAGTAATCTGCAGAGATTATCCAGATCGTCACGGGTGAAATGGCTACAGTGCAAAATGCTGAGTTCCTTGAACTGTCCCGTATTGAAGGTATAGTTGACATCAAATCTTCCTGCGACTAACAGCAACCTTCCACGCGTTTTGCAGGCTTGTATCATTGGCGTAACCATGTCTGGTGCACCGGCAAAATCCATCACGACATCGTAACTACCCTGAGCGATTTGTGCGTTCCACCCATCACCGCTGGTGTTAAAAACCTGTTCTGCAATGCCGAGTTTTCGCGCTTCTTCTAATCGTGAGTCATCAATATCACACACGGATACGCGTGCACCCATCGCATAAGCGATCTGTGCTGCAAACATACCGATGCATCCTTGACCAACAATGAGCACTTTTTCACCGATACGCGGCTCAACACGTCGGCAACAGTGCATCGCAACACCCGATATGCCAAATAAGGCTGCTTCAACAGGATCAACATCATCAGGCAATTTATAGAGTAATCCGTTTTCTGGAATGGTGAATCTTTCAACGTGATCCACACTTGCATAAATGAGATCTCCTACTTGAAGTTGAGACACGTTAGGACCTGTCTCAATGACACGTCCGACATTCTGATAGCCTCCACCGCTAGGAAGACTTTCATCAGATGGTGCATAGTTCCCACCGATAAGTTGGTTACGCTCAGTGCCGTTGGTTAAGCCGGTAAAAACTGCTTCACACAAGACTTCATTGCCTTTTGGTGCTGATGGTTCTTTCCAGTCGGTGACGAGGGATTTTTCGCGTCGTTTGTCGGGTAACAATTTGATAACAAGTGCTCTCACTATTTAGATGACTCCTGCTGATTTGTGTATGTAGAGATAATGATAGTTCTTACTTATTAACTTAACCTATTCTATCTAAATTGTCAAGTAGATTGAAATGTTAGGGTGTGTAAAGTTATTGGCATAATATCCCAGTCACCATTGTAGTGCGGGGTCTCTGTGCCCCGCCATTCCTTGTCCTGTAAGGCAACGGGCGGGCACAGAAACCCGCCCCTACAATGATTGGTGAGAAGTTAGTGACAAAATCTTTACACAACCGAAATGTTATTGGTGTGTTACATTTTGTGTGATAACCTCAAAATTCAGTTGACAGATAGGCAGACTTTGCTATAAGATAAAGTCCATAAAGCAACGAAAGATACATACTCCGATATTTTATAATTACGGAATTTGAAGGAGCATCACAATGCCCATACGGGTGAATAAAGCGATTGAATTGTTAGAACAGGATCAACCAGTTTTCTATACGGGGAGTCACACAACATCAGATTTGAATTATGATGCAGGTCGTGCAGCGGCAAAAACTTGGGCGGACTATATCAACATTGGTATGGAACACGGGTGTTTCGATCTTTCTGGTTTAGATAGTTACATGCGTGGATTGGCGGATGGAGGTCCTACAAATAGTGGTCACAAAACACCTGCTGTGATTGTTGAGTTGCCAGTGGATGGCATCAGCGCGGATGTGATTCGTGCAAACGGTTGGCAGATGCGACAACTATTGGCTCGTGGGGTACATGGACTTCTGCTCTGCCATGCTGAGTCCCCCGAAGCAGTTAAAGCATTTGTGGAAGCATGTCGTTACCCATTCCAGACAATCGGCGTAGGGTCGCAATTGGATGTCGGTAGACGTGGTTCTGCCGGACAGGGACCTGCCTCACACATCTGGGGTGTTTCCGTCGACCAATATCTTGATACTGCTGACCCTTGGCCCCTGAATCCAGAAGGTGAATTACTACTGGGACTGAAGTTTGAAAATAAACGGGCATTAGCTAATGTTGAAATGACTGCGCGAGTGCCGGGAATTGCCTTTGCTGAATGGGGACCGGGTGATATGAGCATGTCATTCGGATATAAACATCAACCAAACCCGCGTCCACAGGAACTGCAGGATGCTAGAGACAGAATATTCTCTGCTTGTCAATCCGCAGGGCTTAAGTTTCTGGAAAGTGCCTCAGCAGATACGATTGAAGAAAGCATTGATTCTGGTGTGAGAATATGTGGTTCAGGTGAAGAAACTGCACGCATTGGACGTGCATACTCTGGTAGGACAATGCCTGTCTAATTGAAAAGGAAAGACACTATAATAATTGAGGAAAATATGGCATTAACAGAACAAGAAATGTTAGCAGAATTACGTAACTATGATACACCTTCAATAACAAATGTTGTGGCAACCTATCCGGGAAACCCACTTTGTCTTGGGTTATACAATCCGTGGACAGAGAATTGGTACACAGACACCACTATCCGATGTATGTATCCAGATTTAGGGGCAGTTGTGGGGTATGCTGTAACATGTGTCTACGGTTTGCCAGACCCTGGATTTTCCGAACTTTCCTTTATGGATGTCATTGATGCAATGGATGCATCTAAAAAACCGACTATATTTGCCTTTCAGCAGAAATTTCCACCTGAGTTAGCGGACAAAGTAGGATTAGCAGGAGGAAACATGACAGCTGCGATGAAATCTGTGGGCTGCTTAGGTGCGATTTCAAACGGACCATCACGTGACATTGATGAAATACGTCCGATGGAATTTCAGTATCTCTTGAGTGGAATTACTCCTGGACATGGCGGAATGGCAGTTCAAGCAGTTAACGTACCCGTTTCTATTGCAGGTATGGACGTTGCACCGGGTGAGATTATACACATGGATGAAAATGGTGCATGTAAGTTTCCGGCGGACAAACTGGAATCGGTGTTGACAAATGTCAAGGCATTGATAGCAGAGGAAGGTGGTCGAATTGGACAATTGTTGTCAGGACCGAAATCAGCGAAACAGGTTCGAGCTATCTTCAGTGGACATACTTATTCCGAAGATGAGGATGAATAAATTCTGTAACGCGGGAAAACAATAGGATCAAGGTGAAAAAGTGAGAAGTTTTGGAACCAGAGGTCGTGTATATCCTGATAGGCATTATGTTGTGTCACGTACAGAAGAAATCAGCGATTTCATCAACCGAATCAAAGAGGGGCGGTACATAGTTCTGTTTGCACCACGTCAAACAGGGAAAACGACCTTTTTTCGATTTGCCACTGAAGAACTATCTAATCAAGATGAAACCTATCTCCCAATTCAATTGAATTTTGAACCATATAAGAACCTCAATCTTGCCGATTTTTACGCAGCATTTTATAGTGATACATGTAAAGAAATTAAGAAGGTATATCAAAGAACTAATGATGTAATACCTGAAACATTACTGTCCTTTCTTGAAGATTCAGCAATTGTTGATAATGTATCAATGAAGGAATTTTTTGAGAATTTGGCAAGTTTCCTTGAATCGCAATTCAGTATCAGACAAAATGTAGTTATCATAATTGATGAGTTTGACGGTATACCAACAAACGTTGTCAGTGAATTTCTACACACTCTCCGTTATGTTTATTTATCGGATGAACCAAGGGCGATTCATAGCGTTTGTATCGTTGGTGTAAAAAGCATCACACAACTTAACTATGATCGGTCAATTTCACCATTCAATATACAAGATGAGTTTAATCTGCCCAATTTCACTTTAGAACAAGTTCAGGAGCTCTTGTCACAATATACTGATGAAGTCGGACAACCTTTTGCCTCGGAAGTTGTCATCTCATTACATAAACAGACAGCGGGTCAACCTTTCCTTGTAAATCGCGCAGCACAGATAATGACTGAAGAATTGGACATTCCTAAAACAGATATGATTGAAATGGCACACTTTGCAGAAGCCCATACGCAGCTGCTTGAGGAAAGAAATGCCAATATTGAGCACCTTCTCACAAATATCCGTAGAGACCATCGTTATGAAAAACTATTGATGAATATCGCATCTGATTCAAACAAAATAGGTGTTCCTTTTAACCTTGATAATGAAATTATCTATGAACTAAGTATGTATGGAGTGATCAGGAAAGACAGCAATAGAAGATGTGATATTGCTAATCCAATTTATCAACACCATATTGTGCAGGAATTTAGAATGCATTAGATCGGTATTCGTCTTTATCTTGATTTAATTCTGCTAACCCGGACTTGCCAAAACCACCACAAAATGGCAGGAATAAGTGGAAGTGCGGTCATTCCTAATAAAACAAGACGAACCCCAAAGATATCAAGTAATGCACCGACAGTTGCTGTGGCAATACCACCCATCAGTGTAAACAAGGCAAACTCAGTGCCAAAGATGCGTCCGCGTATCTCATTAGGAGCCTTTTGAAGAAGAAGCTGCGTTGAAAACACCCAGGCAATGCCACCACCAACACTCCGTACAAATCCACCAATTACAAAAACAGTGAAGCTCAATAATGGAGCAGCGATTGCAAGACCAACTGCCCCTATCAGATATCCGAGACTGATACTCCTTCGTAGCGGTTTGTCTCGGTCACCAGTCCAAATTCTGGCAACAATGGGTCCTAAACCGCTCCCCACTCCACCCATACAATACATCAATCCAAGACTAATCGCACCATCAATTCCTATGACAAAGTGACTCTTTGCTATTTCAACTTGTGCCACCATAAATCCAGATGACAACAATAGTGCTATAGCCGCCTTATGTAGTGATATAAATAGAATATCAGGATGACGGGACATATATCCCAAAGCAGAAAACCTTGAACGTTCCTGTAATGATGTTTTAGATGTGAATTGTAATGGTAGTTTAATCTGGGTGAGTAGAGCAGCAGAAACGAAAAAAGTAAGTCCATCAATTACAAATGCCGTATATACACCAAAGAAACCTGCTGTGAACCCACCGATAGCCGCACCAAATGCGAGCATCACAGACCACGTTGTAGCACTCAATGCATTGGCTGTACCAAGTTCATTATGAGCCGTAATATCCGGTAATATTGCACTTCTGGCAGGACTGAAAAATCCACTTACCCCAAATAGAAGTGTCGTGAGGACATAAAGCAGCCAAATATCATTTTTATCTCTGACAAAGAGATATCCGATAAGCAGTAACCCTCGGATGATGTCAGTGTAAATTAGAATATGTTTACGGTTATAGCGATCAGCACATATTCCCGCCAATGGTGCGACAAAGAAAGGGGCAAGCATCCGAATTGTGAATAACACACCTACTGCCAATCCGGAACCCGTAATTTTATGGATCAGTATTGCGGATGCGATGATATTGAACCAGTCACCTAAGAGACTGACTAACTGTCCTGCCCACAACCAACGAAAGTTAGAATTCGTTTGAAGTAGTTCAAAGTATCCGACAGTTCGATCTGTTTTTACAGACGTGTCCTTATTATCAATGGAGTTATTAGGTGTTTCATCAGCAGATGCATGGACTTTATCGGACAACTATAACCCCCACCGTTCATTGATCGGTTTTTGATACACCTCAATGGTACCTGAGACAACATCTTCGTAGTTGACTGCTCTGTCTTTGATTTCATCGCACATTGCAACGCATTCTACTTTGTTGGGGACAGTGTTATGAATAGTCCGGTATGCGTTGAGATGACCGTTTGCCATGCCACCGCAACCGATAATCCCTATCCGAATTGGCATTTGTTTTTCCTTTGTCTATAGTGGGTTTTCCTGTGAGACATTGTGATATGAAACGAAATTAAGAATACTACAGATACGATTTTTTATTCCTACATTTGATTAGTGAGTGTGTAATACCAACTCTAAAAATGATTTTCACTTTTTTTAATGTAAGAGGCGCAATGAATTGCGCGACTACGAACCGGCTATTTCTTTAATGGTATTTTTTTGATTTGAAATGGTGTAACATTCCTGTTTTCGCAACTAACTTTAAGTAGTTCATGTTACAGCAAAACTGATATTAAAACACTAAAAAGAATCGTAAGAATATCATGTAAATTGAAGGTTCTACGGAAGGAAGTAGCCTTATTGGAAAGATTCTTGTTGAAATGGTGAGAGGTAACTATTTCAATTACCTCTCACCCTGATTAACTGATAAATGTTAGTAACTACGGATAGTGTATTCCCATTTTGCGGCACAATTTACGAATTTTGTTTATTGCACCGCCGACTCTCCGACCATCCCGCGTGACACCAAACAGATGTTGGCTGACAACTCTACGTGATATACCGAGTATATCACTAATCTCATCCTGCGTTTTACCTTCATAGAAGTATAGTTGTACACAATCGTTCTGGCGCGCAGTGAGTTCTTTAGCGATAATCTGACGTATCTGTGATAAGACTTTTTGTCGTTTAACTTGACGGATCTTAGTGTATTCGTCAGTCGGGGGTTGATACCAGAGGTGGTCTTCCGTAGTTAGTTGGTCAAAATATTCGGGTGCTACCGGAATTTCCCAGAAGTCGGGATTAAACTTGGACATAGATATCGACTCCTCTGTGTGAGGTGAGGTACCTATGCCATATCACATCAATATTATGATAATGGACAGAGGCACCATCGCCTTAGACACAATAAGTTAGGCTTAAGGGTGGTGGTGTTGTAAGACATCATAATGGTCCCTCCTTGTTATTTATTTAAATGTAAAAGTTTTAAAGTGAATGGATGCTTACAGACATCCATGACATCTCATGTATGAACTATACATTTATAAGTATACAATATCGGTATAAAAATTGCAAACTTTCTACGGGTGGTTCCAGAACCCTTCAATTGTGTTATAGTAAATTATAGAAATAAGTTGACAGTTTTTTTCATTTTTGATATAATGTCCATATTATGAGATATTCAATAGACTTACGTAAACGCGTTTTAGATTTTGTTGAGGCGGGCGGCAGTCCAGCCGAAACCGCCAGGCGTTTTTCCGTTTCACGCACTATCATTTATAAATGGCTTGATGCCTCAGACCCTTTCAGTTATGAAAAACCAGGTCCTCGTGGACAAAAAACTTGTCTTAACTTTGCTGATTTTTTGGTCTGAATTACCGTTGGCACTTCATGCCGTTATCCAACTGTTGACAATAACTGCATCTGGATTTTCATTGTAATACTCCTTTATCTGTATGTTCTAATACCATTTCTATAAATGTTTATCCCATTAACATTTGTTAAGAATCTCTTGAAGGACAGCACAAACTGGCAGTTTGTGGTACAAAAATGGGGCGTTTTCTATTAGAAATGGTATAACAAATAGCGATATTCAGATCACCATCTCAATTTTATATTATGACAAAAAAAATATTAATTGGTAACGTCATTATGAAGAAACGGTTAGTTTGTTGGGTATGAATTGAATTAGGTAGACAAGAAAAAAGGCGGATGTGCAGTCCGCCTTTTGAGGTGAAATATAATTTTATTTCGGGTAGGATGTATCAAGAGAGAGAATTGCATAACTGGTTGCAAGGACAGGGAGTGCTTCCATCCAACGGCTATTTTCATTCATCCAGGAACCGTTAGATTTCTGAACTTGAATGAGTTTTTCAGCAAGTTCTTGGTACCAGTCGTGTGAGACACCTTTGGCATCAACTAAGGTCTCTTTTCCGTATAGTCGCAAAGCTTTTGCCATGGTGTGATAGTTGTAGTATAGACCTTGTGCACCCATTCCGTAGTTTTCTTCAACGGTAAAGTGCTTTTCAATCCATTGGACAGCAGCTTTGACGCGGTCGTCATTTTTATCAACCTTTGCATAGATAAAGCTCAACAATCCGGCATAGGTCATGCTGGCGTAGGATCTTGGACTTCCTGCTTCGTCTGTTCCTGCTTTGCTTTCACCATCTGGTGTATAGATAAACCCACCATCATTCCCTGACCACGGTTGATCGTTGCTTTCACTGCGGTTTTGCGTGCGTTCAAGGAATTTTATCGCTTTGTTCCAGACTTCATCGTCATCGGAACCGCTCTCTTTTAATGCTTGAATAGCGAGGTTTAGGTTTGAAAGGTCATGAACAGATTCGCGACTACCGTAACCGATTCCACCATAGTAGACGCTCTCTTCATCTTGGATTTGGAGGCTTTTTAAGAAACCTTGTGCTTTATTGATGACTTTTTCATATTTCTTTGGGTTTGCGGTTGATGAAAGTGCCATCACGGATATTGCGGTGTTGTAGTTCGGTAAAGCAGGTTGTTTAGATATGTCATATATTGCACCGTTTGCCTGCTGCATCGCGATTAGACGGTCAATTGCTTTCTGGATAAAAGGATGCTTTTCATCCGAGTATTTTTTCTGCGGGTGGCGTAAAAAGGCAGTGATTGCAAGCGCAGTGATACCTGGATGTCCTTCACCTGGAGCCATCTCAAACAAGCCATCTTCACCTTGTTGTGTCTTTAACCACTCTAATCCTTTGTCAACGCTTGCAATGACGCGTTTATTTAATTCATCGTATTTGGTTGGTTTTGCCACGCCGTAGGAGTCCGCAATGACATGTAAGTTGATACAGACCAATGCCAATATCAGCATTATTCCGAGTATGTTTTTCAGTTTCATGTGTTTCTCCTCTTGATATAATGAATATAGATGTGCAATTTATATGCCAATATCTGTTGATTGTAAAAGTGTGGTGTTACTGGGTTTTATGCCTCTCGTGTTTTGATTATCTGTCACAATTTGGACAGTGATGTTCATAATTTGGACAATTTTCTACAAGATGAATGTCCGAGGCGCAATGAATTGCGCGACTACGAACGGTTTTGTTGAACAGTCGTGGTTAGAAACCCTTCCAACAAACGTTTATCAATATGATGAGATATCCCAAAGCAGGACTGTCCCATCCGAACTCCCAGTTGCCAATGTTTTGCCATCAGTGCTAAACGCAATAGAGTTAATCTGACCTGAATGTCCATAGAACTTTACTAACTGGGCACCAGTTGCTATGTTCCAAAGGTATACAGCAAAGTCCTCAACGTTTCTAACTGCGGCAATTTTGCTACCATCCGGACTGAAAGCAACGTCCGAAATAATTCCCCAATTATCAGGTTTCGGACCACTTAACGTTGCTATTTGCGCACTTGTGGTTACATCCCAAAGACGTACCTCCCTGTCATGACTACTTGCTATTGTGTCACCATCTGGACTAAAGGAAATTCCGTGTGTCCAAAGATCTTGCACTAATTTTTTCGCATTTTCAGCAGCAGGGTTAACATTCCAAAGGTATATACTGTCCTTACCTACACTTGCAACCGTCTTACCATCCGGACTAAATTCGAGGCTATCTATACCGTCTTCGTCAAGAGTAATTGTGGCTTCTTGCTGTCCTGTAGCAGCATCCCACAGAATCATCGTCCCATTTCTACAACCGCTTACAAGCGATTTTCCATCTGGACTGAAGTCAACACTCTCTACACAATTGATACTTGCATTCCCCAACGGATATGTGTGCCCCTTCAATCGTGCTTGTTCTTCACCGGTCATTGCATCAAACAGAAAAACATCTGGTTGGAAAGCCCCGATTGCAATCGTACTTCCTTCTGGACTAAATGCAATACTCAAAGGACGTGGAGAAGTTTTCCTGTAGACTCTCTCGTATTTCTGATCCGTGTTATCCCACGCATATACTGACCAATAATTTCCACCATGTGCAAATGTTTTTCCATCTGGACTAAATGCAATACTCCACACACACCCTATATGTCCAGAAACTTGAGAAGAATGTTCTCCACCTTTACTATCCCAAAGACGAACCATCGCATCGTGACCTCCTGATGCAATTGTCTTTCCATCTGGACTAAATGCAACACAATTGACATTTGATGTATGTCCTATGAATGTCGCAGTGTGATGTCCTGTGGTAACATCGTAGACATGCACCCCTCTCCAATGTCCAAGTGCTATTTCATTACCGTCAGGACTGAAGGAAAGGCTGCTGAGAATCGCTGTGTCTAAGTCACCGCCAAAAGTCAACTTTTGTTCACTGGTGGCAACGTCCCAAAGTATCACTTCACCACTTCCATTTCCACTTGCAAGTGTCTTCCCATCCGGACTGAATGTTATACTTGTGATATCACGGTTATAAGCTTTGATTTTGGATAGTTGGACACCAGTTCTTGCATCCCATAGGAAGATCAGACCATCCATACTCCCGCTTGCTAAGATAACTCCATCCGGACTAATTACAACACTTTTGACTTGTTTCGTATGTTCTTTGAGCACAAATTTTTGTGCCCCAGTACCAAGATCCCAAACGATCACACTGCCATCCTCTTCTCCGCTTGCAAGCGTATTCCCATCCGGGCTAAATGCAACACTATGGACAGATCCTGTATGTCCTGTGAGAGTTTTCGATGATACAGCACTATCAAAATACCATAAAAAAATAAGATTATCAGAACCGCACGCAACGGAACTACCATCCGGACTAAATGCAACACTGTTCACAGGATCCAAAAAATGTGTATCAAAAGTCAATCTGTTGAGTCCTGTGTCAATATCCCAAAGAGTTACAGTACCATCATCACTCCCACTCACAACTGTGCGTCCATTTGGACTAAATGCAACGCTATTGACTTTGTGTTCATGTCCCTTGAGTGTTGCTTTTGGTTTTGCACCAGCAATGTCCCAAACAAATACCTCAGTTTCTGTAGCACTTGCTAAAAGACTGCCATTTGGATTGAAAGCAATACTATTAACATGGTTGCTAAATCCAAATTTTCGTTCTGCTATTCGTTTACGGGAATTTACGTCCCACAACTGCATCCAATCATCACTACCAAAAGCAAGTGTTTCCCCATCCGGACTGAAACCTGCACAGGTAACACTTGACGTTCCCGTCTTAAGTGAATCTATAAATGTTGTATC
The DNA here is from genome assembly GCA_958295945.1 of Candidatus Poribacteria bacterium. Lineage (GTDB taxonomy): Bacteria > Poribacteria > WGA-4E > WGA-4E > WGA-3G > MSPOR6. The sequence continues at coordinate 3,012,855 of OY282386.1, forward strand.
AAGATCCATTAGCCATACTACACCACGACTCTCTTCGTTCCATCCGGTAATTAGGAAAATGTTCTTGGTCGGATGAAACGCAATATCACTTATATCGTCCTTGTATTCACTGAATATTTTTTTCTGTTTACCAGTCTTAACATCCCAAAGATGAACTAGTTCGTGGTAATTGTAGGATGCAAGTGTTTTTCCATCGGAACTGAAGACTATTTTATTTATACCATGCTTATGTGCAGTAAGAACGTCTCTTTGCGCACCAGTCATGATGTCCCACAGGATAATTGTGCCATCCAGATTTCCACCTGCTAATATAGTACCATCAGGATTTATCGCAATGCTTGTAACAACACTTGATTCGTTTGTAAATGTCGTTTTTTGAGTGCCGTCAGCAACATTCCAAAGCACTATATTTTTGCCGTTGGCAGAAGCAATTGTGTTACTATCCGGACTAAATGCTATCCTTCGGATACTTCTTTTATGGGCAGCGAGTAAGAACTGTTCTTGATATGTCTGTGCATCATAAAGCCAAATACCTATACCTGTTGCCACAGCGAGTGTCTTGCCATCAGGGGAATATGCAACCGTCTTGACACTACCCTTCCCGAATCGGGCTTTTGCTCCTTCGGGCAAATTCCATTGTAAAGTGTCTTGAGAATATACGTTTGGCAAACATAACGAAAAGATGAGAAGTAGTATTAAGAGATGAAAGCAAGGATTTTTCATTGAATTTCCTTATGAGGAAAAAGATGTTTTGTCTAAGTTGGCATTTCTGTGGATGGGTTTTCAACCCCGAATTAACAAGTTGCGTGGCACAATATCGTGGTTGGAAACCCTTCCTACCGTGGTAAGCGAAAGGCATGCGGAGCGTGCCTGCTACTTTTATTTGAATTGTTCAATATCCCAGAGTAGTGCTGTACCATCCCAACTACCGCTTGCAAGAATGTTACCATCTTTGCTAATAGCGACACTTCTGACCCCTGAGGTATGTCCTTTGAATGAAGTCTTTTGTTTACCTGTTGCCACATCCCACAAATAGATCAAATTTTCAGCTCCCTCTTCTCCGCTTGCGAGGGTTTTTCCATCAGGACTGAATGTAACACCTAATACCCAACCAGTATGTCCCAATAGTTTTCTTTTTTTTATTCCAGTTTCAACGTCCCATAAGAAAACTTCTTCTGAACCGCCGGTTGCAAGGATTCTTCCATCAGGACTAAATGCCAGACTGTTCGCACCGTGACTATGTCCTGAGAGTTTAGTTTTCTGTTTCGTAGCGATATCCCATAGAAACACGTACTCATCTCCACCAGATGCGAGTAGTTTGCCATCGTGACTAAATGCAACACATTGCACCCATTGTTCATGCCCTTCAAGGATGTCCTTTGGCTCACCTATTGAAATATCCCATAAGATGATACGTTTATCTCTACTTGCGCTTGCAAGTGTTTTTCCATCCGGACTAAATGCGACAGATTCAAGGCTATCCGAATGACCTTTGTAGTTTGCTATTTGTTTTCCAGTTGATGTCTCCCACAGTTCAATGTTGTTAGATAACTTTCCAGTTGCTATTACTTTTCCATCCGGACTGAATGCGATGCTCTGTGCACTTGAGGTGTTTCCGAATGAAACATCGTGTTGTCCAGTTTGTGCATTCCAGAGACGTACAGGGTGTTTTCCTCCAGTTGTTGCGAGTGTATTCCCATCCGGACTGAATGCGACACTTGCGACAGATTCAATAAAGTTGGTAGTTATCAAATTTAATTGTCCGCCACGACTATTCCATACTCGAACTGTTCTATCCCAACCACCACTAACAATTGTACCGCCATGTGAGCTGAAAGCAACACTCTTCACTCTCATTGTATGACCAATGAATGCTGCTATGATTTTGCTGGTATTGGCATCACATAAGTGTATTCCATCATCACTTGCAATTGCCAGCGATTTTCCATCAGGACTGAATGCAATGTCTTCAAGTAATGAGATCTCTGTTCTAATATTTGAGTGGTCATTAGAAGATAGGTCTTTTATCACAATCCGTCCCCATCTATCGCCACTTGCGAGCGTAGTACCGTCAGGACTAAAGACTAAACATGTTACATCATCAAGATGTCCGTTATATTTTGACTTTTGCGTGCCGGTTTCCCGATCCCATATAATAATCTGTCTGTCTACACCAGTGCTTGCGACCGTTTTTCCATCGGGGTTGAATACGATACTATTGACACGATCCGTGTGTCCTCTAAGATGTTTTTTTCGCTCGCGTGTAGCTACATCCCATAATACAATTGTTCTGTAGTCTCCACCGCCAGCGAGTGTTTTTCCATCAGGACTGAAAGTTACACTTTGGATTTCACCTATATTTGTTGTGTGTAATGTAGTGATTTCGTCTGTTTCAATGTTCCATAGATGAATTGCACCTTGTGTCCCAACTGCCAACATATTGCCATCTGGCGTGAATGCGATAGAATTGACTCTTCCAGTATCGGCAGAGAATTTAGATTTCTGTTCTCCAATTACTGCATCCCATAGAAAGACCGTTCCGTCCGATTGTCCACTTGCGATTATGTCTCCTATTGGACTAATAGAAACGCAATTCACTGCTTGTTCTTTGTTTGTATTTATGGTTGTTATTGGTAGCGCACCCGTTATATCCCACAATAACACTTCGTGGTCAGTTGCACTTGCAAGTATGCTTCCATCAGGACTAAATGCCACAGAAATTACAATTCCATTATGTCCGTTATGTGTAGTCATTAGTTCAGCGGTGGTTGCATTTCGTAGGGATACTGAACCTAACCCTCCTGTTGCAAGTATAGAACCATCAGGGTTAATTGCAAGGCTTTGTGTGAACCGGCTTTGTAGTTTTGGTTTGAATGTGAGCGGGATACCTTTGTTAATATCCCAAAAGGTTAGTCGTCTTTTTTCATCTTTACTTGCTGCTATGAGAGTTTTACCATCAGGACTAACCGCAATATCTGTGATAGTCTTTTCGTATTCATCAAGTTTTCTTATTGACTTACCGGTACTAACATCCCACAACTGTATTGCAGTCGGGTAATGTGTTTTCCCGTAACCTCTATTAACAAGCGTATTTCCATCTGTGCTGAAGTCTATCTCTACGATAGTGTTAATGTATCCATTGGATATAATTTCTTGCTTGCCTGTGGTAATATCCCATAAGACGATATTTTTATTATGCCAAATTCCACTTGCCAATGTATTTCCATCAGGACTGAATGCTACACAGGATACGGTCTCTGATTGATCGTATGAGAACACTTTTATCTCTGTGCCAGTAATAGCATTCCATAGAATGATGTTCTTTCCAATCCCTGCTGCGAGAATGTTATCTTTTGAACTAAATGAGATGTCGCGAACTTTCTCTGTATGTGCCCCTAACAAAGCGCGTTCTTGATGAGTATGTGTATCATATAACCAGATGCCGATATCTGTTGCTATGGCAAGTGTATTTCCATCAGAGGAAAAGGCTAACTTGCGGATATTGCCTTTTCCTATCCGGGCAATTGCACCTTCAGGTAAGTGCCAATTGGATGAATCTTGAGAATATACGTTTGGCAAACATAACGAAAAGATGAGAAGTAGTATTAAGAGATGAAAGCAAGGATTTTTCATTGAATTTCCTTATGAGGAAAAAGATGTTTTGTCTAAGTTGGCATTTCTGTGGATGGGTTTTCAACCCCGAATTAACAAGTTGCGTGGCACAATATCGTGGTTGGAAACCACCCCAACAATCGTGGTTGGAAACCACCCCAACAATCGTGGTTGGAAACCACTCCAACAAGATAATTCGCTAAAATTGGATTGTTTGGCCAGTTTCAGCGGATTGCATGGCTGCATCATAGACCTGCATGACTTTTCGCATCTCTTCCGGTTTAACAACTAACTCCGCGCCTTTGTTCAGAACATCAGCAATGTTTTGGTAATAGGATTTCCAAGTGCCATGCACACTCTCAATTACAAGTTCTCGATTTTCTCCACCTGCTGCTGTCCAGACTTTTGCATAGTTTGCAGGGTCTTGTTCGGCAGCATCAATATCTCCATCACGCATGGGTCCTTCTTGTGGATCCAAGCCGTATTTGATTAAACCGCCTTCGTCTCCGACGACATACCAACGCGGTTTTTCTGCTTTAGATAGATTGCTAATCTCAATTTGATAGCGGACACCGTCTTCAAACTTTATGATGAGGTTTGCATAGTTGCCTATGTCGGTGTCCCATTTCGTGTTGTAGTGGATGTCGCAGAAAACAGATTCAACAGGTGCTTGTCCGAACTGCAGTGCTTGATCTACGAAGTGTGCGGGCCAATCGTATAGGATACCTCCGCTTTGACTTTTTACCCCTCGCCAACCGCCGGGTGCACCGTAACGCATTATTGCGACTTGGTAGAGATAAGGTGTTCCTAACAGACCATCGGCGATAACCTTCTTGACGGTGAGGTAATCCCAATCCCATCGGCGGTTATGGAATACACTGAGCATCACGTCATTGCGTTCGCTTGCTTCAATCATGGCATCTGCTTCAGCGGCGTTCATCGCCATGATTTTGTCTGTAACGAGGTGTTTGCCTGCATCCATTGCTTTTATAGCGAGTTCTTTGTGCGTATCGTGTGGAGTTGCTAAGACAACGAGATCAATGTTGTCATCAGCAATGACTTCATCAATCGTTTGATATATCTGTGCATCTGGGTATGCTTCGCGCGCGGCTTCACGTCGTTCATCATTCCGGGTTGCAATGGCATATAGGTTTAACCCATCTGCTAAACCGACGAGATAGGAGTGAAAAGCGCGTCCTGCATATCCGTAACCAATTACTGCGGTATTTATCATAAGTTTTTTCTGTTGGCAATAGATTCTCACCAACATATTCCTTTCATTTTATGTCATTCAAATTCCAGTCATATTCTAAATAATGAAACTCAACATCTTCTGCTAACACAAATTCTGTATCATCTGGTGATAGATAATCTGAGAGAAAATCTGCGACTCCTTCATAGCCTTCAGTGAAGTCTTCCTTATACCACTTGAAGATTTTTGAAAGATAGACTCTGCGTTTTTCTCGGACTAACCTCACCTTCTCTGGGTCAGTGACAAATTTGAGTGTGACCGCATCTAATCGTTCTTCAATTGTTTCAGGTAGATAAACCTTGTTTTCTATAGGAGGACAACTAATTGATGCACATACAAGTGCGAAATGGATTCTCGGGTCAACAAACTCTTTGCGGATGATGTCGTGTTCAATGTGATCAAGTGAGTATGTTTCACCCGCTACCTGAAACTTTAGACGTGAGAAAAAACCGTTAAACAACTTCACCTTTTTAACGCTCTTTATTGGATAGTGGTCTATAACGCCTTTGATGACAAGGACATTATATGCATTAATCCAAAAAGCCATTTGTTCGTTGTAGGACATTTCATCTGGTTTTGCCGCTGCTAATTGATCTAAGGACTTCTCAAATTGTTCTGGGTTTGCTTTGAGTTTTGCGTAGTCTAAACGTCCATCTTCAACGTGTTCTTGCAGGACTTGATTAAATAGGTCATGCGAAAAAGAGGTGTTGGGTAAATCGCTGCTTTCACGGGAATCTACTTCAACGCGGTAGTGGTATTGAAAGATCACACTGAGTATTGATAGAAGTATTAGGGAGATAATTAGTATGCGGTATTTCATTGTGGTTTGTCCTCGACTTGTGTTTATTTTAGCATATCTTTAGGATTTTTGTTAGAGAAAATGGAATTGGTCAAGAGAACAACTCCTGCAATAATACGTTTCGTAGGAATTGAACATTTCAGTTGATACGGAGAAAATATGTTGATATCCGATGCTGAACGTGGTAAGATATTAACTGGCAATTATTTTCCATGCTAGACCAAATTATTAGAGAGATTATCTCTCCGTTTACTTGCATTCCCTTGCTTCAAGGAAACGACTATGAAAAAAGAATTATCCAACTACATAAATTCCCCAAAAGACTTTGAGAGATTTTGTAATCTTTTCCTTAAGAAAGAAGTGTCATCCTTTGTAACTGTATACGGTGCTGAAGGACGTGATAAAGGTATTGATGCTGAATTCAATGGATGTTATACCGATAGGAATGGAAACAAAAAAAGCGGTCGTTGGATTTTTCAATATAAGTTCTTTGATCCAACTAAAGACAAAAATAACGCTCGTAGAAGTCTCATTCGTGTCATGGAAGGCACAAAGACTAAAAAGGGTGAATTAGAGAAAGCAAACGATTCGAAATGTGAGCATTTTGTCTTGATGACCAATACTCTCCTTACTGCGGGTAATGTCGGCAAAATTGAAAATGCTAAAAACGAAAAAGGCTATACTTTCTCACTAACCTGTTGGGATGCAGAAAATCTCATCACAATGACTGATGAGTTTCCATACATCTTAAATTCATTCCGAGATCCGCATCTTCCAGTATTCCTTTCTTATGAAGATATGTTCCGCAATCAAATAAATGGTGGCCATAGACTCTTGAGGTACGACTACGATACTTTTGAACGAGAGGCTGAGATTGAGCAATTTAGTTCCTTTATCCAAGATATTGACAAAAGATTGTTAGTTATGTTCGGTAGCGGGGGAATTGGCAAAACCCAACTTGCAATTGAATTTGCAAAAATGGTCGAACAAAAACACCATGACTATGAACCATTATTTGTTCAAATTGCCGATGATAGTTTTGAAAATGCGTTAGCTGACATTCCGCCAAATAGAAAGTACATCTTCTTTGTAGATGATGCCCATGACTATTTAGACAACCTTGGTGGCATCAAAATATTGCTTAATAGTGCAGAATATTGTGAATCCAAAGCAGTTCTTATAACACGGAAGCCTTTTAAAGCCTCCTTGAAGGGAATTTTCTTATCCGCACTACCAGATCAGGCAATTAGAGAAATAGAAATTCCTAAACTTTCGTTTGAAAAAACTAAAGAATTTATCCGCAAATATACAAAGATCCCTGTTGGTTCTCTACTGTCTGGCTTAGCAAAAATCGGGCGAGACACACCATTAATTGCTGTAATGGTGATATATTTGTTCAAAAACGGAGTAGATCTGAGAAACTTAACTAAGGATGAATTGGTTGAACTTGCCTTTGAATCCTACTTGAATGACATTTTCAGTAAATACTTACCAAAGTTAACCAGACAACATCGAAAAACGCTTGACTGGTTCAGTGGAATCGAACCAGTTGACGTTGAAGATACTAGGGTGACTGAAAAATTGGCTGAACTCTTAAAAGTAGAGACTTATGAGATAGAGCGTTACCGTGATGATCTAATAGGATCCGGTTTGCTTGTTCAGTATGGAAGGAAGCAAAGGGTATTTCCCGGACCACTCAGCGATTATATTTTGCAGAAAGCATGTTTCACATCCGACGGAAGACCTTCTTCTTTTCATAAAAACCTATTGGAAGAGTTCTTACCGCTTTTCCCAATAAATCTCATTAAAAACCTTGCCCGTGTTGAAGCCATTGCAGGTGAAAAAAGTCTTCTTGACGAGTATATTGATTCTCTTAAAACCCAAGTGTTAGAAGGAGACAATGCTGTACGGGAGCATATTATAGAAAATATGGAAGGTATTTCTTACTTTCGTCCAGACGATGCAATTGAAATTTTCAAAATTATTCTAAAGAATCGAAACAGCCAAGACTTTATTAGAATCTCTTTCGGAATACCATTTACGCTTACCCACGAACACTTATTAGAAAAAATCGCAAAGGAAGCACAGAAAACTGTTTACACTCTCTCTGGATTTCGCAAGACACTAAAAGTTATACGTAAACTGATACCTCAAAAAGATCTTAACCTTTCCAATTACGATTCCCCACAGGCGTTATTAAATAGAATGACAAGTTTCCATACTAACAAACCCAGTTTATTTCAAATGGAAGCTCTTAAAGTATTTGAAGTATGGAAAGAAAAAAATGAACCAGAACTCATTTTGGCACTACTCAATGCCATTAATTCAATGCTCGTGTTGGATTTCAGTGAAACATACAGCGAAGGAGCCTCTGTTAGGTTTGGGTGGCACCATCTAAAATATACACCCGAATTAATCCATCTCAGAACAAAAGCAATTGACATAATTGATTATATATTAAGAATATCCCAACATGGTGTTGTCAGAGAAAAAGCGATAGGTGCTATCAGCCGTGCTATAAATCCTTTAGAAAGTCCATTTCGAAAGGGAATGGAGCAATCAGATAAGGAACAATTACACAAGGAACAAAAACGGTTATTTGACATAGTAGCCAACCACATTCAAGAAGAATCTGATTTCACAGTCCTTAATGCAATTGATCAGTTTCTCAATGGATATGTAGAAAACGAACATGTAGAAGGTTATCCAAAAAAGAGGGCTATAGAATTACTTGCAGAATTCGGAGAACGAAAGAATTGTGATAGTTATCTTTTATACCGTCAATTTACTGGAAAATTCCGAGATTGGGATATGAGTGAAAGTCCTGAGAAAATTCAAGAATTTCTGAAAAAGTACATTGCAAAGTACACACCAACAGAACTTGCAAATTTAATGAGGAAATACATAGACATTGCTGAAAAAGAGAAGGATTATGAGAACAGCACTAACAGCATTTGGGACGAAAGAGGGTGGAATCAAGGAAGTGCAACATCCGTTCTTTGGACACTTGGTGAACTTAATCCATCGTACGGAATTGATTTATTGAATGAAATTGTTGCTTGGGAAATAGGTGAATCCCATTGCGCATCAGGATTGATCAGCGGTATGCGGGTATCCGATCAAAATTTAGCACAAGAGGCTATTCACAACCTCCTAAAGCAGGATAGTATGATTGCTAAACATATCGTTGCCAGAAGTTGTTATGGGATAAGTAGGAATAAACAAGTTATTGATAAGCAAGATTTGGAAATTTTAGATCAATTGTCTGAAGTGCCAGATTCGGAATTGTGGACTTACATAGCACAAGCCCTACCCGATTTTTTTGGTGTGGACACAGAACTTGTCCTTGAAATTTTAGTCCGACTATCTACTGATGAAACACCGAGAGTTTTGAGAGAAGCCATCAGAGCACTCTCCAATAAAAAACTTGAATTCTCACCACAAAGGCATTTGGAAAAATACAAGCAAATTATGCTAAATTGCATAAGTTTAGAACGACTTGATAATGAATCTGAGCGAGTACTCCACACCATCTTCAAGCATGCCCCAATCTGGGTCATTTCATTTTTTGAGGAACGAATTGCTTACAAAGAAAATATATCTGACCGTACCGATTCATATAAGTATGACGCAGTTCCCAATCATCCACACCATCTATTTGATAACGTTGATTGGAATAAGAAGAATGCAAATGCAGCGTTAAAACGAGTGAGAGATTGGGTACTTAAATCCTCAAACACACTGAGATTTGAAGCACCTCAACTACTTACATCAATGCTCAGTGGGAGCGAATCCCGAGGGGGTGATGTCAAGATCAATGAGGCAATGAGGAAACTCTTTGAAGAGTGGATAAACTCAGAAGATATCAAACTGATGCAGTGGGCTGCTTATTTAATGCGAGGATTCGACACTGACTCTGTTTTTTACACACTTTTAGAAAAGGTTCTCATAAATAGTGATGGAGACGAACAAGTCCGAGGAGGGTTGACTGCTGCATTGTTTTCGGGTGGTGGATACAGAAACATTGGAGAACCTCCGCCCCGTCTTGTGAAACGCATCAAAGATCTCAAAACACTATACTTCAGAACACAGTCTCCGCTCGTTAAACGATTTACCAAAGACCTCATAAAGATGACAGAGCAAGATATTGAAATGCAATTACAAGACGATGAAGAATTTCTTGAAGGGGAAGAATGGTAAATCTCACAAACGAACAAATCATCCTTGAAGAAATTGAACATCTGGCAGGTAGAGGAAAAATTCATGACTCCGCAGGATTAACTCAACAAGTCGTTGGTTCAATGTTAACATCTGAAGATGCAAAGTCAACATTGGAAATGTTGATATCTACAACACAACAACGGTTGAACGCTACAGAGTTTTACTTAGATTTGATGAAGCACACGGACTTTGCTTTTTATCTATCTGATTATTATTCTCTATCTACTGAGCAAAAACCAGTAATTGACTTGCATGGCAGCAATCTTATAGTCCAAATCAAACTTCTAAATAATGACACTTTTAGGTTGATTCTTTTCGTTATTCTGAATGGTTTTTTCTCAAATTTATCAGGGACTGAGGATTGTGTGACAAAAATTATCAACATAGTTTATGATTTATTTGAAAAACGTTACAATGGTCTTAATATATGCCAAAAACTGGGTAAAGAAATACCGACTGGAAAATTAACTCGTCATTTACAAGCTTTTTATGCAGTAAATACGAAAGGGGACCAAGATAAAAAAGGATCTCCTTTTGCCATATCAACCGAAATCAGGAATCAGTTAATTCATGACCAAATAGATGATTTGCTAACTTTTTCAGCTCCTGCACCATTATCACTTACCCCATCAAATGCAAAGTTTCATTTTCAAGACTCCTATTTTCCCGATTCCCCTGATTCTGAAGAAACTGAAATAACTACTTTTTGCATCAATGTATTTAAGGAAACAGTTAAATTTATAGATGGGTGCTATAAACTCATTCACGGTAAACTACGGAGCAGCGGAAAACTTCCTGTTTAGAAAATCACAAATTATCAATGTAAAGGAACTTGGAACGGATTGATCACAATGTTGAGAATTCAAATGTAATAACCCATTTCTCTAAACCCTACAACCTTCCTTGATTATAACTTAGGTTTCGCATAAAACTTTAACACATGACAGACAAGAAATCTGTTAGCACCAATCCTCGCGAAATTAATGTATAATCCGTTTCAAATATTCTACTTGATTTTTGCGTCAAAACATACTATAATTTTATATATACCTTATTGTGAAAACCGAATGTATTAAGTTCTATTATTAAACTAATAATGGGTAATATGAAATTTTTGTTCCATTATAGAATTTTGAGTTTCTTATACAGAACGCACACTGAATAATATACCGTGATGTAACTGGCATGATGTAATTAGTGTGTATAAACAAATATAATGGATTCATTATCCAAATCTGAATTGGAGTCATAAACATGGACATGCCACATGAATCACACCCTGCTATGGAAGAATTCAAGCGTCCCTATTGACAGAGAAACTATGAAAGAGAAAACACTACCAAAACTGCTTGTAAATAGAGAAGAAGCAGATAAAAAAATACAAGAACGAATTAAAATGGGACAAAAATTTCGGGATCAACCTATAGATTCAGAGGATGAATATGAATCAGTAGGTAAAGAAGCTGCCAATTGGTCAACATACAACAAAGATCTTTTAGTCAAATTGTTTGAAAGTTCCGCGATAGCAGAGGATTACGAAAATTATATCTTTGAAAAACTTAGTCATGATGATTTTGACAGTCATCTTATTATGAACTATGTAAGAGACTATGAAGGCTATGTCAAATGTAAAATTGATAATTATAGAAGAGATTTGACAGATAGTCTCAATAGTTTGGAAGGAATCCGAGACAGACTTGAATTGTTTGAAGAATCAAATCCACCTGAGCGTATCTTCGGAGATAAGATCTTCATTGTCCACGGACATGATGAAGGAGCTAAACACAAAATCGCAAGGTTTATCGCTGACTTGGACTTAATCGCAACTATACTTGACGAGCTGCCAATCGGACATACAATCATTGATAAGTTTGAAGAACATGCAGACGATGCAGGTTTTGCAATTCTCTTGTTGACAGCCGATGATCTTGGCACACCAAAAGATCAAAAAGAAAAACTACAACCAAGGGCACGTCAAAACGTGATTTTGGAACTTGGATATTTTCTTGCTACGTTAGGTAGGAAAAGAATAGGTGTTCTCTATGAAGAAGGTGTTGAACTACCATCAGATATTGAGGGTTTAGAATATATACCACTTGATAATGCGGATGGCTGGAAGATAAAGTTAGCAAAAGGAATGCGCGCCGCAGGTTTCACAGTTGATTTGAACAAAATTTAGACATCTCCACCTATCCAAAGGAACCCCATGGGGTGTGTAAAGCTTTTGTCACTAACTTCTCACCAACCATTGTAGGGGCGGGTCTCTGTGCCCGCCCGTTGCCATACAGGACAAGAAATGGCGGGGCACAGAGACCCCGCCCTACAATAGATTACAGGTTTTTCACTTGAATTGACGCCTACGGTGACAAAAACTTTACACACCGGAATTTCAGTTTTCCTTGACAAAAATAATAAAGTAGGTTAATATAGAATTTAGATTAACATTTGCACATTTAACATGGAATCCCATTGTGGCGATATTTTACAGAGGAGCAGGTATTGGTACTTACTGGCATATCCATGATGCTAGACAGATGGGCTTTCTTGCTCGGGCACCGCAAATGGAGCCGACCACAGATCGATTGATGCTTCATATTGCCAGAGGAACAGTGAACAGTCCATTTATCTCATTGACGCGCTCCTACGGTATCGCCCTAAATTATGCAAACTTCTTTGGTACAGAGATTTCTACACCACAGCGTCCAGCGTATGTTTATGAAATAGAGATAAATGAACCGATACCTTCAGGACTTAATTTTCTTGATCCGATTAAGGAAGTTGCCCCAAATTTACCATCACCGATCAGTATAAATCCACCGTATCAACATGATGGAGGACCAGTTTTTTTGTTAGGCGTTGTTGACCCAATAAATATGAGAGAGTTCCTGACACAACCTGCCCCACAACCACCCGCAAGTGCTGGAACACCGAGAACGCCTAATCTTACAATTGCCTTAGAAACACTTGTGAGAACATTAAGAGATGCAGAGATACTTACAATAGGGACAATACCGGCTGACTGTGTCAAGCATAGGTTTGAGGTGTATTGATTGAAACTTCACAAAAGTATTAGGAGAAATTTTTATGTCCAATAATCAAATACAATCCATCAAAATGCCACCCTACAAAATCCAGTCTGTTTCTCTTGAGGAACTTGTATCTGGCAGCGAATTAATAGAGTTCTTGAGAGTAGAGGTCCCCTATGGAAAGGAATACGGAAGAATCCCATTCGCTCGGGTTCTTTATTCCTTTAACGGTGTTGAACAAGAAAAAGCGGTTCCCATGGATCTTGATAAGGGAGCGTTTAGTGACAGTAGTTTTGAGAATGTCTTTGAAGATGAAAAACTTGAAAGAATGTTCCGTGAAATTGCCCCTGATGTTTTTCGTAATGCTGCCCCGCAAATTGTTGAGACAGTAAGCACAGCTGCTGCTTCCCGACAGTAAATTTCACTATATATGCCCAGAAACAGTACTCACACATACTATCCACTAGTCTCCTCTAACGGACGCACGGAATATATTGCGACAAACGATTTATCTCAATCGGATGCGGATGCGACACGCCAAGAATGTCGCGTGCGTTGGAAGATTGAACAACTTCATCGTGAGATCAAACAAGTCACCGGTATTGGTAAATGTCAATGCCGCAAGTTGCGTGCCCAAAGAAATCATATTGCCTGTTGTTTTCAAGTCCGGGTCTGTTTGAAAAGTGTTGCGCGCAAACATGGTCCAACAATTGTTCATCTTAGCGGATATTCGTATGGGATCGAAATTGTTTGAATTTGCACCTGATGTGGTTCTAGGAAAAATAGCAAGTCATCAATTCGGCGTGTTTGGTATAATTATCGGGTATGTACTTGCATTTATTGGAGCATTGAACATTCCTGCTGACAGCACCCCTAATGTGGTCAGGACTTACGCAGTTTCTCTTAAAGTCCCCTTGATAAGGGGGATTTAGGGGGTTAAAAAGACCAAAAACACTGAAATATTGCACTATTTAACCCCCCTACCCCCCTTATCAAGGGGGAATGCGTAAGTCCTGGTGGTAAACGAATAGAATATAAAATGCGTTATAGTAGATTTTGAAATTACTTGGACACTCTGCATCCGCGAGGTCAGGAAACCTCGCCTACCGTGGGTCCAAAGTGTCAATTTATATTTATAATTCACTATAATGTTGAGTAGATTTTTTTAAAGGAGATTAGAATGAAGATGTCTCAAAGGTTTTTCCTACTTGGTAGTAGTCTATTCACATTTTTTTGCTTCTGTCTTCCGTGGGTTGATGACGAATCCGGATTTCAACTTATTGTCGGTGAGGGTGCTCTCATCATTCCTTTAGCTGTCACTTTAGTCATAATTGGATGTCTCCTTATTTGGCAATCAAAGATCATTATTTACATCAGTAGTTTGATCGGTATTTTTCTCCTTATGATATTGTTGTTTAGTAATCTCCTTTTTATTGAATACGGTTTGTCGCTTACAATAGTCGGTTTTTTTCTGACAATAGCTGGTGTAACGTTTTTTCCTAAACCAGAGTAAAGCGTTAAATCAAACGAAAAATGATATTGAACGGTTTGTTGAAGAGAAGCAACATGAAGCAGCATTCAAGGTTTATTTCACTTGTTGGTGGTATAATAGCATTTTTCAGTTTTGCGCTGCCTTGGGAAAGTAGGCACTCAGGATTACAACTTGCTAACGGGATTGGAGGTGTGATAACTATAGTCTTTATAGTATCATTATTCTTCATCTGTATTAACATATATCTGATTTCTACAAAATCAAATTCCTATCACTTGGGTAATACATTTGTTTTTATCATAGGACTGATTGGAACTTATGGTAGTATAGCTGCTTTTTCAAGAAATCGTGAAATATACATCAACTATGTTACAATAGCGTTTATTGCTTCATTGGTGACTATCGGCACATCAATCTATATGTTAAACCGTCAATCTCCTTACAAATCGTTACCGACATTATGGGTGTTGATTAGCAGTATTATCGGTCTATGTTCTTTTTTTATTTTAATTTATGGTGAAATGCTAAACATCGTCCTGAATAATGTGCATATAGAAGTGATAAAATATGGGGCTTCACTAACTGCAGTTGGATTTATTCTGTCTATCGCTGGTGTTCTGGAGACTCCTCGTAGATTGGAGAAGGCTGATCCCAAGATAGAAGAAAGTCAGTCAAATCCTTGAGAATTATCAGTATGGTATCTATAGACTGATTTCTGATAACGGGATACCCCTATTGAACATTTTCTTAGGTGGGAGTTCCTCCGCCACTTCTGTCAACCCGCATAACCAATTCCACGTATATTGACCTCGTTGCCCATCTCTATATGATTCCACCTCAGTTACATACGGATGCCTCCCTTTATGTCGATAATGGGGAATTTCATCGGACTCCCGCTTCCAATCCCGTTTAGGCATTGATGATCGAAAATAGGAAAACTTAATCATCCCGCGTCTGTCTGCGTTGAGTTTTGGACCTGCTTTGTGCCAAATTCCGTATCGTGTCATTGCGACGGTGCCTGCGGGAACAGTAAGTGATAGTTGTCCGAGTATATCTCCATAGTGTGCAATGGCTTCTCTATCAACAAGCCGAAAGTGTGAACCTGGTAAAACCATCGTGGGACCATCTTCAATTTTTACCTCTTTCGGATAGTAGTAGCACTGAAGATGTGTGATGCCATAACCATATTCAGTGAGACCGTCTGTATGCCATGTCTGTCCACGGTGCGGTGCTTCAAAAAGGTGATGGTGGGCATTTGTTGGCACATGAAAGTTCTCACCTAACAGTGAACGCACAACACCAGCAACTTCTGGGTGGAGCAGGACGTTTCTACGAAATTCATCTGTTTGAACGAATCCACCGAGTCCTCCGCCATGAATAGCATCGCATTCTTGATTAAAATCTTCATCAATGATGTTTTCCAATGTGATATATCCGTTGTGTATAAACAGCATGACTTGGTCATCATTGAGTGTTGGTTCTACGTTAAACATATATGTATTCCTCAGATTATTTTTTCTAAGATGTATTCAAAATTGAGATAAGCGTTTTCAACATCTGAAAAACTGTAAAGTTCTGGTCGTGGAAATTGTACTATTTTCCATCCATCGCGAACAGCATCAAGCACAGAGCCATAGGGTGGATCTTGTGATGGTAATACTGGATCGTCTGGTGCTGTCGGGTCATATAATGCCCAGGCACCAAGCGGTGAACGCAAGTTGGTTGATTTGGAATAGAGGTAGAGAATAATTTGTTTCTCAGTATTAAGGCATTCAATAACACTTTTCAGGTCAACTTCAGTTAACTCACCTGCGTTAAGTTTATTGATGCAAGTATCAAGCCATTCATTTAGTGATGTTTTCACACAAAGGTCTCCCTTAAATTGAGTTTCAGCATTATAGCATTAAAACAAAAAATGTGGTATCATAGTTAATTGATGAACATCCTGATACATTCATGCATATAACAAAATGAAGGAGCATGTATAATGGCGAAAAAACCTGCAAAGAGGCGAAAAAGAAGAGACAGCAGCCAAAAAACATCCACTAAGAGCAAAAATCCCAAGTATTATTACGAACAAGGAATGGCTAAAACAGATCGTGATAATGAACGTGGTGCAATCAAAGATTTCACCAGTGCCATTCAACTGGAACCTGACTATCTTGAGGCATATTATTCTCGCGGTATATCAAAGGTAGCTTTAGGTGAAACAGTAGATGCTTTAGAAGATTTTGATAAAGTCATTGAATTAAATCCTGAACACATCAATGCATATATAAAACGTGCTGAATCAAATCTCCTACTTGGGAATGTGGAAGATGGTATTACAGATTGTAACACCGCATTGACGTTAAATCCAAAATGTGTTGAAGCCTATTTGAATCGTGCTTGGGCTTTTGAGGATTATGATGATTATGACAGAGCACTTGCAGAATATAACAAAGCAATAAGTTTAGATCCGAAATGTGCTGATGCATACTATTTAAGAGGAAACTTAAAAGAAGATTATGAGAAATATGAAGATGCAATTGCCGACTATGACAAGGCATTGTCGTTAGACCCTACGCATAAACAAGCACATGAATACCGCCAAGTATGTATAGCAATGTTAAATGAAGAAGAAGACCCGTTTGAATTGGAAGGAGCAATTATTTTACCTAATGCTATAAGAGATGGGATGTCTTCGGAGAATTCAGAAATCGTTTTTCCTATATTTCCAGATTTAACTGCTGAATTAACCGATACGGAGATTGGGGAATATGAAGCTGCAATAGAAATAGCAGAGAACACAATAGAACAAGATCCTGAGAACATTGATGCATATTTAGTACTAGGATTAGTAAAGTATCAAATGTCCGATTTTCAAGATGTTGTGGATAATCTTGATAAAGTGATTAGTCGGCAACCGGATAATGTTCAGGCTTACAATTTTAGGGGGTTAGCAAAGGTGGAACTTCAATTGTATGAAGAGGGGGTTTCGGATTTTGATGAAGCAATACGATTACAACCTGATCATTCTTTTTCATATTACAACCGAGGTGTTGGAAAATACAAATCTGGATTGATTGAGGAGGCGATTACTGACTATGACAAAGCAATACAGTTAGAACCCAATAACATAATGGCTTACTCACATAGGGCACTTGCCTATGCTGATCTCGGTAGTGTTGATAAAGCCCTGTCTGATTTCACAAAATCTATGCAATTGATGGAGTTGATAGCAAAAGAAGAAATTGATATTGAGCAATTTATGGATAATCCATTGTCAAAAATTGATTTATAGATAAATCCTGATGGATTAGAACTAATAGCGTTGATATGCTAACATACCCAAGTTATACCATTTCTAATAGATAAGGTATCATTGTGCATTTGTAAGCTTATCTTCAATTGCTGAATGTCCGAGGCGCAATGAATTGCGCGACTACAAACACCTATTTTGATAATGAGAAGTTTTTATTTAGAATTGGTATTATTCTGAATTTGTAGTATATTAGACATTATAATGAATTAAATAGTAGGAGTTTCATAACACCAGGGTCTGAAGTTTAGTCGAAAATTGTGTAAACCACAACAAGTTTCCATAACTAAGTCACAAAACCCTTTCTTCCAATTTCTGAGTTTATCTTTGACAATACGGTATCTTTTGACACCACTAATGGCATGTTCAACACGTATGCGTATAGACGCTATCTTTCTATTGATTTCTTTTTCTTTTTCTCTCAGTTCTCCACCTTTCGGTTTTTTCTTCGGTTGAACGATGTGGACATCAGGAAGAGTGAACCCCTGAAAACCGGTATCTTGATACAAGGTGCTTCCCGGGGGCACACAATAGCCAACCTGATCAGCTATGTATTTGTCATGGTGTCTTCCTTCAAAAGAGGGTGTCAATAGGACGACTTTGCAGCTTTCATTGATAATCAGATTATTTTTTACTGTATGACATTTCTTTTTACCGCTATAATATGCCTTTTGAGTTTCTGGGTCTCTTGGACGTCGTATTCGCCGTTCTATACCATCATGAAAAAAAATATTCTTTATCTTGACTTTGACTTGATACCTCACAAGTATCACACGTAGATGTGGGAACTGTTTCCCGAGATGGCAGCTCTCCAAGTTCTGCTAATGCGGTGTTCAATATCGGTAAAAGCAAGTGAATCCATTTATTCGCAAGAGGTTGAGCCATACCAAAGAGCGTGCCGAATAGAACCTGTTTCGGAGCTTCATGAAGATAAATTAATATAAATAGCAACATATCTTCATGTGAAGCAAAACAACTATTTTTGTAGGGTTTATATCTCCGTTTTATGCGCGGTTTTCCATCAAGGGTCCGTGTTTCCATATAAGCTAAAAAACATTTAGAAAAATGAGGTAATAGTTTTGTAAACTCTTCTAAAGTATATCCAGTGAGAGATAGAAGCGTCCCAGCTTTGTCCTTAATATCTTCAAAAACGATCATGAGAAAACCTCCATTTATAAGATTGTAATTAGAATAACAGAGGTTAACTAAACTTGCAACTAAATCATTATAATGTCTATTGTCAGTCGTTGTACTTGTTTATTATTCACAGAAAGGATTTTATATGAGATTGGAAGGAAAGATTGCGATAGTCGCGGGTGCTGCGTGGGGTGGAATCGGTGCTGCAACAGCATACAAATTTGCATGCGAAGGAGCGAAAGTAGTTGTCAACACACGCCGCAGAGAAGAAAAGTTGGCAGAAACTGTAGCCCGCATTAAAGATGCAGGCGGTGAAGCAGTCGCTGTAATGGGTGATGTTGCAGATGAAAAAACATGGGAAACACTCGTGGAAACAGCATTGACAAACTACGGTAAAATAACTACACTTGTTCATAATGCTGCACATTCTTATACCAAAAAAGCAATTGAATTCACACCAGAAGAATGGAATGAAAGTCTTGCTGTTACACTTGGTGGACCGTGGCTTGGTGCGAAGTATTGTATCCCAGATATGATTAAAAACGGTGGGGGAAACCTTGTCTTTATCTCAACTGTCAATGCAACAATTACAAATCCGGGTTTTGGACTTTATGGTGCGGGAAAAGGTGGATTAAACGCATTAACACGGAGTATTGCACTTGACTACGGTAGCGAAGGCATTCGCGCAAATGCTATTGCTCCTGGGCAGATTGTTGGGGAACGAGGTGAAGCATCTCTCGCTGCGGATGCACTTGAAGAGCAAGCCTCACGCGATTGTTACCCAATTGGTAGATACGGAAAACCGGAAGATATAGCGAATGTAGCACTATTTTTAGCATCTGATGAAGCCGATTTTGTTACTGGAATTGTGTTGACTGCTGATGGTGGTTTGACACTGCAGTCACCAGAGGCACTTGTGCGTCCCTCTTTCCGTCTTCGTTGGAGAGATGATATTCTTGTGCCACAGGCGAAATAGGTTTCAACAATCGTATTGATGTGTTTTTAAATACTATATTTACAAAATGTAGAGATGGGTCTCCGTACGAGTTGGTTTCCTTGATTGAATTATAGGTGAAGAACCTATTAAACATAAAAAGGAGTAAAATAATGTGTGGAAGATTTACACTCGCAACCGAATTTGAGAAATGGAATGAACACTTTGACGACTTACAACTGAAGATGGAGTTTTCACCACGATATAATATCACACCCACACAAGATGTGGCAGTTATTGCTAACACGAGCGAAGTTGGCGAAGGACATCAGGTAGAATTATATCATTGGGGGCTTATTCCATCTTGGGCAAAAGACCCGAAAATTGGAAGCCGGATGATAAATGCGCGTTCAGAAACACTCACAGAAAAACCTTCATTCCGAAGTGCCTACAAACGCAGACGGTGTCTCATCTTGGCTGATGGATACTATGAATGGCAAACAATTCCAGGTGAAAAATCCAAACAACCGATTTACGTACGTCTCAAATCGCAAAATCCATTTGCTTTTGCTGGATTGTGGGAGGAATGGAAGGCAAATTATATGGAGAAACCCCTCCGTTCATGCACTATCATTACCTGTTCACCGAATTCGTTTTTAGACCAATATCACCACAGAATGCCCGTAATTTTACCTGAAGACGTTTACGCACAATGGCTTGCAACAGGTGAAAAGTCAGCCGAGACGTTACAGCCACTGCTCAAACCTTATCCAGATGATCAGATAGAGGCATATCCTGTGTCACGTTTTGTTAATCGTCCTGCAAATGATTCTCCAGAATGTATCCAACGTGTCTCGGAGATGGACACAGATAACCAGAAAGTAGAACAAAGTTTATTCTAATTCGTTTAATATTCATATAACAACTATAGTAGGAAGGGATTATGTCAAAACCGACCAAAGAGCAAATGCTCTTTATGTATCGCAAGATGATGGAAATTCGTCAATTTGAGGAAGCAGCGGGAACACTCTATCAAAGTGGTCAACTTCCAGGTTTTTTGCATCTATACATAGGTGAAGAAGCAACTGCTGTAGGTGTCTGTGCACATTTGGCAGATGAAGATTATATTACCAGTACACATCGTGGACATGGACATCTCATTGCTAAGGGTGGCAGGCGCGACCGAATGATGGCAGAACTATTTGCACGAACGACCGGTTACTGCAAGGGTAAAGGTGGTTCCATGCACATCGCTGATAAAGAAACAGGTATTCTCGGGGCAAATGGTGTTGTTGGCGCGGGGATTCCGCTTGCAGCAGGTGCTGCCCTCTCTGCGAAATACCGTGGCACGCAACAGATCGCTGTTTCTTTTTTCGGAGACGGTGCAACGAATCAAGGTGTATTCCATGAAACCCTTAACCTCGCTGCAGTATGGGAATTGCCTGTGGTCTTTGTCTGTGAAAATAACCGATTCGGTATGGGGACACCCCAAAGCGAGCACCAGCGAGTAGAGGATATCGCTGTTCGTGCTCCTGCTTATGATATTCCCGGGGTTACTGTTGACGGCAACGATGTTCTCAAGGTATATGCTGCTGCAGGAGATGCCGTTACGCGGGCTCGTGAAGGTGGAGGACCTACGCTACTCAATTGTGACACCTATCGTTTTCGTGGACATCACATCGGGGATCCGGGAACATCTTACCGCGATCGTGAAGAGGTGCAAGAACAGGAACGACAACGTGATCCTATACGAAGACTTGCACACGTTCTTATTGATGAGGAAGAGGTTACACAAGAAGAACTGGATGCACTTGATACAGAACTTGCAGATGAGCTTGAGGAAGCATTGGAATTTGCCAAAAACAGTCCTGATCCACTTCCCGAAGATGCTCTGGAAGATGTATATGCAGGATCTATACAACCGTGAGATTGCAACATCTATTTAAAGAACATGGGGTATGAGAATGCCTGACACAACTACTATAGCAGATATGTCTCCATCTGAACTTGCGAAATGCAGAGAAAACTTGAGACATCAGTGGGAAAACCGAGAGATTGACGAGGATTTGCTACAACGCGCGTGGCAAGCTGCCCATCACGTTGCAACAGTTCTCTATCAAGATTATGGTGCATCTAAAGTGGCAGTCTTCGGTTCTCTGACTCAACCGATATGTTTCACTGAAAAATCTGATATTGATATCCTTGTGTGGGGTGTATCTTATAACAAATGTCTTGATGCACTATGGGAAACAGAAGGTTTACCTACTGAATTTGAGATTGACCTGATTGATGTTAAGTCAATTGATAGACTGTTTCGTCAACGGATTATGAATGAAGCGATTCCCATTGATAAGGATGAAACAGTTGGACACAGTTTTATTCAAAAAACCTACCCTACATTGTCCGCAGAAAACGAGGGAACTTATGGAGTAAATCGAGAGAAACTTATACAACGTATTTCTGATGAAAGGTACAAAATAAAGAAAACAGTCCAAGGAATAAAAAATGCCTTACAAGATATTGATATCATTGCAGAAAATCACAGAAAGTATGTAGAAAAGACGATTGCATCTGATCTTGTAGAAATCTATAACGGTATAGAGAACATATTTGAGCGGTTAGCTCGTGAGGTAGATAAACACGTACCAAGTGGAAGTAAGTGGCATACGGATTTACTTACACAAATGGCTGAACACCGTGGAAAACGACCACCTATTATTTCCAAAAGAACTGAGCGACAATTAAACCGACTCTTAAAGTTCCGCCACCGTATGAATAACATATATCGGTATGAGTTAATTTATGGAAAAGCTGAAAAACATGCAAAACAGGTCAGTAAACTATTTGACAATGTATCTAAGGAACTGGATGCATTCACCGCTTTTTTGTGCGAGACATAAGGCGACATGAAAGAAGATGGACAGTTGAAATCGTACGGGGTCACATGGAAGTCTATTCTCATAACACTTGTGTTGATTCCGTTCAATTTCTACTGGATTATCGCTGGTGAAGTAGGACTCGTCGGTTATGCCCTGAATACTTACGCTGTCCCGTTTTACAATGTCGTCTTTGTCGTTTTATTATTCACACTATTCAACCTGATTGTTCGGCGGACCACCCGTATCCGTCTACTTTCCGATGCTGAACTTCTCACCATTTACATTCTACTTAGCACAGCATGTGCCTTTCCCTCAATCACCCTAATGACGATTCTCGTCACAACCGTCGGTCATGCTTTCTGGTTCGCCACACCCGAAAACGAATGGAAACAACTCTTTTGGGACTACCTGCCAAGATGGATTCTTGTAGACGATTCAAAGGCATTATCAGGATACTATATAGGTGAAACTAATCTCACAACGTTTGAAATAATTGGTGTATGGTTCGTTCCGATACTTTCTTGGACTCTTTTCGTCACTGCACTTATATTGGTGATGTTGTGTATCAACGTTATCCTCCGAAAGCAATGGGTAGAACGAGAACGACTCGCTTATCCGATAACACAAATTGCTTTTCAGGTTACACATAACACTAGGTCGTTGTTTTCGCACCGTATCATGTGGATCGGTTTCGGTATCGCAGCGTCTATTGCAATCCTCAACGGGTTCAGTTTTCTGTATCCTACAATTCCTTCCTTGCCGATAAAACGCATCGGTGGATGGCGTGGGTTTGGCCATCTATTCACTGAAAAACCTTGGAATGCTATCGGTGGTATCAGTATGTCTTATTATCCATTCGTCATTGGATTAGGACTGTTAATGCCGCTTGATTTGTCATTTTCCAGTTGGTTTTTCTTCTTTTTCTATAAAGCGCAATTGGTCCTTTCAAGTGCAGTTGGACTCTCCAGTGTCCCCGGATTTCCGTATATTGACCGGCAGTGTTTTGGTGCTGCCATTGGGATATTCATCTCCGTGTTGGTGTTGAACTTGCGTCATTTTCGAGGTGTATTCCGCATTGCGCGGCATCGTACAGGTGAAGATTGGACAGAACCTATTTCGTATAGATTTGCGTTGTGGGGCATTGTTGGTGGACTTGCTATACTCTTTATCTTTTCACACCGTATTGGCATGTCGTTGTGGTTGATACCCTTGTTTTTCGCTATCTATTTTATCATTGTTTTGGTGTTAACACGAATGCGAGCTGAACAAGGGTTTCCTGTGCATGCGATGGAAAACATGCCGAATCATCATATTCTGATTGATAGTTTCGGCACACGCATGTTGGGAACAAACAACCTTGTTGCTATGTCATTATATCGTTGGTTCAATCGGAGTTATACGAGTAACCCGATGCCACATCAGTTAGAAGGCTTCAAACTCTCGGAACGATCTACAATTGCTCCGCAGCGGTTGTTCTTAGCACTTCTCGGGGTTTCCACGTTTGCCTCTATTATAGTTTTTGGCGTGATGCTGTACATCTATTATACCAATGGTGCTTTGAATATGAGTGGCAGTAGTAGTTGGAATATAGGATTCGGAGAACGCATCTTCAGTGGACTCCAACGTTGGCTTTACTATCCTACTGAACCGAATTTCTATGCAACGGGTGGGATAGTTTTCGGTTTGCTTTTTTCGACGGGGTTGATGTTCATGCGTGCGCGGTTTTTCTGGTGGCCCTTCCATCCGATTGGCTTTGTCGTGTCAAGCGATTGGGGGATGCGGTATTTGTGGAGTTGTATGTTGGTCAGTTCGATTGTGAAGTGGTCTGTTTTGAAAATCGGTGGACCAAGTGCATCTCGGCAATTGGTGATGTTTGCTGTGGGGTTGATGTTGGGAGATTTTACTGTGGGTGGGATTTGGAGTTTGATTAGTGTGGTGACACAGCAACCGATGTATAACTTTTGGCCGTAACTGAGGAGTTATGTATGAGATAGATATTTCCTATCGCCAATGTACTCGTGAAGGGTGTGTAAAGATTTTGCCCAAGTCCCTCATGAACCATTGTAGTGCGAAATCAAATAATCAACGGTATGAACGCCTGATGAAGATTAAGAAATAAATAGGGTAATTTGAGATCAAAGTCCAGCGCGCTTACAAAGCGCGCCTACGGGGTTTGTAAAATTTCTTATTACCCGTTTAATAAATTAATCCTCATAGGGGACTAAAGAACGTTATCGCCATGCAAATAAATCCTTAAATAGACGCTTATAGTTCGGTTAGAAAACCACACCATAGGTGTCAATTTAAGAACTCCAACCCGCTGTAGCGCGCTTTGTCCGCGCGCTAAACGTCAATTTAAAAATAAATAACCCTGTCCAACCAAAGGGTGTGTAAAGTATTTGTCACTTTATGCTTCAATTGTAGATCATGCTTCTTTGAACCAGGAAAATTTGTCGGAGTTGAAAATCCTAATTCAGACAAGAAAATTACAATTTAATCGAGAAATCAAGGAATTTTCTATGAATTCACAAAAAACTATGAATATTATTACATTTTTACTTGACAATTACTTGTGTATGGTATATACTTAACACGTGTTTAGAATGCAAACCCAAATCGGCTACGCAAGTTTAGAAACTCTTAGAGGTGGTGTAGTTCCCTGAAGAAGCGACAACACGGGAACACAATTTTACAACCACAACCGTCGCTCAAAAACTTGACGAAAAGTCGTGGGTAGTCTCTTCGGAGCGCGAAACCAACGGAGACAGAAAAAGAATACTATTTCTAATAGAGTACATCTCTTTTTAGTAGCACAAACTGCAGTAATGAGACAGAAATAAATAGAATGGTATCACACGAAAAACATCGCGTAAATTCTCACGAAGTCGCGGGAGGTACACCGTTGACTGATGACAGCAACGGAACCTAATCTAATGTCCAAAATACGCTCTCAAGAATAATAATCAGTCCATCATAACCTGATTAACATTTGAATTCATATTGTAATTTCTTTTGAAATGGGGTTTAAAATACAATTACAATAGGATCACTGAGAACATTTTGACATACCTGTAGGAATATGTCATCTAAAATCTCATAGAGTCATGGATGTTTCTGAGAAACCGCAGCATCTCAGCACTTGGGAAAACCATGCCTTTGTTGCGAAACCACCAGTGTGTAAAGCTGGAACTTGTAAAGCCGATTTTGGGTTTTGCATTCCACGTTTTCTATATTTTTTGCTGCCCATCTACTTGTTGGAGTGGTTTCTAACCACGATTAACTCGTTGAATAAGGAAGAGAATTATGAAAACAAAACAACGGACACAAGGTATAATGATCATCCTACAAGCAATCTTTTCAGGACATAGAGAAAGTACAGAAGACGTACAATTTCAAAAATTTCTGTTTTTTAATAGACACCTTACGAACCCTTATGTCCACTGCTCTTACAGCGACGTACAAAGACGTACAGGTTGTACGTGAATTTGTACGTCAATTGTACGGTTTTGACAAAGGAAAAATCTCGGATTTCATTGACAAGACACGCGTTCAATGTGAATGTCTTATGTACATTCATCAAGCACTATTCATTGCACCTCAGACATTTATCTCACATTGTTGGAGTGGTTTTCAACCACGATTTATTAGAATGTCAACAGTGTTGGAGGGTTTTCAACCCGATGAATACCCTAAGCGCATTCGGCTTTGAATTGGATTGATTAGATTTCAAGCTTTCCATCCAACATGAAAATGAAATGGTTCATGCCAAAAACTTTACACACCCGAACCAAAACCTATGCTTGCCAAAATGTCTTATTTCAACTACAATATATCCGTGTATACATTAGAACCCCTTACACCTCAGAACCACGACGATTGGGATTCCAGCATCCAGCAATGTCCAAACATCACCGTTTTCCAGAGCACTGAATGGTGTGACGCACTTGCAGACTCCTTCAAGCAGTTGGATCCTGTCTATCTGCTAATCAAACAAGACGATAAAGTAATTGGTGGATTACCCGCTTTCGTCTTTCAACCGATACCGGGAATTCGCATGTGGAACTCAATGCCGTGGAATCTGTTTGGAGGACCGCAAATCATAGATTCAGCACAAGTCAACCCAAATGATGTCCTCTCAACTATTGAGACCTACCTTGAAACGGCATCAAAGGAGCAAGGTTGGTGCGAAATTAACTGGACACTTTCACCCACAGATAGCACAAAATCCGGCGATTGTCTGACAAGAAATGGATATGAACGAACGGAAAGGTTCACACATATCTTGAAAACCAACGCAGATATTGATACTCTTTGGAATGCTTACAACAAAAGGGTACGAGGGGCAGTCCGAAAAGCACAGAAATCGGGTGTGGAAGTGATAAATGCAGATACGGACGAAGATTTATCCATATTCTATGACATGTATTTGATGACGTTAAAACGTTTAGGTGGAACTCCGAAACCACGTAGACTAATGAAGATTCTTCTGCAACAAGATATTGCCAAACTTGCTATTGCCAAGTATAACAACACTACCATCGCTGGATTGCTTTATCTATATTACAACCGCACCGTTACTCTATGGTGTGAAGCATCATTACCAGAATATTTACAATACCGTCCGAATAATGCTATTTTTCACCACATCATCACTTGGGCATGTGAACATGGATATGAATGGGTAGACTTCGGTGCATCACCACCAGAAAACGAGGGTTTGATTGCACACAAGGAACAGTATCGTGCCAAACGCACCGATTTCTGTAGTTATACAAAAATAGTCTCACCATTCAAAAAATCGTTGTGGACACGTAGTGAGAATGCGCTTCGGAAAATCTATACATACCTACAAAAATGAAAAAACAGGAGAAACAATGGAACGAAAACCAAATCTAATATTCATTTTCGGTGACCAACACCGGCAATGTGATGTCGGATGTGCAGGTAACCCGCAAGTCCAAACGCCATACATGGATAAACTTGCCGAAGAAGGTATGTTCTTTCCAAACACCTTCACCAACGTCCCGATATGTGTTCCCGCACGCGGATGCCTGCTGACAGGCAAACATCCGTTAAGCCACAAAGCCGTATCCAACGATTTACCACTTCCGTTAACAGAAACGGGTATCGCGCAAGTCTTCAAAGACGATGGATATGAAACAGGATATATCGGCAAGTGGCATCTCGGCGGCCAGCCGAGAGATAAGTTTATCACACCGGAAATGCGGTTCGGTTTTGATCATTGGGTCGGGTGGAATTGTCATCATAACTATTTCAAGGCACCCTATCACGATTCCGATGGCAACAAATTTCAGATTGATGGGTACGAACCAGATTTTCAAACCGATCAGTCAATTCAATACTGCCGCGACCATGCAGATGAACCTTTCTGTCTCTATGTTAGTTGGGGCCCACCACACAACCCTTATGAACACGTGCCAGATAAGTATAAAGAGATGTATCCACCAGATGAGATACAACTCCGACCAAACGCTGTGGACACACCGGCATACCGAAAGGATATTTCTGGATACTACGCACACATCACCGCTTTAGATGAAAACCTCGGACGTTTAATGAATGCACTTGACGAAATCGGAATTGCCGAAGACACCATCCTCGTCTATACATCTGACCACGGAGACATGCTTGGAAGCCACGGGCACAACAGAAAAGAACGTCCGTGGGATGAATCCAGCCGCATCCCTTTCATGATCCGGTATCCACGCAAAATTCCAGCAGGAGTTACCCGTGATACCTTATTAAGCCTTGTTGATTTCATGCCATCCATGTTATCTCTGTGTGATTTGCAAATTCCAGATGGAGTAGAAGGTATTGATTTGTCTGACGCGATGCTCGGGAAGACTATTGACGAACCGCAATCTGTCCTGCTTGAACTCCCATTGCACGGCAGTGAAGGATTCAATTTCGGTCTCACAGAATGGCGTGGTGTTCGAACACATCGTCATACTTATGCACGACACTATGATGGAACAGGTTGGCTCCTCTACGACAACGATAACGACCCGTATCAAATGAACAATCTGATTGACGATCCCAACTCACAAAAACTACGTGAAGAGTTAGAAACAGAACTTCAGCAATGGTTAACCCGAATTAACGATCCATGCATCGCTGGTTTAGACCACATCCGACAACTCGGATTAACAGAATTGTGGAACATCAGCGAACAACGATTTGGCGGAAGAAATCCGCGTTGGGCATAAAGGACAAAATATGGCAAAACGGGTTATGATAATCGGATGGGATTGTGCCGCTCCCAAACTCGTCTTTGATGCATTTAAAGACGACATGCCTAACACACATCGTTTGATGCAAGCGGGTATCTACGGACAATTGGAAAGCACAATACCACCTATCACTGTCCCCGCGTGGATGTGCATGATGACAAGTCGTGATCCGGGTGAACTCGGTATCTACGGCTTTCGCAACCGTTCAAATTATACTTATGACGCACTCGCCATTGCCAACGCTAACGCTATCAAAGTGCCAACACTCTGGGAACTGCTTGCTGAAGCACAGCAACGTTCTGTCGTCCTAGGCGTGCCACTCACCTACCCCGCTAAGCCGTTTCCAGGTTGGATGGTCACCAGTTTTCTAACACCAGTTAACCCCAATTCTCCTTTGACAGACAGAAAACTACAGTGGACATTTCCACCAAGATTAATCCGTGAAATTGAACAAGTATCACCTGACTACATGATTGATATTCCAAATTTCCGCACAGATAAACGAGCTGAATTGGAAAAGCAACTCCTTAAAATGACGCGCACCCGTTTCAAATTCGCTCGTTATCTGCTTGAGAAAAAACAGTGGGATTTTTTTATGATAGTAGAGATGGGTTCTGACAGACTCCATCACGCTTTCTGGAGATTTTGGGATAAAACACATCACAAGTATGAACCGAATTCACCTTTTGCGGACACAATGCGAAACTACTATCGCACGCTTGATGACGAACTCGGAGAGATGTTGGCACGTGTTGATCACGACACGACCGTCATAATCGTATCCGACCACGGTGCTAAGAGGATGGATGGTGGCATCTGTGTCAATGAATGGTTGCAGAAACACGGTTACCTGAAACTAAAAACCAAACCACAAGGTCCTACCCGTTTTACATCAGATATGGTTGATTGGCAGCAGACTAAGGCATGGGGTGAAGGTGGATATTATGGTCGCATCTTTGTCAACGTCGTTGGTAGAGAACCGAATGGTATTATCAAACAACAGGATTACGAAAATGTCCGTGATGAATTAAAGACGCAGCTTGAAGCAATCGTTGACGAATCTGGACAGAATATCAATACACGCGTATTTAAACCAGAGGAGGTATATCACAAGTGCAACAACATCCCACCTGACCTTATCGTCTACTTCGGGGATCTCTATTGGCGTTCAGTTGGAAGTGTCGGATACAACAGCATCTATACATATCAAAACGACACCGGTCCTGACGATTGCAACCACGCAGAGATGGGTATGTTTATCCTCAAGAACGGGATACATACCGATGGACATGTGCCAACAAAAAGCATATATGATATCGCTCCCACTGTGCTCAAAGAATTCGGTCTTGACATCCCAGATGCAATGCGGGGTAATCCGATTTAGACAGTTACAGCTTTAACAATAGACTCAGCAACTACATCCGAAGCAAGAATACCGATACTATTCACACTACTGTCCGAATGTGCCCCCGTAGCAAACGTAAACAGCGTGTCTCCATCAAACATCGTATGCGATGGACGTATCGCACGTGCCATACCATCGTGTGCCATCTCTGCAACCCGTGTCGCCTCCGCAACAGAAAGCACAGCATTTGTAGCGACAACACCGATAGTCGTGTTTGTTCCGGGAACGATTTTCGCATCCAAAAGACGTTCAGTGATGTCAACGAAACTACCATCTATTTTTCCACCAGCAATTATCTCACCAGTAGCAGGATCAACAACGTTACCAAGCGCATTCACAACAGTAATGGCAGCGACGATCAACCCGTTTTCCAGATGTCTACATGCAGAACCGACACCCCCAGCAGAAGGTGTAACATCAGGTGCTTTACCGACAGTCGCACCCGTTCCCGCACCGACAGCACCCATCACAACAGGAGCATCGGAGGAATCAACACATGCATCATATCCCATTTGTCTATCGGGACGCACATGAGCGTCACCAACATGCAAGTCAAATATGACAGCAGCAGGAACAATCGGAACACGAACTGAACCAGCGTGGAAACCAACACCCTTTTCTTCAAGATATTGTACAACACCCCCTGCAGCATCCAACCCGAAAGCACTACCACCTGTCAGGAGAATAGCGTGTGCTTTTTGAATTAAGCGTCCGGGACGTATTGATTCTGTCTCTCGTGTTCCAGGTGCAGCACCACGCACATCAACACCAGCAGTCGCACCTTCTGGACAGATGACAACGGTACAACCTGTCCGAGCATCTACATCAGTTGTGTGTCCCACTCGTATTCCATCAATCGCTGTAAGTGTCTGATTTGTCATTACCATACATCAACTATAACGGATTCATAGATTATCTGCAAGTGATATTGTATTCAGTCAGGATCATTTATGGTGAAGCATAGAATTATTTCTACACTTTCTATCAACGGTAGGCGAGGTCTCCTAACCTCGCCTCAGCAATGTGTAGAATTAATTCAATAATTTACCATAAATAATCTTGTGCAAATTGGATTTAATTTGCACCGAATTGGACTTTATTGTATAATTATGCACCCGTTTGACCGTGCCACGCGTCACTAATGGTTGAGATGAAAAATCCAAGTGATTCTTTTATGGAGGAATCCGATGAAAAACGAAGATGCAGAACTGATTCAACGCACGATTGAAACAGGAGGAACCGATGATCCGAGAAGCAATCGGCAACTTCAAAATGTCTCCAACTCTTACTGATAACATCATGCAAGATGTTTCACGGATCAAACCTACTACCCCTTCTGCCAGCAAACCATTGATCCCGTGGATGATGGGTGCCGCAGGCGCAGTATTGATTGCGCTGATGTTTGGTATAGGTAGTCAATACTTAGCACAATTCCAAAAACCCTTTAGTTTAGATGCACAGTCTGAAAGGACGGTTGAGTTTGTTGACGCGCCTATTGTTCAAAACCTTCAGATAGAATCAGATAACCGAAATCAAACAGGGATGCGATCCGACTTAGGTGGTAGCAGTGATGGCGATGGAGAGAATGCGGATCAGGCTTTAGGTGACCAAAGTGATTATACACGATGGAATTTACCGTTAGGAGCAAAACGAAGACTCGGTAAAGGAATGTTTACCGATATGCAACTTACTCAGGATGGAAACAGATTGGCGATTGCAAGTTCTGCTGGAATTTGGCTTTATGATGTCCACACTGGACAAGAAACCGCACTGCTTACAGAAAATACTGATTTAATTGGGTTAGTTGCATTTTCTCCCGATGGTAAAACCCTCGCAAGCACAGGTGGTAACAACACTTGTCGAATCTGGGACATTGAAAAACAGGAACTTCTATTAACATTTAAACTGCCAAAGTATTGGATGCGTTCCATAAGGTTTTTAGATGATGGAAAAACCCTTGTTGGTGAAGGATTTATTGACAACAGATCACGCACACTAACTGGAAAAATTCTAAGATGGGACATTCCGAAAGTCTGGATGTGGGACAGTAGTTCTGGCAGATTGTTAAATACTTTCACGACTAAATTGCCAAAATTTGATGTGTTCACAGATGTGAGAAGCAATGTGCCATTTGAAGGATTTTCTAACGGTTCCCGTTCCCTATTCGCTTATGATAATAAAGTGTATGAGACTATCGTAAAGGATGGAAACACAGATCAAGAGATATTCACAATCCCCAGCACTGGACAAGAGATAAGAGAATTTGTTTTCTCCCAAGATGGCAAACAACTTGCAATTGCTTATGACAAGAGTGTACATATCTGGAATATCGGTTTTGATTCAAGTAATCAGAAAACAACGTTTCCAATTCATAGTGCCAACTACACTGGAAAACCCTTTATGCTCTCTTTTTCAAAGGATGGTAAAATACTTGCTGCTGCTAGCGGACAAGGTATTACTGTATGGAATGTTGAAACAAGTTCAAACATTGCTACATTTTTGAATGCTAAGGGTGGTTTGTGGGAATATGTGTTATCTGCAGATGGGTCAACTGTTGTCACAATGGATCATGAAGGTGCAGTAGATTTTTGGTCGGTTACAAATGACAGTCATGAACGCACCTTGACGACTGGTTATACAGGTAGATTCACCAGTTTGACGTTTA
Organism: Candidatus Poribacteria bacterium; assembly: GCA_958295945.1. GTDB lineage: Bacteria > Poribacteria > WGA-4E > WGA-4E > WGA-3G > MSPOR6. The sequence goes on from OY282386.1 coordinate 3,045,829, forward strand.
CTCATGATGGAAAAACTGTTGCGACCACTGCTCTTGGAAAAATTCATTTATGGAATGCTGACACTGGCACTGAAAAGTTGCATCTACAAGTACCAATGTATAGAACGATTAGAAACAAAAGAAGTGAAATTATCAGCCTTGCTTTTTCCAAGAATAACAGAACCCTTAACACGCTGAATGTATCTGGAAAAATTGGGGTTTTGGATGTTAACATAGGGGAATACCGTATTACTAATATTCTTGCAGGGGTTAATACCGCTAAATCTATTCCAATTTATTCAAGTCTATTAGGCAAAGGAGTGGCAAGCGTCCCTATGCCTCGGACACCAAATATATACCACCTGTACGCAACATCCTACGACAATACTTCAGTGTTTATCCCCGAAGCCACTTTCTCGTCTGATGGAGAGTTATTAGCAACTAAAAATCAAGAAGGGGCAGTTGAGGTATGGGATCTTACTATCCCAAGACGTTTATACACACTTGCAGTGCAAAATCCAAATGTGAAAAATAATCCTGCGATTATAACAGAATTTACAGAAGATGGAAAATTGCTTGCGATCCGTGACGGTAAGGATATTCACTTGTCAGATGTCCATTCTGGTGAAACCTTAGTAAAATATAAGATACCTGAAAAGAAACCGAATATAATAGACAAATTTATGTCAATATTAGGTAAAAAAGAAGTCATACAGAAGATTGACGCAGTAGCTTTGGCACAAGGTGAAAAAAACATCTTAGCTGCAAATGACAATAAGACAATCTATCTGTGGGATATTGCTACACATGAACGCATCTTAACAATTAGAGATCATAAACACACAGTAAGCAAGTTAGCATTTACAAACGATGGTACAATTCTGGCAAGTGGAGATGCAGGTGGGGTAATCCATCTATGGGATATTCCAACTGGTGAGAAACTTGCTACATACAAACCGTATGCAAATCCAATTACCCAATTAGTCTTTTCACCTGATGGAAAGACCCTTGCAACTGAGAATTTGTACTCGCATCTTGCAGGAACTATACTGCTATGGGATGTCCCCTCCAAATAGGTATAATTCTATTCCTTCTTGTAATTCTCAAGTAATCAGGTTTGTTTATAGTCCAGTTTAGAATTAAGAAGACATTTCAATGCACTTGCAAGTACCACAAGTCCCGTAGGGGCGAGGTTTCCTCGCCCTCTGAGACGTGTCCTATTAATTGTCCATTCCACTATAAATAGAACTGTCAAGTAATCCTTCCACATTGACATTCCGTTCCAATCTGGTAAAATAGTAATTCATTCTATCGGATCATCCTGTTAACAATTTTTTCGTCAGTATGCACCCGACTTGTACCTAACCCGCGTCATTATAAGTACAGACAAACAATTTGGATACATATTTTCTCGCTCACTTTGAAAGGTGACTTATGAAAGACAATGACGTTGAATTAATCCACCGCATCATTGAAGGTGATGATTCTGCTTTTACTACTTTAGTTGAGAAATATCAGAAGCAGGTTCACGCACTTGCATGGCGTAAAATTGGTGATTTCCATATTGCCGAAGATATAACACAGGAGACCTTCCTGAAAGCCTATCAGAAACTCACGACACTTAAAAACCCTCAACGATTCGCAGGATGGCTCTATGTGATTGCAACACGTTGCTGCCAAGCATGGCTACGCAAAAAACAGGTCCAGACCGAATCGTTAGAGGAAATTGATACTGATGCGTTAGAACCTGAGGCATATTCACGATATGTTTCTGAGGAGGAGACAAAGGTCACCGTTGCAGCACAACGTCAAGTCGTCAAGAAACTCCTTACAACATTGCCAGAGAGTGAACGCACGGTGATAACATTACACTACTTTGGTGAGATGACGTGTGAAAAGATGAGCGAGTTTTTGGGTGTATCCGCGAACACAATAAAGAGCAGACTACGCCGCGCACGGAACAGATTAAAACAGGAGGAACCGATGATCCGAGAAGCAATCAACAACTTCAATATATCCCCAACTCTTACTGAAAATATAATGAAAAAAATATCACAACTTGAACCTTCTACTCCTCCAGCAAGCAAACCATTGATCCCGTGGATGATAGGTGCTACAGGTGCAGTATTGATCGCACTGATGTTTGGTATAGGTGGCCAGTTCTTAGCACACTTCCAAAAGCCTTATAGTTTAGATGCACAGTCTGAAAGGACAGTTGAACTTGTAGATGCACAGGTTGTTCAAAACCTTCAGATACAATCAGATAACCGAAATCAAATAGGGAATAGAACTGATTTAGGTGGTAGAAGTGATGGTAACGAAGCAAATGCCAATCAGGCTATAGGTGATGATGGTGACTACACGCGTTGGAAACTACCAGAAGGGGCAAAACGGAGAATTGGCAAAGGGGTGTTAACCGATATGAAACTCTCCCCCGATAACTCACGGGTAGCTATTGCAAGTTCAGCTGGAATTTGGCTTTATGATGTCCACGCTAATCAAGAAATGAAGGGTGCAGAAGTTGCTCTGCTTACTGACCATGAGGGTTTAGTCAGGCAGTTAACATTTTCAACGGATGGTGAGATGTTTGCCAGTATAGGAGTGGACAAAACAATCCGACTATGGAAAACCAGCAATGGAAAACTACTGTTCACTTTGACCACACCTAAACCTACTGGTGAATTTCGTTCCGTCAAATTCATAAGAGATGGCAAAACCCTTGCTGCACGGTGTTCGGATGACTATAAAGTCTATTTGTGGGATGTTACTTCAGGGAAATATTTGGAATCATTTCGGCCGAAACTTCCATTGATTAGATTAGGACAAGACAGAGATTGGCGGTTTGCAACAGGCACTTTTTTCGATCCTATTGGTAATATCACATTTGCGATTGGAAATAAGGACGGTACGATAAGTATTAAGGAAGGACGTAAAGGGCTGGAAAAGATTAAACTCGTTGGTTATACAGATGAATCTCAATTTTTCAAGGTGGATAATGAACATGATCGTCTTAACCCAAGAAAACCTACAGTGAGAAGATCTTTAGTCCGTCCGGGTGATAAACCGACTGTTCCAAAACAACTAAAAGGTGATAAACCGACTGTTCCAAAACAACTAAAAGTTGACGGAACGCCTTTTCCTATCCAATACCTGTTGTCTGATCGAAATCATTCCAGCCATAATTATGAAAAACAACCTACAAAGTGGATAAATACCTTAGATTTTTCCCCAGATGGTAATACTCTTGTCAGCACTAGTAAATACATGCTGACAGAAGGTGATGGATATACATTATTTAGTGGAGGTCCAATTGAAATTTGGGATGTTGAGACAGGTGAACAACTCGCTTCGCTCACATTAAGTGTTACAGATGTGGTGTTCTCAGGTGATGGAAAAACACTTGCTATCACCGGTGATGCTGGTGTTTCTGTATGGGATATTCCATCACGACAGGAGATTTGTGTATTTAAAGGACATGTAAAAGCAACGTTTTCAGGTGATGGAAAAATGCTCTGTATCATAGAAAACAATCGCTTCACATTTTGGGATATCAACACGCGCAGTGAATTCTCTACAATTAGTCCTTTTCAAGCTCAAGGAATCATATCTTATTTTCCTGAAAGTTTTACGTTATCACAGAATGGGAATCTTCTTGCTACTGCAGATGTGGACGGTGTAATCAACGTGTGGGAAACAAAAACTCCCTCAAAAATACGAACCCTCGCCAAAGATTATGAAAAGACGTTCACATCATTGACATTCAAACATGACGGCAGAACACTCGTAAGTGGAAATGCAAACGGTTGGCTGCAATCTTTTGATTTTAATACTGGCAACCTAAAGGAAGTGTCTAAACCAGTAAAAAGGAACCTCAACGGACTGTTCTACCACAAAGATGGCACAACCCTAACCGTTGTAAGTGATAGCACACTTCTAAGACCTTACCCCTTTGAAACTCATACTTTGTTGAATGCGATAAACTGGAGTGGAAGTAGCTCGTTTGATGATGGAACACAAATACGTGTGAAGGTGCTCGCTTTCTCATCAAACGGCAAAAGATTGGCGACTAAGAACTCTAAGAATAGATTGGTCGATGTGTGGGATATTACATTAGGGAAAAATCCACAACATATCTCATCGGTTCAATATCATTGGGGGTCCGTAGTGCTATCACCTGATGGTGCGATACTTGCAACAGCGAGTCAGTCAGGCAATGGTGCTGATTTGTGGCATGCAAACACTGGTGCACTGCTTACTAAACTAAGTTTACCAAAGAAGTTATTGGCAAGAAACAATAACATTTATTCCTTAGCATTTTCTCACGATGGGAAGATCATGGTCGGTGGTACAAACAAAAAAGAAATTCATTTATGGGATATGACAGGCAATAGCCATATCGGAATCCTCAAAAGACATAAACATGCAGTCTGTGCCTTAGTCTTTTCACCGGACAACACAATCCTTGCAAGCGGAGATACGGGTGGCGGAATTTACTTGTGGAAATTCTCCGATAGGTCACTTATTGCTACCTATAAGTCATCAGGGGGAGGCTATATCAGCAATTTGGCATTCTCACCTGATGGAAAAACCCTCGCAAGCACAAGCGGTTCCAGTAACTCGCCTAAAACACCTGGTGGAACAATATTCCTCTGGAACGTTCCATCTAAATAACCGAGTAATTATAAATGTTGGTTGGTGGGAATCAAGGTCACAAATAGAGGCTGTACCGTTGATTCCCACCTTCATCCTTGACATACCCTCCTAATTTGATACAATAATTTCCTACCACATCTATCCACTGAATAAAAACTCGCAGAATTATGCAACCGTTTTCCTCCTAAGTCGCGTCACAAGGTTTCAAATGATAAAGTTGAACCTACACTTTCTGGAGGCACGTGATGAAAAACAATGATGCTGAACTAATTCAAAGTGTTCTTTCTGGCGATGAAAACGCTTTCGCTGAACTTGTGAAAAAGTATCAAAAGCCTGTTCACGCACTTGCATGGCGGGTGATTGGAGACTTCCACATCGCTGAAGACATCACACAGGACACCTTCCTGATAGTGTATCAGAGACTTCACACCTTGAAAGATCCAACCCAGTTTCTTGGATGGCTCTATGTGATTGCAAGACGCCGATGCTACGCCTGGCTCCGTAAGAAACGGATACGCACACAACCGTTGGAGGACGCAGAAACAACTATGATACAAGAAGATGTATATTCACGGCATGTAATAGAAGAACGGGCTAACACTGCCATTGATGCACAACGCGAAGTTGTCAAGAGACTTCTCGCGAAGCTAAAAGAAAGTGAACGCACGGTGATGACGCTCTACTACCTCGGTGAAATGACAGTTGAAGAGATTAGCAAGTTCTTAGGTGTTTCTGCAGGAACGATTAAAAGTCGGCTACAACGCGCGCGGAACCGTCTACAAAAGGAGGAAACAATGATAAAAGAAGCACTTGAACATTTCCAACTTTCACCGAACCTAACTGAAAACATCATGCAAGAAGTATCACGTCTCAAACCTACACCTACTGCCAGCAAACCACTTGTACCGTGGGCAATCGCAGCTACAAGTGCGATCTTAATTATGCTGATGCTTGGAATAGGTAGTCAGCACTTATTCCGTTTTCAGCAACCTTATACATTAGATGCACAAGCTGAGATGACAGTTGAACTCGTTGATACACCTATTGTGCTAAATTTAGACGCGAAACCAGATGTTAGAAATCAACCGGGCAATTCTAATGTGTTAGGTATAACGTGAGTTTGATAAATAGTTATGACTTCCACATTGCCTCTTAAAGTCCCACTGATAAGGGGGATTTAGGGGGTTAAATCACTGAAATAGCGACTTTTTAACCCCCTAACCCCCTTATCAAGGGGGAATGCGTCTGTCCTGTATAATTATCAAACTCACGTTAGGTATAAGTGAGAATGAAGGTCAGAAACCAGATGAAGTCCTCTTGGCAGCCGCAGAAACCGAAGATGAGGACAAGGTATCCACACCTAAACAGCAGTGGATTCAGGCTGAACCTGTCAAAGGAAGTCGGTCATATACTTTGCATCTTACCTCTCAAGGAGAACTATATGTTCTTGGTGGAAAAAACCCAAGCATTTTCAAACTATCAAACGATGAAACGGACTGGAAACACGTCTTTGACATCATTTTACTTAAGTCCGCTTGGAGTGGAGATTCTCCTATCACAAAGTGGAATGATACCCTCTATTTTATACCATCCCATGAACTATTTGCATCAAAGGATGACGGCAAAACTTGGGCTTTAGTCTACTCATGGGAAAGGGAATATGATGCAATCCAATTTATATTTACAGATAAAGTATTTTATCTTGCTTTTGACAAAGGTATTTTTCGCTCGTATGATCTTGGCACTACTTGGGAGCAAATAAACGAAGGCTTAATGGGAGATATTAGATCTGTTGTCAAAGTCCAAAACACATTGTTTGCAGGAACCGATAATGGATTCTATCGTCTGGAGGGAGACACTTGGAAACGATTGAAATTTCCTGTTGAAGTTGGTATGATACGTTCTCTTACATCTACGGAAGAAAAACTCTATGTTGCAGCAGGATTGAGAGATGGTTTATTAGATCCTCGTAAAGTATCTCGTGGACTGCAACGTTCATGGTGGATATTCCGTTCAACCGACTTGGGTAATTCCTGGGATGATATAACCCCAACACATGCCTGGAACACAAAAGGATGGCCTCCCTTTGTAAAACTTATTGCCTCTGGTAATACACTGTTAGCCATGGAAAAAGGGATGGTGCGTTCTAATGATAGTGGGGATACATGGCAACCCACGCAATTATCAGAGTCAACCCCAACAATAAACGCTGATATAGACAGGTCAGTAGTGGTAAACGGGAATGTGTTTTATGTTACCAGTGCTGAGGATGGACTCCATCGATCTCTTGATAAGGGTAAATCATGGGATAAGGTCAATTTTGAAAGGGAAAGTAGGGTTGATGACTTAGTCTTGTTTAAGGGAAAAACTAACGGACAGATAACTCCCTCAGTGCTCTACGCGAAATCCGGAGACAGAATCATAAATACCATTGATCAAGGTGAATCTTGGAACGTCGCTCAACTGAAAATACCGATGGCAGTTCCTGACAAAGAAGAAACTCCAAGTATTACGCATATACTCAAATACGGTGGTGTCATTTATGCCAAAGGTGGAAACCTTCTTGGAAGAGGAAAAACATGTGTTTATCGTATTTCAACTGTAGACGGTATTTCAATTATACCGATTCAAGGTTTGCCAATCTTTGACTCTATGGAACTAAGAAACATGTTGGCGCAAGGTTTTTCAGCTAAACAGTTGCAAGAAAGTGCCTCTGGTGCAACCGAATTCTTTGAACAGTTGGCTAAATGGGATCCTCAACAACTAAATATCTATATGCAATTAGGGTTCCGGACTGGTGCGTTCGCTATTAGTGCCGATACGTTCTATATGGAATACAACTATAAACTCTTTAGATCGAAAATGGGTGATATAGAATGGCATGATACCGGATTGGAAGAATACGAATTACCATTAAAAAGAGCGATGAGAGACCTAAAACTTGCAGTTTCAGATGATACTGTCTACGTCGGAAAACGGGATGGACATCTCGTTGTATCGCTTGATAGAGGTAACAATTGGGTTGATCTCACCCCTACTCTACCTTTCACAGTTAGAGCTTTCAATGATATCGTGATTGTCGGAAACACAGTATATGTAGCAACAGATGCAGGCGTCGCTGCATCAGATCAAGGAAATAATTGGGGGGTTGTTACTGATTTAGAGACTACTAATCTCGTCATGGAACATTTGACTGTTGATGGCACAATACTTTATGGTGTTACCAAAGGGACTGGAATCTATCGCTTGGAAAATGATACATGGAGTCAGATTGTATCAGAAATACCAGACAGAATAACTTCTCTCGCTGTTGATGGGAATACTATATACGTAGGTACACAAGACAACGGTATGCTTCACTTTAATCTTAGTAAATAAGTAGATATGCAATAAACTAAAACATAATCTTGTCGGCGCGCTGTGTAAGGGCACCGACAAGATTATGTTTTTACACTCTACATTTGCTATAGAGATCCTACGACTAACTCTCACCTTGACAAACCCACCTGATTTGGTAGAATAGTATCTCACTGTTTCCGACCAACCAATCTGCAAATCTGCAGAATTTGGCAACCTTTTTACATATATCCTGCGTCACTATAGTATGATGTGTGATGAATCAACTTTCACTAATGGAGTCACCAGATGAAAAACGAAGATGTTGCCATTATTCAACGTATTCTCGCTGATGATGAAACTGCTTTCGCAGAGCTTGTAAAAAAATATCAGAAGGCAGTGCATACGCTTGCTTGGCGCAAGATTGGGGATTTTCACATTGCTGAGGATATTACTCAGGATGCCTTCCTGAAAGTGTATCAGAAACTCGATACACTGCAAGACCCGAACCAGTTTGCTGGGTGGTTATATGTAATCACAACAAATCTATGCTCCACATGGCTTCGCAAAAAACGGATACAAACCAAACGTTTGGAGGAGGCAGAGACAACGATGGCACAGAGAGATGCATATTCTGAACATGTTACAGGAGATAGCACAAAAACTGCTGTTGAAACACAACGGGAAGTGGTCAAGAAATTGCTTGCGAAGTTGAAAGAGAGTGAACGTACGGTGATGTCACTCCATTATCTTGGTGAGATGAAGATTGAAGAGATAAGCAGATTTCTGGGGGTATCCACAAGCACAATCAAAAGCCGTCTTAGGCGTGCACGGAACCGATTACAAAAGGAGGAAACAATGATAAGAGAAGCACTCGAACATTTCCAACTCTCACCGAACTTAACTGAAAACATCATGCAAGAAGTTTCACGTCTCAAACCTACGCCTACTGCCAGCAAACCACTTGTACCGTGGGCAGTTGCTGCTGCAAGTGCAGTCTTAATTGTGTTTATGCTTGGAATAGGTAGTCAGCACTTATTGCGTTTTCAGCAACCTTATACATTAGATGCACAAGCTGAGATGACGGTGGAAATCGTTGACGCACCTATTGTGCTGAATATAGACACGAACCCAGATGTTAGAAATCGATTGGGCAATTCAAATGTGTTAGGTATAAGTGAGAATGAAGGTCAGAAACCAGATGACGTTCTGTTAGCTGCCGCAGAGGCGGAAGGAGAAGATGTTTCTGTTCCAAAACAGCAGTGGATTCAGAGGAACGCACCGGTTGGTTCCGGACTTTATATGGACCTATTCCAAACAAAAGATGGTGAAATTTATTTTTTCAGTAATGAAAGAAATGATAAACTATATAAGATGCATGCTGAAGGAAATGAATGGAAACAAGTCAGTGATATTACGTCATTACAATTAGAAGAATTTAATAAACTCTCTATGGTAAATGATACACTCTATATTGTTATCACTAAATATCGTCAAGCTGCTGATCATTCTCGTATCTACGCCCCTGAACTATATTGTTCAAGTGATGGTGGTGAAACATGGGTTTCAGTAGGTAAATGTCCAGAGGGACGGATCGTTGGATTTGAGGCGTTAGATGATAGGTTTTACCTTGCCTTTGAAAATCAGATTTATGTTTCTAAGGACACTGGAAAAACGTGGACTGTTTTTGACGAGGGACTTATAGGTGAAGTGAATACATTGAAAGTAATTCAGAACATGCCATTGGCTGCAACAAACGAAGGTCTATATCACATTGACGGTGATAGTTCGCAAAGATTGCTTCCTATAGATGAAGCCAAAAAAGTTATTGCAATTACAGGAACTGAAAACAACTTGTATGTCCTGGCAGAATGGGATTGGGAAAATGTTGGAGCAGAGGAACAAAATGATGAACTGCCGGAACGGACTTGGTGGCTTTTCCGATCAACCGATAAAGGACAGTCGTGGACAGATATTACACCAACAAATGCAGCACCCATTATGGGGGCTGAACCTTTTGATGATATACCTCAGGCAACACTTGTCGCAGTGAAGAATACAGTCCTATTAATTGGGTGGAGTGGTGCTGCAGTAGTTCGCTCTGTTGATAACGGTGATACATGGACGGTTGAAAAAAACAACGTTATTCCATTGATGCCTTATAGTGTTCACAATGCAGTAGCGGTAGATGAAAACACATTTTATCTACAAGGACATTCAGGAATGTATCGATCCATTGATGGAGGTATATCTTGGACAAGGGTAAATACAGAGATAGGAGGTAGTATTAATGACCTAATCTGTGTCAACACAAGTAAAGGACGAAACACATCTGACTCACTCTATGCAAGGTTCACTGGAGGGATGAACGATTCATGGGTTTTTAAATCCAGTGATAAAGGAAAATCTTGGCATGTGGTAAATCCAGAAATACCGCCTCAAGAAAGTATACCTTCCTTGACTCGAATAGTAGAGTCTGATGGTGTTCTATATGCCAAAAGGCGGGGACCTTCCAATTGGGCAATCACGGGTGTGTCTCAAATTTCTGAGGATCGCAATACATTAATACCGATTAAAGGCATGCCTACCTTTGAAGCATCAGATTTAGATGACTTATTGAGAAAAAGAAAAAGATCTCTTAGACACCTTTCAGATAAAGAGTTTGTTGAAATGTTCCAGGAAAGTTGTATTGGGGCAACACAGTTCTTTAAACAACTGGCTCTGATGGGAAAAATTAGAATCCCATTTGCAGATCACCTTCAGGAATCAGGATTAAATGGTACGTTTGCAGTCAGCGGTGATACATTTTATTTGGAATACAATTTTAAGCTTTTCCGATGGGAACCTGGTGGGACTAAATGGTCCGATACCGGACAAGAAGAAACCGTTATATTGACTTATGATTCCATGAGAAGAGATCTTAAACTTGCTGTTTCAGGGGATACTGTCTATGCTGGAAAACGGGACGGTCATCTTGTTGCATCGCTGGATAAGGGGAATAATTGGATTGATCTCACTCACACTCTACCGTTCAGAGTTAAAACTTTCAAAGATATCGTAATTGTAGGTAACACAGTATATGTATCAACAGATGCAGGTGTTGCAGCATCAGGTCGTGGAAATGATTGGGGTGTTATCAAAGATTCAGAGGACGCAAATCTCGTCATGGAACATTTGACGGTTGATGGCACAAAACTCTATGGCGTTACCAAAGATACTGGCATCTATCGCTTGGAAAATGGCACATGGCATCAGATTGCCTCAAAAATACCAGAGAAAATAACATCTCTCGCTGTTGATGGAAATACCTTATACGTTGGAACACAGTACCAAGGTATGTTTCACTATGATCTTGATAATAAGTAGATTTTGCAATAAACTAATACATGATCTTGTCGGCGCGCTGTGTAAGGGCACCGACAAGATTGTGTTTTTACACTCTACATTTGCTATAGAGATCCTACGACTAACTCTCACCTTGACAAACCCACCTGATTTGGTAGAATAGTATCTCACTGTTTCCGACCAACCAATCTGTCCATCTGCAGAATTATGCACCAGTTTTACCCTTATGTCGCGTCACTATATGGTGAACGGAGGTAATGCATGCAAAATAACGACGTAGAACTCATTCATCGCATTCTTGATGGTGATGATACTGCTTTCACCGAAATTGTGAATAAATATAAGAAGTCAGTCCATGCACTGGCCTGGAGAAAAATTGGTGATTTCCACATCGCTGAAGAGATAACACAAGATACCTTTCTGAAAGCGTATCAGAAATTAAGCACACTCAAGAGACCGCAACGTTTCGCCAGTTGGCTCTATGTGATTGCCTCACGCCGCTGTCTTGCATGGCAACGAAGAAAACGTATATTGACGAAGTCTTTGGAAGAAACAAACAGCGCACAGATTGAAAAAGAAACATACTCACAATATGTTGCTAATGAAAATACGCGCATAACTGCAGAAACACAACGCGATGTAGTTAAGAAGTTGCTTGCCAAATTACCTGAAAGTGAACGCACGATCATCACATTACATTACTTCAGTGAGATGTCCAGTTCAGAAATTGGTGCATTTTTAGGTGTATCGGCAAACACGATTCGGAGTCGTCTACGCCGGGCACAGCAACGTCTACAGAAGGAGGAAACAATGATAAGAGAAGCACTCGAACATTTCAAACTCTCACCGAACTTAACTGAAAACATAATGCAAGAAATATCTCGCCTCAAACCTACACCTTCCACAATCAAACCACTTGTGCCGTGGGCAATTGCTGCTGCAAGTGTAGTCTTACTCGTGTTGATGCTCGGCATAGGCAGTCAACAATTACTCCGTTTTCAGCAACCTTATTCATTAGATGCACAAGCAGAGATGACGGTTGAGCTTGTTGATGCGCCGATTGTGTTAAATTTAGACGTGAAACCAGATGAACGACGTGAAATTGGTAATTCAAACGCACTTGATAAAAGCGATAGCAACGGTCAGAAACCTGATGACGTTTTGTTAGCTGCTGCAGGAACTGAAGACGAAGACAAAGTATCCGCACCCAAGCAGCAGTGGATTCAGTCTGAACCTGTCAAAGGAAGTAGAGTACATAACCTCCATGTTACACCTGAAGGAGAACTCTACGTACTTACTAATACCAATAATGATCCTATCTACAAATTGTCTACCAACGGTAACAACTGGTTACATATCTTTGACACTAAGTTATTGGATATTAAAGGTTGGTTAGGAAGTCGCATTGTAAAGTGGAACAATACGTTGTACTATGTGCCATCTCATCAACTCTTCGCTATTAATGATGATAGCAAAACAACGGGTGATTTAATTTACACATGGGATGGGAACAAATATGCGGCACCCGTTGGATTCATTGTAACAGAAGGCACTTTTTTTATCGCATTTAGGAATGGAATTATGCGTTCCGAAGACAATGGTAGAACTTGGGAGGAAATTAATGATGGATTAATGGATGGAATTATATCCTTAGTCAAAATCCAAAACATTCTGTTTGTTGGGACAGAAAATGGACTCTACCGTTTAACAGGTGACATCTGGCAACATGTGGAATTCGCAGCACCTGTCGGCCGGATCCGTTCAATTGCAGTGGCTGAAGATAATCTCTATGTTGCAGCAGACGTAAACCCTCGTGCCGTTCCCCTTGAAGAGCGGTACACCTGGTGGGTATTCCGATCAACTGACTTGGGGAACTCGTGGAAAAATATAACACCTACAAACGCCTGGTCTGTAAAGGAGGCAGTTCCCTTTGTTAAACTTATTGCTGTTGGTGAAACACTTTTAATCAGTTGGAGAGATGTGGGTTTAGTACGCTCTACCAATAGTGGAGATACATGGATGCCTATACAAGAACCCAATTCCTACCCAGACACAGGAACTAATACCTCTGTTGTAGCCTTAAATGAGCAAACTTTCTATATTGCAAGTTTTGATGATGGATTGCATCGTTCCATTGACGGTGGTAAGTCGTGGCATGCTATAAACATAGATCGTAAAAGTAAATTTCAGATGGATGACATAATTGCCAATAGAGGATTTGGTAAAGTGGAAAACATACCTACAGCTGTCTATGTGAAAGTTGGGAGAGAAATTGTAAAAACAACCGATAAGGGAAAATTTTGGAATACTGTTCAAATGGAAGAACCAAAGACATTACGGGCTACAGTAGAAAGACCTTTTATTACACAGATAGTCAAATATGGGGATGTCATCTATGCGAAAGGTGGAGATTCCTATGGTGATGGCAGTAGATATTCTTCCGGTGATGGTATTACACGACTCTATCGCATATCTGCAGATGACAATATCCTAAAGCGAGTTCCAGACATTCCAATTTTTGATGCTAAACCATTAAGATATCATTTGGCGGGAAGAACAACAAACTCTTTTGACTCACCAGAAGAGGAAGAAAAGTTCATAAGACGGATACAAAAAAGTACTGGTGGAGCATCCCAATTTTTCAAACAGTTAGCTAAATGGGATCCGAAACAACCAGATTTCTATATGAAATTAGGGTTTCACGGACCGTTGGCAGTCAGTGACGATACCTTTTATTTAGAATATAATTTCAAGCTCTTTCGGTGCAAGAAGGGCGATAGAGAATGGTCCGATACAGGAGTGGAAGAAACTGTTGAATTAACTTTGGACGTAGCAGTGAGAAATCTAAAACTTGCCGTTTCAGGAGACACTGTCTATGTCGGCAAACGGGATGGGACTCTCTTACAGTCATTTGATGCAGGAATTAATTGGATTGATCTCACGCCAGTACTGCCATTTTCTGTTAAAGCATTCAAAGATATTGTTTTGGTAAGCCCTACAGTATATGTAGCAACGGACGCAGGTGTCGCCTCATCAGATCGTGGAAATAATTGGGGTGCTATCACCGATGAAGAAGGCGCAAATCTCAATATGGACATATTGACTGTTGATGGCACGATACTTTATGGTGTTACCAAAGAAACTGGCATCTATCGCTTGGAAAATGGCACATGGAATCAGATTGTGTCAGATATACCTGAAAACATAACATCTCTTGCTGTTGATGGAAATACGTTATACGTGGGAACACAAGAACAAGGCATGCTCCATTTCACTTTTGAAGATTAATGCTTACAGTTCCGCGCTGACGGTCATTTCTAACCGATGTTCAGGCTTGCGCTGTTTTGTAGAAAGCAAACGATAGTTCAGTCTAAACAGCAGATCAGTAAATTTGCGCAATTTATAATCCGCAGTGGCACGCACTTCATGGCTTATGCCTTCATAAAAATAGTATTGTACAAAAGGGACACCACCATCGCTCTTGCCATAACCAAGCGTATGGTTAACATCAATTCGTCCCTTGCCGAAGATACCATAAACGATCCGATTCTCAAATGAGAAGGTGCGTGTCTTTGCATCAGGTTCGTCATCAAGCTGCTCTATGTCAGTTGTCCGTTTATATCCACCTGTACCGCTCCATCGTAATGTCCGACTGATTTCATACTGCAGTTTCAATTCTGTTACCTGCTCAAATTGGCGTAGGTCAGAGATTGGAGTTGATGAGAATAAATCGGGGTTTGAGACCTCTTCTATTTCTTCAGAGAAGTTCAGTTGGCTATATCTCTCTGTTTCTCTACGTTGTTCCCAGTTAGCACCGATAGAGAGGCGTTGCGTCGGATTGACTGAAAAAGAAACATCCCATGTTCTATGTTTTCGGTGTCGTTCTTGGGTGTTAATCCGTCGGTTGAGTGACCGTCCCGTACGTAGATTACCTTCAATACTAAACTGTGGTGATGGAGAGAATTCCACACGATGATGTTGGTTGACGCGTCCAAATAGCGTTTCTGAACCTTGAAGACTTTGGAGTAGATATAACGATATTTCATCTTCCGCCTCCTGTTCCTCAGTAAGCCATAAGCGAGTCTGGATATTAAAGGCTTTCAGGATCCGTGTGAATGAATTGATGCTTTCGGAGTTCTCATCTTGATTGATTTTACTTGAACCCCTGCCGAAGTTCCGAGAACGTCGAGCAAAGAACTGACGAGGTTGAAATCGGAGTCGGAAGGCAGCATCTACAGCAGTTGTCGGTTTGTCCCCAACATTTTGGTATCTCTTGATGTATGTACCTTCTTCTGGGTCTTCTACATAACGCAGGTCATCTAATTTAACGTAAAATCCTTCTCCCGGTTGGATTCTATGTCCTGTAAGTGGGTGAATATCGGTATAGATTTCACGACGTTGGCTTGTCAGTTTCTTATCCAATTCGTAAGTAACTTCAGCGTCAATTGCACGATTGAAAGGTGTAAATTGTAGGGTCGTATCTGCCAACTGTGTTGTGGTATCTGTTCCAAGTTCTGAATGTGCTTTCACCATTCTACGAGCAAGGTTCGTCCGTAGGTTACCCCAATTGCCTTGTTGTGAAAAGAGACCAACTTTCCAAGTTCGTGCTGTGGTAGAACGCATCCAATCTGAAATGCCGATATTCTCACCATCAAGTGCTAATAACGGTTCTTTGGCAAATGACTGCTCCAGTTCGTAACTTGTGTGGACGGCAACCCATTTGAAATTAATCAGGTTCACACGACCAGAAGTGCGATTACGTCTACGGTTGCGAAAAGCGGAGAAATCATCCGTTGAGAGAAAGCGGTTGTATGTGCCGATAAGTTCAAACGGTGAGAGAAGATAGGACAGACTACCCTCCTGCCTTGTCTTTTGGTAGTTTTCATCAGAATTCTGCGTCTCCTGTTTCTGTTCAATATAGGATGTGCTACGATAGTCATTCCAACGGACATTTGGCAACCATTTTAGAAACGCCATTTTGCCTGTTGGAGTCTTTGGAGCAAGGTCACTTTCCAATGCACTGGGTCGCCGCGCACTATCTCTTTGATATTGTGATGATGAGGTATATAGATTATCCACTTGCGGGGGTGCCGCAGCAAAAGTTGCACCCCTGCTTGCCTTTGGTGCGAAATTTGCACCCCAATTAATATTATTCCGTCTGGTTGTCGTTCCTTCCAATGCAGACTCAATCGTTCTTCCTGCACCCATATCAAATTGTAACCATTGATATGGCAACAATTTGGAACCAAGATTAAAGGACTGCTCATCAGATGCTTTTGATATAGAGGTGGGATCAAACAGAATGGCATCCTCAAAACCCTCCGTTGCGTATTGTGTCACATATCTATCCCGGTTCCGATTACTCCGAGATGCACCGACAGGCAGAAATTTCGCATCCATTACTCGCACATCAAGATTGCCTATCAGTTTCGGACGCATCTTATTTGTCCAAGTTGGTATGTCCCAACGCGTACTGCCGATGAGTTTCCAAGCAGGACTCACATCCTTTCTGTCTACTGTGGAATAGGTGTTACTATCAACAGCACTCACAGCGAATTCACCATGTAGCCATGTCTGTTCCGCAAGATTAAGACGACTTTCCAATCCCCATACAGTATGTTTCTGTGGAGGCACGAGAAGTCTACCATCCCCTTCCGGATCCAGTTGATGCAGACGAAGTGCAGCCAGATCATCTTCATTCAGCAAGACTAAGGCTTGTTCGGGATCATCCATATCCGCTTCTACTGCGTAGGAAGCACCGACAGACAACCATTCCCCAGGCAAAGTGAAGACGTTGTTGATCCCGTAAAGATTTTGTTGATATGCGTTATCTTCAGGAATATACTCAAAATCCACACGGATAACATCATTGCTTGTAATCAGATGTTTGCTGTTGAACTCAATAATCGGATCACCGTATTCACGTATGATGTAATCGTTGTTTTCACCGCGTCGCATCTTTTCCCCGTTTAGCCATACAATCTCACTACCTGCCTTGACAATAACAAACTGGTTATTGACATCAAGACGATATTCACTACGACCCTCCTCTCCACGAATAACTTTGCTCGTAGATTGCCCCTTTGGTAATGCACTCGGAATGAGATGGAATTGTCCCCACTCAAAATTTCCTTCAACCTTGACTCCCTCTAATGCTCGTGGGAAGAAGATAAATTCAGAAGGACCTAATGTTGCGTTGAAATCCCCTAAAGTGCCTATCACATTCGGATGCATGATGCGGATTAGTTTCTGATTGATGTCCTGTATATCTTCAGTCATGCCTTCTGGTTGAATAGGCAAATCTTGGTCAGAGAGCATTGCCAACACTTCAATATTATCTGAGACGTTTCCACGTACATTGATACGGAATTCTTGATTTTGTGATAGTGAACGTCCACTTCCAACAGCAATACCAAAGGTGCGACTCCCGGAATATTCTAACTGCGACGATGGTGTTGTAGATGATGAATGGGGAGTTGTTGTCGGTTTGCTTTCCACATCAGTGGAAGTGGTTTCTGTCACTTCGTCAGTAGATACACCAAATAGGTCTCGTCTATATATCTTCTGTAAAGTGAACGGGATTGCGCGGTATGTTATTGTCCATGTAGTGTCTTTTTGTGCTATGACAGAATCATCAAATGTGATTTTCCCTGTTGTATAGTCAATCAGATAGTCTTTGCTATTAACAAGTAACTTTCCTTTATTATCTGATATCTGTTCACTATTCGGAAATATAGGTGGGAACTTGAGCGTCCATTCTGTCTTTCCAGTCTCCAAAACTATGCTTTCGGATTTCTCAATAGTGGAAAAGTTGGGTAGTTTAAGGGGTGGGTTCTGTGTTTGAGATTCAGTCTGTGCGGCAACACAGACAATATAACCGAATGCAATAGAACAGACTAATAATGGTAGAATTTTGATATGTCGTGCCATCCTTCTACCTTCCATTCCTATATTACTTATTCTGTTTTGTTAGCATCTGATGTAGAGATCTTCTTGAATATCACATTAAAAACTTTGATATCTCCTGCTTCAGTATCGCTTACATAAACCTGTCCTTTCTGTGAAACAGCGATTCCACAAGGGGTCAAGAGTGTATTTGCAGTGAAATCCATAACAGCACCTCCATCTTGTGTGAATATCTGAACCCTCCGATTTCCACTGTCTGTGATATATAGATAATTCCATTCGTCTAATGCAAGCCGCTTTGGATCACGGAATTGTCCGAGTTCACTACCTTTCTCACCCCATGTATGTGTGGGATTTCCACTGAAATCGTAACTGACAATGCGATTGTTGCCTGTATCTACTACATACACAGTGCCGTGTGCATTGATAACTATATCAGTAGGATTCCAGAACTGATCTCTATTACTACCGAAACTCCCCATAGCGTTTATAGGAGCAAGGATTTTACTGAATTGTATCCAGCGGTGATTAAGTGTGTCCACGACATAAACCTCACCATTCCGACCAATACCGATTCCTTCGGGAGCGTCAAATTGATAGTCATCCGTTGTTGTTATAATTGGATAAAAAATACGATTCACGAGATTACAATACTGCACCCGATGATTTCCGGTATCTGCGACATAGAGCGTGTCCAAATTGATAGCAAGGTCGGTAGGAAAATCAAATTCACCTTCACGCCATCCAAAACTCCCGAATTCAGCGATAAAATGTCCATCCGTATCAATGACTTGTACCCTGTTGTTCCCTGTATCTGCTACATAGAGTTGTTGATATGCATCTAAAACTATCCCCATAGGATTTAGAAATTCCCCCGCTCCTTGTCCAATTCTACCTATCGTTTTGATGTAACTCACTCCTAATATAGGAGGAGATTCTCGTGTTCTGATTGAAGGGACGATATCTACATTTGGGACGATTGGGGGTTGTAGTACACCTGCACCATCCTGTTCAGGCACAGTACAACTTATGAAACAGAGGTGGGTAATAAAGATGAGAAATATACCGTTGCGAATAAACTTTACTTTCGCATTCTTCATTGTAAAAAAGAGAAAAGTAGGTGTTGGAAACTGAACTATTGAAAAATGTGAGAATTTGGAATCATCCTCGTTGCACCCTAAATTTGAAAACAAAGGTCGTCTGCTGATCATTAAATCCACTTGTCACACCGGGTACTATAATACGCAGGTTATTTGATTTGGTGCTTCGTTTTGGAAAATAGATAAAGAATATCGAATTGTTTTTTGGCATCACGTTAGTCTTCTTGAAGTCATCAGTCGGCAGTACAGCGGCATCACCTTGAACACGAATAGTCGGGTGATGTCGGAAAACATCAGCTGCGAATTCTGGAGGTAACTTGGGTTTAAAATTTCGCGGTAAATGGAAAGAAAGTTTCGACTTATCAACCTGTTTTACTATTTCCCCTGATTGGTCAAGTAATTTGCAGTCTTCTCTCTTGTAAGTAATCCATCGGTTTGTGTTATTGTAAATTAGTATGCCGAATGCATCAAGATTCTTGACATCATGGAGTGGTACTGCCATCGCAACGATGCCATTTTTCTTATATATAACGGTGCCGGTTTGTTGTGTAATAATAGCATTTGGATCAAATACAGGAACAATCCGTTCCGGTCTGAAGATGTCAGTAAAGAAATCACCCACCTTTGCACATCCACCTAAATATATAGTCAGTGCTAAGATTACAAAGATTTGTATTCCAAATTTCCAAATATTATATGGTTTGTGTATAGTGTCTGTTGTCTTATTGTCTAATTTTATCAAAATGTTTTCCTTTTTTATCGATTACTTGTCACTATATGCTAACATAGCTGCGCCGACGAGTCCTGCGTCATTTCCCAATTTTGCTGGTACAATATCCATATTACCAGGGATATCCATGGCTCGTTTGGCGAATTCTGCGCGAATATGTTGAAAGAGTATATCCTCTCCTGCTGCGGCAATTCCTCCACCGATGATAGCGATCTGCGGGTTGAGAATATGAGCAATAGATGTCAATGCTACACCGATATATCTGCCGGTCTCAGAGAAGATGTCTTGAGCAAGTTTATCCCCATCAGTTGCTGCTTGAGCGATCTGCTTCGGTGATAATCCTTCAGGATTCAAACAGGTTTTCCTACCCTCAGCAATCTTCTGTTGTGTGCGTTCAACAATATGTCTTGCACCTGCATAGGCTTCAAGACAACCACGATTACCGCATCCGCACTCTCGTCCGTCAGGTTGAACTACGGTGTGCCCCAATTCCCCAGCTGTATTCCAAGTGCCGTGATAGACTTTTCTGTTGATGACTACACCACCACCGACACCTGTTCCAAGTGTCAAGGCAACAACGTTTTCATATCCAACGCCAGCACCGTGGTGTAGTTCACCTAACACCATTACATTCACATCGTTATCAATATAGAGTGGAATGTTTATACCATCAAGCTCAGCAGAGACATATTCCAGTAACGGAATATCTGTCCACCCAGGAAAGTTCGGTGAAAAGTGGATAATTCCGCTACCAGCAATGATGAGTCCGGGAGCACCTAAACCAATTCCAATTATTTCACCTTTACTGTCATCACTTTGATGCGTTTCTGTTTCTGTAGTGGTAATGACTTGTTGGATTGTCTGTGCAATACGGATTGCAATTGCTTTTGCGCCTTCACTTACACGAGTAGAAACGATTATACGGCATGAAAGTTTACCATCTGTCCCCATCAATCCTGCTTTAATATCTGTTCCACCCAGATCAATTCCGATACTATATTTCATATATTAGTGCTTTCAACTGACGTATAGATTCCTCCCAATGCAATCTGGAGTCTGCTATCCGTTTTCTAATTTTGGGAAATCCATTTGATTCGAGCACCGTCCCCAACGTTGCATACATAAATTTCAGGTTCAATACCGGTGCGTTGTTTATACTCTTTCATTACCCGATTACGTAACGTTTCTACAGCATCCTGATAGACTAAATTCACTGTACATCCCCCAAATCCTGCTCCTGTCATTCTTGCACCGATGACACCATCAATACTTTGCGCGATTTCTGTTAGAATATTCAACTCGTCAGAACTCACTTCATAAGCGTCGCGTAGACCTGCATGTGATGCATTCATAAGTGTACCAAAAGTGCTGATATTTTTTGTTGTGAGTGCATTTACAGCAGTTTGCACACGAGTGTTTTCCTCAACAACATATCTACACCTATTTTGTGTAATTTTTGGTAGTTCTGCTTCATATTTTTTGAAATTTTCCAACGTCACATCGCGAAGGGAGGTTATAGAAGGCATCCATTGTTGCATAATTTCAACTCCCCTTTCACATTCAGCACGGCACTTATTATACTCTGAGGAGGCAAGTTCACGTTTGACATTTGTATTACAAATTACAAGCAAAATGTCTTCCAAGTTAAGTGGAACATGTTTGTATTCAAGTGAACGGCAATCTAAGAACAGCGCGTGGTCAGATTTTCCTAATAGTGATATTGTAGGATCCATGATTCCACAGTTGACACCAGCAAACTCGTGCTCTGTGCGTTGACATAGTGCGGCTAACTCGATAGGTGTTAGTTTAATTGCAGTTGCTTCTCTGTTGGAGTTCATTGCTGTTCCATCTACCTGTAAACCGCATACACCCAAGAAAGCGAGCGATGAAGCGACTGAAAGTGCTGCGGAGGAACTAAGTCCCGCACCGATTGGAACGTTACCAGAAATAATGCCGGACATACCCATTAACCTATGCTCAAGTTCACTCAAAACCTGTTCTTGTAATAAATGTGCAACACCTTTTAAATAGTTACTCCAAGCAGGTGATTTCGATTGATCAGATGCATCCAGATTGAAGATACATTCCTCATCCATATCCAACGCATATAAATGCACCTGGCGATCAGGGCGTTTGCTCCCCACAATGTGGATATATTTATCAATTGCCGCAGGAAAGACGAAACCATCATTATAATCTGTATGTTCACCAATAAGGTTGACCCGTCCTGGTGCAGACACAATAAATTCTGGGGAATAACCAAAGCGGTTGATAAATTCCAGTTCCAATCTAGTGGTAATATCAGATTCTTTTTCTCTCATTTGATGTTTTAGGTGGATGGAATTTGTTCTGTGTAGTCTCTGATCAATCATTAATTGGCGTAACAGTAAAAAACTTTAGTAACTTTACTAACATTGTGTGCAACTCCGTTCGTGGGACGTAACAGTCCACACTCATGTCTGGGGTGATTTCTCGATTATTCTCAGGCAGGAGTTGTTCTTCAGGAGCATGTAAAGCGGGTTGCGGATTAATTCGTGGCATATTTTCCGTTATTGATTCACTTTCAGCGATTACAATTTCTCCAACCGGTAGGTGTGTGGTAAGTTGTGGAACATCTGTTTCAGTCAATATAGTAAGGTGTGGAAGAGATGCCTCTGCTAACTCCTCCAACTGTATCATCAGTGGAACAATTTCATTAAAGGAACATTGTGTTTCAGTTGGACATGCAGTAAAAACAGAAAGAAGTGGTATTGATTTCGTGAGTGCTCTTGTGATTGCATCAGAAAAAACATTTATATGTCGTTGTTCAAGTATTGTTTCGGTTTGTAGTATAAACAGACTCACTGGATAACCATCAATACTCTCTTCAATACTTATTACATCAATTGTTAATGCATTTTTGTTGTTTATATCTTCTGAATTCGTATCTGTAGCATCATTTGATGTATCATCCCCCATTAAGAGTTTAATACGATTTTCAATAGATATCACAAATAGTTTTTTGCACTTTGGACAGGTAAAACTGTTGCGTTCCAATTCTCCTCTAAATGCTACCTCACCACAGTGTATGCATTTTTGCCATAAACTAATGTTATCTTCGGTGATTTCTGTGCTTCGTACTGTTTCCATTTTTCAACCAATTAAATTCGTAAATGTCATACCATGAAACTATAGAAAACTTGCTATTGCATCTGCTTCCGTATCGTAACGGTCAAAGATTGTTACAAGTTTTGCCATAATGATGAGACTTCTGATGTTTCCGCCGATATTTAGGAGGACAATTCTTCCATTATTTCGTTTGATAGAAGCGTAAGCTGCGACAATAACTCCTAACCCGGAACTATCCATCATTTGTACACGTTCCAAATTTAATATCATAAACACTGGTTCACCACGTGATTCACGAATTTGGTCATCAATGGCATTTTTCAGTGCGATGGTGTTATGACCGACGAGGTTTCCCTCAACATCTAAAATAATAACATTCCCATTATGCCGTAAGTTGATTTGCATAAATACTCCTTTCTCATTGAGTGTTCAACTGATATCATCAGCGCGCGAGTATTTGTATATAGGACAAGGTGATTTGTACCTCTGTAAGCTGTATACCTATATAAGGCTTCAATCGTTTTTCAGGTAAGGAACCACTGCAGACTTACTTATTTTTTACCATTTTGACGATTGTGCCATTTTTCTCGTATACGACCTCATCCATACAAGCTTCCATCAGGAAAATGCCTCGTCCGCTACTTTTGAGCAGGTTTTCAGGTTCAAGTGGATTTGCGACCTCTTCGCGTTCAAATCCAATTCCTTCATCTGTTACGACAATTGTAAGTCTATCCTCGTCAATAAGAAACTCAAAAGTAGCGGTCTTATTGATGTCTTCTTTATTGCCGTGTTTGATTGCGTTTGTCCCTGCTTCAATGACAGCGAGATTCACATGTTCCTGTGCTTCTTCATTAAAATTCATCTCTCTCAGAATATCGCTGATGACAGTGTCAAGTAGATATATCAACTGCATTGTGCTTGGGAGAGAAAGTGAAATTCGCCATTGCTTATTCTCGCCCACGTGTTATGCTCCTTCCTTGCGAATGCAAAGTTACCTCGCTGAATCTGTGAATTAAACTACCAATTTATATGAACAAAAAATAAATTAATCTCAGTATTGTGTACGTTTAATATCCGGTGTTCCTGATTATTATATTATGTTATCTTAGTATCAGTGCGTTTTATTACAACCACGGCGCGGTCATCTTTAAGTTGTGTTGTCCCGCTAAATTCCTTAAGTTCATTTTCAAGCATTTCACATAAGGATTCGACGGGTAATGTTATATTCTTTGAGAAGCATTCAATCAAACGTTCTTCTCCATAGAATTCATTTGGTATTTTTCCCTCTGTTTCGGTTACACCATCAGTATAGAGTAAGAGTATATCTCCTGGAGTTAATAGACATGTATCAGAAGAAAAAGTGGCTATATCAAAGGCACCTATCAGCATGCCGCCAGTTTCAAGTAATTCGACCTTATCCATACTATTATTAGGGTGTTCTGCATTTGCTGAGTCCGTTATGAAATGGATTGGTGGACAGTGTCCACCGTTGGAATATGTAAACCTTCCTGTGTCTAAGTCTAATATACCGTATACTATTGTTGCAAATTGTTCAAGGTCAGTGTTATGAAAAAGTAGTGTGTTAATTCGTTTTAGGATGGTAGCGGGACAGTGTGCTTGATTACTCAGCAAGCGTGAGGCAGTCTGAATCATGACCATCAAGAGTGCAGCAGGGATTCCATGTCCTTTAACATCCCCAAGTACGACACCGATGCGTGTATCTGTAAGAGGGATAAAATCATAAAAGTCACCAGAGACAGATGTAGAACTTCGGAACATAGTTGCGAAATCAAACCCTTGATATGTTGGTGGTTTTTCAGGTAGTAATTTCAGTTGTATTTCAGCGGCTGCTTGTAGATGTGAACCGAGTTCCGCAACCCCTTCTTCACTGAAACTGTCTCCCATAGCATTTATTAGCGGGTTAATGTATTTCACGGGTCGCGTTCGTCCCAGTACTGCGTTTATTCGTGCGGTCACCTCACGTAAATCAAAAGGTTTTGTAATATAGTCGTCTCCACCAATTTCCAAACCGCGTAATTTATCCTCAGTCTGTGTTTTAGCGGTCAACCAAAGTACAGGAATAGACCGTGTCTCATTATCTTCTTTCAACCGTTTGATAACTTCTAATCCATCCATCTGTGGCATCATGACATCAAGCAAAATGAGGTCTGGTTGGACAGTTTTTGCGTTATGGATCCCGCTAAGACCATCACCTGCAGTAATGACATTGAATCCATCAGAAGTTAAACTCATTTCAAGCAGAGCCAGAATGTCGGTGTCGTCATCAATGACTAAAATGGTTTCTGTCTGTTCTGTAGGGTCAGATGTATAAATTGTTTCGGACATCTTAAATAACCTTAGTAATGAATTTGATATTAGTTGTAGTTGATCCGACTATTGTCTAAATACGGTAATAATACGAATATAATAATCTGTAAACGATCTATTTCTTCTTCAATATTGCATAGAGTCTTCTAAGATAAAAACGGAATCCAGAATTGAAAGTTGCATCCTTTTTCATCTTCCCCAGCATCCACCCAGATTTTACCTTTGTGTGCTTCCACAAATCCGCGAGCGATTGAGAGTCCTAAACCTGTTCCTCCCTGTTCGCGAGTCTGAACATTACCAAGTTGTTGGAATTTATCAAATATGTTCTCACGTTCTTGAGGAGGAATTCCAGGACCTGTGTCAATTACTTCCACGTGGATACCTTCCATTTCATCGGTGTCTGCAGTCGTATCTTCAAGCGGACAATTTTTGTGCGATATTTTGATTGTAACATTCCCGTTTGCAGGCGTAAATTTTATTGCATTTCCAACCAAATTTGTAAGTATTTGCCCGATTCTTTCTTCGTCCCCTTTTAATTTAGGTAAATCAGGTTGAATATTCAAGTCTAAATTGATTATTTTTTCATCAGCCTGTGGTTTAAGTTCTTCAAGACGATGTTGTGTGATTTCAGCAAGATTAACAGGTTCAAGATTCATGACGACGCGTCCTGCTTCGATTCGAGAAATATCCAGTAAGTCATTAATCATCATTGCAAGACGTTTTGATTGTCGATGTGCACGGGTTAAACTCAGTTGTTGATCTTTGTTTAATGGTCCTACCTTCCCATCAAGTATCAGTGAAATGAAACCGATGATTGATGTCAAAGGAGTCCGCAATTCATGTGAAACGAGTGCGACAAAATCGGATTTCATTTGATCAATTTCGTGCTCACGGGTTATATCGTCAAAGACATAAACCATACCTGCCATTTCTGTATTTTCATCAGATATGTTGTCACCGTTAACCGGTGTTTGAATAGAGGAGAAATAACTCGTAACTACACGGAGTATACGATTTTCACCTTCTTGATCTAAGTTGATTTCAACTGTTACACGAGTATCTTTACCGTGTGTATTTGCTAAAACAGTGAGATCAGTGGTACTTAGTAATTCTGTGAAGCGATCAGGAAATTGTGATGTATCACTGTAGTTAAGCAATTGTTTCGCAGCGGGGTTAAAATAGAGTATACGGTCATGTGTATCAACAACAATGAGTCCTTCACTGAGACAATCTACAATAGCAGTCATCTGCTGTTCAGCATTGACAAGTTTCTCAACAGCGATTTTCAGGTTGTGGTGCATTTCGTTAAATTCATGTGCGAGCATTCCGACTTCGTTTCTGCTATCAGCTGCAATTAACTCGGTATCTTCATCTTTGAACCATCGCATATTTGCTATATTTTTTCGGACTTGGTCGGATTCTTCCTGTACCACCTCTTTTGCTTCTTGTCCAATACGTTTTGCGGTTTCTGCAAGCTGCATCACAGGTAGAGAAATCCGTTGTGCTGCGACATAGGCAACAGGTACAACGATAAGACATGAGAGTATCGTCACCCAAAAGACATATTGATTCAATTTTGCCACACCTGCATACGCCGCTGAACTTGGATATGAAACAAAAACGATCCATTTAGCGAAATTCTGTTCTTTCTTCCACGGTTGCCATCTTGAAGGTGTTGTTCGTGCCCATCCATATACACGAGATTCGTTGTTTTTGTCTGATTCCCCTTGTACCACATAACCGTAAGTTTCTCCACCGCGTCCTTTTTTCGCTTCGGCAATTGCTTTTGCAACTGCTTGTTCAAAATGCATTTCCTGATTAACTGTATACCCACTTTCCTCTGATGCAGCGACGACGATGCCTGATTGTGATGTCAATATTGTTTGTGTACTCATTTCTTCCATTGTTTCAACAACATTTGAGAGTTCTGTTAATGAAAAGGTAACCTTTAGTACGCCAACAACATCTTTTTTTGGTGTTGATGACCTTCTTCGACTTCCCTCTCGAATAGGAAATGCTATGGTGAGATAGTGTCTTTCCCGTGTCTCATCATATTTGACATCTTCAGCATAATCAAAACCGTATTCTTTGCTCAATGCATGTTCCCACCACACTTCCTCATTAACTTGCGTTGGTAATTCACCTTTTTTATAGTCGAGTTCTTGGTTATTTGAACGTAAAACATATCCCTCAACATTTGTAATCGTGATTTCACTTGTAATTGTTCCTGCTCCTCTGTCTCTGCGTTCTTCATCTCTGTTTCTAAATCTTTCCCTTCTGGGACGACCTGCATAGGTTTCTAACAACCGTATACTATCTTCTAAGTTTTCTCGGACCTCCCAATAAATATCTTTGTCTCCATTAGCACTGTTAGATTTTATAATTTCAGGGACAAGATTTGACATTTCCCTTCTGATGTTGCCAATCCTCTGAGAAATAACACGATCAGCCAGAAACAACTTTTCTCGTGCAAGTAAAGCCAAGCTTTCTCCAACATTTCTTTTCAAAGCATTTCCACCCAACGCTTTTATAGTCAATGAAACAACTAATAAAGGTGCAAGCGAAACGATTAGAAATAGGACCACTTGTTGACCACGCAGTCCCATCTTTAACCAAGAATGTATTGCGGGTTTTTTGTTTTCCATTCCTGCACTCCTGTAGGGTACCCGCTACTGAAACTCCTGTATTTAACCTAAACAACAGCGTTGTATGCTGCTTCTTCAGTCTCATAAACTTCTAGAATTGACTTAAGACGTGTAACTTCCAATATACTGCTAACAGCTTTCTGTGGATTCAGTAGTACCAGTTTTCCACCAGATCTTTGCACAACTTGAAACGCTAAAATAATGACACCTAATGCAGTGCTGTCAAGGAGTGGGACGTCCGTTAGATCAAGAATTAATTTGTTATTACCATTTTGAAGCTGCTGTTCAATTGTTTCCTGCAACTGATCTGCGATAGTGCCAATGATTTTGCCTTGAGCGTGTAAAATTGCAGTATTTTGAACGTCCGATGTAATATGAAACATTGCATAAAACTCCTTCCCTACTGAACTGCTGTTTTTTTAACACACGTTAGCGTAAAAGTATATCTATGTAAAATTTATAGGAGTCATCATAGCTTATTACTACATGTATTGATGCGACTCACCACAACATAAGAACGGTTTAGTATTGCGATGCGGCTTGTGTGTACGTTTTCAATTTTTGCTCCAAGTTCATGCAGGACTTTCTTAGTGTGAGATATTTCAGTATTATATTCTGTTGATTTATAGGCTATCCATTTCCCTGTTGCATTCAGTAATGGCAAGCAGTAGGATGCCGATTTATCCAAGGAAGCGACATAACGAGTCAAAACCCAATCGTAAGTGTTGATAAATTCATCTGTTTCAGCACAGATTTCTGCCCGTTTTGCGATAACTTGAATTGAGGCATCTAATTTTAATTGTGCAATCAGATATCTTAGAAATGCTGTCTTTTTCTGACAAGCCTCAACAAGCGTCAGATGGATAGATGGATTGTATATCTTTATGACAATACCAGGAAATCCTGCGCCAGTTCCAATGTCAATCACTCTTTGATTCGCAGAGATTGAAAAATGTTCAAGAACACTGATTGAGTCGAGAAAATGTTTATATATCACCTCAGAGTCATCATGAAGCGCGGTAAGGTTTATATGAGAATTCCACCGTTTCAATTCTGTACGATATATGGTCAATTGTCCAATTTGTTCTGATGTAAGTGGAAACTCGTGCTTGTTGAACGTTTCATCAAGTTGATTTTGGAACTGCGTTTTCATGCTTCCTGTTTGTCAGTGATGTAATTACCTCTATGATGCTAAACTATGTTTATGCTGATGGAGCATGACCATTAAAATTGATATGTCTGCAGGTGAAACCCCTGGAAGCCGTGATGCTTGCCCTATTGATGCTGGACGAATTTTCTGCAATTTCTCACGTGCTTCAGTTTTTAGTCCACGGATATCCACATAGTTGAAATTATCAGGTATTCGTAGATTTTCCATTTTTTTAAACTGGTGAATTTGTCGTTGTTGTCGTTGTATGTAGCCATCATATTTAATCTGGATTTCGACTTGTTCTTTCACTGCATGAGACAATTCCTCTTCCGATGGTTCTAACCGTGCTATATGTTCGTAACAGAGTTCAGGTCGTTTTAGCAGGTCAGCAAGTACTGTAGGTTGTTTTAACTCACCAGTTTCAACAATGTCTGACAACCTATCAATAGTTTTTGCGTTTGGTGTCAAACGCGTTTGGTCTAGACGCGTTAATTCTGCATGTATAGATGCAGCTTTCTTTTGGAATCTTTCATAAGTTTCATCATCAATGAGTTGAATTTGTCTTCCTATTTCGGTGAGTCGGAGATCGGCGTTGTCTTCTCTCAATGCTAATCGATATTCTGCCCGTGATGTAAACATTCTGTAAGGTTCGCGTATGTCCAATGTAACCAAATCGTCAATGAGAACGGCAATGTATGCTTGGGATCTATCAAGGATGAGTGGGTCTTTCTCCTTGACCTTCAATGCAGCATTTATTCCTGCCATGAGTCCTTGTGCTGCGGCTTCCTCATAACCCGTAGTTCCGTTGAGTTGACCAGCAAAATAGAGTCCTGGAACAGTTTTAGTTTCAAGAGTGGGTTTGAGTTGAGTGGCTGGTGCAAAGTCATATTCTACAGCATATCCGAATCGCATGATTTCAGCATTTTCTAAACCCTTGATACTATGCACCATATCCACCTGTACATCTTCTGGCAAACTTGCGGATATGCCGTTTAGGTAGATTTCATCTGTGTCCAATCCTTCAGGTTCAACAAAGATTTGGTGTTCCGTTTTTTCAGCGAAACGGGTCACTTTATCTTCTATAGAGGGACAATAACGTGGACCAATGCCGACGATACGACCACTGTACATTGCTGAACGGTGGAGATTATCTCGTATGAGATCGTGCGTTTTCTCATTGGTGTAGGTAAGGTAGCATGGAACTTGCGGTTTTGTTATACGTTCAGTTGAGAAAGAGAATGGGAGGGGATCTTCATCACCGGGTTGGATTTCCATCTGGTTGGTGTCTATTGAATGGGCATTAACGCGAGGCGGTGTGCCTGTTTTGAGTCTGCCAATTTCAAATCCGAGATTTAGAAAACTATCCGAGAGTTTTTCTGCGGAGGATTCGCCTGCCCTACCTGCACTATATGACACATCTCCGATATGGATTAATCCTCTCAGGAAAGTGCCTGTTGTAAGGATTACAGTATCTCCGTAGTATGCGGTCTGTGTTTGACTTTTAATTCCGATGCATTTCCCATTTTCAACCAATAATTCTTCTACTAATACCTGTTTGATGTCGAGTTTATATTGCTTTTCAAGTACCCGTTTCATTTCATCTTGGTATGCTTTTTTATCGGCTTGTGCGCGGCTAGATCTGACAGCAGGACCTTTTTTTGTGTTCAAACGCCGGAATTGAATACCGGTTTTATCAATGTTCTTTGCCATTTCTCCGCCGAGTGCGTCTATTTCCTTGACAAGATGTCCCTTTGCCAGACCACCGATAGCGGGATTGCATGACATCTTTGCAATCGTATCCAAGTTGATGGTAACGATGAGCGTTTCGCACCCCATGCGTGCAGCAGCGAGTGCTGCTTCACATCCAGCATGACCTGCTCCAACAACAATGACATCGTAATGTTTATTATATGTATTCATGATCTGTCTTCTTGTAATAGAACTGTCGTTGGATAGTTAGAATCCTTCATAAATGAGGTTAACAACCAATTTGCCGACAATTTCCAGACTTTTTGGACTGCATTTGTCTACGGTATCTTCAAGTGTGTGCCAATACGGATAATCAAAATCGATGATATTAACCATAGGCACACCTGCTCTTATTAAGGGAACATGGTCATCCATCACAGCGGGTCCATCTTTGTCTTGAAACGGGTCTAAACCGAGTTTTTTTGCGCGTTTCCAAATTATATCCATATATTCTGGATTTGCTGTCAAAGAGAATTGTTCTTTCGGTATTTCCAAATCCTTGTCGCCTACCATATCCAACAGAATTCCGTAATCAGGTCTCCATTTTCCCATATTTTTCGCGAAATAACGGGAACCGAGAAACATTTGATCTGTTGTTTTTCCATAGTCTTCACCATCAAACAATACTATGATGATACGGCGCGGTGGTGGCGTTTCTTTTAATATCCTCGCGATTTCCAGTAATACTGCAACACCCGATGCACCATCATTTGCACCGATAATCGGTTTTCTTTGATTTTCACTTTTTGGGTCTTGATCAGCACAAGGACGTGTGTCCCAATGTGCTGCGAGTAGGAGTGTTTCACTATGTTTGCTGCCAAATTCAGCGATGATGTTGTTCATGTGGAGTGTTTTTCGTTGGGGTGGATCATCAGGAGTGTCTACTTCAGAGGAATAAGGTTGTAGTGCTACAGTATCGGCATGTTTCTTGAGTTCGGCAAAAAGATAGTCCCTGGTTTTGGTATGTGCATCTGATCCTGGTGGTCGTGGTCCGAATTCACACTGCTTTTTCAACAGATCAAAAGCACGGTTACCATCAAAAGACAAATGTGTTTGTTGGGTTGGGGCATTTGCTGGTTCTGCACATGCCCATGTGATGATCCCGCAACACAGACATAAAATGAGAATAGAGAATTGTATAATTTTCATCGTCAGTGCACTCAACATTATTAAAAGTAAATAAGGAAATCAGCAATGAAATAAAAAAATGAATATAATAATTTATCCCATCTGACTTCCGTTTTGATAGTGATTCCTGTAAGAATCTTTACACTGCTCGTCGACCTTCTAATGCTTTTGCGAGGGTTACTTCATCAATGTATTCTAAATCTCCTCCAACAGGAATACCGTAAGCGATTCGGGTGATGCTGACCTGAAACTGTTCAAGTTGCTGTATAAGGTATAACGCTGTCGCCTGTCCTTCTGTATCCCAATTTGTAGCGAGAATTATCTCTTTAACGGCACCATTATTGACACGATTAAAGAGAGAATCCATCCGTAGAGCATCAGGTCCGACTCCATCTAATGGAGACAAAACACCACCGAGAACGTGATAAAGTCCTTTATGGCTTTCAGTGCGTTCAATTGCCCATAGATCGTCAGGTTGTTCAACGACACAGATAATCTGCGGGTCTCTTCTCGGATTTGAACAAATCTGACAAGGGTTTATGTCAGTGATAGTACCACATATTTTGCAATCAGACAAGTTTTTTTTAACTTCTAAGATTGCTTCTGCTATCTGTTTGGTCTCCATATCTGGCAGCGTTAGCATAAAGAAAGCTAAACGTTGTGCAGTTTTTGGGCCGACCGTTGGAAGTTTCTGGAGCTGCAAGATAAGCCGCTCTAACGGTACTGGATATCCCTGCATGTATTTGCCTATTTCTGTTATGGAAGTCCGGGAATTTTGAAATTACCAGTGAGTTTGCTCATTTCATCAGACATCATTTCGTGTGATTGCTGTAGTGCTTCATTTACAGCGGCGACGACCAAATCTTCAAGCATTTCGGTGTCATCTGGGTCAACGACTTCAGGTGTAATGCGAAGTGAAACAAGTTCTTGTTGTCCATTGACAACGGCTGTGACCATCCCACCTCCGACAGTCGCTTCTATGGTTTGGTTCGCGAGTTCTTCACGGATTTCAAGCATCCGCTTTTGCATCTGCTGTGCTTGCTTCATTAAATCATTCATTTTCATAATAGTAAAATGCGCCAGTTTTCAGAAGAGAACTGGAATGTCTCCTTGACTGTGAATACAGAATATAGTCATGTGTAAGTTAAATGTTAATATCTAAGATTCTTGCGTCAAATAGGTCAAGCACGGGTTGAAGTTGTTCGTCTTCTTCGGCTTGACGTTTGCGCATTGTAGGTGTTTTTATTTCTTCTTCAGACGTTTCAACTGGTTCTTGTGCTTTTGGAACAACTTCCGCTTTCTCAAGCTCTATTTGAACAGGTTTCCCAATTACATCTGAAAAAGTATCCTTAATATGTCGTTTCGTTTCTTCATCAACTAAAGAAAAACTAACATCCTGTGAACAGACGATCTTGATCCGATCCTCTCCATCTGCAGTTGGTATTGCATCCTTAAATACTCCATGGACTAAATAAGGAGAAATAGAAATAAGTCTTGATTTTACTTCTTCCCAAATGTCGGACAATTCCTCCATACTACGCGGTGTTGATTGGGATGTTTTATCGGTAACGTCTTTTGGTTCGCTACTTTCTTGTTCTGAGGTTGGTAATGATTCAGAAGGAGGATCTGATTTTTGGACAGGACGATTAGGTGGATTCCTTTCAAGGAATGTGTCAGTAGAGGTGTTTCTACGAGTAACAGGCTGCGTAGGAGTTGGTGTAATTCCTGATTCTGCATCGGAACTACCGATTCTCTGTTCTATAGCAATTAGTTTATTGATGATTTCATCAAGTTGGATTCCCTCTTTAATAGCATTAATTTGAATCAGTGCACTCTCAAACTGGAGTTGGGGATAACCGTATTCTTTAATCTCACGGTTGGTATGCATCAGAATCTTTATGATCCGAGATAACCGTTCCACTGAGACCTGTTCTGATTTTTCTGTTAGGTCAGATAATTCAGATTTTGGACTTTGTATGAGTTCACTGAGTTGGTTATCAATTGCGAGGAGTCGCAGGTCACGAAAATAAGCGAGTATGTGGTGAAGACAATGCTCCAAATCCATTCCTTGTATGGAAAGTTTGTGTAATGAATCCAAACTTACAGTGAGGTTTCGTGCTATAATTGCCTCTGTAAGTTCGTGGAGCAGAGAACTTGATCCGAGTCCGAGTGTCTCTTCAACATTATTAAGTGTCAGATTTTTTCCCGCAGATGCGACCAACCTTTCAAGTAGGTTTTCTGCGTCGCGAAGACATCCTTCGGATTGCCGTGCTATGAGTGCTAATACTTCACTATCCGCAGCTATTTCTTCATCATCAGCAATTAGTTGTAATCTTGAAATAATCTGGTCTGGAATGAGGTGTCGAAAATCAAAGTCTTGACAACGGGAGACAATGGTCTTTGGGATTTGTGAGTGTTCGGTAGTCGCCATGATGAAGATTACATGCAATGGGGGTTCCTCAAGTGTTTTAAGGAGTGCGTTGAATCCTTCTGAAGTGAGCATGTGAACTTCATCAATGATGTAGATTTTATATTTGTAAGCTGCAGGGGATAGTTTAACATTCTCCCGTAGGGCACGAATCGTGTCAATACCACGATTGGATGCGGCATCCATCTCTATGACATCAAATGATGAACCTTGTGTAATATCTCTACAAGCATCACATTGATTGCAAGGTTCTCCCGTAGTTACGGGACCTAAGTCAGTATCTTGTGTGGGATTCAGGCAGTTGACCGCTTTGGCAAACAGACGTGCTACCGTAGTTTTGCCAGTTCCTCTTGGTCCCCAGAATAGGTATGCATGTCCGAGGCGTTCTGTGCGAATTTGGTTCTGTAGGGTGGCGGTCACGTGAGCCTGTCCAACAACATCACTGAAGAATTGAGGTCTCCATTTCTGTGCAAAAACTTCATAAGACATGTTTGTAACCTTTGACAGGCAAAAAATGGGATTTGTGCTTATTACGCATAATAGGTACTTTCAATAACCCGATATGAGTGATCTGGATTCGTGCAAATATGATGGCTATGCACCCAGATTTGACAAGCCTTTCCGAGCGTTGCCCATGTCGCTGGCTCAAGCCAGGCTACCTTGCGTCACACGAGAAAACTTATCTGCCGCTGCTTCCTTCCGGACCTGACGGGGTTCAACAAGTTCTCGTTGCTCAAGACCCAACCATCAACGCTACGTGCATGGGACAGACCCCACAAAGACAGGCCGCATGCTGGGGATTCAGTTCTGCTTTAGCGGATTGCAGATGTAGGGCACCGCTACCTCCCCACCTAGCATAGCCAAGGTGTTACAATTGTTTGTGATCTAACTAAAAGTTTCTAATAACTAACCTAATTCAAGAAAGTGGCGGAGAGAGTGGGATTCGAACCCACGGTACTGCGAAACAGCACACATGATTTCCAGTCATGCCAGTTCAACCAACTCCTGCATCTCTCCGATAAGTAATATAAATGGAGCAGACGGGATTTGAACCCGTGACCTCATCCGTGCGAGGGATACGCTCTCCCACCTGAGCTACTGCCCCGAATTAGACATTAGTTAAATAACAATAGTCCGTAAAAGTGGCGGAGAGAGTGGGATTCGAACCCACGGTGACTTGCGCCACAACAGTTTTCGAGACTGTCCAGTTCAACCGCTCCTGCATCTCTCCTTATATATTGTAGTCAAATATATTGTAGTCAAATATATTGTAGTCAAATGATCTGTTAGAAATTAAAAACCCATTATAGACTATTTGCGCAAACAATAGGATTAACGTCTGTTTTTAAAAAATGATTTCAACAGTGCACTACTCTTTTCGGCACAGACACCGCTAATTAACTCCACTTGGTGGTTTAATCGTTCATCTTGGACAATGTTATAGAGTGTTCCAGCTGCACCTGTCTTCGGGTCATGAGCAGCATAAACGACCTTCGGAATTCGCGCCAAAACAATCGCCCCCGCACACATTGGACACGGTTCCAAGGTTACATATAAGACGGTATCCATCAAACGCCAATTACCCAACTTCTGAGATGCTTCCTGTATTGCTAGCATTTCTGCATGGGTGATTGGATTTCCAGATTGTTCACGCAAATTATGGGCTGCAGCAACGCAAACACTGTCTTTAACTAGTATTGCCCCGACAGGCACTTCACCTATTTTTCCTGCCTGTTGTGCCAATTCAAGTGCCCTCTCCATCCAGAATACATGACTATCTAACATTTGCACGGCAGGTTCGGTATATGACACTGTTTTATATCGCATGAATCTTAAGCAATGTCAAGATTCAAAAAGCGCCTGAGAGGATTCGAACCCCCGGCCTTCTGATCCGTAGTCAGATGCTCTAATCCACTGAGCTACAGGCGCGCATTCACCACAACCTTGGTGACTATTGTGTCAGATATTGCTTCTTGACTATACCTGACTTAAATTCAATTGATGTGGTCATAAGTTGAAAAACGGAGAGGGTGGGATTCGAACCCACGATGACTTACGCCATAACTGCTTAGCAGGCAGTCCAGTTCAACCACTCCTGCACCTCTCCAAAATATATGGCGGTGGGAGTAGGATTCGAACCCACGGTGACTTGCGCCACAACGGTTTTCAAGACCGCCGCTTTCGTCCACTCAGCCATCCCACCATTATTATTAAAGAACCGATTTTAATTTTAACACATTATTCACCTTTTGTCAAGCGAATTTGCATCGGTGTTGATTCGTTTCTGTATTTCTGACGTAAGTTTGTCACAAATCTTCATGTTTATAAAGGAGAAATCTTATTTAATAGGGTATCAGTGAACTTTCATTTACCTTTGAGTTTGTCTTCCAAAAATGTAATTCCAGGCTCCAAATCAATCTCATGTTCTCCCTGAAAGTGATCAAGTACTAACTTCTCGCGTTTTCCACATGCGTTGTATATTTCTTCAAGGTGTTGAAATGCTGCCAATGCATCCGACTCAATAAAACACCGATCCTCGGAACCGATTTGCACCATACACGAACGCGGAGCGATAAGTCCAGCAACGTCGGCGATGTCACCTGCTGCGCGTAATCCAAACATAAATTGCGAACCACACGTATTTCCGCGTCCACGATCACCTAATGCATCTATCAAAGTGCTGAGATAACAGACAATCACAGATGCCTTGACCCGCCTATCAAAAGCTGCAATATAGGTCGTCATTGTACCACCAAACGAACATCCCATACATCCTAAACGTTTTGCGTCTACTTCTGGACGGGATTGGAGATAGGTTAGACACCGTTGTCCATCCGATATGTTAAGTTGCAGCAACTGATAACCAAAATAGCCAAGTGCGAAATATGCAGCATTACATCCATCTCTACCCGGACGACGCACCCACTCATCTCTATCTTTCCGCTCACCGAAGCATCTCCAATCTGGAGACATAGTGACAAATCCTCGTTTAGCGAGTTCCACAGCGTACTGTTTCTGATAATCATCCACGATGCCGACTGCACCATCTTTGCCAACCCCATGACCGTGTGCACATAGCACTGCTGGTACAGGTTTGTCTTCACTTGCACTATCAGGTATCAAAACATAGGCTGGAATTGAGGAGAATGCATCAGGGTTGAATATTATCTTTTCTTGAGTATACCCATCCTTCTGTATCAGTTCTAATGTTTCTACCTCCAACGGTACTGGATCGGGTATTGGTCCTAAGTGCCGACGCATGTGTCGTCTGAATTGTTTACGCCATTCTTGCCAATCCGTTTTGGTAGTGCCTTTGAAGTAATGCGGTGGTGTTGATTGCAGAAGTTGATCAACGCTCTGTTCTGTTGTCAAGAATCTCTCTATTGCCATAGTCTGTCCCTCCTATTGTGATGTGTTATTTTACCACATATAGTATTGATTGCAAAGGCAATTTTACAGGTAATAACCACTGGGTTTGGTTTTCACAATATAAACAGTGATTGCGCTTGGAATCTACTTTATGCTATAATTGTTAATGGTCAATATTACATAAGCATAATTTCTATTATAAAATTAACTGAAGGAAAAAGTAAAATGTCACGCCTATTAGAAATTCAGCAAGAGATCCTCGCTCTACCTGCAGATGAATACAAACAATTGCGGCAGTGGTTTAGTGAATTGGACTGGAAAAAGTGGGATCAAGAGATTGAGGTTGATTCAAAAGCAGGGAAATTAGATTTTTTGATTGCAGAAGCTCAGGACGAGAAAGAAAAAGGAACACTTAAGGACCTTTAAGTGCATAAAACGACCTCGCGTTTCTGGAGATTTCTTCAGCAGCTACCCGAATCTGTCCAGAATACTGCAAGACAGAATTTCAACTTACTCAAAAATAATCCACAACACCCATCTCTACATTTCAAGAAAGTTGGCAAGTACTGGTCTGCGCGCGTAGGACAAGATTATAGAGCACTTGCCATTAAAGATGGAAGTGATTTCACTTGGGTTTGGATTGGTAAACACAATGAATATGAGAGACTAATTAGTCCTTAATTATATTGAGCTATGAGAATAGAGAACGAATTAGCAATAAGATAAATCTCCTTTCAGATGATATAAGTATTACTACCACGGTTGACTATATGATGGCGGATTAACAAAACGATCCATTCCGATTTCTAACGCAATATGTGTGTTAGGTAGTAAATGAACTTGAAGGTATGTTCCATTTACCTCAACATTTTTATCACCATTGGCGCGTGCTGTTGTGAAACTGTGCTCGCACATTGAACCCGCTTGGACAATAACATCGCGTGCTTCATAAGTGCTAAGGTTAACTAATTCCAGTTCAGCGGTAACAGCAGTTAATTTGGTTACTAATGCAGCAACATCCTCTGGAAGCCCAGGTCGTTTTTGTTGTGGATCATAGTGTCGCACTCGTGTAACAAGCAATCCTCCATTATAGTGTGGTAAAGGACCGCCACATGTAAGTTCAACCAATCCTTCACAGGTAACGGGATTGCGTCTTTGGAAATAAGCGTCTCCATAACCTGCTGGATCCTCGTCGTCATTTTCCATGAAGTTGAGTCGTTGTTCAACCTGCGATAGGTTATGATTGAGGATTGATTCTGGATATTCAGGAAAATCTCCTCGCATATACGCCAACCAACTACCATCGCGTCCACCTTGGTCTTTAGTGTGATGCCATGCGTTGATATCAAATTTTGATCCAGTTTTTTTCGCTATCTGTACCGCACGATCTTGGTCTTCATTCTCCATTGACATTGCCCATAAATGTGCAACATCAGACGGATGCATCGGCATGAATTCAAACCAACCATCTACCTGCAGTGCAGTGCCATCTTCGTTTGTTATCGGATATTGAAGCCACGGACCAGGGACATAGTTAACATTGACTGGATCGCCATACTTCTGCGGCACATAGAGTTGATCGTTATGCTCTATTCCCTGCTGAATTAAGACATCAATCTGGGAGCGTGGGAAATCCATATATGTCAGATTTCTATGAAGGAGTGCAGCATTCTGCGCGGCAACACTTACTGCTTGACCAACACTATGCCAGCCATGAGGCCAACTCCAGCCATAACGAGAACCATACCACTTGCCATCCATGTGTTCTCCGATTATACCCGATAGTCCAACGTTATCAGGTATAATGCCACCATTTTCCTTTGTGCGTGCAATCCACGCGTCAACATATTCCTGAACCCACGCCTTATATTTCTCCTCTCCAGTGAGCATGTAAGCATTTGTAGCGAGCGTTGTCGCAGCGAGATTACCGACTGCGTCTCCTTTTCCTTGCCGTTCACAGATTACCTGTTCCATGCGTTTGCGTAATTCCTCACTTTCCCTGACTGCCTCATGGCTTGTGCACCCGGGAACATCATAAAACGGCATGTTGTAGCCATCCCAAGGCCAAAATGATTGTCCTTCAAACATCCAGAATGCGGGTCCTTTACTGCCATTCATTACACATTTGATGATTTTGTGTTCTGGGTCGTAATTTGGTGCATCAGGATTTTCGTTCATAAAGAATCCAGCGAATCGCATCGCGCGTTGACGGTTCGTCTCATGAGATGGATCCGCCATACACAGCATATAAAACAGATAATTACCTTCGCTTTGGTGGAACCAGTCATATCCCGGTTGATACTCCTTGACGACCATCGGATAGTCGTATCCAGAGTTGTATCGCGTCATGTCTTTCGTGATAACTTCAAATTCGTGTTGTGCATCTACCAAGAACTGTGCATCTCCTCCCAGCATGTAGAAGAGGGGCCAGTTATGGAAACTCTCATAAGCATCATCTAATCCATCAAAGCTTTGAAAATCTGTGTGTGTTGGCCAATACAACGTTCCATCTGAACGTGTGTATTTCTTCAATGCCTTTGGAGCTGCGTCATTGATTTTGTCTATCAGTTCACGTTCAAGTACTGCCCACGTCGGTGGCGTTTGAATTCGTGTTTTTGCTTCAATTGTTGGGAACATACTCTATACCTCCGCTAAAGATGTTGAATGTTTAGACTTCGGTTTGTTGTAGTATAGCAAATTAATGCAATTATGTGTCTATTAGACATTATAATGAATTAATCAGCGTACCCTGTGAACATAGGACGAGCGGGGTTTTGAATGAAGCAACATTGGATAATTAAATCGGCATAATGTCTATTGTTTTATAGAAATAAATTGCGATGTCGTGTGTGGTGTGCTATACTTATGTATGAACTAAGAAATAGAAAATAAAGGACTATAAACTACCCTTAATATGATTTTGATGGAGTTTAGATATACGTGTGCAAGCCGATTCGAGACCTTTGAAAATTTATCTTGATACCTGTTGTTTGAGTAGGCTTTTTGATCCACTAACCCAGGTGCGGGTTCGTCAAGAAGCCGAGGCTGTCAATCGTATCCTCACTTATTGCTTCAGTGGACATTGGTATTGGATTGCTAGCGACGTTTTATTCAATGAAGTCAACCGGACTCCGGATTTAGAAGAACGCGCGCAAATAAAAACTTGGCTGACTTTTGCACACCGCACTGTCCACATCGGAACAGGCGAAATATCAAGAGGGAACCAACTTGAAGCGTTAGGATTTAAGGAGCGAGATGCTTTGCATCTTGCTTGTGCTGAAAGTGACGAAGTGAATTTCTTTTTCTCAACCGATGATCGTCTGCTCAGTAGAGCAAAACGTTATCCGCATCAGCTTCACATTCATGTTGAGAATCCTTATACATGGTTACGGGAGACAGAGAATGGACATTTTAGAGATGACGGATCTTGAGATTTATGAACTTGGGACGAAAAAACTTACAGAACAAATGGGTAGGCCGTATGCCACGCAGTTTCTGCAGAAATGCAAACCACGCGACTACGATTACACTGCTGAGCGACATAAATGGATAGCTGACGATCCGGATATCCTCACGATGGCAAAGCAGATTCAAGAAGAAAAAACGTTGCAAGCAAAGGAAGAAAGCGTTAAAGCTGAAAGAATTTCCGCATGGCGATGTGGTTTATTAGAACTCACCGATATTGAGATCTATGAACTCGGGTTTAAAGTCCTTGCGGATAACCTTGGTGCTTATGGGTTGTTGCGGTTCGTCACGCAGCATTTCAAAAACCTTAACGCTGATCAACATAT
Source organism: Candidatus Poribacteria bacterium (assembly GCA_958295945.1). Classification (GTDB taxonomy): domain Bacteria; phylum Poribacteria; class WGA-4E; order WGA-4E; family WGA-3G; genus MSPOR6. The sequence continues at coordinate 3,087,574 of OY282386.1, forward strand.
TAACCAACTGTAGCAGTTTCAGTCGGATAGCGGTGTCAATAGTGTCATGCAGACGATGAAAGAGAACGAACTTCCGAAAGACTAAATGAAATACGAGCATTCGGAACACTTCAACATTTACCTTGAGCATAGGAGAAAATGTGTATTATAACACTGAACAGTTAACAATAATCAACGAAGATGTACTGATGACCAATGCTATAGAAAAAGAAAGCATCTGACAGTGCCCTCTCCTATACGGACTAACTTACTTATGGCATTTTCGGGAAACTTATGTTTGCTTTACAGAACAATTTACGATGTGGTATGTGTTATGCTATACTTATTTAATGTTTCTATGCAAAAGAAATGAGGCATTGATACTAATTCAAGGAACAGTAAATGAATATCCGCTTTAACACTGCCGACGACAACGACGGAGAGGTAGACGATGAAACAGAATCAATTTCCCCCTGGCTGGGATGAGGAACGTGTGCAGAAAGTCATTGATTATTACGAAAATCAGACTGAAGATGAGGCTGTTGCTGAAGCTGAAGAAGCATTTCGCAATGAACTCGTTACGAGGATGGAAATACCTACGGATTTAGTGTCTGTTGTACGGGGTTTGATTGCCAAACACAAACGTCGTCTTGATTACGATGGAAGAAACGATTTTGAGAATGTTATTAAAGACCATAGAACAGCAGTACAGTTGAAACCAGATCTTGCCACAACTTATGCTACTCTCGGAATAATTAGACTATTACAGCAAGAATGGTCAGAGGCTAAAATAGACCTGACTGTTGCCAATGACTTGGGAGTAGATATTATTGCTATATATAATCTTTTCTACGATGATGTAGAAGACTTTGAAAAACAAAACAATGTTCAGTTGCCAGAAGATTTGGCGGCGATGTTGAAGCAACAGTAGAAACCGAAAACACCTTGCCTGCAGGAGAAGAACGTGTATTTTAGCGACGAATAATTAACAATAATCAACGAAGATGTGCTGACAACCCGTGCCATAGAAAAAGATAGCATTGATCTCATCGTCACATCACCTCCGTACAACGTTGATATAAAATATAACTCAAATGACGATGCGCTCCCTTATACGGACTCTCTTATTTGGAATCTATGAAAATTTATCTTGATACCTGTTGTTGTAAGTCGTATTTTTGACGATCAGACCCAAATTCAAGTTCGTCAAGAAACAGAAGCAATAAAATTGATTCTTAGCCAATTGCAGGATGGATTATGGACTTGGATTTCCAGTGAAATTTTAGGGAGGAAGTTGGAAAAAATCCGAATGAAACACATCGTTCCCAAATCGAAAATTGGTTGACTGACGCACATCAAGACGTTACCATTAAAATAGGTGAAATTTCAAGAGGAAAATATCTAGAATCAATTAGTTTTAAAGAGAATGATGCTTTGCATCTTGCTTGTGCTGAGAGCGGCTCGGCGGATGTTTTGTTAACAACAGATAATGGATTACTCAATAAGGCAAAAAGTGTGCAAACTCAACTCGACATTGAAGTTGATAATCCTTTGGGATGGTTACAGAAGGTGAGAAAAAATGAAAACACTTGAGATGACAGATAAAGAACTTTATGAACTCGGTCAAAAGGCACTTGCGGATAAACTTGGTGCCGATCAAGTTGAGCGATTTATTCGCCAATGCAAGCCAGGGGAGGGTGACTACTCTGTTGATCGCCATAAATTGTTAGAAAATCAGGGAGATATTGACACTATTGTTGAACGTATCCAAGAGAGACGCAAAGCAAGAAAAGTCCAAGAACGTAAACGTGCTGAAAGATTCAATGCACCTCAAGGCGATATCCGAAAAATGACAGATATTGAAATTTTTGAAATCGGACTTAAAGTTCTTGTTGATAAACTGGGAGTCGCTGGGTACTGGGGGTTTTTCCAACAGTGTCAAGAGATTAACAGAGGTTATCCTATTGAACACATTCAGAATAAAGAAGATGCTGAAAAAGAAATTGCACTTTACACAGCAGGTATAACGCTTAATCCAAAAATGGTTGAGAGTTATATCAAGCGTGCCAATGCCTATAGTTACATCGGAGAATATGATCAAGCCATCGTAGATTTTAGTGAAGCGATAAAACTCAAACCTGATTATGCTGAAGCATATAGCACTCGCGCAAAAGTTTATCTGAAAAAAGTTGATTTTGACAACGCCATCGCAGACTATACCAAAGCTATAGAACTCAACCCTAACGATGTTAATGCATATTATACACGTGGAAAACTTTTTGTTGAGCAGGGCGAGTATGACAAGGCAATCGCTGATTTTAGCATGGCAATAAAACTTGATCCAACCCATGCCGATGCGTCCGGTTATCGTGCTACCCTTTATAATGAACGAGGTGGGTATAACAAGGCAATTGAAGGATATAGCAAGGAGATAGAACTCCGACCCTATGATGCCGAAACCTACTATGAACGCGGTAAAATTTATGTCAAAATAGGCGAGTATGACAGTGCGATTGCAGATTTTACTAATGCGACAAAACTAATCCCAACCTTTACAGATGCCTACTTTGAACGCGCTATTGTTTATATGAGAATGGATAAGTTGGAGGAAGCAATGCAAGATTTTGATAAGGTTTCAGGGTTGAATCAAGTTTCTTACGTAGATTCTTATTTTCAAACGCTTTTTTGCTGTTAAAGTTTCTCTTTGAGGAACAATTCTAATGAATAATGGAACTGATAAAAGACTTAAGGACTTTAAGAAAGACTTAAAAAACAATTTATCATCAATTCAGATAGTGAGAAAACACATTATTTTTGGAGAATGTTGTGAGTTATCTCAGCAGGCCTATTTTAATTTGCGTTCAGAAGTAGCAAAGAAATTCGGACTTCATCCAAATGAAGTCTTTGTGGTTGGTTCAGCAAAACTTGGTTTTAGTATTGCGCCAGATAAAGAGTATCATCTATTTAGTGATGAATCCGATATTGATATTGCTTTAGTCTGTTCAACACTATTTGATGAATTTTGGAATCAGTTGTATAGTTATAAGGAAGAGTTTCCAAATGATTGGGATGAATATGATGATTTTGTTGACTATTTTTTCCGAGGTTGGATCAGACCTGACAAACTCCCTCCTTCAGATTTATTCTCTTTAAGGAAAGATTGGTGGGATTTTTTTCGGAGTTTAACGAGTAGTGGTAGATATGGAAATTATAAGATTACAGGTGGATTATATCAGTCATATTTCTTTTTGGAGAACTACCAAAAAATTTGTATAGAAAATGTAAAAAAAATGGAGGGAATATAATGAAGATCTCAGTTACTAATCGACCTATACGTGAACTATTGACTGCGATTCGCCTTGAAACTTTGGTTCTACGACCTCAATTTCAAAGAAAATTAGTATGGTCGAATAAACATAAGAGTAAATTTATACAAACAGTTTTAGATGGATTCCCTTTTCCGGAAATATATGTCGCTGCTGGTGAAGTGAATCCTAATACTGGGGATGCAAAGGAGATGTTAGTTGATGGTCAACAGCGGTTAACTACATTACATCAGTATTTTGATAAATCACCAGCTTTAAAATTGTCAAAAGACATAACTCCTTATTCTGAACTTTCTCATTTAGAAAAATTGAATTTCTTAGAATATGAAGTTGTTGTTCGATACTTAGGCAAAGTTGACGATGATGTGATGATAGAAATATTTGAACGGATTAACTCAACGAAGTACGCCCTGAATGCTATGGAGGTCCACAATGCGAGATATGATGGAGAAATAAAGAAATTCGCTGAAGAACTTGCGAATCATTCTTTTTTCAAAAATCACAATGTATTTAACACTACTGAAAAACAACGGATGGGCGATGTGCGTCTTATGTTAACAGTAATAATTACTATGATGTCAACATATTTTAATCTAGATAACGAATTTGAACGTTTCCTTTTAGAATATAATGATGAATTTGAAGAAAAAGAAAAATTAGAATCTCAGTTTGAAAAAGTTTTTCAGTTTATAGATAAGTGTAGTATTCATGAAAACAGTCGTGCTTGGAAGAAGTCGGATTTATTCACTTTGCTTGTAGAAATTCATAGGGCATTATTTAAAACAGAAAGAAAACATAAACTAGTAGAAATAGAAGTTGGAGAACGCTTACAAGAGTTCTATGATTTAGTAGATATAGCAGCTCGTACAGATAAGGATTTTGGCACAGAAAATGAAAGATTACAGGAATATTATATAGCTGCCCTTCAGGGAACTAATAGTAGAACGAACCGCATTAAAAGGGGTAAGATTATACAAGATGTAATTAACGGAGACTTTGAGTTTGATAAAATAGAAAAGTAGTTCAAAAAGTGAGTATTTATCATTAGAAAGAATATCGATAACCCATGAAAATAGCAAATGCACCATGTTCCTGGGGCGTGCTTGAATTTGACCTACAAGGCAAATCCCCTGATTACACCCAAGTATTAGGCGAAATGCAGGCAATCGGTTACCTCGGCACAGAATTGGGAGATTGGGGTTTTATGCCAACTGACCCCGCTCAACTCCGTGATGAACTTACTGCACGCGAGTTAACGCTCTTAGGTGCTTTTGTGCCAGTTGCTTTAGCAGATGCAGAGGCACACACAGCAGGTGAAGAATCAGCAATGCAACATGCACGACTGTTAGCAGAAGTAGCGGGTGACACACCTTTCATCGTGCTTGCAGATGATAACGGGACGGTGGAACATCGCACAGACAACGCAGGACATATTCATCCTGAACACGGATTAACGCAAGAGCAGTGGGGGACTTTTATAGCAGGTGTGCATCGTATTGCGAAATCTGTGCGGGACGACACGGGACTCCGCACCGTTTTTCACCATCATTGTGCAGGATATGTGGAAACTCCTGAAGAAGTGGATACATTGATGCAACGCACTGATCCGAATCTAGTAGGGTTGTGTTTTGATACGGGACATTTCCGTTTCGGTGGTGGTGATCCGATAGATATATTTGATCGGCACGCTGAACGGATATGGCACGTGCATTTCAAGGATTGCCAACCTGATATTGCTGCCCGTTCTCGTAAAGACGGTTGGGATTACTTCAAGTCTGTAGAGAATGGCGTTTTTTGCGAATTGGGTAAAGGTGAGGTAGATTTTCCATCGTTCATAGCCGAATTGCAGAATAGGAATTACGATGGATGGATCGTCGTTGAGCAAGATGTCTTGCCGGGAATGGGTAGTCCATATCAGAGTGCAAAACGGAATTACCAATATCTGAGTTCAATTATCGGAAAGTGATCTCGCGGAAGGGTTTAAAATCCGACGATATTATACGCCTCATAAAGTCTATTCGTGGCCGCCAACTTCACCTACCTCAATTTCAATCTCATCACGATTACGGATACGCTCGACAAGTCCGTCTCGAATATCCACAATACGATCAGAAACATCCAGCATTTTTAGGTCGTGTGTTGCTGAGATCACGGTGACACCTTGTCCGGTATTCAATTTTTTGATAAGGTCAATAATCTCGCGTCCGGTGATTGTGTCAAGGTTTGCAGTGGGTTCATCAGCAAGGACAATGCTTGGATCGTTGGCAAGTGCTCTGGCAATAGCGACACGTTGGCGTTGACCGCCAGAGAGTTCATCGGGTAGGTGATACATTCTGTCTCCTAACCCAACCATGTCCAGTAGTTTTTCTGCTTTTTCATTCCGTTCTTTTTCAGGGATACCTGCAAAAATCATTGGCAACGTGACATTACCGTGTGCAGTGCGAACATTCAACAGGTTGTAACTCTGGAAGATATAACCGACTCTGTGGCACCGAAACGCTGCAATCTGCCTTTGCGACAGATGCGACATATTCTGTCCATCAATGTATACCTCTCCTTCAGTGGGTCGGTCAAGTGCACCTATCATATTGAAGAGGGTAGATTTACCGGAGCCAGAGGGTCCCATCAACGAAATATATTCTCCGCGTTCAATTTCAATGTTGATGCCATCCAAAGCGCGAAGAACGTTTGAACCCATCCGATATTCTTTGACGACATCCTCAGTTTTTACGACTATGTCTGGCATAGTGAGTCCTTATATTTGAGATTTACGCAATTTCACATTTTTTTAAAAGTTTTGATAGATAGAAGTAGTGTGATTTTCAGAAGACATCTAAAAATCCAGCGCGCTACAAAGCGCGCCTACCGTTTGTGTGTAAGTCCTTATATTGTAAGATATTGTGTATATTGATTAGACCTCTGTTCGCATTGCTTCTGCAGGTGGAAGCTTTGCGGCACGCCACGCAGGAAACGATGAACCGATGATTGCCAAAATCATTCCAAGAATACAACCAAATAGAATTATTAGGAGTACACCGAGTTGAAATGCTCCGTTTTCATGTTGTGCAGGTAGTAATGGAAAATAGAAGAAGAGATCAAGTCCGTAGTTTTTCAACCCTAAAACAACTGCACCCAACAAACCGATGAGTGCTCCGATCAACGCCCCAGCAAATCCTTGGAAACCCGATTCAAGTAGGAACAACCGTACGACAAATCCATCTAATGCTCCGAGACATTTCATCGTCCCGATTTCTCGGAAACGTTCTGTTACTGCCATTAGCATAGAGTTTGCAATTCCCACCACACAAACTATCAGCGACATAATGATAAGCCAGATATCCTTGGTTGAAATTCCTTGTTCCGCTGCTTCATCAAGATTCGTAATTGCGGAACTTCTGCCGCTTTCCTGTAGGGCAAGTTCTATTTCATTATTTGTCCATACGGAAACGAGAAAAGCTATTCCGAGTGTGATACCGGCTGTTGTGATAATAGAACGACCAAATCGGATTTTCAGACTTTGAAAACTTATCCGTAGTGATTCTACAAATGGAAGATCAATCTGTTCTTCTATAGGTGTTTGCTGTTGCAAAATTCTGGCTCCTTGAACTCTGTATTATATGGCATTGTAACATATATGCAAATTCAGGTCAAGTTCTGTTAAGTTGGATAGGGTATGTAAAGTTTTTGGCATGAACCATTTCATTTTCATGTCGGATGGGAAACTTGAAATCCAATCAATGCCCTTCAAAGCCGAATGCACTTATGGCATTCATCGGATTGAAAACCCTCAACTATGTAATCGTGGTTGAAAGCCACTCCAACTATGTAATCGTGGTTGAAAGCCACTCCAACAATGTGAGATGAATGTCCGAGGTGCAATGAATTGCGCTTGGTGAATATGCATAAGACATTCACATTGAAAGCGTGTCTTGTTAATGAAATCCGAGATTTTTCCTTTGTCAAAACCGTACAATTGACGTACAAATTCACGTACAACTTGTACGTCTTTGTACGTCGCTGTAAGAGTAGTGGACATAAAGGTTCGTAAGGTGTCTATTAAAAAACAGAAATTTTTTAAATTGTACGTTTTCTGTATATTCTCTATGTCTTGAAAAGATTGCTTGTAGGATGATCATTATTCCTTGTGTCCGTTGTTTTGTTTTCATAATTCTCTTCCTTATTCAACAAGTTATATGTGACGTATATTATACTATAGTTTGGACAATTTTTGTTCAGTGGAAGTTGAGTCTTCAACGGAGAAACTATTTTCAGCGAGTTTCCCATATCGGGGGAACCCCACGAAAAATGCTGCACTCCAGTGGAGTGCTATGTTTATAGAAACGTTATGGCATATTCTCGCACTCCAGCGGAGTGCTATGTGTTAATTCATACATACCGCTCCGCTGGAGCGGGGAGGTTGTTCCATACTGTGGCTATAAACATATTGCTCCGCTGGAGCAAAGAGCGTTTGGGTATTGTGTCAGAATTGGGTAACAGATGTCGTCCAACAAATTTCTTGTCCTAAACTCACGTATGAAAATTGTCCAAAGTATAGTATATTATAACACAATTAAATTACTTAAGTCAAATTATTATTTACAATTTTTAACATTTCTTTTAATATTTTACAGTTTTTTGGAAAAACGTGTCCATTTCATCGGATATTGAGTTTAGTGCCAAAAACTTTACACACTCAATTGGATATAAGGCGGCTTAGTTTCTTGTATTTCTAATGCATTTTTCACATAAGTTAAAGATGTGCTAAATGACTTGGTCGTTTTTTTGTCTGCTTTTGTTGCAAGTTTGGGTTTCGCTCCTTAACCCAACCTATGGATATATTTCGGTTTATTTATCAAACTTGTGTTAATATATATCTGGTTTGGGTGTTGGGTGGCATGGATTTTTGTGTTTAGGAACAATGGATTTCACGTATATTTTGGGTTATATTTGGTTGTAGTTGCGGATATTTCGCATGGTCGGTGCGAAATGTGTAGAAAGTGAATTCGGTGTAAATAGTATTATAGCATAAACTATAGTGGAATGGACAATTAATAGGACACGTCTCAGAGGGCGAGGAAACCTCGCCCCTACGGGACTTGTGGTACTTGCAAGTGCATTGAAATGTCTTCTTAATTCTAAACTTTACTATAAATGAAGATTAAGACATAGATTTGGGATTTTGCTATCAAAGTCTAGCGCGCTTACAAAGCACCAAATCAACGGTATGAATGCCTTTTGGCATTCCCCGCCTACGAGGTTTGGAACAAATCAGAATTACCGAATTAATGAATTAATCTTCATCAAAGCGCGCCAACTGTTTGTCCATAAGTCCAATGAAATTAAAGAACCTAACTGCGTATCTGTTCGTTTAGGTTGGCAGGATATATTTCAAGGTCGGAACGGTCGATGAGCATGCCGACGTAAAAGGTTAACCAGTTGCCGCAGAGTTCAATAGACATCAATTCTTCATTATCGTTGATGTATTCATGGAGTTCTGCTTCAAATTCCTCTTTATTCTCTGCATCCGTGACGGTGAGTTTTGCCGGAACAATCTCCTGTCTGTAGTATTCAACAGCGATTTCCTCATCCTCATTGTCTGGGTCTGGATAAAAAAGTGTCATCTCATCTGGTATTGGATCACCGAGTTCTTGTTCGCCATCAACAATCCATCGTGAGATTTCGTATTCGTCTTTTGTTCCGGCGATTTGATCTACCCCGACAACGAGTTCACCCTCTACATCCTTGATGTGATACATATATCGTAGAAGCCCGTTACCTTCATACTTTTTTCTTGTATAAAGTGTGAAGGCATGAGAGGTATCACCTGTTTCCTGATATGTCGTCAGGTCAGAGAGTTCAATGATACTGTTGATTGGAATATCAACTAACTCATGCCGTTCTGGTTTTTTCGCGTCATCTTCGTTCCGCTTGCTAAAGAGTGATTTTCCTTCTTTTTTGCCAAATAGTGCCATATCACCACCTAAAGAGTTAGTTTATAGTAGATTTTAGAATCAATTTGTCACTGTGAATAGGCGAGGTTAGGGGACCTCGCCTACCAGTGAATGTCCGAGGCGCAATGAATTTAGCGACTACGAAAGGTCTCTGTTTTAAGCTGAATTTAGGCTAAAAATAACCTTTGTTATATAATACCAACATTATGCCGCCAACGATGAGGAGACTACAAAATACGAGAATGAACCAAGTTGCCCCTGAAGTTTTCTTCTCAACGATAATCCTTTGTTGAACGTTTTCTGGCGGTGCGCGTTGTGTATTCGTATTGACAGACGGCGTTTCTGCAGTAGCGAGAAGTTCCTGTTTTATTGCCTCTTCATCAGGTAATTCATCGACCGTTACTACCTCTACATTGTCACCGTAGAATTTATCAGGATTTTCTTCAACGTAACTTGCGACAAAATCTTCATCCCGATTTGTGCCAGGGTCTACGTAGTTCTCATTTGGTTCAACCCCTTGGCTTTCGTAATAATCTTTGTAAAATTCGTACTCTTTCTGTTTTTCGTCAGTCCAATGCTGTCTGTCGTAGTTTGGGTGGTGATAGTGCCATAAATAACTACGACGGATCGCATGGTTGTAGTAGTCATGAAAATAGAGGCCGAACATCAGATTATTATACAACATAGCCCTCTCAATACTATACATAGAGTAGGGTGAATAGGGATTATAGTATCCACGGTAGTTTGCAACAGTGATAGTCTGTCGTTGTTGTCTACGAGCACTTGCAGTTTGCCGGTTTGCAGTCGTGACCTTTCGTTTCAAACTACGGTTTTCTGCTTTTAGCTGCCGCACTTGTTTGCGATTTTGGGCTGTGGTTGCGCGGTTGGTAGTGGTTTTACGTGTTGTCGGTGTGTTGGTTGCCTTTGCTCGATTCGTAGCAGTCTGTTTTTGACGTGCAGATGTGCTTGGCCGGGTCGTTGGAGTTTTTGATGTGCGGCTTCCGCTGTAACTGCTTCCTGTGCTACGTGATGAAGTAGTCCGGGGTTTTGTATACGAACTCCGAGAGGAGGAAGTACTACTGCGTGAACTGCTACTATATGTGCGTTTCGGTGTTGAATAACTCCTTGAACTGCGTGAATAACTCCGACTTGAACTACGACTGAAACTACGTCCCCCGCCAAAACTTCTTCGACTTTCTACGATATCGGGGGCAATAGAAAATAAAAATAAAACTATTCCGAATATTGACAATATCCGTTTACATTTGCTTCCAAATGTTGGTTGATGGTATTTGTTCATTATACTGAAATCCTCCTACAAGTACTATAGACAAAAAACTTGACAAACAATATCTATATTTGTTAAACTAATATAACCTTTATAGTATGTGCCTGTAGCTCAGTTGGATAGAGCGTCAGCCTCCGGAGCTGAAGGTCGGGCGTTCGAGTCGCCCCAGGCACGTTTTTTGTTCCTTCTCTGTTTGGTAAACCTCTTGAACCTTTACTGGCATCTCATTTTAATTATGTTAACATGAAAGAAAATGAGTGTCAAGGATATAGAAAGGAAAAATATGGCACTTGATGTACGTGATGAAAAACTATTGGAATTAGTTGATTCAGAAGTAGAAGTTGAACAGTTGGCTACTGGATTTCAATTTACCGAAGGACCTCTCTGGAATTCTATTGGACGATATTTGCTCTTTAGTGATATTCCTGCGAATAAAATACGTAAATGGAATGAAGAATCCGGTATGTCCGTTTTTAGAGACCCATCTGGTAAGTCAAACGGTTTAACCTACGATAAAGGTGGTCACTTGATTACTTGTGAACACGCGAACCGTAGTGTTTCAAGAACCACTGCGGATGGAGATGTGCAAACGATTGCATCGCATTATGAAGGGAAACGTTTGAATAGTCCTAACGATATTGTTGTCAAATCGGATGGGAGTATCTATTTTACGGATCCACCGTACGGGATAACATCGGAATCAGAGAAAGAACTTGATTTTCATGGTGTTTACCGATTGTCTCCTGATAAACAGGACTTGACTTTGCTTGTTGATGATTTTGATAGACCGAATGGTATTTGCTTTTCACCTGATGAGTCTGTCTTATATATTAATGACACGAAACGGATGCATGTGCGTGCATTTGATGTGCAAGATGATGGCACAATAGGCAATGGTCGTGTTTTCGCAGAGGAAGAGGGAAAGAATGGCGTTCCAGATGGTATGAAGGTAGATGTGAATGGTAATGTTTATCTGACAGGACCCAATGGTATATGGATATTCGCTCCAGATGGGACACATCTTGGTATTATTCTTGTTCCAGAACGCACAGCGAATCTTGCATGGGGTGGCGATTTTTGGAAGAGTCTTTTTATCACTGCGAGCACATCTATCTATCGCGTAGAATGCAAAGTAGAGGGGATAGCTGTATCCTAATGAAAGTAAGAATCAAAAGGGTGGACAAATCTCTGCCGTTACCAAAATATGAGACCGAGGGTTCGGTTGGATTTGACTTGCTTTGTCGTGAATCTGCTGAAATTGCGCCGCATGAAATAGTTCTAATTCCAGCGAATGTAATTGTGGAAACACCTCCAGGATATATGTTAATGTTGTGTATGCGGAGTAGTACGCCTCGTAAATTTGGATTGATGATGGCACAAAGTGTCGGCATTATTGACACTGACTATTGCGGAGAAGAAGATGAGATAAAAATCCAAGTTTACAATTTCACTGATGAAACTGTGACCATTGAACGGGGGAGTCGGATCGCACAAGCGATATTTGTTCGTGTTGCGACTGTAGAGTGGCATGAAGTAGAAGAGATGACAGAGTCTTCGCGTGGAGGATTTGGGAGTACTGACAAGTAACTTAATTCTCTACAATTTCGTATTTATTAGGAAGTACGAAATTGAAGGGAGATATTAAACTCAATATGAAACAGTATCTTGAAGGACTACAGCAGATTTTAGACACGGGTGTTGATCGTGATGGTAGAAACGGGAAAACGCGTGCCCTATTTGGCATGCAGATGCGGTATAATCTGGAAGATGGTTTTCCTGCGGTAACGACAAAGAAGCTTGCCTTTCGTTCTGTTAAAGCGGAGCTTCTCGGTTTTTTACGGGGTTATGATCACGTCAAACAATTTCAAAAATTGGGAACGAAAATATGGAATGCAAACGCTGATGCATGGGGACGTGATGGTGCTCTCGGTTGTATTTATGGCGTTCAGTGGCGGCGGTGGCGAACAGAAAACAGCAGAATTGATCAATTGGCAGAGGTGATTGAACAGATAAAGACAAATCCGAATAGTCGGAGGCATGTCGTAACGGCCTGGAATCCGGGAGAATTGGATAAGATGGCATTAGCACCGTGTCACATGTTTTTCCAATTCTTTGTTGCTGATGGCAAATTGTCGTTGCAGATGTATCAACGTAGTTGCGATATGTTTTTGGGTGTGCCTTTTAATATAGCTTCCTATTCGTTACTCCTTTCTATGGTTGCTCAGATAACGGGTCTTCAAGCGAGTGAATTTATTCATGTATTAGGAGACGCACATATTTACCATGCCCATTTTGATCAAGTCAAAACACAACTCAAACGCCAACCTTATCCTCTACCTGAACTTGTCCTTAACACGAAGGTGACCTCAATTGATAATTTCAAAATGCAGGATTTGCAGTTGGAAAACTATCAGTCTCATGATGCAATTCGTGCCAAAATGATTGTTTAAGAGAAGCATGGAATGACTAACATAAAAGGTCAGTTAATACTCTTCATAAGCCTTGCATTAGTAATATGTGGATGCGGCAAACCCTCCCCTGGTTTCAAAATCTATAGAAACAGTGATATGGTTTTAATCTTTTTAGCATTGCAGGATACATCTGGAATTGTTGACGCAACAATTGATAATGACAATAATGAGCTGCAATTGGATATTGATACGGGTCAAGAGGTAGTGAATCATATCATGTCTCTTAAACGGAAATTATTTGTTAGTCTCATCAAACCTGATGAGACGCTTGAAATTAAAGAAAGAGTCAGGATAAATGGATACGGGATCGTTCATTTAACAGTATCTTCCCCTATACCCAACAGAGGGTCAATGTCTGTTAACTGGACAGGTATAAAGAAACCTGGTATTCCTCAGCAAGCGGGACTTTTCAGCAATTCCGGTGCATTCCGTGTTGACGATAGGATTTTGGCATACTGTCGTATTCCAGAACACGAAGAGTCGTCTTGGAAAATTTCTAAATTTGGCGTGACAGTTGAAGTTACAGACACTACAACTTTTGAGAATCTTGAGATTGATACTGAGGGGAATCCTGTTTTGGAGATTTTAACTGGTGATGAAGAAATAGGAAGCCAGAAACTTAGTTTTGTTCTTAAAGAACTGCAACCACATGAAACAGTTGAAGTAGAGAATAAACAGAAATTAGGTGATGATGTTTTTCTTGTCAACCTGAAGGTTGTTCCAAAGAATAACCAGAATCTAAATGATGATATTTTGTCAGATCGTTGAGAAAATGTTCACAGTGTAAAATGGGAGAATTTCCTTATGAAAACCAACATTCTTTATATTATCAGTCTGTTACTGTTGTGTGTTAGTTGTAATGTTGAACAGAAACAACAACTAAGTTATGTGGGAGGTGGTGGCAACAGTGAATATCGAATACTTGAGGTCCGTATGCCAGAAAGCTGGAAAATAGTTAATGCAGAACTTACCCCCAAACAGGTGAACTTAGAGTTAGATAGAGGTAATGGTATTGAAAAACAGAGTTTACTGCTACCGTTCCCAATTAAAAAACTGAATGAGAATATAAAATTCAGAGGTGCAAATAGATTAGATGGACTAACACTATTACATTTTTCCATAGAGGAAGATCCGCAGAGTGAGTTTAACCCACCAATTGGCACTACCAAGATTTCGTCAGGAATAAAAAAACGTGAAGAATTTGCCATCTTTCGGACAAGTAATTGGCTTGTGATTCATTACTCAATTAAGAATACGGTTCTCGGTGATTTGACTTTTCACGACCTTACAAAACGTTACGCAAAAGACCCAAACAATAAAGGAAACACGGCTTCTTTTGAAACTATTGACGGTAAAATGCGCTATAATTTAGCGTTTAATAATAAGGAGAAACGAAGTTTTCTCATTGATGGATATTATGGTCAGCATGAGACTTATAACAGAAGATCAGTTGGTAGTAGTAAAAGCAACAATGAATTGAGTTGGACTTGGCGTTACAGGATTAACTCTAAACAGGAAAAGGATAGGTAAGTATAAAATCAATTCAGATCGTTGAGAAAATGTTCACAGTGTAAAATGGGAGAATTTCCTTATGAAAACCAACATTTTTTATATTATCAGTCTCTTATTGCTGTGTGTTAGTTGTAATGTTGAGCAGAAACAACAACTGAGTTATGTGGAAGGTAGTGGCGGTCATGAATACCGTATGCATGAGATCCGTATACCAGAAAATTGGAAAATAGTGGATGCGGAACTTGATTTCAGACAGTTGAACTTAGAGTTTGATAGAGGTAATGGTATTGAAAAACAGAGTTTAAGATATCCATACAGAGCTACTGACATCATTGATGACTACTATGAGTATTTTAAATTCAGAGGGGCAAATAGGTTAGCTGGACGAACTTTATTACATTTTTCCACAGATGAAGATCCGCAAAGCGAGTTTAACCCTCCTATTGGAACATCCAAGATTTCGTCAGGCATAAAAGAACGTGAAGAATTTGCCATCTATCGGACAAGTAGATTGCTTGTAATCCATTTCTCAATTAAGAATACGGCTCTCGGTAATTTGACTTCTCACGACCTTACAAAACGTTACGCAAAAGACCCACATAATAGAGAAAAAACGGCTTATTTTGAAATCATTGATGGCAAAATGCATTATAATATAGTGCTTAATAATAAAGAAACACGAAGCTTTCTCATTGATGATTATTATAAGAATGAAACTTATAACGGTAGTGGAGAAAGCAGTAGTATAAGCAATAATGAGGTAAGTTGGACTTGGAGTTATAGGATTAACTCTAAACATGAAAAGGATAGGTAATTATAAAATCAATTCAGACCGTTGAGTTAATCTTTGCGGTGTATATCCGGAGAACGACAAATGAAAACTTGGATAGTTTACATAATTAGTCTTTTATTGCTGTGTAGTAGTTGCCAGATAGAACAACGGAGCCTGATGGAACAAAAGTCACGTGACTTTTTTGAACAAAAACCGCGGACAATATCCATAGGTAGTGATGGATGGAGTACGTTTCAGATAGTCATGCCGGTCTATTGGAAAATAGCTGATGCTCAACTTAATTTAAACCCAATAAATGAAGAATTTGATTTACACTTAGCGTTTGATAGAGGTAGAGGAATAGAAAAACATAGTTTACCGGTTGACTTCCTGCCTGATGATTATGCCGAAGATATTCAATTCAGTGGTGCAAACAGGATTGATGGGTTGGCATTCTTACATTTTAGTAAAAAAGATCCTCAAATTATAGCAAAACCTTCGGTGGGTATATCCAGAATTAATAAAGAGGCAAAATTCCATGAGATCATACTTGCTTATCGAAGCGGTAATCAACTTCAGGTACATTTTTTAGCCGAGAATACTCCGTTTGGTAATCTCCAATCTCACGATCTTCACCATTACTATTTTGGGAAAGCTGAGATTAAAGACCACGCGAAGTATAGATTAGAACTCAATAATGGTGAATTACAATTCAATTTTGGTCCGAACTCTAAAAGTAACCGAAATTTTTCCATTCACAAGTTGGTCCATCGGCATGAAAAATTTGGCCCCGGCGGCCACGTGGCTGCTATGGGGACAGTTAGGTTGCAGGTAACGGCGCGCTATGAATTAGACTCTAAACATAAATAATATGGGTGAAATACAACTAACCGTTTTGCATACCGTAGGAGGACCAGGGTTATTTAGTTTTCGGATAGATTTTATCACAAACGTTAGTCAATACCTTCGCCATTTTTACGTGTTTCAATTGAATGAGAATATAGTGTTGATCTATCATTGATCTGTGATAATGTCCGATAGCATGAATAAAATTAACTTCAGGTTTTTGTTGAAGTGTTTTTAATTATCATAGATCCTAATTTGACAATAAAATGACTATATCAGCGATCTAACAGAATAATTTATATGTACACCTGGAAAAATGTGTTTCAACTGCATGCACAATCTGGCAGATTGTGGCACAGTTGTCCGTCGGGTAGAGCGTTAGCGAAACCTATAGGTGTGCAGTTAAGGAATATATGAATATGAGAAATGCTCTTTAGTCCCGTCCGGACGATATGTTTATAGGTGTCCGTTTGTCCCCCCTCCTCTTTAGTTCTGTCCGAACGATATGTTGTCCGTTGCGGCTAGTACAAACATATCGTCCGGACGGGACTAAAGAACGGTGTTTCATGCAGGATCTATAAACATATCGTCCAGATGGGACTAAATATGGGACAATCCCAATAACAATGGGGACTGAGAAGGTTCATAGTCCGACAACCGTTTTCTTAAGTGGACACCTAATGAACTTTGACGTTCAAGTTGTGTCCTCGTCCGGGCGAGGTTTCTACGCCCGATAGACAGAAACAGACAAAACAAGCGGGTTGGGAGACCCAACCCCTACGCGGACAGGACCGATTTTGGTGGTCTCTACGCCCGATAAACAAAAACAGACAAAACAAGCGGGTTGGGAGACCCAACCCCTACGCGGACAGGACCGATTTTGAATATCAAAGTTCATTAGGAGGACTAAAGTACATTGCAAATTTCAATGATTGCTGCGATAGATAAGAATAGACTCATTGGCAACGGACCGCACATCCCTTGGAAACTTCCTGCTGATCTCAAACACTTCCGTGAGATGACAGTTGGCAAACCTGTCGTCATGGGACGAAAAACCTTTGAAACGCTTCCTTGTCCGTTGGCAAAGCGAAAAAATATTATACTCACCCGCAATCAGAACTACACTGCACCAAAAGGTTGTATTGTTGCTCACTCTGTAGAGGAGATCATTACAACTGTCAGCGAAATCTATGACGACGTGACAACGGAACTTATGATTTGTGGTGGTGCGCCTATCTACACTGCTTTTTTACCTCACGCAAGTAGACTTTATCTCACGCAGGTTCATGCTACGTTTGAAGGGGATGTCTATTTTCCTGAATTTGATTGGAATGCGTGGGATGAAGTGAAGCGGATTGACTGTGATGCGGATGAGAAGAATCCGTATCCCTACAGTTTTTTGGTTTTAGGTAAGATATAGAAAAATGGAGTGAATTAGTGCTTAACTTATGTATGCTTTCTGGTTCTTTTGAATATGACTCAGAAACATCTTTGACTATTTTCAAAAAGTATGTTGAGAAAAACTACCCCATCCAAGCCAATATGATTGTCTATGAATCAGAAGATGATGACCCATCATTAGCTGCGATAGATGATGCGGATGCTCTGTTAGTCTTTACACGGCGGCTCAATACAGATGGAGATTCGCTTGCGAAATTTCAGTCATATTGTGAGCAAGGTAGACCAATTGTCGGTGTTAGAACTGCAAGCCACGCCTATCAGAACTGGTTAGATTTTGATAAAGAGGTATTGGGAGGGGATTACCAAGGACATTATGGTCACGGTCCCACTGTTCAATTAGAAACATTAGCACCAGAACATCCAATCCTAAAAGATATACCCAAATTTGAAAGTTATGGGAGTCTATATAGGAATCCTTCAATTAGTGATGATGCATCTGTGCTTCAGATGGGACATACGGATGAACATACGGAACCCGTTGCTTGGACGCGTTTGCATAATGGTGGACGTATCTGCTATACTTCCTTAGGACATCAGAAGAATTTTGAAGTATATGCGTTTTTGCAGTTTCTTGCACAGAGTGTTCTTTGGGTGTCAGAACAGATATCAATACCTTCGCCAAAAAAATTGTTGAATAAATTGGGCAAATGTCCTAAAGTTATGCAAATATATTAATAAAATAACTTTGAAAGGACAATTGCCCATGCAAGTAATTATAGCACTTTTTGCAGTTTTTGCACCACATATATCTGCAACGACAGGACGCCAATTATCATGTGTTGTCCTCGCAGTGCTTGCGATGACAGGACGGGTCACCATGTTAAATATCTCTCGTTGGACATCAAAAGGCGGTAGCTACCGCACACTTCAACGCTTTTTCAACACGGTGCTGCCTTGGCCGACCCTCTTCTGGGTGTTTTTTCGCACACACCTGCTTGATCGTGAAAGCGAATATATCATCGTAGGAGACGAAACAATCAAGCCCAAAACGGGTTCAAAGACTTTTGGTTTAGACCGTTTCTTTTCTTCAACACATGGCAAAGCGATCCCAAGTTTGTCATTCTTAGCCGTGTCCTTAGTGAGTGTCAATGAACGGCGTTCTTATCCAATGGCTATAGAACAAATCGTCCGAGATGACACATCATCGACTTCAGCTGCCAAACAAGATGCTACCCCAAAGGACCCCTTGAAACGCCCGCGTGGACGCCCAAAAGGGAGCAAAAACCGAGATAAAACCGATGTCGTGATTATCGGTGTTTTGAAACAACTTCAAATTATGATCAAAACGCTACTGTCAAAAGTCGGAGGTGCGATCCAACTCCGGTATTTAGTGCTTGATGGATATTTTGGACATAATAACGGAGGACAAATGACAAGACAATGTGATCTCCATCTCATCTCAAAACTTCGCTCGGATGCCGCACTGTTTTGGCAACCGACAGACGAAAAAGAAGGCCCCGGACGCCCACGGCTCTACGGGGAAAGGTTCAACCCACAACAGATTGATCCGAAATATCGCATCTCTATCCAAACCGATGGAAATATCAGAACCGACATCTATCAAGGACACCTGCGAAACCAAAAGTTCCCAGAACTTCTAAACGTCGTTTGCCTCCTCAAGACAAACTTGAAAACAAAAAAGCAATCACACATCCTATTGTTTAGTTCTGATTTAGCATTAGACGCAGAAAAGATGATTGACTATTATTCCCTTCGTTTCCAAATCGAGTTCAACTTCCGGGATGCGAAACAATATTGGGGATTGCAAGATGCTATGAATGTCAACAAAGAACCCGTGAACACTGCAGCAAATCTATCAATGTTTATGATCCATGTCAGTGCGAAACTCATGGAAAAGGACAGATGTCAGAATCCCGAATATAGTGTATTAGATCTCAAATCGCGCTACCGAGGGCTGAAATATGTGCATGAAACATTAAAAATGCTTCCGCAAAAACCTGAACCAATTGTTATTCAGCAAATCACTGAACATCTGGGTTCAATCGGTGCTATTCATCACACACAACCCAATCTTAACCCAGGATAATTGGCGAAGGTATTGAGATATAGGAAGATTTAATTTTTCTACCTTATTCAATTTATGATGAAATCATGAGACCGTGCGGTGTATGCAATACAGATTCGCATGGATGATATCTCAACATTTTCATAGATTTGGTTAAATCATAACATGGTAAAAACATACAAGGAATAAGAACTACCATGGGATTTTATACACCACTGTTTCCCCTCAAGACAGTTGAACAGGCAAAAGAAATTCGCAATCAGTCTTGGCAAAAATGCACGTTGATACCTACCTGGGTAGATCAAGAAGAAGTAGACTTAGATTGTTTCTACACACATCCTGATATAGCACAAGAATGTAGTGAAAGTCTATATAATGTAATGCAGAATGATAGCGTAACCCCTAACGATTACCACTATATTGATCCAGGCGTTGGAACTGGGGTATTCTATAATCTGATGCCAGAAGAAAGACGGATTGGTATAGATGTGCTACCGACGCAACCAGAGTTTATAGCGCAAGATTTTCTAACTTGGTCACCGCCAAATACCCATAATAGACATTATGCTGTTTTAGGTAACCCTCCATTTGGCTATCGTGCGTGGCTTGCCCTTGCTTTTTTGAATCATTCTGCAACCTTTGCTGACTATATAGGTTTTATATTACCAATGGCGTTCCAAAGCGATGGCAAGGGCAGTCCCAAACATAGAGTTAAGGGGGCTGAATTGATTTTATCAAGGCAATTACCAGTTAATACTTTTGTTGATATAGATGGAAATGCGGTAAAACTCAATACTCTCTGGCAAATATGGAGACGTGGTGTAAACCGCATACAAACATCTAAGACTTGTAATGATTGGATAGATTTGTTTACTGTAGACACACGAAAAGAACGTCTATGTGGACAAAATCGTATGGAAGAAGCAGATTATTTTCTTCAAAGGACATTTTACGGAAATCCTCCCCATCTTGTCAAGGATTTTTCAAAAGTTCGTTACGCCTGCGGATATGGATTGATTCTAAAAAAAGAGAGTGATAAAATTGTCCATCTTTTAAATAACACCGATTGGTTTCATTATTCTAATCTGGCAGTTCACAACTGTAGGCATATATCCATGTATCATATTCGACAAGCAATTATTGATGGAGGATATGTTGATGGTTGATCCTATTGAGTTATTGAAAAGCGTAATAGCAACGTATGCAAATAATCCGAAATGGGTGGGTGCTCCATTAGGAGATATCAAGATACTAAGCAATACACATGTTGGAGATGCTGGACAAGATTTTATTAAGGAATGGTGTCAGGTACATAATTTAGTATGTGAATCTCCTGAAAGTTCTCAAAGTCCTTGGGATATTCAAATAGAATCTATAACATTTGAAATCAAAACAGCTACAGAAGATGTAAATGGTAATTTTCAGTTCAATCATATACGACACCATCGTGATTACCAAGCCTTGATCTGTTTAGGAATTTCACCAGATATGATTCTATTTGATGTGTGGAGAAAAGGTGATGTTTGGGAAGGAAAAGCCGGACATTTGGTTTCTATGGACAAAGATTCATCTGCTACATTTAAACTTACCAAGAAACCTGCCGAATTACTTCCTATCTCAGAATTTTCTGATAAAATCAGAAATTTAGTTATCACTCTCACATAAGGTGACTTACTGTGTTTGTACAGATTTGACCTAATTTACCTATGGTCAGGAATTGAAGTATGTATACCTCTGTGATTCTTGTAGAGGTCTTTAGATATGGAAACACTTGCGATAACGAATGGCGACATTTATACACCGACATATTACGGTCACGGTAATCTCGTCATTCAAGGTGATACAATATCAGCAATTACTAAAGAGCAACTGCCTCCATCTGATGAGGTGATTGATGCATCTGGTTGCCTCGTCATTCCTGGCTTAATTGATGGATTGATTCACGGCGGTGGTGGTTGTGATAGCATGACCGGAAAAGTTGAAGATATTGAGACAATTGCACGCGCACATGCATCAGACGGTGTGACTTCTTTGGTGGTTGGTATATCCTCTGGGAGTATGGAGCAGATAAACGCATCTTTAGAGGCAATTGCACAAGTTGCTGATGAACCCATGTCAGATGGATCCGGGATTATAGGGTCGTACGTTGAAGGTAAATTCGGTAGTCTTGCCAAGAATGGTGCACAGAATGCGAAATACATTACACCACCGAACTTTGAAGAATTTCATGCAATGTGGGCAGCTTCTGATGGTACATTAAAGGTGATTTCTGTCGCACCAGAAAACGATGAAGATTTTCAGTTTATCAAACATCTTGCTGAATTTGGGATAGATGCTTATAACAATATCGTTATCGCGATGGGACACACAAATGCTACATATCAACAAGCGATGGATGCGATTGATGCGGGGGTTACACGGGCAACGCATACTTACAACGGCATGAGCGGCATGCACCACCGTGATCTCGGTGCACTTGAGGCAGTTTTAGACCATCCAAACATACACGCTGAATTAATCGTTGACGAACACCACGTTAAGCCATTTTGGGGTAAGCATCTGATAGAAGCAAAAGGTGTTTCAGGTGTAGGATTGATAACAGATTGCACCGAACATGCTGGACTATCTGCTGAGGAATGGCAGAAGGATGCTGTTTATGAAGCAAGACATGACGCGTTTCGACTTAAGGATATGGTTGATTCGGATACCCATAAATATATAAAAGATGGTGCAATGTGGTTGGATGTTGGCAAACCGACTGAACGGCTCGCTGGAGCAATCATAACGTTGATGGATGGTGTCCGTAATGTTGTGGAGTGGGGATTCTCATTGGAAGATGCGTTGACGATGGCGACATTGACACCTGCACGAAATTTGGGAGTGGAGGATCGCGTGGGTTCAATTGCACCTGAGAAAGCTGCGGATATCGTTATTGTTGATGACAGTTTAAATGTGCAAAAGGTGATTTTACGTGGGAAAGTGATATAATGAATACAATATGATGGTAAAACTCCTCATATATCCCAATTTAAAAAAAGTGATCCACATTTCCTGATTTAGGTGTAAATTGTAAGAAATTTAGCAATTTTACAATAAATCTATAATAATTCGGACAATTTTTTGATTTAAACTTGACAACACCTTAATTTTTGATTACAATATAAGTTTTGAGTGTAGTTATAAGTCTTGTCCACAGAAATTCAAGGGGGCATTCAATTTGAAAACAGTCTAACGTCGTTTTGCAGCAGCGTTAATATGTTCAGTTGAATCAGAAGCCCCGCGAGGGCTTTTTCTTTTGTCTATCTAGTAGTTATCATGGTAGTGAGGAGTAGAGATGCCGACAATAAATCAGTTAATCAAAAAACCGCGTAAGAAATATCGCAAAAAAACGAAATCCCCGATTCTGCAGCAGTGTCCACAACGTAGAGGTATCTGTCTACAGGTGAAAACGGTAACACCGAACAAACCGAACTCTGCCTTACGAAAGGTTGCTCGTGTCCGATTTACCTCTTCTGCTGATGAAGCAACGTGTTATATTCCTGGGATTGATCACAATTTACAGGAGCACTCAGTTGTGTTGGTGCGTGGTGGTAGAGTCAAGGATTTGTCAAACGTGCGGTATCACATTGTACGTGGGAAATTAGATACAGCAGGTGTGGAAAATCGTAGACAAGGTCGTTCAAAATATGGTGCACGCAAGCCCAGTTAATAATGCTCAAGTTTGTTTGGAGGAGTTATAGATGCCGAGACGTGGAAACGTCCCAAAACGGGAAGTCAATCCTGATCCTATTCATAACAGCAAATTGGTTTCAAAATTTATCAACCACATGATGTGGGATGGTAAAAAAGGTACAGCACAAAATATCGTCTACACCAGTTTCAAGATTATTGAAGAGCGAACGAGTGAAGACGGTTTTGAAGTGTTTCGTGAAGCGATCAATAAAGTGAAACCAGTGCTTGAAATCCGCCCCCGTCGTGTTGGTAGTCAGACGTATCAGGTTCCTGTTGATGTGAAAACAGAACGTAGAATAACATTAGCAATTAACTGGATTATTGAATCTGCGCGAAGCCGAGGCGAAAAGGGTATGGCTGCTCGGTTAGCAGGAGAACTTATGGATGCTGCAAAAGAAGAAGGCTCGGCGATAAATAGGAAAAGAGACCAACATCGGATGGCAGAAGCGAATAGAGCATTTGCACACTATAGATGGTAATTGAACTAAGAATGTACATATTGAAGTGGGTTGGATGAGACCTACGAACTGAGAGAATTGAAACTATGGCGGACAGAAATCAAAGGGTGCTACGAAGGTCAACCCTATCGCACACGCGAAACATCGGTATTATGGCGCACATTGATGCGGGTAAAACAACCGTTACTGAACGTATTCTATTCTATACGGGTAGAGTATATCGCATCGGTGAAGTTGACGAAGGCACAACTACAATGGATTGGATGGTGCAGGAGCAGGAGCGCGGCATTACGATTACTGCTGCGGCGACTACTTGTAACTGGAAAGAACATCATATCAATATCATTGATACACCAGGACATATTGACTTTACTGTTGAAGTTGAACGTTCTTTGAGAGTTCTTGATGGAGCGGTTGCTGTGTTCTGTGCAGTAGGCGGCGTTGAACCCCAATCCGAGACCGTTTGGCGACAAGCGGATAAATATGAAATCCCTCGTATTGCTTACGTCAATAAGATGGACAGAACGGGTGCTGATTTTTTCCGTACCGTTGAAATGATGGAAGAACGTTTAGGCACAACTGCTGTACCTATTCAATTGCCGATCGGTTCCGCTGAACAATTCAAAGGGATCGTGGACCTCATCTCAATGAAAGGGCAATTGTGGGACGAAGGTAGCCAAGGTGCTGTTATTCATGAAACCGACATTCCACCAGAAATGGAAGAGATGGTGCACGAATATCGGGATCAATTGTTTGAAGCTGTTGCTGAATGGGATGAAGAATTATGTGAGAAATACCTCGATGGTGTTGAAATCACACCTGAAGAGATAAAAGTGGGTTTACGACAAGCGGTGCTTAGCAGTAAGGTCGTTCCAGTACTTTGTGGTAGTGCCCTAAAGAACAAAGGTGTCCAACCCCTTTTAGATGGCATAATCTCGTATCTCCCTTCCCCGACAGATGTCAAACCAGTCGTTGGTTTTAACCCAAAAACAGAAGAAGAAGAAACACGTAAATCAGATAAAGATGATCCGTTCTGTGCGTTAGCATTTAAAATTACCACTGATCCACACGTTGGCAAACTGACATATCTGCGCGTTTACTCTGGGGTATTGAACAAAGGTGATACTGTTTACAATAGTAAGAGGGAAAAATATGAACGTATAGGTCGTTTGATGCAGATGCATGCGAACAAACGTGAAGAACATCAATCTGTTAGTGCGGGTGACATCGTTGCAGCGATTGGTCTAAAAGACCTAAGTACCGGCGATACTCTCTGTGATCCGAAAGCTCATATAGCACTGGAAACGATGGTATTTCCGTTACCAGTTATGTCAATTGCAGTTGAACCGCGTTCGCAATCAGATATAGACAAATTGAACCTTGCCCTCTCAAAATTGGCTGAAGAAGATCCAACTTTCAAAGTTCATCAAGACCCGGATACAGGACAAACACTGCTATCTGGTATGGGTGAGCTTCACTTGGAAATCATCGTGGATAGACTTGTCCGCGAGTTTAATGTTTCAGCGAACGTAGGTTCACCTGAAGTGGCGTATCGTGAAACACTTATGAAACCGGTCAAAGCTGAAGGCAGATTCGTACGGCAATCGGGTGGTAGAGGTCAGTTTGGTCATGTTGTTATTGAAGTCACACCACTTGAAAAAGGTTTTGGTTTTGAATTTACTGATGAGACGAAAGGCGGAGCGGTCCCACAAGAGTTCGTTCCTGCAGTAAGAAAAGGCATTGAAAACGCCATGAATGTCGGTACTTTAGCAGGATATCCTGTTGTTGATGTGGGAGTTCGTCTCGTAGATGGTTCTTATCATCAGGTAGATTCCTCTGAGATGTCATTTTCAATTGCTGGTTCAATGGCATTCAAAGAAGCGGCAAAAAAGGCAGGTTCTGTTTTGCTTGAACCGATCATGGCTGTTGAGGTAATCGTACCAGATGAGTATCTTGGCAAAGTGATCGGTGATCTTAATTCCCGCCGAGCACATATTAGAGATACGGAAGTGCAAACTAAATCTCGGATACAAGTTGTTCGTGTAGATGTGCCACTTTCTGAAATGTTCGGTTATGTTAAGTCGCTTCGTTCGCTGACACAAGGACGGGCAAACTATACTATGGAGTTCGCACATTATCGAGAAGTGCCAACAAGCGTTGCGGAAGAATTGATTACAAATACGACATCGTAATGTAGATAAAACATGTTGATGTTTCAACCCGCTTGAAGCAATACAGATCGGCAAAGTTTAGTAAATATTGCTTTTAAGCAAACATTCGTCAATACAGCGAAAAAAAGAAATTTATCTCAGCAAATAATAGATGACATGCCGAAGCGAACTATCACTCGGCAGTATATGCAAGTTCGAAGATATTCGGACAATTTGAAACACGTTGTGCGCCTACTTAGTGCGCTGATGAGAACATAGCAACCAAGGTTAATTGATACTAAAACCTTATACTTAAACCTATAATTTGGAGTTTGGACAGAAATGGCAAAGCAAGCATTTGAAAGGACAAAGCCACACGTTAATATTGGGACTATCGGCCACGTTGACCATGGTAAAACGACGCTGACAGCAGCGATAACTATGGTTTTATCTAAACTCGCTGACAAAGACTATGTGATGACCTATGAGGACATTGACAAAGCACCCGAGGAAAAAGAACGTGGCATAACAATTAACACAGCACACGTTGAATACGAGACAGATAACCGACACTATGCTCACGTTGACTGTCCTGGTCACGCTGACTACATTAAAAATATGATTACTGGTGCTGCACAGATGGATGGTGCCATTCTGGTTGTTTCCGCAGCAGATGGTCCAATGCCGCAGACTCGTGAACACGTGCTCCTTGCACGGCAGGTAAACGTACCTTCCTTGGTTGTCTTTCTTAATAAGGCGGACATGGTTGACGACGAAGAACTGCTTGAACTCGTTGAATTGGAAGTTCGCGAATTATTAGATGAGTACGAATTTCCCGGAGACGACACACCCATCATCGCAGGTTCCGCTTTAGAAGCGATGGAATCTGCAGGTGACCCAACCAGTGATGCCTGTAAACCGATTCTTGATTTGATGTCGTCTGTTGATGACTTTATTCCGGAACCGGTTCGTGATACTGAAAAACCTTTCTTGATGCCGATTGAAGACATCTTTACTATCAGTGGTCGTGGTACTGTTGTTACAGGCCGTGTTGAACGCGGTATCATTGAAGTCAATAATACGGTAGAAATCGTAGGACTTCGGGACACACAGGAAACGGTTGTCACTGGTGTGGAAATGTTCAATAAGTTTCTTGATGAAGGTAGAGCAGGTGACAACATTGGAGCACTGCTCCGTGGTGTTGATCGAGATGATGTTGAACGTGGACAGGTATTGGCAATTCCCGGAACGGTTACACCCCATACTAAGTTTGAAGCAGAAGCCTATATCTTAACAAAAGAGGAAGGCGGACGCTGGAATCCATTCTTTAGTGGGTATCGTCCACAGTTTTATTTCAGGACAACAGATGTCACAGGTGAAATGCATCTCGCTGAAGGTATTGAAATGATTATGCCTGGTGACAATGCACAGATTAGCGTACAACTTTCTAAACCAATCGCAATGGAAGAGCAGCTCCGATTTGCTATACGTGAAGGTGGACACACTATCGGAGCAGGTGTAGTCTCTAAAATTCTTGAGTAACGAGGAAGTCTTTATAGTTAAAATTCCTCAGTTCACTTACAAACAATGTGTTTCTGTATCTCGTCGGAGCGTTCATGACTAGTTGCTGAATTGTTGATAAGTCTGAACTGCTTCGACAGATACATCATAATTGTAGCAGAGTGATACATGAGGAATACCCGTTACTTTAGATGAAGGAACTAAGAGATGAACAATCAGAAAATACGGATTAGACTCAAAGCGTTTGATCATCGTTTACTTGACCAGTCTGCACAGCAAATTGCGTCTATTGCTAAACGGACTCAGGCGAGAGTCTCAGGACCGATTCCATTGCCGACAAAGAAGCATATCTATACCGTGCAGCGTTCTACATTCACGGACAAGAAGTCACGGGAGCAATTTGAAATGCGTATTCACAAACGGTTACTGGATATTCTTGAAACAGCACCGAAGACAGTTCACGCACTCATGCAGCTTGACTTACCCGCTGGGGTTGATGTCAAAATAACGCTTCTGTAGCGGAGGTAGGAAAATGGTTACCGGTATTATTGGTAGAAAAGTCGGTATGACACAAATCTATGAAGAATCTGGAAAAGCGATTCCCGTTACTGTAATAGAAGCTGGACCTTGTCCAATTGTCCAGTTGAAAACGCAAGAACGTGATGGCTATCAAGCAATTCAATTAGGTTTTGGCAACCGTAAAGAAAACAAATTTAATAGTCCTGAGCGCGGACATTTTGCTAAAGCAGACGTGCAACCTACACGAGTCCTCCGTGAATTTCGTGTTGACAGTCTTGATGAAGTAACAGTCGGTGATACTGTTGATGCCAGTCTGTTTTCAGAAGGTGAACGCGTTGATGTGACAGGTACATCTAAAGGACATGGGTTCACAGGTGTTGTAAAACGGTGGGGATTTAAAGGTGGTAGGAAGAGTCACGGCGGTGAACAAGACCTACGGCGTCCTGGTGCTATCGGGGCAAGTGCAACACCCTCACGCGTTTTCAAAGGTAAGAAAATGCCTGGACGATACGGTGCCAAACGGCATACAGTCCAAAATTTACAAGTCATCCAAGCAGACGCGGAGCGAAATTTGTTAGTTGTAAAAGGCTCAATCCCAGGACCACCTAATGGTCTCCTTCTAATTAGAAAGGCAGTAAAAGCATCTGAAGGAGACACAACAGAAAGTTAACTTGGTAAAATATATTTCGTTAAAAACCCCAGCCCCTCTATAAGGATCGCAGGGGTAATTCATGCCGAGTACTTCGGAGAAGAGATAAAAGAGTTATGGCAACATTAAATGTTCACAATCGTTCAGGAGAAGTTCTTCGAGAGAAAAACCTTGCGGATGCGTTTACACATGCAGAGGTCAACAAGGATGTTGTTCACCAATGTGTTGTGGCGTATCTGGCAAATCAGAGAAGTGGCACTGCATCTACCAAAAGCCGTAGTGAAGTGAGAGGTAGTGGTAGGAAATTATACCGTCAAAAAGGAACTGGTAGAGCACGTGTAGGTGATGCTAGATCTCCCATTCGAGTGCATGGTGGTGTAGCATTTGGTCCGAAACCCCGTAGTTACCGTCAAAACACACCAAAGCAAGTCCGTAGACTCGGATTAAAAAGTGCTATCGCTGATCGATTTCAAAATGACCAATGTATTCTCATTGAAGATTTCACGCTTGAACGACCACGAACAAAGGATATGTTGTCTGTCTTGAATGCACTGAATTTGGAAGGAAAAGTGTTGTTTGTTCTTGACGAACACAATCCGAATATTCATCTGTCCTTACGGAATATACCGCAAACCAATTGCTGCACTTGGGATTTACTCAACATATACCAAGTGATGTGGCATCACAAACTTGTGATAACCGAACGCGCTGCAGAGAAATTGGAAGCAAAATTTGTAGATTAGAAGGTTAGAATTATGAAAGACAATTACCAAATTATTTTGAAACCACATATCACTGAAAAAAGCACACTTCTCCGTGAGGATAATAAATACTGTTTTGTTGTGAACCGACAGGCAAGCAAAACGGAAATTAAAAGGGCGGCTGAGGAGTTATTCGACATTAAAGGTAGTGTCCTTGATGTTCATACGATGCAAGTGAGAGGAAAGATCAAAGGAAGAATGAATCGCTATCAACGTGGGCGACGTCCTCATTGGAAAAAGGCAATTATTACAGTGGTAGAAGGAACTCGCATCCCTGTTTTTGAGAGTATCTAAATTTGTAAACAGTTTCATTCATAAGACAAGACGTATAAAAGCAAACTAACGAGAGGATTTGAGAGTGGCAAAAACATATAGACCCGTCACACCGAGTCGTCGGTTCATGACCGGATATACCTTTGAAGAGATAACCCGACAAAAACCGGAAAAATCACTTGTCAAAGGTGCAAAGAAAAATGCTGGAAGAAATAACAAAGGTCGCATGACAGTACGTAGGCGCGGTGGTGGACACAAACGTCGTTACCGGATTATTGATTTCAAACGAGATAAATTTGATATTCCTGCTAAGGTTGCTGCGATTGAATATGATCCAAACCGTTCAGCACATATTGCTTTGCTTCACTATGCAGATGGAGAAAAACGCTATATAATCGCTCCTCTCGGTCTTCAAGTAGGTGATACTGTTACATCTGGACCGAATTCCGAGATCAAAGTCGGAAATGCATTGCCCCTTGAGAACATTCCATTAGGTTCTTCAATTCATAACATAGAAATGCAACCTGGTAAAGGTGGACAACTTGTTCGAAGTGCTGGTGGTGCAGCGCAATTAGTTGATCGTGAAGGTAAATATGCACGTATACGTTTGCCCTCCAGTGAAATACGACTTGTTCCAGTAAAATCAATGGCTACAATCGGTCAGGTTGGCAATGTAACAACTATCACAATTGGGAAAGCAGGACGATCAAGATGGTTAGGTAAACGTCCTAAAGTACGCGGTGTTGCTATGAATCCGGTTGATCATCCACACGGCGGTGGTGAAGGAAAAAGTTCCGGTGGAAGGCACCCCGTTACACCTTGGGGTGTGCCGACAAAAGGATATAAAACACGAAATCGTAAGAAGAAATCAAGTCAGTATATTTTCGGAAAACGGAAATAATTTGATACACAATTTGTCAATATGGAAACCGACACCTCTGTCTAAAGGAGACTTCTAATGGCGCGTTCTATTAAAAAAGGACCTTATGTAGACGCTAAACTTGCGAAACATATAGCAGAAATGGAACAATCAGGTAGTAAACGTGTCATTCGCACTTGGGCACGAAGCTCTACCATTACACCAGAATTTGTTGGACATACCGTCGCTATTCATAATGGAAAAAAGTTCTTTCCAGTTTATATCACCGAAAACATGGTCGGTCATAAACTCGGAGAATTCGCACCGACTCGCACTTTCCGTTCACACGCAGGCGGTCAAAGAAGGTAACTTGGTTTAACATTGTATATTCAGGTTTAGTGCATCTCTAAAGACTGCACTTACAGAAATAATTTGTAGTTAAGAAAAATAGAAAGCAAAACAGTATGCACTACTTGTGTATGAGTTTTGTTAGGAGAAACTGATGGAAGGAAGGGCAAAGATTCGGAACGTTTCGGTTGCACCGCGCAAAGCACGCCTTGTTGCCGATTTAGTTAGGAATCAGTATGTTGATGATGCACTGAATCAACTGCTCTTTACACATAAAGCGGCCGCACCTATTATTTATAAGTTGATCAAATCCGCAGCAGCAAATGTACAATATCAGGAACCTAATGTGGATGCCGCTAATTTGTACGTCAAAGAGATTCGTGTTGATGAAGGAATTACACGAAAATGGATACGACCCCGAGCACGAGGTATGGCAAATCGTATCTTAAAAAGACAAAGTCATATTACTGTTGTTGTGGATGAGGAGAGCGATGATGATTTCGAGTAAACGAAACCGTCTATGCATCCAATGCCGCATACGGGATAGTGTCTAAGAGGAGGTTTGTGTGGGACAAAAAACTCATCCACGTGGATTACGCTTAGGAATAATCGAAACGTGGGATTCAAAGTGGTATAGTGACCGAGATTATGCTAAGTGGCTACATGAAGACTTCACAATTCAGAAATATATAAAGGGACAGTTATTGCGAGCGGGAATCTCGCGCATTGAAGTTGAGCGTGTTGCAGAAAAATGCACTATCAATATCCATACTGCTAGACCCGGGATTGTCATTGGACGCCGTGGAGTAGAAAGAGAAAAATTGCAGACAGAACTTGGCAAACTCATTGATCGTCCGGTAAAGATTAACGTTACAGAAATTAAAGTGCCAGAACTTGATGCACAACTCCTCGCTGAAGCAGTTGCAACACAAATTGAACGGCGAACAAGCTTTAAGCAAGCAATGAGACGTAACATTGCTGATTCAATACAAGCTGGAGCACAAGGCGTTAAAGTCATGGTTAGTGGTAGACTTGATGGAAAAGAGATCGCAAGATCCGAATCCAGTTTGGAAGGTCGTGTGCCGCTGCATACACTCAGAGCCAATGTTGACTACGGGTTCACTGAAGCAAATACTACTTATGGAAAAATTGGTGTCAAGAGTTGGATTTTCAAAGGCGAAATCCTCGGTGTGCCAGAAGCCTTAAGTGGAGAAACGAGTACACGCCGCCAACAAAGTTCTAAACGATCCGATTCCAGAAGTTCACGTTCAGACAACCGACAATCAGGAAATCGATCTTCAAGCAATAGACAACGAAATCAGAGTCGTAACAACAGACGAAGACAACAAAGAAGTAACACAAAGCAAGAAGGCAACTAACCAATAGCACGCTTTCTGCTGAGACTTTTCATAAATTATTTGAGGAGTAGTTCAAATGTTAATGCCGAAACGCGTGATGCACCGCAAGGTTCATCGCGGAAAACGCCGGGGAAAGCCTCGTAGAGGTTCACAGATTAGCTTTGGTGAATACGGTTTACAAGCTATGGAAGCTGGATGGATAACAAGCAATCAAATTGAATCCGGTAGGGTTGCAATCACGCGTGCTGTTCGTCGGGGCGGAAAACTGTGGATAAAGATATTTCCTCACAAACCGATCACAAAAAAACCCGCTGAAACCAGAATGGGTGGTGGAAAAGGTGCACCAGAATTCTGGGTCGCTGTTGTTAAACCCGGCAGAATTATGTATGAATTAAGTGGTGTTTCCCGTGAAGTCGCTAAAGAAGCGATGGAACGTGCCGCACATAAATTTCCAATTAAGACGAAATTTGTTGTGCGCGATGAGGTATAGTTATGAAAGCTCACGAGTTACGAACCCGATCTGCAGAAGACTTGGAAAACGAATTAGAAAATCTCAAAGAAAACTTGTTTAACCAAAGATCCAGAAGTATTTTGGGACAGTTGGAAGATTCAACGCTTATAGGTAAGATTCGCAAAGACATTGCACGTGTTAAGACTGAGTTGCGCGCACGCGAGTTAGCCTCTCAAAAGTAGACACTGTGTAAGGAACGACTAATCAGTATGCATGTTTGCAATTACTGATGGTCTTTGAAAAAGGATAAAATTGAACGTGGAAAGAATAAGACATCGGAAAGTTCGAACGGGTACGGTTGTCAGTAATCGCATGGATAAGTCTGTCACCGTGGCGATAGTTCGGAGGTATCAACATCCGCTTTACAAAAAAGTTGTCCGTTCAACAAAAAAGGTTTTGGCGCATGATGAACAGAATAACTGCAAAGTTGGCGATGTTATTCAGGTGATTGAAACCCGTCCCCTTAGCAAACGTAAACGATGGCGGGTACAATCTGTAATTACAGCAGCACAGACTGCTGATTAATTGGAAGGAAGGTACGGCAATGGTTCAAAATTATACGCGACTAACCTGCGCCGATAATACAGGTGCAAGAAACCTGATGTGCATCAGTGTACTTGGTGGAACACGGCGACGATATGCACGGGTCGGTGACATTATTGTTGCCAGTATTAAAGAAGCAGCACCGAATACACAGGTAAAAGCAGGTGAAGTCGTTCGCGCTGTTGTTGTTCGAACTGCCAAGGAATATCGTCGTCCAGATGGATCTTACATTAAGTTCGATCAGAATGCTGCTGTTCTGGTTACAGACGAAAATGAACCACGGGGAACACGTATTTTTGGTCCGGTTGCTCGTGAACTACGAGAAAAATCGTTCACCAGAATCGTATCATTAGCCCCTGAAGTCATTTAGGAGTTTTATGATGTCAAAGAAAAAGCTGCATATCAAAAAAGACGACTTGGTGTTGGTCTTGAGTGGTCAAGACCGCGGCAAGCAAGGTGTTGTGTTGGAGGTATATCCAAAGAAAAATAGAGCTGTCGTTGAAGGTATTAATTTCGTGACATGTCATTTGCGTCCAAATCAAATGGGGCAAGGTGGCATCGTTGAAAGAGAAGGCACTATACACATCTCTAACTTGAAAAAGATTGATGGATAGAAAATTAACACATTTATAAATCGGTATAAGGATTTTA
This sequence comes from Candidatus Poribacteria bacterium, assembly GCA_958295945.1. Taxonomy (GTDB): domain Bacteria; phylum Poribacteria; class WGA-4E; order WGA-4E; family WGA-3G; genus MSPOR6. Next base: position 3,121,539 of record OY282386.1, read on the forward strand.
ATATATTAATAACTCAACCGTTATGCTATAGGATCGTAGGCGAATGAGCCAATTTAAAACATTTTATCAAACAGAAGTTGTCCCTGCTTTACAGAAAGAATTTAATTACAAAAATGTAATGCAGGTTCCAAAATTGGAAAAAGTAACATTAAATATTGGGGTAGGTGAAGCAGTTCAGAATCCGCAGGCACTTGAAGATGCCGTTGAGGAGATGACTCGTATTGCGGGTCAACGGGCTATCATCACACGTGCAAGAAAATCTATCTCTGCATTCAAAATTAGAGGTCCTTCAAGGATGACACGTTCTCCCGGTAATGCAATCGGGTGTAAAGTTACACTACGAAGGATTCGTATGTATGAATTCCTAAACCGCCTCATTAACGTTGTGCTGCCTCAAATTAGAGATTTCCGAGGTGTTTCCCCAGACGCTTTTGATGGACGCGGAAATTATTCGTTAGGATTAACCGAGCAACTCATATTTCCAGAAATCGACTATGACGATGTTAATGAAATCCGCGGTATGAATGTGACAGTTGGAACATCCGCTGGCACTGATGAAGAAGCAAGAGCGTTGTTACGTGAACTCGGAATGCCCTTCAGGCAATAAACACTAATGGTCTATCAAGATAGCACAAGAAAGTTTCGTTAAAAGGAGAACTTAAGTTGGCAAGTAAATCATGGATTGCCAGAAATAAGAAAACCCCTCGATTCAGCACACGGAAATATAACCGCTGCAGAAACTGTGGTCGTGCAAGAGGGTATCTGCGTAAGTTTGAATTATGTCGAATCTGCTTTCGCTTGTTTGCGCGAGCGGGAAAAATTCCCGGCGTGAAAAAGGCGAGTTGGTAAAAGGAGATTAATTCATGTCAATGACTGACCCAATCGCAGATATGTTAACGCGGATACGCAATGCTAATATGGCTGGGCATGAGCGCGTTGAGATTTCTGCATCCAAACTGAAATTAGAAATTGCTCGTGTTTTGTCTGATGAAGGTTTCATCAGAAACTACCGCTTAATTGAAGATGGAAAACAAGGCATTATACGAATATACCTTAAATATGGTGCAAACAATAAAGAAAAGGCTATTACCAACCTAAAGCGAATCAGTAAACCTGGTAGACGGGTTTACGCAGGATCCGATAAGCTTCCGCGAGTTTTTGGTGACTTGGGAATCGCTATACTGTCTACATCACATGGAGTCAAGACTTCTATGGAGTGTAGACATACCAAAGTCGGTGGCGAAGTTCTCTGCTATGTTTGGTAAACATTTCTTTCGTCCATCACTACATATCGGTAGCAACAAATGTTAATTGGAGAAATAGAATGTCACGCATAGGTCAAATTCCAATTCCGATACCGAATTCAGTGAAAGTAGCTTTCAACGACAGCGAAGTCCAAGTTGAGGGTCCCAAAGGTTCATTGAATTGGGCTATCCCACAAGGAATTGAAGCAACTATAGAAGAAAATAATATTACTATTTCACGCGCAAACGATCATAGAAAGCAGAAAGCTTTACACGGTTTGACACGGAGTCTCATCGCCAATATGGTGACTGGAGTATCAGAGGGATTTGAAAAAAAATTACGCGTCGTAGGGACAGGATATCGAGCAGATGTCACTCGTCAAAATGTTCTAACCCTTGATGTTGGATATTCACATACTGTAACCTACACACCTCCTGATGGAATTACATTGACTGTTGATCCTCCAGAGAGTATAGATGGTCAAACACACATTCCAATTGTAGTGAGTGGGATAGATAAACAAGTAGTGGGGCAGGTCGCTGCCTCTATTCGTCAAATAAAGAAACCTGAAACATACAAACCGAGTAAAGGTATCCGATATGACGGTGAACGAGTACGAGACAAAGAAGGTAAGGTCGCAGGATAATAGTAATATCCATGCCTTGGAGGAAATCCGTTGGATAAGTCTAAGAGAAAACAGAATAGCCATCTCAGGCGAAAACGTAGAGTTCGCCGAAAAATCAGCGGCACAACCCATCGCCCTCGGCTTTCTGTTAGTAGAAGTTTAAAACATATATATGCCCAAATCATTGATGATGAGAATGGTAAGACAATTGCTCATGCCTCCAGTTTATCTCCTGAAGTCAGAGAGAATACCGCTGAAGGTGGAAAAATACAAGTCGCAAAGAATGTTGGACAACTCATCGCGCAAAAGGCAAAAGATAAACAGGTTGAGGGGGTTGTCTTTGACAGGGGTGGTAATCTATATCATGGTCGAATCAAAGCCCTCGCTGAAGCTGCAAGGGAAAGCGGACTTAAATTCTAAATACCCGTATTATCTCTTGAGAGGAGACTTTTTTGCAAAAAGATAGAATCAATCCTGAAGATTATGAATTTGAAGAACGACCTATTTCAATAAATCGCGTCATGCGTGTCGGTAAAGGAAGAAGAACGCCCAGTTTTAACGCACTTTCTGTTGTCGGCAATCGAGATGGAATCGTGGGAATAGGTTTTGGAAGTGCAAGTGAAATTACTGGGGCATTACGTAAGAGTTTAGCCGATGCACGAAAAAACCTGATACGTGTCCCCTTATCCGATGGTACACTTCCCCATGAAATAATCTGTGAATTCAAAGCTGCTAAAGTATTACTAAAACCGGCAAGACCCGGTACTGGTATCATTGCTGGACACGCTACACGTGCTATTTTGGAATACGCTGGTGTCAGTGATGCACTCACAAAATGTCTCTCTTCCCGAAACGTCAAGAATATCGCTGAGGCAACCATGATCGGTTTAAAAAGCCTCAAAGATGTCAATGAAGTTGCCAGAATTCGAGGCAAAACTGTTGAAGAAATCTTACATAAACGTCCTAAAAACTCTAACAACTGAGACAACTCAGTTATTTCTAAGGAATGACAGATTAAATGAAACTCAATGAACTTAAACCTGCCCCCGGTTCAAAACGTAAACGTAAACGTATTGGACGTGGAAACGGATCAGGGAAAGGTGGGACTGCCGGACGTGGACACAAAGGTCAAAAATCACGATCTGGTGCTTCAATCCCAGCTTGGTTTGAAGGTGGACAGATGCCTTTGGTCAGACGCGTTCCAAAACGCGGTCCACGCAGAATCGCACATAAACGCTTCGAATATGATGTCGTAAATATAGAGACACTGAATTTATTTGAAGATGAACTGGAAGTAAATCCTGAACGCTTGCGAGAAGCAGGAATTGTCAAACGAAAAAACGCGCTCATAAAAATACTCGGTGATGGTGAACTTAACAAAAAGTTGAAAGTCTGCGCGCATCGTTTTTCTAAAACAGCAATCGAAAAAATTGAGGCACAAGGCGGCACAGTTGAGGTGATTTAAGTGATCAAGGCTATTCAAAATGCTTTCAAAATACCTGAATTACGTAAGCGGATTATTTTTTCTTTGCTGCTATTAGTTGTATATCGACTCGGCGCACATATAACATTACCCGGTATTGATGATGGAGCCCTTGAGATATTCTTCAATCAACTCATGGAACGGACAGGAAATGTCCTCGCGTTGATCAATGTCTTCTCAGGCGGTGCATTCGGGCAAATGACGATTTTCGCACTCGGAATACAACCCTATATCACCGCGGCGATTATAATGCAGTTGCTGCCGATGATTATTCCGTCCTTGGAAAAACTCTCAAAGGAACCGGATGGACGCAAAAAGATCACTCAATATACACGTTATGGAACCGTCATCCTCAGTATTGTCCAAGGTATAACTATCACAATTCTGTTGAGAAATCCAGAACAACTAATCGGTGCTGGAGCAGGCGTAATCGTTAACAATCCTACTATTTGGTGGCACGCTCTATCTGTTCTAACACTGACAGCAGGTACAGCTTTCGTGATGTGGCTCGGTGAACAGATTACTGAACGTGGAATTGGACAAGGAATCTCTATTATTATCACCGTCGGTATTATGGCGGGATTCCCAAGTGGTGTCGCTACTGTATTTACCAGATTATTTAGTCCTGAGGCGGGTTTTGAAATTATACATCTTGCCGGATTAATATTACTCATTGTAGTCGCAGTATCAGGCACAATCTTTATCCATCTGTCTGTCCGAAAGATCCCTATCCAATACGGAAGGCAAATACGGGGTGGCAAAGTGTTCGGTGGACGTTCTATGCATTTCCCACTACGAGTCAACGCTGCAGGTATGATACCAATTATTTTTGCTGTCTACTTGATGACGTTCCCAGGATTCATTATCGGAATTATGCCACAAGATTGGACTTGGGTTGGAACATTGGCGAATATGATGGACCCAACAAATCCTTCTATATTCTACTTAGGCATATATGCCTTCTTAATCATAGGATTTACATACTTCTACACAGCAGTACAAATCAACCCTGTTCAAATTGCTGAGGACTTACAGAAAAACGGGGGGTTTGTCCCAGGTCTACGACCCGGTAAACAAACTGCAGATTATTTCAATACAACCTTGACCCGAATCACACTCCCCGGTGCATTATTCCTCGCGGGTATTGCTGTAATTCCTATCGCTATTACCAGTGGACTTGGGGTCGGTAATATGGTTGATGGCGCATCTATCCTCATTGTTGTTGGTGTTGTGCTGGATACTGTATCACAAATCGAATCTTACTTAACGATGCGTCATTATGATGGATTCTTAAAAGACCGACGTTTGAAAGGACGTAGAAGATAAACGAAGAACTTGCAATTGTTCTTTATAGATGAACAAGTAACGTTAAATGAATGAAAAGGGAAAAATATGAAAGTCCGACCATCAGTTAAGAAAATGTGTAACCGCTGTAAAATAATAAAGAGAAAAGGAATTGTGCGCGTCATTTGCCCTTCAAATCCGAAGCACAAACAACGACAAGGATAATTCCAATCTACATATAAAAGGAGACTACCATGGCACGTATAGCAGGAGTAGATTTACCTCGTACGAAACGCATTGACATCGCATTGACAGCTATCTACGGCATTGGTCGTTATACTGCATCTCAAATCGTCAATGACCTTAACATCGACCCAGCTAAGAAGGTTGATGCTTTAGCAGAAAACGAAGTGAGTAGACTCAGAGATAAAATCACTGAAGAACATCAAGTTGAAGGTGACTTAAGGCGCGAAGTTGACCAGAACATCAAACGGCTTATGGATATTAACAGTTATCGTGGACTCCGCCACAGACGGCAATTGCCTGTGCGAGGACAACGTACAAATACCAATGCACGCACACGCAAAGGTAAAGCACGCACAATTTCTGTCGGTAGAAAAGCCAAAGAGGCAGCACGTAAAGGCGGTTGATATTTACAGAATTTGGCAACAGTGGTTTTCTCATTCTTTTCAAGAATACATTGCTGCTAACTCTACACCACACTTTATGCCTATATAAAGGAGAAATAGTTTGCGTTCACGAAGACGGGAACGAAAAAATGTGCCGGAAGGCATTGCACACATACAGGCTACGTTCAATAACACAATTGTGACAATCACTGACCTCAGCGGGAATACGGTCGCTTGGGCAAGCGCAGGAATGACGTTCCCCGGTTCAAGAAAATCTACACCTTTTGCTGCACAACAGACAGCAGAAGCATGTGCAAGAAAAGCTATGGAACACGGGGTGAAACGCGTTGAAGTGAGAGTCAAAGGCCCCGGTTCAGGACGAGAATCCTCTATACGAGCACTCGCCGCTGCCGGTCTGGAAATTACTTTGATGAAGGACATGACACCCATTCCACATAACGGATGTCGTCCACCAAAAAGACGAAGAGTGTAATTCAAGGAGACACATGAGTAGGTATTTAGATTCTGTCTGTAAACTATGTCGTCGGGAGGGTGAAAAACTTTTTCTGAAAGGTCGCAGATGCCTCGGACCAAAATGTTCATTTGAACGCAGAAGTTATCCACCCGGAGACCACGGACAAAAACCACCCACACGAACTCGCGGTGAATTCCGACGACAATTAAGAACTAAACAAAAAGCAAAGCGAATCTACGGGGTTTTTGAAAAACAATTCCGCAATTACTATTTTAAAGCTGCACGACAAACCGGTATCACCGGCGAGAACCTAATCGCTCTTCTTGAACGACGATTAGACAACGTCGTTTACCGACTCGGGTTTGCAACTTCACGTAAACAAGCAAGACAATTGGTGAAGCACAACCACTTCACAGTCAACGGAAAGCGCGTAAATATCCCATCATATTTGGTTCAAATTGGTGATATTATTACACCACGCGAAAAAAGCCGTAATAGCATCACGATCCAAGAGGCGTTAGAATTTTCAAAGCAACGCGGTGCACCAGAATGGCTCGAAATTGATGCAGATATTCCTGAGGGACGCGTACAGAGAACACCAATTGTTGAGCAAATTGCAGCTGAATTAGACACACAACTTATTATTGAATTGTACTCAAGATAACTACATTTAGTCTCTTGATTCTGTCTAAATATTGCACATTCAGTTGTCTTTATACTACTGGCATATTGGACAGTATGATAGGTAAGAAACCGTTTTGTCATCAAGCATCCCGATAGAACAAAACATATTATGATTCATACTTATCCACACAAGGAGATATATCACGTTGTAATCTCATGACCGCTTTGTTGATGTTTCACTCTCATTGTTACTTGAGACACTGCGGTGTTACAAAGAGTGGTATTAATGAGTACATAGGCTAAATATAACTATACAGTTCTTGCACACCACGAACACCCACAAATATGTGATGGGTAAATGGTTATGTTTGAAGAACTGAATCTGTTTGCCTTTCAAAATAAAAAACTTAAGCCTATAGGAGGAAATTGATGGATAGTTTGAAATTAACAGTGCCAGAACGTCTGGTAGCCGATACCGAAACCTTACAGTCCAATTATGCAAAGTACACCGCGGAACCACTTGAAAGAGGATTCGGAACTACATTGGGAAACTCGTTGCGACGAGTACTTCTGTCATCAATCAAAGGGGCTGCCGTCACTGCAATTCAAATTGATCAAGTCAAGCATGAATATTCAACTATTCCAGGTATTTTAGAAGATGTAGTACAAATAATTCTTAACCTCAAGGCAATTCGATTTCGGCTTCTATCAGACGACCCTCTGTTATTGGAACTCAAAGGGGATGGTTCAGGAGAACTTACTGCTGCTGATATCCGTTCAAATGCACTCGTTGAGATCATTAACCCTGACCAACACATCGCCACACTTGATAAGTGCCAAGGCATAGATATGGAAATTCAGATTGAGCCGGGACGCGGATACTCACTCGCTGAAGAACATCGAGATACAAATCAACCCATTGGATGGATTCCGATTGACGCAAAATTCTCTCCTGTTGAAAAGGTTAACTTCTATGTACATGAAACACGCGTTGAGGATATGACTAATTTTGATCAACTCAACCTTGAAATCTGGACAGATGGAAGTATTACTCCAAAACAAGCAATTACACAGGCTGCAGAGATCTTACGTAATCAACTCAACATCTTCACTGAATTTGATGAATCTTATGTTGAACCAGAACCCGATATCGACGAAGCGATGATACTCAGAAATAGGTATCTGTCTAAACCTGTCGCCGACTTGGAGCTCTCAGTACGAGCTGGCAACTGTCTTGAGACTGCAAATATCAAAACTATCCATGACCTTGTCGTTAAAAGTGAGAAAGAAATGTTGGAATACAAGAATTTTGGGAAAACTTCTCTCAATGAAATCAAAGACCAACTTGCTAATATGGGGCTAACTCTCGGAATGGATTTGGATGACGACCCCTATGTTAACAGTGATGAGGAGGATTAAATGCGACACAGAAAACGTGGTAGGAAATTAGGACGTACCACAAGCCACAGAACTGCACTCTTCCGCAACCAAGCCACCGCGCTATTTGAACATGAACAAATCCGAACCACTTTGCACAAATGCAAAGAACTCCGGCGTGTTGCAGAAAAACTGATTACACTCGCTAAACAAGATACCCTTCAGGCACGACGACGGGCCGCAGGTATGTTATATGGGAGCAACTTACACTATAAACCGCGGCGTGGGGAATCAGGGAACCTACAAAAACAAGCTATACTTCAGAAACTATTTGAGGATATAGCACCTCGATACCAAGATCGGAATGGTGGTTATACACGGATAATTCGAGGTGAATTGAGACGCGGTGATGGTGCACAGATGGCATACATTCAACTTGTTTGACCAGATTGGTATGGCAGTTTCCTAACAACATCACATTATAAACAATGAAGGGCGGAGTACAACTCCGCCCTTCATTGTTTAATCAATATTTTCAAATTAAAACCTGTATGCCCCTGATACGAAAAATCTGTGAGAATTGCGTTCTGTCATCAACTCGGCTCTTTCATGCAGCCAATTCCCCCACATATAGGCAAGATCAAATTTCACGGATCCCTCAAAAACTTTCCCTATGCCGAATGTCAGGTAATCACGCTCATTTTCGATCTCAGCATCTGTAAAGGGAATCGTGTCACGAAAATATCCTGCCCGAACATACGAATCAATCACAGGTATACGAAATTCAACTCCTATCCTCGCTTGAAGTGTCGTTGCGTAGTACTCTTCAAAAAAGTCGTCTGGAATGTTTTCTGCGGGTGCGGGATCATAACGGGTTTGCCGCCAATCCGTTAGTTGAACATCTCCCGCTAAAATCAACTGTTCATCTAACAGTTTAATAGCAACACCAGTTGCAATCTCAAAAGGTCTTTCAATATCAAAACCAATCACACCATCACCAACAACGGATTCACCTTCGCCATTATCATTTTGATATGTTTTCGCATATTGATACCAATATTCGTCAACTGTCAACTGTGTTGGTGCTATAAACGTAACACCAAGACTGACAACATCTATAAAATTAGCCAAAATACCCACCCGACCACCAATACCTGAGTATTCTCGGTCAATTTCATCACTACCTTGTATTCTGGACAAATCTTTGTTTATATTTAAGGTGTTTGTCGCAGTCACTTCCACATCCTTAAGGCTACTTCCATTCCAATAATCTACTGAACCGCCTATCAAGAAGTTTTCTGAGATGTATACGCTTCCACCAAAACTCCAAATCCCTATACCACCTGAGTTCCTATGGGTTTCGTCAACATAAAATCCGTTATATATGCTTAATGAACTCGGGTCAATACCATTTACATTTGTCTGGAAATCAAAGTTTTGAGTACGATTATAGCCAAATGCTATTGCAAGTCCTCCCTGCTCGGCGTAAAATGGATAAACCATCCCGATTGAATTTGGACGTAGCTGCGAACGACTTGAACCAATGGGATCATCATTACCGAAGAATGTATCCGTACTTGCGATATTGTGTGAAAAACTTGTGAACAATTCAAACTTCTTAATCTGTGCAAGTCCCGCAGGATTCCAATATAGCGCAGTGAAATCATCGGCAAGACCGAGAGTAGCACCACCCATACCCATTGTTCTTGCGCCAACACCAAATGTGTTACCGATTGCTATCTCCTCATCTTGTGCTAGACATACTATAGCAAACAGATTTATGCTAAGTAGACAGACAAATACCCCCAGAACTAGTCGTTTCATCTCTTTTCTCCTTTATTGCTTGTATTTCTGTATTTAACGTCCTATACGCAGTAGTTATTGTTTATCTTCGTTTCTCTTGAGAACGTCTTGATAGAGAGTTTCTTGATGTTACACTACGTGTATACTGTGCCCGACGTTGTCCTTTCAACACAGTCCTATTTTTGTAAGTGCCACGGGAAGTGTGATAAATTCTGCTGCCTTGATATCTCCCATAATATCCACGATACGGATAATAACTTCTGTAAGGATAATATCCATAATAAGGTGTATAATACCCATAGTGCCAAGGATGGTAATAAGAGAAAGCGTAATGTGGATAATACGAATAATAGTGTGGCGTATATGGTACCCAATAGGAGTTACCTACATAAGAACGAGAATCTCGGTATGTAGGTTTACGATGACCATAATAACCGTCTGATGTGTCTGATTCTGTCTGATTTTCAGTTTTTTCTACATGACTGTCTTCTTTCTGCTTTAGATTTCCCGCTTCGTAATAACTGAGTTTTGTATAACAACCTACAAATATAATCGTTGTTAACAGAAGTAGCAGTGTAAGGACGTATTTGATATTCATTTATTTCTACCTCCATAGATCCAGCCATAGATGATGTTGCTGAATCCATACTAAATATTCTCACATACACCAATGAATAACCTTAGGTTGACACCTATGGGTTATTATAACATGACCCATCTAACCTGTCCATACTTTTCACTTGTCTATTCCAGATGTAGATGGTAAACTGAAAACATGAAGGTCTTTATCCAAATTGGACACGGCATTGTCGGTGCTGCTGTTATATCCTTTCTCTGTATCTGGCAAGCAGGCAGTTTCGGAGAAGCGAGACATACAATCAGCATCATCGGTACTATTGCCATTATCATCGCAAGTCTTTATCTTCTCCGAAGCCGATGGATACGTTGGGGTAGTCGACAGATATGGTTAAAATACCATCAACGTATAGCGTCTCTCGGTCTATGTCTTGTGTTGTTCCATTCTGCATTTTATCCACTTGCGTGGCATTCATGGTTAACCTTTCTACTCGCTTTGTCAAATTTAGGCACAGGAATTGCTGTGAGTCTTACTTCACGAAAAGTGCGTCAAACACTGCTGAAGTGCCATCTCATCCTCGCACCAATCTTAATAATTTCCATTGTATTTCACGGACAAGCGAAACTTGACCACGATGACTTCTTCCCGCTTACAGATGTACACGATGTGCCTTGTACCAGATGTCATACTTCTGAGCCATTACTTTTTCATTCAGAAACCACAGCACAAATTGACTTAGACACATCCGATACGATTCCAGAGGATCTACATTGGTGGTTTTTGCAGCATGATATAAAAATATCTCAAACTGCTAAAATCTTCCCCAAGCAAATTGGCAATACTTGGGTAATAAAAGATTCTGAAAATCGGCGCAGCTACGATGTGATGAAAAAGGACGAACAACTTGTCCTCTACGCCGACAACCCATACCGCAGCTATACTTGTATCACCTGCCACGAACATAACACACCAGAAATCATTTCCGCACATGAACTACATGGCGTAAGCGATTTTCATAGATGTCTTGTCTGCCATCAAACTGAAATAAACGGCGTACTTTACGGTAGACAACGTATCAATTGGGAATATGATCCGAATTGGTAGATTCTATATAAAAATAAAAAGGCTTGAATTCAGCACTATACTGAACCCAAGCCATAATCAGAATAGACTGTTACGCTATAAACGAGACTTGATGTTTCCCCATGTTGTCGTGAGTTTATCTGCTGGTGCCACATCCAGAAAGTCACCATCCTTAACCTGATTTATCTCATTTTCAGACAAAGCGCGCCCAAACAGATAATACTCATCCAACAGTCCTTCATACCAACGACCATTCTTATGATTTCCGATTCCTGCTGTGACACCCCATTCAGCCGACATTTTTCCGTTTCCTTTGCCTGAATGCGTCTCTTTCCCATCAATATAGGTTTTTATATCGCCACTATCACTATCATAAGTTCCAGCAAAATGAACCCACTTATTTGCTTCAATCACTGGACCAGGATTTATTTCGAAAACAGTTGTATTTGTTTCATCTCGGTGGAAAAACCTAACTCCTCCAGGCCTAATCTCTACGTGATAGAGTCCACTTTCGTGTCCGTTTCCAATCGCATCAAGTAGTGTCTGCACGTCTTGTGTGCCAGTATGGTTGACCCAAACAGCAAGTGTGAATCCATCTTCCGGTCCGTTTTGGAACTCCGGTCCATTCATATTAATCCAGACTTGGGGTGCTAATTCAATAGCACTACCGATGACACCTTTCTCCCATTTAGCAGCACCTTCCACCGTTCCATCATTACCGTTTGGTGAACCATCCTTAACAGTAGCATCTTCTTCATCAAAACTATAGTAAACAGATAAGGTCGGATCTTTTAGATCAGCTTGGGTTGAGAGCACACACGGTCCTAATATGACCGTAATAGTAAAAGCGAATTGAATAAATCTTATCATTATTGGCATACAATCCTCCTATAAGTTAATTTGGAATTTAAAATAATTGAATATCCAACGTAATTTGTAGGTAATCAATGTTCTTATCTACTATTTCATAACCTTTACATGAGTTTCTATGAGATAGGTTATGACTTTGAATAACATATCTCATTTTGCCTTTTTTCTCAAGTATATTTCAATGGTGGGGGTGTGTAAAGTTCTTGGCACTAACTTCTTACCATCCATTGTAGGGCGGGGGCTCTGTGCCCCGCAATTGATAGAAGGAAAAATGGCGGGGCACGGAGACCCGGGGAATGCTATATAGCATTCATACCCGGGGAACGCCTACAGGCGTTCATACCGTTGATTACTTGATTTGGCACTACAATGGTTAACTGGGATATTATGCCAAAAACTTTACACACCCATATCCAGAATCTCTTTCTATACAAGTTTGAATTGTGATATAATAGTTTTAAATATAGACAATTTATTGATGATACCTTGTAAAAAGTAATGAAGGAGAATTCGGATGTCAAATGAAGGAAGACGTTCTTTTTTACAAATCGCAACCGCCTTCATTGGTGGAATAGTCGGTTTGGCTACCGGTATTCCACTGATCGGATTTGCCATCTCACCTGCATGGAAAAAAGAAGAATCGCAGTGGGTTGACCTCGGTTTGGTAGACCGTCTAAAAAACAGCCGCTTCAAAAAGGTAAATTATACTTTCACAGCGAAAGATGGTTGGGTGAAAGCAACGAAAAAACGTTCTGTCTACGTGACGGATATAGGTAATGGGGAGTGGGATGTCTTTTCACGGACGTGTTCACATCTCGGCTGCCTTGTCCGATGGAATGAGAGCCAAGAATCCTTCCTCTGTCCGTGCCACGGTGCTGTGTTTGATAAGAACGGTGCTGTTGTTGCAGGTCCACCACCAGAACCTTTGCAAAAACTTGAGGTTAAAGTAGAAGCCGGCGTTTTGTATGTAAAGGAGGCGTAAATGAAGCAATTTCTAAATGATCGTCTCCCGTTAGATGGAATGATGGCACATCTGCGAAAACCGCTGCCGAAACATATCAATCTGCTTTTCTCACTGGGCAGCTTAGCCGTGTTCCTACTACTGCTTCAAGCGGCGACAGGTGCATTCTTAGCCATGTCCTATTCTCCTTCACCAGACCATGCCCACAATGCTGTCACATATATCAGCGAAGAAATGCCTTTCGGTAGTTTTGTACGCGGATTGCATCATTGGGGTGCCAGTGCGATGGTCATCATCGTCTTTCTCCATATACTCCGCGTCGTGTTATATGGGTCATACAAGGCACCGCGCGAACTCACGTGGGTTGTTGGTGTTCTCTTGTTCTTGGTAACGCTCGGTTTCGGATTTACGGGGTATCTGTTGCCGTGGGATGAAAAGGCGTATTGGGCAACAGTTGTCGGTGTAGAAATTGCAGGCACCGCACCTGTGTTGGGTGAGGTAGTTGCGAAAGTGCTGCGCGGTGGTGCTGAAATTGGCGCGGTAACGCTATCACGATTTTACGCACTGCATACGATATGGCTGCCATGGATTGCATTCGGTTTAGTCGGTGTACACCTGTTCCTTGTCAGATATTACGGATCTTCAGGGTTACCGAAAAACACATCAGAGGAGATGAAAACCGGCAAACCTTTCTTTCCGGATCAGGTATTTGAAGACGTTGTCGGCATGTTCATTCTATTTGTCGTGCTTGCTTGTGCTGCGTTGTTCGCTGAGGTGCCACTTGAGAAAGTCGCAGACCCGACAAACGCAAATTACGATCCGCGTCCCGAATGGTATTTCCTATTCCTCTTTCAACTGCTGAAATACTTCCAAGGACCTTTTGAAATCCTTGGCACGTTTGTGATCCCGACAGTCGGCATGTTGCTACTGCTATTCCTCCCGTTCTTAGACAGGAGTGAACGTAAAGTACTTTGGAAACGTCCGATTGCACTCACAGTAACAACAGTATCTGTCGTTGCGATTGTTGGGTTGACGATACTTGGTGCAACTGCTCCGAAACTTGATATGCAGGAAGAAACACCTCCCACAGAAGAAGTGCAGCAGGTCACTCCGTCTGATACACAAACACCCGATACAGAGGAAGAGGAAGATGTGTTTGAATTCAATTTGACTGAGGAGGAAATTGATGCGGCACAAGAAGTGGGAGAAGAATCGGAATAACTCATCTGAAAAGAAGGCTTTATTATGGGGTATAGGTTCACACTTAGCTGAAGAATGTCCGAGGCGCAATGAATTGCGCGACTACAAACAGTCTATCTCTAAAGCGCATGTTATCTTTAATAAATGGTATTACAAGACCCATAGGCACTGATGATAAATTACAATATGGAAGAACAACTCACGCTTTTTCCCGTAGATACCGAATTTGAAGTCCCAAATGAAAGGACGACATCTGACAAGGTAGAGTTAGTCTCATTTCGTGAAATAGTCTCCGAAATCACCGATACCGGCTACCTAACACACGCCATCGTATCCTATCCCGCAAAATTCATCCCACAAGTTGTCAGATATGCAATTAACACCTACACGAAAGAAAATGACTGGATCATTGATCCATTCGCAGGTTCTGGCACTGTAGGCGTTGAAGCGTCCCTCTGCGAACGCAATGCACTTCTCTTTGACTTAAACCTACTCCTAAATCACATCATGCCTTTGAAGGTCTATCGTGGTGAAGCACGGTTAAGTAAAGAAAATCTCTGTAAATTACTGGACGACATGCAGAACAGTAAGACACATCAGTTCACACCTGTTTGGTCTAATGTTGAATACTGGTACGCCCCTGAAATCTTAACGTTGCTCTCACAATATTGGGGATTCGGACACAACATAGAACAAGATGTCTATACGGGTATAATCAAATCCGCACTGCTAAAGGTTAGCAAACGGTTCTCTTACACGGAGCATAGGACACCAAAGTTAGCCAGATCCAAACGAAAATTAGCAGCAATAGATGAATTGCTTCAGGAAAATTGGCAGGAGCAGCTGAATCAGATGGTTCATGACCACGCCTTGAAAACACTCACAGATATCAACAACTTTATGATGCACACACATCATCGTCAGAATCATGTTGAATTTCAGGGAGGCGTGGATTCCTCCTATATTGAAGTGCCACGCGAATGTGACGCATTGATAACATCACCACCCTATCTGCAAGCACAGGAATATATCCGCTCTACAAAATTGGATCTCTTTTGGTTAGGGCACACTGAGGAAGAGGTTCGCGAGTTATCGCGTCTTGAAATTCCGTATCGGAAGGCAGATAGAATAATTTACACGGAGACATTGGATACAGTTAGAAAACAACTGACTCGGAAAGATCTGATTAACCGTCTTGACTCATATTTTTGCCATACGATAAATGCACTTGAAAATGCTATGAGCAGCTTGAAACCTAACGCAGCCGCATGCATTTTTGTCGGTAATCCCTGTATTGATGGAAAGACCGTTGAGTTGTGGAGAATCCTGTCGGAATACTTCACGGAACGAGGATTTTCGCACATAAAAGTTTATGAAGATAGAATAAAAACACGGCAGCTGTTCGGTGTGCGGAAGAATAAGAACCCTGATGGAATGAAGTCAGAATTCTTGCTGATTTTGAGAAAGACGTAATGCTGTTAATATTCTTGTCCCTCCCATGGGTGTGTAAAGTTCTTGGCACTACAATGGTTACTGGGATATTATGCCAAAAACTTTACACACCCTTCCCCAGGGTTGTTTAGTTTTCGGTTTTTCTTGTGATTTCTTCACAAATGCTAAATGCCTCCAGACGGGAGGTGCGGTTTCCTAACCAATGCAGAATACCACACGGGGAATCATGGCGAATACCACACGCGTATTCGTCCAATGGCATTCATACCGTTGATTTGGGGGAACGCCAAAAGGCGTTCATACCGTTGATTTCTTGATTTGGCGCGTATTCTGGCGAATTTGTGATAAAACCTTTCATAGTCAGTTTTCTTGCGGGTTCCTGTGCGGTTAGGAAACCGCACCTACCGTCTTGGGATTGACTTCCAGTCCATCTCTATTTTGGAAAATTCTTTAAACTATAGTAAAGTTTAGAATTAAGAAGACATTTCAATGCACTTGCAAGTACCACAAGTCCCGTAGGGGCGAGGTTTCCTCGCCCTCTGAGGCGTGTCCTATTAATTGTCCACTCCACTATAAATAACCCTGACCAACCCCATTTTTCATTGACACGTACCGCTTTATGTTATAAAATAGAACAAAAATAATAGTGGAGATCCTACCATCAGCGTCAGCGAGGAGACATCATGAAACCTAAACACATCTTATACCAATCAATAACAGCACTGCTCATCACACTCCTTTTTGTGTTACCACTGTCAGCAGACGATCATCAAGAAGAGGCGACACCATCCCTAAAAAAATACGTTGAATTCACGCTAAGTGGCACCTATTCCGATACTAAAGAAATGAGTATCTTTGGAACCGCAACATCGAAAACACTACGCGGACTATTCAAGAAATTGGACGCACTCAAAAATGACCGTAAAGTTGCCGGAATCGTATTCAAAATCGGCAACCTCGGGATAGGATGGGCGAACCTACAAGAAATTAGAGAAAAACTCAGCGAATTACATGATGCTGATAAAGAAATGATTGCCTATCTTGAAGGTAGTGGCAATGCAGCCTATCTACTCGCAACGGCAATGGATCGGATTGTGTTAATGCCTACAGGCAGTCTCAATCTAATCGGTCTCCGTTCAGAAATCATCTTTTTAAAAGGGTTATTGGAAAAACTGGATATTGAAGCGGATATGCTCGCAATGGGTAAATTCAAGTCTGGTGTTGAGCCCTATACGCGGGACAGCATGTCGGATGAATTCCGTGAATCAATGACAGTTCTACTTGACGATCTATATAATCAAATGTTGCAAAAGATTGCTGACGGTAGAGACGATATTACGTCAGAAATCGCTGCAGACTTGATTGATAGCGGTCCTTTCACGGCACAAGAAGCACATCACGCAAAACTCGTTGATGAACTAAGATACTACGATGAACTCCTTGAGGCAATAGATGAAGAAAAAGAGGGTGAAGCACAGGTCGTCAAAGAGACTGATACAAAAAAACGGAAGATACCGGATATGAACAGTTTTGCTGGTCTGATGCAGCTGTTTAGTATGTTCAACCCGCAACCACGTGCAAAGGCACGTCCCGCAGACAAGCAAATCGCGCTCATCTATGCCAGCGGTCCCATTTTACCCGATCTCAACTCACCTTTCACCACCACGTCCATGATTACACCCAAAACATTGAAAAAAGCGTTTAAGAAAGCACGAAACGACGACGCTGTTCAGGCTGTTGTACTGCGTGTCGACAGTCCCGGTGGTTCCGCACTTGCATCTGACCTGATATGGCGAGAAGTTATGCTAACACAACGCGAAAAACCTGTCATCGTATCTATGGCAAATATGGCCGCCTCAGGTGGTTATTATATCTCAATGGCGGCACAAAAAATCGTAGCACAACCCGGCACACTCACCGGTTCAATCGGGGTTTACGGTGGCAAACTCAATCTCAAAGGTCTCTATAACAAAGTCGGTCTGAATAAAGAAATCATCGCACATGGACAAAACGCAACAATCTATTCGGATTACGGAAACTTTACGGAGTCAGAACGCGAACGCGTTGAAAAGATGATGGAAACCGTCTATGAACAATTTGTGAACAAAGCAGCTGCCGGCAGACAAACCACCTTTGACGAAATTGATGCAGTCGCACAGGGAAGAGTCTGGACAGGAAAACAGGCAAAAGAACTCGGACTCGTGGATGAACTCGGTGGACTTGACACTGCGCTCGCTATCGCTAAGAAAGAAGTGGGAATTACAGATAAAGATAAAGTGGACATCGTTGTCCTGCCAGAGCAGAAAACGTTCTTTGAACAAGTTATGGAAAGCATGCTTGATGAAGAGATGAGCATCTCAGAAACATTGTCCTTACAGTTGGCACAAAACCACCCGCTATTCCCGATACTAAAATCGCAATGGCGTCGGATAATGACATGGTTAACGCTATTTGAAAATGAACGGGTAGTTACTGCATTACCTTATGATATTATAATTCGGTGATTTTATGAATAATAATGCTAAGAAAAATAACAAATTTCACGTTGATGTAACTGACGAACAGGTTACCTTCTTCCAAGAAAACGGATATCTGAGCATTCCACGCATCACAACGGATGAAGAAATTGAATGGCTGAAAGGTATCTACGACACACTCTTCAATGACCGCACAGGTGAGGAACAGGGACGCTATTTTGATTTAGCAGGTCCCCGCGCACATACTGGAAAAGAGACGCTACCACAAGTCCTGGGTCCAGAGGGACAATTTCCCGAACTGCGAGAATCTATCTATTTCCATAACGCACGCAGGCTCGCAGCAAAACTGCTCAGTGTTGAAATGGAGAAGGTCGGTGGTGGCGGACACATGATACTAAAACCTGCAAACTACGGAAACGAAACACCTTGGCATCAGGACGAAGCATATTGGAATCCAGAAGTCTTACCCCATAGTTTGAGCGTATGGCTTCCGTTGGACAGAGCAACGCTTGAAAGTGGTTGTCTCCAGTTTATCCCAAAATCCAACAAAGGGGACGTGCGTTGGCATCGGCACATTAACAATGACCCGCTTGTGCACGGCTTGGTGACAGATGATGTTGACCCATCCGAAGCAGTCGCATGCCCCATACCCGCAGGTGGTGCAACGTTCCATCACTGCAGAACTTTACACTATTCCGCACCAAACAGCACAGACAAAGTACGTAGGGCATATATCCTTGTCTTTAGTGGTCCACATCAGAAATTAGAAAAACCCGCAGAACGTCCGTGGATAAAAGAGGAGCAGGAGGCACTTGCAAAGTTAAAGTCGTTGGCGGCAGATAGGGAATAGAAATTTAAAGTAGTAAGAACACTAAATTAATCAACAATGCGTGATGTACAACCACGAGAAATACAATTGTGAAAAAAATGGGATTATGGCGCGAGTACCTTATTGAAAAACTTGCTGACAGAGAAAGAGCAATTAACTATCTCCAAGCTATCCTTGAAGATTATCAAATCTTTGAGGATTCGACAGTAGTTCTAAGAGCTCTCCATACCGTTGTTGAAGCACAAGGAGGTATTTCTGAACTGGCAAAGCAGACAGATATTCCACCACAAGTGCTTTCAAAAGCACTTTCTAATGGAGATACACCTTTGATTGGTGTTTTAACAGTTGTCCTTAATGCACTTGGTTATCAACTTTCGATCCAACCCATAGACTCTGAAAACCTAAACCTTGAAGCGTCCACTGATGTATTAGAAACACAAAACACATCGACACAGATAGCAGAAAATTAGTTACAGGCAAAGGAATGAGAACGAAAAACTAAAATCAATAGTAGCAGATAGAAAATAACAACTACATAAGAGCAGCCCTATCGGAGATTTGTCAATCAGTTCAAGCACGGCGGGTACCAATTCTGTAGGAATCGCCATCAACGTGCTGGACTCATCCCACCTAGGCGGAAATTTATTCTGCGTCATCGTCTGTTTCTCCTTCGTCTTCGGTATGTCCTCAAAGGCTTTCCAGACAATTCGTAAGCTGTAATCACAAAAACTGATAAAAATTGTAAAAATATATTTGACTTACGTTATTTACTGTGTTATAATATGTGTCACATATATCTTAATGTCAAGGCATTCAATTATGAATACAAAACATCATACCCAAAAGATAAAGATTATCCTACAAGCAATCGTTTCATTACATAAAAACATATTTTGCAAAAACGAGAATTCACATACATTCAATAAAAATGGCATTCGCCTAAACATCAAGGACTTATGCATCGCGCCGCTCTTAACATTTAGAAACAATCTAATCTGTATTGGGAAAATAAGGGACAATTGGCATTCTCAGTCAACCGATTTCACACGACAAAAGACGAAAAGTGAAAGTGTACAATTTAATTTTTTTTTACTTTTTTATAAATCTTTTACCAACCTTTATGGAAACTGCTCTGAAAGCACCAAAAAAAACTGTACAGATGTACGAAATAATGTACAATTTCTGTACAGTTTTGATTAGGGAAAATTCCATAAATTAGAAGGAAATCACAGATGTCAAATGACACACAGAATTCATGAATACTTCAACTGCTGTCAATCAAATCGCGCAATGAAATCTTAACATTAAAATTTACGCAAATCATTTTGATACACAAATTCCTTGAATTCTCATAGCAATCGTGATATACTTCATATTGTATGCGGAGTTTCAGAATAAGTAAAGGGTACGAAACAATGAACATCTTCTGCACAGGTATCAGCTGCTCAGGACGCAAAGAACTTATCAAAGACTTTGAAGCACTCTGCGTCCAACGACAACTCAACATCGGCTTCTTCAACATTGGCGACTACATGCACCGAGTCGCAGCAGAAGCACGCGTTCACTTCACAGAAAAAGTCCTAGACTCAGACCCAGCAGTTCTATCCTTAGCGCGCCGCAACGCCTTCTACGAAATCGCACGAGACGCACAAGCATATCACCACGCAATCATCGGATTGCACGCATGTTTCCGATGGAGAGGCAGTCTACAGGAAGGATTTACATTCAAAGACATTGAAATCCTACCACCCGATATGTTCATCAACGTAGTAGACAACATTGCCGACATTTACGGACGGATGGAAAAAAATACACAATGGGCAGGACTACAAAAGACCGCACTCAATGTCTGGTTAGACGAGGAAGAATTCCTCACCAGACATCTCGCACATCTCACAGAAAAACCATATTACACCGTCGCACGGCAACACGACCTCGCAAATTTCTTTGAACTCCTATTTACAGACAAACCCAAATTCTATCTCAGTTATCCGATAACACTCCTAAGAGACACACCAGAAGAAATAAATAAAATTCGTGAGTTAGGTCGCAAGTTATCCCGATCTTATATATGTTTTGATCCGCTTGCAATAAAGGACATGGCACTCGTTACCTTCTCAAAAGCAGAAAATGACGACCAAGATTTAGATGTCCCAGAAACGATGAGCGAATTGGACGATCAGGTAATAGAGCAGATAAAAACCCGAACAATCTCGCGCGATTATCAATTTGTCCACCAGAGTGATTTCGTCGTAGTAATCTATCCGACAGACAAATTATCTCCCGGTGTTCTTAGCGAAATGAACTATGCTACACGACATAACAAACCTGTATATGCTGTCTACAACGAAACCCGCAGCATCTTCTTTGAAAACCTATGCGATAAGATTTTTGACACTTATGAGGAGTTAGACGACTTTCTGAAACAAACATATCAAACTGGATAAAATAGATAAAATTTAAATCTACCGTAATTGGATATACATAAGGAAGAATTATTGCTCAATAAACAGAGAATTCAGAAAGCACAAGATAGGATGAAGCAGCAAGGAATTGATGCATATCTCATTCTCACTCATGATGATTATATCTATTTTTTTGGTGAAGATCGGTATCAACCCAGGGCGGTAATCCCTGCTGAAGGTCCACCCATAATTGTCACATTTTCTGGAGAGGAAGCTGAAGTAAGAGAATCAATTGGAGCAAGCGATGTACGAATCTTCGGTTCAGTTGGTCAACAGATCAAAGATGTCGTCCAAGTGATGCGCGGTATGATAGGCAACAAAGACAAACTTAAAGTAGGTGTTCAGATGTGGTTCGGAACGCCTGCGTTCCTATTGAACATGTTCCAGAAAGCAAATCCGATCGTTGATGTAGTGGATATCGCATCAGTTATGGATGAACTGCGAATGGTGAAGGACAAATCTGAGATAGCACTCATGCAACATGCAGCAGTGATTGCTGAGACCGGTATGGAAGCAGCTGTCAATACGCTAAGACCGGGGATAACAGAAAATGAAGTTGCTGCAGAAGTAGAATACGCCATGCGGAAAGCAGGAGGACACGGAGTCGCAACACCTGTATTCGTCAACTCGGGGATACGTTCAGGATGGTTGCATGGAACCGCATCTGACAAGGAAATTGAAGATGGAGACCTTGTCGTTCTTGACTTGGTTCCCAAGTATAAAGGTTATTGTGCAAATCTATGCAGAACGTTTGTAATTGGGAAACCTAACCCCGAACAAGAGGAATTGTTCATAACCTACAAGAACGCGCAAACTGCAGCTATAGATTCGTTAAGGACAGGAGTAAAGATGCGTGATGTTGATACTGCAGCAAAGAAAGTTGTTACTGAAGCTGGCTACGGAGAATATTATGTTGCTGGCATTAGTCATAGCATAGGATTGAGTTTTGAAGAAACCCCTGCGCCTACAATACATCCTGGAGATTCTGGCATTCAAATTCGTGAAGGGATGACAGTAACCGCTGGTCATCCTGTGCTTTCTGTTCCTGGAATAGGTGGGGTTAGGTTGGAAGACACTTTTCACATTTCATCAGGAGTAGCAAAACCTTTAACAGACTTTCCTTTAGAGTTAGAGTTGGAAAAATATGAGATAGAAATTTGATTATAGTCCAGTTTAGAATTAAGAAGACATTTCAATGCACTTGCAAGTACCACAAGTCCCGTAGGGGCGAGGTTTCCTCGCCCTCTGAGACGTGTCCTATTAATTGTCCATTCCACTATAGTATCCATTGAGAACTTCTTTGTTATGTATTGATTTACCTTGATAATAATAAAAGGTTCTCTAAAAGTCAATACCTTCGCCAATATTAGACATTCTGCCAGATTGTGGTTCTTTGTAGCACATTCTGCCAGATTGTGCGGGTAGTAGAAATTAAAAAAACTACAACGAAACCTGAAGGTATTTTAATCATGTAATCTTACAATATCACAGATCAATACTGGATCAACATTACATGTTAATTCAACAGGACTTACGCATTCCCCCCGCTTGCGGGGGGTTAGGGGGGTAAAATAGGCAGAAATTGGAGTGTTTAACCCCCTAAATCACCTTATCAGTGGGAATTTAAAAGAAACTGCGTAAGTCCTGTTCAATTGAAACACTCAAAAATGGCGAAAGTTTTGTAAAAGTCATAATAGTTTTCAAATTTACAGAGAATATGATAGCAGATACAGAAATCGTTCCTTTGGAATGCATTTTAACTATTTAATCTTGGACACCTGGAATTCCAGTAAATCCTAATTCAGATAAAAAAGAAAACATCTTGACTATGAAAATAGCCATTCTTTCCCGAGGACCCCAAAACTACTCAACCCGCAGCCTTGTTGAAGCTGCCCAAAAAGCAGGACATACCGCCAACGTCTGCGACCCCTTCGGATTCTACCTACAAATCGGTGGAACCGGACACCGAATCATTTATGAAGGTGCGCCAGCAGAAGATTATGATGTCGTTATTCCAAGACTCTCAGGCGCAACGGCAAGATACGGAGGAGAAGTCCTCTCCCATTATGAATGGGTCGGCATTCCTGTTGTGAATTCTGCAAGCGCAATCGCTGAAGCACGACACAAGTTCAAATCACTACGTGTTCTCGCACAACACGGCTTACCGATTCGACCTAGTCTCACCGTAGGTTCAGCAACCTATTTAGAAGATAAATCGCAGGAAATAGGAGACTATCCATATATCATCAAACCATTCTACGGCACACACGGAATCGGGGTGATGTTATTAGATACACCGACCTCTCTGACCTCAACGGTGGAGGCGATGTGTGACTTACATCGAGATTACATCATTCAATCCTTTATCGAAGAAGCGGCAGGCGTAGACATACGAGTTCTTATCGTGGGTGGAGATGTAATCGCAGCGATGGAAAGATCCGCAGTACCCGGAGAATTCAGATCAAACATACACCAAGGGGCTCATGGGACACAGATCAAACTCTCAGACGAAAACAAGCAAATTGCAATTGATGCCGCAACCGCATTGAATTTAGACATTGCTGGTGTGGACATGATGAAGACAAAAAACGGACCCGTAATCCTTGAAGTCAACCCGTCTCCCGGATTTGAGGAGTTGGAATCTGTTTCGGGATTAGATATTGCAAAAGCAATGATTGACTTTGCAATCTATCTCGCTGAAAATGCACCTAAAGGATCAAGAAATTAATACAATTGCCGCGTTTGTAGTCGCGCAATTCATTGCACCTCTTACATTCCAATTCAAATAAGAAAGTCCATTTATAGAATTGGTATCGCTTACCAAAAGGTTGGGTTAGTTAATTGGCTTCTCATCAACGAAAAATCATGATGTTCAATCACGAATTCCCACCCATAGGCGGTGGTGGGGGTTGGGTCAGTTATTATTTAGGCAAACATTACGCAAATGCTGGACACGATGTACATCTCATTACATCACAATACCGCGACACCAAAAGTATGGAGGAAGTAGATGGAATCCATATACATCGCGTGCCCGCACTACGCAAAAATCCAAATGTGTGTGCTGTTCACGAAATGTTCACTTACGCAATAAGTTCCAGCATCTATGGATTAAAACTCGCAAAGCAGTTCAAACCCGATATCGTCCAAGTTTTTTTCGGCATCCCAGCAGGAGGCGGTGCTTATCTGCTACAAAAATTCAGAAATGTTCCTTATGTTGTCTTTTTAGGCGGGAGAGATGTACCACGCCACGACCCCGATCCACCTTACTACCGATGGTTATACCGGCTACTAAAACCGTTTATCCGGGCAATATGGAAGAATGCAGCAGCAGTCGTTTCGTGTAGCGAAGGACTGAGAGACCTTGCACACGCAACCGATACAAATGTCAACATTGACATCATACCCGACGGTTTAGACCCCGACAGTTTTGAACCGACACAGCGCGAAGCACACCCAAAGGTAGTTAGATGTTTATCCATCGGCAGGCTCATTCCACGCAAAGGATTCCAATTTCTCATTCGCGCACTTCCACAGATACTTGACAAAGTGAAGCATAAATTTGAGATTGAAATTGTCGGTGATGGACCCTATGAAGAAGAACTCACAAGGATAGCAAAACACCTTAACGTGAATGCTTACATTCATTTTACAGGTGCGGTGGAATATTCAGAATTACCACAGAAATACTGCAACGCAGACGTATTCATTCTCCCCTCACTTGCAGAAGGCATGCCTCTTGTCGTATTAGAAGCGATGGGAACAGGACTACCGATTATCGCAAGTCGCGTTCAAGGGATTGACGAACTTGTCGCAGATGGTGTCAACGGCACATTGTTTGCCCCAGGCGATGTTGACGGTCTGGCAGACTGCATCATCAAACTCATAGACGCAGGACAAACACGCCTTGAAATGGGCAACGCAAGCATAGAAATGCTAAAACAGAACGAACGATACAATTGGAAAAACATCGCAGAGGAATATCTAACACTCTATGACAACATTCTAACAAAAGACCCGTAGGAAAGGTCTCCCGGGCACAATTATAGTAAAGTTTAGAATTAAGAAGACATTTCAATGCACTTGCAAGTAACACAAGTCCCGTAGGGGCGAGGTTTCCTCGCCCTCTGAGACGTGTCCTATTAATTGTCCATTCCACTATAAATGAAAAGGAGAACTGACAAACACATGCTGCCAATCAAAATACTTGCCATCGGTGCAGGCGGCCTACAACGCGCCCTAACACATCAATTCGTTCACATCCTAAACCAAAGGAATCTCTATAACGGAGGAATCTATGTCGGACAACCCCGAGGCACAGAGAAAGCAGACGCATTTAACAGACAAAATGGTGTATATCATGTCGTCACATTTGACCTTAACGGCATCCACGACATTCAGAAGATTTCAAGTGTAGTCGGTGCGACAACGCTCGCAACGGAAAACGGACGCGAACAATTCTACGCACAAACCGATAATCCATTAGACCTGATTCTCATCGGCGTAACCGAAGCAGGTATCGCAAAAGGTGAACTTGCAATGGATGTGTTAGATGAAACCCTATACCGCTATTATTGCAAGCACAGTGCTGATTCCACGCTATGTGTTGTCAATACCGATAACCTACGGAATAATGGAGACGTTATCCGTCATATTCTATGCAATGAATATCACAAGCGGACTGATGCGTATACGGATTGGTTGGACACCAAAGTCGGATTTCTCAATGAGATGGGAGACAGACTTGTCCCACAAGTTTACGCTGTTCCCGATGAAATAAAGGAAGCAGCACAAGCACAGATAGAAGGTTCAGACGAGTTGATTACTTATGCAGAGCAGATGCCTGCAACATCGTTTATCCTTGAAGACATGGACAATATACTTCGCGTCCCTTTTGCCAAACTTGACGACTATGGAGTTGTTGTCAAACAAGAGAGCATTGAACCCTTTCACGATTGGAAACTGCTACTCGTGAACTCTGTGCATGTTCCGGGGATTACACACAAAGGTTTTCTCGCGGGGTTTGAATATGTAAACGAGGCTGCAACACATCCACTGTTCGCCCCGCATCTCGAAAGGTTGATGAAAGGGTATTCACAAATCGTAGAAGCGGATATACCGATCACAGACAAGAGTGCTGAAGCATACACATTGGAATTCGTTGACCGAATTCGTCGCGTCAAAGACGACAATGCGCGGATAAATATCATTGAAACAGTGAAACTCCGTGAACGGGCAGCGGACATCGTCCGTTCACCGAACTACAATAAGAGTACCGAACTGTTCAAATCAGACTTCGCTTATTCCTTCGCTACGGTTCTCCGATTTCTGACACCACACACCATCGCTGGTGATGACGACTACCGTGGCATTACCGATACTGGCACAGAATATGAAATCCGAGATCCTGACCGAACAATACAGAGTATTCTAAAACAGGCATTCGGTGCAGATATTTCAGACGTAACTACCCGTCTTGATAAGGTCTTCTCTAATGCTGCCTTGTGGTCTCCGCAGAATGCTACGCCTGATATGGCATTGAGTCAGAACCGAGACTTTACTGAGCGCGTTGTGCAGTATTATCATCAATTAGTTAATGGTAAATCATGCCTGGAGGTATTAGAAAGTATGAATTCTAGGAAGGCCTAAAGGAAATGGCGAGGCACAGCGACCTCGCCTAACAAATGTTTTATGAGTAATACCATTTCTAATAGAAAACGCCGCATTTTTGTACCACAAACTGCCAGTTTGTGCCTTCCTTCAAAACATTCTTAACAATGTTAATGGGATAAACATTTATAGAAATGGTCCAATACCAAATTAACCTAAATCGTAGGGGCAGGGTTCCCCTGCCCACCAGTGTTTTCAGCATCAAAAACAAGACAGATCTCGTTAATTTGGTATAAGATTGATTCATCAACTAGCAAGTGAGATAACACCCTTTTTCTGTTGCAGAACGGCATCATAAAACCGCATCGTTCCAACACAGTCCTGAATACTGGAAATCGGTTCTCGATCTTCACGGATCGCATTGGCAAACTCCGTAAGACTGATACCATCCCCAGTCAATTCACCATTCCGCTGATCGGAAAAATTGGACGTGAAAGTATTACCACTACCTGTATAATGCTTAACACCCCACAGGCCATCCAATTGAATGTATTCACCTTGTCCAGTTATCTCAATATGGTCATAGTTGCGTCCCCACAGCCGTTGACTACTCAGCTGCAAAGTCCCTACTGCTCCGTTTGCATATTCAACAGCAACTGCAAATGAACCTTGATTGTTGACTACGTTGTGAAAATAGCATAGTTCTTTGACATCAGCACCAGCAATGTGACGCGCCAAATCAAAGTGATGAATGGCAAAATCAAGCAAATAATGCTTGACTGATCCATAAGGTCCACTGCAAAACGAACAGAAAAGTTGCGTCAGTTGACCAAAAGATTCGGTCTGCATGATTCTCCGTGCTTCTCGTACCCCAAGACTAAACCGACGTTGGAAGTTTATCATCAATGTCTTGCCATGTTTTTCGGATGCTTCTGCCAAGGCAAGTGATTCTTCAAGTGAGGGTGCCGGAGGCTTCGGCACAAAAACATGATATCCAGCTGCAAGGGTTTCTAACACCAAAGGCTGCCTCGGATCCGGTCCCATACAGATTATGACCGCTTCCAAGTCTTCCTTCTCAAACATCTCGTGTCGATCTAAGTAGTATCTACCCGTGCCAAATTTTCCAGCAACGGATTTTGCTCTGTTTTCATCTACATCACAGACTGCCTGTAATGCAACTGGTGCTAAATGCAACGCGGGATAAATTGTACCTCTCGCGAAGCCACCACCACCGATAAATCCAATTCGAAGAGGGTCCATATTTTTTCCTTTATGTGTTTCAATGATTAATATATACCAAATTTACCATAAATATCGTTCATTGTAAAGAAAATTGAGAATCCAATCTGATCCATTCAAATGATGGTGGCGGGCGATGCGTGAAGCATTTTTGCGATGGCATTCATGGATAGCCCATGGCAATAGAGCCTGGCAATAGAGCCTGGCAGCGAGTGCCTTCTCTGTGAGGGGTCTCCCGCGGGGCACACGGTTTTCTGTCCATTGATAGTTGCAGGCTTTGCACTTATAGCGTTGTTTTTCGTTGATGAACCCGTTTTTGACGAAGTGTGAGTGTTGACATCTTGTTCATTTTATTAGAAGAAAGTTGACATGAAAAATGAATTATCATAGAATGTAAGATACAATTCTGATAGGGCTCTAAAAAGGCACGACCCATCCACCCATGTAAAAAGTAGTCTACGAGATTTCAAAAAGATCGTACTGCGGTATATCATATTCAAAGATGTACCAAAGGAGTATATAGCCATGAGAAATAGGTTATTATCATTTATAATAATGCTATATACAGTCCTCACATTTGTCTCTAGTAGCATCGCCCAAAACCTGCAGGACGATCCACAGCAAGGAGATTCCCATGATGGCGAGAAAGCGCAGCATAAGACAAGACCGATCTTTAATATCCAGTATTCACCGGATGGTAAGAAACTCGCGGTTGCCGGTTTACTCAGCATTCGATTCTGCGACGTACAGACAAGTAAGGAACTTGATGGACTCACTGTGGCTGGGTATGTGTTTGTACCCATAAGCGTAGCATATAGTCCTGATGGCAAGACACTCGCAAGTGGATGTAGGTTGGGAACCATTCACCTGTGGGATACCGACAAAGGCATACCCCGACATACACTATCTGGGCATACGAAAGCAGTCTTGAGCGTGAATTATAATCCTGATGGCAAGACACTTGCAAGTGTAAGTACCGACAAAACCCTCCGTTTATGGGATGCAAACACCGGACAACTCCTACGAACACTCAAAGGGCATAAGGGACCGGTATTAAGTGTGGACTACAACCATGATGGCAGGATGATTGCTACTGGGAGTCAAGATCGAACTGTTCGTCTGTGGGATGCAAACACTGGACAACAAATACGAACATTCAAATGGGATAAGGGATACGTCCGGAGCGTAGTGTTCAGTCCTGATGGCAGTACTATCGCAACTGCCAGTCGGAACAATACCGTTAGTCATATTTGTCTGTGGGATGTAAACACTGGACAACAAATACGAACACTATCTGGTTATACGAGGAGACATAGTGAGGGGTCAAGAATTTCTGCCGAGGGTGTTGAGTCTAATAGCATAGCATTTAGTCCGGATGGTAAGACGATTGCAAGTGCAAGTTTTGGTGAAACCCATCAGTGGGATGTGAATACGGGACAACATCTACGAACACTTGATGGGCAAAGGTCGTGGACCTTTAATGTAGCGTTCAGTCCGGATGGTAAGACGATTGCAAGTGCCAGTGCGTATGAAGTTCATGTGTGGGATGCAAATACAGGACAACTCATCAGAACACTCATTAGTCGTTATTGATACTACTACCCTCCTGTATATTCAAGTGTCAATTTTGCTTCGTCAGTTCCCTGTCTTTTTATACAATAGATATTTGGAACAAAACATAGGAGAAACTAACCGATGAAAAACAGATCCTTTCCAATATTGATGACATTGTTGATAGCATTCCCAATTATGTCTTGTAGTCTCCCCCAAGGTTCATTGGAGGATACGATATATGAACCACAGCAAAAGCGTCCACACCAAGACGTGAATGTTTCCCTGAGAAAATTAAAGACCATTATGGATGTGCAGTTTTCACCCGATGGCACACTGCTCGCGATTGCGACGGACATTGGGATTTTGCTTTACAGGACGAAGACTTATGGCAATCCTGAAATACTAAAAGGGCACACTGGTAATATATGGAGTATAGCGTTTCGTCCGGATGGAAAGGTGCTTGCCAGTGCAGGACAGGACAAAACTGTCCGTTTGTGGGACGTTAACAGTAGACAACAAATAAGAACCTTCGGAATAAACCTATGCCCTAGAACTAACATTGTGTTTAGTCCAGATGGAAAGATGCTCGCGAGTGGAGGTATGAATGATGATACGGTTGCTAACGCTTATCTGTGGGATGCGGATACAGGTAAAAGTTTACGTGCATTTTCTGGACGGACGGTTTCTGGACATAGGTTAGCAGTGATCGGTGTGGCATTGAGTCCGGATGGAAAAATGCTCGCAAGTACGTATGATGATCAAACCGTCCGTCTATGGGATGTGAACACGGGACAACAAATAAGAACGTTAACTGAACAAATAAGAACACCGTCTGGGTATAGGAGGATGTGTAGAAGCGTTGCATTTAGTCCAGACGGAAATATGCTTGTAAGTGGAGGTGGACATAGAAACACTGTTGATCTGTGGGATGTGAACACAGGAGAACAAATTAGATTACTTACTATCAATGCCCACTTTGAACAAAAAATAAATTCCCTCATAGGTACAGGATGGAGTACGATTAATGGTGAAGATGTGGCGTTCAGTCCGGATGGAAACACTATCGCAATTACTGGACCTTCTGCCATCCATCTATGGGATACAGGCACAGGACAACACCATAGAATACTCCATAACGGACAGTATCCTGGACAGTATCCTGTTGAAGTAATAACAGATATAGCGTTCAGTCCGGATGGAAGTATCGCATGTATTGGTCGGCTTGAAGCGCATGTATGGGATATGGAAACGGAGACACTCATCCACTTACTGATAGATATTACTGATAAATAAACATTAGTCCTATATAATTATGTTAACCTCCATGAAGATTTTGAAAATGGCATTCGTCGTATCGTTAAGGTAATTCTCCCCGAATTCTCATCTGAACAAAGATTACTGGTTTCTGAAGAGTTAGCTGCTGATGAATCTATTGATTCAGAAGAAAGGGAATCAGCGGTTGATATTTATTTAGAAGCCATTGAGTATGCTAGTAACGGTAATCTTATTAAGTGGTGACAACTTTGCAAACGTGTTCGGGCATTTGTGACAAGACTTTACACACTCATTGACATATAAATAAAAGATGATAGAATTTAGGTAGGGATTTCAATAGAAATTGAAAAGATAGAACACACCTACCACATAAAAGTAGTTTACAATATTTCCCAGAGAACCCACTGCTATATATGACATACCAACCAGAAATAGGAAAACTAACCCATGAAAAACATATTGTCCTCAACTTTGATAGCATTGTTTATAGCACTTCCATTCTTGGCATGCAGTCTCTCTGAAGATTCACTGAATAATCCACAGCAAAAGCATTTGTCCGATAGCGTGCAATTGGATTCCGGGGAAGTAAGGTGTTTTGATATACAGTTTTCACCCGATGGCACACTGCTCGCGATAGCGACGGACATCGGGATTTTGCTATACAATACAAAGACTTATGGCAATCCTGAAATACTTAAAGGGCACACTGGTAATATATGGAGTATAGCGTTTCGTCCGGATGGAAAGGTGCTTGCAAGTGCAGGACAGGACAAAACTGTCCGTTTGTGGGACGTTAACAGTAGACAACAAATAAGAACCTTCGGAATAAACCTGTACCCTATAACTAACATCGTGTTTAGTCCGGATGGAAAGATGCTCGCAAGTGGAGGTATCGGTGGTGATAAGGTTGATAACGCCTATCTGTGGGATGCGGATACAGGTAAAAGTTTACGTGCATTTTCTGGACAGACGGTTTCTGGACATAGGTTAGCAGTGACCGGTGTGGCATTTAGTCCGGATGGAAAAATGCTCGCAAGTACGTATAATGAGCAAACCGTCCGTCTGTGGGATGTGAACACGGGACAACAAATAAGAACGTTAACTGAACAAATAAGAACACCGTCTGGGTATAAGAGGAAGTGTTGGAGCGTTGCATTTAGTCCAGACGGAAATATGCTTGTAAGTGGAGGTGGACATAGAAATGCTGTTGATCTGTGGGATGTGAACACAGGAAAACAAATTAGATTACTTACTCTCAATGCACACTTTGAACAAAAAATAAATTCCCTCATAGGTACAGGATGGAGTAAAATTAATGGTCAAGATGTGGTGTTCAGTCCGGATGGAAACACTATCGCAATTACTGGACCTTCTTCCATCCATCTGTGGGATACAGAATCGGGACAGTCCCATAGAATACTCTATAACGGACAGTATCCTGCTTATGCAATGAGAGATGTGGCATTCAGTCCAGATGGAAGCACAATCGCTTGTACAGGGTGGCAGGAAGCACATGTATGGGATGTCCAGACAGAAAAGCTTATCCGAGTACTCATAAGTCATCCGAGTATTCATAAGCCAGTACTAGGGAGAATCAACAAATGAAAGACATATTGTCCTCAATTTTGAATGGAAGGGTGCTTGCAAGTGCCGGTGAGGATAGGACTGTCCGTTTGTGGGACGTTAACAGTAAACAGCAAATCAGAACCTTTGGAAACCTGTACCCTTTAGCAAGCATAGTGTTTAGTCCGGATGGAAAGATGCTTGCAAATGGGGTGATGATGACGTTAATAACGCTTACCTGTGGGATGCAGATACAGGCAAAATTAAGGAAATGCACATCAACTAAATCTTGGCAGATATGAGCAAAATCAAGACTTGTGCGCGTGTTGGTTACTTCAACATGCCGAAATCCTTCAAGTGGCGCGAAAATCATGAAAAGATTACTCTATAATGTTGTTACCCCTCTGTGCGGAGATGAATCAGTTTATTGACTGCGTGGATATATGCTTTCGCACTCGCTTCAATGATGTCAGTGCTGGCACCATTACCAGTGATAATGTGTCCGTTATCCTGCACCTTTAAGGTCACCTCACCGATAGCATCTTCACCTTCCGTTACAGAACGGAGTTGGTAATCTATCAGGTTCAGTTTGATTTTGACAATCTGATTGATAGCCTTGAAAGCAGCGTCTACCGGACCATCGCCAGTTGAGGCATTTTCAACCAAACCTTCCTCAGTGTGAATACCAACAGTCGTTGTTGGAGATATTTTCGTCCCACTGACAACTTGAATGTAATCCAACTCATAGGTAGAGGGTATCGTCCGAATTTCATCACCCATGATCGCCTCAAGATCGGCATCATGAATTTCTTTCTTCTTATCCGCTACACGTAGGAATCTTTCGTAGACCTTTTCTAACTGCTCTTGATCCAGTTCATATCCGAGTTCGCTTAGGCGATGTCTCAGAGCGTTTCGTCCTGAACGCGGACTGAGAATGAGTTGACTCTCTTTCCATCCGATCTCTTTCGGATCAATGATTTCAAAAGTTACTCTTGACTTTATTATTCCATCTTGATGAATGCCAGAACTGTGGGCAAATGCGTTTTCACCAACGATTGCCTTATTCGGTTGGACAGGAATACCCATAGTCCGACTGACACGTCTGCTGATGGGGACAATCTCTTTTGCATTTATATCGGTATAATAGGATTTGAAGTAATCACGACGGGTTCGGATTGCCATTACGACTTCTTCTAACGATGTATTTCCAGCGCGTTCACCGAGTCCATTGACAGTACACTCAACTTGCCGAGCACCTTGTTCAATCGCAATTAGACTGTTTGCTACTGCCAACCCCAGATCGTTGTGGCAGTGCACACTGATTACAGCATCGTCAATATTTGAAACATTTTCTTTGATACCTGCGATGAGTCCACCGAATTCAGCCGGAACTGTCCACCCAACTGTTTCTGGTATATTAACAACTGTCGCACCTGCGGCGATAGTGGCTTCAACCACCTTATACAGATAGTTCAATTCTGTGCGTCCTGCATCCATCGGAGAAAACTCAACTGTGGCATCAGCATGATCTACACATAAACTCTTTGCGTAAGCAACAGCGTCAACAGCCATTTCCAATGTTCTCTCTGGTGTTGTGCGAGTGATACGCTCCATGTGGATATTAGATGTGCCGACAAAGGTATGAATACGTGCACGTGGGGCATCCTCAATTGCTTTCCATGCTGCCGTGATGTCCTTTTCAACCACACGCGAAAGCGCGCAGATTTCAGGTCCCTTAACCTCGTTCGCTATCTGTTCAACAGCATCAAAGTCTCCCGGTGACGAAATTGGAAATCCAGCTTCTATGACATCAACATTTAATTTCGCAAGGTGCTTGGCAATCTCAAATTTTTCTTCAATGCCGAGTGCGGCTCCGGGAGTTTGCTCCGCATCTCGGAGTGTTGTATCAAATATTAGAACCTTTTCTTGGTTAGATTCAAAATCGTCCACGGTTGTGTCCTCCATAAGAGTTTACTATTTATTGTAAGTACAAATTGTTTTACCTTACAACATAATATTTTATATCTGTTTCTTCACTTATATTTCGCGACCAACAGCGATAGCAATCGGTTTTAGTTCTTGCATTAATGTCTCAAATTGTTCAGGAAACAGTGACTGCGCTCCATCACCTGTCATTGAATGGTCTGGATCATGGTGAACTTCCAATAATAGGCCATCGGCTCCTGAGGCAACGGATGCTTTTGTCATGTCACTCACAAGACTTCTAATCCCAGTACCATGACTTGGGTCAACGACGATGGGAAGATGACTCAATTCATGAATGACAGGTACTGCATTAAGGTCAAGTGTGTTTCGTGTGTGGGTTTCAAAAGTTCGGATTCCCCGTTCACAGAGGATAACGTCTGGATTCCCTTCAGAAAGAATATATTCTGCAGCGAGTAACCATTCCTCAATTGTTGAAGCCATGCCACGTTTGAGTATTACAGGTTTTTGGAAACGTCCCACTTCACGCAATAGATAGAAGTTTGTCATGTTCCGCGTGCCGAGTTGAAAGATGTCTGTATATTCCCCGACGAGATCAACTTCATGAGGTGTCATGACTTCTGTAACAATGCCTAAACCAGTTTCCTGTTTTGCTGTGACAAGCATCTTCAACGCATCAGTGCCAAAACCTTGGAAACTGTATGGACCAGTGCGAGGTTTAAATGCACCCCCTCTAATAAAACCGGCTCCTGCATTTTTCACGAGTTTTGCAATAGTTACAATCTGTTCGGTGCTCTCAACTGCACAAGGACCCGCCATGACTGCTAACTTCCGTCCTCCAATCTTTGTCCCGTTTGAAGAGATAACAGTCGGTTCTTCCCGAAACTGACGGCTTGCTAATTTATATGGGGCAGTGATCGGCATCGTCCTATCTACGCCTGACATTGACCCTATCGGTATATCACCAAGCAATGTTTTATCTCCTATTACACCGATGACGGTGCGTTGTTCACCAGTTGATACCTGTGCTTTCAACCCAACACTTTCAATTCTCTTGACAATCGCGTCAATCTGATCAGGTGTTGCATCCGTTTTGGTAATAATTACCATGGTTATCAATTCCCTCCGACAAAAACTCTGTTTCAAGTCAATGTTGATGATTACTAAAAAAATAACCCAACATCGAACTCTTATCGACGTTGGGTGGTGATGAATGAAATCGGTTTAGAACATTTTCATAAGTGCATATAAACTATCACCACTTACCGCCGCAGTACGTAAACGGGTACAACCCGAGCGTAAAGAGTGCCCAAAGACTAAAGTAAAAGCCTCGTAATATTATTAGTGTGGATTGACTGGCACTTGTCAGTACTGTAGCGATGGTAGTGTGTTCTAACTTTTGCATTACAAAGATACCTAATTGTTCTATTATTCGTAAACCTTTTCTTATATTTCTTATGTCATAGTGACCCACAACCTAAAGGTTGGGGAAACCTGTGCTTCCTCGCGGACAGCCGATCTGAACTACGTCTTACGTCTGCTCCACTTTAGGCAGCTAAGCCTGCCTGTTTGATTTGTTTTTCGCTAACGTCGTGGGTTGGCGTTCTTTCCACCCATTTTACAGCTGCCCTTCCTACCAGGCACGCCGTGCGACAAGTCCGTAGACTTCGGGAGGGGATCCTCCGCTCACGCATTCCAGTCTGCGTTTATTAGACGCATTGGCTTGATATGGACGCTATCCACCAACTTTATAGGGTTTGTAGCGATGGGGTTTATTTCCACTTTCGCCGGACATTTCGTGCTGTCCATCACATCATTAGTTCTGTCTACATCCCACAAACTAAAGCATGGGGATTTGACGGAACAGTGTTAATAATACGTGTTTCCATGCAATACCTTCGCCATTTTTACGTGCTTCAATCGAATGAGAATATAGTGTTGCTCTATAATTGATCTGTGATATTGTGCGATAGCATGAATAAAAATAACTTTAGGGTTTTCTTGAAGTGTTTTTAATTATCATAACCCAAGTTGCTACCTATCAGAATCTGGTCACCTTCGTTTTCTTTAAGTTATCCACTCTTCCGCTCCAGCGGAGCGGTATGTTTATAGCACGCACTTTGTTTCAGTCTTCCGCTCCAGCGGAGCGGTATGTGAAAGAACCCTGAACAGACCGGACGACTCGTTGGACCATTTCTAATAATAGATGCTTCCTTAACGTAGCATAAACTGTGAGTTTGTGCAGTATTCAAAAGGTTTTCATAACAACAAACCGCACAATCTGGCAGAATGTGCTACAATTGGCGAAGGTATTGTCCATGCAAAAGGTTTAAAAAATGAAACTATTTTTATTATTATAACACATTTTGTGGTGTTAAGTCAACTTTTTGATTTTACACACCCAACCCCAACCCCAATTCCCTATTGTTGATATCCTTAAATTGATGCCTATGGTGCGTTTGACGTAACTAAAGAACGATGTTCTTTCTGACGATAGATTTTGTCTTACTCAGGCACAACACGGTGATACCGTTTTTTTCCTGCCCGGAGAAGCAGTGCATCTTCATCTAACATATTTGCATCCACGATAACATCTATAGCCTTAAATTGCTTCTCATTGATATATGCCCCTCCTTGCTGAATTAGACGGCGCGCTTCACTCTTTGATGACGCTAAGCCGACTTGATGAAAGAGGTCCATTATCGGAATACCCGTGTTTAGTTGGTCGATGGGGATAGCGGTAGTCGGCATCGCATCAAGGTCAAGTCCGCCTCCACCAAACGCAGCCTGTGATGTTTCTTGTGCCTTATCTGCCTCATCTTGTCCGTGTGCAAGCGTAGTCGCTTGGTATGCGAGGACAGCTTTTGCCTCTCGTATGGCATCATGTTCCAAATTCCCAAGTCGTCGTACTTCATCCATTGGTAAGAAGGTAAAATATGCTAAGAACCGCTCAACGTCACGGTCATCTATATTAATCCAGTACTGATAAAATTGGTAAGAAGATGTTTTTTCTGCATCAAGCCACACTGCACCACCAGCAGTTTTTCCCATTTTAGCACCCCCTGCAGTAGTGAGCAGAGGAAAGGTCAGACCGTGCACTCGTTCCCCTTCAATCCTACGCACCAGATCCACTCCAGCGAGGATATTACCCCACTGGTCATCACCACCAAGTTGTAGAACACAATCGTACTTTTGGAATAGACACAAATAGTCGTATGCTTGTAGTAGTTGGTAATTAAATTCAAGGAAGGAGAGTCCCAATTCACGTTCAAGACGTTGGCGGTATCCCTCAGCACGGATCATCTCATTGACACGAAAATGTTTGCCAATATCGCGTAGAAATTCAATATAGTTTAGCGATAGTAACCATTCTGCGTTATTCAAAAACATTCCTGCATTGTTGTCTAAGTCCAAATAACGTTGTAATTGTTTGAGAATACGTGCACCGTTTTTGTCTACTTGTTCAACAGAGATCATAGGTCGCATCTCTGTTTTATCAGTCGGGTCGCCAATCATTGTTGTTCCACCGCCGATAATTGCAATGGGTTTATGTCCAGCGCGTTGCAGATGTGCCATCGCCATTATTGGCACAAGACTTCCAGCATGTAAACTGTCTGCGGTGGGATCAAAACCGACATAATATGTTATTGGATTGTCAGAAAGCACTTTTGATACGTCTTCTGCGTTCGTACACTGTTGCACGAAACCACGTTCTTGTAGGGATTCATAGATATTTGACATGAAATAGGTTCCTTCAAAGAGTTATGATACCGATGTTAATGATACCACAGGGGTATTGGATTGTCAAATCAGATGTAATGAATTAATGAATCCAATTATAGTTGACAGATGTAAAATGATTGTGTATACTTAATAAACATTTAACAATCTTTGGTATATCCTATCTAAGAAATTTTGACATATAGCAACCTTTAAAATTAAAAATATCATGGCGAAGAAAAAAAGTAGGTCAGCGAATGTTGCACGTAAACGTGAGAAACGAAACCGTGACCGAAAATCAAGAAGTAAACAGTTAGCAGCTGGAAAACAAAGAAAACAATCCTACGGGAAGATGGATGAGGAACGTTTGCGTGCTTGCCTAATTAAGAGTCGTGATTTGCTAAATGAACCAGAATTTGAAGAAGTGCACTTTGACATAGACTTGATGTATGAAGAATTGTTTACATTACTGAGAGACAATAGCGAAACTGAAACATCTTTATTTCAGATAGATGTTGGACCTAAGATCATAGGAGTTGAAACAGAGGATCCGTATCTCGTTGATCATGAGACAGCAGAATTTGAAGATCTCTGTGAAAAGTTTCGAACAGTCGTTTTGCGGCGTTTAATTAATCCAAAATTTATGCGTACGCTGCAATCTGCACTGTCTGCATGCGAAACACGTTTGAAACAGATTGGAAATCGGGACTTTGCTGAGGTAGCTCATGTATCTTATACTCTTTTTGAGGTAGTACCCCAACATATTTTGATTGAACATCCATTGATAATAGATATAGGTTTAAAGACAATGCAGTTTCTTGTTGACCAACCTGTCTCTATACAAAGAGATGATACGCGTGTAAAAAAGATCGTTTCAAGTATGTTGGAAACTGAAACGACAGAATACCAAGAAGGTGAATTGTCAAACATCATATCTGACACTGTTATTCAAGAACCTCCATTTTCAGAGGTTAAAGTTTCACCTGAACCAGCAGCCACTATCTTGACCACAGAAAGCAACGTACCTATACCAGAGTCAAATTCACTACCATCTCCCGATACATTGCCTGCGAAAGCACTCTATAAGAACTTTGATGGCATGGCAATTAAGAGGGTATTGAAAGAATGGCAAATTGATTCACTTGAGAATGAATCTGAAACACAACTTGATCTGTTTGATGCGGATAAGGAACTATATATAACAATCACGGAAAACAGAATACAACTTCATGCGCAATCTGCGGAAAAATTATATGTAGCAATGGATCAACTTGAAGAGTATTGTCAATCTGGCATAATGTATCTTGCGAAAACTATTGAAGAAGGAGGTAATATAGATGCCACGGAGTAAAAGTGGACGAACGAGACGGCGCACACAAATAAGGCAACGTCAACAACGTCGTTTGAAAAAGAAAAAAGCAGCTAAGAAAGAAGCGTTGCAGAAGCAATAATTAATGATTCTGATGGGATGGGAATGAATCCCGTCCTACACTATCTTTTATTTAAAATCTGTATAATTTTATTATCAAAACGTGTCTAAGGTGAATGTCATTCACACATTCACCAAACGCAATTTCATGCGTCTCTTACATTCTTTGTTTGAAGGTGAACCTACGAATCTCATAATGAGGGGTGTGCATAAATATTTGGTTCATTAATACAAGTCCGAACAGACTTCAGAGCCCGCTTGATTTATAGAAATGTCGTTTGTCCTACCACAATTCATTGTGCGTCTTTGAACTTGCTGATGGCACGTTGTGTGTCCGAACTACCTTTAATCGGAATTATTTAGGCACACCCCTCAATTAGATATGGTCCTACAATTTCATTTACCAAAAAGTTGGGAATGTGCTATTATAGGCGAAACTACTAAATTTACAAAAGGGAGGAAACACATGAATAAGAAGAAAAACATGAAACGTTATGGAAACCGCCACGGAAATTCTGGAATCGCTGCTTATGAAGCGGGAGCTAAGTTTATTAGAATCCAGTTCACGAGCGGCAGTATCTATCTGTACACCTACGAGAGTGCTGGCAAGGATGACATTGAAGAGATGAAAGAATTGGCGAAAGAAGGAGAAGGGTTAACAAGGTTCATCAACGACTTTCGACCGGACTATGCTAAACGAGAACGTTCAAAAATTTGACATTTTTCTCGAATTTTCTTGACATTCATAATAATAGTGAGTATAATTATCAGCAATCGTGTGAGAATAGGCATAACTTGCACATACATAAGACATTGCCTGTTATTAACCTGACTTAGGATAATGAGATTCGTTATCAGATGTTTACGTGTTTCCAAGGCTGATAGGGTTTGGGTCTAACAAACATTTCACTATGATATTGAGTCTCAATATCATAGTTGATGGCTTCAACTTTATGAAAAAATTATTTCTATTTATTCTATCCGCTGCATTAGGATTGTTTCTTATATTCAGTTTCTGTGCTGTCGCTGATACGAACCCATTTTCGGTTTCTGGTTATGGTGTTATCAACTATGCACATTACGACTGGGAACTTGACCCGAATAGACGGGCATCCATTGACATAGAACGTCTTGTGGTTGCACCGAAATACCGAATTAACAGGACTATCCGCCTTGAAGCGGAAGTGGAGTTTGAACACGGCGGGACCGGTAGCACAATGGAATTTGACAAATTTGAAGAATTTGGCGAATTCGAGATGGAAATTGAAAAAGGTGGCGAAGTTATTGTTGAAAAACTTGCTGCTGTCTTTTCTATACATCCTTTACTGAACTTTCGTGTGGGACATATCATCGTGCCAGTCGGACTCTTAGCGAAACGGCATAGACCACAACATTACTTTACAACAACCCGATCCGAAGCGGAAGCTCACATCATTCCGGCTATCTGGCACGAGACTGGCGTTGAACTTTTTGGTTCTCTAGGACCATTGAAATATCAATCACAAATTATCAACGGACTGGATTCAACAGGATTTAGTTCACGACACTGGATTGTTCCTGGACATCAACTTAGATTTGAGACGGTCAATGCTGAGGCACCCGCGTTTGTCGGACGACTTGATTTTGAATTTGATGAGAATATTGCTGTCGGTATCTCAGGTTATTTTGGCGATACCGCAGCGAATCGTCCTAAACCAGATGTTGATTTTGATGCTTATGTTGGCATCGTCAGTTTACACGGATTTTACGAGATGAACGGTGTAAAAGTGCGAGGAGTATTCCTTAGCGGAGCACTTCAAAACGCTGACAGATTGTCAAAAGTCAACCGCACACTTTCTAATAATCTTAATGTCAAGCGAACACCGATAGGTAGTACTGCCCTCGGCTATTATGTTGAGGTAGGTTACGATGTTCTTTCGCTTATCAAAACGGGTGCATCTTCACCTGAGTTGGATGTGTTCGCTCGTCTTGATTATTACGATACGATGGCAAGTGTTAAAGGGATTATTTTTGATAATCCACGATGGGAAAGAACTACAATGACTTTTGGAGTGAACTATCACATACATTCACAACTTGTTTTCAAGAGCCACTATTCACTGAGACGTTTAGCTGCACACGAAAAAAATAGAGAAAATACTCTTGCTGTAGGTCTCGGTTTTCAATATTAATATACATTTCAGCGGATGGATACCGCTTATATAAAACCAAATATGGAGGATTTTATGAAATTCTATAAAGTTTGTACACTGTTCTGTTGTTTCTTATTCACAACCTCATTGCTTATCGGATGTATTGGTTGTGGTGAGGATGATGATGGCGATGATCAAGTTGAGGCTTATGATGCCGGTACTATGCTCAATGATTTTGCTAACACTGTTGTCTTGGCAACCTATACCGATTTAGATAATAAAGCTGGAGAGTTATTGGTGGCAGTGAAGGCATTAGCCGAGAATACCACACAAGCAAATCTTGAAAAAGCACAGCAAGCGTGGGTAGCAACACGTAAACCTTGGGAACAGAGTGAAGCGTTCTTGTTTGGACCTGTTGATACACAGGGACTTGATCCAGCTTTAGATAGTTGGCCTGTTGATCGTGTTAGTTTAAAAGCAGTGTTAGATTCTAACGATGAATTAACTGCAGATTTCGTCAAAGATGGGTTAGAAGATACGCAGAAAGGTTTTCATACTATTGAGTTTCTGCTTTTCCGTGAAGGAGACCAACATAAGGCATCAGATATAGCTGACCGAGAACTGGAATATCTGGTTGCCTCCACAGAGTATCTCAAGGAGAGCACTTCT
The DNA here is from genome assembly GCA_958295945.1 of Candidatus Poribacteria bacterium. Classification (GTDB taxonomy): domain Bacteria; phylum Poribacteria; class WGA-4E; order WGA-4E; family WGA-3G; genus MSPOR6. The sequence goes on from OY282386.1 coordinate 3,164,133, forward strand.
CAACTACGATTGGCATGGTCACCAGAAGGTGAGAATTTCAGTCATACTGTTGCATCAGCAGGAGAGGGAAATGCTGTTTATCCATCTCAAAGTTCCGCAGTCCAAGAAATGGTCAACGGCATGATTACTATTGCGGATGAGGTGGCAAACGGTAAAATATCTGACCCTTACAACGAAGAAGATACAACCTTGGTTGAATCTCAATTTAGTTTTAATTCTATCTCGGATTTCCAGGACAATATCCGTGGGATTCAAAATGTCTATATGGGTAAATTCACCAATGATGGACAAGGACTGAATGAATTCGTAAAAGGTCAAGATGCAGCTTTAGATTCGCGTTTCCAGTCTGAGATAAAGAATGCGATTGACACTATTGGTGCGATCCCAGACCCATTCCGAGATTCAATTACTGCAAACAGATCCGCTGTTCAAGCAGCCATTGATGCAGTCAGTACAGTTCATTTGTCACTTGAACAAGATATACTGCCACTTGTTCAGGAGAGTGATTTTAATTAGTCGCACTTACACAATTTTACTGATATTCTAATCATTTTGGTAAATGGTGTAATTCTCAGAAGAAGTCAAGAATCCAGCGCGCTTACAAAGCGCGCCTACAAAGGGCACTAACAAAGCGTGCCTACAGTTTGTTGGGAACATTCTTTGTCTGTTCCAGCAGAAACGGTATAGATATGAAGAATATTATTATAGGAATAACTCTAATTTTCTTGGTATCTGTTGTTGGATGTAAATCAGAATCACAATCAATAATAGGTATTGGAAAATCGTTTGATTCCAGCAGTGCACTCTCTGGTGGAGACACGACTATATTTGACGCATCGAGTCATGCGTTCTCAATTCCTGCTCCTAATCTATCCACGGCAGCACTTGAAAGACATCTTGAGGGTGATGTTGAATTTGAAGCAGTTTTCGTGACTGCACCATCGGAGGTTAACCCTGGTTTAGGACCTATCTATAATAATATTTCGTGTGTTAACTGTCATAGCCGTGATGGACGTGGTCGTCCCCCAAATGTTGATGAAAAACTGGTATCATTGCTATTTAGGCTTAGTCTCCCGAATACCGAAAATCTTGAATCTGTGAAACCACCGATTCCTGTACCGGGTTATGGAACTCAGTTGAACAATCGTGCTATTTATGGCACACAAGCCGAAGGTTCAGTCAAAATTGAGTATAATGAGCATCCGCTAACAGCAGAAGATGGGACGCGCATACACCTACGTTTTCCAAATTATACAATTACGGATACCTACAAACCGCTACCCGATGTTGTTGAGGTCTCACCTCGTGTTGCTCCTGCTGTTTTTGGTCTGGGACTGCTTGAGGCAATACCTGAAAAGACTATCTTAACCTTTGCGGATGAGGGGGATGTTGACGAAGATGGTATTTCAGGTAAACCGAATTATGTGTGGGATGTAGTTGAAAAGCGTTACGCTCTTGGACGTTTCGGTTGGAAAGCGAACCAGCCTAATCTTCTTCAACAGGTTGCATCCGCATATCACGATGATATGGGGTTGACGACTTCGTTATTCCTACTTGAAAATTCGTTTGGACAACCACAATACACTCAAAACAGCACAACCCCTGAAGTTAGCGACGAAATATTAGATGTGGTAACATTCTATGTTCAAACGTTGGCGGTTCCTGCACGGCGAAACGTGGACGATCCACAGGTTATGCATGGTGAGCAACTATTTGTCCAAGCACAATGTGCAAGTTGTCATATACCAACGTTAAGGACGGGTCTTTTGCGGGGTGTTCCTTCAGTCAGTAATCAGACGATCCATCCGTATACAGATATGTTGTTACACGATATGGGACCCGACTTGGCAGACAATCGTCCTGATTTTCATGCTAGTGGAAGCGAATGGCGAACACCACCGTTGTGGGGTATAGGTTTAGTGCAAACTGTGAACGGTCATACAAACTTTCTCCATGATGGTAGGGCGCGAAATCTAATGGAAGCGATCCTCTGGCACGGTGGAGAAGCAGAAAAATCACGCGATATCATTTTGCAGATGTCCAAAAATGAACGTGATGCCCTAATCGCGTTTTTGCGGTCTCTGTAGTTGATTGATAGAAAGGTATACCCTCCTGTAAATTGTAATTACTGTAATAGTGTATTTATGCTATGATGTAAATCTGATTTGGCAATAGAATATATCAAGTTTAGTATAGTCAAATGGAACAGGGGATGTATGAGACGTTACCTTTATCTTTTCTTACCACTATTCGCATGTGTTATTATATTGGGATGTCAATCGAAAGCGATTCAGATGCTGATTGAACCACAGGAATCTATTAATCTTGCTCTTGAGAAAGGTGTTACGTGTTCTGCATCTGAAATGATAGATGGCAACTTGAAAACACTTGGTTACGCAGATGGTAGATGGATTCACTTGAGGTTACCTAAAAAGAAAACGATACATCGGATTGTCATCCGTGGTACGAATATAACAGATGCGATAGTTTTTCAGAGATTGGATCATACCGAACGGTCACAAGCGGTTGGGCAAGTGCAAAACAACCGAAGTTCAGTGATAGGGTTACGCACAACTGTTGTGACAGATGCATTACACATTTATGTTGGTGGCACATCGGAGGATAAACGTAAGACCGCTGAATATTCACCACGGTATGGGATTATTGTGCCAGAAAAGGAATTGGGGAAACCTTTTGCTTATGAAGTTGAGTTATACGGATTTGTATCAAAGGACAAAAGATGAAACGATTGATGATTGAAGATTTATATAGTTGGTCTGTGTTTAGTGAAGCGCGTCAGATAGATTTCAACGGACATCTATGGGTGCGTGAGGAAGGGAACATTGCTATTGATCCAGTTGCAATGTGCGATGCTGATCGTGCACAATTAGAACAACTGGGTGGTGTGAAGTTTATTGTCATTACAAATCGTGACCATGAACGTGAGGCAGCCGCATTTCAGGAATGGACAGGTGCGGATGTGATAGTTCCTGAAGCGGATGCTGACGAGATGGACATCAAACCTGCGCGAATGATTAGCGATGGCGAGACAATTGTGCCCGGATTACGTGCGATACATCTTTCGTATGGAAAAAGTCCTGGTGAAATAGTACTCTATTTTTCTGAGAAGAGTGCTATTCTTTTCGGTGATATTGTTGCTGGTGAACCGATGGGTCGGTTGTCATTACTTGCGGATGATAAGTTAGCAGATGCGTCGAAGGCAGCGATGGAACTTCGTAAGGTGTTAGCGTTACGGTTCAATGCAGTTCTTGTTGGAGATGGACACTCGCTCTTTAAGGAAGGGCGACAGGAATTGGTGGATTGCCTGCAGGCACGGGACGATATTTATATCAATCGTATCAACCTTGACGAAATGGAATGGAAGCAAAGGAAGGAAGTGGGTTCTTACGGTTTTGAATATAAGGATATTGACCCTCTGATTGGGGCGAAAGACATTGGCTATTGTGTTTACCGTTTGCCACCCGGCAAGGCAACATTTCCGATGCACTTGCACCATTTTGCTGAGGAGATGTGTTATGTGATGGAAGGCACTTGCACTCTCAGAACGCCTCGTGGAGATATAGCAGTGAGATCGGGTGACTTTATTGCGTTTCCGACTGGACCCGTTGGCACACATAAGTTTGTCAATGAGGGTGATGCGTCTGTAACGTTATTGATTATCGGCATTACTACGCCGCACGATGTGAGTGAATATCCTGATTCCAATAAGGTGCTGCCTTATGTGCTTCAGAAAATATACCGAAAAGAGCCGGGGCTTGAGTATTTTGATGGTGAGTTGTAGACGTTACATATTTCCCCCTTTTGACCTACGCTTTTGTTGGTTTGCTTTTGCCTGTGCATCTACAAGTTCAGGATCAACAATAGTGTATAATGTCTCCTCTAATGTCGTGCGGATTGAAGTGTATTCAGGATTTGATGCTAAATCCTCATTTTCTAAAGGGTCAGTATCTACGTTGAATAGTTGCGGATGACTCCCGACGTAATGACACAGTTTGTAATCTCCTTGTTTTAGCATATATCCCGCGTTTAGCATGCCTCTGTCGTGGTATTCAGAGAAAACTGTGCGCGTTGTTTCGCATTGTTGGTGTCTGGCAATTTCCAGTAGATTTCCTCCCGGTAAATCTGATGGTTTTTCTAAACTTGTTATATCTAATAACGTTGGTAAGACATCGACTAAAGAGACATTTTGTTTTATGCGTCCTGTCTCACCTGAAGGCATGCGTAACATCAAAGGCACTTTTACTGCGGATTCATAGAAACATTGCTTTTGCCAAATCCCATGACTCCCTGCCATTTCCCCGTGATCGCTTGTATAGATGACCACTGTGTTTTCACATAGTGGAGAAGTATCAATTGCTTCTAATATGCGTCCGATTTGTGCATCCAATGCCGAGACGAGCGCATAGTAGGAAGCTAATGCACAACGGACAGTTTCCTCTGGTGGCGGTATGTCATTTCGCCAAGTCCAACGGTGGTGTCGGATTATTGGGTGTTGAGATTCCAATGGTTCGTTCCACGTATCTGGCAGTTCAAGAGTGCTCGGGTCATACCATGCATAATACTCAGGTGGTGCGATCAGCGGGAAATGCGGATGCATGAATCCACAATAGAGTAGGAAAGGTTGTTCGTTTTGTGATGCGATTTTGCCGTTAAGATAGTCAACTGCTACGTCTGCGACTTGTCGGTCATATCTTGTATGTTCGTGGTCTCCCGGACCGCATTCAGCAACGTGCGAATTAGAGCTGCGGCGTGCATCTGCGGTGCGGTTCGGAGGATTCCCTTTTGTGTTCCGCCACCGTGGCAGATCGTCTATCAGTCGTTTTGAATAGCCGAGTAGTCTGTCTTTACCATTGAAATGCGTGCGTCCACATAATGCTGTTTCATAACCCGCGCCAGTTAAGTAATCTCCCCACGTTTTGTGTTTCTTATCCAGTATTGCTCCGAGATCCCATGCATCAACCTGATGCGGATAGCGTCCTGTAAGCATTGACAGACGCGAAGGTGTGCATATTGGATAGTTACAATATGCGTTATCATAGATATAGCACTGTTCAGCAAGTCGGTCCAGATGGGGTGTGCGGACATGTGGGTGTCCGCTATTTCCCATTACAGTGCCTGTGTGTTCATCAGAGAATAGAAAGACGATATTCATACGTATATGCTAAACCAGTTCTGTAAATGTTGCCCCATTTTTAACTGGAATGTAAAAGGCGGGGAACGGAGACCCCGCACTCCAACAAGAAAATCGTGGTTAGAAACCCCTCCAACAATGTGCGATGAACGCGTGTCTTGTTAATGAAAGTCGATAATGTTCCCTTATCAAAACCGTACAATTGACGTACAAATTCACGTACAACCTGGACGTTTTTGTACGTCGCTGTAAGAGCAGTCTACATAAGGGTTCGTAAGATATGTATTAAAAAAATAATTTCTTGAAATTGTACGTCTTCACTATTTTGCTTTAGTCGTGTGAAATCGGTAGTCTGAGGATGACACTCGTCCAGCACTTTACGAATGCAAAATAGAATGTTGTTAAATGTATATGTATTTGAAGCGTCATTCTTGCGAATTGACATTCTATGTATTGAAGAGATTGCTTGTAGGATGATGATTATTCCTTGTGTATGTTGTTTTGTTTTCATAATTCTCTTCTTTATTCAACAATAAATGTGTTATGTGACGTATATTATAACATAATTAAATTGCTTATGTCAAGTTATTATTTACAATTTTTACATTTCTTTTATTTTTTTATATTTTTTGATGAGGATTAAGAAATAATTCAAGTAATTTCCTTGAGAAGTCTGTCAGCATACGTGGTAGGCATGCTGAATTGGTTAGGAAACCGAACCATAGGCGTGAATTTAGTGTCTTTCCAGTGATGGTAGGTTCGGTTTCCTAACCGAACCGGTTTTGTGCCAAACGCTTTGATAGGTTCTCCCGTAGGATCCGGTTCGGTTAGGAAACCGAACCTACCGTCCTGGAAAAAACACCTAATTTACACCAAATTGACACCTACCGGGTTTGAGAAAATAAGAATTACTAGTCATCGTCGTGGTCATCGTCATCGTCGTCATCATCATCATCGTCATCGTCATCATCGTCATCATCGTCATCATCGTCATCATCGTCATCATCGTCATCATCGTCATCATCGTCATCATCGTCATCATCATAACGAAGGTTTGGGAAATCTGCGGGGTCTTGCTGATTTATCCAATCTTTGAAGAGTTCAATTTCGGCTGTAGGTAATGGTGGACCATCTGGTGGCATCCTACCTGAAACGATTTCTTCAATTATATCACTTGTGTTGGCTTTCCCTGGGTAGAATACTGACTCGCCTTCGTCGTCTCCGCTTATGAAAGACTCATAAGTTCTGAAATCAAGGCCATCGGGGTCATTAGCATCGTGGCAACCAGCATACGCACATTTTGCTGTGAGAATAGGCAAAAGGTGTAGGTCAAAAGATACTATCCCATCAGCCGGTACAAGTGTTTGTGGTTGCTGCGTTTCATTATTGGTTGTATTAATTGTCGGTACTTGATTATTAATCCAATCAGTAAACAGTTGGATTTCTGCTTGGCTTAACATTTGACCGCCAATTGGCATTCTGCCAGAGACGATTTCATCAATGATAGAACTTCCTTGGGCATCACCCGCAATGAATACTGGTCCTGCATCTCCGCCCTGAATAAAAGCTTGATATGTGCTGAGATCTATATTTTGAGGACCACCAGCAATATGACATCCAGGTGTTGCACATTTTGCTGTGAGAATGGGTTGAAGGTTGGCATTGAAGGTTATTTCAGCGTTGTCTGGTTGATTATTGTCCACGGTAGGGGTTTGTGTGTCAGGAGTTTGCCTGTTCTCAGTTTGGTTGGTACCCGGTTGTATTATATCATTTGCCTGCATATCGCAACCAAAAACGAATAAAGACAGACCGAGGGTGATCAATATAAATCTATTAATTTTGATCGTCATATTTGTCCTCTCCCATGAAGTTTGAAAAGGTTGGTAGTATTGTTATTTTTTATATGATGTGAGATTGATAATTCGTTCTAAAATTATCAATCTCACGTTAGTTTAGTTATCCTGTGCTCCTGCATTGATCCAGTCTATAATCAGTTGAATTTGCTCTGCCTCCAGATAGGGACCGTCAGGTGGCATTTTACGTTTGACTATTTCTTCAACAAGCTCGCTTTCGTGTGCATTTCCCACATGGAGTAAAGGACCGTGTTCTCCACCCTTTTGAAGGGTGGCATAAGTTCTGAGATCAACGTCATCCGGTCCATTAGCGACATGGCATCCCGAAAGAGCGCAATGATTTGTGAGAATAGGTGATATATCGGTTTTGAAGGATGGAATAGGTCTGTTTGCTTCATCTGGACTGTCAAATGCGAGACCTAATTCAGTGGCATATTCATCAAAATTTTTGCCACACCCAGAGATGTAAAACATAAAACCAAAAAATGAAAGGAATAGTATTGTACGCGTTATTGATGTCATAATAATTACCTCATTTCAAAAATGAAAATAGAAGATAATCAGTCATAGATTTCTCATCTTTGAAGTACACACATATAGATTTATTTGCAATAATTGTGCCATTTTTTAAAGTAAAAACCAGAATTATTTACACACTACGGTAGGTTCGGTTTCCTAACCGAACCGGTATTTATTCAGTCTCATAGATGCGGTTAGGAAACCGCATCTACCAGGAGTGTGCACGTATTTTTGATTTCACTATAATATCAATAGATGTGTGGATCTTGATATGATTATCTTAATTGTTTGTTCATAAAATGAACAATGTGTATAGAACATGGACAGCAAACAAGTTCTATGTTCAATCAAATAAGCGATAAATAGATTTTGCAATCAGCTAAAACTGAAGCAGAATTAATGGTGGTGTTTTTATTTCTTGATAGGTTTGTTCTGTGACATTGTCGGCAAAGAACGGCTCAAAGAATGTGTCTGCTGTTTCTAAAAATTCAGACAGATTTATGCCCATATAGTTCGCGTTTGCATTTTCACATTCAAGAACAACTTGGTGCAATTTATTGCGTCCTGCAGTGGAGAGGGTGCGTAATGGTCGCAACATTCGCATGTGGTATTTGATGAGTGATGCAGATATTTGTATTAGTCCCTGTAGGAAGAGTCGGTATGTATCCTCTGCTTGATGCCACAAACCTTCCCATGCTTCGTGTGCTTCCCACCAATATGAGAAGTTATAGAGATCAACGCCGTATAAATATGCTTCGTTTTGTTGCCACATTTCAGGTGGAAATGGGTTTTCGTTTTCTTCCTCTTCTATGCCGTAGCTATGTCCGAGTGGATCTCGAATTGGGTGTGGTGTGATGCCGGGGAGGTGTCGGTAGGGTGGGAATGGTTGTTGGGGACAGTATCTGTTCCAATTTTTGTTGAAGGGTTTGGGTTGTTTGTGTGTGTTCATGTGAATATAAGAGGCGCAATGAATTGCGCGAGTACGAATAGGTTAATGGTATTATTTATCTGCCGATTCCTATGTAATGGAAGCCTGCGGCAGTTGCCTCTTGTGGTGAGAAAACGTTGCGTCCGTCAATGAGGATTGGCGTTTTCATGTGTTTTGCGAGTTTGCGTAGATCTAGTCTATGATATTGTTCCCATTCAGTGACAAGGAGAAGCGCGTCTGTATTGTGTGAGAGTTGGTGGACATCTTCAATGTAGTCTACATTGATGTCACTTAGAGCCTGCTTTGCATTTGGTATTGCAATGGGGTCATGGGCGCGGATGTTTGCACCTTCTGCAACGAGATGACGGATTATGTCAAGTGCGGGTGCTTCCCGGATGTCGTCTGTATTTGGCTTAAAGGCAAGTCCGAGGATTCCGATAGTTTTGCCGTTAAGTGTTTTTAGCACGGTTTTCAGTTTTTGAACGATGCGTTTCCGTTGTTCAAAATTGACTGTACGTGCTGCTTCTGTGATTGGCATTTGGTATCCTGCTTGTGCTGCGACACGTAATAGGGCTGCGGTATCTTTTGGATAGCAGCTGCCACCCCACCCGAGACCGGCACGGAGGAATCTATGTCCAATACGGGTGTCAAGACCGATACCGCGTGCTACTTCAGTTACATCTGCACCGACTTGTTCACAGAGTCCGGCGATTTCGTTTATGAAACTAATTTTAAGTGCCAAGAATGTGTTGGCGGCATATTTAATCATTTCAGCACTGTTCGGGTCTGTTGTCATCATCGATGGGAGGTGGTAAGAGGGTGGACGCGGCAACGTAGTGGGTGGATCGAATGTCTGCTCCAGAATGGGTTGATAGAGTCTGCGTAATGCATCTAACGCATTATTGTTGTTGGCTCCGACAACTATTCTATCGGGATAGAATGCTCCTTGCAATGCTAAACCTTCCTGTAAGAATTCTGGATTTGAAGCGATAGATACATTCCCTTGGATTTTGCGTTCAGCAAACACATCCTCAACGACTTCTGCGACACGTTTGTTTGTTCCAATTGGGACGGTGGATTTGATGACAAGTGTATAGTGTATGTTCGGAAGACAGACTTGTGCCACTTCTCTTGCAGCTTGTTCTACGTGTCGTGTATCTGCTTCTCCATCAATTTTAGGTGGTGTGCCGACAGCGATCATGATCAGTTCTGCATCTGGAACGACTTCAGCAACGGTCGGCGTGAAACGAATTGTATGACCCACTTCGTTAAGAAGCGATTGTATTCCGGGTTCATGGATAGGACTTTTGCCTTCTTGTAAGAGAGTTAACTTTGTGCTGTCTTTGTCTACAGCAGAAACGGTGTGGTTTAGGTAGGCAAGCACCACGGCGGTTGTTAGTCCTACGTATCCTGTTCCGATGATTGTTATTTTCATATTTTCCTCAAGCGCGAATTTTTCGGTGATGGTGGAGGTAATCTATATACTGCTTGAAATTGTATATCTGTTTGAGATTGTATGTCAATATATATCATATAAAGAGTCTTTTTTGAAGTTGCATGTTCTTTTAGGGTGTGTAAAGTTTTTGTCCCTATAATGAACTGAATACAGATCTTGCTTGGTATTAAGAAAAATGGTATCCTTCTTAAAATACCTTTTTTATCAGAGAGGATACCAATGTTTAGTATATCATTATCAAGTTGTGAAGTCAAAGAAAATCCGGAAGCAGCACAGAACTTAGTGGACGAGATGAACGATTTATGGTAAATTATTGATGAAGATTAATTTATTAAACGGGTAATTCTAAAAATCTGTTATAGTGTTTATCAAGGAGGAAAAAATCTATGCCAAGACACACTCTTGACCTCACTGATGAACAAAAAAACACCCTTTGCAAACTGCGAGATAATGGAAACCCAGCTTATTTGCGCGAGCGTGCTGCTGCAATATTGAAGATCGGCTCAGGTATGTCTCCACATAAAGTCGCAATGAAAAGTCTGTTGAAGAAACGAAAACCCGATACCGTCTATAGCTGGTTGAGCCGGTTTCGCGATCAAGGAATCCCTGGGCTCTTTCACAAATCTGGAAGAGGCAGAAAACCTGCGTTTGCTCCGAAGTCCGCAGAAGACGCAGAGGAAGAACTTCAAACCATTGTGGGTATGTCACCAGATACCCACAATGGACATCCGACGCGCTGGACACTGCAACAGATCAAGGAATCAGTGCCGTGGCGGACTAACATCTCTGTGCCGGGAGTGCATGACATTCTCTCACGGCTCGGTATTAGCTACAAGCGTGGTAGAACCTACATCCATAGTCCTGATGTTGCGTCCAAAGAAAAAATGATATGCGTTGCTCAGGCGTTGGAACAAGCAAAGCAATATCCCGATACCTATGTTGCGTTGGACGAAGACGAGTTTGCTTTTCACCGACGCCCTACATTAGCAAAAGATTGGACACAACGTGGCACAAAAGAACCGCTTGCCCACCAGGGATTGGGTTCGGATTTGACCTGCTTTGGGATAGGTGCACTGAACACACACACTGGCGATGTCATTTACCATCAAGTAGAAAGTGCCACCGTGTTAGCAACACATGCGTTGGACACAGCAGTTTGTGAACGGTATCCTCATGCTAAACACATTTATATGATACAAGACAATCGTCCTATTCACCTCCATGTGCGTCTCTTGGAAGCACTTTTGCCGCAGAGATCATCGTTCAATAAGCCACTCCCACCGAGTTGGGAGAAAGGTTCTACGAAAATAGGAAAACTTCCTCAGTTGCCAATAGAGATAGGACAACTACCGACCTATGCGCCTTGGACGAACCCAATTGAAAAACTTTGGCGATGGGTGCGCCAATCTATTGGACATTTACATCGTCTCACTGATGACTGGGAAACCCTTCAACAACGGGTAATTGCGTTTATGGAACAGTTCATAGGTGGTTCACGAAAGCTCTTACGATATGTGGGATTATTACCCGATTAATAAATTAATCTTCATAAATAATTCTACACATTGCTAAGGCGAGGTTAGGAAACCTCGCCTACTGTTGATAGAAAGTGTAGATATAATTCTATGCCTCACCATAGTTGGAGCTCTTGGCAGTGATTCTTCTCTGTCGTTTTCTGAAGCAGAACAACATATTTTACAAAAACATGCCAAGCGTCCGCAGTCCAAAACATTTAGAGAAAAAGGGTATCAGATTACCAGTAGCGTGATTGAGAGTGCCTGCTAACAGGTTGTGGCACAAAGGTGTAGACGCGCATCTATGAGATGGACAGATGAAGGGCTTAATGCTATCCTTCAGTTGAGATGTCCGATAAAGAACAAAACTTGGGAAAAGGACTGGTATCCAGACACAATAGCCGCAGGATGTTTTAGTGACAAAAACTTTACACACCCAATTGTAAAATTGTAAATAATAATTTGACTTAAGTAGTTTGATTGTGTTATAATATACGTCACATACACCGTGTTGAATAAGGAAGAGAATAATGAAAACAAAACATCATAGGATAATGATTATCCTACAAGCAATCTTTTCATCAAATAGAAACACATTACCCAAAAGTGAGAATTCACATATATTCAATATGAATGTCATTCACATAAACGTCATCCCCTTATGCATCGCCTCTCTTTTAACATTTAACAACATTCTATCCTGCATTCGCAAAATGCTGGACAAGTGTCATGCTCAGTCTACCGATTTCATACGACAAAAGACGAATAGTGAAAATGTACAAATTAATTTTTTTTTACTTTTTTATAAATTCTATTCCAACCCTTATGAAGACTGCTCTGAAAGCACTTATCAAAACTGTACAGATGTACGAAATAATGTCCAATTTCTGTACAGTTTTGATAAGCGAAAATTCCATAAAATTAGAAGGAAATCACAGAGAATATATTGTCAAATGACACACAGAATTCATGAATAATTCAGCTACTGTCAATCAAACAGCACAATGAAATCTTAACAATAAAACTTTACACACGCCTTTTATTTTTTACTTGAGAAATGAGCGGTGATATGCTACACTGATAGTGAAAGTTTCTTTAATACTATAAGCTTCGGAAGGGAGAAGCAACTTGATAAGAATAAGTTATGTTAACGGGCGAGAAATACTGGATTCACGAGGTAACCCCACGGTTGAAGTAGACGTTAGATTAACAACTGGAGCATCTGGGCGTGCAGCTGTCCCGTCAGGTGCATCTACGGGTGAGCATGAAGCCGTTGAACTTCGTGATAACGATGCAGATCGCTACTTAGGAAAAGGTGTGCAACAGGCAGCAGAAAACGTAAATACTTCTATTGCGCGTTTACTTGTAGGCAGAAATGTATTTGAACAAACGGAGATAGATTCCGATCTGTGCGAACTTGATGGCACAGAAAACAAAAGTAATCTCGGAGCAAATGCACTTTTAGGCGTTTCTCTTGCTGTGGCAAAAGCTGCTGCGGATGAACTCGGACAACCGCTATATCGGTATATCGGTGGCACAAACGCAAAAGAACTGCCCTTGCCGATGATGAATATCCTAAACGGTGGTTCACATGCGGATAATAACGTTGACATCCAAGAATTTATGGTGATGCCAGCAGGTGCAAACAGTTTTTCAGAAGCACTCCGCATGGGCGCGGAAATCTTCCATAGTCTCAAAGCCGTTTTACAGAAACGAAATTGTAATACTGCTGTCGGTGATGAAGGTGGTTTTGCCCCTGATTTAGACTCAAATGAGGAAGCCATCTCGGTGATTATAGAAGCGATTGAACGTGCAAAATATGTCCCCGGCGAAGATGTCCTATTGGCATTGGATGCTGCCTCAAGTGAATTTTACAATCAAGACACCGGCACTTATCAATTGATGGCAGAAGAACAACCAAACAAATCTTCTGAAGATATGGTAGGTTTTTACACAGAACTCTGTGAAAAATATCCGATCGTTTCAATTGAGGATGGGATGGACGAAAACGATTGGGAGGGTTGGAAAAGCCTAACCGACGCTATTGGAGATAAAGTTCAACTGGTGGGTGATGACCTGTTTGTTACCAATACCACGCGACTACAGAAAGGTATTGATGAACAGATTGGTAATTCTATTCTGATTAAAGTCAATCAGATAGGCACCTTGACAGAGACGCTTGACGCTATTGAACTTGCTCGCCGTTTCAACTATACCGCTGTCGTTTCCCATCGGTCAGGTGAAACTGAAGATACTACGATAGCAGACCTCGTCGTTGCTACAAATGCAGGGCAGATAAAAACTGGTTCGCTTTCCCGCACAGATCGCGTAGCTAAATATAATCAGTTACTCCGAATTGAAGAAGGACTTGGTCAAAGTGCTATCTTTGCTGGTCGGAAAGTGTTCTATAATCTGGCAGATTTACGTTAAGTTTACCCGTTCTATTGGGACAGCTTAGTCTGCCCCAAGTAGTCTATGTGTAGGTCACTCTCATGCGTATATTTCGCGTAATTCTATTTCTCATCGCATTGGCATTGCTGGTAATCAGTGTCATGCAATTCAGGAACGGATACAACGATTGGCAAGAAGCACAATATGTTGAGAAAAAATATCAAGAAAGATTACAGTGGTTTGAGAACAAACGGGATAACCTTAAGAAACGCGTTGAAATGCTAAAAACTGATACCTTAACCAAGGAACGTCTTATCAGAAAAAAGTTCGGCTATGTCAAACCTGGCGAGGTGCAATTCAGAATAATCAAACCTATCCAACCTGATTGATTTCCTGTTGATCTATTGAAATCTTACTTGTTAGAACCTTTGGCAATAGAAGAATTGGACGACATCATTACCTTCCTGCCATTAATAGTTTTCAACAAACCGTTGCAATTTTGAATAATATCAGTTATAATTAAAAACAGAATTAAACCATTATAGATACACAACCCATCCATACGCTGTCATACAGTTTTAGATACAATTCTAATTAACAAAAAGATACAATACTTCCGTAATAAATAATGGTGGAATATGAAAACAGAAAAGAAACACCGAAACCTATTCCATAAGTTGATTGCAATATGTATACTTCTCCTGCTTTTTGTCACTGTAATCAATGTAATGCGCGCCTTTGATGATGAACATAATAATGCCTCTCAGTCATCTACTATTAAGAATATTGTCAAGGATACGAATCCTAAACCTATTACGGTCAAAAGAAAAGAAAAACTAGCGCGCTCTATTCGTCGTAAGGATATTCTACAGGCAAGAGAATCTCCTGATGGGTTTCGATTAAACCGTTATCTCTGGGCTGGTAATGCAACTGTTTACGTGGCAGAGATGGATCGCGTTAACGACAACCTTTCATTTGATGTGGAACTTGCAAACGCTCAAATTATAGGACGGGAAACTGTAACTGGAGCAACGAGGCGACTTCGGAAAAAAGGAATCCTCTCGTTAGCAGGAGTTAATGGGAGTTTCGGAATTCGTGGTGACGGATATGGACGTGGTGGGATGATTTACAACCTTCATATCCAAGACGGTGAACTCGTTAGCGTTCCGATATTGCTGGATAGGTGGGGATATTCTCCACCTACACCATGGGGAGAAACAAGTTTTGGTGTCACCCCTGATGGGGAATTCTTATTAGATGCGGTTAAATTAAATGGGAAAATCCGTATTGACAACTCTACACTCACGATTGATGCAGTTAACCAAGAATGTAATTCTTATAGTCCGGTAGTGCTTTACACATCTCGCTTCGGTAGATCTACACTAACACGCAGATGTTACGAATTCGTCCTCAAGAAATTGACACTTCCTATCACCGGAAAATATAACAGCCAATTTGTCGTGACAGCGGTTAATCCGCGTGGTAACAGTATAATTCCGACTGACAGTGTTGTTCTCGCAATAGAACCACGTTTGGGTAGCCGTTGGTATAAGAGAATTACCAAGGATTCCAAAGGTTCTCTGGAAATTGCACTCACACCTAACAAATGGCAGACAGTTCAAAATGGTATTGGTGGAAACCTAAGGTTATTACGAAACGGTGTCGTAGAACCTGAGTTAGCTGAGTTCGCACGTACCAGAGGAGGAAGTGCATATAGACACAGCAATGGGGCGAGTCGGCACCCACGTAGTGCTTTAGGATTTAACGACGAGAAACTTTTCCTTATTGTTGTGGATGGCAGACGACCTGGACATAGCATGGGAATGACACTTCATGATATGGCAACCTTTTTTAGAGACATTGGTGTAAAGCATGCGATTAACTTTGATGGTGGCAGTTCCTCAGCATTGTGGGCTTTGGGAGATATTGTCAACAAACCTGCACATGACTATGAACGTCCAATTTTCAATGTAGCGTTAATACGCAAAAGTGAAAAATGATCAGATGAAAGTTCGGTATGCCATTTTAACCCTCCTTTTATTCATCGCATGCTCAAATAGGAATACACCACAAGCAGTTACTGATGATTTTATCTTCAATTATTACAAACTCGCAAATCAACAGGTAGCACTCCAGTTAACAGCAGGTCTTGCCACAGAAAAGTTGGAAGCTGAAATAGCACGGCTTCAAGAGGTGCGTACTCAAGATGATCCTATACCTGAAATGCCAAAGATGGAATATAAGCAAATTGGAAAAGAGACATCAACCGAAATTGAAAATTTAACTCACGTTTTGTTCAACTATCTATTGACAATCAAGAACCAAAGTGGTGAAACAACACATACCCGAAATGTGGTGATTACGACTGAGAGTATAGATGGCAAATGGAAAGTTGTCAATTATGATGAGTATTGAGAACTATGTTGGCATAAAGTGTAGAGAATTCTGCAGAAGTCAGATGGAGTCTTAATTTTCAATGCAAACAGGTAGAGTCGCAATCTTTACACAATCAGAGGCACCGTTAGAGTTTCGCGAATACCCAATTCCATCCGTAACTTCTGACGATATTCTCGTTAAAATCCGCATGGCGAATATCTGCGGGTCTGATCTCCATTTCTGGAGGGGACACGGACCTAAAATAAGTAGTGGTATACCACAGGTGCTTGGTCATGAGATGATTGGCATAATTGAAGCAATGGGAAAAAACGTTAAGGTTGACAGCCTTGGTCAACCACTTGCCGATGGAGATCGGATTGTTTATTCATACTTCAAACCGTGTCAACGATGTTGGGTGTGTCTCAATGGCAAACCAGGATGTCCAAACCGTTACAGAGACTGGCTCGGTGTTTCCAGCGAAAAACCACCCCATTTTCATGGTGCTTATGGTGAATATTACTACATGAAAGCAGGACATTGGGTTTTTAAAGTACCTGATGACCTCTCAGATTCACTCGTATCTCCGATTAATTGTGCTTTATCTGAAGTAATCTATGGACTCAATCAGATCAGCATTACGATTGGAGATACAGTTGTCATCCAAGGTGCAGGTGGACTTGGTTTATATGCCACAGCAGTTGCAAGGGAAATGGGTGCGGGGAAGATAATCGTGCTTGATAAACTTGCAGCGCGTCTTGCACTTGCACAGGAGTTTGGCGCGGATTATACCCTTAACGTTGATAAACTTGATATGAAGGAACGTATTAGTTATGTCCTTGACCAAACAAGTGGTATCGGTGCTGACCTCGTGGCAGAATTTGTAGGTTCTCCGCGTGTTCTCGCAGAAGGTGTTGAAATGCTAAGATGGGCTGGACGTTATCTATGGATCGGCAATATCAATCTCGGATTTCCCACGGAAATTGATCCCGGTAACATCGTTAGATGTAGCAAAACAATTCGCGGGGTGATTGTCTATGAACCGTGGGTAATTCCACGTGCTCTTGACTTTCTTAGTCGCACACGAGACAAATATCCGTTCCATAAAATCATCTCTGATACGTTCCGGTTTGACGATATTAACAATGCATTTTGCTATGCTGATGAAGGTTCAGCCATCAGAGTCGGATTGGAATTTGACGAGGTCCATTAATTATTTGTACTATGGAGTTAGAAATATATCAAGACAAAAATGGAAATGAACCTTTCTTAGATTGGTTGTCTTCTATAAGAGATAAAAGCACAGCTGCAAGAATTCGTAGTCGTCTGAGAAGAATTGAAGAAACTGGCAATTTGGGTGATTTTCGATCAGTTGGAAATGGTGTATATGAATTTTGAATACAGCTTGGACCTGGGTACCGAATTTACTTCGGAAGAATAGGAAAGAATACAATTTTACTGATAAGGGGCGGCAATAAAAATTCACAGAATCAAGACCTTGTAAAAGCAAAAAGAGAATGGTTAGAACATAATTCAAGGAGTTAAATTATGCATAGCTACAGAAAATTCAAAGACTACCATATTGAACAATTACGCGACCCAAAGGACGCAAAGATATACCTTTCTGTTGCACTTGCGGATTATGAAAATGATGAAGATATAGATGCATTTTTACTTGCTGTTAAAGATGTCGCTGAAGCACAAGGAAACATTTCTGAATTAGCTGAAAAGTTAAGTCTTACCGATGAAGGATTACATGACGGCTCCCCAACCTAAAGGATGGGGTTTCCTTTAGGTCATCTTCTCACGGACACCTCCGTTTTTTGAAGATGTGGGAAACCTCTTTTATCTCCTTATAGGAGACTCACTTGGTTTTAAGCCAAGTTAACCGAGACAGCAATTGTCGGGGTGCCCGCCACGGCACGACTAACAGGGTCCTTACAAGGTATCCCCCACTGAGCGACCCAGATACTTTATGTTCAACGTTCTGTTTATTTCGCAGTTGTGGAGGGAACACCTACACAATCCTATATAGCGAATGCAGAACTCATCACAGACGACTGGCAAGGATCGTAACTTGCAGCGTATACAACCGAATGTGGTATTGTTGAGTTTATCAACGTCAACTCTGTCCGAGCAATCAGATTGGATAGGACACCTACAGGAAGTAGGCGATTGCTCTCCTATCCAGTTGATAGGAACAGAATACCATATTTCTTGAACAAAGTCAAGTGTTTTTCTTGACACAACAAAGGCGGTGTGGACATCCCCGAGCTAAAGCAACGGGGTTTTGACACCGAATGAAATGGATAAGGAACAAGCGAAAGCATATTTAGACGCACTCCAAACGGAGATGTCGCTTTACGCACCAGAAACTTCTATCCTTCAAACTGTCTTTATAGGCGGTGGCACTCCTTCCATCCTTTCTGCCGATTCACTGAAACAGCTGTTTACAAACATACATAGACATTTCCAGATATGTTCTGATGCTGAAATCACCGTAGAATGCAATCCGGGTACCGTTGATAGTGAAAAACTAAGTGTAATGCAAGAAGCGGGAGTTAACAGACTTAGTTTCGGTCTGCAGGCGATGCGAGATGAAATATTACGTCAGTTAGGTAGAATCCACTCTGTTGAGGAGTTTTTCCATAGTTATCGATTGGCTCGTAAACACGGTTTTGACAATATAAACATAGATCTAATCTTTGCCCTTCCGAAGCAAACAATGGAGTCATGGCAGCACACCTTAAACGAAACAATCTCACTTGAACCTGAACATATTTCAGTCTATAATCTCGTCATGGAAGAAACAACACCGTTCTATGACTGGTGGAAATCTGGCGAACTCGTTCTCCCTTGTGAAGATACCGAAGCGGATATGTTTAAATGGACTATTGACACACTCACTTCCCACGGATATAACCACTATGAAATCTGCAACTATGCCAAACCGAACCGAGAAGTGAAACATAATCTTACTTATTGGAATAATCAGGAATATATCGGTTTAGGTGTTGGTGCGTGTGGATATGTTGATGGCACCCGCTATACGAACATGAAAGGCATCCCACCTTATACTGAAGCACTCCGTGATAACAAAAAACCGATATCAGACAGTGAACTTATGACTAGACATGCTGAAAAAGCTGAGACATTGATGCTTGCTCTCCGTAAACGTGAGGGTCTCTGTTTAGCGGATTATGAGCAGCGTTTCTGTGAGAAAATTAGTGTGGCGTTTGGCGAGAGTATAGAGAGGTGGATGGGTTTAGGTTTGTTAGAGCAGAACGAGACACATCTTCGTCTTTCACAGCGCGGTCTTTTCTTGGCGAATGAAGTGTTTGTGGAGTTGATGTGAATGATTTTGTGTTTAAGGCTATTCAGTTGTTTGTGTTTGATAGATAATCAACTAACCTCTGCACCAAACGGCTGTATCGTTCCTCTGAAATGTTGCCGATTACTCCACGTGCTAATTTGCGCGGTATTACAACCAGAAAACTAAGTCTTATAAGTGATTCCGAGCGTAGACCGCTTAATGTAAAATCAGTATCAGTCGGTGAAATAATTTCATCAAAACCTTGTATACACTGGTCTAATCTCGTACTTACACCGCATATAAGTAAATCACGGTAAGGTGCTTGCATTTCTCGTAGAATGATTGCAGGTCTATACTTTTGTTCCAAATCAGATTGGAATAACGGTGCCAGAATGACATCACTTTCCTTCATAATCAGGATTAACCCATTTAAGCATATCTGTAGTGTATTTAGGTTCGCCTTCTCCGTATACTCGTGAAAGCATCTGCATAGAAAGACCGTACCAAGCTTCGCTATCCGATTCCTCTTGTTCTGATTCGTACTTCTCAATCAGTGTCGCAACCACTTCCATTAATGAAACTAACGGATGATTTTTACTTTCACCAATAAATGTTATTAACTCTTCCTGTAATGCAGAAAGTTGATGATAATCGGCTTCTGTACGCGGAAGGAATACAATAGAAGAAACTTTTGGCCATAAATCTTGAGCAGTTTGTATTTTGGTTACCATGCTTACTCCTTATACGAACTCATAAATTGTCTAAAACTCAATACCTTAATTATAACACATATTGATTGACAATTCAGGTCTTTTTTGTTTCATTGTTTTTTCTGTTTCACCCTTGACAGAAACCTAAATTTCTGCGACAATAACACCATGCCACGCAAAAACAAAATACTCAACATAGGCGATACTGCCCCCTCATTTTCACTACCATCCCATCGACGACAAACTGTATCACTCGCATCTTATCACGACGAACAAAACGTGATATTAACCTTTTTCCGAGGCACCTGGTGACCAAACAGCCGTCGTCAGTTGACTGCAGTACAAGAACATGTTGATAGTTACAAAGAATACAAAACGACACCGATCGCTATTGCCGGACAGTGGCCACGTGAACTACGCGGTTTCGCTGAAAGAAACGGAATAATGTTCCCACTGTTGGTTGACAAAGATCGGAGTGTCATCAAGAGTTATGGGGTATACCATTGGCTCAGTTTTGAGGCATACAACATTGCCAGACCAGCAACCTTTATCATTGATAAACTCGGTATCATTCAGTATATGTATATTGGAACACATCAGTTTGATCTGGTCGATCAGTCTGAGGTGCTTGAATGTCTGAAGTCAATAGACAGTAACAAAATGATTTTGAATTGAGATTGACATGTGGTATAATATTACAGGTACAGCATTATAGGTAACACTTTACGATGAACAAGACGCATTCAGCGTTTATGAACCGTGCATTGGCTTTGGCACAGCAAGGCAAGGGACGTACTAATCCGAATCCCCTTGTTGGTGCGGTGATTGTTAATGCTGAGAAAATTGTCGGTGAGGGTTATCATCAAAAAGCTGGTGAACCGCACGCGGAGATTCACGCACTTCAGGCAGCAGGAGCGAATGCAAAAGGTGGTTCACTTTATGTGAACCTTGAACCATGCTGCCACTCGGGACGAACACCACCTTGCACCGATGCAATCATCAAAGCGGGGATTCGGTGTGTCTATGCAGCACATTTAGACCCGAATCCGAAAGTCTCGGGAAAAGGCATTAAGCAGTTAGAGGAAGCTGGTATTGAAGTCAACGTCGGATTGTGTGCTGAAGCAGCAGAAAAACTGAATGAGGTATTCATAAAACAAATGACAACAGATTATCCGTTTGTAATCTTAAAAATTGCAATGAGTCTTGATGGAAAAATCGCTACGTCCACGGGGGAATCGCAATGGATTACATCACCCGCATCAAGGCAAAAAGTGCATGAGTTACGCGATGAAGTAGACGCAATCATTGTCGGTATTGGAACCGTACTGACTGATAATCCTACTTTAACTACAAGACTACCGAACAAGAAAGGAAAAGATGCCACACGCATTGTTTTAGATTCACACGCCCGGACTCCTACAGCTGCGAAGATATTCAATCCTGAAAGCGAAGCGGATGTCATTATTGCTGTTACACCGCAAGCTTTTGCAGGAAATATAGCACTTCTGAAGATAACAGGGTCAGAAATAATTGAAATCCCCGCAAAAGATGGACAGGTCTGTCTCAAAACATTGCTCGAAACATTAGGAGCACGCGGCATAACAAACGTTTTGATAGAAGGCGGTGGTCAAGTCAACTCAACTGCACTATTGTCTGGTTTAGTGGATAAGGTGATGTGTTTTGTAGCTCCAAAATTTATTGGTGGTAAAGATGCCCCCGGTGTATTTGGTGGCGAAGGTATTACACAACTAACTGACGCACCAGAATTAAAACGAAAGACGATCACTGAACTTGATGGCGACATATTGATTGAGGGGTATCTCAATAATCATGTTCACCGGAATCATTGAAGAAATCGGAACAATTGCTGAAGTACAACCGATATCCAACGGGGTTACTGTTAAAATTAGAGCAACAACCGTTTTGGAAGACATTAAGATAGGAGATAGTATTGCTGTCAGCGGTCCCTGTTTGACAGTGCGCGATCTTGAACAGGACGCATTCGTTGCGGATATCAGTGAAGAAACCTGTCACAGAACTACTTTACGCAATTGTAAAGTAGGAACACATGTCAATCTGGAACGTTCACTCCGATTGGGTGATCGTATCGGTGGGCATTTGGTATTAGGTCATGTAGATGAAGTCGCTACCATAAGTGGTTGGAAAGATGAGGGTTCTTCTTCACGTATGCAGGTTACACTCATTCCAAAAGTGAAACCTTACATCGCATATAAAGGTTCTATTGCTGTTGATGGTGTAAGTTTAACGATTGCCAACATTTATGATGACACCTTTGAGGTAGCTCTTATTCCGCATACTTTAGATGTCACCACTCTGGGTAAAAAACAGATCGGGGAAATCGTGAACATTGAAGTTGATGTGATGGCACGTTACATTGAAACGCTCATGCAGAACCAGATACCACCATCGCGTACAATTGATTTAGAATTCTTACAAAAGCACGGGTATGTTTGAAGGATATAAACGAAGAAAACATTATGGAATTTAGCACTATTCCTGAAGCCATCGCTGCCATCAAAGAAGGTGAGACAATCATCGTTGTTGATGACCCTGATCGTGAAAACGAAGGGGATCTCATTATGGCGGCAGAAAAGGTAACAGCCGAGTCCATCAACTTTATGGCAAAATTTGGACGTGGTCTCATCTGCCTACCAACTTGTTCGGAAAGACTCGCAGAACTACAACTAAATCCGATGGTCGCTGACAACACAGCACAGATGCAGACAGCATTTACAGTGACAATTGATGCCAAAGAAGTTACCACTGGGATTTCAGCACAAGAACGCGCATATACTATACGGAAATTTGTTGATGAAAATGTTGTGCCATCCGATTTTGTAAGACCGGGACATATCTTTCCATTGGAAGCAAAACCGGGTGGTGTGCTGAGAAGAGCGGGACACACTGAAGCGACAGTGGATTTAGCACGACTCGCTGGACTGTATCCCGCAGGCGTGTTGTGTGAAGTTCTCAACGATGATGGCACTATGGCGCGTGTTCCTGAACTATTAGAATTCGCACAACACCACGACCTCAAAATCATCACCATTTCTGACCTGATCGCTTACCGTAGAAGCACTGAAACACTAATAAGACGGGTTTCAACCGCAGCTATCCCAACCGAACACGGAGAATTTGAACTCCACTCCTATGAGAGCAATGTAGATGGAGAACCAACACCAGGTGAACCCACTGATACACATATTGCATTAACGAAAGGACAAGTTGACGATGGAGACCCCATATTAGTGCGTGTACATTCGCAGTGTTTGACAGGTGATGTCTTCGGTTCACTCCGTTGTGATTGTGGAGAACAACTTGAAATCGCACTACAAAACATAGAAAAAGAGGGGAGAGGCGTGCTACTCTATATGCGGCAAGAAGGTCGTGGAATGGGGCTCAAAGACAAGATTCGTGCATATCAACTTCAGGATAATGAAGGTCTTGACACGGTTGAAGCAAATGAACGTCTCGGATTTCCACCTGACCTACGTGATTACGGTATCGGGGCACAGATTCTTGTTGATTTAGGTGTCAAAAAAATGCGATTGATGACGAACAACCCACACAAAGTAAAAGGATTGTCCGGTTATGGATTGGAAATCGTAGAACAAATCCCATTACAAACGACACCAAACCCATATAACCAACGTTATCTACAGACAAAACGCACGAAACTTGGTCACCTCCTCTAAATCGAACATCCCAATTTTCATATAGGAAAGAGATACTATGCCAAACGTTTATGAAGGCAATCTAAATTGTAATGGAATCAAATTCGGTATCATCGTCAGTCGTTTTAATAGTTTTATAACAACAAAACTCTTGGATGGGGCACTAGATGCGATAAAGCGACACGGTGGTGACTTAGATGAAGTAGATGTTGTCTGGATACCCGGAGCTTTTGAAACGCCAAGCATCGCAAAACAACTCGCTGAAAGCAAACGATACGACGCACTTATCTGTATCGGTGCTGTGATTCGTGGTGCTACGCCGCACTTTGATTATGTTGCTGGTGAAAGTGCCAAAGGCATCGCACACGTTTCACTCCAAACCGGCATACCGATTATCTATGGTATCATCACCACAGATACGATAGAACAAGCAATTGAACGTGCAGGTACAAAAGCAGGAAACAAAGGTGCTGAGGCTGCGGTGACTGCAATTGAAATGGCAAACCTTCAAAAGCAGCTGCAGACGCTTAATTCCTGATGCGTTTGTAATATCAAATTAACGAGTTGTGCCAAACAACTAATTGTTGATCATTGTTTTACATAAGCAGAAGAATTTGACCGTATTTCTTTTTCTTTTAAACACTATTATTACTTCACATATTCCGCAGTGCATGAATACTGCTTTTATGGTAATTTTGATACCCAAATTGCACTGTTTTTTGACTTAATTTGAAGTAATTTCAGGGTTCAATCAGATCACAAAAGATTGAAGAATTCAATATCTACAAGGGGCCATAGATTCTTAATGAATGTCAAAATACGAAAAAAGAACTGCGGAATGTAGGATTATATACTAACAATAATAATTGCATTCATATTATCTAACATGAGAGGATATATGCATTTTCGAGATGGTTTTGAATCTTATGGTAAATTTTGGCTAGATACACATAACCATTATAGTGATGGATTTTTATCTATCAAAGATAATAATATTGAACTAATATTATTTGATTCTAGTAATGCCCCTATATTTTTAGATGATAAAGTGCCGTTTATATATGGATGGACAGAACACAATAATTTATTAATATTATCAGAATTACAACTCACAGAAAAATCAGGGTCAATGTCATGCTTCCGTAGATTTAATGAATATACAGAAATAAGTATGACTAAATACAAATTTATTGTATGTAAAGGATTTTTCATTGATAAAAACCCAATAGATTTTCTAAGAAATTCATCTTCAGAAAATATAGATTTATCGAAAGAATTAGCAACAGAAAAAATATCAAAGTCTAATAATTTAACCTTCTATATAGATCATTCAGATAAATGGATGTGTATGGATATACCTAAAATTATGCCCAACTATAATGAAGACAGGAATATATCCTTCTATGAAATTCATGGTATCAGCAATTTCACATTGGAACTAGATAATGGAATAAAATTAAGGATTATAATTGAAGATATAATAAGAGGCACTGTTAAATTTGAATTAATAGATTCGTATAACAAATTTAATATAGAGGAATTAATTGAATTATCTAAGAAAATTGTATATCTAATGCAATTTTCACTAAATAATAAGGTTAGAATGCATGGAATGTCAACTAGAATAGACAATATTTTTACTATCCATATACACGATTCATATATCCCATGTTACAATGGGAAATTTAAAGATGGTAGAATTTTATTTGATAAACGTGTTTTTGAAATAACAGAGTCCAGCATGGAAGATTTCTTTAATAATTGGATAAAAAAATTCGACTTATTTCTTATACCATTACAAATATATTTAAATCATTCTTCCACACATAGATTTTTTGACCTATACAGAAGCATAGAGTCTTTAGTTGAATCTCTATTTGGCGAAAAACTATTTAAGGATAAATTGAATGAATTCTGTAACTTTCCAAAAGAAATATTAGATTTAGATGATAGATATGAAGAAATATATAAACAGATTGTAAGCAGTAAAGGTCGGATAAAAAAAATTAGGGATTCTTTTACTCATGGACACAGGAAATCCATGGGAAGTATCTCTGACCAAGACATAATAAATGAAAAAACCTACAATAAATTAATGGAATATATTTTTATATTAAACATACTAAAAGCGTTGGGTTTGAATAATGACGACATTAAATTAGTTGCCAATAGTATGTATCCGAACAATATGAAATACAGAATTCACTCCATCATAATTTAAATTTAGTATACATACCTACTCACTGCCTGCTCCACACATTTAGTAATTTTTGAATGTAGTATGAACAAATGGATGAAATTTAAACACAGAACCCATGTTAAGATTTTCTTTAATCTTGACACGGGTTCTGTGTTCATGTTATGATAAGGAATTAAACAAGCACTTTGAAATAGTTTCTGATAGGAAATAGGAGATTGTAAATGTCATATTTATCTATAAAGGTTTCATTTGGTGAAAATATGAGAGCAGTGGATGCATTTAAAAATGGTGTTTATATTCTTGTAAATCTTTATGGATTAGATACTGTTATTAGGGCAGATGAAATGAAATCATCTAATCAAAGAATTATATCGAAGGATACAGATGATTTTCCGACTACTGCAAACCTTCATACTGTAATCCATAATTCAGATAATTACTACATTAATGTTAGGTTAGATAATTCCAACAAAAAATATCTTCTTAACGATATCATATCAACACTAATTGCAGACACTAATTTTGAAGTTGAAGTTGAAGTTGAATTATACCAACAGTAAAACTCATAAAGAATTTAACTAGAATCGTTATACCCAGTCACGTAACATTCCAATACATACAAACAACTGCCTCACGAAATGATATGAAAACATAGCAAACGTGAGTATGTCATAAGTTGCTAACTGCGTAAATATTTAGTTAACTATCACAAGTCGTTAAATTGACCCAATTGGAGATAATTATGAATCAAGAATATAAATATAAAAAAATGCATCTTGATAAAGAGGTAATCAGACATATACTTAAAGATGAACTACCTGCATCAATGTATGGATTTTCTGTGCAAGAAGTTCAAGACAGAATAGTGAAATATCATGAACAATGTGGAGGAAAACCGGCATCGATTAAAGATATTTCTACTGCTGTATATAATGTGTTGGATGAATTAATTGAATCTGGGAAGTTTCAAGATAGTAAGGGATCCAAATTCCGTTATTATCGATCAGTTGAAAACGATGACAACAGCAAGGATGGTAATATTCTTAAGGAATTGTTAGGAGTTGTAACAGGGGATTGTAGTATTTTACACAAGCACATAGAAACACTTAAGAGACTGATTGAAGAACTTGAAAAACGAAAATCTGAATTACAAGAGATTCAGGACAAATACGAATTCCCTTATAAATGAACGTCCAAAACCGAACCGTATTTTCACATGACAACCTCCCAATCCTACGAGGAATAGACAGTGAGTCTATAGACCTAATCTATCTTGACCCGCCGTTTAACTCTAACCGTAACTATGCCGCGCCAATTGGTAGCGCGGCAGCGGGTGCTGCGTTCAAAGACACGTGGACGCTTTCTGATGTAGACAACGCATGGCACGGAGAGATAGCCGACCGTGAACCAGCACTCTATCAAGCGATCCATGCAGCAGAGTTGACACACGGCAAAGGCATGAAGTCTTACCTCATTATGATGGCAGTGCGGTTGTTAGAAATGAAGCGTGTCCTCAAAAACACAGGGAGCATCTATCTGCACTGTGATCCAACTGCCGGCCATTATCTCAAAGTTATGATGGACAGTATCTTTGGAAAAAGCAACTTCAGGTCCGAGATCACATGGAAACGTGCGACATCTACGCAAAAAGGGTCTCAACATCGCAGTTTACGGTGGGGCAACAATGCCGACATACTCTTGTTTTATGCAGCATCTAAATCTTCATCGTTACGCCCCGAAAGAGAGTTGACAGAAGAAGAAATCCTGAAAAAGTTCAAGCACGTTGATGAGAACGGAGAAAGATATTACAACGACTCAGCACATATTTGGAGCACGCCGAATATGGGTGAGCGTCCAAATCTTTGTTATGAGTGGCGTGGGTTCGTCAATCCACATCCATCTGGGTGGCGGTTAAGTAAAGAACGTTTGGAAGAAGAATATCAAAAAGGAAATTTCGTGATTCGTCCTGATGGAAAACTGGAACGGCGGAAGTATTTAAAAGAATACAAAGGGTCGTCCTACGGTAATATATGGGATGACATCCTTCCACCTTCAGGAGAGGAACGTATCGACTACCCCACACAAAAACCTGTTGCGTTGTTAGAACGTATCATCAAAGCGAGTAGTAACAAAGACGATATCGTATTAGACCCGTTCTGTGGATGTGCCACTACATGCGTTGCTGCTGAGCGTCTACAACGCCACTGGATCGGCATAGACATATCACCCAAAGCGGTTGACCTTGTGCGTGCGCGTTTGGAGAAAGAAGTTGGCATGTTCGGAGATGTTATCCATCGCACCGACATCCCGAAACGGAGTGAACATCTTCCCAATTATCGCACCCACAAACATACTTTGTTCGGTAAACAGGAAGGATTATGTAATGGATGTCAGACTCAATTCCCGTTTCGGAATATGACGGTTGACCATATCGTGCCACAATCGCAAGGTGGCACCGACCACGAGGATAATTTACAACTGCTCTGCGGTGCATGTAATTCAACGAAAGGCACAGGAACGCAGGCACAACTCATCGCAAAATTGAAACAACAAGGTGTTTTACTCTAAATAAGGATATAATATGAATTAAGATAACCCAAGTTGCTATTTATATTTGTTGGAGGGGGTTCTACCCCGATTTATAACTTATACCAATTCTAAAAAATAAAGTCGCATTAGAAGATATATACCAGATTTGTAACGCTAGGTCTCTGTGCCTCACAATGCTAACTTTATCAAAAAATAACGCAATAAACAACCTATGACATAAATTGTCCGCATTTAGTATGAGATTGCAAGTAAAAATGGGGTTGTTACGGCAACCCCATTTGTTTAACAAAAAAGTAAATGGTATAAATATTAACGTACCTCATGACACTATTCAATTAGGAAAAAGTTTGAATATTCCGACTATCAAAAACCCAACACTTATAATTATACCTATATTCCATTTTAGATGAGAATTTAAATCTTTACGTATTTCACCTTTAATTGATTGAATTTCTACGCGTAAGTCTGCATGATCTTGTTCATTTTTGATGAAAAGTGATTTAATTTCGGAAAGTTCTTTCAATACATGGGATTGGAACTCATTGGTATCCATTTTGGAGTCCACGCTTTTATGTTATTGCGTTTTTTGTTACTATAACCTAAGTTGCCACCTTTGTAGCATAATCTGTTAGATTGTGCCTATAAGTGCGCAAACTAACAGTGGACACTACAAAACTTTCGCAAATAATACACTATTTTGATTAAAACGGTGTCTACATGCCTAAAATAAAATCTTATAGGTAGCAACTTGGGTTACTATAATCACTATACCATGAAAATTAGATGTTGTCAACAAAAATCCAATTGAAATTGGGGTTATTTAGTTTTAGTATTTTTGTTTAATGTTATTCACAAACGTTAAATTAATTATAGGTTTGTCCTCCTATTTGTCTGAACCAGGATTTTCAGGATTAGTAGATTTGCAGGATTATGAGTTTGGTTTGCAAAGTTCCTATTCCCACTTTGACGTTTATTCTTTGGATGGCACTTTGATGTTTCAGACTCTTATCCTGGAAATCTACTAATCCTGAAAATCCTGGTTCTGACAAGAATCAATAAACCCACTAAATCCAGTGATGAGTCCGACTCAGGGACTTAACATTAAGTTAACGACTTGTGCCAGTTAACAATTTGTTTTCAAAGTTTTCACATATATTAGGTTTATAGGACACACATATCGTCCCTACGGGACTAAAGAGGTGTATTATGACGTTTTTCTATAAACATATCGTCCCTACGGGACTAAAGACCGTTCAAAGAAAAAGAAATGTCCTTAAACATCCTCTTTATGTGAAACTATATTTAACATTAAGTTATTTAGCACAACTCGTGAATGTGATAAAAAACGGACAAAAACCGAAAACTAAAGAACCCTGAACCACTTCATTTTTCATTGAAATTTAAATTTCCAAGTGATATAATACCTAAAAATTATGATGATCCGAATTAATACTTAAACAGCATATCGGCAAAAACATACTTAATCAAACGATATTTATATGAGTCTTGAAAGAAGTAAAGATGTCAGGTTCACATCCAAAAGATCGCACCGTCAACACCAAAAAGGTTATGTGGTGAATTATGCGTGAGAAAATTGCAAATGTTAACCACTACCTTCTTGAATGGGCTAGAGATAAATCTGGTTATTCTTTGGAGGATATTGCCAAATACTTTGGTAAAGAAAAAGAATGTATAGAAGATTGGGAGTCAGGAATAGATTTCCCAACTTATATCCAACTTGAAAAATTAGCATCTAAATATGAACGTTCTATAGCATTCTTTTTTATGCAATCACCTCCAGAAGATGAAGAAAATCTTGAAGATAAAGTTATGCTAAGGTCTTCAGAAATTAAAAAATTGAGCCCAAAAATATATAGTTTATATCGACAGGCTTTTTCTAGACAAATTGCACTACAGGAACTTTTTGGAAAAGATGACTTTGTAGAACATAAAATTTTAAATGATATTAAGCATGCACGCAATGAGCATTTTGCCCAACTCGCTGCAGAGGTTAGGGATTATATAGGTGTGTCTATTGAAAGCCAGATGTCTTGGGGAGATACAAAAATAGCAATATCTAGATGGAGAGATGAAATCCAATATAAAGGTATTTTCGTTTTTAAAGAAGCTTTTGAAGACAACAAAGTAGATGGGTTTTGTTTATCACATGATGTATTTCCTTTAATTTACCTAAATAATACAAATGCTGAAAATAGGCAAATATTTACTTTGTTTCATGAATTGGCACATATTTTATTAGGAAATAATGGAATTACAAGTGATTTAACCTTTGAAGTTAGTAATGACGAGCAATTTTGCAACCAGTTTGCATCAGAGTTTTTAGTCCCATTTGAACATTTTGATAAACACTCTGGATCTGTTGAATATAGCGATAAAGTAGCAAAAGAATTAGCAGATGATTACAAAGTAAGTTCTCAAGTAATTCTGTATAAATTTCTACAGAAAGGTACAATATCAGAAACATGTTTTAGAAACAAGTTATCTGAATGGATAAGTATAGGTAAAAGTAAGTATAAAAACAGCGAGTCTTATTCAGGAGGTGGAAATTATTTCTATAATCAAATTATGTATTTAGGTCAACACTTTTTAACACTTGCATTTAAAAAGTACTATGAAGGCAAATGCTCTTCGGATGATCTCGCAAGTTATTTCAATATCAAGGAAAAGAATTTATCTAAACTTGAGGATACTTTTATACAAAGGATAGCAAATGCATGAGTTACGTGTTTGATACAAACAGTATTTCTACTTTGAGATTTATTTTTCAAAGTCGGTTTTTAAATTTTTGGAGAGATATGCAAGATTGTGTAAGTCGCAATAAAATAATTTCAACAAGAGAAGTAAAAAATGAACTTGATGTAAAATTTCAAAGCGATGAACAGGTACAAAAATGGATAACAGAAATGATGTATTCCTTACTCCAGCATTAGCAGAAACTACTATTGTTGAACGCATTTTGTCACATAGCAAGTTTAAAGGATTATTAGATGCTAAAGCACTCTTGCGAGGCCCATATTTTGCAGATCCTTTTATTATTGCTTTAGCTAAAGTAAAAAATGCCTGCGTTGTTACTCAGGAAACTAAAAAAGATCATGGTATAGCTATACCAAATGTATGTGAGGAATTTAAAGTTAAATGTACAAACCTTGAAGGGTTTATGGTTATGGAAAATATGGAGTACTAAAAATATAAAACTGGTTGTTATAACTATTCAGAGATTTTTGCATCACTGCATAAACCTGTAAAAACCCGTCCAAAACCGGTCCCCACTTATTCCTATACATTCAACTATGACAGAAATTTATTCCTCTCTTAGTGCAATTCTAAAGCCCAAAACTACTTATTGCGTTTTCTTTTGTCTGAACCAGGATTTTCAGGATTAGTAGATTTCCAGGATTTCGCTTAGCAAAGGTGTTTTTTCTGTAGCGCGAGGTCTCCGGGGAATGCCATAAAGGCATTCATACCGTTGATTTGGTGCCTCACAATGCTAACTTTATCAGAAAGATACGAATCAAGCTAATATGGTATAGTGGATTTTACAATTAACTTGACATTACGAGTTGTAGAAGGAACTCCGATTCTCGGTCTATCGCGATTCGGAGATCGCTCGGACAGATGATTTGTCAACTTATTTTGATAATTCACTATATAAGTAGCAACTTAGGTTAATATAATAAACTCCCGAGCTATTTGGAACACAAACACTTTTGATGGAGATTAACCCGATGCAATACGACAAAAACAGATACAAAATATGGGCACTACCTAATCCTCTGGTCTTATTCTGGATATTAAACCCGGGTGCGGTAATCAATGAACTGATTTTGGGGCAACGGTTGCCAAAGATAATGTTGATAGACAAGGAGAGCGATTCACCTTTGAATGAACGTTGTTATGTTCCATGTCCCCACTGCGAAACACTAAATGATGGTCGTGTATGGGCAAAAGCACATGCATTAGGACATTGGTTCGGACTTGTTTGTCCAAATTGCCATCAAATAATTCCGTGTCTATGGAGCTTATGGAGTTATGTTATATTAGCCGTTACTTATCCATTGTGGTCCGTCCCCGCCCGGTTCTTCCGTGATAGATGGATAGAGAAAGAAAAAGAAAGATTGGCAAAAGTTCTTGAACGTCCTTTAGTTCAAGCAAAGGACACAAGTTGGTATTTAATATGGACTTTCTTATGGGGCGGATATATGTGGTTGGTGATGGCGGTTATTCCTGAGGTGTGGGATGTCTTGAATGGAAAAGAGTGGGATTTGATGATGTTGTTTGTTATCGAGGTGCCATTATGGTTGGTAGCAGGTTTCGGATTGGGATTGTGGATTCAATTTGACATGAATAAGAAGGGG
This sequence comes from Candidatus Poribacteria bacterium, assembly GCA_958295945.1. Classification (GTDB taxonomy): domain Bacteria; phylum Poribacteria; class WGA-4E; order WGA-4E; family WGA-3G; genus MSPOR6. The sequence continues at coordinate 3,197,163 of OY282386.1, forward strand.
AAAAGGAGAGACTAAATCCTTGCATACATATAACGGATTGAATGAACAAGGTGTATTGGACTAAAAATATATGATTGCAATTATAGACTACAAAGCAGGCAACCTAACAAGCGTTGCCCGCGCTTTGGACAGCCTCGGCTACGAAAACCGAATCACAGATGATAAAGAGACCATTTTATCCGCAGAACGCGTCATCTTCCCTGGAGTCGGTGCTGCAAAAGCAACTATGGAAAATCTGCAGAAAGGCTCTCTCGACGAAGTGCTCCTCAAATTTTATGAGTCCGGCAAACCTATGTTAGGTATCTGTATCGGTATACAAATCCTTTTTGAACATAGTGAGGAAGAGGATACCAAATGCCTTGGACTACTTCACGGTTTTGTCAAGAAGTATCCTTCTGAAAAGCACTTAAAAGTTCCTCAAATCGGATGGAATGAAGTTTGGCAAGTACAACAGCATAAGATCTTTGACGGTGTGCCTAATCCTGCACACTTTTACTTTGTCAACTCTTATTTTCCTGTTCCCGATGATGAGCAAACTACTATTGGAAAAACAACTTACGGTCTTGAGTTTTGTAGCGCGATTGCACATAATAATCTTATTGCAACACAATTTCATTTGGAGAAAAGCGGTCGCGTCGGTTTGAAAATGTTGTCAAATTTCTTGAAATTATAAGATCAAGTCCTTCGTAAACGGCACGTAGATGACTCATGAAAACTATATTTTTAGCACTCGGTGTGCTATGTGCCAATGTAATTGTATACGTATCGGGAGCACATCAGTATTATTTCACCGTTTCACACCTTTATTACGGTGTAATATTGTTAGCCGCCATATACGGTAATACACGCAATCAGAACTTATTACTCGGATTGACAACTGCTGCAAATTGGGTGTATGCCTTACAGCATCCAAAACAGTTTGAGAGTTTTGCCGTAGCGTTTCTATATCCGATTGTAGCGTTTGTTTTTGTTAGGACAATACGCCAACTACGGATACAACGATTGGATCGCGCCAAAGAAGTTGATCGAGTCAGTAGCGAAAAATCAACATTAGAAAAGCGGGTGCGTGACTTGTCCATCGTCTTTGAGGTGAGCCAAGCAGCAAATGCTGCTCTTGAACTTGAGGAACTATTTCACCGAATTATTGAAATCCTCTCTGAACGACTCGGCATATATCGTGGCACATTAAACCTTTATGAAAATGGTCAGGTGGTAAAATCGGTAAATGCTGTCTTAGGATTAACTGAAGCGGAACAAAAACGTGGGACAGATCACCAAATAGAAGAATTCGAGCGAGAGGTATTGGCAGATGGCAAAGCGAAGGGTGTTCCGAGAACCCGGATTCCACGCACCTCCATTAAACTTTTTCCGCTCGACCTTATTGAATCTAAAGACAATATTGCCTTTTGGGTGCTACCTGTGTTTGTTGAGGAAAGAGTCATTGGCACATTGATTATTGACAAAGCGAAAGATGAACTCTCTGCCGCCGAAGATGAACAAGTGCTAACAATCATCGCCTCAATCATCGCGCAACGGGTCAAGATCAAACAGACAATTGATGCATTAGTCCAATCCGAACGTTTAGCTGCACTGGGTAAACTAGTAACAACAATTGCTCACGAGGTGCGAAATCCACTTGGCAGCATCCGACTAGCAACTCAACTTCTCAGCGAACCTTTTGATAGGTTTTCACCCCTATCCAAAGAGGAGCAAGCTGAAATTGATGAATACACGTCAATTATAATCAAAGAAGTTGATAGACTTAACCGATCTATTGAGCAGCTGCTTGCCTTCGGTAAACCGGCAATAGCGGATGCCGAACTTTGCAATATTGAAAAATTACTTGAAAACTGTCTTGCTACGTATCAAGCGGAATTAGAACGACATAACATTGATGTCGTTAGAGATTACGCCGAATGTCCACCCGTGAAAATAAATCAGGATGGGATAACTCAGGTCATTTTCAACCTTTTTTCTAACGCAATTGAAGCGATGGAAATAGGTGGGACGCTAACAGTTAACACTTACACACAAGAAAAAACTAAAACAGTGAACATTCGAATACAAGATACTGGACCGGGTATTTCACAGAATGAAATACCACATCTGTTTGATGCGTTCTATACAACTAAACAGAAGGGAACCGGACTTGGTCTATACATAAGCCAAAAGATATTGGGACTCCACGGTGGGAGCATAGAAGTAGATAAAAACCTATCTACTGGTACTGCATTTGTTCTAACGCTACCTTGTAACTTAGAACCTTGCATGTAGGTGCATATTGTAAAGTTGTTGATCAAAAGGAAACATAATTCATGTCTTATTCAGTCTTAATTGCAGATGATGACAATAGCCTTCGTTCTGTTCTAAGTGCTGCTCTTAAAAAGGCAGGATATGACACAGTCCAAGCAAGAAATGGGAAGGAAGCAGTAAGTTGTGTCCAGAAAGATGACTTTGATGTCATACTGCTTGATATCTTCTTAGGTGATGCCGATGGACTGGAATTGATAGAATCTATACAAGAACTGAATCCAGCAGCTGCTATTATTATTATTACGGGACACGGCACAACACAGACGGCTATTGATGCGGCAAAACGACAAGCATATAGCTATCTCACAAAACCAATTGACCGTAATGAATTGCTTGAACTCATAGATCGCGCTGCCTCCGCAGCCAGTATTACAAAAGAAGAAACCGACACTGATAGCACACAAACCCTACAGACGATTGACGCACAGGACAGAATGGTCGGACAAAGTCCTGCAATGCAAGCCGTTTATCAGATCATTGGTCGAGGCGCAGTCAGTGACGAAACAGTTCTCATTATGGGGGAAAGTGGTACTGGAAAAGAATTGGTTGCGAAATTGATTCATAAGAATAGTCTGCGTAGTGAGAATCCGTTTGTTGTTGTTGACTGCAGTGCTATTCCACCAACTCTCATTGAAAGTACACTTTTTGGGCATCTTAAAGGTGCATTTACGGATGCACACACGGATCGAAAAGGAAAATTTGAACAGGCTGACACTGGAACCATTTTTCTTGATGAGGTAGGAGAATTGCCGATTGATGTGCAAATGAAATTGCTACGAGTGCTTCAAGAACGAAAAATAGAACCAGTGGGTAGTAATGATACGCTATCAGTAAATGTACGGATTATCGCTGCAACGAACCGACAACTTGATACGGCAATATCGCAAAAAACATTTCGTGCCGATCTTTACTACCGTCTTAATGTCATCACTATTATGCTACCTCCTCTTAGGGAACGTAAAGAGGATATTCCAGAACTTATTGACCTTTTTACAAGCCGTTTGGCACAAGAATATCAACTTCCAAAAATTGGAATTTCTTCTGACACAATCACGAGACTTACAGAATATGAGTGGCCCGGGAATGTTCGTGAACTTGAGAACGCAATTAAACGCGCCCTTGTTATGTGTGCCGGACAGATGCTACTGACAGAACATTTTTCACCAATATTTGAAAAGTCAATTTCAGATATTCCGATAGACCACCAAGATACTGACCAACAAATTTATGCCATTCTACAAGGACAGGTGGCAAGTTATTTGGAATCTGAAACGGATGATGGACACTTATATGTAGCAATACGATCTATTTTTGAAAAGCCGCTCTTTGAAATCGTGTTAGAACACACCGAAGGCAACCGTAGCAAAGCGTCAGAAATTCTCGGAATCAACCGAAACACATTGCATACAAAGTTAACCGAATACGACATCAAATAGCGATTATAATCAAAGAATAAAATGAATTAAATGAAATTGAGATATTACTAATGGATATAGGAAAAGTCATTGGAACCGTTGTTGCAACACGAAAAGATCCGAGTTTGACAGGCACAAGGCTTCTCGTTGTGCAACCATTGGATGAGAAGCACACACCGATTTCTGAACCGCTTGTAGCCGTAGATACGCTACAAGACGCAGGAGTTGGAGAATTAGTGTATATGGTGACAGGTGGAGATGCTGTCGGAGTTTTACCCGGGAGACGGATGCCAGTAGATGTAGCAATTGTCGGCATTGTGGATTCAATGTCACTCGCTGATAATAAAGATTAATGTTATATTGGCTTACATTGCTTCTAATTTAACGAACAGTCTTGTTGGAGGGGTTTCCAACCCCGATTTCCAATAAAATATCGTAGGTAATTATGTATCTGGCAAAAGTTATCGGCAAAGTCGTTTCAGTGATAAAACACCCAGCGTATGAAAACCGAACGTTGTTGCTTGTTCAACCGTTAAGTGTCCGTGCTGAGCTTGTTCGCACTCCAACTATTGCTGTTGATTATGTTGGCGCAGGGGAAGGTGATACGGTCATTGTCGGTGCTGGACCTGGTGTTGCACAAGAGGTGTTCGGCGTAGAAAATGCTCCTATCAGAGAACTCGTCATGGGTATTGTAGATCATTTTGACGTGGAATTTCTGGAGGAAACAGAATGAGATGTCTAACAGTTATTTTTCTTTTCTTTCTCTGTCTAAGTCTTAATGCATGTCGACTCGCTGCAGTATTATCTACGCAGTACAGTGAAAATATTGCACAAGCCAATTACGGTACTAAAGCAAACCATCCTGGATTGAATGATGGAAATCTTGAAACGATTGCCACCATTCCTGCAACAAATGAACGCTATTTCATCATCCGATTTGCTGAAGTGAACCCAGTACGCAAAATCATCATTCACAATGAAAACCTATTCCGTTTTAAGATGGAATATCTGAAACCAGGAGTCGATGAATGGGAGACTTTTCACTCTGTCATTCAACGGCGTAACCTTCAAGGCAAAGATGCACAAGGTATGTATGTTTTTGACAGGTTGAACTTCAACACAAAGATGATTCGTATTACCGTGACTCGTACTGTAGACGATATTGTCGTAAATAAACTTGAACCTGAACCTGGTGACAAAATTGTAGACCAAAGACAAACGATGTTCGACCAATACCTTCCACATTATAGAGTGATACGACCTTCAATCGCACAAGTCCGAGAAATTGAAATCTATCATCTCGTAACAAATAAATAAGATAAACTACCCATATAAAAATCCGATGAAAAAAAACACCTTATTCACAACACTTTTGCTCCTAATAATGATAGTGTCGTTTTCTGCTGTTATACCTGTAGATGCTGCACCCATTTATGAAAACAACCTTACATCTGCCAGTAATAAAACACCGCACGGTTGTGGAATTGAATTGGTCAGTGCCACACCACAAGGCGTGGTCTTACAACTCTTGGTCTCAAAAGTAGATTTTGAGATAAATACACATGAACGTGACGGTCAACAGTTCCAGTCTATTTCTTTTCCAAGATGTCGTTTCGCTTCTGAACCAGGGAATCCACATCTACCCGTGCAAACTGCATTGATAGGTGTTCCATCCGATGCAAGTTTTTCTGTCCGAATTATTGAAAGTGGTGACTTTAGTACATACACCCTCAAACACACACTTGCAGATTATAGAGACATGGTAGCGCAAAGCAATTCTAAAGGAACATCGTTCAAACACAGGTCGGATGTTAATTACACAACTAATCGCTTTTATCCTTACAATCTTGCCAAAATTGGAACTGCAGGCTGGATCAGAGAAAATCGAGTGCTTCCCATTCAACTAAATCCCGTTCAATATAATCCTGTGAGTGGGATTGTTAAACTCTATCACAAACTTGTGGTTGAAGTGCAGTTCAATGGTAATAGAAACACTCCTTCTTCTATGCCAGGAATACTTCGTCCAGAATCTTCTGTCTATGAAGAAATGTTTGGAAAACTGTTGATTAACCCACAAACTGCTAAACAATGGCGTTCCTCAGATAGAAATACAGTGCCAAGGGGTGATTTGTCTGGATTTGATGCACTTTCTACCTTCAACTCACCGTTATCTTTAGCGGGTGCCCCCGCAAGTACTACGCCTCGCTACAAAGTCATAATAACTTCAACTGGGATGTACCACATTACAGCAAGTGATTTAGCCGCCGCTGGAGTTGACGTATCAACAATTAGACCTTCTACATTAGGATTATCTAACAAGGGAAAGCCGATACCGATATTTGTGCGGAACACTGGTAACGGAAAGTCAGTAAATGATAATTCAGGATTTGGTGTTGATGCTGAAATTGTCTTCTACGCACAGCGTCACAGCGGAGAAAAAACATATTTTGACCCATATACTGATGAAAATGTCTATTGGCTTACATGGAATGGTGGACCGGGACTCCGTATGGATACGAAAACTGTTTCTACAGACTCCACAGACTTATATGGACCGAATAACTTTTACACCCGTGTCCATGTAGAAAAGGATAATCAATTCAGACGATTTAAAAATTTCGGTTTGGACCAAGGTGACGATATTGAACAATTTAGCGATGGAATTCAATTTCGGGGTTTCACTATTAGTTCCCTACCCGATCTGCCTGATGATAGTTGGTTTTGGGCACAGATAAGTGCCACAGAGATCAGGAATTTTCCGTTCACACTCGCGGGTGTGGCAGGCACTGGCAATAAAGCAACAATGCGGGTCATCTTACACGGTAGATCTGAAGGCACACACTTCACAGAACTGTGGTTGAATGACGATATCGTGCTCGGAAGACCGGGATGGTCTGAAGCAACGGAATATCGGTTTGAAAATCAAGAAATATCACAATCTTTTCTCAAGAACGGTAGAAATACGTTAGGAACAGTTATTCCTGAAGATCATGTGTTGGATCTGGTTATGATCAACTGGTTTGAAATTGACTATTGGCGAACCTTTGAAGCGAATGGAAACGTATTGCCTTTCTCAATTACTTTACTGCCAGATGACTTAACCGGCGAGATAAATCCAAATTTTAGGGTTGTCCTCAAAAACTTTACCAATCCAAATATTGAAATATATGGCGTTGACGGCACTCGGTATGTGGGTTTAGCACCAATAGAAGACGAAGATAACCCGGGTATATACGATGTCGTTTTCCAATCTACTCGGATTGGCGGTGTGCCACGATTACAACCCGATGAAACGCACATTCCTGATACTGCTATACAGTATATTGCAATAGCGAATGACAAATTCCTAAAACCTGAAAAAATCATAAAAGATACACTGTCCGATTTACGTAACCAACACAACGGGGCAGATTATATTATCATTACCGCTACAGAACTCATGCGAGATGTACAACCGCTTGCAGACTTCAGAAGTCAACAAGGGATGCGGACGAAAGTTGTAGATGTTCAAGATATCTATGATGAATTCAATCATGGTATTCTAAATCCCTACGCGATCCGTGATTTTCTTAAGTATGCTTATGAAAACTGGCAACCCCCTGCACCCACGTATGTTCTGTTAATTGGAGATGCAAATCCTATAGACAAAACGAGCGTTGTTCCTACGATTCAAATACAAGTACCTGGTTACGGTTCATCTTCAAGTGATCACCAGTTCGTTACATTTCGTGGTAATGATTTCTTCCCGGAAATGTTTATCGGACGGGTTCCAGCAACAAACAGCGTGGATACGCGGATATTCGTTGAACGTGCAATAAAATATGAAAGTACAGACGAAATCGGACCTTGGCACAAACGCATTCTCATGCTTGCTGGTTCTGATGAGGATTTTCACATCCAGACAGATGCGCTCATTGAAGAAAATAGACTCACCGAAAAATATGAAACAAAGTTAATATATGCAGCCCCTTCAGTCGGAGATGATCAGTTGGTAGGGGAAGGTAGCACACCAGTTGGCAGACAAGTAATAGATGGTTTTAACAGTGGGGCAAGTCTTGTCAATTATGTTGGACATGGTGCTGGCGGTAGATGGGCATCAAGTCGTATGATGGATTTGGAGGACCCGCAGAAAAACTTAACGAATATATCACAGTTGCCTTTTGTCATTAGTATGACCTGTTTTACAGGGGAATTTGATAGTAAAACAGGGTGTCTTGCTGAGGAATTTCTCCGTTCTGAAAATGGAGGTGCTATTGGTGTAATCGGTGGAACAAGCATCGGGTTATTATACCAGGATCACGTTCTCAATAAAGAAATTTTAGAGGTGATTTTCCATGACAAGATGTTACATATTGGTGCCATCTTGGCAGAGGCAAAGACACGTTTTCTGATAAATCTACCGGGTTACCCTGATCTTGCAGAGGTGTTTACCTTGTTTGGTGATCCTGCTACGAAATTGCGATTGCCGCAAACAGAGATGCAGATCAAAACGGATACACAGAAAGTCTTACATAGAGATGTTTTTGATGCAGGAACCTTGGTGACAGTTACTGGCACACTACCTGATCCAAATTTCAATGGGAACGCAGAGGTAACAGTGCTTCCGAACCTACCAGACAGAGAGGGAAAAAGAGTCCGATCATGGTTCCGTTCTGAAGCCACAGTTAATCGGTTGGGGATGGATGTTGCACCACGCATGGAAACAGCACAAGTTGTAGATGGTAAGTTTGAAGCACAAGTCCAGCTACCATATAACAGTGCTTATGATTCATGGCATCTGCGAACCTACGCATGGAATAACGAGAAAGATGTAATCGGTCATTTATCATCAAACCCTGTAGATTACTACATTAAAGACGTTCACCTTGAGCCGTATCCTGTATTGCCGGACCAACCTGTTCATATTTACGCAGAAGTAGCCAATGAAAGTGAAATTGACGAAATAACACTCTATTGGAGTACGTTCCTAATAGAATCCCGAAGAGATGAAGTTGAAGCAATTCCTATGATTAAACAGGCAGGGAAAACATATAGAACTGAACACCCTATCTCTGGACAAGAATCAAGAGAACAAGTTGATTATTATATTCTTGTAAAACCAAAGGCTGGACGTATACTTCAGACAGAGACAACCACATATAGTGTTGGATTGGGAGACTTGACCGTTTCAGAACACACTCTTGATTGGGATACCAATTCCCCCTTCCATCTGTCTGCACATATAAGCAATCAGGGTTCCCTTTACGCCAAAGATGTTCCTGTCCGTTTCTTTCAAATTCCAGCAACTGATGGTGCGGAGACACAAGTGGTCACACTTGAAATGTTACGGAATGCGACACCAATCGGTGATGTGTTTTTGCTGCCTGAATTACCACCAAATAGGACTGTTGTGGCAAGTGTGCCGTGGCGACCTGCCCCTGGTAAATATATTGTAGCTGTGTTCGTTGACATGCCAACGACAGAGAAACCGGATGGTATTTTTCCTGAATATAATACGAACAATAATATTGCATCACGGGAAATTCAAAGTTCACATATTTTCTTTGATTCTGATAGTATTGACAAGCCAATACAGAGCTTAGATGGGAAACTTAGCATCACAATTCCTCCCGGTAGCCTTGAAACCCACGGGGCAATGACGTTTGAAACGGAAACGTTGACCATTAAAAACCAACCTGATATAGCATCTGCGCCTACCGTGGATGCAGAGACAAAACCTGTTGCATACCGTCTAAAACTAAGTGAACAAACAGAATTAGTTGCAACAGCGTCGTTTGTAAAAACTGCTGAAGAAGCCTTGTACATATATATGCAAGACAATGAGACAGAGAACTGGATTCAGGTTGGAAAGCAAACAGAAACAGATGATACTATATCTGCTGAGGTGAAATTACCTGGGACATTTGCCTTGCTATCTCACACAGATTCACAACCACCGAATTTAGAGATGAGTGTTGATAATCAAGGTTTCATTGATGGTGACTACATTTCTGATACGCCAACTTTTTCTGCTAAGATTGAGGATGCAAACGGCATTGATCCACGGCAGGATAATATCATTCTCACCAAGAACGGTGATCGTGTCCCACAGGATGAATACACAGTCTCCGCCTCTCCGTTGAGTAGCAATGTCCTATTGATTACCTATTCACCTATAAATGCGTTGGACGCTGGTGAATACCGAATAAGACTGCAGGCACAGGATGCAAATGGAAATATAGAGGACACCGGTCTAAACGCGAAAGTCGCTGGTGGATTTGAGATAAAAAACATCGCAAACTTCCCTAATCCGTTCCGTCCTGGCACAGGCATTGGTAAGGGAACTAACTTTGCTTACTATCTCACTGATAGAGCAGAGAAAGTCACGCTCAAGATTTATACCCTCACCGGTAAACTCATCACGACAATTGATACACTTGACCCGTCAATCTCCTATAACGAATATCATTTTGATGGATTAGATGCTGATGGTGATCCACTTGCGAACGGTGTCTATATCTACAAATTCACCGCTACCAATGGTGATGATCGTGTGCAAAAGGTTGGTAAGATATTAGTGCTGAAGTAAAGACGATTGCACGTTATAGTGGTTTAAGCTACATATTAATTTATCTTATTCAGCGTATTCATTACGTCACTTACCCTTCGAATAGCATTAAATATATTGATGTAATCCTCCTTAAATCCTGATTTTCTAATTTCAACAACAGTTGATTTGATATATAGTGCAGCCTCATCACCGGTTGCAGACAATGGATGATGCAAAATAAATGCCCTCTGCTGCTTTTGATCTTCAAAAACAGGGACACCGTTATAATCCTTATACTCAAGGCTTGGAGGAAGTTCTTCCAGGTTCTTTTTTACTGGGTCTACGAGGGTAGACCAATAGTCTTTTTGGAGGTCCATCTGATAGTTTTCGTCAAGGCAAAGTTGTGCTACATCAAGCCCTAACCGCCAATCAAGAAATGGATGATAAGCCATATTAGAGTAATCCCGCATGCAGCCTTTGTTGTAGCAAGATGAATCACATTCATCCTTATGTGAAATCAATCGTTTTGCAAAATCATCATCGGGGTTAGTCATATCTTTAAGTAGTTGAACTAAGCGGAAAGGTTTATCACTAGGATCAGTCTCACCGAGATGACGGCAGTATCCCGCCCCATTTGCTAATGCGTCAGCAATAAAGATCTGTTGTGTGTAAAAACCTTCTTGTTCCGTAGCCATGGGACGAATCTCAACACGGAACTCGTCTGGAGATACATCCAATTGGCTTGCTACAAACTGACGTAATAAGAACCCGAATGAATAAAGAGCAGCTCGCCAGTATTCTTCACCTTGATTTTGAAGAATAGATGCTGGTATTTCGTTAATCTGAATCAACAATACGTCTGTGGTTTTAGCTGCGTAAAGTGCAGCTAAATGTGTTTCATCTGCGAAATCGTATTCAACATTCAATTCTTGGCAAACATCAGGAGATACAAGTGTATCGCTATTTTGCACTTTTTGCAGGGTAAACAACCGATCACTGTTCGTGTTTATTGAAAGCAGTTTCAGTTTTTCAGCAGTTTTCCATAGGAAATTGTGTTGCAGGTTCAGGTCGGTGAGTGTGTCCGAAGGTAAACGAGAATAAGTCGAACGAGGTGTCCAATTGAACGACTCATGAGCATCATCAGGTCTGAAATTAGTTAGAAAATCCTTTGGTTCAATTCCTTTAATTGGTTTGTATCTGTTATGCTTACAAATTTCACAAACTGTATCATCTTTATTAGCATTCTCAAAAACGGCTTTACAGTTATCACAGAAACCTATCAATTTTTCATGGGCAATTCCTGGGTCTGTTACAACCTTGTTTCCCACCCGTTTATATGATACAATCCCTATTGAGGTATGTATTCTTTTATCCTTGATAGTTTCTGAACCGGGAGCAAATTGACTGATAGCAAGTTCAATGTCTCTGTCAACAACACCTGATGTTGGTGGCCAATTGGAAGCGTCGGGTTGTTTATGATATAATAAACGCACACCTGTAGGAAAGCCGAACATGGGCAGTAAACCGGATTCCGCAAGAACTTGGCTTAAGTCTTCGTCCTTATGCTTATGATTCTTGACGCACTCCGCAATATCGGATTCAAGTTTGTTGACAATCCAGTTTACCAGTGTATCCGTACCTTTTGGGAGGCTTAATTCTGTTTGTGCAGTCAACACTTGTAAGATTTGATAAATCTGTTCTTGTTGTGTTTTGATCCATTCGGATAGTTTCTCCTTGTTAGTATCCCAATCTGAGACTTTCCCAAATGCGCCGTGTACGTTTCTCTCGTTTGCAGTTTCAATGGAATGTTTGGAAAAAGCATTAAACAGTACCTCTTTCGCTAGTACACGCTTGATAATATCAATGCTCCGAAGATCCAAATATGGTGAAAGGGTTGGTGTATTTGTAATTTCACCTGTTTTGGAAAAGTAGTGATCGTCATGGGTTCTCAATCGACAAAGTGTCAAGGAATATGCTACAGGTTCTCCGCGCCGTCCTGCGCGTCCAACGCGCTGTTGATAATTGAAGCGTTGGGGTGGGACATTACCCAACATAACGATTGACAGCGAACCGATATCCACGCCTGCCTCCATTGTTGTTGTTACGCTAAGAAGGTCAATTTCATCTGTTTTTTCATTTTCATTGCCCAGAATAACTCCTTGGAACCATCGTTGTCGGTTCGGACGTTCCTCCGAATCCGTTTGAGCACTTAACTCTTCGCAATGGAAACGAAAAGGTTGCAAATCTGATACAGCTTGCTCCGCGTAATAACCCCCAAATGGTTGTAATGGGTCTGCTTCTTTATCTATTTCTACCAATGTTTCCAGGCATTTCGTATTTGTACACACTCCGCCAGCTTTGTAAAGATGTTTACGTCTGCACCTCGGGCATTGAAAGATTGTGTTTCCTTGTGGAAGACGAAGACTAAGGTTTTCTATACGGACGAGATAATTGTCAAAACTCTCAGATAATTCTTGTTGTTCTTCTACTGCGCTGACAAGATTATCTGCATCATAGTAGTCATCAAGTTTATCTGATGATTTTTTGATATAGTCGTGAAGAAAAGCGGGATTTCTATCTTCATCTGGATTGTAAATCGTAGTTCTTCTACGTTCACCGAGAATTCTGGTAACAGCAGACATCATTTCAGAAACATTGATTCCATTTATTGACCATTTATCCGAATTGGTTTGGGGTTCACACCAAGCGAGTCCAAGTCCTTCCAATCCCATATTTCTTAGAGCGAAAAGAAGCTGTTCTGCAATCACCTTTTTTAATTCTGTTTCAATGTTTTCCAAGAGACGAAATTGAAAGCGTTCCAGATGATGGGTTGGACGTGTTGTTACAACATCTCCATTCCATTGGAAAATGCTTTCCCATCTGTGCTCAATCAATCTATCGTTTCTTCCTCTTTCCCGATATACTTCAACTTTGTCACCATAACCTCCAGGATTCATACCGAGATTGATAAACTTATTTAAACAATCATTATGGAGTGCTGTGTACCGATAATCATCTGCAATAGTAGTTAGTTGATTTTCCTGATCAGGTGTTAATGGTTTTTTTTCATAAAACGCGTCCTCTATTGAATTAAAGAATTGTCTATAAGTAGAATGTGTATCACGAAGATTACGGATTGCATCTCGTACAACACGAAAACTAATTTCACCGCGTTGGAACGCACGGATGTGTTCTAAATCTTCGTCACCTGCTTGCTTTTTCATTACATCAATTGCGATGCTACGAATCATGTCCTGATAGTGAGACCACTGAATTCCCACGGCATATTTTGCTGCGTCCTGGCGACTGTCGGAGAATATAATCGTCTTTCGGTCCTTCTCCTCTTTGACAGTTGTTTGCATTGTCTGAGCAAAAATCTGAATAATTTTTTGTAGACCTGTCCTACTGGTTCTAAGTGTTGTAGGTGCTTGTTCTTTACCATTGATAAGATTGTTTGTTGCTTTGTATTCCCGTAGATCAGCACAATTGGGACAGAACTTAGGCATTTCCGAACACGACTCATCAGGCTTGTCAATTTTGTAATAATAACCGTTTGAATTGGACGAAGAATCAGGAATAAGTGCTCCATCAGAATGTGAAAATAAACCGGGTGCCCAACGTCTTTGGATACCATTTTTTGTCCAAGAATCTTGTTTAGCTGGAGTCTCTGTTTTCTGCCAAAAAATCGCATAGGATTGATAGTTACGATCTCTGATCCCTTTTTCAGGCAAACCTGTTAAATCTTGATAGTCACCGCTTAGATACCACCCTTGAGAATTATCTGAAATTGGCTGTTTATATCCACCAAGAAAGATATCAGCACATGTTTCACAGGTTAATATTTCTAGGACTCGTGAACCGCATTCATCACACAGGACACGACGATTGGCAAACAGTTTTCCAATTGGAATTGTATCGTCTTTACCACCGCACCTTGGATTGCTACAAGCCCATAAACCTTCAAAGTTTTTAAAGAAAAAATGGACACGAAGAGGTAACAGTGCTCTTCCTGTCTCAGGATTCTTTTGTTTGATCAGGTAGCGAATTAGTCCTCGGATCGCGTCTTTGGAAATCGGAGTTGAAGCAATTTTGTTGGCAACATTGTGCATATCTTCAACCGTTAAGGCATGTAACCTACCATTATTGTTGCAGAGTTGTGCTGCAGCAAGTTTAATGCCCTCTTTTGGTATCGTGTCTAACTGAGTAGAATCTTCCTCCGTATTAAATTCTTCAAACTGCTTTGAGTATTGAAGGCACTCTCTAAGCTCGGTACTGTCATCAGGAAATTGTGGAGAATTGATAATTTGAAAATCTCTCTCGCGTGCGAAAAACTGACGAAGATACTCGTGCCCTTCATCTCCTTCAAGAGATGCACTTGAGGCAATGATACGTAGCTTCGGTGAATCGGGGGTAAGACCAAGTCGATTAAATAGTACCCGAAGCAAATATGCAACTTCTGAACCTGCTGTACCTCGATAGGAGTGCAGTTCATCAACAACAAGATGGAAAATACTATCTGGTTCTTCCAACCATTTTTTAGTTTTTTCAAAGATCGGCTGTTCCAAATCTCGTGTTAACATAATGCTTAACATTGAATAGTTTGTGATAAAAATATCAGGTGGATGGCTATGCATATCCCAACGAGACCACATTTCAGAAGTGTCAGGATCAGTGGAGGGAAAGAAATAACGAGTTTCCTCAGCTGTTTTTGCTTTTTCAGATTGCCTTTGCAATCTATCAAGTTTGTTTTGTAGCTTGCGAATATTGTTTGTATTATCTTCATTCTTTTCTGCACCAGGTACTGGTGTTAATCCAGTATAACGACCAAAGTAAAATCTGTTATTATTCCGATTGTTATTGAGCCATTGACGCACCTCTGGACTGTCACAAGCGCGCCGAAGTCGCATCAGTTGGTCTTCTACCAGTGCATTAAGTGGATACAAAATTAGGGCTCTAACAGCCGCAGGTCGTCTTTCACCTTCACGCTGCGGAACCCGTTTTACCACTGTACGCGGTGGCGTTTTCCACCAGGGATGATTTAGATTCCGTTCTCCATAGATATGCCAGTTTTGGGACTCCTTGATAAGATAATGGAAGATCGGAAGCAAAAAACATTCCGTTTTTCCAGAACCTGTTCCTGTAGTGACAACGACATCTTTGCCATCAACCGCTGATGCTTTAATTGCTTCTGCTTGATGTTTATAGAGCGGACGGTCTTTTGGTGCAATTCCCTCTTCACCTCCTAATGCGATGAATTCTCCAAGTTCGGAAGGAAGATATAGATCTTGACATAACTCTGATAACGTTTTGTCTGAAGAAGGATAAGGAAAAATCGGTTCAAAACGGGGTTCTTGAAAAAGCAAACCATTTTCTCGTAATAATTCTTCTCTCTCTTTCTCCAGTTGTTCGCTATTGAAACCCATAATTGTTTGTATATAACTGATGTATTTATTACATAGTAGTTCGTGTGTTTTGAAAGGGTCTGTTTTAATAGGATTGGACATTAAATTGCCTCCCAGCCTTGATAAAGTGATTTAGTTATTTGGTATGCAATACCAGAGGGAACATCTAAATAGTGATAGAAATTGCCCTTTAATTCTGGAGGAAAACCTGAGCAGAGCGTAGCACACCGGTCTATAATTATTGGTAAATGTAAAGGATATTTAACACACAAAGTTTTGTTTTTCTCCACGTAAGAGACGAATCTGCCAGTTCTGCCAGCATTAGAAAGAGCCAACCACTCACCCCAGTCTCGTGGGACTTTTCGTCGGTCAGGTCCGGTCTTTAAGATATAGAGATTGGATCCGTAGTCCGGAATTTCGTAGAGGCCATTACCATAATGTTGGATATTCGGTTCATATCCTAAAGACTCAAGGTTAAATAGTTTGAGTGAATCCATATGTGGCATATTGATTCTTGGAAAAGTTGTTCGTATTGGAGTTGGTAATAGTTTTGATAATTTTGCCGAAAAAGCTTTGCTGATATGAATACCTAATTCCTCAAGCCTTGTGAAAATAGTATCTGTTAAGTCACTCAGAACCAGTGTTGTGGGTGCATACTTTTCTGATTGTTTGTCCATTATTGCACCAGTGTCCAATACGCACTCATTGACTTCGTTAATGAAGTCATGTGTCCTGCTTCCAACTAAGACAAACCTGTTTTCAACAGATGTTTCAACGAGAGTAGCAGGGGCGATTACGATTGCTACTTTGGTTAAGTTCATAGGATCATAATCAACATGCCCTAACCTTGCCAGGGATTTAAGATAAGTAGACGGTTTGTATTGATTCTGGTTATCTGTTAAACGTATGACAGCATCTTTAAGAGCATTCCAAGGTAATCTACCTTGGTGTGATATATAATAAAGAAGATAATCAAAAACATTGTTTTCAGTCTGATTCATCTGTTTTCTCGTGATTGTTGTAATCCTTCTTGGAAATGTTCTAATCCATCATATTCTTGATCCAGCATTATTAAAACTTGATCTATTATTTCAGGTTGATTTTCGATCCAGGGTAAAATACGCATCGTCAGTGCCCAATCAAGCGCGCGAGTTGATGCCATCTCGATGCTCTGGGAAAGTCTAAGATAATGGAGAATTTCACGTAAAGGTGTTTTCGGTATACGTCCACCGTTTTCATTGATTGTTGTTCGGATTTCACTAACAAAGTTTACTTGATCTTGAAGATGCTGGTCAACATCGGGAGGTGGTTGACACCAACCATCCCATTCAGATTGTGTGAGGATGATTCTGGAGGTTTGTAAATTTTGTGCTTCAATCGGTTCTTCTTCCGGTTCTGGTAGACGCGCTATCAAAGCGTAGGCATCTTCTGTTATCTCACAACGATTATTTCCTGAAGTACGTGTAAGAAAAACTTTGATTGTAGAATCGGATATGTCTTTAGTCCATTGGAGAAATGACGGAAGATAGGACTCTGGAAATGATCTGTCACAATTCCTGAAGTGAATTGCCCAAAGCATGTTCCCCATTTCAAGCATCTTCTGAACTGAGACTTTTAGGTCGTTGCGTTCAAGCTGTTCACCAAAACATTCCTCTGCCAACAATTTAGGAAACCAATCTTGCAATCCGAGCCACCCCATTTCCACATAAAGATTCGTATAATGGAGATGTTCATCGCACATTAAATTCCAAACTTTGAAAATCCGTGTATCAGTAATTTCCAAAACTGGAAAGGTTTTTAGTGCAACGTGAATAGCAGCCGCTATTTCATCAGAATCTGTTATGCCATACCTTCTGAGACAATACGCAAAGTCTGATAGATAATCTTCTTCATCTTCATAATGCTTTGTCCTTTCTTCCAATTTGGCAGCTGCTGACCTCCCAATTTCTACAGCCTGATGTGCAATTCGTGGTGCTCCTGTCTCACGATTCTCTAATTCCGAAGTTTCAGGAACGTTAAGAGGTCTATTAGATGGTTGATTTTGTGCTTCAACTTCAGATCTGATTTCAACAATAGCACTGTCTATGCTATCAATCCGTTCACTAATAGATTGGTCAATGCTTTGTCTTTGCTGTTCAATATGTACAGTCATCTCCGCAACGACACTATTCATACGTTCAAGTTGTTCCGTAACAGATTGATTGTTTTCTTGTAATTGTTGTTCAATCTTTGTGGTTATCGCCTCGGTGTGATCAACAAAGTCGTTTATTCCAGATTCAGTTTCATTCTGTGAATTCTCAAGTACATCAAGCCGAGAGGTAAGAGATCCAACCGATTGTGATAATCGATTTACATTTTGAGAAAAATCTAACTGTGAAAGTTGTTCCTCAAAAGATCGCTGAACTTGTTCAATTTGTTGATCTAGTAATTGTTGTAGTTCACTCATGGTGTCTAAGTTAGAAAACTGAGTGCGTAATTCATTAATCTCTTGCTGAAGTCTATTGACTTGTTCGGGGAGTTGTTCAATTTGTTGTCTTCGTTCAATTTCCTCGCGGGGGCGTGCTTCATTTATCAGATTTTCTATTTGATCACATTGATTGAAATGACCAAACTCATAAAAACGTCGTATTGTTTCCTGATCAATCTGATCGTGGCGGCTCGCTTCCATCAAGACTTCAAAACATTCCCTGTCAAGTTCACTGTTTGGCGGTACGATACACTGTTGGTTTTCATCAAAATCCTCTGTATTGTCAAACTGAAGTAGGACATCATTTAGTTCGCCGTGAGATACGACCCAACTTTTCCAAGCGACATTGAACATACCCCATTTGGGGGAATCGGGATTAGTAAGTTCTTGTTCTTCTCTCAAATTAGAGATTAACTTTGGAACTGTTAGAGTTAAAGGAGCATGTCCAGGTCGGAATCCTGTGACGGTTCTGGGAAGTAATTGATTTCGTATGAAGGTTCTGCCTTGACTGTCTGTTACTTCTTCTAAGAAGGCAACAAAATCTTCCACACTCCGTTCAAGTAATATTCTTCGTTTTGCTTCTGGATATGGTTTAGCCTGCATAGTTATCTGCTTATATATTTACGGAGTTCAGTATATGATAGTGCTGTCTGTTTATGCTTTCTCAGTTTCTTCTCGACAAGAGTCCGCATCACAATGTTCTGATCTAAATCTTTGAATGTTTTCTTAAACCACTTCGGCACTGGAGTCGTATTTTTCTTGAGTTCGATTGCTAGTTTAACAACGGATGAAATGATTTCTGCGGGTTTTTCCAATGATTGTTTTTCGTCTTTTTTTAGTATTGGAGGTTTACACACATTGTCCCATATAGTGTTTGGTATATCTGCTCCAAAAAGCTTCGCCCCCGATAGCCACACACCAGATTCTTCTGAAATCTCAGCAATCTCTTTTTTAGAATGAGATGGAATGGTCTTCTTGTCTGTATCTAATTTAGCAATCAGCGTTTTTTCTTGATGCTCCAATGAACACTCTGACGCTATGATTCTTAATTCCCGCGTTTTACTTCCGTATGAAATTTGATGGATCCCTACGTCTAAAATGCCTTCTACGTTGATTAATCGGTTTTCATTCATAGGGAACGTCTGGTCACCGATTCGCAAAGGCTCCTCGGAGGAAAGACCAAGTTCGGGAACGAAAATGGTGGGTAGACAGATGTTAAGATAGGCTCGGTGTCCATCATGATCCTTAACGGGCAATCCACCATTGAGGCAAATCTGTTCACTGGATTTAACAGAAAGCATCCAAAGGTTAGGATCATCAAAAGATTCAAGTTTAATCGGTGTTGCTTTTAGATAGAGCCAACCGTTTCCTTCTCCGTTAACATAGATTGCGTTTGGAGAATCAATTTCATGTTCGCAAGTTTGGCTTAGGCAGTTTTTTGTTTGCTCAATATATCTTTCCTTAAACACTATCAGGTGATCTTGATACAGCTGCATGTTTTGTTGAGAAATCCAACCTTCATCACACTCTTGGTCTACTCGGAAAACCCAGATTTCGGAACAATACAGTGTATAAACCATTGGGTTGATTTCATCTGTTTGCAATTGCAGTTGACTTGACAAATTCCAAAACGTATCACTGTCATCAGGAAACGGTCGAAACCACTTTTCTGATGTATATGTTTGTAAGTTCTCAATTCCAAAAGGATTGGTTTTACAGCCAATGTCATCTCGCCCGCGTCTCTGGAACCAGTAGCGTATTTCTGGATTACTAAACTGATTAAAATGTAGTTCAACATGTATTTTGGATGGCGACTGCCTTTGCCCAACAACCGGTTTAGGTGGAATTTCACCATCCCAATTTTCTAAAAGCAATCTGACTTGTCTAAGGATTAACGCTTTATAGGAACTGTTAGTAAAAAATTGATAGATTCTTGCGGATCCGTCTCGCGATCCTAACCACATACGAAAGTCTCTTTCAAGTTGGTTGTCTGGTATATTTGAAACCGGTGTGAAACCTTGGTAACGAAAAAACTGATAAATGGTTCTTCGATCATGCATGCGAATCAGACATTGAGATTTGGGATACCAAACATATTTTTGATTTGCTGGGCCTTCAGTCAAATACAGTTCAGTGCTCTGTTGATGTGTTACCCACATTTTCAAGTGTGCCCAAAAGAACTTAATTTCCGGCAACTCAATTCCCCGTGGACAACCTGTACGATCCTCATCAAAAAGAAGTCGATTCAGGTGGATATAGTAATTTGTGCTTGATGCACCGCTGGAGCGTTCCATCATACTCGCAGCAAGCACACTAAGTGCCAGGAACGCAACTTGTGGCGGTTCTCCATCAAAAAAGTTTTCAGATAACCTCTCGGGATAAATCTGTCGCAGGCAAACCCATTCATTGGAAATTACGACTTTATCCTTAACAGCTTCCATCAAACTTTCTACAGCGTCTACATTAAAACCTTCTTGTTCAGCGATAGTGTCTAATGTTTCACGAGTTGTGTTCAGAAAGACAATTTCATCCGGTTCGCAATTTTCAAAAATGTGTTTAATGATCGCTTTGTTCCATTGTTCATAGGATATCATGGCTATCTACTTACTGTGTTTACGATTTGTATTACGTAATTTACACTATAAAAACTTTACTAACTTTCAATTTGATTTTAACATAACACAAATGTAAATTAATATCAACTTAAAAAGACAAATGAATCTATCCCTCGCGTCCAAACACCAACACATCGTATTTCTTTCCTCTATATTCAATATGGTTCTTGAACCTACCTTCACGGGAAAAACCTGCTGCTTCTAAAACTTCTGCCTTTTTCACGGCATCACTATCAATATAACATTGAACTTTCAGTTCAGGAAATTTCAGTGATGAAAGGAGTGCGGGAACAGAATCGACAAAGTTAGGATGAAAGAATAGGTCAAGAAGTGCGATATTATGCCGCCACTTACTATCTCTATTCACCGTTGCCCAACCGACGATTACACCGTCTTGTGTAGTCAATAATTTTGCATCATTTAAGACATCACTTACTTCCAATGTGCGCTTCAAAATCAAAAAGCCGCTTTCCAAATTCGTTGGACCGTAGACGTTCCATAGCAGGCTACGTAGTATATCCCACCCGACAATACCGGATAACGCAGTTAACTTCGGCCAATCGTGCCATTCAACATCTTTCGGAAGTGCGGTAGTTGTAGCGAAGTATGTTTCCTCAAAATCATCGTTCACATGATACTTCATAAACCCTGATTCTGGATAAACGCTTTCAAATCCAAAGCTGTGGTATATATGATATGGATGACTGTTGTAACCAGTTCCGAGGTAGAGTGCGTGTCCGTTTCTTTGGCGAAAACCCTCCATTTGAAAAGCCATTGTGCCTTTACACGCCCCTTTTCTGCGTTGATCTGGTAGTGTATAGACATGACCTAATATCCCTATCCCATCATGTTCTACTGTCATGATGTTTGTGATGATATGTCCATCTACTTTTCCAACATAGAAACGTGTTTCCAGTTCGTCAAGTGGTTCGACTACACACCTTTCAATGTGCCAATCGAAGAATTGCGGTTTGTGTCCAAGAAACTTCTTTATCTCTTCGGCATGGGGTTGATCAGGAGCATTGATTACGCCAACTTCCATTACCTCATCTGTTCTTAACGTTGTCTCTCCAAGTATTTCGTACATCTTTACCTCACGAATAAATGAAACTATGTGTCTGTTTGGGATGATTCAACAAATGCACCGACACGGCAAATTCGTTTGTAAGTACAATAACTACACGGTTTGGTGTGGTCTTTCGGAGTAAGTGGTGCCTGTCCTTCCTCCACAGAATCTACATAAGAATCAACACGTGTGATGATTGGGAAAATACCGTTAGATATGCTTTCAACGTACTGTTGAATATAACCACTTACACGATTAAGTCGTGATTCAAATTGTTCGTCATACAACAATTGTCCACTATTTGTGCCTACGGGTTTCCATTCGGCACCATTATAATTTCTGAAAGCAATATCATTGTAATCCTCTATACCAATACCCAATTCTACTTTGCATTCGTCTAATCTGATTATGTGATAAAGTCCTGCCGTAGGTTCTAATCCTGTTCTCCCATTTTGTTCCAATAATTGCTGTGCGATCTGTAGATAGATTGGGAGTTGGATGCTCCGACCTTCAAGTATATCCTGCATTCTTACCGTTGAACTTCCTGTCTTATAGTCTATGACGTTAAAACTCCCTGCACCAATATCAAGACGATCTATTTTGCAAACCATTTTAACATTGCCTATTGAAACAGGTTCTGACTGACTCAGTTCCTCATCCCTATTACCTAGTGGATATCCGACACTCACTTCAAAATAACGTGGCATAACAGTTAGATCGTATTTGCGTTGGGCATCAAGCCATTTATGTAGTGCCACCCGTTGTTTCTCAATCTCTACAATCCAAAAGAGATTATCTTCACTAACCCCCTCTCGCTTATTCCGTTTTTCTTCAGATTTACGGTGTAATATTTCATCTAATTGCTGTTTTGCTATATCAAAGTCTTCATCCGAACATAGTGCTATTGCGGGACATTCATTTTCGCGGCGATTGTTGTGGAATTCAAAAAGGACATCATGAATCAACGAACCCTTTTCAAGAGGAGATGGTTCGTCATCTTCTTCGTCTTCTTCAGCTTTGTATCTCAGTACTTTATTGACATAGTATTGAAACGGACAATTCGCATAAATTTCCAAATCTGAGACAGAATATCTCTTTTCATGCAACTTTTCCAATTGTGCTTGACTTTCCTCAGATAGATTTCCTTCTTTCAATCTGCCTTCGTAAGCCATAAGTTCGTGTGTGTCCTCACGGCTTTTTTCAATAGAAACAACATGGTCTATTAAGGAACGTCTGTTATCAAGATCTTCAGGGAATGTATTGGTAGATGAATGTTCTGTTGTTGACACATAATTTCCGTAAGCACTGAGGAAACCTGGAACACTCCTTTGCGTGGGATTTTCAATCGTTTCCGACCCAATATGAGCGATTTCTTGTAGCTGCGACAGAAACAAGGATGGGATTAATTGCGATACATTTTCACGTTGTGGGGTCAGGAGATATAATCGCTCACAAAATGATTTCAACACACGATAGAATAGAAACCGATTGTCGTAAAGATGTTCATCTTCCGTACGAGATGGTGTGTCGGGTAGCAAGGGATCGGGACGATAAATCGGAGGAAATCCACCGTCTACAAAATCACCTAAAAAGACATTTTTATACTCCGAACTCCTTAGTTCACCGAGAGTGACTATCTTGACTGTCTCACTTTTTGTCTGTGCTCTGTTCTGATAGTGAGTGTGTTTGGCAATATAATGTAGTTTATTGATATAGTATGCAAGTTGAAACGATCCTTCCTCTTCAGATGTTAATGTTATGCAAAGTTCTCCAACAATTCTCTTAAATGTATGTAATGCATTCACTTCACCTTCAACGATTTTACTGTTTTTTTGTAGCATCGGGTTTAGTATGCGTTGTAAAACACCACCCTTATCCAAGATCACGTTGATATAATCCTGGAATTCATTTGGAAGAAATGCGCGTGCCGGTGATGCGGGATTGTCATTGGAGAAATAGATATCTCCTATAGCCTCTTTTCTTGATGAAAGTCGGGAGAAGATGGCTTTGACGACTTCTGATTTTGTAAGCGGTATGTTTTCCACAAGAGCATAAGGGATACCAAAAGCGGGGAATGTTTCGGCAATCCGCTGTTGGTATTGCGTTAAGTTGTAATATGCCACACAGATGTCTCCCAGTTTGCAATCTCCATCAGACACATGCTTCTGAATTAGATGTGCAATCTGTTCAACCTCATCGGTTCGGTCAGCAGGTTTTATTACTTTAATCTGTTGTGTTAGATCCTTCTTGTGCGTCAATGTCTTATTCGTTTGAAACAGATTTTGTGCGAAATAACTATGGTTGTCGTCATTTCGGTCATAGTCGGTATCTATATGTGCACCTGCTGTTCTAAATTGGGAGACGAGGGATTTAATTATCTTATATAAATCAGTATTTGCTTCTATACAGTCTGTTCGAAACCACATCTCTATGTCAGGTATCTGAGCAATACGGGTCAGTATTTTGATATCTGATTTGGAAAGGACAAAGAAACCTTCAACGACGATGAGATTTGCTTTGGGGAATGCCTGTTTGATAAAGTCGTCTTCAAAATTGTTTGCAAGGTAAAGGTGTTTGCCCTTGTCGTCTATCCACCCGTTTTGAAGTTTTGACTCATATTGACTATATATATTGGATAGGTCAGTCTTGGTAGGCGTATTTGCTTCAATATCTCGGACAGTCTCCCCCTTTTCTTTTAAATTATTTATCGTGTTAGCAATGAGAGAAAGTGTACTGTCTGGAATGGGTTTATTCTGGATTGGTCTGAATGCATTATAGTTATCAGCATCATCTTCAGCGATTTCGTTAAGCCAAAGGTTTTGAATTCCTGTTGAGATATGTGTTCTTGCAGGACGAACCCGATTGTATAACCTCTGAATAAAATTTTGAATGTCGTAGACTTGTAGATTAGCAACGGCACGGTTCGGATGATAGTCAATCAACTCGCGTTGACGATTTAAACGTGCTGAATCTGTTGGCACAATGATAACAAACGAATCTGCTTCGTTATTCTGAATGCGGGTTTTGAGGGTTGCTTCAATGTTTTGCATTTGTGAGATTAGGGACAAGATAGCACGTCGTTATCTTACTTGTGTGCCGAGAGGAACTTCAGTCTCAGGACTTACCAACACAACAGACTCATCACTTGCGGCGAGGATCATTCCGTGTGATTCTACATTGCGTATGGTCGCGGGTTCTAAATTGACGACAACAATAACCTTTTTTCCTATTAGGATGTCTGGCTTATAGTGTTCTGCTATTCCTGCGACAACCTGTCTTTTTTCTGTGCCAAGGTCTACCTGCAATTTGAGGAGACGATCCGCGCCTTCAATCGGTTCAGCAGATGTGACGGATCCAACACGTAGATCCATTTTCTGAAAATCTGCAAAGGATATGAGACTGGATTTTTGCTCTTTTGTTTTCTTTTCCTGTTTTGCGGTTTCTTTTTTCAGATCAATACGCGGGAATATAGGTTCACCTCTGCTTACTTCTATGTCAACAGGTAAACGTCCCCATTCTGCGACGGTATCAAATTCTGATAAACCGATCTGTTTCTGAATTTTCTCAGCAGTTTCAGGTACATAAGGTGAAATCAGCACAGAAATGTATCGTAACGCTTCCAAACAATTATAGAGGATTGTTCCCATTCTCGGTATTGTTTCAGGTTTTGCAAGGGTCCATACTTCAGTTTGTTGTACGTATCGGTTGACACGTCGCACAAATTCCCAGATTGTCTCTAATGCACTATCAAAGGCGAAGGTTGCCATGTGTTCATCCAATTTTTCGGATGTCGTCTGTGCCATCTCCACGATTTCTGTGTCAATATCATCTGGAGTTGACGGTGCTGGGATTCCATCGAAGTTCTTGTTAACTAAACCGAGAACGCGATTCAGCAGGTTCCCCAAATCATTTGCAAGATCAGCATTGTAGCGTTGATGTAAGCGAGTGGGACGGTAGTCGCCATCGTTGCCGAAACTAAACTCCCGCATGAGATAATAACGGAACGCATCCACACCGTAAGTTTCGATGTCTCCATCCATATCAATGAAGATGCCGCGTGTTTTGCTGAGTGCTTCACCATCCTTCGTCAACCAACCGTGCGCGACAATCTGCTTAGGAAGTGGTAAGTTTGCTGCCATCAACATGGCGGGCCAAAGAAGCGCGTGAAATCGGGTGATTTCCTTTGCCATCATGTGAACATTCGCGGGCCAAAATGTCCGATATTTTTCGCTATCGGCATCATAACCGAGAGCGGTTATGTAGTTGGGTAATGCATCTATCCAGACATAAGCAATGTGTTCTGGGTCAAATGGTAAGGGTATTCCCCACGAAACAGAGGAACGTGAGATGCTTGTATCCTCTAAACCTGACTCCAGCACGTTCAATAGTTCATTCCGTCTGCTTTCTGGGTATACGAAATCAGGATTATCACTATAATGTTGTAATAACCGATCTTGATATTTGGATAATCTAAAAAAGTAGTTTTCCTCTTTCACCCATTCTAATGGCAATTTATGGATGGGACAGATCTTTTCATCCGTTAGTTCTTTCTCTGGAAAAAAACGTTCACACGGACGACAGTAATGTCCTTCGTACGGTGCTTTGTAGACATCTCCGCTTTCATATAGGGCAGTAAGAAACTTTCTTATGCCGCGTTTGTGTAGTTCGCTTGTTGTTCGGAGAAAGATGTCATTTGATATATTTAGACGTTCCCACAACTTAGTAAAAATCGGTGCTAACTTATCGCAGAATGCTTGTGGTGTAAGTCCTTCGGTTTCAGCTGTTTTATCAATGTTTGCTCCGTGTTCATCAACGCCAGTAAGAAAAGAAACTTCATTACCTTTGATTCGGTGGTATCGTGCTAATACATCCGCAGCGATTGTGGTGTAGGCGTGTCCGGCATGGGGTTCACCGTTGGCGTAGTAGATAGGGGTGGTGACGTAAAATGTACTCATATATCCGTTTGTTTAGACTCCCGTTTCGGTTGAGAACGCAATTTGTAAATGATTGCAGTTAAGCAATTTTTATTTTATCCTAATGGTCGGCGTTTGTCAAGGGATTTTGGATTAGGCAGGGAGGTAGGTTTTGGTATTTCCAACGCATTTTTTCACATCAGTTAAGGATGTGAAATTAACTTGGTTGTTTTTTTGGTTGTTTTTTACTTTTTTTCTATGACCCTATCAGGCTTGTTGTGGTATGGGTTTATAGTGGTTTTAGTGGTTTATTGAATTTTTAAAAAAAACAACCAATGTCGTTTTTTAACTTTTAGTTTTTGTTTGTTATTCGTTTTCTGTTCATATATTTGGACATCATTCTAATTGATGGTGGATTGGGATTGTTGTATTTTTTGGTGATGGGAACAATGGATTTCATGTATGTTTGGGGTTGAATTTGTCAAGATTTTGTATTACATCCGGGTTGGAAACCCTTCAACAATATGGTAATACTATTTCTAATAAAGAATAGTTCAATATGAGATTATAAATTCAAACGAAGGCAAAGAATGTCCGAGGTGAAATGAATTGCGCTACTACGAATACCGCAATATCTTAATCGAATGTTCACTTAATTTCTAATTCAATCTAAAAACTACTTTTGTAGAATAGAACTTACAAGACTATTACTTGTGTGCTTGGGACAATTGAGTGGAAATGGTGTTTGTCATGCACTTTCGTATTTTGTGTTTGCGATTTGTGCGCGTAACTGTTCTATCTCAGTTTCTAATTCACTTACCTTCGCTTCCGCTGCTTCATGAAGGTGTTGTGCTTCTTCCCGCATGTGCTTTTCTTCCATAGATGTCATTATAGGTGTGCCATCAGGGAGATACGGACGCATGAGTCTCACCTGCGTATTCTGATTATCTTCCCAACGGAACCAAAGGTTCAATGCTTCGCTAAACAGTCCACCTTCTGTATCTGGTTCTATCTCTACGATATCTCCCGAAGGCATCCGTTGCCATCCTCGGAACTCCGCAGGTTTTTCCATCTCAGGTTGATGGATGAAGTATTCTTGAGCACTCATATCTTGTAGATACACTTGTACTTTTTCGTGCCGATCTTTATCTGCAGTCGCATCGGAAAGAAACTCAAAGACTACTATCGGTACTGCCCCTTCTGACCACGTGTAAAAACTACGCCGTTGTGGGTATTTATCTACACCAAACACAACATAAATATCAGGTGCAACTACTTTTGACATGTCACCTTCCTTATAGTAGATGAAATTGTCAACCCCAATATATATGTGTTCATTCATTGCGAAATAGCGTGAAAGTTGATCAGAAAACGTAGTGATCTGATCAGCGTGAAATCCTGTTGATGCCATAGGTTCATCGTCCTCATAGGGATACCCTTCTATGTAAACAGTCGGTTTTCCTGCTGCTTTTGGAAAGACTGGTATATATTTTTTCTGTCTTAATTTAAAATCATATAGGGTGTTCATAGTCTTCTCCATAAAGTTCTTTGTTGGTGGTCGCCTAGGATAATTTCATAAGATGGAGTAGATATTTATCCCAAATCCTCATTTTCCCAATTTTCTGTAGCTTTGGCAAATTCTTTTGAAAGGTCTTCAGAGATTGTCTGTTCAAGCAGTTCGATGAGATCTTCACGGAATTTTGTCCAATCATCTCCACGGCGCGTAAAGCGATGCATTCCTGCAATTTCAACATACATTGTGTCTTGTGGTTCAGACATAGATTCTAAATAACGTTTGACTTCCATTTTTTCTCCTTATTTATCAACATTCTTTCTACAGCGTATCTCATAAATATTGTATTCACTACAGAAGTTCACTTTCATTGTAGAACGGGGTCTCTGTGTCCGCCATTATTTTCGCGTGTTTAGGCATTGCGGGGCACAGAGACCCCGCACTACAATGATTAATGAAATACGTTCTAAAGTCAAGATGCTTTCATCCATTCGTGGATTTCCCAGTTTGCTTCAAGTGCCTGTTTGCGAAGTCCTTTGCTCGGATTGACTGCGACAGGTTTGCCTACAGCATTTAACATCGGTAGATCAGATTGACTGTCACTATAAGCATAGCATATATCAAGTGGAATCTCTGTTTGTTCGCTGAACTTTTTCATTGCTATTGCCTTTTGCTCTCCGATGAGCGGTTCGGATGTGAGTTCACCAGTGAACTTGCCATCTTGTTCCACAAGTGCGGGAGCTAAGACAGACTCAGCACCGAAAAACTCAGCGATGGGACTGACAATGAAATCAAGTGAGCCGGTCAATAGGACGACTTGGTGTCCTTGTTCTTTGTGTTCTTGTATTTGTGTAATGGCTTCAGGATATATTTTGTGTTTCAGATAATTTTCGAACATATCAGATGCTGAAGTTTTTAATGTGTCTGCGTTCATTCCACGATAATTTCTATAGAATACCCGATTAAACTGTGGTCTACTAATCCGATCTAAAATCAGATAGTATATGATCTTTGGTAGGAAACCGATTGTCCAGAATAGTTTCTGTATTCGAGAAAACGATGAAGTCCGAAGCCAGACGTAACAATGCACAATAGTTGTGCTTACCAAAGTGCCGTCTACATCAAAGAACGCGATTGTTTTATTTTGAAGCGATTCCAATTTAATTCCTAAGATAATTTTTGTTTGAGTTCAGCAACACGGGTTTCAAGTTCAGTCAGAAATTTCTGGTATATTTCCGAATTTTCCGTGATGTCGTCTGTGTTTTGTGTGCCTTCAAATAGTAGTGGTTCTCCAAAAGCGATCTGAATCGGATGTTTTTTTGGTAAGTTTTGTCCTTTTGGCAGTGCTTGATATGTGCCTTTAATATATGCCGGTATTATCGGTACCTGTTCTCCATAAATTAGTAGACTGAGGACTCCTGGTTTGAATGGTTGTAGTTCTCCATCAACTGAACGCGTGCCTTCAGGGAAGATGAGCAATCCATTGTTTTGTTCCATCACTGCGTTTGCCATGCGTAAATCTTGCAGAAACTGGGTGAAATTGCCATCGCGCTCTATAGGCAGTGCATTGAGACAATTGTGTGCAAACCATCCTTGAAAGCGATTGCCGAACCAGTAGTCGCGTGCGGCAAGCGTCCACAGACGGTGTGAATATTGACCGAGTGCCGTAATCACCGTAAGCGTATCTAAATGGCTCGCGTGGTTGGGTGTGATGATAAAAGGTTTGTCTTGTGGTATGTTTTCAAGTCCAAAACATTCAAATGAAAAACGGTGTTTGTAAAAGCTTCGTACACTTGCACGAAATGCTCGTGCATACCAATGTGGTTTTTCTCGCAATTTCAACGGTTTTTCTGACATTTCAGTTGATTGATTTGTATCTGTTTCAGCCAAAGCCTGTGTTAGTTCAACAACATCGTTGACTGTCTGCAAGTTGGCAACCATTGCTTCAGGTATTGTCTGACCGAGTCTGGATTCGAGGAGCATCAGCAGGTCAAGGCGCGTGAGTGAATCGAGTCCAAGATCGGTATCCAAACGACTTGCACCACGAATCTGATTTGCTGGCATCCGTGCTAATCCTGCAAGTGGTGTTAAAATATCCTCTGGAATATTATCAGATTCTTGTGCTGCTTCACTTGAAATTATAATTTGTTCATTTGCAAGATGTTCCTCTAACTGTTCCTTAACCTTTTTCCTGTCAATTTCTCCATTTTCTGTTTTTGGAAGAGGAGATTGAAACAGATGTGTTTTGTGAAAATGTTGGTAACTCGGTAGTTTTTTAGCAATTTTCTGCAAGTGATGATGGACATCTGTTTTGGTATTGTCTTTGTCATCAGTTGTAATAATTACTGCATGAACATCAGTATCTGACCCATCTTCGTATGGAATGCCAACTACACAGATTTCGTCAATCACTGGACAGTTTTGGTACAGTTTTTCTAATTCGACTGGATAGATGTTTTTGCCAGAGGCGGGAACGATAACATTCTTACAGTGTCCTGTAAGAAATAGGTAACCATTCTCATCAATGTATCCAAGATCACCTGTGTAAAGCCACCCGTCTTGGATAGCCTTTTCGGTTGCATCTTGATTATGATAGTATCCTATCATATTACTGGGACCTTTTGCGATTATTTGCCCAATGCCATTACTATCTGGATTTAAAACTTGAAATTCAACCCCTTCAACAGGAGGACCGACAGATCCACGTTTACTATTCAGATAAGGATTGACGCTCAGGACTGGTGCTGTTTCGGTCATCCCGTAACCTTGATAAAGAGTTAAACCGAGTTTTTGAAATCCATCATAAGTTGCATCGTCAAGGGCAGCACCCCCACTGACAAGGACTCGGATGTTTCCACCCATTACATTCTTTGCTTTTTCAGCAATGGTTTCTCCGGGTGTGTCTTCTCGCGATGCTTGTCGTTCAATAGTGCTTTGCAGCATTTGAAAGAGTCGGGGAACACTGATAAATGCAGTGGTCTTATCCTCACGCATGGCTTTCAAAAGGGTTGTCGGACGCAGTGCGTTGACATAGGTTGCGGTTGTGCCACCATAAAGAGTCATCAACAGACTACATGAAAAACTCAAGGCATGATACAGTGGCAAAGCAGACAAGATGCGTTCCTCATCTGTTGGTGGTAATGCTTTTGCTACGGCTTTAACATTAGAGATAAATCCCCCATGCGTTAACATAGCCCCTTTTGGGTCAACCGTGGTTCCCATCGTAAAGATAATGGACGCAACTGTGTCCGGTGTAATTTCTATGTTAGGAAAGTCTGATGGAATCTCGTCTTTTAAATTGGCAGTTTCGTTAAACTTATTGATATTTTGTATGAGAATATCTGCCTCAGTCAGTTGTGTTTTTGAGTTGGCTAAAACAGCATCTGATGCTAAGATTGCTTTTGCGGTAGTGAACTCAGCGATAGCTAATATCTCTCTTGTCGGTGTTTGTGCGTCAAGCGGAACAATTGCACACCCGATTTGCGAAGCGGCAAGGTAGGCGATGCACCATTCGGGTTGGTTTTCTGATACCAGAACAACTCTGTCCCCTTTTCGTAAACCGTTTTTCCATAATTGGTATGCTGCTTGCCGTGAATGTGAGTAGGTTTCAGCGTAAGTATACCTTTCCCATTCATCTTCGGTTACCATTTGTAGGGCAATTCTATCAGGGATTCGTTTCGCCTGAATCTCAATCAAATCTACGATTGTCCTTGGTGAAATGTTGTCAATAGGATTTGGGGCAGGTGCAGGATAATCGTCTGCTTCCTCTTGTGTAGATTCTTTTTTCTGTTTAGGCGTATCTTCATCAAGTTTAAGCACATGTCGTTTTATGCCTGGAATGTGGATGTCTTGGAAATACCGATTCCATTGAATTTGAGACACATCAAAATCAAACAGTTTCTGCTCTTCAGGTGAAAGTTGTTCATAGAGTGCTTGCATCTTTTTTGTTTCAAATTCAAAGTTTGTGCGGGTATATGGTGCGTAAATCCGAATATAGTGAAGTGCTGCTTTTATGCTGCTCTGTTTTATGAGCAATCTCCGTCTTTGTCGTTTTGCGGATTTGAAGGGTAGTAGTGTTAAGGCTTTCATTGCGCGGTCAAGCAGACGCATTTTACTGTCTAATTTTCGCTGGAATTCCTCTAAAGAGGGATATTGCCAAACTGGAACAAGAATAGGTTTCCCGTTTTCTATCATAGGATTCTTAGTAAAATAATCATAGGTAGCTTCTACGATACCTCGGAAATATAGTGGGTTCTGTGTACCGGTAGCGACGTGGTAAACCTCAATTCCACCGCTTTCTGCGATGGCTTCTGCAGCGGCTAACATTGCATTTACAACGAAATCAACAGGGACAATATCTAAAATAATATCTGGGTCTGCTGGGAAATCAGGGAGTCTTCCTTTTGCAAAACCGACGATGAGTGGTTCGGACATCCGATATTTACCGAGCCATCCTGGATGCGGTTCTGCGATACTACTTTCAATGATGGAAGGACGAACAATGGCTGTCGGAAGGTCGCCACGCATTTCCATGATTACTTCTTCGGCGAGGAATTTCATGTAGGTGTATGTGTCGTTCCATCCGCGTGACCGCGCGTGTTCCAATCCCGCTTCCACCAGACGTTCTTCAAGCCAATCTTCCTTAACTTCATTTGTAAGGGTCTCAAGGTTTTTTCGGCTTTTACGTTTGTCTGCTTTTAATTGCTTTTCAGCAATCTCTTGAAAATGTGCTATTTGTTCAGCGGATTCAGCATCATCACGTATGGATTGGTTTAAAGCCAGTAGATAATCAATTTCTTCTGTGAGGGTTGCGGGGATTTTCGTTGAACTTTTTTCGTTATGTTCTTGTGCGTATTGTTCGTAAGGTGGATGGAGTTCTTCTGGCACATGACCTGTTCTGTCACCGCAGACATACGCAGTGGACACATGTAGAAAAACCGCATTTGAGCAACCTTTTGCGAAAGTCACAACATGTTTAGCAGCGAAGGTATTACCTTTTAGTGAGGCATCAAATGGCGGATCAAACTGAACGAGTCCTGCGATATTAATGAAGATGTCAACTTCATTTTGTAGGCGTTGATAGTCGGCATCGCTGAAACCGAGTCTTTCATCGGTGAGTTCGCCTTCAACAGGAGTGATCTTTTCCTTAACCCATTCTTCAAATTGAGTGCTGTGTTTCTGACGTAATTCTTCAAAAACATCAGAGGTTAACAACTCTTTTTCAAATCGTGTTTGTGCATTAGTGATTTTACCATTTGACTCAACCCGATTCCGAATAAGCAGGTATATTTTTTTGACATCTGGAAGAGAGGTAAGGATTTTTGCAACCATCGGTTGCCCGAGGAAGGCGGTACCACCCGTAATCAGCAAGACTTTTCCGTTAAAAAAATCGGTTATTGACATATTATCCTTGTGACGTTTTTATTTTAACCTAAGTTGCTACCTACTGAATATTAATCATCAAATTACTTTATCAAACGAAGCAATAAATGAATTCTGCATATTTTGGTGCCACTTCTTATAAATCGGGGTTAGAAACCCCTCCAACAAATAATAGGTGGCAACTTAGGTTATTTTAGTCTGTAAACAGAATTGTGTTGTTGTTAACATAGTATGTGGATTTGAGGTGTTCTATTCAAGTAGATATACTTTAACATATTTGGGATTAAAAGTCAAGAATTGCAGGACTATTTCAGGTTTATTTAGTTTTAGGCTTTTCTTGTATTTTTTACATTAGTATATTCATTCAGCGCACCATTCGGATAGAACCATAATAGAACACCGATGACTGCTGACAACAGTATTGCCAGCCAAGTGATAGCGTTGGGTGTGAAACCGATTTTATGGAGTGTTGTTAGCAACGGTTTTAGTAATTGTTGGAACCAAGGTTTTATTTTGTAGGCTGAAATCATGGATGTCCTCCAGCATTGGTTTGAATCGATGGTAATACCATTTCTATAAATGTTTATCCCATTAACAATTGTTAAGAATGTCTTGAACGACGGAAACCCAAACTGGCAGTTTGGGTTACAAAAATGCGGCGTTTTCTATTAGAAATGGTATAACATACAATGCAAGTGTCACAGTAAGTCATCATTCAAATAATGATACTATGCAATAAATAAATGTGCAAGATATGTCTTAGTAAATTTGGTTAAAAACAGGTTTGACAAATAGAGGCAGGTTGGATATAATACCACGATTGTCAAATAAAACCGAAGGTTGAATATGTCTTAAAATAATACTCAATAAAGCACATTGCCGAGGATATTTGTGTTTATGTTAGCCAAAGAGAAAAGCACGTTTCTAAAACAGACTGAACTTTTTGCAGAACTCTCAATAGCAGATATAGAATCGATTAGTGACATTGCACATGAAATAGTTTTCCAAGAAAGTCACACTATTTTTAAGGAAGGTGCGGAAGGAGATTCACTTTACTTTTTGGTAGATGGTGAAATCAGCATCATCAAAGCTGAAACAGAAGTATTATCATTTAAAGAGAAAGGATATTGTTTCGGCGAAGTTGCGCTGATTGACGATAAACCGAGAAGTGCAACAATTAAAACATGTACTTTAACACGTCTGCTGCGTATTGATCGTGACGATTTTTTCCAAGCATTAGCACGCATACCCCTAATTGGTAGAGGTATGTTTCGGGTTCTGAATAATAAGATTCGGAATGATCTTGAAGTTCAGATGAGTGCTATTCGCAAAGAGGTCGCCCAAGAGGAGTCTATGCGACTCGCAGCGCAGGTGCAGCAATCAATCTTGCCAAACGAAGAGATTAAACATTCGTGTATTACTTCTGCTGGATATTGCCAACCTACGAACAATGTCGGTGGGGATTATTATGATTATCTCTATCTGCCAAATGAACAAGTTGGTATTTTTATCGGTGATGTGATGGGTCATGGGTTTCATTCTGCCATGGTCGCCGCGATGACTAAAAGTGGTATTCAGACGCAAATACGATTTGATGCCTCAGTACCAGAGGTAATGAAAACCGTAAAACGCGTCACAGAGGAAGATGCCCAGACCTTTATCTATATGACATGTTGTTATGTGATTATCCATCAGGACAATCGGCTTGAATTTGCAAACGCGGGACACCCATCAATGCTTCTTTATCGGATGAAAAGTGATGAATTCATTGAATTAGACTCGCAATTTACGCCAGTAGGTATTGCATTACCGGATCAAGATGCAGTGACGCACTACCATAGCACAGAAACTACATGGGAACCCGGGGACTTTCTCGTGCTTTATTCTGATGGTATCACTGAAGCATTTAATGCAGATGCTGAGATGTATGGGATTGAACGTTTAAAAGACCTGTTAGTTGAAAACCGTGCCCTTTCTCCCTCTGAAATCAGGACTGAGATATTATCCGATCTTGAAGCATATCAGCAAGGTGAAAACCTACATGATGACATCACGTTAGTGGTGACAAAATTTCTGTAGGGTGTATATAGTAGATATTGAAAGGACTTGAACACTCTGCATCGGCGAGGATAGGAGACCTCGCCTACCGTGGGACAAAGTGTCAACTTATATTTATAATTCTAAACTTCACTGTAACATCATTTTTTAAGCTGCTTCACAGCATAATGAAGGATGTTTTCCATTAGCAGTTTGTTGTTGGAAACTGTATACTGTGTATCGTTGCGAAGACTTGTAATGATATATAGCCCTTTTCCATATTTTCGTGCACCGACAACAAGTTCATTACGTTCTTTTGTAGTTGCAAATACTTGATCGCTTTCTTCCCATTCTACCCACGCATCATCAATAAACAGTGTGCCGGATCGGATTCTGTTCGGCGTGGAAAATACAGGTTCAGAATTGTCTATAACCACAAAATGTCTATCTGGTGGACTTTCAACACCTGTCAACTTTCCTTGCAACCATCCAGTTCCGCAAGGTCTGCGTATTGTGCTGTCTTGTCCTGCAACGACGACAATACCACCTTTTTTGACGAAGTCTTTAATTTTTTTCTCTGACCCAGTAGGTAAAAGGTGACGTCCGTAGCTTGATATTTCTTCAAATCCGATCCATAGAATATCTGCATCTTTTATGTTTGGTAGCGTTCGCATTTTTGTAGATTCATAAGCGATAGGACGTTTACCAGCAGTCTTCACATTGCGTAATGCCTTGTATTCATAAGTCATTGTGTTTGTGTGGACATAAGATTGTCCCCAAGTCGTAGAAGTGCTATTTCCAGTTAAGACGAGAACTTTTACCCCGTTTTTTGGTGCAGTGACCCACATTTTACCTGCTAACATATCACGAACAACTTTTTGAAAATCCTTTGTCTTTCCATCAAACGTGCGTTTCATCATCGGATCAATATGTGTGAAACTCCACCAAGATGAACCGCTGTTTCTTTCAAGCCTGTTACGTCTACCTTGATAACTACGCATCTGAAACCAGGTATTATCAATGAAACACATACTATCAATACCATATTGTTCACGATAGAACACAATTATTGGCATACCCTCTTTTAGCAGTCGTGCCATTATTTGGGGTGAAGTGTTCTGTTTATATTGTCCTGTAGCAAAATTCATTTTTATTTCTTTTAAATTACTTTTACCCTTTACATCTTCTTTAACAGTAATGATAGCTTGTAACCTGCGAGCATTGGCAACTTGTACTTCTCCGAACACAATATTTGTGCATGCATCAAGCACTTCGCGTATCGTGAATTCACGTTCAATAAAGCCGTAGGAAGGCGATGAAACATAAAAACTAATAAGTAATAGTAAAACAGTCGTTGTTGTCAGGAAACGAGCAAAACGCATTATCAAACCTCCAAGCAGAATTAGTATTGGTAAAATAATACCATGTTTTCTTTAAATTGGCAAGAGTTCTGTTCCTGAGTGTCCCATAGAAATATTTGCTATTTTTTCATTTTGTGATATAATAATAATAAAAACATTAGAACGGGATCTATCCTTGAATTTACATCAGAAAGCACAATACATATCGGACACACTGGAACACTTACTCGGAATTCCGACTTGGGATGGCACGGAAGATATCCTGGAATGTCTCATCCTGACCATACTGTCACAGAACACAACTGATGTCAGTCGTGATAAAGGATATATACAACTAAGAGAGAAATTTCCGACTTGGGAGGAGGTGTTACAAGCCGATGCCAATGCCGTTGAAGAAACAATAAAGATTGTAGGGTTAGGAAAACAGAAGACCGAAACCATCAAGAACTTCCTATCTTGGCTTAAAGCTGAATATAATGTTTTGTCATTAGAATTTATCCACGATATGCAAACGGAGGATGCATTAGAATTCCTCATTCAACATAAAGGTATTGGAATCAAGACGGCCTCGGTAACACTTTCGTTTGCCTGTGGTAGAGAGGTGTTCCCTGTTGATACACATATCCTACGAATATCAAAACGTCTCGGTCTGATTACCCAGAATTGTAGTGCAGAAAAGGCTCATCTTGAATTGCCTATCATAATACCTAAGGGAAAAACATATCCTTTCCACATGAATCTCATCTATTTCGGTAGGCAAATATGTAATGCAAGAAAACCGCTATGTGAGAAGTGTCCACTAACACAACATTGTCTCTATTATAAAGAGAATACACAAACATAGGTGACGAGACTTTATCGGGAGTGAAAAATGTTCAGTTGGAGAAATCTGTCATGGAAACACCTATTTGTTGTGTTGTTGATATTACATCTCCTTCCGATTTGGATTTTTGCATATTTCCCATCTCAAGATGGTCCAAGCCATGTTTACAATGCTCTCGTATTAAAAGAGTATGGACAACATGAAAACTATAAAATTCGTGATGCGTGGAAACTTAACATTACCATCTTCCCGAACTGGTTGTCACATATAATCCTTGCCGCACTCTTATACATTTTTCCACCTGTGATGTCTGAAAAGATATTCCTTACAATCGCAGTCGGATTAATCCCTATTGCCTTCTTCTATTTCCTGAGTGCAGTACATAAAGAGCGGGATTCAAAGTATCTTTACGCTTGGATAGGGTTTCCATTTGCATATAACTACCTTCTCTATATGGGATTTTACAATTTTACACTGAGTATTAGTTTTTTCTTTTTTAGTTTCGGTTTCTGGTGGAAACACAAGGAAAATATACAGGTAAGACATCTCTGCATTTTATATATATTGTTGTTACTCACTTATCTGTCACATATCGCTTCTTTTGGGTTAATAGTGTTAGGCATGTCTGTGGCAGCAGGATGTATATGGGGCATCCATGCCTTGGTTGAGGCATGGAAGGAACGAAATAAAGATTGGTTTGCAGTCTGCAGACAATTCACCGTAGGTCTCAAACCGTTGTTCCGGTTCCTCCTTTATATGGTCCCAATGTATTTTGTTTTAATGGAATACTATCTGCAAAGTCTCAAGCAGCATCAATCAGGAAGTCATCGGGGTATGGAATGGATTTGGGATTACTTTTGGGGTGTTAAGTCCATTGTCTACTTTACGGATTGGCATATTCCTGTCAATTATTCATTGCTTGTGATTTTAGGTGTCGGTGTTATAATTTCTATCATTTATAGAATATACCGAAAACAGTGGATTAAACAGACAGATGTATTTCTATTGATAGCATTGCTGTTTACCTATATGTTTGCGAAGGCACCGTGGGGTTATGGACCTGGTGGATGGATCAATGATCGGATTCATATATACATTCTATTGATGGTGGCACCATGGTTGCTTATTCCAGATTTTGAAACACAACCTGATAAGGAATTATATCCTGAGAGACCGAAGTTACTACCATTGCTATCTATGAATAGACATGGCGTCATACGTTTTGCAATAACAACCTGTCTTGTCATTTTTGTCTTACTCCATTGGGGCAGAACGGCTTATGACCATGCCCGGATATCACCCGAAATTGCTGAACTTGTTTCAGGAACAGATTATATAGAACCACATACCACATACTCTATACGCGTGGCACATGCACACAAATCTGAGGCACTCGGAGAAGTCAAATATGTTACACCCTATATCCATGCACAAGCATTCTATGGTGTATATGTTGATGATGTCGTTCACATGTCAAACTATGAGGCAAACTATGACTATTTTCCGGTAAATCGCAACAACCAAAAAAGTGTTGGATTAAGTTATATCCGTGCAGATTATGTTGTTGCATGGTACTATCCTGAAACAGAGGAGTTTGCGGATATCAAAGATAACTATGACATTCTCCATCAAACAGAACATCTGAAACTTTTCAAAAGAAAAACAGCACTTGAACCTGAACTTGAACTTTGGGATAAGACAGAAGAAGGTAATCTGATAATACGGTTTGATATGCAGCCTGACAGTGCAGAGGTTGAGGAGGATCATCATATTGTCGCGCCGAAAACTATGTATGTCAGTGGCAGATACGGATGGGATACAGAGTGGAATCCGAGAGATCCGTTAAATAAAGATAACTGGCGAATCACACCTCGTGCAGCTTATTTGGGACCTCCAGAAAACACAACACCTCTCACAAGAGATTCTGTGCATGGTAAAGAGGATGCAGCCTTCAGAATTGACTTGCCTAATGGCACATATAAGGTAACCAATATCTTTCAATCCGCAGAAGCAGCAACGCATGAAGTTAATATGTTGGCAAATGGCAAACGAATTATAAAGAAACTTCTTGTGCCTCCTAACAACAAAGTGGTTGAAAAAGAAGCCATTGTAGAGGCAAATAATGAACATATTGCCCTCGTGATTTACACAACGAAAAAGCGGATTGAAACTGCAAAGAGGCACATCCATTGGATATGGAACGGCTGTATCGTTGAACAGATAGCAACTGAAGATTAATAACGGTTTTATTTACATTTTATTAAGGAGATACTAATGATTAAACCACATGGAGCCGAAACCTTAACACCCCTTTACGTATCGGATGATGCGGAACGTGCTGAATTGATAAAAGAGGCGGATAATCTTCCATCTGTCCTAATCAGTTCAGGAGCAGCTGCATCAGCCGTTATGCTTGCATCGGGTTACTTTACACCTCTGACTGGATATATGAACATTGCAGAAGCGGTAAGTGTTGCATCAGAGATGCAACTGCCAAATGGACTTTTTTGGCCAGTTCCTATCATGAATATCGTTTCTGACGATCAACTATCGGATAGAATAAAGAACGCTGAACGTATTACCCTTCGCGACCCGAATGTTGATGGCAATTCGCCCCTTGCAATTATGAAGGTTTCGGCAATAGAACAGATTTCAGAAGAACAAAAGCAGCTTATTATAGAGAAGACATTTGGCACAACCGATCCTGAACATCCGGGTGTTCCTGCTTTTGCAGATGTTGGTGATAACGTGCTATCCGGTTTGATTGATGTGTTGAACTACTCCTATTTTCCAACAGATTTTCCTGGGACATTCCGGACTGCCGTTGAGATTCGCGAAGACATTACTAAACGTGGATGGGAAACTGTCGTTGCATTCCAAACCCGAAACCCGATGCACCGCGCACATGAAGAACTCTGTAAGATAGCACAAAGAGATGTGGATGCTGATGGTGTCTTAATTCACATGCTGCTTGGCAAACTGAAACCTGGAGATATTCCAGCTGCTGTCCGTGATGCTGCAATTAGAACTATGGTAGACCACTATTTTCCTGAGAATACAGTATCTATCACTGGTTACGGGTTTGATATGCTATATGCTGGACCTCGTGAGGCACTGCTTCATGCAGTTTTCAGGCAGAACTGTGGAGCAACACACTTCATCGTTGGACGTGATCATGCTGGTGCAGGTGATTTTTATGGTCCATTTGACGCACAGACAATCTTTGATGACATCCCGGAAGATGCGTTAGAAATAGAAATCTTCCGTGGTAATTGGACAATGTGGTGCAATAAATGCAACAAGATTATCATGATGGGTGACTGTCCGCATGGACCAGATGATTATTTCTCAATTTCTGGCACGAAAATGCGTGAAATGCTTGGCGCAGGTGAGCAGCTTCCACCTGAAATTTCCAGACCCGAAGTCGCTGAGATATTGATGGAGTATTATCAAAACGAGGCAAATTAGACTGATACCGTGAAAGCCATACAATACACCAAAAACATCAAACGTTATATAGTCCTACGCTACCTTGGACATAGGTGGAGAAGTCTCTATACGTCTCCACTCTCATGCACACGACTCGTAGACCTACCCGAACCGCAACTCCCTACGCCTCAATGGGTGAAAATCAAAAACCGATTGAGTGGAATCTGTGGTTCCGATTTATCCACGATTACTGCCAAGGGGAGTGTCTATCTGTCCCCATTCACATCAGACCCTTTTGTGTTAGGACATGAGATAGTCGGTGAAATCGCTGAAATGGGTGAGGACGTTGAAGGTATGTCTATCGGTGATAGGATAGTTGTTGAACCTGTCTTAGCTTGTCGTGTGCGAGAGATTGATCCCCCTTGTATTCAGTGTCAAAATCAGCAGTATGTAAACTGTGAGAATGTTACAAGAGGGAGTATTTCTGAAGGATTACAGACAGGTTTTTGTAGAGGGACAGGGGGAGGATGGGGTGAATATGTGCTTGCACATCAATCACAAATCCATCATGTGCCTGATGATATATCGGATGAAATTGCTGTGCTGCTTGAACCGTTTGCGTGTGCGTTGCATGGTGTCCTACAAACAGAAATATCTGATTCAGACGAAATCTGTGTGATTGGTGGTGGAACAATAGGTTTGTTGACGGTTGCATCGCTTCGGATGTTGGGTCATCAAAACAGAATCCTTATTTCTGCTAAATACCCGCACCAACAAGAATTAGCAAAGAAACTCGGTGCTGATGAGATAATTCCTGTGAATAGCAGGAGTTATGATGTGTTCTGTGAATTGACGAATGCGGCTTCATATCAACCTGAAATCGGTAAGTTGGTCTTACAAGGAGGCGTAGATATTACCTTTGACTGTGTCGGTTCAAGTTCTACCATAGACGATGCTCTCCGTTTTACACAGGTTGGAGGGAAGGTCGTGTTAATAGGTATGCCGGGAATTCCGAAGAACATAGATTGGACCTCTATTTGGTATAAGCAGTTGCAAGTCAAAGGGTCTTATGCTTATGGAATTGAAACTTATAACGATGAACAGATGCATACATTTCAACTCGGTCTGCAGCTGCTACAGAAACATGGGGAGCAATTTCTACCTTTGGTTGGTACTCCCTTTCCTCTCCGCGACTACAAGCTCGCCATCCAAACTGCACTGAATACAGGAAAATCTGCGAGTTTTAAAACTGTTTTTGATTTGCGGTCAGAGTGATAGTCCTTATTGTAAAGGAACAATATGCCAAAAAGACGCGAAACCACAATCACAAATGAACTGGTGAACATCTTACGCCACATGCGCCACGGATGGGAACTTGAAACAGAAGTCAACGCTTTCATTAAAGGCAACAGCGAACTTGATGCCATTGTGATTGAACACGGTAGGGAACCCGTTGGCATTGAAGCGAAATTTGCAACCACTACCAACGCTAAAAATCTCATAACACAAGCGGAAACAAGACTTGTTCTTGAACTTGAAACTGAATATCACGTTGTCGGGAAAACCCTCAATAACGTCATGGCAATCCTTTATCCTGACCGTTTTAAGACGATGGCGGGAAAGGATATCAATCTGCAACTTCGCACTGCTGATGACCTACAATACAAACTTGTGAATACAGTCGGTGATACCGTAGGACACTTCCCAGAAAACGGATGGGCAGAAGGCACCGTGGGCGACATTGCAAATGCTCTGCACGTAGGTGCAATGCCGAACTCTCAACTTGAAGCGGCGGCAGAAGAGATGGAGAAAAGCATCAATAAGGCAGCTTACCTACTTGAAGATGCTATCGTTGACCATCCTGCTATCGCCAAGAAAATTGAGACAATTTTACACCAAGAGGTCCTTTCTAAAGACGATTCGTCTGTAGGCGCGATCTCCGAATCGCGACTCCCCAACGTCCAAACGCTCCGTATGGCAGCACTAATTATCACCGATGCTTTTGTGTTTCAGAGTTCTCTCGCTGGTAAAGCAGAGATGGAATCTGTCCGCTCACTCCGCCAACTCCTACCGACAATTGACTATGCCGATGTCATTGATGACTGGAACACAATCCTCAAAGTCAATTACCGTCCAATCTTTGAGGATGCGCGTAACCTCGTTGAGGCACTTGCGACTGATGACAGACTTGTCAAATATATTTTAAAACTCCTATGTGAAGCTGCCAAAGACCTTGTTGATACAGGCATCGCGCAGATACACGAACTCTCGGGTATTGTGTTCCAGAAGTTAATCACCGATAGGAAATATGTAAAGGCGAACTATACGCTCCCGGAAAGTGCTGTGCTGCTGTCTACGCTTGTGATGCCTGAGTTGCCGAAAGGGAAACTTCCAAAAGTTGCAGACTTCGCCTGTGGTACAGGTGCGTTGCTTAACGGTGTCTATCAACGTATTTTATCACTGTATGAACAAGCGGGTAAAAATGGTAGGGATATCCATCAGAAAATGTTAGAGGAAAACATTGGCGGTGTAGATATTATGCCGAATGCGACACATCTTA
This sequence comes from Candidatus Poribacteria bacterium, assembly GCA_958295945.1. Classification (GTDB taxonomy): domain Bacteria; phylum Poribacteria; class WGA-4E; order WGA-4E; family WGA-3G; genus MSPOR6. Next base: position 3,240,988 of record OY282386.1, read on the forward strand.
CGGCTGCTGCACTTGCGAGCACGTACGCAGGTGTCAAAATCGGTGGGACTCAAATAGTTACTGCCCCCTACGGTGTAATGGAGAATGGAGATTACGCGATTGGCTCATTGGAATTGCTTGATGATATGAAACTATTTGACACAGAGGCTGAGCAAGTAGGCGGTAAGGAGAACACCGTAGTTAAACTCCAGCAGACGTTCCAGCATGGTGATGTTGATATTGTGATACAGAATCCACCCTTTACAAGACCGGGGTCGGATAGTAATTCCGATGTTCCAAAATCTACATTCCAAAGTAGTGATCGTCCCGAAAAAGATCAGAAGTTGATGCAAGCCTCGTTGAAATCCAAAAAGACACGGGTAACTGATGGGACTAACGGTTTCGTTTCTGCTTTTGTAGATTTAGCAGACAAAAAACTTAGAAATAGCGGCATAATGGGTTTCATCTTACCTCTGACAGTGTTGCGATCTCCCACTACACGTAAACTTCGTGATATGTGGGCAACTGAATATCACAATGTAGTCGTGATAACCATGGCACAAGCAAAAGCAGAAGACTGCACATTCTCTGCAGACACTACTATGGCAGAATGTATTGTTGTCGCAACAAAAGGCGTAGATAAGAACACAGGACGCGGAAAGTTTGTCTGTCTAACTGATAAGCCACATAGTTCACTTGAATCTGTTGAAATAGCAAATCGGATTAACAGAAGCAGCGAAACACGAAGACTTGAAGATGCCCCTGACGGAGGGGATACTATTAGCGTTGGAAACACAAACAGCGGGCTGATGTTGGACTGTCCAATAAAAAATGGTGTTCCGTGGATCGCAACACGAGCAAGATCCATGGCATTACTACAGATGGCAAACAAGCTGACAATTGGGAAACTGCACTTTCCGATGTCAAGAGATACTGTTCCTATTCATATCTGCCAAGTCCAAGACATTGCAAAGGTCGGTTCAGCAGATTCTTATAGAAAAAAAGGCGGTCCGTTTATTATGGTGGAGGGATGTGAACCGAACAGTGATGGCTACGATGCTTTATGGAAAGTTAACGCCCCTTTACAACGTGCTATGATTGCTGAACCTGATTATACCGCGATACCGCGTGCAGATGATAATGCAATGGTTAAGCGAGTCTTGGATTGTTTCAGTAAAACCCATTATCACATTAATCTCGGTTTCAGCGCAAATTCAATTATATCTTCCTTTACTGAGAGATCCTCTATTGGAATCCGTTCAATGATAAACGTCTTACTTAATGACTCGCGTCACGAAATTGCTTGGACATTATGGTGCAACTCAAGTTTAGGTTTGTTTTGCCATTGGGCACACAGCAGCAAACAACAGATGGGACGTGGCACACTACGCCAGCAAACATTAGAAACGCTACCTACGTTGGACATCCGTGAACTCTCCGATGCGGCATTAGCAAATGCAGAGTCAATTTTTGAACGAATGAAATATAAACGGATGCTGCCTGTCAACGAATGCGCGCATGACCCTGTGCGTAAGGAGTTGGATCGCTGTCTGCTAACTGAGGTGTTGGGTATTACAAGTGATAACGTGCTTGAATCCATGCAAACTTTGCGTGAGATGCTCTGTGCTGAACCGAGTATACACGGTGGGAAGCAGTCTCAATGTGATCTTGATGATGAGTTGGTGATGCTTAAGCGGAAGGGGATTGCTTTTCCGAGTTGGTATGTTGAGTAATTCAGACTGCCTGAAAGATAAGGAGATAAATTTATGCCAAACAAGAGATACCAAGAATTGTTATTATCATCTCATAAGCAACTGGAGATGTCTGCAGAACAGATCAGGAATTCAATTCCGACTCCGGGTGAAAGAGGAACACTAATTGAAGAAATGTTCAGATCTTATCTAGTGGAAATTCTACCCGAAAAAATAGGTGTATCTCAAGGATTTGTTATAGACTCTAATGGTCGTGAATCGAAACAAATGGATATTATCTTATACGATAAAATTAATACTCCTTGCATATTTACGAGTCCCGCTGCTCAGGTTTTCCCTGTTGAGGCCACATACGCTTGTGGTGAAATTAAAACGAGATTCAACACGAAAGAATTGATAGATAGTTTGGAAAAATGTTTAAGTTATAAAAATCTTTGCCGGAAAGCTTATTTTTCTGAAACTAATAGCGTTATGAGACACTGCCCAAAATTTTTTGGAGAGGATAAAGAACATTGGCAATCAATCTTCTTTTGTATTTCTATTAAAAGCATGAGCGGTAGTACATTAAAGGGAAAATACCAGTACATCATAGAGGAAACTAACCTACCTGTACATAAGAGAATTGATACGATATTTTCATTAGAGAGTACTGATAGCAAAAACATTTTAACGAATTTTAATGGAGGGTTTGACTTTCTTCCAAGCAAGAATAGTCGGTTATGTGCCATATATGTGGAAAAATCGTGGGGGTTATTTACTAATTTATTGTTGAGATACATGGTTCAAGCACCAACAGAACCTGTTAATATGTTATATTATGGAGGGAAATCCCTTGGCGATTACGCGAAATATAAATTGTAGTTATTAACGGAGATGTACCATGCAAATTGAAGATTACTTCAACTTTTTGGCAGAAGATGATATTCGCATTAAAGGCACACGCATAGGTATAGAATCTGTTCTATACGAGTATATTTACAATGGCAAAACACCAGAGGAGATTGATCAACGTTTCCACACGGTGACATTAGAACAAGTCTACGCCACAATTCTATATTTCCTTCAAAATCAGCAAAAAGTGAGTGCATATTTAGCGGATTATCTGGAATTCTGTCGGAATGCACGAGAAGAACAGGCGAAAAATCCGTCACCCGCTGTTGTTCGTCTGCGTAAGATTTTAGCGGAAAGAGAGAAAGAGCAACTTAACCTACCTTGAATATAGTAAGCATTTGCAACTAACCTACCGTGCATGTTAAAATATCCCTATAATCCCATCATCGGTTAACATCACATGCACACAATGCCGTTCATAAAACACTACTTATTCCTCTCCATCATATTTTTCGCTCTTGCATCAGGACCAAATTGTGTGTCTGCCATTGACGAAACACAACAGGATACACCGCTTACCAACGAATCAGAAAACAAAGATTCAATTCCGATCTACATCATATCCCAACTCAAGTTTGATGGAAATAAACATTTCAATCAAAAGAAGTTGCGCGATCTATTCGGTTGGCAACCGAAAAAAGTATATTCTCGGAATGAAATCAGCGATGGGTTTGAACGTATCGTGAAGGCATATAAAAGAGATGGTTATGTGTTCGCACAAGTTGTTCCATTGCCTTCTCCTGCTTCAACAAACAATGTTAGCATCGGTATTGAGGTGAAAATCCGTGAAGGAAAAAGATTGCGTTTTGGGAATTTTTCTATTTTAGGTAATAAACTGTTCTCAAAATCCAAAATACTACGTGAACTCGGTTTACGAAAGGGACAGTTCTTCACACAGGAAGCACTTGAAACAGGTATTGAACGGATTCAGATGATATACAGTGAGTATGGACATCCCAAAGTTGAAATTGAACCTGCTATACAAAATCTTTCTCCTACACACGGTAGTTTAGATTTCAGTTTGCATATACGGGAAGGTGAAAAAGTTAGGATTAGTGATTTGAAGGTGAGTGGTCTTGAGAAAACGAAGCAGCATGTGGTGATACGAGAAATACCAATAAAAGCCAATGAGGAGTATGACCAGAAAAAGATTGATGGTAGTTATCACCGTTTACGGAATTTAGGATATTTTCACTATGTCAATCCAACTTTAATTGAGGAAGGTGCAACTGAAGACACGGTCATCTTTCATGCCAAAGTGACGGAAGGAAGAACGGGACGACTCATAGGTGTACTCGGTTATGCCCCACCTGTTGAAGGTTCAGAATCTGTTCCGCAACTTACAGGTGTTGTGGAATTTGGCGAAACAAACCTGTTAGGAACTGGACGAGATATCCATTTCCATTGGAAATCGGGTCTACTGAATGCACTACGAGTTGGATATAAGGAACCGTGGATATTGGGAAGACCTATTACATTAGGTGTAGCATACAGTCAACTCAAACAACGAAATCCCTTCAATGATGAAGAATCTGAAGAAAAAGAAGCAAACTTAAGCGGGTTTTCCAAATTTGATAGATATTATGAAGGAGAAGTTACGCTCGGATATAAATATCTTAATTTTGAAAGTATCATTCCAACACTACCTGCGCAAAATATAAATGATCCGCTGAATATGCCTCCACATCCTACCGATGTTGACCGAATACCTACCACAGAAAGTGGACGCGGATTAAAGTATAGTATCACCTTAAGGTTGACTCGCGATTCACGTGATTATTACCTAAATCCGACACGTGGAAGACGCGATAGTTTTGCAGTTGAACTTTCAAGAAGTGAATTTAGACTTCGGAAAATCTGGTTTGACATTCAGCAGTATTTTCAAACATGGGAAAATCAGATAATCGCTATTGAATTACACGGGGCAGCCGCATGGGGTGTCAATATTCCACCCACAGAACTCTTTTATTTGGGAGGTGCAAGCAATTTACGTGGATATGATGAAGATTGGTTTTCTGGTCCACGCAGAGTACATGCAAATCTCGAATATAGATTCATAATGGGACGCAATTCGCAATTCTTTACATTCCTTGATTTAGGTTCAGTTACTTTCATCGACCGTCCTTCTGAGTTTGACAGATTAAGGCTTGGATACGGGTTTGGGGCAAGACTGGAATCTAAAGGTGGGATTATTCAATTGGATTACGGTCTTGCAGCGGGGGATTCTGCGTTACGCGGTAAAATACATGTGAAGTTAGGAGCATCGTTTTGATACCTGAACTTTGCAATATGAAATCAACTTTATTGACGCTCATACGTCTTGAATTACAGAACTTTGGTAATTACCACAAATTATTCAAAATATGACAGAATTGACATTTATTTTTGCCGGATTGTAAGTATCCGACACGCTTACAAAGCGAGTCTACCGTTTAGGCGTAAGTCTTGAATTATAAGCATAATAAGTGTAAAACGGTTATATACACAACATCACCCTTTAATTTTAGAATTGCAACATTTCTTTATATCTGCTAATATAGTTTCACTAACAACAATGGAGGAATTGAATGACGAACAATAGTAAACTGCTCAGTTGGGTACAAGAAGCAGCAGAATTGTGCCAACCTGATGAAATTTATTGGTGCGACGGTTCTCAGGAAGAGAATGACCGTCTATGCGAGGAACTCGTTCAGAGTGGGACATTTATACGGTTGAACCCAGATAAACGTCCAGGAAGTTACCTTGCACGTTCTAACCCGGCAGATGTAGCCCGTGTAGAGGGAAGAACATATATATGCGCCAAAACCCCGACTGAGGCAGGACCGACAAACAACTGGCACGACCCTGATGAGATGAAGGAAACCCTAAAAGGATTATTTGAAGGATGCATGAAAGGACGCACGATGTATGTCGTTCCTTTCAGTATGGGTCCGCTCGGATCGCCTATATCTCATATCGGTGTGGAAATCAGTGATTCACCTTATGTCGTTGTAAATATGCGGATTATGACACGCATGGGTAAAGATGTATTGGACATTTTAGGTGAAGATGGAGATTTTGTCCCGTGCTTACATTCTGTAGGAATGCCACTTGAACCCGGACAAGAAGATGTTTCATGGCCGTGCAATCCTGACAATAAGTATATAGTTCATTTTCCTGAAGAACGTTCCATCTGGTCGTATGGAAGTGGATATGGTGGTAATGCGTTACTCGGTAAAAAATGTTATGCCCTTCGCATCGCTTCTATAATGGCGAAAAACGACGGGTGGATGGCAGAACACATGCTCATTTTGGGATTGACCAACCCGGAAGGTGAAAAAACCTATATTGCTGCTGCATTTCCCAGTGCGTGTGGAAAAACAAATCTTGCGATGCTAACACCTACTATACCTGGCTGGAAGGCTGAAACTATTGGAGATGATATTGCCTGGATGAAGTTTGGTGAAGATGGACGACTTTATGCTATCAATCCTGAAGCTGGATTTTTCGGTGTTGGACCTGGAACGTCTATGGATACAAATCCAAATGCAATGCACACACTTGCATCAAATTCCATCTTTACAAATGCTGCCCTCACGGAAGACACAGATGTCTGGTGGGAGGACATGACCGAAGAAGAACCTGAAACACTTACAAGTTGGCTTGGAGAAGAATGGCATCCCGGTGATGAAAAGACTGCAGCGCATCCGAATTCACGTTATACAACACCTGCATCACAATGCCCTATCATAGACCCGAATTGGGAAAATCCGAATGGTGTGCCTATTTCCGCTATTCTATTTGGCGGACGCCGTGCTTCCACAGTTCCACTTGTCTTTGAAGCATTTGATTGGCAACACGGTACATTCATCGGTTCAATTGCCTCTTCTGAACGAACTGCCGCTGCCGCAGGTACAGTCGGTGAACTCCGACGCGATCCGATGGCAATGCTTCCCTTCTGCGGATATAACATGGGAGATTACTTTGCACATTGGTTAGAAATGGGTAATAAATCCGATGCTGACAAACTCCCCAAGATATTTTATGTTAACTGGTTTAGGAAAGATGCTGATGGTGGATGGCTATGGCCTGGTTTTGGTGAAAATAGTCGCGTCCTGAAATGGATTGTTGAACGGATCAGTGGCAAGACAGATGCTGTTGAAACACCGATCGGTTACTTACCTACGTCAGATGCACTTGATACATCCGATCTTGATGTGACTGAACAGCAGATGAATGAACTTTTGAACGTGGATAAAGATGAATGGCTTAACGAAATTAAGTCCATTCGTGAACACTATGAACGTTTTGAGGACAAACTACCTGACGCGTTAAGAGAAGAATTAGAGGCATTAGAAACACGCCTGCGTCAGAACTAATAATACAGTAAATTTGGGTTAAATTATTGTTTATGGTAGAATTTAGAATTAAATGAACATTAGGAATTGTAGGAGGGAACTCCGATTCCCGATAATCACTGAATTAAATCGCGATTCGGAGATCGCTCCTACAGTGGTGTATAATTATTTTCATACTTCACCATAATTGGACATCCGCTTGATAGGTAGGCGCGCTTTATGAAGATAAAGAAATAAATAGGGTAATTTGACTTATAAGTCCAACGAGCTTACAAAGCGCCAAATCAAGAAATCAACGGTATGAACGCCTTTTGGCGTTCCCCGCCTACGGGGTTTGTGAAATCTATGATAACCCGTTTAATAAATTAATCTTCATTACATACTTGACCACTGTTAATGTTCACTATTTTCTTTATCGGAGCCTTATATCGAAAAAAATTGGATCCGTAGCGAATTTCTTTGAAATAGAATATATCACAAGGAGCAATTTATAATCGAAATTATGAATTGATACATCGTGAATGGGGGTAGGTACGATGTTGGAAAAATTATTTAAGATAAAGGAAAACGGTTCATCTGTTAGAAGAGAGATAGTTGCTGGTTTTACAACTTTTACGACTCTCTCTTATATCATCTTTGTTCAACCTGCACTTTTGAGGATAGCAGGAATGGACGACGGTGCGGTAATGGTTGCCACCTGTCTTTCAAGCGCAGGCGCGACGATACTGATGGCGTTTTTCACGAACTATCCTGTTGCGCTTGCACCTGGTATGGGTATAAACGCCTATTTTGTTTTTGATGTCTGTCAAGAACTTGGTGTGCATTGGACAGAAGCGTTAGGCATCGTATTTATATCGGGTATGTTGTTCGTGGTCCTTTCATTTGTCGGGTTACGTGCTGCAGTGATGAATGCTCTGCCATCTTCTTTACACAATGCAATTGCGGTGGGAATCGGTGTCTTCATTGCGTTCATTGGCTTGCAGATGAGTGGAATCATCACGTCACACGGTGCTACATTTGTCACACTCGGTGATATCCATTCTAAGCCTGTTCTGATCGCAATTTTCGGTATATTTATCATTTTCACCCTTATGGCACACCGGGTAAAGGGTGCCATTCTAATGGGCATTCTTGCGACAACTGTTCTATCTATAATTTTAGGAATGGTTCAATTCAAAGGTGTCGTCTCTACACCACCATCCTTAGCCCCAACCTTTCTTCAACTAAGATTACCTGATATCTTCAGCAGGGTAGAGTTAATACCGATCATTTTCGTCTTCTTTTCTGTTGACATGTTTGATAGTATCGGCACACTCACGGCAACCGGCCATGAGGCTGATCTGCTTGAAGATGGAAAACTATCTAAAGGTAGACAAGCTCTCTTGACAGATGCGATCGGTTCAGTAGGTGGTGCTTGCCTCGGAACTTCTACAGTGACATGTTATATTGAAAGTGCTTCTGGTATTGCTGAAGGAGGAAGAACTGGTCTCACTTCAGTTGTTGTTGGGTTTTTGATGTTACTCGCTCTATTTTTCTCACCGCTTATTGAACTTGTTGGCGGGGCATTTCAGTTTAATCATTCTATAGTAATTAATGGGAATCTTACACCACAAACAATTCCACTCCATCCCATCATCGGACCAGCACTCATTGCTGTCGGAAGTATAATGCTTAAAGACCTAATCAATATCAATTGGGACGATTTTACTGAGTCAATCCCTGCTGCTTTGACCGTATTTATGATGCCGCTGTCCTTCAGTATTACCGATGGAATCGCTTTCGGTTTTATTTCTATCTCATTTCTAAAGATAGTAACTGGACGCAGTAAAGAGGTACATCCACTGGTCCACTATTTCGCAGTATTCTTTGTTGCTCGTTATATTGGGTTTGCGTAGATAACATTATAGTGAGTGATTTAACATACAACAGACACTTCCATTTTTACGGAATGAACTCAAATGTCTGTTGAATATTTATGGAGTGTTAAATTTTTATGATTCGGATAATCGTAGGTCCTGATGCAATCAAAAAAGAAGGATTAGATAAGATCACTAAATCTCTTGTCAAGCGACTCTACAAATATACGGATGAGCCTTATTGTGAAGTTTTGTTTCTCGTTGACGTAAAAAAAGAAGACATAAGTTACATGTTGCGGCAAATTCTTAGGGTCCTAGATATGGGGATGACAATAATGACGCGTGTTGACGTAAATGATATACAGAAAAATGTTGGTATTCAAGGAGGTGAATTGGAAGTAACTTTAAGAGCTACATAGTGCACACTCAAACGGAATAATACTGATGATATATCACTTGGCTTTCATGAAAATCCTTTCTACAACATAAGAATCAGGTGAATTTGTTAGTCCAGATATACCGAATTTCTTTATTATTCGTGTTATCTGGTTTATATAATAAAAAATAAAGAGTAGATTTAGGAGTAAAAAAATGCATAGAAAATTGGCTTTAACCATACTTACCTGTTTGATGATAGCACTAATTAATTCTGGTATCGTCATAGCAGAAGAACCTAAAAAAGATGACCAGAAAGAAAGCGTTGATAAACATACAGAAACCTGCAAACATAATTTACAAACAATCGGCACAGCCATAAAGGAATATCATGAGAAAAATGGAGATTATCCAGAATGGCTTTCAGATCTTCTCACGGAACACTTAGATGATGCCAACATTTTGATCTGTCCATCAGATAACAATGCAGGCAAAGCTCTCTACACACGGGCACAAGATCCAAATAAACCTGTGAGTTATAATCACGAGTTACTCGCTGCACAGCGAACGCAGGTACTTGATACACATGAAATGTTTGGTGATATCACTCCGCTTGTGCGTTGTATGCATCATAACGAGAAAAATTCTATTGATAACATCATGAACCTGAGTTTTGGCTATAAAGTATATCAGGCACATTATTATTGGCAGAACCATTTAGTGGAAATTTATGGAGGCGTTGAAGAAGCAATCAGTGCATTGGAAGATGGCTTCCAGAAAATGCCTAATAATCCGCGTTTCTTCAGTAGCTATCCTACACTTCTTAAACTCTATATCAGCACTGATAAAATGGATGATGCTGAGAAACTCATAGAGCGTTACAAAACAGTCATAGATTCTAAAAACGTGTATCATTATGGGTACCTTGGAGATATGCTGAAAGATATGAATCGCCATGATGAGGAGCTTCAACTCTATGAGGAGCTTGAAGAAAAGATGCCGAAAAACCGTATTGTTTTACAACGGCTTGAGAACATACATGAACTACGCGGAAATGAGGAATTGGCGTTAGAATACCGGAAAAAATATGTGCCGGGTTTAGCGTTCCTTGGAGAAATGGTGCCTGATTTTGAAGCAACAGATCTTGAAGGTAAACCTATTTCCATTGAAGCATATCGCGGGAAAGTCGTATTGGTAGATTTCTGGGCAGTCTGGTGCGGTCCGTGTATTGCAGAAATGCCAAATGTCAAGAAGGTCTACGAATCATATAAAGACAAAGGATTTGATATCATTGGAATCAGTCTTGATCATGATGAAACTAAGTTGCGCGATTACCTAAAAGAGAATGAAATTCCTTGGCGGCAAGTCTTTAGTGGGGAAGGATGGAATAGTCCAGTCTCTCGTCAATACGGTATTTATGCCATTCCCACGATGTGGCTTATTGACAAAGAGGGCAAACTCATCTCACACAAAGCCAGAGGTGAGAAGTTAGAGAGTATGATCGCGGAAGCATTGAAGGTTAAGGCTGAAGAAGAATAGTCAAATATCAATAGGCGTGGTTAAATCCACGCCTACAACCAATTTTTCTAAGGTTATATGGAGTGAACTATAAAACCGCATAATAGCATGAGGCGCATTCTACCTTTGCTCTGCATCGTATATCTGCTGTTTTCATGTGGGTCGGATGACATTCCTGAACCTATTGAAACGAAACTAAACTATTTTCCAGATTCTATCGGAAGCAGATGGGTTTATAGGAATGCAGATGGCCAAGAATGGACAAGTGAAATTAGAAACGGAAATGACTCTCAGGACGATAACTATCAGACCTTCAATTATACCCCCACCGATTTTGAAACAGATACCAATATTCTAAAACCGACATACTTTCGAGTTACTCAAAACAACATGCTTTTCAATGTAAGTGACACGATAGATCAATATATCCAAACTGAATTACCAAAGTCAGTCCAAGATGATTTTGCAGGATTAGATATCAAGGTTGTCACAGAGCAGATATTCTATCCTGAATTGATTTTTCTACACCTACCTTTAACTTCAAATTTGAATTGGGAAGCATTTAATGTACAAGTCCGAGGAGACCTCATCCTGCAGGAGCTAACTCTTCTGCACATCCCATTTAGCACCATCATAAATGTTAATGCTGAAGTGTTAGGAGTAGTTCTGATCGAAACCCATGCTGGTAGTTTTGAGAATACATATCAGATCGAATATCAGATAGATATAACACATACAGTTTTTTCAGAAGAAGATTCCTCCATTCAAACACATACAATTTGGTTCACCCCACATGTTGGTATTGTTAAAATTGAGGATAATAAAGGCGTATCAGAACTGATTGATTATACACTAAAATGAAAGTTGTAGTCTTAAGCGACAAAAAACCTGGACATTACAATCAATCATTAGGCATTGTGCAAAATATGACTGAATGCCAGATGGAATGGCTTGAGATACAATATAGAGATAAGTGGCGCGATAATATCCTCCGTGTTTTCACGTCTATATGCGGTGGCATAGGACTATCAGCATCGTTAATTCACTCTCTTCTTTGGTGGAGTCTGGATATATCCTGCTATGATGCGCTTATCAAAATTCAAGATGCAGATGTGATTTTATCCGCGGGTTCCTCTGTTGGTGCAATCAATTTGCTTCTCGGCAAAATCTTACATGCTAAAACGGTTACATGTGGTAGACCCTCCCCTATTGGTATCCGACATTTTGACCTTGCTATTCTACCTATGCTTTCATGGAAGCGTGCAAAGAATAGAAGAAATGTTTGTAAAACCATCGGCGTGCCAAATCCAATTTCAGTAGACATATTAAATATCAAACGGCCATCACTTCTAAACTCTCTTAAACTGAAAGATTGTCCACGTATTGGTATTCTCCTCGGCGGAACAGATCAACATGAAACTATAACTGTTGAAGATGCAAAGCAGTTGTTTGAGATTTGCAGTATAGTTTCAAAACGGATGAATGCAGAATTATTACTGACAACATCTCGCAGAACTCCGTCGGAAGTCACAGCATATTTGAAATCAACATTTGAGTCTGTAGACTGGTGTCCACTTTTTGTTGAGCCAAATACGCCATCAGAACTTGATAATCCATATAATGCTATTTTGGCAATAAGCGATCTGCTTATTGTAAGTGCGGATAGTTTTTCGATGGTATGTGAGGCGGCGAGTAGTGGACGAAATGTGATTGTCCTATCTCTATCACAGAGACATCAAAAGCAACCGAAAAGATATATTGTATATCAGCACATGTTAGAACAATCCATCATAAACATGTGTATTCTTGAGGAATTAGCACAACAGATAACTACTGCAATTACGCAACCATCCGATAACACCTATCTTCAGGACACTCAGAAATCAGTCAGTGCAATTCGTCAATTATTAGAAGCGTAATTCACCTAATCTATCAGAACTATATTTCACATCATGTGTGTAATACCATTTCTAATAGAGAATATCTCGTTATGAGAGTATAAATTCTAACTTATGGTAAATTATTGAACTGATATTTATCAAAAAATGTCCTAAATCAATAGTTATCAAGGTTCTTTCGGGTTTAGTTCATGAAAATGCGCCATGATTTCAAGTAACATCTGTCTTTGTCCAGTGAGTTGAAGTTGTCCTTGATGGAATGTGCGACGCTCTAAGATGCTTATCTGCAACAACATGAGGTAGCTCAAAACTTTTATACCGAGACCCGCATATGCGCCTTGCGTGCTCTCTAAACTCATATCGGACAAGTGCAGACTGGATTTCAATTGTTTCCAATAGTGTTCGATGCCGTTGTGTTGAGACCATATTCTGAGTGCTTCACAAGTGCAGTCCGACATTGTTTTTCCATATCGATCTACATGACTGTCATCTACACTGAGAGTAGGACGCCGACGAGATTGTGTTGAAGCACTCTTAGATTCGGTATCTTTGATCAACTCTAGTGTCATAGCACATCCGAGCCGCACATTCAAACATTCCCAGTGATACCGGCTCATTGCGTGAAGATCCCGATAAAGACCCGCTTTGGGAAGTGTCAACGCATCTGCGACTTGGTTCGGATTATAGAGACCAAATAGATGACAAACGGATAACAAAAGTCCAGTGTCAATGATTTGTGATCGAATACGGTGAAAACGAGAAAAAAGAAGATGTTGAAAAAAATTCATAGATTTGATAATCTGATAATGCATGAAATGTCCTCCTATGTATAATCAAAATGGAATTAATGTTTATACTATAGGATGACATCTCATGTGCAAAAAATCAAGTCAACTCTTCAAAATGGACGCATTTTCATTGCTCAAAACCCTCAATATAGTGATATTTCGTGGATTCTCCGCTATTCTGATAAATGTCAGCTTTGTACTATTTCTACTTTGATGCCAGTGCATTAGTCAAACGGTGTACTAACGAAATAGGAAGCGATTTGATAGATTTTCTATTTGAAAATGTGCCGTTGGAACGGATGTGGTGCTTATTTCTTGGAGCCATAGAAGTCTTCTGGATATGTGTCCGTAAAAGAAATGATGGACGAATCACAACAGATCAGTTTGCTCAAGCAACAGGTTACTTAGATCATGAAGTGATTAGTATTATATCGGATTTCAATACTATTTCTACTGCAGACACCCTTGTTTTAAATTTAGTTTCTTTGATTGAAACACATTCGCTCAACAGTGTTGATGCTCTGGTATTAAGGTCTGCACTGGACATAGATACAGAACTCAGTAATGACGGTGATAGATTAGTGTTAGTTGCCTCAGATCAAAGGCTTCTTAGAGCTGCAAACACTGAAGGGTTATTAGTCTTTAATCCTGAAACAGATTCACAACAGGAACAAACGAATTGGATTACAGTTATATGAATACAAAAATTGGTATCGGTATAATAAGTTTCGCACACGGTCACGCAAACGTATATTGCAACAAATTGATGGGGTTTGATGATGTAAAACTAATTGCATGTTGGGACGACAACAAAGATCGCGGAGAAAATGCTGCAAATCAATACGGGATGCGTTTCTCTCCTCATCTTGAAGATGTTGTTAATAATAAAGAAATTGATTCAGTAATCGTGACGTGTGAAACAAATCGGCATGCAGAAATGGTCGCAGCTGCAGCATCTGCGGGGAAACATATTCTTTGCCAAAAACCGATGGCACTTACCTTAGAAGATTGTGATAAGATTGCGGAGGATGTTGAAAAATCTGGTGTAAAGTTTATGATGGCACACCAAATGCGTCGCGATCCTGCCAACATAAGAATGAAGGAACTGATTGAAAGCGGAGACTTAGGGAAAATAGGATTGCTCCGCAGGCGACACTGTATCAATGTACTCTTTAACGAAGCTTTTGTAACAGGACCGAGTCGTTGGCACATTGACCCAGAAAAGAATATGGGTATGTTCATGGATGACGCATCCCATGCCACGGATTTTATTTATTGGATGCTGGGAAAACCGAGTAGTGTTATGGCAGAAATAGATAATGTCCTGACAGATGTCGCACCTGATGATACCGGTGTTGCAATTTACCGGTTTCCAAGTGGTGAAATGGCTATCCTGACAAATACCTCCGTTACACATGCTGGTGAAAATACGACAGAAATATATGGTGATAAAGGCGTTGCCATTCAGAACTATGGAGACGGCCCTTCTTGTAACGTCCCACGTCCCGAAGATGCAATCGCGTTGAAATTGTATACCACAGAACATCCTTCGTGGAAAGACCTTGGAATTGCAATTCCAAACAATCACGGTGAACGGATTGGCGGTGTCCCTCGTCCGTTTATTGATTGTTTGAAAAATGACACAGAATCAGACGTGTCTGTTGAAGCAGGTCGGGTATCTGTGGAGATGGTTTTGGGGGCATATCGTTCAGCAAAAGCAGGAAAACGCGTGCAATTTTCGCTATAGCATAGCAATAGAACTGGACAAGTTGCACCGAGTTGAACACCTCACTCGGTGCGTTTTTATATTAATGGGTTATTGACTATGGTGAAGTATTGAATTAATTAGACATTTCACATGTCCGAGCGATCTCCGAATCGCGATGGACCGGACGAACAGTCGGGAATCGGAGTTCCCTCGGACAGTTCTGACATGTCCAATTAACTCTAAAAACTACCACGCTCATGTAAAGATTGAGTGCGTCGTTTTTCAACGAAGTCAATGGCCACGCGGGTTTAAATTCTTTATTAGCACTTATTCTTTACATGAGCCAACTACCATATAATGAAGAAACAACTGATATCTACCAACAAACAGGAAAGTGTTATTCAAATCATGTTTTAACTAAGGAGACATCACATGAAACATCGGTTGGTTAAGATTATCATCTTTGGATGTGTTGCACTCACCTTTCTGCCAAATACTTATGCGGAATACTACTTTTACACACCTCTATATGGTCATAGCGATTATGTCTATTGTATTGCCTTCAGTCCAGATGGGTTAACGCTGGCAAGCGGAAGTGCAGATAATACTATCCGTATCTGGGATACATCAACAAATGAAACTAAGCAGATACTCACAGGACACACAAAACGTGTAAACGCTCTTGCATTTCATGCTTCTTCAGAAAATAATGAACTTCTACTCGCGAGTGGCGGTGAAGATAGGACAGTCCGAATATGGGATGCAGTAACAGGAAATACGAAGAAAGCTATCAAGACAAATGCTGGGCCAGTCTATTCTTTAGCATATAGCCCGAATGGAAAGTTACTGACAATTGGAAATTCTAATGGATCAATTCAATTGTGGGATTATAACACAGGTAATAAAATAGAAACTTATATCGGACATAATGGCCCCGTCACTTGTATTGAATTTAGTCAGGATGGCGGAATGTTTGTGAGTTGTGGTAACGACGGTACAATTCGATTGTGGGATACAAAGACAGGAAAAACAGTAAGAACTTATGTTGGACATAACGGCTTAGTTAGAAATGTAGCATTTAGTCCGGATGAACAGACATTAATTAGTTGTGGTGATGACTGGACAATCAGACTATGGGACATTAATAAAACCGAAGCAAAAACTATTATCAAAGGTCATGAAAAGAAAGTGCGTTGCGTCGCCTCCAGTCCTAATGGTAAAACATTGGCAAGCGGCAGTGATGACCGAACTATACGAATTTGGGATACAAACACCCACAATGAAAAGCAAATATTATGGGTTGGATCAAGTGTTGCCTGTATGGAATTCAGTCCTGATAGTTGGACGCTTGCTATAGGGTTATGGAACGGTAATATAAACTTGTGGGATTTAAATACGCGCAACATGAAAATACTCAGAGCCCCTGCAGATGATGTCAGAATAACAGTTGCCAGTCCAGATGGACACACCCTCGTAAGTGGATGTCAAGATGGAACTATCCACCTATGGGACAAAACAACCGGAAAGACGCAGAAAATACTTGAAGGACATACCGAGTATATTGACCACATAGCGTTTAGTTCAGATGGGAAGATACTCGCAACTGGGGATGGTTACTGGACTACTCATCTGTGGGATATGAAATCAGGAAAGACAACGCGAGTGATCGGTACACATACTGAAGACCTGTGGAGTATAGCACTCAGTCCAGATGGGCGACTGCTCGCAGCAGGGGGCAGAGACGCGATCCTGCCAACCTGGAATCTTTACCTACTTTTACGACAGCTTTTTGATATCAATAATGATAATCAAGAACCAATAGGTTTATATGACACTAAATCCGGAAAACTAAAGAAGATACTATTGGAAAATACAAGTATTATCAATAAACTGACATTCAGTCCAGATGGGAAAATGCTTGCAAGTAGTTCTGATGATGGAGACATCCGAATTTGGGATACAAGAACCGGGAGAACAAGGATCAAACTTCCAAGACAGTCCGCGGACGTTGATTTTTTAGTGTTCAGTCCAGACAGCAAGATACTTGCAACCGATGGTGAATGGAAAAAGTCAGCAATTCGCTTTGTAGATACAAAAACTGGTAGGACTAAGAAAACCTTTTCAGGACACAAAGTAAGTGTTATTTGTGTTGCCTTTAGCCCGGATGGAAGGGCACTTGCAAGTGGTGGTTCTGATGGTTCCATACGATTATGGGATATACCTACTGCAAAGCAAAAAAATGAAGTCTATTGGTATAGAAGGGCAATAGACAGTGTTAAATTTAGTCCTGATGGGAAACAGATTGTATATGGTACTGTTGATGGGAATGTCCTCTTGTGGGAAATTGCAGCCAATACCAAAACTTCAGAACAGAAATAGGACAGTTACGGACTATTACGCCGCATAATGCTAAGAATCTGCCCAGTCATGCCGCTATCAGTCGGCTGCGTAGCGAGGAACAAAGCGGAAGCAACTACTTTTTTTGGATCCTTCCACGGGTCACTTTGTGCTCTGAATATCTTGTCGCCTTCCCAAACAGGTCTTGAGAGTTCTGTTTTGACAGGACCGGGTATGAGAACATTGGCTATGATTCCATCTTCCCACACCTCTTCTGCAATTGCTTGTGTCAATCCGTGTAATGCCGCTTTTGATGCACAATAAATACTGAGATTTGCATGGCCGACTTGCCCCATTCCTGAACCGATGTTGATGATATTGCCGCTTCCTTGCTGTTGCATAATCGGCAACACTGCACGGCAACAGTGGACAACACCCATGACATTGATTTTCCAAACTTCATCCCACTCTTTGTCAGTTGTTTCCAAAAAGAACCCTCTGGGATTGATACCAGCATTGTTGACAAGAATATCTATCTGTCCATATTTTTCTATTGTCTGTTGAACAAGGTTCTCTACCTCAGCACGATTCCGTATATCCGCTTTCACAGCGAATACATCTCCGCCTTGTGTTGATATAACATTCGCCACTTCGTCAAGCTGATCCTGACTTCGTGCAGTGATAACAACCTTCGCACCTTCAGCAGCATAACCGATAGCAATGGCTCTGCCGATACCACGTCCACCACCAGTTATTAAAGCGACTTTATCTTTGAGTTGCATATCTTATTCCTTACAGAATGAAGTGAAAATCCAATATGTAGGTTTCTGGTTGACTATGCTTTTTTATTTCCACCCCACAGATTTTTCAATCGTGTCAGCTGGACGCGACTTGCTTGAACTTTTCGTTTGATATCTGCTGCGAGTGTTGTCAGCAGGTCATTCCCTTTATTTTCTGCGGTTTCAACTTGTTGCTTTAGTTGATAGGTACGCCCCGCTTTGACCCTATTAATATCAGAGCGTAATTCACTTGTTGCCCGGTTCAGACTACGTAGTTCAATATGAAGTCGTTCCATTTTTTGCGAGATTGATTCTTCAGTCTGCAGTGTAGCCTCAGTTTCTCCAAAACTTAACCTTTCAAGAATTTGAAGATCATTCTCCTTATATGCCCGATTGATCAACGGCATCAGTTGTAATCGACGATTCTGTTCATCAGCATCCTCAGATTTATCTGGATGAAACCGTTTTGCGAGTTTTCTATATAGTTTCTGTAGATACTTTGCTTCTTCGTCTGGCAGCTCGTTTGTTTCAGTGTCTTCATCAGAATCTGATTGTTCTGTGGCTGCATTGATACGTGCCCGGTTTTCCCGAAAGCATGCTTCCACCCGTGCCTCAATCTCATCTTCAGAGATATCTTCGCGTCGCAATTGTATCCGAAGACGATATTCCTTTGATTCAAGATCTACTTTATCAAGTTCAAAGTAATATCGTCCCACATGAGCATTATAACGATGTTGAAATAAATCAACTTCTGCCTTTAGGTTTTCCATAGTCACCGTGAGTTCTTCAATCTGTCCACGTTTTTCTTCAATAGTCTGGAGTAATCTGTTTACCTCTTTTTCTTCCTTACTATTGATATAGACTAAGGTTGCAGGGTTCATGACACTTTCCTAAAGAGTTCATAAGCAAATATTGAATATGTTACTTCGTCTTACGATAAGTGATGCGTCCACGTGTCAAATCATAAGGAGATAGTTCTACAGTAACTTTATCTCCAGGTTCAATTTTGATGAAGTATTTCCGCATCCTGCCAGAGATATGTGCAAGTATTCTATGCTTATTCTCCAATTCTACACGGAACATTGCATTTGGCAAAGGTTCAACGACAACACCTTCTACCTCAATTTTATCTTTTTGAGATGGTGAGCGTTCAACTTCTTCTGTCTCAGCATTGACTTCAACTGCATCATCTTGTTGTTTTTTCTTTTTCTGTTGTTTCTTCCGATTTTTTCCTCGTTGGTTTGAAAACCTTGATTGCGGTTTCTTCCTATTTCCTGAAGGTCTACGATTCAAAATATAATTCTCCTTACAAAAATGTCTGTATTGTCATGACTTTTGTTGCCGACAATACATGTGTAAATTTATTCAGATGGTTCATCATAACTGAATGTTTTTCCTGTTTCAAGAACAAGTTCCTTGAAAAAGTTAATAGCTAATTTAAGTTGTTTTTCAGACTCCTCTCTATCGTCACATGTTGAAACGAAGTCAACAGGCATAGTGTTTCCACTCACTTCACACAGAGAAACATAAGCCTTTAGATATACATCTGGATGTCGTTCCATCACCTTCTGCATCAGTGGTGAAACTTCAGCTTCAAACATATTTACATGAACCCGTGCCGTGCTAATTTCTGAACGGTAACGTTCTACTATTATGGGTTGGATATGTGCTTCAAAGATCGCCTTCATCTCTCGGGGTGGACCAGGCATCATCATAATGGTTGAATTTTGATGTTCAACACTAATACAAGGTGCCCATCCTGCTGGATTCTGAAGGACTTGTGCTGTCTCTGGCATAGTTGCCATTTTAGTCAATGCTTCATTTAGCGGGTCGTCATCTGACATCTCACGACGTTTGCGATATTCGGCGATAGTCTCATCACTGACGATAATTTTGGTTCCGATGAGTGAAGAAATCACTTCAACGGTCATATCATCGGGTGTGGGTCCGAGTCCCCCTGTTGTTAAGATGAGTGCACTATCACGTTGGATTGCTGTGTCCAATGCTTCAGTCATCTCATCAAAGTTATCACGTAGCATTGTAACCCGTCGTAGTTCCCCACCGAGTTGTAGAATCTGCTGTGCGATCCAGTGTGCATTCGTATCCTGAATTTGACCGAGTACTAACTCAGTGCCAATTGAAAATAACTCTATTGCCACGCAATACTCCTTTACAAAACCTTCTTTAGAAATTCAAAAGCACCGACTCCATAAAAACTGTGTCCTGCTTCAAACACTTCAAGACCTAAGTTGTCTTCTGCATTGAAGTGTTTATAAATTGACTTTGCGCGTTCCACAGCGAGTCGGGTAGCATCAATTGGAAAAATTGTATCTTCAGTGCCGGACTCCGCGAAAAGTGCGCGTGGTGCGATTAATCCTGCAATATCGGACATCTCAGCATATTTTAACACATTCGGAATATAATTGTCCATACAATGACTAATACTCAAAATGCTATCTTTGAAAGTATTGAAATATCCGCTAATAACAGCAGCCTTCACCCGTTGATCAACTGCAGCCGTGTAGAACGAAGTTGTCCCACCACCTGAGATTCCCATAACTCCGAGTCTTTTTATGTCAACTTCAGGACGAGTTTTGAGGTAATCATAAGCGCGAATTGCATCGTAGACTCTCCAACCTATCATCGTTTGTCCGAGTAGCAATGCGGCACCCGAACTCGGTTGACAGGACGAACTACCACCGCCTCTCCCGCGCGCTACCTCATCTCTCCTATGACCGAAACCGAATTGTTCTATAGCAAGGACATTATACCCGTATGCTAAACATTGTAAAGCAAAATCGTTTTGATATCCACCATATTCCTCGCGCATCGTGCCGTCCTCTTCAATCCCTACAATGTCATCTACACCGCGACCGTGTCCCGCCAAACACAGAATTGTGGCGTTTGGTGAGGGAATGTCTGTGTGGGTTGGAGTGAGGTAGTATCCGTAGACTTCCATATTTGGACGGCTTTGGAACAACACTGTTTCACGGATGTATCCTTCAAATTCTCGTGTTTCCAATATTTCTGGTTGTAATTCACACTTCGTTGAAGGAAACCCACCCATCAATTCTATAAGTTTTTCACGTAACACCTGCTGCCATTCTTCTGCTTCTGTCTTGTTTGTAGCTCGGAATTCTAACTCGCGCGGTGTTTCATCGTATAGGTGATGTGAGAATGCTAATGTGTCTAATGATTGTTGATTTGACATTATATCTTCCTAATTACCCATTCAATAAGTTCACAACAAACCCCGTTGCCATCTTCGGATAGAAATATGTTGATTTCTGCGGCATTACTGATCCTGCCATTGCAACATCTAAAACTTGTTGTACAGGTGTCAAAATGGTGTTCGTTATACATTTTTTGCTTTTGAGTAAGTGATTTTAGTTTGTAAATAAATAGTTTCAGACTTGAGACCTTTAAGCGTTAAATAATGTGTATTGATGTGGACTTTCACGTATTATTTTTATCAAATAATTTTTTGTCCATGATAGTGCAGATTGAAGGTCTATAGATTCATTCGGTTGTAAATATCCTTCTCGTTTGTTTTGTCTACGAAGTGAGCTAAGACTCATTGTATTTGATTTCATTGAGTTGCAGGGTTGACACAGCAGTGCGCGGTTATCTATATGATTTGTACCTCCATCGCTCTTTGGTATAATGTGGTCAAGGTGTAAATACCTTTTGTTTGGCGGAATGTAATTGCAACCCCAACATTTAAGCCCAAATTTATTGATAAGAATTTCGTGCATTTCGGCATGGGTAAGTGGGTTTTCAGGTTCGGCAGAATAGACATGTGGTAATTCGGGCGAATCTTTTTCATCTTGGTCTGTGCGCGCGGGAGGAGCAGTCTGATAGTGCATTTCATACTTTCCCATTTGCTTATCAAGCCATTTTTTATCAACCGCATGTTTTCCATTCGCTCACGTTCTTTGCGTGAAATTCCCATAAGACGAGTGATGATATGGTAACGTGCATCTTTCCGCCTATCAACCCCTATCCAACGTCGTTTTAGATCAGCAGCAGCAATAATCGTTGTTGCACACCCACAGAAAGGGTCTAATACAAGGTTACCTTCGCTGCTACTGGCTTTAATTATGCGCTTGTAGAGGGCAAGTGGTTTTTGGTCAGGAGATCCTGTGCGTTCGTTGGATTGTGAGTTAAGTTGTTGAAACTCGCTTTCTTGTATATATGTCCAAACGTCGTCGCAAGTTTGTCCCTCATCTAAGTAATAGCGGTTGCCTTGTCCGTTTACGTCATAGGCACGACCATATTCGTCAATATACTTATATCTTGCGGGGTTTCTCACTGGCTTCGACTGACGGTTAAAATCGTATTTAGAAGTTTTGGTATAAAAGAAGACAATATCATGCTTTCTCTTAAAAGCAGTTTTTGGACCTTTACCTGCTTGATAATGCCACACAATTTCATTACGAAAGTTCTTTTTCCCGAAGATAGCATCCATACACATTTTGATATAATGGCTTGCAGTTGGATCGCAATGCAAATAAATACTACCAGTTTCTTTTAGGATACGGTGCATTTCGAGAAGTCTTACACTAAGGAAACAGATAAATGCAGCAGTATCTTCGCCTTGACAGTGTTTGGCTGCATCAATTGCATGATAAAGTTCAATATGATTGTCCTTAATTTCTTCAAGCCATTTTGGATGGACTTCGTTCCATTTCCACTGGTCAGGCAGTATGTCAGTATCTCCCCATTTCCAATTGTCAACATAAAAGCCTGCCGTTCCAGCACGGTTCCGTTTGGTATTAAACGGTGGATCGGTAGCAATCAGGTCTACTGTCTCACTATTCATTCCGCGAAGAACAACTAAATTGTCCATTTCATAGAGAGTATTATCTGAGAAATTTTGTGTCATATTAATGCTCCTATAAAAATATACGCAATAAGTAGTTTTGGGATATGTTAAGTTGAGTTTCACATTTAATTTTCGCAAAGAAAATTTTGAATTTCCTTAATCGTATCAATTACTGGACCAAAAAATTCGTAATCATTGTTCTCAGCTTCACTTACAAAAAAATCAGCTAAATCTGGTTTCTGCAAAACGAGATATTTTTCAGTAGGTTCTTCTCCATAGTACTGTTTGGTAAGTATTTGCAAAACTTGTCCCAGTTCTTTATAGGCTTTTTCGATTATATGGTTTGGGATTAAATTTTCTATTCCTTTCTTCACGTGATTATCCTTTTGATAGGATAATTCTAATAGAAAAAGATGATCATGTTCAGCTATACGTTTGCGTAAACGTTCAATTTTACTTACTTCCTCATTGGGATCAAGAATAAATAAACTTGGTTTATTTATAGTTGTAAAAGCCGTAATATACTTTTCTAAATTATTTTTCCCACCCATCTCTACAAAATGAACTTTATCAGAAATTCCTTTCATTCTAAAAAGTCCTTGGTATATCTTAGCATCTGTCTTGCCTTCAGAAATTACGTTTATGACAGAATCGCTCCTTTCTATTTCTTCAATGAGATCGAAAGCTAGTGGTGAAAGATTGTAAAATCGTTCCGAATCGTATTCTTCAAATTTGCAGACTGATAAATCACCAGCAGCCTCTGTCAATGTGCATATAACATTATTACGTTCAGGCAATAGGTGGGGGCAATGCGTTGCGTAGATAATCTGAAACCTTTGGCTTAATGATTGAAGCATACGACTTACTTCCCGCTGTGCCTTTGGGTGTATATGCGTAAAAGGTTCGTCCATAACAAATATCTTTTCCGATTTATCTTGATCGTTAAAAAGATAACTACAGATAGCGATTAGAGTCTGAAAACCCTCAGATTCATAACTCAAATCAACCCAGGATGATTGTTTATCAAATTCTCTATCACTTTCCTTGTAAGAAATATGAAATTTAACTACTAATTGGTCTCCACTCCTTTGAAAAGCCACTTCAAATTCATACTTCCTTCCAATACTGCCGCTAAGTATGTCATTAAAAGTATTTGTAAATTTCTCCAACATACCTCCTGAGTGTTCCTTATTAAATCTCCAAGCCTTATCGGGAGTACCAGTTGATGCAGCAATAGTCTTTAAAGTAAAATCACATTGACTCAAAATGTTCTGCCATGCTTTATCTTTAATATCATGATTTTTTATAGGTTGATCGTAGTGCGGATTTTCTTCCACAGTAAAGGTATAAGATGCTGTGATCGGACTAATAGATGTAATGCATTCAGGAAGGGAATTATCGTCCCCACGTTCAACCTCTTGGATATTTTTAGACAATTCCCTTCCGTTTTGAAGTGCTAACAATAAAGATGTCGTATTAATATCATTGATACCTACCTTGCAATCATTTTGAGGTATCGGATTATCTGAGTTTAATAAGTGTTGGATAGCTTGGATTATTGTACTCTTACCTGTACTATTCTCTCCTATAATGCATGTAATGTTAGAAAACTCAATGGTTGTGTTACTAAAACCTTTATATGATTTCAGTTCTAAAGATTTTATCATAAACCCAAATAAACCTCCTTTTGTAGTTTTGGCTTGTTTTTTATTTTTCGTTGAGTCTTGAGATTACACCAATTCTAATAATTAAAGACGCATTTATGTGGTTCATATAAGATAAATGTAAGAGACGCAATGAATTGCGTGACTACGAACAGTCTATTTCTTTAAGCGAAGTCATTTTTTAAAATTGATATAAGCATTAGAATAAAATAGACACATTACCTCAACAAGGTTAGGAACCTCGTTACCGTAGGAGGAAGATGTGTTTTATTCTTAGGTTTCACCACATATAAAACATCAAATACCCCAAATAACCCCATCAACGTCTAAGCAAATTCGTTAAGTGGCGGTCTAAGATGGGCAATTAAATCATTTTCAATTTCAAAGCGCGATTCTGTAGGTTGAGGAACATATACAAAAATACAATTCATACCTTGACGGAGCGCTTCGTCCCATTTTTCATGGTTTGGATTCAATCGCTCTTTAAAAGCTGATGTTTCTCCAATGTATAGAAAGTTATGGTCTGTTGCACCTTGTGTGTTTGGTACGGCTTTTGAAAAAATATAGACTCCTGGGGCATTATAAATTGGTCCCTCTAAATCATATACTACAAACGGGTATGAATGATTACCTACACCGACATTCATAGGTCCTATTCTTGTCATTTTTGTGCTCCTTAAGTATGAAATACACACTTGTTTATGCCTGTCCAGACTTATCAATACCTATTACATTATAGCACAATCTGTTGCGTAATTTTAGGTACTAATTACCCATTCAATAAGTTCACAACGAAGCCCGTTGCCATCTTCGGATAGAAGTATGTTGATTTCTGCGGCATTACTGATCCTGCCTTTGCAACATCTAAAACTTGTTGTACAGGTGTCGGATTCATGAGTAATGCGACACGATCAGAACCCTCTTTTACATGATCAATGACATCATCAGTATAAGCGGTATAGCTGATATGGTCTGCTAATGTTTCAATCTTAAAGAGTTTCTGAATTATAGTATCTTGAACAAGCGTAACATCTAATTGTCCTTCAGATATTGAATGTGGTATCAATAAACGAAATTTATTGTCAGGAGTGGACATCCCAACAGCAGGAGATTTCCCTCTAAACGCTTCCAATTTTGCCATAAGGTTTGAAAGGGAGTCTAATTCGTGTACCTCAAATACTTCAGGCATTCCAGCAATTGCCTGATTGATCTGTTCCGCAGTTAACTCACTGAGCAAGCGATGTATTGCTAATACTGCCAATCCGGGTGATTCCATTCGAACAAGATTGACCATCATATAGTCATATCCAAGTGATGTGTTGATGCCTCTCTGGCGAGACATCTCATCTCTGAATGACAGTGCAGTTTCATACCGATGATGTCCATCTGCAATTAATAGTGGTTTGGCGGAAAATAGTTTTTGTATTTTGTTATTAGAATCGGGATTTTCCATACACCATAATTGATGTGTGCTCCCAAAAGTCTCCGAACAATCTAGCTCAGGTGGATTGTCATCAGTAAAATCCTGCATGATTTGTTCAATATCACCGTTAATATCTTGATAGAGAAGAAATATCGGACTAAGATTGGCGTGGCATGCACGCATAAGGTTGAGTCTGTCTATTTTGGGTCCGGCGTGTGTCTTTTCATGGGGGAGGATAACCTTGTTCTCAAACGGTTCAAGTTTGATGAGCGCAATTATTGCCCGACGCGTATAGTGTTTTCCATCTGGAGCAGTAAATGATTGATCGTAGATGTAATAACGGGGAGTAGTGTCTTGGACGAGGGTATTATTTGACATCCATTGCTGCATCAATTTCGCTGCACGCGTATATTGATTGTTTTTTTCAGTATCATCATCCTGGGGTTGGCTCAAAATTAGTCGGATGATATTTTGAGGGTGGTGTGCTTCCAATTCAATTCGTTCTTCAGGCTTTATCACATCGTAGGGTGGTGCAATTACATCTGCGATATCACCTACTTTCTCTACATTGTAACGCAAGCCTTGAAAGGGTACAACCGTAGTTTCCATAAATCTCCATTCTCATATAGGGTTTGGATTTCAAAACCAAAGTCGGCTTAATCCCACAAGCTCGTACTAAAATACCTTTCACCGAGGTCATTAAATACAGTGACGATTACACCTTCTTTTATTTCTTGTGCCAGTTTGTATGCCCCGTATAGATATCCGCCTGAAGATTGTCCAACAAACCAACCTTTCTTTGTTAGACGGGTACACATATCATAAGCATCTTCAATAGTTGCAGGAATTTGACTATCAATTATATTTACATCAAGAATTTTAGGCACAATATCTTCTGCACCACCAAGTTTTTTCAATCCCTCAATTCCGGGAAATTCTTCAGGTGCTATTGAACAGATATGAATATTCGGATTATAATCTTTCAGACAACGTCCAACACCTGTAATAGTGCCACCAGTCCCTACACCTGCTACGAAATGCGTAATTCTTCCATCTGTTTGTTTCCAAATTTCCTTACCTGTAGTATCAAAATGTGCGCGCCAGTTATCATCATTGTCATATTGGGATTTGAAGAAATATCTATCGGGTTGTGCTTCGTATCTGCGTTGCACTTCTCGTAACGCTTCATCATATCCAAGTATTGCGTCAGTATATATAATCTGCGCACCGTGTGATCGAATTCGTTTTTTCCGTTCTCCACTGGCGTTATCTGGGATAACGAGTTCAACTTGGTACCCAAGTATCGCTCCAATCATTGCATAGGCGATTCCTGCGTTGCCTGAACTTGAATCCAATATGACTTTATCTCGAGTCAGTTCTCCAGATGCAATTGCTTCTGTTACCATTCTTAGGACGGGTCTATCTTTTATAGAACCGCCTGGGTTATAGGTTTCCACTTTTGCATAGATCTCAACATTTGGCAATTCGTCTTTAAAGAGATCAATTCTTGCAAGAGGTGTATTTCCAATCTGCTGTAGTAGTGGATAATCAGAAAGCTTCACTATTGAACCTGTTCGGTTGTCCATATAGTGTAATATACCCTACCTTTTCTATATTATGTCTGCGATGCGACCACTTATGAGTTTCTTCATATATGAAATAGCAGCATCTTCAGTTAATTCACCGTTTAGTATAGGTTTTACCTCAAATTCTGCGAGTCTTATAGTGGGATTGAGTCCGTGCTGCGGGGGTAACCAATCCCTGAACGTATCAAAAAAAGCCCGTTGCGCTGCCCTGCCGTTCACATAAGGAAAATCTGCTGTATGCCTTCTGAATCGGTCTGGACCTTTTGCAAGTGCTGCTTGATGGTGTTCCTTGCAAAACGTAACATATTTATCTGGTTCGTAGGCAAGCGGTATGTTTTCAGAATAATATTTGAATGTCAATTCTCTATATTTTGTGAAGTGCTGTAATTCATCAAACTCAAAGATAAAATTATATGGTTCAGGAAAATATGCGTCAGGAGTAAGATAACCGTCTGCTTTTGCTTCAGTGCCTTGCCAATCTCCGTTGAGTTCTCCGTAAAGGTGCATCAACTTGTCATAAAGATTCCCGACATACTCAGGATAAGGTTTGTTCCGAAGCCATTCAAACTGTGCGCGTTTTTCAGCAGAAATCTCTAATGTTTGTTCAAGGAGAGCGATGATACCGACTTCTAATCGCATGTAAGAAAAAGCCGACTCTGTTTATACAGACTCGGTGTCCAGATTTTTCAATGAATTCTCAACTAAAGGTGTAGTTAGACTTGCGAGAAAATCTCTATCCCGTTGTAAAGCATCCATTTTGTTATCACCGTGGACAAATTCGACGTGAATATATCCATCATAACCTTGACTCCCAAGAGTTTCAACGACCCTGCTATAGTCAACAACGCCGTCAGAGATTGGACATGCTTTACCGTTTTCATCAAAGTTCTGCGCGTGAATATTGACAACGTGGGGTGCAAGTCGTTGGGCAGCAGTATGCGGTTCATCAGCATCATATCGTGAAAGTGGTTGATAATATGTCTTTAGAGATGGCATATTGGTGTTTTCAATAATTTCAAGGATGGTGTCAACTGTATCAGACAGATGGTTATTGTGCATCTCCAAACCCATGACAATACTCCGGAAATTTGCCCATTGTGACAAACTGACTAATCGGAATAAGATCATTCGTTTATCGTCAGGTATAATAGATTTTGACGGACCGCCTCCAGACCAAATCCGAACCAGATTTGTGCCAAGACCGTGTGCAATTTTAAATGCATCCTCAAAATGCTTCTGATGAAATTCCATCAAGGGATTAACATAGGATCCATAAGCAGAAATCGACAATCCTTTCTGTTGCACCAACTGCTTAATGTTCTTCACATAAGTATCATCGTATTCAAGTGGCATGTGTGGTGGTTTTCCCCATACTTCGATGCCATCAAATCCGTAGTCAGCAGCAATATCAATTACCTCTTCTAATGGTTTTTCTTCAAATGCGATTGTACATAAACCCAATTTCATTGATCTGTCCCCGCTTGAATATAACTTATAGATAGGATACCACAAATCATCGTGGATTGCAAGGAAAGTTGATTCCTTGGGGTATGTAAAGTTTTTGGCACTACAATAGGTAACAGGTTTTTCACTTGAATTGATGTCTACGATGACAAAAACTTTACACACACAGAAAACGCATACTCTTGACACAAACAATATTATCTGGTAACATATACTCAAAACTATTTTGTGAGGAAAAACCGTGAACCGCAGAAAATTTTTGACGAGTGGCAGTACTTTATTAGCAGGAATATTTGTTGCCAAAAACCCATTAAATGTCTTTGCAGACCATCATGAGAGTGGTGATCATCCACATGGACATGAACTACCCAAATTACGATACGACTATGACGCACTTGAACCGCACATTGACAAACGCACAATGGAAATCCATCACGGGAAACACCATCAAGGTTATGTCAATAAGCTAAATGCAGCAATTGGAGATGATCATAGGTTAGCTGATCAATCTATAGAGGATTTATTGCAAGGCATAGATAAAGTTCCCATGAAAATTCGACAAGCAGTAATCAACAGTGGTGGTGGACATGCGAACCACACTCTTTTCTGGAGCACAATGATTCCTGGGGGCAGAGAACTAAAAGGTAAAGTTGCTGAGGCGTTACAGGCTGATTTTGGTTCAATTAATGCTGCATATGAGAAATTTAACAACACAGCAAAAACACATTTCGGATCGGGGTGGGCATGGCTTGTTGTTGATGACAAGAAGAAGTTACAGATATATTCAACTAAGAACCAAGATAGTCCACTGATGAAAGGACATACTCCTATTCTCGGATTAGATGTATGGGAACACGCATACTATCTGAAATACCAAAACCGACGCACAGATTATATTAGCGCATGGGACAATGTCGTTAATTGGACACAGGTTAACCTTAACTACACCACAGCAATGAAAGGTTAGAGGTGTATCTATGGATCGTAGAGATTTTATAAGAAGCAGCGGTTTAACGATAACTGCCTTTTTGCTCAGTCCTTGGGCGATTCATGCCTTTCCTAAAATTGAAGGTGAAGTACTAATTCCTTTTCTGGATCAATCCACACAATCCTCATCAAATCGTGTTTTGCTTGATTGGAGCAAATTCGATTCTTTCATTACACCCAATGATGAATTCTTCAATGTATCACACTATGGGAAACCAAAAGTTGATCTTGAAAATTGGAAATTAGAAATTAGTGGGTTAGTTGAAAATCCGATGACGCTCACAATTGATGACATCAAAGCAAGACCAAAGCAGGAGGTAACCTTTACGTTGGAATGCTCTGGCAACCACGGTTTTCCAACATTTACAGGTGCTATCGGTACTGCAAAATGGGGTGGTACACCGATCGCGCCTATCCTCAAAGAAGCGGGAATAAAAGAGGAAGGGATTGAAGTTATTTTTTTCGGTCACGACACAGGAGAAGAAAAACGTAGAAATGTCACAATGCGTCAGAACTTTGCAAGAAGCATGTCTGTTGAGGACGCATTAGAGGGGACGAATTTGTTATGTTACGAAATGAACGGTGTTCCATTACCGCATGACAACGGTGCCCCTCTTCGGTTGATCGCTCCAGGTTGGTATGGAATTGCATGTGTCAAATGGCTCAAACGCATTGAGGTGCGGAACACGCGTTTTATGGGGAAATTTATGGCACGTGATTATGTGACTATGCGTAAAGAAACCCGTCCTGATGGTGAAACTGTATGGATGGAAACATCTGTCGGCAGAACTCAGTTGAAATCGTTAGCAGCCAAAGTGACACGCAATACTGATCAATACCGAATCTACGGTGCTGCTTGGGGAGCACCTATTCAGAAAGTAGAAGTGAGTATTGATGGTGGCACTTGGCATGCTGCTACGATAGATACGGAAGAAGACGCTGAATTTGCTTGGAAAATCTGGCACCTTGATTGGGACAATCCCGCAAAAGGTGAGCATACCATCGTCTCCCGTGCTATTGATACAAAGGGGAATGTCCAACCCGCTGGGGATTCAGATTACATAAAAGGCAAACACACCTATTGGGAAAGCAACGGACAGGTGGTACGCCGAATTAACATAGAATAGGAGAGCCAAATTTGATTAACATTACCGATGAACAGAAACAGCAATATCAGGAAGAAGGCTATTTCATTTTGGAAAGTGTGATTCCTGAGAGCTTTTTGGAACTGCTGCGTGGCGAATGTGGCACCTTCATCAGCCAAATGGATGAGCGAATGGAACAGGAAGGCAAGGATGTGATGGGACTTAATCATCGGAATAAACGTTATTTTGTCTCAAACTGCTTCAGACAACAACCGAAACTTCGCGAATTTCTGTTCAGCGATCTTATGGCAGAGGTGTGTCGTGCGGCTTTAGGAGAGAATGCTTATCTCTTTTGGGAGCAATATGTTGTCAAAGGTGCTGAAGCAGGCATGAAGTTTAGTTGGCATCAAGATTCTGGTTATGTCGGATATCCTGATCACAAACCGTATTTAACCTGTTGGTGTGCACTTGATGATATGTCTGAAGAGAACGGTACAGTTTACGTCATGCCGTATTCACATATCGGTATCCGTTCTTGGGTGAAACATATCCGTGAAGAGGGGAGTAATGATTTGGTTGGTTATTTCGGACCGGAAAAGGGAGTGCCTGCCATTGTTCCTGCTGGGAGTATCGTTGCATTTACAAGTGTCAATTTTCATAGTAGCGGAACAAATACGACAAATTCCATGCGTAGAGCTTATTTAGCACAGTATTCTGCTGAACCGCTTTTGTCGCACGATGGGAGTCGTTTGTGGGGAAATGCTGAGCCGTTGTTGCGTGATGGAAAGTCTGCTGTGGGTGAATCGCCGCCAGAGGTTTCGTAGTGGTGTGAACGAAATATTTGTTCTATTCGTTATTATCAAGTTCTTGGAGTGATTGTTTAATTTCTTCTATTAGTTCTTGTTTATCTTCTTGTTCTGCCAGTTCTAAGGCTTTTTGAAAGTCTTCTCTTGCTTCCTGAGTTCTTTCCAATAATTTATATACTTTGCCACGTGTTGCATAAGCATCTGCCAAAGTTTTGTCTAGACTTATTGCCTTATCACAGTCTATCAAAGCAGACTCCGTTTGATCTAACATCATTTTTGCATACCCGAGATTTGTGTATGCCCACGCGTGGTCTGGATCTAAACGAATACATTCATTACAGTCGTCAATTGCAGATTCATATTGTCCGAGTTTGTTTTTCAGATGTCCCCGATTGTTATGGGCATCTGCGTAGTCAGGTTTTAAGCGAATGGTTTCATCAAAATCAGGAATTGCTTCTTCGTCCTGTTTTAATCCATATTTTGCATAACCGCGCATGAAGTATGCTTGCTCATTGTCAGGATTGAGTTGTATACATTTGTTAAAATCAATAATCGCTTCTTCATATCGTTTTAATTTGAATTTCGCATCGCCTCGATCAAAATATGGTTGAGCGGTATTTGGTTCAAGTCGTATACCTTCATCAAAATCAATAATCGCTTCTTCATATCGTTCCAACTCAGTTTTAACTGAACCTCGTCTGAAGTAAACATAAGCCTCATTTGGATCAAGTTCAAGACTTTTATCAAAATCTGCGATTGCTTCATCATAGTACTCTAATTTATCATTTGCATAGCCTCGTAATAGGTAAGCCCCTTCATTGTCTGGTTTGAGTCGAATAGCTTCATTAAAATCAATAATCGCATCCTTATATTTATCAAGTTCATATTTTACATAACCGCGCATAAAGTGGGCATCTGCAAAATCAGGTTTTAGTTGGATAGACTCATCAAAATCAGTTATCGCATCTTCATAACGCCCTAATTCATCCTTCGCTGAACCTCGTCTGAAATATGCAAACACATCATCTGGTTCAAGTTTAATACACGCATCAAAATCAGTTATCGCATCTTCATGACGCCCTAATTCATCTTTCGCACTTCCGCGCCTGAAGTAGGCATAGGCATCATCTGGTTTTAGTTGGAGACCTTTATCAAAGTCAGTTATCGCTCCCTCATAGCGTCCTAATTCATCTTTCGCACTTCCGCGCATGAAATATGTTTGGGCACGGTTCGGTTCAAGTTTAATACTCTCATCAAAATCAGTTATCGCATCCTCATAGCGTCCTAATTCATCTTTCGCACTTCCGCGCATGAAGTAGACATAAGCATCATCTGGTTTTAGTTTGAGACCTCTATCAAAGTCGGTTATCGCATCCTCATAGCGTTCTAAACCAAGCTTTGACCTGCCTCGTTTGAAATAGGCAAGGACATCATCTGGTTTTAGTTGGAGACCTCTATCAAAGTCGGTTATCGCATCCTCATAGCGTTCTAACTCACCCTTAATATGCCCCCGCAGGAAGTATGCTTCTGCAAAATCAGGTTTTAGTTGGATAGTCTCATCAAAATCAGTTATCGCATCCTCATAGCGTCCTAACTCACCCTTAATATGCCCCCGCAGGAAGTATGCTTCTGCAAAATCAGGTTTTAGTTGGATAGTCTCATCAAAATCAGTTATCGCATCCTCATAGCGTCCTAAACCAATTTTTGACGTGCCTCGTCTGAAGTAGGCAAGGATATCATCTGGTTTGAGTTCAATACCGCTATTGAAATCAGTTATCGCATCCTCATAATAACCTAGCATATTCTTGGTATGTCCGCGCATGAAAAAAGCGTGGGCATCATCCGGTTTAAGTCGTATACCTTCATCAAAATCAGTTATCGCATCCTCAAGTTGCTCTAACGCACCTTTAGCAATTGCTCGATAATTGTAGACCTCCGCATAATCTGGTTTTAGACGAAGTGCTTCGTCATAATCGGCGATTCCAGCTTCATGATTATTGAGACCATCCTTTGCCCTTCCCCGATTGTAGTATGCTTCAACATACTCAGGATTCAGACGTATTGCTTCATCATAGTCAGAGATAGCAGACTCATATTGATCTAAAATGGATTTCGTAGCACCCCGATTATTATAAAAAACAGCACTATTGGGTTTCAGGTTAATCGCATTGTCGTAAGCGAGAATGGCATCCTCTGGATTGTGATTCAAGAGGAGAGTACCGACAGAAAACCAGGCATGGGCAGTGAGGTCGTTATCTATTCCTTTTGCAATATTTGCAATGGAACGCCACTTTTCTGTCGCTTCCGGGATTTTACCATCCTGTTCAAGCAAGTAAGCCTCTATTATAGCGTTGTCTATGAGCGATAACTCGGCGTTTCGCAGCTCCTCTTGCAAGGCTTCAGGTATTGTCCCAACCTTCTCAGGATTACTGATATTCTCAATGATTTCAAGTATAGTTTTTGTGTTCACAATTCTCTTGATGATAAACGCAGCAAAAGTAAATTCTATTTTTAGAATTTGATCTGCTTACAGGATGCTGGTTAGAAGATGAAGGTGTGTGTTTAGAAATGCTGAGATTTATGCATGAACTTAATTTGAATGTATTTCTCATATTCTCCTACCTAGTTAACGACTCAGTAGGGAAAACTATAAATGTTTTTGCAGTATGAAATCTCTCTAATGGTTTTGTTGAATGATTGAATTATCATAATTTCGGACTGACTATATTAAAACTTACTATTCACCCCAGATAATCGTTTCTAATATCTGAGAAACTGCAATTACCGTATCATAAGGCATTTTACACCGAAATACTGCTCTTCTGGCATGCCAATCGAGGCTTTTAACCTGGTCTGTTCGTATAACACCATTTACATCAAGTCCTGTAGGAATTTCAATTTCAAAAGGTCCTCCTCTTTTTGTACTTGTGATCGGACATATAATCGCTAAATTTTTATCGCAATGAAAGTCTGATGAGGAAATAACAAGCCCAGGTCGTACATCCCAAATTTCTTTCCCCGCTTGGGGATCGAAGTCAATATCAACTACGTCACCTCGCAAAGGGATATAGTTTGGATCGTACACCGTTCCAGCTACCATATCTCATTGCCTACTGCTTTACCTGAATCTGCTTCCTCAGATGCATTGTCATTGACTCCTTCCGTTAAAAGGTCCGCTAGTTTTAAACGTGGGAGCGTAGCGGGCCGACCTGTCTTTTCCAAACGATGCGGCTCATATGCGACGGTATTTGCTGTGTTTCTGCGATTATCAATTTCCTGCTTTAAAAGGTCCGCTAGTTTTAAACGTGGGAGCGTAGCGGGCCGACCTGTCTTTTCCAAACGATGCGGCTTAAGGGCAATGGTGTTTTCTACGTTTCTACTAATTTCAGTTTCAGATGACAAGAGACCAGATACCTCATTACTATTTTTAATAAGATTTCCAATGAAATGTATAAGTGTAAGAAAAAGATGATTTTCATTATCACCAACTGCATCTTTTAATTTGTTTTGTGCCGAAACCAGTATATGAAAATCGTCTGTTGTCCATGCAGAAGAGAGAAGAATTTTATCCTCAACGATTAAGGTTGTCAGTCTATCCACAATTGCAACAATAGATTGTGGTAATGTTTCCACTTTACTTGTGGACACTCTATGTGAAGCCGTGAAATCAGATTTCACATGGATTTGCTTCTGAGGGATACTCGTATATTCGCCAGCATTTTTAAAAGCAGATATGAACTCATCCAAGTGTGCAATTGGTTTATAATGCGGGACAGATTGTGTCTCAGGAGTGTTTAAATCAAGCCATCGTGATCTACTTTCATCTTCAGACTTACGTGGAAATTTAGACACAAATGTCATTCTCGATTTGCGTCGCACCGTTTGGCTTTCGTGTACCATATTATATTCCTCAAATTCTCCTCAAGATAATATTGTTGAAATGATAGCAGTGCATAAAATCACTTCAACTAATTTACCCTATGAGATGGTTTGTCAATTTCTCTTTCTCATTCAAACAGTATTTCAAAACCATACAAATAAATCATCTAAAACATCGGTTATTATAATACTTTATATCTAGGAAGGCAAGAAAATTAATCTATAAGATTACTCTTTACATATCATTCACAATGCTGAGGGTGGGTATCGGATTGAAATGTTCTCAAATGTTTAATAAATGCTATATCATATGTTAGTTCTGGAATGTATTTATCTTCATAGGTCTAAATAGATTTACCAATGGGACCTGTGAACGAAGACAAGATATTATTAGGTTCCACTGAAGACATCAATTAAATCATCTAACATCATAACAAGTTTTTCGTAGTCTTAAACAATATTATATCACAGAAAATTCTTGTTGACAAGAATTTTCTGTGATATGACAATAAAATCATTGTATTTTTCAGGTATAAGTTACTATTTAACGTTTATTTGCAGCATGCCGACTAAACTGCGTCAATACATCCCCAATCTTATCTTGTATCCCACGTGCTACTGCAGCAGAACCAACATAATGACTGATGAGGATTCCAAAAGCAAACACTTCACCATCGGCTGTCCGAGTGTAGCCAGCGAGTGCAGAAACACCACTTAATGTTCCCGTTTTCGCGCGGAGCACTTTCTCTGCATACATGCCTTGCATCCTATTTTTCAATGTGCCATCAACACCAGCAATCGGTAGTGATGCCGTAAATTCTGGCATCAACTCAAAATTGTTATACATATATACAAGTAGATTAGTAAGCAATTCCACGTTGAGAAGGTTGTACCGAGAAAGTCCTGAGCCGTCAACAAACCGATGTGCAGGTGGTTCGTCAAAAATTTCACCTAAAAAATCAGTAATAGAATCTCTTCCCTTTCGCCACGTCCCCGGTTCACCTTTAACCACCGCTCCGATGCTTTTGAATAAGAACTCCGCAATCCAATTATCACTCGGTTTATTCATTAATCTTATGATTTCCGATAGAAAAGGTGATAAATGCGTGGTAACAATCTGTGCATCAGAAGGCACAGGACCAGCAATCACATCACCAGATACTGTCATCCCTTTTTGAATAAGAGTTGTTTTCAAAAGATTACCACATGCGATTGCTCTACTGCCAGTTTTTACATCAGGTTCGAGATCGCGTATACTTAATGAACTCACATGAAAAGGTTTATCATCCCACATCCAACCCGGTCCTTCGCGGACAGTATCAAAGTAAGTTTCATCAACGACGATGTTTCCCTCAATTGACTTTAAACCTGATTCTAATAAAGTATTACATAATGCTACAATATCAGCAGAATCAAGCAACGGATCACCACTTCCTTTGAGATATAGGTTTCCAATAACATGTGGGTCAAAGGTTTTCACCACATGTAATGTTGTTTCAAATTGAAAGTTTGATCCCAATTTTGCTAAAGCAGTTGCTGCTGTAAAGAGTTTCGTTGTGGAAGCGGGATGGTGTAGTTTATGTGCATTTTTGACATATATCACCTCACCCGTTTCTACGGAAACTACTTTGATACCTACGCTTGCTGTCCTAAACAAGGAATCCTGTAATACCTCATCAATATCTGAACGTAATTGTTCAAGTGGATTGACACCTTCTGGTGGTGAAAGTTTTTCCACAGGTTTAGTAGAAAATATCCCACAACCTGAAATTAGAATTACCCAACAGATAAGAATTACGCTATATATTCTCATGATACGTTAATATTATCACACATTTTGAGAATATGAAAGGAAAACAACCGGGAATAAGTTTTGTACAAATTTTTACTTGTTTTATTATTGCCATTACACATCTTAAAATTGTATAATTTTAAAAGTTGTTGAATTGGTCAGCGTAAGAACTTAGTCAATTTCTAAGATCATTCCCATTATTGGGAATATTAGTATACTGAATTAATGAAGGAGTAAACATGCGTAAAATAGTCTTACTTATTGGAATTACTTGTTTGTTCGGTTCAATCTTACCACATTTTACTTCGGCTGAAATTGATCCTGAAAAAGCAGCTGGTATTTGGTTATTTGATGAAGGAGCGGGTAATGATGTTGAAGATTTATCTGGAAAAGAGAATCATGGTGCTATTACAGGGGCAAAGTGGGTTGAAGGTAGGTTTGGTGATGGACTTGAGTTTAATGGTGGACAATCCGTAGAAATTGCCTCAACACTAGATCTGCAACTTGGTGATGAGCATACAATGATGGCGTGGTTATACGTAACCAACATAGCCGAACATCGGCAACTCATCGCAAAAAACAATGAATATTTATTACGTGTTGACAGAGCTGGAGAAGGTAATAAAATGTCTGCTTTTGTCAGTATTGGTGGATGGGAACCGAGAGCATCTTCTGTTGTACCTGAAACAGATAAATGGATTCATTTCGCCGCTACTTATGATAGTGGAGCCAATGCCGACCAACTGGTTGTATATGTCAACGGTGAACGTAAAGGATCAAGTGCACGTCCTGGAAAAGGTGCTGGTAATAATGATCCTGTTACTATCGGAAGATGGAATGCTGGTTCATTCTTCGTCGGAATAATTGACGAAGTAGCCATATTTAAATCTGTTCTAACAGAAGATGATTTGCAGACAATTATAGAACACGGTTTAGAAAAAACCATAAAGGGAATTGCTGCTGTTGAAGCAACTAATAAATTGGCAACAACATGGGGCACTCTGAAACAGAAGCATAGTATTCGTCGTGTGTCAAATTGACGTTCGTATTGAAAGTTCATTGCGTTTAAAACTACCAATTTGACACAAGCTCCATGAAAATCTACTTGTAGAAAACCTATAATTGCTTGAATTCTATTAACGTGTAGGCTCGCTTACAAAGCACGCCTACCAGATATGGTATAGGTTTTTAGACTTGACTATGATTTTCTGTTTGGTGTTGGCACAGATGTTGCTCTGATACATTCACTAAGGAATATAAAAGTTGTTTAGAACGTCGGTTTTGGGTAGCAGCTGCCCAGACTACTGATGGAGGCTATACTTGGAACATCACTAACGGTTATGCTGATTTGCGATTTAGAATATTGATTGGTATGCATTAGAAGTTACTATTGTCTATTATGAGAGAACATCTAACAAATCAATTTGATGATCAGGTACAAGATTCGATTTACCTCGTTTGGAGGGACATTATATATGAATA
The DNA here is from genome assembly GCA_958295945.1 of Candidatus Poribacteria bacterium. Lineage (GTDB taxonomy): Bacteria > Poribacteria > WGA-4E > WGA-4E > WGA-3G > MSPOR6. Next base: position 3,280,159 of record OY282386.1, read on the forward strand.
AATTACGGTTCCATTACCTAAGTTGGGTTGGAACCATTTTACTACTATTGCTAACATTGTCAGCATCCGCTGAAGAAGCTAAGGTGTTTAGTCTTGAAGATAGTCTACAAATTGCAAAACAGAACAATCTTACTATTCAGGTAGCTGAACAAAACTTACAATCTGCTGAAGCACAAATCAGTACTGCCCGCGCTACAATGCTACCAAGACTTTCTGCAAATGGAAACTATACATATTTTAAAGATGTACAAAAATCAGTAATTCAAGCAGAGGGAGGTTTTGGGTTTCCTATACCTGGCGAAAACATGGATGAAATGTTGACACCGAGTGTAGATAATGAGACTGAACTGATTGAATTGGAGTTTGGGGCACATCATAATGTTCAAGGTACAGTCAATTTAACACAACCTGTTTTCGCATGGGGACGCTACTACTACGGTTACCAAGCAGCAAAACTTCAATACGAAGCAACGCAAAAAGAACTAAACGCTGCTTATGAAAAACTCCGTATGGATGTAATTGAGGCATTCTATCGTGTGTTGATAGCACAAGAACTCGTGGCAGTGGCAGAACAAAGTGTTGAATTAGTAAAAAAGCAACTTGGTATTGCGGAAACATCTTTTGATGCTGGTGTTACAACTAATTTTGATGTCCTGCGGGCAAACGTCCAACTTGCAAATGCTGAATCACAATTAATTCGTGCCAAAAACGGAGTCAAAACAGCACAAAACTTATACAAAACCTTACTTAACCTACCACTTTCTGACGAGATTTCTGTTGAAGGTTCTTTTGAAATAACTGAAGTCCAAGTTCAACTGAACGAATTAATTAACTCGGCTTTGGAAACACGTCCAGAAATCAACAGATCTCAACTGAACGAACAAGCAGGTCAAAAGCAACTGAGTGTCGCGAAGACTCGCCGCCTTCCTGATCTCGCCTTTTTTTCAAACTACCAAATTTCCCATAGCGAAAGACTTACGGAAATGAACCGAATCTGGAGTCTAGGTCTGCAAATCAATATACCTATTTTTGATGGATTTGCTTCTCGAGCGGGTGTAAAACAGAGCGAATCGGTTCTAAAGCAGCTTCAATTGGGCACTAAACAGGTTATGTCGGCTGTTGAGTTTGAGGTGCGCAATACCTATCTCGCCTTGCTTGAAGCAAAAGCTCTCATTGATGTCCAGCGTGAAACCGTTACACAAGCAGAAGAAAGTGTTCGTATTGCAAACCTGCAATTTAAGAACGGTATGATTACGACTGTAGGACTGACTGACACACAACTCGCATTGATGCAGGCAAAAGTTAATCGCCTACAAGCACAACACGACTATGTTGTGGGTTTAGCACGACTGGAGAAAGCAATAGGACAAAAAATAGAATAGGCATCTCTTACCTAAGAGATACTAATCAGACATGAAGGTGGATATTTATCTATCATTGGAAGGAGAATTAGACAATTGAAAAGACTTTGGATTGGCATTATCGTAATCGCAGTAATCGCAGTAATCGCAATGTTCCGATTCTTGAAACCTGAAAAACCTGCAATTGAAGCCACAGATCAAACTGATGTTTCTAAACCTGTAGAAATTAAAAAAGCCAAACGTGGAGAGATTCGCTCGGAACTCCAGTTGTCAGGAACAATAGAAGCAGCATCGCATGTGAGGGTAATACCCAAAATCTCTGGACGTATTATTTCCCTTTCTGTAAATGAGGGGGACCGTGTCAAAAAAGGCCGTTCACTTGCTGTCATTGAACATGAGGAGTTAACACTTGCGGTAGAACAAGCAGAAGCAACCCTTGAATCTGCTGAGATTGGATACTCTCAGGCACAGCAACTTGCCGAAGTGCGCGTGCATTCACAGGTCGCGCAGGCAAAAGCACAACTCATGGCTGCCGAAGTATCATTACAACAGGTCCAAGAACTTGCCAAAATTCGAACGGATACGCAAATAGATCAAGCTGAAGCAGGTTTAAAATCCCTTGTGGCAAATTTGGAAAAAATCAAAACTGGGGCGCGCGATGAAGACCGTCGTCAGGCTGAAGCAGGTTTGAATCAAGCGAAGGCGAACCTGCTCAATGCCCAAAATAACTATGCACGTATGAAGCAACTTTTCAAAAACGGAGCAATAAGCCAGCAATCGTTAGAGAACAGTCAGACACAATTAGATATTGTTACTGCTCAACATAAAATTGCTGCCGAACAAGTTCAACTTATTGATAACGGCGCGCGGGAAGAAGATATTCAGGCAATGGAAGCGCAGGTCGAACAAGCAAAGGCTGCTCTTAGACTCGCACAAGCCCAAGCCACTACAAAAACATGGGAAAAAGATATCGCATTGGCACAAGCACAAGTTGAAACAGCACAAGCTGGCCTTATATCAGTAAAAGCATTAGAAAAAGCAAAAAGTTGGGAAGCAGAGATTACGACTGCAAAAACTACACGTACACAAGCGAACATCGCCCTTAAACTTGCCAATAAACGACTTAGAGATGCCACAATTGAAGCACCTATTGATGGTGTAGTCTCACAACGTTTCTTAGATTTAGGTGGAATGGCAGCACCAACAGCACCATTATTTGAAATCGTAAATATTGACACAGTCAAAGCCACAACAGAAGTTATCGAAGTTCATTTGAGTCAATTGGCATTGAATCAACAAGCATCAATCAATATTGATGGAATCAATACTCCGATTGAAGGTACAATCACATATATCAGTCCAACGTTACAGCCGATGCAGCGTACTGCAAAGGTTGAATTTCAGATTGATAACCCTGGAAGCATGCTCAAACCAGGAATGTTTGCTAAAGTCACCGTGCCTGTTGAAGTGCGCTCAGACGTAATTTTAGTCCCACGAGTTTCACTTATTGAAGATTCTGGCACTAAAACGCAAAATGTTTTCGTAGTTGAAGCGGGTTTGAGCCAACGTCGTCCTGTGGAAATAGGACTCTCTCGTGGTGGTGAGGTGGAAATACGCGACGGACTGAATGAAGGAGACTCTGTCATTGTTGCTGGACAGCATTCTCTCAAAGTAGGAGAAAGTGTCACGGTTGTTAATCCTTGACATATTGAATGCTTATACCGAGAATACGTAAAGACTGATTGCAACAAAAATTTTTACTAAGGAGAAATTTAGCAAAAATGTCCATTCCAAAAATGTCAGTGAACAACCCAGTATTAGCAAATATGCTGATGATTCTTATTATTATATTTGGTTTGTATGCATGGATTACACTACCGAGAGAACTGACCCCAGAAATTGCGTTACAGAGTGCAACGGTTACAACATTATATCCTGGTGCATCTCCAGAGGAGGTGGAAAAACTTATATCTGCTCCAATCGAGGATGCTATTGAGGAAAATGTCAATAAAATCAATCTAATGCTTTCTACTTCATCGGAAGGCAGGTCAATTATTACAATTGATTTTGATGAGATGAGCAATCGTGAATTTGATAAAGAGATGGAGAATCTACGCACTGCTGTTGAAGGTGTAAATGACTTACCCGAGGAAATATTAGACGATCCCAAAGTGGTGGAATTGGATGTTGCTTCCGGTTTTCCAATGTTGACTATAGTCGTCGGTGGTAGTATTTCTGAGGCACAGATGCGAGATATTTCTGAAGAACTGAAAGATGAGATCTTAGAAATCAAAAATATCGCATCCGTACAAATTGCAGGACTACGTGAAAGGGAAATTTGGATTGAAGTAAACCCCGATCGATTGAAAGCCTATAATCTTCCTATAGCAGCCATTAACAGGGCTCTGCAAGTGGGAAATATCAATTTACCTGCCGGTACATTGGAAATCGGTAATACAGAGTTTATGGTCAGAACAATGGGAGAATTCACCAATCCAGACTACATTGGGAATACCATTATTAGTGTCCAACCATCCGGCACACCGATCCGACTTCAAGATGTCGCAACAGTATCTGATACTTACGAAGAAGCACGGACCCTATCTCGTATTGATGGTGAATCCTCAATTAGTTTAAGTGTACAGAAAAAGAAAGAGGGTAACACTATTTCATTGGTTGCAGAACTTCGTGATTTAGTTGAAAGACATAAAGATAATCTACCTGACGGTGCTGTTTTAACACCTGTCAACGACTATTCGGTCATCCTAAAAGAACGGTTGGGAATCCTTGAGACGAATGCTGTATTTGGACTCATTCTTGTTATATTGATGCTATTTCTTTTTATTGGATGGCGTAATGCATTATTTGCTGCACTCGGGATTCCAGTTGCGTTTATGGCGACATTTTGGTTCATGTCAATAGCAGGTTACACACTGAGTGGTGTAGCACTGTTTGGTCTTATTTTGGTCGTTGGTATTGTCGTTGATGATGCAATTGTTGTCATTGAAAACACATATCGGCACATTGAAAGAGGAGAATCTCCAAAGGTTGCTGCGATTCGCGGCGCAGAGGAAGTAGGTTGGCCGGTCTTGGCTGCAAGTTTGACAACAATTGGCGCATTTGGTCCACTCATGTTTATGTCCGGTGTTTCAGGACAGTTTATGCGAATCGTTCCTATAATGGCGATTATCGTTTTAGTTGCGTCACTTTTTGAAGTCTTTGTTATTCTTCCAGCACACGTATCAGAATGGGGAAAAGCAAGAATACAGACAGGTCGAAGCAATCTTGAATCTCTGCGAACGAGGTCAAGAAATATTTTCAGTCTCACGATCATCATCGCAGGATTCTTTGCGTGGTTTGCCACGATTTTTGACATCATCCGAAGAAGATATGTCAGAATCCTAAAGCTTACAATACGAAGAAGATATGTTTTTGTAAGTAGTGTCATCTTGATTGGCATGGTTACATGTGTAGGGGCATTTTTTGTTCTTGACAAAGAACTCTTTCCGGGTGAAGATTTTCCCCAATTCTATGTCAAAGCAGAGATGCCGCCATCCTACGGTATTCAGGAGACAACAGCTGTAATCGCTCAACTTGAAGATGCAGCAAAGAAACTCCCAGAAACCGAGATCGCTGCAATTGTAAGCAATATCGGTTTACATACACCTACTGCCGGACTAATAGAAGGCATTACATACGGATCAAATTTTGGAGAACTTATCATTGAGCTTGTCCCAAAACAGGAACGGACACGGAATACCGACCAGATTATTGCTTCACTACGTGAAAACACTACCAATATAAGTGGCATTGAAGAACTCAATTTTGTCAAACTTCAAGGTGGACCACCACAAGGACAAGATGTTGAGGTGAAGGTAAAAGGAACACATTTTTCACAGTTAGTTGAAATTGCAGATCGATTGAAAGTGACATTAGGTGAAATTGATGGCGTTGAAGATATCAGGGATGATTTCCGAATTGGTAAATCTGAATTACGAATCTATCTAAAACCTGAAAAAGCAGCACTGTTTGGCATGACTACTATGCAAGTTGCTCAGACTGTTCGTAATGCAATTGAAGGTGCGAAAGCCACAACCTATCGTGAAGCGGATGAAGCGATTGATGTCGTTGTCAAATATAGGGAAGACCGTCTACAAACAATCGCGGAACTGAAAGATTTATTGATCACAACGCCTACAGGAGCGATTATTCCACTAAAAGATGTAGCAGTTATTGCTGAGGAAAAAGGGTATGCGGATATAAGAAGGTTTGAAGGGGAACGTGCTATTACTGTATACGCATCTGTTGATAGAACAAAAACTTCTCCCTTCCAAGTCAATCAAATCCTCATGAGTTCTTTTGCAGATATTGAGTCATTATATCCAGGATATAGACTTGATTTTCGTGGTGTATTTGACGAAATACGGGAATCATTCTCAGAATTATGGAAGCTCTTTATTGTTGGTGTCCTTGTCATCTATGTGATATTAGGTGCACAATTCAAATCGTTTACACAACCGGTAATTATCTTGTTTGCTGTGCCGTTTGGAATGATAGGTGCTATGGTTGGGTTGCTCTTTTCCAATGCCACACTTAGCATGGTTGCGATGTTTGGTATAGTCGCACTTGCAGGAATTGTGGTTAACGACTCTATTGTGTTAATTGATTTCATCAACAAATACCGTGCACTCGGTTTCAACAGATGGTATGCTATACTAAAGGGTGGAAGTATCCGTTTACGACCAATCATTCTTACTTCATTGACAACGATATTCGGACTCACTCCGATGTCACTTGGATTTGGTGGAAAATCTCCTATATGGACACCTATGGCAAATACAATTATCTTCGGTCTTGCATTTGCAACGCTTATGACACTGTTTGTCATGCCATCTTTATATGCTATCACGACTGATATAGGTAATGTATTTCGGAAAAAGACAGAGGAAGGATATGACACTGTTTCTGACAGAGATATGTTAGGTGCTGCCGTCCCTGCTGATGATTAGAATTACATAAGGTAAAAATAGTTTCCCTATGTCGAACTGACCGAGATATAATTTGCAAAATGGAGATATTATAATGGCAACATTAGAAGGCTTCAGAGTGCGAAATTTTGGTGTGCTTAAAGATGTTACGCTTGGTCGCCTATGGGACAGACGGAAAGAAGAAGCACTGACTCCAATGACTGCGATTATCGGAAAAAATGGAGTCGGTAAGAGCACATTATTTGATGCTTTCGGTTTCTTATCCGATGCTCTCAACTTTAATAATGTTGAAGAAGCATGTAATGCACGCGGACGCGGCGGCTTTGACAGAATTCGAACACAAGGGACAACAGACCCTATTGAATTTGATGTGTACTATAGAGAACACTGGAATTCCAGACCGATTACATACCAAATTGCTATCACAACAGATAAATTTGGATATCCGTATGTACTCCGTGAACGTTTTCGACAAAGACGAAGAGGACAGACGCGTGGTTGGCCTTTCTCCTTCTTAATTCTTAATAACGGAAGCGGTATAGCATGGAAAGGTGAACAAGTCGGTATACAATTTGTTGAAATTGAAGATCTGGATGATTTTGATCTTTTTAAGGCATTGACAGAAGATGAGGAATCTGGACATACAGAGGAAATAGAAATGGATGACCTACGAAGACTTAGTATAACTACACTTGGTGCTTTGAAGCAGCATCCAAGAATCTCAGCTTTTCGCAGGTTTATTGAAGGGTGGTATCTCAGTTACTTCACCCCGGATGCTGCACGTAGTCTACCAATGGCAGGACCACAAAAACAACTTAATACACAGGGAGACAATCTTGGAAACGTTGTGCAATACATAAAACGTGAACACCGAGAAAGATTCGAAACTATTTTGAGAAACATTGCTGACAAAATACCTGGAATAAACCAAATTGATACAGAAGACACTAATGATGGCAGACTACTACTAAAGTTTAACGATAAAGGATTTCAAGACCCATTTTATGCTCAACAGATGTCCGACGGGACACTCAAGATATTTGCCTATCTCCTAATGCTTGAAGATCCAAACCCACCGCCATTCCTCTGTATTGAGGAACCAGAAAATGCCTTGTACCATAAACTTTTAGAAATTCTTGCTACCGAATTTCGAGAACATGCAACGAGGCGTAAAGGCGGATCACAGGTTTTTGTTACAACACATCAGCCATACTTAGTTGATGCGTTAGATCCAAAAGAAGTATGGATTCTTGAAAAAGGAGAAGATGGGTTTTCGAAAATTCGGAGAGCAAGTGAAGATCCTCTTGTAAATAATCTTGTTGAAGAAGGTTTGCCTTTAGGTGGACTCTGGTACAGTGATTATCTGGATCCGAGGTGATGATGCACTTTGAGATATTGGTTGAAGATAAATCTGGTGAGAAAATGCTTAATATTTTATTGCCATTGATTATCGGTGAGCAACATACATATCAGATTCATTCGTATAAAGGAATTGGTCATATACCTAAGAATCTTAAGAGCAGGACAGCTGTAAGTAAACGCATTTTACTTAATCAACTTCCAAGGCTGCTCAGAGGATATGGTAACACATTTTCCAAATATCCTTTGAACTATCAAGCAGTTGTAGTTGTTATTTGCGATTTGGATAATGAATGTTTAAAATCATTTAGACAAGAACTCTTTAGTGTTCTGGATACTTGTAAACCAAAACCAGAGACACGATTCTGTATTGCCGTAGAAGAAGGTGAAGCATGGCTGCTTGGTGATATCACTGCAATTAAGAAGGTGTATCTCAATGCTAATGACAAATTTCTGAATGGTTATCAAAATGACGCTATCTGCGGAACATGGGAACTTCTGGCTGATGCAATCTATGTTGGAGGGGCAGAAAAATTGAAAAACCAACCTTGGAATGTCATCGGTAGGATAAAGTCAGAATGGGCAGAACAGATAACCCCACATTTAGACATAGACAGAAATAAATCACCCAGTTTCTGTTATTTTCGTGACAAGATTCGTGAACTAATCTGAAGATTTGTAAAAAAGACTATATGAAACAGTATGAGGGATCAATATGAAAATTGCTTTTATTGGTGTTGGTGGTATTGCTGGAAATTACCGTGGAAGTCTCAGACGTTTGCAGCGTCCTATTGCTGCAATATGCGATATCAACGCAGATCGCGCTGAATCTGTTGCCAGTGATGAAAACGCAACAGCATACATAGACCATCAAGATATGCTACAGAAAGAAAATCCAGACGTGGTTTTTACATGTATTCCTCCTGGCGCACACACCACACAAGTTGCTGATGCTGCGAAATCAGGGGCTGCAGTCTTTGTCGCAAAACCTGTCGCACAGGATTTGACTACAGGCAAAAACGCTCGTGATGCAATCGCAGAGTCAGGTGTCATCAATCAAGTCGGATATATGGCGCGGTATAGTGACATCACTGACAAAGCCAAAGAGTTAATCGGAGATAGAGAACTTTCAATGGGGATTGGCAGATTTCTCGCGCGGATGGGAGCAAGTCATCCTTGGTGGGGGAAATTTGATGTATCCATTGGACAAATGGTTGAACAGACAACTCACGTATTTGATCTAATCCGCTATTTCTTAGGAGATGTTGAGACTGTCCAAGCATTCGGCATCAAAGGTGTATCTGGTAATATTGCTGACTTTGAGGAGTGTACTGTCTGTAATCTGAAGTTTACGAGTGGAGCCGTAGCAAGCATTACAAGTACTTGTGTGGCGCGTGCACATGAGAGTTTTGCAACAGAATTGGTTGGGGATGATATCTATCTCAAACTTACACACGATTTAGGTATGCGCGGACAGATAGCTGGTGAAGGTGTAGAATATACCGGTTCTGAAGCAGGATATTTCCGTCAGGTGGAGCAGTTTGTCAAAGCCGTTGAATCAAATGATCAGAGTATGGTTCGTTCATCTTATGCTGATGCATATAAGACGCTCGCTGTTACACTTGCAGCCAATCGTTCGTTAGAGTCAGGACAGGTTGAGCAGGTTATTGAATAAACATCAATAATAATGATAGTGGTATAAAGTTAACAATTTCACCGTTTTATAGATTTCTTAATTGCTTCTGCTATATTACCTTGATAGCCGCAAGTTGTTGTGTTAATTGTAAAGTTATCGCTTCGAAAAATTATTCTTGATGTTCTTAGTTGGTCATACTGTGTCTTATCCAATCCATTGTGAACTAAGATAGGTATCAAATCAATCTTGATATTTTTGGGTGTAAAATCATCAACGATTCGAGCTCCTTCTTGCAATTGTGCCAGAACATCTGAAGCCTTTACATCTCCACTTTTGAGTTCCAGCGGAACACCTACGAGGATATCCTGTATGTCGTCAATGTAAAAAAGCACATAATCACATTGATTTGTTGAAGCACTTGCTGGAGGGGAGGCAAGATCAACATCCAAGATTACCCTTTTAGATGGAATGTTTGCCATAGATATTCTGCAACCGCTTTTTCTATATGATGTTGCTTCCCTATTACCTACATTTTGACGAATCTCCTCAAGAATTTCAATCTGATTCACGACTACCTCAATCTCTTTGCTTCTCATACAATTGCTGAAGATTAACGGATCGGTTGTAAAGACCTTCAGCAACGTCATGGTAATCTTTAGGAGGAAATCCCTTCATTGAATCAAATGGTATTTCCTTTACAGGTAAATCTTTTTGAAAATGCCATATACCGACTTCCTCTTGTAATAACCAACTCCCTGATCCGTCAATTTCTTTATCTATTTGTCCTTCAAGAACCAAATTCCCAATTTCCTGAAGTAACCAATCACTATGTGTTGTGATAATCACTTTTACTCCTGCCCGAACCAGTCTTGCGAGAATGACAGCCATATCCGCTTGTGCACCAGGATGTAAGTGTGCCTCCGGTTCTTCAATGATGAGTGTGTCCCCAGGTTCCACATATCCACGCAGATATAAGACTAATGGAGCAAGTTCAGAAACCATTGCTGATGTTCTTGTTATACTTGTTGATTGTCCCGCTTCTTTGGGGTGGAATTTGATTTCAGGGTACCCGTTCTGTGATGATACAATATCTATTACGCCTCCAAGTATATGCGATTCTAACGCATCAACGATCGCTGTTAATACAGGATTTGGTTTGTTGTTTTCTTGATATAGAGTTAGATACTGCATAAAATCAACAACAGCTGCAGAAAGTGTCGGAATATGTATATGTCCACTGTTTTTACGAAGTGTCTTCTCCATAAGAGAACTTGCTACAATACGATGAGTATGTAAGATACCATTGCGGGTAGCAGGTAGAAAATACCATTTTGACTGATTTTTATTGTTGGACATGTCATATAACTGTAATCCAGGCGACGATTTATTCGTGGTGATTTTAGTATCCTGTATTGTGAATGAGAAATATGGGTTTTTCTCATCTGGATAGATAAATCTGATAATAAACTCAAGATAATCTTTCTCATTACCTGCGTATCTGCATAAATCAAATACAGATGGAACATCATAATATCGTTCAAGAGCAAATTCTATTATTTCTAACTCGTTCAGTTTGGAGTTTAATGTTTCCTTTTGAATGTATTCAAAAGCATTCGTAGATTCAGTTGTAGGAAAGCCGTAAGACTCACGAAAAATAGTGTGCATCATATACATCAAGGTGCACATATAAGTTTTCCCAGTGTTGCTTGGACCGACAAACACAGTCAATGGACGTAAATCAATCTTTGCCTCAGAAATTGGTCCAAAATTTTTGACTTCTATTTCAACCTTTGACTGTTCTTGTGTGTCTTTGACTTCACTCATAATCATATCCTCATATTTGTAAGTTAGAAAAACGTCAAATAAGGTTTTTCTTCAATTTCTCGTAATAACAATAGTGCAAGTTCACGGGCATGATAATCACCCCACATGGATGCTTCTCCACACGGAATCTTCTTGCCTTCTGGCACATAATCCCATCCATTCGGACGGTGATATACTGAGTGCAGCAGTAATCCTTGGTGCGTATCGGAAGTAGAGAGATACGGTTTAGCAAATAGTGTGTTTGCAACAGTTAAACCTGCTTGATAGTATGTGCTACCTGCCTCTGCCTTGCCATGCTTCTTATGATAATTTCCAAGTCGGATAAGTCCTTGTGCAGCAATTGCAGCAGCAGAACTATCCACCGGTTCATAATCGTTGTACGGGTCAGAGTGTGCAGTCAGATAATCACCAAGTTCTACTAAACCGGGTGCACCTGTATCCCAATAAGGTATGCCATCTTGTGCCGTGTTTTCAATGTAGAAATCAGCAGTTGCTTCAGCGGCTTTCCGCATGTGTGCTATTGCTTCAGCATAACCACCGTATGGTTCAAGATCGGTTTCTGACAGTGTATCGAAAAACTCAAGTTGTTCTGCGTATCCTGTAATAATCCATGCCAATCCTCTCGTCCAAGTCGTAAACGGTGAGTAGCCTTGTTGTGTGCTTGGACAACGGAAGTTTCCATCATTCGTATTGAAGATTGACTCATGCACAACACGTCCCCGTATATCATAAGCATCACGACCTTCGCCATAATAAACATTATACTTTGCAGTTGTCTGTGAATGCTGAACGAGTCTATCCAATAGATTGAAAGCGATATCACCTTCACCCATTAGCACAGCACCGAGTGTGTGACCGACTGCTAAAACACGCAGTGAACGGATGGTATCAGAGAACAGTGAATGTGGACCATTGAAAGATGCAATATATCCTGTTCCATCCTTTATTTTAGTCCAACGACTCGCTTGTACAGCTGCGGATGCTTTCAATGCGATTTCATAGAAATGCATTTCATTGTCGTCCCACGGAATAACCTTTTCACGCATCAATCTGCGAAGGTTGCCGTAAGTGGAGACATTGTTAAACCCATGATCATGCACACCGATATGGGTGACATGTGGTGCCATCTTCTCAATCGTATTTTTTCTGCCGATGTCAAGGAATTGCTCATCACCGGTAGCATCAAATTGAAGGATGGCCGAACCGAACTGGAAGCCTTGTGTCCACTCAGTCCATCCCCGAGTGGTATATTGTCCAGCAACTGTAAATACTGGCGTTCCATTTTCTGGTTTCCACGTATCTTTAATAGTCAATATTTTTTGACCAGAGTATTCAAAAAGCTGTTCTATCTGTGGTTTTAAGTCCTGAATTTGTAATGAATGATTTATCTGCATGTGTCCTCGATTCTGTGTATAAAGAGTTCAATATCGTAATAATAGCGTGTCAAGTACTCCCATAACGTTCACATATAGTTTCAATAAGATTCGTTGTTGATTTACCCGGTACGTTAAGTCCAACGACAACTTTGCCTCCGTTTTTCTCAACGACATCTCTTTCAATGAGTTGTTCCAGCTTGTAGTCGCCACCTTTGACATGGATATTCGGTTTAAGCTCAGCGAGTATTTCAATAGGAGTTAATTCTGGAAAGATGACGACATAATCAACGCATTCTAAGCCAGCGAGCATTTCTGCGCGTTCAACATCGGGAATTAACGGACGGTTTTCACCTTTTAGTTCCCTGACAGAACTATCACTGTTGACTGCAACTACAAGCACGTCCCCTTGTTGTCGTGCTGTTTGTAGATAACGTAGATGTCCCAAATGCAGAACATCGAAGCAACCGTTCGTGGTGACGACAACTTTACCGTCTGTTCTGAGTTGTTGAAGTATTGCTGCAAGTTCGTTGCGTTGATATATCTTGTTTGGTGTCATAGTTTTAAAAGTTTATCACGCTTTGTATCGTTTGGCAACTTGGTTTTGTTTTAGGTGTGTATCTGTGTTCTCTCGTAATTTTCGTTTATTAGACATGTCGGGGCACAGAGACCCCGACCTACAATAGTATGACACGTCGGGGCACAGAGACCCCGACCTACAGTGAGATGTTTATACATTATTGCACAATCTCACTGCATTTGCTATAATAATTGATAATGCAAGAAACAATAATTACATTGAGAAAATAAGGAGAAATAGATGGACGACAAAAGAGGTGCAGCACATCCCTCCCTTCCCATAAGCACACTGGGCGCGTCAGGACATGGTAAAACAACGCTGACAGCTGCTATTGCAAGAGTCGTTGCGAAAATCGGTTCTATTCTTTCTAAAGTTGACACGCCATTTGAACAACTGATACCAAATCACCATCCTATACGGGAAGGGGTAAGCATTACCTATCGTTCAATAGATTACGAAACCAGTGGAAAACACTATACACAGATTGACTGCGAAACACACTTGGATATTGTTAAGATGTTAGTCACTCGTTCATTTACCATTCAGGGAGCAATTTGGGTGGTTAATGCTGTTGATGGTGTTACACAGGAATCCGCAGAACATATACGCATCGCAAACAGATTAAATATACCTACGGTTGTCTCCTTTCTCAATACACAGAATTCTGCAATTGATGATGAACTTATAGATATTTGCAAACAGGAGATGCGCGAATTACTCACCGACAATAACAAGCGGGGATGGGATGAAGAGAACAATCCTATCATCGTTGGTGATGCAAATAAGGCGTTAAAATACAAAGGTGACCGCATAGACTCTGACCAATGGAAACCCATTGTTGATTTGATATTTGCCATGAATCGGTGTATGCCAAAACCCATCAATATGGGCAACCTTCCCCCAATTATGCCGATCTATGAGATAGTTGAGGAGCAGAAAGAACGCGTAACTATAAAGGGTGAACTGGTTCAAGGACACCTTGCTGTTGGTCATGCTGTAGATATTGTTGGGAAAGGTGATAGAATCAAGACAAAGTGTCTTAGCATAAAAGAGAATGAAGTCTGTGTTGAGTCTGAACCCGATTGGTTGTCTGTTGGACAGGTGTTATGCCATCCGAAAACAATAAAGGCACATTCTGATTTTACTGCTCTTGTGTATCTGCTGACGCAAGAAGAGAGTGGCACCCATATCCCACTGATTGAAAATGACAAACCTGAGATACGTCTATGGGGTGTTGATATATCAGCGCGACTACATCTTCCCACAAATATATCAATCGTCTCTCCAAGTGAGAATGCTGATGTTTCATTTTCGCTTGAACTGCCTCTTGCCATGGAAGTAGGCACGACTTTTGAGGTCAAGAAGATGGGGTCTCGGATTGGACTCGGTGTTGTTACGTCGGTAGATTAGATTCCTACTGTGCAGCTGCAATAGCATCAGACAAATTTAGATCACCTATATAAAGTGCGCGTCCGATAATCGCACCATAAGCACCGATGTTCTTTAGTGCTTCAATGTCTAATAGGGATGTGACACCGCCTGATGCAATCACATCGGCAGAAACGGCGTTGACTATATCGGCAGTTGCGTTGACATTAGGTCCCTTGAGCATGCCATCACTTTTGATGTCTGTATAAATGATGGTTTGGACTTCATCCATCTCTACAGCAAATTCAACTGCAGATTTCTGAGAAACTTCTAACCACCCGTGTGTGGCGACCATGCCGTCCTTTGCGTCAATACCAACTGCAATTCGTTCTCCATGCTTTTCACAAGCCTGCTTCACTAAACTCGGTTGCTTGAGTGCAGCAGTGCCTAATATTGCCCGATGTACACCTAATGCTAATACAGCATCTATATGTTCCATACTACGGATGCCACCACCAAGTTGAGTTGGAATATCAAGGGTATCAACGATTTCACGGACAATGTGAAGGTTTGCTGATTCGCCTTGAAATGCACCATCTAAATCAACAAGATGTAGGTATTCTGCCCCCTCTGCTTGCCACTGTTTTGCCATCTCAACGGGAGAATCAGAGAAGACAGTTTCCTGTTCTGCTATCCCTTGGATGAGATTTACGCATTTTCCACCGCGTAGGTCTATAGCTGGTAATATCTGCAATGTTCTTCCTTTCTGTTATTCTTCACGGAATATTCCGAGTAATTTCAATTGTGCTATTGAGATAATAGCAATGATGATAAACAATACCCATCCGATTGTGGCAGCATATCCGAGACGCATGAATTGAAATCCGTTCTTATAGAGATACATCACAATAGTTGTGCCTGCATCAGCAGGTTCACCGCCATTTGTCAATATGAATGGTAGATCAAAGAGCTGAAACGAACCGATCATTGATACGACGACAACAAAGGCGATTACGGGTCGTAATGAAGGTAATGTAATATGAATAAAGGACTGCCACCAATTTGCCCCATCCACAGCTGCGGCTTCATACAATTCCTGACGAATGCCTTGTAGACCTGCCAAAAAGAAAATCATATTGAAACCTGCCCACTGCCACACACCTGTTAGTATGACAGCAAGCATCACATATCTTGGGTTGCTAAGCCAACCGATTTCTTTGCCAAACAACAGAAATTCGTTGTTGATCAATCCAGCGCGTTGATCGTATATTAGATTGAATATGATTGCTACAAAAACCCCTGCGACAAGTACGGGTGTAAAAAATGCAAGTCGTAGGAAGTTCTTTCCTTTCACGAACTTCGCATTCAGAAGTATCGCAAGGAACAAAGCGATTGGTAATTGAAGCAACAGTGTTCCAAGTGCGAAATAGGTTGTATTCAGCAGGGATTTCCAGAAGATTGGATCGCGAAACAGATCTGTAAAGTTCTCAAATCCAACGAATATTCTACTCTTGAATCCACGCATCTCATAGAATCCCATGACGAGAGAAGAGATGAGCGGATATACCATGAAAAGCGCAAACAGAATGAAAAACGGTGCTATAAATAGATATGGCGCGAATTTCTGTTGCTGATTCCATAAGGTGTACCTATCCCGTTTAGTTTTCATTTGTAGCTACTATCCCCCACCGTTCTTTATCTTTTGCTATAATTGATCGCACTTTTTCTGCAAGTTCTGTCAACACCTGCCGTGGTGTTTGCTTTTGTGTGACAGCAGCAAAGATTGCATCGTTTAGTAAATCTGCTGCTTCTGACCAATATGGATTCTGATAACGTGGTGGTAATTCAGGTGCGAGTTCTATAAATAACTCCCCAAGCGGCTGTCCACCTAAATATTCAAGTGGTTGTTTTAATGCTTCGGCATCCCATGCAGCTTTGAGTGGTGGAATAATCAACGTTGTTTCGTATCGGTTTATCAAACTTGATCTATCAAAATAGGTGAATTTCAGTAGTTCCCATGCAAGGTCGGGATTCTCACACTGCTTTGTTATGCCAATCATTGTGCCGCCGCGTGTCGTCGTGCGTCTGCCACCGATTTCCCAAGCAGGCATACTTATTGCTTTCCATTTGCCAGACATCTGCGGCACTTGACTTTGAAGTAGTCCTACATACCAATCTGGTGCAAGTATGGACAGGATTTTCCCATCTTGCATTGCTGCGTAGTTGCTGGGATCCCCGTGCCATGTGCCGTAGACAGGTGTTGCGATTTTATATTCATTAAATAGAGATGTGAAGAATTCCAGTGTTTGAATTGCGATTTCACTGTCAATTATGACATTGCCTTTAACATCAAAAAAGCCACCGCCTCTTTGTAACAAAAGGTTCAT
Organism: Candidatus Poribacteria bacterium; assembly: GCA_958295945.1. Taxonomy (GTDB): domain Bacteria; phylum Poribacteria; class WGA-4E; order WGA-4E; family WGA-3G; genus MSPOR6. Next base: position 3,297,035 of record OY282386.1, read on the forward strand.
ATAGTCACTTTCAGTTTTGTTATCAAGGACGATAGCGTATTGGTCAATTTCTCCATCTCCATCAAGGTCGCGCGTTGCTTCTTTGGCTGCGACTATGAAGTCATCCCAAGTTTCAATCTCAGCCATCTCAACACCGGCGGTTTTAAACAGGTCATCTCTGTATAGGAGGACAACCGGATGCAAGTCGTGTGGGATTCCAAATATTTTATCTCCATAAGACCAAGGTGTGAACCGACTGATGACGAACTGGTCTAACCATCCTTCGCTTTCTAAACGGGGACGTAGATCAACGAAACCGACTTCATCAATATCTCCCTTTAAGAAACGTCCGATAGAATTGATCTCAACTTCAACAATGTCGGGAGCACCGAAGTCGGAGAGTAATGCTGTGAGGAGTTTGTCGTGCATCGTTCCACCGAAATTGATAAGTTGCACATTTACATCAGGATGCGAAGTTTTGTAGATTGGCAAACGTGCTTGATATTCTTCGTAATGTGTCGGTGCGAATACCCAAAATTCTAATTCTTTTTCCGCTTCATCTGCTGGTGCGAATATGAAAAGGCATGAGATTAGGAAAAGAATCAACATAACCATCGGACCTTTGCCGAGTGGGAAGTTTTCTGGATCATAAGGGAAACGCATAAAGTGCCTTTTTTGCAGTAATTACACATTTTGGATATGTAGGAGGGAACTCCGATTTCCGATTACCACTGAGTTAAATCGCGATTCGGCGATCGCTCCTACAGTGACGTGAATAATTGTTTTATACTTCACCATAATTGCGTTGTGAAATTCGTGCCATCTGCGATTCTGATTATCGGAGTTAGAAACCGCGCCAACAATCGCTACCTGCTTCCTATCATTTTTGACTTGACAATTCGGTATATTACCATTAAAATTTATCAAATCATAGTTATTTTATCAACTAAGAAATGGAGGATGATGCTATATGCCTACGTATGATTATAAATGTCTTGAATGCGAAGACCAGTTTGAGAAGTTTCAAGGCATTACAGCACCGCCGCTTGAAGAATGTCCTGAGTGCGGTGGTAAAGTAAAACGTCTTATCGGTGCAGGTGCTGGTCTGATATTCAAAGGTTCAGGGTTCTACATCACAGATTATCGTAGTGATGGTTATAAAGAATCCGAAAAGAAAGATAAGAAAACAAAATCAGAGAAAAGCGATAAATCAGAAAAGAAATCCGATACGAAAAGCGAATCAAAAAGTAAGTCAAGTGATTCTGGTAAGTCAGCAGAAAAAACTTAAAGTCAAACAAGCTGCTATCAACATAGGGAAACACATTGCATAATCACCAACATCATCACAATCCAGACGAACCGCATGTTCACCACCATCAACACACGCTTCAGAAGAAATTTAGGCTGGCACTGTTGGTCACCTTTTTTGTGTTCCTTGTTGAGTTAGTAGGTGGATATCTGACCAATAGTCTTATGTTGTTGAGTGATGCTGCACATATGTTGTTGGATGTGCTATCACTTCTGATTAGTTGGTTGGCTATTTATCTCTCTACGCGTCCAGCAACATCATCTCGGACTTTTGGTTATCATCGTGCCGAAGTGTTCGCTGCATTTATCAACGGTGTATCGTTAATTGGCGTATCTGGTTGGATTTTCTATGAAGCATATCAAAGGTATTCTTCACCAGAGGAAATAAAAGTAACCGCTTTGTTTGTTGTTGCATGTTTTGGATTAGTAGCGAATCTGTTTATCTTGTTGAAACTTCATGGTCATAGTCATGATAACCTAAATGTGCGGAGTGCAGTGCTTCATGTGGTCGGAGATACACTTTCATCGGTTGCTGTTGTTGTTGGTGGTCTGATTATATATTGGACAGAATGGTATCCTATTGATGCTATCCTCAGTTTCCTAATCGGCGGTATAATACTCTTCGGTGCATTTAATGTGACCAGAGAAGCAGTTCATATTCTTTTGGAAAACACACCGCGAAATACGGATGCACACACTGTCGCAAAACATATTCGTGATTTAGCCCCAGTGAAAGATGTTCATGATATGCATATTTGGTCTCTGTGCTCAAACTATAGGGCATTGAGTGCCCACATAGTGCTTGATGAAAACACCACGCTTGCTCAGGACCAAATTCTTGAACAGATTAACGCGGTATTACAAAATCAGTTTAATATCAACCACACAACGCTTCAACTTGAGCAGATTCCGTGTACACAGGCGGGTAACTTACTGTGCAATGCACAACATTCGTAGCTTCGCTTTAGATATGTTCTTCCTTTAAACGATGTGCTTTCCTATTCAGTGAAGGATCTTTAGAAAACTTTAATGTGGCTTGTACAAGTCCATCTACATGAGATACCATATCCTTCTCTACCTGTACTATTCGGCTCATAAGATATGGTTGATCACTTGCCTGTATCGCCTGCCTCATGATTGAGAGTAGATATAGATAAATTGTGTCTGACTCACTCCCCTCAATTTCGATTGCAATTTCAAAGGCTTCATCTAAAGATATTCTTCCACTTTCAACTTTAGATTCGTGCGCATCCAATGCATCTGTGATATCTTGTATGGAAATAGGTGGGAATGCTACTATAGGTGATGTTGTTTCATCAGTATCCGTTTCTGAAATAACTGTGTCTTTCCCAAAAGTTTCTATACAGATTGCGCGTCCAAAATCTACAAGTATATAGTGTTGCCATTCTTCGGTGCTCATCCTTTCCCAAAAGCGTGCAATTCTTTCATCATAGTCTCCCAAATGCAGCGCGAAGGAGGCGTATAGTTTTGCTTGTCGCAGTTCAAGGTTTTGGCAAATATCAAAAAGTTCTTCTAATGTCAATTTTTCTCCTTGTGTTGGGTGTGATGATGGAACCTGGTGCCTGTCCACTATGGTAGAGTTTTGAATTAATTGGACATATTTATGATCTCTTCAAGTGTTTTATCTTTGTTATATTCTCGTAATCGTTTTATGTTTGCAAAGTTGTGTTCAATAGGGTTATAGTCTGGTGAATTTCGCTTTTGATCACATCGTTCCTTATAGCCGAGTGTCTTTTTTTTCTCGAGATACCAAGTTTTCGCAGTCCATACCAAATACAATAGTATGAGACACCAAAATGATTAGCACGTTCAATAATAGTCTGATCGGGAAAATCTTGGACATGTTGTGTGAGTGCTTCATAGTCAATACATCTGGGACCTTTAGGCCCCGTTTTTTGTGGGGCAAGTGGGTCTGACGCATTTAGCCATTTGTAGATAACTTCACGTGAAATATTGAAAAGTTTCGCAGCTTCTACTTTGCTATTACCATTTCAATGAAATCAAGAACGCGTTGTCGTCTGTCTATTGAGTATGCCATAATACCAGATACTATATCACAAATATAAAAATGTGTAATAAAAATTTATATTTCACCATAGTTGCCCTTTTCTTTAAACCTCGCAATCGTACCACGTTCTGCCATCTCCGCTCTGGCATAATGTGCGGGCATCTGTGAATTCTTCCATCTACCTGCGACTTGTAAGTCTACAACCGAAGCACCGGCTTTGGCAAGGGATACCGCAGAACCGACATGCAAGGAATGCCCTGATATAAATCCATCAACACCGGCATCCGCAGCCCGTTTCTTGATAATCCGTCTGGCAGAGACATCCGTGAGTCTACCCGATTGGATATGGTCACCTCGCCGAATCGGACAGAATAAAGCACCACGATCAATATCGATTTTCTCACGATACTGCTTTATCGCTTTGCGTGTATCTGATGTGACATACAATGCTTCACCAGTGCCCTCTTGATCTGTCTTTGACCTTTGGACAACTAATGTGTTTTGTTTGAAATGACCAACGTTGACCGAGACCACTTCAGAAATCCGAAGTAAACAGTCAGACATCAACCGTATCATAGCAGAATCCCTATACCCCGCAACAGAGTTATCTGCTTCGGCAAATGCACACACGCGTTCAACATCCGCCCATGTCAAACCGTCTACTTGACCGCGCCCTCGACCTTTCAAATCTCTGCGGATTGTTCGCAATCGCTTGGTTGAAATCGGGAACTGAACATCAGACGCTTTGACATTACTGAAATACCATTTGATAGCAGCTAAAGCCATGCTAATCGTTGCGGGGCAACTCCCTGTGCATCTAAAGTTGAAAGATACCCTGCTAACTGTGAATCGGTAATAGTATCCAGTGCTTCACCTATAGAAGATAGAAACGCATCCAGTTGTTGCCACGCATGCTTATAGGCTCTACGAGAATTCGGTGATAACGCTTCCCACGCAATACCAATACGAAGTTTATCCTCATCGGACAGTTGTAAGTCTGTTCTCGTTTCAATCGGTGCTAATGCTTGCATCGTCTTTGTCCTCGTTGTTGGAGCGGTGGTTTATCACAATACACTTCGCAATATCTAAACCATAGAATATAGAGTTATACTTATCTAAACTATTAGAGACAACGTTCCCGCGTATTTCTACGAAATCATTCGTATTGAGATGGCGAAGTGAATATGTTTGATCACGTTCAAATGAACAAAGCACTTCATATGTTTTATCCCTCTTTGGCTGCTTTTATGCATTTTAACATAATTCCACCAATATTTTTCTAATACCAATCCATTCAACGAATACGGATTCACCATCAGATTCTAACCATTCAAGTATTGTTCCATGATCTAACCAATATCCATGTTTCATATAGAAATGCACATCCGATCCAATCAGGTATAGAGCCCAAAGTTGAAAGGTTATCCATATCATAAATACCCAACAGCCACACCCAGTATTATCTTCAAATAAAGATAAATAATGCAAGAAAGCCAAAATAAAAGTGCCCACAATAAATCCACTAACTATAATCATTGCTTACCTTTGCACCGATCACAAAGTTGCGTTTGTCTAAATTGAAAGTTGTGCCTTCAAATCAACCCAGTTCATTGTGTTATTCCTCCTGTGAAAAAGTGTTCAAATTTTGATATACTTACTGGTTTATCGGGAGTTGTGACTGACTAAGTATTGCTTGACGCATGAGTAAGAGATCCTGATTATTGATGTCAAGAAGAATCGCTTCATCCATATCTGCTAATGCTTCGTGAAACTGTTTTAGGTGCTGTTTGCAAACTGCTCGATCTATATAAAAGATATGATTTTTAGGGTCTAATCTAATAGCCTCATCAAAATCTTCAATAGCCTCATCGTATTTTTTTAATCTATGGTTTTGTGCCCCGCGCAGATAAAACCTATTTGCTTCTGTAAGTTGCCAGCGTGAATATGTAGGTTTATCATACTCAACCCGTCTTTCCTTATGAAGTTTTGTTAGAATACTCGCTACAATAGGGTGTGCGCGTTCTCCGAATCTATACATCATACTATCAATACCAAGTCTATCATTAATTTCTTGAGTTTTCAAATACGATTGTTCCTGAAATAAAAGTTCCAAGACAGCCTCCTCCAGCTTAATCAATCCTATTTTTGCCTGTAGTGCGGGCGTTTCCATACTATCAAGGTGTTCCGAATTCATCGTTATACTTTCCTCCTCTAAAAAGTGTACATATTACGACAATGTTTTCTAAGCGGAATTATCAAAAACTATTAAAGCATAGAAATATAAGGGTTCAAACAAATTATGAGAAAATAAACCATTTTCGGGTTGAAAAATTACACAGAATAGTATATATGGTAAATTATTGAATTAATTCTATACATTGCTGAGGCGAGGTTAGGAAACCTCGCCTACCGTGGAAAGAAAGTGTAGATTTAATTTCATACTTCACCATAATTCCACTCAATATCATCAAGAGTATTTGCGGTTGTCACCTGTTTTAAAAGAGCATCAAGACGGTTGCGGCTTCGCATTCTTGAGATTTTATTGACAAACGTATCTGGAACTTCGCCGATGCGAAGGTCAAGTAGTTTCAAGAGAAACTCCCGTTTGGCTTATATCTTCCCATGTTCCTCACCTTGTTTAATACCGCGTTTCTCACTTCGTTGTATAAGAGTTTCTGCACCTGTCATAATGATGTTGTTACTTCCTCATAATATCAATGTCATAGGATAACATACTTCAGTTAGACTGTCAATAGATTGGAATTGCAGTGGGTATGTAAAGTTTTTGGCATGAACCATTTCATTTTCATGTTGAATGGAAAGCTTGAAATCCAATTCAAAACCGAATGCGCTTCCAGTATTCATTGGGTTGAAAACCCTCCAACTATGTGAGATGAATGTCCGAGGTGCAATGAATTGCGCTTGGTGAATGTGCATAAGACATTCACATTGAACGCGTGTCTTGTTAATGAAATCCGAGATTTTTCCTTTGTCAAAACCGTACAATTACCGTACAATTGACGTACAAATTCACGTACAACCTGTACGTTCTTGTACGTCGCTGTAAGAGTAGTGGACATAAGGGTTCGTCCGGTGTCTATTAAAAAAGAGAAATTTTTTAAATTGTACGTTTTCTGTATATTCTCTATGTCTTGAAAAGATTGCTTGTAGGATGATCGTTATTCCTTGTGTCCGTTGTTTTGTTTTCATTATTCTCTTCCTTATTCAACAAGTTATATGTGACGTATATTATAACACAACCAAATTACTTAAGTCAAATTATTATTTACAATTGGGTGTGTAAGTTTTTGGATATTTGACACAGAGATATAAACTTCTGTTTTCTTTAGTCCTGTAGGGACGGAATGTTTATAGAAACTGAGTAGTCTCCAGTTCTGTGAGACAGTCAGTGAATTCAAGAAGCATTACATTCTATCAGTCATATTATATTTGTAGGGGTAATGAAATTGCATTGCCAGATGACATACTGCGTGTGACCGCCTCTGTGAACTCCATATACTTAACGCCAGTATCAAAGTCAGTGTGAGTGATGGTTTCTCCACCTCTGATTGCGTTTACAAATTCTTCCTCCACACGCCATCCACCCTCTTCCTCTACGGATATATCTATCTCATTTAACGCTTCATCACCTTTTTGTCCACCATAAAGTTTGTTTCCAGAAAATCGTAGCGTCCCAAGACTTCCGAAGATAAACACCTCTGGCACTCCAGCTAACCCCGTTACAGCAGAGATTTGCATGTGGAGTTGCGCGCCACAGCGGAGTTCACCGATAACATCAATATGTTCTGGTATTCGGACTGAACGCATTATGCCATCATCATCCGGACGCATTTTGACGAAGGTATTACCCATAGCAGAAATACGTGTTGCTTCACCGACCCAACGCATGATCGCTTCATACCAAATACCCATGCTCATGATGTTTAACCCACTAAGGTCAAAATCTTGTCTCCATTGGAGCGGCGTTTCAGTATCCAGAAACGTACCTCCTGCCCGCACTTCAATTGCGAGTACATCTCCGATATATCCCTCTGCGATCAATCGTTTTATCGTATTGTCCACTCGAAGCGTCATTGGAGAAGGGACGATCTGTGCAGTTAGCTTCGATTTGCGACGTGCCATGAGACGCATTGCATGTGCTTCACGAGCATTCATTGCCATTCGTGCTTCACACATCACATGTTTATTTACCATCAGTGCGGATACAGTTGCACGGCAGTGCATGTAGGGCCATGTTCCTATGACGATGGCGTTTGTCTCATTATCGTCAATTGCATCTTGCCAATGTTGATAGATTTTTGGTATACCAAACTCGTCTGCTACACGTTGAGATGATTCCTGACTGCGATTGCATACACCGATTATCTCAACACCTTCTATTGCTTGTAGTCCGGGGATATGTCGTGATTTTGTGTTTTTTCCTGCTCCGATGATGCCGACTCTGACTGTTTCTGATGCCACTCCGATGCTCCTTGCCATTTAGGCAGCAGGCGTTTCTGGTTTCTTCTTACGAGATGTACAGAAATCTGCATATTTCACACCTTGCTTCAACCGTCTTTCCTGCCGCCGCATCACAAATTCTTTATAGGTCTCCAGGTCACCAAAGATGGCGACAAGACGTGCCTTCGCCTGTCGAATGTCTTCCACTGGATTTTTATACATTAGAGTCCCTCCATTATCGATTTTGGTGAGTCAACGTGAGGTGGTGAATAACCAGCATCGCGACAAACCTGATCAATCTTTGGGCGAGTATACGTGTTTGCAAGATGCGCGAAGTTCCACGTTGCAAGATAAGGAATATTGTGTGTGGCAGCAACGGCTACATGTAAAGCATCAATAAATGCTGACTGTGGAATTGCATTTTGGGCAATTAAATGCCCAGCGACCTCAAATTCCAAAGCAGCTGCAACTACAATTGTGCAGTCCTCAACCGCCTGCAGCCGATCGGCCGCTCGATCTTCATCACCCGCTGATATTTCATCAATGACAATGTCTGACAAAATAAACTCAAAGCGAGCATCTTGCCAAAACTCACGTGTGATTCTTTGCCATTCTGCTATTTTTGGATCTTGACTTAGGCGAGCAACCAGATTGCTCAGTATCGTCGCGTCGATATAGACTTGGTACACCTTGCCTAACGAGTTAATTTCCATTCTTAAAATCATAGCACACAGAGGTGTTAAAATGCAACATTTTTTAAATTTAGAGTTGTGAAGCCTCATAACTTGAGATTATTTTGATACCGTATTCCGCTTCCAGGCGACTTTTATTTATCTCATGAAATATAGATTTAGTCCCTGCACTCCGAGCCTTGTCATTTGTACAAAAGAACTCATTACCTGCTGCATAGTGCGCCGCAAGCGATTCACCGTCAACCCACTCGGCAATGGCTTTCAAAAACTTTTTCCTACGTTTGATTGGTATCAACTGACTGCCCGCATCAAACAGATTGAATTCCTCTTTAAGTTGATTGTACGCTGTCTGTCCACAACCCATACTTGTTATGTAGTCAGCACAACTTGATAGGCGTTCAGCGTATCTCCAGAATTCATCAATATCATCATTGGTGTTATCCATATACATTTCATCTGGAATTTCTTGAGTGCGGACAGTACCGGCATTTGCCATTCTAAGCACCCGGAACCCAAGATTTCGCGCTTCTAAAAGCTTAGCCTGCTGCTTTGGATGGTGGCCTGGGTGAAGTTCAACGTTTGGGGCAACACATACTTGCATAACCAACTTCTCACCTTCAGCTGGTAAATGATTAACTGTTATACGCGGACGGTAATCCTCAAAGAACTCAGCTCTAATCTTCCTTTTAATGGATTCTAAACTTAAAGCTATTTCACAGATATATGCCTGAATTCTGCCGTTGCGAATTTTGTCTTTTATAATTGCCAGGTGACGGTTATCTTCATCAATTACTTTTTCCCAGACGTTTGAATCAAAAGTTACATTCATAATATGCTCCAATTCCCATCAATAAAAATGCTATAAGTTTACATCTTAATATGGCTATTCTTCATCCAACTCAACCTTCGACTTCTTGCCACCGTGAATACTCGGCTCTTGACACAACATTTTGCGTAGTAATGCAAGCCCTTCATGCACATCTGGACGTTCCTTTTCGGTGATACCGAGTACCTCTGATAACAACAAACGATCCAATTCCTGACGCACTGAATCCTCATCCATCTGATTAAAAGGTAACATCTTCTTATGTTTCAGTTGATTGAAAATCTGTTCCGCATTTGCCAATGCCTCATCAGAGAGTTCTCGTACATCTAACGTAGACATTGATTCCAAAGAAGCTTTTGAACCTCTGCCACGTCCTGGGTGCTGCTTACTAGAACTAAGCCAATAGCACAAAAATCCCAACGTGGAATTACCCCATAAGGTCCATACGTAATCATAAACCTGTTTTTCCTTAAAAACGATGTTGGGAATAGAATCAACACCGATGGAATCTTGTTCGGTAAACATTACAGCAAGGGAGTGCGAATTGAACCCCATATCTCTGTTATAGTGAACCCTACTATTCAATTCTAATATCTTTTGTGCCTTATTTTTTGCATGCTGGCGGATAAAAGCATGAGAATCGGGTGAAACAACTATTGAACGTTGAATTTTGCAATCTACTTTCCACAGACACGGATACTCAGCAGTATCGGGACATCCTATTTCAACGTCAAATGCGCCCCTCTTTCCTTGATCGTGGATATCCCGATGATCTGCCCCAGTTCTAGCAATTTCTGATACTTGACAGATTGAGACATCTATAGCGGTTTTCTGTCGAGGGAGTTGCAACACTCCATTAGCAAGTTGATATGCCGATTGAACCACAGTCAAGTCTTTGATTCGGCACACTGGCCATCCAACCTCGCCAGATTCCAAGGGCGCGGAGACAGCATGTCCTATGATATCATCACCGATCTTGATAAGGTTTCCTTTATTAATTCCACCTTCAAGATTTTGTATATCTTTAAATTCGTGGATACTCCTGGCAACTTCTAAAGCTTCTAGTTCACCATCAGGGCAACGCGTAAGACATACGAACGTTGCTCGCCCAGTGTTTTTTGATTTTCCTCGAGCAGCGATGATGATACATTCTGCCATGTTAGTATCAGATGAGAATGTGCAGTTTTTAATGTCTGCATCAGCAATGGTAATAACAATCATGTTGTGGTATTTCTCTGACAACAATTTTCGTACTTTATGCCAACTGTTTCCTACGATAGTTGTCACAGGTAAAACAAATGCCATTTTGCCGTTCTGTTTCAGCATCCTATCTGCAAGATCAATAAAGTCCGGACCAAGCCCAGGGTTATTGCCTCTAAGTTCACATTTCTGTGCTTTCCGTGATGCTTGCATTTTCGCCTTTTCTTTTTTGTCGGCGAAAATACTCTTGGGCAAATTAGAATTACTATCAGCACCACTCCGTGTATAGGGAGGATTCTGAATAACGATGTCAAATTCACCATGTTTGAAAGCATCTTTAAGATCTGTTGATTCTGTGCCTTGTCCAGTAGCGGTTTCCATTGTACTGAGAGGTATGGGCAACGTTCCAGGATCGCTAAGAAGGTTTATGGCACCGATAGCGTAAAGACCATCCATACGTGGTGTGCCATAAGGCATTGTGTGAATACGTGTGCCACCAATGCGAACATCGGGATAGGTGCTTGCAATAATAGACGCTGTCAGGTGCGCAGCATTCGGTAAAATATCACATCCGACGAGATTATTTTCCATCATATATTGATGGATTGTCTCCCCTTTGCCGCCAGTTTGTTCATAAAGCATTAGTAATCTCTGATATACGCCGTTGAGGAGTGAACCTGTGCCACAGGCGAAATCGGCAATTTTAAGTTTTTTCGGATCGCGGTTAAGTTCTGGTAACGCAAGGGCACAGAGCAGTGCAGAAGATTCGGGACGGGTATAGTTCGCTTTGAGGATTTTTCGATTGTCAATAAGTTTCTGGAACACTATTCCTGCAAGTTCATGCTCTTGTGCAAGTCCCATCTTTTCTAATTCGCGGGCGGTATCTCGCAGTACACTCAAAATCTCACCAACGAGTTTATCATCCGCGGCAAGTGTTTCGACAAGTTTGTAGGCAACGTTGAAAATTGGGGCATAGTTAACCTTTTGGATTTCTTGCCATGCGTGGAGGATTTCGTCTGAATCAAGTTGTCCATATTCTGCGGTGAGTTCACTGAGTGATGGAACGTTTTCTAAATCTGGTTTACGCGCAAGGGAACTTTGGAACACCAACGCGTTGCTAATGATGAGCATTGCCATCTGGGTAGTTTGGTCACCTGGTTCTTGAACGAGAAGTTCACCTATTCTTTTGCCGATTTGGGGACGTTGTTCAATTGCACTATTGACGATAACCGCAGCATGATGGACACCATTTTCCAGAACTTCGGCTGCTTTTTCAATTTTGGTGATGGGAGTAGCACCAATGCGAACTGCAGTTGCAATATCGGCAATACTACCGTGTAGCCAACCTTTTTTGGGGAATCTATGGGGTTCATCAAGGTTGAGAAGAATATACGCGAAGTCTTTTGCGTCATTTAGATTTTCACTAATCTCATCGCGTGGCATTGTGCGGAATCTGTATGGAAGGCGGATAACCATTGCACTGGTAAGTCTCTCCCGTGTCATAGCGAGTGTCTTACCTAAGTACTGCTCACGTGCCTGCTTTTCGCCTGTTTCATTGGGGCCGCGCTTGTAGTCAATTTTTACCTCAACTGCCATTGGGTTTCGTTCAACTGTACGTATAATCGCATCAGGTTTCATTTTATTTTCAACGAGTGGCTTCGTTGTCTGCTCATAGATTTTCCATTTAGCACTCATCGGCAACAGGATTTCTACGAATAATGTTGTTATGGTGTTTTCGCTGTTTGATGGTTGATGTTGCATGTGATTTCCATAAATTAAATTGTTATGCTGTCGTTGATTTAATTATAGCAGTTTAGGAAATATAAATGAATTGATTTAATAATGCCAGTACAATTCAATTCATTCCGTAAACTTATATAATGATGAATACTATTCAGATTGCAGTTTAGTAAGGATTTGTCGGGCATGTAGACGGGCAGCACTATCATTTGCATGCAGGTCTTTCTCAATCAGCTGAACGCCAGACTTGTCTCCAAGAGATGCAAGGTCATAAGCTGCAGCACGTTGGATGTTAGGATTGTTATGTGCTAACAGTGCTTTCAAGCCATCCACCGTTTCAGCTTTCTTCTGGATTTCCGTGATGTTGATATTGGTGTCATAGTATTCTGCATAGAACCACGGATTTCTTAAACTTACGTTAACAACATCCCATGAGAACCAAATTGGTCTGTTAAGATTATATTTCATGTGGATTTCTCCAAATGATAATTCATCCTTTAAACTCGTTGGGAGTCTAATCTCTTTTGCGTTTGGTTGGCTTAGTTGAGAGAGTAAAATAGCCGCGGACCTACGTGTTTCTTTATCAGAACTATGTAATTTCCGGTTAGCGAGAGATTTAATCCATTGTAGACAAGAGTCATCCCCAAGTTGGCTAAGAATATAGGCGATTTCCGCAGAAACACTCCTGTTTCTCGATTGTAGAAAGATTTCTATTAGCGGTTTAATGTCTTTATCATCACCTGTTGTGCGTATTTTATATATTACATCTGAAATGATTTCGTTGTATCTATTTTGTCTGCCTAATATTTGAATCCAAAGTTGAGTCATATCGGTGTCTGCATAATTCAATAAGGCTTTATGGGCAGAAACCTCTAAACTACTACGAGATGAAGAACTGACATTTACGAGTGAGGAACTCAGCAGTTTCAATGGTTTAATCGCTTCAGGTTTGCGTAACTCACCGAGTTGAAAGCATACATGTTCTAACTGTTTTATGTCGTGATTGTTGATATGATTTGGATCTAACATTTTGAGCATTGCATTAAATTGCATTGGTGTAGGTTCTTTGATCTCAAAAGAGGCTTTAGGAGAAATGAGCGGCTTTTCCCATGCCATTAGACTAGATTTCATCTGACTGCCAAGTGGCGGATTTTTGTCTAAACTTGTCCTCTTGGATGCTGGATTGGGTTTCCAAGGAGAGAAGAACATTTTCAACTGAACAAAATACTGACCCGATTGGAAGAGACGGTAATTTTTGGAAACTGGAATAATGTTTGTAATCACCGCATTAGGTTGTATTATATTGAAATGTTTAGGGTTCACTGGCAACAGTATGACTTCATCGTCTCCATCCTTGGCTACTGTAAGATTATATTCATTTGTATCAATTGAATGATACCTATTACTTTGACCGTAGACTTCTGCCTTAGTCCCATCGGGCTGTTGAATCTCTAACTTCAAATAACCTGATGAAACATCTTTTTTGAATCCGATTCTAATTGGATAATCACTTACGTTCCTGATAGTATATTTCAGAGCAATGGGATGTCTATAATCATACTTCGTTGAAACCATCTCTATTTTTAGTTCTAAAGGGTTTTTCCCAGACAATTCGTCAATTGTCAATAATGCTGCATTGCGTGTATTTCCTCTACTATCATTTGCAAGTTGTTCTAACTTTGGAATCATCTCTGTAAATTTCATCTTTCGGATAATGTTGATGGCACTGATTCGCACATCAGGGTTATTATCGTCAAGTAATTGTGGAATGTATTTGTGTATTTCTGCATTGCAAAAGGCACCAAACTTTGTGAGTGTTTCAACTGCCTGCAACCGGAGTTGAGAAGATGGGTTCAGTGCAATTGTTCCGACTGCATCAATTGCTTCTGGTCTGTTAAAGGTTGCCAATGCTGTCAAGACTGTCGGTGACGGGTTTTGTTCTGCGATTTTCACTAATGCGACAAAACCGTCTTGTCCCATGTCTTTTAGAGCGTTTACCATTGCAGATTTTAATGCTTCATTTTCAGTTTCAATACATTCCGATTCAAAAACAGGGATAAATTCTTTATTTTTAACTTTTCGTAATACCTTAAAGATTCTTCGTTTTACGTCAACGGATTCAGTGGATTTTACTGTATCCAACAATTTTTGCATACTTGACTGACCAAATTGAGCCATGCGGTTTAATACAGATGGGGAAATACTGCTTGCAACACGACTGCCAAGGTCAGAATCGGAATCCATTGCTTCCAATAGGATTGAAACGGTTCTGGGCTCATCAATTTGTGCTGTTTTTTGTAGCGTTTCTTTCAGTATGTCGATTTCATTGATGTTTGGATATTTAAGTATTTTAAGGAGTTCTGGTATTGCGCGTTTGTCTTGGAAATCAGCTAAAACGAATACCGCTTCTCTTCGTTTTTCTGGTGCTGTTCTGGGATTATTTATTTGCTTAACAAGATATGGAATGCCCCGTTCATCTTTCATTTTCAATAGGACATCAACTGCAATTCTTTGGGTTGCTGGATCAGCATCAAGGTGTTTAGCCATAAATTTTTTTGTAAATTCAGCATCTATGCTAGCCATAATATGTGCAGACTTACGTTGCATCCAAACGTCTTCATGATGTATGAAGACTACGGAAAGGGCAGACATTACGCCATGTTCTGGATAATAATATTGAATAGAAAGAATGGCATTTCTTCGGGTTCGCTGATCATCATTTGTCAAGTTTTTAATCAGAAACGGAATTGCCTCATCACCCATCAGGAAAAGTTCATATCCCAATCGATTTGTGTCATCCCATCTGGTTTCCAGCATGTTTAGTATCTTGTTTTCATCAGCATGTGTTGTAGCACACAATATTACTAATAACAGAGAGATTATGCATATCAAGTATTTCATTGTTAACTCCAGAAGTTGTCATATAGTCAATTGTATCAGAAATAGACTGAGTGTATCAATATGTTTTAGAATTCAAAGTGTGTAAATTATTGTGTTATTTTACTCCATGCATTATACTGCATTATATGAAATCAGAAACAAAAAAGGATCGTGGTATTATCGTCGGCATAACCGGTGGTATAGCATGCGGCAAAACAAAGGTATCAGAATTACTAGCCGAAAAAGGGGCAATACCGATTAACGTTGACGAGATTGGTCATCAACTCCTTAGGTTTGACAGTCCTGTTATTGATGAACTGATTGAGACATTTGGGACTGAGATACTTGATCAATCGGGAGATGTCAGCAGAAAGAAATTGGGGGCAATCGTTTTTAACGATAAGTCCGCACGTGAACGACTCAATGCCATTCTACATCCACTGATCATTCACCGTTCCCATTCCCGTGCTCAACAACTTGTTCATGAGGATCCGTCTTGTGTAGTATTGCTTGATGCCCCACTGCTTATTGAAGCAGGTGCTTATGATTCTGTTGATTTGATTGTCGTTGTAACCGCTTCAAACGAAACACAATTGCAACGGATATTAGAACGTAGTCAAGAACAGAACCGTCCACTCACTGAAGCCGACGCTCAATCACGTATTGACTCACAAATGCCTTTATCTGAAAAGGTGAAGTATGCTGATGTCGTCATTGAAAATGAAGGATCTCTTGAAGAACTACAGAAGCAGGTAGAGTCATTATGGGATAAACTTCATAAAGACTTATGAGGCGTTCCAAAGCACATTTATGGCATTTGCTTTGATAACACAGTAGACGTCCTTACCATTACTCAGTTGGAGTTGGTCCCTTGCTTCATGCGTAATTTTAACGGAGAGTCTATACCCCTCAACCAGAATTGATACGATTATTTGGTCATCAACGCCATCAATTGTGCCCCGTAGAATGTTTCTTGCACTAATTGGTAAATTGGGTTCAAGAGAAATTATAATGTCCTCTGCGCGGATGGCTATAGGCACAAGGTTACCTATTTCAGTATCTATGAAAGGAATTACAAGAAGTTGATTACCAATTTCTAATTCCGTTACACCTCGCTGTTCATCTGAGTTTGCTACTGGGAGTGAGAATATATTTTCCACACCTATCATATTTGCTATAGGTAACGCTGAAGGTGCGGTTAGCAACTGATGCGGTTCTCCATTGGCGATAATCTTTCCTTCCGAGAGAAGAAATGCCTCGTCAGCAAGTGCCATTGCTTCAGATATGGCATGCGTGACATAGATGATTGGTATCTCAAATTCGTTTTTGATGTGATGTAGATATGGAATAATCCTGCTTTTCAGTCCACCATCCAATGATGCAAGTGGTTCATCCATCAGAAGCAGACGTGGTTCCATTGCCAGTGCACGTGCAATCGCAACCCGTTGACGTTGTCCTCCCGATAGTTGATTCGGATATCGTTGTAGTAAATCGGCAATTTCAAGTGTGTCAAGCACTTGGGAAAGACTATATCGATTTTTACGCTTCGTCTTAGATTGACCATAACGAATATTCTTTTCAACTGTAAGATGGGGAAATAGGTGTCCTTCTTGAAATATATATCCGATTCGGCGTTTATCGGGTGGCACACTGATTTTCAAATCGGTGTCAAATAGTTTGTTGTTACCAAAAAGGATCTGCCCTTTATCAGGCGAGAGTGTTCCACTGATACAGTTGAGCAGTGTTGTTTTTCCGCTACCAGATGCACCTAAAAAGGCAGTTACCTTTTGATGCAGTTCACAATCAACATCTAATATAAATTTACCGAGACTTTTCTTTATATTGAGTAGAATATTATACTTATCGGACATATTTGCCAAACATTATAGTTGAAAAAGGTAGGTTTCCAGCAATTTATTCAAAACCACCACCATCAAATCCTCCCCCACCATCAAATCCTCCCCCACCGTCAAAACCACCACCGTCGAATCCGCCGCCATCACTTCCACCAGAATCCGCATCTCCAGAAGTATCATTATCTAACATACTGCCAAGAATTAGACCCGTGAAAAGTGCATCTTCCGTATCACTATTGGGGTCAACGGAATCAGCACCATCACCGTGCCTTCTCTTTCTATTCTGAGATTTGCCTTTATTTGTAGATTTAACTATAGCAACTAAAATAACAAAAAATGCTATCGTGACTAAGAAAAACACAAAAGTTCCCATCTTTTTCTCCTTTTAAATCTGCTGTTATCACTAAGTCCAGCAAAGTTTTTAATTGTAGATACCCACCCTACAATGTGTGAATGGTTTCCGATATTGAGAATTACCAAAAAATAAATTAATCTTCATCAAAGCACACCTAACTGTTGTTCTACCGCAGGTTAATTCGTTCTGTCATCCATATAGCAACGAACGCAAGTATTGTTGAAATTAGAACTAATCGGTAAGCAGTAATATCATCACCCAGCTGCACCGATTGAAAAATTGCCAACGCAATGGTCTGCGTTTTACCGGGGATATTCCCTACCACCATCATTGTTGCCCCGAACTCCCCAAGACTCTTTGAAAATCCAAGAATACCTCCACTTATTATCCCACGATACGCCATCGGTACAGTTATCGTCCAAAAGACTTTGATAGGTGAAGCACCGAGTGTTCGTGCAGCATTTTCAAGTTCTGATGGCACGGATACCATACCTGTCATGATGCCCCGAACTAACAGTGGAAACGATATTACCGATACAGCAATTACAACAGCAAATTGTGTAAAAACAATCTCTATATTGAAAAAGTTAGACAATATACTGCCAACAGGTCCGTTTTTACCCAATAATATTAGGAGCAGATAACCACTGACTACAGGTGGCAGAACCAGTGGTAACATCACTAATGTATTGAGAAATGTCTTCCCTGGAAATTCTCGTTTTGCTAGCAGCCATCCTACGAACATTCCTGGTGGAAACATTACAACGAGGCTAAGCAAGGCAACCTTTATAGATAGGACAAGAGCAGAAACTTCAGCAGGTGTAATCCTCATTGTGATGAATCAGTTCTACGTTATTTTGCGGATGTAGGAGATAGACATGTAAATCCGTGTTTTTCAAATATCTCTGTTGCAATGGGTTCTTTTAAAAATGCGAGAAACGTTTCTGCAAAATCTTTATTATTGCTGTTCTTTAAAATAACCGCGGGATAGACTATTCTTGAATGCGTTTCGTCGGAAAATTTGAATAGAACTTTGACCTTGTTCGTAACATTTGTATCGGTTTCATATACAATTGCAATATCTACATTTCCTGATGTAAGATATGCAAGCGTTGCACGCACATTTGTGCCAAAGATGAGTTTCGGCTTAAACTTCTCCCACAATCCAAAGTGTTCCAATGCCTCTTGTGCGTAGCTTCCAGCAGGAACAATTTCAGGATGTCCCATCGCAATTCGCTTTATAGATGTATCCAACAACTCTGTGATATTTTCAATATTTATCTTTGTATTCTTCTGAGATACAACGACTAAACGGTTTGTCAACACATCCGTTCTTGTTCCATCTTCAAGTAAACCGCGTGCGTCTAAGGCATCAACCTGAATGGGACTTGCTGAAATGAATACATCTGCTGATGCCCCTTTTTCTAATTGACGTTGAAGCGTTGTAGATGCAGCCAAGTTATAATGCACACGAATGTCTTGGTGTTCGGTAAATTGTGCTCCAATTTCAGTGAGCGCATCGGATAAACTTATAGCCGCAAAGACATGTAACTCACGTTGTTTCTGTTTGTCTGATTGACATCCCGATATACCGTAGGAGATGAGTAGAATTATCAATAGAGAACACGCAAGAGCGTCACGTTGCACTATCTTCATCTTGAAGACCTCATTTCATATAGTCTACCAGGTAATGTGTTATCTGTCAAGTATCATGCGGGTGTGTAAAGTTTTTGGCACTAAACTCAATATCCGATGAAATGGACACGTTTTTCCAAAAAACTGTAAAATATTAAAAGAAATGTTAAAAATTGTAAATAATAACTTGACTTAAGTAATTTGATTGTGTTATAATATACGTCACATATAACTTGTTGAATAAGGAAGAGAATTATGAAAACAAAACAACGGACACAAGGAATAATGATCATCCTACAAGCAATCTTTTCAGGACATAGAGAAAGTACAGAAGACGTACAATTTCAAAAATTTCTGTTTTTTAATAGACACCGGACGAACCCTTATGTCCACTGCTCTTACAGCGACGTACAAAGACGTACAGGTTGTACGTGAATTTGTACGTCAATTGTACGGTTTTGACAAAGGAAAAATCTCGGATTTCATTGACAAGACACGCGTTCAATGTGAATGTCTTATGCACATTCACCAAGCGCAATTCATTGCACCTCGGACATTCAGCTCACATAGTTGGAGTGGTTTATAACCACGATTACATAGTTGGAGTGGTTTATAACCACGAGGACATAGTTGAAGGGTTTTCAACCCGAAGAATACCCTAAGCGCATTCGGCTTTGAATTGGATTGATTGGATTTCAAGCTTCCATTCAACATGAAAATGAAATGGTTCATGCCAAAAACTTTACACACCCGTATCATGCTAGGAGTGGCAGGATTAATTAGTCTTAGGATTTTCTTAACTCCTACTAAATAACCCCGCAATTTTCCATAAATGTTTGGCACAAAATGATGAACGTGATATAATTGAACCATAATTATACTTGATTACTAAAGGAATGCAAACGATGAATGAAACCTCAATAGAACTACTGAAATCACTAACGCAAGCAGATGGAATCCCCGGTTATGAGGCAGAAGTGAGAGACGTATTTCGCCACGCAGTCTCAGATGTTGGACCAATTGAAACCGACAAATTGGGGAGTATTTTTTGCACCCGTGCAGGCAGTTCAGAGGAACCCCGTATTGTGCTCGATTCACATTTAGATGAAATCGGTTTTGTTGTGACAAATGTCACGGATAATGGTTTTGTCAAATTCCTCCCACTTGGCGGATGGTGGGGACACACACTTTTGGCACAACGAGTCAATATCAAAACCAAACAGGGAAAAATACCGGGTGTAATCGGTTCAACACCACCACACTTGTTATCAGGTTCACGTGACAAAGTATTAGAAATAAAAGACCTATTTATTGACGTGGGTGCAGAGAACGAAGAACAAGCCGTAGAAGAATATGGTATATTACCCGGATGTCCAATTGCACCTTATGGACCTTTTATGCAGTTGAAGAATGAAAAACTACTCACTGCAAAAGCATTTGACAATCGCGTCGGTGTCGCACTTGTCATAGAAGCACTATTGAAAATTGAAGAACATCCAAACACCGTTATCGGCGCAGGAAGTGTGCAGGAAGAAATCGGATTGCGTGGTGCCAAGACTATGGCTGCAAGTGTGGAACCTGACCTTGCGATTGTACTTGAAGGACCTCCTGGAGATGATACCCCAGGATTGAGTGTCGGAAATACACAAGGAAAACTCGGTGGCGGTGTCCAAATCAGGATAATAGACTCATCAATGGTTGTCAATCCGAAGTTAGCAGAATATGTGGTTGAAACAGCAAAGAAACATGAAATCCCATATCAACTCGGTGTGCGACAATCAGGTGGAACAGATGGCGGCGCAATTCACACATTCGGTAGAGGTGTGCCTTCTGTTGTACTCGGTGTACCTTCACGATATATACATAGTCACGTCTCTATTATCAACATTGATGACTACAACGCAGCATTGGATCTGACACTGAAACTTGTGCAGGAAATTGACTCGTCCGTTGTGGAAGGATTTCTGTTCAATTAGACACGTATTAAGACATACTCAAGAACTGTAGGCGCGCTTGAATTTCAGAATTCTTATATAATAACGAAAGTTGCCACCGATCATTTGTTGGAGGGGGTTGTAACCCCGATTTATATGAAGTGACGCTAAAATATGCAGAAATCCTTTGTTTCTTCGTTTGATAAAGTCCTTTGATGATTAATATTCAATGGGTAGCAACTTAGGTTAAATATTGAAAAATCGTGAAAAGTGACTCATGTCCAGTCTTAATACTATTCTTGTGCTTGGAGGATAAACAGTGGAAACCAACTTACCGAAAGTCCCATTCTGTAATCACCAAATCAGCAAGTTGTTGATTGGTGACAATCCAATTTACGGTTATTCTCATTTTAATAAACTGCTTTCACAACATCAACAAGAGTTCCATACACCAGAACAAGTTGTTACTACGCTTAAGCGTGCAGAGGAAGTTGGAATCAATGGGTGGCAGAATAGTGTGACAGATCGTTCAATCTCCGATCTGCAACGATATCGTGATTCGGGTGGCACGATGCATTGGTTCTGTCTAAGTTGGAGTTCTGTGTGGTATGAAAACCCTGACCAAGTATTTGAAGATGCAAAACACAATCCGATCGGTATGGCACCACACGGAGGTGGTGTTGGCCAAAGGTGTCTACGGGAAAACAAACTTGGTCATTTGCAGGATATCCTCAAAAGGATTCGCGACACCGGTAATCTGGTCGGTTTATCGGTGCATGACCCGAAACTGGTGCATATCGCTGAAGATGAAGATTGGGATATAGACTATTACATGACAGCACTCTATAACCTACACGGTGGCACACAGAAGTTTACAGAAAAGTTCGGGTACGCACCCTTAGGTGAAATCTATGCACGCGAAGACCGTGACGAGATGAGTAAAACGATTCAACGCACTGAAAAACCATGCATCATCTTCAAAGTACTCGCAGCAGGTCGGACAATCGGAAGTCCACAACAAATTCGTGAAGAGATAAAATACGCTTTAGAGAACTCAAAGTCGAATGATGTGTTATTACTCGGTATGTATCAGCAATTCGGCGACCAAATTGGAGAAAATGCTAAGATGATTTCAGTCCTTTGTGCTGAAAAGAGTTAAATTTTATCATGGTTTTTGTAATGGATTGATCGTCTAACATTAATAAAAAACGGATTCAATGTGTATGTCTTACGCACATTCAGCAAGCGCAATTCATTGCGCCTCGGACATTCATCTCACATTGTTGGAGTGGTTTTCAACCACGATTTATTAGAATGTCAACAGTGTTGGAGGGTTTTCAACCGATGAATACCCTAAGCGCATTCGACTTTGAATTGGATTGATTGGATTTCAAGCTTTCCATCCAACATGAAAATGAAATGGTTCATGCCAAAACTTTACATACCCGCTAAGAATGACAAACTTGAAATCGTTTTGCCATGTATTGAAGAAAAGAAACGGCATAAACCATTGTATCGCGGGGTCTCCTTACCCCTGTGATACAATGGTGACTGGGATATTTTGCCAATAACTTTACACACCCGCACAAATGAAACAAATTGCCGGTTTTATGCGTATTTATAATAACGTGAGTTTGAAAATAGTTTAGAAGTTAAAAAGCATAGGTCCATCGTTGATTTCCTGAAGTTTTCGCAGGTTCACCGAGGGTTTGTGCTCTAAAAGTTGATAAGCAATCAGGACAGTAACCACATTCACTTGAAAGTTGACAGGACTTCTATGTCGGCTGTGTTCCTGCTGTGTCTGTGTTTTCAGTTCCTTGATCACAGATTCAATAATCACACGTTTTCTCAACCACTCCTCATCGGAAGTCCACAGCGGTTCGGGTTTCATATTCGGATGGACTTTGTCCATCAAGTTGATACCTTGCTGGCGAAGCGTTTCCCGCATGTCTTTAGAGATATATCCCTTATCTCCGTAGAGGGAACCCTGCAGTCCAACCACTGAATCGGGTAAGGGTTTTCGGTCATCTGTGTTGCCCGGTGTGAGTTGAATACCTAAAACTTCGCCTTTCTCATTGATGATCAGGTGAAGTTTAAAGCCAAAGAACCAGCCCATAGAGGTTTTTGAACGCCCCGCATATTCAGCAAAGACACGATGTGCTGAAATCCGCTTGTTATCACACACGCACAGACGCGTGGAATGGACAAAAGAGGTGCCACTACATTCTCCGAGGTGCACATCAAGAAAATTGTCGAGAGTTGCAGCACCTCTTTTTTTGGAGAGTTTTCGGTTAAATAATGATACTGTGTTGTGTTTGTCCGATTTTAAGGATGTCAAAGACATCTCCATTGACGCGAAATCTCGCAAATAAGGCAACCGTTATGTGGACCATTTCCACACTTTTTGAAACGATAATAGACTTGCGCTTAAATCGTCCGAACCAATGACGCATCCGGCAATTGTTGCGTTCAATAGCATGTGTTTCCGCTTTGTCCTGGACTAACTTATCCTTGGGGAGAACCGACTCATAAGCCTGATAGTTGTCTGCATAATAAACCTGCACATTCCACTTTTCCAAGCGGTCAATGAGTTTTTTCAAGGTTGCTTTATCCCGATCACTACACTCCCAGGCGATGAGTTCTCCAGTCCCACGACACAAAACTTTCCAAATCCAGAGTTTCTGCTTTTTTCAGATAATGCCACATCTCATCCCTTCGTATGTTAATTGGCAAGCACGACAGCACCGGTTTCCTGGGATTCAGGTGGTTTGCGTGTTCGCTGCCGAAGTTTCTTATCCAATCAAGGATGGTGGAGGGCGATGTGTGAAGCATTTTTGCGATGGCATTCATGGATAGCCCATGGCAATAGAGCCTGGCAATATAGCCTGGCAGCGAGTGTCTTCTCTGTGAGGGGTCTCCCGCGGGGCACATGGTTTTCTGTCCATTGATAGTTGCAGGCTTTGCACTTATAGCGTTGTTTTTCGTTGATGAACCCGTTTTTGACGAAGTGTGAGTGTTGACATCTTGGGCAGTTCATAAGAGGACCTCTCCTTGTTGGGTGTGTCCGGATTTTTCATGAGGATACCGTCCCAGTCTTTCTGCGTCAAGAAAAAAATGATTTTCACTTTTTCTTGACACTTTTTCAGAAAAGGGCTATACTTTGTGATAATCGAACAAAATGAGGCAAGAGTGGTCTGAGGGACCTCTATCTCATCATTAATTTATCGAAAACCCTCCTTAAAAGCATGTCCTGCGGGGAGACGCAAACCCCACACTAATATGAAATGTCTAATATGAAATGTCTAACGAACACCGACATCGCGTAATTACTTTACCTACGCTGCTATCTCTGCTATTATTTGTTATCTGTTTGAATATACTTGAATTAATAACATGCTACCCGTTGATTTTGATATGTAAAAGAATTAACTGTGAAAGAATTAACAAGATATTGGGTATATGCCCTATTTTCTTTTAAAGGTCGGATCAGTCGGAGATGGTTCTGGTTCTGGACCGTGTCAAGTGCTGCTGTCCTGATTTGTGCTGGATTAGGGGTGCTGCAGCGATGGTTATACCTACATATAGGATTTATCCAGCGTATCAATACTATCACCTACATCATTTCTTGGGTAATATTCTTATATATACTCTACACAACAGTTGCTGTGTGTATAAAAAGACTTGCTGATACTAATAGAAAGAAGTGGGAGGTGGTTTTGGCACTTATTCCTGTAATAGATTGGTTCTGTTTTGGTATTGGGGCTGAACAGTTATTAATTGGCGGGTCTATTCCAATAATGAGCAATTATATAAATTTAGGAATAGATCGCTTCTCTATTGGAGTTGTGGGAACAGTGATTTTATATTTACTATCTCCTTTCTGCATTGTTTACATCTCAATTGTCTGCGGTTTTCTCACTACGGAGCCTTCCACTAAAACGGATCAACGAAATTGGGGCAAGTTTTTTAAACGATTATTATTGGTAAGTTCAATCATAGCATTTTGTGTGGTTTTCGTAATTACGGCGGCAATCGGAAATAATTACGCGATCGGTTTTGGTTTTTGGAGCGTTTGGCTTGTTTGGGGAATATACGGGGTAATTCGTTGGATATACAACGGATTACGGAATTAACGTAATCTGTAATTTAATCATAATAAAATTTAATCATAATAAAAGGAGACCAAATGAAATTAGCCATATACACATTATTACTCGTGACTATATATTCAATTGGGTGTAATGATGCCAATCGTTTTATTACGTCAACAGGTATATCTTCAGATGCGATTAAGCCTTATACTGAATATCAATTGCGACAACTTATAATTGATTCAGGCTCTGGTGAAAGTCTTGTTTATAGTACTAGACGTTTAATGCAGGAGGAAATAGAACGAAATGGGAATCCTTCTAAATATAGTCTGAAAAAATGGAACGATTTACGCATTACGTATAAACCACGTATGGGAGAAAATAAGTTTCATGCCGCAATGAACCTTGCAGATCATGATGTCTTAAGAGGGTACACTCGGTATGGGCATCGGAAGTGAAAAAGGAGAACCTAATGAAAAAATTGTCTCTATACGCATTCCTCATGATTTTTGTATTCGCAACCAGTTGCTTTGAAAAAATAGATATACTGGTTCCACCCGAAGCAGACGAGACCCGACCCATAAACGACATGGTACACATCCCAGCAGGCACATTCTCTATGGGAGATGTGGAAGTGGCACACAGTTTTTTGCTCAACTATCTTGACAAATATGGCACTCCACGTACACGTCCCGAAAAAGAAGTCATACCGGAACATTGGGAAGAAGTCTACACAGACGAGTTCTGGATTGATAGAAACGAGGTGACACTTAGCGAATATTTGGCTTTTGCAGAGGCGACAGGTCGGGATGTCCATGAAACCATAATGAGACCCGGCTACGACAAACGCTTCACAAGCGCAAATAGTCTTCCTGTTCTGCATGTCACATTAGAAGAAGCAAAGGCTTATGCCGAATGGGTAGGCAAAAGAATACCAACAGCTGCTGAATGGGAAAAAGCAGCACGTGGCGGTTTGCACAAAACACCCTACATGTACGAAACAGGTGAATATCCAGGACGGATAAACACCGATATATTTGGCAATAAAACGATAATACCCCTGGGAAACTATGTGCTACACGGTTTAACACGAGGACGCCCGGGAGGTAATCGACTTTTGCCCGAATTTGGGGCAGCCCCATGGACTAGACCCCATGTGCTTCCGAGACACAACATAAAATATTACCAACGCAAAAATGAGTACGGCATACACGACATGGGTGGGAATGTTTCTGAATGGACAATTGAAAGCGATCAAATAGTTCGCGTCCAACTTCCTGAGAGTTATTTAAAGGAGTTTGAAACTTGGAATGGCGCTAGGGTCCTAACTGGTATTGATACGGCAATTGTCGTTCGTGGAGCTGCTTATTTTAATAGTTGGGGTTGGTTTTTGAGCTATGATGGGATGGGACCCAGAGAAGACAGGATTAGATTCAGTAATGATCTCACTGTTGGGAGGCAACATAAGAAGATAGTGAATCCAGAGCAGGCAAGCCCCGGTGAAAATGATAATCCACATGATGATTATCGCGTTAGAGGTGTAGGTTTTCGTTGTGTTTCTGATGTTCCACCTGAACTTCTTCCCCTTATAACCAAAGAAGAATAAAAAATATGCCGAGCACCAGTCGCTGTACTCGGCATCTCTATATCACCACATTCTACATGTAGGTTTTCGTTGTGTTTCTAATGTTTTTCCGCAATAATATTGGACTCACCGAAACGCACAAGTAAAAAAACTGACATACTCCCCACGCTAAAGCATGGGGTCTGGGTTCTGGAGAGTTAGACACAAACTTGATTGTGATAAGCCGACTTATCAATATATTTCGAACATTTCAGAAACGAAGACGTTGCGGTATCATGCCTCTCACGTATATTTGACAGAACTCACGTTATAATACTATATACAAAAATTGACAAATTTGTTCTGTTTATTGTAAAATTGACAAATTTGTTCTGTTTATTGTAAAATATATTTGACATACACCACGTTATGTTGTATACTTAAAATCTGTTTTGGGAATGAAAGTAAAGTTCATCCCGTTCTTTGAAAATAAATTTGACTTATGTGTAGACTCTATAGTATACTAATATACCTTATCATAAGGGTTTGACTTAGGTCAGATTTCGTGGTTGATTGAATACCACATGGCGCGAGGGGGTGTAGCTCAGCTGGGAGAGCAACTGCTTTGCACGCAGTAGGTCAGCGGTTCAACTCCGCTCATCTCCATCGCCTAAATGAAATGCAACGCATTTCTGAAAATATAGGCGGCGTTCTTTGACAACATGAATAGTAGAGGGTAAATCGGTAGAAAGAAAAATATCACCTATCAAGCTACTAAGGGCTTACGGTGGATGCCTTGGTGCCAGGAGACGATGAAGGGCGTGACCGGCTGCGATAAGCTTCGGGGAGTTGCATAGTAAACTATGATCCGGAGATTCCCGAATCGGGCAACCGAGTAGGTTAATACCTACTACTTGTGTCTAACACAAGAGATAACCAGGAGAAGTGAAACATCTCAGTACCCTGAGGAAAAGAAAGAAAACCTCGATTCCCCCAGTAGCGGCGAGCGAAAAGGGAACAGCCTAAACCTGATATATGTTCAAGCCTGAACGCGTTGTATGTCGGGGGTTGCGGGGTCCATTCGGTGTGGGTTCAGACACACCAGAAGTTAACGTGTCCCTAGCTTAATGTTTCTGGAAAGGACAACCGGAGCGGGTAAAAGTCCCGTGAGCGAAAGCGATGACGAACTTCCTGATGGATACCCCAAGTACCACGGGATAGGTCAAACCTGTGGGAATCCAGGAGGACCACCTCCTAAGGCTAAATACTCCCTGGCAACCGATAGTGAACAAAGTACTGTGAAGGAAGCGGTGAAAAGTTCCCCTGTTAGGGAAGTGAAAAGTCCCTGAAACCGTAAAGCCTACAATCTGTGGTAGTGCTAAGTCACGAAAGTGACATGCATGACCGCGTGCCTTTTGCATAATGAGCCGGTGACTTACTCTGTGTAGCCAGATTAAATATCTATGATATGAAGTCGTAGCGAAAGCGAGTCTGAATAGGGCGTTCAGTTGCATGGAGTACACCCGAAACCAGGTGATCTACCCATAGGCAAGGTGAAGCATATGTAAAAATATGTGGAGGCCTGAACCCACCAAGGCTGAAAACTTGGGGGATGACCCGTGGGTCGGAGTGAAAGGCTAATCAAACCTGGTGATAGCTGGTTCTCCCCGAAATAGCTTTAGGGCTAGCCTTATGCGTTCGACAGTGGCGGTAGAGCTCTAATTGGACTCGCGGCCCCACCAGGTTAGCAACTCCAGTTAAACTGCAAATGCCATTGTCCTAAGCATGGGAGTCAGTCAGTGGGGGATAAGCTCCATTGACAAGAGGGAAACAGCCCAGACCACCAGCTAAGGTCCCTAAATATACACTAAGTGGTAAAGGATGTTTTGTTGCTGAGACAGCCAGGATGTTGGCGTAGAAGTGGCAACCATTTAAAGAGTGTGTAATAACTCACTGGTTGAGCGATTTTGCACCGAAAATTTCCGGGGCTAAGTGTATTACCGAAGCTGTGGATATCTATTATCTAAGGATAATAGGTGTGGTAGGGGAGCGTTCTATAGTAGGATTGAAGGAGTACTGTGAAGTGCTCTGGACGAATTAGAAGTGATTATGCCGGCATGAGTAGCGATAAAACAAGTTAGAAGCTTGTTCGCCGAAAGCCTAAGGGTTCCTGGGCAAGGCAATTCCACCCAGGGTTAGTCGGATCCTAAGTCGAGGCCGAAAGGCGTAGACGATGGGAAGCAGGCGTAATATTCCTGCACCACCATGACTAGTATGATGCTAGGGGAGACGCAAGCATTAGGAACTACCAGCTGATGGATATGCTGGGTTAAGCCCGATGGAGTGCACTAGGTAAATCCGGTGCAATATACTCCAGGAGGTGAACAGGATTCCGCAAGGATATAAACTGTTCCGGTTGCTTGCCAAGAAAAGAACCTCGAGCGGACGAACCATGGTGACCGTACCGCAAACCGACACAGGTAGGCGAGGAGAGAATCCTAAGGCGCCCGAGAGAACTCTCGCTAAGGAACTCGGCAAAATGACCCCGTAACTTCGGGAGAAGGGGTGCTTTGAGTAGTTGCCGCGTTTCGCACGCGAAACCGAAAAAAGCCGCAGTGAAATGGCCCATGCGACTGTTTACTAAAAACACAGGTCTCTGCTAAATCGCAAGATGATGTATAGGGACTGACGCCTGCCCGGTGCCAAAACGTTAAGGTAAGGAGTGAAGCGCAAGCGGAAGCTCCGAACTGAAGCCCTGGTAAACGGCGGCCGTAACTATAACGGTCCTAAGGTAGCGAAATTCCTCGTCGGGTAAATTCCGACCTGCACGAATGGCGTAACGATATGGGCACTGTCTCGGCGAGAGACTCGGCGAAATTGTAATACCGGTGAAGATGCCGGTTACCCGTACCAAGACGGAAAGACCCCGTGAACCTTTACTATAACTTGATATTGGGTTTTAGTGCTGCCTGTGTAGGATAGGTGGGAGACTGTGAAGCTGGAACGTCAGTTTCAGTGGAGTCGTCCTTGAAATACCACTCTTGTTGTACTGGAATTCTAACTTTGGTCCGTGAATCCGGGCTGAGGACAGTGTCAGGTGGGTAGTTTGGCTGGGATGGTCGGCTCCTAAAGCGTAACGGAGCCACCCTAAGGTTCCCTCAGTGCGATTGGAAACCGCGCGTAGAGTGTAAAGGCATAAGGGAGCTTAACTGCAAGACGGACACGTCAAGCAGATGCGAAAGCAGGGCTTAGTGATCTTACGGTGCTGTGTGGAAAGGCCGTAACTCATTGGATAAAAGGTACTCCGGGGATAACAGGCTAGTCGCCCCCGAGCGCTCACAGCTACGGGGCGGTTCGGCACCTCGATGTCGGCTCGTCACATCCTGGGGCTGCAGAAGGTCCCAAGGGTTTGGCTGTCCTCCGATTAAAGTGGCACGCGAGCTGGGTTTAGAACGACGTGAGTCAGTTCGGTCCCTATCTGGTACGGGCGTAGGATATTTGAGTGGAGCTGCCCCTAGTATGAGAAGACCGGGGTGGATGTACCTCTAGTGCACCAGTTGTCACGCCAGTGGCACCGCTGGGTAGCTATGTGCAGAAAGGAGAAACGCTGAAAGCATATAAGCGTGAAACCTTCCTCAAGATAAGATATCCCACAACGAAAAGTTGGTAAGACTCCTTCGAGATCAGGAGGTTGATAGGCCAGATGTGTACACCGTGTGAGCGGTTCAGCTAACTGGTACTAATAAGTCGAGGGCTTGATAATTTATTTTTCTCTGCCGACCCCTCACATACTATTCAGTTGTCAAATATTATTAGACACCTTTCCGGTGGCTACAGCGAAGGGGACACACCCGTTCCCATTCCGAACACGGTAGTTAAGCCCTTCAGCGCTGATGATACTTCGGGGGCAACCCCGTGGGAAAGTAGGTCGCTGCCGGAATTCTTACTAAAGGGCAGGTTCTGAACCTGCCCTTTGTTTATAAGAATAACTCATTTGACATCAAATCTACCCATCTTTTATGGCAAAGACTTATAGGGACAACGAATTGTCCCTACAATTGTTTTAGATTTGGCTAAACGAGAGATACCTTCGTCTTTTCTTTTGCTGATTGATATGTGGCTAAAACTACAGCGACTGCATCTTTCCCGCCTCTACCGTCAATTATCGGTGTCTTGTTATCTCGGATACATTCAACAAAATGCGTGAGTTCACCGACAACGTGACTCGGTCCAGAACGATCAGGGATTATCTCTTCCCAGTCACCTCCTGCACGCTTCTTGATATAAGCAACATCCGCTCCCATGTCCAGACGAAGTGAACCCTCTGAACCGTCAATTATAGTTTCATTTGTGCCACGCGCACCGAGGAAACCTCCCCATCTGAGGATACCGACTACATCTGTATCGTAACGGATGAGAGAGACGGTATAATCCTCCCAATCGTCATGTCCAGAAAAACTACCGACTTCCGCAGCAACGGTGAGTGGCGTGCCACCGAACCAGTTGATTAAATCGGATTTGTGAATGCCATTCTCTAACAATCCACCCACAGTGCCATACCAACTTTCGGGTCGGTTGCGTGGTGCGTTGTAGGGACCAGTATAATCTGTTTCAATATAGACAATATCACCAATATCGCCATCATCCACCATCTTTCTACCGAGTTCGTGGACAGGATAAAAACGAAGAACTTGTCCGACCATCAGATGTGTACTTGCTTTATCATGTGCAGCAATCATCTCGTCCGACTCTTCAAGTGTCAATGAGAGTGGCTTTTCACAGAAGGCATGAACCCCTGCTTCTGCTGCATCCACGACGACTTTAGTATGTGCAACAGGTGGTGTGGCAATAACAACACCATCAACGAGTGTAAGGAGTTCTTGATAGTCTTGGAATGCCTTGATGTTGTGTCGTTCAGCAACTGCTTGTGCAGCATTGAGCCGCAGGTCAGCAACACCTACAAATTCACAGTTTTCTACATTCGGGAGCGAGTTGCAATGGCCATTTCCCATGCCCCCTACGCCGATAACACCTATTTTAATCATGAGTCTATTCCTTTTTTTGAAGTTATGAGGTTATTTTGAAAAGAATTTACCTTAAAGCATATATGGTGTCAATTGGTTTATGGTTGTTCATGCCAATTATTGTGAGAGTATGTAACAGATAAAGACTGAAATATTATCTTACGGTTGAGAAGACACAATCACTCATCCTCTTTCATAGCATGAATCAATGCCTGACTCATTTTGTCCCGGAGGGTTTGCTGTCGTTCATCAGTCCACTGATAAAATCCTTCTCCAGATTTCACTCCGAGTTTACCTGAGTCCACCATCTCTTGCAGAAGCGGATTGATGTCGTGGGAACTGTTTAGGTCTTTATAGAGTTCTTCAAAGGCGGCAAGCACCAAGTCCCACCCCGCGAGTTCAAAGACTTCAAAAGGTCCGGCAACGCTAAGTCGTCTTCCAAAACTATTACGCACGACGAGATCCACTGTCTCAGCACTGGCAATCCCCTGCTCAACAATCGCAAATGCTTCTCTGATGAGTGCTGCTTGTAGTCTCGGTCCCACAAATCCGAGTGCTTCTTTCTCAATAATAGCAGGCGTTTTTCCAATAGCAGTTAAGAGGTCAAAAGTCACAGATACGGTCTCATCAGATGTGTTGGAACTACGGATTAACTCAACAAGTGGGATCAAGTAAGGTGGATTAAAGTAGTGTGTGTTGAGTATCTTATCCGTGCGTTTGGTGTTAAGTCCTATCTGACTCGGCATCAATGCTGTCGTATTGCTTGCTAAAATAGTATGTAGTTGGCATAAGTTGTCCAATTTCTCAAAAATCTGTTGTTTTAACGGAAGATTTTCGGTGACTGCTTCTACCACATAATCTGCTGTTTCTACGGCAGCTGAAAGTTTAGTTGTCGTCTGAATATGTTGCAATGTTTCGGGTATGCTCGTTTGTTCAATGATACCGTGTTCTGCAAGCAGTTTTAGGTTTCTGCCAACCTGTTCGCGAGCATTGTGAAGTAGATCATCGGTAATGTCGTGGAGACAGACACGATAGCCTGCACATGCAAACTCTTGTGCGATACCGTGTCCCATCAATCCTGCACCGATGACTGCGATATTATTGATGTCCTTAATTTCTCTATTAGGCAAATTCATGCTCCTATAACGATAGTAAATTCCCCACGGGGTTGAGTATTTCGGAATTTTTCAAGAGCTTGACTAATGTTCCCTCTGAATATCTCTTCAAATTTTTTGGTTAATTCACGTGTAATCACAATATCGCGTTCTCCCATCACATCCATTGCGTCCTCAAGAAAACGACAAAGTCTATGTGGTGACTCAAACAGGATAAGTGTGCGTTCTTCCTCTGCAAGCAATGATAATTGTCGTTTCCGTTTGCCGGATTTCGGTGAGAGAAAGCCATGAA
Organism: Candidatus Poribacteria bacterium; assembly: GCA_958295945.1. Lineage (GTDB taxonomy): Bacteria > Poribacteria > WGA-4E > WGA-4E > WGA-3G > MSPOR6. The sequence continues at coordinate 3,330,016 of OY282386.1, forward strand.
ATGTGAAGTTATGGAGTGGGAGACCTGATATAGCAGCAGCTGCAAGGATTGCTGATGCACCAGGTATCGGCACAATTGGGATAGATGCTGCGATACATTCTTGTAGGAGTGGGTAGCCAGGATCTGAAATAATTGGTGTCCCAGCGTCTGATACAAGTGCAATGGATTCTCCTGCTTTTAGATGGACAACGAGTTTTTCGGCTTTTGCATGTTGATTGCCTTCAAAGTAACTTGTGAGAGGCGTTTTGATTTCGTAGTGTGATAGGAGTCCGCGAGTTTTTCGGGTGTCTTCTGCGGCAATGAGATCTACCTCTTTGAGGATGCGAAGTGCGCGTAGGGTGATATCTTCTAAATTCCCGATAGGTGTACTAACGAGGTAAAGGGTGCCAGATTCAGATTGATTCATATTACTGTGATTGGTCAGATGTGCGCTAAGTTGAATAAAAAAATCATTTGTAGTTTTTAGTTTAGATGGATGTGTTATTTTAGCAGATGATGCGTATTGATGCAAGCGGTGTAGATTCATGCATCTTGACATCAGCATCTGACTATACTATACTTTAGATAGTCCTGATTTATTACAATCGGCAAAAGATATTATGTAAATACTAACAAATAATCTATAGGAAAATAATGATTGGAATAGGGTTTTCAGGACGTTGTATTAAGTTTCCTCATTTATGTGTCATCGCAACATGTTTTCTGTTGCTAACAACACACGCAATTGGACAGACTAAATATCCGTTTGAAATTGCACGTCCGTTATATGTGGGGGCACGCGCATTATCAATGGGAAATGCCTTTACCGCAGTTGCTGATGATGCTACCGCAGGTTTTTGGAATCCAGCGGGATTAATTCAGTGGCAAGGCGTTAGACTATTCGGTCTAACTAAGTTTCATGACCAACACTACTATCGGTTTGACCCTAAAGGTGTTGGGTTTAGTTGGCGTGGCAACAGTTTGTATTGGGGAAATAAAATTGCACTTGATGTATCAAGTGGTGTTCCAGATTTTAATTACTACAGTTTGGCACGGCAACTTGGTCCGCATTTTGCTGCGGGATTTAGCCTAAAATTCAAACGTATGCATCCTTCCGATTATTATCAATTCTTCGGTTATCACACATCTTATGACATCGGTTTGCTGTTTAAACCGCGTCCAGAACTCAAATTCGGAATCTTGTTGCAGAATCTTGATGGACATAGTATTCAGTGGGTCACCCTCGGTTCTGCTTACCGACATGATACCTATCTATTTTCTGCAGACATTGCCATCTCAACTGAGGCGGCAAAACGTGAACTATACTTCGGTATTGAATGGATGCCATCATCCTTATTTTCCATGCGAGTCGGAAGTTCTGATGGAAATATAACAGCTGGTGTTGGTCTGCGTATCATTGATGTAATTGTCAATTATGGACGTATATATGAAGGACGTACAGTGTCCGATTTTATTTCAGCAGAGATACAGTTCTGAAGGTTCCCTACAGTATTTCCTTGTTAGCGGGTAATTCCATTTCTATTAATTTTTGTTTCATTACTGGTTGTTAGAAATGAAACGAAGGACGACACAAACTAACAGTTTGTGCTACAAAAGTGCGACAATATATATTAGAAATGGTATGATTTTGTAACCAGATATGTCCAAATCAACGTCGAATGCCCTTATTGTATTCATCGGGGTTGAAAACCCCTCCAACAAGAGAGATGTAGCATTTATTTATCGATCTTTTCCCAATCTAATGCTGTGGAATCCCATTCAAATTGTTGTAATGGACCAAATTTTAAGTTGATCGTTAGACTCTTAGGTGTAGGTGAACTGTCAAACAGATTGAAATCTCGGACAACAACATAAGTATGTTGTCCATCAGTAATTGAAGCACATGTATCAATAAAATCGTCGAGATTTCGTATCTGTTTTCCATTAATGTTGAGGATAACAACCTTAGAATTTCCGTTGCGTTCTTGCACACCGATCCGTGAGAAACTACTTCCGGCGGCTGCGTGTGGCAGATAAACTCCATCTGCCTCAAGGTAAAGTAACCGGCGTAGTTGTGGGGTAATATCGTGAAACACAGCTCCGCCAAAACGAACAAATCTCTGTACCTTCCTTTTCTCTAAATCTTCCACAGGTACATTTAGAGTCAGATGTTCACCGTTACGATAGATCTCTAAGGACACATTTTTGCCAACGTTCTGATTTAAAATGGCATCAAAGGTGTATAAATCATCTCGTATGAGTTGATTGTTAATGCGGTAGATAATATCGGACGCGCGGAGGATGGCTTCACCGGATGTCTTTGGCACCATAGATTCAACTTGAATAACCTTGGGTGTTCCTGCTTTTGAAGGACCGATTTCCTTTCGTAATTCAGCGGGGAAGCTGAAGTGTTTTATTGCTTCACCGATAGATATGAGTTCCAAATCAACACCTATTTCACCTCGGTGGATTGGTATTTCGTTCTGAATTAATTGTAAGGTATCAATGAGGTAGTCAATAGGCAATTCAAAACTGGAAGTGTCGGTTCCGCGAGCATGGATAGCGATGACATCGCCTGCTGTATTCCATACTGGACTCCCACTTGACCCACCTGTTCTATCAAACGTAGTGTGGATATAACTTGAATGCCTATCACCTTTATTCACATTTAGGTTTGCAATTCTCCCAAATTTGATTGAATATTCCTCTTTCTCATTGTTACCTATGAGCAGGAGTTCATCACCGAGTGAGAGTTCTCCCCATTTTCCGAGTTGAACGGCTTGTAGATCAAACTCAACTTCAGTCGGATCAATCTTGTAGAAACCGAAATCGTGTGTCGGATCATAGTATAGTATCTGTGCTTCCGTGAAACTGCCATCGTGAAAGTTGATTTTGATATTGGCAGGACTGGTACCGGTTACATGTCGGTTTGTAGCGATTATTCCACGTTCAGCATCAACAACAAAACCGGTGGCAAAACTTGTGCCTTTTGTTTCTGTTTCAAAAACAACTTCGGAAGCGGTTTCAACGTTCACTACCATCGGTTTAAAGCTTGCGATCTGATCTGTCCAGTCGTGCTGTGCATAAGCATTAACTGCAATCAATATGAATACGAGAAAATAAACGGGTGTCTTTTGTTGTATATGTTTCATTAGGTTCCTCACAGTTTGAAATATGAATTCGTATGTACTAACATTGCTAATTTTAACATTTTAATCTGATGTGTGTCAAATGCTTATGGGAATATAGGTATATTAAGTTTTTGCCATGAACCATTTCATTTTCATGTCGTATGGAAAGCTTGAAATCCAATCAATCAAATTCAAAGCCGAATGCGCTTGGTGAATGTACATAAGACATTCACATTGAACGCGTGTCTTGTCAATGAAATCCCAGATTTCTCGCTTATCAAAACCGTACAATTGACGTACAAATTCACGTACAACCTGTACGTTTTTGTACGGTGCTGTAAGAGCAGTGGACATAAGGGTTCGTAAGGTATTTATTAAAAAACAAAAATTTTTGAAATTGTACGTCTTCTGTACTTTCTCTATGTCCTGAAAAGATTGATTGTAGGATGATCATCATTCCTTGTGTCCGTTGTTTTGTTTTCATAATTCTCTTCCTTATTCAACAAGGTATATATGTGACGTATATTATAACATAATCAAATTGCTTATGTCAAGTTAATATTTACAATTTTTAATATTTTCTTATTATTTTAACCTAAGTTGCTATTTACTGAATATTAATCATCGAATTGCTTTATCAAATGAAGAAACAAAGGATTTCTGCATATTTTAGTGCCACTTCTTATAAATCGGGGTTACAAACCCCTCCAACAAATGATAGGTGGCAACTTACGTTATTTTACAGTTTTTTGGAAAAACGTGTATATTTCATCGGATATTAAGTTTAGTGTCAAACACTTTACACACATCACTCCATTTCAGGGTTGTTTAGTTTTAGGATTTTCTTAACTCTTACTAAATGTCAAAGACAGTAGGTTCGGTTTCCTAACCACACCATAGGCGTCAATTTAAGGATTAATTTGCATGGCGATAACGTTCTTTAGTCCAGTAGGGATGGGATGTTTATAGCTAAACGCCGTCATCACAGCTGTTAGTCCCGTAGGGACGATATGTTTGTAACAATCGAAACGTATAAACATATCGTCCCTACGGGACTAAGAAATGGGTGTTGAACGTTGTGCTATAGACATATCGTCCCTACGGGACTGAGGTCACTAATAAAACGGATTGATCTTCTTAAATTACGCCTGCCATTGTAGGGCCAAATCAAGTAATCAACGGTATGAACGCCTGATGAGGATTAAGAAATAAATCAGGTAATTTCCTTGAGAAGTTCGGAGCGGTTAGGAAACCGCTCCTACCGGGTTTGAGAAAATGAGAATTACCCGTTTAATAATTTAATCTTCATTAGGCGTTCCCCCAAATCAACGCCAAATGCGCCAAATCAACGGTATGAATGCCATTAGACGAATACGCGTGTGGTATTCGCCATGATTCCCCGTGTGGCATTTGGCGGGTATGAATGCGCTTAGACGAATACGGGTTTGGTATTCCCCGGGTCTCTGTGACCCGCCATTCCTTGTCCTGTAAGGCAACGGGCGGGCACAGAGACCCGCCCCTACAATTCATGGTAAGAAGTTAGGACAAAATCTTTACACACTCCCCTGACTCCATCTATGTAGACATTTCACCTTTGATATGTTATATTATGGTGAAGGAATAGCAAATAGAGACACCTCAAGATAGTAATGAGTGAGGTGTAAAAACTCTAATTAGGAAGGATTTTAATGGCAATACATCATTTTACTCCGACTGTCTACCATACTGCGATCGGGGCTCACAAGCCGGTGCTCCATATTAATAGTGGTGATACCGTTTTTACTACAACTGTAGACAATGCCGGTTATGATGCATCGGATACGCAGGTGACACCGGGTGGTAATCCACAGACGGGTCCGTTTTATATTGAAACAGCAGAACCGGGAGATACACTTGTCGTTTGTTTTGACAAGCTTCTTCCGAATCGAAAAGTAGGAAGAACTGCTACGGTTGTTGCTCCGAATGTGCTTGATCCGTATTATGTCGCATCTGAGATGCCGGAAAGTGGTCGTGCAGAATGGCATGTTGATGTTGAGGCATGGACTGCTACTTTAATAACGCCTGAGACGCAGTTGGGTGAACTTACATTGCCGCTTGAACCAATGGTGGGTTGTTTTGGTGTTGCCCCGCCGCGTGGTCAGGTTATCTCCACTGCAACGTCCTCTACACACGGTGGGAACATGGATTACCGTGGTTTTAAAGAAGGGGTTACAGTCTATCTTCCGGTCTTTGTTCCTGGCGCGCTTTTTCATCTTGGAGATGGACATGCAGTTCAGGGAGATGGTGAAATAGTTGGTACTGGAATAGAAATCTCCTTTGATGTTCAGTTCAGCGTTGAAGTCATTAAAGGCAAATCCATAAATTGGCCACGTGCGGAAAATGACGACTACATTCTTACCGCTGGTAATGCCCGTCCGTTAGATCAGGCGGTACAACATGCAACTACAGAACTTCTCCGATGGCTGGCTGAGCTTGGTTTGGAGAAAAGTGCTGCGCATATACTTTTGGGGCAAACCGTTGAATATGATATGGGTAATGTGTTTGATCCTGCCTATACGATGGTTTGTAAGCTAAAGAAATCCATATTGCGCGAGATAGGAATTTGGGATGTCGATTAAGATTTGTTCATCTCTAATTCTGCCATAGATCTTAGATTGAGGAGAGGTGTCATCACACCACCAGAAGCAGGGATGACGACCCCGGTATCGTATAACTTCATCGCAGCGATAGTTGCTTGTGCTACATCTTCAGGGGTGCCGGGACGTACCATAAAGATATACCCCTTCTCGGCTGCTTCTTCATAATCGGGAATACGGACACGGGATAGGTCTGTATTTATGACACCTGCCGCGATACCATTCACCTTAATAGCGTGCATGGCTAATCTGCCTGCATAAGCACGCATGCTCATCTCTAATCCAGCCTTTGAAATACAGTATGCCGTGCGGTTATCGGACGCCATTGTATCGGAGATAGAAAGCGTGTAGATGATACATCCGCGGATTTCATTTTCTATCATGTAGTTTGCAACGCGTTGTGTGAGAAAATGTGGTGCCTTTAAATTTGTGTTCACCAGCAGATCAAATTGTTCTGGTGTTTCCTCAAGAATATCAGCGATACGTGTGATGCCAGCATTGTTTATAAGTATATTAACCTTTCCGAATGCATTATGTGCAGTTTCAAGCATTCTTTGGTGTGCATCTAATTCGCTGATATCCGCTTGGATGATCGCTGCCTTTCTACCGAATGACTTGACTTTTTGCTGGACTTCTTCGGCTGCATCCCGATTCTGATTATAATTGATGAGTACGTCAGCACCTTGTCGTGCTAATTCAATAGCGATTGCGCGTCCGATTCCTCGACTGGACCCGGTTACGATTGCTGCACTATCTTCTAATGAAGCGTCAGTTGCAAAAAATCCAAGGTCTGTATCTGTTGACATGTCCTTACTCCTTATTCATCCTCTTTACTTTGTGCAAGAGAATTGGTAAACATATTTAGATCGTCGGAAAAACTCTGGTATAATCTTTCTATGTTTCTTGCATGTTCTTCTGTATTGTCATAAATTAATTCTTCAGCATAGATGTTGTTTATCTTGTGCCGAAATTCCAGCAGAGACTCTAAAAGCAAAAAGGTTTCATGTGAAATCACAGGCTGTCTTTCTGGACGTTGTTTTGTCATCTGTTCAAGTAGATTCTTATGCCATCTACTACCGCGGGAAAGGTGTCCATCCACTTCATCTGCTATCCGTTCAAAAATACGTTCAATCCCACTATAGACATCTGAAAGTTTTCCAGTTATTGATTCCTCTATATATTGCCTAAAGTTAGTGGGAACTAACTCAATATCTTCTAATGCTTTACCGATAGAATTGACGGTAGATTCAATTTTTGCACATTCATCGTTGATACGTTGAGTTAATTTAATCCTGTTCAATTCGTATATTTCTTCCGCAACAATGGGAAACACTTTTCGGTTGTGATGATCGTATATTGTTTTCCAAAATGTGGTCAGTCTTTCTTTTTCTATGGAGATTGCTTGTTGTTGAATTCTTTTTCGGAAGAGTTTTTTCGTCAGATCAAAATTAATCAGGTCAATTTTGAACCCTGTTTCCATGTCCCAGACTTTATTGGTTGCTTTTGTATGTTCTTTATCTGTGAGTCCCCAAACTGCGATATCAATATCTGATGATTTTGTGAAGCAAATCGGTTCTGTAAGTGAGCCAAAGATAGCGACCTGCTTTGCGTTGCATTCATCATAGAGGAATGCTGCTATTCCATAAGCGACCTGCCATGCGCGTTCTAACAGCGTTTCATCAACTTTTCGGTTTTTCCAACGATTTTCAAGCTGCTTCCTGCATGATGCAAGTTCTTCTGGGGTTACTATATGTTTAGACATGACTATACTCCCTTTAATTCCAAAGTATCACTAAAGTGGCACGCGACTTTGACACTAGAAGTAATCTCACGCAGTTCAGGTGTTTCCTTTTTGCATAAGTCATCTGCATAAGGGCACCTTGGATGAAAATGGCAACCTGATGGTGGTTTAGAGGGATCTGGTACGTCTCCCTCAAGACGTATCAGATCACGTTTGCGTTGTTCCTTCGGGTCTGGTATTGGTACTGCAGAAATCAATGCTTCAGTATAGGGGTGTTTGGGGGATTTGTAGAGTTGTTCTGCATCGCTGATTTCCACAATTTTCCCGAGATACATCACAGCAACACGGTCGCTGATATGTCTGACAACGCTGAGGTCGTGTGCGATAAAGATATATGAGAGTTGAAACTTTTCGCGCAATTCTGCCAACAGATTGAGGATTTGTGCTTGTACTGAGACATCAAGTGCGGACACCGGTTCATCTGCCACGATCAATTCTGGTTGCAGAGCTAAAGCGCGTGCAATCCCGATTCGTTGGCGTTGTCCTCCACTGAATGCGTGTGGATACCGTTGCATGTCTTGTGATGTTAAACCGACCGATTCTAACAGTTCAACGATTTTGTCTTGCAGTTTATCTCTTCTGACTGTCCGGTTAACCCGAAGTGGTTCACCGACGATTTTTGCTACAGTCATTCTGGGATTTAGGGATGACTGTGGGTCTTGAAAAATCATCTGTATACGTCTGCGGAAGGGACGCATCTGTTTCGCAGTCAACTTTGCTAAATCTACTTGTTCTTCTCCGAAAGTAAAATTACCTTCTGTTGGTGTGATGAGTCTGAGAAGGCATCTGCTTGCAGTAGTTTTTCCGCATCCGCTTTCTCCGACTAATCCGAGTGTTTCACCGCGTTCGACTTCAAAGCTAATGCCATCCACAGCTTTGACCTGTCCGATGGTGTGGCGGAGAATTCCTTTTCGTATAGGGAAATATTTTCGTAGTTTTTTTACTTCAAGCAGTTTGGACATCAGGTTTTTCCTCACAAAGCCAACATCTCACTGTATGGGTTTCGTTTTCTATTTCTACACTATTGTTGGGTGTATAAGTCTTGAGATCTGGCATTTGTTCGCAGTCTTGGATACATTCTGTACATCTTGGTTGAAAAGAGCATCCGTTAGGAAGTGCCAACGGATGCGGCACTGTTCCTGGGATAGAATCCAAAGTATTTTTCTGGGTGCCACTGAGCGTTGGAATGGAATTGAGCAACCCGCGTGTGTATGGATGTAATGGATTATAGAAGATGTCATCAACGGTGCCCTTTTCAACAACGCGTCCTGCATACATAACGACCACTTCGTCTGCCATGTCAGCGATAATGCCGAGGTCATGTGTAATTAGCATAATAGCCATACCAATTTCTGCTTGCAGGTCCTGCATGAGAGCGAGTACTTGTGCTTGTATAGTGACATCAAGTGCTGTTGTGGGTTCATCTGCTATGAGAAGTGTAGGTTCACAACAGAGAGCCATTGCGATCATGACCCGTTGACGCATCCCTCCTGAGAGTTGATGTGGATATTCATCTACTCGTTGTTCAGGTGCAGGAATGCCGACCCGTTCAAGCATCTCAATAGCAAGTTTTCTCGCCCAACTTAGGTTGGTATGAAAACCCAAACGTGCCAGAAATGTCGGTTCTTGTTCATGGTGTAAGACAATTGCTTCAACAATTTGGTCTCCAACGGTAAAGACAGGATTGAGAGAAGTCATCGGTTCCTGAAAAATGAATGCGATTTCGTTGCCTCTGATTTCACGCATCAGTTTGCTCCGCGGTGAAACTTGTGTTATGTTTAACGGCGTTTCGTCTTCTTCACGGTAAAACAGGACCTCGCCTGCTTCGATTCTACCTGGATTTGGCACAAGTTGGAGTAAGGAGAGACCTGTGATGCTTTTTCCACATCCGCTTTCTCCGACAATGCCGACAGTTTTACCGCGTTCAATGGAAAAACTGACATCGTTTACAGCGTGGACAAGTCCACCTTCTGTGGGAAACACTGTTTTTAGATTTGAGACTTCAAGCAATGGTTGTGTCAATTTTTATGTCCGATAATCTAACGTTTTTATACTGTGAATATGTGTATAAGCAAGTTTAAGTCCTAACATTCAAGTTTTGCCTTCCCAAGTGAGTTGGAAGATTGGAAGATTGCAACCCATAGCGTTTCTTGCAGTCTTTCTGTTTTCCAACCTTCCTGAAAACCTAAAATTTGTTTCTTAATATTGCCTATATATTATCTGAAAATTGGCGGTTGGTCAATACTATTTTAGTGGTGTTGGTGCGTAATACCAAATTCCTTAAGTTGACACCTATGGGGGGTGTATCTCCCGCCGGACGTTGAGAGTATTACTTACTTAAGCGTAAGCAAGTGTATTCACTATTTTTACACGCTGCGAACAGAGCGAAAAAGTGCGTGCATCGACCTAAGAAGAAACCGCACACATGAGAATTGTATAAAATGCAAGGGGTTTGCGTCTCCCCGCAAGACGACAGACGATGACACATATTTATTTATCATTAGGGGAGAGGGACGTGATAAACAAATATGTGTGGTCATCCGTTTGTGGCAGATGTTTTAAAACGCTTCTGCCACGGCGAGGTATACACGTTTTTTGCGATAGCGACAAACCTATAAATCATAACTAAGTCCAAGCAAAAAAGCTTTGTTCGTATACATTGTAATGAGGCTCATTTTTCTAAACGTCATGGCAACCCCAACTTCAATAGGTATACTGAAAATGTGATAGTCCCGCCCTGCGAAAGACAACCTGTTGACAGAAACCACACTCAAAAAAGGTGTCAACGACCAATGTGATCCACCCGCAACTTGATAAGAGAGCCCACCAGCCCCAGTGATATTCAGACTACCGAAATGAAAACCGCCACTATCAGCTGCGTAATGCGTGTATGAGTAGCTGCCACCTAAACTCGCCCGCCAGAAACAGTTCAGGTTCGAGATGCCTATCGGATAGGAACGTGTGTATCTCAACTGAAGTTCGTTATCCGGCAGCACCTGTAAATGCTGAACGTGAGAACTTGTCCGAAAGCGCATGCCTTCCATATATAAACTTGTCTCCGCTGCTGCGGTCATTGTCAGAAATGCCACGACCCACACACTGACAAGAATGGCCATAGATTTTGAAAAATTAAAGTTCATCGTTTTCCTCCGTTTTATTGCGGGGATTTTGCGTCTCCCCGCAGGACGTGTTAAGTAAATGAGGGGTGTGCATAAATAATTCCGATTCAAATATGTGGTTAAAGGTAGTTGGGGCGCACAACGTTCCATCAACAAGTTCAAAGATGCACAATGAATTGTGGGAGGACAAACGGAATTTCTATAAATCAAACAGCCTCTGAAGTCTGTTCGGACTTGTGTTAAAGAGCCAAATATTTATGCACACTCCTCAACAAAATAACCCTATAGAATTTTTGATACTGTTACTCAGCCTTATAGATTTGTTTTGATGTCATTCCAGAAAAGTGTGAGCTTATCGCTCATAGTTTTCGGATAGGGTGCATCAACGGTTTCTGCATTCTGATTGCTGGTATCGGTGTGCCACATTTCCTCTGATTTAATGTCAATGAAAGGACGAGAAAGACCAATCTTGTTCTCTCCTATAACATTAGTAGAAAGTACTTGCTTTTCCTTGACACTGTTATATTTCAGTGATCCTAATTGTGACGGTGAAGTTTGTCCTGGTTTCACTAAACGGGATGCTTCCATTGCGGTCAAACCGAGAGGCTGCTTTGGTGCATCTGTAAAAAAAGCGAATTTTACTAAAAAAGCGGACACAACCATATAGCAAAGTACTGCAACACCATTGACAAGGCGGGGTGAAAGGTCTAAATTGACTTTATTGAAAATCCATGAAAATGGGTTTGCAAAGAATGCGGTTTGGTTCTGCTTATGAATTTCCCTGATTTTGTTCTGGATATTCCCGATTAATTCAGGAGGAGGGGTTGGTGCTTCAAGATTTCCTAACACCGTAGCAGTATGCATTAACCCTTCATATTCAATTTGGCATTTCATACATCCACGTAGATGTTTTAAAAATTCTTGCCGTTTTGTTCCAGTTAATCTGGAATCTTGACGGTGCAATACTAAGTGTTCACGAGTTTGTTCACATTTCATTTTAACAATCCTCACTAATATATAGATTAAGAGATTGTTCATGTATTCATGGTCCTACTCAATAATAGTATTTTTCCAATTTTGTTTTGAGGTTCTGCGTTGCCTTGTTTAATCTGGAGGCAACGGTTCCGATAGAACAGTCAAGTATTTCAGCGATCTCTTTGTATTTGAGATGTTGCATATAAAATAGTGTCACCACCTCGCGTTGCTTTGGTGGCAAACGGTCAATAGCAGCTTGAACTACTTGACTTTGTTCAGTCTTTAATGCCTTGCGTTCTGGGACATTATGTTCAACAGTCAAACCGCGTGCAGACGATTCTTCGGTGTATGCCTCAATCATTCTGTTGCGAGACTTGGCTTTTCGGATAAATTGATTGCACGTGTTTAGCCCGACGCGATATAACCAAGTTCCAAATTGCGATTGGAAACGAAAAGATTTTATAGACTTATATGCCTCTAAGAATGTTTCTTGCGTGGCATCTTTAGCATCTTCAGCATTTCCGAGCATTCGGAATGCAAGTCCATATATTTTGGATTGATGGCGATTAACCAATTCGTTGAACGCCTCAACATCGCCTTCTACTGTTTTATGTACGTATACATCATCTGGAATCATAAAAGTCCACCTTGGGCAAAGGTTATATATTATGTTGTGTCAAGATTTATTTTTCTTCAATTTATTTTTAGAATTATGACATGTTTTTGTGATTTATCAAATGTTAATATGATGACAGTAATTATTCATTAGTTTGTTCTTTTTCCAATTCCTCAAGAATTTGTGCAATAATAGGCTGCAGTGATGGGATTATATCCTTAACAGTATTCCAGACAATCCTATAGTCAATATCATAATATGCATGAGTGAGTCTATCTCGCATTCCAGTCATTTGCCGCCATGGCACCTGAGTATATTTTTCGCGGATGGAATCAGGAATGTGCTTAGCTGCCTCACCTATCAACTCAAGCTTCTTAACAACTGCAGTAGTGGTCTTATCGTCGTGCCGGAACGTTTCAAAATCCATATCTATGATGAATTCGCATACAGCGGTCATTGCTACATGTATGTCTTTTACATAACGTCTTATATTTCTCATAAACTAATCAAATCAATATATACATTTTCCTGAATTTCATCTCGGAGCCCTCCACGTGTTACCACATCTACCTTACATCCCAGTTTATCTTCAAAAAACAGTTGAACACCAACTAGATCAAATAAAGTAGCACTAGCATCCAAATCTATCAAAAGATCCAAGTCACTATCAGGATTGTTGTCTCCCCTTGCATAAGACCCAAAGATACCTATTATTTCCGTTTTAAACTGCTTTCGAATTTCATCCTTTTCCTTAGCAACTATTTTTTTTACTTCATCAATCATGGTGTTATTCCTCAAATAATCAGATATTCCTACATGTCAGTTCTACTGATTCATAAGTTCTTCAATCGCATCAATTTCTTTGGGAACTGCATCTGTTAGTACTTCATAACCATCTTCTGTGACGAGGATGTCGTCCTCAATGCGGATGCCGATGCCGAGATATTCAGGTGGAACTTTTTTCGTGCCTTCCGCGATGTATAGTCCGGGTTCAATCGTGATGACCATACCGGGTTCAAAAGTTTTGTATTCCCCTTCTGCGTCGCGCACGCAATTCACATCGTGCACATCTAAACCGAGCATGTGACCGATACGATACATATAAAATTGCTTGTATGCCTCTTTTTTGATTAGTTTCTTCGCTTTACCCTTTAATAGTCCGAGTCGTAGCATACCATCTGTCAGTAATTCTATAGACTTCTGATGTGGTTCATCTATAGATACACCGGGTCGTATAGTGTCAATAATTGCATAATGAGCATCCAGAACTATTTGATATATTTCTCTTTGTGCTTCGGTAAAGGTGCCGTTGACAGGGAAGGTACGTGTTACATCCCCACAATAGCGTTTATATTCTGCCCCCGCATCAATCAGTACAAGCGTATTATCTTTGATTTGGCAGTTATTTGTTGTATAGTGAAGAGTGGTTGCATTTCCACCGCTTGCGACGATTGTTGGAAAGGCTGTGCCGTTTGCACCACTGCTACGGAATGTTGCGTCAACAATACCCTCCAATTCGTATTCGTACATACCCGGTTGGGCTGCTACCATTGCTGCGATATGTCCGTCGACGGTGATGTTGGTTGCCTGCCGAATCCGTTCTAATTCTGTGTCGTTTTTGATTAGTCGCATTTCACTGAGAATGGGACTGGGGTCAACAAGCGTATTAATACCCTTTCCTGTGCGTATGTGGGATCTGACACCTTGCTTAAAGTGGGAAAGTATTTGTGAATCCACGTGAGAATTTGAACCGAGTGTGTAATATAGTTTTTTTGCATTTTTTAGGTATTTACTGATGCGTTTGTTGAACTTTTCTATAGAATATGCCTTGTCTGCGCCGTAGTGTTCACAAGCATCTTTCACGCCGACCCGCTTCCCATTCCATATTTCTGCTTTTTCGTCTTTTGGGAGAACGAAAAGAATATATTGATTTTTTTTCTTGTCAGGAGCTATCACGCAGATTGATTCCGGTTCTTCAAAACCTGTGAGGTAGTAAAAGTTCGGATCGGGATTATAGTTATATTCTGTATCGTGATTTCGCATTGCTGCGGGTGCGTTTGCAAAGATTGCGACACTGTCGGATTCCATCTGTTCAATGAAGTTTTTGCGATTATCTATATGCATACTGTTTTCCTAAATACAAGAATGACTCTGTTGAGTTTGGATATTATTTCAGAACAAACTGATTATAAGTCTTTGATTATGTAAACATTGCAAGGCACGAAGACCTCGCGCTACAATTCAAGTAGATGTGGAATCAGAGATAACTAATAGGTGTTCCTAATTTTCCAATAATGCCGCCGCTTGCGACCATTGGATATATTGGATGGGACCAGAAAACACCTGCTTCTGGTGCTCTAACAACATCCGTAACATTTCCGAACACATCTCGGATTTCGGCTATTGTTTGCTGTGCTTGTAGTTGATCATATAGTTTTGCTTTGTAGTAGACAAATCCACCTTTATTGCTGACGATTGTGATAAACTTATTGACGACAATCTGTTTATCAGGTATTTCTGGTGTACCCTCAATAAAACGGTAGTGTTTTAGGACGTTTAACACACCATGAACCCCTTTGTTGATGCTTGTAGTATCCCATCCGTATGTGCCCCCGAGTTCTGGGTCTATAGTCGGTATTCCGATGTCAGGAGCTGCTTGTGCAAGTTGTCCTTTCGGTCCTCTTTGATCCAGAATATAGCCTATTCCGAATACCTTTGCTAATTCCATGCAGGCACTATGGCAATCGTGTTTCTTGCTTACTCGCACACGTACTTCATCAATCATCGGTTGAACGCCTCCTTGATGAATGTCAATGCAGTAGTCAGCGTTTTGAATAGCCTTTTCAAACAAGAGATGTGCAATACGTTGGCTTGATGTGCCTTCTGGTCGTCCGGGAAAACAACGGTTCATTTTGACGTTGTCCACGGGACTATATGCTTGTTTAGCGTGGAAAGCGTGAACGTTGACAACTGGCACGATAATAAGTCTTCCACTTAAGCTTTCTGGTGTGATATGGTTCAATATTTCGTGAATAACGGCGATACCGTTGAGTTCGTTTCCATCACTTATTGCTTGAAGGTATAAGGTTTTTCCCGTTTGTTTTCCGTTAACGAGGACAATAGGTATACGTATCGGTGTGCCATCTGGCATGGTTCCTGCGGATAAATGTCCTTCTACTTTGGTGCCGGGTTCGGCAACTAAATCACAGACTTCCAATTTGTGTGTGTTGTTTGTGTGCATTCGGTTATGTGAAGATTTCCTTTGTTTGGCAAATTGTGTATCATTAATATAGCAGAATGAAGTGCAGATGTCAACATGGAATTGGTGTAGGCCAGGGTATTCAATTGTCACTATGTTCACTTGTTGGAGGGATTTGACATTTTGATCAATCTGTGATATATTTCTTTATCATGCAGGAATGGGTGGGAGATCTTCTGTGTCCTTGTTTTTTTACACTCTCCAGTTAGTTTTACCCCGAGAACATTGTAATGACAATAAAGGAAAAGATAATGCGATTGAAAGATAAGGTTGTATTGATCGGTGGTGCGGGTTCAAATATGAGTCGTGCAACGGCACTTCTTTTTGCGCAAGAAGGTGCAAAGGTTGCACTTGCGGCACGCACGACAGAAAAGATGGAAGAAACCGCAGGACGTATTCGTGATAATGGTGGTGATGTGTATATGCATCAGACCGATTTGACAGATTCCGCTCAAGTTGATGCACTCATTGATTTAGTAGTTTCAGAGTATGGTGGAGTTGATTGCTTTATCCATGCAGCGGGTGGTTTTTTCTCAACCGAGCACGATATTACGTCTATGGATCCCGAGTATTGGGATGGTGCGTTGCAAAATAATCTGCGGACGCTCTTCAATCCTGTTCGTCTACTTGTGCCGATATTGGAGAAACGGGGTGGTGGTTGTATTATCACGATTTCAGCGGGTGCGCGTGTTCGTCAGGATGCTAACGCTGCTTATGCTGCTGCAAAGGCAGGGATGGTAGCAACTGCGAAGAACCTTGCGAAAGAACTATATGATAAAAATATCCGTGTCCATGCTTTATGTCCTGGTATTATCTGGGACCCTTTGCCGGATGGAGAAATCACCCCGGTTGAAACCCAGTTAGAACGTCTTGGTAATCCTATTGATGTGGCGTATAGTGCGTTGTGGCTCTGCTCGGATGAGGCTGCGTGGGTGACTGGGTTGGAGTTGACGATTGATGGAGGAGATTCGTTGTTTATTGATTCACCAAGTCGTAGGAAGGTTTTGGAGTGATATTGGTTTTGTGATGTGATGATTGATGTGTAAGTATTTGATACAAATATGATTGTTAAAACAGAAGGTTTGTATTTGACACACACACTTTTATTTGCTAAACTATAAAGCAAGTTCTATGTAGACGTAAGATGTGATGGGTGTGTAAAGTATTTGTCACCGTAGACGTCAATTCAAGTGAAAGACATGTAACCTATTGTAGGACCAAATCAAGTAATCAACGGTATGAACGCCTGTAGGCGTTCCCCCAAATCAACGCCAAATGCGCCAAATCAACGGTATGAATGCCATTGAGGCATTCCCCGTGTGGCATTTGTCGGGTATGAATGCCATTAGACGAATACGCGTCTGGTATTCCCCGGGTCTCTGTGCCCCGCCATTCCTTGTCCTGTAAGGCAACGGACGGGCACAGAGACCCGCCCCTACAATTCATGGTGAGAAGTTAGTGACAAAATCTTTACACACCGAGATGTGATGACACTATAGACCTACTTTGAAATCATCATGCCGCAACTCATCAAAACTCCTCAATAAAAGGTCAGGATCGCTTCCTGTTTTGAAACAGATAAAACCCTCCCTCATTCTACCTGTTGCGGTAATACTATGTCTCTTTATCCTGTCCGAAGTCAACTATCCATTGTTGAAACCGCAGTCAGCATTAGCACTCTTTGCAATGTTTGGGTTAATAGTTGTCTTTTTGAAATACCCACTTCATCCTCAACTTGCTGATAATGTTATCTGCAATATTCTTGATTTTGTATTGATAGGTGGTGTGATTTTCAGTTTCGGTTATGTAGTTATTCAAACGGAACCGATGTTTGAAAGATTTTGGTTGAGCGACAGATTTCTTGGGGATCGCGCATCAGCAGAACACATTTTAGATTTCTATGTTGGTGGCTTCGGACTTATTTTAATTTTAGAGGCAACTCGACGTTCTATCGGCATTACCCTACCATTACTCGCCATCGTATTCCTACTCTACGCAAGTTTTGGTCAGTATCTACCCAGTTGGTTATTTCCACATCGTGGGTATTCCATCAAACGGATTATCAGTCAAACATTCCTGCATGGTGGTGTGTTTGGTGTCGCCCTCCGTGTGATGTTCACGTATGTATTTCTGTTTGTGTTGTTTGGGACATTTCTGGAACGCACTGGTGCGACAGCTTATATTCTGAATTTGGCAAGACGGATATTCGGGACAAGCACTGGTAGTCCAGCAAAGGTGGCAGTGATTGGCAGTGGAATGATGGGGTCTCTGTCCGGTTCTGCAGTTGCAAACACAGCAACAACCGGGACATTCACAATTCCGTTGATGCGGAGTGTAGGTTTCAAACCTGAAATTGCAGGAGGCATTGAAGCAGCGGCAAGTTCGGGTGGTGCGTTAGTTCCACCCATAATGGGTGCAGCTGCCTACATGATGTTAGAAATTGTCCAACCTACTGTCACCTATTTAGAGATCATCAGAGCAGCACTTTTGCCAGCAATACTATATTACACCGCCCTTCTACTCATCGTGCATTTTTACGCAAAACGAACCATTAATGTGACAACAAAGTCTAATCAAACAATGGAAACGACCAATGAAAATGGTGATTCAGAGCATGAGGGTGTAAATGATAAATCCACTGAAAAACTTCCCATCATGCAAGGTGTCGTGTTTTTTGCGGCGTTTTTCACCTTGATTCTTATTTTGCTGATGGGAGCAACACCGTTCCGTGCGGTCAGTTGGAGTTTGTTGGTCGTTTTAATTGTCAGTCTATTTCATGCAAAGACACGCGTGGGTGTATCAGGTGTTTTCAAGGCGATGGAAAACGCAGGACATAGCGGGGTGTCGTTGATAGCAGCTGCTTCTTGTGTAGGCGTTATTCTCGGTGTTGTTACACTTACAGGTGTCGGTTCTAAATTGCCGAGAGTTCTCCTGCCACTTGCTGAAACGAACTTGTTACTTGCTTTGTTTCTGCTCATGATTTCAACTATCATATTAGGCATGGGACTCCCATCCTCAGTGTGTTATCTGTTGATGGCAATTTTGGTCGGTCCGGTGTTGCTTGACTTAGGGGTTGTTCCACTTGCTGCGCACTTCTTTATCTTTTATTTCGGAATGATGTCAATGGTTACGCCACCCGTTGCACTGGCTGCATATACTGCTGCTGCGATTGCGAATTCTGGTATCATGCAGACTGCGTTCACTGCTTTTCGTTTTGCACTTGTGGGTTTTGCATTACCCTATGCGTTTGTGCTGCGACCGGAATTGCTATGGCTCAGTGCGGAGGGTGGTAGTCCGCAATTATGGATTATTTTTGTCAATCTCTTCTGGACATTAGCTGGTACTGTGTTTTTTGCATCAAGTGTTGCTGGTTACGCATTTAAGGATATATCAGTGTGGGAACGTTGCGTGATGTTTGTTGCTGCAGCACTGCTCTTTTTTACCCCTACTGACCTGAATTTAATGTGGATACATGGGATAACGTTGCTTGCATGTGTTTTTATCTTTTACTATAATTGGCGTAATCGTGAGGTGACACATGAAAACTACACATAGATGGATTCTATATCTATTATTGGTGGTTCTGTTTATTCTTCATAACGATTTTTGGTTCTGGGGAACATTTGAAATCGTCTTAGGACTACCTATAGGATTGCTATACCACATCCTCTTCTGCTTCGCTGCTTCTGTGCTAATGTATTCGCTCGTCAAATTTATGTGGAGAGAGAAATGATCCTGGCAGTCATTATTATCTATCTTGCATTAGTGCTGAGTCTCGGTATCCTGAGCCACAAGTTCTTCCGAAACACAGGTGAAGATTACTTTGTTGCGAGCCGTAACATTAGTTGGTTCATGCTGTTGATGTCTCTCTTTGGGACACACATGACAGCATTTTCTATCCTTGGTGCTTCTGGAGAAGCGTACCGTAGAGGCATTGGTGTCTTTGCATTGATGGCATCCTCATCTGCGATCATTGTTCCTTGTGTGTTTCTGTTCATAGGCACACGATTGTGGAAAATTGGAAAGAAGTTCGGATATGTCACACAAGTTCAATTCTTTCGTGATCGATGGGAATCCAACGGGTTGGGATTACTGCTCTTTATTGTGTTAGTGCTGTTACTCATACCTTATCTACTGATTGGTGTTATGGGTGGTGGCGATACAATATCTAAGATTACAGAGAATGCAATTCCGCAGTGGGTAGGTGGGTTATTGATTTCTGCCGTTGTGCTGTGCTATGTGACATATAGTGGTATGCGTGGCACTGCGTGGGTCAACACATTTCAAACACTAGTTTTCATGATTCTCGGTGGTGTTACCTTTGTTGTTATCATATATCGTATGGGTGGTTTTTCCACCGCACTATCCAAAGTTGACACAAGTTTATTAAGACAAGCAGACCACATAAAGCCTTTGGAACTGTTGACTTATACGTGTATTCCGTTATCAGTCGGGATGTTTCCTCACATCTTTTCACACTGCCTTACAGCGAAAGACGTAGGTACATTCCGTTATCCGATTATCTTATATCCGGTGTGTATTGCCATTGTGTGGGTGCCGAGTGTTCTACTTGGCATATTGGGTAATGCGGATTTCCCCGCATTAAAAGGACCGGAAGTCAACAGCGTCCTGATTCAGATGATTCGTCAACACGCGCCGGGTGTTTTAGCGGGATTTTTGGGTGCAGGTGTCTTTGCCGCAATCATGTCGTCACTTGATTCACAGACACTCTCTCTTGGGAGCATGTTTACGAATGACATCGTGCGTCCTTACCTCAGAAAAGGTGGAAAAGAACAGATGACAGAAAAACAACAGGTATGGGTCGGACGGATATTTGTGATTGTTATCATCAGTATAACTTATATTATATCTCTAATTGCGAAACCGAGTATTTTCAGGTTAGCAATATGGTCTTTCACAGGTTTCTCAGGTCTTTTCCCCATAGTAGTTGCAGCACTATTCTGGAAGGGAAGTACTAAGCACGGTGTACTTGCTTCAATATTCAGTGTCATTCTGCTGTGGCTTTATTTCTTTCTACGATACTGGCAGACTTCTGGATATACTGTAGGTGGAACAGGAATTATGCCAGTTGCTGTTATCATACTTGTGTCTACAACAACCTTAATAATTGTTTCTCTAATCACAAAACCACCTTCATCTGAAACGATTGATAGATATTTCAATACATGATATGTGAAAGGATATTTGCCAAGTTATACGCTATTATTCTTGTTGCAAAGATAAAACATGAAAGTTGCTTATATTACAGCTGGTGCTGCAGGAATGTATTGTGGAACTTGTATCCATGATAATACCGTAGCAACAGTGTTAAATAAACAGGGACATGACGTTTCCCTGATTCCGACATATACTCCTACCCGAACAGACGAAGAAAATGTAAGTTTGGATCGCGTCTTTTATGGAGGGATTAATGTATATCTTCAACAGAAACTTTCGCTCTTTCGGCATACTCCTTGGGTGTTTGATAGGATGTTGGATAGTCCGAAGCTGCTCAACAGTTTAGCGGGTCTTAGTGCTTCTACTGACGCGAGAGATTTGGGAGAATTGACAGTCTCAATGTTGAGAGCTGAAGAAGGTTATCAAAGGAAAGAATTGGCAAAATTGGTCAAATGGTTACGTGAAGACAACCGACCAGATATCGTATATTTGACTAACTCTATGCTAATTGGCATGGCAAGAGAGATAAAGAAGGCATTGGACGTTCCTGTCCTCTGCGCATTGCAAGGTGAAGACATCTTCCTACGAGATCTGATTGACCCATACAAATCTGAGGCATTCACACTATTAGCGGAGCGCGCTGTAGATGCTGATGGATTTGTTGCGCCATGTAACTATTATGCGCAATTTATGGCAGAAGAATATTTACAAGTTTCTGTGGACAGGGTGCATATAGTCCCCTTGGGTCTAAATTTAGATGGACACGGTGAGTTGAATGATAAGACAGAGCCTCCACCTCTCAAAATCGGTTATTTGGCTCGTATATGTCCAGAGAAAGGTTTGCACTTGTTGGTTGGTGCTTTCTATACACTGACAAAGGAGTTGGAAACAGACAATGTAGAACTTCATGTTGCGGGGTATCTTGGTAAGAAGGATGAACCCTATTTTGAGGAGTTGGTCAATCAGATACATGCATGGGGTTTACAAGAGAGTTTTTTTCATTATGGTGAGGTCACGCGTTCAGAAAAGATAGACTTTCTCAACCAACTCCATGTTTTCTCTGTTCCCACAGTTTACCGTGAATCCAAGGGATTGTCTATCTTGGAAGCACTTGCAAATGGGATACCCGTTGTTCAACCGGAACACGGATCATTTCCTGAAATGGTTGATGCGACTGGGGGTGGAATCTTGGTCCAACCAGAATCTTCAGAAGCAGTGGCTGAAGGCATACTGCAATTATACCGAGATTCTGAAAGACGAAGACATTTGGGGAGAATTGGTAAAGAAAATGTTCATCAAAATTTTAGTGATGAGATCATCGCACAACAACTCATGCAAGTGTTTCAAAAATATCTATAGAATGGAATAACTTATTCAAAACGGAGGTAAATAATATGGGTAAATTGTGGTTAATTTTTGCAGTTTTGACTGTCTCCTCTTGGGGACTCTACGGTGTTTTTTTGCATAAAGGTCAGGATGCTATGAAGGATCCTAATGTGGAGGCTGCGGAAGATGCAGCACCAAGACGTTATAAAGCGTTTCTGTTTGTGGGACTGGCATATCTCTTGGTAGCCGTCATTGGGTCTGCAATTATGCTGTACTCTACCGGGGCAGAATGGACGTTTAGTGGCAAAGGTGTCAACTGGTCTTTCCTTGCAGGCGTTGTCGGTGCTATTGGTGCATTTGGTGTGTTGCTTGCATTTGGTGCTGGGGGTAGACCTGCTGTTGTGATGTCTATTGTCTTTGCGGGAGCACCAATAGTGAATGCTGTTGTTGCAACATTGTCGCATCCACCTAAAGGAGGCTGGGGTGCTGTCCGTTGGGAGTTTGTTCTTGGAATTTTGCTTGCGGCGGTCGGTGGTTGTCTTGTCACCTTTTTCAAACCCAGTTCGTAGCAGTGAGCGTCAATTTACTGGTAATTCTTTGTTCCTTCTAATGTGTACGTATCTTTCTTGCTAAAATAAAAATACTATCTTCTTTGAACAGTCCTGTCTCTAATTTATTAGGATAAGGAGATACGTTTCATGAATCCAGACGAATTGAAAGATGCTGAGGATGCGGAACTCATCGTGGCGGTATTGGCCGGTAATCACAAAGCGTTTGACGAATTAGTGTACCGCTATCAACGCGGTATGCTTTCCGTAGCACAACAGGTTGTCCGAAATCCGATAGAAGCAGAAGACATTGTACAAGATGCATTCTTACTTGCATTTGAGGCATTACCCCAACTTGATAACCTGAATAGATTTGGTTCTTGGCTCTATTCAATTACACGTAATCGCGCACTGCGTTTCATGAAACGAGCGAGTAGAATACAATTGCATGATGATGTAGATGCAGAATTGCAAATAGAGGCGGATCCTGCTTCTACGGATCCTGCCAAAATTGTGGAACAGGAATCTACACATGAAGATGTCAGGGAAGCGATTGATTCATTACCGTCTGATTTTAAGGAGGTAATCACGCTCTATTATTGGGCAGATATGCCGCAGAAACGAATTGCAGAAACGCTATCGCTTCCCTTAACGACGGTAAAGTGGAGACTTCATAAAGGGAAAGACTTACTAAAAACTGTATTAGAAAAACGTGGATATGGAGATATTTTGTAGCATGGAACAAGAACGACAACAAGAAATACGGGGACTTTTTCAAATTCTTGAGCAGACAGCAGAAATCGCAGAGAATTCAGCATTGACAGAGAACTATAAGGATGGAGAAAGTCGATGTGTTTCTCAATTCAATAAGGTATTGAAACGACTGAGTGCGTTAGATGCTGTTCCTGATGCGCTCTTTGAACCATTACATGAAGATGCAAATTATAGTGAAATTAGTATTGCTTGTAATCATCTTGCAGCGTATCTAAGCGAAGGATTAGGATCATTTCCCGATTTAAAAGGGATGGTGACCAACATTCTTGGGAAAAGATTCATTGAGAACATTGAGGAAGAGTTGAAAGAAGGTAAAATAGGAGATTTGATACGGAATGCGATTCCTGAATTTATGACTGAGACTACTCTGGATGACATCAATGAATCGTTCAATGTAAGTCCGGATGGTAGGTTGATACTGGACGTTGACTTTGGGACGATTGACATTCGGACAGCAGAGCGCGAGTCAGTTAATGTTGTCGTACACCGGGCAGCAAAGTTCAAGACAGATAGGCATGCAACGGATTTACTTAGGGATTTCCAAGTCAACATTAATCCAAAAGAAGGTGAGCTTCAAATTGAAGCGAGATTTAAAGATGGCAAAAGGTATTGGAAAAGAAACACGGATCGTCTGAATATCCATTTTGATATTACGGTTCCGCAAACTTTTCACGGTGTATATTTAAAAACAGCAGCGGGGACTATTACTGTTCAAGATTTTAGTGGGGCAGTCCAATCTCAAACAAACAGTGGTGAACTGAAGTTTGAGAATATAACAGGTCCAATTTTTGGCAATACGGTCAATGGTGATGTCAGATTGGCTCAATGTGAAGGTAATGTTAGGATTGAAGCATTACGAGGAGACATTGAGATAAATAACAACATCGGAAGTGTTGACATAACGACATCTGGTGGAAGTATACGTTGTGTAGATGTTGAGGGTGAAATTATAGGGACAACATCTGGCGGCAATATCAAGCTGATACGGTGCCAAGGTGGAACAAAGGTTGAGGCTTCAGGTGGTAGTATTGATCTGGAAAACGACGGTCCGATCACTGCCAAAACCTTTGGTGGCTCTATTAACGCAGGTATATCGGGACAACTCAAGGGCGATTCAACCATAGAGGCATCAGGTGGGGACATCACAGTTTCACTGCCCTTGAATGTATCATTGAAGGTAGATGCCAAATGTAGTGGTGGCGAGATTGCTTCTGAACTGACAGATGTTATCGTCACTGATGATGAACATATATCTGGGCAGCTGTATGGGGTTGTTAATGGTGATGGTCCTTTATTGAAACTCCGTTGCATTGGTGGAGATATAGATTTGAAATGTAATCATGTTGATAATGAAACATAATCGGATGTAGTTGAGGACATATTTAGACTGGTTGTAAATACTTGTTGTTCCTATTGAATTGTCAATTGGTAGGACAGAGCCCTTGTCCTACCAATAAGAGACAGTCGTATCTGTGCTGGACACATCCACTTACCTTAATTTTCTTGCATTATATATACTCTCTTTGCTATAATCATGAATTAAATTGGGATTGTTGGTTTGCCTGAACGCTCAAGAAAGAGCAACAGGAATTGATCAAAAGTATCACAGAATCATAAGGAGTTACAGAAATGAGACGTTTGTCTATAAGTTTTATTCTTTTAATGTTGGTAATTATAGTAGGGTGCGGTCAAAAAGATGAACAAAAAACATTAACGATTGTCTGGGCAGAATGGGACCCAGCTGATTATTTACAAGAGTTATCTAAAGACTTTACAACTGAAACAGGAATTGCAGTGGATGTAGTTCAAGTGTCATGGCCTACTTTCCCAGAAAAGATTGACAACTCCTTTGTTGGGAAAAGTGATCTATATGACATTGTGATAGGAGACAGTCAATGGCTTGGAACGAATTCAGTCGGCGGACATTACATTGACTTGACAGATTGGATCAATGAGAATATTGATGTGTCTGCTATATATGGACCTGCGATGACTGCGTTTGCAGAGTACCCGAAAGGGAGTGGCAAGTATTGGGCATTGCCTGCTCAAGTAGATGCTGCTGGATATGTTTATAGGAAAGATCTGTTTGAAGATCCTGCTGAAATAGCTGCATTCCAAGAGAAATACGGTTATGCACTTGCCCCTCCGACAACTTATTCGCAACTACGCGATATTGCCGAATTTTTTAACCGTCCTGATGATGATCTTTACGGTATCGCTACATGGTATAGTAAAGAATATGATGGCATTACGATGGGTTTCCAACAGGTCATGTGGAGCTTTGGTGCCTCTTACGGTGATCCAGAGACGAAAAAAGTTGATGGTTATATAAATACAGAAGATGCAGTCAAGGCACTTGATTATTACAAGGCTTTGCTACAGTTTGCACCTCCTGATGCCCCAAACTACTATTACAATGAAACTTCAAGTGCTTATAATACTGGTAAGGTAGCGATGGCGATGAATTATTTTGCCTTTTTCCCGGGTGTTGTTGATCCAGAAACAAACGAAATCTCACATGACAAGAGTGGTTTTTTTGTTGCCCCTAAGGGACCCAAAGGACATTATATTAGTATTGGTGGACAAGGCATGTCAATTTCCTCCTATTCTAAAAATCAGGACATTGCGAAGCAATATCTGAAATGGTTTATGCAGAAACCCGTGCAGGAAAAATGGGCGATGTTAGGTGGTTTCACACCGATGAAAGAGGTCTTAGAATCGGATACCTTCAAGACAGCGACCCCTTTTAATGAGACGTTTGCCGCAAGTTTCCCATATCTTCGTGATTTCTGGGCAGTACCTGAATATGCCCAACTCTTAAATGAGTGTCAAACCAATTGGAGTGAAGCAATTACCGGTATTAAGACATCAAAGGAAGCACTTGATGCTATTGCCCAAAAACATGAGGAAATCTTTATGGAAGCCATGAAGAATAACAGTGATACAGAATAGTTCTGTTGGAAATGTTACAGCAAATCCATTTAGGTAGGCGCGCTTTATAAGCGCGCTTTTCCATATACTAGAAGAATGTACTACAACGCACGCACAATACAGAACAGACCTAAAAAAAATGCAGATCAACCGTTTTTCGCGTGGAATGAGCGATTATCAGATTAAGATGGCATTCATTATGCCAACGATGATTTTGCTCATCTTAATGAACATCTTTCCCCTTTTATGGTCATTGTATTTAAGTTTCCATGACTATAAAGCCAACATGCCAAATGCACCAGAATATATTGGTGCTAAGAACTACATAGAAGTCCTTACGGATCCTGATATATGGGGATATTTCCGCACGACTGCTTATTTTGTCCTTTTGGCTGTAACTGCTCAATTCTTAATAGGGTTTGGTTTAGCATTATTACTGAATCGTAATTTTCCTGCAAAAGGTGTGGTGACAACGTTACTCTTGCTTCCGATGATGTTGTCGCCTGTAGTTGTCGCACTATTTTGGCGATTTATTCTTGCTTCAGATGATGGAGGTTTGCTGAACTATCTATTAAGTCCTCTTCTAAACTTACCTGTAATAAATGCTATCTTTGATCCACCTATTGAATGGACAACCGATCCTAAGATTGCGATGTTATCTGTTGTCATTGTTGATACGTGGATGTGGTCTCCATTTATGATGTTGATAGCATTAGCAGGATTGAGTGCCATACCTAAATATCTCTATGAAGCAGCAGATGTAGACCGAGCTTCATCCTGGTTTAAATTTCGTTGGATTACGCTGCCGTTGGTGTCACCACTACTACTGATAGCCTTATTGTTCCGCACAATGGATGCCTTTAAGATGTTTGACATTGTCTATGTGCTTACGCGTGAGGGTGGTCCAGGTACTGTCACTGAGACAGTTTCCATGAACCTTTATCGTCTTGCCTTCCGAAACTACGATACGGGTAAAGCGTGTGCTATGGCTTATATTCTGCTTATCATCATCGTTGCCCTTAGTAATATCTATGTGAAATATCTCAATCGTGTTAAGGGAGAAACATAGTCTTTATGAGAACGTATTCAATATGGAAACTGCTTGGACTCATCATAATGGCGATTATTTTATTTGCTGTTATTGTCTACATTATCCCGATTTATTGGATTTTGGTTACATCGTTGAAAGCACCTTCGGATATCAACACAAAACTACCGAAGTTCATTTTTGAGATATCCCTTCAAAGTTATAATAAGTTGATGCCTGAGGGTCAAGTTTCTACAGTAACATATCTGTTTATTGGACAAATACTTTCTGGATTGATTCTATTTGCGTTCTTTTCGCTTGTCAATACACAACTGCTGCGTCGTGTATCACTTCGGGTTATTGGTTTATTCTGGAACCTTCTTTTTGTCATAACTTGTCTATTCGGTTTTTTCAGCACAGTGCCGCATTCTCGGTTGAAAGTTGATGTGCGGTATCATTTTTTTTCTTTGATTGTATGTTGTGTAATAGCTTGCCTTATAGTTATTCCGTGGAAGAAAAAGATCTATGCTGTTATTCCAAATAAGGATGGTTCTCCGCTCCCGAATAAGAAGGAAAGACTTGCGTTTATCATTCCAGTCATCTTTGCAGCCATTGGGATCTGTATCGCTCTTGCGAATGATGGTTCAAAATATTTCTATCAGTTACTCAACAGTATCATTATCGGTGGTGGCAGTACAATTCTTGCCGTAGGATTGGGAACAATATCCGCCTATGCCTTTTCCCGTTTTAAGATTGCTGGTAAGGACGATCTGTTGTTCTTTATTCTCAGCACGCGTATGCTGCCGCCTGTTGTGGTTGTTATTCCAATCTATTTGATGTATATTTCGCTTAGACTCCTGGATACACACTTTGGATTGATTTTGCTGTATACGACCTTCAATGTTTCATTTGCTGTTTGGCTTATGAAAGGATTCATTGATGAGATTCCGAAGGAATATGAAGATGCGGCACTTGTAGATGGTTATACCCGTTTTCAAACATTTTTGAAGGTTGTTTTGCCACAGTCTGTAACAGGAATTGCTGCGACTGCAGTATTCTGTTTGATTACAGCATGGAACGAGTTTGCCTTTGCGCTTGTGCTTACAAATGTTGGTGGTGTGGCCGTCACATCTCCACCTTCCATCACAAGTGCTACCGGTTCTGCTGGAATGGATTGGGGTAAAATCGCTGCATCCACTTTTGTTTTTCTCTTGCCAGTTGCTATTTTTACTTTCTTGATGCGAAGTCATCTCTTGCGTGGTGTTACGTTTGGTGCGGTTAAGAAATAGACAGATGAGATTTCTCAATACGCTGTAAAGTTACTACCTATCAACATTCTCTCAATATAAGAGCATGAAAATGCGAATCTAAGTATCTTGTTTTGTTCCTGTTTTGTGAAAGAACTGACTTATTTCCAATACGAAACAGTATAAACGTTCAAGAAGATGGGTTTTCTAACGGAAAAACAAGCAAAATCATTAAATACCCCGAGCACATTTTCATGACCGCATAAGCGTTGCGTCTTTATGGTTATTAGGTTTAGAACCATTGTCAGAAATCTCAGTATAATTATTACAGCTTAATCTGAAAAAGGATATATAGAATGAAAACAAAAATATACTTTGGAATCATCTTAATAATTGCTATATCTATTAGTGCATTCGCTGGATATAAATACAATGAATATCTGATGATTAAAAAATTTGTAGAATACGAAAAGTACAAAGTAGATGAAAAACTGAAATATGCTTCAGAGATATATAAAAGAGAAATTAATAATAAGAATAATTTTGATGAGAAATATAAAATATGGCAGAATATATCCGATGGTGCATATATAAGAATGATAAAATCAAAAGACCTGCTAAATAATACTGGTGGATCTAATGAACAAGAATATAATCAAAACTTAAACAACATGACTGAAAAAGAAAGAATAGCTTTTATTGATGAATTATTTAAAGGATTTGATAATTATAACTATGCTTGGAAAGAATACATGATGATAACTAAACTTAAACCTACTAAGAAATAAGGCGGAGAACAATGAAAAAACATTAATTGCAACTACCGTTGTGTCCACTCCTATTTGGCAGGTCCATATAACGATTCGGAGATCGCTCGGACGAGACTAAAGAACGGTGTTTCATGCCTGATCTATAAACATATCGTTCGGACAGGACTAAAGAGGGACAATCCCAATAACAATAGGTATTGAGAAGGTTCATAGTCCGACAACCGTTTTCTTAAATAGACACCTATACGTCCACTACGGAAACCCAACCTAACAGGTTGTGGGACAGCACAGTTCAGTCCGACTGTTTAAGTCACATAGACCAAAAGTGTGCATATATTTATGGATTTTACTATAAATTGACACTGATGGTTCAGTTTCCAATTAGAGCCGAGTAATCCTGTAATTTCCTATCAACATTTTAAACTTCATAAAGTTTGTGTTACAAATAAAAGTGCATCCGAAAATGTGTTAAATCGGAGGTGTTAAATGGCTAAAAAGAAAAAGAAAAAAGACACTCATGTAGATGAAATTGAACGTTTGCCTTGGCATATGCGTGAACATATACATAAACTTGGGTTTTCAACAGTTGAAGAGTACAAACTTTGGTGTCGTCAACATAATTTCTGTCGTGGATTGAACAAAAATCATCGTCAACGTACAGATGAATTATTTGCTTTATCATCCATAAATGTTTCTCAGATTATGGCGAATGAGAAAAAAGGACGGAATTTGAAGGAGGTCCTTCCGAAAATTTACAAAGAAGAATTAAATGGAGAAAATCTGAGAAATCCGATTGCAAAAGAGATCGCATACGCATTTGAGAGAAGTAATTCTCGTGAAAATTTGCTCCACCTCATGTTGTATATTGGGGAACATTCAGATCTATTGAAGGATGCTTCTTACATTAAAGGATTTGAGATGATTGCTAATCATGCTGATAGTTGGATTCGTCCTCTTGAGTCGTGGTTTGTAAAAAGACATAACCGTGACTGGCAGTTTTCTCAACTTCTGCGTCACCTCTTTGTAAAGTATGATATTCCACAATTCATGGATCGTGTGTGGTTGACAGAAAACGAGACGTATCAGAATTGGTATAAACATATTGGATCTGGACAAAATATCCGCACTGCCCCTGAGATGCCTGTTACACTCACAAAAAAGATGGCACATCATTTTCTGAGTGCTCCGAAGCAATATAACGTTGATGAAGCACTCCGTTGGGGACAGGTGCAGGCACTCGGTGGGGACAAACGTTTGGTGGATGCCCTTCGTGGAACCCGTCTGATTGAAAATTTTAGCAACGATGATTTCTGGTTGAATGTTATAAGGTTTTTTATTGCTAATCCGATGTTGGATGTTCGACATGTCAACCCAATCGTAGATTTCATTTGGAATCATAAGTTTGCAAATCAGCGCGTATTTGTTGAAAGGGGTGTTGTGGAAGAAATTGGACCACCACAACCCAATTTCAGTATGAGAGGTAGGACACCCAGGAAATTACTTAGTCAAGTTAATGATTGGCATCGTCAACTTGGTAAAGAGTCAAAACAGGAAAGTTACGAGTGGGAACATTCAGAAATCGGTGATTTAGTTGTAAAAGAACAACGGATGGACAATTACACACCCAGATATTGGCGTATTCAAGAACTGCTAAGTACAGATGAACTCATTGAGGAAGGTAGAGTCATGAAGCACTGTGTTGTCACTTACTCAGAATCGTGTTTCACTGGGAAAACTTCAATATGGTCAATGGAAACGGAAGATGAATATGGCAAGAACAATGTTTTGACGATTGAGGTGTTAATGGCTGAAAAACTTATTCGACAAGTTCGTGGTAAAAGGAATCGGTTGCCAACGCCAAAAGAACGAAGTCTATTGAAGCGGTGGGTAAGGAAGGAAAAACTTGAAATCGCGGATTATGTGAAGTTTGAGGGTGAGTAAATCTTGAAGTTTGACAATCTTCATGATACACTTGATAAATGTAAGTCATGATGGAAATTACTTTATAGTATTCCTATTGTAAAGGAGGCAGCACCATGGAAAATCTGACGACTATTGAGGAAATCGCGGAACGGTTAGACAAACTGACACCTATGCAACAAAAACATATTTTAAACTCAATACTTTCCTACTTAGGAGAACCGATAAGGGGTACACCAATTAAAGAATTTCTTAAATTTGCCGGAACGATTCCATCAAAAGACCTTGAAATAATGAAACAAACAATTGAAGAAGGATGTGAGCAGATTGATGAATCAGAGTGGTAATAGCAAATTGATAATATTGGGTAATGTCCTATGTGCTGCATTATTTGAAACTTTAGAGGAAGAAATCGGTTAATCATAATATGTTAATAGATGAGAATAACACTTCAACTGAAGCACTCAACACCCTCCGAGAAAAACTCCGTGAAATGTTCCAATTTTCACATTCCGATCTTAACTTTGGTATCTTCCGTATCCTTAAAATCAAGCGTGAGGAAATCAATCAATTCATAGATAACAAGTTGGTAGCGATAGTTGATGCTGCACTAACAGATGTAGCAAAGGAACTTCACGAAAGCCAGCTTACACAAGTCAAAGAATATGTCAATGAAAATGGTAGTAGAAAAATTAGAGAATGTCTTGACAACATTGCTGAAAAGGCACAAACACTTATAGAATTTCTACAGAGCGAGGATAAGGAAAAACTCACTACCCCATTAAAAACTGATCTTATAAAACTCAAAGCACAACTCGCTTTCAAGGTCTATAACCACATTCACAGTTTTTTTGAAGGATACTACAGAGACGGTGACTTCGGCTACAACGATAGGAGCACCGCACATTATAAGGTTAATTACCCCGATGAGACTGACTATAACGGTTCAGATGTCCTTTTCCATTGGAAATCTCGGGACAGTTACTATGTGAAAACTGCAACGGGTTTCAATAGTGTAGTTTTTGAGTTAGAAGGCAAACGAATTGAATATCGGTTAGAAGGAAAGGCAAGTTCTGCTGTTGCACAAAACAGTAATCAAGACGAATTTAAACATTACAAATTTGATAGAATTGAACCTCCCAAAGATGATGATGCTGAACAGACATACCGCGTTGTCCTTCACTTAGCAGAGACATCAACACCTAAAGTTGAGATTTACAGTCAGATGAACGAGCAGATTTTCGGTGAGACAGATGATGTGGATATCTATTTACATGAACGTCCCAAAAAGAGTGAGGAACAAGGAAAAACGATCTTTAAAGACTTAGCAAATACTTACGACAAGGTCCGCGATGGCAGATTACAGGGCATAAAAGCATTGTACGTTAGTTTAGAAAAATATGCTGAGAAGTTGGCAAGTCAACCCGATTTCAAGGAGCTCGGTAAAAATAAAGATATAAGGCAGCAGGCACTCCAAGAACGTCCGAAAGTCCAACGGTTCCACACATTTGACAAAAACCTAAATACCTTTTTTGTCGGCATGGATTCCGATTACTTCATCCATAAAGATTTAGACAAATTCCTGAAAACCGAGCAACGTCGCTATATCCAAAACACCATCCTTGGTGATTTAGACACACTCCTAAACCTCAATCCTGATAATCCCGCGTTTGCTATAGCAACTGCATTTCGTAACGTCACGGACGAGGTAATTGCACTCCTTGTAGCAGTGGAAACATTTCAAAAGCAGCTGTTCCTAATGAAGAAAAAGGTTGTCTCTACCGATTATCTTATCTCCATTGGTAAAATCGTTGAAGTAACGAAAGATGATCCTGAAAAACGGGATGCACTTTTCACACAAATTTTGAAAAACGAAGCACAGCTTGATGACTGGCGCGACACCTTTGGTATTGATATTAAAGAACAACCCCCTTTGTTTCTTGAGGGGTATCCGACATTACCTTTGGATACGCGTTATTTTGATGATGATTTTGTAGATGAACTCCTTGCACTTTTTGAGGATTTGGAAGAGCAAATTGACGGTCTACTACTGAATAGTGAGAACTTTCAGGCTTTAAATTTACTTGTTGAAAAATATAGAAGTAGACTAACATGTATTTATATCGATCCTCCATACAACACTCAAGGTTCTCCAATTCTATATAAAAACAACTATCAAAATTCTTCTTGGTTATCATTAATGAATGACCGGCTTTTCTTATCAAGAGAGTTTTTAAAAAATGAGGGGATTATATGTGTTGCTATTGATGATGTGGAAGTATCTCCGTTGCGATTTCTCTTAACAGATATTTTTGAGAAAGAATTGGGAATTGCTGCAGTACGTTCAAATCCACAAGGACGAGCCAGAAAAGGTTATTTTTCACCAGCACATGAATATGCACTTTTCTATGGGAATTCCGTAGCATCACCAGGTAGTTTGCCAAAGACAGAAAAGCAGAAAAACAGTTATCCACACCAAGACGAACAAGGAAAGTTTACCTGGGACAATCTTATCCGTCGACCTCCAGGCGATAATAGAACAGATGTACCAACTATGTTTTTCCCGATTTACGTTAAGCAAGATGACACAATCCGAATCCCAAATATGACATGGGACGAGTTAGCGCGTGCTTATACTATTTTAGAAGAACCTCATGAGGACGAAGAAGTGATCCTACCAATTAAATCAGGTGTAGAAAAAAGATGGAGACATGGTTGGGAGAAAGTTTCAAGAGAAGCAAACGAATATCGAGTTAGACGTACAGATAGCATTCGTATAGAATATAAATCGCGTATGCAGGAAGATGCTGCCCCAAAAACATGGTGGAGTGAAGGCATTTATGCAGCAGCACGATATGGAACAACCGCTCTGGAGGAAATTCTGGGCAATGGCAACTTTAACTTTCCAAAATCAACTTTTCTGGTATCTGACTGCTTATTGGCTTGTGGTCTGATATCTGATGGAATGGTATTAGACTATTTCGCTGGTAGCGGTACAACTGGACATGCAGTACTCAACCTTAACAAAGGTGAGAAAGAAAAAGGTAACCGCAAATTTATCCTTGTTGAGATGGGAGATTACTTTGAAACCACTTTGAAAGAACGAATTCGTTGCGTCATGTTTTCACAAAATTGGAGGGCTGGGAAACCAGATCCGAAAAAGAAAATTGATGGCACCGTCGGCATTGTTAAGTATCAACGTCTGGAACAGTACGAAGATGTCCTCAACAATCTCATCACTTTAACACCAAATGATGACACAGAGGTGCAACTTCCTGTGCAATACCTCTATCGTCCGGATGAACAGGAAATTCGTTTGATGATGGATATGCAATCTCCATTTTCTAATCGGATTACTTATGGCAAGGATAGCACAGAAGGCTATGTAGATGTGTTGGAAACCTACTGCTATCTCAAAGGACTTCCAATTCAGCGGCGGCTACGGTTTGATTTAGGGGATCGGGTCTATCGTATTGTCTTAAGCGGCAAACATGCAATAGCGTTCCGTCCTGTGACTGATGACACGGTCGATACTGCGCAGCTGCTGGAGATTCTCGGAGACGAAAGGCTAAAGGGTGTGACAAAATTGGACATTAACCATGATGCAGATAAAAATGAATTAAAAGCAGAATCGGAGTTGAAGAAAATTTATATTATCACAACATCAGATTTTGACTCTGGGTCCGTGTGGGATCCTGTTGAGGCGTAAGAAAGCATAATGAATCCACAGCGAAATTGTTTTTTCTTGACAATCAACACATTTTACGTTATAACCAATATCTTCGCCATTTTTACGTGCTTCAATTGAATGAGAATATAATGTTGATCAATCATTGATCTGTGATAATGTCCGATAACATGAATAAAAATAACTTCAGGTTTTTGTTGAAGGGTTTTTTAATTATCATAGATCCTAATTTAACAATGAGGGGTGTGCATAATTGAATTTAGTCAGGATATAGGTTAAACTCTTATTAAAAGAATAATCTAAAAGGAGTATTAACCATGAGTTATCCTGACCAAAGATATTATATCACATTTTTCTCTAAACGCTACAAAGATTTTGAAAAGTCTATCAACGCCAATCAATCCAAACCGAAAGGAAGACCTAAAGTGCATCCTGATAGTTCACTGATTATCTTTTTTGCGATTATGCTGATGAGAGGCATAAATCGGTTTAAAGCACAGCACGCTTTTCTTTGTGAACATCCAGCCTGGGTAAAAAAACTCAAGTTCAAAAGCATTCCGGATCGGACAACTTTATCCCGTCGCTATAAACAACTTGCACCCAGGATTGAGCAGTTCGTTGACTATCTCGGTGACTTAGGTGCCGCATTAGACACCGATACGCCTCGAGATGTTGTCTTTGTTGACAAAAGCCTCTATAAAGCAGAAGGCAGTGTGTGGCATCAAAAAGACCGAAAAGAAAATCACATTCCCGAAGGTTTGCGCAACCTTGATACCGATGCAAGTTGGTCAACAAGCAAGTATCGTGGATGGGTTTATGGGTATGGACTGCATCTGACGACAACAGCGAAAGGTTTTCCGATGTTCGCAAATGTTTGGACCGCTTCTGTAAGCGAAAAAACAGGACTTGATCAAAGGACTGACGCACTTCTAGCGAGAAATATCCAATATGTCGTTGCGGATGCTGGCTATACCGACTTTACTCGCACTCAGACACTTGCAAAAGATGGACTTTTCCTTTTGACACCAATAACAGGTGCTAAAGCTACTGAAAAGGTAGCTTATCTAAAAGCGATTGAAACATCACCGCAGCTTGAAACTTATCAAAAACAACGCAAAACTGCGATTGAACCGGTTTTCAATCTGTTGACCGATCTGACAGGAACAAAGAACAATCAGAAACAACTGCCAATATCTCGTCTTGAAAATGTGAGAACCTTTCTGATTTTGGCAATCGTCTTGCTACAAATAGCAATGTTGGTCAACTCAATATGGAACAGACCTCACAGAGAGGTATCAAGAATGAAAACATTATTTCAATAAACGGAGTGAAAAGGACTATTTTGTTATCAATATTTATGCACACCCCTCATTTAACAATAGAATGGCTGGACAGCAATCTGACTGAATAGATTGGACGCACAATATAGTAGAATGTGGGACAAAACGCGCAATATAGCAGAATGTCTATTATTGGCAAAGGTCTTGCTATCCATACACCTAACAAAAAGGAGTTAATCAATGTGGAATCTACTAATAGGTTCAGCAGGATCAGTTATAGCCGCTGGCTTAATCTTTCTCTTTTCTTATTGGTATAACCGTAAGAGACAATCAGAATCGGAAGCGAATGAGTATACGCGTCTCATAAACGAGATCGCCAATTTGAATTCAAAATTTGACAACGCTTCAGATGCCAGAAAAAACGATCATACGCACCTTGCAAATGAAATTGCAAACATGAATGCCAAAATTGACAATGAGTCTGAAACTCGCAGGAACCAGTTTAACAACCTAAACGAGAAATTTGACAACGGATTTGAACGTTTTTTTATTGAAATAGACAAACTACGGACAACAGCAGAGACGAATACGCGAAAAATAGATGCGTTAACATCTAACGTAGAAACAAACACTCAAAAAATAGACCTGACTACAAAGGCAATCGCTAACAATTTGAAAACTACGAACGACTTAATGGAGATTGTTCACGAACTTCAAAGCATGTTTCACAAATTTATTAAATAAACCTAATGTAATACAATACCTTCCCTATTTTTACGTGCTTCAATTGAATGAGAATATAGTGTTGATCTATCATTGATCTGGGATAATGTCCGATAGCATGAATAAAAATAATTTCAGGTTTTTGTTCAAGTGTTTTATGTTGACACCTCTTTTGTCCGAGCGATCTCCGAATAGCGATTATGCATATTGATAGTCGGAATCGGAGTTCCCTCGGACAACTAAATATGTCCAGTTAATTATATAATCTACTATAGGAGTATTACGGTAATCTCAAGGTAAACGTAGGAGTAAAAATGATGGTGAATTCAAAATGGAGAGCAGTTCAAAGTTTTCAAGAGATTCAAAATCTCATCTCTGCTATCAATACTTTGTCAATTTATATCAAATTAGCATTGGCGGGACATGCCGATGTGAAAAGAGCAGAGGCGGTACCAAAGGCGAAGGAAAAGTTATGTGCTTTTCTAACGGAGTTGAATTCTCAAGTGCAACGCGTAGAAGTCCAAAAGAAAGCACTCTTAGGTGTCCATCCGCGTAGACAGCAGTTTATAGAACACTTGATCGAAACTAAGAATGAACTTCGCATTCATTCACCATTTCTTCAGGAAAAACTTTCATCTGTGAAAAACCTTTTGCATTCTGATACCGAAACGGATAAACAGGAAACTTTGCGTTTGCTGGAAGAGCTTCGAATGCTGCTTGAGGAACACATTGGAAGCGATGTAGAACAACTCTTTGGAGGTTTTTAATTGAAAGACCTCCTCACACAAAACAATATTGCTTTGTGTCATGAAATTGAGCAACTACAAGATAGCATTTTAGAGGCAGAAGAAAATACTCTGGATGAACTTCGCGCATATATAGCACAAATCAAAAATGAGTGTAATAACCTTCATCAAAGCGTAAACGGGTAAACAGGATAGTATTTGGGTGTGTCCAATTATTGTACCAATCTAAACTTTCATACCAGGTAACGCCTCTCTACACATTGTCCGGGCGGGTCTCTGTGCCCGCCCGTTACCTCCAATTCTCAGACATGGCGGTGCACAGAGACCCCGTCGGACAAGGGTTGGTGAAAAGTTAGTGACAAAAACTGGACACACCCGAATAAAGTTTGATTATTGATGTCCTTTATGGTAGACTATCATAATAACAGATTGCATGAGGTAAATTCTTACCGTGATTCAACTGAAAAGGAGATAAACCAATGGAAAAAACTACGACGATACAAGAGATCATAGGGCGATTAGAAAGCCTTTCACATGGACAACAGCGGCAAGTTTTAGATTTCATTTTGGAACTGTCAGGAGAATCACCGAAGGGTATATCAGGTAAAGAACTCCTTGAATTTGTAGGCTTATTTCCGCCGGAAGACCTTAAACAGATAAAGCAAGCAATTGAGGAGGACTGCGGACAAGTTGATGAATCAGAATGGTAGTTACCTTTTGGATACCAATATTATCATCGGATTGTTTAACAGAGACGAAGCAATTCAAGAAAAAATGTAAAATACAGATAGAGTGTTCTTGGCTTCATCTGCAATTGGTGAACTTTACTACGGTGCACAAAAATCTGAAAAACCTATAGAAAACATTCGCAGAATTGATAGACTGACACAACGATTTCCAATCTATTCTTGCAACTTAGAAACAGCGAGGTGGTATGGGATCATTAAGAACCAACTGCAGCGAAAAGGTTGCCTCATTCCAGATAACGATATTTGGATTGCAGCAATCGTTATGCAGCGTGAATTGGTTCTTGTTACACGAGACGCACACTTTGATGAAGTCGAAACTCTGCCAACAGAACGGTGGTAGACCTATCAGTAAAAATCAGGGTAAGAAGTAAAATTAACACCTTCACAATTTGTTGGGCAGCTAATGGCACTATACCAAGAATACGAATCGAAAATCCTAACCAAAAACGGTATTGACATTCAAGATGATGGGATAAAACGCGACATAGAGTTGTACGATCCTGACAAGGCGTTACGCTTACCCATTGAGCCGATGGAAAGGATTCAGGAATTCCTTGACAATTATAATTATCTGACTCGGAATACTTTTAAACTCCGCTATTATCAGGTTTTGGCACTGCTTTTCACTGAGCAATACTTTGCAGATCACCAGTCTTCAACAGAACCTGGACTGGATAACAAACAAAATGAACAGCGGATGTTGGCATATTGGATGGCAACGGGAAGTGGGAAAACCCTTGTCATGCATCTCAACATATTCCAATATTTGCACCATTTCTGTAAAGACAATAATACCCACCTTCAAATTTTCCTGACAACCCCTTTGGCAAATCTAATAAAACAGCATGAACGCGAATTGGAACCCTACGTGCGTGAACTCAATAAGAGTTATAACAATCGAATTGAACTCGTGATTGACACGACGCAAGGGCTTTTGCAGAAAGAGGAGGATTATTTCCGATTGCCCGATGATGGAGAAATCCGCCGCCTTATTTTAGTTGACGAAGCACATATAGGATTGACAAGCCAAAAATCTGGAGAATTTAGAAAATTACGAAACCGTCTCAATGTCGGGAACTCCTTTCTATTTGAATATTCAGCTACCTTTCACAATGTGGCTAAGGAACTAAAGGACGAATACGATAATGCAATCATTTACCGTTACGATTATGCTCGATTTTACAGTGATGGGTACGGCAAAGACCACTATTTCAAATCAATAAAAGAAGATGAAGTCACTGATGAATCAGAAGAAAAAATAAAAGACAATTTGGATGAATGTCTCAGAGTGATGGAGGAAAAGTTACAAACTTATGAAAGTGCCCGAAACGACGAAGAATATGACAATGACCTGACAGTGCATCGTCCGCTGATGGCGTTTATGGGACACACAGTGGAAAATCCCAAAGAGGAAGGGGAAGGCGACGAAGTTTCAGACATCCAAAAGGTATTAGATTATTTTGCAGCACTGAGTGATGATGAACGTCAAGATTTCAGGGATATTTTTGGTAATCATATTAT
Organism: Candidatus Poribacteria bacterium; assembly: GCA_958295945.1. Taxonomy (GTDB): domain Bacteria; phylum Poribacteria; class WGA-4E; order WGA-4E; family WGA-3G; genus MSPOR6. Next base: position 3,369,960 of record OY282386.1, read on the forward strand.
TGGACGATTGGTAGTTGCACGCAATCCTGAAAACAATAGTGAACTGCTTTTATCTTATGGTGAGGGTGAAAAATGGGGTATGATTAATGTAGGGGACGCGTCAAGTTTTTTCAACAGCATTGAAAACGACCGTATTGAGACCCGCGATGAATCTATCATCGATCCAAAACTACAATTTGAAAACCTTGACAACGAGAACTGTCCGATAAATGTCCTGATAGGGAGTCGTAAGTTCGCAGAGGGGTGGAACTCTTACCGCCTATCTGTCATCAGTCTTATTAACTTGGGAAGTTCTAAAGGGAATCTGATTATACAAATTTTTGGACGTGGGGTTCGTTTACATGGGAAAGGTGGTGATGGAAAACGACGGAATATTGACCACGGACAGGATTATCACGGACTTGATAAAAGTAAAGAATCCAATGTCCGTAGACTTGAAACTTTAACCGTCTATAGTTTACGACGAAGTTACCTTGAACAGTTTCTTGAGGAAGTGCGAAAAGGAGGCATCAGTTTAAAACATGTTTTCAAAATCCCTGTTAATCCAATTTTATTTGAAGTGAATGGTACCATTTCCGTGAAATTTGAAGACTATAGCCAAAACCTACATATCTTTAAACAGGGGAACACATCTGGAAGCGGTTATAAACGAGTTACTCTCAACGGAAGAGAAATCAATTATATCTACTATGAGAATGACAGAAAAGAAGAAGGTTCTATCAATAACTGGCGAGAGTTGACATTGGACTACCGCACGGATAAAGAAAGTGATATACCAAGTGTTTCTGAGGATTTGCGACAGAATAATGAAAAGTATGCTTGCTATCTGAATAGGGCAAAACTTGCCGCCGTGATACATCGTGAGGCAGAGAAAAACCAGTTACAACTATTTAGCAAGGATAATGGCATGCCTACTATAGCGGATTTTTTATCACTTGTTGGTGAAATTCAATATCGGAAACCTGGAACGGATCCTATTGCGTGGACAGACCGACTCAATCGTCAAATAGTGATTGATGTTACACGTAAACTTCAGAACCGAATAAACGCGCATATCAATCGAGCAAACTATGACTATGAACCGTTGAATCGTGATGATTTGATCTATGAATATACGGTGACTAAAGAGTTTGAATCCCAAGATGAGTTTAATACATTCGTAAAACAAGTTGAGGACGCGGAATTAGATCCACATACGGTTAATCCGTACTCAACTATCAAAAGTAAGCTGCAACTTTCCCTTGTCAGAGGACATCGACACATCTATGAGCCGCTAATGCAACCTCAAGAAGACGTAGAATATGTATTTCGCAATATCAATCTATCCCCCGATAGATTAAACGTTGGTGAAAAGAAATTTGTTGAAAATCTGACAGAATATATTAAGATCAACTATAGTCGTAACAAAAGGTATGAATTCTATCTTATGCGAAATGTTCAGAAAATTGGTATCTATTTGGAAAGTGATTCAGGAAGTTATTACCCTGATTTTGTGTTATGGGTGCTTGATAAAGAACAGGAGTTGACCCATATAATCTTTATTGATCCTAAGGGAGAACGAGGTATTATTGGTGGGCGAATAGGTGATTATAAGAAGCATCCGAAGGTGAAACTTGCACAAAAATCCGAGGACCAAACGCTAATCACACTTGAAAAGAAGTTAGAGACAGAACAGGATCAGAAATTCCAACTTGATTCGTTTCTACTCTTGCGGGATAGTTCCGAATTAGGTGTTGGACAAGACGTTAACTGGATTAATGAAGAGATGTTAGCGTTCAACATTCTCCGATTGGACTGGCACGATAAAAAAGAAGACTGTTCCACCAGCAAACTTTTTAACGATGAGAAATCGTATTTAGATCTGATTTTTGAAAAAGTTGGTATACAACCGTGAAAATGAAAATAGGCGGGTTTGAATAACCCGCCTACAAATTAGCCAACTATAACCTAAACCAACCTTACTTCTTTTCCCGATATTCACTTAGCAATTTGTTAATCTTATCAAGAAACTCTTGAGAGTATATTTCCCCGACCAGAGCTTGATGCGTTTCTGTAGCGAGGGTATTCCACGTCTCTATCGAATCATCTTCAAACTTGATAACTTTAATTCCTGCTTTCTGCACAAGTGCATCAAGTGAATCCTTATTATCCTGCCGAACATTCTTCATCAATTCAGTCTGATATTTTTCACCAACATCCAATATAACTTTCTGTTGTGCGGGTGTAAGTTTATCAAACTTCTCTTTTGTAATTATAGTTGCACCGACACCGACATTGACAGGTAGATCTGTCATATACTTAAATCTGGATGCCCATTGTAGGGCAACTGTAACATAAGGAGATACCGTTACTGCATTTATCTGTCCAGAGTATAAACCCGGCAAGACTTGAGTAACTTCTTTCGGTACAGTTGCAATATTGGCTTTTTTATAGAACATTCGTCCGATCTTGTCATTTGTTCGCAGCCACATTTTGACATTGGGTGATTTAAGATCATCAATATTCCTAATAGGATGATTGCTGAAAATGTGGTAGAACCCTATGTCACCCATTCCAATTAGGACATATCCTTTCTCCAAGAATACATTGTAAAGATCTTCACGGAGATGTTGTCGGACATAGTCAAGTTCTTCGTAGCTTCTGAACATGCGCGGGAGTTGAAAGATTAGGACCTCTTCATTAATTTCGCCAAGTCCTGTTGCAGTCATAGCACCCGCATGGATCAATCCATTCCGCATTTTACTGATCACATCAAGTTCGTCACCCTGTATACCGTTTGCATAGAAACGGAATTTTATCTGTCCATCCGTATTAGTCTGAATTTCTTTCGCCATTGCATTGAAATTGTTCATCCACGTAGAACCTTTCGGTGCAAGTGTGGCGAACTTTATAGACTCAACAGCAAGCAGTGTTGCTGGCAAACATATTAATCCAATTAATAGTATAGTCACACATACAACACTTGAAACATTTCTCTTGTACATTGTTTTCAAATTCCTCATTATTCAATTTCCTCTTCTTCTAAATCAAAAAGTGTATCAACTTGTAAAAGTAATCGTTCAGATCGTGCTTTTGCGAGAGAAGTTGCTGCATTTTCTCCAGGAAAAATGTCTGATGGTGCGTCAATGACTTCTTGCAAAGCCTTCTTAAACAGTGCTACGTCTTGTAATGGATAGGCATAGTATTTTGCCAAATAGAACTTGCTCATAAGGAACTTGCCCTCATTTATTTCATCTACGCGTTCGATGTGTTCCTTTGCCTTTTCTGGATTCCCACCAATAGCTGGCGATCTGTCCCCATAATAGACAGCATAGAATAGGTGTGCACTCCCGAAATAGAAGTTTTCATCTAATTCCAATACGCGTTTCATCATCAGTTCAACCCGCTCAAGGTCAATCACCTGCATTGGGTCGTCTTTTTGTAGACTAATACCGCGTCCGACCGAATAAGCTGCCCAGAACAGGGGTTCAACATCCTTCTTTTTGATTTTCTGAACTGCTTTTGCGAATGTCTCTGGATCCACTGTTCGTGCCTTTTTGAAGGTCTTATTAGATTTTGCCAATGCTTTGAATGCATACATTTCAGAACGTACGTAATGCTCAATAGCCTTACTACGCATTTCATCTGCAGTTTCAAAATCACCTGCAATCTCTGCTTCCTCCATTTTATCTTCAAGAAATCCGCCGTAAGAAGAAAAGGCGCGTGAAGTCTTAACAATCAATGACTTATTTCCTAACTTCGCTAATCCTTCAAGAGTTTTTAGGTTTTTCTCAAGAGTGGTTTCAACCACCTGCAAGTCGCCTTCCTTTTGAATGCTTGATAGTTTACTTAGACCGCATCCGCTCAGTAATAGAGCTAGTAGAAGTATATACACTATACGAGTGTAATAATTATTGAATGTCATAAGTATTGAATTTCCCCCTTATTAATAGAATTATCCTCATCCTTAATGATACAGAAAAAGTGGAATTTCGGTTTCTTGAATGAGGTGTTGCGTAACACTACCGACAAAAAATTCACGAACGTTTTTTCTTCCATAAGCTCCCATCACCAATAGATCTATATCATTTTCAGTAATATAGGATTTTTTTACTGTGTCTGGAATGCCACCCTGTGTGACAAGGTTCGGTTTGATTCCGTAACCTTGAAAAAAATTACTTAGATTATCCAATAGTTTTTCTGCTGCTTCAGTATTCTCACTTACATGTAGCAGTGGATATCACAGGTATTCCATATACTGAGCAATAGGAACATGTGGACGACTTTCGCAGCAGGCACACTATTATCATAAGCAACTAAAACCTTTTCAATTGGACGCACTGAATTGGGAACAGCGAGGACAGGCGTAAGACCATTCTTCAATATCTTCTCAAGCGTGCCGAAAGTTTCATGGTCAGTATACCCGAAATAAGATTTTTTGCCAATCACAGTAAAGTCGTGGAATTTAGATTCCTCAATGATTTCAGAGAATGGACTGCCTGTATCAGCATGTAATTCGGTTTTGATATGTCGTGCTTCACAGGCATGTGCAAATTGCTCAAGGATTGCTTTTGCTTTTTCCTGTGTTTCCTCAAGCAGATGTTCTTCTCGTTGTACTTCATAGTGAGCACCACCGAGTGGAACCGGTCCACTTGATGATTTAATTCCGGGTAGATCTATGATGGCAACTCCGGTAATAATCGCATCTTGTGCTTTTGCGATTTCACATGCATATTCTTTCGCTGCTTCAGCGTAATTTGAACCATCTAATCCCAGCAGAATCTTTGCAAAATCTGGTTTTCCCATCGTATGAGTTTTCTCCTTTCTTATACCAATTATAAATATGAAATCCTCTTTGCTTTGGAATATAAGAGGCGCAATGAATTGCGCGACTACGAACTGTATATTTTAGATATGGTATTATATTCCAAAATTATTGAATGTCATAGTATTAAGTTATATGAGATACAAAAGGCAATTTGACAACTGTCCCGTCAACCTTACCATCTGTAGTCATAATTTGAATAGAGCAGCCCTCTTCAGTGTGTGCCATTCTGATGTATCCCAATGCAATGTATTTATCAAGTGTAGAGGAATAAGCAGAACTGGTGACCCATCCGATTTCTTTGTCATCAACGATAATAGACGATTCTTGTGGTACAGATTCATCGGCATCTATTTCTATTCCACGCAACAATCGGTTGGGATGTCCACGATATTTCATGCGTGCGACTATCTCTTGTCCGATATAACACCCTTTCTCAAAATCAATAGCGTATTCTAATTCTGCTTCAAGCGGGAAAATTGTCTCTGTCAGTTCCGTTCCGTATCTTGGTGTGCCTGCCTCAATTCGTAGTGATTCAAGTGCTTCCCATCCTATAGGGGTGACATCCTCTCTTTCAGCCATTATTTTGTTCCATAGCCACACTAATGTGTCTGATGATGCATAAAGATGGTATCCATATTCTCCCACGTTATGTGCACTTACACAACCAATCCATCGGTTATCAATTTCACAGGCACGAGAATGATGTTCTGGTAATGTGCTAATGCCTTCTAAATTTAGAACAGATTCCACCAGTTCCGTTGAATGTGGACCGTAGACTGCAATTGCCCCGACTTCACCTGTTTCAATAGTTAATTCCACATCATCCGCAATGATATACTTGTCCAATTCTGTGTAGACTTGTTGTTCACATTCGGAGGCAGTGCTGATATAGATTTTATCCTCAAAGATATACACCCTGAGATCGCCGATAATTTTACCACGATTTGTTAAGAGTGTGGCGTAATTTCCTTCTCCGATAGATAGGTTTTCAACATCGTTAGATGTAATACGGTGTAAGAATTTCGCACGATCTTCACCCGTTAAACATAGTGTGCTAAGGTATGATATATCTGCAATTCCGATATCAGATCTCACCATTTTATTTTCATGATTAGGATCTGTATAAACTAATGGTATATTCCATCCTTCGTGCAATTCCATAAAGGTGGCATCAAGTATCTGATGTATTTCGTAAAGTGGTGTGTTCTTCATTTTCTTCCTATATTATATCTATATTATATTACGGAATTAGTCGTTTTGGGATTCAGAATTTCGCCATAAATTTTTAACTTGACGACTTGTGCTAAATAACTAAATGTTAAGTATTGATTCACACATTCAGATCATTTTGCTTGTCCTTCTTTCTTTTAAGATGCTCTTTAGTCCCGTAGGGACGATATGTTTATAGAAAACGGCATAGTACACCTTCTTTAGTCCCGTAGGGACGATATGTGTGTCCTAAAAACCTAATATATGTGAAAATCTTGAAAACAAATAATTAACTGGCACAAGTCGTTAACTTGGCAAAATTCTACCATTCATAGTATCCTATTTAAATCGTTCACTGATAATAGTCTACATATAGGTTTATAGAGAATTTATTGAATCCCAAAACGACTAATTCCGTTATATTATGGATTAGAACATCTGTTCCAAACGCCAAAGAATTAATAGTTTCCGTGCCGAAGATTCTACATTGAGTGGCAGCGCGAATTCAAACATAGAGTTCAAAGGCAAATCAACACCTGGGGGATGGACAAAGATTGATATTCCAATACCAGCCGATAATTTGAAATCATTCAATGAAAAATTGGTAAACGGGTTTTCATCATACCACCAAACTTGTCCTGCATCTAAAAAAGTGCTGAGTGCCCATCCGATTGAAACATCTGAAAAACCTTCAATATAGGTAATATCCATAAATCTGTGTTCAAGATTCAGCACAAATCGTTTATCCCCTGCAAAAGTGTTGTGTCTAAAACCGCGAAGGTTCGGTAAGCCGCCAAGGTAAAGCAGACGTTGTGATGGTAAGCGTCCATCGGAAAAATCCCCAAGAATACGGACATTTAGGTTATGTTTACCAATCAATGGTGTGTATCGTATTAATTCCAATTGATAAGTGTTATATGTCCAATCTCTACCGAGATTGCCGCCTACTATTTCTATACCTATATTTCCTCGCCAACCCTGTCGTGTATGTGGATTGGGTCTCAGAATCATTTGGCTCGCGAGATTGTCAGCACCATCAAGAGTTGATTTATGATCTCGTGTGTCAAAAGTGTATCTCAATGCAACAATGTTCTGCGTGCCAGTGTCAATCCGTTGATTTCCGAGTTTGACTTTGCTTCTATCATAATAACTCCAATCCGTTGATTTGAAGAGATTATCATGATGTTCATAAATCAATTCCAGACGCACCTGAGATGATTGTCCAAATTTCTTTGCAATCCAGACATGTTCTCCCTGACTTTGAAAAAAATGGTCAACAGATGTACCGTAGAAAGAATCGCTTAGGTTAAACTCAGCAGGCAATAAGCGGAAGTCGTTTATACTCTTATTCGTTAATTTGTATGAACCGACCCCTATAGTCAATGGGAAACGTGTGAAAAAGGTGTTTTCCACACCGACTTGATAGTTCAAAATGCGGCTTGAAACTCCGAGACTGAATGAACCGAACAGATGTTCTTCATCCAGAAGATGAGTTGATAGGTTTCCACCCGCACCTAATACTAACCCGTGCACACGATTGAAACCGACTATAGGAAACCAACCGGATTTTACTAACGGATGTTCAATTATATCTACAATCAGAACATTTTTCCCACCTTCTCTTTGTGCTTGCCAATCGCCAACCGACTTGAAAGCATCATTGCTCTTCTTGAGTTCTTTCTGTAGGTTATTGATCTTGTTTTGACCTAAAGAGTGAAAATATACACCTTCGCTATCCAAATCTAATGCAGCAGTTAGTACCGACTCTGGAATGCGACGATTGCCAGTAAAACGAATTTCATCAATGCTGCCTTCGCTTATGTTATACTGTAGTTGGTCGTTGTCATATTCATGGGTAACATTTGCAAATGAGAAGCCGCGGTTTAAATAGAAATCGCGAATCATTTGTTGCTTCAAGTGTATATTCGCATCAGAATAATAACTTGGAAATAGATCAAACCAACGTTTGATGAAAAGTGCGGGAAAACTCCTATTCCCCCGGATGTTTATTTTGTTTGCATTCTGCACTTTTGTTTCTGTCACACGGATTCGCACATTGACTTTTAACAGTCCTTCCTTCTGTAGACTATCATTCTTGGTAGTGTCGGTATCATCCTCTGTAGAAGTGCTTGATGGATTTGTTGGTGCAAATTCAGTATCTTCTTGTTCCACAATAGTAATAGTCAATTCCACCTTCTCAAACCAATCCAAATTCTCTAAATGAGAAATTAACCGAGACAATTGTTCGTTTGTAATTGTGGCACCAATTGCAATTGGAATTCTACCTAACAGGACATCATAAGGGATGGTGTCGTTTCCCTCAATTTCAATAGTATTCACTATAAAATAATCTGATATATCAAACGTTTCTGTGAATAATGGATGTTTCTTAACCAACTTTAATTTTCCCATTCCTTCTTTCCAGTGGGGCCACCACGGATATTCTTCATCATACATAGGCAACCAGTAACTATACTCACGATGAACTGCGGGGTTCATATCATTGCCTACATCCTTTTTCAATTGCGAATTGCGAAAAACGTTGAGAAGCCAAGTTTCATCCCCATCTTTTTTATTCGGCTTTCGTGGAATGGCGGCTTCTAAACTCCAATAATTAGCGTTGATTTTAGTCGCAACTTTTGAATTTGAATTCCATGAACTATCCGCTTTGAACTGGACGACTGAACTATCACTCTTTTCTCTCTTTACACCGTTGGGTGCGAATCGAAAATTTGGGAAACCTACTTTTGTGACCATTTGATCGAACACACCGCCAATCGGATTGATGATGAGATGCGAATATGCTTCCGTTTTTGGATCCATATCAAGTAGGATTTCAATAGATTCATCTTCCCAGATAGGTGAATCAAGTTGTGTTTGTGATACGCGCGGAACTTGTGATTCCTGTATGAACGCTCTTACACCAATATAAAAGTTGTCTGCGTCATACATCATAAACACATCTGTCTGATTTTCAGCGGTTTCTGTTCCTGCAGGATTCTGAAAAGCAGAGAGTGTATTTGAATATAGCCATGTTGTTTCTGATAAATATCCATCAATCGTAGGCGGTTCTGTGGTTAATGGGATAGGCAACTCAACATCGGATGTCGACACTTCTTGATCGCTTCCCTGATTGGCATCATTGGATTTACTACGTAATCTCGGATTCGTAAGTATTGAAATTGTATCGGTGGCATTTAAACGGAGCAGCGGACCTCCCTCGTTGATAATGCCGATGTTATCTTCAATTTCGGATGGTAGATTGATAAGATACTGATGTTTCTCACTATTGAGTTCAACATCAGCAGGATAATTGATTGGAAGGAGTAATTTGATATTACCACGCGATGCGGTTATATCAAGCGGAGCAGGAAGGTCGTCAAGCAGAGATAGGTCAATTGAACCGTTTTGCGTCTTTATTTCGCTCTGTCCTGGTGTCAACAATATTTGTCCATGAATGCGTCCGCTATATGTTTCCACTTGATAGTTTCCTGTGGTCTCATCCAAATGGACGTTTCCTAACTCATTGGTTATTTTTATTTTTCCGCGTAAGTGATGAATGTAGACATCTCCAACTCTAACTCTGAGATCTACAGCAATATCTGAAGGTGTTTTAATTTCATAGTTTAGTTGCAGATCTTTTTTAAAGTCGGATGTGCTTTTTTCATCGTTTGTCTGATCGGGTATGTCTTCTGGCAGCTGCACATTCAACTGAAGCACACCATCTTTTTGAGTGTTTGTTAATTTGATTTTTTCTAAATATTCCTTTGTAAAGAGTGAATTTTCCACGAGAGCGTGTTTTTCCAGTTTAACACTAATAGTATCTTTGAGTTCTACATTACTGTCAATCGCCAGTATTTTTATATTACCGGGTATGTCTAAATGGAGTTCTATTTTGAAGATGTCGGCATAACTAAAGGTGTTTTCTGTGGTTGGTGGGGAAGAAACCTTAGGGGGTGCTTGAGTTCGGTCTTTTGCCGTTTGTTCACTAAGGGGTGTAGAACGTTCAGTGCCAGTCTGCAAAACATTGAGGGCATCTATTGACTGGACTGAAGCACAAATTCCTAATAAGACAAGACAAATAATCCATTGCCAATAACCTGACGTAATCATAAATCTCAACATAGTAGTGAATCGGGTGAAGAAGCAAAGAGGTGAATCAGAATAATAGATATGGTGTTTGAATGTATCGTTTATATTGTGAACGATACAACGATATCTTATTTATTACCCCAATTTTAAAATACTTGACACATATTATATAATACTTTATACTTATTATTAAAGTCAAGATGTTTGTTGGGGTGTGTAAAGATTTTGGCAAAATATCACAATGGATGGTAATAAGTTAGGGACAAAAACTTACACACCCTGTTTGTTGATTGCAGTAACTGTATACAGTTATATTCGTTAACGTATAGATAAGTTACATCATAATAAAGGGGTGTGTTCACATACTTGCTATCACGGAGTAATATTTAGATGTCCAATTCTCTTACAGAATATCGTTTTTCTTTCGGTCCATGGAATATACATGAGGGTGCTGACCCATTTGGACCTCCTGTTCGGGAATCTTATAGTTTTGATGAAAAGGTAAGTTTTTACAGGGATCTCGGTTTTGTTGGTATTCAATTTCATGATGATGATGTCGTTCCTGACATAGACAGCAAAACGCATACAGAATTAATCTCACGCACAAGAAGCGTTAAAGCACAACTTGATGACCAAGGTTTGACAACAGAGGTAATAGCACCCCGTCTATGGGAATCACCGCAGACGATTGATGGAGCTTTCACTTCTAACTCAGCAGAAGAGAGACAATACGCGATTGAACGTTCAAAACGTTGTATAGACATTGCCAACGTCCTTGAGTGCAAGAGTTTTGTGTTGTGGCTTGCCCGAGAAGGCACTTATATCCGTGAAACAAAGCACTCTGCAAACGCGGTCGGACATATTTTAGATGCCATTAATGTGCTGCTCGACTATGATCCTGAGGTGCGTATTCTAATTGAACCAAAGCCTAACGAACCGATGGATATTGCCTATATTCCAACAATTGGACACGCTATCGGTTTAGCATACTCAAGTACCGATCCTGAACGTGTTGGTGGATTAATAGAGAGCGCGCATGCTATACTTGCAGGATTGGAACCATCAGATGAGATGGGGTATGCCCTTTTCCATAAGAAACTTTGGAGTGTACATCTGAATGACCAGAACGGACTGAAGTTTGATCAGGATAAGGCGTTCGGTTCTGCCAATTTGAGACGGGCCTTTAATCAAGTGCGCGTCCTTGAAGAAAATGGATACGGAAGAAATGGAGAATTTGTCGGATTAGATGTTAAAGTGATGCGGACTCAACCGCGTGATATTTCAACGAAACATCTACTGAGTAGTCGGAGGACGTTTCTTCATTTGCTTGAAAAAGTGAGGACACTTGACAGAAAAGTAGAACAGGAGTTTATTGCAGCACGAGATTATGAAAGATTAGATTTTTATATTCTTGAACACCTACTTGGAAAATGACTTGGTGTGAATATTTATGCTGTATCACGATTTATATTCAACATAGATCAGACAGAATTAGAAAATAAGGATAGCAGGGAAAACAAAAAGAATGAGATCAGAGAAACCACCTATATGCAAGGAGAAACTTGTTCTACCTGAGTTAGAACACTCTTATAGGTCTGTAGTGTTAGTCGGTCCACCAGGTGTCGGCAAGGGGACTCAGGGGAAACTGTTGTCAAAAATCCCAGGCATATTCCACATTTCCAGTGGAGATATGTTCCGAGAACTTGATGAGGAGTCCGATTTAGGACAGATATTCCATGATTATGCTTCACGCGGCAAGTTAGTGCCTGACGATATTACTGTGAAAACATGGCATAGATATGTGAAAAACAAAGTGAAGCAAAAGGTCTATAATCCGGAAACAGATTTGCTTGTTCTTGATGGTATCCCTCGGAATATAGAGCAAGTTGAATTATTATCTCCACACATTAAGGTGCTTAAAGTCCTTTACATGGTATGTGAAGATCGCGAAGTGATGTTTGAACGCATTCGTGGACGTGCCATCAAAGAACATCGCAATGACGATTCAGATGAATTCGTCGTTCGGTATCGGTGGGATTATTATAAGCAGTTTACCGAGCCGATTATTGACCACTATCCGCAAGAGTTGGTAAGAATTATTGATGCCGACACAATCCCAGCAGATGTGCTGAATCAGATTTTAAGTGCCCTCGTTCCGATTCAGAAGGATTGCTTTTCTCCTCCGAATATTTAATTCCACGATTGTTTGAATCTCATTTCTAATAGAGAACATTTCATTATATGATTTTGAAGTCGCATTGATATGGAAAATATAAGAGGTGTAATGAATTGCGCGACTACAAGCGATAATTTTGGTAATGCGATATTATTTTACACGACGGTAAACCCGAATCTCAGGATGTATCAGTGCACGCATGGGAAATGGTGCATTATTGTCAGATATTGTTATACCTAAGAACTGTGGCACTCGGTGGAAGGTCTTCTGTAATTCATAACGGCTACTCTCCCCTAAAATCTTATCATAATATTGTAGTGTTCCCTCAATATCTACCTCTGTAAGTGGATACCAATCTATTTCTTCATACACCTCGGGATTCTGCTTATATTTTTGGATTACTTCCATGTTTTGATAGATGACTAATGCCCATTCAGCATCTTCGTCCATTAGATCTATATCAAATTCAGGTATGAGCCAATCAAATAGTATCTCTGGTGCATGTGAAATTGAACTTTCGTGTGAGATGTTTTCCGATGCCCACACGGTTGCTTCCTGTCCAGTAGGTTGCGACATCATTACCGAAGCAAAAGCGACAGTATAAACGAATGAATATAGCCATATAACTCCTCCAATGAGCACACTAATCCTTTTGTCAACTGCTATAAGAAGTGCAGCTGCAAGGATTGTAAGCACTGGATAGAGAATCAACAGATGGCGGGTGAAGGAGACCTTAAATGTTCCAACAAAGAGTAGATACGGAAGGACAAAAGCAAGTATAAATAAACCTATCTGTCCTTTTTCATTTGAGGCGGATGATTTATTCCGTGAGACTATCAACTGGACAAAAGTATACACTACACCACAACTTGTAAGCATGGCAAGTGGCAAACCCACACCCCACTTCAAGAGTGTCCACAAATATAGAAACCGATCTATCCATCCTGTATCACCCGTTGCGAATAATCCAAAATGTCCGCTATGATAGTGTTTGGATTCATACCAAAAGTCTTTGAAAAAATGATTCCAGTCGGATGACACTATATCTATCAACCAATACGGACAAACTACCGTAAATGTCAATGCACAAACACCGATTATTGTAGTAAACTTCCGAAAAAAGTGTTCTGTCCGAATAAAAAACACAAGAGATAAAAGGACAAAGACAGTTGGGAACTTCACAGCGATACATATTCCACTTACAACTCCAAGACATATAGATGATCTGAAAGTTAGATCGGTATCTCTGGCAGCGAACCATAGGAACAGTGTCACACAGAAAGTCGCTGGCATGTCAACAAGTGCAAAACGTGATTCATTCGTCGCGTGAAACATAGCAACCGTCAAGAAAGCCGCAGCAATCTGACCGACCCGTTTATTGTAACACCTTGTGCCGAGACAATATGTTAGCCAAATAGTGCAGGTGGATAGAACTACATTGATGAACCGTGCTAACCAAATCACACGGGTTTCTGTTATATCCAATCCGAAGATTGAAAGCACTTTCCCAACGAATGCAATCAGATAGAACCAAGCAGTTCCGGGCCAATTATATATTTCTGGAGGCGCGGTGAAATTGATAAGATTTATGATGTCTTCTGCAATCAGGACTTCACGTGGATCGGGAGTATCGGGGAGACCCACACCTACACCGAGAATGCGTATCACAAAACCGACAACAAGAATAGCAGGCATCAAGAGAATAGATAGGTAGGATGTGTAATTCCTTAGCGAAACAGGTAATTTTATATTCATCGCTAACGTGAGACTTTTGCCCACAAATCGGCAGGTAGTAGGTTCTGGACTTGGGCAATTTGTGAAGTCATCGGTGGAAGTTTAAGTGTTTTAAAGATGTCTTTCCACCGTTGTGATTGAGTTTCGTCTACATAGACAGGAATAAATCCTAAATTGAGATAAGTTTTGATTGCTGGGATGCGAAAGTCATCTGTGTCAAGCATAGAACAAGTAAACCCATTCTCTTTGAAATAGAAGAGGACAGCAAGTGATACCCATTTACCCAGTTTCTTTCCAGTATGTTCACCCACAACACCTACCATATGGACGTATCCAACATCTATCTCATCAGCTGACTGTCTCCATGCACAGGCAGTGGCGATAGGTATATCTTGGTGTGTGATAAAATAGAATCCATCAGGTGCAAATACATCACGATTGGTAATTTCGTTTTGTGTATCTTGTGCCGCGCGTGGTCTGCCACCAAAAGAATCACTTATAATGTTTGCCCAATGTAACTCATCCCCTTCTCGGTAAGTTCGCAGGTGGTATCCGATGGGTAGTTCTAATTTCGGTAAATCATTGAGATTCGGTCTGACCATTCTGAGTTGTCGTGCCATCTTCTAATACCATTTGATATTGTCAATATAAAGGTTGTATGAATTATCTTAGTTTATGTAAGTATATTAGATAGCAGAATTAGTGTCAAGTGAATAGGACTAAATGGGCTTGTACTTAATTGTTGAGATTCTGAACATCGGGGTTAGAAACCCCTCCAATAATGACTATATGTGACACTTGAATGATTTGGATACCATCTAACGAATACCTTTACATTAATTACGGATAATGTTATAATTGCATATATTAGTATCAACCATACCTATGTATTGTATTTATGCCATTTCATATAAGTGTGATAGAGGTGATTCAGTTGAATAGAACTTCTAAGAATAAACCCAATATTGTTCTTGTCGGATTTATGGGTACTGGGAAGACCTCTGTCGGTAAACGGCTTTCATCACTGATGAGGATGCGGTATATTGATACGGACAGTGTTATTGAAAGAGATAATGAGCGTGCAATTAGCGATATCTTTGAAAAAGATGGAGAATCAGTGTTCCGTCAACTTGAAAGTGAGGCGGTTGAACAAGTATCTGATCTATACAACTTTGTTATATCCACTGGTGGCGGCGTTGTTTTAAAAGAGGAAAACGTTGCTACACTCAAAGAAAACGGAATAGTTTTTTGCTTAACGGCATCTCCAGAGGAGATATATGAACGCATTGGTCATCAGACACACCGTCCTTTATTGCAGACCCCCAATCCGCTGGAAACAATTCGAACGATGTTAGATGAACGCGCCCCTTACTACGCCAAGGCTGACTATACGATGGATACCACTGGAAGGTCCTTTGATGAAATAGTTGTTCATATAAAAAACATCTATTTCAGGAAGATGAAAACATTTGTGCCCAAAAATCCCGATGTGTAAAATGGAAAAGACATTACACGTAGAACTCAAAGAAAACCGTTACCCAATCATCGTTGGTTCAGGGAATATAACCCGAATTGGTGAATGTCTTAAATCACTGAGCAAATCTACGAGAGTACTTATTGTTACAGACACATCCGTTAAACATCATTATGGTCCTTTAATTTTGCGGAGTTTGGAAAATGCTGGTTTTGATGTTGATTTGATTGAAGTTCCTGTTGGTGAAAGTAGCAAGTCGTTAGAACAATTTGCACGGATTCAGGATAGTTTAGTTGCAAATCAATTGGATCGGAGTTCAATGGTGGTGGCTATTGGTGGTGGGGTTGTTGGTGATTTAGCTGGATTTGCAGCTGCGGTTTACATGCGTGGGATAGATTATATTCAAATTCCCACGACTTTACAGGCACAAGTTGACGCGAGCGTTGGTGGTAAGACCGCAATTAATCATGAAAAGGGTAAAAATCTTATCGGTGCTTTTCATCAACCTAAATTAGTATTGATTGATGTTGATACTCTGAATACCCTACCGAAACGAGACCTCCGCGCAGGACTAATTGAAGTGATAAAAATGGGTGTCATCAGAGATGAACACTTGTTTGAGATGGTGGAGGAAAACTTAGAAGCAATATTAGACTTAGATGCAGAAACACTCATCGATATGATCGCTCGTGCGTGTGCAAACAAAGCGGATATAGTCGCGAAAGATGAAAAAGAAAGCAGATTGCGGATGGTGCTGAACTATGGACATACATTTGGACATGCGCTTGAAGCATTGACAGACTACGATGGATTAAGACACGGAGAAGCAGTGTCTATCGGCATGAATTGCGCAGCACAATTAGCAGTCAATTTAGGTATGTTTTCGAAAACTGATTTTGAACGTCAACGTAATCTACTAATTCAGGCACAACTTCCGTTAACCTTTCCATCGAATCTTACCCCAAAAACTATATGTGAAACTATGTATTATGATAAAAAAGCATTAGATGGTAATCTACGTCTTATTTTGCCGACTCGAATTGGGGAAGTAGTTATCCGAGACGATGTAACTGACACACAAATTATTGAAGCAATTTCACAATGTAATTAGTTCTTAACCCAAATTCTTTTGAGGAAATAAATGACATATAACAAGACATTTATATGTATAACCACATGTTTGCTTATATTTTTATGTGGCACTTATGCATTTAGTCAAGAACCGACGTTTTCAACTCCGACAAACGTCACTGCGAAAGATACACCTAATGACGATGGCTCAAGTATCACCGTCACATGGGATGCTGTACCTGAGGATAGTGGAATAACAGGATACAAAATCCTACGCAACACTGATTCTGGTGAGTTTGAGGAGATTGGTAAACAGTTAAAACCGACTGCGACTCAATATAAGGATTCAGAAATAGAAAAAGGAAAAACACATGCATATTTTGTACAGGCAATTACTGATTCTGAAGCACTAGTAAATTCGCAACAGACAGAAGGAGTAATAGCTACTGGACAATGGTTTCACACGGGTAAGACCTCACTTTTTATTGCCATGATAATTTTATGTGCAGCAATTCTTGTAAGTATATACCTTTGCCGTAATAATCAAGATGTATTTGTTCGCCGTATTCCTGGACTTGAAGCTGTCGATGAAGCAATCGGAAGGGCAACCGAGATGGGCCGTTCAATTTTATATGTGCTAGGGTTAGGGGGTGTTGAAAATGTTGCAACTATTGCCAGTATGACCATTCTTGGACAGGTTGCACGACGAACTGCTGACTATGAAACACCGCTACGCGTGCCCTGTAATGATCCCATTGTGTTGAACGTTGTTCGGGAGATGGTTAAAACTTCTTACCTCGACGAAGGTCGTCCAGATGCCTACCAGGAAGAGAACATTTTCTATCTTACGGGTGATCAATTCGCTTATGCAGCAGGTGTTGATGGTATGATGATTCGCGAAAAACCAGCAGCAGTCTTTTTACAAGGCACATTTTATGCGGAATCACTTCTTATGGCTGAAACCGGAAATTCCATCGGTGCAATACAAATTGCTGGTACAGATTCAGAACATCAACTCCCCTTCTTCATCGCAGCCTGTGACTATACCTTGATAGGTGAAGAACTCTATGCAGCAAGTGCGTATCTTTCCAAAGAACCAATGCTTCTAGGAAGTCTCAGAGGACAAGACTGGGGTAAAATCGTCATTTTTGTGACGATCATCCTTGGTGTGACTCTTGAGTTGTTCGGTATCAACTGGATTACTACACTTTTACAGAGTGTGAGATAGGAGAATATATGAAGAGACAAATACCCTTAGCATTCTGCTTTCTTTTTGGCATAGCGATGATCTTCACCCAATTTAGTCCACATTCATATTCCCAAGCAGTTTACAAGGAAGTGATCAATTGGGGGTTAATAATATCGCCATTCGCTATGGTATTGGCAGTTGTGACGCTCATCCAGACACACGTTACACGCATCAACCTTCGTACAGAACATTGGCAATACAGTCTGATTGTATTCGTTGGCATGATAGTGATGGTTTTAATTGGTGTTCCCTTTGGACCGCAAAACTCAATAGTTGAGTGGTTATATAATAACGTCCAAGTCCCAATGGATGCAACAATGTTTTCTTTGCTTGCCTTTTTTATTGCTTCAGCGGCTTTTCGTGCTTTCCGTGCACGGTCATTTGAGGCTTTTTTACTTCTTGCTACTGCCATGATTGTCATGATCGGAAATGTCCCCGTTGGCGATCTCGTTTGGAATAAGGTAATGTCTTGGATGCCTTGGACAGACGGTGCATCATGGTTACGCCAATGGATTTTAGATGTTCTAAACAATGCTGCACGACGTGGTATTATTCTTGGTGTAAGTTTAGGGGTCATTTCACAATCTATCCGAATTATATTAGGAATTGAACGGTCGTATCTTGGTGGAGGAGATTAGTCAATGCTTGAAAAAATCATGAATATGGACAGACGAGTAATTTTTATATTAGTTGCTTTAGTTGTTATCTTTCCAACCCTTGTCCCAGTAAGGATGCCAATTACAGTTTCAGAGCCAACACGAAATCTTTACGATTTTATTGAAACACTCCCCTCAGGATCAACGATTATGATTGCTTTTGATTATGGACCATCTTCTCTCGCCGAACCAGAACCGATGGCAAAGGCAGTAATGCAACACTGTTTCAGTAAAGGGATAAAAATCATCGGTATGACCCTTCTCCCTAATACACCAACCTTGGCTCATAAACTCATGCGAAAGATTGCTGCAGAAAACAATGCTGTCTATGGTGAAGATTATGTATTTCTGGGTTACCGTCCCGGAACATTACAAGTTATCCTTGGTATGGGAACCGACATCAGTAGTGTCTTTGAAACCGACTATGAAAATAAAACTGTTGACGAAATTCCGATGATGGAAAATATCACAAACTATGATCAGATTGATTTGTTGCTTGATCTTGCTTCCGGAAGTACAACCGAAGCTTGGATCATTTATGCCAACACAAGGTACGGTGTGAAGATTGCTGCAGGCGTTACAGCAGTAATTATTGCCCAGATGTATCCTTATTTGCAAACAGGACAGTTGATAGGCTTAATGCCCGGTTATTTAGGAGCCGCCGAATATGAGAAACTGTTGAATGCGCCTGGGGATGGAACTATTGGATTAAACACCGCAACCTATGCACATCTTTTGATTATCGGTTTGGTCATTCTAGGCAATATTGCATTTTTTATTCAGCGAAGAAGGGAGGGTTAAATTGATGGAAATTATTGGAATCTGGGTTGCAGCATTCTTAACACTCTGCATTTATAGTTTTCTTTACAGAGATAATCCATTCTATCGTTTTGCAGAACATCTCTTTGTAGGAATTTCGGTTGGATACATCATTATTATTAGTATCCATCAAGGAGTTATACCATTAGCATGGGAACCTTTATCTGAAGCAATCAGCGCGCTCTGGGCAGAGATAGTGGGGACAACAACACCAGAAACACGAAATGCACTTTGGGGGTTATTTAGAATATTACCAATTGCCATCGGTTTATTGTTTTTTGCCCGTTTGTCCTCGCGTCATACGTGGTTAATTCGTTATCCTATAGCTATTCTGATCGGATTTGGGGCTGGTGTCGCAATTCCAAATGTGTTGCAGGCAAATATCTTTGCTCAGACACGCGGAACAATTGAACCCTTTGCTGCAATGAATGCAGGAACGCTTTCCGTTTTGGATACTTTCAACGCTGTCCTCATAGTCATTGGTGTAATATGCACCCTTACATATTTTTTCTTCTCTGTGGAACACCGCGGTCCTATCAATTGGCTTTCAAAGGTTGGTATTGCTTTCCTAATGATAGGTTTTGGAGCTGCATTTGGGAATACCGTTATGGGACGTCTTGCTCTCTTGATTCACCGTGTTGGTTTCCTCTTGAATGATTGGATGGGTAGCATTTTTTGAGGAAATTGAGATTTACATGCAATCATATTGTTAAATAGTGTGGTATTAAACTATGACTAACAAACCAAGAGAATCTTCAACGCAAACAGTTGAGGACACCATCCAAACATATCAAGTTGATCAAGATTTTTCTTTCATAAAAAAAGCAATAGTAGATGCTAATTTGTTAGTGAAAGCAAACAAAGTGGATGCAGCTGTTGAAAAATGGCAAGCAATAGCGAATATTGTTGAAGGCAATAATGAAAAACTTGCTGAACATGCTTGGGAAAATTTGGGTAATCTGCTTTACAAACAAGAGAGAACCGAGGAAGCACTTTACGCATACAACAATGCTATACGATTGAATTCTAAGAATGCGGAAACCCATGTCCACAGAGGCAAGGTAAAAAACATACTTGAGCTTTATGAAGATGCAATAGAAGACTGCAATGAAGCCATAAATCTTAATACTTCTACAACATTTGTAAAAGCAGCTGCCTACACTACCCGTGGTGTTGCCAAATTCGGTTTGGGAGACTATGTTGGTGCCTTTGCCGATCATGATGCTGCACTACGTTTAGACCCAAAGTGTGCGGATGCATTTTTCAATATAGGTATTGCTAAAATGAAGCAGGGAGAGGATGAATGTGCAATAGCAGAATTTGACAAGGCAATTGATATCTGTCCAGATATGGCAGAAGCTTATCACTATCGAGGCTATGTGAAGTTTTTCCTTGGACAACTCAAGGCAGCGGTTTCTGACTATGACCAGGCAATCCGTCTTGCACCGTGGCAGGGAGCTAGCTACACCAACCGAGGACTTGTGAAATACGCGCTAGGCCGACGTGAAGCTGCATTTGCTGATTATGAAGAAGCGATTCGTGTAGATCCAACATTTGCACACGGTTATACCTATCGTGCAGAGATGAAAATTCGCCAAAATCGTGATGCAGAAGCAAGAGCAGACTTGGAAACTGCACTTAAGCTTGCCCGTGCCGCAGATGATGAAATTCACCAGACTTACGTTGAAACCTCAATTAAAGAACTTGACGAATCAGAGGAAAACAACAGCTGATGCCTGAATTTTCCGGATTTCAACGAGTTAAGCCGCGCACAATCTGGCCTCACGAGGCGCAGGAGTTCACACCTTGGCTGGCAGATAACTTGTCCTTTCTTGCCAAGACACTGAACATGGAATTGGAGTTTGAAGCAAGAGAGAAGGATGTTGGAGGGTTCCGAGCTGATCTAGTGTGTCGTAACAAAGTGGATAACTCACGAATAGTCATTGAGAACCAATTGGAGAAATCTGATCATTCACACCTTGGTCAAGTTCTGACATACGCCGCTGGGCTTCAGGCAACTACCGTTGTTTGGATTGCGACAGAATTTCGAAATCCACATCGCGTAACGTTGAATTGGCATAACGAAATGATGCCTGCACATTTTAAGTTTTTCGGTGTCCAGTTAGGATACGTGGCAATATAGCACAGCAGTTCACTTCGCGGAATTCTCTATCGTCTCAAAGCCTGAGAATTGGACATTTATAGAAGATTCGTTACTGTACCGTATCCAAATTTAGACCACTTGCAGCTAAATTTCATATTTTGAAAAAGGATGGAACCTCATGAAACTCGGATATAGCACATGGGGAATGCCGACAGTCCCCATTGATACTGCGATATCGCACCTTGCACAACTCGGATTTGATGGGATTGAACTGACGATCATCCCACGTTTCACTACCGAACTCAGTTCTCTTGATACAGCAGCACGTAAACGAATTGCATCCCTGTTGAAACAACACAATTTAGCATTACCTGCAATCGCTGCGCATTCCAGTTTGCTGGAAACAGACCCAGAAGCACATGCTAAGAATATGTGGCGACTCAAAGGTGGCGTAGATTTAGCAGTTGACCTTGCACAAAGTGGAGAACTGCCTGCAGTGAATACTACTCCCGGCGGTAAACCGGATATGTGGAATACCAAAAAAGAATTCCTCGCTGAACGTCTCGGTGAGTTGGTGGATTATGGCGAATCCCGTGGTGTGACTATCGCGATGGAACCGCACATCGGTGCAATTGTTGACACTCCCGATAAAGTGCTTGAACTCCTTAATATCGTCAATTCCCCATATCTCAAAGTTAACTTTGACATCAGTCATTTTGACATTGTTGGCATACCGACAGAAGAGACAGTCTCCGCTTTAGCAGCAGTTTCGGCGCATACACATGTCAAGGACCAACGCGGTATCCATCCAGATTTTGAATTCCTAATCCCAGGCGAAGGCACTTTTGATTATGTGGATTATCTAAAGCAGATGCAGGCACACGGATATGATGGGTTCATCACTGCCGAAGTCAGTTTTATGGTGCAGGCACGCGAGAATTATGATCCGCTTGCCGCTGCCACTTTGTCATATCAAACGTTGTCAAAAGCGTTCGTTGATGCTGGTATTGAGCGAAATTAATTGAAGAATATAGATTTTAATTTCTGTTAGTTTCCTACGTGTCCACCGATTACATCTTGCCAAACATTTCAAATTACATATAAGGATATCTATGAAACCAAATATACTTCTCCTCATGACAGACCAACAACGATGGGACGCAATGGGTTGCAGTGGTGATTGGGTGCAAACACCTAATTTGGATAGAATCGCAAATGAAGGTGTCCGCTTTACTAATTGCGTTACCACATCTCCGGTCTGTATCCCTACGCGTCTCAGTTTAGCAACGGGGTTATATCCGCACAATACAGGTGTTTGGAATAACATGCATCATACGATGTCCGCTGAAACCCCGACCTGGATGCAAGCAGTACGTGATGCAGGTTACCGCACCAGTCTTTTCGGTAAAACACACCTTCATCCCCATAACGGAGATTTGCGGGACAGAGAAGATTTAATGAATTCGTATGGTTTAGATGATGTTGATGAGATAGGTGGTCCACGAGCAAGTAGTCGCGTCCTATCCCATATGACAGCAATGTGGGAGGAAAAAGGATTATGGCAAGGTTACCGTGAGGATTATAGCGACAGATTCAGCACAAAACCGCACACGGTACGTCCTTCAACAGTTGGACTTGAAAACTATGCTGATGTTTACGTCGGTCAACAATCAAAGAAGTATATTCAGAACTATGACCGGCAAGAACCGTGGTGCTGCTGGGTAAGTTTCGGTGGACCTCATGAACCGTGGGATACACCCGAACCTTATGCCAGTATGTATGACCCAAAAGACATGCCACCACCTATTCCACGTCAACCTGCTGGAGATCGTCCTCGTGGTAATTTAGACAATATGATGAATCGGATGAATCCCAAATTTGAAAAGGGTGAAGAACAAAGGTTACGCGCAGATTATGCTGGAAACGTAACACTCATAGATGATCAGGTTGGTGAAATACTTGAAGCAATTGATGCCCGAGGTGAACTTGATAATACCGTCATTATTCACACTTCAGACCACGGTGAAATGAATGGTGATTACGGATTGATATACAAAGGTAACTTCCTCAATGGAGCAGTTCGAATCCCACTACTTGTCCGAACTCCAGAAACTGTAAAAGACACGCCAGAAGGTACCGTTTGCGACAGTCCCGTCGAATGGATTGACATTGGACCAACACTTGTTGAAGCGGCAGGTGGTGAGATGAAGCATCGGCAGTCCGGTAAGTCGTTATGTCACGTTATTGCTGACACGGAAGCAACTCACCGTGAATATGCGATCTCTGAAATATCGGGTGAAATCATGTTGCTGAATAAGGAATGGAAGATCGCGCTAAACAGTGATAGTATACCGTATCTTCTCTTTAATATGCAAGATGACCCAGATGAAATAAATAATCTGGCTGGACAACCCGAAATGAAAGAGTTAGAAACAGAACTAGGGCTGCAAATTTTAGAACACCTATTTCACACACAAACCAAAAAATAATCCTATGAAGACTAAATCCGATAAAATCAATCGCAGAACGTTCATCAAGAATCTCGGTGTAGCAGGAGCAGGTGCCATATCACTTGTTGCCACAAACACTGGTGTACAGGGAGTGAAGGCAGATCAACAACCTGCAAGTGAGTCCAAGAAACCGAACATCCTTCTTCTGATGACAGACCAGCAACGGTGGGATGCCATGGGGTGCAGTGGTGATTGGGTGCAAACACCAAACATGGACAAAATTGCAAACGAGGGTGTACGTTTTACTAATTGTGTCACTACATCACCTGTTTGTGTTCCTGCACGCCTCAGTTTAGCAACAGGATTGTATCCACACAACACCGGAGTTTGGAACAACCAAAAGCATAAGATGAAACCTGACACTCCAACATGGATGCTAGCTGTCCGAGAGGCAGGCTATCGCACGAGTCTATTCGGTAAAACACATCTCCACACGAATACTGGTGATCTTCGTAAACGTGAGCATTTAATGCACGCTTACGGATTAGACGATGTGAACGAGATTGGTGGTCCCCGAGCAAGTATGAAATGCCTATCCTATATGACAGAAATGTGGGAAGAAAAAGGTCTCTGGAAAGCATACCGTGATGACTATCAGGAACGTTTCAAAACAAAACCACATCTTGTTCGTCCCACTCCACTCGGACTTGAAAATGATGCTGACGTTTATGTCGGACAGCAAGCAAAGCAATATCTTCAAGACTATAACCGCAAAGAACCTTGGTTTTGCTGGGTGAGTTTCGGGGGACCTCATGAACCGTGGGATTGTCCAAAACCTTATTCAAGTATGTATAATGCATCTGATATGCCACAGCCAATATCCCGTCCGGATGTAGGTGACAGACCTCGTGGAAGTTTGGATAATCTTATGAAGAATAAAAAGAAAAGTCCTAAATTCGACGCAGATGATGTAGCAAGAATGCGTGCGGATTATGCTGGAAATGTTACCCTTATTGATGATCAGATTGGTGAAATTCTTGATGCAATTGAGCAGCGCGGAGAACTGGATAATACTGTCATCGTTTTCTGTTCAGACCATGGAGAGATGAACAGAGATTACGGGTTGATTTACAAAAGCAACTTCCTCAACGGTGCAGTCCGAATTCCTTTTCTTGTACGTACTCCTGATACACTTAAAAATGTTGAACCTAACCGAATATGTGATAGTCCTGTTGAATGGATTGATATCGGACCCACACTCGTTGAAATGGCGGGAGGGGAGTTGAAGCATAGACAGTTCGGAAAGTCCTTGGCTCCTGTTCTTGATGACATAGAAGCAACACATCGCGATTTTGCTATTTCCGAAATATCCCGTGAAATTATGCTACTAAATCATGAGTGGAAAATGGCATTAAATAAAGAAGGAACCCCTTATCTACTGTTTAATGTGCAAGATGACCCAAATGAAACAAACAATCTCGCAAGGGTACCAAAAATGAAGACTATTGAAGAAAGATTAACAGAACAGCTATCAGAATACCTGAAACAGACTCAGACAAAAAACGAAAGGTGATTGTCCATTTTCGTGCAGCTCTGTATAGAAAATGCACAGGTTAGTGCAAGATTCTGCTAAGAGTCCTACAAAAAGACCTGAATCTTGCGTTCTTGTATTGGCATATAATTTGCTGTTAACAATCCAAATTACCTGTTTTTACTTTTTGGAGGTAAAAAGCAATGCGTATCAAAAGAATTGCAGGAGCGTTTTTTATTTCATTCGCGCTCCTTCTCATTGTCGTGTTTCTCATCAACAGTCGTTTAGATAACCAAGAAACCCAGCAAATCAAAGACGTTGTCACAGTAGAAGCGTTGTCACCACCGGATCCACCTACGGCAAAACTTCGTAAATCAATTGCCAAAAGGATGTTGAAATCGTCAGAGACAATTGCTCCAAATGTAGCAATTGCTCCAAATGTAACTGTGCCAGAAGCGAGTACACGCTCCAAACTGAGTGCATTAAAGAGTACACCACAATTGGCTTATTCGCGTGCTGCGAGCCAACCCAATCAAGTAGCATCGTTACAACCACTAGCACCGCAATTAAACCTACCAAACGGTGCAGCATATCAAGATGTTTTCTATAAAAACCATGGCACCAACCCTTTCATTGATACAGAAGATGACAACTTCTCTACATTTGCTATGGATGTGGATACCGCATCTTATACCGTAATGCGTCGTTATCTCCATGATGGAAACCTTCCACCTACAGACGCTATCCGCGCTGAAGAATTTGTTAATGCGTTTGATTACAACTATACGCCTCCTAAAGATGATGCATTTGCTGTTCACATAGAAGGTGCACCGTCAAAATTTGGGGAAGGCAAACGGCTTCAGTTACTCCGTGTCGGTATTCAAGGTCGCGTCATTCCAGATACAGACCGAAAAGACGCTATACTTACTTTTGTGGTTGATGTCTCTGGTTCAATGAACATGGAAAATCGTTTAGGTTTGGTGAAAAGAGCATTGACACTTCTTGTTGATCAACTTCGTCCTACTGATAAGGTTGGGATCGTAGTTTATGGTTCTGATGCCCGGGTTGTTCTCAAACATACTGGTGGACAGAACCGTGGATATATCATAGAGGCAATTAATCAACTTCGTTCAGAAGGTGCAACGAATGCAGAAGCAGGACTTCGGATGGGATACAAACTTGCACTAAAGAACTCAAAGTCCAACTGTATCAACCGTGTAATCCTCTGTTCAGATGGTGTTGCAAACGTTGGGAATACAGGTCCTGATGCTATCCTTAAGACAATAGAAAACTATGTTAAGGAAGGTGTAACGCTTACTACAGTTGGCTTTGGCATGGGGAACTACAACGATGTCTTGATGGAACGACTTGCCAATAAAGGGAACGGCAGTTATGCTTATGTTGACACCTTTAAAGAAGCAAAACGGGTGTTTGTGGAGAATTTAACTGGCACACTACAAGTCATTGCAAAAGATGCCAAAATACAGGTTGAGTTCAACCCCGATACAGTCAGTCGTTTCCGCCTACTCGGATATGAAAATCGTGCACTTGCCCACGAAGATTTCCGTAAAGACGATGTAGACGCAGGGGAAGTTGGATCGGGACATAGCGTAACCGCACTCTATGAGATTAAACTTCATGAAGATGCTGTTGGCAAACTCGCCACTGTCTTTATTCGGCACGAAAACCCCGACACACAAAAGGTTACAGAGGTTAGCGAAACTATCTCCTCAGAACAATTGAAAGATTCATATCAAGATGCATCTGCTGAGTTTCAACTTGTCGGTGCAATTGCCGAATTCGCTGAAATCCTTCGGGGAAGTTTTTGGGCAAAAGAAGGTTCTTTAACTACTGTTCAAGAGACAATTGAAGGCGTTCTTCCGGAGATTGAGTCAAAAACACCTCAGCAGAAAGAACGAAAAGAGGAATTGCTCAAACTTGTGCAAAAGGCACGTCTTTTGAAAGAACAGGCAGAAGAATAGTCTATTCATAACCTCATCAATAAAAATTGTCCCTTAAATTAACTGATGCTGTCCGACTTCTTATCGTCCATGATTCTGAATACAAAGACAGTTAGAAAACAGAACTGCAACCCAACGGGGTTTACAATGAAATATAGGATAATGTGGATCATTCTTTTATCGTTGATTATGGCGTGTGGAAGAACAAAAACAGATATCACCACACTTGAAAAATTACGTGCGACAGACTGGAATGTGTGGCTCGGGGAGGGCGGCTACGACCTCGCCATGATGGGTGAAGAAGCTGCTCCTTTTTTGGTTCGTGTACTTACAGATGAAAATGAACATGCACGCAGGCATGGACGTTATCTAATAGATAGATACTACGCAGATTTGAGTATCTTGCCAGAACTAAAGGATTTATTTGTAAATAGTGATGATAGTTCTATTCGCGATGATGCTGCGTACTTAATTTCGACTGTTGATACAGAATATGCAAGTAAACTAATGGTTCAATACATGAATGATGTTGAGAGACAACATATCGCAGAAAAAGTGCTAACATACCTTAGGGATGAAAGTGTAATTCCCATACTTTTGGCAAGGTATAATGATCCCAACGTTGATCCGTATATCCGAGAGCACGTTGCTTATACATTAGCAGATTTTAGACAAAAAAGCGTAGTCCCCGATCTTATCAAGACTTATAATGATTTGAAATATCAATGGGAAGAAAAGGAAAAAGTAGCAGAAAAACTTGCCAATACGCGGGATGTTCGAGCACTTCCGATCTTATACAATTATCTTAGTCCCCGAAGTCGTTTATCAGAGCAAATCATAACCGCTTTCTCACAATCTGACACATCAATTGTAAAACCACTATTGGAAAAATTAGGGCAGATAGATTCTACTAAGTTTTCGTACATACAAGATGCCATTTACGAAATACTTGGGAATCAAACGGATCCTGCATTTATTCCTGTCTATGAAAAAGAACTACTTGAAATAGATGATTCTAATCTCCATGCTGCGATATCGCGTGCTTTGGGAAATATGGGAGAAGAAGGTTTTGAGTCCTTGTTGAAAATTATGCAAGAGAAACCGAATGCAGGAACTTTAAGGATATTAGCAACTTACAATACCGATGCAGCTATTAACGCAGTTTCATCTTATGCAATGGATGAATCTTCCCCGTTTCGCGTAGAAGCCATTAAGGCACTCTTTCAATATGCGAATTTTCAGGAAAATAAGATATCCAAGCACATTACGAAATTACTCACTGATGTTGGTCCAAAAGAAAGACTATTGATAATTGAATATCTTTTGGAGTTAGGTGATTCTTGGAAAGCAGAGATATACAAACACCTTACGCAATTGCTCGTTGATTCTAAGGGTGAAGCGACCATTTTCACTATAGACCTAATTCGACGGAAGGAACTTGTTGTGATGGCTCCAGCTTTGGAAAACCTGATTCAAAATGCCAAAGGTAGGATCTTACATGCTGCACAAATGGTTTATGACATCTTGCATGATAGACCACCGTTAGAACTTACAATTGAAATGGATCAACAACGATATGATTACTTACAACCCATTACATTAACATATCGTATAACAAATATTAGTGAGTATCCTATTTACATTGCCTTATATACATCGATTTCATCAAGGTACGTAAAGTTAAAGATTCAACAACCAGATGGTACTCTTATTAAATATGTGGGACCGATAGCTAAACTTAGATCTTTAACGTTTGATGATATTAAAACCCTGCAAGCTGGAGATGAGATCACTGGAACAATTCAGATTTTAGAATCGTATGATTTATTTCAATCCGGACTCTACACTGTTGAATTAGAGATTTTGCCAGCACTTAGAGGCTTCATTTCAAAAGAAGTAAATTTACCAATGAATAATAAGTCTTTTTCGTACAGAAAGTTTCGGGCAGGTCTTCTGACGTGGTCAAACACACTCACTTCTCCAAAATCTTTTTTTCAAATTGATCCAATTCCTGCTGCCAAATTCAATGACATGATTGAAAGCATAGACCCTGAAATGATAACTGAGGAAAATAGGGATGATATTGTTAAAACGTGCTATCAACTTGCAAAAATTGGTAAACCGGAGGGGATAGCTGCTATCAAAAAACTTACTTTGATGGATACGACATCTGCTGATAATTTCCGGTATATAAAACGTTCGGCTCTAGATCTGTTATTTAAACGTCCTGATCCTGAACTTGTGTCAACTTGGATAGAAATGTTCAATATGGGATATTATATCCATACTTTTATAGAGTCCTTAGGAGCAAGTGGCGATGCGCGTGCTATTGTACCACTCAGACGAATTACATTCAGTTTAAACAATTCAAATGATTCTACGAGGGCTGCACTGGCACTTCAACAACTTGGAGATGATAGCGGAGTCAAATGGCTGAAAAAAATCGCATTTCGCAAACTAAAACATTGGAAAGAGGATGAACGTAATAGTGGTGCTGTGATTTTAATACTATTAGAATCACCAAATGAACATATTTATTATCCCTTATATAGTTTGAGAAATCCTAAGTTTTACGCACAGAACTACGAACAATCAATAGATTGGTCTATAATCCATGAAAAATCTGCAACGCCAGATGGTTTGACAGAGCTTTTACAGCACAAAAATCCCATTATTCAACGTTCTGCTGCTTATGAACTTGCATATCTTGATGACAATACAGGAATTAATCTAATTCAACAAGATTTACACGCGAATGACTCGGCGACTCGTGTGCATGCTCGGAACACACTATCCAAATTACAGCAAAAAGTTTCTGCTATTCCAAATAATTAAACCTTTTTGCCACTAAAACGTCTTAGCGTAATTGTAGAGTTGAGATACCTTTCTCTTCCTATATTGCATTTAAGACATATTCCAAATATGTGCAAAACAACTCTACCATTTACAACTAAGTCACACAAATCACAAACCCAAAAATACAATAAGGAGATCACGATGAAAAAATCAGAACTTCGTGCATTAGCACAAACTTTATTTCTTCAACGTCCAGATGAAACCCGCAAGTTTGAAGAGCTGCTTATTGAACACTACCTTTTGAATGTCCGAATTCAAAACGCAATTGCACACACGGATGTTGAAATCGTTTTCAGAAACCCAAATAATTCGTCAGTTGAGGGTGTTTTTATTATTCCACAACCTATACAAGAAAGAAACAAGAGGTATGAAGTCTGTATTGATAGAAAGGTGATTCCCATTAAACTGGCTAATGAGAAAAAACTAAAAGAGATATACGAAGTTGCCTTCCAGACTTCAGATACTGACATTTTAGAGTCAATTACATCTTCACACTTACAGACAAAGGTGTTAAAGATTCCTGCTGGAGGCGTATGTAGTGTTCAGGTAAGATATGATGAACACCTGAATTTTACTGATGACAACATCACCTACACGCATCCTTTAGAAAGCAATCAGTCAGTTGGTAATTTTGAGATGTCCATAGTTATAGATAATGGAATTGGGATAAAAACTTTCAATTCCCTTTCACACGATGTCAAGATTGACCAAGAATCTGAAAGACTTGCCAGACTGACCTACCAAAGCAACAATGTCCAGTTAGACAAAGATTTTGTATGTTCCTATATCTTGACTGAACATCCTCAAATAACTGCAGAACTAATCTGCTCTGAAGATTTTGGGTTTTCGAAGGAATTTGAACCAGATTTCTCCAGAGAACGTCTTGATGTTGTAATGGATTCTTCCGTTAAGGTGAAATCTTCCCCAGATCTAATAGAACAACGATTATCAAGTTCTATACCTCTTAATGCAAGAGGTATAGATAGACTTGAAGAACAATCTGTGTTGCGAAGACAAACCGTGTCAAGATTGGGATTAACCCCACCAAACGGAACTGCATATCACGATGTATACTTCAAAAGACATGGCACCAATCCTTTCATTGACACAGAAGATGACAAGTTTTCTACCTTTGCTATGGACACAGATTCTGCATCTTACGCAGTCATGCGTCGCTTTCTCCACGATGGCAATCTCCCACAACCAGAGTCTGTCAGAGTTGAGGAATTCATCAACGCGTTTGATTACAGCTATACCTCGCCAACGGAAGATGCATTTGCCGTTCACATCGAAGGGGCACCCTCAAAATTTGGAAATGGTAAAAGACTCCAATTAGTCCGTATCGGTATTCAAGGCAAAATCATAGAAGATACCGACCGAAAGGATGCAAATCTAACATTTGTCATAGATGTATCCGGTTCAATGGGTATGGAAAATCGGTTAGAACTTGTGAAGAAAGCGTTGCGTCTCTTAGTGGAACAACTTGGTCCGAATGATAAGATAGGCATTGTTGTCTACGGCACAGATGCACGGGTTGTTCTGCCACATACAAGTGCAGTGAACCGAAAACATATTTTGAATGCAATTGATGCTTTATGTCCTGAAGGTGTCACCAATGTTGAAGATGGGATACACAAAGGATATGAACTTGCCAGTAAGAATGCAGAAAAGGGTTGTATCAATCGTGTTATCTTATGCTCAGACGGCGTGGCAAACGAAGGGGTAACAAATCCCGATATGCTCCTCAAGGAAATCCGAGATTATGTGGATCAAGACGATATTTACCTTACCACAGTCGGATTCGGCATGGGAAATTACAACGATGTCCTTATGGAGGAACTCGCTAAGAAAGGCAACGGAAATTATGCCTACGTTGACACCCTCAAAGAAGCAAAACGAA
Organism: Candidatus Poribacteria bacterium; assembly: GCA_958295945.1. GTDB lineage: Bacteria > Poribacteria > WGA-4E > WGA-4E > WGA-3G > MSPOR6. The sequence continues at coordinate 3,402,049 of OY282386.1, forward strand.
TCTTTGTGCAAAATCTCACTGGCACGCTTCAGGTTATTGCAAAGGATGCGAAAATTCAGGTGGAGTTTAACAAGGATACAGTCAGTCGGTTCCGATTGTTAGGATACGAGAACCGTCAGATGGAACACGAAGATTTCCGTAACGACGAAGCAGATGCAGGTGAAATCGGTTCGGGACACAGCGTTACCGCACTTTATGAAGTCAAACTCTGCAAGAATGTGGATAAAGGGAAACTTGCCACTGTCTCAATTCGGCATGAAGATCCTGACACAGCAGAGGTGACGGAAGTCAATGAAAAAATCAGCGTTGAAGACCTGAAAGATTCATTTGAAGATACTACACCGGATTTTCAGGTTGCTGCCTCAGTCGCACAATTCGCTGAAATCCTACGCGAAAGTTATTGGGCAAAGGATGGTAGTTTAGGTGCAGTGCAGCGAATTCTCAAAGGCATTCTACCTCAACTACAGTCCAATAATTCCGAAAGTGAAGAGCAGGAAAAAGAACTGTTCAAGCTTGTTCGGAAGGCACGACGTTTGATGGATTTGGAAGCGGTGCAGACAAGTTAATTCTATTCTTAAAATTGACAAAGTCTTTCTGACAAACCTTACACACTCTAACTGTTTATAGTGAAATGTAAAAATACGTGCTCACTCCTCGGTAGATGCGGTTTCCTAACCGCATCTATGAGGCTGAACAAACACCGGTTCGGTTATGAAACCGAACCTACCGTAGTGTGTAAATAATTATGGTTTTTACTATAAGAACTTGAAATCGTGTCACATATATTGGTATACTATTAACACAACGTTTACACATTACAATGGAGGTCTCCAATGAGAAAATTAAATTTCCTCACGACCATATTAATACTCCTCCTCGCGGGAGTAGTCCAATTTGCTGAGGCACAAGGCATAATAATCCGGACGGCTGGACGACGCGCTCCGCAAATTCAAAACCTAAGAATCGAAAAACATCATGTGAACGTTTCTATTGACAACCAACTCGCAACAACGAAAATTGATCAGGTATTCGCCAATCCAAATAACATGCAACTGGAAGGCACATATCTCTTTCCATTACAAGATGAAGTAGCCATTTCAAATTTTGTGCTATACATAGATGGAGAACCTGTCAAAGCTGAACTCCTTGCAAAAGCAGAGGCACGGAGTATCTATGAAGGGATTGTCCGTTCCATGCAAGACCCCGCACTGTTGGAGTATGTCGGCACTCGTGCATTTCAGGCAAGAGTGTTCCCAATTCCGCCAAACGGAGAAAGACGCATCCAATTGGAATACTCTCAGGTAATTGGTGTAGATTCGGCATTAGCAAGATATACATATCCACTAAAAACCGACAAATTCACGAATTTTCCTGTTGGTAGTCTCTCTGTTTCAGTTGACCTAAAGAGCAAACATGAACTCAAGACAATCTATTCCCCCTCACATGAAGTCGCAGTCAATCGTCAGGACGATCATCGTGCGACAATCAGTTATGAAGGAAATAATGTTCATGTTATACGAGATTTTGCCTGCTACTATTCCCTATCCGATAAAGATTTTGGGATTGACCTAATTACCCATCGCGACGATCCAGATGAAGACGGCTTTTTCATGCTCCTAATCTCTCCAAAATATGAGATTGATAAGAAAAAGATAATTGAAAAAGACTTCATCTTTGTCCTTGACCGTTCTGGGAGCATGAAAGGACCGAAAATAGATCAAGCGAAAAAGGCACTCCGTTTTTGTGTAGAAAATCTAAACGATGGAGACCGATTTAACCTCATCCTTTTCAATACAGATGTTGAACCGTTCGCTAAAGAATTAGTTTCAGTCCAAAAGGAACGCAAAAAAGCGCTTGAGTTTATTGATGATATTACAGGGACCGGCGGTACAAATATCAATGATGCCCTACTTGCTGCTATATCCGACACACCAGACACAAAACGACCGCGCATCGTAGTGTTCCTAACTGATGGAGAAGCAACTGTCGGGGTTACAGATGTTACACAAATTCTCAAGAATGTCTCTGGAAAAAATAGTGATAAATCACGCATCTTCGTTTTCGGTGTCGGATACGATGTCAATGTCAATCTGCTTGACAAAATGGCTGAACAAAATGGTGGCACTCGTCAGTATGTAAAACCGCAAGAAGATATAGAAGTCGCTGTTTCATCTTTCTACACAAAGGTGAGTGAACCTATTCTTGTCAATTTGGATTTAGAGATAGAAAATATCAAAACCAAGAATCTCTATCCACATAAGTTACCACACCTGTTTCGCGGTTCTCAGTTGACTGTACTTGGCAGATATGTAGGCAGCGGAAAATCAGAACTGACATTGCATGGAGACATCAACGGAGAAAGAAAGGAATTCTCTAGTCCTGGAAAATTCCCAAAGAATGAGTCCGATCACCAGTTTCTCCCAAGGTTGTGGGCACAACGGAAGGTGGCATACCTTGTTGACGAAGTTAGGTTAAACGGCGAAAATAAGGAATTGGAAGAGGAAATTGTTCGACTCAGCGAAAAGTACGGGATCATGACGCCTTACACGTCATTTCTTGTAACAGAAGAACAGAAACAGAATCCAGTTTTAAGTCGCTCACAAAGAGGGAGATCAGATCTTTCTGCAAAAATGGCACGATCTGTTAGTGCTCGAAGTGCTCCACAGGCCAGTGAAACAGGAGTGAGTGCTGATGTCGTACAATTTGAAATCGCACCAAGCGCAAGAGAAATGGTGGTTCTAGAAAGTATAGAGTTACAAAAACTCCAGAAAGGTGAGCAGTTAGCAGAAACGCCAATTACAATTAAGCAGGTGAAAAATAAAACCTTCCATCTTAAAGATGGTGTTTGGGTTGATACCACATATAAATCTGAGACAAAAACGACGAAGATTGAGTTCGGTACCGACGCATATTTTGATCTCCTAAAGAAAGAAGCTGATATCTCAAAATATCTGGCAATAGGAAAACATGTGATTGTTTCTTACAAGGGAAAAAGTTATGAAATCCATCCTGCAAAACAACCGAAGGATGAGGATTCTGACTAATTCCTTTGAATCGTGTAAAGGTTAACCTGTCTTTCCTTATTGTCTAAAGTAACAACGCAGGTGGATTTTTCAAAGGTAAATCCGTTTTTACGAATATCTTTGAAAAATCCACCTGCGTTTTTGCGATTCGGTTCAGAGAAAAGCGCAATGCCATCAGGTTTAAGATAGTTCTTCAGTAAATCAATGACGGGGTGCCAATTCTGTTCCTCATATATCACATCAGATGCAAGTATGACATCAAACTGACTTTGAAAGCACGGTGTATTCCAATCCATCTGAACATAATCTGCAGAACGCATACCATTTTGCTGTGCATTGTGTTTCGCAAATACAATGGCATCATATTCAAAATCTGAAAAAACCACCTCTGCTCCCACTTGGCTGGCAACTATTCCTGCAAGTCCAAAACCACAACCGATCTCAAGAATACGTTGTCCTGCAATTGTATTACCCAACTCAGACACGTGCCGTGCCAATCCTATAGCAGACTCCCACAGATATGTCCAGTAGGGAAGATACAATCTCCCATCACAATCTTCACGACTCAATGTATCCAAGAATCGATCTGGATCATCAACAATCGTTAGCTTTATTTGTCTATCACCTATCTGAATTTTAGTGTCTGTTATGGGGTAATCAAACAAAAGGTTGTTCATCTATATCATATACCTAATAGGAAATTATATCACTGTTTACTGCATTTTTCACCTACATCTGTATCTCTGAGATTATACCATTTCTAATAGAAAACGCCGCATTTTTGTACCACAAACTGCCAGTTTGTGCAGTCCTTCAAGACATTCTTAACAAATGCTAATGGGATATACATTTATAGAAATGGTATTACTTCCACTTTCTGCTTGACATCCATCATACAAACCATTAAAATAACATTAGTCAAACTGAACAGAGAGGAAAAACAGAGATATGCCACAAACCGACAAAAATCAACCGAATGTCATCGTATTTTTCACTGACCAACAGAGATGGGACACATCAGGATTGCATGGCAACCCGCTTGACTTGATGCCGAACTTTGACCGAATGGCACAGCAAGGCACACATGTCCGCCGCTCATTTACATGCCAACCCGTGTGTGGACCTGCCCGATCCTGCCTGCAAACTGGATTATACGCCACAACAACTGGATGTCACCGAAACGGAATTCCACTATCGCCAAACCTAAAAACACTTGCACATCACTTCGGAGATGCAGGCTACAATACTGGATACATAGGCAAGTGGCATCTCCATACAGGTAGCACTGGTGCTGTTCCACAAGAAAATCGCGGGGGATACGATTATTGGTTAGCCTCCAATGTTTTGGAAATGACTTCTGATGCATACCAAACAAGACTATTTGATAATGACGGTGAACCTGTTGACTTGCCCGGCTACCGTGTAGATGCGTTAACAGATGCTGTGATAAGGTATGTGGACCGAAACAAAGACGATCCTTTCTATCTCTTTACATCTTACATTGAACCACATCACCAAAACCATCTTGACGATTATCCTCCGCCAGATGGCTATAGAGAAAGGTATACGGGGAAATGGATTCCACCTGACCTTGCCGCTCTGGGTGGATCAACACACCAGCATTTAGGCGGCTACTACGGCATGGTGAAAAGACTTGACGAAGCACTCGGTAGACTGTTGGACGCACTGAAAAGCTTGGACCTTCTTGACAATACCATTATCCTGTTTACCTCTGACCACGGATGCCATTTCAAGACTCGCAATAGTGAATATAAACGTTCTTGTCACGAAAGTTCTATACGCGTTCCGACTGCATTTCACGGCGCAGATTTCACAGGAGGTGGACAGGTCCAACAACTTGTAAGTCTTGTTGACCTTCCTCCCACACTTCTGGATGCAGCAGGATTAGAAGTGCCTGATGAGATGCAAGGTCGTTCTATTCTTCCACTAATACGTGGAGAAACAGACGATTGGCAAGAGGAGGTGTTTGTCCAAATTAGTGAAGCACAAATCGGACGGTCAGTGCGAACACAACGATGGAAATACTGTGTGGATGCCCCCAAAGGAAGTGCTACTGGTGCTGGTTCTGATGTATATGTTGAACAATACCTCTATGATCTGCAAGCCGATCCGTATGAGTTACGAAATCTCATCGGATTGCGTTCACATGAAACAGTATCAGAGATGATGCGTGAAAGATTGATACGCAGAATGGTTGAAGCAGGGGAGGATGCACCGACTATTGAACCCGTACCACAACAAGGTAGCGGACAACGCAGAGTTACGGAAGGAGAAGCGAGAAGTTAGATGAAAATCACAGATGTTATTACCCTTGTCATGGGAACAAGTTGGCGAAATCTGACCTTTGTAAAAGTTGAAACTGACGAAGGTTTAACAGGTATCAGTGAAGTGCGAATGAATAACCGTACAGACGCACTTGTGGCTTATATTGACGGTGCCAAACGCAGGCACGTCATCGGAAGTGACCCGTTTAATACAGAAGACCTCTATCAACGCATGTTTCGCGACGACTATGGGCGCGCGGGTGAAATCGTTGCGACAGGCATAAGCGTCATTGAAATTGCGTGTTGGGATATTATCGGTAAAGCATTGAATCAACCGGTATATCGTCTGCTTGGGGGGGCTTGCCGTGATAAAATCAAAGCGTATGCCAACGGTTGGTATCGTGTTGAACGCACACCAGAGGAGTTTCACGATGCCGCCAAAAAAGTGATAGAAAAAGGATATAAAGCACTCAAATTTGATCCATTCGGAGCGGGGTATTATGAACTCTCCTATGAGGAAAAACTGAAAGCTGTTTCTCTTGTGGAAGCCGTGCGCGATGCAGTTGGACCAGATGTTGAAATACTGGTTGAGATGCATGGACGCTTTAGTCCATACACAGCAATAGAAATCGCAACAGAATTGGAACAATTTAAACCGAGTTGGGTTGAAGAACCTGTGCCACCCGATAACATCGCAGCACTCGCAAAAGCATCCGATAGTATCAACCTACCAGTTGCCACAGGTGAGCGACTCCACAATAAATACGAGTATCGTGAATTGATTAACCTTCAAGCTGCAGACATCCTACAACCCGATATTACACAGACGGGAGGATTCTTAGAAACGAAGAAAATCGCTGCAATGGGAGACATGTGTTATATGACTGTCGCACCACATAACGTCGGAGGTCCTGTATCTACTGCTTCCGCCTTGCACTTCGCCGCCTGCACCACGAACTTCAAAATACAGGAGCATTTCAACGATTTCTCTGAAGCATGGGTAAAAGAAGCAGCAACGGGCTGTCCCGAAGTCATTGATGGATACTTTAGCCTACCCAATGGTCCAGGTCTTGGAATGAAACTGAATGAGGATCTCATCGCGCAACACCCCTATCGCGAAGGTTCTTTCAACCTATGGGAAGACGATTGGCATAAACGCGAATATTAAGTGCAAACAGTGAGTTTCATCTTGAACTTCAGATACATTTCCTGGTATCTGTAATACCAAATTAACCTAAATCGTCCGGGCAGGGTTCCCCTGCCCGCCCGTGTTCTCAGCATCAAAAACAATACAGATCTCGTTAATTGGGTATAAAATATGGATCGCATGCATTACAACTCAAATATAAAAAATAACACTTGATTCAGAAAACACATAAGGTGAAAAATGAGACATACGACAGAAATTGAACTTACAAATTTAGCAGACCTAACATTAGCAAATCAAGGTGTCATTGATTATAAAGATGTTAGACAGGTTACTGTTAAAGACGCACTCGTTGATACTGGTGCAACGCGGTTATCTTTACCGAAACCGATCATTGAACAACTCGGTTTGACACACTTTGGCACAGCAAAGGCGAAAACTTCTAACGGTATCGTTGATCGCATCATTTATTCCGAGGTCCGATTTACGATATTGGAAAGAGAAGGTTCTATTCCTGTCACATATCTACCTGCTGATGCTCCGGTCCTTGTCGGACACATGGTCTTGGAACAACTTGATCTCTGTTTGGATATCAGGAAAGGACTCATCTATAATCCTGACCATGATAACGAATGGATAGAAGAGTCTTGGTAACAACCAAAATCAACCTAAAATTAATCTATGTTATACCATTTCTAATAGAAAACACCGCATTATTGTCCCACAAACTGCCAGTTTGTGCAGTCCTTCAAGAGATTCTTAACAAATGTTAATGGGGCAAACATTTATAGAAATGGTATTACAACCCTACATAATGGAGAAAGAGCAAAAACCCAAATATGAGCTTTCATTATAAAGACGGATACCTATATTGCGAAAAATTGAGAGTTAAAGATATTCAAGATGAGGTGTCCTACAGTCCATTTTATCTCTACAGTCTTGCACAACTTGAGGCAAACTACAATGCATATCAAAACGCACTTGATGGTATCAACGCTATCATCGGCTATGCAGTAAAGGCAAATAATAATCTTACACTCCTAAAGCATCTCAACAAACTCGGTAGTGGAGCAGTACTCGTCAGCGGCAACGAACTGAAATTATCATTAGTTGCCGGATTTGATCTGAAACGGACTATTCTAAACGGTAATGGAAAATCACTGGAAGAACTCAGTCTTGCTGTTGAACACGAAGTACTTATCAACATTGACAGTGAGTTTGACCTGCGACATATACAGCAAACAGCAAAGCAACTTGATATTCCTGCCAATGTCCTCATCCGTATCAATCCCGATGTTGATCCAGAGGTGCACCCGTATGTCTCAACTGGCATGAAAAACTCAAAGTTCGGCATACGCAATGAACGACTCAATTGGTTTTTGGATGAAATTCGTAAGGACAAACTACTGAATTTAGTCGGTGTTCACTGTCACTTAGGTTCAACGATTAAAAAAGTGCGAATCTTCCGAGATGCGACAGAAATAATGCTTGATTTTATGCGTTCAATTCAAGCAGAAGGTTTTTCTGCACAATATCTAAACATCGGCGGCGGGTTGGGAATTGACTATGAACGGTCGGGTGAACACATTCCGACACCCACAGATCTCATTGATTCAATTCGCGGTCTACTCACAGACGACATCACGTTAATCATTGAACCGGGGCGGTCTATCATTGGGAATACCGCAGTTTTCGTCAACCGTGTCACAGGGGTAAAGACGAATGGAAACAAACATTTTATCGTCACGGATGGCAGTATGGCAGAACTCATCAGACCGAGTCTTTACGATACTTATCAACATATTGAGTTGATTGAACCGGTTAATGGTAATGTAGAAACCTTTGATATTGTAGGTCCAGTCTGCGAATCTGCTGATTTTTTGGGAAAGGAACGCAAACTACCCACGCCTCCAGAAGGTACTGGACTTATCGTATGTGATGCGGGGGCATATTGTCACGCTATGAGTTCCAACTATAACCTAAAGATGAGTCCTCCCGAATATCTCGTTGATGGTGACAAACTCACATGCATCCGTAGGGTCGAAACCCTTGATGATTATTTACGTGTTTTTGATGTGTAGGATATGCTGAAGTAATTATATACGTTCAAATAATGAGACTTAAATATTATCACTGTAACCTCAAATCCCAAAGAGTTCATCTGAACATTTTCTCATTGCCTTTTATAGGTACATTCATAAGTTTCAGGGTCAGAAAATTCAATTCCGCACTTCCAAAGTAGACACAATTATTCATTTGCTAATCTTACGACTTCTGGTAGTTTTTCCCAGAATTCTTTTTTCTCCACTTCAGCTTCATATAATACCATTTCTAATAGAAAACGCCCCATTTTTGTACCACAAACTGCCAGTTTGTGCAGTCCTTCAAGAGATTCTTAACAAATGTTAATGGGATAAACATTTATAGAAATGGTATAATGCTGCGTCATATTCGGTATAACCAATTGTCAAGGTCCTTTAGTTTTAAGGATGTATCAACATGGAGATTTACTGAAAGTTAATACCGATAACGGCATTTAGCAGGAGTTAAGAAAACTCAAAACTAAATATCACTGTTAACCATTTGATAACGGGTATGTAAAGTTTTTGTCACTAACTTCTCACCAACCATTGCAGAGACCCCGCACTACAATAGATTACAGGTTTTTCACTTGAATTGACATCTACGGTGACAAAAACTTTAAACACCCAGATTGACAGAGGTGTGTAAAGCTCTTAGAAAAATATTACATTAACCCTATAGTCTTGTTCGTATATTCGTAGCACATGCTGCCAGCTTGTGCATGCAAAACTATGCCAAAAAACCAGAAAAAGAATTAAAAGAATACAAATTTCGCTAAAATTGTAAAAAAATACTTGACTCACGTTATTTATTCGGTTATAATACATGTCACATAGATTTTAATTTCAAAGCAGTAAATTATGAAAACAAGACATTTTATGCAAAGAACAATGATTAACCTACAAGCAATCTCTTCATTACATAGAAACACATTACACAAAAGTGAGAATGCACAAACATTCAATATTAAACGCATTCACATAAACGCCAAACCCTTAGGCATCACACCACTTTTGACATTTAGAAACATTCTATCTGCATTCGTCCAATGCTGGACAAGTATGATGCTCAGTCTACCAATCTCACACAACAAAAGACGAATAGTGAAAGTGTACAAAATAAAAATTTTTTGTTTTTTTATAAATCCTTTACCAATCCTTATAGCAACTGCTCTGAAAGCACTAAAAAAAACTGTACAGATGTACGAAATAATGTACAATTTCTGTACAGTTTTGAGAAGCGAAAATTCCATAAAATTAGAAGGAAATCACAGAGAATATATTCTCAGATGAAACACAGAATTCATGAACACTTCAACTGCTGTCAATCAAACCGCACAATTCATTGCGCCTCTTACATTGTTGGAGCGGTTTTCAACCGCGATTACCCACCGTCCATTGTAGCGCGAGGTCTCCGTGCCTCGCACTTGATTGAGATGGAACATGGCGGGGCACAGAGACCCGGGGAATCATGGCGAATACCACACGCGTATTCGTCTAATGGCATTCATACCGTTGATTTGGCGTTGATTTGGGGAACGCCTAATGAAGATTAATTTATTAAACGGGTAATTTTCATTTTCTCAAACCGGGTAGGAGCGGTTTCCTAACCGCTCCGGACTTCACAAGGAAATTACCTGATTTTTTTCCTAATCTTCATCAGGCGTTCATACCGTTGATTACTTGATTTGGCACTACAATAGATTACAGGTTTTTCACTTGAATTGATGTCTACGGTGACAAAAACTTTACACACCCTTTGATAACTTTGGACTTGCAAAACTATAAGTTAATGCATTACAATAGGATATGGAACAAGAGCTAACAACCCCAGAAACGTTCAGTGGGTTGGTGATTCAAAAGAAAGGTTACAGGCTTTCCCGGAGCAGGTGCGTAAGGATATTGGACACGCCTTGTATCGTGTGCAAATTGGTGAGAACCCGTCGTCGACAAAACCCATGAAGGGTATAGAATCTGGGGTGTTTGAACTTGTTGATACCTACGCTACGGATACTTATCAAGTCGTTTACTCGGTTAAAATTGGACGAAGCATGTATGTACTGCACTGTTTTCAAAAGAAATCAAAACGTGGAATTAGAACCTCAAAAAAGGATATTGACTTGATTAAACGTAGATTAAGACGAGCTAAGGAGATGGAGAAAGAATTATGAGCAGTAACATTAAAGTTGAAGAAGGCAGCGGTAATATCTTCAAGGATTTAGGTTTTTCTGATGAGGTCTCGGAGAAAGAACTCCTAAAAGCTCAGTTGGGAACTGAGATTTTCCGCATTCTGAAGGAACGCAAACTCACTGAGGCCGAGGCGGCGAAACTACTTGGCATTAAAAACACTGATGTTTCTCGCCTTAAATCCGCCAAACTTTCTGACTACAACGTTGAGCAATTGATGAGGTTTCTTAATCAGTTGAATCGCGATATTGAGATTCGGATTATTCCTTCAGAGAATAGAGAAGGACAGCAGCGAGTGGTTGCTGTTTAGTTCAAGGTATGCTTCAATCATGGCAAGGCACATGGTAATTGCTTCCTGCCTCCAGTTAGCTAAGGCGCGCTGCGTAATGTGATAGGGTTATTACATCCGAAGATAAAATCACGATTCATGCCCCTTTCCAGATTGAGGGTTAAGCCATGAGACTTAACCATTAACCAGAAACCCATTCGTTGTATATCAACTTGTCCAAGCAATGTGTAGAAAGTCAGGAGATTTCCGAAGGCATCACTCTTAGGGTTTGTAAAGTTTTTGGCATGAACATCACATTAACCATTGTCCTGCGGGGTCTTTGTTCTCCGCCATCTTTCAATCTACCAACAATTGCGAGACACAGAGACCCGGGGAATGCCACAAGGGTATTCATACCGTTGATTTCGCCCTACAATGGATGGTAAAAGTTAGTGCCAAAAGTTTTACATATTCGCTAATCCCTAAATCATTGACTCTCACTCAAAAGAATGTTATAATTTACACGTCTTCATTTCTGATAGTTAGGTTACAAGATGTCCACCATCAAATCTCTCGTTTTCCTTATCCTCTTTATACACATCACAAGTTTTCTTTGGGTGCATGCACAAGAGAACCAAAAACCGATTGAACTGGACCCAATTGTTGTCACACCTGGACGTTTTTCGATATATGACGGTCCCACACCACAACTCTCACTTTCAAAACAAGAAATAGAAAGGTTTCCGTTAGTAGATAACGATATAATGCGATCAGGACATAATTTGCCGGGAGTGATAGCAAGCGATTATAGCGCGCGTTTCAGTGTGAGAGGCGGCGAAAAGGACGGTGTCTCCGTTAGGTTGGACGGCATGGAACTCTATGACCCGTATCATCTTCAAGATTTCGGGGGTGCTATTTCGTTGATTGGACTCGGTCTAATCCAGCGCGCAGACCTGTTGATGGGTGGATTCCCCGCAGAATACGGACAGAAAATGTCTGGTGTGTTTGACATTACAACAAAGATGCCAAATTCCGAAAAGGTATCTGCTAACTTTGGCATTGACCTAATAAACGCAACTGCAATGGTGGAAGGTCCCCTTACTGATAAAGGTGGATGGCTGCTCTCCGCACGTCGAGGTTACATTGACATAATTCTTGCACTGATGGATATTGACGAAAACTACAAACCGCAATATGCCGATGTCTACGGAAAAATGACTTACCAGTTATCGGAAGCAGACACACTCACGTTAAACGGTATATATGGATGGGATAAGAATCTGATACGCATAGATGATGTTGATAACAACTTGGATTCACTCTATGACAATTCAACGGTGTGGTTGAAGTGGCGGCATGCATTTGGAACTGCATATCTGACAGATGTTTATATGTTCGGTGGCACTTCAAGCCGAGAAAGGATGTCTGGTGAAGCAAATCGTGATATCCGTGATTTCCGTTTTGTAGGGACAAAAGCAGAACTAACCGCAAATGTCTGGGATAAACATACATTCCGTAGCGGCATAGAGTGGCGTTGGTCGGCTACACAATACGATTACTTTGTCCGAGAGAGAAGGGCGGGAATTAACAACTATAGCGACCCAATACTTGCTGAAATTGACGATAGTGGCAGTGACATCAGATTGTTTCTACAAGATGAGTGGCAGATTCATCCGAAACTTGCTGTCAACTTAGGTGGACGTTATGTCGTTCAAAACTATAGGGATTCGGATATTCAAAACTACGAGATTGGTCCACGCGTCGCACTTGCATTCCGTCCAAAGGATTACCTTATCCTACGAGCAGCATGGGGTCTTTATCATCAACCTGTTGACATGATGTCTATTCCTGTGGAAGATGATATTCAGACCGTTGGACGGGCAGAACAAGCAACTCATTACATTTTCGGTGGTGAATATAGCCTCAAAAACAATTTCCTCATTCGACTTGAAGGTTACTACAAGAAATATGATCATCTGGTAGGTAGGTTAAGAGAATTCGGACGACAAATGCAGATTTTCACACCTGCTGAATCAGCGGAAGCAAAAGGATTTGATATCTTCGCTACACAAGCAGTCTCATCTCGGTTGACATGGGGACTTGGCTATGCTTTCGGAATCGCAGAAGAAACATCTGAAAACCAGACAATCTATCGCCAGTATGATCGACGGCACTCCATCTTTTTGAGCTGCAGTCAACAGATCACCTCAACGTGGCATCTCTATTTCAGTTGGCGTTTCCATACAGGTGATCCAAGAACACCTTTGGAACACAAAAACGTGCTATCAGATGATGGTAATACCATCATCGCTTGTGACCGACAATTTGGTGAAACACATACGGAACGATTACCATCTTATCACAGTCTTGATTTTCGGATTACAAAACGGAGTCCTTATAGACGATGGACACTCACATGGTATTTTCAAGTCTTGAATTTATATAATCACACCAATGTGGATCAATACGCTTTCGGTGAAGTGCGGGATGAAGAAACAGATGCCATTACAGATTGTGTGATTGAAGAAGAACCCCTATTTCCTATTGTTCCAACTTTAGGTATAACAGTTACATTTTAGGAACTTGCATTTTGGATGAGAATAGGTCATGGTTAGACGTATCAGAGAAATGTTACATAAAATGTGGGATTCCTTCCACATAACCTCACGTTACGGAGCATTACCAAAAGCAGCACCCAGCGTAGAAGAGGCTATCTTTCCCTATGATCCTGAAGAATACACCATCCACCCCAATGAGTTAAAATATATGATTGATTCAGGCAGGGATTTTGTGTTGCTTGATGTCAGGGAAGCATGGGAATATCAACTTGTGCATATTGAGGGGGCAGTGTCTATTCCTCTCGGGGAACTGCCGAAGCGGTTTGGTGAACTCTCACCAATAGATGAGATCGTTGTTTATTGTCATCACGGTATGCGGAGTCTGGATGCTGCATATCTGCTACAACAACTCGGATTCAAGTCTGTGCTGAGTGTTGTCGGTGGGATTGATCGATGGGCAAGTGAGATTGCCCCAAATTTGGAGCGTTACTAATACCATTTCTAATAGAAAACGCCGCATTTTTGTACCACAAACTGCCAGTTTGTGCAGTCCTTCAAGACATTCTTAACAAATGCTAATGGGATATACATTTATAGAAATGGTATAACTAAACCTATTCCTCACCTTTAAAATCCTGGCTCTGCAATCCATAACTCTGCATACGATGCTGAAGTTGACGGCGAGAGATACCTAACAATTCCGCTGCTTTAGTTTGTGTGCCATTTGTTTTTGTCAAGGCAGCACTCACATATTCCTTGATAATCTCTTCCAAGGAAACGCCACTCTCTGGAATGTCAATCTCAAAATCTGTGGTGGGAAGCGAAGTGTCTATTATTTCAGGAGGGAGTTGATCCAAGTCAATAGAAGCGTTTTCGGAGAGAACATAGATACGATGAAGATAGTTTTCCAATTGACGCACGTTTCCTGGCCAATCATATCGGCATAGAGCAGACATTGCACGTTGTGAAACCTGTTTCGGTTCAGCATCCACATACTCATCACTGAACTTTTGTATTAGGTAATTCACGAGAATCGGAATGTCCTCAACGCGTTCACGAAGCGGTGGCAGATGAAGCGGAATAACGTTCAACCTGAAGTAGAGATCAGAACGAAAAGTGCCGTCTTTCACTGCTTCCACAAGGTTTTTATTGGTTGCGGCGATAACGCACACATCAACATTTATAGTTTGACTGCCACCAATTCTCCGAATCTCATGTTTTTCCAATACATGCAGCAGTGTGCTTTGCATTTGAACAGAGATATCTCCGATTTCATCAAGGAATAACGTGCCAGTATCCGCAATTTCAAAAATACCTTTCTTCTGCTGCACGGCATCAGTAAATGCTCCTTTCTCATGTCCAAATAGTTCACTCTCTATTAAGGTTTCTGCAATGGCACCACAATTAATAGACACAAAAGGTTTATCTTTGCGACTTCCGAATTCGTGGAGTGCGCGCGCAACAAGACTTTTCCCACTACCTGTCTCACCTGTGATGAGCACTTGTCTAACCCTTCTGTGAATGACACGAGACATATTTTTGAAAAGTTGTTGCATCTTGTCGCTTTCACCTACAATATAGTCGACCTTAATTTCTGAAGGAGCATCATGCGTATCAGGTTCACCTTCAGCAAAGGCACCGCGAGTTTGCAGAGCACGATTAACCTCTCGTTTCAACACATCAATATCATCAATCGGTTTTTCGAGATAGTAGAATGCCCCTTCATGAGCGACGAGATTGACTGCATCGTTCAATTCTGCATAAGCCGTGATAATCAAGACAGGCAACGCAGGATCAACCTTTTTTATTTCTCGTAGTAGGTCGCGTCCCTCAAATCGTGAGGACATCCACATGTCGCTGATGACGACATCAAACATCTGTTCCTTTATTTTTTCAAGTGCCGATGTGCTATCTTCCACCGTATCAACATCATATCCTTCGCGTTGTAAGATTCGTTGCAGAATGGTGAGTTGTGCTTTGTCATCGTCTACAATCAGTATTGATGGCATGTCTATTATCTCCAAATTTATTGACCAATCACTATGTTTTTGACAGGAAAAGTGATTTTAAACGCAGTTCCCATACCGATTTTGCTCCTGAGTTCAACCTTACCTTGATGTGCGGTGATTATCTGATGTGAAATTGCAAGTCCAAGACCTATACCGCCATCTTCGTCTTTTGTGGTGAAATACGCATCGTAAATCCGTTCCTGATTCTCCTCTGGAATGCCGATACCTGTATCTCGTATTTCAAGTGAAACATAAGCCGCTCCATTTATCTCTTCAATGGATGTGGTGAGATAAATACTTCCGCCTTTCGGCATTGCCTGAACGCAGTTTTGCACGAAGTTAAAAATCGTTTGTCGCATCAACATTTCATCTAATTGCAAATCTGGGAGTTCATCGTTGTAAACCTTGTTGATATGGACATTAGCCTCTTCCGCAATCAGGACGAACTCAGATAAGACAGAATCTAAGAGTTCATTTAGATTTACCGTTGTTAGATCAAGTTTTCGTGGCCGATTCAGTGTCAGGAATTGTTCTGAAGTCTCTTTTAATTCTCCTATTTTCTCATCAACAATGTCTAATAATTCTCTGGCTTCCTCAATATCCTCTGGTTTGACATTGGGTTGTGAAAAGATGGATTTAAGGTGTTGTGCTGTCATTCCGATAGAATTAAGCGGATTACGTATTTCATGTGCGACACCTCCTGCGAATTGTCCCAGTGCTGCAATTTTTCTCGAATGTGACGTTTTCAACTGGATAAACATACGCACCAAATTACGAGTAGCCTTGCTTATCTCGTCTGATGCATACGTCCGTTTTAAGTAGGAAGAGAGATTTCCAGTTTCAGCATTTTGGATGATTTCAGTCATTCGTGCAAGCGGTTTAATAATCAGTTTATTCGTCATCAAATCAAATAGAACCACCAGCAATATACCGACAATGACGATAAAAATTGCGTGCATTAACAGGGATGAACGTATAGATTTTGCGATAGATGGCACATCGTATAGCACTCGTATATAGCCATTATTGACGTTTGACATGTGAATCCAGAAGATGTCATCCTCAAGCCAAAAATCGTATATGTGCTTATTCACTAAATCTGAAATCTGCCATCGGTTATTTTTCAGATCTATATTCACCGAAGCATCAGGAGATAAATATATCTGATTTGCGATGAACATCCGCCATAATTTGAATGAGAACTTGCCTTGATTCAGAAGATCAATCTGGTCTTGTAATTCAGACTTGATTCCCTCAATTTGTACGGATGTATCAGGCGGCAAAACAACATCTTGAGACAAAAACATTTGCCAGAATTCCACAGGAATGTCTTCAACTTTCATTGATCTTTGAGCTTCCAGATGCGTAGGTTCTAACTTCTTCGGTGGAATTGTGTATGGTAAAATGATATATGTAGCGTTTTTCTCCTCAATCGTATCGGTGATTGCCCCTTTTGTATCAATCTCAAGAAGGTTTTCCTCACCTAAATGTATATGTGTTGGGATTACGCGTGATAACAAACTGGAACGCACACGCGAATCACCTAAGGTGACTTCCACATTCAACACATCCTTCATATCTGGGTTTTCATCCTTAAGTTTGTCGATCACTTGATCAATACGGTCTGGATTAAATGCTTGTGACGTAGTAATTTCTTTGACAATTGGGTTCAGAATAGTGTTCTCAGCAATGAGTTTTATAGCCGCCCCTTGTTCTACTCCTAATGCGTGAAGTGCGCTCATCTCTTTCCGTAATCGATAGCTGTCAAAGAAATAGAAAGCAACAAGGACAGCAATAACTGTCAAGTTAATTATCAGAGAGTATTTCCACTGGAGACGCATCGCTATTCTCCGTGTGCAGCACTGTTCAACCTTTGTATTGTATTACGCCAGTGTGCAAGTTTCTCTTGGCGTTGTATGGGGTCCATCAGTGGTGAAAACACACGATCAATTTCTCGGTGTGATTCAAGTGCATCAATGTCTTGCCATACACCCGCTTTAATTCCAGCAAGATAAGCAGCACCTAGACCCGTTGTCTCAATTTGTGTAGGTCGCTCCACATCTATGCCTAAAATATCAGCTTGAAACTGCATCAAGAAATTGTTAGCCGCAGCACCACCATCTACACGCAACTTTTTGAGCGGAGTGTCTGCATCTACCATCATAGCAGAGGCGACATCAGCAGTTTGATATGCAATGGATTCCAGTGTAGCACGAACGATATGTTCGCGTTTTGTGCCTCGTGTTAATCCAAAGATTGCACCTCTTGCCTCAGCGTCCCAATAGGGGGCACCGAGTCCAGTAAATGCTGGTACAACGATTACACCTGCTGAATCGTTCACACGGTTCGCAATCCCTTCTGTCTCATCAGCAGATTCTATTATTTGTAGTTCATCTCTTAGCCACTGGACTGCTGCCCCAGCAATAAACACACTGCCTTCCAACGCATAGACTGGTTTTTCATCTAAACTACAAGCCAATGTTGTCAACAAACCTGAATTGGATTCAACTCTATCCGTTCCAGTGTTTAGCATCAAGAAACACCCGGTGCCGTAGGTGTTTTTCACCATCCCCGGTTGCCAACATAATTGACCAAACAACGCAGATTGTTGATCACCCGCTATACCAGCAATCGGGATTCCGTCTAATATTGGTATTTTCGTATTTCCAAAGTTGTATGCCGAAGGCGTAACTTCAGGTAAAATAGCCTTCGGAACATTAAAAATAGATAAAAGGTCATCATCCCAAGTAAGAGTATCTATGTTAAATAGTAACGTTCGTGATGCGTTTGTGTAATCAGTTTTATGGACGGTGCTATTTGTCAACTTCCATAGCAACCAGGTGTCAATAGTTCCGAAAGCGAGTTCACCACGTTTTGCTTTTTCTCTCACACCACTGACGTTGTCAAGGATCCACGCCACCTTTGTTCCTGAAAAATACGGATCAATCACAAGTCCAGTTTTTGCTTTTACTTGTGATGCAACACCCTTTTGAGCATTGAGATTGGCACAGACATCTGCCGTTCTTCTGCATTGCCACACAATTGCTGGGTGAATAGGTTTCCCTGTCTTTCGATTCCATACGACAGTGGTCTCACGTTGATTAGTGATACCAATTGCTACAATACTAGTCTTACTATCCAAGGAATTTAGCACTTCAACGATAGCGTTTTGTGTAGCAATCCAAATCTCATCGGGGTCATGTTCCACCCATCCTGGTTTCGGATAATGTTGAGTGAATTCCTGATACGATTGTGATACGATGGTGCCTTGAGTGTCTACAAGTAGTATGGTTGATCCTGTTGTTCCTTGATCTATTGAGAGGATATGTGATGAACGTGACATTTTATGTTGGTAGAGATATGTATTTCCTCAATTCTAACGGAGAGATAGATGTGCGTCAAGGAAAATCTCTGATGTATTGGGGTAGAACATCTTGTAGACTATTTACGTAACTGGACAATTTAGGTCTATTTGGTGCGGAGAAGATGCGTAGGACTATGGCTCAATCACTTTATAGAGGACGATCTGTTCATTGTGGATTATGTGGAGCAACAGACTTTTGACAGGGTGTCTGTTCAATTTATTATTCCTTTGTTACACCTCTTTGCTAAGGTTCTATGACTTTGTAAAAATTGACTCTCCCATTCTCTATTTTGTTGATTATGACGTTTTTGACAGGATGCCGTTTAGTGTCGTAATGAGAGATGATAGATGCCCCTTGATAGTTAATACCCTTCATTTTTAAACTCCTTTTCTGAAGGTAAAGTTCTCAGCAACAACAAACCGATCATTCGTTTCTGTGGACCTATAAATCAGTGATAGAGAATCTGCTGAATACTGTATTGGTTTCCACTCATTTTGCAATTTCTGTTGTGCTTTGTCAAGTGAACCGTGTGCAAATTGCCCAACAGATAGATGAGGATTGAATCCACCGGAAAATCTTGCGGTATCGTCGTAGTCAGGTAGTTGTTGTGTCAATGTTCTGTGCAAATCCACAATTGCGTCTTTAGGTTCGGGGACCAGGAAAAGCGTACATGATTTACGATGTTTAAATGCATCGAATGATGCAAATGATATAGAAAACGGATCAGTCTGTTGAGCAGCTTCTGCAAGTGATGGGATTATATCTTGGAATTCTTGCTGTGGTGCAAATGGATAGAGCAATGTTATGTGCGGCATCCAACGCTCATAGTTGCGATCATGAATCTTACGTATGGTTTGGATAGGGGGTTGTATCGCTTCGGGTGGGATGAGGACAACGGCTGTGGTATGTGTTTTGTTTGGCATTTGGCAATCGGACAATCGGGTTGAAAACCCCTCCTACAATATTCTTATGTTAGAAACTTTCCTGCTACGTCTTTGCACTGGCTCCGCCATCAACAAGAAGTGAGGTGCCAGTTATCCATTCAGCATCATCAGAAGCAAAGAATACAGCGGCACGTCCGATGTCTTTGGGTAGACCTAATCGTTGCATCGGTGTTTTTTCCAATGAGGACTCAATCTGTTCAAGTGTAAGATAATCTTGTATTGCAGTCTCAATATATCCTGGTGAGATTGCATTGACTGTGATTCCAAATTTTCCCACCTCTAATGCAGTGTCCTTAGCCATATTGATGACCGCTGCTTTTGCAGATGCGTAGGCAGGACCCGCGCCACCACGATATGCATGGACAGACGCAATTTGGATAATCCGTCCATATTTTGACTTTTTCAGGTGGGGGATAGTCAGTTTAGTAGTTAGGAAAACACCTCTCAGATTTACTCCCACAACTTTGTCCCACTCAGCAATAGATATGTCTTGTGAACCACCGGGAATGTGGATTCCCGCATTGTTGACAAAAATATCTACTCCACCGAAATGATCAACAGTTTGCTGGACCAGTTCGGTAACCTGAGATTCATCGGAGACATCAGATTGGATGAATGTCCCTTGAGCACCTAATTTCTCTATTTCTTGGACGGTGGGTGTAGATGTGTCTTTTTCGTGATATTTGCCTTGCAGTGGGGATTCTCGTCTGTCAGCGATGACCACGTTAGCACCTTCACGTGCGAATTCAAGCGCGATTCCCCGTCCTATACCTGAACTCCCGCCTGTTACAATGCTGATACGATCTTTGAGAAGCATGAATGCTTTCCTTTAGTTTACAATAGCGTGTGTTTCTGTGTATATGCTATTTCCCTCACCGTAGTACGAGTCGTAGATGTGTTGATATATTGCTTCTGATTTCTGACCGAACATTTTTGCGTCATAACATTCGGGAAGTCCTTCATCCAAAGTTGTTTGAACTGTGGATTTAACCTTAGCGCGTAACTGTTGTTGTTTCCGCCAATCTAAAACCAAGTGCGTTTGTTTGAGAGTCTCAAGTAATTCCCTTACAGCAGTTTTTACTTCTTCGCGCTGTGGTACAGTCAAGTGTGGTTCAGGCTGAGTTAGAAGATCATATAATGCTAATTCCTCCTCTGATAGTTCTTCGTTATCGGCACGTTGTTCCTCTTCACTGAGTGACTCAAGAAAAGCAAGGATTTCTTGAAGATGTCCATCATCGGTTATATGACCTTCGTTGTATTCTGCGATCATCTGTTCAAATTTCTCTTGTAGATCAATTCGGGTTCTGTTAAGTTGAATCATTACCTTGAGTTTTCTATTTATTCCACCCTTTAATTTTTCAGCTTGTGTGCGTTTATGCTCTGTGTTGAATTGTTCTGCCAGTTGTTCAAAGTCAATTTGGCTTAAGTCAATTAGTTCTGTGTCATAAGTTGTTCTGCCGGCATTGATAATATATCCTTCTGGCGCGATTGACTGGTCAAGGAGTTCTTCAATCTCGTCTGTGACATCGGAAATGTCAACTGGTTCACTAAGGCTTCTAATCTTTCTTGCAATGATGTTGATTAATGAACAAATTCCGCTGAACTCATTCGCTGCTGTGTCAGGTAAAATTGCTTTGAAGAGTTTATAGACATTACGCGCCTGTTCAAGAAAATTCCGTTTAGTCTCATCGTTTACAAGGATGAGGTCTATTGCATTGTCAATCAATTGAATCCGCTGTGAACTATCCGCTGCTTCAATAGCTGTCAAGTCTATTCCAAGGTTGTTACAAAACTCTGAGATTGCCATGACCGCTTCTCTGAGTTCTTCAATAAGTTTTGACTTATCCGCAATAGGACTGCTGCCATCTCCGTTGGATCCTGTGGCATATATAGCGAGTGCTTTTTCAAGGCTCCGAAAAACACCGATATAATCAACAATCAAACCACTTACTTTGTCTTTATACACACGATTGGCTCTTGCAATCGTTTGCATCAATGTATGGTTACGTTGCGGTTTGTCGAGATAGATTGTTGAACATGAAGGGACATCAAAACCTGTGGTCCACATTGCACAGAGGAAAACGATACGGAATGGGTCTTCTGGGTTTTTGAATTTGGAGTCCAAATCCTCCCTGACCATGCGTTGTCGGTGAGGTATGATGTCAACCCCTTTCCCTCTCAGATCGTCAATTTCGTTTTGTGTTTGTGACACCACCACTGCCATATCGGTTTCTTCCATATACTGAATTAAAGCCTCAAGTTGTTTCTCTTTGTCTCTTGCAACGCCACTGTCGAATTCTGATCTCAGAGATTGAAGTTCCTGTTTCCAGTACGTCTGTACTTTGTCGTACATTTTAACTGCAGTAGGTTTATCAATTGAGATAACCATCGCCTTACCACGATAACCTCTGCCGATAAAGTGTGAAACGATGTCTTCTGCAACTTTTTCTAACCGTTCATCCCGCGTGATGAGGTGATACTCACGCGCAAACTCGCGTTCCAGTCTTGCTTCTTGTGCTTCATCCAATGCCGCTTCCTCAAGAATCCGTTCAAGATCGGTATTTAAGTCGTTATTTGTCAATTGCAGTCTAGGTACGCGGTTCTCATAGTAGAGTGGGACGGTTGCATTATCCTCTATAGATTGCTTAAAATCGTAAACCGACACTTCGTCTCCGAACACTTCACGCGTCTTTTCTTCACCTGCCATTAGCGGTGTACCTGTAAACGCAATATATGCAGCATTAGGGAGTGCTGTTCGCATGTTCAACGCCAATGTGTCATATTGGCTGCGGTGTGCTTCATCGGTGATGACGATAATGTCGGATCGATCAGAGAGTACGGGGTGTGGTTCGTTATCTTGTGTCTGAAATTTCTGAATGAGCGTGAAAATATATCGGTGATCCTGACTGAGCAGTTGGCGAAGATGTACTATATTTTCTGCATGCCCCTCTTGTTGTGTAAGAACTCCACTTGCACTCGCAAATGTTTTGTATATCTGATTATCCAATTCTTTTCGGTCTGTCACCACAACGAAGGACCAGTGTCCTTGCATCTTTCTGAGTACTTTCTGTGCAAAGAAGATCATTGAGACACTTTTACCACTCCCTTGTGTATGCCAAAATACACCGAGTCTCCCATAATCAGATTCGTTTTGTTGAAATGCCTTAATTGCGTTGTTTACACCCAAGTATTGATGGTTTTTTGAGATTAGTTTAATCGTACCCCCTTGGACCTCCATAAACAACGTAAAATTCTCAATAATATCCAGCAATCTATCCGGTTGGCAAACACCACGTAACAGTATTTCCAATGAGGTATTTTGTTGTTCATCTTCACTTTCAATTCGTTTCCATTCGGTGAAGTGTTCCCATTCTGCTGTGAAACTCCCGACGCGGCTTTTTGAACCGTTAGATACGATAATCAAGGCGTTGGACCAAAAAAGGTGAGGAATTGTGTCTCTGTAGTCCCGGAGGTTGTCATTGTAGGCAGCATAAAGATTAACGTCGATCCGTTTGAACTCCATTAAGACTAAAGGAATTCCGTTGACGAAACAAATTAGATCGGGAATCCTGTTATGCATCTCGCCTGTGATTCCAAACTGCGATGCAGCGAAGAAATCATTATTCTCTGGAGTGTCCCAATCAATAACTTTCAAGGTTGAAACGGTTTCTTCTTCAGTGTTGGGTTCGGTGATTGATACGTTCACACCGTCTTTCAGTAGATTATAGATTTCCCGATTTGCTTCAACAGGATTCATGACAGCGCGAGATTGCGTTAATTCTTCTATGGCAGCCTCAATAGCATCTATTGAGGCATCAGGATTGAGACGTACTAATGCTGCACGGAGTCTTTCTGTGAGGACAACATCAGATTTTGCTTCTCTCCCTATCGGACTTACGTTACCGTATTGAAATTCATGGGTGCAGTTGTGGTGTTGCCATCCCATATCTTCAAGAATTGAGATTGCTGTCTGTTCAATGAGTCGGTTTTCACTGTAGGGGTTTTGCATGATTCATGTAATAGTCTTGTATCTAACGATAGGCGTTTCGACGATGTTTGATTCGATAAATGTCAACACGCCGATGTTGATCGTCTATTTGATATAGAATTCGGTATATCCCAACGCGTATTCGCCAATGGGAACCGCTTTGTCCCGTGAGTTTTACAACTCCACGTGGCCGTGGATTATATCTCAATTGCTCGAACACAGCATCAATACGTCTGATAACGTCTTGTGGCAAACGCCGTAATTCTCGTTCCACACGCGGCGTTGCATGGACAGTTTGACATACTCCCCAAGCTAAAGCATGGGGATTCTTTACCCGCTTATAGCGAACTTCCTTGGGTTTAAGCCAAGGCAACTGAGGTGCCAGTTGAATTTGACACCGAGGGGACTGCCAGGGTCCCGACTAACAGGGGTATTTGTCACCCCAGATACTTTTTTGTGAATGTTTATTGCGCCGACACCATCACGGTGATATTTGAAATCACATTTGTTGCAGTGATAGTTTCGGTTGTTTGGTTTCTTTCTATGTCCGCACTTTGGACAAGTTTGTGAGGTATAGGCTTCTGATACAGAAACAACTTTTATACCAACAAGTTCGGCTTTATATTTGATTTTATCTGCTATTCGTGCGAAAGCCCATTGATGCAGTTTCTGATTAGACTTTTTAGAATACTTGATATTATCTCTCATATGCATGAGGTCGCCAATCACAATCGTATCCGCCTTCGCTCTTTGGCAGTCGGATATAAAGCGTGAAGTGATTTTGTGTTCAGCATCTTTGATTTGTGCATCAAGTTTATCTAAAGTTCTTTGTTTTGCTTTACGAAGTTTATACCATTTTCGTGATCGTTTCGGACAGGTGTCCATAGCATTCTGTATTTGTGCTTTGAGTTTGTTTCTGTATCGGACGATAGACCGCAAAAAATGACCATTGTAGATAGTAGTGCGCCTACCATCAAAACTAACAATCGGGTGAATTTCACCCATATCAACAGAGACAGTTATACCTGTCTCTTGTTTCGGAGGAACATCAACTTTATAGACAAGTCCGAAGTGGTAGTGTCCACGATGGAAGGACATTTCAACATACTTCGGTTTTTCTTGCATATTCTCAAGGATTACAGGTGCTCTACCTTTACCGTTAGAAAGCATCAGTTGTCCATCTTTTAGGCGGATCGCACTTGACTTCCAACGCACTTTGAAATATCTTGGTGTCCGTTTAGGTGGTTTCGCATCAGGATTAGACTTTCTCACTTGAAAGAAACTTTTAAGACTTTCAAAATAGGATTCAGCACAAGCCTGTATAGTTTGAGAATGCAATAGATACCCTTTGTTTTTGATGTATTTCTTAACGCCACTTTCAGAAAGCCAAAAACCTTTCTGTTTGAAAGTCTTTCTAACAAGTGATACTACTTTTGAATAGCAACGACCCGATGCACGAGCAAGATTGTCTAATTGTTGAGTTTTCTTATGTTTCATAGTTTTTGTGATATACATTGCTTTACCTTTACCTTTACATTGCTTTGCCACTTTCAAGGGGTGTGGTGGCACTCTCAAGCGAGAGGTGAAATCCACCACAGCAATGTCTGAAGAATATACCACATTGGACACACAATGTCAAGTGTTTTTCTTGACACAACAAAGGCGGTGTGGACATCCCCGAGCTAAAGCAACGGGGTTTTGACACCGAATGAAATGGATAAATCGCTGGTGTACTCAAAGTTTTCCTTCTTTAATCAAGTCGGCGCGAATATCTTGATAGTCGCGAAACTCTGTTTCGGTTTCGATCGCAGCGTCCATCTCTAAAGTATCTTCTAAGTCTTCAAGCCGCTGCATGAGCAGTTGGAATTCTTTGATTGTCAGGAGCGCAGCGGTTTTTTCGCCTTTGTCATCAACAAGATATTGTGGGTTGATTTTGAGCATAAGTATCCATCCTTCAGTTATATTGATATATTATCGTGAAAATTGAGCATAGAAATCCGCGGCTGTTACAATTTGGATGTTTCGATAGTTTCTCAGTGGTAAAAGGTGCCGACGATCTCCAGTCACAATGTGGGTAGCTGAACCGACAACGGCACATTCAATTATCTTGTTATCGTCTGGATCTGCATCAACAACCTTGAGTGTATTGTTAATCTGGATTATCCTCAGGAAACCACGGAAATCTTCAAACGTATTTGCCGTTTCGGTAGACGTAAAATTAAGTTTTGTTGTAAGTTTATCTTCCAATTCGCTCAATATTTCCATGCATGTTAATCCATCAACTTTTCCGTGGCGTGCTAAATCGAGGCAGTGCCCTGGGATACCTCCCCAACCGATGCTGGATAATAAAATATTTGTATCATAAACAACTATCGGGAACATTCACGATCCTCATGAATGAGGTCATTAACAAACCTTTCACGATCAGTTTCAGTCATTTCCTCCCAATCTAAACCGCGCGAAGTGCATAACTTCCGAAATTGCGCTTCAGCATAATCCATACGTGCTGCCCGGCCGGGGTCTTCAATTCCGAGATGTGCTCTCCGCAGTCGCGACTCAAGCTCCTGAACCCCTGGTGCGAAAAATACTTTGCCAGCGAACCCTGGGTCCGTAACTATCTGTTTGATCTGGTTGACGAGTACCTCTAATTCTTGGGGTTGCTGGCACGTTAATATTTGACTATCGCTATCAAGAAAGAAGATAACGTAGTCATCCTGCCTAAGGTAATTCCGAATAGTCTTTTTAAGTTGGCCATTCAATGATGTTTTATCTTTCCTATTGGACATCAAAAACCCTTTGCTATCAACTGCCTGGACAGACAGATCATTCAATTTCAAGTTTGTCGCTATATTATTTACCAAAGTTTTAAGTGCTTCAACATCATAATCGGATTCCACAGTCCATATTCTCACGTTTACCATGTCGATTCCTCCAATAAGTCTTGTGGTGTGAAAATAGCAATATCAATACTGAAATCTATAATTGAACCGTACGTTCTTGTTGATATTATACATCTTCACGGTTGTGCTTGTCAATTGCTTTCAGAGTGGCGAACTAAATTGGGTTGTCTCTGTCAATATCAAGGTCGGATACGTCTATTTCGCCAGAGATGAGCTTGGGGAGGAGTAGGTCGCGGGTTTGGCGGAGGTTGGCGTTTTTCAGTTTTAACGCTGTAATGTTTTCAAAATTGGGTTCAATCATTTGGTCAAATTTTTTTAACAATTTTTGTGGAGGCAAAATGACTGGAATTCTATTCAAATTTTGTTGGTTAATCTTTGGCTGTGCGGCACCGGTAACATAACCTAAAATGGCTACATTGGACATAAACAAATAAAGGAAATTTGTCGAAATTGGTGCCTCTCCTTGGACAACATGTGTATGATTATTTACCCAGAACTTTCCAGTTACTAACTGCAGCACAGGTTTTCCATCCTCAGTAACAACGCTACCATCTTCACCAATTAATAAATACCTTCCATCAAATAAATAATCGTTGATATGATCCAATACTTTAGCAGCACCATAATATGGATATTCGCCCTGCATAGTTGATCTGACCTGTCCTGATAGTGGTTTACGCATACGATCAAAGTTTAGAGAGACCTCGCCAAATTTCTTAACCTCCCATCCCTGCGGTATCGGTCCCAACTCTGATTCTACCATCGGCACGTTTTCATGTCCGGGAAATCGGTAGTGAACAAACCATTCTCGGTAGAGAGTTTGTGCCATGTCTTCAAGGATTTTGATGCGGCGGGTGTTGTTTTCTATGAGGTCGTCGTAGGTGCTGAGGATGGCGGCGATTTTATTTCTGGATTCTGGGTATGGAATTGGAAAATTCTTAATTGTGTCAGTTGTTAAATTCGAGAATGTTGATCCACCCGCTAAGTTAAGGAGCCCTTCAAGTTTCCATTCAAGACAGTAACGTATAAATTTGGTTTCTAGTAAAGTCTTACCGCGAATTGAACAAACTCCACGCCCTAATGAATAGATTTGATCCGCCCAATTCATTCTCCCTGTCGAACCACGAACACAAAAAATTAAGTCACCAATTTTGCACTCTCTCTTTGAGTCAGTTGTGTAAAGTGTGCAGTGTGGATGAGTTTCTCCAAATTCGGTTGGACCGTTTAGTAGCGATAAACCGATTCCATCATGATTGTAGGTTGTTCCTTTCGGAGAGAGTCCCATGGTAACATTAGCGATCTTACACAAGGCAACTTCAAAATTATCAAACATATTGAACTCTTTAAAATCACTTAGTCTAAGCTTCGGTCATTGTTAAATTTTGTCCTGTCAAGAACGTCTTAAGAGCGTTTGTGTATTCTGGCATAGGATTTTGATCAACTATGTGGAATAATTCACGACCTACCTGAGAAAGCTCTATCCCTCTCCATTTAAGCCCTTGAATTTTATCTCGTTCTCCCGAAGGTAATAATATCCATCTCTGTTCCTGATGCAACAATTCTAAAATAGGGAACCAACTCTTATTATCTACCAACAAATTATACTCAAAGGAAGAGTTATAAGCTGAAATAATCAAACCATACTCGTTTAGGATATTAAGTGCTTGGAAACCTAAGCCATACTCACTGAGCTCGTCTAGCTCCGGATTGCCTCCTAAAGAAGGAACTCTAATGTCAACAATATTTTGTCCATATCCATCCTTGCGGGAGGAAACTCTCATATCAGGGACCTTTTTGGTGGCTGGAAATTCCATGACAACACATGCTGAACATAGTCTTTTGAACAATATTGCAGCATTTTCACTTAACTCACCAAGTGTTTTTACAGCTTTTATTGAATACGAACCCGGTTTCTCAATTTCACCTGCTAATACACGACCAAAACGCCGTTGCATCTCTTCAGTACTTACCTGCCGAGCTTCGTTTTCAAAGTTGTTAAGCCAATCATCGTTGATTGCCGTTTCCTTGTTATTATCTGTTTCTTGATTTGTTGCCTCTGCAGATACTTCTTTATTAGGTTCACCAGTGTTTTGATTTGTTGTCTCTGCAGCTATCGATTTCTTAAGTTCATCTGCAGCAATAGCGGAGATTTTATCAAGATTGATTTGCTCTCTAATTATTTTTCCCGCGAATTTGTGCCCTGCCCTCCGGGCATACTCAGGATCAACCTTTATGTCTTGAATAATCTGAGAAGTAATCTCCTCTCCAATTTTAATGCGTGCTTTTGATTCTGCCCGAGCTTCATCAGCTTTTCCTTCAAAATACGCATTATACCACTTACTCGGAGCAGAACATAATTTGCCAAAAGCCTTAGACGCGTTCCGCCCTAACCAAGTAGAAATATCCAATCCGGATATAAAATTGGTGACAACCTCAAGCGCGTTTCCCACTGTATCTTCGGGAACAACATCACGAGCCATGCTTGTTTCATCTTCGGTTGTTTCGGGTAAATCAGGTTTCGTTTCATCAGACATACTTATATCTTTCTTTTGATCTGGTGCACTTGGAGTCGGATTCTGCGTCGATTTGAGATTAACCTCAAATTCTACTTCGTGGGTTTCGTCCCAATAGTCGGCAAGACTATGTGTATCCCAAAATTCGCCAATTTCCTCTGGGGTTGCATCGGGAGGTGGCATCGGATCTCGCTTTTCATCTTCGTGCATATATCCTTTCTCAAGCAAATCGGGAATCGCTAAGTCGTAACGACTCGCAGGTGTCCGCCTTTTTCGTTTGGAGGGGTGATACGAATTTCTACGTTGCAGTTCAACTGATTTAGGATTGTAAACAGTTTATCAATTTTAAAATCGAAATCACCGTTCTGTATACGTTCCACATCCGATGGATTGAGTCCAAAACGATCCTCTGCTTTTGCTGGCGTGAGTTTTAGTTCCTCAAGTAGGCGATAGATTTTAATTACGAGATTCACCCTTAACTGTTCACGCTCAGCTTCTTCTTTAGAAAAACCGATGTCTAAAAACACATTGCCTGAACTTTCTTCAATTTTTATTTCTTCACTCATTTTTTTGCCCCATTTCTCAAACCCTACCTCAACATTATACCGGACTCTCTAAAATCTTCGCAACATTCTCTGCGATACGTTCTTCAAGTTGGTGTGCCTCTGCGTTTAGGATTTCTAACGCCTCATTGAGTTCACCGAACCGTTGTGTCCAGTCAAAATCCTCAGTTTTCTGTGTTGCTACACCGACATAACGTCCCGGGTTTAAGCTCCATTCTTGTGCTTCAATTTCTTCTTAAATTTATCTATATGCATGTCCCTCCATAAAGTTTTTGTATGGGATGGAGTATCAAAGTACGGACTTTCTTGATAGGGCATTTTGTCTTCTTTATTCTCCCAAAATGTATTTATTATCACATTAAGTGATCGTTGAGAGGTGGTTTAAAATGTTGAACTAAAAGTTTCTCAATGTTAGAACGTGATTCGACTGGGTAAGGCACATAAACAGAAATATGGTTCATTCCATGATGGAGTGCTTCATTCCATTTATGATGACCTGGACCCAATCTATCTCTAAGACCTTCTGTTTCACCAATATATAAAAATTGGTGATTGTTTCCACATTGTGCATTAGGGAAGCCTTTCGAAAATATATAGACACCTGGAGCATTGTATCCTGGTCCCTCTAAATCATAAACAACAAATTGGTATGTCTTGTTACCGTCGGTAACATTCATCGGTCCTATCCGTGCCATTTTAACCTCCCTTTACTCCATTATAAAAAATTAGTTATTTCAACTCGACGATAGTAAAACGTTTGGTTCAAGGATAAAAAGTTAAGTCGTAACGACTCGCAGGTGTCCGCCTTTTTCGTTGGAAGGCTAAATATGAATTTCAACTTCAGCAAGGTGTCGGTGATTATCTTACATAGGGATATGTTCCACTTCAATCTCAAGCCATGAATCCCATTGATGTTCAGAGACATAAGTTTTGCCAATTTTTTTTATCTTTTCTATGTACATATCTACTTTTTCTAAATCTGAGTCTTTTGGATAGGAAACCATTAGGGTAAGTGTTTTTCCATCATCTTTTGGCATATATATACTCTTGAATTTTCCATCATAAGGCACTTCCAGAATTGGCGAAAATGAATTTAATGCAAATGCTAACCATTCTAAACGAGATGGAGTGTAATGTTCTAAACCTGGGGCTTTTTCTGCCATGCTGATCTCCTTTGGAGGGTTATAGGTACTTGCTAATTAGAGGAACAATAACAGCAGCGATTGCTACGGTTGTGCCTATAAACCATCTCAATCCTGATATTCTATCCTTGATGTCATCTCTAACTATTTGAATATCATTCTTTAAGTCTGTTTTAACTTCATTTATATGATTTTCGACACCTTTTATATCATTCTTTAAGTCTGTTTTAACTTCATTTATGTTATTCTCTAAGTCTGTTTTGACTTCTCTTATGTTATTCTCTAAGTCTGTTTTGACTTGGAGAATGTCGCCCTTAAGATCTGTTTTGACTTCATTAATCCGATTTTCAAGGAGAGATTCATTTTTTACGATCTCTATACTAGTCACTTCTTTGTCAGTCGTATGGACTTGTAGGAATTCAAGTATGTCGTCTTTGGAATCTGCCATCACCCACTCCTTATTTGGCAGTTGCTTCTTGTATTAAACAAAGTCTATCATATTGAGGCAAAAAAGGCAAGAAAAGTAGAAGCATGGGAATCGGACTTCCCTCCTACTGCGATATGTCGGAAATAGAAATTCGTTCCTACCTTTGACAAAAACAGATATTAATCGAAAACTAAATAGTCTTGTTAAGTCCTATTCTCTAAAATCTCTGCAACATTCTCTGCGATGCGTTCTTCAAGTTGGTGTGCTTCAGCGTTTAGGATTTCTAATTCCTCATTGAGTTCACTGAACCGTTGCGTAAAGTCAAAATCCTCAGCTTCCTGTGTTGCTACACCGACATAACGTCCAGGGTTCAAACTCCATCCCTGTGCTTCAATTTCTTCCACTGTAGCAACCTTACAAAGACCTGGGACATCAACGTATTTTCCATCGGGGAATTTGGTATTTTGGAGTTCCTCGCTATTATGTCTATTTTCAGGTGTTTCGTTTCGGTAAAGGCGCGCTATGTTTGCTAAGAATTCGAGTTGCATGGAAGTGAATTCTCGATGCGCCCGGCTGACTTGTTGATAAAGATGGCGCGCATCAATGAAGAGGACTTTATCGTGTCTGTCGGTGTTCTGTTTGGATTTGTCGAAAAACCAGAGGGTACACGGCAGCGTTACAGTGTAGAAGAAATTTGATGCAATGCTAATCATCACATCTACAACACGGGATTCAATAATCTGCTTACGAATTTCTAATTCCGAAGCGCGCGCGTCTGCAGCGGAGTTTGCCATCACAAAACCCGCTTTACCGGTATCGTTCAGTGAGCTCAGAAACAACTGTATCCAAATATAATTAGCATTACCTACGCGCGGCATGCCGAATGGGAATCGTGGATCGTCCTTTATACGATCCATGTCTACTCTATCAACATTAAAGGGAGGATTCGCCATCACAAAATCAAATTTACCTAAAGATTTATGCGGGTCTTCGTAATAACTGTTGGCTTGCCTGATGTCCCCTTCATGTCCATGCACTGCAAGGTTCATCTTACAGAGTCTGATAGTCTCATTTACCCGTTCAACGCCATGAATGCTAATATGTCCTTGATTACCGTTTTGTGTGTGATTCCGAATGAACTCTTCGCTTTGAACGAACATGCCACCGGACCCACACGCAGGGTCAAGGATACGTCCGTGGAATGGTTGGAGTATTTCAACGATGAGTTTAACAAGTGAAGTCGGGGTGAAGAACTCACCGCCTTTTTGTCCCTCACTCATAGCAAAATTACCGAGAAAGTATTCGTAGACCTTACCGAAGGTATCGCCTTCAATGTCCATCGAAATTTGTTCCATAATGCGTAGCAGTTCTATGAGGGTACTCTTTTCAAGGCGATTGTAGTTTTTGGGCAAAACCCCTTCTACCTGTTTGTTTTCAGCTTCAATAGCTTTCATTGCGTTAGAGATAGCTTGACCGATGTTATCGCTTTCTGGTAAATTCAGAAGATGTTGGAATCTTGATTCTTCTGGTAAATAAAAGGCACCACGTGCATGGAATTGTGTTCTTTCATCAATTTGTCTCCGCGTACCGGATGGTGTTCCAGTGCTGAGTTCTTGTTGTACTTGTTTGAATTTATAGTCCGCGTATTTCAGAAAGATAAGTCCTAAGACCGGTGTGGAGTATTCAGAACCCTTGAGACTTGAATTGGCTCGCAATTCATCTGCGGCACTCCACAGTTTGTTTTCGATTTGAGTCAAATTAGTATTCATATTCTTTTGAATTCCATTGCACATTAGCGCGTTAAAAGTTCTGATAAGTTACAAGTGTATACACTTCAAATTCAACAACATTAGAAGAAGGAACGACCCAGTGAATTGCCCGATCCGAACGCGTTATACGGAACACCGGCAGGTAAGGTGTGCATTCCCCATGTATCGGTTGTTGCATCATAACCGACACCCATGGAGACTGCTGGTTCACCAATCAAGTTAACCTGAAATGTAAAATCTTGTCGCACAGTGTCAAACGGAGGATCCCGTTTAATACCGACCCGACTCCAAGAGACACGCAAGTTCCAATCGTGCAAGTTCCGGTTAAGACTGATGCGCTGTGAGTAAAATTGCCCTTCAATCGGATAATAGATGAGACTGAAATCACACTCAAGATCCTTACTAAAACGGTATCTGCCATTAGCCGTAATTGAGCGTGATGCACGTATAGATGTGTGTCGTTTACTGAAAGAATTACCGACACTTACATACCACTGTTGCCGTGTGTATCTGATGTTCGTCCGAATACCCACCATCTTGAATTGTTTGCCATCTTTTGGATGCGGATTTGGGTCATGTGTCATACGCACAGTCATGTGTAGGTTGCGACTGGGTAGCGGAACGATTGTGAAATCGCTATCAATCGGTTCGAATTTACGTCTATAAAGCGATTCAAATTCAGTGAAATCAGCGGTGAACCTTGTATCAAAATAGAAGATACGATGAGCAGATTGGCTGCGGCGCGTTTTTATTTCAATGTTGGTATTGAAGTTGTATGTTAGTCTTTTGCGTTCATAAAAATAGGTGCTTGGACCAAATGGATAAAGACTGTTATCAGCATCAATAGGTGGTTGATAATCAAACGTCAGTGAGGATTGAATTTCATGCCGTAATTTTCTCACTGTGGGTATTAATCTTGTGTTATAGATGCG
Organism: Candidatus Poribacteria bacterium; assembly: GCA_958295945.1. Classification (GTDB taxonomy): domain Bacteria; phylum Poribacteria; class WGA-4E; order WGA-4E; family WGA-3G; genus MSPOR6. Next base: position 3,436,150 of record OY282386.1, read on the forward strand.
GAATAAGGTGTTTGTTGCTTGTGCTCTAACATTGTAAACACCTCTTATAATGTTCCTATTTTTGTCTTGATCTTTTGCATGCCAAATAGCGTTTGTGTTCAGACTTGCATTTAGCTTTATCTCTCGCAATGGCGTTATGAATACATTTGCTTGTTTACGTAGATCAAAACCTAAATCCAAAGTCTGAAGGAATACATTATTTTCCTCACCATGTTTACCACGATATGTCTGCCTATAAAAGTTCCCGAATTCAATATCCATATCAAAACTGGTATCTTCAAGAGTAGGGAAAGCAAAGAGGGAGAGAATCGGCAGATCGGTTTTCATTTTCTCAGAGACGTACACCATTCCATCGTTAATTGATTCAAAAACAGGCAGCCTACTAAACCGCATCCGTGAAAAGTTGACAGATAATTGGGGCAATTTTTGGAGAGCGGTATTTCCTTCTCCAGAGAAATCGTGGATATGACGTATTTCCAGTCTGCTGGTGAAGTCACCGATGGTTTCCCTTGAATATCTTAGGTTTCCGTCTTCATCAACGTCTTTATCACTGGCAGTTGAGAATGCAGTGCCATAGGTGAAAATCCCGAATGAATTCAGCGTAGATTCGTTTATGTACCCCAAATCCTCTTTATAGTGGAGTGCGCGCCATGCTGTTCGTCCAACGAAACTCAAGGGACGTCGTCCATCCTTGCGACTGTCCCAAGGAGTATAAAAGGATTGCCTGTGTCCCCATCGCATATTCCACCGTCTACCGATTCGGGATGCGTTCTGTCTGCTAAATGAATATTCATCTGCACCGTAGAGATAGATGTCACCATAATAACTTCGTTTCTTGTCAACCTTGATGACTCGAAATGATTTTTTTGTATTTATGACGCGACTGTATTCTCCAGCATATAGACTCTGTGCTTCGGATGCGACTTGCCGCGGGTCTTCCCATCTTCCACGAAAACCGTGTTTGCGATGGACCTCAAAGGTTTCCTCCTCTTCACCGTCTTCACTCTCACCAACTTTTTTCATTGATTGTTGTGTAGATGTATCATCTTCAATTTGTTCAGTTTGTTCTTCTGTCGGCACTGATGGTGAGGTAGTATCTTCTGCAGAGGATGTGTCATTATCATCAGAAGTAGTGGATTTTTCCTCTTCACTGGGTGTTGAAAGCACTTCCGCTTCAAAGGTTTTCCATTCTGCTTTAAACTGCTCGGCAAGTTCCTCAAATTCAGGTGTTTCATCTTTTTTGATTAATTGGAAGATATAAAGTCCTTCAGGTGAAAAAACGGGACTTTGTTCAGTAATATCACCAGGATTTTTCAAACGTCGGACAGAATACTGCCATCCCGAATTCATCTCATTTAGAGGTAGTCCATTCCCTTCATTTATTTCTGACAATACTGCATCAGGGAATTCATCTGCAAGTTCCTCAAAGGTTTCTCCACCAAGTGCACGTTCATGTATTTTATCAGTTACCGTTCGGACTGTCTGTTGAGTCTCAGTGCTTGCTTCTATAGCAATATCTATGCGGCTTAATTTAACCTCTCTTTCACCATAGATATCAAGCACGCGTTCTACTTTGAGGATATGGAATGCGGATTCTGTTCGTAAGACCTTGCTAACTTCACCCTCCTTAAGTGCAAATGCTGTTTCTTCTAATATTGGATCAAGTAATGGATTTTCATCTTTGTCTTTTTCGCCTCGGACGATGAAACCCATATCACCCCCATCATATCGTGTGTCTGTGTGGTCAGATTCTGACTGTGCAATCTGCGAAAAGTCAGCAGCTTCTTCTGTCAGTCGTTTGAATATCGCTTCCGCTTCTTCTTGTGCGCGGTCAGCATCTTCGTCAGTTATTTTGTATTCCAGAAAAAGTTGTTTGAGCCAATAACGGTCATAATCCCCTTCAAGACGATCATATATCTCCTTTGCCTTATCTTCCAATTTTGTGCGTTGTGCTGGTGTTGCATCTGGTGGAATGGGTATATGTATTTCCTGAAACTGCGTATCTCTGAACCGATATTTTCCTTCAAAACCGTAACCTTGTCCTCTACGTGCACTTCTATCATAAAGCAGCGCGCCATCATACCGTCTCTTACGTGCCACAGGTAGAATGATACTTATATTTGGACCTTGGTAACTATCTGTTCCTACCCTAACAATAATCTTCGCTACTTTATCTTTGCGTAAGTCTCTGCGGATAGCGGGAAAATAGAAAAGAGGGATGCCACCGATTCGCAAGACGATGTTCTTTGCTATCATCTCTTGGTTCATTTTAATGATTACTTCAGATACACTGAAATGGTAGTGCGGATATTTGAGGGAACATGTTGTGAGTGAGCCACCGCGGATATAAGATTTCTTATTCTCTATTTTGAAGATTTCACTACCACCGAAGTACCATGGATCACTAAATGTGTAACCATTTCTGGCAATCCCTTTTTTTGTTTCAAGATTGAAAACAAGTTCATCGGAATAGGTTTCTTCGTTGTCCACTTTCAGATATACATTGCCAGCAGCACGCACAAGATTGTCGTTGAAGTCTGCCCATACATGATCTGCCCGTAAAATCACATCTTCAAATTTGATGAGCGCATTGCCGTGTATCTGCACAAAGTTATCTTGCAAAATTACCTCATCCCCATCACCGATAACAGTGCCATCTTCTGGAGTCATCTGCTCAATATCTAATCCTTCTTTAGCAACATTAATCGGTTGTGATTCGTTTTCGGTGGTTTCTGGAGTTGGGGTTTGTTCGCCTTGTGGTTGTTGCCCCTGAACTGAGGGTATATGCAAAAAAAGACAGGTTAATGCCATTGCTGCAAAGAGTAAGACCTGTATATACCCATTGAGACGATGAGAATTCTCAATTGATGTGGTTCTTGGATAACACAGATGATACAACTTGAATTTGGAAGAATAATTTTTGGATATAGGTGGGTAATCTTCGTTTTTCTGCACAGGTTTATTACTCAAACAATATTAGTTTTCTTTTGCTTCAGGAGTTGAAATTACATCCTGTTTAATTTTGATAAATGCGTTTTCCATCAGTGTATCGGTATATACTATCCATTCTTTCTCAAAGAGTTGTTGACGTAGAATCGCGATAATTTGCTGCTTTTCTTGTTGCGTCAATTCAGGTGTGACGCGTTCATCAACTTTGTAGATGTATAGTCCTATGTCGGTTTCAATCGGTTTACTATACTTTCCGACTTCAAGAGGTTCAACAACCTCACGTATTTTTGGATTTAACGCTGTTAGGATGTGCGTGCCGAGGTCGCCACCTTTCTTTCGACTTTCCGTATCATCGGAATGTTCTTTAGCAAGGGCGATATAATCTTCCCCCGCTTCCAATTTTTTGAATATCTCGTCAGCCTTTTTACTTGCAGCTTTTTTGACTTCATCGCTAATTTCATACTGAACGGTGAAATGTCTCAATGTTATTTTTTCCTCGGAGCGCGTTTCAACCATGAAAACATGGATGCCATCATCCGCTTTGATTGGTCCGCTGATTTCCCCCGCTTTGAGTTTGGCAAGGACAGTCAGGAATATTTCTGGATAGGAAAGTATTTCAGCAGGTGTAGTTTCAATTAATGCCCCCGCTTTAGAACTCGGTTTCTGTTTTGCGGTGATACGTTGTGCAACAGATTGAAATTGCGATTTATCCGACTTTATCTCTACAAGTGCTTGATTGACAACATCAGCTGCTGCATTTTTTGCTTTATCACTCGGTTTGATAGCGATGTAGATATGCCGCAAACTTACACTATCTGCTTTAGTTGGAAGTTGATCCCTATTTTCTTCAAAAAATTTTTGAACGTCACTTTCACGAACTTGTAAACGTGACAGGATTCTCCCTACAACTAATTTCTCAGTCATAAGGTTTCTTTGGAGTTGCTCACGGAATGCTTCAAAATTTAGTCCATCACGGTTTAATATTTTTTTGAACTCTTCATCGGATGGTATCCGGTATTGCGTTTTAAACTTTTGTATCTGTTCCTCAATTTCAGCATCAGTGATCTGAATTTTCAGTGTTAATGCAGCCTCTAACAACAACTTTTGTCGTATGAGTCTATCAAGTAGTTCACCTCGTTCTTTTTCTGCTGTATTTAGTGCTTCACGTTCACTGTATCCTTCAATCTGTTGAAGTTCAAAGGCACGTTGATTAACAAGTAGATCAAGACGACGTTTGGTTATGACATCATCGTTGACATAAGCGATAATTCTATCAAATATCCCTGCTGAACTTGGTGTTACGATACAACATATAGCGATCACAATTAACAGTACAGGAATGAATGTATTGGGTTTCATAAGTGCACCTCAGTTGTTGGTATTGTGCGTAGGATGAATGTAGGTGGAGCCATAGACTCCACCATACAAACGTTGTAAAGTGTGCCACTATTTCTCAGGAGTGGTTTCTTCTGAAGGTGAAGTTTCTTCTGAAGGTGTTTCAGCTCCTTCTTCCTCAGGTTTCTTGTCTTCTGGTATGCGGTCAATGAAGGTTTTGACTTCAGCACGTTCTCGGAGTCGCGTAATCCAATCTTGCATCAGAGCCTCGCGCTTTTCACGTTCAGACCTTCTGATAACATCTTTACGGACATCCTCTTCATCAAAAGGTCGCTGAAATTCATCTCTTGCATCTTTCTTCACAAAAATCATGAAATATTTCTCACCTTGAACTTCCACCTCAACCACTGAAGGATGCAGGACATCTATTTCAGCGTTGAAAGCAGCGTCCATAAACGGTTCAGTCCCGGTTGGATACGAGTTTCTGCCAATGAAGTCGGTGTCGCCTGGTGAAGCAGGATTTGCTCCCGGTCCGACCAATTCGCCTCTATCAGACAGTTCTTGTGCAGCAACAGCAATATCTTTCCCCGCCTTAAGTTCAGCAAAGACTTCATCGGCGCGTTCTTTGTTCATCAATGTGATGCACATCAGTTTGACCTGTTCAGGACGCACATAATCTTCTTTATTTGCATCGTAATAGGTTTGATAGTCCGCTTCACCTAAGATCAGCTTACTTTCTACCTCTTGTTCTGTAATCCTTTCAATCATCAGATCCTGAAGATAATCTTGCACCTTCTTGAGAATTTCCTGATCCTCATTCAGATTCTTGTCTTTTGCAAGACATAGAATCATTCGGCTTTCCGCCATAAGAGTCATGTATTCTTCAAGACCTGCTTTGTCTTTGTATTGACGTTGTTTGTACTCTGGTAGTTCGCTGATTTCTTGCATCATCTCTTCAAGCGTGATCTTGTGTTTTCCATCCCATTCAAACTCAGCGATGACAGTGCCATCTGCACCGATTGCCTTGTCGCCACAACTGTAGACGAAGGGAAGCGTCGCAAGAATTGCAAAAAATAGTATAAAGCTAATATTTCTATATTTGGACATTATTCTTCCTCCTTTACATTAAATTTAGTATAGTTACTTATCAGGTGTCTCTGATTCTTCTTCGGGTGTTTCAGGTTCAGGGGTAGGAATGTTCTCAGGATACAGTTTTAGTTTTCCTTGTTGTGAGATTTCTTCAACCCATTCAATGATACGCGCCCGCTTTGCTGCACGGTCAACTTTACGTTTTACATCAGACTGCACCTCTTCCAGTTCCTTTTGCCGTTCCGATTTGTGTTCCTCTTTACGGAAAATGAGATAATATGTCTCATCATCTACATCGGTTTCAAATACTGTATCTGTCATTTCTCCGATTTCCATCTCAAAGACAGCCTCAATGAATTCAGACCAGTTCGGAGAAGCAGATTGGCTGAATAAACCCGTGTTGCCCGGATTTTCTTCGCTTTTACCAGGGCCATTTGCAATCTTATCTTGTTCCGTGAGTTTCACAGCCATCTCAACTATATCTGCCCCAGCTAGAATCTCGTCTAATGTTGCATTCGCCAAGTCTTCATCATCAAGGGGAATACATATTGCACGCACCTTTGCGGCTTCAACATAGTTAGCCTTGTTTTCCTCATAGTATGCTTTCAAGTCTTCGTCGGTGTATGAAACCTTTGCATCAACTTCCACTTCCGTTAGTTTTTCAACCATGAGTTGATGTGTGTAGTCCTCCAACTTATCAAGATGATCTTGGAGTTTATCGAAACCGTGTTCAGTTGCTTGAAGTAATTTGAGTTTTTTGTCAATGTAATCTTCTAAAAATTCTGCTTTTCCTTCCTTCTTGGAATAATTTCGCTGACGGTAGGATGGTAATTCTGCAATTGCTGCGTCAAGTTCTTCAAGAGAAATCTGTATGAGTTCTCCGTTCCACTTCATCTCTGCCAATATTATTTGACTTTTGTCCACTTCTTCTTCGGAAACCCCGTGGTTGTCTGAACGGACAAGAGACCAAGTGAGAAGGCAGGTTGCTACAACTGCAGTAACAACAAAAAATATTTTTTTCACTTTAATAATCTCCTTTCAATAAGATTGAGGCGATATTACCTCGTATGAACATATATTTTAGTCAGAAACAACAAACATAGTCAATATTTGTTGCAATTCGGTTAATAATTCTTTGCCAGTTATCTCATCAATACTAATCAAAAGTTGGGCAGGTGGACGTAATTCAAGCTGTGGGTTCTCATGAATTGCTTCTACCAACTGAGTTACATCAATCTTCGGATTTCTTTCATCAAATGTCACTTTAATCCTATTCCCACCAGCAACAATTGCTGATATTCCTAACTTTTGTGATAGTTGTTTAATGGTTGTAATTTCCAATAACATCTCAACGGGTTCCGGTAGGTCCCCAAATCGGTCTTTGAGTTCTTTGGTCAGGTCATCCTTCTGTGTTTCATTTTTCAGTGCAGATATTTTTTTATAGATAGAAATTTTCTGCCGGCTGTCTGGAATGTAGTCATCAGGTAGAAATGCTTCAATCGGCAAATTGATGTTGGTTTCAATTTCTTCCTCAACCTTTTCACCTTTTAACCTACGTACTGCATCATCAAGGAGTTTGCAATAGAGTTCATATCCAACATTTGTAATATGTCCATGTTGTTGTGAACCGAGTATATTTCCCGCGCCACGGATCTCCAAGTCTCTCAGAGCAATTTTAAATCCTGAACCGAGATCAGTAAATTCCTCAATGACTTGTAGTCGTTTCTGTGCACGTTCAGTAATGGATTTGTCTGGTGGATAAAACAGGTATCCATAAGCCTGTTCATCTGCACGTCCTACGCGACCACGGAGTTGATATAGTTGTGCCAAACCAAAAGCATCTGCCCGATTGATCATGATGGTATTCACATTTGGGATGTCCAAGCCAGATTCAATAATCATGGTACAGACCAAGATGTCGTGTTTGTGTCTGACAAACTCCAACATCACGTTTTCCAGTTCACGTTCAGGCATCTGTCCGTGTGCAATAGCCACACGTGCATGTGGTGCAAGTTCTTGTATATTCTTGGCGATAACAGCGATATCTTGAACTCGGTTGTGGACGAAGAACACTTGACCATCTCGTGACAACTCATTCATTATAGCATCTCGTATAACTTTTGTGTTATACGGTAACACCTGTGTCTGAATGGGTAACCGATTAGCAGGTGGCGTGTTTATAATACTAAAGTCTCTAATACCAACAAGCGACATGTGTAAGGTCCGTGGAATTGGGGTCGCTGTTAGTGTTAATACATCTACCGTCTCTTTAAATTGTTTGATTTTTTCTTTATGTTTCACACCAAAACGATGTTCTTCATCAACAATTAGTAAACCGAGATTGTCAAAAGTAACGCTATCAGAAAGCAAGGAGTGCGTGCCTATTACAATGTCAACCTTCCCATCTGCCAGTTTCTCTTTGACCGTTTGTATTTCTTTCCTGCTACGAAAACGATTCAGCATTTCAACTTGTATGGGAAACGGTTTGAAACGTTTTTCAAAAGTGTCGTAATGCTGTAGTGCCAAAATGGTTGTCGGGACAAGGAGTGCAACCTGTTTTTCTGCCATAACAGCTTTGAACGCAGCACGTAATGCCACCTCTGTCTTACCATATCCAACATCACCACAGACCAACCGATCCATAGGTTTATCAATCTCCATATCTGCCTTAACGTCTTCAATAGCTTGGAGTTGATCGTCAGTTTCTTGGAATGGAAAGAGTGCCTCAAATTCGCTTTCCCACGGGACTTCTGTCGGAAAACTATATCCTTCATTTGCTTGTCGCGCTGCATAGAGTTTAAGCAATTCCTCTGCCATCTCCTGAACAGCAGCTTTTGCACGTTGTTTTTTGTTTTGCCAAGATTTCCCACCGAGATAGTCTATCCGCGGTTCATAGGACTCATCTTTGTTCCCAATATACTTCTGCACAAGATCTACCTGATAGGTTGGCACATACAGTCTATCTTCTTCCCTATACTTAAGGATCAGAAAATCCTGTGATTGTCCATCAATATCCATCCGGCGTATTCCTTCGTAAATCGCTATCCCGTGTGAAACATGGACAACATGATCGCCAACTTGCATATCAATTAGACTCAATAGCGGGGCACCGCTATTGTGTCGTTTGCGGGATACAGTTCGCCGTTGAGGATTTCCAAATATCTCATTTTCTGAGATGAAAACGAGTTTAAGTGAATCACTGATGAAACCTTCAGAGATAAAGCCAACAGAAACAGATAATTTCTCAGATGGTAAATCTCGTTCAATCAACATCTCTAATACACGTTTGGCTTGTTGCGGAGTCTCACAGAAGACATTGACAAGATAGTCTTTATTTGCCCACCTATTGATGTAATCAATCACCATCTGATAGTTACCTCTACCGAGTCCAAGAGGTTTAAAGTCAAAATACGGTTCTAAGTCATTTCCCTCTTGATTGACATCAGCGGATACATTTTCAGTATATTCATCGGAGGCAGTAGTAGCTAAAGAGATCGGTATGTTTGAATATTGACCTAATTTATTTTCAATCGTCTCAGTCGGCACGAGTATATTATCAATAGTCGGCATCAGTTTTCCTTCTGCCACGCTCCTTTCGTATATCTCCTGTAGTTGTTCACGCAGCTGTTCAGCTTCATGCATTTGCCAACGAGGTTCTACCGTAAAGACAACTGTTTCATCTGGTAAATAATCTGTCAACATGTCAGTTTTTGGAAATAACATTGGTAGAAATGCTTCAACACCGTCAATGTCTTGCGGAATATCATCAATTACACTTGGGTTATTCTTTTGTGTTCTTGCAATAAAATCTTCTAATCCCCGTGTCATCTCTCGTATCGCATTGATGTAATCTGGTGTCTTTGCAGTTTCTTTCATAAGCCTTTCTGTTTGTGATTTCCAATGAGAAATTGAGATGTCAGCAAGACATACTTCAGACATAGGCGTAATTACAACAGAATCAGTATGAGAAATTGTAACTTGTGATGTAGAATCAAATAGACGAATTTCGTCAAGTTCATCACCAAAAAAGTCGAGACGAACAGGTGTGTCAGATGTGAGAGGAAATATATCTATTATATCTCCTCTATGTGCGAATTCTCCTTTCATTTCCACCAATTCAACTTGACGGTATCCGCTACGATTCAGGAATGTTATCAGATCATAAAACTCTACTTCATCACCGACTTCAAGTATGCGACAAGCAGAAGTTAATGTGTCGCGCGGTGGCAGTTTGTAAGATAACCCCCGAACAGTAGTAACAACTACACTTTGTTGTGTTCTCTCTGGTGTGTTTTCGGAGATAGGTTTGCCATTTTTCGTAATCAGGTTATGCAGGCATCGCATCCGATCAACAGATATATTATTTGTTGGAGAAATGCCTTCAAAAAGTATATTTTGCCAAGAAGGAAAGAGGAATAGATCGTCCTTATGATTTACATCTGAATCTTGTTCAATGTTTGAATCTTGTTCAATGTTGTGGTTCCGGAATGCACGCACTTCTTCTAACGCTTGTTCCGCCTCACGATGAGAGGGAAACACGACGAGGAAAGATTTATCCGGAACATCATCAATAATAGTTGCAAGGAAATAGGAAGTTGATGCGTTACGCATCCCTTTGAGCGACGGAGGGTTTTCACCGTGCTTCAGACATTCAACAAGGTTTTGATAATTCTTCGTTTTTCGTAAAGACTCTAACACAAACTGTTCCTTATCGTTCAGTGGCACCATTATTTATGTGTTTAAATATGAATTTCAGAAATCTATTCTCTTTAGAAGGTGGAAAGAGTGTGCCACCTAACGACGAATATTTTATTTTACAAATTCAATTTTTTCTAAGTTAGCTTTCATCTTACCCATTTTAACTTCAGCTTCAATTCTGACAGGAATATGGCGACGGTTATCTGTTAGCCAAAGACGATATCCGTGTGAAGTGGTCACTACAAGTGTTTTAACACGTCCCAAACCTTTTACTTTTAGCACTTCTCCTCGTTCTACACTGATGGTAACTTTCAGAACCTTTGCTTTGATAATCAATGGAAAGAAATAAGTTTTTCCTGGTTCTAATTTCTTACAGCGTAGGAAATAGATCATAGAAAGTTCATCTTGTGTTCCTAACGGTATCTCTAATTCCTTTTTATCACGTTTTTCCGCTTCATTCGGTTTATTCTGTGAGATTTTTTCATAATCTGCTTTCCCATCATTAAAGTTGATTTCAACGCGGGCAGAATATTTTTTATCCTGAAGTTGATTCCTGAAACTAATCGGGTGGAATCCTTTTGTGTTCAGAAAGGTAGACTGACGGTTTTGAAAGCGGTATATTCTTGCTGCTACAGAACTTGTTTTTGCTTCTGAGGTAATATGATATGCACTTTTCCTATTTAACAACAGTTTCTTCTCAATATAGTCAACACGTTTTCCAGCGGTTACCGGAACCCAAGATACTTTAATTTTATATGTTAGTTTTTCTCCAACTATTAACGGTTGCGCAGCTACATTCTCAACATTAACAAGGGGAATTTCTAATTGTGTTGGGTTGTTAGCAGGCTGTACGGATGATTTTGATTCGTCTGATGCAACTTGAGATAGCGGCGAACCTACTCCTAATAAGAAAAGAATGAGCGACAAGCACTTGACATAATTCACACTATCAACTCCAGCGACATCTAAAATAGAGATTGTCTGCACCTGAAAATCCAACAAATATCATCTAAGCAAGTGCACGCTTAAAACCGGTGTGTAAAAATGAACGCGTGCATACCATGATTAGTTTGTTGCATTTGGACAGAAATTCTTCGATTATTATATTCTTTTGCAGTTTTTGAAGCATCAACGATATTCCATACGTGCAATCCGATGCCTGTGATTAGGAAAAGTGTGCCACGTATACCGTGGTCAGCCATTCTTGAACGGACTTGGTCTTTGTCTAAGAAAGTGTTTGTTCGCTCATCTAAGAAACCTGTCCTGAAGGTGTCATGACTTCTATAATGTAAAGCACGTGCGATATTGTAACTTGCCAATGCAAAGACACCTAACTCAGCAGTCAGAAACAGGGATGCTTTGAGATAGTTGTCAGCATACGCCTGCCCTAAACCTGGCATAGATGCCGATAAAAGTGATGCTTTTCGAGAACTACGCATGGGATAATATTGTGTGGAATGTTGACGGTAGAGAGGGTAAATAGGTTCTGTATCAACATCTTGAGAGGGGTGCGATTCCTGCCATCTTGAAATACTCTTCTTGTCTGCGGGATTATGTTCAGCTGACAACGCTTCCTTTTGAGGAAGCACAATAGTACAGAAGACAAAAAACAGTAGTATAATATATTTATTCACTATCTCTCCTTTCTCATCTAATAAAATAATGACGGTATAGACAACTGTCAATACGAAAAGTATCAAAATTTCCAGAACAATCCAATTTAATCGTGCTGATAATAAGACAACTCTCCACTTTTACTCCAATCTATGCTCTCACCGTTAATCTATATGTATATTATACCTAATTTCGTGCGATAAATCAACAAGACTAATTACGAAGTGTGGAAGAGTTTTACGCATCTGCTAATTCAGACATTTAATGCCTATTATTAGCGGAGTTGGTTTGTCGTCGCGCTATTCATTACACCTCTTTTTCCGTTGAATGTAAGAAACTCAATATATTGCGCGACGACAAACCAGATTATTAGATGATAATGCCAGTATATAACCTTGTTTCAGTTCGTGGGAACCTTCACTTATTGGGTTGTGCTGGAGCTAATTGGATATTTTCAGGATCAGTCTGGTAAGCCCAGTCAAATTCTACATCATCATCTGTAAGTCTACGAATGTGAATTTTAGCGAAGTTCCCATCAGGTGTATTAAGAACATAGACATGACCTTCAAACAACTCAACAAAATCGGGTGTATAGCCTGATTTTGGCGCGAAATCTACGCCATCAAAAGTTTCATGATAGCCGACATCTTGCATCACAGTATCGTTGTCTGAATAGAGATAACGTGCATTGATCTCTATATTATCCACACCTACAATGATAGTATCTAACCCAAAATAGACATCAGTTGATCTGTCATCCCAAGGGATAGCACCTCTACGTGGATTTGAGAAATCAAAACCACTCCGATCAGGTTCGAGTATGTAATCATCTAATATGATATTTCTCCCCTCAGGACGAGGCGTATCCCACGCGTTTTCTGGACTGAGTTCACTTTCGTTGCCATCGTTGTCAATAGCAGATACTGCATAGTAATAGGTTCTACCGTTTCGCACATTTCTATCGGTGTAGACGGTTGAGTCAACGGAAAGTTCAGCAATTGAGTCAAAATCGTTGTTATTTTCACTGCGCCAAACAGTGTAACCATCCAAATCAAATTCGCCATTTGGATACCACTCAACTATAACGTACCCATCACCTGTGATTGTTCTGACACCACGAGGAACAGCAGGTGGTTCACGATCTCTTTCGTCATCGTCATCCACATCAATATAGCACCCGAATAACGTTACTACGAGGAGTGCACACAGAAATAGTGCTATGATTTCTTTTAATCTTGTCAACATTTTTGTTCTCCTGTTTGGAAGTATTTATTTTCAAGTATAACGCTAATTGATTGATGTGTGTTGACATACTTTATTATACTTTATTATACTATCATTAAAAATCATATCTATGCAATATAATTTTAGAACAGTTCAATTGTAGCTTGAAGTTATTGTTCGAGAAGATTCTAACCCGATATTCAGAATAACGGAAATTGAATACCTCTGAGAATCTCTTTCGGGTGTGTAAAGTTTTTGGCATGAAATTGCCTTGAATGGAGTTCTTGCTCAGAATGTCTACACATGGTATCCTAACCTAATAAATTAAATCACAATTTTAGGAGAGGATACCAATGTCAAGTATATCATTAAGTGTTCATGAAAGCAACGATTGCGAAGATGATTTTAGAAAGATTGTCGAAGAAGTAAACGATCTCTATGGAGACATCAATGTTGACGAGAGTTTATCTTTAGATGATGTTGAAGTTCGTGTTTTTGAAGCATTTCGTTCTTTAGAACAAAAGTTTTTAGAAATGTGTGTCTCTAAAAAGGCAGGTAAGAAAGAGAGTGAACCTGTTGAATGTCCAGAGTGTCCAGCACCTTGTCGTCCATTACGCAAGCGTGCGAAACATCTAACAACTCTTTGTGGCAAAATAAGTCCAAGGCGTTGGGTGTATTGTTGTGAACACGGACATAGGCATGCCCCGTGGGAAGTCAAACAGAAGTTATCGGATCAATACACGCATCGTGTCGCTGAAGCGATGTGTCGTTTGTCTGCGCGGCTTGACTATAGGGAAGCATCAGAGGAGTTGTCTCATCAAGGTCAAGGTATAGAAGTGAGTCACACGAGACTTCATCAAAGTGTGTGTAAGTGGTCAGAAGATTTGGATGTCCGTGAACAAGTAGAGGCTCAAGAACTTAAGGAAAATCAGCGTTGGTATGTGAGTTGCGATGGGTGCCACACGAACTCTCCGGATGGGTGGAAAGAGGTGAAAGTGGGGTGTATTTACAGAGATTATCCACAACCTGTTTCGGGTGGAACCCCGAGTGTGAGAACAGAAAGTATTCGGTATGTTGCGGGTCGTCAAAATGCCGCCGCTTTTGGTAAGAAGTTGTATGCGTTAGCACTAAAAAGTGGCATCTATCAAAAAGATATAAATACACAAGTGATTGTATTTATCGGAGATGGTGCTGCGTGGATTTGGAACCTTTGTAAAGAATACTTTCCTAATGCTGTTCAGATTGTGGATTATCCACACGCCGTATCTCATCTGTCCGATGTTGCTAAACTTGTTTTTGAAGAGACAGAAACGGAGTTGTTTGAAGCGTGGATAAAAGAAACAGAATGTTTTCTGCATGATGGGAACATCGCAGAAGTTGCCTCAAGCATTCGTGCCTTAGCCACACAGCACCCAGAAGTGTCAGAGAGTTTAGAAAGAGAAGCGAGATATTTTGAAAAACATGCAAACCGCATGCAGTCCAAAGCGTTTAGAGAAAAAGGGTATATGATTGGAAGTGGTGTGATTGAAAGTGCATGTAAACATGTTGTCGGAGAAAGGTGTAAACAAGCAGCTATGAGATGGAAGAAACCGGGCATCAATGCTGTGCTAAAGTGGAGATGTTTGTCAAAGAATAAGGCTTGGGACAGATATTGGTATCCAAATACAAAAGCAGCATGATGTTCATGCCAAAAACTTTACACACCCATCTCTTTCAATAATCTTGACATATTTATGACATCATGATATACTTAATTCACATTAACTTTAGGATCAGGAAATGAGATGTCCCAAAAAGATAGTATCCTGTTAACTCTAATACAAATCGCTGTTGGTGTTTTCATAACGCTAATCGGTTGCCTCATATATTATTTTGTTTTTAATAAGTTAATTTGGCAAATATTCATAAATGACAGGATTACACACGGGTTTTGGGTAGGACTATTATTGCTAATCTCAATATCACTTTCCTACGGTCTAATCATCGTTTGTGTGACTGAAGGCACCCGTCATGTTGGACGGCATTTCGGATATAATATCCCTTTCAAACCAGTCTGCTCAGGAGCATTCTTGGGTGCCCCCGCAATCGTTGGACTACTTGCCCTACGAAATGTGCCATGGGAAATTTTTGGCACACAAAATATAATTCTTACCATAATTCTTCCAATTTTTAAAACTATTGCTTTCCTTTTGTCGTTACCTATTAGAGTATGGTTATTGCTCGGACTCCCAGTATTAATGTTATATGTTTTGGCTATCCCGATAGGAGCTATTTTGGGATATAGATTATCTGACATTGATAACATAGAAGTCAACGCACAAGAAACATAAAAGCCTAATGTTTCATAAAGTCTCGTTTTATTTATTAGTTTCACGATGGTTACCATTAACTGAGGTAATGCATTGTGAATTATCGGGATTCACTCCCATACCGGAGGCATCGCTGACCCATGCAGTATGATAAACCAAAGGATGAATGCGGCGTTTTCGGTGTCTTTGGACACCCAAGAGCGGTTGAATTAACCTATCTTGGATTGCGTGCACTTCAACATCGGGGACAAGAAAGCAGTGGGATCGTCGCATCTGATGGTGAACGATTTACATCCCATCATGGAATGGGATTGGTTGATGCTGTTTTTAACCCTGACATATTAGATAATCTAAAAGGTGACATTGCCATTGGTCACAACCGATATTCAACTGCGGGTGAGAGCACACTTGAAAATGCACAGCCTTTGATCAGAAATTACAAACAGGGAACCCTTGCCCTTGGACACAACGGCAACTTAATCAACGCACCACACATACGGAACCATCTTGAAAATAGTGGATCTATCTTTAGTACCAGTTTAGATACGGAAGTCGTTTTCCATCTGATTGCACTATCACGTCAAAGTAATTTAGAAGATAAAATGTTTGATGCGTTTCGAGCTGTAGAGGGTGCGTATTCATTTGTTGTGTTGGATAAGACAACGTTGTTAGGGGCGCGTGACCCACACGGTTTCCGTCCATTGTGGATTGGTAAACTCGGTGAGGCTTATGTTTTAGCCTCCGAAACAGGGGCACTTGATGTCATTGAGGCAGAACCGATACGTGAAGTCGAACCAGGGGAATTGGTAGCATTACGTTCAAAGCATCTCGGTGTTGAATCTTTCCGTTTCTCTCCGAAACGCCCCAAACTATCCCAATGCATATTTGAATATATCTATCTTGCACGTCCGGATGGTATGATGTTTGGACAAGGTGTTCATAGTACAAGACGTGAGTTTGGTCGTCAACTTGCACGGGAACATCCTGTTAAAGCGGATGTGGTAATCCCTGTCCCTGATTCTGCAACCATCGCGGCTCTCGGTTACTCAGAAGAGTCGGGTATTCCTTTTGACCTCGGCTTGTCAAGAAACGCATTTGTTGGTCGCTCGTTTATGAATCCGACACAAGACATACGAGAACTCATGGTAAAGGTAAAATTGAATCCGATCCGAGAAGTTCTTAAAGGGAAACGCGTTGTCATGGTCGACGATTCAATAATGCGAGGGACAAATAGTCGGAAACTCGTCAAAATTGTGCGACAAGGGGGTGCAACTGCAATACATCTCCGTATTGCCTCGCCACCCAACAAATTCCCTTGTTTCTATGGGGTTGACACTCCTACGCGTGCAGAACTCATTGCAAGTAAACACTCTATTGATGAAATACGAAAATACATTCGTGCGGATAGTTTAGGTTATGTTAGTATTGAAGGTATGCTACAGGCTGTGAAAAAACCGAACGACTTTTGCACTGCCTGCTTTGATGGGAAGTATCGTATTACGGCAAACGATGGCATACCACGACAATTGCCATTAATTGCGGATTAACTAATTTGGTTTAACAAAATCAAGAGTCCGCTTTGGCTTTGTAAATACGTTGGCACTTCAGTTGATTGCATTCATCGGGTGAGAATGACGTTACCCAACCCACAAAACTTCTCAACCGGAGTAAAGAAACGCTATGATGTATATACCACCAGATCCACCAAAATCAAAACAAGAACAGTGGAAGGATTCTGTGAGAAGAGAACAGAAGTTACGAAATAGAAGGTTACGGGATAAACCAAGTCTAAGCAAAATGACGCGGAATCAGTTAAGCACAACGCAAGGTATGTCTACGTTAAAACTTGTCCTGATGTTTTCTGTACTGGGTATGGTTCTGAATTGGATTCTGCCAGGTATATTACAAAAGTTGAACCCAGAAATGATGGAAGACGATGCAAAATACTATGGAATGCTTTGGGCTATTTGTATAACAGGTTTCTTGCTGCTGATTAGTCTACTCAAAGTGCTCATTCAACGAAACAGAAAATCAGAGCAAGGACAAACAGAAACACAACCTTCAAACGCTCAACAAATTGATACAAAAAATAGTAGAAATAAAGGATTATTAGATGGGAAATAATAAACCTTTGACCTATGCGGATGCTGGTGTTTCATTTGAAGCAGAATCAAAAGCAATGCAGCGGATAAAAGGATTGGTGAAATCTACCTATAGACCGGAAGTTCTGAGTAATGTCGGAACTTTCGGTGGTCTGTTTGCATTGGGTTCATATCAGAATCCTATCCTTGTCTCAAGTACAGACAGTGTCGGTACTAAGTTGATGGTGGCATTTAAGGCTAATAAGCACGATACCGTCGGATACGATATTGTCGCACATTGCGGCAATGATATTGTCGTGCAAGGAGCTGAACCGCTTTTCTTTTTAGATTACATCGGCATCGGCAAAATGGAACCTGAGGTAATTGAGCAGTTGATGATTGGACTTACATCCGGATGTCAAGATATAGGTTGTGCTTTAATCAGCGGAGAGACAGCAGAACTTAGCGGCTTATATACACCGGGAGAATACGATTTAGTTGGAACAATCGTAGGTGTCGTGGAAAGAGACGCATTGATAACGGGGGAGAATATCTCGCCAGGTGACAAAATAATCGCGCTGGAATCAACTGGCTTACATACAAATGGATATTCTCTTGCACGCAAAATCCTGTTTGAGCGATGCAAATATGATGTTGGGACATATCTCACTGAAATCTCAACAACAGTCGGGGAAGAACTGCTAAGACCACATAGGAGTTATGTCAAATCTGTCTTAAAACTTCGTGAGGTGTGTGAAGTTAAAGGGATAGCACATATCACTGGTGGTGGATTACCAGGCAACATAGTACGGATTTTACCTGATGGATGTCAAGCCAATCTTCATAAGCAAAGTTGGGATGTCCCCGCAATATTCAATCTACTCCAACGTGAAGGTGGTGTTGAGGAAGAGGAAATGTTTCGCGTCTTCAATATGGGAATCGGCATGGTCATAGTTATCGCACCCGATTCAATTCCAGCAGCATTGGAATCACTCATTGCAATTGGTGAGACTGCATTTGTATTAGGAGAGATCGTTTCAGGTGACAAAGGAGTTGTGTTATGACTGCATCCTTCTTAAATGAAGAATATCTTCAAGAACTCACTGACATATTTGAAAAAACACCGATGCCTGTGGTGATGAGAGCGTTTGAGGATGTAGAAGATACAGATATCGCAGTGTTTTTATTGCTGCTTGATGTTGCTACGAACAAAGCCCAGACAGATAATTCTGAAGAAATACGGAGAACATTGGTAAGAGGCGATTCATCTAAAGAGGAACCGGAAGGCACACTCACTGCTTATGCACAACAAATCTTCGCGCAGTTTCCCTTTCAGAAACAACTTCGTATTGCTGAAAAATTAGCAGTCACAGAGATGGTAGACACACAGCAAGCAGAACAGATATGGAGTGATTTTATCACTAAAATGAAAAGCACATTGGAAACGACACTTTTCTTCGGAAACAGTGCGGAAAACGTTGCTAAATTTCTTGCAAAAGTTGATATGGAACGTCAAAATCAACTAATTGAGGCCTTGGAGAAAAATCAACCGCACTTGGTTGAGACAATCTCTGATAGCTTGTTCACCTTTGATGACATTGTGGATTTACCTGATGATGCAATAATAACGCTGCTACAAGTATTAGAGACAAACACCTTAGCACTTGCTTTGTACAATACGTCTACTGAAATTCAGAATAGATTTTTTGATAATATGTCGTCAGAAAAAGTGGAAATGATAGAAACAGCAACTGAGCAGCTCACTTTTGAGCAGCGGCAAATAAGTGAGACTGCTCAGCAATCTGTTGTCAGTCTAATACGCAATTTTGCAGCGAAAGGTATGTTGAAAATTCAATAAGACCTTAGTCTTCTAACTTAAATTCAAATGGAATATTGAATCTACCTTCAACTTCTTTACCGTTTTTCTTCGCTGGAAAATACCTTGTCTTTTTCAAAGCATCAATTGCAGCCTGTTCAAAGCCGAAACCAAGTTCTGTCAAAGCAACAATATCTTTCGGAATTCCATCTAATCCAATAGTCACTTGTAGCACGACTTTTCCTTCCTTCTGTGCGCGTCTTGCATTTTTGGGATAGGCAGGTTTCACTTGGTTTTTGGCTCGCGGTGCTTCCATTCCTTCTTGTGTCACGTCAATTTCAGGCACTTTTAAAGTGGGTCCCTCATCGGATTCAGGGACTTCAAGGTCAATAATTGGACCTCCCGGTGAGGTTGGTCTCTCTAATGTAGGTTTTACATTAGTTTGTGTAGGTTGAATCGGTCGACTCAATCTACCTGAAATGCCTGAAAGTTTAGGTGCGTTATTCAATGAAGGTCCAATAGGAGCTAAATTTGCATCAGGGGCGTTGGGAAGTGTGGGGCCACCCAATGGATTCGGAATTCTTGCATTTGTTACGACTGCACGTTGAACCGGATTCTCTATTACACGATCTTTTGCCTCAAATGTCACTTTTTGACGTTTCGTGGCAATAACCCGTTTTTTCTGCGGTAGATCTTGAGGGATTAAAGCTGCTGCTAACTCTTCAGTCCCAGTTGCTACTTGATCCTTGATAACAATAATCCCTAAAACAACTGCTATCAGGACATGCAATCCAATAGAAAATGTTAACGCAGCAGAGTTTCGCCCACCTGTTTTCTGAAGCGTAATCGGTGGGGGTTTATTCTCGCTTGCAGTTGCAAGTCCACTTGCCTGACTCTCAGCAATGCTGACCGTTTTCAACTTCGCGTTGATTTTTGGTTTCTTCCGATCAGCTCTGCGTTTGTGAATTTGTGATACGATATCGGAACTTCTACTCATCTCTTTTCTCCTTACAGTTATCTCGTGATGTCGATAGCGCGCTTTCAACGAACACACTTACCGGAGTTTATGAGATAGTTCGTAAAATCAATCGTTTTGGAAATAAGGCTTTTCACATGAAATTATATCATAATTCCGGTTAACATGCAATTATATCATTAATAAATTGATATGTCAACTATTTAATTTCTAACGGTAGGTTATTAGTTTTAAGGTTTCTGTTCAATATTATTCACAAACGTAAAATTCATTATGGGTTTGTATTCCTATTTGTCTGGTTCAGACAAGAATCAATAAATCTAATAAATTTAGTGATGGGACCGATGCGGGGACTTAACAACAAGTTAACCTCAATATTTGGCAGGTTTTGGTTGCGCCGACATTGTTGATTTTCATGTATCTGTGTGGTATCTGACAGCAAAGTCATTGTGTTTATCCTGTAATTTCATGGTTTGTCTCCTTCTTGAAAAGTTACGAAACTGTAAGAAATCTCTTACAGTCCGTAAGACGGGAAAATTGCCTATAAACGTAGTCACTGTATAGGTTTATAAGGCATGATTTTGTGGTGCTAAAATTTGAATTTTGTAAACTGTAAGATTTTTCTGAGATGCTGACATTTGTCCGTTATTTTTGTATAGAAATGTGTGATGAATTGCATGAATATCGTCTTTTATATTCATAATAGTTTCCATTATTTTGCTCATATAAATTTCTTAATTTTGTTATGTTATATAGAACATTCGTTTTAAAATAAATAGTATGTATATATTAACATATAAATTTACTTATGTCAAGTAAATTTTTGGCAATGGACATATTTTTCATTTTTGTTTGTTTTTGGATGCAATTAGCGATTTCCCGAATATTGCATGTATTCATGGAGATTAACTACATTCACTTAAAACTATTTCTAACTAAGGATTCCACCAAAACGTCATTTTTGCTACTACCGTAGAACTCCGCAGCACTGCCTTCGTTGTCGGGTCCGTGTCATAAGATTGATTAAAAACAAAATAGAAATCACTACCAGGACGGTAGATATAGTTAATCAGAAGGTTCGTTGAAATAACTTGTGCTTCAGTATTCCACTGAGCAAATAACTTAGCAAATAGTGTTGTTGAAAACGAATAATTGAATCTACCGGAAAAGAGGTTCGCATCAAAAGAATCATTGGGTAGATTGACGCGATTAAATTCGTAGTCCACATTTATACTGATCCGTCCATTCGGTTTTAGACTTCCATCAACAAAAAATTTACGAATTTGTCCATTATAAAAATTCCCAAACTCAAAACCAGTTGTGGAACTGACTATTCGACTATCGCTCGTTGAAAAACGCCCTCCGATTGTGCTGAATTGATATTCTCCAATTGGGATAATCACATCCTCACGAATTTCAAAATCTTCATCAAGCCGTTCAAACCTACTCCGGACATTAATCATGATGGAATCGTTAGTTGTGAACGATGTCCAATGTGTGTATGAAAGATTCCAACGGTCTAATTCATTCTCTTGATTTAGGATATAATTGACTTCAGGTCCTGACCACATTTCACGAATCCCGTATTTATTCGGGCGTGGTGCCCACCGAAGGTCCGCTCTCATATTCCGCACACCTGGATCTCTAACAAAACCAACCGCAGGATCAAAATCCTCGTCAATATCCGTGTATGACGCACCAAACCGAAAAACATCGTTTCGCCATCTTGTGCCTAAATACCACGCATTATTCTGTCCTGTCATATCAGGTGTAAATGTTCGTGCCCACATACCCCGTACATCAACACTATCGTTCGGACGAAACTCAAAATCAAATCCACCTGCACGGTTGTAGTATCCAACTTCATCTTTATTCACCGCAATCAAACCGAACCGTGAACCCGCAGCACCATCCTTTGTTATACGAAGGACAGAATAATTGTTGTAGGGAATATCAATCGGATCTTCATCTTCCACTTCCGTATAGAATTCATCGGTAAGCACATTCAAAAATCCGATACCGTAAGAACCCACCTTGCCGCTTGCTTTACCACCGAAGATAATCGGAATGGCGTTACCTTCTTCCAATCCTATGCGTCTGCTGTAGAATAGCAGCATTGGGGGTGGACGACGAAAACTTTGCCTCGGTATCCCGAAATCAAATAGTCCGGCTCCTTCCAAAAAGAATGGACGTTTTTCTGGAAAAAAGAGATTGAAACGTGTTAGGTTAACCTGTTCCTGATCTGCTTCAACCTGAGCAAAATCTGTGTTATAGGTAATATCGCTGATAAGGTTTGGTGTAATAGCATACTTCGCATCAAATCCGAGTTTGAATTGACGAGTCGTCTCATTCACAGCATCATCATCGGTATTCTGTGTTATTCCGGGTAGAGCATAAGGCAATAGTTCCAAATTCCGTGACGGAGAAATACCTTCCAAACCGACAAGCGTCCCCAGGTTCGTAGTACGATACTTCGCTAATCCACCGTAGGAGGCAGGCACAGGAGTCCATAAAACTTCTTCCTTATACCTTTTATGTTGACGTCCAACATTAATTCCCCATATAATCTGGTTGCTTTTTTTAAAACGGAGTTGGTTAAAAGGAATGCTCAACTCAGTCGTCCATGATGTCTCATGGATTTTGGACTTACATGCCACAACAGCATCCCAATCATCGTTCCGCGAATCACCATTATTCGTTATTGCCCTATCCTGTATGGCACCTAATGCGTTAGCTCGGAAGAAAAACCCGCTACGTTTATCGTTGTATGTGTCCAACAACACGAATACATTGTCGTTTTCATGTATGCCGCGAGCGTCTCTACGCATCTCGTTAGCAATCAGTTTTGACATCTGTGAATCATAACAGATAAAACCGATATAGATATTCTCATCGTCGTAAAGAATCCGTACCTCCATCGGTTCAGAACTGCTTTCACCTTCGTTTGGTTCAATCTGAAAAAATTGCGTTATAGCATCTGCTTTCTGCCAATCCGCTTCGTTGAGTTCACCGTCAATTTCAACACTCTCGTAGGTGCGGTATGCTTTAATCTGGTAGTCCGATGGTTCGGAAAATACAATAGTTATAGAAAGTAAGAAGGAAATGGAGACAAAAAGGAAAGTTCTAATAAATAAAAAATGTTGGAAAGAAAATATAGATTTGACCAAATGCGCTGTCTCCTTGAATACTTTAAAGAGTCTTTATAAAATATATGACGCAATTGGTGGGAAATAGGATTATAGAAAATGAGTTGGTAGAATATCAGTATTCCACTGTAAACGCAAGGAAGGGAATCAAGGGTAGTTGGGCAACAGGGACCTCTTTTGTATAGTTCTCGTTGTAGCGCACTTGTAGAATGTTTGTGCGATTATATGCATTCCAGATTTCTGCTGTAAATCCACACTTAAATCTGTTGATTTTCAAGACAGACCAATGAATACGCAAATCTAAACGGTGATAGGGTGCCGCCCGTGCTAAATCGCCATAGACAGGAATCCAGGTCTCATTTTTGGTAAAGGGATTTGTATAACGTTCTCTGTCTACCAAGGGGGCATATAATATACCGCTTTTGTATTGCCAAGTAGCACCGAATTCCAAAGACTCAAAAGTATAGTTTAACCCTACAGACATCACATGCGGTGTGCTGTACATAAAATCTCTTTCTTTCTCTTTCTGGGAATCGCGCCGTCTTGACAAAGTATAGGAATACGCCAACCATCCGCGAAACACATCTCCTATTTCGTGTTCCAACGAGAATTCAATTCCTCTCACAGAACCTGTCCGCTGATTTTCGTAACGTTTTTCAGCAAGGTTGAAGGTAATCATGTCCTGCAAGTTTTTGTAATATCCTGCAACCTCAATCCTTGTTTCAGCAGTCAGTCTTTTCTCTATTGAAAGAACATAATGTGTGGCATTGCTCGGTGCAATATCAGGATTGTCATTGCCAAAAACAACTTGATAAAGTTGCGGATTCTGAACATATTTGCCGTACATAAAGCGGAGATCAACAGGCAAGAGCGATAATCCGTAAGCAGTTGTCCTTTCAGGTCCCAGAGTTAAGCCAAATTGACCGCGTGGTTGAATATAAAAACTATCAATCAGGTTATAGTAGGTTGTCCGCAACCCTACGGTGCCAAATAAGTCAACATAACGAGCTGAAAACAGATCTTGCGTTCCTTGCAAATATCCTTCAAACCGATGCAAGACTTTAGATGATGTGGTATGCACCTTTTCGCCATCCTGTTTCAACCTAAAGTCAAAATCCCAATCACCTTCTTCAAGTGGTCGTGCCCCGATACTTGTAAGATTTGATGGTACGCTTGAAACATCAAAACCCGATTCTATGAGGGTCTTCGGAAATTCTACCCAATATTGAAGATCTCCACGGAGCGAATATACACTATCCGAATCATTATAGATGTAACCATCACCATATTCAAGTTGTGTGCGTGAAAATGACCGGGTTAGAGAAACAACAGAATTAAATGTCTCTTCTTTCTCAGAATGGAAATGGATGCCTTGGGAATCAAAAGGGTTTTCTGAATTCAGTGGACCGCGCAGATCGCTTTCAGATACCTCATCTTCAGTAAAACGAAATTTGGCAGAATCGTCTGCTGCAATAGCATTCACAACCAATCTATTGTGCTTACTTAATTGGTAGACGGCTTTTCCTTGATAACTCCAGAATCTTGGTACTTCTGTAACCAGATCATCGTCTACCTCCAGCAATATCGGTAGCAGTTCAAATAGTGGTCCCATAAAACTACGCCGACCAAATATATACCAATATCCTCGATTTCTTCCTATACTCCCTTCAAAAAACGATTGAGAGTAGACAGGGTTCAGATTGAGTTTTCCAGCTACACGTTTATCGGTATTACCGCGCGAATGAATATCAATCACTGCTTGCGAATCGGCACCATACTGCCCACCGTATCCACCGGGATACACATCTATTTTTTGTAGCACATCTGCATTCACAGTAGAGACGATTCCGTATAGATGATACGGATATCCTAAAGGCAGCCTGTCAAAATAGTAGATATTATCTTCGGGGTCGCCACCACGCACGGATAGAATACCGACAAAATCATTGAGTGTGCCAACACTGGGGAGTTGATTTAAGGCACGCAGCGGATCACCACCACTTCCCACAGCACTTGTAATTGATGTGCCGCCGAGTGTGTGCCGTTGTTTCCTTTCGATCCGCTCTTCTATCTTGACTACGGGTGGAAGCGTGATAACATCTTCAGATGCTTCGTTTTCAATAGGGGCATCTTCTTGTGCAAAAACAGTGATTGGAAAAATAAGAAGTAATAAGATGAGGCTTAATTTCACTGTTTTAGTCTCAAGAAAATACATTTAGAATTCGGCTGTAATGCCTAAATAAGGAATAATAGGCAATTGATTAATTGCGTTTTTATCGGAATAATCTTCTTCATATTGATAATCCAGCAGATTTTTCCGATTATAGGCGTTCAGTAGTTCCAAAAAGATGCCAAATCCCCAACTGTTGAATCTGAAGGATTTACTCACCCGCAAATCCAACCGATGATAAGGTGGTAATCTTGCTGAGTTCGTCTCTCCATATTCTGGGAGATAGATCCATTTGCCGTTCAATCTGGGATCGGGCACCCGTTTTGCACTTTCAACAGGTGTATATGGATTACCCGTGCGATACTGCCACTTCGCACCGAACTCCCACGTCGGTGTCAAGTTATAACTTCCGGCAATAGTAGCAACGTGTGTTTGATCAAACGAATAGTAACGATACGGTTCTCCATCACGGTCCCGTCGTTTTGAAAGTGCATAAGCATAAGAAACCCAACCGAAGAACTTATCGCCACTTTGATGTCTTAGAAATACTTCTGTGCCTTGTGCATAACCCTCACCTTGATTGAGAAAAACCGCAATGTCGTCAGATGTCACTAAGTTAATCAGATCTTTGTAATAGGCAGCTATTTTGATTTCTGTATCGGGAGACAACTCACGTTTAAGCTCAAGGATATAATGACTCGCCTGACTGGATTTTAAATTTGGATTACCAACGCTATCCGAGAGTTGTGCAGGAATAGGTGTTTGATTGTATATGCCGTAAGCAAATTGAAGTTCCGAACTGTTGGGCAATTCAAGACGTAGACTACCACGGGGTTGTATAGTAAGTTCATCAATACGGTTAAAATAATCAACTCTTAACCCATAAACAACAGACAAAAACGGTAGGACATTGTACCTATTCTGTAAGTAACTTTCTATGCGTTGTCCACGAACCGTCTCCTCTATTGTATTCTTTTCTTCAAACCGGATGTCATACTCAACTTCACCTTCATCTGGTATCCGTGTGAAAGTACCAGATACTTCTCCCGGTTCAAGACCGACAATCAGTCCTGTTTCCAACCGATTTTTCTCGTTTAACTCATAAGTTAAATCTTCACGTAACGTGTAATTGGGAGCATCAATATTAAGAGAGAGCAAGGGTCCAAAGTTGACATCAAATAAGAAATTTGAACGTGTAAAGGATAAATAAGAGGTAAGTCGATCCGTAAGTGTAGAACGTAGATGGACTCCCGCACCTTCAAATCCACTTTCAAAACTGGTATTCCCTCTGAAATCTTCGTCTACGTTTGCCCCATCTAATCGAACAGCAAACTTATCCCCGGAAGCAAACAGATTAAAAAACAGTTGATGTTTCTCACTCAGGTCGTATCCAGCTTTCAATTGGTAATCCCAAAATCGTGGAAACGCAGTGATTGCACCTGTTGCAAAAGATAGAGAACCAATGAAAAGATCAATGTAACTTCTACGTCCAGCAGCATACCAATATCCTTTTTCTCCGATTTTTCCTTGGAGTAATCCTTCTGAATATAAGAGATTGAGATTGAACTTTCCGCGTAGGTTTTCTGGACTGCTGTTTTGAGAATAGATGTCTATCACCGCTTGAGAATCTACGCCAAATTCTGCACCATAACCACCCGCATAAACATCTATCCGATCAATAATTTCGGAACTCAATGACGAAACAAGTCCACCAAAATGGTAAGGATAGCCGACAGGAACGCGGTCGAAGTAATACAGATTGTCCTCATCTGAACCACCACGGATATAAAGTGCACCACTAAAATCGTTCGCTACTCCGATACCTGGAATCGCAGGCAACGCGCGTAGGGCATCTCCCGCTGTGCCAGGAATACGTGTGATTTCCTTGGATTGAAGACTTCTTTTGATAACCGGTTTTGGTTCGCGTTTCGTTTTGATTTCCACACCCTCAAGATCATACGCAACAGCATCAATGTAAATTGTAGGGGTAATATTTTTTCCTTCCTGAACGATTATTGATATCTTTTCTTCTATTTCAGTGCCAGGAAAAGTTATTGATAGGGTGTATTCTCCCTTGGGTATATTCATGAACGAAAACGAACCTGTTTCGTCGGTTGTTTTGCTTCCCTCAATTCCAATGATTTGTACCTCTGCTCCTGCTAACGGTTCATCTGTTTCACGGCTATAGACAGTGCCATTAATCACACCTATATCAGAAAAGGCAACTGCCGGAATTAGCAGAACCATCAGTAGACAGAAAAACTCCTTCATGATATGTAACTCCTATTCTCAGTATGACATTATAGTTGAATTATACAATTTCTAATGCGATAAATGCCATAAATATTGTCAAACATACGCCTATCAAAAATCTAATGTCAAACCGAAATAAATCAGACGTGGTATTTGACCACTTTCACCGACTTCTTGTTCTTCAATTTCGATTTCCTCACCCTGTATCTCAAATGTACCCTCTTCAAGAATAAATTCAAACGTGTTTTCCCGATTGTAGACATTCAACAGTTCAAGAAAGCCTCCGACCTTCATACCAAAAATGTTCCACTTTCTGCTAACACGAAAATCTAATCTATGGTATGGGTTTAGTTTTGCGCTCAGTGCTTTGTCAAAACCGGCAAACAGGGGATTTAAGCCACGTGTTACAGGGTCTTGAATAAGAACAATTGTGCTAATCGGTGCTTCAGAGGTCCCACTTAAGTATTGCCATTTCGCGCCTACTTCAAAATCTGAACTAAAACTATAATTTGCCACAATGCTAACGATGTGGGTATTATCAAAAAGATAGGGTTGATACGAGACATCAGGATTGTCCTTACGTTCTGCATGCGTATATGCATAGGAAATCCAACCGAAGAATTTATCTGGCACCCTATGCCGTAGAAATCCTTCTATACCACCAACATATCCATAGCCTTGATTGAGATAGTTGGAAACTGAATCCTCTGTTATTAATTTACTGGAATCTTTGTAATATGTCGCAAACTTGACTTCTGTTCGAGATGAGAGTTCATGCTCTATCTCCATAATATAGTGTTGGTTGAGACTTGATTTTAATGCGGGGTTTCCATTCTCCGATAGCAACTGAGAAAGTAGCGGACTCTGTTCATAATGTCCGTAAGCGAAACGCAGATTAGAGCCAATCGGCAGTTTGAAACTGACGCTACCACGCGGTTGAACAGAAACCTGATCAATCAGATCAAGATAATCCAGTCTGAGTCCAAATGCAAATGAAAGTATCTCGGATGCGTCGTATCGTGCTTGGAGATAACCTTCAGTACGTTGCATGTCATGTCCAAATTCATAATCGCTTGTTTTCGTCGTCCGTAGAAAAGCTTTACCATCTTCGTCATACTCTATTTCGGTTGGAGTCGTTCGTTGTAGCTGTTCAATTCTATCTTCTTCAAATAGTTCTTCAAATGCAGGATAACTGGAATGTTCAGTACTATCAGCAGGACTGAATGCAAACAGAAATCCCGGTTCAAGTTGAAGTGTAGGTGTCAATTTATATGACAGATCTTCACGGAGGGTCCAAACCGGAACGTCCACTTTCAATTTATATTCAGCCGATTCTGTAGAACTATCAATTAACATACCATCTTCATTATAAGTAGTAGATTGCGAAATTGTAGCGTATAAGTTTATATCAAGATAATTAAGTGATCGTGTCAGCGATAGATGTGATCTGAGATTCTCACTGAAGTTTGAACGGAGATGGATGCCTTGACCACTAAAACCGTTTTTGAAAAAGATTGTAGATGTAAAGGGCTCGGATTCTGTAACAGGGGGATCACTTTCATCCAATCCTGAATCAGGACTCTCAATTTCATCAGTTGACTCTTCAGAGGTAAAGTGAAAGTGGTCTGTCGCTGCGAATGCATTGACTGTCAGGTGATGCTTCTCTGTTAGGGAGTAGGCAAATTTGAGTTGATAATCGGAAAAAAATGGGAATTGCTGCTCTGATCCTGATTCTCGTTCAAGTAACGGTCCAACGATAAGGTCAAGATAACTCCTACGTCCAGAAACCGACATATATCCTTTGTCACCGATACTTCCTTCAAGTAGACCTTCTGAATACCATATATTAATGTTAAACTTTCCATCCAACAATTCACCTATACTATCACGTGCGTGGATGTCAAGTACCGCTTGCGAATCCAATCCAAATTGTGCGCCATACCCACCCGCATAAATGTCAATTGTATCAATCGTTTCTGAACTAATCGTTGATAGCAACCCACCCCAGTGAAACGGATAGCCGAGAGGTGTCCGGTCAAGGTAGTAGAGGTTTGAACCTGGTTCACTCCCACGTATATACAGCACACCAAAAAAATCGTTTGGGATACCGATACTTGGAAGTGTCGTCAATCCTTTGAGGGCATCCGTACCTGCCCCTGCAATACGGAGCAGTTCACTCCCACGGATGTCTTTTCGGCTTACCGTTGGTGGCACACGTTCCCCTTCTACAACAACTGTTTCTAATTCAAGCACTTCACCGAGTGACATTTTTATCTGTGTTGTATGTCCTGCGGTTACTGTTACGGTCGTTTTTGTTGGCGTAGTAAAATCGGGATGCGTGATCGTGAGTGTATATGTCCCGGGGGCAACACCTGTGAACCAGACCTTACCTTCAGTATCACTCTTTTGACGTTCATCGGTTTCAAGGATTTGTACTTCTGCATCTTTTAGTGGTTTTCCGGTTGTTTGATTATAGACTGTGCCTTCAATTGTGCCTGTCTGTGCAAAAACTGTTAATGGTGTAATAGTTAACAGTAATAGATAAATTAAAATGTGTTTTTTCATTTAAGAGCAATAACTCCTATTTATAGTAAACTTTATATTTTATGATACATGTTTATAACTTCATCAATGGTTCCATCTGCCTTGTCCTCTCTAAGCCGTTTGATATTGGCAAAGTCATGTTCAATCGGATTGTCCTCAGGTGAATAAAGTGGCAAAAACAATACCTCTGCTCCCGATGCTTCTATCAACTCACGGGTGCGATGCGTCTTGTGTATCTTGGCATTATCAAGAACCATCACGTCTGAGACAGACAACCTTGGACATAAATAGGTTTCAAGCCAAGCATTGAAACACGCAGCATCGCAGCTACCATCAAACAAACATGGTGCCGTAAAAGTGGAATCGATACGCGCAGCGACCAGTGTTGTTGTTCGTGTTCTAGTGCCTGAGATCAAATCTAAAACAGTTTCACCTTTCGGAGCATACCCATGCCGTCTATAACTCTCAGCACGAAAACTGCATTCATCAACATAAACTATCTTTTTCCCAGCGTCGTGTTTCTCGGCGAGTGCCTGAAGGTAGACTTGTCGTTTCTCGTCGCACCGCTCCTTGTATCCGAGTGTCTTTTTTTTCGCGTGATACCGAGTTTTCGGAGTCCATAACCGATACAAAACTCTGAAACACCGAAGTGTGCAGCACGCTCTTTTTGTGTCAAGTCTGGGAAATCAGCGACATGTTTTCTGAGTGCCTCCTCATCAATCACTCTCATTTTTTTGGGTCCCGTTTTTCTAATGGCAAACGGGTCGTCAGCTGCTAACCATCTATCAATAGTTGAGCGGGCAACGGAAAACAGACGGGAAGCTTCAGATTTTTTCCCGCCAGCTTCAACAAAATCTAAAATGCGTTTTCGCAAATCTGGTGAATGTGCCATGGGAAACATATTCTAACAAAAAACAAAAAAATGTATCAATAATTCTAAATGTCACTATAAATAACCCTGATATGACAACGATATTACTCATTCGGTTTATTTTCTTTAGATGAGACAAGGACGTTGAGACCATTCTTGATGATCTCGATTGTCGCAGGGGTTTCACACATCGGTTCGCCATCGGCATAAAGCATCACGGGTGGATTGGTTTCAATTTTTAAGCTGCGTGTTTGATGTATTTCAACAGCAGGATGAAATGTATGTCCACCCCAAAACAGCGTAACCATCAACCCGAGCACCGTAAAGGATGAGACTGAACGAATGATACAGACATCAAATAGTCCATCGTCAAAACGAGCATTTGGAACAATCTTAAATCCACCGCCGTAACTACTTGTATTTCCAGTTGCGGTGAGTAGAATTGGACTTTCATATATCCCGAAGTCTCCTTCAATACGAACAGATGGACATTCATAGTCTTTGAGTGTTACTATTGCGGCGTAAATATATGATGCAGTTCCTGCAAATGGTGTGGAGCGAGATGCCGCAAGACGGCTTACTTCAGTATCGTAACCACACGTGGCAATCGTGGTAAAATAGTGTTCACTTCCTTTTTCTGAACGGACATGTCCTAAATCCATACTTTTTATTGTGCCAGTTAACAAAGTTTGAATGGCTTGCTGAGGCTTTCGTGAAATGTTCATAGCAGTTGCTAAGTCATTACCACGTCCACACGGGAGAACTCCTAAAGTAATATCTGTATTGCCTGCAATCGTATTGACGACTTCGTGGAGCGTTCCGTCACCTCCACAAGTATATATCCGTTTGATACCGTTTGAGATAGCTTCCTGAGTAAAACGTTTGGCATCTCCCATCCCGGTAGTTAGTTTCAACTCTCCTTCACGCCCAGCAGATGTCAGTGTCTTGTGCGCTTGTTCGGCAACAGGTTTGCCTTTACCTTTACCAGAAATTGGGTTTGCGATGAGTATGTATTCGTCCATAATACAATCCTGTGCTGATGATGCTAAGAAAGTTTTGATAATAAGATATTACTTTATTACAGCAATTTTGCCAACCTTCTTTTGTTCCTCAAATTCAAGTATATAGACATAGATTCCAGTTGCCACATCACCGATTTTACTATTTGTCAGCCACCATTCTTTGCTGTTGCCATCGCTTTCTGTAACGTTCAAATTCTCAAGAAGTTCACCCTTGGGCGTAAATAGTTGGATCAGGGTACCTATAGGTATTCTGTCAAAGGTGATCGCAGCTTTGTCTGATATATTCGGATGGACAGGATTCGGATAGACCCTTAGTTTGGTGAAATCTTTTACTTCAGAAGTATCTTGATTCTGTTGGAATTTAATGGGACTTGTTGCTACACGAATCGGGTTTTCATCAATATCAGTTAGATTGTTAATTGCAATCTCATATTGGTTTGTTGTATTATTCGTGAGTGTTCGTAATTCCTCTGGATTGAAGGTTAAGAGTGCACGTGTTCCCATTCTATCTCGGATAGCGGACATTGGCAGAAGTCCTGCCAGTTGGTTCTTTATCCTCAAAAGATACCGTCGTTCATCGCTTATGGTTGAACTCATCTGCCTGTCAAAGGTAACAATTATCCAATTGGGAACCTGATAGTTAGCATTGACAATATTGGGAGCAGTGCGTGGTGTAACAGAAACTGCTTCACTACGATTTGTTTCAGTGCCGTTTTCTCCCTTTGCAGTGACAGCGTACCAATAGGTCTGATCTCTCTTTACTGTTCTATCCAAATATCTGGTGTTAGAATGGTTCTGTACAATTACTTCAAACTTGGAGTCATCGGGTTCTTTTCCTTTTTCTCCAATTGCACGATACAAAGTGAAACCAATTGGAACATCTGTCGCTTCTATTGCCTTCCATTTAATCTGAACAACCTTTTCTGATATTGGTGTAGCATCAATGTCCCATGGTATTAGGGCATCAACTGCGTTAATATCTGTGGCAATAGCGGATTCAATGACATTTAATCTCTCATCAACGTTGATATAGAGTTCGTTGAAACCATTCTGATTCAAGTCAGCTGAGAGAAGATAAGGTGTTTCAGTAACTTTTTTGTGAAATGTCGGCACAAACGTCGTTCCATCCCATTCCAGAATGTATAGATTCGGAAAGGTGTGCAATATAAGCTCATTATATCCATCCCCATTGACTTCTGCAATTGCAATGCTGTTACCATTCATCCGATATGGTGCAATCGTTTGCTCCCATAACAATCTATATTTACCAGAAATGTTTGTATAAACAAGGAACTTCCAGAAAGGTGATGCGGAAGTAATATTTGGTGGTGAATATGTGCCACCCACAACTAATTCTGGTATGTCATCCCTTGTTAAATCTCCGGTAGTTAATAACTTAACATCATCTATATTGAGTTTCGTTTGCCACTGTAGATTGAAACTGTCATTTGCCAATCCAGAGTATACGAATATATCCCCATCATTATCCCCAAACACTATATCTGTATTTCCATCTGCATTGAAGTCATCAATTGCAATCTGTTGTGCAAAGATGTTATTTCCTTCTGTTTCATCAGTTAATTCAGCAGTTATGTCAAACTGGTTATTTCCTCTATTCTCAAAGATAAGAATTCGGTTATTATTGTTATCTACCCCAATGATCTCAACTTTTCCATCACCATCAAGGTCAGCACTCTTTCCACCTGAGATGAAAGGTGTCTCCCAGACAATTTGGGTCGGATATCCCTTTGGTGTTTTGCTTTCTAATAAGAAAGTACGTTCAGTATCACTGGCAAGGACTTCCAGTAATCCATCTGAGTCCGTATCTCCAACAGACCACGGTTTAAATGTCGCTAAATCAATCTCTGTATTCTGACTAACAACAGATTCAGCAACACTCACATTTTGAGTAAGTGTGTGTACCAGGTTTAATTTTCCTGCTGGTGAGCGTTCGTATATGACAAGACTTTTAGGTACTATAAGACTTTTTGGAGATGGATCAGATAATGGTGTTGCAACAAGTTCTTGCAATCCATCTTTATCAAAATCTGCAACTGTATTTGCAATTTGTAGTGCTGAAATACCGAGACTTGTATCTACAAAACCGTTTGGAGAAATTGCACTACCGATAACATCAATTGTATAATACTTCCCATTGTTATTATCAATCGTTTCTAATCCGACAGTATTCAGCGCGGTAATGTAGAATTGATATTTTCCTGATGTAAAATCAAGAGAAAATAGATGTTCTTTGCCTAGTTGTCTCTCCTCAATAGGAACAAAGGATGAGATCCTATCGCTTTTTCTATAATAAAATGTGCAACGGGTTATATCGTCTGTTGCCCAAGAAAAAACACTTGTAGTACTGTTACCATATAACGTTTCAGTGGCGTTGATGGATAAGATATTCGGTGGTGATCGGTCTACCGTTACAACAACCTGATCGTGGGTTTGTGTTCCGTCTCTTCCAGTAACGACAAGACGTACTGTGTAGATGTCTTCGGGTATAGTTGTAGTATCCCAAGTAGCTAAGTGTTCACCTGCTTTCGGCGTTGTTACGGGTTCGGTGAAAGGTGCAAATGAAGTTGGAACAGAAGAACTGCCATATAGGAGCTGCCACTGCTCAAATTTATAGCCGCCTGCTGTCCCAATAAATGTGATTGAATTTGAACCACCACTATTCGTTTGAGGCAGATGAATTCGGGCATGCATAACTCCACTTGATAGTAAAGCACGTTCTGCATTAAGTGTTCCTGCACCTACGAGTTTTGGATCAGGTTCATCACTATCTTCTTGGTGGATAACATCAGAGGACTGGATGAGGATTTGTCTAACCTCTTCGTGTGTGAGTGCAGGACGTTTTGAAAGCATCAATGCAGCAACACCTGCAACATGGGGTGCTGCCATAGAAGTACCCGTTAAGGTGCGATAATTGTTGTTGATTTGTGTACTTAGAATACCATTACCGGGAGCACCGATATCTACTGAAGCACCGAAATTGGTTCTATGGAAACGTTGTTTGTCTTGAGTTGTGGAGGCAACAGAGAGGACTTTTTGATATGCGGCAGGAAAGAAACTGTCTGATTCCTTTGAATTTCCGGCAGCTCCGATTAATAACACACCTTGTGCATGAGCATAATTGATAGCATCCTGAATGACAAAGGAGTGTTGATTACTTCCCCAACTCATATTGATGATGCGTGCACCGTTATCTGTAGCGTAGACTATGGCAGCTGCAGAATCATCATCCTGCATGCGTGAACTGCCTCCAAGTGACAGACCTGCGCGAACTGCCATTAATGGACAGTTCCATGCGATGCCAGCGATACCGATACCGTTGTCTGGCATTGCACCTGCAATCCCAGCAACATGCGTTCCGTGTCCAGATTCATCAATCGGTTCATTGTCTCCATCAATGAAATCTCCTTCTGCCTGCACATTAGGGGCATCGGTGAAATCCCAACCGTGTATGTCATCAATGTATCCGTTCCCATCATCGTCCAACCCATTCTCAGGTATCTCACCAGGATTCACCCAGATTTTTTGTTTCAGGTCTTCGTGTCTATAATCTATCCCAGAATCAATTATAGCAATGATTACATCCTTATTTCCTTTTTCAACTGCCCAAGTTTCTGGTAATTTTATCAACGGCAAACTCCACTGTTCAGGATATTGTGGATCGTTAGGAACAATTGAATCTGCTAATGTTGGACGCAAGTAATTATAGGTAACCTTTTCAATAAGATTGCTCTCCTCAAACGTTGTCTTGAGTTTTTGCACGTCTGTAGTAATTGAAAACCTAAGAAGATATGTCCTCTGTAATTTTGATGAACTTGTAGAAATTGGAAAAATAGGTTTCTGCGATTCAACATTGTGCCTTGCTAATAGGACTGAAATGGATGATCTGGATTGCAGAAGTTGCAATTCTGTTGCGGCTTCTGGAGTTAGTCGAATTAATAACTCTCCTGGGGTGATTTCAGGTGTGGCGGCATTCCCGTTGTTAGTAGTATAACAACTGATTATTCCGATTATCAGGAAGATCGATAAGTGTAGAATGACTTTTGGGTGCTGCTGATTCATACGATACTATTCCTGTTGTTCATCTTCTAAAATGTCAGTTATTTTCCCAGTCTTGTCGTCAATAACTGCAATTGCGAGATTACCCCAACCGTGGTTATAGAAACTGACTGTCCATGCAAAACCTTGAAACCATGCATATTCACGAACACCTTTATGGTCTGATATTAAGCTCTTTATACGTAGATTGGTTTTAGCAATGTTAAGTATTGTTTCTTTTGTTTTCTGTGTTACATTTTGTTTGATCGGTTTCTGTAGTTGTCCGTTCTTACCTATTTTTATCTCTGTTGGTAATTTCCTGAGTGTTGGTTTCGCAAGTGTTCTGAGTAAAGTTGCGTGTCGTAGATATGCATCGCGTTTTTCAACATATTCTTTCAATCCATAGGCAATTGGTATTTTATCGTATTGCATAGCACACATCTCAGCGGCATCTGCTTCAAGTTTTAGGACTCTTTTATAATCCTTTCTCAGTTCAGCGCGTTCCTGCTGTTCTTTAAAAAAGGTGGCATATACACCAAAATTGTAGAACCTATCTGGATAGTGTGGTAACCACGTATTCATGAATTTAGCGATCTTTTCACGTTCTGTCTTTAGGACATTCTCAGACGTTTTTGACTTTTTCCATGCGTCTTTAGCCTGCTCAAGGTGAAATTGTCTCTGTTCCTGAATTTCAAGTGCTTCCTTTTCTGTTCGTTCCATCCATTTTTCATATCCACTGTTTTTGTAGTAATTGTGTGCAATATTGTTCATTGGAATTGAAATAAGATTGAGACATTCTGCGGCTGTTTCGTGCCATAGAGCCAGTCTACCGAAATCTCCGCGTTGTTTGTATATTCTGATAAAGATGTTTGCATTGGCGGTACCTTCAAGAATGGCATCACACGGTCTCGGGAGTATGAGTAGAATCGAGATGAATAGTAATACAACTTTCCTCATAGTTTAGCTCATTTGGATTGATCTATTAGAAATATCCGCACGGTTGCTGAAAACACCTCATCAGGTGCAAGTACAATCACACCTGCTGGAATTCCTTTTGCTTCTAAATTAATAGCATCTGTAGGGCAAGTGTAAGGTTCAAAACAGATAGCATCTCTATCTGGTGGCGTATAAACCACTAATTCTCTAAATTGTCCATCTGATTCCATCACCATACCGTGTCCTGTCCCTTTATTTTCAATGCTACACCGACTTACACCGTCAACAAAATTGACATCTGTGAAGACATGATCAAGTTTGAGTTTTTCAAACGGTTGTCCATAACGTAAATCAAGCGTTCCATCAACATCAAGCTGCCTACCTGTTGGAACAAGCACATCATCTAATTCCCAATATTTGTTAGCAGGAACCGTTATTACAGCTTTTGACGCATCCGCGTTAGCGGAAATGTCTACACTAAAATATGGATGTATACCAAACCCCATCGGCATATTACTCTCTCCCGTATTCTTAATGACAATACCCATTGTCAATACGCCATCTGTAATTGTATAGGTAATCTCAATTGTGAATGGAAATGGATATTGTCTGATGATATCTGGGAAATCTTGTGAGTTCAATGAACATACCAATGTTGCTCCGTTTTCATCGGCAGTATGTTTTTCAACTTTATAGGATCGATTCAAAAGTAGACCGTGTATTGTCGTATGAGATTCAGATTCTTTGTCAAACTGATATGTGTTTCCTTCAAATTCCCATTTTCCATTTCGTATTCGGTTTGGAAAAGGGAATAATATAGGATTGCCGTAAGCAGTTGGACGTTGTTCCAATGTTTTCAAATCAGGTGGTGGATCTATCAAGTGATACCAATAATTTCCATCACTTACCCTGAACGCGTAGCAATTATTTCCGAGTGCAGGAACAATTTCTGCAATAGCTACTCCTTCTTGTTCTATGGAGTAGATATCATAACCGTCTGACTGTAATGATTTACCTGCTATATAAGTTATTTGTGGCATTGTTTTACCTTTATCAGCGTTAACAAGTGTTTTTGAAAGCAATAGAATAGCACAAATTGTTCCAAGACAGAGGAGAAAGAGAATAGAGAAGGTATTAGACTTCATTGCTTTTATCTCAACTCTTTTTACCGCACCACTGAATACTGCGCTGCAATACCTCACGGAAGTTCGGATTTGAATAGGTAACGTTGTCATGTCCACTCTGGAGACAGAAAATACGTGAATTCGCATATTCACGTGTCCAACCTAACACGTCCATACTGTCTGGATGATTGGTTGTTAGCAGGATAGTGCTATCTTCACCTGCTGATGTCATCGTATAGGTTTCGTCACCCAATTCCCAATCGGATAGTCCTTCGGTGATAGGGTGAGACTTATCTGCGATTTGCACTTGAAATGTCTGTTTTGGAAAGTAGTCAAACTCAGCCCGTTCATCAATTCCGCACATATCAGAGAAAGCATCCCATTCTGGAAATGCGAGAATAGCATGGTGTAGGATGACAATACCTTGTCCTTTTTCAGTCAATCCCAAAATAGATTTTGCTTGTGTCTCTGTTGGATATGGTCGGTGAAAGTTATAAAAAACAACGGTGTCATATTCATTCTGCATTGGATTATCCACAAAGTCATCTAAATCTTCTCTGACAAACGTTATGCTTTCCATACCTTGAAAAACTGCGTCAAAATCTTTTTCGCGAAATCCGTGTTCTCCTGTTACGACTGCTATATCCATAAACGTCTATCTCCTATTGCAAACAATTTTGCATTATTCAGTATATATAGTTTCCTCACCAAGCATGTCAATAATCTTCACAGCGACGCGGGCTTCTGGACGCGGCAGTGAAACCGTGTACTCTCCTTCAACAAAATCATCCTTTTTCTCAGGAACATCGCTTATATCAATTTTGAAATACTCTAACGTATGGTCCGTATCAATCAACACACAATCAATCTGTGCACGGAAATCGTCAATTTGCTCGTCAAAAATGGTGCGGTCTATATCCATGCGTGCTAAAATGGTCGGACTGATGTACTCTGCGATGGTAATTTTGACACTATCTCCCTCTCTCTCAAAATTAACCTCTGCGGAGGCAGGCTCAAACGTAGTGATTCCTTCGCTACCGATGTCACGCACAAAGATTTTGTTTACTGCGCGCCGCCTGTTCTCCTCCTTGAGATCCGACTGAATGTTACTATTGGTCCCGTAGCAAAATACCGTGATGTTGCGAGACTCTTCTGGACGATTCTCAAGTTCGTCTTTAATTGTCTGAATATCTAATGGTGTAAGCGGTTTTGTAAGGTCAATGATTTTAACGAGTGTTCCGTCCAAAGTGCCATCAAAAAATGCCTCTTGTCTATCGGTTTGCACACCGTATTTCTTAATCACAATTTCCCTTCGTTCCAAGTCGGTACTTGCATCGTAGTTATTGACGCGATAGTGCACAACGCCGAGCTGCATATCTGGTAACTTCTGCAGTCTTTTTATTGTCGTTTGGATTGCACCTTTGTTAATATCTGCAGCGATCCAACGTCTACCGAGTCTTTCTGCAACGGCAGCAGTGGTGCCACTTCCTACAAAACAGTCAAGCACAATATCACCCTCATTAGAAGATGCTTTGATGATACGTTCTATGAGTGCTTCAGGTTTTTGGGTTGGATATCCTATACGTTCATCATCGTCACCTTGTATAGTTAGTTCCTTTTCTATCCATAGATTTCCAATAGCGACTCCAGGATTAGTATCAAGGTAGACTCTCTTAACAGTGCCTTGTAGATATTTGCGCCCACGTGGTATTGCATAACGTCGTCCGTTTTCGTCAGTGTGTCTATATTCAGATTGAATAGTTTGTTCTGATAATGGACGGAATATGGCATTGAAAGTATATACATCGGTGAGAGAATAAAACAGTAAAGTGTCGTTCTCAGTTGTAAATTTTAGCTTCGCTGTATTTTTATGTCCACCATATTTTCTCCACACAATTTCATTTCTAAAGTTAAATTCTCCAAAAATCTCGTCCAACACTAACCTCAAGTAACTGTTCATTCGCCAGTCACAATGCACATAGATAGACCCATTATCTGATAACAATTCCCGCATCAAAGTCAACCGTTCATACATAAACTGAAGATAAGTGTCGTTTGCCCATATATCACTGTATTGTATCTGTTCAGCAATAGTGTGTCCTTCAGCCTCCAGTTTCTCTTTTTTACCGCGTAATGCCACTTCCCGCACATAATCTGCCCCACTGGCAAACGGTGGATCAATGTAAATAAGATCTATTTTACCGCGAAAACCTTGCACCAGCAGTGTGGAGAGAATCTCTTTATTGTCACCTTGAAAAAGGAGATTAGGACCGTCTTTAAATTTGTCATAGGTCGGTTCTTTCTCTGGGTTCTCAACGTTATAGCTATCTATCAATTGGGTAGGATAGTTGCTTATTGTGTCAATCGGGCGTTTGCCTACCCAATGCAGCATCGGTCTGCCTTTAACTGGCTTGATTTTCATTGTGTTTCTTCTTGTCCTTTAAAATTCACATAAGATGTTAGAGGGTTAGGCTATCAAGGGTTCACAATACGTTGTTGCTTCAATGTTTCTATTTCATCTACGAGTGATTCAATTTGTTTCTCTTGCGCGCGTTCCTTTTTGGTGCGCCATGCAATGATAACTTGTGGAATACCTACGGCGACAACGATGATTGCCATTAAAAAGATCATTTGCTTTTCAAGGCCTCCCACACGGCCGTTTAGGGATGCAACATTCTCTTTTACAGAACCAATTTCAGTTTTTATCGGCTCGATTTCCTCTTTGACAATCAAGCGAATCTGGTTAAGGTTTTCAGGTGTTAAGTCCGCAAGAGTCGCTAATGCTATTGTGCAGAAGATTATTGATAATAAAACAGTTTTCATTGTGTTTCCCTCCAAATTGAGTTCCTATGTTTGCCTACTATGTAGAGATTGGTGTTTTCCTGACACTGAGACACTAAATCTGCTGTCAATCCTTCGGTAAGAAAAGCACTCACGGCCACAACACTATCAAGGACGACGTGCAG
The DNA here is from genome assembly GCA_958295945.1 of Candidatus Poribacteria bacterium. Lineage (GTDB taxonomy): Bacteria > Poribacteria > WGA-4E > WGA-4E > WGA-3G > MSPOR6. The sequence continues at coordinate 3,477,329 of OY282386.1, forward strand.
TTTTCTTCTGTTTGTCATATTCTTCCTGTCGAAGCTCAGCAACTGCGCGTTCAACATCTTGATAGACTTCTTCTTCGCTGATCCCTCTATTTTGTTCGTGGACACTTTTCATGACTTGAAGAAGTTTCGCCCAATTTTCAGGTGTCGTTGATTTCTTAGGCATGATCACTACACAATCGCCCTCAATCCGTGCATCCACGATATCACCCTTCTTGAGCCCTAAACTATCACGTATCTGTTTAGGAATAGTTTTCTGTTCCCGTTCGCGAATCTTAGCAATTGCCATATTCTTACTCCTTTTTGTGCTGTTGTCCTAATCGCCACCATTGTTCTGTTATGTGCTGGCTTCGGCAACTTGTTCTACCGATTCGCTCGGATGTATGGATAGATACTCTCGGACTTCCAGGTTCATTCGATCAATTTCGGAGAGAAAACCGCCGATAGAGAGTCGATAATTCTGCGGATTAGTTTCAACCTCTCGAATTTTTTCTATCTGTTTTTGAAAATACCTGATCCGTGTTAATGTTGCTTCAAGTTCTTGATTATTCTGAGTCATATAGCGTGGTTTTGAACGTGTGTTCTTAATGCATGTAGAATCCTGATAGGTAACGGGTTGACTTGAGGAGAGAATGGTTCTATGGCTTCACAATACGTTGTAGTTTCAATTTTTCGATTTCCTCTGACAGTTCCTCAAATCTTCTATCTTGTGTACGGTCTATTCTGCTGCGCCAAGCCATAAGTATCTGTGGAATGCCTACGGCTAAGACAATAAGAGCTATTAACCCATAAGTAACATTTGTCGCATGTGAGATTTGTTTGTCAACGGTATCAAATCGTTTGTCAATACCTTCTGATCTGCCTCGCAGCCATGCTACGTCAATTTTTAAGGACGTGATTTCAGTTTTTATGGACGTGATTTCAGTTTTTATGGATGCGATATCAACTTTTATCGGCGCGTTCTCCTCGTGAACTATCGATCGGATTTTATCCAAGTCTTGAGGTGTTAAATCAGCGAAAGTTGGCAAAACAATTGCACAAAAAACTAATAAAAAAAGCAAAACAATTTTCATGTAACTCCTTCCTTTCCTGTAAAATCAATATGTAGGACCTTAGATTATTATAGCACTCCTCTAAGTGAATATCAAGTAGTGAAAGCACTCGTTTCATCGTTCCTATAAATCCATTCGCGAATTTTCTGCATTTCGTCTATATTCTCTTGTAGAAAAGCGTCCTGTGTGTAAATGACATGATATTCAAAGTGAGCATCCGGTTGCAACTGTGCCAAACGTTTCACTGACTTCTTTTTTGCTATAACGTCCGGGTCGTGGCGTTCGCTTTCTGATTTAATCTCAACGATGTAAAATTCCCCTGTGTTCTTGACGATAACAAAATCAGGAAAATAGCGATGATAATTGTTATCAGTCCCTTTGTATTCAAAATGGAAATCGGTTTTCTTCGTATTCGTTAAACTTCCGGTAAATAGAAATGCTTTGACATCTGCAACGGAGTGATTCAATGTTAACAGAATCGTTTTAAAGAAATCCTGTTCTGGTCCACTATCAAAGTCATAGGATGTATAATGAAAGCTCACATCGTGGTTGTCATCTAAGTCCTCATCACCGAGCAGCAGGTCCGCTTTACTTTTGCGTAGACGCACCTTATGAACGTAGCAATCCTCAGCCTCATCTTTTTCAAAAAGTAGGTTGCCATCGTCATCGTGTATACGGATAAGCGCGAGGTATTCCGTGATCGTTTCCTCAATCACTTCGTAATTTTGCTGCTGGTCTTCCACCTGTTTGCATAGCGAATTGAAATGATTATACGGGACTTGTCCCTCTGGATAAAGACTTTTGAGATTTTTGAGCGTCTCTATAACAGATAGGTGATAGTTTGTTGCGAGTCGTCTTGCCAGTGTGTAGCAATCCGTTGTTCTATTTGCAATCTCCACCTCGTCCTGCGCGCCTAACGCTGTTAGCGGTGAAGCACTCCGCTGCGTGAAATCGGGAGTCAGAATGCTGCGAAATGCAGGCGGAGTCTCTCCGACATCTGTAGGCATACACAATTGAACCGCTTTCGGGGCATTTTCCAACGGAACAACTTTGCGTACCAATTGCATAATTTTTAATTTCGGTAAATCAGGCTTACGAATGCGGAGTGCAATCTCTTCCGTTTCTGCATCTTGTTTACGCAGTTCACCGAGCGTTGTTCCGAAGTTTGCCTGCAATTCTTTATCTAAAATCGTACTGTTTTTCGTATCCAAAAAGATTTTTGCAGTCCGTGTGTTGCCTTTCACTTGACGTAGGCATCGCGTTGAGGCTTGCAAAATAAAGTTACTACTTGTTGTCTGCTCCTTGATAAGTGCACAAGCGAATAGACTTGGACAATTCCATCCCTCTGTCCCTTTACCAATAAGTAAAATGATACGTTTCTGATTGTCAGGATTGTTAAGTTGGTTGAATTCATTAATTTCCTGTGGACTTGATTTCTGCGTATTAACGAGTATCTGCGTGGTACTCTCTCCGATTTCTGTGAGTGCGTTTTGAATAAACTGATGGGAGGCATCCAAATGTTCTTGCGTCCTGAAGTAAAAGGCGATTTTCGCTTTCGCACCATCGGGCAATGCTACATCACCGTAGTTTTCAAAAAAATCGTTGATAACACTACGAATAACGTCTTCGTCAGGAATAGTGCCGATAGGGTACTGAACAATGCCGTTGTGAAGACTTTTAAGAATGTTGTCCCTAATTCCTTCACCCAGGCTATACCATGCCACAACTTCCCGGAGCATCTGCCGTTTCGCGTAAGGGGTACCAGTGGTATTGATAACAGCAACGAGAGGGGTAATCCCATGGATGTAGTTAACCGTTTCGCGCACTCGTTTAAGTTCTGTGTCTATTTTGTTTCCATAAGTATGGTGTGCTTCATCTGAGAAAATACCTAAACTTGGCAGACTCGTTATTTTTTGAAGTCTTAGGTTTGCCTCTAATTCTGCCTTTTCCTTCTTTTCCTCAAAATCAAGCAATGATTGGTTTGCCCGTTGTTTTAAGTTTGCTCTCAGACTTATTTTCTCCGTGTTTGTGACGATAACGTTAAAAGCACTCCCCGCTTGTACCTGAATCTCTTTAGCACCAGTCTGTGGATAGGTGATCTTGAGATTAGCGAGAAAGTCGCTGTGTAGACCGGACGGTAGAATCTGATCGAAAGGAATATCACTAATCTCACGTAGACTCTCAATGATAGTTGTACCAGGGGCAAAGACAAGGGCGTTTTTCATAAAATTACCCTCTGGGTAGCGAAGTGCCATCGCGAATTCGGTTGCAATAATGGTCCCAATCAGAACCGTCTTACCTGTACCCATCGCAAGCGCAAAGATATAACTTGCATAAGGCAAGCTTATCGCTTCGTAAATAGGATCGATTCCCTTTTGTTTAAAGAATTCAGGTTTGTCTTTCATTAAGTCAATAAGACCATCAACGTTTTTAATCAACATCGCTTCGTTTTCAGTGATTTGAATGCCGAACGCTTCACAGAAATTGCGGACATCACCATCGGTTTCATAATAGTGTCTGTAGAGATCAACAACATGTGGCGTTTCCAGTACTAATCTGATATACCAATAGAGTTCCAGGGATTGGAATTGCGGTTCCCGGAGGTATTTGAGTTGGACGCGATTACCTGCTTCCCCTTCAAACTGGTAACGTAGCACCTCCCCAATAAGCGGGTAATCTTCGCAAGAGTACCCATCTTTTCGCCATTTTAATGTGTCGTCTCGTAGTTTCTCAAAAAGGTGTTGCATTTTATATCTACTCTATACTCCGCACTTGTTTTAGGACATTTCCTTTATAGTCAGTGTGTTCAATCTTTCGCTCCAGCGGAGCGATATGTGCCAGAATTCTGAACATGTTGTGCCGGGACTTTACTATATTCTGTCTATGCTGAAATATAAAAACAACTCACCTCCCAGATTCAATCAACTATTGCCTGATAAGCCAACACTCTAAATTGTGCATGAAACGGAGAATCCCCAATTAATTGTGTCATAAAAATAGCGACCAAATCTTCCACTGGATCAATCCAAAATGTAGTGCTTGCAAGACCACCCCAACTATAGGTACCTACCGAACCAAGACTGTGCGTATCAGCGACGTTGGTTATAACTGCAAATCCTAAACCGAAACCGCTTCCCGTTCTCCATAGTGGTTGCCAATCTTCCGCTATATGATTCATCCGTATCAGTTCAACGGTTTTTCTGCCAAGCAGACGGTTCCCGTTCAATTCTCCTTCGTTCAACATCATCTGACAAAAGCGGAGATAATCTGCTGCAGTAGACTGCAGTCCAGCGCCACCTGCATGGAAAAAACTAAGCGGTCCTGTTGAGACAGGTGGGTTCTCAAGCACTTGGATACCACCATCTTCAGTCGGTTCATATAGAGTCGCATAACGGTCTGCTTTTTCTTTAGGAACTGAGAAGTCTGTGTCAACCATACCTAATGGTTCTAAGATCTTCGTTTTCAAAAACTCTGCAAACGGCATTCCTGAAACGACTTCCACAAGATATCCGAGCACATCAGTAGACATGCCGTAATTCCAGGCGTCCCCCGGCTGGTGTAGGAGCGGAATTTTACCGAGTTCATTTACCATATGTTCAAGATCGCCTTCAAAAAAAGTTGCTTCTCTATATCGATCATTTATTGGGTGCACCCAATCGCCACCATAGATGAGTCCAGATGTATGTGTAAGGAGATGTTTGATGGTCATCTCCCGTTCTGCATCAACGATTGCATCACCGTGATTAGCGTAGACCTTCATGTCCTTGAATGCTGGAATAAAGTCCGACACTGGTGAATTGAGTTGAAAATGTCCCTCTTCATATAACATCATAACGGCAACGCTGGTTATCGGTTTTGTCATTGAATAGATGCGGAAGATAGTATCAAATTCTATCGGTGTTGCAGTTGCGATATCCTGCAGTCCGACTTTTTCAAGATGGACGAGTTTACCTTCTCGTGCTATCATCGTCAATGCACCAGGGATTTTTCCATCGTCTACCCAACGTTGCATAACGGGTGTAATTCTTTCCAACCGCGCGGCTGACATACCGACTTCTTCTGGGACAGCGCGCGGGATTCCATAGTCCATAAACACATTTCTCCTTTAGAATTTTCGATTATTTTAGTTTGCAGATTGTCCAGAACTATCCATTGCTTGATAAGTTAACCTTTCAAAGTCTCCTGCGAAACCGTGACGATTATTGAGCAACTGTGTCATTAGGATGCCGACAAGTTCGTTTTCTGGGTCTATCCAAAAGGTCGTTGCAGCTGCGCCACCCCAACTATATGATCCTGTAGATCTTTTGTCTTTCTCGGTATCTTTACGCGTGACAACATGGAAACCGAGTCCGAAAGCACCATCTTTGCCATATTGTAGATGTGGATAGCGAATGAGTTCAACGGTATCGGATTTTAAGATACGCGCGCCACTTAATTCACCACCGTTGAGGAGCATTTGGCAGAAACGAAGGTAATCCGCTGCAGTTGATACGAGTCCACCACCACCGGAAGGAAAGAAAGTAAGATCATCGGTGGCAAGCGGTACGTTTCTCGCACGTCTGAGTCCTCCCTCTTCGGTAGGTCTATACAGTGCTGCAAAACGTTCCACTTTTGCTTTTGGCACCGAAAACGCTGTATCATTCATTCCGAGTGGTTGGAAGATTCTGGTTTGTAAGAATTGTTCAAAGGGCATTTCCGAAACGACTTCTACAAGATAACCGAGCACATCCGTGGAAACACCGTAGTTCCACCGTTCACCGGGTTCAAAAACAAGCGGGATTTTAGCCAGTTTCTCTACCATATCGGCTAACCCTGAACCCTTTTGAAATATTTTCAGTTCACCATAAAGCTTATCAACAGGTTTGTTCCCCCAACCGTAAGTCAATCCTGAAGAATGTGTGAGGAGATGCTGGACTGTCATCTTCTTCTGTGCATCATGCATTTCTGTCTGCTCTTTGTTAAAGACCTTAAGGTCCATAAACGCAGGAATATATTTTTCCACAGGATCGTCAAGTTTGATTTTCCCTTCATCATACAGGATCATTACAGCAACACTTGTAATCGGTTTGGACATAGAGTAGATTCGGAATATTGTGTCCGCTTCTACCGGTTTTTGTGCATCAACATCACGCATGCCCTGTGGATGAAAATGAACGATCTTTCCATTTTTCGCTACAACAGTCAAGAATCCCGGGAGCTGTCCATTATCAATATATTCCTGCAACTTTGGTGCGATTTTAGCAAGACCTTCACTGGAAAAACCGGATTTCTCAGGTTCTGCCAATGGTAGACCGTGTTCTGGTGAGTATGTAGCAGCTCCACATGCAAGTATAGCAATGCAGAATAACGACAATAATGTATATCGAAATATTCTCAAGTTGTTCTCCTTTGATATCTATGGTGTAACATAAAACACATTAACATCTGTTGATTATAAGATCAATGATAGGTGCAAATAGGTCTGTATTATATGTCACTGGTTACGCTATTCCTCTGAGTCTATCAGAGCCTGATAGACGGATTTCCTGAATTCGCCTTGAAATGGATATTGGTTATTGAGAATCTGTGTCATCAGAATCCCTATGAGTTCTTTTTCTGGGTCAATCCAAAAGTTAGTCCCAGCCAAACCACCACCACTGAATGTTCCAGTCGACCGTTGATTTTTTGAGATATTCTCACGCGTAACAACATGGAATCCAAATCCGTAAGACCATCCATCTCTATGATATTTTTGATGAGGATAATGCATTAATTCAACGGTCTCGGTATTTAAAATACGCACACTATCCAATTCACCACCATTGAGTAACATCTGACAGAAACGGAGGTAATCCGTACCAGTTGAAACAAGTCCACCTCCACCAGAGGGAAAGAATGTCATATTATCAGTTGCAAGAGGAGGTCTACCCACAAGATTTAATCCGCCTGCTTCAGTAGCTCTATAAATCCCTGCAAATCGTCCAACTTTTGATGGTGGCACCGAAAACCCGGTATCATCCATGCCAAGCGGTTTGAAAATCTTCTTTTGTAGAAAATTTTCAAATGGCATTTCAGATACAACTTCCACAATATAACCGAGAACATCCGTAGAAACACCGTATTTCCAACGTTTACCGGGTTCAAATACAAGCGGGATCTTGCTAAGCTTCTCTATCTTTTCTGCTAATGTTGAATGGCTGTCAAATATTTTTAATTTGATATAGAGTTTATCAACAGGTCTATCACCCCACCCGTAAGTCAATCCGGATGTATGTGTGAGTAAATGCTTGATCGTCATCTTATTCTTGGCAGCATGGGTTTGTGTCTGTTGGTTATTAAAAACCTTTATGTCTTTGAATGCTGGAATATATTTCTCAACTGGGTCATCGAGTCTAATGTGTCCCTCGTCATACAGTATCATCACAGCAACACTGGTAATCGGTTTTGACATGGAGTAGATTCGAAATATTGTGTCCGATTTAATCGGTTTTTTATTCTCAACATTTTGCATACCGACAGGTTCAAAATGGACAACTTTCCCTTTCCGTGCAATGACAGTCAAGAAACCCGGCAGTTGTCCTTTGTCAACATAACCTTGCAGTGTAGGTGTGATTACACCAAGTCTTTCACTTGAAACACCAACGTCCTCTGGTACTGCCTTCGGAAGGCCGTATTCATGGACATCTGTACCAGATCCATAAGCAAGTAGACAAATAAAGAACAGTGGTAATAGCGTAAACTTGAATTCCCTCAAATGAGTCTCCTGATTAATTTACGGAACCTGTTTGATATAACCCCATCGTGTAGTTAATTTTGATCGTGGGTCAACACTAAGAATTTGGGCTAAACCTACATTCATTGCTTCGTTTATTTCCGCTTCAGATCGGGCTACGTTAGAGATACGTATCTCCTCAATAATTCCCAGAAGTCCATTAGGATTATCTTTCTGTGGTACACCTATAGTAATCGCATCGTTACTTTGAAATGTAACCTCATTTGGCTTTTGACCTTCTAATTTACCATCTACATAAAGCCGACCTATTTTCCCATCAAACGTAAATGCAAGATGTCGCCACGTGTTGTCTGTAATCACAGTGGTCGCATTCATATTAAATGCACATCCTCCATTTGCTCCTATCTGTGCATGTAAGACATTTGCAACATTATGTACCCAAATCCCATAGTTTCGGTTTGTACATCCTGCTTGCTGTTTGCAGACAATACCTTGCCATTTCCCGGTTGCAGATGCAACTTTAACCCACGCTTCAATACTAAGCGTTTCTAATTCCAGTTTGTTAGTCGAATTAACGACGATATAACCACTCGCATCGCCAGGGAATTCCAAGCCTGTTCCTAACTTTGCTTCGACCCAATTGAGTTTGCCAGTTATTTTTCCATCGTGTCCATTACCAGAAGCATCTCGGACTGTATTCCCACCTCCTTCTTCAAACAGCCACACTGCAACGGTATTTCTATCTACTCGTGAGTATGATGATAGGATACAAACGAACATCATAATAGTGATGATTGTGAGACTTATTTGCTTTTTATTCAATGGCTTTAAATCCATGTTTCTTCCCTCCTATGTTGAAGGTATATGTTCTGTTGAACAAATATCTCGAAGAGTTATGTAACTGCAGAGTCAGTTGTTTGGGTTACATATTGGTTTAGGGTTGTTTTGAGACTGTGCTTATGTTATCAGTTCAACAGTGCTAAATATGCGGGGTCTATGATTTTAGTTGTTTTGAAACTGTGCTTATGTTATCAGATAGTAGATTTTCTGTCAAGATTGAGAAGCGTTGTTTTTCATTCATGCAGAATGCCAAACGCGCATTCTGCCAACCCATTTTTGACGATGAGTATAGATTGACATCTTGGACAATGCTTCATGGTATCCTCCGGTAAGAGTCTGTTTGTTTTCATGAGGATATAGGTTTTAGCCAGATAAGTCAATGAAAGAATTAGTCTATTTTTTCATTGACAACTTCTGTCATAAATGTTAACATTGTTTCAGTTGAGATGAGGCAGCGAGATTCAGAAGGTATCTTGCTAATTTTTGCATCATTATTTGGTTAACACCCTCATAAATTATAACACTTATGATGTCTAATTAAAAGCGATATTTCAGTTGACTTAATTGAAATCTTAAGTTTTAATGCAGATAAATCATGAACTGGCACGAATTTTTTAAACGATTCACAATCGTTACTTCTATCCTGACAATTCCAATCGTAGGCATTATTGGAGGCATTGTGTACGAGGTAAGCAGTCCTTACCTTTTTCTTGCTCCTGCGGGTGTTATCGGGCTGCCACTTGCAATTGGGCAGTGGATCGTCTTTTTCCTAATCCGTTGGATTGTCCGCGGACTAAAAAAGTAAAGGAAACATTATGTTATTTCAGAAACGATTTGAAACGACAGAAAAAGAAACAAAACAAAGGATAATATCCGAAATGGGGATACGTCTCTACTCAAATGGTTGTCCAATGGACTACGAAACTCGTGTGTGAGTTAGTTAGCAAATTTAAAAAATGATTAACCCATGAAAATAACTCCCCACTTCAACACCCTCTACTACGGCGACTGCCTGGACATCATGGCAGAATTTGACGACAACTACGTTGACTTAATCTGCTTGGATCCGCCATTCAACTCCAACCGCAGATACAACACCATCTTCAAAGGCAGCGGACTCCGCGACATAGACCCACAACTCAAAGCATTTGACGACACATGGGACTGGAACTCCGACTCCGCAGACAGAGTCAAACGCGTCAAATCTGCCATCGCCAACCCAGCCTCCAAAGTCATAGAGGCATTTGAAATATGCATAATAAGTCAATGAAAGAATTAGTCTATTTTTTCATTGACAACTTCTGTCATAAATGTTAGAGTTGTTTCAGTTGAGATGAGGCAGCGAGATTCAGAGGGTATCTTGCTTATTTTTGCATCATTATTTGGTTAACACCCTCCAATAATGATCGCGTGACACGTTGGACAAATAGTAATTACAATCCGCTGAGAGTCAGATGGATACTTACACGGAAATAAAAACACACAAAAACCCCGTGCCATTCCAAATTTAGAAGCACGGGGTTTTTACTATTTAAGCTGATATATAAATGTTGTGCTTAATTACTCTACTCCTTAATAACAAAAAACTTCTCCTCTTTAATCCGTTCTTCAGGAAAACGCGCACGCGCCCAAATCGCCTTAGAATTCTCAATCATCTGCGGATGACCGCAAGCATACACAACCGAATTCGTATGGTCAAACCCTAGTTGATCACCATATTTCCGAATAACATCCTCAGCACGACCACTTTCACCTTCCCATTCCGGGTCTTCCCACGGACGACTCACAGTCGGAACAAAAGTGAACCACTCCTCTTGAGCAGCCAATTCATTCATTTCATCCATATAATAACCGAGTTCCCAAGAACGACTTGCACCCACAATAGCAATAATCTCATGTGGACTGGATTTGCCCTGTTCCTGTTCAATCTTCAGTGTGCGGGCAATACTGATATAAGGTGCAGCACCTGTGACAGTCCCCGCCATAACATGACGAGTCATCCCACTCTCAGTATCCATCACGAATTTTCCAACAAGGCGATCCCGGATGAAAACAGTATCACCCAGTTTCAACTCCCAGAAGAGTGGGGTTGTAACACCCTCAGGCACCAACTCAACAAAAACTTCCATAAAAGGTTCATGCGGAGATGAGACTATAGAATAGGGACGTTGGACAATCTTCTCGTCAACTTCAAATCCGATAGTCGCATATTGTCCGGGAATAAAAGGGAGTTGCTGATCCGTTTTGAATTTAAAAGCCGCTAAATCTTCAGAAAAATCTTCACGTTCAATGAGTTCACCAATACAGTATCGCGATCTGGAACTTTTTCTTTGCATTTTCTTATCCTTCAAATTATTATTTCGGTTCTGTTAAACTACCATATATTATACTAAATCCCAAAGTCTATATCAATTATTTTTTCTTAGTTATGAATCTATGACAAACATCAAATGAATTCTTGAAGCTATGAAATACTGCTTGTTTTTAGAAGGTTCACGTGTTAAACTATGGTGAAGTATAAAAATATATCTACACTTTCTATCTACGGTAGGCGAGGTTTCCTAACCTCGCCTAAGGAATGTGTCCAAGGACTTCAATAATTTACCATAATCACAAAAATGAGAAAGACATCTCAGGAATGAATCTTGTGAAAAGGAGTCTGTAAATGAAAAGATGTTACTTTATCTATGCAGTCCCCTTGTTGATTGTAAACTTGTTTACATTAGATGCAAGCCTGGCGCAAGATTACACAACCCAGTGGCACTTGCCTGAGGGAGTGATCGCGCGTCTCGGTAGAGGATTAGTTTACGACATCAAATATTCGCCAGATGGATCTCAGTTTGCTGTCGCGACTTCTATAGGAATTTGGATATATGATGCACTCGCAGGCAAAGATATCAAGTTTCTAAACACACCAGACAATAGAATCAACATAGTGGCATTTTCGCCTGATGGTAACATGATCGCCAGCGCATCAGGGAGTGAAGTGCTACTGTGGGATATAGATGCAGAAAAACCCTTTATGACTTTAACCGCCCCCGCTGAAATCAAAATCTTATCTTTCTCGACGGATGGAACAAAACTCACTTGTGTTGGAAATGAGGGACAGATTCGCGTATGGAATTTCGGCACCAAAAAAACGCAAATGGAATTTGAGGATATAAAGTTTGGTTCAGAGTATCTGATAGGTTCATGGTTCAAGTCGGTTGCGGTCTCTCCAGATGGCCAGTTATTGGCTGCAGTATTTTTTGCCCAGCGAGCATATCAATTTCGAGTGTGGAACATTAAAACTGGGAAGTACCTGATATCTGTAACCAGTAACGATAAACATAGGACAGGACTTGTGTTTTCACCTGATAGTGAAATCCTTGCAAGCGGCGGTCACATCGGAGCTATTCGATTTGCAAATTTGGAATTTGCTAAACGTCAGGAAACTTCTATTCGACCTACTAATAGTAGATTTATTACATTAACTTTTTCACCAAAAGGCAGGTTCCTTGCTACTGCCCATGGGGATGGTGTGAGGTTGTGGAAAAAAGCAGTTGAACGAAAGCCACCATGGACACCAGTTATAGGCGAAGATAATCACCAGCTAATACTCAATAAAGGTAAAAACGATATTAATAAGTTGGCGTTTTCACCAGACGAAACCACGCTGCTTGCTGTCAGTAGTCATGGTACAATCAGGGCGTGGAACACTATTACATGGAACCAAGGGTTCTGTTTGACAAAACATCTGCGTTCCATAAAGAGGCTTAAGTTTTCCAAGGTAGATGGTGCGCTTACCCATGTACTCACCAGCTATTCAGGTTCGGGAAACATCCGAATACAACAATGGGATATGAATCTGGCGGAACAACTTTTTACTGAATACTTAGATATCAAGGGCAGTGGTACAATTTCACTTGCCGGTAAAACTGTCGTTTGCAATAATTGGGATGGTTCTTTAGATGTGTGGGATGTTCAAACCAAACAGCAGTTCACTATTTTAAAAGGACAACCGACAAGGGATCCACATAACCAATTGACAATTTCATCTGATGGTAAGATCGTTGCAAGTGGTGGTAGAGATACAGTTATTCGAGTTTGGGATACCACCAATTCCGATATGAACATGCCTCAATACACTCTTAAAGGGCATACTGCACCAATTTGGAGATTAGCATTTTCACCGAATGGAAAAACTTTGGTTTCCAGCAGTTGGAACGCTACAAATTGGGAGTCTAAAATTCGCATCTGGAACATGACTGATGGAACACCATCACACACTATAACAAAACATAGAAATAGAGTTGAGACATTAGCGTTCTCACCTGATGGAAAAATTCTCGTGTCTGCAAGTAATGACTCTACAATTCGTTTATGGAACACGGTCAACGCCACTCAAATTTCTGTTATCAGAAACCAAAACGGAGTAAGAACTTTACAGTTTGCTCCGGATGACAAAACATTATTAATTGGCAAGTGGAATGGAACGATTCATCTTGCGAACATAGACATTAATTACAATTTGCCACTTGTAAATTTGTTATCGTCAATGCTCAACGGATTGAAGAATTCCATCTCAAAGGAAGACCCTATTCCATTTTTTAGGGGGCATATAGGGGCGGTGTCGGAATTGAAATTCTCTCCTAACGGCAAAATTCTTGCCAGTGGAAGCAGGGATGGCACAATTCTTCTCTGGGATTGGGAAAAAGTTCAGCAACGGTTGAGTGACAATTAGATTGATCAATCGGTTGCTACGATTTCCTAACCGCACCGATTCAATATAATTGAATTGTCAATCTCACGTTAGATTACATCTCAGCCAACTTCTTCTGCAGCCACACCCGCATCGGGGCATGTCCAGGATCACACACCTCTATGAAATGTCCAGGCAGTGGTTGTCCTATCAATGCTTCTATATCTCTACGACGTTCAGATACAACTTCAGGGTGATCACTCGCAACGTTATTCCTTTCATCAGGATCGGTTCGTATGTCAAATAGTTCATCCCCTTTGTTATCTCTATACCCAACAGAAGTGCAGAAATTCCAATGGTCATCGCGTACACTCACACGTCCGACTGCATTACCCGTTGCAAAACCTGCCCAACCATTGATGATACGTTCACGTAGGAATGCCTTCTTTTGCGTAACGAGTTGCCACATATCTTCACCATCAGTCCATCCGCACGGAATGTCAACAAGATTGAGCAGTGTCGGCATCAGATCGTGGTTTTGCACAAAAGCAAATATCTCCTTGTTATGCGGTCCTGAAGGATGACGAATCATCAGGTTTAGTTGTGTATTGAAAGGGTGGAGTTTGTTTGCACCTTTACCAAAACTCCCATGGTCGCGCATTTGCGTCCCATGGTCAGACATAACTACGATAATCGTCTCATCACGCATATTAAGTGCTTCAATCTTATCCAACAACACACCAACCCATTTGTCTACAAAGGTCACTTCACCGAAATAGAGTGCTTCAATCCTGTCGCGTTCCTCCTCAGAAGGTCCACCACCTTCATTCACACTACCGGGAGTGATAAAGTCTTTGCCTGTATAGTCCGGCATATAAATATCTGCATAGGATTTCGGTGGATCCCAAGGTTCATGCGGGTCGAAACTATCCACCCATAGAAAGAAAGGACCGACTGAGTGATTATCTTCAAGCCAATCAGCAGCAGCACGGAAAACACGAGCACAACTATAATCATCTTCCGATTGACGATGACGTTGCGACAGAAGATAGTTTACAATTCCCACATGTCGTTGCCAGTTGATAGGTTCACGAACATGCTTTTTGAGAGTGTCCTCAATCAATCTTGGATCTCCACTGTGCCAATTATCTGATTCCTGTCCACGAATGAAATCAAAATGTGCAAAACCGCGAGAGAAGTTCATTGTCGGTTTGAACATGTGATATGTATCTGCAATCAAAGCAGTCAGATACCCGCGATCCAATAGCACCTCAGCGATGGTATCCTGTTCTGGTGGTATTTTGTGCCAACCGGGTGCGTGATGCCAATGTCCACGCCGATCAAAGTTATATTTCCACGGAAAACTCCGCATGCCAGTGAAGTTACCCCGTCGTATCTGTAACGTCGGTTGACCTTCACCAAAAGCGCGTGTAAAACGGACACTGTCCTCGGCAAACGCATCAAGGTTCGGTGTCTGCACATGACTGAACTTCTTACCTTTTCCAATGATGTCTGCTCTAAAAGTGTCTAAACAGATACAAACAATATTCATGCAGTTATGCTCCTTTCATTTCTTCTAAAATTCTTTCAGCTGCCTCAGATGGATTATCATCTTCAATAATCGGTCTTCCAACAACAAGAAAGTCTGCCCCACGATTTATGGCTTCAGCAGGTGTTGTCCTACGACGTTGATCTCCTATCTCTGCCCATTTAGGTCGTATCCCTGGTGTGACTATTAAAAATTTGTCCCCGCATGCTTTTCGTATCGGTTCAATCTCCAACGGTGATGCCACAACGCCATCTAATCCAGCCTCTTTTGCTTGTTCTGCCAAATAGATGACTTGATCCGTGATCTCTCGTTCTGAACCGAAGTCCGACTGAAATCCTTGTTCATCTATACTTGTCAGAATGGTTACACCGAGTAGTTTAGGTCTTGTTATTCCAGCTTCCTTTGCAGCTTCATCCGCACTGATACGAGCTGCTTGCATCATGTCAACCCCACCCGATGCATGCATATTGATCATGTTCGCACCGTGTCTTGTCATTGTACCGACATCGCGTGCCACTGTATTTGGAATATCATGGAACTTCAAATCCAGAAATGTCTTAAACTTCCTTTCACGCATCCATGCAAATATACCATTTCCAACCGTTGTATATGCCTGAAATCCAATCTTTACCCAGGAAACTTCATTCCAAAGCATTTCTGTTATCCAATCAATTTCTTCTCCATCATCCGTATCCAGTGCAACTATCAATTTGTTCTTCAATTTCATTTCTCCATATTTAAAGTCTATTTTGCTAATGTCTCTTCTATGATTCGTTGTGTTTCGTTTATCGCATTTTCAATTTGCGTCTGACATGTATAGATATGCTTTGCAATCTCGTTCAATTGTTCTTCAAAACTATTTATTATCCGAGACACTTCCGCGGGTGAAGTGCCACCGAGACTCTGGTTATTCTGAATTGCTAATTTTGCGTCCAAAATCTGCTGCAGTTCAGATATAGGTAAATCTATATCTTTCTGTTTCAGAAGGTTTTGGGTTAATTCCCAATCCAAAAACGTCTTCTCTTGTGCCACCAACTCCCCAACAAGCCACCCTACAATCTCGTGAGACTCACGGAAACTAATCTGATGCTCTTTCACCAGATAATTTGCTAACTCAGTAGCAGTAGCAAAGTTTGCATTTACTAAATCGGTCATACGTTCAGTCTTAAATTCAGTTGTATTGAGCAGATTCGGTAGAATACCGAGACATGCCTTCACAATGTCAAATGCTTCCCATAAGGGGGGTTTATCTTCTTGGAAATCTCGGTTGTATCCTAAAGGCAAACCCTTAAGGTTCGTCAGCAAATCCATCAATGCACCATAAACACGTCCTGTGCGTCCGCGCGTCAGTTCGGCAATGTCCGCATTCTTTTTTTGCGGCATTATGGAACTTCCCGAACTATATGCATCGTCAAGTTCTGCAATACCAAATTCGTAAGTTGTCCAATAGACTAATTCTTCGCTAATACGCGATAGATTTGCCATTGCAAGAGACAAAGCAAAGAGTGTTTCTGCAATGAAATCCCGACTGCTGATAACATCAAGGGCATGTTCATGCGTGGAATCAAAACCGAGTAGATCTGTGGTAATGTTTCGGTCAATAGGGAAGGTTGTACCCGCAAGCGCGCAAGCACCAAGAGGATTTGTGTTAACAAGTTCGTAAGCTGCCTGTAAACGCTTTTGGTCTCTGAAAAACATACTCACATAAGCAGTTGCCCAGAAACCGAGACTAATCGGTTGTGCATGTTGCGTATGCGTATACCCCGGCATGACCGTATCAACATGTTCTTTTGCAATACTTAGAAATCCCTCACACAGTGTAGAAATACCACGTTTGACATTCAGTATCTCATCCCGAATATAGAGTCGCGCATCTACAAGTACCTGATCATTGCGAGACCGCGCAGTGTGCAACTTTCCACCGAATTCAATCCCCGCATTCTCTATCAGATAAGACTCCACATTCATGTGCACATCTTCTTTATTTGGATCAAGAGTTAAGGTGCCGTTCTGAAAGTCCTCCTCTGCTTTACGAAGCCAATAGAGAATCTCTTTTAGATCAGCATCGGATATAATATTTTGCCGTGCAAGCATAATCGCATGGGCTTGACTTCCCCAAATATCGTATCCGATAAGACGTGTATCGGCTTCAATGGAGTGTGTGAAGGCGATTGTTTCTGTAGTGAGGTCTGAGCTAAATCGTCCACTCCAAAGTGTTTTATGCGGGGTTGGCATCTTTTACAATTCCTCTTCTTTATCCAGTAATCTAAAAACTTCAGCAGCAGCAGAATTCTGATCTTGTTCTGTCCAAGTCCCGTAGTCATCATCATAGATAATATGTGATTCTCGTTTCCGATATAATATATGTATAACTTCTTCTAAGTGCTGCAGTTCATCGCTACTAAGGTTAGGCAATGCTGCGGTAATTTCTTGAAATGTAGATACCATAGTAACACTCCTTTTTCTATGTGTAAATATAATACACAGTATCTGAATTATATTATAAGTGTTTCAGGTCATTATCAAAAGTTAAGGTGCCGTTTTGATAATCCTCCTCAGCTTTACGAAGCCAGCGTAGAATCTCTCTGAGATCGGCATCGGTTATTATACCTTGCCGTGCAAGCATAATCGCATGGGCTTGACTTCCCCAAATATCGTATCCGATAAGACGTGTATCGGCTTCAATGGAGTGTGTGAAGGCGATTGTTTCTGAAGTAAGGTTTGAACTAAATCGTCCACTCCAAAGTGTTTTTTGTGGGGTTTTCATATTTCTTCAGTAATCCAAGAAAAGCCTAATCTGGAATGGATGATCTATCTAACCAAGAGTTAATAAGTTCAACTCCAACCCCTTCAAAATCAGTCATGTTTCGAGTAGCGACAGCAGCTCCATGAGAACGCGCGATTGCAGCGATTTGACAATCAGATTGACTAATTGGTCTACCCAGTGCCTGCCGCTGAGCAAAGATTTCTGCGTAAGTGGATACCGCATTGTTATCAAATACTAAAACGGGTTCAATGAATAAAGACGTAAAGATATTATCTGCGAATTCTAAGAGATTATTTTTACGTCTTCCATCAGGTAACAGGGCAATACCTGTCAAAATCTCCGCTTTAGTAATCGTAGTTATAGATAGACTGCTTATAGGTTGTGCATCGAACCAATCCACAACCATTTGCTCAGGATTGGCACGCATTAATTCCGATATGACATTTGTATCAAGAACAATCATGGTTAGTATTTAGTCAAAGCAAGGCGGTTCTCGCATCGGTTCTCGAGGGGGTATCTCGAGTTCTACCCCACCGCACTGTTTGAAAAGCTCGTGAATTGCTGTTCCAAGTCCCTTCTGTGGAATCTCTCCCTCAGGGGATACGGGTGATGTGTTTGGGACATCTTTATCCCGAAGATCAGAAAGATAATCAACCGCCTTTTTGAGTTTTTCAGTCGAGAGTTGTTCTATTAACACTGTCGCCTGTTTTTGTAAATCCATTCTTTG
The DNA here is from genome assembly GCA_958295945.1 of Candidatus Poribacteria bacterium. Taxonomy (GTDB): domain Bacteria; phylum Poribacteria; class WGA-4E; order WGA-4E; family WGA-3G; genus MSPOR6. The sequence goes on from OY282386.1 coordinate 3,495,654, forward strand.
CATTATAAGCCTCCTTATTTGATAATAATTCAATTTATAGTCTATGCCACTTGCGGGGGCCTCCGCGGTGCATTCGGTTGGATAATCTTACGTCGATCTGGAGTCAATCGTCCTAACAACTCATGTGAATGCGGATAGTCAAAACGTTCACGGACATACCTCGGAGAATAACGATAGACGATTGATCTACGATACCCAGGATTTGTCCGTTCCGCTGATCCGTGTGTAATTGCATCTGTGAACATGACAACATCTCCAGCTTTCAAATGCACCTCTTGTGTTGCAAATGCTGTACCAGCAGGTTTTCCACTGATGCCATCGTAGACTATACCTTTTCCATCATGTTTCAAACGCGGGTGAATCTCAGCAGATTTATGACTACCGGGAATTAGAACAGGTGCCCCATCTCCAGGTCCAATATCGTTAATTGCCATCAGAACATTTATCTGTCCAACAAGCCATTCACCTGTATTGATTTGACGGAAGGTCAGATAACTCAACGGCACATGTCCCCCACAGTGAATATGAATAAAACCACCCGGACCACGCACATTCAGAAAATTCTCGTGTATGGATAAACCATTTACTTCCTGAACGTATCTCCTTATCATATTTGTCCACGCGGGATGGTCAATTAACTTTTCAAATACCTCGCCACCCTCAATGATATTCTGAAAATTGACACCATTCTCAATGTTATAGGTATGCGTTTCAATATTGCCAATCCACTTTGGAATTCTTCTATCTCCAGAGTTCGGTTCCCACGGTTCTTCAACATAGTCCCAATGTGCATCAATCCATTCGTTTATCTTATCAAGGTCCTCTTGGGAAATTGCACTTTCTAAAACAAGATAACCTTGTAGATCAAATAGATAATCAAGTTGTTCTTGATCCATATATAACTCCTGAGTTTCCAAGCATTGGTTTGCCCCTATCCTTTCCCCAGATAGCACTACAAATAAACAACTATTACAGATATGAATTCAATTCTTCTTCTGTCGGAGTAGATGTTGAGATACCACCGTCTGGAATATCCACTTTTGCAGTCCAAGCAATTGCATTGAGGATAAACTTACGAATGCTATCATCACCCCAATTTTTATGATAATGACCACCCGTGAAACCGAATCCGCGTCCACCATCCGGACGTTCTACGCACCACCCAAGATGTTGTGGTTCCTTGTTCGCAACGGAGGCACGAACATGGGGGTTACCGCTATGAGGCCCATCAGGTCTTGTCATTGTTGACTCTGGAGCAATCGCACTCAGAACAGGTGTTACACCGTTCATGTTCTCACGAAACCGCATGTGATAATACCATTCATCGTCCGAAGAAAACGGCTTCAATCCTTGTGTTATTGGATGTTCAGGAAATGATGTGAATTCTGCTGTCCAATGTGGATTTACAGACAGATGTGTCTCAAAATAACCACCGATCCAATCGAGGAAACAATTCCCCGGATCACCCTTCGGCACTTCAACGGCGTAGTGAAGCATTGCAAGCCCTATGCCCTGAGAGGTTAATTTAGAAATTTGCTCAAGATGAGGAATGCATAGGTGTCCGCCGCCACCATCCGAGTAGACAATTATTGCGTCTGTCCTGTCAAAAATTGCTGGATCTGAGGGCCATCCTTGATGAACAACTGCATCCATACCGTCAATCGCTTCGTTCAATTTATCTGCTAAAAATTCACATCCACCCGGATGCTCATGTGAACCACTTCCATGACTTGCACCACCAGCAACGAACACTATTCTTGTTTTTGATGACATATACGCTCCTTGATTCTTATTGTGTATAATCCTATAAACGACAATATATTTTCTTAATTTTACATCTTATGAGTGTCTTTGTCAATCAATAATATAACACTTGAAAATGGATATTGGTATGTAAACCTAAAAGAACAAACTACGTTTACATTCATAATGTGTTAACTTTCAGAATATACTATCGTTGTAGGAGAATCTAAGATGAAGTCTTACTATATTACATTTAGTGCAATACTGCTGGTTGCATTTGCCTTTGTATTGACAGGTTGTGAAGAAACAACATCCGGTGGAAGCGGGGTTATTGATGTCGCAAGAGGCGAACCCAAAATAATAGACTCTGTTTTGGCTGTTGAAGTTACAAATGATCGACCACAAGATATCACTGATTCATTTGATCCGGAATTAGATGATAAGGTGTTTTTGTGGATATTATGGGGTAATATTGATAGAACACACCAGGTGGAGGTATCGTGGATCTCCCCTGCTGATGAATTGGACGATCCCCCATATCATACAGAAAAAAGGACTTTTTCCTCTACTACAGGAGAGAAGATCACATGGTTTTATATTGATGCCCCGACAGGCGGATTGAGTGGTGAACGGTTTGCGTCAGGCTACTGGATTGTAGAGGTGAAACTTGATGGTGTTTTTGAACGCAGTCATCTTTTTTATATGGAATAAAACAAAAGGAAGTTGTCTAAAAATATTAGTCGGTATCATCGTTTGATCTGTATTGATTCTCATAGTAGTTTAAAATTACCTTAAGATCATTCCAATGTTTTTCATTAAACCAAATATTTAATGTTTCTTCATTTACCTCTAATTTAATCTCAGGTGCATCTGATTCATTCAAATGTTTATACAGATTTTTTTGTGCATCATTGTCGCGTTTAATAAATTCTTTATACTTCGCAGCACATTCTGGACATAAGGCAAGATGTTGTGCTTCATGTTCTTTGGGAAAATAGTTTTTTCCCAATGCTTCTACAGCCTCAAAATAATCTTTCTCACTATTTCGCTTTTTGAAAGGCATCGAATTTTGACACATCTGACATTCCATTTTCTTGTCATCTGTCGTATACCGGCCTCTAAGGTGCGTTCTACGGTCGATTGTCCCAGTTGTACTCTTGATACTTCTTAAACGATGCTCGTATTTTTTCTCCGGAGCATCCTCAATTTCTATAAGTATTCGTTCCTTTCGGCGTTTTCCAGCAACAAGTTTATCACGCAATTCATCTGGTGATTTTCCCTGCGCATTCAATACATTTGCAATTTCTGCCATTGTGCCTGCTTCAGCAGCGGAATTGAATCCCATCTCTGTGGCGCGTTGATTCTGTACCCTTTTCTCATTCTCCACCTGAGCTATTTCTAACCGCCGCTTTTCTTCAATCTCAGCATTTTGCAACTCTCGCTGTTTTACAACTTTTCCAAATTCAATTGCTTCAAGCCATTTTTGATCTGTTTCGTATGGAAAACCTCCAGGAAGACAATCAATTGATGCCCCACGGGGACATACAAAGGAAATAGAGTCACCGTCTTTTTGCGGGACCCATTCTGCTTGTCTCAAATCCCATACAAGACTGGAAGCACTAGTTTTCATGTAATGCTGTTGATTGAGTAGAAACTGTGCTTTCAGGTAATCGTAAGGCAGTGAGCACATCGTTTGCCAAATCAATTTTGACTTATCAATTGTAGGTTGATTGAGCAGGATTTTGAATTCAGGGATGAAATAGTCTGAATTAATAGAAGTTTTATAATCTCTCCACCGACTATTAGTTTTGATTTCAGGATGACTAGGCGGTATATCTTGCGGAATAGCTTCTAATTTTGTTCTTGCTCCCAACTTCTTTGCAAATTCACCCAGTTTTCTCGGATCTATTCCTGAATCTTCGTACATCAAAGAAAAATAAGGTGATATTCCATAAGACCCATCGTTGAGCATCTCCCAGTACATATCATCCTCATAGCATAAGATTAAACCTGTTTCAAGATATGGTGAGCCAAGATAAACATAATCCGCTGAAACACATCCACCAGTGGTCTGAAAAATATGGTAATCTTTGAACAAACCTTTTTTATCAGTTTCCTTATCTAAAAATGCAATGAATTTCTGCATATCTTCAATGTGCTGCTTTGTGTCTACATGATTCGGAATATCTTCTGTGTATCGGTTGTTCAATATCCTCTTAATTCGCTCTGCTTCGTCAACCGGACGAACACCAATATCCACAAGCAATGCGCTGGATTTCTTTTGTTGATTCTTATTGTGTCCAGATGAATAAACACCTTCGACAACGTAGTAGAACCCTTCCTCGGGCTTTTCGTTATCTTCAGAGAAATGGCACTCACTGCCAATTCTATACTTACCATCGTTACAACGAACTATCTGGAGTTTAGATAACCTATCTTTACGCTCATCTACAAAATAACGTGAGGATGATGGTGCACTTGATAGGAAATCATTAAGTAAGGCATAAAGTTGTTGATGCCACTCGTCGGATTTCTGCTTTAACCACTTCATTACTGTATCAGACTGAGTTTCTAGTGCCTTTATCAGGTCCTCAACTTTCCATTCAGATATATCTAACAGGGACAGGAAATTGTCTTCTCGTTGATTAATTTGCGGCGGATTAGCAATCCACAAAGGCGAAGAACAATCTTTTTCAAGAAGTGTTTCCAAATCTTCATCTCCAATTAGATCGGATAAAACTCTTTCGCCTCTTGCTGTCCTGTACGCTGCTGATGCCGTGGCATGTCCACCCTGTTTCATTGGGACCAGTTTTTCCCGATTAAACTCCTGAATCAACTGTTCTTGGATAGAAAGATAAAAAGTGGTTAGATTATCTCTGTTATTAGGTAGAGTTGCAAGAAATTCCACGTCTAACAACCCCCGGTCACGGATGGCATGCATTGATTCAGCAATCAAAACCGCGAGATGATTTCGTAATTCGTCATTAGCCGTACAATCTCGAACACTATCACGTGCAACAGTTGAGGCGAAAGGAGCGTGCATGTGGAACCGCAATTTGGATGTCTCCTTTGCAGCAGGAAAATAGATACAGACCTGACCAGGATTTAATGTTTTTATTTTCCATTTCTCTTTTTCTGGTTTATCCATACTAAAAACAATTGCAATTCGGCAAGACTTAAGCCGGCCGTCTTCGTCTTGAATATCAACGTCCTTAGTAAACCGTAGATAATGCATGGAATCAGGTGCGATATTTCCTGGACACATTACAGAAATCTCAATTCGGTTTTTATCATTTGTGCTTTCTATTCGCTCAAGGAAACCGCTCGTTGAATCAGGCAGATAGTATTCTATCTTGCGAATGTTACTTAGAAACATCAACGTGTTTTCGTTTAATTTTTGAAGTTTATCTTCTATCTCAGTACACGCTTGTTTAGGAGGCTTGTCAGGATTATCAAAAGGGAAGAGAAAACGGGTCCTCATTTCACCTATTGTTCCAGGAGGCAGATTCTCAGTATCAGGAACAAACATGTCGTGGATGCGAAAATGATAGGGGCCAGATTCAATCTCTGGAGTGGATGTGTAGGCGAATACTGCCTTAAAACCGATACCAAACTTACCAATGCTAGTAGCATCATCTGCCTTGGTAGTGGATCCGATATTAGTAATTGAATCTACGTCCTCTATCGTAAACAAGCGGTGACCATTATGTTCAAACTCAAGTCTGTCAGTATTGAGAAAGAACTTAACCTCTGAAGCCTTGGCATCTTCAGCGTTCTGAAGCAATTCATAAATGAAATGCACTTTGTCCGAGTAAAGCAATGTCAACAGTCCCTTGAAACCCTCCATTGCTCCATTCTCAATGAGTTGTTGACGTAATTCTTTACGTTTTTCAGACAACTGTTCAATCGTCATTATTTCCCCCTTTTTACAGTTAGTACCCCATAAGCCACCAGTTCTGCCGTAATATCTGCATTTTCCGCGCTCTTTCCCAATTCCTCAATACGCCTATTGTAATCAGCCTCAGCATTAACAATCTGTTGTCGCCGCATTCGTTGAATGTTTGGTTCAGGCACTTCTTCAATCTTTTTCTTAAGAAGGGCAATCCGTTTCTGATGACTTGCAGACAAGTTCTCTTTCCTGTATTCCGATATCTCCTGAATATGTTCTTTATGCTCTGCAAGTGCTTTACTCCATAAAGTATGATGCAGACTTTCCAATTCTTCTCTCTTGGTTAGACTGATATTTGCAGTCGCATCGTTATCCTCAGCTTTTTCAAGTAACTTCGTAAGGTGTGGCATCAATGCATCGGATGTAGTAATAGGTTTTAGAATCAAATTTTCCTTCTCTCCCATTAGTCTCCATTCATAAATTACAAATTCATATTGTCCAACGGGAACTTTGTTAGATCGAACCTTCAAATATGTGACAACATCTTGTGGTATATTCAATACAAGCTCTGCTTGTTTTACCAAAGGATGTATCGGCATAATGAAAGTTGCATCAGGATGCTTTGTAGCACCGTCTGCATCAAAGGTAATATGCAAATGCTGTTCAGTTCCTTTCAACCAATTTTCCCAATCACGAAATATCTGAGTTCTTTCCCGTGGCAATTGCTGAAAATCAGGCAATAGATTGTTACGTGCATCTTGCGAAAGCCGAAGTGTTTTGTGAGACTTTTCACCAAGAATAAACTCTTGGTCCGTGCCTATCTTCTGCTGAAGGTAGTGTTTCACGAGTCGTTGTATAGATGTTGGAGATAACCAGTAACTCGTGGCTTCATTTACCTCTTTTTCAATTCCTTGCTCCGAAAGTGGAATTCTAAACAAATTTAATTGCTCTACTTCTAATTTTTCTTGTTCTTGAAACCATCTGATCTGATTATCTGCCAATTGTTCAAACCTTGTTCTTTTCTCTTCATCTGTCAACTCATAATTTTCAGCAATATGCCGCAACTCACTCGTAATTTCACCAAGAATTTCTTCATTGCCACCTAATGCATTCTTAAAAATCCCAATGCGAAGCAAACACCGTTCATAGATGTCTGCATCCACAGTGCCTGGTGTAATCATATTAATAATCGTAACACTCTCACTCATCTGTCCTTTCCTGTCAATCCGTCCTATACGTTGTTCAATTTTCATTGGGTTCCATGGTAGATCGTAGTTGACGATGCAATCACAGAATTGGTAATCCAACCCTTCACACCCGACTTCTGAGAACAGCATTAGATCGAGCGTGTCTATCTCCTCGCCAGATTTCTCAAATCGATTACGTAGTTTTAAGCGTTCTTCGTCTGGTACGCCGCCGTGAATCATGCCAACGCGCACCCCATCCGCTTTGAGATGTTTGTAAAGATACGCAAGCGTATGTCGAAAACTACTAAAAATCATGATTTTGTTATTGGGGAGGTTTTGTCTATCACGGACAATTTCTCGGAGTTTCTCCAACTTTGAATCCGCTGCATCAAGTGTTCTCACTTTTTCAAGAAGTGTTTGGATGTGTTCCCTGATTTGTGTAACAATCTCAGGTGGTGGGATCGCATCCGCAGCGTCCGCTTCTGTCCACTCAAGCTCATCAAGGTTACGATTCAGAATATCTTCAAGGAAGGGTTCAAGTCCATATAAGCAACTGGCTAACTGTCTACGAAGTGTGGTCATCATAAAGTTAACACTCTTATCCCCATGTAGACCGCGAAATATCTCCGCTTTTGTTTCAAGCAGCACTTCATGAATTTCTTCCTGTTCTGGTGTTAATGGAACCTGCACGGTTTGAGACTTACGAATAGTAAACTCTCCGATATCGCGGCGGCGAGTTCTATTGATTATCCGTGAAAATGTGTGGAGTGCTTCCATATCGGTGATAAGTTGGACACGTTCTTCTTGCGTGATTTGTTGGCTACTTAGCTGCTTTCTTATCCGTTTGAAGTCAGGATTCTTTCTGAAAATTGCTTGTCCCCATGCAGTTGCGGCTGCTTGATCAAGGTTTTCCTTTGCATGCTGTGTCCAATCTATCTGCTGTGCTCGAGCCGCTTCCACTGCCCGATTGATGAACGGGTTCGGTTCTGACATGTGCTCAAAACTCTCATAGTCCAGAACCAGATCAGGACGCAGAACATTTAGCAGCACGTACAGATCATGATTACCGAGTTGAATAGGCGTAGCAGTCAAGAATACAGCAGCTTCCGCATTTTCACAGAAAAACCGCACGGCATCGTGATTAGCAGTCATCTGATTTCGGATATGGTGTGCTTCATCTACAATAACAAGATCGAAGTGAGGTGGTGGGTCAAGGTCTAAAAGTCCTTGTCTAGTCTTTCCCTTGCGACTGCCACCTGGGCCGAAAAGGAGTGTCTTATCTAACAACGAATAGGGCAGAATTACTTTCTGGTATTGCTCTGGCCATACACCATCCAGATGCATTTCATTGATGCAATATCGTAAGGTTTTTCCATCCAGATGCGTAAAATCTTCGTCGAACCGCTTCATTTCGCGCTGCCATTTTTGCTCAGTGACCAATGGACGTGGACATATTATAAGAACGGAATTAACCTTACTACGTGCTTGCAACTCGCGCAAAATAAGACCTGCTTCAATCGTTTTTCCCACACCGACACTATCTGCAATAAGTAATCTTGGACGTTCTGACTTGATAAACTTCAGAACAGGTCGGTACTGGTACGGAATAAAATCAATCCGTGCAGAATTGAGTGAATATAACGTTGATACTGCCGGAGATCGTATTTGCAGCGCGGTGAGATAGGCGTGAAATTCATCACATGAAAGGCGCGGAGCTTCATCGTCAGATTCAACTTCAGGTTGTAACTGAGATGCGTAGAAGGTTTGAACAGTGTTATTAACAAAAACTTTAACACTATCTTCAGGTGTGCCCGAAATTATTTCAACAATTGCCCCGCGAGTTGAGGGATTAGATTTTAAGAATACCATTTTCCCAAGAGAAAATTCTGTAGATTGAATAACGTTTGTTTCCATACGCATTCCTTTTATTTTAAATTAACTTGATTATATAACGTTGCTTTACCCCTTCACAACCCCAATAGGACGCAGGCGCGCAACACGACGCGATAATCCCGCCTCATCAACAACACGCACCACCTCATCAACGTCCTTATACGCCTCAGAAACCTCTTCCTGCAAGGTACGTTTACCTTCCGCTCGCACATAGATCCCTTTTTTCTCAAGATCATCCTTGATGGATTTTCCTTTAGTCAACTCTATTGCTTTCCTCCGTGAGAGGACCCTACCCGCACCGTGACAGGTTGTGCCAAATGTTTCAGCCATAGCACCCGGATTACCCACCAAAACATAAGATGCAGTTCCCATATCACCAGGTATCAATACAGGTTGTCCAACCTTCTGATATTTTGAAGGTATTTCAGGATGTCCAGCAGGAAACGCCCGTGTCGCACCTTTGCGGTGGATAACAACTCGCGTTCCTTACCATCAACTTTATGCTTTTCAAACTTACCGATGTTGTGTGCGACATCATAGACAAGTTCCAACCCAAGTTCATCTTCAGTTGTGTCAAAATACTTCATAAAGGTCTGGCGAACAAGGTGCATAATACATTGCCGATTGTTCCACGCATAATTCGCACTACATGCCATAGCAGTGATATAATCTTGTCCCTCTGGTGAGTTGATTGGAGCAGAAGCAAGTTGACGGTCAGGTAGGTTTATCCCGTACCTTTCAGCGACTTGCACCCAACTCTTTACATGCTCATCACAAATCTGATAACCGAACCCACGCGAACCGGTATGAATCATGACACAAACGTTGCCTTCACTTAATCCCATAGCATCTGCAGCTTCACGGTAAAAAATACGGTCAACCACTTGTACCTCAAGGAAATGATTACCTGAACCGAGAGTACCCAGTTGATTCTTACCACGTTCTAAAGCGCGTTGACTCGCGGCATCCGCATTGGCGTGATCAAGAAAACCAGATGCTTCAGTATATTGCAGATCATGCGGATGTCCGTATTCTCGCTCAATTGCCCAGCTTGCACCTTTTTCTAACATATACCGTTCTTCATTGAGTGAGAGTTGAATCTTACCTTTAGAACCCACACCGCAAGGGACATTATCAAAGAGTTCACCGATAAGTCCTTTCGTTTTACCTTCTAATTGTTTCGCATTAAGGTTGCTTCGGACTAATCGTACACCGCAATTAATGTCATAACCGATACCACCTGGAGAAACGACACCGTCGGCTTTTGGATCCGTTGCTGCCACCCCACCAATTACAAACCCGTATCCCCAATGTAGATCAGGCATGGCAAGTGAGTGTTTGACGATACCGGGAAGATGTGCGACGTTTGCGACTTGCTGCAATGCTTCATTACTCTTTGCCTGATTGAGCAGTTTCTCATTGGCATAAATAATTCCGTCGACACGCATGCCTTTCATATAACTTTTAGGAATACGCCATCTGTAATCATCTATTTTTTGAAGTGTTATGTTTTGTGCCATAATAGTCCTTCCGATGTGTTCTTTATTCTTTTTATGCTTTTTGTGCCACCATACTTGCAAGAATCCCAAGGATCGTATCGCACTGTGAGATTTGATAAGCATTCATGTCAATGTAGAGTTTCTTTCCCTCCAATTTGAGGAAAAGCCAATCTATCCCGGATGTGATGGTTCCATAAATGCAAGCGATGTCATTCCCTTCTTCTGCGTTAAAACGTTGTGCAGCTACCATTTCCGCAACGCACTGACCAAGGCCTGATGTCAGATCATCCTTTTTTGCCTCAACGAGGATTAGGGCAGGAGCTTCCAAATAAAACTGCTCTGGAGATAAACTCACCAAAAAATCGCAAACGCCTGTGAGCCCTTCTTCGGCATCCACGTTAAAGTCAATGCCAGAAAAAAAACTGATGCGTCGCTCAAAGTGTTCCCGGAGTTCAACCAGTACAGCGGCGACAATCAGTTCTGATTTTGCCTTCTCAGTGCCTATAGCAAACGCTAATGGAACGTTTCGCTCCAACACCGTGGTGAGAAGTGTGCTTGGAGAGACAGGTGCTACATTCGCAAAGATACCAGCAGCTTCGTCTGTTTTGAGGTGAAATATCTTGCACGCTTCCTCTAAGGTAAAATTGCTATACGCCATGTAAGAGACTCTCCATGGAAAAATCTTGCCAGTGTGAAAGATGTTGGAACCAGATGCACATCCCGCCTATATTGGAATGTTAACTTAGATTTCTATTATAAGGTATCTCTCTGGAGAACGCAACATTTTGTTTGAATCGGGGTATCTAAAGTTTTTTAGCAAAATATCCCAGTACCCGTTGTAGTACGGGGTCTCCGTGCCCCGCCATTCCTCCTCCCAACAATTGCGGGCACGGAGACCCGGGGAATCATGGCGAATACCAAACGCGTATTCGTCTAAGCGCATTCATACCGTTGATTTGGCACTCAATGGATGGTCCGAATTTAGTGCCAAGAACTTTATACCCTCTGAATCGCAGTGGAAACAGAGGACATGGATTTTTGTAAATCGAAGTGTGAAAGCTGAGAAAGATGGAACGAAACCTCTCACTACCTGCATTTATAGTGCTGAGAGTTCAGGTAATTCTATCCACTTTCGAGCCTGCCAAGATTCCATGCCTTTATCTGCTAACTGGACACCTTTTGCCCCTTCAAGTAGTGTCCACGGAAACGGTTCATCAGCAACAACATGACGTAGAAACAACTCCCACTGTGCTCTGAAGGCATTTTCGTAGGTTTCCTGTTCTGGCACTTTTAACCATCCATCAAAGAATTTGATAGGTTGTTCAATATCAGGATTCCAGACAGGACGTGGCGTTCCAGAGATAGGTTGAATCCAACAATCTCTCAATCCAGCAACAGCAGATCCATTTATGCCATCCACATGTATAGTTAAGAGATCATCTCGTCTTACCCGCACTGCCCACGAAGAGTTAAAATGTGCAATTATACCATTTTCTATCTCAAAAGTAGCATACGCAGCATCTTCCGCAGTACATTCATACATCTTATCGGACTCATCCCATCGTTGCGGCAGATGTGTCGTAGCAATACAAGAAACACCTTTTACTGCCCCAAATAGATTGTCTAATACATATCGCCAGTGACTGAACATGTCAAGGATTATACCGCCCCCATCTTCGGACCTGTAATTCCACGATGGACGTTGTGTCGGGATTGCATCACCACGAAAAACCCAATATCCGAATTCACCACGAACAGCGATGATTCTTCCAAAAAACTCAGCATCAATCAGACGTTTCAATTTCTGAATCCCCGGCAGCCAGAGTTTGTCCTGAACGACCCCGTTTTTCAGTCCTGCTTTTGCAGCCTGCTCATATAATGAATATGCATCATCTGTGTTGGTAGCCGTTGGTTTTTCACAATAGATATGTTTTCCAGCTGAAATTGCTGCTTGCACTGCCTTAACTCGTAGCGATGTAACTTGTGCGTCAAAATAGACAGAATAGTTATCATCAGCGAGGGCAACATCAAGATCTGTGCTCCACTTTTCCACACCTGTGGATTCAGATAGTTTCTCAAGTTTCGCTGGATTTCTCCCAACGAGATATGGGGCAGGCATAATCACATCGCCATTACCAATTGGAATACCGCCATCTTCAGCAATGGATAAAATAGAACGGATGAGGTGTTGATTTGTTCCCATCCTACCGGTGACACCGTTCATTATGATTCCCACACGATGGGTATTAGAAGTATAGTTGGTCATTTATAATCCTTATCTAATTAGAGGTATGAAGTAGGACATGCATCTGTGTGAAATGATGCATAAATTGCTATAAACTAACCCTTGGGTTTGTCCGTACATTGTGGTGCTGCACCTTCAGGGAGCGCAGGAACATCTATTCCCGCTTTCGGTAGTGTGCCAGCAAGTTCCTGTTTCCAATGGTCAACATCTCCTGCGGGTCCATAGCAGTAGACCATGTACATTGGTGTATCACTGGTATTTGTCAACTGGTGGAAAACCCACGATGGAATAAAAACGGTCTGTCCAGTAGAAACCGTTTGGCGTTCTTCACCCAGACACATTTCCCCTTCACCTTCAACAATAAAGTAAATCTCTTCCTGTTCGTGATTGTGCCACGGGACTTGTCCACCGTTCGGTTCTAAAACGACGAACCCCATACTGAATTCCTTTATCTGAATAGGGGACGCACCACCAACAAGATTTCTGGTGCGTCTACGGGCAGGATATGTCCGCCCCTCAATTTCATTTACATCTGCAATTAACATTAATGTTTTCCTTTCTCATAGAACAGTATTTTATGTTTATTATTCAAAAAGTTCTGCAACCTGACAAGTGAATCCTTCAACTACCTCTTCACCACTAAGTGTGTCATTCCGTGTGAGGAGTGTGATGTCTGTTTCAGAACGATAAACAGTTACCGTTTTGGATCGGGGTTCAAGTAGCCATACCAACTGTGTACCAGCTTCAAGATAAGCAAACACCTTTTCTTGAATTCGATTCAATGTATCTGAAGGAGAAACGACTTCAACAGCAAGGTCTGGTGGTACTGGAGACGCTTTGCTACTGTCAGCTGGGATACGATCAGTTGAAATAAATGCAATATCTGGTATAAGCGCGCGTTCGCCAACCTTGAATCCTGTACCAGAAACTGCAATACATCCTAACCGATTTTCATGAACATGTGAACCTAAATAAATAGTTAACTTAGCACTAATCTTACCATGCTCCACTGACGCTGGTGCCATCGGAATTAATTCTCCCTTTATATATTCATATCCCTCTAAATCACTCTCAAGGAATTCCTCCAATGTCATCTGTGGAATATCAGGTGGAAGACTGTTAGGTGTGATGTATTGAACTTCTTGAGCATTCATTTTTTATTCTCCTTGATGTGTTGCTGTGCTTTTTTCTAAATTCTTTTACAATTCAATTTACCATAACACCGTTTCCAATTGCTATCGTTGGATAATTTCTATCTGTTCATAGAGTTCTATTCAAAAAGTGCTGCAACCTGACAAGTGAATCCTTCAACTACCTCTTCACCACTAAGTGTGTCATTCCGTGTGAGAGTCGTGATGTCTGTTTCAGAACGATAAACAGTTACCGTTTTGGCTCCCGGACTAATCACCCATACTAACTGCGTCCCAGCCTCAAGGTATGCAAATACCTTATCTTCAACCCGACGTAATATATCTGTGGGAGATACCACTTCAATAGCGAGGTCTGGTGGAACAGGAGATGCTTTGCTCGAGTCATCAGGAAGTCGGTCAGTTGAAACAAAGGCTACATCTGGTATCAGCAGACGTTCACCAACACAGAATCCTGTATCCGATATGAGAACACGTCCCAGTTGATTTTCACGAACATACAAGTGTAACAGAGTACTTAGGTTCGCACTAATATAGCCGTGTTCTAATGAGGTAGGTGCCATCGGAATTAATTCTCCTTTTATATATTCATATCCCTCAAAATCACTCTCAAGGAATTCCTCCAATGTCATCTTTGGAATATCAGGTGGAAGACTGTTAGGTGTGATGTATTGAACTTCTTGAGCATTCATTTTTTATTCTCCTTGATGTGTTGCTGTGCTTTTTTCTACATTCTTTTATAATTTACCATAACACCGTTTCCAATTGCTATCGTTGGATAATTTCTATCTGTTCATAAAGTTCTATTCAAAAAGTTCTGCAACTTGACAAGTGAATCCTTCAACTACCTCTTCACCACTAAGTGTGTCATTCCGTGTGAGTAGTGTGATGTCTGTTTCAGAACGATAAACAGTTACCGTTTTGGATCGGGGTTCAAGTAGCCATACCAACTGTGTACCTGCTTCAAGATAAGCAAACACCTTTTCTTGAATTCGATTCAATGTATCTGAAGGAGAAACTACTTCAACAGCGAGGTCTGGTGGGACTTTAAACGCTTTGCTACGGTCCGTAGGACGATTATCTGTTGATATGAATGCGATATCAGGTATTAGGAACCTATCTCCGACCTGAAAACCTGTATCCGGGGCATACACACGGCCTAATTGATTTGCACGAACATGTCCGTTTAATGGTGTAATTAAGTTCATACTAATGTCACCGTGTTCAACAGATGTTGGTGCCATCGGAATTAATTCTCCTTTTATATATTCATATCCCTCTAAATCACTCTCAAGGAATTCCTCCAATGTCATCTGTGGAATATCAGGTGGAAGACTGTTAGGTGTGATGTATTGAACTTCTTGAGCATTCATTTTTTATTCTCCTTGATGTGTTGCTGTGCTTTTTTCTACATTCTTTTACAATTCAATTTACCATACCACCGTTTCCAATTGCTATCGTTGGATAATTTCTATCTGTTCATAGAGTTCTATTCAAAAAGTTCTGCAACCTGACAAGTGAATCCTTCAACTACCTCTTCACCACTAAGTGTGTCATTCCGTGTGAGTAGTGTGATGTCTGTTTCAGAACGATATACATTTACGGTTTTGGAAGTCGGCTTAATCACCCATACTAACTGCGTCCCAGCCTCAAGGTATGCAAATGCCTTTTCTTCAACCCGGCGTAGTGTATCTGATGGAGAGACAACTTCAACAGCAAGATCTGGAGGAACTGGTGATGCTGTACTAATGTCATCAGGAAATCGGTCTGTTGTTAAGTAGGCAATATCTGGGATTAGCAAACGTTCTCCAACCTTAAACCCTGTATCCATGAAGATATCTCCCAATTGCTTTTCACGGACGTACATTCCTAAAGGTAAAAATAGATTTGTATTTATCTTGCCATGTTGTATTGATGCAGGCACAATAGGTATTAATTCTCCTTTTATATATTCATAGCCCTCTAAATCACTCTCAAGGAATTCCGCCAATGTCATTTTTGGTATATCAGGTAGAAGTCTGTCGTGTGAGATGTGTTGTACTTCCTGAGCATTCATCTTTTGTTCTCCTATAATTTCTTTTTCTCATGTCAATTTACCACAATTTGATAATGAATTTCAACTGATTTTGTTTCATGGCAAATAAACATAAAAGTAAAGGTGTGTATGCAATTTATTACACACACACCTATATAGAATTGAGATAAGTTGCATCTACTATGCTTTTGCTTCAATAACAGCCTGTGCTGCAGAAAGTCGAGCAATCGGTACACGGAACGGAGAACAAGATACATAATTGAAGTCCAATCCGTAACAGAATTTCACAGAATTCGGTTCACCACCGTGCTCTCCACAGATACCTACCTTCAGTTCAGGTCGTACAGACCGTCCTTTTTCACAACCGATTTGCAGTAAGCTGCCGACACCTTCTTGGTCTAATATTTGGAAGGGATCATATTCAAGTACGCCATTTTTAACATAATCGTCAAGGAATTTCACAGCGTCATCACGACTCATGCCAAATGTTGTTTGCGTTAGGTCGTTTGTGCCATAAGAGAAGAATTCGGCTTCAGCAGCGATCTTGTCTGCAGTGAGTGCAGCACGCGGCAGTTCAATCATCGTCCCAACAAGATATTCAACACGGGAACCTGTTTCTTTGAACACCTCTTCCGCTGTGTCAACAACGACTTTGCGTTGCAATGAGAACTCATTGATATGTCCAACAAGTGGAATCATAATTTCTGGTAAAATCTTTATACCACGTTTGGAAACATCAACAGCAGCTTCAAAGATTGCTCGTGCTTGCATTTCTGTTATCTCTGGATAGACGATACCGAGTCGGCATCCACGATGTCCCAGCATTGGATTGAACTCATGCAATTCTTCAACGCGTTCACGAAGTTTTTGTGCATCTACATTAATTCTTTCAGCAAGTTCTTTGATTTCTGATTCGTTTTTTGGTAGAAACTCGTGCAATGGTGGGTCAAGTGTACGAATAGTTACAGGATACCCGACCATCGCTTCAAAGATACCGATGAAATCTTTGCGTTGATGTGCTAACAGTTTTGCCAATGCCTGTTTACGTTCTATCGTATCATCGGCAAGGATCATCTCTCTAACAGCATCAATACCTGTTCCGAAGAACATATGTTCAGTACGACAGAGTCCTATACCTTCTGCTCCAAATTCTCTGGCAGTCTTTGCATCATCGGGTGTATCGGCATTTGTCCGAACATCCAATGTCCGCACATCATCTGCCCACTCCATTAGAGTACCGAATTGTCCACTCAATTCAGGTTGAATGAGAGAAACTTGTCCCTTAAGCACATCTCCAGTGGATCCGTTGAGTGTGATAAAATCACCTTCAGCGTATCGATTTCCACCCGCAATAAATTCCAAAGATTCTTCATTGATAAATAGGTCAGAACATCCAGCAACACAACATTTTCCCATACCACGGGCAACCACAGCTGCGTGACTTGTCATACCACCACGTGCAGTAAGAATACCTTCTGCTGCATCCATGCCTCCGATATCTTCTGGTGATGTTTCGGTGCGGACGAGGATTACTTTTTCACCTTTTGCAGCCATTTCTTCTGCGCGAAGTGCTGTAAAGACGACTTTTCCTACTGCTGCACCCGGTGATGCTGGCAATCCCTGAGCAATCACCTCAACAGATGCGTCAGGGTCAACACTTGGGTGTAATAATTGATCCAGATCATTGGCAGGAACACGCGTCAATGCGGTTTCTTTATCTATCAAACCTTCCTCAACCATCTCTACTGCAATACGAACAGCAGCTTGACCTGTGCGTTTACCATTCCGTGTTTGAAGCATATAGAGGGTGCCGTCTTGAATTGTGAACTCTACATCCTGCATATCCTTGTAGTGCTTCTCTAATTTCAAACCGATGCCTACCAATTCATCATACGCTTCAGAATTTATATTTCTCAACTCAGAGATTGGCAATGGAGTTCGGATACCTGCAACAACATCTTCGCCTTGTGCGTTCATCAAGAATTCGCCATAGAACTGATTCGCACCCGTTGATGGATTCCGTGAAAAAGCAACTCCTGTTCCAGAACTGCCACCCATGTTACCGAATACCATCGCCTGAACATTAACGGCAGTGCGTCCAAGCTCTTCAGATATGTCGTTGATTCGGCGGTACGTAATTGCCCGTGGATTACCTGAAGATTCAAACACAGCATCACGCGCCATGTCTAACTGACGACGGGGCTCATCGGGGAAATCATTACCCGTTTTCTGTTTGATGATAGTCTTGAATTCTTTGACAAGGTCTGACAGATCGGATGCATCTAATTCAGTATCTAATGTCACACCTTTATCTTCTTTCTTTTCTTCAAGCAGGTGTTCAAACGCGGCGTGGTCAACATCTAACACTACGTTACCGAACATCTGAACAAATCTACGATACGCATCGTAAGAAAACCGCTCGTTACCAGACTTAGCAATGAGTCCTTTCACGGCATCATCATTCAATCCGAGATTTAGGATTGTGTCCATCATACCGGGCATTGAGACTGCAGCACCTGAACGAACTGACAAAAGCATCGGATTCTCAGTATCTCCGAACTGCACATCAAGTACATCTTCCAATTTCTGAATGTTCTCGGTTATCTGTTGGTCAAGACCACTTGGATACTTCATATTGTTATCATAATAGAATTTGCATACTTCAGTGGAGATGGTGAATCCTGGTGGCACTGGAATGCCGAGAGTAGACATTTCAGCAAGGTTTGCGCCTTTCCCACCGAGTAGGAGACGCATCGTTGCATTTCCTTCGGATTCATCGCCTCCAAAGAAGTAAACATACTTTGGTTGTGACATTAAATTCCTCCTAATTTAACCTCTTCATACTGTAAATTCTGTTGTTATCTATTAGCACTATATCATTCAAAAAAGTCCAATCTATAACTCAAATTATAAAGCACTATGACGAAAAAGTCAATGAAAATCGGAGGGAACGTGTGTATTGTTCTATCTGTGTCTTGTTAGGAAACGGCATTGAGCGCATTATCAAGATCTTCTTTGAATTGGTTTTCATAATCTGTGTCTTTTATATGATGTTGGTGGAGTTAACGAAAAATAGGAAGTTGTGGTAACCATGTTCATACAGGCAGAGAATTAAGTCCTCTATGATGAGTGTTTTACCGCTGCTTGTTGCCATGTTGAATAGTAGATGTACGGGGTTTCCTTATTGGGATAGTCGTTATTTAAGCAGTAAATGAATCTTGCGAAAGCATCTGTTTGTTATTCATGAAGTTCAAAGATTGGGTTTAGGTTTTGTGAAATGGAATCGGTGATTTCAGGTTTAGGAACCCCATAATGAGATGCTATAGAAAGTTGTTCGTGTAGGAATGGTTGCTGCATTTTTTGTTTGTTATTTGTTGATTATATTTAAATAATCCATTTTTCTCTCTTTATTAATTCCACTAAATTTATCCATTCTATATTGAAATGCAAACAAACATCGGGGATGTGTGGTCTCTTTATATTATCTGTAGGTTTTTCTTCTGTTACAACAATACCCTGATCATAAATGAGTGCTAATGCGATACACCAAGGATCTCCTCCAGATTTCTGTCTCCGAGTGTCTATGAGTCTCGGATATTCAGTTAGTATCTCACGGACTCTTTCTTGGATAGATTCATCAATTGGGACATGCAAAAATCGTTTTAATTGATTCTGATTGAACCATTTCTTTACTTCTGAATTCTTGACTGTTTCTTCATAAATGACTTGTGTCATTTTTAGTCTATGACTTTGTATCAGTATCTTTACCTTAGCCCACAATGTCGGAAAATAATCAATAGGATATCGTTCATGAAACGCAGCAAAAAATGCGCTGGTATCAAAACTGTAGATTTCATGTTCAAATAGTGTATTCATGCGAAAATGGCACTTTCAATTTTAGCAAGATGTTTTGTGTTACAATTGGAAAAAACAGAGGTTAAACCAGCGAGCGTGATTTTTTCCTCATAATAAGCAGTGAAAGCGGTACGTGCAAAAAACTCACCAAAAGCATTAAGTAACCGAGTATGATAATGTGGAAATCCTTTAGATTTTTGATTGGTATCGTTATACTCTTTTTCTTGTTCTAATCTAAACTTTTGGTACTTTTGATTTGTAATCTTTTTGAGTGTTAACAACCTCCGCATAATGACTTCAGTGCTCACACGGAAGTAATGACTTGCTTCGGTTAACAATTTCGAATTGAAGGGGTGATCTACTACTTTTAATAACTCTTTTTTAGGAACTAACACTTCTGCTGCAACTTGATTGCAGAATACCTCCACAGGGTCCACATTTTGAAAACTGACATCCTCGTAGTTCATATTCTGAATGATACTTTCTCCAAGTGCTATATGTACTAACTCGTGAATAATCGTAAAAATCCGTCCGTTAGGACTGTCTTGAGAATTTAAAACGATAACAGGAAATGGTTTCTGTGCAATGCAAAACCCTCGAAAAGTATTCAGTTGAACAGAAAGGTGTGCGTTAGCAGAAGTTTGACACACCAGAATACCTTTTGACTCGACAGTCCTTTTCCAAAACTTTAATATTTTATAACGATCCTTGGTTCGTGGGAGTTTTTCAGTATTGATATTTAGAAATTTCCTTATTTTCTCGGCAGCGCGCATGGGTGCTTCATTGCGATTGACCTTTAATGTCACTTCAGGAAAAGGCATTTCTAACAATTCATAAAATTCAATCAATGTCTCACGTCTATCAAAAACTTCAAGGACATTCGCTTTCAATCTATAGTTCTGCTCATTATCGGGAGCAGCTGCCTGCGGTAATACTCGATAATCAGTAAGAGGACTAAAATCCTTGGGTGGTTTTGGTAAGTAGAAAATAGAAATATGAGTCCTATAGATATTTGCAATCTTTTTTAACTGCGCGAAGGTCGGCCGATCTTTACCGTTTTCCCAATCTTCAAGACGTTCTGGATTTATATTTAACTTTTCCGCTGCATCTTCAAGGTCCAATTTGATGCGTCTTTCCCGCGCCCACTTAAGGACATCAGGCGTAATGAGTGCTTTGACAGATTTAGCCATGGTACATATACCTACGCTCAAGTTAAACGATTTTTCGTTAAACTCCGAGAACTTACAGATTAATTAACTAATAGAGGCAACTATAGTAAAGTTTAGAATTAAGAAGACATTTCAATGCACTTGCAAGTACCACAAGTCCCGTAGGGGCGAGGTTTCCTCGCCCTCTGAGACGTGTCCTATTAATTGTCCATTCCACTATAAATTAACACATACTGTTTGGTGTGAATTAAAGTATAACATAAAAGTGGTTAGTTGTCAAGATACAATTTTCGCAACCGTAAGAGATTGTGGTCAAGTTGCCATGCACTATCTTTGACTGCTGCTGGGAGGAGTTCACCTGATTCGTCTGTAAATTCGGGGTTGGTTTTAAGGATTGCAATTAGTCTATCGTTGAAGTTTTGTTGTGACATACATAATTTCTTTATAGGTTGTTATCCGTTAGGTTCTTCATTCTTTTCTGATGTCTTGGGTAGTGTCTCTGGTTTTTCTGTAATCTGAATATCAGTAATCTGTCCGTTTATTCTACTTCTGATAACTGATACTATTTCCTTAAGTGATGTCCGTGTTCGCCACCAATTAAGCATAAGGTAACTACCAAATAAAAGACCTACTACGATGATAAATGTAAATATTGTTTTCGCGAGATCCCATTTAAAATCTGCTGTTGCAATAGCAGCTATACATGTCAATGCTGTAGAAAACAGAAAAATTGCAAAATTGAACTGTAATGTTCCTCCTGCTCCTTTTTCTAATAACTCTAACTCGTGCTCCTTGACTTCATATATATTCAGAGAATCAACTCTGCCCCGTCTTATAAGAGGCTTTTCATCGCTTTGAGGAGAGTTTAGATCATGCATTTTACAATTTCTCCTTTAGCCATTCACTATTTTTAGTATTATACGGATTTGTCCATGCAGCCTCTATTCCAGACCGAATAACGAATATTCTATCCGATTCAGAAATATCCTTATTCAAAAAATCTCGAATCTGAACCGCACTTTGGTCAGAAATTACAGCCCAACAATTGTCGTGAATAGGGCAATAACCACTATATTGTTTAAGCTTTTCTTTAAGCTGATTTTGTTTAGAAGCATCAGACACTTCAAATGTAACAATATAAGTTGTCATTCTATTTTCCTGAATTGTGAAATGTTAAAGCTCCGACAGGCCCCAAAGCACATCAAGTTTACCGTAGGTCAGAGAAAAGGTTAAGGATAAATATAGTAAAGTTTAGAATTAAGAAGACATTTCAATGCACTTGCAAGTACCACAAGTCCCGTAGGGGCGAGGTTTCCTCGCCCTCTGAGACGTGTCCTATTAATTGTCCATTCCACTATAAAGAGAAAGTCGGCAACGTTATGTCCATTGTATACGTCTTATTCGGATGTTTTAGTATTATATTGAATAAATCATTCGACTTGCTTCTTCAAATTCTGGTTCAAGTGGATCTGTAGATAGATATAGTTTCTGATACGGTTCATATAATTGGATATAACTCCAATTGACACCACATAAGAGTTTACCGTTATTTACGAGTTTGATAAATCTTCCACGAAACTTCGCACGAGTGCGTTCTGGTGGCACATGCATCGCTTGACGAATCTGGTTATCATCTAAGATCCTTTCCGTTAATCCTCTTTTTTCCGCCTTATAATATACGCTGGAATCCTGACGTATATTGTGGTATTCTAAATCTAAACGTCGGACTTCGGCTGAGTTCCAGTCTAATGAACTACGACTGACATAAGCCTCAAGCCACTTTCGTTTGATGACCCAATCAAGTTCACGGTCCAATTGCATTGGATTGTCCTCAAGACGTGTCATCACATATTCCCATCGAGACATGACTTCATCAGTGGTAGGATCAGATTCTGCTTGCTCAAGATACCGTTTGGCGCATTCAAAGTATTGCCATTGAAGTTCAATCGCAGATAGACGTTTACCATTTTCAAGTTCTATGAGGCGTTTACAGGAGATATCCTCAGAAATTTCGTGAATTGCTTGAACAGAGTTTCGTAGGGCAAAACGTTCTGTGATAAAATGATCTTCTATCATTCGCAGGATAATACCAGTTGTTCCTACCTTCAAAAACGTTGACAATTCGGACATATTGGAATCGCCAACAATGACGTGCAATCGTCTATATTTCTCTCTGTCTGCATGGGGTTCATCTCGCGTGTTGATAATACCGCGTGCAGTTGTTGTTGCTATGGATATTTCTTCTCGGATGTGTTGTGCACGCTGAGAAATCTCATAGAAGCCTTGGTCGCTTCGCTTAACTTTGCCTGCACCTGAATATATTTGTCGGGTGACAAAAAATGGAATGAGTTGCGATGCTAACTGCCGAAAACTAACCTTTTCGCGTTCCATCAGGTAGTTTTCATGACAGCCGTAAGTATTACCGACTGTATCTAAATTGTTCTTGAAGATGGAGATTTTTCCACGGAATCCATCTGTCTGCATCCTACGTTCTGCTGTGGTAGCGAGACGGGTGACAATGCGTTCCCCTGCTTTATCGTGTGCAACAAGTTCAATAACATCATCACATTCTGGAGTCGCATATTCTGGATGGCATCCTATATCTTGATAAAACCTCGCACCGTTTTCCAAAAACACATCGGGATACATCCTACCCGAAATGATCTCGCGAAACAGATACATGACAACATTCTGTACAGTAAGTTTTTTTCCTCTGTTTTTATCTGGGGTACAGATTATGCCGTATTCGGTTTCCAATCCGTATATTCTACGATGCATGATTAAATATCTCTGCTATCTCTTCAGCGGTGAAACGACGAAACTTACGTCGTCCATTAGTTGCATCCAGACACCCAACCTCAATTGATTGTGGTGTTATCTGATACGGTTCTGATTCTTCTACCTCAATAGCCTCAAAAGTTCTTGATGCAAGTTGCATCGCTTCGGTTAAGTCCAACCCCTCATTATAAGTCTCATTTAACTTCTCGGTTATGGCCTCTGCTCTTCCTCCTATAACTGCAAACTTCTCCATTTCCTCATAAGTTCCATCAAATGCGATCTTGTAAATTTGGCTTCTCACATCCGGTTCTCCATCCACTTCACAAACGAGTAGTTCAATCTCAAGCGGTTTTACATCCCACGCTTGCGCAATTGCCATCATTTGTTGCGAATATAGATTTGTCAACCATTTACCAGTCACATCTTCACGGTAATAGGTATATCCCTTCACCTCTGCCTCACGAATACCGACTACGCGAAGTGTTTCATATTCAGAGACACGACCTGTGGATGCAAGGGCAATTTTATCGTATATTTCAGAAACTTTGAAAATAGTTCTTCGCGGGTTCTCTGCTACCATTAGGAGACCGTTGTTATATTCCAATACAACGACCTCTTTTGCTTGTCCTATGCCGCGATCAACAAATACCTTTTTATCTTCCCAAATCTGGTCAGGTGACACGTAATAAGGTGTTGACATTTATTCCTCTAATCTAATTTAACCTAAGTTGCTACCTACTGAATATTAATCATCAAAGGACTTTATCAAACGAAGAAACACAGAAATTCTGCATATTTTAGTGCCACTTCTTATAAATCGGGGTTAGAAACCCCTCCAACAAATGATAGGTGGTAACTTAGGTTAATTTAATAAGAATTTGGGAGTTACAATTGTCCCAATCGTGAAACTAACTCTTCAAACAATTGCTCAACGGTCTCATCAGAAATATCGGAAACGCCTTGTTCTGTTATGGAAATCAGCGTTGGAAATATCTTCCTAATCAGATCAGGACCACCCGTTGCAATGTCCTCATCTGCAGCATCCCACAATGCCTCCGCAATTGCTGTTAATGCATCTTGTTCAGACATATCTGGACGATACATCTTTTTTAGGGTAGAACGTGCATCTTTACCACCAGAGCCGATGGAATAATAGGTATCTTCCTCATAACGGCCACCGAGAGCATCATATTTAAAGATTCGCCCCTTCTTCTGTTTTAAATCGTATCCAGCAAAAATCGGAAGGACAATCAGACCTTGCATGGCTAAACTCAAATTCATTCTAACAAGACTTGAAAGATAGTTTGCTTGTCCATCCAAACTTAGAGATGTCCCTTCCATCTTTTCGTAAAATTCGACTTGAACTTGGAAGAGTTTCGCTGTTTCAAAACAAGGACCTGCCACACCTGCAACCGCAATCGCAGAGTGTCTGTCAATCTTAAACACCTTCTGAATTCGGCGTTCACCTACTTGATATCCTTCAGTTGCTTGACGATCTCCTGCAAGAATTACGCCATCATTATAGACAAGCGCAAGTACAGTAGTGCCTTCTAAATAATTGTGTGGAAAGCCATCTTGAACATTATTGAGACGGTTCCAGTCTGCAACCTGATCAGGATATCTACTCTTTAGAATCTGTAAGAAATCGGTCTTTCCATAGTCATCGGGTTTGAGCAATCCTATTGACCTCCCCGCTGGATATAGTTTTCAACAAATTCCTCCGAATCTTCTTCTAAAATTTCATCAATTTCATCAAGAAGTGCATCTAAATCATCCGTTATATCATCAACGTTTTCATTGAGTTCTGGATTTGGTTGGATCTCCTCATTTTCATTGGAGGGGTGATCTCGGTATTCTTGCTGTTTTTCGCGTGGCATTTTGTGCTCCTTTACAATTGTGGTTACGGATAACCTTTAAATATAAGTAATGAACATAATTCCTATTCAACAAGATTCATTTCAGTCATTTCGGATTTTGTCAACAAGTTCATCAACAGTACAAGTATTCAACAGTTCACCAATAATCGCTTGAGTGCCGAAGTGTGGACGTTCCATCATTATCTTTTCAAAACCATTTGAACCATTGAAAACAATTGAATTCCAACTTACGCTGTGAATACTATTTGGGTATTTTCGTAGACATGTGCCACGAAAATAGGCGCGTGTATCTAACGGTGGATGCTGTACCCCATGAACTATTTCTTCATGTGTTAATATGCGTTCCACATGTCCGTTTTTTTGTAAACGATAATATAGTCCTTTATCTGGACGCAAGTCATGATATTGTAGGTCAAGCATTCTAATTCGCGGGTCTGTCCACTTAAAACCGTGTCTGGCGATATAGGCATCAATCAGTTTTTTCTTAATTACCCAATCTAAATGGTGTCCTAAACTCATCGGGTCAGATTTCAGACCCTCTAAAACAAACTCCCATTTTTCCAAAACATCATTGACTATAGGTGCACGTTCTTCAGTGGAAAGGTGTTTATGTGCTAATTCAAGATATGCCTGCTGAATTTCTACTGCTGTCCATTTTCGGTCATCTTTAAGTTCATATACATTCTTACAAGATAAATTCCGAGATACTGATTTTATCACCGCAACAGGATCTTGTAAAGCGAATTGCTTACCTATAACCCTTTTTTCAATCAATTGCAGAACGATTGCGGTGATACCAACTTTCAGATATATAGTGAATTCGGACATATTTGAATCACCCACGATAACATGCAACCGGCGATACAACTTTGAATCTGCATGAGGTTCATCACGGGTGTTAATCAATGGTCGTTCAACCATTGTGCTAAGTCCAACTTCTTTTTCAAAAAAGTCTGCACGTTGCGAAATTTGGAATTCCGTGTCATCCGCTCCGTTTTCTGCACCTACCTTGCCACTACCGGTCATTATTTGTCGTGTAACGAGAAACGGTGTTAGACCGTTTACTATGTCCGGAAACGGGATCTTACGTGACATCAGGTAGTTTTCATGCGATCCGTAACTATGTCCTTTGTAGTCTGTATTATTCTTATATATTATGATTTCTTGGTTATCCAACAACAACTGTTCGGCAGCGAGGCGACTCAAATCTAAAATTAATTCACCTGCTTTTTCATATTTCACCAAATCGCGCGCATTACTACACTCAGGGGTGCAATATTCAGGATGTGCGTGATCAACATAATATCTGCCACCGTTGATAAGAATATCGTTGATGACACTATTATTGGCATCCTCACTTGGTGGTTTTTCACTCTCTGCCGTGAACCCGCGTGCGTCTAACATTGGACTCTCTTGTCCATAATCCCACGAAATCGATGGAATGTTACGACTTTTGTATGCATTGACAACTAATGTCGATGCCGCTACAGGGTCTTGTTCACGCGCATTCTTGACAGAGATACCGAACTCTGTTTCGGTGCCGATTATTGTTGGTACTGTCATTATTCACTTTCTATATGAAATTGGTCAATAGTCAGGATAGACAACAAATATTAAAGGTATGTTCCACCTTTGCTTACACGCACCTCTGGATTTCTACGTGTCTCAGGTTCATTGATTAATGCGCGAATGTTGACGATTTTCTCGCCTTTCCTGCCAGATATTTTTGCCCAATCATCAGGATTAGTGGTGTTCGGAAGGTCTTCGTTTTCGCGATATTCCTCGCGAATTGCAGTTTTCATATCGTTAAGCGAAATACCTTTTTCTTTCCCTTCAGAACTGATCAATCGTTTGATCGCCATCTTCTTTGCACGGGAGACTATATTCTCAATCATTGCACCACTAACGAAATCTTTGAAATAAAGGGTCTCTCGTTCTCCACGAGTGTAAGTGACTTCAATAAACTTGTTGTCATCAGTAGTCGCATACATCTCATCAATAGCAGCTGAAATGATGTGTTCTGATATACTTTCTGTATTCCCATCAAATTTATCTACTTCTTCCTTGGCAAACGGTAGGTCAGAAGTTAGATAGATAGAAAATATGTCTCTTGCACCTTCAATACATGGACGATCAATCTTGATCTTTATGTCAAGTCTTCCCGGCCTTAATACTGCTGGATCCAACAGGTCTTGACGATTACTTGCCCCAATAACAATTACATCTCGTAAGTTTTCAACACCATCTATCATGGCAAGGAACTGCGGTACTAACGTAGACTCCATATCAGAAGAAATACCCGTACCACGTGAACGGAACAGCGAATCCATTTCGTCAAAGAAAATTACGACAGGAAAACCCTCTTTGGATTTCTCTCGTGCTTTAGCAAAGACCTCTCGTATCTTCCGCTCTGTTTCACCAACATATTTGTTTAATAGTTCTGGACCCTTAATATTTATAAAGTATCCTTTAACATCTTCTCTATCAGTCTCTTGGCGAATACGTTCAGCAAGACAATTCGCGACCGCACGGGCAATTAGAGTTTTTCCACATCCTGGTGGTCCGTATAATAGCACTCCTTTTGGCGGTGTAAGACTGAATTCCTTATACTCATTTGGGTATAGATACGGCATCTCAATGGCATCTCGGATGGCTTCTATCTGCGAATCTAAACCGCCGATGTCTTGATAACTAATATCAGGAACTTCTTCAAGCAGAAGGTCTTCAAGTTCGCGTTTTGGAAGTTTTTCAAGGAGCATTCCACTGGTATGATTCAGCAAAACGTTATCACCCAATTTCAATGTCTCGTCTTTCAAGGATTCAGAAATACGGACTACTTGTTCTTCATCTGTTCTGACATTGATAACTGCCCTATCAGAATCAAGCATCTCTTTGATTTTTACAACATCCCCATGTTTTTCAGGGGGTTGAATTGCTACGACATTTAAGCCACTGTTGACGATGACTTCTTGTCCAACTTGCAACTGTTTGAGGTTTAGGGAGGGATCATGGTTGACACGCCATTTCTTGCCGCTTATATCAACATCTATCGTACCATCATCATTTGCACCCAAGAATATACCGTAGTTGTTCGGAGGGGCACTGAGCTGCTTGACCTTTTCTTTTAGAAGTTCAAGCTTTTCTTTAGCTTCTTGCAGGGTGTTTCTTAATTTTCGGTTTTGACGGTGTGCCTGCATCAGTTCGCGCGTCATATCATATAGACGCGCATCAACATCATCGCCTGGCGTAGTGCTGAGTTGTCTCCGCAGATCACTGATTTCGTTCTCAAGCATCTCTATCTGCCAATTCAACTCACGAATACGTTGTGGATAGTTAACCTGCTCCGATGAGGTGTCTTCAATTTCTGAACCTATTAATATCTCTGATGTTGTCTCTCTTTTACTTGACATAAGAATTATTCTCACAATCTATTGAAAAGATTGATAGTATCGTAGAATATTGGTCAGTTTTACTATACCGACGCTAAGTGTATAAAAGTATAGCATGTTGAAACATTTACATCAAGAAAAAACGCAATCACCTTACATAAAGGATAATATAGTGAATTATCAAAATAAGTTGACAAATCATCTGTAGGAGCGATCTCCGAATCGCGATAGACCGAGAATCGGAGTTCCTCCTACAACTCGTAATGTCAAGTTAATTGTAAAATCCACTATAGTGAATACAATTTCTTTTACGCATCATCGTCGTCATTACTACCGGATGTGTCCGAGGTATCCTCAAACCCTGTGTCCACTTCCTCGTCAACAACATCTACACCCGGAATTTCTCCAGCACCAGACGGTGTAATAGCACCAATATTCTCACGGATTTTTCTATCCAGTTCTG
This sequence comes from Candidatus Poribacteria bacterium, assembly GCA_958295945.1. Lineage (GTDB taxonomy): Bacteria > Poribacteria > WGA-4E > WGA-4E > WGA-3G > MSPOR6. The sequence goes on from OY282386.1 coordinate 3,524,824, forward strand.
CAGTAACTTCAGGATTCTGTTCTAAAAAAGCCTTTGCATTATTCCTACCTTGACCGATCCGTTCACTGTTGTAAGAGAACCAGGAACCCCTTTTCTCAATGAAACCGGCATCAACAGCGATATCTAAGAGCGTTCCTTCTTTGGAGATACCCTTGCCAAAGGTGACATCAAATTCCGCTTCTCTAAAGGGTGGCGCGACCTTGTTTTTCACAACCTTAATCAGCACACGATTTCCAAGCACATCTGTCCCTTCTTTGATCTGCGTAGAACGTCGGATCTCCAATCTAATGGATGCATGAAACTTTAGGGCAAGTCCACCAGGGGTTGTATCTGGATTGCCAAACATCACGCCAATCTTTTGACGAATTTGGTTGGTGAATATTACACACGTCTGCGATTTGTTTGTCACACCCGATAGTTTTCTCAATGCTTTTGACATCAAACGAGGTAGCAACCCCACATGTGCATCACCCATCTCACCCTCAACCTCTGCTTGAGGTGTTAGTGCTGCAACTGAATCTACTATCACAACATCAATGGCACCACTTCGGATAAGTGTTTCCACAATTTCCAATGCTTGTTCACCAGAATCCGGTTGTGAAATCAAAACGTTCTCCAAGTTCACACCAATATTCCGTGCATAAGTCGTATCTAACGCATGTTCAACATCAATAAATGCAGCTATGCCACCCATCTTCTGTGCTTCGGCAACAATATGGAGTGCCAATGTTGTTTTTCCAGTGCCTTCGTGTCCGAAGATTTCAACAATTCTCCCTCGCGGCACACCACCAACACCTAATGCCAAATCAAGTGAAAGTGCACCTGTAGGGATAGCACTTACAGGCACTACCTCGTCGTCTGTTAGACGCATGATAGCACCCTTACCGTAGGCTCGTTCTACCTGAGATATGGCATCGTCTACTGCCTTCTTTTTCGCCTCAGCTTTTTTCTTGTCTTCTGCGTTTAATTCTTTTTCCGGATTTTTTTTCTCGTCATTCGCCATTTTTTACTTTCTCCTGCCTAATGGATAGATATGTAACGGGGTGTAAACTGCACCACTGGGACGTAACTCACTTCCGACAAGCGTGAGATGGTTAACATCCATTAAAGTCCCCGCAACTGTTTCAAATTTCTTGAATAGTTCAGAATCTGTTGTCATATTAACGCTTTCTTTAATTCTCGCAAGTGTTAAATGAGGATGAAAACGCTTGTCGTTTGAAAAACCCAACTCACCAAATTCAAGATTAATGGAATTCGCTAAAGTAGTGGTTTCATTCGCACCTTGCGTCAACCCCACCCACAACACCCGTGGACGATACAAATTCGGAAATGTCCCTATACCACCAATTTCTATACGAAAAGGTTTGCGGTTTTCTACAATTCCTTCTACCGTGGAATTTATCTTAGTGATATTACGCTTCTCAACATCGCCAAGAAACTTCAAGGTTAAATGAAAATTACCAAGCCGCGTCAACGATGCCTTCTTGATTCTTGGACGAAACTCTGATTGAACTTCAGATAAAATAACCTGAATTCTATCGGGTATTTCAATAGCAACAAAACACCTTTTAGAATCAGGACTCATTAGAATATACCTCTATAGTGAAAAAACATCCTATTCTAAGCTGAGAGAGCCATTAGATTTCGACATAAAATCTCTAATCCTGAGGTAACTGTCAATATCAGTGGTAGATACATCAAAACGTAAATCGGCCCGTGACGTTGAACTACATAAGTTGAATCTCCCAGAAAAGTGAGCAAAACCAAGCCTATTAGTATCACAACAATTTGGGCAATAGTTTTATATTTCCCCCAACGGTTTGCAGATATCACCTCACCACGTTTGGCCACAAATATAATACGAAATCCCGTTACAACGACTTCTCTACCCAGAATCACATACACCATCCATATAGGGATTAGGTGCACACCTTTCTCTAACTCTTCATGTTGAAAAAGATATAAGCAAATTAATGCTGAACCGATCAATATCTTATCTACCAACGAATCCAAAAAACTACCAAACTGCGTTATCCCTTGTTTGCGCGCTATTTTTCCATCTAAAAAATCTGTTATTGCTGCAATACCGAAACATATCGTAGCAGGACCCATCAATTTTTCACGAAAGCAGAGAATGAAAGGGACAGTTAACAACAAACGGGCAAATGTTAACAGATTCGCCGTGCGTAAATAGTCATTTAATTTCATATACTTAATCTGATGAAAGATCAATTACCTCTGCATCTTCAGGAACGACAAATTTAAATTTAGTTGAGGGTAACTTCTGATCTCTTTGAATATTAGACAATGATATTATTACGCTGCGACGAGTCCCGTCTTCAAACAGCGTTATATAACCAAATTGTACTGGAAACCAGTCGGCTTCTTTCACCCAAATCTCAAGCTGCGCCTTAACTTCTTCATGACCTTCTGTTTTATTCAACCTTCTATTTAATAGGTCGGGTTTCGGTGTTAATTGCATTAGAAGAACACCTTTTGATTTTGCAGCTTCATCAGGCACTAATTTCATGTTCCAGTTTTTTGAAAGATCTTCAAGTGTCGCCCCGGTTCCAGGCAATATCTCACGCTTATCTGGATTGTGAATTTTCTGTTTGTTGACTTCATTTAAAATCGGGACATAAGACCAAATATATTTACCGTCTAATACAACTTTTTTTACTATTTTATCTCGGTTTTTTGGCGAGACATATTCCATATTTAGTAGATTTGGAATGCCAAAAGTAAATCTTCCGTAACTAACACTTTTTCTTGTTTTATATAATGCAGTTTCCTCAAAGTCCGCACTGAAGTTCTGGCACTTTGCGTACACTGTTCTGAAATTTTTGAAGACCTCATCAACCGTATAGGAATATCCAATGTTGACAATACATAGAGAAATTACAATTAAAATGCAGTATTTTCTTTTCATGAGGTATCACCTGATTTCTTCACACAACGCGGATTCACTATATGTGCCTTTAAGTTTACCATAACACATAAAACCTGTCAATGGATTTTTTTATCCAATTCTGTCTGCACCGCATTCTGAACATCCTTAGGCAAGGTGTGAACACGTGTCCAATCCAAAAGTTCCACAACTATTTCATCGGATTCATCCAAGGCACATGCGATAACACGGGCTAAAGTTGATGCTACTTGAGCATCACGAAATAGTGCTTGAAACCAAATACTGAAGGATTTTAAGGCATCAGATGATTCTGAAAAGACCCAGAAGAGAACTCTACAAAAGTCAAGTCCTTCGTCAACTGATTGTTGTGATATCCGCACATCTTCAGGAAAACCTTGAAATAGCGGTAATAGATCCGCAATTATTATAGGCAATTCATGATTCAGATAAGTAATTTGCGGTGATATATCAAAATGAATGGCGTACCTATGTGCATATAGAGACATCACTTCCTCACAATTCTTTCATTCATATAATCTGTATTATACCATTTCTAAAATATTGGTGAAGTATAAAATTATATCTACACTTCCTATCCACGGTAGGTTCGGTTTCCTAACCGCACTACAATGGATGGAAAGAAGTTAATGCCAAGAACTTTACACACCCCTGGACAATTTTATAGTGAACATTGAAAATAATAATACAGATACCTGTAGGAGCGATCTCCGAATCGCGAGTTAACGCAGTGATAATCAAGAATCGGAGTTCGCTCCTACATCTCAAAATGTCTCATTAATTCAAAAGTTTACTATAATTTACCAAATCCCGCAGCCGAGTGTTGTTCGTAGGCGCGCAATTCCTTGTGCCTATTACATTCGTAGGCGCGTTTTGTATGGACGTTTGCCAGTGATGTTGTATAATATTGGGATCAGACAATTCTTCCGCATTGTAAACCTTCCGCGTCGTAATCCGTTTCACATAATGTATAGCGAAACCCAACAAGCATTGACAGAATCTCAAATAATACACTACAATCCATTAAAAAAATAAGGAGTAATATGTACACACAAACAACATATCAAGAAAGACACACCAACACAACACTCACTATTATTGGCATGACATTAGTTGTCCTATCTTTTCTCTATGTTCCATCCACTATGGCACTTGAATATGAGGTTGGCACACAAATGGGATCATCCTACATCACGCCTCCCGATCAAGAATCAGATTCCAGAGCAACGCTTTTACAAGCACCATCAGGAGCAGTAGGTGGTATCCCGGCATCAGCCTACATTTCGTTTTTCCCACATAAGTATTTTGCTGTTAGTCCGGAAATCAATTTTAGACGGGTGACAAACAACTACACATTTTTGGGTGATAGAAACAACAGGAGCAGAAATGAAATAAATTTAGGCTGTCAACTGACATACTTTCCTTTAAGTCATACGGTGTCTACGCCTTACTTATTTGCGAGGATGTCATGGCAAAATAGTTTTGGAACTGAGAACTACGATGATTCCAGCCAACGGATCGGATTAGGTGGTGGTTACCAATGGCGTATTGAAGACGATTATTACCTTCGTTTTGGACTGCAGTACCACCGTGCGATGTATGCTAATACGCATCACAACGGATATTCAGCAGTAATAGGACTTGGGGTTCGTTTAGGTAACGGCAAGAATTAATACTATTTCTAATTAATCGTCTAAATATTACTATACTTTGGACAATTTTCATACGTGAGTTTAGGACAAGAAATTTGTTGGACGACATCTGTTACCCAATTCTGACACAATACACAAACGCTCTTTGCTCCAGCGGAGCAATATGTTTATAGCCACAGTATGGAACAACCTCCCCGCTCCAGATGAAGATTAATTTATTAAACGGGTAATTCTCATTTTCTCAAACCGGGTAGGAGCGGTTTCCTAACCGCTCCGGACTTCACAAGGAAATTACCTGATTTATTTCTTAATCCTCATGCGGAGCGGTATGTATGAATTAACACATAGCACTCCGCTGGAGTGCAGCATTTTTCGTGGGGTTCCCCCGATATGGAAAACTCGCTGAAAATAGTTTCTCCGTTGAAGACTCAACTTCCACTGAACAAAAATTGTCCAAACTACAGTAAATATTAAGAAAAGACACGTTTGTAGTCGCGCATTTATGAAGATTAAGAAATAAATGGGGTAATTTGAGTTCAAAGTCCAGCGCGCTTGAAAAGCGCGCCTACGCGTGTGTCTGTTTTGCAATCGTGGTTGAAAACCACTCCAACAATGTCTTTTAGTGCTACTTTCTGTTGCGTGAGGAACCGATGCCTGCGGGGGCATCTGTTCTGCCGGTTGCATGGAGTACGGCACCTGTTCCAATGGTGGCGAACTGTTCAAGACTGAGTAATAGATATGCTGTGCTGTCTATACCGTGATGGTCGCCTTTAATGGCTTCGTCGTCCTTGTCGGTGTATGTTACGTTATCATCGTAGACACAACTCAATAACTCATCGGTGACATCTAAGGGACGGAATTCTTGCCGCAAATTCTCGTCTGGTGAATGTACAAGTCTGTTCCGAAAGAAGAAGATTGCAGGTTTTCCTGTTTCGTCTACCTTCAGACGTTGTTTGATCGCATCAATTTGGGCAATTCTTGATTTTTTTGGCTCCTTGACGGTAAATCGGGCACGTCTGAGATGCTCAACGCCATCCTGATCTGCACTGTCTACGGCTGCATACCGAATGTAGTCTTCATCTTCAGTATTTTCCTCTATCATCTCTATCAGATCGGTTCTTGTGAGACCTGTTTTGTAGATTTCTTTGTATGCATAGAGACGATCATCGGGTGATTCTGCCCACCAAATACAACTTGATGGATTACGGTAACCCCAGTCAATGCTGAGATAACGATTCCAATTTTCGTCAAGATCAATGCTGTCAATGATATGTACATCTGGTGTAAAAGTATCAAATACGAGACCTTCCGCGGATTCCCATTTGCCTTCATAGCCGCGTTTATAGCGTAATCCTTCAAGATTTTGTAGTCTTGAAACGCGTCGTTGACCGATTTCTGTTATCTCTCCTGTTTCTTGATTGTAGATTTCAGGATTATCTTTGAAGGACAACTCAAAATATTCGATTTTTCCGCTTTTTGTTTGATGGCGTATCCAATGGTTCGGATTGCTTGGATTACAATCTGCGACAAGAAATGCGATTGGCAATGTACCTGCACGTTCTGAGACGCGAGCGGTGACTTCTAACCAACTGTCAAATGTGACTAATTCTGCTTGATTGACGAATGCTGCATCAAAATGATCAGATAGTAAGTTACTCGGATTGTCTAATCCGTTCATGTAGATGCGGGACCCGTTCCAGTATTCAAAAAAGAGGGGTTGTTGACCGCCGTATTTGACTATTTGGGTTGGGTTTTTATCTGTCAGACTGGTCGGACGGAATTTGAGATATTTTTCATACGTTGGAATGATGTTTTTATAGATTCGGTTGAGTACTTTGTGGATAAATGTGAGTCTTGCACCTGGATATTTCCGTGCTAACATGTCTATGTATGCGACGCAGCTATAGGTTTTGCCTGCGTCATAGGTGCCACCCGCTATTTTGATGGGGGCATGAGATTTGAAGAAATCGCACATTTTGGCATGCGGACGAAATCCATCATCATCATTGTATTTGATGATGGGTGTTGGTGCAACTACTGTTATGTTACTGATGAGCTTCTTTGGCTCATCGTGGACAGGCAGATTCTCCTCAATTTCCTTTATATCGGAATGTAGATGTGCCATTTCAGGTGCATTTTCATCGGGTTGGACATCTTGTTCAATAACTTGTGCTTGGACATTTTGCTCGGAATTGTCGTCTTTTTTCTCTGCTTTATCGTGTTCCGATTTAGCAATTCCTGCATGGGTGTCGTAACCTTGTCGTTCGATTCTTTCGCGTTTTATCATAGCGATTTTCGAGTGAACATGTTTGTTTTGTCCACTGATGCATTGTAGAATAGTTTTGAGTCTTTCAGGGTCTCCATTTCCTTGTTTGAATTCTTGGTATTCAATATAGAGATCATCCTGCAACTCATTATGGAATTTTTGTTCAGTTTCAAACAAACCTGACTTTTCTGTATTCTCAATGTTGGGGTTTTGGTTTATGTTTTTCATAATACTGAGTATTATAACCTTTGGTAATATTGGATTGTAGTTTTTGTGGAGGTTGGAACAATGGATTCATAATAGGTTTTGGGTGGGATTTTCTGAATCAAGGATTTGCGCGGATGTCTCGGATTACGCGGAGAATGTAAGAACGGCACGCGGCGCGTGCCGTCTCTTACATTGTAGGAGTGGTTTTCAACCACGATTTTAAAGGACGCGGGCTCGGAGTCGCGCAATTCATTGCGCCTCTTACATTCATAGTAGTAGCCACGCGCCGCGTGCCGTTCTCACATTGTAGGAGCGATCTCCGAATCGCGATTTCTTCAGCACCAGCGGTGCGAAAGGTGTCCAGCAGCACATCGTGAACATACAATCTATAGCCCCAGCGGTGCGAAAGGTGTCCAGCACATCGTGAACAAATCATTTATAGCCCCAGATGAAGATTAATTTATTAAACGGGTAATTCTCATTTTCTCAAACCGGGTAGGAGCGGTTTCCTAACCGATCCGGACTTCTCAAGGAAATTACCTGATTTATTTCTTAATCCTCATGAGGGGCGACAGGTGTCCCATTCAAGAAATAGGAATGATGACTGTGATTCTCCTTGTCCAGACTATTATTCAAGTCCTCAAAAACTGTCCAAACTATAGTTAAAATAAAAAAAATGTCATAAATGTAAAAATATACTTGACTTACGTTATTTTACGGGTTATAATACATGTCACATAAACCTTGACATCAAGACAGTGAATTATGAAAACAAAACATCTTATGCAAAGAATAAAGATTATGCTACAAGCAATCTATCCGTTACATAGAAACACATTTCAAAAAAACACCGAGTCCGTATGCAGTGTGCAACTTTTGACATTAAATACATTCTATTCTGCAAACGTAAAATGCTGGACAAGTGTCATTCTCGGTCAACCGATTTCACGCGACAAAAGACGAATAGTGAAAGTGTACAAATTAAAAAATTTTTATTTTTTTATAAATCCCATACCAACCCTGATACAGACTGCTCTAAAAGCACTTAAAAAAACTGTACAGATGTACGAAATAATGTCCAATTTCTGTACACTTTTGATAACGGAAAATTCTATGAAATTAGCAGTAATTCACAGAGAGTGCATTGTCAATGACACGCGCAATTCATTTTTATTAGTGACCTCAGTCCCTAATGAAGATTAATTTATTAAACGGGTAATCTTAATCACCCCAAACCCCGTAGGCGGGGAATGCCAAAAGGCATTCATACCGTTGATTTGGTGCTTTGTAAGCGCGCTGGACTTTGAAATCAAATTACCCAATTTATTTCTTAATCTTCATACGGGACTAAAAGCTGTGATGACGGCGTTTAGCTATAAACATCCCGTCCCTACGGGACTAAAGAAAGTTATCGCCATACAAATAAATCCTTAAATTGACCCCTGAGGTTAGGAAATCGCACCTACCGTCTTGGGCATTTAGCATTTGTGAAAAAGACACCATTTGGTGTTTTCTCAGACAAGAATATTGAAGGATTCCTAACCGAGAGAAATACAAAACTTTTAATAATTGAATGCTTCTGACTTACACGCAAATCAAATGGACATATTGGCAATCACGTAGTATAATATTGAAGCAAATTACCAAGAAAATTGGGGAAAACATGATAGATGCTGAACGGATGCAACACCTTAAAAAACTACTAAATGAACGCATATTAGTCCTTGATGGCGCAATGGGTTCTCTTATACAAACCTATAGACTCACAGAAGAGGACTTCCGCGGAACACAATTTGCCGACCATTCCCATGAACTCAAAGGCTATAACGACCTACTATCTATCACACAACCCCAGATTATAAGAGAAATACATTCAAATTACTGCCAAGCAGGATCAGACATCATAGAGACGAACACCTTCACCAGCACATCCGTTTCTATGGCAGACTACCAACTCCAAGATGAATCATATCAAATAAACTACGCGGCAGCACAAATTGCACGGGAAGCCGCTGATGAATATACCACACACCATAAACCGCGTTTCGTTGCTGGCAGTATTGGACCAACAAACCGCAGCTGCTCCATCTCACCTGATGTCAATGACCCAGGATATAGGAACATTACATTTTCAGAACTCGTGGATTCCTATACAACACAAGTTGAAGGATTGATTGACGGTGGCGTGGATATTCTCCTCGTTGAAACCGTGATGGATACGCTCAATTGCAAAGCAGCTCTTTATGCTATTCAAACGCTTTTTGAACAACGAGAAATCAACATGCCAATTATCGTGTCATCAGACAGAAGTGGTGGTGGTGGACGTAATTTATCGGGGCAAACTGTTGAAGCATTTTTGAACTCTATCAGACATGTGAATCTACTTGCAGTGGGACTAAACTGTGGATTTGGGGCAAAACAGATACGTCCCTTCTTAGTTGAAATGTCAAAACTTGCCGACATTCCTATCATCTGCTATCCCAATGCTGGACTTCCAAACGAACTCGGACATTACACACAGACACCTCAAGAAATGGGAAATTGGATACACGAATTCGCACAGAACGGATTTGTCAATATCGTTGGCGGCTGCTGTGGTAGTCAGCCGGAGCACATTGAAGCCATTGTCAAAGCTGCTGCAGAGCATCCTCCCCGACAACCAGTACCTCAAAAACGCGCATGCAGATTGAGCGGGTTAGAAGCATTTAACATCACATCAGAATCTCTCTTCGTCAACGTCGGTGAACGAACAAATATCTCAGGTTCAAGACGGTTCGCAACACTTATCAAGAATGAAGACTATGAAACTGCATTAGAAGTGGCACGCGATCAGGTAGAAAACGGCGCACAAGTCATTGACATCAACATGGATGAAGGGCTGTTAGATTCTAAAGGTGCCATGGTAAAGTTCTTAAATCTTATCGCTGCTGAACCAGATATCAGTCGGGTGCCTATTATGATAGATTCCAGCAAATGGGAAGTCATTGAGGCAGGTCTACAATGCGTTCAAGGCAAGGGAGTTGTCAACTCAATCTACCTAAAAGAGGGTGAAACTGATTTCTTAGAGAAGGCACGACTTATCAGGAAATACGGGGCAGCGGCCATTGTGATGGCTTTTGATGAACAAGGACAAGCAGATACCCTTAAACGAAAAGTTGAAATTTGCTCAAGAGCTTATAATCTATTGACTAAAGAAGTTGGATTTCCACCAGAAGATATTATATTTGATCCAAATATCTTAACAGTCGGAACGGGTATTCCTGAACACAACGAATTCGCAGTCGCATTTATTGAAGCTTGTAAAGAGATCAAAAAGACGTGTAAGCATGTCATGGTAAGTGGTGGTGTTAGCAACATCTCATTTGCATTTCGTGGAAATGATACCGTTCGGGAAGCCATGCATGCAGCATTTCTTTACCATGCTATCAAAGCTGGTTTAGACATGGGTATTGTCAACGCTGGACAGCTCGCTGTTTATGATGATCTCCCGAAGCAACTATTAGAGGCAGTTGAGGATGTACTTTTCAATAGACGTGAAGATGCAACGGATAGGCTGCTTGAACTTGCAAAATCCCATAAAGGCAAAAGTAAGAGAAAGCGCGTAAACAAAGAATGGCGAAAACTGCCTGTTGAACAACGCATCAGTCACGCACTTGTTGAAGGTATCATTGAGCACATTGAACCAGATACTGAAGAAGCACGACTCAAATTTGAACGTCCAATACAGGTAATTGAAGGCCCATTGATGGATGGAATGGATCGTGTCGGGGAACTCTTCGGTGATGGCAAGATGTTCCTACCGCAAGTCATCAAAAGCGCACAGGTTATGAAGAAGGCTGTGGCACATCTCATCCCATATATTGAACAAGAACAAGCAGATGGCGAAATCAGATCCAGAGGCAAGATCGTCATGGCAACTGTCAAAGGCGACGTACATGACATAGGCAAGAATATCGTTGGTGTCGTACTCGGCTGCAACAATTACGATGTCATAGACTTAGGTGTAATGGTATCTGCGGAAGACATTTTAGATACAGCACGCAATGAGAATGCTGATATCATAGGATTAAGCGGACTTATCACACCATCATTAGATGAAATGGTGCATGTCGCAAAAGAAATGGAGCGAGAAGGTCTCCGCATCCCACTTCTCATCGGGGGTGCAACGACCTCAAAAGTTCATACCGCTATTCAGATTGAACCCGCCTACGATGGACCAACTATTCACGTCAAAGATGCTTCACGGAGCGTAGGTGTTGTTAGCAACCTTTTGAACACTGAAAACCATAAAAACTTTGTTGATCAGACCCGCATAGAATATGATGGAATTCGTAAAAACCGGGCAAAAAGTCGCCAGAAAACGAAATTATTACCTTTTAGTATTGCTCAACAACGTAAGTTGTCACTTGACTGGAACAACTATCTGCCACCAAAACCAAATATGATAGGTGTAAAGGTTTTTGACGATTACCCATTAGATGAACTTGTTGATTATATTGACTGGACACCTTTTTTTATCACATGGGAAATGACAGGCAAATATCCAAATATATTTGATAATCCAAAAATTGGAAAAAAGGCAAGAGAACTCTTTGAGGATGGCAAAAAACTCCTACATAAAATCGTTGAACAGAACAAGTTTCGTGCGAATGCAGTGATCGGAATCTTTCCTGCAAATAGTGTTGGCGATGATACGCATATATATGCTGACGAAAATAGATCAGAGGTGATTGCGACAATACACCATCTACGTCAGCAAACAGAACAGCCATTTACACGACCTAATCTATGTTTGAACGACTTTATTGCACCAAGGGATAAATCTCTTCCCGATTATATCGGTGCTTTTGCTGTAACTACAGGTATCGGTGTCCCTGAACTCTGTGCAGAGTTTGAAAAACAACACGATGACTATAACAGCATTATGACAAAAGCATTGGCGGACAGGTTAGCAGAGGCGTTTGCGGAATGTATGCATCAACACGTCAGAACTTCACTATGGGGGTATGCGACCGACGAATCGTTTGACAACAATGCGTTGATTTCAGAAAAGTATCAGGGAATACGACCAGCTCCCGGATATCCCGCCTGTCCAGACCATAACCAAAAACGGGTTTTGTTTGATATAATGGATGCTACAAAAAATACTGGGATTTCTTTGACTGAAAGTCTCGCGATGTTTCCAGCAGCATCTGTTAGCGGATGGTATTTTTCTCATCCTGATGCTCGTTATTTCAGCATTGCCAGAATCGGAGATGACCAAGTAAAAAGTTATGCTGAACGTACTAGCATGGACATTGACACCGCAAAACGTTGGCTAAGACCATTACTCACGTAGGATTTTCTTCAGGACTTATGCCAAAATTGTAGGCGCGCTTTGCCAGCGCGCCTACGAAATTTGAATAAAATCGGTTTTCAACGTCTTATTTTTACCTACTGCTTATGCAAACCTAAAAGGTTACCGCTCGGATCAAGAAACCATGCAAATGAACCCATGCCACCCGGAATTTCAGTTGGTGGAATGACAATCTTACCACCATTACTCTCAACCTTTGCCACCGATGCTTCAAGGTCATCTACGGAAATATAAAATGTTACGTGATTCTGAGAAGGCATATCATCAGTTGTAGGGAAAATAATACCTTGAATCCCTTCTTCTGAACCTGTATTACACATATGAACATTGTTATTCTCTGGTGAAATCTCCCAATCAAAAAGTGAACTGTAGAACTCACATAATTCTTCGCCATTCTTACCAGCAATCTCAAAAAACATGACTGGATTACCCATCTTTATTTTCTCCTTTGTTATTCATTCAGGACTTACGCATTCCCCCTTGATAAGGGGGGTAGGGGGGTTAAATAGTGCAATATTTCAGTGTTTTTGGTCTTTTTAACCCCCTAAATCCCCCTTATCAAGGAGACTTTAAGAGAAACTGCGTAAGTCCTGTCATTTATATATTCTTATCAATACTTATCTAATTTTGATGCAAACCGACGACATTCCCACTAGGATCAAGGAACATCGCTATTGAACCCATACCATCTGGAAGCACTTGTGGGGTAACAAGCGTTTTTCCACCGTTATTTTCAATCTCTTCAAGTGTTGACTGCAAATCATCAACCTGTATGAAAATGGAAACGCGATGGTCTATCTCCATATCATCAGATAGTGGATAAATATGTCCCTTAATGCCTTTATCTGGCAGCGGAGGCGGTGTCGGGTCAATAGCAAAGATATCATTCGGAAAATGCGGAATTGACCACCCAAAAGGTAAGATGGTCCAATCAAATAAATCACGATAAAAGTCACGCAACATTTCACCATTCTTACCGGCAATTTCAAAAAACAGAACTGGATTACCCATTTAGATGTACTCCTAATACCATTTCTAATTGATTGTGTGCCATTATGTCCCACCCTCTTCTGGTAGGAGTGATCTCCGAATCGCGATCTTTCTGGACAACGGTTAATGTCATAATGATTTATAGAAATGGTATAAATTTTATCGGTGGTCCTTGTCAACACATTATCTTCTTCGCTGCAACAGACCAATTGAGTTACCACTTGGATCACGGAACATAGCGAAGTTTCCCTCGCCGTCTGGAACAGGCATAGGTCCCATAATAACCTTACCCCCATGACTTTCTACCTTCTTAGCAGATGCATTTATATCATCAACCTGAATATAGAAAGTAACATGGTTTGTTATAGGCATCTCTTCAGTAGTCTGGACAATGTGCCCCTGAATTCCTTGAGCTGAACCTGTGTTAATATAATTCCCACAGTCATCATCTTGGTTAATATCCCATTCAAATAACGAACTATAAAAGTCGCATATTGAATCTTCTTTTTTACCTGCAATCTCAAAAATTGTGACAGGATTTGCCATCAGTTTTTCTCCTAGATTGAATTTATTGGCGTGAATCTGGATGCCTATACAAACCAATGCAATTTCCACCTGGATCCAGAAACATTGCAAATGAACCCATATTTTCACCAATCACTTGAGGCGGTACAACCGTCTTACCACCAAGACTTTCTGCCTTAGATAGATACGCCTGAAGGTCGTCTACCTCAATATACAAGGATATTCCGTTCTCCATAGGCATATCTTCAGTTACTGCCAAAATGTGTCCTTGAATACCTTCGTCAGAATTTGTCTCAATAAAATGATTACCACCATGTGGGTTTGCTTGTGTTTTCCATTCAAATACTGAACAGTAAAAGTCGTTTAGTTTTTCAGTGTCTTTACCTGCGATTTCAAAGTACGTGACAGGGTTTCCCATCTATATTGCTCCTTTATATACTAATATAATTCAACTTTAGAGTATTAGATTATGTGCCTACGGGTTAGGCTCAGGTATCTTATGTATGCAGAAAAAATCCGTGAGGGTTAAATCTGTTTCCAACGAAATATATAACGATAAAATTGGTTGATCGTTGCACTCTTTTTGTATGAGTTATAGATTGAAGAAGCCGTAGATTGCAAGATAAAGTTGACTGGACAGTAAAACGCCTACTATGAGAGAAAGTCTCTCATAGTAGGCAGTTATAAATAGAATAATTCTATATTGTTTTGAAATATAGGATAATCACTTTACTTTCAATTGCCCCCAAGTGACAGCAATTTTACCAGATGCTTCAACTGCAGTAGGATTACCTTCCATTAACTCTTTGATTTCACCTTCATCCAGTACTCTGTCAAACAGACATACTTCATCAATCATACCTCTGAACCGGTAATTGTGATTTGCAGTCTCGTTCGCACCAGCACCAATGAGAAATTCCTGAGTTGTATTAATACTAATTGCAGCGTCGTCCCTTTCACCTACGAGTTCACCATTCACATAAAACTTCTGTGAACCTTCAGTATAGACACCGGCAAGATGTTCCCATTCATCAAGATTTACAGCTGGTCCCTGAACGGATTTCCATCCACCACCACCTGTCCAAAATTGCCATGTATTGTCAGGTGTAGCATAGAAGATGTAGCCTCGTTGCGGACCGTCATCACGCGAGGAAACTACAGCACGATGACCGGTGCCGCCAGTTTCAACATTCGCCCAAGCACATATAGAGAAGGTTTCTTGATTGAGATTAGCATGAAACGGAACATCCACTTCATCTCCATCTTGATCAAAGGTAAGTGCCCCACCGATGTATCCATCTTCTGTCCATTGTGGGTCACCAATCAATGTGCCATCGTGTCCATTACCGCTTGAGTCACTCACATTATCTCCATCTGATTCATCAAGAGCCCAGTATGCAACGAGCCCCTCAGCAACATTTTGAGATAACGCTGGTTGGATTGTAATTGCAAAGATAAATATCAGAGCAAATGCAAAAGTTATTTTTTTCATTTTTACTCCATTGTATATTTTTCAGTAATAGTTATTTTGAAAAATAGAATTTACGATAGATGGTGTTTAGCAAAACAATACTCAACCACTATTGAATAGAAAATATAGTTTATTTTGCTTAAACAACTTACATTATTCTAATATATGCTAAATTAAACCGAGTTGTTACCTATGGATAATCGGTGTTTCTAACCCTGATTATCCATAATTAGCATATAAATTCGTTCATTCAATGATCCCATTATCCATCGGGGTTAGAAACCCCTCCTACAAATAATAGGTAGTAACTTAGGTTAAATTGATGTATCTTTTCAGATAAGTTATTTAGCTTTTAATGCACCCCATGTGACAGCAATTTTACCAGATGCTTCAACTGATAATGACTCACTTTCCATCACTGCACCGATTTCATCTTCATCAAGCGCACGATTATACAACCGCACCTCATCAATTCTTCCCTTGAAGAGATATTCATGGGCTGCGCGTTCATTCGCACCTGCACCTATGAGGAACTCCTGTTCTGCATTAAAGTTCGGATTAGAGTCCGTTTCACCTGCAAGTTTTCCGTTGACATAAAACATCTGTTTGCCATCGGCATAGACACCAGCAACATGATCCCAATCACCAAGATTCACCGCTGGTCCCTGAACGGAAACCCATGCTGGATTTCCATTACCTGTCCAAAACTGCCATGTATTTCCGGGTTCTGCGTAAATGATATACCCACCCGTAGGGGGTTCATGACGAGAGGAAATCACTGCCCGATGTCCTGCACTCCCCGGTTCAACATTTGCCCAAGCAGAGATGGTAAACGCTTCTTGATTGAGGTCCTTATGAAAAGGAATGTTCACCTCATCTGCAGCTTGATCGAATTCAATGGCTCCGCCGTACTTGCCATCCTCTGTCCATTGTGGGTCTCCCATCAATGTTCCGTCATGTCCGTTTCCTGTTGAGTCGCTTGCGGTGTCACCAGCATTCTCATTGAATGCCCAATAGGCTACAAGCCCCTTTTCAATATCTAAGGATTGCACTGGCAGTATCATTAATCCTACAAATAGTAGAACTAAAGCACACAAAATTGTTCTTGATTTCATTTTAAACTCCTAATTAATTATTAATGTCTATAATAGTAAAATCTAAAACCAAAAGACACTTTCACACAGTAACAGAGGCATCCTAAACTATGGTGAAGTAGGACAATAATTATACACAGCACTGTAGGAGCGATCTCCGAATCGCGAGTTAACTCAGTGATAATCGGGAATCGGAGTTCCCTCCTACATATCCAAAATGTCCAATTAATTCAAGAATCTACCATAAATGTAAGAGTGTTTAAGGAATTCTAAATTCTACGGATTGCGTAATTATATATGTAAAATCATTTTCAAACAAGGAAAAAATTCTGTTTTCACAGGGTTATTTAGTTTTAAGTGTTTTCCAGAATAGAGATGGACTGAAAGTTAATACCCAAGACGGTGCGGTTTCCTAACCAATGCAGAATACCACACGCGTATTCTGGCATAGGCGTCAATTTAAGGATTTATTTGCATGGCGATAACGTTCTTTAGTCCCGTAGGGACGGGATGTTTATAGCTAAACGCCGTTATCACAGTTCTTAGTCCCGTAGGGACGATATGTATGTAACAACCGAAACATATAAATATATCGTCCCTAATGAAGATTAGGAAATAAATAGGGTAATTTGAGATCAAAGTCCAGCGCGCTTACAAAGCACCAAATCAACGGTATGATAAGTGTGTGCCAAAAACTTTATACACCCATTGGGAAAGAGAAAGTTATGACAATTTCCGTTGACGAATTTGCCCCCAAGGGCCAGTAATTGCGATAGTCACTCCAGGGTTCTGGATGTTAACAAACAGTGTTGAACCATCTGGTGAGAAGGTAGATCCTGCGAACTCAGAGGTGTTTGTCGAATTTCTTGCAAATTGGTAGGTGTTGCCTTCTGGTGTAACACCAACTATGTATTGGTCTTTTGAACCGTCTTCGCAGATGATAAGATCACCCCAAGGTGCAACCGTAAGGTTATCAGCATTTTCAAGAAGGTTACTATCATTCGGTTCAATGAAGAGTTCAATAGTTCCAGGTTCTTTTTCTTCTCGGTTTGTTCCTTCATAAGGACTTGGTGTATATCGCCAAATTTGCCCCTTTTGTTCAAATCCACCGTTCGTGCATGCAATATAGAAATCGCTGCCACTGAACCAAATACCTTCACCGCGGGCAAACATTGCTGCATATTTACCTTCAACACCTTGCTTTCGTAGATCATCTTCAGGAGATTCTACGTTTTCAATATCAACCCACGAAGCAGATAACTTCTCTAATGTAGGAATGGGTTGATATGTCCAAGGTGCAAACTTATGTTTCCGAGTTTTCCAGTTACGAGTATCTGCAGACTTCAGGTCTTTGAGTACCATTGCTTGCAACTTTCCACCTTTAGCAAGTTGTCCTGGTTCATCTGGCAAAAACCGATAAAGTAAACCATCATTTCTATCTTCAGTTTGATAGACAATACCTGTACGATTATCTACAGCGATTGCTTCATGATAAAAACGGCCCATCGCTTTCAAGGGGATAGCTTCCACCAAACCTGGTGAGGTTGTAACAGGCACCTCAAAATTGTATCCGTGATCCTGTTCATAAGTAAACTCAGCTTTTTGCACATTTTCTTCACAAGTAATCCAAGTATTCCAAGGTGTTATGCCCCCGGCACAATTTCGGATAGTGCCAACCAAACTCAAAAAATGTGTCTCAAGCGTCATCGTCTTAGTATCATAGACGAGTGTAGTCGTCGAACCAAGTGAGGGGGCTTTCTTATGTCCTAAATCGTAGAATTTATCGTTGTCAACAAGATTGATCTTTTCATTATTCCAGCCAAACGGTCCAACAATTTTGTCATTTACGACCAACTCATGATTACGAATGAGTATAGTTTTACCATTAGGTCCAGGAAATGCTGCCATACCGTCATGCTTTCCTGGAACCCATAACCCATCATCCATCTTCTCACCCGTCCGAGAGAATGCATGAGCAACGAATCCCTCAGGTAAATCAAGGAGTTCGTTGCGCGTCGGTTTGAATCTATATGGCGGGTCAGGTTTTAAACCGGGGATATGTCTTTTCAGTTTGTTACTCACACCAGAAAAGCCGAAACCTACAGCCGCAGAAGCGGCGGCAACTGCTCCATAACTTAAAAACTGACGGCGTGATATGTTCAATTTCACGAATACTCTTCTCCTGCTCTAAATTTACAAAGAACAAAAATTCTGCACCTAAAATGAATCATCGCTGCCTTAAGGATATTCTTAAAATGTTGCATTTCTATTGAGAATTCTGTCCGTTTTGCTGACAAGTTCTTATTCATCTAATCCTTGCATTTGTTTTGACATAGTATACCATTTTGTGTTAGAATTATAAAACGAATTAAGTATAACATAGATTTCAGTTCAATCTACATAATTAATGTAGGACGATGCTCATTGCAGGAATTATCCGTATTCGGTCCGATAACAAGTTAGGAGAACAAGTATAATGGAGAACCACAGTTATGCCCCTGGAGAGATAGAACCGTATTGGCAAGCTAAATGGCAGGCAGAGGAAGCATTCAAAATTTCAAATGAAATTGACGTTTTAAAAAAGAAGCCAAAATTTTATGTGCTTGGTATGTTTCCATACACTTCAGGAGCAGGACTACACATAGGACACGCTAAAAACTACGTTCCCACCGATGTTCTTGCGAATTACAAAAGAATGCAAGGATATAACGTAATGCACCCAATGGGTTGGGACGCATTCGGACTACCCACCGAGAGAACCGCTGTTCGCGAGAATGAACATCCAGCACATATCACAAAACGTAATACAGAGACTTTTCAACAACAAATTCAACGTATTGGTCTTTCCTACGATTGGTCTCGCAAAATTGACACATCCCTCCCAGAATATTACAGATGGACACAATGGATTTTCCTTCGTTTGTATGAGCAAAACTTAGCATATCTGGATGAAGTTCCAGTCAATTGGTGTCCTGCATTAGGGACTGTTCTGTCAAATGAAGAGGTGAAAGACGGCAAATATGTTGAAACAGGTGACCCCGTTGAACGCCGTCTGATGCATCAATGGATGCTAAAAATCACTCAGTATGCAGAACGCCTATTAGATGATTTGGATTTATTGGATTGGCCTGAAGGCCTAAAAGAGATGCAAAGAAATTGGATTGGAAAATCTGATGGTGCTGAAATCACTTTTGATATAGAAGATAGCGATCTCAACTTTACCGTCTTTACAACTCGTCCAGATACACTCTTCGGTGCAACTTATTGCGTGCTTGCTCCAGAACATCCACTTGTCTCTCAAATTACAAAACCAGAATTAGTTTCTGAAGTTTTTAAATATGTGAAGGATGCAAATAATAAATCCGATCTGCAACGAACAGACCTTGCCACAGAAAAGACAGGTGTATTCACTGGTGCGTATGCAATCAATCCGTGTAACAACAAACCTGTACCGATCTGGGTAGCGGATTATGTGCTGATGACTTATGGAACAGGGGCTATAATGGCTGTGCCAGGACACGATGAACGAGACCATGAATTCGCTAAAACCTTTGACATACCCATCGTTGAAGTCATCAGTGGTGGTGAAGAACCGATTGAAGTGGAAGCTTACGAAGGAGATGGAGTCTGTGTTAACTCAGATTTTCTTGATGGATTGAACGTTGATGATGCTAAAGAAAAGATGATTGCATGGCTTGAGACTGAGAAAAAGGGAACTCGTCAGATACAGTATCGTCTTCGGGATTGGCTTTTCTCACGCCAACGATATTGGGGAGAACCCTTTCCACTTGCACATCTGGATGATGGTACTATTGTTCAATTGCCAGATGACCAACTTCCTATAGAACTTCCACCGATTGATGCCTACAAACCCACTGAAGATGGTAAACCCCCTCTTGCCCGTGCAGATGAAAGTTGGCTTAAAGTAACTCTCACTGATGGAAGAGTTGCCACACGAGAGACAAATATTATGCCGCAGTGGGCAGGTTCATGTTGGTATTATCTGCGATTCTTGGATGCGCACAATACAGATGCCCCCTTCGATCCTGAACTTGAACGTTATTGGATGCCAGTAGACCAATATATGGGTGGTGCAGAACACGCCGTGTTACATCTACTTTATGCAAGATTTTGGCATAAGGTGCTATACGATTGTGGCTTAGTTTCAACTATAGAACCTTTTCAACGACTCCTCAACCAAGGTACCATTCTGGCTGAATCTTTCCAAGATGAGGCAGGAAAATACTTCTATCCACACGAAGTTGAGAGAAATCAGGATAATGCATCAGTCAAGTCATCTGGAAAAGCACTTCACGTACAGATGGAGAAGATGTCTAAATCCCGATTCAATGTCATAAATACGAATGATGTTATAGATAAATATGGTGCGGATGCCCTTCGTCTTTATCTGTTATTTATCGGTCCGGTTA
Organism: Candidatus Poribacteria bacterium; assembly: GCA_958295945.1. Taxonomy (GTDB): domain Bacteria; phylum Poribacteria; class WGA-4E; order WGA-4E; family WGA-3G; genus MSPOR6. The sequence continues at coordinate 3,545,741 of OY282386.1, forward strand.
CAAAAAGTGCACCTTGGCAAGATGCTGGTGTAGAAGGTGTCTATACCTTTCTACAACGTGTTTGGCGGTTGGTTGTTGATCAAGAGACAAATGAACTTAACGAGAAGTTGACTGATGTAGCAGCTACAACGGAAGCTGAACTCTGGCGTGCACTTCATGAAACAATCAAACAGGTATCGGAAGATACAGAGTCAATTGACAAAATGAATACCGCAGTTAGCCAAATGATGATCTTTGTCAATACAGCAACCCAGGCAGAGTCGTTGCCAATTGAAACAGTAAAGATATTTCTGCATGTGCTTTCACCTTATGCCCCGCACATCGCTCAAGAATTGTGGCACCGTCTCGGTGAAACTGGATTTATTGCACATGAGTCATGGCCTCAATATGATGAGAAGGTACTGGAGAAGAAAGATACAGTTATTGTAGTCCAAGTCAACGGGAAACTCCGAAACCGTCTCCAACTCCCTGCTGAATCTACTGAGAAAGAAATTGAGGCAGCTGCACTTGCAGATGATAAAGTGAAAAGATACATTGATGGTAAAACCGTCCGAAAAGTGATTGTTGTTCCTAAGCGAGGATTGATTAACATTGTTGTCTAATGATTTATGGTGTCCGAGCGATCTCCGAATCGGGAAGCGGCAGGCGCGATCTCCGAATCGCGATTTAACACAGTAGGAGCGATCTCCGAATCGCGATTTAACGCAGAGATAATCGAGAATCCAAGCTCAATCGGACATATCCAAAAATGTCCAATTAACTAAAGAATCTACCATAGGAAGGATTATGCGTTTATTTTGTCTGTTATCTTTCACTATCATTTTAGTGATAACAGGTGCAGTTGTTGATACTGAGGCTAATGAGGGGAAGTTGGTCTTTGCTATCAAAGAACCGCTACAAAATGAAGATGGATTCCGCGCAACAACCAAAACTTTGGAGAGAGGTAAGGATGTATCAAATTGGTGGGAATTCCATCAATATAATATCGGTATAATGAATCCAGATGGCACGGATTTTAAACGACTCACTGATGATGGTTTATCACGTAAACCAAGATTGTCACCTGATGGTGAGGCAATTGCTTACATTTCTGGTGTGAATAGAGAAAAATCTTTATATATGATGTGGACAGACGGTTCTGAAAAAACGCAAAGGCTTAAGAAAATCTATAACATACACGATTTCTGGTGGTCTGCTACCAGCCACGCTGTCCTCGTTGTTGTTGAAATTGATCGTCCCAAAGATAGACTTGAGAACTGGATCGTTCCTATAAATGGAGATTTAAGCAAATGGAGAACAAGGTATTGGGCAAAGGGATGGTTACATTGGGATGCAAAAGGTGAAAAGATTATTGAACCGAATAGAAGATTGATTGAAGTGTTACCTGAAGGAATACAATGGCCCAAGTGGTCTCCCGATAAAAAATGGATAGCATTTCTGACCGATGGCGTTCTGGCACTCGCTGAACCGGATGTCGTTAGTATGGGAAGAAGATGGTTTTTGCAGCGAAACGAACCTCCTTGTGCATACATTGAGGAATGGTCCCCTGATGGTAAACAGGTATTGTTTTATACATCTGGTGAGATTTGTGTCGCAAAAGTTGAAAAAGGAAAATTCAAGAGTTATAGAAATCTGAGTCTTTATAGAGGACATTCAGCAACATGGAACCCGGACGGAAGCGAGATCGCATTTATTGGTGGAGATAAAAATGGCAGACGAACCAGTGAAATTTTCGTGATAGATGTTAAAACGGGAAAGATGCAACAGATTACCTCTACTACTCATGACTTCTTTGACCTACATTGGCAATAAGGATTACCAGAAACATATTTCATAGACAATACAATATTTTATGACAAATTCTACACAGATAACAAATGAACAGAACGAAGAATTACACATGTCACAATCTGATTTAGATACTCACGTATCAATCATTCCGTTAGGTGGTTTAGGTGAATTCGGACTCAACATGATGGTATACGAGACCGAAAATGACATCATTGTCATTGATACAGGTTTCATGTTGCCTAATGCTGAGATGCCTGGAGTAGATCTGATATTTCCCGATATTCACTATCTCATTGAACGAAAAGAAAAGGTTCGTGCAATACTACTCACACATGGTCACGAAGATCACATAGGAGCTTTAGCGTATGTTCTTCAGCAATTAGATGTGCCGGTTTACGGCACACAACTAACTCTTGCGATTGCAAGCGGAAGATTGAAAGAATACGGGGTATTGACCAAAGCATCCTTGAACGCAATTAAACCTGGTGATAACGTTAGTTTAGGTGATTTCTCCGCTGAATTCATACATGTTACACATAGTATACCGGACTCAGTTGCAATCGCACTCCGAACACCTGTTGGGGTGGTCGTGCATACAGGAGATTTTAAATTTGACGGTACACCAATTGATGGTAATCTGACTGATATTCAAACTTTAGCACGGTTGGGGACAGAAGGTGTGCACTTACTACTCTCCGACAGCACAAACGCTAACTGGCCAGGACAGACTCCATCTGAACGTAGCATTTATGATGACATAGACAGCATCTATCAAAAAACAGAACAGAGGTTGTTTCTTTGTACTTTTTCTTCAAGTCTACACCGTATCCAACAGTTCATTGATTTGGCAGTGAAGCATCGCAGGCTGGTTGCTGTTACAGGTCGTTCTCTTATCAACAATATCCGTATTGCCACTGAACTTGGACATCTCAAAATTAATCCTGATTTCCTAATTGATGCAAAAGATGCCGCTATGTTCAAACCCAATGAGGTAGTTATTTTGAGTACTGGTAGTCAAGGTGAACCTCGTTCAGCAATGGCATTGATTGCACTTGATAACCACCCATTTTTGAATGTTGAACCAAATGATACTGTTGTAATCTCCGCAAGAATCATTCCGGGAAATGAGAGATCCGTTGGTCATGTCATCAACCATTTACTGAGACGCGGTGTGAAAATATTCCATGAACGCAATGCAAATGTTCATGTTTCTGGTCACGGTTCAAGTGAAGACCTTAAACTTATGTTGAATTTATTGCAACCAAAGTTTTTCATACCGATTCACGGTGAATATCAAAACCTTGTGCGACATGCAGAACTTGCTGAATCTGTCAGTATTCCAAGAAAAAATATAAATGTAGCAGAAGATGGTGAACTTATTCAACTTACATCTGATTCATGTGAAGTGTTTGAACGACATGGACGTTCAGGAAGAGTGTTGGTGGATGGAAAACCAGAAATTGAACTTGAGGATATAGTTTTAAGAGACAGAATTCAACTCTCACAAGATGGAATGGTAATTCCCATTATCGCGCTACACAGTGATGGCAGTGCAATTGCGACTGAACCTGAAATTATATCTCGCGGATTTGTCTATATGGACGAATCTGAAGAGCTTTTCAACGAAGCCAAAGAACTTACTCGCAATGTCATTGATAACTTAACAAATGAACAGAAGCAGGAGACAGAAATAGTACAAGATGAGATTCGTGTTGCACTCCGCAAGTTATTTGCAAAGCAGATGCAACGGAGTCCATTGGTGCTACCAGTTGTTATGCGAGTATAAGAATTTGACTTCTGTTGTACTATTGATCAAGTTCCCACATCAACACAGAATGATCCTCGCTACCACTCGCTATTGTGTTACCATCAGGAGAAAAGGCGACACTTCTTACTGAACCGATGTGCCCCTTAAATTCTCTTTTCGTATCTCCATTTGTAGCATCCACAATGCGCACTGCTCCGTCTCTGCCTCCGATTGCGATTGTTTTGCCATCTGGCGAATATGTTGCTCCCCAGATATAGAACTTAAATTCTGCAAGTGTGCTTTTTTTACGAGTATTAAACGCATCCCATAACCGAACCGTTCCATCAGAACTTGCGGTTACTATCGTTGAGCCATCAGGTGAAAACCCGACTGTATTAACTACGTGTGTATGTCCTTTGAGTATTGTTTTGGATTGACCAGTAGCAGCTTGCCATAATATCACCGTTTCGTCAGAACTTGCAGTAGCAATTGTGCTTCCATCAGGTGAATATGCGATACTCCTAATTGAACCCGAATGACCTTTGAGTGTAGCTCTTGCTTCTTCTGTAGCAACATCCCACAGTATACCAATGTTATCCGCACCTCCACTTGCAAGTGTGTTACCATCAGGTGAATACGCTAATGCTCTCACGTAGTCTCTATGTTCTGAGAGAGTTACTTTTGGGAGACCAGCATCACTTTCCCATAACCATATTTCTTCATAACTTCCAGAAGCGACTGTGTCTCCATCTGGAGAATATACAATACTCCAAACATACTCTGTATGTCCCGCAAGTAGACTGACCTCCTCACCTGATTGTGTATCATATATCCACGTTCCAATATCACCTGCAACAGCAAGCCTCGTGCCATCGGGAGAAAAGACGACATTACCAGTTATACTACTCTTGCCAAAGCGATTTTTGGCACCCTCAGGTAACTCCGATTGAGGTATCTCTTGACTAATTTCTGTGTTCATCAAATCTATTCCTTTCATTTATTTTCTTCATCACTGTTAACTATATCACACAAATACGAATTAAACAATACTCAATGTCTTAGTGTATCTTGACTGTTGCCTACAATTATGTTAATATAATTACGAACAATTCAAATATGAAAATGTTCGGTGTTTGCAATAATGTTTCATAAATTATTCGATTTACCCTAATAAAAAAACTTACCTCAGAAAAATCATAAATATAAATTTTGGAGTAAACTGATGAAATGCACATTGATGAAAACTCTTATAATTCTGTTTTTTGTGAGTTTTACTCATACATTAAACGCTGCATCGATTGATGATTTTATACCCTATGATAGTTTTTTGTTTCTCAAATTGAATGGACTTAACGGAATTCCTAACACAATTGAAGACAATGAAATAACTGGAATATTGAATGTATTGGGAACATCAGATATTTTTGATCTATTTGGTAACAGTAGCGGTTTGGCAATCTGGTTGGATAAAAAACATCGTGTCAATGCAACTTATGTTGTAGATACTAAAGGTGACATGGTACTGATCCAACGTTTGAAAAAAATCGCACCAAGAATTTTCGGTGTGTTTGCAACTACGCGCAAACAGGACGCAGGAAAACACAGATCAATCCAATATAGCGAACTCAATTTAGATAAAAATAAAATACTATTCGGTTATGTTGATGAGTTCTTTGTAATGGGTGTTGGTGAACGTAGTTTTAAGACTGTAATAGATACATACCAAAATAAATCTCCTTCAATTTTGGAAAATGAGCGTTTTGTTGAAGCAACACAAAAAACAGGTTCTGGAGATATTTTTGCTTACGCAAATATAGCATCCTTTGATAATGAGAAAAAACAGAATGCTCTAATGTCTTGGAAAAAAGTAATGGAAGAACTTTCACCTTTCACCTATATCTCAGCAACATTAAATCTTCGGGATCCGGGAAAATTCCTGAAAGTTTATGCACCTTTTACTCAAAATGCACTTCAAAACATAGAGGAAAAACTACCAATTCAGACACAGATGACACATACTTTGGATTCAAAGAAAACAATCCGATCCATGTCTGGAAAAGATGATCTTTTCATTGCCATATCACCGATTGTTACACAAACACTCTGGTCTCTACTACGTGGATATATAGAGCAGAATGCTGATGGTGACTTTTATGATGCTCTTAGTTTTTTTGAAGGAGAATATAACACGGATTTTTATGAAGATGTGATGCCAGCACTTACTGGAGAAGTAGCTTTGTCAATTTCTAAGTTTGAGCCATTTTTGACCCCAATAAAGAAGGGTTCGATTCTATCATTTCAGGTCTCGTTGGATTCAGATGGGAACTCTGAAATACTGAAAAGTCCCATTGAACGATTTGGGGTCATTTTCAGTAGCATCAACCCCGCCAAATGGAATGAGTTTAATAATGCATTGGCTAATATAGGTGATACCTCAACAAAACAATTCTTTGAATATGGTGGCACGACGGTATCTCAAGTTGCTGACAGTGTTTACCTTTCAAACATCAATGAACTATCAATTGCAAGTTTTGGAGAAGACGATATAATATCATTGCTTGACACGTTGTCAGTAGATAGACAGTTTCCAATTGATATAGATCAAGTTGCCCAGACATCTATTGCTTGTTTTCAATTGAATCTTATTACGCTTTTGGAAGCATTACTCGGATCTGAACATATATCAAACCCAGATGATATAGTGTCATTGCTCGCGTGGTTGTCTGTTGAAGATAATGCACTTAGTGTACAAGCTTCCTTTTTAGATGACAAACCACCACTACACTCGTTGGTAAAATTTTCGGCTCCAGCAGTCAATGGCATTTTGTCGTCAATCACAAAGCCGTCAGGCCAAAATTGATGAGAGAACGAATTTAACTTTTATACCTTCAGAGATTACACATAAGACTCGCAATTCTAATACCATTTCCAATAGAAAACCCCGCATTTTTGTAGCACAAACTGCCAGTTTGTGCAGTCCTTCAAGAGATTCTTGACAAATGTTAATGGGACAAACATTTATAGAAATGGTATAACTTTTTCACACTTTACCCCAGATAAGGTAGGAGCGGTTTCCCAACCGCTCCGATGCTACGAAATTCTGAATTTGACATTCTTCTTAAATTCTGCTATAATTTTATCTTTATCAGACAATTCCCATTAACACTTGAAGACATTGAAATGATAACGAAAAACAACTTTAAAGACTTACTCAAAGTGCTTGAATTCACAGAGGAAGGGAATACATTCCAAAAATTAGATGGTCAAGTAGATTTGAAAGTTGACTTTGATAAAAAAGAAATAATTTATCCTGAAGGGTTAGAAGTCCACGAACACCAAACATGTAACTTCTCACAGAATGAGAACTTTGTAGTTTTTGAGTGTGTGCATCGACTATTAGACAAAGGGTACAAACCCGAACATTTAGAACTTGAAAAACCATATAGGATTGGACACAGTGCAAGTGGTGGACGGTTTGATATATTAGTGAAAGACCATCAAGAGAATCCATTGCTGATCATTGAATGTAAAACAGCAGGCGATCAGTTTGAAGATGCATGGGACAGAACACGGGAAGATGGAGGACAGTTATTCAGTTATGTTCACCAAGAAGCCGATACCAAATATCTATGTTTATACGCTTCCAGTTTTATTAACAATGAGTTAGATTATGAATACAAACTGATACCGCATTTTGACAATCAGCAAATTCTTGCAGAAGATACAACACTGCTCTCCTTCAATAAGACTAACAAAGCGGAACACCGCTTTGCTGCTTGGCGCGACACTTACAAATTAGAATTCACAGAAGTCGGTATATTTGAAGATAGTATTCAACCGTACCATATCGGTAAAGATAATTACACCCTTTCTGAGGACACTAAACCTATTGATGTTGATGATAAAAAAGGAAAATACAATAAATTCCGAACTATATTAAGAAAACACAATATTGCAAGAAGGGAAACAGCCTTTGAGGTTTTGGTTAATCTTTTTTTATGCAAGTTGGTTGACGAAGAAGAAAACAGAGATGACCTTAAATTTTATTGGAATGGGCCCGCTTACGATAATTATTTCGATTTTGTTGATAGACTTCAAAACCTATATCAGAAAGGCATGCGTAAGTTCCTAAACGAAGAAATTAGTTATATTAGTCGTGAACAAATTGATGAAGCATTTTGGCCAGTCAAAAATGACCGTAACGCCACCAAGAAAAAGATTCATGACTATTTTACGGAACTTAAATTTTTCTCCAACTCTGCGTTCTCATTTTTAGATACACACAATAAGAATTTATTCGACAGAAACACTGCTGTCCTGTCAGAAGTCGTGCAAATGTGGCAAGGGTTAAGACTCAAAACAGATGAACAAAACCAGTTTTTAGGTGATATGTTTGAGTTCTTTCTTGACAACGGTATTAAACAGTCCGAAGGGCAGTTTTTCACACCACTGCCTATCTGCAAATTTATTGTTTCCTCCTTACCACTTGCTCAAAAAATTGAGGAAAACTCTGAACCACTTAAAGCGATTGATTACGCCTGCGGCTCCGGACATTTTCTGAATGAATACGCTTACCAAATAAAACCTTTAGTTGAAAAACTGAATAGGGATATAAGCGATTACTATAGCCAAATCACCGGCATAGAAAAAGAGGATCGCTTAGCAAAAGTCGCCAAAGTTGCAGCGTATATGCACGGACATGAACAAATAAAAATATTGGATGCAGACGCACTTGCATCTCATCCAGAAATACACCAGAAAAATTATGATGTCCTGGTAGCTAATCCACCCTTTGCAGTGGAAGGTTTTTTGCAGATCCTGAGCGACGCGGACAAAGAAAGGTATCAACTCATTCAAGCTACAGGTGAAAATAGTAATACCAATAACATTGAATGTTTCTTTTTAGAACGGATTCATCACTTAATGGCTCCCGGTGGAATAGTTGGTGTGATTGTCCCCTCCAGCATTTTGTCCAATACGGAAGCAGTTCACAATCGAACCCGTGAGATTCTGTTACAATTTTTTGATCTGGTGAGTATTGCCGAACTGGGAAGTGGCACCTTTGGTAAGACAGGTACCAATACAGTTGTGCTTTTTTTAAGACGGAAAGTAAAGGACCTTGAACCCGCAGAGTATTACCGCAATCGGGTTGAGGACTTTTTTGAAGGTGATGAGGAAGGTGAAATATATCAAGACCATCCCTTGATAAAGGCATATTGTGAACATATCCAAGTGCCTTATGAAGAATACATCAAACTTTTTGCCCAAACCAACCTTGAACCACTTTCTAACCTATTGGAATACGATATTTTTAAAGACTACAGACAAGACTATGACCAAAGCACGGAAATTAAAAACCTGAAAAAATCCAATGTCTTCAAGAAAAAAGCATCAACGGAACAATCAGCAGAATTAGATCAACGTTTCATCGCTTACCTGCACAACATAGAAAAAGAAAAACTCTATTACTTCATTTTAGCACACAAGCAGGAGAATAAGGTGCTAATTGTCAATGCACCAAATACCAACAAAGAACGGAAGCAATTTTTAGGTTATGAATGGAGCAGTGCCAAAGGCAGAGAAGGCATTAAATACGAGGGAGGCGAAACGGTAAACGATATTATCACACCCTTATTTGACCCGAAGGATCCCGATAACAACGTAAAAATAAACACTGCAATTAAACGAAACTTTATCGGTCCAACCACCGACCCATTACCCGAGCACTGCCACTATGCCAAACTTACCGATATGTTAAATTTCAGCCGCGTAGATTTTGATAAAATCATTAGCCTAACCCCTTCACAAAATACGGAAATAGAAACACAGCATCCATTAGTGAAGTTGGGAACTGAGATAGAAACGATTGAAACTGGAAATAGACCTAAAGGCGGCGTTGAAAATATAACAAGCGGTGCTTGGAGTTTGGGGGGTGAACATATACATCCTACAACTGGTATGGTTGACTTAAGTACCCCTAAATATGTTCCGTTAGACTTTTACCACGGCAGCACAAGAGGTATATTACAAGAAAACGATATTTTGCTTTGCAAAGATGGGGCTTTAACCGGAAAAATTGCACTTTTAAGGGAAGAACTGAACAATGAAAATGCCATGGTGAATGAACATGTTTTTCTTTTGCGGTGTGAGTCACAATTAAAACAGTCCTATATTTTTAACTTTCTTTTTTCTGAGAACGGTCAAAATCTACTAAAACAAAACATCACAGGTTCCGCTCAAGGGGGACTGAATTCAACCAACCTTAGAGAAATAAAAATCCCCCTTCCACCTCTCCAAATCCAACAGCAGATTGTAGATGAGTGTGAGAAAGTGGATCAGCAAACTAACCAAGCGCGCCAAACCATCACCGAAGCCAGACAAGAAATTGAGGAAAAAGTGCAAGCAATTATCAATGCAGGGCATGAGATGAAAAAAATAGATAGGGTATTAACTTTGGAATATGGAAATTCTTTGCCAGAAAACAAAAGAATTAGTGGTGATTTTCCGGTTTACGGTTCAAATGGAATCGTTGGAAGTCACAACGAGTTCTTAGTTAATGCACCTTGTATAATTGTTGGACGGAAGGGGAGTGCAGGGGAAGTCAACTGGTCTGATGAAAATTGCACACCGATAGACACAACTTTTTACGTAAAATTGTTAGACGAAACGACTGCGGACTTAAAATTTACCTATCACATGTTAAAGTCATTAAACCTGCCTTCATTAAAAGGAGGGTCGGGTCCTGGAGGAATCAATAGAAACAATGTATATGCTTTACAAATTCCTATCCCGCAGCTTAATGTTCAACAGCAGTTAGCAGCAGAAGTTGAGCAATTAGAGGCAGAAATCACCGAGGCACAAACTGTAATTGACGAAGCCACTGACCGTAAAAATGCCATTCTCACAAAGTCCCTGTAGGAAAAAGAACGGGAACGTTTTTTGTTTGATTTTCGGTTGTTTTTAGGGTATGATACTGTTGTTAATGGCCCTTAGTGATATATTTGATCAACGTGTCTACGAAAAAGACCTATGATTAAATTGTACAGTTTTGGATGGTTCTGTGAAGCATGCTGGCAAGACGTGTATGCTATCCTGACATCTTTGCAGGAGGATAAATGAAACTGGACTTGGAATACCCTATGAAAACGATACTCGTCCTCTTAATACTTCACTCTGTGATTGTGATGCCTGCCCTCTGTCAAACACCACAGAATGCTGTAGAGACTGAGATCGCAGTGATTAAGACTGAGATCAAGAATCTAAAAGAGAATGTCAAAAACGGCTTTGAAACTATTCAAAAGAATTTTGACAGACAAAATAACATCATCATTGCCTGCATTGGTATCCCCTTGGCGATTCTTGCGATCAGTGCAACTGTGTGGGGCATATTAGCACATAAGCGAAGCAGAAAAGATTACACCCTCGAAAAGCAGATTGAAACGCTCACACAGGAAATCGAAACGCTCAAACAACATCGGATTGTAAACCCTTAATACTCCAGGTTGGCGAATTCCTACTGACAACTGACATCTATTAAATATTAAAGGCACGCACAATACCCGTCTACAACAACGAGATGAAACGCATTCTGAATGCTTTAACAGCATTTTCAAGCACGCAACCGCGGATTTTTCATGATCGGTATTTCCATTGGTGGGCATGGCTCTGAGCTGCTCGGTCTGACGATCCGCGATGCCTATCAAAACTGCAAGCCTGTCAGCAACTTATCTTTCAACAAATCCACCGTCAGTTACTCTGTCTCGTGATGCCACCGCTGTGAATTGCCGAAACAATTTTTTTATGGATAAACAAAACAAAGGTAAAGAAAAACGATGAAAAAAACGATGTATGAAAAGATATGGGACGCGCATCTCGTAAGGTCATCCGCAAACGAGGTGCCAATTCTTTATATTGATACCCACCTTGTCCACGAGGTAACATCCCCGCAAGCATTTGAGGGATTACGACTCAACAACCGAAAGGTGAGACGACCCGATTTAACTTTCGCAACAATGGACCACAATGTCCCGACTACGGATAGAAGCCTACCTATAAAAGACCTAATCGCTGCAAAGCAGATGGAAACGCTTGCACAAAACTGTGCTGAGTTTGAAATCTCTCTCTACGACATCAACAGTCCTGAACAAGGCATTGTCCATGTCATCGGACCAGAACTGGGTATCACGCAGCCAGGAAAAACTATTGTGTGTGGAGATAGCCACACTTCAACGCACGGAGCATTCGGAGCACTTGCATTCGGTATCGGTACAAGTGAGATTGAACACGTTCTTGCAACACAGTGTCTATTACAACACAAATCGGAAACCTATGAAATCCGAGTTGATGGCACATTACCCTTCGGCGTTACCGCGAAAGACATTATTCTCTCAATTATCGGACATATCGGTATTGATGGCGGCAATGGTGCTGTTGTGGAATATACAGGTTCAACTATACGGTCTCTGAGCATAGAGGAACGGATGACAATATGCAATATGTCAATTGAAGCAGGCGCACGTGCTGGCATGATTGCACCAGACGACACAACATACGAATACATTGCTGGCAGGCAATTTGCCCCGAAGGGTGAAGCCTATGATGAAGCAGTTGATCAATGGAAGCAACTACCAACAGACGAGGGGGCTGAATATGATCGGGTGTTAGAACTTGATGCTACTAAGATAGCACCACAGGTTACATGGGGCACAAATCCGGGTATGGTTACGGATGTAACAGGTCAAGTGCCAAATCCTGATGACATGCACACAACTGATGAAAAACGCGCCGCTGAACATGCTTTGGAATACATGGATCTTGTACCCGGAACGCCAATGACAGATATAAGTGTAGACAGAGTATTCATAGGAAGTTGCACAAACTCACGTATCAGTGATTTACGAGCTGCAGCAGAAGTGGTAAAAGGTAGAAAAGTAGCAGATACTGTCAATGCAATGGTTGTCCCGGGTTCGCAGGAAGTAAAACGACAGGCAGAAGCTGAAGGTCTCCATGCAATATTCCGCGCTGCTGGTTTTGAATGGCGTGAGGCGGGTTGTAGTATGTGTCTCGGTATGAACCCTGATACCTTGATGCCGGGGCAACGTTGTGCGAGCACATCAAACAGGAATTTTGAAGGTAGACAAGGCAAAGGTGGACGCACACATCTTGTCAGTCCACAAATGGCTGCTGCGACTGCGGTATCTGGATTTTTTGTAGACATACGTACGTTCGTATAGTTTCTATAATATAGTAGATCCGGTAATTACCTATACAGTCATCGATTCACAGAAGGCAAACCGTAGGGGCGAGGTCCCCTCGCCCATCTGAAAAAGTGTAAACGTATTTTCAAAATCTACTATAATACTAATTTATCGGTATAACACACGGAACAAGAACCAACCCAAGTTCAAACACGGACACCAGTAGTGATTTCTAAGAAAAATAGATGAACAAAAGTGTTTACAAACCATAATTTTCACCTGTTTGGAAATCCTATCAGGATGAAACTGTCCAAACTATAGTATTACTAAGGATGATTAATTTTCTGACTAATATCACATTAGCCATTGTAGAATAGGTCTCTGTGCCACACTATATTTCAAACCAATCATTATGGTGGAAATAGAGACTCCAAAAATGTCAAACACACATTTAGCGTTGATTAGACACTACAATAGATGGTAAGAAGTTAGTGCTAAAAACGCAACACACCCATGACTAAAATAATCTTGCACTGTTCATCTAATTGTGCTAAAATATGTAAAAATTCAGCTCAAAGTAATTATACAATATAGCAGATTTCTATAGTCTATGAAATACTTCACATATTTCGGAAACCACCTTGTCAATGCAAAAATACCTGATAACTCAGATGTATTTTTTGCAAAACCTCCAATCCCCGGAATCAAACGTGCTGCACTGAGTGAACAGACGCAACAAGCTTTTGAAAACCCTCTTGAAATGCCTCCGTTACGAGAACTCGTAGACGGAAATTCAAAAGTACTTATTCTTTTTGATGACAATTGCCAACCTTTTCCTGCTACTAAAAAACCTGATCTACGCCAAATCATGATTGAAACGCTATTGAAGTTGTTATATGCGTATGGCGTAGAGAAGAAGAATATAGAACTCATGTGTGCTGTTGCTCTTCATCGTAAAATGAAGGAGCATGAACTTGAGTATATGTTAGGGAAAGACATCATGGATGAGTTCTATCCTCATCAACTCCGAAATTTTGACGCTGAGGATGCAGAACAAATTGTTGAAGTAGGGAAAACAGAACAGGACGAAGTCGTTGAGACAGATAAAGCTGCGCTTGATGCGGATCTGATTATATATGTTGATATGATACAAATTCCGCTCAACGGTGGACATAAGTCTGTCGCAGTAGGACTTGGCACATACAACTCCATCGCACCGCACCACTCTCCACACATGACATCTGATTGTCCACATGTGATGCAACCAGAAGGTTCAAATATGCACGCTTGTATTGAGCGGATGAGTCAACTTATTCAGAAAGAGACTCCGATTTTTGTACTTGAAGCGGCTATGAATGGTGCTATATATCCCTTCCACCTACGTTATGTTGGAAAACCGAATAAAGACTGCAACATCGTTGAAAAGGTTGTAAAATCCTTCACTCCACTTACCTTATCCATATTGCCAGAATCAGTAAGGTATAATATACTAAAGAGTGTGCAGACAGACTACGAACCGATGGCAGTTAATGCAGGCGACATTGATGCGGTACACGGAGAAACACTTGCATTGATGAAGGATCAGTTAGCTATAGATATTCCGCGGCAATACAGCACGTTAGTGTTTGGTTTACCAGATATGAGTCCTTATGCAGTTGATGCGCGAATCAATCCGGTTTTGGTCGTCAGTGATATATTGGGATATGTGTTTAATTGGTTCTACAACAAACCCATTATAAAAGAGAAAGGCGTTGTTATAATAATGAATCCAACTTACGAGATATTTCATGAGGAATATCACGTGGCATATAAGATGTTTTATGAAGAAGTGTTGGAGGATACAACTGAACCTTTTGAAATGCAGCAGAAATATCAGGAAAAATATGCAAAAGACGAGTATTTAATTGATTGTTATCGAAACAAGTATGCACATCACGGTTTTCACCCATTTACAGTATGGTATTGGGCAACTTATCCGTTAAAGTATTTGTCAAAAGTGATTTTAGTAGGTCCAAAGGAATCTCAAGTAGCACATCGTTTAGGAGTAGAATGGGCGAAAAACTTGGATGACGCACTGGCGATGGCACGTGAAATCTCTGGTGAAGATGATGTTGTGGCATTAACTATGCCACCGTTCTTCTATGCGAATGTCAAAGATTAAGCGAGGTTAGGAGACCTCGCCTACCGTGGATAGAAAGTGTAGATATAATTTTCTACTTTACCATAAATGTATGACGGCTCCCCAACCTAAAGGATGGGGTTTCCTTTAGGTCACTTTCTCACGGCTACCGTTTTTTGAAAGTGTGGGTATCTTTTATCTCCTTATAGGAGACTCACCTGATTTTAAGTCAGGTTAACCGAGACAGCAATTGTCGGGGTGCCCGCCACGGCACGACTAACAGGGTCCTTACAAGGTATCCCCAATGAGCGACCCAGATACTTTAGTTTTACGTTCTGTTATTTCGCGGTTGTAGAGGGAACACCTATACAATCTCATGAAGCGAATGCAGAACTCATCACAGACGACTGGCAAGGATCGTAACTTGCAGCGTCCACAACCGAATGTGGTATTGTTGAGTTTATCAACATCAACTCTGTCCGAGCAATCGGATTGGATAGGACACCTACAGAGTGTAGGCGATTGCTCTCCTATCCAGTTGATAGGAACAGAATACCATATTTCTTGAACAAAGTCAAGGCTTTTTATTCACACACAACAAAGGCGGTGTCTACATCCCCGTGCTAAAGCAACGGGGTTTTGACACCGAATGAAATGTATAACTATGAATTCCAATAAAAAATTCCCAACACAAGAAGAACTGCAAAAGGAACTTCAAGAATTCAAAGAGAATTTGGAGAAAAAATACGGTGTTGGTATCGGTATCCGTCTTGACAATGTTAGTGGGCGCAATGTCTCACCAGACACAACTGAGGAAGACATACCAGAACCTCAAGATACATTTGACCTGAAGTTCGATCTAAAACCAAAAGACATTAAGCAGTATTTAGACAGGTATGTCATTAAACAGGATGATGCTAAAAAAGCACTTGCTATTGCCGTTTGCGATCACTACAATCACGTCCGAGAATGCCACGAAAATCCTGATGCTGCTGATACAGACTACTCCAAACAGAACATCGTCATGCTTGGACCAACAGGTGTGGGTAAGACATATCTGATAAGACACATAGCGAAACTAATCGGTGTTCCATTTGTGAAAGCAGATGCAACACGATTCAGTGAAACCGGTTATGTTGGTGCAAATGTTGACGACTTAATCCGTGAACTTGTTACGCAAGCGGACGATAACCTTGAACTAGCTCAATACGGGATAATATATCTTGATGAAGCGGACAAAATCGCTACACCACCGAATATCATCGGACGCGATGTAAGTGGACGTGGTGTACAGATTGGACTGCTCAAATTGATGGAGGAAACTGAAGTAGACCTTCGCTCTGGCAACGATGTTGCTTCTCAGATGAGAGCAGCTATGGAATTTCAGAAACGCGGGAAAGTTGACAAAGAGGTGATCAACACCCGTCATATTCTGTTCATTATTAGTGGTGCGTTCACAGGGATGGAAAAGATAATTAAGAAACGCATGCATCAGAGCAGAATAGGTTTTAATGCTGATGTAGCAAGCCAGAATGAAGATGCAGCACAATATCTATCACATGTTACACCAAAGGATTTTATTGATTTTGGTTTTGAACCAGAATTTATAGGACGTTTACCAGTGCATGTAGTCTGCAATGAATTGGAAGTAGACGATCTTTTTTATATATTGAAACATTCTGAAGGATCTATTATCCGACAATATGAAAATGCGTTCAATGCATACGGTATTTCAGTGCTTTTTGCTGATTGTGGGTTACAAAAAGTAGCAGAACAAGCTATTGAACAGAAAACAGGGGCACGCGCCTTGATGACTGTCTGTGAAAGGATATTAAGGAACTATAAATTTGAACTTCCATCAACGAGTACATCCGAATTTGTTGTCACCGCAGATGTTGTAGAAGATCCTGATAAATTGTTGCATCAAATTATAGAAGATAGTGTATATAATCAAAACACGATTTCAAGAGAACAGGTTCGGAGATATGAATACCAGTTTAATATTGACCACGGTTTAGAAATACAGTTCGATGAGGATGCGACGGATGCAATCTGTGAACGGGTAGTGTCACAAGAAAAAACAGTTAAACAGATATGTGATGAAATCCTGTCAAGTTATCAACACGGTTTGAATTTAATAAAGAAGAATACCGGACAGACTTCATTCACATTTCCAAAACAGGTCGTTGAGGACCCCGATCCAATATTAGAGCAATGGATTCGGGATTCGTATAACACAAAACGTTAACCCAGCAAGGAAACCGCACCAAACACAATGCAATCAAAACCTGAGAGACCGAAACGCCCCGTACCAATAGATATACGTGAGATAGGTGCTCCTATTGATGGAGAACCACAATATAGTGATCACAGATTGTACTTTCAACTCCATGTCTTCAAAGATTGTCACGATCCGACAAGTGTAATTGAGACACTTGGTAAGGGAGAATCTAACAAGGTTCTATACGACGATCTAAATCATCCAACTGGAATTGGCGTGCTTTCTGTGGCTGAAAACCCCTCAACATTAATAACCAACTCCCGAATTTCATTAAAGAGTCTAATATCCAATTGTCACCTCACATATCGTCCAGAAATGACAATGATTGGGCGCACTTATTCAAGCGGAAGAGAACCTAATTTGGAAGAATGGCTCATCAACAAACCGCGCAACAATGTCCTAAATCCAGACTTTCCATGGGCGATTTGGTATCCACTCAGACGAAGACCAGATTTTTATCAACTGGATCCATCTGATCGTGGCAGAATTCTTGGTGAACATGCGATGCTTGGACGAAGTTATGCTGCTGGGGGTTATGCCAGTGACATACGATTGGCTTGCTTCGGTTTGGATACGAATGACAACGAATTCGTTATCGGTTTAGTTGGAAAAGAACTTTATCCCTTATCACGACTGATTCAAGATATGCGAAAAACGGAGCAGACGACAAAGTATATAGAAATACTCGGTCCATTTTTTGTAGGAAAAGTACATAAACAGTTTAGTTCGTATTCCTGAGCACTCTATCCACCCGATATTACAGACAAATGAGAAACATATTGGCCGTTTGCACAAAAGAACTATATATATATTTTGTTTCACCTATTGCCTATTTTGTCTGTTTTGTATTTGCGGCAATTTCTGGCTATCTATTCCAACTTTTTCTGATAATATCAAGCACAAATAATGGTTTTGGTAATGGTGTGATGCAGTCGACCTTCGGAATAATGGCAACTATCCTTCTCTTTTTTACCCCAGTATTGACAATGAAACTATTTGCCGAAGAACGTAAATCTGGCACGATTGAACTGCTTCTTACCTCTCCGATCACTGATAGTCAGGTAGTTCTTGGGAAGTATCTTGCAAGTTGGACACTGCTAATCATTATGCTGGGACTCACACTTATTTTTCCTTTCCTAACACAACGGTTCGGTCCGTTAGATGCTGGTCTTGTTTTTAGTGGTTATCTTGGACTCGTCCTACTCGGTTCATGTTTTCTTGCGTTCGGATTAATGATGTCATCAATGAGCAAAAATCAGATTGTAGCTGCCTTGACAAGTTTTGGTTTCTTATTAACTTTGTGGGTAATTGGAGCTGTCTCAGACCGTGAAGGTGCTATTGGTAACTTTTTGAAGTATCTATCATTTAGTGAACATTTCAGCGATTTTCCACGCGGTGCAATCCTGATTAAAGATGTAGTCTACTATGTCAGTTTCACCTGTGTCTGCTTATTTGCTACATTCAAGTCAATTGAATCCTCAAAATGGAGATAAAGCATGTCGAGAAAAAACGTTGCAGGACCGATAGTTGGTTTCCTTGCATTAATTTTCTGTTTTAT
The DNA here is from genome assembly GCA_958295945.1 of Candidatus Poribacteria bacterium. Taxonomy (GTDB): domain Bacteria; phylum Poribacteria; class WGA-4E; order WGA-4E; family WGA-3G; genus MSPOR6. The sequence continues at coordinate 3,564,434 of OY282386.1, forward strand.
CTCAATTGCCTGTCTATTTCTAAAGGCATGGTTAGTTTTTTGGATTTTCCTCATTCTCCTCACAGCGACATTAGCAGTTTTGTCTGTCCTCCACTACCAATATTTTGTCAACTTGTTTGTCAGTCGGCAATTGCGGTACGGTACAAACGTTGCGTTGAGTGTAATTGGTGTAATCGGAATTGCAGTTTTTGTCAACGTCATAGTTACACAACGTTTTGATATGAGTATAGATCTAACAGTACTACAAGACAATTCGTTATCCAAACAAACGAAGAAGATCTTAAAATCTCTGAATAAAAATGTGGAAATAATCGCCTTCTACAGTGATGAAAATTCACAGTTGGCAATCCGCGCTATGCATAAATTAGAACTGTTCCAACGCGAATCAGAATTCATCACTGTAGCATTAAAGGATCCATACATAGATGTCCAACGGGTAGATCATAGGCTCAGGGATGGTACTGTTGTATTCAGTTCTAAAGAGAGAGAAGAAGAGGTGACTATTGTCAGTGAGCAGAAATTTGCGAGTGCAATTCTCAAACTTATTCAGAACAAAACCAAGAAGATATATTTTTTGCTTGGACATGGGGAATATGAAATAGACGATTTATCCAGATCCGGTCTCAGTGAATTCAAGAAAGCATTAGAAAATCAGAATTACGAACCCCTATCATTATCATTTCTCACAGAACCAGATATTCCCTCAAATTGTGATCTTTTGGCTATAATTGGTCCAACAGAAACATTAACCACCAATGAAATTGACAAAATCAACAGATATATAAATAACAATGGAAAACTATTGCTGTTATTCCACCCATCAGATTCATCTGAAGATGTCAATAAGAGACTTGTCCAACTTATGTCAAAGTGGGGAGTTTCTGTTGGTAATGATTTGGTGATTGATAGGTTTGCATTTGAGGTGATGAGAGGATCGAGCGCACCTTTTCCTAAATTTGAACTCCATGAAATTACACGTCAATTAGATCCTTATCTTGCATTTCCTAAGACGCGTTCTGTATCCCCTAAAGATGATATAAAATCCGATCTCTCTGTTAAGTCACTTGCAAAGACTGTCAGTCAATTAGGTGTAAGTTGGGCAGAAAAAGAACGAACGCCTGATGGAAAGTTCAGTGGTAATGGTTATACTGCCGGAATTGATCTTCCTGGTCCTGTGTCTTTTGCTGTTGCTGTTGAAAAGCACATTTCGGTGAATACAAATGATACAAACAGTATGAGTCCTACTCGTATCGTTGTATTTGGTTGTTCAAATTTTGCTACAAACCTTGATTTGAAAAAGGCAAATCAAGGTTTATTACTGACTTCAGTGAATTGGCTTACCGAAGATGGAGACCTTATTGCTATTACTGAACCAGATAGAGACACACAGAAGTTGCGCAGCATGAATGCGCAACAAGAAAGTGTTGTGAAGATAACTGCAATCTTCCTAATTCCGTTAGTTGTGTTTATCGCAGGTTTAGTTGTGTGGTGGAACCGACGTGAAGGGGGAACTGTATGAATTACAGAACCACACTTATAATCATAGTATTATTGATCGTTATTGCATCAACATATTTTCTGTTTTTTGACGAACAAGAAGAGACAAGTCGCATTAAACCAACCATCTCTGAAGTCTACGAACTGCCGCGTGAGGACATCTCTAGATTTCAGCTTTCTTATTCAGATACATCATATCAAACAATAGATGTATTAAAAGACGATGAAGGAATGTGGCGGATTACATCACCATTTGTTACAGATGCAGATCTTTCAAGAGTTAACACTGTATTGGATGATTTTGTAGACAAACGGATAAGACAGACCTTTGAAGTCTCTGAATATGACCAATATGGGTTGGAGAGTCCTACTATAACTGTCCAACTGTGGAAGAAGAAAGACGGGAACCCACTTACTTTTTTAATCGGAAACAAGGGTGTTAACTACTCAGTATATATCAAAGAACAGACAGAACAACACATATTTATTATTGAATCCAGTGCACTTGATGACTTAGCAATATCCACAACTGATATTCGTAGTCGTTCTGTCATTACATTCAATCCAGATTCAATCACAGAAATTGTGTTTCAAAAACCTGAACCGTTTATGTGTGTGAAGAAAGGTGACTCTTGGATTATGACGAGTCCTATATCTGTAAATGCGGATTCAGACGATATAAGATATATCCTTTCGGAATTACAAACCATGCAAGTTTCCTCATTTGAATTGGATGGTGATTCGGTAAAAACGTCTTTAGTAAAATATGGATTAGATACACCACGTATTCATATCACGCTGAAAGATACGGAAAAGAGTTACGGTCTTGCTGTAGGTTCGACTGTCCCACACTCAACAGGCATGCAGAATTCTGATGAAGAGACTGTTTATGTACAGTCCATCCATCAGGGTGGGATATATACTGTTACTGATGACATTGTCAAACTGCTCAACAAGACTTTTTTTGACCTACGAGACAAGCGATTACTTGATTTCCAACGTGGTGATGTTATAAAATTTGAAATTCAACGCGGAAAAGAAAAGATTGAAGGATTAAGACTTCAAAAGGACAAGTGGGTAATACAAGGTAATAAAACAATTGCAGACCCACAAGCAGTCAGCGATTTGATATACGGTGTTGATTCACTTGAGGCTGCTGCCTATGTATCCAGCTCTTCAAAAAACCTTGGAATATATGGATTAAATAGTCCTTTATTCAATGTTAAGTTCACAACACGTGATAACGACAATCAAATTGAGTTACATATTGGCAATTTTACAAAAAACGACACGGTATATGTGAAAACAAACAAATCTGACCAAATCGCACTTGTCAAACGCGAGTTATTTGACAAAATAAGCGAAGGTGTTGCATGGCTAAGAGATAAGCAGATTTTCAAATTTACTATTGATGACCCGATACGGTGTGCTGTAAAATCTGTTGATGATTCAAATGAAACAGTACAATATACCTTTCAACGACTTGGAACAAACTGGAGATTAACCAAACCTATTCAAGAAAATGCTAATAATGGAGAAGTAAACGCGCTTTTGTATGAATTAATTGATTTAAATGCAGAGGAATTTGTTGGTTTAACTTTTGATGGTAAAACAAATAAACTAACTGATGTTATAAGAAGTTTCCAATCTCCTAATATACAAATCACTATAGAATTACGTAATAAGTCAGTTTTTACATTACAAATCGGTGAGACACATTCATCTGGGAATTACTATGCAAGAACTCCGGATCAACCCGATCATGTCTTTCTAATAAAATCCGAATTGATACCAAAACTAAAACCGAAATTGGCATGGTTTCGCACTTCTGAAGAACAGTAAATTCAACTTCTAATGTGCAGACGAATTATAGTAAAAATCATAATTATTTACACATTACGGTAGGTTCGGTTTCCTAACCGAACCGGTGTTTGTTCAGTCTGATAGATGCGAAGTGTGCACGTTTTCTACATTTCACTATAATCAGATTGTTGACTATATACATATAATCATGACCACATCTATAATAATATTCACAACCTATTTTCTTTTTATCCTTGAGATGATATTGATTAGTCAATCATTTTTTTATACTCGTCGTGAACGAAAGAAAGTAAGACCCACCTATACACCAAAAGTTGCGATAATCGCACCACATTACGGTTGGGATGATGAAACTGAACAACATGCCAGAAGTCTGCTGCATCTGGAATATGAAGGGGATTACCACATCTATTTTGTAACACATGAATTGGATGAGACTGGTCACGATATCTCTTTCCCTCACTTACAAAAACTTGTGAAAGATGTTCCGTATGCAAATGTCTCTTTGGCTCCTAATATCATTGATAACAACCTATCTCGTTCACAGAAGGTGCAAAATCTAATTACCATTATTGAAAGTCTACCAGAGGATGTAGAAGTAATCGCTTTTGTAGATGCAGATGTAGAGATTCAGAAGGATTGGCTCAGACTTCTTGTCACCCCACTTCAAGATAATTCCATCGGGGCAACGGTAGGGGGTAGGTTTTATTTTCCACAAACATGGAACTTTGCATCACTTGTTGAAGCGACGTGGGTCAACTTTCAATTGGCATTACAAGGAGACCATCGTTTGACAATGGTATGGGGCGGTTCAAACGCTTTTCGTCGTGATTTCCTTGAAAAAGGTCAGATACTTCAACGTTGGGAAAATGCCACGATTGAAGACCTGAACACAACACGTGCTGTCCGAGAAGTTAAATGTAAAATACATTACGTACCCGATTGTGTCGCGGTAACCCAAACTTCAAACCGCACGTGGAAACAGATTTTTGAATTTACGAATCGACAGATGATAATGACGTTCCATATGGGATTGTGGGCACAGTGGTTTGGGAGTCTGTTTCTTTTTCTCCCAAAGTCATTGTTGATTATTGGAGTCATCCCCTTTCTTTATTCACAGCAGGCATTCTTAACCGTAACTTTCATTCCATTCTTAGAAGTTATCGGTTTTCATCTATGTTGTAGAAATCTACCGCAATGGTTGCTGGATACGCCGAGGGTTCGGGACACACTCCGTATCAGTAAATTTGCAGCTCCATTTTCTGTTTTTCTTGGTGGAATAAATGCATTCTATGCAATGTTTCAACGTAAGATAGTTTGGGGTGGCGTTCAATACGAGATTCTGTCTGCGACAAAATGTAGGGTCTTGGGACGGATAAAGGATAGAAAGAGAGATAAATCATGAAAAAGCAACTTTGTCGGGGTAGACAATCAAACTTCACTAATGGGTGTGGAAACTTCTTGACATTAACCGCATACTTCATTGTCCGAGGGAACTCCGATTCCCAACAGTTCGCGATTCGGAGATCGCTCCTACAGTGTTATAGTTCGCGATTCGGAGATCGCTCCTACAGTGTTATAGTTCGCGATTCGGAGATCGCTCCTACAGTGTTATAGTTCGCGATTCGGAGATCGCTCCTACAGTGTTATAGTTCGCGATTCGGAGATCGCTCCTACAGTGTTATAGTTCGCGATTCGGAGATCGCTCCTACAGTGTTATTGAGCATATTTTGCCAAAAACTTTACACACCCTACTATAAAACTCACTTGCATTTTTTGCCAAAATATGTGATAGTATACACAAGAAATACAAGGAGAAAGTAATGGATGGTAAAAAAATAACAAAGTCAGACAAAGAATGGAAAGAACAACTGTCACCAGAAGAATATAAAATCACTCGGAAGAAAGGCACTGAACGCGCCTTCACAGGTAGATACCACGATTGTAAAGACGAAGGCATATATCACTGTATCTGTTGTGGGAGTCCTTTATTTACATCTGAAACAAAATTTGAATCTGGAACAGGATGGCCAAGTTTTTGGCAACCGGTTTCTCCTGAATGTGTTGAGACAAAAACGGATTTCAGTATATTTTTTATGCCACGCACTGAAGTTGTGTGTAGTCGTTGTGATGCCCATCTTGGACACGTGTTCAATGACGGTCCAGAACCTACAGGTAAACGATACTGTCTCAACTCTGCTGCACTCACACTTGTGAAATCAGAGGACGAATCTTAGAATAGAACATTTAACTTATATCAACATGAACTCATACCTTCAAAAGCACATTGATTGGTGTATTTCCTTGAAGAAAGAAATGGAGTAATTATGGCAATAAGAAGTCGAATCTCATCGCGGTTCCTTGTCAATCAACTTGCAACCGCAGTAACACAAGATTGGAAAACAGCACGTAAACTGATGCGGTACCAAATGGCAAAAGAGACATTTAACATGCGTCATCCCTTTGGTGCAAAGCACGGAAAAGGTGATGAGATCCAGTTAGTAAGTCTACGTATTACAGATATGTGTAATCTCCGTTGTCATTCTTGCGGACAATGGGGTGATAACGGATATCTTCTCGACAAATCACTCAAAGAGCTAAAGCAACGAGAAGTGCCTGTAGAAATATATAAAGACCTCGTTGACCAAATTGTTGACGCTGGATGGTCTCCTGTATGGTACATCTGGGGTGGTGAACCGATGCTATATCCCGGTATTATTGAGTTAATGCATTATATCAAAGAGAAAGACATGCCGATCTCACTGGTTAGTAATGCAACAAACATTGCAAGACGTGCTGATGACATAATGGAAACATGTAAAATAGTATATCTCAGTGTTGACGGTCCAGACGAAGAAATCCATAACACACAACGTCCAGGTGTTTCAGAGAATTATGACAATTTCAAAGATGTCAAAGCTGCATTAGAGACACTGAATGCAGAAAAAGAACGTAAGAACACAACGTTCCCATATATAATTCCACTCAGTTGTATCACTATGTATAACATTGATTATGTGGTTGATCTGTACAAGTTCACAAGCCAATATGCCGATGCTCAGATATTCTACCTAACTTGGTGGATAGATTCTGAATCCGCACAAGAACATACAGAAGACTTTGAACAGCGTTTTGGATTTAAACCACAAACACATTACGGATGGATCGGCACATGGCACGACTTTGATCATGGTGATATACTTGATAGGTTTGAAGAGATGGAAAACTTATCACATGAACAGAAGCGATGTCCACCTATCATGATGCCAAGGTTAAACTCAAAGGGTGAAATCCAAACATATTACACAGACCATAGCGAAACCTTTGGATATAATCAATGTGTTAGCATATTTATGACGCTTGAGATTGATAGCAACGGTGATGTTAGTCTGTGTCGGGACTATCATGACTATATTATCGGCAACATCAAAGAGGATAAGGTTGTTGATATGTGGAATAATCAGAAGGCAATGAAATTCCGTCAATCTGTTAGCACTGATGGACCGATGCCTGTGTGTCGCCGCTGTTGTGGTTTAATGGGATATTAGAAGAATTTACAGACAGAACAACATATCAAAAGAGAAGGAAATAATATGAAAATTGGACTACGTATTCCTGGTACTGCCCGTCAAATGCCATTCTCGGACTTTTGTAAATGGTGTGCTGATAACGGATTTGAAGCAATTGATATTGGAGAAGCCACACCTGAAGTTGTGAAAACAGCAAGAGATGCGGGGTTGGAAATCGGAAGTGCTGATTTACCGGGAACTCGTGAACTCCTTAGTGCAAAAAAATCTACACAGAAATCCGGTGCTGATAAAGCAAAAGCATCCATTCAAGCTGCTGCAGAAAACGGTGTTCACATCATGTTCTGTGTTTTCGTTCCAGAAGACGCAGGTCTCGGTCGCGGAAAGAATTTTGACATCTGGAAAGAAACCGTTCCACCTATTGCCGAATTTGCCGAATCCCATGATGTAACTATAGTCATAGAGGGATGGCCTGGTGGTGCTCCTACATATCCGGCACTCGGATGTACGCCTGAGATGTGGCGTGCCATGTTTGCTGAATGTCCTTCATCCGGTTTAAGTCTCAATTATGACCCATCACACCTTGTCAGAATAGGGATTGACCACATCCGTGCACTCAGCGAATTTGCTTCTCATGTTAAACATGTCCACGGAAAAGATACGGTATTTGACGAGGAAGCACTATACTTGCACGGCAATTTGGGACCGAGTTTCAGTTCACCTCGCGGTTACGGTGAGGATTGGTGGCGATACACCATTCCCGGTGATGGCGTTGTGGATTGGCTGAAAGTCGTGCAGATTCTTGAAGACGCAGATTTTGATGGCATCGTCAGCGTTGAGTTGGAAGACTATCGTTATTCAGGATCATGGGAAGCAGAATCGGATGGACTGCTCCGTTCCTATGAATGTCTCTCCTGCTTTGTGCGGTAACAGGCTCACAATATACTCCGATAAACGTAGCGCGAGGACTCTGTGCCTCACAAAATCATTAACTATATACCTTTTGAAAACAGAATTATATTGGTGATAAATGCCTATTTTTAAATTAGAAGGTGACGATATATCTACTGCAGAACTTATCCCTGCTAAGGAAACAAACTTAGAACTTGAAAGTCATTTGGAGGACTGGCTTGAAAATAGTCCGCGACAGACTCTTGCTCAAGAGGATTTTCTGTGGATTGGTCGGCAAACGAGTGCTAAAGATGAGGAAGGAACCCTGTTCCCTGATTTACTTGGAGTGGATGCAGAAGGAAATCTGGTGATTGTTGAGTTAAAGCGGGACCAAGCTCCGCGTGATGTAATAGCACAATTGCTTGAATACGCAGCATGGGCAAGCGAACTTTCTGATGATCAAATCCAAGAAATTGCAGATGATTATTTTGAAACAGGTGATGAATCCAATAGGAAACAATTCCATCAAGTCTTTAAGGATGTGTTTGAATTAACCGACACTGACGAAATACCGCATTTAAATCATAACCTACGGCTATACATTGTTGCTTCAGACATTCCCTCAAGAGTTGCTCGTGTTTGCCGATTCCTCCGAACTTCACAAGGAATGGACATAAATTGTATCAATGTCTCCATTTTTGAAACAGAAAAAGGAGAACGACTTGTAAGTATGGAAGCAAAAGTTGGAGATGAGCAGCTCGCTGCACCTAATAAATCTAGGAACAAGTCTTCCTCTCCTCCGCAACCTCCGAGCGATGAACCAGAAGAACAGATTGTATGGAAAGCTGTTCAGGAATTTACAAAAGGTGATCTAAACGCTATATTCTCTCTCAAAGAAATTGAACAAGTTGTTTCGGGAAAGCATCCTGATTTCAAGGTGTACAAAGTAAGAAGATGGATAAGGGGATGCTGTGTTAAGTTCCCGACACGGTATAACTATCCCAGAGGGGAGGATAGATATTGGTGGATAGGAAGGAATAAATACCGCCTGTACGATCCTGAAAAAGATAAAATGGAAAGTGATGGAGAGACTAAATAATATGAAAATAGAACTTTCAGATCGGTGGTCAGGACCCAAGACAGTCAAACAAGTAGTATGGGAAGCGGTTCTGGAATTAACAGATGGAGATACAAATATCGAATTTGCGATCAAAGATGTTAAGCCAGTCATCTCAAAGAAGTATCCTAACTACAAATTGAGTAACGTGGGTTGTGAAATTACTTCAGACTGTGTCAATCATACATCACGACATCATTATCATGGTGGAAGCGATAGATATTGGTGGATATCAACGGGAAAATACCGCCTATATGATCCCGAAAAGGACAAGATTGAGGATTCAACAGATTCGATTCAGGATTAGGACACGGAGGTATACCCCATGAATAAACCAAAAATGAAATATTTTGACCAAGAAGATATATTACATCTCGTTATTTCTGAAGAACGACAGGGAGATAGTCTGGAATTGAGTCCTAATATCACGGCTGAATTGAATGATAACGGCGAACTCATCGGTATTGAGATTCTGAATGCCAGTACTTTAATTCAGGAAGCCGTTTTAGGTAAGGCAACTGCTAAAGAACTTACTTTTTCCAATGTCAAGATTGCATAATTTGAAATACAATCCCGAAACACCATCCACAGAAGGCATAAAATATGCCGGATCTAAACTAAAACTCATCCCACAAATCCTGCAACTTGCAAAGAAAGTTGATGCAAAGACGATTTTAGACGGTTTTTCAGGTACAACCCGCGTCTCACAAGCATTCGCAAAACTCGGTTATTCTGTCCACTGCAACGACATCGCGCACTGGTCAGAAGTGTTGGGAACTTGCTACCTTCTCAACGAAAAGCCACGAACTGACTATCAACCCCTGATTGATCATCTAAACGCTGTTTCCCCGATAGATGGATGGTTCACAGAACATTACGGTGGACATTCAAACGATGGATCTGCAATCCAAGTAGATGGACTTAAGAAACCTTGGCAGTTACATAACACACAGAAATTAGATGCGATTCGTGACGAAATTGAGAATCTAAACCTTGATGTCGTTGATAAAGCCGTTGCACTTACAAGTCTAATGTTAGGAATGGATCGTGTGGACAGTACACTCGGACACTATTCTGCATACCTCAAAGACTGGTCACCACGTTCCTATAAAAACCTTGTGCTTGAAGTGCCAAAACTCTTTACTTCCGAAGGAAAGCATCAAGTGCATAGATCTGACATCTTTAATCTTGTACCACAGCTTGATGTTGACCTCGCATACTTTGATCCCCCTTACGGTTCAAACAACGAAAAGATGCCGCCATCTCGTGTGAGATATGCGGCATATTACCATCTATGGAAAAGCATCATTCTGTATGACAAACCGAACCTGTTCGGCAAAGCAAAGCGACGCGAGGATACATCAGATCAACTTGCCGCTTCCGTATTTGAGGAATTCCGACGTAATGACAATGGACGTTTCATTGCTGTCGAAGCACTTGAAAGATTGATCAAGATGACGCAAGCGCGTTGGATCATCCTGTCATACAGTTCAGGAGGACGTGCAACTGCTGAAGAACTCAACGAGGTAATGCAAACAAACGGAAAATTGCTTGCTGTTGTTGAGGTCAACTATAAACGAAATGTTATGGCAAGTATGAAATGGACAAACGAATGGTTGAGTGCAACTCAAAATCCAAACAGAGAGTTTCTTTTCCTACTTGAGAAGAATTAGCGACTGATTCTAACACTTCCTGCCTGCATCGCTTTCTCTGCCTCTGCTACCGTTGCCCAGTTAAAATCTCCTGGGAAGGTGTGTGCCAAAGCAGAATATCCGCCAGCAAAGTCAACTGCATCTTGCGGAGATTTTCCATTCAATTGTGATAAAAAACAACCAAAACACCTAAAACTAAATAACCCTGACGCAAGGGTGTGTAAAGATTTTGTCACTAACTTCTCACCATGAATTGTAGGGGCCAAATCAACGGTATGAATGCGCTTATGGCATTCCCCGGGTCTCTGTGCCCGCCCGTTGCCTTACAGGACAAGGAATCGCGGGGCACAGAGACCCCGCCCTACAATGGAGGACAGGTTTTTCACTTGAATTGACGTCTACGGTGACAAAAACTTTACACACCCCTGACGCAATAGATTTTTTGACAAAAATTTGACGTTTATACTATAATATTTCTCAAGATTAATTTAAGGAGTTTTACCATGTCTCAAAAATTTTTTACTCGCAGGTATATATTAATAACATGCTCAACTCTAATTATATGTTTAACATCTATCCTATTAATCAAACGCAGTCACCAAGAGTTAGATTTTGGCAATGAAATTGATGATGCTACATTAGCATATATGGATACATATAGAAATAGCGAAACGTTGACAGAAAGTGAGAGATTGGCACTACTACAAAAAAATGTAGTCAGCAAATATCCGAATGCTGATATTTCTATTAGCATTAAATTAGATATATCTGAGAAGGCGTATAACTTATCAAAACTGGATGAGCTGCCTGTTGTGCAACACAATCAGCTGTTATACAGGAAACAAAAGGGGTTACTAAAAGACCATCCCAATTCACCTAAATTATTGCTACATTTAGCAAGGCTTGGTTTCAGATCTTACCCAGAGGATGCAATATCATATTGCAATAAAGTGATTAGTATAGACCCTGATAATGTAAATGCATACTTAATTTCTGGTGATGCGTATCAGATATTGGGAAATTTTGACATAGCATTATCACGACTGAAAGAAGGCAACCATCAAGTATTAAATCGGATAATTACTGAACTAAATAGACAATACCCGTATGCCACAACTAAGAACTTGCCAGTGTATTATGCCCATGATGTTAATAATGCTAAGGCATACATGCGGGGGTTGGGTCATAAAGTTGGTAGCGATGTAGATTATGATTTAGATAAAATTGTTACTTACACACAAGGCCTTGTTATTGGATCTCGCATGGGCTATCCGTTAGCTAATGGTATAACAACGGCAATAGTGGACATGTTTTATTTAGAGCAAATTATGACAAGTATAGATGCTATTCAAGATGACAACCCCATTTATACACCAAATTCAAAGGTGCCTATTATTAAGGATATATCTAAAAATACTGATAGGTGATAATTTATCATGTTGTACCATTTGTGAAGTTTAGATTTGTCAGCACTTGGCGATGTATAGTATAACTATTAAGTGTTTAATAGATCTCTTAACGAGCACATCAACCGTAGGTTCCACCAGAACCTACGGTTGATATATGACATTGGACGCTTCATTGCTGTTGAAGCACTTGAAAGATTGATCAGGATGACGCAAGCGCGTTGGATCATCCTGTCATACAGTTCAGGAGGACGTGCAACTGCTGAAGAACTGGACGATGTTATGCGAACATACGGCAAATTGCTTGCTGTTGTTGAGGTTAACTATAAACGAAACGTTATGGCAAGTATGAAATGGACAAACGAATGGTTAAGTGCAACTCAAAACCCAAACCGAGAGTTTCTTTTCCTACTTGAGAAGAATTAGCGACTGATTCTAACACTTCCTGCCTGCATCGCTTTCTCTGCCTCTGCTACCGTTGCCCAGTTAAAATCTCCTGGGAATGTATGAGCCAAAGCAGAATAGCCACCAGCAAAGTCAACCGCTTCTTGCGGTGATTTTCCATTCAACAGACTATAGATCAATCCAGAAGAGAAACTATCGCCACCACCGACTCTATCCACTAACTCTAAATCTTCATAGATTCGGGAAAAATAAAAATTATCGCCATCATATAATAGTGTCCGCCAGTCATTCAACCAACCTGTTTTTGCATCTCTCAACGTTGTCCCGATCATCTCTATGTTGGGAAATGCCCCTTTGACTCTTTCTGCTACCTCTTTATAGCTATCTGGTTCAAGTTTACTATACGATTCGGTTGCGCCTTCTGCAGCAAAACCGAGTGATTTCTCAAAATCTTCCTCATTACCGATAAGGACAGAGACGTGCTCCATCATTGGTCGGTTTGCTGCTTGTGCTTGTTCAGCATTCCACAATTTTGACCGAAAGTTAAGGTCATAACTTGTTGTGACTCCTGCTGCACGCGCCGCTTTTAATGCTTCTGCAGAAACTGTTGCAGCTGACTCTGACAATGCGGGTGTAATTCCACTCAGATGAAACCATCGTGCATTGCTAAAGATAGAAGACCAATCGATCTCACCGAGTTGAACATTTGATATTGCTGAATGACCGCGGTCATAAGTCACACTACTTGCTCTGGGACCGGCTCCCATCTCAAGATGATAAAACCCGTTGCGTTCATAGCCAACGCCATCAAATTCCACCCATCTGATGTTGGACATGTCTACTCCCAACTCCTGCCCTTTGTTACGAATATAACGACCTGACCAGTTATCTACAAGTCGTGATACCCATGCAGTTTTCAATCCGAGTTGTGCTGCGTTGACAGCGACATTCATTTCCGCACCACCCGCAGTGATAGATAATGATGAGACTTGCTCCAAACGCATAAACTCCGGTGCAGTGAGTCGAATCATCGCTTCACCAAATGTAACCAAATCGTACATATATCATTCTCCTGTCTTTATTCCAGTATTCTCTTTGAATTCATTGTATAATTTTTCCACACACTCTTCACAGAAACAGTATATTTTACCGTAAGTTCCTACCTCTTTTTCTACCAATTGATTGATTGGAAAGTCATTCTGGCAGAATGCACAAACTTCCATGGGTTCTGTTGATTCCATTTCATCATCAGTTTTCTGCTTAGATACTAAAAGTAAAATCAGAAGTACTATTGTTGGTAAAATGACTACGCAAAAAACAAAAAACATTGTTTATATCCTTACGATGAAATGAACCAGTCTGTAATCCGTTAATATAACCTATCAGTGTCATATTGTCAAAGGAAATTGATATGGTCAGGTTGTTTCAAAAACAAATTGACTCGTCATAGAACTGTTGATAATATATCATACTTAAGATACATCATGGTAGAATTTAGAATTAAATGAACATTAGGAATTGTAGGAGGGAACTCCGATTCCCGATAATCACTGAATTAAATCGCGATTCGGAGATCGCTCCTACTTACGCATTCCCCCTTGATAAGGGGGGTTAAATAGTGCAATATTTCAGTGTTTTTGGTCTTTTTAACCCCCTAAATCCCCCTTATCAAGGGGACTTTAAGAGAAACTGCGTAAGTCCTGACAATGATATTTCATTATACACAATAGTAAAGGGAAACGAATAACATGGAAAAGCGGATTGATGTCGGAAATCTTAAAATTGATAGAGAATTATATGCGTTAGTAAGAGATGAAATTGCTCCAGGAACAGGAATTGATGCGGACGAGTTTTGGAAGGCATTTGATGCAATTGTAACTGACTTTGCCCCAGAAAACCGGTCTCTATTGGATAAACGTGATAAAATACAGGAACAGATTGACACATGGCATTTGGAACATAAGGATGAACCTTTTGAAATTGAGGCATATTCTACATTCCTAAATGAAATTGGTTATCTTCTACCTGAAGGCGATGATTTCAATGTGACGACAACTCATGTTGATGCTGAGATTGCATCCATTGCTGGTCCGCAGTTAGTGGTTCCTTTAGATAATGCGCGTTATGCCCTAAATGCTACCAATGCGCGATGGGGTAGTCTTTATGATGCTCTTTACGGAACGGATGTCATCAATGAATCAGATGGAACAGATCGTAAAGGTAACTACAATCCAATTCGTGGCGCAAAGGTGATTGAATTCACAGAAAAGTTCTTGGATGAAGTTGTTTCGCTGGAATCTGGAACATATTCAGATGTAAAGCAATTTTCGCTCAAAGAAATTGACAGCAATTTTCATTTAAACGCAATACTTCGTGATGGGAACGAAGTCGGATTAAAGGAACCTACTAGATTTGTTGGATTTACAAATAATGATGAAAAACTAAGTGGAATCCTATTCCAAAACAACGGATTACACATAGAAATCAAGATTGACAGAGATCATCCGATAGGCAAAGATCATCCGGCAGGTATTTCTGATGTAATTCTTGAATCTGCCATTACGACAATCCAAGATTGTGAGGATTCGGTTGCTGCTGTTGATGCCGAGGACAAAGTGCGTGTCTATAGCAATTGGAACGGAATTATGAAAGGCACATTGGAGTCTATTTTTGAGAAGAATGGCAAGACAATCAACAGAAAATTAGTATCAGATAAAACTTGGACATCAACTGATGGAAGTACCTACACACTGTCTGGACGAAGTCTCCTACTGATACGCAACGTAGGACTCCACATGTATACAGATGCGGTAATTACATCCAATGGAGAGGAGATACCTGAAGGTTTTCTGGATGCCATGATTACTACATTCGCAGCAATGCACGATCTTAAAGGAGAAGGAGACTATAAAAACAGCAAAGCAGGTAGCATATATATTGTGAAACCGAAGTTCCACGGTCCTGATGAGGTGGATATGACCATCCGTTTATTCCAAAGAATAGAAACAGCACTTGGACTCCCAATCAACACTATCAAGATTGGTATAATGGACGAGGAACGCCGCACCACTGTCAATCTTAAGGAAGTACTACGGATTGCATCTGAAAGACTTGTCTTTATCAATACTGGGTTTTTAGATAGAACGGGTGATGAAATTCACACAAGCATGCGAGCAGATGCGATGATACCGAAAATGGACATCCGGAATGAACCTTGGATGTGTGCTTATGAAGATTGGAATGTTGATATCGGCATTGAAACTGGATTACCGGGGTTTTCACAGATTGGCAAAGGTATGTGGACAAAACCCGATGAGATGGCAGAAATGCTTGATACAAAAGTGAATCATCCGTTGGCAGGTGCAACGACCGCATGGGTTCCTTCACCCACTGCAGCCACGCTTCACGCAATACACTATCACCGTGTGAATGTTGCCGCAAGATTAGAGGAACTATCCACTCGGGAGCGTGCCAGTTTAGATGATCTATTAACGCCTCCACTGCTCAAGAAAAGAAGATTGTCTGAGATTGAAATCCAACGAGAAATGGACAATAATGCACAAGGAATACTCGGTTACGTTGTGCGATGGGTAGACCAAGGTATCGGTTGTTCAAAGATACCTGATATGAACAACATCGGTTTGATGGAGGATCGCGCAACGTTACGGATTTCAAGCCAACATATTGCAAACTGGTTACATCATGGGATTGTATCTAAAGAACAGGTGACTGAGACATTTCAACGGATGGCGAAGGTGGTTGATGAACAAAACACAGATGATCCGAACTATCAAAACATGTCACCGATTTATGATGATAGCATTGCCTTCCAAGCCGCATTAGATCTTGTTCTTAAAGGGAGTGAGTTACCCAATGGATACACAGAATTTGTGCTACATCCTCGCAGGCGCGCGGTAAAGAAGAGAAACAGATAAGCTGTCTGTGTTGCATTTTACCAAAGTAATGTGCGGATTTACATACTGTAGTTACTTCAACCTATAAAATCTCTTTGCATTCTCGTGAAATAACTTGCTCAACTCATCATCACTACATCCCGCTACTGCTACTTGCAATGTGTGCACCCAACGTTTGTAATCCGATGCCAATGTGGATACGGGCCAATCACTCCCATACATTATTCTGTTAAACCCAAAACATGCTATTACATGGTCAATATAGGGTTGCAGATCAGCAGGTGTCCAAGTTTCATGGTCGGATTCTGTTACCAATCCAGAGATTTTGCAGTGGACATTCGGAAATTCTGCAAGTGTTTTTAGTTCCTGTTTCCACGGGTCAAACAACTGATTTTTGATGTCCGGTTTGCCAATATGATCTAAGACAAATTGGACATTAGGACACTGCTCAACAAGGCGTAAAACATTGGCAAGTTGTGGGTGGAAGGGACAGATGTCAAAACTCAATCCATACCTTGCAAGCGTTTTCACGCCATTCACAAAGTTAGGTTGGATACAAAAATCAACACTTTCACCTTGAATCAGTCTACGGATACCTTTGACAAGGTTTTCTTCTGCCAATTTTTCAATGAATGGTGCAACATGCTGCCCTTCCTCAAGTGGTGCCCAAGCAACAATACCTCTGATACGTGGTTCTGTTGCGACAAGCGAAGTAACCCATGCGGTCTCCTTTAGACCATCATCTGGATGCGTGTCACATTGGACGAAAACAATGGATTCTACTTCCAGATTATCATGTGCGGCAGAATAATCATCCAGAAGATACGGTCTATTTAATGCTGGAACCTGTTTCAGCCATGGATATCTGAGTTGCTTTGGATGCCACAGATGAACATGTGTATCAACAATAGTGAGTTTATCCATTTTTCCCTCTCCAATAGGTATAATTATTGACAATATCATATTGTTTCTGCTGGAATTTGTCAATCAATATTGTTTGGTATAAATAGGAAATGACATTCAACAATTCATTGAATATTTTACAGACATTAGGTATAATCTTACATAGCAGAAGTTTTACACTGAACAGACAAATTACTCAAAGAATTGATTAAAGGAGATAAATTGATGACAGCAAGATTCTCATTACTATTAGTTTGTAGTCTATGTTCGTTATTTCTTACTACAACTATAACCAATGCACAATTTCCAGAAGATGGAGTTGTAGGTTTTTGGTCATTTGATGATGGTACAATAAATGGAAAAAATGTCAAGGATGTTTTAGGAGAAAATGACGGTGTTCTTGAAGGTGGTCCAAAACATGTTAAGGGCAAAGTTGGGAAAGCACTTGAATTTGATGGTCAAAATTTCGTCCATATTGAAGGAACAAAAACATTGGATGTCAATGGTTCAGATTCAATGACTGTTGCTGCTTGGATAAATGGTGATAGTGATAGTCCAGTAGTTGGCGTTGTTGCTGGATGCTGTGGTACTATTGTTGCTCAGCGCGACGTGGATAGTTGGGCATTACGGTTTGATGGAAAAAATGCTGGAGCCGAATTAGAATTTATTATTAATGTAGGGGTTGGCAAGGTAATGGTGGTTTCGGTATCACTGTCTTCTCTGCAGGTGAATGGCATCACATTATCAGTATGATTGATGGAAATAAGAAATACATCTATGCTGATGGTGATTTACCAAGAGATGTTGATTACAAAGGTCCCAGTCAGACAAGTGGAACAGAGCATGAAATCGGAAAGGCAGTGGATGGCGGATTCGTTGGATTAATTGATGAAGTTGTAATATTCAATACAGCACTCTCCGCAAGTGAAGTTCAAATGCTCTATGAAGCAGAAGGACTGCCTTCCGGGACACTCAGTCGTTCCTCGTGATAAACTTGCTACACATTGGAGTAAAATTAAATCTGACTTTTAGGTAAATATTACAAGAAATATTTGGTTTGGAATGGGTAGATTGACATTTCTAACCATTCATGTTTGATGGTTATTACATAAATAAGATGATTACAAATGAGAAAAAACTAAAACATCTAGAGATGATTCAGAATGTAATTAATCGACTATCTAATAATTCTTTTTCATTGAAGTTAAAAGCATTTGTCTTTGTTGCCGTTGTTTTTGGATTAACAATTAAAGATATTCATATAAATTATGTTTGGCTCACCCTCTTTCCAACACTCGCTTTTTGGGGATTGGATGGTTTTTATCTGAAACAGGAAAAACTATACCGTTCGCTATATGATAAGGTAAGGCAAACATCTGAGAACGATATAGACTTTTCAATGGATGTTTCCTCTGTCAAATTTAGTCAAAAAAGATGGATTTCGGTATGTTTTTCTTGGACTATTCTCGGTTTTCATTTACCAATTTTTATTTTTATTATTAGTATAGTTTTTTCATTGTATTTAAAAAAACAAGGTTAAAGAAATGACAAATCAGGTTTTTTTTAGTTTTGATTACCAGGACGTTATAGATTTCAGAGCAAATGTAGTTCGCAATCACTGGTGTACTAAAACGATGAAAGAAAAAGTAGACTTCTTGGATGCATCTATATGGGAATCCGAAAAAGTTACAGAGGAATATACGTTAAAAAAGATAATCAATGTAGCGCTTCAAGAAACTAACGTAACTGTTGTTCTGATAGGTAGTGAAACATACAAAAGGAGATGGGTCCGTTATGAAATGGTGAGAAGTCTGGTACAAGGAAACAAACTTATTGCTGTACATATTAACTCAATTAAAGACAAATATGGAAACACAAAACCTTTAGGTCCCAATCCACTTGATTATGTTGCTTACATGAAATATAAGAAAAAAAAAGTATCTTTTTTTGAATGTAAAAATGATAGATGGTTGAATTACAAAGACTACATACCTTTCACATTAGAAAATTCCGATATTTTCCCTATACAGAATGAGATGTGTCCATTATCATTACATTTTCCTGTTTACGATTGGGTGTTAGATGTAGGTTACCATAATTTCTCACAATGGATAAAATAGATTTATCCTGGATGTGGCAATATTCTGTTGTGAATCTATAATTTCTAATGCTGTGTCACTATATCAAAAGAGTTTACAGATGGCACCAAAATTAAACATGGTTTTCATTCATTACTTTATTGTTTGTAATGTAAATCATTGTTCTTTAGCACAAGTGCCTAAAGAAGTTCGCATAGTCTATTGGTCATTAGACGCTCCATTAATTTTCATAAATTCAGAAGTGGACATTTTAGGTAGACCTTTAAATCTGCTTATGTCAAATTATTTTTTACAATTTTTCATATTTTTCATTTTTTTGTTTGTTTTTGGATAAATTTCTCACGAAAGTTGCGTTTATTGATGAATATTAACGACATATTTCATAGATATGGCCAGCGCGCTTACATGAAGATTAAGAAATAAATCAGGTAATTTCCTTGAGAAGTCCAGTGCGGTTAGGAAACCGCACCTACCGGGTTTGAGAAAATGAAAATTACCCAATTAATAAATTAATCTTCATCAAAGCGCGCCTACAGCGGGTTGTGGTTGCTAAATTGATGCATATAGTGAGGTTTGGAGACCTCACCTACCGGGTTTGAGAAAATGAGAATTACCCGTTTAATAAATTAATCTTCATACGGGACTAAGAAATGGGTGTTGAACGTTGTGCTATAGACATATCGTCCCTACGGGACTGAGGACACTAATAAAATGGATTGATATTCTTAAATTACGCCAACCATTGTAGTGCGGGGTCTCCGTGCAACGCCATTTATAATCTATCAACAATTGCGGGGCACGGAGACCCCGCCCTACAATGGATAATTAGATGTGTGCCAAAAACTTTACACACACATCATCTAAAACCATTGTCTAACAGATACATTTATGATATAATGAACACAACATCTAACATCTATACCATAACATTGAAGATACACTTGTGAAAATACTCGGAATTGATACATCTTGTGATGAAACAGCTGCAGCTATCGTTGAGGATGGTCGTGAAATTATCTCCAATGTAGTTGCATCACAGGTAAAAGCACATCAAGAATATGGTGGTGTTGTGCCTGAATTAGCATCTCGCAAACACATAGAAGCCATCAACTACATCGTAAATAAAGCCTTGAAAGAAGCAGACACTACCTTTGCTGATATAGATGCGATTGCAGTTACCAACCGTCCCGGACTCATCGGTGCCTTGCTTGTAGGCGTTGCAGCAGCAAAAAGTCTGGCGTATTGTCATAATCTCCCACTACTTGGTATCAATCACATTGAAGGACATATCTACGCCAATTATATGGTGCATGAGACCTTGACTTTTCCACATATCTGTTTGACTGTCTCAGGTGGACACACCTTACTTGTAGAAGTTTATGAAGGATGGAAATACAAAGTCTTAGGCACAACGCAGGACGATGCTGCGGGTGAAGTCTACGACAAAGTTTCTAAGTATCTCGGACTCGGCTTTCCCGGTGGACGTATTATTGATGAATTGGCACAGAAAGGTGATCCTAAAGCAATAGACTTCCCACGTCCTATGCTACGAAGTGGCGATTACCAATTCAGTTTTAGCGGAATAAAAACCTCTGTCCGCTATTTTGTAGAGAAAGCAGAACGCGACGATAAGATTACTCATGGAGAAATAGCAATTGAGGACATTGCAGCTAGTTTTCAGGCGGCTGTCGTGGAAGTACTTGTTGCCAAAACTGTGCATGCAGCTAGAACGACAGATGCACGCACCATTACATTGACAGGTGGTGTTGCAGCGAACAGCCACCTACGATCTTCATTGAAGTCAGCTGCAATAGACATTGGTGCTGAGGTGTACTATCCTCCAATTAATCTATGTACCGACAACGGTGCGATGATAGCAGGAATTGCTTATGAAAAATATCAACAAGGGTTGCGAGATGAACTTTCTCTCAACGCTGCAGCAAACGGATCTATCGTTGATGTATAAAGGGAGCATTATACTTGGATTCTGATTCACGCGTTACCGATGCAATAAGGACACTGAAATCAGGCGGTATCATTGCTATACCGACCGATACTGTCTACGGAATAGGTGCAGACCCTTTCAACCCCGATGCTGTCCAAAAACTATACACTATCAAAGGTAGACCTGAAAATAAACCGATTCCTTTAGTTCTCGGATCTGTTGACGATGTTGACAAAGTCTCACAAGACCTACCACCTTTCTTTTTTCATCTCACAGAAAAATATTGGCCCGGAGGACTAACGATCATCGTCCAAGCAAAAAACCTACTGCCTCAACTAACTGCAGGCGGAACCACAGTCGGTCTGCGTGTTCCAAATCAACCTTTACTGTTGAGAATACTACAGGAATTTGGTGGACCACTTGCAATTACAAGTGCCAATCTTTCTGGACAACCTGCAGCAACAACTCCAACAGAATTTGGTAACGCACTGACTGCAAGAATAGATTTTATTGTAGATGATGGAAAAACACCCGGACCCATTCCTTCAACAGTATATGATATCTCAGCATCACCCTATATTGTCCGCAGAGAAGGTGTAATTTCCACTGAAACACTGAATAAGGAGTTTAGGTGCTTCAACAAACATTTAAAGAATTCCTGAAGTTATTCACAACATCAACGGGTCATTGGATTCTACTCGGTTTGATATATATAGTTTTATCTGCTGTCATTTACTACAGATGGCGACAGATATCTGGCATGACAGTGCAGATAATACAGGACGACACTTGGTTTATCAATCGTGATGATAATAACAAGTTAGCGATTGTTGTCTCATTACATCTTATCAATAACTCGGGTGCACCTATTCAGATAAGTAAGTGTAAGTTAAGCGGATATACCCCTAAAACCCCACCTGAACAACTTTTTTTGGAGGGATACGACAAGACCATTGAACTCACATATCCAAAATACGATGCTTTTTCCGAAATAGTTGGAAAATCTGAGAACATCAATTCTGCCTATGTTCTGAATCCATTCACAGAACAACGGATGTGGATATATTTTGAATCAGGAATTGTCACCTTAACTAATATGCTTCGCACCCCAATAGTGCTAAAGGATGTGTTTAGAAAAAGGAAATCTCTGCAAGTTACTGTACCACGGAATATGGAACAGATACAGTTGTATCGTGAAGCAGCTACAAGGTGGTAAGTCAAAATCATTTCCAACATTAGTTACACATTTCTGTATAAATTATGATAAGAGTAATAATTAACTGGTTTATCGGTAACATAATATATAGTATTCTTGCATTTGTTTTAATTCTTTTTATAAGATATTTATTTCAACAAAGAGAAAGGTGGTTTTGGAAATATATTAGGATTGGAGAAAAGAATTTACGAGGCTTTCTCTGGTTATATCCCAAACAAGGTTTTAAGGAAGAATACATAGGACTTTTTGGTATAGCTGGTTACTCAGAATTTATACTTGCAATTGCTTTGATACCAAGAGTGTTTAGATTAAGAGAAAATAAGAGACGAAAAGACATAAGATTTCCATTAAAACTCCTTCACACTAAAATGTCTCAACAGGAAAGTGAATTCTGGCATCCAATAGCAATATATCCTTTTGCTCTAAAACTCCCTGAAAATACTAACCATACGGATCTAATAGATAATCTACGCCGTGATGGGTATTGGGAACGATGGATTGTAGATATGAATCTGCTCAAAGGATTGAAAGACTGTAAACTGATTAATTCAAAATCTTGGGATAGTGTAAGAGAAGGACAACAACCATACAATCAAGGTGATGAGATACCCAAGCGAATCCAAAATGCATTTTTGCTTGCAATGCATTCATGTAATTTTCAAGAAGGAAAAAAGATTATACTATCCCATCCGATTACGCCTAACAAGTCTGAATAAGGTCCAGCATTTGCTTCTTTCCAATTAGTGTTATTACTGCTACGAGATTCTGATACTTTTACTTTTCTACAAGGTGATTTACATATTAAAATTCCAATTAATTTGCCATTTTTCCTTCTGTATGGTATCCTATATCTTCAGGGAGGATTACGCAACCTGTGGCATCAATAAATGACATCGCAAACGAATTTATCCGTGAAGAAATTGAAGAATATCTTGAACGTCCTGATGAGATAGAACGTTTTATTGAGATGTTCTCACAGGCATCATCTGCGATGCAGGACATTTCTGCTGCACTGATTGATGGTGACCATCACACCGTTGACGAACTCACAGAAGAAGCACTTGGTAATGGCACTGAAGCTTTAGAAATCATGGATGATGGTTTAATAATTGGGATGGGTATTGTTGGAATCAAGTTTCGTGAAAATTTCATCTTTGTTCCAGAAGTACTTGCTTGTGCACGTGCAATGAAAGCAGGAATGGCACATATTGAACCGATCCTCTCCGATTCTGGTATTGAACCTGTTGGTACAGTCATCATGGGAACGGTAAAAGGAGACCTACATGACATTGGCAAGAACCTATGTATTATGATGTTGCGCGGTGCTGGTTTTGTCGTCCACGATTTAGGGGTAGATACATCCGAAGACGAGTTTATTGAAGCAGTAGAAGAATACGAAGCACCCATTTTAGGTATGTCTGCTTTACTCACAACCACAATGCCAAATATGGGTAAAACGATTGATGCATTTATTGATGAAGACCTACGCGAAGAAGTGAAGATTATGGTCGGTGGTGCTCCGGTCACGCAGACCTTCGCAGATGATATGGGGGCAGATGGATACGGAAAAGACGCTCTGGAATGTGTTTCTTTGGCAAAGCAGTTTCTTGAAGAACCCGATGAAGAATGGTAACGCTTGTTAATAGATTTATATGAAGAAAATTGACAAATCCGAATACGAAAAACGCCTCAACAAAATCACAGAAATTTTTGAAGACCTTGTCACACATGCTGACGAACAAGCAACCTACCGCTGCCCTTACAAAAATAGATTTGACCATTGCACAGCACAATTCGGTTGCCGAAATCAACGGAAGATAGATGAAGGTACTGGACTGCTCTGTGTCGGAGACGATAAACTTGACTATCGTGATGCATGGGAGACTGATGCCTCAGACGATACAGATTTATTGGATATTAAAACTAACGGCACAATTACTTGTGATGGTAAGACATATCAACTCTCACCCGGAAAAACCGTTTTTGATTATGCAGACGATTTAGCCGTTCAAGTGCCTACCTCATGCATTCGCACAGGACAATGCCATGAGTGCATCGTTGAGATAAAGCAAGGAATGGAACATCTTCGTCCCCCAAATGACGCAGAGTCTTTCCTGCGAGACAACTATCGACTTGCTTGTCAGTCTATTGTTCTTGATATAGATGCCCACATTGAATTCACACCACTCCGTCGCTCACCACGAATTTTGACACAGATTGGGACAGTTGGAGAGAAAACCGACACTTCCCAATCTCTCAATCCACTTGTAACACAGAAAGATGGCATTGTCTATTATGACAGCGAACCCGTTGACCGCTTCCGTGGACATATCTATGGACTTGCTTTAGACATTGGCACTACCACTGTGGTTGCCAATCTTGTGGATTTAGAAAACGGAGAGACAGTCTCAGTCAGTTCTTTTGAAAATCCACAACGGTTCGGTGGTAGCGACATCATGCACCGTATCTCTTATGATGGAGAGTTTGAGGGAGAACTCCGAAAATCACTCATCGCTGCGTTGAATAGTCAAATCATGGAGATGTGTGAAACGCATGATTTTGTGCGGCAGGAGATATACGAAATCGTAGTTGCAGGCAACACAACGATGCGCGACATCTTCTTCCGACAAGATGTGCAAAGCATCGGTCAGAAACCGTATAAATCCACAATTGAACATGAGTATCTTGAAGGTATGCGTTCAACTACTTCATTAACTGAAAAGGCACGTCGAATAGGTATCCGTTCAAATCCCAAAGCGTTGGTCTACAGTTTACCACTGATTGCAAGCCATGTTGGTGCTGATGTCGCTGCGGATTTAGTTTCTATTGACATGCAATCACAGGAAGAGATCGTAATGTTAGTGGATGTTGGCACAAACACAGAGGTCGTTGTAGGAAATTCAGATCGGATGGTTTCCGCATCATGTCCTGCGGGACCCGCATTTGAAGGTGGTGGAATAGAATACGGTATGCCTGCATATCCTGGAGCGATTGAATCGGTGATATGGAACGACGGTAAGATTGAATATGAGACTATTGATGGTAAAGAACCGCAAGGATTGTGTGGTTCAGGACTTATCTCTCTACTCGCTGAAATGCTACGGAATGACCAGATGAGTCCTAAGGGAGTATTCGCAAATAGAAAACAACGGATATTGGAACTTTTTCCCGAACACGGAATCACCTTCTCACGAGATGATGCAAGCAACTTAGCACAAGCAAAGGCAGCAAACTACTGCGGACAGTATATCGTCCTACGTCATTTTGGATGTTCGCCACAGGACATCAGCAAACTCTATTTAGCAGGTGGATTTGCAAACTATGTCAATATTCAAGACGCCATTGATATAGGTTTCCTTGCACCTGTGCCAGAGGAGAGAATTGTAAAAATAGGCAACGCGGCTGTCGGTGGGGCAAAAGAGGTCCTACTTTCAAGAGAGAAACGGATTGAAATAGAGAATTTCGTCAAAAACATTGAGCATATTGAACTGGAAACCACATCCGATTTCTTTGATGTTTTCGTGGAAGGGTGTCAATTCAAACCCATGCCAACTGATATTGTATAGAAATTAGGGAGATAACACTAACATTGTGAAAGACTTTCGAGAACGATTAAAAACTGATATTCCTATTTTATTTGATGGTGGATTCGGTTCTCAATTATTTGCACGGGATATTCAACTTGCAAACAGTGCTATAGCAAATGAAACATATCCTGATGCGGTTGTTGACATCCATATAGATTATATCAATTCAGGTGCGGAGGCTATCGGCACAAACACATTTGTCGCTTCTCCTCTTCACTTGGATATGGCAGGACAGGACAAAACCGATGCACAACGACTCATTCGACTTGCAGTACAACATGCAAAGCATGCAGTCGCAGAGAGTGATAGGGATGTCTACATTGCGGGTTCTGTTGGACCATCGCCAGGTGCAATAGAAGCAGATAGCGGCGATACTACCTTCGGAATTGCAAACGATGCTGTTCGTGAAGCACACAAACTCGTTATCCATACACTTGCTGAAGAGGGTGTTGACTTTCTCTGTCTTGAAACGATGTTTTCGGCTAAAGAAGCAGCGATTGCAGCAGACATTGCACGTGAAACAGAACTGCCAATCGCAGTCAATATGACATACAAATGGACGAAAGAACGTCGCACAGGTAAAGAAATCTATAAAACCGATTGGGGGCATTCCGCATCAGACTTGCTTCAAATCCTTGTCAGTGGGGAGTTTTCAAATGGGGATAATCTCCTAAATTATATTGATATAATCGGAACAAATTGTGGAGCAGAGTCCAAGAAAGCTGAACATACAGGGATGCCGTATGCAATAACAGGCACGCAGCAACTACTCACCGCGATGACTGATATGGATTTAAACAACATCCGTATGATGGCATATCCAAACGCAGGCATGCCCGAACTTGATGAAAACTATAAGACCGTTTATTCGCAATCGCCGACAGAGATGGCGGAGTATGTCCCCACACTTATTGATACAGGTGCATACTTAATTGGTGGGTGTTGCGGCACAACTCCCGCACACATCAAGACGTTCCGCAATGCAATTGACACTTAAACAAAACAATGCAAACAATCACACTGACATATAAAAGACTACCTGACCGTGTTAATTATTTTGAACAGCAGTTGTTATATAAAGACGAAGAGGTAATCGTCACTTCACAAAGAGTAACACCTTCTGCCCCAATCGTAATAGATGGTCGAATGGTTTTAGGTGACAATTTCACTGCATTATGGTTTGTCTTCACAGGATTGTGGTATGACATCGGCAAAATCTATAACCTAGACAACGAATGGACAGGCTATTATTGTGATATTATATTGCCTGTTGAACGCACTCCTGATAAATTTGAAATCGTTGACCTATTCCTTGATTTATGGGTTTCACCCGATAGTTCTTATGAAATACAAGATGAAGACGAGTTTGAAACCGCACTTGAAAATGGTATAATAGATGCAGAATTAGCACATAAAGCACAGAATGCGTTAAACAATCTCATAGATGAAGTTGAATCGGGTAATTTTCCACCAGAATTTGTGAGAGATTTCAAAACTGAAGGACCAGTGGAGCATTGACATGTCAACTTTAGCAATAAATGGCGGAGAACCGATCCGAACAAAACCGTATCCATCTTGGCCTACACTTGACCCAACTGATATAGAAGCGTTTGAAAGTATCTATAACAGTGGACGTTGGGGAGTCGGTGGGACAAGAGTTCCTGAATTTGCACAACAATTTGCCGAATTTCACGGTGCAAAACACGGTGTCTGTGTCAATAGCGGTACAACCGCACTCTATATCGCACTGAAAGCCGCTGGTGTAAACCCTGGTGATGAAGTAATCACCACGCCATATACATTCCAGGCCACTGTTGTTGCTATCCTCATGACACACGCAGTGCCAGTTTTTGTGGATACGGCACCAGACAGTTTTCTGATTGATGTATCCAAGATTGAAGACGCAATCACAGAAAAGACGAAAGCCGTCATTCCTGTCCACATTGCAGGATACCCATCTGATTTAGATGCGCTCGTTGAGATTTCTGAAAAACACAATATCAAGATAATTGAGGATTGTGCACAAGCACACGGAGCAGAATGGCGTGGAAAAGGTGTTGGTAGTTGGGGAGATTTCGGATGCTTCAGTTTTCAGTCGTCAAAGAACCTTTGTGCAGGTGAAGGTGGCATCATCATAATGAACGACAGAGAGCTCTATGAACGCGCTTATGCACTCCACAACTGTGGACGCACACCAGCCGATGCTGAATTGGGTCCTATTGAACCTTTTGGTGGGAACTTCAGAATGACAGAATGGCAAGGAGCACTACTCCTCTCACGTCTAAGCCGCCTTGAAGAGGAAACGAACCTAAGACACATGAATATGCGATGGTTAGATGGGTGGTTTGGAGAGATTCCCGGCATTAAAGTCACACGGTTAGATCCTCGCGCCACCCGATGCGGTTCACACGGATATAAAGCAATTTTTGATTCAGAGGAGTTTGAGGGTATCTCACGTAAGGTGTTCCTTGATGCAATGCGGGCTGAAGGCATACCTATTGGATATTGGTATACAATTCCGATGTCCCGTTCTACATTCTTACAGACCAACCTATTTGGTCAAGACCTTGATTATTCCGATGTTCACTGTCCTGAAACAGAGAAGATATGTCAATCAGGACTTGCCTTGAGTCAGAATGTCCTGATGGGATCAGAGGAAGACATGGAAGACATCATCGAAGCGGCAATCAAAATTAGGCGTAATGTCGGAGAGTTAAAGGAAAATTGATGTTTATAGTAAAAACCATAATTATTTGAACACTACGGTAGGTTCGGTTTCCTAACCGAACCGGTGTTTGTGCAGTCTCATAGATGCGGTTACGAAACCGCACCTACCGCTTTGAATATTAACTTTCAGTCCATCCTGATGTTGACAATTTATTAAAACTAAATAACCCTGTTAAACTATGGAGAACTATAGTCATGATCAATCCACAGCACAGGACCAATTCTATCCCAAAACAGAATACTAACTCAAATCCACGGTATGAATTTACCAAGTTTGATTTAACAGAAGACGAATTCAACAATCTGGTTTTCATGGGTGCTCCTTCCCATTGGAAAGAAGCCAAAAACGAAAGTAAATCTTGTAATTTCCTATACGATCTATGTCATAAACCCCTTAAGTATGTCGTTGAAAAGGTTATGAGAGGTGCAAAACATTCAGATCCAAACATGGTCTTTGAGAGATTACTTGATATAAAAACCAAGGATGAAGCATATCCATGGTTCTTGCAGCATTTGCGCATCAGTCAACATTTTAACAAAGAATTAATGGATAGGCTCTGGATCCGTAATTTGACCAAATATGATGACGTTGGTAAACCTGAAGGCAATAAGTGTGAAAGGACCAAATGTCCTGATGGGTCTTTTTACCTGGAAGATGGTAACCACCGTGCACTCGTCTATGCAGTGCATATTGTTTGTGGCGCGGAGTCGTATCGTCCAGTCAAAGTTTTACACGCAACATCATGGGATATAGCAAACGGTATTCTCGGTCACCCATGCCAGCCTACAAAAGCTATTGAAGATAACGGACGACTCAAGTTGATAATTGATGGCAAGGTTCTAAGGCAGGATTGTGAATTTGACACGCCTATAGAATCTGTATTGTTTAAGTATAGTTGATACTATAAGTTTAGCACAACATAGGTAGCATTATTCTACCTGTCACTAAAAATAAAGGAGATAATTATGTATGTTTTAACG
Organism: Candidatus Poribacteria bacterium; assembly: GCA_958295945.1. Lineage (GTDB taxonomy): Bacteria > Poribacteria > WGA-4E > WGA-4E > WGA-3G > MSPOR6. The sequence continues at coordinate 3,594,125 of OY282386.1, forward strand.
GTTCCTGATAAAGATGGACATCGTATGATTGTAAATTTGGCAATGTTTGAAGGCGTTATGATTGAGGTAACTGAAGTGCCAACGGTAATTCAGAAATTGGATAAGGATATTATTGTTGATATATCGTTATTGACACCTTTATTGCGTTAACGGAGGACACCGGTGTCTTTGAGTTTTTGTTTTAGTTGCTCTTGGGTGCCGCTGCCTTTGGTGGAATTGCACGCACCGCAGAGTAGCTGCAGGTTTTCTATACGGTGTGTCCCTCCTCTTGAGCGGGGTGTGATGTGGTCTATTGTCATGTTTCGGAAATTGAATGGGTATTCACAGCCGTTGCATTTGCCTTCCTGTAGTCCAAATAATTCGTGTTTGTGTGTCCGGTAATCTTGCAGTTGGACTTGGGACATTGACTCCTCTGCAATGGTTGGCATATTGAAAAGAGCTATGGGTTGTATTTCCTCTGGTGGATCGGGGACTAACCTTTCAGGTGGTTCTGTGCAATGGATAACTCTTTGTGCAAATAGGTTGCCGTGTTCCGTAAGTCCTTCGTCACGCTCCAGACGTATTTTCACCAGTTCCACTGCCTTTGGACTGAGATCTATGCCGATCCATTGACGTTGTAACCGCTCAGCAGCCACACATGTTGTCGCACACCCGCAGAAAGGGTCAAGCACAATATCTCCTTGATTACTTGATGCTTTGATGATCCGTTCTAATAGAGTGAGAGGTTTTTGGGTTGGGTACCCAGTGCTCTCCCTACCTCTAACAAATGGAATTTCCCACCAATCTTCTCTCACTACATCAGAAAGATAAATATTAGAGTAAGAACCGTCTCTATTTCTTACACGGGCATATCTACGTCCTTCACTATCTGTTTGGTTGTATCTACCAACATGTTCAGGTGCAACTGGACGAGAGGCTCCTTCTTGTGAAAAGAACATATTTTTAGTTTTTCCATAGAATAAAATCGTATCGTGTTTTCGGTTGAATCGTTTTTTAGACATTCCACGTCCACCGTAACACCATATAATCTCATTTTGGAAACGCTGGTGTCCGAAGATAGCATCCATCATCGTCTTAAGATAGTGACTTGCAGTTGGATCGCAGTGTAGGTATATGCTTCCGGTGGGTTTTAGGATGCGGCGCATTTCCAGCATGCGTATTCCCATCATTATGAGGTAGGCTTTCATTGACTTGCCATGCGTGAATTCTGCGGCTGCGATTGCGGAATATAGGGCTGGTTCGCTTTCTGCGAGTTCTCCATGCCACTTGTTGTCTAAATCGCTGAGTGACCACGAGTCTTTGAATGCTGCACCTGCTGCATCGCTGCCGATGGGTGCTTCGTAGGTCTTGTTGGAATTGAAGGGTGGATCCAGATAGATTAGATCTATGGTTTCACTGTCGAAGCCTCGCAGGATGTCAAGGTTGTCACCTTCAAAGATGGTTCTATTTTCTACGTTCATATCGGTATGTTTCTCAAAATAGAATTGCTTCTAATTCTTCTTTAGTGAGAATTAGAAATAATGTTCCCGCTCTATTATAGTCCGGATCACCGAGCGATTTGAAACGGACATGACATCTCGTTGGTTTTGCCCAAGGTGTTTCAGGACGTTCCATTTCCGATAATCTATCTAAATGTTCATCAGCACAAACGGTGACTGTCCCGCCATAGATCGCACGCACATTTAACACGTCGTCTATGCTCATTTTATATTTTCGCATTACGCTTTCTCTATCCATTTGATTCCTCGTTATTTATGCGTTCTTTAACATCATTTTGGGTATTGGAATTAGTTTTGTTCCTGCGGTTTTGGAAGTAATTATTCACCAAAACACCTATAATAACCACAAGAAGGGGTCCTCCAATTATTGTTAATGCCCACTTTATAATACTTAATTGTCCATTGATAAAAGCAACATCTTTCCTAAGATTATTTATATCTGTGCTCAATACTGATACTTTTTTGTCTACATGGTCGCGCAATCTTTTCTCTAATTCGCTCATATTCTCTGTCATATTCTTATCCAATTGGCGTATCTCTTTGATAAGTTCTACATACTGTGAAGTTGACAAGTCAGAGTCAGAAGTTTGACCAGATTGGGCAAATCCAATAGAATGCATAAAAAGGACAAAGAAAATCCCCAAAATACATAAAAGAATTGTTCGTTGAATTAACATTATAATTCCTTAGATTTATAGTAATAAACTATGTTATTATAGCATATCTCTGAACGCTGATAAAACGCACTTACCAATGTTAGTCTTAATTATAGCACAAATTTGCATTTTTTGCTAAATTAACGCTTCTAAAGGGCATGTAAAGTTTTTGGCATTAACCGCCTAATTCATTGTCCGAGGGAACTCCGATTGCCGACAGTTCGCGATTCGGCGATCGCTTCTATAGGATGTCTGTGTCCATTTAGCAATAACTTTACGTCAACATACCAAATTGAATAAAATATCTTTTTTTTGATATTTAACTATCCTTTCCAACAGTCAAGACTCTATTATATCAAATGCCATAATTAAGGAGATTTGAAATGAGTAACGAACGTGATACCAAAAGGGAAATTCGGAGAATAGTCCGTATGTTGGAGACAACATCGAAGCATCTTGACCGTGCCTCCGTATTAGACAATCTTTCGGATGGGGAAGCACGATGCATCCGACAATTCAATAACGCTTTGGCAAGATTAAATGATTTAGAAGCATTGCCAGAAGGATTGTTTGATCCGTTAGAAGAAAACGCATCTCTCGGAGATATCGGTTTTGCCTACAATCAAGTTTCTACTTACCTCAAAGAAGGGTTCGGATTTGATATAGATTACGAATTTAAGCAGGAAAAGGAAACTATCGGCAACATTATGAAAGATGTTGGTGAGGCTGTAAGTCGGACTATCTTCAGTGCAACGGAAGATTCTGATGATCCCGATTCCGATGGTTCTGCCACAGTTGAAGTCGTTGAAATTGAGGATGACGATACACCTGATCCTGTAGAACCGCGCCTTGAAAAACTTGAAGAACAGATGGAAACTGTCGTCCAGATACTTCAAGAAATGCGTCCTAAAAAGAACAAAAAGGACAAAAAGGATGACAAGGAATAGCGTCTGATGAAGTATTGATTACGGTTCAGCAGTAATGTTTATCTGTAAGCGCGCATATAATGTCACTAACAAAGAGAAGCGTGACAATCCTTAATATTGCTGAACTTTAACTTGATACTTCATCATTGCGCACTAATATTTCCTTGAAATTCACATTTAAAACTTGTATAATTGGTATTAACATAATACTATGATTCGAGGTTTCAGATGAAAAATTCAAAACTTGTCGTTGGACATCTCATGAATGATCAATTGTTCGTGAAATCTGTTCCCTCTTCAAAATCATTTGCTTGGCTCAAATGGTTAGAAGCAGAAGAACTTGTTGAGTTTTTTGCAGAATTGTTCAAGCTGCTAACACAGATATCGGAAGGTAAGAAAGATGTTGAAACGCTTTCAATCTTTCTCACCGAATGGCGTGAATCTGCTCTGATTAATTCAGAACCAGATGTATTAGCTGATATTGTTGAAGCAGAAAATGAATTAGCAACTGGCGGGGGTAAGAAATGGTCCCAGATTAAGCAGGAAATTGGAATTTGAACTTTCGACCATACACACTTGCACCCCTTCCAAGAAAGGCAGAGAATTTCATCAGGCGGTTAGAGCAGAACACACAGGAGCGAATTAATGCCGCTTTTGAATACATTGTCAGTTCGCCGTTCCGGCACGAAAATCCTACAACGATCAAAGCATTACATGGGAATAAGAAAGGACTCTATCGGTATCGTGTAGGAGACATGCGTTTCATTTACCGAGTCGATAGAGAAGAACGACTAATACATATACTTCAAATTGACAATCGTGGTGATATTTATTAGCCACGATTTTTTCATTTGAACTGATAGCGCGTAGGAACTTAACATCAATAAAAGTCCACGAACACTAATCATTGAATCTTAGAAATGACGAAAATATATTTGAGTTTCTTTAAGTATATCATAGCACAAGCACAGTTTCAGCTGAGTACCTAACAACCAAAGAGCTATTTGCATTACCAGTGCTTGAATGAATACATCCTTTGTCCTGTTGACAGACCTAAAATTGCCCAGAGGCTACCCATAACGAACTCACCAAGCATTGCCCCGAAAAACAGTGGGAGAGCCTTGCGATAAGCACCGATGCCTCCATGCCGCACTAATACGGTCTTTATCAACCAAGCAAGAAAAACAGGAAACCAAAGTCTGCCAAAGTTCCAGTTTCCTGCAAGCGGGTAAGCAAGTGGATGCAGTTGCCACCAGATGAAACGCAACCGCATAAACAGTGTGCAAAGTGTTAGGACAATACCGAATCCGAAGAAACCGATGTGTCGCCACTCCGTATCACTCGGTAGTGTCAACCAACGTTGTAGGTCACTGAATGCCTCCTGTCCACGCCACGTGCCTAAACTACCGTGTTTATAACCCGCATGTAGGAACGCTACAAAACCCATCATGAGTCCAATCACAGTTGCTCCCCACATAACCCATAGCAGCTGACGACTGTTGATTGCACCTTTGTCAGCAAGTTTGAATCCTTCCAACTGATTCGGCATCGGCTGTGATCGGTAGTTACGTGTGAACCCATATAAGAATGAGAATCCAGTTAGTGTTTGTGCACCTATCTTTCTTGAACCAAACAGTGAAGTGAGGAAAAAACCGGGACCCGCACGATAGAAATCCATTGTCGGTGTACCAAGTTCGGCACGCATCCGTGTGAACGCTAAGACCAATATGAAGTGAACACTAAAGAAACCGAGGATTCCCCACCACGACATTCCTGCTTTAAGGCAGAATCCAAATACAACGGCAATGCTAATCAAAAAACCAAGAAATGCCGTGCGATATCCTATCGGTTCTCCTTCAGCATTTATGTCTGTCTGGACACCGATGATATTACGAAATACTTTCCATAAATGCTTATGCGTAATCCAAAGAGCAAAAAAACAAAGACCAAAATACGCACCGAGTGATTGCATGTCAATGTGAGGATAACCGGGTGTTTGATTGAGTCCTGTCATTGACCCAAACACAAGCTGCACCTTCCAGAAAAGATAAAACAACCAACACGATAACGACAAATCCAGCGGCATCAAGAAGCCGATACCGATAGCATAAGGATTCAGATGGATTGGTGTGGACCCGATAGCATTAAGTGGCTTCTCTGTGAACATCCCTCCAATATCATGGCGAATAGGTATTGCTGGTATATTTGGAAATAGGAAATTCATCCCATTTAGGAGGTCAAGTCCAAATCCAATACCAAAACCTATCCATAGAAGCTTATTCCGATAGAATGTAGGACCTTTGGTCATTTCAAAAGGCAGTAGGATTATTGGATAACTTAGTTTTTCATGTTCAATCCACTGCTTCCTTAGTATAGCACTTAGCATCATCATAGAAAAGGCAAGTGCAGAGAAGAAAAGGGTCCAGAACAGCACTGGTGTCAACCAAGCGCGTATGTGATCCATCTCAAACAGTGTTGAAGTGCCTTCATAGTACCCTGTTAATGCGCGGCGATCCATCACTGCAATCCAATCAGGAATATATCGGAAAAACAGCGATTGCCATTCGTTTTCAGGTGTGGCAAACCAACTTGCATGCCCCAATATACACATCGTTGCCTGTAATAAGTCATGTCCACAAACAACGCATGCCAACGTAACCATCAGGTAGACCGTCAGCATTTCTGCTTGAGAAAGTTGCCATTTTGGTAAAAAACGGGTGAGAAGTAGGTTACAGATAGCAACCAAGAAAAGCGTAAAGATGGCATTGAAGAGAATCGCCATCGTGGTGGGATATTGTGTTGTCCATACGGTCTCAGTTTGAACAACAAGATAGATATTAAGCGGAAGCGAAAGCAGACCTAAAACAATGGCACGCCATGTGATGTTCTCAGTTATCGGATGTGATGGTTTATCCATAACTGCACAATTCCATATTGCTTAAAACGCTCGCATAAATCCAAAATCAAACTTCGGTTTTAGGGATGGAGAGAATGGAGGATCCAGCGGGAATGCGAGTTCAAGCCGAAAAACACCCGCATTACTAACTCTTGAAAGACCGCCACGCAGTTCAAAGCCAATACTCCGCTTCGGTTCAAGAATATCAAATGTCTGTGTTCCATTCCAGATATATCCAATATCGGCAAAGAAGGTTCCACCCAACACAAGTCCAAGTCGGATCGGACCTTTGACAAATGGACTGGCAATGAATGTTACAACTGCGGCAACTGCATCGTCAATCTTCTCAAAAATAGTCCCCCCAAAAATAGAGCGGGATTCCAATCTGAGCAACATCATTTTTTCACCACTAAACTGCCGATAATCATATCCTCTTAATCCACTGTAAGACCCGAGGATAACTTGACTTTCACCGCTCAATCCAAACTGCATCTCTGTCTTAAATTGAACAACAAATGAGTGGTAAAAGTCAAAGAGACCGTTCTTACGATACCCTTTTGCTACCGTATAGATATCATCACCTGAGTTAAATGTATCCTTGAAGAACAGCGTACTATGCGCCTGCAGCACAGAACGTTCAAACCGATCAGTGAAAATTGAATTGATACCAACAATAGTCTCACTTAGAAATTTATCTCCTATTGTCCACCCTGACCGCGCCGCTGTTCCAAATATTGACTCTTTCCTATCTGATCCATACCAAGGAGTTGCATACCCATAGGAGACATTGTATTCAGCACCAGTATTAAAGTCTTCAACGGGTCCCATCCTTTTGAGAAATCTTGTTTTTCTGTGATATACTCGTTTACGTCCTACGGTAATGCCGATTCTGTTGATATTTCTGTCTAACGGTAATGCAGTGGAATCTATCAATCTTTCCACTGTTACATCTCTTAATCTTTGAGAACGTATCCAAAGACCAGTATATATCTGCTGATGCCTTTCACCAAAATATCGCATCATATCTCCTGAACCAATTTGGACATTTCGATTGAAGGTTGCAGTTTTCTCTCCTGCTTCATACCATCGAACCTGGTCTACACCTTCTGAGAGGATCAACCTTGTACTCCAACGACTTTTTAATGTATATTGTGGACGTTCTAACTTAACAACCCATGAGTCTCCTTCGCGTTTCTGAATATATTCACCATCAATATTCCAATATGAACTGAACAAACGCGGCATCTCGTATTGCCATTTAAAATAACTACGCGCTTGTTCCTCTATTTCATTAATCCGTTCATAACGCAATTGTGTGCCATGACCTGAACCATTCAGATTTGTTTCTTGAACATTTAGTAAAAAGGTTGAACTATTTCGACCTATAGGAACATCAATCGCACCCGTAATAGACCATTCTTCAGTGACAATTACATGAACATTTATTGCCTTCAACTCCTCATCCCAAGAGGAGTCGATATATGCATCACTAATATATCTTTTTTGTCGTATTATTCTTTCGCTCTCTTCTCTATCATCTTTCGTATATATTTCTCCAGTTTTGAATAAGAGTTCTTGAAGTACTACATCATCATGTGTTTTTCGGTTTCCCTCAAGTGTGATTTCTCCAATAACCCCTTTATCTATTACAATTCCAATATGTATTTCATTCTCAACAAGTTTAACAGGATCATCCGATTTATCAATACGTGCATAAGTAAATCCTTTATTCTTTAGATAACGGACGATAGTTGAGAAATCTTCTTTCAAGACGTTTTCATCATAATCACTGCCAACTTTTGTTCGCATTAACTGGAGAATATGTTTTTCATCTGGTGTTGAATAGGTGTTTTTTTCTCTGAGTATAATACTCTTGACCGTCCGCGCCTGATTACCGTCTACCGATTGTCCAATAAGGAGAAATAGAATACATAGTATAAATGTATTCAAGAATCTGTTGGCAACTACATTATATGTTAGTCGCTGCACGCAACGGACATAGGACAAAGGTGGTAGGATTGAAGTTTTCATTATGCTTCGCTCAGTGTAGATTTACTTGACCGGTTTGATAGGAAACCTTCAAGGAGTAAAAGACAAACGGTGAGAATCAACAATTCTCCCCATATTTCTCTTCCATGTCTTCTGATGTCTAATTCTTCTGTATCCAACACCCCAGTTTCAGGTGTGATTTCAGCCTGTGCATCAACACGTTCAGATGCTTGTTGAAATGAAATTGATGTCAAATCCGCCTCAGCAGCAGGTGTATTCACTGCAAAGAAATCTCTGTACAATCTATCTTGTGCATTTACCTCTACTTGATAGATTCCCGGTTCTTTAGCTAATTCATAACGCATCGTGCCATCTTCAGCTATTGCAGCTGCTGTCATCGCGTCGGATTCATTAGAATCGATCCGTTTTATCCAAGCACGTCCTCCCCGGTTCTGTGGATAACTTCCAATATATGTATCACCGACCGTGATGTTGTTTAGCCCGGTGTTGTGCATCACATATAGCACACACTGTTGAATAAGGGGAAGAAAATATGGATTTACAAGAAATTCGTTGCTATCAGTCTGCTGTTGTAGACTACAGTTGAATAACAATAAATTACTTCTCCCAGAACGATGCTGAATAAGGAAAGGTGTATCATCTCCAAACCGCGCAATTATTGATGTATCAGTAGCAGGAGTTAGAGACATACTCTGGTAAAACTGTGGTCCGTATTGACCCGATAGCACACTATCAGGAAAAATCTCAAAAATAGGATGTGTCTCATCGTATTTACTGACTTTTTGCGGAATCTGCCATGTAATGAGTTGTCCGAACTGAACTGGCAACCAAGATTTATCATTTGCATCTGCAGCAAATACAATCACATGCTTTCCCTGTCGGATAAACTCTTGCACCTGTGCATCTGATTCTGATGATAACTCAGACATATCCGCAATGAGAACGATGTCAAAATCCTGAAGTGGATAAGTTTCAAAAGCAGCTGGAGTACAATTAGTAGGTTGAATCATGGATGACTTTAATGGTGATCCCGCTGTCTGTTTATGACTTAATGGATTCAGTGCCAAAGAAAGGTATTCGGTCTGTTCACTCACAACAAGCACACGTATCTCACCCAATGCATTGTATGTAAAATACCTACGATTGTCCGTATTCAAGCGATCATCAGTCAACTCAAAGAAACCTGTATGTGACCCAGAATCTGTGAAGGTATGTGTCATCTTTGTCATTATAGATTCATTTGCGTCAACAGAAAATGTCTGCGTTTTCTTCTTCTCATCATCTACCACATAAGTCAGCGTCGTTTCTGCTATCGGTGTATCAGACTGATTATGTATTGTAGAATTCAGATGGAATGGCAAATCAACACCGATTAGTTGATGTGAAGGCACTATTTCTTCAATATAAGTATTATGTGCAACCCCTTTTCTAATAGGCAGTAAAACAATTCGCGACGCAGATCGGTTAGGAATAACACCCCAACCACCCCAACCATTGTTAGCAAAATCTGATACTATGTAAATTTCTTTGTTCTGTTGTTTAGATTCAGAGAGAATCTCGTGTGCAAGTTCAATACTCGGTTGTACACTCGTTGCACGAAAAGATACTTTTGCATTTTGGACTGCAGTAATTACACTGTCTATGTCCGGAGTGAGTTGACGAAAAACAGGTTTTGGCACATCAGACATCAATATGAGTGATGCAGAATCCCCGTGTCTTAATGAACGCAATACATCCGATGCGACATTCTTGCCTTTTTCAAACCAGACACCATCAACATCTTCATATTGCATGCTATAAGAATTGTCTAACACGATTACTACATCAGTCTTGGCGCGCACTGCTGCGAGCGGTAATCCGAGCGTGAGAAAGGGACGCGCCAATGCCAGTGCAATTAGGGCAATAATTAGCATGCGTAGCAGAAGAATTAGAAGCTGCTTGAGCTGCACACGCCGCACATTTTGACGATGCGCAGCCACCAAAAACATGATGCTACTGAAGTCTACGGTTACCGCCTGACGGCGACTCCAAAGATGTATGAGCAATGGAACTGCAGCAGCGAATAAACCTAAGAGAAACAGTGGATTGAGAAATGCCAATCGATATTATCTCCTACTTGATTCAGATTCCAATTTTGATTTGCGCAAGATTAATTCCTCATTCCACGATATCTATCTCAAGTTTATTCAGAGTTCTAAACACCCCTTCAGTATACTCAACCATCGTCCCAGATTCAAGCATACCACCTTGGAGCAGTATGTGATTAGCATCAGCGATCACTTGCCCAAAAGTCGGATCCATTTGAACCCATTCACCCACATACACCTCAGGCCAAAAGTGATAATAAAATGCGTCTCTTGCATAAACAAGTCCAGCACATATTCGTGCAGGCATGCCAACAGAACGTGCCAGTGCTATCAGCAGAACAGTATGCTCTGTACAATCACCTGAAAGTGTTCTTAACGTTGTCAACGATGAACTGAAACCACCACTCAAACCTTTTTCATCTATGGATTTATAGACCCATCTGCTTAACTTCTTTGCTGCACGCCATGAATTCGTTTCACCATCTAATATTCTCAATGCCTGTGCATGAATATCTGGATGATCTGACTCAACAAATACTGTTGATGATAGATATTTCTCAAGTTCAGGACTTTGAATGGGAAGTTCAGGACAATTCTCTTCATCTACCTCAGCCATCTCAATCTGAAGAGTACCTGCCATTTCTGTATCCAGTTTGAGTGTCTGTTGATCGTTTGACATGATAATTTCTTTTAGACTACCTTCAACATGTTGAATTTTGGCAATGAACTGATTTGCTCCTTTTCTCGGATTCTTTCCAGAGGGAATTATGCGAGTCTGCAGCATGATATCCAATTCTTCAATTTCACCAAGTGCCGTTTTTCGATCAGTTTTCACCGCGACAACGGATAACCCAGACATTTCAGTAATGAATTTGTAAGTTATTCCTTCACGATCAACCCATAGACGAATAGTAATTCCACCCAACATATCAACTTTTGTATCAATGACATAAACCTGCTTATCTTCAGACTGATATGATAATTTTGATTCTTCTATGACACTCAATTCACAATTGACTATCTCTTGAATGTCCAAATTGAATGTTTGATATGCAAGATGCTCACCTGCTTTCAATCGGTTCTGTGAAAGTAGATTATCAATTGCGGCAGCATCTGAAATTGTATTTGGAGGAATAGCGACTTCTGCTTCCGTTTCTTCACCATTCAATGTTGTTGTAATGTAAGCCACACCATCAATTATCTTTCCTTCAACCCGTTTCTCACCAGATTCATTAGAAGTCATGACAAAGTAACGTGGCATGAATTTCGCATCAGAATATTCGATTCTGTTGTTTTCCACTCTTATTTCATTTCCAGCACCTTTAAATTGCATTACCATGTCCGTTTTCGTCCGAAGCATCTCCTCACCTTGATATACTGTTTTGTCAATAAATTGATGAACATACCCTATTTTCATACCCATCATGGTTAAGTTATGCCAATGTTCTTGAGGATATTTCAAATCCTTGTCAGTTTCCACCTTTTCACTCTCCACAGCTACACAGATTGAGGATATTGTAAAAAGCATTATGAAATATAGTGTGATTATCTGAAATAATTTCATGATGAATTCTCCATTTTTTGTATTTTAGAGTTTATTTTCTTTGACGATTCTACATTCTCGTAGCCATTGCAACCGTATGTGTTTTTCGTTGTTTTATTTTCATATAATTTTCAAATACTTCCATAAAATTTCTTTTGATAAATCCGCGTAGACCTGAGATTGTAACTACATATATTCGTCCATTAGGTTTTAGATACCGTTTTGCATCATAGAAAAAGATATGCATAAGTTCTCTGCCAACATTAGCAGGAAGATTAGATGCAATCACATCAAATTGGGTATCTGGAAGATGACTAAATCCGTTGCTTAATTGAACGTGACAATTCTGTATATTGTTCTGTTTAACGTTTTTTCGTGCATACTCTACTGCAATAAAATCCTTATCCACCATATAAACTTCTGCATTGGATGCACACTTCGCCATCGTAATACCAATAGCACCATAACCACATCCAAGGTCAAGACAAGTATCACCTTTGCCAATTTCCATATTCTCAATCAATAGTTGTGTTCCAGCATCAATCGTCTTTGGTGAAAATAGTCCCCAGGTTGTCGTCAATGTTAAATCGTATCCACGTAATGTAGCGTCAAAGGTTATCTCTGTTGATATATCTCTGTTCATATCTTGGAATCCACTTTACCATTTAATCAACACTCCAAGAGTATCTCCCGGTGTATTCCATAATAGATCAAAGGCTGCTTTTGCTTCAGTATAATCAAGACGGTGTGTAATCATATCTTCAGTGCGGATTTCTCCAACCCGTATTTTTTGTAACGCGCGTGCAGCTAAATTGACACGCGGTTCGTCCGTTAGGATGCCTGCAACCAAACGTTTACTCATCACTTTAGATGAATGTAATGGAAGTGGTTTCTGTTGGTAGAGTGCAATAAGTTGAACTATACCAAATTGCCGCACCATGTCTTGTGCTTGTTCAAAAGACCTAACACCCGCATGTCCACCAACACAATCTATAACCAAATCCGCCCCTTTGCCATCTGTTAAGCGACGGACAGCCTGAACAGGGTCTTCTTCATCAGCGTTAATAGCAACATCAGCACCGAGTTTAACAGACAACCCACAGCGAAAAGCCAGTGCGTCAACAGTAATTATCCGTTCAGGTGAATAATTGCGGATGACCTGCATCATCAAACTACCCACTAAACCCTGTCCAAGAATAACCACGGTGTCCCCCGACTTCACACCCGATGAATCTGACCATGCAACGGCACTCGTCGCCAAAGGTAAAAATGTCCCTGCTTCAAAAGAAACTTCAGTCGGTAGTTTAACAACTCTACCATCCGTCGGGTTAGGTTCCATTACCACATATTGTGCATGCGGTGCTACTGCCATCACTCTATCCCCAATTTCATAGTCAACAACCTGTTCACCAACAGCATCTACAGTGCCAGTTAGCGAATACCCCATGATTGATGGTGAAACAGCTTCTTCAAGGATGTATCGTCTAAAAAGTTCCGATCCACGGCTAATTAGGGTGGTATCAGTCTTAACCCGAATCTGATTTTCGTTTACTTCAGGTGTTTCCACCTCCTCAAGTTGTATATTACCAAAACCTTCAGGTTTTATCACACGATACATATGCCACCTCCTTAAGAAAACGAGACATTATCTCAAACAAATCCATGACTTTAGCGATGTAGACGTTCCACCAAATCTTGTTGTGTGATTGGCTTATTCAAATCCATTAAATAGATATGAAACGCATCGCCCCTATCCGAAACAAAAGCAATATAACGACCATCTGGAGAGAATGTAGGTTGTATTGACCTTCCAATGTCATTTGTAATCTGTCTTTCGTTTTTTCCATTCGCATCAACGAGATATATTTCCCAGTCACCATATCTTGCAGACATAAATACAATTGTCTTTCCATCTGGAGAAACTGATGGATTATAACAGTCAAATCGGTTTGGATTGAAATGTCTCTCATTTTTCCCATCTATATTGATAGTATAGAGTTGGTTCACTTCGTCTCGTGAAGAGACAAAAATAATTCGCTTGCCATCAGGAAAAAAACTTGGACTACCATCATCTGTATCATTATAGGTAAAACGCTTTGGTTTGATGTGTTCTGGAGTAAATTGAGTAAGATCAAGTTCACTTAATTCAAGTAGAAATAACTCTAAGTTCTCATCAACATTTGATTCGTAGACTACCCTGTTCCCTTCATGTGAAGACCGGGGCACGCGAGTACCGAAACTATTTGGAATAACACTACGGGTAACTTTACTATGGATATGGGTTAGGTTTAAACCTGCAAAGATAGGGGTTGATCCGCTACTCTGAATTAGAAGCTTGATTTCACGTGTATCTTTAGGCTCACTACTATAGAATATATAATCAGGTTTATGAAGAAATGCAGGAGAATTGTCATTAAAATCTGTTGAATATGTTACACGTCGTGTGATTCGTCCATTCAAATCCATCAAGTAGATTTCACCATTGTCAAGACGGAATGAAGCAAATGCAATTTGTGTCCCATCTAGTGAAAACATAGGTGAATAATTGTCAGAATCCCCTTTCGTTAGTTGTTTTGTTTTGTAACTATCCCCTACAAGTTCAATGAGTTTTTGTAGAACCTTGGTGTTTTTGGTGCTTTGCTGCACTTCTTTCAGCAAACGAAACGATGCATCTCTATCTCCTATATGAAGATAAGTATTTGCTAATTCAATTCTTGCTTCATTAAGTTTTTCTGGTTCTGATTCATAGAGTTGTGCGGCATTTTCAAACTGAATTACTGCTTCATTGTAACGTCCCAATTCGTTGTAGGATTTGCCAAGTAACATAAGGATTTTGGGATTCTTCGGTTCTGTTTGTAAAAATCCTTCCAATTCCTCCAATGCTGTTTGCGCATCACCTCTATCCAGCAATTCTTCGATCTCTTTGAAATCGTCAAATTGACATCCGAGTAAGAGCACAAACAATGAACAAAATAATATGAGTGATGTATATATTAGTTTTGTTCTAAACATATTAGGTCTAACAACTTTTGCAGTTAGTAATAGCATGAACGTGCAGATGTCAGTCTCATTATATTATGTTTCATTCCTCAACCCAACATACAATATACTTCAGTTCGCTTATATCAAACTCATTTAGGCTCTAAATCGCAGATGTTCTGTTTCTTTGATATGTCCTAATGTCTATTTCATGTTCAACACGCCAACCATCATAGACTGCATAGAACCAACATAATACTATTTGCAATAGTGCAGTAACTTTTAGAAACATAGATGGACGAAACCACAAGCTCTTTCCATCATCAAATGTCCAAAGTTGAATAGCATTATCAATAACCATATCATCACTATCGCCTGCAACAAATCCACTACTGGCATCTGATTGAAATTTGAAAAGATCGCTCAATTCTCTTACAGGATATGAGTTGAGATAGAATAATACTACACCAGTCAAGAAAATGAAAAATACAATAAATGCTTTTATCAATCTATGTAAATATAACTGCCCCAAACCTGGTATTATTCCCGACAGAATCATAGCAGTATAAGAACGCGGTGGAGATGATTGAATTTGCTCGTTAGCATCTGATTGATATTGAGAAGCAGATTCACGCATGCTTTATGCCTCTCCTTGGGCAACAAGATAGACACCGATACATATTATTATTGCTCCGATAATACGAACTCTTGGGATAGATTCTTTAAAGAATAACCATGAAAATGGTATTGTAAGAACATAACCTAAACTCAACATAGGATATGCGATACTAAGCTTAACACGGGAAAGAATAACAAGCCAAACGAAGGTAGTAAATCCGTAAATAGAAATCCCACCTAAAACAAATGGATTAAAAATCACTTGTGTTAGTTTAGGAAAAAGTTCACGAAAACTGTTGATACGTCCAACTTCACTAACTCCCTGTTTGAGTAGGATTTGTCCAATTACTGTCAGTAAAACGTTAAATATTAAGAGTATATAGTCTTTCATAAAAGTATTATACCACAGATAGACAAGATTTTCAATTTGTATGTATTGTTGGGGTGTGTAAAGTTTTTGTCACTAACTTCTTACCATGAATTGTAGGTCGGGTCTCCGTGCCCCGAAACCTCTCAATCCTGAAAATCTACTAATCCTGCAAATCCTGGTTCAGACAATCGTGGTTTCAAACCGCTCCAACAAGAGTCTCGTAGACGCGCAATTCATTGCGCCTCTTACATTCTCCTGCAAATCCTGGTTCAGACAATTCCTGCAAATCCAGATTCAAACAAATCCACCCCCAAATCACTTGGTCATCCATTGTCCTCACCCCTAAAAATCCTTCACATCCACGTCACAACCGGTTATAATACAACCACAACAAAACAGCCAAAAATACCAACGACAAAAACAACACACATTTCACAAAAAAAAACGCAAAACAACACACAAACCTTTACAAACCCAGACAGGTACAGACCGCACAGACAACACACAAAAAAGGGGCACTGTGTGAAAAACAACACAATACGGTGTGAAAATCAAAACTCTTCATATTGTTGGAGCACTTTAAAACCGCGATTTTCAACGATGGTTGGAGCACTTTATCGTGGAACATAGAATTATATTTATACTTACTATCAACGGTAGGCGAGGCTTCCTAACCTCACCTGATCAATGTGTCCAATTAATTCAATAATTTACCATAATACACAAAAATCACACAACAAACCACAATGAAGCGAGGAATAGAATATTACAAACTGTAAAATAGAACAGAGAGACACAGCAAAACAGTACCAAGAACTGTCCAAAAAATGAACAATTAATGAAAAAAAATACCCTATTTACTTGTTTTTTCAAAATTCAGTCAAGACAAAATACCGTCATAAACCCACATTATAACAATAACGAGAACACTATGCAGAAAAAACTAAGAAAACAAGTAAAAATTATATATAGTGAATTATAAATATAATACCATTTCTAATAGAAAACGCCGCATTTTTGTACCACAAACTGCCAGTTTGTGCAGTCCTTCAAGACATTCTTAACAAATGCTAATGGGATATACATTTATAGAAATGGTATAAGTTGACATTTTCGTCCCATGGTAGGCGAGGTTTCCTAACCTCGCCTATGCAGAGTGTTCAAGTCCTTTCAAAATCCACTATAGTTGGATGGTTCTGAATCATTGCTCTAATTTTCTGAGTTTGAATAGGTGTGTAAAGTTATTGTCACTAACTTCTCACCATCCAAGCTAAAATAAAAGTTTGACATCAGCAATCATATACGGTAACATATCAACACGATACATATCAAAAGCACAAATTCACAATATGTAGGAGAGAATATTCTTCAATGCCAATTAAGGACGCATTACCAGATCTCAATCGGGAACTAAAGTTCTTTCCAGCTGAAATCGAAACTCCATCAACATTAACAGCAGAGCAGATCCAACATTTTAATGATTACGGCTTTCTATCTCCATTAGATGTATATTCCGAAGACGAAATATCGCAACATCGTGAGTATTTCAACAAACTGATGGATAAAGTCTTAGCTGACGGTGGAAACAGCTATTCCATTAACGGGTGGCATACGCGCTGTGCAGGAATCCACGATCTTATCACTGAAGACAGAATACTGGATTATGTCCAAGACCTACTCGGTGAAAACCTAATTTGTTGGGGTACACACTACTTTTGCAAACTACCGGGTGAAGATAAACAAGTCAGTTGGCATCAGGATGCATCCTATTGGCCCCTCTCACCAAGTAAGACTGTCACTGTTTGGTTAGCAATCGATGACGCTTATGTTGAAAACGGGGCGATGACTGTTATTCCAAGATCTCACCGACACGGACAGATTGAATTCGAACGGAGTACCGCAGAAGAAAAGAACGTACTAAATCAAACTGTCATTCAACCGGAACAGTATGGTGATGCTCCTTATCCTTTTGAGATGAAAGCAGGACAAATGTCTCTTCATTCAGACCTATTATTACACGGATCTGAACCGAACACATCTGATCGGAGAAGATGTGGTCTGACAATGCGATTTGTTCCGCCAGAAGTCCATGCAGCTAACAATTGGAACCAACGCGCTATAATTGCACGAGGAAGCGATCCAACTGGACATTGGGTTCATAACCCACGTCCTGATGACGATACAATAGACATTATATGAATTTAAATTACAGTTGATTTCAATTTAAATTAAAGTTGATTTCTGGCATAATAAAGAAAATTATGCTTTGGAGATTAACTCATGAACAAATATGATGAAATAAAGGACGATCCGGGTAAGTTCCAAAAACTAACGGGTTGGACGACTGAAGAATTTTTGGCACTTCTTCCGATTTGGACGACACATTTTTTAGCGTTTGTCTCTACAAAAACACTTGATGGTCAAGAACGAAAAAAAACGGCGTTATACCACTTACAAAAATAGTCGTTTGTCAAATATGGAAGATAAACTTCTGTTTATTTTGATTTCTGGACGACACGCATGGACCCAAGATGCTCATGGTATGTTCTTTGATATGTCTCAACCTGAGACAAATAAATGGATACACCTACTTTCACCGATATTAGACCAGGCATTAGATGAACTCGGTGAGTTGCCATCTCGTGAGGCAACTCCTGATACTTTTGAAAAAGAGACAGTTGTTGAAAGTGACACACCGGCACCCGAACATTATTTCCAAGATTGCACAGAGCGTCCGATACAGCGTCCGAAAGACCAACAAGCACAGAAGGACTATTATAGTGGCAAAAAGAAACACCATACTGTCCAGAATAATCTGCTTATTAATGCTGCGTGCAAGATATTGGTATTGTCTCCTACTTACAAAGGCAGCAGACATGATAAACGTATTGCCGATGAAACAGTATCTTTTTTGCCAAGTGGTAGTTATTTATACCAAGATTCCGGTTTTTTAGGTTTTAATCTTGCTGGTATTACTGTTGTCCAACCGAAAAAGAAACCCAAAGGTGGTGAACTGACAGCAGCTGAAAAAGCAAGAAACCGGGAAATATCGTCTATCCGTATCCGTGTAGAACATGTGATTAGTGGTGTCAAAAGATACCGCATAGTCAAAGACAAGTTGCGCAATTGGAAACAAGGTTTCAGCGATTTAGTCATGAAAATCTGTTGTGGATTACATAACTTTCGTCTAAACTTCAGACCTTGGTGTTATGACAAACATTTCGATTAAACTTATATAATGTCTATTATATAACAAGGAGATTACCGATGAAAAAACTAATCCTTTTCCTATTGATCATGATGACACCCTGGCTGGCTATGAGTGCCCCTCCCAAAGGAATGGTGCTGGTTCCTGCAGGTGAATTTACAATGGGCACAGACGATCCGAACGCACCTGCTGACCAACGTCCAGCACGTAAAGTGAATGTGGATGCATTCTACATAGACAAACACGAAGTCACCAACGCTCAATTCAAGGAATTTATCTTGGCAGGTGGATACAACAAGCGAGAATACTGGACAAAAGAGGGGTGGAACTTCATTCAAAAGAAACGTGTTTACTATAGTTACCCAAAAAAGAAAAAATATCGTATTGAAAAGCCACTCGGCTTTGGAGATAACGTAATCTCGACAGCACCGGACCATCCGGTTATCGGTGTGAGTTGGTATGAAGCTGCTGCCTACGCAAAATGGGCAGGAAAACGACTGCCTTCGGAAACAGAATGGGAGAAAGCAGCCAGAGGCACAGAAGCACGCATCTATCCATGGGGTAACGACTTTGATTTTTCCAAACTTGATTACTTTCCGACCCATAAAAAGTTATCACCTGTTGGCAGTTATCCAGAAGGGGCAAGTCCTTACGGTGTGTTGGATATGTCAGGAAACGTATCTGAATGGTGCGCGGATAATATACATGGTAAAGACACAAAAGCCATAAGGGGTGGAGGGTGGAATTCCATGCAACTCCACCTAACGTGTATACATCATGTAGCAAAACCACCTACACACCGTTCCTATTCGCTTGGGTTTAGGTGTGCAAAATCCGTAAAAGAAAATCCGTAAAAGAGGAGTAACTAAAATGAGAAAACTATTTGTCGTTGGCATCGTGAGTGTAGTTGTATTGATTGCATGGGTGTTATTTCTAAATTATGATTTGGAACGTTTTGAAAAGGAACTTACTTTTGTACCTTTGCCACAACAAGATTCAAATACTGGTTCGAATAAGACAGGTATCCAAAACGAAAACTCACAAAAACCACTTGAAAATGGCGGGACATCTTTGCAAACTACGGAACCACTTGAATCTTTTCAGCCTCAAAATAATATCAATACAGATATGGTCGCAGACAAGGGTGACACTGCATTTGATGTCTTACAAATTGATCTACAACAAACGCTTGTGAATTCTGACATCTCTCCAGAATTAATGAAGATATTTACAAGTTATAGTCCATTAAATAATGAAATAGACAAACTTAATTTGGAGCTTACTCCCTTGCAGGAACAGTATTCAAGCTTAAGTGACCGTCGTAGAGAAATTCATGATCAACTCGGTGTAGGCAACCTTAATAGAGCAACAGTAAATGCTTTATATGCAGAACTTAATGAAATAAGTGAATGGAGTGACGGGAATGTGTCAAGAATATTTGAGCTTCAGGATGAAGTTAGTAAAATCCGAGAAGAACAATTAAACCTCTTAAAAGAAAATGGTTTTTCATCTTTAGAGGAATTTTTAATTCCTCATGGCGAGACCTATTTCAATTGGTATTCTGGGAGAAACAATGAATAAAATCTTAACGCGAAAACACGGGAATACTGTGAATTCGCGAATAATCCAGAGACCCCCTCTGGTTTTACGTCCTTCGGTGTTTCCGATTGACATAATGTTAGTATCTATTAATTAATAAAAGGAGTTTTCAATGAAAACCTTAATGTTTAGTCTTACCTTTGTGGTAGTCTTAGTTCTTTATGGCGCGGGTTTTTTTGTCCCCGAAACGCAAGGTATAGAGAACACTTTAGACGGACACGTTGTTCTCAATGATGCTGAGATGTCACAGTTGGTTGGAGGACCTTTTATACCTCCACACCACCGTAATAAAAGACATCTTGTCTCAAAGGGAAACGGTGAAAAACCTCCTGACTGTAATGTTGCCCCCGCACTTTGTCCTTTAGGCGTAAGTAAACATGTCATTTACCCCGATTGGGGTTGTGAATATTGTGGGTCTGAGAATGTTAAAATCTATCAATGGGTAAATGATAGGATAATTAGTGCAACATTTAGATGCATAATCTTTGGTGGAAATTGTGAGCAAAGAAAAAATGTTCATAGACGTAGTGATAGTTGTGAGAAAGAAGTAGGCGATTGCGTCCCCTAATAATGTTTCAACAGTAGGATGAAGTCTCACCAAACCTTAGGACAAAGTTGATTTGCTTTTGAGGTGGTAAGCACTTTATGCAATTGTCCATAACCGATACGGATAGAAATACAATGTATGATATTTGTCCGCATCTTACATAATTATGAGGAAATTCAAAATGCGTTATCTTCTATTTTTTCTTGTCTTAATCATCAGCTATTTTAGTTCAGTATGCCACGCAGCGGAGATCTCCATAGAAGAACTCGTTCGCGGGACAAATCATGTACGATTGACGATACAAAGTGGTGAAGTTCAAACGGAAACAAAAGTAGAATACAGTGCCCAAAAAAGCGAAAAAGAAATTGAAAAAGTTATAGAAAAGGAAAAAGAAAGGGAATTGAAAAATTATGTACCTGAATCTAACATTGATGTGAAAACATTTGAAAATGACTATCTAATTCCGTTTGTGAGTTATAATGCCAATCAGTATCGACAGCGCACAGAAGAACTACACACGACAACTCTATTCCAAATTATAAGTCAAAATACTGATAGTTCTCCGAAATTGTATCAATACAAGTTAACATTGGAAAGTGAACCAGGACTTTCTCTTGATAGCGAAACCGCTCAACATCACCATGCGGGTGACATCTTCTTCCTTGCTTACGATACACAAACTCATGTTAGATTAAGTATTGGAAATCAGATCACTACCTATTCAATGCCTTTAGCAGTCGACATAGAAGATGCTCATACATACTATGGATACCAAGATTTCTCATTATTCGGTAGGTCGATTTATCATGTACCTGCAGATGCCAATCATATTGGGAAAGAGAACATTGGTGGTTCGGAATGCCATGTGCTTGATTTTACTGCAGCAAACAAACAGAAAATGAAAATTTGGGTTGATGAATCTATAGATTTTTGTGTTCGCAAAACCGAATACCTATACGATGCTGATCATGTCTTTATGCGGTTTGAATATAAAGATTTCCAGCGATTCAATGATGTATGGTTTCCTAAAATCACAATACAAACAATCTATAACAAAGACGGGAAGTTAAATATTCACTACATCACCAATGTCATATCTGCTGTTATTAACTTGGACTTTCCAAAAGATTTCTTTGAAATTGACAAAAGTCTCTACGAACCACCAAGTGTAGGTATTTTGCCAGGATTCGGAACCACTCCAACATCCACACCAACTATAGATGAACACCTTCTGTTATGTGGTCCACAGAGTCTATTGCATTTATGTAAGCTACTCAATGTTGAAACAAATATTGATGAACTTAAATATAGATGTTCTGGACCAAAGCAATATAATATCTTAATTCTATGAGTCAACGAGTTAATTAATGTTCCCAAAACGTATCATCTATGCCGCCTTTGCAATCGCATTCGCTGCCAGTTTTCTCCTATGTGGATACGAATTTATACGAGCCGTTTCAAAATCATTATTCATTGAGGCATATTCAGCAAAAAATCTGCCTTTCGCCTGGACTGCAGTAATACCCTGTCTCATACTGTTCCTCTATATATATGGACGTCTACTATCTGCTCATGGGGCTACACGTACTTTAGCCATAACTTCTGTTTTGTCAGGTGCTTTGATATTTGCTTGTTATATCAGTCTAATAAACAACATAAAAATTACTGCAGCGTTTATTGTTATTTTTCGTGAAGTATATATCGTAATAATCATTGAACAGTATTGGTCTTTTGTCAACAGCACACTCACTGAAAAACAAGCAAAAATCATCAATGGACCATTTTGTGCGATCGCCTCCGTTGGGTCCGTTGTAGGAGGACTTCTCGTCGGACGATGGGCGGAATCTATGGGTACAGAAACGCTACTCGTCTTTGCAGCTGCATCACTATTACCCGCTGCATTTTTTGGTGTCATGGCATACAGATTCGCCGGTGAACCAAAACCATCTATTGCTGAAGAAGGTGGACGACGAGGGCATTTAGGTGTAAAGACACTGTTTAGTTCCAGATACCTTATCTTATTGGGTATACTCATCTTATGCACACAATTGATTTCTACTGTACTTGATTTAAGATTCGACCTGTTGATCGAAAAAGAACTGACTGAAACAGATACAAGGACCGCTTATTTTGGGAACTTTTATGCTGGTCTCGGTGCTATCTCTGCTTTATTGCAACTCATTGTTGTACCGTTTGCACTCAGCTTTGTCTCTCTGAGAATAATTCATGCGGGGATACCTGTAATTCATCTAATAAATGGACTTGTGCTAACACTCAATCCGTCTCTCCGAACAGGTGGAACAGCATTTCTAACATTTAAAGCACTTGATTATTCACTATTTCGCGCAGGTAAAGAACTTTTTTATATGCCACTTACTTATGATGAACGATATAGGGCAAAACAGTTAATTGACTCTTTCGGATACAGATTTGGTAAGGGTGGAAGTGCTGGTGTCATCTCATTAATAAATCTTGGTCTAATAGTATTTGCACGTAATGTACGATCTGTTCCTGGTGCAGCTTTATCCATATCTGCTATGGTTGCATCGTGTATATGGGGCGGTGTCGTGTCTAATTTGACATTACAATATCAAAAATTAGTACAAACTGATAAAAACCTTGACAATAAAAATCCACTTGTGTAAAATATAATATAGTATCAAATGGAAAAGGAGAACATGGTTCATGCATTTCATTGTGCGAAGAAGTTGGAAGTTACATTTTCTGAACTTATGTCTACTTATTCTGACTGGTCCCATGTTATTTGGGTGTGCTGTAGCACCACAACCGTCTGTAGACATTTTTCTTGAAGCAGTTGGAGGACAAGCAAATTCAAAAATTGATCCTGAAACGGGTGCTGTCACCACTGTTCAGAAAGGCGTCGCTGTTATAATTGAACCGTTGGATGAAGTAGAAATATACGCATTAACCGATAATCCACATATTAATCCTTATGTGGTTGTTGACAGAAGCGGAAATGTTGAACCAATTTACACGATCTTTGATGTTACAGTCCTAAACATTGATACACCACGCGTATTAGTGGATGAATCTGCTACACTCATTGACAAAAATGGTGCACAATATGCAAACCTACCCTATGCATTCTTTAATGACCTATACGAAAATATCAATAAATCTGAATACAACACCAACCAACACTCAAGATATCCGCACTACTATTCCCATTATCCACGATACCATTCATACTTAGATGTTGAATCTTTGGAAGAAGGACATGCAATTGTGGCGGAAACTCTTTTTGAAAGTGGTAAGTTGTTCAAGGGTGCAAAGAAACGTGGACTCCTTATCTTTGATCGTCTCCACAACGATACAACTGATTTAAGGATTATAGTTTCAGATATTCACGTAGTAGACTCGGATGGCAAACATGAAAAATTGAAATTTAAATTCGACTTTAGACAGGTCGTCGCAGAAAATTAAAGGGAGTTTATGTAAAATGAGAAATTGGCTTGTTGGATTGCTGATAGTGGGACTACTATCCTTTTGGGGATGTCAACCTCCAGACAAGAAAACGGAAGTAACTTCGGATGAAACACAAGAAACACAAGAGTCATCTGAAAAGGCAACAGTTGAAGTTGAAGATGATCAAGCAACAGTTGAAGGTAAAGATGATCAAGCAACAGTTGAAGGTGAAGTTGCGGAGGATCAGGCAACAGCTGAAGGTGAAGTTGCAGAGGATCAGGCAACAGCTGAAGGTGAAGTTGCGGAGGATCAGGCAACAGCTGAAGGTGCAGGTCCCTCTTCGGATGATACTATTGCAACACAAAAAGAATCTGAACAGGTGAAAGTCGCAGTTGCAGGACCTTTTACAGGCACCGCAGCAGCCTTCGGAGAAATGATTGAACGTGGTGCTAGACTAAAAGCAAAGCAGATTAATGAAGCGGGAGGCATTAACGGTAGAAAACTCGTCCTGACATTTGGGGATGATGCTGGAACAGACAAAGAGGCTAAACTTGTTGCTACACGTTTTGCCACTGACAGAGAAATTCTAGCAGTTGTTGGACATTTTAACAGTTCATGCTCATTGGCCGGTAAAGATATATATAAAGAAAATGGAATCGTTGCATTATCACCCGGTTCAACTAATGTCAGCGTTTGTGAAGGAAGTGACTGGACATTTCGTAATCTATATAGAGATGATTTTCAAGGACAATTTATTGCAAGATATATTAAAAATATATTAACTAAATATAACTCTGTTGCAGTTCTCTTTGATAATGATGATTACGGAAGAGGGTTAAGAGATGCATTTACTGCAGAAGCAAAAAAGATTGATCTTGAGTTAGTCACATCTGTTGCTTATGACCGTGAGAATACTGATTTTAGCACGCAGCTTACAAAAATAAAAAGCAAAAAACCTAAGGCGATTTTTATTTCAGGTTTGTATGAGCAAGCAGCCTTAATTGTCAAACAAGCACGAAAACTTGGAATAAGATCCTTATTCTTCGGGGCTGATGGTATTGATTCGCCTGATTTTCTTAAAAATGCAGGAATTTCTGCAGAAGGCACATATCTGACTACACCCTTTACGTTTGGTGCGGGTGGTGAAGAAGCAGCTAAAGTCGCAGCAGCATTTGAAGCAGAATTCAAGGTGCCACCTGATACTTGGGCAGCATTAACCTACGATGCAATGGGGATGATTGCTGAAGCAATCGAGAAAACCTATAACAAGGAGGCAACACTGGCAGAAAATCGGAAAGCTATACGAGATCATTTAGCATCTATAGATACACCTGAAGAAGGTTTTATAGGTATTACAGGTCTGACCTATTTTGATATCAATGGAGATACCGTTAATAAACCGGCCTATGTAAAAGTAGTAATAGATGGTAAGTATACAACCGCACCTGAACAAATGCTAAATTTAGACGCATTTAAATAATGACTATCAACTAATGTGTAACATACACATTGGGAAACTTTTTAAAATCTAATTATTGCGATACAGTGTGAGAAATAAATTATGGAGCAATTTTTCCAGCAGCTGATAAACGGTCTTGTGCTTGGTGGAATTTATGCACTCATCGCAGTTGGTTATACCATGGTATATGGCATTATCCAACTGATTAATTTCGCACATGGCGAGATTTTTATGTTGGGTGCATACATTGCATTTACTTTGGTTATGTTTTTCCCAATACCACTTTGGGTGGCAATACTTGTTAGTATGTTATTTTGTGCGGGGGTAGGTATGTTGATGGATGTTGTGGCATACAAACCTCTAAGAACTGCCCCTCGGCTTTCAGCACTCATTACAGCAATCGGTGTCTCAATCGGACTGCAAAATCTTGCACGCATGATCTGGGGTGCAAAGCCACAAACTTTCTCTGAAGAAACTTTACCAAAATTCTTTCAACAACTCAACCCGTTAGTTGAACCAACTTCTTTCTTAAATATCTTTGGTGTATCTTTCACCGAAAATGCAATACAATTTTCTGAAGGGGTCTTCCTAGCCTACCTTGACCTTTCAATCATTATACTTGCAGTTGTCTTAATGTTCGGGTTAAATCGTTTAGTAACCCTAACAAAAATTGGAAAAGCAATGCGTGCATGTGCTCAGAATCGTGTGGCAGCAAACTTGATGGGTATCAAAACCAATAAAGTCATCGCCATCACGTTTGCAATCGGTTCAGCTTTAGGGGCAGTTGCAGGGGTAATGGTTGGTGTTCGTGAAAATATAAATCCGTTAATGGGTTTTCACAAGGGTGTTGCTGCATTTGCTGCAGCTGTTCTTGGTGGAATTGGAAATATCACCGGCGCAATGGTTGGTGGTCTACTCATGGGGTTGGCTGAAGTGTTTGGTGCTGGATATATTGACACATTTATTGAATTTATTTGTAACAATATTGGACTTGGTCAATTTTATGAAGACGAGAAAATCTCACACAGTTACGGATCAGGATATCGGGTTGCTATCTCATATATCGTTATGATAATTGTCATTTTAATTCGTCCTACAGGACTCTTTGGAAAATCCTCTGCTCATCGTGCCTAAATTGAAATCAATAATTAATGATGTATCAGTGGAAGAATGTGATGCAAAAATATAAAACTTCAAAAGAACAAATTGTCACCTTTTTGAAAAATTCAGGCAATTTGATACAGAACGGATTTAGATCTAAAAATATAGTTTTCTGGATATTGATTTGTGCTTTCCCATTACTTACTTTTGTAACAGATGGCATATCAAGTATGTTTTCTATGATAGGTGTCAACCTAACATTACCATCGGGTGATTACATACTTTACATCGGTGTTCAAGTCTGTGTCTACATCCTACTGGCGATCGGTTTGAATATTGTCTGTGGATATACAGGATTACTTGAACTCGGTTATGTTGGTTTCTATCTCGTAGGTGGATACACCGCAGGACTCTTGATGAGACATGTAGGAGTCCCATATTGGTTGATATTACCGATAGCAATTCTCAATGGTGCTCTATGGGGATTGATACGCGGAGCTCCTACTTTGAAACTGACAGGAGACTATTTTGCAATTGTTACATTCGGATTTGCTGAAGTACTCTTTAGAATTGTAAAAAATGAAATTTGGTTGATTCGGGACATCAATGGTTTTGTGAAAGACATACCACGCGCATCTGTTTTCGTATGGGAACTTAATCAAAATTGGCAACACTTTTACCACATTCTTATCCTAACAGGAATAGTGATTTTTGTAAGTTACCGGTTAGAAAACTCGCGAATTGGTAGGGCATGGATTGCTATCAGAGAAGATGAACAAGCAGCTGCATCTATGGGAATCAATATAAGTCGTTACAAATCACTTGCATTCGCCATTAGTGCTGCAATCGGTGCACTTGGTGGTGCTTTCTTAGCACAATTTTGGGGAACGCTTAGTGCAAAAACCTTCGAATTTTGGGAATCAATCCTAATATTATGTATGGTGATTTTGGGTGGAAAAGGTAGCATAAAAGGGGCGATTATAGGGGCAATTATTATAGGATCTATGAGTGAAGTGTTACGAGAAATACTAAGTAGATTCCCACCTGATTATGCTGGTGCACGCTACCTCATATTTGGCATCATCTTAGTATTGTTGATGCGCTTCCGTCCTGCGGGGTTGATATTCAAGAGAACGTAAGTTGTTTTCATTCAATCCGTTCCTTCATCAATATCTCAATGAACATTTCTCCGAACAATAGAAGTAGTGCTAACCCAACAAACCACTGAAATCTATCCTGAAATTTACCTTCTGCACGGACTCTATATTTCTGTTTTTCAAGTCTTTTCAAATCCTTCGTTAATGGTGCAATCCCCGCAGTTGCATGATAATACTTACCGTTTCCTGAACTTGCGATGTCCTGTAACCCTTTCTCATCCAAGGCAGTTAGCACGATTTTCCCTTGCATATCCCTTTTATATCCTGCTTTTTCAGCGACAAGTGGTATAGGGACAGATTGATCTGAACTACCTACACCAACGCAGTAGATGTGTATTCCTTTATTTTTCGCTGTTTCTGCTGCCGTAATTGCATTCCCATCGTGATCTTCCCCATCCGTGAATAGTATCAAAACCTTTTGTCCAGTAGAATCAGAATCTACAAAGGATAGGTCATTCTGTTCTGAGATGAGACGTTCTGTCGCTACTTCTATTGCATTACTTATGTTGGTACCTCTATGAACAAGGGTATCAGGGGTCATGGCAGTCAAGAATTCTCTTAGTGTTATAGCATCAGTAGTCAATGGACATACAACTGCACTCGCTTCCGCAAAGTATTGCAATCCAATACGATCACCTTCAAGCTGCTGCATCAAGGAAAACATAGCATTTTTGGCACGCGTTAGTCGTCGGATAGAATCTCCATCGGTCGCCAACATACTTGTTGAGATATCCAAAGCAAGTATTACATCAAGTCTTTCATCAACTGATTCAGGTTTTACACCCCACTGCGGAAACGAAATTGCAAATGCCAGACACAGAAAACTCATCATTAGCAGCACACCTTGAAGTTTCATACGTTTCAGATGTATTGCATTGGAATTGGACTTGAAAAGCAGCAGGGCATCTCGTTTCAGGTAAAATCCATATATGAGCAAAAAAACAACAATAGGAAGTCCTACCCATAAGAAAAAAAGGAAATCAGGATTACCGAAACGGAACCAATTCATGTTTCAATTTCTTTTATTTTTTTTGGAGATAATGTGAAGAATAAGTGTTATTGATAGTATAGATAAGGAGAAAATTATATGTCTTTCTTCAACGCAGTAACTATCATTTCAGCATGATCAGATACTTTACGAATTGCTGTTAGTATCCGTTCAGCCGAACCATCAACAGGTTTCGTCAATAGTGGTAGGAAAATCAACTGTGTACACACTTTCTCAGTGATTGGCAAATCTCCCGCTGAATATCCTTCATAATCTCCACCCATTTCAGTCGTGCAAAGTGATCCGCGTCCATTCGTAAATATATCAAGTCCTTCTGAGAATAGCGGTAGTGTATGCAACAGTGGATATGGGTTACTATTACTTGGAATATCCTTTGAAATAACAGGTACGCCTTCGCCAACAAGATATGGATACGGATTATTGTTTGCTAACACACCTTCCTTCCGTAATGCTTCGGCAAATACGGGGGCAGGCATACCGGACATCTCTTCTTGAATATAAAGAATAGGAAATCCATAAAATGCCGCAGGTTCTGAACCCTCATATCTTCCAACGGGACGAACACCTGTGATATCCTTCAATCCATCTGTAATTTCTTGAATATACGCACGACGATTTTCATTAAGTTCGGCAAGTTTATCTAACTGTACCGTTGCAATCCCAATCGCTAACGGATGTGCACGATATTTTACTCCTAAACCCATCGGTGGAAGTTGTGCATATTGAAGTGCAGAAGGATCCAATTCAGAATCACCGATGCTGTTGAGCGCACGATTAACCTGTCCTAATAGACATGCCCGTTCAAATACCTCAATTTCATTTGTCGCAAGTACACCACCTTCACCTGCACTTAAAGCTTTATTCCCCTGCAAACTCCAAGCTCCCGCATGTCCAATACTACCAACCGGTGTGCCTTTGTAGGCTGCCCCATGTGCGTGTGAACAATCCTCTATCACTGGTACACCAGTTTCCGCACTTAGTGCCATCAAAGCATCCATATCACAAACATTACCCCACAGGTGCACTGCCACAATTGCTTTTGTTTGAGAAGTAATTCTCTTCCGAACATCTTCTACATCTAACAACAATGTCTCAGGATCGACTTCACAGAAGACGGGTCTTGCATTTAGCATCAATGCTGGTGTTATAGATGCCATCCATGTGTAAGTCGGACAGATCACTTCATCACCTGGACCAACACCAACACCAAACATCGCACTATGTAGTGCAGCTGTTCCGTTGGTAAGACTCACAGCATATTTTGTTTGGTGACTGTCACGCCATTTACGCTCAAATTCCTGAACTGTAGTAGAATTACTTGACAACTCGTTCCGTAACGTCATCTCATAGACGACCTGTGCTTCTGCTTCAGTAATTTGTTTCCAACAATCCAGTTTAGGGAAAGGCATCTCTTTAGATATTGAGAAAGCAGGTGCTCCACCTAAAATCGCTGGGAGATTAGTATTCGATTTTATTGTATTTGATAATTGGGTATTATTCATATTATTGCATGGTGTATAAAGATTAAAAAAATGAAAGTTATGGGTTAAATTATTTCTTGATTCAATACTAATTGTATTTATGGATTACTTATGATATACTGGCAACTGATGAAATATATAGCAGTATAGAAGTCAGACCTATCTTATCCAATTCTGAAACATGATAACACGGTACTATAAATCTGTCAATTCTATGTGTCTTGAACTCTTCACAACTCTGTGAATACATTGAAAATCCACCAATCCATACTACACAATCTCAACAATATTTTTGCTCATATCCGACAATTAATTATTAACTGTATGCCGCCGGTACTTGCTATCTGCGGATTTTTTCTACTATGTGGGATTGTGCTCATCCTACGCGGACAGAACGCTTTCGAATTTTACAAAATAATCTTTCTCAGTGGATTTTCAAACTTTGATGAATTCGGTAGCGTCTTATTTAATGCCACCCCGCTCATCTTTACCGGTCTGTCAGTTGCCATCGGATATAAGGCAGGCTTATTCAATATCGGATGTGAAGGACAACTCTATGTTGCAGCATTTGCTGCAGCATGGGTTGGAATAAACTTCAACCTCCCTTCAGTTTTGATGATACCACTCTGTTTATGTGCTGCATTGTTAGCAGGTGCAATATGGGGTGGCATTCCGGGAATTTTAAAAGCCAAGTTCGGAGCACACGAAGTTATCAACACCATTATGATGAACTTCATCGCCTTAGCAATAACCAATCTCCTTGTTACTTCTGTATATAGAGAACCCGGCCAGATGATTCCTCACACATCTCCAATTTCTAAATCCGCACACTTACCGCGTTTAGCAGATGCATTGTTTTTCATTCCAGACAGTAACTTATTAAATGCAAGTTTTATAATTGCCTCTATCAGTGTGATATTATGTTACGTTTTGTTGAAATATACCCGATGGGGTTATGAACTCAGATTAGTTGGTAACGCTCCAGATGTTGCAGAATATGGTGGTATAAATCCTCGTGTTGTAACAGTGTGGGTGATGGCATTGAGTGGGGCAATTGCAGGATTAGCGGGTGTCGCAGATGTCATGGGGTATCGATATAGGTTTGCTGATAGTTTCTCATCTGGATGGGGATTCACTGGAATTGCAGTCGCACTATTAGGAAAAAACCACCCATTCGGTGTATTTGCCGCAGCACTCTTATTTGGCTTACTCAACAAAGTTGCATTGGATATTGAGCTGTTCTTGAATGTGCCAAGGGGTTTATTCCTTGTAGGTCAAGGCTTGCTCATCATCTGGTTAGTATGTCAGGAAGGCTTAACAAAGAGGAAAACATGATTCTTGATATAATTCCAAGCACACTGCGAATGACAACTCCACTTGGATATGCTGCTCTCGGTGGCATATACTCAGAACGTTCTGGTATTATCAATCTCGCACTTGAAGGCATGATGTTGATAGGCGCTTACGGGTATGTGATTGGTGCACATGCCTCTGGATCAGCATGGATAGGACTAACTGTCGGAGTTGCTTTAGGTGTTACCATGGCATTGTTGCATGCCATGGCTACAATAACATTTCACGCTGATCAAATAGTCACAGGAATAGCAATTAATATTCTGGCTTTAGGAATTACTGAGTATCTTATACCTTCAACAGAAAGAGTTCCCGGTTTACCAGATTTCGGGTTGCCAATCATCGGTTCCTTTAGCATTCTTGTCTATTTCCTACCTATATTAATGATAGGAAGTCATGTCTTCATATATAAAACACCTTGGGGGTTGCGTCTACGCGCTGCGGGAGAATCAACAGAGGCACTAAAAACTCTCAGTTTGAGTCGGGCAAAGTGGCAATATCTCGGTGTAATTGTGAGTGGTGCCTTCGCTGGATTAGGTGGATGTTTCCTTGTTTCAGATGTTCACATATTTACAAAAGGCATAATCGGTGGAAGAGGATATGTTGCCTTGGCAGCTGTAATTTTTGGTAATTGGCGACCACTGTACGGTGTTGCTGCATGTCTCTTTTTCGGGTTTGCATCTTCATTAGATCTGATTGACCTATGGAATATACCGGATCAACTCATAAAAATCCTACCGTACATATTAACGATGGTTGTTCTTGCTGGACTTGTCGGTAGATCGCGTCCACCCGCTGCATTGGGTAAAATGAAATCCTAATTTCCTACTGACCTATTCATGAACCCATCTCATCGGGTAGTTGGTAATATTCGGAATGCTTTGTGTAATAACCATAGGATTTAGCATGCTTAGGATTTATCATATTGCACAAAACACCAATCCCCTTTGAAGGTAATACTTCCTTTAGATGTTTGAGACCAGTCAACACATCAAAACGTTTTGTCTTTGTAATGTCAAACACATAAACAACAGCATCAGCCACAGTTGCCAAAATCACCGGATCTGCAACTGCACGAACTGGTGGTGAATCTATGACAATCACGTCATATTCAGATTTAACCATTTCCAGCAATTGTGTCATCATATCAGAATTTAACAGTTCAATCGGATTCGGTGGCACAGTGCCTCCTGGAATGAGATGCAGATTAGCAATTCCTGTCTGACGGACTGTTGAATGTAAAACTTCATAACCGTTTTCGTCATTAAGAGTTATAAGAGCTTCACTCAAACCGGGTTTACGCGTGTCACTGTGAGTAACTACTGAGGAGTCGTCAAATGTTTCTTCTTCCGCTTGTGTATTTATCTGTAGTAGTTGTTCAGTTGGAAATGATGTATGTTGTGATGGTCTGCGCATGTCGGCATCTATGAGTAGCACTTTATTACCTTTTTGGATAAGTGTAGCAGCAAGGTTGGAGGAAACGGTACTTTTCCCTTCACCACGTGTCGAACTTGTTACCAATACAGTTTTCAGATCGCTACTAAGGTTTAGAAATGGTAATTTCGCCGCAATCACACGAAATGCATCAGATGTTCTGTTGGTAGGAGCATCATTAACGATGAGGGGAATACGATACGTGCTGCTCTTCTTAATGGATGGAATTACACCGAGAAAATTTGGGGGGTCTGGCAGCGAATCCAATTGACGAACAGAATCCTCTAAACGCAAATAGGTGTCTTTTAAGTAGTTCTTTACAACAGCAAATGTCAAACCGAGTAATCCACCTAACATCGCACCTAAGACCAAATTGATCTTCATTCGCGGTTTAATCGGTTCTTCAGACAGTCGTGCTTGATCTAATACATTAAGTGTTTCTGATCGTGTTTCATCAATTATCTGTGACTCTCGTACTCTTGTTTCTAAAGCAACCAACTGGGCACCATATAATTCCACATCGCGCTTACGTTTGAACAGATCAAGTTGTTGATCAGACCACCCGCTGAGTTCATTAACATGATCATCTATTTGGGCAGATACTGTGGCTATTTGCTCTTTTAATCCCACTATAGATGCTTCTGTCTCATTCACTTTTTCTGTAAGAAGTTGGTGGAGAGGATTATACGACGAAGTTTTACTTTTTATCTCTCGCTCCTCATTCTTAAGTCGTTCTTTTGTCTCCTTTATCTTTTCATCAAAAGCAGCAATTTCAGGATGCTTGACATCACCGTATTTTCCAATCAATGCTTTACGTTCAATTTCAAACTCGTTCAGATTATCTTGTAGCTTAGAATAACTCGGATTCTTTGTTGTAGATTCGGATATAAGCTGTTCTTCAACATTTGTTAGTTCATCCTGATATGCCTTCAGTCTCAATTCTGCTCCAATCAAATGGCTAGCCAATTCATTTTCACTCAACTGCAATGCTAATATCACCTGTGCTTGTGTACCGCCTTCTGCATTAATGGTTATTTCTGGATGAGACTTCTGAAACTCAAACAGTCTCTTCTCTGCCTTATCTAATTGCTGTTTGGCTTCAGTTATCAATTCTTGAGCTTCCGGTTTTTCCCACCAACGCATATTATCTGCTTTTTCCGTTTCAACAACAAGTATCAACAATTCAGCAATTTTGTTGCACAATAGTTGCGCATATTCAGGATTCCTGTTTCTTACCTTCAGTGTTATTACGTTTCCATCCGGTGACTCTTCAACTGTTATTTTCTCGTCAATTAGTGTTTTTACGAAATAATCTCTCCACTCTTCATCTGTAAGTTCTCCTTGCTCAGTAAGGGTATCATCTAATGATATGTTGAACAGATCCGCAAACCATCTGACAGATCTTCCACGATGCACAGGGAGAGGTTTCAATTCACCCGAATTGATTAGTTGATCAACTGCAGGAGTGATGATTAAATCGCGTGACTGCATGAGAGTAGCAAAAGTACCTAACGATGGACTCTTAAAAAGTCCAGTTAAAGGCAGTCCTGACAATAATGAAGAAGGTCCTTGTTCATCAAGTATACGAACAGTCGTTTCAGATTGATAAACAGGTTGGGTGAAATCGGTGACAAGGAATGCAGCGATTACACACAACAAAAAGATAGCGATAACACTCCATTTATTCCGCCACAAAATCCAAAAATAATCTAATAATCGTATTTCAGTAATTTCTTCAAGTTGCTTGTCATTAGTCTCTGACATTTTTCCCTCATGATCAAAATCTATTGTTCCAACAGTATATAGTCCAACTAAAAATACAGTCTGTTACTGTTAACTAACTTCTTTATTTAATCCAAAGAGTTTACATTTGTAATCCAATATTAGATTACGTTCTTTCTATCTGTATCTAAGCCAAACACTGACGACTAAGTTTGTTAGTGAGGCAGCAAAAGTCAACACACGCCAATCAATGCGCGTTCGTTCCAATATACGTAGTTGATCATTTGGATAGAGAAGAACTTCTGATTGCACCAAATTATAGTTCAGTTCCTCTTGCGTTCCATTTGCGCGAGTAAGAATGCATTTCTTGGGATTAGCTTTTTCTTCATTCAATCCACCAGCCATTGCAACGGCATCTCTTAACAGAGTCGGTTCTGTAACAACATATTGACCAGGCTTATCAACTGCTCCGACTACACTAATTTTTGCTTCTGCAAGCGGAACATATAATGTATCCCCTGGTCCCATTGTCATCACTACATCAACAGCGGTGAGATCCACAGTTGTATTCCCATCCTCAGTGATGATTTCTGCCTTTTTTAAATCTGCAAAGTCTGCTCTCGATCCTCCAGCAAGTTTTAAAGCTTGCGTTGCAGCAATTTCTTGACCCGTGATCGGATAATTACCCGGAACCATGACTGCACCAATTACTCGTATTCGACGTTGGGCAAAAATTGATGGCACGATGACAACATCATAATCCTTTAAGGGAATATCTATATTACCTGATTCCATTTGCTCTTCAAAATTAACTGTTGTGTGCACCTTCCCATCACGCCAAACAACTACCTTGGTCAGATCTGCAATTTCATTATTAATTCCTGCCGCTGCCAACGCTTGTATTAGATAAACTTGACCGGTTTCAAACACATGTAAATTGCCACGAGGTCTTTGGTCTACTGCACCAAATACCAGAATATTTCGTCTCGGTTGCATTAAGGTAACATACACACGGGCACTCGGAAGTTTCTCAGAAAACACTTTCTGCATCGCATCCTGAAGCTCAGGTACAGTTAAGTCCGTTGCCTTAATCAGACCAATGAGAGGATATGAGATAAACCCATCAGGTTGGACAGGAACGGGGACACGGTCTTTCGTATATTCCGCATATCCTTCGACCGTAACAACAATACTATCCCCAACCTGTAATTTATATGTAGATGTTATGGGATAATCTGGACCTTTTGTGACGATATTCTCGTCAGGAGGCTCTTCTGAAAAAACTTGCAATGGGTAACAGATATGTCCAATTACTATCAGTAATAGACAGATAAAACATAAGTTCAAATACAATTTCATATATTTTAATGTATACCTTTATGATTGCTTTCTTGAATTACTTTTTGACAGAACTTAGATTTTTGATGTAATTTAATCGTATATTCTTCACTAATTCTTGAAGATATTCTTATTGTTCCAACACATCAGATTTTAACTTTTATAATTTGACACTTCATTACAAAATCATACCTTCCTATTTTAACAGCACTAATACAAAAACACAAGTGAAAAGGGTGTGTAAAGATTTTGTCACTAACTTCTTACTATGAATTGTAGGGGCGGGTCTCTGTGCCCGACCGTTGCCGGACAGGACAAGGAATGGCGGGGCACAGAGACCCGCCCCTACAATAGAGGACAGGTTTTTCACTTGAATTGACATCTACGGTGACAAGAACTTTACACACCCTCATTGTAAGTTTTACTATAAATTGAATCTTTTGGAATGGAACGTACCTTTCCAAACTCCCATCCGTGTAATCCGCGCAATCTACGACAATCCGGAATTCTGAAACAACGAAAACACATCAATTCAGGATAACAAAATGCTCAAAAATGCAACATCCAGAGAAATATATACAATTGTTCTAAGAAAATACACAAAAGAATGAAAATATGCCAAATATATTCCTTTTTTACTTGACTTATGTTAGTTACTTACGTTATAATATGTGTCACATAAATAGTTTTGAATGCAGGTTATCAAATATGTATACAGATCAGGTTAAACATGTCACAGAAAATGTCCAGCAAATGTTCACGTCATTCCATAGAGTGACAGCTCAAAATTGTGGCAGATCAGAAACAAAACCGGTCATAGACGCGCAATTAAGTGCACCTCATGACATTTTGGAAATGATATTCTTAACTATTGAATTATCATACCAGATTATGCGGGGAAGGTTTCCATCTCCGATTTCTTACACACCGAAACTGAATCTGGATGACGTACAATTAAAAAAAAATTTTATTTTTGAAAAAACCTTTCTTAACCCTTATGTAGACAACGCTATCAACAACGAAAACAACGTACAGTTGTACGGACTATTGTACGTCAATTGTACGTCGTTGTGGAGAAAAATTACAATGATATTTGAAGAAAGACATAAAGAATTCGCTGTTAAATGTTTCGCAAGATTCATGACCATTTCAGCTATCGTCGACGCATTCAAAGAAGAATTCCATGATGATATACCCAAACCCGCTCCCGTGCAACAGAATCAGAACTTAGAGCAATATCATCAGGAAATTGAAAAACACAAACGCGCTATCAAAGGGAAACTCTATCAGCAACTCAGGAAGTATAACATCACACACAAAGATTTCCCACAAAAATGGCTGCAGCTCTTCAACCTAACACGCCAAGAATTCCTAAACTGCTACCTGCTTGAAGAACTACTAAACGAGGACAACATCTCTAAAGAACTTCAAACATTCTACGGATTCATCAAACAACGTGTGTTTCAATACGGGTGTGTAAAGATTTTGTCACTAACTTCTTACTATGAATTGTAGGGGCGGGTCTCTGTGCCCGACCGTTGCCGGACAGGACAAGGAATGGGGGGGCACAGAGACCCGCCCCTACAATAGAGGACAGGTTTTTCACTTGAATTGACGTCTACGGTGACAAGAACTTTACACACCCAAAATCAGAATGTTTGTTGATTAACCTATTAAGTTATGGTAATATAATCTTGTGAACTACAATAACATACTTACTCAATTTCAAGATAAACAGATAATGATTGTAGGTGACATCATCTTAGATGAATATATATGGGGTGATGTTAACCGTATTTCTCCTGAAGCTCCTGTTCCAGTTATTGAGATATGTGGCGAAAGATTAGGTTGCGGCGGTGCTGCAAATGTTGCACAGAATATCGTTAGTTTAGGAGGAAAAGCAGAACTGATTGGGATTGTTGGAAAGGATAGAGATGGAGAACAGATTTTCCAGATGCTAAATTCTATCGGTGTCGGAACAGCTGGCATTTGTGTAGATGTCCTAAGACATACGAGTAAGAAGACTCGCGTTATCGTCCAATCTGACAACACAGATACCATACAACTACCATACAACAACAATCCGGATGACGAGGTTCCACACCACGGACAACATCTCCTGCGTATTGATAGGGAAACTAAACATGAAATCAGCGGATTAGGAAGAACTGCGATAACAAATGCTTTCCGTACACAAATACCGCATACAGATGCTATCATTTTTGCCGATTATGATAAAGGGGTCTTTAGTTCAAAACTAATAAATGATCTTGTAAACCTTGCTAAAGTATTCAGTGTGCCAATTGTCGTAGACCCAAAGCATGATAATTTCTGGCATTATAAAGGTGTAACTGCACTCACACCGAACCACAAAGAAGCTGGTGATGCTATACAAAACGAAATCACCGATGAATCCAGTCTAATTGAAATTGGCGTTAACATTTTAGATCGCCTATCTCTACCCACATTGTTGATTACGCGTGAAGAGAAAGGAATGTCACTTTTTCAACGTGACTCAAATGGGGATTTGCAAGTTGAACACATACCCCCTCAAGCGACTGATGTCATTGATGTCACGGGGGCTGGAGATACTGTTGTATCCGTTTTCACCCTCGCACTTGCAGCAGGAGCAGATTTCTATAAGGCAGCGATTCTTTCAAGTATTGCTGGTGGAATTGTTGTCTGCAAAATGGGGTGTGCGAATGTCACATCAGATGAATTTCATGCTGCTATAGAGAAATGGAAATAAACAAATCAGACATTGATTTTCTATATAACCACCAATGAAACATGACAGTATGAAAACCATCTTTTTGGATAGAGATGGTGTAATCAATGAGAATCCTCCAAACAGAGGTTATGTCTGTAATTGGAACGGTTTTAGTTTCCTACCGAATGCATTACAAGCAATTAACATCTTGACAGTGAGTGGCTTTCGTATTTTTTTGATAACAAATCAAGCAGGAATTGGAAAAGGTATTTTCACAGTGCAACAACTCTCTGACATCCATCAAAGGATGCTGAAAGAAATGAATAGAAATGGTGGTGAAATAGCGAAAATATACTACTGTCCACACCATCCTGATGATGGTTGTCCTTGTCGTAAACCGAAACCGGGAATGTTGAAAAATGCAGCAAATGAGTACGGATTTGATATATCTGATACATTTTTCATCGGTGATTCAATGTCCGACATAATCGCTGCACAAAGTGCAGGGGCATCACCAATTCTTGTTCTTACTGGACACGGACGAGACACATATAACTGCTATATTAAGTCTAACTCAAATAACAAGACAAGAATGCCTGACAAAATATTTACAAACCTATATTCCGCGTCAAGATGGTTACAGAATAAAAGATAGCACAAGTTACCACCTATTATGTTTGAAGTGTTTGAAACCCCGGTTTATTAAAAAACAACAATAGAATCTGAGAACATGCTAATAAAAAAAATTGAATCTTGTAGTATACATGCAGGGGTTATTGGACTCGGTTACGTCGGATTACCACTCATGGTTGCTATGGCAAATGCAGGATTCAGGGTCACAGGAATTGACATCTGTCCAGAAAAATTAGAACGATTAAAACATGGAATCTCGGATGTTCCAGATGTACCGGACACAATTCTTGGACAACTAATAAAGTCAAAACAGATTCAGGTAACAGATGATTTCAATGTACTTAGAAATCTGGATACCGTCAACATCTGCGTGCCAACCCCATTGGATGAAAATAGAATTCCGGATATGCAATATATCAAGTCTGCGGTCGAAAAAGTAGCTCAGAATATGCAATCCGAACAACTGATTATCTTGGAAAGTACAACCTATCCCGGCACTACAGAAGAAATAGTACTCCCAATGCTTCTGTCCAATTCCAACAAGGCTCAAACAGATTCGTTAGAAGTCGGTCAAGATTTTTACCTCGCTTATTCTCCAGAACGCATTGAACCTGGAAATGACACCTATTTTATGACAAATACACCAAAGATTGTTGGTGGTGTTACGAAAAAATGTACTATAGTCTCGAAGACTTTCTATGAACAATTTATAAATAAGACATATACAGTCTCTTCACCGCGTATAGCTGAAATGGCTAAATTATTAGAGAATACTTTTCGAAGCGTGAATATAGGATTGATCAATGAAGTCGCTATGATCTGCAACAGAATGGAATTGGATGTTTGGGAAATAATAGACGCTGCTGCCACAAAACCATTCGGATTTATGCCTTTTTATCCCGGTCCAGGCCCCGGTGGACATTGTATACCAATCGACCCGCATTATCTCTCGTGGAAGGCACGCACATTCCAACACAATGCAAAATTCATTGAACTCGCAAGCGAAATCAATAGCAGTATGCCCAAATATGTGGTTGACAAAGTCATTCATGCGCTAAATATACGTATGAAACCTATGAACGGTTCTAAAATCTTGATTATCGGAGTGGCATACAAAAAAGACATCGGTGACACGAGAGAATCACCTGCTTTTGAAGTTATAAGATTAATGCTTGACAAAGGGGCACAGATTTTATATCATGACCCATACGTTTCAAAAATTATCCTGAGGAGAGTGGATATTTATCATTCAGAAACGTTGACTTCTTCAGTAATAGAAGACGTTGATTGTGTTGTTATCCTTACAGACCATAGTAATATAGACTACGAGATGATAGTTCAATATGCTGACTTTGTCATAGATACACGCAATGCTACTCGCTCCATCCCCATTGGTTCCAACAATATTATCAAATTATAAAGAGAATTGCTCAGTAACACCCGGTATAATTAATCTGTAGTATTATCCACATTAGGATGTATTGCTGAATATATCGTAACTATATTAAATAGAGATAAGAACGTTATTGTTTCACATTAACACATTATAAAAATAATGAATTCGGAGGAAACTCATGACTAAACAGGATTTAAAATCATTAGTTCCCAGAGAACAACTCAATTGGTTGTTTACTATCCTATTTGCAGAGAATGAATTTATTGAAGTACTTATGGACAAAGGACTTTATAATGAACCAGATGAGATAGGTTCAACCGCTAACCATGAATTGTTAAACAAATTAACTGATGCTTTTTACAATCAAGCCCAGATCTACGATATGATTGTTGAACATCTATCACAAAAAGCCGAAGCCGCTATTTCACGTGTAGGATTTATGTTAGTAGAGGAAATTAAGACATTCTTTAAAAATCCTGTCCCTCTAATGGAATCAGGCGAATTTGGTGAGGTCGTGTGGGCACTCATAAATGACACACGTGAGGATGTGCATGCACATGGGTTCCACTTGATGTCAACTGCTTATGAAGTATCAAAAGTCCCAGATGAGACACATAAACAGATCGCACAATCGCTTACCCAACTACAAACTGCATCCACAGAAGTGCAAGAATCACAAGAAGCAAATACGAACCAATTAAATGAAAACTTGCTCATAGTTACTGAACAACAGAGTGAAATCGAACGACTTGCAGGTGCATTGGACAAAATAAAGGCACAGCAAACTGCCCTTCATAAAAAGAACAAACGATTGGATCAACATTGCAAATTCCTGATTGAAGAAAACGAAAGATTGAAAAAAAGGATAACTACATTCCAAGAAAAAGAAGAAAAACTTGTGAGCCTTCAGAAAGAGAATATTATTCTACATGAAAATGCAACAAGATTTGCGGATACAGTAGCAAATCTTGAGGAATTAGACACAGAACACAAACAGTTATTAACGAATTATGATGAAGCCAAAACGCAACTCAATGAACTTGATCAGATCAAAACTTCTACTGAAACATTCATGGTTGAATTAAAATTAGTAGAAGAAGCTATGTTTAAGGAAAACCAAGCCTTACAACAATTAAAGTCTGATATGAAAAACCAATTTGAGTTGTTAGAAAAATCCCATGAGGCTTCAAAAAGTGCTCTAAACAAAATCCGGATGACAGTCAAACATATAGAAATCCCAAATATGGAATTGAGTACTGTTAGTGAAAAGAATATAAATAATGAACATGTAGGGGTTTTTGTTGATGTGCAAAATATGTTCTATGCTGCTAAAGACCGTTTTGAACGAAGGGTTGATTACATAAAACTTCTTGACCTGATCGTCGGTCCACGGGAACTCATCTGTGCTTATGCATACATAGTTCAAATTCCTGAGATCAAACAAGGGAACTTCATCTCTCTATTGGAACATAATGGATACACAATACGCAGCAAGGACTTGAGATTACGAGGTGATGGATCCGCAAAAGGTGATTGGGATGTTGGAATTGCTGTTGATGTCGTTTCTATGCTCGGATCATTGGATGTCGTAATTTTAGCCAGTGGAGACGGCGATTTCTGTCCACTTGCTGAACTCATCAAACAGCAACAGAAAAGAATTGAGGTGGTGGCATTTGAGCATAACACATCAATGGATCTGCAAGCCATGGCAGACCAGTTCTTCCCAATTGGTGAAGAATTGTTGATGTAGTGCCATCTCTCTAATATAACCGAAGTTGCCACCTATCATTAGTTGGAGGGGGTTGTAACCCCGATTTATAAGACGTGGCACTAAAATAGGCAGAATTCCTATGTTTCTTCGTTTGATAAAGTCCTTTCATGATTAATATTCAGTAGGTAGCAACTTAGGTTAATATAGTATCTATGGTGAAGTATGAAAATAATTTACACACCACTGTAGGAGCGATCTCCGAATCGCGATTTAATTCAGTGATTATCGGGAATCGGAGTTCCCTCCTACAATTCCTAATGTTCATTTAATTCTAAATTCTACCATAATTGAGAATCAAACCTTTTGTAGGCGCACAACCTATTACCTCACTTACATTCTTCACCTCACTGTGAATCTATATTCTCACGATGAAGTCTTACTATCAGAGATATATTATTATGTTTCCAAAAATCAATTTTGCTAATGCCGCTTCATCT
The DNA here is from genome assembly GCA_958295945.1 of Candidatus Poribacteria bacterium. Lineage (GTDB taxonomy): Bacteria > Poribacteria > WGA-4E > WGA-4E > WGA-3G > MSPOR6. The sequence goes on from OY282386.1 coordinate 3,637,490, forward strand.
CAAGTGATATATGTTAATATCATTCCATTTTCCTGCCTTTTCATCTTCTTACTTCATACAATGATACCCTATTCCGCACACTCAGAATGGAAACATACTGAAAACATTCCAATTTGTACAGCTGAAAACGAACAGTTTTTTCCGACAATTACAACAGATGGAAAAGATGGTGGAATTGTCACTTGGCGGGATGGACGAAATGGGAATTATGATATTTATGCACAACGAGTTGACAGCAATGGCGATATTCTCTGGGAAGAAAACGGTACCTCTGTTTGTATACATGAGGCATCTCAAAGTAACCCTACAATTGTCTCTGACCTAAACGGTGGTGCGATCATTGTTTGGGGGGATACAAGAAACGGATCTCAGGACAGCTACGCACAACGCATTAATGCAGATGGTAACATATTGTGGGAAGAATCCGGAGTCTCAGTCTGTGAGGAACCTAACTTACAAGATGATTTTACTGCTATCTCTGACGGACAAGGGGGTGTAATTGTTGTCTGGGAAGATTGGCGTGCTGGTAATCAAGATATCTACGCACAGAAATTATCTGCGGAAGGAACAATTAGTTGGGAACAGAATGGTATTGCTGTGTTTAAAGGCGAAGGTGACCAATACGATCCTGCTATAATCAGTGATGGCAAAGGTGGCGCATTCATTGTTTGGTGGGATATCAGCACTCCCGATTGGAATATCTTTGCACAACGGATTGATAGTAAAGGTAATGAAGCATGGGATTCTCCTATTGCTATATGCTCAGCACAAGGCAACCAAGGTGCTCCTGCAATCGTAACAGATGGTATGGGTGGATTATTTTGTGTTTGGGCAGACTATCGTAATGATCCAAATTTCTTCACGACCGCACAACTTTACGCGCAACATCTAACTGCAGACGGAAGAACCTTATGGGATAAAAACGGAATACCTATAAGTGAAATCACTGCTAATCAACAACAACACAATTGTATCAGTGATGGCAAGGGAGGATTCATCGTAGTGTGGTGGGATGATCGAGATATCTTCCCGGACATCTACGCTCAACACATCAATGTGGATGGAGAGATGCTGTGGGATAAAGATGGTATCCCCATCTGCACTGAGGGAGGAGTCCAGCAAATTCCTAAACTGGTTAGTGATGGTGCCGGTGGTGCGATTGCCTATTGGGTTGACTTTAGAGAAGATATTGGTAATACAACTGAAGATGCAATCTATGCCCAACGCATTGGTTCTGATGGAAATGTACTCTGGCAAGAAAACGGTGTTCCAGTATGTACTGCTGAAAAAGAGCAGATCACACCTCAAGCAATTTCTGTAGATACTGGTAGTGCAATCGTTGTATGGAGTGATGCACGTGGGAAAGATCATGACATATATATCCATCGTGTCCAATAATTAGGCACATAAATGTAAAACTCACACGAGGATAATATTTTATTCTAATTCCGCCAATCTTGATAGATGCCAATTTGGATCTTCTAATGCTTCGTAGACCACACCACCCTCTACATTTGCAGGCATCGGAAGGCCTAAGAGATAACAGAGTGTCGGTGCAACATCTACCACTCGAACTTGCCGTTCTAATGTAACACCCTGGCGAACTCCAGCACCAGAAAGAATAAACGTTGAGTGTTGACCACCAATACCAAAACTTACCGATGGCAACTGCTTTCCGTGTGCTCCATCAAACTCAGGCCGTAGGGCATAGACTACATCTCCTACAAGATCACCGTGTAGGTTCAACATCTCTGCATCTTCCTGAGTTACTGCTAATGAAAAAGGATGTCTTCCTGTTTCTGGATCACGGTATGCGTGGAGTGCTGCGATAATCTCACGTTGCGTCGCTTCATAATCTTCCGCAGCAACAATACCGTTAGGTTCGCGTCCTATTAGGTTGATGAAGATATGTACCAAACCGACATTAAGTGCACGCGTTCTCGTCCAGTCTATCTCACCATTTTCCTGTCTGACAATAAAACCTGTCTCCTCTAACACTTTTTCAATATCAACTGCACGGAATTGGTTCGGTGTGCCACCATGGTCTGCACAAATTAGTATAACCGTTTTGTCATCTGCAAGTTCTGCTATCTGCCCAATCATCCGGTCCACAGATGCATAGGTACGCCGCAATCCCTCCCGACACCGATGGGTTGTCTCTTCAGATGCACCGCTAATTTCATCTGCTTGACTCAGGAAAAAATGACTTGCGTAGTCTGGAGCATGCGTCTCAACCATGAGAACATCCCAGTCATTTTCAGTCGCGAGATAGGTGGCAACATCCGCAAGTCGTTGATGGTGATAGTCTAACAATTCAAAATAGGTGTCATCATCCACTTGACCAAGTGCATCGCGAGCAGGATTCTGAAGAAATGATCCGATATGCTTGTCAATTGAAGTTGCGATATCAGATGGAACTGTATAATCAGCACGAGGCCATATCTGTGGCACAAAGAGTTCAAAGGCATCCGCAGTTGGTGTCAATGTAATGAGTTTCATTCTGACGTATCCTTCAACATCACCTCCATCTATTCCAAAAGAATCAAGCCACCACTCACTCCAATCACCAACACCGAGATCAGCGACAACATCATCACTCGAACGACTGCTATATACCTTAATTCTATCATAGCCTTTTTCACCAGATGCAACAATAAGTCCATAGTATGATTTCGGTATGCCGGTTTTGCCACGGTTCATATTCTCTCTTCCGCGCGCTAATGGATGAATAGTAAGTTCTACTTCAAGCACAGGCTTGTTAGATTTAGGTAGTTTTCCTTGCCACTGACTTGTGTCAATTGCGTTAATCGCAACCGAATCGATGTGTTTTATCTTCTGTAATGCACTCGGATCGAGCGATTCAGGATCGCGTTGCCCACCAATTGGACGCGGTGCCCATTTCCCCGCTACAAATAGATGATAACCTGCAACCTGATGATGATTAGATACACCTGGACCAGTACCCTCAACCTGAATACCTGTTTTCACAGTTGGTGGCCACGACATCTCCCATTTCACTAATATAGGTTTTCCACCTATCCGTTCAACAAGATTCCAGATATATTCCGATTTACACAATCCTGTATTGATCCCCCACACGGTTTTGTCAAGTTCCTTCCCAACTGCCCGAATGTTAAAATCCATTACGCAATGTGTCCCAGGCCATGAACCTGTTGAGAGTGCTGTCCAACCCGGTGGAGTCAAAGTTGGAAAAACTCCTATCATCGGACGATACACACCTTTATCACGTAACTCTCCCATATTTGGGGTGTGTCCCCAATTAATCATATTGTTAACAAGTTCCATGCTTGCACCATCCATACCAATAATGATGGCGCGTTTTGCCGGGGAAAGAAGACTTCGGTTCACAGGGACTCCTTTTAGTTTCTGTTGCGGTGTAAAATCTGAAGTAGTTTTTCTATTGGATAAGTATTGACAACATCACCTTTTGACAATCCACTACGGCGTGCAACATTCACACCATACCGATATCGTTCAGATTCCGGAATTGAATGCGCGTCAGTATTTACTGCAATCAACACGCCTGCATCTTTCGCTTTACGCACATATTCTGGACCTAAATCCAACCGACTCGGTGAACCATTTATCTCCAAAACTGTTTTGTTCTCTGATGCCGCAGCGATTACTTCGTCAAGATTAATTGGATATCCTTTTCTTCTACCAAGCAATCGACCGGTTGGATGACCAATTATCATGACATACGGATTTTCAATTGCACGAATCACACGTTTCGTCATTTCTGTTTCCGATAGTGTAAAAAGACTATGCACACTGGCAACAACGATATCAAGTTGGACAAGAATATCATCAGAAAAATCAAGCGACCCATCTCTAAGGATATCCACTTCTGAACCAGCCAAGAGTTTTATTCCGTCTGTTTCCTCATCTAATCTATGCACATATTCTATTTGTTTAAGCAACCGTTCTTGATCCAATCCATTCGCAACAAATGATGATACTGAATGATCCGTAATTGCATAGTATTCCAATTCTCGTTTGATGGCAGCTGCAACCATGTCTTCCATAATATGTGCACCATCACTCCAATCGGTATGCGTATGTAAATCTCCGCGCAGATCATTATAATCTATCAATACGGGTAATTTGTCATCACATGCTAAAGCAACCGAGTCAGGGTATTTCCGCAGCTCAGGTGGTATAAATGACATCTCTAAATTATCAAATATTTCAGTTTCTGTTTTATCACGTGAAGCAATTAAGAAATCTGAGCTTTCACTCTGTCCACATACATTACGGTATTCAGCAAGATGTTCATTTGTTGGTGTTGTCAGGAATAAAACAGATTCAAAGTCTTCTGCAATACACAGATAGACGGTAACGGGAAAACCGTTGTCAACGAGGAGATGTATTTTCTCTATTGATTCTAATGAGGGTATTTTATCTGTACAATTCTCGTCGTTGCTAATTTCGGTCTGAAGTGGTTGCTTATGTGTGGAAAATGTATCAATCAGCGCGCTCTGGGTCTCAACAATGTTATCCTGACATTCTACTACAATTTCAATACTTTGACAGATTTCTTCAAGTCTACGCACATCACCTGTCAATTCAAATCGATTGACCGCATCACATGCATTGATAATTTCGGATAGATGTGCTACTACATCTAAGCATCTTGCAAGAATGCGGGTCCCTTTATGGGTGTTGAGAAACTCAAGACTAACTGAAATAGTTTCCATAGTCTTTTTCCCAATACCTTTTATCTCCTGAAGCTTTCCAGATTCAAGCATATCAGAGAGTTGATTTAGGTTTTTGATACCAAAGTCATTATAGAGTAAGCTTGCTGTCTTGCCGCCGATCCCCTTCAAGTTCAACAGATCCAGCACTTCAACTCCCATTTCTGCTATAAGTTTTTCATAGGCTTGACATGTTCCTGTTTCCAAAATTTCTTTAGACTTTTCTTCAATAGTCTTGCCAATACCTGATATGCTTTGGAGTTTACCTTCCTCAATCAAAATACTAACATCTTCTGCCAAATCACTAATTATATCAGCCGCCTTTTCATAGGACCTAATACGGAATCCTGGTTCACCTTTAATTGTTAGAAGTTTAGCTATATTCTTAAAGATTATACTTATTTCTATGTTTTTCATTGTCTGGTTATGTCCTAAAGTGAATATTGATCATGTCGGCATTATTTTTTAACCCAACCTACAATCAACTATATTTTTCTCATTCTGATCTCACGTTAATAATTCGTTCCTATGGAACTGACCTGTTCTTATAGGTCTTCGCATACTTACCAAATGCAGAAAAACCAGAAAACGCTCCAATAATCACACCTGAAACCATAATCGTAATTAGTTGATAATATGGAAGGAATTCAAGAACACCGATTTGGAAAGTAAAAATGCAGTAAAGCAAGTAGAAACAGGTTATACCTAACAGAGGACCGAAAAATCCCAGTACGATTCCTTGAATGAGGAAAGGAAACCGAATAAATCCACGAGTTGCACCGACTATGTTAATTAGATGAATCTCGTCATCTCGTGTTTGACCTGTTTTCAATACAGCAGCGCGAATTAATAGAAATGAGATGAACACTGTGAATGCAATACTTGCAATCGTCATACGGTTCGTTTGGCGAAAGATATCTGTCAAGATACCGTGTCCCGTAAAAATTACATCATCAATTGTTTCATAAGCTTCAATTTCAAAAGCAAGTTCTTCCAATGTTTTCCGTGATAGATTGTCAGAACTAACATATATTTCTAATGATGCCGGGAAAGGATTACTGCCGGAAAAACCATTCTTTATCAATTTGCCGAGAGATCCAAACTGCTTTTCTGCACGGTTCAAGTTTTCTTCTTTTGTAATAAAATCTATATATAGAATCTGCTCATTTTTTTGAATCTGATTAGCAAATACCCTCGCATCATCTTCAACGACTGTATCATTGGCAAATGCTACAAGTGGCGCTTCAGTTTCTTTCAACGATAACTCCTTATATATGGAACTATGATTGAATAGAAATGTATTCATTATTAAAATAAAAAAAGTGAGCGCAAGAAGACATAAGATGTTATTTAATTTTGTTAAACCTAAATGCATCAGTGCGTTTTGAATCAGGTATCGCATTTTAAATTTGAAATTGGTATTAGCAGTTTATGAGTTATAATACAGAATGTTTTGTCTTAATCTGCGTATATGTAAATATATCAATTGTGTATGTTTGGAAAATTATGTTGAAATATTTCCATCTTTCAGTGTAAATACTCGTTTTGGTGCGGCGTTTTGGGCACGGATATATCTTTCTGGGAGTTCAGGATCCGTAGTGGAAACCAATACTGTAGTACCTTGAAAATTGAGTGCATCAAAAAGCGCGAGCATTTCAAGGGTAAGTGATGGATCAAGTGTATCCGTTGGTTGGTCAGCAATGAGTAATAATGGACTATTGATAATCGCTCTTGCAATTGCAAGCCGTTGACGTTCATTACTGGAAATTTGCCTTGGATATGCTTTCTTATGGTGAACCAACCCCATCTGGTGTAATAGATTATTTACATTCTCACGCAAAATCTGTATTTTTGTTTTAACTAATTTCTGAGGAATAGCAAGATTTTGTTCTACAGTTTTGTATTCAACAAGATTACAGTCTTGAAAAACAACACCGATTTTGCGTCTGAAGATGGGCAGTGTAGATGGCGTAAGATCAGCAAGGGATTGACCAAGAACATTCACAGTCCCAGAAGTTGGAGTTAAGGCTCCATATAGTAGTTTAAGAAGCGTCGTTTTCCCAGATCCGCTTCCACCTACGAGGAACCCGAACTCACCAGGTTCAAGTCGAAAACTAGCTCTTTCCAACACACTGAGATCACGATAACTGAAATTAACTTGATGTAGTTGAATCATATTACATCTCAAGTGAAAAAATCAAATTTGTGAATGTCCAACTATTCTGCTATTGCTTTTGTAAACTTACATTCTTTTGAAGCACAGGTGTGAATCGGATCACTATCTTTTGGTGTTTTCTCTACAATATAGGGGGCATCACATTCTGGACAAGGTTCTGCAATCGGTTTATCCCAACTGGCGAAACCACAAGATGGATAGTTACTACAACCATAGAAGATTCTGCCACGTTTGCTGCGACGTTCTCCTAAATAACCATCACAATCGGATTCTGGACAATCAACACCCATTGGTATCGGTTTGGCATTCTTACACTTTGGATAACCACTACATGCCAAGAATTTTGCACCAGAACGACTCTGCTTGATTACCATCGGTTTTTCACACTTATCACAAAGTGTATCTGTCTCTTCAGGCTCTTCGGCTGCCGTATCATCACCATTGAGTCGTTTGATGTTTTCACATTCAGGATAATTGGAACATCCGAGGAAGCGACCATATCTCCCCCATTTTATTATCATGTTTCCACCGCACTTTTCACACTCCTCATCCGATTCCTTCTCCATGGCTTTTCGTGCTTCGTACATCTTATCGGGTGCGTCCTTCAAAGCTTCTTCAAATGATGGATAAAATTCTCCAAGTGTCTCCACCCATGCAGTCTTCCCTTCTGCGATTGTATCAAGTTTCTGCTCCATCTCCTTAGTAAATTCAACATCTACAATATCAGGAAAACCGTGAATCAGAAGTTCATTCACAAGTCTACCAACATCTGTAGGTAAGAGGCGACGTTGCTCTTTCTCAATGTAGCCGCGATCCTGTATCGTAGAAAGAATTGATGCATAAGTGCTTGGCCTACCTATTCCTTTTGCTTCTAATGCCTTAACAAGAGTTGCTTCATTATATCTCGGAGGTGGTTGCGTAAAGTGTTGTTTTTGATCCAACTTACGTAAATCAAGTGTCTCACCTTCCTTTACATCAGGCAGATTTACATTCTCATCGCCATCTCCGTTCCCCTCATTCGTAACATCGTCTTGTCCTTCCATATATATCCGTCTAAAACCATCAAACTTGATAACTGAGCCAGTAGCGCGGAATGTATATTTCCCAGCCTTGATATCAATTGTAGTCGCATCAAAGATAGCAGGATTCATCTGACATGCGATAAACCGCATCCATATTAGTTCATAAAGACGGAACTGATCCTTGCTCAAAAATGATTTGATGGATTCTGGTGTACGCAATTGCAATGTTGGACGAATCGCCTCATGAGCATCTTGTGCATCTTTTTTGCTCTTATAATGAATCGCACGACCAGGTAAGTAATCAGAACCGTATTTGGTTTTGATATACTTTCGGACTGCAGTCAACGCATCTTGTGCAATACGGGTTGAATCAGTACGTATATAAGTGATTAGACCAACACTACCTTCATCGCCAATCGTCAAACCTTCATATAGCTGCTGTGCGATCATCATAGTTCTTTTTGCCGTAAAACGGAGTTTTCGGGACGCTTCTTGCTGGAGAGTACTCGTAATAAATGGGGGAACAGGTCTCTGTTTGCGTTCACGCTTTTGAACTTTCTCAACGACATAGGTCTGTTCTTTTGTGTCAGCAGCTAATTCCTTTGCCCGTTCTTCATCTATACGGAATCCGTAGTTATTGATCTCACCCTTCTTAGTACCTATCTTATGTAGTTTCGCTGGAAAGAGATGTTCCTTTGGTGTAGGTGTTAGTGTGGCTGTTAATGTCCAATATTCCTCTGGTTTGAATGCTTCTATTTCCGCTTCACGTTCACAGATAAGTCGCACAGCAACAGATTGCACTCGACCTGCACTCAGTCCAGGTTTAATACTTCTCCATAAAATTGGACTAATTTTCCATCCAATTAGTCTGTCTAAAACGCGCCGTGCTTGCTGTGCATCCACAAGTGCTTGGTCTATTGTTCCAGGATTTTCAATCGCTTCTAAAATTGCGCTTTGCGTCACCTCATTATAAATAATGCGGTAAATGGGTTTCTTCGATTTTTTCAACTCTGTAGCGAGATGCCAACAAATTGCTTCACCTTCTCTATCTGGGTCTGCTGCGAGATAGATACAATCCACTTTTTTTGCTTTTTCCTGGATTGCTTTAACGACAGATCCTTTTCCGCGTATGAGCACATATTTCGGCAAAAAGTTATTATCAACATCAACCCCAAGTTCTTTTTTCGGTAGGTCTCGGATATGTCCAACTGAGGAATCAACTATATAGTCTTTTCCTAAAATTTTCTCGATTGTCTTTGCTTTTGCAGGAGATTCAACAACTACTAATGATTTCGGCATTTTTTACTTCAATTGTCCTTATATGATAGATATTATTTTTTAAGATGGTATATAATCACTTGTCCACACATTATACTGCTATTAACATATAACTTAAGTTCTACGGCTGCTTTTATTTAAAACGTTAGAATTCTAATATAGTGACAGAAAAAGGTGTGATTTCACAATTCGTCCACTATTGTTGCTATTTAAGAAGCAGCAATCCACTATTCTACAATATTAACGATGAATCTACACAATAGTTGGATTCTGCGATAATTTATATCAAGGTTCATATCACAGAAGTTGGAAACGAGGAGCCATTTAAAGAAATATTTCTATAAATTGGATCGCATTCTATGAATGAAATGAAAAAGTATTAGTCAACCATATTTCAATCTGGGATCAGTCAACGAATGAGAGTAGGTCAATGAGTAATTTTCTCATTCTTGTGCGGTGAACAATATGGTCAATAAATCCATGCGCGACCAATGACTCAGCTTTTTGGAAGTTTTCTGGTAGTTCTTCTTGTAAACTCGCAACAGCCAAGGGACCTGCAAACCCAATACGAGCACCAGGTTCAGCAACAATAACATCACCAAGTGATGTATAACTTGCTGTTGCCCCACCAAACGTAGGGTCTGTGACGATGGAGATATAGAAACCACCGTTTTTAGCGTATTCAGCACATGCAGCTGCGGTCTTTGCCATCTGCATTAACGCTAATGTGCCTTCCTGCATCCGCATCCCGCCACTCACAGACACGATAACGAGAGGTAAACTATTTTTACCTGCATGCTCAATACATCGGGTAACCTTCTCACCAATGACAGCACCGCATGTTCCCCCGATAAAACCGACATCACCTATTGCGATTGCAGTCGAATACCCGCCGACTTCTGCTATTCCTGAAAGCATCTCGGATCTGAGTCCAGTCTTAGCAATATCCCGTTCAAGTTTTTCAGGGTATTCAGGGAATTCTAACGCATCTATAGAGTATAGGTTTACATCTGTTTCTTGGAAACTGTCTTTATCAACAAGTAGGTTCAACCGTTCATGTGCACTCATAGGGTAATGTGCATCACATTCAGGACAAACCTTAAGGTTTTTGACAAATGCTTTTACTTTAACGTCTGCGCTGCAATTTCTGCAGGTGAAGGATTCGGGAGTCTTGTCCATTTTATATTACATTAATATTTTATCTTAGATTATTACTGTGTTCCACGTTATGGTAAAGATTGACGAGTGAAAACTTGACGCATTTGCTCCGCTTCCCGTACTGCATTATGTAATCTCCTTTTCAAACTAACATGGTCGCGGGATTTAACTACCCTCCATACTTCTGAAGTAAGATATACTCTAATTTCGTCCTCTAATATGTTCTTCCTTACATTAACAGAATGATTTATCCATCGTCTTATGATGCTTAAAGCAAAATGTCCAGGAAGTATGTCAATAAAACGGTGTTCATTTAGATAGTCTTGTACCAAGGATCTAGCACTTTCAATAATCTGTTTATTAATCTGTTGTGAGGCTTTTATAGATAAATCCTGAATTTTACTAACATTGAAATCTGCCGAATCTTGATCAAGGAAAAATTGTTCTGCTCCCTTAGGAAACACTTTAAAACCAGTTTTTGCATGTTGGTTTGCTATATCTAAGATTAATAATTCCTTAAATCTCTGTTCAGTTTCTATAAGTATTGCATCAAAACTGCCAGGTAACTCTTCTAAACTATCTTCTACATTTGCACGACTATAACGAAAATGTTCAATTGGTTCTTCTTCAATAAGATAGTTTTCATAGGAGTGTCGGTGTAGCAAGATTATTCTTCTATGTACACTTCTTTTACGCGTTAAAATATCATAGTGTCCATCAAGGACTATGACGTAGTGAAGATCTTTATTTCTAAGACCTTCTAATAATTTATCAAATCCCTTTTCTTCACTGTAAGTTCGGATCCGACAATTATAGTTTTCAAGAATTATTCTATAAAAAGCAATATCTGTATGTCCCTCAACATAAACAAGTACTTCATTCTTAAAAAACAAATATTCAGCTGCTAACCCAGCTGGAGTACGTGAAAGACCCATTAATTTTCTTACCCTAAATCTATTACTTTATCTTGATAATTTCCAACAATGTCGGGGGAATGTGTTGCAACTATTATCTGCATATTGTCTCCAAGAGTTACAAGAGATTCTAACAGCTTTTCCTGCCAAGTAACGTGTAACGACAATTCTGGTTCATCTGCAATATAAACCATTGGATTTTCTGCCTGCAGAAGGGCTTCAGTTAATAAAATTAGAATTTGCTTTTCACCAGAAGAAAGAAGACGAGGATTCAAATTTGATGATGATGTGGATGTAAGTTCCAATTGACCACTTTCAGAAACTTCAATCGATTTATCATTCAGATACGAATTCACTGTTTTCTCATAAAGTCGCAAATATGCAAAGATACGTTCTCTATCTTCTTCAAGTTCTCTTGCATATTTAACCATGGCTTGTGTTCTCCGAATAAGCGGCACTACAAGTATGTCCTCAAAATCCCAACCAAACTTACCACTCTTATCTATTCGTTTCAATACATCTTCTGCTGCAGCAAAATGTTCACTAATTCTACCCCGCATTTGTTCATCCAAAAGACCAGCTGCCTTAAAAGCCCCCAATAATTGCTTCTTTTCAGTTGTTGTCGGCAATTTTGATGGCATTGAATTAAGTATTAAATTTAACTGATCATGTTCTCTACTATAAAGAATTACCGATAGTACCTGCTGTTCAAACTTTTTGTAAAGTTCTGAAAGTTGTGTGTTTAAACCAGAATGATAGTGAAACAGTCGTTCTAACAATTCGTGTAGATGTAAGTCTACTGATTCCAAAAGTTGCGCCCCTACGTATCTATCTTCTTCATACTCTCTAATTGGTAAACGACGGCTGACAGGAAGCCAAACAATTGGAACTAAACTGGTTAATGCATCATAGAATTCTTCTGCTTTAATCGGTTTAACTCCGGTAGCAGCACGAATTAGAGTATTTCTTGAATAATTTCCTCTCTCAGAATATGGGTGTCGTTCAGAAAATCTTCGGTCTAAAACTGTATCTATTTTGAATGGTAGTCTGTTTTTTCCTATAGAGATTTCAGAAAATCCATCTGCAACATCACGTTCTACTTTGATCGTATGAGTAGATTTTGCCTCAAAACTTCGCAGTTCAATTTCTATTGCCTGAAAATTAAAGGAGAATATACTTCGTAAATCAGCTGTTAATGTGGAATATAATAGATTCAGAATTGTAGTCTTACCAGATGCATTAGGTCCAATCAGAACGTTTACATCATTGTTAAAATGCAGATCAATGTCCCGATAACCCCACAGATTAGTTATCTTAAAGGATTCAATTAAATAGTTATGCATGATTCGGGCCTTCTACTATTCTACTAGTAAAAATATTCTGAAATCTTTTCTAACTTTACTCCATTGTAATCAATAGTAAGAATAATAACACATTTTACAAGAAAAAGCAAAAGTTTACCAAGACACGAGAATTAATTTTGCAATTCAACTTGTAGTATGGTAAAATTACCATTAACACAATTACGTTTATGATATTGGAGGGTGAGAATGATGGTTAAACGAGACACCTATAAATACCATTTAAAGAGAGGCAATACAATCCTTCGCAGTGGAATTACAAATGATTTAGATAGACGTGAGGGAGAACACAAACGTAAATATGGAAAAGACGTTCACATTTATCAAGTTGGTAGAATAACTACGAAAGAAAGTGCTAAAGAATGGGAAGATCAACAGAAAAAAGGAACACCTTAGGTTCCATTCCTTTTAATAATAACTGAATATCTCAAACATAGATAGAGATATTCAGTTGTTTTATTCTAACTAACGCAGAAATCCAGTACGCTTGAGTTGCCCCCACCTTGTAGCAAGTTTTCCTTTAGCTTCTACTGACAGAAACGCATCAAAACCATCACCTAATGCGTTGATCTCATCCTCATTGAGTGCTCGTGAAAGAATTACAGCATCATCTATTGCACCACCATAGCCTTCACCACCTTCTCCACCGAGACGGTAGGTTGTATTAGCACCGCGGGTTTCTTGATAGTCTGTCTCTTTCGCTAACTTGCCATTAACATATATCCTAAATTTCTTACCATCACTTTGAACAACAGCGTGACTCCACTCACCTTGTTTGATGTCACCACCATCGGGTTTGGCATAGGATAGTCCATCCACCTACTTGTCCCCGCCATGACAATAGACCTTGTGCGGAGTTGACAAAGAGAGTATTATGACCTGCGTCACCCGGTAGACTTCGCCAGATATGTTGCCATTCTCCACCCTCAAATGTCGGATTGATCCATACAGAAAGAGTAAATGGGTCTGTCTTGAATAGATCCCCATGCAATGTTTCGGATACCGCCATCTCAACGTGTGCGCCGACATCAAGATGAATTGCTTCCTTAAATTCTCCAGTATCCCAATTTGAACCACCTTTAATCACGCCATGGTTTTCGTTTCCAGATGAATCTTCTGCATCACCATCAAATGAATAGTATGCGACTAAAGCATCTTCTGCTGAAACACCTATAATTAAGCATATAAGAAAAGCAGAACATGCCAATACAAATAACATTCCCTTCATCGTATACACTCCTTTTTATAGTAAAGTTTAGAATTAAGAAGACATTTCAATGCACTTGCAAGTACCACAAGTCCCGTAGGGGCGAGGAAACCTCGCCCTCTGAGACGTGTCCTATTAATTGTCCATTCCACCGTGTGGTAATTTCCAAATCACACTAGTCGTATTGGACTTGAGCACACATTGTCTTGCAAGCCACTTATTGTTCCGTTCAAGGTCTTCACCGTCAATGGGACTATTTTGAGCAAATTATGCTTGTGTAAGCGGTTTGTTCACTTGGTCATTGTAAACGAATGTCTGACTAACAGTATATCGCGTTCATAACAAAACATTTACCTCACTGTTAAACAACCAATGAGGTAAATCGGATTATAGATTGGGGATTTCTAACTGTTTACAGATTTCCTTTGCAAGTACATTGTCAATCTCGGTATGCCTCGGAACGGCGGTTCAAGTGCCCCGTTCAGAATCACCCCACAATGCATGTTTCTTGCCTTCTCGAATCAAACTACATCCATGCTTTTTGAGATGCCGAATTAACTTTACACGTTTCATACAGCAATTTTTACTTCCTCATACTCGCTTTCAGCACGGCTAACTGCTTCCTGCGAGTCATATTCTAAGACTTCAAGAAGTGTAATTTTTAATGTTTCCAATAATTCTTCTCGCGTCCTTTCTTGACAAGTGACTCCGGATACTTCTTGTATCCAACCGATCCACCACTCACCGCGGTGTTGGATCTGTGCAGTATAGTACGCTTGCATAACAATCTCCTATTGTTAAATCGGCTTAGGGTATTTTATGGTAAATTATAACAAATTATACACTTGCATCCCTTGGTATGTGAAATTTCCTAACCTAGCCAATGTAAAGTGTGTAAAAAAAATCCAAAATCTACCATAATATCCTAAACAAAGAATAAGCGATATAGTCTAAATAGGGTCCCTGACTATATTTTAATTATACAGACTAATAACCAAATCGTCAACCCCCAAAAAAACTACCTCTGCTGCAAGATGAGATTCTCATACACATCAACATAAGCAGAAAAATTGGGGGGAACGACCGAAGTAGCACTAAATTCGACGATGACTGCAGGTCCTGCAATCCGATTGCCGGGTCGCAGTGACTCTCGTTGATAAAAATTGGTGGAATATGTTTCACCTTCAAAATCCATGGGGTGTGTTGCAACTGGTGCATCAGAGGGTTCAGCATCTGTCTGGGTATTTGACGAGATTTCTGGCTTATCCGTTTCACCGATTGCAGAAAGCCGTAAATTCACCACCTCCACCGATGCTTCAGGACGTGCATAACTAAATCGATGTTCGTGTAAGGAATGAAATTGGCTTACAAAATCGACTTTTTCATTTTCATAACTAACATTCAACTCATAAGATTGACCTTCATAACGCATATCAAGTGATTGTTTGATTATGAGTTGAGAGAATTCAATATCCTCCATATCCATATCAACTTCGGCAAGCGCAACTAATGTCTCAAAACCTTTCTCCAATTGAGTATGTATATCCATGCTATCAATATCAATTTTCAACAATACCGTCTGGGAATAATCTTTGACAACATCCGCATATAACATACCATAAGCAGAAAGCAATCCACCATTCGGTGGGATTAGCACATTTTGCATGCCGAGATTTTCCGCAAGAAACGCCGCATGCAAACCACCTGCACCACCAAACGAAACAAGCGTAAAGTCGCGCGTATCATATCCGCGTTCAACAGAAATCACTTTAATTGCACGTTCCATTGTTGCATTTGCAATTTTCAAAATGCCATCAGCAGTATCACGTGCAGATAGTCCCAGGTTTTCAGAAAACTCATTTATATACTGACGCGTCATATCAGATTCAAGCGTCATCCTTCCACCTAAAAATTGTGTAGATAAAATACGACCTAAGAATAGATTCGCATCCGTAACAGTAATATCCTTTCCGTTGTTTCCATAACATATCGGTCCAGGGTCAGCACCTGCACTTTCAGGACCAACACGTAACGCACCACCAGAATCTAAGTATGCAATTGAACCACCACCAGCACCAACCGTATGGATATCTATCAAAGGCACTTTAATCGGTAATCCACTGATAGAACTCTCGGTAGTCATTGAGATGTCACCATCACATAAACTCACATCAGTAGAAGTTCCACCCATATCAAAAGTGATAATCTTTTCATACCCCGCAGTTTTAGCAATATGATATGCACCGATCACGCCTCCTGCAGGACCAGAAAGTACTGTTTGGATTCCAGCAGATTCGAAATTATTCGTTGAAATACATCCCCCATTGGAGAGCATCAATTGGAAGAAGTGGGGAAATTCATCTGAATTCGTCAGTGTGGAAAGATGTTTTTCTAATGTAGGACGAATATATGCGTTTGCAACAGTGGTACTAAATCGCGCATACTCACGATATTCGGGTAAAATCTGGTGAGAACATGATACCGGTATATTCAAACGATTAGATAGATATTCAGCGACAATCAGCTCATTTGTAGGATTGATATAGGAAAAAAGAAAACATATTGCAATTGCATCTAAGTCAAAAGATGAAAGCCGTTTCACCAGCTCTTCAAGATCGGATTGTTTAATTTCGGTTTGAATTTCACCTGAGTGCAATGTGCGTTCATTTATTCCGATTCTAAGATCTGCTGGCACGAGTGGAGGCGGACGTTGGACATTTATATCATATAGATGAGGACGCGACTGTCTACCTATCTCTAAAATATCTTCAAAACCTTTTGTCGTAACAACTGCGATCCGTGCACCTCTACGTTCCAACAATGCATTTGTTGCGACTGTAGAACCGTGAACGATATCCACATCTTCATAAGAATTGATATTATGCTGACTTAGGATTTCGCGAACACCCTTAATAACAGCAAGTGCAGGATTTTTAGGTGTCGACAAAACCTTATGTGTGAAGAGATTTTGATTCACAGACATCACAATATCTGTGAAAGTGCCACCAGTGTCAACTCCTATTTTTCTAATTCCATTCTTTTCTTGCATGTGTTGGCTTTCATTTGGAAGGGGTTGCATGCAATTATGCAACCACATTTTGTGGATTACCATTTAAGAATGCGATGATATTGTCAACTGCACCTTCATTAAGTAAATCAACTCCTTCGGGAGTCATATCTGCACAATGGGGTGTCAAAATCACCTGTTCACATGATAGCAGTGGATGGTCTTTTGGAATCGGTTCTTGATCATAGACATCAATCGCTGCCCCACCAAGATGTCCATTATTTAAAGACTGGATTAATGCGTCTATATCTAAAACTTGTCCGCGTGCTACGTTAATTAAGAGAGCGTTTGGTTTCATCATTGCAAGTTCACGTTGACCAATGAGATGATAACTTTCTTCTGTTAATTTAACATGCAGACTCACAACATCAGATAAACGTAGCAGATCATCAAAAGATACATATTTCACACTGAGTTGATTCGCACGTTCTGAGGAAGGATTGTATGTCCACGCAAGGACGTTCATTCCAATTGCATTCGCAAGCCGTACCATTTCAGAACCGATGTGACCTGTCCCGACTATCCCCAAAGTTTTACCTTGCAGATAGACATTATCCATTCTTGGCCAGTCACCTTTTTTCAAAGCAGATGTCATGAAAGCAGCACGTTTGGCAAGTGCGAACATTAAACCGAAACTATGTTCTGCAACGACAGAAGCAGTTCTCCCCGGTTGATTGCAAACGACAACCCCTCGCTCTTTTGCTACTTCAAGATCAATCATATCCGTTCCGATTGAACAGAGTGAAATCATCTTGAGTTTTGGCAAATGAGGCAGGACATCAGCATGCCATTTAACCATCCCTCGTGAGTTGATGAGAATATCTGCTTCAGATGCACGACGGATTTTTTCTTCAACAGTTTCTGGACGATCCGAATACAGTACAATATCTCCATGAGGTTTGAGACGATTTAAATGTGGAGATCCTTCAATCTGGGGAGGAGAGTCACCAGGAACTACAATCTTGAGTCTATCCAAAAATACTATCCCTTACTTTTCGTCAGATTTCGTTTGTGAACGTTCATGCGGAACTATAATCTCTCCTGCAATGATTTTCGTTTTGAATTCCTCAACCTTCTTGAGTATTTCCGCAGACAACAGTGATTTATTGTCTTTATCTACGATGTATTCTATCCCACCCTCTTTTAGACCGTAGTTTCTCACACCACCGGTAAAAGTGTCAGATACCACATGTTCAATCATCTGATAAACTGACAGTTCCACACCTTTAATTATACTAGTGAGAACTTGACCGGGAAGCAAACCGTTTCCATTGGAATCTACCCATACAATATACTTCTTCGTCTCTTTCGCAGCTTCAAGCACACCTAATCCACTCGCACCAGCAGCAGCGATAATTATATCAGCACCTTTTTTATATTGGGCAAGTGCCAATTCTTTTCCTTTAGCAGGATCATCAAATGCCTGCGGCGTTACCCCGACATAATTGACAAGGAGTTCAACTTCTGGATCTGTTGCTTTGATGCCAGCAGCAAAACCAATTTCAAATGCTTCAACGAGAGGTATTTTCATTCCACCTACAAACCCAACTTTTTTCGTTTCTGTTTTCATCGCTGCGATAACACCTGCGAGGAATGTACCTTCATGTGCTTTATAAATCAACGAAGCAACGTTTTCAGGTTTAGCGACAGCATCAATCAATGCAAAGTTGACATCAGGGAAATCAGGCGCGACTCGTTCCATCGGTTCACGAAACAGGAAACCGACCCCAATGATCAGATCATATTTTAATTTTGCAAGTCGGCGAACAGCCATTTCCGTATCGGTGTTCTGTACAGGATTTATTTCGGTCAATTTGATATCCCATTCTTCTTCAGCCTTTTTTGCTCCTGCATACGCTGCGTCACAAAAGGAAAGGTCACCACGACCGCGCACATCATAAATAAGGCCAACTTTAATCTTTGCAAATGATGATTGACTGATTACAAGGACACTGATACATAAAAATAAAAATAGTAAGAAATTTTTCCTCAAGACTATCCCTCCTGAAATAAAATGAAAAGGTTTCTATAATAATTAGAATACACTATTGAGAATACGAATGCAAGATATTTCCTGTTTGAGTCCATCATGAAGGATATGTGACAAAGATAAATGTTACTGCTATAACAAATGTAAGAATCAGTTTAAATTCGTTCAAATAAGACACAGAAAAAATAGTGTTAGATAAATCCACTTATACAACGCTATCGAAAATTAGGGTATGTTAATCTTGTTAACATTGATAAGAGCCAATTTACCAT
Source organism: Candidatus Poribacteria bacterium (assembly GCA_958295945.1). GTDB lineage: Bacteria > Poribacteria > WGA-4E > WGA-4E > WGA-3G > MSPOR6. The sequence continues at coordinate 3,656,650 of OY282386.1, forward strand.
ACCATACAGACCGGACAAATGACTTGGCAATAGTTGAACAAACCATTGACGTTGGTAGCATTGCATGGTAGAATAAAGAAATTGATTTTTAGTCAACCATCTCGGATAATTTAGGTACATCCAAATACAAATGCCAAATCTGCTAAATTCACACTAAATCCGCTGTATTATACGGAAGTAGATCAAAACTGGGTAGAGACAGTATATCCACAGATAAATTTTTAGCCAAAATTTGAAACTTTACTTTATTCGCACATTTCAGTGTTTTTGTGTGTATTATATATGACAAGCAAGAAAAAATGCGTTGTACGCCAACGTGAGCATTCAAATTTTAAGTGATTTTCAAAATTCTTCACATCATTACAATTGTTCATTTTCGTGCTATAAATTCCAATTCTTTCCAAATCATAATCATTTTCGCACTTTATGCAATACAATCATTCTACTATTTTCCTCATTTTCTCTTTGATACTATTTTCAATCGGACAAGAAAACGGTATAACACAAAAATCTACTCCGATTCATGAAAGTGTGAAGTTCACAGATATTACAAAAGAGGTTGACATCCAATTTCGTGACGAAAATGGTGAGAGCGGCAAAAAATATTTTATTGAACCGCTTGGAAGGGGACTCGCACTTTTTGATTATGATAATGATGATGATCTAGATCTATATCTCGTCAATGGATGCGACCTACCAGCTGCAATTTCTTCAACTCCACAGACTAATGTATTATACCGTAATGATGACGGCAAATTTATTGATGTAACCTCAAATGCATCTGTAGGAGATACTGGATACGGACTGGGATGTTGCACGGGTGATTACAACAACGATGGATATGTTGATCTCTATGTTACTAACTACGGTCCAAACATCCTCTATAAGAATAACGGCGATGGTACTTTTTCAGCTGTTACTGACGAATCCGGTGTTGGTGGAAATCAACTCAGCAGTGGCTGTGCATTTATCGACTATGATGTTGATGGATACTTAGACCTATATGTTGTGAATTATGTTCAATTTGATACGAACGAAAACCCAATATGTACCAGAAAAGGCATTCAGACATATTGTACCCCTGAGACACTGGATGCTGAAGCAGACATTCTCTATCGGAACAATGGGGACGGCACCTTTACAGACGTTACAAAGAAAGCAGGAATCACATCGTCACCAGGAAAAGGATTAGGCATCGTTTGTGGTGATGTTGATAACGACGGAGATGTTGATATTTTTGTTGCAAATGATACTACTCCTAATCAACTCTACCTTAATAATGGAAACGCGACTTTCTCTGAAAACGCCCTGTTCGCAGGAGTCGCTTTAAGCGAAGACGGACGCGCCTTTAGCGGAATGGGTGTGAACTTCGGTGATTACGACAACGACGGTTTCATGGATATCATAATAACAAATTTTCAAGACCAAGTGAATAACTTATATCACAACACACAAAACGGATTCTTTAATGATGTTAGTTTCACAACCGGAATAGGTGAAAAAAGCTTGCCCTATTTGGCATGGGGTGTGGATTTCGTTGATTTCAACAATGATGGTTGGCAGGACATTTTCGTTGCAAATGGACATTTGGATGACAATATCGCTAAGATTGATCCTGTCGGCACTTATGAACAACCTAATCAAATTTACTGGAATAATCAAGACAACTCCTTCAATGAGTCTCAAATATCAATGTCACCAAGTTCAAGCCGCGGTTCAGCTTTCGGCGATATTGACAATGATGGAGATGTAGATATAGTGATTGCAAACATAAAGGATACGCCTAATGTCTTACGAAATGATGGAGGCAATTCTCAAAATTGGGTCACTATAAAGTTGGTCGGCTCACACTGTTCTCGCGATGCTTTCGGCGCACGCGTAACTTTAACTATAGGAGAATTAACGCAAATCCGTGAAGTAAGAAGTGGTTCGGGTTACCTTAGTCAGAACGATACTCGCTTACACTTCGGTTTAGCTGAGGCTGAACGCATTGACTCCATCTCTGTCAGATGGGTTTGCGGCAAGACAGAAAAACTCAAAAATGTTCATGTCAATCAGTTTTTGGTCATTAAAGAAAAGCAGTAGTTAATCTCTACTACTTCTCATTTGAGTTTATTCTCTGAATTTTTCAATTTGATTTTTTTTGATTAAGATGTATACTATTAACCACTATTACAACTATTCCAGTGCTTGACTATTAACCAAATTTCACTTGTCGGTGAAAATAAATCAATTAGAAGGAGATTAAATGGATATTAGACAGAACTTACGCATTTTTAAAAATTATTGAAGGATTAGAGAGTTGAAATCGCATATAATCATCCAATAAACTTTGTTTTAGTTCATAAATTGTTTTACCATGTTTGCGCGCAACACGTTTCAAACAGACCCATACTTGAAAACAACAAGCAATATGATTTCTTTGGGCACGCAACTTGCGGCATTGACATTTACCAATACCGGTGACTTGTTTGATCTCACGATGAAGTTGTTCAATCTTCCAACGCACGCGACATTCTTGGCGTGTCGCATCCGCATCCGATTGAGATAAATCGTTTGTCGCAATATATTCCGTGCGTCCGTTAGAGGAGACTAACCGGAACAACTTCACTTGATGCCCTTTTGGAAACTTCTTGATGTGCACGTGCTTTCCGTGTTGCGTTTCTGTCTGTGTCCAAGATAACTTTTGGACTTGTTGGTGTGGTTCAACGCCGTCCGTATCGTTTACAAGACGATTGCGTTTCAGTGGCACATAATAAATCTTAGAAAGTTTTTCAATCGCTTTCATGACTTGCATGGATGCATACCAACTATCCATTAGCACCGTCCGAAACGGGAGTTGTTTTTTGAAGACCGCGTTTTGCAGCATGTCTAATAAATGGTCTATTTTGGTTTTTCCATCATGGTCTTTGTCGTAAATGCGATAATCAATGATCCAATACTCTTGCGTCTTTGGGTTGACATAGAGACACGTTACAATACCGATGCCATCAACGACTTTTTTGTCGCTACCACTCCACTGAGGACGGAGAGCTTCAATCTTTTTCGCATGCGGTTTAGGTAGCACAACATCATCAAAAGCAATGTGCCCTTGATCATCAAACTCAATGTCATCCTGGACAGACTGCCAGAGTTCGCTTGATGGAATGTTCTCATTTCTCAAAAAACGATTGAGTTGATCATGGCTCCATTTCTCAGACTGATCACCAAAGTACGTTTGCGTCCAGTTCGTAAAACTTGATAACAAAAATTGACAATAATCGGAAAATAGGTTTTCCTTCTTTTTAGATTGTGTCCATGTAGTCATAATAGAATAGTATACACCATTTTATAAAAATGCGTAAGTCCTGTTAGAGTTATTTTTTCAAGAACGCGCACCCTTTTGATACTTCTCACGATGCTTTGCCTTTTTGTAACCTTGTCATCTCATGCAGGAACACAATTATGGGATTTTGAGAGAAATGACGATGGATGGAAAGTAGCTAACGGCAACTGGGAAGTCAAAGATGGTGTGTATAAAGTTAGTCAAGGGGCAGAAGCAGAACATTCCCTTGTCGGTGAAAATGATTGGGATAACTATACCATTCAGGCAAAGATCCGCATAGATGCAGGGGATTGGGCAGGTCTTGTGTTCCGAGCGAAAAGTGAAATGGAGTATTATGTCTATTACCTGAATGTACCAAATAACAAAACCGAACTCTGGAAACATACGCCTGGTGCTTGGACAAACCGGGCAAATCTTGCTCAAATTCCGGCAGTAGGCGGTGTCCAAATTCAGAGAGGCGAATGGATAGATATGATGGTAGAAGTAGACGGTAATGAATTTACCCTGCATATCAATGGTGAAGAACAAAGCAATAATAGTGATGACAGTTATGCTGAAGGACAAGTCGGAGTCTGGGCTTGGCAAACTGGCGCAAGTTTTGATGATTTCACTGTTGAGGGTGATAACATAGTGGATACACTTGCTGTAGATCCAAAGAGAAAACTAACTACAACTTGGGGACGACTCAAACGCACAGATTAAACAACTTAATTTGTACAATCTTCCACTGTAAAATTTTAACACTATGATATACCCAAATATGTATTTGGGATACCTATAAAACGAGGAGTATATATGAAACATCTAATGTTAATTGTGATTGGTATTTGCTTTCTTGCGATTATTTCCCCATCTTTCGCGGGAGAACAATTATGGAATTTTGATAGCGGTTCAGCAGATGATTGGAAAGTAGCAAACGGTAATTGGGGTGTAACTGATGGCATATATCAACTTACTAAAGGTGGTGCAGCTGAACACGCTCTCGTTGGGGATGCAGCATGGTCTGATTATACTATTGAAGCAAGAGTGCGAATAGATGAAGGAAATTGGGCAGGTATTGTATTCCGTGCTAAGAGTGAAATGGAATATTATGTCTATTACTTTAATGTCCCTGACAACAAAACCGAATTTTGGAAACATACTGCTGGCAGTTGGACGAGCCGGGAAAACCTTGGACAAATTCCCGCCGCAGGTGGTGTCCAAATTCAGGTAGGTGAATGGATAGATATGAAGGTAGAAGTCGCAGGTGACACCTTTACATTGCACATCAATGGAGAAAGACAGGGCGATAATAGTGATACCTCTTATGGCGCAGGTCAAGTCGGTGCCTGGGGTTGGGAAACAGGTGTCAGTTACGATGACTTCAAAGTATCGGGTGATGAAATTGAGGGCGATGTGACTCCCGTAGTACCTCTTGATAAATTGACGACAACATGGGGACGAGTGAAAAGTCAACGATGACCGCCTGATTCAGTGAACGTGGAGATAACACCCACAATTCGAGGGAGGCGTTTCAGTTATCAGGAACTGCCTCCCTTCGTTTTTACTGTCAGAATATGGATATTCTCATGAAACGAATTTGGTTCGTTTTATTAATCTGCTGTCTTTTTGATATTAGTTCCAATCTAAATCCGTGTATATGTGAATCCGTTATTTCGCAGAGTCCATTGAAACTAATTGAATCCTACCAGCAACAACTTACCGTTGATAGTACAAGAATTGACATAAGATTAAAACTAGCAAAGGTCTATCTACAAGTTGAAGGATATACAAATGCAGTAGCTGAATATCGTCAGGTAATTTCGTCCGTTGAACACAATCCAAAGCAAATTTCAAATTTAACTGATGGTTACTACGGATTGGGTTTGGCATATTCTGGACTTGAAGAATTTGACAAGGCAATTGAAGTCTTTCAAAATGCAATTAAGTATATACCTGACCGTGCACATATACATGCCGCATTAGGCTCAGCATACACAAACTTGCATAAATACGACAAGGCACTTGACGCATACAAAACTGCAAACAAACTCAATCCTTCAGATGCAATGATTCTTCATCAATTAGCGAACATATATGGCAAAAGAGGTAAAAGCCAAGAGGCGATACTTCATCAGGAAAAAGCAATCGCAATCTCTCCAAATATGGCTTCCGCACACTATCAATTAGGACTACTTTATACCCAAGAGAACCGATTAGAAGATGCTATTATATCCTATGAAATCGCTTATGAAAAAGATTCCGAGTTAATTCAAGCTCTTTATAACTTAGCGCAGGTACACCGTCGTAATGGTAATAATGAAGCCGCACGAAAACAGATGCAACTTTTTGAAAAACGAAAAGCAGAAGTAAAACCTATCCAGGAATTGCGAGGTGCAATGCAAAGAACCCATGAACAATCAGAAAGAGCAAGGATTCTTGCGAATATCGGAAGGTTATACTTACAAAGTCAAAACTATGAAAGAGCTGTTCATGAGTACGATAAAGCACTTGCCTTAAACTCACAAGTTGTTGAAGCATACAACGGAATTGGAATGGCTTTTGTCATGTTAGAACGTTATTCTGATGCAATTGCTGCACAAAATAAGGCACTTACAATCAAACCAGATTTTGCTGAAGCACACGCTGGTCTCGGCTTAGTATATCTCATGCAAAAAAAGGATGAATTGGCTCTCAGACATTACCGAAGAGCAATCAATCTCAGTCTAAACAAACCGAAATTCAAAGAAGAGGCACATCATAAAATAGGTTTAATTCTGTTAAATCAAGAAAAGTATTTAGATGCTATCAAGTCATTCCAAGCAGTACTTGCCTTAAACCCAAATCACGGTGAAGCATATCATAACTTAGGTCTGTCCTATGCACACCAAGATAAGACAGAAGATGCCTTGGTCGCTCTAAAAACAGCTGTGGAAATCTCTGAAAAACAACAGGTTCCTATCACCGATCACTCAGACTCTTCACCGACAAAACCACCCTTCCTTCCTGAAACATATTATTTAATGGGTGAACTTCTGACACAGCAGAATGATTACAATGAAGCAAAAACCGCATATCTTGCGTCAGGATTACCAAAAGCATATAATGCACTTGCCCAACTCACTGCTAAAGTGGCAAGTTCTTATCAAAGACCGAAGAAACGCGCGGAGATGTTAGATTCTGCAGCAGCTTATTCCGAAACTGCAATTCGTCTAAATCCTGATGTCGCAAGTTACCACAACACTTATGCAATAATTTGCTTCAGAAAAGGGGATCATAAAACAGCCGAAACATCAATCCGAAAGGCTATTACACTTGACCCAACGAACCCAAATTATCAAGAAGGATTGAAACAAATCCAGAAGATAATGTCTCAACAATAACAAAAATGGATATATAATTAGAGTTTAGAGGTGAACATGGCATATTCCAGTCTCAGAGAATTTGTAAAAGCACTTGAACGTGCGGATGAACTCAAACGCATAAAAACAGAAGTATCACCAGACCTTGAAATAACCGAGATTACCGACCGTGTTAGTAAAGCAGAAGGTCCCGCACTGCTGTTTGAAAACGTTGAAGGTAGTGAGATGCCCCTCCTGATTAATGCCTTCGGTTCATATTCACGAATGGCGATGGCACTCGGAGTGGACGACCTTTCCAGAATTGCCTATGAAATTGAAGGGATGATAAAAATAGGACCGCCTGAATCACTTCTGGATAAGGTTAAAATGCTACGTATCTTATCTCAACTTACCAACTTCCCACCAAAAACAGTCAAACGTGGTGCATCTCAAGAAGTCGTCTTAACTGGAGAAAATGCTTCGTTAGACAGACTACCATTGATCAAGTGTTGGCCATTGGATGCGGATAAATATATCACTTTACCACAAGTATTCACCCACAGTCTAAAAACTGGACAACGCAATGTTGGCACATATCGTCTACAGAAACTAAATCCACACGCATTAGCCATGCACTGGCAGATACATCATGACGGTGCAGCACACCATCGAGAATACAAACAGGCAGGAGAACAGATGCCAGTCGCAATCGCCATCGGGGGGGATCCCATCATGTCATACATCGGCACTGCACCGCTACCTTCAGGTATTGACGAACTCCTATTCGCTGGCTTCCTACGAAAAGCGAATGTTGAGATGGTAGAAGCAAAAACGATAGATATGATGGTTCCCGCAGAGGCTGATATTGTCATAGAGGGATTTATTGAACCCGATGAAACTTGTATTGAAGGACCGTTCGGCGACCACACAGGATTCTATTCTATGCCTGATGAATACCCGGTTTTTCGAATCACCGCAATCACGCACCGTAAAGATCCTATCTATCAAACCATCATCGTAGGTAAGCCTCCGATGGAAGATTGCTACATGGGCAAAGCAACCGAACGCATCTTCATGCCACTAATCAAAACCCAACTCCCAGAACTTGTTGATATGAACCTACCACTATTCGGTGTATTCCACAACTTCGCACTAATTTCAATAGACAAACGCTATCCATACCAAGCCAAAAAGATGATGCACAGTTTCTGGGGACTTGGTCAACTCATGTTTAGTAAATTCATTATTATTGTTGATAAGGATGTAGATGTTCAAAACGTTGAGGAAGTCCTATTTTATGTCGGCAGCAATGTTGACCCGAAACGCGATGTAACAATCGTTGAAGGGCCCGTTGATGTACTTGACCACGCCGCACCCCTGCTCGGTGCTGGTTCCAAGATGGGTATTGATGCCACAACAAAATGGCCTGAAGAAGGATACCACCGAGAGTGGCCTCCTGAAATTCTGATGTCCAACGAAATCGTTGAACTCGTCAATGAACGTTGGAAGAAATACGGTCTGTAAACATAATACTTGTTTCTGTAGTTATATCATCCATATATTCGTTTATATTTAATAGATGGAGTGAAAATATGGCAGAAACAATTTATGATGTCGCTGTGATTGGTGCCGGTCCAGCAGGAACGCAAGCCGCAGTATCTGCAAGTCATCAGATGCGGCATGTTTTAGTGCTACATTCCGGCAAAGTTAGTTTCAGTCGTGGTAGAGCATATTGGTCTAAATCGGTTGAAATTGAAGATGCACCTGTCTTTCCAGGTATAATCGGTCCACATTTCGCAAAAGAACTCATGAAGTGGATGGAAAGTAGACCGGTAATGGATTTCATGCTCGGTGAAGAACAACGGAAAACAGGAATTGATGTCAGAGATGGCATGGTTACCCGTTTAACTCTGAACAACGACATTTTTGAATTAGAGGCATCAACAAAAACCTTAAAGAAAGACAACCCGCTACAAATAGAACATTTCAAATCTCGCACCGTCGTCGTTGCTTCCGGTTTTGATGACAAATGGCCCGATATAGAGTTCCAAGCTGATGCTGAACGATTGTATAAACAGTATGCAACCGTGTTTCGTTATGCCGGAAATCGGAAAGGATGGCACGTCTGCATCCGATGCGATGGACACCTGCATGTCAATGAGCATTTAGCACTACTCGGTGTTGGCGACTATATCTATGAAGCAGCGATTGGCGCACAAGATTTCACCGACAAAATCACTATCCTTACCAATGGACGACCCCATGGGATGTCGCCCCCAATTCTGAATCAAATTAAAGAGAGAAACATCCAAATCATTGAAACAAAGATAAAGCGACATATTGGTGAAAAAACCGATCTTCTCGGCTTTGAAATGGATAATGGATCAGAGGTATTCTTCCACGGATTTCTCGTTGATGAAGGCTTAATACCAAATACCAAGTTCTTGGATGGATGGGACTATCAAAAAGACGAGGAAGGTCTAATCATCGCAAATGAAGATATGCAGATGGTGGACAACGATGGAGAACCAATTCCTGGTCTCTTTGCAGCAGGTGATATAATTTCAGGTGAACGCAACCTAATAGCAACTGCCTTCGCACTCGGTCAAGAAGCAGGTTTATCAGCTTCCGACTCACTCCGAAAATGGCACTACCCCAAAGATTGATTATAATAGGGTAGATGAGTTAGTTAACAACATCTATCGCAAATTTCTATAAGGAATACTATATGACACCAAACGACAATTCAAAGACGCTCTACATTATAGACACACTCGCTGAGATTTTTCGTTCATTTTACGCAATCCAAACCCGTTTAGTAAGCGGTGTAACTGGTGAACCCACCAACGCAATCTATGGGTTTATGACAACTGTCATGAAGCTGCTGATTGACTACAAAGCAGAATACATCATCGCAGCAATTGACATGCCCGGAGACACCTTCCGTAATGAGATGTATGAGGAATACAAAGGGCATCGCAGAACCCCACCTGACGACCTTGTTACGCAAATTCCTCGTATCCAACAGGTACTTGAAACACTACAAATCCCCGTTATAGGAAAACCGGAACTTGAGGCAGACGATATTATCGCCTCTGTTACCCAATACATTTTGGATTCACCTGACACGCAAGACGTGCAGGTGAGTATTATCTCTAAGGACAAAGACCTTGAACAATTGTTAGGTGACCGAGTTACGATGTTAGACCTCCGTAAAGACGTAACGATTGATGTAGCAGCATTATGGGAAAATAAAGGAATAACACCTGACCAAGTTATTGACACACTCGCTCTAATGGGCGATGCTTCTGACAACATCCCTGGTGTTGAAGGGATCGGATTGAAAACTGCTGCAAAGTTAATACAAGAGTTCGGTTCTATTGAGAATATTTATGCAAATATTGAAAAAATAAAGGGAAAACGACGCGAGAATTTAGAGAAAGCACAAGAATTCATCTCTCTTTCACAAAAACTTGTAACGCTAAAGCGCGATGCAGATTTAGATTTTTCTATGGAACAAGCACGCTTTAAAAAACCTGACCTTAGTAAAGTCAATCCATTGTTGGAACAACTTGAACTCAAACGGTTCTATAATCCACTCGCTGAACTTGCATCAGGAAGTACGGTAACAGATCAGGTTAAAACTGAAGTGAAAACTACCCGAAAAGAACGATTAGAGGCAATGGAGAAGGAAAAAGATGCTATCATTGAAGAGGGAAAATTCACTACTGCAGCAATGGGTGATTATACAGCAATTACAACCGACTCGGAATTGGATACACTTGCAGAAACACTTGCAACACAACCAATCATCGCAGTTGACACAGAAACAGACGGATTGTATCGAAATTCAGCACTATGTGGAATCAGCTTCTCTTGGAAACCACAGCAGGGCGTATACATACCCATTCGTTCATCAAATCCTGAAAGCCATTTAGATGAACAAACTGTGATTGCCAAACTCAAACCGATATTAGAAAATTCTGAATTACCGAAATGCGGACACAATCTGAAGTTTGATGCAAGTATCTTCATTCGCCACGGTGTTCAATTGCAGGGGGTTGTTTTTGATACGATGTTAGCAAGTCAACTTGCCAATCCCAGACAACCATCTCATAATCTGGACAATCTCGCACTTCTTCACTTAAACCACAAGATGATTCCACTCTCAGACTTGATTGGAGATGAAGAAGACTCAACATCTATTGATAAAGTGCCTTTTGAAGATGTCACAAGATACGCTTCGGAGGATACAGATGTCGTTCTGCAACTCTATCACTATTTTAAGCCGAAACTTCAGGAAACCGAAACAACTGAATTAGTAAGAAAAATAGAGTCACCTCTTGCCCCCATCCTGGCACTCATGGAGTTCAACGGGGTCGTATGTGACACTGAGGAATTGGAGAAGCAGGCAAATGTTGTGCGACAACTCGTTGTTGAACGAGAAAAAGAAATCCACGATCTAGTCGGTTACGAATTTAACATAGATTCACCATCACGATTGGGTGAAATATTGTTTGATGACATCGGCTTTAAACCTGTCAGACGCACAAAAACTGGGAAGAATTCTACCGATGCAAACGTTCTTGAAGCACTCGCAGCACAAGAGGACATAAACAACCCAAAAACATCTGTGCCACGACTGATTATTGAGTATCGCCAATACAGAAATTTACAGAGCACCTATCTCGGTCAGCTCCGAAATTCAGTGAACGAACAAACAAAACGTATACACACACACCTTTACCAACTCACAACTGCCACCGGACGACTGAAATCCGATAGTCCAAATCTACAGAATATCCCTATCCGATCAGAAATAGGTAGACAATTAAGAAAGGTTTTCATCGCACCAGATGGACACAAGTTGATTTGTGCTGATTATTCTCAAATTGAACTGCGGGTGCTTGCTCATTTCAGTTCTGATCCTAAATTGGTGGAAATCTTTACCAATGAAATGGATATCCATACATCCGTTGCAGCAGAGGTATTCAAGATTGAACCAGACGATGTATCAAGAGAAATGAGAGACAAAGCGAAAATCGTGAATTTCGGTATCATCTACGGGGTTTCGCCATCTGGATTAGCACGAAGAATTCAGGGAATGAATGTCTATGAAGCAAGAGAGTTAATCACAGATTATAAAACACGTTTCCCAGGAATCAACACATTTTTCCAAGATTGCGTCCAACAAGCATTAGATCAAGGATATGTCTCAACGCTAACAGGCAGACGGCGTGCTATTCCCGAACTCTTTGAACCATCCCAAAGCAGGCAAAGTCTCGGAGAACGGTTGGCAATCAACACCGTCCTTCAAGGGACAGCAGCAGATCTCATCAAAGCTGCGATGGTCAAAGTTCAACATAGAATTGACCGTGATCAGTTAGAAATGAAATTGCTACTGCAGATACACGATGAACTCGTTCTTGAAACACCCGATGAATTGGCTGAAAAACATGCTGCCATCGTTTCAGAAGAGATGGAAAACGCCCTGGAACTCAATGTGCCACTCCGTACTGAAACAGGTATCGGGGATAATTGGATGGATGCAAAATAAATATGCTACAAAACCAATATTCTTGAAATGTAATATTTAAACCAAATTAGGCGCGCAGAAAAAGCGCGCCTACCGATACATCTTTTTCATATCTCCCCATTGCACATTCAATTTACCTTCTGGAGAGACAGAGAACGCACCCGGCACCCAATGCGGATCATATTCTTTGTAAGGTGTATCAGTGATCTGTGTTATATTTCCGCTAAAAATGTGATAACGGTATATTTCATAATTGCGCTTTCCTTTATTTTGAAAACCATCCTTCTCACCAGCGAAAAGCACCTGATCACCATTCGCTGCCCAACATGCTGAGTATAACCACCAACTTTTTGGGATATCAAGTTTTTTCGGGTTCCTCCCATGCTTATCTACTACTATGATGTGATTGGCAAGTCTAACGACACGATTCGCTTCATATCTCATATGATCTTCAAAATACATAACGTGTGTTCCATCGGGAGACCAGCGCGGATGACTTCTTGAAATTACTGTCTCTCCAATTAAGTGCGGTTGCACTCCCTGGAGGAAAGGACGCGTGTTCTTGCCATCTATATCAGTGATGTAGATATGCCTTCCACCACCATCAATGATCTGTTCGTGGACAATATGTAGTCCATCGGGTGACCAACTCGGTAGAGATGAATACCCTTCATCCGGGTTGTTTTTTGTAAGTTGTCTAATCTTACCACTGGCAAGTTCTATGATATGGATTTCACCATTGCCACTTCTCCGACTTGAAAACGCTATGTGTTTTCCATCGGGCGACCATGCGGGAGCACCATCGCTTTTGGGATGATGGGTGAGGCGTCGTTCATTAATACCATCCACATCCAGGATAAAGATATCAAACTGTTGCACATGTGGTTGTTCCTCAGTCGAACCTAAGTCCCGCATAAAAACAACTTGGCTGCCATCTGGGGACAAGCGCGGCATTATCTCTGTAAAAGGTGTATGTGTAAGTTCACGAACATTTCTTCCATCATCATTCATGATGTAAATCTGACTTTGACCAGTATGACTGTCTCTGAAAACGATCACTGCTTGTGATACGTCAGGAAATATAAATATTGACACTATAAAGAATAAAATACTGGTTTTCCAGTGCGTGTATATTGTGAGCATAATTGCCTCCTGAAAAGCACCTTATAGTGTTGACACATGATATGTCAACACTATAAGTCTATAAAATCAGATATTTTTATTCGTTTTCAAAAATCCAAAATACCGCCACTTCATCGTCTGTTTGAACCTCTAAACGACCACCTTGTATCGCAGTTCAAACTGCGGTATAGGCTTTAATTTCATATTGCCCCGGTCTCCGACCACTCATGCTTATACCTTGACCACCACATTGGTCAAGACTATCATTAGCATTAACAGTAATAACCAGAAATGTTTGGCTTTGGCCAACAAACCTTTCCTGGATAACTTCACCACGGTTGTTTCGCCGAAGAACTTCCCTAACTCCATGCGTAAATTCGTATGTGAACAATAATTTACGATCAAGATAGTTAAGAATCTCATACCAATGGCAGCTATATGTTCGCTGTGTAACAGGGTCGTAACGAACATTGTCAACTTCAACATTTGCCCAACAAGTAGACAAATCTCCTACTCCGCCGCCACTATTTGTAGCTGCTTGAACGATGTTACCGACAAATAAACTTATTGCCAATATACAACCTATGATTAGGGTTAGTAATTTGATTTTTTTTTCATTTTTTCGCCTTTCTGTGGCATCTGTGTAGTAAAAGAGAACAGAATGCCAGTATAAAGAAATTTACTTGGAAAAATGATTTCATCATAATCTATGATTTAAAGGGATATGACGGGCACATTTAACTTTTGCCATATATTGGCACATTGTATCTTAAATTTACAAAAAAATCATCAATATTTTAAATAGATTTGAATTGTAAAGTGTGTCCAGTTTTTGGCAAAATATGATCAAGAAACCTGTCCGATCAATCTCCGAATCGCGAACTGTTGGGAATCGGAGATCCCTCAGACAATGAATTATGCGGTTAATGCCAAAAACTGGACACACTCATTGTAGTAAATCAAATTTGACAAATTTGCTAATTTATAGTATACTGTTTATGTTTATGACAATGTTTGGGAAATGTGACGGTGTCTGCGAAACACGTTATGCGTAGTATTTTGACAGTTTTACGATTGGAACCTGAAGCATTCTTGATGATTGTGCGGCTTCCGAATAAGATTGATGAGAATCCCGAGTTCATTTTTAACAATCTTAGCACTGCCAAATGCCTGCCTATAGAACATGCTGACAGTACTCAGTTTTCTCACATTCCCGTTTATTTTCAATTTCAAAAGGAGAAACGAGATGAACATCTACGTTGGCAATGTGCCCTATGCAGCCACAGAAACAGACTTGGAAGAAATTTTTGAGCCGCATGGACCACTGGCATCTGTAACTATTATCCGTGACCGCTATGATGGTCGGTCAAAAGGGTATGGATTTGTTGAGATGGAAAACCAAGAAGACGGTGAACGCGCGATTGAAGCTCTTGACGGTCAAGAAATAATGGGTCGTCCATTGAAAGTCAATCCAGCACGTCCACGCGAACGTCGCTCAGAACCCCGATACCAAAACCGAAGCCGCTACGAAGAAGAGTAATCAAACACGGTGAGGAATTCCTCACTACATTTTAGATAACACTTCTCGAAGTTATTATGCTCCTGTTGTTGTACAACAACAGGAGCATAATAACTTAAACAGTTGTGGATCCTTCCTCTTTCCTTCATTCTTCCTAATCACCATTCACCACTACAATATCACGCACTCAAACCAAGTTCCTTACTCAGTTCCATCAATCTATTATTTATCTTTGTCTTGTCTATCTTGTTATCTTCCACAAACTCTTGGTATGGACGTGGGAGTCTGTCCGGTATCATAGCACGAGAATTTGCCTCTTGTAGTGCTAACAAAGACATAAACATCTGCATCTCAGCAGAATGATCAGGCATATAATCTGCTACAACCTGACGCAAATCTTCTTCTATAAAGGTATTTCGATTCTTGCGTTTCGCTAAGTTATGACTACGATTCGCTATCTGGGCAAGATCCCCAACACTCACACCGCGTAACTTCTGATCTCTTGCTATCTCTTGGAAATTCATCTCTTCGCGTGTATGAAGTCTGCAAAAGAACTGTAGAATACCTGCACGACTCTCACGCATAGGTGGAAGTAGTACTAATTTATGGTTAAATATCTCTGGTTTCCGAAAAATCGGTGGCATCAAATCGGGACGACTGCAGGTCCCAACCCATATTACTTTTCCGTGTAAAGAAGCATCACTGATGGCATTTGTTAACAGAACAGGGAAACCGTGCTCCCTACTTCCTTGCTGCATACCTGTATGTGGAGATGCACTTTCAACTTCATCCATAAATACTACTACAGGAGCCAGTCCCCTTATAAAATTGATCGCAGAATTCAAATTCCTTTCGTAACTATTTCCATTCTCACTAATAGTCAGTGTTACTTCACTTACTTGACTTGCATAACGGAGTTGAACAAATGCCATATTTGTCTGTCCAGCAAGCATACGTGCAGCAAACATATTACCATTCCCTGTTGGACCAAGCATCAAAATACCACGCGGTACACGCTTATTATCGTTCTCTCTTAAGCCTTCAGCAACGTCTTCAATCACTCGAGTAATATGACTTGACCAATGTTGCCTCGGTTCCATTAACGGTTCATTCACCTCAATAATTCCATGGCTAAATGTCCTGACACTTTGCCGCCGATAGTTGGCGAGGAGAGGTCCTTCTATTTTCTGTTTTATGGATGCAGCATGCCGAACCAAATCATGGATACCGAAGAGATTCAAACCAGCTGAATCTCGGGCTAATGTTTGTTTATCCCGATCATTACCCAGATTTAAATTCACTTGAACTTTTTGGTCTGGATTATCTTGGTGTGAAATCTCCTGAGGTATTTGAGCCAAGTGATTGATAAACTTCAAACGCTCATCATAGTCTGGAAAAGGAACTTCAACAATAGGTATTTCCTGATTCACAAGAAAATGTGGATGAATGTCGTAGGTATTTTGTGTGAGAAGTAAGATGATGTGTTTCTTTCTACGGATTTCCAGATCCGCTGCCCAATTCTGTAATTGAAATAGGAAGTATTGTTGATTGTCTTTTGCTGCACCTTCAAAAACGGGATCACTCGGGGCAATTTGCTCCAAGTGATTGATAACTAAACCTACTCTTACCCTATCCTGTTTCAGGAGTTCATGCATCTTATTTGCTAAATCTTTCGTTGGTATCGGATCACTTTTGAAAAATGGATCCTCATATAGTTTATTGAGTGCAAGCGTGCTGTTTATTCGCTTTCTATGTTCTGTCTCGTCGGGGACCGCCTGTTCTTTTGGAATGAGGCCTAATACTTTCTGGGTATCTACCCACCGACCCGTCCCTGGCCACATAAACCCTTGCGTAGCATTATACCCGATAACTAATCGACACCCGAGAACATTCATCTGCTCCATCAAAAAATCCAGCGCCGGCAAATATCCGAAATGTTCGTCAAATTGCAAGTCACCAACATTAAAATGCAGCAAGAATTGATGAGCCGCAGCAACTTTATATTGTGATTCTATCTTCTCCCAAAACATGCTAACTCTCCAAGTAATGTAAATGTTCAATAATATAATAACAGATACTATGGTGAAGTATGAAAATAATTATACACACCACTGTAGGAGCGATCTCCGAATCGCGATTTAATTCAGTGATTATCGGGAATCGGAGTTCCCTCCTACAATTCCTAATGTTCATTTAATTCTAAATTCTACCATAAATGTCGTTCTTCTAACAAATAGAATACCACATGAACCATTACAAAGTCAAACGATTCAGATTGACAGGGTGTGTAAAGATTTTGTCACTAACTTCTCACCATGAATTGTAGGGGCGGGTCTCTGTGCCCGCCCTTCGTAGCACATGCTGCCAGCTTGTGCATGCAAAAATGCCAAAAAGACAAAAAAAATAATTAAAAGAATACAAAATTCGCTAAAATTGTAAAAATTTACTTGACTTACGTTATTTATTAGGTTATAATATATGTCACATAGATTTTAATTTCAAAGCAGTAAATTATGAAAACAAGACCTCTTATGCAAAGAATAATGATTAACCTACAAGCAATCTCTTCATTATATAGAAATACATTACACAAAAATGAGAATACACAGACATTCAATATGAAACTCTTATGCATAAACGCCAAACCCTTAGGCATCACATCACTTTTGACATTTAGAAACATGCTATCTGCATTCGTCCAATGCTGGACAAGTATGATGCTCAGTCAACCAATCTCACACAACAAAAGACGAATAGTGAAAGTGTACAAAATAAAAATTTTTTGTTTTTTTATAAATCCTTTACCAACCCTGATAGCGACTGCTCTGAAAGCACTAAAAAAAACTGTACAGATGTACGAAATAATGTACAATTTCTGTACAGTTTTGAGAAGCGAAAATTCCATAAAATTAGAAGGAAATCACAGAGAATATATTGTCAGATGAAACACAGAATTCATGAAAACTTTAACTGCTGTCAATCAAACCGCACAATAAAATCTTAAGATTAAGATTTACTATCAGATTGACAATATCACCGAAAGATGATACTCTAATTATGTTCTATAACAATCTGTAATTTGGAACACATAGAATAATGACAAAAGAGGAAACACCTAAACCGATTATCATTGGAATTATGGGTGGGTCAGCATCGGGCAAAACGACCTTCGCCACTGACCTATCAGAACAACTTTCTGAGTATACACCTATTACATTACACCAAGACTTATATTTTAGAGATTGGTCAGAATTCTCATCTGAAGAAAGAGAAAAGGTAGTAACAGCCAATCATCCAGATGCTGTACGTTGGGACGTTCTAATATCGGATGTAGAAAAGTTACGTGCATATAATCCTATAGAGACACCCGCACCCGGCACACGTGCTGCAAGTCGCGGTGATGAAATGAAAACAACACAACCCAGCCGTGTTGTGATTGTTGAAGGACACCTTATTTATTGGAATGAACAACTCCGCGACCTAATTGATATAAAGCTATTTCTTGATGTGGATGCACATGAACGTGTACTCAGACGCCTCCTCCGCGATGTCGGTACACGCAGCGCAAACCTTGAAAGTGCAATCAGTTGGTACCGGCGTGACGTACTCCCTAATTTCCCAATATACACGGAACCTTGCAAGCAATACGCAGACTTGATTATCCCTTTCCTCAACGAGAATCCAATAGCACTACAGACAGTTGTAGCAGGTATACGCGCGACACTCACTGATTAGATAATTATGTCCTTCAGTTCAATTCTACAAGCATTTTTTTGTAGCACAAACTGCCAGTTTGTGTGGAATTCGCTTCATTTCTAACAAGAAGTAATGAGACAGAATAAATAGATATGGTATTATTATAGTGAATTATAAATATATAGTCCAGTTTAGAATTAAGAAGACATTTCAATGCACTTGCAAGCACCACAAGGCCCGTAGGGGCGAGGTTTCCTCGCCCTCTGAGACGTGTCCTATTAATTGTCCATTCCACTATAAATAGATATGGTATTATTAAATAGACTATAGTTTGGACAATTTCTCTCGGTTGCATACTGATATTTCCAGCATTTTCAATATTTTGTGAGTTTTCAATAGGATAATAACTTGACGAAAAAGTGTTAGAATATCAAAATGAGCAGCCCCAGCGGGGCGGAATGTGTCCAGAAAAATGTGCCCCGACCAATGCAAGCCCCAGCGGGGCGACAGGTGTCCCATTGAAGAAAATTAATGCGATAAACTCTACACACCTCTGTCACTATGCCTGTTTGACACATACCCTATATCATTATGACATACATTGTCATTGTGGCAGATATACATTTCTCTATCTACCCATCAACATTTCGGATTACCCACCAAGAATTTCATCTGAAGGACCTTTGTCTTTGCCCATTGTTACTGCTACTGATAGATATATGTAGAGATCCATCTTGTGTTTTGGCATCATACTTGCTCATATACAAAATAGTTAGAATTTACTGAGCAAAGGTTGGCATAGAAATTGCTCTCTAAATTATAATCTATCACAAAAACAAATGAAATCAAAAGGAGAAGAAAAATGAATAATTTGATGACACGCAAACCAATCGGTAATCTCTTCAACCTTCACAACGAGATGGGCAGACTATTTGGAGACCTACTTTCCTCTCAAGACAGTGATGTGAAAACAGAAAGTGCTTCCTGGGTGCCTACGGTTGACATTACTGAGACAGAAAACGACTATGAAATACATGCTGAACTTCCTGGTGTCAAGGAGAGCGATATAAACGTCTCTGTAACCGATAACCTACTTACAATCAAGGGTGAGAAACAAGCAGAAGAGAAGACTGATGAGAAGAATATCCATCGTGTTGAAAGACGGTACGGTAGTTTCCAAAGAAGTTTCACGCTACCCCGTCAAGTGGATACCACACAAATCAAGGCTGGATATAAGAATGGTATTTTGACTCTAACCATTCCAAAGGTAGAAGAGGCAAAACCCACTGAAATCCCGATTTCAACTGACGCTTAATACTTTGAACTTTGGCATGCCTCGTTGACAAAGGTCTTCGGGGTATGTCAAACAGAAACAACAATTACACAAATAAATTAAGGAGAACAGAAATGACTTATTTAACCTTACGCAGACCGGTAGCAACCCCATTCAGGTTTTTCAACGCACCTTTCACATTTCATCGTCCATTATCAGTGACAGGTGAAAACAAATGGAAACCCTCGGCTGACATAACCGAAACGGATGATAACTACGAAGTTCGTACTGAACTCCCCGGTGTTTCCAAAGACGATGTCCAAATCTCTGTCAAAGACGGTCTCTTATCTATCAAAGGTGAAAAACGGCAGGAAAATATGGACGATAGTAAGAATTACAAACGGATTGAAAGACGATACGGCACTTTTGAACGGAACTTTACACTCCCTCCCAAAGTTAAAGCAGACAATATCAATGCAAAATTCAACGATGGGGTGTTGACCGTTTCTATCCCAAAACCGGAAGAAGTAAAACCGAAAGAAATTCCGATCACTACTGAAACGGTTGTGGATGTCCCTGAAGAAAACTAAACATCAGTTTAGTAACAAAAACAGGTTGGTATATAGTAAAACATATAATTAATGGGGCACTTTTGTAGCGTCAACTTTTAGTTTGCGCTCTTGTGGCACAAACTAAAAGTTTATGCTACAACTTCTGTTGTCCGTTCTGTTCAAAATAGATTTATTAAAGTGCCCCAATAATTTCAAAGTTTACTATAAAAGTGGACGCTACAGAAGTGTCACATTATAGTATATTTTGAAATTACTTGAACACTCTGCATCGGCTAGGTTAGGAAACCTCGCCTACCATGTGACAAAAAGTGTCAACTTATATTTATAATTCACTATAATTATAGGTTTTACTATAGTTTTCGGTTTTTCTCGTCCTTTTTTCCCGGAAGCTAAATTCCCCAAGCCGGTAGGCGGGGAATCAAGGCGAATACCACACGCGTATCCGCTATGATTTCCCGTGTGGTATTCAGCATTGGCTCGGAAACCGCACCTGCCGCAGAGCGTGCACGTGTTTTACATTTCACTATAATCTTCATAGAAGGCGGGATAAAAAAGAGAGAACTTACGCATTCTCCCTTGATAAGAAGGAAGAGGAGAAATTGCGCGATATTTCAGTAAATCAAAACAAAAAAGGCAGAAACCCAAAATGGATACCTGCCTGTAAAGTGTCAGTATAGTTGATTAGTCGTTTGAAACAATCACGGTATAACTTACCTCATAAATAGTCGTACCATCTCCATCATACACATAAGCCGTGATCACATAATCACCACTCACGTCACTAGGGAACGTGTAGGTCATTGAGGCAGTGGTTGTGTTACCATCCCCAAAGTCTGTCTCTACATTCCTGCCATACCCAGACTCACTCGGAGACTTCACATACCAATACACAGAACTATATGCAGAAGATGCACTAAAGTTCGCAGTGTGACTATGACCAGGAGTTGCATAATACGATCCAGATGCCGGAGATACACTTGCTGGGGAAGCGGTAGACGTACTGCTACTCGGTGGAGACGCGGTTGATGTACTGCTACTCGGTAGAGACACCGTAACCGTATAACTCGTTTGATACGTTGAGTTATCACCACCATATACATACGCAGTTATGACATAATCGCCAGAAACACCACTCGGAAAGGAATAGCTTAACTGCGCCGTCGTCGTTGTGCTACTATCACCATAGTCCGTATCTACATTCGTTCCTAATCCAGATTCACTCGGTGATTTCACATACCAATACACAGAACTATAAGCTTGATCCGTCGTAAAGTTTGCCTCATGGCCTGTACCAGCTTCCGCGGTGTAGCTACCATCAGAGGACGATAACGAATACAGCGGATCGGGAGCAGGGGATGGATCAGGAGTCGACGGATCAGGAGCATAAATTTCTTGTGCTTGCTGGTTGCCTTGCTGCGCATTATCATTCTCCATGTCGGTATTTGCCTCTGCAGACTCTACTGTAGTAGAAGCAGCGTTGATCGCTTGTCCGGAAGCTGCGGCATAAGGATCAAACAATCCTTCTATCTCGTCATCGGTATAGTTCCCATCACCATTGGGATCCTCTTTTGTCTTCTCTATTGCCGCACTATCGGAAAGGTTCATAGTTTGAGCATTTCTTCCAAAAAGCCTAAATCCTAAAATAGAAAAGCCGGTCTCTGAAACAATTCCTATTTTTGCAGCTGCAGTATAATATATTGCAGATGTGTCATCAGGCACACGGATTTCTCCAGCATTTTCTTCTGCGTGGTTGTCGATGTAGTATTGAATCTGATCTAGCTCGATATACTTGGGGGTACCGTCGGCATCCATTATGTATACTTGACCGTCAGCAAGCGTCCCCCGAGACACACCCACGCTTGATCCGCGCGTTGTGTTTTTATCTGCGACACCCTTGATTTGTCCAAAACCATCATAATTATGAAGTTTTGCCCCTTTTTTTCCGAGGCATTCCATTGTTACAGAACTGCTCACCTCACTTTTAGCTCTGGATTCAGATAAGTCAGTGATTGTGCACGAAGCTGATACCGTTATAGGATTGTCTGCATCCCCATTGTCTCTGTCAACATCGATGTCAACTAGTATATGAGGATACGTGCGCGACAGAGCAGTATCAGCGGGAAATACAACTCCTATATGTCCGAAACACTGTCCACATAGCACAATCAACAAAATCATCATTCTTTTCATTTTCTACTCCTTATATTTCATATTGTAACGTTCATATTGAATCGGTTGAAGGGTGAGCGGGTTAATGCTATAATCCCATCCACCAAGCCGTTTTAGTTCCTCATCAGACGTGTTATAAACATCAATAGTAACAGTTTTTTCTGGATTACGAACATTGCTACCACGGTAAAAACCGCTTTTCCTCTCCCACGGTAGCCCCTCTTCAGTTAAGCCTTTATAGACAAAATAATACTTTGTTTCACCTTTCAAGAAAAAAGGACGGCCATCGGCAAGACGAAAAAAGTTCCATTCGGGTTCTAACTCTCCCATCTCAATACGCGAGGTCGTATGAGTTTTGTTTTCTTCACCTGGAGGCGGTTCTTCCCCGAACAAGTTCATCTTCATGACTTCAGGAAATGCCCATGTCTGTTCATACAGCCAATCAATACGGCTAAACGCGTAACCGGAAAGCGGGGTGTAACCGAGTTCTGCTTCTGCTATAACACGATACATTTTTTCGTAAGCAATGTACTGTGGCCATATTTCTGATAGCGGACGTTTCGGATTGTAATCACGAACAATCTCTTCGAGGATATCCTTATAACGTAGGGCTTCCTCAGCAGACCATTCGTAGTCTTCAGGTTTTGGGTCTTCAAGTCCGTGATAATGTCCATTGACCCATTCTGGAGGGAGTTTTAGGTGATCGGGAATATTATCTGGAACCGACGGGGGCGGCATTTCGTAAGCCGGAATTAGAGCCTTAAAATAACCTGGTTTGTGTGCTTCATCGCCATGCCCACCTCCACCCGGTGAGGCACCGGGTCGCGGTTGTCTTTGTGTCTCTACGACAACCTCTGGATTGTTATTCTTTTCAAACAGTTTATCTGATTGCAAGTAGAACACGAATGCACCGATGAGTAAAATTATGAGGGTTGCGATCCCCCAATACATTTTGCGTTTCATGAAAACGTTCTCCTTTCACTGTTATAGCAAATAGGGTTTATTTAACATGGTTAAAAAGGGTATGAAAGGACTTTGTAGTCATGTCTTACCCGTGTTTACTATTATAACATGAGTTGCCACCTATGTAGCACAAACTTTCAGTTTGTGTCATAAGGGCGCAAACTAAAAGTTTACGCTACAAAATATTGGCTAATTATCAGTCCTTTTCACTAAAAACAGAGTTTCCATGTCTAAAAACTTATAGGCAGCAACTTAGGTTATTATAACGTGAGTTTGATAAATAATTCAAATATTTTTTCTAAAGAGAACTCTTTTGGTCCAATGAAGTCATTATATTTATTTTCCAAAGGAGTTCTCTAATGTGTATTTTAACACTATTTTGCAAAATTGACGACTTTTTTAGCTTATAAGGCATTTCTGGAATCGCGATCACTTCAGAATGATAAACCGATTGAAACACGCGGGTGTCCGCGCAGTGGACACGACAGTGAGGTCATGACCATCATCATTGCCTTCCATCAAAGTGGGTATCGTACGTTCAAACATTTTTATGAAAAACATGTCTGCGTCTATTGGTGTGCTGAGTTTCCAAATCTTGTCAGTTATTCTCGGTTCGTGCAGCTCAAAAAAGAGGTGCTGCACCTCTTGACGATTTTTCTTGATGTGCACCTCGGAGAATGTCCTGGCACCTCTTTTGTCCATTCCACGCGTCTGCGCGTGTGTGATAACAAGCGGATTTCAGCACATCGTGCCATCTTATATGGAATGGGCTGAATATGCGGGGCGTTCAAAAACCTCTATGGGCTGGTCCTTTGGCTATAAACTTCACCTGATCATCAATGAGAAAGGCGAAGTTTTAAGTCCTCAACTCACATCGGGCAACACAGATGACCGAAAACCCGGACCCGATTTATAATAGAAAACTTCGCATTTTTGTCCCACAAACTTTCAGTTTGTGCTGTCCTTCAAGATATTCTTAACGAATGTTAATGGGATGAACATTTATAGAAATGGTATGATATTACGAACAAATTGCAATTTCAGTGGTCTTATCATTTGAAAGCATAAAACAAATTAAGGAGAATTATTTTGAGAAGATCACAACAGAACGGACCAAGAGGAGAATTTCAAAATCCACGTCCTAACAATCACAGAAAAGGACGCGGTAGAAGACATCCTGAAGGAGAACGACAAGGTCCTCCACATCAGAAAAGACGAAACCGTAGAAGGAACCCCCAAGCAGGTCATAGAAACCGAGACAATCATCCACCGAGAAGAAGAAATCGACAACGTTCACCACAACATCCAATGAGAGAACACTTCCCACATCACAACAGAATGCAAGAAGGTTTTGGTGGAGAAACACCATCTCAACGGAGAAGAAGAGGCGGATTTAGACCTATTGCTGGTTTTACCGGTTATGATGACAGGTTTGAGATTAAAGTTGAGCTTCCCGGCGTTGAAGAAAAGGATATTAGGGTTGCTCTTGCAGGTAAAAGGTTGATAGTAAAAGGCAAAAAGCATCGGACGCAATCTGACGAAAATCATAACATCCGTAGATCAGAACTGAAGTATGGAAGATTTCAACGGGCATTTCCACTGTTACCAATGGCTAACACTGATGGTATTAAGGCTAATTTTAAGGATGGTATTCTAACGATAGTAATACCGAAGAAGGAAGAAGCAAAACCGATAGAAATACCTATCAATGCGGATGCCTAAATCTTACCTAATTGTAGGGATGGGTCTCTGTACCCATCCCTAATTTCCACTTATGAAACATGATGGATCACAGAGACACTCTTCTACAAAAGACTTATGAGATACGCAGCACTTATCGTGTACCCTTGTCGCCAATCATCCCAAGATAGAGCAATGCAGCAAGCACTGCACCAACACACGGTCCAACAAAGTAAAGCCACAAATCAGCATAATTTCCCGATGCAATCGCAGGTCCTAATGTCCGTGCAGGATTAAAAGATGCTCGTGTCAAAGGGCCACCTATTAGGATGCAAGCGATCAATGATAACCCGATTGCAATTCCTGCGAAATTTCCTGCTTTCCCACTGACAGCAGTATTGAATATAGTAGTGACAAGAAAGAATGTTAGTATGATTTCAACAAAGAGACCTTGTGTTACGGAGACATTCTCCGCCAAAATGGTAACCCCCAAATCTCCATCAGCAGGCAGTAATCCTTTTAGCACCAATGCCCCAGCAATTCCACCAGAAAACTGAACAATCCAATAGCAAATTGCAGTCATAAATCTGATCTCACCAGCCACCAAAAAACCAAGTGTTACTGCAGGATTAATATGTGTCCCTGATATATGGCCATAAGCATACACAAAAGCAATGACCACAAACCCATGAGCAAGTGCTACACCTAATAAATTCTCAAGGGCATAAGAGTGTCCATCTAAATTTAGACCCGTTATTGCTAAAGCACCCGCACCAACAAAGATCAATGCAAATGTGCCAATAAACTCTGCAACATATTTCTCAGTATTCATTGGTTGCTATCTTCTTTCTACACTAAATCAGAACCGTCATCGGTGCCACCCAGAACTTGTTGGAAGGGTTTCTAACCCTGATAATATTCTGTAAGTGGAAACTTATACCATTTCTAATAGAAAACGCCCCATTTTTGTACCACAAACTGCCAGTTTGTGCTGTCCTTCAAGAGATTCTTAACAAATGTTAATGGGATAAACATTTATAGAAATGGTATTACCTTGTAGTAAGCGATCAATGTGGCCAACGACTCTGAAATTGCTCAACCATCGCATCCGGTCCACCGTGCTGTCCTAAAAACGCCAAGAATGCTTGATACAGCCTACGTGCTTCGTCATTGTCCGACTCAAACCGATTTTGCATCTGCTCTGGATCAGATGGAAGATGAAACAGACTCTTAGGAGCACCTTGATTCTCCAACAACAACGACCATTCACCATCCGTAACACTCCCATGCGGACTCCCACCATCAGGACTCCAACCTCCACCCCATGCACCGTGTGTGATCGCATAATCCCTACACTTATCTGTATCACCAAGGACAGTAGGCAGTAAACTTATACCCTCAACCTGTTTTCCCCGTTCTGCACCAAAGACATCAATCACAGTCGCGGGTATGTCAATAATACTGGCAAGAGCATCTGTGCATCGTGGTGTGACTTCAGGATGATATATCATTAGTGGAATATGCACAATCTCTTCAAACATACTAAGGTTCTTAGCGATGAGACCGTGTTCTCCCAACAGAAATCCGTGGTCAGCCATAAAGATAATCATCGTGTTTTCCATCAAACCCATATAGTCAATCTTACTCAGCAATTTCCCAATCCAATGGTCTACAAGACACGCTTCTGCCCTATAAAGAGCATTGAGTCGTTGTGTCGTCCGTTCATCCATCTTATTCACACCATAAGTTGGATAGATGGGTTCTGGACCATCGTAATCATCAGGGTCAAACCTTCTGATATACCAATCAGGCACATCCCACGGTTCGTGTGGGTCAAAGGTATCAACCATCAGATAAAAACTCTCGTGTTGATAGTTCCGTTCCAGCCAATCACATGCGGTCTGTACCGTTTGTCCAACAAAGGTATCCCCTTCGTTCTTACGATATTCGCTGTTTTTTAGATGATTCCCAAGACCCGGTGGCAATCTATCAGGATGCGGTCGAGTGTGTTCACGATAACGCAGTGCTATTTCCGTTCCAAAATCGTAGGGTTGTGTTTCCAATAGATCGGATTCTTGACCTCGTATCCATTTCCATCCTGTGAACCCTCTATTATACAAGAATCCATTATTAAGATGGTGTGGTGTATCCGCAATCATCATACTCACAACACCCGCTCTTGTAAGTGCATTTGCAATAACAGGAACATTACCTTTAAGCGGTTCCCATCCACGACGACATATACCTAATTCACCGGTGACGAGATCACCACGTATCGGAACAGTCGGATAACTGCTAACATAGGCTTTGTCAAAAACCACACATTTTTCAGCGAATGCATTGAGTGCAGGACTATATCCTTTACCGCCGTAAACTTCTAAATTATCACGTCTAAATGTATCTGAAATGATATGTATTATATTCATAATTCCCTCTATGATCTGAAAGATAGTTCTATAATTATAGTAAAGTTTAGAATTAAGAAGACATTTCAATGCACTCGCAAGTACCACAAGTCCCGTAGGGGCGAGGTTTCCTCGCCCTCTGAGGCGTGTCCTATTAATTGTCCATTCCACTATAGATAGAATCCAACTAAATTATAGTCTTAAAATTATACATGAATTTCACTTTCTTGTGTCATCTTTTCCTTTGCACGTTCAGCAATCTGCACCACAGCAGGCAACAAACCGTAGATACACCAGAACGGGACACCGATAGCATCACCATTCAATAGGTTATTAACTACGAAATGCACCATCAATGATATTTCTACAGCCATTAGACCTACAATTATAGAACGATAAAAACCATCTTCAATTCGTTTGAGAGCACGAAAACCGTAATGTAAAAAAGCAAGATTAAGCCAGACCCAAACGACTAATCCGATAATACCGAGTTCTGCCATCACTTGTAGATATTCACTATGTGCACCCAACTGATACTGAGCAACATAACTACCTACAAGCGAAACATCCTCCTCATACAGCATTGCAAACGCGCCATACCCCTTACCTAATATAGGACTATCCAGAAACATCGTGATAGCTTGTCCCCATCTCATGATGCGTGCACGGTTAGAGGCATAATTCAAATCTACAGTTGTTGAAATCCGTTCCATAAGAGCACTATAGACACCCGGCAAACTCAAACATAGTAATAAGACAAGACAGGCAGCCCCAACAAACAGTATCTTCTTATGTGTCACACCTTTTCCTAATTGCAAAAGCATAAACCCAACTGCAACGATAACAGATAACCAAACCCCACGCGAAAAACACATTATGAGACCTATCCCAAAACAGATAATCCACCCAAACCACATAACACGGTCATATTGCTGATTATCAAACATAAGACGGCTTAAACATATTAGAAAGAAGATTGCCGTGAATGCACCGTAGACAGAATAGTTCGTGAATGGTGAACCCCGAAAAGCACTTGTCCACTGCCACTGATCAATATGGATTATCAACACAATAATCGTCCATATAACTGCAATTGCCGCACTCGGGAACGAAGCGATAAAAAATCGCTTCAAATCCTGACGCTGTTGAACCATATCATATACGACTAAACAGAATAAGATGTATGTAGTATAACGAATTGCACCTTTCAAAGTGCCAAAGAGATCGGGGGTATTGAGAGCAGAAAGAAACGTTACGCCAATAAACAAACAGAGTGGTAATAAGAAAGGGAATGTAGGTTTGTTTTGCTGTCTTCTGAGCGCAAAGTCTAATATCTTCTTTAGCAGATAGACAGCACACAGCATACCCAACAAGGGTTCAGTAGGGGTTTGTATCTCAAGCAGATTAGGGATAATATAACGAAAAGAAAACGGCAGGCAAATTAAGAGAAGATAGAGTGCCAACTCCATTCCTAAAAATACAAACAATCCTGTAGCAAACAATAGACAAAGAACAGCAAGCGGCGATTCTGAATGAATTCCAAGAATTATCCCGAAAACTATGCAAACTATAAATGAAAGGATTCGGTTTGCGTGCTTCAAGGACTTGCCTAAATTCAAAACTGCGTCCTGACTCCAAATCCGATCGCAGTTCCGTCTAATATTATGTTAATTGGGGGAGTTCCTGTGGTTTCAAATCTCTTCAGTAATCGCTTCAATTCAATAGTGATAGCAGCATTATTTCCAATGGTCGCACGGGAATTTGATTGCGATTGCCACTGAAACAACTCCATTCCGACAATTACATACCCAGTTGTACTTGACCCACCATTTGACAACATAATTCCCTGTTCTTCCAGCAAATCGACCATATTGCCATCAAAATTAGCACTTAACAGACCAATTCCTGCACCGAAATAAATCGGTAGATACTGATAGAGCAACACCGGACGATATATCATTTGGTAGGAGATCGGCACGAGTGTTGTTGTGATGGAAAGCGAGTTAGGTCCAGGTGTTTGAAGTTCTGTTCGCCAATATCCAATTTCAACACGAGAATCAAGTTCAGGTATGTGTTGGAAAACAATAGACAATGATGGCATCATGGCTACAGGTGTTTTGGTTATTCCTAATGACTGAAGAACATTGTTCAAATCACCTAACTTCGGTTTATATGAATAAATTGCAAACTGGAGTGATGATGTCTTAATGTTGCGGTTGATAAAACTCTGTAGGTGTGATGGGTATGACTCCTGTTCCTCAACTGGATGAGCCATTAGAAGATTAGAAAAAGGACAGAAGAAAAACAGAGCAACAAATAGATATTTCATATTTTGAATAAATACAAATTGTTTCTTTCAACTAAACATATCCGAGAGATAAAAAGCGAAATTTACATTTAGTGATAAAAAGATAGGATGTCCCAATTAAGAAGGACATCCTAACAACACTTGACGAAAAATCGTGAGCAACATGATGCGTAAAATTACATTACATGGAACCAGTTGGATTGAGAATAATCTCTACACGCCGATTCATTGCTCTACCAGCTGTTGTGTTCTGTGGTCCGACCGGGTCTGTGTGTGCCTTTCCAACAGGTTTGACTCTTGCTGCGTCTATACCTTTATCTTTCAGGTATTTTGCCGCGGCATTGGCACGCGCTTGTGACAGATCCCAATTACTTTGATATCCACCACGCAATACAGGAGTACCATCGGCATGTCCAACCACAAGTACTTCTGCCTCTGGGTTTTCCAAAATCTGTGCAACAACACCGTCAATCATCTCTTTTGCTTTGGCAGACAATCTTGTCTGTCCACTGGAAAAGTTGACTGTAACCAAGAGTGATGGTTTAGATGCAATATCAGCTTTAACTGTACTCAATTCTTCTATAATAGAGGCAATTTGAGATAATGCCTTCTTAATGTCCATACCTTGCGTATTCACAGTTTTTGCAAGGTCGGATAAGTCTTTTTGGATCTTTGCATCACCGGCTTTGGCTAAATCATTCGCCTTTCTACCTGCCATATCAAGATCCTTTGTATGATCCGCGCGAAGTTTTGCGATTTCTTCTTTAGTATTTTGTTTCATGGCAGCGATTGTGTCAGCATCTCCTTGTTGCGATGCGGCAATAGCCTCATCCTTAGCCTTAGAGATTGCTTCCAAATGATCTTTGTTGTTCTGATCAACCTTGCCTTCAAGTTTTGTAATATCGGCTTTGATTTCACTCGTGGATTGTTCTATCTGAGCAACATGCTCATTCTTCCACATGTCAAACTCTTCTTGGTTTACTTTACCGCATCCAATGACGGCAACACTCAAAACCAACAGAGCTACAACAAAAAGTGTTCCTCTGGTTTTCATGGAATTCCTCCAAAATATGATACGTAAACTGAGTAATTTATTTAGTCCACAATAGATATGTTATAATAGTTTACCACAATTTAGCAATTAATTCAAAAAAATTTGTTCTGTGTCTCTTTTTCTATCTAAACGCTATCTGATTACTTGAAATTTCATGCAAAATACTGTAAACTAAGTATATGGGTCAATTGAGTATAATCTTTATTATAGGCTTCCTATGTCTATTTAGTTATGAACTGCCAGCTAGCGTTGAAAAAATAAGCATAGTACCGAGACTTTTCTGGCACATTATACTTACATTCATTCCCATCTTAATTTCTTACCTAATTTCCTCTGTTGCGCCTCGCTTCCTAAATTCCGAAAAATCCATAGGAAAATTTCTTGAGTCCCGATTTGGCACAATTCGTCTACTACTTGAAGTACTTTGTTTAGGCACTTTCTTGTGTAATCTATATCTATTAGACTTACTTGAGTTTATTAATATACATTTAAGTTTTTTTCCCTTTATTGAATTACGTCAAAGCATCGCATTGCTCCCATTAATGATAAGTCTAATTGGTGTTAAACTTGTTTTTCACAGTATGAGTCAAGGAGACGATGTTCGCTATGGTGAATTGTTGTCATTCCACATTAAATTCTTACTCATTCCACTTATACCGTTGCTGATATATCTCACAACCCTAGATATCTTAGATCGACTACCCGATAGTGTCTTGGAATTTCTTGTTAAACATCCCTATTTATTCATTGGACTTCTCTTACCAGTACTTGCGGGAGCATATATATTTGCACCATTGTTAATGCGGTTTATGTGGAAGACAAAAGCACTCACGGATGTGGTATTAAAGGAAAGATTGGAGGAATTGACGAAGAAAAGTCAGACGAAATATAAGGATATCGTTGTTTGGCAAACAGGATCGTTATTAATTGCAAACGCTGCAGTGGCGGGTACCCTTCATTGGAACAGACGTATCTTTATTACGGATACACTTCTAAAGTATTTTACAGATGACCAAATTGAAACAATTGTGGCACATGAACTTGGTCATATTCGGTTTAAACACATTCCAACTTATGTTTTATTTTCTTGTCTCTATCTGGTCAGTTATCCAGTCTTCTTAATTCTAATAGAACAACCAATTCTTAAGTTGTTACCTACGACTCTATTGGAGAACTATCCTATAATATCTTCTGCAGGTTCTTTGTTGTTTTTTATCTTATATTTTGTCTTCGGATTCCGATATATCTCTCGTCGCTTTGAATACCAAGCAGACCTATACGCAGTCTCACTTACAAATAAACCGGAAGCATTTATTTCTGCATTAGAACGACTAGCTTTATTCAATAATATTCCAAAATACGTTAGACGAATTGTAGAATCTTTCAATACACACCCATCCATCCATCGACGTATTGAATTTGTTAATCGGTTTATAAAGAACGATGTTGGAATAATGCGGTTCTATGACTATCTACTTGAGACGAAAATTCTAATAATATTATTACCTATATTTATTACGGTTATACTGATACTTATATTTTAGTTGCCGAATAACTGTTACTCAGGTTCAAGCACGAATTTAAGTTTGTCAATTGCACGATTGATTGGTAGTTCATAGAACTTTTGTAACTCACGTAGTTCGTTTGCAATATCAAATGCAACAAGCATTGGTATCCGTGTTTCATCATAACGTTTTTTCGCATAACTATCTACTCGGTTCTTAACATAAGTAATTAGGACATCAATATCTTCAGCACTTAATTCCTCAGATGGTTTTATAGAATAAGGGATACCCAATATCACAAATCGGATTGTTTGGGCATCCTGAGTAGATTCTTTATCTTCTTCTTTAGGCTGTTCGTCAAATTGTTCTTCCTTCTGTTCGTCTTGCATATCTTTTCCTTTCAGAAAAAGTTCAAATTACTGTTGATGCGTTTATAATAGTTAGGTAGAAAAGTCTAATTTGTGTATTATTACACCTATGTTAGTGTCTTTCGCATCCTATCAACACAAGGTTCAACACCCGTCCACCTTTGAAAAGAAATTGCCCCTTGATGAACCAGCATGCCAATTCCACCAACGATTCTACATTTCTTTTCTGCTGCTATTAATAACGATGTCATTGGTGGAGTGTATACAATATCGCATACAGTTGTATTCTGTTGAAGCCAATCCGGATTAATAAGAAGCGGTATTGAGGTGTCCATACTTGATGAAGAAGTGTTGACAAGTAATGCACTTCCATTTACGGCATTAGGTAAACGAGAATCCTGTAACCCCATACCTATTAACTTTGTCTGGTGTTTTGGATCGGTGTCATTGTCGGGTGCGGAATCTGCAAAGTTTGCTTGCTTATTATCTCCAAATATCTTTTCTGAGAGTTCTTCCGCTAAAGCAACTGCCTTGGAAGTAGTCCTATTGGCAATGACAACAGAACGGACTCCAGCAAGTGCTAAAGCGACTACGATTGCTCGTGCTGAACCTCCTGAACCCAACACAACGACATCTTCATCCACCGGTATATTCGCACCTGCTTCCTCCAACGAACGCAAAAAGCCTGGTGCATCTGTATTTTCCCCGTGTATCTGTCCATCAGTAAATGTAAGCGTATTTACTGCTCCGATGAGTTCAGCTTCGCGTGAAATTGTCGTCAGAAATGGAATAACAGATTGCTTGTGTGGAAGCGTAACATTTATTCCAACTACGTTGAGGGCTAAAAATCCATTTAATGCTTCGGATACTGCATCAGCTGCCACATGAAACGGAACATAAACATAGTCAAGTCCAGCTTCAGCAAGAGCTGCATTATGCATCTGTGGTGAACGACTATGTGTAACTGGTTCCCCTATAACACCAATGATCCGAGTTTTACCAGTTATTGAATGAGGTATGTCCATTGATTTTTTGCTTGCTTTTATGCGATTGTTATAACAATCCAACTATTCTATCAATATTATTCAGATGTCTCAATTTCGTTCGTCTGTGATGAAAGTAAATTTCCCACTAATTGTTTTGCTGCATCCATAGACAGATAACGAATTTCACGATATCCACGAACGGTTTCAGCACACTCTATAGCTTGAACATGTTTGTCATAGTCAACGCCACTATCTGATGAAAATGTATCTATGACTTCACGGATATACCAATCTCGGAAATCACGTTCCTTTGCATGCCATTTAGACAACCATCTCCGTAAGAATTTCATCCGTTTCATTATGTGCAACATCCAATTACGTGTATCAATATCATGTTCAATTTCAAATCCCATTACAGTGAAATGTGGACGGTTGAGATGGAGATACTTAATCTTATCACCGTTCTTTTCATCAACATTATATCTTATCTTATCACGAGCGAATTTCTC
The DNA here is from genome assembly GCA_958295945.1 of Candidatus Poribacteria bacterium. Classification (GTDB taxonomy): domain Bacteria; phylum Poribacteria; class WGA-4E; order WGA-4E; family WGA-3G; genus MSPOR6. The sequence continues at coordinate 3,690,960 of OY282386.1, forward strand.
TTTACTAGTCAACAGATGAGACACATAGACTTCATCCTTAATCAACATCACTTTGTGCAGATATTTTATAGTTGCATTAGTGGCACGATAGTCGTTATTATCGTTTTCGTAGACCTTTTCAACCTTTCCGATGTATTTTCGCGCATATTCAATGTTTTCAAACTGAATCAGGTCATATATATAAATGGCAAGAGATCTGTTTGTGTTCTCATCAAGGTTCAGTTTCTCAACGATTCCCTCTACTGACTGAACATAAGATGCGGCAATATGTTTTCCTTGACTTTTTTCAGATAATATTTTCCGTTTCTCTTCTAATGTGACTTCATAACTTTCTGTAGCAGATTCAGTTATATGTTGCGATATAGTGTTTTGAGTCTTTTCATTTACCGCAAGGTATCTGCCAATTTCAAAGGCGTTGAGATTCTGTTGTAAATCGGATCTGCGAACCATCTGTTTCAAAGCGATCTGAATAGGTTCAAGTTCAAGTGGCATCACACCACGTTGGAATGTAACACCTAACAGCATTATATTCGCGTATAATTTTGTTCCGAATAATTGTTCGGATACTTCAAATAGATTTAATCCAAAATAAGTTTTTGAATTCTCCTGAATAGTTGATTCCAAATCAGCGGTCTCAAAACTATCCTCACCGATGAGCATTCTGATAGTTTCTGTTTTAGCAGTATTGACAACTGCATCCGTCCGTTGAGACGATGCAACACGAAAAACCGACTCTCCCGTTATGCCACGAACAGCTTCCAATATGTCAAGTCCCATCACAAGATCCGCTTTTCCATACGGTATAATCGGTGAAATCTTAGTATCACTATTTGTATAGGTGACGTGCGTATAGACACCACCATTCCGTATAGCCAAACCTTTTCTATCACAGAAATGGACATCAAACCCTTGTAAATATCCTGCAACAACAAGGATTTTGGACATGGTTCCGATTCCCATTCCACCCACACCGGCAGCATATGCACTCCAAACGTTCTTGAATGGTTGCGGTGGTGGTGGTAAAGGATGTCCACCATCCATACCTATTTGCATCAGTAAATCGGAGAGACCTGTTTCATCCCACAATTTATCTGTGTCTTGACTATTATCATCAGGTTTTTCAATTTGCTGCAGTTTCTGTTTCCGAGGCGGACGTTTACGAGTGATGACGACTTCTTCAAAAGAGGGACATGCCCATTTAATACGAGCACAAGCACCATCGGTGACACAATTAGATTTATCAACCGCTATTTTGTTACCATAATCTGTATCTTCAATCTTTAGGGCAGGACATCCCGTAGATTTGGTACATTCCAAACAAAATTCACATACTTCATGTGTAATGTTAATATGTTTCTCTACTTTTAGGAAGCCTTTTTTCTCTTTGACTGCTTGTTGTTCACGTCTTAGTCGTCTGTGTAGTGTTATAGCACATTCTTTATCCGCAATGATTATTTTTACACCGGATTTCAGAAATGCTTTCTCAAGATATTTCTTATAGTTTAATCGATCTTCAGGATTTACTCGGACGATAGTAATTTCAGAATCCCCTGCTAACCCTTGAACAACTTTTTCTATGTCTTGAGCAAATGTAGGATTACCAAGGATATCCAGTTCGTCTGCTGGTGTCGGTTGATGTCCTGTCATCGCTGTTGTCTGATTGTCCAATATGATGTAGGCTAAATCTTGGTTATTCTTGATTGAATCAGAAATAGCAGACATACCACCGTGAAAGAAGGTTGAGTCACCCATGAACACGACCTGCTTGTTGATGATGAAAGGATCAATTCCTGCTCCTGTTCCGCCTCCGAGTGTCATCGCTGAAAGATTATGCATCAAACGTGGAAATGGTTCGTATTTCAGCATTGAATAACACCCAATATCTCCGTGAAAGACAAGATCAACCGGTGGCAAATCGTGGTGTTTTTTCATGTAATCGGGATCCATAAATTGTTTAGTAATATCAAGTAAAACGCTTGAGGAATCCCGATGTGGACATCCTGGACAGAATGTTGGCGTGCGTTTTGGTAGGTCAACTTTGATATCTGATACCTGCTGCTGTAACTCTGCGACTGATACAAAATGGTCAGTATCTACAGGAACATGAGATGCATATTCTTTTACATTTCCATTTTCTGCGAAAAGTGAAATCAAACGTTGGATTAGAATAGAGGCATCCAATCCAGCTGCGACAGGTATACCAGTCAATCCGTTGGGAAACTGTTTACCCCAGACCTTTACATACCTTTCCAGTTTACCTTCCTGATAGATTTGTGTCAAAAACGCCTTGATTTCGTTTTCCAAGATAGGACGTTTCTCTTCTATGACAATTATTTCATCAACGTTTTTGGCGAATTCATGAATTATATCTGTATCTATTGGGTGGGTCATTCCAAGTTTGAGGATGGGAATAGTATCACTGATGTTCAGTTCAGTTAGGGCATGTTCTAAGTAGCAGTAACTGAAACCTGACGTAATGAAACCAATCCTATGACGTGATTGATTTGTAGAAGAATCTCCATTCTCAGGAGGGTAGATAATTTTGTTAAGACCTAAACGTCTAGCTGTTTCAAGCGCGGTGGGAAAACGCTCATTAAGTAATTCAATTTCAACTCGGATAGTATCAGGAGGAAGCAAGACACGTTCATCTGTAGAAATCAAAGAAGTATCTAATTCTGTCGGTGCAATTTTACTTATTTTCGGATAATGATTGGGATGTAGTTCAACATTTCCGCCGCCATCTGCTTGATTCTGTGTGGTTAAATAGCATGTATACAAGTTTGAAGCTGTAGAAATCTCAAATGCACATTTGACCCAATCTTTCATCTCCTGCCAAGTTGAAGGTTCTAACAGTGGCATATAGAGGTGTCGTGCCAATACACGGGAATCGGCAGGTACTTGCGTACTATACGACCATGTGTCATCACCTACAACGACAACAGCACCACCGCTTGTCCCAGCAAGATTGCTAATGGCAAGACTATCAGACGCAACGTGCATGCCGACACTCTTCATAAAGGCAATAGCACGCATCTCAGCCATTTGTGAACCATTCAACCTTGCTACACTCAACGCTTCATTGTTGGCAATTTGTGCAACGATACCATTTGTTTTGAGTAGATCAGAATTGCGCTGCAGGACATCAAACACCTCAGAAATTGGTGAACCCGGATAACCTGTCAGCAAACTCACGCCGCTCTCTAAAGACCCCTTTACAAGCAGCTCACAGCCGGTATAGACATTTGTGCCGTTTGATTGAGAAAATCTTTCATCCATTGTATATATTATCCTTTGAATGTTTATGTATTCAATAACTCACGGGCATGAGCGAGACCCACTTCAGTCTCGTTTCCTCCATGCATACGCGCAATTTCTGTCACACGTTCAGCATCTGAAAGTGGTTTAGCAGTAATCAGAGTTCGTTCATCTACTACATCTTTTTCAACGAGAAAATGTCTGTCAGCAAAACGGGCAATCTGTGGTAAATGAGTGATGCAAATAACCTGAGCAGACTGAGACAGTTCCTTCAACTTTTTTCCTACTACATCAGCAATTTTCCCACCAATTCCACTATCAATCTCATCAAAAAGCACCGTAGGGATGCTATCAACTTGAACCAACACGGTTTTCAAGGCAAGCATGACACGAGATATCTCGCCACCAGATGCTATCCTTGCCAACGGACGTAAGTCTGAACCTACATTCGGAGCAATAAGGAACTCTACTTTATCCATCCCGTGTTCTCGAAACGAATATCGCTTCTCGTTTATCCTAAGAATGCCATTCTCATCTTCCTGTGGTTCCACAGATGTATGAAATTCAGCTTTTTCCATACCCAATTCTTGGAGTTCCTTTTCTACTAATGCTGATAGTTTTTCTGCAACCTTCTTTCGTTTCTCAGATAATGCGACACATAATTCTTTAGCTTCCTGTTTCATTCCCTTAATCTGCAATTGCAAGTCATCTATTTTTTCAGAACCAAGTTCTAAATTCTCTAACTTTTGTTCTGCATCAGTCTGATATTCTATCATCTCCGAAATTGTATCACCATAGCGACGTTTGAATTTAGAAATTAGATCTAATCGCTCTGTAACTTCGGCAAGCCTTGCAGGATTGAACTCTATGGTTTCAGTGTAATCAAGAATTTGTGATGCAATATCCTCAAGTTCATACAATGATGAATCTAACCGTTCCCCCAATTCTGTTAGACTTCCATCCATTTCAGCCAATTTTGAAAAGGTCTTTGCTGAATCTCTTAGACTTTGTAACACTGAGAGACTACTCCCAATATCCGATCCTACATGACCTCCCTGTCCATCACCATCAAGCTGCTCATAAACAAGGGTTGAAGATTCATACAATTCTTCAGCATTGTTGAGTATAGATAACTCCTTAGTCAGTTTTTCTTCCTCTCCTTCTTGCAATTTCGCAGAAGTAAGTTCCTTCACCTCAAATTGAAGGAGTTCCTTCTCTCGCTCTGATGTCTTCAATGTATGTAAAAGCGTATCTAATTCTCTCTGCAAATCAAGCAAATGATGGTAATGTTTACTGACTTGTTGACGTTCCGTTTCTGTTTCTCCAAAATCGTCTAATAACTCAAGATGTGTTTCCGTTCTAAATAAAGATTGATGTTCGTGTTGGCCATGAATATCAACTAATAATGCTCCCAATTCTTCAAGTTGCTTTAAATTTGCTAATTCTCCGTTGATACGACACCGACTTCTACCATTTGAACTAATCTGTCTGGAAAGAACCAATGTATCATCTGTTTCACCTACTGATGCAAGTGGTGTGGCGGGAGAAACTCCTATTTCCACAGATGCTGCGTTTGTCCCCTCACGCACTATATCTGCTGATGTTCGTTCTCCTAATACTAAACCAATAGATTTGAGAATGACCGATTTTCCCGCGCCTGTTTCACCTGTAAAGATATTCAATCCAGGTGATAATTCAAGTTGAAGTTCGTCAATAAGGGCAATATTGCGGATAGAGATTGCTTCTATCACTGATTTTTCCTTGTTGATTGTGCTGCAAAATCCTACTTACAAGATGAAACTATGCTTCTGACAGTAGGAACGTGTATGACACGCATATTAAACCTATTTGAATCTTTCTCCCAACATCAGTTTCTCACGCAATGCTTTATAGTAGCTATGACTTTGAGAACGAATGAGTTGTATAGTTCGCTTTGCCTTTTGCACCTTAATCTCTGCCTCTCTTGTCAGAGTGTGTGTTTCGCGTTGTCCATCAATAAATAGATCCAAACTTTCATAAGTGGAATGCATTTCTACCTTTATCTGTGCATCACCGTTGGCAATAAACGGACGTACAGTCAGACTATGCGGTGCAATTGGTGTTAGCAAAATCGCTTCCAACTGGGGTGCGACAATTGTGCCACCACATGCAAGGGAATATCCTGTTGAACCACTCGGAGTAGCAATAATCAATCCATCAGCATTATAGGGTATAAAGAGTTCACCATCAATATAAGCGTCCAATTCTATTAGCCGTGTGTAGTGCCTGATGACAACATCATTCAAAGCATAAGCATGAAATGGATGAGGACTCTGACTATTCACAAAAACTTCCAACATCATCCGATGCTCTATGCGATAGTCTCCTCGCAATGTCGCCTGTAAAGTCGGTTTCAGTTCATCCAACGAGGCATCTGTCAAAAAACCTAAGTTACCGATATTTATAGCAAGAAGCGGCACATTTTCAATCTTCGGTGTATGTGCCGCACTCAGTAGGGTTCCATCTCCACCGAGTACAAGTACTAAATCTACTATCTCAACCATCTCGGCTGTGCCAATTCCTGTCCGAGGAATTCCGAGAGCGTGCGCCTGTTCATCAGGGACAATCGGTTCAACACCTGCTTTTTTGAGCAATTCCGATACTTCAGAAACGACCTGTTGGGCATGTTCCTTACCGGTATGTACAAAGAAACCGACTTTTTTCGTCATCCAGTCTCCTTCTCTAACCGGGAAAACCCAAAAATTATAGCACACCCAACCAGAAAGACACATATAGTAATCATCAGATTCATATCAATTTGAGGCAGAATATGTGCAGTATCATAGCGTTTGTCCCCAACCATCCGAAAACCACGAAACGGCCACAGACCATATAATGATCCAAACATCAGACCTATAAGAAAAGAAATTGTAAGATTACGATAGCGTTCTAAAAGAAACTTTAACAACCTTGTGAATACCAAAATTCCGAATATGCAACCAAATGCAAAAAATGTGAGAATCAATAGTTGACTGAGGAATAGTTGTGTAATTTCTCCCGACAATAATGTCGGTATACCATCCAAAAAATCCTTAATCAAGGCCAATAGTGGGAAATAGATACCGAATGCAAGCAATAAAAACGACCCACTGACCCCAGGAAGAATCATCGCTGAAATAGCAATTGCCCCACATGCAAAAAATGTGATAATCGTAATAATCGACAGTTCTACAACTTCATCAGCTTCCGAAACTACTACCGCAGCATCCTTCTTCAACTCTTCTATGAAAACAATAACCGTCCCTGCAACGAGCAATATGATCAGTTCACGCCAACTGAATCCACGTAACATTCGCATAGGTATGATTATAGATGTTAACACCAATCCAAAAAAGAATCCATAAGTTGCATCATGTTGTGAATCCAATAGGTAGACTATCAACTCTGTTGATACCAACACTGCTGCAACAGCACCAACACCTAAAACTATCAGAAATCCAAAATCAATACGACTTAGTTCTGTCCGTAATTTGTCAACAGCACTCTTTTGAAATGTCAATATCCCAAGAAGTCGTTTGACAGTTTGAAGTCCAATGTTTCGTAATGCTGTGATCAATCGCTCATAAATGCCTAAAACAAGGGCAAGCGTTCCTCCACTCATACCCGGAATAATGTTGGCAATACCTATCAAGAAACCATTAACAAATAAACGGATTGTATTCATAAATTAGGTTGTACTATCTACAATCTGGAATCTACACTATTGTATGTTGACAAAAATTATACTACAAAACCATCTCTATGTCAACCGTTTATGGAACTGTCTTCACTGATACATTTGTGATTGAAGTTGTAGACTGATTATATCAGATTATATACAAATTGCAATACCTTCGCCAAAAAAATTGTTGAATAAATTGGGCAAATGTCCTAAAGTTATGCAAATATATTAATAAAATAACTTTGAAAGGACAATTGCCCATGCAAGTAATTATAGCACTTTTTGCAGTTTTTGCACCACATATATCTGCAACGACAGGACGCCAATTATCATGTGTTGTCCTCGCAGTGCTTGCGATGACAGGACGGGTCACCATGTTAAATATCTCTCGTTGGACATCAAAAGGCGGTAGCTACCGCACACTTCAACGCTTTTTCAACACGGTGCTGCCTTGGCCGACCCTCTTCTGGGTGTTTTTTCGCACACACCTGCTTGATCGTGAAAGCGAATATATCATCGTAGGAGACGAAACAATCAAGCCCAAAACGGGTTCAAAGACTTTTGGTTTAGACCGTTTCTTTTCTTCAACACATGGCAAAGCGATCCCAAGTTTGTCATTCTTAGCCGTGTCCTTAGTGAGTGTCAATGAACGGCGTTCTTATCCAATGGCTATAGAACAAATCGTCCGAGATGACACATCATCGACTTCAGCTGCCAAACAAGATGCTACCCCAAAGGACCCCTTGAAACGCCCGCGTGGACGCCCAAAAGGGAGCAAAAACCGAGATAAAACCGATGTCGTGATTATCGGTGTTTTGAAACAACTTCAAATTATGATCAAAACGCTACTGTCAAAAGTCGGAGGTGCGATCCAACTCCGGTATTTAGTGCTTGATGGATATTTTGGACATAATAACGGAGGACAAATGACAAGACAATGTGATCTCCATCTCATCTCAAAACTTCGCTCGGATGCCGCACTGTTTTGGCAACCGACAGACGAAAAAGAAGGCCCCGGACGCCCACGGCTCTACGGGGAAAGGTTCAACCCACAACAGATTGATCCGAAATATCGCATCTCTATCCAAACCGATGGAAATATCAGAACCGACATCTATCAAGGACACCTGCGAAACCAAAAGTTCCCAGAACTTCTAAACGTCGTTTGCCTCCTCAAGACAAACTTGAAAACAAAAAAGCAATCACACATCCTATTGTTTAGTTCTGATTTAGCATTAGACGCAGAAAAGATGATTGACTATTATTCCCTTCGTTTCCAAATCGAGTTCAACTTCCGGGATGCGAAACAATATTGGGGATTGCAAGATGCTATGAATGTCAACAAAGAACCCGTGAACACTGCAGCAAATCTATCAATGTTTATGATCCATGTCAGTGCGAAACTCATGGAAAAGGACAGATGTCAGAATCCCGAATATAGTGTATTAGATCTCAAATCGCGCTACCGAGGGCTGAAATATGTGCATGAAACATTAAAAATGCTTCCGCAAAAACCTGAACCAATTGTTATTCAGAAAATCACTGAACATCTGGGTTCAATCGGTGCTATTCATCACACACAACCCAATCTTAACCCAGGATAATTGGCGAAGGTATTGAAATTGACAATCATATTCAAATTAACCGCATGTGTAAAACCATTTATTTTAACACAAAACCTTTCTTACTGGTTGGCTTTACAATGTTCCCTCCAACAGAATCTGATATGTTTAGGCAAAAATATTAACACTAACACAATGATCCTAATTGTAATAAGAGGAAAGGTGTAAAATATTCATCAATAGAAATAGGTAATCTTCAATTTATCCGACAAAGATAACTATAGCATAACACATGTAATAAATAAAGCAATAGTAAAACATGACAATACATAATACTGAGTCTCAGTATCGTTTATCAATAATGATATTGAGACTCATAAACACTAAATTATTTATATACTGAGTCTCAATATCATATTATAAAATTTCCACTTATGTGATAAATATATTCTTAATTGTAATGTATTATCATTTCGTTAATTATTGAAGCGATCACCTACAATTATAATTCAATCAATTTATCTAAACAATTATGTTGACTTGTTCCCCTCATAATATGATAAACTATAAGAATATCTAAATTCATAACATAAGGATAATAGAACTGATGAACTATCCGAACCTATCTGAATCAAGACGCATAGAGATGCTACAACCCCCGCAAGGTCGTGTTAGAATGGTTCTTGACACAGATACATATAATGAAATTGACGATCAATTTGCTGTCGTTCACGCCATTCTATCACCAAAGGAACTAAACCTTGAAGCAATCTATGCTGCACCATTTCACAACAACCGTTCCACAGGACCTGAAGATGGTATGGAAAAAAGTTATGACGAGATTCTAAGACTGTTAAATTTCCTTCAGGTCAAATCAAAAAACTTTGTATACAAGGGTTCACAAGGTTTCCTCTCTAATGGTGAAACCCCGTTACAGAGTGAAGCAGCAAGTGATATGGTTGAACGCGCTATGGATGGTTCAGATGAACCGCTATATGTCGTAGCAGTTGGTGCAATAACTAATGTCGCTTCAGCAATACTGATCGAACCTGAAATCATTAAAAAGATAGTCGTGGTATGGCTTGGAGGAAATCCGCATTACTGGTCTCATACAAGAGAATTTAACCTTGCACAGGACATACACGCCGCACGCGTAGTTCTTGATAGTGGCGTGCCATTTGTCCACCTGCCAGCACGCGGAGTTGTTTCACATCTGTTAACTACTGTATCAGAAATGGAACGTTATGTTGAAGGACAAGGAAAAATTGGTGATTATCTGGTGCAAATATTTAAAGATTATCATAAAGACCACTTCGGTTGGTCAAAAGTAATATGGGATATGTCTGCAACAGCATATCTTGTCAATAGCAGTTGGGTACCAACGGACATAGTTCATAGTCCTATTCTGACTGATACGGCAACGTGGAGTTTTGATAACAGTCGACACCTAATGCGTGTTGCTACAAGTGTTAATCGTGATGCAATCTTCAGAGACTTATTCCAGAAGTTACAACAAGCGGAATAAGCGCGTCAGATTAGAAGGGCGGATGCCAGTCCTCTCCACAAATAATCTGAATCTGGTCATTAGGCTTGTAGTAATCAGTTGGGTGGTGGTTTTCTCCCATATCGCCAAATAATCTACGTCGCCGTGGTGTCATTCGATCTAATACATGAGATGGAAGTCTATCATAGTCGTAGGGGCGGCACCACATCTGACCATAGCGAAATGTAACACTCTTTCTAATTCGATCTGTTTGATTCGGTCCAACACCATGCCACAAAGCCCAAGGAAAAATAACTGCATCACCGGCTTCAGCCAATACCTGTATTGCTCCTTCAGGATATGTTCCTTTTAGTAATCTCTTCTCATGAAATGCCTTCTTATGACTGCCGGGAACACACATGAAATTGGCAGAATCAGGTTTATCAGCACTGTGCGTCAAAACCCCATGCAGATATAGATGCAGTGCTAAGTATAGCTCCTGAAAACAATTATGCAAAATATTGCAAAGCGATAATCTGTATTAGATGGGGGAATGCACTTGTATCTGAAGGAATAGATTTGATAACGCAGAGTGATCAGTTGTAATGAGACTGAATCAAAAACACCTCCGATATGTTTTAATCAAATCAGAGGTGTTTCTTTGTATATCACATTAGCATTATGGGTTTGGATCTCCAACACGTTTGAGATGTTCGATATAAACATTCACCCAATCTCTATCACTTTCATCATCTATCTTTTCTAATTCACGAATTGTTTTTTTGATGTCTTCAAGTGTCCCCGAAACTACAGCTCCAGGCGGTATAGGGGATTGCCTTGAATTGCGCGAATCAAAAATAGTGCCATCGTCCAACACTTTGGTATAGTGATGATCCTGATGCAGTAAATGTACAGTTGTTAAATCTGGAATTTTGCGTGCTTCACTATCCCATACTTCGTTGACGGGTAATTCGACAGGAGTTTCATCGACATCTTCATCAATTGTGTTTTCAACAATAGTTGAATCATCGTCTTGTGTATCTGTATCGGATACAACAACTTCAGTACCATTGCCAACTTGTTTATTTTCAGTGCTCGTATTAGATGTGTCAGCAGTGGTTTGTTCTGGTTCTTCTGATTTTGATTGATTGTTTTCCTGAACAACTTTTACATCTTCTGAAGTTGATTGATTTTGAACTTGTGATGCATCTTGCTGGCTACCATTGTAACGCGCTATTACAACAAAAAAGGTAGTGGCACAGACAAGCACAATTGCTATTAGATAATATGCGCTTTTGCGTTTGATAGTCATAAGTTTCACCTTATTCCTTTTATTGATTGTATGTGATATATTGTATGTGATATATTGTATGTGATATATTGTATGTGATATATTGTATGTGATATATTGTATGTGACACATATCACATACAATTAGTTCGGATTAATTTTAAGAGTCATCACATGCATTATTAAACCATTCTTGAATTTTCTGATTTGTTAGCCATGATCCACCCCAGTGTACCCATTCTCCGTCATCATTTTTTTCATAATAGTGACCAGATATGGTAATTCTTTCCGAAGATCCATCAGTGCATTGCTTATTAAAACGTATGAAAACAGCACGATCAGTAGCTAAATCATCATTAATTTGTCCCATGACAGTCTTGCCATGTCCTACGAGTTTTTTATTTGCATCAAAATAATAGTCGTAATAAACATATTGCCATACATCATCGCCATTGCTTACAGACATGAGTGGTAACAATGCTATTGCACAAAATGCGATTAAGACTATTGCAGTAATTGAAAACCTTTTAAGAACCTGTTTAAGCTGAAGATAACCTTGTTCGTGCCAGTGTTTTCGCTGTGCATTTGATATGTAACCTATATCCATTGATTTCTCCATACTTCATTGTAATTGCAGAATTATATGACATGAGAAAGTTACTGTCAAGCAATTGTCAGTATGAACTTTACATACCCCTTGACAATCCTACAAGATTTAATATATAATAATTTGAAGCGATAATACCAAGACAATTATGCTATAAAAAATAACCAACCCTATTTTCTAAACTGATCTTATCTTATAAGAAGTAAATATCTTATAAGAAGTAAATTTGCAAGAAAGGTTACTTGTCCAAGAACCAGTAATATCTAACTACTTTTTCCAGATACATTGTTTGAAACAGAACTTAAATCAATAAGGAGGAATGGAAGATGCATAGAATATTTTTCTCTTTTTTCACACCCTCTGTTTTAGCAATCTTGTTTGTCCTTCCTGTGAATGTCGTCTTTGCACGTGCATTTAACAATGATTTTGAAACAGGAGACTTAACAGATTGGGAGAAAGAAGGTATAGCATTTGATTTCCAACCCACATGGGGTGACAACCCAACAGCACGTGACCGAGGACAACCTTCACAACATCAAGGGGATTGGTGGCTCGGACTGTTTGAAAAGTATCCGGGAGAAGAAAAAGCTAAAGCCCTTGGAGTGAACCCGGGTGCTACTCAAGGAGATGGTCCTCAAGGTACTCTCACCTCAATTGAATTCAAAATTATCGGAACTTCCATGAACTTTCTTATCGGTGGAGGAACCCACCCATGGGATGATGACCCCGCACCTTGTTGTGTAAATCTTGTAATAAATGACACAGTGGAACGTACAGCTACAGGTAATAACACTGAAAGTATGAGTCGTAAAGAGTGGGATGTATCCGATTTAAAAGGCAAAGTCGCTCAACTTGTCGTCGTAGATAATAACGGTGGCGGTTGGGGGCATCCAAATTTTGATGATGTACATCAAGCAGATGCAGATGGTGAAAATATTCCGTGGGATAGAGTCCTTGCTGTTGATGCACGCGGAAAATTGGCTGTCAGTTGGGCACAGATGAAAAAGTGCTATTAGGTGATAAATCATACTGCCATCAATAACCATTACACACCCAGAAAAAACGAGATATTCTATGTCTCAAGATATATTAGAGTCATGTAAGATTATGAACCGAATATATCATAACTATTCTAAACAAAAGGAGATATTTCGGATGAATAAATTCGCTTTTTCAATTATGATCTTTTTTCTAATCGCAATCCTGTTCATTATGTCTGTTGACATCGCTTTTGCGCGAACGTTTAACAATGACTTTGAAACAGGAGACCTTACCGATTGGGAAAAAACGGGAACAGCATTTGATTTCCAACCAACTTGGGGTGATAACCCAACTGCTCGTAACAGAGGTCAACCCTCACAACACCAAGGCGATTGGTGGCTTGGTCTTGCTGAAAGATACCAAGGACCGGAAAAGGGCGCAGTACTCGGTCAGAATCCAGGAGATTTGGAACAGGACTCAAACGGCAACGTTGCTCCAGATGCCCCCCAAGGCACATTAACCTCTATTGAGTTCACCATTGTCGGTGAATCTATGAATTTCCTAATGGGTGGAGGAAACCGTGCTTGGGGAGCTGCCGAACCTTGTTGTGTTAACCTTGTCATTAATGAAGAGGTCGTTAGAACAATGACCGGTAGTAACACAGAAAGTATGACACGTAGAGAGTGGGATGTAACCGACTTGAAAGGGCAAATCGCACAACTTGTCGTAGTAGATCAAAGCAGCGGTGGATGGGGGCATCCCAATTTTGACGATGTACATCAAGCTGATGCAGGTGGAGATAATATTCCATGGTCACAGGTGACTGCCGTTGACGCACGTGGAAAGTTAGCTGTCAGTTGGGCACAGATGAAGAAATACTATTAGAGATAGACCTAACGTGCATCTATTACCATCGCATACACTGAAAAACGAGACATGCTTTGTCTTGAGATATATTCGGTTCATATAAATTCATGAACCGAATATATCATAACTTTTTGCTAAACAGAAGGAGAAATGACTGATGAATAAATATGTTTTATCACTTCTGATTCTCTGTTTTCTTGCAATCTTTGTCATTATGAGTGTAGACACTGCTTTTGCACGAACATTTAATAATGACTTTGAAACAGGAGACCTTACCGATTGGGAGGAGAAAACAGGAGATGCATTTGATTTTCAACCCACATGGGGAGATAACCCAACAGCACGTGACCGAGGGCAACCTTCAAAACATCAAGGTGATTGGTGGCTTGGATTAGCTGAGAAATACCAAGGACCTGATAAAGGAGCAGCACTTGGACAGAATCCAGGTGATCTTGCGGGGAACGGTAACCCCGATTTGCCTCAAGGCACTTTAACCTCTATTGAGTTCACAATTGTCGGTGAAACCATGAATTTTCTTATGGGAGGAGGCAATCGTCCCTGGGGAGATGTCAATCCCTGTTGTGTTAACCTCTTGATTAATGACAAGGTTGAACGGACAATGACTGGTAGTAACACAGAAACTATGACACGTAGAGAGTGGGATACCTCCGATTTAAAAGGCAAGACTGCTCAGCTAAGGGTTATTGATAACCATACTGGAGGTTGGGGGCACCCAAACTTTGACGATGTACATCAAGCCGATAGAAACGGAGATAATATACCGTGGGATAGAGTGCTTGCAGTTGATGCTCGCGGAAAGTTAGCTGTCAGTTGGGCGCAGATGAAAAAGTATTACTAAACTGAACTTACACAGTAACAGTAGGCGCGCTTTCTAAGCGCGCCTAAAACCACAATTCTGCTGGATCTTACGCTTTTTAACACATAACAATTGATAAATTTGTGAGAAATACGTTTGTCTAGTAATGTTGATTTATACTCACTGCTTCTATAATTTTCGTGAGTTTGATAAATAGTGAGGACTTCCACATTTCCTCTCAAAGTCCCCTGATAAGGGACTTTAGGAGGTCAAAAACACCAAAATAACTATTTTTTAAGCAAATATGCTTGTTCTCTGTTCAATTTTGCATCCATCCAATTAATTATCAAACTCATGTTAATTTGAGATATTACAATGAACAAAGTTGTTACCTTCCCACTTATTATACTGATATTTGTTTCTATTAACTGTCAGTCCGTTTTTATAGCAGAAACGGTACCAAAAGACACACTTTACAAA
Organism: Candidatus Poribacteria bacterium; assembly: GCA_958295945.1. Taxonomy (GTDB): domain Bacteria; phylum Poribacteria; class WGA-4E; order WGA-4E; family WGA-3G; genus MSPOR6. Next base: position 3,706,002 of record OY282386.1, read on the forward strand.
TATAACAAACAGTCAGAATTCATTAAAGAAAAGGCAGCAGCACTTCGGCGACTTTTCATTTACCCTCCACCATATATTCATGATAGAGTTGGCAATCAAAGATACGAACGTTGGAATGAGTTTGTTAACAAACAGCACGATGATTTGACAATTGACTCGCTATTGTATCTATACCATACAAGTTCAAAGAAATAGTACAAAGACACTCGCTTCAAGCCTTATCACATCAGAAAAAAACAAGACTCATACCTCTTTGGAAGGAAATATTAGAGACACCTGGTGACCTTAGTTATGGGTTTCGTTGGTTTGCTATATCGGGACTGGAGAGCATACAGACGCAACAATCAAATCATGTTCTCGTGTCCATATTTTCCAACCCAATGACATCGCCTGAAATCCTTTTAGATATATGTAAAATGTATGAAAAAAAGGAGTTTCACAAGATAGTCTGGAACGAATACTTCAACTTACTAACCATCATGATGAAAGTATTAGACATGCTGCCTATCAATTAGTTTGGCGCGATAGCAAAGAATCGCGAAATCAGATCTTTCGTCGCATGTTTGCTGATGAATATACTGAAATTGTTAAAAGGGGATTGAAAGTTTTTAGCGTAAATATAACCACTGAACTTTTTCCTGATGTTTTCAAACTTCTCGATCATCCGGATGTATCTATTCGTGTTCTTGCTGATAATCTGTTTCAAAACTTCTTTTCAGAGAAACATTCTATAACAAACAAGACTCAGAAGTTTAAACAATTTAGGGATGCATTTGAAAAAAACTTGTGGACATATCAAAATGCTCCGCTACTTACTCTGGGATATGCTAAATGTCTTGAAGACAAAGGAGAATATGCTGATGCAGAAAAGGCACTACAATTAGCTCAAGAATCCTATGCATCCAACAGTGTTTATAAACATTCAAACCACAATGCAGGCGCAACTATGCTCTTTAGACTAATTCAAATCAGGCGGAAACGTTCAGATATTGTTGGTGCTTTAGATATACTCAATAGACTCGTCAATGAGTATTCAAAAGAAACCAAAATATTACTTGAAGATTTTCCGCACCCATGGAACAATACAAAACAACGGTTGGCAAATTAGAACCAACACTTAGGAGAACTTTGGAAAATGTCCCTGTACGTATTATCGTTACCCCAGAAAGTGCGAAATACCAACTCGGTCAAGATCCAAGGTTCAATGTGTCTATTTTCAACAATAGAAATGTTGAAGTAACACTATACTGTGTTAAACATATAAAGAATGATACATTTCTTCTTCCAGCAAATGTAACTGTAGGAAGTTTTTTTACTCGATTTTCAAATGAGGACTATACAAAAAATGTCAAAGTGAAAATCCCACCGAAAGAGTCTATTTCATTTGTAGGAATTCTTCATCGTTATACACCAGGAAAACATCTGATTAACTCTATCTTCAAGGTAAAATGTGAATTGGAAAATGGTAGACTGTGGTATGGAGAGATATACGGCAATTCTGTAACAGTGAATATTCAAGCAGAATGATTTATTAATTCTTGGTTGATTTGTCAATTATATCTGTTCCAATCCCGCTCTTTCCCGAAACTTATTATACGTTTTCAATATTCCTTCCTCCATCGTATATTCAGGTGTAAATCCCATCTCATCAGCAATAGCAGATGCGTCATAATCCCACGAAATACCGAATACACCCGGTTCCAATGTAATTTGTGCATCAGGCACTAACGATTTCAGATATGCGACACCCTCTTTGACGGGACGAATTCCACCTTTAACATTGAAAACACGCGTCTTAGTTGTCGGGCATGTGCATGCCATGGCGATTGAACTTGAGACATCTTCAACATACTGCCAATCCACAGAGTCATCACCAAACGGACATACATGAGGTTTACCCATCGCAACGTCTTCAATCATCTTTGTCGTGAATGAACTCATACCTCGTGTCCTACCAACTCCGTAAACCGCAGTAAACCGAAGTCCGATTGAATCAACGTCGTAAACATCAAAATAATGCATCGCATATCTCTCGTTAAGTGATTTGCATGCTCCATAGATAAACTTTGGATAGTGCGGTGCATCGTTGAGTATCTGTTGGTGGTTGTAATCTTCAGGAGAACCGAAAACAGCAACACTACTTGCCCACACAACACGTTTTATATCAAATAAACGTGCAGCTTCTAATATATTAATTGTGCCTTCGCACACTATTTTTAATGCTTGGGGAGGATTCGCATTGCAAGCTGGCACTTGCCACGATGCGAGGTGAATTATACGATCAATCTCGTGTTCCTGCAATGTACGTAAGACATGCGGTAGGTCTGTTATGTCTCCTTGAACAAAAGTTAGACCTTCAATTTGTACATCTGTGAGTACCATTTTGGGAATGGTTAGGTCATAAGCAAAATCGTAGACGACCACTTTTTCACCAGCGGTTAAAAGATCCCGAATTACATAACTACCGATGCAGCCCATACCACCGGTGAGTAGATATGCCATACAAAATACTCCATAATAATGTTGTGATACTGTTATCTATCTGTTATCATTTTTCACTCAGGTTTGTCCATATTCATCGGTTCATCCACATTCACAAGGATATCATCACCCTCAATTTTCACAGGATAAATGGGAAGTTTCTCCTCACCTGGCCAAACACATTCACCTGTCTTAACATCAAACTCCCACATGTGCATCGGACAAGTGACACAGTTTTTGTCAATGAAACCGTAAGTCAATATCCCACCAAGATGTGGACAAATATTGTTCATGGCGAAAAATTCACCTTCAACATTATAAATACCGACTAAAACACCTTCAACTTTGACACCGATACATCTACCGGGTTGTATCTGTTCGGTTGTCGCAGCTTTTACAAATTGTGACATATCTGTTCATACTCCAATCGTTGTAATATATGAATCGAGTTAAACGATCCTTTTCATTCTATATTTTCAACACAGATAGACATTATCGTGATATGACTTTACCCTCTCCGCGTGGGTCAGTACCACCATCTTGACATATTCCTTCATCCCAAAGACAAATAGCATGCCCTGGTCCTCCAATTCCACCACTTGCTGAAATATCATGCCCAAGTTTTCGTAACCCTTCAAGTGTTTCTTCACCAGCACGAGATTCCACTTGAATAGGTTCAGCACCATCACAGTGAAAACGCGGAGCGTCTAACGCAGCTTGTGCACTAACCTGCATATCCATCAGATTAATACTGATATTAAGTTGATTATTCGGAATTGTTCGTCCACCGGGTATTCCATAAGTTGCAAAAGGCATCCCGTCCAAAGTTGCAAGGCAAGGCCCCATGTTGTGGAGTGGACGTTTTCCGGGACCGATAGAGTTTGCCAAGCCAGGTCTCGGATCAAAACGACCTACACCGTGTCCAAATAGCAATCCTGTCCCTGGCACCGTTACCATTGAACCGAAACCACCACCGTGTGTCTGCGTCAACGATACCATATTCCCTTCCGCATCAGAAGTAGAGATATGACTTGTGCAACTCATCGGTTCATAATAGACCACTTCACCGGGTTGTGGGGATTCAAGTCCTGACCTCAATTGTTCACTGAGTTTCGCTGTGAAACTATCAGACAACTCTTCATCTATGTCAATATCAACGAAAGCAGGATCCCCAAAACGACGAAGCCTTTCAACCCAACATATTTTCATTGCTTCGGCACAGAGGTGAAACCTTTCTGTGAGAGTCATTCCAGCAACGTCATATCCTTCCACCAAACGAAGCATCTGCAAAGTGGTTAGTCCACCTGCACCGAGCGGCGAGGTATAGACAGAATACTCACGATACTGGATTTTGTAAGGATCTGTAATAAAGGGACGGTAATTCTTCAGGTCATGATATGTCAAACACCCACCTAATTCCTGAATATGGTTGGCGATTATTTCTGCGATATGTCCTTCGTAAAATGCTTCGTGTCCACCTTCAGCGACTGCTTCCAAGGTCCTTGCAAGGTCAGGATTCGTGAGTACTTCACCTTTTTTAGGCGGTGTGCCATTTTTAAGGAACACACATGCTGTTTCAGGAAACTCTTTCTTCCATCGTTCAGCATTTCCTGCAATCCCACCACGATTAGCACCGTTGGGTGCGTATCCATAACGGGCAGAATTGATAGCCGGGCGTATCACATCCGAAAGTGGAAGACTGCCATACGCATTCGATGCTAAACAGAGACCTGCAACAACGCCTGGCACTCCAATAGATAGCGGTCCGTGAACATTTACACGACCCGGAACACGGTATCCAGCAACTGCATCGGGTGCATCCTCAATTGTGAACATATCTTCGGAAGCGGAGGAAGGTGCAACACTGTTGTAATCAATCGCTACAACATTTTGTGTTTTCTTACGATAGATAAGCATACAGCCGCCATAACCTGCAATACCGTTTTGCGCAGGTTCAACAACTCCTTCAGCAAACGCAGCAGCCACAGCAGCGTCAACTGCATTACCACCCGCAACCAACATGTCAAATCCTGCCTTTGCAGTGCGAGGATGGGGTCCGACTACAGTCCCATATTTCCTTTTGTGTGTATTCACGCTCTATTCCTTTGTAGATGGATAATGCAAGGTATTTTAAAGTGTTTTCATTGAATTGTCAAGTTTTTCTGGTAAGGATAGTATAGGAATAGTGTTGACAAATAACCATACTTTTATATAATTGAATGCGTATAAACCTGCGACTATAATCTACATTCAAAAAATAACTCTACCGATATTTAATCAGATATTGATGGTTATCAAACTAACTTATACCATCAAAAACAATAAACTGAGAGGAAAATAATGGATTCAAATGCACAACAACAGAATGAAACTCAGAATGTTGAACATGAAAAAAGAAACATCAACTTATGTACTCAAAACTTGAAAACCATCGGAAAAGCAGTTCAGTCGTATCTTAACGACAACGATGATTACCCTGAGTGGTTATCCGATCTCCACTCCAAATATCTCCAAGATACAAGCAACCTGATCTGTCCTGCTGATAAAGAGAATGGACAGGTATTTCATTCATTCAATGAAGATAAAAATAGATCTATCAGTTATGACTACCAGTTTCAGGTTGTGTAAAGATTTTGTCACTAACTTCTCACCAACCATTGTAGGGGCGGGTCTCTGTGCCCGCCCTTTGCATTACAGGACAAGGAATGGCGGGGCACAGAGACCCGGGGAATCATGGCGGATACCAAACGCGTATTCGTCTAAGCGCATTCATACCCGACAAATGCCACACGGGGAATGCCTCAATGGCATTCATACCGTTGATTTGGCGCATTTGGCGTTGATTTGGGGGAACGCCTACAGGCGTTCATACCGTTGATTACTTGATTTGGCCCTACAATAGATTACAGGTTTTTCACTTGAATTGACGCTAAGGTGCCAAAAACTTTACACACCCCACCTATAGGGTGTGTAAAGTTTTTGGCATGAACATCATGCTGCTTTTGTATTTGGATACCAATATCTGTCCCAAGCCTTATTCTTTGACAAACATCTCCACTTTAGCACAGCATTGATGCCCGGTTTCTCCCATCTCATAGCTGCTTGTGGACACCTTTCTCCGACAACATGTTTACATGCACTTTCAATCACACCACTTCCAATCATATACCCTTTTTCTCTAAACGCTTTGGACTGCATGCGGTTTGCATGTTTTTCAAAATATCTCGCTTCTCTTTCTAAACTCTCTGACACTTCTGGGTGCTGTGTGGCTAAGGCACGAATGCTTGAGGCAACTTCTGCGATGTTCCCATCATGCAGAAAACATTCTGTTTCTTTTATCCACGCTTCAAACAACTCCGTTTCTGTCTCTTCAAAAACAAGTTTAGCAACATCGGACAGATGAGATACGGCGTGTGGATAATCCACAATCTGAACAGCATTAGGAAAGTCCTCTGGACAAAGGTTCCAAATCCACGCAGCACCATCTCCGATAAGGACAATCACTTGTGTATTTATATCTTTTTGATAGATGCCACTTTTTAGTGCTAACTCGGACAACTTCTTACCAAAAGCGGCGGCATTTTGACGACCCGCAACATACCGAATACTTTCTGTTCTCACACTCGGGGTCCCACCCGAAACAGGTTGTGGATAATCTCTGTAAATACACCCACTTTCACCTCTTTCCACCCACCCGGAGAGTTCGTGTGGCACCCATCGCAACTCACATACCAACGCTGATTTTCCTTAAGTTCTTGAGCCTCTACTTGTTCACGGACATCCAAATCTTCTGCCCACGGACACACACTTTGATGAAGTCTCGTGTGACTCACTTCTATACCTTGATGAGACAACTCCTCTGATGCTTCCCTATAGTCAAGCCGCGCAGACAAACGACACATCGCTTCAGCGACACGATGCGTGTATTGATCCGATAACTTCTGTTTGACTTCCCACGGGGCATGCCTATGTCCGTGTTCACAGCAATACACCCAACGCCTTGGACTTATTTTGCCACAAAGAGTTGTTAGATGTTTCGCACGCTTGCGTAATGGACGGCAAGGTGCTGGACACTCTGGACATTCAACAGGTTCACTCTCTTTCTTACCTGCCTTTTTAGAGACACACATTTCTAAAAACTTTTGTTCAAGAGAACGGAATGCTTCGAAAACACGAACTTCAACATCATCTAAAGATAAACTCTCGTCAACATTGATGTCTCCATAGAGATCGTTTACTTCTTTGACAATCTTTCTAAAATCATCTTCGCAATCGTTGCTTTCATGAACACTTAATGATGGACTTGACATTGGTATCCTCTCCTAAAATTGTGATTTAATTTATTAGGTTAGGATACCATGTGTATACATACAAAACAAGAACTCCATTCAAGGCAATTTCATGCCAAAAACTTTACACACCCCTTTCTGCGTAAAACGTTTGAATTATATTTAGATTTATGGTAAAGTTTTGACAGATGTTTTAAGACTTGTGAAAACAATAACAGATTCCGTTGATCTTGTCAAGTTTAGAAATATTCTCAAATTGTCCTTTCCAAGGCAATAGATTTCGAATTTAATAAACATATTAATAAACATAGTCCAACTGACAGAAGCACAAACAAGAATCTTATACCTACTCCGTTAGTTTATACACAGAAAGGAGTTTAAGCATGGAACTCGGTTTTTTCACAATGCCTTTGCATCCTCCCGGCAGCGACACTACGAAAACATTAGACGATGACCTTGAACAGGTGGTAACGTTAGACACGTTAGGCTACAAAGAGGCTTATATTGGTGAACACTTTACATTTACATGGGAAAATATTCCGTCTCCTGACCTTTTTATCGCCAAAGCACTTGCGATGACAGAGAACATCATTTTTGGTACCGGTATAACGTGTATGCCGATACATAATCCGGCAGTTGTTGCACATCGTATCGCGCAGTTAGATCATCTTGCGCACGGACGTTTCCATTGGGGGGGGGTTGGATCCAGTTCCACACCGAGCGATGCGGAAATGTTCATGGCATCTGCTGACAGACGGAAGGCAACTCGGGAAGGAATTGATGCTGTTCTCAAATTTGGACGAATCCTGAACCCGGTCATTATAAAAGTGATTCATGGGAATTTAAAATCCCCGAAGGCCATCCAGACATCGTGAGCATTCACATGAAGCCGTATCAGAAACCGCATCCACCGATTGCACTGGCTGGGTCGTCAATGAAATCCGATACGCTTATTTTTGCGGGTGAACGCGGCTGGATCCCGATGAGTATCAATCTGGCACCTGTTTCTGTGATAAAAACGCATTGGGATGCGGTTGAAGAGGGGGCTGCGAAAACAGGACTTTCTCCATCTCGATCCACATGGCGCATTGCCCGCGAGGTATACGTTGCAGATACCGATGAGCAGGCACGAAAAGAGGCAATTGAAGGCACACTCGGACGCGATTTTAGAGATTATTGGTTTAGACTCTTTGGATGGGAGAAATTTAAGATGAACCCAGATATTCCTGACATAGAAACGTGTTTGGAGAACTTATTAGACACGTTATGGATTGTTGGTAGTCCTGACCATGTTGCGAATCGCTTGCGTAAACTCTATGAAGAAGTTGGTGGGTTCGGTGTGTTGCTGGCAATGGGACCCTAAGGAGCAGTGGACGCATTCAATGGAACTTCTAAAAAATGAAGTGATGCCGCAATTGGCGGATTTGACGTAATCGTTTCGTGAAGAGATAACGAATTTGTTGGGAAGACTAAAGAAGTGTCAGAGTAGTGGCTTGCGGACCGAGACCGGATAGTGAATTGCTCAAAGCATTCTGCTTATGTCCTTAGTCGAATTATTATGGCGCACGTGGTGTGAGAACTAAGGTCCTACGATTTTTTTTAGTTAGGTATCGATTGACAACACTCGCAACATCAACCGCGGAGACATCGCCAGATGCCTCCGCAAGTAGTGGCATGGTTTCACCATATTGGTATTCCAACATTCCCCAAGTTACACCAAGTTGTAGGAGCATATGAGTTTCTGTTATATTTTTGGGTTTTTGCTGCATGAGCGTTGTTATATCCGGCGGTGCGCTGCGTTCTGTAGAAAGGTACTGGGCAAGGATAGGAGCCTGAGCGTTGTTCTCTGATTGCTTTAAGGGGTTCATTAACTGCCAAATTCGCTGCTTAACTCTTTCTATATCTGTGTTTGGCTTGAGTGAGGCACTGATGTAAAAGTATACTTGCTCAGGCGTGATGAGGTCAACCCCACAAACAACATAACCTGTTAATTCTTTCAATTGGGTATCCTGTATGAATGCTAACCGTAAGAGCACACTCGCTACGTAAAGTGCGGGGTAGTCTTCGTTTTCAGGACGAGGAATCTCGTAAGTTTCCATGTAATGCGTTACGTTGACATCCCAAGTGGCGTTTTGGTCTTTTGCCATGTTTGGAGATGCTGTTGGATTAGGAAACGTCTTCGCTGTTAAGTTGATAGATCCAAGATGTTTTTCCATTGCATCTTTCAACGTTTCGGAGTCAACGCCGCCAACGACACACAAAAGGACGCGATCTGCTTGCACTAAATGTAGGTCACGATATTCCTGTAATTCACCTAACTTTGCTGATTGCACATCACCACGCATTGATATATCAGTTTCACCATGCCGAAAAACCTGGTTCCACGCTGCGTGTGCTAACTTATGCGTTGTTAAGTTCTTTTCAATATAATCAAACTCGGCTAAGACATTCGGGAGTGCTTCAGCGAGACTGTCTGCTGAGAACGGAAGTCCAGAAAGCCATTTCGCATGAAGCTCTAAGCCTTGAGTCCATGTATCCGTACTTCCCCTGAACTCCAAGCGTATATTGTCAGTCATTATCTCACCACTACTTGTCTTGTAGTCAAGGGGGCCGGTAGTGCGTGCTGATAGGTGCATTATTAGACTACTCCACTGTGTTTTTGCATTTCCATCATTGACGAGTCCAAGAGGTAAATAACTAAAAATACCGACATCCTTGGAGTTTTCAACATGGAGATTAACAACTCGGATACCATTGCTTAAAGTAAATCGTGTCACTATAGGCGAACCATTAGAGGCAGTAATTATAGGGAAGTTCTCGGATGCATTAGGTGGAGAGACTTCCTCAGAAACCCGTGATCCAGTGCTGCTACTTTTGTCGAGAGCAGCCCGTCCAGCTTGACTTCGCACATCCGGTTTTGTGTCAGATTCAAGTATGGTAAGTGCCTCTATAATTTCAATAGTGGGTTCGGATTGTGCCTCAAAACTATATGGTTTCTGAAATCTGGTAAGATATTGATTACTCACACCGAACAGCAATATAATCAAAACCGTGGCTGTACTGAAAGCAACCCATGGGAGAAAAGGTTTTCCAGATGGAGACGGAACCGGGTTTGTGTCAGCAACTTGCTGCATGATGTTCTCAAATATGCTATTAGGCAATTGCAAACCGCTAAGCGTATCGTTAATCAAGAGTTCTTCTGATGCTTTTAGACGTTCTCGTGCTCGCTTGAGTCGACTCGTAATAGTGTTCACTGACACACCCAAGAATTTGCCAATTTCTTTTGCCGTCATTTCACCGAGATAGTAGAGCGTCACCACAGTGCGTTCACTCTCTGGTAGTTTTTTCAGAAGTCGCTTAACGATTTCTTGACGATATTCAGTCGCTTCTGTCTCACGTTGTTCTAATACATAACGTTCATAAGTTAACTTATCTATCGTTTTCATAGATGAGTCTCCCAACGCTTGCGACTCTGGTTTTCGATTTCGTATCCAATCAATGCAAAGCCGATTAGCGATGACATATAGCCATCCAGCAAATTGATTGTGATCCTTGAGTGTTGAAAGTTTCTTATATGCCTGAAGGAAGGTGTCTTGTGTAATTTCTTCAGCATAATGAAAATCGCCGATCTTTCGCCATGCAAGGGCGTGAACACTCTTTTGGTATTTTTGAACTAAGGTGCCGAACGCCTCATCATCACCAGACAAGATGTTATGAATCAATTGAACGTCATCTTTTTCCATCAGAATCCTCCGTAATGAGACACACAAACGACTGGATTTCTGTTAATACCTCTTATATCACTTTGACGCGTGCGGCGTGAGAACTAATGTCATCCGCTCCTCTTCGGTTAGATACCTATTGACAACATCTGCGACATTAGCTGCAGAGACATCTGCAAAAGCACTCGCAAGCTGCGACAAGGTTTCACCATATTGGTATTCCACCATGCCCCAACTTACTCCAAGTTGAAGGAGCATGTGAGTCTCTGTGATATTCGCAGGTTTATATTGCTTTAACAGCATTATGTCAGGCGGTGCGCTGAGTTCTGTAGAAAGGGACTGGGCAAACATAGCAACCTGTGTGTTGTTTTCTGGTTGCTTTAATGGGTTCATCAATTCTTGAATCCGCTGCTTAACCTTCAATATGTCTGTATTTGGTTTGAGTGAGGCACTGATGTAAAAGTATACTTGCTCAGGCGTGACGAGATCAACCCCACAGTAAACGTGCCCTGTTAATTTTTTCAATTGTGTATCCTGCATGAGAACTAAGTTCAGGAGCATGTTCGTTATATACAATGCGGGATAGTCCGCGTTTTCAGGACGAGGAATCTCGTAAGTTTCCATGTAATGCGTTACGTTGACATCCCAAGTCGCGTTTTGGTCTTTTGCTATATCTGGAGATGCTGTCGGTTTAGGAAATGTCTTCGCTGTTAAGTTGATAGATCCAAGATGTTTTTCCATTGCATCTTTCAACGTTTCGGAGTCAACGCCGCCAACGACACACAAAAGGACGCGATCTGCTTGCACTAAATGTAGGTCGCGATATTCCTGTAATTCACCTAACTTTGCTGATTGCACATCACCATGCATTGATATATCGGTTTCACCATGCCGAAAAACCTGGTTCCACGCTGCGAAAGCCCATTTATGTGTTGCCAAATTTGCTTCAGTAAATTTAATTTCGGATAGTGCTCGCGGCAGTTCCTCTGCTAAACTTTTCTCTGTAAACGGTAGTCCAGAAAGCCACTTTGCATGTAGTTCTAATCCCTGCTTCCAATTCTCAGTATTACCCAGAAACTCCAATCGCATATTGTCAGCCATTGTCTCTGCACTACTTGTCTTATAATTTATGGGGCCGGTAGTTCGAATTGTAAGGTGCTCAATTAAATGACTCCACTGTGTCTTCGCTTTTCCATCAGCTACGAGTCCAAGAGGTAAATAACTGAAAATACCGACATCCGTGGATTCTTCAACGTAGAGATTGACAACGCGGATGCCATTACTTAACGTAAAACGAGTTACTTTTGGTGGTGCGGAAAGTGCCAGAGAAAAATTGCCAAGAACGAGTAATACTACGAATGCATGTTTAATTCTGTTAATCATCTTTTTGCCTCCAAATGTTAGATCTTCAGATATTGAACGAAAATCGTTAGAACGATACGATTGTTTTTACCATTTGATTATCTAAAGACGTAATTTTGGGGCAGAAAACGTGCATAATTTGAAAAAAAATGAAATTCATCTATTTTTTTCGTCATTATCCTAACCCAAGTTGCTACAGTATATCTCATAAATCATACATCTGATCTTTTTCAAAATATCACACCTTCAACGTAGGGGCGAGGTCACCTCGTCCCTATATATAGAAAGGGGCCTTCTAAACGGGCGGGGAGCCCCCGCCCCTACAAGTGATTTATGAGATAGACTCTACATAGGTAGCAACTTGGGTGACTTAATAATCGATCTCGCGTTAATCACTTACCCATCGCTTTGAGTGCTTTCAAACACCTTTCTACAGCCTCCAACGGTGGGAAGGCGTCACTTTCATATTCTACGACGGAATTAGTCGTTTTGGACTTGAATAGAAATGTTTAAAAGAGTGTAATAAACCCTTGTGTAGACAGAGTTTATATAGTATAATATAGATAAGAAGTTAGGGGGTATTTACCCCCTAACTGAACACAAAAAAGCGAGTTGCTTTTCTGATGTTCTTGCTTATCTAATTATCGTATCAGAATCCATCAGAAAAAGCAACTCCAAATAAGGAGTATTCTGATGGATCTAATACAGGTCATGGAAATGTTTCCTGATCAAGAGGCGTGTATCGCACATTTAGAGCGTCTTAGATGGAAAGGATCACCACAATGCAATGTCCACATTGTGAGTCTACATCTGTCAAAAGACGTAACGAAAACGCTATGGGGCGTATTGGACGCTGGAATTGCCACGATTGCCATAGCACCTTCAAGAGGACATCTGGCACAATCTTTCAAGGAACGAAGATCGCACTTCAGAAAGGGTTTCTTGCGATCTCGTTGATGACAAACGCAAAGAAAAGTCTGTCAAGTTGTCAACTCGCACGGGATTTAGGAATGAAACAGAAGGCAGCTTGGCGTCCAATGATGCGTATACGTGCTGAAATGGGAAAGGATAATGTCCTTGGACAAGGTATCATTGAGGCAGACGAAACCTATATCGGTGGTAAACGCAGGAAAGACTACGACAAAGAAAAAGGTGTCCCCCGTAAGCGTGGGCGTGGCACAGCGAAGGATGCTGTTATTGGTGCTGTTGCGCGCGGTGGGAAAGTCGTAGCAGAACTTGTTTCAGATATGACTGGTGAGACAATCGCTGATTTCATAAAGAGGGGTGTCAACACCGAAGATGCTAAACTCTATACCGACCAGTTTAAAGGGGACAACGACATCGGTAAAGAGATGGAACATGAAACAATCAATCGGAGTGAGAAGTGGGAAGCTGATGGGGTACATACCAATACGATAGAAGGTTTCTGGTCTTTCGTTAAACGTGCATGGTATGGCTCACATCATCATTATTCAACAGGTTACACGCCACTGTCCCTCGCAGAAGCGTGCTACAAGGACAACTACAGAGGAACGAACATCTTTGACAAGTTTCGGACAGAGAGTATGGAATAAGGTCAATTTATAAATCTTCTCAAGTCCAAAACGACTTATTCCATACTTTTATATAATTGAATGCGTATAAACCTGCGACTATAATCTACATTCAAAAAATAACTCTACTGATATTTAATCAGATATTGATGGTTATCAAACTAACTTATACCATCAAAAACAATAAACTGAGAGGAAAATAATGGATTCAAATGCACAACAACAGAATGAAACTCAGAATGTTGAACATGAAAAAAGAAACATCAACTTATGTACTCAAAACTTGAAAACCATCGGAAAAGCAGTTCAGTCGTATCTTAACGACAACGATGATTACCCTGAGTGGTTATCCGATCTCCACTCCAAATATCTCCAAGATACAAGCAACCTGATCTGTCCTGCTGATAAAGAGAATGGACAGGTATTTCATTCATTCAATGAAGATAAAAATAGATCTATCAGTTATGATTACCAGTTTCACCCAGAGTACCGAGAGGAAAAGTCTGAACAACGTTTGATTTACGGAGATGCTATGCCACTGGTGCGTTGCAGACATCATAAAAATCAAGAGTTTACATGTCTTAACTTGAGTTTTGCTTTTGAAGTTTTTACTTCATCTGGAAATTGGGAATATACACCAGAGGACATGTATGGAAGTCCTGAAAAAGCCATAGAAGCCTTGGAAGCAGGACTAAAGCACCAACCAAAAAACCATCTTGTCGCCGAGTTTGCATATACAACATTAGTCGATCTCTATATTGATGCTGGCCGTATGGAGGATGCCAAAAAGTTTGTGAACCGCTTTAAAATGACAATGAATCAGGACAATCTAAAGACATGGTTTCTCCTCGGTGAATTACTTGAGATGACGAACCAACGTGAAGAGTTTCTGACTATTTTTGAACAACTCGAAGAACAATATCCAGAGGACCGGGATTTACTCAAACAACTTGCATTTATCCACGACAAACTTGGAAATTCTGAAGCCGCTGCAGCCTACGACCGGAAATCCGACCCGAAATATGAACTGTGGGGTAAAGTTGTATCTGATTTTTCTACAACTGACCTTGATGGGAAACCAATTTCACTCCAGCAGTATCGTGGAAAGGTTGTATTACTTGATTTTTGGGGTGTATGGTGTGGATTCTGCAGTCACGAAATGCCCATTCTCAAAATGGTCTATGACACCTACAAAGATCAAGGATTTGACATCATCGGAGTCAGTCTTGATGATGAAGAAGCAGTACTACGAGAATATATAAAAGAGAACGACATCCAATGGCGACAAATATCCAGTGGCAAAAGGTGGGAAGAGGATCCGCTTGCAAAGCAATTTGATATTACCGGTCTTCCAACACAGTGGCTTATTGACAGAGATGGTAAATTAATCTCACACAAAGCAAGAGGAGAGGAGTTAGAAAGTTTAGTTAAAGACGCACTCAAGAATGATTCTTAAAATTGAATAATTCCATAATCAGGTGTAGCTACAATCCTTTCACTCATTGTAGAACAAAATCTCTATGCCTTAATATTGTTGATGGCTTGAAGGATGGCGGGGCACAGACTTACAATGACAAATGAGATGCTTTACCAAAGCCTATATACACTCTCACCTATTCATTTCACTTGACTCTACGCCAAAAAACCCGTATAATATAACACGTCTTAATTACATTGCATAAAATTGGAACACTAATGCCCTCTCGTAGAAAATCTCGCATCATAGCGATGCAAATGCTATATCAAATCCATCAAACTGCGGACCCCGTACAACTTGTCATAAAACAATTTTGGTTGAACCGGGAAATCTCTGTAGATGTGCGTCCCTTTACGCAGCAACTCGTTGTAGGCACAACTTCAAATTTGGACACAATAGATGCTGAACTCCAAGTTACCTCCAAAAATTGGAAAATACATCGGATGCCTATTGTTGACCTGTCAATACTCAGACTCGCAACCTATGAAATAT
The DNA here is from genome assembly GCA_958295945.1 of Candidatus Poribacteria bacterium. Taxonomy (GTDB): domain Bacteria; phylum Poribacteria; class WGA-4E; order WGA-4E; family WGA-3G; genus MSPOR6. Next base: position 3,721,378 of record OY282386.1, read on the forward strand.
TATATTTAGATGAAATTGATGCAGCAACATCTATAAATGAAGCCGTGGAAATCGCAAAATCATTCAGCACAACAGATTCCCCAAAGTTTATAAACGGTGTACTTGACAATATACAAAAAAGACATCTGGATTCACCTCAACAAAATACCAACCAGTGACATACCCTATCCATCATTTTAAATTAAAATAGGAATCATACATAATAATCAAATGCAATTTCTTAGAATCCTATTGCTTACCACTTTGTTGTTAATTTCCATGTCTACCCCCGCAGCGCAAGAGTACAAATTCGTTGGAGAATTCGGTGGTAAAGGAGAGGGAGAAGCACAATTTGCACAAACATTGTTCATGGCATTTGGACCTGATGGGAATATCTATGTCACTGATAATGAGAACTTCAAAATTCATAAGTTTTCTGCGACCGGAGAATTCCTGTTTGATATTGGAGTTACGGATACATCTAAATTCCGATTTCTCAATCCATCAGCAACAGCAATTGGTTCCGACAGTTCAATTTATGTGATGGACTGGATTCTGCAACATATAGAGGGGACAAGCAGTCCTAAGATTTTCAACTACGGTCCCTGTGCCCACAAATTTGATGCACAAGGACAATATGTATCCACCTTCCCATTACAGGATTACAATAAAAGGATTGACAACCTTGAAGCAGCAGCTCCAGGTTTAGACAGTGATGGGAAATACGCGCTCATCATTCCACAAGGTGACACCAAGCGCGATTTTCTACTTACTATGGATACAAATGACAATCTCTATGTTTATGACGATGGGTCAATATACAAACTTGATTCCAATGGCAAACCAATTCTCCGATTTGAAGTGTCGCAACCAGGGGTCGGACAAGTTTTCCAACCTGCTGATATGACTGTAGACAAATCAGGCAACCTTTACATTGTAGATGAGAAAGCGCACCGCGTGGTGAAATATAATCCAGATGGGAAGTTTGTTCTCACCTTTGGAGAATACGGAGATGCAGACCGAGAATTTATCGCACCATTTCGAATTTCAACATTAACAGATGGAACACTCCTCGTTGCAGACAGAGCAAAGTATCTCAAGGATTTCCTCTCTACGCTCCCGAAACGGCTTGATGATCCAACGCGCCGACTTGACGGACTTACACGGACGTTCCGTTACCGACTCCGCAGAGTCCAACGATTTACAACAGAGGGGAAGTTGACGCAAAGAATACGCATCCCTTTTCAACGTGAGACTGAAACTGATACCAATCTTCAACTGAAAGGGATTGACAGAAATGGAAGCCTTTATTATCTCAATCCATCACTGTTAAAGTTTCGCAAGTATGCTCCCAAGACATCCTTGTTCTCTACTCTGTTCCAAACAGAACTGAAGTTACGTTTGACAAGAGATATACAGGACATTGAAATAGACAATCAGGACGACCTTGATGCCGACCTATATACGAAATCCGATTTTGATGAGCAGATAATTCAGGATTCTGCTGACGCATTCCTGACCTTCACTTACGATCTGAATGAGAATTATCGTATTGGACTATCCAATCAGCTCACCTATGCGCGAATGACCGACACGAGTTTTTACAGAGCACAGGATTTCGAAGATTTCCGTGGTAGATTCAATCAAGATGATAGGTCAACTGAATCCTCTTGGGATAACCGGATTCAACTTGATTTCACCTGGATCCGTGACCATGGCATCTATAACTATCGTGAGGCGCGGATATATGCATACCTCAGTACTATCAATCTTGATTTCATCAATGAAGCACTTGATAGGAGTAACTTCAGATTTTTCGATTTCTATGCAAAACTCTCTGATTGGGGAGGTGGCATCCATTACGATTTAAGTCAAACATTCCGATTGCATTTTGAAGTTACACATTTCTTCGGAAAGAATAACTATACATACATTGATGAAACGGGCGACCTATATGCGACAGGATTCCAACAAGCGGATACATACCGTGCTATTCTGTATATAAACGGTTTCTTCTAATTTTACTTCCGTTTGAGTGCACCCCATGTAATAGCCAATTTATCTTTGCTCTCAACAGACAAACCATCGATTGCCAGTTTCTCAATTTCATCCGCACTCAGGGTTCGATCATAAATCATAACTTCGTCAATGATTCCATCAAAATATCTTGCACCACAGCATTCGTCCCACCCAAATTTTAGGTTCTGCACAGTCTGCTCAATATGTTCAATTTCGTTCTCAGCGGAATCAAGCTTACCATCATCCCTATGATAGATATAACTTGTCGCTTTTTCTTTCTCAATAGCAATTGCCACAAGTGCCCATTTGTTTTCTGGTATCGTTGGTGCACCTTTCCATCCCCATGTAGCGGCATTGTTATTGTTCCAAACATACGTCAAGGTGTTGTTATCAGCGACACCTAACCAGAACGAAGCAGGATCACTTCGTCCCACAACAATGCCAGACCAGTCAATCGTCTTCCAACCGTTGATACGTGCAGCAACTGTGATTTCAGTTGTTGTCAAACTAAATGCACTATCCACGACTGCATGTCCACCTTCACCATCAACTTCAATTGCGTCACCTATCCATCCATCGTTGACAAATTTCGCTCCTCCTGTCAACTCGGCATCATGTCCATTTCCTGATTCATCCTTACCGTTTCCATCAAGAGGCCAATAGCCGTATAGTCCGTCAGATAGTTTAGCAGCATACACGCTCATAGTACAGAGACTAATAGCAATAACCAGAACCAACAGATATCTGTATTTCATTTTATTCTCCTTTATAAGCAGGACTTACGCATTTTTATAAAATGGTGTATACTATTCTATTATGACTACATGGACACAATCTAAAAAGAAGGTAAACCTATTTTCCGATTATTGTCAATTTTTGTTATCAAGTTTTACGAACTGGACGCAAACGTACTTTGGTGATCAGTCTGAGAAATGGAGCCATGATCAACTCAATCGTTTTTTGAGAAATGAGAACATTCCATCAAGCGAACTCTGGCAGTCTGTCCAGGATGACATTGAGTTTGATGATCAAGGGCACATTGCTTTTGATGATGTTGTGCTACCTAAACCGCATGCGAAAAAGATTGAAGCTCTCCGTCCTCAGTGGAGTGGTAGCGACAAAAAAGTCGTTGATGGCATCGGTATTGTAACGTGTCTCTATGTCAACCCAAAGACGCAAGAGTATTGGATCATTGATTATCGCATTTACGACAAAGACCATGATGGAAAAACCAAAATAGACCATTTATTAGACATGCTGCAAAACGCGGTCTTCAAAAAACAACTCCCGTTTCGGACGGTGCTAATGGATAGTTGGTATGCATCCATGCAAGTCATGAAAGCGATTGAAAAACTTTCTAAGATTTATTATGTGCCACTGAAACGCAATCGTCTTGTAAACGATACGGACGGCGTTGAACCACACCAACAAGTCCAAAAGTTATCTTGGACACAGACAGAAACGCAACACGGAAAGCACGTGCACATCAAGAAGTTTCCAAAAGGGCATCAAGTGAAGTTGTTCCGGTTAGTCTCCTCTAACGGACGCACGGAATATATTGCGACAAACGATTTATCTCAATCGGATGCGGATGCGACACGCCAAGAATGTCGCGTGCGTTGGAAGATTGAACAACTTCATCGTGAGATCAAACAAGTCACCGGTATTGGTAAATGTCAATGCCGCAAGTTGCGTGCCCAAAGAAATCATATTGCTTGTTGTTTTCAAGTATGGGTCTGTTTGAAACGTGTTGCGCGCAAACATGGTAAAACAATTTATGAACTAAAACAAAGTTTATTGGATGATTATATGCGATTTCAACTCTCTAATCCTTCAATAATTTTTAAAAATGCGTAAGTTCTGATAAGTAAACTTAGTACATTTCAATTCAAGATATAAGTTTTAGCATTTGGTAATAGACAAGAGTTATTAAATGGGTTTAACAGTATCTGTCTATTGCCCGTATAATACAGAAAAGGTAAATAAAGTGCAAGAAAAATCATCCTAAACATCTTTTATTGAAAATCGTTCAAATTTAACACAAAATATGCTATAAAATAGAAAAATATCTCAATATTTCACGAAAAAACTATATGTACATTGAATTTTAGAATAAAAAAACTTGCAAATTGACTCAAAATAACGTATGATAATACTTAACCATTAAACGCTCCGTTTGTAATCTACTCATAAACTCTATATAAATCTACTATCGTTAAAATGAATTCGGTGTATTCACACCAACAGATTCTGAATTTTTACATTGATAGATAAGACTATATTACCGGGAGATAATAGATGGCAACAATTGGCACAGGAGACTACCAATATGAGGTAGTTGAAGGTTGGGGGATGATTCCTCAACTTGGTCTCGTTTCTGGTGTGGCATGTGACTCAAATGATCGTGTGTATGTCTATAACCGCAGTCCACAACCTGCCATGCTCGTATTTGACGCAAACGGAACTTTTGTCACAGAATGGGGTAAAGATATATTCAAGAAACCCCACGGTATCTGGATTAGTCCAGATGATGAAATCTGGACGACTGATACTATAGACCACACTGTGCGAAAATTCTCGCTTAATGGAGAACTGTTGCAGACTTATGGAACAGTAAATAAACCGGGTACACCGGGTACACCTTTCAACCAACCCACCCGTGCTGTCCTATCATCATCTGGAGAGATGTATGTCTCCGACGGTTACGGTCAATCGCGCGTGCATCGTATGACTGCAGATGGTGAAGTTATCGTTTCATGGGGTGCGTCTGGCACTGGTCCTGGTGAATTCAACCTTCCACACGATGTAACTGTTGACCAAAATGACAAGGTTTATATCCTTGACCGAGGTAACTTAAGGTGTCAGATATTCAATAACAATGGGGAATTCCTATCCGAATGGACCGACCTCGGTTCTCCTAACGATCTTTTCATTGACTCTGACAATATCATTCACATTGCAGAAGCGCGTCAAAGTATCTGTATCATGACATTGGATGGCGAAATGATCGGACGGTGGGGTGAAAAAGGGAATGCATCAGGCCAATTTAGTGATTCACCACACGGTATTTGGATAGATTCAAACGGAGATATCTATGTCAGCGAAGTTATCGCTGAAAGACGGCTCCAAAAGTTTAAGAGGGTTTAATAGTTTTGAAAAAACAATACATTTACACTTTTAGCCTTATATTAATAGCACTTGCTATATGCACTTTCGCTTTTGCTGACGCTAATCATGAACATTCTGGCGACAAGATAAAAAAGTTGATAACTCAACCCTTGACATTGCAGTTTGCAGTTATTGCATTAGTCATATCATTTGTATTGGGTGGTCTACATGCGTTGACTCCCGGACACGGAAAAGCAGTCGTTGCAGCATATCTTGTTGGAACAAAAGGCAGGATAATTGATGCAATCTTTCTCGGTCTGATTGTCACTTTTACACACACTTTCAGTGTCATTTCAATCGGTATCATCCTGTTGTTTGCTAAAGAACGCATTGCACATGATGATATTGTTCTATGGTTGAGTCTTATCTCAGGTTTGCTCATTGTTGGTATCGGCGGATGGCTGCTTGCGAAAAATATGAAGCAGTATTATTCTGGTAGAACACACAATCACGGACACGATAATCCCCATGACCATTCCCATGATCATGAACATTCCCACGACCATGGAGATGGACATACACATTCACACGGATTTGGTCATGCACATAGTCACGTACCTACAGAACGAACAGGATTTTGGAGTTTATTATCCCTCGGCGTTTCTGGTGGAATCGTTCCTTGTGTGGATGCACTCATCGGTCTTCTCTTTGCTATTAGTCTCAATAAACTAACATGGGGTGTAATCATCCTGTGTGCATTCTCTCTGGGACTCGCGGCCGTATTGGTTGCTATCGGTATCCTGATGGTGATGGCAAAACCGGTGATTGAACGTTGGACTGGTAGAGGTATTTGGCTTCAACGTCTGCCGATTATCAGTGCTACCGTAGTAATAGTACTTGGTGCGGTGTTAGTATTCAAGGCTCTCAATGATGTTGGTATTCAGATTTAACATCTACTGCTAATCATCAAGATATCATATAGATTGAAAGGAATACTATGCCAAGAACCGTTGGTATTTTAAGTCCTGGTGATATGGGACACACCGTCGGAGATGTCCTTCGTCAGAACGGATTACGAGTTGTTACCTGCCTTGAGGGGAGAAGTCCACGTACCCGTGAACTTGCACGAAAAGCGGGCATCGTCAACTTGCCTACCTACCAAACACTTATAACTGAAGCAGACCTGATCTTGTCAATAATGGTACCAGCACAAGCAACTTCCGCAGCTGAAACGGTCGCTGAAGCATTGCAGAAGGTTGACACAGATATGACCTATGTTGACTGCAATGCAATTGCACCACAGACGGCACATAGAATCGGTGAAACGATTACATCCGTAGGAGGTAATTTTGTTGATGCTTCAATCATCGGTCCTCCCCCGCGAACACCGGGTGCAACCCGATTTTATGCATCAGGACCAGAAATTACTTCATTCTTAGAACTGAAGGAATATGGATTGGATGTGCGTCCACTTGGAGACGAGATTGGACTCGCATCTGCAATTAAGATGTGCTATGCTTCTTTGACAAAAGGTCTGACAGCACTATGTACTGAACTGCTTACCGCAGCAGAATTGTTAGGTGTATCTGAAGCACTTGCAGAAGAATTTCAATTGAGCCAGTCCGTCTTATATGAAAGAATGGAAAGAGGTCTACCGGGTATGCCGACTAAAGCGAGACGGTGGATTGGTGAAATGGAAGAAATATCGGACACCTTTGCTGATGTTGGGTTGACACCAAATATATTAACAGGTGCTGCAGATATGTATCGCCTTGTGAGTAGCACCCACCTTGCTGACCTATCCCCCGAAGCACGAGACCAATTTCCTACATTGCGTGAATTAATCACAACCTTGGCCGAACATAATAGCAAAAAGAATGGATAGACACATTTAGAACTAATCTCATAAATCATTGTAGTGTAAGGTCTCTGTGAACCGTTGTTTTTACGTTATATTTGACATGACGAGTACCGAGACCCTGCACTACATAAGATTTATGGAGACATACTCTCTATACAATGACGACAGAGGTATTCAATTGTCTAGTGTCGTTGTTGTTGGAGGGTTTCTAATACCATTCCTAAAAGATAGGATTTCATTATGAGACTTGTAGGTTCACCCTAAAGTAGAGAATGTCCGAGGCACAATTCATTGCGCCTCGGACATTCTCTGTCTCAGTTTGAATTCATAATCTCATAATGAACTATTCTTTATTAGAAATGGTATAACCCGATTTTAGAACTCAGCATGAAAATTCGGAGTTAGAAACACTACAACAAAGACGTTTTTTGACAATTGAATACCTCTGACAAAGACGAAATAACTCTTGATTTTTTTTTTGCAAAATGTTATCATATTTTGGAATTAGTAACAAGGTGTGCGATTCAGAGGATCCGGTGCAGTTTGTTTAATTACTTCTTCTGTAACATCCTCAACCGGCTTGGTGCCACACGCGCACACGTTTATTCTAACACTAAGGAGGTATAACATGACACGCGACATCATAACTAATAAGTGGATACTTGGCGGTATATTGCTGCTAATTATCATTGGCTGTGGGTGTTATTTTTGGTACCAATACACCCTTGCACCGTATAGAGAAGAAGCCGCTAAGACTGAAGAAGTTGCTCGTAAATGGAAACTCACCCAGGAAGCAAATAGCAACAGTGAGTCGGAACAGGCAGCCAATCAAACCACTACGGATAGCACTGTGCCAACCGGAGAAAAACCGAGTTCACCTGAACTTCTACAGATCGGTGACATCGTGGATGGGAGAATATACTTAGGAACGGAACCCCCTTCACCAGAACTGCTCGCAGCATACGGTATTCACCCTCCATCTCAAGATGAGATTATCTCCCCCTACGGGTTCGGACCTTATCCAGAATTACCGGAAGGGTTCGGTCCAATTACTTGGCCACGCAAGAGTGCTAATTCAGAATTGAGAATACGTGTTAAGATCAAACTTCTAAAGCAAGGGGTACCTGTCACAGGTTCTATTATGGAAAACGGTTTGGTATACCCGATCATAAAAGGTATCCGCTATGTAATCTGGGGTGAGTCCGATGGAAAACAATATTTGCGAAGATCTCTGGGGCATCCTGATGATGGTGATTACATGAGGGCTATCAGAAAGGAAAAAAAAGCGCGCGGTGAAAGCATAACCGCAGCCGATTTCCCCGGTATTAAACTGGTCCCTTTTGAAGAGGGCGGTATAGATCCCTATACCTTCCTTGATTTACCCAAATAAGGAGAATTATTATTATGAAACGTATTGTTGTTTTTGCGCTAATTTTTGTGATGCTCGGATATGCCCTTATTCTGATCCGGGCTGATGTCCGTTCGATAAATGATGAAAATTTTGATTTCGCGAAATATATCTCATCAGAGTCTGACGGTCCAGTATATGCTGAAGCTCATATCATATCAGATGTAGACTGGCCGGGAGAAGGAGACGGTAATTTGGATAAATTGAAAAGCAAACTTGAGACTCTCATATTGGGTTACGGATTAGAATACGAAGCGTGGGCAAGATATGAAGGAGATGCACCTAACGATGATTACGAAGGCACGTATGAAGCGTACGCAGGAGTTCCTGGTGATCTTACCGGCGATTACCACCCACGCACGGATTGGGATGAAGGAGTGGATGACGAAGTGAAGTCTACGGATAGATACAATCTGCACAATAATCCCGATAAATGGTCTGATTCAGAAAAAGAGAGATATGGAAATTGGGATGACATACGGGCAGAAACAGATTTATCCTTATGTTCCGCGTGGGCGGACATTGATGGTGGAAGTCCAGCAATACCCGGCAAGTGGGTCCTTGTGGAGGGACCATCAGAAGTATCGGGGTCCAAAATAGCACATTGGTTACAATGGCAACCTGGACGAGAGGCAGAGTCACATGCTGCTTATGGCAATGCATGGAAATTTCCAGATTCTGATCAACATAATCACAATTAAGTTTACAACCTTCTAATGCTTCAACCTAACAGATAGGTTTCCATATTGATATCTACCTGTTTTTCTTATGCCAATTCTAATCTGACTATAGTTTGGACAATTCTTGTCTCATGGAAGTTGAGTTTTCAATGGAGCATCCATTTTGGACAAGTTGGACATATCAATGGAAAACCACGAAAACAAAGCACTCCAGCGGAGTGCTTTGTTTATAGAAAACAGGACGCACACTCTCTTGCACTCCAGCGGAGTGCTATGTGTTGGAATCACATGCCGCTCCGCTGGAGCAGAAACCTTGGTCCACAATGTGGCTATAAACATATTGCTCCGCTGGAGCAAAGAGAAGTTTCATTCTGTCCAGTGTGTGCTGATTTGATAACATAAACGGTGATCCAAATGCTTGTCCCAACTTACGCTAGAAAAATTGTCCAAACTATAGTTATCTGAGGTAACATAACTAAAACATGAATGAGATACATTGTAGTCCCTTCATTGACTACAAATACACAGCATTCCTCTATTGGTTTTCTGGTTCTACATTTTCTTCCTCTAATCCAAACGGTTCTGTTAACCAATTTACAAATGCATCCGCATTTTCAAAAAATGAACGCATCAATGCGAATTCCTCTGGTGTAGTAATTGCCGACATAAGATAACCTTCTTGTAATCCGGAACTTTGAATACGATGATGCCATGCTCTGTGAAACACTTCATTGTCTTCTACCATAACCGCAGAAACTATACCCATCTTAAAGATTTTGGATGTAAATCCGCCTGTGTCAGAACTATTCTCCATTAATGGTTCAACCAAGTGCTTTTGTAATAAGTCATTAAATTCTTTACTGGTATTTGCTTGGGTTTTGCCATCCCTACCCCATTCACGAAGTCTGTAATAGAAATCTAACCAGATATCTTGGGTTACCTCCCCAATGTCAGTTTCAAGAAACTGCGAAAGCCTTGACAAAACAATAGCTTTGTGATTTTGTGTTGGCATCATATTGATAAACGCAGTGTAATCTGAATAAACTTCTCCATCTTGTAAATTCAAATATGTTAGATATGGCTCCGTAGATAACATGTTTTCTAATTCGTCTGGTTTTTCTGTTATAGATATCTCAGCATGTTCCTTTAGTATTATTTCATAGAGTCCTATTTGTTCTTCGTTAAGCGGAGTGTTAGCATACTTTCTGATTGAAATTGTATATTTCTCATGCTTTTCTTGCATCTTGCCGAATTCTTGGACTATATCAACAATCCAAGGCACTACGATGACTAAGCCAACAATTAGCAACAAGACTCCAATAATAGTTAATATTAAACATGTCGGTTTTTTCATTGGATTCTCCAATTTTGTTTTATTCTATCGTAGCATCTTTCAGTCCAAATTTCAATGACTATTGTGAAAGGATAGAAATGTGGCAATCACACTATATGATTTGGGACGATAGCACCCATGCAAGGCATTACTACCGTCCCAATTGTGTTTACTTAAAATGCATTTTCTTGAGAATACACTATTGCATCTGTCCTCCACCAAAAAACATTCCAAACATCTGTACAAGTTGCCTAAAATCACCGAGAGACAGGAGCAATTTAGCGTCAATACCATTGTTCTCTGTTTTTGCGGAAACACCGATGCTGTAATTATCAGGGAGATTCATAAACAACACCATAAACATTTGCATTACAGCTGCACTGTCTGGATCTATCTTACCTAATATCGGCATAAAGTGTTTTATCGCGATTATTGGAGATATAGCCAAAAAAATGTTGTTGTCTGTACCCAAACTTTCTACAAGTCTTTCATAACTTGGATTGCCAGAGAACTTATCCCCTTCATCAGTTCTATTATCCAAAGCTGCCTTGATGGCTTCGTCACTGATACCTGTTGTAAAATAGAGGTGTCCATCTGTAAACGCATAATTCCAGTGCCATTCAGCTGGAACTAAACCAGCATCCATGGGAAGATCGTCTTGATTAGGCATTTCAAGTTTAGGAAAGATGAAGCTTTTTATCTCTACACCGTTATGCATTATTGCTTCACCTGCATGAGCATCGTAATGTGAATGGAGCTTTTCTAAGAACTCGTCATTCATAAATGAATGTGCACTCTCTTCATCTTTCAATTCGTAGACAAAAAGATAATTTGGAACAAGATAGTCTTTAAAATCAACAGACATATTCCACCGATCCGCCAATGATTCATAATGGTTTTTGACTTCTTGAAAAAGTGGGTTCAACTCTTTCTGTTGGCCTGGCGTGTCTTTGGGTAAAACATCAAACCAGAAAGTACTGAATGCAACCAAGATTTGTGGCACACCTTGAAATGCACTGTTCAACATACTCACGTTTGGGAGTACACCGATGTTAGTCAATTCATTTGATGTTTCATTAATGTTCTTTAGTATAGCACTGTCATCCTTGAATTTCATGAACGGCTTGAATTGAATGTCAGTATCTTTTACCTGCAGTGAAACACTTATATAATTTAGTTGTTCAAGAAAACCTGCTACACTGCTAATCCCTCTCTCAATTGAAGGAACAATTTCAGCAGTCATTGGATTGTTTTGTAACTCAAGACTCTCAGTGAACCCGCTCAGTAACACATCAATTGGACCACCGATTTGCGTTGCAATAGCTTCAAGGTTAAAATAAATGTTTACTTGATCGGTTCCGTTCAAAATTTCTGCGGGAAGCATATTGCTATCAGCATTCTGTATGATTGATGCTGCTTTGTCGTTATGTGTATCAATTACGCTATTACATATATCTGCTTGTTGTGAAAAAATCAGAGTGTCTCCCAATATAAGAAAATTTCCACTACCATCTGGCGTGCTCCAATAGGTTACACCTTCATATATTATCGGTTCGTTATCTGCAGCTTCAGTTTCTATGACCTGCATAATTGCATCCGTGTCTGTCAAATGTATCGCTGCACTGACATGCAGCGGTTGGACACCTAAGAAGAAAACGGCAAAATCTCTGTTAATATCCAAGCCAATTTCTTCTAATTCGTCCAAACTTTCAAAACCTGCTCCAAATGATCCCGCCAATATTTGTGCAAGCAGATTAGATTGGCCTAATTGTGGCATTAAATCATCAATCATCATCCTAATTCTATTGTCCAACTCATTCAGACTTGGACAGTAAATGAGTCCTAAAGTGTTCTGTGGGACTAAGTTTAGAACACTCCCATCAGGGACAGCAATTTTTTTCGTATCCACATCTGGGTTTAGTTGTTCAGATTGTGCAATTGTTGGGATAGTCAAACCTAAAAAAAGAATTGATGTTAGAGCTATCAAAGTGATGAAGGATTGTCGTGTAATTTTATGAAACATAGTTATTGCTCCTTGATTGAGTTTATGAGATTATATCATATTTCAGGCATGTAATCATCTGTTTTCCATATCAATAGGAATATGAAATATACCACGATATTTTGTTGCAATGTAAAAACGATTCTCATGAATAACAAGTTTACTAACTTGATCTGGGACATCTGAGGATATCTTTACCCATACATCCTGTTCATCCAAATAGTATATTCCAGAATTGTTGACACCATATATTGTGACTCCCTTGACTGCTAAACTCACAATTTCTATTGTTGAATCTGTCCCATCTGTTAACACATTCCACGTGTCACCGGTTTGTGTATATAACACACCTTTGTCAGTTACAACATAAACTGCTGTGTCTACAAAGACAATGTCTCTGATGTGTTTATACGTCAGAGGAAGGTGAGTAGTAATATCTATCCAATTTTCTCCACCATCATTAGACTGAAATAAATGACCATCATCTTTATTAACAAAAATAGTTTCACCATTAACAGCAAGACCGCCTCTGAAAAAACTAAAATCTTCACCTGTATTAAATCCAGTATCTATCCATTCAGAATGACCGACGTAACTTTTAAATAGTCTACCATCACGTTCCACGTAGAATGTATTGCCAGAAACAGCAAGCCCTCCAATTGTAACAACATTAAGCATTGCTTGTAATTTCCGTGCTTGATCTGACAAAGCTACAGTTTCCGTGAGACCATTAGTAATGATGGGTTCATCACTGTCTCCAGTATGACTAATATGGTTCTTGTTTGGGATGTAACCACTAATTGGTGGTAATCCTTCAACTGGAACTAACATTTCGTTGCTTGTGGAGAGACTGGCAATTCTCCACCTATTATCTACATTACGGGATACGGTGTAAAAGGTGTCGTTTGCAACCAATATATAAGGAAATAAGAAAAGCCGCGTATTACCTGAATCGTCCATAATATTGGTCCATGTTTGACCACCATCAGCGGAATAAATCATCTCAAAACCGGAATGTGCGTATAGACGATCTTTGTATGACACTAAACGGTTCAGTTGATTGCCTACGATACCTTTCATAAATGGTTGCCACGATTCACCACCATCTGTTGTACGTTGTAGTTTGTAGAAGCTCTCCTTAATGAAAGTGTCTTCATTTATTGCAAGCAAAGTAGAATATCTTCCACCTGCTGAATCAATACTATATCCAAGATCTGTCCAGGTTTCACCTCTATCATGGGAACGGTAACTATTAACCAAACCAAATGCAATTAGTGTCTCTCCTGCTGCCAAGACACTTCCTCCCAATTTATTGCTCCCCGGAAGTAAGTCAACAATGCCTCTTTTTTTAGGTGATATTTTTTGCCATGAATCTCCCAAGTTATCTGAACGATATATCTCCCACTTATTTGAAGTTTCCTTACGCATTATCTCCCGGACTAACTTGGTTTTCAACTCATCTTGTGTTAACTCGGTGTCGTTAGGTGTTGTCACAACATATATCGTCCTCTCAGTAACCACCATTGAACCTATTGTTCTAAAAGTGCCTACAGGTAACTGTTCCCAAGTATCAGAATTGAGTCGATAGACACCGCGATCTGTACCGACAAAGATAGTATTTCCAATAGCTGCAGCAGTAGCAATTTCTCTATTCTGTATACCATCGTTTAACAGTCCCCAATTTTTGCCGACATCCGTAGAAATGAAGACCTCATCATCCATCACAAGGTAGAACGTTTCTCCAATTATGAACAACTCAATTGCTTTTCCACTTGGTCGTGAATCGATAGAATTCCAAGTTATACCACTGTCTTTGGAAGCATAGATTGCTTGCTCTGATACGAGATATAGCACACCGTTCCATTCAGCCATAGGCGTTTTTGAATATGTTTCAGTTTGCACACTGTTGTTAAGTAGTATCCATTCACTTTCATCATCTGCCATTTTATAGATACCTGTGGGAGAAACAACGATGAGATTTCCATCAGAAGTCTGAAAAATCTCATTTACGTTGCCTTCTCCTGGACTTTTTGTCTGCGTCCAATTGTGGTTGAGAATAGAATCGTTGGACGCATCGCCTTGGTTTTCAGAGGCTAATACGGTTTCAGATTCCTCCTTGTTGGAACCATGGTTGTTTCCTATAACTATATTAGCATTTCGTTTCTGTATTTCAGGTTTCGGTTGGATTTCAAGTATAATAGGCGAATCAACGATTTCAATGCTGGTTTCTGACTGTGCATCTAAATCGTAAGGTTTTTGAAAGAGAGTCAGAAGTTGATTACCCACTCCCATCAGCAGAATTGCTATTACAGCAGCGGAACCTATCGCTGCCCATGGTAGCAGGGGTTTGGAACTTACGGGTGCCGTTACTTCAATGTTGTCAATCTGTTCCATAATGTTCTGAGTAAAGTTGTTTGGAAGTTGTACACTCCCCAACGTTTTATGAATCATCAGTTCTTCCTCCTTCAGACGTTTCCGAGCTCGTCGTAGACGACTTTTAATCGTATTTACGGATACACCCAAAAACCTACCAATTGCTTCTGATGTCATTTCACCGAGATAGTGTAGTGTAACAACTGTCCGTTCACTCTCAGGCAGTTTCTCAAGAAGTTTTCTTACAAGTTCGCGACGATGTTCAGCAGATGCTTTCTCTCGTTGTTCTACCAAATATCGTTCATAGTCAGTTTTTTCCAATATCGTTGTATCGGTGGCATCTAACGATTGCATAGCAGGTTTCTTCCTTCTGTGCCAGTCAAGGCAAAGGTTGTTTGTGATTACATATAGCCATCCGGCAAACTGGTTCGGATTCTTTAGTGTCGCAAGTTTCTTGTATGCTTGGAGGAAGGCATCTTGGGCAATTTCTTCGGCTACCTGAAAATCTTCCACCTTCCGCCACGCGAGTGCATGAACACTCTTTTGATATTTATTAACTAAGTCACTGAACGCTGAATCATCACCCAACAAGATACTGCGAATCAGTTCAACATCGTTTCTTTCCATCGGAATCCTCCACCATAAAAAGTCTACGATAATTAGTGACGTAATTTCGTTGGCAAAAAGGTGCAAAAAATCAATAAAAATGAATTTATCTTTAAAATATCAGATTATTTATTGAATAATAGGTTGTAACCATAATACACTTGGCTTACGACATGGGTTGTATTCTCGATTAAATTACACTTGACACAACCTGAACATACATATATATTAAACCACATGATGAATCTCATATCCATAAATGTTTCAAAACCGAAACCTATAGAATACAACGGCAAAACCGTATATACAGGTATTTTCAAGGAACCAGTTTCCGGATCCGTAGTGCTTAGAAAAAACAATATAGACGGTGATGGTCAGGGGGATTTAAAGGTGCATGGTGGCACCTATAAAGCCATCTACGGATATCCTTATGAGCATTATTCACATTGGCAGCAAGACTTGGATAGAGACGATCTATCGTATGGTCAATTCGGAGAAAACCTTACTGTGTCAGGTATGTTGGAAGAAGAAATCCATATCGGTGATGTCTTTCAAATAGGATCAGATGTCAAGCTACAGATAACACAACCACGCGTTCCCTGTTTCAAATTGGGGTACAAGATGGGATTACCAGAATTCCCGAAACAGTTTCTTGAAAGCAGACGTGTTGGGTTCTATTTCCGAGTGTTGGAAGAAGGTTTGATCGCTGCTAATGATCCAATTTCTTGTATAGAAGTTGCATCAGAACAGATGAGCGTAACTGAAATTCTCAACCTGCGTTTTTTTGATACAAATAACCACGAACAGATAGAAAAAGCCAGAAAACTTCCCGCTCTATCACCGAGTTGGAAAAAGGATTTTATTCGCATCTTAGAGACGAGGGATTTACTGTAAGAAGATGAATATTTTCAAAGAAAAAACGAAATTGGAAACAAGTAAAGCGGCGGCTGTCACGGCAAGCATGAAACTTCGTGAAGCCATTCACACCAACGGACATGCTTCCTTCATTGTCGCTACAGGTGCATCACAATTTGATTTTTTGGGTGCATTAACTGATGATAAAGAAATTGACTGGACAAAAACAACGATGTTCCATCTGGACGAATACATCGGTATTTCAAACACACATCCTGCCAGTTTTAGGAAATATCTTCAAGAACGTTTAGTAGATATAGTTCATCCGGGAACAGTGCATTTCCTTCATGGTGAAGTTGATGATCCTCAAGTAGAATGTGACAGACTGAACCAGATTATATCACAATGTCAAATAGATGTGGCATTTGTGGGTATCGGTGAGAATGGACATCTTGCTTTTAACGATCCGCCTGCTGATTTTGAAACAGAAGAACCTTATGTTCTGGTTGAATTAGATGAAGACTGTCGTATGCAGCAAGTTGGGGAAGGATGGTTCCATGGGTTAGACGATGTACCGACCCATGCCATATCAATGTCTATTCGCCAGATTATGAAGTCTAAGTCTATTATATGTACTGTACCTGATGAGCGGAAGGCGGTAGCCGTGAAAAATTGTCTACATGGTGAGATAACACCGATGCATCCTGCTTCAATTTTGCAGGAACATCCTGATTGTACTGTTTATCTTGATGCGGGATCAGCATCACTACTGAACACATAAAGGTTATTTACAGGAGAATTCGATGGGGACACAACAGCAAAGCGGACTCACAGCACAACAAAAACAACAATTCTACGAAGATGGATTCTTACTTGTGAAAGATCTGTTGCCACAACAAGCACTTCAACCCTTGATGGATGAACTTTCTGACAAGGTAGAGGAAGGCACACGGGCAGCCGTCAACGCCGGTGTGCTTGATGCATCAAAAACGTTTGATGATGAACCGTTTGAAACGCGATTAGGCTTGGTTTCCCTCGCTTGCTCTGATCCAAACTGGATTTGGCGGAATAGTTTCAGTCATCAGAAAATACGGACTGCAGGCATGTACACGCTGAGAACTGCTCCTGAATTGCTTGATGTCGTTGGATCACTCATTGGACAAGAAATATTAGCACATCCACAGTTCAATTTCCGTGCTAAACTACCCAAACAAGATATTACTGTAATTCCATGGCATCAAGACCTTGCGTATCTTATACCTGAAGAGGCAGGGGAGACATTGGTAGTAAATGTATGGCTGCCGTTGGCAAGGGCGTACAAGGAGAACGGATGCATGCAAGTTATACGCGGTTCTCACCGTTACAATCTCGTTCCACACAACTACAATGATCCGACACCAGGACATACGGGTGGCAAAGGTATCAGTGAGCAAGAATTACCTCCCGGAGACATTGTCACTACTGAACTTGATGTCGGTGACATATTACTGACGAGTGAACGGGTTGTCCACCGTGGATTACCGAATACAGGTAATACGGTCAGATGGAGTGTTGATACTCGGTATAGTCAGATTGGTCTACCGACTGGACGCGCCCATGTGCCTGGTTTCATAGCGCGCAGTCAGAAAAATCCAGAGAGTGTTGCCAAATCCCATCATGATTGGAATCGTCAGTTTTCATAGGTATCAATGAAACTTGTCAGATGCTGTCCTTCCAACGACGCACGTCATTGTTCGAAAAATATTACTTGACATCTCTCTAATTCTCTGATATGTTGATTATATCAATAACTAAATTCTTATAGGAGGAATAATCAATGTATCGAATGATATTTACGTTAATCATCATTACCACAATGCTGGTGCTACCACACCATACAGATGCGTTTAAACTAAAGGATGAGGAACTGCTGCTCTATTTTTCCTTTGATAATGACAAAGGGAATACAGTGAAAGACCTTTCTACACATAAAAACGATGGTGAAATTGTTGGTACGGCCGATTTTGTTGAAGGCAAAGTCGGGCAGGCAATAAAGTTCACCTCAGCTGGAGAGGTAAAGGCACCACATATCTCTTTAAACGACAAGAGTTTTACAGTAACTTTGTGGGCAAACCCAATGTTGGTAGGTGGAGATCTGCAATGTGTTTTCACACAGACCCAAGTAAACGGAGCTAATACAAGTCTGCACTATCGGATTTACAACAATGGCACTGTCCGTATGGGATTTTATGGTAATGACCTTGATGCAGCTGCAGCAGTAATAGCGAATGAATGGGCACATATCTGTTTCTGGTGTGATGCTGATTCAAATACCAGAAGAATCTATATCAACGGTGAACAGAAAGCACAAGATCAAGGTAAATCACTCTACAAAGGAACATCAGGGGATACGATGGTCGGTTCATGGGGGCCGAATGGTCAAAAGTTCAACGGTCTCATTGATGAAGTGATGGTTTGGGATCGCGCCTTAACTGAAAACGAAATTGAATTAAGTATGGATCCAAGTTCAGCAGATGTTGAGGCAAGTGGTAAATTGACAACGACTTGGGCACGTATTAAGAAGTAGTATCAGATTTCACACCTTTCTAATAATATTGTAATGCGGGGACTCTGTGCCCCGCATATTACTGTTCGCAATCTTAGCGTCAACCGTCTCCAAACTTTTTCCGAAACAGTGCTATCGTGTCGTGATCAGGATGATTTGGTAGTTCAGCAGGAGCTTCCCAACCTTCATCAACTTCAGTCAGTTTCACAGGTTTCCCATCGTTTTCCAAGATAGATTTCCAACCTGCGAGGAAAACGTTGGTCTTATGCATAATCTGCCCATAGGTTTGTGGCATTTCATTATGCAGTGCCATATTCTGAAATGACCAGATTGTCGGAATCCATATTTCTGTCTTGTCAAACGGGAAGCCAGTGCCTGTATGGATTCTAAAGTTCTCTCCACCATAAGCTTCAGATGTGTGTATCTGCACAGTACCCCATGAACCGCTTACCTGATGAAGTGTTCCATAAAACTTATGTCCCTCACCGTTCACATGTTCTATTGTAATGACACCGGGTGGACTATGCCAACTGTCCGCTTGATATGCGACAGACACAACAGGATTTCCTGCCTCAACAATTGCCTTACACACCATATAGACTCCGTGTATACCGTGCGTTGGATAGTCATCAAATGAGTTGGTTGCAGTATAACATACAATCTGCTTATCGCTTGCCCATGCCTTTGCCCGTGAAATCGGGTCGTTGTGTTCGTGGCTTGATGGTACAAGTATAGGCGCACCATGTTTTTCACCTAAAACAACCAATTTTCGTGCTTTTCCCAGAGAATTGGAAAAAGGACGATTGATTAGGTTCGGTAAACCTGCTTCAAGATAAGGTTCATGCAGAATGTGATTCCACGGATGGTTATAGTATCCACCTGAAATAATACCATCCACTTTACCTAACATATCATCAAAATTTTTGACTGCCTCACAACCGTATTCTTTTGCGATTGCTTGTGCTTTATCGTCCTCAATGTCCCAACAATGTGTGATACGCATTCCTGTGAATGGGTTATCTTTCTGACCGGCTCTCGGATTTATTGCGGGTGCCCACAACGGCATGTGTGAATACGATGAGACATTTAGAAATCCAACACGGAAAGGTTCATATTCCTGTTGATGCGCTTCATTGGGTGCTTGCATATTTATCTCCTTTGGGTGAATGTCAACTTAAGTTTCTCCTCAAATCCGTAAAAAGAAAGTGCAAAATGACCGTCATAGTGACCCACAACCTAAAGGTTGGGGCTTGTGCTTCCTTGACAACAGCGTTTCTCCAAAAGGATCACCCGTCTCACGTCATCTCCACTTTAGGCAGCTAAGCCTGCCTGTTTGATATTGATAGCTGCATTGATGTCTCTATCATGTTCAGTCTTGCACGTAGGACATGTCCAGTGTCTATCTGAAAGTGTTAGTTTATCGTTTGTGTGTCCGCAGTTGCTACAGGGTTTTGTTGTAGTTGTCCATTGTCCGATTTTGAGGAAAGTTTTATCGTGTTTAGCACACTTGAATGCCAACACTTGAATGAACTGGTAGCAAGCGAGATCACTGACTTTACGCCCCCAGAGGCGTTTCATGCCGTCTATATTGAGGGTTTCAAAGCACAAGGTGTCAAAACGCCTGCAAAGGTCTGTAGCAAGTTTCCACTGCCAGTCAAGACGTTGTCGTGCTATCTTCCTATACTGCCGCAACAACGCACGGATAGCACGATACCAATTGCCTGACCCCTTGACTTTACGACTCACGCTCTTATTCAGTGTTCTCAACTTGTTCAAGGACTTTTTCAAAAACTGCGGAGACACAATCTTATTACCATTAGAAGTTGTGAGAAAGGTTGTCAATCCGAAATCAAAGCCAGCACTTTCACCTGTCTTCGCAAAAGATTTCGGTGTGTCAACGTTATCACAAGAAAAGCAGACCCAGTAATCACCACACCTGTCACGCTTGAGGGTTATTGTTTTGATCATGCTGAATGCCATACGTGCATTCAGCCCTGTTATTTCACGATGTTTATGAAAGGAGAACCACGTATCTATACAGTTGATCTTGATACGGTTCCCTTCAAACTTATAGCCTGCCTGTGTAAAGGTCATAGAGTTGTATTTGTGATGGGGTTTGATCTTTGGTCTACCGATTTTCTTTGCTGTTTTACCTTCTTTGCGGTCTTTTATATTCCTAAAAAACGCGTCGTAGGCTTTACCCATACGCAGCACAACATCTTGAATAACTTGACTCGGCAAGTCTGTCCAATGAGGCTTTGTCCGCTTTTTCAACTTCGTAATATGACGATTCATAGTATAGGCAGATATGTTTTTCTTATATCTGCGATAATACCTCTTCTGCAATCGCATAATATGCACATGGATCTGATGCATATCGTCAAGCAGATTACCAAGTCTTAGCGTGTTCTTTTGATGTTGTCCCTTGTATTTATAGGTTTTTCTCATGGTATGCCTTCTCGGTGAAGAACCCCTTTTGCATCGTTAGTAGTGTGGCAGATGCTAACGACATCCACTACTGAAAAGGTATTTGTATTATAGTGTGTTTCTTTCTCAAAATCAACCTTTTTGACCGTCTACATCCCGCAAGCTAAAGCATGGGGATTTGACGGGAAGAGTGTTAAAGATTGCGTATACTTTATAGCACTGGATTGCAAATGTCAATAATAATCATCTTTAGAATGTGCATTCCTACCATGTATCTCGCACGCTCACGCCTTCATCTGCGAGATAGTCTTTGATGCCTTCAATCGTGAATTCACCGTAATGTGTGATAGAAGCAACGATGGCAGCATCCGCATTGCTCTCAACAAAAACATCTCGTAAGTGTTGTGGATTACCCGCGCCTCCAGAAGCGATAACCGGCACAGGTACAAGATCAGCAATTGCACCTGTCAGTTCCAATTCATATCCCATCTTTGTACCATCAGCATCAATACTATTGACGACAATCTCACCTGCACCTAAATGGACACCACGGGAAGACCATGCCAGTGCATCCCATCCGACAGGCTTTCGTCCACCATCAATATAGATTTCATATCCGCTTGGAATCTGATCACTTATCGGAACTTTTTTCACTTGCATACTCAATACAACACATTGACTACCAAATGCCTTAGCACCCTCAGAAATTATATCAGGATTTCGGACGGCACCAGAATCTATACTGACCTTTTCTGCCCCCGCAAGGAGCACGCGACGCATATCCTCAAGTGTTCGTAACCCCCCACCTACAGAAAATGGAATGAATATCTCTGAAGCGACTGCAGAAACAACTTCAATCATAATATCGCGCCGTTCATTGCTTGCGGTGATGTCATAAAAGACGAGTTCATCTGCACCACCTTCGTAATAAAAACGCGCCATTTCCACAGGATCACCAACATCAATATTACCTTGAAAAGCAATGCCTTTGGTAACCTTTCCATCACGCACATCTAAACATGGTATAATCCGTTTTGTAAGCATATTCTCCTCTAATCCAGTATTCTATTGATTTTGAAATCTCCGTTTGAATATATTTAAGATATCATCAAATTCTGCTACTTTCAACAATTTATACATCGCAGCCAATGCCAACACACTAAAGCCAATCGGTACGAATACGTTGACACTACGCGGAATTATCCCCTCAGTTCCAAGTAAGTCTTGCTCAATAACCCCATTTGTTAACCAACACACAATCCCCATCACCACTGAAGCAATTATTATTTTAAATGCCAATAAGATTATCGGTTTTAGACCTAACCGACCAACTTTTCGACGGAGCAGTAGTAATAAAACACCACTATTGATAGTCACTGTCAGCACGGTTGAGAAGACTACGGCGCGTGGATCTAAAATAAGTTCACGGAAGATGAACATATAATTGAGGAATATATTGAGTGCCACACCGCATAAACTGACTATTACGGGGGCACGGATGTCCTTGTAAGCATAAAAACCATCCGTAACAATTTTAAGTGCAGAAAACCCACACAAACCGAAAGCATAAACAAACAAAATGCCTCCTGTAGCGATTGTATCAGATTCTACATAAGCACCTCGTTCATAAAGCAAACGACAGATGGGAGTTGACAACACCATCAAACCGATTGATGCAGGGACAATCACAGTCAACATCAGGCGGATAGCATAAGAGAGGGCATTACGGAATTGTTCAGTTTCACCTATGTTAGCGTATTTAGCTAATTGCGGAAGTGCTACTGTAGAGATTGCAACCCCGAAAATGCCAAGAGGCAGATGCATGATGCGATATGCTCCCTGCATCCACGGCAGCCATTCATCCCCAGAGGTGATAAACCATGTATTGACCAGCTGATTTATCGGAACAGCAGCAACACCTAAGATAGCAGGACCAATCAATCGCAGGACTTCACGGACCCGCGTATCTTTCAAACTCAACAGCGGTTTATACTTAAATCCAACCCGGTACATAGACGGTACTTGTATAAGGAATTGCGCGATTCCTCCCACAACGACACCGACTGCCATGCCTGTGGTCGGATGCATACCAAGTGACTGACACAGGTAGTAACCACTGATACCGATGACAAGCGAACTGAAATTAAAAAAAGTGGATGCACTGGCAGATATTCCAAATTTCCCTTTACTGTTTAGCAACCCCATCGCTATTGCAGCAAGAGAAACAAAAAGCAGGTATGGGAACATCAGTTGTGTCAAATATATGGTTAATTCTACCTTTGTATCAAACCCGAAATGTTTGCTACTATCTAAAATCTCGTCAAAATCCTCACGTGCTAATACCTCAACAATAGTAGGCGCGAATGCAATACCTGCGAACACGATACATATTAAGACAACAGATGTCAGATTAAATATTCGGTTTGCAAGATTCCACGCTGCCTCTTCTCCATCTTCGGCTTCTGTAGTGATAAATGTGGTGATAAATGCCTTGCTTAAAATGCCCTCGCCGAACATATCACGAAGGAAATTGGGTATACGGAAGGCGAGGTGAAAAGCACTCGCGCCAAGTTTCGTAGGAAAATAGTTGAATATCACTATCTCCCGCGCAAGTCCAAGTAACCTTGATCCCATCACTGCAAGACTTACTATTCCTGCAGCACGGGTAACATTTTGATTCTGATCCTCAGTGGTTTGCGTCGCGATTTCTTCCATATATGGATGTCATTTTCTTAAGTTTCTGTTTTAAAGGTAAAGATAACGAATCACAGTAAATGTTGAAATTAATAGGTCTTTTTTGTTGGACAGTCAAATTTGATTTTAGATGCTTGACATCAACTCTAAATTCGTATAAATTAATGAGAAACAAAGGAGCACAATAATGCAAGAGACAAAATATTTTACGGTTGAAGAAGCAAACGCATGTATTCCAGATTTGAATATAGATATCACTGAACTGCTTGAATTGAAGGACCAACTAGAGGAACTTCACGCAGAACTTACACCTTTCTTAGAAGTAATTCCTCACAACGGAGGCAATAAAAACGCACTTTTACTTATGCGGACAGGAAACAAACTCAGGGAAATTGTCAGACGAATTGAACGCCTCGGTTGCCATATCAAAGGACTTGACCCCGCATTAATTGACTTTCCGCACATCCGTGATGGTAAAGAAGTTTATCTCTGTTGGCGTTATGGTGAAAAGGAGATTGGGTATTGGCATGAAATTGATGACGGTTTTACTGGACGAAAACCTTTGTAATTAGGTCAAAAAATAGAAATGGTTGGTCGGACCTTGTCCTTTTCCAATTTCCAATGCATGCTTTATTGCATTCGTAATATAAGTTTTTGACGCTTGAATTGCCTCAATTAGTTCCTTCCCAAGTGCCAGATGTGTAGCAATAGCAGCAGAGTAAGTGCATCCTGTGCCGTGTGTGTTTTCAGTTGCAATACGTTCTGCTTCAAAATATGACCAATCACTGTCTGCATAAAGCACATCTATTGCCTTTTCATCATCAAGATGTCCACCCTTAACAAGCACCGCATTACATCCCAATTTGGCAATAGTTTTCGCTGCAGATTTTGCATCATCAGTCGTCCGTATTTCCTGTTCAGCAAGGAGTTCTGCTTCATAGATATTCGGTGTGATTACTGTAGCAAGAGGTATTAACGAGAGCCTGAGGCTGTTGATTGCTTCCGCTTTTAGTAGCGTGAACTTACTTTTGGAAATCATCACAGGGTCCACTACTAATGTCTGAGGTGTATATTGTCGTAACTTCTGTGCTACTGTTTCAACAATTCCTGATGATGAGAGCATTCCTGTTTTGACGCTGGCAATATTAAAATCGGAAAATACTGCGTCCAGTTGTGCCTCTATCAATTGGATAGGTAAATCGAACGCATCTGTGACTGCAACCGTGTTCTGTGCTGTTACGGATGTAATTGCAGACATAGCATACCCACCATTTGCCGAAATTGCTTTGATATCTGCTTGTATCCCCGCACCACCCCCTGAATCTGAACCTGCAATAGTTAAAATCTGTTTCATAACTCCCCTTTATTAATTCTATGTTCAATAGGTAATATCTAATCTATCATATTACACTTTGCGCATCTTCACAAATTATATCATTGATTATTGACTCTATGCAAGTGTGTTAAGTTCATGCATTGTAAGTTTTACTATAAATTGAATCTTTTGGAATAGAACGTACCTTTCCGAACTCCCATCCGTGCAATCTACGACAATCCGTAATTCTGAAACAACGAAAACACATCAATTCAGGATAACAAAATGCTCAAAAATGCAACATCCAGAGAAATATATACAATTGTTCTAAGAAAATACACAAAAGAATGAAAATGTGCCAAATATATTGCTTTTTTACTTGACTTATGTTAGTTACTTACGTTATACTATATGTCACATAAATAGTTTTGAAATGTAGGTTATCAAATATGTATACAGATCAGGTTAAACATGTCACAGCAAATGTCCAGCAAATGTTCACGTCATTCCATAGAGTGACAGCTCAAAATTGTGGCAGATCAGAAACAAAACCGGTCATAGACGCACAATTAAGTGCACCTCCTGACATTTTGGAAATGATATTCTTAACTATTGAATTATCATATCAGATTATGCGGGGAAGGTTTCCATCTCCGATTTCTTACACACCGAAACTGAATCTGGATGACGTACAATTTAAAAAAATTTTTATTTTTGAGAAAACCTTTCTTAACCCTTATGTAGACAATGCTATCAACAACTAAAACAACGTACAGTTGTACGGACTATTGTACGTCAATTGTACGTCGTTGTGGAGAAAAATTACAATGATATTTGAAGAAAGACATAAAGAATTCGCTGTTAAATGTTTCGCAAGATTCTTGACCATTTCAGCCATCGAAATCTATAATTACTTGAACACAATTGTAGCGCAAACTGCAAGTTTGCGTACACAACTGCACAAACTAGCAGTTTGTGCTACGGCACAGTCCATTAGTTTAGGTCTCACGTACCAAGAGTGTGAATAAATCTTTGTATTTCACTATAATTACTATAGTTTGGACAATTTCTTTTGGTTACATACTGAGATTTCAAGCATTTACAAAATATAGTGAATTATGAATATAAGTTGACACTTTCGTCCCACGGTAGGCGAGGTTTCCTAACCTCGCCGATGCCGGGTGTTCAAGTAATTTCAAAATCTACTATAATGTGAGTTTTCAATAGGATAATAACTTGACGAAAATGTGTTAGAATATCAAAATGGGCAGCCCCAGCGGGGCGAAATGTGTCCAGCACATCGTGAACATACAATCTATAGCCCCAGCGGGGCGAAATGTGCATTGAAGAAATAGGTATCATGACTGTGATGCTCTTTGTCTAGACTATTATTCAAGACTACAAAAAACTGTCCAAACTATAGTAACGTGAGTTTGATAATTAACAGGACGAGCGCAAATTGAACAGAGAACGGGCATATTTACTTAAAAAATCGTTATTTTGATGTTTTTAACCCCCTAAATCCCCCTTATCAAGGGGACTTTAAGAGGAATTTTGAAAGTCCTAACTATTTATCAAACTCACGTTATAGTATAATTAAACAATCGTCATATTAGATTGTAGGTCGGGTAGAGTTTACGAAACCCAAAAAGGCACTATAAGAAGTCGGATTTCCTATGGATTCTACCCGACCTACAAAATAATGTCATATTATCACATAATTGAATGCCTATATGCAACTATACGGGTGTGTAAAGATTTTGTCACTAACTTCTTACCATGAATTGTAGGGGCGGGTCTCTGTGCCCGCCCGTTGCCTTACAGGACAAGGAATGGTGGACACAGAGACCCGGGGAATACCAAACGCGTATTCGTCTAAGCGCATTCATACCCGACAAATGCCACACGGGGAATCATGGCGAATACCACACGCGTATTCGTCCAATGGCATTCATACCGTTGATTTGGCGCATTTGGCGTTGATTTGGACAAATGCCACACGGGGAATGCCTCAATGGCATTCATACCGTTGATTTGGCGCATTTGGCGTTGATTTGGACAAATGCCACACGGGGAATCATGGTGAATACCAAACGCGTATTCGTCCAATGGCATTCATACCCGGGGAACGCCAAAAGGCGTTCATACCGTTGATTTCTTGATTTGGCGCATTTGGCGTTGATTTGGGGGAACGCCTACAGGCGTTCATACCGTTGATTTGGCACTGCAATGGTTCATGTGATATTTTTCCAAATACTTTACACTCCCAAATTCATCTTGATATATGGTAATCTATCTGATAAAATACACACAATTCATATAAAGAATAGGAGTTCTTAATGATATTTGGACAAGGAACACATCAGTATACAGTGGAAGAAAATTGGTGGTCATTACCAGATGGTTGGGAATTCGGTTGGATTCCTGCAGTCGCAGTGGATTCTCAGGATCGCGTATATGTCTACAGTCGTAGTGAACATCCGATGGTAGTGTTTGACCGGGATGGCAATTTCTTAACTTCATGGGGAGATGACATCCTCAAAGACGCACACGGTATCTTCATAGATGAGGAGGATAATGTTTTCTGCGTAGAACGTGAAACGCACGTGATGCATAAGTTCACAATGGATGGTGAACTACAGATGACTCTCGGAACAATGGATCAACCCGGTGCAGAAGGTGAACCATTCAATTTACCGACAGATTTAGCACTCGGTCCGGATGGAGAAATGTTTATCAGTGACGGTTATGGTAATGCACGTATTCACAAGTTTTCTCCTGATGGTGAGTTGATTAAATCTTGGGGAAAGCAGGGAACAGGACCAGGTGAATTTGACTTGCCTCATTGTGTTCGTGTTGACCCGCGTAATAGAGTGATGGTGGCAGATCGTGAAAACAACCGCATTCAGTTCTTCACGCTGGATGGAGAATATATTGAAGAGTGGGGAGACCTTCTTGAACCTGATACTATTTATATTCACGAAGACGAACTTGTGTATGTGGCTGAACTTGGACAACGTGTATCAATAATGACGTTAGATGGGGAAGTAGTATCTCAATGGGGTAGTGAACGTGGTAGCTCTGTACCTGGAGAGTTTCTTGCATGTCCACACGGTATCTGGGTAGACTCTCACGGCGATATATATGTTGGCGAAGTTCAAGCTGATGCAAGGTTACAAAAATATATTCGTCAGAAATAAGGAATAGAAGTTTTATTTTAGAAGCATTAGCATAGGTTTATCTTGATATTTGCCAGATAAGAGTCGTAATAAATACTCCTGAAAGGTTAAACAGATGACTGAGAACCTATCATTTTTTCAAAGAATTAATGACTCCTTTGATAAAGCAGCAAAGTTCACAGACTATCCGCAAGGACTGCTGAAGCAAATAAAGATCTGCAACAGTTCATGCCATTTCACATTTCCAATAAAACGAGACGATGGTACGATTCAGACGATCCACGGATGGCGTGCTGAACATAGTCACCACAAACTGCCTACGAAGGGTGGAATCCGTTATAGTACATTGGTTAACGAAGATGAGATTATGGCACTTGCTGCCTTAATGACTTACAAATGTGCACTGGTGGATCTACCTTTTGGTGGTGCTAAGGGAGGAATACAACTCGATCGGAAGGAGTATTCCGAAAGTGAATTGGAACGAATCACCCGTCGCTATACTTATGAGTTGATACAAAAGAACTATATCGGTCCGGGTATTGATGTGCCTGCCCCTGACTATGGCACAGGTGAAAACGAGATGTCGTGGATTCTTGATACATATCTGTCAATGTCACCTGATAAGCTTGATGCCATCGCTTGCGTAACAGGGAAACCGATTGAACAAAACGGTATACGAGGACGAAAAGAGGCGACTGGTCGTGGTGTTGTGTTTGGTTTGGAAGAGGTATGCAGCTATGCAGATGATATGAAAGAGGTAGGAATTCAGCCGGGACTGCGTGGAAAAACTGTTGTCATTCAAGGATTTGGAAAAGTTGGTTATCCCGCTGCAATCTATCTCAATGAAGCAGAAGCAAAAGTTGTTGCAATTGCTGAAGCAGATGGTGCTATCTATAATCAACAAGGTTTGGATATTGAAGGCATTTCTGAGTTTAGAGATGAAACCGGCTCAATTCGGAATTTTCCGGACGCAGCATTTGTTGAAAATCCGCATGACATACTTGAGTTTGAATGTGATATTTTAGTGCCAGCAGCCCTTGAGAACCAGATTACCGCGCAGAATGCACCGCGTGTTAAAGCACGTATCATTGCAGAAGCAGCAAACGGACCTACAACATCAAAAGCCCATGAAATCCTAAAGGATCGCGGGGCAATGATCGTTCCAGACACTTTTCTCAATGCAGGTGGTGTTACCGTCTCCTATTTTGAATGGCTAAGAAATCTATCGCACGTCGGTTTTGGTAGATTGGCAAGACGATATGAAGAAAGTGCATACACGGCAATGGTACACTTTATTGAACAAGCTACAGGTTACCAATTTTCCGCTGATGAACGTCAAACGGTTCATGGAGCAGATGAAACCGATTTGGTGAATTCTGGACTTCAGGATACAATGATCAATGCTTATGAAGAGATTCGAGAAACTCGATTTAAGTACGGAAAAGATGTTGTTGATCGCAGAACAGCTGCGTATATTAATGCGATTCATAAGATTGCCCAATCTTATATGCAGCTTGGTATTTTTCCTTAGTTCAACAAAGTAAAATATCAATAAACAGAAGGAGTAAAAATGATCTGTCTCAGTGTCAATGTGAACAAAGTCGCAACATTACGAAATTCAAGAGGTGGTGATATACCCAATGTCATAACTGCCGTTAACACCTGTATTGATGCGGGGGCACAAGGGATAACCGTGCATCCACGGGGAGATCAACGGCATATCAGACCATCAGATGTCTATGAGATTGCCAAACATTTAAAAGAGATCAATTCAGAGAATAATGCCAACATTGAATATAATATTGAAGGTGATCCGCGGCCGGAGTTGATTGAAATGGTATTAGATGTGCAACCGACACAATGCACCCTCGTTCCTGTTGTCAGCGGTGAAATCACAAGCCATACCGTTTGGGATATCAAGAAAGATGGAGAGATGTTAAAACCTGTTATTACATCACTGAAGAATGCTGGTATCCGTGTCAGCCTGTTTAGTGGAACAGATCTTGAACAGATAGAGCGGACGGTAGACATTGGTGCGGATAGAATTGAACTCTATACTGAACCTTATGCTATGGCAAAAACCGATGCAGATATTGCCCACGAGTTTTCGCTTTTGAAAAAGGCTGGAGAGAAGGCACTGGCAGTGGGTCTTGGGACGAATGCAGGACATGATCTCAATCTTGACAATCTCCCTTTGATGCAACAACTACCGGGATTGCTTGAAGTGTCAATCGGACATCATCTGATGGCAGATGCACTCTATATTGGAATGACAGCAGCGGTCAAAGCTTACCGAACCGCGTTAGGACAGGAATTAAAATGAAGAAATCATGTGCAGTTTTCGATCTCGATGGGACGCTAATCAGTAAATCTTCAGAGAAGGTTTTTCTCAAACACCTGATAAGTAATGGGGAAATGCCAATATCCAATTTACTTGCGTGGACTTCCAAGTTTCTGAAAGTCAGATCATATACTGAAGCAAAATCATACAAAATCCATCTACGCGGTTTAGATAAACAAAACCTTTGTGGACTTGCTCAGGAATGTTTTGACACAACTCTTCGTTATAGTATAGCACCAAGTATTTCAACCCTCATTCACACCCATCGCAATGAAGGGCGGACGGTTATTATAATGTCAGGTTCACTCTCATTCTTGGTGAAATTATTTCATGAACATCTTCAGACTGACATTATGGTTGCTGATCAACTTGAAGTGGAAGATGGCAAATTCACAGGAAATCGTGTTGGTTTGCGTCCGTATGCAGAAAATAAAGCAGCACTTGCCAAAGAACTTGCTACAGAACACGGTTTTGATCTCAGTTCTTCTTATGCTTATGGAAATCACCATTCGGATGTCTACAAACTGGAACTGTTTGGACACCCTGTCGCTGTGAATCCTGATCGGGAACTCAGACGCATTGCAGCAGAAAGAAATTGGCAAGTCGAATTGTAGTTATGATAGGGGACGAAAGTGCGGCTTGAAAAATATATATCCGATTCAGGTGTCGCATCCCGCCGTGCAGTTAAGCGAGCTATTCGTGATGGACATGTTACTGTTAACGGCACAATGATAACTATTCCTGGACATCCGATTGATGCAGAAAGTGATGATATTGAATATCGTGGAGATAAGGTTGAACCGATAACAGAGTACATCTATCTTATGTTGAATAAACCACCAGGTTATTTGACAACTCGAAATGATGAGCGTGGCAGACCTACCGTTATGGATTTGCTAACCGACCTACCTAAGTCGATATACCCCGTTGGACGCTTAGATTTAGATACGGAAGGATTACTGTTATTTACAAATGATGGAGATTTTGCTTATCGGATGATGCATCCCAGTCATGAGATTGACAAGACTTATCTTGTATGGGTAAGTGGTGTTCTGAGTAATCGTGCCCTTGAACGTCTACGGAACGGCGTTGCTATCACCGGCGGTAAAACTGCACCTGCCAAGATTGAAGAACTGAAGGTGACTGGAACACCTAAGTTAACAGAAAATAGAAAAACAGGCAACACTGCAGGAGTTGCAAAATATAGAGTAGTGATTCACGAGGGTAAGAAAAGGCAAGTTCGTTTAATGTTTAAAGCGGTAGGACATAAGGTAATCCGTTTGAAACGGGTACGGGTAGGTACAATAAGGTTAGGTAATCTTCCACAAGGGAAGTATCGTTTTCTTACCCCTGCGGAAGTTACCTTGTTACGATCTTAATTTCTGAAATCTCACTGATCCTTTGGAGTTGCCTCTAAGGAATCCTGAGCGCGTTTCAACATCATCTCAGCTTGCCGTAGCAGATTTTCATTCTTGCCGTGATTGAGCAACTTCTCAAACACAACAATTGCCTTATCAAACTGCTTGAGGATATGATAGGTGACTCCCAAATAGTATTGAGCAGATTCAATCTCATTACTTTTTGGATAATTCTCAATGACTTTTTGGAAGTGCATTACAGTTTTTTCTGCTAAATCTTCGTCACTCGGTTTTCTCTGTAGTTGCATCGCATAAGCAAGACCAATTTGTGTATGCAATTTAGATACATTCCCTGATTCATTTTTCGTATCTTTTGCAAATACTTTTTCACTGAATGAGAGTGCTTTGTCAAATTGTTGAATCTTCAAATAGGCTAAAGCAAATTGACTGTTTAGTTCGAGATCATCTGGGAGTTTTGCACTGATCGGCAAAGCTTTATCAATTTGTTGACGATCTATAAAAAGAATTGCAATTTCCCGATTAAGTTTGAGATCTTCAGGATTTTCCTTGTATTCCGCCAATTTTGCTTTGAATTCCACCTCTTTTTTCAGTGCCGTTTCCATTACTGGAGCGAATTTATCGGGAGGAAGATAACCACCTTGATTCGTAATTACCCCTCCATCTGGACTAATGAACAAAATTGCTGGGAAACCTCTTACACCGTACTTTTCTCGTGTTTCCTCGTTTATGGGACGTTCCTCAATCTCTGGATTGACTTTGATGTTGATGAATTTATCTGAAAGTGAGATGACTTTCGCATCGGTGAAGGTGTCGGCATCCAGCCGTTTACACCAACCTCACCAATCTGTATAGAAGTCCATCATAATCGGTTTACCAGTCTCGGTGGATTGTTTTATAGCTTCTTCTACTGTATCCACCCATTGGATTTGTGCTTCAGTGGTTTCTTCCGTGGTAGCATCTTGACTATCAGCAAAGACAGGGATTGAAACTGCCATCAGCAAGAGAACAGAGAGTGCAGCAAAGTAACTGAGATGTTTTGGGACAACAGAATTAAACATTAATTCTCTCCTAATTTTAATTTACGACAAATATTAGGTCTTGCTAGATATACTAACAATACCTACCTAATCTCGTATCTTTTTACATATTATAGCAGCTATAATGACGGCTGTCCAGAAAAATGATAGACTTATGATTCCAGACGCTTTGTCGGTTATGCACACATTGTATTAATAAAGGTTGCATCTGTTTACTAAACTAATACGGAAAACGACATTCTGTTAGGAATTGTTTACTTGCCAACACAGAACTGTGAGAAGATACGATCCAGTATATCTTCTGTGGTCGTTTTTCCTACGATGTCACCAAGTGCATCCAGACTTATCCGCAAATCAACAGATACAAGGTCTGGTGGCATCTCGTTTTCTAAGCTTGTGATGACATCATCAAGTGCTTCTTGAGAACGTCGTAGTGCGTCTTGATGACGCGTGTTAGTAATAATCGGCGATTCTCCGACGACAAAATCTCCACCCAACAACACATCAAGGATAGTATTCTTCAACATGTCTATACCTATATCTTCAGTAATTGCAGTCTCAACGATACTGACATTTGGACAATGGTCTGATAAGTTTTGTGGATGTGTATATATGGGTAGATCCGTTTTATTTAGGATTAGGATTGCACGATTGCATTTTGCGATCTCCAATAATTCAATATCCGACTCATCCAACGGTTGTGATGCATCAAACATTAAGAGTAGCAATTCTACTTTATCAAGAACATCTCTACTCCGTTGAACTCCTTGCTGTTCAACGATATTATCGGTTTCTCTGATTCCTGCTGTATCAACGAGATTGATTGGAATTCCACCGATATTAATTGTCTCCTCAATTGTGTCTCTGGTTGTTCCTGGTATGTCTGTGACAATGGCACGTGCAGTGGTAAGAAGTGCATTGAACAGACTTGATTTTCCAACATTCGGTTTTCCTAATATGCCAACGTTGACACCTTCCTTGATAATTCGTCCTTCTGATGCAGTTGCTATCAAATGCGTTATATCCGCTTGCACTTCGCGTGAGGTCTGAAGTTGTGTGTCTACTTTCATAAAATCAAGGTCTTCATCAGGAAAGTCAATTGACGCTTCTATTTCTGCCAATAACTCTGCAAGTCGATCACTTAGTCGATTGACATTTTCAGATAGTTTCCCAGAAAGTGTATCAACCGCTATTTTTCTGCTGAGTTCTGTTTTTGAACCGATGAGTTCTGCTACCGCCTCAGCCTGTGCAAGGTCTAGTCTCCCGTTGAGGAAAGCACGTTTTGTAAATTCACCCGGTTCTGCAACTCTTGCTCCAGCTTCTACTACCAATTCAAGCACAGACGTTAGTGGAATAGAACCACCGTGGCAGTTGAATTCCACAATGTCTTCAGTTGTATATGTATTTGGTGTACGCATTACGCCAAGCAATACTTCGTCAATGATTTCGCCAGAAGCAGATGTATCAATGACATACCCGTGTGTTAGCGTGTGTGATGGTATTTCGTGGAGTAAAACAGCGCGGGAAGGACGAAACAGTTTGTTAGCAATTGGGATTGCATGCGAACCACTGACTCGTACTATCCCAATGCCGCCTTCCCCTTTAGGCGTGGCGATGGCAGCGATGGTATCGTCAAATTTCATAATGCAATCCCGACATATAGATGTTCTGGACAAGGGTGCAAGGGATCAGTGAAATAGGTTTTGTATTTGACAAGGTTACTGAATATATCTGTTCAATAGTCATCCTGCCTTGCAATAACAACCCTCCGCATATCACCTTCTCCTTGGCTAAAGGTAGAGACATCGTCATCAGATTGTAAGGCGAGATGAATGACGCGTCGATCCTTGGCGGACATTGGTGAAAGCACAACATCTTGTCGTGTCCGTTTGACTTTTGCAGCGACTTGATGTGCAAGGTCAACAAGAGATTGTTCTCTCCGTTCACGGTAACCTTCAGTATCAACAAACACCTTTTTCTTTGCGAGCGCATTTTTATTGATTATACAGTTGAGGATCCTTTCAATAGCGTCAAGTGTTTGTCCATGTTTCCCTATTAGAAGTGCTGGGGAGTCTGTTGACATGTCAAGGTGTAAACTACCATCAATATGCTCGGAATTAACCACACCATCAATTCCAATGTGCGTGAGTATTTCTTTCAAAACGGTTTCAGGTGCAGTCGTTACATCTTCTTTGAGAGTTGCACGGACTTTTGCGGGTTTTGCTCCAAAACTTAAAATACCTTTTGTTGGTTCATTAATTATGATGATGTTGACGTGTTCGCGAGTTGTATCAAGTTCAGTGAGTGCGAGATCAATAGCCTCTTCAACAGTTTCTGCTTCAGTTTCAATATAGTTTTGCAAGTGGCAACTCTCCTTTCTTCATTGAAGATTGATGTATATATGGTAAATTATTGAATTAATTTTATACATTGCTTAGGTGAGGTTAGGAAACCACGCCTACCGTGGATAAAAGTGTAGATATAATTTTATACTTCACCATAAATGCGAAATATTCTGTATAGAAACAATCAGAAGATCTATAAAACATCTATGTTAATCCTGTTTTCGTTTCGGTAGATTATCTTGTGTATCGGGTTCACCGTCATGGAAATATTTCGTTTGTATATATTGTTGTGCGACAGTAAAGACGTTATTACATAGCCAGTATAACACAAAACCGGAAGCCCAGTTGTAAAATAGGAATACAAATATTAGCGGCATAAACTGCATGATTTTTGCCTGTGTATTTGTCGTTGCTGGCGTGGCAGACATTCCCCCGACAAATTTCTGTTGAAGCCATGTGGTTAATCCATTCAGGATTGGTAAGAATCGTATGGCATCTATCTGTGTGAAAATCAATGGTATGGTAAATGGAAGATCTATTAAGACATCGGGTGCAGATAGGTCATCAATCCAGAAGAAGAAAGGCGCGCCTCTCAATTCAACCGCGCTACCGAGTAGAGAAAAGAGAGCCCAAAAAATAGGTAATTGTGGTAACCATGGGATACACCCACTTAATGGATTCACACCATTTTCCTTGTAAATCCGCATTGTTGCTTTGTTTAGTCTTTGTGGGTCATCCCGATATTTTTCCTTTAGTTCTACCAATTGTGGTTGAAGTTGCTGCATTTTTTTCATAGAAACATGCGCTTTACGTGTGAGTGGAAAAGAGAGGATTTTCACTAATGCTGTTAAGATAATGATAGATAACCCGTAGTTCTGAAAAACACTGTACAATTGCTTGACTAACCAGAGCATCGCCCATGCGACAGGACCGAAGAAACCGAAATCAATGACTTTAGACAGACCAAGCTGGATTTCCGGTTCGTTTGGTGGGGTGATCTCTTTTAGCATTGCATCATCTTTGGGACCGACATATAGGCGAAATGTATGTGTTAGTATGTTATGATTTGACAGTTGAAAACTCGGGATTCTCAAGACAGCGGTTTCGGTAGACGCAGTAACAAGAACATTCTTTTCACCATTGGCTTTTGGGTTATCAAGTTTATATGTTGCCTCAAGTTGCGGATCTGGAATCATAATTGCGCTAAAATAATTGCTATTAATGCCTGCCCAGAGAACTGTTGCATATACGAGTTCATTTTTCAGTTCGCGCTTAGGTTTTCCAGTACCGACATACGCCCTTGCGCCTTCAGCACCACGACGTCCAGGTTTTCCTGCCTTTTTTTCGTGTATAAGCAAGTCAGCATTGATGCCAGGTCCCCATCGTAATTCGTAACCATTTGCAGGTTCAATTCCACCGATATGCAATGGTGTAGAATCATCTTTCAAGTTTTGAAACATCACGTCTAAATCTACTGTATAACTGTTGTTATAAAAAGTAAATCTTTTTGATATTTTCAATTGTTCTTGGACTGTAGTTGTGAATGTAAGAGTGTCTTCATTTATTGTTTCATTGAGTTCAATGCTTTTCTTGTCTGCTGTCCACTCAGTTCGTCGCAAATTCAAATCAAATTGTAGGTCTTTATTGCCCAACCGTAATTCGAGACAATTTAAAGCAGTCTCGGGAATAAGGTTCAAAGGAACATCAGTTGTGTCGGTTGATCTGTCCGGGAAGCGTAGATTCCCACTTTCCTTCTTTTCCACCAAATCCCACCGGTTGGCAATCGCCAATTTCTCGTTAAATGTAATAGCATAAGTATTCGTTTTGACATTGACAATTGGATCATCAGGATTAACCTGAAAGGTGAGTGGTTGTCCAGATCCCTCTGAATTCACTTCATTGGGGTCAACTCCAGGGGTATCGTCTTGTAGTGTCTGTTCAGTTGGTGGTATTTCTTCTTGTTCTGGTGCGAAGCGATTGCCAAATATTATTGTCCATGCAATCATGACTACAAGCATTAGAACAACTGCGAGAATATATCGTGATCCCATTTAAATTTAGATGCTCCTATTTCTATTAATTTTCGAAATTCGTGCTATTCATTATTCTAATTGGAAAAAGTCCGTATATAGTTACTTGAGCGGATCAAAACCCCCTGGATGATAAGGATGGCATTTTATCAAACGTTTTATTGTTAACCAACTACCTTTAAAGGTACCGTACTTTTCAAAGGCTTGTAATGCATAGTGTGAACAGGTCGGATGAAAGCGGCACGATGGTGGTAATAATGGGGAGATGAAGCGGCGATACCCGCGTATAACGTAGAGAACGAAGCGGCTCATTATAATTATTTTATTTCGCACGCTTGAGGACATTGTTTCTGACCTAACAACCTTTATATAATTTCCTCAAGTCAATTAATTCTAAACTACATTCACCACAGAACTTCTTTATGACAAGTGTACTATATTCTTTTTTCTGCCTTTCTTATGATAACCTAAGTTACTGCCTACTGAATATTAATCATGAATTACTTTATCAAATGAAGAAACAAAGGAATTCTACATATTTTGGTTTCACTACTTATAAATCGGGGTTACAAACCCCTCCAACAAATGATAGGTGGCAACTTAGGTTATGATAGATGCTCTATGGAATAACTTGTTCAAACTGTCCTGGACTTGATGCATCGAAAGCCTACAAGCGGCTGTTCTGCCAACAACTACAATATCGTAGTGCGGTAGGAGTTCTGACTTAAGTATGTGAAATGCTTCACGAATTAGCCGTTTGACACGATTCCTCTGTACACTTTTTCCTACTTTTTTGCTGACAGTTATTCCTAAGCGCGGTCGCCTTAATTGTGTATGGTAGACATAAATGACAAAGTATGTATCCCAGTATTTTTTACCTTTCTTATATGCTCTCTGAAATTCCCAAGACTTTTTCAGTCTATCGGGGTGAGGTTGATAGGACATATTGCCAATGTATATTCAAATTGACTTTTACCACTTCTTCGCATACTGCTGCACACTTTACATTGTTCAGTTAATGTAAAGATACTTTTTCCATGAAGGATGATATCCGCGAAAATGACGGTTGAGTTGCAAATAGGTCAAAATTGAAGGTGTTTTCGGTGCACGTTTCAACTTGAACTGGGTCTCATGAAGCATCTGATTGCCTTTCTTATTATTACATCGTTTGCATGCGGTCACTACATTTTCCCATGTCGTTTTTCCACCCTTCGAAATAGGGATGACATGATCAAGTGTCAGCATGGATGCAGAAAGTTCACGATGACAGTACTGGCAAACATGTTGGTCGCGTGCGAGAACGTTTTTCCGTGAAAACTTAACGACGCTGCGCGGTACATGCACGTAATTTACCAAACGTATAACGTGTGGCACTTTGACTGCAGTAGATGGTGATTGTATTTCTGTATCAGACACTTCTTCTGTCTGTGCTGTTCCCTTGAATACCATTTTCAAGGCGCGTCTGAGATTGCAAACATTGATAGCTTCATAGCTTGCGTTTAGTACCAAAACGGTGACTTCCACTCGCCTGTCCTCCTCTACAAGCAAGGCGTTCAGACTTTACGCAATGTAATTGTACCACATCTAAACGGGAATTGCAACTATAAATTCAGTCAAGGTGTGTAAAGTGTTTGTCACCGTAGGCGTCAATTCAAGTGAAAAACCTGTAACCTATTGTAATGCGGGGTCTCTGTGTCCCGCAATTCCTTGTCCTATAAGGCAACGGGCGGGCACAGAGACCCGCCCCTACAATTCATGGTGAGAAGTTAGTGACAAAACCTTTACACACCCTTACATTCCTCGGAGACCTCGCACTACAAATCGGGTTATTTTGGTATAAGGTGTTTTATGTTAAGAAACTGGTTTTAGGTGAGAGACATGTAGTGGAAATGGTAGATATAATTTATATTTCACCATAGATGTCTACTTAATGTCGGTGAGGCTATCTTCGTCTTGCTCTAACTGCGTACATAGGCCACGAAAAATAGAAATCATCATCTGTGTGTTCAACGGTATAATGCTCTCTTGCGTCATCAGGAGACAGCATTGCAAAGGCATCTCGAATTTCTTGAACGATTTCTGTTGGGTTTTTCTGTGGACGCACCCACCACAAGAATGACATCTGTGCATTACGGGTGTGTGCGGTTTTTTCAATTTCAAATCCTGCATCTTCAATCATTTTATCCCATTGAGATGGTGGATAACCAAATACATGTGAATCGTCGCGTAATTTCTCCACGCGGTTCTGCCACGTGATTAGCTCTTGTGATTCAGGAGAGACAGAATCAACAAGACAAAAAAGACCTTCTTTTCGAAGGACGCGGTGGACCTCGCTCAAGAATTTGGGGACATCTTGAAAGTGATGGGGTGCAAGTCGGCAGGTAACTAAATCAAAAGAAGCAGTAGCAAACGGTAGTGATTCCGCTGCGGCGACTGAAAACATAACATTTATTATGTCTTGTTCCTGTGCTAATTCGGCTGCTTTAGCTACCATTTCAGGTGTGAGATCTGTTGCAACAACATCAGACACTTTTGGTGCGAGTGCAAATGCAGTAAAACCTGTACCTGTCGCGATATCAAGCGTTTTATCTGTGCTTTTTGGATCTGCAAATTCAAGGATTACCTCAAGGGTATCCCCTTGTGCGTGTGCACTACTTTGTGCATAATACTCTGCATGTTGGCTAAATTGCTCACGGACAGATGTGTGTACCGATTTCATTTGATGTGTTCACTTTTTTTACGAAATAGGAAGGTAATCAATTAAAGAGGATAACACCGCGGGCATTTTCACCGGCTTCCATATCAGCGAATGCTTCATTAATCTGCTCAAGTCTATAATGGCGTGTAATCAACTCGTCCAATTTTAACTTGCCTTCGGTGTATAAATTGAGGAGTTTCGGCATATCCACTCGTGGCTGACATGAACCGTAGAATGAACCGATGATCTGTTTTTCAGATGTAACGAAGTGTTGTGCGGGGATGCTGAATTCCTTTTCATGATGCGTTATTCCAACAATCACTGCCGTTCCTGCTGCGCGTACCATGCGATATGCCTGTACAATAGTATCTGGGTTTCCGATTACCTCAAAAGCATAATCTACACCTCGTCCATCAGTCAACTCACGCACCGCATCAATTGTATCAACATCAGAGGCATTGACGACATCTGTTGCCCCAAAGTTCTTTGCAAAGTCAAGTTTCTTTTGAGTTAAGTCAACTGCAATTATCTTTTCAGCTTGTGCGAGAACAGCCCCTTGAATGGCATTCAAACCCACACCACCTGTACCGATAACTGCGACTGAACTACCAGGTTCTACCTTCGCAGTGTTGAGGACAGCACCTACACCTGTTGTCACACCACATCCTACAAGTGCTGCTTTCTCCAACGAAAAATGTGGATCTATTTTGACGAGGTTTTGATGTGGTACGACCATGTATTCTGACATCGTTGCGATGCGTGCCATCTGAAGAATGCCGTCACCAGATTTGTTATAGAGACGATAAGTGCCGTCTAATTGAAACCCGCGTGGAACATTATAACTTTCACAGAGACAGACCTTTTCCATTTGGCACATGAGACAAGTGCCGCAATAAGTGACAAATGATAGAATCACATGGTCTCCAACATGAAAGTCAGTTACATCGTTGCCGACGCGTTCTACAACTCCTGCACCTTCATGTCCAAGAACAACTGCTGCATCGTAGTAGATTGCACCTGTAACAACGGATAGGTCTGAATGACATACCCCACTTGCGGCGGTTCGGACAAGAACTTCGTTTGCTTTCGGTTCTTCTAACTCTAATTCCTCAACAACCACAGGTTGATTATGTTCATACATTACAGCGGCACGGGTTTTCATCATTTCCTCTATACTTATTGATTATGTAGTAATGACTCAAGATAATTTCTTGCTTTTCGCATGGACTCAATCGGATCTGATTCTCCTTCATAAACAACAGAAAGACAACCGTTATATCCAACGCCTCGTAGTATATTTAAAATGCGTGGATAATCTAACCATTCTTCAACACCGCTATCCACTTGGTAAAACTTTGTTCGGACATAAACAGCATGTGGAGCGGTTTGTTCAATACTTGCATAGCAGTCGTAATCTGGATGTGATGAACCGCGATGTCCACTTGCCCCGGGAGAACCTGCATACTGTCCTGTATCTAAGATATGTGTAAAATAGGGGTGATCGGTTTCATTTAACGCCCTTAATACAGCATCCCCATCACGTGTGACATTGTTGTGGTTGTGGTTCTGAAGACCGACAAGAATTCCAGATTCATAACCGTATTCAGCGACCTCTTTGAAACCTTCAATCATTGGGGACCACAACGTTTCTTCATCCTCACAATCAGCTGGCACATAAGCAGCGAAGACTCGTACTATTGGACAACTCATAAATGCAGCAACGTCAATCCATTTCTTGATTAGAGCAATCTCTTCTGGATGTTCTGCAACTGGTTTACCAAAGTTATTACTGATGCCGATGTAACCTAATGGTAAACCTTTTCGCATAAGGTCTTTCTTCAGATCACGTAGATAGTTAACATCTGTAGATTCAAAGGCTCTATAATGTAATTCTATAACATCATAGCCGAGGTCGTATACGATCTGTGCAAAATCTGTTGCTTTAGCACCTTTGACATTCAAAGACATAGTGCCAATCTTCATCATGAAAGGACACTCCTTCCAACATTAAGCTATGTTGTAATTGGGTTAATTATCTGAGTTGAAATCATCCGCATCATCATTGACATCATTTAGCAAAGCTTGAGTCTGTCGGTTTGATGTTTTAAAATAAGTTGCCAAAGTTTGTTGCAGCTTGTCAAGTTTATGACGGTTAGATTCAAGAGAGTTAATGCGTTTGTCAAAGTTTTCTAAGATATTAAGCTGATCAAAGATATCCTGTAGTAGTTTATCTTGTTCTCGATATCTTTGTTGTTCTTCCTCTAAGGATTGTATTTTCTCAGTAATTAAAGCAAGGTTATCAGTTGTCTCTTTCAATTCAGTTTGCAATGATCGAGTAAATGTTATTAATTTTTCCAATGTATTCGTTGTTTTATAAACCGGTATATCAGGATTTGTAGTAGCGAAGTTTGTGGGGATTGAAGGTTTATCATCTATGGTCGGTGTATCTTGTATATTTTCATCGGGGGTATCATCAGATTCAATTTCTTCAGAAATCTCAGTATCTAAATCTGGAGTATCGGATGATTGTATAGGTGAAATACCCAGTAGCTTGATATTATAGGAAGCGGGAATATAACTCTCTTTTCGTTCGGTATAGGTAATCTGAACTCGGAGTTCCTGATCTACGAGTAGAGAATTGAGGTGTGTATGTATGTTTCGTATGGCAACTTCATTGTACCCGAATGCTTGATTTGACTTTGGATTTAACTGACGTAGATAGCGGTAGAGTTCCATAACATCAGTGCTTTCTCGCGATATCCCTTCTTTTGTCAATACCCCAATTATGTCGTTATCTTCAGAATCCGAAACTTGCATATTTGGTAAGACAATATCTAATGGCACTTCTCCTTGAATTGCTTTCATTCCAAGCGTCCATTTATTTTCTGCAAGCCTACCACTAAATGCAATGAAGTCATAAGTAATTGTCATTGTTTATACCATTTTAATAATATTTCAACAGATCTATAATTCAAACACAGGTTCCATCTGTGCCCACCATTCATCCGGTTTTGCTTCTTCAACAGGTTCTTGGAATGTCCGCATTAATTCATCCCATTCTCTGCACTTCGGATGTTCTTCAAGATAACGAGGAAAATCGCGTTCTATATCAAAAGTATCAACGGTTTCCATCGCCATAAATAACTGTCTTCCTAACAGGTAGATATTCATTTTCGTGATACCGACAGCCTTTAGACCTGTTAACGTCTCTTTCCAAGCATCCCGGTGGTACGCTTTATATTGTTC
Source organism: Candidatus Poribacteria bacterium (assembly GCA_958295945.1). Lineage (GTDB taxonomy): Bacteria > Poribacteria > WGA-4E > WGA-4E > WGA-3G > MSPOR6. Next base: position 3,764,838 of record OY282386.1, read on the forward strand.
AATTAATTCGGGGTCGTCTTTTAGGTTTATTGTTAAACCAAAGTGTTTCATTTTATTTCTTCTAACGCCTTTACAATGATATCATTATGGTCAAAAGCTAACTGAGGCAAATCAGCAGTAGAAAACCAAGCGACTTCCGATGCATCGGAACCTGCGACTGCTGCCTGTTGTTCAGATTTAACTATCCCGATATAAGCGATAGTGATTACCCTTCCTCGTGGGTCACGGTTTGGTTCTCCATAGGCACCAATCTGTTTCAATTGTACGTCTGATATACCTGTTTCTTCGTGTAACTCCCTGAGTGCACTCTCTTGTAATGATTCATCCATTTCCAAAAAACCACCCGGAAGTGCCCACAAGTTTTTGAATGGTGGATTCTTACGACGAATCAATAATACTTCTGAATGTGGTAACGTCTTCGTCAAGAGCACAATATCAACAGTAACTGAGGGGCGTGGATAATCGTAGCAATACACTTTATTAGTATAGTATCAGATTTCAATAAAATTTGTCAATTTATTTTTTCTAAAGAAGGTGTGTAAAGTTTTGACACAGAGATACAAACTTCTGTTTTCTTTAGTCCCGTAGGGACGGAATGTTTATAGAAACCGAGTAGCATACAGTTCTTTAGTCCCATAGGGACATTATGTTTATCTTTCTATGCTGTTCCTACGAAACTCAAGAGGGTGGTCCACATTTTTTCTATAAACATATCGTCCCTACTGGACTGAAGAACGTATTAAAAAGTTAAAGTGCATAAGACACACCAAAGTATGAACAGTAAGACATCCGACAATATCAGCTTTTCAGATATTTCAATAATTGAGTATTTTAAGACAAAAAACGTTCTGTAGATACATTTTAACTTGAAATTACTCAATGGAATGTGAGATAATTGACATTACAAGAATCTTAGTTCGGTTGAAATTCCTACCAAGTTCTGTATACATATCTATCTGAATAATTGGATGTGTGAGATGAAACGAAAATTTTCAAAAACCATAAGTATTGCCCTCATTCTTTCAGTATGTATACATGCGATACTGATTCTTGTTATGATCGGATTATATCAACATGAACCCAATTCTATTAGAGAGGTAACGCATCTTAGAATAACAGAGGTGCCAACGGAACGGGTTCCACGACGTATAAAACGCGAGCAATATATCCCTGTAAAGATCACTCCAACAAAACAGACGCAAATTGAAGTAACCGTCAATACTCCCGAGGTAACCTTACCATTAGTACAGCCATTTTCAGATCAGACACCCGTTGTTCCAATCTCGGGAATATCGCTACCGAACCTAAGTTTATCAGGAATAGGTGCATCCTATCAACTATCTGATGCTCCGATAGGAGATCAGAACATAGGAAACCATCAGAAGTTAGGTAAAAAGGAATCTTCAGGTGTGTCAAAAGTCACCAAACCGCAGTCATCTAAACCCTCTATAGATAATACATTACCACATGTTAGTGATCTGAAAATGCCAAGTGCAATTATGGCGCGAATTGGGCATCACATCGTAGAAAATCGCAGTACTGATAATGTAGATATTGTCTTTGTTATTGATGGCAGTGGTAGTATGAAAGATAATATCAATGCAGTCCGAAACCATCTGAACCGTATGACTAAATTTTTCAATGATGCCGATCTGGATTTTACTATTGGTGTAGTCATTTTTCGAGAAAAAATGTTGGGTTTGGATTTTGAGATTTTCCCACAAACACGTTCTGTTCCTCACATCAAAAGACGGCTTGCACAAGTAAAGTGTAGTGGTGGTGAAAAGGCATTAGATGCTCTTATACGTGCTGCAGACGATGTTGAATATAGGGAAAATGCAGATGTACACTTTATCTTAATTACTGATGAATTTGTTAGTGGAAACTATTCCGCAAGTGATGTTTTTAGGAAAATGCGTCAACAAAATATCAAGGTGGATGTAGTTGGACGCGATGAACCGTTTCAGAAATTCATCACACGAATCACTGGCGGCTTGTGGTTGCCTATTACAAGTTTAGGAGTACAGTAGAGGGACTCAATGTTTCTCCAGCAAAACAGTGAATCTACACCTAATCCATCCTTAAAATCTCCAAACTCTCCCTATATCCTATCTAAAGATACTTATTATGCATTAGGTATAACTTCCGCTTTTCTTCTTGCTGGTGGTTTGGCAGCACTGCATCATGAAATGTGGCGAGACGAAATACAGGCATGGCTTCTTGCCAGGGATAGTGCATCCATCCTGGAACTCTTTGCAAACATGAAATATGAGGGACATCCCGCCTTCTGGCATCTATGTCTAATGCCTCTCAGTAGAATCACTGCATCACCTATCATGATGCAAGTCTTCCATCTTCTGATTGCTGCTACTACTGTTTTCCTATTTACACGATTTGCACCGTTCAATAAGATTCAGAAATTTCTTTTCTCGTTTGGATATTTCGCACTCTACGAATATGCTATCGTTGCAAGAAATTATGCCATAGGTGTACTACTTATTACAATCTTCTGCGTTCTATATAAGTATCGTCATAGACGACACGTGTGGATAGGTGTTGTCCTGTTTCTACTCGCACATACAAGTGTGCATGCCTTAATAGTTACTATTGCAATTGGATTTGCCCTTTTATGTGAGTTTCTCTATTTCTACTGTTGTAAGGAAAAGGAATTACCTGAGAATGATCAACATATCTGGATAGGTTTTGTCCTCATCGGTATAGGTATACTGACTGCTGTGTTACAACTCAATCCACCATCGGATACGGGTTTCGCTGTCGGATGGCACTTTAAGTTTGATATGCAACGTGTCAACAACATCACAAAACTCATCACACAAGCAATGTTTCCACTGCCGAGAGCAAGTATGGGTTTTTGGGGAAGTCATCTGCTCAATCAGAATACATTGTTCCAATTTATTCGTTTGCCTTTATGTTATCTAATAGTGTTGTGGTGTATACTTCGTTTCATTAAACGTCCCACTGCCCTTTTCATCTATTTGATTGCTACCGTAGGACTGCTTGCTTTTTTCTATGTCAAATATGGTGGTAGTATACGCCACCACGGATTCCTGTTTTTTACATTCGTTCTGACGAGCTGGATTTATCACGACTCTCCAGAGATTAACCTGCCAATTAAAACGTTATGTGGGTTAGCACAATGGTGTTTTAGTTTTGTTTTTACGTGCATCCTAATTTTTCACTTTCTTGGAGGAATAACGGCAATTGCTATGGACTATCGTTATATTTTCTCTAATGGCAAAAGAACTGCTGAATATATTAAACAGCATGAGATGCAAGAAATGTTTATGGTTGGGGATACAGATTTCGCTGTCAGTACTGTCGTTGGATACTTGGGCAAAAAGGAGGTCTACTACCCGAAAGGTAGCAGATTCGGTTCTTTTGTCAGATGGGATAAAGACAGAACACACGGTGTTTCAAATGCAAAGATAGTGGAGGCAAGTGAATTGCTAAGTACACAATATAATCAAGATGTGTTGATTATCATGAACCGTAAATTTGAGGATGCATTAATTGAACAGTATCAACTTACGCTATTGAAATCGTTTACAGGTTCAACGATTGGTAGTGAAGGTTTTCATTTATATCTTATCAGGGTTAATTAGTCTTAACATTGTTTGGACAGTTTCATCATGTTTGGGTTTCCAAACATGTGAAAACTATGATTTGTAAACACTTTTGTTGTGATCTGTGTCGAAAAGAAGTTGTCATCAATCCGCGTGTTATGTATTGTAAGAGAGATATTTCGGCAGTGGCCAATATGTCACGGTTTGTTCTGTCTTAATAACAAGCAAAACTAAAAACCAAAGAAGATGTTGAAAAAAGTTAATAGATTTGATACTCTGATATACAGTTGAATTTAATCATTCTTACATTGAGGACATACGTTATGAGTGAAAAGATCTATCGTGCTGCAGCTATCGGACATACGGGTGCTGGCAACTACGGACACGGACTGCATACAGCATACAATAAAATTGATAATGTTGAGTTTATCGCTATCTCTGACCCAGACGAAGCGGGAAGGAAAAAAGCGGTTGAAGAAACCGGCGCGCAACGCAGTTACCCTGATTATCGTGACATGTTAGAAAAAGAGGAATTAGACATTGTAAGTGTCTGTCCCCGATGGGTGACAGAGCACGTTGACATGGTAACCGCTTGCCTTGAAGCTAAATGCAGTGTCTATTGCGAAAAACCGATGACAGGTTCCCTTGAAGAGGGAGACAAAATCGTTGAAACTGCTAAAGCAAATGGACAGAAGGTTGCGATTGCACATCAAGCGGTTTATCTTCCCGCAACGCATACCATTAAACAGTTGCTTCATGAAGGTAAGATTGGCACTGTGCAAGCCATATATGCCAGTGGAAAACAGGACAGACGTGGGGGTGGTGAGGATATGATTGTCCTTGGCACACACCTGTTCAATATGATGCGTTTTTATGTAGGAGATGTTGATTGGATGCAGGCACACGTTACCAAAGATGGTCAAGAGGTAGTGTCCGGTGGTCATCATGAACCCACTGAACCTGTCGGACCAGTAGCGGGGGATTGTATAAATAGTTACTTTGCTTTCAAGAGTGGTGTTGCCGGTTTCTTCCAGTCGCGTAAAGATCAGGCAGGATCAGGACGATACGGTATGGAGATTGTTGGGAGTGAAGGTGTTTTTTCTCTTCGTGGAGATGTGGCAAACAGACTGATGGTTTATCCCTATCCAGTTTTAGTGCCTTCAAATCCTGATCAGGCATGGGAAGCGATTGATCTGGATGACACTCCTTTCTCCAACGGAAACGAACTTGCTATACTGGATCTGATTGATGCGATGGAGAACGATCGCAAACCGATATCCGCAGCGGAAGATGCAGTCGCAGCATTGGAGATGATTTTAGGTGCTTACGAATCTCAACTCACAGGACAACGCGTGCAGTTTCCAATTGCTAATCGGGAACATCCATTGAGTCGTTGAGGATATGAATTCTAAACTATGTTGAAATACGTATGAGTAACCATGTCAGCGACGCGGAAAGAATGTATCAATACCTGCTTCAACGTCTTCAATAGGGTGTCCATACTGTTGCTCATAATTCTCGTGTGTGCCGCGTTCCGTTTCGGTTAGTTCTGTCAATGGGAACAGGATAGTCTCACGGCTGCGTTTACCAGATTCATTCATTGCAATGTTCATCTCTTGGTCTTGCCGTGCAAGTGCAGCACCGTATTCGGGATCGGTATCATTGTTGATAGCATTAGCAATACTAAGTAGTTCATCTGCAACAGCGATTTGTCCTTCAGAAAGCAGGTAGTTTTTGAGAGGATTTTCCCAAGTCACCGTCTGTTCTGGTAGTTCAAGTTCAATTTTCTCAATAACATCAACACCATCAACATCAATGGTTGTACGTTTGGCTCTATGAGCAACACCTTTTGCACCAGATTGCAGGTCGGCGGCAGGTGTAACATAGATGTCTTCTCCTACGATTGTTCCTTTACTTCCATCAATTTGAGAGATACCTGTTTGTCCACGTCCAAGTGAACGTGCATGGATGACATTGGAGTAGACCATCAGAGCAGTTGCATTATTGTCAAATTCAATAAAACCGAGACTCCATTTTTCACTGGTATGGTTTCTTTTCATTCTATCAATTATAGGGATAACTGAACTTGTTTGCGTAATACCGAGAGCAGATTGTGGTTCGCCTCCAGCACGCAAGCGGAGCATACTCATGCCGTGATAGCCGCCTTCATAGAAAATACGGTAAATTCTGGCGACTTCACCAATTACATCTGCTTCAATGACTTTGGATAGAAATCGTTCGCGGGGAGCGCGGTAGTAGTTTTCTGCTACCTCAAGTTTGACATTATTTGCTTTTGCACTTTCAATCATCATATCTGATGTAGGGAGTGTAACTGCAATCGGGGTTTCGCATAAGATATGAATACCTGCATCCGCCAGAAAACAAGCAATGGAATGGTGTGCGACACCTGGCACCGTAATGTCAACGACATCAAGGTCTTCATGTGCCACTAAATCTCGGACGTTAGTATAAGGATTGGCACCGTATTGTTCTGCATATCGTGTGGCAGTTTCTTCTTCAATGTCGCAAATTGCAACCAAATTGTAGACATCTTTGAGTTTAGCAATGACAGGTAGGTGAGAACCACCACCACGTCTGCCAGCACCGATAAGTGCAATATTAAGTTTTGACATAGAATAACTCCTTTATCGTGCATACTATCCAATTTCTGTGTGTTATAGTGAAATGTAAAAACACGTGCACATTTCCCGGCAGATGCTGTTTACTAACCGCATCTATGAGACTGAACAAACACCGGTTCGGTTAGGAAACCGAACCTACCGTAGTGTGTAAATAATTATGGTTTTGACTATAAAATAACATCAATGTTGTTATACGTCAATGAAATTTGGATATAGATAGATAAAAATATGTTAGCCATAATACTCAAAGATCTTCGTATATATGCCAATACTCGTAAATATTTGATTGTTCAGTTTGTTGTTATATCAGTTCTAATTCTTGTGCTATTTATCGGAACAATGGAGTTTTATGCACAAGGAATTGATACAAATAAGATTGGGAGTCTGATTGATGTTGGCAAACAAACGTATATTATATTCATTCTGTGTATATTCTTCGCACAATTTGTGGTACCAAGACATGCAGTAGAGGCGATACGTTTAGAACATACAGAGAACAATTTCAAAGATAATCTAGCGAGCGACAACAGCAATTGGACATTCTTAAGATTAACTCCGATAGGAAATTGGCGTATAATAGGTGGAAAACTAACTGCGGTTGTCGTATGGTCATTCTGCGTGATATGGTTCTCAATTCCACTGTTTGCTCTATCAGGCTTTTTGGGAGGCGTGACATTAGGGCAGTATCTGCAAAGCAGCGTAGTGATATTTGCAAGTTGCCTGTTGTTCGCTCTGATTGGAATTGGATTTGCGTTATGGTTATCCCCGCTCAATGCCAAAGGCATTAGTTATGGGATTGTACTAATGACAACTTTCTTGCCACTCTTGCCAATATCACCATTTACAGAAATACCAATGATAGAAATATTAAGTCCGTTGGCTGCCCTATTATCAATCTTACAATCTGACGCAGGACTTATGTGGATGTGGCATGTTGGATTATATTGTGTGCTTTGTCTTGTTTTATTTCCCGTTGTGGTGTGGGGAATGTCCAGAATTGAAGTATGAGTAACATTAGCGTGTTTTGTTGAGACCTCTTCTGAATGTCAATTGACAACAAAGTGCCGTATCACACAATGCATAACAACACGGACATTTACACAGAAAGAGGTAATACCATTTCTAATTGATTGTGTGCCATTATATATCACCTTCTTCTGTCCGAGCGATCTCCGAATCGCGATCTTTCTGGACAACGGTTTTTGTCGTAATTATTTATAGAAATCGTATAACCACCAACGTGTCAATCACCAAAAGCAAGTGGAAACCGAACCGCACTGCAGACAACGGACAAAGCAAGCATGCAGCAGGTCTCCCAAAAAGACCGCGCCGCAGCGGAACATAAGCAATAGATGCAGGGGGTGCGACAATATACAAAGCACAGGCAGATACCCAAAATGGATACCTGCCTGTGCTTACTGTGCTTTTGATTTTATCTGCTGGACTGCTTGAGTGTTCCCCACGTTACTTTTTTTTTGCCTTGTGGAGATACCGGTAGCACATCATCGCTGATCCAGTCTATTGTTTGATCCCAGCCCGGATCGTCTGTGAGCTGCGTGATTTTTTCTGTTTCGATATGATACTTATAGATGTAACAAGGTGGCCACTCAAAACCGCGTGGCAAGGGTCCATCCACAGGTATACCTTCACGCGCACTGAAAACGACTGATTCACCGTCATCCATCCAGTCAATGCCGTAGCATATCCAATCTTTCGGTATTTTGAGTTGTTTTATGTTTGTGCCGTTGCGATCACAAATCATATACCGAAACGCGCCGAAGAACCGTGAGTTGCCAACATTTGGTACGAACTCCCATTTTTGCGCCACTTCTCTAAATACTATCTTTTGACTATCGGGTGACCAACGCGGCCAGTTTCGGTGAATAGCGAAATTGTCTTTTTGCAAACCGGGAGTGGGTATGAGTTTGCGCGGGTTCTGTCCACCTGACCCTATAGGTGTAAAGTTAAGGGCTGATATACGTCATTTTCAGTGACGAAAAGTGTTGCAAAATAGATATACCTCTTACATAATGAAGAAATAACTATTCCCATAAGAGGTATATCTAATGTCTATACTAACACAAGTGACCGATAAAATGCAAAAAGTTGGACAACACGCTGCTGATGAAGCAGCTATCACCTGTGGTGCTATTCAAAGACACCGTAAGTTCACGGGGAGCACCTTGGTTCAAACACTCACATTCGGGTTGCTACAAGAACCGGATGCGAGTTATACGGACATTGCCCAAACGGCTCGTGCTTTAGGCGTTGATGTCACCCGTCAAGCGATTGTCCATCGGATGACACATGAAACTGCTGAAACTTTGAAAATGACACTTGAAACAGCGGCGGCACAATGTATCACGCCATCTCCACAAACACTTCCATTGCTGAGCCAGTTCACAGGCGTTTATGTGCAAGACAGCACTTGGATCTCACTGCCTAACGAACTCAGTTCCGAATGGAAAGGCTCAGGTTGTAGAACGACAGATAACAAAGCTGCGATAAAACTTCAAGTCCGTTTTGATGTGTTGACAGGTGCTTTTGACCACTTCCGTCTGACAGATGGTATCACTACCGATCAGAAAGCGGAACAGGATTTTGACCCGTTGCCTGCCGGGAGTTTACGGTTAGCAGACCTCGGTTATTTCTCGCTTGATGCGTTTGAAAAACTGACACAAACCGGTGTTTTCTGGATAAATAGATTGAAAGTCCAGTGTCCACTCTTTGATGAAAACAAAGAAACCTTTTGTTTACATAAGTATCTAAGAGCAACAAACGCACACATAATAGACCTTAGTTGTTTTGTAGGTGCAACGAAACATCTTCCCGCACGTCTTGTTGCGTTGCGATGTTCTGAACAAGCGGCAAACAAGCGTCGCAGACAAATCATCAGCGATGCGAAACGAAGAGGGACACTCCCAAGCAAAGAAAAACTCCAACTCGCAGGTTGGAACATCTATATTACAAACACAGATAAAACGCAACTTACCCCGATACAAGTTGCCACCGTTTTCCGTGTCCGATGGCAAGTTGAGTTGATGTTTAAATCCTTCAAAAGTGTTGGAAAAGTGGATTCCTCGCGTAGCACGAAACCTGATCGTATTCTATGTGAAGTGTCCGCCAAACTTCTTACTCAACTGATAAGACACTGGATTATGTTGTCAACTGGATGGCGATGTATACAACACAATATCATCAAAACAGCAGAACTTATCACACACCATGCCCGGATACTTATGATAAGTTTTCATAAATCAAAAACTGCTTTTTTGAAGACACTTAGAAACATTAAACAAGATTTGCTAAATAGCGACTGCGGAGAACATAGAGCGGGAAAGTGGACAACTTACAGATGCTTAAAAGAGGCAGAAAATCCTTAACTTTACACCTATAGGTTTTGCTTCGCTCTCCCCACCCTACGAATCACTTTCGGTAAGTCTATATTTTGGTTGATGTTTAGAACCATCAGGTTCAACAAGGTTCTCCTTCTCAAGCTTATTGAGGATGCCTCTGACTATAGGATATGATCGGTCAAGATAACTGTAATCTTCATTTTCAATGCCAAGCCGTTTACCAATTTCTGAGGGTTTCAAACCCGTGGGTTCATGACATAAAGTTGCGAGTACAACTTCTTCAATTAGAGCCAAACCGATTTCCGCCAGTCGTTTGGTATTTATCATCATATCTCCTTTATAAGTGCGGGGGTTTCGCGTCTCCCCGCAGGACGCGTCATCATTTACTTCCAAACAACCACCTTCGTAGGCGCGCTTTGCAAGTGCGCAAGATTGCTGGGTGTGTAAAGTTTTTGTCACCGTAGTCATCAATTTAGCGTCCTTCCAGTGCCGTTAGGTTCGGTTAGGAAACCGCACCTAACCAGGACTATGAGAGTAGTAATTTTTGTGTAGTATCTGACGGCAAATTCATTGTGTTTATCTTGCAATTTCATGGTCTGTCTCCTTCTTGAAAAGTTACGAAACTGTAAGAAATCTCTTACATACTGTAAGACTGGTAAATTGCCTATAATGCCAGTCTCTGTATGGGTTTATAGCAAATAATTTGATGGTAGTAAAATTTGAATTTTGTAAACTGTAAGATTCTTCTGAGATGCTGACATTTGTCCGTTATTTTTGTATAGAAATGTGTGATAAATTGTCTGAATATTGTGTTCTATATTCGTCATAGTATCCATTATTTTGCTCTTATATATTTCTTGAATCTGTTATATTATATATAACATAGCATGTTAAAATAAATAATAAATATATATTAACACATAAATGGACTTGTGTCAAGTTATTTTTTGGCAATGGACATATTTTTCATTGTTCAACACACATTTTTTAGGCCTGTAAGGACGATATGGTTATGAGCGCTGGTTAGTACAGACATATCGTCCCTACGGGACTAAGAGCTGTGATGACGGCGTTTAGCTATAAACATCCCGTCCCTACGGGACTAAAGAACGTTATCGCCATGCCAATAAATCCTTAAATTGACACCTATGCCCAAACCATTACCCTCTCCCATGCATAGTAGTAAGCATGCTCCGCGTGCCGTTCTTACATTCTCGGCGTAATCCGAGACATCCGCGCAAATCCTCGATTCAGAAAACCCTCCCGAAACCTATTATAAATCCATTGTTCCTACCTCCACAAAAACTACAAATCAATATTACCTCAAGTTATAATATTCAGTATTATGAAAAACAAAAACCAAAACGTACTCCAAAAAAAGAATGAGAACGGTAATATTTTTGATGAGTTGATTAAACATCAGATGGAGATGTTTTCAGTCCTCAAAGAAGACTTTCAGATAATCAAAAATAACAAAGATCATCCTGAAAGGTCTGAAGAAATCACAAAATGTGTCAGAAATACCGAAACTCTTGTTCGTTCCTTGAATTCGACTTATAGACGTAAGAACATTGAAGAACGTGGATACGACACCCATTCAGGAATTGCTAAATCGGAATACGATAAAGCTGAGGAAGCGAAGAAAAATGCTGAAAAGGAGGCACAGCAAAAAAGCAATAACGATTCGCAACCCGAAGATTCCGTGAAAGATCTCCAATCAGATGATGTTGAAATGCCTGACGAAACTGAACAACCCGATGAAAATCCACCTGAAATGACACATCTACATTCTGATATAAAGGAAATTGAGGAGAATCTACCCGTTCACGACGAACCAAAGAAACTCATCAGTAACATAACAGTAGTCGCACCAACACCCATCATCAAATACAACGATGATGATGGATTTCGTCCGCATGCCAAAATGTGCGATTTCTTCAAATCTCATGCCCCCATCAAAATCGCAGGCGGCACCTATGACGCAGGCAAAACCTATGGCTGCGTCGCCTACATTGACATGTTAGCAAGAAAGTATCCAGGCGCAAGACTCACATTTATCCACAAAGTACTCAACCGAATCTATAAAAACATCATTCCAACGTATGTAAAGTATCTCGGATTCCATCCAACCAGTAAGAGAGATAAAAACCCAACCCCAATAGTCAAATACGGCGGTCAACAACCGCTCTATTTTGAATATTGGAACGGTTCACAAATCTACATGAACGGATTAGACAATCCGAGTAACCTACTATCTGATCAATTTGATGCAGCATTCGTCAATCAAGCAGAATTAGTTACTTTTGACAGTTGGTTAGAAGTCACCGCTCGCGTCTCAGAACGTGCAGGCACATTGCCAATCGCATTTCTTATCGCAGATTGTAACCCCAGCAATCCAAACCATTGGATACGCCATCAAACAAAAAGCGGAAAAGTGGAATATTTTGAGTTGTCCTTCAAAGATAATCCTGAAATCTACAATCAAGAGACAGGAGAGATAACAGAAATCGGCCAACGACGCGTTTCAAGACTACAAAACCTTGAGGGGTTGCGATACAAACGCGGTTACGAAGGCAAATGGGAATCCGCGGAAGGTCTCGTATTTGATACTTTTACACCAGATATACATATCATAGATGGCATTGATCTTGACGAAAATTGGAATCGTTATCTCAGCATTGATTGGGGGTACCGCAATCCATCAAGTTGTATCTGGTGGGCAGAATCTCCCGACGACCGTCTTTATGCATACAAAGAGATCTACAAGACAGGTCTCACAAGAACCGACCTGATTGAGATGATAGAGGAAAATACTGAAGATGAAGACTACATTCGGTATGCAGCCGTAGACAGTGCAGATCAGGATGGTGTTGAGCATCTCAGACGTGCCCGATTTACCGTCAAGGAGCCAAAAAAATCAAGAATTGCCCAAATTGATGCGATCAAACAACGTTTGAAGGTAGACAAAACAGGAGAACCTGCAATCTTCTTCTTTCGGAACAGACTTGTGCATTCACCCGACGAGAATTTGCGGCAAGAATTCCGTCCCTTAGATGTCACAGATGAGTTATTGAGTTGTGTCTACGATGATAACGTAACATACACCGACAAGGATGACGAAGCCATCAAAGGCGATCATCACGGCATTGACAGCACTGCCTATCTATTACTCAGTCTTGAACAGTTTGCCACCATCGGAACAGGTGCCGTACTCCATGCAACAGGCAGAACAGATGCCCCCGCAGGCATCGGTCCCTCACGCAAAAAATAAAATCATTCGTAGGCGCGCTTTGGAAGCGCGCAGTCTCACATTGTTGAAGCGGTTTCTCTCACATTGTAAGAGCGATCTCCGAAACGCGATTTCTTCAGCACCAGCGGTGCGAAAGGTGTATAGCATCAGATACCCCAGAACGACCAAGCCCCAGCGGGGCGGAATGTGTCCAGAAAAATGTGCCCCGACCAATGCAAGCCCCAGCGGGGCGACAGGTGTCCCATTGAAGAAATAGGTCCGATGACTGTGATGCTCCTTGTCCAGCGCACTGTTCAAGTCCTCAAAAAACTGTCCAAACTATAGTAAAATAACAAGAATTAAGAGAATACCAAATACGTCCAATTACTTAAATTCAACTTTACGGGGTTGAGCACGGATAGCAAGATCAAATTTAAGTGATTGACTTATTTTGTGTTCTTTAGTAGAATCAAAAGAAGGTGTTTGAAATGCACGAGGACGCGTGTATGACACCGGGGCAAGCAACCCCCTTGTGGGGGCGCGCCGACAGTGCTAAGTATGACAAAAGCACCATCCGCGCGTAGTCATGCCATAGTAGAGTTATGACAGGGCTGGTTTTCATTCTATCATAGGTACACTCCTATGTATAGGAATATGAGAACCAGCATGCCCAAAGGTTAGAGTCAACAGCACCGATACTTTTTCAGTTTCCTTGCCAACCTCTCCTTTGTGGACTGTCAAAATTGTTATTTTCATTTTCATTGACAAAATAAAAAAGGAGAAGAATAATGTTGACAAGATCAATACTCATCGCAATAGCGATGCTTTGTTCTGTGTTCTTGTCTTGTTTGCTACCTGCTTCCGTTTTCGCACAGGTGGCGAGAGATGGTCATCAGGCAAAAAAAATAAAAGTGTCTGCCTATGCCGCTCTTGATTCCCTCACGTATGATCTATCCGGTGCGGGCGTTGCCTATCTCGACGGTAGTTTTTATCTTGAGAACCATGACCCAAATAAACAATGCTCATTTGATTTCGAAGTACGTCTGGAAATGTTCAAACGGATTGATGCCATTAGAAAGGAGACCCTTATCCCTGATGCGAAAAATAAGACCTATGGACGACTGAATAAGGCTGTTGCCCCTTGGCATAACATCTATGACAGTTATTCTGATAGCGTCGACTTACATATAGATTGTCTAAATCCAAAGCCCAGAGCAGGTGACACGTTAGTGATGTCTGGCACGGTAACGCTGAATGCGACTATCGGGGGCAGAACAGAATCGTGGCAGGTAAGGGAGCACGAAGAAAATTTTGAATATGAGCAGGCAAAAGAGATACACGGTCTGGGACCCACCACGGATGGCGAAACCTTCTCTAACAACTGCAATGCCAGAGGGGGCGATAGCTGGCAATCACTGATCAAAACAGAGGGACTGTATAGTGCGGTCTACTGGTATGTCAAAGTACCCGGAGATACCAGTTATGATGGCACAAACGTAGAAACGGACTGGGGCGACGGTGTCGCAAAGCAGGCAACCATGACATACACTTTCCCTGATAGGAATAATGTGCCTGGAACGGGGGCTTACTACGAAATTACCGCCTACGTCTATAGATGGGATCTAAGTGTCTACACGGTTTCCTATAAAGTCTGGGTCACAGATAAAAAATGAACATTTGCATAAACCGCTTGTCAGATGGGTATAACCCCCCATCTGACAAGAATAAATAGAGGTCAACAATGAACAACAAACGCATAATCTGCTACTGCCTGCTCATCTGCTTATTGATACCAACGTTTACACATGCAAAAATCGTTTTCAAATCATATCGTGATGACAGCAGAAGCCTGTATGTGATGGACGATAACGGCAGGAATGTTCAAAGGGTAACAACAGATTCTGTGACGTGGCCTGTTTGGTCGCCAGATGGGAAGCAGATTGCTTTTAGTAAACATCTCCCCGTGGCACCGGGGCAATCGCAACAGAAAGCGATATTTATCATCAATAGCGATGGCAGTAATTTACGTAGACTCACCGACGACCACGAGGAGAATCTTAATGGGGGACGTCTTTTTGAGACGAATTGCTCTTGGTCTCCTGATGGGCAGCACATCGTATTCACTAGTGGACGGCATACCATACCGGGAAAGGCTCAAAGCGACCTCTACACGATACATCTCGAAACAAAAGTGATGCGGCGACTGACACGCGGTGAAAGTTTGTCAGCGTTCCCGACCTGGTCGCCTGATGGTAAATATATCGCTTACCGGGATACTCCACTCAACAGAATAGGGTACCCCACAATCTTTGTGATGCATGCGGACGGTAGCGGCAAACACGAACTCGCTGAGGGGGATGCGGATCGTTATCGTCTTTTTCCTCGCTGGTCTGTCGATAGCCAATCTGTTGTGTATATTGAGGATACATTGGGTTTCGTTGCTGGAGTGTTTGATCGTGTTTTAGAAAAAGCTGTTATTCACAATATCAAAACGGGCAAACGTAGGATTGTGGACACACCAGACAACTGGTCAATCCATAGTGCGTGTTTTATGGGCAGAAAATACCTCTTGATTACAGCAAAGGGAATGGATGGCAACCCAAGTGAGTATGACATCTACCGGTATCACCTTGTTACAGGGGAAATCGTAAACCTGACCAACACACCGGCTGCAAGTGAACTCTTTATGGACTGGATCAGTGATGATGTGCTACCGGTAACCCCGCAAGACAAAAAAAAAGTGACGTGGGGAACCCTCAAGGAGTAAGCCCGTAATCTATAAACAACCTTTACAGGCAGGTATCCATTTGGGTATCTGCCTTTTCTATTTTAACTTGACAAGAAAGCGGGGAATTGTATAAACTGATAGGAATTAATTATTGTTAATAGGTTCACTTAAATAAAAAAGGGTGCTGCTTTTGCCGCAAAACAACAGCACACCCACCAAACTAAAAATAGGATATCACAAAAAGCATACTATTGTCAAGTAAAAAAGGCAAAAAAGTTAGAAAAAAATGTGTTATTCTATTTTTAGCAACATAAGGAGCAAAGTCACATGTTGTTAAACCCCACCTTGAGAGCAGGTATCATCAATAGTTCTGCAGTCCATTGTCAAGTATAATTTATCACATAAAAAAATATCTGGAGGATTGTATGTCTAAATTTCCTATTAGAACAATCGTTGTTGTTGTATTACATTTCATTATACTCAGTTCAGTTGTGTCTACAAAAGCACAAAAGCCTGATTTTCCTGAAGAGATGCCAATTGTAGAACGTCCCTTTACAGACGATCCAGAAAAATTCACTTATGCAATCATTGGAGACAAAACAGGTGGTGGATTGAATAAATGGCACATTTTTGACCGATCCATAGATGAGATCAACACACTGAAACCTGACTTTGCCATCATGGTTGGGGATCTTATCCAAGGAGATACATCTGACAAAGGACAATTGGACGCAGAATGGGAGGAATTTTGGGAACATCAATCTAAATTAAACATTCCATTTTTGCCATTACCTGGCAATCATGACATTACGAATCGCGTTATGTATGACTACTGGAAAAAACACATTGGTCGCACCTATTCTGCATTTACATACAAGAATTGTCTTTTTCTTTTGCTCAATACAGAGGAATGGCATACCAATAGTGGTGAATGGACAAATTGGTTTGGAGAGGAACAGATTAAATATGTTCATAGGCAACTACAATTATACACTGAGGTGCGACATACATTTGTCATGTTACATAGACCTTTATGGCTTCAGAAACACTCAGGGTGGGAGGAGATTGAAGTTGAACTCGGTGAAAGACCATACACTGTATTTGCAGGACATTATCACAACCTAACACTCCATAACCGCAACGACCGTAGATATTTTGTGCTCGGTGCAACAGGAGGTGGTTTCACACCACAGGAAGTCAAAGAATATGGGGCATTTGACCATTACAGTCTTGTCACTGTGGATAATGATGATGTCAATATCGCAATCATAGAACCGGGTAACATACATCCTGCTGACATAGCAACCTCAATGTTCAGAGACAAGGTATCCAAACTAATCAACTTCAAACCGAATTTCCAACTGACAAACTATCAATCTCTTTCCAGCGGAAACCTTGAAATAACATTTGAAAACACGCTTGAAAAACCGATACAGTTTGATTTGGTGTTTAACCCAAATGAAAAGTGGCAGATCACACCAAACAAACTAACAATTGACACGAAACCCGGTCAAACTTCAAAAACAACTGTTACTCTTACGGTGCCATCTGACGATTTCATTCCATTTCCAGTCTATAAATATTCAGTCTTATATGGTGGTGAACAACTTCTCAGCGGAACAAGATTGTTTCACCCTATTGAAAGAGAACACATGCGTGTGTTAAAAAACTGGATGTTACTCGGTCCATTTGATCTCGGTGTGAAGAAGGCACCAACCAACACAAAAGATGTTCCGAAACAGTTCATTGAGATACCTATTGAAAAGGTAGACCATGACAGGACCTATCAAGGAAAATCAGGAGAAATCACATGGCAAGAACACATAGCTGAAATAGAACGGATCAAATTAGACAAACTATTTGGAAACGCTGAGTTAGCTTACGGCTATGGTGTTACCTATATCAAGAGTCCATCAGAAAAACGAGTATTTGCACAAATGGGTTGGGGGAGTAACCTCGGTAAAATATTTCTTAACGGCGAAGAGATACAAGGTTCTGCGATCCCAGGAAAAAATCTGTTTTCGTGGTGGGCACATTTTGAAATCACATTGAAGGAAGGTTGGAACACCTTGACAGTTCTGTCAGCAGACTATAATGGATGGTGGGATTTTCGCATGGAGATTGCGGATCCAGCCGATGAATTGATGTTTGGTTCCGAACCGATAAATGCTGAATAAAATATATTCCAACGCGCTTACATGAAGATTAGTTTATGTGGTGGGCAACTCGTAACATATCAATATGTGTCAATTTAAGAATATATTTATTAGTATCATACCAAATTGACGTAATCTGTCCTGTGAGGTCTCCGTGCCTCGCGGGTGTGTAAAGTATTTGGCACACATCTCATCATCCATTGTCCCGCGAGGTCTCCGTGCCTTGCAATCCTAACTTTATCAGAAAGGGACAAATCAAGTTAATTGGGTCCAACAAGCGTAATTGCACTAAATTGATATTTATGTGGATGAACACAGAAAACCCGCTCTACATCTGTGGAGATACATTTTAGTATTCAAAAGGAAAGGTAACTGGCGCACCGTTGTTTGAACAAGAACGTCCCATAGCAACGTCAATTTCTCTGTCTTTACGTCCATTATATGCACCATATTCCGGTTCGGTGTCATTTCGGACAGCATTTGCAATACTCATCAGTTCAGAGGCAACTGTGATTTCCCCGTCACTCAATGGATAGTCCTGCAAGGGATTTTCCCATACAACTTCGGGGTCTGTATCAGCAACAAGTGCAGCGGTTGTGTCATAACCATCAACATTATTAGTTTTACGTGTAATCGTTACAGGACGTTGTCCATCAGCAGACGCATTTAGAATCACAGCATCGTCGCGAAAACACATCCCCCGTTCTGCATAGAATTTCGTTCCATTAAAACCACGCAGCGGAGACCCGTAAGAAAGACTGGAAAAGTTGAATATCCCAACTGCACCATCTGCAAACTCAATGACTGAATGTAACCAATCCTCTTTCTTTCGGGTTGGTTGTCCCTTTCGCCACTCGTGTTCTTGAACGCTATACGATTTGTTGAAACCGTATACTTGTGTAGGTTCATTGTCAAAACCTACGTAACTGCGGATCAGTCCAATGCCGTGATAACCGTGACCACGAAAGTCATTGTAAGCAGTATTTACTTTACCGAATACACCGTTGAGGATCATCTCTCGTTTAATTCGTTCAGATGGACGACGATAATAGTTTTCGTTAACCTCTAACTTTATACCGTGTTCTTTGGCTGCTTCAATCATCATGTCTGCACGTTTAAGGTCAGTGTTAATCGGTGTTTCAGTACAATAACTTACTCCGTGTTGGGAACAGAGAAGTCCCGGCACGTGATTATTGCTTGGTGTAATCACAATAGAACATACATCTGGTTTTTCCTTCTCCAACATCTCTTCGGTATCAGTATAGGCTGGAACATCATACTTTGATCCCTGTTCAGTGACTCTTGCTTCGTGAACATCACAGACGGCAACAAGTTCCAAATCCTGAGATAATTTAGAAATAAGTGGTAGATATGTATTCGTTCCACGGTTACCAGTTCCGATATGTGCAATTCTGACTTTATCCATCTTATTCTCCTCCAAAGGACTTTATCTGTCAGTAAAAACTATTAGACATAGTCACTATTTGCTGCTAATATACCAGTGAGACTATTTTAGCAATTGTTAATCTGAAAAGCAACCGTTTACGCAAAAGGAATTACATCATGGCGGGTCCATTGGATGGAATTAAGGTATTAGATTTAACAAGAGTTCTTGCTGGACCTTATGCAACGATGATTCTCAGCGATCTTGGTGCCAATGTCATAAAAATTGAACAACCAGAGACAGGAGATGAATCAAGAAATTTCGGACCCTTTAAGAACGGTTTTAGTCTCTATTTCATGAGTGTAAATCGTGGTAAACGCAGTGTAACACTAAATCTGAAAACAGAACGTGGTAAAACTATTTTCAAACAACTTGTTCAACAGAACGACATAATAGTTGAAAACTTCCGTCCAGGAACTATGAAAAAACTGGGTTTAGATTACGATACACTTTCCGCTGAAAATCCGCAACTGATATATGCTTCCTGTTCTGGATTTGGACAAACTGGACCTTATGCTGAAAAACGTGCGTATGACATGATTATTCAAGGGATGGGTGGAATTATCAGTATAACTGGTGAACCTGATGGAGTTCCTGTCAGAGTTGGCACATCTATCAGTGATATCACTGCTGCACTCTTTACAACAATCGGTATTCTGTCCGCACTCCATCATCGCAACTTAACCGGTAAAGGGCAGTATGTTGATGTTGCAATGTTGGATAGTCTGGTTGCCGTTTTGGAGAATGCGATTGTGCGTTATACTGCGACGGGTGATAATCCGAAACCGCTTGGTAGTAGACACCCTGTAATAACGCCATTTGAAGCATTCAAATCCGAAGATGGACACATTATCATCGCCATCGGAAATGACGTTCTGTGGTCAAAATTCTGTGAATTTGTTGAACGGAAAGACCTGATTACAGACCCTCGTTTCTGCACGAATGACAAACGCACCGATAATCACGATGAACTACATCCAATTCTCTCAGATATAATGTGTCAGAGGACAACAGATGAATGGATTCATGCACTTGAAAATATAGGGGTACCATGCGGTCCTATCAATACAATTGACAAAGTGGTCAATCATCCGCAGGTGCAGGCAAGAGAGATGATAACAAAGGTGGTACATCAGTTGACAGGATCGGTAGCCGTGCCGGGTGTTCCGATAAAACTCTCCGATACTCCCGGTAATGTTGATGCACCTGCACCTAACCTCGGTGAGCATACGGATGAAGTGTTAATTAAGGACTTGAATATGACTATTGATAAGGTCCAAACATTAAGACAGGAAGGGATTATATAATCCTGGACTTAAACTCAAACAGTACGCGCGCTGGAATTTCAAAATACTTCTGAAAAACTCACCATTTTTATTGAAATTTTTGAAAAATCGTGAAAACTGCGTAAACATGCAATAGACATTATGCCGATTTAATTGTCCAATGTTGCTTCATTCAAAGGCGTGGCGTGTCCGGGCGGGGTTTCCCCGCTCGACTGGAATACCCGTGGACGGGCGGGGAAACCCCGCCCCTACGATGTTCACAGGGGACGCTGATTAATTCATTATAATGTCTAATTAATAAATCACCCAAATTTTGGCATGTCTTAAAGTCAATAAGTGAGAAAATCATGGCAAATGAAAAGGTTCAAATATTACAAGGAACTGCCCCACTAACTTTTGAAGGTAACCTTGCTGCTCAAATGGTAGAAGACCTTGATAACTACGTGACTCAGGCTATTCAGACTACTGTTGAAAACCGAGACTCTTTGTGGGAACGAGACTATAGTTCACACGAGGCTTATGCAGAATCTATTAAACCCAACAGACAGCGTTTCATAAAGCAGATTGGGTGCTATGATGACCGATTACCTATAGATGAACTTACATTCATAGGAACAACAAAGGCAACAGCACACATTGGAAAAGGTGAGAACTTTACCATATCACGAGTTCGTTGGCAGGTGTTTGACGAAGTTGAAGGTGAAGGTCTGCTCTTAGAACCAATGAAAAATGTCCCTATCATTGCACAGATAGTGGCTTTACCAGATGCGGATTGGACTCCTGAAATGATTACTGGAATAACAGATGAACTGCCTGCCTCCGCACAGTTCGCAAGACATTTAGCACATGCAGGATGCAGGGTTGTAATTCCAGTTCTTATAAATCGTGAAGATACATACTCAGGAAACCCTAAAATCGGTACCAATACCAATCAACCGCATCGTGAGTTCATCTACCGAATGGCATACCAAATGGGGCGACACATCATCGGCTATGAAGTTCAAAAAGTCTTATCTCTCGTTGACTGGATGTCATCGTTTAATGTACCTATCGGAGTTATTGGATACGGAGAAGGTGGATTGATCGCATTTCATAGTGCTGCTGTGGATACCCGGATAAAATCAACGGTCGTCAGTGGATACTTTCAATCACGACAGGATGTTTGGCGTGAACCCATCTACAGAAATGTTTGGGGGTTGTTATACGAATTTGGTGATGCAGAGATTGCAAGTCTCATTGCACCGCGAAACCTAATCATAGAAACGAGTCGGGGACCAGAGGTGATGGGACCACCTACAGCACGAGATGGTCGTAGGGGTGCAGCACCAGGACAACTCGTCTCTCCACCAAAGAAATCAGCGAAAAATGAATATAAACGTGCAAACGTAGTTTTTCAGGAGCTTGACTGTGCCGATAATATAAAATTGATCAATCCAGATGATGACTCACCAGGTTCCGAAGAGACATTAACCACTTTCTTAGCAAGTCTCACTAAGGATGATTTTCGGATTGACAAACGCAGGACTCTTTCCGCGATTGTTGAAGAGTCCTTTGATCACAATGCACGTCAACAGCGGCAATTTATCCAACTCGTCAATCTGACACAAAGGTTTCTGCGAGAAGCCGAGACACGTCGTGAGACATTCTTCTGGAATAAAACAGACACATCTTCATTAGACAAGTGGGAAGAAACTTGTGAAGAAATGAAGACCTATTTCTGGGATGAGGTCATCGGTAGATGTCCACCATCAGATGTGCCAGCGAATCCGAGAACGCGCCTCATTTATGATGAACCTAAATTCAAAGGGTATGAAGTTGTTTTAGATGTCTATAAAGATGTCTTTGCTTATGGAATTTTGCTGCTACCAAACGACCTTCAACCTGATGAAAGACGGCCAGTAGTCGTTTGCCAACACGGATTAGGAGGAAGAGCACAAGATACTGCCGACCCAAACATCAATTCGGTTTATCACTCTTATGCTGCACAGTTGGCAGATCGAGGTTTCATTACCTACGCACCACAAAATCCGTATATTGGCGGTGATGCTTTTCGTGTAATTCAACGCAAAGCAAATCTGATCAAATGGTCACTTTTCTCGTTGATCATTCGTCAACATGAACGCACACTTGACTGGTTAGCAGAACTGCCTTATGTTGATGAAGACCGAATCGGCTTTTATGGATTATCTTATGGCGGAAAAACTGCCATGCGAGTGCCTGCTGTCCTTGAAAGATATGCATGTTCTATCTGCTCAGCCGATTTCAACGAATGGATTGTGAAGAATGCTACTTTTGATTCACGGTATAGCTACATGTTCACAGGTGAATATGAGATGCCAGAGTTCGATTTAGGCAACACATTCAACTATGCAGAGATGGCAGGACTCATCGCACCACGTCCGTTTATGGTGGAACGAGGACATGATGATGGTGTGGCTCCAGATGAATGGGTGGCACATGAATTCGCAAGAGTGCGTAGACTTTATGTACGTCTCGGTATTGCGGATAAAACTGAGATTGAATTTTTTGATGGTGGACATAAGATCAATTCTGACAAGACATTTGAATTCTTACATAGACATCTTAATTTCCCAAAAACATAGAAAGAGTTTGATGATATATTCTATTTTCGTTACAGCGGGGTTGGAAAACCTTGCCAGACAAGAGATTACCGCACGCTACGGTGATTCAAAACAATTCAAAATTATCATGAGGAAACCGCAACGAATTGTATTTCAATACACGGGTAATCCGAAAGATTTACTGTCTCTTAGGACAGCTGAATGTCTATTTCTCGTTGTTAAACACATTCCTAAAATGACTCGTTCGCGGCGTTCACTGACTGCTATCAGTAGTTTTCTCAACAGAAATAACTTTACACAAGCAATAAATGTCTGTCGTCAGGTTGGAATGCGTGTTCGGAAACGGATTTCATTTCGTGTCATCAGTCGCATGTCGGGATTACGAAATTTTCAAAAAAAGGATCTTCAACAGATTGTAGAAAGATCTTTGGTTGATAAAGGATGGTATCTGTCTCATTCGGACGCAGGATTGGATGTTTGGACTGAGGTGCACGGGGATGATGCGTATATCAGCATTCGTCTATCAAAACCAGACATGTCGCAACGTTCATACAAACAAGAGCAGGTTCCACAAACGTTAAAACCAACCATTGCCTATAGCATGGTGATGCTATCAAGACCGCATCAGGATGACATATTTTTAGATCCGATGTGCGGTGCGGGGACTATTTTGTTGGAACGAGCTGCTTCAGCACGCTATCGTTATCTCATCGGTGGTGACATCTCTGAAGAAGCGATATATGCAACACAAAGGAACTTTGGTAGAAAGCATCAACCACGGCAGTTCATCCATTGGGATTCAGAAGTGCTGCCGATTCAACCAGATTCTGTTGACAAAATCGTCTGCAATTTACCTATTGATAAAAGCTACAACAGAAATGACAATATGCAGGATCAATACAGACTTTTTCTCACACAATTTGAAAAGGTGATTAAACCAGGTGGGAAAATGGTGTTGCTGTCTATGAATCCTTCACTACTTGATAAGATACTCAAGCAACAGAATACCTTGTATGCGCATCAACAGGTGGGTATTCAATATGGAGGGAAACGTGGAAGGATATTTGTGGTCCACTGTTGAAATATGGCGAGGTACGAAGACCTCGCCTTACAGCTGGTTTAGGAAGCAAGGTATGAATACCTTGCGGATAGACTAAACTTCGTTTAGAACTCAGGGACCTTAACTACGACCTCTTTACCTGATGCATGTGAGCGAAAGATTCCATCCATAATCACATTTGTCAGGAGCACTCCCTCTGGTGAAATCGGAGATGGTGCATCTGCTATGACCGCTTCACGGAATGCAGTCATCTGTGCAGCCCAGTTATCTTCTGGTGGGAATCCTGAGAAACTAATAGTCGTCATCCCTTCGGGTGGGTCAGGTTCCGCTGTTAATCCCTCTGATTCAACAAACTTCTTGAGATCACCTGAATATGCATCAGCAAAAACAACTGGACCGTCCAGGGATATGCCAGCTTTTGTACCAAGATGAAAATTGCCACCGAGTGAGTTTGCGTGAACTGCCCAAGAGATTTTAAACACCATCACGCCACCATTCTCAAATCGGATCCATGCTGCGCCGAACTCCTCTACATCCATCTTGTCTTTGAATCTATCATCTTGCATAGAGATGTAATCTTCAGTGATAGCGGAGACACGCACCGGTTTCGGATACCCCATTGCAAACAGTGATCTGTGCATATTGTAGACTCCGATGTCTACGATTGCCCCAGCACCTGCGGTCTTTTTATAGATGAAAGTATGCCCTGGATTACCGCGTCTTCTACATCCAGCTGATTCAGAGTAATAGATATCACCGAGTAATCCTTCATCATATAGCTTCCTTGAGAATTGGAGTCTCGGACTAAATGTGGGATTGAGACCGATTTGCAGGATTTTTCCTGATTCCTTTGCTGCGCGTACCATTGCAGTTGCATCTGCAAGCGTCGCTGCCATCGGTTTTTCGCAGAGAACGTGTTTTCCTGCTTTCAATGCTGCGACAGTGGGTCGTCTATGACCTTGATTGTAAGTCGTAACGCTCACAGCATCAAGTTCGTCCATCTCAAGCATCTTGTTGTAACTTGAAAAAGCGTTCTTTGTGGGAACTCCCCACTCTTCTGCGGCTTGGTTTGCCTTACTTTTGATGATATCACACACAGCGATAATCTCAAAGCCACCTACTTTTTCATAGGTGCCACGGTGTGCACGTGAGATTCCACCTGTACCAATAATTCCAACTTTGACAGCCATAAAGTCATCTCCTTATAAGAAATGCAAATTTGTAGATACATTAGTTTAGACGATATCCTATTGGAAATGCAAGAAAAAACTGGTCTAATACCCAATTAACTGGATTTATCTTATTTTTCGACGGTAGGTGTGGTTTCCTAACCCCCCTTCCAATCTTCCCCCTTCCATCTACCCCCTTCCACCCTTCCAATCTTCCAATCTTCCAAACTTCCATCTTCCCCCTTCTCAACCTAATTTTCAGTCTTATCTAATCTTCCGCTACAAAACCCAATGCTTTAGCTTTGGGATGTAGTAGTGGTCCTTTGAGTTGTGTCAAGAAAAATTTGACTTTTGCTATAATTTGACTTTTGCTATAAAATGTGGTATCATATATTCAGTACTTTAGGATAGGATTTTCACCTCAACACTTACCCGTGTTGAGGCCTATCCCCAATCGTTACTAACTACGGGGGGCACCCCGAAAGTCACGCCTGTGGAGTCCTGAGTCCGACCTAACGCAGTTCAGGAAAGGGTACGTGAGACGGAAGCAGGAAACGTCATTTAGGCAATATGCCTATTACTGATAGTTTTCTCGGTACTGTGCTATTTCTGGTACCAACACGATGTAGCATCATTCCAACAACAGTTACCGTCTATCAGTGATATTGTCCTTCAAAGAGACACATCCAAAAAGACACAAAATAACGTCCATACAGAAAAAAACAAGTCTAAATCTGTTAGGGATACGTCGGTTCCCACAGAGCAGATAACAAGACAAACCGACACTTATGAGAAAAATACAAATATTAGTTTAGCTGCGGATTCACAGACTTCCCCTTTTGAATTTGGTCCATATCCTGAAGTTCCTCCCGATTATCCATTTATAATTTGAAAAGCAACTTTCTACAATTCTTCAAAAACGATGCCAGCCCCATACTGCCAATGCGTATTATACAAAAATAAGAAAAGAAAATATGGTATTACATGTTGAGAACAAACACAGGAGAATAAACCCATGAAAAATAGAATGTTTCCAATTCTAGCAGTGATGTTTATAGTTGTAACATCTGCTGTCAGCAGTATCGCCCAAACTCCACTGTCAGAAGATTTGGAAGATATACTTGATTCACTTCGAGATTCACTTCGAAAGGAAGCAGATTTATCTGATAGTAATAAAACGTTTAAGATCGGTAAGTCCTATATCAATGATATAAAGTATTCTCCGGATGGATCTCGTCTTGCTGTGGCGGGACATTCTGGTGTTTTGCTCTACGATATTCATAGGCAGGCCAATGCCAAAAAAGATCAAAAGAAAGATAAACCTGTCAAATTAGCAGGTCATATAGGTAGATGTTTACGTATAGCATTTTGTCCTGATGGCAAGATAATCGCTACTCTAAATGGTCTTGGGGACCTTTGCTTGTATGATGCAAACTCAGGAAAACACCTCAGAACAATAGAAGGAGCGAGTATAGTAGCGTTTAGTCCGGATGGGAGGATGATCGCAACGGGCGGTGATACTGACCATAGACGTAATTTGTTTAACTTCCATCTATATGATGTTGACACAGGGAAACTCATCCGAACCTTCATAGGTCATACACATATTATCCGTTCAGTAGCGTTTAGTCTGGATGGGAGGATGATCGCAACGGGTGGTGGAAGTAGGGATAGCACAGTGCGTTTGTGGGAAACACAGACAGGAAGACACTTTAGAACTCTCACGGGGTATCAATATGGGATCAATACTGTGGTATTTAGTCCGGATGGCACATTGCTTGCGACTGGAGGAATGGATGAACCTAGCTGTTTATGGGATGTGAAAACGGGACAACAAATCCGAGTACTCGGAAATGGTGATGCTGAGGGGTTTACGGATTCACCTATGGATACTGCCAGTTGTGTGGCGTTTAGCCCGGTTGGGAGGATGATCGCAAGTTCCAATCTGTTGGGGATTCATCTATGGGATGTGAATACGGGACGACTCCTCCGTAAATTCAGAGAACGAAGCATTGGTCATGGCATTAGTTTGGTGGTGTTTAGTCCAGATGGCAGAACAATCGCAGCTTGCGGTAGCAATGAAGTTGATCTGTGGGATGCTGAAACGGGACAATTCCTCAGAATGCTCAAAATACCCGATTACTTTCGGAATGAACAGAATAAAGGCAGCACAAACCGATGAAAAACAGATCGTTTCCAATATTGATGACATTGTTGATAGCATTCCCAATTATGTCCTGTAGTCTCCAACAAGGTTCATTTGAGGGTCCGATATATGAACCACAGCAAAAGCGTCCACACCAAGACGTGAATGTGTCCTTGAGAAAATTAGAGTTCATTACGGATGTACAGTTTTCACCCGATGGCACACTGCTCGCTATTGCGACGGACATCGGGATTTTGCTTTACAGGACGAAGACTTATGACAATCCTGAAATACTCAAAGGACACACAGGTAAGATATGGAGCATAGCGTTTCGTCTGGATGGAAAGGTGCTCGCAAGTGCAGGCCAGGACAAGATTGTCCGTTTGTGGGATGTGAACACGAGCCAACAAATTAAAATCTTTGGAATAAACCTGTCCCATAAAACTAACATTGTGTTTAGTCCAGATGGAAAGATGCTTGCAAGTGGAGGTATGAATGGTGATAGGGTTGATAACGCCTATCTGTGGGATGCGGATACAGGTAAAAGTTTACGTACATTTTCTGGACATACGTTAGCAGTGAACGATGTGGCATTTAGTCCGGATGGAAAAGTGCTCGCAAGTGCGTGTGACGACCAAACCGTCCATCTGTGGGATGTGAACACAGGACAACAAATCAGAACACTCACAGGACATGCTGAAGCGGTTTTGAGCATTGCGTTTAGTCCGGATGGAAATATGCTGGTGAGTGGAGGTGGATATCATAATGCTGTCGGTCTGTGGGATCTGAACACAGGACAACAAATCAGAACACTCACTAATAATGCACACTTGGAGCAACAAATCAATGTGCAAATGGAAAAAATCAAAAAACACATAGGTGAAAAAGGGTGGAGTAACATTAATGGTGAAGATGTAGTGTTCAGTCCTGATGGAAACACTATCGCAAGTATTGGATCTTCTTTCATCCATCTGTGGGATACGGACTCGGGACAATATCACAGAATTCACCACAACGGAAAGTATCCTAATATAGGAACAGATGTGGCATTCAGTCCGGATGGAAGCACAATCGCTTGTATAGGTTGGCATGAAGCACATGTATGGGATGTCCAGACAGAAAAGCTTATCCGAGTACTCATAAGTCATCCAAGACGAAGCACACGATGACCCGGTGTGCCTGATTTCCAATCGGATCAAAGGCAGGCCAGGACACACGGACTACAAACGCAGGATGCAGGTTGAACACGGGTTCAGAAACATCATATTGTAAAAATGAGGGTAAGTGACAGGATGGGTGTGTCCAGTTCTTGTCACTAATACCATTTCTAATAGAAAACGCCGCATTTTTGTACCACAAACTGCCAGTTTGTGCTGTCCTTCAAGAGATTCTTAACTAATGTTTATGGGGCAAACATTTATAGAAATGGTCCAACTTTTCACCAAACATTGTCCGGCGAAATCAACGGTCCGAATGCGCTTATGGCATTCCCCGGGTCTCTGTGCTCCGCCACGTCTAAGAATTGGAGGTAACGGGCGGGCACAGAGACCTACCCGGACAATGTGTAGAGAGAGGCGTTACCTGATATGAAAAGTTTGGATAGGTACAAAAACTTTACACACCCTGACAGGATATTCTGATTGATAGCAAGGAAAAAATGTAGTATAATTTTGAAAATTCTATATGAGAATGAGATTGAGAAGGAGGGTGTCATGAGTATTAAAGCAGACAAAAATCGACTCACACAAGCACACAATATAACAAAAATGAAGCGTGTTCACAAACTGAATGAGATGCTCACAGTGTATCAGGAAAATAAAGACAATGAAGAACATAGCAAACAATATATCTACTGTGCTCTAATACCATCTTCTCAAATTCAGAATTCGCTTGCTGACACTGATTGGGTTTTGACAAATTATCGTGGCATTCCCGGTGGAATGACCTATCAGAAACGGGGTGAATTGCAGCGCGAATACCTTCGCTATGGTATTGAAAATGGCGTTGAACCTTTAGTTATCAATAGAAACTTCTATGGCATACGGGAAGAATATAGTGAAATATCTGAAGAATTCCGCCTATTCCATAAACTCTATCACGAAAGAAAAACGGATCAATACATAAAGATAGATGATGCTGGAAATGAAGAAGTTGTAGCAATCGTTAAACCAGATATCATCCAGATTCGACAAAAAGAAATTCGTCAATTCTTAGCTATTAAAGAGATGCATCTCGCGATCCAATTCATCATAAGTGAAACTTCATTACATACATTGGAAGATTTAGAATTGCAGGCTGGTGAGGAACATAAACAGGATGGATTAATGTGTTGGATGCTACGGTATGGAGACCTTCATGGAATAAATAATTGCCGTGCTTTTAGCCGATTAGTCGGAAAAAGATTAGTTGAACCGCTACCAAAGACAAAAAGTGGTTTTTGGCCATTCGCTGAGGAAGCAGATGAACAATTCGAGGAATTTATTATTGATGTTGATGAAAACGGAGATGAAATCACTTACACTTCCAATCCTGATGATCTGAAAACCCCTGCAGATCCAGAGAATGTTCGTGGTGTGGATAATGATGCACCGAGTTATCTAACTCCTATCCACTTTAGCAAGAAAGTATTAGACAAATACTACCAAGAATCAGGAAAATACAGAATTGAGGGTTCTTATTTAGGATGTGGCAACCTATGGGGTGTCTCTATTGATAATCATCACAAAGATAAAGTTTGTATGTGGTTAGGAGATCTTGGACGTTACCTGCCTTATTGCGAACAGCAACATTTCCGAATACATAATATTCCTCCAACAGGAGGAATTAGCAAAACATATTTTGATCGACAGTTAGGTGCACAATTCAGAAATTCAGACATGCCAGAGCATATCTTACAACAACGTTATGATGAGTTACTAAAGGTGAGTCAAAAACATCTTGGAGAACAGTTGTTGTTAACACTAAACACAGCTGATGCATATCATCTTAAAAACTTGAGAATTCCAGCAACGGATGAACAGCGAGATTTTGATGAGATGATTATGAGTTTAACAAAGATATTAATTGATTCACTAAACGTAAAATACATAAAAAAGATGATTCCTTTTGAGAAACGAGAGGAGTTTAAAGGGAAAAAAAGCATTGCACTACTTGAGGCTGCAGTACATCTTAATGAAATTGAAGGAGCAGAAAGGCATATTGATTTTCTCAGGAAACTACAGGGTTTACGCTCAAGCGGCAGTGCACATCGGAAGGGAGAAAGCTACGAGAATCTTGCAAAACATTTTGGAATTGAAGATAAAAAACTACGAGATGTATTTACAGAAATTCTCATTAGTGCTACCTATGTCTTAGACTTCTTGATTATACTTATCAAGCGTGGACAGATCCGTGAAATCGTTGAAAAGAACCAGATGTCCGCTGGATATGCTGTTATGGGTGAGATGATTGGAATAGTTGATGATGGTCCGACTGATAGCTCTGTCAATCACGATACAATGATTTATGAAACAGCGTCTAAGACATGATTTTTGTTGATACTGGTGCCTGGATTGCTCTGTTGAATAAAAAGGATCAATATCACCTTGATGCCGTGAATGTGTTAGAAGGTTTGCACCAACAACAGATGCGGCTTCTAACTACAGATTATGTAATAGATGAAACCGTTACCCGAATAAGGTATGACACGAACCATTCTCTTGCCGTACTATTCCTGAACCGTATTGATCTTCTTATAGAGACTGAAATTCTAACTGTAGTACAAATTGATGAAACGGTATTTACAGCAGCAAAGATGCTATTTCTTCAGTATGACTCTGTGAGGTTATCCTTTACAGACTGCACAAGTTTTGCAATATGCAGTATGAAAAGTATCACAAAGGCGTTTGCATTTGATAGACATTTTCAGATGATGGGGATTGACTTGTTACAATAACTAATCAGCAGTTGCGGTTTCCAAAGGTGGTAACTCAGGATAATTCCCACGCGCATTTCGCCATGCGATGATGCCTTCAGCAATCATCCAGACCTGTAATCCCTCCACTATAAGTCCAAATCCAAAGAGGAGATAATCACCTGTAAACAACCATCCTTCAGGATTGAACATCTGATGCAGCATTGCCCAAGCAGGCATGAGGAGCATGACTACCATTGGCAGGAAAGCGAACCATATCGGTTTATTTCTACGCACAAGGTAGAAGACGATGACCATGAATGCTAATCCGGCCAAGAGTTGATTTGTTGCACCGAAGAGCGGCCAGAGAGTCATGCCTCCACTACCAGGACCGCTCGGTCCCTGTAGCAACGCTACTGCGGCAGCGAGTATCAGAGCAAACGCAGTAGCAAGATATCGATTTGTTAGTGGTTTGAACTTTGCAGTCTGTGCGAGTTCTTGAATTACGTATCGTTGTAATCGTGTAGCGGTATCAAGGGTTGTCGCTGCGAAACTTGCAACAAGAACTGCCATAATTGCAATTCCCATCTTTAGCGGAATACCGAGAGATGCAAGAAAATTTCCACCACCGTCAACAAAAGCACTTACCTTTTCTCTGAGTTTGTGGCTTGCCCAACCACCAACAACCGTAGTTGTGCCATCAGGATTAGTCACTTCTTCACCCGTTGCGTAACGTGTTCTCCACGCATCTTGATTAACAACGGGTTGAGTACCTCCCTCCTTTAAAATTGGTTGGAATGTGTAACCACCTGCAATAGTAGAGTCTGTGGTGCGGTTGAAAATACCCATTCCGATCCCAGCACAACAAGCAATAATAACGACAACGGCAAGTCCGCCTTCAAGTAGCATTGCCCCGTATCCTACGTATTGTGCATCGCTTTCGGATTCTACCTGTTTGCTTGAAGTGCCAGAACTGACCATGCAGTGAAATCCACTGACAGCACCACAGGCAATGGTAATAAAGAGGAAGGGCCAAATTGGTGGGGCATCGGGTGGTATATCCGAGGCAACTGCAGGGGCAGATGCAAATAAGTTTGCTTGTCCTGTTAATCCAGCAACAGCAAGACCAAGCACCAATAGAACAAGTGCTAATACTAATTCGTGGCTATTAATAAAATCTCGTGGTTGTAGGAGAGTCCAAACAGGCAAGACAGAAGCTATGAAGCAGTAAACGAACAGAACTAACGTCCATAGAACGACTACATTCAAAAAAGTTTCTCCAAGCAGTGGCATACCTAACCAAGTGCTTAGATCAATCGGCAGAATGTATGCCCCGACACCCATGCCTATATACATCACACCGAGCGCGATGATAGATGGAATAAGAATGTTACCACCGCGTCGGTAGATCCAAACACCAATTGCTATTGCAAGCGGTATCTCAATCCAGACAGAAAGGACAGATTCAGGATAGTAGGAAAAAATGAGAGCAATGACCAGTCCAAAGATTGCGAGGACAATGGTCAATCCCATGAAGAGGACAAACAGGAACAGGAATTTAGCGCGCGGGCCGACCATTCTACCGGCAACTTCACCAACACTTTGCCCACGATTGCGGAGGGAGACGACTAACGAACCGAAGTCATGAACAGCACCGATAAATACAGAACCGAGGACGACCCAGAGTAATGCTGGCAACCATCCCCAAAACACTGCGATTGCAGGACCGACAATAGGACCTGTCCCTGCAATGCTGGTAAAGTGGTGTCCGAAAATGATCTCTTTTTTTGTAGGAACGTAATCTACATCGTCTTTGAGTTCTTGGCTCGGAACTTTCGCCTGAGGATCTAGACCGAATATCTTTCTTGCTAACCATTTGCCATAAGTGTTGTAAGCGACAATAAAGCCAACAAAACTTAAAACAGCAATAATAAGTGTGCTCATAAGCCAATTCCAGATTCTTCAGGATAGTCAGACAAATTCAATTGAATTATCTGACACCGGTAATAATCTCGAATGTAAGTTGATCTAACTTTTCGTATCCAAGTCCTTTTTGCGCGATTGTATCAGGTTTGAAGTCAATCTTTCTCAATTTCTCAGTATTCTCTGCACTGTAATTTGCCATAATTGCTTCAAGTTCAGGGTCCCGCGCCCGCAAATCAGAGAGGATTCCTTGAATCTCAGCATCTTGATTGAATTGGTTTGCCTTTTCTTTGAGTATCAGATAACTCCGCATGCATCCAGCTGCGAAGTCCCAAACCCCTTGTTCATCTTCAGTTCGGTATGCGTGTGCATCAAAGTGTCGATTACCATCCCAATTGACATCTTCAAGAAACTTAACGAGGAAGAACGCACTCTTAACGTTTTCTGATCCGAAACGTAGGTCTTGGTCAAAACGACTCATCTTCTGGTCGTTTAGGTCAATATGGAAGAGTTTTCCTGCTTCATACGCTTGAGCAACCCCATGCAGAAAACTCAAACCTGCCATAGTTTCGTGAGCAAATTCAGGATTGACACCAACCATTTCTGGGTGTTCAAGAGTCTCAATGAAATGGAGCATGTGTCCCGTAGTAGGTAAGTATATGTCTCCTCGAGGCTCATTCGGTTTTGCTTCTAATGCGAATTTTAGGTCGTAGCCTTGGTCGAGAACGTAGTTCGTGAAGTAGTTCATTGCTTCACGGTTCCATTTTACTGTGTCTGGACCGTCCTTTGCTGCATCAACTTCTGCCCCTTCCCGACCGCCCCAAAAGACATAGACTTTTGCTCCAAGTTCTACTCCGAGATCAATTGCATTCAAAGTTTTTTGAATAGCAAACGCTCTTACTTTTGGGTCGTTAGAGGTGAACGCACCATCTTTAAAAATCGGATGGTAAAACAAGTTGGTTGTAGCCATCGGGACTTTCATACCGTGATCATCAAGTGCTTGCTTGAATTCACGCACAATTTGATCGCGTTCATTTGCTGAAGCATCAAACGGGACAAGATCGTTGTCGTGTAAGTTGACTCCGTAGGCTCCTAATTCACTTAGTTTTTTCACGCTATAGGTGGGTTTGAGTGGTGGTCTTACGACATCTCCGAATGGGTCTCGTCCGGGATTTCCAACGGTCCACAACCCGAAAGTGAACTTATGTTCAGGTTTGGGTTGAAACTGATCTGACATTCAATAGCTCCTATCTTTTATTAGTTTAAGTTGGATTATAACACATTTGCATTATTTTTTACAGAATATTTCACACGCTCAAATGTTTGTCTATATTTTTGAGCACGTTATCGTACTCAGCTTCTAATTCCAGTGGAGTGTTATGATAACGCGGAGGAGGCTGATCGCGAACTACATTGTGATATGCCACTTTGAATTCTGGGAATTTCAGTCCAGTTGCTGTTGAAATCACAATAACTCTATCATCTTTCTGTATCTGTTTCCGTTCAATCATTTTGATAAGGACTGCCAAAGCAACACCGGTGTGTGGACAATTAAATAGTCCAGTTCTATCAGCTCGTGCCGCTGCATCTGCTAACTCTTCTTCTGATGCTTGGTCGACAATGCCATCAAACTGTTTTAGCACGCGAACTGCACGGTGTATTGAAACGGGATTGCCGATTTGAATAGCGGTTGCTTGGGTAGATTGTGCTGTGATGGCTTTAAACTCCGTGAATCCTGTCTGATAACTGCGATAAAGTGGGTTCGCCCGTTGTGCCTGTGCACATGCAATTCGCGGCAGTTTGTCTATAATACCGAGTTCTAACATCAATAGGAAACCTAAACCGAGAGCAGAAACGTTGCCAAGATTACCGCCGGGTATGATGACCCAATCAGGCACTTCCCAATCAAACTGCTGCACTATTTCAATACTGATGGTTTTTTGTCCTTCAATTCGAAGTGAATTGATTGAGTTTGCGAGATAGAAGTCTTTCCTTGCAGCGAGTTCTTGAACGATTGCCATGCATCCATCAAAATCTGTCTCCAGCGAAAGTGTCAATGCCCCGTTTGCGATGGGTTGTATCAATTGCTCTCTGGTAACCTTTTCTTTTGGTAATAAGATGATTGCGGGGATACCCGCTGCGGAGGCATAGGCGGCTAATGATGCGGATGTGTCTCCTGTTGATGCACACATAACGGCACGGATGTTACCTGACTCCGATATAATCTGGTTTACCATTGAGACGAGTACCGTCATGCCAAGGTCTTTGAATGAACCGGTATGACTGTTTCCACACTGTTTAATCCAGAGATCGGAAACACCGAGTTGACTGCCAAACCGTTCTGCCCAGAAAAGATTTGTACCACCTTCATACATAGAGATGATATTATTATCTTCAACAGTCGGACAAACAAGTTCTTTTTTTCCCCAGACGCCGCTTCCGTAAGGATATTGTGTGCGCATATAACGTTTTTCAAAAAGACATTTCCAATCTTCTGCGCTTCGCTGTTTCAACACATCCATGTCGTGTTTGACCTGTAACAACCCATTACAATTTTTGCAGCGATAGATGATTTCAGTGAGTGGATACTTACATCCATTTTCACATTCGAACCAAGCATTGTAGTTCATTGTTCTATTTCCTCTTGAACGGTGTGAATATTCTCATGACTGTTTGATGTCGTAAGCAGTTGTTCAATCTCTTCAAGAGATGGTAATTCGGATGGGTCTTTTAGTCCGAACTGTTGTAAGAAAGTGTCGGTAGTGGAAAATAGAAGCGATCGTCCAGCACCCTCTTTTCTGCCAGATACACGGACGAGTCCTTTTTCAACAAGAGCACTGATGACACTGTCACTATTTACGCCACGAATAGTGGATACTTCATTTCGTGTGACAGGTTGTTTGTAAGCGACTATTGCGAGTGTTTCTAATGCTGAAGGTGATAGTGTGACACGCACTTGTTGGATGTAGAACTTCCGAATCCATTCTGAATATTCTGGTTGGGTACATATTTGAAAACCGTTAGCAATTTCAATCAATCGGAAACTTCTATTCATCTGATGATAATCTTCTTTGAGTTCAGAGAGTGCCTTCCTAATCTCACGCACGTTCATTTTTGGAATTGCATGTTGAAACTGTTTTACTGTGATAGGTTCACTTGCAGCAAACAGAATTGCTTCCAATATTGATTTCGTGTTATTCTGTGGTTTTTCATCAAGTTTTTCTACTTGATCTTCAACGACAGTAATTTCTGATTCCATTGTCTGATATTTCCTTGACTCTCTATGTAGTAGAAGTAATACTCGTTGCTTTCACCAGATATATGCTTTCAAACAGACCGGTCTGGACAGACACGATTTTACCTAATCTGATGAGTTCTAAAATAGCAAGAAATGTAACAATAAGGTCTAATTTCCTTGATGACAGTGGAAAGAGATCATCAAAAAGCAATTGGTCTGAAGTTTCTAACTGATTTTCTATAAACTCCATTTTTTCTTCAACAGTGACTGTTTCTTCTTCAACCGTCTCGTATTCATCATCCATATCAAGTTGTGCAACTCGTTCATTGATGTTTTTGAAAGCAGAAAGCAGGTCAAAGAGTGTGGCTTTAATCTCGTAAGAACGCGTATCATCTAATTCTGAATGCAGTTTAGAACTTCTATTGTATATTGTTGTGCGGCGTTCGGCATATATATCTAATACTTGTGCTGCTTCTTTGTACCGTTTGTATTCTAATAGTTGTTGTACGAGTTGTTCTTGATTTCCTATTGAATTATCGGTTTTAGTTTCGTTCTTTGGGAGAATATTTTGTGACTTTATTTGTAATAAGGTGGCTGCCATGACCAAGAATTCAGATGCTAAATCTAAATCCAACTGCTCCATAAGATTAATGTATTCAAGATAACGGTCGGTAATTTTTGCGATCTGAATGTCATAAATATCCATTTCCTCTTTCTGAATTAGATGAAGGAGGAGATCAAGTGGTCCCTCAAAACCGTCAAGTTTTACAGCATATATTGGGTGTGAAGAAGGATGAGTTAAAGAAAGTTCAGCTAACATAGTCGTTTGAGTAATGCGTACAAGTTAATCTATCATACAAGTTTATCGCAAACCAATTATTCCCGCTATTATTTCTACAATATAAAGACTTATGAAACTGAGTATTCTAAGGGGACTTGGAATATTTATTAAGTATGGTAAAAATATAAGTGCCATTAGAATTGGCATACCGTAAGGTGCAAGTTTTTCAAATTCTCGGGATGCCCGTTCTGGTAGTAGACCATTGACTACACTAAATCCGTCTAATGGAAATAGAGGCAACATATTAAAAACTGCAAGAAATATACTTATTATTGCTGATCGTTCTAAAAACTTGTAGATAACTAATTGCGTTTCGGAATTATAGGGTTTAAAGTCTATTGATAATTCCAATACCTTGATAATACCGAAAATCCCGAAAGTCAATATGATATTCATGAAGGGACCTGCAGCGGCAATCAGCATAAGATCTCTTCTTGGATTTTTCAGATTATATGGATCAACCGGAACAGGTTTTGCCCATCCAAAGAATCCTCCTCCATAAAGTGAGCCTACCAAAGGTAAAATTAATGTTCCAATGGGATCAATGTGTACTGCGGGGTTGAACGACATGCGTCCTAAATCTTTTGCCGTTGGGTCTCCTAACATATTGGCAGATTTGGCATGTCCCCATTCGTGAAAAGTTAAGAGTATAATGAACTGACAGACGATAAGAATCGCTCTGGCAATGTTGTCTGGTGAAAATAAATCCATCATAATTCTTTTCTATATCTTATGAGAACCTAAGTTGCTACGGACTGAATATTAATCATCAAAATACGTTATTGAACGAAGAAACAAAGGATTTCAGCATATTTTGGTGCCACTTCATATAAATCGGGGTTACAAACCCATCCAACAAATGATAGGTGGTAACTTACGCTATGATATGAAAAATCTAAGCTCTTTCTTGGTTCTTAAGTTGTTGATAGCGTGTATATCCATCGGATTTCGATTTGATTTTTCCATCCAATTGATCATGAAATATTACCTTGAGGAGTCTTTCAAAGTTTTTACTTGGTTCCTCACCCCATTCAATTAGGTCATCACCATTGATAATTGGTTTTTTTGGACGCAAGTTAAGTAGGTAATCACCAATCTTAGTTCGTTGTGTTTCGGATATATTTTTGTTACAAAAAGCCAACACAATGGCTTCAAGTGGAAAAGGTTTTAGGATGTGGTAAATATCACTTTTTTTCGTTGTTTCAGCAAGAGTTCCAATGACTGGTTGAAGTTTCCGAAACGCGGTATTTGGTGTCTGCACTTGGTAGAACTGTTTATCGCCATAGACGAAAGTTTTTTCGTTTTCGTTGTCTACGATACAGCACTTTCCGTTGTGGAACTCAAATTTTGTATCTTTTGATAGTGATATTCCAATCTCTTCTATTCCAGATCGTATTTCTACTTCATTCAAGAGGTCTTTTTGTAAGTTTGAAATTCTCCGTAATTGATGCTTTAAAACTAATTTGAAACTGAGTGCTTCAATAATATAAATCGGCAGACCTTGTTTATTGTCTAAACCCAAAAATGCAAGCCAATGAATAAGATTATGATCTAAATCTGTGTCAGTAATATGTTCAGAAGACCACGAGAAAGCCAATTGTGCTGTTTGAAAGTCATAATGGAAAGTTGAAGGTCTTTCCCATCCGAAGAAAATATCTTCAAATACTTCAAATTCATCAAGAATGTCTATAATTTTGGGTGCATTTTCCTCTGCCAATATGTTCTCAATTTCATTCCGTATCCGTTCCCCGCTGAGTTGTGAAATGAGTGGAATAGCCTTGTGTATGCGTTCATTATCCGAATCTGATATTTGAAAGTTATACCGTCCTGCATACCTACATGCACGAAAAATACGGGTCGGATCATCTATGTAACTATTGTTATGTATAACACGGATGGTGCCAGTTTTTAGATCCTTAAGTCCGTCTGTTTTATCAATAATAGTCCCAAATGAATTATTATCCAAACACATTGCTAATGCATTGATTGTAAAATCTCTACGTAGTAAATCCTGTACAATTGTGCCTCGCTCTACTTTAGGTAACGTTGCAGGTTTTTGATACGTTTCACTACGAGATGAGACGAAATCGACTTTGGGTTTTGTCAGACTCTCTGGTGTAACAGTGGCTGTGCCAAATTGTGGATGTGTCTGTAAAGTTCCATTCCAACGTTCTTGCAACTGTTTTGCTACACTGATTGCATCTCCTTCCACTACGATGTCAATATCTAAGTTTGGGCGTTTAAGGAGTAAGTCTCTGACAGAACCCCCGACCAGATAGACATGTTTGCCACCTATCTTACCGATTTCACGTAATGAATCTGAGAGTGCATCAGGGATAATCAGTTTCATTTTACTATGGTTATAGTAATCCAATGGAGAGCAATAAGAACACTTACATTATACAAATGCAAGAACCCGAGTGGGTGCACCTGAACTCTTTGCTAACTTTAAGGGGGCAATCACAACGAAAAAATGTGTTGGTAGCTGACTCAAATTGCACAAATCTTCTACGTGTGGAATCCCTGCACCGAGAAAAACAAGGTGTGCAGGAGGTAGACCATCGTATAACGGAGGATGACCTGCTACAGAGTCTATACTACAAGCATCTGTTCCAATAACTTTTATACCTTTCTTGACGAGGAGTTCTGCGGCATCTTCACTGAAGCCAATCCATTCACGGTTGAAGTTGTCTTGATAGACAAATCTATCCATTCCTGTTCGCATAAAAACGATGCTATCTTTTGGAATTTCCGAATTTTCAGTCATCCATGCTTCAACATCTTCAGCCGTCACCGCATCAGTTGGTTTTTTGATAGCAGAGAAATCCATTAAGATTGCGTTTCCAGTCAATTTCTCTTTAGGTATTTCTGCGACAGTATATCCATCTGGATACATCAGACAAGGTGTATCAATGTGTGTAGAGCAGTGTCCGGACATATCAACACGGCTCTCAAAGTATCCATCTTTTTCTAATGTGGCTTGATCGTATATGTTAACAGGATCTATCGGCAGTTCCCGCGGACTATCTTCGTCTACTATGTAGGATAGATCCAGCACGTTTTGGTAGTCAAGGTGCATATTTTATCTCAATTTCATTTATATGTAGTTGAACAAGTATAGCATATTAGACAGAACAATTCAAGTAGCAAATAATAATGGGTGTGTAATTGTATATAGGCATTCAATTGTGTGATAATATGGCACTATCTCTTAGGTCGGGTAGAATCCATAGCGAAATCCGATTTCTTATAGTGGCATGTCGGGTTTCGTTAACTCTGCCCGACCTACAATCTATTATGACGGATGTATAATTATACTGTAGTTTGGACAGTTTTTTATAGACTTGAATAATAGTCTGGACAAGGAGAATCACAGCCATCATTCCTATTTCTTCAATGGGACACCTGTCGCCCCGCTGGGGCTATAGATCGTTTGTTCACGATGTGCTGGACACATTTCGCCCCGCTGGGGCTGCCCATTTTGATATTCTAACCTAAGTTGCTACCTGCTGAATATTAATCATCAAAGGACTTTGTCAAACGAAGAACAAAGGCATTCTGCATATTTTAGTGCCACTTCATAACAATCGTGGTTGGAAACCACTCCAACAGCAGTAGTGTACGCAAACTGGCAGTTTGCGCTACAATTGTGTGCAAGTAATTATAGATTTCGAAGGCTGAAATGGTCATGAATCTTGCGAAACATTTAACAGCGAATTCTTTATGTCTTTCTTAAAATATCATTGTAATTTTCCTCCACAACGACGTACAATTGACGTACAATAGTCCGTACAACTGTACGTTGTTTAAGTTGTTGATAGCATTGTCTACATAAGGGTTAAGAAAGGTTTTTTCAAAAACAAAATTTTTTTTAAATTGTACGTCATCCACATTCAGTTTCGGTGTGTAAGAAATCGGAGATGGAAACCTTCCCTGCATAATCTGGTATGATAATTCAATAGTTAAGAATATCGTTTTCAAAATGTCAGTAAGTGCACTTAATTGCGCGTCTATGACCGGTTTTGTTTCTGATCTGCCACAATATTGAGCTGTCACTCTATGGAATGACGTGAACATTTGCTGGACAATCTCTGTGACATGTTTAACCTGATCTGTATACATGTTTGATTACCTACATTTCAAAACTATTTATGTGACACATATTATAACGTAAGTAACTAACATAAGTCAAGTAAAAAAGGAATATATTTGGCATATATTCATTCTTTTGTGTATTTTCTTAGAACAATTGTATATATTTCTCTGGATGTTGCATTTTTGATCATTTGGTTATCCTGAATTGATTGTAAATTCACATCATTGTTCTTCATTAAAATAATCAAGGATTGTAGTTTGCAGTACTCCATTCGTTGCTACCAGTGAAGCAGTGTCTTTCGTGATGGTTTGTCCTTGTATATCCGTAACCATGCCTCCTGCTTCCCGCACAATAACAGTTATTGCAGCAATGTCCCAGACACTTATTGCTGCTTCAACCACAACGTCCGCTCTGCCAGAAGCCACAAGGTGATACATATAGAAATCACCAAACCCTCGGGAACGTGCAGTGTCGTTGATTAGGTTGTAGATACCATCAAATGTGTTCTTTTCTACAAACCATTTCAATCCACCATGGCAAATCATTGCGTCTGAAGGTTCTGAAACATTTGAGACCTTTATCGGTTCATCATTTAGAAATGCTCCTTTACCCTTTTCAGCATATAGTAGCTCATTTAACAATGGGGCATTGGAAACACCGAGAATAAGTTCATCTTCTTTCATCAGTGCGATTTGCGTGCCGAATATAGGAATATTACGAATGAAGTTCTTAGTTGCATCAATAGGATCAATGATCCAAGTATAAGGTGATGTTCCTACTTCTGTCCCAAATTCTTCACCTAAAAATCCGTGGTCTGGAAATGTGCTCTTGATGGTTGCTCTGATGGCTTCTTCCGCTTCTGTATCTGCACGGGTGACTGGTGTTTCATCGCTCTTTAGCTCAACTTTGAGAGTGCTTTCATGGTAATATTTCGTTATTATATCTTCAGCCTTTTTCGCTGCATCAATCGCAACGGTTAAATAGTCACTGGTCATGTATCCTCCTATCTGATTTCAATCCGTATGTTTTTTCCACAACCGTCGGGTCATCTTAGAGAAATGTTGACGATGTTTTGCGATAAATCGATAGATTGCTTCTGTAAGGTGTGAAAAACCGGGTAATTTGTTGTAGCACCAAAGAAATGTGCTGTTGTCCAATGCACGTAGGATTGCCTCAACACCTGAATAGACCTGTCCAGTTTCTAATATCAACTTCACTGAGGATTGAAAATCGGAAACTGGTATCTCAGGAAAATTCGCAGCTACATCCTGATATGGGGCATAATCTATACGGTCTTTGGTGACATGTTTCCAACGAAAAATCCAATATTTGCAGAAATCACAGTCCCCATCATATACAAGAATGGGTTTGTAAATTTTGGATTCCATCTATCTTTACCATTTCACAAACCCACAGAGAATTCTGTTGACTGCGATCAATTCCATGCCTTACCTATTTTTTCTATTGCTTCTACAATTTGATCCATGTCCGATTCAGTGCCAAGGAACATATTTTGGAATAACCATACACTCGTTTCACATACCATTTCTGTATTTGGACAGGTTAATGTGCGTATCAGGTGCGGATATTTTTTAGCGACATGGGCCATGCCAGGTTCTTCGGATAGCGGGGAACGGTAACCGATTGAACACGGGACTCCTTCAGCGGCTAATGCATTCACAAATTCTTGTCGTGATTTACCACCGAAACCTTCTGGATCATACTTCATACAGTAAAGGTGATATCCGTGTGTAGTTGCCCAAGATGCAAGTTTAGGTGGCGTGATTCCTGGGATGTTTTCCAAAGCATTAGACAGATAGGTCGCATTTCGGTTGCGTCTGTCTGTTTGTGTTTCAAGTAGATCTAATCGGACAGACAAAATGGCAGCGAGATATTCAGATGGACGATAATTCCATCCAAGACGCGGATATTCCCATCTTGCACCGCCGGGAGCACGTCCTACATTCATAAAGGCACATACCCTATCATGTATGTCTTTGTCGTTTGTTGTGACCATGCCACCCTCACCAGATGTCAGGTTTTTTGATGATTGAAAACTAAAGGCTCCTACATCGCTCAGACTTCCTACTTTTTTTGTGAGATATTCGGCCCCGTGTGCTTGTGCACAATCCTCAATGAGTTTTATTTGATGACGGTTGGCAATTTCTCTTAATTCTCCCATGTCTGCTGGATGTCCACCGAGATGTACGGGGAGAATCGCACGGGTTTCAGGAGTAATCGCTGCTTCCACTGCATCGGGATCAATTGTAAATGATTCTGGACAGACATCTACAAAAGCGACGGTGCAGTTACGTTCTAAGACTGCACTTGCTGTTGCGACAAAAGTGTAGTTTGGTACGATGACTTCTCCACCGTCGCTAAACCCATCAAGGTCAAGTGCCGCTGCTAAAGCAGCACTGATTGAGTCAGTGCCGTGTGGCATGAATATGGCGTATTGTGTTCCAGTATATTCAGCATATTGTTCGCAGAAACGGGGTATCAGAGAACCACCTGACCCTTCGTGACCGCTCAAATAGACTTCACGTAGTGAGGGTTCAATCTTTGATTCCCATTCTTCTGTGGTAGTAATTGGCCATTGTTTCCATGGGTGAGTTTTTGTGTTTCTAACAGGTGTTCCACCAGAAATCGCTAATTGTTTTGACATTAATATCTCCGACTAAATAGGTCTATAAGCAATTATATCTCTAATACC
Organism: Candidatus Poribacteria bacterium; assembly: GCA_958295945.1. GTDB lineage: Bacteria > Poribacteria > WGA-4E > WGA-4E > WGA-3G > MSPOR6. Next base: position 3,808,923 of record OY282386.1, read on the forward strand.
AAATTGACGTGATTATTTTTTTAATATAGTCAGCATTGCGAGGCACGGAGACCCCGCACTACAATGGATGGTAAGAAATTAGTGGCAAGAACTTTACACACCCATAGTAAATGTCAATCATGTTCCATTTTACGGACACCGTTCTCATATTTAACCTGATATGGAACATCAGGAACATCCATCATACGAATTGCAAGTTCACCAAATGTAATGAGCGGTTCAGAAAGGAGAAGCAATTCATCCAATGATTCTGATGGCGTCTTATCAGTTGTATCAAGCACAATTTTTAGTCCTTTATGCGTAAACAGCGATTTATCTATCTCTTCTTGAAAGCGTTGTTTTAGTTTGGGTATATCCTCGGTCTTGATAATCTGATATTCATGTGGATCTGCTTCCATTCGCTGTTGTATTGCCTCATCACTTGCAGTTACGTGTATCATGACAACATCCGGTAAACGCGCTTCCATAACTTGTACTTCATATCCGCGTTGTGCGCGGTGATGATAGTTACTATAATACGGACAATTAGGATCATCACCATAGACAGAAGTATAGACTAATTCCTCAATGTGCCAACCAGCTATCAGTGTGTTAGGATAGTTTTTGATTACTTCAACATGATACTGTATTTGCATCCGCTGCATCCGCTCCTTGACATCATTAGGGAAGCTTATGTAAGCTGCTCTTGATTCTGGACTCAACGTTGAATCAGGTATTGTAAAGTGATCGTCAACATGAACTGACAGTTTCCGATGACGATAATATTCGGTCAAGAGGTTAATCATAGTTGATTTTCCTGCGTATTCAATACCGACAAAAATACATCTCATAGAATTCCTCTCAATAAAGTAAGAAAAAGATTATACGATATCCACATAAAGGATTATCAGGAAATCAGAAAACTGTCAAGAATCTGTGTGATTGAGTGTGTGTAAAGTTTTTGGCATTAACGGCATAAATCATAGTAGGAGGGAACTCCGATTCCCGATCTATCGCGATTCGGAGATCGTTCCTACTATGATATGGTTTTGAAATACATCCAAATATTGTTGAAATGCAAATCTATCCTACAAGGCTGTGTAGCAAGGCAAAGGGAAGTATCTGATGGAGTAATTTTTTTGGGCATAATATACATCAAATCAATAATCACTATGTGTTTTCACCCTCTTGTTGTGTATTTAGCTGCTCCTTTATATCTGTTAATGAGTCGTTCATTCTTGCTAATATGATTAAGACTTCGCAGACGACACGTAATATGATCGGATATTGGACAAACCAAAGAAATAGAACTAAAGGTAATCCATACAAATATGTACTACCAAAAGTAAGTAAATTCGCAACAATTTGATAGATACCTGCAATAATACAGAAACATAGACCAAGCCTAAACACTATTGGGATTATTACCGGAATTGTTATTTTCTTGAAATTGAAAAAATCTTTCATAGGTCCACCTTATTTCTATTCAAAATGTATGCTCAGTTTCTTGCATTTTCTGCTCGTTGTTTATATGCTGTCGCGCCAGTTGAAATCCATCCACCAACACCAACAAGTAGAAACTGAACTCCTGCCTTCACGTATTTCTCAACGGAATCATCTAAAGCCAATGTGCCAGCAATACGTCCTGTATCTTGGATTCGTGCCAAGGTATTGTCAATTGTGTTCTGCACATCAGGGTGGTGGTGATTACCGATGTGTCCCATAGAAGTCGCTAAATCTGATGGTGCTACAAAGAACACATCTATGTGGTCAACAGTGAGTATTTCGTCTAAGTTGTTCACTGCTTCAATGTCTTCGATGAGAACAACTAACAACGTCTGGTCATTTGCCACCTCAAAATAGTTGTCAACACCATATCCTTGCCGACTGGTGAACATTCCGCGATGTCCAATAGGTGCGAACTTACCACCATCCACTACGTTCTGTGCTTCTGCTTTTGTGTTGACATGCGGGACGACAATTCCCATAGCACCGCAGTCCAATGTGCGGTAAATCAATGCTTGGTCATTACGATTGACTCGCACGACTGATGTCATGCCCCATAAATCAGATGCGCGTGTGAGATCACCGAGATTTGTTGCGTCTGCACTGCCGTGTTCACCTTCTAACCATACACCATCAAAGTCGTTGGGTCCGAATGCATCTATATCATCCGCATTTGTCAGTCCTGCAACGATGTATGCAGATTCACCATTTGCTAGTTTTTGCTTAATTTTATTTGGTCTAATTTCCATTATTTTCTCACTTTCTGTAGATCTATTTTGCAAGGAATTCTGTTGGTAGGACTTTATGAACTGTATCAATCACTAATTGTTCAACACCTGAAGCAAAACGCGTCGGTTGTCCGAAATAGATCATCGCACCACCGCCTTCATATCCACCTTCTGCTAATACACGTTCAGATGGGATATAGCCGGGAAAAGCATTTGCATAAGCACCTACCCATAGACGTTTGGCATCATACTCTTTCTTCAGACGCAGAGAAAAATCTACTACTACCTCACTTGCAAGGAAGATGATAGCTAACTCCCCACCAAAAGTCCATGCTTGTACTGGATAAGAAATATCTGTTTTGATTTCCTGTCCATCTTTTATCATATCAAGATGTTTTTGGGCATGATAACCGATTGCGCCACCTTGTGCTGCTTTTTCTTTCCATTCTTCCTGAGTAGGTAATTTATCAAATGGTAAATTTACTCTTTCAAAGGCACCTACGGGTAAATTGTTAAGAGAAGTTGCTTTTCTTTCAAGCTGATGATTAACCTCTTCAGCAAGTGCACGACCGTGTTCCTTTGCATAATCGAGACGGGTTTCAAATACTTCCTGTTTTCCTTCAGGCATAGGACGCATCCGAGATTCTGGATTTGCATCTGCCCCACAGCCTATTGTGATTAAAGCGGTCACATTTGGGTGTGCTTTCTGTATCTCCTCTTGTGCAAATCCTGCCCAATCTCCGCAGATATGGTTGTCTGAACCTGCTAAGGTTGTGCAGTGGCAGGCATAACTTGCCCATACAGCATGAAGGTCTCCATCGGCATTGGTAAACTGTAGGACAGGTAGCGAATGATCTACCGGTCCACCATCTGTTCGACGGTTCTTAGCAAAACCAACTTCACCAATGTTCCAAGTTAAATGACACGGTGTTCGTCGTGTGATTGCTTCCATTGCAAGTGCTTCCAACCAGTTGCCAAGTTCACGAGTGTAACGGTCTATTGTTTCCTGTTCTTCAGGTGAAATATCTGCGCTGAATATGAAGGCTGCTGAGTTAGTCAGACAAGGTGCACTGTGCGTGTGTGTAAAACATGCAACAAAATTCTCACGAGGTATTCCTGTTTTACCTTCAATACGAATGGCTAAATCTTCTGTGAATTCATCTGGCAATCCACAGTTTTCAACCGTTATCATAAGGACAGGATCTTCGTCATCGCCACCGATAACAAGTGCCTTTGCCCATATCCGTTGAATGATTCCTTCGGATACTGTTCGTCTACTGCCATACCCGTTGAGACGGATTGGGTAATCTGGGGTTATATCGATTTGTGCAACACCAACTTCAATAAGATTATCATGTTCTGCCATTACTTAATTCCTTTACAATTGTATTTCATACAGATAATTGGCTTACCTATCCTATTACAATGTTTCCTATCTACTCCATTTCCATAGCGTCAGCAAACACATCTTCAAGTGAATGTTTTACTTCCCGCAATTGACGCAATTGAACTCCAGTTTCATGTGCTAAATTAAAGAAGAACCTTCCATCAGTATGGTCGTTTGCTGTTGATGTAACACGGACGCGTCCATCTGAACGCAACTCGGTATCATAAGGAAACTTATCCAAGGCTACAAGGTATGCATCACGATCTCCTACTATTTTCAGATCATAAACTTGACCCTGATTTTTTCTCAATGCCTCTATTTCTCCGCTGATGACAAGACTCCCGTGAGAGAGCGCAATTACATAGCTACATGTCGATTCCACATCGGGTAATAGATGCGAAGATAGAATCACATCAATACCTTTATCCACAGCAATGTCCTTAACAAGTGTTAACATTTCCTCTCTACCCGTTGTATCCATACCATTTGTTGGTTCGTCAAGCAACAACATCTTCGGGTCGTGCACTAATGCCTGTGCTAACTTCACCCGTTGCCGCATTCCCGCTGAATATCCACTGATAGGACGGTATCGTTCTTCATCAAGACCAACATAATATAACACTTCATGTGCACGTTGCATTGCATCTCTTGCAGGCATACCACAGAGTTCACCTGCGTAAGCCACAAGTTGAACGGCAGTCATTTGAGGAATTAAACAATCGTCTTCTGGCATATATCCTACCTGTTGACGAATTGATAGATAATCGGTTTGCACATCTAAACCGAAAACAGACGCATTCCCACGACTTGGATTTAGGAATCCGAGTAGCATCTTAATCAATGTGCTTTTCCCCGCACCATTGGGACCAAGCAAACCGATCGCACCACCACTCTCTAATTCCACAGATAGGTCATCTAAAGCAGGATTTGTTCCAAAAAAGACTGAGACTTTGCTGACTTCTAATAGCATTTGTTAAAAATCACTCTCTTTATATATACGTTTGACGCGTTTTCCAATACGGGTTAATATTTCATAGGGGATCGTATCTGCCTTCTCAGCAATTTCATTGACACTGATTTCTTCGTCTCCTTGCTTTCCAATCAACACCACTTCTTCACCAATTAATACGTCATCGTTTTGTTCTAACTTTACAACCATCAAATCCATACAGATACGTCCGATGATCGGACGACGATTTCCTCCGATCAACACATCGCCCCGATTTGACAAGGCGCGCGGATATCCGTCACCGTAACCGACTTGTATACCTGCGACACGAGTACGAGAAGTTACTTTATAGGTCAATCCATAACTTACACCTTCCCCCGCTTCAATATTCTCTACCCAACTGACGCGGGATTTCCAAGTAATAGCAGGTTCTAACGGTATCGGTTTTTCATTTCCAGGATAGATTCCATACAAACTCAAACCGGGACGAACGGCATCATAATGGGATTCAGGTATGACTAAAGCAGCTGCACTGTTTGCGGCATGTTTGATTGTGCTATTTGGGACGTTCTCAATCGCTGAGGAAAAACGTTCTAATTGCAGATACGAAAAACTTTTATCGACTTCATCAGCGGTTGCAAGATGCGTAAACACACCATGGATTTCAAAGTCTGGTTTAATTTTCAATTCATTAATGTACCTTGCCGCGTCGTTGTAGTGTATTCCACTGCGGTTCATACCTGTATTTATATCCACATGAACCCTAACTCTTGAGGGGTTCTCTTTTGCAATGTCAAATATCTTTTTCATATCTCTCAGCATCTTAATTACAGGCCAATTGTCAACTGCAGTGATAAAATGATTTTGCACAATTGATTCTGCATAATATGGATAAGGAGTAAAGAGAATAAATATACGATTGTCAATTCGTGCTTCGCGCAATTCAATTGCTTCTTCAACAGTTGCGACAGCGAACATATCGGCTGTATATTTCAGTGTATTTGCAACAGCAATCGCACCGTGTCCATAGGCATCAGCTTTCACGACTGCAATTAATTCTTTCCCTGTGTATGTCTTTATTGCATGAGCATTTCTACGAATTGCTATGAGATCTACTTCTAATTCTGATCTTATGTCAGTGAAAATATACATATTGTAATTTATTGAATTTCAGTAATAGTACCTTCTGCCCCTATCAACGTTAACTTTCTTAGCAGCCATGCGTCTTGCATTACGCTCACAACTTCAAGGGTCAGAGACAACTCATAATTCCCAGGTTCTCGGATAACAGATGACACATCCACTTCATCGGCAATGGGAATCATTTCTAAAGGTTGGACTTCCCCGATTGCACGATTTCTCACTACAGATGCACCGTTGATTGAGATACTTAAAAAAGCACCTGTTCGTGCCGTGTCCTGGAGAATATCGTATCGTAGACGCAAGTTATTTTGGATCACTTGCTGTACATTCAATTGGAATGTTAGGGATTGTGTGAACGAATTCCCTTGCCAGTAGCGATTAGGAGTGGCAACTATGGCATGTCCAATATTGACAGTAATCCTGAGTTCATCCTTTTCTGTTACAGTGCCATCAGATACTTCAAGGGTAATGGTGTAAGAACCTTCAGTTTCAGGTGCAATATAAACAACGTTTGCACCTTCCCCCGATATTCTCCCACCAGATGTACTCCATCTGTAGACCAGAACATCAGCATTTCCAGAGTATGTTATTGTAGCAGATATTGTGGTGGTATCCCCAATATTAATGCTATTGGAAGCGGATGCTAAATCAACATCAAGCATCTCTGAATCTAAACTTAGTGGATCGTTAATATCACATCCGGTAAGAACACAGAGTGAAATTAGACAAGAGATTAGTAGAATATGGATTTGTATATATCTGTTTTTCATATCATTTATGGTAGAATTTAGAATTAAATGAACATTAGGAATTGTAGGAGGGAACTCCGATTCCCGATAATCACTGAATTAAATCGCGATTCGGAGATCGCTCCTACAGTGGTGTGTATAATTATTTTCATACTTCACCATATATTATACCATTATAATGATAAAATGATTAGATTGATTCTGTTTTTCTTCCTCGAAACCACAGGAACAATAAAATGAGGACGATAGAATTCACAAGCAACATTGTTGAAATGGCATTAAGCTCAGGTGTGATACCAAACTTGATACTTGAATAAATATGTACAGACAGAGTCGTATAACCAACACCTGCAGTGAAGAATGTGATGACAAAATCGTCTATTGAGAGTGTAAATGCCAACAGAGCCCCGCCTATGATCCCCGGTGCGATAAGTGGAAAAGTGACCCGCCAAAATGTTTGCCATTCATTTGCCCCAAGGTCAAGTGCTGCCTCCTCTACCGTTGCATCGTATCCTTCTAACCGTGCACGAACAACAATTGTAACATAGGCTATGTTGAAAACTACATGTGCAAATATGACGGAAGTTAGTCCTAATGGATAGTCAACCACCGTTCTATAGAACGTCAATACTGCGATAGCCAGAACTATATCTGGAATTATCATCGGAAGGAATAAAGTTTTAATGAGTGAATCACGAAATCTAAACCGATATTTTTCTATTGCAAGTGCTGCTGCTGTTCCAATAATTGTTGAGATAAAAGTTGCCACGCCTGCAATTATCAGACTATTCTTGCATGCACGCCACACATTAGGGTTCTTGAACAGTTTCCCATACCAAGCAAACGAAAATTCCTCCCATACTGATATCTGATTGCCACTGTTGAATGAGAAAACAATGACTACGAAAATAGGAATATAAAGAAATAGAAAAACTAAGATTATATTGGTTTCAAGTAATCGTTTCATTCTTTTGTTTAGCAGTATTATATGTTTGTCAATTGTCTCTCTATGTTTCTACAGATTCACGACCTTTTAGGGTGCGAAAATACAACACCGTACCCACGAGCACAATAATCATAAGTATGAAAGAGAGTGCAGCACCAAAAGGAAAATCTCGCGCTGTTTTGAATTGTCGTTCAATGACATTTCCGATAAAGCTAACTTTCCCACCACCAAGGATGTCTGGTGTTAGAAATGCACCAACCGTCGGAATAAAGACTAACATTGACCCGGCAAGTATACCGGGTAGACTCAATGGTAATGTGATGTGCCAGAAAGCATGTCTTGAAGATGCCCCCAAATCCTTCGCTGCATCTATCAGAGACATATCCATCTGCTCTAACGCAACATATAGTGGGAGGATCATAAATGGTAAATATCCGTATACCAGACCAATCTGCACTGCAAATGGTGTGTTTAGGAGTTCAAGTGGTTGAAAACCTGGAATTAGAACTGAAAGCGATGAATTCAGAAGTCCTTCTGTGCGAAGTATGAGTATCCACGCATAGGTGCGGATGAGAAAGTTGATCCAGAATGGCAGGACGACAAGCAGTAACAGGACATTACGGAATTTAGGACGGTAGTATGCAAGATAATAGGCAAAAGGGTAGCCAACAAGTAGACAAATGGCAGTGCAAACGAATGCTGTTGAGACTGACCGCCAGAGGATGCGGAGATAGATTGGATCAAAAAAACGTTGGTAATTTTCTAAAGTGAACTGTGCTTCTATACCACCGTACGTACCACGTTTTAGGAAACTATAGATGAAAACAGAAATTAGGGGTAGAAAGAAGAATATGAGAAGCCAGAGAATTACGGGGGAGAGTAGGATTAGGATTCGCGAATTACGTGGCATTTTGTTTCATAAACTCACGGATATAGTTTTGTATGTTCCACGGATCGGTAATTTCAAGAAAATCCCATTTTCCAAACTCTCCAGAACCATTCACTGCTGGTAACCACATATTTTTGATAGTATTGACCTTTTGGACTTTATCTTCCCTTGGCATTCCAGAAACTTCAAGAATAAGATTGACAATACCATCGTTAGAACCGTTATTTGCTATCCGAATACGGGCAATAAAATCTGGAACATATTGACGGCTTTCCCCGTTGTGATTGATGTATGGAATCGTGAAATCTAAGTTATGGTTTTTGACATAGGCAATTACTTCATCCATTTGTTCCAGTGCCTGTGCTGTCTTCTGCTCCCAAGATTCTGTATCAGCCACTACATGAGTTATGTGGCATTTATCAGGTTTTGTTTCCCAAGTTGGACGTGAGGTCTCAAATAGGACATCTGACGTTGTTCCAGTGCGACCCTTTATACGCGAAGATTGTGAAAAAATTGGGATGAATATCTTCTCTGAAGTAGTGACTTTAGAATCTGTTCCCTTGGACTGTTGTTCACCATTGAGGATCCCCATGTAGATACGATATGCAGCCTTCCGAGCGATTTCATTGATATGAAAAAACTGCGGATATGTGTTGTCTTTATAAGTAACACATTCTTTCATCCACTTGCGCGTGATATGAAGTAGTTTTGAAAAAAGCCACCATTTTGCATCATCATCGGTATCACAAAGGTGGTTATCCATGAGTACTTTTGTAAGATAGAACTCAGTTTCTTGCTGCCGGTATTTTGATAAATATGGCAATTCAACCTCTTTTATTACGCCTGTAATACCTTCAATCTCTATACGAGAAGGAATTTCTGCTGTTGATAGTTGGTAATGAGAATCTTCAGTGAAATTGGCATCAACGTTCTGAGATGGTAAGCATGGGCGATATCCAGCAATTTTCGGAAATGTGATTTCGCACTTTGCTTTTCTTTCGGGTACAGCCTTAACTTCAGTAACAGGATTTGGTTGGACTGCTTTTCCACTACCAGTTGCTGGGATAAATGAGAAGGGGACTCCATATACTTCAGCGTACTCTGGCGGAAATGTTTCCAACTCTATATCGTTGTCATTGACCTTAATAGTTGTCTTTTCAAAATCATAAGTTGATCGGCGCAAGCCTCTCCCGACAACCTGTTCACAAAGTAGTTGTGTGCTAAAGGCGCGTACGCCAAGGATATGTGTTACTCGTCTTGCATCCCATCCTTCACTTAACATTGATACAGAAACGACACACTTGATTTTTTCGCCCAGTTTACCTCGCTTACCAACAGTGTTCAGGACTTCGCGTAGGAGCTCTGCATCTGTGACTTTCTCCACATTCATCTTGCGTCTAAACTGTTCAATCTGAGTTCGTGCGGCTTTCTTAAATGTATCACTAAGTGCTTCACCAGATTCCAACTGCTTGCTATCAATTAGAAGTGTGCTCATTTTTTCACTCCAGATACCGTTTTCTTCGTTACTGAAGATTGGTAAATTCCCTTGAACAAGGACCTTTTCTCCATCAGCAGTCTGTTTCTCCCATCCAGCAATCCAGTCGTAAACGAGTTTGGACACTTTCGTATTGTTGCAAACGACAATCATGACAGGTGGTGTTAATCCATGTTGATCTTTCTGCCATAGATCGAACGACTTTTCATAATTTGTATAAAGACTTTGGAGTGCTGTTTCCAATTCTTGAGGTAGATGTGGTTCACCACCGCTTGTAATGCCTTTGAGTTTAGGTCCAACAACATGCCAAAGTCGGCGATAAATCGGATCGTTTGCCATTGTATCGTCTGCCACTGGTACCCGTGGCACCTTTGCAATGCCACTTTCTATTGCATCTATCAATGCAAAATCTGATACGACCCACGGGAACAGAACACCTTCCTTAAGTTTTTTACCGCTTTGGGTAGTAGTGGAATAACCGGAACCACTTAGGAAGAATGGGGTTGCAGATAAATCGTAGATAGTTTTTATGCCTATTTTTTCTTTCACTGCATAGAGTCCACTTATCCAAAGGCGTGGATTGTCATTTGTTAACTCAGCTTCCTTATCTTGTTTTCGTCGGAAACAGTGGTGTGCTTCATCGTTCAGAACAATGATGTTCTTTTTTCTACCAAAACTTCGACAGACGCGCGCGACCATCTCATCAGGTGTTTCAGTGAAATTTTTCGCGCTGTCTTTTCCCAGAACCTGCGCGCCTACTTTGCTCAATTCCTCTTTTTTTCGGGTTTGAAAAGCGTGATAGTTCGTAATAATGATTTTCGCTTGACAGAGCGTGTCAAAGTCTCCGTGTGGAAGCAAATTCATTTTTTTATAGTCGTTTTCAGGGTTTTCAGGAAGAAGTACTTGCAAGCGATCACGTATTGTTACGCCAGGGGTGACAATGAGAAATGCATCAGTATAACGTTCACTTCGGGAAGTTGCTCTTTTGTTTAAGGTGTGATACACAATTAGCATCGCCATGACCAATGTTTTACCAGTCCCTGTTGCCATCTTGAATGCAACTCGGTATAGGTCGGGGTTCGCTTCGTTGTTCAGATTCAATAGTTGTTTATGGAATGAATCACTGCGATTCTTGTTTTCACATTCATTCAGATAGATAACGGTTTCTACTGCTTCACGTTGGCAGAAAAAGAGACGTGGTTCGTTTTCAGGATTGTTCCAATGTTCAAGTAGTCGTTTTGTCGTAGGCGTTACTCCTGGATAACCACTCTTGCGCCACGCTGTTACTTGGGCGCGCACTTTGTTGATAAAAACGTTTGCCTCCCGAAGTTCCGGGTCGGAAAGAAGTTTCATTTGCGCGTCCTGTGACTGTTTTTTCGGTTTCGGCATCGGGACAAAGTATTCACTTTGACGTCTACCTTCTTCAATATCCTCAGTAATCCCACGCGGCGTAAATTTGAAGTGCCGTTGTGGTTCCTCAAACGGACTGTTGATGACTGGATTATCTATGATGACTTTTGACATTTGGCATAACTCCTATTGCCTTAACTTGTTTTCGATCTCTGTCGTTCCTCACGTCTTTTATGGAGGTGTTGAATGTTATCCTCACAGATAAATTCAACGATTAAACCGTTCTCAACGAAAATCTCTCGCGATCCATACCACTGGCTATCTACTGATTGTAGAAGCGTGGCTTTTTGTTGATGGACATTTTCGTACACAACTGCTACAGCAATAAACTTTTTGTCGTCCGAGTCAAAGTCCTGGAACGCATCAGGTAATTCTTCAAAACTGGTTTCATCTGCAGTCGGTGTAATATGTACTTGCACACATTGCTCCTGATTCTCATAGTTGCGAATGAACCATTCCAGAAAGTACCCGCCGCTACGCTCAACCGTCGGCGGCTCGTCATCTTCAAGATAGTTCATATATTCACGGAGTATTATCCATTTATCGTCAATCACTACTTTTTCAGTTCCTTCAATAATCTCATCTAACCGCTCTTGACATGCAATAACACATTCGGGCCACGCTTGTTCAGACATGCCTTTTGCGGCAAGGATAACGTTTGTATCTATAACAACAGCTTTCATTAACCCTCCGCTTCTTTCTGGCGTTTCATCTGTTCACGTGTCATTTTTAGGAGATCACCTCTCACATTCCCAAAAAAGTCTTTCGGCCAGTTTTTGATGTTACCAAGTTCATCTAACTCCAGAGGTTTAATTTTAGAAGTGCCGTTTTCATTCTCACAAAAATAGAGGGCAGTTTGATTAGCACCAATCTTCTGTTCTGCAATCCGCAGTTGCAGCCGTGTTAAAAGATGTTCGCTATGGCTTTCAACTAAAATCTGAAGTTTTCGTTCATTGATAACTTCTATCAACAGATCTGCTATGTCAACTTGTGCTTTGGGATGAAGGTGAATACCGGGTTGTTCCAAAATTAAGGTTGAACCTACAGGAGCATAGTAGCAGAGTCCCAAGACAGGTAGAAACTGCGATAGTCCGTACCCCATATCAGCAAGTGTGATTTTAGGTCCAGATTCTTTCAACTGAATACGGACATCATAATCTTTACCATCATGATTGTCTGATCGTTCTAATATAAAAGAATTGGCAAGGTTCATTTTACGTAACCATTCAGATATTCTCTCCTCAATTGATACTTCTCCCTCGTCGTGTTGAATTGTTTTTCTATCAACACGTGCTGAGAGTAGAGCGTCAATTGTTTTATCTCCCAATCGTCCTATATCTTTAGGATGATCGCCTTCCCAATGATACTGTCTTTGTGGATGTGCGCGAATAGGACCAAGATAAAAGACATGTGAAAACAATACTTCAAATGCAGATGTGTATTTGTTAAGGGAATTTACCGATTCAGATGTTCCTAATGTCATCATACCGTAACAATTACTAAGTTGATTGATTATATCTCCATATTGACTACGTGGGAAAGATATGCGACCATCACTGTACATTATTTTGGCCACTCCATCTAATGTAGGCCCATAGTTTAGACTTTCCAAATTCAATTTACCGTTTTTTAAACGAAATATACCTTCGTAGGCAAATTGTTGTAAGTTTCGTTCCCATACAGAACCATCTTCAGGTATATTGAAATATGGTCGTAAATTTGTAAGATTGCACTGAAATTCAAATTCAAGTGGTGCTATCAATTTATGATCATGAATTACCTCGCGAAAATCTCCGAGATTCACATAAGAAGTTTCATCACCAAAAAAAATAACTTCCTCTGCATCTTTCCTCTCTGCAGTTTGCTTAAGCAATAGCAGCATCTGCAACAGACTACTCTTCCCAGAACTATTCGTCCCGAAAAAGCCTGTCAACGGCGCAAGTTCCACCTCACCGCTATCCTTCCACGATTTGAAATTTTTCATTCGGATATGTGTAATCATTTTTTTTGTCTCCAGGTTGACATATTATAATGTGAGCTCCGTTTAACTTTAATGCACAATAGGATCGGTACTGCAAACGCTTAGCCCCTTTTTATCCATCGCAATCGAGAGAACTCTCTTACTCCCACAGTAGGACTTTTCCATCTCCACAACCACTTACAAGTGTCCAACTATCTGGCGAAAAACACAAATTGTTAACTTGTGCTGTATGTTCAGTCCGCGTTTTCAACAGTTTGCCTATGTTAACATCCCATAGCAGAATTACGCTGTCGTCATATCCACCACTGGCAAGTATGCAACTATCCGTGCTAAAAGCGAGAGCGCGTGCATAAGCGTTCCTCTCATGCCTTGTAAATGCTTGGCGTTGTTCACCGGTAGCAACATCCCATAAATCAATACTGTGGTCCCAAAGTCCGCCACCAGAGGCAAGTGTACGACCATCCGTACTGAATACTGTGCAAAAGGCTCTGCCGGTTACCACTGCAAGAGTTTTGAGGCATGCACCTGAGGTAATGTCCCATAAACTAATAGGTATCCTCTTCACAGATAAGGTCGACGGTGACTCCGTGATTTTTAAGCGCATTCATATATTCAAGCCAACCTCTATCTATTGCCAATAAGATAGTTGGCACTTGTCCAGCATCGCGCTGATATGCAAGCGCAACAGCGATAAATTTTCGATCATTTTTGTGGAAACCCGTTAACGCGTCATCGCTGTTTGGAAACTCTTCAAAATCTGTGCCGTTTCCAGCTAACGGTGTGATAACCACCATTGGGCAGATGTTCGGGTTCCCCTGATTTTGCAATAGTGTTTTTACAAACACATCACCAATTCCCTTTTGAGTCCTTAAATTTACATATTTCTTGTACTCATTAAGTATTCGCTGGCGATTATCAACAACTACCTTTTCATGCTGTTCGAGAATCTGTTGAAGTCGATCTTGACAACGTTCTATACAGTCAAGTGAGGCATGGGATGCCGCGCCATTTGCAATCACGATAACGTTCGTATCCACGATAACAGCGTTCATTCACCCTCCGCTCTCTTTCTGCGTTCCATTTCTGCTTTAGACCTCGCAAACAGTTCACCCATCTCATTGCCAAAAAAGTTTTCTGGCCAATTTGAGATGTTACCGAACTCATCCATTTTTAAGCGTTCAATATTAGAAACGCCCTCATCGTTCCGACAAAAATAGAGAGCAGTTTGATCACTGTTAATCTTTTCTTCGGCAATTCGGCGTTGTAAACGGTTTAACAGATGTTCACTATGGCTCTCCACCAAAACCTGAAGTTTTCGTTCATTGATAACTTCTATCAGCAGATCCGCTATGTCAGCTTGTGCTTTGGGATGAAGGTGGGTACCGGGTTGTTCCAAAATTAAGGTAGAACATTCTGGGGCATAATAACATAAAACGAGAATAGGTAAAAACTGCGATATTCCGTACCCCATATCCGCTAGCGTTACCTTTGCGCTGTCAGGTGCATTTTGGACGAGGACATCATAATCCCGATCCGTCCCTGCACTACTGCGTTTAATCATAAAGGAATAGGCAAGATCCATTTCTCGCAGCCACCAAGAGATTCGTTTTTCAATGGGGACATTTTGTCCTTCGTAAGGGGTTGTTGTTTGATCCACACGAGCGTTTAGTAGTGATGCAATCAAATCTTCACCATTTTGCCCAACACTATCAGGGTCTGTCCCTTCCCAATGATAGAGGCGTTTCGGATGGACACGAGTCGGACCAAGTGGGTAAACATGCTTAAACAAATTTTCAAATGCAGAGGAAAGTGGGAGTAAAAGTTGAACCTGTCCACTTTCTGGCGGACCATAACACTTAGTAACGCTGACTTTGCCCTTTTGTCTATGTCCATAAAAAAGGTTTCCATTTTTCCACTTTATTTCCTTAATATCTTCCGGTCCAACGGTATAAGAGAAATGCTCAATTGACATACTTCCAGTATTTTCTCTGATAATAGTATCATAAATGAAACTATCAATATCTAACGCTGCAAAATCATATAGTGGCCTATATCTGTCAATCTGTTGAAAGGTAGTGATAGTTAATGGTTCTTGGAGCTTGCATCCAAACCCCAACTCAAGTGATTCCTCCACATTATGTCCATGAATCACTTCACCGAAACTACCGAGGTTGACGAGAGAATTTTCATCACCAAAAAAGATAACTTCCTCAGCGTCTGAACGTTCTGCTGTCTGCTTAAGCAATAGCAGCATCTGCAACAGACTACTCTTCCCAGAACTATTCGTCCCGAAAAAGCCTGTCAACGGCGCAAGTTCAACCTTACCGCTATCTTTCCACGACTTGAAGTTTTGCATTCGGATGTGTGTAATCATCTTTTCCTGCCTCCGTGTTAACGCTAATTGTCTGAACCAGGATTCACTGGATTATAGGATTTTCAGGATTATAGTGCCTTCTGCTATAACCGTTTGTTCTCCACAGCAATTCAAAAGGTTCTGAAGATCATGCACGCTTGCTTGTTCCAAGAACATTATACCACCAATAATCCTGAAAATCCTATAATCTTGCTAATCCTGGTTCAGACAATAAACATCTATCACTAAACTTTATATTCCTTCATCACCTCGTCACCGTAATGATTGATGACCTTCACCGCAATTTTCCCAGATTCAGGCTTGGCAAACGAGATACTTTCTGTCCGATACAGTGCTTCCCACGCATCCTCGTTAATTTCTGTTTTGAGTGCTTTTTTGAGCTGCTTATACGGTTCGTTTTCACCTGTGAAATATGCATGCCGCACGATAAACGCCTCGCCATTGTAGGCAGTATCAATGAACCAACACGCGATGTCTTCCGGTGTCCCTGAACGGAGCAACCCCTGTCCTGGATCGTATACATCTACACCTAAGAGTTTGACAGAAACAGTGCCATCTTGATTTTCTACAATCTCCACGTCTGGTTCGCCGAACACCATAAACAGATTGCCCTCACCCGTGTTTTTGAGTTCGCGTACCATCAACTCAGGACTAATTTTGACAGGAAGTATCGGTAAACTTCCGATGCGTGTGTCCTCATCAGCGGTGTAACCCTCAAAAGCGAATCCTGCAACGATTAAGAGGTCGTACTCGGAGATTTTTCTCACTGCCTCCTTCGCAGCTTCACGTATCCACTGCTTACCTACGGTATCATACTGCGGTCCGATGCTGATAGCAATGTTTTTTGTTTTCTCGTCTTTATCTGTCCATACACCTTCAGCATGTATCCACTCACCAGGATGTTCCTCTAACCAATCGAAAGTGATGCGCTGATCCTTGAGACGATTTTGCACCCCTGCTGTTTTGAGATGCTCAAGGATATGTTTATGGTAATCTTGCTCTGTTTCTGAAGGGACAGAGGTTGGGGCACCGTTTTCGGCATCCGCAGATTCAAAAACAAGATGTGGCGATAAACTCTCTACTGTAAAGGGACCTGTAACGCGGACGCGTTTTTTGTCTATATAAGGTTGATCATAAAGTGTCTCACTTTTTGCCCGTTTTGCGGTAGAAGCATCCATTGTAAGCTGCCGTTCACGTTTTAGTGATAGCCATTCACGATGCAGTTTCTGAAGTTCTGGATCCCATGAGGAATCGGTTTCGGTTGGTACCTCCCACTCTTCCCAATTTTGTTCAGCAAGTGCATTCATTTCTGTGCGTCGTGGGTCTAATTTCTCTGCATATTCTGCGTGGATATCGTCAATCTCTGTATTATTTGCCATATCAGAAAGACTAACATACGGTGCTGTTTTATAGCAGAAACCCGCCTTGATATCGTCCACATCTTGAAGGCGATAGTACGGATATTTAGCAGCCATGAGACGAGTGCGTGCCAATGCAAGTGCTACCTTTGACGTATCTACTGTTATCCAACGCCTGCCCCACTGCTCTGCGACATAAGCGGTTGTGCCACTACCACACGTTGGATCGAGGACTAAGTCCCCTGGATCTGTTGTCATGAGTATACATCTTTGGATAACTTTAGGGTTAGTTTCAACGACGTAACTTTTTCCTGAACGTCCACCTGCAGTATCTGTCCAGAGATTAGTAGTGGAACGCCCTGGCGAATCAGCGGAATATCGAATATAACGGAGTGATTTACCAGGAGCGAAAAGTCTGCCCTGTTTTGCCATCCTATCTAAACCCTCACGACTTGCTGCCCAGCCTCTGTCGCTTGTAGGAACGAAAATTTTCCCTTCAAACTCATAAGGATACGTTGCATCACCAGCAGTTTGTGATGTTACTGAATAATCTACAAACCTTCGACTTTCTTCAGGCAGCAAAGAAGGATCTTCTTTTTCTTTACTTCTCATTCCACGGCGCGTACCATCTGGCAATTCAACTTTTTCATAGGATTTGAGAAGAGGATCAGGAGCGCGTTCATTCCATTCCATGTAGAGTTGACGGTACTTTATCTCATCTTTATTTTTTGCATACCATAGCAGATAGTCAAAAACTGAAGATATGGAAGAAGATGAAGTTAATTCACCTCTTGTCCATGCTACCGTAGTAACAGCATTTTCACCTCCAAATACCTCGTCTAACACACACCGGACAAGGTGCATGTTCTCATCGCTAATTTGGACAAAAACACTGCCTGAATTATTAAGCAATTCGTGCACAACAACAAGTCGGTCCCGAAGATAGGCGAGGTAAGAGTGAATGCCCAATTCCCAAGTATCACGGAACGCCTTAATCTGTTCAGGTTGAGGCGTAACACCTTCTATTTTTGCATCATCAACGCTTTGTTTTCGCGTACTGACTTGCCAATTGCTGCTGAATTTGATACCGTAAGGCGGATCAAAAAAGATTGTCTGGACACTATTTTTGAGTCCCTCTTTTTCAGCAAGAGAGTTCATCACAGCAAGCGAATCGCCAAGGATAAAGCGGTTATGCCAGTTCTGTTCGTGTTGGTAAAACTCAATTTTCTGTTCAAAGTCAAGGTTTTCAAACCCTTCAAATAGCGATCCGATTTGATCTGATTCTTTCTGCTGTTGCGCGCGGAGTGCCTCGATTATGGCTTGCGGTTGGATATGTTCCTGAATGTAGATAGGAACTGCAGGCACTTCAAGATCATTGTCGTTCTGTTGGTCTTTGCCTTTCCAAACTAATTGCGGGTCAAGGGCAATATCTCGTGGGTAGCGTGTTGGTTTGAAGTCATCGTCTTCTGCAAATCCACTGAGTTCTTGCGTTGGATTGTTGGGTAATTTGTCGGAATGTTCATAATGGTTAATAGGTTTTTTTGGCATAGGCAAGTCTCCTATTTAAAGTAAGTCCATAGCACTTACGCAAACTGTTAACTATCGTCGTTCGGCAGCCCGATGTCATCAATTGTTTCTGCGGTTAATGCTTTGTCAAAAATAGTATCAAGGCGAGCTATGTCATGTATCAAGTGAATCTTGTATTTAACAGGATCAGGAATAGCACGAAATCGGGAGTATAGTACTTTGATAATGCTTTCCTGTTTTGCCAGCTTTTTACCTTGCTCTATGCCTCGTTTTACACCAAGTGCTAAATTGGGTTCTATACCTTTTGCAATACTTTCTGCTATAGTTTTTGAATAGCCTGCTACAAAGCCTTGTTCTCTGGCAACGTCTACTACTGTTTTTGCCATGTTTTCTACCTCCATCTCGTGTGCCTGTTGTGCGCTATAACGATTTTATTCATCAAAATCGTCAAGTGTATCAATAGTTGCGGCTTTCTCAAAGAGTGAATTGAGGCGTGAATGGTCCTGTATGCCGTTAATTTTCTTGGTAATGGTTTCTGGGAGAGTCTCAAACTTTATTTGCAGTAGTTTGATGATGTCCTCCCGTCTTGCTTGTTCTTTGCCTAGTTCTATACCTTGTTCTTTGCCTAGTTCTATACCTTGTTCTTTTGTGATATCAATGATTGATTGTGCCATGTTTTCTACCTCCATATCATGGGCATGCTGTTCAATAAGCGTTATTAGTTCCTGGTGTTCTTCAGTGGGGCGACGATGTAAGATTAACAAAACCAAATAGGCAAACGCCTTGCGCCGTTGTGGTGCTTTTGTTTCGTCAAGTGCTTCAAGGTAGGAGCCCACTTCAAGCATAGCGGTGCTTAGTGTTTCCTTATCCGCATTTTCCTTTTGAAGAACCGTTAGTAACCACCCTAATGGATGGTCAGTTTCCTTTAGGGCCGCTGTCTCTGTTTCATTTACACTGAGAAACAGCGTATCAAATTTTGGAACGAACCGTGTAAGCACATCGGGTATATCCATTATTGCATCAAGGGTCAGTGGGTTGCTCCACCGCCTTTCGCCCGTGTAATATACAATTGGAAGGATTGGGCGGAAACGCCACTGACTTTTAGGTACATTGTCAGTTTCCCATCCTCTCCGTTGTGAATCCCAAATCTGCATCATGTAAAACAGCACACGGAACCCCATTATAGGGTCAACCGTGGATTGATGTTCAATGAGGATATAAATAAGTAGTTCGTCTGTTCCCGATTCGGTCTGAAACGGCACGTTAAACACCATGTCAGCCTGCTGCTCACGCAGCGTGTCGGAAATAAAGCTCTTGTTAATTTGTGATAGGCGACTAAAATCAATATGTTCCACCAATTCACTTGCAAGAATTTCTACCAGGTCCCGGACACACTCTTTATTTTCAAACAACCAGCGTGTACTTCGGTCAGGAAAGGGGTCAAGTGGAGTATCGAAAAAGCTAAGTATTTCCGGTTCTTGGGTGTGTTCAGTTTTTGACATTAAGCTCCTAATCTGAAATTCACCTTTTATCAATCCGCAGCAGGAGCAAATGTTTCAGGATTTTCAGCTGCTGCATCGTAATCTTCAATCAGTTTTGTTATACTCGGGTTTTCACCGCATAGCGGACAATTTTCATCACGAGGCACTTTCATTTCACGATAAGTCATACTCAGTGCATCATAAAGAATTAGCCTACCGATAAGCGGTTCACCGAGACCAAGAATATACTTAATCGCTTCAGTTGCCATCATCACACCGATAACGCCTGGGAGCACGCCCAGGACACCTGCTTCACTTCAGCTTGGCACCAAGCCGGGTGGTGGAGGCGTAGGATACATGCATCGGTAGCAAGGACCTTCGTTCGGTTTGAAGAGACTTACCTGTCCTTCAAATTGGAAAATGCTACCATGCACAATCGGTTTGTTCATCAGAACTGCAGCATCGTTGACAAGAAATCGCGTTGCGAAGTTGTCGCATCCATCAACAATCAGATCGTATTCCGAAAAAATCTCCTCAACATTGTCTGCAGTGAGTCGCAGGTTATACGGTGTAATCTCAACATCTGGGTTGAGTGATTTTATCGTAGTAGTTGCCGACTGAACTTTCGGTGTGCCAACTGCTTCTGTCCTGTGAAGAATCTGACGTTGTAGATTGCTCAACTCCACAACATCTGAGTCAATAATCCCCATCTGTCCAATACCAGCAGCACCAAGATATACACCAGCAGGCGAACCTAATCCACCAGCACCGACGAGTAAAACTTTAGCATCAAGTAATTTTGCTTGTCCACGTTCACCAACTTCGGTAAGCATGAAGTGACGACTATACCTATCAAGTTGCTCATGCGACATCTCTTTATCTTGTACAGTTGGGAATCCAGCAGTAGACCAGTCTCTGTATCCACCCGCCATGGATACGGTATCTGTATATCCCATCTCACGCAACGATTTTGCTGCGAGGAGTGAACGTGATCCAGCAGCACAATACACCACAACCTTTTGATCTCGGTCAGGAATGTAATCTTCAACAGAGAATTCCAGCATCCCACGAGTTACGTGAACAGCATCGGGTATATAACCCGCACGATATTCATCTTCATCGCGAACATCTAGCAGTACAAAGTCACTTCCATTTTCCTTGTTTTCTTTAACGTCTGTGGCTGTGACTTCTGGGATCTCTGTCTTTGCCTCCTCTACGATTTGCCTATACGATTTCATAAATTGTTCTCCAAAGTATATAGTTACTTTTTTCGTCAATAACGACTATTTCATGTGTTCAACGGTGGTCCATAAGCTTCTGGATTCCTTTGTAATCCTGAAACGATTATAGCATGATTCTCGTGCCTTGTCAATCATTTTGATATGTGTATTAGTTTTCATATTTTCTGCCTATCAGATAGTGACACATTTGGATATCCATGGTTAAATATGTTGATATTTGCTTTGAGGTATGTTATTATGTGACTAAAGAGTTTTAAAACTTAGAGGTGAAAGAAAAAGTGAATGATGGGTTTGATGATGACCATGACTCATCGCAGGGACCAGGTGACACTTCAAGTCTTGGTGTAGAGTTATCCGCACAACAAGTTGAAATTCACCGTAACCTGAAATCTATTGGACCTGAGATAGCTGCATATTATTTAGATGGGATCAGGATTCTACAAAACAAGGACCTAGAAACTGCAGCGAGTCTTTTAGCACATGTTGCACGGGAAATTGATGGGGGTTTAAGGGATATTTTATCCAGCGACGAAGTCAAGAGACATATACAAAGCGAACTCACAGAAGCAGTCTTAGTTAAGTTAGGAAACTATAACGAATTAAAAGACCGTAAAGGTCATATTGCTTCAATTTTGTCAGCACTAAACATTGATGGAGTTCACTTACTTTCTATTGATGACTCCCGCGTTAGACTTGCTATTAGGTGGATAAAAGTCGCTAAGGACTTTGTCAGATTTGCTCATCGTCATGGGGTAGGAAAATCTCCTCGAAGGATAGAAGATTTTGAAGGACTCTGGTTTGAATTTGAATCAGTATTGGTTGATTTAGTTGGGCATTATCTTAATCTGCTTGACAGATTGGATCGAATTCGGATTGCCCAACCAACTCCGGAAAGAAGAGAGGTGCTGCGAAATTTGTTAGAATCCGAAGCAAGGCGTACGTATTTTTTTGGCAGCCTTGAATCAACTAACTGGTTGATACCTCTGAAAGAGGATGGTTGGTTTGATCCAGTTCATAATCCTTATCCTCAAGAGGACCCCGGTCAACCTGGAACATTTCGCATACCTACTTGGCATGCTTTTGAATATATAACGAGGATTTCCACACATTCAAAAGTTGATATTGATTTACTCGTGGACATTGTGAATTCTATCATAAACTATACTGACGACAACGGAGAGAGGATCGAAAATAATAGAACAGACCTACAGATTATCAAAATTATCGTTACACTTCCAACGGACATGATAGAATCTCAGCATATCGATTTTATGGGAACAGCATTGAAATCTAAATGGAAGTCCGGACTTGTGGATAATGAAATAGGTCAAACGATGCTGCCTAAGTTTCTTGATGAAGGTAAACGAGAGTTAACTCTTGCATTACTCAGAATAATCCTTGAAGTCAGAACCGTTGATGGGCGAATCTGTCCTATAATGGATGAGCCCTGGCTTGAAGATGCTCTCAAAAAACATGGACAAGTTATCGCAAATTTATGTGGAATAGAAGCAACTCAAATTACGCTTGAACAGATCCGAGTTATTGATAGGGAAGATCCATTTGCTTTTAACTTTATGCAATTGGTTGAAAGTGATATCTCCCAACTTTCAGTTGCGGATTATACTGAATTGATTGTGAGTTTTACAAGTCTTCTCTATCAGTTTGCTGAACCCAACAATATCAAGATGACTGTTAAAAGACTTCTTAATGAACCACATACAATTATCCGACGGATTGGAGTTAATGCAATTAACCACCATTACGACGATTTAAAGGATCTATTTTGGAACTGGGAAGGCAATCCACTTGATGAATATGAATTGAAACCTGAAATGTATCAATTGATTCAAACTAATAGTTCTAATTTTGACGTTGACGAAATGGAGCAGATGTTACAATGGATAGAATCAACCCAGGGCTAACAGACAACAATGACGATGAGACGCAGGCGAAATATGTGGCGTACAGAAGACGCGAATGGCTTTCTGCCTTGATGGAAACTGGCAATGAGAATGTTCTTGCTGCCAATAGGAAATATGAAAAGATCAATCCTGAACCAATTGAAAATCCAGGCTATAATCGGCACATTGAAATTTGGGCAGGCAGCACTAGTCCTCTAACAGTGGAGCAATTATCGAGTCTATCAAATATACAGATTGCTGAGTACATCACTAATTTTAAGCAAACAGAAGTCTTCCGTAAGTCTGACCCGACAGAGCGCGGCTTAGCACAGACGCTTGAGAAAAGTGTAGTTGCAAGTCCACAAAAATTTGCTGATAATCTAATGCCCTTTGGATATATCTCAAGTTTCTACCAATCTTCGCTATTACACGGGTTCTTAAAGGCATGGCGTGATAAAAATTCGTTTGATTGGTGCGCTTTGCTGATATTCATCCGCCAGATTCTTTCATTAGAACACTTCTGGAGTGTGCAGTACAAAGTTGGCTTTAACTATAGGAATTGGATTCTTTCTACAGCCGCCGATTTGATAAGAGAGGGAACAAAAGATGATAAACATGCATTTGATGCCCAACTTTTGCCTCTTGCTGAAGAAATTCTGTTGATTCTTGTGGAGAAAGCTGAACCAAGCATTTTCACGCCGAAAGATTCCTCTCTTGATGCCTTAAGTTCAAATAGAGGTAAAGTGTTTACTGCGATGATAAACTATGCCTTAAGGCACGCACGTATTAACGAAGATAAACTTGGTGGTATCAGATGGCCACGATCCATCAAAGCTGATTTTACCAAAAGATTAGACCGGATCGTTGAACCATCGCTTGAGTTCTCCTACACGCTGGGACTTTACTTGTCATGCCTATCTTATCTTGATAAAGAGTGGGTCATTAGTAATATAGACCACATCTTCCCGCTGCATGACGAAGATCATTGGCAAACTGCTTTTTCAGGATATCTGATACATTCGCGAGTTTACGAAGAGTTATATTCTTGGTTTAAGGCAAACGGACACTATCAGAAAGCATTGATTACAGATTTTGCTGATGTTGAGGTATTGGATAGACTTGTTAAGCATATCTGTACAGGTTGGATAGAAGACAGCGAAACCTTGGATGATAAAGGCAGTCTTATTTATCAGTTGATACACTGCAGTAACCCCAATCTTCTTTCTGGCGTGGTCTATTTTTTCTCGCGCCGCAAGGATAACTTATCCGAGAAAGTGAAAGAAAAGGTCATACCAACGTGGCGTGCCTTGTTTGAAGTCCTTTCGGAACATAGCGAAGAAAAGGAATATCAGGCAGTTTTAAGTCCTCTATCCATGTGGTTGGGACTTATTGATAAAATAGATGATGAAGTGCTTGCATGGGTAAAAGTATCCATGAACTATCTTGACAAGG
This sequence comes from Candidatus Poribacteria bacterium, assembly GCA_958295945.1. Classification (GTDB taxonomy): domain Bacteria; phylum Poribacteria; class WGA-4E; order WGA-4E; family WGA-3G; genus MSPOR6. The sequence goes on from OY282386.1 coordinate 3,833,419, forward strand.
TTCCGGGGTACGCTTACACCTTATCGCGTGTTATTGAGGCTTTGCAGAAACATGTGTTGACAACACCAGAGAAAGTTGCAAAAATTTATCTTGAAATCCCTACACGTGAAATGTGGTTTCTTGGACAAACGAAAAAAGACGAAGTTGAAGAAACCATCCGAATTCTATACAAGAAAGGGCATAAGGATATTGCCGATGAAATCTGCAATCAATTTGGAAAGGCAGGTGTTGACTTCATAAGATCCGTTTATGAAGAATCTAAACATTAGTAGATATTTAATTTGCACAATTCTTAGAGTCGTCACTACCAATATTTGCCTTGGACCTACCACGAATTCATATATAGACTAAATTTTGCGCCTCATATCAATTTTTCGTTTTTCAATTTATTCTAAAGTGTATCAACCTTTCTACCCATAAGAATCTAAGCAAATACTGTAATTTAGTTCCCTAAACTCAAAGAAACATGGTATAATATTAACGCGTTCAAAGCACAGAAGTAAGTAAAATCTTACAAAGGAGAAATTACAATGTCTAAGGTATTCTTAGTGTTACTTTTATGCTCATCTATATTCACGAGTATATGTCTTGCCAATCCTGCTGATGATGGACTTGTCGGCTACTGGTCCTTTGATGAAGGGAATGGAAAAACTGCAGCAGACATAACTGGCAACGGACATGATGGAGAATTTGCTGGGGATCCAAAATGGGTCGCGGGAAAATTTGGTAATGCACTTGAATTCGATGGTGCTGACGATCATGTTGTTGTAGATGATGACGACGCATTAGACCTAACGGAAAAAATTACATTGATGGCATGGTTTAGTCCAAATGAAGCACTGACAAGTCGTAGGTTAATGGTTAAAAACGATTCTATCTTCGTTATATTTGACTTCGGTAATTCTAAGGATAGTATTGATTTCCTTGTGAAACCAGATAACAACTTTGCTGAATCGAAAACAACAGATTGGAAGATTGGTGAATGGTATCACTTTGCAGGGACGTTTGATGGAAAAACACTAAAGGTCTATATAAACGGTATACTTGAAGGTGAAGGTGCGAATAACAAACCTATTGCCCCATCAGACTTAGAACTCTGGATCGGTGGTGACGATTTTGGCAGACCAACGGATCATTTCCCAGGTAAAATAGATGAGGTGCGTCTCTATGACAAGGTCCTAACAGAAGCGGATATCCAAAGAGTGATGGATACGCCAGCAGATGTTGAACCACTTGGAAAAATGGCAACAACTTGGGGCAAAATAAAGTCAAATTAGATTCTTAAAGTAAGACCTCAGCTGTTCACATACTAAGGTATGTTCTGTTTGTTTACCGAACACACCTTGTCTATTCCATAATTCCGGTTAGAGAATTCAATAACACCAAATTAACTTGATTTGTCCTGTTTTTGATGCTGCGAACACGGCGGGCAGGGGAACCCTGTCCCTACGATTTAGGTTAATTTGGTATAATATTCAAAATGCACACATAATATTTGGTTTTACAATACTGAAGTCGAACTCGGTAATCTCCAAATACCCAATAGGGCAAGTAGCGATAGATTTGGAAATAGCAATGGTGCAAACAATGGTGCGCCATAAATGAACCTGTCAGTTATCTTCATTCCAGGCGCGTGCAAATCTGCTGTAAAGTGCAAGAGAAATCCAGCAAAACCCACTATGATATTAACTCCTAAAACCACAACACAGAACTTCAGGAATGAAGGTTTGTATGGAAAGATGAATAGTGTTGCCAAACATCCAAGGGCCATCGCACTTGTCCAGACCGGTAACCATTCTGTTATGTTGAAAAACCCATTCTGTGCGTGATCAAGAACAGAAAGCAGGAAATTCCCGCACCAACCAAGTCCAGCCAAAAACAGTACCCATTGTGACCATTCAAATTCGGTATCAAGGATCAATCCATTCATTATTAAGAGCAAACCTACACCAGTAAATGCAAGGGGTGCTACAAATGGAGCAGCATACACAAGACTTTTCAACGTCAGCTCTGAGAAGAAATGACTGTTCAAATGAAATAGCATGCCCCCTATGCCGACACCAATTGCCCCCCATCCAATCCCGAATCGAAACCAATGTTTCCACCGTTTTTTTCTGGTGAGCACAGTTGGTACTAAAAGTATGGACGCGAAGAGTGAAAAATAAAAAGGCACCCATTCAGCGGAATGATCAAACGCATTGATGGAGTGGGCTATGTAAACATCAAGTGCAAGAAACGCAAGGTTTATAATTATAAAAATATCAAGTAGTTTTGCAGCGAAACCGTTATTCGCTTGTATACTTTTCTCTAAGTTCTTTGGCAATCTCTTTCAACTCCGTCATCTTTAGCAGAAGTTCATAGTTTCCGTGCCACTGCACAAAATCCGCACCCCCCATAAACGCACCGTGTTTGGCAGTTCTACCATAGTAGTGCCAAAGGTCAAAGTAAAGGAACTCGATCGGTTCGTCAAAAGGTTTGTCGGTCAATAGTCCCTCATCACGTAGCGATTGCATCAACTTTTGTGCTTCAACTATTTTTGCATTGGTGTCAACTACAATTCCTTCAGCTTCTTGATAATATTTCTCAACATTTTGCTGGGTGTGACAACGCAAACAGGTCTCTTTCATTGCATCTTGTCCCTGATGATAAGTTGGACGTTTGTCAGATACGGCAGCAAAAAGCCAATAAGAGAGTCGTTCGCTTGTATCGTGTGTCACCTTCAACCCATCTAAACCACTCAAATGACAAGTTACACATGTTGGAACGGACATGTCAGCCGTGGTCAAACTCTTAGGGGATGCGTCAAGATTCATACTTGCCTTTTGTGCATTGTAAAGCACACCATGCTTTGATTCATGGTAAATCTCAATTTGTGAATGGTCAGGTCCCATGTGACACTGTCCACATGTTTGCGGCTCCCTTGCCAATGCAACAGAAGAAGAATGTCTTGCATGGCAAGCAGTACAAGTACCAATAGAACCATCGTCGTTCGGTTTTCCAATATCATGACACCCTAAACAACCAACATCTATAGCATTCTGTCCTTCCGCTATTGCCAACTGATTGGGTGGACGATTAACTGCTCCTTTATGATATTTCTCTGCGAAAGCAATCTGTTCCGCAGTAAAGTCCTTAGCACCGGCAACAGCTGCCCAGGCCGGTGCCGCATGTCGACTTCTCAGAAACTGTGTGTATTCTGTTAAATGGCACGCACTACAATTCTTGGCAGTAAGAGACTTAGCGATTGTAAAACCCATGTGTGCCTGTGACTCTTGTTTTTTAGCTGCTCTATGACAATCTAAACAATTCACTCCGTGCTTTGCATGCATACTCCGTTCAAACTGATGAACAACTGCAGATGTTTCTCTTCTATGGCATTCAGCACATTTACCGGAGGCGCGCACAAAGTCAGCACTCGGTTGGTTTCTCTCCACTTGTGGACGATTCGCATTGAAAATTAAAACTATGACAATTAATGTTGCACCTAAAAAAACTGAAAGGAAGATTGATTTAAATGACATCTTGATTTTCCATTCGATTTCTGATATAATATGTTAAAGAAAACATCACTATCCACAGATTAGTTCTTCAAACAAATCTGAAAAATGAATATGGATATACGTTCATAATTTAACATGTTGAAAGTAAAAAATCCAATCTTTCTAATCATGGTAATATTCTATCACGGCTGTTGAGGAACAGAAAGGACTATTAATGACGAGCCACCTGAAACGCCCCGTCGCACTCATCATACGAGATGGATGGGGCTGTAATCCTTTTCCTGAATATCAGGAAGCAAACGCTGTTCACCTTGCAAAGACTCCTGTAGATGACTGGTTAAGACAGAACTATCCAAATGTCCTAATTCACACATCGGGTGAAGATGTGGGATTACCCCCTGGAGTTATTGGCAACAGTGAAGTTGGACATCAAAATATCGGTGCAGGACGGATTGTCAATCAAGAACTCCTACGCATCAGCACAATGATTCGTTCCGGTGAGTTCACACGGAACGATGTGCTTTTAAATGCTATCGCACATGTCAAGAATAATAATACTAATCTACATCTCATGGGTTTAGCAAGTGATGCTGGTGTTCACAGTTCCCTTGAACATCTCTATGGATTACTCTCGCTTGCCAAAACCAACGGGTTAAAATCCAATCAAGTCTTAATACACAATTTCAGTGATGGTCGGGATTGTCAACCTGATCTCGGTATTAAGTTTTGTGAACAAATTGAAACGAAAACTAAACAAATGGGTGTTGGACAAATCGCATCAGTCATTGGTCGTTTCTATGCAATGGACAGAGATGATAGATGGGATCGCGTTGAAGTTGCCTACCGTCTGTTGACTGAAGGTGTTGGCTCACATGTAACTACAGCAACACATGCATATAATGATTACTACAAAAAACCTGACGATACAAACCGCAAAGGTGATGAATTTATAAGACCCGCTGTAGTTCTTGATAGCAATGGAAAACCACTTCCTCGTATTTCTGATGGAGATGCTGTTATTTTCTATAACTTTAGAGGTGATCGTCCACGTGAACTTACAAAAGCATTCTGTTTGGATTCTTTCCCATACCATGCCGAAGGAAAAGATGGAGTAGAACGCGAAATGGGTTTTAAACGGAATTCAAAAATGAGCGTTAAGTTTATTACAATGACAGAATACGAACAGGGATTACCTGTTGAAGCGGCAGTTACAAAACCACCGAAGATGTCAAATACACTTGGTGCTTATATGAGTGATAATGGATTAACGCAATTCCGTTGTGCTGAAACAGAAAAGTTTCCACATGTAACATTCTTTTTTAATGATTACCGAGATGAGCCATACTCAGGAGAAGATCGTCAAATTATCCCTTCACCACGCGACGTAACAACTTATGACCAAAAGCCTGAGATGTCTGCTCCAGGTGTAACAGTTGAGATGTTGCGTAGAATAAATATGGATAAATATGACCTGATGGTTCTGAACTATGCAAATGGTGATATGGTAGGACATACTGGTTCACTATCGGCTGCAATTAAGGCAGTTGAGGCAGTGGATGCAGGTGTCGGAAAAATTGTAAATGCAGTTTTGGAGAAAGGTGGAGCACTCATCGTCACTGCAGACCACGGCAACTGTGAGCAGATGATTGATCCGGTTTCAGGTGGCATTCATACAGCACATACAACCTATGATGTTGATCTAATTGTTGCGGATGACAGATATAAGGAGCATCAACTCAAAACTGGTGGTAGACTTGCAGATATTGCACCGACAGTTCTACGACTACTCGGTTTACCACAACCTTCAGAGATGACAGGCGAATCCCTAATTTGAATGTGTTCAAACGATATACCCAAATAAATTGTCTCTATAATTACTAAGGAGATTTTGGAATGTCCAATTTGATAGAACAAGTTCGTAGTGATTTCAGACTATTTGCAGGTCGAGCTAACCCCACATTGGCAAAAGAAATTGCTGCGAAATTAGGTGTCGAACTGGGAAAAATTACAGTCGGTCCATTTCCAAACAGTGAAACACGTGTACAGATTGAAGAAAGTATACGCGGAACCGACATCTACATCGTACAACCGACATCAGAACCGGCTAATGAAAATCTGATGGAACTCCTTATTACCATTGATGCCATGAAACGCGCATCCGCACGACAAATCACGGCGATTATTCCATACTTTGGTTATGCACGACAAGATCACAAAACTACTGGAAGGGAACCTATCAGTGCCAAACTTGTAGCAAACCTATTAACTACTGCAGGGGCAAGCCGTGTTATTGCTATTGATTTACACGTGCCACAAATTCAAGGGTTTTTTGATATTCCAATGGATCATCTCACTGCACTCACCACGTTAGCAGACTATTTTCGTGGAAAGGATATTCAAAACGGTGTAATTGTTGCCCCTGATGTAGGGCGTGCAAAACTCGCTGAAAAATATGCAAAAATTCTCCGTCTGCCTTTAGCCATTATGCACAAAAGAAGAAACGGTGCTGATGGTCAAGATGTAGAGTTTGTTGAGTTAGTTGGCGATGTAAAAGGAAAAACGCCGATTATCATTGATGATGAAATTGCTACGGGTGGCAGTATATATCAACAAGCGCAAGCCTTAGCTGCAGCAGGGGCAGAACCTGCCTATGTGAGCATCGCACATGCTGTTCTCGTAGGGCCTGCATTAGAAAGACTCAGACACCCATCAATTCGCGAAGTTGTCACTACAGATACAATCCCAATTCCAATTGAAAAGCAACTTGGTGGTAAAATAGAAGTGCTTTCTATTGCCCCACTGCTCGCTGAAGCGATTTTAAGGGTTCATCAACAAAGGTCTGTGAGTCAAGTTTTTCGAGATAAACATCTGGATTTTGCAGTATAACAATGTTTTCGCTCTTGCTGAAAAATAAATGATTCCTATACTTTATCTTAGTCATTGTGGATCAAATATCGGTGGGGGCGAAAAACAACTCTATTACCTTGTAACGCATTTGGACAGAACATCGTTCGATCCTTATGTAATTTGTCCTGATGATGGTATTTTCGCACAACAGTTGAGAAATGCCAATATTCATACCACAATTATAGACCTTCCACATTGGCGAAAAACTAAATCTATCTTATCCCGACATATATCTTCTTCTAAATTAACAGATTTTGCTAAACACAACAATATCCAAGTAGTACACACTTCAGATTCTTGGTTAAATCCATATTTGTGGAAATTGAAAAAAAGTCTAAGTATTCCAGTTATCTCACATGTAAGGAATATACTCAATCCTACACAAATTGCAAAGTACGACTTTGATTGTATGGATCAATTTATTGTTATTTCCAGTCAGTATAAACAATTCCTAGTGGATCACGGTATCGCATCGAAAAAAATAGATGTTATTCTAAACTGTGTTGACCTGTCGGAATTTCAACCAAAACATATACCACAGAAAAATCAGTCTGATCCTTTTGTTGTAGGATTAGTAGGACGTATTGAACCATTCAAACGACAGAAAGAATTTGTTGAGATTGCATCAAGGGTTTATCACGAGTGTCATAATGTTAGATTTCAAATCATCGGTTCATCACTTGAGAACCCTAAACATAAGGCTTATGAACGTGAAGTAAGAGAATTTGTCGCAAAATACAAACTGGATGATGTGATAAAGTTTACTGGACATCAAAATGACATGCAAAGTGCATTTCATGAAATAAACCTGTTAGTAACTTTGTCAGCAGGAAGTGTCATTGCTGAGGCAATGGCATCGGGATTACCTGTTATCGGCACTCCTATCGGAAGCACTTCAGATATGATTGTTGATGGTGTGACAGGATGGGTTGATAAGTTAGATTCAATATCAAATAAGATAGTTCAATTTGTTAATGACCGTAAACTCAGCAACAAAATGGGAATTGCAGCGAGGAGGCATGCAGAACGAAATTTTAGTATAGATTTACATAGCAAAAAAATGCAAACGATTTATTTGAAAGTGTTAAACAATTTCAGATAAAATTGCTTGACAAAATCTCTAAATTTTCAGTATACTTTATGCAATGAGACAAGACTACGATAATATAACAAAGTTCATAACTACAGATAATCCTAAACCTTTTACAGAATTGATTCTCGGTTATCAAAATGTAACCGTTCTGGAAAACCTGACGACTGAACAAATTACACTGAAGTCATCTGTAACGGATAGTACTTTAAGAGTTCAATTTCCTGATGAAGTCGCTATTCTCCACAATGAGTTTCAGACATACGACAGCCAAGAACCAATGCATTACCGCATTGCTGGATATAACGGTTTTCTTATCAGAGAATATCAATTGAATGTGTACACAAGCGTTCTTTACTTACATCCGCAGGCAGGTAGAAATGATCCTGGATTCTATGAGTATACTGGTAATGAATGTGAATACAGAATTAGATATAGAGTCATAAGGTTGAATGAAATTGACGGAAAACAAATATTGGAGGCTCAAATACCAAGTTTGCTACCACTGACACCTTTGATGAAACCGTCTCAAGGGATGAATCCAACGCAATGGTTGGACGAGTGTGTAGATGCAACGATTAATGCAGATGTAGATACAGACATCAAAAGTATTATGTTTGCATCAATGGGCATATTTGGTAGTTTAGTTTATGATATGGAAAATTTAAGACAGTCTTTCCCAGATAGTTTCTGGTTGGATTTTCCTTTAATTCAAGAATATATTAAGGAAGCAAAAGAACGTGGTTTAGAACAAGGAATAATGCGCGGTATGGAACGCGGTTTAGAACGCGGTATGGAACGCGGACAGATAATTGTTGTAATTGATCTTATCCTTGAAACGCTTACTGATCGATTCCAGAATGACGATGTACAAGATTTAAAACCCTTACTTGATGAAATTGATGATATAGATCGACTTAAGCAGTTATTTAAAACAGTTCAGATAGTAGATAGCCTTCAGGAATTTCGGAATATGTTAAATAATCAGGAAGAATCTTGATTGTTTTAGATACTTAGGAACGAGATAAAAATGAATGGGATAGTTTCATTGAATAGAGGAACATTTTGAATGCTAACACAGGAACAGATTGATTCTTATCAGAAAAACGGTTATATCGCTGTCGCTTCAGTTCTAACAGAGGAGGAGGTGTTAGCACTTCGCCGGGTTACTGATGAATTTGTTGAAAAATCCAGAGAGGTTACTGAGCATAATGACGTTTTTGACCTAGAACCAGGACATACCCCTGCTAACCCACGTGTACGTCGTATCAAAAATCCATGTCTTTACCATTTAGTCTACGACCAAACCTTAAGACATCCAGATATCCTTGAAATCGTATCACAACTCATCGGACCTGATATTCGGTATAATGGACATAAACTTAACATGAAGTATCCCGAATATGGTAGTCCCGTTGAATGGCATCAAGATTGGGCGTTTTACCCGCACACAAACGATGATCTGCTCGCAGTAGGTGTAGTAATCGACGATATGACTGTTGAGAATGGGGCATTGATGGTGATCCCAAGTTCACATATAGGTCCTACTTTGGATCATCATCAGAACGGTGCATTTGTCGGTGCTGTTACCGATCCAAATTTCAAACCTGATGGTGCTGTACCAATTGAAATAGCGGCTGGTGGTATTACAATACACCACGTCAGGGCATTGCACGGATCTGCACCAAATACATCAGATAAGTCTCGTCGCTTGTTGCTATTCCAATACTGTGCTGTAGATGCTTGGCCCCTCAAGGGCATTCCTGATTGGGAGACTTTCAACGACTTCATCATTCAAGGTGAACCAACAAACCAACCCAGAATCATAGCAACTCCTGTCCGAATGCCTGAACCTTATTCCGAAAAAAAGGGTTCAATCTATGAAGTTCAGTCTATACTTGAGAACGCATTATATACGAATAAACAATAGTTAAGATGACGAAACTAAAATGTCTTCTACAACTGTCGGTACTAAATGTGAGATAGATTCACCTTGATCTAAACGTTTACGCACTTCTGTAGAAGAAACATCAGCGTAACAATCTGGAAGTATCAGACACGACATATATGAACTGTAGGGTTGAACCATCGGGGTGTCAAGAAACTCATTTATTGTTTCAAAATCTACATTCTCACGATTTGCCGCTATAAATCTACACTGCGAAAATAGGTCTCTTAGCTCATTTGTTATATCCGTATAATATTTCGGATCAAAAATTCGCACCAAAGTGTCATATCCTACAATGAAGTGATATTGTGTATTCTCAGGATAAACTGCTTTCAATGCACTTATCTTATCTATATAACGACCATGACTGGAAATACCGATTGACACATTGTTCCCTTCCTCAGCCAGACCTTTCAGCGTAAGAATTCGTCCTGCTAACGGCATCCCATATTCATCCTTATCAACATTCGCTTTGGCAAGTAGGAGCAGCATCTCATTCAGTTGGAAACGCACTTGTGCTTCCTCAAACATTTTAATATGGGCAATAGTGATAGGATTAAATGAACCAGAGAAAACCCCTAACTTTTCACCGGTTTCACTTATCGGATGTGAAGACCGATGTACAATCACTATTTTAGGTGGAGCATTCGTGTCTAATTCATCGATAAGATGTGAGTATTCTGCAAATTCAGGATAGGTGTAAAACTTGTCAAGGAATTTCATTACTCATCCTTTTTCACTTCTTCCCAAATTTCATCAAGTTCTGCAAGTGTTTGGTCAGATATACTTTTTCCATGGTTCTCTAACACATCTTCCATTCTTTTGAAACGATTAATGAACTTACGGTTCGTTCTTCGCAATGTTTCTTCTGCCTGTAAATCCAAAAAACGACACAAATTCACTACAGAAAAAAATAGATCCCCGATTTCATTTTCTATTGCATCAACATCACTATCTTTCAGGCTCTCCTTCACTTCTGCCAATTCTTCGTCTACTTTGTCAATGACATCAGAGATATGATCCCAATCAAAACCAACCCGTGCGACACGTTTTTGTATTTTCTGCCCTCTTAGCAATGCTGGCAATGCGATTGGAATACCATCAAGTACTGATTTTCTATCTTCATATCCTGCTTCTTGACTTTTTATTTTCTCCCAATTGTTCACAACATCTTCAGCATTATCAACTTGAACATTACCAAACACATGCGGGTGTCTCCGAATTAATTTTTCAGTCAATGTCTCAATCACATCATTTATGGTAAAATCTTTGTTTTCAGCAGCAATCTGTGCTTGCAGCATTACATTCAGCAAAAGGTCACCAAGTTCCTCTTTCAGTTTTGATGGATCCTCTGAATCTATGGCTTCAACTGTTTCATAAGTTTCTTCTATAAGTGTTGATTTCAATGATTTATGCGTCTGTTCTCGATCCCAAGGACACCCGTTTTCGCTTCGTAATGTTGCTATTACCTCAATGAGTGATTCAAATAGATCATCATTCATAAAATTACTAATCCTTTATTCGGTTTCATTTTCATGTAGGTTTTCTAATTGGAGTATAAGTTGACCAAGTTGGAATCTGAGTAACATCGTATATATTTGTAGTAGCAATGTTACTTGTGCGTCTGTCGTTAGATCACTGACTTGTATTAGTTGCAAAAATTTCTCTGCACGTTCACGAATTTCTTCCGACTGTTCCAGATCAATCGGTTCTGCTTGCTTGTTGCTTTCTTTAATGTACTGCCATATCCTGTCTTGTATTTCAAGCATATAGTTTTTAGTCATAGCAGTGCGCGCATTCTTAGCTGAGTCTACCCAGATAGTGTTCGCTTTCCAATTCAACATAAATGCTATACTATTGATTAGTACATCACGTAATGAATCCTCACCAGATAGCAATTCCTCAATATTCGTGATACCTTCCGCCTCAGCGGAAAAAGTCCGAACACGTTTAAAATCTTTCAAATTCGTCATCAACAGTTCGTTATCACTGATCAGTTGCCAAAAACTCGCACTCGTTGAAAGTAGAACATCAACTTGGGAATTAATTTCATCAGGCATCTGAGCGCGTATACAGAAATTGTGGACACTGTGCAAACGACTACGGAATCTCTGCAAGTCAACAGCAGTCTGAAATTCTGATGGATTTGCCACCTGTGGAAGTAGATATTGACGGATATGAGATAATATGGTATCAATCGTCGCTACATTTGCGTTCATTCTTACATGCCTTCCATTATGCTATTACCATCATGATAACAAATCTATCTGTATTATTCAATGTAAATTGATATTTTGACAGAGGTGTTTTCACAGGGTTATTTAGTTTTAAGAAATATCAAATGAACGGCATTACTGAAAGTTTATATTGTGAGTCGTGTTTAGATCCACTCTCCTTTTCTTCATAAATGTTCATGGTAGTAGGCACACGGAGTGTGCCTACTACTTTGCATTGCCTTATATTGATATGTGAACAAATCTATCAGAATTACCGAAAACTAAATAACCCTGGGTGTTTTCAACACAACTTGACACAAAACTGATTCTTATGATAAACTGTTCACATCATGAAAATCAAATTGTCTTTCTTCATTTTCCTTCTATTAGCAAACATCGCAACCCATGCAAAAGAAGAACCACCGAAAGTTGGTGAGCTTGCACCCGAATTTGCCCTTCAAGATTTTGAAGAGAAATTATATTCTTCAAAGAAACTACGCGGGAAAATCGTGTTCTTGATTATGGGTAATAGGAAAATACGGAAGGAAGATGACAAATGGGCAGAAGCATTCAAAAAGGACTTTAAGGAAAACAAGAAAGTTACCGCATTCATAATAGCAGACATGCGAAGTGTTCCAGGTTTCATTCCAAAACGCTTCATCCGATCACAAATAAAGAAAAAACCGCCCCCTGTTAAGTTTCTGTTTGATTGGAAAGGTGAGATGCATAAAAAGTACCAGACTGATAAAAAGAAACCCAATCTTTATCTGATTTCACAACAAGGAAAAATCGTGTTTCATAAAAAAGCGGATTTCAAACCAAAGTTATACGGCGAACTGAAAAAACAGATTGAAACTCTATTGAATACAGCACGCTAAATCACTTTTGTTAAAAAAGTGTATTTAAAGTGAGTTTGATAATTAGACCTAAAGTGGATATTCAAATGAAGTTTAAATAAATATATCGGTAATCTAGTAGAGAAAACGGTCGTAGGGGCGGGGTTTCCCCGCCTGCATATTACCGAATTAATAAATTAATCTTCATTTGAATATCAAACTTAATTTCTTTTGACCCAAATTGAGAGTATATTTATTCATTAATGCTAAAAATATTAAAATGTTATTTGGAAATAGGGAGAAACTTAGTGGTTTACTCGCTAAACATTTATTATAGACAAAACTTATGTAATAGGTTCAAAAGTCCCCACCCCTCGCTTTCGGAGGGATAAAGGGGGTGTATTTACGGAATTCAAAATACAAATACTTACCGAATAAACCACTTAGGTTATGATAATCTAATTCTTTGCGTTGTTTTCTATATTTATGAAAAATTATATTGAATTTTCTATCTTAATATGAAATAATATGATATTATAGAACACAGATTAGTAAAGATTGGTATGACAAAAATGGGTGCAGTTTATTCAAACTCACCTGACATAACGCGAAACTCACGCAAAAGTGAGATTCATTATCTATAGGAGATAAAACAAGATGAAATTTGTATTGGTATTAGCAGGATTTGTGTTGATGATAGTCTATTGTGTTATCAGCACGATCAACATGGCACAAGCGGAGGAAGTCTTGGGTGTAGGAACGGCTTCACTGATAGGAGGAGACCTAACCGACCCAGAAGACGATGGTGCACCGGATGCAAATGAAGGTTACAACGCCATTTTCTCAGCCAACGAAGAACCCGGATTCGGGGGCGGGGAATTTGCGTTTAATGTTTTTGATAACATCCTTGGCGGCGGCAATGCCAAATGGTGCTGAGGACGTGGGGGTGGCATTCCGGAGGAAGGCCTACACGTGACAGCTGAGTTTGACGAGCCGTACGCATTGACACACTTCACCGTATCTTCAGCGAACGATGTTCCTGAGAGGGACCCTTCAGTGTGGGAGGTTCAGGGGTCGAACGACGGCAATGAATTTACGACCATCTTTGCTCACGACGGGGGTAGCCTTTGGCCTCAGCGGCTGCAAGTCGTCCTTTTTGAGGCAGGCGAAGATTACGACGTTCAAAAAATCGGGTATCGGTTTTTTCGGCATGTTACTTTTGAAACCGTTGGGGCGAACTTTCAAATTGGCGAAATTGAGTTCTTCGGCGATGATAGTTATCCCGTAGACCCTAAAGCCAAGATCACAACCACATGGGGAAGCATCAAAAACGTCCGATAAGTACCAATATCGGACATTTTCTAATTCGGCTTGAATCCAGTAATAACCAGGTTTGAGCCGTTTTTCATATCCGCTTGAAACCGTTTGGACTGTCCTGTGGAGGACATTTTCGATTATGAACCGCGGAAATCTTCAGGCTCATATTGATTATGAGTTTATAGCAGTGGTTCATCTTGGCGCGAATGTCAGCAAAAAAGCGAATGCAATGATCATGAGGCGTGCCGCCGTGGGTAACCTAATCTAATATAACCCAAGTTTCTACCTATAAATTCTTTTATATCCATAGATTTTTACAATGAAAAACCCTATGGAATTAACTATTGTAGCAGTGTATACGATTTGTGAGGTTCTTTTAATTTCACGCGGACATCATACTGATCCGCAAGCAAAAATGTCTGATGCCGAGGTTAGGCATGCTGCTATTATCGCAGCAGGTTATTTTGGAGATAATCATCGCTGAAACTACTTGGGTATATACCCAAAGGAAATAGGTAGCAACTTAGGTTATATAATCAAATGCATTTTAGTCTAAGTGGTTGACTCGCTAAGTTTTTATGTTTTGAATACACTAAATACACCCCCTTTATCCCGTCCCCTGAAAGCGGAGGAGGATTTTGAACCTATTACGCAAGTTGTGTATATAATAAATATTTAGCGAGTAAACCACTAAGTAGGAATGATGTAATGGATACAAAATCTGAAATCAAGAAATACTTATCTTACCCAATGCTTTTAATTGGTAGCGGGTCATTTTTCGGTGTGATCGGATGGTTGGGATTAGCAAATGCTGCAGAAAGTCTAATCTTTTTTCTTGGTTCATCACTACTCTCATTAACCGGTTCAATGACCACCTTATGTGGACTCATGAGTCTTGAAAGATTCCCGCCAAGCAAACAAAAATTCAGGAAATTAAAATCTGATATTGCTATGCATCTAAAGATGCATTATCCTACCTACATTATTGAAGTTGAAAAATCCAAACAGAAGTATAAGGAACTATACGAACAACTTCGATCTATTCGTACTTATTTTGAGGTATATCGTCAGGATGTAAGAAACTTACGGTCTGAGTTAACTCTCATTGAAAAACAACTACAACAGAATTTAAAAGACAATGCACCAATTATTGACAATGATAGTGCTGATGCTATTGCAAAGAAGCTGCTTTGGTCTGAAAAACAGATACAACTTGCCGAACTCAGTGAACAATTTGATAAATTTACTCAGTCTTTTTCATCCATAGATTTAGAACGATATCGTGATGACCTTACATATATCAGTGGAGATCAGATACAATTAGAACAGGGAATCGAATACTATCGTGAATTGATGATATTATGTAGTCAATCAAGCACAAAATATGACAAAATCATCACTGCCAAGAAGAGGGTAGAAAAGGTTGACAGTTTGATATCGCGTCAAGAAAAAAGACTTTTAGACCTTGAGTCAGCAATGGATACAAAATGTGAGGAAGTAAAATTTGAGTTATCTCACTTTCGTGAACGGTTTGAGGATTTCAAGACTGATGGAGCTTGATGTTTCATTTTGAAACACAGGGATTGATATGAAATATCTTGTCACGGGATGTGCTGGATTCATTGGTTGGAAAGTCACTGAATTCCTAATAGCAGATGGACATACCGTTATAGGTATAGACAATATTAATGACGCGTATGATGTAACGGTAAAAAATTGGCGGCTTGCACAACTTCAAGAGTTGTCAGAATTTTATTTCCACAACGTAGATTTGTGTGATCGTTTCGCTCTTGAACAGACATTTGAGGAATCTTTTGATGCTGTGATTAACCTTGCAGCACGTGCAGGTGTTCGCCAATCAGTTGAGAATCCTTGGATCTACATTGATACCAACATAACCGGCACTCTCAATTTGCTTGAGTTGTGTCGTGCTAAAGGCATTAAGAAATTTGTTTTAGCATCCACATCCAGTTTGTATGGAGCAAAAAATCCCCTTCCGTTCAGCGAAGATGCCGACACTAACGGACCATTATCCCCCTACGCTGCCTCAAAAAAAGGCGCAGAAGCACTCTGCCATAGTTATCACCATCTCTATGATTTAGATGTAACAATCTTCCGATTTTTTACTGTTTATGGACCTGCAGGAAGACCGGATATGAGTGCGTTCCGATTTGTTAAGTGGATAAGTGAGGGAGAACCTGTAATCGTATATGGAGATGGAAAGCAATCCTCTCGTGATTATACCTATGTTGAAGATATTGCCCGCGGCGTTATAGCCGGTTTGAAACCACTCGGATATTCAGTCATTAACCTCGGATCTGATAGTCCTATCGTACTTATTGATACGATTAGATTAATTGAAGAACTTGTTGGCAAGAAAGCCGTTCTTTCACATCAACCTTTCCATCGCGCTGATGTGCGTGCAACATGGGCAAATATCCAGAAAGCAGAGCAGCTGTTGGGATGGCGACCAGAAGTAACATTCCGTGAAGGAATCACAGCACTTGTGGGGTGGTATGAAGAAAATCAAGATTGGGTAAAAGTTATTCCGACCGAGTAAGCAATTGCAATGTTCATTACAAAAAGCAAGACACATTTATCACAGACCCCGCACTAAAAATGACCTATGGGACACTCTAACATAATTTTCAAGACAAGCTTGATATGAAATACTTCTATTCGTTATTCTTTGTAATCTTCATTCTAATTTCTTGTAATCCAACTAATGACATCAATCGTAATGTTAAACGCGATTTAGCAATTACTGTCAGTACAGAGGTAGGAAAAGGAACGCATGACCATGTTGGGGAAGCAACAGGAAGAGTTCAAAGAACGGATGCTTTTCTGTCTATATTTGTTCCATCATACCGACACGAACATTCCCCACCTTGGTCTATGAAGTTACTGTTCTATAATATTCGTGGTGTCTTCTTCCATAATCCATCAACAATTGAAGAATCTAATAAAAAATATGGAAATTGGGGAGGAAAGATATCAATAACTACAAACGAAGGACATGAGGACATAACTGTAAAAGGAGGAACTTTTCCTCAGTGCCTGAAACAGAAAACGGTAGTGACTGTCAATGATGTTTATCGCCATACAGAATTAAAGACTGCTTTGATAAATGGCGCGCGATACTTATGGTTCGCTGAGGGTGTCGGTATTGTGAAAATACGATATGAACACTCTAATGGTATCGTCACTGAAGCTGAATTAATTGATTATAAAATTGCAGAGAAGAGTGATGAATACTTCCCGCTAACATCTGGAACGACTTGGACATATCGTTGGCAGGATGACTTTTACAAACAACCACTTATTGACACAATAACAGTTGAACCCAGGAAGCCATATAGGGGAGCCTTTCCACTTAAAGTAGAAGTTACATCGGAAGCAGGTGAAGAGATGGGATCTGGCAGTTTTGAAGTAACAAAACATCGTATGTCTTTGGAATTAAGCTCACGTGGATCATCTTATAGTGGGAATCACAAAGGACGAGATTTAGTTCCAGGGTCAACAACTATATTTGATAGCCATCTCAGTTCTATCTGGTCGAAACTACTTGAATATCCGCTTAGAATAGGCAACACATGGGAACAGGAAGGATTGTATAATTCCCGGGTACAGTCTACATTAGTAGGCTATGAAACAGTAGACGTAGGACCTAACAAGTACCAAATGTGTCTCAAACAGAAATCTGTTTTTTCAGGTGCAACTACTGAATCAGACGCAAACGAGGAAACACTTCAACGGATTGCTATGATAAACGGGACACGTTATATTTGGTATGCAAAAGGCATCGGAATCGTGAAAATGATATATGAGCATTCCAACGGTGTTATCACTGAAGCGGAATTAGCTGAATATGTGATACCAGAAAAAAGCAATGAGTACTTTCCTCTGGACCTTGGTACCTCTTGGACTTATACATGGCAGAACGACTATCACATAGCACCTATGACTGAAAAAGTTCGAGTAGTTGAGGAAGGAAGCGGACATGAGACACAACTTAAGAATGCACACTATGTAGTCAATATTTCTGCTGACAAACCAGGAGAAGCACATATAGAATGTAAATTTACAACGGAAGAGGTTACAGGAAATAAAATCAGACTACGTCCCAGTTCAGATGATGTTTATATTATCGGTCATACAATAAAGATGGAAGATTCCACGAAAAAGAGAGCAGGCAAATCTGGTGGGGCAGGTAGTTGGGATTTCAAATTTAGAGACGGTTATTCATCTCCACTCACAATGACCTATGATGTTTCAATAGAGCATGCACAACGGATTAGAACGTTTAGAGAAAACCAAGGTTGGCCACAACATCTTAGATACCAGACAATGGAACCTGACCACAAGCAAGATAGAACATTTTGGACAGGAAAAGCACTATTTATAGTTGGTGGGACGAACCGTGATATTAAAGTTTCATTTAATCTTCCGAAAGGATGGCTTGTCTCAACACCGTGGAGAAGCATTAGTAGAGATAATACAAGATTCGCAGTATCTAATCAATCTGAATTAATTAGTTCCTTAATACTCATTGGACAACACAGTGAGTTAATTGCCAGATCAGGTAAGACTAAAGTTACACTCGCGATTGCGGGTGATTTGCGTCCTTTTGAAGACAGTATACATGATACTGTTGAAAAATATCTAAGTACATATCTACAGATACTTAAGCGAGGACCTAATGAAAATGTTCTGTTTATTATAAATCCGTATGTGACACATGATCAAAATGGTTCTGAAGGTCGAGGCATCACTCGGAGTGTAAGTATACTTATGGATAATTGGTTGGATGAAACAAATAGACACTTATGGGGACCATTCCTTGGACATGAAGTTTTTCATATTTGGAATGGACTTACTGCATTACAAGCATTTAGCGGTCATGAACATTGGTTTGTTGAAGGTGTTACTGACTACTACTCTGACATGGCTTCACTTCATCTTGGATACCTTACAGAACGTGAATATTTGAATAGAATTGAAGCTGCTTGTGAGAGTTACCTATCCGTTTCAAATGAATATGCAATAGGAGATGCAAGAGATACTCGACTGAGTTATGATGGTGGCAGGCTAATCGCTTTAGCATTGGATCATGAGATACGAGAACATAAGAAAAACAGGAAAAGTTTAGATAACGTCATGCAGCTAATGTATAAAAAGTTTGACGATATTGATGAAGAATACACACAGAGCGACATCATTAAAATAACTAATAAAGTATCGGGAGAAGATTTCCTGCCATTTTTTCAAGAATATGTTGAGGGAAAGGCACGGCTTCCACTCACTGACTATTTTGGAAAAGCAGGTTTAGACCTGCAGGTAACATCTGAAGAACTACCAACATCCGAATATGTGATGAATGTCCTAAAGTCAAGTATAGGTCAAAATAAGAACGTTGAAGTCGTTGGTATCAATGGTTCACGAATTGGAAACATGAAAGAACTGAGAAAAATCGCTAAGCACTGGAAATCAGGTGAAGTCGTAACACTGTTGTATGAAGACAACGGTAAAACAGTTACAAATACGACAACATTGAAAGGTGTATCTGAAACACCACCGACTGAGAATGAGATAGTTGTTCATATTCTTGAAAAACCCGATAACACTAAATTACAACGGGCAATATTATCGGATATATTAGGAAGAAATTAATTGTTGAAGAGGAGGTAACAAGAGCTATGAATCCCAAGAGACTTGTGATATTTATAGTCGTTGAGGGTGTTAACCAAATAATGATGCAAAAATTAGCAAGATACCCTCTGAATCTCGCAGCCTCATCTCAACTGAAACACTTCTAACATTTATGACAGAAGTTGCCAATGAAAAAATAGACTAATTCTTTCATTGACTTATCTGGCTAAAACCTATATCCTCCTGAAAACAAACAGGCTCTTACCGGAGGATACCATGAAGCATTGTCCAAGATGTCAATCTATACTCATCGTCAAAAATGGGTTGGCAGAATGCGCGTTTGGCATTCTGCATGAATGAAAAACAACGCTATAAATGCAAGCACTGCAAATACCAATTCACATGCACAACACCCCGCGGACACCCACCTGGGCATAAGAGGTTATCTGTGCTTTTATATTGTCATAGCATTTCAATGAACGCTATCTCAAAACTTTTTGATGTCTGGACAACTGCTGTGCTGAAATGGGGACGAAACTTTGCTAAAAAGCAAGCACCTAAACCCACACTTTCACCCGGCACGCCTGTTGTTTTGGAACTTGATGAAATGTGGCATTATATCCAAAACAAGAAAAACAAACTTTGGATATGGAAAGTGCTTGATAGAACCACCGGATACCTCATAGATTGGGAATGTGGGGCGCGCGACAAAGAAACCCTTGAAAAACTCGCAACACGTCTCGCTGCCCTCAATGTTAGCGTATATTGGACGGACAAATGGCAAGTCTATGAATCCTTATTACCTGCCTCAAAACATGTTCAAACGAAAGCAGAAACGCATCGGATTGAACGCAATAATTGCACAATGCGCCACTGGTGTGGGCGTTTTAAACGCAAGTCTATTATTGTTTCCAAAACCTTAGAGATGGTAAACCTAACAGTTGCCTTGTTCGCCCGATTTCGTGTCAATCGTGTCAATGGAAATGTTTTTGACATCTTAGAGGAGGGTGAAATGACACCGAATATCATTATTTATAGTGAACTTTGAAATTATTGGGGCACTCTAATAAATCTATTTTGAACAGAACGGACAACAGAAGTTGTAGCGCAAACTAAAAGTTGACGCTACAAAAGTGCCCCATTAATTATATGTTTTACTATAGTTAATACCCTTCCATTTCTAATTGGAAATTTCTTATAACTCTCCGTTTAATATCTAAAAATCGGTAATGATGGAAAAACTAACGGAATTAGTCGTTTTGGGATTCGTCATTTTTTCTAAATTTATAACTTGACATTATTTTACCATTTATAGTATCATGCTTAAATCATGAAAACTTGGTAGAGAATCTTACCCGCGTCGCAAGGCGCGGTCTCTACCAAAACCAAGTAAGATTGGGAAGTTTTCATGTGTAGTGTTTTCATGAATCAAACCGTTAACATTATATTTATAGAATCAGCGACAAATAATCTCTTGGCATTTAGCTTATTACATCGCTGACACTACTCCATTTATATAGGAGTTCATAATGAAGTTGCAAGTTGTTTTAACCACACTTGTTGTCATTCTTTTGTCACTCTCTTTGTCACTGTGTCTTGTTGGCTGTGTTACCAGTTCATATAATAGACATTAGACATTATATGAATTTAAATTACAGTTGATTTTAATTTAAATTAAAGTTGATTTCTGGCATAATAAAGAAAATTATGCTTTGGAGATTAACTCATGAACAAATATGATGAAATAAAGGACGATCCGGGTAAGTTCCAAAAACTAACGGGTTGGACGACTGAAGAATTTTTGGCACTTCTTCCGATTTGGACGACACATTTTTTAGCGTTTGTCTCTACAAAAACACTTGATGGTCAAGAACGAAAAAAAAACGGCGTTATACCACGGACAAAAATAGTCGTTTGTCAAATATGGAAGATAAACTTCTGTTTATTTTGATTTCTGGACGACACGCATGGACCCAAGATGCTCATGGTATGTTCTTTGATATGTCTCAACCTGAGACAAATAAATGGATACACCTACTTTCACCGATATTAGACCAGGCATTAGATGAACTCGGTGAGTTGCCATCTCGTGAGGCAACTCCTGATACTTTTGAAAAAGAGACAGTTGTTGAAAGTGACACACCGGCACCCGAACATTATTTCCAAGATTGCACAGAGCGTCCGATACAGCGTCCGAAAGACCAACAAGCACAGAAGGACTATTATAGTGGCAAAAAGAAACACCATACTGTCCAGAATAATCTGCTTATTAATGCTGCGTGCAAGATATTGGTATTGTCTCCTACTTACAAAGGCAGCAGACATGATAAACGTATTGCCGATGAAACAGTATCTTTTTTGCCAAGTGGTAGTTATTTATACCAAGATTCCGGTTTTTTAGGTTTTAATCCTGCTGGTATTACTGTTGTCCAACCGAAAAAGAAACCCAAAGGTGGTGAACTGACAGCAGCTGAAAAAGCAAGAAACCGGGAAATATCGTCTATCCGTATCCGTGTAGAACATGTGATTAGTGGTGTCAAAAGATACCGCATAGTCAAAGACAAGTTGCGCAATTGGAAACAAGGTTTCAGCGATTTAGTCATGAAAATCTGTTGTGGATTACATAACTTTCGTCTAAACTTCAGACCTTGGTGTTATGACAAACATTTCGATTAAACTTATATAATGTCTATTATTTAGATTTGAAGGTTTGCAAACATGTTAATTGTAGATCTCCATTTTTGATTTGAAATCCGCTATGATTTCAAAAAATATACAGCTAGCCATATGGTTACCTATATATCAATTACGCGCTTTTCACACCTACCACTAAGATCGCTACCAATCCATAGGATGTATACCATCAACATATTGCACACGATCTCCAGTGAGGTACCCGCTGATGTCTACATCTTTCATAAAGGATTCCCCTGATAATGCTTCAGTTCCATGTATTCTTCCCCATGAATGTCCATGTCCGGGTATATCCGTATCCATCTGTATACGAAAACTGAGTACTGCCAATATTGAATCATACGTCCCGTTTGAATAATACTCTCCCATATCGTCTTCATCTACAAGAGTTATTTCATCAACAGTCTCGTCAGGATTTATAACTGTAACAGTCCCGTCAACTTTTACGGTGCCGTTGTACCAACCATACCAACCTTTAGGGGCACCAAGTACCGTAGACGCAATATGTATATCATGAAATCCCCAAATCTGGGTTAAAGGATCCTTGATGTGTTGATAAACACATCTGGTCCGAGCATAAGCATTCAGATCTTCATCACTTGGAGATGAATAGATAAAAACATTCATAATAAATAAACATAATGTGATAATAAATAAACGTAACATATTTCGAATCATCTTACTTCTCCTCTTTGAGAAATATATGCGGATCAATCCCCGCATCGTCAAAATTTACAAGTTTTATACCTGGGGGCGTGCTACCGGCCTCAATTTGAGGAATAATATATGCTAAATCTGGGCCGGTTTTTATTCTCGTAAACAACCGGTTTACTGT
The DNA here is from genome assembly GCA_958295945.1 of Candidatus Poribacteria bacterium. Taxonomy (GTDB): domain Bacteria; phylum Poribacteria; class WGA-4E; order WGA-4E; family WGA-3G; genus MSPOR6. The sequence goes on from OY282386.1 coordinate 3,856,411, forward strand.
ACCGTCTCCTAACGGAATATCTATATATTTCACATACACAACATCTGTATAATGGGGATATATTTTGCCGTAGGCAGTACTCGCCCCCGTAATATTCTTGTGTCCCTGTTTCCATAACTTGACTAATACACGATCAAGAAGTTCAATATTATCTAATGCATGGCTTGGCATTCCTACTCCTGTAGGATATTTTAACCATATTGGCGGATTCAGTGGATAATCGTCTGGCACCGTTGGATAAGGTCCGAAACCAAAAGGTGAAACAAGATTTTCTGCTACTGCAGCATTTTCCGTTGTCGTTGAAACTTGTCGTTGTTCTGTTCCAACGTTATTCTTAACTTCAGTAGTCGCTTCGGTTATAGGAATATCCGCAGTTGGTATCGTGTTTTTTACAGAGACATCATCCGCAGATTGTTCTATTACACCTTCTTTCTCAGATGTCTTCTTGTTTGTCTCTAATTGATGTAGAAAAGTGTCAGCAGTATCAATTGATTTTCTGTAATGTGCTATATCATACTGATACCACAGCACACACGTAACGGATAACATTATTAAAAATCCAAATGCACAGAGAACCCATTTGTTGGTAATAAAGTTGACAAACATCTTATGTCTCCTTATGATAATAGAGGGTGTTAACTAAATAATGATGCGAAAACTCACAGTCCCTCTAAACTGCGTTGCATCACAACTAATTGTTTAAATGCTAACATATTTGGCAAAAGGTGTCAACAGAAATCAAACGATTTTTCTTGACTTATGTGCCGATAATGTGTATTCTCTTCAAAAACAACCACTTTACAAGGAGAATATCATGAATAAGTGTCCAAGATGTCAAAATGAGGACTTTGTGAAAAATGGTTTCGTTAACGAAAACCAACGCCATAAATGTAAACTTTGTGGGTATCAATGGACGCGCACGACACCCCGAGGACATCCACCCGAGCATAAAAGGGTGTCTGTGCTTTTATATTGCCATGGCATTTCAATGCATGCTATCTCAAAACTTTTTGATGTCTCTGTCCCTGCTGTGCTGAACTGGATACGCACCTTTGCGAAAAAGCATGCACCGAAACCCGCGCTCACACCTGGCACACTTGTTAGTTTAGAACTTGATGAGATGTGGCACTACATCCAAAACAAGAAAAACAAACTTTGGATATGGAAGGCATTGGACAGAAACACGGGACACCTCATAGATTGGGAATGCGGTGGACGCAACGCAGAAACCCTCACAAAACTGACAAATCGCCTTGCTATTTTCAATGTCAAGAGGTATTGGACTGACAAGTGGCAGGTCTATGAAACCATCCTACCTCCTTCAAAACATGTTCAGGATAAAGCAGAGACACACGGTATTGAGCGTAATAACTGTCAGATGCGGCATTGGTTCGGCAGGTTCAAACGTAAGTCCATTATTGTTTCCAAAAGCGTGGAAATGGTAGACCTAACGATTGCTTTGTTTGCGCGGTTCCGTGTCAATGCGGACATGTTTGACATTTTAAATCTCGGCGGAGGACAACCAAATATCATTAGTTAGTTAACACCCTCATATAACGAACATGCTAAAAAATAGAAGTTTAGCAAAAGCATTAGCAGTGCATTCGGAGGGTTTCTACAGAAACTCAAGACGAAAGCAGACGCATTAGGAATACCCATCACAGAAGCACCGCAATTCTATGCATCCAGTAAAACTTGTTCCAGTTGCGGACATAAGAAAAAAGACCTAACACTTTCAGAGATAACATATCACTGCAGCGTATGCCAATATCAAGAAGATAGGGATGTAAACGCTGCAATAAACCTAAAAAACCTCGCTGTCGGATAGACAGAGAGAATAAACGCCTGTGGAGTCCGAATAAGACCTCACACAGTTCAGAATAGAGGCACGAGAGACGGAAGCAGGAATCACATAGAGGAGAGTTATGTGTTTCAAAGAAGCACACGACTTTAGTCGTCGTGAGTATCACCGTTACAGTGCAACTGAACCGGGTATCGGATTAGAAGCAGGTCAATTCCTCGTTGAACAGAAAATAGTTATGGCATGTTGTGATAACTGGGGTGTCGAAGTAGTACCGAATCCTGATGAATCTCTGGTGTTTCCAGTACATCAGTTGTTTCTTGTCAAACACGGCATATACAATCTTGAAAACATGATTACGGAGGAATTGGCAGCAGAAAAAGTCTACGAATTTGCATTCAGTTATGCCCCGCTTCGTCTTAAAGGGGCAACAGGTTCTCCCGGTAATCCAATTGCAATTAGATAATTACCGTCAAGATTGACAACCTGTGTTACCAACAAACCATTTTCGTTTATAGGTCACATCAATCAAGTTGTGGGTCAAGTGCGTCACGTAGTGCATCACCAAGTAGATTGAAACCTAAAACAACGAGGAAAATAGCAACACCAGGTGCAGTAACTGCCAATGGGGCTTTGTGAATAAATTTCGTGTTTTCATTAAGCATCGCACCCCATTCTGGAACGCCTATCTCCGCACCGAGTCCAAGAAAACTCAATCCCGCTGCATCTAAAATCGCAGCACCAATACCTAAAGTCGCTTGTACAATCAACGGAGCAATGCAGTTCGGCAATACTGTAGTTACCAAAATTCGGCCATCACTTGCCCCGATTACCTTTGCAGACGTGACATAATCTAACTCCCGAACTTTGAGAACCGATGCACGTAAAATACGTGCATACTGAGGAATATAGACAATAGAGACTGCGATAATTGCATTCGTAAGACTCTGACCCAGAATCGTGACAATCACCATTGCAAGTAGGATACTTGGCATTGCCAATAACATATCCATCAAACGCATGATGCTATTATCTAACCATCCTCCAAAATATCCAGCAATTGCTCCAAACAAAGTGCCAAACCCAAGTGAAAAGGTCATAGCAATAAAACCTACTTTCAGGGATATACGCGATCCGTAAAGCACACGGCTAAATATATCCCTTCCTGCACCATCTGTTCCAAGTAGATGTTCACCTGACCATACAATTAAACGATTTTCAACATCTGTAGCCTTCGGTTTGTGTGTTGCAATTTGTGGTGCGAAAACAGCGATAATGAAGAAAAAGAGTATAATAGATGCACCAATCGTCGCTGAACGATGACGTAGGAGTTTTCTGAATACATTAGGTTGACCAGTAGATATTGGATGTGTGTTCATACCGCTTCATCCCCTACTCTGATACGCGGATCAAAATAGGCATATAATAGATCCACAATAAGATTGACGAACATAAAGAGTGCAGAAACAAACAGGACACCACCTTGCACCGCACGTACGTCACGTGATTCAACTGCATCGCGCAACCATGAACCTAGTCCAGGCCATGAGAAGATATGTTCTGTTAGAATTGCACCTCCCATTAAATAACCGAATTCAAGTCCTATTACCGTAAGAACCGGTACCATGCTATTTTTTAACGCATGTTTGATAATAACCCTCCATTTGGACAATCCCTTCGCATAAGCAGTGGTAATATATGGTTGATTCAACACTTCAAGAATACTTGAACGTGTCATTCGGGCAATAATAGCTAAAGGTATAGTTCCTAATGTTATAGCCGGGAGAATTAGATGGGAAACTGCACTCTTAAATGCAGTAAAGTTCATGACAAGCAATGTATCTAATAGGTAAAAACCAGTATGGGTTTCAATATCCAAACTCAAGACAGTGTCTAATCGTCCTGTTGCAGGTAATATCCCTAAAACATGTGAAAATAGTAGGATCAACATCAATCCTAACCAAAATATAGGCATTGAAATTCCAGCAAGAGATGCCGACATGGAAAAATAGTCCCAGAACCTACCACGAAAGACAGCAGCGATGATACCAGCAGTAATGCCGAAAACTATTGAAAACATCATCGCAGCAAGTGTTAATTCAGCAGTTGCGGGAAAATATCTTCTGATTTCGTCAACAACGGGTTCTTTTGTTTTAAAGGAGTTTCCTAAGTCAAGGTGGAGGAGGTCCCATAGGAATTTTGCGTATTGGTAATAAAGCGGTTTGTCAAGTCCAATATCCTCTCGGATTTGTTCTAACACTTCTTGAGTGGCGCGTTCTCCAGCGATTGTGAGAGCCGCATCACCAGGTATCAGATGTACCATCAAAAACACAAGGATAGAAACTCCAAGAAGTGACAATCCGATGGAGAGAAATCGTTGAGCTAAATAGGAGAGCAATATTCAAGCCTCATACTGCATAAGATAATGAGTTGACCAGAAAAAATAGGAGTGAAATTAGAAGAATGGGTTGTGCAACTTTTCTTCTCCAACTGTTGTCGTAGGACCGTGTCCAGGGAATATTCTCACTTCATCAGGTAAAGTAAGAATATTATCACGAACACTATTTATTTCATCTTGATAAGATATGTTAGGTCCACCAACTGAACCTGCGAAAATCGCATCTCCTACGAATGCAGCAGTATGTGTGTGAAAACTACATCCACCTGGCGTATGTCCGGGAGTATCAAGGACTGACACCTTCAGTTCACCGACATTCACAACATCAGAATGCCCAAGTTCATGCAATTTACCAGCACTTTTGGGTTTCGGTTCTTCTCTATGAATGTACGTTGTGCATCCCGTTGCACTTTGCAGTCTTGGTAACCCATCAGTATGGTCACTGTGTGAGTGTGTCAATAGAATAGCAGTAGGATTTGCCTTATGTTTGCCTAACTCTCGCAAAATCAGTTCAGGACTTGCAGCAGTATCAATGATAGCTGCCTCATTTGTAGCTTTACATATCAGGATATACGCATTAACAGGCCAACCCCCTATAGGTGCACTCACTGCAATCACATCAAGTACATCATCAAATTGTTGAATAGGTTCAGGTTCCCATTCTTCATTCGCAATTGCATGTAGTTTTGCACCATCCAGATTGAGTACTTCAGCAAGTTTATATACTTGCACTTCAGTCGGTTTTAAGGTATACTGTTCCATACTGGATAAGTCTGATTCTGATAGACCCGCTGCAGTAGCAGTTTCTTTCTGAGACAGGTTTTGTCCACGACGCGCTTTACCAATTATGTCACCAAATTCGTCTTCAAGTGAATAAGCCATATTCATATTCTCCTTTATCGTGTTGTGTGTGTGAAATTATAGCAAAAAAACAGGTGTAGTGCAATCCAAATAACACATAAACAACAGGAGTCATCAAATGCAGACTCATATAAACAATAACTTAGACCAAACAGATGCATCCCTCAATCAAATAGATTCTGATATGACATTTGAGGAATTCTTTGACAGTGATATTAAGGGGTACGAATTTGTTAATGGAGAATTGATAAAGATGTCACCACCAACAATGGAACATGGTGAGATTAGCATGAGTCTCATTTTGCCTTTAGGTAATTATGTTCGTGATAAACAGTTAGGCCGTTTGTATCCCGCAGATACAACTTTTAATTTAGGAGATAGACTAGTAAAACCAGATCTTGCGTATGTTTCAAATGAACGGTTGCCAGATAATAGACGACAAGGGGCACCAATTCCTCCTGATTTAGCTGTTGAAGTAACTTCACCATCAGATTCCCAATATGATATAATAGAAAAAGCACTTGCATATTTGGAAGCTGGAACACGACTTGTGTGGGTGATAGAACCCATAGCACAGACAGTAACCGTATACCGTTCTAAATCGGATATAAAAACGCATACACACAATGATACACTTACTGGTGAAGATGTGCTTGAAGGTTTCTCATGTCCTGTAGCACAGCTTTTTGAATAGAAATGCGGAGGAATAAATATGAATTCACATAACTCAAGCGTATTCTCACAAGATGATATGCTACCAGAAAATATCACTATGACATTGGAAGAATTCTTGGAGAGTGATTTTGAGGGATATGAATACGTTAAAGGAGAAGTCATACAGATGCCAGCTGCATCGTTGGAACACGGTATTATTTGCGCTAAAGTCTTTTTGCATTTGGGTACGCATGTGCAGGAACATCAACTCGGGATAGTTGTTACACCAGACACAGGATTCCAGGTTGGTGAACGGGTGTTAAAACCAGATGTTGCATTTCTTTTCAGAGATTGTATTCCAGAAAACCTGAGTAGAGCGTGTCCTGTTCCACCAAACCTTGCTGTTGAGGTTATTTCCCAAACTGATTACTCAAGACGTATCATTGAAAAAGCATTTGCTTATCTGGAAGCTGGTACACAGATGGTTTGGGTATTTGAACCACTCGGGAAAACTGTGACGGTATATCGTTCGGAAACAGACATTGAGTTACTCACACGGAAAGACACTCTCACTGGTGAAGATGTCGTTGAAGGTTTTTCATGTCCAGTTGCACAACTTTTTGAATAAGATGGATACACTACACAAAAAATGTGGAGGAATGAAAATGAATTCACAAAACATAATTGAACATAACCATAGCACTCCTTTACCAGATAACTTCACTGTAACATTGGAAGAATTTTTTGAAAATGATATTGAAGGTTATGAATACATAGATGGAGAATTAGTTCCAATGGCTGCAGCAGTAATTTTACATGGAAAAATAAGTGTCAGAGTAATCCGATATCTAGACCCTTTTGTTCATCAGAACAAATTAGGTCAAGTATATACAGCTGAAACTTCATTTCTCGTAGGTGAACGTGTAATGAAGCCAGATGTTGCGTACGTGGCAGCATCACGTGTTCCAGAGGATGAAACAAAAGGGTTTCCAATACCACCTGATCTTGCAGTTGAGGTTATTTCTCCTTCAGATATATTTTGGAATGTATATGAAAAAGCACTAGCATATTTAGAAGCAGGAACACGACTCGTTTGGGTGATTGAACCCGTAGCACAGACAGTAACCGTATTCCGATCAAAAACAGATATAAGGACACTTACACAAAATGATATTCTAACTGGTGAAGATGTGGTTGAAGGTTTCTCATGTCCAGTACCACAACTTTTTGAATAAGGAGATTTTATGAAACTTGGTTTAGTAACATATAATATGGCAAAAGATTGGGATATTCCCACAATTATTAAGAACTGTTCGGAGACAGGGTTTGAAGGAGTTGAGTTACGTACAACCCATGCCCACGGTGTTGAAGTTAGTCTCTCTTCAAATGAACGAACAGATGTGAAAAAGCAGTTTGAAGATTCCCCAATTGAACTTGCAGGCTTGGGATCTGCTTTTGACTATCATTCAACGGATCAGGATGCAGTTCGGCAAAATATAGATGGAACAAAAGAATATTCTCAATTGGCAGCAGATGTTGGAGCACCAGGTGTTAAGGTCCGTCCCAATGGTTTGCCAAGTGAAGTTCCTGTGGAAAAGACATTAGAACAGATAGGATTAGCATTACGTGAATGTGGTGCATTTGCTGATGACCTTGGTGTGGAAATACGTCTTGAAGTCCACGGCGGTGGAACATCTGAACTCAGACACATTCGCACAATTATTGATGTTGCTGACCATGACAATGTGTATGTCTGTTGGAACTCTAACTTCGGGGAAGTGGAAGATGGATCAATACAGAAAAACTTCAACTATGTCAAAGGTAAAATCGGATTAGTTCATATCACAGAATTACATCGTAGAGAATACCCATGGCGTGAACTTTTTGCTTCATTGAAAGAGTCTGGATATAATGGCTATACTTTGGCAGAAATTGCTGGAAGTTCTGATCCTGTACGGGTTATGAATTTCTATAGGGCACTATGGGAAGAATATAACAGATAATTACAAAAGGAGAACATTAGAATGAGACACTTATCACTTCTTCTGCTTTGTTCTTGCTCAATTATGATATTCTCAAATAATGCTATTGATGCTGCAATTGATCCTGATTCCATTGTTGGCATCTGGCTTCTTGACGAAGGGCAAGGTAATGAATTCAAAGATACATCTGTTAACGGTAATGATGGAGAAATCCACGGTGCCAAATGGACAGATGGAAAAATCGGAAAAGGTTTAGAATTTAATGGTGCTAATCGGGCTGAGATTCCCGGTAGCAAGTCAATTGATGACTATCTTAACGGTTTCACTTATCTTCTATGGGTAAAACCAACTGGAAATCCACCAAATGTAAATACACGTGTTATTGAACATGATTGGCATAATCCTACAATACAGATCGGACCAAATGATTATTACGGTAGTATTGCCGCCAACGCGGACCAAGCACAAACGAATGTGCGAGGCGGTGCATGGGAGATGGATGAGTGGAGTTTTGTTGCAATAACCTATGATGGTGATATCCTCAAATTGTTTGTTGATGGAGAATTTGTTGGTGAAAAGGCAGTTGGGAAACCTGATGAGAAATTGGGTGCTGAAATACGTCTTGCTTCATGGAGAAATCCTGGATGGAACTTTACCGGTGTCCTTGATGAGGTCGCTGTTTTCAACGAACCACTTTCAAATGATGATCTAAATTAAATCATGAACAACGGACTGGAAGAAGCACTGTCTGTAGCTCCTACAGAGAAAATGACAACTACATGGGCACGAATTAAAGGACTCAGATAGAAAACATGAATCATATTGACTTCTATAGTGCAAAGTTGGAATATGAGACCGATTCTTGGGATCTAAGTGAAGCACTTGATAACGGTGAAGATGTAATCGTTATAGACGCACGTTCACAAGAAGCGTATTCACTTGAACATATTCCAACTGCAATCAATATTCCTCACAGAACTATGTGTGAGGACTCAACCAACAAACTTGATAAGTCTAAATTATATGTCACTTATTGTGATGGAATCGGGTGTAACGCCTCTACCAAAGGTGCTTTGAATATGTCAAAATTAGGTTTCAAAGTCAAAGAATTAATGGGTGGATTAGATTGGTGGAAACGCGACGGTTATGAAACCGAAGGTGAACAAGGCGTTGAAGGCACAAAAATCAACTGTGGTTGCTAAATTTTAGAAATATACATTTTTATTTGCATTTATGTTTTTGATTATGTATAATTAATAGCGTAGTATGTAATTCATATTCCCTCATAGCTCAGTTGGTAGAGCAGATGGCTGTTAACCATCGTGTCGGCGGTTCGAGTCCGTCTGGGGGAGTTTTCAAATATGTTGATAGGTTCAATAGCCTGTCAGCATATTTTTTTGCTTGTATTTTGTATGTTACAACTTCTATAGCATTAGGAAACACGCAAGCTAAAATCTTTCAACCACCCAATTGAATCTATCAGTTCATTCTGATTCTCCTGCATCATAACTTCAATGAGAGTAGGTTTTTCTGCAGAGAGTGCTTTAAATAAAGTTGGTTTAAAGTCCTGCAAATTCTCAACCCTCCATGCTTCAGCACCAAACGATTTGGCAAATTCAACGAAATCTGGATTATGTAAATCTGTGTCAATAGTTCGTCCTTCAAAACCCTTTATTTGAGAACCTTTAATTGCAGTCAATGCGTTATCATTCACTACTATAGCAACAACATTGAGACCATATTTCATCGCAGTTGCCATCTCCATTGCTCCCATCATAAATCCGCCATCACCGCTAAAACATATAACCGGACGATCAGGAAATGCAGCCTTTGCACCGATAGCAGCAGGATAGGAATATCCTAATGCAACACCGATATTCGGATGTAGAAATGTGTGTGGATTATAGGTGGGCAGTTCAGCAAAAGTTGCGTATCCGATTGAATGGACATCAATAGAGTAGATTGTATCTCGTGGGAGAACATCTTGGAGGTCAGGAATAATTGGTAAAGGTGGTTGTGAATCAAACTTTGCACGTAGTTTCGGTAGCACTTCATCCCAACCGTTATCACTTGTGGGAACATCTTCAATAAGTGATTGCAGGGTAAGTTTTAAATCTCCGACAACACCAACATCACATGGATATTCACTTCCAATCTCGTTTTCATCTTCGTCAATCTGGATAAACGTGTTCGGAATGTGCATAGACCAATTACGCGTATCAATTGAAGTAAACCTTGGTCCGATCCCAATTAAACAGTCACTTTGTTTGAGTGCTTCTTTACCTAAAAACTCGTAACAGATTCGTAGTGCCAATCGATGGTCTTCAGGCAACGCACCTTTCGCACCACGAGAGACTATTACAGGAGCATTCAGTTTTTCGGCAAGCAACCTTAACTCATTTCTTGCACTTGTATGAATGACAGCAGAACCAGCAAAAATCAGAGGGTATTTCGACTTCCGTATTATATCTATAGCTGCACTTATGTCAGAATTGTTGGGTGGTGGTAAGTCATCACGTTCAACCCGTTGAGGGATTCTGACTTCAGCATTGCCAGATGTCACATCCATCGGAAATTCTAACACGATTGGTCCAGGTCTACCATTTCTCATTGCTTTAAATGCGTTTTCAATGACTATTGGAATCTCTGGGACAGTACGCGCAATTGCACAATACTTAGTGATTGGTTCAAAAAACCGCATCTGGTCCAAACCGTGAAACATCTTACTCGGATGTCTCTTGTAAGTATCTGAATGACTCTGTCCTGTAATCAGCATAACAGGGATACAATCTGTGTATGCTTCCAAAATCCCTGTTGACGCATTACTTGCACCCGGACCGGGTACAGTAATGGCTACACCTACATCACCTGTTGCGCGTGCAAATCCATCTGCCATCAGGGTTGCTGAGTATTCATGTCTAACAAGGTAATGATTAATAGAGCCAGAACCGCGACGCAGCAGGGAATCGTAGATTTGAATGTTCTGCGTCCCAGGCATACCGAAAACGGTTGTAACCCCTTGTGCTTTCAAACATTCAATAAGTATATCTCCACCGTTCACGCATCACTCTCCTTTGTGCTTTTTCAAAAAGTCTTCCAACCAAGCATCCGGATCACGTCCCAGTTTCCGAAGAAACAGACAACCTATTTTCTTAACATAATTTGGAAGAAGGTTAAATAATTTTAATTGCCAGCTCATATTTTTTTGGATGACAGATCAGATCTTGTCAATAGGGTATTACCTGTCATTTTATCAAACAAGTGTATTCGGCCTGGAACAAAAGATACATTGATATGTTCCCCAATTTTTGCTTCAAAGTTGGGTGATGTGCGAGATTTGATTATCGTATGCGAACCATCAGCATCTTTTCCAAGCGTAATTTCAACTATAGTCTCAGCACCCAACGGCTCAACGCTGTATACTTCCGCTTTAAATGTATTGACATCAGAATCAAGGGGATTCGCGACGAATTCATGACTAACAAGAACATCTTCAGGATGTGCACCGATTACTAATTCTCGATTTGTATCTATTTCATTTAATGATTTTGCAGCAAGGTCATCACGAATGGCAAATGTATGTTCTTCGTTTCCATTACCAGACAATTTAACTTGGTATGTTCCATTGTTGCTATAGATGTTACACGGAATACAGTTCATGCTTGGACTACCAATAAAACCTGCCACGAATAAATTCGCAGGATGGTTGTATATCTCGGAAGGTGTTCCCAACTGCTGTATACTACCAGATTCCAAGACCGCGATACGGTCTGCCATAGACATCGCTTCTACCTGATCATGCGTTACATAAAAGGTAGTGGTTCCGAGTTGACGTTGCCGCCATCTAATTTCAACACGCATTTCAGCACGTAATTTTGCATCAAGGTTAGAAATCGGTTCATCCATGAGAAAAACCTGTGGACGGCGCACCATTGCCCTACCTAATCCTACGCGTTGTGTTTCTCCACCACTCAACTGATTTGGAGTTCGCATGAGAAGATGCTCAATATGTAACATCTGAGCAATATCTCGCACACGACTGTCTATTTCTTGTGCTGATAATTTACGAGGATGTAGTGGGAAAGCCATATTCTCGTAAACAGACAAGTGAGGATAAAGAATATGTGATTGAAACACAAATGCAACATCGCGCTCAGCAGGGGTTTTGTCATTGACACGCACATCGTCTAAATAGATATTACCCTCTTCAGGCTTGTCTAAACCAGCAATACAACGGAGTGTAGTCGTTTTTCCAGCACCAGTCTGTCCCAGCAAGACAAAGAATTCCTCGTCTTTTACATCAAGTCTTATGTTGTCTAAAGCAGTGAGTTCACCAAAACGTTTTGTAATATTCTCAAGTTTTACTGTTGCCATATTTGTTTAGTCTTTGATAAGATATATCTCTATTATTGCATAAATTGTCTTGAATGTCAATACATAGACTGTGCAAGGGGTGTGTAAAGTTTAGTCACTAACTTCTCACCAACTATTGTAGGGTAGGGTTCCCTGCCCGCCCGTTGCCTTACAGGACAAGGAATGGCGGGGCACAGAGACCCGGGGAATCATGGCGAATACCAAACGCGTATTCGTCTAAGCGCATTCATACCCGACAAATGCCACACGGGAATGCCTCAATGGCATTCATACCCGGGGAACGCCTACAGGCGTTCATACCGTTGATTACTTGATTTGGCACTACAATAGATTACAGGTTTTTCACTTGAATTGACGTCTACGGTGACAAAAACTTTACACACCCTAGAATGGAAGTATTGTTTTTGTCCAAAAGTATTCATACCGTTTATTCTTAATTTTCGAGATCCTGAAGCAAGACAATAGAATCCCAATAGATTTACCATTCAATCCATTGTCCTCAACACCCAAAAAGACCCATACCCAACACTCAAATAAGTTATAATTATCAATAGTTTGATTCTTAATTCAATAATTACTGTAGGTTGGGTTAAGTAACGAATTCCAACATGATGAAATCTATTGAGCAAGATTTTTGGGTTTCGGACATCAACCAACCGAAGGATACATTTGGGTTAAATTATAGAACTCAAACTACGATTGAATTCAAACAAATTGCACACAACACTAAAAAAGGAAGGAACATCAGAATGACACAAGGACAAATCAAGGAACACATCAGCAAAGTCCACGCACGACACTACAATTGGGAAACCAAAGGAACAGCATTTGACTATGCCCATGACCTTTGGGATACCGCACTCCAATGTATTGAACACAAAGACACTGCCGACAAAACAGAACTCGCAAAACAAACCCATGACATACTCCACAGTACAGGAAGTCTTGCAAAATGCCTCACAGACAACTTCAGAAAACTCGTTATCATCCATCACGTACGAGGACTCACAACATCACGAACCCTTGACTTCATCCTACCCGATGAGACACTAAAAGATGTGACACCCTTCCACGTATTCAAATTTTCAAACGTCTGTGGATACGACAACATAAAAAACTTCCTACTCATGCGAGTGAGTTACCTAAAGCCCACAGACCCACGATGGCCTGACAAAAAATACGGTGCATACTGGGCACAAGAAAGGAGAGCATACTTAGACACTATAAACGACATTCCCCTCACACACATAAAGGAGCAAATCAATGCTCTATTTGAACACTATCAGACGCTTGAGACACACTTCAGAACAGCCTTCGAAAGCAAGGAAATAGAGAGACTCCATAAAGCAAAGTTACAAACCATCGCCGCAATAAACATACTCACAGGCAACTCAGGCACCAACCTAAAACAAGAAATCACTCCCAAAAACGTCACACAAAACCTACTCAACGGTATTACCACAAACCAAAAACAGATTACGACCAACCAAGGTCAAGATCTGTCCAGAAAATGAACAATAATAGAAAAAACATACCCCATTTACTTGTTTTTTCAAATTTAGAGAAAATAAAATGCCGCCATGAACCCATACCACAACAGAATCGGAAGCACATTTCACAAAAAAAGAAAAAACAAGTAAATATGAAACTTTCGGAGGACTTTCATACCTCCCTGCACAGTAGCAGGCACGCTCCGCGTACCATTTTTTCTCTTTTTGGAAGGTTTTCAAAACCCGATTCTTCAGGTTTTGGATCAAAGAATAGGGGTTACAAACCCTCCAACAATGGAGAATCCAGCTATTTATTTCTTAAAAAGACGCCTATGGTTCGTTTTCAAAACCAATTCAGCATAATTCACGCGTATGTTGATGAACATCTCAAGGAAATTACCCAATTGATTTCCTTATCTTCATACAGGACTAAAGAAAGCAGAAGTGTGTATATCTGTGCCAAAAACTTTACACACCCAAAACTAAATCATCCGCTGGATTATTTTTTAAATAGGTTGACGACTGCAATCAAATCTGGTAATCTTATATGCAGAAATTATTTCAAATTTTGCAAAAAAACACAGTGGAGTGATAGATGTCAACAAATGCAGAACTGATTGAAAATTGGCGTGATGCCCCTGCACCACTACTCGGTATATTACACGCTTTTCATGACAGAGATGGATATATCTCAGAAGAAACATTGCGTGACATTGCAGTCGGATTTCGGATACCACTCGCTGAACTGTTTGGTACTTTAACTTTCTATCACCACTTTTCACAAAAACCTCCAGGACAAGGTGCACCGCGTGTCTGCACCGGTCCCGTTTGCCGATTAAATGGAGGTCTGGAAATCCTTGAATCTTTAAAACCGGAAGGGGCAACACCAATGGCTTGTGCTGGAAGATGTGACGATTTTGTTCCAGTGCTAAAAGGACATGAAGTATTCACTGGTACGCAAACTGACATTCTCTCAGTAGAACCTACTCCATTACCGCCTCCATATCTAGGTGAAAAAGAAGAATGTATTTTTGCACATATCCGAGAACCAGGTCAAAACACGTTTGAGGGATATCAATCTACTGGTGGATATGAAGGATTAAAACTTGCACTTACAACATTGACACCTAATGAAGTAATTGATATATTAAAAGAAAGTCAACTTGCAGGCAGAGGCGGTGCTGGATTTCCTACAGGAATGAAATGGGAATCGGTATTGGATGCAACAGGTGAAACAAAAACGATTGTTTGCAATGCAGATGAAGGGGAACCAGGCTGTTTCAAGGATAGAGTTATTCTTGATTATTCACCTCATATGGTAATTGAAGGGATGACGCTTGCGGCTTACGCGACAGGTGCTACGCAAGGATTTATATATCTTAGATATGAGTATCCTGAAACTTTGAATACTCTTGAACAAGCAATCAAGGAAGCAGAATCAGCTGGTCTTGTTGGCGATGGTATTCTCGGTGAACAGTTTAATTTCCATATATATATTAGACGTGGTGCTGGGGCTTATGTCTGTGGTGAAGAAGGTTCATTGTTAAATAGTTTGGAAGGTAAACACCCATTCCCAAGGAACAGACCACCTTATCCAGTTACGCATGGGTTTGAAAACTTGCCTACAGTTGTAAACAATGTGGAAACACTGGCAGCCACCACGAAAATTATACGACACGGAGCTGCGTGGTATAAAGGTTTGAGTTACCATGAAGATATTGCTGGAACAAAAATCATTAGTTTGTCAGGTGATATACGACAACCAGGGAATTATGAAGTACCATTCGGACTTCCACTCAAAACTCTCCTTTATGATTGGGCAGGTGGACCTAAGGATGGGAAACAATTCCAAGCAATTACTTCTGCAGGTTTGTCAGGTGGATTCATTGTGCAAAGTGATTTTGATATTACTATCGATGAACCGAGTTTTCAGAAGGTAGGCTCAATGCTCGGAGCAGCAGGAATAATGGTTTTTGATGATACACGTGATATGCTTGATGTCGCACACAACGCAATGGAGTTTTTTGCTGATGAATCATGTGGAAAATGTTTCCCTTGTCGTATCGGAACACATAGAATAACAGAACTATTGTCAGAACCACTGCATACGAAATCAATAAAACTTATCTCAGAAATAGGTAACGTAATGCGGGCAACAAGTGCTTGTGGACTCGGGACAGCTGCACCGAATGTATCGGATAGTTTGTTGCGAATGATTCCGTAAATTATATGTTGAAATTGAAGTGTTATGTAGTTCATAATTTGACAAGTTATTCCAGAATATTCTGATGTGGACACGAGGATTTATATCTCTTTGTCTCATCGTATTTGTAATCGGATTGATTACGGGTCCTGTTCACTTTTTCTTTCCAGTATATGCAGCATCAGAATTAGGAAGAGATGCCTTTTTTGCTGGAATTTTACGAGCAATACCTATCGGACTCGGAGGAATTACTGCTCTTATTGGAGGAACACTCAGTGACCGCTTCGGAAGAAAACCAACTTTACTTATCGGTATGTCCGGCGCGGTTGTAATTGGGGCACTCTTCACAACACAAATACCTCTGTTTATATGGGGTATTCTGTGTTATCAGGGAATCGCTTCAGGTTTCAAAACATCAGGAGGACAATCATATTTAATCAGTGCTGTACCATCTAACAAACTTGGTTTTGCAACAGGTCTCTATTTCATCAGTAGTACTATCGGGAGCGCATTAGGAAATGCTATCGCAGGCGAAACCATTCATCGAATAAATTTTCAAATATTTGGTGTAAGTTCAGTTGTTTTTTCTGGACTACTGTTTTTGGGGGCATTTCTTTATTTACCACGTGTGCGACAGAGTAGTCAGATTGTTGATGAAAATCAAAAAGGTATCTGGAAATCGGCACTCAACATAGGGAAATATATCAACCTTTGTCGCAGATCAAACATTCGGATGTTAATAGGCTTACGCATTTTTCCGACCTATTATTGGGGTTCAGTCAATCTACTCATGCCGATTCTAATATTTCAATTTGGTGGCAATAGAGCAGCAGGTTATTACGGAACGATGAGTCTAATTTTTGCCTTTGCTTGTCAGTTGGTCACTGGTAAAATTTGCGATACAAAAGGTCATAGACTTACTGCTTTAGTAGCAAATATATTCATCACACTTCTTGCTTTTGGATTAGTGTTTTTTCACAACTCGTTATTCGGACTGGAATTGTTTGGGATACTCGGTGCTGGTGCTGCTTGGGCACTTTCAACTACAATACCACGGTTTATCAATGAATTTACAACTCCTCAAGAGAAGGGACACGGCGTAGGTCTAACACATTTAGCTTGGAGCACCGGATTTCTTCTCGGTTACGTCGCAAGTGGGTATTTGCTGAAAATTTCTACGCATTTGCCTTTTCTTGTTGCAGGAGTTTTTCTTATTTGTTCATCTTGTATTGCCTATAAACTATTTAATATAAAATCACCAATTAGAAAGGAACACCTATGAATATTGTTGAACTTGATTTAGAAAATGCTGAACACCTTGAACTTACCAAATCGGAATGGCGTTTTGCTGAGGGACTTGTCCCCGGTGAACCAAATGGCGGATTAGTGAATCTGATGCCAGATTCACCAGCGCGAAATGCTGATTATGACGATTCAGGTTGGGACGTTTGTGAGAATATTCAAGAAATCGTACTCTCCGGTCTATGTTTTGGATGGTATCGGATTACCGTCACAATTCCTGAAGAAGTTGATGGAAAGTCTGTTGCTGGGTCAAAAGTGTGGTTTCACACCTGTATTGATGACTACGGTGAAGTCTGGGTAGACGGTGAAATTGACTTGGCCTTCGGTGAATCTGGACGTGGTGCTGCTTCTGGATTCAATGCACCACAACGGGTCGTTGTATCCGAAAGTGCTGAACCCGGTGCGAAACATGTCCTTGCCTGTTTGGCTATAAACGGACCACTGGCAAGACCGGGAGGCGGCATTTTTCTCCGTTTTGCAAAACTTGAATTTGAAACCGAATAAATTCAATATAATGTTGTGGGGTGGCTCTATACCATCCCACATTGATTTAGGATAAGCACGATTTGACTACAAATAGAGAAAAAGTAAACAGTATTCAAGAAACCCCAAAAGGCGTTGTTCTACTCAGTGGTGGGTTAGATTCAACCACAACCTTAGCTATCGCAACTGCTGAAGGTTATGACTGCTATGTGATGAGTTTTCAATATGGACAACGAAATAATCTGGAATTAAGATTTGCACAAAATATCGCAAAATCATTTGAGGCAAAACAACATACTATTATTGACATAGACCTTCGTATATTTGGTGGATCAGCTCTAACTGCAGATATTGAAGTACCCAAAGATTACTCAAACACAGAATTAAGTGAAGGTATTCCTATTACTTATGTGCCTGCTCGTAACACGATTTTCCTTTCTTATGCACTTGCGTGGTCTGAGGTCCTTATTGCAGATGCAATTTTCATAGGTGTTAACGCTATTGACTATAGTGGATACCCAGATTGTCGTCCTGAATATATTCAAACCTATGAAAAGTTGGCAAACCTTGCGACACAAACAGGAGTGGAAGGAAAAACGAAAGTAAGAATCTGCACGCCTCTTATTGAAAAAACAAAAGCAGAGATTATCCAAATTGGAACATCTTTGGGTGTAGATTATAGTCTTACGCTGAGTTGCTATGATCCAGATCCTGAGGGTAGAGCATGTGGTAAATGCGATAGTTGTCATCTTCGTAGAAAAGGATTTGAAGATGCTGGCATTCCTGATCCAACGCTTTATCGTTAGATATTGTGCCAGAATTCCTTTGTAAGTGGGATTGCTGACTGATAATTTCTTTATACTTGATATCTGCTAACAACTTGCTGTATAATGTCTATATGGCACAGCAATATGATACTCTAGGAAAAGATATCCTGAACGAACGTATAGACGAAATCGCACAGTTTGTTTTAAACGTGCCTAGTGTTGAAGTGATTGCGGACCTTGATACCGAGCAACAAATAGTCAGAGCGTTTCGTACAGACATCACAAAACGCATCCGTTTTAAGACCCACGAAGCTGTTTTACACATTGAGCTTCAACTCCATGACAGCACAGAAAAACCGATGTGGGCTCGGAACGCACACTATCACGGATATCTTGTCGCTGAACATCAGATGCATGTCTATTCCAATGTCATCTACTTTCATCCAGACGCAGGCAAAAACGATCCGGGGTATTATGCGTACAGTTGGAATGGTTATGATTACCGACTCAGTTATAAGGTGATACGACTCATTGAGATTGAGGGACAATCCATTTTAAAGGCACAAACACCAGGACTGTTACCGTTCACACCACTCATGAGACCTCCAAGTGGTATGACACCTGAACGGTGGATAAGACAATGTATAGAAGCAACGGTGGCTACGTCTGTTGATCCCGAGACAAAAGGAAGTTTACTTTACGGGCTTTCAGTCTTCGGAAGTCTTGTACATGATGCAAGTTTGTTTGAACAAATACCGGAGGAACTTATGCAAGAATCTCCTTTTTTCCAACGCCAACGCGAAAAGTTTATCGCACAAGGTATTACACAAGGTATTACACAAGGTATTACACAAGGTATTACACAAGGGGCAAAAGAGGCTACCCTCAAAAATCTTCTGTCAGTACTCAATGCGAGATTCCACTTAGAGTCGGTACGTACTCTAGTGCCAGCACTTGAAAACATAGATGATTTGGAACGTCTTGAACAGCTGCACCTCACTGCCGTTAATGCGGAAGACTTTGAAACCTTCTTAGAAGCTCTCATTGAATAGGGGCATCTGAAAACGCAGGACGTTCACAAGAAATATGATAAAAGCAGTATTCTTTGATTTTTATTACACATTAGGTGTCTGGGGACTACCATTGCAAGATAGTCTTCAAAAGATTGCAGATAGATATCAATTTGAAATTGATTGGGAACGATATACTAAAGCAGTTCAGAATCTGTTTGCTGATGCATCTGATACGGATCCTTCTAATCACTCATTGTTAGATACTTTAGATAAAATAGTTGAAAGTTATTGTACATTTATCCAAGAACTTGGTGTTAAAGAACATGCAGACCAAATGGCATGGGAATTACTTCAAGCAGGTCACTCGCTCTTTGCTGCAAATGTTGCCACGCTCTACGACGACGTTGTTCCAACGCTTCAACGTTTGCAGGATGATGGTTACAAGTTAGCAATCGTCTCAAATTGGGATACACCCTTAGACCCATTGGCAGAACGTTTGGGAATTGCTCAGTATTTTGATGCAATCACCGCATCACACGATACGCGTGTTCGGTCAGCAAAACCGGATCCACATATATTTGAGTATACATTGAATGCAGTGGGTGTTTCTGCAGAGGAAACCGTGCATGTAGGGGATACTTATGAAGCAGATATTATCGGGGCACAAGGGGTAGGCATTCGTCCAATACTGATTGATCGAGACGAGCCGTACGTTGATAGGTGGGATGAGACGATTCGCAGTCTTGCTGAGTTGCCGGAACTGCTGAATAGGCATGAAGAATCAGAATAAATTTGATCTTTTTCGCGTAATATCGTATAATGAAATTCAAGTTAAATCGCAAAGGATCGTGGAGATTAGTACATGAATGATCAAACCATCCATGTGTTAGGCGAATCTATCCAATCCAATTCGAAAAATATAGCAAATGACTACGTCAGCAAAGGAAGAAATTTCTTTCGTAAGCGTCAATACGATAACGCTATTGATGCCTTTACTGAAGCAATTAAACTTGACCCGAGTAATATTGATGCCTACAATAACAGAGGAAAAGTTTATCATCTCCGAAACAAGTTTAACCTAGCTATTGAAGACTTCACTAAAGCAATTGAACTTGACTCGAACAATACTGATGCCTACTATAACAGAGGACAAGTCTACTCTCACGTACGCGAACTTAACTTGGCGGTAGCTGACTTTAAAAAAAGAATTGACCTTAGATCTGAAGACCCAAAGACTTACTTTTGCAGGGGCAAAGATCATTTCAACGACAAAAAAATAGAGGTAGCTATCGCTTATTTTACTAAATCCCTTGAACACTATCCCGAATCTAGAAAAGTCTACAATCATAGGGGATGGGCTTACTATATTAAGCGCGAACGTGATCTAGCTATTCAAGATTTCACTAAAGCAATTAAACTCAACTCAGAAGATGCTATAGCCTATAAAAATAGAGCGATAGTTTACTTCAGTTTCAGTCAGAATAGGCCCAAATGTGATCTAGCTATTCAAGACTTCACTAAAGCAATTGAACTCAACCCAGAAGATGCTAAAGCCTACAACTATAGAGGAAAGGTTTATTCTCTTAAGAAAAAATACAAACTAGCTATTCAAGACTTTACTAAAGCAATTGAACTTAATTCAAAAGATGCTAAAGCCTACAACTATAGAGGAAAGGTTTATTCTCATAGGAAAAAATACGATATAGCTATTCAAGACCTCACTAAAGCAATTGAACTCAACCCAGAAGATGCTATACCCTATATCAATATGGGTTTCGTTTTCTCCCGCAAGGGTAATTATAATTCGGCTATTGATAACTTCAACGAAGGTATCCGACTTCATCCGTATAATGCCTCTGCTTATACCTATAGGGGATTTGCCCACCTTCGCATAGGGGATTTTGATTTGGCTATTAAGGATTGTAACAAAGCTATTGATCTGAGTCGGCATAAACCATATGCTATACCCTACAACTATAGAGGGCTGACCTACGCAGCTCAAGAGAAGTATGCAATGGCTATCAATGACCATACCACCGCCATTGAAATCAAGCAAAATTATTGGGCATCTTACAACTTCAGAGGACTTTCCTACGCTGCTCAAGGGTCCTATGATAAAGCTATTGACGACTACGATGAAGCCATTAGTCAGTATAGGAAAAAGATAGAAGAAGGGGAGCATGCTTGGATATACCTCAATAGAGGCAAGGCACACGAAAAAAAAGGTGAAATTAAACAAGCTATCGCTGACTACGATAGGGCAGTTAGGATCTGCCCTAATTACAGCGAAGACCTTGAGGATACTAACTTCAAATATTGGGCACAAGACGCGGTTGACGAAGCCATTGAGTTGTTGAGCAGTCAGATCTCTTCTCGGGAAAAACTAAACACACAAGACACTTGTCAAAACCTGCATATCAAAGAAAAAATGAGCTCGCTGGCGAAAAGCACTACTGAGAGGTTTATAAAACTATTAAACAGCCTGATCCCTTTTCAGAAAAAACAAGCAATACAAGTTACCCATCGAAAACTCTCAGGAAGCGAATTTACCCCTCAGAAAAAAGGAAAAAGAGTAATTACACAAAACGACTGTCAAACTTCTGAGGATCATTACTACCTGGGAATCATATCACTCCTTGAAAATGACCTGGTTCCGGCGAATAGAGCTTTCAGAGAGGCATCCAAACTTGGGTACGACAGTAAAAAGGTTAAATGCCATATTGAGAACTTGGAAAAATTAGACCCAAGTAGATTTCAAAATAATGAGCATTAATGGGCAGAAGTTCACCATAAAGCGTTAAAAAAATATATTGTGAGTATTTTCTCTTATATTTGAAGAACCACACAAATTTTAGATAATTGTTAATTCATCATAAAGTTTCGGTTTCTATAGATTATCAAGAATTTTCCATTAAATTCAGCATTCCAATAACTTACCAATCGTAGTCAGGCCATCTCCTCCGTAGAGTTGGCTCGTAATCTTTATTGGCAAGGATAGTGAGCATTGTATGGGCACGACTCATGCCAGTATAGAACACCCTGGCTAAATGCTCTTCCCGGGTAAGAACGATGCCTCCTGATAGTTCAACCTCCTCGCCAGTTCTTGGTATAACCAAGATCACCAAATTACTTTCTAAGCCTTGGTAATCATAGACATCACTGTACTTTAATATGTCACCTTCAGAAGAACTGTCTTCTGTGCCTTCATGTAAGGAACGAAGTTTCCATCCAGCGTATTCTCCGCCATAATTATTGACAAGTTCATCAAACACGTCATTATCACGACTAGAATGACTGGACAACAATATACTCTCTGTAGACTTACGACCCTTGTTGCGATAAGTAGATATTAAGTCTTTTAGCATTTCATTTAACTCATCTAATGAGTCGAATATCTTGATTTCGACATGTGGACCGTACACACCAGATCTGGGGAGCGACTTAATTTCAACTAAATTAGCTACTGCATCAGATATCTCGTTTGTATTCCGACAATTAGTTCTTAATCTATCGTTGGACCAATGGATCCCCTCACCAAAGTTTTTCAATACATCCGTACCTTCGTTACGATCAAGGGTGACGATGGTTTGGTACCTGAAATCGCCGAACATCGTCCACTTTCCTTTGGCTAATCCTTGTTTTAATAACGCATCCATCAACTTCAGGAATACCTCATCACACAAATTCTGTGCTTCGTCAACAATTAGATAATCAAAGATACCTCTCTTTTCCGGATCAGGATCTTTATTATCAATAACCTGCCTGATATCCTTAACTGTATTTTCTATGAATTCTTCCCAGCCATCATTTAGGTAACCTAACCTCAATGTTTGCTCAAGTTCAGGTGAGTCATCCAACCTTTTTTCATGTTTTTTGGATAATTCGGGTAAAGCAATGTTTTCTCCAAAAATTCTACCTGGCAGCGTGGCGGGTGTTCCTGCTATAATTCTGCCATTACTATTATTGGAAACTGCCGCCGTCGATTTTTCAAAATCATCTATTAGATAACGGTTGCTGCACAGTAGACCTACAATCTCGCCCTTTTCGCATCGTCGTTTTGCGAGTTCCTTTGCTAAAACTGTCTTTCCTGTTCCAGCCGCACCATCAATCACGCAACGGTCATTAAGCTCTACATGATCTAAGCTGCTAAGTTGATCCATTGTCAGACGCAGCAACTGCCTATGCGAAGTTTCCGGATCATCACAGTATATGATTTCCGTTGGTCCATCAATCGGAACTAAATCAGATCGTAGTTTAACCAATAATTCCTCTTGTGCTTTATCCCAATCATCTGGATGCATTGCAAGTGCGTCAACATCATGAGGTAGCTGTCGAAAAAAATAATCCTCTAATGTGTCTTCCAAACTATCAAGATCCACAGATTTCCTGTCACCATCAGCAAAAACAATTTCAACTTGTTCATGTGTTTTATTATTCGGTACTAATACTACGGCACATCCAAGTGAAAGCGGAGAATCATCTCTGAAGTGAGTAGTTTCATATTGAGTTCTCAAGTCCTCCATGATATCATGTACTAAATCTATATCTGATTTACTCCAAGGAAATCGAAATGATTTACCTTTTACAAGAATGCAAACTACATACAAGAGATCTGGGATAAAAATAATAAAATTAACAACGCGCGAACTTGAGGGATTTATCCTTTGAGGAACTTCTATAGAATTGAATATAATCCAGTCCCCAGATGTTGAAGTTATACCATGTTTGAAAGTATTAAAAATGGTCGTTTCCGCGGGGCCGGCATGACTTGGAATTTCATCAGGGAGCATTTCTGGCATATTAACTTCTCCTTAATAAACGCTATATAATAAAGAATTCATAAGTCAATAATAACACATCCACCACATTTTTCAAATTAAATTTGTCTCTTCCATTTTGGCAGAATTGTTACTACTCTTGCGGATTCCTCTCGGATGATGTTGTTTGCAACTTCAACCGCTCAATTTCCTCTCTGAGTTGTGCCAATTCTGTTTCAGCTTGTTGAGATCGAATTGTTGCGGCGTCAGCAGGTGTTTCTAACCACTTGTCCGAAGCAAAATCGTAAAACCCGAGACCTTCACCACGTAAACGCAATTCTAATTCTAAGGTTGCGGAAGCAACACCTCCGTCAACATTAGATTGAATCGAAATATAACCCCTATCCACAAGCCGAAAACCCATTAAAGGTGACGGTAATAAGTTTCTTTCAGCATCATAGAGAAAATATTCCACAATCCCTATTTCCGCATATAGTTCTTTCTTTTCGCGTAAATCCTTCCGATATGTATTTTCGCTTGAAAATTCTAATACAAAGTCTGGCGGTTTACCCTCTTCCCAAAGCCGATATGTACGACGCTGTTTTTGCCAACACCAAAAAGCGACAAACACGTCAGGTGATATAGATTTTTTAGGATTACCCTCTACTAATACATCATCATATTTCCCGAAACACAAACATCAGCGGTATCCTTGTAATGTTCTGAAAGCGTCTGTAGAATCTCTATAAGCGCATCTCGATGGAGTTCTGTCTCTGCCATAGGTTTTCCATCCGATTCTGGATAAAATATATCCTTTTCATCCGTTGGAGCATAGCGCGTTCGATAGGCGGAATCATCTATTGAAGGTTTTCTTTTTTTATCTGCCATCATCGCATCTCCTTTGTTTGGTCAATAGTAGAAAAGTTATTTGTTTTGAGGATGTCAACAAATTCTATCTAAATTTTCAGCAGAAGTCAAGGAAAACGCAACATCGATATTCACTTCGGTTACGAAAACGTCCAAGGCAGGTTCCTCAGCTTCGAGTTCTTCTTTTCCAAAAGTCTCAATATAAAACCGGATCGCAGAAGTTACGTCCGCAACACTTTCTTTGTATGTATCGCCTTGCCCTATGACAACACCTTTGAGTCCAAGTGGATAGGCGACATAACCATCAATATGTTTCTCAACAATCACTTTAAACGGTTGCATTTTGTACTCCTTTTTATGGAAATTCATCTACCCATTGAACTGTGTTCGCAATGCCCACAATCCCTGTCCCGGTTCACTAATATAATAGAATCCATCATCATTGAACCCATCTGCAAGTGTTCTTGGATTATATAGTGCCAACACATCCTCCAATGGCATCCATTCATAGCCTACAGATTCAATTTCTTGTTGAGATAAATGTTCTGTGGCATAGACAACCTTGAATCGTCCCTCAGTACTGCCGTGAATTAAATGTGCAGCAGCAGATAGATTCTCTCTGAGTTCTGAATTATTCTCAACTGCTTTGAGTGTTGCAGGTGTTCCACGATAACCGTACTTACGGATTAGTCTGTCAATTTCTGAATCCTCTCCAAACTCGCGTAATCCAGGTGCAATAATGATCAACTCACCATCATCAGCCATCGCCATACGAGTCCGATAGATCGCTTTGTTTCCCAGCCAAGTGCTTCTGAATTCACGCGGATCTAAATAGACCACTGCTTTAGACAACGGTGCATCTAAAAAATTCATATTTACATTTCTACTCAATTCCGCTGCGATTTCAAATGTCTGTGCATCATCTCCAATGTATAGTCCACGCATAATCCGTTCACCATCTTCATCTACATCCATAACACTCATGATATAGATAATTCCAAGTTGTTTCAAATAGCAGGAATGTGCATAATTCAGCACGCGTCTAACAGATGTATCGGTGCGACCCATTAACTTCTCCATGCCATCAACAGCACCGAGGAAATGTGTCTTATTTATCATTTCAACCCCACCTATTCCTACAAGGACATTCTTGAATCCGTTAGCAATACCGATAACTTCATGGGGAATCACCTGTCCAACAGAGATAACGAGATCATATTCCCTCTCAACGATGCGACGATTAATCGCTACAGGTATACTATAATCCAGTTTCCCAGCAGATACCTCACGGATAAACTCAGATGGCACTTCACCAAAAGTGAACAGACCAGACCGCCAATTATGTTCATGGTAAACTGCATTTGGTAACTTCCCATACATCTCAGCAATATGTTCACCAGTCATTGGGGCATGTGTACCGATAGCCGGAAGTATGTCAAAAGCCTGACCATTTCCACTGTCCCAGAGTTCATATAGAATACGTGTGAGTTCACCAGCATTTGAATGTAATCGCGTTATATCAGGTGGAATTACCAAGATCTTTTTCGGAATGCCACCTAACTTTAGCAGTGCCTCATGAATACATGCTTTTTTCTCTTCAGTTGATATAATTGAATCTTGTGCACCATGTGCTATGTATGTTGACATTTTGTATATCTCTTATGTCTATTTGTAATCAATAAGGGTGGTAATATATTATTACCACCCACAATGACATGAAAACTAATATGAGGATTTTATTTGTCCCCATGCCGTGCTTAACTTATCCTGTGGTTCAACAAGCAAAACCAGATCGTCAACGCCATCCCCGATAAAGAGGTTATCAATATAAACAAGACCGTAATTGCCGAACTTTCCTGTTTTATAGTCCCCATCTTTAGCCTCTGTAGCAACAGCGATGTCTTCAAAAGGTGTTTTATCATCTCGTTCTTTGAGCTTAAAAGTGAATGAATCGCCATCTAATGTGAGTTGTGCGCGATACCAAACCTGCGGCTTGTTTTCCACCATCCCATCCGCTATAAGCGTCCAACCACCATGCTGTTTCCAAAATTGATACGGTTTATTACCTTGCCGGCGGTCACTCAGATAGAACTTCCCACCATCTTGATAGCGAAAGACAACTCCCATGTAAAAGTCATCGGGAAACATCATATCCCATTCAGCAACATAATCGTCCCAATCATCTTCTCCACAAACATAGATAGATCCGCCAGGACCATCATGCCGTGATGCATCGGATGCTTTGTCAGATGTTTTCAACACTTTGTTTCCAGCATCTTTGGGATCGGCAACAACTATTGCCTTCGTATTACCAGCAAACCCAATATCCCAGTTATTCGGTTCCTGGTCTATTGAATCTTTCTCAAAATCGTCATGAAACAACAAATCTGCTGATGCCTTCATTGAAACTAACGTAGTTAATATAAACATAGCACCAAATAAAAACAATAGCGGATAACGCATATCTTTCTCCTATAAACAGTTTTGAATTTGGACTTGATATTTTTGTAAATCTATTATATCATATAATGAATCAATACCTTCGCCAAAAAAATTGTTGAATAAATTGGGCAAATGTCCTAAAGTTATGCAAATATATTAATAAAATAACTTTGAAAGGACAATTGCCCATGCAAGTAATTATAGCACTTTTTGCAGTTTTTGCACCACATATATCTGCAACGACAGGACGCCAATTATCATGTGTTGTCCTCGCAGTGCTTGCGATGACAGGACGGGTCACCATGTTAAATATCTCTCGTTGGACATCAAAAGGCGGTAGCTACCGCACACTTCAACGCTTTTTCAACACGGTGCTGCCTTGGCCGACCCTCTTCTGGGTGTTTTTTCGCACACACCTGCTTGATCGTGAAAGCGAATATATCATCGTAGGAGACGAAACAATCAAGCCCAAAACGGGTTCAAAGACTTTTGGTTTAGACCGTTTCTTTTCTTCAACACATGGCAAAGCGATCCCAAGTTTGTCATTCTTAGCCGTGTCCTTAGTGAGTGTCAATGAACGGCGTTCTTATCCAATGGCTATAGAACAAATCGTCCGAGATGACACATCATCGACTTCAGCTGCCAAACAAGATGCTACCCCAAAGGACCCCTTGAAACGCCCGCGTGGACGCCCAAAAGGGAGCAAAAACCGAGATAAAACCGATGTCGTGATTATCGGTGTTTTGAAACAACTTCAAATTATGATCAAAACGCTACTGTCAAAAGTCGGAGGTGCGATCCAACTCCGGTATTTAGTGCTTGATGGATATTTTGGACATAATAACGGAGGACAAATGACAAGACAATGTGATCTCCATCTCATCTCAAAACTTCGCTCGGATGCCGCACTGTTTTGGCAACCGACAGACGAAAAAGAAGGCCCCGGACGCCCACGGCTCTACGGGGAAAGGTTCAACCCACAACAGATTGATCCGAAATATCGCATCTCTATCCAAACCGATGGAAATATCAGAACCGACATCTATCAAGGACACCTGCGAAACCAAAAGTTCCCAGAACTTCTAAACGTCGTTTGCCTCCTCAAGACAAACTTGA
This sequence comes from Candidatus Poribacteria bacterium, assembly GCA_958295945.1. Lineage (GTDB taxonomy): Bacteria > Poribacteria > WGA-4E > WGA-4E > WGA-3G > MSPOR6. The sequence goes on from OY282386.1 coordinate 3,884,921, forward strand.
AAACAAAAAAGCAATCACACATCCTATTGTTTAGTTCTGATTTAGCATTAGACGCAGAAAAGATGATTGACTATTATTCCCTTCGTTTCCAAATCGAGTTCAACTTCCGGGATGCGAAACAATATTGGGGATTGCAAGATGCTATGAATGTCAACAAAGAACCCGTGAACACTGCAGCAAATCTATCAATGTTTATGATCCATGTCAGTGCGAAACTCATGGAAAAGGACAGATGTCAGAATCCCGAATATAGTGTATTAGATCTCAAATCGCGCTACCGAGGGCTGAAATATGTGCATGAAACATTAAAAATGCTTCCGCAAAAACCTGAACCAATTGTTATTCAGCAAATCACTGAACATCTGGGTTCAATCGGTGCTATTCATCACACACAACCCAATCTTAACCCAGGATAATTGGCGAAGGTATTGTAATACCAAAGACGGTAGGTATGGTTCCTAGTCGCACCATAGGTGTCAAATTAGCAACCACAACCCGCTGTAAGCGCGCTGGACATATCTGTGAATGCACGGTGATTATCTGAACTAACAAACATGCCTGTTAGTTAGTCAGTTATGTTTATATGATCCAGCACGCTTACAAAGCGCACCTACAAATTTTGGGGTGATTAAGAATACCCGTTTAATAAATTAATCTTCATACGGGACTAAAGAACTGGAGGCTATTCGTCTCCTATAAACATTCCGTCCCTAAGGGACTACTGTCAATGTTGATGCACCATATAATTATGCACACGTCTCATTTAAATCTTGGTGTTGGGATGCCACAGGTGTTTGTCAGTGATACCCAGTTCTTTAAGGATCGGGTTGAGTAGTGATATTTCTTCCATCTGCTTTGTGCTATGTGCATCACTACCTATGAGCAATTTCACATCTCTTTCTAAACACAGCTGATAAAATTCAACGAGATGTAGTTGATTGTATCTGACCATCTTTGGGCTGATTTCTATACCCAGTCCACGTTGAGACACAAGGTCAAGTTGAAATATCAGCCGCTTTTGCTCAACATTACGCATCATCTCCTGACTAAATGCTGCAATTTCCTCTTTTGAAAACTGGAAAACATCGGGGGAGAGTAGAAATGGATGGACGATTGCATCAGTTATAGGACATGCAACCGCTGCTTCAAACATGTAGATTTCATGAAGTGCTACCCGTCGCGGATCGCTGAAACTCTTGGGTTGTGCTACGCCACGCAGATGATAATGATTTGGAGCCATCAGCACATAATCAAAATATGATGCCAAACGTATATTTATTGAGGTCGACTGATATTCCAACATCTGTGATTCCACCCCGAAATGCACTCTAATTGTAGGTTCTGTTTTCTTAATTGCCTGGTGTGCGGCTTGAATCGTTTTTATTTTTGATTGATAACTGTAATCATGGTCTGTGATTCCGATCAATTCAACACCTCGTATCTGTTGAAGTTGTATTATTTTTTCTATACTTAGATCATTGTCTGCACATCCAGAAAGTTGGGTATGGATATGGTAGTCACAACTATACATTTTGTACTCCTTCAAACTATATCATTCCTAATAAGATTATTGCAAACTTTTGAACGGATTGCAACAAAAAATTCAATAAAAACATTACTGTCAACAAAATCGCTTCAAGGTGATCTCTAACTTTTTCAGATAACGGAAACACGTGAGTTGTCATTTTTTTTATTGCACTTATCAACAAATTTAGGATATACTTAACAAGAAAAATACGACATAACGCATAATCAAAACAAAACTATGGTTCAGATATAGGATGTTATAAATGCTGTTTAATTTTGCCAATGTGCTAATCTTTTTAGTTGTAGGGTGTCTGTTTGTCATCCTCAATCTCACAATTTCTCGTCTTCTACATACAAAGATATTTTCAGGTGAAAAGTATATCCCTTATGAATGCGGGGAAGACCCGATTGGCGACACACGGATAAAGTTCAACACCCGATTCTACGTCATTGCACTCATCTTCTTAATATTTGATGTTGAAGTCATTTTCCTACTACCGTGGGCAGTTGTGTTTAGAGATATAGGTCTTTTGGCATTTATAGAAATGCTTGTTTTTATTGCTATCTTGTTAGTTGGACTTGCTTATGTTTGGGCAAAAGGTGATCTTGAATGGATAAAATCTACGCAGTTAGAGGTGCAATCCATACAGAGAGAGGAATGATATGATACTTGAAGAGAAGTTAGACAAAAACGTAATTGTCACCTCAGTTGATGCAGTTGCGAACTGGGCACGTTCTTCAGCACTCTGGCCGATGACATTCGGATTGGCCTGTTGTGCAATTGAGTTTATGGCAGCTGCTGCGTCCAATTATGACTTAGACAGGTTCGGGGCAGGTGTACCACGTGCAACCCCTCGACAATCAGACTTAATGGTAATATCAGGCACAGTTACGCTCAAGATGGCTACACGTATTAAAAGGTTGTATGAGCAGATGCCTGAACCGAAGTATGTTATCTCTATGGGAAGCTGCGCTACAAGTGGTGGACCCTATTGGCAACACGGATATCACGTACTTAAAGGTGTAGACAGGATTATTCCTGTTGATGTATATGTTCCTGGATGTCCTCCACGTCCTGAAGCACTCATTGAGGGTTTGCTGAAATTACAAGAGAAAATCAAGACACAAACAGTTGCAAAACGCACCAATGCGCCATTCTTAAAAAGGCTCTTTACAAAAACAGAATGGTACGAAATTGAAAAAGCAGAAAAAGCAGAAAAAGCAGAAAAGGCTGAAGGTGCTGATGAGGAAGTCGAAACAACCACACCTGAAGAAGAAACCGTCGAGAAAACTGCCTAAAAATGTCGTTATCTCATCTGGAGAAGATAATACGTGAACCCAGAAGAAATCTACAAAACCCTGTCCGACAAGTTTGGTGGAGCAATCCTCGGTTATGACACAGAACTTGCTGGCGACCCCAATATTCAGATCGCACCGACAGCAATTGCCGATGTGTGTCAATTCCTCGCTGAAACCGACACATTGGCGTTTGATTCTTTGATGTGCCTTAGCGGTATTGATTTGGGTGTTAAAGAGGAAGACCTCTCTATCGTTTATCATCTCTACGGAATGCAACATCGCCATACTGTAGTTCTGAAAACATCAGTTCCGAAAACAGACGCACACCTTCCTACCGTTTCACATATTTGGAAAACAGCAGACTGGCACGAACGTGAAGCGTATGACCTATACGGAATTTTGTTTGAAGGACATACCGACCTAAGGCGTATATTACTACCAGATGATTGGGAAGGATATCCACTCCGAAAAGATTACCAAGAACCAGATTTCTATCGCGGCATGCGTGTGCCATATTAGACAAGACTTGACATTAATATACGTTATAGATTAAACAAAGCAGATAATCCACATTATGGAAAGCACACAACAAACAGAATCAAAAATCATAGAGTTAAAGCCGTTCACTGATGAAATGATAGTCAATATGGGACCTCAGCATCCGAGCACACACGGGGTGTTACGGTTGGAATTGAGGCTAGACGGTGAGATAGTACGTGAAGCGATTCCACATATCGGGTATCTCCATCGCTGTTTTGAGAAACACTCCGAAAATCTCTCTTACCCTCAAATCATCCCTTTTACGGATCGGATGGATTACGTTGCAGCGATGAATCAGAATTGGGGATTTTGTCTTGCTGTAGAGAAATTGCTTGAAGCGGATGAAACAAAAGATTTTGAAGTGCCAGAGCGAGCAGAATATCTACGTGTATTAATCTGTGAATTAAATAGGATTGCAAGTCACTTGCTTTCTTTTGGCACTTACGGCATGGACATCGGAGCATTTACACCGTTCCTCTATGCTTTTCGCGATCGGGAACGCCTTCTCTTGCTTTTTGAGAAGGTCTGTGGTGCGCGGCTCACCTATAACTATATTCGCATCGGCGGTGTCTCTGAAATCATTCCCTTGGAACCCGGTTCCATAGCGGAACAGAATTATTTAGACGAAATAGAAGGTTTTCTTGATTACTTTGAACCGAAGATTGATGACTATAACGATCTGCTAACATCAAACAGTATTTTTTCTGAACGGACTATGGGAGTTGCTGTTATGTCCGAAGAGATGGCACTCAGTTATGGTGCTACGGGGCCAAACCTTCGTGGTTCAGGTGTAGACTGGGATTTACGACGAGACGAACCCTATTCTATCTATGACCGATTTGAGTATGATATCCCTGTTGCTAAGGATATTCCTGAGTTAGGTGCTGTTCTCGGAGACTGTTGGAGTCGCTACAAAATTCGTATGGATGAAATGAAAGAGTCTGTCAAGATAGTACGACAAATTTTGGCGGAGGGTCTCCCTGATGGACCGGTCATGGCTGACATGAAGGCTGTCCGTCCTCCAAAAGGTGAAATCTATTTCCGTAGTGAAGCACCGCGAGGTGAACTCGGATTTTATATCGTGAGCGACGGCACACCGAAACCCGTGCGTGTCAAGGGACGTTCTCCATGCTTTAGTGCGCTGAGTGCACTGCAAGAACTGAGTCGTGGCTTGATGGTGGCAGATATTATCGCGATTATTGGTAGTATTGATATTGTGATGGGAGAGGTTGATCGGTAAACCATCATTGACGGTTGGTATAGGAGATTAGATGCCAGAAATATTATCTGAGAGTTTCTTTCCAAAAATAAACCTGCAAGAAAGTTCCAATTGGGCAAAAGATTTTGTGCAGGAAGTTGTCATCCCACGTTTGCCAGAAGCAGTGGCGGGACACTTTTCTGTGGAATTACTCGCGATTCTTGTAATGTTATTATGTGCAGGTATTTTCGTTGCTGTAGTCCCCTTACTTCCATTGGTATTGGTTCTTGCAGAACGAAAGGTCGCTGCACGTTTTCAGAATAGAACTGGACCAATGCGTGTTGGACCTTGGGGAACTCTGCAAACATTGGCAGATGGAATAAAGCTTATCTTTAAAGAGGATTATATCCCACCACAAGGTGATAAAATCCTTTTCATGCTTGCCCCTTATGTCATATTTGCATGTTCTTTCGCTGTTTTTGCTGCAATCCCTTTTGGACAAAATATCTTAGTGAGCGACTTCAACATCGGCATTTTCTATATCATGGCAATCTCTTCAGTGATTGTCATGGGTGTGATAATGGCGGGATGGTCATCCAATAGTAAATGGTCCCTGTTAGGTTCACTTCGTTCTGCTGCACAGATTGTCAGTTATGAAATCCCTCTCGGTCTCTCTATATTGACTATTGTAATGCTCGTAGGAAGTTTGAGCATGAGTCAGATTGTAGCAAGTCAGGCTGGTGGTATTTTTACTTGGCTGATATTTCGGTCTCCTTTTACTTTTCTTGCATTCTTTATTTTCTTTATATCTGCTATAGCTGAAGTCAACCGAACACCATTTGATCTGCCAGAAGCAGAGTCTGAGATCGTTGCTGGATTCCATACAGAATATAGCGGCATGCGATTCGCGCTTTTCTTCATTGCCGAATACGCAAATATGTTCGCTGTGAGTGCAATTGCAGTAACGCTCTTCCTCGGTGGATATGAAGGTGTCTTACCGGGTTATGATTTTCTTGGTGGATTACCAGGATTTGTTCTAAAAACATTGGGGCTTGTCTTCCTTATGATGTGGTTGAGATGGACACTACCACGGCTACGCGTTGATCAACTCATGAATCTGTGCTGGAAATACTTTATCCCGATTTCATTCTTTAATATATTTGGCACAGGAATATGGGGTCTGATTTTTGAAACAGATGATGTATGGAGTATCGGCATCAGTTGCGCTATTATTTATATTGGTCTAATCAGTGCTTATGCGATTGCTGGAAGGATTTTTGCACGTAAACCTGAACCTCAACCAAGTTCTGCTTAATTGAGAGAATTATGAACACGATGATATGCATTTTGGAGAAAGCGAAACATAAAACTATTTGTCACTTAAACCATATAGGATTATCAATGCTAATTATAGGATGGATAATCCTAGAATACGGGAATTTGATAGGGTGGACACTGAGTTCGCGGGGTGTAATCGGAGCTGTGTTGATCTGTAGCGGCTGCTACTGCTGCACATGGGCAACAAAGGATAGCAAGGTACTTTTGTTTTTTAGCGGTTTTTTTAGTGCCTGCCTATTAATCCTTGTGCTTACTAAATTGAAAGGTATTTGGTAAACCGACTTAAGTATGAAAACTATAGACCTACAAAGGAACATTCGTTATGGACAAATACATACGCAACATATACAAGGGTGTTTACACCGTTCTCGTCGGCATGCGGATTACGATTCGGCAGTTCTTTGAACCGAACGTGACGCACCAATACCCTTACGAACACGATTTTGAAAAGAAACAGAATGTTCGAGAAATTCCAAAAGGGTATCGTGGTCAACTCTACAATCGGATTGAGGATTGCATCGGGTGCAAAAAGTGTGAGATGATTTGTCCTGTGGATTGTATCACAATTGAAGGCACGAAACTCCCAAAAGGTGAACAACTGTGGGATAGCATGAACGTTGTGCATCTCAAAGATGGTCGTGAAATCATCGGTCTCATTGAAGGCAGCGACAAGAAATTAAATCTTGATGAACCAATCACGCTTACGAATATCACTTCTCGCCAAGGAACGCAGGAAGTTGTTGACCGTTTAGAAGAGTCGGGAGATGAGAACCGAACCCAAACAATTTCTGGAGAAGAAGTCTCTCGTGTTGTAACACGAAACCCCGTGGTTTTCTATCTTGACCAATTTGACATTGATATGTCTCTCTGTATGTATTGTGGACTATGCACCGAAGTTTGTCCGACAGAGTGTCTTACTATGAAGGATACGCTTGAGGGAATTGAATACTCAAGTTTTGACCGCAACGACTTAATATTCGAATTTGACAAACAAGAGATGTACGGAAAAGATGAAACCGAGGAAGTTGAAGCTGCTGATTAGAAAATCTTGAAGGATAGTTGCATAGATGGATTTTACACTCAAAACATTTATTTTTTACGGTTTTGCACTGCTAACAATCGGTTCAGCATTGGCAGTGGTAACCCTTCGTAACATCGTTCACACGGCATTTGCACTGATGGTCACACTGTTCGGTGTCGCAGGATTATATGTCTTTCTACAGGCAGATTTCCTTGCTGCAACACAGGTAATCGTCTATGTTGGTGGAATTCTGGTGCTCATCCTCTTCGGTGTTATGATGACAAGTGGACGGTTAGAGATGCGTATCCATATTGAACGTGGTCAACTGCTGTTGGGTGCTGGAATTTCAATTGCGCTGTTGATGCTGCTCTTGACAGTCATTGCGAATATGCCTGTTTGGAAGAATCTGACCGATGATGGAAGATCGCTTGAACCGACAACTGAACAGATTGGCACTATGATTTTGCAAGAGAAGTTTTTACTACCGTTTGAAGTGGTCTCCGTACTGTTGTTGGTAGCATTAATTGGTGCTGCCCTTATTTCTCGCAAGGAGGTTAGGGATTAATCCTTCGCACCTTTAGGGTAAAAAATGAGTCTACAACACTATTTGGTAATCAGTTCAATTCTATTCACACTCGGTATTTTCGCAGTGTTAACTCGGAAGAATGCTATCAGTATTCTAATGGGTATTGAACTAATTCTCAACTCATGCAATCTAAATTTCGTAGCATTTTCTCGATTTGTTGAACCAGCTAAAAATATAGTTGGTAGGGATGACTATCTCCTTGATGGTCAGATAATCGCTATCTTCGGTATTGTGCTTGCCGCCGCAGAAGCAGCTGTTTTTCTCGCAATTATTCTCGCAATCTACCGTGAATTCGGTAGTATACGTCCAGACGAAGTAGATACGTTAAAAGGTTAGAAAGTAAATTAAAATATGGTTGTTCCCTTAATAAGTATCATCCTACTTGCTCCGCTTGCTGCCTTTACCATTTTTGCCCTATTCGGATTAGCAAAACGGAGTTTCCCACGGCAAGATATTTTGTCAACTGCTGCGATGCTTGTCGCGCTCGGTTGTTCTCTCTATCTCTTGAATGAGACATCCGATCCGAAACCGCTTACTGTTGAGTGGCTTTCACTGGGTAGTATTACCTTATCCATGGGGTTTTATCTTGACAGCGTTACGGTGATAATGTTGATTGTCGTCACGCTGGTGAGTAGCCTTGTCCACATCTTCTCTATAGGCTACATGCACGGTGATCCACGGTATCCAAGGTTTTTTGCATTTCTATCGCTTTTCTCATTTTCCATGCTGTTTTTGGTGGTATCTGATAACCTACTCGGTATCTACATCGGTTGGGAACTTGTCGGTCTCTGCTCCTATCTACTGATCGGTTTCTGGTTTGAAAAGGACTCCGCTGCGAATGCATGTAAGAAGGCGTTCTTGACAACACGAGTCGGTGATGTTGGAATGTTCATCGGCATGATGATGTTGTTTAAACAATTTGACACTCTTTCCCTATATGGAACAGATGGCATTTTTGAAGCAGTGAGAACATTAGAAGCAGGACAAATAGCATGGCTTTCGGCAGCCGGAATTCTTATCTTCTGTGGTGCTGTGGGTAAATCTGCACAAGTGCCGTTGCACACATGGCTACCCGATGCGATGGAAGGTCCTACGCCTGTCAGTGCGTTAATCCACGCTGCTACAATGGTTGCCGCTGGTGTCTATCTCGTGGCACGGATGTTCCCCATTTTAACACCAAGTTCGTCTCTGGTAATTGCTTATGTAGGTGGCATTACTGCAATCGTTGCAGCAACAATTGCGATTGTGCGATTTGACATCAAGCGCGTTTTGGCATACTCTACCGTGAGTCAATTAGGGTTTATGATGTTGGCACTCGGTGCGGGCAGTTATGTTGCAGGTCTTTTCCACCTGACAACGCATGCATTTTTCAAAGCGTTGCTGTTCCTCGGTTCTGGAAGCGTTATCCACGCCTTCCACGCAATGCACGCACATCATGACGAAGAGCATGCAGACGATAACGAAGATGAACACGATAATCACAGTTTAGTTCACGAACACGGTTCTGAAATCCCACCCGACCAAGATATGCGGAATATGGGTGGACTTCGGCGTAAAATGCCGTTTACCTTTTTCACAATGCTCATCGCTACGTTGTCTATCTCTGGTGTCCCTTTTGTTTTTTCAGGTTTCTGGAGTAAAGATGCGATTTTAGGTGGTGTGCTTGAACGTGCAATGGGGTGGAATTCAGTACACCACTACATCCTGTTTGGTGTGGTTCTGCTTGCAGCAGGAATTACAGCATTCTATATGTTCCGTCTGATATTCATGACTTTCTTCGGAGAACCACGCAATCAAGAAATGCACGACATGGCACACGAATCCCCGTGGGTGATGGTAGTGCCACTTCTCATTTTGGCAGCTCTCAGTTTACCCGTTGTGAATAAGTGGTGGTTCAAAGAAGGTTATATTAATAAACCGTACCAAGCACATGTTCATGAACCAACACATGCGCAGCTCAGACCTGATTCCAAAACAGGTGATACAAATTTCGGTTTTTCAAATTTCGGTATTTCCGAAGCAGAAGCAGCTGAAGAAGAAGGTGGACATGATACTGAACATGCTGATGACGCACACCATGGTCACGGTCCAGCACATACAATCGCAATGGTGCTGTCTATCATCGTTGCAGGTTTAGGAATACTGCTTTCTTGGCTATTCTACCACAAACGAAGGTTCACTGCGGAATCTGTCGCCACTACTTTCCGACCAGTCTATACATTATTTTGGAACAAATACTACTTTGACGAATTCTATAATGGTGTGTTAGTCGCACTTACGGTATGGAAATCACGACTTTTCGCCAAATTTGACCTTTCTATCATTGATGGCATCGTCAACGGTGTTGCTACAATAACACGTGCAATTTTTGCCGCATTCATTGGCTTTTTTGATAACCGGGTCATTGATGGTATTGTCAACCGTGTGGCAAAGGTAATATGGTCTGTCGGTGGCAGAGTTCGAAGAATTCAAACAGGAGCTATACAAACCTATCTCTTTGTCGTTCTTGGTGGGATAGTTTTGATTATTTTGATATTCCGGGTATTGTAATAAACTACCCGTGATGGGATGAGGAGGATCCCTACGAGAATGGATCAGATATTGTTATCTCTAATGATTTTTGTCCCGTTGCTTGGGATGGTTGTTGTTTTTCTTCTACCTAATGATAGAGAAGAATTAATAAAACGCGTTGCACTTGCTTTTACGCTTATACCACTGGTACTTGCAGTCTATCTGTTTATTGACTACAACAAATCCAGTGCAGAAACACAGTACTTTGTTAGCGTACCTTGGATTGATACTTTTCATATTAATTATCACGTCGGTATAGACGGTTTAAGTGTAACCCTTCTACTCCTCACTGCCCTTTTGGGACCGATCTGTGTCCTTGCCTCTTGGCGCAATATTGAGAAAGGTCTGAAGGCATACATGGCACTGTTCTTGTTGCTTGAAACCGGTATGTTGGGTTTCTTCGCTTCGTTAGACTTGTTCCTCTTCTTTGTTTTCTTTGAACTGACACTCCTCCCGATGTATTTCCTCATTGGTGTGTGGGGTGGACCGCGCCGAGAATACGCTGCTATTAAATTCTTCCTCTATACATTATTCGGTAGTGTGCTAATGCTGGTTGCGATCATTGCAGTATATCTCAGAAGCAATATCATAAACGATGTTGCTGAGGGATTACGTACGTTTGATATTCCAGAACTCATTCAGAGAGCAACTGTTGAAGGACATGCCTTAGGTGATTCCAAGTTCCAAATGTGGGTATTTCTCGGTTTCTTTATCGGTTTTGCAGTTAAAGTGCCTATCTTCCCGTTCCATACTTGGCTTCCCGATGCACACGTTGAAGCACCTACAGCAATTAGCGTTATCCTTGCAGGTGTCTTACTGAAAATGGGAACTTATGGATTTGTGCGGATTAACATGGCGATGTTCCCCGAAGGTTTAGACTATTTCACAAATGGCGATGGTTTTTTGGGGCATAGTCTGGCACTACTCGGATTTATAAATATTGTATACGGTTCCTTCTGTGCATTAGCACAAACCGACTTCAAAAAGTTAGTCGCATATTCCAGTATCGGACACATGGGATTTGTTATTTTAGGACTTGCAGCAAGAAACGCCGAAGGCATTAACGGAGCTGTTCTACAGATGTTTAATCACGGTGTTATCAGTGCAATGCTATTCCTACTTGTCGGTGTTCTCTATGACCGAGCACATCATCGTGAGATAAACGGCTTTGGTGGATTAGGAAACAGAATGCCTATTTATACAGGTATTACAACACTTGCGTTTATGGCATCTTTGGGATTACCCGGTTTGAGTGGATTTATCGGAGAAGCACTATCATTATTCGGTGCATTCCAAGAATTCCCACTGCTAACCATCCTCTCTACGATAGGTATTGTCGTTGGTGCAGCATACTTCCTCTGGACACTCCAAAGAGTTTTCTTAGGGGCACTCAATCCTAAGTATGAAGAACTCCCAGAAATCAATCGTAGGGAAATCTTAACATTAGTGCCACTCGGAATACTAACCATTGTCCTCGGTATTTGGCCCAACATCGCAATTGATATGTTCAGCAAATCTGTGACCAATCTCGTAAACATAGTAAGTATATAGGAGATATGTGTGGAACCTTTAAAGAATATAGAGAGTCTTGCCTATATCATTCCAGAGATTGTCCTTGTAGTGTTCGCTGTAGCCGTGATTATCTTTGATCTCTTTGTCAAAGATAATGAAAGTGATTGGGTCGCATATCTATCGTTGATAGGCATTGGGTGTTCTCTAATTGCTATCTTCATAACAAATTCGCTTGTTGATATCAATAAACCAATATCCCTATTCTTAGGGATGATACGGTTGGATGGATTCGCGATATTTTTCAAAATCCTGCTGTTACTGGCAACCGCCGCAACTATCCTTTTCTCCCTCCGTTCTGAAGAACTTGATGTCAGATTAAAAGGCGAATACCACACATTATTGTTAGCTGTTACTTTCGGAATGTTCCTTATGGCATCATCAACGAATCTATTGATGATTTTCATTTCTTTGGAAACGGTTAGCCTTACATCATATATTCTTGCGGGATTTTTGACCCACAGTCCCCGTTCAAGTGAAGCAGCTTTCAAATATATCACCTATGGTGCTGTCGCATCCGGAACGATGTTATTCGGGTTATCACTCTTATTTGGCATGGCAGGCACAGGTGACATTACACAGATTAGTTCACAGATTGCAACTGTGCTGGAATCTGGAGATGTGTCTGCTCTCGGTGTGCTTATTGCTATCACTTTCATTCTTGCGGGTATAGGTTATAAAATCGCTTCCGTTCCATTCCACATGTGGTCACCCGATGTCTACGAAGGTGCACCTATACCAATAACCGCATTCTTATCAGTTGCATCAAAAGCCGCTGGTTTTGCGCTGTTTCTCAGATTTTTCTACACAGGATTTGACACTCCTGAAATCATACAATCAATTGACTGGAGGCTGTTATTAGCAATTGTTTCAGCACTCACGATGACTGTAGGAAACCTCGCTGCCCTTCCGCAACGGAACGTCAAACGTTTATTAGCATATTCAAGTATTGCACACGGTGGGTATTTATTGATGGGGGCAGCATTGTTGACACCTGAAGGCCTTGGTGCCATTATCTTTTATCTCATCGTTTATCTTTTCATGAACTTAGGTGCATTTTATGTTGTCGTCCTTATAGCGAATGAATCTGGTAGTGAGATGATTGAGGGGTATCGTGGACTTTCCTCACGCGCGCCTTATGTTGCAGGCGCAATGGCAATCTTCCTATTTTCACTCACTGGTATTCCGCCCTTCGCGGGTTTCTTCGGTAAATGGCTGTTATTCAACGCTGTCATCAGTGAAGACTTGTATTGGTTAGCATTTATCGGATTGTTAAATAGTGTCGTATCGCTCTATTACTATGCACGTATCATCAAAGCAATGTATCTTGAATCTGCTGAAGATACAGATATTTTCTCCTTTTCTAAGAGCACCTTTGCACTTTTAGGTGTTTTTGTTGTTCCCACAATTCTCATCGGATTTTTAAATATCTTTTATTCCCTCTCTAAGAAGATAACCCTACCATAATTTGATTGGCTGGTGTGTGTAAAGTTCTTGTCAAAATATCACAGTATCCATTGTAGTGCCAAAAACTTTACACACCCATTGGCTGCGAATAGATTGACAAGGCAACATCCTTTAAGGTATACTTAAACTGAAAGTCAATGCCCGGTCGTCTAATGGTAGGACGCATGGCTCTGGACCATGTAGTGAAGGTTCGAGTCCTTCCCGGGCAGTCATTTTACCACTGTTTTTGCAGTATCGTATTACAAATAGAGAGGAGATGAAATGGAACGGGTTGAAACTTCACCTGAAGATTATATCGCAAGCCAAGCACCTGAAATTCAGTCAGTCTTAGACAAACTTCACACACTCATTAAAACTGCATTACCGGATCAAGACATGTGTATGTGGGAAGGGGTTTTCTGGGGTGGCAGTGAACAACGGATTATCGGATACGGCAATTTTTCCTACGTCCGTTCAGATAAAAAGAAAGTGGAATGGTTCTTGATTGGATTGACAAAACAGAAGAATTACTTTAGTATCTATGTGAATGCGGTTGAAGGGAAACAATACTTGGCAGAAATCTATAACTCTCGACTTGGCAAAGTCAAGACAGGTAAAAGCAGCATTAGTTTTCGTAACTTGGATGACATAAATCTTGATGTGTTATGTGAAATGATTGAACATGCTGATAAACTAACAACTGAAAACGAATCGTAAATTACACAAAGAACAACTTTGATAGGAATTCCATCCGAATAAAAACAACTTTTGTGCCGCTATCGTCTAGGGGTTAGGACAGATGGTTCTCAGCCATCAAACCGGGGTTCGATTCCCCGTAGCGGTATCACATTACATTTATGGACGGGACCAATACCCGTCCATTGTCTTAAGGCGTGAAACCATTTAACATTGACTTCCATACACTGGAGAATGCATACATGCAGGATACCCCTAAACACACCAACCGACTAATTCACGAAACGAGTCCTTACCTACTCCAACACGCACACAATCCCGTTGACTGGTATCCGTGGGGTGAAGATGCATTGGAGCTTTCAAAACGCGAACAGAAACCGATTCTGTTGAGTATCGGTTACTCCGCATGCCATTGGTGTCACGTGATGGAACGCGAGTCTTTTGAAAACGAGGATATCGCTGAAATCATGAACGACCTGTTCGTGAACATTAAGGTAGACAGAGAGGAACGTCCCGATTTAGATGAGATCTATATGAGTGCTGTCCAAGTCATGACACGTCACGGTGGATGGCCAATGACTGTGTTCCTAACACCAGACCTGAAACCGTTTTACGGTGGCACTTATTATCCACCTGAAGATAGATACGGTAGACCGGGGTTTCCAAAAGTAATGCAAGCCGTATCAGAAGCATTCAATGAAAAAAACGAGCAAGTACTGGAACAAGCGGATCAGATCACGACGCAGCTCAATCAGATGAGCAATCTTGTGGATCCTCATGAACATGAACTCACTGAAGAACTTATGGATAAAGCATTCCAACATTATCGTTCCACGTTTGATTCGCAATACGGTGGGTTTGGGAATGCCCCCAAGTTTCCACCCAGCATGGGACTCCCCTTTCTACTCCGATACTGGCATCACAGTGGCAACGAATATGCATTAGAAATGGTTGAACTTACATTACAAAAGATGGCACGCGGTGGCCTGTATGACCAACTCGGAGGTGGCTTCCACCGATATTCTACAGATGAACGCTGGCTCGTGCCACATTTTGAAAAAATGCTCTATGACAACGCGCAACTTGTTGTCGCATATTTTGAAGCATACCAAGCTACACAAAACACTTTCTATCTTGACATCACCACAGAGACATTAGATTATGTGCTACGTGAGATGTATGACTCTGAAAACGGTGGCTTCTATTCCACACAAGATGCCGATAGTGAAGGTGTAGAAGGTAAATTCTTTGTCTGGGAACCTAACGATGTAGAAGACATTATCGGTGAAGAGAACGCTGAAATATTCTGTGAATATTACGACATCACACCCCACGGCAATTTTGAAGGAGAGAACATCCTCCATGTTCAAACACCTGTTGATATCTTTGCACGGAAGATAGGAATGGATATTGAAAAACTTGAAACACTCCTTGCAGATAGCAGACAGAAACTTTTTGATGAGAGAGAAAAACGCATCAAACCGGGATTGGATGACAAGATCCTGACCAGTTGGAACGGCATCATGATCCGTGGTATGGCGATAGGATATCAATTAACTGGGAAATCTGAATACCTTACTGCATGTGAAAAATCTGCTGAATTTGTCCTAACAACACTCTCCCAAGATAATGGACTGCTTTTACGCACCTATCGTGCTGGCAAAAGTCACCTCAATGCATACCTTGAGGATTACTCTTATTTCATAGCAGGTTTGATCGCATTATACGAAGCAAGTTTTGAACCTAAATGGTTGACTGAAGCGGAACGTCTTGCCAACATTATGATTGACCAATTTGGTGATCCATCAAATGAGGGATTCTTCTTCACAGGGAAATCACACGAGACTCTCATCGTGCAATCAAAGTCTGCTTATGACGGTGCAACACCTTCTGGGGCATCAATGGCAATTCATAGTCTTTTGCGGCTTGCCAAGCATTTGGACAAACCCGAATTTCATAACAAGGCAGTAGAGACGTTGAAACTCTATTTTCATCAGATGGATGTGATGCCATCAGGTTCTGGACAGTTGTTGTGTGAGTTAGCGTTTTTATTGTCTACACCGAAAGAGATAGTTATAATTGGTGAAAAAGAAGGGACACAAACCAAAGCGATGTTGGATGCATTACACAACATTTACCTTCCCAATAGAGTTATCGCATTGAGTGATTCTAAAGACGGTAACACCTTGCCGCTCCTCGTAAATAGGTCACAGATAGATAACACTGCCACCGCTTATGTGTGTGAAGATTATGTCTGCAAAACGCCGACAACCGATGTTGACGTATTCTTGCAGTTATTATCAGTAGAATAAGTGAATATAAATACAACTATCGTCAATAAAAGTAGACAATCTTATAAGATACATCTTGTTCGTAGGATATAGGGAGGAAAAGAATTGAAGTATATTACATGTTGCCAAGTATTTCTCATACTATTAGTTGGTTTTCTAATCGGATGTGGAGAAAGTGAAGAACGAGAACCGATTATCCCAGTCGTGACATTAGAATTCTTGGGTTACTCTGACACTGACAACGCACAGTTCTCAATAACTGTGAAGCCGAATACTCAAGAGTTGCCGGTATTGGTTGTATTCACCTCAGAGGGAAAAGAACCTTTTCATGTTTGGAATGTTCACAAAAGGGGTCCAATAACACAGATTTTTTCGGTGCTACTTGATACCTCTGTCACTTGGGAAGCTTCTATTGTTGCATATTCAGAGGAAATAACAAAGGAGTATCCTTTGGGACTTTCAGGCATTTCCGTTGATGCTCTAAGCGAATATGTGTTAGGTGATGCTACACGAGTTACAACAACTCCGTTAGAAATATCTGTTGATAATGAGATTGTTATCCCTGAAGGTATGGTGTTGATTCCAGAAGGTGAATTTCAAATGGGTGGAGATGATCCAGAAGCAGAAGATCGTGAAAAACCTGTGCATACAGTCTATGTAGATGCCTTTTATATAGATATACACGAGGTGACTGTTGGAGAGTATAGTAAGTTTGTCAGAGAAACAGACAGCAATCCGTTACCACCGTGGTCTAATGAACGGTCTCCTACGAGTGAACATCCAGCCGTAGGCATAAGTTGGCATAATGCGATGGCTTATGCGGTATGGGCAAATAAACGTTTGCCTACAGAAGCAGAATGGGAAAAGGCAGCACGTGGTGGATTAAATGACATGAAATATCCGTGGGGAAATACTGATCCAGATGGGACACAGTGTAATTATGCCGATAAGAATACTGTTGATCTCGTATGGAATTTTGACGGTGGCGAACAACGGATCACTTGGGCAGATGAGGATGTTGATGATGGGTATAGATTCAACGCACCTGTCGGGAGTTTCCTACCGAACCCTTACGGCTTATACGACATGTCAGGCAATATATGGGAATGGTGTCTTGATGAATACGATGAAGAATTCTATGCGAACTCTCCGCGTGAGAATCCGATATCAGGCATGGATATAGTTGATATAATAGATAAGTCATTGTCAATTACCACACCACGGACTATTCGAGGGGGTTCCTATGCATCGGCTTCATCTGAAATGCGTTCTGCACAACGGCATGGAGCTTACCCACGGAGAGAGTATAACAATGTCGGTTTCAGGTGTGTAAAACCTCTCAAAATAGAACTCAAAAAAGCCGGACAGTAAAGGGATGGTCGTAGGGTAGTGGTATGAGTCTAATTGTGAAGTTGAAAGACATTGGTATCATAAAACAAGCAGAATTTTCACTGGGTGATTTGACAATCATCTGCGGTGAGAATAACACTGGTAAGACGTATATTTCATACGCACTTTACGGATTTTTACACTCTTGGAACAACTTTTTTCAACTTCCCATTAGTGATGACCAAGTCAATAGTTTAATAGCAACAGGTTCCCTTGAGATTGAGACGGAACGAACAGCTGAACAAATACTTAAAGAAACATGTTCCAAATATTCTAAACATCTGAGTAATATTTTCGCAGCGAATGAAGAATCATTTCAAAATAGTGAGTTCCATCTCTTCTCAGACAATTTTGGCAGTCAATCCAGACTACCCGGATTTAGAAGAAGTTTTCAAGGACATTTCATTTCCGCAAGTTTAAGGCGGAGAGGAGATGGTAAACTCAGTTTTACAGCCTGTATAGATAAGAAACCAGGAAGACAGGCTGACCAAGAGCTTGTAAGAGATGCTATAAAGTTTCGTATCGCCGAAGTTATATTTTTCGGAATTCTTCCTAAAACCTATATTTTTGCATCTGAACGGACTGGTACCACCATCTTCCGAAAAGAACTTGATTATGCTCGAAGCCATTTACTTGATGAGATGGGGCATGCGGGAAGCAATAAAGATACACCTCAGTTGTTCTCCAAAGTGTACCGTCGTTATCCTGCTCCGATCAATGAGAATATTGACTATTCACGTCAACTTGATACTTTTGCTAAAAGTAAAAGTATCATCTCCAAAGAACATCCTGAAGTCTTGGAAGATTTAATAGATATTGTCGGTGGTGAATATGTTATAACAGAAAATGATCAACTCTATTTTATACCAAAAGGAACAAAGACGCAATTGACGATGGTTGAAAGTTCAAGTGCTGTCCGTTCATTATTGGATCTCGGTTTTTATTTACGCCACATTGCTGAAAAAGGGGATTTGCTCATGATAGACGAACCGGAACTAAGTCTACATCCAGAAAACCAACGTCGCATTGCCAGACTTTTCGCCAGACTCGTGAACATAGGAGTTAAAGTTTTCATCACGACACATAGTGATTACATTGTCAAAGAACTGAATACACTCATCATGCTCAACCATGACAAACCGCATCTAAAAGCAATTGCAGAAGAAAACGGGTATCAGCAAAGCGAGTTAATCAAAGCAGATCAAGTTAAAGTGTATGTGGCAGAAAAAGCGTTGTTGCCTTTGGAAGAAGGACAGAAAAAACGTAGAAGAGCACACACACTTGTACCTGCTGATATTGATTCCGAATTCGGTATTGAAGTCCGTAGTTTTGACAAGGCAATTGATGCAATGAATAAGATTCAACGAGATATTGTATGGGGTGTAAAGCAAGATAAGTGAACGATATAACTATATTGCATGAAATGCTCAGTACCGGTGCTCAAGTTCCAATTCAGCAAACTGGTGGAAAGTTCTTTGTCATACTAAAAGACAAGCAAGCAAAAACAACCGTAGAAATCGCAGAAATTCCCCATGAATCAATAGTCATAAAAGCGGAAGTTTTTAAGCCTCCTAACATTTTCAAAGGTTCAAAGGGAGAACGTAGACGTGCAGATTTTGTCATAGTTTCTAACACAGAAACGGATAAGTGGATTATCTGTATTGAAACCCAAAAGGGAACTGGAAAAGACCGAGACCATGTTGAACAACAATTAAGAGGGGCAGATTGCTTTATCGGTTATTGTAAATGTATAGGAAAGTCATTCTGGCAATCTACAAAATTTCTTGACGACTACCGATACCGATATGTAAGCATTGTTAATATTAACATTGACAAACAATCTACACGCGCCTACAAACCTACAAACCAGTCCGGCAAAATAGCACACGACAGTCCTGATACTTTTCGAGAAATATTTGGACATCAAACTCTCTATTTCAATGAGTTGATCTAAAACATGTCATGTCAACCTGATAACATCCTTCTTAACTATCCCTTTTGTGTGATTAATGTCTGCATGAGCAATCAACTCTAACGTCTCTGGTGCTAACCGTCCTCTCACCTCTGCAGGCAAACGACTCTCACCACGGTCTTGCGGTCTAAACCGCAAAACAAGGAAGCAACGATATCGGTCTTTCGGTATCCAAGGGAGCGCGCCGTGGGTTAAGAGTTCTGAGATAATCACGATATCCCCTGCCTTCGGTGTGATATTTTCTACACCTGCGGGAAGATCTTCAACATCATCAATAGTTCCGTTGTTGAATATGTGTTCGGGACGATCATATTCAGCTTTGTGTGAACCGGGAACAACTAACAATCCACCATCACCTGGATACACATCTGTTAGATAAGGGAAAACGACAAAATCATCACAATAGATTTTACCATTTCGGTTTTCAAAACAGTTCTTGTCTCTTCCATAATCTTCACGCGCACAATGTAACCGCAATGCTTCTCCACCTTCCGGAACACCCACTCTGTCTGCTATCATTGTGCCACGAAACAACTGCGGTTTATTGTCAGTCAGTTCCTTAATGATAGACCAACTCGCAGGATGTAATGCAAGTGCTTCCAATGCTCTTGAGAAAGCGACTCCGTTTGGTAAGTGTTTTCCACTGGAGTCAAATCCCGCAGGCAGTTCATCAGGAGGCGTGTTGATGTAACTATCAGCCGCTTCCTGAGCTGCTTTTAATTCAACTCCTGTAATTGCATTCTTAAGATGTAGAAATCCAGTAACGTCAAAAAGATATCGTTGTTCAGGTGTCATCATAATCTTACTCACAATTCGGGTTAATCTAAAGTAAATCAACAAGTAATGGAATCCGTTCTTCTTCTCTCACCCAACAATCTGCTTAATGGTAGTCAGTTAATATCTCATTATAGTCTTCTGCAGGTCGCAAGATATACTTTTGGTCTGTATCTGAAAGAATTAGATGAGGGGTATGCATAAGAAACCCAATCTCAAATAAGTATTAGAGTTAGTATGCACAATCCGCATGCCATCCTCAAGATCAAAGCTGCACAATAGATTGCGTAACTACTAACTGGACAATTAAATACTATATGGTCTTACGAAAAATACAGTGAATGTGTCCTGTCTTACCCCAACCATCTGGGGTTAGTTCCATTCTACCGTACCGTTTCAAATGCAGCAACTCACCACCAGATTCACCTTTGGAAAACGAAACATGTATACCAGGGATTAATGCTCGTGAAAATGGTGTATCATTCTCCTCACGTTGGGCTGCCTCTCCGAACAGGAAACGATCTATCGGTTCCCCTTGACGACGGGAAAAGGTTATGATAGGATAAAGTTTCTCTACATAAAGAAGACTTTCAATATCGTAATCTCCTCCAACTTGTATACCTCTGCTATTCCCGCGGAAACCGTAGCGTGCATATTCATTGAAAAACTCAAGAGTTAGGTTTTGACGGGCAGTCGCAGCAAGTGACACCTTAATTGCAAACTTCGGCTGCGGTATATCCCCTTCCTCAAATGTAAGACTTAAAAGTTGCCATTTACCTATCAACTGATCTCGAACTGCGTATTCATGCGTCTGTTTATCTTGATCACGTCGGATTTCTCCATAAGATTCAAGCAAATTCTCACGCTCTTTTTGTATGCTGGGAGTATTCTCAGAATTTTGAGTGTTCTGGGTTGTTTGACTAATACAACTACAGAAAATGAGAAGCAGTGCATTGAGAACTATTAATGCTTTCATAATCTCCTCTATTCTATGGTAATGCCAATGGTGTTAGATTCAAGCAAAGCTTTTCCTCTGCGTGATTTTGTCGGAAGATAAATGTCCTGTAAATCCTCTTTATATTTTTCTTGAATAAATTTAATCTGATCTTGTGTATAACCAATCGCTTCTTTCTTTACTTCTGGTGTAAACTGGGGGTTAGTGCTATTCTGAATATCATATATCTCGCGCTCCAATTCAATAATTTGCGGGTGTTGATCCTGCATGAACTCATTGTATACCTCTAATTCAAGTGCAACTTTTACTGTGTACCTACCAGGAGTAAGTTTGTAATATTCATGCAGATTGTTCAATAGAACAGTCTGAGTTGTTCCTGCTTTCATATCAAAGCCTTGAACGCAACGGACGGATTTTCCATCCTTATAGAGTGTCTTGAGTGTGTTTCCAAGTGGGACCGTTTTTCTGCTCTTGACTGTTACACCGTTGCTATCTGTAACGATAAGTTGTCTGTAAGCGCGTTCCATAGCAACACTGGAAAACGGCACAAGCAGATCAAACTTTCCATTCTGGATTTGTAGTTCAAGCGGAATTGTATCTTGACCTGAATAGATTGTTTTTGGTGTCGAAAGTTCAAGAACAGCGAGCGCAGTAAGTGCTTCAGCAGAAGATGTTTCGGTCTCTATTGGTCGCATTCCTCTTTCCAGCGTTCCAAAACAACCAAATAAGCATACAATTAGAAATAAATTAAGTAGAATCAGATGTTTCATAACATATTTCCTCAAAAATGTTCTGTTTACAGTGGGTTAAGTGTGATACCTAATCCGGGACATGTTGAAAGTTCAATAAATCCGTCTGTTATTTGTTCAGGTGGGACAACAAGTGTGCTTCGCCAATCCACCTCTCCCCACGCATATTCAAGGATACCGAAGTTCGGCACACTTGCCATACACTGCACACTCGCAGCAGTGGCAACAGGACCGCTCGGATTGTGCGGTGTTACCTTTACATTCGTTGTTTCAGCAAGCGTCGCAATTTTCTTCAATCCCAACAACCCACCGACATGTTTCACATCCGGCAAGATATAGTCAACACGTCCGTGCTTCAGTAGTCTTCCAAAATCAGTCAGTGTACGAAGCCGTTCTCCCGTTGCAATCGGCATAGAGGTAGACATACTTACATGTGCAACAGCATCAAGGTCCTCCAACGGAATAGGGTCTTCAATCCAAAACAGATTGAGATCATCCAACGCTTTTGCAGTTTGTATGATAAGACCAGGATTAAATCGGCTATGACAATCTACTAATAGATCAATTTCCGACCCAATGGTTGCACGGACGGCGCGAATCCGTTCAATACCTTTTCGAATTGCAGATGCAATTGTGCCTTTGGATATATCAGAGACAGAAACACCATCAAAAGGAGCACATTTTATCGCTGTAAATCCATCTGAAACTGCTTTCTCAGCATTTCGTGAGAAACCTTGTGGACTCCGATCTTGCGTCGCGCGGTTTATATTCGCATATAGTCTAATACGGTTTCTGCATTTGCCACCTATGAGTTGATAACTCGGCACACCCAAAGCCTTTCCCGACAAGTCCCACATCGCATGTTCAATTCCACTAATTGCGGTAAGATATGTATGACCTTCACTATCACGGAAGAAACGACTACGAAAAGACTCAAGATCAAACACACTCCATCCAGTGAGTGCAGACTCAAGATCTTGTATTATCTGTCCAACCTGCTTATCATCTCCACCGTGCGATGCCTCACCGATTCCAGTTGTGCCATCTTCCGCATGAAGTTTAACCAAAAGCCAATTTCCACGATGGTTGACATGTACGATTTCTGTTTCTACAGATTTAATCTTTAAGGTGTGCATCATTCTAGTTTAGGATGTCGCTGCCCATCTCACCGCTTGTGTAAGAAATCTCTGCATACCTAAGCGTTCAAAAGTGCCAGGTCCGTGTCCTAAAGTTGTATAAAAGACTTTACCTGCACCATAGGTCTTAACCCATGCCATTGGGTGTGCCTTGCCGAACCATTCCGCTGTTGCTAATACATGAAGGTTTGGTTCATGTGCAGAGATATAGATTTCATCTTCTACATCAAAATCGGAAACGCCTTGGGTCGTAGGGTGTTCTGTGTCTTCTATATGCACAGTGAATGTAGAACCTGGTGGATGCCAATTCGAATGTCCACCGATGAGATCAACTGCACGACCACCAATCCACCAAGCGGTACCGTGTATTCCGACTAATCCTTTACCACCCTCCACAAACTGAAACAGGCCTTCTTCTTGTCCAGGGGTCAAATCTGGGACGCGTTTGGAAGTGCCATCCTCTTGACGTTCCGAACGGATGAAGCCTGTGCCAAAGACACACGCATCGTAGTTATCTAACTCATTGGATGCCAAAATATCCTTATCGTCGCTTAAAGTCGCAGATATTTCTGCATCCTCATCAAGAAAACTGTGTATAACACTCGCACTTGCATTGAAGCGATGGTTCTCACCAGATAGCACAAGTATTTTTGACATAATTGCCTCCGATAGAAAAGCTTAAGGTTGTTATCATGTGAAATAGATCAATGGGTTTATCTGTTAGGCATCAGTTTAGTTGAAAACCGAAATTATGTCAACATGTCAATTAAACGCCGGGTGTGTAAAGTTTTTGTCACTATAAGCGTCAATTTAGCGTCCTTCCAGTGCCGTTAGGTTCGGTTAGGAAACCGCACCTAACCAGAACTATGAGAGTAGTATTTTTTGTGTAGTTTCTGACGGCAAATTCATTGTGTTTATCTTGCGATTTCATGGTCTGTCTCCTTCTTGAAAAGTTACGAAACTGTAAGAAATCTCTTACAAACTGTAAGACGGGCAAATTGTCTATGCACGTAGTCACTGTATGGGTTTATAGGGCATAATTTGATGGCACTAAAATTTGAATTTTGCAAAACTGTAAGATTTTTCTGAGATGCTGAGATTTGTCCGTTATTTTTGTATAGAAATGTGTGATGAATTGCATGAATATGGTCTTTTATCTTCATAATAGTTTCCATTATTTTGCTCTTATAAATTTCTCAAAAATTGTTATATCATATATAACGTTCATGTTAAAATAAATAATAAATATATATTAACACATAAATGGACTTATGTCAAGTTATTTTTTGGCAATGGACATATTTTTCATTGTTCAACACACATTTTTTAGGCCTGTAAGGACGATATGGTTATGAGCGCTGGTTAGTACAGACATATCGTCCCTAATGAAGATTAGGAAATAAATAGGGTAATTTGAGATCAAAGTCCAGCGCGCGGACAAAGCACCAAATCAAGAAATCGAGAAATCAACGGTATGAACGCGCTTAGACGAATACGCGTTTGGTATTCGCCATGATTCCCTGGGTCTCTGTGCCCCGCCATTCCTTGTCATGTAATGCAACGGGCGGGCACAGAGACCCGCCCCTACAATTCATGGTGAGAAGTTAGTGACAAAATCTTTACACACCCATTAACGCCTTCAGATTAGACAATATCCCATAGACGCACCGTACCATCAGTACTACCACTCGCAAACTTTGTCCCATCAGGACTGAAAGCAACACTCTTCACAGCTTCAGTATGTCCATCTAAAGTCTTTTGATGTTGTCCTGTGTTAACATCCCACAAGCGAATCGTCTTGTCCTCACTACCACTGGCAAGAATTTGTCCATCTGGACTGAACGCTACACTCCAAACAACATCTGTATGACCAATAAATGATCTCAGTTCCTTTTTCGTGTCTGAATCCCACAATCGGATTGTCTTGTCCCAACTGCCACTTGCGAGTTTCCTCCCATCAGGACTGAACGCTACACAAAAAACCCAATTTGCGTGTCCTTCAAGTGTCGCGTACTTTTCACCCGTTGCAATATCCCATAGCCAGATGGTGTTGCCAGAATTCCCATTTGCTAACGTTTTGCCATCAGGACTAAAAACTACACTATAGATATTCTCTCCATTCTCAATAAGAGTTTTCAGTATTTTTCCCGTCGCTACATCCCATAAGTAGATATTTCCATCTTCACTTCCACTCGCGAGAATCCTACCATCAACACTGAATGCAACATTGTTGACCCAATGCATATCTCCATGTGTCGGTCCCATCAATGTCTTGACGCGTTTTCTTGTAGAAACATCCCATAAATAAATTGTTTCAGGATAGTACATTCCACCAGCAATTGTCTTTCCATCCGGACTAAAAGCAACACTCCTCACTGCCTCATCGGCATACTCCTCAATATCCATTGAGTTTACGTTATTTTCATGTGCTATAGAAATATCACAAAAACGAATCGTGTTGCACAGGTCAAATGCCAGTGTAGTACCGTCAGGACTGAACGCTACACTATATACGCCATCCTTGTCCCCTTCTATTGTGATGTGTGAAGTATACGGGTAGTCGTTGTTTTCCATAATGAAATTCCTTACTTTGAAACCAATTTAACAAAATTGGACATCTACATCCCCATGCTTTAGCTTGGGGATGTAGATGTCCCACAGGGCTTGATGTCTGGAGTCAATTAACCGTTCAATTAATTATAACGTTTGCCGTTACTTTTTATCACTACTTGACGGTTTTTCTGTAGACGGTTTTTCTGAAGGAGATCTATCATTAATTGGTGATTGCGGCTCATTTTTAAGAGGAATTACACTAGTTGGATCTCTGTCAGGCTTGTCTGGGAACATTCCAGGAGGTATTGCTTTTCGACTTTGATTAAACTGATCACTAGAATTAGAACGATTGTTCGTTCTAGATTTGCCACGTTTTTCTTTATTCATTTATTTCTCCTTTTATTATAACCCGATATTATTGGAATTTTTGATAATAAATATTACACCGCTAATTACTGCAAGCATGAAAAGTATAACGGATGCATAGTTCAAAAATTGTGTTGCACCTAGTGAGAAATACTTTTTATTTCTGGCATTATCGTTATCTTCTATGTAATACTCCCTATTTATTTGCCTATATCTCTCTAAGGCTGTTAAAGCAAATATATACGATAGAAGCACTGAGATAATACAAAGACCGAATAAAACCCACACTACATAGATGATACCTGGTGATGAAATATTAGATCCGCTAGGAATATTTTTAACAAATGCAACTGATAAACCTAGTCCAGCAATAGATATTGTGATTAGAGTTCTATCCCTATTAACTGAGTTCATCATTTCTCTATCGGATATATCTTTTTCCATACGTAGATACATCTCGTAAAGTTTTGATTTTCTGGACTCTTGATGTTCTGTGTTTTCATTCATAATTATATAGACATGATTGGGGATGTAACTCAATTAGGTAGATCATATGATTCCGAGTTAGACATTTGAGGGTTCAAACCCCTCCATCTCCATAATTTCAAACATGATACATAGTACAACGGTTATAACATGTATAGTACCATAGTACTCATGGTAACGTGTACTATGGTACTATAATTTCATGTTAAAGTCAAGGAAATTTTAACCGTTGCACCGTCACGACGTGCGGCTTTGTGCTTGTGTACTCAATTTTGCACATGGCATGCCACTTCTGTTTCCACAGAACTTCCTCTCGACTTCTCCCTATCCCGACAATCTCTTTGCCGTGTGTCCATTTTTCGTTCCAATTGACATTTTACACGTTGTGTGGTACTATAATGACGTATTGTGATGATTGTGTGCGATTTACCAAACACTCGCATCCTACAACTCGACTATATTTCTGCTATACAGAATCCACACGCTTTAGCGTGTGGTGCAAGGTCAACTTTGTTGGGTTGAAGGGCGTTTTTGAACAACAGGAATAACATAACTACGAATCGTTAATCCATCCTCTGTTTTAGTTTCAGTAAGCGATGAAGGCATCTCACGATGATCAAAAACAACATAGTACCCCTCATCAGCTTGCTCTAAATTTAGATATGTCATCAATTGTTTTTTACCTGCCTGATACCGTTTCTCACCTTCCCATATCTTTGTCTCTACGATGTATTTTCGCGAATTGTGGAAAATGACCAGATCCATTCTCCCACGTCCGGTTTGCACTTCAAGATACATATTGCCGCGTGCTATGCTAACAAACTGATCAAGATATGCATACAGTAGATCTTGACCGACAAACTCTTGTGGTGTGTCTGGCACTTGAAGTATCCTAAAACCCACGCGTGCAATGAAATCACGAAAATTGTCAAGAAGCCGCTCCAAGTCAATATATCCTTCTGATGTGAGATGATCCTCAAAATAGGTGTCTTCTGGGAAATAATCATTTTCAAGACCGTTAAACAAGGGTCTAAATGCTTGAAGGATACGATGTTGATAAATCGGATTGACAATCTCGCACATGCCATCAGTCCCTCTTGCAAGAACGCCGTATGTGGCAAGTTCGTTAATAATCTCATTGTCCAAGCTAAATCTCATGCCGCTTTCATACGAGGCAATTCTCATCAGATCCTTCTTAAACTGTGGATTTCTACGGATGTTAGTCAGCAAATGAGTTATATTAGTATTCTGCTCTTCAAGCATCTGTGTATGGGCAGTCAGAAAGTGTTCCATCCCAATTGTCTCAGTTCGTGGTATATCCATCTCTTCCGTAAGTATCTGTCCAAACCGATTGACAAGGAAGGGTTGTCCCCCAGTCTGTTTATGTAGCATTTCAATGACTTCAGGTGCAAAGTGTTGTCCAGTCTCTTCAGTATACTGTGAAAAGAGTTCTGCTACTTGTTCATGTGTAAAGTTAGGTAGGTTGAAATCATCTTGTATATTGAACGGTGATATGGACCGATCATAGTTTAACTGCATTATACTTTTGACACCAACGATACCAACGCTATGTGGACAATTGAGTTTATCAGAAAGATAGATATGACGAAGGGAATTAAGAAATCCGCTCACAGTATCTTGAGGTATTCCATCAAACTCGTCTATGATGAGAATGACTCTTTTGTTGTTTAAGAATTTCCCAAATTTACTGAAGAACCTTCTCATTGAAAAGGCAGTTGTAAGTTGAGTATCATCTAAGAACCTTGTTAGTGCCTCGGAAGGTATGATGCCACGTTGATCAAATATATTGTCTATTTCCTCACGAAGGTCTTCATAAAGACTGCCATAAAAATCTGTCATAGATAGATCGGCATAAGTGTCAAAATTCAATTGGATAGGGAAGTAGTCTGATGCATTAAATAGAAGTGAATTTAATGCTGATTTGAAAAATGTGGTTTTACCTGTCTGCCTCGGTGCGAACAGAACAATATATCTTCCATCTTTGATGCGGTTGATAAAATCCGCTGTCTCCTCAGTACGTGAAACGACGTAATTCTTATCTGGATATACAGGACCACGTGTTTCAAAATATCTCATCATGCTTTCCTTGTCATCAACATTCTTACATCAATTGTACCAGAATCTTATGGGTTTATCAAGATGGAATCTTATATCGGTTCAACTATCGCTATCAACAAATGAATTAAGAATAGGCAGCAATGCATTCATTGTCGGGACATCACGGAAGGTAAAACCAAATTCTGTGAAGTATTCAGATATTTCCAGGGCATCAGCGATTATCGACTGTTTTTGTAAATCCTTTGAAACACCAAGAATTAGAGGTGTTTCTGTCTGATCTGCAAGTGTGTTCAACCGCGCAAGAAGGTGTCCTTGGTGCCACGGATGGAATAATTCTATCCATACCTCTATTCCACTGATATGGATCAGTTGGTAGTCTGGAAAACAGTAGAAATCTCCCGGCAAAGGAAGAAACTGACTACCCGGATGAATTTGCCAGTCATCAGTTTTGTTTCGGAGCATCTCCTGAAAAAGTTGAATATCTTCAGGAATATAGGCGAGAAACTGCTGTGAAATCGGTTTGATACCGCACGATTCATCAAGAAATAGCCGAGAACTTCTTTTGTTCCGAAACTGAATTTCTGCTGTGATTTCCCATTTCGGTTGATGTAATACTGCGACGAAGAAGTTAGCTAAATTCATTCCGTACCGCTTCGTTTTGTAAAATAAGTTCAGCGGACCATCTACCGTAATTTGATAAAAGTCATTGTTTCCTACTTTCTCTTTCTGTTCTTGTAGGGACAGGTCTCCGTGCCTGTCCACATGCCGTATTGTACATAAAAGTTGATTGAATCTGAGATATTTGAACAACTGACGAAGCTCAGCTGTCATTGAATCTGTGAGATTTAAGGTGAGAGAATTGCAATGGAGAAGCAATCCTTGCACTTGTGCAGTGTTATATCTGTGGAGTAGATGTTCTGCAGATAGTGTTCTAAATGACAACACAGGTTGACAACTCGGTAGATCAGCATACAGTCTATCACCTAACACCCCTTTCTCTGATTGCGATTCGTCACCTGCAATCTGCAGTACTTTCTCCTGATATTCCTCATAATCCGTAAACTGATCTTGTGAAAGTAGACGACTTGTCTCTATGAACAGATTTTGCCGAAACGCAATCAGTTCTTCGTTAGGTGCAGTATCAAACTCCGTGCGATCTAACAACAGTTTCTCAAGTCCACGCTTGACTATTACAGGACCTGCTGTGCTATCAATAATATGCTTGCTGGTCTCCAATAGTGTTGCACGTTGCGTATTGGGAGATGCTTCAAAAACTGAGATTAACTGCTCGGAAACTGATAGCAAATTACTATCGGTAGGTTTCACAAATTGAGGATAGATTTGCCCTTCTCGGATTTTATATAGGAGTAGATCTTTGGTAAGCATAATAATTTGATGACATTAAGGTAGGACTACTATTTCCGTTGATATGCATCGTGTTGCCTTCTACGTTTGTTGACAAACTGTTCTCCGGTCTTTTTTGATATAAGTTCGTAAAGCACCGCCTGCTTGCCTTCCCGTTTTCGTAAAATACGTCCCAACCGCTGCACATGCTCTCGCACACTCCCACTACCTGATACGATGATGGCAACATTCGCTTCTGGCACATCTACACCTTCATTTAGGACTTTTGAAGTAACCAAAATAGAAAAAGTGCCATCGCGAAAACCGTTCAAAAATGTGTTTCGCTCTTTCAGTTTAGTTTGATGCGTCAACACAGGGAGGAAGAAACGTGTCCCGATCTGATATGCAGTATCGTTATCCTGTGTAAAAATCAAAATCCGATCACCACGATGCCGTTGAATTAGTTTCCATACCCATTCCTGCTTTGCTGCGGATGCAAAACTTAGCTGCTTCTGTGTGAGATATGCTTTGAATGCAGCACGCCCTTCTTCAGATTGTGAGGATTTCCACAAGAATGTTTGCCAGCCGCGAGATGATCCCATATTGATCCTCGCTTTTTTAAGGAAGTTCAAATAAGTACGACGTGCTTCCTCATATTGAACCCGTTCCGTATCTTGCATATTCACTTCAATCGTGACAACACGATAATCGGAAAGTGTTTTTCCGGAAAGTTCTTGCACTTGTGCTTCATAACAACACTCACCGACAAGTGCGTAAAGTCTACTCTCTTTGCCATCAACGCGATCGGGGGTCGCAGTCAACCCCAAACGGAAAGGAGCAATACTACTTATTGCTGCATATTGATATTGGTCTCCAGGTAAATGGTGGCACTCATCATAAATCGCTAATCCGAAACGATTACCGTAGTGAGGGGCATGCATCACAGCAGATTGATAGGTCGTGACAGTAAGATCTTGAAGTTCGTGCTGTCCACCACCATAGAGTCCAATTTCTTGCTCAAAATGCTCTTTCAGCACTTCACACCATTGATGCATCAAATCTATTGTTGGGACGTGCACAAGGGTCGGACGTTGTGTATCGGCAATGAGCAATATGGCGATGAAAGTTTTTCCCGCACCTGTTGGTAGACTGATAACACCGCGTTTACCGTTCGCATGCCACGCATCAATCGCTTCTGATTGGTAAGGATAAGGTGACAACTGCTTTTGGTTAGTGAAGGATTTAACTGTGAATTGCCGTGCACTGTCCTCATAGGCAACATCGTGTGCGCGTAACTGCGAGATAATATGACGATAACGGTATGCAGGTGCGCGGAAGGTTAGTGTCCGTTCATCCCAGAGAATATCTGGCAACTCTGATTTAAGTGTATCTGGAACATTTTGTAGAATGAGCGTGCCTTTGTCAAAGTCAATTTTTAATGTATCCATCTCTCTTCACCTTCTGCCAAGAGCATTTGACATTGATTTGGATGGGATTACCTAATAAGAAGATTATACGCGTCATTCAGTCAACATAATAACTAAAGAATACATTGTATCGTATCAAACATCATTCCCAGCGAGGCGACAGCTGTTTAGAACTCTATCATGTTGATACAGTGAGTGTTCCATCATACACAAAGTATGTTCTAAATAGATCTAATTTTGTCCAAAATATTGTAACAAGTATAACATTTCTCAGTAAATTTGTCATTGAAATTAGTAGAGACACAGATGCTGTGTACAAACTTGAAAATTGCACCATAATGTGCAATATTAAACAAAACATGCACATTTATGTGCAGCAAGCTGCTATAGATGACACACAAATTCAGTGTGTTTGAAGTATTTCAATGGCATAGAAATTGCTTATTCTTTGAAAGAGAATAGTATGTCAAATTCCAATTAGGTGGTAACCTTAACTCATGACATTCCGCGCGGTTTACTAAACGCACCTAATACCATTTCTATAAATGTTTATTCCATTAACATTTGTTAAGAATGTCTTGAAGGACGGCACAAACTGGCAGTTTGTGGTACAAAAATGCGGCGTTTTCTATCAGAAATGGTATAACGTCCAAGGGCAAATACGTTTTACATAACCCACATACACCCTTGACATGTTTACAAAGTCTTGCTAAAATTCATACTATTACACCGTATTTGAAAGACCAAAAGGAGAAATGGATGAGAAAATTCATAGTCATTGAAATATGTATCGTTATTGCCCTTGCTGTCGGTTTTTGGCTTGGTAGAATCACCACACCCTATAACGATTATTCACACTATTTAGAAAATGCCGATAAAGTATGGGTAAAAGCACAACAGTTGGACAGTCCACCGATATCGTTTGATGAACCCGATAAAAATAAACTGCGAAAAGTCCGAGCAGCATACCGAGAAGTGTTTGATAACTATCCCGATTCCCGCTGGGCTGACGATGCAATTTACGAGTTAGCATCACGCCTACCACGTACTGATGAGGAAGGATTCGCACTCTTTAGACGATTAATTCGCGACTACCCCGACAGTGAGTACACAGATGATGCAATGTATGCTATAGCCATAACCACCTATCGAATTGCAGAGGAATTAGGGAAAACAGGCACGCTTGAATCTCGCACCGCTTACTATGACAGAGCACTCTTCCTCTTCAATCAACTCATCGCAACCTATCCGGGCAGTATCCTTCAAGAAGAAGCACAATTATCTGCTGCAATGTGCTACTACGGTAGAGGCGATGTAAACATTGCCCAAAATCAACTTGACAATCTCAAATTGGAACTCCGCAGCCATCCTATTATATATCGGATTATGTTCACACTCGGAAACATATACCTCGAACAGAAGGACTATGAGAACGCACAAATTGAATTCAGAAATGTTGTAGATTCTGGGGACACAGAGCATGCACCGATTGCAAATTTCCGCCTGTCACAAGCATACTTTGGAGAAGGGCAAGCAATTGAAGTAGAAGCACAACTAAAAGAGGTTGAGGGTAAAGCCGAGGAAGCACAATCAAAATACGAGGATGCAGAAGCAAAATATAAACAAGCAATTACAGGATACCAAAACGTCATTGACTTATTTCCCGATACACAGGTCGGCAAGGATGCACATTTCTACATCGGATGGGCTCTTGAGAAAACGAAAGATTATGATGAAGCCATCTCACGACTTGAATTCGCTATAGAGAATTACCCAGAAAACGAAAACACAATTAATGCCAAGTACTACATCGGGCAATTAGCCTATGCAAACGACAATACTGACCGCGCCATTGAAATCTTTCAGGCATTCGCAGATGATCCAAACCATACTTATGACCATCGCCTTTCCGCACAATACCAAATCGGTGAAATATATGAAAATATGGAAAATATGGAAAAAGCAGCAGAAGCTTATGAAAAACTAATCACAGATTTTCCTGAACCGCATCAAAATGTGTCACACCCCTCACGCAGAATCACAGAAAATTTTGTCAACAAACTAAAATCAGAAAGTTTAGATAAAAATTAATGTGAAGAATTTCTCATAAACGGTAGGCGAGGTTTCTTAACCTCGCCGATGCAACGAAGTAGGATTCCTGAGAAGAGTAAGGCTAAACTATTTTGTGGATATTCTGTAAGGTTCACCAAATTACAACAGCGTCCCCAACGCCTGCTCAAGATCCGCAATAATATCCTCAACATTCTCCAAACCTATTGAAAACCTAACCAACCCATCTGTAATGCCAGTCTGTTGACGAACCTCAATCGGCACAAGCAAATGCGTCGTTGATGCTGGATGACAGACTAAGGTACGCACATCACCTAAACTTACCGCCAATGTACAGATCTGCAGTCGGTTCACCAACTGTTCACCTGTTGCACGTCCACCTTTGAGTTCTATTGAAATCATACCGCCAAAGCCGTTCATTTGACCTTCCGCAAGGGCATGCTGCGGATGACTCGGTAACCCCGGATAGCGAACCCACGCAACCGCAGGATGTTCCTCCAGATACGCTGCGACACGTAAAGCGTTCTCACAGTGCTTTTCAAACCGTAACGGCAAAGTCGGAATACCGAGTAAGGTTAACCACGCATTGAACGGACTGATTACTGCACCAAAGTTACGTAATGCACCTTTTTGTGCCTTGTCAATAAACCCCTTCTCTCCAACAATCACGCCAGCAATCACTGCCCCGTTTCCACTCAAGTATTTTGTCATGCTGTGCAGCACTATGTCAATACCGAGTGGAATCGGTTGCTGTCCACAAGGTGTTGCAAATGTATTATCAATAATTGTAGTAATATTGTGTTCCTTAGCAATTTCAGCACAAGCAGCAAGGTCAACAAGTTTCAACAACGGATTCGTCGGACTTTCAAGATAGATGATCTTTGTATCTGGACGTATCGCACTTTCGATCTTATTCGGATCCGTAGCATCCACAAAAGTCGTTTCAACACCCATCTGTGTCAGATCTTCGTTGAGCAGCTGAAACGTAGCAGAATAAAGATTTTCCATTGCAACAACATGACCACCATCCGCTAAAGCAGTGAGTAGGGCAGTGCTAATTGCCCCCATACCTGATGCAGTTGCTAATGCGGCTTCTGCACCCTCAAGTGCTGCGATTTTCTGCTCCAACGCCTTCTGTGTCGGATTTCCCCATCGGGTATAGATATAACCGCTCTCCTCATCTATGCAGGCAGATGCACATTCAGATGCTGATTGGAATTGGAACGTACTATTTTGATAAATCGGTGGAAGCAACGGAACACCCGTTTTTCCTGCCTGATGTTCCTGTGTCGCAGTTGGAAACGTTGACAACGTCTCCCCAGCATGGATCGCTTCTGTGGCTTTTCCTTTATACTTTTTATTTTCCACTTAACCCCTCAACTGTATATCCCTCAAGTTTAAGCAATTGACGTTTTCGTTCAAGTCCACCACCATAACCACCTAACTTACCGTTGCTACCCACTACACGATGACACGGATTTATGATCGTAATAGGATTGCTGCCAGTGGCATTGCCTACAGCACGCACAGCCTTTGGTCTACCGATTTTCTCTGCTATCCATTTGTAACTCCGTACCTCACCATAAGGTATCTGATGAATAACATCCCATACCGAATTCTGAAATTCTGTGCCGCCTTCTATCTCAACTGGAATCTCTTTGAAATCCACCGACTCACCAGCAAAATACGCATCCAATTTAACACTTACCTGTTTCAGCAACCCGGTTTCTGCTGTCAATGATGGCTCAAAAAACGCAGAATCGTCACAGAATGATATACGTGAAATATGTTCTCCTACCTGAACTATGTCTATAAAACCAACTGGTGATTCGTACAGATAATTAGTCTGTCCAATTAATTGTTGAACTTCTTCTCTAACCGCTGCCTTTATTGATGGATCTACAACCTTATCAATAATACTTGATAGTCTTCCAAGTGGTGACTTTTTCATTTTTTTATTTGACCTCTGTTGTGTTATAAGTTATGCTATACCGAAAACTATGACTAAATTTGAAACTTCAGAACAACTTTTTACTTATATCAGTGAACTTTTTGAAGAAATTGCTACGTTACCAGAAGCACAGGAAGCTCTAAAAACGTTAACATTGTGTGTTCGTTTTCATTATACGATGCCCGACTGTGTGATGACGTTAACTGCAGCAAACGGTGAATACACTATCTCTCAAGATGTTTCCGTTGATGTCACCCCCGATGTAGAACTTTCCATGACAGGAGATGTTGCACACAAATTTTGGGCAGGTGAACTCAATGTTATAGGAGCAATCACAACACGAGAAATCGGTATCGTAGGTTCACTCGGGAAAATTATGCGTCTCACACCGCTCATAAAGGTAGCAATCAGACATAACAAAGAACGTAACTAATTGTATATGCCTTATATTACTATTACAAAAAACAACTTGCCCTTTAAGAAATCGATGGATCGTAGTCGCGCAATTTATTGCGCCTCTTACATTCTAATTCAACAGGACTTACGCAGTTTCTCTTAAAGTCCCCTTGATAAGGGGGATTTAGGGGGTTAAAAAGACCAAAAACACTGAAATATTGCACTATTTAACCCCCCTACCCCCTTATCAAGGGGGAATGCGTAAGTCCTGTTCAATAAGGAATTCATTTCTATAGAATTCGTATCATGCTTATTTTCCTTCTAATATGAACATACAAAAGGAGAAGTAGAATGTCTACAGAAAACCTATCGGAAACTATCAATCCTTATGTCACACAATTGTGTGAAGAAGGATGGTGTGTTTTAGAAGATGTTATCCCCGCCGACGTTGTTGATTCGGTCCGCCAAGAGGTAGATACCTCAGAAGCAGACTACGGTCAATTCAGCAAAGATAACGGCAGATGGGCACGCAATGTCATCAGTTTTATGCCACATTTTGCTGAACATCTCGCGAATGAACGCCTCCTTGCTGTCCTACGCGAATTATTAGGACCGCAAGTGCGTATTTCCCAAACAGAGTATAAGACCCGTCCACCACATTACAATCTGGTGCGTGCATATCACTCAGATTTCCCGTACGACCTAAACCAGAAATGGCACATCACACAACCTTTTCCATCGGCTGTTATCGGTATCACAACACTCTGGATGCTCACAGATTTCACCACAGAAAACGGTGGCACATGGATCGTGCCAAAATCGCATGTTGACCTCCGAAATCCACGCGGTAAAGAGGATGGAATAGGTGACCGCAACCCCATTGAAGGCGAAATGCAAGCCGTTGGTAGGGCAGGCAGTGTCCTAATTATGGATAGCCGAATTTGGCATTCCAACGCTGAAAATCCCAGTGATGGATGTCGCACAGCAGTTGTCGTCAGATATGCACCGTGGTGGTTAAACCTTGAACTCTTCGGTGTCAATACCGCAACAATACCGGGTGAAACATTTGATAAGTTTCCAGATGATGTCAAACTACTTTTTGAACACCGTGCTGAAGATCGAGAACCAGAAGTATGGGTCTGATTCACAATTTCATGATTGTAGCGCAAGGTCTCCGTGCCTTGCATAAATAGTTCTACTTACTAATTTAGATCAACGAAAGGGAGATTCTCTCATGGCAACAACACTTGTACACATCGGTGTCCGCACAACAAACTTAGAAAAGAGCATCCGTTTCTGGCGTGACGCACTCGGTTTAACAGTCGCTTCAACGAAAAACGGATGCTACGATCTAACCGACGGTTATCACAACTTCCGTGTATTCCAACACAACGGTCCTGACCGTCCAAAACATATCGGCGGTATGTTAGACTATTTGCATATCGGTGTCCGTGTTCCTGATCTGCAAGAAGCAGCAAAACGATGTGAAGCCCTCGGATTTGAAATTACATGGGAAGGTTTAGATGGCACCAATCCTTACGACGCTAAATCCGATGAATTACCATCTATCGCTTTCAAAGTTGAAGACCCAGATGGCATCGTCGTTGACATTACTGAACGAAACGACCAATGGCCTGGTGTTGACATAGAAAGCAAAGGTTAACCGTTAGTCCAAAAAGTGGCGCGGTCCCGCCCGCGCCATACACATCGTACTAATCATCCCCACCCAAAAGACCAAAACGCGTCAGATAGTAAAGAAGTGTGAGTAAACTTGTTAAGGCTGCAGCAAGATACGTCAAAAAGGCAGCATTCAGTACTTTACTTGCATAACGACTCTCATCTGGTGAAAGCATACCCGCTTCGTCCATGGCAACTCTGGCGCGCCGACTTGCATCCCACTCAACTGGTAACGTCACCAATGAAAACACCACCCCAACCGAAAACAAGCAGACACCTAATAAAATCAGCGATCTATGCATGAAAAGGAATCCACCTATCATGACAAAATATGATAGATACGAGCTAATATTTGTCGCAGGTACAAGCGCACTACGTAAGTTCAGCATAGCATACCCCTGTGCATCTTGCATTGCATGGCCCGCTTCATGACATGCAACCCCAATCGCAGACAACGAATGGCTTGAATACACATCGTTTGACAACCGAAGCACCTTATGTCTGGGGTCATAATGGTCACTCAACCACCCACCCGTCTGTTCTATTTTGACATTACTAATTCCGCTTCTTTGCAGCATCTGTGCAGCCGCTTGTGCGCCGGTCATACGATTCCGTGAACCGACTTTTGAATATTTAGAAAATGTGGATTTCGTCTTCCATGTCGCATACAGTGATAGGATAAGTCCAGGACCAATATAGACGAAATACATCGGGTCTATCCAACCAAATATCACGATAAACACCTCCAAGTTCAATGTTTATATCTATAAATTATGTATATTAAGTCTATCAAATTATACTGAAATTCAGCACAGATTTCAAATGATTCTCTGTACTGAGGGTATGTAAAGTTGTTGGCACGAACTTCTTTCATCCATTGTAGCTCCAAATCAACGGTATGAATGCGCTTATGGCATTCCCCGGGTCTCCGTACCCGCCGAGTACCGCACGAGTATTCGCGCAATTCATTGTACCTCTCACATTCATAGTCGCAGACACGCGCCGCGTGCCGTAGGCGCGCTTTTCAAGTGCGCAAGATTGTTTGAGTGGTTTCCACCCACGATTTATAGTTTGTATCAAATGACCCATGAGTTATACTTTTAGTATGAGGTATACTAACGAGTAGATGTATTCGGATCCCCGTTAATCTATTCATGGAGGTCAACATGAATCGCAAAAAGGATACCGCCTACGGTATTAACCGGCTCGAATCCAAGAATGCCAGAGCCGCTATTATTCAGAAGATTTCATCAGACTTTAATCTAATGCCTATCGTTGCTGAAACCTACTATAAACAGATTTCTACGGACTTTGAACAACATACCGATGTGCGACTGACATCAGGACAAATCTGCTACGAGGCTGTCGCCGCTGAGGAACCCGCAGGTAAACACATCGCTTTAGCGAAAAAAATCTCCTGTCGGCTCACCCTCAATGACACAAACGCCGATCTTGAGGTCTTAGCGACTTATGGTCTCGCAGGTCTCAGACGACATCGGATCCTCCGATTGACCAAAGAAGCTTATGACCAAGATTCCTTACTGAGCTATGAGGATTTAGCTGTCCTATTAACCACCAGTCCTTCTACAGTCAAACGCGACATTCGCCAGTTGAAGCAAGAAGGATATTTCGTTATGACGCGCGGGACGAAACACGACATGGGCCCCGGCACTTCTCATAAGACGCAGATCTTGGAGTTGTATTTCAAAGCTTATACCTTCACCGAAATCGAGCAAAAAACGAACCACAGCGAACGGGCTGTCTACCGATACTTGCGAGACTTCACACAAGTTGCTACGCTCCATCATCAAGGGTTCCCTAACGCACAGATACGTCTCATTTCCCATCTCTCTGATAGGCTAATCCGCGAGTATCTCTCGCTGTTCAAGGAATACCAACACACTGATCGCATGACCCAACTCCTTCACCCAGAACCTGAGGACACAAAAAAGGGGGACCTCTCATGAGCAAACCTCTAACACGCACGCAAATCAACGAGAAAAAATTCAGACGCATCAACGATAAGTCACTACGACAGTTGCTTATCCATCGCTTTCTCAATGACTACGGGTATGACAAAGGCGAAGTCACTGCCACCGCCATTGTTGATGATATTCTCAAGACTGTTGAGGACTATTTCGTCATTACCCTCCCCTTGGAGAAACTCGCCACCGGTGATCAACTCCCAGATGAGCGTTTACTCAGTTATGGACAACTTGTTTGGATGGCCGTTCCTATTGATGAACATCCAGAAAGAGGGAAGTCCATCGTCAAAACTCGCATGAAACCCATCATCCTAACCTACCTCGCTACTGAGGATATTGAATCTTTTCGAAACGGATTTACCTCCCGACAACTGCGAATCAATCGCTTAGTCCGCTGGTGTCATCAAGCTTATGACCAAGGTGCCTTATTGACACAACTCGATTTAGCTGTCTTGTTGAACGTCTGTGATGCTGTTGTCTGTGATTATGTCAATGAATGGCAAAAAACCACTGGCGACATCTTGCCCACTCGGGGCAACATCCATGATTTATCGGGTGCTATTACCCACAAGAAAGAGATCATCACACTCTATCTTCAAGGACATCTCACTCCCAGAATCGCCGCAAAAACCAAACACTCTAAGGAGGCAGTTGACCGATACATTCGCGATTATGAGAGCGTCAAAGTCGTTCGCAACGCAACCGCAGATATGGATACAATCTCACAGATTACACGACTTTCTAAACGCGTTATCACTCAATATCTTGACCTTATTCCACAGCATCAACTTCAAGCTATGGATGCAAACCTTACCAATTCATCTTCAAACGATGAAACAATAGACCAAGGAGAAACACAATGATACCCGAACTCCCTGTGCCAAACGAACTTCATTCAGCAAAACCGGATAGTTTCCTTGAAAATAGGGTTGATAATCACTACCCGATTTGCTATACTTTAAGACACGTTTATCGCTAACCGCATCATTTCTTGAAGAAAATGCTAGCGATCCCAACTCAACCCACTCATTAACGATGGTTGCGAAGCTAATAAACATCAGCATTCCAGCTATCCTATGGTCATTTGATACTATTTCCGTATCAACATCTTACGCGTCGCAGAAAAATCGCCTGCGGTCAACGTATAGAAATACAGACCACTCGCGACAGGTTCACCGACAGCGTTTCTGCCATCCCAATATGCAGCACGACTCCGAGACTGATACATCCCCGCAGTCTGATGCCCTAATGCTAACGTGCGGACAACTTGTCCATCAACCGCATAGATCGTCAGCGTCACCTCTGCAGATTTGGATAACTGATAAGGTATCCACGTCTCCGGGTTGAACGGGTTCGGATAGTTCGCAAGCAGTGCGGTTTCTACGGGTGTGAACAGTGCTAAGAGTCGTTCTACAACAGCAATACCACGTTGGTAGGTGCGAGAGGTGTTTCCCAATGCACGAGCCTCCGTGAGCCATCCTTGGAGTTGGGCTTTCGTGAAATGTGAGCGCACCTGCGCGCGGGCAGCGGGTGCGGCGGCTGCAGCTGCTTCATCTATCGCCGCTGCGACCAAGATGAGATCGTCCACGTCGACAATTTCATCGCCGTTGACATCCGCAGCATTGGTGCCGGTTTTCCCATACTGCAGTCCGACATAAGCCAAATCTTGAACATCCACAACACCATCACGGTTCACATCCTCTTTTACTATCGTGGGTTCTTCTGTCCGATTCACAAGAGAACTCATAGCGATAGCTATACCTGTTAGACCGCCTAATCCTGTGACGAGGTCTTCAACGTTTGAGCCATCCAAGTTCGCACGTTGGATTTTATCTGTGTCAGAATCAGTCCAATACATCTTACCACCCGCAACATCTAACGCTATGCCTTTTGGAGAACCTAATCCTGTGACGAGGTCTTCCACATTAGAACCATCCAAGTTTGCACGCTGGATTTTATCTGATCTACGATAACTATAAATCCAATACATCTTGCCACCTTCAACATCTAATGCTATACCCGACATATTACTCCCTGAAGCTAATTGTTCTATGTTTGAGCCATCCAAGTTTGCACGCTGGATTTTATCCGAGCGAAAGCTTGAATCATGAAGAGTCCAATACATCTTACCACCTGCCACATCTAATGCTATATCCTGTGGAATACCCCATCGTGGAATCATTTGTATGACGAGGTTTTCAAGATTTGAGCCATCCAAGTTCGCACGCTGGATTTTTTGTGAACCAGCATCTGTCCAATACATCTTGCCACCTTCAACATCTAACGCTATGCCCTCTGGACTACGCAATCCTGTGACGAGGTCTTCAACATTTGATCCGTCGAAGTTCGCACGTTGGATTTTATTTGAGTCAAAATCTGTCCAATACATCTTGCCACTTACAACATCTAACGCTATATTCCTTGGGCTCTCTAATCCTGTGACAAGGTCTTTAACGTTTGATACTTCCAAGTTCGCCATATCCAAGTTCGCACGTTGGATTTTCTCTGTGACAGTATCTGTCCAAAAGATAGTTAGTACGTCTTCGTTACTATTTGCGGTGACAGGTATTTCTGTTGTGACTTCCCCATTGTGGTTTGCTATTGCCTTTGATGTGAGGGTAAAGGTCAGAGCGGTATCACGGATAAAGTCAGTGCCATCATAACCAAGTTCAACCTGTATCCTTCGATCGCTGAGGCGTTGCACTGTAGCGGTGTCTACCGTTACGCCATCAATGCCTGTTACCGTTACGGCATCTCTGATTGTGGAGATGTCCTGTTCAAAAGCAGCAGCAGTAAGGATCAGCGTGACAGTGCTTCCATTCAGCGTCGCTTCTGTCAGCGGAGATACCACCGAAGCAGAAACAACTTCTTTAGTAGCACCGACAGATATTTCAGTGGTGAATGCGTCTCCCGTGTAGTTTGCTAAGGCACCTGATGCGACACTGAAAGTGAGCATAGCGGTCTCGTCAAAGTCTGTTCCATCAAAGTTAAGTTCAACTGTTAATTCTGTATCACTGAGGCGTTTAACTGTAGCAGCGTCTATCGTTACGCCTTTGATCCCAGACACCATCACAGCATTTCTAATTTTAGAAAGATTCTGCTCGTAAATCAGATCTGTAAGAATTAGTGATATACTGCCCACATTCAGCGTAGATTCTGTCAACGGAGACACCACCGAAGCAGAAACACTTTCTTTACCAGCAGTGACAGGTATCTCTGTGGTGAAGTCATCGTCCGTGTAGTTTGCTATGGCACCTGATGCCACGGTGAAGAATAGTGTCGCATCCATATCAAAGTCAGTGCGATCAAAATTAAGTCCAACAGTTATCTCTCTATCACTGAGCCGTTGCACTGTATCAATGTCTATCGTCACGCCATCAATACCTGTTACCGTCACGGCATTTATGATCGTGGCAACGTCCGCCTCGTAAGCACCCCAACTTAATGTCAATGTGACCACACCACCATCCAAAGTCAACTCTATCAACGAAGGTGTAGCGGATGCAAATACACCTTTATAAGGGATGACTGGAACTTCTGCGCTAAGTGCGGGGCCGTCATAGTTTTCGATTGCATCTTCGGTAACAGTGAAGGTGAGCCTGGAATCGGTATCAAAGTCACCTTCAAATTCAAGCACAATCTTCACCGTATTATCGTCCACCCTATGCACCGTTTCTATCCTTCTGGTGCGTTTTCTGGGCCAGTTGGTATAACAGAAAAACACATCACACCAACTCTCAATTGACGTATACTCTTCGGTGTATCCTTTGCGAAAACTGACACCTTCAATGCCCGAAACTGTTAGGGCATTTTCAATATTCTGCTCGCTCTCAATCCATGTCTGCCCTATCAGTTTCAATGTCACACTTTGCCCATCCAATTCTGCCTCTGTTAATGGCTGTTCTGTTTCTACTTGCAATTCAACAGCAGGCGCATCCTGTGCAAAAGCGTGCTGTCCACCTATGATCGTTATGAGCACGAGGAGTGTGAGTGTTATGTAATATCGTTTCATGCGTTATCTCCTTTTTAGAATGTTGGAGTGCTTTTGAGATCACTCCATGTTGTGATAAGTTTACCGGTCGCAGAGACCAGTCCTCTCAACCGAACGGTCGCGAGCTGTTCGCGAACACCCGCATGAGAGACATCTTCTATACGATAATAGTAGACAGTGTTCGGCTTTGCAGTGGTATCCGTCCACGTATATTCAGAACGTTCGCTTGTCGTGCCTGAGCCTTGGATCATTGTCGGATTGGCGACTTTGAATTCACCATCTTTGGTTTCACTGCGGTAGATATAAAAGCCTGCGTTGTCAAGTTCAGATTCAGTTGTCCATTTGAGAAGAACACCCGCACCGGTCTGTTCTGCTCGGAAATGGGATAGCGTGACAGGCAACGGTGTATCATCATCCTTGAGATATATTTTCATATCTGGATTCTTTCGCAAAAGTTCAAGAAGTGGTTTTCTGTTCTTAATAGGGTTATCTACAAGATACAGTTCCTGTAGATTTGTTAATCTTGCGAGTCGAGACACATCCGCGATCGTGTTATATGAAAGATCCAGCGTTGTCAGGTTCGTGAGGCTTGCCATCGGAGATATATCAGAGATGGTGTTCAGATAAATATCCAGCGTTGTCAGGTTCGTCAGATTTGCCAATGGTCGGACATCGCTAATTTGGTTGGCAGCCAGATATAATTCTCCTAACGCTGTTAAGCCTGTGAGAGGTGTAAGATCAGTAATTCGGTTCCCACCAAGTTTTAACGCAATTAAATTCGTCAATTCCGCAAGCGGTGTAATGTCTGAAATATTATTGTCTCTCAGACTTAAGTAATGTAAATGGGTCAATCCAGCGAGTGGACGGAGAGTGACATCGCTAATTTGATTGAACGAAAGATCGAGAGACCGTAATTGTGTTAATCCAGCGAGTGGACTGACATCGCTAATTTGATTGTCCGAAAGATTGAGAGCCCGTAATTGTGTTAATTCTGCAAGCGGACGAACATCACTAATTTTGCTTTTGACAATCTCTAACTGTGTCAATCGTTTTAATCCTGCGAGCGGTGTGAGATCAACAATCTGGTTATCCCACATATACACATTCTTTAGATTGGTTGCGTATTGAAGTCCAGTGAGATCGGTGATACCGCTTGTTTCGGCAGACGGGTTTATATGTAGAGTTACCAATCCCAACATATCCAGTTTTGTGATGGGACTTTCAAGGGCTAAACCGAGTTCTTTTCTCAGCACCGCTGCTAATGTCGCATCGGGCACCGATATAGGTTCAGAGTCCGGCACTAAGGAAATAATATCAATCGGAAACGGCTGGAAAATGAAGTTACCATG
This sequence comes from Candidatus Poribacteria bacterium, assembly GCA_958295945.1. Taxonomy (GTDB): domain Bacteria; phylum Poribacteria; class WGA-4E; order WGA-4E; family WGA-3G; genus MSPOR6. The sequence goes on from OY282386.1 coordinate 3,929,652, forward strand.
TTCATCAATAACCTGAATGCCTACATGATTATTTGCGGGTGTTAATTCTGTGAGGAATTCTACTGTCGTGTTATTTCCATTTAAGGATTGACAATCAAGCAATACATAACCCACCGTGGGTTGATTCAGTGAAAACGCCAGGAGTTGTGCTTGATGGAGTCTTGCGGAATGCGTTATCTCAAATCGGAGACGGATCGTACTGGGTGAAGATACAAAGGACGGTTGCAGCATGCGAACCCTTGGAACTTGGTCAAAGGTGTTATGGGTCGCGTTAAAGTAGCGATGGGCATCCAAGAATTCGGCAGCACAGAACGACAATCGGTCTATGGATTCCTCTGGTCCGTAAGACATCATGTAGCGATCATCACGGAAATCATGGGGCAATCCAAAGGCGTGTCCGAGTTCATGGGCAATCGTATTAAAGGCTCTGAGATGCAAACGCTCTGGTGCCAGGTGAAAGTCTGACAGCGTAACGTTTGCAACTCCCCTAAACGAATCATCAGGGAACGCATTACCACCGACTTGACCTCCTAAAAACGCAGTATCGGCACCCTCAATAAAAACAAGATAAACGAAATGCTCGGACATGTCAAAATGTTCCTCAATTTCTTCATGAGCTTTGTTAATCTCCCTATCATCGTAGTGAGCAGTGGGGGACTTTCCTTTTACATAGTGCCTAACGGGTTCTCCAAGTGTATCTGTTTCAAGTCTAAAAGTTTTTCTACCAAACCCGTGCCGTTCCATCTGATCCGCGTAAAATTGCTGAACATCTGCTACCAGCACATCTAACTTTGCCTTTATCGCTTGTGAGGGTTCACGGTCGTTTGGGTGAAAGTATATCTGACGCACAACAAATTCTTGTGCGAAACTATTTGGCACAAACCCAAATATAACAAAAGTGAGGAGTGTGAGTGAATATAATGTTGTTTTCATGTGTTGATACTCCTTATTTTTGGAAGGGCATGCTTCTATGCAAAAGTGTAGAAGCACAGAAGCACGCCTGATATTTGCAATTACCTACTTGCGAATTAACATCTTACGCGTCGCAGAAAAATCGCCTGCGGTCAACGTATAGAAATACAGACCACTCGCGACAGGTTCACCGACAGCGTTTCTGCCATCCCAATATGCAGCACGACTTCGAGACTGATACATCCCCGCAGTCTGATGCCCTAATGCTAACGTGCGGACAACTTGTCCATCTATTGCATAGATCGTCAGCGTCACCTCTGCAGATTTCGATAACTGATACGGTATCCATGTTTCGGGATTGAACGGGTTCGGATAGTTTGCAAGCAGTACCGTTTCTACGGGTGTGAACAGTGCCAAGAGTTGCTCTACAACAGCAATACCTCGCTGGTAGGTGCGAGAAGTCCTTCCCGATGCGCGTGCCTCCGTGAGCCATTCTTGAAGTTGTGCTTTCGTGAAATGTGAGCGCACCTGCGCGCGAGCAGCGGGCGCGGCGGCTGCAGCATTATCTACTGCGGCTGCAACCAAGATGAAATCGTCCACGTCAACAACTTCATCTCCGTTGACATCCGCAGCATTGGTGCCGGTTTTCCCATACTGCAGTCCGACATAAGCCAAATCTTGGACATCCACAACACCATCACGGTTCACATCCTCTTTTGCTATCGTGGGTTCTTCTGTTGTCGGATTAACAAGAGAACTCATTGCGATAGCTATGCCGCTTGGACCGTCTAATCCTTGTGTGACGAGGTCTTCAATGTTGGAGCCATCCAAGTTCGCACGTTGGATTTTATCCGTACGCCTCCAATGAATCCCCCAACCATCCGTATTATCAATCCAATACATCTTGCCACCCGCCATATCTAACGCTATGCCTCTTGGAATATCTAATCCTTGTGTGACGAGGTCTTCGATGTTGGAGCCGTCCAAGTTCGCACGCTGGATTTTATCTGTGCGCCAATCTGTCCAATACATCTTACCACCCGCCATATCTAACGCTATGCCTCTTGGACCGTCTAATCCTTGTGTGACGAGGTCTTCCACATCGGATCCATCGAAGTTCGCACGTTGGATTTTATCCGTGCCAGAATCTGTCCAATACATCTTGCCACCCGCTACATCTAACGCTATGCCGCTTGGAATATCTAATCCTTGTGTGACGAGGTCTTCAATGTTGGAGCCATCCAAGTTCGCACGTTGGATTTTATCCGTACGCCTCCAATGAATCCCCCAACCATCCGTATTATCAATCCAATACATCTTGCCACCCGCTACATCTAACGCTATGCCGCTTGGAATATCTAATCCTTGTGTGACGAGGTCTTCGATGTTGGAGCCGTCCAAGTTCGCACGTTGGATTTTATCTGTGCGCCAATCTGTCCAATACATCTTACCACCCGCCATATCTAACGCTATGCCGCTTGGACCTTCTAATCCTTGTGTGACGAGGTCTTCCACATCTGAAGGGTCTAAATTTGAACGAATCGCCTGCTCCACGGTCGCACGTTGGATTTTATTCGTGCCATAATCTGTCCAAAAGATAGTCAGCAGATCTTCACCTTTACTGGCAGTGACAGGGACTTCTGCGGTCAACGCGGTGCTTTTATAGTCTGTGATCGCGCCAGCGGCAATGCTGAAGATCAGATCGGTATCACTAAACAAGTCAGTATTATCAAAATTCAGTTCAACCGTTATCTTTCTATCACTAAGGCGCTGCACTGTAGCGGTGTCTATCGTTACGCCATCAATGCCTGTTACCGTCACGGCATCTCTGATTGTGGAGATGTCCTGCTCGTAAGTTACAGCTGTCAGTGTCAGTGTGACCACACTTTCATCCAAAGTCGCCTCTGTCAACGGAGACACCACCGAAGCAGCAAGTGTTTCTTTACGGGCAGCAACGGATATTTCAGTGGTGAATGCGTCCCCTGTGTAGTTTACTAAGGCACCTGATGCGACACTGAAGGTGAGCGTAGCAGTCTTGTCAAAGTCCGTCTCATCAAAATTGAGTTCAACCGTTACTTCTGTCCCACTGAGGCGTTTGACTGTAGCGGTGTCTATCGTTACGCCATCAATGCCTGTTACCGTCACGGCATCTCTGATTGTGGAGATGCCTTGTTCAAAAGCAGCACCGGTAAGGAGCAGCGTGACAATGCTCCCATCCAAAGTCGCTTCTGTCAACGGAGACACCACCGATGCAGAAACACTTTTTATAACAGCACCGACAGATATTTCAGTGGTGAATGCGTCCCCTGTGTAGTTTACTAAGGCACCTGATGCGACACTGAAGGTGAGCGTAGCAGTCTTGTCAAAGTCCGTCTCATCAAAATTGAGTTCAACCGTTACTTCTGTATCGCTGAGGCGTTTGACTGTAGCGGTGTCTACCGTTACGCCATCAATGCCTGTTACCGTCACGGCATCTCTGACTTTGGAGATGTCCTGCTCATAGATCAGACCCGTCAGTGTCAGTGTGACCACGCCCTCGTCCAAAGTTGTCTCTGTCAACGGAGGTGTAGCGGATGCAGATACACTTGTCGGTTCAGGATCAGGTTGTGGGTCAGGATCAGGTTGCGGTGGTGCGGTGTCACCCGCGAGTTCTATTATTCTCCGTCCGCCGCCCTCGCTGTGCTCTGTAACAAGCGTGTAACGCCTCCCATTGATGTTTGAATTCCTGATAATCAGATTTCCGCCAGCAGTGATGAACAAGAAACGCGCCCTTCCCGCATCATCAACAGAAAATTCATCATCTGTGCCCGGATACGTACAACTCTCTCCGGGCTGAATAACATCACCGACTTCACAGGTGCCGCCCGGTGCTGATTCAGATAAAGTTGTTATTGAACACAGAAGACTGAAAAGAATGAAATAGAATGTAACGTGTTTTAGTGTTTTCATAAGTCACCTCATTTTTTATGTTAACCTAAGTTGCTACCTATAAATTGACGTGAGTTCGGAAATAAAGTTCGAGTTTGTGGTATTTAGAGAACCCTTTTGATATAATGAAATCATTATCCAATACAAAAGGAGTTCTCTGATGTTTATCATATCACTTTTCTGTCCTATTGACAATTTTTTTAATATCTATAAAAAATATAAAGCATCTCAACAATTGCCCACGGATCGCCCCTTTGAAACGCGAGGCCGTCCACGCACTCTACATCCCAGTGAGGTGATGACGATCCTTATCCTTTTTCATCAAAGCGATTATCGAACCTTATACGCGACATAGAAGTTTTATCAACTTCCAAGTGAATATGGTGGCTGCCTTAATCGCTTATACCTATTTGGAGAAGAAACCCTCGTTGAACTTGCCGGAATGCAAACGGATTCCGACAGCAACGCTTTCTTTAGAACACTAAATCTTTTTCCGAACTCACGTTACACACCCATAGTCTACAATTAATTTGTATCTTATACAACAATCTGTTATACTATTTATAGGTGTTGGTGATACAATTCATACAGAATATTAAAGTTGCTAATACATAGATTACTGTTTTGAAACAATAATGATAAGAAAGGAATAGATTATGTCAGGACACTCTAAATGGTCAACAATAAAACATAAGAAAGCTGCGATTGATGCCAAACGCGGAAAACTTTTTTCAAAGTTAGTTAAAGAGATTACTGCTGCTGTCCGAATAGGTGGCGGTGATGTTGATACCAATCCACGACTACGAACAGCAATTGCTACCGCAAAGTCAAGCAATGTGCCAAATGATAACATAGAAAAGGCTATACTACGTGGCACAGGTGAACTTGAAGGAGCGGCTATTGAAGAAGTCGTTTATGAGGGATATGGTCCTAGTGGTGTTGCTTTGATTATTGAAGTGATTACGGATAATAAGAATCGAGCAGTAGCAGAAATTCGCCATGTACTAGGTAAGTTTGACGGCAGTATCGGGGAACGCGGTTGTGTTTCATGGGGTTTTGATAAATGTGGTCTCATTGTCGTTGATGCTGAAAGCATTGATGAAGAGGAACTGTTTTTAGTTGCAGCAGATGCAGGTGCAGATGATTTGAATGAAATGGAAACAGCTTTTGAAATTATAACTCCTTTTGAAGAATTTGATAAAGTTGTCACGGCTATCCAATCCACTGAAGCGAACATACAGTTAGCTGAAATAAGCATGATTCCGCAAAATACTGTAAAACTTGAAGGCAAACAAGCAGAAAAAATGCTTAGATTGATGGAAAACCTTGACGAACTTGATGATGTTCAGAAAGTATACGCGAACTTCGACATTCCTGACGACATACTTGAGGCCGCAGCATAGGAATAGGTATGGTAGTTAATGAAAATTCTTGGGATTGACCCTGGCATTGCAAACACCGGTTTTGGAATCGTCCATTCAAACACTACACGCAACCAATTAATGCAGTATGGGAATATAGTAACTGATTCAAAAACAGCATCAGAATTACGATTAAAACAAATATATGACAAGGTGATAAATCTAATTAATGAGTTTGAGGTCGAGGAAGTAGTTCTTGAGGATGTTTTCTTCAGTAAACAGGTGAAAACGGCATTCATCCTTGGTGAAGCAAAAGGGATAATTAAGTTAGCCGCTGCGAATAGTGCCATACCAGTGACGACATATACACCCTTACAAGTGAAAACTTCCGTAACAGGATACGGAAAAGCACCAAAAGCACAAGTTCAAAAGATGGTTCAGATGTTGTTAAAACTAAAAGAACTACCAAAACCAGACCATGCTGCGGATGCGCTTGCACTCACTATATGCCACGCTCGTTCCTATAAACTCAACAAAATTCGTGAAAAATTCAATTAATTACTCAATAGTATTATCCTTCTCTCCAATTAACTGAAAGGAAACACATCTGCATGATTGCTCATATAAAAGGAACACTTGAATATAAAGATTCAAATGTGGTAGTTGTAGATGTAAACGGTGTTGGCTATTCCATTGAAGTAACAGAACGAACACTCAACGAATTACCTGCAATCGGTGAACCTGTTACTTTTTATACACACTATACGCAGAATCGTGAAAATGTAATTAAAATATACGGTTTCACTTCAAGAGATACTCTGAAGATCTTTGAATTGGCAATCACTGTGAATAAAGTTGGACCTACTTTAGCACAAAATATAGTTAGCAGACTATCTCCAGCCCAATTTCAACAAGCCGTTCTTAAAGAAAATATCCCAATCCTAAGACGTGTCCCTCGGCTGAGTGATGAAATTGCAAAACTGATTATCATGAAACTGAAAAAGAAAATCACAAATATAAAATTAGAGGAAAAAGTTGATTTAGGTGGCGTGACTTCAACCCATCAAGCTGTCATTAATGTGTTGTTAAACCTCAATGCTTCCGACCTTGAAGCAGAACAGGCTTTAGAAAAGGCAATAGAGTCTCTCGGTGATTCTGCTGACCGTGATGCACTCGTAAAAGAAGCACTGCGTTATATCAGAAATTGAACTCAAAAACTACAAATGAATTATGAAATACTTTCTAAATAATTCTCCTATTACATAATAACAAACTGAAACTGAGCCTAATTCATGGATGACAAATACGATGTTCACGATAATACTGAAGATGAATTTGGATATAGTCTACGTCCAGAAACATTAGATGAATTTATTGGACAGGATAAAGCAAAAAAGCAGATACGTCTTCACATAGAGGCAGTAAAAACCAGACGTAAAGAAAAAGGTAAAAGTGTCGCAAAAAGTAAAGACAATGTTTTGGAGCATGTCCTCCTCGTAAGTCCTCCAGGTCTTGGTAAAACTACGCTCGCAAAAATAATAGCAAATGAATTTGGCACTAATTTCAAACAGGCTATCGGTACTGTCATGGAACAACTTGATCTCGCTTCAACATTAACAAATCTTGAAGAAGGTGACATTCTTTTTATTGACGAAATCCACAGAATGAAGGCTACAACTCAAGAGTCATTGTACCCTGTACTTGAAGATTTTGTCTTAGATCTGTCTATCGGTCAAGGTCCCGGTTCAGATATTGTACAAGTTCCAATAGAACCGTTTACTTTGGTCGGGGCAACAACTCGTGAAGGGTTACTTACAGGCCCATTTCGCGACAGACTTGGCATACATATTCACCTTGACTACTACACGCCAGAAGATATACAGCAAGCCATCCGTATCAACAGCGTAAAACTCAATATAAAAACTGAGGAAGATGCAGAGTATGAATTAGCAAAACGGGCTCGGGGTACAATGCGGGTAGCAAATAAACTGCTTGCCAATGTTAGAGATTTTGCACAGGTTCACAGTAATGGGATTCTAACACATGAAGTTGCTTTAGAAGCTTTGGAATTTTTTGGTATTGATGAAAAAGGGTTAAACAAACAGGATTACGCATACTTCCGCGCACTTATTGATACATTCAGTGGACGCGCAGGATTAAAAGCACTTTCTGTTGCTCTCAGTGAAGATGGACGTACAATCTCTGAAGTATATGAACCATACTATATTAAAGAAGGATTTCTTAAACTCACATCGAGTGGACGGGTCGCAACAGAAGGGGCTTATGAGTACTTCGGATATCCAACAAGCAACCAACCTTCATTATTTGATATATAATTGGTCATAAACCAACACAACTTGAACTGAAAACCGACTTATATGAAACTGACAGACTTCAATTACGAACTTCCACAGGAACGAATAGCACAAGAACCACTACAAGATAGGGACGCATCAAAACTTATGGTGATTGACCGAGGCACTCGCGAAATACACCATACAACTTTTTCAGAAATAGGAGAATACCTACCAAAACCATCACTCCTCGTCTTAAACAACACAAAGGTTATTCCAGCAAGGTTAATTGGAAGAAAAAGTAAAACTGGAGGAAAAATAGAACTCCTTCTCATTCAGGAAAAAGAAAAAGACAAATGGGAAGTACTCGCAAAACCGCGCAAGAGTTTGCAAGTCGGGACACAGATGGAATTTGGCGATGGTGTTCTAAATGCAGAAGTTCTCGCAAAACCTGAAGATGGTAATTGCACAGTACAGTTTACTTACGATGGCATATTTACAACGATACTTTCCGATGTGGGTATTATGCCATTGCCACCATATATTCGTCGTTCTCCAAATGATGAAGATAAGGTCCGATATCAATCAGTGTATGCTGAGAAAGAAGGTGCAATTGCAGCACCGACTGCAGGTCTGCACTTTTCACCTGAATTATTAGGGGAGTTGAAAGATAACGGTTTTGATATTGCATTGTTAACGTTGCATGTTGGCATTGGCACTTTCCAACCAGTAAAAGTTGGGAATATCCAGAACCACAAAATGCATGCCGAGTATATACATCTCGGTGAGAAAGAAGCAACACAAATCCGTAAGGCACGTCAAACTCGCACAAGAATCGTCTCTATCGGCACAACTGTTGTACGAGCACTTGAAACTGCTGGAAAGGATGGAATTGTCAAACCGTTCTGTGGGTATAGTGATCTATTTATATACCCCGGTTACCACTTTAATGTTGTAGATGTGTTAGTAACAAATTTCCATCTACCCAAATCAACTTTACTCATGTTAGTCAGTGCCTTTGCTGATATTGAACTAATTCAAGATGCATACTATGAAGCACTAATTCATGATTACCGCTTTTATAGCTATGGCGATGCCATGCTTATTCTATGACAAATAAGGAGAAATGATTTTAAGATGGAAGGTCTAACAAGTATACTTTTTATGGTTGTTCCGATGATTCTCATTTTGTATTTTCTGATGTTTCGTCCGGAGCAAAATAGACGGAAAAAACATCAGGCAATGCTTGAGAATCTTACAAAAGGGGATGAAATAGTAACCAACGGTGGGTTACACGGCAAAATACTTGGGATTACAAATGATAAGAAGGTTGTACTTATCTCGGTTGGGGAAGTGAACAATCAGGAAGTAAAAGTTCAAATATCACTAAGTGCTGTCGCATTCCTAAAAAAAGGTGGAGAACTCATTGAAGGTGAATAGATTGGAAAACTGTTAGTTCGTAGATTTCACCTTCAAATTCTAACAATCGCGCACGAGTCTGTTCTGCAATACCAAGTAAATCATTGTGATGCATTACGACTCGTGTTGATTTATTTTTAGAATCATCCATATTTACAGTTGCGGTTCCTTTTTCCTCAAGAAATCTATAGAAACAGAATCCTTCTCCAATCCATTCAGTTTCAAACTCATTTTCACAAATACATAGTTTGTAGTTTGTATCTGTCCGATTTTCACCAGCATCTAATATCACTGCAGCAGAATCTGTATGTGAAGGTGTTTTACAAAACGCTATTTCAACTCTTTTTGAGGTAGTGATGACTTCATAAGTCGTGCGGTGTGGAATAAAGGCTAAACACGCCTCACCATCAAAGACATCTTTGCGTTTGCCTAAAACACCATTAGCCTTATTCCCGTTATGACCGACAAGAAGTCTACATTCTCCCTCTAAGGCAATCAGGGCAACTTCACAATCATCAGAATGGTCAAAATAGGTCGAATTAGGAGAGAGGTTAAGGATGCCGAAGTGAAGATTCTTTATGCCAGACTCACCAGGGGCAATAAGATGAGTATATCCCAGAGTTGGTGTATAATGTTTAGATACTGACATCTGGAACAAAATCCGCTATTTGCTCAACAAGACTTGCTAACGGTAGTCCAACCACATTGAAATAGCAACCCTCAATCCGTTTGACAAATGCTGCACCACGTCCTTGGATACCGTAAGCACCTGCTTTATCACTTGCTTCACCGCTATTGATATAATATAGTATCTCATCTTTAGAGATTTTTCTAAAATACACCTTTGTAACTTCCGACCATGTTATCTCTCTGTTTTCTTTCAGATTGATAAGAGAAACACCGGTAACAACTTTATGGCATTTATTGCTAAGTCTTGTTAACATTTGCAGAGCGTGTTTATTATTTTGTGGTTTCCCAAGCAGTTCTTTTTCAAACGATACAAGTGTGTCTGCACCAATAACTATCCCTTCAGTATACCGTTTACCAACGTCCTTAGCCTTTAATGAAGCCAGTTGTTGCGTAACTACTTCTGGGGAAACATCATTTGGTGGTATAGGTTCTTGTATATTACTTGGATATACCTCAAATGTCAATCCGATTTGAGATAATAAGGTAGCACGGCGCGGTGATGCTGATGCCAAAATTAGACGTGGGATCTTGAGAAATGGCATAGAAATGTTACTTCAAACAATACCACTGATCACTGTTTTTAGATTGAATCTCTAATAACTTGGCAGCGATTAATTCCGATATCCCAGTATCAATATCTGTTTTGGATAACCCGATTTTACCGAGGATTTCATCTCTATTTGGTGTGAGGAACCATTCCGGCTTATCCTGAGCATCAGTTTGACTGCGAAAAACTTCAAAAGCAACATAGAGCCGCATCGCCTTCGCGGACAGACCGACAAGCGGATTGATATTTGAGTAAAAGTCTACGGATTTATTTTGCATCATTTTGTCCTCAATTTTGTATATATTATGACGGTCATGGAATATAACGCAATACACAGAATTTCGGTTACAATATAATGTATATTAAGTAGCACTTGCAACTATTAACGAAATAATATATGATAAGATTGAGAGATGATTAAAAAAATAGACTTGGAGTCCATGTATGCGGAACAACCTATTTGTACCCAACAAAATGCCTTATGCAAAAGGAAAGAACAGACCTGATGTACAGTGTATCCTATGTGCAATCGTAGAAAAAGATGAGAAAGTTGAACGGCTTGAAGTTCACAGAACAGAACTCTTTACAATCTCACTAAATCTATATCCGTATAGTCCAGGACACCTTATGATTTTTCCCAATCGGCATATAGTTGATGCTCGTGAATTAAACGCAGAAGAAGTCCATGATCAACACCAACTTCAATGTCTCAGTTTTGAAGTTTTGACGCAGGCATACCAACCAAAAGGTTTCAATGTAGGATACAATATGGGTGAATCCTCTGGTGCAAGTATTGCACATCTTCACATGCATGTTGTGCCACGATATCCACGTGAATTAGGATTCATGGATGTAATTGGAGGTGCAAGAATCATCATTGAAGACCCGAATGCAACTCAGGAAAAACTCTTTGAATTATTCCAAGAGTTTACAGATAAAACGAAGACATAAGAATTCAACTTGTAATCATCTCACCATCAATCCTAATTCTAAATGGATATTCTATTCAATTTTTGAAGTGTTTGAATCCTGTTCCTTTCTATAGTTTTGTCGTGCAAGCCATTCCATTGAATCGGCAAGTTTTTCGTGTGCGCGCATTGCGCGCCATCCGATAACAATCCCAAATATAACCCCAAACAATCCAGTTAGCAATGTTAAACTTGTTAGTGATTCAGGTCCCATACCTCTTCCTCCTATTTTGAGAAATCTAGTTGTGTAAGATAAGTTGGAATTTTACATTAAATTAGTATTCACACTCTGAAACGATATAATTCATTGAACGATGACAACATCAATAAATATTATCATTTTCATACAGGAGCAAAGGGTTCAAGGGATAGAGATGGTTTCCTAGAAATGAGCAATTCCGCAATCAGTTTTCCAGTAATCGGTGCAAGCAAAATACCGTTTTTGTAATGACCCGATGCCAAGACAACATTCTCGTAACCTGGAAGATAGCCGAGACACGGACCACTTCTGTAATATGGACGTAAACCTGTCCACGTTTGTACGAATTTACTCTCAGCAAGTTCAGGTGCGATTACAACCGCCGCATCTATCATCTGTTTTACACCTTCAAGAGTTGGTGTTTTGTCATAACCTACATGCTCCACAGTTGCACCCAATAGGATCTTCCCATCAGTCCGTGGCACAATATAGATGCCAAGTCCATCTATTGTCCGTTGAAATATAGGGGGCATTGTTTCCAATAAGACAATCTGACCTTTCGCAGGAGAAACAGAAATTGGACATTCAAGCATCGAAGTCAATTGTCCTGACCAACAACCTGCAGCAATAACAAAGTTATTAGCATGAATGGTCTCACTATTAACAATCACCCTTACAACACGTTCATTTTCTCGGACAAAACCTGTTACAGCATTACCTAAAACAAATCTTGCGCCGTTTTTAGATGCTCCCTTCGCAAGAGCAGTAACCATTTTTGGATTACGCACATGTCCATCTTCAGGAAATAGCACTGCTCCAGCGATACTCTTTGAAACTGCAGGTTCTAATTGCCATGTCTGTTCTGGAGTCAAAACTTCAGCAGTAAATCCTCGATTGACTCTTCTTTCTGCTAATCCAACTAAACCCAATGCTTCTGTTTCATCAAAGTAAACAGAGAGAGTTCCTGAACGGATTAATTCAATGTCAATATCGGTTTTATCCTTAATCTCAGATGCTAAATTAGGATACATTGCTAGACTGGCACGACACAATTCTGGATAAGGTTCGTGCGTGGATGCGTGAGAAGTGAGTATACCTGCACCCGCCCAAGAGGCTTCAGTACCAACGCGTGATGCCTTCTCAATTACTATGACAGATACATTCTGCTTAGATAGTTCATAAGCAATTGCACAACCGATTATACCACCACCGATTATGACAACATCAGCATTTTTAGAGTTCAAATATATGCTCCATCTATTTAGTCCGGTGTATTCATTTTTACAAGGGCTTATCTTTCATGATAACAGACATAGTATGACTTTTCACGCCATATTACTATACTTCAGCAAGAAAACACTACTCTTTTCAGTTGAAAAATGAAAAGAAGAAAAACTTGCCACTTGTTAGATATGTTAGCAGAAATTCCTGACCAACGCAACAGTAAAGGAAAACGGGGGTGTGTAAAGATTTTGTTACTAACTTCTCACCAACCATTGTAGGGGCGGGTCTCTGTGCCCCGCAATTGTTGGGAGGAGAGATTGCGGGCACGGAGATCCCACCTACAATGAATTATGTGGTCAATGCCAAAAACTATACGCTTTCTGATAAGGCAGGGTTATTTAGTTTTAAAAACACTCAGTTATCAATTTAACTGCGAGTAAAGGTTTTGAAGCATAATATCTTATCTTGTCAGCAATACGTGTAACGCCATCAAATCTCAGGACTGCTAAAGCTGCATTTCGCAAAGCAGCCATAGTTTGTGGAATAGCCCCCGTTCGGACAGATGATGCGTCTTCTCCAAGTTGCGTCCCGCGCATCCAATGCGACTTGTTCTCTATTGACCAATGCCCACGGTGTAGTTCAAGTAAGCGTTCGGCAGAGGCTTCTTCAGGTGTCAGACTTGTCCTACCATAGTTGACTTTGGTTGTTTCTTCTCCTGTATTTGGGTTTTTGCGAATATAACGATATTGAATTACCTGTTCTGTGCCTGGCCAGTCCAGATATTCGTTGAGACTTGAGCTTGCTTTCAAACACCTTGTCTCAAGTCTCCCATGTGATTTTTCACAAGTCTGGTGATTGTCCATAGGGTCTCCCAATAGAGGATGTGTCGCATTCTCAGAAAGCGTGTCCGGAACGTCTTGAAAGAGTTTTTGGATCTCATCATAAAGGTCCGGGGGGTTCTTTTTGACAGGGAGCATATAATCTCCATTACCCTCTATGATGGCGTGGCAGAAAGTTTTCTGTGTCAAAAGTGCGTCTGTTGTGATGACTGGACCACTCACATCAAAGTTCTTAAGGATCTCTGTTGAGATCGGTATTTCGTTGGTTTTGTCGCTGACACCTTGTTGTGTCAGTGTAACCCCTAACTCATGAGAAACAACGGAGAGTAAATGGCTTATTGTCGCACCACTTTTCTTGCTGGCACGCATCGTTGGACCGTCTATAGCGACTGTGTCAAGACACCCTTCTAAATCAGGTTGACTTGGACAAACGTCTTCTACCCAGTTTGTCCAAGTCTTTTCAACAGCATCCGCATCTAAAACTTTTAGCACATTATGTCCCGTTGCGGCACAAGGTGATGTCTTGTGTGTCCAACCGAGTGCTTGGACGAGGACAGGTTGTGACCGTGCCCAAGTTGCAGTGGAGGTATATCCTTTATGTCCAGACATAAGACCAATAATGATAAGTCCGAGGATTGAGTTCAACGGGTGTCGTTTTCCTTTTTCGTTGCGCGGGTCTTGGATTTCTGCTAATCTATCTAACAAGTGTCGAGAGTTTTTCTCTGGCATTTTTCACCTCAAAGGTCCAGTTTTTTAAGGTGAAGTCCAGCAGATATAGCGTGAAAGATCACGCTATATCCGCATTACCAAAAATATTAACGCTTGTGATAAGAAACGACTAAAATACCTAAAACTAAATAACCCTGATAATTACTTTTCTAAACGTTAATGATACACGCCGTTCACGTTTATATTTCTTACCTTCCCAAGGATCTGATTTTCTTGGAGCAATGCCATGTAACTACTTATCCCTTGCATCATCACACAAAACAACAAGACTCCTTGGTGCCAACCAGACCGGTATCTTTTGTGTTTTATCATTCTTGTTTGTAAAATCCATTATACAACCCGGATCCTAAACTTAATAAGCAATTTGAAATCATGGCACACTTTCATGAACTAAACCCAAAAGAACCTTCATCATTACAGATATTCGACAACTTCTAAGAATATATGTTAAAACAAAATAAACTTGTGTGTGTGCCCACAATTAACTGGACATATAGCAAATCCCATGCTATGTTAAGCACTATATATCTGACAATCATTACACATAGGAGAAAATATGGCTAACGAAAACTTCACCTCTAAAGTTCCGCATTATACGTTCGCGGAAACGTTGGAAGAACAGGAAGAACAGTTAAAGACCAATCCATTGATGATACGGTTAAACGAATATCGGAAAACTTACGAAGGTGATCCGCATCGTCCTATTTACCACTACATCAATCCAGAAGCGATGCTCAATGATCCGAATGGATTATGTTTTTGGCAGGGACGTTGGCATCTTTTCTATCAGGCATATCCACCGGAAGACACGCGTCAACACTGGGGACATGCAATTAGTGATGACCTTATCCACTGGCGCGACCTACCTTATGCAATCTATCCGAATCCAGAGAGATGTTGTTTTTCTGGTTCTACGTTTGTTGAAGAGGACCGCGTGATTGCAATGTATCATGGCACAGTAGTCGGCAACATGGTTGCTGTGTCAAGCGACCCGCTTCTTTTGAATTGGGAGAAGGTATCTGGTAAAGCAGTGATACCCTCAAGACATGCTGATGGCACAGCTCCTGTCTATCGTGTGTTTGATCCATGCATCTGGAAAAAAGATGACATGTATTATTCGCTATCCGGTGGAATACTACCACACGGTCCTGCTGGTAAACCGGTGCGTGCCAATTTCCTACTCCGTTCTGCTGATTTGGCAAATTGGGTTTATCTGCATCCATTTGTTGAAGACGATCAATTTACATTGGTCGGTGATGATGGAGCATGTCCTTATTTCTGGCCTATCGGCGACAAACATATCCTCCTATTTTTCAGTCACATGAGTGGTGGACAATATCTACTCGGTGATTACGACAAGGCACGGGATAAGTTCGTTGTAACAGGAGGTGCAAAAAACAACTTCGGGGCTGCATCTCCCGCTGGTGTCCATGCACCTTCCGCGACACCTGATGGTAAAGGTGGCGTCATCGTCATCTATAACATGAATCCCGCGAAACCGACGAAGGGCTGGAATCAGATTATGACGTTACCACGACGGTTGACGCTTCTCTCAAGAGATGAAATCGGTGTTGAACCTGCTGGAGATATTGAATCGCTAAGGTCTGACCATCAGCATGTTGATTCGATGGCACTCCCTGCGAATCAGGAAGTTGTATTAGATAACATCAACGGCAATGCGATGGAATTGGAACTGGAAATAGACACGAAGGGTTCACCGATGGTAGAGTTGAACGTGCTACGTTCACCGCAGAAAGAGGAATTCACCCGTATTGCATTCTTCAGAGAACGTGGTATGCGAAATCATAACTCAGAAAGAAATGTTCGCGAAAGTCTGCTAACGATAGATTCATCATATTCGTCAATTGCACCAGATGTGCGTTCGCGTGCACCTGAAACTGGCGGTCTGTCTATTTTAGGAGACGAAACGCTCAAACTGCGAGTATTCATTGACAAGAGTGTCGTTGAGGTGTTCGCTAATGGCAGACAGTGTGTTGCAATGCGTGTTTATCCTGACAAGGAAGACAGTGTTGGCATATCTTTGCGTTCTCAAGGGCAGGACAGTCAACTTGTATCATTAGATGCTTGGCAGATGAAGAATATCTATACGTAGAACGCATCAAAAATCTCATGTTAGGGGAGGTCTCCGTGCCTCCCCTATCTCATAAACGGAAATAACGGATGGGCACAGAGACCCATCCCTACGAGGGTGTTGCATTTCTGAAGGTATTGCTTAAAACTTTTATGAGATAAACTTTTCTAGTTTGTAGGGATTGAAAAACCACATTTTTTCACTACAGTAGGTCTTTAATATGTCAGATACATAGGTAAAACCTAATTTAGAATAGGTGTCCCATGAAGATTCCACAAAAACGTAACAACAATACCAATTGTGTTTTAGTCAAACCATTGGGAATCTACCTGATGTTTTCTTTATCTATCTTCTTTGCAGGCTGTGGCACCTATTATCCCTTTCAACATACTGAGACGAAACAAACGGTCTACATACCCGAACCTGTTCCACCTCCGACAACTGTCCGAGAAGCATTTGAACTTGACCCTTTTTACCAACAATGGATTGATGTAGGAGGTTTACCTGTTATAGCGTCTGCGAGGGTAAATCCTTATGCATTAAAAGAGGCAGCCTGGCTTATTAGACAAATGCTTCAACACCGTGAGGATATACTACTTGCCCTTGTGAAAAACGGTTTGCGTTTTGTTGTGATTGCACACAACGAAAAAATAACACAAATTCCTGAATACGATTACCTAAGACCAAAATTCTATTGGGATTTACGGGCACGAGGCTTAGGTGCGAGACCTCCAATTTTTATAGCGAGTTGTGGCGAGGAAAACCTGCTGAATTATCAAGGAGACCCTTATAAGTCTAATAGTATTTTGATTCACGAATTCAGTCATGCAATTCACCTGATAGGATTGAAAAGTGTTGATCCAAGTTTTGACAAACGACTCAAGCAGGCATTTATTTCTGCAAGGCAAAATGGGTTATGGAAAAGATTATATGCTATTACAAACGAAGAAGAGTACTGGGCTGAAGGCACACAATTTTGGTTTAACACAGGAAAGAATCATCATGTCAAAACTCGTAAACATTTGAAAACGTATGATCCACTACTCGCTGCATTGCTTGCTGAAGTCTATGGTGACACTAACTGGCGATACGTACCTGTAACAACACGGACTGGTCTACCTCATTTACATGGCTATAATCCGAGGAAATCGCAAAAATTTGAATGGCGGTCATTTAAACGAAAATTTTCAGAGTTAAATAAACAATTGCTAAACTCGTATAGCGATGGAGGTGGCAAATGGGTAGACTTAAAGAAGATTGAGCTGAATAAGAAACAGAAATTAAAATCGGATGTAAACAATTCTGAAACAGAAATCATATTCGTGAATCGCACTCATTCTGACATTGTATACTATTGGATAGATTATGATGGGAACGAGAGATATTATAGTCGTGTTGCCCCCAATTATCATATACCTCAAACCACCCATGTTGGACATTATTGGATAGTCAGAGATTTGAATGGGAATAATCTGGCATTATTTCAAGCAAACAAGAAAACAGGTCGGGCTTTTGTAACTATAAAGGCTCAGAGAAAGTAGTATTTACATACAAGGAGTTATTAAACTATGAAACGACTGACACTAACTACATTAGGGCAAATTGCAACAGCAGATATTGCGTTTGGAGACTTGACGGTGTTTGTCGGTGAACAAGCAAGCGGAAAGAGTATACTGTTACAACTCATAAAGTTGATTTCGGATGGAGGTGGAATTACGCAAACCCTTAGAAAACACGGTTTTGATTGGCAAAAAAATAGCAATAAGTTTTTATCCCTCTATTTTGGTGAAGGAATGGAGGGAATATGGAAAGAGAATGAGACTACAGTCACTTATGATAGAACAGATTTTACACCTCAGAAAGTGCTATTAAAAAGAAAAAAAGAAGAAAGTGTTTTTCTCATACCTGCCCATCGTGTAGTTACATTAAAAGATGGATGGCCGCGCGCGTTTACTGATTATGGCACAAGTGATCCTTATGTCGTTAAGGAGTTCAGTGAACAATTACGGCTCTTGATGGAGGCAGGATTAGGTTCTGGTGAGAGACCTATCTTTCCACAAGAAGGTCGTATGAATAAAACAATACGGGATGCAATTGGAAGAAGTATCTTTGGGAAAGCAGAGGTGAGATTGGATAGGTCTGGTCTGCGTAAACGGATTGTATTAGATGTAGAAGGAACACAACTACCGTTTATGGTGTGGTCTACAGGTCAGAGAGAATTCGCTCCTCTTTTACTGGGATTGTACTGGTTAATGCCTTCAGGAAATACACAAAAGAAAAATAACATCAACTGGGTTGTAATTGAAGAACCAGAAATGGGATTACATCCTCAAGCGATCTCGGCACTTCTTCTGATGTTCTTAGAACTATTAAGACGAGGTTATAATGTCATTGTTTCCACCCATTCACCCCAAATTTTGGAACTTGTTTGGGCAATTCAATTCATCGCAAAATCAAAAGACGCACCAGCACGTTTAAGACAATTGCTGGGTTTGAAAGCAAATGCCTTTTCTTATGACCTTACAGAGACAGTCATAAGCAAAAAAACATACAAAACATATTATTTTTCTCGTCAGCATAATGCTGTTACTGTCAAAGATATTTCTACATTAGATGCTGAGGATATGGATGAGGCAGTATCAGATTGGGGAGGACTAACAGCGTTCAGCACCAAAGCTTCTGAAGTAGTTTCTGATGCTATGGGGAGGACAGACCTGTGAATTTTAAGGAATCTGTTCAGAAAACACCAAAAATCGTCAATTATCTACAAGCTGGACTACAAGCATTGGGTGGAAATAGTAGTAAAATAATAGTGAACACAACCCGTGATTTGAAAGGAAGCGTTGATATAGATATCTGTCTCAAAAACGATTATCCAAATTCACCTCGTTGGGACTATGTATTTGGGTATAAGGACAAGGTTTTTTATGTTGAAATACATCAAGGTAAAACCAGTGAAGTAGATAGCATCATTTTAAAGTTCAATTGGTTGAAACAGTGGCTTAAGTCTTCAGCAAACAATCTTGAACAATTAATGGATAGAAGTTTCTATCACTGGATCTCCACAAAAGGAACTGCGTCAATTGCAAAAGGGAGTAGACACCGTAGGAGGCTAGATCAAAAGGGAATCAGTGGTCCAAGTGCTGTATTGCGAATTGACCGTTGATACCGTCTCATGACTTTGTTATCTGCTTCTTTAGAATTTTCCTCATTCTGTTGGGTACGCATAATGAACAAACCATTTGAAAAAGTCACAGCATTTATCACACAGGAAAGAAATGGGGTAAAAATGCTACTTGTATTTAAGCACCCCACTGCAGGCATTCAAATCCCCGCAGGTTCTGTTGAAGTAGATGAAGATATTGAGACTGCAGCCATACGCGAAACTTATGAAGAGACAGGTCTACAGGATGTAAAAATTGAAAAATATCTCGGTTGTTTTGAAAATGAGTTAGAACAACACCAACGGATTCTCACGAATACAACCAAAGTCTATATCAAACCCGATCTGGCTGCAGTTCCATACAAAGACAAACTCACAAGAGGACTCACTGTCGATTACCATTCAATCCAAGAAGATTTCACACATATTTCATCCATTGAATATGTGTATGATAAATATTTCAAACCCACACATATTAACCATAACATAACAGGATGGGTGCTGAATGAGAACTTAAGTGCTCAGAAGAAACGACATTTTTTCCATCTATCCACACAAGAGAAAACAGAGGATGCATGGGAATTGAAGAGTGATTTAGAACACATTTTCAGATCTTATTGGACACCACTTTCACCGAAACCTAAAATCATATCACCCCAAGACAAGTGGTTGGATTTTGTTTATGAGAAATTACTAACTTAGTTTAGTAAATACTACAAAACTCGTTTTAGAACACGAGATTACTATTAGGAGAAATAGATGTCAACATATCGTGCAGGTGTAATCGGGTTAGGACGGATGGGGAGCACTTTTGACGACGAAATAACGCAAGGAGGGTCGCTCTTTCTGCCATACTGTCATGCGCCGAGTTATGATGCATCCCCGAAAACAGAATTAGTCGCTGGTGCTGATCTACATGCTGAACAAGCCGAAATCTTCGGTGAACGTTGGGGACTCAGTTCAGAACATATCTATAGCGATTATCGCGAGATGTTAGAGAAGGAAAATCTTGATCTGGTCAGTGTTTGTACGACAGCACGGGTTCGCTCAACAATCGTGCAAGATGTGGCACGTGCGGGTGTCAAAGGTATATGGGCAGAAAAACCGATTTCACTCAGTCTTGCAGAAGCGGATGAGATGTTAGATGTCTGCAATGAAAACGGTGTAGTCGTAGCAATCAATTGTGCCAGACGTTGGAATCCTTTCTTTAGCGAGGCGAGAAAACTCATTGACGAAGGTGAAATTGGCAATGTGCTGCAGGTTACAGTCTATGCTCAATGTGGTCTATCACATAACGGCAGCCATGCAATTGATATTCTACGCTATATGGCAGGTGGCAATGTGGAGTGGGTTTTCGGTGAGATGCAATCAGACGAAGCTGCCGCAGGTGAAAACGACCTGGCGGGTAACGGCTATCTCGTGTTTGATAACGGTGTCCGTGCATATCTGCGTAGCACATCGTGTGGTGCAGCACCTTGGGAGGTAGATGTTATCGGTTCTGGTGGCCGTATCCGCTCAATCAACAATGCTGAAAAGTTTGAGATGATTCGTGTGCTTCCCGGTGGACGACGTGGACGTGGTGTTCCTGCAACATGTCCGTTTCCGTCCCCTGTTCGGATGCAAGGGATGGGATTAACCATTGTTGACGACATCATTAACGCGATTGAGAATGGTGGTTCACCAAAATGTTCTGGAGAAGATGGACGTGCTGCGCTTGAGATTGCTATTGCTCTGCGTGAGTCGCATCGGCGCGGTGGTGTTAAGGTGGAACTGCCGATTGAAGATCGGAGTCTGCGTATCCTTTCGTCCGAGATTCGCGGTGATGACACACCTGCACGGGTTAGACGGATGCGGGGATGATATAGGAGAAGGATAACATTTCTATTACATTGCGAGAATAAACTAGAAAGTATTAAAGTACATTCAGGTATAACTCATTTTTCACTTGAAGAAAAGAGAGTAATACGATATACTAAAATTATGTCTTACTTTTTATGCTTATAATCAAATGTGTGGAAAATTCTCAGAAAAGCATAATGGTATGATTATACGCTTATATCAATAGTTGTTCGTACACAGATATGTCGTAGCTGACAATTTGACTTGTTTTACCTATTTGCTTGCGTAATCTTATTAATTATGGGGATTGTATTTAGAATGGCAAAACGAATCCAATCAATTCAACAGAAGGTTCCTATTGGCAGTCAAGTCACATTTACGCTTAAAACTGACGAAAAAGTCTCAGGTATTCTTACAGAGATTGCACTTGAACATATTACCCTAGAGGTGGGAAATCGTCAAAAAACGATTTTTGAGGAAGCAATCTTGATGTTTGACGTTCAGGATCAGGACAATGAAGTTGAAACAATTAACTCAACAGATGCTAACCTAGAACCAACCGAACCCGTCGCAAAGCAGGCTGAAGTATCGGAGTCTCTAGATACTAACATAGAACCAACCGAACCTGTCCCAAAGCAAATTGAATTATCAGAGTCTGTAAATGCAAATACAGAATCATCAGAACCCGTTTCAGAACAGGTTAAAGCGTCTAACACAACAGATGCTAGCATACAAGAAATTGATTCAAGTTTAGATCTTGTTGAGATGCCCGATCCAACAGATACTAACACAGAAAAAATAGCACTTGTTGATTCTGAAAAACAAGCTTCTGAACAACTTGATGAAATTGAAAAACGGTTTAAAAGCGAAATTGAAAATGCTAAAATTGAATTGGAATCGCCAGATTTTGCCTTTCCTGCAGATGAATTGAAAGGTTGGCAAAATACAGGGATCGCTGGTAAATGGTTACAAATCAAGAATAAGTATGAGAACGCTCAAAGAATCAATGAATTAAGTACTAAATTTGGTAGAATTCAACCCCTTCTTACAGAAATCAAATCTTTAGCTAGACGTTTCCCAAATTCCCCATCACTAAAACGAGTTACTGCCTATTTTTACGCTGTTTCAGATGATTGGCAAGAGGCAATTCAGATCTATCAAGAGATAGCGATTACTTCAGACGACTCTACTAATTGGTTCAATGTTGCAGTATCAGCGTTGAATCTGAATAAAGAAGAACTCGCTTGTTATAGTTTGGAAAAATACTTCAAAGGCGTTTCTGTAATTGATAGGCCTAATGCATGGTTTATTTATGTCAATCTCGTAGAGAAATTTAACAATCTTTCTGCCTTCCGTGAACAGTGTACAAAAGACGAGAATGATGTTGATAAAAATGCAATTGAAGTCTTATTGGATGCTGCCATATATCTGTTTAAAAAGAAGATCACCACAGAATTAGCAACAGAAATTGTTATGAGACGTATAAAAGGCGAACCAGTAGTATCTCTGCTAAAAGAAGTGTGTCAAAAGCTCGGTGGACAATCCACTGAATCTTACCGTCAGGCTGTGTCCACATTCATGACCGAGATGATTGCCTCAGAAAAGAAAACACATCCACTAACTCTTGAACATCCTGAACACTCTGGTCCCGTGAGAAAGAGTGTTGATCATATAACATCACAAAAACAGGATGTACAAACTCAAAACGAGGATCCTTATGCAAGTGCAAAACGTGCTGATGTATTAGAAAAAGACCTTGAGAAAGCAGAACGCCTTTATAGAGAATGTATTGAACGAAATATCCGATATGAAAGTGTTATTAAAGATTTGGCAATGGTACTCGTTCGGTTAAGGAAACCAGAGGAAGCAGTGGAGTTACTAGAAAAGAATCGTCAAAAAGTTAAAAATAAACAAGCTTTAGATAATGTGCTACATGTTGTTTATTCCGCTGCAGCTCAGTATAAAAAAGCAATTGACTTACTTAACAATGCTCTCAAGCAAGCACAGGACCAGGATCGAAAATTGTATATTCGTATGCAAATCGCGAGTAATTATATTAAGTTGGAAGACTATGTAAATGCCGAAAACGAATTACGTCAGGTACTAAGATTATGGACAAACAATATTACCGTAATAAGACATCTTGCCTTTTGCCTATCAAAACAGAATCGTTATGATGAAGCAAAGCAGATTTTGAATAAAATTCAGAGTACGTCATCTGATGCGAAAACCATAGGACTATTAGAAGCGATTGAAAGAGCACAGAGGACAGGTAAATTTACCCTTGATGAAGATACCATCATTGAGATTGAAACTGTTCTTTCATATCTTTCAGGTGAATTAAGCAACTTTGCACAATTTTTCCTGGATCGTTGTGCGTTTGACGGTGTTTCGCCTGATCGGGTGAGTGAGGAGAAATACACTGGTTCTGAAAAAGATTTTCGGTATGATATAGGAAGACTTGAAGAGATTGCTAAACAATTAGGTACTAGACGGCCACGCGATCGAAGTAGTTATTATCTTTCAGCTGCAAGAATCTATTTTGATCTAGAGGGAAATCACAATTTGTTCTATCGATATCTCTGTCGTAGTTTTGCCTCAAGGGGCGATGCTGCCGTGAGTGAAAATAAACATTTGGATACTGTTCGAGAATGGTATTGTGGGGCATTAGCTGCTTATGATGGAGACAAGACACATCGTAAAGGAAAAGGGGATGAGCAAGATGCAGTTAATTCCCTTGTCAGATATCTGTATTCAACATTAGGACATGCCCATATTGATCTTACTCCGAACACCCGAACTTTCAACAAAGTAGTGAGAGATGTAATTGTCAATCATCCTGATAAGAAAAAAGTTTTTGATTTCATTGCGTATCTTGTTTTACACAGTCGGTTTGCCGCTGACAGAGTTTTGCACCGTCTATATGATAATGAAAGTCTACGGACGATGGCTATTGATTATTTAAAAGGTATGGGTATAGAAGTATCTAATGTAATGGGACAACTCGTTGATTTTGTGCGTCCATGGAATGAATTGCGAAATAAGAAATCTAATACAGCTCAGAACACGTCAGACAAATTGCGGTTATTGAACAACTTTGATCTTACTACATCATGGTTAGAAGATAACATTAGATTCGCAGAAGACATTCGCTCAGGTTTGTTCTTTGAATTAGATCAACAACGAGTTGGAGAGTTGCAGAGGATCCTTGAAAGTTCATTGGAACTTTGCAAACAAGTGACATTTGAGGAACGGGAACGTCTGTGCATTCAACTTGGTAATCATTGTCAAACTCTGTGCCGAGAAATAGAAGAAAGCCCGACCAAAGTATCTGTAGAAGATGTTTATCCTATTACCGAAGCAATCCAGGAGAAGGTAAATACATATCTTAACGAACTTTACGAAACTTCAAAACCTCAATTGACACTGAGACTACCAGTAGAATCTTACGTTCCTGACAATGACCAGAAAATTGAAGTTCAGATTGTGTTAGAGAATGAGAGAGGACGGAGTCCGGCTGAGTCATTGGAGTTAATCGTTCAGAGAGACGAAGCTTTTTTTGCAGTTACAGAACCAAATATAAAACAAAATGAATCTTTACGTGGAGGCGAGTCATCAATTCTAACTGTACCCTTACGTGTAACTCCTGACGCTTTACAATCACAAACATTTTCTCTATCCCTTTCTGCTCAGTATCACACTCGTAAAGAAGAACAAGTACAAACTCCAGTTGAGAATCTTTCCATTCGCCTTTATTTAGAAGATGAATTTGAGAAAATTGAAAACCCGTATGCGCGTTTTGCTGAAGGTGGTGTTGTTGGCGATGCAAAGATGTTCTTCGGGCGTGAAGAGTTAATCCAAAATATCGCTCAGGCTATCCGAGAATCTCGCAAGCAGAGCAAGTCTATCATGGTATTTGGGCAAAAACGATCTGGAAAATCTTCGGTTTTATATCATCTAAAGAAGTCACTCGAAAAAGATAGAGAGTTCCTTATACTTGATTTGGGAAACATGTCGACCCTTCTGGATCAAGAGGCTCAGACCTCACTCTTGCATCAATTTCTCAATGGTATTTTGAAATCACTTGAACGTGGGATTCAGCAAAAACAACGTAAGGGTTCAAACCCCCTTGAACTTGCTATTCCTGGTAAAGAATTCTACGATGATCCCGCGCCTCTGCAACTTTTTGAAGATACCTTTGTAAGACTACAAGATTTGACTGATAATCAAACAGGGCATGAAGATTGGCGTGGCATAATGGCTGTTCTCCTGATAGATGAATTTCAATATATCTATGATCCTATCATTGAAGGCAAAATTCCCGATTCGTTCATGAAAAATTGGAAAGCCTTGCTGCAGGCAAACTATTTTAGTGCTGTGTTAGTAGGACAAGATGTGATGCAGAAGTTTAAACTACGATTTCCTAATGAGTTTGGAACAATGCAGGATGAGCGAGTCACCTATCTCAAGGAGGAAGATGCACGTAGACTTATTGATGAACCAATACGCATTGGAGGAAGAGAAGGCGACAGCCGTTATCGGGAACAAGCAATAGATCGAATTTTAGATCTTACTGCGGGAAGTCCATTCTATATTCAAATTATTTGTAACCGTCTCGTTGACTATATGAATGTTAAACATGCTGGACTGGCAACAGAGGCAGATGTAGAACAAGTCAAAAATGAACTCATACACGACGTAAATGCCCTTGGTTTAGATAAATTTGATAATCTCATCAATTCGGGAGATACATCACCAGATGCTATTTCAGATGAAGATGCGATAAAAGTCCTGAAAGCCATTGCTGACAATAGTAATAAGACAGATCCTTGTCATCGCGATAAAATCGTTTGTGAAACCAATTTACCAATTGATACAATTCTGGACGATCTTGTGAATCGGGATGTTGTTAAACGCCGCGATCAATCTTATCAAATTCAAGTTGGGCTCTTTAAAGAATGGCTTGATGTGAACGGATAAAAGGAAAGAAGCATGAATCCATTTGCTAACTACGGTAGAATCGTCCATGGTACCCGTTTCATTGGACGTGAGGCAATTGTGGACAATATTGAAAACAGAATTATTCATCCTGATGATCCAGGGAATCTTGTTATCATTGGGATGCATCGTATTGGAAAAAGCAGTCTGGCGCGCAAGGCAATTATTGAACAGAAAGATAACCTAACCATGAAAGGGGTTCTACCGATTTGGATGGGGGTTGCTTCATACGACCTGCCTTCGGATTTTTTCCACGCTCTTGTAAAGAGATGTGTTCGAGAAATGACGCGGTTAAATTGGTTATCAGACACGGTTCAAGACTTAGCTGACAATGCATTGGCAACTGAAGATTCATGGAATGAAATTAAAGACTTTTTTACAGAAGTTAGAGAAATCGGGTATCAGATGCTCCTTATTCTTGATGAATTTGATCACGCGCGACATCTCTTCAAGGGAAACACAGCCTTTCAACGTTTACGTGAACTTGCTGATTATCCAGATTACGGGTTTTCCTTGGTTCTAACATCTCGTCGAAGTATTAGAGATATTGAGCGTCTAGCTGGATCAACCTCTCCGTTTCATAACATTTTCCAAGTGCAACGTTTGGGAATGTTTAATGATGATGACTTAGAGATCTACTTTTCCCGATTTTCAGATATTGGAATGTCAATTTCTGATGAACACAAAAAACGTGTATTGTTCTATTGTGGAGCTCACCCTTATCTGCTTGAAATGTTAGGTTGGGAAATCGTTGAGAGGTATCATCAAAATCAAGAACAAGAGATTGATGTTGATAAAGCCGTTGATAGTATTCTGCATTCTATCTTTGGTCATTATGACGATATGATTCGGTTACTGCGGGAGGAAGAAACCATCAATAAACTGATCCAGATTCTGTTTGGTCCTGTCATTGATGTTAAACCAACTGATGTGACTGAACTTGAAAATTACGGTCTGATTAGATCAACCGACAATGCCCCTTATGTTGCTTACTCAGAACACTTTCACGATTACCTTAAACTGCATGAGCGTGCAACAGAATTTGCTGATGATTTACATGCAATTTGGAATAAAACTGAGAACGCACTCCGCGAGGTAATTACAACAACCATGTCAGGTGCGTATGGAGATGATTGGATTAAAGAGCTAGAGAAAACGCGTCCTAACCTGAAGCAAATTTTCGAGAATTGTCGCCAAGCACAGAAAAAAGAAGAAAAGTCATTTTCAGATCGAGCATCACAAAATCTGATTGATTTTACCTATCCAGCAGACTTGTTTAGGGTGGTTCTTGCTAAAGGGATATGGGATCAGCATTTTCAGTCAATTTTCGGTGAATATACGAGTTACTGGGATGAGCGCGGTAAATTTCTTGCGAAATGTAGAACTCCTTTAGGACACAATCGTGACAACATCCTTAGAACTGACCAACGCAAAACATTTGAAGCATACTGTGATGAAATTCTGGGAGTATTGTCTGATTATATAGAATAAAACATCCCAAAAACCGCATGCCACAAAACACTGCATTCATCTACCATCCAGACTACCTTAACCACGACACAGGTTATGGACATCCTGAACGTCCCGACCGACTCAGAGCAAGCCTCGCAGCACTCAAACAAAGTGATGTTTGGGAGCAACTCCACCACATTGACCCACAACCCGCAACTGCTGAACAGATTGCTTACGCACATAATTCTGGCTATAGCGAACATATCCGGCAATCCTGTGAGTCAGAAATCCCATTGACCTACGACACACCTGTTGGATATGAATCCTACGATATTGCCTTGCTTTCAACTGGCGGTGTGCTGTGTGCAGCAGAGGCAGTAGCGACTAACAAGGTGAAAAATGCCTTTGCTATGGTGCGTCCTCCGGGACATCACGCTACACCAGGACAAAGCATGGGTTTCTGTCTTTTCAACAACGTAGCCGTTACTGCACGTTATCTACAACGAGAGCATGGTGTAGGTAGGGTTGCTATTGTGGATTGGGATGTTCATCATGGCAACGGAACACAGGATATATTTTATGAAGACGAGTCTGTTTTCTTCTTCTCAATCCATCAATCTCCCCTATACCCCGGCACTGGTTCACGATATGAACAGGGGAGTGGAAAAGCACGCGGCACCACACTAAACGTCCCGATACCACGTGATACTGGAGATGACGAATATATCAGAGTCTTTGAGGATGTTCTTATTCCAGCATTACAAGACTTTTCGCCAGAGTTTATCCTTATCTCTGCAGGATTTGATGCGCACTACCTTGATCCGCTTGCTAATATTTACATAACTGCAGAGGGATTTGCTACGTTGACCGGTTTGGTAATGGATGTTGCAGAGGAGACTGCATCTGGCAACGTCGTTTCTACATTAGAGGGTGGTTATAGTTTGGAAGGTCTCTCCGAATCTGTTGTATCACATGTTGAACGTTTGAGCTGCTCTACATAGTATTGCTAACTACTCAATGTCTTTCGCACAACGAAACCCGAGCGCACCAATACCCGCAAAATCAGGACTGGTACCATGCCTATTCGATGCACGTAACCATTCAGGATTACCGTTCCATCCACTACCTCGTAGGACACGATTAGTTACTATATTCTCAAAATCATTAACAATATTTTCAACATTATTATCAACCGCAACAGGATTCTCACGAGGTGAGTTTGCATAGAAGTCACTCAGATAAGCGTCAAGACACCACTCCCATACGTTTCCTGCCATGTCATATACACCATAATCGTTCGGAGGATAATCACCTACAGGTGTTGTATGTCCAAGTCTTTTACCGTAGTTGGCTCTTTTCGCGGTAATATCATTTCCCCACGGATATTTCTTCCCTTTTAGTCCTCCGCGTGCAGCCTTCTCCCATTCAGCTTCTGTCGGCAGACGTTTGTCTACCCAAACAGCATAAGCCATCGCTGCATACCAACTCACGAATCGCACTGGATGATCACCTTGGTCGTTAGGATAGTTGTTTCCTTGCCAGTCAAAAAGGTAATTATCGTCGGCAAATCTTTCATCAACTTGGTTTTTTTGCCAAGCTGGATTCGCAAGGACAAAATCCTTGAATTCTGCATTCGTCACTTCGTTCTCATCAATAAAGAAAGCATCAAGAAAAACGGTATGCACGGGTTGTTCGTCGTTATCTGCATCTCCATCATCACTTCCCATTTCAAATTCACCTTCAGGTATAAGCACCATGCCATCAGGAGCAATAGGTTCTGGGTCAGGTTCTATTTCTGGTTCAATTGGGACCTGTTCTGGTGTGCCAATGGTGTAAGTTAAATCACGGTCTCCACCATCCCATGTAATTGTGAGTTTTAGTTGTCCTTTTGGGAACGGTCCCTTTATGGTAACCGTAGTGCCAGAAATAATAGCAGTTCCTATATTCACTTGGACACTGCCGGGATATCTATCAAAAGTTACAGTGATTGTGCTGTTTTCTTCAAGTGTGGAACCAGGGGATGGATTTGCACGGAGCAAAAGCGCACTATCATCGTCTTCAACACGTTCACCACATCCAACTATGTTAATTGAAAACATAATTACTATCACCGATGCATATATTCTTAGCAAAGTTTTCATTGTTTCACCTATACAGACAAATTTACGCTTTTTTACCCACATGAATAGCAACAATACCCAACGTCTTTCGATAATATTCAACATCTGTCAGTCCGCACTGCTCCATTATCTGTTTCAATGCATCACAATTTGGAAACTGCATGACAGAACGCGGAAGATAACCGTAGGCATCATCCTTGTTGCATGAGATGCAATTGCCAAGGAACGGCAAAATCTTCGTGAAATAGAAATAGTAAAGTCCACGAAACACCGGATTGACAGGTTGTGTGAACTCCAGAATTGCTATTCTACCCCCAGGAACAGCAACTCGCGTCATCTCTTTAATGCCCAATTCAAGATCAGATACGTTCCGAATACCAAAACCAACTGAAACAATGTCAAAAGTATTGTCCGAAAATGGGAGGGTTAGGGTATCAGCCTCAATTGGAATGAAGGCGTGTTGTCTATTCTGTCGTTCTACCTTCTGCTTCCCGACAACCAACATTTCATAGCAAAAGTCCGATCCGATAACAGAACCACCCGCCTCAAGCATATCTACATACGCAAGGGCAAGTTCACCTGTCCCTGTGCATACGTCAAGCACCTTACTTGTTGGGGTCACACTACTTGCTTTGACAGTCTCTCTACGCCAACCACGGTCAAACCGTAGACTTAGTAGTGAGTTAAGAAAGTCATAATGCCGTGCTATCGCAGAAAATAACTTCTTGATACGGTGTGCCTGCATTATCCACGCTATTTCCAATTGTAGGACGGGGTCTCTGTGCCCGCCAATCTTGATGGACCGAAACAACGGATGGGCACAGAGACCCATCCCTACAGTATGAGTGAGTGTTGAATGAAGTAAAACCTAACATAGTTAGATTTGTGAGATACGATCTACATTCTTAACTCTGCACCGAGTTCTTGATTAAGCCGTTTAACGACTTTGTCATGGAGGTCATTGACTTCCTTATCTGTCAAGGTCTCGGTGGCAGAATGATACGTTAGTGTATAAGCGAGACTTTTCTTGCCTTCCTGCACCTGATCACCAACATATACATCAAACAATCGCACCGATTCCACCAAATCTCCGCCAGTGGAATAGATAATATCAATCGGCAAATCTGATGGCATATCCTGATCTACAACAATCGCAAGGTCACGCAAAACACTGGGATAGACAGGAATCGGTTCAAATCGTTTGGAGAAATCTGCTACGGCTGCCAGTTTCTCAAGGTCAAGTTCAAAGAGATATGCCTTGTAAGGAAGTTCGTAATTATCAAGCACCTCTGGATGTGCTTCACCAAGAATCCCGATGCGTTGATCTCCCAACAACACTTCAGCATTACGTCCTGGATGGAATGTTGACGCATCAGTCTTCGCAAATGTCCAATCCATAACACCACACGTCTCAAGTGCTCCCTCAACAATCCCTTTGATGTCAAAGAAATCTGGTGATTGATGCGGATTTCCGTAAACTCCACCCCCTATTTCACCTGCAAGAATGCCAGCAATGCGTGCCGGTTCGTTACCATTCAAAAACACAGTGGACAATTCAAAGAGTGCGATGTTGTCTATCTGATGATTATGGTTGTGCTGAGCATTTTCAAGTAGACTTGGCAAAAGTGTCGTCCGTAGAATTGACATCTCTGGACTCAACGGATTTTGTAGTTTCAATGCATCACGTAGTGGATTGTCCCCGGCTAATCGTATTTTGTCAAAGCAGTTCGGGTGGCAGAAACTATAGTTTATCGCTTCCATCATACCCGAACCGAGTAAATAATGCTTTATGCGTCTACGGACTTCATCTAAAGTGTTAGTCGTCGGTATGGGTATATCACCTTTTGGCAGTGATGTAGGGATGTTGTCATACCCGTGTACACGCGCAATCTCCTCAATCAGATCAATCTCACGGGTAATGTCTCTACGGAATGTCGGTACTGTGACCTGATAGATGTTATCTTGTTGTTGTAAAGTGTCTACACCAAACCCTAAACGACTTAAAATCTGTCTAATTTCATCTGCTTCAAGTTCTGTTCCTAATATGAAGTTGACGCGTTTAGGACGAAGGTGAATCTGTAAAAGTTCACATTTTCCCGGATAGACATCAATAATTCCTTCACATACTGTGCCACCTGTCAACTCTACAATAAGCTGGGTTGCGCGATCAATAGCAGGAATAACTGTCTCTGGATCCACTCCACGTTCAAATCTATATGATGCCTCTGTGTTTAAACCCAAGGCTTTTGCGGTAGCACGAACACTTGAAGGATCGAAATTAGCACTTTCCAGCAGCACATCACGGGTTGTGCCAGTGATTTCGGTTTCATATCCTCCCATTATGCCAGCAAGAGCAACAGGTTTTGTTGCATCAGCTATCACTAACATGTCAGGTGTGAGTTTGCGTTCCTCTTCATCAAGGGTTGTGATCTGTTCACCCGCTGCTGCCCGACGCACAACAATGCGCTTTTCTCCCAGTTTGTTGTAATCAAATGCATGTAAAGGTTGACCATACTCCATCAAGACAAAGTTTGTAACATCCACGATATTATTGATAACACCAATACCGACAGACTCAAGTCGTTGTTTTAACCAATCCGGTGATTCCCCTATTTTCACGCCACGGATCACACGCGCTGCATAACGGGGACAGAGATCAGATGCATCAATAGTCACAGAAGTAATTTCACGAATATCAGAGTCATCTTCCTGTAAATTCACATCAGGCAATTTTATTTCATTACCTGTTTCTGCGCGAATCTCGCGAGCGACACCGATTAAACTCAAGCAATCGGGACGGTTCGGGGTTATTTCCAGTTCAAAGATTGTATCATCTAAACCCAAGGCATCGGTAAACCCAATACCGATGGGAATATCAGAGGATAATTCCATCAGTCCTGTAGCATCATCAGAGATTCCCAACTCCTTCTCTGAACAAAGCATCCCGTGCGATTCTTCACCGCGTAGTTTAGTGCGTTTTATTGAGATACCAATGGGTAAATCTGTGCCTATTGTTGCGACAGGTGCAAACATTCCCTCACGTGCATTCGGTGCGCCACAAACTATCTGGAGTGCGTCTTCTTCACCAATATCCACCTGACAAAGCACCAATTTATCGGCATTCGGATGAGGTCTAATAGAATTCACTTTTCCAACAACGACACCTTTTAATGCAGTGCCAAGTTCTTTGATGGATTCTACTTCAATTCCTAACATCGTTAGTCTATCCGCGAGTTCTATTGCAGAAAATTCAAAGTCTATATATGTTTTCAGCCAATTTAATGTTACGTTCAATTTCTGAGTCCTTCGTTAATTATAACACGGAAATCAGGGTTACAACCCCTTTCATAAAAAGTCTACTGTCCACTAAAACTGTCTTAAGAATCGAAGATCGTTTTCATAAAATGTGCGGATGTCTGGAATCCGAAACTGAAGATTGGCGATACGTTCTACCCCCATCCCGAAGGCGAATCCAGTAACTTCTTCTAGATCATAGTTGACAGCACGGAACACCTCTGGGTCAACCGCACCTGCCCCTAAAATCTCAATCCATCCCGTGTGTCCACAACTACGACACCCTTTACCTTGGCACACTGTGCAGGTAATATCTGCCTCTGCACTCGGTTCAGTGAACGGAAAAAAATGTGGACGGAAACGCATCCGCGTCTGATCACCAAACATCTGTCTGGCAAAAGACACTAACACTCCCTTCAATTCACTGAAAGTGACGTGTTTATCCACAAGCAGCCCTTCCACCTGGTGAAACATAGGTGTATGCGATACATCGTAATCCACACGATATGCTTTGCCGGGAACTATGATACGAACCGGCGGTTTCTGGTTTTCCATTGCACGAATTTGAACAGGCGATGTATGCGTCCGTAACAAATGTCCATCTGTCAGATAGAATGTATCATGCAGATCGCGTGCAGGATGGTCGGGTGGTGTATTGAGTGCATCAAAATTGTAATGTTCGGTTTCAACTTCTGGTCCCGTCACCACTTGAAACCCCATTTGTGTGAAAATCGATTCAATCCGTTCTAATGTCTGCATCACAGGGTGTGCTTTCCCGTAAGCAGGTTTTCGTCCGGGAAGTGTAATATCAACTGATTCTGTTATGAGTTGCTGTTCTTGATGTTTGCAATCCAGTGCATTCTTCGTTGCTTCAAAAGCATCCGTTAATGAAGCACGCACCTCATTCGCGAGTTTTCCAATAACAGGACGTTCATCTTTAGAAAGTTGTCCCATGCCCTTCATAACATCTGTCAACTTTCCTCTGCGTCCAAAATATTCAATTCTCAGCGATTCAAGTGCCTCTGCAGTTTTCACATCTTTTAATGCTTCCTGTGCTGCGACTTGAATCGCTTCTAATTCTGCTTTCATAAATGCCTTATAAAAAGATTATGCCTGTCACACTGTCCCTCTATCTCAAGTTCTGCTTGAGATACTTATGGGGACGAAAGCGACAAGCATCTACTTCCGCGGTACCACCCCGCTTGACAGACTGTTAAATCTGTCCGCTTCATTTCTTTGTCAATTGGCTCCAAGATGAATTTCAGTAGTTGTCTCAAAACCGCGCTTCCAGCCGATGGCACGGTATCTCTGCTTGAGATGTCTCAACGACCTACTTTGTCTCTTCACTACCGTTCAATATCGTTATAGTTAATGTGTTTGATTGAACCTATCCCTTTGCGAGGGTGGCAAGTTGTTCAAATCCTGATGCATCATTTACTGCGATGTCAGCGAGGACTTTTCTATCTAATTCCACACCTGCTGTCTTTAGTCCGTGTATGAATTTACTGTATGTCAGTCCGTGTAATCTCGCGGCGGCGTTAATACGCATAATCCACAGTCGTCTAAAGTCGCGTTTACGCGCACGTCTATGTGTATAGGCGTGATTCCACGCTTTTTCAACCGCTTCCATCGCGGTACGTCTGAGGTTATTACGTCCACCACGAAAACCTTTGGAATGCTTGAGTATCCGTTTCCTCCGTTTCCGGCGGACATTCCCTGTTTTTACTCGTGCCATTTTGAACTCCTAATAAATTAAACGTTTCAAACGTTTCTCATTGCTTGGGTCAACTAAGGTAGATTGTCGTAAACGTCGTTTCCGTTTCGCAGATTTTGATATAAACAAGTGTCCCGCATACGCACGATTGCGGCGAATCTTTCCTTTAGCAGTAAATTTGAAACGTTTTGCTGCGCCTTTATGCGTTTTCTTTTTCGGCATTACAATATCCTCTATAACGACTTTTCTAAACTGACTTATTGAAGGTCCTCTTCAAATAGGGTGTAGGCATAAACTCACAAAATAAACGAGGAGAAACGTTGTCTCCTCGCAAAAGGTGCGTCTCTTTCAAAAGCCGTAAAATAAAAGAGATACAGGTCGCTATGAACATAAACATGCGATGTTTTGCCGTTCATAGAATGTATGAGACACTAAGTTATGAAGATTTCGGTGTTAGGAGCATAGACATGACACGGGTTTCCATCTTAGCAGGTTGTTCTACCTCTGCCAATTCAGCCACATCTTTTTCCAATCGGGAAAGCATGTTTCTGCCCAACTCTGTGTGCAGCATCTCCCTACCGCGAAAACGCACAGTTGCCCGTACCTTCCAACCGTTCTTCAAAAAGTCTTCAACATGACGCTTTTTGAATTGGTAGTCATGTTCGGCTGTATCAGGTCGGAACTGAATCTCTTTTAGTACAATCTTCGACTGCTTCTTTCGAGCTTCTCTTGCACGTTTATTCTTTTCGTACTGATATTTTCCGTAATCCATTATCTTACAAACAGGTGGTTTCGCATTTGGTGAAACTTCAACCAGATCCAAACCGACTTCTTCGGCACGATCCATCGCCTCGCGTGGTGTCATCACACCGACCTGCTTGTTTTCTTCATCAATGAGCAAAATCTCTTTGGCTCGTATTTGATAATTAGAACGAGTCTGTCTTTCCTTCGGTTTTTGATTACGTCTGCCTCTATAGTGTATTTTTCACACCCCCATGTATAACTATGCATGTACAACAAATACAGGCTATTGTGCATAATGAACAACCTATATACGTCTACACATGACCAATCTTGTATTTACCTTTCAGTAAACTGGACGACAATAAACCAATCTTTACAAAATGTTGATACACACTAAACACTTATGAATGTTTAGTCAATATTAATTACGGTATTATATCACATTTACAACACAAATGCAAACTTAAAAATATCCGATTGTCCACAAAGTCCTTAGAACAATAATTCCGCAAGCCATACCACCTATTATAATGATTAACGTGATGCTAATAATTTTGGCAAACCGGAATATGTTTTCAGCGTATTCTGGTTGTTCTTTCACCCAGGCACGCGCCAGACTGAATGTTAACACAACACTAATCAGGTTTAGCATTGCTGCCCCCATAAATGCTAAGAAAATTCCATTGAAGTCTACCATCTCCATCGTTTCTATGATTGAACCATACGTTGAATAACGTAGGATGAGAACGATTAGGATAGCAGCTAAAACAAGAATAAATCCAATGAAAACAATGAGTGTTCTTTTAAATTCACTTCCCATCTAATGTTTAACTCTTGTAGGCAAAGATATTATATGGCAATTGTAACACATTTATAATGGATTGGCAAATTTAGGGTGTCAAGTTTTTGTCACTAACTTCTTACCATCCATTGTAGTGAAGGGTCTCTGTACCCATCATCCTTCAACCTACCAATAATAGCACGACACGTAGAACCGCAATACAATGGATAATGTGATATTTGCCAAAAACTTTACACACCCCATACCACCACGAAAACACTTGATATTTTCCGATAATGATGTTAAACTTTATCCTAACCTACCGTTTTGAAGAAAAGGAGCAATTTCATGGACATAGCATTCACGTCAGCAATCACTGAAGTCATTGAAAAATTAGAAGCAGGCAACCCACTTCCACCGCTTGTTCCAGAATCTACATGGAGTGACGAATTAACAGACGAACTTATAGCACTATCACTTGAATACCTTTTTGATGGAGAATCGCTGAAGGACGACATTTTCGGGGGTGCGACCAAAAGTGGTCTACTGCTCTGGAACGATGCATTGGACGATTCACACGACATTTCACAAGAGTTGAGTAACAACACTGGCAGCTACTGGCACGGCATTATGCACCGACGGGAACCAGATTATAGCAACGCGAAATATTGGTTCGGTAGAGTCGGCACACACCCGATTTTCCCTAAACTCAGGGACCGTGCACTTGCAATCTCAAATGAAGTGCAAAACCCATCAGATACGCTGGCAGAAATCACACAAAAAATAGAGAACGAACCGCATTGGGATGCTTATCAGTTTATTGATTGGTGTCAAGCTGCGGAAAACGATCCATCTTCAGACGCAACCCAATTCTTGCAACAAGTGCAGGCAGAGGAGATTAAACTACTACTTGCATATTCGTATCAGAACGCTATCTAATATTAATGTAATCTTTTTATTTAGCAGTACATAAACACAAGCAGTAGGCGCGCTTTGTAAGCACGCAGGATTTTCAGATTTCTAAGGAGAAAAAGAATGAACACAAGAGATAAGATTTTCACCCTGAACAATTGGTATTTTCTTTTAACTGTTATCACAAGTGTTCTCATGTTGGGTTCCTGTGTGCCGACTACGATGAACACCAGCGGCACGTCAAGGGTTCGACCGAGTGAGGCTTACGAAGAGATTAAACAACTCACAACAAAAGTAGAAACCACCAGCGATCCAACAGATGCTGAAATGTTGATTGAAAAGTCACAGGATTTTATTAATTTGCATGGGAAATATAAGCATGCAGATGAGGTGTACTATATTCTGGGTACCACTTTAGTACAATTTGATCGCACTACTGAAGGAATTGATGTATTAGAAGAACTCATAAAGTATTATCCCCTTGCATCTTATGTTGAACCAAGTTTGTTAACATTAGGATTAGCTTATGACAAGGTTGACAGACATGATGAGGCTGATGTAGTCTACGCGAAATTGATAAATAACCCAAAGTATAACAACGGCAGACACGCGCAAAATGCACAGAAATTGCTGCAAACAGACAAAGCAGATCGTAAAGGCGTGACTGAAGGTTTGTCTTCTACAAGCAATAGTCCACCTAATTTTGTGGGGCAATTAGCAATGGATTTTGATGTAACAGACCTAAATGGACAACCTTTATCATTAGCACAATTTCAAGGAAAAGTTGTACTTCTTGATTTCTGGGCAACTTGGTGTCCTCCCTGTAGGGCAGAGATGCCGAATGTGAAACGGACCTATGCAAAGTATAAAAACCAGAACTTTGAGATTATAGGTATTAGTTTAGATAGGGCAAAATCCGCTCTGAAATCTTATATAGCAAACGAAGGGATTACGTGGCCGCAATATTATGACAACGGTGGAAGGATTTCCGATATGTATCAGGTGCGATCCATTCCGTCTACATTCCTGATTGATGGTGAAGGGGTTATACGTATGACGAATCTTCGTGGTAGCGCACTTGAGTCCGGGGTTGCACAACTTGTTCAGGAAAACGCTGCTCGTTAAATAAACGTGAGTTTGATAAATGAAATTCTTGTATTCCATCAGAATACGCGTTTGGTGTTCTGAATTGGTAAGGAAACTGCATCTACAAGGCTTGTGGGAGTAAGTGTTTTTGGCAAATTAGGTTTATATCTCTATTATCAAACTCACATTAAAACAAAAGAATTGAAGTTGCAAGCCTTTGGAAATAAAGGAGTATGAACATGTCTTTACGTAATACTTGGATACCGATCACGATTTTCCTTGTGGTAATCTGTGTCGTGCGTCCCGACTTGCGAAGCGAGATGGACGCGGAAACAGCCTCTGAGAGTCCCTTTGTCGCAGCGAAAAAACTCATCATAACCGAAAACTATTATGAGGCAATACTTGTGCTCCAACCGCTCTTGATGAGTGAGACCAAAAGCACGGAACAAGAAGAAGCCCTCTGGCTGGCTCACACGCTTTTGGTCAATCTGGAAAGAAACGGAGTGTGGGGAAAAGACATAGATCAAAAAATAAAAATCCTGAATAAATTGGGGGCGCAATTTGTTAATGGTGAGATACACTTTGGTTATAGATACGGTTTCCTGCATCGGTTGATAGAGACCTATCCAGATACGTCGAAACAGCCGATCATTGAATACGCACTCATACAATCGGGATACCCTGTGCCGCAAGATATGTTTGATGAAGTGGGGCATTTTTTAACTGAAAAAAGTGAACCTGCGAAAGGAACACTTTCTGCCCTGCACGCGTATATTAAGAAATATGAGAAAACGGGCCGTGCTGAAGTTTACAGAGCATATCTTGATATTGCTCATATTCATCACGGTCTTTGGGCGGCGATCACTTTTTCTGATCATCCCTACGTTGGCATGTTTGCAAAGTTTGGGACCGGAGACCCTAAAAAAGATAAGAAACTCGCAGACTCTCACAGGGAAATTGCTCTTGAATATTACGCGAAGTTTTATATCAATCCACACGGCCTTACAGATACCTTTGATTATAAGTTCTTTGATTTCAAAGATGAAAATGGTTATCAACTCTTAAAGCGGAGAGCAGAATTTGGTTGGGATTTTATTCTTTACGGATGTTAAGGTATCTCCTGTTTCCTAATGGAGAACGGTAAGAATATGAAATACAAATTCTATTTGGCTCTATCAGCATTTTTCTTAATACTTGCTTTTATACCTATCACCTTTGCACAAGAATTTACACATTGGCATCTACCCGAAGGTGCAAAGGCGCGTCTTGGAAAAGGTTGGGCAGGTCAAGCAAGATATTCCCCAGATGGCACACGACTAGCTTTGGCAAGTGGTATCGGTATTCAGATTTACGACACACAAACCGGTGAAGCGATTGCATTATTCACGGGACATACAAATGCTTTCGGTAGCATCGCCTTTAGTCCTTTGGATGGCACAATACTTGCCGCGGGTTCAGCAGGTCCTATCTACCTTTGGGATGTTGAGACAGGTCGGCACCTGCACACGTTTGAAGGACATACAGATTTTGTCAGTAGCGTTGCGTTCAGTCCCGATGGGACACGACTTGTCAGTGGAAGTAAGGACAAAACTGTTCGAATATGGGATGTAAAAACAGGCAAACACCACGGCACATATCAAGAACATAGGGAGTGGGTCTATAGCGTTGCTTTTAGTCCTAATGGCAAGTTGGTCGCGAGTGGCAGCTTGGGGGATCCCGTCCATCTATGGGATCCTGAGACAGGCAAACAGGTTCGGAAGTTACAAGGACATGATAGTTGGATTAATAGTGTTGCTTTTAGTCCTCTGAACGGCACTATACTTGCCAGTGCGGGTTCGGACGGTTCCATCTTTCTTTGGGACGTGGGGACAGGTCAACACTTGCGAACACTTGATGGAGATACTGGTGAAGTTAATAGAGTGTCCTTTAGTCCCGATGGCAAGGTGCTCGCGAGTGGAGATGGAGACGGCAGCTTATCTGAAGGTGGTTTTATCCGTCTCTGGGATGTGCAAACAGGTCGGCAGCTTCGCTCGTTTGATGGACATTTAAAGGGTGTTCACGATGTATCTTTTCATCCCGATGGCAATGTGCTTGTCAGTGTGGGTTGGGACGGGACGGTCCGTTTCTGGGATGTTCGTAAACGCAGTAACCACCACACGCTTAAAGGACATTTTAGTCCTGTGCATATTGTTGCCTTCAGTCCGGATGGTAAAATGCTCGCGAGCGGGAGTTCGGATGGTATTATTTGTCTATGGAATGTGCAAACACAGGAACTTCTTGCCACTCTTGAGGAACATAAGGATGGTGTCATGAGTATGTCATTTACCTCTGATGGCAAGATACTTGTAAGCGGAAGTTCGGACGGTGTCTTATGTCAATGGAACGTGCAAACACATCAACTACTTAACACCAATGAGGAACATAAGTATAAGGAGGTATATAGTGGATCGCTTAGTCCTGACGGTGCGGTGCTTGCAGTCGGGGATGTTGGTGTCAATTCCATCCATCTATTTGATGACGGATCAAGGAACCATATTGGCACACTACAAGGACATGTAAGCACAGTCAGTAGTGTGTCTTTTAGTTACAATAGTGAACAACTCGCAAGCGTAGATTCGTCTGGCAACATCATTCTCTGGGATGTCCGCACCAGTGAGCAGCTTCACATGATAGACGAATTTGGGTTTTATCCTCGCAGTCTATCCTTTAGTCCTGATGGGACGATGTTGGCAGGAATGACAGGCGATGCCATACGCTTATGGGATGTGCAAACAGGTCAACGGATTGGTATACTTAGGGTTGATGGAGATGATTATAACAGTGTCTGTTTTCACCCTGATAGTAAGATACTTGCCAGCAGCGGTTCTGAAGGTACTATTCGCCTCTGGGATGTAGAAATAGGTCGGTGTCTCCGAAAACTTGTAGGAGATACTACGGGAGATGTTTATAGTATCTCTTTTAGTCCCGATGGTAATATGCTTGCAAGCGGGGATGAAGACGGTGTTATCCGATTCTGGAACATCGGAACAGATGCCTATCTTGACACACTTGGAGGATTTACGGGATTGGTCCGTAGCGTTGCGTTCAGTCCGGATGGTCATACACTTGCCAGCGGAGGTTCGGAAGGTTTCATCCGTCTGTGGGATGTTGAGTCAAACGCGCAACTTCGTACTCTTTGGGGAGATACAAAGTGGGTCAGAACCGTCTCGTTTAGTCCCGATGGTAAACTCATCGCCAGTGGGAGTAGCGATACCATCTATTTGTGGGATGCTGAAACGGGTAGACAACTTAGCAGACTACGTGGACATGAGTTTATTCACAGCGTTTCTTTCAGTCCTAATGGCAAACTCCTTGCAAGTGGGAATGGTGACAATACTATCCAATTATGGGATATAGAAACAGGTAGACATATTACCACGCTACAAGGACATACAGGGTCTGTTAATTGCGTTTCTTTTAGTTCTAATGGTAAACTCCTGGCAAGTGGGAGTAGTGACAAATCTATCCGATTATGGGATATAGAAAAAAGTAGATACTTGACCACGCTACAAGGACACACAGATGGGGTTCATAGCGTTTCTTTTAGTGCTGATGGCAAACGCCTCGCAAGCG
Organism: Candidatus Poribacteria bacterium; assembly: GCA_958295945.1. Classification (GTDB taxonomy): domain Bacteria; phylum Poribacteria; class WGA-4E; order WGA-4E; family WGA-3G; genus MSPOR6. The sequence goes on from OY282386.1 coordinate 3,971,569, forward strand.
GGGGACATGACAAAACTATCAGATTATGGGATGTTGAAACAGGTAGACACATTGCCACGCTACAAGGACACACAGATGTAGTTCATAGCGTTTCCTTTAGTGCTGATGGCAAACGCCTCGCAAGCGGGAGTGATGACAAAACTATCAGATTATGGGATGTTGAAACAGCCAAGTATCTCCACACGCTTCGGGGACATACTTTGTCTGTCAGGAGTGTTTCTTTTAGTTCTGATAAGGCTACGTTGGCAAGTGGAAGTGATGATGGCACAGTGCTATTGTGGTATGATGAGTAGCAATTGGAAACTGAACCCTCTGCAGATGTCAATAGTGATGGCGAAGTCAACATCTTGGATTTAGTTGAGGTTGCAAATGCGTTTTGAGGCAGGTGAAATGTTATTATCAAAAGGAGATCTCCAAATGCTGAAATCACGATTTAAACCGTTTAAGCAAGTTTCAATATTAAATTTATGTTTTTGATCCACAGATGAGTTGGAAGATTGGAAGTCCGGAAGTCGGGAAGATAATGAACACAGCGTTTCTTCTAATCTTCCTGTTTTCCATCCTTCCTCAAAACCTAAAATTTATTTCTTAATATTGCTTAATACTATTTCTAATCGATCACCTTACATTAGCAAAGAACGCGTTTGTAGTCGCGCAATTCTATTGCGCCTCGGACATTTTTCACTCTATGGTGTAACTGCAAATCTCAAAATGAAATCTTATCTTTTAGGAATGGTATAAGGTCAAATTTAGATATTCCGAAATTCTTAGTACACAATCTTTACACACCCAAATCAATAACAATTAGAAGTGAATAAAACCCAACAGGACACCAGAGGAGTATATGATGATTATCCAAAATAAATGTAAAGGTAATCCACCATTAATTATCATGAGTTTAGGCATGCTCGTAATGATAGTTCTCATCGGTTTATGCACGCATCTTGCCGCTGAAGACTCATCACAAACTGCTGCGACTGTGAGTCCAGCACAAATCGGATTCAAATATCAAGAAATAAAAGCACTTTACAAGAAACTTGCAAGCAAGAATCAGCCAGAAGAATTAGACGTATTAGTTGAAAAATCAACAGACTTCGTAACATCCTTTCCTGAATACAAACGTATAGATGAAGTCTACTACTATCTTGGAAATGGATTAGTCCGATTAGAGAAAGTTGAGGAAGGTATCAAAATCTTTGAAAAACTTATTGCGGAACATCCAGAGGCGCGTTATGTTCAACCCAGCCTTTTAGAATTAGGTATGGCTTACGACAAACTCAAGAAACATGACAAAGCAGATGAAATCTATACAAAATTGATTGAACACCCCAAGTTTGGTTCACGATCTTATGCAAAACAAGCGAAGAAATATCTTGAAATGGACAGATCCAAACGAACTGGTGAAATTCCCAAACCATCAACACCAACAACATCGCGACCAAGTGAGTGGATCGGTAAACCTGCTCCTGATTTTCAAGTAAAGGATCTGAAAGGGGAAGACCTTTCGTTGGAAAAATATAAAGGGCATGTTGTACTGCTTGATTTCTGGGCAACATGGTGCGGACCTTGCATTGCTGAATTGCCTAACGTCAAGAAAACATACCAAAAATACAAAGATCAGAAATTCCAAATTATCGGTATTAGTCTGGACAGAGCACAAAAAACACTTGAGACGTTTGTTGAAAAAGAAGGACTATCGTGGGTTCACTATTTCGATCAAAGTGGACAGATTGCAAATCAATATAAAGTAACCGGGATTCCATCTATGTTTCTGCTTGATGGTCAAGGAGTTATCCGAAAGGCGGGATTACGTGGACACGCACTTGGAACTGCTGTTGCTGAATTGGTAGAGGAGAATCTCACAAATCCAGGAGGGACACCTACACCCAAGGTAGCCCCTGAGTCCACTTCTCCACCCAAGTCAATCCCCGCAACGAAGTTAATCAAAATGAAACCGAATCCGCAAAGCGAACCAGCAGCTCAACCTACTAAGATCAAAGTAGAGGATTGGGTTGGCGAACCTGCTCCTGATTTTCAAGTAAAAGATTTGAATGGGGAAGAACTTTCGTTGGAAAAATATAAAGGACAGATTGTGCTCCTTGATTTCTGGGCAACATGGTGTCCACCATGTATCAAAGAGATCCCGAAACTTAAGAAAGTTTATGATAAATACAAAGATAAGAACTTTCAGATAATCGGTGTAAGTCTTGACAGAACAATGCAACCACTTGCAGCTTATGTAAAAGATGAAGTGCTTTCGTGGGATCATTATTGGGATGAAAGCCGAAACGTAAGAAACCAATACGGCGTCACTGCAATTCCAACTGCATTTCTGATTGACGGTGAAGGTATTATCAGAAAAGCAAGTCTCGGTGGATTTGATGTGGACTCTGCTGTTGCAGAATTAATGAAGGAAAATCTCGCCAAACCTGATGAGACCGTTCCTCCTAAAAAAACGACTGACGACTTACCAGAAATCGGTGAAGGCGTAGACCCTAAAGCTAAAGAAGCAATTGCCGCAACGATTACCGCACACGGTGGACTTGATAAACTGGAATCTGTTAAGAATATCGTGATGGAATCCCACAGTTTTGAATACTTCCCTGATGGTACCGTGCAGGATGAGGGCCGAAACAGAACTTACTATTATCCTAACAAAGCACGCGCCGATTGGGACTTAGATGGGGGAAGCGACAGTTTAATCTTCAATGAAGATGCTATGTATAGGGTAACGAATGGAAAGGCACAACCTATTCCAGAGGATAAGGCAGAATCTATTATTTCATTCTACAAGGACGGTCTTTTCAGAGAACCGATTTGGCTTCTGTCAAAACTCTCACAAGATGCAATTCCTGTTAAATACTTAGGAACTGAAGAAGTAGGTGATGACACTGCTTATGTTCTCCTTCTTCCACAACCATCTGAAAAGAAACTGAAAGTCTACATTAGCGAAAAGACACACTATATAATTCAGTTTGTATACGGTTTTGAAATGGAAGGTGAAGACAAAAAAATTACTGCTACTTTGGATGATTACCGGGAAGTGGACGGTATCATGATTTCCCACCTTCGTACGACCAAGAACGGGGAATATCGTCAAATCTTAATTACCGACATATCCTTGAATGCAGAAATTGACGATGCCCTCTTCAATCCTAATACATCTGACGAATAGACTCTCACTACCAAGGTAGGTGCAGTTTATAACCACATTAAGCGTCAATTTAGCGGAAAATACCGCCAACCAGTGCAGTGCGGGTCTCCGTGCCTACCCATTATTTGAATGTCCCAGGTTTAGGCGGGGCACGGAGACCCCGCACTACAATATGGATAACGGTTAATGCTTATACAAATCTCACAATAGAAAAGGAATAGATGAAATGACAAGACTCAATCTACTTATACTTGTTATCATTTTTACTTGTCCGCTTGTTGGTGTTGTCCATGCACAAGGTGCAACAATCAAAGGGGAAGTCATTGAGGTATCTCCTGAACAGAGACCAATAGCAGAACAGAGACCAATAGAAGGAGTTACCGTAAAAATAGTAAATGTTGCAACTGAAGAAGAATTTACCGGCACAACAAATAAAAACGGTTTCTATGAGAAGAAGGGATTACCTGCAGGTCGTTATACGATTAGTGTATCCAAGAAAGGTTATGGAGACAGAGTAGGCAAATCCAAAGTTGTTGCTGCCGGTGGTGAAATCTTTGACAGAATTAAGATGAGAAAAAAGGAGAACATATTCACCTTTTTGTTTGATCTTTACGGGTACTTCTTCATTGGCGTTATGATAGCATTAATTCTAATATTTACTGGGGCAGAGTTGTAATCTCCTATCTTTTTTCACAGAAAGTGCTCTATAAGTTGTACAAAACATTTCTTCTAAGATAATTTCGTCTTATGACAATCTGAAAAAGGAGCAAGAAAATGACTCGCTTATGTTCAATTAGGATGTATATTATATGTCTGTGTTGTTTTGTGTGTTTCGGTATCGGATATGGACAAGATGCTTTTATGGATAGTGGAGGTGCAACAATCAAAGGCCAAGTCCTTGACGCATCTCCTGAACGACAACCGATAGAAGGTGTTACCGTGAAAATAGTAGATTCTGCAGGTGGCCAGGAATATACCGTCACAACAGACAAAGATGGTAATTACGAAAAAACAGGTTTACAAGCAGGTCGATATACGATCAGTGTATCTAAGGATGGTTACGCAGACAGAATGGGCAAATTAAAGGTAGTTGCTGCAGGCGGTGAAATCTATGACCGAATCATAATGAGAAAGAAAGATAATAAATTCACCATATTCACCTTATTCCAAAGACCACCTCTCGTATGGTTACTTGTTGCTGGTGTTACCTTTGTAATTATTGTCGCTCTTGTGATTTTCTTCATAGATTTACGGAAACCACGTTATTGAGGTTGAGTAAATGGCACATGTCACCCTGAACGATGTAACAAAAATATATGACAATGATGTTCATGCTGTAGATAACGCAGACTTTCAAATCCCAGATGAGTCGTTTACTGTGCTTGTTGGACCTTCGGGATGTGGCAAGTCCACAATCTTACGGATGATTGCAGGACTGGAAGAGATTACCGAAGGGGACATCTATATTGACGATGAACGCATTAACGACGTTCCACCGAAGGATAGGGACATCGCAATGGTATTTCAAAACTATGCACTCTATCCACACATGACGGTGTATAAGAATATGGCATTTGGATTAAAACTGCGAAAGTATGAGAAAAAGGAGATTGACGCACGCGTCAACGAAGCAGCAAACATCCTCAGTATTTCGCATCTGTTGAATCGAAAACCGAAGCACCTTTCCGGAGGTGAACGTCAACGTGTGGCAGTCGGCAGGGCAATCGTTCGGCAACCGAAGGTATTTCTATTTGATGAACCTTTGAGCAACCTTGATGCGAAACTGCGTGTCCAGATGCGGATGGAAATCAGTCGTCTGCATGATCGACTCAAGGCAACTATAATCTATGTTACACACGATCAGGTTGAGGCGATGACGATGGGAGATCAGATCGTTGTTCTCAATGAAGGGAAAATCCAACAGATCGCAGAACCGGGCACGCTCTACCACAAACCTGCTAACCAATTTGTCGGTGGTTTCATCGGCACGCCTCCGATGAACTTTATTGATACACAGATTGAGAGGAATAACGGCACACCAACACTGAAATTTGAAGACTTCTCGTTGAAACTGAATCCTGAATTGCAATCAATTCTCAGTGAAATATCGGGGAACTCTGTGATGCTTGGAATCCGTCCTGAAAATATCCATGTCGGAGAAAATGAAACTAATCAAGTTATCTCACAGGTGGAACTTGTTGAACCGCTTGGAAACCATGCACTCCTGTATCTACGGACAGAGAAGAACACCTTTGTTGTCCAATCAAATCTGGAAGACTTACCACAACACAACACACCTTTGGCGGTGAGTTTTGACACTGAAAAAGCACATCTATTCCACTCAGAGACAGGCGAATCGTTGACAGCATCATAATGTCATGTGGTATATACTAAATCCTTTATAGTAGATCTTGAATCTGCTGCCATGTCTCATCATCAATAGGTATGCCTTCCTGTTCACGTTTGCGCTGTTCGTCCCAACCACGTTCACCCGGCATCAAAATCTCATCAACTCCAGCAGCGCGCTTTGCAGATTTGATATAGTTGATAAAACGTTCTATCTCCGCACTAAACCCAGGAAACTCTCGAAAACTTGCAACATTCATCACATGCACAAACAACCCGTTGCCAACACGTGCATCTGAACTACGACTGCAACCCGCACCTGTCAACGCACCGGCAAGTAAATCCACAATCACACTCAATCCAAAACCTTTGTGTGCAGCAATCCCTCCGAATGGTAATATGGCTGCAGGTGTTGTTTCGTAGAATTCGTTTGGGTTTGTCGTTGGTTCACCGTCTGAATTGATGAGCCATCCTTTTGAAAGTGCTTCGTTGCGATGCTGTTTCACACGAATCTTACCCGATGCAACAACACTGGTTGACATATCCAATATAATCGGGTATTTGCCTTCAATAGGCACTGCACATGCAATCGGATTTGTGGAGAGTCTCCCTTCAACACCACCGTGCGGGGCAACACATGTGCCACCACCGTGGTCGTTCACCATCAGAAGTGCAATCATCTCAGCATCTGCAGCAAGACAAGCATAGCCACCTAACCTACCGACCTCATTACATCGTGACACTGCAACCGAACTTACATCAGTTTGTTTTGCCTTTTGAATTGCCATTTCAACTGCACGCGAGGCAATGACAGGAACGAACCCCCAATTGCCATCCAATACTGCTATGGATGCCGATTCATGAACTGTTTCAATCGGTGCGTTGGGTTGGATTAGTCCTGTTTCTATCTCACGCACATATTTTGGGAGATGGATCACACCGTGTGAATCGTGTCCGACAAGATTCGCATCTACCATAGAACGGGTAACCACTTCTGCTTCGTCTGAAGGGATATTGTATTTTTGGAATACGTTTAGACATAAGGCAGTGAGTTCTTTGGCAGAAACATTTGGCATTGTGGGATTATACGTCTTCTGTATGATTAAGGATTTCTGCTATCCGTTTCGCGAAACGATACGCACTGTTGTCCTCTGGAGCATATCCTATCACCTGGCGCGCATTGGTAATACTCCAGAACTTATGGGAGTTGTCACTGATACCGTAAAATATCTGGAATGGGATGCCGTTCTCGTCCTCAATGTTCTCTGTTTCAATGCTCTTGACAAAGAGTTGAACCTGATCACGGACACTCAAATATGCACCGAGTGCGCGGTGCATATTATGATAATTATCCGCAGTGATGTCATTCAAATCGGTTTCCCGCGGTGCACCGATACGGATTTGCACATTCTGTAGTTTCTTGTTCTTCCTAAAGCCAGTAGCAAAAACGAAACCGAGATGTTCATACGCTTCCTTTGCCCATCCATAGAAGTTATCTGACAAAGGACGCATCTCAGGTGTTACAAAATCCCATTTTCCGGACCAAATCAGTCTTTCATAATAGTCTGCTGCGTGGTTAGAACTACACACCACAACGCGCCGCACATCCGTTTCCCAACTGGTATGGTATATGTTATATGCCATCTGTATATTGTTGAGTTCGTTCTCAAATCCGCCACCTTGAAATGCACAGTGCACAACAGCGTCTACACCTTCAAAATAGTGTTTATATAACTCTCGGTCAGGATTGCTGACATCAACGATGTGAACATCGTCCATCTCTTCTCCCTGCCGATTTGTGTTTCGGACATCAAGAAGGACAAGATCATAACGTTCACGAAATGCTGATAGCATCCGTCCTGCGATATAACCCGCTGCACCTGTGATTAGGACTTTTTTGCGGTTTGGCATTTATTATAGATATCCCTTCTTAACTTTAAAATTAGTATTCAGGAAGTCGGTCTGTGAGTTGTTATTTTTTGTATTATCCTATCCATGAAAGGATGAAAAGGAGTCATCTTAAATGCGATTTCATATAGACCGTGAATGCTATGTTTGACTCGTCGGTTGGACTTACTCAAAAATCGAACCAACATTTGGAAGAGAAGTTTGCCTCTCAATTGAAGTTGATATGCATCTTTTATTTGTTGTTGAAGTTCTGAATTAGGGAAACGAAATCCCCTACGTTTTTGGAAACCATTATCCATTGCAGTTTGACCTTCAGGAACAACTTCATTACAGTGATGGTTAAACTCAGGTGCTCTACCAGCTAATAACTCTTCAACTTCAAATGCAAACCAATCTACAACTGTGTCTAAAAGTTGACTATGTTCAACCACTTCGCGAGGATCCATCAAACTTTCTAAACTGGGATCAGCACCTGCATATAAGTCGTTCTCAATGCTATATCCTTGTGTCCATATCATCTCATCGTAACCTGCTGGGAGTTGTGTAAACAATTCTTTGTCTTTGTCGGCGATGAATGCAACGGGTAGATGTTCAAATTCGCTCTTTCTATCATAAACAGCAAATAGATTTGGTCTACCACCTACTCCAAGAACATCAACATCATGAACCCTTAGGTGTCCTTCCATCCACCGGAAGATCTGCATATCAGCTTTACCTTCCACGATGACAGTTGGTAGCTTAGATCTGCGGAGCATAGACACCAATTCGTCCACCGTTGGGTGTCGTTGTAACATTAACTTTCTCCGCGATCTTCATCAAGCATAAATTCTTTATCGGGGTACTTTGTATAGATGAAAGGTGAATGTGTAGCGACAAAGAATTGGTTATTTTGTCCTTGCTCCATCAAAGTTGGAAATAAACATCTCTGCCAATCAACATGGAGACTTAATTCTGGTTCGTCAATGAAAATAGAGGTATTCTCACTAAAAGCGTTGTAGCACAAAAAACTGAGTATCTGTTTCTCACCAGAAGAGAGTTTGTCGGAAGAGATAGAATCCTTAGCCCTTCCAACTAAAATCCCTCTTCCTCCTACACCAAGGGTAATTCCTTCAGTGTCTTCGCTATGCGCAATTTTACCTGTGACATGAATTGCTTCGTACTGTAATATATTCCGAATGAGGTTTGATAACAGAGTAAAAGGTTGAAGCAGATCCTTCCGTTCTGTAGTAACTTGTTCAATTCTCTTTTGAATATCATTTAATTTATAATGCTTCTTTTCTGATGTTTGCCTCTCATGTTCCTCTTTACTAACAGGATTTTCTTTGGTTTTATGCGCGATGTCGTGTAAAACATTAGTTTGAAGTTCGTCTATCTTCTTGGAAATAGGTATGTATTTCTCTTTTAACAATGAGGCTATATCATTAGTTGAAATTGAAACAATAAACTTATGGTTGTGGACTGATACATCTGATGAGAGTTCTGATAAAGCATCTTGAAACTCTCGTGCCTTTCCCATTAACTGATATGGTGACACAAGCCTAGTACCTGTCTTTGGAGGCATATCTCTGAATAGTGTAGAAAAACCTTCTTCAATTCTCCTAAATGTTGGAAAGAATATGCTACTTTTCGTCAAACAGGATATTCGTGTCTTAATCTTTTGTAATTTTATTTCATTTTCCATTGGTGTAAGATTATCAGGTGACGAATCAAAAGCAACAACAAAAGATTTTGATAAGAGGTCCTCTTGTGCATTAAATCTAGGAGTGAACTCAACTTCCCCTGAACCTAAACAAGTTATAGACAAAGAAAACAAATTTGTTTCCACTGAAACCGTCTTAAACGAAATTTCATCAACGATTCTATGTATATTCCCGCTGATTAAGTACCATATTAACTTAAGCAATGTCGTCTTACCAGAACCGTTTGCCCCTGTAAATATGTTCAAATCTTCATTGAACTCAAATTCAGCGTCAAGTTTATTATTGAGTCCCTCAACTTTAAGATATCGTATCATTTTTTTCCTCACACAAATAGTTATCATTACAAAACGAAATATCTACGGAATCTTCAACTTATCTTTACAGTGCCGCGCAAGGGCTTTCATCTCACCAATGACCTGTGTTTCAGTTTGAATCAGTTGATTATAAAAGGGTGGGACAGGTTCTCTGCCAAACAACTTATCAAAGAAACTACGTTGTGCCTCTGTCGGTATCTCAAACCGAGATGCTTCTGCTCTTGAAGGATCTACACCCAAATACGCAATTGTAAAATAGTGAGAACCATCATCTTTTATAATCTCTCCATTCTGAATACTGCCGGTAATCTTCCGTCCATAACTCACGGAATAGACTCTACCGGTTTTTTGACTTAGGACGGTATACCCACCCTCGTCAATAGATTCGTTCCAGCATTCCTCAAATCCATTCTGTGGAAGACGTTGGCGTAGTTCTTCTGCTGATCGTACCACAAAACTATTCTGATGTGGTGCCTTGGTTATAACAAATTCCTCGCTCTGCTCCTTAATCGGGGGGTGACCTGAAAGTAGGTCTACACCATCAAGCGTCCAGACGACACCTGCTTGAATACCTTTTGCTAAGTTTTGGTGTTTCTCAACAAACTCACCGTTGAGTGGATGAAGTTGGTAATCTCCATTTCCATTGAAAACTGCCCTCAATTTTTTACGATGATCTATCACGGAGAACCGCTTATCAGGAAGCGGTATCTCTAACTGCATTGTATATCCTATATCCAAATCTGTTGTGAGATTGAGTTGTGATTTACGGAGGTTAGCAAGCCGTGTCAATGCAGTTTGACTTTTGGATAAGACGCGTCCGATTAGATATTTACTTCGAAGATTAGGTATTTCAGTAGCAAGACGTTCAAGTGTTCCTTCATCCAACTTCTCCAACATCACTTTGTGTTCCCAACGTGTGCCGCGTTCGTGTGCAAGAATTTGAAACTGCTGTTTATTACCACTGGGACGAATATATCCAAGGGCAGTCCACGGGTCAAAGGTAGCACGATAATAGCCACTTGTTTCTGCATCGCCGCCTGCTAAGACACAATCCCGTCGTTCGTATCGGGAATATAGACCGAATTGGAATTCATAAGATTCGTAGTTCTCTAAGGCTTTACGCAAATCATGTGCAAACTCACTTCCGCGGGAAAACTTACTAAATATTTGTTCTGTCTGATGCGGTTGATTGAGTGCATCAAGGAAAGAACCGATTGGAATACCTGCCTCTTCAACACCTTCGTCTTCACTTTTTCCAAACACTTTTGTTTTGGTTTTGAAAGGTGGGTTGCGAAGTGTTACATCACACTGCGAAACAAGTTGTAAAGCGGGATCGTCAGACATACCTGCAAGTGTTGGTGCATCTCCAAGGATTTCAGCTAACTTTGCATCATCAATCTTATCCATCAACACAGTGCCACGTTTGAGTTCAGCGAAATGGATAATATCGTTGAGACTATATTGTAGCGGGGCACTGGATGAGAGGTTGTCGTAATTAGATCGGTGGAACCGAATACGTGGTTTTATCCGAAAGACAGGTGTGAGTCCGTAATCTTTCAACAACGCATACAAGGTTACCGTATACGACTCCTCATGCACTTTCTGTGCAAGAATTCCGCAATCAGAGGTCAAATTGTTGACGATTAACCGATCTTGTACAGGACTGCTATCATTACCAAAAATCATCATCCTATGTTCTTCTCTATTGTCATCAACTAACATGAACTTATCCTCCCCTGAAGAATACCAAAATAGCAGCCAGTGTTTTCTGATATGATAGCATTGTAAGGTGTAGCGACCTAATGCTACAAACTGGAACAATTTGGTATAAATTATATCTCTCAGTGCCAAATTGATAGATTTATCCCGAATTAAGTCGCTGTCTGGCAAGTGCGGCTGCACCAAGCACACCTGCATCATCCCCCAGTTGTGCTCTCACAATCTGAACACCTTTTAACGTATCGGGTAAAGCATACTTCTTTGCGGCTTTACGTATATCTTTTATGAAATCCTTGTCAAGTGCTTCAACAACACCACCACCAAGCACAATCATATCTGGATTTAGGAAATTAACAATAGAACCGATACCGACACCGAGATATTTTGTCGCCTTTCTAAAGACATTCTGTGTCAATTTGTCCTTACTCCGTAGTGCTTTGGCTAATGTGCCGCTGCGAATTTGCTGAAGGTCACCGTCAGTAAGCTTAGTAATGACACTCTTTTTCCCTTTTTTCAGTATACCATTTCGTAATTGTTTTGTCATCGCCGTCCGGCTTGCAAGTGCTTCTAAACATCCACGATTCCCACAACCACACTTCGGTCCGCCTTCTTGGACAATAATATGTCCAATTTCACCTGCAGTTTTGCTAGCTCCGTGGAATAGTTCGCCGTTCAGAATGATTCCACCACCGATCCCTGTGCCAACAAAGATCCCAACCACATTATCTACACCGCGTCCTGCCCCGTAAGTATGTTCACCGAGTGTGCCAACGTTAACATCATTGTCTACAAAAGTTGGGATTCCAATCCGTTCTTCTAATTCTGTCTTGAGTGGGACATCTTTCCATCCAAGATTCGGGGCGAAGATAATAACTCCTGTTTCCGGATCAAGCGGCCCCGGTGCACCAATACCGATAGCACGAATCGTCCCTTCAGATACTTCCGATTTTTTGAAAGCCTCCTTAATACAGTCCGAAATTCGATCAATAACTATAGATGTATCGTCTTTTGCTTGTGTCGGAATTTTTGCTGTGGCTAAGATATTACCTGATGCATTAACAACTGCGGAGAGGATTTTGGTGCCACCCATATCCACCCCGATAACATTAGCGTCCATTTTAATTTCCTTTGTCTAATAGGTAATTTAAGATCTTGTAAGATTTCTATGTCGCAATAATCTCAAGAAGTTTCTGTTTAAAGTCTGTTGCAGATAAATGCTCCCATTTTATTTTAAACTCTTGATAGTCGGAATTACGACTGCTCTGTGTCCGTGAGAAAAGGGTGTCAACGCCAAGTAACTCATCAGATTGACTACTTTTCTTATAATCTGTTAAGATATCCAAAATAACATCACTGTCGTGAATATCTCCGAGAATATCTTGTAGATCAATAACAACTCCAAGAATATCGGAAAACCGACTGTCGTAATTTACGGCAAAGAATTCCATCGTATACCGCAGTCTTTTAACGGAAATTCGCATGTTATGAAGTTCATCACGTCGCTCTGGGTCATTAATATACTGTTCCCAACTATACACCTCTTCAAGTCGTTGTGGTAAAACGGTACGCGCATTCTGACGAAAACTTTGCTTCGGATTGAGACCTATTATTTTCTGTGGCTTTGCCATGTTACCCCTCCGACTGAAAGAACGCCAGAAATTTGGATTCGAAATCGTTTGTCTCAAGTTCTGTAAACAATTCCAACATAGGTTTTCGTACTATTTCACGTTTCTGTTGTAGTTTTTCAATCAGTCCATGGATGCCACTTTGTTCTTCGTGTGGTAGCGTCTGCACCTCCGATTGAAAATGTGCAATGAGAACATCAAGATCACGGACTACCCCCATCGTCCGAGTAATAGTACGTATCTGTCTGTAGTGTTGCTTGAAAAGTTCACCTTGAAAACAATCCGAGAAGTTATCCATTGCAGCTCGTAAACGACGAGATGCAACCCTCATATCGTGGACAAATTCAATATTTGTGCCATCTATGGCTCCATCTTTGTAAGACATCATCTCTCGGAAATAGCCGACGATAATTAGTCGTGCACAGGTTTCCATATTCTCATTGGGTGCGACACCTTTGATTTCTATTGCAGCAGACATTTTAACACCCATTATATCTTACCATTTCTACAAATGATATTCCCTTTTACTGAAATGTAAGAGGCGCAATACATTGCGCGACAACAATCCAACTATTTCAGGAATGGTATGTTCATTTTTAAAATGGTATCATTAGTGATGGATATATTCTTTTCTCTACCCAAGTTCTCAAAATAAGAATAGATTCGCAAACAAAAAGTAGGTAAAAATCCCAATGACATCAATCGCAGTTGTAACGAACGGTCCTGTAGCAACTGCAGGATCAATATCTACGCGTTTGAAAAACATCGGAATAATCGTTCCAACCGTTGCTGCAATCACCATATTCACAAAAACAGCAAGGGCAACGACAAGTGGTAACTTCCATGCAAATTCCCGGAATTGCGGAAAAAGATAGGCGAAACCACCAAGCAGCATGCCATAGGTTGTACCGAGTAGTGCACCCGTGCTAAACTCGCGCCACAACACCCGCCAAGTATCTTTGATGCCAACTTCCCCAATAGCAATACTTCGCACGATGATGGTGGAAGATTGAGTTCCTATATTTCCACCCATACCCATGATGATAGGAATAAATGCGGCTAAGGCTGCAATCTGTTTCAATTGTGCTTCAAATATGCCGATGACATATACCGCCAGTAACCCACCGGCAAAACTGGCAAGTAGCCACGGCAAACGCGCTCGCGTGTTTCTAAAAATGGAACGGGATGTAATATCCAGATCACCTGTTCCCGCCATCTTAAGCATATCTTCTGTATTCTCTTCTCGGATCACATCAACGATATCGTCAATTGTTACAACACCCACCAACTTCCCGATGCTATTGATGACTGGGATTGCTAACAAATTGTAACGAGCAACTGCACGTGCCACTGTTTCTTGTGGCATATCCGTATGAACAGTGTATAGATGCGATGTCATTAGATCCTTGAGTGGCGTATCTGGTTTTGTTTGCACCAACTGCCGTAAGGACAAAACACCTTTTAGTGTATTTTCTTCGTCAATGACATAGACATAGAAGGTAATCGGCGGTATGTCTATTTCAGTGAGATCCCGTATCATCTCGGTTGCTTCAGCGGCGGTTGTCTCTTGAGGTAGTGCGAAATAGTTCGGGGACATAATCGCACCCGCAGTTTTCTCCTCATACTCAAGTAGTCGTTCAACATTCTCAGAAGTAGTTCCCTCAATGAGATTAAGTAATTCCTCCTTCTTCTCTTCAGGTATGTCAGATAGAATCTGTGTGACATCGTCTGCGGGAATAGTGTGTAAGACAATAGCAACAGTTTCAGGTTCAGTTTCTTCAACAAATTCGTTGATGTTTGTAGCGTTTAGTTCACAAAGGACCTCACCCATACGCTGTTCTTCAATTAGGAGCGTGAAAAGGCTGCTTTTTTCTTCAAAACGTAGGCGCGGAAACCATCTTGCGATATCTGCAGAATGCGTTTTTGCGATGATGTTACGAAGGTTCGGAAAGGCACGCCGTTGAATCAAACGAACTACGGTAGAGATAAACAGTTCATCAACATCATGTGTTGTAATGATTGTTTGACCTTCCATATTTGTGCTCAAGAATAATTTCTTATAGTGACAACTTTAGGACTTTGCGTGGTGTCGGAGCAGATGATCAGTAAGCACAAGTGCTGCCATCGCTTCTACGATTGCTGGAGCACGTATTAGCACACACGGATCATGCCGACCACTTGCTTCTAATGTCACCTCGTTCCCATCTATGTCAACCGTTTGTTGTGGTTTGCCAATAGTTGCTGTTGGCTTAAATGCAATTTGGAATACGATATTTTCTCCGTTTGAAATGCCACCTTGTGTGCCTCCCGAATTGTTAGTTCTGGTGCGAATCTGGCCGGACTCATTGTAGAATGCATCGTTGTGTTCAGAACCTGTCATCGTAATACCGTCAAAACCGGATCCAATTTGAAACCCCATCGTTGCGGGTAGAGACATCATCCCCTTTGCTAAATCAGCTTTAAGTTTGTCAAATACTGGTTCACCAAGACCTACAGGAACGTTGCGGCATACGGATTCAATTATGCCCCCAAGCGAATCCTGATCCCGTCGTGCCTGATCAATACGCTCCGCCATTTTTGGACTGACAATTGGGTCAGGACATCGCACAGGACTTGCTTCAATCTCATCATGCGTAACCCTGTCTGCATCTACTGTGGCTTGGAATGTATGTATCTGTTTGACATAAGCGAGTGTTTCAGTTTCACATCTCACACGTAGGATCTGCTTTGCAATTGCTCCTGCAGCAACGCGTCCGATGGTCTCGCGTGCACTTGCTCTACCACCTCCCTGCCAATTTCGAATGCCATACTTTTGCTGATAAGTAAAGTCAGCATGTGAGGGACGGTATAGATTTTTCAGATGTTCATAAGCGGATGGCCGTGCATCCTTGTTCCATACTAACATAGAGATAGGAGTGCCAAGGCTTTTTCCTTCAAACACACCTGAAAGTATTTCAACAACGTCTTCCTCTTTACGCGGCGTAGTGAGATGACTTTGCCCGGGTCTACGACGATAAAGTTCATACTGTATAACGTCTATGTCTATATCAATCTGTGGAGGACAACCATCTACTACCACACCGACAGCACCGCCATGCGATTCACCCCAAGTTGTTATCCGAAAAAGGTGTCCAAAAGTGTTCATGTCTCAGTTCCGTTACAAACAATTAAATAAGTATATCTCTTTATTGCGTCTTATTACATATTTTAGGATATACTATAACAAATTGTCAATATTCATGCAAAACAATATTTGACAAGGGGGGTGTAAAGTTATTTACTTGACTCTATTTATCTTTCACTATACAATTGCCAAATATTATTCAACAAACAAGCGGAGGAATTTGCCAATGGAAAAAACAGTGTGGGTTGTCGGAACAATGGATACCAAGGGTGAGGAATTTGCTTATATCACAGATCATTTAGAATCAAGTGGTGTCCCAACGAGTGTTGTTAATACTGGCATCTTAGGAGAACCGCAGTTAATACCCGATATTTCTGCTGATGAGGTTGCACAGGCAGGCGGTTCCTCTTTGAAAGCATTGCAAGCGGAAGGGGACAGAGGCAATAGCGTGGCTGTGATGGCACAAGGCGCAGCAACTCTCGTCGCTGAAAAACACGCTGCCGGTGAGATTGTGGGAATAATTTCACTCGGTGGTTCCGCTGGTACTACTATCGGAACGGCTGCAATGCGAGCATTACCAGTGGGTGTCCCAAAAATCATGGTTTCAACCTTGGCATCAGGTGACACAAGTCCTTATGTGCAATCCAAAGATATTTGCATGATGTATTCTGTAGTTGATATTGCTGGCATAAATCGTCTGTCACGGCAGATACTTGCCAACGCTGCTGAAGCTATGATCGGCATGGTTACTGCTTATACTCCAGAAGCATCAGATGACAAGCCTCTCATCGCTGCGACAATGTTCGGTGTAACGACTCCGTGTGTTACAAAAGCACGAGAGATCCTTGAAGCTGCTGGCTATGAAGTACTTGTCTTTCATGCAACTGGCACTGGTGGACGCGCAATGGAAGACCTTGTCAAAGATGGATTCCTTGCAGGTGTGCTTGACGTAACCACAACGGAACTTGCCGATGAATTGGTCGGTGGGATACTCAGTGCTGGCCCCGAACGTCTGGAAGCCGCTGGACAGGCAGGTTTACCACAAGTGATCGCACCCGGTGCATTGGACATGGTTAACTTCGGTCCGCCCGATACAGTGCCAGAGAAGTTTAGCAAACGACATTTCTATCAACACAATCCAACAGTCACACTCATGCGAACAACTGCCGAAGAAACTGCAGAGTTAGGAAAAATCATGGCACAAAAACTCAACGAAGCAAATGGACCAACAACCGTTCTCATTCCAACACAAGGCGTATCCGCAATAGATAAAACAGGACAGCCTTTTGACTCACCTGAAGCACGAGATACTTGGCGAGAAAATTTGAAAGCACACATCAACGACAACGTTACAGTTATTGAGATGGACGCACATATCAACGATGACAAATTCGCTATCAAACTCGCAAAAACCTTATTGGCTAGCCTGAAATAAGAGGATATATTTATGGCAAAAACCTATAAGACACTCGCGCAATCAGATGTAGACCATTTCGTTCAGAAAGGGCATGTTGTCTTGAAAAACTGCTTCTCACGTGAATTAGCTGCAGAGTGGCGCGCATTTGCCTTTAAACGTCTCGGTTATTCCCCTGATGACCCAGAAACTTGGGAAAAACCCCGTATACATTTGCCCTCCATGAATCGTTTGCCGATTCGTGAAATCGCACCGAGGGCATGGGATGCTATATGTGATTTACTTGGTGGTGAAGATAGGATTGCTAACACACAACCTTCTTGGGGTGATGGTTTTATTATCAACTTTGCATTAGGGGCAGATACAGAATGGCAACCGCCTGAGTCGCACTACTCAGGTTGGCACAAAGATGGCGATTTCTTCAGACACTTCTTGGATAGTCCTGAACAAGGATTACTAACAATCGTTGTCTGGTCAGACATTCAACCAAAGAGTGGTGGCACTTATGTCGCATGTGATTCTGTCCAATACGTGGCACAGCATTTGCATGCACACCCAGAAGGTTTGTTACCAGGACAAGGTTTCGGTCAGTTGTATCAGAAATGTAAGGATTTCGTGGAAATTACGGGGAATGCTGGAGATGTTGTTCTGCTGCATCCGTTTATCCTACATTCAGCATCACAGAACCCATCGGGACGTGCCAGATTTATCACAAATCCACCCGTTGCACTCAAGGAACCTATGAATTTCAATCGGGACAAACCCGATGATTTCTCACCTGTGGAGTTAGCAGTCTTACGAGGGTTAGGGAAAGAAAGTTTAGATTTCAAACCAGCAGCATCAAGAGAAAGATTAGTGCCGGAACGGGTTAAACGTCAAAAGCAGATGTTGGAAGATCAGCAAAAACGACTCGCAATGGGATAACTTATACCAAATTAACGAGATTTGTCCTGTTTTTGATGCTGAGAACACGGACAGGCAGGGGAGCCCTGCCCCTACGATTTAGGTTAATTTGGTATTACTCCTCTTTTTCCGCTTCTAACTGTGCCTTCTGCCACCCATAATCCACATTACCATCATAAAACTTGTCAGGATTCTCTACTGCCCAAATCTGTTTATGGATAATCCAATTTTTGAGGTCTAATGCCAGTGCCTTCCTCCATTCTGTCATCGCTTCAGCCTTTTTCCCTATCTCTAACAAGGTCAGTCCAAGTTGAAAACGCGCATTTGCTTCAATAACTTTTGGGTTGAGCGATTTGCTTGCTGGTTTCACATTTCCGAGTAGTGTCGCATTATATGCAGGATCCGTTAACCATTTTTCCAGCATAGTAAGTGTCTCTTTTTTAGCAACATTGATACTGAAAGGTGATTTGACCAACCGTCCTGCTTCGTCAATCATTATCCCGTAGGGAATTGCTTTTAGGTTGAAGAGATTCCCAAGGATATTCTCCGAATCAACAAGCGTGACGAATTCGGCATTAGCTTTGTCATGCCATGGACGCACTACAGACGCGCCTTGAGCATCTATAGCAACGGCAACTAAATTTAGTTTATCACGATGTCTTGCGTAAAACTTCTGCCATCCAGGCAGTTGACCACGGCACGCTCACCATGAACCCCAAATGTAGAGAAGTGTTTTCTTTCCGCGAAAATCTTGCATACGTTTTGGTGTATCGTCAAGATCAGGTAGCGTAAATTTAGGGGCAAGTTGTTCTGATCTAACAATCTCTACTTCGGTTTCGGTGGTTTTGTATATTTCAAAACCGAAAGGTTCAGTAAGGTCTTCAAGTTTAGAGTAAGTTACATTGTCAATGCTGAATGCATCCTCACCCAATTGGAGTGGCACACACAATTCCGATTCTCCACTACCACAGATGACGACCATCTCTTCCCCATCAGGCATCTCAACCTTTAAACCTAACTGCTTGCCGAGAGTTTCAATCGGTACTAACCACGTCCCATTCTTAAATATAGGAGATGTAGAAAATGCAACCAGCTTGCTATCAATTGAAACTTTGAGATTGCTAACAGGTGATGCATGCAATCCTGCGGCAAGGGACAGTATAACACAAGTGGTAAGTATCAGTTTTGTCATGGTGTGCTTTTCTCCCGATGTTGTGCATCATAAGTTAAGAATTTGATTATCTGTTCAGCAGTTTTAGGGTTAAGTCCTGACCCTGGTTTTCGCATCATCTTATGCACATATTTTCGCCATTCCTCAGCCTTAAAGTTGGAATTAATCGGACGGGCAATGGTATGACATCTGCTGCATCTCCGAGTGAATACCGCGTAAAGCGTCTGCATCTCCTCTGGGTATTCTGAAACATCAATAAAGTTTGGTCCATCATCTGCTGGATATGTACTAGAAGCAGTCCGCGGTACGCGTAAGGCATAATACATGCCAAAACCTACCAGAATAAGAATAATTATTACGACAATCCAGACAATAGCCTGCTGCAATTCTTAGTACCTTTCAATCTTGCTACTTATAGAATTGATGAAAACTAATGAGAAAATTGCTTCACGATTACTCATCGTGTTCACTCAGAATTTGCCTGAATTCATTGGCATTTTCTACTTGAATTGCAGCGCGAAATAACAACTCAAGTCGTTGTATATCATCAATTGACTCAACTGATTTCTTAAATATGTGTGCCGTTTCATCTCCAAATCGAAGTTGAATAGCATCAAGGATGTGCTTACGAGTGCTTTGTTTGATTCCTTGTTCACGGGCAATTGGTGCCGCATATTCAGCAATTGAAGGTTGTTGCATGGTTTCCTCCGAAATAATATCAAATATTGTTTGTGAATCAAAAATCAAATTTCCCAAAATAGCGAGACTTCCAAGATATTCAATCTTGTTGGGAACATCAATACTGTCAGCGACTTGAATACATTTGCGAAGCCATTGTTCATCGTTTGTATCTGCATGGTGTCCCATAAGTGGCGTAAATGGAATCAACCCCACGATCTTTGAATCAAGTATGTTATCTCCATCAAGATCAATTAATCTGAAAACTTGGTATTCAATTGAAATATTATGATTTTCAAGATTTTGCTGAAATTTACCCGGATCGTTTCTGCCAGCATCAGGACGTAAGTAAATCACATTAGAATAAACAGGTAGACCGTAGCCTTCAATTGATCTGATAATATAACCTGCCATCCGTAGTGGCATTTCTGGATCGTAACTATCATTGGTTTGGAATTCAAAATGCACAAGTACTTCTCTACTGTTGTGCATTACCTTAATAAGTGAATCTGCTTGATGCATTTCTACGGTTGGTTGCTCAGGTGTAACAATCTCTAACACAACTGTATCTGCTTCACCAAACCTGAAGCAAAGGTCTACGAAATCTTGAGGATTAATTTCAATCTGTTTCTTAGTGATAGTATCAAAACTTGCCATTTCACTCCTTCAATCCCGTTAATCCATACTCCACTACAGAATATCAAACGACATCTTTCACCTTCTGCAAAATAGCATTAGCACTAATCCCATGCAGTTCCAATAACTCCTCAGGTTTGCCAGAACGTGGTATGCCTGTAACAGCAAGTTTATGCACGCGGATATCTTCAGTCGCAACAGCGTCCAACACCGCATCCCCTAAACCACCTTCAGGATAGTGGTCTTCAACGGTTATGAGGGTATTGTTTGTTTCTGATGCAGCGGATAATAGCGTTTCAGTATCAACAGGTTTGACGGAATAAAGATCAATGATACGGACATTGACACCTTCTTTCGCAAGTATATCGTGTGCTTTTAATGCCTCGTGAAGCGTGACACCGGCGGTAACTATAGTCGCTTTATCTTCTGCACTTTTCCGAACAACCTTACAACCACCGATAGGAAAGCTATCTGTAGCATCGTAAAGAAGCGTAGTTTTTGGACGAGAGGTGCGGATATAGACGATGCCTTGGTGTGCAGCAGCTTCCGCTATAAGACGTTCCGCAGCGACAGCATCGCTCGGATATAACACGACAGAATCAGGAATTGCTCGGAACATAGCAATGTCTTCTAAACCCATCTGGGAAGGACCATCTTCGCCAATTGAGACCCCACAGTGTGAACCCGCATATTTGATATTGGCTTGTGAAATCGCGGACATACGAATCTGGTCATACGCACGCGATAGAAATGCAGCGAATGTGGAAACAAATGGAATCTTCCCTCGTTTCGCCAATCCGATTCCTGCTCCTACCAAGTTCTGCTCCGCAATGAACATTTCAAAGAACCGATCCGGATAAAGTTCCATAAACTGTTCTGCATAAGTAGAGTTTTTGGTGTCTCCATCCAGTGCGACAACATTTGGATTGGCAGCACCGAGTTTTGCTAAACCCGTACCGTAACCACCACGAGTCGCCACCTCTTCGTCAGCGGCGTAATCTGGTGGTTCACATGCTTTAATCTTAGTAGGTTGACTATCTATCGGATTTGGAGCTTCTACTTCAACTGAAATATCTGTGTTTAGCGGTCCAAGTTCTGCTAACGCCTTATCAAGTTGTTCACCTTTGGCAACAGCCTTCCCGTGCCAGTTGTCTTCATTCTCAAGGAAGGATACTCCCTTCCCTTTATACGTTTTCGCGACAATCATGGTCGGTTTATCAGTTGATGCTTTCGCTTTCTTCAAGGCAGGTAAGATTTCATCATAATCGTGTCCATCAATACCGATTGTTTGCCATCCGAATGCTTCAAAACGGCTACAATATGTTTCAATATCAAACGCATACATCGTCCGTTGACTCTGTCCAAGAGCATTTACATCTACAATTCCGATAAGGTTATTCAACTGATAATGTGATGCCAATGCTGCAGCTTCCCAAACACCACCTTCAGCGGTTTCACCATCTCCAAGTAATACGTAAACACGGTAATCTGATTTATCCAAGTATTTACCATTGAGTGCCATTCCCAATCCAAGCGACAAACCTTGTCCGAGTGACCCGGTCGCCACTTCTGTCCAATCGAAGCGTGGCGTGGGATGCCCTTCAAGAATGCTATCAATTTGCCGTAGTGTTAGCAGATCATCTATTGGAATGATACCTGCTTCAGCATAAGCGGCATAAAGGAGTGGTGCGGCATGCCCTTTTGATAAGATAAACCGATCATTATTCGGGTTTTGTGCGTCTGCACAGTCGTAGCGCATCGCATGAAAAAACAGCGCAGAAACAATATCTGCTGCTGAAAGACAAGTCGTTGGATGTCCTGAACCCGCCTCCGATGTTGATAGGATAGAGTGTATACGCAAGTTCGTTGCTTTTCTTTTTAAATTATTTTTCAATGTGTCCACAAATTTGGTTCATCCTTCCTTTAAGAGTGTTTCGCTTTCAAAGTTTCTGCGCGTCGTTGCGCTGCAATCGTGAGATAATGTTCGTTGCAGGTTTTTACGAGGGATTCAAATGCCTTTAACGCTTTCGGAATATCATGTGTTTTGACATAAGCCTCTGCCTGCCAATAAATCGATTTGGCTAATATTTCATTTGTGGCAGATTGTTTCCCTCTTCTCTGCTTCTTTTCGTTTTTGATAGCATCAGTAAATTTCTCTATTGCCAGTTCATAATCGTTGTCATCATAGTAAGCGGTAATCGCTTCTGTATAAGCAAGGTTATCTTCTTCTTGTTCGTTAAATGGTGCGATGTCAATGGTTTGCCCTAAAATAAGTGATGAAGATTTTGCAATGGGTTCATCCTCGTCGTAGTATTCGTCCTCACTTTCATCCGGTTCATCTGCTTCATACACAGCATTCTTAGCATCGTCTTCATCGTCATCTCCTTCAACAGGTAACGGATCAAATTCCTCTTCGTCGGTGAATTCTTTATTATTCTCCTCATCAGAATCGTCCAATATTTCATCATCAATACCATCCATCTCTTCAAGTTTGAAATTCATATTTCTTCTCCTCATAATTGATATGTTCATTAGTGATGTCAAGTATAAATACGCTTTTTGCTGTCATTGTCAATATGATATCTATGTTTATATCATATCAAATTTGAGGTGAGATGTCAAGAAAATCTAACTGATAATGTGTATCAAGTTTTGGACTCTAACTTCTTACCATCCATTGTAGTGCGGTGTCTCCGTGCCCCATAGGTGTCAATTTAAGGAAAATTACGCTCAAACGACTCAGTATCCGTAGGCGGGGAATGCCAAAAGGCATTCATACCGTTGATTTAGTGCTTTGTAAGCGCGCTGGGCTTTGAAATCAAATTACCCAATTTATTTCTTAATCTTCATACGGGACTAAAGAACTGGAGGCTACTCGGTTTCTATAAACATGCCGTCCCTACGGGACTAAAGAAAACAGAAGTTTATATCTCTGTGTCAAATATCCAAAAACTTTACACATCCAATTGTAAATAATAATTTGACTAAAATAATTTTATTATGTTATAATATACGTCACATATAACTTGTTGAATAAGGCAGAGAATTATGAAAACAAAACAACGGACACAAGGAATAATGATCATCCTACAAGCAATCTTTTCAGGACATAGACAAAATAGTGAAGACGTACAATTTAAAAAAAATCTGTTTCTTAATAAATACCGGACGAACCCTTATGTCCACTGCTCTTACAGCGACGCACAAAGACGTACAGTTGTACGTCAATTTGTACGTCTATTGTCCGGTTTTGACAAAGGAAAAATCTCGGATTTCATTAACAAGACACGCGTTCAATGTGTATGTCTTATACACATTCACCAAGCACTATTCATTGCACCTCGGACATTCATCTCACATTGTTGGAGTGGTTTTCAACCACGATTTATTAGAATGTCAACAGTGTTGGAGGGTTTTCAACCAGATGAATACTATAAGCGTATGTTGATTTGAATTGGCTATATTGGATTTTCAAGCTTTCCATACAACATGAAAATGAAATGGTTCATGCCAAAAACTTTACATACCCCCCAGTAGCAAACTATACTTGACAAAAATGACTGTATTAGGTAAAGTGTCACAAATTCGGATGTTGATACTGGAGGAGAAGATGTCAGAACGTTTAGCAGTAGATGGTGGAACACCCGTCATCACAGAACCGATTCCTGGTGGAATGCACGGACCGAGTGTCATAGACGATCGCGAAATTGACGCTGTGACGGAGGTATTACGAAGTGGGAAACTCTTCCGATTTGTGGAAGGTTCAAATGTCGCTGCCTTTGAGCAGGAAGCTGCAGCACGGCTTGGTGTCAAACACGCTTTGATGGTGAATTCTGGCACATCGGCTATTATTTGTGCACTGACAGGTGTAGGCATAGGTCCTGGCGATGAGGTGATACTACCCGGATACACCTTTATAGCAACTGCGGCGGCAATTGTCGGTGTTGGAGCGATTCCTGTCATCGCAGAAATTGACGATTCACTCGGATTAGACCCTGCGGATGTAGAAAGGAAAATCACACCGCATACCAAAGCAATATTACCCGTTCACATGCAAGGTGTGCCGTGCAAACTTGAGGAAATTATTACTATTGCAAAGAAACATAATCTCAAGGTTGTTGAGGACTGCTGTCAATGTGTCGGCGGTCAATACAACGGAAAATATGCCGGTACTTGGGGTGATGCGGGTACGTGGAGTCTTAACTACTTCAAGGTGATAACTTGTGGTGAAGGTGGGTTGGTTTTTTCGGATGATTACGACACGTATGAACGGGCAGCGTTTGCTTCTGAACCGGGTTTACCAATGTGGATGAGCGATTCTGAATGGCAGAATAAACCGTTTTCGTGCCAAACATATCGTCCAGGTGAGATATTAGGTGCAATCGCACGCGTGCAACTTTCCAAACTGAACAATATTATCGGACATACACGTTTGCTCAAAAAGACTTTTATAGCTGAACTATCTGATGAACCGAAAGGATATACCCGTCAGCACGTGGACGATCCCAGTGGAGAGTGCGGTATCAGCGCAGCGATTATCGTCCGGGATGTTGAACTCGCGAAAAAATATACTGAAGCACTCAGAGCAGAAGGACTTGGTGCTGGTACTGCTTACAACGAAGGTTTCCCTGACAGACATATTTATACCTATTGGGATTCCATTCTGGATAAACATTCACCGAATGCTGCAGGCTATCCGTGGAGTGATCCTCGTTATACAGGTAATGTTGAATATTCACGAGATATGTGTCCTGAAACGCTTTCTATCCTCGGTCGTGCATTACGATTTGGATTTAATGTCAATATGCAGGAGGACCATGCGCGGTTAATGGCTGCTGCTATCAATAAAGTTGATGATGCTCTTGGGTAGTGTCATCAACTATCCTCGTTCTGTTTTCCATTGTGTGATGAAAGGATTCTCTGTTAATGAAGATTACGATATTAGGTTCAGGCACTTCCACAGGTGTTCCTGAGTATAAGTGTGAATGCGAAACTTGTCAAGATTCAATGCAGGTAGGATCGAAAAACTATCGCACGCGTTCGTCTGTCCATATTCAAAAGGATGGTAAAAATCTGCAATTTGATCTCAGTCCAAACTTCATGGATCAAATCAATCGGAATAAAATTGAATGGATAGATGCTGTCATCTTTACGCACTGCCATGCGGATCATATCAGTGGAACAAACGATATTGTGATGCCGTGCCGAAAACAACAGATGGATATGCCTATCTATGGACCTGAACAGACACTTGATATTTTACAACGAAACTACGATTATATGTTCACCAAAGAGACCTTCCAAGGTGGTGGTGTCGGTCATCTTCTACCGAATGCGGTTGATGGCAGGTTTGAATTACTTGGATTTGACATCACTCCCATCCCAGTAGATCATGGGAACGTTGATACCAATGGCTACCGAATAGATAACTTTGGATATATACCAGATGTCAAGCGGTTACCAGAAACTTCGCAAGTACTGCTTGAAGGAATTGAGGTGTTGGTTATTGATGCGTTGAGTTTCAATCCGGGACATCCAACCCACCAATCAGTCGGACAGGCATTGGAGATTAGTGCTGCGTTGCAGCCAAAAGAGACCTATTTTACACATATTATGCACCGGCTTGACCACCGGTATTTCAAAGATCAGTGCGCTGAACAGGATATTGAACTTCCTGACAACGCCTACTTAGCGTATGATGGACAAGTGATTGATTTGTAATAGAGAACAATATCGAATACGATTTTCTATCTACCCCAACCACTTTGTGATCTTTGTCGGCGTTGTAGGATGACGCGGTCACCTTCTTTGATACCGCTCTTGACAATGACGTTTGTCTCGTTTTGCATGCCCGTTTCAATAAGGGTTTCAACACCTTTGCCTCCATTATCCAACATCACATACTTTCCTCGTATAACATTGACCTGTGCTTGAACCCCATCCGCTTTCTTCTCTCCATTAATTAATAGTGATACGGTAGAGGATCCCGAGATGAGACCGCGTTGTGAACTGTCAAGGTCAATCGTGACGCTTCCATTTGCAACATCTTTGATAGTACCATTGAATATCTTCTCACTTAACGTCTGCATAGCGATCGGTTTTCCAACCTTGAAAGGGGATGTGTTGCCTACTTGTGTAACAGCAGTGGCAGAAGTCTTTGATATGACTGCATCAAGTGGAAGCAACAGGACGTTCTTCTCTTCATAAGTAATGATGTCCACATCAGCACTCATTCCGGGTTTGATTCTTCCTGATGAATCAAGCACTTCTATCATAACCTCAAATGATATAATGTTGTCTTGTTGTTGTCCACTCGGTGAGATTTCATAGACTCTACCGTCATATTTTTGTGTTTGGAAAGCATCGATTTTGATGACAGCGGGTTGGTTGTTTTCAAGACGTTCCATATCAACTTCGTTGATGAAGGTTTTGACCACCATTTTTGAAAGGTCTGCGATTGTCATAATAGGTGGACTCTGTGAAAATGCGGAACGACCAGAGGTTACGATTTCACCTTGTTCAATAGCGAGTTGCGTAACTGTGCCTGACATCGGTGCCGTAATAGTTGTCCATTCAAGGCGTTCTTCACGATTCTTCAAACTGCTTTCTCTGCGGAGGAGGTTTGCATCAGCACTCACCTTTGACTGTTCCGTAAGCTGTTTTTCATTGTCAATAGTGAGCATTAGTTCTTGTAGCTGCGTTCTTGAGTTTTCCAAACGAATTTGGCTCTCTTCTTCTGCTTTTTGTCGTGTCATTTTGAGGTGTTGAAGGTTTAATTCTTGGTATTGTAACTGAGCTTCGCGCGTTTTAATTCCAGTTTTACGTGCTTCAATTGTGCGTTGTTGTGAATCAATGGTTTTTTTCTGTGATTCCACCCGTTTTTTGGCGTTTTCATGTTGTGTGTTAGCATTTGCATGTCGAGTTTCAGCATCTTCTAACACCTGCTTTGAGACCAATTCCTGTTGATAGAGTGAGGTGTTTCGATCCAACTCTGATTTTGCCGAATCTAAAGAAACCTTGGACGAGTTTAATGATGTCTCATATTCTGCAAGTGACAGTTTTACTTGTTCAAGTGATATTTTCGCTTGTTCTAACGAAATATTGTCCTGTTCTAACAAATTCTTTGTTGCCTGAATATCGGTTTCAGCGGAACTGATACGAGTTAAGGATTCCGCTTTTGTTGTTTCAAGGTTCGCCTGCGCGATTCTGACAGCAGCCTGCCTCTGTGTTTTGTCACTATCCAAACGTTCCTTCTTAAGTTTAATGTTTAATTCTGACTGCGTCTGTTGTGCTAGTGCTGCCTTAACATCCGCTTGTGCTTGTTTCTCTTCCTCTTCATATAATTTCGGATCAAGTCGAACTAAAATATCTCCTTCATTCACATAATTCCCATCATCAACAAGCAGTTCTATGACTTCACCTTCAACGTTTGATTTGACTTCAACGTCAAGAAGTGGCTCTAAATTCCCAGTGGCTCTGATGGTCATTTGGAAATTGCCGCGTTTGACCAGTTCTATTTTTGGTGCGAGTCCCGGTTCAGGACCGCTTTTTCCACGGCTCAGGACGACCCAACCCGCTGCAACCACAATAATAACGATAGTTGCTACAGTAATAATTAATTTCTTCAAAACCTAATTCCTCCTAAAATTTGTGTGTAAGTAAAACTCCATAAGTTTCATAGTGTTGGTATGGAATCTAAAAGTCCTCCATAAGGCAGCTACCAATCTATTCGGATCGGAGTGCTTCAACTGGTGTAAGCTTCGCTGCCTTATATGCTGGATATAACCCAAAGAAAACACCGATAGCAACAGACACGAGTAATGCAATGAACATTGTTAAAAACGATACGACAGAGGGCCAGTTACTCCCTTCCCATACGAATTTAGAGATTAGTGCTGCTGTACCCTTTCCCATAAATACTCCCATAATTGATCCGAGTATTCCACCAGCGAATGTAAGGACAGAAGCCTCAATCAGGAATTGTGTGATAATGTCATTGAATGTGGCACCGAGTGCTTTCCGCAGCCCGATTTCTTTGGTGCGGTCCGTTACGGAAACGAGCATGATGTTCATGACACCGATGCCTGCTACCATCAATGCAATGCCCGCGATACCACCCATTAGTAGTTTCATGACCAAACCGACTTTATCAGCGGTTTTCAATTCCTCCTCTGCAGTCCAATAGTTATATTCTTCTCCTGTGTTGTTGTGCTGTCTGCCTAACACCTGTTTTGAATCGTCTATTACGAGTGGAATTTTCTCAATGTCTTCAGCTTCCACGCGTATACGTTCAACATCTTGCCTACCCTTAAACCGCTCTTGAAGCGTTGTTATTGGTATGATGAACCTGTCATCCCACCCAGTAGTGTCCATCGCGTCGCCTTTTTCTTCCATGACACCGATGACTTTTAGGCGCACCTCATAGAGTCCGCTCATACCGCGCCAATATGAAGGACGCGAAGCCTTGATTTCTTTCCCTACTGGATCTTCATGAAGAAAAATCTCTTCAGCAATTTTAGAACCAATAACAGCGACACTGCTTGAGGATTCAACTTCTTCTGGCGTAAAGAATCTTCCAGTCGATGTGTACCAGTTATGTGAACGGTCGTAACCGGCAGTTGATGCGACAATTCGTGATTCCTTTTTGCGTCCTTTGAAACTAACACTCCAGCCGGGCATATCATCTTCAGCAACGACATCAATGATTCCGCGCGCGTTTTTTAATATTTCAAATGCATCTTCAGTTTCTAAATGTTCAGCGCGGTTTCTACGCCATCGACTCTTACCTCTAACTGCCTGACCAGCCGCACGACTCAAAGTGCCAGATTGCTTATCCCAATCATCTTTGTAAATTTCAATAATCTTTGTGCCACCGGTCCGTTCAATCTCTCGTAACACCATGGCTCTGGAACCGTCTCCAACAGAGACCATACAGACCACAGAACCGACTCCAACGATTATACCCAAAATCGTCAGACCTGAACGAAGCGGGTTTCTTTTTAGACTGGTGATACCTAAAATTATACATTCAAAAAGGTTCATATAGTTCTCCTGTTATTCGGTGCGTAATGCTTCAATCGGGGAAAGTGCAGAGGCTTTTAATGCGGGATATAACCCAAAAGAGACACCAATCAAAGCAGAAAATGAGACAGATATAATAACCCACTGCATTGAAATAACGGATGGCCAATCAGGTACGACCTTGACGATATTAACAGCAAGGAGGGCCATACCTTCACCCGCAAGATAACCTAACCCAACACCTAATGCTCCCCCTATGATACACATCACAATGGATTCAATGAGGAATTGCATCATAATATCTAAACGTTTAGCACCGATCGCTTTACGTAGACCGATTTCTCTGGTACGTTCACTCACAGCGACCAACATCATATTCATTATACCGATGCCACCAACGAGGAGTGAAAATCCAGCGATGCTTCCCAACGCGATCTTAATAACTTTACTGATTTTATCCAGTTGTGCCATACCTTCTCGCATATCTCGAAGGTCAAAGAAGTCATCCTGATTTTTGTGCATACTTCTCATAACCGCTTTCACCTCTTCAATGGCTTTCGGAACATCATCAACAGTGTGTGCTTGAACCGATAGCATAACGACGTTATCGTTACCAGTAAACCGTTCTTGTGCTGTAGTGAGAGGAAGAAATAACATATCGTCAAGGTTCCAGCCAAATCGTAGACTTCTTCCGCGTGCTTCCATTGTTCCGACTACGGTGAACCTCTCAGCGATCCGTGCTTGGTCTCTCCTTCCGTACCGGTCATAACGGTTTCCCCCTTTACCGATCTTTATTTCTTTGTTTATGGGAGATGTATTTCCGAACAAGTTAAATGCCACCTCAGTTCCTAATACACAGACTTTCGCTTTGAGATCCATATCTTCGTCGGTAATAAAGCGACCTTCTTCTACTTTCCAGTCCATTGCTTCGGAAAAAGAAGCGTTGACACCATTATAGCCACTACGCGCTTCGGATCCATCATTCGTTTGGATGAGTACCCCTCGCCATTCAGGAATTCGTGGGACGACGACCTTGACAGATGGACATTCAGCTTCAATTGCCAAAACGTCATCGTACTTAAAGTGTTCATTACTACGGTTTGGCATCCATCGAGACCCAACCCGTTTGTGACTGCTGCGATACATAGTGAATTGGTTGACACCACCGAGTTTTTGGGCATCCTGCAGCACTATTTCCTTCGCCCCATCCCCGATTGAAATCATTGCGAGTACAGAGGCAACACCAATGATAATTCCGAGCATCGTTAGCAAGGATCGTAGTTTGTTGCTACGAATCGCTGAAAACCCAACGAAAAATCCTTCAAATATACGCATTTCTTGTCTCCAAAGACATGCAAAGATAATACATTTCTATGCTTGGCTATTTAGACAGAAAAAAAGCGGATAATGTTCGTGAAATTAACAAATTTATGTATTAAATCTGCATGCTCTGTTTGCCAAGTAGTACATGGTGTTGTTTAGAATATAATTACTTTATTGACGTAAGAATAGTGTAATAGGTTTATTTGAAAAGGAGTGCTTCCTGAATTGAGGATTGCGCGGAAAATGAAAGAGGCGCGTGAATTGTGCGACTACGAAAGCGTATTTTGGCAGAATATCGGAATGCACTGAGGGAGTGTTTGTTCATCCTCATATTTCAGGATGAACAAACACTCTAAGTGCAAAGCAATCTTGGAAATCTGCAAATCCTGTGAATCCTGGTTCAGACAATAAAGATGGCGAGTCATAGAGACCTCACCCGACAAATGGCTTATGGGATACGTTCTACTCTGTCCGTAACGCTTCAATGGGGGAGAGTGAGGATGCTTTGATAGCAGGATACAAACCAAACGATATACCGATCAACGCGGAGAACGAAATTGAAATCAAGACCCATTCGGTTGAGATGACTGAGGGCCATTCAGGGACGACTTTTGCTATTTTAACAGCGAGAATTGCCATGCCTTCGCCAGCGAAATACCCTAAAGCTACACCTATCAATCCACCTACACTGCACATTGCAACAGCCTCAATTAGAAACTGGGTTAAGATGTGATAACTTTTAGCACCGAGTGCTTTCCGCAGCCCTATCTCACGCGTACGTTCACTGACAGCGACAAGCATCATATTCATGATGCCGATTCCACCAACAAGTAACGAGAAACCTGCAATACTACCCAGTGCAATCTTTATGACTTTACTGATTTTATCTAATTGTGCCATACCTTCACGCATATCAAAGATTCTAATGAAGTCATCTTGGTTTTTGTGACGTTTGCGTATAACTGCCTTAACCTCTTCAATCGCCTTTGGGACATGATCAACAGTTTTTGCATAAACGACAATATCCTGTATCCTATCATCTCCAGTGAACCTTTCTTGTGTTGTTGTCACAGGCATAAAGACAAGACTATCGTAACTCCAACCGAAACGCAGACTTCTCCCTCTCGGTGTCATCGTGCCAACAACGGTAAAACGTTCTGTGGATCGGTTCTTACTTCTGCGTCCATATCGGTCATAACGACCATCTCCTCTGGCGATTTTTATCTCTTGTCCGAGTGGGGATTCATCACCGAATAAGTTTTTTGCTGTCTCATCACCCAGTACACAGATAGTAGATGCATTTTCCACATCTTCATCAGTAATAAATCGTCCTTCTTGAAGTTTCCAATCCATTGCGGTGTGATAATATGCATCCACACCGTTATAACCCGCACGGACTTCTCTACCTCTGGAGGCTTGAATTAACGCGCCTCTCCATTCCGGTATCCTTGGTGTTACAGCAATAACTGATGGACATTCCGCAGCAATTGCTATGACATCATCATATTTCATATACTCATTACTGCGGATTCTCACCCACTGTGTGCCTTCCCGTTTATACCATGTCCGGTAGATAGTAAACTGGTTGGCACCACCGAGTTTTTGAGCGTCACGTAGGACGATTTCTTTTGCGCCATCCCCGATTGCAATCATCGCAAGCACCGAGGCAACACCAATTATTATTCCAAGCATCGTCAGCAATGAACGCATTTTGTTGGATCGGATAGCATGAACCCCGATAGATAATCCCTCAAAGAGTCGCATATTATTACCTTTAGATTATGACTAGTAGACTGTCCACACTAAAATTGTGGATCGCAAAATAAATCGGGAATCGGAGTTCCCTCCTACAATGAGTGGTCAGTCGGTAGGAGCGATCTCCGAATCGCGATATTTACCTAAAAAATAAGAGTGGACACTCCACTAGGTTGAATTCTATATGAACTGATTGTATCTATTCTTTTCGTAGTGCTTCCATAGGTGAAAGCATTGCGGCTTTTATTGCTGGATATAACCCGAATGATATACCGATAGCTGCTGAGAATAATACTGAAATTGCAATCCAATGTCCTGATATAACTGCAGGCCACTCTGGAACTACTTCAGCAATCTTGACTGCGAGAACAGACAGGCCTTCTCCCACCAACATACCTATGCAGATTCCTATGATTCCGCCTACTGCACACATCCCAACAGATTCTATCAGGAATTGCAGCATTATGTCAAATGGTTTTGCCCCGAGTGCTTTCCGTAAGCCGATTTCGCGTGTGCGTTCAGTGACAGCGACTAACATCATGTTCATGATGCCGATACCACCGACAAGGAGCGAAAAACCTGCGATGCTACCGAGTGCAATTTTTATCATCTTACTTATTTTTTCAAGCTCCCGTATACCCTTTCGCATCTCATAGATTTTAACGAAATTATCTTCGCCATTGTGCCGTTTTCTGATAACTTCTTTTACTTCTCTGACTGCATTTGGTACATCTTCAACGGTATTTGCATATACAATGATTTCCTGAATACGGTCATCACCTGTGAACCGCTCTTGCGTGGTTGTGATTGGGAAAAAGACCATGGTATCAAAACTCCAACCGAAACGTAGACTTCTGCCTCTCGGCATCATTGTGCCGACAACTGTGAAACGGTCGGTAATGCGTCTACTACGTCTCTTTCCTCGGTGGTCGTAATATCTTACTCTTCGTGCTATTTTTATCTCCTTGCCAAGTGGTGAGATATTCCCGAACAAATCAGTTGCAGCTTCATCGCCCAGCACACAAATTTGTGTAGCATTTTTCACATCTTCGTCTGTGATAAAACGTCCTGCTTGTAATTTCCAGTCCATAGCAGTCTTGAAGGAAGCGTCAACTCCGTTATATCCTGCGCGCGTTTCTGCACCTATATCGGACTGGACTAATAACCCTTTCCAATCGCGTATTCTCGGAGTAACATCATTTACAGAAGAGCATTCAGATTTAATTGCAAGCACATCATCATAGTTTAGATATTCTTTTGTTCTGATACGTATGTTGTGTCTACCAAGTTTTTTAGTTGATCTACGATAGAGAGTGAATTGGTTTGCACCGCCGAGTTTTTGTGCATCTTGTAGCACAATCTCTTTTGCACCATCTCCGATTGCGATCATGGCAAGTACGGAAGCGATTCCTATGATAATTCCAAGCATTGTCAGCAATGAACGCATTTTGTTTGCCCGTATTGCTGCAATGCCGATAGATATTCCTTCGATTAGTCCCATATATCCTTCTCATTTTCTCCGACAAAAAAATCATAAGTTAAACGTCATTGAGAGAAAATGGTTTATTTTGTTTATGAGATTGAATTTAGTAATTGGAGTCAATTCTCGTCTAATTCAAGGGTGTGTAAAGTTCTTGGCAAAATATGAACTCATAGCGAGTAACATCTAAGAATCGTTGAAAGTTACCCGAAAATTTATCATTGAATATGCTAAATTACGAAAACCTAAACGGGTTTCTTTGAGTTTATCATAACTTAGAACGAGCCTTCGATAAGTATCTTGCCACCCGAAAGTTCGCTCTACTTTATACCGGTCTTTGTATATATCTTTTCTAAACCACCGGAACTTGCGAGCGATAGCGATAGGTTCTTTAGTGTTCCGTTTGTTAGGATAGATCACTGGGATCAATCCTTGTTCTTTGATAATCTTGTGATTCACCTTGGAATCAAAACCAGAATCCAGCGTTAGCGCGGAACCATCAAGTGCCATGCCAATGCGATTGCTGAAGCAGATGAGTTCGGTCAAGGCCTCGGGCAAAATCGTTGTATCATGTTGGTTCACTGGTTTGAGGGTTATTGGACCAATGATAAAACCTTTATTGTCAATGATAGTCACCTCTTTTTCACCTTTTTGATGTTTATGACCTGAATACCCTATGGTGTCACCCCTTTTTTTACAACAGTGTTTGAACCATCACCATGTAAACAAGAGGTGTCAAGTTGATCACTATCCTGAAGATGTATGACAGATGCTTCAAAAAGTTTCTCATAAGAACCATCTTTTGACCAACGATTATGCCATTTATAGACGTTAGACCAATGGAGTTCATTACGCCGTGTGCGGAGTTGGTTCCATTGAATACCGGTATGTAAAACATAGAGGATATAGTTGAATATCTTATAGAAAGACAGTTTCGGTTTGGGACCTTTTATGCGTTTCTTTAGATGAGGTTTGATATAACGATTAAAATCCTTACGTGAAACCTGCTTCGGAATACCATTGTATCTGAGGGACTCTTGAACCTTGTCTGCCATAACAACACCTTTCAATAAGTTATATATATGAAGTGAAAGAATAGGACATAAATAAACTCTTGTGTTTCCCTATTATACAGTATTCTTATGTTTTACTCAATATGAGTTCTATCACATTAACCATTGTAGTGCCAAACACTTTACACCCTAATTCAATACTGGTAAGTTCGGTTAGAGAAGCGATCCATAAGCGGCAATTTAACGGAATTCTTTTTGTCTGAACCAAGATTGGCAGAAATTGCAATAAAATGGGGACAGAGGATAAATCCTCTGTCCCGTCAGAAAGTGTGCGACACTTAGTGTCACACCAAAGGGCGTAACACTAAGTGTCACACCTCCTCTGATTTGATAACATAACAAATACCTCCTTCTCCGCAATACAGCGGCATTAGGATACCATTACCATTAAAAATGATAATGATTCACCTATACACAATTTTGGATGCACTTTTGATCTGGACATACGCATATATCTCCAAAAAGAGGTATTTATGATCCCGGATTCCGCCATACGATACGTCCACGAGTTAGATCGTACGGTGAGAGTTCAACAGTAACTTGGTCACCCGGCAGTACCCAGATCTTGTGTTGCATCATCTTACCCGCAAGGTATGCAACAACCTTATGATCATTCTCTGTCAACTCCACACTAAATAAGTTCCCCGGTAAAGATTCCAAGACTATTCCGGGGACACGAATTGCAGCATCTTTTGTTGATTCAAGACCTTCTTCCCTATTTTCTTCATTTGCTTTTGTGTCTTTTTCCCTCATTTTTCCACTCCTTCAATTTTCTATTGTGAACATTTCAATGACTGATTCTTGTATTATTGACGCTACTGACACAATGGTAAGTAACCTGTGAACATCACGAATATCAAATTCTCAATATTAATTATTTGGTTTTAGTATAAGTGCGAAGTATGTAACACTATATTGGATGCACTTTATTAGTGTCTTGTTCAGTAATTAACGTATTGTATGATAATAAAGTTGACATGACAGGTAAAAGTTGATAAGATATATTAAAGTTGTTCCAATACATCATAAGGGTAGCATTTTAAGGAGAAGAGAAAATGAGCGAAGCGTTACCGTTAATTGCATATCCTGATCTTGAAGACCAAGTCAAAGCGATGGAAGAAGATGGGTATGCGTATTTGCCACAAGTTATCAATTCTGAAGAACTTGCAGAACTCCGTGAGGCGATGGATAAATTAACTGCAATTCCTGAGAGTTTTGATAAACATAGTGTTCCAGAAAATGGGAGCGGATTCCTTAATAAACATATCAATAACGCATTTAATCGCGATCCGGTATTCTTGAGTTATCTTGACAAATCACCTGTCATAGAGTTGGCGGAAGCAGTGCATGGAGGTGATTGTCATGTGATTGGAATGACAGCTTGGATAACAGGACCTGGTCGTCCTGACCAAGGACTCCATATAGATTGGTTACCTATTCCACTTCCAGCAGATGTTATAGAAGACGCGCGTGTTAGAGTCCCCATATTCATCACAACTGCTCACTACTACCTTGATGACCTATATGAGGATCTTGGTCCAACGAAGTTTGTGCCGGGTAGCCATCTTTCTGGCCGGGGACCTCATGGCGAATCGGAATGGAAAGGAGCGACAGAGAAGAGTATTCTCTGCAATGGTGGCGACGTTGTGATTTTTAGGAGTGAAGTTTGGCATAGAGGAACAGCAAACCGTAGTGACCAGACGCGTTACCTACTACAGGTCCATTACGCAAACCGTATGATAACACAGAAGTATCCACCCTACTTGAATCGGTTTCAATTTGATGAATCAATTTTAGAGTTGGCAACAGAACGTCAACAGCGTCTGATGGGCAATCATCGTCCAGGTGCTTATGATTAGTATTGCGGGAACACACCTCTTATGAGGACATCAGTCTCCCTTGAATAGACAAGAACCTATCAGAACAACAGCAAGTCGACATGTTATCAGCGAGGATCCTCACGGCAAGATAATCGCCCTCAGTTTGCTCCTCGCGTTTCTTTGGGGTGGAAATTCACTATCAATAAAAGTCGGTTTGGAAGACATGCCACCGATGGCATTGGCGTTTGTGCGCTTTGTTATCGGTTTGATTATTGTCGGTATATGGTCGTTGTATCGCCGCATTCCACTCGGTCTAAAACGAGGGGACTTGTCACGACTACTCCTGCTCACTGCGATTTTCATATCGCAAATCATCACACTTAACGTTGGCACCGTCTACACGACCGCTTCTCGTTCAACTATCTTTATTAATACCTATCCCTTTTTTACAGCCATTTTCGCACATCTCTGGATTCCGGGTGAGAAACTGTCGGTTACAAAGACTTTCGGTGTTATTGTTGCCTTTAGTGGGGTCTTTGTCACCGTCGCACAGGATCTTGGAAATGGGGAGATATCTCTCCTTGGTGATATATTGGTTCTTGTGAGTGGAGCATTTTTAGGCCTACGTGTTGTCGTGACGAAATTGTTAGTCCAATCCATTCACCCGTATCGTCTATTGGTCTGGTATTTAGCCTTGAGTCTCCCTGTTTATGGTCTATTGAATGTGCTATTAGAACGTGGAGCGACCTACGATTTAACCGTTGATGGCAGTTTAGCACTTCTCTATCAAGGGGGTGTGATTGCTGGTTTCTGTTTTTTGGCATGGACAGCAGTCCTTGAGAGATATAGTGCGAGTAAACTTGTTGTGTTCTTCTTTGCTACGCCGCTATCTGGTGTTCTGTTTAGTCATCTGCTGTTGGGTGATGAGTTGACTATTTATTTGTTAATTGGTTCAGTTCTGGTGGCAGCTGGAATCTATCTGGTAAATCTGCAGCGTTGAAGTGGTAACAACAGACGCGTATTCCTCAATAATGGAAAGCCTTAGATGTCAATTTAAATCGGTAAACGGATTTGATTTGTATACTGTTTTATTCGTTCATTTGCCAGTTTGATATATGCCTCCTCAATATCGTATCCGATATAGTGTCTATCAGATTTAACGGCACTCAAACAGGTCGTTCCACTCCCACAAAATGGGTCTAAAACAACATCGTTTTTGAAGGTGTATA
Source organism: Candidatus Poribacteria bacterium (assembly GCA_958295945.1). Lineage (GTDB taxonomy): Bacteria > Poribacteria > WGA-4E > WGA-4E > WGA-3G > MSPOR6. The sequence continues at coordinate 4,009,962 of OY282386.1, forward strand.
ACTGAATTAGTCGGTGCGGTAGTTCTTCAGGGAACGGTGCGGGATGCCCTATACGTTTTGCAGATACGGATGGAAATGTCCACACGCTTTTTGTCCACTCTAAGAAATCTTCTTTCGTTATGGAATTTTCCTTGTCATTCCGCTGCCGCGAAAAGGAATCTTTTGAGAAGACGAGAATATATTCATGAACATCTCTGAGGACAGGATTCGCGGCAGATAGCCAACTCCCCCACGCCGTTGAACTTCCCGCAGATGCAGCTTTGTCCCAGATGATTTCTCCACGCATATAGTAACCTATCTCCAACATATCTTCTATGATATGACTATGCAATGGGATATACGGTTTGCGTCCTAAATTAGCGATATTTATGCATGCCCTTCCACCTGTTACCAACTTTTTGTAGGTTTCGGCAAAAACGTTGCGGAGGAGTTCTCTATACTCGTCTAATGACAGGTCATCGTCGTATTCCTTTTTGGCGTTATATGGAGGCGATGTCACCATAAGATGGATGCTGCCATCAGGAATTTCTGACATCTGTTCGCTTGAAGCACAATAGAGTTGGTCAAGGTTTTCAGGTGGTATAGGGTTTTCTATCCACGTTTCGGGTTCAGGTGGTGCTTGGTTTGCGTAGAGTTTTCCCTTATAGAATTCAGTGGAGTCGTGGTTGATTCTGCCGGGTGTTCCAAATGCACTTGTTTTTGTGCCTTGTCTTTGAGATTTTGAGTGTGGTTCACGCATATTTCAATACCTATCTGGATACCAAAAGAGGACATCACGTTTTGGAAACAATACATTTAAAAATTCCGATACCTCATCAGAAACTGACACATCTGCTTTTATCTCCTCCCATCCGATTTCACCGAACAGCAGTTGCCAAAAATCTTCCTCGCTCATTTCCAAGTGATCGGCATCTTGTGCATCGTTCACAATTTGAATAGTAGCATTACCATCGTATCTCAACACTGCTTGTTGTTTGTTCACAACTGGAAATTCCACTGCGAGTGATGGGAACGATTGTTCTGCTTCAGCAATCACCGCTTCCCATCTAACCACAAGTCGCCGTAGCAGTGTAGGTAAACAGACAGCATAGAGCATCATCGTAGTATCTGTTAATTTTGTAACTTCACCTTTGCACCTCGAGATAAGCTGCGCCACAAACGGATGTTTCGGTGAGAAAATGCCACTAATTTCTTCAATCTGTTCTGTTTCACAGACTTGTCCAAGTTGGGATACCAATGTGTCCAAAACTTCAGGCGTGTCTGGTTTGTAACCAACTTCAAGCACTTCCACAGATTTCTCATGAATATTGTAGTTAAGGTATCCGCATAAATCTCCATTTCGGTGTGTGATCACAGTGGGGAGGATTCCACGAATTCGGGAGGGTTCCATATCCCAATATGATCGGGTTCGCGAAAGCGTTCCGCTCTGTGCCGCATTAGACAGGTCGTGTATTGATGCGACGGTATCTAAATCTGTTTCTAAATTGAAAGTGCGTACCTGCAAGTCAGATTGACTTACCGCTAAAGTTGCAGAATGGCATTTTATCTGAAACCCGTGGAGAGGCAAGGAAGTCCATCCAAGTCTGTGATAAAAACTCTCCGGTATGATAGTGAAAAGCACACCGATGTCACAACCTGCCTTCTTAAGATAGTCTATTGTTTGCCGCATGAGTGCGGATGCATAGCCGACACCTTGATATTTTTCGTGTGTGCAGACACCGCCGATGCCACCCATCGTTACAAGGGACGTGCCGATTCTAATTCTCCGTTCCCAGACGCGCAACGTTGAAACGACCATATCATTCACAACAACAACTCGGGTTTGTGCGAGCCTGTAGCTGCTATCACCGCGGAGATACTGCCAGTAACGTTCATGTTGGTTCGGATTGAACGCTTGGCAGTTGAGTTCTACGACCTGTTCTAATTCTGATTCACGGGCTGCTCTAATTTCCATATTTCTCAAACACCGATCTACTTCATTGTAAAGATAACACCTAATGCTTCATTTGGGGTTTGTATCAATTTTTCGCACGCCTCGGAGGCTTGGTCAATTGGCACTATGTCTGTGATGATATGTTCTAAGTTGACTTTGCCATCTGAAATCAATCGGAGTGATAGTTCTAAATTGCGTTGTGTTGGCCACGGCACTAACACAGGTGGATAATCTGCACCGTGTTCGTAATCTTCATCATGGTAGCCTGGACCTGTGCGTGCTGCACTGATAACATCCACGTTTCCAAGTCCTGCCGCAAAACCGTGTGTAATGCTTGCCCCACCCACAATAACAATCCGTCCCATTCTGTGGGTATCTGGAGCAAGTTTTAACATAGATCGGATTTGCTGGAACGCACTTGTCGCATCTCCACCGAAGGCGATAATACCGCAGTCCATCCCGTATCCGTTGGTGAAATCCTGTGAAATCGGAATCGGGTCTGTTTCTGAAACATTTATTGCGCGACCTATACCAGATTTTTTAGCAATTTTTAACCTTAACGGAAGTTTGTCTAACCCGATAACATAAGCACCCGCAGTTTTTGCAACCTGACTTGCCAATTGTCCAAGCATCCCTAATCCAGCAATGACAACATTTTCACCGATGCGGATACGTCCACGCTGCACTGCGTGGAGTGCTGTTGCTGTCAGGTGAACAGATGCCGCCGCCTCATACTTGACGTTTTCTGGTATCTTGGCACAGAGGTTGTGTGGCACACATGCATACGTTGCATGGAGTGCGTATCCACCACCCATGCCTGCTACTCTGTCACCGATCTCAAATTCATCACAGTCTCCTTCTATGCCGATGACAATACCCGCGTTGGTATATCCAAATGGACGTTTTTGTGTTGGGTCTCCTGGGTTTTCGCGTCTCCGTTTCATTCCACCGAGTTCTGTGCCTGGACTAACCATCGAAGCGTGAACTTCAATTAGGAGTTGGCCGGGTTTCGGTGCAGGTGTTTCCTGTTCCTCTGTTGAGACACGTCCTGCGTCACTTCTCATCACAACTCTTCTTGTTTTGCTCATACAGGTTTCCTTTGATGTTGTTCGTATTCTAACGCAAGTTGCCACCTATCATTTGTTGGAGGGGTTTGTAACCCCGATTTATATGAAGTGGCACTCAAATATGCAGAAATCCTTTGTTTCTTCGTTCAATAAAGTCCTTTGATGATTCATATTCAGTAAGTAGCAACTTAGGTTATTCTAATCAAAATCAGTTTTGTTGTCAATCTATAGGATATAGAAGGATGTGGAAAGTTTTTGTCACCGTAGATGTCAATTCAAGTGAAAAACCTGTAATCTATTGTAGGGCCAAATCAAGTAAGCAACGGTATGAACACCTGTAGGCGTTCCCCCAAATCAACGCCAAATGCGCGTATGGCATTTGTCGGGTATGAATGCGCTTAGACGAATACGCGTTTGGTATTCGCCATGATTCCCCGGGTCTCTGTGCCCCGCCATTCCTTGTCCTGTAAGGCAACGGGTGGGCACAGAGACTCGCCCCTACAATTCATTAGTGACAAGATCTTTACACACCTATTCAAACTCAAAAAATAGAGCAATGATTCAGAACCATCCAACTACATAATTTTTTACTTGTTTTTTTAGTTTTTTCTGCATAGTGTTTTCGTTATTGTTATAATGTGGGTTTGTGACGGTATTTTGTCTTGACTAAATTTTGAAAAAACAAGTAAATAGGATATTTTTTTTCATTAATTGTTCATTTTTTGGACAGTTCTTGGTACTGTTTTGCTGTGTCTATCTGTTCTATTTTACAGTTCGTGATATTCTATTCCTCGCTTCATCGTGGTTTGTTGTGTGATTTTTGTGTATTATTATACTTGACATTGGTTTGGAATAATAGAATTTCTGTGATTGAGGACAATGGATTTATAATAAGATTGGGATGGTATTTGTTGATGTATTACAGATTACAACGGATTACGCAGCGTCGCTGATGTTGTAAGAGGCGCGATGAATTGCGCGACTACATACTAATGATTTGTTAAGGAGTAGTGATTTTTAAAATGTTAAAATATTGAGTCAGCAACCTCCTGAATAATACGGTAATAGTCGAGATTGGAAACCACTCAACAAGAATGAATAGTTACAATAGCATGTGTATGACAACTGTGGGTGTGTAAAGATTTTATTTGCTTAAATTCAGCAATTTGTAGTATAATAATTAATAATTATCAAAATAATTACTGAAATTGTTCTATTTGAAATCTAATTTGACTTGACAACGTTTTTACATTAGTATAAACTAAATTGTTAAGTCCACAACCACGTTTGAGCGATTCGCCTTAATACATATAGCGAAAACAAATATTTGTTAATGTGTCCATAGATTTCCGGTGAACCCCTCCTCAAACAAGAATTTTGATTAATACCGAAAGGTAAAGAATACGTCACAAAAAGTAAATGAATTAGTAAGGAGTGTTTTTATGAATAATCAGCTTTTAAACAGGAAATTGTTATTTTCCGTGATGGCTGTAATAATGTGTTTGGGATTCACAGCACTGAGTTACGGTGCAGCCACCGTATCTGTTGATCCCGCTACTGTTGATTCCCCTGCTGTTGGTGAACAACTCAAAATAAAAATTAATATTGCTGGTGGTGCTGGTGTTGCAGGTTTCCAAGCAACCGTCAATTATGACAATACTGCTCTAAGTTACGTTTCCGTAGCAAAAGGAGACTATCTTCCTGGTGATCCTGCTGCAGGAACATTTTTCCCAGTTATAAAACCAGGTGATTCCCACGTCGTCGTTGGTGGAACTGCTGTTGGTGTAGGAACTGCGGATGGTGATGGAACGCTTGCGACGGTAACCTTTGAGGTGCTTGAGGTAAAAGCGTCTTCTATCACACTGTCAGGCGTAATTGTTTCTGATGCCGGTGGAAAGCCTTTGGAAGTCACACCTGCCAATGGTTCGGTTACTGTTCCAACAACAGATACGGATACCGATACGGACACAGATACGGATACCGATACGGACACGGATACGGACACGGATACCGATACGGACACGGATACGGACACGGATACGGATACCGATACGGACACGGATACGGACACGGATACCGATACGGACACAGACACCGATACGGACACAGACACCGATACGGATACTGATACCGACACGGATACTGATACTGATACTGATACGGATACTGATACCGACACCGATACTGATACCGATACTGATACTGATACCGACACTGATACCGATACGGATACGGATACGGATACGGATACGGATACCGATACGGATACGGACACGGATACCGATACGGACACAGACACCGATACGGACACAGACACCGATACGGATACTGATACCGACACGGATACCGATACCGATACTGATACTGATACGGATACGGATACCGATACCGATACCGATACCGACACCGATACCGATACGGACACCGACACCGATACGGACACCGATACTGATACTGATACTGATACTGATACTGATACTGATACTGATACTGATACCGATACCGATACCGATACCGACACGGATGCTGATACCGACACGGATACTGATACCGATACGGACACCGATACTGATACGGACACCGATACGGATACGGATACGGATACCGATACTGATACGGACACCGATACGGATACGGATACCGATACGGATACGGATACGGACACCGATACGGACACCGATACCGATACGGACACCGATACCGATACGGACACCGATACCGATACGGACACAGATACCGATACGGACACAGATACCGTTGTCCCCGAGCCCCAAGTGTTTGCTATTACCCTCACGAACCTAACAGAAGGTGAACCGGGAATGGGTGGACAAATTTTCTCACCCCCAATCTTTGCAGCACACCTTGCAGGCGCAAAAATCTATGAAGTTGGTCAACCCGCAAGTGAAGCACTTGTCAAACTTGCTGAAGGTGGAGATGTCTCAGGACTCGCCGCCATTGCAGCAGCTGCAGGTGCAAATAGCGTTGCCGAAGATAGTTACGTCTTCCCGGGTGCTTCTGTTACTGTCATGGTCTCAGCAGATGCAATGAACTCTGCACTCTCACTTGCAACAATGTTGGTCTCAACAAATGATGCGTTCATTGGTGTCACTGATTTACCACTTTATGATGAAATGGGAATGCCAATTACCACATCATTGTCCCTAAGATCTTACGATGCAGGGAGTGAACAGAATACGGAACGTGGCACAGATATTCCTGGTCCAGTCGGACTACCGACTGATCAAGACCCGATGAATTCCAATGCGCGTGTTCCCACAGAAGGTGGCGTAATTACACCACATCCGGGTATTATGGGAGTTGGTGATGTCGGACCATCATTTGAATGGGAAGAACCCACGGCGATGCTGACGATTATGCCTTATGTGCCAGAACCCACACCTGAACCACCACCTGTATTGCCTACTTATGATGTCAAACTCGCAGCGGGACTAAACATGATCTCTGTTCCGTTGATGCCGACAGAACCCTACACAGCAAAATCTCTTGCAGAAATGTTAGGTTCAACGGTTGTCATCAGGTTAGATGCCTATTCACAAAGTTTTGATGGTTATGTCGTTGTTGAAGATGATGACGGCTTCGCAATTGAAGGTGGAAAAGGTTATATCGTCAATGTACCGGAAGGGAAAACGGTAACATTCAGTGGGAATGCATGGTCTAACGAACACCCAGAAATGACGATGGATGAAGCTGCTGCTGCTGCACCCAAGGTCCCCACTTCTTCCAGTGCTTGGGCATTTATCGTTACAAGCAACTTGCAGGAAAAAGTAAGTGGTGCAACTTACACGATGGTTGCGAAAAACCTCCGCACTGGCGTAGTTTCCACCAAAACAGTTACCAGTGACGATGGGTACGTCTCGGCTGTTTGGGCAGATCTGAGCGAGAAGAGCGTCGTGCAAGCTGGCGATAAAATTGAGATCTCCGTTCTTGACGAAGATGGCACTGTTGTGTCCGGTCCGTTTGAACGCACAGTCCAAAGCACAGATATTCACAACGCATATATGGATGTGGAAATGCGTGTTGGCGATGTACGTCCAAAAGATAGTATTCTTGGACAGAACTTCCCCAATCCGTTCAATCCTGAAACTTGGATTCCATATCAGTTGAGCAGTGATTCCAATGTTATGATTACGATCTATGATGTTTCCGGTCATACAGTTCGTGAATTAAACTTGGGTCATAAGTCAACCGGTTCGTATATGACGAATTCATCAGCTGCCTATTGGGATGGTAAGAATGAAACGGGTGAACATGTTTCGAGCGGTATCTATTTCTATTCGCTCCAAACAGCGACTTTCTCCGCGACCCGTCGCATGGTCATACTCAAGTAGGTTTCATAACTAAAACTGAATAACAAAAAACGCCCCGACTGCCGGTTTTCCGACCGCGAATCAACTTGATTAGCGTCGGCGGCGGGGTGTTTTTTTGTGTTATTATGAGGAGGAGACTTTTGAATAAACGAATCAAAACCTTTTTTCTTTGTGGCATGCTTGTTCTATTGTGTGTCGTCAGTAGCAGTAGTGTATTTGCCTATTCTTTTAATCCACCAAATGAAAAGACAGGTGCGCCGGGTGAAGGCAACTGTACGCAATGTCATACAGGTAATGCGCTGAATGCCGCAGGTGGATCATTGATGTTGACAGTGCCTGGTGTCTATACTCCCGGCATGGAATATGATATTGTTGTTAAATTATCACGTGTGGCGCAGGAGCGGTGGGGTTTTCAGATGACGGCACTTAATAGTAATAATGCACGTGCCGGCACTTTCGCCACTTCAGATAATAATACGCAATTAGATGAAGAAAACAGTAAGCAATACATAGAACAAACAAGAGATGGAACATCTGCAGGAACAAGAGATTCAAATAGTTGGACTTTTAAATGGACAGCACCTTCTTCTGATGTGGGACGTATTACATTTTATGCTGCTGGGAATGCTGCAGATGGGACTTTCTTCACAAACGGTGATTATATTTACACCCAAAAAGCAACATCTGACATTACCTCTGTTTATGGCGTTTCGTTAGCAGGTGTTGGTTCATTGAGTAAAACGGTAAATACGGGGGTAGAGACAAAATATACACTCCGTGTTACAAACAATGGCAATACAAGAGATACGTTAACTTTGTCTACTTCAGGGGTTTCTTCAGCAAGATTAAGTCGGTCATCTGTTGCACTTGATGCGGACACTTCTGCAAACGTAACTTTGACGATTCCCGGTTCCGCATTAACGAGGGCAGGAGAATATAAGGCTACGGTCAGTGCCTCGTCACAAGGTGATAGTTCAAAATCTGCTGAAGTTATAACTACTACAACTATTCTTCCTGAATACAGTGTTAGTTTAGCAGGCGAAGGTAGCTTAACAAGACAGACAACAGATGCAAGTGACGGTGTGAGTTATACGGTCAAAGTCACCAACGATGGCAATACAACTGATACCATACGTTTGACAGATTCAGGGGATGTTTCAGCAACAATAAGTCCAACTTCAGTCCTACTTACAGCGGGGGCATCCAGAAATGTCACATTGACAGTTTCAGATAGTAAACTTGCAAGAGCCGGTAAATACGATGTCAAGGTTACTGCGACATCACGAGGGGATAGCACCAAAACCGCTGATATTACGACTACGACGACGATCTTACCTGTTTACGGTGTTACATTAGAAGGTATTAGTGATTTAACGGATGAGACATCTGGGGATAGTGTGGTTTATCGTATTAGAGTGAAAAACATAGGTAACACGGATGATACCATTACATTATCTGAATCGGGAGATGTTGATGCGACGTTAAGTTCAACTTCAAGGTTCATTGCCTACGGATCCTCTTCAACAGTGGTATTGACAATCCCCCGTTCTTCTCTAACTAAAGCAGGTGTTTATTCAGTGAAAGTCATAGCGACATCACGAGGGGATAGGACCAAAACCGGTGAAATTACGACGACCACAACAGTTCTCCCTGTCTACAATATTGTATTAGAAGGTGTGGGTGAGTTGACAACTGAAACTGCAGATGCGAGTGATGGTGTGGGTTATACGATCAAAGTCACAAACAACGGAAATACGGATGATACGATTGATTTGACAATATCCGGCACTGCAGCCACATTAAGTCAAGAGTCTGTTTCGCTTGCATCAGGTGTTTCAGCAGATGTGATGTTGACGATTTCGGGTGATCTGCTTGCTTTAGCAGATACTTATGAAGTCAAGGTTACTGCCACATCGCAAGGTGATGACACCCAAACCGTTGAAATCACAACCACTGCAACTATCCTTCCTGTATACGACATATCATTAGAAGGTGTCGGTGAGTTGACTTTTGAAACTTCGGATGCAAGTGAAGGTGTGAATTATACACTCAAAATTACAAACAACGGAAATACGGACGATGTGATTGATTTAGCAACGGAAGGCACTGATGCAACATTGAGTCAAATGTTAGTCCCGCTTGCATCAGGTGCTTCAGCAGAAGTCCTGTTGACGATTTCGGGTGATCTGCTTGCTTTAGCAGATACTTATGAAGTCAAGGTTACTGCCACATCGCAAGGTGATGACACGAAAACGGGAACAGTGACTACGACAACGACTGTTCTCCCCGTATACGGCGTGACTTTAACAAGTGATACACTCACTGGCGCAACGAAGGAAGCGAATATAGGTGTAACTTATACACTCACATTGACAAACACCGGTAATACTGACGATACGATAGTTCTCGGTTCCTCTGCTGAAGTAGGAATCGGTGGTGCTGTTCTGGGGGCTTTCAATTTGCCAGACTCTGAAGAACCTGACACGGCACAGTTGGAAATAATGCTTGCTGCAGGGGAATCCGCAGAGATAGCGTTTATTGCTTCTGGTGATCTTCTGACACAACCCGATGAATATGAAATTGTGGTTACTGCAACTTCACAAGGTGATACTACGAAGACCGCTGTCCTCACTACGACAACTACGATTACTGCAATTCCACCGGAATACGGTGTCCAGTTGGTAGGTAAAGATGGACTCACAGGTGCAACATGGGATTTCCTCACCGGTGTCACTTATGCACTTACCGTTACAAACACCGGCAACACAGAAGATACAATTGTTCTCAGTTCTTCAGCAGAAGTCGGGATTGAAGGCAGCGTTCTCGGTTCGTTCAGTTTGCCAGACTCTGAAGAAGCTGCTACAAGTCAGTTGCAAATTACGCTTGATGTGGACGAATCAGTTGAAGTGAACTTTACAGCAGCAGGTGATTTCTTCACGAAAATTAGGGAATATGTAATCGTAGTTACAGCAACTTCACAAGGAGATACTACGAAAACTGCTGAAGTTACGACCACAACTACGATTGGACCTGTGCCGTGGGATCTGAATGCTGATGGCACCGTGAATATCTTGGATCTGGTTGCGGTTGCTAACCAATTCGGTGAAACAGGTGATGGACTTTCTGGTGATGTGAATATGGATGGCACGGTGAATATCTTGGATCTGGTTGCGGTTGCTAACCGATTCGGAAAATCACATGCTGAGATTGTCCAAGCAGCTAACCAGTAGTTGTAATTTAGTAATTATCCGATGGGCTCGCATTTTTTGCGTGCCCATACCTTATGGAGATGAATATGGCATCAAAATATCGGGTCGGTATTATCGGATGTGGTGGAATTGCCAACGCACATGCACGAGGATATGAAGGTGTTGAGCAAACTGAAATTGTCGCACTCGCAGACCCTGTTCAAGCAGCACTTGATAGATTTTCAGACACCTACGGTGTCTCCGCAGACCACTGTTATTTAGACCCACGAGATATGCTGGATAACGAAAATCTTGATATTGTCAGTGTTGCTACGTGGCATAAACTTCACGCACCGATGACAATCGCAGCGTGCGCACGAGCACCAAAGGCTGTCCTCTGTGAAAAACCGATGGGTGTTAATCTGGGTGAGTGCGATGAAATGTTAATCGCAGCAAACCGAAACAGTGTCAAACTTGTTATAGGACACCAACGTCGTTTTAATTCCGCATGGACAGATGCGCGCAATCTCATCGCTGAAGGAGCTATCGGTGAACCCCGACAGATCGTCTGCCACGGCGGACAAGGATTGTTAAATGATTGCTCGCACCTCTTAGATATGATGCGATATGTGCTCGGTGATCCTGCCCCTCAATGGGTCATCGGCAACGTTGAACGCAAAACGGAACGATATGAACGGGATATTCAGATTGAAGATCGAAGTGCAGGCATAGTCGGATTTGCGAACGGATGTATCGGTATGCTAACACAGGAAATCGGTAGACCAAACTATCAAGGTGGGATTGTCTACGGAACAGATGGAATAGCAGATGTAACAGAGGGACGCGTCCGACTACTCAACAATAAGGCTACGGATTGGGAAGAACGTCCTTCCGATGGACGAAACCAGCATATTGCGCAAGCACAAGAATTAGTTGAATGGATTGAAGATGGACATGAGCACCGTGGTGAAGCAAAACATGGACGTGCTGCTGTTGAGATTATCATGGCGATATACGAATCAGCACGTATGCACGAAGTGGTACAACTGCCGTTACGCACCCAGGCAAACCCGCTTGATTTAATGATTGAAAGCGGTGATTTACCCATTGAACGTCCGGGAAGATATGACATTCGTGCGTTTTTACTACGCGGTGAATCCATGAAACCTGAATAATTTCCGCCTACAAATTCAATTTTTATATTATGCAGATTACGCAAGGCGTTAGTGTCGGATTAGCAGCACTCAGTCGTAACAAATTACGTTCTGTCCTTACAACGTTGGGAATAATCATCGGTATTGCAGCAGTCGTTGCAGTCGTTTCTGTGGGTGGTGGCGCAGAACACCTTGTCCTCATAGAAATGGAACGTATAGGTGGTGCGGGGATGATCGTCTGCTTCCGAAAAGACCATATTCGCAGAGATGATGGTTCGTATGTAGAGAATAAACATCCAGAATATATTGAATACGATGACCTTGCTTTCATACTTGAAACGTGTCCATCCATAAAAACTGCAACTGCACAATCTGGGATGCATCTCCGTGTATCACACAGATACAACAATCGATCCCTACAGGTTCACGGTGTTACGCCTTCCTTTCAAGAAGTTAATAACTGGTACGCAGAAAGGGGTCGGTTTTTTAGTGAAAACGACATGGAACTGCGAGACACTATCTGTGTGATTGGATCTGAAGTCCAGAAAGAATTATTTGATATGTCCGATCCGATCGGACAAGAATTAAGAGTTGGCTCAGGACGATTCACCGTTGTTGGGGTTATGGAGGAAAAAGGCAATAATATGGCAACTGAGGGGTGGGATAATCGTGTGATTATACCCCTCACTACGATGAAAACACGTTTTGTTGGAGATAGAAAAGGATGGCTTATACTATTTACACAAGCAGTCAATTTTGAAAAAGTGGAACAAGCAGTGGCTGAACTCAAAGTTGCCATGAGACAACAACACGGTGATGAAAAATACTTTGATTTTTTCTCAGCAAAGCAAGTAATAGAACAGGTAGGAAATGTTAGTCGTATAATACAAGTTCTACTCGGTGCTGTTGCGAGCATCGCCCTTTTTGTTGGAGGGATCGGCATCATGAATATTATGTTGGTGTCGGTTACGGAAAGAACACGTGAAATCGGTTTACGCAAAGCCATCGGTGCAAGACGCACAGACATTCTCATTCAATTCTTGATTGAAGCGATCGTCCTAAGCATTTGTGGAGGATTGATCGGCATCTTTATCGGGAGTGGACTTGCGACAGGTTCAGGGTGGGTCATCTCAAAATTTATAATTAAAGATGCGGCATGGCCCGCAGTTGTGTCTATTCAAGCAGCGTTGGTTGCGTTTGGTGTTTCAGCTTTCATCGGAGTGTTTTTTGGTATCTATCCAGCAAACAAAGCCGCAAGTCTCATGCCAACTGAAGCATTGCGTCATGATTAGGAACTGATTTTGTGTGTGGTAATATCTTGTTGGAAAAGAACATATTGGAACACAATTACACAACATTCATGGGGACGTATCAGATGGCATTTACAGATTTCAATTCAATTGCTCAGGTACAGGAATCCTTCAATATAAAATATACAGAAAACGAATATATGCAATATGTGAATATTGAACCTTCCCAAGCTTTTTTGGAAGACTTTAAATTCAGTCAACGACACATCAATGTATTTTCATCAGAAGCATCTCGTTGCGAAAACGTGATCTATCCAGTTCTTAGGGACGTATATAAAAACTATGTCGATTGGTTTGCTTTGTGGAGTCATGAATTGATTTCTTACGATGACGAACTCAGCGGCACCCCTGATTACCTAATATCAACAAAATCTGCTTTAGGTAAAACGGTACCTGGGACTCCGATTATTATTGTGGCAGAAGCAAAACGAAATGACTTTGTCAAAGGATGGGGGCAGTGTTTAGCAGAAATGGTAGCCGTTCAAAAGATTAATGACAATGATGCAATAACAGTATACGGCATTGTAACGGATGGTGAGTTTTGGCAATTCGGTAAATTGGTTGGAAACCAGTTTACCCGAAACGAGTCCGCTCTCACAATAAGTGAACTTAACAAAGTATTTGGTGCAATAGGGTATTTGATGGATGTCAGTTTACCGGAAGTATGATGGGTACGGTGAATCTTCTACACACATTCCATCTATTCCCGTAGCAATGGCAACTGTTGATCTGTAAAATGACGTGCCGACTTCTGTGTTGGTCGGATACGCCATGCATCTGGCAAACGAACTAATGTGTTGATGATATCTGGATTCTTAAAGTATTCGTCATCTAACTGCCAAAACTGGAGGCGTGGATAGGTTTTGTTGTTATGCTCAAAATTGCCCGTATTCTCTGCAACTTGACGCATTTTCGGACTCACCGGCGCAATCGTGATAAAAATACCAACTTCCGCTTTGTGCTCCTCCATCACATGACAGAAGGCACGCACCTGTGTGATGTTCGGTTTGCCTGTCTTAACCTCTGCCAATATCCGTGCATCTGTCTCCTTCATTTGCTGCGGATTCCATAGCGTAACATGTCCGATACCGTCCAGTCCACCATCACCGACATCTTTTGTCGGTCTCAGACCAAGCCGTGTTACTGCCCAATTCGAGAAATCATGATATTTTCGTTTGTCACCATCTTTCAACAACCTGTGAACTTCCTGCATATTGGTCGGATACCCTTCTATCTGATAGTCAATAGAGGGTTCTAACCCGTGCCGATCTGCCAACCGTTGCCGCATTGGATCCAGTGCAAGAATCGTGATGTCAATCCCCAGCCATTGCCGATTGAGCGTATGCGCCGCATCAATCGTTGTACCGCACCCGCAGAATGGATCAAGAACAATATCACCTTCATTACTGGATGCTCTGATTAAACGTTCATAAAGCGCAAGCGGTTTCTGTGTGGGATAGCCAAGGCGTTCCTTAGCATTGCCGGACAAAGGGTTGATATCTGTAACCACATCATGCACTCTACTTCCCTTTGATGTAGATAGGTATCGCTTAAACCCTGGAACACTACCCTTGGGAGGCCAATAAATTAATCCATTTTCATCTAACACATCTAATTTTTTGTGAACCGAAAGCAATTCATAATTTTCAGGCGGTTTAACGTCTTCGGGCCACGCTTCCCTACGTGGGGTACTCCAATGCCTACCCACTTTGCTCGGATTTATCCCTCGCCACGGTTTACCTGATTCCCCTTCCTGCGTTACCCCCGGGGCATACAGATCACCAACTCTATAGAGGCCTCTTTCGTCATGATGTCGATAAAACTTCTTTACGTATTCTGGATCGTGTTCTGTATAGATAGGATTCCATACGGTTTTGCTACTTTTGCTATAGAACAGAATTGTGTCGTGAACCCTGCCATATTGCTTGCCATCATTATGCGCGTTTGTGCGTTGCCAGATAATCTCATTTCTGAAATGCTCTACGTCAAAGATAGCATCCATCACGCCTTTTAGATAGTGGCTTGCTGTCGGATCGCAGTGCAGATAGATACTCCCCTTTTTGGTAAGGACGCGGTGCATCTCGGCAAGACGCGGTCCCATAAAGGCGAGATATGCACGCATTGCACCACTGTCCCCAGAGACTGCGTTTAGCAACACCATGTCGTATCCCTTCAGACAGGTATTGAGTGCTTTGTAAGTATCATTAGCAATTGCTCGTGATTCTATGTCTGCACGCGCGTGTTGTGCAGTAGTGTCCCAAGTCCATGTATCGGTAAACGCCTTCTTTTGTGCAAGGGAGTCACCGAGAAATGTGTTATAGTTTCGTCCGCTGTTGAAAGGTGGATCGGTGCAGATTAGGTGGACGCGTTCATCCTCCATCTCACGTAGTATTTCTAAGTTATCGCCGAAGTAAAGTTTGTTCATTAGTATCCTTCTAAACTATAGCACGTTTCTCCTGATGCGATAGCATCTCGAATGTCTGAAAAGAGATTAAATGCTTCCTCAAATTCAGAAAACTCTGCTATAACGCGTTCGGATCCATCTTGAGCAGTTAATACAAGTTTACATCCTTCAGGATCTTCACCTTTTACACTCAAATTACGATACTGGTTGAAGTTTATAATTTCTAAGTCGTCAGTTACAATGAACATAATAACCCCTTCATTAATATTATGAGACGCTTTAAGAATAGCACTTTCCTTTCTTTCTGAATATCAGGTTCAGTCACTATAAATTACCAAAATTGCTTTCATACACCGTTTCAACTTCACTGGGAGATGTAATAAACCATTCCTTACCAGGTGCATCTTGCTTTTGTTTACCTTGTAGTTTCAATATATTTTGTATTGTGCTTTCCATTAAATTTAACGCGTCTGTTTTGATAATTAGACCAACCTTGGGATATTCGGGAAGTGCAGTGCGTGTTTGTGAAATTATTCTGTTAATAGGGTCATTCATCGCCTTTCCAATTTTACATGGCCATACTTCTTCGTTCTGCTCTCGCGCGTATCTCTTGTAAATCGGAAAATAGTAAAGGTACACCGAATGTTTACCAGTTCCAATGATTTTCTCAGGTTCAAGATCTTCAGCATCTAGATTATTACGCTCAGAATCAACTTTTACGCTATCCTGAGTTGTTGAAAGAATAAGCCAATAACCTTGACGTGGGTTATCTGCTTGTCCTTCATTTTTCATTCTTGATAGGGCAAGGGTGACTGGGTGGTGAAACCTAGCTCGTGATGACAGCCCATCACGCTCACGATGTGTCTGATCTACAACATTCTTTATCTCCTGTATATGAGTAGTTTGTCCTGTATACAACTCTTTTATGAGTTCTTCAGCGATACCTGGTGTGAGATGTTTCTGAACATGTTGGTATTGATCATTCATTAGTATATTTCACAGAATTATTGAAACATTCATAGTAGATAACTACAGATACGGCACAAGCACGTCATCCACAGAACGTGTATTTGGAAACCAACCGACAATCTTCCGCAACACTTCGTCAAGCAGAATATCCGGACAAGATGCACCAGCAGTCAAAACGATGTCGACCGATTTGCCATCAGGATGTTCAATCGGCAGCCAATCCTCAGTAACATTCACCTCTTTTGCTTCAAGCGATAAATGTCTGATTTTACTCGGACTGAGCAACTCCGCTGCATCTCTCACAAAATAGGTTGGTAATTTATGTTCACAGAGTTCTACCAAATGACTTGTATTAGATGAGTTATATCCACCCACAACAACTGCAACATCACCACCTTCAGCAATTAGTGCAAGCGTTGCATCCTGATTCTCTTTTGTGGCATAGCACAGAGTGTCTTTGGTATCAGCAAAATGTTCAGAAAGATGGTCCTCGCCATATCTCACACCAATTGCTTGCCGCAACAAATCGGCAATCGCCTGCGTTTCTGTAGCAAGCATTGTCGTCTGGTTGACAACACCGATACGTTTAAGGTGGACATCTGGGTGGAAACCATTGGAATAACGATCAGCAAACTTTTCAAAGAAAAAGTCGGCATCTGCTTCACCGCGAATCACTTTTGCAAGATCTTCTGCTTCCGTAAGGTCACGGACAACAACAACTGGTGCTTCTGCTTGTGCATGCGAAAATGTAGCGCGTGTCTCCTCATGATACCGCTTGCCATGCACGACAACAGTGTAATCTTGCTTTCCAATTTCTTGGCTCCGCTTCCATACCTTTTCAACAAACGGACACGTTGTATTATAGGATGAAAGTGTCACACCCCGCTCATTAAGTTCCTGCTCAACTTCCAACGTCGTGCCGAAGGCAGGGACAATGACAACATCATTAGGCACTAACACATCAAACGGTAGCAACGGTTTCCCTTCAGTATCAGAAAGAAATTGCACGCCGTGATGTCTTAAATTGTCGTTGACGCGGGGGTTGTGGATTATCTCTGATAGTAGGAATATGCGTTTGTCTGGATTCTCTTCAAGTGCACGATATGCTATCTCAACAGCATTTTCAACACCATAACAGAATCCGAAGTGGCGTGCGATCTTAAATCGGACAGGTCCAAAATCTAATACGGAGGGAGATAAGTCTCGTTTACGTGTGTCCATATTCCGCCGCGATGCCTTAACGGTGGAAATAACAGGACTTTCATAAAAGCGGGGTATATTAAATGTACGTGGCATCTTTCAAAATGTATGTTGTCTTCGTTATGCACTGAGAACTTTTCTACCCTTTGCCCTGCGACGTGCAAGCGTCTTTCTGCCGTGGCGGGTAGACATACGTTTACGAAATCCGAGTTTGTTTTTTCTTTTTCGCCTATGTGGCTGATACGTACGTTTCATAACAATTCCTTTCTATTTCTTACCTTATAATGCGTGCAGTTTTCGCTTTTCTATAATAAAAAGGATACACGATTTTTGCTAAATTGTCAAATATTTATAAGAAATCAAAATTAAAATTTGACATCGTTTTGTTGATATAGTATAATGTCAATGTGGTATTAGAAATTGCAAGTTGTTCGTTTTTAATCCGTATAAATATGATAATGAGATTCACTATCATAATGTTGTGGGTTAATCAACTTCCTCCTTAGGATAATATCGCAATGGAACATCCGAGCGTAGCAATTTACTCTTCGGGTGTTCCAATAGTAAGATGGAATAGTTTTAACGAATATGTTAATCGTATAAATAGCATTAAGGAGCGGTTCATGATTACTGTTGCCAATAGAATCTACGTTTCAGCAGAATATAGTGATGAATTTGAGGAGAGGTTTCGAAATAGAGCTCGTCTTGTGGATGGAATGCCAGGGTTTGTCTCAAATCAGGTTCTACGACCTGTGAATGACGGTGATCCATACATTGTATTTACACTTTGGGAATCACGGAAGGATTTTGAAAATTGGGTAGATTCCGAAGAATTTCGTAAAGGACATGCCCAATCTGGTACATTACCTAAAGAAGCGTTTACACAATCCAATAAACTTGAACTCCATGAGGTATTTCAAGATTCCGCCCGACCAGAGTTAAAGGATGAACCGCGAGGTGGACCTTTCAAGGTGCACTAAAAAACAGCAGAAAAAGCGTCATTAGAAAAGGGTTTGCTCCCAACTGCCAATTGTAAGCTACAACCCATACTTCTAATAGAATCAATAAATAATTCGCGAATCAACCGCTTTTAGGTCTTGCGTTTTATCGCACATGTCGCCTTTTCTGCATTTATAAGGATACGTTAAAACCTAATATTTGTCAAGCAAATTTAGGTGTGATTTGTCAAGGAGAACAATATGGTTGTCAATTGGACAAAATGGATTTATTTGATATTGCTGCTGTGGCTGTTACCTGCAATACCAGGCAACGCGGAAGATAGGAAACCTACAGTGCATTTAGACGCTATTGTTGTCACTGCTACAAGGACACAGCACAGATTAATTGATACACCCGTTATTACTGATTTGATTACACGTGAGGAAATAGAGGCAACGGGTGCTGAAAATATTGGTGAAGTTCTTGAGAATAAAGCTGGGGTCATTGTTCACCGCGATGGCCACGGTGATGGTGTGCAACTTCAAGGTCTTGATTCAGAATATGTCTTGATTCTTGTGGACGGTGAACCACAAATAGGCAGAATTGCTGGCAAACTTGATATGGCGCGTATGGCTGTTGAAAACGTGGAGCGAATAGAAATCGTCAAAGGTGCGACATCTTCTCTTTTCGGTAACGCAGCACTCGCTGGTGTCATCAACATTATTACACGGAAAGCCGCATCTCCCTTTTCTGTCAACTTTTCTCAGAATATTGAACAACACAACACTTATGATAGCAGAGGTGCTGTTGAACTACACAGAGGTAGGCTCAATTCGCTATTAACATTGAGTGTTAATAGCCGAAATCCGATCGATTTGAATTCATCAGACCTCACAACTACAATTGATGGTTATGCCAATTTAACAGGTTCTGCGCGGACAGCGTATCAACTAACTTCAGCAACAAATCTGCTATTCTCAGGTCAATACTTCACACAAGATCAAGAAGGTATCAGTGAAAGTGGGGGTATTGTCTATGATCGACTCGGTGAGATAGAAAATTTCAGCGGGAGTCTGGGTATAGAACATGATTTCAACCTTGAAAACTTACGAAGGATATCACCTACGCAGTTGACAGGGAAACTCTATGTTACACGATATGACGATGAATCTACAGTTATCAACAGAGATAATAAAGAAACAAGTTCACACAATTTGAATATCCAGGACCTTCTCAAAGGAGAAATTCAGTTTGACGCAACAATATGGGAAAAACACGAATTTACCATGGGGAGTGAGATAACACTTGAAAATCTCCAATCTCAACGTATTGAAGGTGGAGACCGTGGACTTTACACGGCTTCTCTCTTTATACAGAATGAGTTTCGTCCTATTCCATCGTTTGCTTTGGTCATTGGTGGTCGTTTAGACAATCATTCCGAATTCGGTACTCATTTCAGTCCAAAATTGAGTTCCCTCTATAGTGTGACAAATGATTTGCGATTACGTGCTTCGTACGGACAAGGTTTTCGTGCTCCCGACTTTAAGAACCTATATCTTAACTTCAGTAATGTCACCTCTGGTTACCAAGTGTTGGGTAATCCTAATCTTCAACCTGAATCATCCCATAACTGGAACCTTGGAATAGAATATCAAGTTACTGATACCTTACTCGGTAGAATTCACCTATATCGCAACGACTTGTTAAATTTGATAGACGCAGAACGTATTGGGCAGAGTGCAGCCGGTGGAAGCAAGTTTGAATATCAAAACATCAATGAAGCGTTCACAGAAGGAGCCGATATAGAGGTAGTGATTGGCAGTTATGGAGGATTTACTTCAGCTGTGGGTTATGCATTTCTTAGATGCGCAGATAAGACAACAGGACTACAATTATTAAACCGTTCGACACATAACGGCTCACTCAAGTTTGCATACCTACATCAGAATAGTGGTTTTCAAGTTGATCTGCGTGGTCGATACGCAAGTAAATGGGGATTGTATGACGACGGTGATAAAGTCCTTGAACCTGAAGAACTTGCATCCAGTTATTGGATATGGAACATACGACTGTCAAAAACACTCTTCAAATCGCTTAAAGCCTCAATTGGATGTAACAATTTAACTGATTTTAAAATACCAAGATATTACACGTTTTTTGGTCGTTCATTTTACGGTGGCTTGTCCTTGGCATATTAGCATCATAGGGTAAGAGCTACTATAGTTACTAAAGGATTATGTAATTCTCATAATCATTATTACAATTAACTACATTAAATTATTGAAAGGAGTTATCTGATGAAAAGTTTCATGTGCTTACACAACCTAATTATTGGCACTATAATACTCTTCGTCGTAACAATCAGCATCACAGTTCTCACTGTGTATGCTGATCTTCATCATAATACTCTCACGGTCGATGCAACTGACCGTGAGAGTTGGGTTTATGTCAACCTACTTGAAGGTGGCATAGTTGACATCAAAGATGCTGCAACATCTCTTGAGTGGGACCTGGGTTTTCAGCGTACCGCAGTAATCACAAATGGTGGTAACAGTGGTCCTGGAGATGCAGAGGTGCTGGTAGTGGAGGATTTTGATTTTGAAGATATCCTTGAAGCACCCGAGGGAGAGTACATTTCAGATACTGAACAAATTGCCACCATAGCCCGTGGTGATGGGTGGTACACCTATACGGGACCGCCAAATCATTGGATATTGCCAAATGCAAGAGTCTACATCTTGCGGACTGCAATTGGTGATTATGCAAAATTACGTTTTATGGGCTACTATGAAAACAACGAAACTAAAGAAGGTTCAGGGAACATCAGCATTGAATATGTTCTCCAAGATGATGGCACTCGTAACTTCACATCTGATCCTACTGATGTCGTTGCGCGAGAGAAATTGGTAACAACTTGGGCAGAGATCAAACAGTCAAGATAAGCAGATACGTATACCGTGTCTTAAGGAGAAAAAAATGGGTCTCAAAACCGACTTTTTGTCACAATCTGATATATGTGCCATCTACAAATGTCTTGATGGACACATCCATGTTAAATATCGTGCTCTGGACATAACAATGGATCCAGAAGAATTCTTCCAAGTTGCTGAGGTCTTCACTGATGCATTAGATAGTCTGCGGAAGGTTGCCGAACGAGCAGACGAGAAAATCAATTTAAGAGATCTTAGTGTAACCTTGAAGGCTTAGAAATTACATGATGCGCGCCTGTAGAGGCGCGCTTGAAACAGGAGCATTACTATGATCAAAGTTAGAGATTACATCAATTGGCACATTGTTATCTGGTTTATGTTGTTCATCAGCGTATTTGTCTTTTTTGGTTGTGGTTCCTCTGATGATGAAAACCCAGAGTCTCCACTTATAGAATCAGAAACTGCAGATGTATCGTCTGATAATATTGAACAGAATAACGATACTGTTAGTTTGGAAGCTTATACGTTTACAATAGATGCTACGAATAATGAGGAGTGGAGTTACTTCTCTTTTGAAACAGGTGATGTTGTTGATGTTGTGGATGCAATCAACTCAGATGCGTGGGATATCGGATTTCAGCGAACACAAGTTAAACTGAATGGAGGTATCAGCGGACCAGGAAAGGGAAGTGCCATTATGCTTACAGACACAACTCTTGAAGGCGTTACTGTTGCGCCAGAAAACGGGTATCTCATGGATTCAGAAGATACACTTGCAATAGTTCCGCAAAGCGAAAAAGGATGGTACATCTATACAGGTCCGCCAACACATTGGATCATACCTATCGAAGACCGAGTGTTCGTCATGACAGCTGCAGATGGATCTTATGCTAAAATCAGATTTTTAGGTTATTATAAGGATAACGAAAACAAACAGGATAGTGGATTTGTTACGTTTGAGTATGTTCACCAACCTGATGGAAGTCGAAATTTTTAATTTTCTACTTTGCCTTATTATGTCTCATAGGGTTAGTTAACTACAATCCGTTTCAATCGTCTATACAGAACAACTGAACACTGAGTTCATGAGACGTTGGACATGGAATCTATCAATCTAAATTTATGCTTGTGCATAAATTTGCATCAAAATCTCCTAACATCAATAGATTCCATGCCAACTACTCATCTTCAGGAGGAAATAGAATGCAATTATTACAATCAAACATTGTTAAAGCATGGATAATTAGTGTCTTGCTTTTCATTTTTTTGGGTGCGGTCGTATGTCTTGTTGCTGCAAATCCAATTGAGGTAAAAGATGCGGAAGAGAAGACTGTAGTCATCACCTCATCGGAACGGATTGTGAGTCTCAACGGCAGCACTACTGAAATACTCTTCGCGCTGGGTGTTGGAGAAAAGGTTGTCGGATGTGATGCTTCATCATCCTACCCAGAAGGTGTAAGAGAGAAACTTCCCAGCGTTGGGTATCAGTATGGACTGAATGCTGAGGGGATCCTCTCTTTGAAACCGACGTTGGTGATTGGCCGTGATGATGTGAAACCACCACAAGTTGTAGAACAACTCCGTATGGCAGGGGTTACAGTTTTATTACTGAGAGAACCGCGCACTATCAAGGATGTTAAGAAAAGATTACTTACCATAGGAAAGGCAGTTGGTTGTGAGAAAAAGGCCCAGGAATTGAATGAATCTTTAGATGCTGACATTAAGAAGTTGCAAGCAAAACTCACATTACGTAAAAACAAGCCAAAACTAAAAGCACTATTTCTGTATCTGCGAGGCACACAAACTGCATTAGTGTTAGGGAAAGATACTGCAGCTGCAGCAATGTTTAAAGTCGCTGGTGTGGAAAATGCTGCTGTGAAAATTAGAGGAAACAAACCGATGACAGCTGAGGCGGTAGTCGCTGCGCAACCAGATGTATATGTGTTGTTTACCACTGGATTGGAGTCAGTTGGTGGTGTAGATGGTTTACTCAAATTACCTGGCTTAGCACTTACACCTGCAGGAAAGAACAAACGTGTTGTGGCAATGGCGGGTCAATACTTTTCTGGATTCGGTCCTCGTTGCGGACGAGCCGCGCTTGATCTTTTCAAAGGTATCTATGAAGTAGATGGATATTTCGTTGCAACAGGTGAAGAAAAACATCTGACACAATAATCATATGCAAAAACAGACACAGATTATGTTAATCCTGGGCGGTCTATTGCCAGTATCCATTTGTGTAGCAGCCGGTGTAGGGGCATATCAAATTCTACCGTGGAAAATACCAAGAATTCTTTTTCTGCAGGAGGATGGTTTTGCTGTATTGCTCTATGTGCGTTTTCCACGTGTCGTTTTAGCAGCACTTGTTGGTGCAATGTTAGCGATATCCGGAACAACCCTTCAAGGTATTTTTCGTAATCCGTTAGCAGATCCAGGTTTAATTGGTATTACAGCAGGAGCAGGATTAGGTGCATCAGTATGGATTGTCCTCTCAGACGGTGGCATATTGGGTATATGGGGACTACCGATTGCTGCCTTTGCATGTGGTATGTTTGTAACTATCGGTGTCTGGAAGATATCGGAAACGCAAGGCAAAGTGCAAACGGTAACACTACTGCTCGCGGGTATCGCTCTCAACAGTCTCGCGGGAGCGTGTATCGGATTAATGACATTCCTCGCTGACGATGAACAACTACGAAGTCTCACCTTTTGGTTACTCGGTGGTTTTGGTGGTGCCACATGGTCTGTTGTACTTGTTACGCTTCCGATTTCAATTGTAGGCATGTTTGTGTTGTTGCAACAAGCATCTTCCTTGAATGCGATCAGTCTTGGTGAATCGGAAGCGTATCATCTCGGTGTTCCAACTGAATCTTTGAAGAGGCTGTCTGTATTCGGTGTTGCTTTAACGGTAGGTGCAGCGGTATCAGCAGCAGGTGGAATCGGGTTCATTGGACTCGTCGT
The DNA here is from genome assembly GCA_958295945.1 of Candidatus Poribacteria bacterium. GTDB lineage: Bacteria > Poribacteria > WGA-4E > WGA-4E > WGA-3G > MSPOR6. The sequence continues at coordinate 4,034,345 of OY282386.1, forward strand.
TCCGCATCTTTTAAGACTGATCGGTGGTGCAGATCATCGATATGTATTGCCCGGTTCAGCATTGGGCGGTGCCATATTATTGATCCTTGCCGACTTGTGTTCGCGCACTATTGTTGTCCCTGCTGAATTACCTGTTGGGGTTGTCACAGCTTTGTTAGGTGGACCATTTTTTCTGTGGTTATTAATAAGACAGAACTTACGCATTTTTAAAAATTATTGAAGGATTAGAGAGTTGAAATCGCATATAATCATCCAATAAACTTTGTTTTAGTTCATAAATTGTTTTACCATGTTTGCGCGCAACACGTTTCAAACAGACCCATACTTGAAAACAACAAGCAATATGATTTCTTTGGGCACGCAACTTGCGGCATTGACATTTACCAATACCGGTGACTTGTTTGATCTCACGATGAAGTTGTTCAATCTTCCAACGCACGCGACATTCTTGGCGTGTCGCATCCGCATCCGATTGAGATAAATCGTTTGTCGCAATATATTCCGTGCGTCCGTTAGAGGAGACTAACCGGAACAACTTCACTTGATGCCCTTTTGGAAACTTCTTGATGTGCACGTGCTTTCCGTGTTGCGTTTCTGTCTGTGTCCAAGATAACTTTTGGACTTGTTGGTGTGGTTCAACGCCGTCCGTATCGTTTACAAGACGATTGCGTTTCAGTGGCACATAATAAATCTTAGAAAGTTTTTCAATCGCTTTCATGACTTGCATGGATGCATACCAACTATCCATTAGCACCGTCCGAAACGGGAGTTGTTTTTTGAAGACCGCGTTTTGCAGCATGTCTAATAAATGGTCTATTTTGGTTTTTCCATCATGGTCTTTGTCGTAAATGCGATAATCAATGATCCAATACTCTTGCGTCTTTGGGTTGACATAGAGACACGTTACAATACCGATGCCATCAACGACTTTTTTGTCGCTACCACTCCACTGAGGACGGAGAGCTTCAATCTTTTTCGCATGCGGTTTAGGTAGCACAACATCATCAAAAGCAATGTGCCCTTGATCATCAAACTCAATGTCATCCTGGACAGACTGCCAGAGTTCGCTTGATGGAATGTTCTCATTTCTCAAAAAACGATTGAGTTGATCATGGCTCCATTTCTCAGACTGATCACCAAAGTACGTTTGCGTCCAGTTCGTAAAACTTGATAACAAAAATTGACAATAATCGGAAAATAGGTTTACCTTCTTTTTAGATTGTGTCCATGTAGTCATAATAGAATAGTATACACCATTTTATAAAAATGCGTAAGTCCTGTAAGATTCAAACGAGAGATTCTTCTATAGTATATATCTATTATTTGAGGAAGAAGACACTGTGGAATGCAGGAATAAGCATCATGATTGAAGTAGAAGATGTCGGTTACGAGATCAACGGTAAGTGGTTGGTGCGAGACATAAATGTTACAATTAAAGATGGGTTGTTGTGGGGATTCATCGGTCCCAATGGTGCGGGAAAATCCACCCTCTTACGTCTAATTTCAGGCGAACTTACACCCACAACTGGTGAGATAAGGTTTTTCGGGAAACCGATTAATAGTTATGAACCAAAGGAACTTGCACGACTTCGGGCCTACTTACAACAAAAAAGAGATATAAATTTTCCTTTTACAGCATTAGAGGTAGTATTGTTTGGACGTTATCCGTATTTGAACGGAACAAAAGAGACAACCAGTGATATCGCAATTGCCGAGAAAGCACTTCAAAATGTAGAAGCTGATGGATTTACATACCGTCTTTATCAAACCTTATCAGGTGGCGAAGCGAGTCGTATTGATATTGCACGAATCCTTGCCCAATCTCCAGGACTGTTTTTGTTAGACGAACCGACAAATCATCTGGATCCAAGACATCAACTACAAATACTCAATCTCTGTAAAAGTATATGTAATCAAGGCAAAACCGTGATCACAGCAATCCATGATCTGAATCTTGCATCAATGTATGCTGACCAACTCTTGATGTTAAAAAATGGAGTTTCTGTTGCTTATGGATCACCAGATGTTGTATTAACGCAAAAAATGTTAACCGAAACCTATAATATATCGTTTTATATTATACCGCATCCCGATGGTTTTCCATGGGTGATACCGTGTACAAATAATTTTTAGGGTTTCACTGTTTTTGATGTAATAATTTGCAATATTTCTAAGTCTGATACAATATTTGATAAATGAAAACAAAAAGCAGAAACTCAATTTACAACGACAGGAGAAAATCATGGATCAAGCAAAAAGAGACGTACTCATTGAAGAATTGACGAAAGTATATTGGATGGAATTGGAAGCGACAATTAATTATCTTGCGATATCTGTTGATTTAGATGGTATTCGGGCAGAAGAGATTAAGAAGTCTTTGGCAGCAGATATTCAAACAGAAATTACACATGCACAAGATTTGGCATCCCGTATTAAAGAAATCGGTGGAAATGTTCCCGGTTCGTTTGCGTTTAAAGCAGTTCAGACTTCGTTACAACCACCTGAAAATACTACAGATGTCGTTGCTGCTATTAAAGGTGTTATCGAAGCAGAGAACGATGCAATTGAGCAGTATAATAAGATCATTCGCTTGTGTGATGGTGATGATTATGTGACACAGGATCTTTGCATCAGACTTCTTGCAGATGAAGAAACGCACCGCAGAGAATTCAGAGGGTTTCTCAAGGAATACGAATAGACTTTAACCTACCGATGATAGATACAAAAACGAACAACTGACTACAAGTCAATTGTTCGTTTTTTGTTCTAAGGTATGACGAAAACAATTACTGCTTTTCAAGAACCATTATATTTTCATCTGAACCTGTAGCTTCAAGTGTAAGGGTTTTTCCCTCAATTGTGCTTCAGGTTTTTGCAATTTGTGTGTTTACATAAATTGCAAAACTAGTTCTACTTATATCGTAATTGGATTGTGAAAAGAAATTGCGTATTAGTCTTGATATATAGTATAATTGCAGGCAGTATATTTACCATATAAATTACCCACCTTGTAGGTAGAGAAGGATAATATGAACGAAAACATTCAGCACATGATCCAGTCAAAAGCACGAAAAGCAAAAGCAGCGATGCGTATTCTATCTCGGAGTTCTGCAGATATCCGAAACAACGCACTCTTAGCTATGTCGGAAAACATACTAAAAGCGAAAGATGATATTCAGGAAGTTAACCGATATGATCTTGAAAACGGTGAGAAAACAGGATTAGAGAAACCATTAATGCAGCGTCTCCTACTTGACGATGGAAAAATTGCACGTATGGCAGACAACTTACGGCAAGTTGCTACACTACCTGACCCAATCGGTGAAGTAATTAGCATGGGGGAACGTCCTAATGGACTCAAAATCGGTAGAGTACGTGTTCCGATAGGTGTCGTTGGTGTTGTATATGAATCTCGTCCTGACGTGACCGTTGAGGTATCGGCACTCTGTATCAAATCTGGCAACGGTGTTATTTTACGAGGTGGTTCGGAGGCAATTCATTCCAATAATATACTTGCAAGTATCCTCAGCGATACGGCTGCCAAAGAAGGTGCACCTGATGCTATCCAATTCGTTGACACCACAGATAGGCAAGCCGTCTATGAACTTATACGTCTACCTGAATATATTGATCTGGTAATTCCACGCGGCAGTAACGAATTCGTCCAGAAGTTGATGCGGGAATCTGTTATCCCTGTGCTTGGACATGCAGATGGTATTTGTCATATCTATGTTGACGAAGCTGCAGACCTTGAGATGGCTTCCAAGATTTGCATGAACGCAAAAGTCGGATATAAAGTCGCGGTTTGTAATGCTTTAGAGACGTTACTTGTTCATACTGATATTGCGGACACGTTTCTCCCTGCTTTCTGTGAGTCATTGCAAGAGCAAAATGTAGAAGTTCGTGGGTGCAAGACGACGCAACAGATTGTCTCCACTGCTAAGTCTACAACTGAAGAAGATTGGAAAACAGAGTATCTTGATTATATTCTCTCTATCCGCGTGGTAGATGATATTGACACTGCGATTGACCATATTGAAACTTACGGTTCACATCATTCCGATGCGATTATCACAGAAAGTTATAGTGCATCGCAACGTTTTCTCAAAGAGGTAGATTCTGCTGCGGTCTATGTCAATGCAAGCACCGTCTTTACGGATGGCTATGAATTTGGGTTGGGTGCTGAGGTAGGAATTAGCACACAAAAACTCCATTCTCGTGGTCCGATGGGTCTTGAAGGTTTGACGAGTTATAAGTATATAATCTATGGGGATGGTCAGGTGCGTGAGTAGGTAAAGTCAATTTAAGACAAAGTTTGCGAACTATTGTTAATAGGACCACACAACTGTAGTAAGATAATCTTGGAACTAATGCAAGAATCTAAGTTTTACCAACGCCAGCGTGAAAAAACCATCAGGGAAACTACCATTAAACACATTTTGGCAGTGCTCAATACAAAATATTCTGCGGAGATTGTGAGTGCTATAACGCCTATGATTCAGAACATCAACGATTTGCAACGACTTGACGATCTACATACGGCCGCAGCAAAGGCACAGAACATTGAGACATTTACGCAAATGTTGAATAAATAGAAACGCAGGCGGAGCGAAACAATTGGTTATCTCTTGATTTTTCTATCATACTACCATATAATAAATCTTATGGCACAAAACTACGATAATATGGCAAAAGATCTCCTGACAGATTTCGCAGTTGATATTTCACAGTTTGTCCTTGGTGTGAATGATGTGGAGGTACTTGAAAACATAGATACAGAACAACAGATTATAATAGGGCAACGCACCGACAGCACAAAACGTATTCGTGTTGATAATCGTGAAGCCATTTTACATATTGAATTGCAACTTCGCGATAGCACACACAAACCGATGTGGGCGCGAAATGCAGCATATCAAGGATACCTTGTCGGCAGGCACGAAATACCTGTCTACTCAAACGTCATTTACTTCCATCCTAACGCTGGAAGAAATGACACCGGGAAATTTGAATATAGTTGGCACGGATACAAATATACCTTGCACTATAAGGTAATACGACTTTTCGATATAGATGGACAAGCGGCTTTGGAAATGAATGCCCCAGGTATCCTACCCTTTACACCGCTTATGAAACCGCCTGAAGGGATGGGTATTGAACAGTGGGCTAAAGAATGTGTTGACGCAACGATTGATGCTCCTGTCGATCAGCAGACGCGAGGAGATCTACTTTACGCTATTTCCCTTTTTGGGAGTATAATACATAATTCTGAGTTGTATGAAATACTCATACAGGAGGAACTAATGCAAGAATCTAAGTTTTACCAACGCCAAAGCGAGAAAATCATCAGGGAAACTACCATTAAACACATTTTGGCAGTGCTCAACACAAAATATTCTGATGATATTGTGAGGGCTATAACGCCTATGATTCAGAACATCAACGATTTGCAACGACTTGACGATCTACATACGGCCGCAGCAAAGGCACAGAACATTGAGACATTTACGCAAATGTTGAATAAATAGAAACACAGGAGAGTGAGTATAAGATAAATTGTGAGGACTAATGCTTTTAAACATACTACCGTCGTCGCTTCCGTCTACTCGGACGCGGTGTTTCTTTCTCTGGTTCAGGTATTTGCATTTCAGATTCCGCCGCGCCCCTTGGACGGTTATGTATCCACACAGTAAAGAAAATCCCAAAACAGATGAGGAGAATACTCACAACCTGCGGGGATGTCAACCAATGTAAAGAAGATGTCTCTGGAAAGACGCGCGGTGTCAATCGCCAAAATTCTACGAAAAACCTTTCCACGCCAATCAAAATAAGACTCACACCAAAAACGAAACCTGGGATTGATACGTATTTTTTGCGTTGTGACCAGATGACTGCAAAGAAGGTGACTGATAGCAAAGTTTCATAAATAGGTGTTGGGTGAACAGGGACATCCGTTGGCACAGTGCCGTTAGGAAATGCCATTGCCCACGGTAAGTCGGTAGGCGGTCCGTAGTCTCCATCTCCTGCAAGCAAACACCCAATTCTACCGATGCCATACCCAAGCAGTAGCAGAGGACCGAGCACATCAACAGTCGGGAGGAAAGGGTTAGGTGAACGATGTATAACCCAACTGACAGCAGCACTGCCACCAATCAAACCGCCATACCAAACCAACCCACTCGGCGAAAAGATTTCTTCTACCTCTATCCTACCATCAAGGAAAATAAAGTAGATTTTCGCCCCGATAATCCCGCCAATAGCACCTGCGACAATAATCGTTGTGGCTACATCTCCTACATAACCTCTCCTGTTTAATTCATGCTTTAATATGATGCTACACGTAATGAAGGCAGTGGCTAACATAACACCATAACTATGAACACCCAAGGGAATAGAAAATATCGTGCCAAAATCAATTAGCGTCGGATACATATTCTTTCATTCTCCAAGGTATGCTTGCCGGACGCGTTCGTCAGCCAAAAGATCAGTAGATGCACCTTCAATTGTAATTTCACCTGTCTCCATCACATAACCTCTATCTGTCAGATTTAACGCAAGTTGCGCGTTCTGTTCAACTAACAGAATCGTTGTTCCTTCTTCATTGATTTGTTGAAGTATTTCAAATATCTGTTTGACAATCAACGGCGCAAGTCCCAAAGAGGGTTCATCAAGGAGCAGGAGTCTCGGATTTGACATCAGGGATCTACCGATGGCTAACATCTGCTGTTCACCACCACTCAGACTACCCCCACGCTGTTTTCTTCGTTCTGAAAGCACAGGAAAATAACTAAATATCTTGTCTAAATCGGTTTTTATTCCCCCAGAATCGTGCCGAATGTATGCACCGAGTTCAAGGTTTTCAAGGACTGTCATTTCAGGGAAAATCAGTCGTCCTTCAGGCACTTGCGAAATGCCATAAGTTACACGTTGTTCAGCGGAAGATTTCGTAATATCCGATTCTTCAAATAGAATCTCCCCCTCAACAGGTGTGTAAACACCGGAAATTGTCATCAGGGTAGTAGATTTACCGGCACCGTTCGCGCCGATCATACATACCTTTTCGCCTTCGTTTACCTTAAGGGAAATACCGCGCACCGCACGGATATTTCCATAGTAAGTATGAATGTCATGCAGTTCAAGCATCGTCAGATGTTCCTAAGTATGCGGCGATAACACGTTCATCATTCTGAACGACTGAAGGTTCACCATCGCTGATTTTTTCGCCATGATCAAGCACAGTGACCCAATCTGAAATTTGCATCACCAATTTCATATCGTGTTCAATTAGCAGCACAGAGATACCTTGTTCACGAATAGTATAGATTAAAGAAATAAGCTCTTGGGTTTCAAGCGGATTCATGCCTGCAGCAGGTTCATCAAGCAGAATTAGTAAAGGTTTAGTGGCTAATGCTCTTGCAATTTCAACACGACGCTGGTCACCATAGGACAGGTTTCCCGCTGTTTGGTCGCTCACCTCCGACAATCCAACAAAGTTGAGCATCTCCAGAGCATACTCTGTAATCTCTGACTCTTCTCTTTGTTGTCTCTTGGTGTGAAACACAGCCTCTATAAAATTGCTAACTGTCCGACAGTGTCGACCGATTTTAACGTTGTCAAGCACCGTTAACTCTGTGAAAAGTCGTATGTTTTGAAATGTCCTTGCTATACCGAGTTCTGTGACTTCATCCGCACGGAATCCTGTGATCGGTTTCCCCAGAAAGTTTGCGCGTCCAAACGTTGGCGTATCTAAACCGGTAACGCAATTAAAGAGCGTTGTTTTACCCGCACCATTAGGTCCAATCAAACTGGAAATTTGACCAGGGTGAATTTCCATCGAAACTTCAGATAAAGCGATGACACCACCATAGTGTCGACTCAAACCTTGTGTCTCAAGGATATTTATAGGTTTATTTTCCATCAACATCTCCTACTATAATCTTCTCCTTTATAGGATACCTTAAATAGTGATACGGTGTCAATTGATTTCTATTGAAATATTCATCAATATGTGTTACAATTAATATAGTAATTATGATATAAAAAGAAATACACACTTTTCAGGATCGTAGATTCATAATGAAGATTAGGAAATATAGTAGAATTTAGAATTAAATGAACATTAGGAATTGTAGGAGGGAACTCCGATTCCCGATAATCACTGAATTAAATCGCGATTCGGAGATCGCTCCTACAGTGGTGTGTATAATTATTTTCATACTTCACCATAAATAGGGTAATTTGAGATCAAAGTCCAGCGCGCTTACAAAGCACCAAATCAAGAAATCAACGGTATGAATGCCTTTTGGCATTCCCCGCCTACGGGGTTTGGGGTGATTAAGATTACCCGTTTAATAAATTAATCTTCATACTGAATCTTACGCAAAAACAGTAGGCGCATTCTAAGCACGCTGACAATAAACTATTTCAGACAATCGTATTGATTAAAACGGGAAACTTACCCTACTCCTATTCCATCTCTACTTTATGAGAGTTGCTTCAATATGCCACATACCTCAGAATCAGATGTAAAGAGAAATCGAGAATACTTGTTTGCACTTGCATCTGTTGATGGAATCGGTCCTATTCGTATCAAACATTTAATAAAACGATTTGGTAATGTAGAACAAATTTTTGATGCCGATATTGTTGAGATAGCACAGTTGCCACAATTTAATCATACATTAGCATTACGAATACTTGCTATACCAAACAAGCTTGCTGAATTCCGGAAGAAATTAGATGGACTTGCAAATCAAGGTATATCTGTTCTCTTTTCCGATGACACCGAATACCCTACACTTCTGAAGTCTGTCCCAGACGCACCGACAGTGCTATGCAGAGTCGGCGCAGTATCTGATATAGGTGGAAAGTGTGTGGCAATTGTGGGTACAAGATACCCGACGGTCAACAGTATTAATGTAACACTCGGACTTACAATCCGTCTGGTTGAAGCAGGCTTTACCGTTGTAAGCGGGTTGGCAAACGGTATAGATACGGCTGCACATCGTGGAACATTGGAATCAAATGGAACGACTATCGCTGTGTTATCTACAGATCTGTCAACTATCTATCCACCTGAAAACTACACACTCGCACGAAAAATATTTGAGACCGGATGTCTATTTTCTGAACATCCCTTTTCGATGCCACCCACACCGGCAAATCTTGTCTTACGCAATAGAATCATCAGTGGACTTGCAATGGCGACAGTAGTTGTGGAAACACCAAAAGATGGCGGCGCAATGTATACCGCACGATACGCAGAATTATTAGACAGACCCGTGTTTGCTTGTCACTGGAGAACAGAAAATCAAAAGAGTTGTGGAACACGCCATCTAATTAACAAAGGGGCATTACCCTTCCTACCAGATCAACTTGATAAAGTCGTGGACATGTTAGAGCAACCGGAAAATCTTCAAAATCATACACACGGATCATCTGCTGAACAGATTGAACTCTTTAAAGACAAAGAAATTGAATCTCCTTCAGATTCGTAAAAAAAAATGTATCATTTTATCTTGATACGTGTTATAATATATGCTAATCTTTAGCATATTTACAATTTTCACTTTACAAAAAAATACTCTTTTTGTATAATTATTAGTGGAAAATCGATTTTTTTTCACCTTTACAGATTTTGCAATTTTTGCTAAACTTAAAGGTAATCAGTTTGGGCGTTGACTTTTGGAACTGAAAATCGTATATACAATGGTATAAAATAACAACAGTTCCGTAGAAAGTTTTATTCTCAAAGTATCGTCTATCCTCTTATGTTATTGAGGAGGACAAACGAAATAGTCTGAAATTACTTGACTAAACATAGATATAATAGTGGGTTTCCTATACTTTCGTCAAAATAAACGAATAACAAAATCGGAAACCTTGTTAATATGAAGTTTTTAATCCGTATCCATTTAGGATACATTATATTCTGATAAACCTTAATTAAGGAGTTACCTACTCATGAAACTTTTTTTTAGAACCTTGGCAATAGTCATGGCGGCGTTGCTTGCCGTTTCATTGGTTGGCTGTGGTGGAGACGAAGACCCTGTTACGCCAGATGCAGCATTTGTTAGTGCCTCACCCGCAGATGGAGATCTGGCAGCAAATGGAAGTATTAGCGTCACATTTGACAACAACCCCGGTGATGTATCAGTTACTGGTGGTGGTACAGCTTCCACTTCTGGTGGTAAAACCCGGACCATCGCACCACCAGCAGCTGGTTACCCAACTGGTGCACTCACCATTACAGTTACGTGGACCAACGGCGATGGATCCCAGGATCTTACCTATAACGTAGTCGCCGCTGATGAAACCGCACCGACAGTTACAGATAGCAGTCCTGAAGATGGAGAAAAAGGGGTTAGTGCTGATTTAGAAGAGGTATCAGTTACCTTTGACGAACCTGTCACGGGTGACCTGATGCTGATGGATGGCGATGATGATAAAGGTTGGACACAATCTACTGATGGCAACACAATAACCCTAACTCGTATAGCTGGTGCAGATCTTGGCAACGAAACCGAGTACACAATTGCTGGTACAGTCAAAGATGGTGCTGACCCAGCAAACGAAACAGAAGTTGAAATCACATTTACCACTGAAGCTAAAGAGTAAATTTTCGACTATTTCACAAAAAAAGACAACGTATCATTGATACGTTGTCTTTTTTTGTTTACAGCAATTGCCAATGTATAATACCATTTCTAAAAAATCAATACCTTCGCCAAAAAAATTGTTGAATAAATTGGGCAAATGTCCTAAAGTTATGCAAATATATTAATAAAATAACTTTGAAAGGACAATTGCCCATGCAAGTAATTATAGCACTTTTTGCAGTTTTTGCACCACATATATCTGCAACGACAGGACGCCAATTATCATGTGTTGTCCTCGCAGTGCTTGCGATGACAGGACGGGTCACCATGTTAAATATCTCTCGTTGGACATCAAAAGGCGGTAGCTACCGCACACTTCAACGCTTTTTCAACACGGTGCTGCCTTGGCCGACCCTCTTCTGGGTGTTTTTTCGCACACACCTGCTTGATCGTGAAAGCGAATATATCATCGTAGGAGACGAAACAATCAAGCCCAAAACGGGTTCAAAGACTTTTGGTTTAGACCGTTTCTTTTCTTCAACACATGGCAAAGCGATCCCAAGTTTGTCATTCTTAGCCGTGTCCTTAGTGAGTGTCAATGAACGGCGTTCTTATCCAATGGCTATAGAACAAATCGTCCGAGATGACACATCATCGACTTCAGCTGCCAAACAAGATGCTACCCCAAAGGACCCCTTGAAACGCCCGCGTGGACGCCCAAAAGGGAGCAAAAACCGAGATAAAACCGATGTCGTGATTATCGGTGTTTTGAAACAACTTCAAATTATGATCAAAACGCTACTGTCAAAAGTCGGAGGTGCGATCCAACTCCGGTATTTAGTGCTTGATGGATATTTTGGACATAATAACGGAGGACAAATGACAAGACAATGTGATCTCCATCTCATCTCAAAACTTCGCTCGGATGCCGCACTGTTTTGGCAACCGACAGACGAAAAAGAAGGCCCCGGACGCCCACGGCTCTACGGGGAAAGGTTCAACCCACAACAGATTGATCCGAAATGTCGCATCTCTATCCAAACCGATGGAAATATCAGAACCGACATCTATCAAGGACACCTGCGAAACCAAAAGTTCCCAGAACTTCTAAACGTCGTTTGCCTCCTCAAGACAAACTTGAAAACAAAAAAGCAATCACACATCCTATTGTTTAGTTCTGATTTAGCATTAGACGCAGAAAAGATGATTGACTATTATTCCCTTCGTTTCCAAATCGAGTTCAACTTCCGGGATGCGAAACAATATTGGGGATTGCAAGATGCTATGAATGTCAACAAAGAACCCGTGAACACTGCAGCAAATCTATCAATGTTTATGATCCATGTCAGTGCGAAACTCATGGAAAAGGACAGATGTCAGAATCCCGAATATAGTGTATTAGATCTCAAATCGCGCTACCGAGGGCTGAAATATGTGCATGAAACATTAAAAATGCTTCCGCAAAAACCTGAACCAATTGTTATTCAGCAAATCACTGAACATCTGGGTTCAATCGGTGCTATTCATCACACACAACCCAATCTTAACCCAGGATAATTGGCGAAGGTATTGAAAAATAACATACCCTTTTAAAACATAACTGGTTCAATGTGAATGTCACACGCACATTCACCATGCGCAATTATGAAGATTAATTTATTAAACGGGTAATAAGAAATTTCACACACCCTGTAGGCGGGGAATGCCAAAAGGCGTTCATACCGTTGATTTCTTGATTTGGTGCTTTGTCCGCGCGCTAGGTGTCAATTTACCGTCCATCCAGTACCGGGATAGGTTCGGATTCCTAACCGCACGATAGGCATCAATTTAAGGAAAATTACGCCATCCATTGTAGCGCGGGGTCTCCGTGCCCCGCACATTGTTTGAATGTAGCAGATTTCGGCGGGGCACGGAGACCCCGCGCTACAATGGATGGCAGTTTTGGACTATCTCAAATGCGTCTAACAAAAAGAATCGCTAAATTGACACCTATAGTTCGGTTAGGAAATCGCACCTACTGCCTTGGGTATTAACATTTAGTCCATCTCTATTTTGGAAACACTTAAAACTAAATATCCCTGCCGAATACACTTTTTTCTTTACAATATATGAATATATGCTATAATGTTCGGAGGATAATTACACAGTTCTTAATGTTCAGAGAATATTTGAACGGTATCTGAAATGCTGTTGTCTAAATATAAAGAAGTCGTAGGAGAATTTTCGTGGAAAGAACTGAAGCATTACTCATTGATAATCTCCGTGAAGGAGACGAATCAGCATTAGCACCATTAGTTGAAAAATATAAACGGATGGTGCATCGCCTTGCGTTGCAAATCACTAAAAACCACGAAGACGCTAACGATGTAATGCAAGAAACCTTTATTAAGGTATATCAGTCAATTCACACCTTTCGGCAGGAGGCAGCATTTGAAACATGGATATATCGGATAACTGTGAATGAGGCACTAAACTTCGTCAAACGACGCGAACGACGACGTGAAACTCCGCTTTCCACTACAGAGGAGTCTGAATACGATCCAAGTGTCAGGCAAAAAGCAGAGATGGCGAATGATCCACAAATAAACGCAGAGAAAACTGAACTACGGCATTGGGTAACAAAGGCTGTCAATAGTCTTTCATTGAAACATCGGATTGTTGTAGTCCTTCATGAATTAGAAGGATTGACACATGCAGAGATCGCATCCATCTTGAATTGTTCAGAGGGAACTGTTCGTTCAAGATTACACTATGCACGAAAACAGTTAAGATCATTACTAAAGCCTTATATTGATGCAACCTCCAATTTTGAATGAGTTGCAACTGTTGTTTTCATTATTCTAAAGTATTTAGATTATTCTTATTGGAACGGTTTCAATAAACAGTGAAGACATTGAAACCGACAGACTTATGAAACTGAAGTGTAATACCATACAACGTCTTATCTCAGATTACATAGATAATACGCTATCAACCAATGACACAGCAAAGGTCAAGAAACATTTAAGTTTCTGTCAATCCTGTCAAAAAGAAGCCGCTGCTCTTAAAAAGACACGGGATCTTGTTGTAGGTTTCTATGTCGCACCTGAAGTGTCTGACAGTTATTACCATCAATTTGAAGTGGAGTTGCACCGGTCCATTGAGAACAAAGGTCCTACGCCTATAACTGAACGCATAAAATCTTTAGTAAATCAGTTTACTTGGTCATTGCTCACGCAAGTCCGTCAATGTTTTGGTCGATATAGTTTCTTACACAGACATGTGTTACCGATAAGTGTCCTTATGCTAATGATAGCAGCAGGATTTATTACACACCTGTTAAATCAACACGATTTCCTATCATCAAAGAAAGACCATGGACAGATAGGAAAACCGATGATCGCACAAGCACTCAATACTATGGACGAAAAATCTGAGTTGATACAAGGTATGCACAATGATTATATAATGAAGCGGAAAACACCCGACCAAGTAACTTCATCTGCCGATACAGCAAATGGGGAAAAAGTTGGCTATTGGAAATTAGCAGAACCAATATCTACTGAAACAGAAGGACATATCATTGTCATGCATGTGAGTGAGGATCGGTCTGTGCCGAGTGACGCATCTGATTCCAAGTTGATCGTTTATGCACAACCAGATATATTAAGCAAAAAATCGCCCTTACAAGATAATGGGTATGCGACGTTTCCATCAGGCATTCCAGTAGAACTTTTCTTAGCAAAATATCAACGGAAGTATCGTCAATCACCAAGATTTGTCAACAAATTGATGTATGAACATTCTAAAATACCTTATATACCGGAGTTGTACGACTTAAGTAATTTGTAACCATATTTTTTCTACGATACAGTCTTAATGTATCGTAGTCCGACCTTAATGAAATATTGAGGTGAAACTTTATAGACAGGGGTGGTTGTTATCTTCCCACCCGTATCTGACAATTGACGGGGCGAAAGTATTCTCATTACCCCGTACTTATTTTATTCATTATTATAAAGGAGAATATAATGAATCCGAGAATTTTAGGTATAATTGGCGGACTTGCCTTGATAGTCGCGCTTATTTCACCTTTCATGATGGGTAGTTCCAAAAAGGTGGAAGAACTCTATTATGCCGCTAAAGCGTTATCTGATCAAGCGGATTATGAAGGGGCAATCGCCAAATATACGGAGGCACTTGACGAGTCAAAGAAACGGGGTGTAAAAACTGAAGTTATTGACAAGGATTTCACTACACTCGCACACTTTCAAATTGCTGTCAACTACTCACGATGGGCAGAAACAAGTGGCGATGTCAATCACTATGATACCGCACTTGGACACATTGAACAAGTTGCCGCAAATGCTACCATACCCAAACACCAAGAAGGGTTAACATACCTGTGGGGACATATTCTGTACCGAACAGAACAATATGAAGTTGCTGAAGCAAAGTTCAATCAGTTGATTGAAAACTTCCCCAATAGTCTACAAGTAGAAAATGCATACTACGCTATCGGACAGTTGAACTATAAGTTGGGAAACTATGAACCCTCACGAACTGCCTTTAGTAATATTCTGACCAACTTCCCTAACTCAGAATTTAAAGACGATGCACAGCTGCTGATCGCTCAATCCTTCCTAGATGAAAATTTATATGAACAAGCATACCCTGAATTTGACAAATTTGGAACAGAAGAATTTAAAAATTATCCTGAACTACAAGCCGAATCAATGTATAAAGCTGCGTTCTGCTTGAATCAACTAGACAGACATGATGAAGCAATCAATCGTTACACGAACTTCATCACACAGTTTCCAGATCACAATCTCGTAACTGCTGCATATTTTGATCAAGGTGTGATCTACGCAAAGCAGAAAGACTATGACAACGCACGAGTCAACTATGAATTGGCAATGCAAAATACTGCAGACCGAGGACTTCAGGCAGAAATCCAATCGGCAATTGGACAAACATATTTTGATCAAGCCGATTATGAAAACGCCGTCGTAGAATATTCCAAACTCTTAGAAGAATATCCAGAGAGTGCTTTCATCGGTGATGCACGACTCGGTATAGCAGATAGTCAGTTCAAGTTGGAACAATGGACCGAAGCAGTTGAGTCATATCAGTTGGTCATTGAATATGAACAAGGTGAAGGTGGTGGAGAAGACGCAGAACTTGACTATACTCCTTATTGTTCTTTCCAAATTGCTGAGGCATACTTTCAACTCGGCACAAATCAGGATAAAGCAGGACAGGAAGTAGAGGCAAATACAACCTTTACATTCGCTTTGGAATGGTACCAGAGAACAGTTGACAATCACTCAGATAATCCTGTCGCACCACACGCATTATACGGGGCTATCTGGACACTAAACGAATTAGACCGTAAGGAAGACTTGGAAAGAGTTGCTCGTGATTTTATTGATAAAAATAAAGACGATAACGAATACGATATTATGGCAGCAGAGGTACAGTTGCGTTTTGCTGATATGAAACGAACAGAATTCAATCAATACCTTGAAGCCGCAGAAGAATACGCAAAATTGTGGGAATACAGACCACTTCCAAAATTCCATGTCGTCAAGTTGATGGGAAAATTCTTTGAAGGACGCTCCTACTATGAAGCAGCAAAACCTGAAGGATATCAAGATGGAGACCCATCCTCAAACTTCAATACAGAATACCTTCAAAAATCTGTAACGGCATATCAGGAGGCAATCAATATGTTTTCTGATGAAGCGTTCCTGCCCGGTATTGCTGAAGGACGATATCAAGACTTCCCAGAACGGATCGCACAAATTGAAGCATGTCTCATGAATGAAGCACTTTCGCACGAGATGCTTGGCGTATGGGATACAGCACGCCAACGTTATGCAGCAATTCCTGACACCAGTGAGTATTACCAACGCGCACTCCTTCTCATCGCAGATAGTTATGTGAAGCAAGGAGACAAAACACAAGCCATTACGTATTACAACGGAATCTTATCTGAACTTACTGATGCCAACAATCTCTCTTTAGCAAAGATTAAACTTGCTGACTTGTTGCGTGCCGAAAGTCGTTTTGAAGATGCCGCTGTACAATATCAGGCTGTCGTTGATGATGACCCGACTGGTGAATATGCTGACGACGCACTATATCTTGTCGGATTGTGCTACTATAATGCATCCGAAAATAACCCTGATCTAATACCATTGTCCGAAGACGCTTTCAACAAAGTCATTGCTGAGCATGGCGATCAGGCAAATGCAATTGATGCTTATTACGGATTGGTGCTTCTCTATCGCGATGCTGCACAAAAACAAGGTGATACATCCAAGTGGTCACTTGTTATGCAAACTGCTGAAGCTGCAAATCAAGCATTTGCAGATAGCACAGATGCACAGATCCTTAAAACACTCGGACATATCGAACTCATCAAAGCAACAGCAATTGAAAATACCAACGCGGATGATATTGATGGTCTGATTGCAAGTTTGAAACAGATTGTTGACAACCCTGGTGCCCCCGACGATGCACGCATTCGATCACAACTCAAAATTGGACATACTTACTACAGAAAAGAACGTTTTGATGAAGCACTCGCTGCCTATAAGATGTTCGTAGATAGTTTTCCTGACAGTGATATTGCGCCAGGTGCACAATATCAAGTCGCAGTTTGTTATTACCAGATTGCTGTCAAAGCAGGTGAAGCAGAGGATACCGAATCCGCACAACTCGCTTATACCAACGCTATTGGGGCATCTGTGAAAGTCGCTGAGATGACGAATAATGTTGACAACCGTATCAGTGCTGGTTATACCCTCGGTTTAGCAAAATTGGGATTGAAAGATAATAAAGGTGCTATTGAGGCATTCAAGCAGGTTACTGCTTTGGAAGGTCAAACTGAAGATGAAGCCCGAAAAAGTCTTATCTCTCAAGCACATTCACGGCTTGCTGAATTACACAATAATGTTGGTAATTATCCAGATGCTGTCAAAGAGTATCAATACATTATCGCAAATACTGAAAACCCCGATCTGAAGGGACGTTCCTATTTCGCAATGGCGTATGCTCAAGATGAACATCTTAAAATGTATGACGAAGCTTTGCAGAACTATCAAAACGCAGTTGACTTGGCAGACAACGTCGTAAAAGCGCAATCCTATTATAGAATCGGATTGATTTATCAAGAAAAAGTCAATGAACTTGATAGAGCGTTGGAAGTGTTCCAAAACCTCATTGCAAACCATAGCACGGAGAAGAACACGGGTGTCGCTTCCATGGTTGCGGATGCCAGTCTACGACGTTCCGAACTATATGTCAAATTAGGACGGTTAGACGAGGCTATTGCTGAAGCTGTGAGTTCTGTTGATGCACTTAAAGCAAGTGAATCCGCATCTGTTTCACAGAAAGCCGCTGCACAATATAACCTTGGCTACCTCTATTCTGATAAAGCACGTTCACTCCTTCCACCAGAACCAACACCAGGTTTTGATGCAAAACCATACATTGAAATGAGTGGACAAGCTGCTGCTGCTTTCTATGAAGTCAGCAAACTTGCTGCACCCGTGGAAAAAGCAGACAAACAGACGGTCATACCCTATGTGCAGATGTCACTATTCCAAGCAGGTCAGATATACTACTCTGTCGGTATTGGTTTCAAACGCAGACCAGAGCTACTACTCTCTATTGACCCAATTTCCGATTTCATTAAACATGCGAACGCAGGTGTATTCCCAACATCAGCTGACCTCGCAAGCAATGTTGAGACTGCATCAACCTATTTGGCTTCTGCAAACTTTGACCTCGGTCGCATGCAAGTCGGTCTAGACGAGGAGATGTCACCTCAAGCTGTTGCATACTTTGTTAAATCAGCCCAGTTGTTTAAAGGCTTAGTTGAACGTTACCCAAATGCTGAAGATGCCGCACTCTGGCAATATCAAGCAGGTGAAGCGTTATATACTACTGAGCAATTTGATAAGGCAATTGCTGAATACGATAAGGTCAGACGGGTAAACAAAACGCACGAAAAAGCCGCTGAATCCTTATACGCTATCGCTACCTGCTACCAATACCTTTCTGAAACAGCGAAGGAAGCAGGGAACGCAGCAGAAGAAAAATCGTATCTTGAGAAACTATTTGCAACTAACGAAACACTTGTCAATGAATATCCGAATAGTAAGTTTGCTGGTGAAGCCTTTATTAATATCGGGAACAAGCACTACAACGCAGCATTGGATCCTGATCTTGAGGCAGAAGAGCAAATTCGTCTCTTCCGAGAAGCAATCAAGAATTATGAAAGAGCTCGATCCTCTTCAGGAATCAGTCCAGAATCTAAAAGTAGTGCAGAGACTTACATCAATGAGACTGCAAGTATCCTGGCACATAACGAATACAAGTTTGCTGATACTTCACTTAGTGACGCACAAACGTCTGGTAAGAAGGTAGACATTGAAGAAGCAATTAAGCTTTTCAAGACTATTACTAAGGATTATTCTACGACCAAATACGGAGACCTTTCATACGGTAAGTTAGGTGAAGCATATACAATGCTCGCAGGTAATGAAGAAAACTACTATGCAGATGCATTGTATTACTTCCAAGTATTACCTAAGAAGTATACGCTAAAACCACCACCTGATACTCAGGTTGAAGATGTTATTAACTACTGTATTCAGAAAGCAAGTGAGATCAAAGTGTACATGAGGTCAAAGAACATTCCAGAACGTCAAGCTCCACCAGACGATAATTAAAACCGAGGTATACGAATACCTTATTTCATTACATAGGGATAGGCCTTATGCCTATCCCTATTTTCTTGAAAGGAATTTCAATCAAATGTATGATGAACTAAAAGTGCCACCACGTATCCTTCTCGGTCCCGGTCCAAGCATAGCAAATCCACGAGTCCTAAAGGCAATGACAACCCCAATGCTTGGGTATTTGGATGCAGATTTTGTTAAGGTAATGGATGATACTGTCGCTTTGTTACGTCAGGTATATGGCACCAAGAACGCAATCACATTCCCTGTCTCTGGCACTGGCACCGCGGGGATGGAAACGGCACTTACAAATGTTATTGAACATGGTGATCATGTAATCGTTGGGATAAACGGTTACTTCGGCAACAGAATTGCCGATATTGCAGAACGGTGTGGTGCGACCGTTACACCCGTGAATGCTGAATGGGGAGACATTATTAAACCTGAACAGATCGCTGATGCATGTAAGCATGTTTCTCCGAAATTGGTCGCTATTGTTCATGCCGAAACGTCTACCGGTATTTTACAACCTTTAGAAGAGATTGTAGAGATTACCCATCAACACGATGCACTCTTACTTGCGGATTGCGTCACATCCCTTGGCGGACAACCCGTGGAATTAGATGCGCGTGGTATTGACATCGCCTATAGTTGCACACAAAAATGTCTCTCAGGTCCACCCGGACTCTCACCCATCAGTTTCAGTGATCGCGCAGTTGAAGTTATTCGAAATCGCAATACAAAGATTCAGAGTTTCTATATGGACGTGACATTACTTGAAGAATATTGGATGGGTACCACTCGGAAATATCATCACACCTTGTCTATGTCCATGGTTTACGCCCTCCGTGAAGCACTCCGGGTGGTTATAGAAGAGGGTGAATCCGCACGATATAAACGTCATGAACGTCATGCGCAAGCACTCATCGCAGGGGCAGAGGCAATCGGTTTGGAACCTGCCGCAGCAGAAAATCATCGTGTTCCCATGCTAACGACATTACTTATCCCTGATGGTATTGACGACGGCACCGTCCGAAAACGTCTTATTCAGGACTTTGGTATTGAAATCGGCGGCGGATTAGGTGTTTTTGCTGGAAAGGCATGGCGGATCGGACTTATGGGTGATGCTGCAAACGAACAGAACGTACTACTCGTTCTAAACGCTATTGAACAACTATTAAATGAATTTGGTCATAGCGTTGAAACAGGAACAGCCGTGAGTGCCGCCGCTGCAGCGTATCAGAACAGTAATGGATAAGTGCACCACTATATTGTTGGCGGGTTTCTAACCCCGACTTAAGAGAAACAAACTTACACAACTGGATTAGAAACCAAACCTATTGTCAATGAGATTTCATTGCATGTTTGACCGCTGTTTGGATAGATAACATGTGCGTCTTAACGCGGGTATCCAAATCTAACGCCGTTGGTGTTTCAAGAATTAGGCAACGTGCATTAATCTGTTCAGCCAAGTATCTACCGCGTGTCCATCCTTTTGTTGTAACTGAGTCAAGAAGTGTTATGACGCCGTTATCGTTCTGGTGGTCTTCAATCACTGCCTTCTGATTAATCGGACACACATGCCCAATCTGTAGTACAACTTCATTGCCAATAGGTAGAGTCGTTGAAGCGCGGCGTTCCCATAGATAAAACCCACTGCTATCTCTATCCTCGTGCAAATCCAGCGCGAGATGCACTTCAGGATTGTCGTTATGATCTTGTGTCCGTAAAAGGGATTCTGAAATGAATGCAGTTTCAGTATATCGGCAGGGGTGTTGAAACATTCGATTCAGGTCAAGTCCAGCAGCATTCTCACGAATGTCATGCTCATAGCCGTAAGGGTTATCGCAAGGTGAGATGAGCCAATTGTATTCGTCTAACGGAAATGGATATAAGTTGCTCTGTTCTTTATCTGCGAGTGATTCAATGAGGCGGATTGCACATTCAACACCTGCAGGTTCATCACCGTGTATTCCTGCACACACATATATCAAGGCTGCATCCGTGTGCTTTGCAGCGTAGTGCAGACAGTATAACGGATATGCTTGAGATAAACTTCTGTACCAGATGGAGAGACGTTCAGACTTTTTAAGAGCAGCCAGTATACGGGTAACAACATTTGCATAGTTGCGGACTTTCACCCGATTTACTCCCATTCAATGGTGCTTGGCGGTTTTGAACTAATGTCATAGACAACACGGTTAATACCTTGTACCTCATTGATAATTCGTGTGGAAATCCGTGCTAAAACATTGTCAGGGATCCGTGCCCAATCCGCAGTCATAGCATCACTGCTTGTGACAGCGCGCAGTGCAATTGCATTTTCATAGGTGCGTTCATCACCCATCACACCGACGCTCTTTACTGGAAGAAGCACTGCCAACGCTTGCCAAATGTCATCATATAAGCCTGCATCTTTAATTTCATCTATAAAGATGGCATCTGCTAAGCGTAATACTGCTAAACGTTCTGGTGTAACCTCACCGATTATTCGCACAGCCAGTCCTGGTCCGGGAAACGGATGTCTGCCGAGGACGTGAGGAGGCACGTTCAATTCTGCTCCAACTGCTCGCACCTCGTCTTTGAAAAGTTCACGGAATGGTTCAATCAATTCAAAAGGCATATCTGGTGGGAGTCCGCCGACATTATGATGTGTCTTTATGGTAGCGGAGGGGCCTTTTGTAGAAACGCTTTCTATAACGTCTGGGTAAAGTGTGCCTTGTGCAAGAAAGCGACACGCACCAAGCTGCTTTACTTTAGTTCTGAAAGTATCAATGAACTGTGCTCCAATAATCTTACGTTTTTGCTCAGGATCAACGACACCTGCTAATGCATTGAGAAATGCGTCTGTTGCATCTACAAACTCAATATTAATTCCGATTGTCTTACAAGTAGACAAAACTTGTTCCACTTCACCTTGGCGTAGGAGTCCATTATCTACGAAAACGGAGATCAGATTATCGCCTATTGCTTTGTGGAGAAGCGTTGCTAACACCATCGAGTCTATTCCACCACTGACAGCACAAAGGACTCTTTCATCTTTCACCGTTGCTTGGATGTGCGCTATGGCTTCAGTGATAAACGTATCCATCGTCCAAGTTGCTTCACACCCACAGATTTTTCTGACAAAGTTGTGTAGGATTCTATCTGCATCGCGTGTATGTTCAACTTCAGGATGAAACTGTAATCCGTATAACGTGCCATCCGCGTTGACCATCGCTGCAATGGGTGAGTTTTGCGTTTGAGCGATTGTGTGGAAGTCATCAGGCAGTTTGTCGATTTTATCACCATGGCTCATCCATGCGGTTACTTCCGATGAAAGTCCATCAAACAAGGGTTCAGAAGTGGCATTGACTTGGAGTTGCGCGTTGCCATATTCTCGCTCAGAAGCAGGATGCACTTTGCCGCCTTCCAATAAATAAGCGATCAGTTGCATACCGTAGCAGATACCTAAAACTGGTATACCGAGTTTGAAAAGTTCCGCATCTATCTTTGGTGAATCTGTCTCATAGACACTCGCGGGGCCACCGGAAAGGATAACCCCTTTTGGTGCCATCTTTTCAATGTCGGCAAGTGGGAGTGTATATGGTTGAATTTCACAATAAACCCGCTGCTCCCGGATGCGTCGAGCAATTAACTGCGTATATTGCGATCCAAAGTCTAAAACGACAATAGCATCACGCTTCATGTCTTTTCTCCATTTTAGATGTTTGGGTTTGCACAGATGTGCTCGAATGATATATCAGGTTTCGTTTCAGTTATAGACCTATTTATAGACTTCAATGATGTCTAAAATATAGAATCTCACAAATCATCGTTGCGGATCACAGTCAATGATTTCACCAGTTTCAGGTTCAAAAATCACACCATAGTTTCCTGGTGGAGCGAATTCTACATCGTCCCACATTGCTAATTTAGTATTTGCATCTTGAAGATAGTAGAAGCCTATGTAAGGATGTCCTTCTGCTTCAATTGTCTGAACATGATAGCAATGATTATGGAACTGAATTGTGTTGCCGTAGATGATGATGTATCGGTCCCCAAATAAGTTATGTGCAATCTGATTGACAATATAAGGATCAATTTCTTTCTGCAATAGCTGCAATTACCTTTACTATGTAATGGTCTATGGTGCTCTACTGATGACTATGTCAATTCTTCGGTTTTTTTGATGTGAGTCTTTATCAATTAGTTCTGTTTCACCTAAACCTACAGCTGTCATGCGGTTTTCGGGAACTTTTCCTTTATCAATGAGGAAAGTTCTGACTGAAATTGCGCGTTTTTCGGTCAATGCCTTATTTGTTTTCGCTGCACCAAGTATATCGCTATGCCCCTCAATTCTAGCATTATAGTCACTAAATTCATCTTGTTGCAATATAGTTGCAAGTTTCATAAATGTAGGGAAAAATTCTTTTTTAAGTTGTGTGCTGGTTGTTGCAAAAAGGTTGCCGCTAACTCTGACAATGACCCCCTCTTCAAGTGTTATGATCTCAGCATTTGGAATTTGCTTTGTTGCTTCAACGAGAGCTGTTTGTGCCGTGTTTTGTAGTTCAGTTTTTTCAATAGCGCGTTGAAGGTAATCGCTGCTCTGTTGTGCGGCATCAATAGTAGCGGAATATTCCTTTTTTGTGAGTGCTGCTTCGGCAGTTGTGAGAGCTGATTCTGCGAGTTCAAACAACTGTGGTGCGATCTGCGGCACTCTCGTTTCTCTTTGCTCTTCAATAGCTGCCTTGATTGATGCGACTGCAGTTTCCGCTCTTTTGATTCTGGCTGTGAGTTCCTGTTGCGCTCGCAGCCGATATTCAGCGACTTCAGAAATCGTTATAACTTTATCTGCTATCTGCTCAGTACTTTCAGCGGTTTGCTGTGCTGCACTATAACGTCCAACTTGCAATTCCTTTTTCGCTTTGTCCAATTGGGTTTGTGCTTGTTGGAATTGTTTTGGATCGTGTGTGGCTGCATTTAAAGCTTCTGCTCGTTGCACTTTCAGTTGTGCGCGTTCAATAGCAATACGGGTAATGGTTTCTGCATTTGAACGATTCTGTTGCTTCTGCGTTGCGAGATCTAAGAGTTTGTCGGCTTGTGATCGTGCATCATTTGCGATTTCTTCTGCTTGATCGAATTCCTTCCGTTCAAGGTGAGATTTGGCTTGTGTAATTAACGCTTGGACACGTTCGTGCTCTGCATTTTCCACAATTTCAGGATATATCCGTTTCGCAATGTTAACAAAGATTTCTGCACCGGTAATCGGTATGTTG
The DNA here is from genome assembly GCA_958295945.1 of Candidatus Poribacteria bacterium. Lineage (GTDB taxonomy): Bacteria > Poribacteria > WGA-4E > WGA-4E > WGA-3G > MSPOR6. The sequence goes on from OY282386.1 coordinate 4,058,933, forward strand.
ATTACTGCATGACGTATAGCATTGTTTGCCTCTGTTAGATCAGATGTGAGTGAGCCGACGCGTTTTTTCTCTGCTTCAATTTCTTTCAACGCTTGTGCATTTTCCGCTACTTTCATCTCATTACGTATCTTTACCATTTCTATTTCATAATCTTTTTGAGTGATTATTTCTTGGTACAGTTGTTCTTGTATTGAGATGAGTTGTGTACGTGCCAGTTGTTGTTTTGTTCGGTGTAAAGCAATGTTCGCAACGAGTTCAGCTTGATATGCATATTCCATGCTTTGTGCGATGTCTGCGCTTTCTTTTGATTGTATGGCAAACTTCAAGAGTTTTTGTGCACGGTTGTAATCGTCGGTTGCTAATTGTTCTGCCCCCAATTCTTCTGCGTTTGAAATCACCTTTTGTCCGTTTTGAAGTTGTGTGTCTAAAATGACAATATCAATCGGAGCATTCGAAGCGCAACCATAACTTATCAGACTGATAATAAGAAGAAACCGGACATAAAACCGCATTGGACTATCCTTCATTATTTTTGTGCATCTCGTTCTGATTTGAGTTTTTCAAGGTTTTTGAGAACATCTTCTGTTGCCTGCTGTTGTAGTTCTAATGCAGCTTGTGCCTCTAATACTTGTGATTCTTGGCGCAATGCTAAAGCTTTCTCTGTTGCGATTCGTGCGTGGAGAAATGCTCTTAATCCGAGACGATATGCGCGTTCGTCATTGCCAGATTGCAGGGAAGTTTCGGCGTTGGTGAGCATGTCTTCAGCTGATTTTATCTCGGTAGGAGCGACATCGCGAGCACCAACTTTTTCAGCAGAATCAATACTGACGCGGGCGTTGTTCATCGTACCAACTGCCATTTGATGAACTTGTGTGCCATTACATCCGATTGTAATTAATAGAAGTATGAGTGGGAGAATCCATTTCACGGTAATATCCTCGGTATTAAGTCAATATTTCCAATAGAATTCATTGCAGTGCGATAAGCAAAAAAGCCCCACACGGAGGTGAGGCTTTTAACAATACCTTTTAGAACGCGGGACGTTCTGTATAGACACTCACCTTACGTCGGAATTTATCTTTGCGTTCAAACCAGACATACCCATCAACTTTTGAGAAGAGTGTATAGTCTCTGCCAACTCCGACATTATTTCCAGCGTGCAGGTGTGTTCCCCGTTGTCGGACAAGAATGCTGCCTGCGGTAACATAGTTTCCGGAAAACCTTTTGACACCGAGTCGTTTTCCGATACTGTCACGTCCGTTCCGTGTGCTTCCTCCACCTTTCTTATGTGCCATCGTTTTCTACCTCCTCTCCGTCATTAGCGGTAGTTTCCTCACCACCAATTGCGGTTATTTTAATACGTGTGTATGATTGTCTGTGTCCTAATTTCCGTTTGTACCCTTTACGGCGTTTTGACTTAAAGACGACGATTTTCTTTGCCCGTCCTTGTTCAACGATTTCACCTGTAACTGAGACGTTTTCAAGGTAGGGGGTTCCGGTTTGCAATTGACCATCTTCACCGGCAATCGCTAAAACGGATGGGAATGTGACTGTTTCACCGACAGCATCTTCTAACTTTTCCACATCTATGAGGTTTCCTACCTCAACACGGTGCTGTCTCCCTCCGCTTGCAAATACTGCATACATTTGTTTTCACTCCTTTTAGGTGTAGAAACTCCGATGAATGTTTGAGGAATGTTCTATTTTCTATTTTGTGCTCTGGACTGCATTGTGGAGTGAGCGTTGGGCGCACCTATCCGCCCATGTTTTGTAATTCCGACAATTACATTATGCCACATTTTTGGGTGAAAGTCAAGTCTTTTTGCAAGATACCAGGGTTATTTGGTTTTACTAATTTTCCATAATAGAGATGGACTGAAAGTTATCTCTAAGACGTTAGGTGCGGTTTCCTAACCACACCATAGGTGTCAATTTAACTATTTTTTTCTTGTTGGATGCATTTGAGATAGTCCAAAACTGCCATCTCTATTGTAGGGCCAAATCAACGGTATGAATGCGCTTATGGCATTCCCCGGGTCTCTGTGTCCCGCCATTCCTTGTCTTGTAAGGCAACGGGCGGGCACAGAAACCCGCCCCTACAATGGTTGGTGAGAAGTTAGTGACAAAATCTTTACACACCCACATAAACTCAATGGGATGTCAACCTAAATTCGTTCCTAATTGCTCTCTTTTTTCAATGGTATTAATGGCTTAGAGGGCATTAGTCCCGTTTGACATCTATTTGCATGTGAGATTTTACATTTTTTACGACTTGATTAGCAAAATCGTCTTGAACTAACATATCAGAAATTTTACAAGCAATTCTATTTTCATAGATGTTGCCCCCTACGCTTTTGACGAACTCAAATACATCTTTTCCAACTTGTTCTGCTGCAATATCTAATGATATATCTGCACCAAAGTTTTTTACTTCTTCAAGTTGCTGATCCTCTGATTTTCCTTGCAGAGTTTCAATCCCCCGTTCTTCAATAAAGAGTGTTGCAACACGATTAACAAGCGGGGTAATAGCTTCCGCTTGGCGTTGGCGCTCTATTGTATCCTTCATACTTTTTCTTGCTACATCTGAAAACCAAATTGACATATCAAATATTCCTCCCAAGAATGTTACGAAAGCAGCTGCTACTGGAATAAACACTGATGTATTCCCTATGATGTCTTGAATTGATTTTATTCCCTCCCAGTCATCCGATATTGAAACGAAAATTTGAAATACACAATAAAAAACAGATAAAAGCGAACCGACAAATAGAATAATACCAGTCTTTTGTTCGGTCCAAAATGCTTTAATTCGCTTGAAGAAATTCTTCATAATGAATATGCATCCTTACACCTGTCCCTGATGTTAGTGCTTCATTATTTCAATTTACTCTAATGTCACTCAATAGATAAACCCTGAATCTCATCTTAGCTGTCAAATATCAACGAGAAACAACTCTCTTATAGTATATTTCTAAAGTTTCAGTTTGTCAAGTAAATACACAAAGAGATTGTTATAAACTGTGCCATTAATTTCCTTGTTCAATTCCTAAAGAATCAATATACTCCCTACCTTTATCAGTTAAGAAAAGATATGCTGGTTTCATCTCCATTCCCAATATCTCAACTGAGTTCTGAGGAAGTTCATAGTTTATATAATCAGCATCTAAGATTCGATTAACCAATATCAACATATTATAGTAAACTTTATATTTTATGATACATGTTTATAACTTCATCAATGGTTCCATCTGCCTTATTAATCCAAAAAGAGTTCTTCACCGTTTGCGGCGAAGATGCGATAGTCTTCAAGATGTAAGTCTGCGTCTGATTCAAGTGACAAATCAAGTTTTAAGGATTTCTTTAGATCACGATATTTTGCGGACATCTGCGTGTTGAGATGTGTTACAATGTGGTCATTCGCTATAATTCTCAGTTTAGATTGTCGCGTTTTGCGATGTGCTCTTTTTATTGTGCGAAATAGGCTTATGACAACGGTTTCTATTGAAAGTACTGTGCCATGTCCTTCACAATATGGACACTGTTCAGTTAGTAGTGTTGCCAGGCTTGGACGTGTGCGTTGTCGGGTCATCTCTACGAGTCCCAAATCAGAAAAATGTAAGATATTGGTACGCGCTTTATCCTTTTTTAATGCCTCTTGCAGCAATCTGAACACCTGTCTGCGATGTGAGGGTTCATCCATGTCAATGAAATCAACCACGATAATTCCCCCCAAATCTCGCAATTGGATTTGTCTTACGACTTCATCAACTGCTTCAAGGTTTGCACTTAATATAGTGTTATCTGGGTCAGATTTTCCGACGAATCGTCCCGTGTTGACATCAATGGAAACCATTGCCTCAGTCTGTTGGATAATGATGTGTCCACCACACTGTAGCCATATTTTTTCACTTAAGGCTTTTTGCAATTCTTGGTCTACTCCGTAAGCAGCAAATAGCGTAGCGTCTTCATCATAAAGGGTAATCCGTTCTTTCAAACTCGGCATTACAGAGGTGACATAATCAATCATTTCCTTATGGCCGTTGGGTGAATCAATAAGAAGGTGTTTGACATCTTTAGTAAATTTATCACGCACAATTCGGTTTATGAAGCTAAGATCTCTACCGACTAAACTGGGTGCGGTTTTATTTTTTGAGCGTTTTAATACTTGTTTCCACTGGTTGATTAGATATCGTATTTCAGCTTCATATTCCTCTTCGCTTAACCCTTCAGCTGCAGTTCGGATAATGAATCCTCCCTCAACATCATCTTTATATGTTTGTGCTAAAATTCGTAATCGTTCACGTTCACTTTCTGTTTCGATTCTGCGTGAAACGCCGATGGTAGAAGAGTTTGGCAGATAAACGACATACCTTCCTGGGAGTGTTATATTACTTGTGACTCTTGCCCCTTTACTCCCAATAGGTTCTTTGCCGACTTGTACGAGTAGTTCTTGGTTTTTAGATATGAGATCGGTAATGAGATATGGAAAGCCTCTTCCTCCGCGTGTTTTGTTTGCTGGCGTTGCCTGCAAATCAATAGTAGGTAATCCTTCATCAACATTCCCATCTTCAGTGTTGTTGTATTTGAGGTCTGAAATGTGTAGAAAAGCGTGCCGTTCTAATCCAATATCAACAAAAGCAACTTGCATTCCCGGCAAGACGTTTTCAACCCGTCCTTTGTATAGATTTCCTAATACAGGTTTTACCGCTTTTCGTTCAATTTGAATTTCGTTTAGTACTCCTTTTTCAAGAACAGCACACCGTGTTTCAAACTCATCGTCAGAAATAAGTATCTCCTTTTCCATTGTTATCGTTTCCTCCTATCATGCCTTTCACAGGAAAGACATCTCGGTTAGTGAATTCTGTCATTTCAAAAAGCGGCAGCTTTATGTATGATAAATTCCGATGGTTCAATTTCTGTGGAATGATGGAAGGAGAACGGACAGAACCTTGATGATCGGATTGTTGCATGTTGCAATGAAAAGGAATAACATTTATTACCATAGTCATTATATTTCCTATTAGATTATGGTGAAGATTACGATTAATTAACTACTTTTTCTACAGAAGTCCTCTTCGAATCTCGATCAAACGTGTTGAATTTCAAGTTTCGGAGTTCTGTCCTAAATATCAATAATGTGCAAATAACAGTAAAATCAACCATAGTTCAGTTCTGAAACGGATGTATCAAGTTGATCATCCGCTTCTGGGTGTTAGGGTTACGACAGGTGTGATCAGTTCTCCCAATGAAATGCCACCATGTTGGAACCCACCCTGGAACTGCCGCTTGTATTTGTAAAAGTCGTTTGGGTAGACGAAATAATAATCGTCTTTTGCGAGAATATAATCCTTGCTTGCTGTTTCTGCGGGTAGTTGATAATCCATCGGATTCGGAATATATACCGCTTGGTTATCATCGCAAGCCAAGTTATTCCCAATTTTAAATCGGAGGCTTGTGCTGGTGTCTCTATTTCCGTAAGCCCGTGTTGCTCTGTTGCAGAACTCAGAACCGTGGTCGGTTGTAAGTACGACGTGTGCACCTTGTTCAGCAATAATTCGTAGAATATCGAAAAGTGATGAATGTGCGAACCAAGAGCGTGCTAAAGCTCTAAAAGCAGGTTCATCTGGTGCGAGTTGTTGCAATACTTCCGATTGCGAGCGTTGGTGTGTTAGAATGTCAATGAAGTTGACAACTAAAGCCGATAAACCGACTCTTGTGGCAGCTGAGACACGTTTTTTATATTCAGTTCCTCCGCGTAGGTCAAAAATCTTGAAATATTGGACTCTAGGTTTTATCCTGATTCCATTCCTTTTTAAGTATTCTTCCAGCATTTGTCTTTCAAACTGGTTTGTGCTTGTACCTCCATCAGATTTCTCTTGCCAAAATTGCGGATAATTTTTAGCCAATTCTGCTGGAAACATACCGCTAAATAAAGCGTTCCGTGAGTACATTGTTGCACTTGGCAAAATTGAAAAACTATAGTTTAGATTGATAGAGAAATATGGATATAAGAGTGGTGCTATTGCCATCCAGTGGTCAAGTCTGAAGCAGTCAACGACAATAAAATAGGTTGGGACTTTATCTTGAAGTAGTGGCATCACATGTTGGTCTAAAACATCAACTGATAATGGAGGTCTTTCTTGTCTACCGTTTACCCAATCGGGATAATTATCTTGTATGTAGTCAGAGAACTCAGCATTACACTCTTTTTTCTGTTCTATATGGGTTTCTTCTAAACCTTGTTGAGCCAATTGGTCCGATAGGAGATCCCATTCCAATAGTTTGACATAAATGTCAACCCAGTCTTGCCATGTTGGTTGAGATGCCTTCAGCGTACTAATCTTGTTAAAGTCGTTAGTGTATTTTCTAGGTATTTGTGTTTCCACAATATGTTTTTGGTCAAGTACCCGTTTTAGAGTAGAAGCTATCTGAGCGACTCCGATAGGCTTAACTAAAAAATCTGTCACCTGTTTTCCGAGTGCAACATCAACGAATCTGTCGTCACTTGATTGTGTTACCAGAATGACAGGTACTTGTGTGTTAATAGTTCTAATAATATCTAATGTTTCCATACCATCCTTACCTGGCATAACTTGGTCAAGTAGGATAGCATCATATTGGTTATCATTCTGTTTTAGCAGTTCAATTCCATCTTCACCGTTTGTAGCAGGAGTAACATTGTATCCACGAGTTTCAAGGGAATGTCTATGTGGCAGCAGTGCCTCTATTTCATCATCTATCCATAGGATTTTATGTGTTTTTTGTTGCATCTATTCTCCTCTGAATTCGCTATGACACATTTGTTGGCAATCGAATTTCGAAAGTTGTTCTACCTGGTCTACTTTCTACTAATCGTATGCTACCGTGATGATATTCCCTTATAATTCTTTGGACAATAGTCAACCCAAGTCCCCATCCATGGGTTTTCGTAGTCATTCCTGGTTCAAAAATAAAGCGTTGATTTTCGCTTGGAATTCCGCTGCCGTTATCGGAATATCGTATGATAACCTGTTTCTGTCTTTCATCATAAAGCGGTTCAATTTGGATGTGTCCTACTTTTCTTTGTATTGCATCAAGTGAATTTCGGATTAAGTTTTCAAAAACCCACTGTAGCAACAGTGCATTTGCAGAAATTGAAGGCACATCATGTGATTTAATATTTATATCTATATTGCGACTGATCTGTGGTAGTCGTTTTTCAAAATATGTAAGGACATCGTTCAGAACTTTCTGGATGTTTACCGTAGTTTTTGTTGGTTCTGTGCCGATCATCCCGAATCGTGTCGTTGTTTTTTGCAGACGTTCAAGGTCGCTCTGCATGTTTGTAGAAAGTTCAGCAAGGACCTGATCTCCTGTCTCTTGGCTTCGCTCATCCAACAATTCTGACCATGCGAGTAGTGCAGAGATAGGCGTTCCGAGTTGATGTGCTGTTTCTTTTGCTAACCCACCCCATATTGCTGCATGTTCATAAGATTTTACCCGTCGATATACGAGGATAGACCCAAATGCGAAGAGTAGCAAGACGATAGAGAGTACAATTGGTGTAATCAATAAACCGTAGAACGATTTAATTTCGTAATAGAAATACCCATCTTGCCAATCAGGTGTTGTTTGAAGTTCTGCAAATGCGGGTGTATTTTGTATGAAGATTTGTGCACGGTCTTTTTCCTCAGGTGTTGCATTTTCAGCAGTGATGACATCTTTCCACATCTGCCATTTCTGCGGTTTCTTTTCAGTATCAGTTATAGCAAAAGGGAGTTGTGCCATTTCACTTGGTGCTGCATCTCCGTAGTAAAAATAGCCGGTTATTTTTCTATCTTCTTTTAGGTACGGTATCTTTCGTCGCTGATTCTTGTTTTTCATCCGTACCAATGTTGAGGTTAGCAAATCCTCCTCATCATGTGTTAACGTAACGGTATCACTTTCGTTGACCTTCTCATCTAATTGTGTATCAATACCTTGTACAATTTCCCATTTTCCATCTGCATCAGTGATAATAAATGAAAACCTTCTTGATCTGTTTTCGGCATATAATTCCTGTCTTACGACAGTGAGTAATCTTTGTTGTAGGTCGCGGTCTTTAATGCTTGGTAATTCGGCTACGAGGCTGACGAAAATTTCAATTTGTGCTTCAATATCAGCGTTTAAGCGAGAAATTTGTCGCGTATAATACGTAAAAACGAGGACCAATATACATACTCCGACTCCGAAATATATGATCATTAATCGTCCAGTTGAATAAGTAGATGTAATACTACGTTTCCACCTCGACATAACGTCCCCAATTAAATTAATTGCCCTTCAGACACAGCGGTGTATTAATATTATATCCTAAATGAAATGATATTTCAAGGAAGTTCTGCATTAGGGGTGTCTAGCGTTTTGTCATTAACCGTTGAATTCATTGTCGGAGCGACTCCGATTCCCGATTCTCTCGATTCTAAGATCGCACATAGAGGTTGTCAGATTACATTTTGACAGAACTCTACACACACCAACTGAAAAGTATTTGTGCATTTCGCGTAGCATTTGACAAGAAATTCTTTATATTTTTCGCTGTTCTTAAAGGATTTGTCACTCCTCAAAAAGTGTACAGAAATTGTATATTATTTCGTACATCTGTACGTTTTTTTAACTGGTCGTTAGCGTAGTCTAAATAAGGTCTCATAAGGAATTGTATTTAATTTAAAATTTTTTATTTTTGTACAGTTTCCATTTTCGGGTTTTTGGTATGTTTCTTGTAGCGGGAACTCTATTGAATGAGATAGGTAGTTGTTTATCATTTTGTAGTTTGCGATGGTAGATGCAGTTTTATTGAAGTTTGTGTCTACCATCAAAATTATTGTAATTGAAGTGTCTTTATTTAGAGATAACATTTTATGTAATGAAAAGAATACCTCTGCGATAATCTTTGTCAATTGTGTAGGATGTTTTGTAACCATAATTGGCAGACTTATAAAATAAAAGTATTGTGTGACATATAGTATAACATAAGAAAACAGCTTATGTCAAGTAATATTTTAGTATTTGTTTCGGTAATTTTACTTATGTTCTTTGTTCTGTTTACTGTGGACATTTTGCATACTATTTTGCAAATATGTTCATTGTGTAATAACAATGATTTGATAATCTTCAAGAATTGCTTGAAGATGGTCAATTGCCTAGGAACGGTCGGCAAGTACTTCAAGGTAATTTGGAACCTGTGGATCTATAGTTGATTGAGTATGGGTTTAGGTGTACGGTTAGTAATTACTGCTCCTGAGACAATCTCAAAAGCATTTCTTGTGGAGAGAGAATACTAATGTTATCGTGGTTAAATCCTGAAAAATTACGTGTCACTATGACATCAAGCTGCATGTGTAAAGCACAAGCAAGTTGCAGATTGTCTTCAAAATCGTTTCCATCTAACGTCGCAGCTAACTGCAATTCATTTCTCCCTATTGGTATAATGGGTAATTGGTCTAGAATTATATGGACAACTTGCCATGCCTTCTCAAGTCCTGCATATCGCCGACTTAGATAGAAAACATCTGTTAATGAATTTGCAGTAATGAATGCGATGAACTGATCTGACCTCTGAATCTGCCAAAGAGTTTTAGCGTTTAAATCCCAAGGAGAACGTTCAAGTAAAGCATCTAATATTACGTTTGTGTCCATTAATGCACGAATCATCCGTATTTTTTTAAACGCTCCTCTTCAATAATCTTCTTACACTCCTCGTCGGTAGGTGGTAGACGGTCTGTTTTCAATATACCAAAAACATCTTCTGGTGACATAGTCCGGGGAGGTGGTGATATTTTTGAAGAAACTAATGTCTCCAAAATCCGACGCGCGAGATCAATCCGCATTTCTGTATCCCAAGTTCGTACACGTTCAAGCACTTCAAACATCTCTTTTGAATTCAAAATTAACCTCCAAATTACCACCAGGTTATACAAAGGCGATTGCTTATCCAACAGGTTATGTACATGAAAAGCAATCGCCAAGTTTTCATTTCTGAGATATTGAATAACTTATAGGTGTGCAGTTCAAACCTTATTCACCTTTCTTAATGGTAAGCCGGTAGTGTTTCCCGATCTTCTTAGTATCAAGGATGTCATGACCGTCATTTGTAAGACTTTTCGGTACGTTCTCAAACGGTTCACCGTCGTCAATTGTGATCTCCAAGAGTTGTCCTACATCCATCGTTTCCAACCGAACTTTCGCTTGGACATAGTTGAATGGACATGCGACACCTTTCAGATCAAGACTGTCAGCGATTTCCTGAACAGGTTTTTCTTTCTTGATGACTTTCGGTTTCGGTGCCGGACGAGATTTGCGTGTTTTGCGTTTGCTTGCTTCCTCTTCCTCTTGTTTGATACGCATACGATTATAGACATTATGCGATTCTTCTACGAAGAGGGTAGCTTCTTCCACGCGGCGGTGCGCCAATTCTTGGTCAAACGTTGAGGCATCTTCTTCTGTTGCTTTGAACAGATGTGCGCCGTATCCTACAAAGAAGTTGCCCGGGTCAAAGAAGTGTTTTCGGAATTCTTCAACCGTCTTTGCATCGTCAATGTATTGCAAGCCGACTGTCGTTAGGAGTCCATCAGCAGCTCGTATCATGGCATTAAATGCTGTATTTGCACATTCTTGATAAGTGCCTTTTTCCAAACTCAGACCAGATTCATAAATAAGTCTATCGGCTTCTTCTAACTTCATAGAAACAAGCGCGACCACCTTTCCAGCACATTCACCGACACCTGTTTTGAGTTGGAAATCTTTCGTATCCCCCGTGTCTACATAGAATTCAGGTGCTTCTTCGTAACTTGGTATGGTATCGTACTTAGATAGGATTGTCTTAATTTCCGCTTTACCAAGCCGCGCCACATAATCTGTGAAGGTTTCCGCATCTTGCTTTTCATCGCTATATTTGCCAGTTAATTCCTCAATGAATTCGGGAATAAATTTGCCGTGGATTTTTCCAGTTGCCAGTCCATAAGAACTTGCGTTTTCCACCATATGTCCACCAAGTAGCACTTGGTAATAGGGTGCGGTACGTCCATCTATACGCCGAGTAGAACCGAAGAATCCTATATTTGCTATGTGGTGCTGTCCGCATGAATTGGGGCATCCGCTAATCTTAATTCGGAAGTCCTCAATCTCATGCTCCAAACCGTTTTCAATGAAATGGCTTCGTAGATGTGCTGCCAAACCGCGTGAAGAAGAAACACCGAGTTTGCAAGAGTCAGTACCGGGACAAGCGACAATATCTACTAATGATTCTGCCCCTGGTTCTCCCAGACCGATTGCCTTTAGTTCCTTATAGAGAGCAGGCAAGTCTGTCATTGTTACCCAACGGAGCACAATGTTCTGTTCCACGGTTGCCCGTATTGTGTCTTTCACATATTTTCGGGAAATGTCTGCTAAAGCACGTGTTTGGTCAGAAGTAATATCTCCCAACGGAAGTGTTATTGTCACAAATGCGTATCCGGGCTGTTTCTGTAAGCGGATATTGGAATTATACCACTCATCAAACCCTTCAGGTTTTAAAGTGCCGTTCAACTGTGTCGGAGGTTTTAGTGGACTTTCATCGTAAGCATCTAAATTGTCAAGATATGCTGTCCATTCAGGATCGTGTCTGAGTGTTTCACGGTCTTCATAGACAAGTCTACGGAATTCTTCAATGCCGTATTTGGCAATAACGAACTTTAGCCGAGCTTTATTCCTGTTTCTACGTTCCCCTAAACGTGTGAAGACTCTACATATAGACTGTGAAATGGGTAATAGTTCTTCTGCGGGTAGAAATTCATCAAGAATCTTTGCTTGATGAGGGACCGCTCCGAGTCCACCACCGACATAAAATTTAAATCCTTTTTTGACTTCACCGTCAACTTCTTTGACCGCTGCCACTGCCCCGATGTCGTGCATATTTGCTAAACCACATGCGTGTTCTTCGCATCCAGAAAATGCGATTTTGAACTTACGTCCGAAATCTTTTGCATCTTCATGTCCTAATAGGAACGCGGACAACGCTTTGGAATAGGGTGTTACATCAAATGTTTCATCATGGCAGACACCGCTGATGGGGCATGCTGTAACGTTCCTCACGACATTACCGCATGCTTCTTTCGTAGTAATATCAACGCTTGCCAGGCGGCGCATCAACTCTGGTGTGTTTTCGATATCTACATAATGGTATTGCACATCTTGTCGTGTTGTTATGTGGATGATATTGTCCGAAAATTCTTCAGCAACATCCGCTAACATTTCAAGCTGCACTGCTGTGAGTCCGCCAAATGGGATTTTGACACGGATCATCTGCGATCTGTCATCACGTTGTCCATAAACCCCGTGCCGAAGTCTAAATTCTGTCCAAGTAGCCTCTTCAACTTGACCCGCTTTAGACCGATCAAATTGTATTTCATAAATTTCAATTTCGCGGGCAATATGAGCGGGAATAACCGATGCATCATAAGCTCCCGCGTATTCAATAGCCATTCTATTCTCCTTATTACCTCATAATTGTAGCTAACATAAATTAATGTCCGGTAAACATTTATTTTGGTTAAACTTGCAAGCCGATATAACTCCTGATTACTATGCCGTGAATAAAGGAAACATCGTATTAAGTAGTATAGTTTACATTAAAAAGCAACCGTAGTCAAGTGTAATTAACATCTTAATTTTTCGGTGCATCTCCCCAATCTGGAATTGGAAGTAATTCACCGTCTCTTAGAGCAGATTCATGTGCGACAATTCCAGGGGTACAATAACGTACTGCCTCCCAAACGTTGATACGCGGTAAGCGTTGACGATTGACTGAATCTACGAATTCATGCACAAGATAAGCGTGTGAACCACCGTGTCCACCTAAATTATCCTTAAGTTCTTCTGGTAGGAATTCGTGCATTTGTTCGGTTTGGACAGGCTGTGAACCTTGCTTATTCGCCCATACTTTTCCCGCAAGACTCTGTTCATAACTTCCCTCTGTGCCATAGATTCCACTTACGCGTTCACTCCCTGGATGACCGATTCGTCTGAACTCACAGATTTGCATTGTCGCACCGTTACTCATTGTGAAAAGTCCTACTTCATTGGAAAACGGGTTTTTGTAGATAGTGTCTAACCGAAACCAATCATCGTTAGGATAGATATATCCTTGTGCAGAAACCGACGTGGCGTGGGCATTCATCACAGAGATTGGGAAACAGGTTGAGTGTGTTGGATAATACATTGGGATGAAACCGGTTTTATCTCGACCGAACTGTTCACCCCAACGGTTTTTTAGCACATTATATAGTCCATGATCCATGTCGTGGAAGTATTCAGCGCGACAGTGGACGAATTCACCAAATGCACCTTCCGCTGCTTTTTGCCGACAAAAGGCTGTTTCTGGACGAAAATAACTTGTCTCACCGTTCATATATATCATGCCGGTCTTTTCTACTGTTCTAATCAACTGTTCACATTCGTCCAATGATACTGCAGCGGGAACAGCAGTGTAGACATGCTTTCCGGCTTCCATTGCCTGGATAGCTTGCGGGGCATGCATCCAATGTTGTGTTATGATAACAAGTGCATCCAGATCGGATTTGCAGATGTCGTCAAGGCTTGTATAGGTTTCAGAGATCTCAAACTGTTGTGCCCATTTTGACAATCTGTCAGGTTGTAAATCGCATAATGCAAGACGATGTACATCTGGATGTGCTTTGTAGGACTGGATAAATGAGGGACCGAACATCCCTAAACCTACCATTCCGATGCTTATACTCATTCTATTGTTCCTCAAGATATGGTATGGGAGTGCTAATTGATGTAAAATAACATGTATACGAATTGGTGTCAAGAAAATACTATGGGTGGGTGTGTAAAGTTCTTGGCACTAACTTCGGACTATCCATTGTAGTGCGGGGTCTGTGAATGTGTGTTCTATCTCAAAACGTTCTGCGGTTGCCTGCAGTTTGGATTCCACAAGGTCGGACAATCCGACAAGGTTTACGTCTTCAAATTCTGCGAGGGATGGATAGTGGACTCCATTTGCCATCCCTCCTGCCCCGATGAGAGCAATGTTAACTTTGTTCATATTTTCCTCTGTTCTGTCGGTTTTTGTTGTATGTTACAAGAGAAGATGTTAAAATGCAACTAAGTTTTGAAACAAACTAATTCCATACCAACACATATATCAGTATTATATCTTATGAATTTTGACCCAATCAAATTAGAACTCTACAAAAACATCCTAACCTCAGTTGCCGAAGAGATGGGTGTGACGTTGCAGCGCACCGCCTTTTCACCGAATATCAAAGAACGGCTTGATTTTTCATGTGCTGTTTTTGACGCTTCAGGACAGATGATTGCCCAAGCGGCACACATACCTGTCCATCTTGGTTCAATGCCGCTTTCCGTTTTGGCAGCTATTGAACAGACTGAGATGATACCCGGTGATATGATCGTGCTGAATGATCCATATCGTGGAGGAACACACCTACCAGATATAACATTGGTTGCCCCTGTGTTTGGGGACACGTCTGTGAATCGTCCAACTTTTTATGTAGCGAATCGTGCCCACCACGCGGATGTCGGTGGCATGACCCCTGGTTCCATGCCACTCGCAACGAGTGTGATTCAGGAAGGCATCCGCATTCCACCTGTTAAACTTGTACGTGCTGGAGAACTGGATACCGACTTGTGGGATTTAATCCTTGCTAATGTGCGGACACCTGTGGAACGACGGGGTGATATGGAGGCACAACTTGCAGCGAACCGTATCGGTGAACGTAGATTACAGGAGATGGTTGCGAAATACGGTATACTTGAAATCGAGGCGTATATGGATGAACTTTGTGCTTATTCCAGTCGGATGGTGCGGTCATTCTTGCGTGAACTTCCTGATGGTAGATACGAATATTCAGATGTTATGGATAACGACGGTATTACTGATGAACCGATAGAAATTCGGGTTGCGATAGAAATCAAGGATGACACTGCAATTGTGGATTTTACGGGGACATCGGGACAAGTGCGCGGTTCTGTCAATGCCATCTATGCTATTACAGTCTCGGCAGTATTTTATACGTTCCGTTGTGTTGCCGGTGAGGATGTTCCTTCAAATGCGGGGTGTATGGAGCCTATTGAAATCATAGCACCTGAAGGGAGTGTTATCAACGCTAAGTTTCCCGCAGCCGTTGCTGGTGGAAACGTTGAAACTTCACAGCGAATAGTTGATGTGCTTTTTGGAGCAATGGCACATTTGTGTCCAGATAGAATTCCTGCTGCGAGTAGTGGGACTATGAATAATATCACGGTCGGCGGCTATGATGTTTCGCGAGGACGCGATTTTACTTACTATGAGACCATTGCGGGTGGTATGGGTGCTCGTCCAAGTTGTGATGGGATTGATGCTATTCATACCCACATGACGAATACTATGAATACACCTATTGAAACGATAGAGACGAGTTATCCGATGCAGGTTGAGGCGTATGCGATTCGACGTGGAACTGGCGGTGAAGGTGAATTCCGTGGTGGAGCTGGAGTTGTGCGCTCGCTTCGGTTACTCACAGATGCTGAAGTTACCATCTTGTCTGAACGTAGGGTATTTCCACCTTATGGATTACAAGGCGGTGAATCGGGGCAGTTAGGACGTAATGTACTCATCCGTGATGGCGAGGAACAGGAACTTGTCGGAAAAACTACGTTCTCTGTGCGTGATGGTGATGTCGTTCAGATTGAAACGCCTGGGGGTGGTGGTTTTGGGAAGCCATAGGCATCAATTTGGCATCCTTCCCAGACCGGTAGGTTCGGTTTCCTAACCAAACCGGATCTTCCGAGAAAACCCTTATGAACGCCATTGGCACAAATCGGAGCACTTAGGAAACCGCTCCTACCGAATTTGGAATTAGTATGTGTGCTACGATAACCCTTTCAAAGTTCCCGTGCTATCACCTAATTTGCTCACATTAGCATCCATCCGGTTGAGCATGGATAGCCATAAGTTATTGAGTGGTGTTTCCTTCGGATACTGGATATGTCGTCCGCCTTGTATCGTTCCACAACCGCCACCGGACAATAAGACAGGCAGGTCGTGATGGCTATGCCTATTGCCATCTGAGTTTCCACTGCCGTAGCAGATCATAGAATGGTCGAGTAAAGAACCTTCTCCTTCAGGAATGGAGTCAAGTTTCTCTAACAGATAGGCAAGCTGCTCAATGTGGAAAATGTTAATCTTCCGAATTTTATCTATCTTCGCTGTATCGCCACCGTGATGCGATAGATTGTGGTGTCCATCCGTGACATTGAGGTTCGGATATGTCTTGTTGCTGCCTTCGTTTGCTAATGCAAAGGTAACAATTCGGGTTATATCTGTCTGGAATGAAAGCACAATCAGGTCTAACATGAGATGGACATGCTCTTGGAAATCTTTGGGAGTATCCTCTGGTGCATTGAAGTCAGGACTTTCAATGGCGGGGAACTTTTCAGCCGCCTCAATTCGCTTTTCAATATCCCTAATAGCAGAGAAGTATTCATCAAGTTTCCGCACATCGTTTCCGCTGACTTTGTGGATTAGGTCTTGTGAGTCCTGTTTCACAAAATCGAGAATACTTTTTCTTTCAGCATCGCGTTGTTGTCTCTTCTCATTCGGTTCGGTGGAGAATAGGCGTTCAAATGCAAGTTTGGGATTAACCTCTTTCGGTAGTGGTTGTGTTGCGGATTTCCACGACATTGTCGCTGAATAAACGCAGCTATAGCCAGAGTCACAATTTCCGGCTCTATAACCTTTTTCAATACCGAGTTCAAGTGAAGGCAACTGTGTTTGATCGCCGATTTGTGTCGCTGCGGCTTGGTCAACAGAAATGCCTGCGTGTATATCTGTGCCGCTTGTTTTTCGGGGTTGTGCCCCTGTGAGGTATGCTGCCATTGCTCTTGCATGATCACCGCCACCGTCACCATTGGCGCGTGCTTTGTCTGCTGTGAGTCCACTAAGAACCAGAGTTTTATCTTTGACGTTTTGCAACGGTTTGAGGATTTCGGTGAGTTCAAAGTTTACGCCTACCTGTTCGGGGGTCCATTTCTCCATTATTTTCCCGTTGGGACTATAGAGAAATGCCATGCGATTTGGTATTATCTGTCCTGTCACACCTGTTGTGGCTGCGGTTGCCCAACTTGTGAGTGGACCCATAGATTCTAACCAAGGTAATGCGATACTGACTCCTAATCCGCTTAAAAATGTTCTACGTGATAGTTTTGGTGTTTTCATATATGTCTTTTCCTTATGTATCGTGCTAATGACATCCTATTTCCTAAATAACTTAACCTAATTCACCCCAGAAATTCAACTTCATTGTAAGATGGATCTCTGTGTCCATCCGTTATTTCCACTTACGAGACATAGCAGGAAACAGAGATCCCGCTCTACAAATGATCTATGAGACATGTTCTAAAAAAGTGGTGCTCCTTGTGCTTCAACATAAACCGAGTATAGAGATTGACTTGCAGTCATAAAGAGTCTGTTTCTTTTAACGCCACCGAAACAGATATTGGAACATATTTCTGGGAGATGTATCTTGCCTATAAGCGTCCCATCTGGTGAGAAGATATGCACGCCATCGTACCCTTCACCGACCCAACCTGCACCTGCCCACACATTACCGTCAGTATCACATCGGAGACCATCGGCGTTGCCGGGTGCTGTCTCATAAAACACCTGTTTACCTCCCAGACGTTCACCATCAATCACATCAAAGACAATTATGTTTTTAGGTGTGCCTGTGTCAGCGATATAAAGTTTTTCGTAGTCTGGTGAGAAACACAGTCCATTTGGTCTTTCAAGATCACTTGTAACAACTGATGCTTTTCCAGTGTCAGGATTGAGACGATAAACAGATGTCGGCAGTTCAAATTTTGCCTTGTGTCCTTCGTAATTGAAAAGTATGCCGTATCCTGGATCTGTGAACCAGATATGTCCATCGGGATGTACTACGACATCGTTGGGTGCGTTGAACCTTTTGCCCTCAAAGTTATCTATAAGTATTGTAATTGTGCCATCATATTCGGTACGTGTGACGCGGCGTGTGCCGTGTTCGCAACTAATGAGTCTGCCTTGACGGTCGCGAGTGTGTCCGTTAGTATAGTTAGAAGGTTTTCGGTAGACACTTACTTTTCCAGTTGCTTCTTGCCATTTCAGCATAAGGTTGTTGGGAATATCACTCCAGAGGAGAAATCCACCATCTCCGAACCAGACGGGTCCCTCAGACCAACGTGCACCAGTCCACAAACGTTCCACAACAGCATTTCCGATTTTGTATTGCTTGAAACGTGGGTCAAGAACTTCAATCGCAGGATCAGGATAGCGTTGAATGGTTTTCGTGCCAGTATCCGCTATACTTGATAAAACCCCTACAGAACCTAATAGAGGTAAGGCTGCGCTTGCACTTAAACTGTGTATAAATGATCGTCGTGTAAGTTGTTTTGGCGTGTTCATAAGTATCACCGTTGTTGATGTTATAGTAGATTTTAGAATTACTTGAACATATCTATAATTTCGGTCCGTTCTTTCTCTGAGTTATATTTTCTGATCCGCTTTATATTAGCGAAGTCGTGTTCAATCGGATTGCCCTCTGGGGAATAAGGTGGTAAAAACAAAAGTTTGGCTCCCGTTGCTTCTATGAGGTGTTGTGTTCGTTCTTTTTTATGAAAGCGCGCATTATCCATTATCACAAGATGTTCCGGTCTAAGATGCGGGCAGAGTTCTTGTTCAAGCCAAGTGTTGAAGCGTTCCGCATCGCAGCTACCCTCAAATAAGGAGTGTGCCATAAACATGCCATCTATATTGGCGGCTATTAGGCTCGTTGTGCGGTGTTTTTGACCAGATACTAAACCATATGCAAGTTCACCTCTTGGCGCATAAGCATATGGTATTGCCTCCAGTATGATATATAAGGTATATTTCTATTATACTATATTGTGATGTATTTGTCAATGGAAAAAGTGATTAAAATAGTATTGACGTTCTTTATTTTCGGATGTATAATAAAGCATGATAAACGACCTTATACAACACTAAAACAGAGCAAACAAAAAAGACAGATACCCAAAAGGATACCTGCCTTGTGAAATGTCTATGTGAAAATGTTTATGGGAGAGAATAAGTGTACGCTCGTTCCATGCTTGCGGTGCTAACATCAGGATCAACGTCCGTGATGTTCATCCTCAAAAACCAATCCTCCCCAGTTACGTTCACCATCTCTGGCACCTGTATGGTCCCAAACACGACTCTCAGCGAAGTAAGTTATATCACGCTCTGCAATTAGGGTATATTTATGGTTAACATTAGCAATCCAACGAGACCCAGCACTAAAATAATCCGTTTTTTCATCCTCTACAGTTGAAACATACAGCCACCAAGGAGCAAAGGGATCTTTATACGTCTTTGCGTATACCATATAAAATCCGGATCGATCCCAGTGAGCTGTTGCTAGTGCGTGAGAATGGGCATCAACAGTCGATAAAATTGCCTTCCCTACACGCAGCATACCCGAACGCATATTTCCGTGAGTAGTTGCGTAAGTGCTTGATGGCAACTCATTGCTTGGAGGAAAATCATCCGTTTCGCCGCGTCGCGTAGAAAAGACTGTGACTACAAATATTATTAAAAAGGTCAGATAACAAAATCTATAGTATTTTCCTTTCGTATAGAATTTGTACATTTTTTGCTCCTTCATTTAATGTAAGTTTAGGAATTGATACGGATCAATTCCTGTAGAATCTAATTCTATTATACGGAGGTGAGCAGGAGGTGTATCGGACAAAAGATCTTCTTCGTCGAATTCAACATTATAACCTGACTTGGCACTGGTAAAGTACCTCCTAATTGTCCCATCAGGCATTTCCTGTTGTGCATACCGAACATAAACAGTGTTACGGTAGTAAGGATAAACTTTACCATTATCAGTACATCCACCCCGGAAGTTTTTGTCTCCTTCAATCCATAACTTAACAAGAACCCGGTCTAACAGTTCAATGCCTTTCAGCGCGTGGTCAGGAAGATTTTCTTTAGCTCCAGGAAGATTCCAGATGACGTTAGTCGGATAATCTTCGGGCACTTCAGGATAGGGACCGAAACCAAATGGTGACACACGCAATTCTGATGTCTCAGCTTTTTCCGCAGGCGTTTCATTTTGCTGTGCCTCCGCTTTGGTATTTTCCACCACACCACTGTTTATCTCGGTTGCTGTTTTGTCTGCGTTTTGCATAATGCTTTCCACAGAGGCCACATCAACTACTTGTTCCGCCCCGCTACCCGTATCGGATTTTTGAGAAAGTTCCGATTGACGCAACAGCTTTTCAGCCGCCGCGGCAGCTTTTCTCTCATCTGCCGTATCGTGCTGATACCAGAGGACACACGCAACAGCAAACACTATCAGAAAGCCAACGCCTCCGAGAAACCATTTATTGGTAAGAATGTCGCGAAGCATCGGACACCTCCTATTATCGGTTCTGCCACACGCGAACGGTGGGTAGCGTTCGCGTTGATTAGGAATAGAGTTATTATTCTGCCACCCGTGATCCGCGCGTAGCGTTCCATAATAACCTCTGACTTATGGGAGTCCTCTATCATCGGCTTTAGCGGTAGGGATAACCGTATTTTGCAAAAGGGTGGGCATCCCTGCCGTCTAAAGCTCAAACCTAAAATTATATTTTAGATAAAGGATACCCATGGTGGTTTGAGTTTTAGACGTACCGCTTAGTATAAAACTTTCACTTTTTCTGTCAACAACTTTTTATTTCATTTCCAGTTATTATTAGATATAATATAACATATAGTAGATTTTAGAATTACTTGAACATATCTGTAATTTCGGTCCGTTCTTTCTCTGAGTTATATTTTCTGATCCGCTTTATATTAGCGAAGTCGTGTTCAATCGGATTGCCCTCTGGGGAATAAGGTGGTAAAAACAAAAGTTTGGCTCCCGTTGCTTCTATGAGGTGTTGTGTTCGTTCTTTTTTATGAAAGCGCGCATTATCCATTATCACAAGATGTTCCGGTCTAAGATGCGGGCAGAGTTCTTGTTCAAGCCAAGTGTTGAAGCGTTCCGCATCGCAGCTACCCTCAAATAAGGAGTGTGCCATAAACATGCCATCTATATTGGCGGCTATTAGGCTCGTTGTGCGGTGTTTTTGACCAGATACTAAACCATATGCAAGTTCACCTCTTGGCGCATAAGCATAAGGTCTAAACGCTTCGGCTGAAAAACCACATTCATCCACATAAACGGGTGATTTTCCGTTCTGTTTTTCAGTTTCAAGTTGTTTTTGATAAGTTTCGCGTTTTTGGGGACATCGTTGTCTATAACCGAGTGTCTTTTTTTTTCGCGTCCAACCCAGTTTTTGCAATCTATACCAAATACAGAATGGAGACACGTTAAAGTGAGATGCCCTTTCGTTGAGGGTCTGGTCTGGAAAATCACTCACATGTTTTCGCAGGGCATCAACATCAAGCGTTCGTGGTCCACGAGGACCCGGTTTTTCATAACTGAAAGGGTCTGAGGCATCAAACCATTCATAAATGATAGTGCGTGAAACGGAAAAACGCCTGGCGACTTTACTACCGCCCGCCTCAACAAAATCTAAAACGCGTTTGCGTCCGTCTATTGAATATCTCATAATATGGACATTATATCAAAAATGAAAAAGCTGTCAACTTATTTCTATAATTTACTATAGTTTACCACACAAATGAGCATTTGGCAAATAATTTACTTTAGATTTGGAGACAGATATCGTTCATTATAGACGACCATTATTCGCTCATGGACGAACTTGTATTTATCAGGACATTCTGTCCGCAGTTTATCTGGATAGACAAGATAGTTTGCAAGGCTTTCTGCCATATCCTCGTTTGGATTTTTTTCCATTGCGTAGTCGGATATGAATGTATCACGGTCTCGGGTTGTCGACCAACCATGCTCACTCTTCTTATCTTCATACCACCCACCAAGTTCTTGCCAGTCGTTTTTGAGCTGTTCAGGAAAGAGGTGTGTCCATAAGAAATGTGCCTTTTCATGGGCAATCACTTGGGATATACCATCAGGACTACCGTTATTGAGGAAAGCTGAGTCGTACTCCATGAAATTCAATGTAGTCCATGCTCTACCTGCAAATTCTAAATTCTCATCAGACCTACATACGATATATTCTAATTGGGGCATTTTCTGGAGTGCCTTTGGAAATTTCTCAAAAATTGACAGAAAAATCATCAGGTCTTTGTTTTCAAATTCCGTTATTTCGGCACCCCTCTCATCATCTGGTAATTGATTAAATAAGAATTCATAAGACTCTATTTCTGTACTGATGCCATACCTTGCTTGTAGTATGAATTTAATTGCTGATCTATTTGTTCCATTTTCAGTAACGAATTGGACAGCAGCGTCAAATAGACGTCTTTCTGGGACCAATTCCTGTTCATCAGCTTGATCAGGGAAGGCATCACTACTTATCGTAATGGATTTTGTTCCGTTTTGGGATTCAATACTTATATCATCTTGCATCCCATCACTGTTTATCTTCCATGTGGAAGCCGTAACATTTACATTTGGTTTTGGAGCAATGGATTCTAATATTCTTAGGAGTGCTTCAGCACGTTCTGTATTCCATGTAGCATCTAAACGGATTGAATATTTATGTGCAAGCTGTTCATAAGGATTATCAAACCGTGTTTCAAGTGGAACAGTGTAACAACTTGTTAGTATAATAATGGGTGTGAGAAAAACAATGTATTTTATTTGTAAAAAGTGTTTTAGTCGCATCTTTAATTATCCTTTTGTGCCGCGTCGTAAGCGAAACGGGTCGCTCTTGACTATTTCTGTAATCAAGACCGAGAATTTATAATCATTTGTCTCCAATGCGGTGACAATTCGGTCAATTGTGGGTCTGTCATAGTATTCCAAGCCTCTCCCCAAGGCATAGATCAGCATCTTTTCTGTGAGACATCGTGCAAATTGTGATTTTCTGTTGATTAGAATCTGCTTTAAATCTAAAATGTTTTCAAATGATGTACCATCAGGAAGTTGTCCTGCCGTATCGATTTCTTGTTCTCCATCCTTCGTGCGATACTTTCCGATGGCATCATAATTTTCCATGGCAAAACCAATAGGATCCATTTTTGCATGGCAGTTTGCACACCCTGGGTCATCTCTGTGTTGTTCAAGTCGTTCTCTGAGTGTGGTTCCGGCAATAGCATCATGTTCTTCTTCCAATTCGGGGACATCGGGTGGTGGTGGAGGCGGTGGCGTGCCGAGTATCTGTTCTAAGACCCATCGTCCTCGCTTCACAGGTGATGTGCGTTTTGGATTTGATGTTACTGTTAGTATGCTGGCTTGTGTCAGGATACCACCGCGTTTAAAATAGTTATTCTCATTATTCAAAGCAACTCGACGGAATGTGTTCCCCTTTATCGGTTCTCCCTGTTCATCTTTCCAAATCTCATAATGTCCAGACAAACGTTGATTAAGAAAAGTGTAGTCAGCACTTAAGAGTTCAAGGATACTCCTATCTTCACGAAAAATTGATTCCAGAAACAGTTCTGTTTCCTTCAACATATCTGCTCGCAGTTTGGAATTGAATGTCGGAAAACGTTCAATATCAGGTGTAGCGGTTTCCAGACGTTGAATTTGCAACCACTGAGAACCGAAGTTTGTAGCCAATTCCGTTGCCTTTGGATCAGCAAGCATTCGTTTGACTTGTGCCTCAAGTGATGCAGTGAGTTGGTTTTTCTCCGCAAGATCCAGAAGTTCATCATCTGGAATGCTGCTCCATAAGAAATAAGAGAGTCGCGAAGCGAGATGGAATTCATCAATCGGTTGTGGCTCTTCGGTTTGAGATCGGTCATCTAACTCCAATCTGAAAAGGAATTTGGGAGAACAGAGAATTACTTTAATCGCTTGTTGAATTCCTTCTTCCCACCTTGCACCACCTGCTTGAGTGGATTCCACAAACTGCACGAGTTGATCAATTTCCTGATCACTCGGTGGACGACGATACGCCTTGCGGAGCAATCTTGTTAACACTTCGCGTGTCTGTTCCGTTTGTGAAATATCTGGTGTGCAGGCTAATATCTCAAGGTGTGATTTAGGTCTTGTTTCCAACGGTCCTAACGATGTTATGGCTCGGATTTGGAGTTTTGCTTGTGGTGTCCCATTTTCAGGTTTTACCATTGCTATACCGGCGTTGTCAATATTTTCAATTCCACTAACCAGATACCTAATCGTTTGCAGTTTCTTTGGATCCCGTGAGGTAATTTCAAAAATCTTGAGAATCTTGATTCTGTTATTTGTAGAGGTGTCATAACCGACTAATCTTGCGAGTTCATCTTGTGGGGTTACGTCTTCAAGATCCTTACCTTGAATGTAGAGTGCGACCTGAACGGGGGTATCGCTTTCTGTTTCGACATAGAGTGTTGCACGGAAATATGTTTCTACATCAGGTAAAAGTTTGAGAGGTCTTGCCGGCGTAAAAAAGGGTCCGGATTTCCACTGTTCCGTAGCATTTGGATCGAGCACGCGGAAACGTGCATCACGTACATCATTGTGCCGTGGATTAAGATATTTTGTATTGATATAGTTTGTGGAGGGTTTTGGAGGATCCAAAATGATGACTCGTGTAACGATTGCTTCTGCTGCGTCAAGATAACGTTCCATCAGTAGTGGTGACATCGTCAGTACATCACCGATATTATCAAATCCATGTCCAACATCGTCTGCAGGAAAATTTGCAGTCGGGTCAAAATCGGCACCGAGTAAATCACGAACACTGTTTCGGTATTCAACTCTATTGAGTCTACGGACAGTTATCTTTCCAGGATCAGGCTTTGCTGTGCGACTTGCTTCCTCAAAAATTGCCTTAACGTGTTGGACAAAGGCATCTGATTCCTCTATGGTAGGTTGGTCGTTGCCTTCTGGTGGCATCTGGCTTGTTTCTATCATGTCAAGCACTCTCTCCCAAGCATCGTAATCTTTGATTACCGATAGGTTGTCTTCATAAGAGTCAAGGGAAAGCCCTGCTTCAGGTTGATCGCCGCCATGGCAGCCGAAGCAGTACTGCTCTAAGAATGTGATTCCGTGTTCTTCAAAACTGTACGTGTCTTTTTCACCGATGCCTTGTTTCAATGAAATAAACACCCCTAACACAATTAGAAAAAGGGATAATGACAGATACTTGTAAAATGTGAGAGATTTTAGAGATGAGATGATGGATTTGAAATTATGTAGAATCATAGTTCCTGATTGTTTCTAAATGTACTCTATTGTAGCAATATCATGATACCTCAAGATTGCATGGAATGTCAAAGAAACTGATAAAGATATTCTTTAGACATTCTTTACAATCAGTAGTTCGTGAGATCGCTTGACATGACCTGTTCCATTTTCAATCCGATTCTTGCCTATTCGGGTTTCGCCTTGTCCTAATGTATATTGCCATCGGACTTCAAGAATCTGAAAGTCAGCATACCACTGCCTGATAGTTTGGCAATCGTTATATGAAAGAACGAAACCGTTGTTGTGTTCATGTAACAGGTCTCGTAGCAATTCGTGGTTAAACCCCTTGTGATGAACGGGAAAATTGCGTTGAGGATATATACCTCGGAACATTTCTCCCTCATCAAGATAGTAGGGTGGGTCGCAATATAGAAAATCATCTGAATGCATTTGGATTGTTTTCTCAAAACTACCAGTATTAACAGTCAAGTTTGGACATCTGAAATTTTGTACAGTTTGCACTGATCGAGTATATCTTTCTGGAGATTCATAGATCTTTGACATCCATCCGAGAAAACCTGGTCCATAAGAGAGATTGTGGTTAAACCAATAATGTGCAGCTAACGCTAACGGATTAGAAATGCGTTCCTCATCATTCCAATGTGCTTTGAGGCGTTCCTTTATCTCTGTATATTGCGTTTTTGTAGGTTGCCATTTTTTGAGTCGTTCTGCAAGTTCATTTGCAGATGAAAGTTGTACTTGCCAATAATTCACGAGAATATCAAAGATATCGTAAGCACAAACCTGCATACCGAGTTCTTTTGCACATGCAATTTCAACAGCCCCTCCACCAATAAACGGTGACACAAGTTTTTTCAATCCATCAGGTATCTGTTCTACAATATGTCCAACCCCAAGGCTCTTTCCACCAGCATAGCGTATCGGTAGACCTCTGTAACGTGTATATTTGTACTTACCTTTACTTCTGAGAGAATCTAAGAATAAAACTCTTTGAGATGTTCCAAAGAGATCTGACTGATTTTGTTGTCTGTCCGTTTCTTGATTTTGGATATGTGTTCCAAGTAGGACAGAATCGGGATTAGACATTGAATAGTGTCCGTAGAATTTGTTAGATCAAGTAATTGTAGTATGTTTCTTATAGATATGCTTGAGTTGAGAATAAGCCGGATTCTGTATATGATGATCATTCATCTGGGATCGATGTTTCCATTGACCTCAAGCGGTTACCCGGGGACAAAGCGGGCACACCTTTAAATGTCCCCCATTTTACCTTGCTCCAGATGGGGTTTACCGAGCACCATAAGTCACCTTATGGACTGGTGCGCTTTTACCGCACCGTTTCACCTGTACAACGTTTAAGGCGTTGTAGTCTGCTTTCTGTTGCACTTTCCATAGCGTTGCCGCTCCTGGGGGTTACCCAGCATCCTGCCCTGCGGAGTCCGGACTTTCCTCATTCCATATAGGAACGCGACCATCTACTCAACTCAAGCGTCTCTTAAGGGTAACATATTTTATGGGTAATTGGCAATATCAATTTTGGGTTTGTTTTGTGATTAGAATGGGATTTTGAATTTATACCGATTCTGATTGAAATGATATCAGAATAATATTGTGTTATGTTGTTTGACTCACAGGTTCTTCTCTCATAATCCGTTGTTCTCCTATCTGATTTTCAGTCGGAACAATACGAATTTCTATATCATATTTCAGGCGAGTCAGAAATGTCAGTAAACGCTCAACACTGTAATGATTAAACTTGCCATTCTTAAGCCGTGAGATTTCAGGTTGTTTTACACCTAAAATATTTGCAGCCTCAGTCTGAGTCCACTTCCGATCTTTTATAATCTGAAACACTTCATATCCAAGTGTAGCTTTGAGAAATAATTCCTCAGCATCTGGTAGATTGAGATCCTCAAACACATTGCCTGAACTCTCTTCAAATTTAACTTGTTTGCTCATAGTTTTCCCTATAGACGTCAATTTAAGAAGATAAATCCATTTTATTTTTGTCCTCAGTCCCTAATGAAGATTAGGAAATAAATAGGGTAATTTGAGATCAAAGTCCAGCGCGCTTACAAAGCACCAAATCAAGAAATCAACGGTATGAACGCCTTTTGGCGTTCCCGCCTACGGGGTTTGGGGTGATTAAGATTACCCGTTTAATAAATTAATCTTCATACGGGACTGAAGACATCAATATCAGACAACTATAAACCACTAAATTGACGCTTATGTTTTGCTCATAGTTTCCCCTACGGTTCATGATATAATTATAACCAAATGGATATATAATGTCAAGTTGAATTTGTTTGTGGGGTGTGTAAAGTTTTTGTCACCGTAGGCGTCAATTCAAGTGAAAAACCTGTCCTCTATTGTAGGGCGGGGTCTCTGTGCCCCGCCATTCCTTGTCCTGTAAGGCAACGGGCGGGCACAGAGACCCGCCCCTACAATGGTTGGTGAGAAGTTAGTGACAAAAACTTTACACACCCTTGTTTGTGTTGTGCAAATACTCAAATCATGTATAAGCAACATAAAATAAAAAGGACTTACGCTAACCTGTGTGATTTGCGTAAGTCCTAAAATTAAATATTTGAGATTTACGAGCATCCGCTTGTTGCACCACAATTGGTACATCTATAGCAGATACCGCTTCGGATCATAATTGTGCCACAATCATGGCAAGGTGGCGCGTCCCCGTGTCTGCGTGAAATCAGTTTCTCACGGTCTGCCCACGGATCTGCTTCACCGTTATTCCCGTGTGTGTGTATCTGGGTATCTTCAGGGAGTGCCATCTGTGCATCTAACTCAAGAATATCCGCCGTTTCTTGTTGTGCATCTTGTGGGAGAAACTCTTTTCCGAGCCAACGGAAAACATAATCCACAATTGATCTTGCCATTGGAATGTCGGGGTCTTGCGTAAACCCTGATGGATCAAACCGAACATGACTGAACTTATCTACCAATGACTCTAACGGCACACCGTATTGCAATGCGACAGAGATAAGGATGGCAATAGAGTCCATAAGTCCAGAGATGGTAGACCCTTGCTTACTCATGGTAAGGAAGACTTCACCCGGCGTTTCATCTTCAAAGAACCCTACGTGCATGTAACCTTCATGACCACCGACACTAAATTTATGTGTAACAGAGTTTCTTTTGTCTGGTAGACGTCTCCGGATAGGCCTTTCACTTGCTTCATCTTGTGCGTCCTGCTGCGTGCTCGTTGAAAGCGGCTGGCTACCTTTGCTTCCATCCCGATAGATAGCAAGACATTTCACACCGAGTCGCCACGCTTCTACATAGAGTTCTTTAATATCGTCCACAGTGGCTTCACGCGGGACGTTGACTGTTTTTGAGATTGCTCCTGAGATAAATGGCTGTACTGCTGCCATCAATTTCAACGGTCCCATGTGATGGATAAAGCGAGTACCATGCTTGCCGGATTGAACTGCACAATCAAAAATAGGATAATGTTTAGATGACAGATGTGGCGCACCTTCAACGGTTCCTGTTCCACAGATGATCTCCTCTGCTCCGGCGATTTCACTTGCGTTGAAACCGAGGTAGGTAAGGAGGTTAAAATCTGGGTCGGCTGCTTTTTCAGTGGAGATTCCTAACCTTTCAAGGCATTCTTCTCCAAGGAAACCGGGTGCAAAAGCGAGGTTGAGATCAAACGCACTTGGTAACATCTCCTCAACATGTGCGATATCTTCCTCTGTGAAACCTTTGTATTTAAGTGCTTCAGGATTGATAAAAGGAGTGCCTTCCAACGTACCTGTGCCAACGATATGTGTAACAATCGTCTCAATGTGTTGTGGAATGTAGCCGAGTTTTTTCAAAGCGTCACGGACACTTTGATTGACAATTTTGATGTAACCACCACCAGCTAACTTTTTGAATTTGACGAGAGCAAATTCGGGTTCTATGCCAGTTGTGTCACAATCCATAAGGAGCGCGATAGTTCCTGTTGGTGCGAGAACACTAATCTGTGAATTGCGATACCCCCACATCTCTCCATTTTGCTTGCAGAGATCCCAATCTTCTCTTGCTGCTTCAAAGAGATCGGAGGGACAAGTTGTTGCATCAATTTTGTATGCGGCATCGCGATGCATATTGATAACCCCTAACATTGAATCGCTATTTTTCGGATATCCAGCAAAAGTGCCGACACTCTTAGCAATTTCTGTGCTTGTTGCATACCCGCGTCCACTCAATATAGCGGTAATAGCACCAGCATAACTGCACGCTTCAGCACTATCGTAAGGGATACCTAAGCGCATCAAGAGTGCACCTAAGTTAGCATACCCAAGTCCGAGCGGACGATATTCGTGTGAACGTCTTGCGATTTTTGGTGTCGGATAGGAAGATACGCTCACAATGATTTCCATCGCAGTGATAAAGACACGCACTGCTGCTCTGTAACCATCAATGTCAAAGGTGTCATCGTCATTTAGAAATTTGACGAGATTTATACTCGCAAGGTTGCATGCGGAGTCATCTAAGAAAAGATATTCGCTGCACGGATTACTTGCGTTAATTCTATCGGTATTTTTGCATGTGTGCCATTTCTGAATAGTATCATCAAATTGGACACCCGGATCGGCACATGCCCATGCTGCCTCAGCGATTTTATCAACGAGCATTTTTGCATCGTATTCCGCAGCAACTTCACCCGATGTCCGATAAGTTGTTTGCCATTTTTTATCCTGCAGGTATGTATCCATGAATACATCTGGAATCCGAACAGAGTTGTTACTGTTCTGTCCACTGACTGTGCCGTAAGCTTCACCGTTGAAGTCAGCGGGGTAACCTGCTGCGATAAGTGCTTTTGCCTTTTCTTCTTCCTTCATCTTCCAGTCGATGTAATCAACAATTTCGGGATGGTCCATATCTAAAATGACCATCTTTGCGGCGCGGCGCGTTGTTCCCCCAGACTTAATGCTACCTGCCCATCGGTCAAATCCTTCAAGAAAAGATAACACGCCAGAACTTTCCCCACCACTGGAGAGATGTTCACCTTTTGCACGAACTTTACTGAAATTAGATCCTGTGCCACTCCCATATTTAAAGAGTCGGACTTCAGCCTTTTGGAGTTCCAACATAGAATCGAGTGAATCATCTACACTTTGGATAAAACATGCCGAGTTTTGTGGGTATTGATATGCGTTTTCGGAAATACTAACTTTCTGTGCTTCTCTGTCCCAGTAATAATTCCCGCCACCACCTTTGATCCCATATTCATGAAATAAACCACAGTTAAACCAAACAGGAGAGTTGAAAGCACCACGTTGTGTGACAAGTATGTGTGTCAACTCCACTTCAAAGGTTTCTGCGTCATCAGATGTGGCAAAATAACCACCGATTTCTTCACCAGCACGGCGAAGTGTGCGAGCAACGCGTGTAACTAATTGACGAACACTGGTCTCTGATTCAATCTCAGGGATCCCAGCCTTTCTGAAATATTTTGAGGCAGCAATATCCGTGGCGAGTTGGGTCCAAAAAACAGGCACCTCAACATCGTCTTGCTTAAAGATGACATCGCCTTTTTCATTGTAAATGGCGGAATCACGTTGTTCCCACTCAATCTCATCAAACGGGTGTACGTTTGACTTCGTGAAGTGTCGAGCGAAGGTAAGTCCCGTTCCATCGCCTTCCGTCTGATCTGTCACTGCTTCATCAATTTCGTTGATATTTTTAGCAGCCATAATTAATCCTCCTTATGCCAAAATTGTAACAGAATCGTGAGATACTTGCAAGCTAAAAAAATGAAATATTTTGACTATAGGTTATCTAAAAATTTCTGAATTGCGTAATGAATTCAATAGCAGCATAACGTTACGCAATATAGTAAAGGTGAAAATAATGCATGAAAAAAGTCAGCACGATTCTTATGTGCTTAACATGTAACGTTAGGTGTAGGAGATTTGGAACAAATTTGATTGGGGTAAATGAATTAATATGGCTAACTCATAGGTGGATTTTTGTGTCGGAGTGCTTGCGGTAAACAACTGACTATTAACGTAAGATTGCAAGTTTTCCTATCTTTTCTACAGATCCTTTATTCGTATGGGCAATTACGCGATAGAGGTATACACCGTTGGCACAACGAACTCCTATCTCATCTCTTCCATCCCAGAAGGTTTCATTCGCTCCGCGTTCTGCACTCGCCTCTGGAATAGTCTTGATAAGTCTACCATTCACAGTGTAGATTTTTATTGTAACTTTATCTGGAGGTTGTAACAACTGATAAGTGAAATGCGTTTTTCCGTCTTCTGTTGGATTCGGAACGTTGAATACTTCACTAAGGTTGACTGCCTCATCAAGCGTGAAAGTTGTTTCGTATTCAGTGGTGTTTTCACTGGAATCCGTTGCCGTGACTTGTAGTCGATAGATGCCGTTTTCCAGATTCGGTGCAAAGCTGAAGTTTGCGGTCCCAGGATCATCTTCATCAAAATCCCAGTTAGCCTCATCAAATTCGCGATACCTAATCGTTGTTTTGTTATCTGTCCCATCTGCGGATATCTGATTGAATGTTATGTTGAGAAGAGAATTGTCAAGTGCTGTTTCATCCGAAACACGAATTTCACAGTACGGCTGCTCAGCAATACGGTTCTTGTCCATATTTGTTGATGATGCATCTGTTGCTTCAAGCACTTCATCATTTACAAGAATCTCAATAACAGGCGGCGTAACGTCGGGCATATCAACGACAGTGAATCGTGTTTTGAATATGCGTTCTTTGCCACCAATTGCATTATCATTAAAATCGATCGCTTCAATCTCAAAGGCGTATTCACCTGGAAATAAGATTGGTTTGTAGTCAATAGGAACAGTATTGACATCTTTTGGATTCCGAAGTGTGTAATCAGAGATAGGTTTTAATGGTTTCCCGTTATCTCCTCTCCGAATGACCAAAGTATCCAGATTAACACCGTTAACATCCTCAAGTAGAATAGAGATATGTGGACGAGGGGCAATGACGCTCCCTGCTTGTGGTTGAACACCGTCTACCCATAGATTAAATTCTGGCGGTTTATCATCATCACTACTAAGAAGTGTGAAAGGGGTCAGTTCAGTTGCTTCTGCTGTAATTGTTGCGACTTGTGCCGTACTAAATTTAATCTTGTCGCCAAATTGGAATTCTACCGAACTTGGTGAAACGAGTATCTCAAAGCCGAGTTCTCTAATGTATAACTCTTCATTGACTCTTTCTCCAGCGAGAGTTGCATTCGTTAAATAAATCTGAGACCCAGTATTGTCCCGGAGTTCATAATACTGTTTGGATGTAAAAAAGATGAACCAATCCCCGATGGCGAACTCTTGCCTTGGACCGATCCTTGCATTGACTGTTGCCGTCCCATTGCCGATATTCTGATTTCTACTTTCTTTCAGCACTGCCAGTTGATTTGAATAATCGGTCTCAAAGATAAGGATGTCTCCAAATTCAAATGGTACGGGTGGAGTGCCATTATCAAGTTCTGGTGGTGGGACCCATTTTGAGGGAATAGTGAATTCAATACCGATATTTTCTTCGCGAAATGGGTGGTCAAGTTCTCCGCGCTTTTCAAATTTCTCATACAGGTTACTATGTTTCTTCTTTAAATATACGTCATATTGAGTTGGATCTAAAAATAGGATTACCCACGTGCCAGCTGGTGTCTGCAGTGGGTCAATTTTTATGTCTTCAACTGAGAGTGTTTGTTTATTTGCGTTTTCTGTCTGAATAGGTGTAATGTAGTTTTCAAGTTTAAAAAGTGGACCATTTTCCTCAGGATTCGGTTGACCGTTTTCAGCGACATAGCTGACCTGTGAAGGCAGACGTTTCCATTTTTCATAAGTTGGGTGCCATTGGTAAATTGCAAGTTTCTCTGCTTCTTCAATAACAGCAGCTTTGAAATCCTTACTACCCTCTCTCCACGGTGTGTCCTGTCTAACTATATCTACCAAACTGGTATTATCGAATTTCAACTTAAGGGTAACCGGTTTTTTCAAGGTGACATCTGCCGCGCGAAAAGATACTTCATACTGTTGTGCATATTCATCACCGGTCCGGAGGAGACCTCTACGCACTGCGGCTATGCGTGGAATCGTGGCAAAACTTAAGGCTGGTTGTGTCAGACCATACGGGTCACTTGATGATACAGTGAGCGGAACCCGATCCCCTTCTACCTCTGCAGAGGATATCGGAAAATCAATGTCAAAAACTCTGTCCAAGCTAAATGCTGACAAAGGTTTTGACTGTTCATAGTAGAATTCATTTACAACAAAAGTGATGTGAAGTTTATTGTCATATTCGTTCGGTTCAGCAACATTTCCTTTGATATCATCTTCTGTATCTACTTCTGGGTCAACCAACACATATATATCATGCACACCGGTTTCAAGGCTCTTTTTTAGTTGTAATTTCACAGTAGTACGCTGCAGGACAGTATCACCATCCTGCCATTCATCAGGTTCAACAGTCACAGCACCCAAAACCTCTGCATCTTCGGCAACAATCAGCACATTTGATTTATCAGGATTACCCTCTGTAAAAATCACCTCAAAATCATCTTTGACTGTCCGACCACCATTGTTAATGAGTTCCGCTGTCAGAACATATTTTTCAGTTTCTTTATCGAAAGTATAACGAATCGGTACTGTACTGGACCCATCAGCCCTTATGGTGATGTTTGGCCCTTTGGGAACATCAACACTAATTCGTTGAGTTGATGATGGATAATATACTTTTATGCCTGCAGTATCTGTAATGATGATTCGATATTTTATTTTGAAACTACCGCGAGGTAAAGGAATAGGCGTTTGGATTTCATACCACTGCCCACCGGGAAGTATTTCGTTGGTGCCTGGAGGCGGTGAAATTTTAACCATAGGCACGCTTTTGTCCGCAGGATTAACCGTATCATACCACAGTACTTCAATTGATTTAATCCCTTTTGCCCCGCCTTGATCGTCATAGACAAGAACTTGAACGTTGAGAGTATGAGTATTTATGGCATCCAATTCGTCCTGAACATCCCCAATAATTGGCGTATCCACCCAAAATTCACCACCACCAATAGCAGCCCGTTTATCATCATAAGCGAACAACCTAACGACCCCTCTGCCGGGTAAGGCTTTAGGTGGAATATCTAACCGAATAGTTCCATATTCACCTTTCCAAATCTTGCTTCGTGTTCTTTGAGGTGACTCATTCCGAGGCACGCTGTCAAAGTGGTTCTGGAATACTGCGGTAGCAAAGAAATTTCCCGTGTCAAACCCATCTGCTTTCCACCATGTCTCTTTATTGTCGTAGACACCAACTTCATTGTTTAGAATGACAATCTGATTCTCAGAATTCAGTGCAAATGCTTCCAGTTTTGTCTGTATATCAAGGTTAGGAAATTTCAATCGTGTTGCTGGATCACCAAATAGGATATATTGTTCTGTTCCAAGTGTATACCGATAATTGTTGGAGCGAGAGATGAAACTAATTTTGGCATCGTTGACAATTTTACCGATAGTTGGAGAAATTGATGCAATCTCAGTTACCCCTTGCTTTGCTTCAAAAGGTTCCCGCACAAACATAGCAAGAAAAAGGTCATCATCAAACTGTGCGTTTGCTTCTGCATAAGTTAGTCGTGAGGCAGAAAGTGATGCGATTGCCCCATATTTCCCAAGCAAAAATTGCTCACTAAGACAGTGTTTACCGAATTCTTGAGGTTTATCAAATTGACCATTTAAGCAGGTCGTTGTAATAACAAATGGCAGATATCTATTACGCAAAGCGACAGCATCCTGTAGTCGAAAAATACCTTCATCTGCCCATGTGCTGATTCCACCATGCCCAGCATATTCTACAATAAGTGCACCATCGTTAAATCCTTTTTTGATGAGGGCACGAGTTTTTTCGGTTTTGTTAACACTATCTACCAATCGCAAATAGATAGGTATTGTGTTGTAACCTATAGGTATGATTTCTTGTATCAGTCTATTCCGTGTTTTCTCAAAAATATCATCGGATGGATTGTCCAAATTGTCGTCTGCAACCTGGACTATAGTACCTTGCCATGGACCAACTTTAGGATTCTGTTCGTAACCTATTATTTTCTTTACCATACCATCAAGATCGGTCTCGGTTTGAACTGATAACCTGCCGATGAACATATCTGGCAAGGAATCACCACCACTTACGTTGACAAATCTATGGTCCATAGCAGTTTCGCCGCTTGCCGGTGCCCACCCGTGATATGTAGGAACAAAATTCGGATAGAGATCATAGTTTCCGTGATAACGTTCAACAATTACCTCTTTATAGTCATAGTGTGCATCACCGACGAGCAAAACATACGTCGGGGCAGGAGATTGCCAGGTGTGATATGTATAACGTAGAAAATACTGGATAGAAAATGGATTGAAAAGACCGAAGCCAAATTCGTTATAGATTTCGTCTATTTCCACAACTTTAACTGTTAAACCTTGAGAACGTCTAAAATCAATCAGCGGTTGTATACCATCCAAAAAAGTCTTTTGAGTTATTATAATATAATCCGCTTGGTTCGCAGGACTTCGTAGTGTGCTTGGTGGAATTTCAGTGAGGACTCCAATACTTTTATAGGCGTTGTTGGAAACTGCAAAATAATTGGTAAGTCGTTTTACATCGTCTTCAAACAATATCTGGTATCCGTTGTTTGTAGGTGTTACCAATCCATCAGTCAGTTTTTCAGTCAAACCGTTGCTCCGACTCACCGCATAGACATCAATCGTTTCGGATGAGAAGTTGGTGATTCTATAATGTGCTTTACCTTCTATTTCGGGTTCTGTATCACTGTTAAATTCAAGGCGGTTCGAATCTGCCCGAAAAGTATGCCAATAATCGAATTCGTACCAATCAATATAAAAATCATATTTTCCCGGTGGTGTGTTGTTTGAATCATTTGCTTCAATACGCAATTCATTGGTTGTAGTCGGATCAATTTTTCTCTGTGGAAAATCCCGTGTAACAATTGGTGCTTGTTGTCGTGTCCATTCCGCTACCTGACCGAGTTGCTCATTATTAAAAGCGATTACAGCTTTATGTTTCGCTGCATTTTTCCTTGAAGAACCTTGTAATCTCACACGAAGTGTTGCATTGCGATTAAATTTATTATTCACCCGAGATACTGCCTTGGGAAACTCAACTGGGAACTTTTTCGTCCTTATGTCAGACCCGTCACCTCTAAGTCCTGTCCAAAAGTAGTGATCTACTAAATCAGATTTTACATTGGCATCATTTCCATCAAGCGGATCGTGATGTACGTTTTCCTCAAAACGTATTCTTGTTTTAAAAGCAAGCGGAGGTATAATGTCAGTGGCGACTGGTACTACCGAGCGTGTGCTGATGCGAAATGTGTCACCTATCTCTTCTGTGAGTTTAGTTCCTTTGTTAGAAAAACTGAATATATAGATATTTCTTTCCGTAAATTTGTTCACTAAACCACGTGCATAAAATACAATCATATCACCCGGGTCAAACGTTTCATTCTGGTTATTATCAAAAATGTAATATCCCTGTTTACTACCCCTTGTTTCTACCAAGACGGTATCAAAATCTATGTCTTCTGGCGTAACACCTGCTGATTGGAGGTTGTTGTATGTGATACGGTACATTTCGTTTCGCAAAATGGATATTTTAAATCTTCTACGTGTTGGAGTTGGTGCGGATGGGGCAGCCTGTATTCCTTTGGTATGCATCCGGTCTAAACCTTGTCGCCAAGGGATCGCTTGTGTGTTGTTAATCAACATGGAGCGGAATAGATCTTCATAAGCAGGACTGTCGCTCAAAATGGATGTTGGAGGCGTTAAGGCAGATTTTGGGGCACCGAAAAAATCAATACGGAAGGTGATATCTTTAGTGATTTTTATCTGTTGAGTCGCGCTGTTATATTGTATTGGATGTACATGTAATGCGCCAATCCGTTGTGAGCGCACAAATCCAACAGGAACAACTTGCACCATTTCAGCTGGATATAACGGAGAGTTATATGTCCCTGTTGATCCATTAAACTCCGATGCAGGAACATCTTCTTGATAAGCATCTGGGAAAAAAGGATCTATTGCTTGATATGTGATGAGCGGATATTCTAATCTTTTAAAAGTACTCTGTTTATTAATTACCGTCGTTGATACACTACTTGATGATGGCAACCCGACTTGTGCAGCGTAAGTAGGAAGTTTCGGTTTTCCTATTTCAGTTGTTGAGTTTGCACCATTGAATTGTATTTGTGTGAAGGTTTGTCCATCCTGTTGAACTTGCTGTATTTTAAGTTTGGGAAGACGGAACCTTAAGATAAGATAATGGGATTCTGTTTTTAATACTTCTAAAAGATTATTCTGTGCATTGTGGGTATTGACATTCAATCTCGGAGATTGCAATCCATCAGTAGTTGGGTTACACAACCCTCCGACATTCACCTCAACTTGTAAAACTCCTATCATAAAACATGAAAATAATATGGATAAATAACGTATCTTCATTAATAATTACTCGCTAATTGTGCTGCTGCTACTAATGCAGCGATAAGGCTTTTTTCACTTGCTATACCTTGTCCCGCGATGTCAAACGCTGTGCCGTGGTCAACGCTTGTGCGGATGATTGGCAACCCTAATGTTATATTCACAATCTGTCCAAATCCGATCAACTTAATTGGTATATTGCCTTGATCATGATACATTGCAACGACAGCGTCCCATTTTCCCATTATTGCTTTTTTGAATAATGTATCCGCTGGTAAAGGACCTTCTACTTGTAATCCTGTCGTTCGTGCTTGATTAATTGCTGGTGTGAGATATGTCTGTTCTTCTTTTCCGAACATACCTTCTTCCCCCGCGTGTGGATTCAAACCTGCAACAACTAATCGAGGGTTGGCAATACCGAATTGGATCAATGCGTCATGAGTTATTTGAATAACATCTATAATTCTTTCCACTGATAACTGTTGTGGGACCTCAGAAATCGGAATGTGACTTGTTACAAATGTAACCGTAAGATCATCTACTGTATTAGTAGTTATAGAACCGTTTTTCTTCTCTTTTCTTGTGTCACTATTGAATTCATCATCAAATTGGTTCGGAACGTTCCATGTTTTGAGCATCATAACAGATTTTTCCGATTTTGTAAAGTCTGCCAGCATTTCAGTGTGTCCGGGGAATTGCGAACCCGCGCGTTGAATCGCAGCCTTACAAATTGGTGCGGTAGCGATAGCATCAAGTGCACCGTCCATGGTGAGTTTCACAGCAGTCTCGATTGCCTGTATAGCTGCAGCACCGCATTGAGGATCTATTTTTCCAAACGAAATATCTTCAGGAACTAACGTACTTACATCAAGCACATCAATCCTGCCGTGCGATGTTGTAATGTGTTTTGGGGACTGGATAAGCGAAACTTGGAGAGAAATGTCTTTTGGTGAAATCAGTTTTAGAGTGTTCTGAATTATAGCAGCACTACCGATGACAATCGGATGACATATCTGGTAGACGTTTTTGTTAGAAAGGGTTTTAACGATAATTTCGGGACCGATGCCGGCAGCATCTCCCATGGTTATCCCGATGCGTGGCAACATGTTGATTTCTTAGGGTAGATAATTCTTTACAATATCTATATGTTCTTAATCAATAAGGCGATACAGTGTAGTAGCACGGGTTTTAGACACATTACCTGTGGGCACTTCAAGAATCTCATAAGTCAATTCCTGAGTGTCTTCAGTAGGCAAACGATCAGAAATGATAGTAATCCGGTCCCCGACATTGACAGTTTTGCCTGCTTTTGCAGGATGGTTGTTGAGCAGAACGTTACCACGACTACACAACGCATTTGCAGCATTACGTCTCTTAACAAGCCGTGAAAGTTGTAAAAATTTGTCTACTCGCATGTCAGTTTCAACCAAGATTTAATTTACAAACAAAAACATATTAGTTTCAAGTTTGTCCTATTGTGTCCGGGTTTTGCAGCGTTGTTTCCTCTACGGTAGGTGTAATTCCTTCTTGTTCAGTTTCAGGCGCATCATCCGTTTCTTTTATCAATGCCAATTCAAGCACTTCGGTAATATCGCTAACCTGATGCCATCTGATGTTCTCACGTATCTCATCTGGGATGTCTGCAAGGTCTTTCTCATTGTCTTGCGGCATGATGATGTCAACGATCCCGTTACGATATGCAGCGAGTGCTTTTTCTTTTAGTCCACCGATAGGAAGGACATGCCCACGGAGGGTGATTTCTCCTGTCATGGCAACATCTTTGCGAACTTTCTTCCCAGTGATTGCACTGAGAATCGCTGTAGCAACGGTGATACCTGCTGAAGGACCATCTTTCGGTACTGCCCCTTCAGGAATATGGATATGGATATCATTTTTCTCAAAAGTATCTTTGGTTATATCAAAGTGTTCAGCTCTTGATCGGAGATACGCCACAGCAGTTTGCACGGATTCTCGCATCACATCTTGGAGTTGACCTGTCATATCCAATTTGCCTTCTCCCGGCATAAGTGATGCTTCAACGGAAACGATATCTCCAGCAACTTGTGTCCAGACCATTCCTGTTGAGACACCAACTTCGTCTTGTTCTTGCGCTTTAGTCCGTACCCACTTTGGCGGACCGAGGTAGTCACTTATATTCAGCGTATTGACTTTAACTTTCAGATCCGGTGTGTCGTCTGTTACGATCTGCTTTGCGATTTTTCTACAGACGCTGGTGATACTACGTTCAAGGCTTCGCACACCTGCTTCACGCGTATATTTGTGGATTATATCAAATATGGCAGAATCCTCAAACGTTATATTATCTTCCTTTAGTCCATGGCTATTCAACTGCTTCGGAATTAGACCGTTAGGATGGAAAGTCGCTATTTTGTGTTTCTCAAAATCGGTATATCCCGGTAGTTCAATGACTTCCATTCTGTCTTCAAGAGCAGGCGGTATCGTGATACGCGTATTCGCTGTTGTTACGAACATGACATCCGAGAGATCAAACTCAACATCCAGATAGTGATCTCTGAAGGTTTCATTCTGTTCAGGATCAAGCACTTCAAGGAGTGCTGATGCGGGGTCACCACGCCAATCGGAACTCAACTTATCAATCTCATCAAGCAGGAAAAGCGGATTTTTCGTCTTGACATCGCGCAACCCTTGTATGATACGTCCAGGAATAGCCCCAATATATGTTCGTCTGTGTCCACGAATTTCTGCTTCATCACGCACACCACCGAGAGACATTCGAACGAATTTTCTACCAGTCGCACGTGCTATCGACTTACCTAATGATGTTTTTCCGACACCCGGTGGTCCGACTAAACAGAGAATAGGGCCTTTTAACTTCTCAACCAATTTTAAGACAGCAAGGTATTCCAAGACATTCGTTTTAGGTTTATCCAACCCGTAATGGTCTTCGTTCAGAATCTTTTCGGCGTTATCAAGTTCAATGGTATTCTCTGTGCGTTCTTTCCACGGCACTGCAAGAAGCCAATCAACATAATTACGAATCACCCCGGACTCCGCAGACATAAGGGGTATTTGGGCAAGTCTACTGAGTTCCTTGAGTGCTTTCGTTTCAGCTTCTTCAGTCATTCCAGCATTTTTGACCTGCTCACGTAGGTCATCAATATCATCAATTTCTTCTTCTCGTCCAAGCTCTTTCTGAATTGCTTTCATCTTTTCCTGCAGAATGTATTCGCGATGAGATTTCCTGACAGACTCGCCTACCTTATTCTCAATTTCCTCTTCTAAGTCAAATAGATCAAGTTCTGTTTCAAGAAGAGCAACAACATAATTGAGTCGTTTGATAGGATTCAGTTCCTCAAGTATTTCCTGCCGTTTATCAGGTGGAGGAAATTTATTTTCTGTATATTGTGAAATATAACGCGTAATATTATCTGCAACAATTCCAGGTTCTACAATATCGCGTATGTGTCTTTCTATGTCAGGTATAATACGTTTTGAGAGCGATTTTATATAACCACGAAAAATCTTCTTCGCCTCATCAATTTGAGTCTTAGAAACGTCTGCCACCCCGGTGAGTTCGGAAACGATTTTGACTGTTGCTGTTAAGTAACCTTCATCCTGTGTGCATTGAGCGACAATTGCACGCGAAGTTGTCTCTATTGCAATACGAATCGTTCCGTTCCCTGGGTCATGATCTTGTATAATATTCGCTACGATTCCGACGGTGTGTAGGTCGGCGGGTTTAGGTTCTACATCTTTCTCAAGTTCAGTTTCTTGATGCAGGAGCAAGACCTTCCAATTTGATTTGAGTGCCGCCTGTGCGGCAAGAACCCCCATTTTTCGCTGGATGGTCAACGGAGTCCAATCCACCAACCTATTATCAAGGAATGCTTTAGTTTTTGGGAAAAAAGTATCAAAATGCGGTGGTAAAGCGATAACAGGTAACAAAACAGTCGATTCGCTTTCATGTCTGACAGGCTCTTGACTCATAATTTGCTCCTTTATGCGGTTTTGAGTTCTTCAGACGAAGTTTCAACTAATTCAGGAGGACTTTTACCTAAAACACTATCTTTGGTAATCTGACATGTTTGGACTTCGGAAAGTGAAGGTATCCGATACATCGTCTCCATCATGATTTTTTCCATGACAGCACGTAATCCACGTGCACCAGTTTCGCGTTCAATCACCTGATGGGCAATCGCTGAGAGCGCATCATCGGTCACATCAAACTGCACACCTTCATAGGCTAAAAGTTGCTGATATTGTTTAACAATTGCGTTTTTCGGTTCGGTGAGAATCCTAACAAGTGCAGACTCATCAAGTTCTTGGAGAACGGCTACTACAGGGAGTCGACCAATAAGTTCGGGGATGAACCCATATTTTATCAGATCCTTAGCGGTGGACTGTTCAAGTATTTCGTGAATTCTCTGTTGTTGTTTAGATTGGATGGTTGATCCAAAACCGATGCTCTGTTTTCCAAGACGATTTTTGATAAGATTCTCTAAACCAATAAAAGTACCACCACAAATAAAAAGGACATTTTTGGTGTCAACTTCTAACATCTCCTGATGCGGGTGTTTTCTTCCACCTCGTGGTGGAACACTGGCAACGGTGCCTTCTAATATCTTGAGAAGTGCTTGCTGTACCCCTTCACCTGAAACATCACGAGTTATTGATGGGTTTTCGGATTTGCGTGTGATTTTGTCAATTTCGTCTATATAAATAATACCGGTTTGAGCACGCTTAATATTTCCATCCGCTGCTTGAACGAGTTTCAAAATTATGTTCTCTACGTCTTCACCAACATAACCGGCTTCCGTAACGGTTGTTGCATCTGCAATTGCAAGAGGCACATTCAACACTTTGGCAAGCGTTTGGGCAAGCAATGTTTTACCGGTACCAGTTGGTCCGATTAACAAGATATTACTTTTATCTAACTCAACATCATTTGCCTTATCATGCTGCAAGCGTTTATAGTGTGTGTAAACGGCAACTGAAAGGATTTTTTTAGCATGTTCTTGTCCAATAACGTATTCGTCAAGCTTTGCCTTAATCTCTGATGGTTCAAGTAGTAAGACCGGAGGTTCAATGTCTTCCTCTTTTGGTTCATCAACATCGGGAGGTTGTTCAGGTAAATCTACAGCGGGATTCCCTTTTGCGAGTATCCTATTACATTCATTGACGCATACATCGCATATCATTGCTTCCGCCCCCTGAAGGAGTTCAGACACTTGATTGCGCTCTCTATTACAGAATGAACAAAACATTCTGTTATCAATTGATTCTGACATGCTATCCTCCGACTTCTTCCCGATAATCCGTGTTAAAAAAGTTAGCATGTACTTCCTTATTTGAAGTGTAAAACATACCACTTTTTATTTTTACTGACGATGTGTTACAACAGTATCAACAATACCGTATTCCAGTGCCTCTGATGCAGTCATATAAAAATCTCGGTCAGCATCCGTCTCTATTTTTTTTAAACTTTGTCCCGTATGTTGTGATAAAAGCGTGTAAAGCCGTTCTCGTTCACGCAATATTTCATTTGCATGGATACTGATGTCCGTTGCTTGACCGCCAATTCCACCCGCCATGGGTTGATGAATTAGTGCTTTTGAATGGGGCAAGGCGTACCTTTTACCTGGGGTTCCAGCAGCCAATAAAACTGCCCCCATGCTGTAAGCACGTCCTAAACACC
Organism: Candidatus Poribacteria bacterium; assembly: GCA_958295945.1. Lineage (GTDB taxonomy): Bacteria > Poribacteria > WGA-4E > WGA-4E > WGA-3G > MSPOR6. The sequence continues at coordinate 4,102,340 of OY282386.1, forward strand.
ATGTCTGAACATCCGCCTTGATATACTGCATTGTGTCGTATATGGCTAAACCTGCTGAAACAGACCCACCCGGTGTATTCAGATATAGTATAATATCCGCATCCGGGTCTTTCCCTTCAAGAAAAAGCATCTGGGCTGTAACCAAATTGGCAACAGTGTCATCCTCTATGGGAGCTCCGATCATAATAATTCGGTCTTCAAGCAACCGAGAATATATGTCATAAGACCTTTCGCCTCGATTTGTTTGTTCAACAACAAAGGGTACAAGATTCATTCTGTTTTACTCAACCTTAGACTAAGAAGCATTCACATTGTAAGAAATAGGTGTTCGGACTACATCTGTTTTCAGTATTAGATATCTTAAAGCACAGCACTTTATTTTACAGTTGTTCTATCTAATGGAACTGTAACCAAGTTAGAATAAACTAACCCGTGATAATTATACTCTTTTTTTCTGATGATTCCTGAATTAGAAAATCGTAAATCTTTTCATGCTGCAGTCCTATCCTCAATTCTTCCATTTTATTATTCGCCTTTAACAAATCGGCATATTTTTGTGCATCCCGATTCACTTGTTGTGCAGCACGTCGTATCTCCAACTCTAACTCATATTCAGTCACAAATATACTTTCAATATCAGCGATTTCTGCAAAAATCCAATTCTGTTTCGTCTGCTTAATCACATTCTTACGTAATTCTGATGGATAGGTCTCCATATTAATTCCTGCTTCTTCGGGTGTCTGCCGTTCTGCTATTAACTTTTTCTTTAAAGATTCAAGTGTTTCCTGAACATGCTTGTCAATCAATTCATCAGGAATCGTTATATTGGTCTTTTCAATAAGCTGCTCAAGTATATCTTCCTTTTGCCGCGCAATATGTAACATTCGTTCATTCTCAACCATTGTGTTCCAGATAACACCATGCATCTGATTATATGTTTCATAACCGAGATCCTTTGCAAACTCATCGTCAAGTGCAGGCAAGTGCATCACGGTAATTGCATGTAGCGAAACATCAAATGATGCTTTTTTCCCAGCAAGTATAGACACAGGGTGTGCTGCATCAAAATTAACCTCAATGATCTTCGTATCACCTACACCCATGCCTATAAGACCTGCAACCAAATCTGTGTGAATTTCTTCAGACGTTAAATCAATATCTATATCTTGTCTTGATTCGCTTTCAAGTTCTTCACCATCAATACTACATATCCAATCTATACGCACACAATCTGTTACTGCAACAGGACGTTCTTCTTCAATCGGTTCAAAAGTCGCCGATTGTAGTTGTAAACGTTGAATATGCGCTTCAACATCCTCACGTGGAACATCAACTGAAGTCTTGTCAATTACAATCTCATCATAATCAGGAAGTGTAATATCCGGTTTTACATTAACGGTAGCTGAGAATACAAGGGGTTGATTCTCAATGACTTTCATCTCTTCCAGTGGTGGATCAAAAGTCGGTTGGTCAAGAGGGATGAGATCTTCGTCAATCAGGGCATCTTCAAAGGCAGGCAAAACAAGTTGGTTTACAACTTCGCTATTAATATGGTCCGGGAAGCGAGATTTGATTATTGCTAAAGGAGCGCGTCCCTTTCTAAACCCCGGAAGTGATACATAACTCCGCAATACCTTGTACGCTTCTTGTAATTTTTCGTCTACATCTTCTGCAGAAACCTCAATCTTTAATCTGACTTGTGTGCTATCAAGCGTTTCAACATCAACTATCAAGTTAGTATCTCCCTTTATCAGCTCACAATAAGATATGTCTTGTATGGTACATCAATTTCCTATATGGTTTGAGGCAAACAACGCAACCCAAGGGCAATAATGTTGGAGCATCACTTTTTACTTGCACCGTGTTGTTGTGATATAAGTGGGCGAGGAGGGACTTGAACCCTCACGAGGCATAACCCCAATAGATCCTAAGTCTATCCTGTCTACCAAATTCCAGCACCCGCCCTTTATCTGACACTCAAAGTAAAGTAGTCCACCTCTATAGAGAACTTACCATACGGGTATCTGTTCGTTAAATAGAACTGATGCGCCGTGAAGGAATCGAACCTTCAACCCTCTGATTAAGAGTCAGATGCTCTGCCAATTGAGCTAACGGCACCCGCGTCCGGAGGGACTCGAACCCCCAACTTATAGCTCCGAAGGCTATTGCTCTATCCATTGAACTACGGACGCATCTAAAAGGTGGATGATGGGGATTGAACCCACGGCCTCCTGATCCACAGTCAGGCGCTCTACCCCTGAGCTACATCCACCACGTTCAATACACGCCTAGCAGGACTCGAACCTGCAACCCACAGCTTAGAAGGCTGTTGCTCTATCCAATTGAGCTATAGGCGCATGTGGAAATCGGGGTGAGAGGATTCGAACCTCCGACCTTCTGCTCCCAAAGCAGACGCGCTAGCCGGGCTGCGCTACACCCCGATAAGTAAAGACTTTATTTCAAAATATGTGGTTATATTATAATACAAAACCTTTACTATTGCAAATTAATCGTCATATTCTCAGGGTTATTTCGTTTTCAATATTTTTGAAGATGTTCTACTATTACGTTAATATTATATTTTACATTTTGCATCTGTCTTTAGTCCCGTATGAAGATTAATTTAACGTGAGTTTGATAAATAGTTATGACTTCCACATTGCCTCTTAAAGTCCCACTGATAAGGGGGATTTAGGGGGTTAAATCACTGAAATAGCGACTTTTTAACCCCCTTATCAAGGGGGAATGCGTCTGTCCTGTATAATTATCAAACTCACGTTAATTTAGTAAACGGCAATCTTAATCACCCCGAAACTTGTCGGCACGCTTTGCTGAAGACTAAGAAACGTGAGTTTGATATAAAGGTTAGAAAAACCGATACAATATATCACATTTATCGCAGATTTGATGACGGGCATGTTCTTGCACTCCAGTGGAGTGCTATGTCTATAGAAAATCCAAACACAAAGTTCTTGCACTCCAGCGGAGTGCTATGTGTGATAATCTCACATACCGCTCCGCTGGAGCGGAAACACTGGTTCGGATGAATACTATAAACATATTGCTCCGCTGGAGCAAAGAAGGTGTTTTGGGTTACGTTGGAACTGCTTTTGTTCAATTGAATTCCCCTGATGAACCAATCTCTTATATTCGAACTCACGTTAAGAAATAAATATCTATCTAATGTCTTATGCACATTCACCACGCGAAATTCATTGCACCTCCTACATTGTTGGAGTTGTTTTCAACCACGATTTATAAGAAGTGGCACTAAAATATGCAGATATCCTTTGTTTCTTCGTTCAATAATGTAATTTGATAATTAATATTCAGTTAGTAGCAACTTAGGTTAAAATAAAAGAAATGTTGAAACAGTAAAAAAATACTTGACTTAATTCATTTATTATGTTACAATACATATCACATATATTTTATTTTTAAAGCAGTAAATCATGAAAACAAAACATCAAAAGATAGTGAATATCTTACAAGTAATCTTTTCATTACATAGAAACACCTTACACATAAGTGAGAATTCACATATATTCAATATGAATGTCATTCACGCATACGTCAAATCCTTATGCATCGCCCCACTTTTGACATTTAGATACATTCTACTCTGCATTCAAAAAATGCTGGACAAGTGTCATGCTCAGTCAACCGATTTCACACGACAAAAGACGAATAGCGAAAATGTACAATTTAATTTTTTTCTGATTTTTTATAAATCCTTTACCAACCCTTATGAATACTAATCTGAAAGCACTAAAAAAAACTGTACAGATGTACGAAATAATGTCCAATTTCTGTACAGTTTTTAAAAGGGAGAATTCCATTAAATTTGAAGGAAATCACAGAGCATGTATTATCAAATGACACACAGAATTCATGAACACTTCAACTACTGTCAATCAAACCGCGCAATGAAATCTTAACCATAACTTCTTACCATGAATTGTCCTGCGAGGTCTCCGTGCCTCGCAATTGTTGAGAGGAAAGATGGCGGGGCACGGAGACCCGGGGAATACCAAACGCGTATTCGTCTAAGCGCATTCATACCCGGGGAACGCCTACAGGCGTTCATACCGTTGATTACTTGATTTGGCACTAAAATGGTTAATGTAATATTTTGCCAAAAACTCTACACACCCAAGTCATACGCTGCCTTGCAACAATCGTGAACTTCTGATAACATAGCAGACATAAAACAGCATATTGTTATCATATTTCATCTCATAACAATCTGTGTTGAAATAATACGGTATCGGACATCAGACGAGTGCAAAAGACATGACAAATTTGATATAAACTGATTTAATTTGACAATTGAAGCCATGAGATTAGGCGAATTTATGACAGGACAATCCGAACATAGGGCGTTGTTAGCGTCAGAACTCGCAAAACGAAAGTTACCGATAATCAGTCAATTTGAACCAATTGCCGATTTTGAAGAACTATTCACATTTGCTGAAGCAAACCCCACACCAATTGAGTTTGCTGGACAACATCCTGCTTGGCAACTGGAATCTGTGGCTGCACGGGTAATTGAGGCACTTGCAATCGCTTCACACGAAACGCTTGATAAAACGGAATGGGAACCGTTAGCAGAAATACTGTTAGAACATATAGAATATCTCTATACATATCCCAATGCACCAACTGCACGTGAAAGACTCGCAGCTGCGAGCGCGTTGGCATTGGCAAGTTGTGTATGCGATGAATTACACCAATCCGAACTTTGGAGACTTGCTGGGTTTGGTCGCATCGCAATAAATCTTAATGAAACATCTCCCTCACCATCCGATTCACACGTCCTACAGCCGATTGATGCAGCATTTCAACTTGCAGATACGCTCAATTTACCCATTCTGGAAACTGCAATTGGGTGCTATAACACAACTCTTAATCATAATTTAACTCAATCCAATAGTCTAAAGTTTCCCCTGAGTGATAATGAGTTTTTTGAGTATCTTAATTTGGAATTTGATGGATTAGAAGATGTCCAATCTGCATATATACAAGGAGACTTATCTACTGCAAAATCTGAGTATACAAGATTTCGTGCGAACTTTATAGATCCTCTTGAACTCACCTCAGACATAGAAAATACCAATGATTTTATCACAGCGAAACAGTATCTCGATTGCCTGTTAAAACTATCCATTTACCCAACTCCTGCAATTTATGCGACAACAGAAATTGGTATTGCAGCACTTCTCTTTCCAGAATTTCGTATTAGTGAACAACTACTCAGGTTGGCATTTCGCCGCTACACGTGGATTATCAAGACATTCATCAATCCCGATGGATTTCATAAAGACCTCTTGCTGTGTTCACAAACCGAAGCGATGTCAGATATTGCCAGATTTCTAAATATTTACGAAAAAACGCGACAGCACGCCTATTCTGAAACTATCTCAGAGATGAAGAAATCTTTAGCAGAACAGACGAAAGCATGTATATACCTTAGTCAACCCGATCTGTCATTCCCACCATTTATCACTGATAACGTCGCAGACAAGTTAGACTTTGTTAAGAAAGACGATGTTAGAGATGTTTTTCTGAAAGATAGTGACAATCAAGTATTTTCACACGCATTGCCTTATACTGGTTACTATGTTATGAGGGATAGTTGGGAAAGTGATGCACAATACCTGTGTTTTGACAGCGGTCCTTTGGGAAAACTGGGTTACGAAGATAAGTTGAGTTTTGTGTTGTCCGCACATGGACGGCAACTCATTACACATAACCTTCAGGAAAACATTGGTGATGAAGCATTAGGAACAATCAAGCCATTTAACTTGATTCTGATTGATGGAAAACGACAACCAACAGAAACAGAGAGAATTCCTGACCCAAATACACGTTGGATTGCAACGGCTGCCTATGATTATGTTGAAGGTTGGTATAAGACATCGGAATATCAACATAAACGTTCTATTTTTTCTGTAATGGGAGAATATTTTATTCTACATGATACCGTTCTCGGTGAAGGGGAACATTCGCTGGAACAGATTTTTAACCTTACCACACCACACATTATGCAGAATGAGAAACAGATATGGACGCAGGATTCAGGATTAAGCAATATCTTTATCGGTGCTGCAAATGCTGAAGATATATCCATTCACATAGATGGTAAGGTGTTGACTTTTTCAACACATCGTGAACTACCAACCGTCCGGAATGTTGTGATGCTTCCTATGAAACCTGATGTTGAAGAAACCCCAATGATTCAATCAATTTCTGTCAATGCTGATGAAGATGTATTGGCTACAGGTTTCAAGGTAAAATCCAATGGTATAACAGATGCCTTTCTTATCTCAGACGATGGCTATGCAGAGATGTCAACTTCAGATACAGAACAAGAGGTTGAATTTAAGGGAGAATATCTGTTTTTGCGTGGTGATAAATTTGTGATGCTCAATGGCAAATATCTCAAAGTTGGCACAAAGGTTCTTGCTGATTTAGATGAACCCAAAGAACATTTTACGATTATAGATTACTATACTTTGGACAATTTTCATACGTGAGTTTAGGACAAGAAATTTGTTGGACGACATCTGTTACCCAATTCTGACACAATACACAAACGCTCTTTGCTCCAGCGGAGCAATATGTTTATAGCCACAGTATGGAACAACCTCCCCGCTCCAGCGGAGCGGTATGTGAGATTATCACACATAGCACTCCGCTGGAGTGCAAGAATATGCCATAACGTTTCTATAAACATAGCACTCCGCTGGAGTGCAGCATTTTTCGTGGGGTTCCCCCGATATGGGAAACTCGCTGAAAATAGTTTCTTCGTTGAAGACTCAACTTCCGCTGAACAAAAACTGTCCAAACTATAGTATAGATTAACAAAACAGTCTGAAGCGTATTTCATAAAACCTTATGTATTGCCCAAATGCGTGAATAACATTAACGTTTTTAGATACTACAAGATAAGCAATATTAAATAATAATCTTTCGATTTTTTCGGCAGATGACGACACCGAGTTCGTAGGGACGGGGTTTCCCCGTCCGCTATCAATAGACAATGTGCATATTAATATTGAAACTTGCTTAGTACAGTCGTATTTATGCAAAATACTAACATACCCGTTTTTTCCTATTTAATTGATAAACGTAAAGAATTCTGCTATATTATTTTAGCAATGTTATCACGGAGGATATTATGGTAGAATTTAGAATTAAATGAACATTAGGAATTGTAGGAGGGAACTCCGATTCCCGATAATCACTGAATTAAATCGCGATTCGGAGATCGCTCCTACAGTGGTGTGTATAATTATTTTCATACTTCACCATAGTATAGTTGAACAACACCGCGAACTTGCACATGTTTTCATCGATCCATTACAACCATCAACAACACACGAGATGATGCCTCACGCGACTTCAACAGCAATTTAGGTTATAACTAATACTTGATAGCCAAAAGAAATCATTAATGCATAACATACAGCCACGAGAAATAGAAACCTACCGAACGCAAAACGGGCGTGAACCTTTCAAGGAGGGACAGCGATGAGAAAATACCGAAAATGGCGAGAAATAGTAATAGAACAACTTGCCATTGACTGGGATGCTGCATTTGACTATATCCAATTAGCAATGGAAGAATACCAAATTGATAGGGACACTCCTGTATTTCTGTTGGCATTTCGAACATTTGTAGAATCGCAGGGTGGGATTGCTGAACTTGCCAAGAAAACCGGCATGGATGAAGAAATGCTCTCAAATATACTCTCATGTGAGAAAGCACCACGCATTGATACACTTGCAACTATTCTTACTACACTTGGATGTCGACTTTCAATTGAACCAATAAAAGATGAAGACATGTCATCTCGCATTGAACCCGCTGGAGAATCGGATATTACAAAATTCGCAAATGAACAGACACAATTGGCTGAATCAGACTAAATTTAGGAACAGAGGTATTATAATGGCTGAACAACACCACGAACTCGCACATGTTTTCACCGACCCATCACAAACTGTCAACGACGCGCGAGGCACTGCCTCACGCGATCTAAACACACCTTACACCTTTCCAAACTACACCAAAGAGGAGTGGACTGGAAAAGCCGAGACACTACGACAGCAGATACGCGTTGCAAATGGTCTGATACCACCACATGAATCAACACCGCTAAACGCGCAAATCTTTGGAAAAATTGAACGAGAAGATTATACCGTAGAAAAAGTGCATTTTGAACCATTCCCCGGTTTCTTCACAACAGGTAATCTCTATCGTCCAAAAGGAAAAACCGGACCATTCCCAGCCATTGTAAGTCCACATGGACATTGGGGACGTGGACGGTTAGAAGATATTGAACGCGGTTCAATTCCGGGCAGATGTATCAATTTTGCTAAACAGGGTTACGTCGTCTTTGCTTATGATATGATAGGTTACAACGACAGCGGCAAGCAGATAGAACATCGTTATGGTGGGGCGAAAGAAGCATTATGGGGATTGAGTGCGATGGGACTACAACTCCAGAATGGGATAAGTGCCGTTGATTTTTTACAAGACCTGCCTGATGTGGACAAAGAACGTATCGGATGCACAGGTGCATCGGGTGGTGGATCGCAGACTTTCATTCTAACCGCTGTTGATGAACGTATCAAGGTCTCAGCACCTGTCAATATGATTTCTGCAACAATGCAGGGTGGTTGTATATGTGAAAACGCACCGAATTTGCGGTTGGAAGCCAGTAATCTTGAGATAGGTGCATTGATGGCACCACGTCCGCTACTGCTTGTGTCTTGCACAGGTGATTGGACATCAAATACGCCAACTGTAGAGTATCCGGCTATCCGAAGCATTTATACACACTTTGATGCTGAAGATAAGGTCCATCAAGTTCAAGTAGACGCAGAGCACAACTACAATAAAGAAAGCCGTGAAGCAGTATATGCGTGGTTTGCAAAATGGTTTCTTAATGATGAAGACGCATCCAAATATAAAGAAACACCTTATGAAGTTGAACCCGATGAGGATCTATTGGTTTTCTCTGATCGCGATATACCAGAGCACGCATTGAAACAGGACGACATCCTACGTGCTTGGACGATGTTATCTAACAAAGCAATTGAGAAACGTAAACCGACAAATGAAGATGAACATCAGCAGTTTAAAGAAGAAATAGGAAGTGCTTTACAACACTCTCTTGGATTACACTTGCCAGATAGCAGTGAGATAACACTTGTTGAACCAGAAGGTGCTTTTCCCACAACCTATCATCCAGACTATTCTGCGCGCCATCTTGTAATCGGGAGGAAAGGAGCAGGTGATGCAATCCCTGCCATTTTATTTCGAACTGAACCGTTGGTCGGACACGATCCGGTCGTTGTCGTTGTGCATCCCGAAGGAAAAGAAAAGTTGATCAATCCTGAAACAGGACAACCTTCGCGAATGATCAAAGAGTTGATAATTGCTGATCGTAAAGTGCTAATTATTGATGTGTTCGGAACAGGAGAACATGGAGAATATGAAAGATCAGAGGAGACGAATTACTTCACTACTTATAACCGAACAACAGCAGCGTTGCGTGTCCAGGACATTGTTACAACACTACTCTATTTTACAACCAGAGGCGATGTTTCTGAGGTTAGCCTCATCGGAATAGGCAATGCAGGTTTGTGGGCACTGCTTGCTGCAGGATTCACGAATATTCAGAATGTCATCGTTGATGCAGCACAATTTGACAACACGAACCAAGAGGCATATCTGAATAATTTACCGATTCCGAGTTTGCGTAGAGTAGGGGATTTCCGCTCTGCAGGTACACTTGTCGCACCACGTAATCTGATTATACACAATACAGGCGATGTATTCAACACATCATGGATTGAAGAAGTATATAAAAATCTTGGTGTAAAACAGAATCTACTTGTTAGGAAGGATAAAATGCCAGATGCTGAGATAGCCGGAAGGATAGTGGAACTATAATACCATCTCTGACTAGTAGACTGTCCACACTAAAATTGTGGATCGCAAAATAAATCGGGAATCGGAGTTCCCTCGGACAATGAGTGGTCAGTCGGTAGGAGCGATCTCCGAATCGCGATATGGACCTATAAAATAAGAGTGGACAGACTACTAGTAGACTGTCCACACTAATTTTGCGGGTAAATATCGCGATTCGGAGATCGCTCCTACTGAATATAGCTCTGTCATTGTAGGAGGGAACTCCGATTCCCGATTTCTTTGGCAATTCATAATTTTAGTGTAGACGCTCTACTAGTAGACTGTCCACACTAATTTTGCGGGTAAATATCGCGATTCGGAGATCGCTCCTACTGAATATAGCTCTGTCATTGTAGGAGGGAACTCCGATTCCCGATTTCTTTGGCAATTCATAATTTTAGTGTAGACGCTCTACTAGGTATCAGTTTAGGAAACAAACCCTCCATACAATGTATAGATTTTGTTATAGGTTGTAACCACGTTCATTGTGTTGCGACAGGTCAAGACCCATCCGTTCATCATCCTCTTCAACGCGTAAGCCAACAATAGCGTCAACGATTTTAAGGATAATAAATGAAAGCAGACCACTCCAAACGATAGTAATAACAATGCTAAGGAACTGTTTCCAAACCTGCACACCGATACTGACATCCATACCAGCACCGCCTAATGCGCTTGCTGTGAAAACACCAGTCAAGAGTGCACCGACAATTCCACCGATCCCGTGAACACCAAACGCATCCAATGAATCGTCATAACCGAGTTTCGATTTCAAACTGGTAGCACCCCAGAAACAGATTGCACCAGAGGCAAATCCAATAACGAGTGCACCCATCGGACCAACTGTTCCCGATGCAGGTGTAATCGCAACCAAACCGCCAACAGCACCCGTAACAATACCGAGAACACTCGGTTTACCGTGTTTGATCCATTCAATAAACATCCAAGTAATTGCTGCAGTAGCTGTTGAAACTTGTGTGACAAGCATCGCCATGCCAGCGGTTCCATCTGCTGCAAGTTGACTACCAGCATTGAAACCAAACCAACCTACCCACAGCATAGACGCACCGACGACGGTAATCGTTAAACTATGCGGTGGCATTGCTGTTGTCTGATAACCGAGTCGTTTTCCAACTAAAATTGCAGCCACTAACGCCGCGATACCTGCGTTGATATGCACGACATTACCACCCGCAAAATCTAGTGCGCCTATCACATCACCAAACAGTGAACCTTCACCGGACCACGCCATGTGGCATAGTGGTGCATAAACGATTATTGACCATAAAACAGAGAAAATAAGCATAGCAGAAAACTTCATCCGTTCTGCGAATGCACCGGCAATCAATGCGGGGGTGATAATTGCAAATGTCATTTGGAAGACGATAAAAACGGTTTCAGGGATAGTTCCACTTTCACTGCTTGTGGAAACACCTTTCAAGAAAATCGTTCCTAATCCACCAACGAAGGAGTTAAATGTTATTTTCCCTGCCTCCATACCTGCGGTATTGAAAGCAAGACTATACCCACAGACAATCCAAATAACTGTGATTATCCCTGTCAATGCAAAACATTGCATCAACACAGATAGCACATTTTGGACACGCACAAGTCCGCCGTAGAAAAGGGCAAGTCCGGGGATCGTCATAAACAGCACGAGTGCCGTTGACGTAAGCATCCACGCAGTATCACCAGAATCTATGGCAGATTCTGATTCTGCGGCATCTTCATCCTCCGCCTGTTCAGTAGGCACTTCTGATTCCATTTCAACTGCTTCATGTTGGTCTGCAAACACATTATAAGTCAACATGAGACTTGACACACCAGAAAACAGTAACATTAATATAAGCGTTGCAATTAAAGTATAACTAAATCGCTTCTTTGTCCAATGCGATGCACTTCGTTGTTGCATCTTTAGCCTCCTTTGTTCTTACAAGCAATTATGCTTGTTTATTGTAACTATAAAGATTGACAACATTGTCAACCTATCATTTCCTATTATTTCCTATTTCCTATTCTTTACACGAAAATAGATTAATTAATTATAGTAAAAACCATAATTATGGACACACTACGGTAGGTTCGGTTTCCTAACCGAACCGGTGTTTGTTCAGTCTTATATATGCGGTTAGGAAACCGCATATGCCGGTGAGTGTGCACGTGTTTTTACATTTCACTATAATGTATATCAGAAAACTCAATTCTTCAAGTATTAGTGAAGCATTTTATCAAAATATGGAGATGGTATCAAGTAATTGCAATTTATGGAATACTGTAGACAGTAAGATAGGAACGCCCACATACCAAGAAGTACAACTCAGGGATAATGTTAAACTTCCTGTGGGCGAACCTAATTGATTTGTAACCTTAACCTAAATATTGAAGGTTATCTATAAAATTACTAACGTATTGAAGAAACATTGAAGTCTGGATATGCACTTGCACCATGCTCTTCATAATCAAGTCCAGCCTGTTCTTGTTCTTGTGTAACCCGTAAACCAGTGACTGCTTTGATTGCATAGAAGAGGATAAAGCCTGTAACGAGACACCATGCCAGAACAGCAACGACACCAACGAACTGTGCCCACAGAAGTGAAAATCCACCGCCAAAGAAAACACCAGATGAACTATCAAAGAATCCGAGGAGCAGAGTACCTAATGCACCACACGTTCCGTGAACTGAAATAGCACCGACCGGATCATCAATACGTAGATTTTCAATCAACAAGACACTTAGAACTACCACGATTCCACCAATCGCTCCCATTATAGCAGCGGATGTTGGACTGACTGAGGCACAACCTGCGGTAATAGTTACCAATCCCGCAAGGGCACCGTTGAGAGACATACCCGCATCGGGTTTACCAAGCATTATCCAAGCGGTAATCATTGCCGTAATAGCACCTGCTGCAGCTGCGATATTCGTTGTAACTGCAATTTTGGAAATATCTAATGCATCTGCACCCATCTGACTACCAGGATTGAATCCAAACCAACCGAGCCATAATATAAACACACCGAGTGCTGCAAGTGGCAGGTTGTGACCGGCAATCGGTCTCGGTTTGCCTTCACCATCATATTTACCAAGACGTGGCCCTAAGACGATAGCACCTGTCAATGCAAGCCAACCACCTGTTGAATGAACAACGGTTGAACCAGCAAAGTCAGACATACCTAGACTTGATAACCAACCGCCACCCCAAATCCAGTGCCCGACTACGGGATAGATGAGACCTGTGATAAATACACTATAAATGAGATAACTCTTGAACTGTGTCCGTTCTGCCATGGCACCAGAAACGATAGTCGCAGCCGTTGCTGCAAAAACCAACTGGAAGAGCCATGCCGCGTATGTCGGCACAGAACTCCACTCTAACGAACTAAACACACTGGAACTGGCTGCTGCACCAGCAGAAAGTTCTTCAGAAGGAACAAACCAACCACTTGTTCCCATGAACGCATTACCAGCACCGAACATTATCGCAAAGCCGATTGCCCAGTAAGCGATTGACCCCATTGAGAAGTCCATCAAGTTTTTCATGAGAATGTTAACAGCATTTTTTGCCCGCGTGAACCCAGACTCCACCATAGCGAACCCAGCCTGCATAAAGAATACAAGAAATGCAGCGACCAGCACCCATAGCGTGTCTCCCATATACTTTGAATCCTCTACCTTTGTGAGCGTTCCGTCTTCACCTTCTATCAATCCATTTAGAGCGAAGACGTTAATGCTTACCAAGCAGGTGAGGACAAGGATTGTTAAAATAACCTTTTTTGTCATTTGAAAAGATCTCCTATATTTCAATAAAACTGCTTCATAAAACTTTGAAGAACTGAGAAATGTTACACTGAGTGAAATTTTGTGTCATCGCGAATCACCAGGGTATTGTCCACCATAGATCCGCGATGTCCTCTATAGATAAAACAGCACGGTTGCTGTCCTTACACGATGAACTACCAAGTACGAACAAATGTCATTCTACCGGTAAGTCCTGTATCTTCCGAATCTTCCATTTGGGTTTCAAGACCGACAAACAGACCGAGCGTATTGTTTTCACCATAAGCCATATTGATCCGGCCACCCACAATGAGACTTCCAAGTCCACCATCGTCACCTAAATCAATTACCGCTTCTACTTGCGGACCGACTTGAATGTTGTCAGTGACAGAATAGAGCACAAAATCGCGTGTGTAGAATGAATCTGCAGCTTCTTCATCAAAGGGGGAATTGAAAAACCCTTGAATCCAAGATTCAAAATAGATGGATCCAGCAGTAAGATAAGTAAACAGCTGCGGTGCAATCAGAGAATTAGGACCGTTCGCTGATTCATAATCATATCCAATACCTACCATCGGCAGGAAAGTAAGTGACAGTGATTCGTCATCAACAACTGGTATTCCAATTCCAAGGTCAAATTCTGCGAAAGTTCCAACAACATATATGTCACTATCTATAGAAACACTTCCAGCAGGATAACTACCACCAAACCATATCTGTGTTCCAAGACTATCTGTGTCGGTACGGAACCAACCGCCAATACCTGATTCCTCTTCCATTTCCATTTCCATTTCCATCTCTTCACCCGCTCCGTGTGCGTCAGCGTAAACCATCGGAACGCTACCAACTGCGAGTATACCTGCAAGTAATAAAGGTAACCAAAATGCTTTAATTTTCATTTAAATCTCCTTAGATTTATTTAATTCCAGCACGTATTTTCATCGTGCAAAAAGGGAGTTTGTGCCAGTTTGTGAACGCTTGTGCTTGATTCTGGCATCAACCTGTGATAAAATCTGTGCTTAGTTGCACTGCTTGTGTTAAAGCAATATGTGTGCCAATTAAGCGTGTAAGGGTATTTTAAGTTGTTGAGATACCTTAGACACAAGACAAACAGTTGTTTTATTCTTATGTATCACCTTTCATAAGATTTTATCTCTAAACTATAAACAAATAGCGATATATCATAGTTTATACAGAGGGGTTTCCGTTAAAAATGCTGAAATTTTCATCACAAAACTGCCTAAAAAATAAGCATATATTGCTTGTCTGCATAGTCAGCATCGGTGCACTTCTACGATTTTGGCATCTTGGTACGTGGAGTTTTTGGATTGATGAGGCACTCACCGTACTTGATGCGAAAAATTTCTCTCTCAGCAATTCCCCAATAAACCCAATTCCTTATATCGCAGCGAAGTTTTCTGTCCTATTTGGTGAAAACTTGTCTTTTATATTTGATGGAGGTAGTGAGTGGAATAGTCGTCTTTTCTTCTGTATCGTGGGTATTATATCAATACCGATAGTCTTTAGTTTGGGAAAGACCTTATACAACAATAGAGTTGGGTTATTCGCATCGGCTTTTGTTGCCTTGTCAAACTGGCATCTGTTCTGGTCACAAAATGCACGTTCATACATCCTCACCTTTCTGTTTGCAGCGTTGGCAGCTTGGTTTTTCTACCGTTCCTTTGATAAGGATTCAACACTTCTAACTATAGGTGCACTCTTTTCCAGTATCTGTCTTATCTTATCCCATCTCTTGGCTGCAGCGATTGTTCCTGCTTTGGCTGCCTATGCCATATTGCAACTCTTAGAAAATCGTAACAGAAAACGGTTAGTCAATCTCATTATATTCTTCCTTCCGTTTACAGTTCCTGTGCTCATGCTGGCACTACCACAAGTTCACACTTATATTTCATCAGGATGGGGACACAATGAATGGGGACGTAGTCCACTTTATGTGGTCCTAACCATCGTTCAAGGAGTTAGCATACCGATTGCTGTTACTGCATTTTTTAGTGCTATTATAAACTGGCAGAACCGACCCACAAGGTTTTTAATCTGTTTTGCTGGTGTGCCTTTGGGACTACTATTGATTGCATCTCAACTGCAAAACGTTGCTGGTTATTATCTGTTTTGGACAACACCCGCCTATTTCATACTGGCGGCTGTTACCTGTGAACAAGTTTGGGATGCTATGGGGTCAGACAGACACAATCTATATAAAGCACTTTTACCTTCTCTGCTTATCCTTGTGTTGTTATCACAGAATTTTCTTTATTACCAATATGAAAATGGGGGTCGACCTAAATGGAGAGAGGCATTCGAATTTGTTGAAATGCAGAAGCAACCAACAGATAAAATAGTTCTTTCGGAACCGCGAATGGGGGTGTTTTATCTGCCGGAAATGGAAATCGTTTATGTCGGAGAGTTGTTAGACGATACGGAAGGTTTTGAAGAGAAGTGGGAATCTGCTCAGATGGAACGACTGTGGTTTATCGTTGACGTTGCAAGTTTTAATGTCTTTGATGCCGACGAGAGTGTCCGTAATTGGATTCGTCAGAGAGGACACATGATAGAGACATTCCCCGCATTCTCACGGGCAAAAGATAGGACGATACATATTTATCTATTAAGCAAATAGAGACGCGATGGAAAACCGCGCCTCTATTCAAATTTGTGCTACCAGAAACGGGTAAAGTTCATTCTACCAGTAAGACCCGTTTCTTCATCACCTTTCTTTGTTTCATAACCGACATATATACCAAGCGTATTCGCTGTACCGTATGCGATGTTAATCCTTCCACCGAAATTTAAATTTATAGGTTCCCCCACATTTTCCATGCTAGTCAATAATTCAAACTGAGGGCCAATAGCAATAGTATCATTAAGAGAATAAGTTATATAATTACGGGTGTAGATCACATCAGAAAGCGGTATTGTTCCGTGCTCAACCTTTTCGTTGTTTGATGAATGTGTAACTAGCGCACCTGCTTCACCGAAAGGTGAATATAGAGAAGCAATTGTCCAATGAAAAAAGAAGATGTTAGGGGCGTTCAAAAAGGCAAAAAATTGGGGAAATAGGGCATCAGGACCATCTGCACTTCTATAATCAAACCCAACACCGATCATAGGTTGTAGTGCAAGGGACAAGTCATCTCCTTTCAAAACAGGAACTGTAACGCCCAAGTCAAATTCACCTACTAACTTTCCATTATGGCTATCATTGACATATATATTGGATGCAATTGAGATACCACCGATTGGATGACTCGCGCCAATCAAGAAATAGGTGCCTAAATTATCAATGTCAATCTGGAACCATCCTGACACACCCGGTTTTTCTTCCATTGCTTCGGCTTCAGGTGCCATATCTCCTTCCGTCTCGTGTGCATCCGCAAAAACCGCAGAAGGTGCGAAAATAGAAATTACGCCTATAATAAGAAATATAATAATCAACTGTAATGCATTAATCTTCATGAAAGTCTCCTTAGGTAATGAAAATAGTTTGTAATATACTCAGGAAATTAGCGTTTTTCACATCGTAAACACGCTATCAGTATATCTTATTATCCTGTCTTATTTCAAGGATTTTATGAAACAGAATTTGCTTTTCTATAACTTAATGTTTCTCACCTGTCCCATGAGTTGTTCCAGTTTCTGTTTATCTTTAACACCTTTGGAAGCTTCTACACCAGAACAGAGGTCTATCCCATAAGGACTTATGTTTTCAATGGCAGCTTTGACATTATCTGGACGAATCCCGCCCGCCAAGAAAACAGGCAATGGACTTTCAGAAATCAGTTCTGCGGCAAGTCCCCAATCATATCTTTTGCCAGTACCACCATAGCGAGGCGGATCAATGCTTATGTCAACTGTATCAAACAGGAGATAATCCGCACCAGCATTGTGATATGCTTGCATTTGTACATGCACTGCTGATTTATCAACATTTTCTGGACTCCCCGCAGGAAGGTAGACAGATTTCCAGAACTGACATGTGGCATCACGTTTGAGTTCTTCAACCTGTTGCGGTGTTTCCTGTCCAAGAAGTTGCACTGCAAAAGGTTGTATTTGTGAGACTGTATCTTGTATATCGGATGTTGTGCGGTTGTATAGCAACAACACCGTTGGAATAGGACTACCACTGGCGATTTCTACTGCTTGTGTTGTTTTCATCGTTCGTTCTGATGCTGCAACGTCCACCAATACACCGATATAATCTGCCCCAGCATCAGCAGCAAGGCATGCATCGTGTATTGATGTTATGCCGCAGATTTTTACTTTGCACCTTGTTTCTTCAGACATAATGTATCACATCCTCTACTATAGGGACTATAGCACTTTATCAAACACCGTATTCTTACATGATTTATTATATGTGAAGAATTTAAGTGGGTCGGAACTCCCTAAATTACGAATACACGTCTCGTATATGATAAATCGTCGTTTTGAAAGAGAATAACATAGGAGTCCTATCTCTACCATAAGTTATTTCTTATACTAATTCACATTTCCCTTAGTTTAAAGATTAGCGGAATCCCTTGCGTTTGGCAGGAAGTAATGCTTTAAATATTTCAGGATATTTCTTTCTTAACTTGCCAAGTTGTCGCCTAATAAGTTTGTTAGTTTTCTTGTCTTCTTCAATTAACGTCATCAAGAGAAGTATCCGTGCTTGCTCTGTATTAGGAAACTCACTTAACTTATCAAGTATTACACTTATGTTTGCTTCCACTTCGTCTGGCGTTAGAAAATGACGTAGTGACCATGATAAGATTACTGCAGTATAGATGTCATTTTGCGATTGTTGAGAAATTAGATGTTGGACCACGCTATTTACGTGTGTTTCCAAGAAAGCACTGTTAAATGACAAATCACATAGTGTTAAGGCAATAAAGTCAGGTACAATACCCGGTATGTTGACATCTGCAGAAGTAATGAGTTCATGAAATTGTTTGCGGACTTTTGGGGCATAACGTATCGCATTCTCAATTCCGTAAATTAACTGTTCTGGAGGCGAATGCCAACCTGCTTGCAAAAGCCTTCCACCAAGAAGTTTACTAACGTCAGATATTAGATCTTCATTGACGTGCGAATAAATCTTCTCTAATAAAGTCTGACTTATCTCTCTCCGTAAACCGATGTAAAAGAAAGCTACCTCACCCCAAATACCGTCAAAATATGTGTCTACAATTAGGTCATTTAGATTTTCTATATCTCCTCTGTTTTCGTGAATGTGGAATGCAGTAAAGTAATCCAAGTAAGATCTATGCTTAAATATCACCTCTTCCCGTCCATTTAGTATACCTGTTCTTTCTATTTCTCGAACAAAACCTTTGAATTTCTCTGGATTCCACTGGTACTTGGCACAATATGAATTAAGGAAATCATCAAATTCCTCGCGAGGTACTGTCAATCTGTTTTTTTCTCTAAATTCACTGTGTGCAAGAGTGCTAAGAAATCTCTTTTTAATGAGATAATCAAATAACACCTCAATTCCTTTCTCACGATCCTCTCTCCCAAGAGCCATATCAAAGAATCGGTCATATAATTCGGTTACAGAGGCAGGAACTTCTTTATGCTCTTCAACTAAATCAACAAGTAACATTAATGACAGTGGAACTAACATTATTTGGTTTTGGATTCTTTGAAGACTTTCTTTCATCGTTTCTAAAACGCTGTGATCATTTACCAATTTAGATACAAGTTTTATGGCTTGACTAAATTCGAACGGTAGTAATTCATACTTTTCATATTTCTCTGGTAATGTGTTTAATATATCAATTTTCCTGCTAGTGATGATGTAAGAACATCCTATTGTTTCCGAAAATTCATCTAATCTATCAACCATATCTCTTCGGTATGATGGATCAATTTCATCCAAACCATCTACAATGATAACACTTACATTAAAATGACTCTTAGTCTCTTCAGATTCAAAGTATTGTATCAGAAAATCTTCTACAGATTCTAAATATAGGAACTGTCTTGCCGTCACTAAGACTGGAACGAATATCTCTTCATCAGAATTACCAGGTTTTTTCAATAGCTGCTGATAAGCATTTTGATACATGTCAATAGATAATTTCGCCATAGCTCCAGTTTTACCAGTGCCCGGATCACCTAATAAAATTAGTTTTCGCCTTTTTTTAGTAATTTCTAATAGTCTTAGGAAAGGAAATTTTCTGTTCTTCCAAACTGTTCTTATACCTTTTTCGTTGAATTCAAGAGGTGTATCAAAAGGTCTAATTAAGGGATCAACAAAGTACTCAGAAAGATTCTTTCCTGATTCTTCTCTGCGATGATTTTCCTCCAGTTCACTTGTTTTCTTTTTCAGGAAATTAATGACCCGACCTTCAAAAAAAATGTTTGGATAAAACTCGGTGAAATTGTCTATAAGCCAATTGATATCAAATAACTCAATTTCTGTTGCTGTAGCTACTTCACTTGTAAGTCTTTTTTTAGCGTTTTTGCTAAATTCACCAGCTAATACAACGTAAACTGTGGAAACCGGCAAATCTTCAAGAATCGATTTTGTTTCAGCTGGATGTGCTCCAGCTTGTTCAATCTGACTCTGTATTTCTTCAAGTCTTTTCGTCATTCCTTTAGATAACACATTCTTAGTGTGTGATTTTAAATCATCAACATTACCAAGGGTTTTACCATTGATATTACCACATTTAACTACAACACCAATAACATGTGTAATTAGTCCTTTATTCTTAACCATAACAAGATCTTTGCCAAATTCTTGTATTCCGTGGGTAACCTCAACCAGGTAATCAGATTCCATTATTTGAAACAATTCTTTCAGATATTCATGTAAGTCTGTTTCTTTATAATCCATGATTATTTTCTTTCGTAAAGCTTTTGGTAAGGTTTCAGCTTTTTTTCTTAATTTCATGTCGTGCTCCAATTATCTGTATATATTATCTGTATCCTACATTCCGCAGTTCTTTTTTCGTCCTTTGACATTTATTAGGAAGCTATGGATCTTTGTAGATATTGAGTTCTTCAATTTTTTGTGATCTGATTGAACCCTCGAATTAGTTCAAATTAAGTCAAAAAACATTGCAATTTGGGCATCAAAATTGCCATAAACCCAGTATCCATGCACTGGGAATATGGTCTGTATAAATTATAACTTAAAAACTTTGTATATACCAATTCTATAGAGATAAAGTTCAATGGTTTTGATTCAGAAGCTTGAAATTCTGTATTTCAAGCTTACTGATTTAACCTCACAAACTTTCTCTTTTTATACCAAATGTAAGTATCACTTGGCAACAACTATTTTACACTTGCAAATGTGGTGTAGCATCAATAGTATATCATCTATAGAATCACGTTCGCTTATTCACAGAAAACGGTCTGTCTATCAGCATCAGAATAGCAGATAATCATCGTCACGGGTTGCCAACCTGTGTTGACAGCATTGTGTTTGACATTGCGCGGAATACGTAACATCATACCGGGTTTGAGCGGAATTGTCTCAGCTCCTAACTTATGGTCGCATTCGCCAGATAACACATAAATCAACTCCTCACAGTTCGGATGGTAATGGGTGGGATTTCCTTCACCTGCATTAATGTAGACAACACCGAATGTCATCTCTGCCTCTGGATCAATCTGATCATTACATAACCATTTTATTGCACCCCACGGAAATTCAAGTGCTCCAGCTTCGTTACTATTTGTTAATGTTATATCCATTACGCTCTCCAGTATATTTCTTTCTTAAGATTCGTTTGGTAAAGAGAAACAGGTAAATCTTTGTTCAGCAAATGCCCGAAGTTTTTCTAATGGTGTTTCTTGCAGATAACCGATTGGCGCACAGATTGTCCTAACGTTGTCAACCCGTTGGTTGACAACATTGTGTGTGTGACCAAATAGGGCGTGTGAGACCAACGGTTCCTGCAAACATATCCTGCCAAGACCTTCACTTCCCATAAACGCGCTGAAATAGTCCCATGGCAATTCCTCACGATACCGTATACACTCACGAAATGGAACGTGATGTGTCACAACGACAATACGTTGCACTGTGTTCTTTATAGAATGGATCTGCTGTTCAAGTTCTTTCTCAAATCGGTGTGCTATGTTCTCGTCAATATCACTCCATTTCGCATATAGTTTATCGCTCCAGACTGATTTCATCAACTGTTTTTCCGCATACTGCTCAGTTGTAAAGTGATATTTATCCGAAGCATAGGTATAATCATACCAACCGATTGTACCACAGAAACCTATCTTATCAACGACATAAGGTGTATCCATAAGGGAATGAAACCCGTGGTCTTGACATATTTCTGAAAGGACACCACATTTTTGTTCACTGGTCATGTTTGCTTTTTTACCGACCCAAATATCATGATTTCCCGGTACAAACAACTTTTGACATGCCAAATCTGCATCAGCAAATTCACCGAGGACTTCGTAAAATTCGGATAATTTGGGAGTTACATCACCCGCAAGGATGAAAATGTCAAGTTCAGCTGCTTTAATAGCGTCAATTAAAAATGGAACAATTGCCTTGTTTGCTTCGGTAGCATCAGTATGTAAGTCTGAAATCAGTCCAATTTTCATGAGTCTTTACGGTCGGAAATATCATTGTATCAAGGGATCAGACTTAATAACTGACGATAGTTGATATACGAAGATAGTTGACTGAATAGTAACTGATGACTACTCTGATGATGTGGTCAAGCTGCTAAATACCTCATCAAGAAAGATACGGATAGCGGAATTATCACCTTGAAAACGTAGTCTCTGACGTTCAAGTGCACTTAGCGAAGGTTCGTCTCCAATTTTTGCGATTGCATCCACAAGCGTTAATTGTGTTGCCGGATTGCTTGTAGTTTCCAAAGCATTTATTAAGAAGTCGCGTGTCTGTGTTCCACCGATGTTTCCAAGTGCCGATGCGGCGATGTCTTGTGCTGTGGAATCCGCCTCATTGAACGCTGCGATCAATGCATCAATAGCAGATGTGCCAATCCGACTAAGTCCTAATCCCGCTTGGAATCGGATACCTGGTATTTCGTCCTCATCCCTGAGCACTTGAACAAGTGGGTCAATGGCAGAAACAGGTTTAAGGTTTGCAATGATAGAGAGACACGCACGTCGGATTTCTTGTTCTGGTTCATAAACTTTTTGGATATACTGTTGTGCAAGTTCCACAAGTCGTCCTTCATTGACCTTCTGATGCAGTGCTTCAGACCGGTGGCGGAATTGAATACCGAAAGGTGCTTCAAGTGTCGCTGTATTTGCTTTAGCGTCAACAAGCAGTAGCCCCAGAATTTCTGCGGATGCAAGTTGCTCACTATCAAGTGTATTTGCAGTGAGTTGATTTAGATCTTGTTCTTGGAATTGCTGAAAGAGTGGGTTGAGTTCACTCAATGCCACAAGCCGTTCTATACTTCGCGCTGCGGCTTTACGAAGGGCAAGTTCACGAGTGTTCTTTAGTATGTCAATCAACGCATCAACAGCGCGGACATCACCTAAATTTCCGAGTGCCGTTACAGCAGCGATTTTCACACCAATCAGTTCAGTTGTCCGGAAGGTA
Organism: Candidatus Poribacteria bacterium; assembly: GCA_958295945.1. Lineage (GTDB taxonomy): Bacteria > Poribacteria > WGA-4E > WGA-4E > WGA-3G > MSPOR6. The sequence continues at coordinate 4,125,656 of OY282386.1, forward strand.
AGCGTTGCATTTAATTCCGCAAATTCATTGACAGATTTTTTGTAATCATCTAATCCTTGAATTTTCCTTTCATCCACAATCTTTTCAACAATGTCACCGACTTGAATGATACCAGTATTTGCAGCGGGTGTTCCAGACATAATAGTCTTAATGCGGACAGTGTCAACATTCTCTACCTCTAAACCAACTTTATCTCCCATTTTCCGTGTTGCAATACGGATTGGCTCTTTATCTTTGAGATAGAGGAGCATGTTATTGTCGTTTTCCATTGCTTTTTTGACTGCTTTATTAAAGCCATTTGCATTCTGAATAGGATATTCGCCAATTACATAAGAAATGAGTTCACCTTCTACGAGATTCGCTTTTTCGGCAGGACCGTTGGGTGTGATAGAACTTACAACAACCCCTGTAGTAGACCATCGGTTCTCAAGATCGCTATCAAGTTGTTGCACTTCCATTTTCAGGTGTTCATCGTAATAGACATTGTCACACCCGAGGGCAAGAAGAACGATGATATATAATAAAACCAATAATATATTCTTTGACATTCTCATTCCTTTTGACAACAGAGTAATATTAATTTCCCAAATTCACGACGATTTCTCTACTGCTTTTCTCTTTCAAAGCATCCAAAAGTGGCTGCACAGCCTTTTCATCCCCAAGAGAAGATAACGCTCGGATTGCATCAACGCGAAGCGAAGAACCTTTGTTTTGTGTGATCTTGACAAGTTCAGGCACTGCTTTTCCACCGATTTTTCCCAATGCTGCGACAGCCATCTGTCTTACCTCCGCCACCTCACGATCACCTTCACGTTTTGCCGAACCCGATTCAATCAATGCTGCAAGAACAGGAATCGCTTTTTCACTGCCAATCTCACCAAGTGCCTTCACAGCATTCAAACGCGTTCCCATCTGATTGTGTTCTAATAGATCAACCAAAATTGGGACCATAGTCGTCGGATCAGATTTACCGATGTTTGACATTACCCAATGTGCATCGTGTCTGTCCCGATTATCTTTGGACTTAATCGCTTTTTCAAGTTGATTGAGTAGTTGTTTGCGATCACCTTGTTGATAAACCAATGTCAATGCCTCTAACGCTGCATTTTGCACATTCACATCATCGTCCCGTAGCGTATCAAAGACCAAGATTTCAAGATATTCCCGAGATTTATTTTGATACGCTTTGAACATGTGTTGTCCGCGTTGTGCAATAGATGCTTGATTCCATTCCGGTAGGTTTGCTTCATAAAATTCTTGTGAATCATAGAATCCAAGCAAATAATGTGCTTCAGCATTGTTACTTTCTTGTTGAATTGCAAGTTTAAACTCTCGGACAGCGCGTTCCTCTTTCCGGCGTTTATCCGATTTTATCAATTCTTTGCCCTTTGCAAGATGTTCATTTTGGTTGCCACATCCAACAATTAAAAAGACAATTCCTAAAGAAAGGAAAATGTTTATCAAATACCGTTTCATCAATTTCTTACCTTGAAATTATGTAGGGATTAATCGCACATTATCTTTACAAGTATCAACCTATCCCAAAAGTTGTGGTTGTTCTACAGATGTTTCATCAGTTTCGTCTGCCTCTGTTTCTGCCTCTGTTTCTGCCTCTGTTTCTGCTTCATCAGTTTCCTCTGCTTCGGTAATGACAGATTTTTGAAGTGTGACTATAGGTTTTTCAGAGAAACCCCAATCTTTATACCTTTGAATGACAGATTTATCAGAGGGGGCAAGTTCTATTTCGAGGATAGTTATACCATTTTCAGTTGCTGCTGTCTCGGCAGCTTCAATGAGATGGTCTGCAACTCCTAACAAACGAAAAGGTCCTGAGACTGCCAGATTGTTAATCTGTCCAACCGTATCATCCAACGGATGCTTCTTCACTGAGATATGACCGACTGCATATCCACTGGAATCAGCGACAAGACGGGTCGATTGACTATCAGCAGCCAAGTCTGCTTTTAGTTCTTCTGCGACCTCATCTTTAGTTTTCTCTGAGAAGCAATATGTTTGTAGGTGTCCGGCATCGTCTTCTTTAGCAACTCGGACTTTAATTGTTCCTTTTAAGTCGAAATCTTTATTATCCATGTATTTCCCCTCCAATTTGTTCTAATGTGGTATCCTCTTCATTTTCAAACGGGTCTTCCTGTCCAATTCGTAGTTGACGTTCAGCATCAACTACATCACGATTTATTTTACCAATACAACGATTTAACTTATCAACGAGAGCCGTGTGTGTCGGCATTGCGCGTCGGATTTGGCGTAGTTGATCAATCACAAGTCGGAAAGTTCTGACGAAGTCTCCGGCATCAAGATCCGCATAACCGGTCAAATCATCAAATTCACATCCCCTACTCCAAGCACGCATGGCAGAACATAAATGCAATTCCAACAGCGGTGTTAAATCTGAGACGTTATGTTGGTTTTCTATCCGTTGGATTTCAGCAATTTCGTTCGTCGCAGCACCGAATATAGATAGCATTCTTTTATCTTTTATTTTTTTGTAATAACCGTCCTTTCTTGGTTCAGAAACGATTGCTGTGAGCAGACAATTGATCTCATCCTCACTCACCCGTTCAAAAAATCCACTAAAGAGAAGTTGAGTCAATTGCAATTCATAACCGTAGATATTTGTTGCAGTGTTACCTCGCGGGAGCAGCGTTAGTTCTTCAATATAACCGAGTGTTCCAAGGACATTAAGTCGCGCAGCTATCTGATTGCGTTGGTAATCCTCAACATTTGTCTGTCGGTTTTTTCTTTTTAATATATTCTGTTCTGTTTTTCTGATTGTTTGATATCTTTCAGAACATTCATCTTGATTGTAACAGTCATGACAGAGATTGTTATTCAGTTCTTTTTTTAGGTTATTCAACTTATTATATATAAATTTCAACTTTTTATTTCGTTCTTTTTTGGATTTTCCCCGTGAAGAACGAGATTTTGCCATTGATATCTCTGCATGTATGTTGTCACGTTTCTGATTATTTTTTCGTTTGTGTCGATAATATTTCTCAATCTGTTTCAGCCCGTTGATGTCGTCATGGATACAGACAGGAACAGGGAAGGATTCAAGTTGTTTTTCTAATTGTTCAATATGTGCATTGAGATCTGTGATCCGTTTTTTATTCTGATAGTTGCTCAAACTCATCGTGTAGACATCATATATGTCGTCACCATATTTCTCGTATAGATTGAGGATACTGGAATATGACAAGTTAAATTGGCTTGTTATCGGTTCTATCTTGTCAGATACTGCTTTTCCGACATCTGAAAAGGTAGCATACCGCGGATCAACTTTTGAATAGACATATCCAACAGGATCAATACCGCGTCTACCTGCCCGACCTGCCATCTGATGATATTCACGCGCTTGAAGGTAACGGAAACTAATACCATCAAATTTCTCAAGACTATCAAAAACTACTGTACAGGCAGGCATATTGATCCCAACAGCAAACGTCTCAGTAGTAAACAGAAGCTGAATTAATCCTGAAGTGAACAACCGTTCTACAACTTCTTTGAGTGTTGGCAACATGCCAGCGTGATGATAGGCGATGCCACAGGCGATGAGTTTCCGAAAATCGTTAATCACACTCTCTTCATCAATATCATATTGTGTGCAAAGTGTATCAAACATCTCCAAAATCTGTTTCTGTTTTTCTGTTTCAAGCAAATTGTGTGTGCCATAGAGCGCATAATTTTTGGCATTTGCTTCGCAGTTCTTTCGACTGAAACAAAAATAGAGACACGGAAGCCGTTTCTTTTTCTGTAGATAGGGTATCAAATCAACATTTATTATCTCTTTTTCTACTTCAGTCTGTTTTGTATTTGCCTCCTTACTTTTATTTTTTTCAGCAGATCTTTTGTTACTCTCTTTGATTTTCTCACGTTTGCGCTTCTCACGCTTTATTACATTTCGTAGATCGTTTAGATGATCTACTTTTCCTATACCGAACCCGTTGAAATATATGTGGTGTTCTAATGGAACAGGACGTTCCAACTCTTCAATGACTTTGATGTCAATATCTCTGACACTTTGCATCCATTCCGCAAACGAGGTGATATTCGGAATCGTTGCACTCAGACTGACAAACTTGATATGTTGTGGGGCAAAGATAATGCTCTCTTCCCACACAGTACCACGCTCAATGTCATTGATATAGTGTATTTCATCAAAGATGACATAAGACACATCCTGTAATCTGTCTATATCATCAAAGATTGTATTTCGAAATATCTCGGTCGTCATCAATAGAACTTGCGCAAAGGGATTTAAGACTACGTCCCCAGTGACAATACCGATTTTATCACCATATTCGGCTTGAAAATCTCTATATTTCTGATTGCTTAAGGCTTTAATCGGTGCGGTATAAATAACGCGTCTGTTCGTCTGGAGGCATTTCTCAACTGCGTATTCTGCAATGACTGTTTTACCAGCACCCGTAGGGGCAGTAACGATTACTGATTGTTCACGATCAATCGCATCAATCGCTTCCTCTTGAAATAGATCCAACGTTAACCCTTTGTACTCCATCTGACCCTCTACACTATGAATTTATGATTTAGTATAATGGATGTATGGTATTTTGTCAAGAAAGATTGTTTCAAGGGGTGTGTAAAGTTTTTGTCACCGTAGACATCTAAGCGCATTCATACCGTTGATTTTGCACTACAATGGATAATGAGGGACTTATGCAAAAACTTTACACACAGGCAAAAAATTTTTATGTTATGATTTCATTGTGCTGTTTGATTGACAGTAGCTGAAAGGTTCATGAATTCTGTGTGTCATTTGATATTACATTCTCTGTGATTTCCTTCTAATTTTATGGAAATTTTGCTTGTCCAAACTGTACAGAAATTGTACATTATTTCGTACATCTGTACAGTTTTTTTAAGTGCTTTCAGAGCAGTTCCCATCAGGGATAACATAGGATTGATAAAAAAGCAAAAAAAAATATTTTGTACATTTTCACTTTTCGTCTTTTGTCGTGTGAAATCGGTTGACTTAGAATGACACTTGTCCAGCATTTTGCAAATGCAAGATAGAATGTTTCTAAATATCAAAAGAGAGGCGATGCATAAGGGGTTGACGTTTATGTGAATGACATTCATATTGAATTTGTGTGAGTTCTCACTTATCTGTAATGTGTTTCTATATAATGAATAGATTGCTTGTTGGATAATCTTTATCCTTTGATGTTTTGTATTCATTATTCTATTTCTTATCTAACACGGTATATGTGACGTATAGTATAACACAATACAATTACTTAAGTCAAGTTAATATTTACGAATGTGTGTGTAAAGTTTTTGGCACAGAGATATAAACTTCTGTTTTTTAGTCCCGTAGGGACGGGATGTTTATAGCTAAACGCCGTCATCACAGCTTTTAGTCCCGTAGGGACGATATGTTTGTAACAACAGAAACGTATAAACATATAGTCCCTACCAAATCAACGTCAAATGCGCGTATGGCATTTGTCGGGACTAAGAAATGGGTGTTGAACGTTGTGCTATAGACATATCGTCCCTACGGGACTGAGGTCATTAATAAAACGGATTGATCTTCTTTAATTACGCCAGCCATTGTAGGGCCAAATCAACGGTATGAATGCTATATAGCATTCCCCGGGTCTCCGTGCCCCGCACATTGTTTGAATGTAGCAGATTTAGGCGGGGCACGGAGACCCCGCGCTACAATAGATTACAGGTTTTTCACTTGAATTGAAGTCTACGGTGACAAAAACTTTACACACCCATCTTCATGAGCGTGCCTACTACTATTAATTGGATTGAAATGTGTTGTATATCTCGCGTGCTCTGTTTTCAACGTCTTTTAGGTAAGTCTCCCCGATGTGTGTGCGGTAAAGTTCGGTGAGGTTACCGCTTGTTTCACCGAAGGCTTTAGCATATTTTCTGCACTCGTTCTTGTCAGGACCAGAGGCATAAGCCTTGGTCTTTGCGTCTGTGCCAGACTTTCTCACCTCAACGAACATATCCGCAAACTTTAGGTATGTTCCATCCCCGACAAATTTGATATTCTCAAGGGCTGTAAATTCAAGTTCGGGAAGTGTATCTGAAAGGATGACACGCGCTTGTTCAATGTCTATTTTTTCATCACGGAGTGCGATAGCAATTCCAAGGAAAAATAGATCGTTTTTGTCACGCTTTTCTTCGCCTTCTCGTTTCGCATCACGTAGTTTTTCTGGATTCGGTTCAGATTCGTTGTAGTAGGTAATGTCCTCTCTAACATCACATGTAGCGGTGATTTGACTCTCTGTAAAGATGGTGGCGAGATAGTCAGATAGTGGTATATTCTCCCATTTACAATGTGCAGCGAGAGCGGTGACTAACACCATAGATTCACCTGCGGATTTTTCCCGCATTGCAATGGCAGTCCTTCCTCCGTGGCTTTTGATAAGGTCTTCGGGGCCGGTAATCATTCCGCCGCTCTCCTCTCCTGCAAAGATGAGTCGTGGCTGCACACCGAGTGAAATGATTTCACCATAAACATCTTGGATAACTACAGGTTTGTTCGGGGTGTCGGCGATTTGCTTTTCAATCTTTTTCATGATTGCGGCGATCTCTTTGAAACCGACTGGAACATTAATTACCTGCACATCGTTTGCTATTCCCCATTGGTCCCAGGCGAGTGCAGATGGGGTGGTTTTTATTATGAATCGTGGATGATCTTCCCACAATCCAGCGGTTTTTAGTTGTTTCGTGTGGAAATCCATCAGCATGAGGAATGCTTGGTTAGGTGTGTAAATCGTCAGTAGTCGATCTTCGTCAAGCATAAGGTGATCGATACCGAGTTGTTGGACTGTTTGAGCACGCGATACCTCTTCTATTTGACACACAATGAGTCGGTCACCGTCGGGGTCTGTTGCTTCAATGATTGTTCCGAGTGGTTGATTCTTGAGTTTGGTAGCATAATCAGCAGATTTCACGACATCCAGTATACTAAAATCGCATCCGAGGTCATAAAATTCCGCTTCACCTGTTTTGGGATTTCTGTCCAGTTTGCCGATGTTGTGATAGAGTGGGTCTGGTTCAATGTGCAGCCAACGGACAGAATCAGCAATGCCTAATCGCTCAAAGATTGCTCGCATCGGACGATACATACATCCACCGACACAATCAACAACGATAGGTGGTTTTGTCTGACAGATAAGGTTTAGATTTGCGTTTGTGGCGACACCGCTTTTGAGATAACCGACATAAAGTTGCACGCCATCATGGAGTTCGTCTAATCTTTCAAGATCAATATGTTCGTCTGTTGCTGCACTGAACTGAATTGGATAGCCGTCCGTTTCTGCGGTTTTGAGTACCTGCTCTATCTTTCTGACGAACTGCATGGACTCTTCAGGGAGGTATTGACTTCCTTGATCGTTGAGGTCCTTTGTTGCGTTTTTTGTGCTGACAGAGTGGCTTGATGTGACATGCTCACCGCCATCTAAGTCAAGTGTGAATATCAGAAAAGATGCCATCCAGATTGGCAGTGTGCCAAAGCCTTTTGGAACATAGGTTCGTATGCCTTGAGCTGCTTGTATTCGTGCGATGAATTCAACGTATTTTTGTGAGTTGTAGCGCACCTCACATCCTGCGAGTTTCTCTACAATTTGTCCATCCGCTTTTTCATTTGCAACAAGGCTTTTTCCAAGTGTTGCTAAAATGATGCCAACTTGATTAATTGGAAATCGGGTATCCCATGGATATAGGATGTTTTGGGGTCCACGTATTCCTGCGGTGGATACTTGTGCTTCTTTTGCGTAGTTGCGGAACCATTCCCACAAGTTCAGTCGCTCAATCAGTTCGTTGTTGAGCATGAATGTGAATGCTTCAGGGTTGTCTTGTGGAAAAAGGGGTGATTTGATTGAGTCTGGGGTGTTCTGTTCAACGACTGCAAAGAGCTGTTGTTCGGTTTTGTTTCGTTTTTCAAGGGTGGCTGTGTCTACAACGATTACCATCTGCATGCTCCAAAGTAGATAGGGTTTGAGGTAATTATAGCATATATGGTTGTTTTGTGGGTAATTGGGTTGAATACTGAAATATTTTGTATGTGATTAGTAATGAATATTGTATAGTATTCGGTAGTGTAACTTACATAAGGATTAAGATTTGTCTTGTTCTGGAATGTGGAAAAACAACACAGCGAGTTTGACTTCTCTATTTTGTTCACTGTTAATATGAAGGCGGTAATTAAACCGTGTGTCATGTTTTTTATCTACAAATCCTAAGTAGTTTGAATGGTTAACTGTCACCTCTTCCGCAGTTTGTATCACTGAAGATAGATTTTTATTTCTAACAAACACTATGACTGCAGACTTTGAATCGCGCCATTTAGACCTTATCATCTTGATTCTCAAACATTAATATTTCTTGATTTTTTAGGTAAATATGTATACAATTCTTATTGATCTCATGAACAATTTCCACGGTGAATAGTTGGAGGACAAAATGAAAAATTTAGTAGTTACAGAAGAAATTTGGAAAGAAGGCAATATGTACACTGCGTATTGTCCGGAATTAGACGTTGCAAGTTGCGGTAAGGATATTGAGGAAGCAAGAAATAACCTGCTTGAAGTTATTGAAATTCAGTTAGAAGAAACGGAAAAACTTGGAACACTCAAGGAATTTTTAGAAGATGCGGGTTATGATTTGAACACTCCCGAATCAACCCTTCAACTAAATAAACAGGTAGTTTCATTTAATCAACTCACCGTTCCACTTGTGGAGGCTATTAATGCCTAAGATTTCGCCAACAGACTGGCGAACCCAAGTTAAGATTTTCAAAGAATTCGGGTGTCAATTCGTTAGACAAAAGGGTTCTCATCTCATCTATCAGCATCCTGATGCTAAACGTGCTATAGTTATTCCAAGATATGATGAAATTCCAGTTACTATAATCAGAAAAAATATGAACACTGTCAATATGCAAAGAGATGATTACTTTCGTCTGCTATCAGAAGTTTAATTTCTTCTATACGTTTCTTACAGCGATTTGTACTACCTCAAATTCATTCTCATCTTGTTTAACTCCTTCCTGTGAGTTACCATAGTCTAAGACCTTTTTAAAGTTCAATCTAAGATAATCGTGGTTACAAACCACTCCAACAATGCCTACGACTTTCGTCAAGTTTTCGATCAACTATTGTGGTTATAAAGTTGAGTCCCGTGTTGTCACTTTTCAATAACTAACTAACACAAGTCGTTACTGTAGTCTGCATTAGGATTTATAGGATAAGAGATTCTTAATAATATAGATTATGCCTCAGATAAATTTTAACAATGGTTTCATCAAACATGATTCAACTTTCATTAGAAATACTCAATGAAACAATCCTACAAATCTTGTAATCCTGTAAATCCTGGTTCAGACAATATATATGTCGTGTTTTGTATTTGCCACCGTTACCTTTGATGTAGATGTGTTATGTTTGGTCTCCTGTGTTGTATGGTTTATACCGTTTTCTTGGATTAGCGGTGGGTGCTTGGCTCACCACATAACGATTGTTTACTGCCTTCTTTGATAAGTTTGCATACGTGCTAATTCAGGTATTAGATTAACTGTATACGTTCCAGACAGCAATAGTTAAAACGAATTGACATTCACCTTGTCAGGCGTTAAAATGTTGTTGGATTAACTCGTTGAGATATTTGATTTTCTTATCCCATAGTTCTTGTGATTAAAGTGAGTTTGGTATAAGCAATATTTTGTTGCATAAGCTGTTAGTTTACATTCATGAATGCACAACCTAAAAGTTTGTGCTACATAGTGCAGTTAGAATTCGTATCTACCAATGTTTTATGAATAATGCACTATAGTTTATCCATCTTAGGAAACCACCATGCATATACTCTGTGCGAATGTAGGAAGCACCTCGTTCAAATACCAAATCCTTGACATGAAAACGACTACCTCACTCGTTAAGGGAGGCGTTGAACGTATCGGTAATTCACCGTCTGCCTATTCACATTCCGTACCGGGAAAACCAACCCGTGAGGGTGAAATAGACGCGCCATCACACATTGACGCGATTGCACATGCTATGCAGCTCATCACCGACCCTGAAATTGGTTGTTTAACTGACTTAAACGAATTGGATGGAGTTGGTTTCAAAACTATTCTCGCCAAAGGATATTGGCGTTCTGCGCGGATTACTGAGGATGTTATTGGTGCATTAGAGGCATCTACTCCGCTTGCCCCGATGCACAATCCATTCTATATAGCCTCTATCCGTGCCTTTCAAGAACTCCTCCCGACGACACCACTTGTTGCTGTTTTTGAGACGTGGTTTCATCAAACCATACCAGATTATGCCTACGAATTCGGTGTGCCTCGCTTCTGGGTAGAAAAGCACGGTATTCGCAAATATGGGTTTCATGGGGCATCTCATCGTTATATCTCCGAACGCGTGCCGCAAATTCTCGGTCGTGAAAACGACGGTGGACTTCGGATTATCTCCTGTCATCTCGGTGGTAGTTCCTCTATCTGTGCTATCAAAGATGGCAAATCTATTGATACGTCAATGGGAGCATCAACACAATACGGTATGATACAATCCACCCGTTGCGGTGATTTAGATGCTTTTGCGGTGCTTTATCTTATGGACAAAGAGGGATTTTCTACTGATGAGATCCGACGGCAACTGATTGAGGAATCAGGTGTGAAAGGTATCTCTGGCACGAGTGGTGATATGCGCGATGTGGAGGCGGAAATTAAAGAAGGTAACGACAGCGCACGCTTGGCATTAGATACTTATGTTTATGGCATAAAAAAGTATATTGGTGCGTATATCGCTGCACTTGGTGGGGTTGATGTAATTGCCTTTGCTGGAGGTATCGGAGAGAAAAGTGCAACAACACGGGCAAAAATCTGTGCTGGACTTGACTGGTGCGGTATCCATTTAGACTCTGAAAAGAATGACAAATGCTCTGGAGAAGCTGACCTTTCAGCAGGAAACAGTCGGACTAAAATCCTTGTGGTATCAACAAATGAGGAACTTATCGTATCGCGTGAAACAGCACGTGTGTTGTCAGAATAATTCTATCTGCTAACTACCAATGTCCCCGCTTTCCTACATCAAATATTCTCGCTCGTTGAAAATACGGATAGCAAGCCACATCACACCAACCGTTAACAATCCAACCACTAACGCAGCTACCCACACTGCCGGCGGTGTATCTCCTAATAGGTTTTCAAGTATGTCCCCACCTAGACTATATTCTGGAAATAAAGTCATCAGGTAATGTTTATATGCCAACCGTTTAATACCAATTGGCATTCCAGGGATTGCTGTTACCATCTCCCATCCGAACACAAAGAGCAGCATCCATATCACCGGTTGCTGAAAGCGGGTGGATATTAGTACTGCTAACGTACCATAAGCTAACAATCCTAACGATAACGAACCGGTGTACACGAAGCTCATGCCTATTACTAACAAACGCTTTCTGAGTTTGGGATGTGTCTCAATAATCCCCGTCAATAGTAGATGGGAAACCGTAATAAGGACAACAGTTCCGATCAAGTATGCTGCAAATTTGGTTAGGAGTAGCAACGGTTTTTTGATGGGCCGCATCTGAAGATATGTCAACCCTCTGCCATCCACCTCATCAGAAACGATTGCTGTCCCGTAGAAGATGGCACATATATTGGTCAAAAACCCGTATAGGTAAAAGGTAATGTTAGGAATAAAGGAGTTCACGGCTGACGCGCGGTCTACATAAAACCGAAATATAATTGCGATGACAAGTGGCAGAATACATCCTGAAAGGATCAGGAGTCCTCGCTTAGAGAAGAACAGCTGACGGAGTGTTAGTTTGAAGATGGCAAAATATGTGGGGAATGACATAAGTAAGTCTTTATGATGGTTTAGTTTCTTTACCTGTTATAGTAACATATAAATACGGATTTTTGCAAATCTTTGTTGATAGATTGTGTAAAGTTCTTGGCACTACAATGGGGACTGGGATATTTTGCCAAAAACTTTACACACCCAATTTGAGAATATCTTTGACAAGAGACTTGTGTTTGGTATAATAAAATAACTACATATTCTATGAAATATGAAAGGATTCCCATGCTTAAAATAATTGACACACACCAGCACCTCTGGGATACTTCTAACTTACCATACCCTTGGTTAGATGGATTTGACTTGCTCAAACAGCAATATACACCACAAGATTATCGTGACGCAATTGGAGATATTAATGTTGTCAAATCGGTGCACGTTGAAGGTGATCCTGCCGAAACACATGTCGTTCAGGAAGTGGAATGGCTAACGCACATTGCAGAAACAGATGGGATGATAGGTGCAATTGCCGCTGCGGCTCCACTTGAAGAGGCAGACGTAGAATCTACACTTGAACAACTTGCTGGGTTTGAACTTGTTGTCGGTATCAGACGAATGGCATGGCACCACTCTGACAATCAATTCTATTCAAGTCCAGATCTGATTAATGGTGTAAAATTATTAGCGAAATACGATCTCTCTTTTGAACTGTGTGCGAAACACGACCAACTTCCCGCTGCCCTTGACTTAGTAAAATCCACGTCAGAGGTTATGCATGCTGTGAACCACTGCGGTGGTCCAAATATAAAAGGCGGAGAGTTTGAACCGTGGGCAACCCACATGCGCGAACTCGCCGCCTTTGATAATGTGCTGTGCAAAGTGTCTGGTATTGTGACAACTGCCAGTGAAAACTGGACATCCGATGAACTCAAACCTTACATCAGACATCTCGTTGATGCATTTGGCTACGACCGTCTGATGTTTGGTAGTGATTGGCCTGTATGCACCTTAGCTGCCGAATATCAGAAGTGGTTCGACGCGCTTCTCTCGACTATTGACGATGCATCGGATTCAGAGAAAAACCAATTTTTCTACCAAAACGCTTTAGAGTTTTATAAGATGTAAGTGTTCAAATTACGGTGTAATCACTATAGGTTCAACACCTTGTGATTCCTGAATTTGTAGTGTCAGTGCCGATGCTTCAGAGCGTTCTGTAAACGTTCCGATTGTCACACGATGCATCGCTTGTCCGTTGACCGTAATTGTGTAAATCTTGACTGTCTCATTTGGATATAGTCGTCGCAGATTTTCAGACAACATATTTGCATTGCGTCGTTCAGTGAAAGAACCTACCATCAAAGTTAATTTCGGTGTATCATTCACTGTCTGTGTTTCGCCACTTGTGCTTCCACTGCCGAATTGCAGTTGTGCTTGCTGAATACTCTGATTACCTGCAGTATCTTGAACATTTAGTGCAAATTTATATGTTGTCGTTGTCAATTGTGGGACCTTCGTTAGAACAATCGTTTCAGGTGGTGCCCCTACACCTTCACTGTTTTCAACGAGGTTGTTGTTTGAATCAAATATCTCAAGTTTCCAATTGGCAATTTGATTGATTTCCCACACTTTCACACCAACACTCTTTGCCCCAGTCTTTGAGAGTTCAATTGTTGTTGGAATTAGGTCTACTGTAAGTTTTTTGCTGTTCCTCAGATGCACATTTCCTTGTGCATCAAGAATATGCAATTGAAGGACGTAATCCCCATCGGGAACTAATTTTCCATCACTTCCCATACCGTTCCAATCAATATCTTCTTGTGGTGAACCGGTTCCAGTTTTTTCCCAAACCGCTTCAGTATAGGCATCGCGTAGCGTTAATTTCCATTTTTCATTCGATCTCGTTTTGAAACGGAATGTAGTCCGATCTTTAATTCCATCACTATTTGGAGAAATCACAGATTCGGTAAGTTCTAATTCATCTGGAGACCCCACAGGTTTTGCATCAGGATTGAGCGTTTTCGGCATGAGAATCGTAGATGCTGCTTGTGTATCGGCTGTGTTCTTGGTATTTGTATCCACGGTCGGTTTAGTTGGTGCGGGTTTAGTTGGAGTAGATTTGCGTCTATTTTCACCCCATCGTAACGTTGCTGTAATCCAGTGTAGGCTTTGGTCTAACTCACCACCACTGACATGTGCATAATCCAACTGTCCGGATGCGTTCCGAAAACTTATTCCCTGTGTCCACTGTCCGCTACTGAATCTTTCGGATGCGGTTAACGCTGTATATCCTACCCGTACCCCGAAGTGATTGTTGAATAACCACCGTTCTGCGCCAAAGTGTAACCGCAATCGTTCACCCCATTCAGCATTGTTCTGTCCACGGATAGCAAAATCTGCAGATAACAAGGTTACTTTGTCGGGACGATATGTAGCTCCGAACCGTGCTGCTAATGGAAGGCTTTCATTTACCGGTTCAATCAACTCACCATTACCATTCCGTATCCCGTTGCTTAATTCAGATAGATTCATACCGAAGGTGATAGAATCCCCCAACTTTTCCAAAGGATAAGTGAATTGCATGCCAATATCCATGCTCCAGAGAAACTTGTTTATATCGGGTTCATTGTTCTGAAAGTAGCGTAGGTTTGCACCTGCGGATGCCTGTGGTCCCAATGCTAATCCGTATCCTAAAAGCACAATCTGTGTAGACTCATTGTTTGAATTGTTCCATCCGTTGAACCAGGATGCAAGAGATAGACTTCCGACCTTTTTATTCGTTAAACCCAATGTGTATGGACTCGCTGATAGCGAGAACGCCTGATCTGGTCCTGACGGTTCCCCAGAAAACGGAATCGCCCCCATATTTACTTCCAATCCATTCATAAATCCGAGTGAAGAGGGGTTCCATAGAAAGCCGTTATTTGCGGACGGACCTGCTGTGAATGCACTCCCCATGCCAACTGCACGAGCACTTGCACCAACAAATATATCACGATGGTCTATTCCAGAAGAACCTTCTGTGACCATCACATTTCCGAACATAAACACTACAAAACTGATGAGAACGAGAGTTTTCAGTTTCATTTTATTAACTCCATCTATTTTAATTTGAAGGTAAATTCCTCTGTAATTTTAACGTCTAAATGGTATAGTTGGGTACAAGTGATATTTTGGTGAGTGTGATTATAAAAAGGGAGAGTTTTCCCTAACTTAATGATATTCTATGGAAATTCAGGTATCATTTTGAAAATGTCAAAAACTGAACCGTTTACTCGGAACCTCGCAAACAAATGCGATAGTTATATCAACCATTTGTAAACTTTTTGAAACGATAATAGATTTCCGCTTAAATCGCCCAAACCAATGCCGCATTATGTTGTTATAATACCATAAAACAAAAGACAATATTCTTGATTTTTTTTTGCAAAATGTTATCATAGATGAAAGTTGATAGCAAAATGCGCGATGCAGAGGGTTATCGTGCAGCCTGATCAAATCATTAGTTGTGTAAAACCCTCCAATGCTCTTCTCTGTAGGAGCGATCTCCGAATCTCGACCTTTCTTTACATAAAACACAATGATTTTCATTTTATGCACCCTTTTGCACCTAAAACTGTGTCTCTAATTACGAGAGGCATGATATATGGTTGTTTTGAGAAATCAATTGTATGTTTTTTAAGGGGGGCACTTTCTCTGGATCCCAATCTTCCGCCTGAATGAGTTTTGTTGATGGATCTATTTCCCGATCACCTATGTAGGTAGTGCCAACTGTTGGGTCTGATACCAATTTCACCTCGTTTAATACGAATCTTTCCGATTCTTGTGCTAACGTAGGAATGGCCGTGCTATATAGCACGACAATAAAGAGGTATAACAAAGATGTTTGGAAACGTTTACGATAATCAAAAGTCATTTATAGTGGAATGGACAATTAATAGGACACGCCTCAGAGGGCGAGGAAACCTCGCCCCTACGGGACTTGTGGTACTTGCAAGTGCATTGAAATGTCTTCTTAATTCTAAACTTTACTATAATTTCTCCTTTCAGACTTTGCTAATAATCAAAATCCATTTTTTATTTCTTTACGTGAGTTTGAAAATAGTTTAGAAGTTAAAAAGCATAGGTCCATCGTTGATTTCCTGAAATTTTCGCAGGTTCACCGAGGATTTGTGCTTTAAAAAGAGATATATCCCTTATCTCCGTAGAGGGAACCCTGCAGTCCCACCACTAAATCGGGTAAGGGTTTTCGGTCATCTGTGTTGCCCGGTGTGAAGAGAATCAACTCCATCAAATGATATGTGGCAAGTTAGGTGGTAATAAAATGTTGAATGAAAATAAGAGTATATGTTACAATTCCATTATCAATATCTTATGGAGATTAACATGCTACCCTTTATCCTCAAAACAGTTGAAGAACCTTCTTTAAGACTACAACTATTAAGTAATGGAAATATGACTTTTGATGTTCATATTCAGACTGAAATGGACATCAATGATGAACACTGTTTTTCTCAGGAAGGTAATGAGTCCTACTTAGAAGGCAGTAATCGTGCAATTCTAAGGGAAGCAAAAGAAGCAGTATATAAAGCTTTTACAACCTTTCTAAAGCAAACTTCTGAGCCAGGACCATTTCTACCATTTGAACTGCTCTCACAGTATCCGTATCAACGTTATACATTAATTCTCTCAGTAACCCGTTCCTATGAATTACAAGATGTATTTCAGACCACATCAGATACGATATGGGTGGATGGCGGCAATTCAATTTTTGAATTTGAAGGATATGAACTTGCGATAAACGCGAAACATCATATTGTTGACTCTTCTGCTTATCTGGTTTCTCCTGAAAAGTTTACCGTATTCATGCGACGAGTTAATGCTGCAGATAATATACGTTTTTATAGGAGTACGTTTTTTGACCTTAGTCGTAATGCCCCTCCACCATTTGAGTTGAATGCCCAAGAGATTATTGAAACTGTGCAACAAGATATTGCAAGTCGTGAAAGTGCCATACCGATGGGTAAGATGTTGACAACCGTGTCCTCCGCCGATGAAGATACAAGTGAAACGGAGAACCAACGTAGTTGTCCAGAATGCAACGGAGATGTCAGACGTATTGGTAACAGTTTTTTCTGCTTGCAATGTGATTGGGATGATCTACCACCGTTAAATCGCCGTATATAATGTTCCTGTTTACACAGCAGGCGGTAGAACGAAGAAAAAGATCATTGTATTAACAATAGCTAAGAGGGTTCCAGCGACAGTTTGAAGGGTAGTATGTCGGTCACGGTACACTCGTGCCCATGCTATCAATGGCAATAGCAGAAATAACCAAACCAAATTCAAGTTTACCAGTAAAGTCAACACCATAATGCAACCAGTTGCAACACTTGTGTGAAAACTTATTTTCCATAATGGTGTAATTATTGAGAAGACGACACTGTTAACAATGAAGACTTGACACACCCATATTATACTATTATTCGCCCCCATCTTATATAAGACTAACGTCCCTACAATCATACTAACCATAGTAAAACAGAGCGGAATGAGACGTTCTTCCTTCGAATGCAAATGTATATTACTCACCCTTGAGAAGCGATGTAACACGATTATTATAAATATTGGCAGTACAGTGACAAAAATTGAGACAACTACAAGCCAATGCAAAAGTTCTCTACCTGTTTCTGCATGCTTATGAATGACAAAGATAGCAGTAACAATTGGTACTATAAACGGACTGAAAACTATGGATGTCCCCAGTGCAACACAGTCGCGAATTTCCGAGAATGTCTTTGGTTTCATCAATTGTTCTGTTACGTTTTTGGGTTTTTGAAGAATTCCACTAAATCTGCGCCATGCGTACTTGGGTTAACCTCTTTGTCAATCTTCACGATTTTCCCTTCTTTGTCAATGATAATCGTCAGACGTTTCAAACGTTTATCATCTGGTTTCTTTGCAGCACCAAAGAGTAATGCAAGATTTTTCTGTGTGTCTACTAATAGAGGGAAGTTCAATTTATTATCTCTTGCAAACTTCTGACGGGACTCAAGATTGTTATGAGTAATACCGAAGACTTGAACATTGTGTTCAGCAAAACCACTCGACTCATCACGGAGCGAGCAAACTTCGGCCGTTCAGCCACGTCCAAAATCACGCGGATAAAATGCGAGTACAACATTCTTTTTCTCACGTAGTTTGCTGAGTTGATGTACTTCTCCTTCTCCATCCTCTGCGAAGAATTCGGGAGCAGGTTGACCAACTTTTATTTTCGGTATTACTTCCTTTATCTGTTTAACAACATCTTCACCATGTGTTCTTACATTGACTTTTTTATCAATTGCACGGATAAATCCTGCCTTATCAATAATGAAGGTCACACGATTTGATGCATTGAATCTTTCCATAATACCGCTATATTGTTTGCTAATCTCAAATTCTGTATCTGCCAACAAAGAAAATCCGAATTTGTTTTCTTCAACAAATCTCTTATGAGAATCGACAGTGTCAACACTGACTCCTAAGAGTACAGTTTCAGTTTTTTCTATGTCGCTCAATTTATCCCGGAGCGACTGTAGTTCTGCTGTTCATCCACCGGTAAAATCTTTAGGGTAAAATGCGAGGACAACATTCTTCTTACCTAAGAAATCGCTTAGGTTTCGTTCCGTGTCGGTTTCATCTTTTAGAGTAAAATTTGGGGCAACCATACCCACTTCAAGTTCTTTCGGTTTTTCCACTTCTTTCTCCGCTGTAATTACTGGAGTCGACAATAAAACTATAAATAGTACAACTCCAACAGTGTAAATAGATAATCTTTGAAACATTTCTATACCTCAAAATTGGTTAGAGACAATACAAATTACGGTGTTGACAAAATATCAGACATATAGTTGGATATATTCAGTATTTAATTCAGGAAGTGGCATTCAAGATAACCATTATTTTGATTTCTTGCCATCTTAATTTATCCGATTAATCTATCAGACAAAATGTAATCTGAATTGCATGATACAATTCTTAGTTTTGGATTAGCAAATCAACTAACAACAATACAATTTAATCATACCATAGACATGCAATAATTTCAAGGTGGGTGTAAAGTTTTTGGTACCGTAGACGTCAATTCAAGTGCAAAACCTGTAATCTATTGTAGGGCGGGGTCTCTGTGTCCCGCCATTCCTTGTCCTGTAAGGCAACGGGCGGGCACAGAGACCCGCCCCTACAATTCATGGTGAGAAGTTAGTGACAAAATCTTTACACACCCTTCACAAATATTAACATTTTTTATATGTGATATGCAGTTAATGCCAAAAACTCTACACACCCTTACTTTGATATAACACCTTTATTCTCAAGCCACATCTTTAGCGGTACATCTGCATCCTTTGGAGAAAAATGACCATTTGCATTTGTTCCTCCACCGAGGAGTTGTTGTCGTATAGGATCGTTCTGATCAAACAGATCTGATGGGATCGTCATGTCGTCTTTGCTGCGTAACCAACGGTATCCATATCCGTAAAACAGACCTTTGCGTGTGATATCTGAGTCGTTTTCACTGCGTGCATGCCAGATACGCCTATCAAAGAAAACCGCATCCCCCGGTTTGCAACAAACCGCAGTCGCCCCTTCAGGAAGGGAACCGTCTGAAGGTCTTTCAAATTTATCAGACAGATGACTTCCCGGCATGACATAGAAATTGCCTCGTCCTTGCACAGAACAGTCAGAAAGCCAATAGACGATTTTGATTGATAATCGGGGACGTGGAGAACTTTCAATTTCAATGTTCACACGACCACTGTCTTGATGCCAACCGAGAGGTGCATTTTTACTGCGCTGAGATTCTGGACGTGGGGGTGTGATAATAAAATGGCTATGATAGGAATATATATTCCATCCCAAAATACCCCATACCTTTGGAAAGGTTTTATACCAATCCAGAATGTTGACAAATAGTTGATCTTTACCCAGAAAATTCGGGTAGAAAAAATTGTCATGTTGCGCCATCTGTTTTTTTCTGTATGGGTCATATTCTGCATCTAAATGAACTTTGTAGATACTATCAATGCGTTTTTCCAACTCAACTACGAGTTCCAATGGGAGTGCATCTTCAACGATGAAATATCCATCAGTATTCAATGCACAGAGTTGATCATCAGTTATTTGATGCTGAAGATGACGATCATCAAGCATGTAACAATCCTCCTGATTTATATTAGGACAGAGGTCCCTCAATTTGATCAACAAGATGTATAGAATGAATGACATCACGAAGGTCTGTCAATGGAACTTCTTTATTACGGACACAGTCAACAAAGTGTTGATGCATGGTAAGGACACCTTCATAACTTGCTCCATCGCGTTCGTCAACTCCATCAACTTCCCAACCACCCATAACATTTCTTTGATTGTTCTCATATATTTCAATCTCTTCAGGAATTTTCATATAACACCCGATACCAACCCCGTGTAATTCAGAACGTAGCACGCGTCCACCAGATGCACGATTTCCAAAGACTACACCTGTGACGTTGTTATCAAAACGGACAAAGGCTGTATAGAAGTTCCGTTGTTCAGCCCCGAATTTATCTCGATGAGCGGTAACTTCAACAGGTTCACCCCCTGCCATATACCGGAGCAGATCAACGACGTGACAGACATCATTCCAAAGTGTTGTTGTAAATTCTCTGTTGCCACCGATCATCTGCTTATTAAAAGTTGTTACTGCTAATGAAACGGGTCCCTTTTCTGAGACACGTCTCATTGCTTCGCGTGTAACAGCGGCAAATCGTCGTTGGAATCCGACCATACAGTAGACATCGTTAGCCACAGCAGCATCCAGTAATTGTTGTGTTTCATCACTTGTTGCCCCTGGTGGTTTTTCAATAAACAGATGTTTTCCTGCATTCAGACAGTCTAACGCAGGTTGCAAAATCCACTTTTCATTCATCACACAATACACAACATCTAATTCCATCGTATCTAACATTTTGCGATGGTCTGTGAAAGTGTGTGGAAACTCATATTTTTGTGCGACTTGTTGCAATTTATTTTCATCAAGTTCGCATGCAGCGGACATTTCAACATCATCTTCAAGACGGTTCACACTGGGATAGTGTGCACCTTGACTGCGTCCACCAGCACCAATAAATCCAGCTTTTAGCATTTGGAATGTTCTCCTGATATATTTATAGCTTGTGCGTATTCTACATTATCATATCATATTTTGCAACCAGTTTCTGATTCAAGCGGTGTGTAAAGTTGTTGTCCCTTTGTCGGACATAATGTTGAATTGGCGGATATGTGTAACACGTTTTAGTCCCGTAGGGACACAATGTTTATAGAATACAGTGCAATGAATCTTTTGAGTTCCGTAGGAATGGAATGTGGAATACCCAAACAAAGTATTGACATCCGGTTCCTACGGAACTCAGGAAGGATCGGGATAACGTTTTCTATAAACATAGCGTCCCTACGGGACTGAAGACATTAATATCAGACAACTAAAAACCGCACCTACCGTCTTTGGTATTTAGTAAGAGTTAAGAAAATCCTAAACTAACAACCCTGTGTATCAAGTAGATATACATAAAATAGGTTGACAAATTTGGGTTGTATTGGATAAAATTATATAAAGTCTATAATTAAGGGAAGTGAAACAACAATGGCTGACGAAAATACAATGGAAGAATTAACCGATAATACCACCGCTAACAACTCCGCAGAAAGTGTAATTCTGATTAATGTCCAGCAAATGCAATCCATGGAGATACCACAGCGTTTTAACCGCGTTAGAACAGAGCATGGTTGGATAATTCACCTTGAGGAAGCAGGAAGAGTTACTGTTAACTTTTTGACAAGTATGAGGAAATTTGATACTGCTTTACTCCCTGGTGACATAATTGAACGTGATGGAGACGATCTTCTTCTCTTACGCAAACAACCAGAAGATGCATATAGATCACAACGAGGAACTTCTTCACTGGCGCGTACTCGTGATCAGTTGCTTTCAGCAGAGTCTACTGAGTAAAGATGTTGTTTTATCAATAGTATGCTGAATAAATCATGACTTTAATAGTATTACTTTAGAGGTATATAGTTGGGGGAAAGGCAGTTTTCTATTGGGAGGTACCAGACCATTTTAGAACGAATTTACAGATTAATATCAAGTTTAAAAGGTGGAACAATGGTGCCTACTGCTGTAGTGCTGAGTCCTGACAGTTATGCGAAAGTTGTTACAGAACGGCTTGAAGCATCTGATGTAGATAGCAGTGAGTCTTTGAGACTTGAGAATCAACTCTCATTACCGGTATCTGTCCGTTCAGAAGATACAGATATAATTGTGGTGAAGGAATTGGTTCCGAATCCATGTCCAATTTGTCATCATCCATTAAAATTTCTTCGTGAACTCATTGAACGATTTGAGAATGAAGAAACTAAACAGATTAGGTGTCCATTGGGACATCGTTATTCAGGTGTAATGAAGATTTACCATTTGAATATATTTCAGCAATCTGAAAGTTTGGGATCAGTAAATAAAGTTACAGAATGTCCTACCTGTGGAAGTAAGAAGATCCAATATTTAGGTCCATCTGAAATGTTTTGTTTGGATTGTGATTGGGATAGTGGGATGGTTGCTCGGTATCGTGTATAGTGTTACGTAATAAGATGAATAAGTATGTAAGCGCGCATCATATTATAAACGCGCTTACATAGAACTGAAGATTGTGTTTCTAACCTTGTCTAATCATACTGAAACAGAGTCGCACATTTGTGTTTTAGTATTAATGCATATAATCGTCGTGCGGATCATCCATATCAGAAAAGTCCGGTGGTTCTTCAATTTCAGTAATCAATGTTTCAGTAGTCAATAGCAAACCAGCGATACTACTTGCATTTTGAAGTGCCGATCTTACAACCTTTGTTGGGTCAATTACACCGTATTCAAGCATATCCCCATATTGTTCAGTTGCAGCATTGAATCCGAAGTTTGCGTCGCCAGCTTCAACCTTTGCCAAGACAACTGCACCTTCCATTCCAGCATTTTCTGCGATAGCGCGAATAGGAGAGCGTAATGCCTCCAGAACGATACTTTTACCAGTATTTTGATCACCATCAAGTTCAAGACCTTGTACATTTGGAATTGCCCTTAAGAGTGCGGTTCCGCCGCCTGGTATAATGCCTTCTTCAATAGCAGCACGTGTTGCTGCGAGGGCGTCTTCACATCGTGCTTTTTTCTCTTTCATTTCAATTTCAGTTGCAGCACCAACATTGACAACTGCGACACCACCAGCGAGTTTTGCGAGTCTTTCTTCAAGTTTCTCACGGTCATATTCGGATGTAGTGTCTTCAATCTGTGTACGTATCTGAGCGATTCTGCCTTCAACACTCTCTTTCGCTCCAAAACCCCCGACAATGGTTGTGTTATCTTTATCTATTGATACACGTCTTGCGGTTCCCAGCATTCCAACAACGATGTTCTCCAAACGAATACCTGTATCTTCTGAGATAACTTGTCCAGCAGTTAACACGGCTAAATCTTCAAGCATTTCCTTCCGTCTGTCACCGAATCCAGGTGCTTTAACTGCAGCAACTTGTAGTGTGCCACGTAGTTTGTTAACGACCAATGTTGATAGTGCTTCACCTTCCACATCCTCAGCAATGATTAACAGAGGACGACTAAGTTGCATAACTTTTTCCATAATTGGCACTAGGTCAGCAATCGATGTGATTTTATCTACATTGATAAGAATATACGGATTTTCTAATTCAACAACTTGTTCATTTTCGTCAGTAACAAAATGTGGTGATAGAAATCCTCTATCAAACTGCATTCCTTCAACGATGTCAACATCTGTCTCGGATGTTTTTCCTTCCTCAATAGTAATTGCGCCATCATTCCCTACCTTTTCAATGGCTTCAGCAATAATGGAACCGATATTGCTATTATTTGCGGGATCGTTTGCTGCAATTGAAGCAATATGAACAACATCTTCATGAGTGCTGACTTCACGACTTTGTGTTGTAATAGCATTAACAGCAACATCAACAGCTTTGTCAATACCAATTTTTAGTTGCATTGGGTCAGCACCAGCAGTGACATTTTTCAGTCCTTCATGAAGGATTTCCTGTCCTAATAAGGTTGCCGTTGTTGTTCCATCACCGGCAACATCATTTGTTTTTGTTGCGATAGATTCCAATAATTGTGCCCCCATATTTTCATAAGGATCGGGAAGTTCAATTTCTTTTGCGACGGTGACTCCATCACATGTTACCAAGGGTGCTCCAAAGGATTTTTGTATAACGACGTTGCGTCCGCGTGGACCGAGTGTGACTTTTACTGCATTCGCCAGAGTATCTGCCCCGCGTTTGAGTGCAGTCCTGGCTCCTTCGTCAAAGATAATTTGTTTTGCAGGCATAAAAAGACCTCCTTAAATTATTCTAAATATAGGTAGTAATCAATATTTTTTAGATATAAAATTATATCATGCACTTTAGGTAAAGTCAACTTTTTCGTGGGTGTGTACAGTTGTTGTTTAAATATGACCGACTCTTAATGTACTGTGCTGTATCTATACGATACTAACTATCAAATCATGAACAATGGCGGGGCACGGAGCCTCCTACTACGATGGTTGGTGAGAAGTTAGTGACAAAAACTTTACCCACTCTTCATTTGTTCTTTGTATCAGGTACTGCTGGCTCAACATATAAGGTTTTTTCGTGTGTATAGTGCACGTAACCTGCGACATTGCCTTTACGTTTTACCACATATCTTGCCCACGTATAGTCTACTGGGACATAACTGGAGTGATGTGCTTTGCTATAAAATGCTGCAAGCTGCGCTGCTTGAAGGAGTGTTGGCATAGGTATGTCAGGACGGTTTTCAGGGTTGCGAATGATGACATGCGACCCATGGATTTGTTTTGCATGTAACCACATATCACGTGGTTTTGCTATCTCTCGCAAGAGTAGATCGTTAGATTGACTGTTGCGACCGACATAGATATGAAAACCGTTCTTAGAGATATATTTACGATAGGGACCATCACTTCTTTGTTGTTTCTTTTGTTTTTGTGTTTTGAGATAACCGTTGCTTAAAAATTCAGAATGAAGTTGTTGTAAGGTTTCAAGTGTTTTTGCAGATTCCAATTTATTTTCATATCCATTTATTATCTTTTGTTCTGCCTCAAGTTCAGCAAGACGTTGTTGAATCTGTGAAAAGCCGCGTTTTGCTTTTGTATATTTCTTGAAAAATGCTTGTGCATTTTCCGATGGTGTTTGCTCAGGATTGAGTTTGATTGTGAGTGAATCAAGATTTGGACTATAGTAGTTTTGGATTTCTACCTGTGTTTGTCCACGTCTGATTTTATGAAGGTTGGCAAGCAGCAGTTCTCCCTGGATTTTGTAGTCTTCCGATTTCTCAGCATTTTCTAAATCTCTCTGTAATGCTTTTTCTTTTCTACCTAACATGCTTTTTTGTTTTTCTAATGCTTGGGTGAGCGTTTGCAATTCTGATGCTATGGTCTCTTGTTGTGTGATAGCGTCATAGTAGGCAGAAAGAGCATCACTCAATGTTTCATAAGGTTGCGATGTAGCATGCGGGTATTGTTGTAATATGAGAGGATATGCTGCTAAAGGGTTATCTTCTTCGGTCAGTAAGTTTGGGGTGACATGGTTTGGTTCGAAATAGATTAAGACTTGTTGAAATGCATCCCAAAGATCTGTTTTCTCAGAACGTATAATGATTTCCTTTGCAAGTGTGGGACTCAATCCATTGATTTGACCAAATAATGTCTTCCATGTTACCTCAGAGGATGGTAAAAGTTCTGAGAAAGTGGTTTTGTCTATTGTCAATGGATCTATCTTTTCTTGTTGTGGTGGGAGGACATAATTGTCTCCCGGTAGAACTTCACGGAAACGGCTCATAGTTTCATCAATATGTTTTAAGCATTCCAGTATTCTATCATTTGAAGAATCAATCAGAATGATATTGCTATGTTTCCCCATAAATTCTGCAATGATTGCCTTAGGTGGTGGTTGTATAGGTTCATCCGTAATGGGTTGAACAGTGATTTTCAATATTCTGTCCCATCCAAGTTGCTCTATGTCAACTATGGTGCCGTGTTTCAGATGGGTAGAAAGAAAGTCGGCAAAATAGGATTGCTTTTGTCCGGGTGGTGGTTTGTTAATCAGGTGTGCGCGGGCATGGACGGAATGTGCGGATATAGTGAGCCAGTGGATACGTGTGTCTTTTGATATCTTGAAGTTAAATGTTGTTGGGTTTGTTTGTTCAATGTGCCTGATTGAACCACTAATAAGCGTTTGGGACAATTCGTGGGTTATATGATGTAGGGTTAAAGCATCAAAAGACATGGGAGAAGTCTCTTTGTGGATGTGTTTAGAATAAAATATGGATACACAAGCTAAAAGTTTATGCTACAAAAATTGCATATATCAGACTCACGTTACCTACATATTTTCGGTTTGTGGTTTCTTTCTGAGAATTTTATTTTACTTGTTTTTTCTCTTTTTAATGCATGGTGCTTTCGATTGTGTTTTAATATGGGTTTATGAAGGTCTTTTGTTATGTCTTAGTTAAAAAAAACAAGTAAATAAGATGTTTTTTTATAGATATTGTTCATTTATTGGACATTTTTATCCTGGTTTGTGGTTGCTAAATTGACGCCTATGGAGCAGTTAGGAAACCGCACCTACACAGGTTAATGGTAACGTTTCAAATCATTCGTAATGTCGCGTAACTGTTCATTTATTTCTGGTGGTACTCGTGGGTTGAATGGTCCACCTGTGCCTGCCTCAATGTCCTCAAATCCACTTTGAATCATTGTTTCAACAACAGCAGAATAATTGTAGACGCGTCCATTCCAAAACCTTATCTCTTCCAGTGGTGCAATGTCAGCTTCAATGCGTGCTGATGTCTCAAAATCTCCTCTTCGTTGTGCGTTGTTAATCTCATCCGATGCGCGAGCATAGGCAACTGCTATTCCAGAAGTATGTCCCTTTGTTCCAAGTTGTGCAGGTTTAGTACATCTGTCTCCGATACCCCACATTACAATTCCATTGTCTCCAACACCTCCTATGAGTGGTTGTACATCATCCTCATCAGTTCCAATTTTAACACCTATAAAGTGAGGAGAATCGTTCAACAATCGTATCACAGCATCCAATTCGCGTTTTTGACGAAAATAGTAGAGAAATCGAGCGTCACAACTATTGCCGTAGCTCTCTGCGAATTTCATATACTGTTCGTAGATACCCTCTGGACTGCTTATTCCGGTGAGTGGCATCAATAGATATGCATCTGGTGGTCTTTTTAAATCGGATTGTGCTTCTATCAGTTGACCTGCTTGATTTATTGGATTTGGAACAATTCCCGAAATCAGTATACCATCCGAACCCATCTGATTACCCGTTTTATCAATGAGTCCTAACTGTTCCTTTTCACTGATGTGGTGGATTAGACTAGTACCAGCAATCGCTATAACCCGTTTTCGCCCTTCATCAAGGTAGTTGTTGGTCATCAGATAGTCAATGTTCTTGACATGACCTGTATAATCGATATTGTTTCCATTGAAAGGAATGATAGGAATTGCAGTAACAGAATTTAGGGCATCTAACAGATTTGGTAAAGATAATGGCATAGATTTCTCCATTTAGAACTTTCTCTTAAAGACAAGCGCACCCGTTAGACTTCCATTTGATACATCCGTATGCACATCAATCTGGAATCCATCAGACTCCGTCTGTTTTTTATTCCAACGTTTGGTTGTGATCCGTGCTTCAACAGCACTTACGACATGGTTTAAGATAACCAGACCAATGATTGTGCGTGCAGTTTGAAATGTGTCATTGGCTTTTTGACGTAAGTCATAAGCCTCCAAACGATGTTTTGAATCAAACTCAATAGTGGAATCCTTCTCGTCCTTCAAAGTTGGGTCAAGGTCTTTCCAGTACCATTTTCCTGTGCGATTCCGTGTTTGCTCAGAATCGTAGACATGATTCCAGTTTTCATACTGAGTAGCATGTTCAAAATCCTCAATGAGATCCCAATTTTCAAAAGATCCTGGTCCAATGAATATTACATTTTGACGAACTATATCGCGATAGTCATCACGTGTGTTCACTGCATTATTTCGGAGCAAGAAATACGTTGTGAGAAGCGCGACCTCTGCTGCAGTATAGATATAGCCATGTTTTGCACCCGTGTATATTTGCCCCATTCCTGGAATTGCGAGTGAATAGAGAAATGCTTCATTTGGTGATTTTGTACGAGAGATATTCTGTTCTGCTGCCATAGCAATTGATGAATGCTCTGTTAGGACGCGGATTCCAAGGTTGGAATTCAGAAAAAAATTTGAAAAGAAATGTGTCTGTGATTCATTGGAGGCACTACAGAGAACACATGTGAAAAAGAACAAGAGAACACAGAGACTAATTTGTGTCGTAAATTTTTTAGTCAATTTCATTTTAAAATACTAATCCTGCTGTAACTTCAAGAAGTCGTTTTTGAAAAGGGCCGAGTCCTACTGCTCCATACGTCAGGTCAAATTTTACAGTATAAGCCTGTACCCCAATACCGTAAGTGAAAAAATCGGACAAATCTAAGAGAAAAGGACCGACATTAGAAAATTTGAAACCGTCATCAAATTGATCGGATAACTTTGTACGATTTGGGGCAAAGGGGTCAACTTTGTGTCCGATACGGAATGCAAAGGTATTAGCAAGCCAGTATTCTAAGCCTATGCTTTTTTCAAGATGTCTCCACTCAAAGGCACGTATCCCCACTCCCCGATCAGATAAAACTTGTTCGCGTGTAATTTCATATCCGTTCTCATTTTGGGTTTGTATGTAGAGTTCAAGCTCACTTTCATCTTCAACCCATTTATCAATTCTTGCCGTTAAACCTGTAACGAGCCGGACATGGTTGTTTTTACTTTGGAAAAGACTTGTTGCGGAGCCTATACGAAATAATGCTGGCAATGGATCGGCTTGATTTTCATCAATAAAATGTATTTTTGGACCAATGTTTTGAATTGCAAATCCGAGTGTAGTTGGAAGTAAATTGGTAGAAAGTCTGTATTGACTTCCAAAATCAACTGCATAAGAGTAAGATCCTCCACCTTCACTACCGAGTACAACTCTGATCATCTTTGCACTTATCCCTGTTGTGAATCTATTTGTAATTTGGTCAGCATAAGAGAATGTAAAGACAAAGTTTGTTCCGAGGTTTTCTTCTCGTATTGGATCGGGAGAATCTGTTGTAACAAGACTTGTTCCTTGTCCTTGCATCTGAACGGTTGTTCCTATTGCTCCGTAATTACCTAAAGGAAGTGCTCCAGTAATAAAAGTGTAATACAATCCTTCTCCTGCTTCACCAAATAAATCACCTTGGTTTTTGTAATACATAGAGACACGTGGACCGAATTTTTCGGTCTGAAAATTGCTTTTGGTGATGTTAACTAATCCACTTGGATTCCAGAGTGTAGTCGTAACATCGCCTGACATTGCAGAAAAAGCGTCACCCAGTGCAGTGGCGCGTGCTCCACCACCTAAGTTTAAAATCACAGATCCAGTCCTACCTGCACCTGCAAAAACTGTAATAGGTATAAAGAAAACTACCAATAAAAATAGCGTAAAATATCGTTTCATATATACACTGTTGAATTCGTAGAACTATAAATGTTGTCCTACAAAATAATACCTCCTCAATGGGGATTTGTAATGAAATTTATGTTATGATACCGTATGTTTCTAACGAAAAACATTTAATTTGGTTTACATATCTACGTTAACAGATTATAACATCAAAAAGTATATTGGACAAATTATAATTGCAGACTCATCAAGTTGGTCTATTATCTGTGGGTTTGAGGTGACTCAAAAATAGTAAAGATTTTTGTGATTGCATACAACAAATGATTATACCAATTCTAAGTAGAGAATATAAGAGGCGTAATGAATTGCGCGACGACGAACCTGACATTTGGAAGATAATGGTGATAAATGGTTTAGACTTTGCGCACAAACCAATTGACATAGGCAGGTAGATATGGTATGATACTCCAAAACTAAATTTCATTCAGTGGAAGCCATTTTGAGTTTTGTAAAACGATACAGGTATTTGTTTGCAGCGGGTACGGGAATCCTACTATTCTGTAGTTTTCCAAGTGTCAATTTCTTTCCTTTTGCATGGATAGGATTAGTGCCGTTATTGGTAGCACTTGATGGTGTTGAGAACTGGAAAATGGCTTTCCGCATAGGGTATGTATCCGGATTTCTATTTTTCGCAGGATTGCTCATAGCAATCGCACTCTTATATCCCTATGCGAATATCTTCACAACTCTCCTCGGATATTTTCTACTTGTAGGTTATACTGCCCTCTACTTTGCAGTTTTTTCGGTGTTAGTCTATCATCTACCTTGGCAATCAAGGGTCTTATTTCCATTAGGTGTTGCTACGATCTGGGTTAGTTTAGAGTGGGTGCGTGGATGGTTGTTAACAGGATTTCCGTGGGGGAATATTGGATATTCACAGTGGAATTATCATGCTGGTATACAAATTGCATCTATCGCGGGTGTTTTTGGTGTTAGTTTTGTAATAGTGTTTTTTAATGCAGGTGTTGCTACATTCATTCGTCGTAGACATGAGTGGCAGAAGGAATTGGTCGCAATAATCGCACCTTGTCTACTTGCAGCGATTACACTTATCTATGGATATGCTGCTATAGGAAAAAGTGATAACATTGAATCACAAAGTATAGAGATTGCTCTGGTTCCAGGAAATATTCCTCAGCTTGACAAATGGAATCCAAAGAAGTTTCCGTCAATATTTATGAAATATCTTAATATGACAGAAGATGCAGCGAAAGAACAGCCTGATGTAATTGTATGGCCGGAAACTACAGTGAGAGGACAAGTGCTTTCTGGAGAATGGGCAAATTACAATAATCATTTCAAACAGATGTTGGATAGAATTGGTGACATTCCAATGCTTATTGGGTCTACGGATCCCGATGCATTAGGTAATCTTTACAACAGAGTTATCTCAGTATCATCGGATGGAGAAATACAAGGGAAATACGCTAAAATGCAGCTTGTTCCGTTTGGCGAATATGTGCCGTTAGCTGATTTTCTGCCAAGTTTTATTCAATTTTCTCCATTTGAACATGGGAAAACACACAATCTTTTACCGATTAAATATGTTGCTGATGTGTCTACTGAAAAACAGAATTTATTGGTAGGCACATCTATATGTTTTGAGTCCTCTTTTCCAAATCATTTTCGGAAGTTTGTTAAAAAAGGTGCAGATGTGATGGGAATTCTTACAAACGATGCGTGGTTCTTAGGTACTGCACTACCTGAGCTTCATTTAGCAATGGCTCCGTTACGTGCTGTAGAAAACCGTATATCTGTTTTTCGGTGTGCCAATGGTGGTTTTACTTGTGCTGTTGATAGATATGGACGGATCTATACTCGTTTTGTAACACCAAAGACTTCTGATGAATTTCTGATCGCTGATGTAGCCCTCTCAGATGGGAAAACTACACTTTACACACGATATGGTGATTGGTTGCCGATAATTTGCGCACTAATTAGTTTATCATTCATAATATATCTTGTAATCAAAAGATTTCAAACGACACATTCAACGTAAAAAATAAAGGACACTTATGTTAACCGATTTAGTTGCAGATGTAGATGAGGTATTTAACCGACTGAATGAACTTAGGGGGTATCTTTGACTTACCTACCAAACAGAAAGAGTTAGAAGACCTTGAAAAAGAGGCGATGGCAAGCGATTTTTGGAATAATTCTCAGAGGGTTCAGACTGTCAATCAGGGCATTGCCAAGCTCAAAGACGAAATCAGTGAATTTGAGAAATTACAGAATACTGTTGATGATCTGAAAGTACTTCTTGAACTTGCTATTGAAGAAGATGATTCAAGTTTGGCAGCGGAAATCCAGAATGGTCTTTCAGTCGTTACAACACAGTTTGATAAAATTGAACTCCGATTAATGTTGGATGGTGAGTTTGATGAAAGCAATGCTATTCTCAACATACATCCTGGTGCAGGAGGCGTTGATGCACAGGATTGGGCAGGGATGCTCATGCGGATGTATCTACGTTGGTGTGATCAGCGCAGTTTTACGACAGAAATCGTGGATCTAACTGCAGGAGATGAGGCAGGAATAAAGGGCGCGACCATTCTGGTTAAAGGCACTTATGTATATGGTTACTTGAAGGCAGAATCTGGTGTCCATCGTCTTGTTCGGTTATCTCCTTATGATTTTAACAATCGGCGTCATACCTCGTTTGCTGCAGTGCATGTTACACCTGAGATTGATGATAGTATTGATGTAGAAATTAATGCTGAAGACCTACGTATAGATACTTACCGTGCAAGTGGTGCAGGAGGGCAGCATGTCAATGTTACAGACTCTGCTGTCCGTATTACGCATATACCGACAAATATAATGGTTCAGTGTCAGAACGAGCGTTCACAGCATAAAAACCGTGATATTGCAATGAAAGTGTTGCGATCTCGTTTGTATGACCATTTTCGTGCACAACGAGACGAAGAACTCGCTAAACTACAACCCGAAAGACGGAATATAGATTTTGGAAGTCAAATCCGATCTTATGTCCTTCACCCTTATCAACGGGTGAAAGATACCAGAACAAATATAGAAACGGGCAATGTTGACGCGGTTCTAAACGGAGAAATTGATGAGTTTATTGAGAGTTTTCTAAAACTTAAACCGGATGAAAAATAGATACTACTATATATTACTATAGTTTGGACAGTTTTTGTTCAGCGGAAGTTGAGTCTTCAACGGAGAAACAATTTTCAGCGAGTTTCCCATATCGGGGGAACCCCACGAAAAATGCTGCACTCCAGCGGAGTGCTATGTTTATAGAAACGTTATGGCATATTCTCGCACTCCAGCGGAGTGCTATGTGTTAATTCATACATACCGCTCCGCTGGAGCGGGGAGGTTGTTCCATACTGTGGCTATAAACATATTGCTCCGCTGGAGCAAAGAGCGTTTGTGTATTGTGTCAGAATTGGGTAACAGATGTCGTCCAACAAATTTCTTGTCCTAAACTCACGTATGAAAATTGTCCAAAGTATAGTATATATTAGGAGCAAATCATGATTGCCAATAAATGTTATGTATATTTGTTGATTTCTTTCTGTTTGGTTTTTACTAATACTTTTACATACGCTGCGGTAATTGAAGTTCCCGCAGACCAACCTTCAATCCAAGCCGGTATTGATGCTGCAAAAGATGGTGATACGGTCTTAGTAGCTGATGGCAGATACATCGGGGAAGGCAATGTAAATATTGACTTTATGGGAAAACAGATTATTGTTAAATCTGAAAATGGTCCTGAAGAGACAATTGTAGACTGTCAGTTAATTCCAAATACACGCGGATTTATCTTTCAAAATGAGGAGACAAATGATGTTGTTTTAGAAGGATTTACAATCACGAATGCAAACCATGAGGAACGTGGTGGTATATATTGCACCAATTCTGCACCTACGATTAAGAATTGCAATATTCTGTCAAATCGAGGTGGAATCTACTGTGTTGATTCTAATCCAACGATTATAGACTCTAAAATATCCAACAACAATTCTGGTTCTGGCGTTTCATTTAATAGGCATCCTGACAAGGATTTTGAAGATGGTCAATTCAATAGACCAAGGCTACTCAATTGTATTGTATCTGAAAATGATGGCTGTGGTATATCTACTTTTGATGGTGCTTCTGTTGAAATCATTGGTTGCAAAGTATCCAAAAACAAGAGTTGTGGTATTGCCAGTGATTTCTTCTCCACTGTCCATATAAGATATTGTGAGATTTCGCAGAATACTGGTGGCGGAATAAGAGGCACTGAATATTCAGGTTTAAATATCACTGATTCGATTATCAAACAGAATACAGCTGAAAATGGTGGTGGCATCTCTTGTAGTCCTACATCAAGGCTTAAAGTTATAGGGTGTGTTATAGCAGAAAATATAGCAACAGAATCAGGTGGTGGTATTGATATTTATTCTTCCTTTGGACATGCGTCTATAGCTTACTGTACAATTACAAGAAACACTGCGAATGTTAGAGGTGGAGGCGTGAATGTTGAACTCAGGGGTTCACCCTTTAAATGCACTAATTCTATTATTTGGGGGAATGTATCAAAAGGCACTCATCCAGAAGTTTTTGGATCGGGTCCAACTGTTAGTATAAGATCATGTGATATACGACACGGACTTGAAGGGTTTGGAGAAAATTGGGCAGAGTTTATTTTCTATCAAGATAACATTGATGAAGACCCTCTCTTCGTAAATGCTGAAACTGGTGATTATCGACTTAGACGTAACAGTCCTGCCAAAGAAATGGGGGTAACCGCACCTCGCGAAGAACCAGAAGAGGGAGAAATTGAAGAAATTGAAGAGAAAGAGGATTTTATAGAAAAATCTCTCAGTGTGAACGCAGCAGGAAAACATATTGTCCAATGGGCTGACATTAAGCGTAGATAAGTCGTTACATGAGGATAGGAGGATAACATGAACACTTATAAAGGAAGTGTCTATATCTTTATCTATCTAATATTGGTTTGTGGCAATATCTCAGCATTCGCTGCAACGCTTGTTGTTCCAACAGAACATCCCACAATTCAATCAGGTATAGATGCAGCAGTAGATGGGGATACGGTTCTTGTTAGAGATGGTTCCTATAAAGGAGATGGTAATGTTAACATTGACTTTAAAGGGAAACGCATTACTGTAAAATCACTTAATGGTGCAAAGCATACGAAAATCCATTGTAGATGGAAAGAAAACACACGAGGCTTTATCTTCCAGAATTCGGAAACCAACGATACTGTTTTAGAGGGATTTACCATCAGCAATGGCAAACATGATTTTGGAGGCGGAATTTTCTTTAATGGTGCATCACCAACCATTAAAGATTGTGTGATTACTTGGAATAGTGCTAAAACAAAAGATCGTTTCACTGGTCGTGGTGGTGGTATTTATGTGCTAAATTCAGATGTAAAAATAATAGGATGCACAATTTCAAACAATTGGAGTGATTCTTATGGCGGTGGCATATATTTAGAGGGTCATAGAGATGTGAATGGTGATTTACGTGATCAACGCTTTCAACCGAGTATAATCAACTGCACAGTAACCGATAATAAAGGTAGTGGAGTATATAGCATAGAATATGTCAGAACAACTATTTTGAATTCTGAAATATCTAAGAACAAGGGTCGTGGTGTAGTTAATACATTTGTCTCTCGTGGTTCTCAAATAACCAATTGTCTTATTTCACTAAACACCGAAGGCGGTATAGAATGCAGTGATAATTCCAGTATGATGATTACAAAAACTATCATCAAACAAAATATTGGAGAAATCGGAGGAGGTATTTTCTGTAGTTCGACTTCTTCTATTGATGTTTCTGATTGTATTATTGCACAAAATATAGCAACAGACTCTGGAGGAGGAATTGGAGTTTTATCTACAAACGGTGATGCGGTAATTGCAAACTGTACGATTGTTCGGAACTCAGCTAATCATAACGGTGGTGGATTATACGCATTCATAGAAGGATCATTCTTTTCTTTGACAAAATCTATACTTTGGGGAAATAATTCAAACGAGACAAATCCAGAATTTTCTGGAATTGGTGGCAGAATTAGTATCAGTTTTTGTGACATACGTGACGGACTTGAAGGGATAGAACGTGAACCGGATGGAAAGTGGTTTATCTATGAGGATAACATAGATGAAGATCCACTCTTTGTAGATGTTGATAGAGGTGATTATAAGCTTAAACGGCATAGTCCGGCAGAAAACATGGGGGCACAATCGCACGTCGGTCGATCACTCAGTGTTTCTTCTGTTGGGAAAAAGTTGACATTATGGGCAGATTTGAAACGTAAATAAGAAATATATACATGGAGGATATGATGAAAAAGTCAAGATTCTTAGTAATTCTAACTTTCATTATTGGTTTGTTTTGTATAGGTAATCTGTCGTTTGCGGCAATAATTAATGTAGCACCAGAAAAAATGACAATCCAAGAAGGAATTGATCTTGCTGAAAGTGGTGATACGGTTTTGGTTGCTGATGGCATCTATAAAGAAGATGGAAATGTTAACATTGATTTCAAAGGCAAGAAGATTACTGTTAAATCCGAGAATGGTCCAGAGGCAACTATTATTGATTGTGAGTCAACACCGAACACACGAGGTTTTATCTTCCAAAATGATGAAACACATAATTCTATACTGGATGGATTTACGATTAAGAACGGCATACATGACCTCGGTGGAGGCATCTTCTGTGACTCTTCTTCTCCAATGGTAATGAACTGTATCATTTCTTGGAATACTGCTGTAGCTGCGAACTTTCATGCTCAAGGTGGTGGTGGAATTTACTGTTTCAATTCTGATGCGGTATTTGATTCATGCCTTATAACCAATAATACTGCTGAATCTACCTTTGGTGGTGGAGTCTTTTTTGATGGTGCGTGGATAAGAGACGATGTTGTATTGAGAGAAATTACTCCTGAGCCGTCCCTTCTTAATTGCACAATCTCAGACAATAATGGCGGTGGTGTCTTTTGTTTTGATGATGTTGATCCGATAATTCAAGATTGTAAAGTTTCTCAGAATAGTGGCAGCGGAATTGTCTACAACTTTTTTCTGCGAACACAGAATCCCATCATTAATTGTATAATTGAACAAAACAGTGATAGCGGCGTTGTATGCAGTGAGGCATCATCGTTGAAGATCATGGATTCTATAATTAGGCAAAATGTTGGAGAAATCGGTGGTGGGATTTTTTGTAGTCCAACATCTGTAATTGAAGTATCAAATTGTATAATTGCAGAAAATATAGCGACAGAATCTGGTGGTGGTATTGGTGTAATATCCACGAGAGGAGAAGCAATTATTAGCAACTGTACAATCACGCGAAATACAGCAAATGAACGTGGCGGTGGAGTTTATACATCAATTGAAGTCTCACATTTTACTCTTTCCAATTCTATTGTCTGGGGTAACAATTCCAATGGAACACATGACGAATTTTCTGCTATAGGTGAAACAATAGAAATCACTTCTTGTGATATTCGTGATGGACTTGAAGGAATTGGTCGTCAACCGGATGGAAAGTGGTTTATCTATGAAAACAACATTGATAAAGATCCTCTATTCGTGAATCCAGATAGAGGGGATTATAGCCTGAGTCGCAACAGTCCTGCTGAGGGGATGGGAGCTCAAACTTCTGGTGTGGGAACACTCAGTGTTGTTCCACGTGGCAAACAATTAACGATGTGGGCAAATATAAAGAGAAGATAGTACATATTTATGGAGGCAACTATGACAAACAAAAGAGTACTTATAATACCATTGATTGTTCTAAGTCTGGTTTTTATATATTCACATGTTCATGCTGCAATAATTAACGTTCCTGCAGATCAACCGACAATACAATCCGGGATTGATGTATCAAAAGATGGTGACACAGTATTAGTCGCTGACGGTTTTTACAGAGGCGATGGTAATGTCAATATAAATTTCAATGGAAAAGCGATAACTGTAAAATCTCAGAACGGACCAAAGGTAACAACCATAGACTCTGAAAGTAGGGCAAATACAAGAGGAGTCACTATCAACAACAATGAAACTCCTGCCTCCGTGCTTGATGGTTTCACTGTCATGAAAGGTAGACATCAATTTGGTGCTGGTATCTTCATTGATAAAGCCTCACCGACAATAAAAAACTGTATTATCACACAAAACCGTGCTGGAACTCCTGCAGACTATAGTGGTAAAGGCGGAGGAATCTATTGCAAAGATTCTGATGTGCTAATTGAAGATTGCATTATATCTGACAACATTGTCGGCTCAAATTTCAGTGGTGGTGTTCATTTTGAAGGTATATGGGATGCAATCGGTGATAGATCAAGGCCAGTAATATTGGATTCTATAGTTAGAGATAACACAGGTAGCGGCATTTATAGTGAAGGTCGTCTGACTGTTGAAATTAGGGGATGTACAGTTTCTAATAACAGTCTTCGTGGTGTAGTGTGTACTGCGAATTATTATGTAGGTATAAATCTCATTTCAAAATCACTAATTGAACAGAACAGTGGCGGAGGTGTTGACGTAACTGAAAGTACAAATTTAGATATCATAGAATCTACAATCAGAAGAAATACTGCCAGATCTGGTGCGGGTGTTTCATGTAGTCGAACTTGTAAGTTAAACATATCCGAATGTATCATTGCAGAAAACGAAGCATCAAAATGGGGTGGTGGATTGGATATTGAATCTTGGATGGGTAGCGTAACTATTTCTCGGACAACAATTACTCATAATACTTCAGTTCAATTCGGTGGAGGTATCTTTTTCAATGGTCTTCCAACATTTTCGCGTAGATTAACCCTAACAAATTCAATCGTATGGGGAAATAAATCTGAAGGTAAGTATGATGAGATTTTGGCTGGTGGAAATCAGGTATATATCAAGTCAAGTAATATCGGTGGTGGATTGAATGGACTGAATAGAGAAGCTGATGGACAAAAACTAATATATGTAGATAATATTGATGCTGACCCGCTCTTTGTTGATGCAGCAAGAGGAGATTATAGACTAATGGAACATAGTCCCGCTGCAGGAATGGGTCCGCAATCCAATGTTGGTGGTTTTCTCAGTGTTGCTCTAGTCGGTAAGCGTTTAGTGCAATGGGGAGAACTGAAACGTAAGTGAACATCCGTTTTCATATTGCATTAGACAGAAAATGAGAGTATAATTAATATGGTCTTAAAAAAGAAAGGAGGGTAGAGATATGGAAGAAACAAACGACTTAATGCGTCAACGCAAAGAGAAATTGAATGAAATCCGTAAAGCAGGTATTGACCCTTATCCACATCAATACGCCCCGACCCATACAACATTAGATATCCGAGAAGAATACGATGATGTTACTGAAACGCCTGATGAAACACACCGTGTCACTGTTG
The DNA here is from genome assembly GCA_958295945.1 of Candidatus Poribacteria bacterium. Lineage (GTDB taxonomy): Bacteria > Poribacteria > WGA-4E > WGA-4E > WGA-3G > MSPOR6. The sequence goes on from OY282386.1 coordinate 4,164,523, forward strand.
CTGGTAGGATAATGACGAAACGCGATCATGGGAAAAGTAGTTTTGTCAACTTGCAGGATAGTACTGGACAAATTCAGATTTATGTCCGACGTGATGGAGTCGGTGCTGATTCTTACATCATCTATCGCCGATTTGATGTTGGTGATATTATCGGTGCATCAGGAGTAGTCTTTCGGACTCGCACAGGTGAACTCACGATTCTCGTAGATTCGGTTGAACTGCTTTCAAAATCTATCCGACCACTCCCAGAAAAATGGCACGGATTGCAAGATAAGCAGACTCGTTACAGGCAACGATATGCTGATCTCATTATGAACCCTGAGGTGAAAGAAGTATTTATCCAACGGACAAAGATTGTGCAATCCATCCGTGATATGCTCAACGAACGCGAATTTATTGAAGTTGAAACACCTGTTCTTCAACCAATCTATGGTGGAGCGAGTGCACGTCCATTCACAACATATCATAATACTTTAGATCAATCATTATATCTCCGAATTGCAAATGAATTGTACTTGAAACGACTTATCGTAGGTGGTTTTGACAGAGTGTATGAGTTTTCAAAAGATTTCCGGAATGAGGGGATGGACCGAGACCATAACCCCGAATTCACGATGTTGGAACTCTATCAGGCATACGCTGATTACAAAGAAATAATGGAACTGACAGAAAACTTGGTTGCTCAAACAGTAGAGGATGTTCATGGAACAGCAAAAATCACATATCAGGAACAGGAAATAGATTTTGCACCACCTTGGGAGAGAATGAGTATGATAGAATCCATACAAAAATACAGTTCATTTGATCCTGAATCGTTATCAGCACATGAACTTCACTCAACTGCAGCAGATGCAGGTATAGAATTGGAGGGTGACGAACCGAGGGGCGTAATCATCGCTGAACTATTTGATGTATTTGTTGAGTCTAAACTGATACAACCAACATTTATCTATGACTATCCTATTGAAGTTTCACCATTTGCAAAGAAGAAACCTGAAAATCCTGATTTTGTTGAACGTTTTGAATTCTTTATTTGTGGGATGGAACTTGGCAATGCCTTTAGTGAACTGAACGATCCTATTGACCAAAGACAACGTTTTATGGAGCAGGCAAGCAATTTAGCAAAGGGTGACGAAGAAGCTTTTATGGTTGATGAAGATTACTTACGTGCATTGGAATACGGTATGCCGCCAACAGGTGGACTTGGAATTGGTATTGACAGGTTAACTATGTTATTGACCGATCAATATTCTATTCGTGATGTCATTCTGTTTCCCCAAATGCGTCCGGAAAACTAAAGTGAAAACTGCACCTACATTACACACAGAAAGGTTAATCCTGCGTACATTTAGACTTGAAGATGCATCTGATGTGAAACAGCTGGCCTGGAACCCTAATGTCGCATCAACTACAGATGTAATAGAATATCCATATAGAGATGGTTTGGCAGAAAAACTAATTAGAAGATGGGGAAACTGTTTTATTAAAGAGGAAGGACCCAACTTCGCAGTTACACTGAGATCAGATGGTACTTTGATTGGCAATGTTGACTTATTCATACGTAGATATCTTCCACACAATGATGCGTTTATATCATATTGGATTGGAGAACCTTATTGGAACTGTGGGTATTGTACAGAAGCTGCTAAAGTTGTCATCAGATATGGGTTTCGTGAATGCGATTTGGATCAAATTCTTGCTTACCATTTCAAACGAAATCCTGCATCCGGACGCGTGCTACAAAAAATAGGTATGCGATATTGGGACTACTTTCCAAATGACACGAAACATTGGGGGAAGTGGGAAGATCAAATTGGGTATACATTGTCAAAGAATGAGTATGAAGAATTATGAAGGCAATCCCAACACTCCATACAGAACGCCTGACACTACGTCCATTTACACTTGACGATGCAGCAGATGTTCAAAGACTTGCGGGTGATAAAGATATTGCCTCAACAACTTGTGCAATACCACATCCTTATGAAGATGGTATGGCAGAGGAATGGATCAATAGGCATGTAGAGGTCTTTGAAAATGGCAGAGGACTCAATTTAGCAATTACTCTTAAGGGGACAGATGTATCAAGGAATACAAAGCTTATAGGAGCTATCAGCGTAGAAATAGACAACATTGATAAAATAGGTGAACTCGGATATTGGATCGGCAAACCTTATTGGAACTGTGGCTATTGTACAGAGGCAGCTAAAGTAATCCTTTCTTATGCATTTGACGTTTTAAAACTAAGAAGTATCCACGCCTTCTATCTAAAGCGCAACCCCGCTTCCGGTAGAGTATTGCAGAAAATTGGTATGCATTTTGAAGATTGCTTTCCTAAAGCTGTAGAAAGGTGGGGTGTGCTTGAAGATTTGGTAAAATACAACATTCATAACAACACAACCACTGAATATAGTAATAGGCATAATATAACAAGATAGGCTACAGACGCCTTTTAAATCTGTAAACAATATAAAATATGAAATTTGAATGGTTTGTAGCCTCACGGTATCTACTTTCACGACGAAAGCAATCTTTTATCTCTATCATAAGTGTTATATCAATTGCAGGAGTTGGACTCGGTGTTGCAACTGTAATCTTAGTTATTGCTGTGCTTGATGGTGTAGATCACGGACTTAGAGAAAGGTTCCTAGCAAATGAAGCACACGTGGTACTTAGGTTGATCGACCACAGGTTTTTTGGAGACTATCAGAATAGAATTGATCGAATTACACAGGTTGAAGGGGTAGTGGCAGCATCTCCAGTTGTGTATTCACAAATGGCTATATTTCAATCAGGACAAGAAAGTATTACAGATGCCATTTATGTTAAAGGAATTGATCTTGTACAAGAAGATGAGGTGACAAGTTTTTCTAAATATGTAACAGGTTCAGTTGATTTCAAAACTTCACCATTGATTGAAGAAGCAGAACTCAGGGAAGGTGAAACAATATCAGGTGGTATAGTACTTGGATATCGGTTAGCAAGTCAGTTAGGTCTTACAGAAGGCGACGTCTTACGACTTGTTGTAAGATTAGCAGATAATCCCGGGAGTGTCGGTTCTCCAACACTCTTTGTGGATTTCGCGAACTTTGTTGTTATCGGGGTATATGAGTCTGAACTTGCAATATATGACAGTAGGATTGGATATATTGATGTAGACACAGCTCAAAAACTATATGAATCTGTAGGCAAAGTTAATGTCATCTTGGTTCGATTAGCAGATTCAGAAATGGCATCGGAACTGAGTTATGAGATAGAAGATGCTGCTCAGTTTTCAAATGAAGATCAAGTGCCGAAGACATCCACTTGGTTACATACCCATTCAGCATTGTTCGCAGCATTGAAAATGGAGAAAATCGCTACTGTCATCATTGAAGCACTGATTATTCTGGTTGCAGCCTTTAACATTGCAAGCACCCTTATTATGACGGTTATGGAGAAGACACGTGATGTTGGAACACTTCGCACACTTGGAGCATCAAGAGGCAATATAATGCGTATCTTTATGATTCAAGGAAGTGTGATAGGAATGTTAGGAACGTTTGCTGGTACAGGTTTGGGACTTGGACTATGCTGGTTGTTGAGTACAAATATCGTACGACCTTCTCTATGGATTGCGTTAGGAACTATTGCCATACTTATCATTGCACAGATCGTCCTTGTTTACAACAGATTGTTACAATCTCCAAAAGTAAGGAAAATCGGAATGGCACTATTATGGTTGCTTGGGATTTGTTTCGCTCTATATTGCTTTGTTAGACCGATTTCTCTCAAGGAATTGGGTTTTAGTGAAATTTATCAGATGAATCAACTGCCGATAAAAGTAAATTGGTTCTTTGTCTGTTTTATCAACCTGCTTTCATTTGTCATCTGCTGGTTGGCAACCATCTACCCAGCATGGCAGGCATCAAACCTAAAACCCATTGAGGCTTTGCAGTACGAATAATTTTTTGATAATAATTATAGTTTGGAATTCACTTAAACATCTATGGACAAACAAATTAGAATTGACAATTTACACAAATCCTTTTATGATGGTGATTCAGAGCTAAAGGTACTCAAGGGTGTGAATCTTGATGTCGATAAAGCTGAGATACTGGTTATAATGGGGGCATCTGGTGTTGGTAAGAGTACTCTGTTGCACATCATTGGTACGCTTGACAGACCAACAGAGGGTAGTATTTTTTACGATGAACAGGACATAACTATATTTTCAGAAAATGAACTCACACTATTCAGAAATGATGCAATCGGTTTTGTCTTCCAGTTTCATCAGATGCTGCCCGAATTTAATGCATTAGAGAACGTTGCCATGAGTAGATTAATTAGAAATTCTAAGAATATTGGTTCTTTGGATGGTAGCAGTTCAACGCCTCAGGAAGTATATCAGACTGCAGAACATCTCCTTGACAGCGTTGGACTATCTGAACGGCTCAACCATTATCCGAGTCAACTTTCAGGAGGAGAACGTCAACGTGTTGCAATTGCGCGTGCTTTGATGAATAATCCAAAAGTCGTACTTGCCGATGAACCAACTGGAAACATAGACGACAAAACAAGTGATGCCGTCCTTGATTTATTGTTGGAAGTAAATGAGAAACTTAACCAAACATTTATCATAGTAACACATGATTCGCGTATTTCGGAACGTGCAAAACGGACAGTACATCTCGTAGATGGGAGAATAGCTGAGTAAATATAAGAAATATATTATGGGTATAGGAAGGGTTTGATATGTTGATATATCTAGACGGGAAATATTTACCGTCTGAAGAAGCAAAAATATCTGTGTTTGATCATGGACTACTCTATGGTGATGGCGTTTTTGAAGGAATCCGATGCTATAACGGATATGTCTTTAAACTTGATGAGCACTTAGAAAGACTTTATGATTCTGCCAAATCACTTATGTTAAAAATACCGATTCAGATTGATGAGTTGAGGCAGGCTGTGCTTGAAACACTTCGTCGTAATGAACTTCGTGAAGGATACATTAGATTAATCGTAACACGCGGAATTGGTGATTTAGGTCTTGATCCGGACAAATGTCGGAACCCATCTATCATAATTATTGCTGATAAAATTGCTTTATACCCGCAAAATTATTATGAAGATGGACTGGAAATTGTTACTGTATCAGTAAGACGAAATTACCCAGAAGCAATCAACCCAAGAATAAAATCTTTAAATTACCTGAATAATATACTTGCAAAAATTGAAGCAAAACAATCAGGAGTTGTTGAAGCGCTGATGTTGAATAATGATGGCTATGTTGTAGAGTGTTCTGGAGATAATATCTTTCTGGTAAAAAATGAAATCATAGTTACCCCACCACCATATATCGGTATTTTGGACGGCGTAACCCGAAATTGTGTAATCACACTCGCACATGAAGCTGGATTTCAAGTAAAAGAACGTGTTTTTACACGTCACGACATATACATTGCTGATGAATGTTTTCTAACTGGAACTGCAGCTGAAGTCATTCCTGTTGTCAAACTTGACCAACGTGTTATTGGAAATGGAGAACCGGGAATAGTCACACAAAAGTTAATCGCAGCATTCAGGCATTTTGCAAACAATTTTGGAACTCCTATATTCCCTGAGGGTGTTTAAGTGATATTACTACAGATTTTGAAAACAGAGACTGAAAAACAAAATTATTAAGGAGAACACTACCTTGAAATGCATCAGAGATTCCATCCAGACAGTCCTTTTTTGTATCATAATCACCTTTATTTTCTCTGCTCTTCCAAATGCAGTCGTTTTGGCAGGAGAATCTGCGGAAACTCCTTTTGGTCCTATACCCGCGGAAGAAACGCAATCATCTAATGTTCAGGATGAGGATTCGCCCGAAGAACCGACAGATAATACTTTTGAAATAAAAACAATTGATTTCAAAGGGGTTCAATCACTGCGTAAAGAGATGCTGCAGACACTTATTCAAACACAAATAGGTATGGAATTGTCTGAAATTGTTGAGACTATAACAAAAGATATTGAGAATTTATATAAGGATACAGGCTTTTTCTCTGACATTAGAGTTGATGTGTCACGCCTTGAAGAAGGTGGTTATTCGATTACCTATCTCCTTGATGAAAGTCCTAAGGTAGAAGGTATCACTATTATTGGAAATGAAGAATTAGATACTGGCAGACTGATGGATAGGGTCACATTACGTCGTTCAGAAATCTTCAGTGAACGCCTCCTTTGGGAAAGTAAACGTGGGATCAGAAAATATTACCACGAGAAAGGTTTTTACCTTGTAGGAATTCAGGTGCATTTAGATAATACTGAAGAGGAGAATACCACCCAGGTAACCTTTGAAATAAATGAGGGGCCACGCGTTAGAATTGCAGAAATAAACTTCATTGGAAACGATCAAGTTAATGCGAATAAACTTAGAAAAAAGATGAAGACACGTGTGGGAAAACATTTTGACGAGTTGTTATTTGAGGAGGAGGATATCAGTCTCAATCTCAGGAATTACTATGAAGACCTCGGTTTCGCGCAAATTAAGATTGTTGGATATACAAAGAACTTTACTGAAGACAAAACAGGGTTAATGTTGGAGATTGAGGTAGATGAAGGATCAAAATTTGTCGTTGGAACTTACGATGTTCAAATTGAGACTGGCGAAAAAGTTGTATTCTCAGCAGAAAAAGTCAAAAGAATGTTAGATCCTGCGGAAGGTGAAGTTTTCAACCGAGACATTTTTGAGGAATCCATCACCAAGTTGAGACAAGCATACCTTGATAAAGGTTTTCTCTTGGCTAATGTTAACCCTATTCCCACATTTGATGAAGCGAATGCACTGGTAAACATCAACTTGAAAATAAATCAGGGTGATGTTATAATTATTGATGATGTACCTATCAGAGGTTTGACAAAAACCGATGAAAAAATAATACGACGTGAATTAGATTGGTTAAATATTAAATCCGATGAATTGCTTGATGTCAAAGTTCTTCGTAAAGCGCGTCAACGTCTGTTTCAAATGGGACCATTTATACGCGCCGTTGATTTTGTCCCAAGTGATACTGAAAACGATAGTCGCAAGAATATAGTTGTCAATATCGCAGAATCCCCAACAACAGGCACATTAAGTGTCGGTGGCGGATACGGCAGTGAAGGTGGTATTTTTGGCACTGCAGAAATTGGACAACACAATCTATTTGGACGTGCATATCGCGTACATCTGAAAGGTGAGCTTGGAACAAAGGATCATCATACAGCAGAAGCAAGTTTCGCGACACCGTGGATTTTAGGCACGCCGACAAGGTTGAATGCCCGTATATATAACAATCGTCGCTTTAGACGTTACTACGGAACCGTTGGGGCATTGCAGGAAAGTGATTATCTGAGAGACAGATATGTATGGGATACACGAGGTGGATCAATATCCCTTGGTCGTCCGATCGCTTTTGATATTGATCTCTCAGTTAGATTTCGAAACGAGCTAGTAAAAGCAAGGACACAAGAAGAAGATCTGTTCAATAGATCGACAAGGAGTGTTCTATTTGCATTAGGTCGAGACACTCGGGATTATAGGACATCCCTTTACGATCCAATGGGTGGTAGTTCAAGTAGTATCTCTTATGAATACTCAGGTGGAATTTTAGGCGCAGATAATCAGTTCCAAAAGTGGACTGCGGATACAAGTTGGTTTTTCAATCCTTGGTGGAATCATGTCTTTGCAATCCATGGACGCGCTGGATATATGCTTAGCAAAAGTACGGATATTGAAGTGTTGTTCTACGAAAGATTTTACCTTGGAGGTGTAGATACAGTACGTGGTTACGAGGATTGGGAAATTTATCCTGATCCTTCTGATGGTTCTGGCGTGCCACATCCATTCGGTGGTAACAAAGTATTTTTCTCTAATTTTGAGTATAGAATTCCTGTATCTCCACAACTCACAACCGCTGTTTTCTTTGATATAGGTCAGGTATGGGATGAAAGTATTGGAAACCCATTTAACCAAATAAACTTAAAAAAGGGAGCAGGTGTTGAAGCACGTTTACAGATGTTAGGGATGTTGGCTCGTTTCGGCTGGGGATATGCATTTGATCGTCAAAGTAGAGATCCAGGTGGTAGGTTCTACTTTACCATCGGTCCAGGATTTTAGTTGATGTTTGTTGATGTTATCAGCAAATATGTTTATGTGCAATTGTATAATTGAAAACAGTTTTATTGAAAAGGATTAAATATGAAAAAGTTTGTTTTTGTTTTGTTTCCATTGATGTTGTTTAGTTTATTGTCAGGTAGTATTGGACAGGAATCACTTAAGCTTGGTGTAGTAGATACACAGCGCGTTTTGGTTAATTATAGCAAAGCAGTGGAAGTTGATAAACTTCTCAAAGCAGCTGAGAAACGTTGGCAAGAGAAACTAACAGGCATCGGTGAAGATATTACAGCGTTACAGGAGAAAAAAGAGAAAACCGAACTATTTGTTGAAGAAGCAGAGACTGCAAATTTAGTCAGGGAAATAGAACAAAAACAAATGCAATACCAACAAGAGTTTAATCAAGGCCGAGAGGCACTCTTAGCTAAGAATAGAGAAGAGATGACTCCAATATATAAGGAATTAGAAGAACTGATTATAAAGGTAGGAAAAGAGGAAAATTACGACCTTATTATTGATAAACAATCAGTCTTTTATATGAATGAGAAATATGATATGACCGACAAACTCATAGGTCTAATTAATGCAGGTGTAGAAAAGGATTCTGTGAACAAGACTAATATTCCTGTTGACACTACAGATGATACGAAGAAAAACGAACAACAGAATGATGGAACAAAATAACGGTAGTTTCATTTTTTTGTTAGTTAGATATTCTCTTAATTCTAACATTTGATAACCCGTGAACTCGCATAAATGAGGTAATTCATGAGTATAAAACTCAAAGATATTTGTGAGCATCTGGGTGGTGAACTTTCCGGTGATGGAAACATTGAAATTACGGGTGTATCTGGCATTAATGAAGCAGAACCAAATCAGATAACATTTGTGGCAAATGCAAAATATCTTGCAGCTATAGCAACAACACAAGCATCTGCCATTATCATTGGTAAGGGTGTATCTGGCAATGGGAAAGCAACAATCTGTGTTGACAATCCATATTGGGGATTCGTTAGAGCATTGGAGTTATTCTCTAATGGCGTTAGTGAACAGACTATATCAGGAATACATGAAACAGCAATCATTGGTGAAAACGTCAAAATTGGTGAACGAGTCACAATTTATGCACACAGTGTAATCCAAGATAATGTTGAAATCGGTGATGATACCGTTATAATGCCACTTGTTTATATTGGTGATGGAACCAAAATTGGAGATGATGGTTTAATCTATTCAAATGTATGTATACGAGAAAATGTAACAATTGGTGATCGCGTAATCATTCACTGTGGGGCAGTAATCGGTAGTGATGGTTTCGGCTTTACACCTGATCCAGCAAACCATAGACCATACAAAATTCCCCAAATCGGGACTGTTGTTATTGAGGATGATGTTGAAATTGGTGCAAATTCAACTATTGATAGAGCAACGTTATCTGAAACTCTGATTAAGAGCGGGACTAAACTTGACAACCTTGTTCAAATTGCACACAATGTAGTTGTTGGAAAAGAATGTTGTCTTGCAGCACAATCAGGTATTGCTGGCAGTACCACTATCGGTGACCGAGTCAACATTGCTGGACAATCCGGTGTAATTGGACACCTTACACTTGGTGAAAACAGTGTGATTTATTCAAAGTCTGCAGTTACAAAGGACATGCCAGCAGGAAGTCAACTCTCTGGTATTCCCGCACGTCCACATAAACAGGAATTAAGGTTTCAAGCATACGCAAGAAAAATACCTGACTTACTTCAAGCGTTTACTGAACTTCAGAATCGTATCAATGAACTGGAAACAAAACTGCAAGATTTAGAAAAAGAATCTTAAAACACATCTGAAAGAACTACCTTCCTATTACTTGTAAACACTTCCCTTTCAAATCAATCAATGTTCAAAATGTAAAGACGGATTAAGAATGAAGTCGCTACTTGGTTATGTACAACTTGCGCGTCCACTAAATGGCATAATTGCATTCATTTCTGCATGGTTAGGAGGTATGTTTGCATCTGGCGGTAAATTTCTGATAATAACTGATCTGAATCTTATCTATGTATCTATTGCAGCACTAATAATGCTATCAGCTGGAAATGCAATTAACGACTATTGTGACTATAAGATTGATCTTATCAATAAACCGAATCGTCCACTGCCATCTGGTCGTTTAAAACGACAAAATGCATTGGTTTTTGCAATTATTCTTATAGGAATTTCCATCACACTTGGGGCATTAATTAATATATATGCGCTGTGTATTGCTATTCTTGTATCAGGAATGCTTGTATGTTATGCATTCTGGTTAAAACGCACTCCTATCTATGGAAATATAACAGTTAGCACATTGACAGGTATTACATTTATTTCTGGTGGTGTAGCGATCGGTTCTATTCAAGGAACCATTATTCCCGCTATTTTTGCATTCCTATTCACAGGGGCAAGGGAAATTGTAAAAGACCTTGAGGATACAGAAGGCGACCAAGAACATCAGGCAAATACACTGGCCATTCAAAATCCAAGGTTTGCTGTATTATTAGCATTAGGGTTTATGTCGTCAGTTATTTTATTCAGTCCTATTCCTTATATATTCGGATGGTATAGTTGGCACTATTTGATAACTATTATTTTCGGTGTAGATATTGTGCTTCTTTACTTAGGATTTCAACTATGGAAGGATGTTTCAAAATCAAGTTGTGCCTTCATACAACGTTGGATGAAATGGGATATATTTGTGGGTTTAGTGGCAATATACTTAGGAACTCTATTTTAACTATACTTTGGACAATTTTCATACGTGAGTTTAGGACAAGAAATTTGTTGGACGACATCTGTTACCCAATTCTGACACAGGACACAAACGCTCTTTGCTCCAGCGGAGCAATATGTTTATAGCCACAGTATGGAACAACCTCCCCGCTCCAGCGGAGCGGTATGTATGAATTAACACATAGCACTCCGCTGGAGTGCGAGAATATGCCATAACGTTTCTATAAACATAGCACTCCGCTGGAGTGCAGCATTTTCGTGGGGTTCCCCCGATATGGGAAACTCGCTGAAAATAGTTTCTCCGTTGAAGACTCAACTTCCGCTGAACAAAAACTGTCCAAACTATAGTATTTTAAGGTTAGTATTGCAACTCTTTTTTGCAGTACTAAATGGATCATTGTTCAAATACGAAACGTTAATATCATTCTTGGAGAAAGTAAACTCTCCAACTAAGGTGATTGACCAATTTAAACTTGCATTTAACAAGACAGGTGAATTGCAGACTGATTATGACGTATATACATCTGGATGGCACAATCTGGATGGTGTAATGCTAACTATGTCAGACAAGACTACCAATTCGGACTATCTGGTATATATAAGTGCTACTACTGAGCGAAGTCTGAGAGAACTTTTGTTGACATTTCCAAGACAATCTGCTGGTATGTTTCTCATCTCAGAAGAATGGATAGAGAATAGACTATGCGATATTTTTGAAGGAGAAGCAATCCAGATTGAATCCGATAGATATTTTCGTGGTGTAAAAAAAGGAAGTAATTCAGAGTCAGAACAGCGTACCATCACCAAAAGAAAAGATGATGTTGCAACACATATCCGCAAAATAACATCATTAAAAGGAAAAATTGAACATTCGCTATTCATTATTGAAAGTGAATTGTTAGTGGAACGTGCATTTGCCGATGGTCAACCGATTGATGCAATTCTGTATACAACAAAATTCGTGTCTAATGGTGAAGGTAAGCACTTTTTAAGTAAAGCCATTCAGGAAAACATCTCATGCTATTTAGTCAATGATGGTTTAATGGGTTCTATCACTACAACGAGACCAATTCCTTCAATAATTGCTTCAATACATTTCAACTACCCTCATTTTCAGACTGGATCTGGACAACTTAATTTTCATCATAACAAAGACTGTATATTACTGATTGCTGAAAATGTTAGTAACCCTGATAATCTTGGAATGCTACTTCGCACAGCAGATGCTGCAGGTATATCAGGCATCCTACTTTGCGGGGAAGGTGCGAGTCCGGTTCATAAGAATACTATACGTTCTGCACGGGGTGCAATTGGACGTTTACCGATATTCCACGCTTCAGATGCGATTATGGCAATTGAACTCCTCAAAGAGACAGGATGGCAGGTCATCGGAGCAACTGCAACAGGAGATACCGACCTATATAATTTAGGATTCAAACCAAATACTGCGATTATTGTTGGAAATGAAAACAGTGGTTTGTCAGATGGAACCCGCCAACATTGCACAGAACTGATTCGATTACCTATGGCACCAGGACAGTCCTCGCTGAATGTTGGAGTTGCAGCAGGTATATTCCTCTATGAAATTATGAGACATCGGATAGTTCATGAATAAGCATGTGGTGTGTATCGACATATTAAACATACATCTGCAACAGTTCAAAATTACTTGCAAAAAATTCATGAATAAGGTATCCTGTCTATAGACGGTAGCAGCAAACTAAATCCTGTGATTATATATATTTTGTATCTATGATAGAATGGAGGAATGTGGATGGCACATAAACTATCCATAGTGATTCCGATATACAACGAAGCAGAACATTTAGAAGAAATCCTCGGACAAATTGAAGCAGTTGATGTCGGCATGGAGAAGGAACTTATTCTTGTCGATGATTGTTCAACAGATGGTACACGTGAAATATTAGGTAAACTTCAAAATACAAATAACAATTCCGCTAAAATCTTCTATCATGAAACCAACCGTGGTAAAGGTGCAACCCTCCGAACCGGCTTTCAGCATGTTACTGGGGATATCACACTGATACAAGATGCAGATTTAGAATATGACCCTCAGGATTATCCAAAATTACTACAACCCATTCTTGAAGACGAGGCAAGTGTTGTATATGGATCACGATTTATGGAAGGTCGTCAACATGGGCTGCTAAGAAGTTATCTTGCTAACCGCTTCCTTACATCGCTATCTAATTTCGTGAATGGCACAAAGATAACAGATATGGAAACATGTTATAAGGTAATTAAGACTGACATCTTGAAAGAGATAACATTACGTTCAGATAGATTCGGTTTTGAACCTGAAATAACTGCAAAACTTGCAAAACGAAAATGTAAAATCGTTGATGTTCCAATTAGTTATCGTGGTAGAGATTATCATGAGGGAAAAACTGTCAGTTGGAAAGATGGCGTGGCAGCCATATTCCACATAATCCGTTTCCGTTTCTTCTCTTAGTCTCATAGCAATTACAATACTCTTCTACTGATGCATATTCAATCGCAATCATTGTTATTCTTCTGAGTTTTTGGCAAAGCAAAGGAATACTGAATTACTGAGTTGCTGATGTAGGTCAACAATCAATGGGAAATTTACAGGATTTACTCAAACAGGTAGACTCTTTCCTCAATACAAGCGAACATATAGACGCAGTAACACCTAATTCACAGGATAGCAAACTACAAAATGCATTAGATCAACATTTCGGTTATACAACTTTCCGGCATGGACAGGAAGAAATAATAGAATCTATACTAAATGGTGAGAATGTATTTGCGGTATTTCCAACTGGACACGGAAAATCGTTATGTTATCAATTGCCTGCCTTAATGTTACCTGGCACAACGGTTGTTGTTTCACCACTCATTTCGTTGATGAAAGATCAAGTTGATGCATTAAAGGCAAGAGGGATAAAATCGGTATCACTAATTAATAGCACGTTGGCATTGGAAGATTATCGTCACGAAATTAATAAGTTGAAACAGGGGAAGGTTAAACTTCTATATATTTCACCTGAACGATTGCGAAGCCGAAGGTTTTTGGATTTATTAAATTCCATTCTTATTTCTCTATTTGTTATAGATGAGGCACACTGTATTTCTCAATGGGGACGTGACTTTCGTCCGGCATACCTTTCCATCTGTGAAGCGATTGAGTTAATATATCCAAAGGTTATAGCTTTATTTACTGCAACAGCACCGCCAGACATCAGAGATGATATATTAAATATATTGAATATTGATGAACCTAAAGTTCTTGTACAAGGTATAGAACGTCCTAATCTCAGATTGAAAGTTGTTGAAAGTCATCAGAAAGATCAAAAATATGACTTGCTTGAAAATTGTATGAAAGAACTGACAGGGAACGGGATAATTTACGCAGGAAGAAGAAACGAAACAGAAGAAATAGCTGAATTTCTTAACAATAAAGGTTTTCGTGCAGATTATTATAACGCAGGACGAGAATTGCATGAACGTAAACAGATACAAGAAGCATTTTTTGATGACAGCGAAAATGGTTTAGACATCGTCGTTGCAACGAATGCTTTTGGAATGGGGATAGATAAACCAAATATTCGCTATATTATACACTGGACAATGACCGGTACATTGGAGGAATATTGCCAAGAAATTGGACGCGCGGGTAGAGATGAAATATTGTCCGATTGCATCTTATTCTATTACCCAGATGACAGAGATTTACATGAATGGTTCATCAAAGAAAGTGCTCCTGATAAACCTTCTCTCTTGAAACTACTTGAAGAACTTGAACACCTAAAGGGTTCTGGTAATTTTAGACTGATGGCAATGGAAGATTTGGAGTTGAGAGTTGGGTTTAAAGTTTCAAAAATACAAGTAGCATTGACATATTTGGAAAAACTCGGTTTTTTGAAGAGATGGCATAACGTGCCGTCTAAGATCTCAGTAAGTTTTAGAACAAAGCCAAATAACGAGAAACCGGTACAGTCAGAATTATACGCACATCTGAAGGAAAGACGAGTAACTGATATATTGAGTTTTTGTCAAGACCTTGAACTAAGTCCTCGATTCATGATGGAGCAGCTTGCTGAGTTACAGAATGAAGGACACCTTCAGTTTTGGGGTAAAGACGACCTGATGCTGATTGAATTGCTACAAGACAGCGAACTCTTTTCTTCACTATCTGAAGATCAAATGGGACTTGGAGATTATTATAAAGTTAAGCGTAGCAGAATTGATAGAATGGTTCGTTATGCAGTTTCGGAAGGATGTAGAATGAAAGTCATTCGACATTATTTCGGAGAGGAGGTGTCTGAAGATTACCGCTGCAACAAATGCGATAGGTGTAATCCATAATATGATATTATGACATAGCCTCTGTAGTGCTGATCTTTTCATTGATTGATTTTATATTTTTTTGTATGCTGCTTGATAAACAGACTGGATTGGAATTCCATTTTCTTCTGCGATAAGTTTACAATCTTCATATTCAGGAACAGTCTTTATCAGGATACCATTTAAATATCCGCGTTTTGCTCTAACATGTCCCCATTCTGTATCAATTTCAACATAGTCACGATCAAGTATAACACGGTCAGCATTATATACACGAACACCGAAAGTAGTTGTTTCAGTCAATAGTACTCTAATCAACGTATCCCGCATATTAGATGGACTAAGAACACTAATTTGTATTGCTGGCCTGCCTTTCTTCATTAGAATTGGGGTGAAAAATACATCTAACGCACCGTTTTCAAATAGTTTTTCCATCACATAACCGTATATTTCTGGAGTCATGTCGTCTAAGTTTGTTTCAATGATTTCTATGTTGTCATTGAAACTTAGATTAACCTCATCATTATCGGTTAAATGTGTTTCAGAATTTGCTGCGATAGTTACATTATTATTTAAGGTGTTGCTTGATGTTTGTTTCTTACCGATACAGATGCGAAGAAGATTTGGTTGAGATTCTAAATCTCTTGTACCTGCACCGTAGCCAATCGTGTCTATAGTCATATTTGGCATCACGCCAAAATCTTCAGCAACGGTTGTGATGATGGCGGCACCCGTAGGGGTAACTAATTCCTTTGGAATATCGGTTTGTCGGATGGGTATACCTTGCAGTAGTTCCATTGTTCCAGGAACAGGAACTGGCATCATACCATGGGCACAACGGACAAAACCACGACCAAGAGAAAGTGGAGAAGCATAAACCTGTTCTATACCAAGTAGGTCTAATCCTATTACACTACCGACGATGTCAACGATTGAATCAATTCCACTGACTTCGTGTAGGTGTACCTTAGACTTTTCTCTGTTGTGCACTTTTGCTTCTGCTTCTGCAAGTCTGTCAAATATATGATTGATTTTATCACATAAATTGGGTTGAAGTTGACTTGCGTCCATAAGATCTATTATGTCAGATAGGTGTCTGCTGGGACCGTGTGTGTGTTGATGAGAGTGATTGTGGTTGTCTTGATGTGTATCGTCGTGTGTTTCAACAACTGCTTTTGTTCCAGTAATGCCGTGTTTTGTTGATTTCTCAAAACTGAGACGAAATTCACCATCTATATTGAGTTTTGACAGTTCTGCGGTCAATTCCTCTGTGTCAACACCAGCATCAACGACAGCACCGAGAACCATGTCACCACTGATACCTGAGAAGCAGTCAAAATATACGATTTTCAAATGGATTACCTTAATGGATTGTCAGGATTGAGATCACATTGAAAATGGAGTTTGCAGAACCGATGAACAGTTCTGCAAACCATATATGTGATTTAGAATGAGAGAATATTTATCTCTCCTCTGGATGGAAATAGAAACTAATCTTTTTGGAACAACTCAATCAATAACTCTTTCGGTTCATTCCGTCTGAGTTTATTGAGTGCCTCGACTTCAATTTGACGTACACGCTCACGACTGATTTCAAGTTTTGTTCCGATGTCAGCGAGTGTATATTCTGTACCGTCGATTAATCCGTAGCGGAGCACAATAACGTGTGTTTCACGTGGATTTAATGTTCTATTAAGGACTTCTTCTAACACCTCAATCTTGGAATAATTGACTAATTCAGTTTCAGGTGAGATTTGAGAATTATCTGGAATAATGTCCCGAATTGGCACTTCTGGTGCAGCATCATTGATAGGAGCGTCTAAAGAAATCGGGTCTTTAGTTGCTTGTAATATTTCATCAACCTTTTTTTCTGTGAGTTTGACTTCTTGTGCGATCTCTTTAGTGGTAGGTTCTCTCCCAAGTTTTATAGTCAAGTGAGATTGCACTTGTTTGATCATTCTACGAGTTTCTCCGATATAGCAAGGCACACGGATGATCTGTCCTTGTTGGTCTAATGCTCTTTTTATTGATTGCATTACCCACCATGTGGCATAAGTGCTGAAGCGATACCGGAGAGTATGGTCAAATTTTTCAACTGCTTTCATAAGTCCGATACTCCCTTCCTGCATGAGATCAAGGAAGGTCAACGTTGTTTTACTGAAATGGTGTTGTTTTGCTATGCTTGCGACTAAACGTAGGTTTGCCTCAACAATTTTCATCTTCGTGCCATGAGCGAGTTTGTCCGCTTCTATAAGTCTTAGCAGCATAGATTTTAAATGTTCCAACTCAGTCCTAAATGTCTCTAATAGTGGATTTATCGTGCTTACACGCAATTCTACCTCAGAGGCTGAATCATCGTTGTTGTATGTTACATCCTGCAAGAATTCTGGAGGCAATTTGTTTAATAGTTGAGCAATTTCATATTGTGTCAAGGAAAATGTTTCAAGTAAAGTAGTTTCCTCTTCAACAGAAAGTGGAATTGTTTCAATGATTGTGGTATATTCCAAAGCTTGTGATGTAATTCTATCATCTTGTTCGGAAATTAGAATCCTGTTTTCGTTACTCTGTTTTTGTATCGCATCAATATTGGCGCGAATGATTCCACGTGCAAAAGTGCTGAACTTTTGTCCATGCATAGGCATCCAACTTTCAATAGCCTTAATTATACTGAGGCAACCTGCTTGAATCAATTCCGCATATTTTGTGGTAGAAGGAACTTTATCATTTACATATTTCTTGAGTAGGTGTAAATTACCCATTAGAATTTTGGACTTTACATTGTCTAACTTCTTCCGTTTTTGCTCAAGTTTGGAAAAAATATCTTCAATAGATTGAACGTGTTTGGATATTTGTTCAATAATTAGTCCATGGTCTGTTTGCACAGGTTTTAATTTTAGTTCTGTTACGTTCCGATTTTTTGCAGGAATATCTAATGATTTGATTATCCAATTGGGTAGTCTTTTGAAAGCACCGTTAAAATTTTGTATGCCTTCTTGGTATCTCTCAAAGTGTGCCTTTTCCTGATGTGCTTCTAATAAAGGAGTCTTAGCAATTTTCTGCAGATAGGCGAAGGTTTCATCCTTTGAAGGAGTACTATATTCATCTTTTCTCTCTTCATTAGGAAACAGATCTAAATCAGTCGATTCTGCGGGGTAAAAGTCTTTCATTGTGTTTTCCTCAAGTGTATGCTATTCCTAACATTCGTATATTGCATATACACCAATATATACATCTAAGTTGCAGGTATTCCCGCGTGAAACTATATGTAATAGTGATCACAATTTGCTACAATTCGATACTTTTTTATGAAGATAATGTTAATAAACGCCTAATGTTCCTATTTGATACAGAAGGTTTAATCTGTATCCATCACTGTTGTCAATTTCTAATTGCTGTAAAAAATTATTTAAATGGAGGTAATTTATGCAAGAAAATAATCAAAAAAATGTTGTTCAACGTCTACTAGCTGGAGAATCCTTATCAAATGAAAACTTATCAAATATAGATTTATCAAACCAATCACTGGTTGGAGCTGATTTTTCGTCGGCAAATTTAAGCGGTTCCATACTGAAAGACGCTGATTTAACGGATGCCAATCTTAATGATGCGAATCTCACTGGAGCAGACCTTTCAGGTGCAAATTTGCTAAGGACCTATTTGGTTGGTGCAAATCTAACTGATGCAACACTGGAAAATGCCAATTTATTTGGAGCGTTTCTTAGTGGGAGTCTCCTTTCTGGTACGAATTTCCGAAGTGCTGATTTACGACGTGCTACCCTTGGATGCCCTCAGTGTGTGCCTACTGCTCCTTTTGGTAGTCTAACAACTTTTGAGAATGCTAACCTTGAAGAGGCAATTTTTGGTGAAATAAAATTAGACGGTATCGTTCTACTCGGTGCCAATTTCAAAGGAGCGTATCTATATGAAGTAGATTTGTCCGAAGCGATCTACCGCGAATCTGACCTTGAAGGTGCAATTACTAAACAAGGTAGAAATTAATCATTAACTTCAACAGTAATAAATAATAAAGATTTCTGTGTTTTGTATGTAGTATCAACAATATTATCTAAACTAACTGTTAATAACCCTGACCAACATTGGTCGGGGTTATCTATATGACCATGTTGTTGATAATAAGGTTACCAGGCTTGCATAGTATTGAGACGTATTTAAAGTGAAATAGTTTACAAATTCGTTAATTTTTCTTTCTTTTTTGACGTGTAACAGATAGAGACTAAATTTACGAGAAAAGATAGCGGCATTCATATCATTTTGATGACAAAGTGTATATAGCGTTTATTCATTCCAAGAAGTTATAGGTGGCAGCTTAGGTTGTAATATCCTATGTCACAATAACTGTATGCACTTAATTATGTTTATTAAATGTTCATGACAATCACTTGATGAAAGAACTTTAAAATCTCATGATTTACCTTAACATCTGTTGTTCACACAAATCTCGGTAGAGTCCACCTTTTTCATACAAATCAGTATGTTTGCCATTTTCAACAATTTTCCCAGCATTTAATACTAATATGTTATCTGCTTGCATTACCGTGGATAATCGGTGTGCTATGATAAAACATGTTCTTCCGTGCATCAGATTAGATAAAGATTCCTGAATTATGCCTTCGGTTTGTGTATCCAGCGCAGATGTTGCTTCATCCAGCACAAGAATTGGTGCATTCTTTAAAATTGCACGAGCAATGGCAATGCGTTGTTGTTCTCCTCCAGAAAGTGTTCCGCCTGCTTCACCGATTTCAGTTTCGTATCCATTGGGTAATTTGGTGACAAAATCGTGTGCATTTGCTTGTTTCGCTGCGTCAATAACTTGTTGCCTACTTGATTTGGGAAAACCGTACTGGATGTTTTCAAGTACTGTACCATCAAAAAGAAAGGTATCTTGTGGCACTAACGCGATATTTTTCCGAAGTGAATTCAGAGTTACTTCATCAATTGAGACATCATCAATAAGTATTCGGCCTGTATCAAGTAAATAGAATCGCTGTAGAAGGTTCAACAGTGTAGTTTTTCCACTTCCACTTGGTCCGACTAAGGCGATGATTTCACCTTGATTAGCAGTAAAACTAACATTATTAATAACAAGATTATCGCGGTATGCAAATGACACGTTTTGGAATTCTACACATCCTTGTATGTCAGTAAGTTCTCTTTTACTATCAACAATTTCTGTATATTCTTCCGTATAATCAGAAATATGAAATATACGTTCAGCGGATGCCAGTCCCTGTTGCAGAACTATATTAACTGTTCCAATGGTTTTTATTGGTTTAAACAACAAGGTAACCACTACAAAATAACTTAGAAACCAACCGATAGACAGATTACCTACAATTACTTGCCAGCAACCAAAGCCGAATACAGCTGCAATGCTGATTGCAGCCATCATTTCTATGATAGGTGGGAGTAGTGCTGCAAATCTTGCCCTACGTATTGCTGCATTATAGAAACTGGATACAATTACGCGAAAACGTCTTCTTTCAATCCGTTCAGCTGTAAAACTCTTAATAATTTTGATTCCGGATAAAGTTTCCTTCAGTTGCGTATAGATATCCGAACTCCTTTGTTGAATTTCCTCGCTTTCCTTCCGAACCCGTTTCCCAATGCGCGAAATGAAATATGCTACAAATGGAAGGACAAGAATACAGAAAATTGTCATCTCAATATTCCTGTAAAACAACCATAGAATGAATATGATTACTTGGATAACGGAACGCATTATATTCGCAGAAGCGGCAACTGCTTGCTGCAACATTCGGACATCGTCAGTGGCTCTTGTCATAATGTCTCCTATATGTTTTTCTGACAGTGTGCCAAGTGGTGCAGAAACAATCTTCTCATAAAGGACATTCCGTAAACGGAAACTAAATTTATTACCAACACGCTCCATTAGAAAATCGCTGCCATAACTGAATATTCCTTTAACAAAGACAAGAATGAGTACTCCCACAATCATCCAGAGGAAGAAATTAATTGCACTCCTAACATCTGTCAAAGTTATTTCAAAACCTTCAAAAACATATTTGATGTTGAAAAAACGAATAGGGATAGGCTGCTGTCTCTGTCTGTATCCTTCTAACAACTTTAGGGAATCAAGTGATTCAGCAAAAATTTGCATGTGTCCCAAATGTGTCATTGAGACGATCATAGCACAAAACATTGCCACAACAATAGTGCCTTTGAAAGGAGCAAGATAACGGAGGAATCGAAACAGAACATTCTTATTTCGCAAATATTCATCACCTAATTGCGTATATTCTTATGGTCAGCATATATGTGTTTATTCCGGTTAATAAATGACTCTCAAAGTTTATCACTGAACTGATATTCACCAAACTGAAGAACCTTCACATCAGAAGCAATTCCAGATTGACATCGGACTTGAAGTTCTTTGTTGTTATAGTCAAGTGCCTCAATTATCCCAATTCCTACTGTTATACCAGAGTCATTTAACATTCCCACAAGTCGCTGGTCAAAGTATGAAGCTGTTTCTGATGCTACATAAGTCAAACTCAGATAGTCTTTAAGTTTTTTTGTTGATGCTTGCGTAAGTTTTCTTCTTGCAATTAGACTGACTGATCGTTGTCCCCATTCAGCATATACAACATCGTTTTCAGTCAAACCTGAAAGAAACTCCAATTCTTTCTGGTTTGCTATCCTACCATTAAAAAATGGAGTGCGTGCACCCCTAATTTGTTCAAATGGTATCTCTTGAAGTTCACTGTCGTCAAAATATTGTCTAAACTTTGAACCACGATTCTTCTTTCTTGCTTCACTACTCTTTTTTCGTACCAATCTATGTGGAAGTAGATAGTGAATTGTGAGCCAATTAAAAGAGCGATAACAACCGATAATCCGTTCTAAATCTTTTGAACGACCTATGCAGACGATATGATTTGGTCTGATTAGGTCAATCTTTTGCTGTTTCAGCATTGCAGCTGCATCATTATGAACATATCCTGTTGTGTCAACCACAATGAATTCAGCATTTTGATTTATTGCAGAATCTACCATCAATCGCGTGCCAGTCAAAGTTGGAAGCAGATTGCGTTGAGGTGATATAGCCCCTACAAAGTAAAGTGCGTCTATAGTATCTTCAGATTGGGATATGTCGGATTCTTGTGAAGAATCATAATGCTGCATTCCCACGGTGGTAGGCGGGCCAATTTGGGATTGTCCAATATCAGCATCTACGAGAGCAACTTTCAACGATTCCGCACAACCACAATCTATCAGATAACGACAAAATGTGGATTTTCCTGTATCAGAAGCACCAAGGACAAGCACACGTTGGTTCGGCATTACAATTTGGTCTGCAAGCCGTTTCCAATCAGTATTAATCTGATACTCATGATTCATGGTGGATAGACCTTAGTTACCAAGGCTAAGTTGATATCGGAATGTTACACCGGGAAAGTTTAGGATTTCATCAAGGTGAGGATTATGTTTTATACCGATGAGTTGTTCAAGTAAAGATGTCCTTCTTTCTTTTCGCAATACTTTGGGTTTACCTTCAATGTTGCCAAGTTCGCCAGCCACAATAATCGCATCTTGTAAGTTACCTAATTTGTCAATCAGTTTATGTTCAAGTGCTTGTCTTCCAGAAAAGATGCGTCCATCAGCCAGAGAGACGATTTGTTCACGTGTTAATATGTCTTCACGCGATTCAGAGATTGCATCAA
Source organism: Candidatus Poribacteria bacterium (assembly GCA_958295945.1). GTDB lineage: Bacteria > Poribacteria > WGA-4E > WGA-4E > WGA-3G > MSPOR6. The sequence continues at coordinate 4,187,440 of OY282386.1, forward strand.
CAAATTGGTTGTAGACATCATCTACGGTCTCTTGTAGAACAGCGATGTCGTCTTCAGAAAGATCACGAAACATAGACCCAGAATCTTTGAATTTTCCGCTTTTTATGACTTGATGTTCTAACCCGACTTTTTCATACAACCCCTTTATTTTGGTAAACTGCATAATAACACCGATACTTCCAGTCAAAGTTCCTGGGTTTGCTACAATCGTATCTGCTGCGCAAGCTATGTAGTAACCGCCAGAAGCTGCTGTACTTCCCATTGATGCCACTATAGGTTTTTCCAACTTTCTCAATTCACTAAAGATCTCTTGAACAGGTGCGACGCTTCCACCTGGGGTATTTATACGGAGTATAATCGCCTTTACATTTGGGTCATCACGATATGCGTGGATGAGTTTTATTGTGGAGTCGGATTTTGTTATGATACCTGTAATATCAAGCACAGCGACTTTCTCACCGATAGAGGATGAACCACTCAAAAATCGGATAGATTGAATGACAATGAAGAGAAATAGAATAACTATTACTGAAAGAATAATCAATACACGTTTTCGTTTCATAATGTATGCAGCAATTTAAGGGATCTAATCACTAAGCTAAACTGTCATGGAATTCCTAATTGTGGGTAGGTTTATTTGGTACGATAGGTTGATTTTCAACCTTAAGTGGAAACACAAGCACCCATAAAGTCTTTAATATCCACCCAATGTCAGATATGAAACTCTGTGTCGCAACATAGTGAAGGTCAAGTGCTAGCTTCTTCGGCAGTAACTCAGTGATATAATACTGCTCCGGATATGTCTGTTCGGCTAATTTTTCTTCTTCGTTTCGGTTCGCAATCTGTGAAGGACCCGTAATCCCTGGTCGGACAAGTAAGACTTTTCTCTGATCGTAGGTGTAGAATTTAACGTAAGTAGGAGACTCAGGACGTGGACCCGTTAAACTCATATCACCTTTAATCACATTTATGAAGTTTGGAAGTTCATCTAATTTTGTAAAACGCAACAAACGTCCAATTTGCGTTACACGGGGATCCTTATGTGTTGTCAACCCAATACCAATTTTATCAGCATTCTCTACCATTGTTCTGAACTTGTACATTTCAAAAACTTGTCCATTCCGTCCCACGCGATTTGCTTTGTAAAAAACTGGTCCGATGGATTGGATTTTTGCAAGGAAACTACCGAGTAAAAAGAGTGGGAAAGATAAGATGAGAATTATCGTGGATAGGATGATGTCAAAAAGTCTTTTCAACCAACTTGAATGGATCTGCAGACCATCTTCAACGGACGACATATCATACCCCGACAATCCTATTTTACTGAATTATAACTTAGTGATGTACCATTCTACCTTTTCAATATATCATGCAGAATCAACGAAGCAATCTTAGGATTTATACAGTGTCCGTTAAACCAGATTCCTCTGTCTCTGAATCTTGATCGGTATTTAGAAGATGCCTTCGAATTTCGGTTTCAGAACTGTCTTCACTAACCGTATCCTTGATGAATTCTCGGTTTGGTTTATAAGTCGGCACTAATTCTTGAAATTTCGCAATAATCCCATCTGTATCAAGTGCCTCTGCATATTCAGATAGTTCACTCAAATGAGATAAAAGCTGATTCTCCTCAATATGTTCCATCTGTGCTACAAATATACGTTGGTGTTTTGTTGCTGTTACACCTTCTTGTGGCGTAAGTAGTTCTTCATAGAGTTTCTCACCAGCTTCTAATCCAGTAAAATCAATCTTAATATCCTTATCAACTTCTAAACCTGACAATCTAATAAGGTCTCGTGCAAGGTCAAGTATCTTTATAGGTTCACCCATATCGAGCATAAGAATTTCACCGCCATTTCCCATTGCCCCGGCTTGAATAAGGAGTTGAACTGCTTCGGGGATAGTCATAAAGTAGCGCGTTGCTTCGCGATGTGTAACTGTGACGGGACCACCTTTTGCAATTTGTCTTTTGAAATTTGGCAATACACTCGCTCGACTACCAATTACATTACCGAATCGCACTGCGATAAACTTGGTGCCATTCCGATTCGCTTTACATTGGATAAGTTTCTCAGTAACTCGTTTTGAAGCCCCGTAAACACTTGTAGGATTAACTGACTTATCCGAAGAAACAAGAATGAATGCTTCCACATGGTTTTTTATTGCAGCGTCAATCAAGTTTTTCGTGCCAAGTATGTTGTTTTTCACAGCTTCATCTGGATGTCTTTCCATAAATTTGACATGTTTGTGTGCTGCAGCATGAAAAATAATATGGGGTCGGTAACGTTTTGTAATCTGAAACACTTTAGAGTTATCACGGATATCACCTATAATTAATTCACGGTTAAGCTGCGGATCAGATTCACGCAGTTCCAGATCAATATGATAGATACTATTTTCTCCGCGTCCGAAGAGGATGAGTAGTTCAGGATCAAGTTTTGCGACCTGTCTGCAAAGTTCAGAACCGATAGATCCGCCTGCACCCGTTACCATGACCCGTTTGCCGGATAGATACTTTGAAATTTCTGCTAAATCAACCGGATCGGTTGACCGATTAAGAAGGTCTTCCAACTTCACTTCGCGGATATGACTGATGCTTACCTTACCCTCAAGAATTGCGTGTATATTTGGCACGATCTTGAATTGGCATCTACGGTATTCACATTGCCGGATAATATCTCTTATTTTGCCACCTGGGGCAGACGGTATTGCGATAATAACTTCTTCAATTTCCCGTTTGCGTGCAATATAAGTAAGGTCACGTGTCGTGCCGAGAACTTCAAGACCTGCTATCGATTTTCCAACTTTCTGCGTATTGTCGTCAATAAATCCGATTGGTAGATAACCCTTTTCTGGGTGCCCGCGTAATTCTTTCAAGACTCCTATTCCAGCCATGCCAGCACCAACTATCAAAACCTTTCTTCGTGGTGGTGCTACCTCTTTGAGTCTTCCTTCTCGCAAGATGCTATGTGAAAATTTGATGAAACCGATAATAATGGCACTATAGATGCCATCAATAAGAAAGAAAGTCCATGTATCAAAACTCTTGAAAATTACAGATATACCGACAAGCAACAAACTGGAAATACCTATTGCAGCTGCAAAAGTGCGGAATTCTTTTACGCCAGCATATCGCCAAATGGGTTTATAAATTCGAAAACTTCTGAACGTAACGATACGCACTAATGTAACTATGGTTGCGATAGAGAATAGTAGTAATGCGTTAGAAGTTATGCCTGAAAGAAATGATATCTGGCCGAAATTTGCTAATACATCTGGATTGAGTTGTTTGCAGGTAAAATAGGCTAATAAGAATGCAAAATAAACAAGTAAAATGTCAACAACAACCGATGAACTCCATTTGATTTTGTTTTTTTCCATACTACCTCCTTGATTTGTCAAATCCACAATACACCAAAATAATAGATATATGTCTAATGCCTGTTAATCTGTTTCGTCAAAAATCAGATTTCGGCATAAACCTGCTCAAGTTTTTCAACGAGAACTTGCCAATCATAACTCGCTTCAACCCGTTTTCTACCAGCATTACCAAGATTCTGTCGGTTCTCAGGATTTTCAATCAGATGAATGACACAGTCAGCAAAATCTTTTGGTGTATCAGCAGTAAGAAGTTCTTCTCCAATCTCTGCTTCTAATCCCATTGCACCGATAGAAGTAGTTACGACCGGAGTTCCCATCGCCATTGCTTCTAAATTTTTTGTCTGTATACCTGAACCCGCACGTAAAGGTGCTACAAAAACAGATGCCTTCTGAAAATAAGGACGGATGTCTGGAACAAATCCTGTGACGGTCACTCCTCTATATTCAGCAAGACGTTGCACCTGTTCTGTCGGATGATTGCCAACAATATAAAAGTTAACATCCGGATGCTGTTTCTGTATCAAAGGATAAATCTCTTCACAAAAGTAAATTACTGCATCAGAGTTCGGAAAATAATTCATCGTACCAGTAAATACAAGATTCTTGCTTGAATCTAATGAAACTGTTGTCTGGTTACCGTTTGAATCCAAGGGTTCATTTATATTCTCTTGATTTGGATGAAAATACTTAAGATCAACCCCCATTGGAACAACAGATAAATTCAGACTGTTGTCTTGTTTAAGCAAATAATCCCTATCAAAGTTTGCGACAACAGTACCCCAATCAAACGATTTCATAATCTCTATTTCATACTGCCGAACTCGTTTTTCCTCCAATTTTACCAAAAATCGTTTTGGTGTGCAATCTAATTCTGCGCGCCGACTTAAGTTCAATGCTAACGAATCACACAAATCCAACACCTTTTGAGTTCCATACGCGTTCAAAACATATTGTCCCATCCGAAAAAGTTGCGCATGAATGAGATCAAACCTATTCTCTTCAAGAAGTTGGTTGATTTTTCGCTGCATTTGTGGTGAATACCAATAATGCACTTGCAATGGAGTCCGAGATAAACAATGAAAGACTGTGTTCAATTTTGCAAAATTTGGACGAAACCGTACGCACTCAACACGTTCACAGAATGGCTGCAGCTGACTGACAGCCTCAATGTCAGAATCTGATTCAGCAAAAAAGACCAATGTGATTTTATGCCGTTTTGATAGTTGCTTGATAAAATGGTATGAACGAATCCTGTCCCCTCGTTGTGGTGGATATGGACATCGCAAACATAGAAATAAGATTCGCATTATACTCTCTTACCAAAATCAAACTTTTCAAAAACTTATTCTTTAGTTGGTAATACCGCTTCATCAATTAACATCACAGGTATCCCGTCACGAATAGGATACCTTCGTTGACATTCACCACGACAAACCAGTTTTTCGTCCGCTTCTATATGTTCAATTTTACCCTTACAAGCAGGACACGCCAAAATATCAAGCAAGGTTTGTGATAGCGTATAGGTTTCTTCTGATTTCAAGACTTTCCTCCATATTCATAATTCATGCTGAAACACATCAATTAACTATCTCTATCTTCCATGACATTTCTTATATTTTTTACCACTCCCACAAGGACACGGAGCATTACGTCCGACTTTCGGCATACTCCCCATAGCTTGTTGTGAAGCGAATTCTGCCGAAGATTGTGTTCCATCATTGCCTTGTGCGGCACGACGTTGTGGCATCCGACGCGAGCGACCCGTTCCTCTGCTTGGAGCACGGCGCGGTGCTTCTGTATTGACACTTGATTTGAATATGAACTCACTCACCTCTTTCTCTATGTTCTGATACATAGATTCAAAGATACCAAGAGCCTCACCCTTAAATACTACAATCGGATCTTTACCACCGTATCCTGCTAATCTCATTTCTTGTTCAACAAAGTCAATATTATAGAGATGATCTTTCCAATGACTATCAATTCTATCTAAAACAAGTAATCTTTCCAACGTACGCATCAACTCAGACCCCATCTCATCTTCACGTTTCTGATATGCGATTTTTAGCGCGTCAATGATCTGGTCGTAGAGTTCTTCCGAACCTATCTCAGTTAACGGTGTTTTGACAACAACTTCCACTGGAAAAGTAGCTCCGAGCCATTTCTCAAATTTATCTAATTCCTCTTCGTCACGCAGTCCACGTTCAGGAATTACTTCTTCAATCCGATCAGCAATTACATTCTCAATCATCTCCCACACAATTTCTTTCGGATCCTCTTCCGATAGAATAGAGTCTCTTAGAGAATATATGGTGTCACGTTGTGCTTCCATCACATCATCAAATTTTAGGATATTCTTCCGAATATCAAAGTTCATTTGTTCAACGCGGGTCTGTGCTTTTTCAATCGATTTCGACATCCATGGGTGTTCCAATGGAATGTTATCATCCATTCCTGCTCTACCCATCAACCCTTGTAGCCGTTCTGAACCGAACTTTTTCATGAGATCATCTTCCAAGGAGAGATAGAAACGTGATGAACCGGGATCCCCTTGCCGTCCTGAACGTCCACGCAATTGGTTATCAATTCTTCGTGAATCGTGTCGTTCAGTACCGACGATATGTAGTCCACCCGCACTCAATACCTGTTCTTGATTCTTTTTACAAATCGCTTCGGCTTCTGCAAGTGCTTCCTCCCACTCCTCAGTTTCTTGATAGGGTATACTCATGTCTACTTTTTTCTTACGCAGCATATCCTTTGCCATACCTTCTGGATTGCCACCTAATAAGATATCAACACCTCTACCCGCCATATTTGTAGCGATTGTAACTGCCCCCGGTAAACCTGCTTGTGCAACGATGTCTGCTTCACGTGAATGTTCTTTAGCATTCAAGACTTGATGCTTGATGTTGCGATGTCTGGCTCTGAGCAACTTACTCAGTTTTTCTGAATTTTCAATTGAGATTGTCCCCACAAGTACTGGACGACCTTTTTCGTATTGCTCAGCAATATCTGCTAAGACTGCATTATATTTTGCCTCTTCCGTACCGAAAATCTGATCAGCATTGTCAATACGAATCATCGGTTCGTTGGTTGGAACAACGACAACATCTAATCCGTAAATATGTCCAAATTCATTTGCCTCTGTCGCTGCAGTACCTGTCATTCCCGCAAGTTTTTCATACATCCGAAAATAGTTTTGGTATGTTATTTTTGCAAAAGTTTCATTTTCTTGAGCAATCTTCACACGTTCTTTTGCTTCTATTGCCTGATGAAGACCCTCACTCAACCTACGACCAATCTGTTTACGTCCAGTGAACTCATCAATAAGTAAAACTTCACCGTTTTCTACGAGATAGTCAATATCGCTTGTGTATAGATGATGTGCAGTGAGGGATTGCTGTAGATGGTGTACAAGCATTATATTGTCATGGTCATATAAGTTTTCCACGCCAAGAAGACGTTGAACTTCTTCTATCCCATCGTCTGTCAGCATCACACTGCCACGTGATTTTCCCTTCTCATCTATATCAAAGTGGGTTTCTTTACGTAGTTGTGTAACAACATGATTTATTCTACGATAGAGTTCCGCAGGTTTATCGGATGGATCAGAAATGATAAGAGGTGTTCGCGCTTCGTCAATTAATATACTATCAACTTCGTCAAGAATTGCATAGACATGACCACGTTGTGCTTTCGTATCTAAGGTGTGGGCGCGGTTATCGTTTAAATAGTCAAACCCGAACTCACTATGCACTCCATAAGTGATATCAGCTTTATAGGCAAGTTTCTTCTGTTCATGAGGCATCAAACTGAGTGTTAGTCCAACTGATAATCCGAGAAAGTTATATATCTTACCCATCCATTCAGCATCACGGCGCGCTAAATAATCATTCACTGTGGCGAGGTGAACACCATTTCCTGTAAGCGCATTGAGATAAACAGCAAGCGTAGATGTCAATGTCTTACCTTCACCCGTTCTCATTTCAGCGATAGCACCCTGATGCAGGGCAGCACCACCTATAATCTGCACATCATAGTGTCGTTGTTTCAATGTGCGAACGGCTGTCTCTCGGACTACGGCAAACGCCTCAATCAAAATATCATCAAGCGAAGCACCTGCTTCTAATTGACGTCGAAAGTTAGGGGTTTTTGCTTGAAGTTTTGCATCATTTAATTTCTTGATTTCATATTCACGATTATTGACAGCTTCAACTATACTGCGATATCGTTTGACATCGCGATCTTCCTTACTTCCAAAAACTTTAGTTAATGCTTTTTGTAACATTTTTACTTATGAACGATAAAGAACTCAGTTCAAGGTATGGTGTATTGTAGTTTGAATATCCATTCTGACATACTACAACCATCATTGTTCAATATCATTCATCTCCTATTTGTACCGATAAAGTGGAAATCTGTTCATCTGTGCCGATTACCTGAATGAGATTTTGTCCATCAATCCGTGGTCTAAGAATAGTATAAATAAGCGTTGTTCCGACAGATGCTAATGAAAAAAGATAGGCTACTACACCACCGACTATACATATTAACGTCAATGTTATGAATATGGCACAGATCGTGGTGGACAAATTAGTCATCGCTGGCAGTTGAAATGTGGTATTAATTCCTAAAAAAGTTGTGTTCTCCATAGAAAAGAGATCAACTAATTTCTGTAATGTCCCTCCCAACCATTTATTCACAATTCCCAGAGATTCTTGTATATAGGTCGGATGTAAGGCATGTGTAAGCAGCAAGACAATAAAAAATCCAGCAAAACAGAAAACCGTCCAAATCGGAACAAGAATTAACTTCAGTAGTAACAATAACAAACCGTAACTGACAAGTCGCCACGGTTGATTCCATAACATAGCAAAAAGTTGATAGATTGTTTCAAATGCATCCGCACCCGTGGTCGAAACAACGGCAGGAACAAAAAACAGACTGCTTATAAAAACAGCGATACTCAATACGGTAAGAAGTCCTAAAATGAATGCAATCGGTATGAAAATGGAAGATATGGTGAGAATTGACTTTCCGACGAGAGGGATTTTACCAAGAAGTCCAATACTGACAGGTATCAATAGAAGTAGGAGTATGAATGCAAGTAATCCCAAGTAAGAACCGAATACAGTTAACCACTTCTGTTTTATGTACTTAATGGAGTTACGAATTGAAAAAAATATATCTCCACGCAACTGTTCAATTGTAATTTTAGATGCCATTGTACTGACAAGATAAAAAATGGATGCAAAGATGATTAAACCTAACCACATTGCACTTGTCGTTAGTGAGGTTAACTCTGTCGGTATAAATGGAGGAATCGGCAAAATTCCGTAGGCATTCCAAAACTTTGCTACTTCTGAACCACCTTCAATAACTAAACTCAGATAGATCAAAATTTCATATATTAGGTAAGCAAGCAGTATGCCTATAAGATGAATTCCTATTCTTCTAAGACTGAAACCGTAGTTTCTAACTTGATAGATATCTGTGAACTTGAATTGCATCTGTTCCATGTTCTTTTTAAGACTCTTTTACGCATATACCAAAGTAGAAAACGTTAGTCGGTATGCGTAAGAATCAATATGTGGTTATGCTTTATATTACTATATTATGATACCATAATATACCTCTACTGTCAAATATTAAATGGGTGTGGGGTGTGTCCAGATTTTGTCACTAACTTCTCACCATGAATTGTAGGGACGGGTCTCTGTGCCCGCCCGTTGCATTACAGGATAAGGAATGGCGGGGCACAGAGACCCGGGGAATGCCATAAGCGCATTCATACCGTTGATTTGGCACTACAATAGAGGACAGGTTTTTCACTTGAATTGACATCTACGATGACAAAAACTTTAAACACCCAGATTGACAGCAGGGATATTTGTATTTAGGATTTTCTTAATTCCTACTAAATACCCCAGATTGACAGAGGTGTGTAAAGTTCTTAGAAAAATATTACATTAACCCTATAGTCTTGTTCGTATATTCGTAGCACATGCTGCCAGCTTGTGCATGCAAAACTATGCCAAAAAGTCAGAAAAAGAATTAAAAGAATACAAATTTCGCTAAAATTGTAAAAAAATACTTGACTCACGTTATTTATTCGGTTATAATACATGTCACATAGATTTCAATTTCAAAGCAGTAAATTATGAAAACAAGACCTCTTATGCAAAGAACAATGATTAACCTACAAGCAATCTCTTCATTACATAGAAACACATTACACAAAAGTGAGAATGCCCAGACATTCAATATTAAACGCATTCACATAAACGCCAAACCCTTAGGCATCACACCACTTTTGACATTTAGAAACATTCTATCTGCATTCGTCCAATGCTGGACAAGTATGATGCTCAGTCTACCAATCTCACACAACAAAAGACGAATAGTGAAAGTGTACAAAATAAAAATTTTTTGTTTTTTTATAAATCCTTTACCAACCCTGATAGCGACTGCTCTGAAAGCACTAAAAAAAACTGTACAGATGTACGAAATAATGTCCAATTTCTGTACAGTTTTGATAAGCGAAAATTCCATAAAATTAGAAGGAAATCACAGAGAATATATTGTCAGATGAAACACAGAATTCATGAACACTTCAACTGCTGTCAATCAAACCGCACAATAAAATCTTAAGATTAAGATTTACTATCAGATTGATAAGGGTGTGTCCAGATTTTGTCACGAACTTCTCACCATGAATTATAGAGACGGGTCTCTGTGCCCGCCCGTTGCATTACAGGATAAGGAATGGCGGGGCACAGAGACCCGGGGAATGCCATAAGCGCATTCATACCCGGGGAACGCCAAAAGGCGTTCATACCGTTGATTACTTGATTTGGCCCTACAATAGGTTACAGGTTTTTAACTTGAATTGACGTCTACGGTGTCAAAAACTTTACACACCCAGAAGCATAACTTTAGTTGACTATTGTTCAATGATATGCTACAATTCAAATATCAAATTATGAAGGGAATTAACTGGCAATCCCAAGCATTTATGCTTGGGTCAAAAAACGCTTGATATTTACATATATTTTGTGATATAATAATAAGACTGACTCTGTGGTAGGTGCGTCAACACCTGCCACACCTTTGACGAGGGGTCAGCATCTTATCAGGAGTCAGATATGCCATACAAGACCCATAAAATCACATTAGATCCGACATTTAAGCAGAGGCGTTGGTTTTCCCAACAATGTGGTTATGCGCGTTTTGCGTATAATCAAGCGTTGTCAGATTTTAAGATTGGATTAGATAATGATAACTTCCAATCATGGCGAACCCTTAATAACACCTTCAACAAAGCGAAAAAGCGTTATGAGTGGACACGTTCACAAGACCAAAGAGCTGCACTGTATGCCATCAGAAATCTTGGGCAAGCGATTGCGAATTGGCTATCCAAGCGTGCGAAGTTTCCAAAGTTCAAAAAGCGTGGAATTAGGGACGCTTGGACAACGGACGAACAATCCGTGCGAGTAGAAGGTAAACGTATCAAGTTGCCAAAAATCGGTTGGGTCAAAATGTTTCAACCCTTACGTTTTGAAGGCAAGATTATCAGCGTAACGATTTCAAGGACAGCACACCGTTGGTTTGTATCTATCACCGTCCAAACAGAGGACACCGCAGCAGTTGACACCTCAACACACCCTGTAATCGGTATAGATGTCGGTATCAACACATTAGCAACCTTGAGTGATGGCACAAAATATCATAATCCGAGACCGCTAAAACGCTATGAACGAAAACTAAAACGAGAACAACGCAAGTTAAGCCGCAAAGTGTTCACGTCTAAAAACTGGTATAAGCAAAAACATAAAGTGGAACGAGTTCATTACAGAATCGGTTGTATCCGAAGCGATGCACATCACAAAGCAACAACTACTATTGCTAAACGAGCAAGTCGTATCACAGTGGAAACACTAAATATAACGAACCTGCTAAAAAATAGAAGTTTAGCAAAAGCATTAGCAGATAGTGCATTAGGCGGGTTTCTACAGAAACTCAAGACGAAAGCAGACGCATTAGGAATACCCATCACAGAAGCACCGCAATTCTATGCATCCAGTAAAACTTGTTCCAGTTGCGGACATAAGAAAAAAGACCTAACACTTTCAGAGAGAACATATCACTGCAACGTATGCCAATATCAAGAAGATAGAGATGTAAACGCTGCAATAAACCTAAAAAACCTCGCTGTCGGATAGACAGAGAGAATAAACGCCTGTGGAGTCCGAATAAGACCTCACACAGTTCAGAATAGAGGCACGAGAGACGGAAGCAGGAATCACATAGAGGAGAGTTATGTGTTTCAAAGAAGCACACGACTTTAGTCGTAGTGAGTATCACCAAAATCAATGATATAAACACTAACTCTATACATTTTTATTCTAACTGCCTAATGTTTTTACCAGACAAATATATGAAACGAATAATTGCATTCATCCCTATCATTCTTTTCCTATTCACGAGTATTCCTATATTAGCAGATAACTCCGATATACACGAAAATGCAGGCACACGTGCAATGACATTCTTAAAAATAGGTGTCGGTGCAAAGGCGATTGGTATGGGAGAGTCGCAAGTCGCTGCAACAGATGACTTATACGCTTCCTTTTGGAACCCAGCAGGACTAATCAAGCTTGAAAGACCGCAACTTGCCCTAATGCACAACGAATGGTTTGCAGAGATAAATCAAGAATTTGTAGGAATAGCACTCCCAATTGGAAAAAGCAATTCAGTGGGGATCAGTGCGAACTTTCTGTCCTTCGGTGATATAGAAGGACGAGATCAAGATGGAAATTTAACTGAAGTATTTCGTCCTTATGATCTCGCAATGATATTATCTTATGCGCGTGGATTTGGTAATACATTGAGTTTTGGCGTAAATGCCAAATACATCAGAGAACAGATTTCTGACGAAAACGGGACAGGTGTGGCGTTTGATTTTGGTGGGTTATACAACTTTTCACAATTTCCAATCTCCATCGGCATCAATGCACAAAATGTCGGTCCACGAGTGAAATATGTTGAAGATGCGTTTCAACTCCCATTTGTTCTAAGAGTGGGAACTGCGTATAGGTTACTAAACGATGATGCAATCTTAACGATGGATTTCATAAGACCTACCGATAATGATAATGCATTCGCAGTTGGAATAGGTTATACGATTGCAAATATTCTGCAAATTCGGACTGGCTATAAATACCAACTCGGAGGAAACGATTTAGGGGCTAATTCCGGTTTAACCGGAGGTTTTGGTTTGTCAATACTCAGATTCCAAATTGATTATGCACTCGTGTCGTTAGGAGATTTGGGATTGACACATCGACTATCGTTGATTGCCAATTTCTAATAAATCGTTCTCTGAAAATCTATTTTGATGCTTCGTCTATAAACGCTTTGAATAATTTGTTTCTATGATCTACAAATTCTTCTGTAGCAAGCATTCGCTCAGGATGGTATTGAACGCCTACCATGAATGTTCTTGATGGATTTTCTATTGCCTCAACAATCCCATCACTTGAATATGCAGTGACAACAAATCCCTCACCAATATCGTCTACTGCCTGATGATGTGCTGAATTCACATCAGCAACACTCTCACCGATAATCTTCTCAAGTTCACTATCAGGTTCAATCTCAATCGTATGTTCAGAATCTATTCCGTGCTCCTTAGGATGCGTGAGGAACGGTTTCGGATATACAGTATCAATATCTTGAAATAGACTGCCTCCCATTGCAACGCTCATGATCTGTATACCTCTACATATCCCAAACACTGGAATATCTCTTTTATATGCCTCTTTGAATAGAGACAATTCCAAATCATCACGTTCCTCATTTACAAATTTTATTTTCGGATGCCATTCCTGATTAAAATTATCTGGGTGAATATCTCCACCGCCAGGAAGCAGAAGTGCATCAATTCCATCAATGAATTCTGAAATTGATTGTTCATTACTGACTAAAAAACAGACCGTTCCACCATGGTCTTTAATCGCAACCTTATAGTTTTCAAAGTTATTTTTCGCAAATTCGTCAACTGCTGGAATACCAATTTTCGGTTTCATTATTTCCTCTCCTTGCATTTTCAAACTTAAGAAGTTTAACGTATTTTAGGTTCAAGTTTCAATCAATAAATTTATGTGTTTGCAAATTATTCAAAAACAGTGATATTTAACCCAAGTTACCATCTTACACTTGTTGGAGAGGTTTCTAACCTCAATTTACCATAATTGGTATTAGAAGTCGTTATTTCTACTTTTTTATCATCAATCGGGTTTAGAAACCCCTCTAACAAATAATCGGTAGCAACTTATACCAAATTAACCTAAATTATAGGGGCAGGGTTCCCCTGCCCGTCTGTGTTCTCAGCATCATAAACAATACAGATCTCGTTAATTTGGTATAAGGTATATTTATAGTAAACTTTTGAATTAATGAGACATTTTGAGATGTCCGAGCGAACTCCGATTCTTGATTATCACTGCGTTAACTCGCGATTCGGAGATCGCTCCTACAGGTATCTGTATTATTATTTTCAATGTTCACTATAATTAAATATCGTACCATTATTTAGCACTTGTTTAGAAAACGCATAAAAACTGAAACTATGGTAGAATTTAGAATTAAATGAACATTAGGAATTGTAGGAGGGAACTCCGATTCCCGATAATCACTGAATTAAATCGCGATTCGGAGATCGCTCCTACAGTGGTGTGTCCAATTATTTTCATACTTCACCATAAATACTCTGATTCAAGAAACGGGTGTGTAAAGTTATTGTCACCTTATACTTCAATATATTGTAGATCATGCTCCTCTGAGCAAAAAAGATATGTCGAACTCTAAAAATCCTAATTCAGACAAGAAACTCAAAATTTAATCAAAAATCAAGGAATTCTCTATAAATTCACGAAAAACTATGAATATTATTACATTTTTACTTGACAATTACTTATGTATAGTGTATAATTAACACGTGTTTAGAATGCAAACCCAAAACGGCTACGCAAGTTTAGAAACTCTTAGAGGCGGTGCAGTTCCCTGAAGAAGCGACAACACGGGATCTCAAATTTACAACCACAACAGTCGCTCGAAAACTTGACGAAAAGTCGTGGGTAGTCTCTGCAGAGCGCGAAACCAACAGAGACAGAATAATAAAACACGAAAAACATCGCGTAAATTCTCACGAAGTCGCGGGAAGTTCACCTTTGACCGATGACAGCAAAGGATTCAAATCTATAATGTCCAAAATATACACTCAAGAATATTAATCAGTCCATCATATCCTGATTAGCATTTGAATCCATATTGTAATTTCTTTTGAATTGGGGTTTAAAATACAATTACAATAGGATCACTGAGACAAATGCGGACATACCCGTAGGAATATGTCATCTAAAATCTCATAGAGTCATGGATGTTTCTGAGAAACCGTAGCATCTCAGCAATTGGGAAAACCATGCCTTTGTTGCGAAACCACCAGTCTGTAAAGCTGGAACTTGTAAAGCCAAATTTGGGTTTTGCATTCCACGTTTTCTATATCTCTTGCTGCCCATCCACTTGTTGGAGTGGTTTGCAACCACGATTCCTCACATTGTTGGAGTGGGGTTTCCAACTCCAATATTATAGGTCTTGACTCAAATCATCTGCATTACAAACACTTACAATATCAAAGCAGTTTTTCTTAACAATGGCACTTAGAAACGACAGACTCATAATCATGTAAATCTATAAATCCCGCAAATCCTGGTTCAGACAAAGAGAAATACAAACCTATAATAAATCTAACGTTTGTGAATATTACTGATCGAAAGTCCTAAAACTATATAATCCTGCACACCCGATTAGAATCTTGCATTTATATGGGATGTTTGCTAACGTATACATTGGTAACACAACGTAACATGGCAACCTGCGGATCCTGACGAGGACCCACAAGCCACAAACAATACACAGTATCGGTGGTCAGTTCAAGGGGGAAACGCATGGCATTGGGATCGTATCAATCACTGGTTAAACGCGGGAACAAATGAACGAATTTGGGAGTTTGATGCACCAGGAGAAACAGTGTTGCGGATTGGCGTGCGTGAAGATGCAACAAAGTTAGACGCTATTTTTGTAACATCAAATACGAACGCAGTGAATCCTGTCCAAGCCAATGTTCGCGTTCCAACCGATGAAGATAGGGAGTTGCAGATTGAGGGATTAGCAGTTGACGCAAAGGGGAAAGTGACAACCACCTGGGGTTCACTAAAAAAGTCGTATCGGTAAGTACTGAAGAAACAGATCTGTTTCGATTAGATGTATGATATGGGAGGAGATTCCACTGAACAGTATTATGAAATCTTTGATTCAGGGAAAAGGCGTTAGCTGCCTTTTTCCTGATGATACGGTTGTTCAAAAAATAATATGTCTGTTCAGGGAAGTGATGTATCTCCCATTTGTCAAACCCACGTTCAATCTGTATGATATGTTCTGCTTGACCGAGTTGAGACTTTAATTCTTCCGCTGCATGTCTATCGCGTTTAACAAGAGTGTGTGTCAAATAGGCAACTCCTGAAAGAATGCCAACCAATGCCAGTTTTCCTCTCAGTTTAACCGAGATTCCCTCGGCAGGAAAACTACAATTCCATATTAAGCACGCAATAATAAGAATATTAAGTGTTTTTTTGAGATTCATACTGCAATTATACCAAAATTCTTGCGTTTTTGTGTGATATACTTGACAAAATTGAATTTAGTGAGTATCCTAATATGAACAAAGAAGCCCCGTTAATCAAATGGTCCCTGTCCGTATGAGATAGTAATTAGACGTGGAAGCGATAGATCTAACCATTAGATTAGCAATAACTTGGAGCGTGATTAGCATGGATCCTATGGGAAATTCTCCCCAGGTGGAAAGTGCGCAGAATAATAGTCAGGAATTGACACTTGAAGACGTTAAGAATGAGTTGTATAATCGGCACCACCCGAGTCTAATGTCTCTTGATATTGAAGTCCACGCAAAAACGATACATCAGATACGAACATTGAAACAGAGAAATGACGTTGTGATGTTAGGTCACAACTATATGGAACCTCTGGTTTTCGGTCTCTCCGATAAAGAGGAACAAGGGGATTCCCTTGGATTGAGTATGTTCGCTGCGAAGACAGATGCTCCTTACCTCATCTTCAATGGTGTGCCGTTCATGGCGGAAACCGCAAAAATCCTGAGTCCAGATAAAACTGTGTTAGTAGCGGACAAAACAGCCGGATGCTCTCTTGCTGACAACTTCGGTGCTGAAGATGTCAGAAAATTGAAAGAACTATATCCGGGTGCTCCTGTAATGATTTATGTGAACAGTTATGCGGATGCGAAAGCTGAATCCGACATCTGTTGCACATCGGCAAATGCAGCACACATTGCTAAATCTATGCCAGGAGATATGTTGATTTTCGTACCAGACATCTTCTTCGCACAAAATTTGGAAGAAGAACTGAAAGACGAGAAAACTGTGGTTTATCCCGGTAAAGACAACACTGCTCGCGGAGCGGTTTGTGAAGTCCATGAAAGGTTCACCCTTTCTGATCTGCTCGCAATACGTGATTCCTTTGAAATTCCAAAAGGGCATTCAAAACGATTGCTATATGCGCATTGGGAATGTCGTCCTAATGTCCTAAAGGAAGCCGATTTTTACGGAAGCACCAGTCAGATAATGAAGGATATTGCTGGACGTGTGGAAAATGATATGTTAGAGCGGGCATTTGTCGCCTCAGAATGTGAGTTAACCTCCAATTTAGCACAGGAGTTTCCCAAAGTAGAGTTTTGGACAGCATGCTCTGTGCGGTGTTCGCACATGGCAAAGGTGCGATTGGACAAGATCGCGAACATCTTAGAAGCCATTGACAACGATGACGACCTATCCGAATACGAGATTACTCTTGATCCAGAGGTAATCGACAAAGCCCGTTTACCGATTGAGCGAATGCTTGAAGCGAGTGTGTAGAGACAAAACGAGATTAATGTTATAAACGTGGGGGAGGTATGTTTTATCATACCTCCCCCACGTGTTTTAAACTGTAGTATAGCAATCTTTTAATGGTATTTTAAAACCTTGTAATGATAGATATTCGGTGTGAATTGCTTTCAAAATCGGTTTGTGGGACGAAAGCATAATCAAATTGGAAACCCACATTTGCTAAGGAGTCCAATCCTTTCTTTTTAACTCCAATACCGATTGACAATCCATCATTTGGATTGTCGTTTAGTCCGATACGATAACCGATTCGTGCAGCAATAATATCGTAAAACCATCTCTCAACACCGAAGTGGAAACTTGGATTTGCATCAATAAGAGGAAGATGTGCATCTGCCACGAATGCCCATAATTCATGTTGTTGCATCCCTTCTTCACCTTCAATTTCAACTTCCTTTGACAATCTATATGCAAATCCTGCCCGAAGTGCAAGTGGAGGGTATTCACTGGGAAGATCTTCGTCGCGTTCAGAGTCTTCAAAAAATACGCCAGCATTTTGTACGGTAAAACCAAGTCCGAGTCGATTATCTAAGAAGTGTGTGATTAAGCCGAAGTCCACTGAGGCTCCGTACACGTTTTGTATATCCAATTGTTGCGAAATGAATTTCGCTGTACCTCCAATTGAACTGGATTTACCGAGTGGGTATGCAAGAGATAATCCAGTAGCAAACCCGCCTACTGTTACGGCACTATCAGGGGTTTCCGATGGACCTGTTCTGCGTTGAACTTCAGTGAAACTTCCTACCAAACTTGCTCCCCAAACGATATCATTTAATCGCTGGGCATATCCGATAGATTGGCTGCTAATATCTGCAACCCAGAAGTGCTGCATTGCGGTAAGTGCACGTGTCTGAATGGTAGTTAGACCTGCGGGATTCCAAAATATGGTATTGATGTCGTTTGCAAGTCCAGTAAACGCTCCACCCATTCCAACAGGTCTGCTTCCAGGTTCGATTTTGAGAAAAGCTGCCCCCGCAGTTCCAGCACCGTCAGAGAGATCTTGAGCGAAACTATGTGCTCCGGTTAGGAGTAGGGCAATGGTTAGAACTGCTACAACTACACTTTTGTGCATTATCTGTCTCCTTTTCGTTTGTTTCCGTTTTTGAAGCTGTATTAGTCAACGACAAGTATCTTGCCGACAGCGTTAGCGCGATTTCCTGCTCCATCGACTGCTTCTAAACGGAACACGTAAATGCCGCGCGCGACTCGGTTTCCAGCACTGTTTTTCAATTGCCAACTAACTTCGTTCCCATTTCGATGTCCGGGTTCTATTCTGTCATAAGTTTTGGAATAAACCATGTCACCGCTCCAATCATAAATGTAAAGACCCAACTTGACTGTATCGTCCGAGGTATTTAGTTCGTAGGAGAAGAATCCAACATCGTCATTGGATTGGCGTAATGGGTTCGGCCAAACAAATGTGTTTCCACTGAACGTAAAGGAAACGGACATCGTGACCTCTCCATAATCGTATACAGCGTAGTTCCCTGCTCTATCAGTGACTCGTATATCCAAGTCGTAGTCTCCAGATCGGGTTGGTAGGAAATCAGCCGTCCAACGACTCCACGGTTCTTGTTGTGCATCACTGTCGTCCTCTGCTGGCACCGGTTCAATAGGTTGTCCATCTGGTCCTGTGCCAACGATTTCAACGAGCCATACACCAGATGCAGGAACTGGGACTTCATTTTCGCCTTGTTGTCCTGCTCTACGGACACCTTCTGGGTCTGTAGCAGTTCCGATTAATGGCAGTGCTTCGTCAGTAAGTTCCGTTTTGCCGCCATCATCTGTTACAACTGCAGTTGGTTCTGTTGTTTCGTATAGGAACGCTGTTGTAATAGATCCTTGAGGCGTAATACCGAGTAGTTCAGTGTCATTGCCAGTAGCGGTGACTGTTACTTGGTAGATGCCTTCAATATTCAACCCATCTGATTTGAAGACCAACGTGTCAACCCCATTTTGTCGAGTGGTTCCGGAGAGTTCTTGACTATTGGGATTTCTTACGGAGATTCGGGATTGTGATAGATTGACACCTAATCCTGTGTCAGAAACAACCGCCTGAATAACAACACCACCGGGGGTTGAAACTGCACTTGGATAATCGTCAGCATCAATATCAGTCAGCAGTGGTGCATCATTTAACAGCAGTGAGTTTGGATCAATAACAGGTGGACTTGTGTCGTAGGTAAATTCTTTCTCGTAAGTTTCATCTCCATTCCCTGCTTTGTCTATAGGCGTAACGGTAATTCTGTATTTTCCATCTGCAGACCCATCGTCAGCGAGTGGGACATTAAGAGTGAATATAAGATGCTCAGGTTCATCAGACACATATTGTACACTACCATCTATGTCATCAGAATCAGGAGAAATCCGCTCAAAGGTTACCCAATCTGTATCAAGGTTTTCCCAATCTACACCCGCCTGGTTATCGGTAATATCCAAACGAATTCTGACGAGTGAATTGTCTACCTCCTGTTCGGCAACGATAAGATGTACATCTTTGGGATCAAGTTCAGGTGATTGCGTATCGTAAGTGAAGACCAGACTTTGTGCGGTACCACTACGACCAGATGAACTTATAGGTGTAAATTCAATTGTATAATCCCCATCTTCAGATCCATCTGTTGTGAGTGGACGGACTAACCTATAAATTAACTTTCCGGTTGCCCGATGCTGCTGTCCCGCTATTTCTTGTCCCTCAGCATTCAATAAACGCACTGTTGAAAGATGACGTGTATCTACAGTTTCAAGTAGGACTTCAATCTCATCAACTTCTTGATTTGTATACGCTTCATCTCTGGGAGCAGTGATTGGCACTGTAGAAACAATAGCCGGTAATCGTCTTGAAAGTAGGAAATCACTTTCATGGACAGTTCTGCCTCCGTTTCCTGCTCTATCAATTGCTTGAACCTGTATAACATATCGTCCATCTGCTACGAGTTGATTTGTCTTAAGAGTCAATTGGGATTTTCCATCGCTGGATAAATCACCTGAAATTGTTATACCGTTCGGATCAATCAATGTCACCGTTGTACGCGACCAATCTATGCCGCTTTCACCCTTATCGTCAAGACTTACCTGAATTTGTGTTATGTCTTCAGTCAATTGTTCATTATCAGCGGGAACTGTGCTGACAAGGGTCGGTGCTTGTGTATCATACACAATAGGGTGATTAATAGAAAGAACATTTTCTGATCTATCGGAGAATGCTATTTCCAAGGTATATTGACCATCCCTACTACCATCAAGTGGAAGTGGTTCGTCAAGTGTGAGGAAGAGTTGATTATTCGTATCATTCGTAAGTTTTGTCGGCACAAGAACACCACTTTGATTTCGTAGTGTCACTACCTGATCTTCCAGCATCAAATCTGCAGGTCCAACATCCTGAATAGTCCATTGGAATTGTGTTAGACTTTCGCTGATATATGAGACCGGTTGACTCAGGTCCATCGGTGAAGCGTTTGTAATTTCGGGTTCTTGGGTGTCATAAACAAACTCGCGATAGACTACATTCGCCTCACGTCCCTTTTTGTCAACAGCATAAACATATACAGCGTATCTCCCATCGGAACTACCATCGTTGGAGAGTGTTATAGGTCTCCACACAAGTAGGTCAGTTCCATTAGTGGCTACTGATCCTCGAACGATTGTTCCATCAAGTGTTGCCACGATTATATTAGAACCGCCAGTAGTATCAAAAGATAACCCCGTGCCAGCGGGATCAAGTAGATTCGCCGCAATTACAAGATTGTCAGCATTGACATAAGCTGTGTCTGCGCTTCCCAATGTTATAGTGTCACCGATAATGATGGACTCAACATCGGGGAGAATGAATTCAAGATTAAACGCATATTGAATCGGACTTTGTGCAACATTTCCTGCAATGTCTTGTGGTGTTACTGATAATGTATACTGACCGATTTGTGTCAAAGCAACAAAACTGAGTGTCATTTGAGAGACACCATCATCGCCTACAGTAAGAGGAATCGTTTGGGAATTTGGATCGAGCAGTAAAATACTTGTGTTTTCAAAATCAACCCGCGTTGCTTCGTTGAACTTAATCGTGATAGTGTCAACAGATTCAGAAAGTTCTGCGACCTGACTTGGCGAAAGTTCTATAGGCGTTCCAGCAGTATTTACTTGAACAGATGATACTTGCGGTATAATTGAATCGTAGACCAGATTAAATCGTGTGGTTAAACGATTGCCAGCTTTGTCAATAAGGAGTACATTGAGCGTATAAGGTCCGTCTGCGGTACCGTCACTGGCAAATGGAGTGTCAAGAGTTAAATACAACTGATTTGTCAGTTCATCATAAGTCAACTTTGCTGGGACGGGTTTGCCTGTCGCATCCATCAATGCTACGACTTGAGAGGCATACACGATATCAGACGGACCCACATCTTCAACGGTGAGAACAAATTGATTTAACCCACTGCCGAGATAAGAAATAGGTGCATGAAGCGTTATGGGGGTAGCAGATGTTAAGCGAGGTGCTTGTGTATCATAGATAAATTGCCTTCGGACAACAGTACCTGTGCGTCCAACCTTATCAACAGGTGTGATAACAACTGTATATTCCCCATCAGCACTTCCATCTACTGGAAGTGGTATCGGTATCCACGTTAACTGATTTGCTGCATTGAGGGTCGTAGTTGCAGATACCTGTATGCCTTGTGAATTGGTAACGACAATAGTAGAACCGGTATCTCCTACAGACAACCCAACACCAAGTGAATCGGTGATAGCTGCGATGATTCTGGGAACGGCTGTTTTTACGTATACAGTTGAACCTACTTTTCCATCAATGAGAACAGAATCGACTGTTGGTAATGTTGTATCAAGTCGGAACTGGTATCGGATAGCCGTTTGGGCTACGTTTCCTGCGATATCTTGTGGTGTTACAGAAATCGTGTAGATGCCACTTTGTGTCAATGGTACGAAACGAACCGTTAGTTGAGAGTTTTCATTGCCTTCAAGCGTGACAGGGATTTCCTGACCGTTTGGATCTGACAATGTTACGGTGGTGTTCACAAAGTCAACACGTTGTGCATCAGTGAACTTCAATGTCAGACTACCTATAGATTCAGAAATCTCAACAATGTCATGTTGAATGAGAGCAACAGAAGTATCATCGGCATGTGCTGTTACAGATTCTAAACCCGGCACTTCAAATTTTAACCTAAATTGGTAGGAAACAGCATTCTGTGCAACAGTACCGTCAATATCTTGTGGTGTGATAGAAAGTGTATACAAACCACTTTGGTCTAAGGCGACAAATCGCACAGACAACGTTGCATCATCATCGTCTTCTAAAATAACAGGTATCTGTTGTCCGTTGGGGCCCGTCAAAACCACACTTGTCCTTTCAAAATCGACTCGCGATTCATTTGTAAATTCAAGTGTGAAGCCTTGGACAGGTTCAGAGAGTTCAATAATCTCATAAGGAGTGAGATCTAAAGAAGTATCTGCAGTGTTAACTTTTACGGAGGCTATCTCCGGCATATCAAACTCCAACCTAAACGGATACGACACAACTCCCTGTGCGGTATTTCCAGCAATATCTTGCGGTGTGACAGTAAGCGTATATAAACCCTCTTGAGTTAAGCTGACAAAACTTACAGTTAATTGGTCAAGACCATTATTTTCTAATGTGAGTGGGATTGCAGTATTATTCGTCCCTGTGAGTGTGACAGTCGTAGCCGCGAAATTAACCTGTGTTGTCTCAATGAAATTCAAGGTAAGTTGATTAACAGACTCAGATAGATCTGTAATTTGATACGGTGTTAGGACAATCGGTATCTCAGTATTCAGAGAGACTGCTGATATCCGTGGTACTTGCGAATCATAATAGATTTTGTGTGTAGTTTGATGTGTGTTACCTGCTTTATCAACGAGGTTGATCGTCAGCGTGTATTCTCCATCTTCGCTTCCATCAGTGGATAAAGGTGTCGTTGGTGTAAAGAAAAGTCTGTTAACGCCATCATTTGTTACATGTCCGGCAACTATTTCTCCATCTTCATTCCTCAATCCGATTGTTTGATCTGCCAGATCAAGTAATGATGGACCAACATCTTCAACTGTGAATTCAAACGGTGGCATATTTCCACCTATATACGACATAGGTTGATGGAGTATGATTGATGTAGCATTGGTTATTCGTGGTGCTTGTGTGTCGTAAATAAAGTGGCGAGTGACTACTGTCCCCGTCCGTCCAGATTTGTCTAAAGGTGTGATAGTAACAGTATATCGTCCATCGGCACTACCATCTGTCGGAAGTGCTGCGGGAGTCCACGTCAACTGGTTAGTTCCGTTGGAAGATATGATTCCAGTAACAACAATGCCTTGGTCATTATTGACAGTGATTGTTGATCCGCTATTGCCAAACGCTAACCCGACACCACTTGCATCGGCGAATGTTGCAACTATCTCTGTATCAGGATCATTAATCAAAATATTTGTTCCGGGTTTGCTGTCAATAAGTACAGAACTCACTGTCGGAAGAGTGATGTCAAGTTTAAACTGATATTGCATCGGACTTTGTGCAACATTCCCGCCAATATCTTGTGGTGTAATAGAGAGTGTATAGAGTCCGTTTTGTCCCAATGTGACAAAACGTGCCACAAACTGTGAACCGTCTCCATGTTCTTTTGTAACAGTGTTCACTTGTCCATTAGGTCCTGTCAAAGTCACTGTGGTCCTTTCAAAGTCAACACGCGATGCGTCTGTAAATGTAACCGTGAAATTGCTAATAGTATCAGTAATATCAAGAATCTTATAGGCAGCAAGTTCATAAGATGCGTCAACAGAGTTTGCATGAACTGAGGTAATACCTGGCACTTCAAACTTCAACTTAAATGGATAGGGGACTTCCCCTTGTGGAGTATTACCAGTCATATCTTGTGGAGTAACGGAAAGCGTATACAAGCCGCCTTGTATTAGGGAGACAAAACTCGCGGTTATTTCGTCAGTCCCGTTGTTTTCAAGTGTTAACGGGATTGTTGAACCATCCGGACCCATTAATGTGATAATCGTATTATCAAAATCGATCCTTGTCATTTCTATAAAGTTTAGTGTGATTTTGCTGATAGAACCTGGTAGATCTGTAACTTGATAAGGTGTTAGATTTAACGGTGTTTCTGTATTCAACGAGACTGAAACTATCTGTGGTGCTTGAGAATCATAAATAATAGTATGCTGGACTTGAGATGGATTACCTGCTTTGTCAACAAGGTTGACCGTAAGTGTGTATTCTCCATCAGCACTCCCATCAGTTGGCAATGGAGCAGGGAGTGTGAAGAAGAGTTGATTGTTGTTATCGTGTGTAATATGTCCGGCAACAGCTTCTCCACTTTTCTTTGTAAGGCTAATAGTTTGATCATCAAGGTCAAGTAGCGCGGGACCGACATCTTCAACAGAAAACTGGAACTGCTCCAAACTATCACCCACATAAGATATTGGTTGATGTAAACTTATGGGGGTAGCAGCGGTTATTTGAGGGGATTGTGTATCGTATATGAATGCGCGATATGCAACATCACCAGTGCGACCTGCTTTATCTACAGGAGTAACAGACACCGTATAACGACCATCCGCACTGCCATCAGAGGGTAATACTGAAGGTCTCCATATCAGTTGGTTTTCATCGTTTAGAGTCGTCCTTCCGGGTGCTGGCAGCCCGCTATCAGTAGTTACAGCGATGTTTGATCCACCTTGTCCAACTGCTATACCGATTCCAGTGGTATCCACTATCGTTGCAACGATTTCTCCTGCAGTCCCCTTGACATAAACAATCGCACCACTTTGACCGTCAATCAAGACAGATGTAACAACTGGAACTGCAATATCTATATTGAATTTGTAGATAAACGGTGTTTGAGATACATTTCCGATATTGTCTATTGGTGTGACAGTGAGGGTATAGGTGCCAAGCTTCGCAATACTTTGGAAGTTCAAAGTCAATAATGCTTCCCCATCAATATTTTTGCGTCCTGCAATCTCATTGCCGTCGGGGTCTGCTACTGTGACAACTGTGTTTTCAAAGTCAACATCGGTTGCATCAAATTCAATATTGATATGAGAGAACGATTCAGTAACATCAATAGTACTATCAAGAGATAGTTGGTTCAATGCATCTGTGCCAACCTGAACAGAGGTGATTGAAGGGGATATGGTATCCAGATTCAGATTAAAAGTCTGAGTAATGACTACACCAGAATAATCACGGAAAGACGCGGAAATAGTGTATCTTCCATCCGCCGCACCTTTTGGAATTGTGGCTTCTGTACTCCATGTTAACTGGTTGGTTGCAGCTTCTGCGACAACTTCTGCTTGTGGAACAATTTGCCCCTGTGCATTTCGCACAGTGATCGTTGAAGCATCAAAATTGATTCCTGAACCGATATAATCAACAAGTTCTACTGTTATATCACCTAAACTATTTACCGTACCTGTCTCAGGTGTGACTAATTTCACTTGTGGTCGTGCTTGACTTACAAGATAGAATTCACGACGGATAACGGCTCCGAGATTTCCTGCTCTGTCAGTCGGTGTAACTTCAATGACATAAGTGCCATCGTCAGATCCGTCCAACGCAATCGGTTGTAGTAACGTAAGTGTAGCAGTATCTGTGCCGTTACTTGAAATATTCACAGGCACTTCAACTTGATTTTCACCCATATTGCGTTTGAGTGCAAAGACACTTTGAACGAAATCAATTCCGCTTGTTGTTTCATTTAACTTCACAACAACCTGTGATAAATCCTGAACACTCTGATTCGCTGCAGGCACTGTAGAAGCAAGCGTGGGTACTTGTGTGTCATAAATCAGATGAAAACTATAGATTTTGCTATTACCGAGAGAGTCTGCAGCTTTAACATTAAGTCTATAGCTGCCGTCTTGACTTCCATCACTATTTAGAAGAGGATCATCCAATATGTATGTAAGGACATTGTTATTTAGGTCTGGGAATGCGCGACCTGATATTGCATCAACACCACCGTCTGTTTTTGGTGTGCCAAATATAATACGACTAATATCGTCTGCACCTGAAAAAATTACACCAGTTCCAAATTCACCATCATCAAAAGTAGCAACAAACTGGTTTAGGGGGAGATTGTAGAACACAGTGTCGCCTAAGATGTTGAATGGTTCACCATCCCGCGCTGGTTTTACGGATACGAGTTCTGGTGCGAGATTGTCAAAAAGAAATGTAATCTGTATAGGTGAGGTCCTGTTTCCTGCTTTATCTGCAGCAATCACTTCAACGGTATACTGACCGTCGTGGACGCCATCTTTTGCTAATAGTGGAGATAATAGTTGCCACCGTATTTTATCATCTGCAGGTCGTGTCTGCTGTCCGAGCACGGCACTTCCACTTGGTCCCTTTAGGCGTATTGTTGAATCAGCGAGATTTAGTTCAATGTTGTCTTCTAATGTCGCTTCAACGTAATTTGTCAATCCACTAATACCACTACCGGCGGCAAATTCTCCACTGTGGGTCGCCACACTTTTTAGTATTGGTGCTGCGTTATCAAACGTAAAAACACGACTTGAGGTAAGGTTGTCTACGCTCACTGTAACTTCATACTTGCCGTTTTCATTTAATTCGTCAATGGGATCACTGAGCGTAAATGTGGTTTTGTTAGTGAGGGTGCCTTTTATTATATTTATGCTGTCAATAGGTCTAATCTGTATCTTTGTGTTCCTATCAGTGATATCCGGTGTCCCGTCATCTGTTTGGACAGTGAAACTGATCGTCCGAATTGCAGTGTTCACAAACATGCCATCTATAAGCGTTGAATCGTTTAGAGAAATACTACCGATACGTAGTTCTGTCGAATCAATTGTGACAGCATCTGTTTTATTACTTTCTCCCACATTCCCGCCTTTATCTTTTACCTTTAGTTGCAAGGTATACTGTCCATCAAAAACAGATTTATTGTTGTTATCCGTGCCATCCCAATAGTAAATGCTGCTTCCTTTGCTCAATTCACTCGGATCAATAGCCTTTTTAATTGGGTCGCCGCCACTGTTTTTTTGCAATTCTAACCACGCCTCGTCAACATCTTCGTCCAAACCACTATAGTGAACACGAAACCGATTTTCCAAGATTCGTGAAAACTCCGTATTATCAATACTGATAGAAATCTCTGGGGCTTTGGTGTCTAAGGTTACTTGTGCGGTAAGTTCATCTGTCTGTTCTGGTGGAAGTTCAGTGCCATCAGAATTCTTTAACTTCACTGTAATTGTATAATCACCATCAGGTAGTTTTTCACCTTTATTGACCGTTCCATCCCATATAAATTGTACAGTTTGATTTTTAGACAATTTCTGCCCAGCAGGCTCGTCAGGACCTTCGGTAATTTTTCTAGCGTCATCCAATTTTATTTCATATTTATACTGTTGATTATCATCACCAAAACCACTGGTAGTAAAGGAGATGATTAACTTCTCTTCATTGCCGTTAAATACATTATCGCCATTCGCATATACGGAGAGAGGCAATAGACCTGCCCAGGCATTCGGCTGCACAACTAACAATGCAATAAACAATTGAAAAATGAGAAATGGTGCCCAACGATAACCGGTTGATACTGTAGTCCCTTTTTTGTTGTGGCACCCAGAAGTAAAACAATTTTTGATTTTTGACACGCGTTTTCCCCCACTACAACGAAGTTTGGATTCAACTTCGCGTGTATTCACAAGAATTAATGTCCTATTAGCATAGATTTGATTAAGTTTATGGTTTAGACGCAGGATTTATAATTAGGTTGATAAAAACATAGTATAGTATCAATAGACCATGTTTTTTCATGGGCAGGTTCAAAACCTGCCCAAATAAGTTAAGATCAACCGATATCTCCATTTTGGACCATAGTTAGGAGTGCGGAATCATCTGCGGTGAGAGGTAAAGTTATTCTTGCACGTTCACGGCTGGAATGGTAAGTAGCAAAAATAAGTTCAGTTGACTGAAGTGCCTTGCGCCCGCTAAGTTCAGGTTCACGACCTGTTTTAACGCTGTCAATGAGATTGAGCACGGAAAGTGTCGTATCATTTCCTTTTGGGGTAACATCACTGAGATCGGGTTGTTCCCATTCGTTTGAACCTTCTCTTAGCATTTTTACTGGTGCCCCACCGCCGATATCAATAATGCCTTTCGTGCCAATGATACGATTTGCGAATCCTTTTAGAGAGACACCACCAGTCGTCAACAGACCTTCTACACCGTTTTTCCAACGGTACCATGAGACAGCATCTGTCTCAACTTGTGTTCCGAAGACGATTCTTTCGTCTGTTACATCTATTTGACCAATTACCCAGTCAATAGGTTCGTCATTATTATAAAATTGGAACATATCAAACCAATGTGTGCCCCAATCAAGTAGATTTGAGCATGAACCTTCCATCCTTCGCAATTCACCTATTGCTCCATCGTTTGCTAGTTGTTTTGCCTTGATGAATTGTGCGCCGAAACGGCGTTGATGGCAGAAAGTAATCACTACATCGTTATCCACGCATGCCTGATAGAGTGCTTTTGCATCGCCCCATGTAGGTGCCATCGGTTTTTCAGAATGAATTGCTTTGATGCCGCTATTAGCAGCAGCGATGACCATATCTTTATGAAGTGCAATCCACGTACATACGCTGACGAAATCGAGTGATTCCTTTTCAAGCATTTCATGATAGTCTTCATAAGTCCGTGGCACTTCAAACTGTTCAGAGAACTTGTCACGTGCCCCTTCAATTGGGTCTGAGCATGCGACTATCTCCACATCAGGAGATGCTTTGTATCCTTGTGCATGGGCGCGTCCGCGTCCACCACAACCGATAATACCTGCTTTAAATGTTGCCATATTAATTTCCTTTCTTTATGATCCGTAGATCAAAAACCGATAGTGCGGCCAGATGACCGCTTATGTTATACCAAACTAACCCGATTTGTAGCGCGAGGTCTCCGTGCCTCGCAATGTCCCACGGTAGGCGAGGTTTCCTAACCTCGCCTAAGGAATGTGTCCAAGGACTTCAATAATTTACCATAAATCGTATAATACCAATTCTATTTATTTTTCTGTCGTTCTTTCGTAGGTCGGGTAGAGGAACGAAACCCGACACGTGTTGATTGGGTCTATCATGTCGGGTTTCGTGCCTCTACCCGACCTACGGAATAATGTTGTCCTATCAATTAGAAATGGTATAAGATGTTGACCCTTCATTTTAACAATGCTATAATTTATCACATATTAAGTTGAAACTCAACACACTTTTTATGTGGATGAGGAGAATACAGATGGCGAACCAAAAATATGACCTTGTTGAATATCCTATTCAGGAAGATGTTTTACTACAAGCTTATTGGCGGGATGATGTTGGTGGACGTGGTCCTGCAGCATCGCTATATGTTTATGATGATGAGATTATGCGGTTTGATTGTTTTGGTGGTGATAACGGACATTGCCACTTCAACTTACGTCAGACCCGTGGTAGACGGTGGATGTATCCAGAAGGTTCATTCCAAGACCATATTCATCAGAGTCTGTTCGATCTTCGCACAAATTTGACCTTCTGTCTAAAAACGCATCAAGATGAGCGAATTCAGGAAATTCAGGTTTCGCAAGAGAGATTAGAACAAGCTACCTGTAAAATGGAAACGTATTTATTGGAATTAGCTGAAAAACTACAAGGCGAAACTGCATGAAAGTTGTAACAGCAGCTGAAATGCGCAAAATTGACCAAGATACAATTGATGGTATTGGAATCCCCGGCATCGTTCTTATGGAAACTGCGGGGCGTGAAATTGTGCGTGCAATAGAACACCATTATCCGACTGCACAACGAATCGGTGTTCTTGTGGGTAAGGGGAACAATGGTGGGGATGGTCTGGTTATTGCACGTCAACTCGCGCATGTTGGACGGGAGGTGCATATCTTTCTTGTTTCTCCACCTGAAAGTTTCACAGGAGAAGCGAGAGCTAATTTGGACATCGCATATAATCTTGGACTGCGTATTCAGGAGACTTTGACAGATGATACAACTTGTATAAAGAATCGTAGATGTGAATTGTTGGTAGATGCGATTTTTGGCACAGGATTGCATAGTGCTGTACGAGAAACCATCTCAACAATAATCAATGAGATCAACAAACTAACCATACCTATTCTTGCTGTTGACTTACCATCTGGTTTGGATGCGGATACAGGCATTCCTTTGGGTGCTTGTGTAAAAGCCGATAGGACGGTAACTATTGGTTTACCTAAAAGAGGGTTGTTATTACAACCCGGTGCTGAACTCGCAGGTCAATTAGAGATTGTTGACATCGGTTTTCCGAAACGAGTCATTAAGGCACAGAAAATCAAAATTAATTGGACAACTGAAAAAAAAGCAGCGGCTTGGTTGCCACCCCGTGCTTCTGATTCACACAAAGGAAGTTATGGTCGTGTACTTGTTATTGCCGGGTCAACAGGGATGACAGGCGCGGCTTCTCTGACAAGTGAAGCCGCTTTGCGCGCAGGCGCGGGACTTGTAACCCTCGCTATTCCGAAAAGCCTAAACCCTATTTTAGAGGTTAAACTGTCTGAAGTTATGACACTGCCTTTACCTGAAACGGAAAATGGGAGTTTAGCAGAAACAGCAACGCAACCTATCCTTGAATTTGCTGAAAAGACGAAGTCTGTTCTTGCAATGGGACCTGGTCTGTCGCAAGACCCAGAAACGGTGGTGCTCGTTCATCAACTGATAAAGGATATTAGTGAACGAGAGCTGGGGTTGCGAATGGTTATTGATGCAGATGGTTTGAATGCATTGGCAAAGGCAAAAGAACTTATTCCATTACTCGGTGAAGAGACAGTTCTAACACCACATCTCGGAGAGATGGCACGGCTCACAGACACTCCTAACACGACATTAGCAGCAGACAGAATTCGCACAACTAAGCAATTCGCAGAAAGATATGGAGGAACACTTGTACTTAAAGGTGCACCTACTATAACCGCCTATCCAAGTGGTAGGGTTTGGATAAACGCTACCGGTAATCCGGGGATGGCAACTGCGGGTATGGGAGATGTTTTGACAGGTCTAATCGCAGGTTTGATGGCACAAAAAGTGCAAAGTAATCACGCTGCGACTCTTGGGGTTTATTTGCACGGGTTTGCAGGGGACATCGCTGCCGAAACTCTTGGAAGGCATGCACTCATCGCAGGCGATGTGTTAAGGACAATACCGCAGGCAATATCTTCATTGATACAAAATTAACCTAATTGTGAGGTAAAATGGCTAACTATAAAATCTTTGCAGTTGCTACAGCAGATGCTTCAACTGCCTTCCAAATAGAATTGGATCCGCGTGCAATTGCTGCTATGGAAGAACTCGAAAATAGTAAGGCACAAGGCGCAGAAAGAGAAGAGATTTTACAAAAACATCTCTCTCCTGACTATGAAAAAGGGTATCACGGAACTGCGTGGGACTTGCACGGAATTTCAGCAGGGTTAACGCCTGCGCGCTTAGCACTTTTGTTAGAAGCACACGGCGAATCGTTTGACCCTTGTGCTGAACGGGAAACTTTTGATCACAGCCTGATGGTTAATGTTGAAGAGGAATTAGCATCACAGTTAGATGATATCCGTCAATCTGTTTTAAACGCAATTATTGAGGAATATAAAGGTGAATTGTTAGGCGAATAATCAGGCATCAACTTTATTATATAGTGAATTATAAATATAAGTTGACACTTTCGTCCCATGGTAGGCGTGGTTTCCTAACCTCGCCGATGCAGAGTGTTCAAGTCCTTTCAAATGTAGGGGCGGGTCTCTGTGCCCGCCCGTTGCCTTACAGGACAAGGAATCGCGGGGCACAGAGACTCCGCCCTACAATAGAGGACAGGTTTTCACTTGAATTGATGTCTACGGTGACAAAAACTTTACGCACCCTTTGCCTGCATTTGATTTGACTTTTAAGAGATTATGTGGTATTTTTTATAATGTAAGCTATTGAAAAATTCAAAGTTATTTTGACGAATCGTGCTTTATATCAGTGTTAGGAGGAACACAAAGGTCTATGAACAAACTTACAATCATACCGTTCATTTTACTCTTATTCATCTGCATAGGTTGTGATAGGAAACAGAAAGGTCCCACGCATCTGGAGGTAGGTAGGACAACACTAATTGATAAAGGGAATGCAGTTGAAGCCATAAATAATTATCTTATAGAGGCTGAAAAAAAGGAAGAGGATAAAGCAGAACCCCGAGCACTGCTTGCTATTGCATATTCGTATGCACTGGAATCAGGTGTTACAAGAGGACAAACATTTGAATCAGAATACGAGAGACAAAAGGAGCAAAGAATAGCCGCCTTAAACGATGCTGAGATGGACAAAATGATGGAAATTCTCAGTAAACGTTCAGAAGTCCAGCAGAAAGGTTTTCAAGTATTTGTGGAAAAAGGCACAGATGCCGCAAATGTAATAATTAAACATCTTGTCGCAGGCACTCACTCAGAGATACATAATCACCTAACAAATGTCCTTGTAAAGATGAAGTCTAATGCGATTGATCCTATTTTAGACAGTATCACTGACGCTTCAACACCATCCGCAACGAAAATGACACTCATTCAAGTGCTCGGTGAAATTGGCGATAAAACGGCAATTGAAAGATTAAAATCAATTGACCTCACAGATATGTCCGCTGCACTCAAAATGGAATTCTATACAACGCTATATAGACTCGGTGATAGCTCCTATAAATCTCAAATACTTGCTGGGGTAACATCAGATGAGGTCGAAGTTCGTCGGGCTGCAGCAAAAGCTATGTCTAACCTGAAGAATATCAACACATCCTCCCTCATCAAAGCACTTAATGATGATGATCAACAAGTAGTAAAAGAAATTGTTAAGGCACTGTCTGTACATAAATCAAAAGAGGCAGTACAACCTTTGATAAACGTTCTGAAGAGGGAAAATAAAGATGATGATAATGTAGAACAACAGAGTATTAAGCAAGAGGTGTTAAATACTCTTACTACGTATGTTCATGCTGGTGGAGAACTGAAAAGAGGGATAGCAAAAACCGTCGCTGAGTTACTCATAAATAAAGAAATAAGCAGTGACAATGTCCGGCTGCGGATTGTTACATTCTTGCAGGATGATGCGTTAGAAAAGTCACTTAAAGCATTAAAACTGACCGAGGATATATATAATAAACTATATAATTATTCACAACAGGAAGAAAGCGATTTCGTGAAAAGTGCACTCCTTGAATTGCTTAATGATATCAAATAATTGTGCTTTATATTCAGCAACCAATATGTAAGAATATGTAAATACAGCCTCTGTGATGCACTCCCAAACGCCTAAAGGCGTGGGCTTCTTTAAGAAGGTCCGCTTCCCAGCAAGCATACGGACAGCATTTTGCCTCTCATCTGGAGGCTCCAAGGGTGTGGGTTCTCTAAGAGTAACCGCGAACCCAAGTTACACGATTGAATGCACAATCGCGGCACGCACCACAAATGCGACTACAGGGAACTGGTAACTTGGGTAGTTCCCTGATACGTAACCCGAATCAGTTTCGGCATTACTTTGATTATTTTACAATTCCGTAACCGTCAAACTTCGCTTATAGCAGCTTGACGGAAGTCAAAAATAAAGGAATTAACCCATAACCTTAACCCTATATGCACTTTGGGTGGGCAGTCGCTCTACCAAGCGGTAGAGGTGCATTGACTGCCACAGGTTATGAGAATATTATACCACAATTCTTTGTCTTGTGTCAACCTTTTTTTGACTCCGTCACGAGTTAGATGGGTTGGACCCAAACCTAAAGGATTGGGATTGTTAAGGGAGTCCCTTCATGAGCATGAACGATTGTTCTGTGTCGCTATTGGATGCAAACTGATAATACGGAAGAAAATATATTCTTGACACAAAAACGCATCTGTTTTATTATACATGAATAATGATTCCCTCGTAATCTTGAGGAAAAAACAGAAGTAACATTATGAATTGGATACTTTATTTATGTTGATGTTAGGAGGAAAAAACGAACGTAACATGAAAAAACTTGTAACGATATGCCTCGTATTACTATGGGTTGTGTCGTTTGGCTGTAAGCAGGATAAAATCATACCTGAAATATCACCAGGTAGAGCGAAGTTGTTGCAAGCTGGATATGCAATTGAGGCGATTGAGGAACATCTAAAACTTGCCGAAGTAGAAGAAGAGGATAAGGATGAAGTACGGGCACTCTTGCTCATTGCCTATAGTCATGCCCTTTCTGAGGACATTGCGTGGTTAAGAACCAACAATAAAGAAAGTGAATATAAAAATGAACGGGTCAGACGACTCGCAGAATTGAACTTATCTGAAATGAAGGAAACTTGTCGAGTTCTTGATGGGAGATATCGTGTTCATAAGGATACTATACAAATCCTAATTGATAAAGGAACACCAGTCATCCCTCTTATTGTAAAGAGTTTCATCGAAAATAAATATACCAACGCACATACAGACTTTGATTATATCCTAATACAAATTGGGAGCAAAGGCCTTGATGAACTCTTCACAGCAGTTGAAAACACAGACACCCCTGTTTTAGTCAGAGACAGATTGATCCGTATTATTGGAGAAATCGCTGATCCTGCTGCCAAAGATAGATTAGAAGCACTAAAAAATACAGCAACGGATGCTGGTTTGAAGATGGAGATTATCGCTGCTTTATACAAACTGAACAACAAAGCATACAAAGATGACATTGAGGCAGGTTTGAATGATGCTAACGTTGTCGCACGACGCGCCGCTGCCAGATCAATGATATTGCTAAATCCACCGTCAACATCAAAATTGATCGACGCTCTTAAAGACACTGACGATTTAGTGCGGATCTCCATTGTCAGAGCATTACAGAAGTATGTTGATGCAAATGCCGTTGATAATTTAGTTGACATGCTCACCAACGATTCAAGTATTAAAACGAAAAAGGTTGTTGTTGATACGTTAAGTCTGTATGCTGAAAAAGGGCTTACGTCTGGATTAGCACCACGATTAATCGATTTGTTGATAAACAAATCAATTCCTAATCACGAATACAGAGTACTTATTGTACAACTACTGAATAAACCTGCACTGATCAAGGAAATTAAAGAATCTAATCCGACCGATAATTTACAGTTTAAGCTCTATGACTACTATGAAAATAAGGAGAAAAACACAACGGTCAATTATGAACTTAATTCCTTGCTTGTTGAACTTGATCCAAAAGAAAGTGTAGAAGATTGAACTTGTTGATTAGACACGTGAAATAATTTTACTTTTCCAATCAAACACAACCTTAGTATCCTTATCTTATAAATGTATGCTGCCACAATTGAAGGGGATTTGAACACATGCCTAATTATCCAAAGGATATCAAGATAACCAAAATTGAACAGGTTACAATTGAAATTGATCAACCACCAATCGGTTGTAATTCAGGGGCAAAAGAAATAAAACAACCTGATCCCAATGGTAAGTGGCGTGAAGGAATTACGCGTATATATACGAACGACGGTACACTCGGTTGGGGAGCAACAAGTTGGGGGGCATCCGCAGAAGAAGCAAAATCTGCAATTAACAAGAATCCGTTTGACCTATTGAATCCTGAAAATGGAGTTGTTGAAGAATACCGTGGATTTGAAAACGCACTATGGGATACAATCGGGAAAATTCTCGGAAAACCTGCATATCAACTCATGCGAACTGAATCTTACGGTAACGGGTTACCTGCGTACGACAGCACAATCTATTTCAACGATCTGTTATACGAAACAAGAGCCGAAGGTCTCAAACGAATAGAAGATGATGTCAAAAAAAGTCTTGCTGATGGATTTACCGCCTGTAAAATGAAAATGGGACGCGGGAATCATCTCATGGAACGTAAGGCTGGATTGGAACGTGACATAGAGGTAGTACAACTTGCCCGGAGCATTACAGGAGACGGCTATAATATCCTCGTTGATGCGAACAACGCATATACTTACGATGAAGTCATCACTTTCCTAAACGAAACAAGTGAATGTGATGTGTTTTGGATTGAAGAGATGTTTGAAGAGGATGTTGAATTATATCGCAACTTAAAAGCATATATCCAAGAAAAAGGCTTAAACACCTTAATCGCTGATGGTGAAACACGCACCCGTGCCCCACTTGAATTCTACGAGCCGTTCTTTGAAGCGGGTGTCATTGATGTCATCCAACACGACATGAAAGGACTTGGTGTTACCGGTTGGAGACGACTTTCTGATATGGCAGCTGCGGGTAATGTCCAATGTGCTCCACATAACTGGGGTTCTTTACTCGGATTTTTCCTCAGCCTCCAATTTGCAAAAACGATCCCGCATTTTCTCTACGGTGAAGTCGCAACGTTAACCAGTGATGTCATAGATGTTTCTGGTTATGGATTCTCAGATGGAACGTTCACAGTGCCCGACACACCTGGTCTCGGTTTGGAATTCAATCAAGATGTTTACGATGCACGCTATGCTGGTAATGAACATTGGCAAGTTGAAGCGTAGATCCAGAGATTATTTCTATGGTCCTGGTAGATGAATTGATTGTGAGGAGTTTTATAATTACTATAAAACTGTAGTAGTATGACTTTCAATCTATTTGACTATCCCTATGAAGACTATCTTACCTACGAAGAAGCATCTGATGTATTAGGGGTTTCTTCTGCAACCGTTAGAAATTGGGTAAAACTGGGACACATAAAACCAGTCTCAGTTTATTTAGGTAATAGATTTCTAAGATCACACATTAATGAAGTCAAAAGTAATATCGCAGACGGTTCTCTTGCCAAACTCAATAAACGTGCAAACAAGATAAAGTCTATCTCTAAGATCATTCCAACGGAATATGCTGATGATAATGAAGTACTTGAACCGATTTTAGCAATAACTAAACTAACTAAAGTATCTAATCTTGATAGGGATTCAGTGCTGCTTGTAACTGCTTTGAATTTACTTACAAAGGTCGGTTTAATTAGTAATACACAGAATTTATCCCTAAATGGAATCAGTTATTCAAATGATATAATTAAATCCGAAATAGAAGATTGGTTGCATACTAAAGAAGACCTTCAATTGACAACACACTATAAAGATGTCTTAAATGCTAAAGTTCCAATCAACTGTGATTTTTTAGGGTTACTTCATCAGTCACTCCTTTATGAAGGTGAGAGAGCAAAGAACGGTTCATATTATACTCCAAAACACATTGTTGATGAGGTAGTTACGCAAAACATAAAAAGCAGTGATATTGTTCTTGATCCTTGTTGTGGGACTGGTCAATTTTTGCTTTCGGCTTCTGAAAAAATAGATAATCCATCTAACCTATGGGGTTTTGATATTGACAAGTATGCTGTTAGACTAGCAAAAATCAATCTTTTTCTAAAGTTTCCTAATCATAAATTTAAGCCAAATATATACGTCAGAAATTCATTGTTGGATGAATATGATGGTGTTCCTAACTTTGATATAGTGATAACAAATCCGCCTTGGGGATCCCATTTCACACATGATGAAGAACTGATGCTGAAAAGGAAATACAGAGATATAAAGTCAAACGAAGCGTTTGCATATTTTCTTGACGCGGGTATTGCATTTTTAAAGGACGGTGGCACACTATCTTATATATTACCAGAATCAATCCTAAACATTAAAATCCATAAAGATATTAGAGAAAAAATCCTAAAGCAGACTACAATCAAAAAGATCAAATATTTCAAACAACCTTTTGACGGAGTATTTACAAATGCCATCCAAATAGATCTGATAAACAGAAAAACTGATAGAAATGTCTTTATCGCTGAGAAAAACGGATCCCTATTCCAACCTGAACAAGAAAGAATATCTGCCAATAACGACTTTATCTTTGATGTTTTTACAGATATAAAGGACGCTGTTTTGACAGATAAGGTATATGCTGTCAAACATAGAACATTAAGAGATAATGCAATATGGGCTCTTGGTATCGTTACTGGTGACAATAAAAAACACATACAAGATCAAAAAGGTAGTGGGTCAGAACCCATTTTAACAGGTAAGGACATCAAAAGGTTTTGTACAAATAACCCAAGTAAGTTCATCAAGTATAAACCAGATGAATTTCAGCAGGTTGCACCAGAAGAAAAATATAGAGTAAGAGAGAAATTGTTATATAAGTTTATTTCTAAATATTTAGTGTTTGCTTATGATGATAAGCAAACACTAACTCTTAACAGTGCAAACGTATTGATACCAACAATACCTAATTACCCTATTAAAACAATTTTGGCACTGTTCAATTCATCTCTTTATCAATTTATCTTTCAAAAGAAGTTCGGGGCTATAAAAGTTCTGAAAAGCCATATAGAGCAATTACCATTACCCAATATTGACAAAGAAAAACATCATAAATTTGAAAGTTTAGTAGACGAACTGCTAAAGAAAGATCTTGATTTTGAACAGCGTAAATGTCTATACAAGAAACTTGATGATGAAGTTATGAATTTATTCTCTTTCAATGAACAAGAAAAGAAACAAATATACAAAGGTGTGAAAATTTCAGATAAATCATTAGAAGTAAATTAAACATGGATGTCTTAAAGCAAAAACTGAATGAACTTATAGAAGAACTTTCTGAAGATAAAAAAACGGTAATTAGAAGTAGACTCAATGACTTGGCATCAGTATACCCATTTAATGAGTATGAATACATTATTTCATCTTTAATGGGTTTCGGAAAGATAACTCTAGATGATTACTATGAGATCAGAGACGATTACATATCACGTAACATCTATCTATATATTTTTGAGATCGCATCACCAAGAAAATTTGGAGAAAGGTGGGCACAAGGGCAACTTATGTCTCTTGAACCAGACTTTGTAAAACCCACGAAGAAACTTGACAGTAATTATAGTGGTCAGTACGATATTGCATTGAAACACAAAGGTGATCTTATAAAAATTGAAGTAAAAGCATCTAGAGCAGTTGACGAAGAGAGCAAAGAACCACTCTACGTAAAAGCACTATCTTACGGAAGTGTCCAGCCATTTACTATGAATTTTCAACAAATTAAACCGGCGTGTGCAGATGTATTTATCTGGATTGCTGTCTGGAGGAATGCAATTAAATATTGGGTTATTTCTTCTACTGAAGTTGAAAGCAACAAGTACTATTCGGATAAACAGCATCGAGGAAATATTGGTGAGGGTCAATTACATATAAAAGACAGTAACATTGAAGAGTTTTCAAAATATGAGTGCAAACCTGAAGAATTAAGACAAGCCG
Organism: Candidatus Poribacteria bacterium; assembly: GCA_958295945.1. Classification (GTDB taxonomy): domain Bacteria; phylum Poribacteria; class WGA-4E; order WGA-4E; family WGA-3G; genus MSPOR6. The sequence goes on from OY282386.1 coordinate 4,227,155, forward strand.
TTACTGATGCTTATGAAAGACAGAAATAGAACAATAACCGATCTTCGCCATTCATGAAACACGAATATCCAAAGAAGAAGAGTAGTCATTTGAACCCCGACATAAATAGGAATATGATGACATAACAGGCACTCACCGTGTGTCGTAAACACCCCAAGGTAATATCCCATGGAAAAAGTCCTCGTCGCAATGAGCGGTGGCGTAGATAGTTCCGTTACCGCTGCCATGATGGTTGACGCTGGTTATGATGTCACTGGCATCACCATGCGCCTCGGTGCACCTGACACTATTGAAGTAGAACCGGAACGTCCCAATTGCTGTTCACTTGAAGGCATTGAGGATGCGCGGCGCGTTGCCACACAACTTGGGATTCCTTTTTATGGCGTGAATTACGAAGATATATTCCGAGAACAGATTATTGACTATTTTGTAGAAGAATATCTCGTTGGGCGCACACCGAGTCCTTGTATGGTCTGTAACCGTAAACTCAAATTCGGTAAACTCCTTGACCTCGCAAAATCATTGGAATGTGAGACAATAGCCACAGGACATTATGCCAGAATTGAACAGCATCCTGAGACAAGTCGTTATCTCTTACGAAAAGCACTTGATATTAGCAAGGATCAGTCCTATTTCCTTGCTGCACTCACACAGGAACAGTTGAGTTGTGCGATGATGCCTCTCGGTGAATATACCAAAGCAGAAGTGCGTGACCTCGCGCGCAAGTATCAGTTGCGAACAGCCGAAAAGATTGAAAGTCAGGAACTCTGTTTCGTCGCAGATACCAATTATAGAAGGTTCCTTCAAGATAGAATTCCTGAAAAGATTGAAGGTGGCGATATTATTGACAAGGATGGCAAAGTTCTAGGCAAGCATCAAGGTGTGCCATTTTATACCGTTGGACAGCGTCGTGGGTTAGGCATCGCAGTCGGCAAACCGCTTTATGTGACGAAACTCAACGCAGAGGAAAACACCGTTGTTGTCGGAGAACAAGACGATCTCCTTGAGGATACTATGCACGTAGAACGTATCAACCTCATCTCAATTGAGAAGATGATAGAACCGATACGCGCACACGTCAAAATCCGTTCTCGTGACGAGGGTGGTCCTGCGACAATTACTCCCGTGAGTGAGACAGAAGCAGTTGTTAAGTTTGACGAACCGCGCCGCGCAATCACCCCCGGGCAAGCCACCGTCTTTTATGATGGAGAATACGTTCTCGGTGGTGGTTGGATTGTAAGTGCTGGCAACACTGCAACGTAAATAAGGAGACAACTCAAATGCAAAATAAGGAGACAACTCAGATGCAAGACACATCACAAGATATACCTAACGCTGATACCTTTAAAAATGCGTTAAAACCTTATGTGATAAGATGGGGTATCGTTTACGGAGTTTTAATTTCCTTTATCGCTTTCATAAATGTTTGTATTTCTGCGCATAATTGGCAATTTGCACAGTGGCTTATGTTCCTGTTTATGGACATAGGCGCAGTATTTGACGGTGATACGATTCGTTACGGCCTGTTTTCTATAGGAGGAAACCATGTTAGCATTTTAGCTGCCGGGGTGAATGTAGCAGGCGTGTTTGCATTCGGAGTCAATACCGGGGGAATTTTTGCCATCGGTACAAACACTATTGGTATTATTGCTATCGGCGTAAATGCTTGTGGTATTATTGCTATCGGCGTAAATGCTTGTGGTATTATCGCTATTGGTCGAATTGCTTTTGGTACCTATACCCTTTCCTATTCACATAGGGGTAGAGGTAAATATTTGCTTGCACCCCACCGTCAAGACCCTAAAGCAATAGATTTCTTTACACGCTGGTTTCCTAAGTTGACTCCGACTGAATACTAACCTACCAGGCGGACGATCATATTTTAGCTGCATGTTCAACACTCGGAGAATTTACAAAACTGTTTCTAATGCAGTCGATACAGAGAAGAAAAGAATGTCGAAACTCCTCTGTCTCCTCGGTCCCACAGCATCTGGCAAAACTGAAATAGCAATTCAACTTGCCCAACGTCTCAATGCCGAAATTATCTCCGTTGATTCCCGACAGATATATCGTCAGATGGACATCGGTACCGCCAAACCTACTCCCGAAGAACAACAAGCAGCACGGCACCACCTCATAGATTGTGTAGACATCACAGAACCTTTCTCCGTTGCCGACTATCAATCTCTCACAGATACAGCAATCGCTGATATACAAAATAGAGGCAAACAAGTCCTACTCGTCGGTGGTGCTGGTCTCTATTTCCGAGCGATTGTTGACGGTCTATTTGAGGGACCTGCGGCAGACCTTTCACTTAGAAAACGACTTGAGCAAGAAGTATCTGATCAAGGTGTTGATGTGCTTCATAATCGTCTCCGCGCTTGTGATCCAGAATCTGCCGAACGTATCCATCCTAACAACGTTATCCGCGTCATCCGCGCCCTTGAAGTTTATGAACTGACAGGTACTCCTATGTCTGAGCATCAGCAACAATGGAAACCTGAAAACCAACGTTATCCATCTATCGCTTTTGGACTCACAATGCCACGTGACCTACTTTACCGTCGCATTGAACAACGTGTAGATATTATGCTTGCAAATGGATTGATGGCGGAAGTGGAATCGCTATTAGCAGCAGGATATTCCCGTGATAACTTTGCTCTACAAAGTTTTGGTTATAAGGAGTTGATTGCATATCTTGATGGGAAATGTACTTATGTGCAAGCGATTGAACAATTAAAACAGAACACCCGCCGCTTCGCTAAACGGCAGATGACATGGTTTCGGAAAGACACACGTATTGAATGGATTGATCGTGAGGAGATATCGGATGTTGTTGGGTATATCATAGGGAAGATTGGAGATATATAACCACATCTTTTATGTGGGTAAGGTGAAATTCGCACGTGATTGTAAGTAAATGTTGATAAAACGCGATCCTTGACTCTGCCAATAGGTTTTGATACAATTAAAGTGCGGATGCTTAGCGAAAAGGAGATAAAAATGAGACGTTTTGGCACACAAGGTCCCGTCAATTCTCAGGAACACTATGTCGTTTCACGTTCCGATGAAATTGCCGACTACATCAAACGTGTTGAAGATGGAAAATATGTTGTCCTCTTCGCACCGCGCCAAACAGGCAAAACCACCTTCTTTCAAGCAGCTTTAGAAACACTCACTGTTGGCACTATACCAAATACTGCCGCTGCACAAGTCAAATCCGATACAAAGTTTAACTACTTTCCTATTCAACTTAATTTTGATGTGTATAAGAACACGTCTGTTGCTGACTTTTACGATAACTTTTACCAAGATGTTTGTGAAGCAATTGAGAAACTGTTTCAGCGACGCTGTGAGATATTGCCTGATGCTTTAAGTCAATTTATGGAGGACACAAAATTAACGAATCATCATGCAATGAGAAGGTGTTTTAGACATCTTGAACGTTTACTAACGCCACAAAAACTCGTCTTAATCATTGATGAATTTGATGGTATACCGCAAGCTGCGCTCAGCGATTTTCTGCATACGCTTCGCCATATCTATATATCGGGTAAGCCGCGATGTCCACATAGTGTCGGTATTGTCGGGGTTAAAAGCATTGCGCAGCTCAACTATGACCGTTCAATCTCTCCTTTCAATATCCAAGACGAATTCCATCTCCCAAACTTTACCTTTGAACAGGTGCAGGAATTACTTGCACAATATACAGATGAAGTTGGACAATCATTCGTGCCAGAGGTTGTAGCATCTATTCATAAACAGACTGCTGGACAACCCGTGCTTGTCAACCGCGTCGCGCAGATTCTCACCGAAGAACTTGATATCCCTATTACAGAACCGATTACTATGTCACATTTTTCAATGGCACACTCGGAACTTCTTCACGAACGGAACACAAACATTGAACACCTCACAACAAATATCCGTAGAAAACCGCGTTTTGAAAGTGTTCTCATGCGAATTATGGAGCAGGATGAGGGTGTCGACTTCAATATGGACGATGATATTATCAGTGAACTCGCGACTTACGGTGTCATCAAGAAATCTGCTGATGGGATGTGTCAGATACTGAATCCGATTTATCTCTATCGCATCATGAGAACCTTTAAACCAACAGTAAATGGTTTAGAGAATCAATATTTTCCCAACGGTGATAATGAAGAATTTCTGAATTATGTCACTGCAGAAGGGGTTATTGATATGGAGTCATTACTTGATAATTTTCGAGATTTTATAGTACGCGCGGGATTTAAAATTCTACAAGTGCCTGATACACCACAAGAATCTGTTGGAAGACATCTCTTGTTTGCTTATCTTGACCAATTTGTTAAACTCATCGGTGGTTTTATGCACATTGAGGTGCAAACAGGTAGGGGTCGGATGGACATTATAATTACTCACAACCAACGGAAATACATCATTGAAACAAAGATATGGAGAGGTGACAGTCGTTATCAGGCAGGTAAGAAGCAGCTCGCAGCATATCTCAACACTGAGGGAGTAAAGGCAGGGTACTATATCGTATTTGATCATCGGGAGAATCCAGAACCACGCGTAGAAACGGAGATGATTGAAGGGTTGACGATTCGGAGTTATGTTATTCCTGTGCTGCAGGAACTGCCTTCAGGAAGTCAAGACACTCGCGAAATCAGCTAAAAAAGAGTGTTTTAGTCAATTCCATGTTCATCGCAATAGTCCTGGATAATTGGTAAAAAATCATCGGCGTATTTTTCAACTTTCTTGGGACTAACACGATCAATCTGCAGAAATTCTTCTTCTGTTTGCGGAAAATAGGTTGCCATATCTTTCAACGTATTGTTCCAAAAGATGAAAAACGCCAAAACTCCTTTCTCATCAGCAACTGTTTTACGCTTTTCTCGAAGCCGATCAAAAAGCTCCTGAGAATATCCACTTTGTCTTTCGGAGATAACCTCAGAAGTATTCAATGTTTCCGGTGCCTCCGCTGTTGAGTCAATTCCATGTTTCTGGCAATAGTCTCGGATAATCGGTAAAAAATCATCGGAGTATTTTTCAGATCGCTTGGGGCCAACACCAAACATTGGTTTGAACGATTCTTCAGATATTGGAAAATAGGTAGCCATTCCTTTTAGTGCTTCATCGTGAAAGACCTCATAGGGCAGTACACCTTTTGCTTTAGCGATTTTGTCTCGTTTGGTCTGGAGTAATTCGAAGAGTTCAGGGGAATATTCACTTGGTTGTTCGGATGTGGCATTATAAGTATCAGATGTTTCAGATACGTCCTCTATAGAATTAATCCCATGTTCTTTACAATAGTCTCGGATAATCGGTAAAAATTCATCGGAGTATTTTTCTGTTTTCACCGGTCCAACACCACGAATTTGTATAAAAGCTTCTTTGGTTTGTGGAAAATCTGACGCTATCGCTTGCAATGTCGTGTTGTGAAAAATACAGAATGCTGGTAACCGTTCTTGATCTGCTATACTTTTGCGCTTGATGCAAAGTCGATCAAAAAGTTCAGGAGCATATGTGTTTGATTCTTTGGGTGTTGGTTCATAAGTCTTTACCACTTTGGTTACTTGATTTACCTTATCCACCGGAAGTCCCCAAAACTTCTCTTTGTTTTTTAATACATCCCACCCTTTTTTTGTCAAACGAAGACTACCGTACCGTGAATCTCGCTCTAACAGTTCGTGTTTAAGGAATTGATCTGCTAAATATCGCCACTGCTCCTTGTTGTACTCTTTACCTTTACCATAGGTCTTGATTTTATCATGGTCGTTATCAAGAATCTTGTTACGCTTTGAGCCCCGTAAAACATCAACAATATATACTTCCCCGAAAATCTGATTTGTCCGGTAAACGCCAGACATAAATTTTTGCGCTGGTTCTGTCAAATCAATCCTCTCCATTTCAGAATTTTGGCAGTTGTCACACATTCCACAATTCTGTGTCTCGTATTCTTCCCCGAAATAGCTTAACAATTCCTTACGGCGGCACTCTACTGAAGTCGTCCATGAAACAAGCGTTTGCAATCTCTTAAGTCGTCCTTTCCTCTCAGATGGTGAGCCTTGATCAATAAAGTCGTAGATAATTTCGGCATCTCCATTATCAAATAGCAAAAGACACTCTGCTCGGATCCCATCTCGGCCTGCACGTCCAATTTCTTGATAGTAAGATTCAGGATTCTTTGGTAATCCAGCATGTAGGACAAATCGTACATCTGCTTTATCTATACCCATCCCAAACGCAATTGTAGCAACTATCACTCGGGTGTCACCATTAATGAATGCCTCTTGATTTTGTTTGCGGGTTTCACCATCAAGTCCTGCGTGATAGGGCAGTACCGAAATCCCATGTGCTACTAAATCCTGATAAAGCGATTCAACTTGTTTTCTCCTTTGACAGTAGATTATACCAGCTCCATTCGTATGCTTATTAAGAAATGTTAATGTTTGCCCGAGTAAATTAAACCTTGGATCAACGGCAATAAAAAGGTTTTGTCTGTCAAAACTAGCAATAAACTTGTTGTCATCATGAATTCCTAACAACTGCTTAATATCATCTTGAACCCGCGGCGTAGCTGTAGCTGTTAGTGCCACACAAACAGCGTTTGGAAAGCATTGACGAATAGAAACTAATTCTCGATAATCTGGACGGAAATCGTGTCCCCACTGCGAAATGCAGTGCGCTTCATCAATCGCAAGGCATGCGACGTTCGCATCATCAAGCATTACGAGTATTTCAGACTTAACAAGTGTTTCAGGGGCAAGATAAAGCAGCTTAATTTCACCCTGTCTGACCTTATGCATTGTGGCCACATACTCTTCTTCCTCAATCATAGAGTTGAGAAAAGCCGCACTGACTTCTTTCTGTTCCAACTGCATCACTTGATCTTGCATGAGGGCAATCAGTGGAGAAACAACCACAGTTAATCCATCAAAAATGAGTGCTGGCAATTGATAGCAGAGTGACTTTCCACCCCCTGTTGGTAGAACAACCAAGGCATCTTGTCTGTTGAGGATATTATCAATGATCGCCTTCTGAAGTGGGCGAAAATCTTCAAGCCCAAAAACATTTCTAAGGATTTTTAAAGGATTTTGTGTTAAATTCGGGGATGGTGGCGGTGGAATTTTTCCGAGCGGTTCCGGAAGCACTTGTTCCACCTCTTCAAAAAACCATCCGGAAATTTGCACGTAGCAACGCAGTTCAACGTGTGGCGTATTGTCTGATCGCCACCAATGAGCAAGTGACACACGCAGAAGTGTGCCTTTTGGAATTGCCCTGGGAGGATCTTGATAGCCGACAAAAGTGAGCGTACAACCACCATTTTCAGTCGGATAACGATAACGTAGTTTCTTTTTATCTGTTTCAAGGATGAGTTCCTTATCTGTTCGCCAAAACATGGTGCTGTAAGGTAACACATCACTCCCAGGTGGAAGGTAGAGCGAGCCGCTGTCTGTAATTTTCAGTAAGCCTTCATACAACTTCAACGGATTCCCAGTTTTTGGCGGCATCAATAGTTCAATTGCACCGATCAACTCTCTCGTGTCTTCCATCCTATAAAGCCGTGACTTACTATGGACGACAAAATTCTCGTTATGCGGCGGAGTCAATGAAGTTTCCGGCTCACCAGTAATTTCCCAAACATCGCCAACTTCATATTCTCTATTAGCACCGTCACGCGGATCAGCGTTAAGTGGAATAAGTCGGACGCTTTCCCCTTTTTCTGTTATCCCACCGATACATGCGCCACTACCCATTCGCGTTTTAGCAACAATCAATACTCTCATGGCAAAATATTTTCAACCTCCAAATCAAATGTTTGCTCCAATTTATCTGCTACCAATGAGCGGTGGCATGCCTCTGGTGCAGTTTCAACACAAAACAGTGCAACAACCTTTGCATCCGATTCTAATTCCTCAAATAGACTTTTAGGATCAAATAGATCAAGACATTCAGTGCGATATGCTTCAATGAACACCTCACCGAGTTCAGTCCGTTTCCGTTTAGCAGTCTTAGTTGCTTTGTCGGAAACGACTTGTTTCTCTCGAACAGTTTTTGTAGGTGCGAGGTCTTTACGATGAATATATCGGATACCAAGTTCGGCAAGTCGTGCTTGCAGCCGCTGACTATTCGCAAATGCATAGGTCGAACCACGGACACCGCGCCGACTACGAATATCGCAGAAGGTATCAACCTTTGCTTTGCACAGAGCGTCAAAAAAACTGATCTCATCAAAACCGTATACACCGATGGTAACTACTTTGATCTTTTTCATAGAATATTAGTTATGTTTCTTACGTGAGTGAAACGTCTCCTCCCCAAACAAATTCATCTGTCCACCCGTAATCCTATCAATGATCTGCTCCTGCGTCATCTCTTCACTGTTTTCATCAATATGGACAACAGGCAAATCCTCATCAGTGAGGGTAGCACTGATAAGTTTCGTGCGATGGCAATGTTCCGGTTTCCCCTCAGCACACATAAGTGCAACACGCTGCTGTTGCGTCCAAGCAGTCCGCAGACGTTCAATACCTTGCAGATAGAATTCCGCCTTCTTAACCTTTTCATAATCAACAATTCCGTTGACATAACACGATTCATCATCAGGTTTCCCACCGAGTAGATCTCCCATATACACATACCGAATACCGTGCTGTTCCAATTCATTGGCAAGCTGGTTTTTGGAGAACTCTGGCTTATACCCCGAATGTGGCACTGAGCGAACATCAATAAGATATGCAATCTCATATTGTAAAAGAACATCAATAAACTCAGAAATGGAACGGCTTCCATAGCCTATCGTCCAAATTGGAATGGTGTCTGTTTTCATATCCATAATAGGTAAATAATATCATAAAGACCGCTAATAATCAACCGAATTTACTACACGGGTATGTCCACTCTTATTTGATAGGTCCATATCGCGATTCGGAGATCGCTCCTACCGATTCCCGATTTCTTTGGTGATTCACAATTTTAGAGTTAACACACCCCTGATACCAAAATTTCCTTGCTATCTTAATAGATAATTTGTTATATTATATAAAAAATATTGATTTGTGTTGAAAGTGCATCAGTTCTTGTTTCTTAAAACATTTTTATAACATATCAGTCTAATACATAAGGTCTATCATCCAATTGAAGAAAACCCAAGAATTTCTTATATTCACTCCAATTAAATGGATTAGGACAGAGGAGAAATAATGAGCACAAGAGAAGGTTACGCAGAACTACAGACAAGAATAATGGACGCGCGACGTGTATGGAAACGGAGTCTATTTTGGACAGGTTTAGCTATTGTCTTGATTGGACTCTTGGCAATTCTAATTGGAGAATCAATCGTTGATTGGTTGATGCCGCTACCAAGTCCTGTACGCGTGGTAATACTCGTTGGGATAATTGGAGCGACACTCTATCTACTTTATAGACACTTAATCCAACCCTTGAGAGCATCACTAACACTGCGAGATGTGGCTCTGAACGTTGAACAAAGCCATCCAAACCTTGAAGACAGACTTGTAAGTGCAGTCCAATTCGGTGCTCGTGAATCGGATGATCCGATTGAATCACACATGCTTCAACGTTTACTTGAAGATACAACCGAACGGATTAAAGGTATTGACTTCAAAGCGACGGTTGATCACAGTCGCACCCGTAAGTATGTCGGTATTGCATTTTTAGCCGTTGTAGGATGTTGCTTGCTTTCACTCCTTTTTCCAACAGAAACCCGAATAAGTTTAATGCGAGTCCTTGTACCATGGGAAAAAACTGACCCGATTTTGACTACAAAAGTTAATGTTACCCCCGGAAATGCGCGCATCCTGCGCGGAAAAAGTCTACCTATTGAAGTAATTGTTACAGGCAAGGATGCAGAGAAAGTGGTACTGACATATTATGACAAAGACACACCACCGACTGCAGAAAATGAAGGAAGTAAACAGGAAATCAATATGTTGCAGAACCCCGAGGACAAACGCGGGTTTGCCTATGAAATATTCAATATAGAAGCAGACATGGAATACTATGTTGTAGCAAATGAAACCACCTCTGAACGCTATACCGTTGAAGTGTTTGAAATGCCACGAGTAGAAGATATCTCTGTCTCTTATGTATATCCTGAATATACAGATCTTTCGCCTGTTGTGCAACAGGGAAGTGGTGATATTCAAGCAGTCATAGGTACAACAGCAGAAATCCGTATGACAACCAATAAGGTGATACAGAAAGCAACATTCACCCAGCAAAATTCAGCAAATACAATGGCGATAGTAGAAGATAACACCGGTGAAGCAGCTGGGACAACATCCCTTGACATGAACATTGCAGATGGCAATATTCTTACACGGACCATAGATGTGCGTGAAGATGGTAAATATACCGTTGAATTATTCTGTATTGATGAGTTCAAGAATGAGATACCGATTGAATATACCGTCAAAGCGTTGCCTGATAATGTCCCCGAAGTGGTAATCAAAGAACCCGGACGCGATGTCAAAGCATCAAAATTGGAAGAGGTAGAAATTATTGCTGAGGCTACAGATGACTTCGGCGTTGATGAGTTAAACCTTATGTATCGCATCGGTGCGGGTGAATTGAAAGAGATTCCTTTAGAATCTACTGGTGAAAATGCTGATATAAGCTCAGGTAAACACCTGCGGTCTGGCACATATACCTTCTATTTGGAAGAGTTTGATGTTGAACCTGGGGAAGTGATCTCATACTATGCACATGCTATTGACAATAATACGCTAACTGGACCAGGTGAAGCGAGTAGTGAAATTTACTTCATAGAGATCAAACCCTTTAATCAGCGGCTTGAAGATGGCGGACAAGTTGAAGCTGAAGAAAGTATGCCAAATCCTATGTTGGAGATAATTGCATCGCAGAAGCAAATTATCAGAGAAACTTGGAAGCACATCAACTCACAACCGCCATCGGTTACGGATGAATATAGGACTGCCGTTAAACAGACCGGAAAAAAACAATCTGACCTGAAGGATAAAACGCAACGTGTTGCGGATGAGTTAAGTATGGCGATGCAAGAGCTGCAAGTTGACCCAGAAATCATGATGAACCTTGAAGAAGCGATTGATAAGATGGGAGAAGCGAGAGATAACTTGAACGCTGTCCAACCTATAGAGGCAATGCCACCTGAACAAGCTGCACTGGAGCTTCTCAATAAAGTCAATCTTGCGATACCTAAAGTCCTGATGCAGGCGAGAGCCAGCCAACCTCAACTCGCTGAGAACTTTGAAATTGAAATGGAGGAGCTTGAAAGTGAACTTGAGCAAGATCAGGAAGAACTTGAGCAGGAGATGCAAGAACAGACCCAGGAGATGTTAGACCAAGCACGTGAAATGCTATCACAACAACAAAATCTCAATCAACAGAGTCAAGAGTTAGGGAGACAAGATCAACCTTCTCCGAGTGATATGCAACAGAATAGCCAACAGCAGGGACAGTTATCTCAGCAAGCACAACAGATGTCAGAACAACTCTCCCAAATGCAGGGCAATACCCAAAATCCTCAACAACAACGTCTCAGCCAAGCCGGACAGTCGATGCAACAAGCAGGCGAACAGATGCAACAGGCATCACAAGGGATGCAACAGCAACAACCTCAGATGAGTGCCGCGAAAGGTGAAAAAGCAGAGGAAAGACTTGAGGAAGCTATAGATCAACTTGAAAGAGCTGCAGCTGAATTCTCCGATAACGCTCTTGAAAGAGCTAACCAACAACTCCAACAGTTGACTGAGGAACAATCCGTTGTTCAACAACAAACACAAGAGTTGAGAAATAGATCGCGTCAATCGGGTATGACTCCTGATGATTACCGTCAAGCATCAGAACTTGCAAATGAGCAGCGACAACTGCAACGCGACTTAGAATCGCTTGAAGAAGATTTAGGCAACCTTCAACAACAACTCAACCAAGACAATCCAGAGGCAGCGGAAAATGTCTCAGATGCATCAAGACGACTTGCGGAAGAACAGACATCGGAAGATATGGCAACCGCACAACGCGCCCTGCAATGGCGTAGTTTGCAATCCGCAGATCTGAATCAGCAAGAAGTACTTGAAACGCTTCAAGAGACACAAGCAGATCTTCAACAGGCAAGAGCCAATATGGCAACTAATGAAGAAGAACAATTGGAAGCTGCACTGGATCAACTTCAGAGTTTTGAAGAACAGATGCAGGACATTCAACGTGAACTGGAAGGAATGGAAGGACAAGAACAGACTGCGGAACAACAACAACGACAACAGCAACTTGCCGAACAGCAGCAACAGTTAATGGAGCGGATGCAAGAGGCACAACAAGCCATGCAAAACGCTCAAGAAGGTCAACAACCCGGACAACAAGGACAGGAACCGAGTCAAGAAGGACAACAACAAGGTCAACAACCCGGACAGCAACCCGGACAAGAAGCACAACAAGGGCAGCAACCCGGGCAGAACGGTCAGGGAGAAAACGAAGATGACTTACCACGCGGTGGGGCAGAATCCAATCGTGAAATAAAAGAACTATGGCTTGAGATGATCGATGCTATGCAGCCCCCAGCAGGACGCCGTTCGCGACCCTTCCCAAATTATGAATTCGCGATACGTGACCTGAGGAAATTAGAGGCAGCATTAGAAAAACGCCTCAACATGCTTCAAGAGAAAAAGCAACTGACTCAAGTCGCAAAGGAAGATGTTCCACCAGAATATCGCAAACTCGTTGATAACTACTACGAATCTTTAGCGAAGTAAGCAGAATCGGATAGGTTAACCATCCCAGTAGGGACAATTCGGCAAGTTCCGTTTGTCCCTACAATAATTTTAGTATAACGAGTTGTGCTAAATAACTAAATGTTAAATATAGTTTCACGTAAACAGGATGTTTAAGGACATTTCTTTTTCTTTGAACGGTCTTTAGTCCCATAGGGACGATATGTTTATAGAAAACGGCATAGTACACCTTCTTTAGTCCCGTAGGGACGATATGTGTGTCCTAAAAACCTAATACATGTGAAAACTTTAAAAATAAATAGTTAACTGGCACAAGTCGTTAGTATAGTGATTGTTTGGTATATGATGAGGTGTTTTAGCCACATTATTTGATATTCGCTTGAACTTTATTAACACGTGACTATGGAGGATCGCAATGACACAACCTTTTATTGTTAAGCCCGGTGAAAAAATTGGTCTCAGCGGGGTTGAAAATGATTGTAACCCCGAACATATTCCGGATTATACAGGGGCTTATCGTAAAAAAGGTGAAACGAAAAAACCCTTAAAAAAACTGAATAAACGGCTGCTCAAACTTCAGGAACTACTTTTTGCTGAAAGTGAACGCGCACTTCTAATAATACTGCAAGGCATGGATACTTGTGGTAAGGATGGCACTATCCGCAAAGTGATGGCAGGTATAAATGTACAAGGTTGTGATGTTGTTAATTTCAAAGTGCCTTCTGCTGAGGAGGTATCACGGGATTTTTTGTGGCGTGCACATAGAGCCGTACCGCGAAAAGGAAAAATCGGAATTTTCAACCGATCACATTATGAAGATGTCCTTGTTGTGCGGGTGCATGACCTGGTGCCAGAATCAGTTTGGAAGCAACGCTACCAGCAGATAAACGATTTTGAAAGGATGCTCGTGGAAAACGGAACAGTCATCCTGAAATTCTTCCTTCATATATCTAAGGACGAACAGAAGGAACGACTTGAATCCCGCATCAACGACCCCACAAAACATTGGAAAATCACTGAAGCGGATATCCGTGAACGCTCCTACTGGGACGATTACATGCAGGCGTATGAATCTGTGCTACACAAATGCAGTACTGAATGGGCACCATGGTATATAATCCCAGCGAACAAAAAGTGGTATCGGAATCTTATTATTACAGAACGTATCGTTGAAACGCTTGAGAATTTAGATATGAAATTCCCAAAACCGAATTCTGATGTATCTATATTATATGTTGACTAAAGATTAGTTGAGGATAAGTTATGAAATTCAATCTCTTGAGTAATAATAAAAGAAATGTGCTAATAGCAATGTTTGTCGGACTTTCACTGATAAATGTGGATATCTTTATCCAATACCTAAATATTGGATCAAGGCATTTTGTGTGGACTTCCATTTTGGGAGGAATTATAGTAATCTGGAGCATATTTTCATATTACTTCATATTTGCTGGCGAGAAGATAACATTAAATCCTTCACGGATGGTTGGGAATATATCATTCTTAATCCTGTCGGTTTCTTGGGTAATATTATGGTCTTGGATTTATTTGTCATAACATTGATATTTATACTGTCATATATATTCAAAATTTATTACGCGAAATAACAAAGGACATTTGATGCTTTCAACAGCACAGTTAAAGCAATTTGATGAAAAGGGCTACTTGTTACTGTCGGGGTTGATTCCGAAAGAGACCATCGCAAAGGCAGAAAAAGCGATGTGGCACTGCATGGGTATGGAATCCAGCAATCCTGACTCATGGGAAAACATCCAACGTCCATTTCTCACTGGTTTTTACATAGAAAACATGGCACACGAAAAGCGTATTGAGCTTTTCGGCGTAACGCATCCAGATTTGTTAGCGTGTTGCACACAAGAGTATCTTGCCGTCCTAAATCAACTTGCTGAACAATATCCGACTATCCCGCATTGTAAAAGCAAAGAGCCTGATGCTATCTGGGCAATGAATCAATTTCCTATTGATGATAAATGGAGGACACCTTTACCTCATTTAGATGGTTACTCAAGAGATTTACGATTGGACCCAGGCACTTTTCGCGCATCCAGTTTAACCTATCTTACTGATGCCAATTCACATCAAGGAACGACAGTGATTTGGCCCGAGGGTCCACAACGAATTCGTGAATACCGCAAACAAAATCCGAGTCTTTCCGATAATGTCCAAATTATGTTGACACATTTGCCAGAGATTGATTTGGGTGAACCGATGGAAGTTGTTGCAAAACAGGGTGATGTTCTCCTGTTTCACCATCTATTGCCGCATGCAAGTACGTTAAATGCTGGAAAATCTCCGCGCTTTGCTATCCGTTTTATGTGCTTGTGTTATGAATGTCGTCCTTGGCAAAAAAGAGGAGAATGGAACATCTGGATGCCGTAAACATCATCAGTATTATTTAATGTCTAACCAACAAGGGTTAGCAAACCTATAATTAATTACAATCAAGGAGAACAGAATGAATAACAGTTTATACCGAATCAAGTCAAAATCTTATACCAATCTGATCATACCATTTATTTTATTAGTCACACTTGTTTCCAGAAATCACCATTCATAACCAAATAGGTAGTTATGGTGAAGCATAGAATTTATCTACGCCTTCTATCAACGGTAGGTGAGGTTTCCTAACCTCGCCTCAGCAATATGTAAAATTAATTCAACAATTTACCAAAGTAATTCCAGTTCTCCACTATTCTTGAACGAATAGAATTAGAATGGAATAGGTATAGGCAACCTCGCATCTATATGTTAATTCACAGGAGAAATGCTATGAAGTGGCGGCAATTTCTGAAAAACTTGGTGCGCAGTGCAGGTGAAATGGGACAAGAACTAAAAAATGCTCTTCGTGAGTTGATAAGATCAATTCGTTCTATGGACAAAGAACGAATACCGAATCCAAAACAAGTCATAAGGGAGTTGAAAAGGGTTCTACGTACTATCCTCAGTGCAGGAAAAGCAAAATTGAAAGAATTGTGGGAGGCAATACAGGAACTGAAAGATGCTATACAATCTATAATCAAAGCACAGATGCCAGATATGCAAAATGTTTTCCATTCTATCGGTGAATGGTGGTTGGATTTGAGAAACACCTTTCTTAGCATAGATTTTGGTAAAGGTCCTACATGGCTAGGAGATTTAGGAAGAAAAGCAAAAAATGCTTTTCAGGACAGGGGTTCTCTTACAATTGACAAGGCTGTCGAGATAATTACAGCCTTGGGTGTCCCTGGACTTATATTGGTCGTATTGATGGCAGTTTCACCTTGGTATGGTGCTGCAGCTATGACATGGGCACTTGCAGTTCTTGGGGGACCGCTTGGAATGGCGGGTGGAATTGCGCTACTACTTGTGTTAGTACTTATCGCAAGGGCACTCGCAAAATTTGGATTTAATAAGTTATTTCAAGCAGTTTTAGTTAAACTAAAGGAAAGTGGTAAAAGCATTCAGGAAATCTTGGACGAAATTGATAGTTATCCAATTTCCAAAGAACTAAAGAAGAAGCTTAAAGAATATATAGAGAAATATTCTGAGGAAAATGAAGAGGAAAACGATATAAGAAATGAAGATGAAGATATAGAAAACAATGAAGAGGAGAGCAACAGTGAACAGTGATACAGTTAGCCTAACATCAGCACAAAGGCTACACTTTGACATATACGGCTTCGTTCTACTTGAGAATGTTCTTACTGATGATGAAATCGAGAGAATCAAAAACGCGCTTTATAGGATCAAAGACAGTGAAAACCTTGATGGCACAAGGGTCTATCTCAATTGGCGGGGTGAACACCACGCGCACATGGGTAATCTCGTTGAATACGATCCAGCACTACTGGAATATGCAGCACATCCTAAACTCGTTCCATTAGTTGAGGAGGTGGTAGGAGGAGGAGTACGGCTTGAGGAAACTGAAGCTATCATTAACAAGCGAAGTGCGGATGCTGATATAGATGAACTTTTCAAACGCCGTTACAACCCAACAGGATTCCATCGTGGGACACAGCACGGTTGGGGAACTTATATGGAACAGAACAAGTTCCACTGCATCTTTGTAAAGACGCTTGCATTCCTTACCGATGTCGGTCCTGATGATGGCGGCACCTGTGTGATTCCCGGAAGCCACCGACTCACATGGAATCAGAGCGAGATGATAGAAGCAGCCTTATCTGATGATAGTCTAATCCATCAGGTTGAAGCATCTGCGGGATCAGTCCTGTTATTTGCGGAGTCGCTGGTTCATAGTACCACAGCAATCCGTAGCGATAAAGAAAGGGTTGTCCTTATAGCGGGTTATACACCACCGATGGTGCGCGAGTGGCCAGGCAACGAGGTAAGCCCCGAATTTATAGAGACACTTCCTGAAGAAATCCGACCGCTTATCTCAGGTAGTGACAGTTGGCATTGGAGACGACGTTACTAAGTCCTACTTGTAATTGTAGGACGAGGACTCTGTGCCTTGCATCTCTTATGCTCCCGATGTGCGTGGCATAGGCAGCACTTCTTTACCCATTTCCGCAAACAGCAGTTTCATCACTAAATCTGCCTTCAATTCTGCGTGATCAGGTGAATTCCATAGATTGTTGATCTCTCCTGGATCCTCCTGCATGTCAAATAACTCACCATATTCGCGGTTGTAATAGACGGTAAGTTTGTATCGGTCATTGACGTAAGTCTTAACATGAACCGTCGTCGGTTCGTGATGGTTTTCAACGATGATATGGTCACGTGCTTGTTCCTCCTGTCCATACCAAACAGGGGTCTGATCCACACCTGTCATTGGAAGTGGAATGTCAATCCCCGCAGCACTGAGGAATGAAGGTGCTAAGTCTACTAAAGTTTGCAACGCCTCAGATTGCTCGCCTGCCGCTACAACTCCCGGATACCGCACGATAAACGGCACTTTGATAACATCTTCATAATGGAATGCCCCCTTTGCAATCAGACCGTGCTGCCCGTAAAAATGACCATGATCAGATGTGAAAACAACCAATGTATTATCTGCAAGTCCGAGTTCGTCAAGTTTACCCATGATCTTGCCGATATACTTATCCATCAGACTCACCATACCGTAATACACAGCAATATCTGCTGCGAGTGCATCCCGATCCCGAAGATGTGATCTGAATCCGTGAACCCCTTTCCCTGTCTCACGCCACGCAGAGAAATCCGGCTTTTGTTCTTGTGTCATTTGGAAGTGAGGCGGGTTTTTGTCATGCTCACCCTCCGTAATGGAGGGCACAATCAACGTTTCTGAATCATACATCGTATCCCAAGGTTCAGGCACAAGATATTTCGGATGTGGGTCAAAGAAACTTGCCCATAGGAAAAAGTTCTCACCGTTCTGTTGATACTCTTCCATAAGAGCATTCGTGCGTTCAGCGATCCAGGTATCGTAGTGATATTCTTCAGGAATTGGCCATTTGTGGTACTGCCCGCGAGCATTGCCTGTCGGTGGTGCGAAGTAATCACGCCAATTTGTACATCCGTTTTCTTCCATCCATATAGCGTAATGCTGTCCGACGTGTGCTTCATCAGCATGGTTACGCGCCAGTTCCACATGTTCAAATCCGTAGAAGGTTTCATTGAAATTACGCCAAAAATCTAAGTCTTGTAAGATAGGATAGGATTCAAGTGAAGGGAATTCATCTGATCCACGTAACGGTTGGAAATGTGCCTTACCGACTAAACCAGTTCGGTAACCTGCTGCTGTAAAATCTTCGCCGACAGTATGTTCATCTTCCAGAAGTTTTGTGCCAAGAGACCACGCACCGTGTTGGCTCGGATATTTCCCTGTGATGATTGAGGCACGGGTCGGGGTGCATGTTGGGTTAGGACAATACGCTCTTTGGAAAAGCGTGCCATCTTGTACTAAGGAATCCAAGTGTGGTGTCTGTATTTCAGGGTTAAGGCAACCCAATGTGTTCCAATGTTGTTGGTCACTTGTGATAAGTAAAATATTCGGTCTGGTTTTATTCATATATTTCCTTTAAATTTTATATATCATTCGTGTCCGTTTATGTGTCCTTTCCTAAACAGCACTGTTTATACTTACGTCCACTACCACATGGACACGGTGAATTTCGTCCAACTTTCTGTGAGGATGTGTCAGCAGGTTGTACGCTCATGTCATTGCGCTTAGGCCTTGGATTTCGTTTCTCACGCATCACTGGTATTATGCTATTAGCAGGTTTTCCCATCTTTAGTGCGGAAGCCATGAGTTTCATCGGTTCATCAATGTGATTGAAAAAATGTTTATAACCAGCACAGAGGTAGTTCAAACCATCTTCTCCATCTGGCGTTTTGATAATTCGGTTCTTCGGACAGCCACCATTGCATACGAACTTCACTTCGCAATTACGACAGTATTCAGGTAGTGTATCCTTCTTATCAGTGCCAAATTTACGTTGGAACGGTGAATCCACAAGGTCTGCTAATGATGTTTCTTCTATGTTTCCGATGAAGTAATCAGGATCAACGTAATGGTCGCAGGAGTAGAGATCTCCATTATGTTCAATTGCCATGGCATCACCACAAGTTTCATTGAATACACAAAGGCTCGGATTATACCCCATCCATGCTTCTAACGCTACATCAAAAATCTGCACAAAGATTTTTCCAATATCACTTAATACCCATTCATCAAAAATTGCGGAGAGGAATTTGCCATACTGCTTTGCTGTGACAGATCGCGGGGACACATTTTCGCCATCAAAATGCTCAACAGCAGGAATAAACTGCATGAACTCTGCACCGAGTTCTTTGAAATAGGAGTACACTTCCTTCGGATATTCAGCATTATGATTATTGACAACACAAAGTATATTATAATCAACTCTATGCTTTTGTAAAATCCGCAACCCGCTTATTACCTGATCAGATGATGGACCACCGCGTTTGTCATAACGGTATTTGTCGTGTATCTCAGGTGGTCCGTCAATACTAATTCCAATTAGGAATTTGTTCCGTTTGAAAAATTGTCCCCATTCATCGTCAAGCAGTGTTGCATTGGTTTGAAATGTGTTCTGGATAGTCATGCCGGTGCGTCTATATTTCTGCTGATACCGGACTGCTTGCTTGAAAAAATCTATACCCATCAAAGTAGGTTCGCCGCCTTGCCATGCAAAAGTGACTTCATTGACTTGTTGGGCTTCAATATATTGTTTGACGTAATTTTCCAAAGTCTCGTCCCCCATTCTAAATGAACGAGTTTCTGGATAGAGTTCTTCTTTTTCCAAGTAGAAGCAGTATTCGCAATCTAAATTGCATATTGGTCCGATTGGCTTTGTCATCACATGAAATGCGCGTGGGGATTTCGGTTGAAGCATTTGCATCACCTCCTGTTTTGAATCTTTGGTAAGTTTAGCACATTCCCAATAAATCCACAAGAAAAAAGTATTGATGGGTGTGTAAAGTTTTTGGCATTGTCCTTATGTCGATGTCAATGTTATACCATTTCTAATAGAAAACTCCGCATTTTTGTCCCCCAAACTGCTAGTTTGGGTTTCTGTCCTTCAAGAGATTCTTAACAAATGTTAATGGGACAAACATTTATAGAAATGGTATAATTTCAAAATCTACTATATACCTCAATGCATAACGTTAATTAACAATTACCACACGCATTGACAGCATATATCACAATTGATATAATATAGATGAGGGGTGTGCATAAAGAATTCCGGTATAAAATATGCTCTTAGAAAGTAGTAGGCACACTCCGTGGGTACTCCGTTCACAAGTTCAAAGACGCACAATGAATTGTGGAACTACAAACGGCATTTCTGTAAATCAAGCGGGCTCTGAAGTCTGTTCGGACCTGTGTTGATGAGCCAAATATTTATGCACACCCCTCAATTATATCTGACACTCCGCCAGAGGCATTCAATTGTCGATGTTTGCTCCTATAAGTGTGAGTGCTTCTTTAGGTTTTGCTGCAAAATATCTGAATGCATAAGCGATTTCTGTGTTTCCAGAAGTGCGTAATAGACTAAGGGTTGCATTTCGTCCTGCACACATCACCTGAGGTCCGTTGCCACACCGGACTTGAGACGCATCCTCATCAAAGAGCACATCCCGCGTGCGGTGCGACAGATTCTCTATCGCCCAATGCCCACGACGGAGCATCAAAATCCGTTTTGCTGACCCACACTCAGGTGTTAGACTTGTGATGCCATTAGGCATATCATGTGCCTAACAGTCGTGAGTACGCCTGTCCCTCTCCCCTAAAGGCGTGCTCACAAATAGCGATTTTGGTAAGCGCGTTATCCAAATCGCTATTTATGAAGGTAGCGGTCTCCGGATCGCTACCTTCTTTTTACTATAAACTGTACTATAGTTTGGACAATTTTTGTTCAGTGGAAGTTGAGTCTTCAACGGAGAAACTATTTTCAGCGAGTTTCCCATATCGGGGGAACCCCACGAAAAATGCTGCACTCCAGCGGAGTGCTATGTTTATAGAAACGTTATGGCATATTCTCGTACTCCAGCGGAGTGCTATGTGTTAATTCATACATACCGCTCCGCTGGAGCGGGGAGGTTGTTCCATACTGTGGCTATAAACATATTGCTCCGCTGGAGCAAAGAGCGTTTGTGTCCTGTGTCAGAATTGGGTAACAGATGTCGTCCAACAAATTTCTTGTCCTAAACTCACGTATGAAAATTGTCCAAAGTATAGTAAACTGTAGGTGTTAATTTAGTGGGTTATTCGTACCGATTCTATACCAGAAGAAATCGGATTCATGAGATAATCTCGTTGACACTGATCAAGGATAACTCTATAATGTTTTGACAGCATAAGAGATGCCAAATTATTTGAATAATTATCTTGAGTCTAATGATATCATTTTTATGAATAATAATCAAACAGATGTTGACTAAGCATTAGTATGATATTCTCATACCATCTACAAACATTCAGGAATAATACAGATATAATGGCGCGAAATAAATTGAAGGACAGTGCAGTATATCAGTTCGTTATGATCTTTGGTTGGATTTGTCGTCTCCTACCCAAGAAATGGGCAATGTCCTTCGGCACAGGAATTGGCAAACTTCTCTATCGCATCCTCAAAAAACGCAAACAGATCGCACTCAATAACTTGAAAATTGCATTCGGAAACGCCATGGACGAAGACAGGCGACGTGATATTTGTAAAGCAAGTTTTATCAATCTCAGTAAAACAATCATTGAATTTATGCGTTTCACTAAACTGAATCCTGACAATATCTGGCAGGAAGTTTCAGTAGAAGGCAAAGAGCATCTTGATGCAGCATTTGAAAAAGGTAATGGAGCCATCGTAGTATTAACTCATTTTGGGAATTGGGAACTTCTCTCACTCGTTTGGGGAGTACTCGTCCCAAACCGGGCAACAGCCATCGCCTTTCCTTTGAAAAATGGGAAACTGAATGCTTATATTTGTCGCAATAGAGAACGCCTGAGTCTAAAACTTATACCGAGGCAAAACGCTATTCGCGCAACACTAAGTGCACTAAAAAATAATGAAGCAGTTGGGTTCTTTGCTGATCAGAATGCAGGAGAACAAGGAATATTCATTGAGTTCTTTGGCAAACCCGCATCCACATCCAGAGCACCCGTCACAATAGCATTGAAAACCGACACGCCGATCCTATTTACATTAGATATACGACAACCAAATGACCAACATCATGTTTACATCTCTCCACCAATCCATTTGAAGTCATCTGGTGATACAGAAACTGATGTTATAGAATACACAACGCTTCTTATTAAAGAGTTAGAGAAATACATACAGAAATATCCAGAACAGTGGCTTTGGCTTCACAATCGGTGGAAAACCCAACCGAAACATGATTGACTTATGAGATGAACTGTGACTATTGGAAACAGCAGACAGTTTATTGAGGGTGGGTAATCGAGGGTGAAAACCGCTCCAAAAAGAGGCCGGAAATCGCTTTCGTAGGCGGGGAATGCCAAAAGGCATTCATACCGTTGATTTGGTGCTTTGTTAGCGCGCTCTTACATTGTTGGAGCGGTTTAAAACCGCGATTTCTTTCTGTCCTACAGGACTATAGAGGTTGAAAACCGCGATAGCCACCTCCCGCATTGTAGGGCGGGGTCTCTGTGCCCCGCCTAAACCTGCTACATTTAAACAATGGGCGGGGCACAGAGACCCCGCCCTACAATGGATAATGTGATATTTTGCCAAAAACTTTACTCACCCTTTATTGATTATACTATTGCTTAAACATAGAAAATATGCTAACATATAGAATATAAACAAAACACATCAAATGAACATTGAGTTATAATAACAGCAGCAGGGTAACAGCATGAAAAGATACACATTGTCCTTCATCGTATTAGTGGTCGCGATAGGAATACCATTGCTCATCATTCACTCCAGTGAAAAAGATGCAGTCAGTGAAACCGAGCAAATAAACCGATTGATTGGAGCACTCAAATCTGCTATTGATACTGCAAAAGAAAATCATTATAAACCGGTAGACACAAATGCAATGTATCGTGGTGCAATAAAAGGTGCACTCGGTGCAATCAATGACCCATATACCTATCTATTGTCGGAACGAGATCATCAACGTTCTGTTGAAAATCTATATAATGCAAATTTCGGTGGAATTGGAGTGGGCATATACCCTGATCGTGGATTTATCAAAATATCTAAACCAATACCAGGAACTCCCGCAGATTCCGCACATCTTCAAGCTGGCGATTATATTACCAAAGTTAATGGCAAACAAATTTTCTTAAATGAAAGAACGGGTATGACCGTCGACGATGTTGTTGATCTACTCAGAGGAGCAGTTAATACAGATGTCACCATTACCGTACAACGCAAGTTCCTCGAACCTTTTGATGTAAAACTCAAACGCGCTAAAATCTTGGTGCCGAGTGTCACAACATCTATGTTGGACGATAAAATTGCATATATACGAATAACCAAATTTATCGGAACAAACCGAGTAGGTGGAACAGTACAAGAATTCAATAAAGCACTCGCAGCACATAAAGAAGCAGGTATGCAGGCACTCATCTTAGACTTGCGAAACAATCAAGGCGGTTTGCTGGATGCAGCATACCACATCGCAGATGCATTTATCAGTCAGGGGATAATCGTTTCAACAAAGGGAAGAAAAAACGAGTTTGATGAACAATATACTGCACGCCCAAAAATCAAATGTGACTCTGATATTCCGATCGTCGTTCTCGTAGATGAATATAGTGCCAGTGCATCTGAAATTGTCGCAGGTGCGATTAAAGATACAGGCCGTGGAATCCTTGTCGGAACGAAAACTTACGGCAAAGGTGTTGTCCAAAAACGATATCCGCTATCTGACCTCGGGGCAATTTCCCTCACAATATCGTCCTATTATACACCTAACGGCATATCAATAGACAATACCGGGATTGCGCCACATGTCCATGTTACTGAACCGCAAACTGAAAGAATCGAACAAATAATGCAGCGGATCGTCGCTGAAAAAAATGCACTGGAGAATTTTGTCACTGAATGGATTGAGGAGGAATCCAAACGAATAGGGAATATCCCTACTGATTTTGGAAAACTTGAGGCGGCACTTCCACAATTCAGACAAAAACTTGCTGACGATGGATACCGAGTCAGTCTAAGATGGTTGACAATACGCGCTGAACAACTGTTCAACATTAATGTCGGTATTGAACGGGTTGTCAACTTAAGGCATGATACACAACTGAAAGAAGCAATCCGTCTCATCAAGACAAATGAAGTCGGGAACACGATACAGTTGTACCGCGCACTGGATCAGATACTGCAATTAATGGGAAAAGAAATGCAAACAATGGCACAGTTGTAGAAGTACCGCAGTTCTCATTGAGCAAAGCAAATCCCTAACCACAAAATTAATGAATCACCAAACCTCGCAAACTAACGAGGTTATCTCCAAAAAAGCGATAATTGTTGGTTTAATCCTCGTCATCGTAAACGCATACTGGGTGGGAATAGCCAGTGAACTCTGGTATGCAGTCTACACACTTGTCTCCCCGTTTTCTAATGCTGTCTTTACACTAGCAGCACTGCTTGTTCTCAACGTTCTCCTTCGCAAATTCACACCACGCATCGCATTCACGCCAGCAGAATTGCTACTGATTTATATCATGGTGACGATGGTCTCCACCATCTCTGGACATGCCATGATGGCAATCCTGATGGGGACATTAGCACACCCATTCTGGTTTGCTACTCCCGAAAATGAGTGGGCGCAGCTCTTTTTACACCACATTCCACAATGGCTAACAGCTCACGACCCT
The DNA here is from genome assembly GCA_958295945.1 of Candidatus Poribacteria bacterium. Lineage (GTDB taxonomy): Bacteria > Poribacteria > WGA-4E > WGA-4E > WGA-3G > MSPOR6. The sequence continues at coordinate 4,252,178 of OY282386.1, forward strand.
GAATGGTTAGTAGGTTATTATGAAGGTGAATCAAGTCTGTATATGACTGAACACCTTCGCATCTGGGCAAAACCAGTACTTATCTGGACAGGTTTTATCTTCATCCTCTACGGATCGTTGCTCTGTTTAGGATTGCTACTCCGAAAACAGTGGATGGAACGCGAAAAATTAAGTTTCCCATTGACACAGTTGCCGTTGCAGATGGCAACGAACCGTAGCTTTTTCAGATTAAGATCACTTTGGATAGGGTTTGGTATCGCCGCTCTGGTCCGTATCATTGCTGGATTGCACGACCTGTTTCCTGTATTCCCCGCTTTCCCATCAAGTTATCGGTTAGATAGGTTCCTCACAGACAGACCGTGGAACGCAGTCGGTTATGTCTCTATGTCGTTCAATCTTGCAATAGTCGGTTTGACCTATTTCATGCCGCTTGACCTTGCGTTTTCCACGTGGTTTTTCTTCTGGTTAACACGCGCAGAACGAGTGATCGCAAGTGCAGTCGGTATAACGAATATAGGAACACTCCACCTCAATGACCGCGCGTCAGGTGCCTGGATAGGCATCGCTGTGCTAACGCTATGGATGGGACGTAGACACATCGTCCGGTTTTTCAGACATGTGGTGGGGCTCGAACAAGGTGACGATAGCAACGAACCGCTATCCTATAGAACAACTGCAATCCTCGCAATACTCAGTGTTGGTGCTGTGTTTCTTTTCTGTTATATGGCGGGTATGTCGCTATGGGTGATCGCTGTCTTTTACGCGCTATTTATCGCATTTGCACTCGCAATCGGACGCGTCCGGGCGGAATTAGGCCCCCCTTATCATGAGGTCATCGGGATAAATCCGCGCCAAATTATGGTTAATACTTTCGGCACGCGCGCTTTAGGTGCACCGAACCTGACTATGATGACTTTTCTCTATGCGTTTAACCGATGCAACCGCTCACATCCGATGCCAAATCAGATTGAATCGCTCCGAATCGGCAATCAGGCACGGATACCCGGAAGAACATTAGTCTTATGCATGGCACTTGCTATCGGAATCGGTGCACTTGCCACATTTTGGACATATCTACAAGTCGCGTATCAATATGGCGTGCTTGCAAGATGTCAGGGACATGTTGGACACTTCGGGTGGGAAAGTTTCAATCCCCTACAAAGTTGGTTGCAACATCCGAAGGAGGCAAATGTCAGTTCAATAGGATTTATGGGTGCTGGATTCGCATTTGTGTTCCTGCTCAATTTCTTGCGAACACGTCTGCTATGGTGGACACTGCATCCATCAGGTTACGTGCTGTCCGGTGCTTCTTGGGGTGGACTCATCTACTTTTGGTTTCCTGTCATGGTGAGTTGGTTGATTAAGTTTATGATCCTACGGTTCTCGGGTTGGCAAACCTATCGCAAAGCTATTCCGTTTTTTCTCGGTCTGGTTTTAGGAGATTTCGTGCCACGAAGTGTTTTGAGTATCATCAGTTTTGTAATGAATCTCTATATGCCATCTTCAGGGGCGGGGCATTCGCTTTAGCACAATAAGTATGTTATAATGAAATTATGAAACCACTACTCACAGTCAATTCAATAACAAAACAGTTCGCAGCAACACCTATCGTAACAGACGTTAGCTTCAAGGTGTATCCAGAAGAAATCTTTGCCCTATTAGGTGCAAGCGGATGTGGCAAAACGACAACCTTACGCCTCATTGCAGGATTTGAAAAGGCAGATGCAGGCACAATAACAATGGAAGACCGTGTCTTTGATGACCAAAACACCTACATTCCCCCAGAAGCACGCGGCATCGGATTTGTCTTTCAAGATTATGCCCTTTTCCCTGACAAAAACGTGCTGGAAAACGCTGCCTTTGGTCTGAGTCGGAAGATCCCGAAAAAGGAACGACATGCGAATGCTTTGGATACCCTTGAACGAGTCGGCATTGCACACCTACATGCACGTATGCCACATCATCTCTCTGGTGGAGAACAGCAAAGGGTCGCTTTGGCACGTTCACTTGCAACACAACCGAAACTCCTACTCTTAGACGAACCTTTTTCAAGTCTTGATGCGGGACTCCGACAAGCTACACGTGAAGAGGTGCGCGAATTGCTAAAGGCCTCAGGGATCACTGTGGTTCTGGTAACCCACGACCAAGAAGAAGCATTGAGTTTCGCTGAACGGATAGCAGTCATGAACAGCGGAAAGATCGAACAGATCGGCACACCTACAGAGGTATACCAACATCCAAATACAGAATATGTTGCCAGATTTTTAGGCACAACGAACATCATTGAAACGGATATCAAAAATGGCATCGCAGATACACCCGTTGGAACTTTAGAAGTAGATTCACCAGACACAACACACACACTCATTTCAATCCGTCCGGAACATCTCCACATAGAAAAGCAGAGTACCAATGCTCGTGATAGAAAACAAGGACATATCGTAGCTCGTGAATTCAAAGGGCATGACTTTACTTATCGCGTTGAGGTGGATGGTAAACAGTATTTCGTCCAAACCGACTATCAACAGCACTTTGAGGTGGGAGATGTGGTTACGTTGAAACCCGTTGAAGCGGTTGTTATACCAAATTAATCCGATTTGTAGCGCGAGGGCTCCGTGCCTCGCCAATGTCTGAACACTATAAACACCAATCAAAAATCCTGGTTCAGACAATTCCCGTGTCAATCCGCAATGCCCTCGCGTTTTATACTTGTCTTCAGCACCAGCGGTGCGGAAGGTGTATAGAACATAGACCATCCCAACAAACAAGCCCCAGCGGGGCAGCATGCGCGTGTGGCATGCTGCATGAGGTGTATCCCTATACAATCCTGAAAATCTACAAATCCTGAAAATCCTGGTTCAGACAAAAAGGAACAAAGCACAATGAAACACAGAACACCCAAAATAAACCCAACAAAATCAAAGAACATTAATGTAGAATACAGAGACAAAACAGACAAAATATTGACCCAAAAAAACAACACACAAACCTTCACAAACCCAGACAGGTACAGACCGCACAGACAACACAAAAAAGGGGCACTGTGTGAAAAACAACACAATACGGTGTGAAAATCAAAAAACACCCTCTTGTTGGAGTGGTTTAAAACCACGATTTTCAACAATGGTTGGAGCACTTTATGGGGCATAGAATTATATTTATACTTTCTATCAACGGTAGGCGAGGTTTCCTAACCTCGCCTGATATCAATGTGTAGAATTAATTCAATAAGTTACCATATATTCTTGTTTGCGATTCAAGGTGAATCAGGAGATTTTCCTTCAAATGATGAAATACCTGCAAGTATATACGGGGAGAGCCATGGAGATAAATTTTGGACAAGTTCGAATTTTGGAAATATATTCGCGTCAAAGACATATGCTCACTTGATAGTGAACTTGGTGAATATGTGCTTTCTGCGTACGTTTTCTTAAATAATTTAACCCTAGTCCAGGCGACTATGTCATCACGGCACGCGTGTATCGCTTCTCAGATTACACATATTACGATGAAACATACACTGTTACGGTATGGTGAGAATATGTAGTTTTACAATCATTGACAAAAAACAGGCAGGTAACCGCAAGGTTATCTGCCTGTTTTTTCACTACATTTTTGCTCCTAAATGTGTTAAAATAATTAGGTGTAAGATACGTGCCTTTACGGAACCTATTTTACTATTTTAATGCTAACAGCAAGGATATTCTGATGGAAGCAAAAATACTAATTGTAGAAGATGAACGTGACATCGTAGAGTTGCTAAGATATAATCTGCGGGAAGCGGATTTTAAAGTTGACGCTGTACGTAACGGGGCAGACGCACTGCAACGTGCAGTAGATAACCCACCCGACCTGATTCTATTAGACCTCATGCTACCAGAGGTTGACGGCTTAATCGTCTGTCGTCTCCTAAAGAACGACCCCCGAACCAAAAAGATCCCCATCGTCATGCTGACCGCAAAAACTGAAGAGAGTGACCGTGTGACAGGACTTGAATTAGGTGCTGATGATTATATCACCAAACCTTTTAGTCCACGAGAAGTTGTTTTACGAATCAATGCTGTCCTCAGAAGACTCAAAGCAGGCAATGAGGCGGATGAGGAAAATCAGATACAAACACACGGCGTGACAATTGACTTGGATAGACATCAAGTGTTAACAGAAGACGGCGCGATTGATCTCACCGCAACCGAATTCAAACTTATTACAATGTTTGCACGTTCACCCGGTCGCGTTTTCAATCGTGATGTGCTTATGGATATCATCTGGGGACAGGAATATTACGGTGTTGATAGAACAGTGGATACACACGTCAGCCGACTCAGGCGAAAAATCGGTGATTTAGGAGCACATATTGAAACGGTGTACGGCGTAGGGTATCGGCTTAAGGAAGAAAAAGTACCGAAAAAGAAAAAGAAATGACCACTTATGTACATTCAAACGATTACCTTTGCATGAAAGGAATGGAGCCAACTAAATGAACTTAAGACTAAGAGACAAAGTCGTCGTTGTGACAGGGGCAAGCCGTGGAATCGGTAGAGCCATCGCAAACGGATTTGCTGAAGAAGGTGTACGACTTAGCGTCTGTGGGAGAGACCCGGATACTTTACAAGATGTAACTGAGGAACTCACCGCACACGGTATCAAAGTGTTTTCAAAACCCACCGATGTAACTGACCCTGATCAAGTTGAGGCATTTATGGCAGAGACGTTGACTCGTTTCACCAGAATAGATGTTGTTGTTAACAATGTGGGTGGGAGTCGGTGGACACCATTAGACGAGATTTCTGATGAAGAATGGCATGAAATCTTGGATCTAAATCTGGTTTCAGCAGCACGTATTAACCGACACGCTATCCCAGTAATGCAGAAACAAGGTGGTGGCGCGATTATCATGATTACATCTATTTACGGCAGAGAAGGTGGTGGACATATCACCTATAACGCTGCAAAAGCCGCAGAAATCAGTATGACCAAATCGTTAGCGAAGGAACTTGCACCACAAAACATCCGTGTCAATAGCATTGCACCTGGGTCTATCCTATTTCCCGGTGGCGGCTGGGATCGTCGTATCAAAGCAGACACGGAAAAGATGAAAGCATTCGTAGAAAGTGAGATGCCGTTGGGACGATTTGGCAAACCTGAAGAGATTGCAAATGTCGCTGTTTTCCTTGCATCCGAACGCGCCAGTCTTATTACAGGAGCATGCATCAATGTTGATGGGTGTCAATCCCATTCAAATATATAAAATCTTTATGGTAGGCTCTGTTTCCTAACCGCACCAGATTATATCACCATAAGTTTGAAAAATCCTGTATAATACCCAACAAAACTGCAATCACCGAAAGGATAGAAATATGAACATACTGATGTTACGCCATTCTGCTGGTTTTGAACATAGTTATTTGCCGAATGCCGAAGTTGCACTCAAAGAGATTGGTGCAGCAAACGGATGGCGCGTCACAACAACGCACCGTTGTGATCGTATCTCAGCAGACAATTTAGCAAAACACGATGTCGTCGCATTCGCAACAACGGGTAACTTGCCGTTCAACGATGCACAAAAAAAGGCGTTGCTCAACTTTGTCCGAAACGGTAAAGGCTTCTTCGGAATCCACAATGCCACCGACACTTGCTACGACTGGGAAGAATTCGGAGAAATGATCGGAGGTTATTTTAATGGACATCCATGGCATGAAGAAGTCAACGTCATCGTTGAGGACACAGACCATCCCGCAACGCGTATGCTCGGAGAGAGTTTCAAAGTTGTAGATGAAATCTACACATTCAAAAACTGGGCGCGTGAAAATACGCATGTGTTGATGCGTTTGGATAACGATTCCATTGATGTCTCTCGCGGTAATCGTGATGACAACGATTATGCCCTTGGGTGGTGTCATACCTACGGTGAGGGGCGCGTGATGTATACTGCATTTGGACACCCCGATGCACTTTGGAGTCAGCCTTGGTTCCATGAACACATCACCGGATGCCTAAAATGGGCAGGTGGATTAGAAGATTAGTTGCTTCTTGTTGGAGGGGTTTCCAACCCCGATTATAGTGAATTATGAATATAAGTTGACACTTTCGTCCCACGGTAGGCGAGGTTTCCTAACCTCGCCGATGCCGGGTGTTCAAGTCCTTTCAAAATCTACTATAAATAAGATTCTTCAATCAATCGGGGTTAGGAAACCTATCCAACAATACCTTACTGTGCTATCACTCCAGTCGCACGCAATAACGTCTCTTGCACTAACAATTCATGGGACATAGGTCTATCAGGCGGTTGTTCTCCTTTGATAGTTGCCAAAAACGCAACCAACTCCAACTCATACGTACGCTGACGACTTTCACCATCTATATGGACTATCTGTTCACCTTGTGAATATCCATCTTTAGCATCTTGTAGACAGAGTCGAATAGTATGACCGGGTTCAAAAGGTTCAATGATAATAGCACTCCCCTCGGTGCCATACACCTCAAACCGTCGCGCAACTGGACGCGGTTCCAATGCAGAAATTGTGATAAACGCCATTCCCTTCTCATACTCATAGACTGTGAGTGTATTATCTTTGAAAGGTTCCACTGAACCGCCATCGTTGCGTAGAAAACTGGTAACCTTCTCTGGTCTACCCAGCATCCAGACTATTTGATCCAGCACATGTCCACCTAAATCAAAGAATATACCCCCGATATGTTGACTAATTCGCGTCCGCGCTTCCTTTGAAATATTGGTTGACATGTGTGCCCGAACTGAAAACACATTCCCCAAAAATCCAGATCGCGCCCATTCTGTCACCAGTCTAAAACTGGAATGATACCGCAACATATACCCCATCTGTACTAATAGCGACTTTTCCTGAGCCGTAGCAATGACGCGTTGCCACTGTTCCCAGTTTTCTCCAGCAGGTTTATCGTACCACACGTGTTTACCAGCATTCACTATCTCTTCTGTCTGATCCAAACTCTCTACGTTGTTCCCCTCAGAAGCGATTGCAACAATCGTGTCGTCTTCTAACATCTCCGCTGCATCTTTATACCAGTGGACATCGTAAGACCAACTTCCATTTGCCTGATGTTTAGCACGTCGTTCTTCATCGGGTTCATAAACGCCAACGACCTCTACATCAGGATTTCCAAGCATCGCCTGAAGTTTGCCACGTGCATGTCCGTGTTTAGTGCCGTATTGTGCCATCCGTATTTTCGCCATATTCTCTCCTCCATTGTTTGAAATATCGTATGACTATTTTACGTAACTTATCACAGCATGTCAAGAATTGTTATGCTATACGGATTGTCAGAGGCATCCAATTGTCACTTATAGATATTGCGAAAAACTATACACGCTAAACTGTGTTTTCCAATTGACAATTCCACTATTATCTAATCTTCCGCCACAAAACCCCTTGCTTTAGCTGGCGGGATGTAGTGGCGGCCTTGTGATTGTGTCAAGAAAAAACTTAACTTTTCGTCTAAAATGTGGTATCATATATTTAGTCCGTTGGATAGGAAAGCAATCGCCTGCTACCTGCAGGTGTCCTATCCAAACCTAATTGCTTAGGTTGGAACGGATTGGGACTAAATCCCTTAGCCACATTCGGTTGTATACGCTGCAAGTTGTGATCCTTGCCAGTCGTTTGTGATGAGTTCTGCATTCGCTATATAGGATTGTGTAGGTGTTCCCTCCACAACTGCGATCAAACAGAACGCAAAACTAAAGTATCTGGGTCGCTCATTTGGGGATACCTCATAAGGACCCTGTTAGTCGTGCCTTGGCGGGCACCCCGACAATTGCTGTCTCGGTTAACTTGGCTTAAAACCAAGTGAGTATGCTATAAGCATATAAAAGAGGTTTCCCACACTTTCAAAAAACGGAGGTATCCGTGAGAAAGTGACTTAAAGGAAACCCCATCCTTTAGGTTGGGGAGCCGTCATGTATTAAAATTTCACTTACTTTATCCGCAAGGAGCGATTTATGAAACAGATTGAAGGTGGAATTACTGCAGTTCAAGGCGTGCAAGCTGCAGGTATCTGCGCTGGAATAAAAAAGGCAGAAACAAAAGATATAGCACTTATTTACACGGATACACCTGCGACAGCAGCGGGTGTCTTTACCACAAATAGTGTCACCGCTGCCCCAGTTTTAGTTTGTCGTAAGCACCTCTCCGACGCAACAGCACAAGCAATTATAGTCAACAGTGGGAACGCAAATGCCTGCACTGGCGACCTCGGTATGACAAATGCACATCGGATGGCGGCAGCAACTGCAGATCAACTTGACATAGAAGAAGAGGAGGTACTCGTAGCGTCAACAGGTGTGATTGGACAACAATTACAAATGCAGGTAATTGAGAACGGTATACAGATGGCAGCAAAAACACTCAGTAGCGAAGGTGGAGACGACGCAGCAGAAGCGATTATGACAACCGACACATTTCCAAAGTCAACTGCTATTGAGATAGAAGTTGGTGGGAAAACCGTGAGAATCGGTGGGATAGCCAAGGGCGCGGGGATGATCGCTCCGAATATGGCGACAATGCTCTCATTCCTAACAACCGATGTCAATATCAATAGTGATACGCTCCAATCCGCTCTAACCCGTGTTGTGGATAACACCTATAATCTCCTTACCGTAGACACTGACCGCAGTACAAACGACACCGTGCTCATTCTTGCAACAGGAAACGCAGAAAATACCGAAATAGCTAACGCAAGTGGACGGGATTATGAAGCCTTTTGTGATGGGTTGATGTTCGTCTGCACGGAATTGGTAAAAATGTTAGCACGTGATGGGGAAGGCGCGACCAAACTTGTGGAAGTTGTCATCAAACAAGCGAAGAATAAAGAGGATGCAGAAAAAACTGCTCGTGCAGTCGCAGAATCACCTCTCGTCAAAACTGCAGTCTTCGCAAACGATGCTAACTGGGGACGAATAATGATGGCAATCGGTAAATCTGGTGCAGCGTTTGATCCTTATCAAGTAGATGTACTACTCGGAGATTATCCACTTGTCAAAAACGGAATGGACTCTGGCTACGATGAAGAAAAAGCAACGCAGTTGTTTGACAACGACACTGTTCGGATTACCATTGACCTGCGCGCCGGGGATGCTGAGATAACCATGTGGACCTGTGATTATTCCTACGATTACATCCGTATTAATGCAGACTATCGAACATAATAACTTGCTGCAAAATCAATTGCTATAATAACACCCTTGAAAATTGATTGGCAATTCTGAACTTTTTATGGCATTATTATACAAAGAGATTATGGAGAAGGAGAACAGACATTGAAATTCTTTAAAAAAGGTGACAAAGATGTAGAGAAGGCGAATCCCGAAGCAAAACCACATCCTGAACTAAAAGTGATTAGCGGTGAGGAAATCTCAGGCAAACGCACGCAACAACCACCACCCCAGCAACAGGCACCACAACAGCCTCAACAGAACATCACATTACCAAATATAAAGTATAAAATTGCCGTGGCAAGTGGTAAAGGTGGAGTCGGTAAGTCTACCGTTGCTACCAATTTAGCCATTTCTCTTGCGAAAAACGGTGCAGCTGTAGGATTAATGGACGCAGATGCTTACGGTCCGAGCATTCCTACGATGATGGGTATACAGGAAAAACCACGCACCAGTCCTGAAAGAAAACTCATCCCACTTGAACGTCATGACATTAAACTCATGTCTATCGGGTTTATGGTGCCAGAAGAACAGGCGATGATATGGCGCGGACCGATGTTGCATTCTGCTATCAGACAATTTTTGACTGATGTGGAATGGGATGAATTGGATTATCTCATCATTGATCTACCACCCGGCACAGGCGATGTTGCCCTAACCCTATCACAAGCAATCCCACTCACAGGTGCCGTGATTGTGACTACACCACAGGATGTCGCTTTGGCAGATGTACGACGTGGTGTTGCCATGTTTGAACGCTTAGGTGTGCCGATTTTGGGGATTATTGAAAATATGAGTTATTTCCTCTGTCCACACTGCAATGAAAAGACAGAGATTTTCAGTTCGGATGGTGGAAGAAAAACAAGTGAACAGTTCAGTGTTTCTTTTCTGGGTGAGATTCCACTTGACGCAGAAGTATGCACTGCAGGCGATCTCGGTGTGCCTATCGTCGCAGGACATCCAGATTCTCCACAAGCGGCTGCTTTCGGAACAGTGGCTGCGGAATTGGATAATGTATTACAAGAGAGTGGGGAAGAAGACGAATTGACTATCCTATAAAGAAAAACTGGTTTGTAGTCGCGCAATTCACGAGACTTTTACATACCAGTTAATAAGCGAATATTAATTTATAAAATTACTATAATTTCAAATTTGGAGGATATTTGTAGCAATCAAATTGCAATTGATACTTCTTGAATAAGATCAATACCCATTGATTCCGCGATCAGACGCATGGCATTCTGAAGTAAATCCCCTTCTTTTTCTTTATCTTGGATGGGCGGATTTCCAAGGTTTTTGTTCAAATCTTCCAGCAAGGAAAATCCGAAGTTTTCCATTCCTTCAAGCATATCCCCAAGATAGCCAAGGGTCGGCAATTTCAAGTCGTAAGCATCCTCACGCATACGATAAAACATTATGTCATCTTCGTAATACTTGCCATAAAGTTCCGGGTATCCCTCATATCTGTCAAGTAATTCCTCGTGTTCTTCGGTAATTTCCCAAAGTCCCCCCTTAACAGACTTACCGGGTACAGGAGTAATGTCTGCGTAAAACCGAAAAACAAGTGAATATCCTTCAAGTGTATACGGTCCAAGCGGGACAGCATTCCTACACCGCCACTGCATCTGTTCCACATTGAGATTTGATCCGTAAGCAAAATATTTCATGGTTAAGTAATTGCATGAACTAAAATGAATGGTTGAAACTGACTATAATAAATCGCAACGATCAGGTATCAGTTAGTTACATTCAATCAAAATGAGGAATCTGACTAACTGATAACTGAATAGTATGTGCTAATACAACAACAACTCGGTATCTGTTACAGTTGGAGCATCAACTGTGTCGTCTCCATTTTCAACTACAGTATCCTCAGATGTTTTGTATCCGTAGATTTCAATTTCACTAATTTTTGCAGGTGCACGACGGCGAACTGCCGCCATAGATGCTGACCCTCACGTGCTGCCAGTAGCACAATCCGCAGCATTCGTAAGATTTCGAATTCCGTTCGCATTTTCCTTCCGTGTCAGTGCAGCATCGTCAGTTGTTCCTAAAACTGACAAACGAATGCGGTCTGTTGGGAAAGAGTATAATACTGGGATTACTATTGGGTTTGATTTTACACGTTGAACAGTCTTGATCATTTGCCAATCTGTACCAGATATCGCGCTGCCACCTTTATCTGCATAAAGGACAAAGTTTTTGATATTGTCTGAGTGGATTACTATTTTGCGAACAACCTTTTTGTCGGGTAGACTCACGATGATTTCTGGGGCTGCACTTCTCCCCACAGTAGAGTCTGAATTGCTGGGAGAACTCGTTACCCCTACGGTGTTGATGTCACCATCAATCATTTCTATGCTGGTTGCTTGTGCTCCATCAAGTAAGGCGTAATTGTCACTCCACTCTTGTGGTGAAAGTAAAGCCGCACAACCTACCATAATCACTACAAAAGATAATAGTGTAAGTACAACAGCGAATTTATAAAACATCTTAGTACTCCTATTGCTGGTTTGCATTGTTGATATTTACTTTATTTTACTTTTCTCTCAAAATGTTAAATACTATAATATCAGATTATGATAATATTTGTCAAGAAAATATGTAGATAAGGGGTGTGTAAAGTTTTTGGCAAAATATCACATCCACCATTGTAGGGGCGGGTCTCTGTGCCCGCCCGTTGCCATACAGCACAAGGAATGCCGGGGCACAGAGACCCGGGGAATGCCATAAGCGCACTCATACCGTTGATTTGGCCCTACAATAGAGGACAGGTTTTTCACTTGAATTGATGTCTACGGTGACAAAATCTTTACACACCCTCTATTACTTATAATGTTGCAACAAATATACAATTTTGCTAAACTTGCTAAACTTTCTATTCAAGCTAAACCCACATTAATAAATACGGTTATTCTATTGCAAACTAAAAGCATAAGGATGCCAAGGAGAAAATCTCATGATAACCAAATTCCAGTTGATACTAACGTTCTGTCTTTGCTTTTTGTTCTTGAGTATAACTATGAGTTTTGCTGTTGAAATGTTCAAGATTTCTGAATATGGAAATGGTAAACAAATTTGGTTTGAAGCAGAACATTTTGATGAACGCGATCCAAATAAGGTTTACAAATTAGGTAAGGAAGAAGGGGCAAAAGTTCCCACTGATGGTGCCTATGGCGATATTGTCACCAACATAGGTGGAAATGGATGGTTACGCTATAATTTTGACATCAGTCATGCTGGCGGAGAGGCAGGAGATTGGCGGTTTATCGGACGTGTCAAAAATCCGAATAATCACTCTGATTGGTTATGGGTTCTGGGTGCTGATGGAGATGAAATTCCTAAGGAAAAACCTGGACACTTTTTAAAAGATGTGGATATCATTTTTGAAGAAAACACACCTGCTTGGGATTGGGTGCGAACCGGCATTTTTGGGGCAGATGGCGGCACGGTCAATGAATTGCAGGACGGTGAAAACGTCATGATTATATATTATCGTCAGAGTTCAAACCTTGTTGAATATGATGTCTTTCTCTGGTCAAGTGATTTAGAGTATGAACCGACAGATGAGGATTATGAAAACGCTAAAGTCGCAACTTTACCTGTGAATCCAAAAGGATTGCTGACAACAACTTGGGGTAATCTCAAGAATCGGTAGCGTCTGGCGGTTCTGCTTCTGTTGAAGCAGTCGCCTCTAATTCCGCCTGACATTCAGAACAGTGTCCGATTATCTCATTTCGGAAGCGCACCGGTTTAAATTGGTGTGCTTCACACACCGCTTTTTGCAAGGCATCAATCTGCGGTTCTTTGAATTCAACAATCTGTCCACATCGTAGGCAGATGAGGTGAGCATGCTCTTTAAGAGAATGGATACTCTCGTAACGCGTGTTTTTCTGTGCGTCAATAAATTCTGTCAGTAAACCACTTCTTACGAGAAGCGGGAGCGTGCGATAGATAGTCGGACGCGAAACGTTATACCCATTTTGACGCATCTGTACCAAAAGGTCTTCGGTTTGAAAGTGTCCAGGGTAGGCGAAGACTTGGTTCAAAACGTCCATCCGCTTTTGCGTTAGACGAAGTCCAGAACTTTTAAGAAAATCCTCAAACTGTTGTGTAAAGTTGTCAGCAGTGGTAGTGTCTTCATCGGAGTTCATTTTTTAACCTATTTTGTATTGTATTTATTCTGACATGCTCCCCAAGCTAAAGCATGGGGGTTCTTTCGTTCTTATATTAGGCATGTTGCCTAAATGACGCTTCCTGCTTCCGTCTCTCGTGCCACAAATATGGTCTTAATTGGACTCCACAGGCGTGACTTTCGGGGTGCCCCCCCGTAGTTTAGTAGCGAATGTCCCAGGGATGTCCAGGTTGTGGACAAAAATTGGTGTTCTGGGACATTCTAATGTTTAACGTGATCTCGCACCAGCATCACACAACTTTTCACGATTGGGGATAGGACCCAACACGGGTAAGTGTTGGGGTGAAAACCCTATCCTAAGATGCTGAATATATGATACCACATTACTGTGTAAATGTCAAGTTTTTTTCTTGACACAACAAAGGCGGTGTGGACATCCCCGAGCTAAAGCAACGGGGTTTTGACACCGAAGTCGTTGATAAGTATTCTTACTTCGTTGATGTTTTAATAATATTTCTTATGTAGCACAAACTTTTAGTCTGTGCATTCGTATACGCAAACTAAAAGTTTGCACTGCAAAGAATTGCTTACACCGAACTCACGTTATAATTCTGCGATTTTTAGTGATAAGGTCTTTCCAGATTCAACAAGTTTGTGTTTCACAGCAAGTTTATAATAGAGTTCAAGCCCTGCAATTGCCGATTGGTCTAAGTCATAATTGATGTGATGTCGCAGGTAGTCTCTACAGAGGGTTTCGGGAAAACCGAGTTTTGTTGCTTCAATCTGTGCAATTTCAGGAATCTGTCTAATTCCAAGTGTTTTTGATTCTATTAGCAGTTGCGGGACGTTTTCAAGGGTAACCTCTTTCCTTGCTACCCAACAAGCGTAGACGAAAGGCAATCCTGTTAATTCTTGCCATTCTGTGCCAAGATCAATGCTATATTCTGTTGCTCCGAGGTTCTTGAGTGCTGCATCTCCAATGAGCAACACTGCATCCGTATCTGTAGTAGCGGGATCAATTGATGGATCACAAGACTTAAACGTTGGATTTATTTGATATTTTTCTGCGAGTAAGATCTTTAACAGCGCAACAGATGAACGCGAACTTGTATCTAAAGCAATTTGCTTAACATCCCGAATCGGCACACGACTGAACAATTGGATACTTAAGACACTTCCACGCGAACCAATCGCTATGTTTGGAAGAATCCGGTAACCTATTCCCGTAGCATTTGCACGAAAGTATTCTATAATCGGAATTAAACCGATATCTAACTCACCAATACTTAATTGAGATGCAAGGCTACTCGGAACCCTAACGCTTAGCGATATTTGTTCTGTTTGAAGTTGTCCGTTCAAGAGTGGATAGATGAGCGGTTTAGTATTCAAGAACGATACTGCCCCTACCCTCAAGCAGCTTTTCTGTGCCACTGATTTCCCTCTCGAATTATCTCATTATACAACGTATCGCGTTCCACTGGAATATAACCTGCTTCTTCAATGAGACGTGTGAGTGCCTCTACTGAAACAGACTCCGGCGTATCTGCACCCGCCATGTGTGTAATCTTTTCCTCTGTCACTGTCCCATCAATGTCATCAGAACCAAAACTGAGTGCTACTTGTGCCGTTTTCAACCCAGTCATAATCCAATATACTTTTATATGGGGTATATTGTCCAATATCAGTCGTGATACAGCGATGTTCCGCAGATCGGTTAATCCTGATGTTGACGGCAGATAAGCCATACGGGTATTCGCTGGATGAAACGCAAGCGGAATAAATGTTACAAAACCACCAGATTTATCTTGTTGTTCCCGTAATCTGATGAGATGGTCAACTCTGTCCTCTATTGTTTCAAGGTGTCCATACAGCATTGTTGCATTTGTGGGAATACCGAGTCTATGAGCAATACCGTGTATTTCAAGCCAACCTTCGGCACTTAGTTTCCCGGGACAGATTTTCTCACGCGTCTCTTCTCCAAATATTTCCGCACCACCTCCAGGAATTGAATCTAAACCTGCTTCGCGTAACTGCGTCAATACTTCCTCTATAGACATTTTAAATATACGTGAAAAATGATGAATCTCAACCGCAGTAAAAAATTTTAGGTGAACATCGGGCATCCGTTCTTTGAGGCCACGGATAATCTGTAGATAGTAGTCAAATGGAAGTTTCGGGTGCAGACCCCCGACACTATGTATTTCCGTACATCCGTGTTGGATAGAATACATCGCTTTGTCCAAAAATTCGTCAACACTCATCTCCCAAGCACCTTCAGTTTGCATGTTTTTCCGGGCAAAAGCACAAAAATGGCATCGTGCATGCAGGATACACACATTGGAATAGTCTATGTGTTGGTTGATATTGTAGTATGTGACGTTTCCATTCAAGCGTTCACGAACATGGCTCGCTATGAATCCAACCCCAGTAATATCAGAACTTTCGTAAAGTGTAACTCCTTCTTGAAAAGAGAGACGTTCTTCTGATGTAACTTTTTCGTAAATATCATGTAATTTAGGGTCTGTAAAAGGTGTATATTTCTCCATTATTGTTTATACCTATTTCGTAATCAGTATTTGAGATTCTCCTTGACAGCAATCCTACTATAAAGGTATTATAGCATAACACATAAATATATGCAAGAATTCTTTATTGGAAGGTATGAATACAACTATGTCAAAACTTGGATTAATCCATTATAACTACGCAGGCAAATCACTTGACGATTTCCTTAAATTTACAAGCGAAACAGGATTCGGGTACGTTGAACTTTCCATCGGTGATGTTTGGAAATCGGATACCCCTGAACCGGAAAAGAACGCGGAATCTGTTAGAGAACAGGTTGAATCCTACGGTTTGCAGGTCTCAGCACTCGGAGCAGGAAACGACTTTGTTGTCTTAGATGAGGAAGCTATTCAGGCACAAGTTGAGCGGATGGAACGGATTGCTGGACTGGCAAAACTTGTGGGTACTTCGGTTTTACGGACAGAAGGCGGGTCTATGAAAGATTCTGTGCCTGAAAGTCGTTGGGTAGAAGCAATGGCTGGATGTCTAAAGCGATGTCTTGAATTTGCTGAAAGGGATGATGTCTACTTGGCTGTAGACAATCACGGATTAGTTACCAATGATGGTGATTTGCAAGTGGAACTGTTTGAAAAGGTAGGTTCTAAGCACGTTGGTGCAAATATGGATACGATGAATTACCGTTGGGCAGGTCACGATTTAGAGACAGTGGGCAGATACTATGAAATCATCGCACCTTGGACACTACACACGCACCTGAAAGACGGCACAGGTTCACGCGGAAGTTATCGTGGCGAAGCACTCGGTGAAGGTGAGATTGATCTGGCAAAAGCTATCAGTTGTTTGAAAGAAGCAGGTTATGACGGTGTCTGGTGTTGTGAATATGAAGGTAGAGAAAATGATGGCACTGGTCAACGGAAGAGTTTTGCATGGATGCAGGAAAATTTGTAATTTCGCCTCAACCTGAGTCCTTCAAATAATGAACAGACCTACTCCTATCATCACATTAACAACCGATTTTGGCACAAGCGATGTATACGTTGGTGTGATGAAAGGTGTCATCTTAAACATAAATCCGAATGTGCAGATTGTTGACATCACACATGCCATTACTCCACAAAATATCCACGAGGCTGCCTTCACAATCAACTCAGCATATCGCTTTTTTCCAAAAGGAACGATACATGTCGTCATCGTAGATCCCGGTGTTGGCAGTGATCGACAAGCAATGGTTTGCCAAACGGATGATGGTTTCTTTGTTTGTCCTAACAACGGGGTGTTAAGCTATCTGCTTCAGCACATTGAAACCGAAGAAGCAGCCATTCCAGAAGTGGTAGCCATTGAAAACCCAAGTTACATTCTACCGAGAGTTTGCAATACTTTCCACGGCAGAGATATTTTCGCGCCTGTTGCTGCGCATTTATCACTCGGTGTTTCACTTGTAGATATCGGTGCTCCGATCCGAGAACTCATCCGATTTCCTTTCCCGGTGATCCACACTACGCATGATACATTAACAGGACAAATTATCAATATTGACAGTTTTGGTAATCTAATTACGAATATCACTGAAAATATGCTCACTGATTTTTTGTTATCATCTGAATCGCATGAAGATACAGTTAAAGAACTTGATAAATACTCTGTATCTGCTCAATTTGAGATAATAGCGGGTAATACAACTCTTAAGAAATTGAATGGCACTTATACTGAATCTGAAGCAGGGAAACCCCTTGCAATTATCGGTAGTTTTGGACTGTTAGAAATTGCAATCAATTTGGGAAATGCAGAAGCACATTTGGGATTAAAATCTGGTGATAAGGTGTTTGTGCGTAGGTTGAATTGACATCTCAGACTCTGTAGGTTATAATATGGTTGGAATAAAATTAGGAGAACAGAATTGAAACAGATCGCTCTTACAGGTATAAAACCGACAGGACAACCCCATATCGGTAACTATCTCGGTATGATCAAACCTGCACTTGAACTCGCGCAGGATTATCAAGCACTCTATTTCATTGCAGATTACCATGCACTCACCACTGTCAAGAACAAGAAAGAATTGGAAGATTTGACATATCAGGTGACTGCGACATGGTTGGCGTTGGGATTGAATCCAGACAATGTTATTTTCTTCCGTCAATCTGATATACCAGAAGTGTTTGAGTTGGCATGGGTGTTAGCCTGCTTTACTTCAAAAGGATTGCTTAACCGGGCACATGCTTATAAAACTATTGTGGAGGACAATGTGGCTGCAGGACGCGAAGAGGACAAAGGTATCAACACGGGTTTGTATACGTATCCAGTTTTGATGGCTGCAGATATTTTGTTATACGGGTCTCACGTCGTTCCTGTAGGACTTGACCAACAACAACACCTTGAAATTACGCGCGATGTTGCCATGATGTTTAACAACAATTATCGTGAAGTGTTGGTCGTGCCAGAAGCAGTAATTCGAAAAGAGGTGATGACTATCACCGGACTTGATGGGAGGAAAATGAGCAAAAGTTATAATAATGTCATCCCGATTTTTGCACCTTCAAACCAAGTCAGAAAACAGGTGATGCGTATTGTGACAGATTCCAAACGTCCTGAAGAACCGAAGGATCCGGATGAATGTAATATCTTTGCCATCTATCGTCATTTTGCGGATGCCAATGCTGTTGAAGCAAAACGGCAACTCTATATTGACGGTGGACTTGCTTATGGTGATATGAAAAAAGATCTATTTGAATTGTTAGAGACTACGTTCTCTGCACAACGTGATCAATATAATCTGTTGATGGAAAATCGTGCTGAATTGGACAAAGTGCTTGAGAGCGGTGCCGAAAAAGCGCGTGATATCGCTGTGCCAATTATGAGAAAGGTTCGTAAGGCTGTTGGTTTGACGGGTGCGCGGTAGGATAGAGTGGTTTTGCCAAAATATAGATTTATTCCATCAAATACTGTCGTGCGCTGGATTTTGCAAGACGCATCAGATGCTCAAGTTGCAAACAGTGGTTGAGTTCTGCTGTTTCTTCAGATGTCAACCCAGTTGTCTTTTCACGATGAATCAGATCTGCTACCCGTTCTTTTGCTTCTTTTGAAGGACGAAACTCTACCAAATTTTGAGGTGTCGTGCCTGCAGCGATGAAATCTATGATTTCCTTATAAATGGGTGAGATAGGCATTGTATTATCCTCCTTATATCATTATACCATACATTATCATTTTATTTCAAAATCAACATCTTACGCGTTGCGGAGAATTCTCCTGCAGTTAAGGTATAGAAATAGACTCCACTTGATACAGCCTCACCAACATCATTTTTGCCATCCCAATATGCCGCACGGCTACGATTTTGATAGAGTCCGGCAACCTGATTTCCCAAGACCAATGTCCGAACTAACGTCCCATCTGCAGAATAGATGGATATGGAAACAGATTCAGGTGTTGCCAACTGATACGGTATCCACGTTTCTGGATTGAAAGGGTTTGGATAGTTTGGTAAAAGTGCTGTTTTTTGTGGAAGTATGACCGTTAGAAGTTGTTCAAGCACAAGAATCCCTCTTTGAAAAGTAGGATCCGTTGAGTTAACTGTCCGCGCATCACGCAACCATTGCTGTACATTGAACGCAGAGAGCATCTCTTGTCCCTCTGCATAGATTGCGGGTGCGCCCGCAGTATCTCCAAATGCACCAGCGACTAAGACAAGGTCTACGATATTGACCGTTCCGTCACCATTAACATCTTCTGGAATGCCGCCTCTATCTCCGAACTTAGTGGCAACAAGCACTAAATCTTGGATATTGACTTCACAATCCTTATTTACATCTTCTCTAATAATGGTTGTGCAAGTGATGCTTTCACCATCCTCTGTAACAACACTTTTCAATAATTGGGCACCTTCAATCCAAGCGTAAGATTTATTTCCTTCACTGTTAGATAGAATGACATCTCGTAAACCTATTTTTGAAGTTCTAATTGCTTTGACTTTAAATTTAATCGTTGCCAGCGTCCCATCGCCATTACTAACATCACCAGATAAGGAA
Organism: Candidatus Poribacteria bacterium; assembly: GCA_958295945.1. Classification (GTDB taxonomy): domain Bacteria; phylum Poribacteria; class WGA-4E; order WGA-4E; family WGA-3G; genus MSPOR6. Next base: position 4,272,054 of record OY282386.1, read on the forward strand.
AGCGATGCGAGTTGCACTGTGCCTGCATGTTGATTTGCAATAGGTTGAACTGGCACACCGCCAGATAAATAATCTCCGTATTTCGTTTCTACATATTCAAGCGAATCAGGATCAAATTCTATTGTTGCTTGATAACCTGATAGGTTTTTGCCGTTTGTAATTTTAACATCAAATGCTAATTCTTCCCCAATAGTTAGAGATGGAACTGAATCTGGCAAAATGCTTACAATGGGATAGGATATTAAATCGTATAGTAAAACTGTGTCATCACGACCTGAAGCAGCTAATATATTACCGTCAGGAGAAATCGCCATGTTATATTCAAAACTTTCTATGGATAATATCCGTTTATATTCAAAAGTTGTAATATCAAGAAAATTTATGCCATGAACATCACTGCTTATAAGTGTATTATTGTCTTGAAAGATAAGTGATGAAATAACCCAGAAATTACGGTCAAATTTAAATTTCAAATTCTTTGTTTTGGTATCATGTAAATAAATGTTGTGCAAATCACCAGCAGCTAAAATATTCCCATCTGGAGAATATGATACAGAGAAAACTTGATCATCTCTATTTTCAAGTAATACGACTTCGGTATTTTGTTCTGTATTATATATCCAAATACCAAGTCTACAAGCTACGGCTAATTCTTTACCGTCTGGAGAATAACTTAATCCTTTAATCCCAGTCACTGTTGTTGATGATGTGGCGAAGGGAACTGATGTGGGACTCGCTTCTGGTGTAACTACTACCGATGCATCTGTAGGTAGGACATTTATAGGTGTATCACCTACAGGCAACGCATCTGTATTTGGTTCGTCTACATTTGATTTCCAAAAACGAATTCCCTTTGGTCCTGCTCCCGCTAAGGTTTTACCGTCCGGAGAAAAGAGGACATAATCTCTATAACCTTCTCCATCAAGAAGTAATAATTTCGGTTCTCCGGTTATAGCGTCATATACAACATCACCACATACAAGTGTCTTACCATCTGGGGAATACCTAACATATTTCCCATTAACGTCATTAATAGTCAATTTTGCTGTCTTATTTTCAATATCCCATAGAACTACCTTCCGTACCCAATTGACTACACTTGCTAAAGTCTTACCATCTGGAGAAAAATCCAAATCTACAAAAGGTTGATTATCTTGCGTACATAAACGCGCTATTGCATTTTCTGGTAAACTCAATTGCGTGCAACTTTGTGCAGATACATTAAATGAAGATAGATGTATTCCGGAGAATAAAGAAAGTGAAATTAGAATGAATAATTTTTTCAATTTTGGTTATCCTTTTCTCATATAAGACATTATTGACATAAAATAATTGTTTCACTAAGATGTTCGAATTCGTAGGTTTTTCTGGTAATCCGCATGTGCAGTCTGCGGATCAGATTCACCATCAAGCACGCGACGTAGGCATTGCACAAAACTAATCGGGTCATCTTCACCAAAGATTGTGCGACCAAACAATATAGCACGTCCACCGTTCTGCACAACGTTATGTGCCAGAGCAAAAGTGCTACGAGCATTTTGCCGCGCTCCACCCAATGCACCGATAACAAGCGTCGTATCAAATTGGCATAGCTCAGTCCAAACATCAGCAGTTGTGTATGCAGTCTTTATGAAACGAGGACGTTGGTGTTTTCGGAGATAACTCATCGTGCGGACAATAGAATCGGCGACATACATACCACGTTTTTCTTCATCCATTCCCGGCATTTTTACATTCGGCAAAAACACCTCTAATAGATGATCAAATCCCTCTATTTCTCCCACAATATGTGCAAATTGAACGTAAGCTTGCAACATTTTTTCGTCTACAAGAGGGTCATTGTTGAGCGTAATTGAATACAATCCAAGATTGACTCGGCAATCCAATGCAGGACCAACAAGCGTCTCACAATAACGTTGCATGTCTTCAGGAAAGACTGTTTGGAAAGGCATTGATGGTCTTGAGGTGTAAACACCAAATCTCGGATTCCAGATTGCGGTCTCAGAGTTCATCCGAACAATTGGGGTAATTGGTGTGTTCTCAAACAGATTTTCATCCAGTGCAAGTGTTTCAGCATCTGCAGGGGTCATCAGGAGACCGTCAAGTTGTCCATCTGCAACAAGGTCGCGTTGGAGTTGTAAAAACTCTCCATGCGTTCGATAGTGTGGTTTTGGGTGTTGCACTTGTCCGAGTCCTTTTATTCCTGCTGATGCAAGTGGGTCAGCAGCAAAAACGAGAATAGGACTCTGTGCAATTAAGTCAGTATCATCAAGTTTCTCAAATATCCGATTACCCATATATGATTAATTCCTTTAATTTGGCGCAGGCAATTCTTGTTTCCCTGCACATCAGGTTAAGTAGGTATTATAACGTATTTGTTGGATCTATGTCTATAATATAATCTATTGCATTCGATTTTAATATTGCCGGCGGTTCTTCGTTCAACCGTTGAAGCAGTTGACTAATTTTGTCAACCTGCTGACATCGGAGCAGGAAATGCCATCGGTATTTACCATCAATTTTTGAGAGCGGGGCAGGTGCGGGACCTAAGATTTTCACCTCTGGAAAATGTTCACCTTGTAAGGTTTGCAGAAGCTCATCAACAGAATGCACTGCATCCTTTATCTGTTTTTCATCCTCACCACGGATTAAGAGTCTGGCAACATGACTGAAAGGCGGATATTGTAAGCCCCGGCGTGCTTCTATCTCTTGTTGATAAAAATCGATGTAGTCATGTTTCTTGACAGATGAAATACTGTAGTGGTTCGGCATGTAGGTCTGGATGATTACCTCACCAGCTGTTTCTGCGCGTCCAGAACGACCAGCAACTTGTGTGAGCAGACTAAACGTCTGTTCACTTGCGCGAAAATCCGGTAAATTCAAAGCAGTATCAGCAACAACCACCCCAACCAAGGTCACATTGGGGAAATCCAAACCCTTTGCCACCATCTGTGTCCCGATGAGAATATCAATCTCCTGTCGTTGGAAAGCGTCCAAAATGTGCTGATGTGCATTTTTTCGTGCAGTAGAGTCGGCATCAAATCTTTTGATATTTGCCGTTGGGTAAGATTTACGCACCTCTTGCTCAACTGTTTCTGTCCCAAATCCTCTGCGACCAAAGTAGTCAATCGCAACGCCATCACAATCAGGACAAGATGAATGCGTTTCACGTTGATGTCCGCAATGGTGGCAGACCATTCTTTTTGTTTCAAAATGGAATGTTAATGAAATAGAGCAGTTTTCACATCTTTCTACATAACCGCATGTGCGACAGAACACATAACTGGAATGACCGCGTCTATTTAGAAACAGTATAGTTTGTTCGCGTTTTTCCAATTTTTCTCCAATTGAGTTTCTGAGGCGTTCAGAAAAGATTGTGCGGTTGCCATTCTTTAGTTCTTCTCGCATATCAACAATATTGACTTCGGGCATCTTTCTGTCTAATACACGCGAAGGCAGCTTAAGCAGTCTATAAGTTCCGTTCTGAGAGTTATAATAACTTTCAAGGGATGGTGTCGCACTGCCAAGTATTATCGGACAGTTGGCAAGTTCACTTCGCTTTTGAGCAACATCACGGGCATGGTAACGCGGTGCAGTATCTGATTTATACGAATCCGAGTGTTCTTCGTCAATAATTAGTAGACCGAGTTGTTTTACAGGAGCGAAAATAGCAGATCGGGGGCCTATAACAATATCAGCATCTCCTTTGTGGATGCGATGCCATTGGTCATAACGTTCACCATCACTGAGACGACTGTGAAGAAGGGCAACGCGCTCACCGAAACGACCGATAAACCTTGATGTTGTTTGCGGAGTGAGTGAAATCTCTGGAACGAGGACGATCACTGATTTGCCACTTTTAAGGATGTGCGTGATTGACTGCATATACACTTCTGTTTTACCGCTGCCCGTAACACCGTGAAGTAAATAGCGGTAATGTGATTTATCTTCCGACTGGAGTCCTTTCAGAATTTCTTCAAATGCCTCTGATTGGATTGAATTTAGTGGAAGTGGTAATGTAGGCACAACATGTTGACTACTGAGTGGATTGCGTACTGCTTCCGCGCGAGATATCTTAATTAGTCCCCGCCTTTCAAGTGTGCGAAGTAGTGAGATGCTTGTCTTGACCCGTTTTGTTATTTCTGCTGTGGATACTGAGCCTCCTTCGTCAAGGAGTGTCTGAAGAATTTCGGCATGTTTGGCAGCAGCTGCATGTGTGGTGCGTTGTTTCTTCTCATTATTTGCTTCATATCCATCTCTACCTGTAGTCAGTTCAGAAATCTCACTCTCTATTTCAGCATTTGTCAATGCTAATGTAGCAATATTGGTAAATTGCGTAGTGGCTTTCGGCTTGTGACTGACAATGACATCAACTACACCCTTTTCACGAAGTGCTGTGATGGTTGGACGGAGTTGTGCATAACTTTTGCTAAGACGATGGGCAAGTTGGTTCGGAGTAAGTTCATCCTCTGATTCCAAATGTGCGACAATTGCTTTCTGCACCTTTCCTGTGGGTGGTGTGTAGTCAGGTAGCAGTTTCACGACTTGCTGTTTTTGGTTACGGACAGCAGCAGGAACAGCACAAAAAAGAGCGTTACCCCAGGAGGCGAGATAGTAGTCTGCCATCCATTTCGTGAGGGCAAGCAACTCATCAGAATAGGTTGGAATATTGTCAAGACAATCGGAGATGTTCTTTATTTTATCAGCAGATAAATCTGTTGTCCCTGTCCGTTCAACGACAACACCTTCCTGACTATCTCTGTGAAAAGATGCGAGAACACGCGTGCCAGGTTGCACAATCGCATCTAAGTGTTTGGGGATGGAGTAAGTGAACAGCCGGTTGGCTGCGATAGGAAAAGCGACGTTGGCGTAATTCATTTATCTTACTCTATCCAAATAAATGGTAGGTCTTAGTATACATTCAGGTACTTACATTGTACAAGAATTATTTATCATTTAATAAAGCCATCACCTGTTGCATGTCTTCCCAAACATCGCGTTTTGCACTCGGATTTCGGAGCAGATACGCAGGATGATAGGTCGGCATAACGGTGGTAGGAGCATTATCGTCTTGTTGGGCGAGAGCAAACTCATGGAACCGCCCGCGGAGTGCGGATATTCCTGTTTTCGTATCCAATAGCATCTGTGCAGCAAAACTACCGAGTGCTACGATGATTTTCGGTTGGATCAACGTGATTTGTCGTAATAGATAGGGACTACATGTTTCTACCTCATCAGGCGCAGGATTTCTGTTGCCTGGGGGACGGCATTTTAACACGTTTGCGATGTAGACATCTTCACGTGTTAATTTCATCGCCTTAATAATATCTGTAAGTAATTTTCCTGCTCTGCCAACAAAAGGTTCTCCTTGCTTGTCTTCATCAGCACCGGGTGCTTCACCAACAAACATCAGGTCGGCATTTGGGTTTCCAACACCAAAAACAACTGAGTTGCGTTCTGCGTGCAATCCGCATTTGACACAACTTTGGGCATCATCGTTTAGTGCAGATAAATCTAAGTTTGAAAACGGATGTTCTTTTTCATCTTCAGATGTTTCTGCTTCTAAAAAACCGAATTCAAGTTGTTCTGCCACGTGTTCCCTCACAGTTGCAACTATGTTGAGATATTCTTCTCTCAGACTATTATCCATGTGAATTCCATGCATATCGCAATTAGTTAAACCAACTATCAAACAACGTAATGCTGTCAAACCAAGTGATGTACAAAAATAGCGCGATGATAAGGATTACACTCACCTGTTGAACAATTTCCTGTGCTCTGCGTGGTACGGGTTGTCCTCTGATTTTCTCCACGGCAAAAAACAGGAGATGTCCACCATCCGCAATGGGAATTGGCAATAGATTTACGATGGCGAGGTTAATGCTGATAAAACCGATGAAAAAGAGAACTGTAGTTAAGCTAACACTGTCAAACATACGACTCGTCGCATCCGCAATACCAATCGGACCCGATAGATACTTCGGAGACACTTCTCCACTAATCAATTGTTTTAGTGTGCGGGTGATAGATGTAAGCGTAAGCCAAGTAGTTTCAAATCCTTTACCAATTGCTGTGAGCACATTATATTTTGGTAACGGAGACCCACCTATTCTCATTCCACTAAGATAGGATAACCACCCAATTCCAAAAAATGTGTCTTCATCGTCCTTAGTCGAAGCCTTTGCTGGTAGAAGCGTTACTGTTTGTTCAGTTCCCTCACGTAAAATACCGAGTACTATCGGATCATCACCCACCATCTCCAATTCCGAGAAGAGCGATTTACTGTCTACTGAATTTCCGTTAAAACGGATCAGAACATCACCATCCTTAAGCCCTGCTTTATCTGCAGTACTTTTCTCTTGAACAACCGTTTTGATCTCCCAAGTGACAGGCATTGTTATTGTAAGTTTCTCATAGGTTTCTTTGTCAACACTCCTGATTACACCGATTTCGATTTCAGCTTTGTTTTCGTTAATCTGTTGGTAAAGTGATTGGTAATTTGTTCCAAACCATAATCTCGGATCCCAGATTCCAGGACCAAACTGAGGGACAGTATATATCTTTTGACCGTTAATTGTTTCTATCTGATCGCCAACTTTTATGCCAGATTCTGCTGCCAAACTGCCTTCATCAACATTGGAAACAAACGCAGCACTTGTACTGCTTACCTGGAGCACACCCTGGTCTCCCCTCGGACCACCAGGTTCAGCATCTGGTATTACGGTAAGTGTTTCCTGTTCTCCATCCCTTTCAATGATGAGTTCCATTTCTTTCTCAGGATTGGTGAAGATTTTCGTGTGGAAAACATTCCAATTTGTTATCGGAGTGCCACCTAAAGAAACAATTGTGTCACCGGGTTTAACACCTGCCACAGCAGCGGGACCATCATCAGCAATCATACCTATCTGAACCGCCTCTTGTTCCTCGCTAAAAGACTGTCCTGTTAAACGACTGATTAACCTCGCAGAATCTTCATCAAGACCTACAGTAAAAATAAACCAGAATGCTAATATACCGAACAATAAATTCACTACAGGTCCAGCGATAACAACGAATGCACGATTTCCAAGAGAAGCACTACCAAATTCACCTTCTGCACCAGTCTGTTCAGTCGGGTTTTCACCTTCCATTGCGACATATCCACCAAACGGTAAGAGAGAGAGTTTGTAGAGCGTTTCACCTCTTGTAAACCCAAAAATCTTTGGACCGAAACCGAGTGAAAACGTATTGACCTTAATCCCCGCACGCTTTGCAGCAAGAAAATGTCCAAGTTCATGGATAAAAATTAGAAACCCGAGTGGGATAATTGCAAGCAGAACTGCTTCAATACCAGGGATAATTGAAAGGATAGGTTGAAAAAAATCCATTATATGTCTCCTATTTTATGACTGCAAGTTTACCAATGCTGCACTACTTTTTAGCGTTAATGATTGAAAGTGCAGTGGATTTTGACCACTTGTCAACTTCAAGGATATCCTCAAGTGTGGGGTCTGCAATCACATCATGTTTGTCCATTACACGCTGCAAAACGGCGGGAATGTCCATAAATCCGATGCTTTCTTCAAGAAAAGCATCTACCACAACTTCGTCTGCACTGCTAAGAACAACGGGAAGCGTACCTCCGACTTCAGCGGCGGTATAAGCAAGTGAGATGCATGGAAACTTCTCTCTATCAACCGGTTCAAAATGCAACGTGCGAGATTCGCATAAATCTAAACGTGGGACTGGCGTAGAAAGCCTGTTGGGATATGTTAAAGCGTACTGAATCATAATACGCATATCCGTTGGTCCGAGTTGCGCAAGTGTGGAACCATCTGTCCATTCCACCATTGAATGCACGATACTTTCCCTATGGACAACTATGTCTATTTTATCAAGTTCAATGTCAAACAACCATTTTGCCTCAATAACTTCCAGTCCTTTGTTCATCATGGTTGCTGAATCAATCGTTATCTTTGCCCCCATATCCCAGTTGGGATGCTGTAATGCTTGTTGCGGTGTTACTTTGTAAAGGCTTTCTTTCGGTGTATCTCTAAACGGTCCACCAGATGCAGTTAAGAGTAACCTATGTATGTCAGTTTGCTTGTCTCGCGCACCTTCTAAACACTGAAAGATCGCGCTCATTTCACCATCAATCGGGATTAAGTTGATACCGTTCCTTTGTACTGCTTCCAGCACCAAAGGACCGCACATTACCATTACCTCTTTGTTGACAAAGGCGATGTCTTTTCCAGCATGTATGGCAGCCAACGTAGGAAGCAACCCCGCACTTCCACCCATTCCATCTAAGACCTGTTCAGCTTCATCAACAGTGGCGACAGCAAGAATGCCATCATCACCTGAAAGGACTTCAGTTCCCTCATAATCACGTAGACGTTCACGAAGGCGATTGGCTGCATCAAGATCCTTGAGTGCTGCTAATCGTGGTTGAAATTTCCTTATCTGATGTTCGAGCGTGTCAACATCCTTGTTGGCTGCAAGGGAAACAACCTTAAATGCATCTTTGTGTGTTTCAACAACGTCAAGGGTGCTTTTTCCAATAGAACCGGTACTACCTAAAATCGAAATGTGCTTCATGTGTATTGATTATTTCGGCAGTGATGCATACCTGCCCTGAATGATATTTAGATAGTCTGTCCTGGATGCATCAGTAAATACATTGATTATAGATAGGAGTGTGACACAAAATAAATCTATTCTATTTGAAAATCCCTATAAGAATGAGATAATAATAGAGGATAGGTGTGGTAAATATCAAACTATCACATCTATCAAGAAATCCACCGTGTCCCGGTATGACATCTCCAGAGTCTTTGACGCCTGCAGTCCGTTTCATAAGTGAGACACTTAAATCACCAAGTTGTCCTAATACACTCAACACTAATCCTAAAATTGAAGCGTGTAGCAGCGAGAGTGTTTCTTGTAGAAATAAGATACTGAGTACGATACTGGTCAAAGTGCCTACGACTAAACCAGCAATAGTCCCTTCAACTGTTTTTCGGGGACTAATCGGCGTACTGAGTTTAGTTTTACCGACTGCCCTACCAATAAGATACGCACCCGTATCGCTACACCAAATTGTACCAATAAGTAAGATGACAAGTTGAAACCCAATTTCACCTGTCATTCGCAGCAAGATACAGTGATAACCAAACACCCATCCGATTGTTAGTATACCTGTTAGTTTTAAGGTGACGGTCCGCAATTCTCCATCAACTTTTCCACGGAAAATGCTTGATGCGAAAGCATAAATGAATACCCCGATCATGAAGCAGGACATTATGATTGAGGTGTTCACATTTTGTATTGAGTCAGGCAAGAAAAATGCAAAGCAACCAAATGAAACCGTTAGAACGACAGGTATTACTGGATGCAACTTGCTGCCGAAGTTGACAGCTAACCTGCAGTATTCAATTTGCATCATGGTGACAGCGAAGGAAACGAGCAGCAGATAAAGCCAGGGTCTATCATTCCAAGGCCAATCATCCCAATAAATTATCAGGATGATTACCGGAAGCAGCACTACTACACTCAAAGCTCGCCGCCAAAACATAATTAGTTCTCTAAAAGTTCAGCTTCTTTTGCTTCGGCTAATTCGTTAATTTGGTCTACGTAGGTATCAGTTAATTGTTGGACTGGATCCGCGTCAGCGCGTCCACTTTTCTTATCCCCACCTCGACCTTTGCTTCGACGGCTACCTGCCCCCGAATCATTGCCTTCAAGTTTACGAATACCATCGTTTGCATCACGACGAATATTGCGAATCGCTACTCTTCCTTCTTCCGCTATCTTTTTTACCAGTTTAGTCAGTTCCACCCTACGTTCTGTTGTCAGTTCAGGCACTTGTATCCGAATTAAACTACCATCATTACTTGTTGCTAATCCTAAATCGGATTGGGCAATTGCCTTTTCAATTTCGGTTATAAGTGTTTTGTCCCAAGGTTGGATGACCAACTGGTGCGGTTCGGGTGTTGTTATTGTTCCCACTTGATTCAGCGGGGTTTTGCTTCCGTAATAGTTAATTGCAACTTGGTCTAACAACGCTGTGGTCGCACGACCAGTTTGGATATGTGACAATTTCGTCAATGTTGACTCAACTGATTTCTTCATGCGTGATTCAGCATCTTTCAGTACTTCTTGCATCTGAATATCCTATTCCTTTCTGGTTTCACTGATTCCGATGTAAGTTGCGCTGTCTATAACTGTATTACTGTCCGAGGACATAGAGCACAAAACGTTTCACAACGATGTTCTCACCAAGTTGCGCGATCGCATCCTTGACAAGGTCCTCAATAGTTTTATCGGCATCGCGAATATAAGGTTGTTTTAATAGACATGCTTCCGAATAAAATTTTGAAAGCCGTCCTTCAACAATTTTATCAACAATATGGTCAGGTTTACCTTCTTGTTTTGCCTGTGTTTTCAATATCGCTTTTTCTGCATCAAGGTCCTCCGCCAGCACTTCGTCTTCCTTGACATATTTGGGTTTTGCAGCAGCCACTTGCATTGCGATCTCAGTTGCCAGTTTCTGAAACTGCTCAGTCCGGGCAACAAAGTCGGTTTCACAATTCAACTCAACTAACGTTCCAACTCGGTTTCCTGGGTGAATATACGAGACTATCAGTCCTTCTTCAGTGGCTCGACCACCCTTAACTTCAGAAGCTCGCAATCCTTGCTCGCGCAACTTCTTAATCGCAGCATCAAGATCACCATCCGTTTCTGTCAATGCTTTCTTGCAATCCATTATGCCAGCACCAGTCCGTGAACGTAACTCACTGACCATTTTTGCTGTAATTGCCATGTTTCCTCCAATTTAGACCCATTTTTACGGTGCCAGGCCATAATACACTATACATCCGTGTTTGCTGGCACACTATTTCTGAATTTTCAAATAGGACTTACGCATATACGGTAGACATGGTTTAATGAAGTTTAATTCATGAATTCGGTAATATATACCCAAACCTTGATGAACTTTGACAATCAAAAGAGGTCCTGTCCACGTAGGGGTTGGGTTTCCCAACCCGTCTGGGTCTTTTTCATTCGTCCACTGGGCGAGGGGACCTCGCCCCTACGAATACCCAATTTGAACGTCAAAACTCATTAGGTGCACTTTGTAAGCTCGCTGGGCTTGAATATCATATTCCTGAATTATTTTTTATCTTCATGTAAGCACACTTTAAAGTCACTCACAATTTCGTTAAAAATACATGCTATTAGACACATTTAGTAATAAATCATGAATTCCGCGTAAGTTCTATTAATGTTAAAGACTATCTGTCTTGTTTTTCGTGTTTTTGTTTGTAAATTTGAAATAGTCCTGAACAGTAATCAATTGTGATAGTTATCACTATCGACGAGGACTTCTTTTTGGGCGAGCTTGACGCGTTCGTCTTTGCTCTGCATCCCCAATTGCCTCTGGTTCCGCTGAAAGTTGTTCAGTATCAATTATTTCTGCTGTCTGCTCCTCATGACGCTCAGTTTCTGCAACTTTATCAATCTGACTTTCTCCAGATTGATCTTTTTCCGCTTCAACTTCTTCACCTTCTAACGCATCACCACGACCCTCTATAACAGCTTCTGCTAATACAGCACAAACTAACCGAATGGAACGAATCGCATCATCATTGCCTGGAATAGGTAGGTCAATAGGATCAGGATCACAGTTCGTATCTACAAGTGCTATTATTGGGATACCAAGTTTGTTTGCCTCGGCAATTGCTGTGTGTTCCTTTCGCGTATCTGTGACAACAATGACTTCGGGAAGTGCTGACATTTCCTTGATACCGGAAAGGTTATTGGACAATTTCCCTTTTTCACGCATGAGACGAATGATCTCCTTCTTCGGACGTTTCTCAAGCTCACCACTCGTTTCTTCTTCTTCAAGGCCTTCTAACCGACTGATGCTTTGACGGATGGTTTGGAAGTTTGTCAACATACCACCTAACCAACGGTGATTAACGTAGTACATACTACATCGAAGTGCTTCCTCAAGAACTGCTTCCTGGGATTGTCGTTTTGTGCCAACAAAAAGAACTACACCACCATCAGCAGCAATACTTCTGACATATTCTACTGCAGTTTCAAGCATCGTCAATGTCTTCTGCAAATCAATAATATAAATACCATTTCTTTCTGCGAAAATGTACTCTGCCATCTTCGGATTCCAACGCCTGGTTTGGTGACCAAAGTGCACTCCACATTCAAGGAGTTCTTTCATTGTAACTGCCAAAAATTACCTCCTGGGTTGAGGGGTTCATGACTCCTCATTGGGTTTATACGTCCACCTCCTTCATTTCTGCATCAGACTCTCATGATGAGAGAACCCGCCGTGCAAATCTGGAGGTGTGTATCTCTGTTAACTCTGTTTTTCCTATATAGTCAAATTGTGTTAATTATACCACGTTTCTACAGGCTATGCAACATTTTTTCTGTACTGACTCATAGGCATTCAATTGGCACTTGAAACTTCTGTTGGAGACGTTTCCAAACCCGAAATTTTGTTGGAAGATTTTTCAACTATAGTGATACTAACAATTGATTAGACATTATAATGAATTAATCAACGTCCCCTGTGAACATCGTAGGGGCGGGGTTTCCCCGCCCGTCCACGGGTATTCCAGTCGGGCGGGGAAACCCCGCCCCTACACGCCACGCCTGTGAATGAAGCAACATTGGACAATTAAATCTGCATAATGTCTATTATCTCTGTTCCAGTCTACAGGGTGTGTCCAGATTTTGGCACTAACTCCTCACCATGAATTGTAGGGGCGGGTCTCTGTGCCCGCCCGTTGCCTTACAGGACAAGGAATGGCGGGGCACAGAGACCCGGGGAATACCAAACGCGTATTCGTCTAAGCGCATTCATACCGTTGATTTGGCCCTACAATAGAGGACAGGGTTTTTCACTTGAATTGACATCTACGGTGACAAAACTTTAAACACCCAGATTGACAGCAGGGATATTTGTATTTAGGATTTTCTTAATTCCTACTAAATACCCCAGATTGACAGAGGTGTGTAAAGTTCTTAGAAAAATATTACATTAACCCTATAGTCTTGTTCGTATATTCGTAGCACATGCTGCCAGCTTGTGCATGCAAAACTATGCCAAAAAGTCAGAAAAAGAATTAAAAGAATACAAATTTCGCTAAAATTGTAAAAAAATACTTGACTCACGTTATTTGTTCGGTTATAATACATGTCACATACAAATTAATTTCAATGCAGTAAATTATGAAACCAATACATCTTATGCAAAGAACAATGATTAACCTACAAGCAATCTCTTCATTACATAGAAACACATTACACAAGAGTGAGAATGCACAGACATTCAATCACATAAACGCCAAACCCTTAGGCATCACACCACTTTTGACATTTAGAAACATTCTATCTGCATTCGTCCAATGCTGGACACGTATGATGCTCAGTCCACCAATCTCACACAACAAAAGACGAATAGTGAAAGTGTACAAAATAAAAATTTTTTGTTTTTTTATAAATCCTTTACCAACCCTGATAGCGACTGCTCTGAAAGCACTAAAAAAAACTGTACAGATGTACGAAATAATGTCCAATTTCTGTACAGTTTTGAGAAGCGAAAATTCCATAAAATTAGAAGGAAATCACAGAGAATATATTCTCAGATGAAACACAGAATTCATGAACACTTCAACTGCTGTCAATCAAACCGCACAATAAAATCTTAAGATTAAGATTTACTATCAGATTGACAAGGGTGTGTCCAGATTGACAAGTCTACACCTTAACTTGTCAACAAACATTTCATTAGTGTATAATAGTAACATCATCAACATTACAATCCAATACACTCACCAAACTTAATGGAAGGAGACACAATGAAACGGTCAAATTTCAATACAATAACGTTTTTTATCGTATGTTTAGGGGTTTTTCTATTATTCTCCTATAATAGTAACGCATCAATCATTTCTGGAGAGGTCGTTGACGAAAATGGCGATCCTGTTCCTGAACTGATGGTGTCTGTTAGGTCATATAAGGGCAATTTTATTCCAGACAGACATGGCATCCGCGGTCGTCAACCTGTCTTTCCACCTCCGCAACCGAGCAATACCGATGCGACTGGTACATTTATCATCAAGAATATTACTGCACCTACAGTTAATCTATTGACTTCATTTTCTGAACGCAATTCAGACTATGAAATTCGCGGTATTAAAATTCAAGGAATTGACTTCAATATTCACCGACATCAGTTAATGATGCTCGGAGGATTTCCTTTCGGAATTGAAGAGGAAACCGATAAGATAAATGTGAAGATAACAGTTCAACGACGAATGCATATCCGTGGGCAGGTACTTAATGAGGATGGTTCACCACTTCGAAACGTGAATGTTAGCATCAGAACAAAAAGCCGATATGTTAACGGTGGCAGTGGGAGTGGAAGCGGCGGAACGACTCTAGACGGTGAAGGCAGATTTACAGAATATGTTGATGATGCCGCTTATTATACGATTACTATTGAATATCAAGGACAATCGGCAGAATCACCAGAAATACTGCTTGAAGAGGGACAACGACTTGACGGTTTAACGTTAACGCTAAAGGGAGTTAAACAAGCACCTCCGAAACCAAATATCTTTAGGCCCAAAGCACCCCCAGCTCCAAGACCTCCACCCAACAGGGAACTTAGACGCACCATTTCTAAACTAAGACGAGAAGGCGTATGGGCAATTAACCCCGCAAACAGACACGCCTATAAAGTAATCAACTGTAAAACCCCAGAAGAAGCACTTGCCAAAGCAGCAGAACAAGACGCACACCTCCTTGCTATCAATGATAAAGAAGAACAACAGTGGTTGCTTGATGTCTACGGGAATGAAAACTATTGGATCGGATTCACCGATGGAATGAAAAAAGATGACAAAAAGTGGGATAACGGTGATCCAATCACTTACACCAATTGGGACACTCAAAAATTACTGGCTGCTCCAAAAAATGATGGTGAACAGGATGAAAATATTAGCAAGACTTATACTGCACTCATCGGCGTGACAGGGAAATGGCAACAGGTAAGCGATGATAATCCTGTTGCAAATATCACGAATAAAGCCATTCTGGAAAAGAAAGATCTTATCATTGGGGCACCAACCCCTGATGAAGAGACTGAATAGGCCATTCCACTTACCGATAAAAGGAGATAATACCATGAAATGCATATACACCATAAGTAAACATGTAGCATTCGTCCTCATAATTCTGACAACTATAACAAATGTTATTGCTCAAGAACTGCCTATAGAACCTAATGAACAAGCATCAACTGGACTGTCGGGCAAAGTCGTTGATACTGAAGGAAAACCTGTTTCCGGTTTCTCATTTAGTATTCAGTCTATGCAACTCATTGAAGGGTTCCCGCAACCTGCGGGTGTTGTTCCACAATTCGTACTGGAACAGTTAGACGGTGAAATACCTCCTGCCGCACCAAAACCTGCTATACTTGTGAAAACAGAAGATGATGGATCTTTCAAGTCTTCAGATATCCAACCCGGATTGGTTCAGATAATGGCAATACCGGAAGTAATGTTGAATGCATTTAAGAAAAATGATCTCAATGATCCGGAACAAGTACATCAACAACAAATGGAAGCGATGAGATTTGGTAGAATGAAGACCGAAATGAAGATTCTCTCAATACGGTTAAACAAAATCACTTTTTTCCCTTTGGATGATATGGGACCATTTGAAGGATTGGTATTCGGACTGAAACCCGGCACCAACATTGAAGACGTGAAAATTACCGTGAAAAAACTCCTAAAGATCCGCGCACAGGTTGTGTATGCTGATGGAACACCTGTTGTTAATGCAAATGCACGTCTATCCATAAGACATCGAAGTGGAGAGTTCGGGGGTAGCAGTGGAACTCACGGAACAGAATGCAGTACTGATGCTGAAGGCTATTTCACAGAATATAGGGATGACCCCGGTTACTACACGTTATCGGTAACATATAAGACCTTTAAAGGCGGAGCAGGACCGTTTCTTATCAATAAAGGTGTACATCCTGAAAAAATCGTAATCAAACTTGATGGAAACCCAGTTAAGAAAATGGCAGAAGACAAGAAAAAAGAAATTCAACAGAATCAGCAGCAACGTGTGGCAGCTGAGGCATTTGTTGGTGGACAACGTGTTGTACAGGTTGAGGCAATTGAGGGTGCCAATTTCCGTCCGCCAATCCGACGACAACCAGATAAGATAGTTTGGATCATCAATCCCGCAAATGGACACGCTTATGCACAAGTTACTTGTAGGGGATGGCACGATGCACAACAGAAGGCTATAAAAGAAGAATCACACCTCCTATCCATCAACGACGAAGAAGAACAGATATGGGTACAGATCATGTTTAGAGACCCACATTTTTGGATAGGACTCAATGATGTGGAAGAGGAAGGTGTTTGGCGATGGGATAGCGGTGAACCTGTAACCTATACCAACTGGGCAACCCATGAAGTGTTTGGTGGGAACGAACCTAATACCGAAAAGGATTTTGTTGCAGTCACGCATTTTGAAGGTGGATGGCAAGCAGCAAGTGAAAAATCACCACTATGGCATATCGCTCGAACTGCTATCATTGAGAAAGATGGAATGATTTCCAAAGTGCCTGTACCCGAAGATGAACCTGATGAAGAATAGACTTCACTGCACAAAAGGTCTTGCTCATTTTTGTCTCATGAAAGCAGATTACCACAATACGCACAAGCGTTCACTTCTGCATCACCATTATACGTTTCACGTTCTGGTGTCAGATAGGTCTCGTGGTTGGTAACACAGTTGGAATTTTCACACTGTTCGGTAGACTCACTGATGTTACGGATTGGTGGTTGAGTTAAGATGAGTTGTTCCAATCCCATCAGACTCGCAATAAGTGCCATACGGACTGGCACGGCATTTGCAGATTGTTCAAAATAGGCTGCACGCGGGTCATCATCTAATTCATAAGCCAGTTCGTTGACGCGAGGCAACGGGTGCATTATCATCGCATCAGGTTTCGCGTTTTTCATCACATTAGCGTTCAGCAGATAACTGCCACGCACCGTTTTTGCATCTAAGTTGGGTGGCAGCCGTTCCTCCTGAAGCCGATTAACATAGATAACATCAAGCGTTTCAATTACCTCTGTAACGTTTTCAACCTCAAGAGGTATCTGTTTGTGATTTCCTGCTAATCGAGCCAGCACCCAAGGTGGCATCTGTAATCCACGCGGGGCAATGTGAACAAGGTTGGCACCAAATCTGGCAGCAGCTAAGGTAAACGAATGTGCTGCGCGTCCATACCGAAGATCCCCACAGATGCCTACGGTCAAACCTTCCACCTGTGATTTGCGACGAATAATTGTATAGAGGTCTGTAAGGGCTTGTGTTGGATGGGCATGGCTGCCATCTCCGCCATTGATGACAGGAATATTGGAATAACGTGCCATAACCCGCGCAGAACCTGCCCAACTGTGTCGCATCACAATAAGGTCCGCATAGTTCGTGACCATCCGTGCAGTGTCAGCGAGGGTTTCACCTTTGGTCATAGAGGTAGAACTCGGATCAGCGAAACCGAGTGTCCCACCATTGAGACGTTCCATCGCACTTTCAAAGGAAAGCCGAGTCCGTGTACTCGGTTCATAGAATAACGTGGCAAGCAATTTGCTACGGCAGATACCTGACCAAGTTTCCTGTCGGGACTGCATCCCTTCTGCTAAACGAAAAATCTGCTCTATTTCAAAATTTGACAGATCATCAAGTGTTACGAGGTGTCGCATCATCCCTCTATGATTGTGGTCCGCCATTCTCTGATTCAATGACATTTCCATTTGACATATATTGCATGAATGTTTCAAGGGTGTCAACACGAGGTGCTGCAAGAAGTAACTCTCTAAGTCGTTGCATATCGTCAATTCTTTCCAGAGTAGGTTCAAGGACCTTTACTGCATCAGGTTGAAATTGAGTTTCAAGTAGAGAGATTATACTTTGGATGGTTCCCTTTTTCTCACCCTTTTTCTCACCCTTTTCCTCACCCTTTTTCTCACCTTGTTTCTCACCTTGTTTGTATGCCTCTTGCGTAGCTTCTGCGCTAAATTTTTCAAGACAGTATTGTATAAAAGGAGATTCTTGCATAATACCCTCCGGTAAACGTTCATAAATTAATTCTGGTTCAAAAACTATACCGCTAAAAACTCCGAGTGCTGCGAATAATATCTCACGAGTATTCTGATCTACACTTGCTAAGGCTATCGCATCAATACACTTCTCTAACCAACGATTAGCATCTATACCTGAAGATCGTTTCATCAGCGGTGTGAAAGGAAGTAATGCTGGAACTTGCTTCTCTAATATTGATTGTCCATCTATCTCAATCAATCTAATTACCTTATAACGAAGCACATACTCATATCCCATTCCTTTGTATGCATAGAAACCTTTATCATTTCTGCCTGCGTTCGGGTGTAAGTATAGAACGTTACAATAGACAGGCATTTCGTGCTGATGTATCAAAAACCCGTTATATCCAGCGAGACGAGACCACATCGGTTTTCTGCTGTCATCTGTTTGGACTTCGGTATGGAATATTACTGTTTCATTTTCCAGCTGTACTTTTAAAGTGCTATCATTTTGATGTGATTTAATGGTCGGTTGTTCTGTTTCAAGGTTCTCCAAGACTTTTATATCAGAATGTCCTACCATAAATTCTGCAAATTCTTGAGAATACCCCAACATTACATATTTAACAGCGTTATCATAGTATTGTGCCATATTTCAAATTATACACCGAATAATAAAATTTATCAACATTTTAGCGATGATTAGACATCAACGTCCAAACTCCCAACCAATTCATTTATTGATTTCATGTTCATTTTTTCAAGATATGCGTGTAGACCTTCTATTACCTCCAATGATGCTTTTGGATTGACAAAGTTAGCCGTTCCAATTGCCACTGCCGAAGCACCCGCAATGAAAAATTCCAACGCATCTGTCGCATTCATTATGCCACCCATTCCCACAATCGGAATAGAGACGCTTTTGTACACTTCCCAAACTAATCGTAATGCTACAGGTTTGATTGCAGGACCTGACAGACCACCTGTTATATTCGCCAGTTCAGGTTTGCGTGTTTCTGCGTTGATTGCCATGCCGAGTAAGGTATTAATCGCAGATAGTGCATCTGCCCCTGCATCTTCAATCGCACGCGCAATCACGGTAATATCCGTAACATTTGGCGATAGTTTAACCAACAGTGGTAAGTGCGTTCTTGCTTTTACCTCTGTGACAAGTTGATGTGCCAAAGTTGCATCAACACCGAAACTCATTCCTCCGCAATCAAGGTTCGGACAGGAGATGTTGAGTTCCACGCCAGCAACGCCATCTGCACTGCTTAACTTCTCAACGACCGTCAGATACTCTTCCACAGTTTTACCACAGACATTCACAATCACAGGCACATCAAATTGACGAAGATAAGGTAACTTTTCGGAGATAAAACCATCCACACCGACATTCTGCAGTCCAATAGCATTAAGCATACCGGAGGGCGTTTCCATAATGCGGTTCATCGGATTACCAGGCCACGGCACACTTGTAACACCTTTCATCACAACCGCACCGAGTCGGTTTAGGTCTACAAAATCAGCATATTCACTACCATAACCGAATGTGCCAGATGCAGTCATCACAGGATTTCGCATCCGAATCCCGCCAATATTCACATTGAGTGAGAAGTTTTCTGTATCCATCATACTCACATAATAACAAGATTAACTGATAATTTCAACGCAACATTTGATGCAAAGTTACCATCATTATTCTATCGCAATGACTTACCAACTGAGATAGACAACACGGAAATCAAAGAACAAACCTAATATACTAATGATAGAAGTAACTACGACATCACCAATTACCAAACCGATGAAAAATGGTATTGCGCGTCTATATAACCGCACACCACCTGTTGAAAGTAGAATCCGCTTAACTGTCCAACTGATTAATAACGGAAACCAAAGTCCCGTAAATGTCCACCAACTTGATACAACATATCCCACAGGATGAAGAGGCCACTGAATAAAACGCCATCGCAAAAGCAGCAGACCGATAGCAAAGAAAAACCCACCAACCGTATACATCATACCACCCAAGTTCGTTTCACTCGGATTATACAACCATCCAGCCAATCGGTTGAACGCAGCACGCGCATACCAAGAACGCGCATTCTCTAAACCAACCTGATATGATAGATGTAGGTGTCCCCACGCAGCCGAAAGGGCACCAACAAAAATCGCAATTGCTAATACCCATAATAGTTGCTTACCATTAAACCGAGTTTGATGGGCAAGTTTCAGTGCCTCCAATTGATGCGGCATCGGGTGTGCACGGTAGGAAAGATGATTCAACCAGAAGAATAATGACATCACAGATAAATTGCGATTGCCAATACGGCGTGTTCCAATCGCATCTGTCAAGAGCAAATCTGGACCAGCGTTATACAAATCGTGTGCAGGAGGTCCTAATTCAGCACGAATACGCGTTATTGTCACCGACATCGCTAAATAGATGACAAAGAAAAGCACCGCAAACCATAGAGACATACCAACCTTTACACAGAAGGCTAAAATCAGTATAAGTCCAACAAGTGCACCAATCATCGCTGTTCTGTATCGTAACGCTTCTCCTATATCACTCTTAGTCGGAGAACGACTGTTGAAGATAGTTTTGAGGACAACCTTAACATGTGAACGTCCCATCCACAACGTCCAGAGAAATAAGGCTATCCATACACCGCGAATCTGTGCCATTTCTCTTGGGAAGCCGATAGAACCACGCCACCCCAAACTCTGTCCGATAATCCGCTCAAAATGCCAGAACAGATGAAAAAACCAGCAGGAGAACCCCAAATCAAGCGGAATCAGAAAACCAACACCAATTGCAAATGGAAAGAAACTAATGCGAAAACCGGGATTATTCATCGCACTCCACGGTTGCTCTGTCAGACGAAAATTATGATAAAGCGGAATTGTAGGGAAAACAGGATTGATTTGGTGTAAACTATAGAGTAGATTGAGCAAGGCAGCGATGCACAGCCCCACAGCCATCATACGACGATTGAAGAAGCCAGTTTTTTCTTGTGTGATTTCAAAGGGGAGTTGAGCAATCGGGTAAGTGAGACGTTCATGTTCTTGCCACTGTTTGCGTAAAAGCACATTCAGACACAGCATCGTTACGCCGAGGACTAGACTGAAACATACCCATATTAACGTCGGTACTAACCATGCCTGAAAATGTGATTGGATATAGAGTGTGGATTCACCTTCATAAAACCCGCGTAATATGTCCAGTTCTCCAACAACGAGCCATTCAGGGAGATGTTGATGAAAGAGTTGTGCCCACTCATTTTCGGGGGTTGCGTACCAAAAACCGTTTCCCATTATCGGAACTAATACTTGTAGCATGTCGCGTCCCGCAAAAACAGAGGCTTGACACAACATCGCATAGATAGTTAACAGTTCACTTTGTGAAAATGCAAGTGAAGGTCGAATCCGTCTCAGAAAAGCGTTTATCGCAATCAGAACAAGTAGTGTAAACAGCACATTGAAAAGTAATGCCAAACTCGTAGGACGATTAGAATCCCATATATAACTCAGGTGCAGTATCCAATAACTGTTAAGCGGGATGAGAGCAATCCCAATTAAAACTGCACGGAAGGTGATAGGACTTTTCGCTTGAGACTGCTTCATAGAGAGGAAAGAAAAATGGTGATGATGGTTTTTGGGTTAGTAGTTGTTGTAATAATCGGCGGCGGAATGTTGATAGCACGTTTGGCAACGGTAGCAAAATCCAAAGGATCATGGGTATGGGGTTTCTTTATTCTTATCCTCCTTATCTGTATACCACTTTTTCTGTTAGGTATCTGTGTTTGGCTGCTCAACTTTTACAATATAGACTTCAGTCCACTTCAGAAACAACTCATATCCTTGAAACAAATCCATGGTCTCCGATAACGTATAGTCATCAATGAGTACAAAGCAACTACTACAAAGGACGCTCGGTAACTGAATTTCCTTCTTCAGATTCAACGTCAGGCGAATCGGTTGATTTTCCTGCTATGTAGAGGAACCATAGAGTCAGTCCGATAGCGATGACAATCCAGACTATACCCCAAAACAATGTTGGCAGGTTAGTTTCTTCTGCAAGCATCCGGGCATCAGAACGTAAATGTGACCGATCCAAAATATCACTCTTAATGTCAAGGATAGCATAGAGACAACTTGTAATACCGATCACGCGTAAAATCCAATCATTTGCAACCTCTGGCAGAAATAATCCAAAAGCAATAAGCACAACGCCAAAACCGACGCCAAAACCGTAGGTAAATGTATCCGACCCAAAGCCGATAGTAATCCCTACCATGCCAATGCCAATCAGAACACTAACAGCCTTATCAAAATGGGTTCTTGCTGCCATAAGCAGAATAACACCGCCCCATATCAGACTGCCGAGATAACCTGCAGTCAGTATCATAAACCTGTTACCACCCGTTGTCAGGGCATGTCCTCCCTGTTGCGGATTTATCTCAATCTCTACGATACTGCCTCCCGTTAGGTATGCAGCAAGTCCATGACTCACCTCATGCATAAATACAACGAATATCTTGAGCGGGTACAACACCAAAGTCCCCCACAACAACGAAATCACTAAAAAAATCAATATTAGGGCTATATATCTCTTGAAAAATGTCATGAGCTAACCTTGTTATATTTTCTAAAAAATAAGATGTTCAGATTATAGACCTATTCTATCATATATTGGTTGAAATTGCAAATAATGGTTGAATTCCTTCTGCCGATTTTCGTTTAATATTGACATACTCCTTAAGCACATGTATAATAGTTGATACTGCACAATTTGCAGTTATCCTAAATGGGCAGAATCTACCTATAGAACCTACGAATGCAAAAATCCAAACTTCTCCTCCTGTTTCTAACCCTATTTTTCGTAATGCTTGGTGTTGGCATCATTATCCCTACCTTCGCATATTACACTGAAAATACTGGGGCAACTTTGACTGAGTATGCAGTTTTGATGTCAGTCTATTCAGCGATGCAGCTGATATTTACACCAATATGGGGACGATTGTCAGATAAGTATGGCAGGAAACCCGCAATTCTCGGTGGACTATTAGGTAATGCAGCATCCTTAATCGGTTTCGGTTTAGCAAGTGATTATGTCCTGCTTCTGTTTATACGGAGTTTTGGAGGTGTTGCTGCAGCTGCAGTTTTGCCAACGGTAATGGCTTACGTAGCAGATGTTACAACCGATGAAGAACGGGGTAAAGGCATGGGGTTGATGGGAGCAGCAATTGGATTGGGTATTACCTTGGGACCTGCTATCGGTGGCATCATGGGTAGACAAGATTTACCGTTCTTTGTCGCAGGTGGTTTGTCTCTTTTGAACTGTTTGCTTGTTTTTATCATATTACCAGAATCTCTCCAACAAAACACACAAATTGAAGAACAAAACATACCAAAGCGGCACCACGAATGGGTGTCACTTAGATCAATCTTCCGATGGCAGACGTTAACATCACCGCTTACCGCTATTTTCCTTATCTCATTTTTCTCAAGTTTCAGTTTCATGGGTTTTGAAACGGTATTCCCCCATTTTATTAAAGATAAATGGAGTTATGGACAAAAAGAAATGGGAGGAATGTTTCTTGTAATGGGGGCGGCTGTCGTTCTATTTCAAGGTGGTCTACTCGGGAGAATGATCAACATGTTTGGTGAACGCAGGATTATCCTTTCCGGTATCTTACTCCACGTATTGGGTATGGCACTCTTACCTACTGCAACTCCATATTTTACCCTCACGCTATATCTGGTTGCTATCGGTATCGGTAGCCAAATTATCCGCCCTACCAATGCGTCTTGGTTCACGAAACTGAGCCGATCTGGACAAGGGACAGTTATCGGTGTGATGGATGCCTTCTCAAGCTTAGGACGGATTTTAGGACCACTTCTCGCTATCTGGTTCCATCAAATCAATATCGCGTCCCCTTACCTTGTTCTATCCAGTTGTTTAATCATATCTACACTTTTCCTATATATACCCTTGTGCCGTGTTGAGCGTAATACATAGTTTAATTTTTTAACAATGATGGCAAACGATGTGTCACGCGGCGTGTATTGTATTGAATCCGATAACGTTGATGTGCTTTGTCACCAGGATATTCTTCAGTTTTTGGGTATGGGTATTTTGACATGCCGTGAAACGGCAACGGTTCAACTGTTTGTGATGTTAGGGTGTTTATATCTCCATCTTTATCCCATCCATCACTGTATAAAATGAAATCCCGTGTCCAACCGTCTTTTAGAACAGGTAGATTTGATGCATCAAATTCTACCGTAATTTCATCTCCTGCATTGAGGATAACATACATATCGTCAATTTCCTGCAATAGTGGATTCACATCACCGTAGCGAGTATAGAATCCCTCAAGATCGCGCCACTGTCCAGTTTTCGTCACCTTTTGATAGTCAAAAAGATGTGGCGCGTGCGGATTCGGACGATACATCTCTGAAAAACCTCTGTAGTGTAGGTCCGCACTATCAGGATTCAATTCTGTGGTTATCATCGGAACGTTTTGTGCACCTACTGTGAAAAATGCTGCATCCCAGTATATCTGCATATCCGTTTCAAGCCGAACCTGCCGATCATCTGATAAGAACTTCCCTGTCAAATCAATTGTTATGGTCTTATTTTTCCCCGCAGGAATACCAATCATGTCAATCACGGTTTTCCACTGCCCATTTTCGTCTTTTACAGCAACCGAAGGAAATCGGGGGTTAATGGCAGGATTTTGAGACAAGGCTACATTGATACTGGTATCTGTTGGGAAGATCCAACCATTGAGATAGAGCGTTACAGGAACATCAGCAGCAACATCACCGAGATCAAGGATGATGGCATGCGGTTCAACAACACCTTGATATGGACCTGGTTCGTGTTCAACTGCATATTGATAATCCGACTCTTTTAGAATATCAGAAATATCATTGCCAAGATGGTCTATTGCAGATATCGGAAATAATCTCTCTGAAACTCCGTAAATTTTGAATTCTGCAAATGGAGGCGGTGTGTATTGTTCGTTTACAAAGATGTCTGTCCCTGCAGGATGGTCAACCGCAATCAACTTGACCATATCAAAGTATGCTGTTTCCCACAATTCCTCTGTGATCTGAATAGAATACTTGCCAGATTTCGGTTGGATTTGAGATGACGATATTTTAATAAAATCTCTTGTTTCATCAGGTGCGACAAACCCCATAGAGGTGATAAGACCAAGCGGAGCACGCCAAAGCAAATCCGTATGAAATTCGTATTTCTCACCATCATAGACATACAGGAATGGACATGACCCTTTTAATATCTGTTTCTCTGCAATCCGTTGCTTTGCCTTCGGTTCAATGACATTCTGCGGCACTCCGTTTGTCCACACAACACGCACAACATCTGCTGTGTCATAAGCACCCAACCCGAAATGTGTTATCTGCTGCGAAGCATATTGCAGTTGGTATAAATCGCTTACCTTCACCTCAAGTTTTGAACCGAATCCATCTCTATTTACCTTGTTATTCCCAGTCGTGATGCCTTCCAACTTTACCTGAATCCAGTTATTTTGGTTTCCACCGCTGTTTTGAAGCGCGCGTAGATGTCCCTTATCGTTGATATAGAATAGGTCTAAATCTCCATCATTGTCATAATCTCCGACAGCACCTGCGATTCCTCTTTCAATCGGTGTGGTAGTATTTTTGATAGAACTTGTTTCACTGAACATTCCCGTTCCATCGTTCCGATAGAGAAATAACCCCTGCTTGCTAATTATCCATAAATCAAGAAATCCATCATTATCGTAATCAAGGCTTTTTAGTTTAGTTGATTGGTCGATATGTTTTTCAAGAGTCTGTTTTGAACGCATATCAGGAACAAAAGTCGCATCACCCCTATTGCGATAGAGGTGTATCCCTGTCGTAGATGCTAAAAACAGGTCAATATCACCATCGTTGTCATAATCACCTGCAGCAACTGATGTATAATGTGCTTCTTGCGAAACACCCGTTTTGTCAGTAACAGCACGGAGTTTTCCTTGCCGAAGGTTATCATATAGTGTGCACCCTATTTCGGAATGTATAGCAAATATATCAATATCGCCATCGTCATCAAAATCTGCAGCGAAGGCATCTAATAAGGACTGCTGTGTCTTCGACTCATTCTCTTTATTTTCAGTTACAAAGGTCTTATCACTTACATCTATAAAAGTCTCATTCCCATTATACTGATACATTTGGACACCAGATCGTCCTGAAAACAGGTCAAGGTCTCCATCATGATCGTAATCAACGAAGAGAAGAACACCAGTATTGTCAGTTTCTCGCTGATGCCAAATGATGGGAGAAGCACCCCATTTTCGATCTGAATCCCTACGCAGCAATGTTAAACCACCTTGTGTTTGCAATAGGAGTTCTTGTGTGCCATCTTTATCTAGATCAGCGTAAGTGTGAATTGGAAGGTTTAATGGGGGTAAAACTACAAAGTCTTGAAAGTATGGGGCGAGGTGGAACTTGCCATCATCATTATTACGAAGTAACCCTGTTGATGTTGAATAGATATCTAAGTTACCATCGTTGTCGTAATCAAATAGTGAGATGGAAGCGCGATTTATCTTTTCTCTTTGCAGGCTGACAAGACCAAGTTTTTCTGTAACATCAACAAATTCCACTTTGATAGGCGGACTCTTTTTTGCTGTGAGTCGCGCTTTGAAACCTGGACTGAACGTTTCTATCGGATGTCCGAGGATGTCAGTCACTAATTCACCGATACCCTGTTGATAGCGAGGACTTGCACGATGCACGTTCTCAAAAAAACGGATGTTCCGTGATGCATCATTTTGATTCCCTGCTTTTATTGCTTCTATTCCTTTTGTTAGTAGAGCCAACTTTTCAACATCTGTGTCTCCTAACAAAATCAGCAACTCCTGACAGTGTTTTTCAGCATCTTCAAGCCGTTCCTGTCCGATGAGTGCTTGTGCTAACTTCATTAAGACAACCACGTTAACGGGAGAACGCGCGTATAATTCCTGTAAGTGGTGAACTGCCTCACGTTGTGCTTCTGGAACCTTTCGCTGTCCAAGGTAATATCGTGTAAGTTTGTAACGAAATTCCAATTCATCTGGGGATAAACGCACTGACTCTTTTAACGCTTCTATCGCCTTCTCACTTTCCCCTTTTACCTGATAGACTTCAGACAAGATAAAATGCAATTGACTATTCATCGGTACAGCAGCAATCCCGCGCTTAATCCATTCCTCAGCAAGGTCGTTTTGCTGTAACCGTAAATGAGCGACTGCAAGATTGCCATAGCCTATCGCTTCATCTGGGAGCAATTCAACGAGTGCCGAAAATTCTGTGGTAGCCTTTGTAGGTTGCGATTCTTCAAGATACGCTAAACCCAAATTCTGGTGATGAATCGCATCTTTGATAGTCCTGTCAATATCTGTTTCTTGCGAAATTGCACTAAGAACAGCACAATGAAAAAACACAATTATGAAACATGTTATATGTATGATTGAATGTGATGAACGGGATAGCATTGTTGATTATTTCTTTTCTTCTGGTTTCGCTGTTTCTGGTTTCGCTGCATCGGATTGTTGGAAAGATAAGGCGGAATCCACGATCGCTTGCTTCAATGCTCTGAGTCGAAGGGACAATGAATCTTCAAGTTGCTTAAGATGTAATAACCAAGACTCTTTGGAGTCACCATCTCCCTTACCGAATCCGTTTGTCATTGACAGACGGATATATTTTAGTCGTTCTGATTGCAAGATTTTCAACTGATCATCGTATTCAGCAATCCCTGATTCTAATAACGTCGCAAGTTCTCGTATCTCTTCCACTGTTTCACTCCTGTATGTATATTGTTTAGTCTATTTTCTCATATTTAATGGCTTGAGGCAAGTGAATTATTAGGTGTGGGTAGGGTGTGTAAAGTTTTTGGCATGAACATCATGCTGCTTTTGTGTTTGGATACCAATATCTGTCCCAAGCCTTATTCTTTGACAAACATCTCCACTTTAGCACAGCATTGATGCCCGGTTTCTCCCATCTCATAGCTGCTCGTGGACACTTTCTGTCACATCATGTTGACAGGCACTCTCAATCCCACCGCACGTGAGCGTCGGTGTACGAAATAAGGTGAGCTTCGGTATAGATAGAGGGAAATCCATGTAATCTGTCCAATCCGCGATTCAGACAAAAATGAAATTTTGCGATACCGACGAATAAACTTTCAGTAACACTCACTTGCTGGTAATTCTTAAAACTAAATAATCCTGTTAGGCAAAAGGGTTATTTAGTTTTCGGGACTTTGGTTGGACTTTATCACATTCGTTAACATTAGACATTATACTGATTTAGAAATGGTATTATACAAGTTTCAATTAGTATTTGACGAAAGTTTTTCCTGAGTTGATTTTCCTTATTTTTGAAAGGGTATGCTTCTATGGAAAATATAGAAGCATACCCGATATTTGCAATTACCTACTTCCGTATCAACATCTTGCGCGTGGCAGAAAAATCGCCTGCGGTGAGTGTATAAAAATACAGACCACTCGCGACAGGTTCACCGACTGCGTTTCTGCCATCCCAATATGCAGCACGACTCCGAGACTGATACATCCCGGCAGCTTGATGCCCTAATGCTAACGTGCGGACAACGTGTCCATCTATCGCATAGATCGTCAGCGTCACCTCTGCGGATTTGGATAACTGATAAGGTATCCACGTCTCCGGGTTGAATGGGTTCGGATAGTTCGCCAACAGTGCAGTTTCTACGGGTGTGAACAGTGCCAAGAGGTGCTCTACAACAGCAATACCTCGCTGGTAGGTGCGAGAGGTATTTCCCGATGCGCGTGCCTCCGTGAGCCATGCTTGGAGTTGGGATTTCGTGAAATGTGAGTGCACCTGCGCACGGGCAGCGGGCGCGGCGGCTGCAGCACTATCTATCGCCGCTGCGACCAAGATGAGATCGTCCACGTCAACAACTTCATCTCCGTTGACATCCGCAGCATTGGTGCCGGTTTTCCCATACCGTTGTGCGACTATCACCAGATCATTCACATCCACAACACCGTCACGGTTCACATCCTCTTTGGCTATTGTGGGTTCTTCTGTTGTCGGATTAACAAGAGAACTCATTGCGATAGCTATGCCGCTTGGAAAGCGTAATCCTTGTGTGACGAGGTCTTCCACATCGGATCCATCCAAGTTCGCACGCTGGATTTTATCCGTGCCCCTATCTGTCCAATACATCTTGCCAGCTACAACATCTAACGCTATACCTCTTGGACTGCCTAATCCTGTGACAAGGTTTTCAACATTTGAACCGTCCAAGTTCGCACGCTGGATTTTTTCTGTGTCCTGATCTGTCCAATACATCTTACCACCCGCAACATCTAACGCTATACCATTTGGAACTTCTAATCCTGTGACGAGGCCTTTAACGTTTGATACTTCCAAGTTCGCCATATCCAAGTTCGCACGTTGGATTTTATTTGTGCCCCTATCTGTCCAATACATCTTGCCAGCTACAACATCTAACGCTATGCCACCTGGACCATATAATCCTGTGACGATGTCTTCAACGTTTGATCCGTCGAAGTTCGCACGCTGGATCTTATCTGTGCGATGGCCATCTGGGACATAGTCTGTCCAATACATCTTGCCACCTACAACATCTAACGCTATGCCACTTGGACTTCTCAATCCTTGTGTGCGTGTGACGAGGTCTTCAACGTTGGATACTTCCAAGTTCGCCATATCCAAGTTCGCACGATGGATTTTATCTGTGCCAGAGTCTGTCCAAAAGATAGTTATACCATTTCTAATAGAAAACGCCCCATTATTGTACCACAAACTGCCAGTTTGTGCAGTCCTTCAAGAGATTCTTAACAAATGTTAATGGGATAAACATTTATAGAAATGGTATTAGTACGTCTTCGTTACTATTTGCGGTGACAGGTATTTCTGTTGTGAGTTCTCCATTGTGGTTTGCTATTGCCTTTGATGTGAGGGTAAAGGTCAGAGCGGTATCACGGATAAAGTCAGTGCCATCATAATCAAGTTCAACTGTGATTTTCCTGTCGCTGAGGCGTTGCACTGTAGCGGTGTCTATCGTTACGCCATTGATGCCAGACACCAATACAGCATCTCTGATTGTGGAGATGTCCTGTTCAAAAGCGGCACCGGTAAGGAGCAGCGTGACAGTGCTTCCATCCAAAGTCGCTTCTGTCAACGGAGACACTACCGAAGCAGCAAGTGTTTCTTTACGGGCAGTGACAAATATTTCAGTGGTGAATGCGTCTCCCGTGTAGTTTACTATGGCACCCGATGCGACACTGAAAGTCAGCGAGGTATCTGCGTCAAAGTCAGTGTCATCAAAGTTAAGTTCAACCGTTACTTCTCTATCACTTGGAGGCGTTGCACTGTAGCAGTGTCTATCCTTACGCCATTGATGCCGGAGACCGTCACCGCATCTCTGATTTTGGAGATGTCCTGTTCAAAAGCGACACCGGTAAGGAGCAGCGTGACAATGCTCCCATCCAAAGTCGCCTCTGTCAACGGAGATACCACCGAAGCAGAAACAACTCTTTTTACAGTAGTGACAGCTGGTATAAGTATGGTCTCGTCATCACCCGGATCAATGGTGGTGTCGTCATCTGCTGGCGGCGCGGTGTCACCCGCAGATACCGATAGTATTTCCCAATTGCCATCTGCTCGCTTCTTCGCGTGAAAGTTCCGCTCCTTACCATTAATATTTCCTTTTAAGTTTATTTCCGTTGCCGCATTAATAAAGCCGTATTGTCCTCTTCCACCAATAACAGTAAAATCGTCTCCAGTGCCTCCATCCGTGCAACTCTGCCCCGATGATAGCACATCACCGACTTGACAGAACCCACCCGGTGCCGATTCTGATAAAGTTGTTATTGCGCACAAAAGACTGAAAATAATGAAATAGAATGTAACGTGTCTTAGCGTTTTCATAAGTTCCCTCATTTTTTATGTTAAAAAATACCCTTCAATTGCGTTTTTCGCAACTGCGTGTCGTGTCGACCGGACGTTCACGTCAACCGTTGACTCAACACTTTTAGTTTTCAACACCGGAAAGTTCATGCAGTTCTGCTTCTACAGAACCTCTAATGACCTCGTTGTTTAGGATCGTGCATCCTTCAGGACTGGTGTAAGTTACATCATTGTAAATGAAAGTGCCACCGGAGTAAAGTTGTATCCTTTCCCAGCAGCACCAGCCAAAACGAATCTCCCGTTGTTTATCTTGCCGGCAATTTCGGAAACAAAATCCTTATCGGATAAGGAAAATAAAGAAGATAAGGATGGAATTGTGTCACCAACTCTATAGATAAGTTTATCAGGTTCAGGATCAGATTCAGTAAAGGACTGTAAAACACCATCTCTCACAATCAGTATGCATCTATAATACATCTTCATGATACCGACCAACTTGACACCACTCAACTTCATGGTGATGGGTCAAATACCGTCGTAAAAAAAGGGGAGACGGCATCGGTTATTCAGGACACAAACATCAGAAAGGTGAAAAAGAGTTGACCATCACTGACAATCAAGGGTTCATCATTGGACCGATAACGGTCAAACCTGTTAATGAACACGATACAACGATTCTGCCCGAAGTGTTCAACGAGCTCATCACCTTTAGCCATCGGATTGGCTTGGATCTGAGCGGTTCTGCTCTAACACTGGATTCTGGTTTTGACTCTAAAGCGAATCATAAACTTATCAAAGAACAGGGTTTGCTTCCGGTGATCTACCCGAACCGCCGGAATGCAAAAGAACCTATTGTGATTGCTCGCAAGTTTCGTTGGTTTAATAAAGAAATGGACAAAGACCGATATAAAGTGGAACGAACTTTTGGTTGGAAACCAGATACTTACCGGAGACTCGTCCTAAGTTATGATAAACTCAAAGAAACCCGTTTAGGTTTTCGCAATTTAGCATATTCAATGATAAACTATCGGGGAACTTTCAGTGAATCTTAGAGGTTACTCAATATGAGTTCATTATAAACGAGTGTTCTATTGCTACCGTCGTCATCCATGACATAAATAGCGGCATCTTCGTTGCGGGTCGGGGCTGCAAGGAAAACTATTTTTGCGTTCACTAGCGTTGGCAATAGTCCGAGAATTAGACAGATACATATCCGTTTGCAAAGCTGCATCGGTCCCCTCCTTTTTTATAGATATAAAGCCAACGCAGCACTGTTGAAAGGCGTGCTGCATTTGCTTACTGTGCTTTTGATTTTATCTGATCTCCTGCTTGAGTGTTCCCCACGTTACTTTTTTTTTGCCTTGTGGAGATACCGGTAGCACATCATCACTGATCCAGTCTATTGTCTGATCCCAGCCCGGATCGTCTGTGAGCTGCGTGATTTTTTCTGTTTCGATATGATACTTATAGATGTAACAGGGTGGCCACTCAAAACCGCGTGGTAAGGGGCCATCCACAGGTATACCTTCACGCGCACTGAAAACGACTGATTCACCGTCATCCATCCAGTCAATGCCGTAGCATTCCCAATCTTTCGGTATTTTGAGTTGTTTGATGTTTGTGCCGTTGCGATCACAAATCATATACCGAAACGCACCGAAGAAACGTGAGTTGCCAACATTTGGTACGAACTCCCATTTCTGCGCCCTTTCTCTAAATACTATCTTTTGACTATCAGGCGACCAACGCGGCCAGTTTCGGTGAATAGCGAAATTATCCTTTTGCAAACCGGGAGTGGGTATGAGTTTGCGTGGGTTCTGTCCACCTGACCCCATTATCCATATTGTGTTACTTCCACCACCGATTGTAATCCCCTCTGAGAAGATAATATATTTACCATCGGGCGACCAATCGCAAATATTCGCCATGACTACTTGCGATCGGAAAATTTCTTTCGTCTTTCCTGTCTTTACATTCACCACATAGATACTGGCTATCCACACGCCGTTTTCCCGAACAGAATGACTTGAAACGATATATTTTCCATCCGGTGAAAATCTTCCGATATGTATCCTATAAGCACCACCTTTTTTGACTTTTTGAACGTTCGTGCCTTCGGGACTCATTAAGAATGTGCCTATGCCTGAATCAAACAGAATCTGTTTACCGTCAGGGGACCAGGCAGTAGGGAATGGTCGCCATTCGTTTTCTATAAGGACTGTTTGGTTACTCCCATCATCGTCCATCACGTAGACACCTTTTACACCGTTGCGTTCTGAGCTAAAAACGATTTTGGCGTGTGCTGCGGTTGCGAGTAGCAGTCCGACCAAACAGAGCAAAATAACTTTTCGTGTGTTCACGGTTATACTCCTAAAAAGAAGTGGCAGGGGTGCGTGTCCCCTGCCGTTAGAACGGGTTTATGAATTAAAACGGGTTGTCCAGGTGAGTGAACGTTTGAACGCCGGTATCTGCCTCCCAGTGGTCTTCCCTATGGAGTCCTTTTGTTGTAGAGACTTGGAGGTGCGTGTGTGCGTCATAATGAAACACCTCATCTTCTTCTATCCATCTACCGAGGTGAACACCGACGATCATATTGTTGGGGGAATACCATTGAGAACCATTGCCAACCTGTATTGTTTCTGTATCTTTTGTATCTCTGCCATGTTCAGGCAGTATGGCGTTCCCGGCTTCACCGTTTGCTCTTTTTCTATATTCAATGACTCGGAACCAGGGATCAACTCTCAGTGGGTTATCGTTTGGGTTTTTCGCCTTGGGATTATTTCTTGGGTTAGAGGCACGGGCGGTAGAATCCATGACGATATTTTCTCCGTTGTGGTAGTGACGATAGATGGTAGCATAGCCACTGGCACCTGTATTTCGACCAGTACCATTATTCCAAGCTGTGGTGACTTTAAAAACTCTCAAATTCCAGGTATCGGTTGCAAACGATATCCAATCACGACCTTCAATCCTCTCTGTTTTGTATGCCGTCACACCTATCACATACTTTTTACCTTTTGGCTCTCCTGATAATAGACCAGAAATAGAGAAATAATGACTTGTACTCACACCATCACCTTCGGTGCTGCCTACATCCCACTGAGTTTCTCCTGTATCAAAATGATAAACAGCCCAGTTAAGCCTGTCATAAGGTTCGTCTGTTTGGACATAAAAGGTGAAATATGGATTTCCATAGTCATACTCTTCGTGAGTATTATTGTAACGTGAGTTTGATAAATAGTTATGACTTCCACATTGCCTCTTAAAGTCCCACTGATAAGGGGGATTTAGGGGGTTAAATCACTGAAATAGCGACTTTTTAACCCCCCTTCCCCCCTTATCAAGGGGGAATGCGTCCGTCCTGTATAATTATCAAACTCACGTTATTGTATGATCTGAATTCCACAATCTTTATTGCCCCACTCGTATTTGCCATTATGAACATACATAGTGAACATACATAGTGAACATATCGCTATTGCGATGGTAATTGATTTTTTCTAAAAAACATGTTTATTCTCCTTGTATTGACATGCTTTTGTAGCATATCTGAAAGTTAATCGGGTACCCTATCCTTGTTCGGTAAACCATCAACCAGAGACATAACGAGAAATGGGGCA
Source organism: Candidatus Poribacteria bacterium (assembly GCA_958295945.1). Taxonomy (GTDB): domain Bacteria; phylum Poribacteria; class WGA-4E; order WGA-4E; family WGA-3G; genus MSPOR6. Next base: position 4,306,777 of record OY282386.1, read on the forward strand.
CTTATCCAATATATCCAATTAATTCAAAAATCTACCGTATATATATATATTATATCAGCCTTAAACAGAAAAAGTTAATAGCAATTGTGGATTTTTTTTTGCAAATTCGTTGAAAACCTTGTGGTACCATTTCAATAGAATTAATGTTGCATTAACTGTTAGTTTGATGGGCTTCAACACAAAAGAACATAACTAATGTCGGTAGAAATAACAAGCATCGGACTACGACTAAATTCATCTTTCAGAAAATTTACCAATTTTACCAATTACGCTACTGATGCCTTTTATGATATAGATAAAACAGGCAAGTGATTATTAAGGTTTCCACAGTGTTGCTTCAATAAAACGTTCTCCATCGGGTTCTTCATCAAAATAGTAGACCGTAACAATGACACCGTCGGGACGTTGGACAGTACGAGGATAGCCGATATCGGGATCGCCGCCATTATCTCGTAAAACGATCTCTTCTCCCCATGTTTTTCCTTCATCGTCGCTCAATTTCGCACAAATACGATGGGGTGCATCACGGTATCCGTAGATTAGACATAATCTACCGTCTAATAGATGTGTTAATGTCGGTGGATTCCCACCACGACCAGTGTTATCAACGGGTTGATTCATGTAGTCCCAAGTCTGTCCGTTATCATCTGAGGCATACAGATCAATCCAATTACTTAGTTTTTCCCAATCTCTGTTAGATTGTCTGCTTTTCCCACGACACCGAACAGCAACCAAAATTCGTGTTTCAGAGAGACGAACACTCGCTGGCATGATGGCAAATCCATCAGGTTCGGGTCCAATTTGTGATAGCAATGAGAAGGATTCGCCACCATCAGTTGAAAGCGCACAGAATATCAATCCTTCCGCACCATCCGATTTGGATGCTGTTAGGAAAAGTCGACATTCATCTGAATTAGAGACCAGATAATCTGTGCGTGCAGCAATACCAGTATAACCGAACATCGGTAGTTGATATGGCCCCTCCCAGCTATGACAGCGATTAGTAGAAGTATAAAACCATGAATGTGATCCTGCTTTAAGACCTGACCTGCTGCACATCAAGGCGAAATCGGGATGTGTAAAATTGACACTTTGCGGTGTGCTATAGCTGGAGTCCTTTTGATTTTTATGTTTGTCTTGGACGTGCTCATTTGCTGAGAGTGTGCCTGCGCCTGGAAGACGACAAGGTGTCTCTGATACAGACCAGGTTTCTCCACCGTCTGTGCTGCGTGCTTGCATTGCAGTAAATGGTTTGTCTCTGTCGCGTTTGTGGAATCCGGCATCGGATTTGTGGTATCCAACGGTAAATCCAACCACAATTTCGTTTCCCCATGACCATATTCCATAATTTGCTGGCCACCCTGCAAAACGTCCGGGTTCACGATATATTGTCACCTGTTTCATATCTGTCCTCCAAGTAGTCTTTGATTTGCTTAGTATAGCAGTTACATATCGAAATTTCAATCATCATGTTTTGATTGACAAAAAAGATAGATAAGATAGAATATAATATAAACAGATTTTATAACAGACAATACCTTCGCCAATTATCCTGGGTTAAGATTGGGTTGTGTGTGATGAATAGCACCGATTGAACCCAGATGTTCAGTGATTTGCTGAATAACAATTGGTTCAGGTTTTTGCGGAAGCATTTTTAATGTTTCATGCACATATTTCAGCCCTCGGTAGCGCGATTTGAGATCTAATACACTATATTCGGGATTCTGACATCTGTCCTTTTCCATGAGTTTCGCACTGACATGGATCATAAACATTGATAGATTTGCTGCAGTGTTCACGGGTTCTTTGTTGACATTCATAGCATCTTGCAATCCCCAATATTGTTTCGCATCCCGGAAGTTGAACTCGATTTGGAAACGAAGGGAATAATAGTCAATCATCTTTTCTGCGTCTAATGCTAAATCAGAACTAAACAATAGGATGTGTGATTGCTTTTTTGTTTTCAAGTTTGTCTTGAGGAGGCAAACGACGTTTAGAAGTTCTGGGAACTTTTGGTTTCGCAGGTGTCCTTGATAGATGTCGGTTCTGATATTTCCATCGGTTTGGATAGAGATGCGATATTTCGGATCAATCTGTTGTGGGTTGAACCTTTCCCCGTAGAGCCGTGGGCGTCCGGGGCCTTCTTTTTCGTCTGTCGGTTGCCAAAACAGTGCGGCATCCGAGCGAAGTTTTGAGATGAGATGGAGATCACATTGTCTTGTCATTTGTCCTCCGTTATTATGTCCAAAATATCCATCAAGCACTAAATACCGGAGTTGGATCGCACCTCCGACTTTTGACAGTAGCGTTTTGATCATAATTTGAAGTTGTTTCAAAACACCGATAATCACGACATCGGTTTTATCTCGGTTTTTGCTCCCTTTTGGGCGTCCACGCGGGCGTTTCAAGGGGTCCTTTGGGGTAGCATCTTGTTTGGCAGCTGAAGTCGATGATGTGTCATCTCGGACGATTTGTTCTATAGCCATTGGATAAGAACGCCGTTCATTGACACTCACTAAGGACACGGCTAAGAATGACAAACTTGGGATCGCTTTGCCATGTGTTGAAGAAAAGAAACGGTCTAAACCAAAAGTCTTTGAACCCGTTTTGGGCTTGATTGTTTCGTCTCCTACGATGATATATTCGCTTTCACGATCAAGCAGGTGTGTGCGAAAAAACACCCAGAAGAGGGTCGGCCAAGGCAGCACCGTGTTGAAAAAGCGTTGAAGTGTGCGGTAGCTACCGCCTTTTGATGTCCAACGAGAGATATTTAACATGGTGACCCGTCCTGTCATCGCAAGCACTGCGAGGACAACACATGATAATTGGCGTCCTGTCGTTGCAGATATATGTGGTGCAAAAACTGCAAAAAGTGCTATAATTACTTGCATGGGCAATTGTCCTTTCAAAGTTATTTTATTAATATATTTGCATAACTTTAGGACATTTGCCCAATTTATTCAACAATTTTTTTGGCGAAGGTATTGTAACAGAAATTGCCTATAGAATTTGATATAACAAAGGACGAATATATGGAAAAGACACATCTAATCCATGCCCCACACCTGCATGCGATTTCACGCACAATATTTGTTGCCGCTGGCACACCTGAACATATCGCCAATGATGTTTCGGAGATCCTCACAAATGCACATTTAGCAGGTCATGACTCTCACGGCGTTCTTCGCATCCCCGCATACCTGAGAGCAATTGAGGCTGAACAGATAGAACCTGCTGCTGAACCAGAAGTTGTTGCTGAAACTGCAAACACCGTGCGATTTGATGGAAATAAATGTTTCGGACACTATGTTTCACGTGTGGCAATGCAGAAAGCAATTGAGAAGGCAAAAACTTCTGCCGTATGCAGTGTGAGTATTTTCAATACAGGACATATTGGTAGGTTAGGGGAATATGCTGAAAACGCTGCTGAATCGGGTTGTATAGGACTTATTACAGTTGGCAAAGGTGGTAAAGGGGCAGGCCCGACTGTGCCCTTTGGTGGTGCGGAGGGAACATTTAGTACCAATCCTATTGCTATCGGAGTACCGACAGGTGATGGAACACCGTTTATTGTGGACTATGCGACAAGTGTAATTGCTGAAGGGAAAATACAGGTGGCACGGAGTAAGGATGCTGATTTACCAGAAGGATGTATAGTAGATAAACACGGTCAACCGAGTGTAAAACCTGCTGATTTCTATGATGGTGGGGCTCTCTTAGCATTTGGTAGACATAAAGGATATGCCCTCGCTATGTTCACATGCCTTCTTGGCGGATTGGCGGGAACATTCAACGCCGATACTGGTGACATGGGTGGAATCTATATGCAGGCAATTGATGTTAGTGCCTTTACACCTCTTTCAGATTATCAGAAGGGTGTTCGTGCGTTCTTAGATGTCATTAAATCTACATCTCCTGCCGCTGGTTTTGATGAAGTGTTAGTACCAGGAGATTATGAATCACGGTACCGTACTGAACGACTAAAGAATGGGATTGAGATACCAGATACAATCTATAATCAACTTCAAGAAGGTGCAGAAAAATTAGATGTCTCAATTGGTGAAGATATTATTGGAGCAGAAGATAAGGCACGTTATCAATAGTCTATGTTATAATTGTTGAATCTGTTTAAGACTATACTGACCATTGTCATAAATGATGACAATCTCTATTCACGTTATTATACAACCATGCATTACAGAAATTATCTTCTCCTCCTTCTAATCTTCTTGATATCTCCACTTACTATCATTGCGCAAGAACACACAACATTAACCCACGGTGGTAATGTGTATTCTGTTGCATATTCTCCAATCAATTCCTCACTTATTGCAAGTGCAGGTGGAGATCACACCATCAAATTATGGGATTTGGAGCAAGATGAAGTTACAACATTGGGAAGTCATAGAGATATTGTTAATTCTATTGCTTTTTCACCAGATGGTAAGTATCTGGTGAGTGGAAGTGATGACTATACCATGAAATTATGGGATGTCCCTGGAAAAAGACATCTCTCCACACTCTCACATATTACAGACCGATTCCGATCACAAATCAAAGCGGTTACCTTTTCTCCGAATGGACAGAAGATAGTTTCAGCAGGACTTCACATAAAGATTTGGGATATTCACACCCTCAGAGAGATAATGACGATAAGGCATCGTGATTGGATTTTTGCTGTTGCATTCTCGTCTGATGGCAGATATCTTGCTTATGGAGACACTGGCGGACAGATCAATGTCCAGAATGTTCAAACGCAACAAGATGTTGCGCAATTTAGAGGCGATGCAGATTCTATTTCTGCATTGAAGTTTTCCCCTGACAACCAAATCCTTGCAAGTGGGGGCTATAATGGAAGTGTGAAGTTGTGGAATCTGATGAATTGGTCGCTTATAGGCACATTGCCAACATCTGCAACAGTCACAGAACTAAGTTTTTCACCTGATAGTAGCATTTTGGCAAGCACGGATTATGAAGTAATAAATCTTTGGACAACACGCACCGGAGAACAATTAACCACGCTAAATGGACACGAAGGTTGGGTATTTACTGTAGATTTTTCACCCGATGGGACATTCCTTACGAGTGGTGGCAGCGATGGCACTTTACGACTCTGGGATATAACGCCATTTCACACTGTTTTGTCTGATATGGTGCGAATTATCTATTTCATACCAAGTGACCGAAATGCACAACCAGATATGTGGACGAAACTGGATAGTCTCATCAAAGATGTTCAATCATTGTATGCTGACCAAATGGAATTCAATGGATTTGGTAGAAAAACATTTGATTTTGAAAAGGATGAATACGAACAAACGGTCATATATCGCGTTGATGGCAACTTCATTGATTTCTACTATCATACAGATACAACTAACAAAATTCTGGATGAAGTTTCCAAGCAGTTTGATATGGAAAAACATGTTTATCTTATTGTGGCGGAGGTAAGCAGCCAGGCAATTGAAGAAGAGCATGTGTGTGGTGTTGGTGGTAGCCTATGGCGTGGATTAGAGCATACAGTGAAATCTAGTGGCGGATATGCTGTTATACCTGCATCCGGTGATTGTTTTGATGAGGAAGTCGGCACCATCGTTACTGCTCATGAACTTGGTCATGCTTTCGGTTTAGACCACGATTTTCGAGACGATAGTTACATTATGTCTTACGGTGCTAATCCTAATCAATTCTCTTTTTGTGCTACAGAATGGTTGAGTGTTAGTCGGTTTTTCAATCAGGAAAACATCACATTCAATAACTTGACATCAATGCATATACTCACTTCTGATACGTATCCCTTAAATGCGTCTGACTTTTCTGTCATATTTCAGATTACTGATCTTGACGGAATCCATCAGGTGCAGTTGCTTGTGCCTACAACCGATGATGATCCTACGACTGGCACAAAATTACATAGTTGTCAACGCATAGATGCTCAAAGTGCTGCTGTAGAATTTGACATCACATCGTTAACGTCTTACCCATTAAACGATATTGTCATACATGTTATTGATGTCTATGGGAATATCACACAACAAGACTATGTGTTAAAGGTAGGAGAACCGTCGTCCGTTGTGAACCGGTCTGATGTCAACGGCGATGGCACGGTAGATAATACTGATCTTGTGCTTGTAGCTGCAAACTTTGGGGAAACCGTTATCGACAATGCCATTCCTAATCCAGATGTGAATCGGGACGGTGTTGTCAATATTATTGATTTGCTTTTGGTTGTGAATGAGCTCAATATGGGTGATACTGCTGCACCCACGGCCGCCTATCTGATTTCAGATCTCAATCCTAGTGAGATACAACATTGGATTGATCATGCGAAAGGTTTGCAATTTAGAGATGATGTCGTTAACAAAGGTATAGAAAGACTTGAACAACTTCTTACTGTCTTAATGCCATCAGAGACCCGGTTGTTGGTGAACTATCCAAATCCATTCAATCCTGAGACGTGGATTCCGTATCAGTTAGCGTCAGATGCTGATGTGGGAATTACGATTTACGATGTGCGTGGTAATGTTGTTCGGACGATTGATTTGGGTCATCGGTCTGCAGGTACATATTTTGATCGAGATCGTGCTGCATATTGGGATGGGATGAATGATCATGGTGAGCTTGTTGCGAGCGGTGTGTATTTCTATGTCTTTTCTGTCGGGGATTTTCGTGCAACGCGGCGGATGTTACTGCGGAAGTAGGGTATGTCTTGCAGTAATCTACTACTGGAATATTTGAGAATTCAAGAATTATGAATGAAGATATCCTGAGAAAATATATCAATGAGTTCAGGAATTTACGAATAGATAGGGCACATGGCAATGCACCACATCAACCTGTACTCCTGTTAACAATTATTGAAATGATTGAGCAAGAACAGATTGAAACTAACAAAATACCTCCATCTCCCCATTTGGTTGAAAAATTCCTAAAATATTGGAATTGCATCACAAACCGGAAACCAAATCCTGCTTTACCATTCTTCCACCTAAAGAGTCGCAGTTTTTGGAATCATCACCCAAATCCTGGTTATGAAAAAGCGTTAGAAGTCGTTTCTCAAATAAAGACTTTTTCTCAACTACGCAAGATGATATCACATGCAAGTCTTGATGAAGAACTCTTTAAGCTACTGAATCAACCTTTGGAAAGAGAGATCTTACGGAAAACACTTATTGACAAATACTTGTCTGATAGAATGGATGAGATCCAAAGTGTTATTTCAGAAGAACAACAGATCAGTGGTTTTAGCAAGGAACTATTGGATTATGTTCAACACAATTTCTCAACAGAACTTGAGGAACCAATTGAAAGTGATAAAAAGGTTCGAGAACCCGGTTTTCGCCGCACAATCATGAGGATTTATGACTATACTTGTGCTGTCTGCGAGTTGCAGATTTTAACATTGAATGGAGAAAGTGTTACCGAAGCTGCACACATAATCCCTTTCACAAAATCAAACAATGATGATGTCCGAAATGGAATTTCTCTATGCAAACTACACCATTGGGCATTTGATAGATACCTATTTTCGGTAGACGAGTCCTATAATATTATTGTATCAGAATTATTCTCAGAACAAGGACCATCAGAATTCCAGTTATCTACACTTGATGGTAAGGGGATTCTTTTGCCAAATCGTGACGAACTCTATCCAGCTCAAGAAGCTTTAGCATGGCATCGAAACAAACTGTTAGATCAATAGCTTTCTACGTGTCTTGAGAGTAAAATAATCTTAAACCAATCACAAAATATTGCAATCCATCAATTTATATATTATAATATATCCATTAGCCAAAAAATCCAGATAGGTACGGATAGTTGAAACAACTTAAATATACTACGAACATACTGTTCATCGTTGGAATAATTTGTAACGTATTGCTTCTCAGTCTGATGCCGTTCATGCACTGCCATGAACATGACCTTGAACACGAACATTGTCATGAGCATGAAGACAGTGAACCATTACATACGGATGAGAGATGTCCAGCATGTGTATTTATCACAACACACGTTAATTTCAATATCCAACCTACTACTATTCCCACAAATGCTCTTTGTGATACCAAAATACCACAAATCACAATCTCCCCAAAAACATTCAATCCTACATCAAACATACAGAAAAGAGCACCCCCCAATATTCTCTGATTTATCCATAGATATTTTTCTTAGAAATAATTGTTCTGATGTCAATTTATCTTGACAGAATGGGCGAAAACTATTGATTTGTCCAATAAATGCGTTGTCTACCTGCTATACACGTCTGGGTTTGCGCGCCTTTGTATCAATAGTTCTTTGTCCTGATAAGAAGTTTTTAACGAGTAATTAGTTCAGTTGAATTGTGATAATTCATACTTTATTCATATAAATTAAATTGGAGAATAAAATGCATACATATTTTTTAGGACGCGAGATTTCACGTATATTGTTAATAGCTATCGTTGCTGTATTACCTTTTATGGGAGGCTGCGGCGAAGATCATAATCCTATCACAGATGACCACGACGAAGAAGAAATCATGCATGCTGATGCAGATGGATTTGTACTAAAGGTAGATGGAAATCAGGTCTATCGTCAATTCGAAGGTGAACACAAGGGTGAACTTACCGTGACTGTTGGTGAAGAAATTGAAGTTCAGGTCAGTTTCCTTGATGACCATGAGCACGAATTTCATCCGGGTGAGGAAGAGGATGAAGACGATGATCATGATCACGAAAATGAGGAAACAGAATTAGTCTATGCTATAGGTTTATCGGAATACGATGATACAATCATTGAAATCCACTTAGATCATGACGATGAAGATCATGACGATGAAGATCATGACGATGAAGATGCTGGATTGAGTTTTGGAGTGGAAGGCATATCAGCCGGGAATACCGAGATAAAACTCCAACTCCTGCATGGCGACCATCCCGACTATACTGCAGCACTTCTCATACCGGTCACTGTAGAATAAGGAGAATTTCCATGTTGTACATTGGAAATTACTGCTTATGTAAAAAGTCAAAGGTAGGTACGTGTATAAAACGTACCTTCCTTTTTGCTCTCATTTTGACATTCAGTTGTATGTTATGCCGTATTAGATGTGTCTACTGTAACCAAGTAGCAACCTATAAGCTACACGGGGAAGTTATCGATATACAAAACCATATCAGACTTAGTGGTGTAACAGTCCGTATAAACGGAGTTGAGAAAACTGCACAGACAGATAAATTCGGTCAATTTAAATTCGATGCAGTTCCAGAAGGACAATATACAATTCAGTTAACAAAAGTAAACTATCTGCTGTATGAACAGGTTGTTGATGTAAATGACACAACGCCTTTTCTGCAAATTGAAATGAGAACTGAAGCAGAACAACTTGATACAGTTACTGTACTTGGTGCGAGACAATCTCTTGATCAATATAAAAAAACAAGTGACATATTGTTAGATGAAGTTGAACTGGAAAAACGGATGGGAATGACATTGGCGCAAACGCTTTCAGATCAACTTGGTATTTCACAACGTACCATGGGAAGTGCAGTTGCACGACCTATAATAAGGGGATTAGGCGGTGATAGATTGCTTATCCTCGAAGATGGTGAACGAAGTGGTGACAAATCTGCCTCCAGCGCAGACCACGCTGTTGCTATTGACCCAACTTCCGCAAAGTGGATAGAAATTACTCGGGGGCCAGCATCCCTTATCTACGGTTCCAGCACTTTAGGTGGCGTGATCAACGTCAAACGCAGCAGTATCCCAGATTTTCTTCCTAAACGTCCAACCATGCGATTAACCTTTCAAGCAGAATCGGTCAATACAGGGTTAACTGGGACAACAGGATTGATGGTGCCTGTCAATGACTTCGTAGGGAATTTAGAATGGAATCGTCGTCTTTCAGCAGATACGCAAACACCAGATGGAGTCCTTGAAAACACTGAACTATCTAATCTCAATTATACCATCGGCACTTCACTCATCAAGCCATGGGGATATATCGGTGTATCTGGTGGAGGCTATCGTTCAGATTACGGCATTCCAGGGTCACCTGAGGGACATATCCATGGAGTCAACATTGCTTTGGACAGACAACGTTATGATGGGATGCTGGAATATCGTTTTAACAAGAGTTGGATTGACAAAGTCCAACTGCGGACAGCCTATACACGATATGAACATCAGGAATTAGAGTCAAATGGTACGCTTGGCGTGGAATTCGGAGTTCTGACATACAATTTCTCCGTGATGACATACCTATTTGACAATGTTATCACAGGTTTGTGGGGTGAATACAGAGATCATGCAACGGGTGGCTTCTATTGGACACCGCACACCCGTGAATTTGCGCTGGCTGGATACTTTACGAATCAACAAGAGATCAATCGCCTAACCTTACAAAGCGGGGTCCGATACGACGTCCGACGTGCTGAACCTTTTCGCCCTGGAACTGTTATTCAAGCAGGTACTGTTGAAAGACGTGATTTCGGTGGTTTTTCTGGTGCTGTATCAGGAATCTACCAGTGGAATGACAATCTAAGTACTGGTACAACCATCATGAAATCATACCGCACCCCTGGCATTGAGGAACTTTTCTCTGATGGTCCGCATCTTGCTGTATATTCTTATGAAATCGGCAATGCAGAATTGGAAGCGGAAAACGGGTATGGCGGCGAAATCTATTTAGAATATACGATCAACAGATTCAATCTCAACGTGGCATTATTTCAGAATAACATTTACAGTTATCTCAAACCAACAAATACTGGTGAAAAAGAGTGGGGTAGCGGTGCTGCTGGGTGGTTGTGGATATATCAATACAATGGACAGGATGTAGTCATGAATGGAATTGAAACAAGTATAGAAACAGAGCTACTTCCTAACTTTGCTGTAAAAATTGGTATGAGTTATCTGAATGGGACGATTGAAGACGAAGGTAAACCTTTGGAACGTATTCCACCACTCAATGGGAGACTTGCTTTAAATTATACTTTATCTCCCTTTCATTTTCACCTGACTTCAAAATTTTCTGCGAGTCAAACACGTCTTGGTGAATTTGAAGAACCGACTGATGGATATGTTATCCACAATGTAGGGGTCTACTTTAATTACAGTTTGTGGCAGTTTGAAAATCTAATCGTCCTTGAAGTAGAGAATCTTTTTAACACTGCATACCGTGATCATCTATCCCGAATTAAAGCTGTGATGCCAGAACCGGGAAGAAACATTAAATTTTTGTATAAAATGAATTTTTAAGCAAGTTTCAATATTAAATATGCACATTGTCCATTGATAGCGGGCGGGGAAACCCTGCCCCTACGAACTCGGTGTCGTCATCTGCCGAAAAAAATCGGAAGATTATTATTTAATATTGCTTAGTATTTGTGCAAATATATTTGACTGAGATTCTTGCAATGGTTCTAAACTTAACTACCTTAGACACGGAATGCTTTTGCAGACATGAAAATGCGCTTAGGTATGCAACAAAGTTGCTTGTTTTTCCGTTTGAAAAACCATTTTCTTGAGCGTTTTATACTGTTTTGTATTAGAAATAAGCCTATTTTTTTCATAAAACAAGGTTCTTAGATTCACATTTTCATGCTCTAACAGCGTATTAAGAAATCTCAGATTATTAACAGAATCTGTATGGATATATCTATATCTACAATCCATACAACAATAGGAGTAAAGAATTGAAAAAATATTTTAGTCAAGGATTCGTAGACTCTGTTGGCGCATGTATATCTCTTTCATGTGCTATCCATTGCATGGCGATGCCCCTTTTGGTTACATTTTTACCATTGATTGGTCTTGGTTTTTTTGTCAGTGAACCCGCGGAATTAGTCATCATCGGTGGGGCAGTTGTGCTTGCATTGGGAAGCATCGTTTGGGGAGTTCGTCATCATCGTCGTTGGAGGGCATTCCTTGTCCTAATCGTAGGAATTGCATTTATTGCTACTGCACATATTTCTGCTGAAGGAATTTATGAGGTGATCTTACATATTTCTGGAGGAATCTCTCTTGCATCCGCACACCTCGTAAATCGACATCTGTGTAAAACCTGCGCTGCATGTGAAGAAGAACATGCTGGCGTATCGCATTAATTAACTTAACGTGAGTTCGGCAAAAGATTTAGGGTTCTAAAGAAAGCGTTGCTGTCGGGATCCGTTTGCATTCCGGCCAGCGGGTTTCTATCAAGGAAGGGCACGTGCTGCCTAAAGGAGACCATACAACAGTGTTTAATTTTTTTAATTCGCAGAAGCAGAGTGACCCACAGCAACTCGTCCAAGTCAAATCGTGGGTCTCCCAAGCTTTTGACCTATCAGAAGACATCTCCGTAATGATTACTCAGTTGCAGTGCACCGAAGAAGGCTGTCCGCCTATTGAAACGGTCATTGCAATCATGGGAACACCGGGAAAGCCTCGGCAATACAAAATTCACAAACCGCTGTCAGAGGTAAAGCAGACGGACATCGTTAGTTTGACCGCTGACTATAGTAAAGTTTAGAATTAAGAAGACATTTCAAGGCACTTGCAAGTACCACAAGTCCCGTAGGGGCGAGGTTTCCTCGCCCTCTGAGACGGGTCCTATTAATTGTCCATTCCACTATAAATTCAACAAGGAGAGAAAGATGAACACAAGCATGCTAAACAATCAAGTCCCCGTCACCGTGTTAACGGGCTTTTTGGGGTCTGGTAAAACCACGCTTCTCAACCGCATTCTCACCGAAAACCATGGCAAACGTATCGCTGTCATCGAAAACGAGTTTGGCGAGATCGGTGTCGATAATGATTTGGTCATCGGTGCCGAAGAAGAGATTTTCGAGATGAACAATGGTTGCATCTGCTGCACGGTACGCGGTGATCTCATCCGTATTTTGGGGAATCTGATGAAGCGTCGTGATAAGTTCGACTACATCATGGTCGAAACCACAGGGCTTGCGGACCCCGGGCCAGTTGCTCAGACGTTCTTCATGGACACCGAAATGCAGGAGAAACTGCAACTGGATTCCGTCACGACGGTGGTGGATGCCAAACACATCTGGCAGCACATCGATGACAGCGACGAGGCGCGTGAACAGATTGCCTTTGCCGATGTCATTTTGTTGAACAAGATTGACCTTGTGACCGAGAAAGAGTTAGATCAACTGGAAGCCAGAATTCGCGGCATGAACGGTGCAGCGAAGATTTATCAAACGAAAAACGCCGTGGTTGAAATGGACAAGATTCTCAATGTCGGCGGATTCGATCTCGACCGGGCGATGGAGGTTGACCCACAGTTTATGGAACCGGAGTATCCATTTGAATGGGCTGGTGTTTATAACTTTTCGGAAAGCGCGCATGAACTTGTTCTCCAAGAAGGTCCTGACCCGACGATGAAAGTCGCGTTGGTACCCGTAAATGAGTCAACCGATGAAGCTTTGGAGGCCGCTGTTGAGCCAGTCGTTATGGTTTTCTCCGATGACGAGCATGAACTTTCGGCGGGTAGCACCCTTCAACCGAGTGGACAACTCATTGCGTTGAATCTCACAGCCGATGAATTACGCTTTGATGTGCAGATCGACCGCCCCGGTGCTTACGCGCTGTTTACCGAGCATCACCCCGACGAATTTCAAGCACAACTCTTTGGCAACGGCACCCTTGTCAAGCCAGTTGTTGAACGCGAATTTAAGCCAGACCACGAACATGATGACGAAGTCACATCGGTCGGCATCACAACCCCCGGCGACCTCGATCCCGACCGGCTGAACGATTGGATTAGCGATCTGCTTCGGACAAAAGGTGTTGACATCTTCCGCATGAAAGGTATTCTAAGCATCAAGGGGGAGCCAAACCGATTCGTCTTCCAAGGTGTTCATATGCTCTTCGACGGTCGTCCCGACCGCCCGTGGGATGGTGAACCGCGCAACAATAGCCTCATCTTCATCGGGCGCAACCTCGACCGGGCTGAATTGACTGAGGGGTTTGAAGCATGTCTCGCTTGAACAACATGAGCAACCGCATTCTCCAGCCCTCTCAACTGCGCGAAAATTGGACGGCAACCATCAGCGACCACGTCATTGATCTGGCGTGGTCGCCTGATGGGAAATACATCGCTGCCGCGTCGGTTCTCGGTCCGGTGACAATTTTTGAAGGGCATCGTCAAGCGGTTATCCATGCCTTTGAAGGGCATGAATTCGGTACAATGTCGATCGCATGGTGTCCAGACGGCAAGGTGCTTGCAAGCGCAGGACAAGATGGGAAAATTCGGTTGTGGGATATGACAAGTGGCGAAGCGACCCATTCGCTTGACGGGGGCGCAGCATGGGTTGAGCACCTATCTTGGAGTGGCGGCGAAAAACCGATACTCGCCTCTGCCGCGGGTCGTAAGTTGAAACTCTGGAACGCTGTCGGTGAACTTGTTCGCGAATATCCCGACCATCGGAGCACGATTTCTGGTCTCCAGTGGAAACCGCGTGTAAAGCAACTTGCCTCGATTACCTACGGCGGTGTCACGCTGTGGGACCCGCAACAGTCGGAAGCCCTCCACCGATTGGAATGGCAAGGCTCATCACTGGTGATTGCGTGGAGCCCTGACGGCAAACACATCGCCACCGGAGATCAAGATTCGACTGTACACTTCTGGATTATGTCTACCGGTGAGGACTTGCAAATGACTGGCTATCCGACGAAAGTGCGAGAAGTCTCGTGGGATGCCACGAGTCGATACTTGGCTACGGGAGGCGGTCAGGATCTTACGGTGTGGGATTGTTCCGGTCGCGGACCGGCTGGTACCAAACCCATTACGCTTTCCGGGCATCAGGATTTTCTCAGCGTTGTGCGATTTCAACATCGCGGAAAACTGCTTGCCTCAGGCTGTGCCGACGGTCTGGTCTACGTCTGGCAATTGCGAGGTAACCTCCGTTCTCGGGCGGTTCATGAAGCCGCTCTGACAGCGGGGGTCGCAAACCTCGTTTGGTCACCGAATGACCAGTATATTGCTGTTGGTGACGAGTCGGGTGGGGTGAGCGTTTTTTCAATTAGTTAAAGCTCAACATTCAAACGGAGGCAGTTGCACGATTTCTTACTTCGGTTATCTTATGGAGATAAAGATTTGACACAACGAAACCCAACCAGTTGACTCGTGGAAGCAGGATCATTGCCACGTCTATATGTAATCCATATCCTTGGTTGACCACTTTCTACCCAAGAACCTCCCCTGACAGAACGTGAAGAACTGATGTTCCTAAAATTCTCAAGAATATCTTCTATGTTTCTGTCACCACTCAACGGATTGTTCTTGGGTGGAACGTTGTAATAATCATTGTCATATTCATCCAAACACCATTCCAACACATTGCCAACTATGTCATATAAACCATATCCGTTTGGAGGATAATCACCGACAGGGGTCGTTGCACCAGTGATACCGATATTCAAACTATAATTAACCTTATCGTCATCAAGCGTATTACCCCATGGATACTTTTGTCCTTCTACACCACCGCGTGCGGCTTTCTCCCATTCTGCTTCAGTTGGCAACCTTTTACCTATCCACTTTGAATATGCAACTGCAGCATACCAAGTCACATACGCTACAGGATGGTCAGCAATGTCACTTGGGAAAGTATTATCAGTCCATCTTGCCAGATAATTGCCATCATGGAATCGGTTGGGGATACTATTCTTTTGCCATGACGGATTACTCTCTATGAATTTCTTATATTGATTATTTGTCACCTCATAGATGTCAATATAGAAAGCGTCAATATGGACAGCCTGTCCGCGTTGAGCAATACTCCCTGATTCTCCACTGACACTCCCTAACTGAAATTCTCCTGCAGGAATCAGTGCCATATCCTCCGGTATTTCAGTTTCTTCAACAGTGAAGGTAATCGTCCGGTTTCCACCATCCCAATTGAGTTCAATTTCAAGATTACCCAAAGGGAAAGGACCAGTAATTGAAACTACTTTACCAGTTAGATTAGACTCTCCATCCGAAACAGTTAGATTTCGTGGTGTGCGTTCAAATGTGATTGTAATTGTAGAATCTGTAAATATAGTGCTACCATCAGGTGGATTCACCGATTGAATTACAATCGTATCTTCTGCTTCTTCTCCACATCCAACCAAGGATAATATTAGTATAGATATTAGAATGAGAATAGTATGTAATAAGCGATTAATCAAAATGTCTCCTTGTAATCATAACGATAATGTCAGATGAATGACCGAATGGTCTGTCTACTCCTACAATGCAATAATGGACACTCCACTAATGCTTGTTAAAAATAGTCATTGATGGTTCGTATCAAACACCTGTTGCATTTCCACTTTCAACAACTCAAACAGTTTGCTCTTCAAGTCAATTAGGTCTCTCACTGTAGTATCTCTTGGTCGTAGTAATGGCACATCCACTACTGCTTTTATAGATGCCGGTCTTGCAGTTAGGACATAAATTCTATCAGCGAGTATAAGTGCCTCCTCAATATCGTGGGTAATAAGAAGCACTGTCTGCCTCTCTTTGTTCCATATATTCAAAAGTATGGATTGCATCATAGTGCGTGTCATTGCATCTAAAGCACCGAAAGGTTCATCCAATAGTAGAAAATCCTTCTTGAACAGAAGAGTCCGAACCAATGCTACCCGTTGACGCATACCACCAGAAAGTTGCATCGGATAACTTTTTTCAAACCCCTGCAAACCAAGCTGCGTCAATAATTCAAGTGCTTCGTTTTTTGTATCCTTAAGTGATTCCTCTTGTATTTCAGGACCAATGAGCACATTCTTCAATACTGTCCACCATTGTAATAGAAGATCCTTAAGTGATTCCTCTTGTATTTCAGGACCAATGAGCACATTCTTCAATACTGTCCGCCATTGTAATAGAAGATCCTTTTGTTGCATATATCCAAATGCCCCAATATTATCTTGAAGACGTTTGCCATTTAGGTAAATTTCACCTGAAAGCGGCGTTATAAGTCCAGAGATGATATTGAATAACGTGCTCTTACCACATCCTGAAGGACCAAGCAGTGCGACAAATTCTCCTTTGTTGACAGAAAAGTTCAAGTTGTTCAATACTTGTATTTTTGTTTTGTGCTGAACAAATTCATGTGATAAATCTATTGCCTCAAGTATTGTCATAAACCTAAGTTTCCACTAAAAAATCTACGCTGCATGATACTATGAGAAATATTATTAACTACGAGCAGCACGTTGGTGGAAATAACGAATGAGAGGAATAATGTATGATTCATCTGTTTTGATATCTATGTTATCCACTTTACTTGACCGTAATGTCCGAAGTCGTTCCTCTTCTGATTGACATATATGTTCTGAATATAAGTGCCTGCCATGATCAGACCTTGTATCAACAACGATCTTTGCACCAGTTTCTGGATCTGTTAATGTTATAAGTCCGACATTTGGCATTTCCAATTCTCTTCGATCTTTCAGTGTGATTGCGATTAATGAATGTCTTTTCGCGGTTACACGTAACTGCTTTTGATAGTCAGTATCCATTAAATCCGAAATAAGAAACACAACACTATGCGGTTTTAGAATCTTATTTGCAAAGGAAAGGACCTCAGAAATATCTGTCCCCGCATGATTAGGTTGAAAACGGAGAATGTCTCTGACTACTCTCAGGACATGTCTTTTCCCTTTACGCGGTGGGACATAATGTTCTACTGTATCAGTAAAGCAGATGAGGCCAACTTTGTCATTGTTTCTGATTGCTGAAAAAGCAAGTAGTGCAGCAATTTCTGCTGCTATCTCGGCTTTTGTTTCTGAAATACTCCCAAACTGTGTGGATGCACTCACGTCAACGAGTAACATCATTACCAATTCACGTTCTTCAACGTATTTTTTGATATATGCATGTCCCATCCGTGCTGTGACATTCCAATCAATTGTCCGAATTTCGTCTCCCTCCTGATATTCCCGAACTTCATCAAAAGTTATCCCTTGTCCTTTGAATATACTTCTATATTCACCAGCAAAAATGGTGTTCACTAAGCGATTTGTGAATATATCAATACGTTGTATCTTCTTAAGAATCTCTTTTTCATCCATACAACTTCCGTTTAGATACAGATTTTGGTTGCATAATTATACATTTGCCTTTATATTATCAGATAAGTAGTGAGAAATCAACAACTTTATGAGTGTGAGGACACCAATGCAACAACTTTTAGACGGTACCAGTATTGAAATCCACAATAATATCCAAACAGGAAACATCCGACATGCTGTCTTTGATTTTGATGGGACCCTCTCTCTCATCAGAGATGGCTGGCAAAACGTGATGGTCCCGATGATGGTTGATTTCCTCAAAACCGATACTAACACAAAGGAAACAAGGGAAGAGATAGAAGGGATCGTTGTTGAATTTGTTGATAGATTGACAGGGAAACAGACGATCTATCAAATGATGCAATTGGCAGAAGAGATTGAAAAGCGGGGTGGAGAACCAAAGGAACCGCTTGATTACAAAGACGAGTATAATAATCGGTTACTCCCCATCGTTGAACAACGAATTGCAAATCTTGCTGATGGAACATTATCTGGTGAAATACTACGTGTACCAATGTCACTGGAATTCCTAAAGAGTTTGCATGATATGGGTGTTCAATGCTATCTGGCAAGTGGAACAGATGTTGAATTCGTTAAGA
This sequence comes from Candidatus Poribacteria bacterium, assembly GCA_958295945.1. Classification (GTDB taxonomy): domain Bacteria; phylum Poribacteria; class WGA-4E; order WGA-4E; family WGA-3G; genus MSPOR6. Next base: position 4,325,418 of record OY282386.1, read on the forward strand.
ATGAGGCGGAACTTCTCGGTGTAGCAAATTTTTTCAATGGTGGTATACATGGGGCATTGCGAGAGTACAAGAAGTTCTCCAAAGCGATGGTTATTCAGAAAATACTCAAAGATTTTGAACTGAGTGGTAGTGAACTGCTTATTATTGGTGATGGATATGTTGAGATTGAAAATGCAAAGGCAGTGGGTGCGATTGCTGTCGGTGTTGCATCTGTGGAGGATAATTTCTACAACATGAATGCAGATAAAAGGGAACGACTTATACGCGTGGGCGCAGACATCATTATTCCTGATTTTCGTGATGGGGATAAACTTATATCTTACCTGTTTGACTGATAGATTTACTATGGTATCGTGAGATCGGTATATGTAAAACGAAGTAGATTGTCCGTTGGGTTTCTTTCCTCAACTCAACCTACAACAAATATACGAACGCATGGAATTTTCAGTATCAATATTGGTGCTTCAACTCACCCCACAATACTGCAGCTTTGTCTTTTGGCCGAACATCCAGAATATTAGGACCAGAAATCACAAAATCGTCAACTTGAAAACTAGTGGAGTGTCCACTCTTATTTTATAGGTAAATATCGCGATTCGGAGATCGCTCCTACCGACTGACCACTCATTGTAGGAGGGAACTCCGATTCCCGATTTATTTTGCGATCCACAATTTTAGTGTGGACAGTCTACTAGTGGAGTGTCTACACTAAAATTATAGGTATATTCTTCAATAAAACTTGCCAAACAGACGTATTTCTTTTAGAATGTCCCTAAATACTTCTTTAAGGAATAGTCTCTTGAAAAAGAAATATATAGTTGAATTAACTGATATTGAGCGTGAAGAACTAAACAAGTATATAAGTAAAGGAGAAAATAAAGCGTATAAGATCAGGCATGCACACATCTTATTGAAATCCGATGTAAATGGTCCTCGCTGGACTGATAAGCAGATAGCTGAAGCTTACTCGTGTCATGAGCAGACGGTTTACAATGTGCGGCATCGTTTTGTAGAAAAGGGTTTATCGGGAGCGTTGGATCGAGTGCACCGCAAAACACCTCCGTGTCCTCGAAAGTTGGATGGTGAAGCAGAAGCGCGTCTGATTGCGTTGAGTTGTAGCGAACCGCCTGAAGGCTATAGCAGGTGGTCCCTTCGTCTTCTTGCTTCGGAATTCGTGAAGCTTGAAATCGTTGAGAGTATTTGTTCTGAAACAGTGCGCCAGACGCTAAAAAAAACGAACTAAAGCCACACCTGGTGGAACAATGGGTAATCCCACCCACCGAAAATGCTGAGTTTGTCGCAGCAATGGAAGAAGTGCTTGATCTCTATCAGAAACCTTTAGACACAGATGTGCCGGTTGTGAATATGGATGAACAACCTGTAACGTTGAGGGATGATATTCGCGAGCCGTGCCCCCTCAAACCGGGTCAAGTCAAGCGTGTAGATAATGAATATAGACGCAATGGCACAGCACAACTTTTCATATTCACAGAAGCACTAACGGGGTGGAGAGGCGTGTCTGTGCGTGAGCGTCGGACTGCGGTGGATTGGGCACAAGAGGTAAAGGTGCTATTAGACGAGGTGTATCCGAAAGCAAAACGAGTGATTTTAGTTTGTGATAATCTGAATACACATAAAGTTTCATCCTTGTATAAAGCGTTTCCAGCAGCGGAAGCACGCCGTTTATGTGCTCGTTTAGAAATCGTGTATACGCCCAAACATGGAAGTTGGTTGAATATTGCTGAGATAGAACTTAGCGTGCTAACACGACAATGTTTAGGTCGTCGCATCCCTGATATAGAAACACTACGACGAGAGACACAAGCTTGGGAAAAAAGACGAAATGGTGAAGCGAAGCAAGTAGACTGGCAATGGACAACGGATGATGCTCGCATCCGATTGAAACGCTTATACCCACAATTTTAGTGTGGACAGGCTACTAGTAGAGCGTCTACACTAAAATTATGAATTGCCAAAGAAATCGGGAATCGGAGTTCCCTCCTACAATGACAGAGCTGTATTCAGTAGGATCGATCTCCGAATCGCGATATTTACCCGCAAGATTAGTGTAGACAGAACACTTAGGTACTGGTAGGGCTGTTGCATCCGTAATGTTCTTTACCATCAATGCTTGAAGTTATTATATAATAGAACGTAATCAAAAGTCAATCTAATACAAATGTATAGAATAACTTGTCTGATATTTCTCAAAAGTTGTTGAATATCAGTTATTATCAAGGTTCTTTTGGGTTTAGTTCATGAAAATGCGCCATGATTTCAAGTAACATGTGTCTTTGTCCAGTGAGTTCAAGTTGTATTTGATGGAATGTGCGACGTTCTGAGATGCTTACCTGCAACAACATGAGGTAACTCATTACTTTTATACCGAGCCCCGCACATGCGCCTTGCGCACTTTCTAAACACATATCGGATAAATGCAGGTTGGATTTCAGTTGTCTCCAATAGAGTTCAATGCCGTTGTGTTGAGACCATATTCTGAGTGCTTCACAAGTGCGTAAGGGTTTACCAAAGACTAAGAGTGTGCGTCCCTTTCCCATATCTGAAAAGAAAAGCACAATACACTCACCAAATGTTGGACTTGTGGCTTGGACACGACAGACAGGTTTATCACATCCCCATTGCTCTGGCTGCAGTTGTATGGATTTCTTATGAACCGAAAGTTTCACTTTTTTGTTGTTTATTGTCATCACATAGTTGTTTTTACCATGAACCAATATGGACACAAACCCTAAATCTGATAAGGTGTTGACTAGTTTCTTGCTACCATACCACGAATCGAAAGTGATCGGATATTTTCTGATATCAATGCTGTGGGCATCAAAGAAATCTAACACTTCTTTCATCATGGCAACAAAAAGAACCGGTTTCTTTGTATTGCCACGCCCTTTTTTTGAAACAAGCCGTGTATTGAGTGGAATAACAATATCGCCAATCTTAATCGTGATGCCTAATATGTTCTGCCCCCAAGTGGTGTTATTCCGTTTTTTAGACCACCAGTTTGAGCAGTCCGATATTGTTTTTCCATATCGATCCACATTACTGTCATCTACACTGAGGGTAGGACACCGACGAGATTGTGTTGAAGCACTCTTAGATTCGGTATCTTTGATCAATTCTAGTGCCATAGCACATCCGAGCCGCACATTCAAACATTTCCAGTGATACTGGCTCAATGAGTGAAGATCCCGATAAAGACCCGCTTTGGGAAGTGTCAACGCATCCGCAACTTGGTTCGGATTATAGAGACCAAATAGATGACAAACGGATAACAAAAGTCCAGTGTCAATGATTTGTGATCGAATACGGTGAAAACGAGAAAAAAGAAGATGTTGAAAAAACTTAGCAGATTTGATAATCTGATGACGCATGAGATGTCCTCCTAAAAATAATCAAATGATGTTATTTTTTATTATTAGGATGGCAACTCATGCGTCTAAAATCAAGTCAAATCTTCAAAATGGACGCATTTTCATTGCTCAAAACCCTCAATATAGTGATATTTAGTGAATTCTCCGCTATTCTGATAAATGTCAGCTTGTTTATTTTACAGTCTTTTTTCATTTATCCCATCCTCTTGTTTTTGGATATAATATATAATGCCAATGATGAACCAGAAAAGCAAGAGTGTGCGGTGATGGAAGATATAATCTGCTGTTCCGTAGACAAGCGTGGAAATCAGAAATCCGCTACCACCGATAAATGTTCCTATACTCCAAAAGTCTCCTTCACTATCCGTAGACCGGATTGCCCAAATCTGTTTCCAGAACAGACCTACCATCCACAAAAACAGAAGAAGTGAAAGTATTCCCTGTTCAACTGCGATATGTAGATAGATATTATGGGCATGGAAGGGAATATCATGCAGATCAGGTGGTGCTTCTAATTGTGCTTCATGACGGAACCGCCCCATACCAACTCCGATGATAGGATGCTTCTTTATGAGGTCAAGGGAAATACCCCACCACTGTGGACGTTCTCCCATAAAACCTGTAGGTCGCTCAACCAAGGTGTTGAAACGTGTTTTGATATGTTGTGGCGTTAGGTGGACATACGCACCCAATATCATTGATAGTAAAATAACTACTATCAATCCACATTTCAAAACGCCTCCGAGTGATTTCATTTTTGCGAGACTAACCACAACTAAATATAAACCGATGCATAATATTGCAACTGCAACACCGACCCAAGCACCACGCGTGAGTGTTAATACCAGATTCACAGTCATCATTACAACAATAGTTCCGAGTGCAAAGACAACCCATATTCCAAACTTCTGTTTGCGTAATGACAGCCAACTCGCTATAAAAAAACCTAACACAAAAGGAAGACTGAGCGCGAGATATGCACCAAGATAATTCGGTGCTTTAAAAGTACCAGCGAGACGTTGTTCAATCATATAAACGTTCAGGTGCGTTTCGCCCTTTTCAACAAAATAACGTCTGTTCCTCTCTGTGTCATCAATTTGCCATTCATCAGATTTTTTGGTCTGTTCTATAGATGCGGTTTGCGATAGTGGGATATTTATGGAGCGTAAATCTGCACGGAATCCATCTGAAAATCCTTCGTCAGTGGCAAGTTCGTTCTGATATTCTAAACCAACTTGTCCCATTAAGGCGTGTGCTAAACCAGTATCATTTGTGTAATACCATATACCAAGCATTGAACTGATGCCAGCGGAAACAAAAAACGCTATAAGAACATGTCTCCATCGGCTTCCCAAACGACTATGAATCACTGCATAGAAAAGTAGGATTGCTCGAAGTAGCTTCCAAATATAGCCGATGCTAATATTGAATGACGGGTTTGGTGCAAATAGTGAAGCGACCAATGCCAAGGCTAAGAACAGCACAATAGGAATATCCAGAGGTGTGCGATGCCACCCGAGTTTCCGTTCATAGATGGTACGTCCGAACCATCCTATGAGAACAAGCGACATTCCGATATTTAGTAAAAGAGTTAGATTATCAAAGGGAATTGATAGAGCAAAAATCAAAAAACCGATGTAAATCGTTGGACCTGGAATTTTCTCTGATGTAAAAATGTGCTTAAGATTGCTCATATATGTTGCTCTACCGATTATGTGAAGCGATATTATTTTCTCAAGAGTTGTCCGATATAACAACCACATAATAGACTAAAACAGAAAACGGTACATAGGTTGATCAAGTCCAACTGCCAAGAGGCTCCAGAATGCACCGATGATGAATTCACCCAGGACGATTCCAAGGAAGAATGGAATAGCCTTCCGATGCAGTCGAATACCACCGTATTTTAGCACAAGCCACTTCAGTAACCATCCAACAAAGATAGAACCGATCATAGGATTGATTGCCCAACTTCCAGAAATTGCATATCCTACTGGATGCAGATTCCACCAGATAAACCGCATCCGCATTGCAGCGAGAATGAGTGTTACGATAAATCCAAAGGAGGCAAAACCTATAGCCGGCACATCTGGGGGTGCTGCATAAGTTAACCATGACTCCAACCTGCCAAAGGATTCCCTTCCAAATCCCGGTCCGCCGCCTTCTTCATAATACATTGATAGATATGCCCAAAAAGAGCCGAGTGCTCCCAATACTGATGCCAACATCATTAATATTGCAAAACGACGTAACGGTATATTTGCACCTTCTGCCAGTTTGAATCCTTCGAGTTGATGCGGCATTGCATGCGAACGGTGTGCTCGGTTGAGAAAATAGAGATATGAAAAACCCGTTAAGTTAACTGCACCAAGTCTGCGGATACCGATGAGTCTTGGCAACATCTCATCAGGACCGATGAAGTGTAAATCATGCACAGGGGAACCGAGTTCTGCACGAAGTCTTGTGATAGCGATTGCGATTGCGAACCAGATTGCGAAATATACGATGATAACCCAGAGACTCATATCCATTTTAATACAAAATGCAATAATAAACACAATTCCCGCAAGTAAAGCAATGCATATCAGGCGATATGAAATAGGTTCCTCACTTTGGGTAGATATATTGTCCTTAGATTGACTTCTTGTGAATAAGTTAGATAAAATCTGCTTCAGATATCTTCTGCTCATCCAAATAGCAAGTACACATAATCCCAGATATGCCCCATGCGATTGTTCTGCTTCATAAGGGAAACGAGGAAGACCGCGCCATCCAGCGATTGTGCCTAACAGCCGTTCCGCACGCCAAATTAACCAGAATGCCCAACACGAGAATGAAAGATCAAGTGGAATAAAGAATGACAATCCAACACCGAACGGGAAAACCCCAATAGGACTCCATCCAATGCCACTCCACGGTTGTTCAGTAAATATCCTGCGAAGGTCATAAAGTTTGCCACCAAGACTTGGGACAGCAGGAAACAGAAAGTTTAAGCCGTTAATAATATCAATTGTTACACCTATGGATAAACCTAACCACATCCAGGGTGAACGAAAAAATCTGCCTTTGGGTGCGGTCAATTCATACGGTAGTTGGATAATCGGGTAGCTTAGTCGTTCAGATTCAACCCATTGCTTTCTGAAAATCAAACACATACACAACATGACAAGGTGTACAGCCACGATAAATAGTGTCCACCAAAAAATCTTGGGTAACCATGCAACAAGGTTGTGTGTTTCGTATATGCTTGAAAACCCATAGTAGTATCCTTCAAGAACCCGTTTATTGCTGATGACTAACCATTCAGGGATGTGGAGATGGAAGAGGTTTATCCAGTCATTTTCAGGAGTGGCAAACCATTGTGCATGACTAATGAGCGGCATTAACACGAGGAATCTATCTACACCTGCGAGTCCAGCACCTATAGAGATACACGAGTAAATCACCAACAATTCCGCACGATTTAACGCAAATACCCGATTCAGACGCCGTAATAGAAGTCCAATTCCCAGTAGGATTAGCATTGTAGTTACAGCATTGTAGAATAAGGATACCTGTGTTGGACTTCCACCCCCTCGTAATATAGAAGCAGAGACCCACCAACAGTTCAGCGGGACCAACACACAGATAAGAAAGATTGTAACTGGTCGGATTTTTGATAAATGAGTTGTTTGATGTACACCTTGATCCATGACGGCTCCCCAACCTAAAGGATGGGGTTTCCTTTAGGTCACTTTCTCAATCCGAGATATTTTTGAAAGTGTGGGCATCTTTTATATGCTTATAGCATACTCACCTGATTTTAAGTCAGGTTAACCGAGACAGCAATTGTTGGGGTGCCCGCCACGGCACGACTAACAGGGTCCTTACAAAGTCCCCACTGAGCGACCCAGATACTTTAGTTTTGCGTTCTGTTTATTTCGCAGTTGTGGAGGGAACATCTACACAATCCTATATAACGAATACAGAACTCATCATAGACGACTGGGCAAGAATCACAACTTGCAGCGTATACAACCGAATGTGGCTAAGGGATTTAGTCCCAATCCGTTCCAACCTAAGCAATTAGGTTTGGATAGGACACCTGCAGGTAGCAGGCGATTGCTTTCCTATCCAACGGACTAAATATATGATACCACATTTTAGACGAAAAGTCAAGTTTGTTTCTTGACACAATCACAAGGCCGCCACTACATCCCCCAGCTAAAGCAAGGGGTTTTGTGGCGGAAGATCAGATAATAATACAATGATTTTACAGCAATTCCTTCTATTTCACAATATCAATATTGCATTGTCTATTGAGCACCATTGTGCTATAATCAATACAAATGAAAACTTGATGCATCAGAGTAGGTATCTACAGTTATGAAAATTACAAGAAAAAAACTACTCCTCATTATTCTGGTTGCATTGATAGGTGTGCTCGTTTTGTTTTCAGTTATCTATCATCAAACTGCACTCTGGAAACCTGATCAGAGTCTTATTACCTTGCTCCCTGAAACACCACTGTGTTACCTAACCCTTAAGGAACTTGAAGGACTGATTAATACCTTTAACCGCAGTGAGTTTGGGAAACAAGTTGCACAAATGCCTTTCCTCAACTATATTAAAAACCAGTTTTGGTGGAGACAATTGGAATATCAGAAATGGGTTTGGGAATCGGAGATGGGTGGTAGACTTGATATGAAAGCTGTCAAGGGACACTTTGGAACAGAAGCAATTTTTGCCTTGTATCAACGTGAAGGAGAACTTTCCTTCTTACTTATCACAGAAATTGGTGGTGCAGAAAAACTGGCAATTGAAGCAATCACTGCTACTGATGCAATAAATCCAAAATATGAGCGGATTCAAACAAAATACAACGACCTGACAATAAACACTATCACTGGTTATCCACTTGATTTTAGTTATACTTTCATCGGTAAGATTGGGGTTTTAAGTCTTAATCCGTTACTATTGGCTGAAGTGATTGACATATATGCAGGAAAAAAAGACGGATTCCTTGTAAAACATAAAATAAAAGAGGGTATACAACGTAGTTACGATAGTGATAAAAATACTGGATATTTTGATGTTTCTCAATTCACAGCATTAATAAATGGTCTGGCAGAGAATAGTGATTCAATCATAGGAACATTATCTCAATGGAAAAATGACAAAGATTATTGGGTATTTGGTAATCGTTACGAGAATGGCGTTATTATATCTCAGAGTCGTTATAGTAATTCTGATTTTCCACAATCATCTCAATCGGAGAAAAAGGTAAAACCCAAATATCTTCCTAAACAAACTGCCTTGGTAACATTCAATCCAAACCAAGATTGGTCTAAGTTTGCAAAACTTGTGGATGACAACTTAGCAATCGAAATGGATTCAGGATACATCAATTTATTGCAGCATTTTAATAAGGAGATGACTCTTGCGTTAGTTTCTCATAGTGAGGGTGATGTATCTAAGTTCCCATCTTTAATTCTGCGTGTACCAGTAAAAGAAGTTGATACATTTGTCACAGACTTAGATATGTTAAAGAACATGAAAATCGCAGTATCGGGTCTACCACTTGAGTTCCTTGAAACACAAGACTACAAAGGGATTACTGTGCAACCTGTCAGGATACGTCTGAATTTCTTATTAGCACTTACAGGAGCTTATGCGTCAGTAGGTGAGGATTTCATTTTTAGTACAACACTAACCGGTATAAAGTCCGTGCTTGATACATATTCAGGAGACACACCTGAACTAAGTGATGTAGCGTTCTCTGAAGATAGTCTACAGACATATATTCAACCTAATTATTTAGTCCCTGAAATAACGCGTTTTATACCGATAGCAACGATGATTGCCTCTTTATCTGGTTATAAATTAGATGCAGTTTTAATGAGACGACTTAAAGATAATCTCTTTCCGCTGGAATCTCTTGGACCTATTACTGCCGATGTGCATGTTGATGAGAATGGTGTTTCTTCTGATGTACGGATTGTATTTGAAAAATAATATAGGAGGTATTAACGATGGCAAAAGTTACGCTTGAAACTGTCTTTGAACGATTAGATAGACTTGAGAAAGGCATTACTGAGTTGAAGAGAATGTATCTATAGTCTCAAAACAGGGGATTAGCGAGCGCGATCCTGATATTTCTAAAAGAGCATTTGAAGAAGTCTATAAAAAATGGGGATTTCTATTGAAGGTGGTCAAGGCTATATCGTTAATGTTCCAGAAGTTCGCAATTTTGCCCTCGTCGGTTCACGGTGGACAAACCAAAACGAGGATGTGGCTGCAGCACCTAACATAGTCAAACTGAAGGATACGTGGGCATTCGTCGTTAGTGGAAAGTTGGAAGGCAAAGCAACCTTTGATGGCTATCAGGTAATCGTCCGCAACCAAAGAACAAATGGTGTGATTACCGCACCGATACAAGGTGAGTACTTTGCAGCGGCAACGGTAGACTTAACGCGAAAAAGCGTTGTTAAACTTGGAGACGTGATCGAATTACGCGTTATCGGTCCGGATGGCAACTTTGAATCACAAAACCTTCAATTTAAAGTAACTTCAGAGAACTTGGCGAACGCTGTTTTGACTGTCAATCTTGATAGGATCGGAAAACCGAATCAGAATCAGTTATTGCAGAACTACCCAAATCCGTTTAACCCTGAGACGTGGATTCCATATCAACTTTCACAAGACAGTCCTGTTTCGGTCACTATTTACGATTCTACTGGTCAGTTGATTCGCACACTTCCGCTCGGTTTTCAATCTACTGGTTTCTATAACAGTCGAGACCGTGCTGCTTATTGGGATGGTCGTAATACAATTGGAGAACGGGTCGCAAGTGGTGTCTATTTTTACAGACTTGAAATCCCATCCTTCCAACAGACACGACGACTCGTCATTTTAAAGTAGGGGCAACCCGCAAAGAATTTAGAAGTGTCACAGTTGTACTATCAAAGCAACTGTGACACTTCGTTCAGCTCTTATAAGTTCGCAAATTATAGTTACCTTGAAACCTTTATCGCTCCCCATACAATAGCCAGTTTCTCTTGAGGACTAACATCAAGTCCGTTTGCATTGAAATTCTGTCTGATTTCAGCATCTGACAACGCTCTATTATATATCCCTACTTCGTCAATTAACCCCTCAAAATATCTACGTGTGACTTCCCCTCTTCTGACAGATGCACCAATGTACAAGTGAGAGTCTGTGGTAACATCTGTGCCTTCAGAAGGTCCACCCTCGGCATCAAGCTTGTTATCAATATAGATGCGAGTCGTATCCAATCTATCGGAGACAAAGACCACATGATGCCAATCTCCATCTACAACATCACTGACAGAATTAAAGTCGATTTTGGGACCACCACCACCTTCATTTGCTATTGTCATCTGTAGTTTAGTCGCTACAATTTTCCAGAGGATTCTGGCGTTGCCACCACCATCACCCTTGCTAATGATTGTGGACTGTCCTCCGCCCAATTCTGGTGGTTTGTCAACCTTGATCCAAGCCATCATTGAGAAATCTTGGTCTGCATGAAAGTCCAAACTACCATTCCCAGGAGAAGGAACAGAAATAGCGTCGGGTTCTCCTCCGAATTCAAACGCTTCACCGATTTTGCCTTTGACATGCTTAGGTGTACCTAAAATCGTTCCGTCATTTCCTCCTACAAGATCTATCACGGTTTTTCCTTGAACATCCGCATCATCAAAACTCCAATAACTAACTAAACCTTTTTCTACAACCTGACTTTCAAGTGGATTCGTGTGTAAAACCAAGAAAGCCAGTACTAATACCAAACCATTTTTTGCTTTCATCTTTTTATCCTCATCAAAATCTATTATATAATCGTTTGACACTAATGTGAGTTTTATAGTCTTCCTAGAGTATTCATATATGACACAATTTTCTAAATTATAGCATACAAAGTAATTGATCTGCAATTTTTTGAATAATTGGGAGTGTGTAATGAATTGTAAATTGAAACAAATCGTGGTAACATAATCCAATATTCTTGATATAGAAATTCGTTCAGGAACAGTTAGGAGAGATTATGAATCACATTAGAATGAACCGATGGATTGGCAGAGACCAATTGAACCTCAATGAAATCAATAGTAACTGCTTCTTAAAAGCTGCAACTCTCTTTGCAGATACAGCAATAGAGTCTGGGAGAGATAGATACAGCGGCAGGAATATGCCACTTTTTGCTGACTGTCTTGATATAGAGCATTTAAGTGCACCACGTTCAAAGACTTCATACCGATCAGGCACTGAACCTAAACCAACAGTCTGGTGTTTCTTTCAAAATCAACAGAATCTTATGCGATTACTTGCATCTTTAAGTCAATTCACTGGAGACTGCAAGTATGTCCAAGCCGCAGGAGATGCCACAGACTATATGTTCAATAATTACTGGTATCCTGAAAGCGGTGTACTACATTGGGGTGGACACGGCTATGTGGACTTAGCTACTGGCAATACTTACGGCATGAAAGGTGTAGTCCACGAAATTGAGGATGTCTACCCATACTGGGAATTGTTGAGAGGGGTGAATGAAGAACGGTGCGAAAAGTTAATGAAAGGCATCTGGGAAGTTAATATGAAAGACTGGGATGCACTTCACTACAACAGACACGGTGATTTCAAAAAGCAAGTTAACCATGAAAATACTTGGAACAGAACATGGGATGGATATAAAGAACCCAAAATCAGTGGAGATCTATCATTTATCAGTGTTGCCCTGGATTTAGCCTATGCAGGATACAGTTTAGGATATCAAAAACAGGAGGAAGCACCACGAATTTGGGCAGAACGTATGTTGAATCTGATAATAAGGCAACGTGACTCTGAAACGGGTATCTGGCCAAATCTGGTTCATCCACAGAGTGCAAAACGAGGTCTCAATGTTTTCGGTAGAAAATATCCACAAGCAACTGAACCGAGAGTCTATGTCGGTAACCAATTGAACCATACTATTACACAGATGATGGGTATGTTGACAATCGTTGAAAATGCATATAAATATGGTCGTATTGGTGAAATAATGCATATTAAAGAGGCTGTTGAACAACATATCATCGGTTTCTTAAACGCCTCCTACGACGCACAAAATAACAAACTAAAGAGCATCATTATTGATGGAACAGACCTAACAGACTACCGAATTACCGGTCCATTCAGAGATTCTAAGCTATACTTTGGCGCGAAAGAAGGTGGCGCATTTTTACCTCAAAATATAACACCACTATTTACTTCAGTTTGCGCGCGCGGATATAGAATTTCTGAAGGAAGAACTGAATTCAGAGACTATCTACGAACCATGTTCATGAACTTTGGCATTGGAGACATTGGAATTAACACAAACAGTGATCCAAGCTTAAACTTTGAAACGAGTGCTCTTGAACCCGCATACATCTTCGCATTAGTGGATCTTTACCGTGTAGAACAAAAAGCAGATTTCTTAAAGATGGCAGAACATATAGGAAATAATCTAATCAAACAAAGACAACACAAAAACAGTGGACTCTTTACACTTGAAGATGATTTTGTTTTTCATAGTCGTGTAATGGACAAACCTGAACTTCAGGATGGACATGAAGGTAAAACTGTTTCTGAACTCCTACAGGATAATCATAAAACAGCAAATCTTGATGCGATGGAACCATTGGCATTACTGAGCATTTACGCCGCACAGACAGGACGATATAACATAATACCTGGCTGGACTGCTGGTGGACTTTACCTGAAGGTGAGTAGTGTCGGTCATATCGTAAGCAAAGAAATGCAACTATGGTTTGATAAACCTTCACTCAAGCATTTTTACAAGGACAATAATATCAACTGTACTTGGTCTATTGATGAAGATTAAAATAACTTTAACAGGAGAACGTTCAGCAATCGGTATTCAACCATCAATTTTTGCCAACTGCACAGGATTGCAATTCCCGTTTAGAAACAATAAAAATGTTGACAACTTACTTAAAGCTAACATAGGATAGTAATAAGCATTGACCCGTAGTCATCAAAGGAGAGTAACAATGAGAATTTTGAAAATACGATTTCTATTATGGCTATTTACTATATGTCTCACAATACACAGTATATCTTCGGCAAAAAACTTAGCACTTGAATTAGATGGATCCACAGCGATAGAAGTACCTAATAGTGATAGTATCAATCCCAAGAAAGCCATTACAATAGAGGCATGGATGAACATGGAAAAGACAGTTGGTGAATGTCTTGCCAAGGATTGGGGAGGAAATAGGGATTACATTTTTCCAGAGATTATCCAGAATGGAACAGGATTGCGATTTGTGCTCTGGCCAGGAACGAAAATCCTTGATGTTCAAGGCTTTAAGCTCAATGAATGGCAGCATGTGGCTGGTGTCTGGGATGGAAAAGAGATGCGAACCTATATCAATGGTAAGAAGATGGGAAGTATCCCCTATGATGTACCAGCGTTAGCGTCCACCGAATCAAATCTATATATCGGTGTGGGAGACAGTATCAAGTGGTTCTGTCAAGGACTCATTGACGAAATCCGTATATGGGAAGTTTCACGCACTGAAGAAGAAATTAACAGATTCATGATTAAAATTCTAAATGGAGATGAGGACGGCTTAAACGCACACTATAGTTTCAATAATAGTGATGCCAAAGATAGTACAAATAATAAGAATGATGGTGATATTGGCTTTGGTAAACCGGTATATGTTGATGTGACAAACCAACTGAAACTTGAACCACTCTCTATAGACGTTACAGACAAACTCACGACGACATGGGGATGGTTGAAGCGGACTCATTGATTGTGTCTGTCGTATGAAAGGAATACCGAATATGCCGAAAGTACTTTCACTTGTCGCCTATAATGATTTAGAAAGCCAAGTTGCAGCACTGGAAAGGGATGGTTATGTCTATTTCCAAAGTGTACTTGATTCAGATGAAATCGCTGAATTGCGTGCGACAATGGATAGATTGCAAGCAATGCCAGAGTCACATGATCGTGACGAAACGGTTGAAAAAGGTGATGCATTCCTCCACAAACTCATCAGCAATTCCTTTAATCGTGACCCACTGTATCTTCAATATCTTGACAAATCACCTGTGATTGAAGTCGTTGAGGCTGCACACGGTGGCGATTGCCATTGTATCGGAATGCATTCTTGGCTGACTGGACCGGGACGACCTGATCAAGGGTTACATACCGATTGGCTGCCAATCAGTCTACCAACAGATATTCGTTCCGATCCACGCGTCAAAATCCCAATCTTCATCACCACAGCACATTACTATCTCAACGACATGTATGAAGAATTGGGACCGACAAAGTTTGTACCGGGAAGTCATTTCTCTGGATGCTCTCCAAATGGAGCAACAGAGTGGAAAAACCAAGATGAAGAGAGCATTTTATGCAATGCGGGGGACGTGGTGCTTTTCCGGAGTGAAGTTTGGCATCGTGGTTCTGCCAATACCAGCAACGAAGTCCGTTACCTCATGCAAGTACACTATGCAATGCGTATGATTACACAGAAATATCCGCCCTATCTGAATAAATTCCAGTTTGATGAATCGATCTTATCACAAGCAAACTCAAGACAGAGACGGCTACTTGGCGATCATCAACCAAGTAACTATGATTGATGAATTTAGCGTAACGTTGTATAATATTGATTATCAAATCAATTTAACATTCCTATATTGTTTAAAGGAGTTACTAATGAGAAAAAAACAAGATTCTATGATTTTAAAAGCCATATTTCTACTATTGATTAGTATTTCTATCACATTAATTGGTTGTGAGAGAATGCCACAACAGACAGGAATTATTCCAACCGCACCTGAAAAACAAGCAAAAGCCGTGATTGGCTCATCAAACGACAGTGGAATAAGCGGAGAAGCAGTTTTCACCCAAGATGGTGCCCAAATCAAACTTATGATTGATATTCAAGGTGCAACCCCCGGTCTTCACGCCGTGCATATACACGAACACGGTGATTGCAGTGCACCCGATGGCACATCCGCTGGTGGTCATTGGAATCCCACAGGTGTTGCGCACGGCAAATGGGGAGAAGGTGAGTTTCATCTTGGGGACATCGGGAATATTAACGTCGGAGATGATGGAATGGGTAGTATTTCATTAACCACTGATCTCTGGGAAATCGGCTCAGGTTCAGATATAGATGTTGTAGGTAAGAGTATTATTGTCCATGCTGGTGCTGACGACTTCACATCACAACCTTCTGGTGCTGCGGGTATGCGTATCGGTTGCGGTGTTATTGAATTATTAGAATAACTGCGACAGTCTCTTAACGCACTTTTTCAAGGATGTCTTGCTGGATTTAGGTCCTTGGACTGTCAGCAGGACACCTGAAATTACTAAACATTGGATATATTATAATCAAAAGGAAAACACAAATGGCAAAAGAACTCTCACTTGTCGCCTACAACGATTTAGAAAGTCAAGTTGAAGCACTGGAAAGAGATGGTTATGTCTATTTTCCCAATGTCATGAATAAGGATGAAATCACCATATTGCGAGAGACTATGGATCGTTTAGGTACCATACCTGAATGCTATGATAGACACCAAACACCAGACAATGGTGGTGGTTTCCTTAACAAAATTATAAACAACTCCTTTAATCGTGATTCACTTTATCTGCAATTCCTTGACAAATCACCGATCATTGAAGTAGCAGAAGCAACACACGGTGGAGATTGCCATTGTATCGGTATGCAATCGTGGATCACGGGTCCTGGACGACCAGATCAGGGGTTACATACAGATTGGCTGCCCATTAGTTTACCCACAGATGTTCGGACTGACCCACGCGTCAAAGTTCCAATCTTCATTACCACAGCACATTACTATCTCAATGATATGTATGAGGAATTAGGACCGACAAAATTTGTGCCGGGTAGTCATTTCTCCGGATGTTCTCCAGATGGAAAGACTGAGTGGAATAAACGTGGTGAGGAGAGTATATTATGCAATGCAGGGGATGTTGTGCTTTTCCGGAGTGAAGTTTGGCATCGTGGTTCAGCAAATACCAGCAACGAAGTCCGTTATCTCCTACAGGTGCATTATGCTCAACGGATGATTACACAGAAATACCCTCCCTACTTGAATAAGTTTCAGTTTGATGAATCGATTCTCGATCTTGCTAACCCACGACAGAGACGGTTGCTTGGGGATCATCGACCAAGTAATTATGATTGATATTATTGCTACTCAAGATGATATGGAGTGGGTAGAGTTTTTTACAAAATACGACCAGACACCTGTAGGAGCGATCTCCGAATCGCGACAGATCGGGAATCGGAATTCCCTCTTATAATGAATTATGCGGTTTGTGCCAGTTACTTTTCGCACCTGATGATATGATGATATTAAATCACCCGACAAAAATACCAAATCATACCCCCTTTGACTTCGGTGAACATCGTTTTTATTTTGGAAAAGAAATCCTTGAATTATCTGATTCTTCCTCATTGATTAACGATTTTGAGGCATTACTCAAAAAGATCAGAGAAGATGGTTATCTTTTTATCAGAGGTTTCCATCCAAGGACTGATGCTGAGCAAGCAGCACAATGGACATTACAGAACATTGCACAACGTGGTGGGTTACAACCTGATACGAAGGTTGAAGATGGTATCATTGGAGAAAGAAATCAGACATTTAGTTTCTTTCGTCAAACCGAGGTCGCTCACGCAAAACCGATTCTTGATGTGGTGGATAGTCATAGAACGATGCAATTCTATGAAAAATTCCTTGGTGGTCCAGTAATAACGTTTGACAAGCGATGGTTACGTTGCATGGCAAAAGGAGGACATAACCATTTTCACTACGACAGCGTTTATGTTGGCCGCGGCACACAGAACCGTTACACGATGTGGAGTGCATTGACAGACATCGGATTGGAAAACGGACCACTTGTCTTATGTCTCGGTTCCCATCAACATGATAAGTTAAAGTCTACATACGGCGCCACTGATATGGACAGAGATTTGACCGATGCAGTGTTTAGCACTAATCCACGCGAGATGGTTGATAAATTCGGATTCACATTGGGAACAGCACATTTTCAACCGGGAGATGTAATCATTTTCGGACTATATATGATGCATAGTAGTGCTCCCAACCGTTCTAATCGTTACCGCATCAGCATTGATACGAGATACCAACTTGCATCTGATGAGAAGGATGACCGCTTCTTTTTCCGTGAAGATGGGAGTTGGTTAGGCAACTTTTACAACAAAGATGTGAGTTACAAACCGATGACAGAACTTCGTCACGAGTGGGGATTAGAATAACACCTTTACGATGGAGATGACTATGATTTCCAAACAATATAAATTCACAGTTTTAGTGATTATCCTACTGTCTTGTTGTGTTGTAAACAGTGTTGACGCACACAATGCAGCAGCGACAGGAACTGTTTTTCTGGATACAAACAGTAATCAGATCATGGACAACAATGAGAAAGGGTTGCAAGGGATTCGTGTCTCTAATGGACAGGATGTCGTCAAAACCGATGTCAGCGGAAAATACTTGCTTCCAGTTAATGATGACACCATCATCTTTGTCATCAAACCACGCGGATATATGACACCAGTTGATGAAAATCGACTCCCTAAATTTTACTACATTCATAAACCCAACGGTTCTCCAGAAGGATTGAAATATCCTGGAATCGCACCAACCGGTCCTTTACCTGTGTCAATTGATTTTCCTCTCTACGAACAGACCGAACCCGATACCTTCAAAGTGCTCGTCTTCGGGGATACGCAACCTCGTAATATGCAAGAAATTGAATGGTTAGCACATGATGTTATTGAAGAAGTTATCGGTACCGATGCTGTACTTGGTCTCAGTCTTGGTGATCTGGTAGGAGACAATTTGAACTTATTCACACCTCTCAACGAAGTGATGTCTACTATAGGAATACCATGGTATAATGTCTACGGTAACCATGATATGAACCGTCTTGCAACTGATGACCGTTACGCAGACGAGACCTTTGAACGTGTCTATGGACCAACTTGCTATTCCTTTGATTGGGGACCTGTCCATTTCATCAACATTGATAATGTGCTTTTTCTCCCTGAAAAGGAAGATAATCCACCTTACAAAAGCGAGGCAGGAGAACGACAGTTGACATTCATCAGAAATGACCTTGCCTTTGTCCCCAAAGATCAACTCGTTGTTTTATCCATGCATATTCCGTTGACAGAGATGCATGATGTGAAGAACTTAATGGAGCTGCTCAGTGGTCGTCCTCATACTTTATCACTATCTGCTCATACACATATTCAAAGAGATGACTTCATTGGACGGCAGCACGGTTGGGAAGGCGATGAGAAACATCACCACCACAATCATGCAACCACATCAGGTAGTTGGTGGCAGGGGACGCTTGATGAAATCGGAATTCCACACACCACCATGCGAGACGGTGCACCGAACGGTTACGGTATCTTTACATTCAGTGGAAATCAATATTCAATTCGGTTTAAAGCAGCTCGTCGCCCAGCAGATTATCAGATGAATATTTGGTCACCATGGGAAGTGGCACAATCAGAAACGACTAATACAGATGTACTTGTCAATGTATTTGGTGGAAACGAACGCTCAAAGGTTGAAATGCGATTAGGACAAAAAGGTAAATGGAAAGAAATGACCTATTTACCCCAGAAAGACCCATATTTCAAAGCACTCAAGGAACGTGATGAAGCATACCACATTGAACGGAAACTCCATACCACTGTTAGAGATTCAATGAAACTACTTATGAAAGAGGACACAGAACTCCCAAAAAGAGGGAAACGACTAAGTTATGGAGTTCCAAAATCATATCATATATGGCAAACCAAACTTCCCAATGAGATTAACAATGGAACTCATATCATCTATGTCCGAACAACTGACATGTTTGGTCAAACATTCACAGGACGCAGAATCATCCGTGTGAAATAAGTATAATCAAACCTACAATAAATGTGACATATTTTCACAATTGCATATTCAAATCTATATCAAGTAATGTAAAAGGCACAATGAATTGTGCAACTACAACAGCGTTTTCCAATAATACTATTTACGACGTTAGGAACAACTATGCAAAAATACTTGTCATGTAATCCGATTAAGTCTATACTTTTTCTACATCCTGACAGTATGGAGAAATTTACATGAACATTCAAATGAACGACAAAGTCGCAGTGATTACAGGCGGATCAACTGGCATCGGAGCGGCTACTGCAATTCAATATGCCGATTCTGGCGGTAAAATTGTCATCGGGGACATAAATGAACTTGATGGACAAGAAACAGTAAAGTTAATCCAGAAAAAAGGGGGTGAAGCTCTCTTTTGCAAGACTGATGTAACCCTTGAAGACGATGTTATAAATCTGATGCAAAGTGCTGAGGATACTTACGGTCGTATTGATACATTAGTAACCTGCGCTGGAATACTTGAAGGTGCCAGTGTTCGTATAGAAGATTTTGATGCTGCTACTTTTGACTCTGTTATTGATGTCAACCTTAATGGAACTTTTTTGGCACTCAAGCATGCTGTTCCAATTATGGGAAACACTGGTGGTGGAGTAATTCTATGTATTGCATCTGGAGCTGGAATACACGGTGGGAGTTCTTCAGTTGCTTATGCTTCAAGTAAAGGCGGTGTAAATGGTCTGCTCATGACAGTGGCAAATCAAGTAGGAGGCCTAAACATACGCATGCACACGATTTGTCCGGGTGGACTTGCTACGCCGCTAAAATTGGGGCAGATAGCACAGTCAGCCAGACGCGATGGACATGACCCAGATCAAGCGGTTGAAAATGCTTTGAAATCACTGGCAGACCCTGCCGGTGTTGCAAGAGTATTGACATTTCTCGCTTCCGATGAGGCATCTTATATAAGGGGCTTAATATCAACGAGGTAGGTAAATCAAACTGGATATTATGTATTTGGATTAAGTATATAATCCATGTTTAACCACAAACTTTTTGAGTATCTGTAGAAAAAGATTGGAAATACGGCAGAAACAACACCCCATACACAAAAATTGGCTAAGAAAGGAATAGAGTTGAATAGGTCAATGAGAAAATAGCCCGGAAAGACCAGGAACACTGTCGCACCATAATTGATATACATAGCACCAATAAAATAACCCTGTTCACGTTCAAATTTCAAATTACAATTGGGGCAATTGATATGCATTCTGAAACGTTTGACAAAGAGTGAACCTGTACTACATCTTGGACATTTGAGTCCAAATCCACACCTTAATCCTTTCTTGAGATTTCTAAATATGTTCTTCATTGACAATCTAATGATAGTTGACATCAACTCTTTATTGTCTAATATGTGTTATCATCCCAAAAGACTCTGAACGTCCGTAGCAATATTTTGAAATCATTCCAAAGCGATAGATTCTCAATGTAGTCTAAATCCACAGAAATACCATCACGGATTGAGCCACGACGACGTGGACTCAACTGCCACAAACCGGTCATACCGGGACGCACCAGGTGTCTCTGGTTTTCCCACTCTTCGTATTTCTCCGCAAGGAAAGGCATTTCTGGACGTGGTCCAACGAGACTCATATCTCCTTTGAGGACGTTAAACAATTGTGGCAGTTCGTCTAAGCTTGTTTTCCGAATCCATTTCCCAATAGATGTGATACGTATATCGTCGTTGGAATCGGGTTTTTCTGAATAGGATGGTGTATCGATATGAAGACTTCTAAACTTAAGGATAACAAATAACTTGTTCTTGAAACCGACCCGTTTGTGCGAGAAGAAAATAGGACCGCGTGAGGATAGTTTAATTAATATTGCAATGAGAATCATCAATGGTGAAAAAATAAGAATCAACAAGAATGCTGCCACAAAATCTAAGAGGTATTTACCATGCTTTGCATAAAAAGTGGAAAGTCTCTTATGAGTAACTTGTGAGGTATTATCGTTCATAGAGGATAGAATAGAAGTGCGTATGAAACGCAAATTTGATAGAAACTGTAACATAATTCTTCGCCATACCCGTACAATCAAAGATTCACTTCTTTTTCTGTAATTTTTCAAATACGTCTATATATTGTTCTGCAATATGATCCCAATTGAACCGCTTCAGAATCTGTTCTGGTGCTCGAATACGAAAATCCTCAACCATCTCAGTATTCTGTTCTAATGTTTCCATTTCATTTTTCAGAGAATCGAGGTCTTTATCAAAGAGTACACCGTATTTACCCCCTTCTAATACTTCATGGTTAAAGGGAGTATTCAACGCGAGGATACAGTTAGAAAAACCCAACGCCTTCAATATGGATGGATTGATACCACCAAACTGATGTCCGTGAATATAAGCAAAACAGTGATGGTGGAGTTCTTTTATATGCTCAGAACTATCAATATGTCCAAGAAAAAGGACATTTTCATTTGCCATGTTTTTCAGTTTATCCAAAAATTCGTTTTCAAGCTTATTTCCTTTATAATCTGCGCCACCAGCAATAGCAAGCTTTTTCTCACTATTAGAAGATACATAAGCTTCCATAATCAGGTCAGCGTTATTATCTGGTACTAATCTACTTGCGATCAGATAATAGTCTCTTGACTGTAGACCATACTCCTCAAGCACTTCAGGATGTTCAGAGGGTTCAATATTGGCACCGTAGGCGATATAGGTTGTTTCTGCGCCCAATTCTTCAAGGTAGAGACGTTTCATCTCTTCAGCATCGGTAATTACAATAGGAAATGCTGAAGTTGCCATCTTTGCAGCCCATTTGAAATACATCGCACCTATACCCTTCCATTTCGGTCTTAACCACTCCATTCCATCAACATTGATGACAGCCTTCTTACCTGCAATACGGAAAAACCAACCAAATGGACCATTGCCTGCATTCCATACCAAAATGGAATCAGAGGGTGAAAACGAAGCGTGTAAAGTTGCCAGAAAACTGTGGCTGAGGGTACTAAATGCTTTATGTTCAATACTGGGTAGATAAACTAACTTAACCCCTCTCCATTCGGCTGGTCTCTCTTTGAAAATGGCTTTTCTGCAATAGACTATAACCTCATGTCCAACTTCTACCCAACGTGGTGCAAGTTCCCCCATGATAGTTTCTAATCCACTGTATGTCCCCGGAAGTCCACGAATACCTAATACCCGAATCCTCATCTAATCTTCGGGCATTCCTCCCAAGTCCTTATGCTTGGGAGGAATGCCCGCCTCCTTTTATTCGTTTTTAGAAAGAGTGCTGTTTTAACACCACCTGCATATTGGGTGTTTGGATTTAGATGGAGCTGCTTCTTTTCGGAAATGCTGTCACCATTTCCGATCCGATCTGCCCTGTGTCCGCCCAAAAGATTTTGTTTGGCAATCTCCCTCTCGGGTTGTCCATTGCCCCATCCACATCACAGCATCCAAGTTTGAGGGGGCTTGGGAAGCATCCTTCAGCCGTCCAAGAACCACCTTGAACTCCCTTTTACCCGCATTGTTCTGGCTGCCACGCCCAGATACCGAGATATTGTGTGTAGAAAACTGTTTAACTTGTGGGTCCCCGTTGGGCTATGGATATTCACAAGCCCAAGTCTTTAGACTTGGGTAGTTGACCTTAAATCCTTACTCATGATCCCATTCATACTTTTATTTTATTTTACGAAACTGATTATTAATTGACAAAATATACGATGCTTAAACTTGATGAAATCATCATAATTTATATAATTGACATTTATGGTGTTGTCTAAATTCTGAATAGTATCTTAGCATGAATTTCATTGCCAGTTTCGTGTATACCTTCACGATTACCTTTGTTCCTGCTCCAAATGCGATTCCATTCGCCATAGAATGAGTAATCTCCAATATTGATCCAGTTAAAACCAATTTTCAGACGGTGTTCACTTTCTGTTACGCCTGAGAGAGGAGTCCATACATCATCTTTTGGTGCATCTGCAGGATGATTCTTATCTATGTTCCCTTGTCCATGACGTTCCAATTCATATCCGAAAACGGTTTCAAGCTTATCTGTCCACCGTCTACGAAACTCAATCCATAAATTATCAGCATCAGTTCCGATGTGATGTCCTATTACAGACGTAAAATGTTTGTATACGTTTACTGGATTTACATGTGTATATGTATATTGATTGATGAATGTATATTCAGCATGGAAATCGGTATCTGATAGACCAAATGGGTCTGTTAAATATATACCTCCAAGGACACCAAATTTTGTATCCCAATGATAGAATGATGCCGCAGGATCTCTATCGTCAACCAATACCTCTCCATAAATCTCAAAATTGTCTTTAGGTCGGAATCGCAAGTCAACACTTGCAAGGACGTTATCTCCACTGCCAGGTGCACGACTGTCAGCGCGTGAAATTGTCTGTTCATTTATTAAGTAGATATTAACAGGATTCAAATATCCAGCTTCAAATCGGTTTCCGTACACAACGACTTCAGATAAGCCTATACCAAACCAATTCCAGAAAAATCCTTCAATTCTGTGACCTGAAATAAATTTATCATTAATTTCTTCTGCTTGATCTTCTAAAACTCCAGTAAAAGCAGTGAAGGAAACAGTTTTGAAATTGGTCTGAAACTTCAGCATATCCATAGCAATAGGGTTCGGTGAAACCATCAGATTTCCATGATAGCCAGGTCCCCATTGAAGATTGTCAGTTCCAAACTGCATGTCTAACATAGGCAGTTTAAATTTAATATAACTATTGATTGCAGTTCTATTTTTTAATTCCCCTTCTAACTGTCTATATTTGGATTCATCTGGGTATACATCATCAAATATATCACCGTATAAAAACCGATATGCTATGTCTGTAGTAAAAGCAAAACTTTCCTCAACCTGTCCATAGAGTTGAGGGAACAAAGTTGTAAGGTGCATATTGCCTTCATCAGAAGGTATCTCAGATGCATTATCTACAAAACGTGTTATCTCTCGTTGACCAGCTCGAAGATCAAAGGAAAAACGGTAGTTAGCATTGTCAGTTAGGGACATAATATGTAATCGTCTATCTGGAGCAACTCCTGTTCCAGCCTCAGAATAAAACGCTAACAATTCTTGCAGACGTTTCAGGTCATTGTCGCTGAGTTCTATCTCACCATTTTCATGTTTTTGCGATGCTTCTAAGAGTAACGCCGCAACCTGTTTTCGTGTAAATGGTAGAGACCCCCTTGTCACACCCGACACTACACGTTTATTAAGTAAACGATGAATAAATCGGTAGGTTTCAGTATTGAAATCAGACAAATTAGGATTGAGCGGAACATTTATGAGAGATGCTGCTTGACAAAATGGCAACAAACTAAATTGACAGAGAGTGTATATTATTAGTATAGTGCGTAATAACATTTGTAGAGTTCCTTCCTATCTATGATTATTTATCAAATGTTTATTTTTTGATGACCATTTTTCGTATTGATTTTGAGTTGTTTGTGATAAGACAATAGTAATATATACCACTTCCGACTAATTCACCATCACGATTCCGACCATCCCAATATGCTGCCTGTTGTTTACTTCGATAGTTACCTGCATTTTGATGTCCGATATCAAGTCTATGGACTGATTCGCCTCTTAGATTATATATTTCAATCTGTACATTTGCATCTTGTGCCAAGTCATAAGGTATCCACGTTTCAGGATTAAAAGGATTTGGATAGTTAGGAAGTAGTTTTGTCTTATCTGGTAATATATTGTCTATTAAGGCTTCTAAATTTGCAATCCCATTACGAAATACTTCCGAACCATCGTCTTTTTGATATATTTCTATTAGCCATTCCGATATGCTCTCAATATGACCTTGTGAAATAGAAAAGTTGGATTTTGGTGCCGAAGAATAACAAGTTTCTCCAAGGTGAGCTGCGACTAATAGCAAGTCAATTATGTCAATAGTTCCATCTTTGTTCACATCAACCTTTGGATTCTCAAAAGAAGATGTATCAAAATCATTTGAAACAAGAATAAGGTCTTGGACATCAACAATACCGTCGTCGTTTATATCCCACGGTAACGTTTGCGAAACGGCTGTCCGCTCTGATACATCTGGCAAGGCTTCTTGCCAACCAGCATGAAGTTGTTCGCTGAGTTGGGTAACGAGTTCTTTGTTTTCTGGTAGATTGGCTATGTTGACAGTTTCATCTGGGTCGGTATCATAGTCGTAGAGTTCTATGCCGCTTCGACCATAGTATCCCCACTCGGTGTATCTGTACTGCTCTGTTCGTATAGAGTTTCCTGTGCTCTGTCCTTTTTGGCTAAAAGCAGCAGTTTTCCACGTACGGGTCGGTTGTTCAATGACTGGCATCATGCTTATGCCTTCTAACTGTGATGGTATTGAAATTTGGCATGCTTCACACAACGTTGGATAGATGTCAACGAGTTCTGTGAGAGCATCTGTTTTAACACCTTGATAAGTCTGCCCTGGAACGCTGACAATCAGCGGAGAACGGAGAGAAACATCAAAAAGAGTATTTTTTAGCCATTTCCCATGTTCCCCCAGATGAAAACCGTGATCACCTACAAAGACAATGACTGTGTTTTCAGTTAGTTTAAGCGC
Organism: Candidatus Poribacteria bacterium; assembly: GCA_958295945.1. Classification (GTDB taxonomy): domain Bacteria; phylum Poribacteria; class WGA-4E; order WGA-4E; family WGA-3G; genus MSPOR6. Next base: position 4,351,385 of record OY282386.1, read on the forward strand.
ATTAAGATGATTTAAGACACGTCCAATTTGTGCATCCGTAAAACTTGTTGATGCAGCATACGCTCGAATCAATTTTAACGTTTTCGCTTCCGAGAGAGGACCTTCATCGGGAATATCTTGGAAATCTCTGAATCCCTCAAAATTGCCGTCGGTAATAGATGGAGCATAGTTAGGAAGGTCGGAGGAAGTTGGGAGATTAAAAGACACATCATTATATAATTCATAATACCTTCTTGGCGCATAGAAAGGCAAATGAGGTTTACGGAAGCCAACGGCGAGAAAAAACCGTGTATCTTGAATTTCTTCCAAAACTTCAATTGCGCGCTTTGCAGCTTTCCCATCTCTGAGTTCTTCGTCTTCAACATCAAGTGCTTGCCAAGAAGGCACCGAAGATCTATTATCATAAGAACTCGGTTGTGTCCATGAAGGTACACTCCACGAGTAGGTATCATCTTGCCTTTCTAGGTTTTGTGCAACTTTACCAATGGATTGTGTATGATAGCCAGAAGTTTTAAAGTGCTGTGGGAGCGTTACAGTGTTTGGTAGATTTTCCCTAAATCCTGCTGAGTTAGAAAATACACTTGTTGTGGCAGGTCTTAATCCAGTAAGAATTGATGTCCGAGATGGATGGCACAAAGGAATTTGACAATAGGCACGGTTGAAAAGTGTACCTCGTTGGGCAATCCTATCAATGTTAGGCGTGTGTATCTCTGGATGTCCATAGCACCCAAGTAGCGGGCGGAGATCATCAACGATGAAAAACAAGACGTTGTATTTGCAATTAGCGTCTATCTTGAGTTTGGGCAAAAGTGCTGTCGTAAAAGCAGCAGCACCAACCTTTAAACTAGTTGATAAGAATTCGCGTCGAGTAAACGGTTGAGAGAATGCTATCTGTTGGTTATCGTTTTTCATGAATTTTTTCTATTTGATAATTACCATTGGACGTGTTGCAGTTATCTGTCCTGCATGGAGTGTATAAAAATAGACACCACTTGTGACCGCCTCACCCCCAGAATTCCTTCCATCCCAATAGGCAGCTCGAGCCTGAGTCCGATATGTGCCCGCAGTTTGGTAACCCATTGACAATTGACGGATAGTTTCACCTTTCAAGTTATAGATGTGGATATTAACATCCGTGTCTTTTGCCAAATCATATGGTATCCATGTTTCGGGATTGAAAGGATTTGGGAAGTTCGGTAAAAGGGCTGTTTTCTCTGGATTTAGACTATTAAGTAATTCTTCTAAGGTAGTGATGCCCCGCTTGAAAACATTAGAACCATCGTCAGCTAAGCGTGCTTCTGAGAGCCATTCATCCACGAGAATAAGGTGTTTAGGAGATATATCTGTCGGATTTGCTGGTGCCGTAGGGTTGGTAGATCGCTCAAGATGCGCAGCAACAATAAGCAAATCGATGATGTTAACACTACCATCCTTGTTAACGTCAAATTTTGAATTCTCTGGAGTTTCTGCACCAAAATTGTTTGAGATCAAGACAAGGTCTTGCATATCCACAACACCATCGTCGTTTATATCCCATGGGAGAGTTTGTGGTATATGAATGTGCTCATACATGTCCGGTAGTGCATTGAGCCAACCAGCATGCAATTTCTCGCTGAGTTGTTCCACAAGCTCCGTGTTTTCTGGTAGATTTGCTATATTGACACTCTCGCTTGGGTCAGCATGATAATCATAGAGTTCACTCCCGTATTGAGCATTGTCACCCCACTCGGTATATCGGTATTGTCCGGTACGCATGGTGTATCCATCCACAAGAAGAGTATTGTTTATTTTTCTGGTCAATTGACTAAAGGCGGCTGTTTTCCATGCCTGTGTCGGATCCTCTATGACAGGTACCATACTAATTCCTTCAAGTTCTCTTGCAATCGGTAAATGACAAGCATCACATAAAGTCGGATAAATGTCAACTAGTTCAACTAAGGCATCTGTCCTGACATTCCGATGCGTTTGCCCTGGGATGCTGACTATCAAAGGTGAACGGACAGAATCCTCAAAGAGAGTGTTTTTTCGCCAGAGTCCATGTTCCCCAAGATGAAACCCGTGGTCTCCCCAGAATACGATAACAGTTTTTTCGGTGAGGTTGAGCACATCTAATTGGTCTAACACGCGTCCTACTAATGCATCTATATAACTGATATTTGCTGCATAAGCCAAAGTTAATTCCAAAGTCTTCACATCAGAAAACGGCGGGAAATCTGAAATATCTTGATAAGCTCTCATTCCCTTGGGGTTCTCGGCTATTTTCGGAGCATTTCTTGGAAGAGTTGAATCAATCGGTACTTTAAAGTCTTGCTTTGTGTATAAATCAAAGTATTTGCTTGGGGAATAGAACGGCAAATGTGGTTTGTTAAAACCGACTGCAAGGAAAAATTTCTTGTCCTTAATTTCTGTCATAACTTCTATAGCAGCGTTTGCAATCATACCATCTTCTAACTCATCATCGGTTACATCAAGAGCTTGCCAAGAAGGAGACTTAGTCTTATCAATATATTTCCACGGCTGTCTCCAGATTGGAGCACTCCAGGACAATTCATCCATCCATGCTGCATCCCCATGAGCGACTTTACCCACTGAACGAGTATGATAACCTTGGTCTTTGAAATGTTGGGGAAGTGTCACAACATTTGGGAGCACTTCACGAAAATCTGTAGGGTTGTCATGGATACCAGTTGTATCTGGACGCAGCCCAGTTAGAACTGCAACACGTGAGGGATTACAAACCGGAAATTGGCAGTAAGCACGATTAAAAAGTGTTCCACGTTGTGAAAGTCTATCAATGTTAGGTGTGTGCATCACAGAGTCTCCATAGCAGCCTAACATAGGGCGTAGATCGTCAATTGCAACGAATAATACATTGTATTGGCTCACAGCATCCGCACGAAGTTTTGGGAAAAGTGCTGTTGTGAAAGCTGCTGCACCCGCTTTCAATCCTGTTGAAAGGAAGTGTCGCCGAGTAAACGGTTGTGGGAATGTCTTTTGCTGATCAATATCTTTCATGTGTTCCTCTCCTTATTTTGCAATTACCATTCTACGGGTTGTTTTCGTTTGTCCAGCACAAAGTGTATAAAAATAGACACCACTTGCCACAGATTCACCAGCAGAATTACATCCATCCCAATAAGCTGCACGTGATTGCGTCCTATATGTCCCTTCAGCTTGAAAACCCACATTAAGTTGCTTAACAGATTCCCCTTTTTGATTGTATATAGTGATACGAACATCGGCTTCCTTCGCTAAATCGTAAGGTATCCAGGTCTCAGGGTTAAAAGGATTCGGATAGTTCGGTAAGAGCACGGTTTTTGTCGGCATCGCAGAATCTATTAACATCTCTAAGTTTGCGATCCCTTGACGAATTGAGTTGGAACCATTGTCGGCTAAACGTGCTTCTATCAGCAATTGTTCAATCCTGTCAACATGTTGAAGAGGCAGAGAAACAGATATTGGTGATGCAGCGTCGCTTGATTCACCTAAATGTGAAGCAACAAGTAGAAAATCAATTAGATCAACCCTACCATCCTTGTTTACGTCAACTTTCAGATATTCGGGGGTATTAGTTTCAAAACTGTTTGCGACTAAAAGGAGATCTTCAATATCAACAATACCATCGTCATTTACATCCCACTTTAGTGTTTGAGTACATGCAACTCGTGAAGGTATTACATCAGGCAATGCCTCCTGCCAACCAGCACGGAGACGTTCACTCAGGTGTGCCACCAATTCTGAATATTTTGTTTGATTTGCAATGTTCTGTTCGGAATTAGGGTTAGTACCGTAATCATAAAGTTCATTACGACTCCCGCTTTCAGTATATCGATATCGGTCTGTCCGCATAGAATGAGCTTGTTTATGCTGACTGAAGACAGCAGTTTTCCACGGGACCGTTGGTTGTTCTATAACAGGGGCCATACTAAGTCCTTCTAATTGAGGTAAAATTGGAATTTGACTGACTTCACATAATGTAGGGAAAATATCGACGAGCTCTACAAGAGCATTAGTCTTGGCACCTTGTTGACATTGACCCGGAACACTCACAATCAAAGGTGACCTCAATGTAGTTTCATAAATTATATTCTTACCCCACGTCCCATTTTCTGAAAGGTGATATCCATGATCACCGCAGAAAGCAACAACCGTTTTTTCTGTGAGTCCAAGTTCGTCCAATTGATCTAAAACGCGTCCAATTTGCACATCAATATAACTTGTAGCTGCTGCGTAGGCTCGAGTTAACTCTATTATTTTTTGATGTGAAAAAGATGAGTCATCTGGAGAAATATCATTATAAGAGCGGATTTCGTTCCAAGGTAGTGGCACTACATCAGAAGAAGATTCTCCTGAGAGCACAGGCAGGGTAAAAGTTGTGTTCTCGTATAACTCAAAATACTTCTTTGGCGCGTTATAGGGTAAATGTGGTTTGTAAAATCCGACAGCCAAAAAGAATTGTTGATTTTTGATCTGTTCCAAAACTTCAACTGCGCGTTTTGCTACTTTGCCATCTTTGAGGTCATCGTCCTCAACGTCAAGTGCATTCCAAGAAGGGGTAGTCTCATAATCTGTGGGGTACCAGGTTGGTCTCCAGGAAGAGGCACTCCAAGAATTCTCATCATCCTGGAAATCTGGCGTGTGAAATACCCGTCCGACTGATTGTGTGTAGTATCCATGAGCCTTGAAATGTTGTGGCAGAGTAACAATATTAGACGCTGTTTCACGAAAATATGCCCTATTATTTAGAACACCCGTTGTTTCCGGACGTAATCCTGTTAACATTGAAGTCCGAGATGGACTACAGAGTGGATACTGACTATAGGCACGGCTGAAGAGTGTCCCTCGTTGTGCGAGCCTGTCAATGTTTGGCGTATGCATCTCTGGATGCCCGTAGCAACCCAATAGAGGTCGTAAATCATCTACAATGATGAATATAACATTATATTGACTCTCTGCATCTACTTGAAGTTTTGGTAAAAGTGCTGTTGTGAAAGCTGCCGCACCGGCTTTCAAGCCTGTTGAAAGGAAGTGACGTCGAGTTAACGGGCGTGAAAATGTGTTTTGTTGATCAATATCTTTCATGTGTTCCTCTTCTTATTTTGCAATTACCATTTTACGGGTTGTTTTCGTTTGTCCAGCACAAAGTGTATAAAAATAGACACCACTTGCCACAGATTCACCAGCAGAATTACATCCATCCCAATAAGCTGCACGTGATTGCGTCCTATAGGTCCCTGCATCTTGAAAACCTATATTAAGTTGCTTAACAGATTCTCCTTTTTGATTGTATATAGTGATACGAACATTGGTTTCCTTCGCCAAATCGTAAGGTATCCACGTCTCAGGGTTAAAAGGATTCGGATAGTTCGGTAAGAGCACGGTTTTTGTCGGCATCGCAGAATCTATTAACATCTCTAAGTTTGCGATCCCTTGACGAAATAGGGTAGAACCGTCATTTGCCAAACCTGCTTCAATAAGCATTTGTTCAATCTTGTCAATATATTGAAATGGTATAGAAATAGATTTAGGTGCTGCAGTGCTGCTTGATTCACCTAAGTGTGAAGCAACAAGTAGCAAATCAATTATATCAACGTTACCATCCTCATTTACATCAACTTTCGGTTTTTCAAGAGTATCAGTTTCAAAACTGTTTGCAATTAAAAGAAGATCTTGAATATCAACAGTACCGTCGTTATTCACATCCCACGGAAGAAATACAGAATTAGAATTTTGTTCGTGATTAGTAGGTAAAGCTGCTTGCCAACCAGCTTGAAGCCGTTCACTGAGGTGTTTTACGAGTTCAGCGTTTTCTGGAAGATTAGCAATGTTCATAGTTCCTTCTGGGTCAGTGTGAAAATCGTAAAGTTCAATTGTTTTTCTTCGTTCCGTGTATCGGTATTGTTCTGTACGGATAGAGTGAGCAGGGTCTATGTCAACTTGGCTAAAAACAGCCGTTTTCCACGGGCGTGTTGGTTCTTCCATGACAGGTGCCATACTTAAGCCTTCGAGTTCTGACAGAATTGGCAATTGACATAGATCGCATAACGTCGGATAGATATCAACAAGTTCAACAAGAGCATTTGTTTTAACACCACGTAGAGACTGTCCAGGGAAACTAACAATCATAGGTGAATGGAGTGCAACCTCAAAAATAGTTCTCTTTGCAAATCTTCCATTCTCTCCAAGATGAAACCCATGGTCACCTACAAAAACGATAACTGTATTTTCGGTTAGTCCAAGTGCATCCAGCTGATCTAAGATGCGTCCTACTTGTGCATCCACGTAACTTGTTGCTGCTGCATAAGCCCGAATCAACTCTAACGTTTTTTCTTTTGAGAGCGGACCACCTTCGGTAGGAATATCTATAAGAGATCTCCCTTCATTCCGAGGCGTTATAATTATATCTGGAACATTTTCAGAGAATTGAGTGTCATACAATTCAAAATACTTAATTGGTGCGTTGAAGGGTAAGTGTGGTTTACGGAACCCGACAGCAAGAAGAAACTGAAAATCCTTAATTTCTTCTAACACCTCTACTGTGCGCTTTGCAGTTTTCCCATCCCTGAGTTCATCATCGTCAACGTTAAGAGCTTGCCAAGAAAGATTGTTTGACGGTGTTCGTTCTGGCAACCAAGCTGGAATACTCCATGAAAGTTCATTATCCAAAGCTGTCGGTTCATGTTCAATTTTACCGATAGCACGCGTATGATAACCATGGCTTTTGAAATGTTGTGGGAAAGTAACTGCATTCGGTGCTGTCTTACGAAAAAATGCATAATTATCTAAAACTCCAACTGTCTCCGGACGCAATCCTGTAAGTATGGAAGCACGAGAAGGATTGCAAACTGGAAATTGACAGTAGGCACGGTTGAAGAGTGTCCCTTTCTGGGCAAGTCTATCAATGTTAGGTGTGTGCATCTCTGAATGCCCATAACAGCCTAACATTGGGCGCAGGTCGTCAACCATGATGAAGAGAACATTATATCGTCCTGCTGCAGCTGTGTTAAGATTAGGTAGCAGACCTGTTGTGAAAGCGGCTGCACCTGCCTTCAAACTTGTTGAAAGAAAATCACGTCTGGAGATGGAATGGTCATGTATAGTCTGTTTAAGGGATTGTTGGGTTGATGTTTTCTCCATATAACTTTATCTACTCCAATTTGATTATATCAGAATTATCTATGTATTATACGCTAATTTTGTCATCGTGTCATGGAAAATTGGTGCGATACTATGATGTAAATCAAAATGTTCCCTGGATGGTACAGGGTGCAATGTGTCTTTTGCATAATTCAAAAAAGTTGTATCCAAATGCAAATCACAGAACTCACATAATTTCGGCAATACCTCATCAGGATTTGAAGTAAGTTCCTCAAAACGTACCGTATATACACATTCAGAAGTTGACTCTAATAATCTTATTCCTTCACGCATTGTTACCACCCATTCAACAACCGCTCTGTCCAAATGCCGATCAAAATTGCCAACTTCCGCAGCGACTTCTTGCAAATCAGTATCGGTATAAACTAATTGTTCGACTAACAACTCCCATTTTCTATTGTTGATACCCCACCAGTCATGTGTTTCATCATTCCTATAGACACCATTCTGTTCCGACCATGAGGCAATTGATTGACAAGTATCCCAACCATTTCTAATGAGAAGGAGAAATCGTGCATCTGGAAAAAGAGTCTTGACAAAATCAACTCTAAAAATTAATTCTGGATACTTATCTACGAGCCGTCGTGAAAAGGTACTCGACAGGTATGCCCCAAATATTTGTTTCGCTTGATGACATATATCACTGTTTGCGTCTTCAGATGTGAGTTGATATAGTCCTTCGTCTTGACTATAGCTACCGATCACATCCTCTTTTGGATGTATGAGATGCCATATTGCTTTCGGTTCATTGAGGTAACCGACATCTCTATGCATTGAAAGGACTAATCCAAGAATTGTTGTTCCGCTGCGTCCAATTCCTAAGATAAATATTGGTTTTTCTACTGATCTAAATTGTCTTTTACTATTGGCAATGCTTTTCAAAAGAGACAACACAAGAGGATTGATCCAACGACCTTTTGTCGTTGCTGGTCGTCCTTCAAAAAAAGCATAACTCATCAAGCGAGTTATTGCTTTCATCGGACGTGTCTTGATGTAATCTGAATTTAACTGGGCTATCATATTCTTCCTAAGCCATAAATCATACTATGGTGAAGTAGGACAATAATTATACACAGCACTGTAGGAGCGATCTCCGAATCGCGAGTTAACTCAGTGATAATCGGGAATCGGAGTTCCCTCGGACATATCCAAAATGTCCAATTAATTCAAGAATCTACCATAAATGCAATTCTGACTACAATCGTCTTCGTATCGTTTCTCTGATGTTTTTTATTCTGTCAAGATTGCATAGAAATGCCAACATCATTTTAATCGGAAATGTAATGATGTCTAACAGCAAACAAAAAATGTTAGGTCTAATCCTAACGGATTTGTAGTTGTGTTTTTTCATCAAATCCTTGTTCAATTGCTGATTTATATATATTTCTGATGAGTTCAGTTTTCCTCCCGGAAGATTATTTGCCCTCCAGCTTCCTGCTCTATTGGGATTGATACCGGTTCTTGTCGGTTTATCTGCATCTACGGAAGAACCCACTTGCGGCACTTGGAGCATAGACGGTGTATATTCTATGTCTGCAAACTTACATAGATCTTCAACTGTTTTTTCAGGTGAATCAAGTAGTTGTTCAAAATAGACTGTATGAACTCTATCATGCGCAGTAAATTGATCTGATGTTTTAACAGCAGTATGCCATATCCTACTAATTGTAATTGGATGATAGTTAACCCAGTCACGCAATGATTCTAAAAGTGGTAAGTCTGAACCACCCAAGAATCTACGTTTCCATTTCCGTTTTTGAGACAACAACACATCTCGCGGGTCACGTATCATGTTTATTATCTTTGCTTGTGGATAAACGTTGAGTATTTCATCAATATAGAACGCATTGCGTGGTGTCTGATCACAAGGAATTGATTTACCATTCAAGTTTGCCTCATATTGAAGAAATATTGAAAAAAGATCAGTTGGTGAAATTGGATATTCAACGAAATCAGCACAAAGTTTTTTCGCGTCTTCCTTGTACTTCTGTGTATCGCCTTGTTTACGATATCCTATTCGTTGAACACAAAGAAGTTTTGAAGCCAATTCAATTGCATCTGATTCATTCAAATCTAATGAGTGCGCTGGCGACCATAATTGTCCAAAAAAATGGAGTTCTCCGAAGGTAAACACATCTCTGTGATTTCCCAATATGCGTCCCATCATTGTTGTTCCACTACGACTATTACCAACAACAAATAGCATTTTTTCAAGATTCACCGACTTACCTCAATAATTCCAAAACTGTTTTTTGGAATTGACAGTTTATTCACATTCCCACGCCATTCCTGGATTTCCACCTCAATTTTACCAGATCCTTCCATTTCAGCATTACCACCATTCGTTGCCGATAGTCTATCATTTGAAACATGACGGAATACGACTTCTTTCTTTATCTTTTTTCCATCTATTAGTAGGTATGGCATGAGTTCATTTGCAGTGCGATTACTTACCATAAGAAAAACTGTGTGACTATTCCCAATTGCTTGAATCTGAACACCAGGTATCTGTTTGTTCTCAAAATCTAACTTACCCGTAAGTTGTGGCAAGTTTTCAGTTGAAACAGAATATTGAGTATCCGATTCTGCAAATACTTCCCCAATTAACTGAAATGAAGAATAAACAGTCCGACGTATAGTGTCCCCGTAATTTGCTTCGGGTTCTCCACCATATTTCCAAAAGGTCTTTGTATTTACCGGTGTGATCCGTGAAAACACTGGAAATCCTTTTCCAGGGCCTGCTAAGACATGGAAATTTGCATGTGTGATTTTTGGATTACTCAGCAATTTTAGAAAAAAGTCTCCAACATACATTGCATGCAGTTGTGTGTTTGCCACACGATTTCCGGGATTGGCTATATTCCATTCTGTGATCCACATCTCTTTGTCTGGAAATAACTGTTGATAATAGGACATTGCCTCTTCACACTCATAGTGAATCCAACCGAATAAGTAACGACGCATTACATCTATTTCAACATTTTTTACCGCTTTGTATGCATACACATGCACGGAAAAAGCATCAAACCAATTTGTTGACGAAGGTGCTGAATAATTTGCGAGTTGCTGATCCCATTTGCGTTGTACTCTCTTGATTAAGAATCCTTCCTTATGAAATGCTACAGGTGTTGCACTGACAGATACTTTTATATTGGGATTGACTCCTTTCATTGCTAATGCATGTTTTTTTGCTTCATTCATATAAATTTCAGCAGTGCTAAATTTCTTTACATAATGTGGTAAGTAGTACTCATTACCAAGTTCCCAATAATTGATATTGTACCCTTTCTCCATTGAATAACGAACCCATGCAGCACTCTCTTCTGGATTACCTGTCCACAGATTGACTACAACAATAGGTGTAATATCCAAATCATTACAGAGCTTCATAAAATCGTCAAAAGAGATGATACCATCACGTCGTTCCTCTAATTTTGTAAAATTCGCTTTATTGCGTCTATTCAGTTGAGCACTAAGTGTTGAATTCATTTCATCTTGGAGGAACCCTGAAATGTTCCAATGATAAAAATTACCAACTGTGCCACCAGGGAATCTTAATGTCTTGGGTCGTAATGCTTTCGTCAACGCAACAAAGTCCTCATCAAGATAACCGTAATCACCACTCATCATGTTTGAATTAAATCCGTAGAGTTCTTTCCTTAGCGGAGTACTTGATTGAGTATCTATTTTTATCTGTAGTGAATTCATAGGATATTCTGGCATATCACGATCAAGAACCATTGTATAAAGTAAAAGACACAATAGCAAAATAGCAGCGATAATTATAAGTCTTACTAATTTTGAATTCCATATCCTTTGCATTAGGTTTACAAGAACGTTCATAACGTAATCCTTAAAGGTTTATAAGTTTGAATTGCCGCATCACTCACAAACATTAATGCCGCACACATCCAAAAGTAAAAGCCGTAACCTCTAAATTCAAGAGTTCTATTAAAAAATAAAAGGAAAACTGTAACAACCACAAGACAAAGCATTACAAATGCCATTTCCTTCGTAAATTTACTAGCCGTATTCTTATATAGACTCAAAGAAGCGGTAAAAAGCTTGTAAAATATCAACATGAATAATCCTAATCCTAACAATCCATAGAAACACAAGATTGCAACCCAATATACATCCTTAAATCCTTTCTTGCTAAGTATCTTTAACAGGAATGATCGTTTACTATTGTTGAGTCTTTCAATTGTTGTGTTTTGATCGGCACCGTATCCCAGTAATGGCTTGTTAGCAATTACAGTCGGAACATTTCCAATAAGCGCACCGAGACGTTGTTTCTGTGCTACCTTAACATAGGATCCTGAAAAGACACCGGTTATGTTACCTGTAAGTCCAACCTTTGCCTTCCTTGGATTGACATATTCCAAGTCAAAAGGATTTACAATAACCAATATAACACTAAATACCAATAAAACAATTAGTGATAAACGGAGTGTCTTTTTCCATCCATATTGAAAGAAATACCAGATAACACATGCGAGCATGGCGGAAAAGGTTGCTGCACGAGAATAAGAACGTGCAATAAACAATAGCAGAATACCGATACCGAGGAGATTCATATATTCAAGCTGCTTTATACGAGATAAAAATATAGCGAGTACAACAATCATGAAAACGCCATATATTACCGTATCACCCAATGTGCCATAAATGCTACCTATCTCTCTTCCAAGTTCAAGCAATCTATATTCTTTTGTAAATCCCGCGACCTCAAGTGTTGATGCCCGCGGTAAGAAGAGATCATACAGTGTAGGACCTCCAAGCCATTGAACCACACCAACACCAATCTGAGCAACGCCAATACATAAAATGATCCTTAAGAGTGTATCAATACGATGCTTTGATATTGGTGAATTTACTACAAGATAGAACAACACGATATAACGCGCAAGCGGACGAATGTTATAAAGACTTCCGATAAGGGGTGATCGGTTGAGGACCATTGAAAGAAAAACAACTATATAGAAACCTATTACAGGTAAATCAATAGGAGTCTTGACAAAAGGTATGCCTCGATAAAGTTTGTGCAGAACAAGTCTACCAAACGCGGCATAGATTAGGATTTCTCCTAAAAAGCGTAGATATGAATAAACAGAATCACTCACAGGTAGAAACTTCAATACGAACTCTTCAAATGCAAAGTATCCTGTGAGAAAATAGATGATAGACATTTTTTAGATGAGTAAAATCAATTGAGATTTTGCCAATGTGTAAGGTCTTGTTTTATTGAATCTGATAATTTCTCATTGTATGGATTAAAATACTTACTTAATTCCACAGATGTATTTGAATTTATCTGAGGAGGCGTAAAAGGTCTTTCATTTATGTCTAAGATTGCTTTTCTAAATTTATACGCCGCTGAATCTGGAACAAGTTTACGGATCGCACGTCTCAAAGGATTCCGAGAAGCAAGGAACTGTGTAAACAGATACCCAAATTTATCAGAACGTGGCATCGCTGCTTGATTGAATCTCTTACCAACTGTCGGTTCAAATTCTGAGTTAACTCCCATTATGGCGTATATTTGTTGACAAATGGAATTAGCACCAGTAGTTAAGGCATCTGTCAAATAACAGTGTATCTGTTCTTCTCCAAACATTGAGATGAGATTGTTGATATGTGGATAATATGTGCTGTTAAATTTGTATAGACATTGCCGCCATTTAAACCAATCTTCCTTAAGACGGGCTTCCTCAGCAGCGAGTGCTTCTTCAAAAGTCTTGATGTTTTCCCAACCCGTACGTCTTGCCCACCAATATGCGGAGTATGCGCGTGCCACAGGTTCTCGCAGAAGGACAACAAGATGTATCTCAGGATTATGTTCATAAATTCGTTGCATTATCTCTGGTGAGTGCATGACCATTACATTTTTAGCAATAAGCTTTTTACTCTCTGGACACTGAGAGAAGTATTTAGCAAATGCTGATTCATACCCCCGTTTATATTCATGGTCTTGAAGAAAAAAAGTCATCTCAGGTTGTGGATGCGTATAAATATCAGGATGTTGTGCTAAATAACGCAGCAACGAAGACGTGCCTGACTTTTGTGTTCCCACAATCATGAGTTGGATTAACTTATTAGCCAAAACGAATTTCCTTGAATAAAACAAGACCTCATATCTTTGCGTTAAGATAAGGAAGAAAATCTCTCCCAGGGCGGCACTTTGCCGATTAATTTTGCAAGGTCACGGACATCGCTTTTGTAGTAATTTATCAATTGGTTTTGTGTATCTTCTGACATGTGGACGTTCTCAATAGGACGTGTGTTTAATCGAAGATAAAGGGGTTCAATTGTTCGTCTCATCAATCTCAAAGGATTGTGAATTATCGGTTTGTTATGTGTCCACTGCCGTAAGCGAAACCGAAAATCTCTATATTTTTTGTGAAATTCAGTATTTTTCATCGTTTCGGTTCGATTCGTGACTTTAAACGCGTAATCTTCGTAAAAATTAGCATCTATTCCAGCAAAGTTGCATAAACCTGTAAGAACTTTTGAAGGGTGTGCAGCAAAGTCTTCATAGAAGAGGATGTAGAGACGATTTGACTTGAATCGTTTAAAATATTCCTTCAGATATAAAGCATAACATCCTTGTCTAAGTGCTTGCATGTGCTGTTCATGAATGGGCTTTTCATCTGTGGACGCGCTGTCCATTTGAAACTGTTCTTCTGCATCAAAAAGCATTTTTACATACACATCAAAACTGATGTCTTGCGGCAATTTTCCGATTTGTTTCGCGAACCGGTACCACGAGATTAACCGTGAAATTGGTTCGCGAAAACTAAAGGCTAACTTAGCATGCGGTAAAAATTTCGCAATGCGTTCAAGCGCATGTCGGCAATACAGATAATCTGGCGTTGAATCGAGGCGGACTTGATCTCCACAAAGCGGAAATAAAAGATTATATTCCTCTAAATCTCCACTGTATCGATATTTTGAGGGTAGTGGATAATCACTATGGAGAAAAAATCGTGTTTCTTTATATGTAGCACCACAAATTGTAGGATGGTCTGCAAGATAGGCAAACAAGGACGTAGTAGCTGCCTTAGTTGTCCCACCTACAATTAGATAACAGTAATCGCTGACTTTTTTAGTAGGAATGCTCATAAATTCGCCTGCATTTTGCAATCATTTAGGTTCAAGTCAACTAAAATCATGCTTTAATCTTGTTGTAACAAGACAATTCCAGTTTTGCGAAGTAAGTATGTCAAATTTGCTACAGCGAGAACAGCCGTGCCTGAAGCGGTTAACGCTACACCAAGAAGTCCCCATGCTTTAACAAATCCATAAGCCAAAGCAAAGTTTAAAACTGCCATCGTTACCATGTTTCTAAAAATGAGACGATATGCTTTTTGGGCATAGAGTCCTGCATTCAGTACCGGTATTAAACACGAGAAAACCAAACCTGTGCTGAGCCAGAAGAGTACTTGTGCTATCTGTTGAATTGATGTGTGATCAAATCTATTTCCCGTATACAAAAGCGAGACTATTTTTGTATGGCTCAAAAGAAGTAGCAATGTTACTGGAACTGAGATGCAAAATGCTGTTGCTATGTTTCGCTTAAGTGTACGTCTCAATTTGAGTTGATTATCTTCTACATCTTGGGTTGACATATCGGGCAAACCGGTTGTAGCAATACTAATCCCAATGAGCGTCTGTAATGCAGAGAAAATCCTAAAAGCACATTCATAGAGCGTAACTGCTCCACTTCCAAGTTGTGAGACAAGGGATACTTCAACCAGTAAACGATTCGTAACTTGTCGGACAGTGAAACCGAGTGTAGGTAAAGTAACCGTGTTTTTCAAAGAACGCAGCGTGTCCAAAGAGATTTTTTCAAACTGAAACTGATATCCTGTTCGGGACATTCCGATACACAGCCATCCAAAGTATAAGATAACCCCTCCCGTGTATGCGGCTGCAATCCAGTTTTCCAAGTTCTCTGCGTTCCATAACAATAGAAAAACAACCGCGGCGGCACCAGGGGGTAGTGCGTTTCGGAGTGCCACTGTTTTAAAATGTTGCCGACTGTTCAGCAACGCCCCGAGTACTGTACTACCGCATCCAAAGATAATCAATGGGGCACATAATCGTAACAGTACCGTCGTCTTCTGTGCATCAATGGTTGATGATAATGCCCTCACAATCCAAGGTGCACAAAGTTCAATTAGGATAAATCCACCTAAGCCAACACAGATCAAAAAATTAAGGAGACTATTTGCAAAACGCTGGTATTCTCTATCTGTCATCTCCTTTTCACATGTAATAAAGAGCGGAACAAGACTAAACTTAGCACCTTCCCGAACCACTGTATCGACTAACAACACTACTTTTAATGCGGTAATAAGTGCGTCTGATGTTATGCCGATATCAAACCGCTTTGGAATCAAGATGGCACGGACAAGCAGGCTCAAACCCATTCCAACAAAGGTAATTACCATTACCCAAAAGGTATTGTGCCGTAGGAGTTTTTTCACCATGGCGAGCTCAAGTCAGTGCTGGAGAAATTATTTCCAACCTTCAGGTAGGTTTTTGCGAATTTCAATGTCCTTAAATAAGGTAGAATCCCGTGGTCCAACAGACTTTGCCCACGTCGCCATTCTACCTAAACCTTCTGTAAGTGAAACCTGTGACGACTCCCCGAAAACCTTGTGAAATTTTTCGTGTGTGCAATAAGCATGTTTCACCTCTTCTCTCTCGCGAAGATGTTTAACGGGGACCTCCTTTTGCATGGCTTTCATGACAAAATCTGCTAATTCATTGACAGAAACATGTTTATCCGAACCAACGTTAAAAACTTCACATGAGGTTTCCGGTATATCTACGCAGCGCGCGATATGCGGTGCGACATCTGCGATATGTGTAAAGGCACGTGTCTGTTCTCCATCTCCAAAGATGATTAAAGGTTCATCCTGCATAATTTTATTCATGAAGATGCCGATAACATTTCGGTACTTATCACTAATATTCTGAAGTTCACCGTATACATTGTGTGGCCGGAAAATGGTGTAATCCAAGTCAAAGAGGCGTTTAGAAACGACCAATTCTTGTTCCACAGCATATTTAGCAATACCGTAGGAATCCTCAGGCATCGGAGTAAGTGCTTCGTGCATTGGAAGTTGGTTTGCACCATAAACCGCGATGGAAGAGGTGAACACAAAACGTTTAATATTATAGTTAACAGCAGCGTTTATCAGGTTGACACTACCGATAAGGTTATTTTGATAGTTAAATCGTTTGATGAAGTGGCTCAATCCTTCTGCTGCATACGCCGCAAGATGATAGATATAGTTAAATTTATACTGCTCACAGAGTTGGTTTATTAGTGGAAAATCAAGTATACTACCATCGACGAATGTTGCTTTTGGGTTGACATTTTCGTAAAATCCACCACTCAGGTCATCAAGTACAACCACTTGATGATTGTCATCGCGAAGTAACTCATTAACGAGGTGGGCACCCATAAAACCAGCTCCACCTGTAACCAATGCGGTTTTTTTCATATTCCTTGCCTTTTTATTTTAGGACTACAAGTCGTTTTGTCTGTTTAGTTTTTGGTGTCACTAGTTCGTAAATATAGACACCGCTTGCTACTGCCTCTCCGAATTCGTTTCGACCGTTCCAATATGCAGCTTTGCTGCGGCTGATATAAAATCCCGATGCCTGATTCCCAGAATAAAGCGTTCGGACAATCTTACCTGCTGTGTTATAGATACGTATAGTAATTTTAGCATCTTCCGCAAGTTGATAGGGAATCCACGTTTCCGGATTAAAAGGGTTCGGGTAGTTTGTCAAAAGTGCTGTTTCTTTCGGAAGATTCTCTTGAGTCCTGAGCATTGCTAATATCTGCTCAAAGACACCTATACCTCGCTGTAGATTTGGTTCTGTCAAATTAAGTTGTTTGGCAAGTCGAATCCACTCCGTGAGGTTTTTGGCAGTGAGATTAGATGTTTCAACCTGTTTTTTGCTGAGTATCGGTGCTGCGGCATCAGCACCTATTTCCGAGGC
Organism: Candidatus Poribacteria bacterium; assembly: GCA_958295945.1. Classification (GTDB taxonomy): domain Bacteria; phylum Poribacteria; class WGA-4E; order WGA-4E; family WGA-3G; genus MSPOR6. The sequence continues at coordinate 4,368,563 of OY282386.1, forward strand.
GACAATCAGTAAGTCTATCAAATTGACAATCCCATCGCCATTGACATCTGGATAGATGTTCATTCGTGCCAGTGCTCCCAAATCCGGATCATCAAAGTTGGATGAAATTGAGACAAGATCCATTATATTTACGTCTCCATCTCGATTAACATCCCCCAATTTGTAAGTTGCAACCATTTGATCGCTTGCATCATATTCCATCAGATTAGTAATCAATACCGCAATAGGAAAGAAACTTGATATTCGGTTCTCTCTAAGATCTAACACTATCAGATTTATCAAACCTCTAAGAGGGTATACATTTATTATTTCGTTATTGTGAAGATCTAATTCTGTCAAGTTTTGCAATCCGCTGAGGGGAGTTATATCTATTATCTGGTTGCCATCAAGGTCTAACACACTTAGGTTTGTCAAATCTTTGAGTGGATAGATATCTGCAATCTGATTTCCATCAAGGTCTAACTCTGTCAGTTTTGTTAAGCCGCTGAGTGAGGATACATCTTGTATCTCGTTTTCGTGAAGATCAAGCATCATCAAATTTTTCAAATTTTTGAGTGGAGAAATATCTGCAATCTGATTGCCATCAAGGTCCAGTTCCGTTAATCTTGTCAGATGCATGAGCGGAGACACATCTGATATTTGATTACCGTCGAGATCAAGATATGTTAGACGTATCAAACTAGCGAGTGGGGATATATCTGATATTTGGTTGTCATCAAGATCCAGCCATTTCAGTCCTATCAAGTTTTGGAGGGGTGTCACATCTGATATGTGTTGGTTGTCGTCAAGATCCAACTCTACCAATTTTATCATATCTCTGAGAGGTGAAATATCTGAAATAGGGTTGTCATCAAGATCCAGGAAACGTAGATTTATCATATTTTTGAGTGGAGAGACATCCGACACCTGATTGTCCGAAACATCCAAAGTATGCAATTTTGTTAAGTTTTCAAGTGGGGACAGGTCTATTATTTGGTTGGTGTCAAGATCCAACCATTTCAGATTTGTCATATCTCTAAGTGGTGTCACCTCTGATAACTGGTTTTCTTCAAAATCAAGGTGTTCCAGTTTTGTCAGGTTTCTGAGTGGAGAGATATCAAATAGTTGGTTAATTCTGAGATAGAGTTGTACTAAATTCGTCAAATCTTTAAGTGGGGACACGTCTGATATTTCATTTTCACGAAGATTTAGAAGTGTCAGTTTTCTCAAATTTTTAAGTATGGATACATCAGACAACCTATTATGACCCAGATCTAAAGATGTCAAGTTTGTCAAATCTTTGAGTGGGGATGCGTTCGATATCTTGTTCCAAAATAGATCAAGCTCTATCAAATTTGTCAAATTTCTGAGTGCGGATATATCGGATATTCGGTTTAATCTAAGATACAGATGGGTCAAGTTCGTCAAATCTTTAAGTGGGGATAAGTCCGAATCATGCCAGTTAAACCCAACATCAAGATATGTCAGTTTCGTCAGCTTTTTGAGTGGGGTTAAATCTATTATTCTATTACGGGCAAGATGTAACGCTCTCAAATTGATAGCAAATTCAAGACCTTTTAGATTTCGGATAGGAACTTCAAACGTTTCATATATAGGCTGTTGGACCCATCTGCTTGGCACATCTGGAATTGTCACTGACAAAGGCAAAAATCGGTACGCACTTGCTTGAAGCACTGCTAAACTTGCCATATCTGCCTGCGTAATTGGGGCACCTGAATTTTTTCCTAATGCTAATTCAAGAGCAACACGAAGAGTAGGGTCCGGAATATGAACAGTCTCTGCTGTTGCTATCTGGCGTGGCCCCCAAACAAACATGTACGCAGTGAGGATCAGACACACAATACAAGCACGTCTCATGTTTTGGACTGCGTGTTGTGTGCCGGTATATGTGAAAAGTCTCAAGAAATTATGCTCCTTACATTACATACTTTAGTATTACTTTCGGATGAACATTTTGCGCGTAACTTTAAAATCATTGGCAGTGAGTGTAATGAAATAGACACCACTTGCTACGGATTCACCGAACTCATTCTGACCATCCCAATAGGCCGCGCGAGATTTATGTTTATATACACCTGCTGGCAATTGTCCCAATTCCAACAATCGAACGAGTTTCCCATCCGCAGAATGAATTGAGATGTTAACGTTCCCTGGTTCTGCCAACTGATACGGTATCCATGTCTCAGGGTTGAATGGATTCGGGTAGTTTGGTAAGAGTGCCGTGGATTTTGGAAGCGCGTCTTGGGGACTAATAATCGCCAAAAGCTGCTCCAAGACATCTACCCCTTGCTGTAGATTTAGTTCTGCCAGATCAAGTTGTTTGGCAAGTCGAATCCACACCGCAAGGTCTTTGGTAGTGAGATTAGATGTTGTTTCAATCTGATTTTTGCTAAGTGTTGGAGCAGCGGCATCGGGACTTATTTCCGAAGCAGCAATTAGTAAATCTATCAAATTGACAAGCCCATCGCCATTGACATCCGGATAGATATTCATTTCTGCCAGAGCCTCTAAATCAGGATCGGCAAAGTTTGATGCGATTGCAACGAGGTCCGCAATATTTACAGTGCCATCTCGGTTTACATCTGCAAAACTGAAAGGAGGTGCTGTTTGATTGCTAAAATCGTATTCTATCAGATTATCTATTAAATCGGTGATTGGTGAGAAATCTGATATGTGATTGTGGCTTAGATCAAGCACTGTCAGTTTTGTCAAGTTTTTGAGGGGTGCCACATCCGATATTCGATTGTTATCAAGATATAACTTTGTCAGTTTTGTCAAGTTTTTGAGGGGTGCCACATCCGATATCCGGTTGTCGTCAAGTTCCAATATTCTCAGTTTAGTCACAGTCTTAAGAACGGACAGATCAGATATATTGTTGTGAGCAAGATCCAGGGTTGACAAATTCGTTAAATGTTTGAGAGGAGATATATCCAATATTCCGTTGCTGTCAAGATCTAGGTCTATCAATTCTGTCATATCTTTTAGTGGTGTCAAATCCAGTATCGGGTTGTCGGAGATATCTAAATGTATTAGTTTTTTCATATCTTTTAGCGGTGTCACATCCGATATCCGGTTGTCGTCAATATCCAAATGTCTAAGTTTTGTCATATCTTTTAATGGTGTCACATCCGATATACGGTTGTTGAAAATATTTATATATGTCAAGTTTGTCATATTCTTGAGCGGTGTCACATCCAATATCTGGTTATCTCGAAGTGAGAGATATTTTAGTATAGTCAAGTTTCTGAGCGGTGTCACATCCAATATCTGGTTATCTCGAAGTGAGAGATATTTTAGTGTAGTCAAGTTTCTGAGCGGTGTCACATCCAATATCCGGTTATTGAGAAGATCCAGTTCTATCAGATTTGTCAAGTTTTTTAGGGGTGTCACATCTGATATACGGTTGTTTACGAGAGAGAGGTGGGTCAGATTTGTCAAATCTTTGAGAGGTGTCACATCCGATATACGATTCATTCCAAGAGAAAGGCGTGTTAAGTTTACTAAATCTTTGAGAGGTGTCACATCCGATATCTGATTACGGCCAAGTTCCAACTCTATCAGATTGGTAGCAAACTCAAGACCTGTTAGATCTTTGATGCTGGATACAAATTGAACATCGGTAGATTCACATACCCACCGTTCTGCTATTGGTGTAAACCACCCCTTTTTCGACAGCGTCAAATAGCGGCATCCGTTGGCTTGGAGGGATTCCAAACTTTCCATCTCGGACTGGGTGATATTAGCCCCTGCTTCTTTGCCGAGTGCTGACGCAATAACGGCACGAAGACCAGGGTCCGGAATGTGGACGGTCTGTGCAATTACAAGACGGTACGATGTCAAAAAGAAAACACACGCAGCTAAAATTAGAATGACAACAGATGGAAGTCCTATTTTTTGGTTTGCAAACTGTGTGTCGGTGTATGTATATAGTTTCAAAAGATTATGATGTTTACGTTGCATAATTTTACCTACTTCCGGATGATCATTTTGCCCGTAGCCTTAAAATCATCGGTAGTCAGCGTATAGAAATAGACTCCACTTGACACAGTTTCACCAAATTCATTTTGTCCATCCCAATGGGCAGCACGGGATTTAGTATAGTAAATGCCTGCAGACATTTGCCCTACCTCCAACTCCCGAACAAGTTTCCCATCAGTGGAATGAATAAATATAACAACCTTTGCCGATTTTGCTAACTGATACGGTATCCATGTCTCGGGGTTGAATGGGTTCGGATAATTTGCCAACAGTGCAGTTTCTGTTGGTAATCCTTCCACAGAGGACAGAACTGCTAGCAGCTGCTCCAAGACAGCAATCCCTCTTTGTATGCGTGGTTCTTGTGTATCAAGTCGTTTAGCAAGTTGTATCCACTGCATGAGATTCTCGGTATTGAGGTCGGATGTTTTAACTGAATGTTGGCTGAGTGATGGGATGGCAGCAGATGAACCTAATTCCGAAGCAACAAGAACCAAATCTATTATATCCACAACCCCATCGCTGTTTACATCTGGATGTATATTCATCTGTGCCAGAGCATTCAAGTCAGGATCATCAAAATTGGATGCAATTAAGACGAGATCAGATATATTGACAACCCCGTCGCGGTTCACATCCTCCGGTTTGTAGGTTGGAGGTGTTTGGTCGCTGGCATCAAATATCAATAGATTATCTATCAATCCGGCGATTGGAGAAAAATCTGATATTTTGTTTCGACTAAGATCAAGGACTTCAAGGTTTGTTAAGTTTTTGAGAGGTGTCACATTAGTGATTTGATTGTCGTGAAGGTCTAACTCTGTTAGTTCTATCATGTCTTTGAGTGGGAACACATTCACAATTTGGTTACCATCAAGATCTAGAATTATCAATTTTATCATATTTTTAAGAGGTGTCACATCAACTATCTTATTGTCATCAAGATCAAGGTCTGTAAGGTTTATTAAACTGCTAAGTGGGGATATATCCGATATTTCGTTGTCGTGAAGATCAAGAATCATCAGATTCACCAAAACATTTAGCGGCGACACATCTTTTATTTTATTGCCATCAAGATCCAGTTCTGTTAATTTTGTCAAAGACATGAGCGGAGATAAATCTGATATTTTATTGCCATCAAGGTCAAGGTATGTTAGTTTTGTCATAACGTTGAGTGGGGTTATATCCGATATCTCATTGTCGTCAAGATCTAGCCATCTTAAGTTGATCAAACTGCTGAGTGGGGATATATCCGATATTTCGTTGTCGTCAAGATCTAGAAATGTCAACCTTGTAAGATTTTTGAGTGGGGATACATCCGATAGCGGATTATCATCAATATCTACCCGACTCAGATTTTTGATAGCACTGAGTGGAGAAATATCCGATATCAAGTTGTCTGAGATATCAAGTCGGGTCAGTTTTGTCATGTTTTCAAGCGCGGACACATCCGATACCTCGTTGCTATCAATGTCAAGAAAAACCAATTTTGTCAAACTGCTGAGAGGTGATATATCCGATATTTGATTAGATTGGAGGTCCATTGCTGTCATATTTGTAAGATTTTGGAGTGCGGATACATCCACTATTTGGTTATCTCTTAGACTTAGATGGGTTAAGTTTGTCAAGTTTTCAAGTGGAGATACATCCGACAGTTCGTTGGCACGTATAGCAAGAAACTGCAGATTTGTCATATTTCTGAGTGGCGTTAGATCTGAAATTTGATTGGTGTGTAGGTCCAAATCAACCAATTGTGTTAAACCACTGAGTGGGGTTACATCTGATATCCCGTTTCCGCGAAGATTTAAGAACGTTAAGTTTATCAAATTTTTCAGTGGGGTCACATCTGTGATGCGCCAGTTAACACCAAGATCTAAGTATGTCAATTCCGTTAAATTTTGGAGGGGTGATACATCAGATATCTGATTACGACCAAGATGAAGCTCTGTCAAATTTGTAGCATACTCAATGCCTGTCAATTTTTTAATTGTAGGTCCAAACGAATCATTAGGCGACTCACATATCCAACGGCTTGGTATTCCCCAATTATTTGCATCCTTCAGTCTAATAAAGCGACATCTGCTGGCTTGAAGTGATCGCAAACTCGCCATATCTTCTTGAGTAATATCTTCACCAACTTGTTTACCTAATGCTAACTCAAGAGCGGAACGAAGGGCAGGATCAGGTATGTTTACAGCCTGTGCAGATGCAACTTGAATCGAAAAAATGAATTGCATACAGAATAAGAGTGTTAGACGAGTGATGATAGCAAATGTATGGGTTTGTCTTTCATAAGGATTAAGTGATGATAGGGTTGAATTAAATAGTTTCATTGGCATTTATGATCCATAATTACATTAAGGCCTAAACAAATTTAGGCAGACTGAATGAGAAAGGAATAAACAATAAGTTGTCTTACAATTTCATTCAGTCTTCACTTTATATATTTTTAGATTTTTCACTAATGAGAAACAGAAATGAATTTTACAAAAGAACGATTTGGCAGTATGAATCCTAATTTACTGTATTCTCTGCACTAGGTGTTGCAGCAACAATTTGGAAATCGCCAGTACCATTTGGGATTCTTCCGTAAGCAACATCCGTTTCCTGCTCACCAAATACAACGCTATCCAACACCATATTATCATTCGCATCAGGACCTACCAACAAGACCGTTTCACCACTTTTAGATAGTTTGAAGTTAGAATGCAAACCTTCGGTAGCATCTTCATTATCATGATCTTCATCACACCATACAATGAGATACCCATTCGCAGCAATCTCTGTACCGTCTGGAAATTGCCATTTGGTCGGATTATCCACTTTGTCACTAAGATACATTCCAGTAAGATCAATAGGACTGTCAGTACGGTTATATAATTCAACCCAATCGTCGTTGTCCCCTTGCGGATCCATAGCAATGTTATCATTATCCGCCATGAGTTCATTAATAACGACTGGAGATCCTTTTAACATGCCCTCCTTTTCACTAGGATCTTTCATTTCTGGTGGATCCACGGGGTCCGTTCCAGGTTCACCAGGCCGCACTACATCTGAAGCGTACTCACATGACATAATAAATGCTGAGCAAATCAAGACAAATATCAATGTAATTGGTATTTTTTTCATATTTTCCTCCATAAAATAATTTCAGTAAATTTATTCTCTGTTATTAGTGCAACATAAGCACTTATCCATAGTATCCTATAATCCCATTTTACAAAATAATGGAAATTGATACAAATAAAATATACATCCTAATTATTACAAAACCTTGTCATAAATGTTAAATATCTTCTGATAGTGTATTTCTGCGTTAAATTCTCTTTCCATTTTAGTTCTACCAATTCTCCCCATCTCTACTGCCCCACCTTTATTTTCACCCATCCACAACAATTTCTCCCGCAATGCCTCAGTTGCAGCAGACGGAACAAGGAATCCGTCCTCACCATCAGCAATTAACTCAGGTATTCCCCCGATGTCGGCACCAATGACAGGTTTTCCATAAGCATAAGATTCCAAGACAGACATAGGACAATTCTCATACCACTCCGATGGTAAAACAGTACAGATACTCTTCTGAATCAGTTCCTTGAGTTCGTCCCCTTGTTTAAACCCCAAGAGCTGTATGTGTTCACAGCCATTATTCTCAATAAATTGCCTAACTTCAGACATTGCTTCTCCATCCCCAACGATATAAAGCGGAACATGTTTTATAGGTGCGGCTGCCTCAATAAGCGTAAAAATACCTTTACTACGATGCACTCTCCCGAAATAGAGTAGATAATCTCCTTCATCAAAATTTGGCGTAAAGTTTGTGACATCAGTAAAGTTGTGTACCGTTGAAATCTTATCTTCCGGCACGCCATACTGGATCATCTTTTTGCGTAAAAAGTGAGAAACCGATATGAAATGGTCAAACTTATCAACAGAACCGAGATAGCGAGACACATAAGACTCTACCACACTCAATGCAGTACGTGCCAGGGATCTTCTATTACACCTTTTCGGCAATGCTCGCCAAAAGTGTTTTCCTTCGCAATCCTCACAAATCTCATCGTTTGACAAATGACTATAGACAGGACAAGTAATTTTGTATTCATGCAGAGTTTGAATCAATGGAATATCTGCATCCTTGAGATGACCTAAGATTGATGCTGTCAATTTACCGTAATATATATGAAAGTGTGCGATATCAATCTCAGTATTTTTCAGTAAACGTTGTATTGATTTCACTGCATCACGAGAATAAAGAAAACGTAAAGGGTCAATTGGTCCAGGATTTTCAAAATCTGCTGCCCGCGGAAAATACTCATCCCATTCTGATGGTTCATTTTTAGGATGTGCAGCTGTGAACGGAATCACCTTGTGACCATTTTTCTGTAATATCTCAGCCATGGTGAAAAAATAACGGTCAGATCCACCACGAACAAAATGATTCTGGGATACATTCAGGATGGTCAACATTTCATATCACTCCCGTGGTCCCGCATCGGTAAACCTTGTCTCAGCTATCGGCAAATAAACCACACTACCCAATTGTTTTGTAACTAACTCTACATCTGCAGAATCCTGAATCATCTGGTCAATTTCTTCATTATCAATTGTTCCCCACCAATTGTTTGAAATTAGTAGATCAAATTTTACATTTAATTTTAGAGAGAATTCATTGGTTTCTAAGTTGTTGAACTGGATAATTGATTGTACGTTCTCACAGAAAATACCAGTCTCATTTTCCCTAATTACATTGGACTCAATTTGTGGTCTATTCTGCCGTTCAATTGTGCTAATTCCTATTTCATTATCCTTGATCTCATTATATCTGATTATTGAATCACTCCCATTTAATGCAATTGCAGTTTTGTTGTTCTGAAACACACAATCTAACACCGAAGGAGAAGTCGATCTGATATCCACAGCTATCTCTGCGTATTCTATGACTAATCCTCTTAGAAAACTATCAGCATCTTTTGTAAAGTCAAAAAAGATACCTTTCCACTCGCCGGGTTCTGGATTTGAACTATCTGATGTAAAAGTCACAAGTTCATCTAATTGTTCCTCTACTATAGGTGTTCCAATTTTCAGCAATGCTTTCAAACCGGAAACCTTGATCTGTGCATCACGAGCAAATTTAACAACCGTTCCGGGCATGATCTCAAGTACAATGTCTGCAGGTACTACTAATGTGCCTTTTATAAGATAGGTATTTTCAGGAACCCAAGTTTCATCTTCTGTAAGCAGATAATTAGTTAAAACGATTTCATTCTCCTCATTCGTTCCATTAGTTATCGGAGAAGAATCCTGACATCCACTAAGTAAAAAAATTAGACAATTAATAATCACACAGAAGAATGTTGGTAAATGTATATTTTTCATATCAGTTTTGTTGTATCTGTATCTTCAAAAATTCATATAAATATGCGAATATATTTCAAAGCCTTGGGTCAACTGATTCACTTTCAAGTGCCAGTACTCCGAATACACATTCATGTACTTTAGACAATGGTTCACGATTGATAAATCGCTCAAGTGCCTCCACACCTAATGCAAATTCTCTGATTGCCAGGGAACGTTTGTGCGATAGTCCTCTTGCTCGAAGTCGCTCTAAATTCTTCTGCAACGTATATTCAGGTCCATAGATGATACGTAGATACTCTCTCCCACGACATTTCACTGCTGGTTGGACAAGTCCACGTTTCCCTTTCACTACAAAACCCATCGGTTTGATAACGACTCCTTCTCCACCTTGAGAAGTAAGTTCTTCCCACTGTTGAATTGCCAAGTTAATACTATTCTCGTCTTTCAAATCAACCAACCCATAGGATGTTCTGAACATCACACCATTCTCGGAACTACTACATAATTTTGATAGCAATTCCATGTGCCACAAATGATCCTTGTCAACATGTACATTCCCTTCTGATGCCAATAGATGAAATGGAGCAAGTTTTAAGTCAGATATAGAATCCACTGCCCAACAATATTTTTGATATGCATCAACATACCCGTTTATAGTATCTGATCGGTTCTGATAATTTTCCAATAACTCCTCAACTTCAATACCCCGATTACCAGTAGTTTCTAATGAGGCAACAGCATCTGCAAAGGCAACACGCGCAGATGTGCCGACAGGGGCATATTGTTGACGTAATAACGCTTGTGCTTTGACTGACCACGGCATTAACTCACAATCAAGACAGACCCAATCAGTATCTAAAATCTTCCACAATCCTGCTCTTTCAACTGACTGTTTAACGGAATTTAGCAGAGCATTTTCCATTGTAGCATCATCAAAAAATGGTCTGCCAGTGCGTGTATAACAGACACCAATTGTATCACCTGTTACACCAAACTGTTTACGAGCAGCTTCTGGATCTTTACATACAACAACGATTGCACGCGAACCCATGTGTTTCTCTTGCCATACGACTGTGGAAATTCCTTGATTGCGATAATAAGTAAATCCTTCAGCAGGGTGCTCAAGAAGACCCTCTTTTGTTGATGTCTCAGTCGGAGACATTGTGGGCGGAAGATAGATTAACCATTTCGGGTCAATGGCAAACCGACTCATAACCTCCAATGCATTGATAGTATTCTCTTCACGAATTGTAACATTGTGATTTAGGCGTGTACTGATTATTCTCTTACCTATTACATCGTTGATGTCAAGGATACCATCATCTTTCTGATTTCCTATAGACCTTTTTGCTTCTGTTGTTTCGTGCAAAGGTTTAGCAGGTTCATAATACATCTTTTTTGCAGGAACAGAAACAAATTCTTTTTCGGGATGACGTAACGCAGTTAACTTGCCTCCGTAAACGCAACCCGTATCTATGTTTATAGTCCGATTCATCCATTCAGGTTCTGCAACCGATGTATGGCCATAGACAACAGTTGCTTGTCCTCGATACTCTTCTGCCCAATTCAATCTAATAGGCAAACCAAACTCATCTGTTTCTCCCGTAGTTTCACCATATAGAGCAAATTGACGAACACGACCAGATGCGCGTCCTTGATATTCTTGTTTCATTCCCGCATGTGCAACAACCAATTTACCATTATCAAGAACAAAATGGCTCACCAATCCCTCTATGAAATCGACAACTTGTTCTCTAAATTCTGGTGTTTCATTTTCTAATTGCGTAAGCGATTCTGCTAAACCATGTGTCTGTGCTACGTTTTTCCCTCTAAGAGCACGGACCAGTTTAACATCATGATTTCCCGGAACACATATTGCAATTCCATTTCTGTGCATTTCCATAACCAATCGTAGCACTTCAACGACTTTAGGTCCGCGGTCCACATAGTCACCAATGAATAAGACTTTCCTATCATCTGGAGATACGATTACTGGAATATCACAATCTTTTGTTTCTACTTCGTAGCCAAGTTTTCTCAGCAATTCAACAAGCTCATCATAACAACCGTGTATATCGCCAATAATATCAAATGGTCCAGTTTCATCCATCCGATTTGTCCACATCGGTTGACGTTCAATTTGTGCAGCCTCAACTTCCTCTGGTGAAGACAGAACATATAGAAAGTTCCGAAACCCTTCGCGTTTCAATGAACGTAATGATCTACGGAGTTGACTTGTCTGATTACGAACAACATGCGGTTTAAAATTGCGGTCAGGTCGGGTTTCGTTTCTTTCCTGACAGAGTTTAGCAGGAATATTCAAGACAATAGCAACTGATAGATAGTGATATTTCCGAGCCAATTCCAGCAACGGTTTCCTTGCTTCATGCTGAACATTGGTTGCATCTATGACAGTTAACTTACCTGCAGCAAGACGTTTAGCAGCGATGAAATGTAAAACTTCAAACGCATCTTTAGTTGCATTTTGGTCATTTTCATCGTCAGAAACAAGTCCTCTACAGAAATCGGATGAAAGAATCTCTGTCGGTTTAAAGTGCTTCTTAGCAAAAGTTGACTTGCCTGATCCTGATGCACCAATAAGCACTACAAGTGATTGATCTGGAATCTTGATCTGCATAATATCGTTTCTATTTATTGCGTAAACACCGCCATCTGTGTTGGTGCACCAACAACTGAATCTTCTTCTCCGATAGGATAGTACATAACAGAATACCCAAACCGTTTGGCAACATCTGCTGTCCAAGATTCAAATTCACGCCGTGTCCATTCAAAACGATGGTCTCTATGCCGAAATTTACCTGCTGGCAAGTTCTCAAATTTGACATTATATTCTTCATTAGGTGTTGTCAACACTACCATCGTAGGGCAAGCATATTCAAATACAACCCGTTCAAATGCAGCAATGCGCGGTTTATCTAAGTGTTCAATCACCTCTATCACTGCCGCTGCATCATATCCTGACAAACGTGAATCCCGATAACATAACGATCCTTGTATAAATGCCAATCGTTCCTGTTCCTTCTCTGATAAACGCTCATAATGCAATCGTTGCTGTGCGATTTTCAACGATTGATGTGAGACATCCATTCCAACGACTTCTTCAAACTGCTTTTCTCGCATCAATTTTCGGAGCAGCTTTCCTTCACCACATCCTAAATCCAAAACACGTTTCGCTCCAGACTCCTTGATAATCTCTGTAGTCTTTGTTAGTCTAACTTCGTTCAGTCCAATATTTTCTTCTATCTCTGTTTCGCAAAGTCTAACATCCTCTTCATCCTCACCAACATCACCTAATTGCGTCAATGCCTGACGTGTAAGTCTACGTTGATGCTTCAGATAACGACTGACAATAACTTCTTGCTCTGGATGTTCAGATAACCAATCTTCTCCATGTCTGAGGAGTTTCTCTATCTCTGCTTCAGCAACCCAATAATGTTTTTCATCATCAAGCACAGGAATTAAAACATAAAGGTGTCTTAACATCTCGCTCAACAAACACTGTCTTTCAAGAGTGACTGTATAGTAACGACTTTCTCCCCACTCTTGAAAACTTGAGTCCAATATATGTCGTTCAGAAATGACAGAATATCCAAGCGGTTCAAACAATCGTCTCAAGAACTTATCGCCTCCACGACAAGGTAGTATAGACAACTTTGCAGATAAATGAATTGGTGTTTGAACAAGATTGGGACGGTCTTTACATTTACCTGATAATGCACTGCTATAGACCTTCGCAATCGCAACACTCATAAATGAAGATGCAACATAAGGACGATCATTGACATATTCAGCAAGTGCGAAATTCTCTCGATGTTGTCCATAACTTCTCCGCACAAGTCCGACTGAATCTACATCAAGCAGCATTGCAGCAGTACATCTATCCGTTTCTGCTTCAGGATAAAAGACATGGACACGTCCGTAGGCAAGATCAAAAGTCTGTAAACGGTCAGGATGTTTATGTAATAGATACCCAAGATCGGTTGCAGGAGAATAGGATGTGGTGATTGTCAATAACATTGCTTGAAGGAGAAGATTATTAAAGAATAAAGAACTGATGTTGAAATTATACCTCTTGATTACTTTATTGTCAAGAAACTTAACATGTCAACAGGGTTATTTAGTTTTAGGATTTCTGATTTTCAATTGACAAAGAAAGAGAAAAAATATAAAATAGCAAAACTTGAGCAAATCCAAATTAAAAAAAGATATAACGCGAACGATAATTGTGTTCTGGAAAAGATCGTTATTTTATCAAGGAGTTTATTCATATTTATGAAACGCATTACGCTTTTACTTACTGTTTTCATTACTGTCTTTTCCTTAAATATCTACTATGTTTCTGCTGATGATTGGCCCCAGTGGCGAGGTCCTAACAGAGATGGCGTATGGAAAGAAACCGGTATCATTGAGAAATTTGATGGTGAGAATATACCTATAAAATGGAGTGTACCTATAGGAAGTGGGTACAGTGGACCAACTGTTGCAGAGGGTCGCGTATATATAACAGACAGACTTACAAAACCGAAACAAGTTGAACGTGTTCACTGCTTTGATTGGCAAACTGGGGACGAAATTTGGTCTTACACTTATGATTGTATCTATAGGATTGAATATCCTGTAGGACCACGAGCAAATGTTACAGTACATCAAGGTCTTGCATATTCCTTAGGCGCAATGGGTCATCTACACTGTTTTGATGCAGCAACTGGTGAAATCAAATGGCAAAAAGACCTTAATACAGAATATAATATTGAAATGCCTATATGGGGAATTGCATGTGCTCCGATTGTTGAAGATAATCTTCTAATCGTTCAGATAGGTGGAAAGCCGGAAGCATGTATTGTCGCATTTGATAGAAATTCGGGTGAAGAAAAGTGGACTGCCTTAGAGGATAATGCATCCTATTCAGCACCAATAATCATTGAACAAGCAGGCAAAAGAGTCTTAATTTGTTGGACAGGATGGAATGTAACCGCACTTGACCCGCAGACAGGTGAATTGCATTGGAAATACCCGATCCCACCAACAAATTGGGAAATTGGAATCGCAACGCCAATTCATAACGATAATCAACTGTTCGTTACTAATTTCTATGAAGGTGCAGCTCTATTGAAATTATCTACCGAGAAATTGGATTATGAACTTGTTTGGCATAGAAGAGGTGAAAATGAGAGAAAGACTGATGCCATTCAAACTACGATGTCAACACCTGTATGGATAGGGAATTTTATATATGGTGTTGACAGTTATGGGGAACTACGTTGTATTGAGGCGGAAACGGGTGATCGGATATGGGAAGACCTAACTGCTGTTCCTAAAGCACGGTGGAGTACGATACATTTTACTCAAAACGGCGACAAGATTTGGATGTTTAATGAACGTGGAGAACTTCTCATTACTGAACTTTCACCTGAAGGACTGAATATCATTAGTCGTGCGAAATTAATTAAACCAACCCGTGACCAATTAAACCGTAGGAATGGTGTTACGTGGGCACATCCTGCTTATGCATATAAACATGTCTTCGCCAGAAACGGGGAAGAACTTGTGTGTGCCGATCTTTCAAAAAAATAAATGGATATAATAATGGATGGTAGAATGGATTCCAAACGCTCGACTGCATCGGGTGGGACACCTCACCCACCCATTGACCTACAAATAGGTCAAGAACTTCACGGATTTGAGGTAAAGAACATCACACCTATTGACGAATTGCGGGCAGTAGCAATAGAACTCTTGCATCCACATAGCGGCGCACGGTTGTTGCATCTCTGGACAGACGACCCCAGAAACCTGTTTTCAATCAGTCCACTAACACCAACATTTGATGATACGGGGCTGCAGCATATCCTTGAACACTCCGTAATGATGGGATCTCGTACTTATCCGTTAAAAGGAGGGTTCTTTGAGATCATGAAAATGAGTCTCGCAACTTATGACAGTACAAATGCAATGAACTGGGGCGATCATGCCTTGTACTACACCTCAAACAATGTCAAGAAAGACCTATTTAATGTTGCAGAAGTCCACTTTGATTCGGTTTTTCATCCACTTCTGACGGAGGACACTTTCAAACGTGAAGGACATCATCTTGAACCTGTGGACCGAGATCAACCGACAGGAGATTTAAAAATAAACGGGATCGTTTATAATGAAGTGAAAATTGGCTTGTCCCATCCGAGATACTGCTTGATTCTTGCTGTGGCTGGCGGACTTCTGCCTGATACCTGCTATGCCTACAATGGTGGTGGAAATTATCTGGTTATGCCAGACTTAACTTACGAACAATTGAAAACTTATCACCAAACCTACTACCATCCACACAACAGTTACTTCTTCTTCTACGGCAATATACCAACACACGATTATCTCTTATTTCTCGCCGATAAACTGGCGGCTATTCCAAAGACAGAGACAAATGGGTTTCGGCATCCTCTCCGACCAGAGATCACACATCAACCGAAGTGGAAATCTCCACGGACTGTAACGGATACCTACCCAATTGGTGCAGATGAGCCCCTCACTGAAAAGACATACTTGATGCTCAGTTGGATTATCGGAGGGACAACGGATCCTGAAGAGGTTATCTTGTGCCATATATTACGCAGGATACTACTCGATAACGAAGGCTCACCTCTCCGCAAGGCAATTATAAATTCAAAACTTGGTACTGATATACGATACAATATTTTTGATGGTAAGATAGGACCAAATAGAACATTTAGTGTCGGTTTAGTTGGAAGTGAAGCAGATCGCGTTGACGTTTTCACAGAATTGGTCATCAGGACACTCACTGAAATTGCAGACGCAGAAATTGACAAAGAGATAGTGGAAGCCGCATTCCAACAAATCACCTACGACTATCAGGAGGTCACACCGGGTTTCCCGTTTCAAATGATGATACGTGTCATAAATACATGGGTATATGAAAAGGAACCGACCCTCTTTTTAAAGATGGGGACGCACCTATCTGCTATCCGTCAACGCTGGGAACGAAATCCGCAGATTTTCAACGAATTGATTCGCGAGCGGCTTCTTGCCAACCCACATCGGTTGACGACCATCCTGACTCCTGACACAGATATGCAGGCAAGGCTTGATGCGACAGAAAATAAACGTCTGAAAGCAATTCGCGCACAACTCACTGATGAACAGATGCGGCAGATTGCCGCCGATGCCGCGGAACTGGAGCACCTGAGCGGACAACCGAACTCACCAGAGGATTTAGCGAAATTGCCGCAACTACACGTCTCTGAGCTACCCGAAGAACCACTGCATATTCCCACGACTATTGAGACGGTTAGCGGGCGCCCGCTGCTTCGGAACGAGATATTTTCAAACGGTGTGAATTATCTCGCGCTAAATTTTGATTTACAAGGGTTACCACAACATCTTTGGCAGTATCTAACCAAATACACCGATGCTGTTGACAAACTCGGTGCGGGTAAGATGAATTACGAACAGATTGCACAGCGCAGAGCAGCGACCACTGGCAGCATTGGATGCTCGCCGAACTTTACCACCCACGCGCTTGACCCAAGTCGTCCAGTGTGGGATATGCAATTTCGACTCAAAGCACTTGACGGTAAAATTGAGGATGCGTTGAGCGTTTTGCACGATTTGGTTTTCGATGTGAACCCGCGCAATAAAGAACGTCTCTACGACGTTCTCAATCAGGCAGTGGATTCTAAACACGACTATTACGGTGTATCTGTTGTAAACCACCGTGCTGCTCGCGGACTTTCACAACGGGGATTTCTCACAGATATCGTCTACGGACTACCACGACTCCGCACAAGTGAAATGTTGCTCAACCGTTTTGATGAATCTTATGAAGAACTGACCGGTTATATTGAACAGATTCGCGAGTTTCTATTAGTCCAAAGTCGCGTGACCGCTAGTTTTACCGGCTCTGACGCAGCTTATGAGGTGTTTCGAGGACAGTTCTCAGAATGGATTGACGACATGCGTGACGAACCGATAATACCTGCACTGATTGGTTTTAAATCTTTTGGGACGCCACCACGCGAAGGATTAGCGGCTCCTATTCCAATAGCGCACTGTACCCAAATGATACCAGCACCGCACTACTCACATCCGGATTCAGGACTCTTGACTATCGGATCGCATATCTTAGAAAATGATTACATGTTGCCCGAAATCCGATTCAAAGGCAATGCCTACGGTTTTCGTTTTTCATATAACCCTTGTGAATCCTTGATCTGCCAGGGATCACAGGACGATCCGCACGTCGCCCGAACACTTGCCGTTTTCGCACGGACAATAGACTATGTTAAACAGACAGAGTGGACGCAGGCTGATATTGACCGGGCGATTATTGCTAAATCGTCAGATTACCTAAAAACAGCCCGGCCAAGTCAAGCCTCAACTGATGCCATCTGGCATTATGTTAAGGGGCAGACACACGAAGTGGTTGCAGAAAAATATGCCCAACTCCGACGCGCAACTCCCAAGGAGGTTAAACGAACACTGTTGGAAACTTTGGAAGAAAACAAGGGCAAAGCCCCAATTTGCGTCATTGCAAGTCGTGAGAAATTAACGGCAGAAAATAAGAAAATGGATCAACCGCTTGAAATTGAGGACATATAACGTAAACTTGTAAACCATATTTTTAGCAAATTGCAAAATTTAATTAAAACTGGAGGTTAAAGTGGATTCCAAACTCTCGACTGCATCGGGTGGGTTACCTCACCCACCTGTTGACTTACAAAAAGGTCAACAACTTCACGGATTTGAGGTTAAAAACATCACACCAATTGACGAACTACGTGCAGTGACTATTGAATTGACACATCCGAACAGTGGAGCACGTATACTACATTTATATACTAATGATTCAGAAAATCTCTTCTCTATCAACTTCCCCACACCACCTACAGACGACACTGGTGTGCCGCATATTCTGGAACATGCTGTCTTAGCTGGTTCACAGAAATATCCGGTCAAAGAACCGTTTTTTGAAATGATAAAGATGAGTATGGCAACTTTTATCAACGCCATGACAAGTTCAGACCACACCTATTATCCAGTCGCGAGCAATGTCAAGAAAGACCTATTCAACTTAGCAGAAGTCTATTTTGATGCAGTCTTTCACCCACTACTGACTGAGGAGACTTTCAAACGGGAAGGACACCATCTTGCACCTGTTGATCCAGAAAATCCCACTGGTGATATTAAGATTACCGGCATTGTCTACAATGAAATGAAAGGTGTTTTCTCGGATCCAGAATCAAGATTATATCGATCCATGACAAGTCGTCTCTTACCTGACACATTATATGCCAAAGAATCAGGTGGTGACCCTGATGCAATTCCAGACTTGACATATCAGCAGCTGAAAGACTTTCATGGAACTTATTACCACCCCAGTAATGGCTTCTTTTTTCTTTATGGAAATATTCCAACAACTGATTATCTTGCGTTCCTTGCTGACAAACTTGACAATATACCCAAAAACGATACTACTGGCTCGTTAAATCCGCTGAATAAAAATGTCACACATCAACCAAGATGGGATTCACATCAATCTGTAATTGACACATACCCCGTCGCACCAGATGAGTCGTTGACTGAGAAGACGTACTTAATGCTGAGTTGGCTCATCGGTGATGCGACTGACCCAGAAGATGTTGCCATGTGCCATATTCTAAGTCTGATACTTTTCGGTAATGAAGCTGCACCGCTGAAGAAAGCAATTATCGACTCAAAGTTGGGAACAGATATTATTTATTCCGGTGCAAGTTCCATTGGTCCAAACAGTTCATTCTATGTCGGCATTAAAGGGAGTGAGAAGGAACGAACAGAAGCTTTTACCAATCTTATTACCGACACACTCACCGAACTTGCAAATAACACTTTTGATAGTGAATTGGTAGAGGCTGCTTTCCAACAGTCAACTTATCACTATCAAGAGGTAGCCCCGATGTTCCCGCTTCGTATACTGTTCCGTGTCATTGAACCGTGGATATATGATAAAGAGTCGGATACGTTCCTAAGAATGGGAGAGAGTTTGGCTGTTATACGTAAACGTTGGGAAGAAAATCCCTCTATCTTCAACGATCTGATTAAGGAACGTTTACTTGATAATCCACATCGATTGACAAGTGTTCTTTCACCAGATCCAAACATGCAGGCAAAACTTGATACTGAATTGGAAGAACGAACTAATGAAATCAGAACACAACTTACCGATGAACAGGTATTAAAGATTGCTGCTGATGCCGCAGAATTGGAACGCATGAACGGTGAACCAAATCCACCAGAAGCATTGGCGAAATTACCACAACTCAGCATAAAGGATTTACCCGATAAACCGAAACATATACCCACTACTATAGAAAAAGTCGGTGGACAAGATTTTCTTAAAAGTGATGTTTTTGCAAACGGAGTTAACTATTTTGTTTTGGATTTTGATATACGCGGGTTACCGGAACACCTCTGGACATATATGCCGCAGTATTTGAACGCTATTTGTAAACTCGGTGCAGCAGAAATGGACTTTACGGAATTGGCACGACGAAAGTCGGCAGTTACTGGTGGAATCAGTTGTGGTGTAGGATTTCGTACGCATGCACTTGATCGCGACCGTTCACTGCAAAACGCATATTTCCATCTCAAAGCACTTGATGGCAAAATGGATGCTGCACTTGATGTCCTACATGATTTAGTCTTTTCAGTGAACCCACGAGATAAAGAACGTCTTCGCGATGTAATGGTACAAACTGTCGCAAAATATCGCACAGATATGGTCCAAAACGGTTCAAACACAGCAATTCACCATGCTGCCCGTGGATTTTCATTACAAGCACATCTCTCAGAAATTGTATACGGTCTCCCACAACTCAGACAAAGCGAAACCTTACTCAACAGTTTTGACGAACTAAACGCTGATCTCATGTGTCATATAGAAGAGATCCGTGATTTCTTGCTAAATCGTCAACGTGTGACTGCTGGGTTTGTTGGAACTGACTCTGTCTACCAGCAGACTCGGACAAAACTCGGTGAATGGTTGGATTCTATGCGAGATGAAGCAATCACTCCAGACCCAATAGCATTTCAACCTTACGATACTCCGCCACGTGAAGGTTTAGCGGGACCGATTCAGATTGCACATTGTGCACACGTAATGTCTGCACCGCACTATTCGCATCCCGATTCAATCTTGATCTCTATAGGGACACATCTTGTCGGTATGGATTACATATTGAGTGAAATCCGATTTAAAGGTAATGCTTACGGTGCAGGACTTTCTTATAGTTCATTTGATGGAGCACTCTATCAATCCTCGTTCAGGGATCCACATGTAGCACGAACAATTAATGTGTTTGAACAGACTATTGATTACATCAAGCAAGTTGAATGGACACAAACGGATATTGACCATGCAATCATCTCATCGGCGAAAGATGCTGAAAAACCAATTCGTCCAAGTCAAGCAATTAGTAACGCGCAATGGCATCACATCGGGGGCATAACGAGAGAAATACGAGAGGAACGTTACAAACAACTTCGAAGGGCAACACCTGATGAAGTGAAACGCGCACTTGTCCAGCTTTTTGAGGAAAATC
Organism: Candidatus Poribacteria bacterium; assembly: GCA_958295945.1. Taxonomy (GTDB): domain Bacteria; phylum Poribacteria; class WGA-4E; order WGA-4E; family WGA-3G; genus MSPOR6. Next base: position 4,389,502 of record OY282386.1, read on the forward strand.
TTGATAATGCAGCTGTCTGTGTTGTCTCTAGTCGTGAAAAACTTGAAGAGGCAAATCAAGAATTAGAGAAACCACTTGTTATTGAAGACATATTAACCTAATTTGTTGACAAACACTTTATTTTCAATGTAATCATCAATCTGTAGGTTAACTTAAACGTATATTATAGGTTCACTTAAACGTATATTAACACAATAGGAATAATTATGTATAAAAGAATTTCAGATCTGATTTTGTGTTTCTGTGTGCTAACTATTATCACAGTCTGGACAACGAATACAATTGCAGAACATCATGGTGCCGAGAAAGACATTACAGAAAAGTTTAAAGAGAATTGGCATCATTGGCGGGGTCCCCTTGCAACTGGTGCAGCAGTGAATGCAAACCCTCCTACAAAATGGAGTGAATCTGAGAATGTCCGTTGGAAAGTGCCTATTCCTGGAATGGGTCATGCAACACCAATTATCTGGGAAGATATGATACTTATTCAGACTGCAATTCCAGTTGAAATGCCTGAAGTTGATAACGCAACGGATGACTCTCAGTCTGAAAGAAGGCGAGGCCGGAGGCGAAATAGACCCCTGCCTATATTTAAGTTTGAACTTCTTGTGTTAAACCGAAGTGATGGCAGCATTAAATGGCAAAAGACGTTGAACCAATCAAAACCCCACGAAGGTATACATAACGATGCAAGTTTCGCATCTAATTCTCCTATGACAGATGGTGAACATATCTACGCATATTTCGGTTCCCGTGGTCTTTACTGTTTAGATTTTAAAGGCAATATTAAGTGGGAAAAACATATTGGAACAATGCAGAAGAGAAATGCCTTTGGGGAAGGCAGTTGTCCAATGATCCATGGAGATACAATCGTTGTTCTACAAGACCATGAAGGACAATCTTTCATAATTGCTCTTAATAAGCACACAGGTGATGAAATATGGAAGATGGACAGGGATGAACCAACAACATGGACATCTCCAATCGTTGTTGATTACAACGGCATCTCACAAGTAATCGTTCCTGCATCCAATCGTACCAGAAGTTACGATATAGCAAATGGTGATTTGGTCTGGGAATGTGGTGGTCTAACAAGAAATATTATCCCATCACCCATTTATAAAGATGGACACGTTTATGTTATGAGTGGACACGGTGGATTCTCAATACAATCCATAAACCTTGAACTTGCTTCTGGTGATATTACTGGAACAGAGGCTGTTGATTGGCAATATGACAGAGACACCTCTTATGTTCCCTCTGCATTATTGAGTGGTGATATCATCTATTTCATTAGAAGAACTAGTAATACCCTTACTGCGTTAGACATACATAGTGGTGAGGTGCTCTATGGACCAGAAAGAGTTCCAGGCATTTCAAATGTATATGCGTCAATTGTCGGTGCTGCGGGGAGAGTATATATCGCTGATCGTAACGGGAGTGTTACAGTGCTAAAAGATGGACCTGACCTTGAAGTGTTAGAAGTGAATCGTCTTGACGATGGTTTTAACGCGTCACCTGCTATTGTTGGTTCTGAAATATACTTACGTGGAACTAATCATCTATACTGCATCGCAGAATAAACACATTTAACTGTCATCAATGAAAGGACTTTATATCATGAAAAAAACAGCATTCTTGACGATAAGTATTTCTGTCTTGGCGATACTTGCCTTCAATTGCACGTTAACTTTACAAAATGCGACTAAGACAGACCAGAATTCCAATATATATAACAATTGGCATCATTGGCGCGGTCCACTTACAAACGGCACTGCAGTCAATGCTAACCCTCCAGTCACTTGGAGCGAATCAGAAAATATCCGTTGGAAAGTGCCTATTCCCGGTCTTGGACATGCAACACCAATAATCTGGGATGATAAAATATTTATTCAGACAGCAATTAAAGTTGAAAAAACCGAGGAAGAAGAAACTGAATCGGCAGATGAAAATCCATTCAGTGGTTTTTTTCCGCAAGAACAAGGTAATCGGGGGCGTGGCGGCAACCAAAATATTGACCCATATCAGTTCAGACTAATTACTTACAATCGGAGTGATGGTAGTATTTTATGGGAAAAAACACTACGAGAGGAAGCACCACATGAAGGCATGCATAATGACTCGAGTTACGCATCAAACTCACCTGTAACCGATGGTGAACACATATATGCTTATTTTGGTTCCCGTGGTCTCTACTGTTTGGATTTGACAGGAGATCTTATTTGGGAAAAGGACCTTGGTAATATGCGTAAAGCAGGGACTTTCGGTGAAGGAAGTTGTCCAATTATTCACGACGACAAAATTGTGATTCTGCAAGATCAAGAGGGGCAATCCTTTATTGTTGCACTTGACAAGCGAACTGGAGACGAAATATGGAAAATGGAACGAGATGAACGCACCACATGGACATCACCCATTGTCGTTGAACACAATGGAACATCGCAGATTATCGTACCGGCAACAAACCGTACACGGAGCTATAACTTGGCAAATGGTGATGTGTTATGGGAATGTGGTGGTATGACACGCAACGTAATACCTTCTCCTGTATATACTGATGGACAAGTCTATGTCATCAGCGGCTTCCGTGGTAGTTCTTTACAAGCTATTGACTTAGATATTGCCGATGGCGATATTACAGGAACAGATGCAGTCGTGTGGGAATATAACCGTGATACACCGTATGTGCCATCACCTATGTTGAGTGGAAATATTATCTATTTCCTAAAGGGAAATAATGGTATTCTTTCAGCTATTGATAGAAACACTGGATCAATACATTACGGACCTGAAAGGGTAGCAGGTATTGGTGGGGTTTATTCGTCCATTGCTGGAGCAGCCGAACGTGTCTATGTTGCAAGTCGAAACGGCACAGTAACAGTCATTAAAGATGGACCTGAGTATGAAGTACTAGCAGAAAACAAACTTGATGATAGTTTTAACGCATCGCCTGTCTTCGTAGGAGATGAATTGTTCCTACGTGGAGCACAGTATCTCTATTGCATCGCTGAATAATCAATTGTTGTTAAATCAGTAAAGGCGGGTTTTGAACCCGCCTTATCACTTTGATTGCAAAAGTAAGTCTAATATGTAGCTCGTCCACCGCTTACGTCATAACATTGTCCAGTCACAAAACTTACTTCATCGGATGCTAAGAAGTTGACAACTGCTGCAACTTCTTCTGGCTTACCAATACGACCTAATGGAATCTTACCAACCATATAGTCAATTGTAGATTGTGCCATACCTTCCATAATGGGTGTTTCAATCACTGCAGGAGATACTGCATTCACACGGATATTATAATCTGTCACCTCTTTAGCCAATGCCTTCGTCAAGCAGATAACTCCTGCTTTTGATACTGAATAGGGTATTAGTGTCGGATTGCCTTCCTTGCCTGCAATTGATGCGATATTCACAATCCTACCGTAATCCTGCTCAATCATTGGACCTATAACTGCTTTACAGCACAGAAATACACCTGTGAGATTTACACCAATTACAGAATTCCAATCCGATTCTTCCAAATCAGTCAAAGGTAAAGTTCTCCCAGCGATGCCTGCATTGTTGACGAGAATATCAACACGTCCAAATTCAGTGAGCACTTTATCCACAGCAGCATTGACATCATCAGCATAAGAAACATCTGTTGGAATCGGAATTGCTTGTCTACCAAGGGCTGCTATCTCTTCTGCAACTTCCTCAGCAGAAGATAGGTTCAAATCCAGAAGAGCAATATCCGCACCAGCGTTGGCAAGTCTAAGCGCAATCGCTTTCCCGATACCTTGTCCTGCACCAGTAACTATAGCTTTTTTACCAGTTAAATCCATCGTTTATTCACCTATGACAACCCCGTATTCACCAACGACTGCGCCTCTGTGTCCTGATTGATAATGGAGGTGTCTTTCACCGACTATGGGTTGTGAGCTTTGTGCTTCAACCGAACCACGAACATTCCCCATCGCGCCTTCATCTATATCCACACAACATCTCGGTTTTATTCGACGATGTAGACTACGTTTAACTTCCCCTTTCTTGTTCCGGACGGTAATATTGACTAACGCATCTGCTTCACCAACATTTAGAAAACGGAACCAGTCTTTTGCCCCACTTGCAACTTCAGGGAAAAACAACCTTATTCCAACATGTCCACCTTCCTCAGATGCACCCGGTAGGTCAATGACCGCAGTACCGCTATGCATGTGACGTTCAGCAACAATCGGTTGATCACAACGTATCATGATAGACGACTTGATTTTAATGTCCTCCATCTTCGGCATCCAACATTCAAAAGGATTCAAGTCTCGTTCCATTGTAGCAACCGGATTGCCAGTGCCATCTTCATGTGCAATTAATGTAACCTTTCCTGTCTCTCTACCGACATTCACAATGATTGACCAATCTTGCCATGCAGGTCCTACTTCTGGAAAATAGAGGGTTCGTGGTGCATCAGAGATGACTTGACCATACTGTCCAACACATGTTTTTCCGCCTTGATAATGGAGATGCCGTTCTCCAACGATTGGTTGTGAACTCAGTACCTCAACTGTGCCATTCACATTTCCCATCAATCCTTCCGCTAAATCCCAACAGCAATACGGCTTGATTGAACGGTGGTGCTGATTTAGGATATCTCCACGTCGATTACGGATGATGATGTTGACCAATGCATCTGCTTCACCAACATTTAGAAATCTGAACCAATCCAGCGCACCAGCGACTAATTCAGGAAAGAACAAACGCAGTCCAACAGTTTCATATTCTTCTGCTGCTCCCACAAAATCAAGTATATTTGTCTTGTTGTGCATGTGGCGTTCAGCTACAATCGGTTGATCTGATATGAGTTGCATAGACGAATTCTGTTTGATAGCTTCTACATTAGGTGTCCAACATTCAAAAGGTGAAATCTCCCGTTCCTCCGTCCAAGTAGGGTGTCCATTCGCTGCGTGCCTTGCTATGCCTGTGACCCGTGCTTCTTCATTACCTACATTGATAACCTGTACCCAGTCTTCCCATTGCGGACCGACCTCCGGAAAATATAACGTTGTTGCAAGTGCCATTAAAATCTCCTTATTTGAAGTGTAATGTTTTTTGTTGATTATATCTGCTGTTTCAACTACAATTTTAACGTAATTTGACGGAATATACCACAAATTTATTTCACCAACGGAGGAAAAAGATGGCTCGTACTAAACTTTCAGATATAGAAATTCAGAAAAACTTGGACAACCTTGATGGGTGGACTGTTCAAGAGGGTAAACTGCACAAACAGTTTCAGTTTGACAACTTCGTTTCAGCATTCGGATTTATGACACAACTCGCTTTGATAGCAGAATCAATGAACCACCATCCAGAATGGTTCAATGTATATAACCGCGTGACAATTGACATGAGTACACATGATGCTGATGGAATCACGGAGTTGGATTTCAAATTCGCAGAACATGCTGATGCCTTAGCAAATTGAAAATGAAGAGTTAAACAGAGTTTTTCTATCCTTTTTGAGAATGATGTCTCTTATATAGGTGAGGGGTGTGCATAAATATTGATAACAAAATAGTCCTTTTCACTCCGTTTATTGAAATAATGTTTTCATTCTTGATACCTCTCTGTGAGGTCTGTTCCATATTGAGTTGACCAACATTGCTATTTGTAGCAAGACGATTGCCAACATCAGAAAGGTTCTCACATTTTCAAGACGAGATATTGGCAGTTGTTTCTGATTGTTCTTTGTTCCTGTCAGATCGGTCAACAGATTGAAAACCGGTTCAATCGCAGTTTTGCGTTGTTTTTGATAAGTTTCAAGCTGCGGTGATGTTTCAATCGCTTTTAGATAAGCTACCTTTTCAGTAGCTTTAGCACCTGTTATTGGTGTCAAAAGGAAAAGTCCATCTTTTGCAAGTGTCTGAGTGCGAGTAAAGTCGGTATAGCCAGCATCCGCAACGACATATTGGATATTTCTCGATAGCAGTGCGTCAGTCCTTTGATCAAGTCCTGTTTTTTCGCTTACAGAAGCGGTCCAAACATTTGCGAACATCGGAAAACCTTTCGCTGTTGTTGTCAGATGCAGTCCATACCCATAAACCCATCCACGATACTTGCTTGTTGACCAACTTGCATCGGTATCAAGGTTGCGCAAACCTTCGGGAATGTGATTTTCTTTTCGGTCTTTTTGATGCCACACACTGCCTTCTGCTTTATAGAGGCTTTTGTCAACAAAGACAACATCTCGAGGCGTATCGGTGTCTAATGCGGCACCTAAGTCACCGAGATAGTCAACGAACTGCTCAATCCTGGGTGCAAGTTGTTTATAGCGACGGGATAAAGTTGTCCGATCCGGAATGCTTTTGAACTTGAGTTTTTTTACCCAGGCTGGATGTTCACAAAGAAAAGCGTGCTGTGCTTTAAACCGATTTATGCCTCTCATCAGCATAATCGCAAAAAAGATAATCAGTGAACTATCAGGATGCACTTTAGGTCTTCCTTTCGGTTTGGATTGATTGGCGTTGATAGACTTTTCAAAATCTTTGTAGCGTTTAGAGAAAAATGTGATATAATATCTTTGGTCAGGATAACTCATGGTTAATACTCCTTTTAGATTATTCTTTTAATAAGAGTTTAACCTATATCCTGACTAAATTCAATTATGCACACCCCTCATATAGGTAACACTATACTGATAAAACTAATGGAGAGAAGAAGTGAAAAAATCTGTGAAATTGAGTTGTGTTGTTCTTCTCACAGGCATCCTGCTTTGTGGATGCGACTGGTTTCGTGAATCAAAGCAGGTGGCACAAGAAGAACTTGGACCTAAAGAACTATTACGAAAATATGAATGGTTCAAAAACGCATCAAGTCAACTTGATAAGAAACAGGCGGACATAAAAGTATACCAAAAACGTATTGCCACAATGTCGAAAGATTATGTGGATTTGCCACGTAACAAATGGCCTCGTGAAGATAGAGAGCAATACAATCTATGGCAGTCAGAAGTGGCAGGCATTAAGGCAAGTTACAATACACTTGCTGCAGAATACAACTCTCAAATGTCTAAAATTAACTGGCGATTTACAAATGTAGGTGAGTTACCCAAAGGCGCGGAAACTCCTTTACCTCGTGAATTCAAACCCTATCAGGAGGAATAATATATCAATGAAATGCACTTTGCTTTTTCTATTAGCCTTAATGTGTACATTGTTTATATTCAACGGTTGTACTGAACCACATGAGCCTGTCTCAAGTTCTGGTGTTAAACCTACTCAGGTTGAAGTGCCTGTAAATGCTGAAGGAATCACAGTTGAACAACAGAACGTCCGTGATAGACTACTCATGGATAACCAAGTTGGCAGTATTAAACATCTTTATGTTATTTCTGCCTATAGTGGACAGACGATTATTTACTCCACAGTACGTGGGAAGGTGACGAGTAGTGGGAAGCGATTGTCGGCAACATCTGTGGTTGTCGGTGATCATGAAGATAACAAAGGACACGGTTTTGCTGTTAAACAAGGTAGTAATCAATTGGTCACAGATGAAGTTGTTCAAGACGATGGGACATACGGATCATCTATCCCATATCTATATTGGTGGGATACGAAAGGTGTTTATCATCAGCACTATGTATCGGGTGGACAAATCATACATGTCTCAAATGAACCCGTGAGTGTAAAAGGTGTGGTAATAAATATGGCGATAGAGGAAACGACTGAGTGATGTATTCTATTTTGAAAATTGTTAGTGCATAATAAACCTAACGATTTTATCTTTCTTCTATCGCTTCAACGTTTGCTCTGGGAAGTGTGACCTTTTCACCACCATCAAATTCCACCTGCAATACGCGCACCTCTGCTTCCGTTTCTAACTGCTGAAGTTCAACGGGTAATTCAGATATGTGTCCCAATTTACCGAAATGTGGTTCACGAATAACACGCACTGGACTGCCAATATCCAACATCCCCACCTGTGTTTCACTGTCTGTGTCTACGTCTTCAGAGACCAAAGGTATGAGTATTTCAGGACGGACAACACCTGCACGAATCTGTGTAGCACCGTTGATAGAAGTTTTCATACCCTCTCTCTTCTTCAGTAGACTAAAAGTGCGTTCTGCCATAGATATGCTTCCAAATCCTTCAGTAATGACCAAGGTAATCCCAAGTTGTTCTGAACCTGTAATTGCAACACCCAGTTCATAACCGAGGAGTTGTCGTAAATCCGCGTCATCAATACCACCTGCAATAATACCGTTCACACCAATCTCAATAGCTGCTTGAATAGCATCTGTTGTAACAAGTGAACCACCCACAAGTATTTTTTCTTTATGTTCAGGCATAATCTGTTCAGGTGTAAGTTCATCATTCGGTTGATCAGTAACAATTGCTAATGTGCCAATAGTCTCTCCACCAACTCCGAATATCCCTTGAATGTAAGTACCAAAAGTTTCAACGACGACACCTTCATTTGGTACTGTCTCAATTACAGATCCATCAGTATATGCTTTAATTTCAACAGGAATAGGTGGTTCACGAAGGATTACCTGTCCGGTGACATCGGATACGGATTCTATAGTGCCATCAATTGGTGAACGCACTTGGGATTTGAAAAGTCCGAATAGCCCTTTCGTTGACGCAAAGATCTCATCTTTGGATACGTCATTACCCACAGGTATGAGTAAATTTTCTTCAATCTCATCAGGGGGAACGCTCAATAAATTGGCAAGATTTAATAACTGAACATTGCCCGGTAATTCTGACTTTGCAACGACATCTTCAGCCTTAACCTTCATACCAGATTCTACTGTAACTTCCCCTTCAAGTGGTAGTCTGCGTATTTTCTGTATTTTCATCCCTTCAGTGACTTTTAGTCCTGGGGTATATGCCTGTGCCATTTATAACCTCAATTTTCATTTATATCTATATTTTATGTGTTTATTTTTGTGTATATTATTGGTATTGATTGTGTGAGATGATTTGCATATAGGAATAAATATCCAGTATTTACGGAGAGAAAACTAATTTGTAGGTGAATATGTTGAATTGAGAACTCAAGTTGAAAGATTATTTCATTAGAATCTTATTTAAACATTGCAAGTGAAATATCAACAACGATTAATATGATTATTTATATTTTGCTAATTTCTTTTCAAATAACGAGTTATCTAATACATCTCTATTTACTATATAGTTTGGTAATTTGCCCGAGGCGACAGCAATAATACTCTCACACGCGCTTTTCCCATTACCTTCAAAACATTCATCTGTCCAACAGATACTATGTGGTGTAAGTATAACATTGTCTAAACTCAACAATGGATCATCATCGTCAATAGGTTCATTTTCAAACACATCAAGTCCTGCCCCTTGAATACGACCATTTTGTAGTGCATCAGTGAGTGCTTCTTGGTTAACAATCGGTCCGCGTGCTGTGTTGATTAAATAGGCAGTAGGTTTCATCATGCCAATATATTTTGCATCAACAAGTCCCAGAGTGTGTTCGTTTAATGGACAGCAGACACAGACGAAATCTGCTGTTTTCATCAAAGTTTCCAAATCAACGATTTCAGCATCAACTTCAGCTGCATCTGCTGCTGAGATAAACGGATCGTAGGTAATATGGTTCATTCCAAAGGGTTTTGCCAGTTCAAATGTCTCTTTCCCAATATTCCCCATACCAATCAAACCCAAAGTTCTTCCAACTAAACCCATCCCCATATAGTCTTTGGTATCTTCCCATCTTCCTGAGCGTATGAGTTGATCTTTTATCCGTAGTTGATGACTCAAGGAGAGAACAAAGGTCAATATGGAGGTTGCAACAGGTCTGCGGACACCATCTGGTGCAATTGTTAATATGACACCGCTATCAGTGCAAGCCTGTACATCAACCTTATCATATCCAACGCCAAATCTTGCGATGATTGTTAATCTGTCATTGCCGCTAAAGGTGTTTTTTGTAATACGAGATCCCAACACCAATAAGGCATCATAATTAGTCACTTGTTTTGCGTTTAAATCGGGAGAGTTATGGTCTATATATTCCCATTCCAATCCCGATTTAGCAAACAGTGGTCCTGCAATATCATCTAAATCTGAACTTCCATCAGGTTTTAAGAAGTCACGCGTTACACCCACACGAAATTTGTCTTCAAACATCAATATTCCTCAACTTATCAGTCAATTGAAATGGGAATCTTTTATTCCATGCTGAGCATCGCACTACGTAGATATTTCCAACCTGAAGGAGCAAGTTTAAGATTCTGAACCTGTTTGTTGATCGCCAAAAGTCTTTGTGCATGTGCTAATGGCACCCAAGGAACATCTCTATGGAAAATGGCTTGTGCTTCTTTATAGAGTTCAATCCGTTCATTGCGGTCAGTACTTGTGCGTGCTCTGTCTAAGACATCTTGCATCTCATCGCTACGGTAGAAAGCAATATTTAGTGCTGGTTTCTCAGCAGTATTTTTACTCAAAAGATAATAGAGAAAGTTGTCTGGATCCGCAGAAGCACTCCAACCAAGCATCGCCATATCGTGTTCGCCTCGTTCGGTTTTTGCAATGTAGGTTCGCCAGTCATGCGTAACAATAGTTGCTTCAATACCGATGTCCCTTAGTTGCGTCTGAAGTATCTCAGCAAGTGCTTGACCATTTGGTATATACGGTCTTGGAATAGGAAGAGCCCACAATGTTGTCTCAAAACCGTCTGGATATCCAGCTTCAGCAAGGAGTTGTTTGGCATATTCCGGGTCATAAGGATATGCTTCTATGCTATCATCATAACTCCAAAGCGTTGGTGGAATAGGATTTTTCGCAGGTATTCCAGTGCCTTGATACAATTCTTCAATAATATCTGCTTTGTTGAATGCGTGATTAATTGCGAGTCGTACTTTGAGATTATCAAAAGGCGGTTTTTCCATATTCATCGCTAAATATCCAACATTTAGACTTGGCTGCATCAAGAGATCAAGCATGGGATCGCTCCGAATCTCTGATAGGACATCTGAATTTGGGAATTCCAGGACATGTAGGTTACCCGCTTGAAGTTCCATATATCTTTCAGTATTGTCAGGGATAGATTGAAAAACAAGTTTGTCTATTGCTGGTTTCCCTGCCCAATGTGTATCTGAAGCCTGAAGTACAATTTGATCGTTTCTATCCCATTGAACAAACTTGAAAGGGCCAGTGCCTACTGGGTTATTCTCAAAATCTTGACCATAATGCATGACAGCAGCCTGACTTACGATAGAATTTTGGGTTGAAGCAATTGAGGCAAGAAATGGTGCATAAGGAGAAAATAGTTGAATTTCTAATGTGAATTCATCTATTGCTATGATATGACTTATTATCTCAGTGAAAACACTATCCGAATGTACATTCGGACGGTTCAGAGAATAAGCTGCTACATTGGCATTAAACGGTGATCCATCGTGAAATGTAACGCCTTGTCTTAGGTAGAATGTCCATGTTAGACCGTCAGCAGAATTATCCCACATTTCCGCCAAAGCGGGTTCAATGTCGGTTGTATCCTCTTTGTATTGAACAAGAGTGTCAAAAATCATATCACAGACTTTCGCGGATTCTCCATCAAGAACAAGTGATGGATCAAGTGTAATAGAATCCCCTCCACGACCAAATATCAATGTTTTGTCTGCAGCTAAATCACCAAATAGACTTGCAACTTTAACAAGGTCTAAGATGTTAACCACGCCATCACTATTGACATCGGGATTTGGGTCCTGAGTTGCATCAATCGCTTTCCCAAAATTTGATGCTACAATCTGTAAATCAAGTATATTCACAACACCGTCATTGTTGAGATCGACAGATGTTGCAGTATCTTGTGCAATAATTCCAAATACAGTAATGAATGAAACAATCAATGTAACGAAAATTATTTGTGCAGTTCTCATATTACCTCTCAATCGTTATGTTCCGTAAGTATTTCCAGTTCAACGGGTGAAGTTTAAGATTCTTCACCTTTTTGTTAACTACTAAAACTTGTTTTGCATGTGCTAATGGCACCCATGGTACATCTTTGTGAAAAAGATGTTGTGCTTCTTGATAGAGTGCTACTCGTTCATCTCTATTAGTAATAGATCTTGCCATTTCTAAAATCTCCTGCATCTCATCACTTTTGTAGAAAGCGATATTACCTGCAGGTTTCTCTGCCGAAGCTTTACTTAATAAAAAGTAGAAGAAGTTATCAGGATCTCCAAGGTCAGCACTCCATCCTAACATTGCCATATCGTGCTCCCCATTCTTTGTCTTTTCAAGATATGTACCCCAATCGTAAGTAACAATTTTTGCTTTGATTCCAATATCATCAAGTTGTGATTGGATAACTTCAGCAAGTGCGCGTCCATCAGGGATATATGGACGTGGTACCGGTAGTGCCCACAGTGTGGTTTCAAATCCGTTTTCATAACCTGCTTCGGCGAGCAATTGTTTAGACAATTCAGGATTAAATTCAAAGTCATCAATTGAATCATCGTAGCTCCAAAGCGTTGGCGGTATTGGATTCTTCGCAGGTACACCAAGTCCTTGGTATAAATGCTTAATAATTGCTTTCTTGTTAATTGCATGGTTTATAGCAAGGCGCACCTTATTGTTATCTAACGGTGGTTTTTCCATATTTAAAGCCAAATAACCGATATTCGTTCCTGGTTGCGATAACAATTCAATGGAATCATCATTCTGAATTTGTTGTAAATCGTCAGGATTTGGAAATTCCATGATATGCAAACTGCCTTGCTGAAGTTCTATCAAGCGAACAGCATTATCAGGAATGGACCGAAATATGACTCTATCTAAATTAGGTCGTCCACCCCAATAGTTTACATTTGCCTCAAGAACAATCTTGTCTTTTCTATCCCAACGTTCAAATACAAAAGGACCTGTTCCAACAGGATTGTTTGAAAACTTATCACCAAATTTTTTCACTGCAGTTGGACTTACAATAGCAAAAGGGGTGATTGCAATAGTATAAATGAATGGTGCATAAGCCTCTTTTAGTTTGATTTGGACAGTGTACGCGTCAATTGCCGTTATCTTTTCAACGATGTCTCCCAATCCAGTGTCTTCCCAATAGACGTAAGATCCACCAACATCATGGAAGGGATGAGTCTTGTCGTGCTGTCGATTTAAAGAAAATAGTACAGCGTCCGCATTGAATGGTGTTCCATCGTGAAAGTTAACACCTTTTCGTAAGTTAAATGTCCATGTCAAACCATCATCAGAACTTTCCCAACTTTCAGCAAGTCCCGGTTCAAGTTCTGTCCTTTCCTCAAGTTCTGTGCTTTCTACCTTGTATTGTACGAGTGTATCATAAATATTATCGCACACTTTAAAGGATTCACCATCTACTTCAAACGCTGGATCTAATCCAACAGAATCACCACCACGACCAAATATCAATGTACCGCCTATTGAATGTGAATCTGCATCAACATGTATCGGTAGAAATACAAAAGGCAATGTTCCCATAGTGAACAGCAACACTACCAAAATAAAACGTGAAATTGGAGGATATTTATTCAAGGAATATCCTATTATCTTATCAACGAAAAGTACTTTAAATTTCTCAAACATGTATATCTCCAGACATTAATTGATATATTTCAGTATATAGGAACTATAGTCAAAATGTCAAGTCAAATTGGGTATGTAAAGTTTTTGTCAAAAAATCCCAGTCACCGTTGTAAGAAGTTATGGTTAAGAGTTCATTACACGATTTGATTGACAGCAGTTGAAGTGTTCATGAACTCTGTGTGTCATTTGACAATGCATTCTCTAGGATTTCCTTCTAATTTTATGGAATTTACGCTTATCAAAACTGTACAGAAATTGTACATTATTTCGTACATCTGTACAGTTTTTTTTAGTGCTTTCAGAGCAGTTTCCATAAGGGTTAGCATAGGATTTACAAAAAAATAAAAAAAAATTATTTTGTACATTTTCACTTTTCGTCTTTTGTCGTGTGAAATCGCTTGACTGAGAATGACACTTGTCCCTTATTTTACTAATACAGATTAGATTGTTTCTAAATGTTAAAAGTGGTACGATGCATAAGGGTTTGACGTTTATGCGAATGACTTTCATATTGAACATATATGAATTCTCGTTTTTGTGAAATGTGTTGCTATGTAATGAAACAATTGCTTGTAGGATAATCATTATCCTTTGATGTTTTGCTTTCATGATTTACTTCTTTATAAAAATTAAAATTTATGTGACATGTATTATAACCTAATAAATAACGAGAGTCAAGTATTTGTTTACAATTTCTAACATTTCTTTTATTACCTAAGTTGCGATCTAAACAATATAACGGTTCGTATAGCCTGTTCAGTGTTCTTTCACGGACCGATCCGCTGAAGCGGGAAGCATGAAACAAAGTGCGTGCTATAAACATATCGCTCCGCTGGAGCGGAAGATTGGATATTTTAACGTGAGTTTGATAATTAACAGGACGAGCGCAAATTGAACAGAGAACGGGCATATTTACTTAAAAAATCGTTATTTTGATGTTTTTAACCCCCTAAATTCCCCTTATCAAGGGGACTTTAAGAGGAATTTTGAAAGTCCTAACTATTTATCAAACTCACGTTATTTTAAGTAAAACGAAACTGATTGAATCTCAATAGATAGCAACTCGGGTTATGGTATGTTCCTAATTGGAAATGGTATTATTTGAGGGTGTTCATCATAGGATCGATATTTATCTTTTGATGTGCAGTTGAGCGTGACAAACTCTTATCCTAGTCATCCTTGTATCCCAGGGAATGCCTAAGAAGCATGCGCGTGTGGCATGCTCCATGATTCATACCGTTGATTTGGTCCATTCTGGTTCAGACAATTGTGTCGCCCCGCTGGGGCTTGTTCTTTCTTTTGTATCTGATTTCTATAGACCTTTCGCACATAATGTGCTGAAGAAATCGGGGTTTTAAACCGCTCCAACACGTGCTGAAGAAATCGCGGTTTTAAACCGCTCCAACAAATGATAGGTGGCAAATTGGGTTAAAATAATGCAACAATACATTTCACTGGACGCGTCTAATTAAACAAGGGAAGTAATTACTGCGAGGAAATTCAATGAAAAATAAAGATTCAGAACTGATTCAACGAACATTAGACGGTGACCAAACAGCATTTACATCATTAGTCGAAAAATACCAAAAAGGTGTTCACGCACTGGTATGGCAGAAAATAGGTGATTTTCATATTGCCCAAGAAATCACACAAGATGCATTTTTGAAAGCATATCAAAAACTTGGAAGTTTGAAAAATCACAACCTATTCTCTGGATGGCTGTATGTTATAGCCACACGCCTATGTTATAAATGGTGTAGAAAGAAACGTATACCTATACAATCCATAGAGACAGTTGATAGTAAAGAGGTAGACCAAGTGGCATATACATTTTATGTTGAAGAACAACGCAAATCAGATGCAGATGATGCACGAAGGGAATTAGTGCAAAATCTACTGAAGAAGCTACCAGAAAGTGAACGGACAGTGATGACGCTACATTATCTTGGGGAAATGTCTTGTGAATCCATTAGTGAATTTCTTGGTGTATCCTCAAATACAATCAGAAGTCGACTTAGTCGCGCACGTAACAGATTGAAAAAGGAAGAACTAATGATAAAAGAAAACCTAAGCAGTTTCCAACTACCGAGTCAAATGACAGAAAACATTATGAAGAAAATATCACAATTGACACCGACTACTACGCCTATCAGTAAACCATTCGTTCCGTGGGTTTTGTCTGCTGCCTCTGCAATTTTTGTAGTTTTGTTGATGGGAGTAGGTGCGATGAAGTTTCATCAGTACCAAACCCCTTATAGCATAGATGCATCGTCTGAGTCTATGATTGAAATAGTTGATGTGCGAAATTTTGTGGAATCTCAAACAGAACCAACCAGACGAAACCATGTTGGTAAATCCAGCATACCTACCGAAAACAATGGTATTGGACTGAATTCTGAGGATTCTCTTTTTGCCGCAGCGAAACAGGATCAGACAGAAGTCTCAAACGTAAAACAGAAGTGGGTACAAACAACAGGACCTGAAGGTGGGACTGTCCCTTCTTTGTTTCGAACGACACGCGGAGACGTTTTTGCGGGAACACGAAACGGACTTTACAGACTGAATGATGATGGGACGGCATGGGAACTTATTAACAATATTGAGGGTCCAATTTATCACGGTGAAATTAGCCGTTATTTATGGTGGCCTGTTGTAGAAAGGTATGAACACCTTTATCTTGCAAACGACACAGAGATATTGGTTTCAACAGATAGAGGAGAAACATGGAAGTTTTTCTGCAAGTCAAAAGAGGGAACACCTATAGGCATTGTACTTGCAGACAGACTTCCAGATGCCAAAAGTGATCTTACGATTTATCTTGCGTTTCACGATGCAGTATTCCGATCAATTGACACGGGTAAGACTTGGATCGAACTGTCAAAAGGTTTGACAGATAGGAAAATCCGCTCAATCGCCGCCATTGAAAACACAGTTTTTGTCGGTACCAATGATGGTTTGTTCCGTTATGATCATGACAAATGGGAATTTGTGTCTATAACCCCAGAAGCAGATGCTAAAGACGATTCAATCCTTGATATGGTAGCAACCGAAAAGCATATTTATGTTGTAACAGGTCAAGAAAATAATTTTGCAGTCAGTAAGGATTCTATAATCTACATGTTGAGTCATAAGGGGTGGACTGTCTATCGATCTAATGACAATGGCAATACTTGGGATTGTATAGATCCAAGAGATCAGGACTCACATTTCAGAATGATGGGAAGTGGGATTGGATCAAGAATCACAGTTCAAGATGACAAAATATTATTAGTGGATGGTAGATATCATTATATTTCAAATGATGGTGGGGAAAACTGGATTTTACCGGACTTAATTAACTCACCTGTTGTAGACAGCACTATGAGTATATTAATATATGACTCAAATACTTTCTATAAATCAGGTTATCAGGGAATTTATAGAACTACAGAGGAAGTGAAGAACTGGCATCAATTCAATGCTGGTGTGATAGCAACTATGGTAATGGATGTTGTCTCTATGAAAGATATTCTTTATGTTCGAGTCGCAAATAAAGGTATCTTAGCGTCAATGGACTATGGGAAGTCCTGGGAACCTGTTGCGTTGTATGAGTATAGTGATAGTCGGATGGTTAACAATAATGGAGTTCTTTATGTATCTGAAGGAAACAATCCCATTTTACGTCTTTCAAATGAAGAAAATGAGCTAACGAATATTCAAGACATGCCAAAATTAATGATGTCTAATGACCCTGGTTGGATTGAAATTGATACGCAGTCTACTCCCCAATTGGCGGTTAATAGTGATGACACTTCCGTCCACCGAGTTGAAATTAGAGAACCCGTTATGATCTCAAATTATGCAGTCAGTAATTCAACATTCTATGTAGAGTTCAGAAACCAGTTATTGAGGTGGAAACCGGGTACTTCTGAATGGCACATTACTTCATTAAAGTATGAAGACAACGATAGGATGGTATATAACCCAAATTTTGAACTTGCAGTTTCAGGAAAGACCTTATATGTAGGAAAACAAGACGGTCAACTCCTGCAATCCTTTGATGAAGGTGATACCTGGAACAATGTTACTGAAAACCTGCCATTCTCAGTTGAGATTTTTCATGACATTACCTATCTTGAACAGAATGTATATGTCGGAACTGATAAGGGTGTTGGACGATCGAACAATGGGATAGATTGGAAGATAGTCCCAGACATTGAAGGAAAACCGCTTGAAGTCATAAAGTTTGCTGTTGATGGAAATAGATTGTATGGCTTAGCAAAGAATACAGTCTATCAACTAAAAGAGGAACTTAGCACATGGAAAAAAGTCACTCCAGAAATCCCATATTCCGTTACATGCTTAGATGTTGATGGGAGTAACGTCTATGTTGGAACTCTTGGAAAAGGTGTGCTTCGTTACGCTCTTGACAAATAGGACAACAAAATTCTATGAGTTTAAGTAGACCTATTTTCTTATCAAATATGTTTAAATCAAACTTTGCATTTACATACTTCCAACCACATGATATAATATGAGAAAAACTATATAAAAAATGCAGGATTTCTTTCCAATGAAACATATACCAATCACACTTACTATAATAACCTTCGCTCTATTCATCAATCCAGATTCCATCGGTGATGAGGCACTATACGATTTTACCTTTGTCCGATTGAAATATAATGGTAGTTATCGGCATAAGAGTCTATGGGATATAGACTACCCCGCTGCAGACCGTAACCTACTTACTCAACTTCGCAAACAGACAAACATAAAAGCAAGTCCACAAGAAACTATAATTGAGGTAGGTTCATCTGAACTATTTGACTATCCTTTTGCATATATTGCTGAATTGAGTAGACTTAACCTTTCCAAAAAAGAAGCTGCCAATCTCCGAGAATATCTTTTGCGTGGCGGATTTATCATGACAGATGATTTTCACGGAACAGCACAGTGGAAAAGATTTTATAAACAATACAAGAAAATCTTCCCAAAACGCGAACCGAGAGATATTCCGATGTCACACCCTCTCTTTGACTGCTTCTACAAAATTGAGAGACTAATGCAAATCCCTGCCCCTGCAGCCTATCGTGCAGGAAGAACACATGAAAAAGATGGTTTTAAAGTGCGGTGCATGGGTGTCTTTGATGACCATGGTCGAATTATGATGATGATAAACTTCAATACTGACTTAGGAGATGCATGGCAGAATGCAGCAGAGCCTTACTATCCTCGTAAGTTCTCAGACATGGCATTTCAAATGGGTATAAATGCTATTGTTTATACACTCACGCATTGAGATATTGTTTTCATGTAGCACATATATATATTTCTTTTCTAACAAACCTCCTATTTGTTCATACTTATGCCTACCTAACATTTTCCACATAAAAATAACATTTATACCAAAAAGTGCAATTATTATCCTCAAAAAGGTGTCTATATATTAAAAGACTAAACGCATTTGAGGTGTGCAATGAAAAACTTAGATTCTGATCTGATTCAAAAAACCGTAGCTGGAGATCAGGAAGCGTTTTCTGAACTTGTGGAAAAATACCAAAAACAGATACACGCAATGGTGTGGCAGAAAGTCGGTGATTTCCATATTGCTCAGGAAATTACACAGGATGTATTCCTCACAGCGTACCACAAACTTTCTACACTCAAACACCATAACCGCCTCTCGGGATGGTTATATGTGATTGCAGATAACAAGTGCAAGAATTGGTTCAAAAAGAGAAGGTTAGAGTTTCAATCATTAGAAGAAACTGATCCTGTCGAATTAGAGGAGGTGTATTATTCAGAATATATGACACATCAACGAGAAGAAGCGGCAAATCAGAAAAGACGAGGAATAGTTCAGAAATTACTCAGTAAACTACCAGAGAGTGAACGAACAGTCGTAAATCTGTACTACATCGCCGAAATGACATGTGAAGATATTGGTAAGTTTTTGGGAATGTCTCCCAACACGGTTCGTAGTAAACTTCATCGCGCACGCAACCGACTAAAGAAGGAAGAAGCAATGATTAAAGACAATCTTAGCAGTTTCCAACTACCAACGCAAATGACAGAACAAATCATGAAGAAGGTGTCAAGACTTATTCCAACAGTACCATCTGGAAACAAACCTTATATACCTTTAGCAGTATCTGCTGCATCAGCTATTTTAGTAGTGCTTCTATTGGGAGTGGGGGTACAGAACTTATTCCGTATTCAACAACCATATAGTTTGAATGCACAATCAGAAAGAACGGTCGAAATCGTTGACGCACGAATAGTCTTTGAATCCCCTGTTAAGTCTGCAGTTAACAATCAAGTCAATCGTTCTGATGTGCTCAGTAAAAATGATGGAACGGTGCAGGAACCCGGGACATCTCAATTTGGTGCAGCACAGACGGATGATACTGAAAGAACTAATTTCAAAGGCACATGGAGACAGACGAATGGTCCTTATGGTGGCAAGATAACAACGCTTTATAAAACCACTCATGGGGTGCTCCTTGCGGGGACAGAGGGGGCAGGTATTTTTCGCTCAACTGATAATGGAAACAACTGGACACCAGTTAATACTGGATTACATAATGAACTAAATGGTCGATCCATGGAGGTTGCTGCAATCGCGGAAAAGGGGAATAAGATCTATGTTGGCGATTCGGAGGCATTTTACATTTCTACTGATATTGGCAACACCTGGCAATACGTATCTGGTATCCAAACCCATGTGAAAACCACTGGTATTGTGATTCTTGATGACGATATCTACGTTAGTACGTACTCCAATGGTGTTTGGCAGTCAAATGATGATAATTCATGGGTACAAATCAATGATGGACTCGGAATAACGTTGTATGGGTATCTTTTAGACCCTTTAGACATCGACCCGCGTCTGGATCCTAATCCCTCTTCATTAAAACCGATCTATG
Organism: Candidatus Poribacteria bacterium; assembly: GCA_958295945.1. Taxonomy (GTDB): domain Bacteria; phylum Poribacteria; class WGA-4E; order WGA-4E; family WGA-3G; genus MSPOR6. The sequence continues at coordinate 4,409,987 of OY282386.1, forward strand.
TTTCTAAACTCTCTAGTCATGGGACAACGTTGGTTGCTACTACAAAGAAAGGACTCTTTCGTAAAATGGGTGATAAAGATTCGTGGACACTTATCAATCCAGTTGTCGTTGAGCTTTCAGATGGGGTTGAGTCGGAAAACAATTCGCAAGATAAACCAGAATCAAATCCTTCACCTAAGCAAGATTCTTCATCTGATTTACGTATTGAGTCGTTTGCTTCAATGAAACATTTACTTTTTGTAAGTGGATATATAGGGAAAAAATCTGGGATCTTCCGGTCAAATGACGTAGGGGAGACATGGATGCATATCATTCCAGAAAAAGTAAAAGAAGAGAGTGATGATGTTCAGACAATTGCCGTGCAAGGTGGGAGGCTATACGCCGGCACTGCTGACGGTTTGGTTTATCTTTCGGAGGATATGGGTGATTCATGGATATCAATCAATGATGGGGTAATGCATGGTGAGGTTTCAACAGTGTTACCAATCAATGATAGGACTGTCTTCATAGGCACATCTAAAAATGGGGTCTTTCGCACAACAGATGCAGGGGATTCTTGGGTGGAATGTAACACTGGTATAATAAATACATCTGTCAGCAAATTAGATGTTATTGGTGATAAACTATACACTGTTGTTGGTAAAAAAATTGTCTATTCTGCTGACGGTGGAGGGACATGGCTGCCTATAGACGATCCTTCAAAGCAGAGCAAACGTGGTGTTAAAACCATTTGTGTATCAGATGGAGAACTCTACATCGGTGCTTACTTTGGTGATGATAAATATATTCCGCCTTTTTCAGGTCGTGAGGGTGATAGTGTTTACAGGTTGAATAGAAAAAATAACACTTTGGTTAAACTTTTCACAGATATGGACTTGTATGGACTTGTATGTATGGATGTAGTTGGCAATACATTTTATATGGGCGCAGCGTACAGAGGAGTCTTCCAGTGGGAGCAGAAAACGGGTCTTACCAAACTTGGCTTGGAACATCACTACATCTCAATGTTATCTGTAAATAGTGAGAATGTGATTGCGGTTAATGGAGATAGAGGTGAAATCTACCGTTTTAAAGAGAATCGTTGGGAGCCTATTCACACAGCAGAAATTATTGATGGCGGTTTGTCTGATCTCAAATGGGTTGGTTCAACGCTATATGTAACCACTTGGAACAAGGGGGTATTTCGTTCCAAGGATGGAGGCGGGACTTGGACAACCATCAACGATGGTCTGGATGAAACATCAGCTACATCAATTGGAACAGATGGTACTGAGGTGTATGTTAGCACATCTATAGGTGTTTTCCAATGGATAGAAGAGAAACAGCATTGGAAGTCAATTGGTTCTCTTACCCAGCAGGTTTCATCCTTAGCAGTAATTGACGGTTTTCTTTACGCTGGTACTTACAGTAGCGGGGTGTATAAAATTCCGATTGAGAAATAAACTGTTTTTGGTAAACTATAAAGATATTTGGACACTTTCACCTGATAGTTATACCAAATTAACGAGATCTGTCCTGTTTTTGATGCTGAAAACACGTAGGGGCAGGGGAACCCTGCCCCTACGATTTAGGTTAATTTGGTATTATACCATTTCTATAAATGTTCATCCCATTAACATTTGTTAAGAATATCTTGAAGGACAGCACAAACTGAAAGTTTGTGCTACAAAAATGCGAGGTTTTCTATTAGAAATGGTATTAGTTGAGATTTCCCACCCAATATCACACACGTATTCAAACGTTGATTCAGTGTCGATGCAAAGTGTCCAAATGAATCTAAAAACTACCACATTTCCTTCCTTTCATTTCTCTTCTCTTTTGAAAAAATTATAGTACTTCCCTTCCAAATTGCATTTTTTTCAAAATTGTGCAATTCTATATCACAAAATCGCGTTATTAATTATAGAAGAGACTTTGTTTGTAATTCTATTTTTCTTTACCAAGGTGTACTTATGATAAACGATGATTCTGAACTAATTCAACGCACATTAGAGGGTGATCAGCAGGCTTTTGCTTTACTTGTAGAGAAATACCAAGAACAGGTACACACGCTTGCTTGGCAGAAAATTGGTGATTTTCACATCGCACAAGAAATTACACAAGATGTTTTCATCACTGCATATCAAAAATTCTCAGACCTCACGCACTACCGGCAATTTGCAGGTTGGCTTTATGTCGTTACAAACCGAAAGTGCATTGCCTGGCACCGGAAGAATAGAATTGAAACACAATCAATTGATGAAACAAATCCTGTTGAGTTGGAGGAGGCATATTATTCAGAATATATGACACATCAACGAGAAGAGGATGCAAAAGAGAAACGACGGAATATAGTTCAAAAACTGCTCAGTAAACTACAGGAAAGTGAACGTACAGTGATGAGTCTCTATTACATCGCAGAAATGTCCTGTGAAGATATTGGTAAGTTTTTGGGGGTATCTCCCAACACGGTTCGGAGTAAACTTCATCGTGCACGCAACCGACTAAAGAAGGAGGAAGCAGTGATACAAGAAAACCTTAGCAGTTTCCAACTGCCAACACAAATGACAGAAAACATCATGAAGGAAATATCACGTCTCAACCCAGTAACGCCATCAGGAAGTAAACCTTTTGTCCCTTTAGCAGTTTCTGCTGTCTCAGCCATTTTAGTTGTTCTACTAATAGGCTTTGGAACACAAAACCTAATTCGGTTTCAGAAGCCGTTTAGTTTGACTGCACAATCTGAACGAACAGTTGAAATCGTTGATGCACGATTAGTCTTGGAAACCCCTGCTAAAGCAACAATTAACAATCAAGTTAGTCGTTCTGATGTGCTCAGTAACAATGATGGAACGGTGCAGGAACCCGGGACATCTCAATTTGGTGCAGCACAGACGGATGATACTGAAAGAAAGAATTTCAAAGGTACATGGAGACAGACGAATGGTCCTTACGGTGGTGAGATAACAACGCTTTATAAAACCACTCATGGCGTGCTCCTTGCTGGGACAGAGGAAGCAGGTATTTTCCGCTCAACTGATAATGGAAACAACTGGACACCAGTTAATACTGGGTTAATCAATAGAGGACGATTCAAGTATATTACTGCATTTGTTACTTCATTCGCGGAAAAGGGGAATAATATCTATGTTGGCACGCGGGAGGGATTATACATTTCTACTGATATTGGCAACACCTGGCAACCCGTATCTGCGTTCCGAGTCCCTGGGCTGATCAGTGCCATTGATATTCTTGACATTGTTATTCTTGATGAGCATATCTACGTTAGTACAGGGATCTACGGTTTTTGGCAGTCAAATGATGGTAATTCATGGTCACAAATCAATGATGGACTCGGAACAACGTTCCCTGGACTTCTCTTCGGGAACGACCCACGTCTGATTCATAATTTCGAGGATATAGAATCGATACTAACACAGAGGAATGTCTTTAGTTTCTCAAGTCATGGGAGAACGTTGGTTGCTGCTACAAAAAAAGGACTCTTTCGCAGAACAGGGAAGGAAGACTCGTGGACACCTATCAAACCAGTTGTCGTTGAACATTCAGATGGGGTTGAATCGGAGAACACTTCGCAACATAAACCAGGATTAAATCCTTCACCTAAGCAACATTCTTCATCTGATTTTCATGTTAAGTCGTTTGCTTCAATGAAACATGTACTTTATATGGATGGTAGGATGGGCAAAGAATATGGGATCTTCCGGTCAAATGACTTAGGCGACACATGGATGCTCATCACACCAGAAAAAGTAAAAGAAGAAAGTGATGGCGTTCGGACAATTGCCGTACAAGGTGGGAGGTTATACGCTGGTACTACTGACGGTTTAGTTTATCTTTCGGAGGATATGGGTGATTCCTGGATACCAATCAATGATGGGGTAATGCATGGTAATGTATTATCGTTGTTACCAATCAATGATAGGACTGTCTTCATAGGCACATCAAGAAATGGGGTCTTTCGCACAACAGATGCAGGGGATTCTTGGGTAGAATGTAACACTGGCATAATAAATACATCTGTCAGCAAATTAGATGTTATTGGTGATAAACTATACACCGTTGTTGGTAGAAAAATTGTCTGTTCTGCTGACGGTGGAGGGACATGGCTGCCTATAAACGATCCTTCAAAGCAGAGCAAACATGGTGTTCAAACTATTTGTGTATCAGATGGTGAGCTCTACGTCGCTGCTTACTTTGGTGATGATAAATTTATTCCGTCTCATTCAGGTGGTGAGGGTGATAGTGTTTACAGGTTGAATAGAGAAAACAACACTCTGGTTGAACTTTTCACAGATAGGGACTTGTATGGTATTGTAAGAATGGATGTAGTTGGCAATACATTTTATATGGGCACATGGGATAGTGGAGTTTTCCGGTGGGAGCAGAATATGGGTCTTACCCAATTTGGTTTGGAACATCACAGGATCTCGATGTTATCTGCAAATAGTGAGAATGTGATTGCGGTTACTGGAGATAGTGAAATCTACCGTTTTAAAGAAAACCGTTGGGAGCCTATTCACACAGCAGAAATGGTTGATGGCGGTTTGTCTGATCTCAAATGGGTTGGTTCAACGCTATATGTAACCACTTGGAACAAAGGGGTATTTCGTTCCAAGGATGGAGGCGGGACTTGGACATCCATCAACGATGGTCTGGATGAAACATCTGCTACATCAATAGGCACTGATGGTACTGAGGTGTATGTTAGCACATCTACAGGTGTTTTCCAATGGATAGAAGAGAAACAGCATTGGAAGTCAATTGGTTCTCTTACACAACGGATTTCATCTTTAGCAGTCGTTGACGGTTTTCTTTACGCTGGTACATCCAATAGCGGCGTGTATAAAATTCCGATTGAGAAATAAATCGTCCATAATTGTCTATCTGATATGTTGTAGCCTATTCTTGGTAGATATTTGAATTAATTCAACCTAATCATCTGTAGGATTCATTAATTACACAGTTCTGATTCAAACAACCCCCCTACCCCCCTTATCAAGGGGAATCGGTAGATTCATTAATTACACAGTTCTGATTCAAACCCTTTTTTGTTCAACTTCATCAGATCGTCAAACACAGCAATTGCTATAAATTTCAACAAGTATGCAACTTTTTTCTGTTTTATTTGTATATTTTAGTAAAAAGTGCAACCTTTTTCCGAAGTTATGTCTCTTTAATTACAGAGACACAAAAAGTCTGAAAGAATTGATTGTAAACTTCAACTAATTTGATATAGTTATAATGAACACAATAGTGTTTGATATGTCTAATGATTAACCAAGAGAAAAACAATAGTTTCACTCCCAGTGATGACTGGACGAACAATGGACAATAGGGAGAACATTATGCTAAAAGATTTTTCAATAGAAAACTGGATTGTCGGTGGAACTGCATTTATACTGATTTTCACAATCGGATGTTTTGTATGGTTTCAATTTCAGATGTCTACCATAGAAATATATGATAGCAATCAAGAAGAGGTTACCCAACCCATTGATGAAACATCAGACACAGATCATCTGGAAATCCGACATATAGAGATTCATGATACAGAGGACAACGATACAACTGGAAAAAATAGCACTGATACTGAAACCATAGACGATGAATCTACAGAGGTTACTTAATCACAACAGAGATTCTCTGAAAACGTTTATGTCAGTGCTTATGCACACCCAATACAGAGATGGCATTATTTAGTTTGAACATATAGCAGCACTCTAAAAAACGTAAACCCTAATTTAGTCAACAATATTCCTTTAGGCACGCAGAAGATGCGTGCCTTTCTTTTTGTCAGTTATCAATTTCTATGCTATCATTATTATAAATCTTCTCAAGATTTAAATATTTCCTAAAAATAACGTGAGTTTGATAATTATACAGGACAGACGCATTCCCCCTTGATAAGGGGGTTAGGGGGTTAAAAAGTCGCTATTTCAGTGATTTAACCCCCTAAATCCCCCTTATCAGTGGGACTTTAAGAGGCAATGTGGAAGTCATAACTATTTATCAAACTCACGTTAAAAATAATACAAAAGTGCAACCTTCCATATCCAATTAGCATCTATATGTTAAAAGAAGACGAAGATAGTGAGGTACAACATGAAACAAAGTGATTCTGAACTGGTCAAACAAACACTTGCGGGGGATCAACAAGCGTTTGCATTGCTTGTTGAAAAATATCAAGAACAGATACATACGCTTGCATGGCAGAAGATTGGTGATTTCCATACTGCGGAAGAGATAACACAAGATGCTTTTATTACTGCATATCAGAAACTCAACAGTCTGAAGCATCCACACCGTTTTTCTGGTTGGTTATATGTTATTACCACCAATATATGTAACATGTGGCACCGAAAGAAAAAGCCACAGTTAGAATCCTTAGAACAAACTGATCCTATGGAGTTGGAAGAGGTGTATTATACTGAATATAAGACACAAGAACGCGAAGAGGAGAGAAAGGAGAATCAAAGGTCAGTAGTTAGAAAACTGCTTAGTAGCCTAAAAGAAAGTGATCGTACGGTGGTAACGATGCATTACCTTGCAGGATTATCATGTGAAGAGATCGGTGAATTCCTCGGTGTATCAACAAATACTGTCAAGAGTCGTCTACATCGCGCAAGGAATCGCCTCAAAGGTGAAGAAGCACTTATTCAGGAAAACTTAGGCAGTTTCCAATTACCAAAGCAATTATCTGAGAATATCATGAAAGAAATCTCCAACTTATCTCCGGCAGCTCCTTCAGCAAGTAAACCGGTAATGCCGTGGATAGTTTCTTCAGCATCAGCAATTATCGTATTTCTATTGATCGGTGTTGGGGCAAAACAACTAATCCATTTTCAAAAGCCATTCAGTATTGACGCAGACTCTGAACGGACGATTGAAATAACAGATGCAAGACAAGTGATAGATTCTGCTGAGAAACCAGCTGTGCGAAATCAAATGGGACGACCAGATGCTCAAGCAAAAGACATTAATGCAGTTAACAGTCCAAATGCACCAACTGCAGATGCGTCACAGACCGATGCAGACAATATTGCACAAGTCCAGACCATATCTCAAGAGGGTGCAACATCTATCTCAGGCAGAGTCATTGACGGCAATGGCAAAGTTGTTCCAGGACTTGCACTTACCATTAAACCGTTAGAACGCAATCAAGATAACCAACCTATACCGTCATCTGAATGGAATCAGGTAACAACCGATAAACAAGGTGCTTTTACTTTTACCAACATTAGTCCTGGAAAATCACAATTCGTTTTACTACCAGAAGGCGGTGCAGATTATTCAATCGCATCACTTAACATTGGATTTGTCACTTTATTTCCTCCTGGAATCCAATCGTATAAACCAGACTGGTTTGGCAAACTAACCTTTGTCGTTGAGGAGCGTACACCTCTTGAGAACATCGTTGTAACAGTGAAACCTCCACTCAGATCAATTAGGGGAAGGATATTTCAAAGGGATGGTTCACCACTTGCCAATGCTCAAGTAATCTTAACAATAAAGGAACGCGTGCGTGAAACATTTCTTTACTTTTTTACTAATAGTTCAATAATGACTGAATCAGGTGCACAAACTACGACAGATTCTCAAGGTTACTTCGTAGAATATCTTAGAAATATACCACAACCGAAAGCTGAGTTTGCAGTTAATGTAGAATATCGTGGCGCAACAGCGAAATCAAGATGGTTCCGTTTGGAAAAAGGACAAAGGGGCGATAAGCTTGTTTTCAAACTGAGAGGAATAAAAAAGCAGGAGAAAAAACGTGAGGATTATTTGAAAGTTCTTCAAGCGAAATGGTCTGTCAATCCTGAAAATGGTCACGCTTACAGAAGAATTCAATGTGATAGTTGGGATGATGCAAAAGCCATAGCCGATGTTGAAAACGCATATCTCGTTACCATAAATGATGAAGCTGAACAGAAATGGTTGGAATCTCGATTTACTAATCGAAAGTTTTTCTGGATAGGCTTACGTTCAACGCAGGAAGGTGCATTCCAAAAGTGGCACAACGGGGATCCACTGACCTACACGAATTGGCTTAGAAAAGATAATACTGTTAACGAAGCATACACGCCTGTTGCACTTGATTTCTTTTCAAAAAGATGGATGATATTGGGTTCGAAGAATAAATTCCTGCCTCTTGTTAAGAACGCTATTCTGGAAAAAGAGGATATAAAGATCAAGAAGTAGAAAAAATCGTAACATTACATAATAGGGACACATAATGATTACATTCAATTCAAAAAAGCACTTCATTCTGTTGTTTGCACTCGCTCTTATATTTACATTCGGTATAACATTCTATGGAAACACAGATGAAGAAACATCAAGTCTGTCTGGAGTCATAACAGATCTCAAAGGGGAACCAATTGCTGATGCAACCGTTATCCTCCTTGCTGTTGAAATCAACATATTTAGCAGAACAATTGATCCAATTTACGACATCAAGACATATCCATTCCGCATTCTTCGACACCCACCATCAAATGTTATCAAGAAACAGGATGGTTCGGGCAAGAAAAAACGTCCACCCTATCTTGAAGCTAAATCCGATTCTGAAGGTAAGTTCACATTTAACAATATAACTCCAGGTGTAGTGCAGATTTTAGTTCTACCAGAAACACCACCTGAGAATGATACAGCACCTACAGAATCAACAAAAAGGAAGTATAAACACCTACCAAGAATCCACTCAATAAAATTCGCTCAAGCTACTATTATTCCACATCAATACGCATACTTTCCATCTTTTGGTGCGGTAACATTCACCGTCACGCCTGGATCAAATATGGAGAATGTGCACCTCATGGTAACTATGGTGAACCCATTAAAGATTCGTGGAAAAATAGTATTTGATAATGGTGAACCACTATCAAATGCCTCTGTTATAGTCGAATTTGCTGCACTAAATCGTTACTCTGTCAACTATTATTCTTATGATCAACATGTCCATGTCCAAACAGATGAAAACGGAATCTTTGAATATAGTTTTTACACGCCAGGAATCTTGGCATTCTCTGTTAAACATCGTGGACTTTCAGGTGCCTCTGAACCTTTCCTGCTTGCAGGTAATTTTGAACCTAATTTGCTTTCAGGTGATAAGTCTACTGATATTATCCCGTTATCTCTCAATGGGAATTCAACAGAGCTTAATGAAATACAAGAGAAAAACCAGAGAGATCAACACGAACATTTTGGGAGTCTATCTCACATACAAGGAGTATGGATATTAAATCCAACAAATGGACACTTATATAAACGGATATTTTGCAGCAGTAGAGAAGATGCTGTAGAAAAAGCATCTCTTGAGAATGCCTATCTTGTTACAATTACTAATGAAGCAGAACAGAAATGGCTTGAGTCTATATTTGGTCACAACGAATACTGGATAGGTTTGACGGATGCTGAGAAAGAAGGCAAATGGAAATGGGACTCTGGTGAACGATTCAGATATCAGAACTGGAACATGGACAAGTTCTATCGTAGAGAACCTATTTTTCAAGGATTATTTGGTTTTAATAGAACAAGGAAACAACGTTTAAATAGTAAGAATACAGATTATGTTATCATGAGAAATCATGATGTATATATGAAATGGGAAACTGTGGATTATCGTCACTCCGAAAAAGGGTATACAAGATTTGCAGTCATTGAAAAACCATCAAATAAAATAAAGTAGCCACATTTTCAATACGGAAACCATAGATATTCCTGTAAGGTGAGAACTTTGTTTCTCACCTTTTTTCTTTAATAGAACTAATAGCATTTCTATAAATATTTGTCCTATTAACATTTGTTAAGAATGTCTTGAACGACGGTACAAACTGGCAGTTTGTGCTATGCGTGCCTTTCTTTTTGTCAGTTATCAATTTCTATGCTATCATTATTATAAATCTTCTCAAGATTTAAATATTTCCTAAAAATAATACAAAAGTGAAACCTTCCACATCCAAATAGCATCTTTATGTTAAAAGAAGACAAAGATTGTGAGGTGCAACATGAAACAAAGTGATTCTGAACTGGTCAAACAAACACTTGCGGGGGATCAACAAGCGTTTGCATTGCTTGTTGAAAAATATCAAGAACAGATACATACGCTTGCATGGCAGAAGATTGGTGATTTCCATACTGCGGAAGAGATAACACAAGATGCTTTTATTACTGCATATCAGAAACTCAACAGTCTGAAGCATCCACACCGTTTTTCTGGTTGGTTATATGTTATTACCACGAATATATGTAACATGTGGCACCGAAAGAAAAAGCCACAGTTAGAATCCTTAGAACAAACTGATCCTATGGAGTTGGAAGAGGTGTATTATACTGAATATAAGACACAAGAACGCGAAGAGGAGAGAAAGGAGAATCAAAGGTCAGTAGTTAGAAAACTGCTTAGTAGACTAAAAGAAAGTGATCGTACGGTGGTAACGATGCATTACCTTGCAGGATTATCATGTGAAGAGATCGGTGAATTCCTCGGTGTATCAACAAATACTGTCAAGATTCGTTTACATCGCGCACGCAATCGCCTCAAAGGTGAAGAAGCACTTATTCAGGAAAACTTAGGCAGTTTCCAATTACCAAAGCAATTACCTGAGAATATCATGCAAGAAATCTCCAACTTATCTCCGGCAGCTCCTTCAGCAAGTAAACCGGTAATGCCGTGGATAGTTTCTTCAGCATCAGCAATTACCGTATTTCTATTGATCGGTGTTGGAGCAAAACAACTCATCCATTTTCAAAAGCCATTCAGTATTGACGCAGCATCGGAACGGACGATTGAAATAACAGATGCAAGACAAGTGATAGATTCTGCTGAGAAACCGGCTGTGCGAAATCAGGTTGGACGTGCCAATAATCCAGATACGAAGAATGAAATTGCACAGAACACGGATGTTTCTGATGTCAACCCACATCAGACAAATTCAACAAAAAAAGCTATACAAAATAATCTACTTGATAAAGGAAAAACATCACTATCAGGAGTAGTTGTAGGGACAAATGGTGATGTTATACGAGGACTGGAACTTTACTTTAAACCAATTGAATTTAATCAAAGAAATGAGGTAGTACCGCGAATTCCTTTGTCCAACTGGACACGTGCAATTACGGATACACAAGGTGGGTTTTCATTTTCTAACATTGATGCAGTGTCATCGCAGTTAGTTATTCTCCCCGAAGCTACACCAGAATATGAGATCGTATCGATTAAAGTTAGAGATTTGACCTATTATCCACCTATGCCACACCCAAATCTTGGGTATTGGTTTGGTAAACCAACTATATCAATTGAGCCAGATATACCACTTGAAGATACAGTGGTAACCGTAAAACCATCTCCAATGCAAATTAGGGGGAGGATACTCTTAAAAGACAAAACTCCTCTTGCTAATGCACAATTTAGACTTACTACAGAGTATCGAGATAGAGATACATTTCTATATTTCTTTACTGAAAGCGAAAGTAGAGGTAAATCAATTAGAGATGCAAAAACAGATTCACAAGGTTATTTTGTTGCCTTTTATCGTGCATGGGAAACTGAGTATTATGTCTCTATAGAATACAAAGGAGAAACAGTTAAATCCAGATGGTTTAAGGTAAAACCTGGACAGCAAAATGATGTCCACATATTTAGACTGAAGCATACAGAGACATTTCAAAATAATATGAGAAAACGCATAAATGCACGACAAGCAATATGGTCAGTTAATCCTGAAAATGGACATGCTTACAAAAGAATTCAATGTGAGAGTTGGCATGACGCAAAATTAAAAGCTGCAGCGGAAAATGCATATCTGGTGGCTGTTAGTAATGAAGGTGAACAGAGATGGTTGGAAGGTAGATTCGCTGAAAATAAATTCTACTGGATTGGGTTAAGTTCAACACAAGATGGATCATCTTGGCAGTGGGAAAACGGGGAATCCCTTACTTACACAAATTGGTTAGAGGATATTGATTCTAATCACACGCCTAAAATTCCTGTTGCAATGGATTTTTTCTCAAAAAGATGGATGGCTATAGGTAAGGATAGTCACTTTAAGAGTAGTATTAAACACGCTATTATTGAAAGGGAAGATTAATTTTTTGATTTATACTCAACTGAATAAGGATTATATTATGTTACAATCAATTTTAAGACAAAGTCCTTTAATCGCACTTTTCATCTTATTAATATTATGTTTTACATTTGATGGAATGTCAGAAGAAAAGACATCCTCACTGTCAGGTCATATTACTAATTCGGATGGTAAACCTATAACAGATATATCTATTGTTCTAATCTATGTTACAGTAGATGAGAATGGAATTAATCCAAAATATAGTAATAAATATTACCCCTTTTTTGTTCAAAGTCCACTACATCCATCTGAGGAAAATGAAGGACCACCAGATGAAGAGGAATTGCGTAAGTATCCTCCTTACATCAAAACAAAAACCAATTCCAAAGGTGAGTTTACATTTGCAAATATTGCCGCAGGTAATGTGCAGTTATTAGTCTTACCCAAACTTCCACCTGGAAAGGAAATGTCAAAACCAGGACCAGGAAATCCAAGTCATTTTGCATATCCCAAAATACAATACGTTAAGATTGGAGAAGTTTCATTTTATCCTCAACAGTTCTCATTTTTCCCAGTTATTGGTGCAGTAACATTAGGTGTTGCCCCAGGCATTAACATAGAAAACATTGAACTCCGAGTCAACAACGGTCAAAATATACGTGGTAGAATCGTGGACAAGGACGGTTCACCTCTCGCGGATACCACGCTTAGTATCAATTTAGGTCAACTCAATTTAGATGAAAATATTGAACCACACTCCAGTCGGTCTCTACCTATAGAGACAGATATCGATGGATTCTTTAACCAACCTATACCCTTTCCAGGAATCTATGCGATCTCTGTAAATTACCATGGACTTACTGCTATCTCACCTCCTTTACTTATAAATGGTGAAATACACTACGGAGTTATAGATTTTACACTTAATGGGAATCCTTCAGAAGTTGAAGAGTTACAAACAGATACAGATATTGGCTACCATCAACACCCTTTATCACAGAAGAATTCACATTGGATAATGAATCCAACTAATGGGCACATATACAAGAGGATAAATTGTGAAAGTAGAGAAGACGCAGCAACAAAAGCTGCTGAAGAAAATGCGTATCTCGTAACAATTACAAATGAAGCAGAACAGATATGGCTGGAATCGGTTTTTGGGTCAGATGATTACTGGATTGGAATTACGGATATTGAGAAAGAAGGCAAGTGGAAGTGGGACAATGGCGAGAAAAGCAAATACACTAACTGGTTAGAGTATGATGATTCTTCCAGTAAAACTCCAGCCCTACTTAGGTTCTTTGGAGTAAAGGATAAAGATGAAAAAATGGAAGCAGAAAAAAATGATTATGCAATCATGACTTTGGACAGAAATCTTATGAAATGGAGAACAGTAGATATCAATCATTCCGAAAAAGGTTATACAAGAATTGCAGTTATAGAAAAACCCGTGAAATAAAATAAAGTAGACACATTTTCAATACTGAAACCATAGATATTCCTGTAAGGTGAGAACTTTGTTCCTCACCTTTTTTTCTTTAATAGAACTAATTCCATTTCTATAAATGTTTATCCCATTAACATTTGTTCTGAATGTCTTGAACGACGGCACAAACTGGCAGTTTGTGCTACAAAAATGCGGCGTTTTCTATTAGAAATGGTATTTTCAACTATACATTATAGGTGCAAAACCATACCTCTATAGTTGTCATTAGAATTATATTCATAAGTGGACAATCATATTTACTATTCACACTATGAAAAGACTTAACAAAATTATATCTCGTTGCCATGAACGGCATAAGAAACCATTACATCAACGACATACATCATCAAGTTGTGAAGTCAAAGAAAATCCGGAAGCAGCACAGAACTTAGTGGACGAGATGCACGATTTAGTTGGAGATCTTGGCAGTGATTCTTCTCTGTCGTTTTCTGAAGCAGAACAACATATTTTAGAAGGCACTCATGCCTTAGGACAAAAGTTGTTAGCGTTGCATGCGTCCGAGCAAGCTTCGGCAAAAGAGACGGAGCCGGTGTCGTGTCCAAAGTGTGAAAAAGCGTGGCGTTCGTGGCATCCGAGAGAACGACAGAGGACGACCCTCTGTGGTGTTATTCGTGTTGTGCGTTGGGTGTATCATTGTGATGCGAAACACTACCATAGACCTTGGGATACGAAGCAGCAGTTGAAAGGTAAATACACGCATCGTGTTGCGGAAATGATGTGTCGTTTTGCGGCACCTTTTGACTTTAGGAGTGCCGCTGAGGAGTTATCTCGTCAGGGAGTTATAGTGAGCCACAAGACCGTTCATAAGAAAGTGCGTGAATGGTCAAAAGATTTGCGTGTGTTGGAACAAGTGGAATGTCAAACCCTTGGTGCCAATGAGCGGTGGTGTGTGAGCACAGATGGATGTCGGACGAACTCACCAGAGGGGTGGAAGGAAACAAAAGTCAGTTGTCCTTATAGAGATTATCCACAACTGGGACCGAATAGTCCTTCCAGAGCGCGTCCTGAAAGTCCTCGTTGGACTGCCAATCGTCAGAATGCCGCTCAATCTGGGAAGGATTTATATGCGTTAGCACCCCGTAGCGGTATCTATCAAGAAGATATTATGAAGCAAGAAGTTGTGTCTATCGGTGATGGTGTTCCATGGATATGGAACAACTCGGATGAGTCCTTTCCGAATGCGGTTGAGATTGTGGATTATATGCACGCAAAATCGCATTATGATAAAGAACAAAACTTGGGAAAAGGACTGGTATCCAGACACAATAGCCGCAGGATGTTTTAGTGACAAAAACTTTACACACCCAGTGTTAAACGAAAAAATAATTGAAATATTCATCATAATTGGGTATCATTAACTGAAGTCTAATAAGAGAATTAGGAGAAAATAGAACATTATGATGATCTTTTTGCGCGAAAAATTTATTGCCCAGATTTTTATGTGGGTGATTGCTGTTGTGTTTGTGCTTGTCTCAGTAATGGTTGGACCACAGTTGTTTAGTGGGTCAAGTGGTCAAGGTGGTGCAGGTGCTGAGGGAGAAGTCGTGATCAGAATTGACGGATTTGAAGTTTCAAGAAATCACTTTGAAGCAATGGTATCACAGCAAATGCGATCACTGCAAAACAATAGGTTTGGTGGAGTTTCTGATCGGAAAGAGATCGAGAAACGTGTAATTGATAATTTGATTAGACGCGCAATTGAAGGTAGTGCAAGTATAACAGATGCTGAGGTAGAACATTTTATCCGTAGTGATGAGAATCGTGTGCGGCAATATAATGAGCTTGGAGGAAAGGTAGTAATAGATTTTTACAAATACCAACTGAGTGAAGCAAAACTACGTGAAAATATCCAAAGCCTTGAGTTGGTAACCGACACTGAAGTTGAACAAGCGTTTAATCTTGAAGCAGACAAGGCAAAGGTAAAATACATCGAGTTTCGACACAGCGATTATCTTTCAACAGTGAACGTAGATGATGCAGAAGCAGAAGCATTTTTTCAAGAGAATATTGACAACTTTAGAACCGAAGAACAAGTGAATGTTAAGTTTATCAAGATTAATCCCATTGATTTCGTCACACAACACGATGTTGTCACATATTATACAGAGAATCAGAGTGAATTCAAAACAGAAGATTTAGTTAGAGCTCGTCATATATTGAAAAAGTTCCCTGAGAATGCGACAGACGAAGAGAAAACAGAGACGAAAACTGCAGCAGAAGAATTACTAAAGACTGTTAAGTCAGGTTTAGCTGCGGGAACATCTTTTGCTGACTTGGCGAAGGAACATTCAGAAGGACCCTCTGGTGCGGATGGCGGTGCATTAGGCACTCCCAATCCGGATCTTCCTCCAGGTAAGTATTTTGGTCGTGGTCAAATGGTGAAACCTTTTGAAGAAGCGTGTTTTGATACATTAAAACCTGGTGAAGTAAGTGAGTTGGTTGAAACTCGGTTCGGATATCATATAATTACCTTGGAAGAGAAATTTACATCAACTCTCAAACCCTTCACTGAAGTGGAAGGTGAAATTCGTGATAAACTGGTTCAAATCAATGGAGTGGATGGAGCCAAAGAGGTCGCTGAAGACCTAGTCTATGACATTGAAATTCGGGGCTATGAGTCAGCAATTTTGGATGATAGGTATAAAGATCTTTCACTATCTGTGGGTGAAACTGACTTCTTCCCAAAAGATACATTGAGTATTCCAGATATAGGATCTTTGTTTACTTACGGTGGATTGGTTAAGGAACTTTTTGATATGGAAGTGGGTGTGACAAGGACGATTGAAACAAAAAATTACAGTGGCGATGTGTCTGCATTTTTTGTTGCGACAGTTCTTGGAAAGAAACCACCAATGATTCCTAAGTTTGAAGATGTGAAAGATGATGTAATCAGTGGAAGTGACGGGTTGCAAAATAAAAAATCGAAAGCAAGTGCATTCGCAGCTGCACAATCGCTATTCGGTATGTACAGTGACAATGAATCGTTGGATGACCTAATTAAGAAGTATAAAGCACCTGAAGGCACAAATACATCAGAAAAATCTGTTCAAGAAAGCAGTCTCTTTAATCTGAATAAAGGTAGTTCTTATATATCTGGAATGGGAAACTCTAAGGATGCGATGTTCGCTGCGTTTAATATGTCTGCAGGTGAGGTGCGTGGTCCATTTCAAGGAGATTCAGCTGCATATATTATTGAATTAGTTGAACGAGTTGAACCAGATTTAGAGTTGTATCAAACTGATCCGAGTCAAAGGACCAAACGTTATCAAACACTCCTTCAACGGAAGAAAACGGACATTTACGATAATTGGTTTGCTGCTCGGAAGAAGGCAGCAAATATTTGGATTCACGAGGATTACCGTTAGTTAATTGAGGATTTCGTAGAAGAAGTTTCTACGTTTTGGTACAAACCCTAATTCAGAAATGGTTCGTTCAATTTCCTCTATAGGCATACAATAGACTGTTCCTGCTTTACTGACGACATTCTCTTCTATCATTGTTCCACCCATATCGTTTGCCCCAAACTTCAGTGAAAGTTGTCCGATTTTGGGACCTTGCGTTACCCAAGAAGATTGGAAGTTGTCTATATTGTCCAGAACTAAACGTGAAATAGCCAGAGTTTTGAGATATTCAAAACTGCCTGCCGGTGGTATGTGTGCAAGTTCAGTATTACTTGGTTGAAATGACCAACAGATAAATGCGGTGAATCCACCAGTTTCATCTTGTAGTTCGCGTAACCGCATGAGATGTTCAACGCGTTCGGCATAACTCTCAACGTGTCCATACATCATAGTAGCACTGGATTTAAGTCCGACCATGTGTCCCTGCCGCATTACTTCAAGCCATTCATCAGCGGTACACTTTTTCGGACTGATGATGTTTCGTGCGTGGTCAGTTAATATTTCTGCACCGCCGCCGGGAATAGAGTCAAGTCCTGCATCCCGAAGTCTAATGAGCATGTCTTTTAGCGACATCCGATTTATTTTTGCAAACCAATCAAGTTCTGGTGGTGAAAATCCGTGAATATGTATTTTGTAGTTTGCTTTTATCCAACGTAATAAATCTTCATACCATTCCAATTTGAGTTTTGGGTGGAGTCCGCCCTGCATTAGAAT
Source organism: Candidatus Poribacteria bacterium (assembly GCA_958295945.1). Lineage (GTDB taxonomy): Bacteria > Poribacteria > WGA-4E > WGA-4E > WGA-3G > MSPOR6. Next base: position 4,427,677 of record OY282386.1, read on the forward strand.
AAGTTCACCGCCCAAATCAAGTGTTTCTTGTATTTTTTGTCCGAGTTCATCACGTTCCATCACATAAGCATCCGGGTCTTTTCTGTGTCGGTAGAAGGCACAAAAATCGCAATCCACATAACACCAGTTGGTATAATTAATGTTCCTATCAACGATGTAGGTGATGTAGCCTTCAGGGTGTTTACGTTGTCGGATAGTATCTGCAGCGTATCCAAGTGGTAGAAGTTGGTTACATTTAAAAAGTGTCAATGTATCATCAAAGTCTAAACGTTCACCCGCGAGTGCTTTTTCTAAAATAAGTTGTACTGTTGGAGTCATGTGTATTTGTTTCCTTCTGAAATTGTGTGAAGTTTATAATAGTATTTTACCACTTTTGCTAAGTATATGTCAAAAATTAATTTGACTTCAGTTGAGAAAATTGGTATAATTATAAGTTGAGTCTTGAATTCACGGAGATGATAAAATGGCAATAGTCTATCTTGAGGAATTGGCTGAAAAAGTGCCAAACAAATACCTTGCGGTTAATGTAATTGCAAAACGAGCGCGTTCAATAAATGATGAGCTTTTGGGAGCTGGTTTATCTCAAAAACAGAAGCCGGTTTCAGTAGCAATTGATGACTTGGCATCGGGCAATTTATCTTACGAGAAACTCGATCCCCACACGTCAGAATCTGAGAGTCAGTCTATTTTCACATTAGAATCTGAGGATTTTGAAGAAGCAGAGGAAGAGAATCCTTTAGCTGAAATCTATGGAGAAAATGCTACCGAAAAAGAAGAGATAGAACCCGTAGATGTTGTAACTGATGAGACACAAGAAGAAACCGAAGATGGATCAGACGATAGTTCTGAGTAATTCGCTGAAGATCAAGATTTTTTTTTGACAAAGACATATAAAGTTTGTATACTTAAAAGGTGGATTAACTAAGGCACTCTATCCATAATCTGAAATGCACACATTTGGTGTAAAGTGAAGAGATAATGGTTGTGTGCTGACGTGGCTCAATGGTAGAGCAAGTGATTTGTAATCACTAGGTTGGAGGTTCGATTCCTCTCGTCAGCTTCTTTTGGGGGTGTGCTTGAGCGGTCAAAAAGGGCAGACTGTAAATCTGTTGGCTATGCCTACGGCGGTTCGAATCCGTCCGCCCCCATTCGTTCTTTTGCGGGAGTAGCTCAGCTGGTAGAGCATTGGCCTTCCAAGCCATGCGTCGCGGGTTCGAATCCCGTCTCCCGCTTGTGGTACCTACTGATTTGCCGGCGTAGCTCAGTCGGTAGAGCGCGTCCTTGGTAAGGACGAGGTCACCGGTTCAATCCCGGTCGTCGGCTCCACCTCTAAAAATACGAAGGCAGGTAAATTATGCCAAGAGACATTGTAACTTTAGCATGTGATACATGCAAGCAACGAAATTATACAACAACCCGTAATAGACGGACTCAGCAAGATCGGTATGAACGCAAGAAATATTGTCGTTTCTGCCGTAAACATACACTCCATAAGGAGACACGGTAAGATTTATCGTACAGGCCAGTAGCTCGAACTGGTAGAGCGCCGGTCTCCAAAACCGGATGTTGGGGGTTCGAATCCCTCCTGGCCTGCCTTGTACTATGATTGCAAGAATTAAAAATTACATACAGAATATTATATTGGAATGGCAAAAGGTTTCTAAGCCGAACGCGGAACAGGTTCGCGGTAGTACGATTGTAGTATTGATAGCGTCTGGATTGTTAGGACTTTTCCTATGGTTAGTTGATGGCAGTTCAGTGAGACCTGAATGGACCTGGCCTGTAAATTTGATCTTGATAATGATTCCTTTATCGGTATTTGTTCTTGGTAAAGGTTTAGAAAACCGTCGGATACACATAACACTCATCGCCAGTATTCCTCTACTCGTGGTTCTTATAAGCACTTATGTGCTGCAGTTGGATCCACTGAAAGGATTTGGGATGTCGTTTTTAAGAGAATTATTTTTGAGCGGGAATTGATCATGAATGGCAATTGGTACATCGTCCAGGTCTATACTGGACATGAAAAGAAAATACAGTCTATCCTTGAGAGACGGCTTGTATCTGATACTGATACGGACAAGGAACTGCGTGATGAAATTCTACAGATAAATGTTCCTATGTCTACCACCGTAAGGAATGTAGACGGAAATCGGAAGGTAAGGAGCGGTCCTACGTATCCTGGATATGTTCTTATCAATACCATGCATGAAATCGGTCCTCATGCTGAAAATTCACTTGGACAGAAAGCATGGTCATTTGTACAAGAAACACCTGGCGTGATGAATTTTCTCGGTAATGCAAATCCGAGTCCATTAAGTACGGAAGATGTGGAACGCATGCTTGAAAGTTCAACCGTGGAAGAAGATGTTCCTGTTCCAGAGATGGTATATAATGTAGGAGATAAAGTTCGCGTGATTGAAGGTCCTTTCAATTCTTTTACTGCCGAGATTCTTGGAATTGATATGCAACGTCAACGATTAAGCCTTTCAATTACAATCTTTGGACGTTCAACCCCTCTTGAATTAGGATTCATGGGTGTTGAAAGGTTATAATAGTTAGGAAGATATGGAGAAGTATATAAAATGGCAAAAAAAGTAGCAGGTGAAGTCAAACTCCAATTGGTGTCTGGACAAGCAACACCTCAACCGCCGGTCGGTCCGAGTCTTGCACCCTATGCGATTAACCTGCAGGAATTTATCAAAACCTTCAATGCCCAGACGCAGCAGCAAAGTGGCATGATTGTCACCACAATTATAACATGTTATAGTGATCGTTCCTTTACATTCATAGTAAAGTCTCCACCCGCTGCAGTTCTCCTTAAATCTGCTGCGAAAATTGTAAAAGGTTCTGGAGAACCTAATCGGAATAAAGTTGCAAATGTTACTAATGACCAGATTCGCGAGATTGCACAGACGAAATTACCTGATCTAAATACTACAGATATAGAAGCTGCAATACGAATGGTTGAAGGAACAGCACGAAGTATGGGATTGAACATAACATAACATTGAGTAAACATTTTTGGAGAGCAATATGGCGAAAAGAGGAAAACGTTATCGCGAATTTGAACAGCATGTTGAAAAAGAAAACTTATATACGGTAGACGAGGCAGTATCTCTTGTAAAGCAGGCAGGTACTGCAAAGTTTGATGAAACTATTGATTTGGCTTCCCGTCTTGGTGTAAATCCTGCAGTTGCTGAACAGAATATTCGTGGTACAGTCTCACTTCCACATGGCACAGGAAAATCAGTACGTGTTGTTGTGTTCGCGGAGGGAGATAAGGCGCGCGAAGCAGAAGAAGCAGGAGCAGATTTTGTTGGGACTGATGACTTAGTTGATAAAATCGTTGATGGTTGGTTAGATTTCGATGCAACGGTTGCTACCCCTGACCTTATGCGGAGTATCATGCCGAAGTTAGGTAGAGTCCTTGGACCGCGTGGGTTAATGCCTAACCCGAAAGCCGGTACAGTTACCATGGATGTTGCCGAGACACTTCAGAGCATCAAGGCAGGACAAATTGAATATCGTGTTGAGCGGACATCGGGTATTGTTCATGTGCCTATTGGCAAAGTCTCGTTTGAAGAAAATCAAATTAAGGATAACCTTACGACAGTAATGGATGCACTGGTGAAGGCACGTCCATCTGGAACTTCAGGAAGATATATTAGGAGTATTGCGATTTCCGCGACGATGGGTGCTGGTATCCGAATAGATCCTCAAGAATTTGTGTGATTTTTAATTGTAATATACGGAATACTACATATTTTAGTGAATGATAAATAAAGGACAGAAGACAACTCCGTAAAAAGAAAAGAGTTTAAGAAAGTAGGGGCTTTGACTTAATTACCTACCGAGACTCGGATATGGTTGAAAGGTGTTTCGTGTGAATAATTGCGAAACAAGTTTTGACTGCCGTAGTTAGGTCAAGCCTCCAGGTTTCTGGAGGCTTTTCTATTTGCTTATGGAGTAGTCACAATGTGAAAGGAGCTAACCTATGCCGAATGAAGCCAATGTTCAGCAGGTTGGACAGATACGTGAGTTATTTGAAAACTCAGACATAATTCTATTGACAGATTTTAAAGGATTGACCGTTGCGGAAGTAAATAATCTGCGACAACTGTTACGTGAAGCGAATGTCCAATATAAAGTCTGCAAGAATACGTTAATTGATGTTGTTGCGCAAGAGAAAGAAATTGAAGGACTTGCGCCATATTTAATAGGTAACACCGCACTTGCGGCGTGCGATGACCCCGCGGCTACAAGCAAAATCCTCTTTGATTTTAGTGAGGAACATGAAAGTCTTAAAATTAAAGGTGGTATCCTTGGGAAACAAGTCATAGACGAGAGTGGCGTTAGAGCACTCCAAGATTTACCATCAAAAGAAGAATTAATTGCAAAGGCTATTGGTGGAATCGGTGCACCGCTATATGGACTTGTTAATGTGTTGAATAATGGATCACCTATACAGGGATTTGTTAATGTGCTTAACAATACGATTGGTCAGGTGACATCTGTGTTAACGCAGATCGCCGAACAGAAAAAAGCAGCCGAATAGGCATAACAATTTAGATTAAGAAAGGATAATGACAATGGCAGATATAGAAAAATTGATAGATGAAATTAGTGAGATGACTGTCTTGGAACTCTCCGAGTTGGTCACAGCACTTGAAGAAAAATTTGGTGTGAGTGCTTCTGCTATGCCAGCGATGGCAGTTGCTGGAGCCGTTCCTGCGGCTGGTGGCGCAGCAGAAGCTGCCGAAGAAGAAGCTGCTGAAAAAACCGAGTTTGATGTCCAGCTCAAAGAAATCGGTGGACAGAAAATACCTGTGATTAAAGAGGTACGCTCCATTACGGGACTCGGTTTAAAAGAAGCAAAAGAGAAGGTTGAATCTGCACCGGTTGTCATCCAAGAGGGTGTCAGCAAAGAAGATGCAGAAAAAACCAAAGAGCAACTTGAAGCCATCGGCGCAGTCGTCGAAATTCAATAATTTCAGTCTATACCTTCAGGCTATGTTGGTATATTTACTAAATTGATTTACCGATCCCCATTATGGTTGTAGACTATAATGGGGTTTTTCTTACAAGTAGATGCCAGATAACACAGAAATCTTCAGTCTCGCAGAGATCTTTTATCTTGTTTTCAGTCAACTCGCTGTAGGTGGGTTTGCAGCGATGCTACTCATACCGAAAGGTGTAGTGAATGCGAACTTTTATCGGTTGATGGGAGGAATCTATCTGCTGGTAGCTGTGTTAGCGCGGTGTGCCAATCTTTACCTTAATAAAATACCTGTTACGTTTATGAGTTTTTTGGGTAAATTACCAAACTATGAATCTATTCTGGTTTTCTGTTTTGTCTTATTTACCTTATGCTATACATGGAGTTTGTGGTTAAAATCGTCTGTTGTAACGGATATTTTCTTTTATATAGGTATTCTTTGCGGGTGTATCTGGATAATTCTCAGTGCTACCCAATACTTTGAAGTCGCTCAATTTTTAGGTGGAAAATATATTATTATATTTCAATTCTTGATTTCAGCATTACTTCTTGGAATAGTACATACGGGTATGTGGTTTGGTCATTGGTATCTTGTGACACCAGATTTACCTGTTTCCTATCTAAGACGGTTTAACACAGTTTTGCTATGGACACTTGTTGTATCTATTGTTCTATTTTGTGTGAATATGTTTGTTAGATCGCAAGCACAAAATGTTGTGGCTTTTAACTTTCATTTTCAACTCATCTTTTGGATGCGAGTAGGTCTTGGGTTTGCAGGGACTCTTATCCTGTATTTAATAACATGGGATTGTTTGAGTCCGAAATCTGTTGCGAAGGATGAACTTGGTGCGACGCGGGCTGCTACGGGTTTTCTTTTCATTGCGATTATAACTGTATTTCTGGGAGAGTTTTGTAGTCGTTATCTGTTTTTAACTATGCGGTTCTTGTTTTGAATGGAATAGAACCTATGGACAACAGAATTGCTATTTTGATTGGTAACTTGACAAGAATATATTCGTGGTATATTCTGGTTGTAGTAGTAGCAATATCTAAATCAAAATAATTCTATGAGAGGGTAGAATATAATGAACTTTAAGCATCAGGTTAAAATACTCAGTGTTCTATTGATATTCATATCTATTGCAAGTGTCAATGCGCAACAGAATCTCGCACAACAGGCTTATGCGATTTTTGAGCAATCCTGTCTAATATGTCATGGTGAGAACGGGGCTTATAGAGAATCACTCATCATTGAACATCCAGCACTTATTAATGACGGGAAAGTCGTTCCCGGTGATCCAAGCGGTTCCGTGTTTTATCAACGACTCATCGAAACGGATGTTACGAAACGGATGCCACAAGGACAACCACCACTTGATCCCGCTGCGATTGAGACGATACGGCAATGGATATTAGCAGGCGCGCCAGATTGGGATGCCGTGCCAAGACCAGAGACTGACTTCATTACAATTGATACTATGCTTGAAACGATTGAAAACCACGTCAATTCGCTCTCAATGCGTGATAAGTCGTTTGCCCGTTATTTTACGCTAACACATCTCTACAACGCAGGCGAGACGACTGAAACATTAAATGCATACCGGCGTGCACTCTCAAAACTGATAAATAGCCTCTCTTGGGGTCGTGAAATAGTCAAACCGCAACCAATTGATGTGGGAGAAACTGTTTTCTACATTGATTTGCGCGATTTTGAGTGGGATGTCCGAAATGACGCATGGACACAGATAGAACAGGTATATCCATACCAAATGACGTTTGATGCACCGACACAAACGAATCTTTTCGTTAGAACTTTAGCACTTGGACATCAGCCCGCAGGAATATATCACACTTTCAACCGTGCAGCGCACTGGGATGGTAGAAATCAGGAGGGGGAACCTGTGGCAAGTGGTGTCTATTGCTATACACTCACCGCAGGTGATTTTTCTGCTACGCGGAAGATGTTAATACAGAAGTAGGTGCTAAACACTAATCCAATCAGGATAGACGCACTCACGTTAAGGAGTACTTTAGATGAAATTAGAAGAGGCAACGGTATTTACTTTGTTTGGGTTGGATCAGCAGTTTGAGATTCCACTGTTTCAACGACAATACGTGTGGGATAAACCGTATCATTGGAAACCTATGTGGGACGACCTTGAAAAGTTATCTGACAGCTCAGGGAAGCGGTCTACCCATTTCATCGGAACGATTGTTGTAAAGAAGCGCGCGCTATCGGGAAATCTGCCCAAGATTGAAATTATTGATGGGCAACAAAGGTTGACGACTTTTCAAATCATCCTTTGTGCCATAAGAGATGTATGTAAGTCAAAGAAATATAATGATTTCGCCGAAGATGTTCGTAGTTATACACTCAACCTAAGAAGTCGACCCAAAGGAGATGAAAAATATAAACTAATACCTGGTGCACTTGACAGGGATTCATTCATGTCCTTAATTGATCAACGCGAAGCAGATAGTCAAGGGCAAATAAAAGAAGCATATAATTATTTCAAGCCGAAAATTGAAGCACATGTGATGAGCGATCCCAGAAAGATAGAGCTCCTATTTAATTCTCTACTCTATGGTTTTAATCTTGCTCAGATATTTATTGATGAGGATGATGAACCCGAAAAGATTTTTGAATCCTTAAACACACGAAGTGCGGAACTCCTTCAATTTGATTTGCTGAGGAATAACCTGTTTCTACGTTCTGGTGATCAAAAAGACCATTATTATAATAGATATTGGGATCACTTTGAAACTCTATATTGGGCAACAAAGAGTTGGGTTGTGAAAAATCAGCATACGTCCGGGACAACTTATGAACCTTTCCTGCAACACTTTCTTATGGCAAAGACTCGTGAGGAAACAGTAAAACCTGAATTTCATACATATCAGCGCGTCTATTTAGAAGAATTGCAGGAAATTCCTGGATGTGACATAGAACATGAATTTTCTGAGTTAAAGCGATATTCAGAGGTTTACAGAGAAATGATTGATTGCGACGATTCCTCTGAAATCGGGAATAGAATGATTTTCTATAAAACATTCAATCTTACAATATTACATCCGTTCATACTGTTTCTAATACTGGATGTAAAAATATCAGGGGACGAACTCAATAAGGTGTTTGATATTTTGGAATCTTATACGATCAGACGCATGCTCTGTTTCAATGGCACACGCGGATTATTGAGGTTCAATATCTTTTTTTCTCATGATCTTATTGGTAGGTATAAAAAGCACGATTTTACTTTAGATGATTTCATAGAACAGTTATCTAAACAAGAAATAAGATCAACGAGGGCTGCTACCAACAATGAGATAGAAACTGTTTTACACCCACGGTATGAAGAAGATTATTCCTTAGATAATGATTATATTGTGTTCCCAAACAATATGAGAGTTCGGAATGCTTTAGAGAAATCATGGGTAGTAACCGCAGGAGCTGTCCAATTAAAACTCATAAAATATATCTTGTATCGAATAGAGGATAGAAAACGTCACAAAAATCCTAATATGGAAAATGTCACTTTTAGATCCAGTCTAACCTTAGAACATATCATGCCCAAAGCGTGGAGGGGAAAGTGGAAACTACCTACTTCAAAAGGGGCTATAACCTACAGCGAGACAGATGGAAATTATCGTATTTGGGTGAATAAAGAAACTGGGAGCGATGGATGCCTTTACAAAAATCTCTTTTCTGATGATTACAAAGCAAGCAACCCTGGTTGGATGGATAATCCATCAAAAGAGGGGTTAGCCGATCCATCTTATTTAGATGCGTATAACCTTGCATCTGTGAGAGATCATTATTTAGATAGTATCGGAAACCTAACCCTTGTTACTGCGTCCCTGAATAAAGGCTTGGCAACAAAAGTTTTTTCAGAGAAACGAGATATATTAGCAGCATCAAGACTGATACTAAACAAAGAAATTTGCGAACATGATATGTGGAATGTCAATGAAATTCATGCAAGAGCCGAAAGGCTCATTTCGGATGTTTGTGAAATATGGAAACCATTAGAGGCTTTTAGAGAAACCCAATAAAACACATAATGCTTTGTACCAGTACAGCATAAAATAATAGAGCTGATGTTAGTATATAGATTTATACTGCGGACGGCAAACTTGTTTGGAAGTTAGATATAGGACATCAAGCTGCTGGTATCTATCAGAGGCGTAATCGTGCGGTGCATTGGGATGGTAAAAACGATGTTGGGGAGGAAGTTGCAAGTGGAATCTATTTTTACACTTTAATTGCAGATGATTTCACATCAACTCGGAAATTATTGATACGGAAGTAGGCCCAATATTTGTCTGAATCGCGGATTAGCGCGGAAAACACGGATGACGCGGAAGGAAGAGGTTTTCAAAAGTTTGTCCGACTATAGGATCCTTTTAGAGTGAGTCCAGGTGCTTTCCGCGCATTCCGTGATTCAGACAAAGCAGAAAAATAAAAGTGCTTGCTACCCTCTCAATTCTCAGTTATAATTAGCACACAACGTCTCCACGGTTCAAGTTTTAACCCTATTTTCATGTCCCAGACAAAAAGGAGAAACACCGATGGCAACCTATACAAAAAAAGCAGAACAAATCGCGTCTGTGCCTACAGACAGAGCGATATTTTATCCTGATGCGGATGGTAAACCTATGGCAGTTAGCGATCTTCATAGACGTATCCTTACACGGACATTACAAACACTTGACGCACATTTTGAGGAACACCCGGAAGTTTACGTCTCTGGCGATATACTGATGTATTACGTGGAGGGCGACCCGCGTAAATCGGTTTCACCGGATGTGTTAGTTGCTTTCGGGTTGGGCAAAAAAGAGCGTCAGACGTATCTTGTCTGGGTGGAAGGCAAATCGCCTGATTTTGCGATGGAGTTCAGTAGCAAAACCACTTATAATAAAGATTTAACGGATAAAATGGAGCTCTATGCTTCGCTTGGAATACAAGACTATTTCTTATATGATGCGGAAGGTTTATATCTGCCATCGGCACTGATGGGTTTTTCATTAGTTGATAGTGTGTATGTTCCGCTTTCGGGTGATAGGAATGGGGGTTTACATTCTGCTGTATTGGGTTTAGATTTTCATGTTGAGGATGTAGGTTTAGGTCTTTATGATCCTGTTGTGGGTGCGTGGCTGCAGACCCCCGCAGAATCAGCGTTAGCACGTGCGGAACAGGAAGCCGCCGCACGTCTACAGGAAACGGCACGCGCTGATACCGCAGAAGCACACGCAGAACAGGAAGCTGCCGCACGTCAACAAGAAGCCGAACGCGCTGATGTCGCAGAAGCACGCGCAGAACAGGAAACCGCCGCACGTCAACAGGAAGCCGCCGCACGTCTACAGGAAACGGCACGCGCTGAGGCAGCAGAAGCACACGCAGAACAGGAAGCTGCCGCACGTCTACAGGAAACGGCACGCGCTGAGGCAGCAGAAGCGGAAGCCGCACAACTCCGCAAACAACTAGAACGCTTACAAACACCCTAATAACACGAAAGCCATAACAGTGCATTGGGAGGACGTAGTCATTTCAGTGGGAAAGTTACGGTAGGTGTGTCCTTCTATACACTTACTGCCGAAGATTTTTCTGCCACGCGGAAAATGTTGATACAAACTATAAGTGATCAATTCTATGTTGGTTTTCGTACCGATTACTAAATGTTTGGAACTCAAACGAGAACATAATTAATTGTAAATTTAACATTCGTACGCTAAACTAACAACATACATTTAATGTTTAGGAGGAACATAATGCAATCGCAAATTTTCTATGAACCAGAATCAATGGAACTTGAAGATCGTCCAGTGCCTGAAGCTGGAGATAATGATCTATTAGTTCAAGTGCGGTCAGTCGGAATCTGTGGATCGGATGTAGCATATTATTTCGGCTATAGTTCACTTGAAACAGATGATGGAAAAGGACCGCTCATCCTTGGACATGAATTTACTGGCGAAGTCGTTGAAGTTGGGAATGAGGCAGGTAAAACTAGTGGATTTAAAGTTGGGGATCGAGTTGTAGTTAATCCTGTTCAATCCAATCCAAATTCTTTTTGGAGCAAAAAAGGATTGTCAAACCTATGTCCAGAAAAACGTATTTTGGGTGTAGGAGTTGATGGAGGATTCGCTGAATACGCTGTTTCTGATTATCGTTGGACTGTGAAACTACCTGAGAATGTTACTTATGATCAAGGTGCACTGACAGAACCGCTTGCATGTGGATTGTATGCTATCAATAATCTCAACGCTGAAGAAGGACAAACTGCAGTTGTATTCGGTCCTGGACCTATCGGTTTGATGATGGTGCAAGTGCTGAAAAGTCGCGGTTTGAAGAACGTGCTGCTTGTTGGTACACGGGATTATCGTTTGGATTGTGGTAAGGAACTCGGTGCGGATGTTGTTGTAAACGTTAGCGATAAAGATTCCCCGCACTACGTTGAAGACCTTGGTGCAACAATTCAGGATCTCAATAATGGGGAATTGGCTGACCGAGCTATTACAGCAACGAGTTCGTTGGATGCTATTCATTCTGCCCTTGAAGTTACAGGTAGACATGCGACCGTTGTTATCTTTGGACTTCCCGGTGACAAAGATGTAATGCAGGTTCCCATACTTGATACCATTCTTATGGATAAAACCATCAGGTTCTCATGGTTAGCACCTGATACATGGGAAGAAGCCGTTCAACTCATATCCAGTGGTGATGTTAATATGGACAAAATTATCAGCCATGAATTTTCGCTTGATACTCTTGTTGAAGGGATTACGAAAGTCCGAAATCGCGAAGATAAATGCACAAAAGGGTTGATAAAAGTTTCTTCTTAAGTCTGTGTAGAACATGGGTATACCATTTTTCATTGTTTTTGCATTATCCATAGTATTCTTGTCACTTGGCATAACAGGATGGGGTGACTTTGTATCAATAGAGTGGCCTGAACAGAGTTCTCCAGATGTAGCAGTTGAAGATGTGGAAGTCACCCCCTACCTAAATATTAAAGGTAATTACCGTGCAATTGTCCAATGCATATCTGGATTTTTACTATTTTTGTTAAGTCTCTATGTTATGGGATTCTTGTTATATCTTGAAGAACGTGAAAGTGGTAGAATAATGAAAAATGTCAAGAGTTTTGTCAAGTTAAGACAATTTTTGGAACGTCGTAAGAAAAGAAGAGATATCTCACAATGAAATGTATCGTAAAAAACGGGACCAAATTGATCTATACTTAAGTTCAAAATTCATGATGATTTCACGTTAATCCTAACTTTGCGGAAAGGAGAGACACCGATGGAAACCTATCCAAACGTGCACAAGACACCTTACGCACCGACAGAAACTGCAGACCTCTATCCTGAATCGGATGGTAAGCCTATGGCAGATACGGATCTCCACATAAAGTGGATACTTTGGACGCGTCAAGTACTTGAGTGGCGTTTTGCACAAAGATCCGATGTCTATATCTCTGGTAATATCATGATGTACGACATTGAGGGACCCCTCCGAACTGCAGTGTCTCCTGATATTCTCGTCTCTTTTGGTATCGGGAGGAAGGATCTTAGGACCTATAAGGTATGGGAAGTAGGTAAACCACCCGATTTCGTCATGGAGTTTTCAAGCAAACGCACATATAAAAATGACTTGGAGTGGAAAGTTGAACACTATGCTTCTATGGGTATCCCTGAGTATTTCCTATATGATGTTGATAGGCGTTATTTACCAACACCGCTGATGGGTTATCGACTTGATGAGGATACTTACAATGAAGTTGCCACAGTGGGTGATGATGTCCTGTATTCAGAAGTATTAAACCTGAATTTTCATCTACTTGATGATGGATTGGGTCTTTATGATCCAGGGACGAAGGAATGGTTGCAAACATCTGCTGAGGCAGCGACAGACCGTGCAGAACAAGCTGAAGACCGCGCAGAACAAGCTGAAGTCCGTGTGCAAGAAGAATCTGAAGCAAGAGAAAAAGCCGAAGCGGAAGTCTTGCGACTCCAAGAGGAAATTGCACGTTTGAAAACACGTTAACGAAAGTGACACAACAATTGAAAAACGATTTAATTCTTCGCGCTGCGAGATGTTTGCCGGTGGAACGCGTGCCTGTTTGGATGATGCGGCAGGCGGGGAGATCAGACCCTCTCTATCGTGAAATCCGAGAAAAACTTAATCTTCCATTGGAACGTCTGTTCCGAACTTGCCCCTTCCCAATGTCAGACACCGATGTTGAATCTGCAGTAAAAATATCATTACTTCCCAAACGGATTGGTGTTGACGCAATTATTGTTTATAAGGACATACTAACACCGCTTGCTCCGATGGGAGCACAATTCAGATTCTCACCAGGACCTGTTTTAGACCGACCAATTCGCACACGATCCCAAGTAGATGCGCTCAATCCATTGGACGATCCATACGTGCAATTAGCGTTTACTGGACAGGTGATACGCACACTTCGAGGAACATTGCATGGTGAATTGCCACTCATCGGTTTTGCAGGAGCACCGTTGACACTTGCCTTTTTCCTCATTGCCGGTCAAAGTCCAATGAAAAAAGGTGAAGGTATATCAGAAGCGGCTACCTTAGTATTTGAGATGATGGAAGGGACACCAGAGATTATGCACAGACTATTGGATAAACTCACTGCAATGACTATTAACTATCTGAATTATCAAATCAGTCAAGGTGTTCAAATTGTGCAGCTTTTTGAATCCATCGCTGATGTATTATCACATGATTTATATGAGCGTTTTGCATTTCCGTACCATCAACGAATTTTTGATGGAATTAATTCAGATGTTCCGGGGATACTGTTTGCAAAAGAGTGTCCATACATTAATTTAATGCACCAGAGTGGTGCGGATGTCCTAAGTGTTGGGAAATGTGTTGACCTTGAAAAAGCAAAATCCGAGACAGATGGTTCAGTTGCCTTTCAAGGAAACGTTGATAATGATTTACTCCGAGACGGCACTACTTCTCAAATCACGGATGCTGTCAAAAAATGTATTGAAAAAGGAAAAAAGACAGGACATATTCTAAACCTTAGCCACGGACTTCACAGAGATACACCTTTTGAGAATGTCCAACATTTCGTAAAGATAGCAAAGACATTTTAGGATTATTGATGATAACCATGCAAGAAAACCCATTTGCTCCACGGCAATACGGAGAACTAATTAAGGTAACAGATCGTGTTTATCTATTTCGTAATATCGTCAACTCATCAATAATTTTGGGTGATAATGGTGTTGCAGTTATAGATACTCAAGTAAATCAGATGATGGGGAAAAGGCTGCTAAAGGCTGTTCGGTCAATCACTGGTAAACCGATTTTATATGCCATTAATACACACTATCATTGGGATCATACCAATGGGAACATAATTTTTCGGGAAGAAGGTGCGACTGTTGTTGCACGCGAAATGACCAAAGATTTTATGGTGAATAGAGCACCCAGGCAAGAGGACTTTTTACGTTCACGCGGATTCACACTTGGGGATCCACCGTTTCTGCCGCAGCAGACATTTGCTCACGAAACTGAACTTGATTTAGGTAATCAACCCTTGCATCTCGTTCATTTGGGAAAAGCAGAAACAGATGACGCAACTGCTATCAGGATTCCAGCAGAGGGATGTATTGTGTCTGGTGATACAGTCATGACCGGTAGTTTTCCTATTTTTGGACAACCCGTTATGAATGAAGGACTCATGGCGAACCATGATTGGATTAACACTATTCAGGAATTGCGAACATACAACCCTGAGCATGTGCTACCAGGACACGGTCCTTTAGCACACGATGCCGAAATAGACTTGTTGATCAAAATAGAGTCTTATTTTTTAACTGAAGTTCGTAAACGAGTTGAACAAGGTATGTCTTTAGCAGAATTGCTGTCGGATATGGAGGCTAACATGCCGAAATGGATTCGTGACATCTCGGAAGTATGGGGAACACCTCGTTATGCTATTCTTCGTGTGTATCGCGGATTGATTGATGACCCTGAACCGGGATGGCAGCACTTCAAACCGTCCGCTATTCCATCAGCAGATGCCAATGTTTTATGTCAACGAACACAAGAACTGACAGAATTTGTGTCGTATAAAGAGACTGCAGATGAGGTAGCAGAAGGAGACGATTTGGGTTTAGCAATCACTATTTTGAAAGCCGCAACAGATAAATTTTCGAATCTTCCGGAGGCATGGACTGAATATGCTAATCTGTTGACACAGGCATCTCGCACGGTGTCAAGTGTTCTTGAGAAGGGCGATTACTTCTTTGAGGCGAAGAACGCTCTTAACACCGCACTTGAAATTGATGCAGATTTTGCTCCAGCACACCTATTACTCGGTTCGAACTACATTTTTTCTGCATTTAGAAATGGTGATGATCCCACATCCGGTATGGAGTCCATATATAAAGCCTTAGTGGGTGGCATTGAAGGGACAGAACTTGCACAAGCGTACTTTTCCATAGGACTTGCACATCGGACTAATGGTGATGAGAAGCTTGCACGTGAAGCATTCGCGCAAGCGATTGCAGTTGACCCAAGTTTTATGCCAGCACAATTGGCAAATATGGCATAGGAGAAAGTATGAAATACGATAGCGTTTTACTCGTTGCATTTGGTGGACCGACCCCTGGATGCTGTAATAAATATGAGCCAGACAAATGTCCTGGTGAAGCATACTGTTTTGTTGAAGGTATTACCGGTGATGACGAATCTCAAAAGGACCGTGTGAAAGACATCTCATCCCATTACGTTAAATTAGGTGGTTTCTCTCCTTTCAATGAATTGACAGACAAACAAGCTGAAGCATTAGAAAACGCATTAAGAGAACGGAACTTATCGTTACCAGTTTTTGCTGGATTTAGGCATTGGACACCCTATTTAAAGGAAGTCATTGCTGAAATGGCAAATAACGGACATCGTAAAATTCTTGGTATTATTATGGCACCACATCAATCCAAAGTGAGTTGGGAATGGTATCAACTGGCAGCTCAGAAGGGGATTGACGCTGTTGAAGGTGACAAACCAACTATAGATTATCTTGAACCTTGGTATACTCATAAAGGTTATGTTGGTGCGATCGCTGAGATTATCAAATCTGCAAGTGGTGACAAATTGGATCGTGCTGAACTTGTTTTCACAGCACACGCCATTCCACAAGCTGCAGCGGATATTTCACCTTATTCCCAACAATTTGAAAAAACAGGTGAAGCAGTCGCGCATAAACTTGGAAGAACACGGTTCGATTTTGCCTATCAAAGTGAAGTGGAAACAAGTGCCGTTCCCTGGACGCAACCTGATATCAATGATTGGCTCAGAGCGAAAAAGAAAGAAGGTGTTGAGACAACAGTCGTTGCATCACCGATAGGGTTCCTGTGTGAACACGTTGAAGTGTTATATGACCTTGATATAGAAGCAAAAGAGATAGCAGAGGCATGCGGTATAGAATTTATTCGTGCTGGAACAGTAGGTGACCATCCAAAATTCATTAACATGTTAGCAGATTTCGTTTGTGAAAAAGTTGAGATGTAATAAAATTAATGCATTGCCTTTGGTGAATCTGCATAAGGAATTCACATTGAACGCAGTACTTCTTAAATTGAGTTGGTTGTTTTTTTAGTTGTTTTTTTGAGTTTTTTGTGTGTTGCTCTCCTGGTTGTAGTGGTATGGGTTTGTTTGGGTTTTGTCTGTTTTTGAGTTTTTTGAAAAAAACAACCAAAGTCGTTTTTTTTTGTTTTCAGTTTTCAGTTGTCGGTTTGCTACAGAATGCACAAACTGGCAGTTTGTGGTACAAAAATGCGGCGTTTTCTATTAGAAATGGTATTATATCTGATGAGATGGTAGTGATGTAGGATTTTGGAGATTTTGAACAATGGATTCACAATAGGTTTGGGGTGGTTTCTGAATACTGGAATTATAGTAAACCTTACAATAATTATAGTGGAATGGACAATTAATAGGACACGTCTCAGAGGGCGAGGAAACCTCGCCCCTACGGGACTTGTGGTACTTGCAAGTGCATTGAAATGTCTTCTTAATTCTAAACTGGACTATAGATTTTGCTATGTTTAATGTTTTCAAGGAGGACTTTGATGGCACAAGAACAGATAAGTGCAATTGTTATCGGTGGTGGCATCACTGGTCTGAGTACAGCCTATCGCTTAAGACAGGAAGCAGAAGAAAGAGATATTCCTCTTAAAATCACTTTGCTTGAAGCATCCAATAACGTTGGTGGTGTCCTTCAAACTGAACACCGTGATGGGTTTATCTTAGAACACGGTCCGGATGCCTTCATTACGACAAAGCCGTGGGGAAAAGCATTGTGTGAAGAACTTTGTATCTCTGACAAATTGATTGGCACAAACCCAAGAGTCAGACGAAGTTTCGTAGTGAGAAAAGGGAAGATGCTACCAGTGCCAGAAGGTTTTTATATGATGGCACCAGGATCGTTTGGTCCTTTTATAAGGAGTCCTATCTTTAGTCTATGGGGTAAATTTCGTATTGCCCTTGATCTCTTTATTCCACGTCGTAGTGATACAGGTGATGAATCAGTTGCTAATTTCGTTAGACGTAGGCTTGGGAAGCAGGCGTTTGAACGGATGGCACAGCCGATGATAGGAGGTATCTACACCTCAGATGCAGAAAACTTAAGTCTAAATGCTACATTTCCAAGGTTTCTGGATATGGAGCAGGAACACGGCAGCATCATCAAAGCACTTTTGGCACAAAAACGAAAGGCAGCCCAAACAAGTCGTGACACAAGTCGTCACACAAGTGGGGCGCGTTATAGTCTGTTTCAGTCATTTACAGCAGGTATGCAGACATTAACTGACACACTTGCTGACAGACTATCCGATTGTATTCGTTTGCAGAAGAGAGTGAACACAATTCAGCAAGGCGAGAGTGACGTAGGTTGGATTGTGTGTCTTGATGACGGTGAGGAGTTGGAAGCAGAGTTGGTTTGTATAGCCCTGCCTGCCCACCACACTGCAAAGTTATTATCTACAGTTTCACCTACTCTTGCTGAAAAACTATCTGCAGTTCCGTATAAATCGTCTATCACAGTGAATCTTGCTTTTCGTCGTGAAGATGTGTTGCATCCACTTAATGGAATGGGATTTGTTGTTCCAATAACAGAAGGATTGAATATAGTCGGTTGTTCGTTTAGTAGTGTAAAATTTGAAAATCGTGCTCCAACAGACCATGTGTTATTGCGTGCATTTGTTGGTGAAAACGCATATATAATTGACGAAGGAACGGACACCGATAAATTGGTTGCTGCTGTACTTAAAGAGGTAACGGAATTACTTGGAATTAGAAATGACCCTATTTTTTCAGTCGTAAGCAAACATTCAGAAGCTATGGCACAATATCTCGTCGGACACAAGAAAGTGATAAGTGATATAGAGCACTTAGTTGAGAACTTTTCTGGCCTCGCTTTAGCAGGAAATGCTTATCACGGAATCGGAATTCCTGATTGTATCAATAGTGGACAACAAGCAGCATTGAAGTTACTCAAAACATTATAGAAGAGCGATGATGCGTTTTACAGTTATTTCACGCATAGGTATTGTTGGCATATTTTTGTGTTTTTCGGGGCTGTGTATTTTCTCACTCTTTTTGTCCTTTGTTTCTGATGTGCGTAGCAATGATGATAAGTATCATGACATGTTTCGCGGATTTGAAGAGGGTAAGTGTAAGAGTTGTCATCCATCAATTTGGCGAGAGTGGGAAAGATCTATGCATGCACAAGCATGGACAGATGAGATCTATCAAGCAGCTGCGGTAGAGATAAAGGATAGAGAAAATAGTTGTGACCCGTGTCATGCACCAGAACCGATACTTGTGACGGGTATCGGGAAAATGCCACAATTGCGTAACGTCCAACGTGACTCTGGCGTTTCATGTCTTGTGTGTCATCTTGATAAGGAAGGTGCAATGCATGGACCGCCTGCAAGTGCTGAAACAAATTTCCATGCAAATGTAACCGATCCTCTCTATACGTCACCAACAAAACTTTGTGCTACGTGTCATGGTCAGAAAAGTGTTCCCGAACACGATCAGGTATCAAGTTTTCTTGACAGTAGGTATGCGGAAGAAAAGAAGAGTTGTGCTACATGCCACATGCCTATTGTCCATCGGATACAGAGCACAGCAAGTCATGAAAGTATCAAGGGGAGGAAACATACTTGGCGTGGTAGTCGCAGTGTTGCTCAACTTAAGAGTGCTGCGACGGTCAAGATTGCGTTTGAAGGTAAGAAGGCAACAGTGATACTTCAGAACAAAGCCGGACATCTTATGCCGGGTGGAACGTTACGGACTATCATTCTTGATGTGACGCACCTTTCACCTGATGGCACTCAGCAACAGAACAAACAGGTTTTGATTTCAGAAAAGACGGCAAACCGTCTAAAACCTGATGAGAAACGCACTTTTGTTTTTGATGTGAACGTGGGTGACAATCTTACAGCACGATTAAGGTATCAACTCACGCCAGAAACACCTGAAGATAAATGGGTGCTTATGGCGGAAGTGGATAAAGTTGTGCCATAATTTATGTTGGTCCGGTTAATGTAGTGGAATGGACAATTAATAGGACACGTCTCAGAGGGCGAGGAAACCTCGCCCCTACGGGACTTGTGGTACTTGCAAGTGCATTGAATGTCTTCTTAATTCTACTATACTTTGGACAATTTTCATACGTGAGTGTAGGACAAGAAATTTGTTGGACGACATCTGTTACCCAATTCTGACACAGGACACAAACGCTCTTTGCTCCAGCGGAGCAATATGTTTATAGCCACAGTATGGAACAACCTCCCGCTCCAGCGGAGCGGTATGTATGAATTAACACATAGCACTCCGCTGGAGTGCGAGAATATGCCATAACGTTTCTATAAACATAGCACTCCGCTGGAGTGCAGCATTTTTCGTGGGGTTCCCCCGA
Source organism: Candidatus Poribacteria bacterium (assembly GCA_958295945.1). Taxonomy (GTDB): domain Bacteria; phylum Poribacteria; class WGA-4E; order WGA-4E; family WGA-3G; genus MSPOR6. Next base: position 4,447,642 of record OY282386.1, read on the forward strand.
TATGGGAAACTCGCTGAAAATAGTTTCTCCGTTGAAGACTCAACTTCCACTGAACAAAAATTGTCCAAACTATAGTAATTCTAAACTGGACTATGAAACATAAACTCTATACATTCCAAGAGAATCTTTGTTGACAAATTAAACGTTTTTTAGTACTATGTCAAATACAACAATTTTTAATTGTCTATGTTTGAAAGATATTTTGATAAAAATTCAGAATTTTCATTTGACATAATTTATTAATTATAGTATTATATTAAACACTGATTGCAATTTAATCGTAAAGGACAAATAGGCGGGGAAATTTACCGAATTTCTAACATAAAACGCCACACCCCGATTAAAATGCTTGCTTTATTTTGTTACTTTTGTTAAAATAACAGACGTTCTTATATTATGATCACAATTTTTTAAGTTAAATACATTATGTTACGTAATCATTTGAATCTGTTATGTGAACCTTCCATAAAGATTCCCGCTGGTCAAGGACAAAACTTCGGTGCCCAATTTTGCTCGCTTTTGACCGGACAAAACGGATACACTGACGCTATCCGCAGGTTGATTTGCGTACTAAAGGAAAAAAATTAAATGCTTGGTAGTAGGATGTTTATTTTGGATGGGCAGACACCTACCTCCGGTCGTTTTATCGTGTTTCCCGCTTGCCCATCTAAAAACTTCAGTATTTAGTCTCGTATACGCGTAGACTTAACGAGGAGGAAGAGTTAATGAAAAAACGAACACTTGTTTGTTTTTTGATTTTTTTATTGTGTGTTTTTTACAGTTCAATACCAGGTACTGTATTTGGGCAAGATGACTCGTCTTTAGCCCAACAAGTGTATGACGAGTACAGTAAGACGCTTTTGCGTGAGGATCTTAAGGGTTTGGTAGATCAAGTCCTCACAGCACTGAGCGATCCTGCAACTTTGAAGAATCCTATCATTGTTGGTATCGGTGGACTTGGTCCTGCGTTGAATGCGGTTCTAGCATCTCCTACTCTTATAAGAGAGGTTGCGCCGGATGTGACTGACGAACAAATAGAGTTACTCAGAAGTGACAAAGATATCCGAACAATTTTAGAGGATGAGGAAGTTCGGACTTTGCTGCAAGACCCAGAAGCAGTTAAGGAACTCCAGGGACTGCTTGCCGCACAGCCGGTAGATCCAAAACCACCAGTAGATCCGCCTGATCCAGCATCGCCGACGATATCTATTACAACCCCAAGCCCGACAGCTGCTCAAAGTGGTTCGTTTAATGTCGCTTATAGGACTGCAGACGTTAACAAAGACACGGTTACCGTGACAGCATCCCACTTGGTAGATCCAGCTGACGCAATGACATATTACAAGCTTTCAAGTGCAACGCCCACCGGTGGCAGGGTGACGATTACGCAGACTGCTCCCACCACGGCAATGCCTGCCATTCCTGGTGCGACTGTCACGTTGACTTTGGTAGCCACTGATGGGACAGGCACGGCAGATTCAACCGCAACCATTAAAGTTACATTTGGAGCAGCGGAGATGCCAACAGTGCCTCCAAAACCACCAGTGGACCCGAAACCACCAACACCAGGCGAATGGTCACCGATTGGAGATGGAGATATCACTTCAAACCTATACAAGAAATCCCGTCTTGGTGGTCTCTCTCTTAACAGAGTGCATGGTAGGGCGTTTATCCGTAGTCTTATTGAAACGGCTGCTGGCGAAGGGGTTCTTGAGGCTTTAGGTCAGAATCCTGACGAACTTGTTGAGCCTGTGGTTGATGAAATCTTAGCACTGGTCCCGAAAGGGTTTCTCCCGAAGAAACAGATTAAGCAGATTTTAACTGCTGATAACTCTTTCTCTATATTTAATGAGGGAGAGGATTCGCCGTTGGATCCTGAGAACTTTGGGAATGCTATTACACCCAGTCTTGTAATCTCAAAGCTTTCTGAAATTAATCTTTTTGATCCTAAAAACAAAGTCAAGAAATATTTGGCAAGCGATAACCTGAATGTGTACGTACGCGTTCCAAATACACTTTTAGGTGGTAACGTTGAAGTTGGATATAATGGTTCTAAAGCAGCAGATGCAACACGCATCACCCCGTTATTATTCCAACAGGATACGATTCCATATACATTCCGTTTGGAAGAGACGCTTGCTGCGACTAATCTCCCGGCATTACCACATACAGATCCAGATGGCGACAGAATTTTTTCGGGTGTCGTCTTACGATATTCACAAACTGGAATAGATGGTAAATATATCGCGGTTGATATGGATCCCGTGCAAGGTGAGAAAGGTGTGGTATGGGAAAAGGAAATAGGTGTTCCACCGCCGAAAGCAGATAAGGACCCGGCAGCGAATATCTACTACTCCTTTGAAGTTACATTATCTGAGCCTGTGACTCTTGACATTACCAATCTACAGGCACTCGGTGCAGCGGTCCAATCACCTGATGGGACCTATGATCCCGCAAAAGTTGGAGAGGCAGGGAAAATTTATACGATCAACAGTTGGACAATGCCTGACCCTCGGAATCTTCAGTTACAGGATCGTGGGATATTTGAAGATTTATTTACAGCTGATATCAGAGCTAAACTCGCTCCAATTGCACTCAGTGTTGCTAATGGTGAAAAACTTGATGGGAAACAAGTAGGTCAATTACGAAATATATTGTTAAATAGTGCAAATGACTTGTTCACACGTTTTGAGACAACATATGATCCGATGCTGGTTTCTGTATTCAGTTTGCCGTATGTTGACATAGCGACAGAGTCTCTCTGGTATGCGAATATAGACTCAATTGATGATGGTGCTGTGAACTTTGAGGCACGTGTTATTAATGCTAATGGCGAAGTTGTAGATCAAATTGTTGAAGTTCTGACTGCCGATGATTCTGCACCTGAAGCAACCGTTAATTTTGAGACTGCAGAACATGCAATAGGTTACCCGAACCGAGACGGTGTTTTTGTTGCTACTGCAAATCCTGTAGATACACTTGGTAAGATCAAGATTTCAAGCACTGTTACAGATGGGGATGTAGGACACCTTGACGGTTATCTTATGTACCAGATTCTCAAAATAGATAGGGATGATAATCCTTTGAGCACTTGGGAGCCATTGACGGTTGAGAATTCTATGTTAGGCTCGGATCTTTGGAATCTTGCACTTGAAACCGGTTCTGATGAGCAAATTAGGCAATTACTGCAAAGTTTCTTACCACCTGGTCAACAGTTACCAGAAGAAATTAATATAGAAACGGTAAGAGCGTTGCTAAAAGAATTCGGTTTAGTTGGTGTAATTGATGTGTTAAAGGGTGTTATACCTTTTGAGACTGTGCAAGCTTTGTTAACTCCATTTGGAGTAAAATTTGGTGCAGATGACACTATTGAATCTATAGCGATAAATGCTATAAATAAAGCATTTGGAGAAGAGATAACACCCGAACAATACGCGTTGTATGCTAATCTGTTAGGTGCAGCTGTTGAGGACTTGAACTTGTTTCCACTCACATCTAACGAAGAACTCAAAATGACAATGCATATTCCGCCAATGCCTAAAGGTGAAGTTAGTGATTATCGCATTCGTGCGATGGGTATTGATACACTCTTTAATGTTGGTTCTTATGATAAAGGAAGACGTTTGAGAGTGGTTGTACCTGAATATGATAGATCAAGAATCACTATGGCAAGTTTGGGCGATCTTAATGGTGATGGTGACGCAGATGAACCTTATGAAAGTAGAACTATCTATAGTAATGCTACAGATGTGACGCTTACCTTTGAGGTTGTTGCACGTTCAGGTGCAGGGAATCATAACACACCACATCCAGGAACTATCGTTGTTTATTATCAGAATGCAGAAGGTGTTTGGACAGCCCTTCCTAACGGTGTAATTAAATTACCCGAAGGTGAAAGCGATCCTGAGCATACATTTCTTAAATGGAGTGTCATTGATTTTGATGAGTTAGTTATGGCAGGCGATACTGTAGTTTTGCGTACTGTTACATCTAACGACCTTCAACATCCGATTGACATAAATGATGTAGATTTTGATAACTTAACAGAGGATGAGACGTTAAGAATATCAGATCCATTCCCAATCAATCTTGATGCTGATGTGCATCCAGTGGATCCGAAGGTCTTGGCAGTTGATTTTGATGACTCATCTATCACGATGACAAATCATGATAGTGGTGCCCCACAAGGTACAATCCAACTGATTGGATATACGCCACGCAGAACTGTTCCCGAAACAACATCAATTCTTGTTGAAGCCAAACGGATGCAAGATGGTGAGGATAAGTGGGCATCAATCGGTACTGTTGAAATGGGTGATCCGAAAGGTATTGATGGTGAAGATGCTGCCGAAATCATGTTTAATGATACAACATTAGGCAAAATCTATCCTTCAGATGCCCCAATGATTCACATTGATGAAACCAGCAGTTACCTTAAATGGACTATTACGGTTGATACCACGATGTTGGACGATACCATTGATATGGGTAATTTGGGAGCTGCACATGCCGCCTCTAATCCTGATGGCACATCATATCGGGATTTAGATAACAACCGATTTATGGTGCGTGCCACACCCGTTTTTGATGGTGATCCACGTGATAATCCAAATGAGAACCCAACGGCTGAAGGTGAGGACTATACGGATACGTTCTCTGTTGACAACGATGATGATGTCGCACCACTCGGTCAGAACAAGATTACCGTCTCACAAGACGGTGTAGATGTTACACCTAATGAAGACGGTAGTTTTACAGTTGGCGGACTGGTTGATAAATATGATCCTGAGGTCGATTCTCCAGTAATTACCCTCATGATTACACCAGGAGCCAAACGAGACACCTACGAAATTGCCAATTTGTACACTTCACTTCCTGAAGGTGCAATTATCGGTGATGTTGCAGAAACAGCAGCTGGTAGTGGTGAATTTGCAGTAATGATTGATGTCGGTACTTTGATGGATGATGACGAAGATGTCCACAATGACAGATATCTGGAAGATGTTTATCACGAAAACCCAGTTGAATTTATCTATAATCCGAAGGGAAAAGCCTTTTCATTTACTGCTTACGCATTGACTGAAGACGCTGCCGGAAACGAACAGGATAAGGATGATATTCTCAACGCTGATCTGAGTACAACCACTGCTCACGAAATCACGGTTAATGTGCAAAACACATACAGAGATGACCCAGGTGTCATAGCAATTACCGTTGAAAATTCAGATGGTATGGTAAATCCTGATAGTGGTGCCCCGCAAGGTGAACTGACTTTCAATGTATATACCTATTATCTGACTTCACCGCCAACAGAAGGTATTCGTGTTGAAGTGAAACGACCCATTGATGATACGTGGGAACGTATTACAGGTACTGCTGTAGATCCTGTTGAAGTGGATGTATCCGATGTCCCAGGTATCGCCGATTTAGATGATATTACTGGCGGTCTTGTCGGAATTACACAAGCAGGAACTGAATCTGGTGGTGAATCTGTAGTTGCAATTCCCGGACGTTTCATGAAATGGCAGTTTATCGTGGATACTCGCGAGTTAGCATTGGAAGATACCGTCACAGCAGAAGATACCATCAAATTAGATGATACTATCGCACGCGGTGATGATTCTGAACGTGATGTATCTGTGGACGAAAACCGATATGAAGTTCGGGCGATGTCGCTTACACCGAAGAATATAGATCATCCTGAATACCCACAACGGGATGGTGTTGAAGCATCCTTCTCATTGGATAATGTTGATGATGTGCCACCACTCGGTCCCACAGATATCGCAAGTGTTTCTGATAGAGATGCCTACGGTAAAATGCAACCGATTGAAGCCAATGAAGATGACAGTTACACGGTTGGGGGGATTGTTGATCCAGGTGTGAACTCACCCGCAGGTATATTCCATATAGCACCCACTGCTAAACCAGTTACTTATGCTGGTGGTAGCCTTAAGCTTGTTCAAACTGCTCCCGACGGAACAGTAACGGAAGCTGCCGGAAGCCTCGATGATGGGTATGTTGAAATAGATGTAGGTGGACTTAAAAATGGAACTTACATGTATTATGCCCTCGTTGCTGATGAATTCGGTAATGTTCAAGTACAAGGTGAAGCAGATATGCCATCACCAATTGTAACTGTTCATGTCAACAACTTCCGTGTAGAGGATATTAGAGATATTACTGTAACTTCAGTTGATGGTGTAATGGTTGATGGAGAACTTCCTGAAAGGATTCCTCTCCGTGAATCAATCGGCGTTAGTTTCAGAAATGTTCCTAAAGAAGGTACGTTCTTCAATGATCCTAAAGGCACATTGATGCGTGATGATCTTACTGCTGTTCATGTCAATGGCGAACAGGCTACATTTGCTGCTGATAGTGATGCTGAAAACGCATTCTCGTTGATGGCATCAGAACTATCTAAGATCGCAAGTGGTCATTATACAGTGCGGGGTGAGGTGACAAAACGTAACGGTTCTATAACCTTCCCATTAGCCATGGTCAACTTGGATAATACCGCACCTGCTATCACTTTTGTGACTCCTGCTGAAGGAGCTACAGTCAATGACTTGCCAACACTTCACGCTACGTTTAATGATGGTGACCTCGGTGTTGGTATAAGTGTTGACACAGCAATGGTAGGCTTAGCACGGATACGACCTGACAGTGAAAGTCAAGAAGAAATTACCATTAATGTAGTTCAAGACATGGTTAAACAAGATATTAACTCTGTAGTCTACACTCGTATTGACAAACTTGCAGGCGGTGCCTATAAGTTTACAGTACAGGTTTCTGACAGTCTCGGTAACGTTGGTGAAGCATCAGTAGCATTTGCTGTTGAAGGTATTGATCCAACTGTTATGATTACAGCACCTGCTTCTGGACAGGAATTTGACGCAAGTCCAGCAAGTGTCACTGGTTTCTTTGCTGGTGGTGGTAAAGTAAATCTCTCTAAGTTTACCGTAAACGATGTTGATGTTTCAGAAGCGGTAAAAGTAGATGAAAGCAACTTTACTTATGTGCCAGCTGATGGTTTCAGTGAAGGTCCACACGCAGTCACTGTTGAAGTTACAGATGGAAGCGGATTAACCGCACAAACATCATTAACCTTTACAGTTGAATACCCGGTTCCAACCGCAACTATAGACACACCAACTGCTGGTCAAGTCTATAACCACGGTAAACCGATTATCACAGGTACATTCTCTGGAGCAGACCCAGTAATTGGAACGCTCTCCATTGATGGTGAAGGTGTGATGGCTGTAAGTGGGAATGACTTCACTTATGAACCGACCGAAAACTTGGCTGATGGTGACCATACAGTTACCCTCGCCGTGACAGATATCAATCTAAATACTGCAGAAGCAACGACCAAGTTCACAATAAATATAGACGGTCCTTCTGTAGCAATCCATTCACCTGCCACAGGACAGATGTATGACCACGGTATGCCAAGTATTAGAGTTGAAGCTTCAGCTGATGAAGAAGCACAACCCGTAACAGTTTCGGTTATGGTTAATGGTGAAGCTGCGACGATGAATGATGATGGCACGTATTCACCTGCAACTGCGTTGGGTGATGGTGAACATACAGTTATGGCTACTGCGACAGATGCCAACGGTAAGACTGCTGAGGCAACAGTTATCTTCTCAGTAGAAATACCTGGACCATCCATAGCGATCAATTCACCGGCTGCAGGTCAGATGTATGATCATGGTATGCCGTCCATTACAGTTGAATCCTCTGGTGTTGCTGAACCTGTAACAGTTTCAGTGATGGTCAATGGTGAAGCTGCGACGATGAATGATGATGGCACGTATTCACCTGCAACTGCGTTAGGTGATGGTGAACATACAGTTATGGCTACTGCGACAGATGCGAATGGTAAAACTGCTGAGGCAACAGTTATCTTCTCAGTAGAAATACCTGGACCATCCATAGCGATCAATTCACCGGCTGCAGGTCAGATGTATGATCATGGTATGCCGTCCATTACAGTAGAATCCTCTGGTGTTGCTGAACCTGTAACAGTTTCAGTGATGGTCAATGGTGAAGCTGCGACGATGAATGACGATGGCACGTATTCACCAGCAACTGCATTAGGTGATGGCGAACATACAGTTGACGCTACTGCGACAGATGCCAATGGTAAAACTGCTGAAGCAACAGTTATCTTCTCAGTCCTGATACCCGGACCATCCGTAGCCTTGAATTCACCGGCTGCAGGTCAGATGTATAGTTATGACGAACCAGCAATAACATGGGAATCATCTGGTGTAGCAGAACCTGTTTCTACCACCCTTACAATTAATGGTGAGGCAGTAGAATTAGCAGATGGAGCAAATAGTTATACACCTGCTGATGGATTAGGTGAAGGTGAGCATACTGTTGTTGTAATGGTGACAGATGCAAATGGAAAAACTGCACAAGCAACTGCTGTCTTTACAGTAGAATTTCCAATGGCATCCGTAACGCTTACATCACCAACCGCTGGACACACCTATACCAATGGCTCACCGGTTATTAGCGGTGAATTCACAGGTGTTGGTAAAGTTGGGGTAACACTCACTGTTGACGGTAAAGATACTAAAGTAACAGTTGAAGGTAACCAATTTACTGGTGAACTCACTGATGCATTAGGTCATGGAAACCATACAGTAGCAGTTGAAATTAAAGATGCTAACGGAGAATCAGCGATGACTTCTGCTGAATTCATGGTTGATCTACCAGCTCCAACTGTTGCCATTCTTTCACCTGCTCCAGGTCAAATGTATGGTAATGGGGAAGCAGCCGTTATCAGAGTTGAATACGCTGGTATGGATGCAAGTGTAACGTCATTTACTATCAACGGTGAAGAGGTTGAGGTAGAACCTGAAGACAACATGTTCATGCATACCCCAGAAGGATTAACAACTGGTGAGTATGTTGTGAACGTTGAAGTTACGGATGCAGCAAATAATAAGACAGCAATGGATACTGTCGTATTCAACGTCAAGTTGGATGCAACACCACCTGTCATTACTGAAGTTGCACCATCAGGAACCCTCAAGGACACATGGGTGAATATCTCTGTCGTTGTTAGTGATCAGCAGTCTGATATAACTGGTGTTGACTTCTTCATTCGCAATGAAGCTGATACACATAAAGGATTCCTTCCTTTAGGAACTGTCATTGCTGGTGCTCAAAATAGTGCGACTACACAACAGATTGCTGATGGTAATGTCCTGACGCAAGGAAGTTTCGCAGATGGAACACATACACTGAAAGTCGTTGCAACCAGTGAAGGCGGATCATCTTCACATACATGGTCATTCACAGTGGTTACAGACAACGTGAAACCAACGATTACATCAATCACACCATCTGGTACACAACATGCTGGACTACCGACAATATCGGCAAGTGCACATGATGAATCAGGCGTGGCTGAGATTGTTATAACCGTCATGGATAGCAGTGGTGAAGCTGTTGAAGGTAAGACTCAGAATGATGACGAGGAGGGTTCTGTTGGAATCACCCGTTCAGACTTCATGCCTGAAATGCCTCTTGATGAAGGTACTTACGTGATTGAAGTTCGGGCGACCGATACTCATGGTAATACATCTTCAGCAAAAGGTGGCTTCACGATTGACTTTGATACTGCTGCACCATTGATCACTTCTTCATCACCACAGAACGGTGCACGCTTGATGTATGCACATGATGAAGAGAAGAGACCGACTATTTCAGTCACCTATGGTGATGCAGAAACCGGTGTCAACGTTGATTCCATAAGGTTTGTCTTCAATGACCAGTTGATTAACCTCACAGATGATCAAAAGTCAGCAACACAGGTAATTTATATGCCTCCTGCTGACCTTGAGCCAGGACAATATACGGTTAAGATAGAGGTGTCTGACAACGCGCAGATACAAGGAAACGTCTCTGATGAAGCAGAAGGTGCTCGTGAAGCGAACACTGCTGTTTATGAGTTTAGTTTCTTTGTTGAGCATGGCGATGTGCCAATTCTGAGGGCAGCACCATTTAACTATCCTAACCCATTCACGGATAAAACTCGAATTTCACTCGTACTTGCACGTCGTTCAAATGTTACTATCACAATATATGACGTAACAGAACGACCCGTGCGCGTGCTCGTGGATAACGAAATAATGGAAGCTGGTTATTATACACCTGCTGCTGATTCAGATACAAATCCCTACAGTTCAATCGGTTGGGATGGAAAATCAAGCAACGGTGAAGACTTAGCTCGCGGAATCTATTTCTGTGTAATCATGGTAACAGATGGTGTTGAACCTGAATACGCCATTCTTAAGCTCGCGCTAACGCGCTAAGTAAACAGAATAGTCTCAACATCGGAATTGGGAATGTTCCCAATTCCGATGTTGAGACTACGAAGGAGGATATAATGTCGTTCACAAAGCAAAAATTGCTATACGGTATAATTACCGTTTCATTCCTTATCCTTGCTGTGTCACCTTTCTGTTATGCAGAAGGTGAGGTAAACGCTATGCCTCATTTACGATTGGGGGCAGGCGCGCGTTCCATTGGCTTAGGCGGCGCATTCACAGCAATTGCAGCAGATGCCACTGCCACTGTCTGGAATCCAGCAGGACTTGGTTCAGCGGCGGATCTTAGCCTCAATTTCTCTACTCAGAGGCTATCACTTGATAGAAGTCATAATTTTATCGCAATTACAAAAACACTCGGTAATGCTGGTGCTGTCGGTCTAGCTGCTACTAATTTTGGTGTATCGGATTATAGTCTATATGATGCATCAGGGGAATATGGTGGAAAAGCCGATTACAGTACAAATGCTTATTCACTTTCCTACGGAATTGCTTTCGGACATTTCAATGTCGGTCTAACTGGTAGAATGCTATCGGACAATTTCGGTGTAGACTCAGTTGAAAACCAAAGCGGTTTTGGAGGCGTTGATATAGGTTTGATGGGACATGCATTACATATAGATGTTGAAGAAATGCAAGTTCCTACTTTCCATTATGGAATAGTTGCTAAATATCTCGGTGCTTCTGTTGGTGAAGGAACTGTGCCAATGGTGGTAAATGTTGGCGTTGCTTATGACCTTTATATGGGTAATGTCGTTACTTTCTCAGCTGATATTGAGCAAGAATTCGTCAATCTTGATGACAGCGCATTTAGCATGCGTGGCGGTGTAGAATATCGGTTGATGAATATCAGATCAACAGAATTCGCACTACGCGCTGGTATGAGAGCGTCACGAGATGTACAAAACCTTTACGGCGGATTCGGTGTGAATGTTGCTGGACTTCAAGTTGACTATGCTATCCAAGATGGTATGTCAAGTGGAATTAATGGCGATGGAAGCACACATTATGTTTCTGTTTCCTATACATATTAGCACCTAAGAGGAGATAACTTATGAATATGATAAAATCCACGCTAAAATTAACCTTGATTCTCTATCTCTGTGTAGCACTCAGTGGCGTGTATATCTTATCCGCTACTGCACGAATTACACCGAAAGAAGGAGGCGAGGATACCAAACTGATCACTATTGTAAAAGGTGATACACTTTGGGATCTCTGTCAAGAACATTTGAAGGATCCATTGCGGTGGCGTGAGTTGAGTAAGTATAATGACTTCACAAATCCTGACCTAATTTATCCAGGTGAACATCTTCGGATTCCTGTAGCTATGATGAATGATATAAAGGAAGAAGTAGATGATAAAACTAAAGATTTTGAACTTAATCAACGGGCGTTAGAGGCGGAAGCTAAAGCCCTTCAGGAAAAATTAGATGCCTCACAAAAACGGCTTGAGGAATTTAAGAAGGATCTTGAGAAAGCAACCAAAAAAGCGGAAGCACTTGAAAAAGAACTGAAGTCACAAGAAAAGTTAATCAAAGATGCAGTGAACAAATCTGCAGATAATGTGAATTCAGTTGTGAAAAAAGAAATCGCCGCCGCTCAAGAGGAGATCCTGAAGAAAATTACACAGACTAATCGACGCATTAATGCGGTAGAAAAGTCTATTACTGAACATAAGACTGCAGTGGAAGCAATCGGAAAACAATTGACATCAGTTAATCAGAACATTGAGTCAATGTTAAAACAGATTGAGATGAACCATCAAGCTCTCAAGGAAATTAAAATGGCTATTGATGATGCAGAAGGTGTTCATGAAAATCTTTCTTCATCTAAGAGAGCAATTGTGTTTATTTCTACAGTCGCAGTTGGAATCGGTTGGTTCGTTATCAACACCATCGGTGGACGTAGTGGTGAGTAAGTTCAACTTATATCACTAGGACTGATCTATCTTACATAATATAAACAAGTGGTGATGTGTGCAAACACATCACCACTTGTTTATTACAATGCCAAGTGAAGAACTGTGAGATATGTGAAACTCTTATACCAAAATCTGTCCTTATTTGCACACGGTAGGGAACGTAGGGGCTGGATTACCCAGCCCGTACAAAGGAGTTGTGTGAGATCCCATCTTGAAGTGTCCAGATATTTTTGGATTCTACTATAGTTTTCCGATTTTCTTGTGTTTCTATCACAAATGCTAAATGGCCGAAGCCGGTAGGCAAAGATTGCCAAAAGGTATTCAAACCGTTGATTCGGCACTTTCCGAACCTACCGCCTTGGGTGTAAACTTTCAATAAATCTCTATTTTGGAATATTCTTAAAACTAAATAACTATACTGGATTAAAATTTTCTCTTGCCAATAAAAAAATATAATGATATAATTGTAGGAGTGATCACCGCATCTCGATAGACCTTAGGTACAATCGTGAATCGGAGTTCACTCCTACATATCAAATCTGTCAAAGTAATTCTAAAATCTACTATAATATATTCAAAATACAATGTTGAGCCATACAATTTGGGATATACAGAAAGGAGAAAATTGATGAAATTTCGGAGGATTTTGCTATTCACTATTGTATTGTTCATGATTTGCTTTACACTTAGGGTAAAGGTGGCTAAAGGAGAAACAGCTTTTATTTTACAGTCACCTTGGCTAAATGTTACATCTGGTATGATCTTGCCTGATGATGGTTTTATCGGATTGACTGCGGAAAGTGAAACTGATTGCGCTCTTGTGTTAGGAACAAAGGGTAAAGCAGTAGATATGTTAACTACACATACATTTAGTGCTACTGCACTGTCTGCCGGTGACAATAATAATAAGAAACTTGCTTTAGGGAGTTTGGATGGTTCAATCATTCTACGTAATGCTTCTGAGGTATTGGCACTGAAGAAGATAACAAATGACCATTACTTGCAATTACCACCGGAAAAACCGGTGACGGCTGTTGCTTTCTCACCAGATGAACAAACTCTCGCTTCAGGAACAGAAGATGGTACCATCGCAGTATGGGATACTGAGTCAAGAGAACTGCTCTTTTTGCTATCTGGCATCCAGAAAAATGACGTTACCACCGTGAGTTTTTCTCCTGATGGGATGTATCTTGCTTCGGGAGCGATGGATGGCAGTGTTATATTATGGAATTTATGGAATGTACCTAAACCAAGAGAAGTACTTTCATTAAATAGACATAATGGATCGGTGAATACTATTGCATTTTCTCCAAACAGTCAAACGCTTGCTACCGGTGCAGAAGATAAATTGATCAATCTATGGAAGATACCAGAAAAATCAGAACCCACAGTATTAGAAGGACATGCTGGAGCAGTGAAAGCTATATCCTTTTCTCCAGATGGGATACATCTCGCATCTGGCGGGTCATTTGGCGAGGTGTTACTATGGGATATACCAAACAATACAAAAATCGAACCCCGGACACGTTACTTCAAAGTAACGACTTTGGAAATTAAGGAGCGCGCACATGAGAAGGATATTGTTGCTATCACCTTTTCTGAGAATGGAAACAAACTTATATCTATTTGCCAGGAGAAACATGCAGAATGGTCTCTTAAAGAAATAAAGATTAATCCTGAACCCAGTGAGTTATTTTTTGCGGAAAAACCCAAACCCCTCATTGAAAAACGACGAGAACAAGATGAAATAGCACCTATTGTTGATAACGTCGTATATGAAGATGAAGTTGATTCGGAAACAGCAGGGACGATTGTCAGTGGACGAGTCACTGATTTGAACGAAATACGAAGTTTCACTGTTAATGGGGAAAACGTGAAGATATCTGAGAACGGTGAATTCGAAACTTCTGTCAATCTTGAAGTCGGGAAAAATGAGATACCTATTGTCGCAATAGATAGTAATGATAATAGAAATGATGAAATCATATTATCCATCAACCGTAAACCGAAACCAGATACAGAATTACCTGTGATAACCATTGAAGGAATTGCAGTCGGTGAACAACGAGATGTTGAGCCAAGCGTGGATACCTTTCTTGTTAAAGGGAAAGCCACCGATGATAGCGGGATAAATACTGTAAAAGTCAATAACGAAGACGTGTATGAATCTAAAGAAACAGAAACAGAAAAAATTGTTGAATTCAACAGACCTGTTTCACTTCAAGTTGGTAATAATCCAATTACTATTATTGCAATTGATAATCACGGTAATAAAAGCGAAAAAAAGTTGACGATTAATCGTTTATCACAGAGACCTATAGTACAACCGATTGATATCAATGGGGTGAAATCAGAACCGAATAGAAAACAGACCAACGGAGATTACAAAATTCAGATTTTATCGCCAATCAAAGATGAAGATAATATAATTAAATCAGCAGACAATCCGATTTTTGTCTTATTTAAAGTGTTTCCTTCAAATAACATTGATGTCAATGTTCAGATCCGATATGCTGATCGTAACCTTGATTTCCCGTGTGTTGTAGAGCATCAGGGAGGAGAATTGTTTAGAGCTACAATCACTCTTACCACTGATCAAAGCACAATGAAAATTAACGTGGAATCAGAAGGTCAAACTGTTGCAACTGAACAGTATACCATCATACGCCAAAGCAATAAAACATTGCCATTTGATCCACTTCCTACAGATAGACTGAAACCAATAAAGATCGTTTCCCTTCGTATTCAGAACGTTAAGCTTGATGAGTCTAAAAGTGATTCTAAAGGAATTAGAGAAACAGAACCTGATGGAGAAAAAGAACCTCCTGGGATTGAAGTCCATTTTTCTGATAGCGGGGATATTCCAAAGATTGCAGTTACAACTTCCTCTATTAGTGGGCAAATTGATATTTTTGGTAAAACAGAAGGTCCAGGTGGAGGTACAATAAAATACAGTATCAATAATGATAACAGAATTATTGTAAATGAATATGGCAAATATGGCACAGAAGAGCATGAATTCCAACTCACAAGAGAGCAAAACCAACAGGTTGTCCTTGATTATGGAGAGAATACGTTGACATTCTATGCAGTTCCTCCAGAAGGGAACCAAGCAGACCATAAACGAGAATTAATTATCAACCGTGTGCATGAGCGCGAGGGTAAAGATTATGCACTCTTAATTGCGGTTGAAGATTATTCCGATCCTAGGAAGTCATCTGATGCTTCAATTGATAATGCAGAATGGGATCCACTTGATGCTCCAATTGATGATGCAGAAGCTCTCAAGGAAATTTTGGAATCTGAATACGGGTTTGAAATATATCCTAAGGGAGAAGTTGTCCAAAATCCAACGAAATCTGAAATCAATCAAATTCTTAGGCACTTGGCAAAGGTCGATTTTCCAAACGAAGATGATCAACTTATAATCTTTTTGGCAGGACATGGATATGCACAGAAATTAAATGATGAAACATTTATGGGGTACTTCCTACCAAAACCAGAAGAAAAAAGTATACCAAAACCTAATTCTGAAGATGAAGCTCGAAAATTTGAAAAACAGGAAGATGATCTTATAGAATTATCTATCAGCCATCTTGAATTACGCTACAAGATCGATGGTATAAAGTGTCAAAACATTTTAGTAATCATGGATACCTGTTATAGTGGGGTATTTAGTAACGAAGTCGTAGGTGAGAGAGGTTTCCAACGCCCCTTAAAAGACAAAGGCATCCAGGATAAGTTGACTAAGAGAACGCGTCAGTACTTAACATCTGGATCAATCGAGACAGTATTAGACAAACAACCTGGTGAGAAACATTCACCATTTGCATTACAATTGCTTAAGGCTTTGAAAGAAGGTGATGAAAATAAAGATTCGATTGTAACTTTCAACGAACTTCAAGGCTATTTCTTACCAAGTGAGTTCTCTAAATCAACAAAATCCAATCAAACACCTCGGGCAGGAACGTTTAGTGACAACCATGAATTGGGCAGTGAATTTTTGTTATGGAAACGGAAACCGTAGTTACCTAAGTACACAGTTTTATATATCAATGAATCACTGTGAGGTATTTCTCTTATGTAAGAATATGATTAAAAACACAAGGATATATTTAAATAATCTAATAATCTACATCTGCAAGTATCAATCTTATAATATCTGTATCAATTTGACTGAATTTCGTAAACATCTATATAGAAGGCAACTACTAGCTAAGAAAACAATGTGTGCATGGGCACACATATACCAAGTATGTGTTGATAGAGAGGATTCAACCTAAAGGTTGTCCCCCTATTCACCACATACATTTATGGCAAAGTCTCATTTAACTTGCGAATTGAGATTTTCATACAATATAAGGAGCAATTTACTCATGCGTCAAATATCAGTTTATATTCTGATCCTTTTCTTATTATCCGTTTTTTCTGTCCCGGTCTTCACACAAACATCTTCAACATCACGATACTTTCAAAATATTTCTGTCGATGTTGGATCTCGACTTGATCTAAACCCTAAATTAAACGAGGCGAAAACAGAACTTGCCAGGAACCTCTTTAACGGTGTCAACTCTATATTTAACTCTGATGATATGCAAGTTGATCCTGAGTTACAACGCGCAAGACAGGACTATAGTCCTGCATTGATGGGTTTAAAAAACCAAACCGATACAGCCATAAGAGTTATTAGAGGGGATGGCGGAGAACTAACTGAAGATAATCTGCACCTCCTAAAGTACATTGACACACAATTGGAGTCAGATACACAGGGAAGTGTTAAAATCAATAAACAAAAACTTCAGGTGTATATATCAGAGGAAACTGATAAGTTGAAAAAAGAGTTAAAACCCCTTATTGATAGTGCCCGAGAAAGAGAAGTATCAAACCCATCACAGGCAGTAAAGTACTATCAAATGACATATCCTATATATGATGCCTTGAACAAAGTTGTGCTCCTACAGCATGTGGTAGATCCTAATCGAAATCATGCAGTTATAAGAGAAGAATTGATACAAAATATTACACGGGCAAGTGGAGAGTTGCAGATGTCATATAGGGAAGTAACCCAAAAAGTTGCTAAACTTGAACGCAATAATGTTCCTATAAAGGATGAATCCGACAATGTTGTTAAAACACTTGCAGCTGCTATTGCCCATCAACTAAGTATACAACGTCCCAATCCACCATCTGGAAAAGTTCAGATAGATCTTTTCACATTTGAAGATAATTATTCTATTCCCAGTCCGATATCCTATGAACTGGCAGAAGCTCTGATGAATGAACTTCCTGATTGGAAATTCGATCCATTAAATCAACGTGGTTTCCAACGCATACCGATGAAAATTAACGGAGAGATTTGGATGACTGATGATGATCAGATTGACTTCAGAGTGACTCTGAACAAGGGAGATACAGGTGATCAAATGGGTTCTGCTTATGTGTCAACAACTCAAGGAAAGATGCGTGGCATGCAGATCATACCTGCCAATCTTAAACAAACCCGTTCGCATCTTGCAGTTTTTGAAGATAAACTACCAATACAAGAAGCCTTAACCACTAATAGTTTAGTGGTTGATCTTGCTACAGACCAGGGGCTGACATGGCATCCTACAAACAAGGTGAAACAATGACGGTCTATTGTAAAGTAAACAAACCCGCTTTTGTCCGTTTACTCTATAAATTAGAAAACGGAAAATATACTGTACTCTACGAGAACTTTGTGATTGGATCGGCAAGTGTTAATAGGCAAGTTGAAATTGACGAATTCGAGTGTACACCACCATTTGGGACAGAAAGTTTGATTGTTCAGGCAAGTAAAGAGAGATTTTCACCGCTCAAAACTGTTGAAGTGGATGGGTATTATTTCTTAATGACACAAGATCCTACTCAGGTTGCTAAGCTTTTGCACACACCCGGATCGGCATTAAAGACACTAACAATCGTAACAATGCCAAAATAACTGTTCGTTCTCTTTATATAGTTTTATAACTCAAATTCATTGTCTGCAATAAAAAAGGACACGACAAGTTATGTCGTGTCCTTTTTTAATTAGTTTATAACTATTTTTCTCATTGTCTTAAAAGATAGTATGTTAAAGTATTAAGAACAGAACTTGCAAGACAACCGATCATGGTAGCTTGAAAACGCTGTTTCTTTACTTCGCGATTGTATGTTTCTGTATAAAATGCTACATATTCCGCTGATTTTCCAACTAATTGAGAAACAGGGACTTGTGGTTTGTCAATGTATACATAAGCTACAGCACACACTCCGCAAAAAAAGCCACCAATTCCCCAAGAGATAGTAGAAACATCTTGGCCTGCAGCACGACGTGCATCTGCATCTGCTCGCTGTCCGCCAGCCATTTGTTGTTGTTGTTGTTGTACTCCAGTTATTTGTTCTTGTGCCGCAACTGGATAAAGCAAAGCACTAGACAACATTAGCAATAGTGTAGAAAAAGCAATTGCTCTTTTCATTGTTCCTCCTTTTAGATTAGCGTCAATTTTCGATTTGAGGGTATAAACCAAATAATGATGCATCACATTCCCTCTAAACTGTGATGCATCAAGGTGTCTCTACAAGATTACCTAATTTATTTTTAATCTTCATAAGTTTGATAATAGACATGCAGGGCTTACGCATTTTCTCTTACTGATGATAAACTTGTAATTTTCCTTGAATTGGCACTAAATAGACAATTCTACCGTTTCCTTCTTAATACCTGTGTGGTTTTCCCATCAGTACTCGTTAGGGTAAGTGTGTCTCCACTCAAATTCACATTCCACTTCTCAATTTTTTCGAAAAGTCGACCAGAGGTGACTGCCTCTGCAAAACCATCTTCTGTTATACCAGCTGATGTCCAGAAATCGGGTGGTTTCAGTTGGGCATTTAATGTCTCCAAGACAAGTTCCAACTCCATATCAGCACGTCTGAAGTGTCCACGTGCGGCCATCGCCACTTCTGGTAAGTAAGCAAGCCCACTTCCATCCTTTAATCTTGCTGTAATTTTTAATTCAAGCGTCCAGTTCCATATACCACTTGGAAAGAATATAAAGTCATTCTGAGCAATTTCTGTTTCTGTATCAACATAATCCGCTTTAAGAGGAACAAAGTATTTCTCGACAGGTATACCCTCAATTGATACCATTTCCCATGAACCAGTTGTTATTAGTTGCGTTGGTGAAACCGTGTTTGTAATAGGATAAGGTTTCGCTGCACATCCAATAATAACAATATTTATACACAATAAAGCAATAATAGTAAACTTTCTTCTAATTTTCATTGAATACCTCCAAAAATATGATATGTAACACACTAACAGGACTTACGCATTTTTATAAAATGGTGTATACTATTCTATTATGACTACATGGACACAATCTAAAAAGAAGGTAAACCTATTTTCCGATTATTGTCAATTTTTGTTATCAAGTTTTACGAACTGGACGCAAACGTACTTTGGTGATCAGTCTGAGAAATGGAGCCATGATCAACTCAATCGTTTTTTGAGAAATGAGAACATTCCATCAAGCGAACTCTGGCAGTCTGTCCAGGATGACATTGAGTTTGATGATCAAGGGCACATTGCTTTTGATGATGTTGTGCTACCTAAACCGCATGCGAAAAAGATTGAAGCTCTCCGTCCTCAGTGGAGTGGTAGCGACAAAAAAGTCGTTGATGGCATCGGTATTGTAACGTGTCTCTATGTCAACCCAAAGACGCAAGAGTATTGGATCATTGATTATCGCATTTACGACAAAGACCATGATGGAAAAACCAAAATAGACCATTTATTAGACATGCTGCAAAACGCGGTCTTCAAAAAACAACTCCCGTTTCGGACGGTGCTAATGGATAGTTGGTATGCATCCATGCAAGTCATGAAAGCGATTGAAAAACTTTCTAAGATTTATTATGTGCCACTGAAACGCAATCGTCTTGTAAACGATACGGACGGCGTTGAACCACACCAACAAGTCCAAAAGTTATCTTGGACACAGACAGAAACGCAACACGGAAAGCACGTGCACATCAAGAAGTTTCCAAAAGGGCATCAAGTGAAGTTGTTCCGGTTAGTCTCCTCTAACGGACGCACGGAATATATTGCGACAAACGATTTATCTCAATCGGATGCGGATGCGACACGCCAAGAATGTCGCGTGCGTTGGAAGATTGAACAACTTCATCGTGAGATCAAACAAGTCACCGGTATTGGTAAATGTCAATGCCGCAAGTTGCGTGCCCAAAGAAATCATATTGCTTGTTGTTTTCAAGTATGGGTCTGTTTGAAACGTGTTGCGCGCAAACATGGTAAAACAATTTATGAACTAAAACAAAGTTTATTGGATGATTATATGCGATTTCAACTCTCTAATCCTTCAATAATTTTTAAAAATGCGTAAGTTCTGACTAATATTTATTGTCCATCAGATAAGTAATAGTATAACACAATTCTATGTTAATTCAAATGTTTAGTATTACCAATCCAGGGCTTTTTAGTTTTAAGTTCTTCTTGAGTTATTTTAACATCTGCTAAATACCCAAACGGTAGGTAGGTTTCCTAATCACACATACCGTTTGGATATAAACTATCAGTAAATCACTATAATGGAAAGTTTATAAAACTAAATAGTCCTGTTACCACCCAATAAATTGTTGACTGTTGAGGTTGTAAATGGTATACTACTTACAATTCTTATACAAGAAACGGATTACGTTAAAAATTGTTGTCCAGCGTTTTTCTGATGCCTAATTATATTCTAATCGTGTACCTAATAGACCTTATATGCTATCAAAGGATCCTACAGCACTCAAATTCCAATTAGATAAGACAATTCAGTTGTCCGGTGACAGAGCAGGTGGTCAAGGAAACTTTGACTTTGCTGGACTTGCAGAACTTCAAACCATAAAGGTAGTGTTGTTGAAAGGAAATCCACAGAGTCTTGAACAACCCGCTGATTGGAGGCGGTTCCATCGATTGCTTGATCTCGCCGAACGTATTCAGAAACCCGTGTTATTATGGAACCTTTTACTCACCCAAAATGAAACATTAGAAAATCCGAAATCATTGGAATTGGGAACGACAATCAAGATCACAAAAATGCAATTGCTCAAACTACCACAACCTATCATTTCAGTCTATGATGAAACAATTGGTTTAGACGATGCTATTCAGGGAGTGAGATGGAGTGATGGAATTGTTGTAGTGAAACCTGAAAAAGAAGAACTTTTAGCCGCTTTAAACTCGGAACGACAGAAACTGAAAATTGTTTGCGAACAAGCAGATATTCCTAAAATGATTTCAAATTTATTAGAAGACTTTTCAAGAAAGAAAGTCAGTGAATTGGTCTCTCATCGATTAGAAAGAGTTCACTACACAGAGCACAGTTAACGGCTGTCCAATCATACAAACAGTCTACACAATCAACAAATCATGGACAGTATCCCAAACAAGTTTTATCACATAAGCAATAACGGTGACCACTAATACCACTTTTATCCATTTATCCCCCATTTTCACTGCCAAATGACTTCCAATCCAGGCACCAGTCGCATTACCAGCCGCCAATGTCCAACCCAAAACCCAATTGACATGCCCCTTGCTAATAAAAATACCTAAAGCAATGATTGTATAAAAGAATATAATAAAGACTTTATGTGCATTTGTTATCACGAGATCACTATCATCTAATATTCGCAAGGTAGCAATGACTAATAAGCCGACCCCTGCCTGAATGAACCCACCATATATACCAACAAAGAAGAGAGCTATAAATGTGACAATTTGATATTGCATTCCACTCGGATTTATTTTGTTTTGTAACCATTCTGTTGGATTAAAAAGTGTCAGCATTAGCATTGTAATCATTACAACTGCAAGGACAGGTTTAAATACGCTATAAGGTGTCAAGGTCGCTATGTATGCTCCTATTCCTGCACCGAGCACGGCAGGGATTGTTAAGTTTATAGCGTGTCGAAAATTTGATACTCCCTTACTGCGGAACCCCATAATTGCACTGAAGTTTTGACAGATAATCGCTACCCTATTCGTTCCGTTAGCAATGTTTGTTTCATCAGTTCCCGTAGGAAGAGATGAAACATCAATGGCAAATGGTATAAGATAAACAAGAGTGGGTAAAGTCAAGAGAGACCCACCAAAAGCAACGGTGTTGAGAAACCCAGCAAACATTCCAACTGTCATCAGTAGGATAATATACAAGATGTCAAGACCGAATAACTCAATTCCCATCAATATCTCCTTCTCTTTGTGAAGTTTTTCTTGTGCTATGACGATATTTGGCAATTCTTATTAAAAGCAATGCAATCAGATTACCAATAACAAGAGCACTTATGATTCCAATAAGCACCGAAAATGCTAATGTTTGAAATAAGCCGTTTCCAAATGGACAATGCCAATCCAATATCAGAAAACCAATTACCGGAATAACTGTTCCTAATAGAAAAGCTGTTATACCAGCAACTCCTGATATGTTTTGATACTTTCTTAATAGTGGTAGGTGTATTTCAAACATGCGTTTCCTGCAGGCTATTTACTATGCGATTCCGAGGTATTTATTCCTACCTTTGACAAGTGCTTCAATTTTCCTGTCAACTACTGACCTTTGTAACATCCAAAAACCGCAGTCTGGATGTACCCAACCGATTCGACCTTTACCTACAACCTGTTCTGCTTTTTCTATGCTGGTTGCCACTTCATCGGGGGTTTCAACTGGATTTACTTTCACATCAATGACACCGATGCCAAGTTGTATTTGTGCAGATACCTCCTTGAGTGCAGCAAGATCCGCATCTGGACGGTGTTTCAACTCTAGGACAAGATGATCACATCTGAGCATATTCAGGAAGTCTATCAATGCCTTCCAACTACCTTCTTGAATGACTTGACCACCGTAATTGCCGAAACAAAAGTGCACTGCCTTCTCTCCATCAAATGCATCGAGAAGTATATTGATTGCCTCAGCAGCACGAGGACCGTCTTCCGGGTTACCCGGTATATTCGCTTCATCAATTTGAAGACATCTGCAGTTCAATTCTCGTACCTGAGTAGACAATGTCTCAGCCAGAGCGGTGAGTAACTTGTCAAAGTCACCGTAATGTTTATCCAATAGTGTTCGTGCAAGCATGTACGGACTGGTAACAGTAAATTTCAAGTTGCCACCAGCAACATCTACAGCCCGTTCACAATCGGATACAAGATTTAATGTCCCTTCCCCCAACGTGTCTTCAACAACTCCTGCAGGCTTTGCACGGAAAGCCATCGTTTGCATCTGTCTAAACTCATTCCATTCTTGTCGTCCGACATCTGACCTGATACCAGAAAGCGGTCTTATAAAATAATCAATCATCCCATTGGTATCAGGATGATTGACATCAAATCTGGACAGTTCACCATCGGTGGGAAGGTCTATTCCATGTTGTCGTTGTATATCAACTACCACTCGTGTCGCGTCAATCAGTGCTTGTTCTGACGGCATTGCATGAAGCCAAGATGGCACTGGATATGAACCGACAGTTGTTGTCAATATCTGTGGTGTATTTGTTAAATTATTCAATATTGGATTCCTATGTTACGACATTATTCATTAACAAGTTCATAAGAAACGAGTTCAAATTCTGATTCTACCGGCACATCATGTCTGGTTTGCGTTTGCGTGAATTTGATGATACCGACATTCGGAGCCAGCCACTTATTGACAACTGTAATATCAAGATCAAAATCAGGTCCCGGAAGTTCATAAATCCAGTGAAATGATTCTTGGACTTGGAACACGTTCTCAAAAGTACCAGCAGGGACAGTCACAGTTTCTTCAGTGAGAACTTCAAATTCATCTGTCCCGCGCTCTAATGGAAAAAGTTCGGGTGCTAATTTTGCTTGAAAATTGACGTTCCATTTCCAACCCGGTATAAGTGGAAATTTGTATAAAGGGATAAATGGTACAAACATAATTGTATCTTCGGTACCGGGGGTGATATTCTGTGCGTGTTGGAGAATGCCTGTTATGTTACCATCGTCGTCAAACTCATGACCGAGATAAGAATAGTCCGAAACATTTTGCAGACCTTCTGCTGTGTTTGTCTTTTCAAGAACATAACTCTCAACGGTTTTTCCACCTGCCAGTTGAATCTGTATTGTGTCTATAATTTCAAAGATTATCTCTGTGCCTTCAGCATCGCGGTATGTCCATTTATTTCCTACTGCTAAAGGGTAATAGTTACCTTCTCGTCCACGCCATACTTGGATATCAATGGTGCTTGTCGTAGAGCTTTTGCCATCGCTAACAGTCACATGTATCGGATATTTTTTCTCATTTTCTGGCGCGATCCAGATTGCCCCGGATTCATCCCCAGATATTTCTCCATCTGCAGCAGACCAGGTGTATGTCAAGATATTGTTGTTAAGATCATACGCTTGGAGTCGAATGGATACTTCTGCTTCCGGCAGAACTATCTCTGAATCTGTTTCAAAGACAGAGATTACTGGGGCAAAATTCTTATTTCTTGGGACATTCTCGTCACTGCCACAGCCAACGATAACTACGATAAAGAGGATATTAAGAAAAGTCCAAACAGGAGTATACTTTTTCAAGAGTTCATCTCCTTGCCACGTAGGACTTCACGCGATTGTGTTGTTCCATTACCTGTGACATTATATGCGAATGTGTTCATCAGTCTGTCATTTTGCGAATTATTGGGTGCAGAGCCGTGTATGATAAGTGCATTGAAGAACACGGCATCTCCAGGTTCCATTTCTACTGCAACAGCGTCTTCTCGTTCTTGATAGTGTCCGGGTAGAAATACGCCAAAGGTTTGATGTTTACGTTCATGTTCTTGAAGTCCCCAGTTATGACTTCCTGGAACAAACTGAATACATCCATTTTCAAGGTTCGCTTCACTTATTGCGAGTTGACAATTAATCATAACAGGTTTGTTGTTGTCATTTTTCCAATAAGCGTAGTCTTGATGCCAAGGGATTGCTGTGCCATCACCACCTGCTTTCGGTAGCAGTTTGCTGTGAAACAGCGAAATGTCAGGCCCCATCATGCCTTCCAGCGCATCCAGAACGGCATCGGAGCGGAGAAGTCTGTTTAGCGTTGGACTCACTACTTCACTGTGCATGAGCTGCTTTATTAGTGGTGGGTGATCTGGATCATCTTCGTAGACTTCCCACGAAATACCTATGCCTTGTGTTGGATTCTCTGCCATACGGTTGTGAATGTCGTCAACTTCTTGTAAAATACTTGTGATGTCTTCTGAGGAGACGAGTCCTTTTTTGAGGAGATAACCGTTGGTTTCATAGAATTGTTTCTCTTTATCTGTGATTCCCATTTATAGTTCCTTTTGACAATAAGATTTGTAGTGAATTATAATGCAAATTTGCAGAAAAATCAAGGATTTCGAAATAAAACCAGACCCATTTAAACCTCACGATTCTATTTGAGAATCGTGGATTGCACAAATTTCGTGGATTTTTCTCTTGCACATCCAAGTGTCAATTGGACAGACCAAAGTATCTGTTGCGGACTAACTTAACTAATACACTGACTTCACAGAGAACACCAATATAACAGACTCAATAATCTGCGTTATCCTCGATTCAGATAAGTTGTGCCGAGAGGTTGTCAGAATCGCGGATTATCTCGGATTTCACAGATTATTGAGTTTGGTTATTGAGTTTGGTATCAGCAACCAGCAGTTCGTACCACATCACCACCTGCTTCCCGGACCTCCGCAACGGTTGTGATGCTAATTTGACTATGCGGAATGGTTTGTGCTAATTTCGCAACGGAAATACCTTCAGCACTTTCTACCGATACACCAGTGACTCCAGGCGGATGTGTACCAGATGACACTAATTCAAAACCCCTAAGAGAGCAGTCTTGTTACACTACTATGCCTGCGGGGGCGTTAGCAGTGCGGCGATGTCTTCTGGTAGTTTAACGTTGTGTTTCTGCTCAAAGCCGGCAACGTCTTCGTAGTCTTTTCCAAAATTCTCAACGACGATACTTTTTTGGAGTTCTGCAGCAGTTGTTAAGTCTTCTTTGGCTTTTTCCCATTCTTGTAGAAGTACAAACACCATACCGCGATTGTAGTATGGCTCTGCTAAATCAGTGTTGCGTTCTATCGCTGCGTTATAGTCATTGATAGCGCGTTCGTAATCGCCATTTTTACGGTAAATGTTACCTCGATTGTTATAGGGGTGGACAAGGTCAGGTCTTAATTCTATTGCCTTGTTATAATCTTTGATGGCGCGATCAAACTCCTCTTTTTCATGGTAGACAATGCCGCGGTTGTAATAGGCGTAAGCAAAACTGGGATCGAGTTTTATAGCGGTGTTATAGTCTCTAACAGCGGATGCTATGTCACCTATGAGTTTATAAACTATCCCGCGATTGTTATAGGCTTCTGGCAAATTTGGGTCAAGTCTTATTGCCATGTTGCAGTCTTTGATAGCGCGATCATATTCACCTTTGAGGCGATAGACACCACCGCGATTGCTATAAGCTTCGGCATAGTTTTCTTTGAGTTGTATTGCCTTGTTAAAGTCTTCAATAGCGCGGTCAATCTCTCCTGTATTCCCATAAGCAATCCCTCGATAATTATAGGCTTGGGCAAAAGTAGGTAGTTCTTTGATTGCTTTGTTATACCGCTGGATAGCAATTTCATAAGATGCCGGATCTGTTTGTGCCTGCATATTTTAAATCTCCATTGTTTGATTGAATCAAGACCGATCTTGCAGTAAGAAATCCTTATGCTGTGCTGGTTCACTTTTGTAAACTTCTATATATGTCCTCTGGTGGACGCTCTGATTTCTAATGAATCCATGTAGATCGTTATAGACGGTTTTTGTTGAAATGCCGTGCTGTTTTTGAAGATGATTTAACATCGGTTCTTTGAGGGACCCGGGAATATCTATTACAGTGAAGTTCTCAGGTTCAATAAAACCCTTCGGTGGACGAACAAATATGCTTTTCTGTGCTATAACACGGTTTCTTGGGTTTTGTGGTTCCTTAATTTTGTACTCTTCATTTGTCTTTTCAGTTCTTTGAAATAAAATTATCCTGCCGGGTTTTTCTGGGAAGCCGTCGCATGCGAAGAAAAGGGCTATATGGTTGTCGATTGTAAAGTCTATAAGATTGGTATGACCACCATAGTGTTGGAGTTCAGTTAAGATTTCAAAGTTATCTTCTTCATGAATATAATCTTTTGCCACTGTCAGCATTCGCTGTTGGATGGCTTCTATATCAAATTGCTCTGCTCCAAATACTTTATCACATTCACGCCACAAGCTTGAGGATACCTTCTCATAGTGTTGAGGTTCACCGCGATAGATAAAGTCACCATCGGCGGTTGTTTCTGCTATTTCGCCGATTATCTCCAAAATTCTGTTTAGTTCGGTTCTTTGTGTGTTCAAGTTTTGCTCTCTACAATGTGAATTTCCTCTGATATTAAATCATACCATGGTGTGCCGTTGTTTGTCAATTTCAATTTCCCAAACGACATTGAACCGCAGACTGCACAGATTAACGCGGATTTTTTGTTTGGTATTTCAAGGTGCTTTTTAAAAGGTTGGCGTATCCGCACAGCAGAAGACTAATCCTTGTCATGCGATAAATCCGGGATTCTGAACTGCCCTACATAGTATTCATTTTCACCGCGGTAATGTAGCCACTGTTGCCTATTTTTTCTCCGTCATGTGGTTGATGGCTTGAATTGCGGGTTGAGAGACTATTGGTTGGACTTCTCGAATGGCATTCCAATCAATTGCGGCTGTCCACAACTTTTCTTTTTCTGAGTAGTGAACAACACCCTCAACCTCCAACTCTTCACTATAGATGATAAGGGATTGTCCATCTTGCAGTTTAATTCCCTGATGTTTGAGATCCGCCTCCGCACCTATACAATTCAACCGCGCCCCGCCTTTTACACCGGTATAATGGAAGTCTGTGAAAACTCTTAGTGTGTTCATCTTCTCTACAAATCGCTATTCTGTTACTAAGGACACTGCTTGCAATGAGGGACCCCACCCGTGCTCCGTTGAGGAATGAAAAAGCACATCATCTATTTTTAGGTGAACAGTATCAGTGATTGGTTTTAGCAGTTCGCTTGAATGAACAGATAAATATTCTGCCACTTCAAGATTCATCCGATCTATTTCGGAAAGAAAACCGCCCGCGGATAACTCATAATTCCGTGGATTGGTTTCAAACGCTTTGAGTTTTTCAACTATTTTTTGAAAGTGCTCAATGCGATTCAGTGTTGCTTTAAGTTCCCGATCATTTTGAATCATTTTGAATTACCTCAACTTAATGATTTTTTCATTCTTTTCTCTCCACAATCGCAATCTCATTTTTGTTAAATTATACAATTGATATACCAGTTTATCAATCTCATTTTCAAGGGAAACGTCTGCATAGAGGGGTGTTAGGTTGTATGTTCATGGTTTTTGTTGTCAGAATCGCGGAGGACACGAATGACGCGGATTTTTGCTAGGTATTTCAAGGTGCTTTTCACAGGATTGGGATGTCCGCACAGAAGAAGACTGATCCGCGTAATCTGCGTCATCTGTCTCATCCGCAATTCAGGCAAATAACATTGAAAAGGAATATCAAATAGGTGGTAGCACTTATTTCTATTACGTCTTTGACGTAAGTTCAAATATTCATAAGTGTCTTGTAACTTTTTGGGCTAATTCTTTTAAATTTAGAGAGTTTTGCTGTACAAAACTATCCCAAGATATATAACATCGAATAGATGCTTTTTTGGGTTTTGGAGCATCTTTGGTATTTTTCAATTTCAGAATTAAATGTTCCATTGTTTTTTGTATTTTCTTTGCAGTAGGGTAGTTAGGAAAGGCAGGAATCTTTTTTGCATCAATAAAACCTCGACGAATATTTTCTGGGTTGTGTTTAAGATTATATTTCCAAAATCTCCTTTCGTGTTTTTCTGCATCAAATTGTCCGAAATCAAATCGTTGATGTTCAACGTCAGCAGACCAACTTTCAAAATCTTCTTTCAACTTTTTAAATAAATCCCTAGAAACGATAAATAGGTCAAGATCTGATTCATCATCAGCAAAAAGTGCACCAAGTTTTTTGGGGTCAAGAGATTTGCCTAATTGTGCACTTCCTACTAAACCAATTTCTTTGACATTAACTTCTAAACGTTCAGCAATCCAACAACGAAGAGAATCGTATATAGCTGGACAAATGCAAAAAACAGACGGTATACCTTCAGATAACCATAATCTTGCAATTGCCTCCCGAGCTACCTGACCACCTTGATGTGCTACTTGAAGTAACAATACTGGATCTGGATAATGGCAGACTAATTTTCGGAGCGGTACTTCAATTTCAAACGGTTTCATTTTGAATTTCCTGATAAGGTTTTAGACTTTCGCCCATCTTGTTGGCTAATGTTATTAAATGATGACCTCTACGTTGAATTTTCTCTAAATGTTTAGGACTACATTCTCTTGGTTCTGGATATTTCAATCGCGCTACAAGTTGCGCAGCTTCAAAAACACTGACTGTTTTTGGATCAATTTTCAGTCTCGCGCAGGCTTGCGTAAAATCATTCATTCCCCAACCGTAGTACGCAACCCATAAGTAGAGGGTTGGCAATCGGTCTTTCGGAAGATATCGCGTCAAACGTACAGCGAAAACGATCTCAAGAAGTTTTCGCTGCCATGTTTTCTCATAACGACTTGTGATTGTTCTAACAAACTGCATTGCGATTGTTGAACCACCTTGTCTTTCTCCGCAGAAAAAAGTTTTCCAAAATGCTCTACAAAGAGCGAGTAGATCAACACCAGGATGCTCATAAAAACGATGGTCTTCACCAACTATAAGCAGTTTACACATTTGGGGTGTTGGGATAGGAACATCAGTTTGAGCGATTTCTAACTCCAGTTTCTTGATTGTGTCACACAGTTGATCCCATTGGACTTTGATAGGTATACGCATAAAAATTTCCCATGCAATAATAATTCTTGATCTCACTATAGAGTTCAAAATAAACTTCTTAACTTCCAACAAATAACATTTTATCATATCAAATATTATAAATCAAGGAGTGTGTCAGGAATATCAGGTTACGGTGCCCTGCTAATATGCGGTTGTTTATTTGTGATACAAGATGTTTTGTTATTAAGATCGGTTTTCAACTATAGAAGTTTATGAATGGATTGACACGGAAGCATTAGCACCAATCTTAAAATGCATGTAATCCGCGACAATTCGCGATTCATACACCCTCCACAACCGCAATCTCATCGTCAGTTAAGCCATACAAATCGTAAACCAGTCTATCAATCTCATTTTCAAGGTCAGAAGTGTCAGCGTCCGGGTCAGTGTGTTTAGCATCAAGGATTTGATCCACGAGCTTAATAATAGGGACTTGCTGCTCAGGTGATACATCTGGAATAGGCAGCTCTTTAGCATCATTCGGATAAAAGTGTAACCCCTCGCTTAAGAAACACCGGAAATACCAGTTTATGAAATTAGAATTTAGAATGCCCAAAAGAAATTTGTAATCGTATTTCTTAGCGAAGTCGGTATCAGAAATACGCAACACACGTCGAGCAGACGTATGAGTTGCTTTTGAAAGCAAATCTAATCGAACGCAGTTTATGACCGTATGACTATTGTAAAAACCTTTATCATCATAAGCGAATCGCAGCCGATCTTTTACAACGTTGATAAACATAAGTTTTTTGTTCTCAAACAACTCTGGAAATATCGGGTTATAGTGTTCATCTGGTATATAATTTAACCACCCTTCTTGCGTAAATAAATAACGCTCAATGTTTTTCCCTTCACAGAATCGTTTATTACCTGAAATTTGAGACTGACTAATATAGTGTGCTTTTCCCAATTTCTCTGAACGGTGATTAAGCCTTGTCCCGTAAGCAACAAAGCAAAATTGTATACTTAGAGTCAAGAAAACAATTCTATTTGGGTGTCAAAGTCTGTCATAGTCCTTAGTTGTGTCTCTGTTGATTGCAGTTTGTGTCTTGTGTTGCATTGTTTAATGTATTATGTGACTTAAATTATAACATAACAAATATTATGAGTCAAGTTTATTCTTGCATTATTTCTATTTTATTTCAAAAAGTCCGTATATTTCTCGGATATTGATATAAATATTATATTTTATACCGTTTTTATCATTTATTGTCTCATTTTTGGTTGTTAGCAATGAAACGAAATATGGTATGAACTAAATGAAGATTAAGAAATAACTTCGGTAATTTGGAGATCAAGGTCCAGCGAGCTTACGTGGTTTGGAACAAATGATAATTACCGAATTAATAAATTAGCCTGAAAAAGTTTGTGTGCAAGAAAAAGATGAATTCTATAGGAATTGATATTACATCAGGTGAACTATCTAAATTAACGCATTGCATTGGAAAAGTGTTTACATCAGTTGTGAATATTGCTACAATACTGATAGACATTAAGATTACAACGGATGGTCTGATGGAATACACGCTTGAAAACTGCCAAAAAATAGTTGATGAATGGGTTAACTCAGTTGGTGTGCGATATTTTTCGGAACTGACAAATACTGCTATTCTCATGGAGGAGGTGGGTGAGTTAGCGAGGATAATGGCGCGCAGGTTCGGTGATCAAAGTTTTAAGGACAATGAAGAAGATCTAAATCTTGCTGACGAGATAGCTGATATCCTTTTCGTTCTGATATGTTTGGCAAATCAAACAGGTGTTCAACTTGAAGACGCATTCAGGCAATCAATATTAAAGAAAACAGATCGTGATAGAGATCGTCATGCTAATAATCCGAAACTCTTTTCGGATAGTGGAGCAAAAGAATAATGATGCATAGAAGTTTACCGTTTTTTATGGTTCTCCTACTGTTGACGATTTCTGGTTGCGTGTTTCACAAGAACACTCAATCAAGTTCACAAGAGATCGTAGATCCCTTGATTGAAGGAAATCGACAGTGGCGTGAAAACGTTGAAGCGGGTAATGCAGCGATAAAACGGGGTCAATTACAGGATGCGCTTGCAGCATTCAACGCAGCCATAAAAGTCCATCCGAATTCAAGCCTACCCTATTATAAGATCGCTGAAATCTATCTACAACTTGATGAATATGAAAAAGCACGGGACGCATTTTACGCATTCTTAGAACTTGAGCCAAATCATATCACAGCACTTAATTACGTAGGGTTTATTTATGAGCAATTGAATGACTACAATAATGCAGTAAAGTATTATGAACGAGTGCTAAGCATTTCAAAGGATGATCTCTACGCTTTAAACCACCTTGGTTTAGCGTTTAAGCAGTTAAACCAGCTTGATGATGCAGAAGCCACACTCCTTAGAGCATTGACACTTGATCCAAAGTGTGAGAGTCCAGCATCAGAAAATTTACATAATTATTTGGGACTAATATACCTGGAACGGGGTGAAGTCGGAGAAGCAATTGCACAACTACGAGAATCCATTCACATATTTCCAAATGATATCTGGGCAAGGCAACGTTTGGCATCAGTCTATGAAGACCACCAACGTTACTTTGAAGCACAACTTCAATATCAGCAGCTTCTTGAAGTTGACCCCGATAATCTATATGCGAAGTCAAGGCTGCAAGCACTTGCTCAACTTAGTCCTGTTGCGACTATCACAATAAATGTTCCTCCTGTCTCCATTATAGAAACAGATGTAAATCAGATTATAGCAGATGCTCCTTCATCAGAAGATTATCCGAATGCTGATGTCCTTATCCTGTTCAACCATTTTAGCCATGATGTCCTGCCTACCGGTCGTTCGCGTTATACTACACATCAGGTTGTTAAAATACTCAATGAAAGAGGCATACAAAAATACGGTGATATTGCAATTCCTTATCAACCGAATACTCAAAATATAGGTGTGAACATTGCCCGAACAATTGCGCCAGACGGTACAGAACATATTCCGCCTGAAGAAGCATTCAATGACGTGACACCTCCAGGTTTGTTATCATACAATCTGTATTCTGATTTGATGTGGCGTGTGATTTCTATGGTAGGGTTGTCTCCAGGCGTATGCATTGAATACCAGGTGACACTTGAAGATAAATTGGAGCAGGTAACCGGAAATAAAACCTGGATCACAGGTGGCTACAACTTTCAATCATCGGAAGTTACACTTGAAACGGTATTTGCCTTGAGAATACCACAGGACTATCCTATCCAGTGGAAAACAGACAACTTTGAGATTAGACCAGAGATTTCTTATGATGTCAATGGAATTGTCTTGTATGTATGGCGGAATGGTGAAGTGCCGGCATTAAAAATAGAAGAGAGAATGCCACATGTCAACGACATAGCCATGCGAGTGCGTTACTCTTCAATTGAATCTTGGCATGACGTTTACAAGTGGTATAAAGATCTCGCTAAAGGTCGTTATGTTGCAGACGAACAGATACGGTATACCGTAGAACAACTCATAGAAAATTTAAAAACCGACAAAGATATAATTCGAGCAATTTATCATTTTGTTTCCAAACAGATCCGATACGTAGGAATTGAACTCGGACAAAGTGCCTATCAACCATCTGCTGCGACAGAGGTGCTGCAAAAGCAGTATGGAGATTGTAAGGATAAAACGACTTTGCTTATTTCAATGCTTGATCTTGTCGGTATCAAGGCGTATCCGGTCATGGTTAGCACGGCTCCTTATGAAAGAGTTAATATGACCTTGCCATCACTCAGTCAGTTTAACCACATGATCGCAGCTATTCCGATTGATAAGCACAAATATCTATGGATGGACCCTACATCTAATACTTGTAGTTTCGGAGTTTTACCTTATAAGAACCAGGGGCGAGTAGGATTCCTTATTGGAGATAAAGATGGCATTTTTGTTGATATTCCAATATTTCCAGCAGAATCTAATAAATTGGTATCTAAAACGGAATTATGGTTAAAAAATGATGGTAGGGCTCGTGGTGTGATAGAAATTCATTTGACCGGACAATATAATCTAAATTCTCGTTGGACATATAAGCAAATTCCACCGTCAGAATGGAAGGACACCCTTGCTGCTGAACTCAATCCGTTGTTTCCAAATATCGTTATAGACGATGCAACAATCTCCGATTTGTCTGATTCTGATTTACCCCTCAAAATGTCAATAAATTTTCACATTGAAAAATATCTTATGAATCTTGATAATCAAGCATTGCTTCAACTACCAATAGATGAATTTTCTGACTATGCAGAAATTGTTGCCGCAGCAGAACGTCTTTATCCACTTGATCTATATTATCCGATGCAGATAGAGAAAACAATTCAGATTCACTTACCAGATGGTTGGTCAACTGTTTTGCCTGATGATATCAAACAAGAGACAAGTTTTGCATCAATGCATAGGCAGTATAGGCATCATGAAGATAATGTCCATTATAAATTAATTTTTACACTAAGACAACAATCAATTCCTGCTGTAGAATATGCGGAAGCGAAGCGATTCTTCAGCCTACTTGCGAATGAGGATGGCAGTAGTCTCCTATTGAAGACAACGAACGATGATATTTCTAACTCAAGAAATTAGTGCTTTTTTGTTGTTTAGAAATAATTTCATCCTTTTAATTATATAAATTATTCTGATTATATTTTTTTACACTGCTGATTTATCAGGTTTCTGCTTCTATTGTTTCTTGCAAGGCTGCAGATATGATTTTATCCTACTTATATTATAAGGGAAATCAATTATATGAATGAAAACAGAAAACCAAATATTGTTCTCATCCTTAACGATGATATGGGATTTTCAGATTTAGGGTGTTATGGTGGAGAAGTCAATACACCGAATTTGGATCGACTTGCGACAGGTGGGCTTCGGTTTACGCAATTTTACAATACTGCGCGATGCTGTCCTTCTCGGGCATCGATGCTTACTGGTCTGCATCCACATCAAACCGGGGTAGGACACATGATGGGTGATGATGGATTAGAAGGTTATCGTGGAGATCTGAATGACCGATGCATCACGATTGCGGATGCTGTCCGTTCAGAAGGCTATGGCACGTATATGAGTGGAAAATGGCATATTTCCAGACATACCGGTCCAGATGGTCCTAAACATAGTTGGCCCTGCCAGCGGGGTTTTGATGAATATTACGGTATAATTACAGGTGCTGCCAACTTTTGGAAACCAAACACATTGACGCGAAATAATACTCGTCTTGATAGTGATGATCTGCCAGAAGGATATTTCTTTACGGATGCTGTTAGTGAAGAGGCAGTGAATTTTATTCAGAATCACCATGATAAGAAAGGTGATAGTCCGTTTTTCACTTATGTTGCCTACACTGCGCCCCATTGGCCCCTACATGCACACGATGAAGACATAGCGGAATACAATGGAAGGTTTGCTGCAGGTTGGGATGAACTCCGAGAAGAACGTCTATCACGCATGCGTGATATGAAGTTACTTGATGAATCTTGGGGACTGACTGCTCGCGATCCGTCACAACTTCCGTGGAGTGAAGCACAATTTAAGGACTGGAACCAACGTCGGATGGAGGTGTATGCAGCACAGATAACACGCATGGACGCTGGTATCGGACGAATCATTGATTCACTTGAAGAAACGGGGCAATTAGAGAATACGCTTATTCTGTTTTTAGCAGATAATGGTGGGTGTGCCGAGGAACTCGGTGGTCCACCTGCAGTGCGTGATAGAGATACACATATTAGCACACAGTTGACCTCAGATGGAAAACCTGTTTATCGTGGTAACGATCCGAGTATTATGCCAGGCCCCGAAACCACCTATCAGAGTTATGGTGTGCCGTGGGCAAATCTGTCAAATACTCCGTTCCGTCTTTATAAACACTGGGTGCACGAAGGGGGAATTGCAACGCCATTGATAGCACATTGGCCGGATGCAATCAATTCTGCAGGTGAACTCCGTCATCAACCCGGGCAGCTTCCAGATATAATGGCAACTTGTCTTGAGGTGTCTGGTGCTTCATATCCTGAAGAACATGAAGGCAACCCCATTTTACCTTTAGAAGGGACAAGTTTAGTTCCAATTTTTGATAATAAAGATAATGGCAAAGAAATCCTATTTTGGGAACACGAAGGTAACTGTGCTATTCGTCAAGGAGATATGAAGCTTGTCTGTAGATTCCCTGGTGATTGGGAACTCTATGATCTTGAAGCAGAACGAACAGAAATCAACAATATTGCCGATAAGCATTCGGAAAAGGTGAAGGAATTAGATGGCTTGTATCAAGACTGGGCAAATCGCTGCTTTATATATCCTTGGGATAAACTTCAAGAACACCGTAGACAACGTAGACAGAATAGGTGATAGGCGTAAACACATTTTTCGTTTAAAATGGTTAGATAAGAATATGATTGCGGACATATAATTATGTTGAATGGAAATAATAAGGAGGAAGAGAATGGTTGAGATAGGAGGACAGACGTTCTCATCAAGTGCTGATGTGCGAAAGCATGTACATGATCTGTTAAGCAATTCCCCGATGAATGAACCGTTAACAGGGACAGATGGTGCAATAATCCATGAACTTTTCTTATGTCATCCCGATGCCGAAGAGAAAATTGGCGGCAAGGAAATACAGTTTTTTAAAGTTGGCCAACATCAGCAGGCAGGTGCGCGTGCATTTTGTATTGTGCGGTCTGATGATTCTGAAGAAACATTCAGTATGAAAAAGTGTGTTTCTGCATGGACACAGACACAGACAGAGAAAGCAGGTGCATCAGCGAAACCTGCTGAAAATCAGAAACCGAAATCGCAGCAAGTTGCCAGTACATTGGATTTAGATCCAGGGACAGATGTAGAAGGATTGGGTGGCCTCATAATTCGTTTTCAGCGTGTTGCGGATCTTCATGCTTTACTTGGTGAAGAGATTAAGCAGATACAACAAATATTGGCGGAAGAATCAAAGCGGTAGGAACTCATGATGTATGTGGGTTTCCTGAAATTAGACACAGATCTTGATTTAGGCGCGCTTACAAAGCGCGCCTACTGTTTTGTGTAAGTTTATCAATCTTCCGACAAGACCCCTACCTTTAGGTAGTGGGATGTAGTCGGCTAAGTGCTTGTGTCAAGAAAAACACTTGACTTTGTTCAATAAATGTGGTATTCTGTTCCTATCAACTGGATAGGAGAGCAATCGCCTACTTCCTGTAGGTGTCCTATCCAATCCGATTGCTCGGACAGAGTTGACGTTGATAAATTCAACAATACCACATTCGGTTGTGGACGCTGCAAGCTGTGATCCTTGCCAGTCGTCTGTGATGAGAAGTTTGATCGCTTTATAGGATTGTGTAGGTGTTCCCTCCACAACTGCGATATTCAAACTTCGCAGAAAAAGTATCTGGGTCGCTCAGTGGGGGATACCTTGTAAGGACCCTGTTAGTCGTGCCTTGGCGGGCACCCCGACAATTGCTGTCTCGGTTAACCTGACTTAACATCAGGTGAGTATGCTATAAGCATATAAAAGATGCCCACATCTTCAAAAAACGGAAATATCCGTGAGAAGATGACCTAAAGGAAACCCCATCCTTCAGGTTGGGGAGCCGTCATTTAATGTTATGCACTGCATGCAAGCATTTTTAAGCATACAGGGTTTGGCACTTCAGCGACGTTTCCTGTCTCGGTTAGTTCACCTGAATCTGGGTTGACTGCAAATGTAACGATATTACTGGTCTGCTGATTTGCTGCTAAGAGGAAAGTTCCTTCAGGATTTAACCCGAAGTTTCTTGGTGCTTGTCCGCGCGTTGATTCACAACCGAGATAGCTTAACATTCCTGTTTCTTGATCAATTTCACAGATGACGATACTATCATGCCCGCGATTTGACCCGTAGAGGAACTTCCCAGATGGATGCACATGAACATCTGCGCAGTGGCTTGTTCCATCAAAGTCTTCGGGTAACGTAGAAATAGATTGGATTTCAGTGAGTGAACCTGTGTTTGCATCGTACCTAAACGCGGTGAAAGTAGAATCTATTTCATTGATAACATACGCATATTTTCCATTTGGGTGAAAGTCAAGGTGTCTTGGACCTGCTCCTGGATGTACCCGTGCCCACGGTTGCGTGTTCGCATTGAGTTTTCCGTTGTCTAAATCCAGTTGATAGATAAGTATTTTATCCAGACCTAAGTCTGGTGCAAATGCATAACGGTTATCAGGATCAATCATAATTGCATGTGCGTGTGGTTCCGATTGCCGACCGGGATTGACACTTGATCCTTGATGTTGCACAAAACTTGAAGCCTCAGCAAGTCTGCCATCTTTTCCGATTGGAAATGCAGCGACGCTGCCTCCGCCGTAATTCGCGGCAAGCAGATATTTTCCAGTCGCATCAATGCTGACATGACAGGGAGCACCACCCCCTGTAGCACGTTGGTTAAGGAAACTTATTTCTCCAGTGCTTCCATGGATGTAAAATGCTGTGACTGCACCGCTCGCCTTGCCTTCAAATTCACCAATTTCATTTACCGAGTAAAGGTAACGTCCACTGGGATGGATATCTAAAAATGATGGATTTACCACACCCGTTATTTTACTGGAATATTCTAATGCACCTGTTTCACCGTCCATGCGATAGACGTATATTCCTTCGCTATCTCCGTGTGTGTATGTGCCAACATAAACATAGTAGTCTTGATTGTTCTCTTTTGCCATTAAATGGTTCTCCTTATTGAAATAATCATATATGGTAAATTATTGAAGTAATTCTACACATTCCTTAGGCGAGGTTAGGAAACCTCGCCTACCATGGGACGAAAGTGTCAACTTATATTTATAATTCACTATAATGAAAGTAGAGACTTTTCCCTTATCAAAACCGTACAATTGACGTACAAATTCACGTACAACCTGTACGTTTTTGTACGTCGCTGTGAGAGTAGTGGACATAAGAGTTCGTAAGGTGTTTGTTAAAAAACAGAATTTTTTTAAATTGTACGTCTTCTGTATATTCTCTATGTATTGAATAGATTGATTGTAGGATGATCATTATTCCTTGTGTCCGTTGTTTTGTTTTCATAATTCTCTTCCTTATCCAACAAGTTATATGTGACGTATATTATAACACAGTCAAATTACTTAAGTCAAATTATTATTTACATTGTTAACATTTCTTTTATTATTTTAACCTAAGTTGCTACCTACTGAATATTATAGTGGAATGGACAATTAATAGGACACGTCTCAGAGGGCGAGGAAACCTCGCCCCTACGGGACTTGTGGTACTTGCAAGTGCATTGAAATGTCTTCTTAATTCTAAACTTTACTATAGTTTAAATTGGATACCATGTTTTTTTCATAAGTCAAGTTTTTTGGCGGTGTTTCATCCCAAACCTAAAGGATTGGGTTTTCACACCGCAACGTTTGATAAAACCTTTACCTGAAGGGTGTTTTCATCGCTCTCTTTATAGCCAATCCGTATTGCTTTTGTGCGTATAGTGGTTTCACCTTTTTTCAAACGTAGTGGTTCTGTATACAGTTTCCAATGTACATCCTCACCTTGTTTTGTTGTATATGCTATTGATGCACCTTGTGTGGCACAGTGGAGTTGTAATAGCGTTGGTTCTTCCCATTCTCCATTTTCATGAGCAGGTTCTCTGCCTGGATTTGTTGCGTTAATTGGGATGAAAATTGGGGATGCTGTCTGTGGTTGTTCTCCATTAGGATACCACTTTGCTTTCATCTGTTCTTCAGTGATGTCACCCATATCACCGAATTCAGTTTGCCATTCTGCTAATGTATTCCGCATCCGTTCAAGTACATCTGCGTGTGAAGCATCTTCTGCTAAGTTTTTGAGTTCGTATTTGTCATTTTCAACGTCGTAGAGTTCCTCTGTGGGACGCGGGTAACGGAACATTGTGAGTTGATCGCCTTCTAATTTTCCTTCAGCGTAAAGCCTCCACATTTCCTGCATCACAGGATGTCGGTTTCGGTAAGGAATCCAAAGGAGATAAGGTTTTTCGGGGTAGTAATTTCTGATGTATTTATACTTTTTATCTCGCACTGCCCGTATCATGTCATAAGATTCATCAAATCTGTCGCGGGTAGCGAAGATGTAATCCCGTTCAACTTTCTGTGTTCCGAGGAAAGGTTGTCCCTGTATGTGTTGCGGCACTTGTACGCCACACAATGATAACACTGTCGGACCTAGGTCAATCAAACTAACTAATTGATCGCTTTCGGTATTTGGGGTTATTTCACCGTTCCAACGGACGATGAGTGGTATTCGTATTCCTGCGTCATAGGGCCACCGTTTACCGCGTGGGAGTCCTTCACCGTGGTCGCTCCAGATAAAGACGATGGTGTTTTCAGCGAGTCCATCTTCTTCTAACTGGTCTAACAGTTCACCGACACGTGCATCTGAAGTAGCGAGGTTATCGTATTGTCGTGCTAATGCCTCGCGTGCTTTCGGTGTATCTGGTAGATATGGAGGTAACTCCACATCATCAGGATTGGTGGTTATAGGTCTGTCGTCTCTGTCCCACATTCCACTCTCGTGTGTGACGGTAGGGTTGAACACAGAGAAGAAAGGTTGTCCATCCTCACGATTTCGCCAGTGACCTTTGTTGCTGTTGTCATCCCAAGCAGTGATTGGTGGTGTGAACTGATAATCTGTTTTGTTGTTGTTTGTGCAGTAGTAGCCAGAAGCTCGTAGATATTCAGTGAAGGTTTTAACATAGGGAGGAAGAACAGCAGAATATGGAGTAGCCATGTTTGGTGCATGTTTATTTGAATGTGTGGTCCGCATGTGGTGTGTGCCTATAGAGGTTTGATACATGCCTGTGATGATTGCGGAACGACTTGGTGCACAGACACCTGCTGTTGAAAATGCATTTGGAAACCGACATCCGCCGGCAGCGAGTCGATCAATGTTTGGTGTCCGTGCGATTGGGTCTCCATAGCATCCGAAACGTGGGGTTGTATCCTCTAATGAGATCCAGAGGATATTTGGACGATCTTGTGGGTTCATTTTTCTCCTGAATATTAATGATTAAAATAGTTATTTTAACGAAGAACTGAGGTTTTTCTGCATATTTTGATTTCACTTTTCATAAATCGGGGTTTCAGACCTCTCCAACGAATGAGGATTGATTATAGTGGCATAATCAATCATGAATTAGTTCCAACAGCCTTCTACGTAGCCATCCCGAGTAAATAACTTTTTACGGTATGGTGTTGCGTCTTCCAACCATTCAGGGGGTATGTGTTGTGTGTATCGATGCGGTGGACCTGCTTCCTTGAATATGTCTATCACAAAGATGCGATATAGCTGCGGAGAATCTACAGGTTTTGCTTCTACACCGTGGAAAATACGTGCGTCTATGTAGACCATACTCCCTGGTGGTAAATCAAGCCGTTTTTCTTCCAGTTTGCGTCCTGCTTCGTCGTCATATTCACCTGCAAGCATTCGTTCTGGTGTTGCTTCATGTGTTGGTGCGACCTTGTGGCTACCCGCTATAACTTTCAGATTGCGATCACCACGCGTGAAACCGTTCGGATAATATAATATCTGAATGTAGTAGTTGTTTCGTTCAGCAAGATTGATAGGATTCTCGTGCTTCCAGTGGTGATGGTCTTGATGGAACTGGATAGGTCCGATGCCACGGGGTGCGATGTTAAGTGCAGAATGACAGTAGTGGTATGCGTCCTCAATGGTTGCACGTAAGAGTGCTGTAATGAAGGGATCGTCAATAAGTCTGTCGCTATATGCTCTGCGTTCGTTCCATGGACGAATAAAATATGGACGATCCGGTTTTTCACCGTTCTCCAATGCCGCAATGTATTGACGTGTCGGTTCAAATTGATGTGTTATTTCCTCGATCAGACCTTCTCTGC
The DNA here is from genome assembly GCA_958295945.1 of Candidatus Poribacteria bacterium. Lineage (GTDB taxonomy): Bacteria > Poribacteria > WGA-4E > WGA-4E > WGA-3G > MSPOR6. The sequence goes on from OY282386.1 coordinate 4,489,787, forward strand.
CATCGTCCGTGAATATATCTGGGTATGCTATGTATCCGTCATGATGAAACGACTCTATGTCTTGATTTGATGGCGTTGATAAACGAAAGAGTGAATTCGGTTTGATTGACATAAACTTCCTCACATTCTGCTGTGTCCTTCTTGTTCAAACTTATCCAATAATTGTGTTAACCTATCAACAATATCTGGATGTGTAGACCATAGATTTTCTGTTTCATAAGGGTCGTCGTAAATATGATATAGCTGCCCTGGTGAATCTGGTTTGGGACCTCCGTCACTTGGTGGGGGCCATCCTCCCGAACCTTCCGTGCCTATAATCAATTTCCATTCTTCGTGACGTATAGAAAAAACACCATTACTGGAATGATGCACGATTGCTTTCCGAAGTTGATGATCGGTTTCTTTTCCTAAGAGTGCTGGTAAGATATTGCAACTATCTTGTCCTGCGTCATCGGGAACATCTGTTCCAACGATTGCAGCACAGGTTTCCATGAGATCCGTTAAGCACACCAATTCATCTGATGTGGTATTCTGTTCAATCACGTTAGGCCATCTTGCGATGAATGGTTCGCGGTGTCCACCTTCCCAGATATGTGCTTTGTATCCCCGCCAATCTCCACACGACTTGTGGTCGTAGATATTATACGGCATTGGACCTTTCCCACCCTTAATTCTGTCACCGGGAAGTGCCCCGTTATCACTTGTTACGAATATTAGTGTGTCGTCAGTTTTTCCAGTTCGGTCTAATGCGTCCATGACTTCACCGACCATCCAGTCTACTAACCAAACTAAATCTCCACGCGGTCCAGCATCACTCTGTCCGCGTGCGAAGTCTGGCACTACCTCTTCAACACAAGGTTCATGTGGAGCGGAAGGCGTCATATAGATGAAGAATGGATCCTCAGAATTGGCTTGTGTCTCAATGTATTCAACCGTTTTCTGAGCAATCATCGGGTCGGCATCTTTGTGCTGCCAACTTGGGGCAGTCATGCCGGGACGCCCTGTGAAATCAGGTTCTCCACGATATTCATTCGGTATTTCAACAAAAGTATCGTTTTCTATGAATCCGTAAGGGGGTTGGCAGGTTGGACACCCCGATGTGCCATAGAAATAATCGAAACCGATGTCATTCGGACCACCTGTGATTGGTGCGTGAAAATCGATATTTTCTTCCAATTCGCGTTTTGCATTACCCCACGGTAGCGGTGCATCAAAATTGAAGTCATAATCCGATTTCGTAGAAAATCCGAGACCTAAATGCCACTTTCCAATACAGGCAGTATTGTATCCTGAATTCTTCAGTAGTCCAGCGATTGTAAGACGTTCAGGTTCAATTAATGGAGGTTCGTAACCGTAAAGCACACCACGTTTTAGACTGCTCCGCCAGCAATATCTGCCAGTTAAGACACCGTATCGTGTAGGGGTACATACTGCGGAGGGAGAATGTGCGTCTGTAAAGCGGATTCCTTCTTGTGCAAGTTGATCCATGTTTGGTGTGGGTATCTTTGAATCAGGATTATAGCAGCCAACATCACCATATCCCATGTCATCTGCCATAATAAAAACGATGTTGGGTAGTTTTTGATTGTCCATATCTTACACTATTAGCACATAGCAGTACTAAATCCTCCTATTGTATTTTTTGTTTCAAATCTGCGAGTTCTTTTTCAATTGCTTCGTCTTCAGCATAATTGACAAACTCATGATTTACTTCCACATTCTTGAATTCTACATCTACCTCAGATGCTGCTTTTGCTAACGCTGCAGCTTCGGTTACATTTTGTCCCATTTTCTTGAGTATCTCAAAAGCCTTATTGCCCTGAAGTTCTGTTAGAGTCTGTTGGAGATGTTCGTGTGCGTCAACGTTTCTGTGTTGCGCGAGGACAACGTCCCTTTCTCTCTGTGTTTGTTGGGTTTTTTGATGTAGTGTGTCAAGGAGTGTTGTGAGGTGTTGGACAGTCTGCTTCTGCTCTTCCCACTGCGTCTTATATCGATTTGCGAGGTTTCTATATTCGTTTCGTTGTGCGAGGTCTTCACGTGCCAAGTCTTCGCGTCCTGCTTGTAGGGATATGACAGCGCGTTCCTCACACTTTGCTGCTTGAGAAACAGCATTGTCGTGCGCATTTTGAAACTGTTTTTCTATGCCAATAGATGCATCCACTTTCTGTTTTGCTTCTGAAAACCTATTTGTAATCTCAAGAATAACATCTTCTAATACCTTCTCAAGATCCTTTTCTTCAGTTTCTTTCTCTTTTACTGTTTCTAGTTCTGTCTCAGGGATGATTTCAACGAGTGGCGAGTCTAACTGAACAACAATAGTTTTTGCAAGTTTGTCTCCCATTCGCTGTCTTTCTTTTCCTGCAAGGAATAACCAATCAATAGGTTGGAATAAACCGGCAAAACGACGAACAAATGCATCTTTTAAATTTGCTGGCTGTCCATCTTTCAAACGGATAATTTGCAGCGACATTAACCGCTTTCCAAATCCACCACCTTTTTTTACTCCATCCATCAATAATATACCGAATGTCCATAGAGCAATACTTGATGTAGTGATTATATAACCAATACCTTCATTTGAACCATAAAAAAAATCACCAAAAAAATTATCAAAAATTGGATGAAAAATATACGTCCCAAATATCACAAGAGCTTGGCAGAAACCTAATAGACCAACGTCCAATAAGAACGCACCGACTCTTGCCCATCGAGATGCTAATTTAAATTTTTCACCTATGACTTTGACAATAGACATTATTATTGCATCCCCGTAGGTTTTTCAGTGTTGTGTTGTGTGAAAAATGTGAATGAGTTTTATGAGAAGTTATTCTTGAGATGTGGTATAAGTCGCCATAAGGTCAATTGGTATCATTGTAACTTTGCCTTTAATTCTGCTAAGTCATCGTCTATTGATGCTTCTTCAGCATAACCAGAAAATTCTTTGTTTAACTTCAAATCTGAAAGATCGTTGTCTACTTGTGATGCAGCTTTTGCTAAAGTGGCGGCTTCACTTACATTCTGTTCCATTTTATTGAGTATATCAAAGGCAACACCATCTTCTACCTCAGTTAAAGTTTGTTGTAGGTGCTTCTGTGCATCTACATTTCTGTGCTGTGCAATAACGAGATCCCTTTTCCGCTCCGCTTCTTCTGTTTTCATTTGTAGTGTTTCAAGCAGGTTGGTTAATTCTGCCACGACCTGATTCTGTTCTTCCCACTGTTTTTTGTATCGTTCTGCAAGTTGTTTATATTCGTTTCGTTGTGTGATATCTTCGCGCGCTAAGTCTTCACGTCCTGCTTGGATTGCAATTGTTGCCCTTTCTTCACATCTTTCAGCCTGTACCAAAGCCCCTTCATAGGCACTCTGGAATTGCTTTTCAATACCAATAGATGCATCAACTTTCTCTCTTGCTTCCATCAACCGAGCGGCAATTTCAACTATAGCATTCTCTAACACTTTTTCAGGATCTTCTTTTTGTTGTGGAACATCATATTGTATGTGGGGTTCATACTTTACAACAACCGTTTCAGCGAATAGGTCCCCCATCCGCTGCTTTTTGTTCCCCAACGAAAAGAGGACATCAAAAGGTTGGAAAAATGAAGTTAATCTCCGAATGAAAGAGTTTTTAAAAGTACACGGTTTTCCATCCTTCAATCGTAGGACCTGCATTGACAAGAGACGTTTCCCAATTCCTTGACCATTATTGAAACCGTCCAAGAAAAGCATACCAGCACACCAAAACAAAATCGGAGTCCAATCAGTTGGAACTGGAATTATATGGAGGGTGTTTGTAAAAATGGATATTATTGCAGATAACCAAAATATGATAATACTATCCAGAAAAAACGCGAACATCCGTGCAAATCTGGATGCTAATCTAAACTTTTTTCCAGCTATTTCAAGTAGTCTCATTGTATGCAAATCCTCAGTTTTTTTGGGAAAACCCGCTTTTTGTTTTGTCCGAAGGAATAAAATTCACATTTCTAGGTTTTCTCAATCCATTATACCAAATTAACGTAATCTGCCCTGCGAGGTCTCCGTGCCTCACAATGCTAACTTTATCAGAAAAGGACCAATCCAGTTAATTGGGTATTACATATTTTTAAAATAGAGTCATCCATCATCAAAAGGATAGGCACATTTTGTGGTTACATTGATGGCACAGTAACTTCCACTTCACGTCCACCATTTTCTGAGGAATCGATGACTCCTTGAATGACTACGTTTGTAAGCATTATCTCATACGGGTCAATTGGAGAGGGTTTTCCTTCTCTGACAGCATCAATGAATGCGCTATCTTCTTCGTGGAAGACGTTTACCGGTTTAAATTCGGTGTATGTTTCGTCGTGAATCTCACCGTCCTTATCACCGTAAACGCGAACACCATCTTGTGGGCCACGGACTTCACCGATCCCGATTCGCAAACCTGCTTTTTTACCGAGGAAAATAGTGCCGCCAAGAGAATCCATATTCATGCACCAACATGTCTTGAATACTAAACGTGCGCCGTTATCAAAAACGACCCATCCAACACCGAAGTCTTCCACTTCTGTTTGTTTCAGTCCTTCGTTCCATGTATTGTGTAGACTTAGGTAGTTTGAGGTGATTCCAGAAACAGCAACAGGTTTTGGATGCCCCATCAGATAGAGCGCAGTATCTAATGCATATACACCGATGTCTGCTGATGCACCTAATCCTGCGGTTGCTTTCCGTATGAAACTTCCACCGGGATTTCCACGCCGACGGTCCGCAACAGTTTCTGCATAATAAATATCGCCAAGTGTTCCTGCGTCAACGATTTCCTTCGCTTTCTTGACTTGTCCGGAATATCGAAGTTTGAGACCGATCATGAGTATTTTATCATTTTCTACGGAAGCACGCCACATCGCTTCCGCACCTTCCAACGTTGCCTCCATCGGTTTTTCACAGAAGACGTGCTTGCCTGCATTTAATGCAGCAACAGTTGGTGCAGCATGGACACCGGTCGGGGTGCATACATACACTGCCTCGATTTCGTCCATTTTGAGCATTTCATTGTAATCATCAAAAGTATTTTTTATTCCCCATCGTTCTTTTGCACGTTCTAAATTCGCAGGGACAAGATCAGCAGCTGCGATAATTTCGCATCCTTTAATCTCAGCAAGTGTTCCACAGTGTGCCTGTGAGATACCACCTGCACCGATCAAACCTAATTTGACTGTTCTCATTGACATCTCCTCAATACAGATTTGTTCTATAGATTTTATCTTATTTTTCTGTATAAAGTCAAGAGAAAAACTGATGTAGGATATGTAATACCATTTCTATAAATGTTTATCCCATTAGCATTTGTTAAGAATGTCTTGAAGGACTGCACAAACTGGCAGTTTGTGTTACAAAAATGCGGCGTTTTCTATTAGAAATGGTATAAGATTGAATTTCTGAATGACACTATGATGAACCATTGTCTTATCCTGTAAACCCTATAATCCTGCAAATCTTGGTTCAGACAAAATGTCTTGATATACAAAATAGTATCTGCTAATATATCTATTCATAAGAGAAAGAATGTGGAGTAAAAGTTGGTATGTCAGCAAACGCTATAACGGTCTATCGTTTAATATTGACATTTATTGTCCTCGCAATTTTCGGAACGAACACATACATAAGTATCGCATGCATTGTAACCATTCTCATTATTTTTATAATGGATTCGGTAGACGGTATTGTAGCGCGTAAAAAGAATCAGACCTCCACATTCGGTGCTGTGTTTGATATTGTTGCTGACAGGATTGTAGAAAATGTATTGTGGATATATTTTGCTTATAAGATAGAATTCATTCCGCTCTGGATGCCGATTGTTGTTGTGACTCGCGGGCTTCTGACGGACGGTGTGCGTAGTATTGCTCTCACAGAAGGAAAAGCACCATTTGAAATGATGACTATCCCGTGGGCACGTGCGTTGACGAGTTCGCGTATATCCCGCTCAGTTTATGGCGTAGCCAAGACGGTTATGTTTCTTCTGCTTCCGACCGTATATGTTCTCCAAGACAAAGATGTCTTTGCAAACATCCCTATCATTGTCACTGATTCCTTGCTGTTGGTGTCTTTGATACTTGCATACATTACTGTTGTGATGTGCTTGGTTAGAGGGATTCCTGTGCTTATTGATGGGTGGAGGTATGTTAAGAAATAGTCGTTGTAGTTATCCCAATTGTTTTTTATTTCTTTTTCGTTAAGTATTTATAGTAAAATTTACAATTAATGAAACATATTGTCCCAATTGTATATTCATAGAATGTAAGAGGCGCAATGAATTGCGCGACTACGAAAGCGTTTTTCTAAATGTAAAGTGTATTGTTAATTTCAAATTTCACTATAGAATACATAGGTCTTATCGTAGACTTGAGATGGTGCGACATTTTTGTGCTTGTGCGATGGGTGTCGTTACAGGCTTTTGATGTTGCATTTGGAGTTTCCGAAACCTATTCTCCCTGCTTTGGAGATGAAACACTTAATTATGACATGTTGTGATTTGACAATAACGCGAGAACATGGCATTGGACAACATTTCACATGACAAACCTACCGTTGTGATTTGTCATATAAAAAGCGGAGGTATATGATGATACAGAGTATTTACACCAAATGGATAATCGGGGTGGTCAGTTTGCTTCTCATCGTTGCTTGTGACCATAATGAAATAAGTAGAAAACTTGCAGAAGCAGATGGGAGGAATAGAGTCATAATCAATATGACCGAACTCCCACCAAAAAAGAGTGAAATTCAACAAACAGGCGTCGTTGAGAATATAAAGAAAGAAAAGGCGACACAAGCTGACACCAAAGTTTCACCGTATGGTTTCGGACCCTATCCAGAAATACCAGCAGATTGTCCTTATCCAATAGAGTGGAATTTTCCGGGGAGTGACGCGGAGCATGAACTTATGCAACGCGTTGCTATCAAACTTTGGACTCAGGGTATAGAAACCATGGGAGCAGAGATGGAAGATGGTTTGGTTTACCCGAATTACATAGATACTGTTTATATCAGTTGGGGTGAAACAACAGATGATGATGGCAATCCGATCCAGTATATAAACAGGCTTGGCGGTTATCCACCAGCATGTCTACGTATCGTAGAAAACAACATTACGAGACTCGGTGAAAGAGGCGCAATGACCGCAGCAGATATCCCCTCAGATGTTACAGTGATACTTTATGACGAAGCTGGGATTGATCCCTATTCTTTTTTAAATTTAGATGAATAATTAAAGCGACTTCTTCCGTTTCTGTTTATGGACACGTCATATCTCATCAATAGGCAGGTATCTTTATAGGTATCTGCCCATTTTGAGTATTCTTTTTGAACGGTCTACCGCACAAAATCGTTATTGACGTAGCCTCTTAGGTGTGTTATGCTTAAAATGGACTTTATGTAAATATGGTGAAAAAATGAAAGCAGCACTGTTTTACGGTGGAAAAGACATCAGGGTTGAAACAGTACCTGACCCTACACCGACATCAGAGCAGGTACTCGTCAAGGTAGATGCAGCAGGAATTTGCGGCAGTGACCTACACGGATATCACCGACAACCAGAAAGACCCCAATCTCCCCGTATCGGTGGACATGAACTCACAGGAGAAATCGTAGACATCGGCAAGGATGTTACTGAACATAAATCAGGAGCGCGAGTTGCAATTGAACCGATAAGTCCATGCAACATCTGTCCAGAATGTTTGAACGGCTACTACAACATCTGTTCTAATTTACGGCATGCGGGTGGTGGTTTCGCTGAGTATATGGTCGCGTCCACATCAAGTGCTTATTTCCTTCCCGACAGTGTTTCCGTTGAAGGTGGTGCATTAGCAGAGGTATATGCTGTGGCTGTCCATGCTGTCAATAGAGCGATGGTTTCCCCTGGTGATCATGTTGCAATTATTGGGAGTGGACCTGTAGGTTTGACGATTGCGCAGGTGGCGGATGTTGCGGGTGCAACGTCTATACTTGTTTTAGGTAAACCGGATGCCCCGATACAGATTGCACACGATGCAGTGGAAGCAGTGCCTATTAATGTGGATAAGACAGATGCTGTGGCTGCAGTTATGGATTGGAGTGATGGATGCGGAGCAGATGTTGTTTTTGAAGCGGTCGGTGGGAAGGCGAATACATTAGAACAGGCAACGCAAATTGCAGCCAAGAGAGGTTGTGTCTGCATGGTAGGTGGACATGGCGCGCCACTCACTTTTTCTGAGAGATTTGCACGCAGCAAAGAACTTACTATTATATGGTCATTCTGCTACGGTAGACGAGGAGGAAAAACTGAATTTCAGGTTGCGATTGATCTACTCGCTGCAGGAAAACTTGATCCGAGTCCGTTAGTTACGCATCAATTCCAGTTGGGTGAGATTTCTGAAGCATTTGCGGTTGCAGCAGGAAGAGATGAACACGGATCTGTGAAAGTGCTTGTTATGCCAAATAATTAATTCGGAGATACTACATGGATATTCTTAATACACTTGTTTTTGTTGGAACAGAAGGTATATACCACGATCATGAAGGAAATGGTAAATATATCACTGCTATGCTCAATGAATCAGATGATATTAGAGCGGATTTCTCACAAGATTACAATGTACTTGCTGATGGTCTTGAGGCATATCAGACTGTGTTATTCTACACGGATGTTGGTGAACTCACAGCAGGACAAGAGGAAGGTTTTCTCACCTATATCAGAACTGGTGGTGGCTTTTTTGGACTGCATACAGCAGCCGCGTCCTTTAGGGAATCAGAAGGATATCACAGTATGCTCAACGGGTTTTTCAATGGACATAGTCCTTATATGGACTTTACTGTCAATGTGAGTGATGCTGATCACCCCATTACACAAAGATTAGATGACTATGATGTAAAGGATGAACTTTACTATCTGAAGCACAACCCCGATGCCTCACATCATCTGATGCATGCTTATGATAATACCAAAGACGAAACACACGTCATGGCGTTCCATCACACTTATGGTGAGGGGAGAGTGTTCTATTATGCACTTGGACACGATATGGTTGTGCTTGAAAACCCAAGTTTTCAAGAAGTGATACGGCGTGGCGTGATGTGGGTTGGAAATCGGATTTAGTCTTAACTAACACAGTAGTTACTGAGTCAATATTTCATTTGCTACCGCAATATCCCGTTGAATTTGTTGTACTAAAGCCTGCATATCTGAGAATTTTCGTTCGTTACGTATTTTTTCAATGAAACATATCTCAATCGTTTCACCGTATACGATTTCGTCAAAATTGAATAGGTGACTTTCTACTTGGAATTTTGTTCCATCAAATGTGGGTCTAGTGCCGATATTCAGGACACCGTCAAACCATTTATTTGTTAATTTTGCACGGATTGCGTAGACCCCGTTTGGTGGACAGATTTGTTCACCCGGTTCTATATTTGCCGTAGGAAATCCGATTTGTCTACCACGTCCATCCCCCCGCACAATAGTGCCACTCATTGAATAGTTTCTACCCAGCAGTTGTGATGCTAAACCGAGGTCGCCTCTTGCTATTGCTTCACGGATGCGAGTGCTATGCACAGGGAAACCGTTGAGTTGCGTAGGTGGTACAATTGACACACCGAATCCAGATTGTTGTCCGATAGATTCTAATAGTTCTGCGTTCCCTTCCCTATCCTTGCCAAATTGGCATGCGTAACCAACAACAACATGTTTAGCACGACATAACTTTTGCAGGATGTTCTCTACAAAAGTATAAGGTGACATAGAAGCGATCTTTTCATTGAAGTTGACGAATATTGCTATATCAAAGCCAAGTTGTTCAAGTATTTCAATACGTTTGGGTAAGCACATTAAGACAGGTGGACATTTATCTGGTGCAAGATATGTAAGCGGATGTGGATAGAACCCGAAGAGAACACTTGCCAGTTTATCGGCAGTAGCACGTTCACGAACTTTGTCAAGGACCTCTTGGTGACCAATATGTAATCCATCAAATACCCCAAAAGTAACCACTGTATCCTGCGTAAATTCAGGGATAGATTCCAAATTAAAATAGGATTGCAAAACATCTCTCCACGAACTGTTATTGGAATAAAGTATACAGAACAGATTTAGTTCGCTCTTATTTTTAAATAAACTGTAATGAATGCTCAGCGTATATCTTTAATACGTTGATTAGCACTATCTAATAACAATTTTATCGCTGAAGTTGGTGAATGATTGATACGACAACCTGATGCCCGTTCATGTCCACCACCTTTAAATTCGGCTGCAAGTGCTGCAACATCAACTCTACCTTCGCTCCGCAGACTAACTTTTGTATTACCATCCGGCAGTTCACAAACGCAGAAAGCAACTTCAACACCTTCAATGGCTTGAATCTGATTTACAAAACCTTCCAAATCATCCAAGGTAGTGCCAGTGTTCTTTAACATAGACTGGTTAACCATGACCCACGCTATTCTACCCTCGTTGCTGAGTTCTAATGTCTGCAGTGTTTGGCCTAATAAATGGATTTTTCCCAAGGGTACTTGCTCATAAATTCTGTTGTAAACTTCATCTGGAGCGAAGTCTCCGATCCCAATCAGGTCTGCTGCGATCCGATGTGTTTCAGGTGTTGTGTTGCTGTAACGAAAACAACCTGTATCAAACATGATACCTGTATATAGACACAATGCACATTCTGCGTCAATCGGTATTTGTGTAGAATTTATGTAGTTGTAGATTATTTCAGCGGTTGATGATGCATCTGGGACAATAATATTGTAGTCTCCGAATTCCTCTGCAGTAATATGATGGTCAATATTCACGACTGAATTGAGTGGCATCAATCGTTTGTTGAGAAAGCTGCCAATCCGTTCACGTGAGCTTGCATCAAGGACAATTAATACTTCAGGACTATAGTTTATAGCTGCTTGAGCGTCCTCTATGTTCTCCCAATTTGGTAAAAACTGATACTTTGTTGGAACGGGATCTGTGTTGTATATTTTAACAGTTTTTCCTAACTTTTTAAGATGTAAGTAAAACGCTAATTCAGAGCCGATTGCATCGCCATCTGGGTTAACGTGTGTTGTGAGAGCAAACGTCTTGTATTGATTAATAAGAGTGTGGAGGGACAGAAAACTATTCATCACGACTCATTTTCTTGTTGTTCATTTTTCAGTTCTTCTTCATCCTCAATTTCTTTAAGGAGTTCATCAATTTTCATCAGATGGTCAACTGAATCGTCTAAACTAAATCGGAGTTCCGGTGAATGTTTGAGTGATAACCGTCGGTTCATCTCTCGTCTGAGAAATCCCGCAGCACTCTTTAGACCAGCAAGTGTTGCTTTCTTTTGCTCGTTTCCTCCGATAACACTTACCTTGACATCAACATATTTTAAGTCAGCAGATGCCTCTACATGCGTGATGGTACAAAATGCAACACGTGGGTCTTTCACATCACGGTGAATTACCTCGCTTAATTCTCTCTGGATAAGGGCACTCACCCTGTCTTGTCTTCTATTTTCTATCATGATTTTTTGCCCTTTCTGGTTTTAGAGGAATGATAGACTAATTTTTGGGATATCTGGTATTATCTATTTAAAAAATACTTGGTTTAGTAGAAGAAATCGGTTTCATAGTCAAGCATGACAACAGATGAATTTGTTTCAATAAATTTAACGCATTGCGACAAAATTTGATTTACAAATTTTGCTTCATTTGCCACAGAAACTGCGCCTATTACAGCCGATTGATGCATATCAAGTGCGTCAACTTCTGCAATAGAAATGTTGAATTTATTTTTTAACCGGGCAATTAAACTCTTTAGTATCCTGCGTTTTTCCTTCAGAGATTGACTTTCCGGTAAATATAACTTTATTTTACAAACACCGATGTGCATCTGGATTCTTATCTATATTGTATGTTGAATTTATACAATTAATTCTTGTATGTTTATTTTACGGATATATGTTCCAGAGTGATTCTTTTGCGTAACTGCACTAATAGCAGACTCCACAATTTCGGTTTTAAAATATCTGGTAAATCTATCGGTGGAGCTAGTACTTCCCGTTCAACCGTAAAAACGTCGTTTGTAGACATACTGTGTTTTAGGAATATGCAAATTGTTCTGATGGTTTCGTGTGCAGTGAAAGCAATATCAGCGGAGACACTTGCGTGTCACTAAAGAGCAATTTTGGCAGACAACAGGAAACAACAACGGGATGAATGTTAACTTTCAACGATTGAAAAGAGTTAAAGATACGAATAAGGTATAGTTTTACGTATGGTTTCTGATGTTATTTATTACCTTAACCTAAGTTGCTACCTACACACTATTACTCATCAAGGACTTTATTGAACGAAGAAACAAAGGATTTCTGCATATTTTGGTGTCGCTTCATAACAATCGTGGTTGGAAACCACTCCAACAAATGATAGGTGGCAACTTAGGTTACCTTAGTGTTGTAGGTAATCTTACTTTTCATCAAGTGTTTGTTGTTGATACCTATTCTATGATTTTATCTCTTATATTTTTTTGACCTATGTCCTTTATGTTATAGAGTTCGTGCGATTTGTTCATGGACATAACATTCTAACACATCTCCAATTTTTATGTCATCAAATTCTTCAATGCCGATTCCACATTCATAGTTGGCTTGCACTTCATTCACATTGTCTTTGAATCGTCTGAGTGAATCAACCTTACCCTCGTAGATTAACCGATTGTCACGTAGGACACGTAAGGGTTCGTTATAGGTGATTTTTCCCCAATTGACGTAGCTGCCAGCAACTAATCCGCTTCGTGGTACTTTAAAGATTTCTCTGACTTCTGCACGTCCGATAATGACTTCTCTGACTTCTGGGTCTAACAGACCTTCCATAGCAGATTTGATGTCCGTGATTATGTCGTAGATAACCGTATATGTGCGGACATCGATTCCTTCAGTTTCCGTAGCTTTTACTGCCTCTGTGGTTGGATGAACATTGAAACCGACCACGATACCATCTGATGCTGAAGCGAGTAGTATATCTGTTTCTGTGATACCACCTGTAGCTTCATGTATGATATTTATCTTGACTTCGGGAGTGCTTAATTTTAGGAGTGATTCAGAAATGGCTTGGACTGAACCTTGTACATCTCCTTTAACAATCACATTTAATTCTTTGATGTCACCTTCCTGTATCTGTTGGAATAGGTCATCAAGACTTACATGACTGTGTGCTCCGAGTTTAGAGATGCGGTATTTATCCTGCCGTTCTTCGCTGATTGTGCGTGCATCTTTTTCAGAGTCAACAGCAAAGAATGGTTCTCCAGCTTCGGGTACACCTGTGAAACCGAGGACGACCACAGGAGTTGACGGACCTGCGACTTTAAGCCGTTTACCATCATCGCTCATCATTGCCCTAACTTTGCCTGAGTATCGTCCTGATACGAATGTGTCACCAACCTTCAAAGTGCCGGATTGTACTAAAACGGTGGCGACTGCTCCTTTTCCTGTATCTACTTGAGCCTCAATAACGACTCCCCGAGCAGGTTTGTTCGGGTTTGCTTTGAGTTCTAGTAGGGCAGCTTCAAGGAGTAACATTTCTAACAGGGACTCAATCCCAGTGCCTTCAGTTGCTGACACTTGAACAACGATAGTTTGTCCACCCCAGTCTTCTGGAACTAAATCATTATCAACCAATTGCTGTTTAACGTGGTCTGGTCTTGCCCCTGGGACATCCATTTTATTGATAGCAACGACAATGGGTACTTTTGCTGCTTTTGCGTGATTAATAGCCTCAATGGTCTGTGGCATGACACCGTCATCTGCGGCAACGATGAGGACGACTATATCTGTTGCTTGTGCGCCTCTTGCTCGCATTGCGGTGAATGCTGCGTGTCCTGGTGTATCAAGAAAAACGATGTTCCCTTCTTCTAATTCAACGTGATATGCCCCAATATGTTGTGTAATATTTCCTGCTTCAGACTCACTGATATTTGACTTACGAATAGAGTCCAAGAGTGATGTTTTTCCATGGTCAACATGCCCCATAATAGTGATGACAGGTGCACGTGCTACCATGGATTCTGGCAAGTCTTCTTCATCAGCTAATAACTGTTCTTCAAGTGTTTGTTTCTGAACGACGTGGAAACCAAAGTGTTCACCAAGTATTAATAATGTTTGATAATCTAAACTTTGGTTAACTGATGCCATTATCTTCATTTTCATCAATTGCATGATCAATTGCGTTGATTGCAAATTAAGTAATGAAGCTAATGTGCCTACCGTCACACCCTCCTGAACTTGCATAACGTTGTCTACAGGTGTCTCATCTTCTTTGATTATTTCCTCAGTTTCTTTTGGTTCTTCTATTACTTCCTCATTTTCTTCTTCTATGTCTTCTTCAACTGTTTGTATATCCTCTTTTTCTGGTTCTGATTCAGTCTCTTGTTCGGGTGCCATTTCGGATTCCACCAACATAATTGTTTCGGGGTCCAAAGTGCTCATGTGGTTTCCTATTTCAAGTCCTAAATCTTCAAGAAAAACAATCAACTCCTTACTACTCAATCCGTGGCGTTTTGCCAATTCGTAGACGCGGACATTCTGACTTTGTGCTGTTCTTCTTTGTGTATCGTCTGATTGATTTTTACTTTTCCTCATCGGCATTTATCTCCTTATCAAGAATTGTCTGTTTGAACTCGTTGATAACTGATTTCGGTAATTGCTCTCGTAGCAATGCGTTTAACCGTTTTGGGACTTTGAATGCTTCCTGAATGCATGACGTAGAACGACAGACATAAGCCCCGCGTCCGGGTAATTTTGTCAACTTTTGTATTTCCAATGCCTCACCTTTATGACATACAAAACGGATTAAGATGTTTTGTGGAAATTTACAACGACACCCAATACAGGTGCGAATAGGTGTTTTCACGCTCTTCATCAATTGGCTACGGAGACATAGTAAATCAAACCGGTCTCCAATATATGCAATGCATTACAAACAAATTAGTCTGCGACTGTTAATTGTCGTTACTTTCAGATGTGTCCTCCGATTCAATATCTGCTTCAGAAGTCGTATCAGTTGTATCATTTTCATCTTCAACGGCAGTATTATCTTCGGTGTTTACAAAAGTTTCATCTGCTTCTTCATCTTTCTCTGCCTCTTCTATATTTTCTTTAAAGAGTGTTTGTAATGACACGGATACTTCTGCTTCACTCTTTATGTCAATATTCCATCCAGTTACTTTTGCTGCGAGTCTGGCATTTTGCCCACGTCTTCCAATTGCTAATGACAATTGGTCTTCTGCGACAATAACATTTGCGCTCATATCTTCTTCGTTAAGTTCAACGCGTCGTATATCAGGAAGTTTTAGTGCATTGGTGATATAGACGCGGGGATCTTCGCTCCACTCAAGGAAATCAATTCTTTCGTTCTTGAGTTCGCGAACCATAGTTCGTACTCTTGCTCCTCGCACACCAACACACGTTCCAACAGGATCAATTCCATCTTCGGTTGCAGAGACAGCAACTTTGGCACGGTATCCTGGATCTCGAGCTACAGCCATTACGCGGACTTGCCCTTCATAAACTTCTGGCACTTCTTGCTCACAAAGCATCGCGACCAAGTCAGGTTCAGTTCTGGAAACAACTAACTGTTCACCCGACATGGTGTCTTTAACTTCGATGATTAAACACCGTAAGGAATCTCCCCGATTGTACCGATGTGGTGGTGGGATGTGGCTTGCAGGAAGCAACGCCTCTGTTCGTAGGATTTCTGTCCTTTCCAAATCCATAATAACATTAGGTCCGTCATAACGTTGTACATATCCAACAACGAGTTCCCCTTCACGTCCTTCAAATTCATTGTAGATGAGTTCGCGTTCAGCTTCTCTGAGTTTTCCAAGGAGTATTTGTCGTCCTAATTGCGCTTGGATGCGTCCAAATTCCTCAGGTTCTATTTCAACTTCTAATATATCTCCAATTTCTGCATCAGGTTTATGTATTTTTGCCTGCTCAATCGGGATTTCCGTTGAGAAATCTTGCATGATATTCACAACCTTTTTTGGGACGTGACACTTAATCTCCTCACTATCCAGTTGAATATCAATAGACACCTTTGCTTCAGGACCGTAATGTCGTAATGCGATGACACGTAATGCTTCTTCAATAGCACTTAAAAACACATCTTCCGGTAAATCGGTGTGTCCCATCATTTGTCGAATAGAATTCTGTAAACTCTCTTTTCTTTCTTCAGTTTTCTGTTTCATGATTCTCCTTTTCAGGACACAGCCTGCGAATTATGGTATTTCATAGATAAATTAGACACTGTGTATGCGTTAAGGTTGGGGTTCCTTGCAAACCGTTACAGGACTGCGTCTCTTTATGTATTGCTTACACCATAAATTATATTGCTGACTACCAAATCAGTTGAATGTATCCTTTGCAAACTTGTGAAATATCAATATTTGTGTTTTTCTCTGATGCTTGTTCTAAAATTATGCACTCGTCAATGACATTTTTGAGCAGCCCTTGAACTTCCAACACTTTTCCGTTAGTTGAAATGGTTTCAATTTTCACGGTTCTTCCTATATTTCGTTCAAAATCGCGTAGTGTTGTCAACGGACGGTCTATACCCGGTGAAGCGATTTCTAACTGCTTATAGTCATCCAATACTTGATGCACTTCCAATGCTGGACGAACCGCTTGATCTACAGTTTTACAATCTTGAACAGATAATCCTCCCTGTTTGTGTATCAATAAACGGAGTATCTGACTTTTTTGCTTTCCTGCAGTTTCCACAGCAACCAATTCATATCCCTCTCTTTCAAGCAGAGGGGTTATTATATCCGATACGATGATGTCTATTTCACCTGCCATATATCTATAACCTATCTAAAAACAAAAAACGCGATTGTTCTCGGTTGTGGAGAGACCTCGCGGTTCTTCATAAGCGATTTTCAATCCCCATGAAATTGGGAAAAGAGATTCGCTACTACCACTGTAACAACAGCGATTTGATGAATTTGACCTACAGACGTTAGATTAGCATGTTAACACTATCCTTTTTGGTATCCAAGCCAAATTCTTGATCCACACTAATGATTACTAAGAAACCTGATAACTTCACAGCAAGTTCCATTGAAGAATGTTTTTGTTTAAGACGCATGTATATGAATAAGTATAACTTATATATATGCTTTTGTCAAGATTTATTTTATTTGGGTGTGTAAAGTTTTTGGCAAAATATCCCAGTAACCATTGTAGTGTGAAATCAAGTAATCAACGGTATGAACGCCTGATGAAGATTAAGAAATAAATTGGGTAATTTGATTTCAAAGCCCAGCGCGCTTACAAAGCACCAAATCAAGAAATCAACGGTATGAACGCCTTTTGGCATTCCCCGCCTACGGGGTTTGGGGTGATTAAGATTACCCGTTTAATAAATTAATCTTCATTAGGCGTTCCCCGGTTATGAATGCGCTTAGACGAATACGCGTTTGGTATTCGGCATGATTCCCCGGGGCTCCGTGCCCCGCGATCTTTCCTCTCAACAATTGCGGGGCACGGAGACCCCGCACTACAATGGATGGTAAGAGGTCAGTACCAAGAACTTTGCACACCCTTTTATTTTCGAGATATGCATGGTATACTATTACTATGAGTATGTTTCGTGAACATTGGGTCGGTGGCTTGACCGCCTACAGTGTCTTTTTCATAGTTTCGTTGATTGTAACAGTATCTGTTTCAATTTTATATGGATCACCATTTGACTGGAATCCGACGATTGCATTGAATCCTTTTGGTATCCTTACATGCTTCACCATCGCGTTGTTGTTCGGATTGTTTCCTGATGTTGACATCAAAAGCAAAAGTCAAAAGATATTCTATAGCGTTTTGTTTGTTCTGAACCTATCGCTTATTTTCTTTTTTCAAAGATACTTAGAGTCTGCGATTTTAGGATTGTTTGCCATGGTTCCCATTCTTAGCAAACATAGAGGTTGGACTCACTCAAGGATTACTATGATTCTGCTACCCGGTCTGTTTCTGGTTATTCCACTCTATGTTGAATATTCAGGTTATGGTGTTGGGTGGAAAGAACTCCCAAAATTACTTGATTCGTTAGTGGAGTATGATAATCTTGATGAGACTTTTCGGAGTTGGTTAGCATTCTATGTTGCTGGTTTGATTGGATATGCGACACATCTATTCCTTGATGGAATTCTATTTCGTTCCCGCAAAAAAAGAGCACACCGATGAAAATTGAGAAATTGAATATACAAAAGCTACGCAACAATCCAATCTTGAAATCTCTGCATGCTTTTGCAAAGAGACATGGTGTTGAATTATACCTTGTCGGGGGTGTCGTGCGGGATCTGCTTCTGAACAGACCGACGACAGATTATGACTTCACCATGGCTTCGGATGCGATTACATTTGCAAAAGAATTCGCTCAAAGCATCCGCGCACCGTGCATTCCTCTTGAAGAAAACCCTCCTACTGCAAGAGTAATAGTGAAACCGTCTGACCTTGTGCCAAGTGAAATGTGCTTAGATTTCGCACAATATCGAGCAGCAAGCCTTGAGGATGACTTATGTCTCCGAGATCTGACAATAAACTCTATGGCGATACCATTGGAATCTGTAATGGGGTCTGAAAACACCGTATTAATAGACCCGTGCGATGGCGTGAAAGACCTGGAAGCGCATCGACTCCGTTTTCCCAGTAAACAGGTTATTCTTGACGATCCGCTTCGTTTATTGCGAATATATCGCTTTGCAGCACAGTTAAGTTTCGAAGTGCCATATAAATCCGCTTTGCTGGTCTATGAAAATAGGAAACAATTAAAGACAGTCTCAAAGGAACGAGTTCGAGATGAGTTATTTAAGATGTTTAACATGCGAAATTCAAATCACCATATACATCAGATGTTTGAAATCGGTCTATTATCACAAGTTGTGCCATATATAAATCGGTTAAAAAAACATTGGTCTGCCTTAAGTTTTTTTGAGAATGCCCCGATTCCGATACCACTCTCTGCATATAAAACAGAAATAGATACTTATCTTAACAAAGAATTAGGTCTAAATACATCCAGAAGGTCTTTAATGAAGCTCTGCCTGATTCTAAAGGGTAATCCTGCAAAAGTCGGCGAACAGCTTCGCCTAAGTAAAAAAGCCGTTCAGTTCATGAAATCTCTCTTTAATGAGTATCCACAACTTTATATTGAGAAATTGACAAAGAAAGAGAGAATAGATTTCTTGAGAGATACAGGAACCGATTGGTGGGGTGTACTTTTATATAACTCATACATAGATGATCTCCCGGCAATTGTGCCAACACAACTCGCAGCTGCCTACTATCACCGTATCGTTCCAATTCTCAAACAGGGACGACTTATTACAGGAGCAGATCTCATCCAGAGATTTAGTCTGAAGGAAGGAAAGGTCATCGGAAAACTGTTGAAGCAAGTAGAAGAGCAGCAGTTCTACGGTGAAATACGAACGCGTAAGGAAGCATTCGCCGCAGTAGAGAAACTTATTTGTGAGGAAGAGGAATCCTTATAGATCAGTTTCACGTTTACGCAGAAATTTTGGAATGAGAGAAACTAAAAGGACAAGGACAGCGGCTAAAGACAGATAAATTAGTGTTTTGAAAAGATTACCCTCTCCACTGACTAACGCACCACCGATTTGCACATACGCGATGGTTCCTGGCAACATAAATATCGCTGAGACAAGGACATAGGTCGGAAAATTGATTTTGGTTAATCCGTAAGCGTAATTTTGTAGATTAAAGGGAATGTACGGCATTAGCCGCGTGAACATGACAATACGCCATCCTTCTTGTTCTACCTTCGCATCTATTTTTTGAAACTGTGCGTTTCCTGATATCCAACCTGCAACAAGTTCACGTGCAGCATAACGTGCAACAAGAAAGGCGAGAGAAACACCAATTGTTGCTCCAATCCACACATAGACAACACCCCATACCGGTCCAAATGCGATTCCTGACAGGACTGTGATAGGTGACCCCGGCAAAAAGAAAAGTGTGGCAACAATGTAAAGACAGATATAGACTATAGGAGCGATTATTCCAAAACCTGAAACCCATTCTTTTAGTTTAGGTATGTTTTTCAGATTAATATATTCTGTTACACCGTAATTTCTCAACAGTAAATAGGCAAATACTCCGAGTCCGATTACGATAATGAGTTTAATCAGTTTACTTTTCATTTGCTTTAGCAATTGCTTCCAAGTATGCTTTTATCTGTGATCGGTATCGGACAGGTATGCGATTGTTCTCAATTGCCAGCGCGTACTCTCGTTGTGCGGTAAGAACAATTTCACTAAACTGCATATAGTCAGGTTCTGTCCCTTGATTTGCAGTATTTCCCGTGAAGACCCTTGTGATACTCGGTGTATCTGATGAATCCTCAGATTTTAATGTAAATTTATTTCGTGAGATTTGTATTGAAGGGGTTTCATCGCCTGTGAGTGGTTTCGTTGTTGTGTGATTTTGGACAGAAGGAGCGGTATTATTGTTCGTAAGTGTGAAATCGGATGTTGTGTTTTCAACCTGAGTGCCTTGTGTTTCTATGTTACCAGATTCTTGACCTGGTGCACTCTCACTACTGGCAATTTCCCCTGAAGATTGGTCGGTTTCAATGCCTGCCAATGCGATATCTTTACGACTATCTATCAATTGTTCTTCAAGCAGTTTAAGGTGATTGGCTTGATGAAGGACATCTGCTAATTCATGTAATGTATCGGGGGAAACAGTCTTCCCTTGAATTTGCTCTAACGTTTGACGAAGTTTCCCTTGTGGTATATTCTCAGACAATTTGGCAAATAGTTTTGCAAGTTGGTTTTGAAGTTCAGGACTAAGGTCGGGTTGTTCCGATAGTCTATCAAGTTCTTCAGCAATTTTAGTGGCATCCATATCTTTGAAGTGATCTGTGGTTTGGGTTGCTTGTGCTATTGCTTTATCATCTGGTAGTTCCGATCTGTCTTTCCTGACTTCACTATTCAATGCGTGTAAATGTTCATGTGCAGTATTAGCATTCGTTACCATTTTCAACTTTTCTATAGTCTTGCTGATTTTTTCTTTGATCTTAGAATCACTTACATCAACAGATTTTTCAGTAAGATTTGCAATTGTCATGGCAATCGCATTTTGTTCTGCAGCAGTTAACGGTGTTGGCAAATCATATTGACGAGGTATCGCAAAAGATAGGGCCATGACGACAATAGGAATAGTTAACCATTTTAATAATGGTGGCATAACATAAGGAATTACCTTTTTTGGATCACATTTTGCGATTGCTTCTGCTGAATCACCAATTTGTAGATCAACAATTTCACCTTCTTGGTTTTTCTGAATTACTTCTAATGATGTATTCACACGTTCTTTCAGTTGCATTGTTTCATCAACAAAGGTGGCAATTTTTGTCAACTTTTCACGATGTCTAAGTCCGAGAAAAACTCCTATTATAACTACAAATCCAACTATACTTATTGTTATGTCTAAAATAGTGAATGGAAATGGGAACAGACGAATAGCGATGTATAGAACTGCCATAATACAAAATTCAATGAAAAGACAGATTATTACATACTTTATCATTACCTGATTGTGTGCTCTGTTTTGAAGTGTTTTTAGTTGGTCTATGATGATTTGTCTTTGATTTGCCATTCCATTTTCTCCGAAGCAGCAAACACCATTTCTGGTGTGATAGATTTCAAGTTTTTGCGTGCTACATCTGCATAGTCGTCCCATTCTTTCGGTGATAGGGTTTGCATCAACTCACATCCTTGTCGTGCAATTACTGTATGTTTGTCCCATTTTGGACCCCATTGATTTGGGTTTGATCCTCCGAAAAGTGCAATTGTAGGCGTTTTCACTGCTGTGCTTAGGTGCATCGGTCCTGTATCATTGCTGATGTAGAGATGACAGCGTTGTAAGAGTCCGGCGAGTTGCATCAGAGTTACATCGTCAACAATAGTGGATGAAAATGCCATCTGTCTTTGCACCTGATGTGCAAGTTCTCCTTCATTCGGTCCTGTTGTTATGATGATATGTGCATCATAAGCATCGTGGAACATATTAGCGAGAGTTGCAAAGTTGTCAACAGACCATCTACGATAAGATGTTGCTGCACCTGGATTTAGTCCGATAATTGGTCTGCCATCATTTAGATTTTTACTTTCAAGGAAATCGTCTCTCCAGACTTTTCCTTCATCATCTACAAAGACATCTGGTTCGTCATCCGCAACTTCAATCCCAATTGTTCGAACAACATCAAGGTATCGTTGTGTTTCGTGTTGCACTGTGTTGTTAGGAACTGAAGCGTGAAGCAACCATTTTCCACCTGAATTGGTTTCAAAACCTACACGGAACGGGATTCTGGCAAGAAATGTGAGTAACACTAAACGGAAAGTGGGTTGTAGGACTACCGCAATATCAAACTTTCTCTGATGAATTTGATGAATTAGCTTAGGAACTGACGACTGATAGGTAATAACTTCATTCAAGTGTGGGTTTGCTGAGACCAAATCATCCCGTGTCGGTGCTACCATATATACAATGTATGCCTCGGTGAAGTGTTGTCGTAGAGCTTGAATTACAGGTGTTGTTAAAACGGTTTCTCCCAGTGGTGCGAGTCTGATGATTAGGATACGTTTGAACTGATCGGATACATGCATCGTGGTATTTCGTCTGTTGCTATGAATTGCTTATTTCTTATTGTCACGGTATAATACATCAAAATATGTGGAGTGTCAAGGTGAAATCATATATCAAGACATTATCAGACAAGTACCTACATGGGTGGGAACGACAGTCAACTGTCGTTTTGATTGCTACTGCGGTGATACTAACGTTGCATAGGAATTACAGTCGTACCCGTTATTATCGTGAGAATTTAACAGAGTATTTTGATTTTCTGCCATTGGAAGCAAGCCACCCATATTATTACTGGTTTTTGACGACTGCCATTTCACTGTTTCTTATTCCTGCCATTGTTGCAGCAATTGGTACGAATCAACGACTGCGAGATTACGGAATTCGTTTGGGTAAGCAGAGACTTGGGTGGGGTGTGACGTTGGCATCATGGTTGTTGATGATACCCGTTGTTATTGTAGCGGTCAAAGTGTACCCCCCATTTGCACAGAAGTATCCATTTTGCAAGGAGGTGGCGAGTAGTTGGCAGGCATTTTTACCATATCAGTTGGCTTATGGCATCTACATGTTTTCTTGGGAGTTCTTCTTCCGTGGATTTATGCTATTTGGATTGGAGAAGAGATTTGGTAACTATAGTATCTTAATTCAGACGATTCCGTTCGCAGTTATGCACTTTTCTAAACCGTTGCCGGAGGCATTGGGTTCAATCGTTGCGGGTATTTTACTGGGTGTACTTGCTTTGGAGTCGCGTTCATTTGTATATGGTGCAGCGATCCATTGGCTTGTTGCTATGACGATGGATACGGTTTGTGTGCTCGTATCATAAGTATGAGATTAACTTCATTGCATATAATCAAAAATACTGATATAATTTTCATAGTTCAAATAACAATATATACTATGTTTCATGGAATGACCTGTCAAACTTCATAAGGAGCATGACAATATGGACAAACAGTTCAAAGTTAGGGCAGCGCATTGTGATTACCGTGCTACTGAAGAGGAAATCTACAAGATACTACGTAAAATAACCGATCCACTCACCCGTTCTTGGAAACCGATTGAGTCTGCGAAAAAGGTTGTTATCAAATTCAACATGATGAAACCGCATGAACGTATCATCTATTTTGAAGGACGTAGACGTGAACTGGTGGATGATGCGGTATGCCGCGCTGTATTACGATTGCTAAAGGAACGGACGACTGCACAACTCATCGCTACAGATACGAACCCGTATACACACGGCAATAGAATGCCGCCGGGATTTAATTATGAACATCACCTCAAGGAATTTGACGTGCAGTTTGTTGATTCAAACCTTCCACCGTTTAAGGACTACGATGTGCCGGATGGCGGTTCAATGTTTGATAGGTATACATTGAGTGCCTGTTTTGACGATGCGGATGCTGTTGTTTCAGTTGCGAAGATGAAGAACCATGCATTTATGGGGATTACTTTATGCACAAAGAATCTGTTCGGGTTGCCCCCGATGTTGCTTCCTGAAGGTAGAACACGAAGCTATTATCACCACCTTATACGTTTATCTTATGTCCTTCCCGACCTTGCATTGATTACCAAACCGTGTCTCAACATCATTGATGCACTCACAGGACAGTGGGGACGTGAATGGGGTGGAGAAGGTAGAATATGCAATGCACTTATAGCGGGTGACCATCCAATTTCTACGGATTCTGTCGGTATGCACCTGATGGGTCATGATCCGGCATCCGATTGGCCTACACCTCCATTTAAACGTGATCGCAATCATATACTCATTGCAGCACAACGCGGATTCGGTACTGTTGATTTGAATGAAATTGATTGGGAGAGTGAAGTTACTGCTCCACTTGCGGATTTTGATTCTGTGGAAACGGATACACCAGAAATGGTTGCAAATTGGCGACGCACAACCTGTGAACAAGGTTTGGTCTATCTTGATAACCAGAAAAAAATGATTGATAGGTATCAAGGTAATTTTATCTATCTGCAAGGTGGAGAAGTTGTTTGGAGTGGTCCTGACCCATCTAATCTTGGGAGTCGTCGTCAACTCAGTGGTGAAAAGAAAGACAGCGCGTTATGGCTCAAACTTGTTGATGCTGAGGAACAGGAAGGAGAACAATTTAACGTTTATGAAGAGTGTATGAAAGACTTCGCAGCGTAGATTGAAGGTTGGGATGTATTAGGGAAAAAAATGATAAAGGTATAGACAAATGAGTATCACCGAAGCGCAAAAGAAGCAGTTGGATGAGCAGGGATGTATTGTCATTCCTGATGTGCTTTCTGATGAAGAAATTGAGATGTATCGTGAGGATATACTTCGTATAGCAGAGGAAGAAAAACAGAGTGGTTCAGCCCTTCGTCATTCTAATGATCATGGTCAGCACGTGAGATGGCTGCCTAACAAAGGTGAGATTTACGACAAACTCGTTGCACATCCTAAAGTAATGCCGTTCTTTGAACATCTGCTTGGTCCAGATTATACATTAAGTACACTTACCTCAAACATTATCGATCCGGGTGCACCTGACGGAGGATATCACGTTGATAACGTTCTGGGTGGCATGCCAGAACCACTTCCGAGTTTTCCATTGGTGGCTAACAGTCTATGGTTACTTGATGATTTTACTCCAGAAAATGGTGGAACACGTCATGTTCCTGGAATTCATCTTCAACAGATAAAACCTCCTGCGGGAACAACACAACATCCCGATGAAGTCCGACTTTCTGCTTCAAAAGGTTCTGTATTCTTATTCAATGGTGCAATCTGGCATTCAGCAGGTGCAAATAAGACGGATCGTCAGCGCGTTGCACTTATCTGTTTTTGCTGTAGATCCTATATTAAACCGATGTTTGACTTTGTGCATTTCCTCAAACCAGAGGCATTAGAACGCGCTACACCTATTATGCGTAGGCTTTATGGGTTTGACTCTCAACCCAGACCACCAGATTAATCATTACATTTGTCTGAACAAGTTTTTCAAGAATTATAGATGACCAGGATTTTCTGTCTTCAGGTTGGATGACAACGCGAGAAACTGAAACCCACCCTACCATGGTTAAGTATCCTAATGTTTTTAGGTTTCGCTATAAAATGGACGATTGAGTCAATTGCTTTTGCTTCTGATGGAAGACACTCGGAAGTGGAAGTATAGATGGATCGATACCACTATAAAATATTCCATAATTGAGGATTGAATTTACTTATGGAAATAATCCAATATACCCCTGACCTACTGACACCTTTGACAAAGTTTTACAATGACTTTATAGTTGATGTTCCTCATTGCTATCCTGTCAAAGAGGAGGAATTAGAGTTTGCTACGAGTGGCGTTATAGGTAAATCCAAATATTACAATAAGGACGATTTTAAGTCAGAAACTGCTTTTGTCGCGGGGCAAAATGGTAAAGTGAAATCTTTTATACATTTAGGCTTGTCACAAGATAGAGAGCATAATATTGACAAAACTGCACATATCCTGTTTTTTGGATACGAAGTTAAAGCCCGACAGGTTGGACAAGCAATTCTTGAAAAGACTGAAGATTACTTGCGTAGTAAGAATATAACACAGGTCTATGCCTATTCAAGACATTATAGGTATCCTTGCTATTACTTCGCTTATGCGCAGCTTTCTGACAGACTTGGTCACGTTGAAGCACTACTTGGATATAACGGGTACAGACGTATTCATGGACAAGCAATCTTTGATTGGGAGAACTTCAATGTAGCACCAACTCCGCTAAAGATACCTATTACCTTCTCTATAGAGTGGCAGGATGGACGAGGAGAACTTCCAAACTGCAATATAACAGCATACAAAGACAGAGAGAAAGTTGGTGCTTGTCGCTCACTTTCTGGTGGCATGTTTTCCTCACATCCAGATGCACAAAAATGGGTTTATACCGATTGGCTTGGTGTTGAGGAAGAATTTCAAGGACAAGGTTTAGGTGAATACCTCCTTCAGTATTCTTTACAAGAGATGCACAAAGTCGGATACCGACATGCCTCTCTCAGCGCAGGTTGGGGTGATAATACTAATTTTCTACTGTATAGCAACTGTGGTGGATATAAAGTTGTTGATTGGACTTATGCGTATTCAAAGAGTCTTGATAAAACACCAGAAGTTAGACCAGAAAAATTAGAAAATAGATTCTGTGAAGTAATCAATTATACACCTGATCTTTTACAACCTTTAACCCAGTTCTATAATCACCAAATCGCAGTTATACCAAACTGTTTTCCTGTCAGTGAGGATGAATTCACTACAGTATTAGGTGGATTATCTGGAGAAAACGAAAAAAGCGATGATAGCCTTGAAGAAGAAGTCCTGTTTCTGGCAATAAATAAGGGAAAGATAAAGGCATTTATTCACGTTGGTTTAAAAAAATATAAAAACGATGATGAAGATAGTGAGGAGGAAAGGATAGGTTATATTCGGTTTCTTGGTTACGAACGAGGTGAAATTCAAGCTGGTCAAGCAGTACTTGAAAAGGCAGAAGAACACTTAAATTCCTTTGAAGTGAACTCAATAATTGCTTTCTCATCGATCGATGAGTCTCGTTATCCCTTTTTTGGTTTTGATTATGCGAAACTAACCAATTATCTTGGCCACATACAAGGAATCCTGGCAAATAACGCCTATAGACCTGGTAATGGTTGGGTATTTCTAAATTGGGAGAACTATACTGTGAAGCCAGTGCTTCCAGATCAATCGGTAAAAACTACTGTTGATTGGACAGAGGGTCGTGGAGAACGGGCAAACTGCACCGTAAAAGCTCACAAAGCAGAGGAAGAAGTTGGTGAATGTCAAAGTGTCTCAGCAGGTGTTTTTTCACGACATCCAGACGCACAAGACTGGACATATACAGAATGGCTTGGAATTGAAGACGATTTTCAAGGAAAAGGATTTGGGAAATTCTTACTTCAGTATTCGCTTCAAGAGATGCAAAAGGTAGGTTACCGTCATGCATCCATAAGCACAAATTTGGAGAATTATCGAGCTATTCTCTTTTATAGTAATCTCGGATATAAGGTTGTTGACTGGACTTATGAATATCAAAAAGCAATCAAATAATATATGCCATACACAGTAGTGCATTATACAGTAATTTGGACTTTTTAATTTAATTTATAGAGTGTAACAGATGGGGGTGTAAAGTTTTGCACAAGTTTTCATAAACCATTGTAGTGAGAAGTTAGTGACAAAATCTTTATACACCCAATCTTAAATATCCATTTGAATTTACTGCTGTACCATGCTATACTATTATTAAACGCAATGTATCAGAGGGAAATTCACATGAATTGTGAAATGAGTGAAACACGAATGCGAATCCTTCAACTTTTGAAGATGCGTAGCAGCATGACTGTCAACCAACTGACAGATGCTCTGAACATCAGTTCTATGGGAATTAGACAGCATCTATCAATTTTAGAAGGAGAAGGTTTGGTTGAATTTCATCAAGAAAAACAGGAACGTGGCCGTCCGCATCACATTTACAGTTTGACTGATGAAGCAAACAGTCTTTTTCCAACGACTTATGCGAATTTTGCAATGGGTTTGATGCAAGAAGTCGCAAAATTCAATGGACCTGGATTCATCAATAAAGTGTTCAGAAGTCGAATGAAATCGCAACTTCAAATGTATCAGGAACGACTTCGTGGCAAAAACATAATTGAACGTATTAAAGAACTTGCTCATATTCGCGACGAAGAAGGATATATGGCACGTTTTGATGAAAATGACACCGATTATGTACTGATTGAACACAATTGTCCAATCGCAGCGATTGCACAGGAATATCCACATGTATGTGAGATAGAATTGGCACTTTTCCGACAGTCATTAGGCACAAAGGTTCACCGAGTGGAACACCTTATGCAGGGGAGCCATAGGTGTTGTTATCGTATTCCTAAAGCAGAATGTATGAAATCGGAATCAGAATCATCCGAAAAGAATAAGTAATACTACTTTTATTTCAATACTCTTGCTTGTTTTGAACATATCATATTTGTCAATGTAAGAGACGCAATGAATTGCGCGACTACGAACAGCAGTTTTGGTAAGGTTAAGCTATTATTTAGAAATGGTATTACTTTTAGGTATGTGAATTCATTTCACGATTTAAAGGCAGCATCAATGTCTGACGAAACAGGTAGACGTGACTTTTTCAAAGAAGCCTTCAATCAGCTCATGAAACCTGTCGCAGAATTCATCGATGATAGGGTGTTAAACCCATTTCCTTCTGATGATCAAAATCGTGTACTTTTTCGTCCACCAGGTGCTTTGTCAGAACCGGAATTCTTGGAAACATGTCTTCGGTGTGGAAATTGTGTCAGGAATTGTCCAGCAAATGCAATTCAACCTTTACAAAACCACTTACCTGACCTTAACAATACGCCATACATAGACCCTGAAGAACAGCCATGTGTAATCTGCGAATCATTGGCATGCATGCATGTTTGTCCAAGTGGTGCACTACAACTTGTCTATGCTGAAGATATCCGTATCGGACTTGCGGTTTTCAATGTTGAAACTTGTCTACGCACAAAATCAGTTGAATGTAGTTACTGTGTAGATACGTGTCCTATTGGAGAAGATGCTATCAAGTTCTCTCCAGAGGGTGTTGTAGAAGTTCTGGATTCAGGGTGTACGGGGTGTGGCGTGTGTCAGTATGCTTGTCCTACAGATCCAAAATCGATAGTGATTGAACCGTTACCTGTTTCTCCGTAGCATCATGTCCTTTCTTCCACAACTCCTTGTGCAGACATCACCGAATTCCCAAAGATTGCGTGACATTAAACCACCCTTTGAAGTTCCACCAAATCTGTTCCCTTATATCATCCTTGGTATGATCATCCTTGCAGTTCTGTTTGGTATGGTATGGTTGTATCTTCGTAAACGCAAATCTGCACCACCTACTGAAATAGAAGATGTTGTTATTTTTCCTCCCCATGAAATTGCTTTGGAAAAGTTGAATACACTTGATTCGATATCTTGTGATTTGGAAACATATCATACTCAAATATCATACATCATCCGAGAGTATATTTCTGCAAGGTATAACATCCCCGCATTGGAGTTGACTACTGTCGGACTTCTGAGGCAGATGTCAAATGAACAAATTGATGAAATACATGTCAAACACGTGCGAAATTTTCTTTTCAGTTGTGATATAGTAAAGTTCACCAAATATCAACCCAAACAGACAGAAGCGGATGTGCGGATGGAAGATGCACGGCAGTTTGTGGAGGAAACGAAAATTGAAAATACTTAGTATTTGACGAGGTTGAAATAACTTTAATCCTATAACATCTAAGCAGGACTTACGCATTCCCCCTTGATAAGGGGGTAGGGGGGTTAAATAGTGCAATATTTCAGTGTTTTTGGTCTTTTTAACCCCCTAAATCCCCCTTATCAAGGGGACTTTAAGAGAAACTGCGTAAGTCCTGCTAAGGTAAAACAGACCTATTCAATGGTTGAGATTCTGTGTTTTTTAAATAGCGTTAAAACTCTCTAAATAAATGCGGATTTTAACAATTGAATGCTAATGGAAATTATGAGAAAATACCTTGAAATTTTAAATTAACCGTGTTATTCTATAATATTAGTAATACAGAAATTAAAATCATTTAATACATCAAGAACTTAGTTGAATGCAATTTTAACCTAAGTTGCAACCTACTGAATATTAATCATGAATTACTTTATCAAACGAAGAAACAAAGGAATTCTACATATTTTAGTTTCACTTCTTATAAATCGGGGTTACAAACCCCTCCAACAAATGATAGGTGGCAACTTAGGTTATTTTAGAAAAGATAGAATCTTGTTGCTAAAGCAAGAATCCAAACCAATCGGGAAAACAGGATAGATTAGTTGGCGTTATAATTACTAAAAATAGATCTACTTCATCAATATGGAATCATAATATAAATCATTAAAATATTAAGAGATCTAAATTGCCAATAATTATTTATCTTATGTGAGAGAATCGGATTCCCCTTAACAAGGAGGCAACTCAGCGTGACCAATACAGTTTTGAAAGATCAAGTGTGTCTGACAATCCCGATGGACCGAGACATGGAGCTTGTAGCAGCCAAAACTGGTTCAGTTCTTGCCGAATTGAACCACTTTAACGAGGATCAGACAGAAGAGATTCAATTAGCGATCATAGAAACATGCATTAACGCCTTTGAACATAGCCAAAGCGAAGATCGACAGGTTTTCATTAAATACATAGTTAAGGCTGATGAATTGGAATGTAAAATAACTGACCACGGTGTCGGTTTCACAGCAGAAGACCACCATAACAGAATCATTAACCGTCAACAGATCCATACGGAAATGCGAAAACGTGGATGGGGTTTAGAGATTACAATGAATCTGATGGATGAATTCAATATTGAGAGTGGTGAAAACGGAACAACGGTTAGTTTTATAAAAAGAACGGCATCATAATTTCAAAACGGACATTGCATTCTGAGGAGGTAAAGGTTTGGCAAATAAATTTGATATTCAGGTACGTGCTGAGCACGAATATGCTGTGTTGGAAACAGCAGGTTATTTAAATGATGCTCTCGGTGAAGATCTATCAAAAAAGGCACAAGAACTTATTGAAAAAGGATATACACAACTTGTAATCAATTTAGAGCAAACTGCTCTGATTAACAGCATAGGTATCTCTATACTGATAGAAATTATAGAGGCACTTGATGAACGTGATGGCACTTTGAATTTTTGTGGGTTGTCCGCAACACAAGAACGGACTTTTCGTATGATGGCAATTGCAAAGTATGCTGGTATCTTTCCGGATGAAAAGGCTGCTATCGCAAATTTTTAGTTTGTTTCCAATTAATCTCACCCTATTCATGAACCTAAACTGCCTAAATTTCCGTTCCCTAACACTTCGGGGTTACAGGATTGAACACCTAACATTAGTTTAGAAAACAAAAAGGAACAATCCGATATGCACCTCAGTTCTGCAGAAGAAACTATACAAAGGTTAATATTTAGCCTGTCCGAACTGGAGCAGTTAGGTCAAACACTAATCTCCGGACATAGCAACTTTAAGGTTTCCAGTAAGACATATTTGCGAATAGCACTCGGTACCCTTCAGGTAACGCGTGGTGCGATTCTCTGTTACCACGAAACAGATAATTACTTGACAATTGCTGCCTCAACACCTGAATTGGATGAGACTCAGATAGAAATTGAACCGGACGAAGTTAAATGTCTACTTGAATCTCCGACTGTTGATATAGACTCGCCGCCTGAAAACCTACAACATTTTATTGACAGAAACGCGACACTGTTAGACGTTGATGCTATGCATCGCCTTTGGGTTCCTTTAAAAATTCACGATGAATTTCTCGGTATTTTGTGTTTGGGTAAGTTCTTAGGGCGCGCAAAGTTAGAAGCATGGGAGCAGGAACTGCTTACTATCCTTGCTCATCAAATTTCAATTGCAATTGCATATTCGCGTAATGAGGAACGGATACAGAGCGAAAAGTTTAGGTTATTTATGCTGGCAGAAAGTGCCCCCCAAATATGCCAACTGCTTCAACCAGAAGATGCAGCTGAGCAGGTAGTTCATCAAGCCGTAGCCCTCCTTGACTCTAATGTTGGGGCACTCATGCTAATTCAACCTAACGAACCGAACCTTGAATTAAGTTATGTGTTTCCACCAGATATTTTGGCATCAAATGATACCGAAGATGATCCAGAGAACAAGTTTATAATTTCAATGGAAGATGTTGACGAAAGTGAATCCCAAACGTCTCAGTATATGTTGGTTAATGTGGTTAAAGAGGGAAGAACAGGGCAATGTTCAGCAAAAATGGATTCACTTTTTGGTGGTAGAAACCTGATGGCGGGTCCAATTCAGGGACGAGATGGTGATGTTTTAGGTGTATTGGTTGTGGGTGATAAAGAGGAACGGGGTCGCAGAAACGCAGAGTACACATTTGAAGATGAAACGTTACTTGACTCATTCGCGAAGCAAGCTGGAGTTGCGATCGAAAACGCACACCTACATCAAGAAGCACTTGAAGCGCGTCAATTGCAGGCTGAAATGGAAGAAGCGCGTAAAATCCAAGAAAACCTAATTCCTGATACACTCCCTGACATACCTGGGTATGAGGTGGCCGGACATTACGAACCACGGGGACCTGTTGGTGGAGATTATTTCGACTGTATTGAACTGCAGGCAAGTGGATGGGGTCTTGCTATCGCTGATGTGTCTGGAAAGGGGATGCAGGCAGCACTTTTAATGGCTACGTTACGTGCTGGACTTATCTCCGAATTATCAAGTGCTACAGTTCCCAATGAAAATGAACTTGTTGATATGAAAAATGAACTGATTGATATGGCAATGACCCTGAATTCGTTGTTATATGTTAGTGGAACAGAAGAAAAGTACGCGACTTTCTTCTATAGTCATCTCTGTCCAGATACAGACACTTTGACATCATTAAATGGCGGACATAACCCGCCTTTAATTGTGAAAAATAGCGGGGAGATAGTGTGGCTTGGAGATGAAGTTGGTGGATTGCCGCTCGGAATGTTTCCCAATGATATGGTGCCACTCATCGCAAAATATGAGGCAGAGCAGACAATACTGGAAAGCGGAGACATCGTCATTTTCTATACAGATGGTGTCACCGAGACCGTTAACATTGATGATGAATTTTATGATGAAGAACGGCTTGAACAGGTCGCTAAAACTTGTAACGATAGTGATGCATCTCAAATATGTGAACGTATCTATAAGTCAGTGATGGATTTTCAAGGAAATGCGGATCAATTTGACGATTTAACTTTACTTGTTTTACGGAAGAAATAGGAAACCAACACGCATGCAACAGAGATTAGAAGGACGAAATTACTTAAATCCTACCATCCTTGCCCAAATCGGTAACCTTGAACTCATTGCCAAATATGTGGTGGAAGGATTTATATCTGGTTTACACAAAAGCCCTTATCACGGGTTTAGTGTTGAGTTTTCGCAATATAGACAATATATGCCGGGAGATGACACAAAACATATTGACTGGAAAGTCTACGGAAGGACAGACCGTTACTATATTAAACAGTTTGAGGAAGAGACGAACCTCAATTGCTATATATTGTTGGATACCAGTCAATCAATGGCACATCCTGCTCCTGAAGACTTAGCAGAGATAGATGAGGGACAACAAACTGAAGATTCATCTACAACAGGTCCATTATCCAAACTCCGCTATGCATGTTTTCTCATCGCTTCTCTCTCCTATTTCATGGCGAAGCAACGAGATGCAGTTGGATTTGCATATTTTGACGACAAAGTCCATCAGTACTTGCCAGCACGGAGTAGTGCATCGCACATGCACACTATCTTGTTAACATTGGAGAACATTCAAACAGAAAAGGAAACGCGCATCGGTGAACCGTTACACCAAATTGCTGAACGGTTGTCTAAACGGGGGTTAGTCATATTGATTTCTGACCTATACGATGAGAATCCTGATGAAGTTATTGAAGGTTTGGAACACTTGAGATATGATGGACACGAAGTTATTGTTTTTCATCTTTTATCGCAACAGGAAGTAGATTTTGAGTTTGAAAGACTCATTCGTTTCGTCGATTCCGAAAGCGACCAAGAAATAATTACAACTCCACAGGTGATACAGGAAAGTTATCTCAGTAATTTTAACGAATTTATAAATCATTACCGAACGACATTAAACCAATCGGATATAGATTATAATTTGATGAATACGACAACACCGATTGATAGAGCATTATCATCATATTTAGCGAAACGACAAGGATTTATTTAATAGTGGTAGTTATAGTGAAATGTAAAAATACGTGCACACTCCGCGGTAGATGCGGTTTTCTAACCAATGCAGAATGCCATACGCGCATTCTGCCTAACAATGAGACAGAACAAACACCGGTTCGGTTAGGAAACCGAACCTACCGTAGTGTATAAATAATTAAGGTTTTTACTAAAAACTGTGTAAAGAGTGAACGTAGGAGATTAACACGATGGGTCTTTTAGCAGGAATGTTTGCCGTAGCAGGTGCTGTTGGGGCATCTATCCCTCTGATAATCCACTTATTGAACCGAGAACGGGCACGTCAACTTGTCTTTAGTACTGTTCGCTTTATTCAGATGTCGCATCAAACAAATGTGCAGCGACATAAACTAAAGCGATTACTTCTACTACTGATGCGTATGTTGATGTTACTGCTGCTCGGTTTTGCCTTTGCACGTCCATTTTTCGCTGAGGACCCCGCAACAGCCCCCGAATTAGGCGGTGTGAGAAATGCTGTTATAATTTTGGATACATCTTACAGTATGCAGTATGCGGACACATTTGCCGAAGCAAAAAAAGAGGCAATTAAACGACTTGATAGTTTAGATAGTGCGGATGCCGTCGCACTTATTCTGTCTGCAGACAAAGCAAGACAGGTATTACCGATTGACTCAGAACATAACCACATCAGATCTGCCATAGAAAACGCAACGTTAACAAATTATATAACGGATTACCTTGATGCCATACAGACTGCTGATGAAATACTTAAGGCTGTTTCAGTTGGACAGAAGCAGATCTATCTTGTTGCTGACCTACAAAAGAGTGGATGGGAAAGTTTCCTTGAAACGGATCGCTTGAGTCCAGATGTTAACATTGAATTTGTTGATGTTGCAGCTGAACAACAGAACAACCGTGCAGTTACGGCTATCAATGTCCCTCCAGTCGTCCTGCTTGATCAAAAAGATGCAGAATTGGTGGCACGTATCCACAACTACAGTAATGAACGTGTTGAAAATCTCCCTGTTAGTCTTTTCATTGATAATGATAAGGTAGAAACGATGCAATTGGATATTGAACCTAATGATAGTTTAGATGCTGCCTTTAGGATCAAAATCGATCTTCAAACAGAATCTGCACATACAGGTAGAGTTGAAATTGAAAGTGATGCTCTGGAAATTGACAATGTTCGATATTTTACAGTACAAAGCATGAAGTCCATCAAGGTGCACTGCGTCAATGGTGAGCGGAAAAGAAATGACATAGATGATGAAACCTTCTTTTTGACAAGAGCACTTGTGGATGTGGGGGACGATGGCGTGCCAGTTGATTATACTGAATCTACTACTATCCCATCAGCAGCTGCCATACAAAGTTATGATGTGCTAATCCTCGCAAATCTCAGCAAAATGAGTTCTACTGAAGCAGAAAGGTTGAAAACTTATGTCAATGCTGGCGGCGGATTAATTCTCACAATGGGAGATCAGGTGGATTCTAGTGTTTATCAACAACATCTTGGGGGAACGGAGAATTCTCTCTTACCATGCACATTGATGCAAGCTGTTGGTGATCCCATCGGTAAAGAGGAATTTCAGGTTATTGCGAATGTAGAATATCGTCATCCCATTTTTACACCGTTTAGTAATCCTAATCATGGTGATTTTGCCAAAGGACGTTTCTTCCGTTATTATCAGTCAACACCAACATCTGATGCTTCTGTTATCGCTGTTTTTGATGATGGAAATCCAGCAGTTGTAGAAAAGATATATGGAAACGGTCGTGTGTTATGTTATACTTCCACGATTGATAGGGAGTGGAATGACTTGCCTATACACGGCGTCTTTCTTCCGTTCCTTCATGAAACCATAAAATATTTGGCACTGAAGCAAGCTGGGAAAGTGCCTGATTATCGAATTGGTGATGGAATGAATTATAGTGGGACTCAAGAAAATGCTGGGAAAGAGGTAGCAGTCTTTAATCCTGACCGTAAAGAAACGCGGATGTCATTAAATGAACAGGGTAATCTATTTTATGAAGACACATCAAATCCCGGTATCTATTCAGTGCATCAGTCTGGTGAAGAACAACACTATTTCGTCATCAATGTGGATACTGTGGAGTCGGACCTAACGCCTCGGAATCCTGAAGAATTGACCAGCATGCTAATTGGCACAACAGAAACAGATCGCACACCGACCGAACTTACACCTGAAGTTGTGAAAAAATATAAAGAAGATGTTGAAAGAAATCAGAGTCTTTCTACATTTATATTGTTAGCTGTATTTGCACTTGCAATAACGGAGATGTTCCTTGCAAATAGGGTATAGTCGTAGAAGGACTTCATATTTTGATTAAGTCATAGGAGGAATATAAACAAATGGGTCCTGAAATAACAGAACGAATTGATGTTCCAAATATCGTATCTGACGAAGAATGTCAATTTTTCATAGACAACGGTTATCTTGTCGTACCAAACTTGCTATCCAAGAGCGAGATTGATGAACTCAGACAAGATGCAGTCAGACTGGCACGCGGTGGATATGAATGCGATAATATGAATCCACTGCCTGAAAGTGTTTCAGACGAAGAAGCAATAGGTAGGATTCTCTGTATCCATCAACCGCATTTCGTAAGCGATACTATTGAGCAGTATGTCAAGCATCCTAAAATCTGCGGTATTCTTAGTCAAATAACCGCTGCACACCTGCCTTATTGGGACGGTAGCGTTAAGTGTATGCAGTCCATGCTATTTGTCAAACCACCTAATTTTCAAGGTCAGGCGTGGCATCAGGATGAAATCTATATTCCCACACGCGACCGTTCCTTAATTGGTGCGTGGATTGCTATGGATGATGCAAATGTTGAAAACGGGTGTCTATGGGTGCTTCCTGGTTCACATCGTCAAGGGTATCTCTATCCACAACGCAATCACGAAAATCCGGATGAATTTGACTTCGCACAAGAGAGTTACGGTTTTGACGGTTCTGAAGAAGTCCCTGTTGAGGTGGAAACCGGTGCACTGGTTTTCTTCAACGGATATCTATTGCATCGCTCCCGAAAGAATCGTGGCAGTACATTCCGACGTGTGCTTGTTAATCATTACTGTAATTCATGGTCGTTGTTACCGTGGTCAATCAGAGAAGGTGAACGACCTGCAAGTGCTGACCGCCGCTGTATTGTTCCTGTTTCAGGCGTTGACCCGTATTCTTGGAAAGGATATGATGAACCACCGAAAAGCATAGGTTTGCGAACATGCAAAGCAGTGAACGAACTACCACCTATACATACGGAAGAGAATGGAGCACAATGACAATACAACAATCTACAGAACTTCACAACACATTAGAAGATATGATGAACCGTATCACATCTGGTGACGATATTGCAGATCAACTGCTCAGAATTCAGGAGTTATCTGCAGAAATTGAGGAAACCGCACCGAAAACGCTTATGCACTATTTAGAACGGAAAAGTTATACAAAGGCGTTAGATCTACTTAAAGAGGTTTAATTGCGTAATAACATTGCTTGAGCAAAACAAATTGATTTCCATATATGTGAATTAATTTGTCTTACTTCTTGTTGAAGGACTTTGTAACCCGATTTTGCGGATTTTGGTTCACAACATTGGACTTACAAAGTCCTCCAACAAGTGATAATCTGAATATCATGTCATATAATTGTCAGTTATGGTGTCCATAATTGACATCACTAAAATATTGCATAGAGTTTAACTTATGACAACACAAATTACCAATAATGTCCGATATGCTGATGGTTCCATTGTCCGAGATGATGGGAGAAAACCGGATGAGATGCGTTCTGTTACAATACAGCGCAATTATACTATACACGCAGAAGGATCAGTCCTGATAACTACCGGGAATACCAAAGTTATCTGCACAGCATCCGTGGATAATCGGCAACCACGGTTTATGCGGTACCAAAACATTCAGGGACGAGGATGGGTTACCGCAGAATATTCTATGTTACCACGTTCCACATCCGAACGCATGCAACGGGAAGCAACGCAGGGACGGCTCGGTGGACGCACTCAGGAGATTCAAAGACTCATCGGCAGATCGCTTCGGGCTGCTGTTGACCTTGACCTTTTAGGTGAAAGGACAATTTGGATTGATTGTGATGTTATCCAAGCAGATGGTGGCACACGCACCGCTGCGATAACGGGGGCTTATGTGGCACTTTGGGATGCGTGTAAGACCTTACAAGATCAGAAGATAATTGATGAGTTGCCTATCGTTGAGAATATCGCCGCAACAAGTGTTGGTATTATTGATGGAACTCCCATGTTGGATCTCTGTTATACTGAAGATTCTGCTGCAGATGTTGACATGAATGTTGTGATGACAGGAAGTGGTAAGTTCATTGAAATCCAAGGCACTGCTGAACATAACCCGTTTACTCGTGAAGAGTCTGATGAATTACTTGACCTTGCTGTAAATGGAATTCAACAACTTGTTCGTCTACAGAACAGAATTATGCTTGAGAACCTTGATGAAGTTAGTACTGGCAACCCGTAATCTTGGCAAAGTCAAAGAATTGACAACAATGTTCAACACAGATAAAGAGCATCGGAACATTCAGATCTTATCGCTTCAGGATTTTCCCGATGCGCCAGAAGTGGTTGAGGATAGAGATACATATCAAGAGAACGCAG
Source organism: Candidatus Poribacteria bacterium (assembly GCA_958295945.1). Classification (GTDB taxonomy): domain Bacteria; phylum Poribacteria; class WGA-4E; order WGA-4E; family WGA-3G; genus MSPOR6. Next base: position 4,528,903 of record OY282386.1, read on the forward strand.
CCAAGAAAGCGATGGTAATTGCAGAGTGGACAGGACACCGCACACTTGCAGATGATGCTGGATTAGAAGTTGATGCACTTGACGGTGCACCTGGTGTTCATTCAAAACGATGGGCCGGTGAGGATGCAACAGATGCAGTTCGTATTCAGAAGTTGCTTGAAGCAATAGAAGGTGCGACAAATCGGAATGCACGGTTTGTAGCTGCAATCGCCATTGCTGAACCGAATAATAGCAAGGACGTAAAAGTTGTTGTTGGAAAATGTGAAGGACATATCACCCATACACCTTCAGGAGAAAACGGTTTCGGTTATGACCCAATTTTTGTGCCAAACGGGTATGAGAAAACTTTTGCTGAATTAGGTGAAACTATCAAAAACCGTATCAGTCATAGAGGAGAAGCGTTGCGATTAGCACTTGAATTATTATAATTTTTCTAAAGCACTATTAACATATATGAAATCTTGATAGAATACATACTTTGGTATTTAAGAAAGGAATATTAATGGCAGCATTAAAAGATTTACGAAACGGATTAGTCCTCCGTCTTGATGATATTGTCTACACAGTAGTAGACTGTGAGCATGTTAAACCCGGTAAAGGAGGAGCATTCGCCAGAACAAAAATAAAACGAGTCAAAGATGGCGCGGTGCTTGACCGCACTTTTCGTTCTAGCGAATCGATAGAAACTGTGCGTCTTACAGACCAAGAGATGCAGTTTCTCTACAGTGAAGGTGAGTTACTTTGGTTCATGGACAACGAAACATTTGATCAGCATCAACTTCCGGAAGCAATGCTTGGTGAAAACGTGAAGTACTTAAAAGAAGGTGAGAATGTTATCGTCAAAATGGATGGTGCTACACCCCTTGCTGTAGAATTACCAACCTTCGTTGAACTCCAAATTGTTGAAACTGACCCAGGGTTACGTGGGGATACAGTGAGTGGTGGAACAAAACCGGCAAAATTAGAGACAGGGGCTGTCGTCAATGTCCCGCTCTTTGTTAAAAATGAAACGACCATAAAAGTAGACACACGGACAGGAAAATATGTTGAAAGGGTTTAAAATATGAATAAAAACGATAAAAGTAAAGACCAAGATTCTACTGCGGATGCTGAAGTCAACTCTGATCCGCTCCTTGAACGTCTTGAACAACTTATTTCAATTGCAGAACAGTCAGATTTAGCCTCGGTTCGAGTTCGTGATGGTGAAATTGAAATTGAGATTTCACGCGCAACCGTTCAACAGATATCTACTACACCGACATCTACAGGTGCAGTGACACCAACATTGGTTACAGAAAGCGAAACTGGTGATGATATAATTCGTTCGCCTATGCCTGCCCGGTTTTATCGTTCCCCCGCACCTGATGAACCGCCATTTATTGATATAGGTGATTCGGTTGGGGCTGGTGATCCTATTGCTACTTTGGAAGTCATGAAAACATATAACGATGTTGAAGCACCTTTCGATTGTGAAATCCTTGAAATCTTTATCGAGGATGGAGAAGCAGTTGAATATAATCAACCCCTCTTCCGTGTGAGGCAAAACTAAGACTATGTTTCAAAAAATACTGATTGCCAACCGAGGCGAGATAGCTATTCGTGTCATACGTGCCTGTAAGGACATGGATATAAAGACAGTGGCAGTATATTCTACAGCAGATAAAGATGCACTCCACGTCAAGTATGCGGATGAGGCGTACTGTATCGGTCCGCCACCCTCCGCAGAAAGTTATCTGAAATACGCGAATATCACAGCTGTAGCGGATTTTGCTAATGTTGATGCAATACATCCGGGGGCAGGCTTCCTTGCAGAAGATGCACAATTTGCAGAGATATGTGAAGCACATCAAATTAAATTCATTGGACCATCTATTAAAGATTTAATTACTATGGGGGACAAGGTAAGTGCGCTTGAGACAGTCGCGAAAGCTGGATTGAAACTTGTTCCAGGTAGCCAAAGTAAGAAACGGAAAAAAGATAAGAAAGCGACTGTTGATACACCGGAAGAAGCAGCTAAACTTGCTGAAAAAATCGGTTACCCTGTCGGAATCAAGGCTTCAGCAGGTGGCGGGGGGCGTGGTATTCGTATTGCATACAATCGTCCAAGTCTGTTCAATCTCTTTCACACCGCAAAAGCCGAAAGCCAAGCCGCTTTTGGCAACGGTGATGTCTACATTGAAAAATGGATTGAAGACGCACGACACATTGAAGTTCAGGTTTTAGGGGATTCACACGGCAATGTTGTGCACTTCGGGGAACGGGAATGTTCTATTCAACGAAAACAGCAGAAATTGCTTGAGGAAGCACCTGCAGCATCCATCTCTGCTAAAGTCCGCAATGAAATCTGCAAAGCAGCAGTCAAGGCAGCTAGGTCAATCGGATATAGGAATGCTGGCACGATAGAGTTTGTAGTTGATAAAAACGAAAACTACTATTTCCTTGAGATGAATACGCGAATTCAAGTTGAACATACCATTACAGAAAGCATTACCGGTGTTGACCTGATTAAGGAACAGATAAGGTTGGCGATGGGTGAGGAACTTGGTTACAACCAATCTGATATTCACATCAAGGGACATGCAATTGAATGTCGCATCAACGCAGAAGACCCAGCCAATCAGTTTATGCCTTCACCAGGTTTGGTGACAGACTATCAGCCTCCTGGTGGTATAGGTATTCGGGTTGATGGATATGTTTACAACGGTTATACGGTACCACCCCACTACGATTCACTGGTGGCTAAGTTAATTGCCATAGGTAGTAATCGTAACGAAGCAATTTCCCGGATGAAACGGGCGTTATCTGAATTTAAAATTGAGGGCATAAAGACAACTATTCCACTTCATCAAGATATCCTTAATGACGAACGGTTTTTAAACCGTAATATCTTTACCAACTTCCTAAAATCATGAAGAACCATATAGATACAACAATGGGAGATAGGCACATTTCTCTCTCCATACTGTGCCTTGTGGTAATCTTCTATGTTACCCTTTATGTTCATGCACAGTCCCCTACTTTTGTTGATGTAACTAAAGATGCAGGTATCCGTTTCAAGCACGCAATTGGTTCACGTTCCAGTCTTCTCCCTGAAGACATGGGTTCAGGTGCAGGTTTCGCAGACATTGATAATGATGGTGATCTGGACTTATACATTGTCAATATCACTGGTGCCTTCAAGGATATTTCATCAAAGAATATGAGAAACTTACCTACAAATGTGTTATATAGGAATAACGGGGATGGAACTTTTACAGACATAACTGAATCTGCGAATGTCGGTGACACAGGTTACGGAATGGGGTGTGTCTTTGCAGATTATAATGGTGATGGCAACCTTGACCTATATGTAACAAACTACGGTGAAAATGTTCTCTATCTGAATAATGGTGATAGTACATTTACTGACGTAACCCAATTGGCTGGTGTAGGTTGTTCACATTGGAGCACGGGTGCTGTGTTTGCTGATTATGATGGTGATGACGATTTAGACCTATATGTATGTAACTATGTGAACTATGATCTTGTGAAGTTGCAGGAAAAGAAGATTGGTGCCAACCAAGTAGGTTCATACGGACCGAGTGCACTAAATCCCACCGTTTTTGAATCGCAAGACAACGTTTTGTACCAGAACAACGGTGACGGGACATTTACTGATGTTACGACTGAAGCTGAGGTAGCTGCATCGGGTGGGAGAAGTATGCAGGCTATATTCAGCGACTTTGATAATGACAACGATATGGATCTCTATGTTGCAAATGACACATCGGAAAACCATATCTACAGTAATAATGGGAATGGTACGTTTACTGACGTCAGTGCTGAGTCTTGGGCTGCAGATTTTCGCGGTTCTATGGGATTGGCAACGGGAGATTACGACTCCGATGGGGATATTGACTTATTCGTCACGCACTGGATTGATCAGGAAAATGTGCTATACAGAAATTTGTTGAATGAGGAGAACAATACGAAACGAATCAGATTTGTAGATGAATCCTATACCACTATGTTGGCTGAAGTTAGCATCAAGGAAATTGGTTGGGGTACTTCCCTATTTGATTATGACAACGATGGTGATTTAGACATATTTGTTGCAAACGGTAGTACTTTCCAGAAATTAGATGAACCGGAAACACTCATTCCCCAGAACAATCAACTGTTCCAAAATGATGGAGATGGTGTATTTAGCGAGGTAAGTAAAAGCACGGGTATTGCCGATCTTCCATTTCGTGTCAGTCGTGGTGCTACATTCGGAGATTATGATAATGACGGTGATGTAGACATTTTCATTGTCAACAATTATGCGAATCCTACTTTACTTCAGAATCAATCTGATGCTTTGAAGAATAGCAACAAATGGTTACATGTGAAATTGATTGGCACGAATGAAAACCGATATGCTGTTGGAGCGAAAATACAACTTACAACCGATGATTCCGCACAGATACGAGAAATATATGCGGGTGAAAGTTACATGTCATCTAACAGTTATGTCGCTGAATTTGGATTAGGTGAAGCAACACAGATTAAGTTGCTGAAGGTTAACTGGACTAACGGAAAAACGCAGTCACTTCAAAATATAACTGCAAATCAACTGATACAGATTACACAGGATTGATAGATAGACAACTATGGAACGGTTGTATGTGTACTGATGGTTTTTGTGAGATAGTTTTGTATGTCAAATACGAAAGCAACTGCTATGAAATCCATTTCTGATGCTTCAGAACAGAAACCTGATTCTTCTCCAATATCTGCACTGTTGACAGAATCAGAGATGTCGCTCTTTGTAGACTACTATCAACTCACGATGGGGAATGCAGATTTCAAGAACAGAAACGATTCATTTATTACTGCAAACTACTATGTCCGTAAAATACCACAGGGAGAATATCTTGTCGCAGCAGGACTTGAACAGGTAATCCACTACATACAAAATCTTAGTTTCACTGAGGACACTCTCAAATGGTTGTTACAACAGGGCGAATTGAGCGAAGATTATATTGAGTCGTTGAGAGACTTCCACTTTGAAGGTTCTGTTTATGCTGTTCCTGAAGGCACAATTGTGTTTCCTAACGAACCGATTATCAATGTTACTGGTAGATCCCGCGATGTACAACTCTTTGAGACTTATCTGTTGAGTGTGATGAACTTTCAGACATTGATTGCTACGAAGGCATCACGTATAGTTCGCGCAGCGAGAGGAAAACCGGTCTTTGATTTTGGTGCGAGACGAGCACACGGTAGAGATGCGGGTATCCTTGCAGCACGTGCATCATTTATCGGAGGGGCAAGCGGTACATCACTTGTCATTGCTGGACGGTATTTTGATATTCCGTATGTCGGCACGATGGGGCACAAATTCATAATGGATCGTCCATCAGAGATAGATGCATTCCGAGATTATACCGATGTCTTTCCACACAATTCAACGCTACTGATAGATACTTACGATACGATTCAGGGAGCAAGGAAAGCGTGTATTGTAGCAAAAGAGATGGAAGGTCGTGGATTACGGTTGAAAGCAGTCCGTTTGGATAGTGGTGATCTCTTGTTGCTTAGTGAACAGGTGCGTAGTATTCTTGATGATGCTGGACTTGAGTATGTTCAGATTATCGCCAGCCATGACCTTGATGAATACGAGATAGACAAACTTCTTGAGAATAACGCACCGATTGACAGTTTCGGCGTTGGTACACGTTTAGCGACAGGTGCAAACTTTAATTCACTTACGGGGGAAGGTGGACCCTCTGCCCTTGGAGGTGTTTATAAGTCTGTAGAACACGATGGAAATCCTGTTGGAAAGCAGACAGTTGATGAACCTGCAAAAGCTACTATTCCCGGTAGAAAACAGGTATATCGTTTTACTGATACTGATGGATTCTATTGTAAGGACTGTGTTACACATTGGGGTGAATCGATCCCTGATGGAAATCCGATCTTAATTCCTGTTGTAATAGAGGGGAAATTGGTGTATAATTTTCCAAATCAAATAGACATTCAGGAAGGGACAAAAACAGAACTCACTAAATTACGAAATACGCATCAGACTTTATCGGATGCTAAACCCTATCCTGTTGAGATACATCCGAGTTTGATTTATACCAAATTAACCTAAATCGTAGGGGCAGGGTTCCCCTGCCAGCCCGTGTACTCGGCATTGAAAACAATACAAATCTCGTTAATTTGGTATAAGGAATGAATTTTAGATGATGTGTGCGATCCTAAATCAGTTCGGTTGCAAAAGAGAATATGACAGCATCTAACAAATACACACCAAAGCGTCACGCAGCCTAAGACCTTGCGATGCGTCACGCACACATTTTTTATTAAGGCATAACATCGTTGTTATGCTTGAAAGCTAAAAGCTAAAGGAACACAAAATTAGTGTCTAAAGAACCAAGCAATTCGCGTGTCGCCGATGCGGTTGACATTGTTCATCCTCGTCCTATACCTTTTATATTGATTCACCTTGCATGTTTTGCTGTTTTTTGGGTAGATGTCAAACCTACCGATTGGATTATATGCGGTGTTCTTTACGTTGTCCGTATGTTTGGTATCACAGCAGGATTTCATCGTTACTTTTCACATCGAGCATTCAAAACAAGCCGTGCCTTTCAATTCTTTTTGGCGTTTCTCGGACAGAGTTCGGCACAACGGGCTACCTTATGGTGGGCAGCGAAACATCGGGAACATCATAAGTATTCTGACACAGAACAAGATGTACATTCACCAGTTAAACATGGATTTTGGTACTCCCATGTAGGTTGGATTTTGTGTAAACGCGGGCTAAGGGCAGATTACAGTCTGATAAAAGACTTCCGAAAATATCCTGAACTTGTATGGCTTGGGAAATTCCATACATTACCTGCAGTCCTATTAGGTGTTTTCGTTTGGATGATTGCAGGCTGGTCTGGACTTGTCGTGGGTTTTATAATCAGTACTGTGCTTCTATATCACGGAACTTTTGCTATCAATTCTCTGTCCCACATTTATGGGAAACAACGTTATGACACTGGAGATAATTCTCGCAACAATATCTTGCTTGCCATCATTACATTGGGAGAAGGATGGCACAATAACCACCACCATTTTCCGAGTGCTGCCCCGCAAGGTTTTCGTTGGTGGCAAATTGACATCACGTATTATATTTTGAAATTATTGTCTGTTTTTAGAATCGTTTGGGACCTTCGCTTACCACCCGCGCATGTCGTTGCTGGCAAACGCAAACTGTCTCTCGTTGCTATTGAAAATGCTGCCCAACAACTTGCCGCAAGTTTTTCTATTGAACAGATAAGCAAAACGGTTTTACAGGTATGGGCGCATACATCAAAATTAGAAGAACTCCGTAGACGCGCTCATATTGGTCAGGCAGAGGTTGAAGCATTTCTCAAAGAGATGAAGATCCTTGAATTACCGAAAATCGGAAACCTTAAAGATAAAGCACAAACCATGTTTACTCACATCCCATCTTTAAATCCGATTGTTGAACGGGCAAATCAAATCATCGTTCAGGCTGTTTCGGTGTGGATACTTCAGAACGACATGTGCGAAACGGCTATTGGCGTGTAGTGGATATTGATATGGTTAGATTGGAAGTAAAATCTAATACCGCATAGGAATCTCATAAAGTTTTGATTGATGTTACCCCTTATCCGATTGGAAAGCATGCGGGTTGAGAATAGAATAGTAACGAAGACACGTTTATTCCCCTTAAAACGCTTTACCGGCAATGAGAAACATGTCTGCTCTGATACGCAAGGTAGGAAATGATGAATACCCTAAAAGACTTTGAATTTAAGAAAAGAAAGTATATGCCAGTCTTTCCGATAGCCAATGGAAAACCGACCATCCATATTGAAGGATACCCCTGTGAGGACGATGAACCGATGCCAGCGACTGAGTTTCACGGTTTGCAGATAAACATATTTTATGACCAACTTTTCCGATATTTTAGGATGAATGATTACGTTCACATCGGTAACGACAACTTTATCTATTATGAAGAAGGTAACCTCACGAAGGTAGTCGCTCCTGATATTTTCGTTGTGTTTGGTGTTAAGAAGTATCCGTTGCGGCGTTCTTTTTATACGTGGTCTGAAGGTGCGGCACCGGTAGCAGTCTTTGAGTTTCTATCAGATGCGACAGCGGGTCAGGATCGGCATGAAAAGGTGCAAGTATATCTGCAAGAGATGGGGGTTCAAGAGTTCTTTATCCATCAACCTGAAATGGATAAACCTGCGGAGTTTTTTGGGTGGTGTCGGCGGGGTTCTGGTGATATTGTTGACATAGTGCCGGATGCGGCGGGTGGCTTGTTCAGCGAAGCCTTAAATCTCTGGTTCCGGTGGGAGGAAGATCAAACGACGCGCGTGAGGTTATTGCGTCCATCTCTGCCTGATGGCACACCGATAAACACATCTGTGGAGGAAGAACAGCTGCGAGAACAAGAACAGCAAATGCGACTGGAAGAACAGCAAATGCGACTGGAAGAACAGCAAATGCGACTGGAAGAACAGCAAATGCGACTGGAAGAACAGCAAATGCGGATGGAAGCGGAAGCGCGCGCTGAAGAATCTGAAAGACTGGTAAAAGAAGAAACGGAACGAAGACAGGCGTTAGAGGCAGAGTTAGAAGATCTCCGCGCACAAATCACTAACCGCTCTTAAGTCCCGTTTTCAAGAACAGAGAATTGGTGTCCAATTTTCCAAATCTGACAGATATTCAGGTACAGACAAGGATGGACCTTATGAAATTAGATGAATCTCATAAAGTTTTGATTGATGTTACCCCTTATCCGATTGAAAGCATGCGGGTTGAGAATAGAATAGTAACGAAGACACGGACATTCCCCTTTAACGACCGGACCCGTGATCAGGAACATGCCTGCTCTGATACGCAAGGGAGGAAATGATGAATACCCTAACGGACTTTGAATTCAAGCAAAGAAAATATATGCCAGGCTTTCCGATAGCCAATGGAAAACCGACCATCCATATTGAAGGATACCCCTGTGAGGACGATGAACCGATGCCAGCGACTGAGTTTCACGGTTTGCAGATAAACATATTTTATGACCAACTTTTCCGATATTTTAGGATGAATGATTACGTTCACATCGGTAACGACAACTTTATCTATTATGAAGAAGGTAACCTCACGAAGGTAGTCGCTCCTGATATTTTCGTTGTGTTTGGTGTTAAGAAGTATCCGTTGCGGCGTTCTTTTTATACGTGGTCTGAAGGTGCGGCACCGGTAGCAGTCTTTGAGTTTCTATCAGATGCGACAGCGGGTCAGGATCGGCATGAAAAGGTGCAAGTATATCTGCAAGAGATGGGGGTTCAAGAGTTCTTTATCCATCAACCTGAAATGGATAAACCTGCGGAGTTTTTTGGGTGGCGGCAGCGTGGTTCTGGTGATATTGTTGACATAGTGCCGGATGCGGCGGGTGGCTTGTTCAGCGAAGCCTTAAATCTCTGGTTCCGGTGGGAGGAAGATCAAACGACGCGCGTGAGGTTATTACGTCCATTTCTGCCTGATGGCACACCGATAAACACATCTGTGGAGGAAGAACAGCTGCGAGAACAAGAACAGAAAATGCGACTGGAAGAACAGAAAATGCGACTGGAAGCGGAAGCGCGCGCTACAAAAGCAGAAAAGATCGCCAAAGAAGAAATGGAACGGCGGCAGGCATTAGAGGATGAGTTAGAAAATCTCCGCGCACAAATCGCTAATCGCTCTTAATTCCGATTGTCATAGATGGGAAATTGATGTATAATTTTCCATCTATGACAGATATTGCAAACGGCAGCAATGTTCAGATTACGATTTATGATACGAGAGGTAGTATAGTCCGCACACTTACACTTGGGAATCGTGCGGCAGGTTATTATACAGATAAGAATCGTGCGGCATACTGGGATGGTCGCAATAGCGTAGGGGAACGGACTGCAAGCGGAGTCTATTTTTATCAACTGCAAACGGATAACGTTTCACAACTGCGCAAAATGTTGATTTTGAAGTAAAATATGGAGAAAAAATGAAAATAAAGTTATATACAATCTTTTGGATTATTATCCTCGTCTTAACTTCATTTTTACATAAATCTTATGCAGCGGATTCGACACAACTGAACTTACCAGAAAATGCCAAATATCGACTTGGTAAAGGGAAAATAAGTAAGATAAAGTTTTCTCCTGATGGTTCTCGGATTGCTGCAGTCAGCAGCATTGGGATCTGGATTTACAATACACATAGCGGAAAAGAAATGTATCTTATACTTAATCCTGAATCAGGTGTCACTAGCGTTGCTTTTAGTCCAAATGGACTGAAATTAGCACTTATAGGATGGTGGACAATTCAGATATCTGATATAGAAACTGGAAAATCCCACATACCTATGAGTTCTGGAGGGCTCATAAGAAACGCTTCATTTAGTCCAGATGGACAAACACTTGCCTCTGCCTGTAGGGACAAAATCATACGTGTATGGGATGTGCAAACAGGAAAACGCAAGCAGATGCTAATAGGGCATACAGATGAAGTTGAGAGTGTGACTTTTAGTCCAGATGGACGAACTATAGCAAGTGCGGGTGATGACAATACCATCCGATTGTGGAGCGTTGAAACTGGTGAACAGAAGTCCATTCTTACAGAACATGCAAAAGATATTGATAACCTTTTCTTCAGTTCAGGCAAACAAAACATCGTAAGCGTAGGTAAAGATAGTACGTTTCAATTGTGGGATGCTGAAACTGGAGCAAAAAAACATACTTTTACACCGAGAGACCCCACGGAGGGTATTACTTCCGTAGCCTTTAGTCCTAACGTAAGTACAATCGTAACAGTGAACGATAACAAAACTATCCAACTATGGGATAGGGTAGCAGAAAAACACAAATATACGTTTCGAGGAGAGGCAGGACGTATCACTGATCTGGACTTTAGCCCAAATGCACAGATGATCGCAAGTATAAGTGACGACAACACTATTCGCTTATGGAACGTTGAAACAGGAAAACGATTTCAAATACAGACAGAAGAATGGCACACACAGACCGTTTCATCGTTGACTTTCAGTCCAGATGGAAAAATATTTGCTACTAGCAGTGAAGACAAAACAATTATGGTATGGGATACAGACACTGGGAAACATAAATATACATTATATGGTCATACAGGAAAAGTGTATAGCGTTGCTTTTAGTCCAGATGGAAAAACAATAGCAAGCTCTGGACAATACAGCATTCGTCTTTGGAATGCTAAGACTGGAAGATGTCACAAAACACTCATGACACCACGTACGAAAAATAGACATAATGGAGATGTCTATAGCATAACTTTCAGCCCAGATGGAGAAACAATTGCTACTTGCAGTGAAGACAAAACAATTCGTTTATGGTATGCAAGAACTGGTCTACACTACCGCACAATAACAAAAAATAGTGGAAGTTTCCACGGAGTAGGTTTCAGTCCTGATGGAAAAACACTTATAAGCGCGAGCAGGGGGTCTGAAGACACAATTATTCGGTTATGGGAAACAGAAACTCGAGTTCTTAAACACACATTTTCAAGTAATATGAGAAGTGTTAATAGTTCATCATTCAGTCCAGATGGAAAAACAATAGCAATTGCTACTCACGACAATACTATTGAATTGTTGGATGTAGCGACTGCAAAACTAAAACAGTCTCTTGCTACTACAGAAGATGTGGATAACATAGAATGTGTAGCATTCAGCCCTAATGGAAAAATAATTGTAGGCTGTACCAACAACAGAAAAATCCTTTTGTGGAATACGAAAACCTTAGAACACATACGAACTTTCACAGGACATAAAGGAACGATAACAAACGGGGCTTTCAATCCAGATGGACGAACAATTGCAAGTGCAAGCAGTGACGGGACGGTAATAGTTTGGGACATTTCCTCTTCTGTCATCAATTTAGATGCTACAGTTAGGTTATTCCCCTCAACAATACAAATTTCTTCTATTGGACAAAAGCTTACATTCTCCTTGAACATCATAGAAGGTGAAATTGTGGCTGGATATCAAGCAACCATTGATTTCGATCCCACCGTCCTCCGTTACGTTGAGAGCAAGAATGGAGATTATCTGTCGTCTGATGCTTACTTTGTTCAGCCAATTGTCAAAAAGAATAACGTGACAGTTGCAGCAACAACTCATGGCACTGAAAGCAAAGGCGATGGCACCCTTGCGACACTTACGTTTGAGGTTATTGCTATCAATAATAGCACCCTAAAATTATCTAATGTCCTGCTTACTGACTCCGTAGGTATAAGTTCACATCCGCGCATTGAAAATAGTAAAATAACAAAACCAGCTGCCCCTACAATATTAAAAGAAGATGTGAACGGTGATGGTGTAGTAAACAATCTAGATTTGGAATCAGTTGCCGAAAGTCTTGGAATACTTGGTAATAATCGTTCAGATGTTAACGAAGATGGTGTTGTCAATATCGCTGATCTTACTTTAATTCAGAAGGCGATCGAAAAAGCGAATACAGTACCTTCTTCGAATGATAAATAGCCTATTACAGATTTCACTTGAATCTGGGTGCATTAAGTAAATGGAAGCAAATTATATGCTTAGAATTTTCATCGGTGCGTTCAGTTCAACCAACGCACTGCCCTATTCCGTGCAATTGGGTATAAAGTCTGCACCTTTTGGTGCAGTCGTCTATGTAATTCACAAAGAATTCTAACTGTGTCGTGCCGGTTAGACTGGCACAGAATTTGCACTTAGTAAGGTGAGTTAAACTAAACCTGTAGGTTGGGTTAAATAAGCATCTATTTGGATTTTGAATTTCGCAAGTTTAATCTAACCTATACACTGTTTTTTCTATATTCAACTGAGGGAGTCATCCAATGGAAACCGATCAAAAATACCGGATTGCACCACCCGGATTTACACAAGAACAGTGGAACACTTTCAACGAAGATGGAATTATCTTCATTGAAGATGCAATCTCCGATGAAGATATTGACATATATAAAGATGCAATAGATCGTGTTGCTGAAAGCAATCCAAAATATACACAGGGTGGTTACCTTGGGATGGAGAATATCGTTGAACGTGATCCCGTCTTTACAGAGTTGATTGATCATGACCGGCACGTTGGATACGCTTATGACTTATTCGGTGAACTTCTCAAATTGCATCAGAGTCAATTTTTTCTGCGTCCACCCGGTGGCAAACAGTATAATCAGTGGCACCCAGATGGTGCACGCGCACTCCCTTATGGTGTGTTTTCCCCCAATTTACCTTTGCAAATCAAAATAGGATATTGGCTGACAGATCTACTTCATGAAAGAATGGGAAACCTTGTTGTGTTGCCGGGTAGCCACCGACAGCAATATATGAATGGATATGATACACATAAGAGTCTACCTGGTGAGTTAATTGTATGTCCTCGGAAGGGAACAATGACAGTGATGCACTCCAGTATTTGGCATCGTGTGGAAATGAATGATAGTGATGTGGTGCGATATAACATCTTTGTTGCTTATTGTCCCTCTTGGGTTACACCTGCGGATCGCTTTCATTCATCAAAGGATTGGCTAGAAACGCTCAATCGTGAACAACGAATCATTATGCGGAGTTATAGCCACGCCTATCATAATGCTAAACCTCCAGCGTCAGATTTTCCACTATTTCTTGAACGTGATTCTGGATCGGAAAAAGATGATGAGATGTATTTAGATCATGTCCAACTACACAGACGTAAACGACAAACCATGCATGAAAGAATAACATCAATAAATAACCTTAATTGATAATTTGAGAGGTAAACTTGAATAAATTTAATAGACTGATAAAGTTGATGTCAGATGCAGCATATTATGTTCTCATCACTGTAGAGTTTATATTCGGAATTTGGGTTAGCCTGATTCCTATTGGTTTAGCAACATATTTTTTTGTTAAGGCATGGCATCGGACAGATCCTGTCCTGTCAAATTTTGAACGTTTTAGAGACACGATCAATTCTATATTTTGGGAAAGCCTATTAGTCCTTGTGTTGATGATTGTCCTCCGAAAAATAATATATTGGGCGATAGAATATTCAGATAAAATAGAATCCGAATAATATACATAAACAGGCAACAATGAAAAACTTATTTCTGAAAGACATGCGTTTTCGTCAAGCGAGAGTTGTTTTGACAGCACTTGGAATCATTGTGCTGATTTCGCTTATACTGCTGTTAGGTGGTATAATGAACGGCATGCGTATCCAAGCACAACAGTATGTTAAATCCACTGGTGCAGATATCTGGATTTCTGGGGAAGGTTCAGGTGGTGCGTTTATCGGTTTCTCACTGCTTGCCGAAGAATACATGGCGGGTTTGCGTTCAGCAGAAGGATTAGTGCCAGACTCAGCCTCTCCGTTGATTTTCGCCCAAGCCCGTCCGAACATTAAAGGGAAACCCACAAAGGCAATGGTTGTTGGATATTCATTAGGAGAACTCGGTGGTCCCAAACAGGTCGTAGAGGGCAGAATGTTTACACCCCGAACTTATGAGGATTATCGTTCTGAGGACAATGTGCCTTATGAAGTGGTTGTTGATGAGAAAATGGACCTTGAAATTGGTGAAATTATCACTATAAGTAAAGACAAAGTTCGAGTTGTGGGGAAAGCAAAAAGTTTGATGTTTGTATTGGATACTCCATTATTATTTATGGATGTTCGTGTTGCACAACGCGTTATTCTTGAAAACACACCGCATATTAATATGATGGTTGCCAAAACACTTCATAAACAGCTGCAGGAACAAATTGGTGCCAATTCGGCGACACTCCAAACACTTGATCAGACAACATTGAACTTAAACAATCTTCAAAATGCAGAAGAAGTTGCAGCCAATTTAGATGCTATAGATACGATTGAAGCCCGTAGTTTGGATCAAACGCTCTCGGATATTATGGAGTATTGGGTTGACGAACCGATGAAGGCAGTGCAGTTCTTGCGGGTTATGCTATGGTTAGCTGCAGGATTGATTGTTGGGATGATTACCTATGTGACGATGTTGGAAAAGACACAGGAAATAGGTGTTTTGAAAGCCATTGGTGCATCAAACAACTATGTCATACTGCTCTTATTGAAACAGGTTGCATTAATTTCTCTCAGTGGTGTTTTCATTGGATACTGTCTCTCTTACATCTTTGCTGCTGCTGCACCTATCTTTGTAAAGATACACTTTGTAGAATCCATCATCGTTGCATTGATTAGTTTTGTTGTCTGTTGTGGTAGCGGTTACTTGGCTGCGCGTAAAGCTATCAGAGTTGATCCGATGGTTGCGTTTCGTGGTGAAATAGATACTACACAGATGCGATATACAGATATTGAACCAGCAGTGGCTGCAATATCTGCAAATTGAAGAAACATCCATAAGGTTGTGAATTATGGCATCAATCATAGAAGGTATCGGTCTGACAAAACGTTTTGGTTTCGGTGATGCTGCTGTTGTCGCCATTGATTCTGTTGATATCCACATAGAAGAACGTGAATTGGTGATGATTATGGGTGATAGCGGTTGTGGAAAGACTACACTTATCAGTCTACTCGGTTGCATATTGACACCTGATGATGGAGAAATCCGAATTGATGGGGAACAAGTTGATACTGTAAATCATGATCTTAGCCTGATTCGTAGAGAAAAGATCGGTTTTGTGTTTCAAATGTTCCATCTGTTGCCGTATCTCACAGCGATGGAAAATGTGATGGTTGCGATGGATATTGCGAAGACGAAAGCATTTGAATCAGAGAATCGTGCGATTGAATTGCTTTCTCGTGTTGGCTTGAGTGATCGACTACATCATCGTCCAGGACAACTTTCTGGTGGTGAAAAACAACGTGTCTCTTTTGCCAGAGCCCTTGCCAACCGCCCCAAAATCATCTTTGCAGATGAACCGACCGCAAACTTAGACAGCCGACAAAGTGATAACTTGATGAATCTCATACAAGAATTACGACATGAACATCAAACTACCATTGCGATTGTAACCCATCATGAAGGTCTCAAAGAGAATGCAGATCGCATTATTCAGATGAAGGATGGGAGGATAATTGATGCATGAGAACTATTATTTTGGTTAGTATATTTAGAAGAAGTATTTTTACTGCTATCACATATCTGTTTCTCTTTAACCCGCCAATTTTTGCCCAAGATATGTCAACACCGATGGTTGAAAAGAACTTCCTCACAAGTGGGTTCTATGGTGGTGGCTTAACTTTCATAAACGGTGATGTTTTTGTTCGACTTCAACTTCAACCGGAATTCCCAATCGGCAATTTCGGTTTGGGTTTTGATTTTGTGTTGCTCTACAATCCTTATGCTGAGACTGGAGAAGATCGCTTCCTTGCAGAGGATGGTGAGACATGGGACAGCTTCAGCACTTGGTTAAGATTGATCCGCTATTTCCGTTATGGGCAACCTTACGATCCTTTATACTTCCGACTGGGTGAATTCGACTATCTCACGATAGGACACGGTTCAATCATGTCAGGTTATTCTAATCATGATCGGCGTGGCTTACATTTTAACATCAGAAAACCTGATAGGAAATATGGTGTTGAAACGATGTTGAATGACTTCGGTGCTCCTACTATTTTTGGTGGACGTGGGTTTTACCGACCCTTTCTACGGGAAGAAAACAACAACCTTTTGACGCGATTTGAAGTCGGTGCTACTTATCTTACCGATATTGACCCTAACTCACTGGAAGAAGGTGAAGAACCGTTGAATGCTGTCGGTGTAGATTTTGGGTTTCCAATTTTTGAACGTAGTTCGTTTCGACTTGATTTGTATAACGATATTGCTGCACTGAATCCTCCAAAACCAGATGATATTGATTTAGAAGTTGAAGATACTGATACACAACCGGATGACTCCACAACAGATGAGGTTACATCAGTATCAGACTTGGGTATTGGAAATGCTACTGGTATCGGTTTTGTGCATAACAAAGCGATTATAAAATTAGAATATCGTATTTTCAGTGATGGCTACATTCCTTCTGTTTTTGATTATACTTATGAAACAGGGTCTCCTGAGTTTTGGGGATTTGAAGAAACCGATGAAGCGAGGCACGGTTATTATACACAACTTATTTGGCAACCACTGCCCCAATTCAATCTACTGGGTGCTTTTGAGAGATATAACAACAACACATCAAAACTCTATTTAGGTATAAAGGAATCTGGTTTAGTTCCACGTCTGTCATTTCGTGCATTCTATACTAAACGGGATATTGGTGAAGATGGCGTAACAGGTTTCTTCAAGGATTTGATTGATCTTGATGAGAGATCTGCTCTTAACTTAGAAATCCGATATGTTGTTGTTCCTCCTGTTCAAACGATTATTATCAATGAGTATCGCTTCCGTCGGGTAACGACAGATGACGGTGTTGTACAATTCAAACCTATCCATAAGACCTCAGTGATGGTAGGAATTGCAACAGACTTTTAGCAATTTATGGAACAGATAGAAACACAAGAAGTACCAGCATTTACAAAACAGCGTCCCGATTTACAGGGACTTTCCAAATGGATTTTTGAGATTTGTGCAGTCCTTTTTGTCGGTTTCTATATTTATAGTGCAGGTTTTGGCACGTCTTCCGAACAGTATCATCTCGGTTTATATCTACTCTTTACATTTGTCTTAATCGGTCTCCTCTATAAATTTCGCCATCGTTCGCCTTCCTCTCGTCCCTCTATAATTGACATATTGTTGGTAGTATTAAGTGTATGCTCCATTGGTTATTGGATAATTGATTATCCCAATATTGCCGACCGTGCTGGTGCTTATACGCAGCTGGATGTTTTTATGGGTGCACTTGGACTCATTGTAAGTTTTGAGATGAGTCGTCGGACGGTCGGTTGGGGTTTGTCAATCATTGCTGCAGTGGGAATCCTTTACGCGCTCTTTGGTCGTAGTATGCCAGAAGTTATTCAGAATCCTGGTTTTTCGCTACGTCGTATTATTGAACACTGTTTTTTCAATCAAGACGGTATTTTCGGTATTATGGCGAATGTGATGGCGACTTATGTCATCCTTTTCATCTTCTTCGGTGCGTTTTTAGAGAAGTCGGGTGTTGGTCAGTTCTTCATTGATTTGCCGATGTCTCTCACAGGCAGGTCAATCGGTGGTGCAGCCAAAGTGTCCGTAGTTACCTCTGGTTTTTTCGGTTCTGTTGCTGGTAGTGCGATTGCCAATACAGTTACCACAGGAGCTTTTACGATTCCGCTGATGAAGCGAACCGGTTTTCGTCCGCACATTGCGGGAGCAGTAGAAGCGTCCGCGTCTGTCGGTGGACAATTCTTGCCGCCGGTGATGGGTGCTGGTGCATTTCTGATTGCAGAACGGACTGGTGCCCCGTATAGCAAAATCGCTCTTATATCAATTGTGCCTGCCATCCTTTATTTTATGTCAGTATGGTTGATGGTGCATTTTGAAGCGAAAAAACAGGGAATTGAACCGTTACCACAATCAGAAATACCCAAGTTTTCTGTGCTTCTAAAAACGGGTTGGTATTACTTATTACCGGTGGTTTCACTGATTGGTGCACTCATGTCTGGGTATTCGGCATATAAAGCTGCATTCTACTCAATTCTTGTTACGATTGTTGTAAGTTATTTCCGACCTGAAACGCGTTTGACTCCCAGTCGGATTTGGGAGGCGATGGTTGCGGGTGCTAAGAACTCACTTGCAATCGGTGGTGCGGTTGGTACCATCGGTATTATCATCGGTGTTATAAATTTAACAGACTTGGGTTCAAGGTTTCCTGATTTAGTTTTGTCTGTTGCGGGTAGTAACCGTGCGATTGCTGTGTTACTGCTTGCTGCTGCATCATTAGTGCTTGGTATGGGTATTCCTGTGACAGCTGCGTATCTGATTACCTCACAGCTTGCTGTGCCGATACTAACGAGTCCTGAGATGGGAATATCTGTTATTGCCTCACACTTGATTATTTTTTGGTTGAGTCAAGACTCTAACATTACGCCTCCTGTTGCATTAGGTGCTTATGCGGGGGCTGCGATTGCGCGTGCTGACCCGTGGAAAACTGGTTGGGCATGTATTAAGTTTGCTAAGCTGCTATATATCATGCCACTGCTTTTTGCATATACGCATATTCTGTTTATTGACGGAACCCCGATTCAATATGTGACCTCTGTCGTAACTGCTCTTGCTGGTACTATCATTTTTGCGACTGTCGCGATGGGTTACTTTATGCGTAAAACGACTTGGTATGAGTCTGTTTTGCTTGGTGTTGCGGCATTTCTTGCTTATATGAATTCTATCTGGACGTTTGTTATCGGTATCGTCCTCCTTGGTGTTGTGTATGTTATGCAGACACGGATGCAATCGTAATAATATAGAATACGGTCACTAAATGAAAGGATGAATGCCTACTGACGGGCACGGATCCCGCGCTACACTGTGTTGAGAGTTTGTTACTTAGGTTGACAGTTGTGATGTGGCAGTCTTTTAGGTATAGTATTACCTCACTTTTTCTTGGCGATTTTCTGAAGACGTTGCAGGATGTTTTCGGCGGCACGTTGGGATTGTTCTTGATTATGTGTTTCTACTGCTATTTCTGATCTATACAGATTTCCCATATAATATCTCCTGAAAATGAAGTATGTCCATAACGCTGCATCTATGTAATGACCATTTAAGATGGCATCTACAGTAACATATCCAAGCACGCCGTTTAGTCCAAGTGCGTTCAACCCTCCTCCCCATCTGCCTGCGTACATCTGGCCTGTTCCTGGTATGACTGCGGATAACACTTTGGCGACTTTTGTAGATTTTTGTGGCAGATTCATGGCTTCCTCAAAGAGTTGATTTAGCGATTCATCAGTGGTATAGTCTTTAAGGATTTTACGAGCATCTTCCCATCGATACTGGTAAATATACGTCACTGCTTGTAAAAAGAGTGAACGTTTGTATGTTGTATCGCTTGTGTTTCGTAGCATCACTTTGATCAATTCTAAACGCGCGAGATCGTAGTTCTGTGATGCGATGAGTGTAACTGCGAGGTCAAGTTGATGTGCGGATTTCTGCTCATCTGTATTTGCGTTTAGGACGGCATTTCTCATTGCGAATATTGCTTCTTGCCATAGACCTTGTGAACGATAGGCGAGTCCGATCTGATTGTAGGTTTCTGCAACGCGTATGTCGTCTGAATGAAAGAAAATGAACCGTTTATATTCTGTGATCGCAGCATCGTGATTGTTTAATTTGATAAAGTGATCACCGAGTGTAAGCAGATCTTGCGATGCAACTGATGTAGAATTGGAGAAATATGATAGAAATATTGCGAAGAAAAGTAGTGTGGTGAGTTTTGTTTTCATAGTGATAAGTCTCTTCTGTTTGATGTATTCAATTTATCATGTATTGTTATTTATGGCAATGTTGTTTTTGTTTAATGTGTAAAGATTTTTGTAAATACATCTGTTAGCTATTGTCGGTTAATTGTTATACTACTTCTAATAAATTAGGTTGCATTTTATCGGTTTATGTAAGATGAATGTTTGAGGAGCAATGCAGTGCGCGACTACGAGCGCACTGTCTGAACCAGGATTGTAAGGATACAAAGAAAACAGGATAACGGAAGAGGGTGTCTCTTGTAGGAGCGGTTTCTAACCGCGATTTGCATTCAGATTCTATACACCTTTGCACCACTTGTGCTGAGAATGTAAGAACGGCACGCGGAGCGTGCCTACTACTATGCATCGGTACAATTCAAACCTAACTCTTAGTACAACTCTTGAATTGGCAAATTACAACACTAAATAACCTTGAGTGCATGTTGGGTGTGTAAAATTTTTGTCACCGTAGTCGTCAATTTAGCGTCCTTCCAGTGCCGTTATGTTCGGTTAGGAAACCGCACCTAACCAGGACTATGAGAGAAGTAATATTTGTGTAGTATCTGACGGCAAATTCATTGTGTTTATCTTGCAATTTCATGGTCTGTCTCCTTCTTGAAAAGTTACGAAACTGTAAGAAATCTCTTACAACTGTAAGACGGGCAAAGTGCCTATAAACGCAGTATCTGTATAGGTTTATAGGACGTATTTTTATGGTGCTAAAATTTGAATTTTGCAAAACTGTAAGATTTTTCTGAGATGCTGAGATTTGTCCGTTATTTTTGTATAGAAATGTGTGATAAATTGCATGAATATCGTCTTTTATCTTCATAATAGTTTCCATTATCTTGCTCTTATAAATTTCTTAAAATTGTTATTTTACATATAACATGAATGTTAAAATAAATAATAAATATATATTAACACATAAATGGACTTTTGTCAAGTTATTTTTGGCAATGGACATATTTTTAATTGTTCAACACACATTTTTTAGACCTTTGAGGACGATATGGTTATAAGGGCTGGTTAGTACAGACATACCGTTGATTTCTTGATTTGGCCCCTTCAATTCATGGTGAGAAGTTAGTGACAAAAACTTTACACACCCCTAACAAGAGGAGTTGGAATTGACGATAAGTTGTGAACATGATACAATTCGTCAATGGATTCTATAGGAAAAGGAGGATTGGACTATGGATACAACGAATGAGAATGGAAGGATGCATGTAGGGGTGCAGGGTGTGGGGACATCTCCGAAAGAGTTGGAGTTTCTTGTGCGGCATGGTGTTACGCATATGGATGCTTCAGTCAGAAACACTCAACCCGAGACGTTAATGCAACACAAAGCAGAAGCAGAAGCTGCAGGTGTGAGTCTTGAGATGATTCATATTGGACTACCGAGAAGTATTACGTTGGCTCAGGATCCACAACGTGATAGAGATCTTGATGGCGTGTGTGAGACCATTGAGCATGCTGCGAAGGCAGGTTTACGTGGTCTGAACTATAATTTTTGTATTCTGAATCATCAACGGACAGAAAGCACACTTGGACGTGGTGGTTCAAGATATAGCACATTTGATTTCTCTAAGTATGACAACGAAGAACTCTCGGATGCAGGTGAGGTGAGTCGGGAAGAGGCGTTTGATAGAATTGCTTACTTTCTTGAACGTGTCATTCCTGTTGCAGAAGAAAACAGGGTTCAGATGGCATGTCATCCGAACGATCCGCCTGCTCCTGTATTACGAGGTGTTGAACGTTGGAATTATCCGATATTTGATGGCTTAAAGAGGTTTTCTGAAATCAATGAAAGTCCGTATCACGGATTTAATTTCTGCTGCGGTGTCGTATCTGAGGGATTGGATGATCCTGGTTCTGATTTGTATGAAATAATATCGTATTTTGGTGAACGCAAGAAGATATTCAACATACATTTCCGGAATATTCGGGGTGGTTTGCACAACTTTCAAGAGGTGTGGCCTGATGAAGGTGATGTGGATATGTATAAGGTTGCCCAAACATTACGTGATGTAGATTATCCATATATGTTGATGCCGGACCATGCTCCATCTCATTCTGACGATATCGCACCTGAAGGAGTTTCTGGACGGGTTCGGCAGGCGTGGGCATATCAATTTGGCTATATTATTGCATTGATTCAGGCTGCGTATGCTTAGATATAGTTCAGTAGATTGGGTTTCAATTCTATTGGAGGTAGGGTTTAGTAATACGGATTGAATTAGCATATCGTTTTTTTGCTAGGGAATGTCCGAGGCGCAATGAATTTCGCGTGGTGAATGTGTGTTAGACATTCACATTGAACGCGTTTTTGGTTATTGTAAAGTGTATTTTTAGATCTAATCAGAACAAAAATCACAATTTTGGAGAATACTATGGCAAAACAACCGAACATATTACTGATTCTTGCAGATGATCACGGTTATGGTGATATTTCTGCACATGATGGACCATCAATACAAACCCCGAATATAGACAGAATTGCTAATGAAGGTGTGCGTTTTACGAAATTTTATGCGAATTGTTCAGTGTGTTCTCCGAGTCGTGCATCGCTGATGACCGGACGTTATCCAGATAGAGTTGGTGTTCCGGGAGTGATTCGCACACAGGCCCAGAACAACTGGGGTTACTTTCGTCAGGATGCGATTACGTTACCTTCAATGTTGCAGCAGAAAGACTATCGTACGGCACTTATCGGTAAGTGGCATTTGGGTCTTGAAGATGAGAATCATCCTTGTAAACGCGGGTTTGACCATTTTCATGGTTTCCTTGGGGATATGATGGATGACTATTATACGCACCTTCGGCATAATAACAACTATATGCGGGACGATTACGATACGATTGACCCGAGAGGACATGCGACAGACCTGTTTTCCGATTGGAGTGTTGATTTTATTCGAACGCACGCGCATACTTCCCATCCATTTTTTCTGTATCTTGCGTATAATGCCCCGCATACACCAATTCAACCCCCAGACGATTGGATAGAACGCGTGAAGAAACGTGAACCGGATATTTCTGATCAACGTGCGAAGTATGTTGCCCTTGTTGAACACATGGATGCCGGTATTGGACGAGTGCTTGAGGCACTTGAGGAGACTAATCAGTTGTCAAACACACTTGTCATTTATTCATCGGATAATGGTGGACAGATGAATGTTGGTGCACACAACGGTCCCTTGCGTGGTCAGAAAGGTGAGATGTATGAAGGGGGTATACGAGTGCCGACTTGTGCTATGTGGCAGGGGAATATGCCGGCAGGACATGTATCGGATCAGGTCGGTATGTTGAGTGATTTGTTGCCTACACTCTGTGAAGTTGCAGATGTTCCTGTTCAACATGAAATTGATGGTCGTTCTATCTGGGGAACATTTCAGGGTGAGAAACAGGATTTGTCTGATCGTTTGTTATATTGGATACGCAGGGAAGGTGGACAACAGTTTAGTGGTCAGTGCCAACATGCGGTTCGTAGGGGTGATATGAAGCTGCTGCATAACCGTCCATTTGAACCGTTGGAACTTTATGACTTATCCAATGATCCATTGGAGACAACAGATGTTTCGCAATCGGATAAAAAAATGTATAATGAGATGAGAAATCTGTTTCAGGAGGAGACTCAGAGAGCGGGGAGTGTGCCGTGGCAGAAGGGGTAAAAGTAATTAATATCTTTGTGTGTCCACTGATATTTATTGCTATCCTTTTGGTTCTCAGGTGTCTCTAAAATTGGGGAGGTGTGTGATGAAAATGGATAAGCAAATAAATGAAAATGATACACATTTAGATAAGAACAGTGATGAGTCTGAAATGGAATTTGATGTAGCAATGGACACCTTTACACCAGAAGACAATCCTGAAATGCCACCTCATAGTGAGTTATCAGTAATCCAACAAAGTTTGGAAGCGTTACAAGAATTATTTGAGAAACAGATTGCTCGCAATCAGAATCAGACAGAGATGTTTGACAAGATTTATGCGGAGATGAAGGATTACAAAGAGAGTTTTCTTTTGGAAGTGCTTCACAAACCGATCATCCACAATCTGATTCAACTATATGACAGTTATCTATTGCTTGAATCTCAGCTTGATGTCATGCTTGAGACGGAAGATGGAGTTATATCTGATGGTTTAACACAATATCGGAATAATCTTGAGAATTTTCGATATAAATTGGAAGAGGTGTTGTATCGTTTGGATGTAACACCTTATGCGGAGTCCTCAAAGACGCTTGATCGGCAACTGCATAAGACTCGTCAAACGATATCAACAGATGATCCTAAGCAGGACAAGACAATTGCTGAAGTGCATAAAATAGGGTTCAATTGGCGTGAGAAGGTATTTCGTCCGGAAGAGGTGACAATTTATCGTTATTCTGCTTCAACAGAAAACAGTGAAGAAATTGTAAGTAAATCTCCTTCTGGTGAGAAAGGGGGCAATACGGATGGGTAAAGTCGTTGGGATTGACCTTGGGACGACATTTTCAGTGATTGCACATGTGAATGAACATGGACAAGCGGAGATAATACCGAACTTAGAGAGTGAGCGTATTACACCTTCGGTTGTGATGTTTGAAGACAATCTTGTGACGGTTGGGAAGATAGCTAAGCAAAACGCGCGGGCAGTGCCAGAACAGATAGTGGAATTTATTAAGCGCGAGATGGGTAAATCCAAGTTGGAATTCTTTCGCACCTTTGATGAGAAGGACTATTCCCCCGAAGAACTCTCTGCGGTTATTCTCACGAAACTCAAGCAGGATGCTGAAACTTATTTGGGTGAAGAGATTACGGATGCTGTTGTTACTGTTCCTGCCTATTTTCACGATGCTGAGCGCGAGGCAACCCGAAACGCTGGTAGAATTGCGGGTTTGAATGTGCTGCAGGTTCTTAATGAACCGACTGCTGCTGCACTTGCTTATGGGATGGACCAATTGGGTAGTAATCAGAATGTATTTGTGTTTGACCTTGGCGGTGGCACGTTTGATGTGACGATCATGAGTGTATCTGAGTCGGAGATACAGATGCTTGCGACAAATGGTGACCATCGTTTGGGTGGAAAAGATTGGGACGATAAAATCATCATGCATGTTGCGGAGATGTTTGAGATAGAACATGGAGAGAATCCGTTAGTTGACCTGCATTCATATCAAGACCTTCAATTGGATGCGATTACTGCGAAAGAATCTTTGTCGTTACGACAGAGAGCATTGATCGTATGTGGTTACAATGGCAAAACAACACGTGTTGAGTTGACACGTGAGAAGTTTGAACAACTTACATCGGACTTGCTTGAAAAAAGTCGTGTGCTGTGCAATGTTGTTTTATCTGAAGCAGACATGACCTGGGAAGATATTGATAAAATCTTATTGGTAGGTGGTTCAACACGGATGCCGATGATACAAGAGATGATTGCTACACTTAGTGGGAAAGAGATAAATCCACATGAAGTCAATCCTGATGAGGTCGTGGCTATCGGTGCAGCGATTCAGGGAACTCTCCGTCAGATTACGGAGGGAGATACAGAGACTGTAGATATGCCCGAGGCAGTTATAGACCGTTTCATCGGTCCTGATGGTGTTCCGAAAGTAACTGTTACTGATGGTGCGACACATAATCTTGGTCTTATAGTTCTTAATGCGCTGCGTGAGTATGTTATTCATGTGATGATACCTAAAATGACAGTGATTCCCTGTGAAGTAGCGGATAAGTTTTTGACGGTGGATCACAATCAACCCTCGGTGTTAATTGAAGTGGTGCAAGGACTTGAGCAGGACCAACGTAAAGATCAAATTGATCTGTTTGATGAATACAAATTGGGTGAATGTACACTGGAACTGCCCCCTGGTTTGCCGCAAGGGTCACCGATTGAGGTGAACTATAAATACAATTTAGACCAAAATCTTGAGGTGACCGCTAAATCTCTCTCAAATGATGAGGCGACTGCTGTTTACGATCTTTTCTCTATTATTGAACGCCCTACGCTCAATGAGGAAGAG
This sequence comes from Candidatus Poribacteria bacterium, assembly GCA_958295945.1. GTDB lineage: Bacteria > Poribacteria > WGA-4E > WGA-4E > WGA-3G > MSPOR6. Next base: position 4,555,300 of record OY282386.1, read on the forward strand.
GTTGCCCAGGCTAAAACAGAGCTTCAGGATCTTGTTGTTGAATAGTTTAGTGCAATGGTGAATCTCTGTGTAATATCTTGGACATACGTAAATTCAGGATCAATTTGACGAATATGACAAAAGTGGTAAATTCATGGTTATATTCTGAGTTGTTCAGCGCGCTTACAAAGCGCGCCTACGGTCTGTAGGTAAGTTATGAGTTGTTCAGCGCGCTTAATGAAGATTAATTTATTAATTCGGTAATTCTATTTTTTACTCAAAACCCGTAGGCGCGCTTTGTAAGCGCGCTGGACTTTGATCTCAAATTACCCAATTTATTTCTTAATCTTCATCAAAGCGCGCCTTCGGTCTGTGCGTAAGTTCAGATAAAATAAAGCCTGCCATTATCGGTAATATCTTGCATAGGAAATGAATTTATGTCCAAGCTCGAAGAATATATTGCGTTTATCAGCGCGCTCAGAACGGCATCACCGACAATAACAGATGAACAACGTAAGGGTTTTGTTCGGTTAGGTGTTCAGGAATATGGACTCACTGTTGATGAAGCCATGAACATTTTGAACCTATCAGGAATACAGGTCGGTGAGCAAGTTGATTATTTTCAGGTATTGGGTTTGTCAATTTCTGATTTTGAACACCGAAGCGAAGCAGAGATTGTTCACCATGTTGAAACAGCACACAAAAAGTTGTATAGTGAATCGTTGAAAGCGGGTGGTCGTCCTCGTGCTGATGGCAAGACAGAGGAGCAGTGGCGGACACTCTTGAATCAAGCGCGTGATTCCTTGATAGACCCAAAAAGAAGATTGGGATATCTGTCAACGATACAACAAGAGACGGTAAGTATTGATAAGGCGTTGAGGACTCCGATACTGGACAACATGGCCCTGATTCCTGCTGGTGAGTTTCAGATGGGTAGTGCTGATGACGAAGCTTATGGTGATGAACATCCTATCCACTCCGTTTATCTGGATGCGTTTTATATTGATAAATATCCTGTGACAAACTCACAGTATAAGGCATTTGTGGATGAAAACCCAGAATGGAACAGGCAAAACATTCCTCATGAATATAGTGATGTTGACTATCTAAAGCATTGGAGAGCGAACAGTTTTCGTGATTCTCAAGCCGAACACCCAGTTGTCAATGTGAGTTGGTATGCTGCGATGGCGTTTGCGAAATGGACAGGAAAACGTTTGCCAACTGAGGCAGAATGGGAAAAAGCAGCACGCGGTGGTGTCAGTGGTAACAAGTACACGTGGGGTGATGATGCCGATCTGTCTATGGCAAATTATGACTGGAACATCGGCGAAACGACACCTGTTAGGCAATATCCTCCGAATGGGTATGATTTATATGATATGTGTGGGAATGTATGGGAATGGTGTCTTGATGCATATCATGATGGTATTGCTATGGGGTCATCGCCTAGTAACCCGATTGTTGGAGCGAATTCGATTGAGTGGGTTGAGAAGCATTTTTTAGATGTTGAAACGAACAGGGTTCTGCGTGGTGGTTCTTGGCGGATACCTGCATCTTTAGTAAGAATTGCGAATCGTAATGCAGAGTCACCTTCCTTTTCACTGAATGTAATAGGATTTCGTTGTGTTTGGACTGTGCCATCTGGACATGGTGCGGAAAGTCAATCTGCAGGAATCCAATCAAATACTACCAATTCCTAAAATGAGCATAAAATGTCTAAACGAGATGAGTATATTTCATTCATCAATGAGATAAAGTCAATTTTTCCAACAATTTCTGATGGACAGCGAAAAGAGCTTCTTCGTAGAGCGGTTCAACAGTATAACGTTTCGGTTGATGAGGCAGTTGATATATTGAACGCATCCGGGTTGATTATCGGTGAGCAGGTTGATTATTTTGAGGTGTTGGGTTTATCAATGTCTGCGATTGATAACCTATCGGAAGTAGAAATTATCTCTTGGGTAGATGCAGCACATAAAAAGTTATATGGTGAATCATTGCAGGCTGGTGGTCGTCCTCGTGCTGATGGTAAGTCAGAAGCAGAATGGCGTACGGTCTTGAATCAAGCGAGAGATGTACTTACGAATCCACAGCGGCGACAAGAACACATGGGTGAACTGAGTGTTAAGCAAACAGAAGAATCAAAAGTCACTATTCTTCAAAATTCAAAGACCGCAATTACCAAACCATATTTACAGATAGAAGATACTGCTCTTTCGGAACATAAAGGATCGGTCAATTCTGTTGCATTTTCTCCAGATGGGGCTTCCATTGTAAGTGGAAGTTCGGATAATACAGCAATGGTCTGGGATGTACTCAGTGGAACACTGAAATGGACATTTATTGGACATCAAGATGAAGTAACTTCGGTCATTTATTCTCCCGATGGTAAGACAATTGCAAGTGGTAGCCATGATAACACAGTTCGTTTGTGGGATTCTGACACAGGTTTACTCAAAAATACTCTCACTGGCCATTACGGGGCAGTAAGTTCAGTCGTCTATTCACCTGATGGCAAGACACTCGCGAGTGGTAGTCACGATAGAACGGTACGCTTGTGGGAAGCTAATACAGGTGAACTAATATATATTCTCAAAGACCATAGCAATTGGGTGACTTCTCTCGTCTTTTCACCAGATGGTAGGACAATTGCCAGTGGTAGTTATGATAGGACTGTTCGTGTATGGGATGTAGTTATGTTTTACAAAAAATTTACATTGAGTGGTCACAAAAATAGTGTAAATTTAGTGGTTTATTCACCTGATGGCAATACTATTGCAAGCACGACCCTAAATGGTAATATTCTTATGTGGGATGCTGCAACTGGTGAACGACAAAACTTTATGGCAGGACACCTCTCTTGGTTTAATTCTTTATCTTTTTCACCCAATGGTTCAACACTTGCCTGTGGTAGTTATTATGGTTTGATACGTCTTTGGAACACTACCAGAAATGTATTTTTTTCTACACTCACTGGACATAAGTCCACAATAAAATCCCTTGCATATTCGCCTGATGGACAAATTCTTGCAAGTGGTAGTACGGACAAGAATGTACGTTTATGGGATCTGAATCGTGATCGTGATGCGTTTGACAATCCTATGAATTATTTCTAATGGTATAATTGTATGGCGGACCGAGATGATTTCATTACAATAATTCGTGCTCTTAGAAATGCTTCTTCGACTATCTCTAATGAACAACGAAAGGGTCTCATACGCCAGGCAGTGCAAAATCATGGCATATCTGTTGAGGAGGCTACAGAGATTCTTGCATCTCTTGGTTTGGTTGTTGGTGAAGAGATCAGTTATTTTGATGTGTTAGGATTTTCTATTGATGCGTTCCGAAACATAGATGAAGCAGAAATCCAGAATCTGGTTGAGGCTGCACATAAGAGATTGTATAGTGCTTCGTTGAAAGCGGGAGGTCGTCCTCGTGCTGATGGAAAGTCAGAAGCAGAATGGCGTACGGTCTTGAATCAAGCAAGAGATATACTTACAAACCCGCAGCGGCGACAAGAACACATAGGTGAACTAAGTGTTAAGCAAACAGAAGAATCAACGGCCGCAGTTCTTCAAAATTCAAATACCGCAATTACCAAACCACATTTACAAATAGAAGATACTGCTCTTTACGAACATAAAGGATCGGTCAATTCTGTTGCATTTTCTCCAGATGGCACTTCCATCGTGAGTGGAAGTTCAGATAACACGGCTGTTATATGGGATGTTGTAAGTGGAGAATTGAAACACACTTTACATGAACATGTAGGCGATGTTACTTCGGTTGTGTATTCTCCCGATGGTGAGACAATCGCAAGCGGCAGTAGTGATAAAACAATTCGTTTGTGGAATTCTGAAACAGGAGAACTCAAGAATACTCTCATTGGACATAAAAGTGAAATTCGTTCAGTTAACTATTCACCTGATGGCAAGACTCTTGTGAGTGGTGGCAATGACAATAGGGTATGTATATGGAATGCAATCAGTGGAACATTTTCAAATATTCTCGTTGGACATAGCAATTTGGTGAGTGCGGTCGCATTTTCTCCTGATGGTAAGACAATCGCAAGTGGTAGTTATGATACTTCTGTGCGTTTGTGGGATGTAACCAAATATAGATGTCGCAACTCCTTGGAACATGATATGAAGGCAGTTAGTTCAGTTGTTTTTTCTCCAGACGGTAAAACCATTGCAAGTAATAGTCTATACGGTAATTTGCATCTGTGGAATCCTTCAACTGGGGAACAACAAAACTATTTTGCTGGGCACCGAACTGAATTTAATGCTATTGCATTTTCACCTGATAGTTTGACACTTGCATCTGGGAGTTATTATGGTTTGATACGTCTATGGGATATTGCTTCCGGGAAATTTACTTCAACACTTACAGGACATAAATCCACCATAAAATCTCTTGCGTATTCACCTGATGGACAAATCCTTGCAAGTTGTAGTACGGACAAGAGTGTGCGTTTATGGAATCTAAAACGCGATCGTGACGCGACTGATTCTTAGAGGTATTTCTAATACAGGTAATAGAAATGAAATTCCAATTTTAACTTGAATGTCCGAGGCGCAATGAATTGCGCGACTACGAACCGGAATTCCTTATAGGGTTGTTATTTTCAGAAATGGTATAATTGTATGGCAAACCGTGATGACTTCATTACCATAATTCGGGCACTGAGAGACGCTTCTCTGACTATTTCTAACGATCAACGAAAGGGTCTCATACGCCAGGCAGTGCAAAATCATGGCATATCTGTTGAGGAGGCTACAGAGATTCTTGCATCTCTTGGTTTGGTTGTTGGTGAAGAGATCAGTTATTTTGATGTGTTAGGATTTTCTATTGATGCGTTCCGAAGCATAGATGAAGCAGAAATCCAGAATCTGGTTGAGGCTGCACATAAGAGATTGTATAGTGCTTCGTTGAAAGCGGGAGGTCGTCCTCGTGCTGATGGAAGGACGGAGGAACAGTGGCGAACACTCCTCAATCAGGCACGCGATGCACTCATCCACCCAGAATCACGAAACGCACCACTCATAGCTGCAGATTTTGTCGAAGATGAGGCAGAGAAACCACCTGTTCCTTTACATCTTCTTGAGGACATGGAGCTTATACCTGCAGGTGAGTTTAAAATGGGTGGCAGTGATGACGAAGCATTTCAAGATGAATTGCCTGTTCATGATGTTTACCTTGATGCATTCTATATTGACAAATATCCTGTAACCAATGCACAATTCAAGGAATTTGTTGATGCGAACCCACAATGGGAAAAACCGCGCGGGTTCACATTTTTTCATTCCTTTAAATTCTACGATGGATATTACCTACTCCATTGGGATAAGGATAACTACCCAGAAGAGAGAAATGACCATCCCGTTGTTCATATCAGTTGGTATGCTGCGATGGCTTATGCACGGTGGATTGGCAAACGATTACCTACTGAAGCAGAATGGGAGAAAGCAGCACGTGGTGGATTACAAGACCAAAAATATCCGTGGGGTGACATGATTGATGGTGGCAAAGCAAACTATGAAAAAAGACGGCAACAGACTACACCTGTTGGACGTTATCCTGCAAACGGATACGGTTTATATGATATGGTTGGCAATGTGTGGGAATGGTGTCTTGATGAGTGGGATAAGAGTTTTTATGCATTTTCGTCAAAAGATAATCCGATATGTGGTGGGAATATTGAAAGAATAGTTCAAAACTATACGAATTCTAAATCACATCATGTTATACGCGGAGGATCGTGGTACAATTCAGTTGAGAATGTCCGGACTGCTAAGCGATCTGGTGTCTTACCAACATACGCAAATTCTAACATAGGATTTCGGTGTGTAATACCTGTTGCGTCATAGTACTCCTACGAATCAAACACATATACGATATGGACAGTTATTGGAGTAGTGAACATGTCTAAACGCGATGAGTTTGAAGCATTTATCAGTAGACTCAAAGCAGTTTCACCTACTATTACAGATGAACAACGAAAAGGTCTTTTGCGGCAGGCATCTTTGGAGTTCGACGTTCCAGTTGATGATGCGGTTGAGATTCTACGAGCTGCGGGATTGGTTGTTGGAAGAAATGAAAACTATTTTGAGATATTGGAAATCTCGATTGCTAAACTCAATAACCTAAGTGAAGATGACATCACTACCTATGTTAATGACACACACAAGAAACTATATACAACATCATTAGCTGCGGGTGGACTACCACGTCCTGATGGGAGGTCACAAGAACAGTGGCGTAATGTTTTGAATCAAGCGCGTGATACATTGATTGACCCATTGAAAAGACGTGAACACATTTCAATGCTTCAACATTATATGGACGAACAAAAATTAGATGAAACTGAAAGCATACCAAATAAACAAGCATCAGAAATTGTAGATTTACCTCGGCAAGAATTGAGTCATTTAACTATACCTGATGATTTAATTGTGCCAGAAGATATGGTATTCATTCCCGCTGGTGAGTTTCTAATGGGCAGCGAGGATGAAGAGGCACAAGACGATGAACAACCGAATCATGTTGTTTTTCTTGATGCATACCTGATGGATATATACCCAGTCACCAATTCAGAATTTAGAAATTTTATTAATGCTAACCCAAAATGGAGAAAAACAGATGTCAATGGAGAACATATCTCTATTGAATTTCAGGATGGGGGTTATTTAAGAGATTGGGAGGACAATACATTCCCTAATGGTAAAGCGGAGCATCCTGTTACTCAGGTGAGTTGGTATGCTGCGATGGCGTATGCCCAGTGGGTAGGGAAACGGCTACCAACAGAAGCGGAGTGGGAAAAAGCAGCACGTGGGGGTATAGGGGGAAAGAAATACCCTTGGGGTGATTCCATCGATGGAGTCGACTTCAATACAGACGATACTACACCGATTGGAAGCACTCCTGCTAATGGTTATGGGTTATATGACATGAGTGGTAATGTGTGGGAGTGGTGTCTTGATGCTTATGATCCAGAATACTATTTAGTTTCCCCACCAAAAAATCCAATTTCAGATACAGCCAACGTGCCTTGGGTGGTGAATAACTTTAGAAATATCAAGTCTCCACGCGTTTTACGTGGTGGTCCTTGGGATATTGATTCTCAAGGTGTACGCGTTTCTCACAGATTCAGCGGCAATCCGATGGATACATTTCCTACATTTGGATTCCGATGTGTGAAAGAAATTGTGAATTAAGAATATTCTTGGGAATCATTGTTTATGGCTAACCGTGAAGAATATATCAGTGTTGTCAACACACTTAAGGCAACTTTACCGACAATTACCATGCAGCAACGGGTGGTTTTACTCCAACAAGCCGTGCAGCAATATGGACTCTCCGCAGAAGATGCGGAAGAAATCTTGAAGACATCTGGATTAGTCGTTGGTGAAAGTGTGAACTACTTCCGGGTGTTAGGTCTATCTTTAGATGAAATCCAGGGCGAGAGTGAGAATGATATCCTCAGTATCATAGAGGAAACTCATCAAAAATGCTATGGTGAATCGTTGCGTGCGGGTGGACTGCCGCGTCCAGATGGAAGAACACAAGAACAGTGGCGAACAGTTTTGAATCAAGCGCGGGATGTGCTGAAAGATCCACAAAAAAGAGTGGAACACATAGCAATCATAAATACTGAAACTTCGCATTTTGATGAGGCATTTCCACAAGACGGCACTACAAATCTTAATCATACTTCAATCCAACTTGCTATACCAGAAAATATGATGTTGATCCCAGAAGGTGAATACCGTGGGAGGAGTATTGAATCTTCTTTAGGAGATTCTAAATTTGACACACCGGATCATACAATTCATGTTGATACGTTCTATATTGACAAATTTCCAGTAACGAATGCACAATTTAAGGAGTTTACAGATGCCAATCCGTTATGGAGAAAAACAACAAGGCGTAATGAATGGAACAAAATTAAACAGAAAATGTCTATTTTTAGTAGGTTTCACGATGGAAACTACTTAAATCAATGGTATGAGAGTAATTTTCCAATTGGTATGGAAAACCATCCAGTAACTAATGTGAGTTGGTATGCGGCAATGGCTTATGCGCAATGGGCAGGAAAACGTTTACCCTCTGAAGCCGAATGGGAAAAGGCCGCACGTGGTGGATTAATTGGACAACACTATCCTTGGGGTGATAATCTGGATCCTGACATGGCTCATTGTGGAAAAAGTGTAGGGACGACCTATTCTGTTGGACTATACCCACCAAACAACTACGGTTTACATGATATGGCTGGGAATGTGTGGGAGTGGTGTCTTGATGAGTATGCATTGAATTTCTATGCGACATCACATAAACAAAACCCAATTGCTGGTGTCAACACACCAGAGGAATTGGATGAATTATTGAGCAATTTTAGAGTTTTCTCAACTGACCGTGTTCTAAGGGGAGGTACGTTGTTCACAACATCAGAACCGATGCCAATTGCCAATCGGTATGGTTGTTCACCTCTTAACACGGTCCTACGTATTAAGCTTTTAGTAATACGGCAACCTACCTCTTCTACAAAGTTTGCCGCAAATGTTGGGTTTAGATGTGCTTGGGATGTTCGGTTAAAATCGTAATCCATAGGAGTCAAATTCGGAAAATGTATCAGTCTTGTGCTGTAAGACAGATTTTATTGGATCAGACATTATAGCGCGCTTACAAAGCGCGCCTACAGTTATTGTGTAAATCCTGAGAAGATTAAATTAGGTTGAAAAAAGCATGTCAAAAAGAGAAGAATTCATCGCAGCAATTAATGTCCTTCGGGCTGCTTCTCAGTCTATTACGTCAGAACATCGAAAAGGACTTCTTCAGCAGGCAGTACAGGAATATGGTCTTACGGTAGAGGATGGAACGGCAATATTGAATGCTTCAGGATTGATTGTCGGTGAAGGAATTAACTATTTAGATGTCCTAGGACTAACTTTAGATGAAATTGAAAACAAAAACGATGCTGAAATGTTGGTTCTCGTTAACGAAGCACATAGAAAAGCGTATAATGGTTCGTTACAGGCTGGTGGATTACCGCGTGCGGATGGTCGAACGCAGGCACAGTGGTACACTTTGTTAAATCAGGCGCGTGACACGTTAACACACCCTCATAAACGTCGTCATTATCTGGAAAAATACGTGCACCAAGAAAACGTATCAAAGAAAACTGAAGAATCTATCCAAAAAACAGAACCTGAAATACAAGAACCTAAATCAACTTTACCAAAAACCCCACAAACTACCATAAGGACTACATTCTCCAATTCCAGTTCTACTCAAAAGCTGCAACCTCCCGATAATACACCTCAATCCATGGTATTCATTCCCGGAGGTGAGTTTCTGATGGGAAGCGATAATAAAGATGGTGAAAGTGATGAAAGCTTGATACATTCTGTCTACGTGGATTCGTTCTTTATGGACAGATACCCTGTCACTAACGCACAATTCAAGATGTTTGTAGAGGCTAATCCACAATGGCGTAGACCTACTGACTTGTACTTTTGGAACATAAAGTGGAACTCAACAAAGAAAAAACCTGAACACGATGGTGATTACTTGAAACATTGGCATGAGAACAACTATCCAGATGATAAAGCGAATCATCCTGTGACTTGGGTGAGTTGGTATGCTGCGATGGCTTATGCGAAGTGGTTGGGTAAACGTTTGCCTTCAGAAGCGGAATGGGAGAAAGCTGCGCGTGGTGGTGTGTCTGGACAGAATTATCCTTGGGGAAACACAATTGATTCTACTATGGCAAACTATAACAACACGAATGGTGGCCCGTCTGAAGTTGGACAATATCCAGTAAACGGATACGGTCTCTATGATATGGCAGGAAATGTGTGGGAATGGTGTCTTGATGTGTCCGATGCTGAGTTCTATTTAATATCATCACAACACAATCCGATTCATGGCGCGCCTTCAGTCAACTCAGTTACGAACGAATTTACTGATGAAAGTGTCCTACGAGTTTTACGTGGTGGTTCTTGGATTGATTCTCCGCTATTACTTCGGACTGCTTTCCGTTATAAGAATAATCCGAGACGGACTCTCGGAAGGATCGGTTTTCGTTGTGTGAAAACAGTTACCGCTTAAGTATCAATGTTTCTGTCATTTTTCTTGTATTTCGTCATTTGCTGTGCTAAAATTCGTATATGTAATATAGGTCATAATCACTGAAGACTTCAAACGCCATGAGGGAAAAGTATGTATCCTATAAAGGAATTGCCTGAACACATAGCAAAACGTGTGACAATTACACTTGGTCCTGAAGAGCTTGTAAGAATTGACAATGACGATATTCTGCGAGCTGTTGTAGTGGATGCCGCAGGACGTGAATCGGCTGTCTTATTGCAGCAAATTCAGGGGAAGCATGAGGACTATTTAGATGTGCTTGATGGACAAGTGGAACAATCAGATATTAGTTTTATCTATAATACCATTGTACAGAAGGCTATTTCAGATGTTACCATAGATGAATCTGTTGCTATCCTAAAAAAACAACAAAAAACCTTACGTCAACAGGTAGAGTCAAGAAATAGCATCAACTCTAAGTAAATATTCACTTGTCATTTGTCTGTGATTATACAGAATGTCAGATGTCTGATCGTTTGGCAAATTGATCTTTTGCACACAACAAAGGATCATAATGAAAAACAAGATACCTTGAATGACTGAAGAAAACTCAAAAAGTATAGTTCATGAATTTCTCCATGTCCCTCCTAAAGAAGCGATCTTATGGAGATATATGGACTTCGTAAAATTTATATCTCTATTAGAGACAAACACCTTATTTTTTGCAAGAGCAGATAAACTCGGAGACCCGTTTGAAGGATCGTTTCCAAAGAAAAATGCAACTGTTCGTACTACTTTAACTCCAAGACTTTCTGTGGAAGATATTTTCAAATATGCTCACGTAACACAACACCTAACACGGTTTACATTAGTTAGTTGCTGGCATGAAAGCGAGTATGAATCTGAGTCTATGTGGAATAGATATGCAAATGAAAATAGTGGTATAGCAATTAGAACTTGTGCTGATACGCTTTCACGAAGTTTCTTGTCTAAAGAACAAATTCATATAGGACGTGTTCAGTATGTTGATTATGATACAGACACTATTCCAGAAGACAACGGATTGATACCTTATCTATATAAAAGAAAGAGTTTTGAGTCTGAACGAGAAGTAAGAGCAATTATTCAGAGACCTCCTGCTGGAATTGATATAACTCAATTGAGAAGTAGCATACAACAATTATCTCTTGGAGAAATCGGTGAATGGAAGGATTTCTGTGATATTGGATATTCCTATGAAGTGAATCTTGAAATATTGATAGAAGAGGTACTTGTGGCTCGTTTAGCCCCTGACTGGTTTCTACAACTCGTCCAACAAGTCGCGAAACGCTACGGTTTGGAAGCACCTATAAATAGATCTGTCCTTGCGGATACACCGTCATGGTGATTCAAAATACTAAAAAACATGCCAAAATCAGCAATCATAGAAATATGAACCAACAGAACACCGAACGCGAAGAATTCATTTCAGTCATCAATACCCTCAAAGGACTTTCATCAACGATCACCGATGAACAGCGGAAAGGACTGCTGCAACAGGCAGTGCAACAGCACGGTTTTTCCGTTGATGAAGCCAAAGATATTCTTATAACATCAGGATTAGCGGTCAATGAAATAATCAACTTTTTTGAGGTGTTGGAACTTTCTATTGAAAAACTGCAGGATCAAAGTGATAAACAAATCAAGACACTTGTAGATGAAGTCCACAAGAGACTTTACAGTACTTCATTACGTGCTGGTGGACTTCCACGGCCAGATGGCAGGACTCAGGAACAGTGGCGTAACTTGTTGAACCAAGCACGTGACACACTTGCCAACCCACACAAACGTCTTGAGCATATCGCTAAGATACAAAATAAAAATTTGCACGATGTTGATTCCATTTTAAATGTAGACCTTATTTCACCAGAACAAGATGAGATTCCAGTAGACGATCCAACCTCGCTAAGCATCCCAATTCCAGATGATATGGTCCTCATTCCTGCAGGTGAGTTTCTCATGGGGAGTAAGAATGAGAATGCTGACGACCGTGAAAAGCCGATACATAATGTCTATGTTGATGCGTTTTGTATTGATAAATATCCTGTAACAAACAGACAATACAAAGAGTTCATTGATGCTAACCCAAATTGGCAGAAACCTACTAAACAGTATAGACGTAAAAAAACCAGACAGATAGTGTATTCTATACTCAAGAAGTATCACGGACGAAACTATCTGACTGATTGGATTGAGAACGATTATCCAAAAGAAAAAGCCAACCATCCCGTGACTCATGTGAGTTGGTATGCTGCGATGGCTTATGCGGAATGGATAGGTAAACGGTTACCGACAGAGGCGGAATGGGAGAAGGCAGCACGCGGAGGAACAGTAGCACGAAGATATCCATGGGGAAATAGGACGGATCCTGCTAATGCTGAATATAGTAAGGATGTCGGTGAAACATATCCTGTAGGAAAATATCCTGCAAATAACTACAGTGTGCATGACATGGTTGGCAACGTTTGGGAGTGGTGTTTGGATTTATATGATGCAGATTACTATGCTAATTCTACCATTCGCAATCCAATTGCCGGTGTGAATACAGATGAAGATTTGGAGATGTTAAAATCTGATTTTTGGAACATTAGGACAGATCGTGTACTACGGGGTGGGACACATTTTACTTCATCAGAACCTATCCATATCGCTGCACGTTGGGGTGGGAAACCTATTCAAACCAGTTATCTGAGTTCGCTATATTTTTCACAGTATATGGCAAACATAGGGTTTCGATGTGCATGGGACGTAAGGTTTAAATCATAGGTGTTTTAAATTGTGATTGATCGTAAATCACCCAATTAAATTTAAGGAGAGATGATATATGAAAGGGACAAATGATTATGTTTTATGGTACAACAAACCCGCTGCACAGTGGACAGACGCACTGCCTGTCGGCAATGGACGACTCGGTGCGATGGTGTTCGGTGGTGTCCAACGTGAACGAATTCAACTTAACGAAGATACGCTTTGGGATGGTGGTCCTCGCGATACGAATAATCCAAAAGCTTTGGATGCACTTCCAAAAGTGCAGCAATTGCTGTTTGAAGACAAAAACGAGGAAGCAACAAAGTTGGCAGGAGAGACGATGTTAGGTGTTCCACACCGAATCAAGTCCTATCAGTCTTTGGGAGACATCATCCTTGAGTTTTCACATGATGGAGATGTGTCGGACTATCGCAGAGAACTTGATTTAGACACAGGTATTGCCAAAACCACATATAACATCGGAGATACCAGTTTCAGCAGAGAAGTATTTTCAACTGCAATTGACAATCTCATCGTCATACATATCACATGTGATCCATCAGAGAATTTAGTTTTTGACACAACGATGACACGTGAACAAGACGCTAATGTGGAAACCATCTCAGATAACCTACTGAGATTGAGTGGACAGTGCGGTGATGATGGGATGCGGTTTTCTGCATATCTGCAAGTGCAGACTCATAGCGGTGATATTGAGGCGGATGGAGACCGAATTTCTGTGAAGAATGCAAGTGATGTAACTTTACTCCTTGCTGGTGCGACAAGTTACATAAATCAGAACGATGCAAGTGGGAACCCGCATGAGTTGTGTGAAAGTCATCTTGCTGGTGTAGAAAGCAAGTCCTATGATGCTATTCTAACAGAACACATTGCCGATCATCAGTCCCTATTTCGCCGTGTCCACCTAAATCTTGGTGCCTCAGATGCTGTCAATTTACCAACAGATGAACGTTTGGCAGCAGTCAAGGAGGGAGCTTCTGATCCAGGATTGGTAGCACTTTACTTCCAATATGGAAGATATCTGCTGATGGGAAGTTCAAGACCAGGATGCTTACCAGCAAATCTGCAAGGCATTTGGAACGAACATATGCAGGCACCGTGGAACAGCGACTTTCACACAAATATCAATCTTCAGATGAACTATTGGGTGCCGGAAATTTGTAACCTTGCTGAGTGTCATAAACCACTGTTTGATTTCATGGACACACTTGTTGAACCGGGTAATCAAACAGCAAAACGGCATTACGGTGCTGATGGATGGGTAGTACATCATCTCACCGATGTTTGGGGGTTCACAACGCCTGCTGATGGTATCTGGGGTATATCACCTATCGGTTCTGCTTGGTTGAGTGAGCATGTGTGGGAACACTATCTTTTCGGTGGTGATGTGGAATTCCTGAAAAAACAGGCATATCCTTTGATGAAAGGTGCTGCACGGTTTATGCTTGATTTCCTAATTGAGGCACCAGAAGGAACACCGATTGCTGGAAAATTGGTTACGAATCCGTCTCACTCTCCCGAAAACAGTTTCCTGAAACCAGACGGTACACGTTCCCTTTTCACCTATGCAGCAACGATTGATTTGGAAATAATTCATGAACTCTTTACAAACTGTATTGCTTGTATAGATGTGCTCGGTGAAGATGCTGACTTACGTGAAGAATTAGTTTCTGCACTTGATCGTCTTGCACCACTTCAAATAAGTGAGAAAACGGGTAGACTACAAGAATGGATATACGATTATGACGAACCAGAACCCGGACATCGGCACATGTCGCACATGTATGGATTACATCCGAGTTGTCAGATTACACTGCGGGGGACTCCTGAATTGGCAGCAGCAGCAAGGAAGTCGTTGGAACATCGTTTGGCACACGGCGGTGGTGGTACAGGATGGAGTCGTGCATGGTTAGTCAACTTCTTAGCAAGACTTGAGGATGGAGAGGAAGCATTCAATCATCTCCAAACACTTCTTGCAAGATGTACTCTAACGAACCTGTTTGATACACACCCACCATTTCAGATTGATGGCAATTTTGGTGGCACTGCTGGAATCGCAGAGATGCTATTGCAAAGCCATACAGGTGAAGTGCATCCACTACCCGCTCTTCCCGAAGCATGGCGGACAGGTTATGTAAAAGGCCTACGTGCACGGGGTGGGTTTGAAGTTGATATTGAGTGGGAGGATGGAAAACTCATTCAAGCACAACTGTTATCTACACTTGGTAATGATTGTTGGTTTAGAACATCGGAACATGTTACTGTGTCGTGTGATGGGGAACGAATCAAGTTCTCTCAATCAAAGCAGGTTGTTAATTTCCATACCGAAACAGGTAAAACCTACACGATTGAACCTTAGATTTGGTGTCAACAACTGATGGCAAATTATAGCATATCTAATACCAAAATAACCTAAATCGTAGGGGCAGGCTCCCCTGCCCGTCCGTGTTCTCAGCATCAAAAACAATACAGATCTCGTTAATTTGGTATAACACGTTTTAGTCCCGTAGGGACGATATGTTTATAGAAAAACGTTGTTATCACACCTCCTAGTCCCGTAGGGACGATATGTTTGTACTAACCACACCGCATAAACATATCGTCCCTATGGGACTAAGAAATGGGTGTTGAACGTTGTGCTATAGACATATCGTCCCTACAGGACTGAAGACATCAGAAAACAGTTTGATCACTTAAATTGACACCTATGGTTCGGTAACCACACCTACCGTCTTTGGCATTTAGTAGTAGTTAAGAAAAAGACAAAACCAAATAAATCTGATTACACTAACTTAGTTATTGACAATACTCAATATTCCTGCTAAAATAACGCAATTAAAATAAAGAGGAGATAACATAAATGATAAGCAGAATATTTATTTTAGGTCTTTCAGCACTCTTGGTTTTTGCTGGAAGTTTGACACACGCGGTTGAGAAAGAAGATATTTTAGTCTACTATTCGTTTGATAAAATTGATGGAACAACGTTCAAAGATGACTCTGGAAATGGAAACGATGCAGAATTAGTGAGAAATGGCGAACTTGTTGATGGACAATTTGGCAAAGCAGTTCATTTAAAGGGTGGGGTTGTTGTATTAAGTCCGGCAAACGATTTTGTTGTTCCTATCGGTGAAAATGGTGAGGTTACGATGGAGGCTTGGTTTTATGTCAATAATAGCACAAACCATAGTGGTATCATATCAATTGAAACCATAGATGCTGGATGTTGTGTGTTCCGATTGATGCTGTCTCCAACCCTTACCCCATTTTGGGATGCCGGTCAACATCAGGATAAAAGTCTGGCTAACTTCACATTTGAACTGAAGAAATGGTATCACTATGTTTTAGTTGCTAATGGAGAAGATGGCAAAATATACATAGATGGCGAACTTATTGGATCACACGATGAAAACATCGAATTTCCGAAGTGGAAACAAGCAGAAATATTTGTTGGTGCTGGTGAAGGCCCCAATACCCATCCCATTGAAGATGCAATTATTGATGAGGTTGTTATCTATTCAAAAGCATTGTCAGAGGAAGAGGTGAAAGCTTCAATGGAACTTGGCGTTGCTGGTGTCCTTGCTGTTGAAGCCAATGACAAATTAGCAGTTACTTGGGGACAACTGAAATCAACTTTTTAACTTTGTTACCGATTATGGTAAATTATTGAAGTAATTCTACACATTCCTTAGGCGAGGTTAGGAAACCTCGCCTACCGTAGATAGAAAGTGTAGATATATTTTTATACTTCACCATAGTTCACTTTCGGAGACTTGCATATATGAGATTTGGATTTTTTTCAAGAATGTTTGAAGGTGTATTGAGCATCGAGAAGACTTACAACCAATGTGATAAGGCATTGGGTGACCTGCGTGCCTACAATGAGAAACAGAAACAGGAGAACGTTCCATTTTCTGCATCAGAAAAGGCTGAACTTGACAATGTTGTTAGTATTGCTATTGAAAACGCAACGAAGATTGTTGACAAAGAAGGTGAACGCAATTGGCCTGGTGTTTTTCGTGAGATGCACAAAAACTTGGCGAATATCTATTTGGAACTTGAAGAATATGATAGGGTTCGTGAGGAATGTGAACTGCTGCAAAACTACGGTGAGGTAGGTAAGTTAGATGCAGAGGAGGTCATAAAGAATCTCAACCAAAGAGAAAATGGAGATGAATCACCTACCCCTTCAGTCCCTCCAGCAGAAGAATCCAACTCATAACAAGTCACCATATCCGCATTTTCACTTTGTTTGGAGAATTCGGATATAGAGTTATACCATTCTAATAGAAAACGTCGCATTTTTGTAGCACAAACTGCCAGTTGGGTTTCCGTCGTTCTAGACATTCTTAACAAATGTTAATGGGATAAACATTTATAGTAATGGCATTATCTATTTTTATCAACTATCCAAGTAAAACAGAATAACTTTGGAATATTTCAATTACAAGCATACGAAATGTTCCAAACCTATCCGTTTCTAATGTTGAAAAATGGCTTTTTTGAATCCTCTTGCGTTTTATTTATTAGGTGCAATACCTATAGTCATTGCCTTGCATTTTTTGAAGCTGCGTCGTCAACGTTATGTTGTGTCCAGTATAATGCTATGGCGTGAAAGTGCAGAAGATCAGAAAGCAAATGTTCCATTTCAACGTCTCCGAAATCTTCTACTTCCAATACTCCAGACTCTTTTTCTACTCCTAATAGTCGTCAGTGTGGCGCGTCCTGCGTTGCGTGTCCCCGGTATCATTGATGGAAAAATCATCTTTATTGTTGACAATTCTGCGAGCATGCAATCAAAAGAGATGGGGGTGACTCGATTGACACTTGCTAAACAGGAAGTAAAGAAACAGATAAGACAGGTGTCAGCAAGTGGTGGAATGATGATTATGACCACACATTCTCCCAGACCATATATTGAACAGACTTGGACGACAGATAAAGACAAATTGATTCTTGCTGTGGACAATATCAAGTCGACAGACATTGGTGGAGACATCACGTCTGTCTTTGATCATGCTGGTCGTTATGTGGATTCGCCAAAAGATCAGATAATATTCATCAGTGATTCGGTCGAAAACCTTCCGAATACATCTGTGCCTATTACCAAAATTCCTGTTGGCAATGATGCAGATAATATTGGAATTGTAACATTCAATGTTGAGAGGATTTCCGATCAATATCATGTGCTGGCGAGTATTCAGAATTGGACAGATACAACCAGAGAAATAGACGTGCGTTTAGAATTGGCGAAAGACAGGTCTATTGATGAAAAAACTGTGTCTGTTTCTGCTGGAAATGTAAAAACTGTCCTCTTTTCGGTAAATGCTGAAAGGTTAGATGGTGAAGTCATTAGTCTCAACCTTGTTGATGTGGCTGACGACTTCGAGTTGGATAATAGAGCTTGGACAATTCTAAGTGCTGAGAAACAATTCCGAATACTCCTCGTTAGTGAACGAAACCAACCATTCTTGATTGACCTTCTGCGGAATTACGGAGACAATGTTGTGCTGCAAACAGTTACAACAGATGAGTTTCACGGTTCAGGTGATGCGGATGTTGTCGTTTTTGATGGTGCATTAACTTTGGAACATAGTTTGTTGAATGCGTCAAATACAAAGAACTTTGTATTTATAAATTGGCGTTCTCAACTATTGAGTTTGACAGATGCTCCTGTTGAAATGGACAGCGGCATTGTCAACGTTATCGGTCAAAACAAAACACATCCGATAATGCAAGACGTGTCTCTGATTGGAATGGGTGTAAAAGAGTCTGTCAATAGAAAACTACCATTATGGGGAGAATCTCTGCTTGAAACGGAGAAGGGAACACTGATTTGGCTTGGAACAGAATCAGGGAGACAGTTTTTGGTATTTGAATTTGATGCATTTAATCCTGAAATCTCACCGTTTGCTACTACAATACCAGATGGTCCGTTGTTAGTGTATCAATGCTTGAATTGGTTTCAATCAAATACATACCCAATACAGTTGCTAACAGATCAAACCCATCTTTCTGACCAACAATTTCGCACAGGAGAGTTTTTGAAAATTGATGTTACTCCTATGGACGACCTTGATATTCAAGTGAGAAAACCTGATAATACCTTGGTTAGATTAGAAAATTCAACATTCTCAGAAACAGATCAAATCGGTATTTATTCTGTTTTCGTAGGAGATACCTTATTTGAACGGTTCGCTGTCAACTTAGTTGATTCCGTTGAATCTACACTCTCACCAACCACAACACAATCTAACAATCAAAATGAAGAAAGCAATAAAGAACAGCACCTTCAACCATACAAGCGTGAAATATGGCAATTGCCAGTCTTATTCGCTGTCTGTCTGTTCCTGTGTGAGTGGTGGTTCTATCACCGAAATTAATCTTACAAGAATTCGTTCTACCAATTTTTCCTTTGGCATTGCTCCTAAGATGGTGGTAACTACTTTTCCATCATAGAACAGTTTGTATGTCGGTGTGCCACGGATACCGTATTCTGCTGTGATTGCATGATTTTCATTCACATCTAACTTCGCTACTCCGAAAACATCACGATATTCTAACGCAATTTCAGAAACCACCGGTTTCATCAAAATACAGTATATTCATGTGTCAGATTTGAAATCAACTAAGATAGGAAGTTTCGCATTACTTATCACTTTATCAAAAGTTTTATCAGATAAAATCAGTGGTATCCCAGAATACTTTCCAAAATGACTGGCGATCAGTGTTAGATCAAGAATGTTGACTGTGCCGTCACCGTTTATGTCTGGATTGGGAGATAGATCATCATCAGGCATTTCATCAAAGTGTTTTGCTACCAACACTAAATCAAGGATGTTTATTACACCATCCGCATTAACATCCGATACGAGTTGACTGTCAAAATCAACTTCTTGCGCAGAAACTACTGACAACAGGCAAACAGTCAGAAAGATATAGAGACATTGTTTCATTCAAGTTTCCTTATAGAAGCATTAAGTATGGGTTTTGGATATATTGTGACACGGTTTGTAGGAATTGGGCAGCGGGTGCTCCATCTACAACTCGGTGGTCAAACGTGAGACTTAGTGCCAGCATGTGACGGATAACGATTTCATCGTTGTGAGCAATCGGTTTCTTGATAATCCTTCCTATGCCGAGGATTCCGCTTTCTGGCGGGTTGATGATCGGTGTAAACGCATCAATGCCATAGTTGCCGAGATTTGTAATTGTAAATGTTCCACCTTGTAGTTCACCGGGAGTAAGTTGGTTGTTCCGTGCTTTTTCTGCTAAAGCCTTTATCTGTTCTGATATATCGGATAAACCGATCTTATCTGCATTGCGAACAACAGGCACTACCAGTCCATCATCTAAAGCAACCGCAACCCCGATATTGATATCTGCTTGTAACTGAATACCTGCATCAGTGAGTGTTGCATTAAGTCGTGGGTGTTCACCTAAGGAATTAGCCACTATCTTGACAAGTAGGTCGGTGTAAGTAAGACTTTCTTCACGTTTCTGTAATTCTTCGTTGAAAAGATTGCGTAGTTCCACAAAGTTTGTCGCGTCAACTTCGGTGTGAAGTGTCACGCTTGCATTGGTTTGAAGACTCATTGTCATTCGTTCAGCGATTATTTTCCGTATGCCGCTGAGTTCAATAACTTCTGAAGCAGCAGGTGTTTGTTGGAAAACTTGATCAGGTATCTCATCAACTGTTTGCATCACATCATCACGGACAATTCTACCATCGGGACCGGAACCTGCAATGGATGTCAAATCAAGACCAAATTCTTTTGCTAACCTCCGTGCCAGTGGAGAGGCTTTTAACCGTGTGGATTCACTTGTTGTAGGTTCTCTTGTTTCAATATAACGATGGACATCACTTTCAAGAATGCGTCCTCCAGGACCAGAAGCCTTGACTTGAGTTAAGTCAATAGAGAGTTTATCTGCAAGTTCTTTCGCTGTAGGGGATGCTTTTATAGGTGACGATGGAGACGTAGAAATAGTTTTCGTCTTTGATGGCGTTGAAGGTTTTTTGGTAGTCTGCTTTGACTCCTCTGTCTGCTGTGGCAATTCCATTGTCCCTGCTTCAACGCGTTCTACCTCTTCACCCGGTGCGGCAATTATGGCTAATAAGGCGTTGACAGGGACATTGCTTCCTTCTTCTGGTAGTATTTGTGCAATAATTCCGTCAGTGGGGGATTCTTGTTCATGCACCACTTTATCTGTTTCGATTTCTAACAAAGGTTGTCCCTCGGTCACGGTATCCCCTTCCTGAACAAGCCATTTCCCGATCTTACCCTTTGTCATTGTCTGATCCATTTGGAGCATTCTCAGTTCTACTGCCATCAAGTTTCTCCTATCTTCTTACCATAATTCATCCTTCGGATTGTTCTATAAATTGCAAGAGTAATTCAACGTTTTCATCTTTTTCCAGTATGAGCGCGATTTTGTGGTATTGTTCTCCTTTGAAAAAAGCCTGCACAAATGGACTAAAGGCAATCAGTAATTGCGATCCCAAAAAGTTCAATGGTTTGCCAGTTTCAAGAAATAGAATCGCAGGTGTCGTTAGATTACGTCTTACGATCCATTGTGCAAGTTTTTCAAGTAGTGCATGTTGTTCGTCTTCAGGTATATCGTCAAGCACAACTGGTATTTCAGGATTTGGGTTGAGCATAATCTACAAATCCAAATCGCTCAGATAATCGCCAATATGTTTCGGTTGTCCATCTTCTGTTGTTTCCATTGCAGCGATAACGAGAACGAAACTCTTAATATTGTCTTCAATCCGTGTAGCAGAAGGCTCGCCACCGTCAAGCCAATCCAAAAACTCGTTGAATAGATAATGATGTGCGTAATGACTGATAGGCGGTGCTTCATAGACCTCTTTCTCACCACCAACACGATGAATAGTCATCTGGTTTCCACCACCGATTTCAACAGTTCCTTCCTCAAATTCTGCTCGGTAATGTTCACCATTCCAACAATTGGTGATACCTGCTGCGGTGCTATTTCCTTCATAGGATGTGTAGACACCGTTATCCATCCGCATCAGATAATAACCGCTTGAGAAATGCTTGAAACTGGACCATTCTGGATTCCAACCGAATCCGACCAGTGTTTCACAATCTCCTCCCGAGAGGAAACGTAGCATATCAAGATGATGTACCGATGCCTCAAAGAGCAGACTAAAGTCCATATCATGCCGCCAGTCTACACCCCAAGACAGATACCGACGATAATCACACGCATATCTACCGACGATGTGCTGTAATCGTCCTAATCTACCTTCCTCACGGATACGCACCAATTCCTGTTTATTGTTAGCGTATCGGTAATTCTGTATGATGGCACAAGGCAATCCAGTTTTCTGTGAAGTGCGTACCATAGCTTTAGCTGCATCCAATGTGTCTGCGATAGGTTTTTCGCAGATAACTGGCATGCCATTTTCCATTGCTGCAACGGCTGCGGAACTATGAAATGGTGGTGGCGTTGCAACCCCACAAAAATCTGCTTTGACAGATGCACATGCTTCGTTAAAATCGGTAAAGAGTTGAGAGGAACTCAATCCTAATGCCTCGCCTTGATTTTTTAGGACATCAGTTTTTACATCAGCCAAGCCGACAATCTCAACACGGTCACTGAAGTTATTACGGAAGTTGTGAATCCAACCGCCAGCCATGCCGCTTCCACCAATCATTAAACATTTATGTTTTGCCATATTTTCTCCTTCTTGAAAACTCTTGGTAATGTGTTATTTACATCCCCAATTATAAACTATTGGAGCGTCCACTCTTATTTGACAGGTCCATATCGCGATTCGGAGATCGCTCCTACCGATTTAGTGTAGACGCTCCACTATTTTGTAATACTTTCCTGCATTATTCTCCCACGGTAGACATAATCATCTTTCCCGTTTCGGACACGTTCAAATTCTGCTGCTGTTGCTTCTCGTCTAACTACTGCTGGCACACCCATTGCAATTGTTCCAGACGGTATTTCTTGTCCTTCTCGGACAAGTGTCCCTGCAGCAACGATTGCACGTTCTCCGATTTTACACCCGGTTAATAGAATCGCTCCCATTCCAATGAGTGCTTCGTTACCGATGCTGCAGCTATGGAGAATTGCCCCGTGTCCAACAGTCACATCATCACCGATGAGACATGGGATTTCCTTATCCATGTGTATTACTGTTCCGTCTTGTATGCTGGTTCGACATCCGATATGTATAGGTTCTAAGTCTCCTCTTAATACACAGTTGAACCAGATACTTGATTCTTCCCCAATTTTTACATCACCGATTATCATTGCACCGGGTGCTACATAGACCGATGTGTGTATACTGGGTATTTTTCCTTCATATTCAATTTGCATGATACTTATCCATTTATGTTTGTAAATTGTAATGAACAGATTATGATTCCAACGGAACTAACAACCTGCGAAGATTTCCTACACCAAAACTATATAATATCACAAACATAGTAGCAAGGAATATTATTGAAAAAAAGATGATCAGTCCATTCTGTGAATGCCATGCAACTATGGGTGCGATTATGATTGCTACATTTAAAAAAAGTGTTACTGTGAAAGTTAAGACTCTTAAAATTGGTTTTGGTTGATTCGTCAGTTCTGCCATCCATGGTAAAGTACCGATTGTCGTATTCAATGCACATCCTGTTGGAAGGGCTATAATTGGTATCATGAACATAAGTATCCACTTTTCAATGTGAATTCGCAGCAGAAGGAAAGCAAGTATTGTCCAGAATTCTGCATAAAGCAATGCACAGAGAAGCGCAACCAGGAATTTGCTATTAAATAGTAATCTCGGTTTGACCGGTGCAGATTTCATCATCCACCAAGTTTTTGCTTCATCCCGAAGTCCGTTGCAACTGATACCAAAAGTGATAAGGAAACTATAGAGGAGAATTTGAACGGACAGGATTTCAGTTGTATATTCATCAGGGCCCGCGCCACCCAAAAATAGGACACTGATGTGGATGACCAAAAAGCAGGTTAACATAATAATTGCAACCACCCTACCAGTATGTCGTATGTAGATCAAAAAGTCTTTCAACATCAACGATTGTATCTTGCCGCGTCCCAATAATAATGCAAAACCATTGATGTGTGAAGTAGTATTATTACTGTTCTTACGTGCGGGTTTACGTTTAGTTTTTAATTGTCGTATATTTTCCCATCCACTCTGATATATCCATTGTGCAGTGAGAAATGCCAATCCAACAGATGCGATGCTAATAGCGAACCCACCAATTATCCATCTCAGTCGCATCCCTAATGTAGTTTCATTTCCCCAACTTACTAACAGTTGTCCAATCCATTCGTGGGGATACCAATTTGCTGATGACCCCGCTGTCCCTGTTGATGCCAAATTGAGTATGTAGTTTTTCACTGGGAATGCATCAGATCCAGCAAAAAGCATAAAAGAAAGAAAGAAACCAACCATCACACCTATAATAGTTCCGAGGGTCTTCAATGTTGTAAGAAGACCTGATGACGAGAAGAATCGCGCAATTACCATCATGCTGATAGTAACATTACTTGCAATCAGAACGAGCAGACCGATAGATACGGGTAATAACACTGCGTAATAGTGCCACGGGAGTTGATATGTCAGACCGAAAACTACCCATGGTGGACCCAAGAAACAGAGCATACTCATGAGACGCGAGACAGTGATGTGGATGAACTTGTATCCGAAGATAGTTAATGGTCGAATTGGCGCGGTGTATAACATTTGCGTATCAGTTGCTTCGTATAGTATTTTCAAAGAACTTTCCATCAACTCTTTTGCAACTATAATTATGCCGAACACCATGAATCCGTTAAGTACACTAAAAGTTAAATGTGATGATGCATCATTTCTCTGCAAATGTGAGAAAAGAGTCCATCCCAATACAGACAATGAAGTAATGAAGATGAGGTAACCGATAGCCTTGAATATGCTCTTTCGCCATGCTTGTTTATCATACCTTAGGCTGTTCCACCATGCCTTGAAATCAGCTTTAAGAAGAATTGTAATATGTTTAAACATGAGGTATTGAATTAAGACTTTTCATAACCTTATGAACTTTGACATTCAAATTCGGTAATGTAAATGTAGGGGTTGGGTCTCCCAACCCGTCTGGGTCTTTTTCATTCGTCCACAGGGCGAGGGGACCTCGCCCCTACAAATACCCAATTTGAACTTCAAAGTTCATTAGGCATCTGCAGTAAGATCAAGGAATATATCCTCTAATGTCTCAACCTCATCGGTATTATTTTTTATAGGTTGTGTAGACAATTCTCGTTTCCTATTCTGTAGCTCAGCGAGTGTTCCAACAGCGATCAACTTCCCTTTACTTATAATACCTACTCTATCACAAATCCGTTCTGCAATTTCCAAAATATGCGTCGACATGAAGACGGTACATCCCTGTTCACAACGTTGTCGTAATATTTCTCTGACTGTGCGTGCACTTCTGGGGTCTAATCCACTTGTAGGTTCATCAAGGAATAGAATTTGTGGGTGGTGTATGAGGACAGAGATAAGCAGTATTTTCTTCTGCATGCCGTATGAATAACCCTTGATTTGGTCATCTGCAGCCTCAACTAATTCAAGTTGTTCAAGTAATGCGTCCATTTCATTTTCTGCTTGTTGAGATTGCACTTCATATAAATCTGCGATCATCCGAACAAACTGACGTCCACTTAATGCCTCATATAGATGGGGTGTATCGGGCATCAAACCGAGAATCGCTTTGGCTTCTAAACTTTGCTCTTGTATGTCGTATCCAGCAAGTCTTGCAGTTCCAGAGGATGGACGAAGTAATCCTGTCAACATGTTGATGGTAGTTGTCTTACCTGCCCCGTTGGGACCGAGAAAACCAAATATTTCACCTGCGTCAACTTGCAGCATAAGAGAATCTACAGCACACAACTGACCAAAGTATTTGGTAAGATTGTAGGTTTCAATCATTTTGACTACTGCCAAGAATATCCTTTTTGAGATCTGCTAATGCTTCGTCTATGTTGAAATCTTCATCATTTGTCTCAACTGGTATTTCTTCTTTCCTTTTGATGTCTTCCCGCCTTTTTACTTCAACTTCTGACTGTTCCAACTTCTGTTGAGCTTGTTGTAATGTAGTGTTTGCATCAATTAGATCAAATTCGGCTAAGATTCTATGGAATTCTGCGCGTGTTTCTGCCTGTTTTTGCTGATGGAATAACGAATCTACACGACTTGATGTAATTCTGAATTGCTCATATATTTCGGTGAGATCGACTTTTAGTTCCTCAATAAACGTTTCTTGTGCGTGGATACGTTGTTCTAAGTCGTGTGCCAGTTCTTGATACTTTTTCTTTTGTATACGGATTTCGTTAGCTTCTTGATCGTTATTATTCTGTAGCAAAGTAATAATTCTATTTTCACACCTATTGGCCGCATCAATCGCTTCTCTATAAGTCCGTTTGAGTTTCTGTTCGTTAGCGATTGCCGTGGCAACAATT
Organism: Candidatus Poribacteria bacterium; assembly: GCA_958295945.1. Lineage (GTDB taxonomy): Bacteria > Poribacteria > WGA-4E > WGA-4E > WGA-3G > MSPOR6. The sequence goes on from OY282386.1 coordinate 4,581,666, forward strand.
CCTTTCGCAGCTTGAATCTGCGTTTTCATATTTTCAACAGGATTTTCAAGAGGGGAATCGTCATTCTCTGCATCCGCTATAAATTGGTTAATATTCTCCATAATTTGTTCTGATAATTGTCTTAATTTCTTCATCAGTATTTGTCTCCGATTGCATACTCAATTGAATTACCAACATTTATACTGTAGATATTAATGCCTGAACTAAAGATTTGTGTATCTAACATAAAATGATACAATAATGTTAAATAGAGACATCTAAACCTGAGAGGATAGGAAAATGTATGATAGAATGCTGTATCTAACTAACGAAACTCCTATTTATCCTGATGCTTTTGACTCCAATAAAAACAAAGGATTTACTTACGGATTTGATGCTAAAGTCTCGTAATTTGCGTTAACAAGTTCCACCCCAAAGATCCTCAATCTTGACATGATACTATGTATAGCAGGGATATTGTTGTCAATCAGGATTGAGGAACGGTTGTTTAAAGCTGCAGCCTCACCGAATGTACCACTTCCTGCAAAAAAATCCAGTAACAAATCACCCTTGGTTGAATGTACCTTGACGATACGATTTAATATACCGAGTGGTTTCTGTGTTGGGTAACCCGTTTTTTCCTGACCGTTTGTACTGACAATTGTATGCCACCAGACATCAGTCGGTGTCTTTCCCCGTGCTGCCTTCTCTTTGCCTACTAAACCGGGTGCCATATACGGAATCCTATCCATCTCCTCATAATTGAATGTATAACGTTTCGGTGTTTTGGCATACCACAAGATATTATCGTGTTTTGCGGGCCATCGTGATTTTGAACGTCCGCCGTAATCATAAGCCCAGATTATTTCATTGATGAATGACTCGCGCCCAAATATCTCATCAAGTATTATTTTGCAATAATGTGCCTCACGATAATCAATATGCAGAAAAAAGCTGCCATACGGATGTAGAACTCTATATGCCTCTTCAAAACGTGGACGCAGAAATTTCAAGTATACATTTGAACTCTCAAATTTATCTGAGTAGTGTCGGGTTTCTCCTTTGTAAGTTTTATATGTCTTGCCTTGAAAACCTACCCGATCCCCCTCATCATCCTGTTCTACCTGCATCTCAGTGCGCAATTGGTATTTTCCTGTATTAAAGGGAGGGTCAATGTAAATTAGGTTGATGCTCTCATCTGAGACATGTTCTTGAAGAATTGTGAGGTTATCCCCATAAAATAGTGAGTGTTTTGACATACAGATATTTTTGATTTGTATTTCAGATTATATTGGAAGAATAGGATGAACTGACTTTTTTGTGGAAAAATTATATCAGAGTCTGTATAATTTATCAACATCTTTGTCACTATGGCAAAGGAGAATTGTCCTTGACGCTAAACGATTTTTGGTGTAAAATTTTTATGTAGTATATATATCATAAAGCGTGCCCGATTTAAAATATAAGGAGTGAGTATGTCTGTATTACTGGGGTTAGATGTCGGTGACGTAAGAATAGGTGTTGCCGTCAGCGATGTGCTTGGGAGTGGAGCACACCCTTTATGTACACTGACTCGGACAAATAGAAAACGTGATATTATCGCAATAGGGGACTTGGTTTCTATCCATAAAGTAGAACGCATTGTTATTGGACTGCCCATCTCACTTGATGGATCAATTGGCACACAAGCGGAGAAGGTGCAAAAGTTTGGGGCGCGATTGTCGGAAGGACTGGATGTGCCAGTTGAGTTCTTAGACGAGAGATTTACTACTGCTGAAGCTGAGGATATTTTAGATACGTTGGAAATGAATCCAAAGGAACGAAAAAAGATTATCGATCAAGTTTCGGCTGTGATAATCCTTGATGAATATCTACGGGGTAATTCAGTGGAAGAGTGATGGCAATTTATTGGTATATAGTTGAACAGTTGAGCAAAATTCTAATAACTAGCATTACTGATTTGGAGACAGTCCATGTTTCTACGGGATATTATTACCGAATTAACTCGGAAACGAGTTGTCCGGTTCGGATTATATACACTCGGATGTCTTGGAATCTTATGCTTATGTCTTGTTTTAGTTGGGGCATACTATATTTCACCGACTGCTTCAACAGAGGAGATTGTTTCAGTTACAATTGTACCGGGAAGTAGCACATCAGTAATTGCGAAACACCTGGCTACAAATAATCTGATTCGTAGTCCTCTCGTATTCAAACTTGCAGTTCGGTATCGTGGTATTGGAACGCAACTACGTGCAGGCACTTACGAACTCAGTCGGGATATGCCGCTTACGCGGATTCTTGATGAACTAAAAAAAGGGCAAATTGAATATGAAACCTTTACTGTACCAGAGGGTTTTACTGCTAAAGCGATAGCTGAACTTTGGGAGGAATCTGGTTTAGGCAAAACAGAAACGTTTCGTAGCGCGATGAAATCAACTGAGTTATTGGAAAAATATCTGCCAGAAGGGATTTCAGCGGAAGGTTATCTTTTTCCAGACACTTACAAATTTGCTAAAGGGAGTAGTGCTGAAACAGTTGTACAAATGATGCTTGCTGAATCTGACAAAAGATGGACTGAGACGTTGGCTGAAGAAGCAGAGACTTTAGGGTTAACTCGTCATCAAGTGATTACGTTGGCATCTATCATTCAAAGGGAAGCAGGTTCTGGATCAGAGATTCCCCGAATTGCAGGTGTATTTCATAACAGGCTGAAACATAAATGGAGACTACAAGCTGATCCGACTGTGCTCTATGCATTGGGTGATCCAAAAAGATTATTGACAAGAGCAGATCTAAAGGTCCAATCTCCATATAATACATATCTTCATAAAGGTCTACCTCCTGGACCGATTGGTAATCCGGGAATGGCAAGTATTTTAGGAGCATTAAGACCAGAGAAAACATCATACTATTATTTTGTGGCTATTGAGAAAGGAAAACACCATTTTTCGGAGACACTTGATGAACATAATCGGATGATTCGTCAGATTCGACGGAAAAAAGCTGCATTAAGTAACCAATAGTCATTGAACATACAACATATCAATAAAAACAATCTATAAATAAACATATACATGTAATCGGAGTCAAATACTATATATGGGAAATGTTGAATCACAACAAACACTGCAGTCCGATGTCAAATTTACTGGCATAGGTTTGATGCTGGGAGAACAGGTTGAACTCACTATAAAACCTGCTCCTGCTGATACCGGTATTGTTTTTCAACGGATTGACCTACCGGATTCACCTGAAGTGAAAGCCTGTCCTGAGAACTGGGAAGATATTCTACCGCGATGTACAAGTCTACAACATGGTGAAACAACTATTAGTAGTATAGAGCATCTTTTATCTGCTCTTGCTGGACTTAAGATTGACAATGCAAAAGTTGAATTAAATGCACAGGAACCCCCTGGACTTGATGGTAGTGCACTGCAATATGTAACGAAAATACAGCAAGTAGGATTGGTTCAGTTAGATGCACCCCGCCGTTATGTTGAAGTTTCTGAGCCTTTCGTAGTTTGTGACGACGATAAGCAACTTCTCTTTCTTCCATCTGATACTTTTGAGGTGACATTTGCTTATGATCATCCGCTTACATCCCCACAATTTGCAACATGGGAGATGACAGAAGAGACATATATCAATGACATTGCGCCTGCACGTAGTTTCTGTTTTGAAGCGGAGATTGAAGCATTACAAGCTCTTGGAATTGGGAAAGGCGCGAATTATGATAATGTTTTAGTTGTCAAAGATCATGGGGAGACAAGTTCGGAACTGAGGTTTCAAGATGAATTTGTGCGTCACAAAACACTTGATTTAATCGGAGACCTTTATCTTGCAGGATATCTACCGAAAGCACAAGTCATAGCGATGCGAACTGGACATACATTCCATGCGGAATTTGTTCAAGCACTGGCGGAAAAAGGTATACTTGATCAAGTCAAATCAGGTGATAGTCAGGAAATTCAACCTATTGAAGCAAAAGACATCTATCGGATTTTACCACATCGACACCCAATGTGTTTGCTGGATCGTGTTATTGAGTATGAGAACGGAAAACGTGCAGTTGGTATAAAGAATCTAACATATAACGAACCTATATTTGAAGGGCATTTTCCTGTTCAACCTGTTATGCCGGGAGTTTTGCAGGTGGAAGCACTCGCGCAACTGGGGGCATGGCTACTGCTACAAGAAATCGGAGAAGAGGATCAACTCGGTTATTTTCGCTCAATTAGCAAGGCGACTTTCCGCAGAACTGTTATACCAGGGGATCAACTCCGCTTGGAAATAGAGATTATTCAACGACGTAGCACTTTGGCAAAAATTGCTGGGGAGGTGTATGTAGATGGGGCTCTTGCTACCGAAGCAGAATTGTCTATTGCACTTGCTGCAAATGAAACCGAGAGAACCTAACATTGTCAAAATCCTTGTCAACTCATTTGAATGTGAATAACTATAAGAAAGTAGAGGGATACTTGTGACAGAAACAAACATTCACCCAACGGCAATCATTTCACCGAAGTCCGAAATAGGAGAAGGTGTTCGTATTGAACCTTATACCATTGTTGAAGACCATGTTCAGATTGGTGCAAGGACTGTGATTGGACCGCATGTTCAGATAGGAAAATGGACAACGATAGGTGAAGATTGCCAGATATATTTCGGTGCAACAGTTGGAAATCCGTCAAAAGACCTGAAATATAAAGGTGAACGGAGTTATGTCCGCATTGGCAACCGAAATGTGTTGCGTGAATATGTTTCTATTTCTCGTTCTACTTTTGAAGATGATGAGACTGTTGTTGGGGATGACAATCTGTTTATGAATTGGGTGAACATCGCGCATGATTGTATTATCGGTAGTAGAGTTATTATGGCGAATTTCGCTACGCTTGCTGGACATGTCGTCATTGAAGATGATGTGCGTTTAGGTGCGTATGCTGCGCTACATCAATTTGTGCGTGTCGGTAGAATGGCAATGGCGGGAGGCTGTTCAAAAATCGTTCAAGATGTCCCACCTTACATGCTATCTGCTGGTCAACCTGCCCGTGTTCGCGATCTAAATCGTTTAGGTATACGGACATCCCAAATTAATCCGTTATCTAAATTATCACCTGAAACATTTGCCCTCCTTAAGAAAGCCTACCGTATTTTGTTCCGTTCTGGTTTACCCTTAAAGCATGCTGTTACGAAGGCAAAAGCGGAGTTACCTGCGGATCCAGACCTTGATTATCTACTCAATTTTATAGAGGCATCAAAACGCGGTATTGGTTTTAGCCATCCGGGACGTTCTTTGTAGGGATGGGTAATTATAGTTAACGCAAACAAAATTTAAATATACACAAGAGAAAATCATGGATACCGTAACCGACTTTGCACTCAAACAAAAAAAGTATATGCCTATTTTCCCAAGAGTTATCGGAAAACCTACCGTCTATATTGAAGGTTATCCGTGTGAGGACGATGAACCTATGGCCGCAACTGGATTTCATGGTGTCCAGATTAATACCTTTTATGACCAACTTTCGCGATATTTCGCTATCAATGAACAGATATACATCGGTGTTGACAGTTTTATTTACTATTCTGAAGGTGACATCTCTAAGTCCGTTGCACCTGATATTTACGTTGTATTCGGTGTTGCTAAAACCCCTGAACGCCGCAGTTTCTATACGTGGGCAGAAGGCACAGCACCCGTTGCTGTATTTGAGTTTCTCTCGGATTCAACTGCACATCAGGATCGGCATGAAAAAGTTGAGTTGTATCTAAATGATATAGGCGTTCAAGAATACTTTATCCATCAACCGGAACTGGAGAAACCTGCAGAGTTTTGTGGGTGGCAGCGGAGTTCTTCTGGCAACATTCTTGAGATTATGTCAGATGACCGAGGTGGTTTGTTCAGTGAAGCATTAAATCTCTGGTTTCGGTGGACAGACGATCACACAACACAGGTAAGACTTTTGCGTCCATCCCTACCTGACGGTACCCTGATAACAACATCTATAGAAGAAGAACACCTTCGGCTACAAGAAAAACATCTCCGAGAGGAAGCCGAAGCGATTGCAGCAAAAGAAGTGAAACGAAGGCGCGAACTGGAAATTGAGTTAGAACAACTTCGTGCCCAACTCGCAAACGGAGAGAATGAAACTCCTTCAGTTAAGTAATGACGGTCTGAAATCCAAAACGGTTGCTGTTGATTGATAAGAGGACACAAAGCAATGAACAAAGATGAATTTTTATATGATGTGTTTTTGACATCAAACACACGCACTACAAGAGACAATACCCCCATTGAACTCTATCATGCATATTTAGAAGCCTCACCCCAAAATGACATGGATGCATTTTATGAGTTTGGCGCACAAATCACAGCATTTGTCACATCGTGTCGGTTGCCAGGTATTGAACCAGAATTTGCAAAAAAGGAAGTTTGGTGGTGTTTTGAGGACAATAAGCTTTTTGGTATAAATCTTTATAGTGCCAAGCCTTATTTGACTTTTTGCGGTGTAGACGAAAGGATGCTAAAGGAGATTTATCCAGAATATCCGTTCAGATGGACATCACAGTATTCACAGTGGATATGTCAGAACAGTGAGGTAACTGTGATCGATTTGATTGAACTTTATGAAATAAGAGTCAACGACTTTTTACCTGAACATCTACACTACGGGCCCGACACACCGAATGAAACCCAAAATTAGGATATCGTGTTTATCTGTGATGCTTTCCAATGGTGTTGTCCCCTTTCAAATGTATGGCACAAGGCGATGTTTCGGTTACTTGACAGGAGAAATATAATGTAATGGACAGTAAAGAAATTAAGTGCCACCGTGAATATTTGGACATGACCCAGGCAGAGTTAGCAGAAGCACTTGGCTTGAAAAGATCGAGTGCGCCGGCAGTTTGCGACTGGGAAAAAGGTAGAATTAAAATACCTAAACACCATGAAGAAAAAATAATTGAATTGGTAAAAACCCGACTTTGGAACAGATACATTCGAAACCTTCACAGAAAAGGGAAGATAGAGATAAATCTACAGATAGATCCATGAATCGGCATCAATAGGAAATGACTATCTTGTTTTGCCATACACTTCAATTTACATGGTTGCAACTTTATTAGAAAGGTGTAGTTATCCCTCCTGTGGGGAATTGACTATCCTTTTCTGCCTTGACTACAATTTATTTTACCGCAGAGTCTAATTGGTGTAGATTTTTAGTTTCTTCTGTGAGAGGAACCGCTTTATTGTTGCGCAGTTCAGCAATTATTGTTTCAACTGATATGCCTTTATTTATAGCATTTTCTAATGCAGACAATACTTCATCTTTAGCTTCATCTTTAGCTTCTTCTATAATTTTGTCTTTGTATATTTTTGCCCATCCGTACATGATACCCTCCCAAATGTTAGATATTATAAAGAACCAACCTATTATTAGCGTCATAAGGACTGCGGTTCGCGTTAGTATTGTATCGCCTAGATCTTTTATGTACCAATGAAATGTTAAATCGAGAATAGTGCTGATAATGATTGAGGTTGAAAACGTAACAATGAATACATAGAACCATTTTTTTCGGATTCGGACTAATGATACGTATTCGCTTTGATTCTCCATATCGCCATTATATCTTATTTTTTATAGTTTGTCAAGCAAAATTATGTGTTCTTTTTGACATATCAGTATGTAATAAGATATAATAAGAGGTATATACAGCGGAGCACAAATCATGAACAAACAATGCCTTTCCCACCTCCTATCACAACAAGAACGAAGCCACTTTGAATCACAAGGATACCTCTACGTCCCCAATGCATTATCTTCTGACATGGTAGAATACCTTGCTACTGCTGTTGACAAACTCCATAAGAATGCATTGGCAACAGGTAGAGCGAAACCCGATATCCATTGGGGTTTTTCCAATTTCTTAGGTGAAGACGACGCATTCTTGAACCTTGTTGACAATCCCACAACCCTACCCAAAGTCTGGGGAATTCTTGGATGGAATATCTATCTCTACCATGCACACATGCACGTCAAACCGCCTGCACCATCGGATGCACAGAATGGGGATGGATGGTTAGAATGGCATCAAGATAGTGGACGTGTCAATATTGAAATGGAAACACACCCTCGTCCCCGTTTATCTATGAAGGTGGCATATTTCCTAACAGATGTTTCTGAACCGGGACGTGGTAATTTCTATATCTGTCCCGGTAGCCACTATTCTGATGTGCCTATACCAGAATCAGAAATCAGTCGTGACCCACGCGAAAGAACTTCTTCAGATATACCTGATGACGCAATACCAGTCTGTGTAGAACCAGGTACTGCAGTCCTGTTTGATAGGAGACTCTGGCACTCCCGCAGTCCGAACACATCACAAATCACACGAAAAGCACTCTTTTATGGATATGGATACAGATGGATTCGTCCGAAAGACGATATGGAAGTTGAACATCTTTATGAGCGTTGCGATCCTATTCGCAGACAATTGCTTGGTGACGCAGTGAGAAACAATGGACGTTATGTTCCAACTGATGAGGACGTACCGTTACGTGGATGGCTGATTGAACAATTTGGTGAGGATGCTGTGTATTCACAGTCACCAGTAGGAGCATAATCCTACAGTTCTGTAGTCTGTTCCAACCATCATGGAATAAGACACACCTTCCCAAAGTTCTTACGAGATTCCAGCAACTGATGAGCATCAGCTGCTCGTTCTAATGGGAGTGTCCGATCAATTATAGGCACTAACAATCCCAACTCTGCAAGACGAACAAGTTTTCTAAGTTCTTTAGGCGTGCCTAACGCAGAACCCATGAGAGTGAGTTGTTTCTGATACATCTTACGGATATTGATTTCCCCAATGTTCCCCGTTGTTACACCACACGAAACAAGCCGACCGTTTTTTGCAAGACTGCTGATACTCTTATCCCAAGTCGCAGCACCGACATGCTCTAAAACAACATCCACACCACGTCCATTTGTCTCCTCAAGTATAACTTCAGAGAAGTCGATATCTTTGTAGTTAATGGTAACATCGGCACCATGTTCTTTTGCACGTGCTAACTTTTCATCTGTGCTTGCTGTAGCAAAGATGCGCGCCCCAACAAGTTTAGCGATTTGTAGTCCCGCACTCCCGACACTACCACCCGCACCGAGTATCAGAACATCTTCACCTGCACGGAGTTGTGCACGTGTGATGAGCATGTGCCATGCAGTAAGGTAAGCAATCGGCAAAGCAGATGCTTCAACGTAAGATAACGTTTCTGCTATCCAAATCGCATTCTTAGCAGGTGCTTTGACATACTCAGCATAACCACCATCAGTCTGGAAACCGAGAAGTTGTTGGGTGTCACATAGGTTTTCATAACCGTTGATGCAGTCATGACAGATACCGCAGGGAATACAAGGTGCAAGAAGCACACGATTTCCGATAGCAAGGTCTGGGTGTTCACCAGATATTTCGACTATTTCTCCTGCAATATCAGAACCTAATATATGAGGGGCACTCGTTTCTTCAAGTTTCTGCTTTATCTCAGGACGGTCGTACCGTGCGTGAATATCAAGATAGTTGACTGCACAGGATTTGACTTTGATGAGGATTTCATCAGGACCAAGGATAGGTGCGGTGACATCTTGATATTCTAATACCTCAATACCACCTTGTTCCGAAAACGCAACTGCTTTCATTCTCATCATTTTTCCGTTGAATCAGAATAGGTGCGCCAGATTGAATCTGCAAGTCGACTTCCAGCACCGACCAACCGTGCTAAAACTCCAATCTGTTCTTTCCAAAACACACTATTAGTAGGTATTGGATAGTTGACCAAATGATCAATTTCACCCCATACCTCCTCAAAAAGCGTTCTGAACTGAATTTCGCAAGAAACAGGTGAATTCTCTCTGGGTTTTATAACATAGTGAATACTGGTGTATAAGCTTTCTTTTACTTCAACGTTCAAACCGAGAGATGCAAAGAATTCTTGTGATTCCGGATCCCAAGTATAGGCTTTCGGTTGTTCATAAAGTATCCAATCTTGAATACTCAATTTTTGGTTTATTACTGAGTGAATCAGTGTGAATTGGGATTGATACAAATGAAGTACTCGGACACCAGCGATATCAGTAATTCTATCAAAGATGTTTTCTGGTGTAATAGGGTTTTCGTCCGTTGATTTACGTTGTATTTTCTCACGAAGGTGTTCCAAATCCTTCATGCGACTTTTTACCGAATGTACAATTTGGGGTGATTGGATTAGGTCCGGATGTGTTTCAAAGAATCTAACTGTGCTCTCGCGAAAGAGATCTATTTCATGGAATTTAATTTGGACTTGTCCTATAATAGCTTCCATACTTGCTTCATCAACCATCAATCGACCTCCAGTTGTTCCAGGCGCGTCAAGAGGTCTTTAGCAAAAATATGGAAAGGTAATTGAGTGTCTTTATATCGCTGTCTGTTTCCTGAAATAGTGCTTTTATCGGCTTTCTCCAATTCTTCACAATCTGGAACTTCCCACATTGGTCTTCTATATTTTTGTGCCATAGTCGGAAGTGTTGAATAAGAATGCATAATTGCCGTTTCACCGATAGGATCTTCTAATTGTGCAGGACTAAGATGTTTTCTATGATCATGATCAATATAATCTTGAATTGTGGTGGGAATCTGCTTTGCGTAGTGTTGATGCGCTTGGGACAAATTCCAAGTTCCCTGTCCCGCGTATCGTCTTGCGTTGAATATAGTGAAACCAAGAAAACTAACAAAATTCTTAGGGAAATAACTTAACTTTATATCTGAGAGTAAAGTATGAATTGTATCAAAGTCACGTTTCCAATTCTTTAGTGATTTACCAATATTTTGTATACCATATAGTGAAAACATATCCGGCATACAAGGAATCAGAAAACCGTCTACAGTGGATATGATGACTTTATTCAGAATCCCAAGACTTGGTGATGTATCAATTACAACATAGTCATAGGAATAATTATTCGCATACAGTTCACAAAAATTTCGGATTTGAGTTACAGTCCGAATTGCTAATGGGTCCCCACCATAAACATCGTTCCATCGGCTTGCAATTCTGTCTTCATAAGTATGTATGGAAAGTCTTCCCGGAATCATTCCTAAGTTATCGTGTAACTTAAGTGGTTTTGAAAGGGATTTCGGCACATCTGTTCCATCCTCAGTAGGTTTTAAAAGAAAATGGATGGAACGCACATCCCGTGCGATTTCCTCAAACTCACTAAGAGGTTTTTCATCACGTGCTTGAGCAAAGTCATCAATAAATTCCTCTTCAGTTTGCCAGATGTTATGCAATTCTTCTGGATCCAAACCAAATAATGTCAAATTTGATTGCGGGTCTAAATCAACAAGTAGTGTTTTATAACCCAACTCAGCGAGTGCGTACCCAAGGTGGTACGTCAGAGTTGTTTTACCGACACCTCCTTTATTGTTAAATACTGCGATTGATTTCATGTTTGTTCCTCCTTATCAATTGAAAGATAATACTAAGGAAACCTATACGATATAATGAAGCAAGCAAACCTGAAGGAATTCTCCATTAATATTATTACATTATTTTGCTAGAATGACAAAGATATTATCTTATGAAAGAAAATACAATACAAGTGTATTTAACCGTACGCACCGCTATTGAGAAATCCTAATAATCTACGTAGTCTTGGGTTTGCATCCTTATAGACTGATTCCGGCATTACGTAATTCATAAACGGTTTGTATTTATGTCCTACCAGACGGCGTGCATAGGTAATCTGTGTAATATATCGAGTGCGTTGACTCTGATTCGGCCCACCACGGTGCCACACTTGATTGTTGAACATTATGACACTTCCTGCTTTACCGAGATTATATTTGACTTTATCTTCCCATTTTGTTCCATCCATTGGGTTTGAGGGTGATGCACCAAACAGGTGAGAACCGGGTATAACTTCTGTTCCACCATGTTCAATCTCAGTGACATCAGTTAGATAGTAATTGGCAGTAAATAAGATGACAGGAAGACGAACATTCGTTGGGGGTTCACCATCAGTAACAATATAGTGTGGTGAGTCGTCTTGGTGCCAAGAAGTAATGCCACCCCCAGGACGTGTTTGGAAGGAATTGTTGTGAATAATATGACATTCTCCAGGAATCAGGGCTTCAGCAAATGATACAATTGGTTCAATGTCAAACAACCTTAGGTTTGCTTTACTATGTTCGAACATACGATGCGAAAGATGCATCGTAGATTCCATATTTCCACTGTTTAGTCCATTTGGATTGTTTTCAAGTGCCCAATCTAAATCCTCTCTGAGTTCTGCACAGTGGTCCGGTGTTAACACGTTCTGAAGGAAAAGGCATCCGTCACGGTTGAAGGTATCTACCCATTCCTGAATTTCTTCTTGGCTAACAACTTGCTCAGATAAGTACGTTGTCTTTTCTACTTTGTCATTTTCCATAGTTTTGCTTGATTGAAAGAAGAATGATAATACCTAATATTCTAAGAATCACTTGAACTTTCGCCGCAGTCTTGTGTATTATAGGAGCGATCTCGGAATCGTGTGAATGGTTTCTGTGATTCCGAATTCACTCCTAAATCAATAATTAGTGTTAAAAATTGGGTCTGTTAACCCATTGCAGCAGCAACAATAATACCGAGTGACACAAGGACACCCGCAACTGCTATCCCTGCGGCAACGTTGTTATCTTCGGCAATTTGCCTGTTTAGATCATACGGGGTTGCTAAATCAAAGACTTTGTAACCCACCATTAATATGATTAATCCTACAATACTAAAGACGGCTACTAAAATAATGTCTCTTGAAATCATTTTCCAAGGGAACATTGAGGGATCAGCAGGGGCATCACCTTCATCTTGTGCATTCGCTGTGGTTACAAATACAGCAAAAACACAGAGGGATACCATAACTAAACAGAGTGTTATTGAGACAATTCTCTTCGCTAACATGACTCCTCCTATACGACATAGATGTCTACTATTATTAAAAGTATAGTTTAGGGTTTAGGTCGTTATTTCGTTATTCATTCATTTTTCCTACAACAATTGATACTATATAGGATTAGGTTAATTTATTCAACATGTTTTAAAAGCTGAAACTGCATCTCTTCAGTGATGTGAACCTGTTTAATAAGGATAGCGTCTTTTTCAGGTATGTAACACCATCCAGATGTAATTTCTTCAAGTGATTCAACTTCTGGTATATCTATAGCAGAATCGTCTTTATCACTACCACTCTCTGCGCTTTGTGAACGGATGAGTGAAGGAGTTTGTTCATATCCCGTAATTAGTGTATGGCTTACTTCGTTTTCTGCGTAATTCAGTGCCCACTTTAATTCACCAGAACGAGAAACGGTCAAGCTTTTTGGAGTTGCACCGGAACTCAGATGGATTGAACCTGTGATTGCTGTCTTCACACCTGGGTCAAGTCCACTAAGTGTATAGACATTTACCATGATGTCCTCTGGATTGAGGTGTGGACCTTTACCTTCTGTACAGAAACCATAGAATCCATCAGGATAAGTTCCCTTCAAATCACCATCTTCCCACTGCTGATACATTGCACTCACAGTGATGCCTTCCGCAACCTGCCGCCACTTGTCTTCACGTACATATTGATTGAGACGCTGCAAATAGTAGGCATACACTAAACCGTTCCATTGAACTGGCACACCAAGCCAGGAATGTGTGTAGAATGTAGTGCCAAAAACAGGGATAGAAGCAAACTGCATACCGGGTCGGTCAGGCAGATGCCAATGATATAGAAATGGTAAACCTGTCTCAGCCCAATATTCTGCCTTTTTCAAATAGGTTTTGTTTCCCATGATTTCATGTGCTTCTACATAAGCACCGATTGCATAAGCTGCAGCAAGAATATCGGGTTCATAGAGTGGACATTCCCATACTTGAGCCCCGCGTGGCACAGAAAAACGATCCATATAAGAAAGTGCTTTTTTACCTGCTTCAAGTGATGCTTTGTTTCCTGTTATGCGTGCGTGCTTTAAAAGTTTGAAGGCATTTGCAGCACAAGTACCGAGAACAACATCACCCGTTTTTCCAAGGCTTTGTGTTTTCTCAGAGGACGGTTGAAATCCCCAACTACCGTCATCAGATTGAGACGCAATTATCGGCTGCAGCTCAGCTTCATAAGAACCGAGAGCAGCGTCTAAGTGACCATAGTAGAAAGGAAATTCTCCACTTAGAATGTGGCACGAACCGCGGACAGCTAATCCACCTGCCCCAACATCTCCAACGGTCTTTTCCGCAATCTCCTTGACACGTTCCTTAACTTCATCAGATTTTGTGACGAGATAATCATACCAAAGTAGGGTAGCAAAACCAGGTTCATTTTGCGAATTCCAATCAACACAGTGTCTGGATTGCCTGTTCTCCGCGTCCCAGACAGTGTGCATAAAACCGTGGCGTGAGAGCATGACTTCTTCTTCATCACTACGAGGAGGTTCCAAAGCTTTCGGAGTGCCATAGACAGATGTCCAATGAGAGATCGCTTCTAAAATAGTCGCATTACCATCCGCTAAAAGTTCACAATCCAATGTGATTTCACGTTCAGGAGTGAGTTGATAAGCATTTTTGGCAGTCAATGTGTTTTCTTCAACCCAATCGGGTATGGTCGGAAGGAAAAGTGCCATCAAGTGATTTCTCTCTTCATGATGCCAATTGGGTGATGCAAACACAGCAGATACATTTTGTGCATTCCCATCCCAACTTTGCAGAGGATTCCACATAATACCAACAACAGATTTCTGAATCTCAACCGCCATCATAGGGATTGTAATTTTATATGGATGTGGGACAAGTCTGTTATTGAGAGGCGGGGCAGCATCACGCGTATTTGATGAAGGTTCGTCACCTTCAAGGTATTCTAAGCCTGGGAAAAGGGCGGCTGTTTTCTTTTCACGGGAACTCTTGTGACCAGCATAAATTTCTAAACCGCGAAACGCAAGAAGCTCACGGTCCTTGTCAACAGTTAAACGATATGTCGTCTTAACTCGCTTTGTATCTTCGGTAAGGTTAAGCACTAACTGAAGTTTCCAATTGACACCATCCACATCCTTATGTTCACCTGTTAGATACACGATGGATTCACCAAGACTGTTTCCTGCTAATTGGACATTATCAGGTACAAAGTCTATGTTATGAATAGTATCATTAGAACGGTATGTTACCTGTGCAACCGTTTTTGAAGTTGCAACCTGCTGATAGGTGCTTCCCTTTGCAACGAAAATGGCAAAATATTCATAACCTTGTAGCGTAATCTCATGCGTATCTGTTCTACCTTTTGATTTGCGTGTGCTTTTTTGTGGTTGTGAACCGTTGTGAACCAGAATCATACGTAAATGTTTGTTACCTATTATCAGATGGTGCTCATGCAAAAATGTATGGAGTTCAGAGTCGACCTGAGTATCAAGTTTAGGCAATGCCGGTCGAATTTTTACGACCCCTTTCATTTGCCCTTTTCCTTTAACAAATCGTGACTTGAGCGAGACTGTGAAATTAATCGTAGTAGGACGCGACACGCCACGCGCATACCATACAAAAGTTGTTGTATCACCAACTGCAAGTGTCTTCAGGTTATGTGCTGAACGTCCGCGCCTTAGTTTTACATCACCTATGGTTAGTCTTGCCTTATTCCCTTTGGCGAGAGGTCCTGTTCCAACATTTTTGATAGTACATTGGACCTCAAATGCTTCACCTGTAGCAACTACCGCCGCAGTTGCACCAACACTCACAATTTCTAATTTCGGTAGTGATGCATATAGTGTCAACGCAATCGGTTCGTTGTCCAATTGATTATGTATTTCTGAAGCAATATCTTGAGAAGGCGTGAAATCATCGCGATTAATATCAAAGATAGCAGTCTGGTTTTCTGGGTACTTCGCAATTGCAATACCACACTGTATTTCTTGCCGTAACACAGGTGGATCTTCAGTTGAAGCATCTTGTGTCCGGTTCAGTTTCAGAAGTTGTGGATGTCCCCATAATGCCCATGCGTAGCTGCTATTCCCTTCAACGTTACAGTGTGTTATAAAAACGATGTCCACTTGATTCCCAGCGAATCGTGTTAAATCCACACCGTTCTGTGTCCAGTGGCATTCAGTTGAAACACCTTCAAAACAGTGTTCACCAGAAATTTCAATACAAAACTTGACACCGCCAGGTTGTCTTTCAGCATCGTCAAATACCACACCGTCTCTGAGACCGGTATAGAAATGCAGGAAGAGCGTTTCGTTTTCTTTGACTGTAGGAAGATCAAGTTTATAGGCTATTCGTGATGGTTCGGTTGATAATGGGTGTTCAAAGAGAGCAGGTTTTGAAACGCCACCGGAAATATCTGACATACTTGCAGAAATTTGTTCAGCACCAGAAGATTCGCTCTCATCAAACATAGCAACGAAATCATATAACTCTTCACTTTCACCAAACGAATAGGGACGAATAGTATCAGTTGGAACAGGGGTTTCTTCAACTTCTGATGATTCTTGTTCTTCGGGGGTTGTTTCTTCTTCTGGAGTCTCATCAGTATCAGATTGATCTTCTGTCCCTGACAATACTTCAACTGAAGGGAGTTCTGGATCTACTTGAGTTTCTTGTTCTTCAGTTTTCCCTTCCTCTTCAGAACTATCATCAGATTCAGATTGTCCCTCTATTGTCGGCGGGTCTTCTTCTGAAGTCTCATCAGTTACTTCATTTTTTTCTGATTCAGAAACATCATCTTGATCAGTTTCAATCTCAACTTCAGGAATGGTCTGTTCTTCAGAAGTTTCTTCAGAATCAGGTGTTGCGTCTTCATCCTCTTCTGTCTGTTCAGGTGGCGTATCCTCTGCCGAGTCAGATGAATCAGTTTCGTTATCATTTTGGGTGTCCTGAGGATGTTCCTCTTCCACAGGTTCTGTAGAATCTGGATCGGGAGTGTCATTTTGATGTTCAGACTCTGGTTGGTCTGGTTCAATTCCCTCCTCATCATTGTGTGTATCTTCTTCCATTTTTCCAATTAAAAGATGATGGAAAAACGTCATCATATTTCTTTCTCCTCTGGTCAATTGTTGGCAAGAATAAGTCTTACTGTTTTTCTTGCCACTGCTGTTTTTTCTGTTTCATTTCATCATTGAGGACAATTTCAGATGAAGGTGTTTGGTTGGTTTCGTCAATAATCCAATGTCCATCTTCATCCTTCAGCACAGGTTTGCGTTGTTCAACTGGTAGGATGCCAAAAGGTTTATGCGGTTCTATCTGATACCAATATGCAACTGAAGAAGTCTCGTTGCTCAAGTGATTACCGTGTCCATGCTCAATGGTAACCCGTATCTCTTTCTCAAAACGGATAGGATTTTCAAGGTGATACACATAAGATGTCTGGTAACCTTTTGTATTGCTTTCGTGAATAGATGAACCGTTATGGGCAAATGCATTCCGTTGCATACCCCACGCCTGATTGAGATAGTCCTCTGAACCTGTGCCGTGTAAATCTGGAGGCCATTTATAGCCATCAATCCATATCATATCATCACCTTCACCCCACCACGTGCCTTGAAAGTTGCTGACAGAAAGGTTACAACCAATATAGTGTCCTTTTCCTTCTGCGGATAGGATGAGATAGTTGTTGTCCCACGCGAGACGTTCAGCATTGATGATATTCGCTTCCGCAGTGTTAACTGTGATTTCATGTCCCCATCCATCACAAGGATTTTCACGGTGGAATTGCGCGTGGAAATAGGCAGTCCCCTCACCGAATGGTATAGGATAAAGTTCGTAGTCAACATAAAAATATTGTCTGTGTGATGTCCCACCTTCGTTGACAAGTTCAATCCGTGCAGATTGGTTGAACGGCATTTGTAAGTAGCAATTGAGCGCACATCCTGAATTAAACTGATTATTGTTGTGCGTAGAAGCCGAAAACGGAATAGAGTCGTAAGAGTTCACGATTTCGTTTCCAAGTCCAAAAAAATCACCCAATGGACACAAAACACTCGGATGTTCCTCATCGTCCCAAAACATCTGAATCAGAACGTTGCGATAACCATTTGGTTGAGTCATCCAGATGTGATTAATACATCCTGGTCCTTTAATATCTGCCAATACGCGGGTTTCACCGGGTGCAATATCCCACGCATCGTTATTGCGTCCTGTTGTATCCCATGAGGAAGCGCGTCCAGTCCTAGCATCTTTCACTCGCGTCAACGACGACAATAATCCATTAACATAGTTCATTCAGTTCATCCTTTGCTTTTAGAATCTAACTTTACTCTATTTATACATCGCGGCAGAAGCGATTTCAAACCGCACCTACCAGAGGGCATGCACATTTATAGTAAAATCCGATAATATGGTAGATTCTTGAATTAATTATACATTTTGGATATGTAGGAAGGAACTCCGATTCCCGATTATCTCTGACGTTCAAATAGCGATTCGGAGATCGCTCCTACAGTGGCGTGTATAATTATTCAGTGGCGTGTATAATTATTTTCATACCTCAGCATATATTGACGCTTTGGTTCTTGGAACCTAAACAACCAGATGTACTACTACCTCTTAGGTCGGGTTTGCGTAATGGACGCAACTTACTACTGGTCCGAGGGGTTTCTAACCCCGATTTTGTCTGATTTAAATGTTAATCGGGTTTAGAAACCCCTCCTACAAGAAGATATATCCTTAAATTGACACCTATGGGTTGTGCTGTAGTGGACACAACCTCACAGGGGGCACAACAATTGCGTGCAAGTAATTATGGATTTCACTATAAACAGTACCCGGAGCAATGTGAGCTATTAATGCTTCAGTCATTAGTGTTGTTTCAGGTAACCTCGCCATAAACCTATTCGTTGAAAATCTTTGGCATATCAATATGTTACAACTCCAGCAATTTGTAAATGTAACCATGAATAATACATCAGAAAAATGGATAACTGGAAACACCATACTAAACGGTTTCTGAAGGTTCATCTAAAAGCGTTGATGGATTAACGTCAAAACCAAATCCGTACTGCTTAACTACTGATCTGATGGTATCTGTAACCCAGTCATCAATATAAGGTGATGTGATTACTTCACCGATCAATGTGTTGACATTAATATCAAAAGGCATACCAATCTCACAAATATCTGGGAATTCACTATTCAAAATAGATTCTGGACTGATTAAATTACCATCATTATCAATATAATCCCGCAAAAATGATGGGTAGTGTGCAATAGTAGCACGGAATTCTCGTTCGTATTCAAATGGTTTTCTCTTATGGAAATACCAAGTATATATGCTTTTTTCTGGTAAATTTTGTGACACCTCATATTCATAATGGTTAATGTATTTTATTTTACCGATAAATACATTATAACCCGCGCCCAAGCAGTTCTTAAAATTACCTACAGTCGTTTTTATGGCAATCCCGCTATTATACATGTGATATTTTTCCCACATCGCCGCTGATTCATCATTTCCATGATGCCAGCAGCTACACAGAATATATTTACGCCATTTTGCTATGGACTTTCTTAAATCATTACTTTCAAACTCTTTCGCTTCGCTTTCGTAAATAGACCGCACTGATGGAGGCATAAAACCTTCAAAAGGATCTTCAAACTTATCAGCTCTTGTAAAGTATAAACTCTTTGTATCCAAAAGATTGACAAATTTCTCAAAACTCATATATCTCCGTAGAAAATCCGTGTCTTTAGGACGAGTAATCCCAGGTAGAAAGCGATACATAAGAGTTCCTTAATCGAATTAATTACAGGCCTTTAACGCGTTTGATATGAAAAGACACGGAGATTTTTGCAGGCGTGGCATCAAAATTGCCATCTTTCGGAAGGATTAGTGTCCAATAATTGAGTTCCTCCGATGGACAATTAAACATGGATATTTGTGCTCCAAATGCATGTTCTAACTTTGATGCGAATACTTTGAATACTTCTACCTCCGTTTCGCCTTTTTTAACACCATTTGCGTGTTCCAATATCATCTGTCTCATGTTTTCTACATCTTCAGGATTAATATTGCTTGGGTTAATCCTGAACGCTTCAATAGTAAATGGATATGCGTTAGTCATTTTATAATCCTCTTTATGCATAATATGTACAGGTTATTGTCTTTGCTTGTTGATTGGGGTGCTAACTTGTTCAAATCAACTCCGAATGCGTTTTTGGTATTCAGATTGTCGCCCATGAGGAAGCGCGTAGCATCCGTGCATCTTTCACTCGCGTCAACGACGACAATAATCCATCAACATAGTTCATATTTTTATTTCCTATACAATCCGCTTATGCTATTATAATGCGGATCAACAATAAACAACCACTGTTCGGGATACTTCTCTATCATATCATCTATTGTCAAACGTTCACCTATTTCTATAGGCATTTCACATCTCCTAATTTTTGCAATCGCTGAAATTGGACTCTGATGCAAATCAGATATGGTGGTGGATATTCCAGAATTATATCAGAATTACAGAAAAGCATGCATCTTCTCCAATCCAATCCGTGCAACCTCCCCCGGATCTTCCTCCCAATAACTCGGATTAAACAACTCCAACGAAAAATCACCCGAATAATCTGCATCTTTCAAAATAGAAATCATCCGCTTCAGGTCAAGGATACCATCACCAGGATAAACCCGATCTGCATCAGACTGTTCTGCACTTGCAGGTTCAGTTTCAATAAGACTCAACATCAAACCTTAATTGGTTATGGCGTAAAACTAAAAATAGTTGATGGAATTGGTTCAGTGTTAATGATATGTTGAGAATAACTAATACTGATATCAAAGCAAGATAAGAAATTTGCACCTAATAAACCGTGTGCATAGGTCTCAACTGAAAACGCGTCTGACTCATTATAACAGGCACAATCTCCCATCTGGAATCTCCCCGGTATAACGTATCACAGCACCACCTTTAAGGTTTCTGAGTTCACTATAGACATCATCCCTTAAATCACTATGAGCAGTGACTATCCCCGATATAAGTTCTGAAGTTTCATCGTCAATTATAGGATCAACAATAAACAACCACTGTTCGGGATACTTCTCTATCATATCATCTATTGTCAAACGTTCACCTGTTTCTATAGGCATTTCGCACCTCCTAAGTTCTGTAAACGCTAAAATCGGACTCTGATGCAAATCAGATATGGTGGTGAATACTCCAGAATTATATCAGAACTACAGAACAGCCTGCATCTTCTCCAAACCAACCCGTGCAACCTCCCCGGCTCCTCCTCCTAATAACTCGGATTGAACAACTCCAACGAAATAACACCCGAATAATCTGCGTTTTTCAAAATAGAGATCATCCATATTTATCAAAAAAGTTTAGATGTCCCTATCTCGACCACAAATTGTGGGTGTTACGCAGTTCACTGTTGTTAGCTAAATAAGGCGATGAGTGCTATAATTACTGCTGCAATAGCGGCACCAGTGCTGAAGACAACCAATATTCTACTGTTACTTTCTTGCTTGCCTTCCAGTTTTCCCTTGATCCATCCGACATCGCGCTCTACCCCGCCGACGCGCGTATCAATAGCCTCAAGGCGTTTCTCTAATCGGTCATTGTTTTCTTTCGCTTGTGTATCAATAGCCTCAAGGCGTTTCTCTAATCGGTCATTGTTTTCTTTCGCTTGTATATCAAAAGTCTCAAGGCGTTTCTCTAATCGGTCATTGTTTTCTTTCGCTTGTGTATCAATAGCCTCAAGGCGTTTCTCTAATCGGTCATAGCGTTCTTTTCCCTGTTCCTTAATGTCTGCTAAAGTAGCAAGGAGCATATCCCTGAATTCGTGATCTGTCATTATTTACCACCTCACGGAAAAGTGTTGGGGGTTACAAATCTATTCACGAAGTGCAGTATAACACAGTTTACACGTCAATGGCAATCGAAAATCCGTTCCTGATCAGCATCTTTCGTTGGCACGTCCCTGGAAACAGGCACACAGTGCGTCAAGTTTATTTTATAGTAGATTTTGGAAGGATTTGGACACTTGTAGAGACTGTGTTACTCAGCCCTTACGCCCACCACGTGTGCAAGTAATTATGAGCTTTACTATAAACCAAAAACCATATCAAGTCTGTAGTACAGATTTCATCTTCTCCATCCCAATCCGAGCAACTTCCTCCGCATCTTCCTCCCAATAACTCGGATTAAACAGCTCTAATGAGATAACACCCGAATAATCTGCATCCTTCAAAATAGAAATCATCCGCTTCAGATCAAGAATACCATCACCAGGATACACCCTATCCGCATCTGTTTGCTCGGCACGTGCAGGCTCAGCAGGAGCATCATTGAAGTGGAACACAGCGATTTTTTCTCCAGAAATACCCTCCATATCCTCTATCTCTCCACCACCTCGATAAATATGGAACGGGTCAAGCACAATCGTGCTATCAGGATGATCAGCAACTTCCATCACTTCCCACGCATGTTTCACCTGATTAACACCGTCAACAAAACCGAGAAACTCCATCGCAGGTTTGACACCCATTTCACGTCCGAGTTCAAGCAGTTTACGATAATTCTCTCCACCTAATTGTAAGTCTGCAACCTCACGTGGTGGACTTGAAATAATATAGGTTGAACCAACAGCGGCAGCTTGTGCCATCCGTTTTTTGGCATCCTCCAAGGCATTTTGAAGGTCAGCACCAGTCGCATTGAGCCATCCATGCAACGCAATAACGGTTGGCACGGAAAGTCCATGATCGTCAAGTGCTTTTCTCACGTCTGCAAGCGACCCACCTTGATCCTCATACTCCGATAGATCGTTATTCCACAACTCAATCGCTGTATAACCAGTTTCCCCTGCAATCCTAATCTTATCCATCAAACTTGCAGGACGGATCGTGCTTGTATTCAAGCCTAACTGAAATTGTCCCATACTATCTCCTTATTTATCCATCAAAGCCCTAATAAAACGGACATCTACGCGGGCAAGGTCAATCACACTCTTTACAGGTTCACCACTATATTCACTATGAAAACTCACAGGACCTGTATAGTCCATCGTCTGCAACGTATTAATGGTTGTTTCCCAATCAACAAACCCTTTCCCCATACGAACAACTTTACCACCCTTCATACCGGGTGAACGTGCAAGGTCTTTGAAAGCAATCACTGCCAAATGTGAACTGACAATATCAAGTGCCATGTTAATCGGTTCTCCAACAATAGAGAGATGACCCGTATCAGCAAAAACACCAACATATTTAGGATCAAAATCCTTTACAAGGTTCATCACTGCACATGAATTCAGTCCCATAGAAGTCCCCGAATGGTTATGGATACAAGTACGCGGACCGTATATCTCAGAGAGTTTAGCAAATCCGTCAAGTTGCTCGCGTATTGAATCAACCTGAGACCAGTAGCCACCATCTCCTGCATGCCAATGCCAATATCCCAATTTGATATTCTCAACATCTGCATCCCCTGCAGCAGCATAAACACGTTGAGCGTCTTTGCTCGTAGGATCTAAAAAGTCGCCAGGAGTCGTAACAAGCGGAATCGACATTCCTGCATCTGAAAATTGCTCTGAGGCTTCACACAATCTTTTAGATGCATTTTCAGGATTTACGGGATAGCCAGGACGAACACAAAGGTCAGCACCATCAACCCCAACGGATTTTAACGCAGTGATAATCTCTGGAATTTCTAAACCTTCCAGATGTTTTGTGAACATTATAAATTTCATATCTGTACTTTCTTCAATTTGTAGGAGCGATCTCCGAATCGCGAATTTATTACGCTACCAATCCACAACAGAACCATCATCAGGATGATAAGATTCCGGATTTCGCCAATCGTGGTCTATCTTATTTTCAAGGGCATCTTCATCCAACTCAATCCCTAAACCAGGACCCGTCGGCAGTTCTACAAACCCATCTTTGAAAACAAACGGATTCTTGAGATAACCTTCACCGAGAGTAGTATGTTCCTGCATGACAAAGTTTGGAATAGACGCATCTAATTGTATACATGCTGCTAATGAAATCGGACCGAGAGGGTTATGCGGCGCGATCCCACCATAATATGCCTCTGCCATTCCTGCAATAATACGCACTTCATTGATTCCACCTGCATGACATAGGTCAGGTTGAAGAATTGATGCTGCCTGTTTTTCCAATATCTCACGGAAACCCCACTTGGTAAAAATACGTTCTCCTGTTGCTATTGGCAAATGTGTGCTACGTGCTATCTCCGCAAGCGTATCCACATTCTGGCATTGGATCGGTTCTTCAACAAACATCGGCTGATACGGTTCCAACGCCTTAATTAACACCTTTGCAGTCTGCGGACTCACGGCACCATGGAAGTCAATTGCCAAGTCTACCTCAGTCCCAGCAGCTTCACGCAGCGAAGCAAAATGATCAACCGCTTTGTCAATGAATGCCTTGTTTTCAATAATACGTGCAGGTCTGCCACCAGCAACACCCGTTTTAAAAGCTGTGAACCCTTTGTCAATCCATTCCTTAATACTATGTGCATCACCACCACCCTTGTAAAGTCTGATTTTATCACGTGTTGGACCGCCAAAAAGTTGGTAGATGGGGACACCGAGGGATTTTCCTGCTAAGTCCCATAATGCTTGTTCAACGCCACTCAATGCACTTGTAAGAATTGGTCCACCACGATAAAATGCGTGACGATACATCGCCTGCCAATGATGAACAACACGTCTCGGATCTTCACCTATGAGATAGGGGGCAAGTTCATCAACTGCTTGTGCACACGTCTTAGCGCGGCCCTCCAAAATCGGTTCACCGAGACCTACCAATCCTTCATCTGTATGGATTTTGAGAAAAAGCCAACGGGGTTGTACAAGGAAAGTTTCTAATTTCGTTATTTTCATATTGAGTTCACCTTAAATGCTCACCAAGTGTCCATAAAATTCTAATTCATAGTACCACCTCATCATTATTTTGTCAATCTGTTTTTACTATAGTTTGGACGATTTCTCTTAGTTATACCATAAAAAATATCTGGTTCGTAGTCGCGCAATTCATTGCACCTCTCCCATGCATAGTAGTAGGCACGCTCCGCGTGCCGTCTATCTTTTAGAGATCACCTTACCACTTCAGAAGCATAATCTTAGAAATCTACTAATCCTGCAAATCCTGGTTCAGACAAGAATCCGCGTAAATCCTCGATTCAGAAAATCCTCCCCGAAACCTATTATAAATCCATTGTTCCTACCTCCACAAAAACTACAAATCAATATTACCTCAAGTTATAATACTCAGTATTATGAAAAACAAAAACCAAAACGCACGCCAAGAAAAGAATGAGAACGGTAATATTTTTGATGAGTTGATTAAACATCAGATGGAGATGTTTTCAGTCCTCAAAGAAGATTTTCAGACAGTCAAAAATAACAAAGATCTTCCTGATAGGTCTGAAGAAATCACAAAATGTGTTAGAAATACCGCTACTCTTGTTCGTTCCTTGAATTCGACTTATAGACGCAAGAACATTGAAGAACGTGGATACGACACCCATTCAGGAATTGCTAAATCGGAATACGATAAAGCAGAGGAAGCGAAGAAAAATGCTGAAAAGGAGGCACAGCAAAAAAGCAATAACGATTCGCAACCCGAAGATTCCGGGCAAGATGTCCAATCCCAAGTTAATGAACAAGGAAAACAACCCGATGAAAATCCACCTGAAATGACACATCTACATTCCGATATAAAGGAAATTGAGGAGAATCTACCTGTCCACGATGAACCAAAGAAACTCATCAGTAACATAACAGTAGTTGCACCAACCCCCATCATCAAATACAACGATGATGATGGATTTCGTCCGCATGCCAAAATGTGCGATTTCTTCAAATCACATGCCCCCATAAAAATAGCGGGTGGCACCTATGACGCAGGCAAAACCTATAGCTGCGTCGCATACATAGACATGTTAGCAAGAAAGTATCCAGGAGCCAGACTCACATTTATCCACAAAGTACTCAACCGAATCTATAAAAACATCATTCCAACGTATGTAAAGTATCTCGGATTCCATCCAACCAGTAAGATAGATAAAAACCCAACCCCAATAGTCAAATACGGCGGTCAACAACCGCTCTATTTTGAATATTGGAACGGTTCACAAATCTACATGAACGGGTTAGACAATCCGAGTAACCTACTATCTGATCAATTTGATGCAGCGTTTGTCAATCAAGCAGAATTAGTGACATTTGACAGTTGGTTAGAAGTCACCGCTCGCGTCTCAGAACGCGCAGGCACATTGCCAATAGCATTCCTCATCGCAGATTGTAATCCAAGCAATCCGAACCATTGGATACGTCATCAAACAAAAAGCGGAAAAATCGAGTATTTTGAGCTATCATTCAAAGACAATCCTGAAATCTACAATCAAGAGACAGGAGAGATAACAGAAATCGGCCAACGACGCGTTTCAAGACTACAAAACCTTGAAGGATTACGCTATAAACGCGGCTATGAAGGCAAATGGGAATCCGCGGAAGGTCTCGTATTTGATACTTTTACACCAGATATACATATCATAGATGGCATTGATCTTGACGAAAATTGGAATCGTTATCTCAGCATTGATTGGGGGTACCGCAATCCATCAAGTTGTATTTGGTGGGCAGAATCACCCGATGACCGTCTCTATGCATACAAAGAAATCTACAAAACAGGTCTCACAAGAACCGATCTGATTGAGATGATAGAGGAAAATACTGAAGATGAAGAACACATTCGGTATGCAGCCGTAGACAGCGCGGATCAGGATGGTGTTGAGCATCTCAGACGTGCCCGATTTACCGTCAAGGAGCCAAAAAAATCAAGAATTGCCCAAATTGATGCGATCAAACAACGTCTGAAGGTAGACGAAACAGGAAAACCTGCAATCTTCTTCTTTCGGAACAGACTTGTGCATTCACCCGACGAGAATTTGCGGCAAGAATTCCGTCCCTTAGATGTCACCGATGAGTTATTGAGTTGTGTCTACGATGATAACGTAACATACACCGACAAGGATGACGAAGCCATCAAAGGCGACCATCACGGCATAGACAGCACAGCCTATCTATTACTAAGTCTTGAACAGTTCGCCACCATCGGAACAGGTGCCGTGCTCCATGCAACCGGAAGAACAGACGCACCCGCAGGCATCGGTCCCTCACGCAAAAAATAAAATCATTCGTAGGCGCGCTTTGATGAAAATTATAGTAGAGTTTAGAATTAAGAAGACATTTCAAGGCACTTTCAAGTGCCACAAGTCCCGTAGGGGCGAGGTTTCCTCGCCCTCTGAGACGTGTCCTATTAATTGTCCATTCCACTATAATTTATTAAATGGGTAATAAGAAATTTCTCAAACGTGGTAGGTGCGGTTTCCCAACCAATTCAGCATACCTAACGCGAATGCTGACAGACTTCTCAAGGAATTAACTGAACATAAAGTCTTACAAAATACTATCACTGACAAACAATTGTCCATCTCTATTCACAACAGTAAGCTGCAATTCATTCTTTTCACGGTTTCGTGAAAATGACAATTTCCATATAAAACCATCGGGAGCATCAATTCTGGACATGAGTCCTCTTTTCTCTATGTTCCATAGCCGTATTACCGGATCTCTGCCACCACTCGCAAGAATATTACCATCATCGGAGAAGGCTAATGCATTGACTGAATCCGAATGTGCACCGAAGGTTGAAAGAAGGTGTTCACGCTCAAGTTCCCACAACCGAACGGCAGAATCCGATCCACCACTAGCAAGTAGACTATTATCTGGGGACAAGGCAATTGATAAGACTAATCCATCGTGTGCAGATATGGTGGATAATTGTCTTCCAGATTCCAATTCCCATATACGAATCTTACCGTCGGCACCACCGCTGATAAGGGTTTTGTTATCAGAAGAAAAAGTTAACGATCTAATACGGGAGGGATCACCTGTCGAACTACTCAACATACGGACAGTGTCTTCATTCCAAGCAGTCAGCGGCACACCATCTGGAGAGGATGCTAATGCCTTGACTAAACTTGATGTCTCACCAGCAAGTATCGCAATTTCATTGGAACTGTCTGTATTCCATAACCGTAGAGTGCTATCCTCACTTGCGCTTGCAAGTGTTCGTTGATCAGGGGCAAAAGCAACTGCACGGATACGATCTGTATGTCCTGACAGAACTGCAGTTTGGTCACCGTTTTCTAAATTATACACCCAGATACGCTCGTTACCACCTGCAGCAAGGTAACACCCATCTGGTGAAAACGATATATCAGTTATCTGTTTATTGATGAGTCTTTCATTCAAACTTGGTGGCAGTTCTATTTGGTTATTTATGTTGAACACAGCAGTCCTCTCCAATTGGTTATCTTATTTGCCATAGAATAATGTATCTTATGCAAGTTTATCAGAAATGAGAGTAGATTTCAATTCTAATTCTGTGACAAAGTGTGAAAAGTTTCTCCCATTAAAGAAATGGACGCACATTTCGGGTTAGCTTGAGTTAAAATCACAAAGGAATTTGACACAAAAAACACACCAATGGATCAAACATATTTCTATGTGTCCGACAGAAACAGAACACATCGCATCTAAATGCAAATAGATTTGAATTTAGCAAAATAATATGTTAAAATTCAAAATCAATAGGAGGGAAATATGAAGGTAGGAATAAGAGATGGGATGTTACCTGTCCCAATTGAAGAATCATTCAAAAAAGCAAAAGAAATCGGCTTTGATGGAATTGAGTTGTGTATGGGTGTAAATTACAGAGACCATACACTCTGGCAAGACGAAGGTATTGAAAAAGTAAATAAACTCGCTGAGGACGCAAAGATTGAAGTATCATCACTTTCACCAGGTGGTTTTACAGCATTTTCTTTTATGCATCCCACCGACAGCGTCCGCACAGAAGGCATTGCGAAGTTGCAATATCTCACAGAAACTGCCCCTCAATTGGATACAAATGTCATTCTCGTTCCATTTTTTGGCGGCGGTCAAATTAAGGATGAACATATAAACGAACCAAGATTCATTGATGGATTTAAGGCTGCTGCTGAAACTGCAGAAAAACATGATGTGTACCTTGCAATTGAATCAACGCTAAGTGCTGATCAACATCAGCAGATCATAGACCAAGTCGGTTCAAGTTACGTCGGTGTATATTATGACATGGGCAATGCAACAAACATCGGATTTGACTCCCCAGCAGAAATACGGAGTTTGGGCAGTGCCATCGTTCAAATGCATATAAAAGATACCGGTGGAAATCACGCAGGTGAAGGTTCGGTGGATTTTGATGCTGTATTTGAAGCTGCACACGCTATTGATTATGATAGTTGGTTTGTACTGGAAACACCCGGCAAAGACGACCCTATTGCCTCTGCAGCCAAGAATATGAATTTTGTTAGAAACAACTTCTAAAATCCTGAAATGTGGATGTAGGACGAACACCATTCGTCCTACTAAAACACATTTTGACAATCAAATATACATTCCAAAATATTACATTGATTAGATAAATACACGATGTCTCAAATTGCCTATCTGGAGGATTGTATGAGCAATCGGAAATTAGTAATTCCGCAATCAGAAGCAAAGAAACTACTTTCACTCCCAACCCGCAAAGCTGA
This sequence comes from Candidatus Poribacteria bacterium, assembly GCA_958295945.1. GTDB lineage: Bacteria > Poribacteria > WGA-4E > WGA-4E > WGA-3G > MSPOR6. Next base: position 4,611,285 of record OY282386.1, read on the forward strand.
ACAACTTTTTCAAAGCTACGATAAAGAACAACAACTGGAAATAATACGATCTACACGAAACCCTAAACAACGAGAAGAATTATACTATCTTGTTGAAGATTGTACGGAACTTATTCAGGACAGTCCCACAGAAGATGTGTTACAAGTCTTAGATACACTTCTTGGGACAGGCCTCGCTTGTGGTCTATTGCCATGTCTATCAAACGAACAATTTGAAGAAATCATGGATATTGCTGTGTGGCGGGACGGAAAATTGGACGAACGCACACTAAGTCTATGGTTGTTTGAGTTGTCTGAATGTGAACGTGATGACCTTAGTCGATTCCTGCAGCAACTTGACATACGTATTCTTGCTGGACTCCTCAAGAACCGCGTAAAACTAAAAGGTGCACTCAGCGCGATGATGATAGAAGAAGGAATCATTGATCCGAAATCTTCTTCTATAGAATGTAAAGATGATCAAGCAAGAGCAATTCTAAATGCAATCTGGGAAGCGGATGACGATCTGTTCATCCAGTTGTTGCGAGAAATGTTCTCAATTGACAAAGAAACAGATGCAGAGGAAGATATAGACAAAGCATTAGAAAAGGCAAAAGATGATAGAACTGAACGAGTCAAAGCACGTGATAAGGAAGCTGGAATTAATATCACAGAAGCGGAAATACAAGAAAAAGTTGATTTGGATTCACTTGAACTTGCTGAGGACAGTGGGAAAGATGCAGACAAGTAAGTTTTCTCTCGTCGCAGATGCAAACATTGATGGGAAGTCATTCTTAGCAAGAACCATGGTGCATGGCGATAGTCTCGGTAGAATTGACGATGAAAAATCCGAAGTGCTATCCGAAGATATCGCCGCACTCGCACACAAACTAATTACCATGAAAGTTGATGACCTATCAGATACATCCCAACTTCGTTCACAGATCCAAACTTCTTTTGCATTAACAAGCCTCGGATTAGAATATGGAAGCAAAGGAAACTTAGACAAAGCCGTCAATGTGCTACTTGCCAATCCTATTGTCAAGTTTTTCCAAATTGGAAATACACTTACGGATAAGTTAATTCAGAAAGCAAGTCACTTACTTCAAAATGCATTCATTCAACCACCAGAAGAACTTGAACATCTGGATATTGATAGCATCCGAATCTACAACTTCGCGGAAGCAGAATTCCTGAATGCTATACCTTCATATAAAACTACTATTGCATCTTCACAAATTTCAATCAACAATACACATGAACCAAGATCCTTCAATACATTATCTGATTTGGAGATAATCCGACAACAACTTGACTACATTGAAGCGCGATGGACTTATGTTCAAGCGTTACCGCATGACGAGATTTTCTCTGTTGACCCACCCTTCAGTATCGCAATTGACCCTATACAAACGATAACTCTCAATTTAATGGCAAATCTAACACTGTATTTCCAACCCGACTTTCAGGTAGAATCAGACACAGTTGAAGATTTTAAAGACATCATCTTTGATGAAAAGACTAGAGAGATTCGATCTGCACCGCGACAACGATTGCTTGAATGGATAGAAAACTATCTCGCACAGTACAACCGTTCTGACGATGAAATTAGGTACGCTGTCAATTATTGGGATTCCTGTTTACAATCACTTATTTATCCAGAATCCAATCTCGTTGAAAAGGTTTGCAACCCCGATTTCTGACGCACAAAACTAACTTCTCACCATGAATTGTAGGGGCGGGTCTCTGCGCCCGCCCGTTGCATAACAGGACAGTGAATGGCGGGGCACAAAGACCCGGGGAATGCCTCAATGGCATTCATACCGTTGATTTGGGGGAACGCCTCAATGGCATTCATACCGTTGATTTGGGGGAACGCCTCAATGGCGTTCATACCGTTGATTTCTTGATTTGGTGCTTTGTCCGCGCGCTGGACTTTGATCTCAAATTACCCTATTTATTTCCTAATCTTCATTAGGGACGATATGTCTGTACTAACCTGCCCTTATAACCATATCGTCCTTACAGGTCAAAAAAATGTGTGTTGAACAATGAAAAATATGTCCATTGCCAAAAAATAACTTGACATAAGTCCATTTATGTGTTAACATATATTTATTATTTATTTTAACAAGAATGTGATATGCAATATAACAATTTTAAGAAATTTATAAGAGCAAAATAATGGAAACTATTATGAAGATAAAAGACGATATTCATGCAATTCATCACACATTTCTATACAAAAATAACGGACAAATCTCAGCATCTCAGAAAAATCTTACAGTTTTGCAAAATTCAAATTTTAGCGCCATCAAATTATGCCCTATAAACCCATACAGAGACTGCGTTTATAGGCAATTTTACGTATTACACCTTGTAAGAGATTTCTTACAGTTTCGTAACTTTTCAAGAAGGAGACAGACCATGAAATCGCAAGATAAACACAATGAATTTGCCGTCAGATACTACACAAAAATTATTACTCTCATAGTCCTAGTTAGGTGCGGTTTCCTAACCGAACCTAACGGCACTAGTGGAGCGTCTACACTAAAATTATGAATCTCCAAAGAAATCGGGAATCGGAGTTCCCTCCTACCGGACACAAGGTTTCTGTCCGAGAGATCCCCAAATCGCGACGGACAATTTTAGTGTAGACGCTCCACTAGTAGACTGTCCACACTAATTTTGCGGGTAAATATCGCGATTCGGAGATCGCTCCTACTGAATATAGCTCTGTCATTGTAGGAGGGAACTCCGATTCCCGATTTCTTCGGCAATTCATAATTTTAGTGTAGACGCTCTACTAGAAGGACGCTAAATTGACGCTTATAGTGACAAAAACTTTACACACCCGTCGCTACACAATCACTTGACATGACATTACACAATTATATATAATTCCATTATGGCACAAAATTATGATAACATGGCAAAATCAATATTATCAGATTTTGCAACCGAAATCTCACAGTTTGTACTAAGCAATAATGAAGTTGAAGTATTAGAAAATTTAGATACTGAACACCAATTCATTATTCTGTGCTTTGTCTCTGTTCGGTGGTATCGTACATGACGCATTACTTTTTAAACAAAGAATAAGGAAGGCACTCATGCAAGAATCTAAATTCTATCAACTTCTACGCGACGAATTCATAGCTGAAGGTAAGACACAAGGTCTGGAAGAAGGTAAGGCGCAAGGTCTTGAACAAGGTCTTGAACAAGGTTCAAGAGATACGATGCTAAATAATATTCTGACACTCCTCACGTCTAAATTCTCGACGGATGCTGTCAATGAACTGATACCAGTGTTACATCGTATTACTGATTTACAGCAACTCGAACAGTGCTTCAATGCAGCTTTACAGGTGCAAAGTCTTGATGCATTCAAATTGATGCTTGATGAATAACCTGAACAGACTGAATTGAGTTCAATTTAGGAAGTGTCGTATCATACGGGTACGCCTCTGGTAGCCGATAATAAAAAGAAAATCTTGTCAAGAGGAGTAATACACTGTTATGCAACACGCAGCAGTGTAAACAACAACAATGAAATTAGAAACTGTAACATTTGGGGCAGGTTGTTTTTGGTGTGTTGAAGCAGTCTTTCTTCAATTGGAAGGTGTTCATAAAGCTGTATCAGGATATACTGGTGGAACGACAGAGAATCCCGATTACCGGTCTATTTGCACGGGTACTACAGGACATGCTGAAGTCGTCCAGATTGAGTTTGACCCAGGTGTTATCTCCTTCAAAGACCTATTGGATGTATTCTGGCACACACACGACCCAACAACTCTAAACAGACAAGGAAACGACACTGGCACACAGTATCGATCTGCAATCTTTTATCATTCCGATTCACAACGAAATATAGCAGAAATATCCAAAGCAGAAACAGACAAATCCAATCTATGGAATGATCCAATTGTAACCGAGATAACTCCTATTGACGTTTTCTATCCTGCTGAGGACTATCACCAAAACTATTTTGAATTGAATCCAGCACAACCGTATTGTCAGTTCGTTATTCATCCAAAAATGAAGAAGTTTACAAAAGATTTCAAGGACAAACTCAAATCCAACTAAATTTCAAAAGAACAAGATACCCAATAACATAATGACCGTTCGTAGACGCGCAATTTATTGTGCGTTTACATTTCTTTCAATAGAGAGAAGCATCTATAGAAATTGAATAAGTTGGGAGGCACCTATATTGAAAACGAAGTATATTATTGTCTTATTGATGACTATTATCATTTTTTATGCATCTGCAATTGATGTGAATCCACAAGAAACAGAATCTAACATTTCTGTCAAAGTTGAAACACCACGAAAGGTTACCATAGTATCTGAAAAGACTTACAATGGACATCTACAACCCCGTGCAGAAGTCAAAGTATATGCAAATATCTCAGGGAAAATCGTTAATCTCAATGCAGTCGCAGGGCAAACAGTAGCAAAAGGAGATGTGCTTGCACAAAGCAGTGCACGACAGGCAAGTATAGCAGCGATTAAGGCAGAAGTCGCATTAAGTGTCGCGAAATCGCAACTGACAACAACAGAAGCAAACGCACAAACCCGTGTCGAAACGCAGCTTGTCACTGCCAAAGAGTCGGTCGCAGAAGCTGAAGCAAAACTTGAAGAAACGATATCTCTTGCTGAAATGCGAATTCGCAACAAATTGGTAGAGGCGAGATCGACTTTAAAGGTTGCAGAGTCTAACTATGAACGTGCAAAAATCAGCTCTGAAAAAGGATTGGAACGCGCCAAAACCGAATTTACAAAGACTACATCAGATTTTGAACGCGATAAAGAACTTCATACACAAGAACTCATCAGCGATAGTGCCTACGAAGCATCTGAAACTCGTTACAAACTAGGTAAAAGCAGATATGAAGAGGCAGTTGCAGCAGCAGATCAGTTCAAAGATGGTTCCGCCAAACTGACTGTGGAGAAAGCACGAGCAGAATTGATTGTTGCACAGAAAATCGTTGAGAGTCAAGGCTGGGAACGGGAAATCGCTGCAGCGGAATCAAAGGTCACTCAAGCAAAATCAAACCTTATAACAGCGCAAAAACTTGTAGAAGCAAAATCTTGGGAACGGGAAATCGCAATTGCAAAATCAGCAGTCAGTGAAGCTGAAGAACAATTGAAACTTGCACAAGAACATGTGAATGATGCTGTGGTAACATCTCCTATTGATGGTGTAATTGCCAAAAGACACCTTGAAGTCGGTGAATATGCAAAATCCGCATCCACTCCAGGAGAACCAATATTCACTGTCGTCGCAATGGATGTCCTAAAAGCAGTTTGGACAGTACCTATAAGCGACATCAACATAATAAAAAACGGTAATATGGTGCTAATTTCGACCTCTTCAGGCATACAAAATATCGTTGCGACAATTGACTACATTAGTCCTACTGTCAAACAGGGAGAGAACACGGTTATAGTCCATGCTACATTACCTAAGTCATTACAATTGTTAGCAGATACAGATTCTACAGCACCGACCCAGAATAGTGCTTTAAAACCAGGGGTGTCAGCTACTATTTCAATCAAAACAGGAGAACGCAAAAACGTATCTTTACTACCACGTCGTTCTGTTATAAACATCCAGAATGGCAAAGGTTACATTTTTGTCGTTGAGGGGAATGTTGCTCGCGCGAAAGAAGTGAATGTCGGGGGTGTATATGGCAGTGAAATTGAAGTAAATACACGTCTAACACAAGCATCACAAGTGATAGTTGACAACCAGCATCTACTGAAGGATGGTACGCCAGTTTCTGCTATTAGAGACTGAGTCAGGTAGTGTTTTATAGTCTAATGATGTCAGTCAACATCTGTCCCTGAATTCAGATTTACAATACTCAATATTGCAGTTGAGGATAAACCAAATTCTTTTGATAGCATAGATAAAGGTTCTCCTGCAGCAGAACGTAACCTAATGACTTTCACTTGCTCTTCAGTCACTATCGCTTGAGAACGATTTGGGATATTAACCATTGCTGTATTCTCACTCTCTTCGGTCGTTTTAGTAGTTGTTTCACTTTGATTTCCATTTTTCATATTTGAAAAATGGTGATCTTGTTCATGTATTGTTTGCTTGTTTTCAGTGTCTAAAGTATCAAGGATTTTCTCCCAGATTTGTTCAATGGAGTCCATACCAAGCTGATAGGATTCACGATTTACTTTCTCTCTTAGTTTTTTACCTTCAGAATATATCTTTGAATCTTCCAATTGTCTGTTTTCCGATTCTAACAGTTTGATATCCTGATTGTCTCTTTCAACGAACTGGAGTTCTTCAAAAATAGCAGTCCCAGTTTCAACAACAGTTATTTTCATATCCAAATCTTGGCACAATTTTTCAAGGTTTACAGGTTTTCCATTTGTTTTTCCGTGCTCTTTGACATAGTTATATATTTTCTTTAATGTATCTCGATCTGGATGCTTGTCATTTAAATCTTGCTTATAAGAATCATATCCTTGTTTGGTATCGTATATAAGATGCAGATATGCGTTCTGTGTTGGCATGAAAGCCTGTTGGCACTGTTTGCAGAACTCGTCTAAATCTAAGATTGGATGACAGAAGACAAAATGTTCAATTGCATGCGTGTCAGGTATCGTGGTAAAAGTAGCACTTGAAACAACGGCGATTAGATCACCATTTGCAAGTCTGTCTAACAACTCACTTTCATCAGCATCAGATGAATAATCGTTGTGTCTTCCAATAGAGTCTGCTTTCTCGCCTGCGATGTGTTTGAAGAATACATCTGTTTTCTCTTCACAGTCCACATAGATTATTGAGGACTGATTCAGTTCTAAGAGATTAGTTAGGTAAGACTTTCTGTCAGTGTTACGTCTGTCAAGAATACGGACTGAGGAATCTATATCATAAGAAGGAAAAACTGCAAACGATGATATATGAAGTTGTTTTTCAATTTCAATGAGACGGTCTTTGTATTCTCCAGTCTCCTTTTCTAAAACAGCATATTTCTCACTCATTGATTCAAGTTGATTCGTATTGTTTTTTTTCTCATCTGCAAGTAGAGTCTTGTATCTATTATTCTCATTTTCTGTTGCTTCAATCTGCTCATTTAGGGTTGATACATGTTCCTTTAAACTTTCGTGTGCTTTGATCTCATCAGCAAGTTGTTTTTCTTTCGACTTTAGACTCATATCTGTCATATTCCATGTGTCTTCTGTTTCTTTCAACTCTTCTGAAAGTTTAGAATAGGCTTTTTCTAATTCTTCCTTTTCTTCCTTTATTTTTAATAATTCATCTATACGTTTCTTGTTTTCAGATTGCTCATTTTTTATTTCTTCAAGTAGTTCATTTGTTTCCAAATATTTACTTTTAAATTCTTTTTTCTCAGTTTCTACTTTCTCAATTTGATCTGACAGTTCCGTAATTCTCTTTTCAATATCGGCAGATAATAATTCATTGCGGATTTTTAAGACTTCATTTTGTTGATCAGATCTGTTAATAATTTTCAGAATATCTGAAATTAAGAAAAGGTGTGTTTGAGCAAATTCAATATCTAAATCATTTGCTCTGTGTTCACATTTATTTCTCCCTTTTCTTATAATCCATAACATATTTTGTGCAACTAAATCATTGTCAAATTTATGAGCAAAAACTTCTTCCCAATATATCTTGATGATATGAGGAATATAGGTGAAGTCTATCGCTAAACCAATATCATCATGCTCATCTAACATCTGATGGAACTGACCTATTTGATTATCATACAATACATCCTCAATAAATTGCTGAACATTTCCACCTTGGACTTGCTTTAAATTATGGACAATGAATGTTCGCATAACATCTAAATAGATATCATTCGCTTTACGTAGAGCATCTCGATTTGGGTAATCATTGTTGTTCATTATTTAATCGCCTTGTCTTTTTTATCTTGTGTTTATTTCATTATAATTAGGTCAACATGCTTTCATGTATGGGTTGTGTGTTTATTTTTGACCTAAGACATAGACCTGAATGTTTTCCCATTTTCGTTTTGACCTATGGGTTGCGACACGCCTTTTGATGATAGATTGGCATTCAAAACCTGAATCGTCAATGATGGATTCAAGGTTTGCAATTGCCTTCGGTCCAGATGCATCTGCATATCCTAACAAGATGATTCCATCAGGTTTTAAGTAGTTTGGAACTTGTTCAAAAAATCGAATCAATGTTTGCTGTTTTTCATCGTGGATTGCGATTTCTGACCTACTTCTGACCCGGGCAACTACCCACGGCGCATTGAATATTATGACATCAAATAGCACTGATTCAAATGGATCAAACAGGTCACCTGCTTGCATGACGTTCACATTTTCATTATCTGAAAGTATATGCTGAACGTTCAATTTTGTTGTAGCTACTGCTTCCGGCAGTATGTCAGAAGCATAGATGTTAGCAGCTTTGCCAAACTCTTGATGTGCAAGTAGTGTTAAGCATCCACTGCCACAACCGACATCTGCTATAGTTGAACTTGACTCTGTTAGCTTCTCTGAAACGGACTGAATTGCTTCTTGAAAACATTCTACAGTTTCCTGAGAACGCGGTGCCAACACATTTTCTGATGCAATAAGGGATGCATTGAGTGCGTGAATAGGATGACTCTCTACAAGTGCACGCTGGAGACGCTGCACTCTAACAACCGATATCAGAAATGGACAGTCTTCGTTAGCATCTGGTTGCTCACCAAGTAACTCCAAGAGAGAAGGTAAGTCTGGTGTTGGATCGACTTGGAGAATTCCATCTTTATCTGCCCAACACATTAACTTAGAAAGTGTATTTTCCCTATTCTGTTTTGTGTTATATCGTTTTTCTTGAGATATGCGCTTTTCATATTTTTTGGTCTTTGTTTCTGTAGAAAGTTCATTTTTGTGCTGCTCAATGTAGTCCATCACAGAGGAAATTTGTTGCCATTCTCCCTCAACAATAGCAACACCACCGCGTTGAATATGTGTGAAAATGCGATCAAAGTTCTTTAGCTCTTGATTCGGAAATAACTTAACACCACCTCGTGCAAACACCGCTTCACGAAATTCTGTGGGGATATATAGTTCACCAATTGGATTTATAGAATAAAATGCATTCATCTACAAGTGTTTTATTGAATTGCTACAATTTCTCCAGTTCTAACGGATTCTGCTTCTTTGTAACAGAGAAGGAGTGCATCTCTTGCCCCAACTCCAGATAGTGCTGTTGGTTCTTCGTTATTGCTGACTGCATCAACGGCATACTGTATCTCAGCGGTAAAGGCATCAATCGGATCTACCTCACCTAAATCTACCTGTTCCACATTACCATCTTCGGTGATAAGGGTCAACGGCATAGTTGTGGTAGGTTCACCAGCAAGTGTAGAGAAATCAAATAGGAGCGTTGCTTTCTCAAGAAACATCTCAAACCCGTGTGAAAATGCTCTCCCTTTTTGCGATATTGCACCTGATGAACAACTGACAGTCAGGTCTTTGTCCTTGTAAATATATTGTGTCGTTAAGAAGTCAAGGAAATTGCCTCCTGCTATTTTCCCTTGTGAAAACACGGCATCTGGAACACCACAGAGCAATTGGATAAAATGTGTGTCGTGTATGTGTAAGTCTATACCGGGACCACCGCTCTTTTCAATGTCTGCTAAATCCCGAGACCAACTCGGTTTTGAGATAATCCTTTTGAAATGTGCACCGAGAAGTTTACCGTATTCGCCATTTTCAACAAGTTGTTTTGCATAAGCATATTCTGCAAAGAATGGGAGCACGTGAGCCACCATAAACTCTTTATCCGTTTGGTTTGCAAGTGCGACAATTTCATTTGCATCGTCAATGTCAATAGCAATAGGCTTTTCAAGGAGTGTGTGTTTACCGGCATTTATTGATGCCATGCTTACGGATTTATGCAAATGTGTAGGTAGACAGATATCCACAAGATCAATCTCATCATCTGCAAGGAATTCGTCAATCTGATTGTATGTTTTGATGTTAGAGAGGTCTTCCATTCCGCCACGTGGTCCAAAATTACCTTGAATACCAGTCCAATCACCTTGTAGTTTTTTCGGGTCACGTGTGCAGATTGCCACCACCTCAGCACCAGTTCCGCGTTGGATGCCGTAATAGTGAATCATTCCCATAAATCCGATACCGATTATTCCGATTCTTACCATTTGTTCTATCCTTGTTTTATAGAAGAAGGCACAGATGACATATCCTATAGGATAGACACCTGTGCCATCCATGTGTTAGAAAACTGTCGTTAATAGCTAGTGGAGTGTCCACTCTTATTTTATAGGTAAATATCGCGATTCGGAGATCGCTCCTACCGACTGACCACTCATTGTCCGAGGGAACTCCGATTCCCGATTTATTTTGCGATCCACAATTTTAGTGTGGACAGTCTACTAGAATCTCTATTCTTAATATTTAGAAGCTCTATTCTTAATATACCCCCATGTAGTTGTTGCTTTATTTTTCGCTGAGACAGCAAGAAGTTCTCCACCCATTGCTTGGTTGATTTCATCCTCGCTGAGAGCGCGACTCCAAATAGCAGCATTGTCAATCATACCGTTTTCAAAGGTATACTGTGGACGGTCTTTTGAACATCCGATCCGTAGATCTTGGTCGTTGGTTCCTGTAAAGTTGAATTTTCTCGGGTCTTCGACAGCGAGTTCACCATCAACATAAACCTTCATTGTGTCTCCATCATAAGTGCCAACGACATAATGCCAGGTTTTTACATCAAGTTCATGGGGTTTGTCCAAATGCTGTCGGTTTTGGTCTGATCCCAAGTACATATGGAAACTATTACCATCACCGAAAACACCCATTCCGTAAGATGTGTGCTCACCACCATTATGGCAGTTTTTATCAAACCACTGAGCATTTTTGTTCCAAGCTTCCATCCAGACCCATGCAGCCATAGTGATTTCGCCGCTGATTTTTAACTTGTCGTCAGCTGGCACATTGACACAATCCGCACCTTCAGCAGTAATTTTGATTGCTTTACCATCTTTGCCATCAACAATTTCAGCATTTGCAACGATGTTAGCATTCAGTCCATTTCCCGAACTATCTTTGATTGTTTTACCATCTACATCATCAAAAGTTAAGAAGATAACAAGATCGTCATCAATGGATGCGAAAACTGTTCCGACAACGATTAACGTAAGTATGGTTATAAGTGGCAATACTGTTGACCGTAACATTGGTATAATCCTCCAATTTTGGATAATCAGGATACTAATACATTCTTGTTTATAAAATATGAGAAAAACAAATGATCTCAAATTTTATAACACATTATAGCAAATCTTAAGAATTAGTCAAGATTTGTTGGAGGAATATCAGGGTTTTTTAGTATTAAGTATTTTCCAGAATAGAGATTGGCTGAAAGTTAATCCACAAAACGGTAGGCGTGAATTTAGCGGATATTCTTAAATTGACGCTTATGGTTCGGTTTCCGAACCGTCCAGGAATCTACAGGAAAAATGACTATGAAAGGTTTGAGCACAAATGCGGCGGTAATGTTTCTGTTCCTCAACCCAATCTACAGTCTTATTTATCAGGTAAATCCATGAGATTTAAGTCAGAAAATGGTTTGCCGTTAGTGTCGGTGATTCTGAGGAAGAATCCCCAACTGAGTTCAGCGTTGCCAATCTTTACGAGTATCGTGTTTTTGCCTTGATTGAGTTTACCTTGTGTTAGGTATTTGTCAAAGACTGCCCATCCAATTTCTGGTTTCGTAAGTATCTCTTTGCCATTGAGCCAAATTTTCCCTGTGTCATCACAACCAAATCGGAATTGGGCATCTCGTTCATCAGGAGAGTTAACAACCACCCAAGCATAAGCAGTAGAGGAATTATTATTCCTACCGAAATCTACAAATCCATCGAAAACGTCGTCAGAATGCAGAACCCATTTCACCTTACCATTTAGTCCTTCATATTCTGCATCATAGTCAATCTGCATGGTGTCTTCCTGAATGTAAGCGGTATTATAGCCAATGTTGTTCTTATTATCAAATGGACCGAGCGTGTGCCAAGAGTATTCATGTATGATACCTGTTAGTCTCATTTCTTCTAATGCTTGTTCTGGCATATTCTGTTTGTGATAGTATTCAGCTAATCCAAGGTGTTGATTAACATGATTGGTCTGTTCTGGCGGTTGTGCGTTGAGTAGTTCATCTGTAGTTTTATATGTAAGACCTTGTATTGGATTTCCATCTTCATCCGTGAGGCGTAGATAGAAATCCCAAGACATGCTTGAATTACAGATCTTTATAAGGATAGTATTTTCACCTTGCATCAATGTTACAGGTATTTTATAACGATCGATCATGACGCCGCTTGTCCTATAATGACTATAGACATTTTTTCCGTTCAACCATATAAAGCCTTGGTCATCACTATCAAAACGCAGAACAATATCCTGTTCCTTAGGTGAGGAGACAATAGTCCAGACATACGCTGCACTCCAATCATCGTTTTCGGGAACAAAATTGTAATGTCCATCTAATAGTTGATATTCAGTCTTCTCCCAACTAATTAGTCCGTCTCTTCCATAGTATTTTGCTGTTGGATCAATTTGGGTCGTTTCTTCAAGAATATAGGCATATTCTGTGCCAATTGAATCTATGCTTTTGAAGGGTCCTAATGTAATCCACCGCGATTCAGGGACGAACCCAGATTTTGTCATGATATAGTTTTCTGTGTTTTCGGTGGTGTCGTTTTTACTGAGATATTGTGCGATTAAACGATATGCATTTGCCCGATTTGCCCAATTGGTAGATGGAATTATCTGAACTAATTCATCAAGGCTTTGGACGTAATCCTCTTTGTTCTCAACTTTCTCGATTGTATCTGTGACCCTATTCCATAACCAATTGTATCCATAATTGGATGTAACAAAACCTAATGCTTGTTTGAAATGTCTTAATGCATCATCAACTTTTCCATTTGCAATACACGCCTGACCAAGTATTGTGGTGTATGAATAACTTGTGCCTGTATAATCATGCACAGCAAGTTTGGCATTCATCAGTGCTATTTCTGGGAAGATTTCTTTTTCAAGCAATTCTTCTGCGAAAGCGCGGTAGCTTGATGCATAATTTCTACTATTTACCTCTTTCTGTCTAATCTTTAACCATTTTTCGTAAGTTTCATCGGCTTTTTCTGTATTACCCGTTTTCTTGTATTGATTTGCCAATTGGTCTTGAAAATCAGCACTTCTCGCCATTTTGTGTTTGAATTTTTCAAGGATAGCAAGGAGTTCCTGTTCCTGTCCTTCATCTGCATATAGTTTTGAGATAGCTTGGATAGCGGATTCATAATCACTTTGTGACAGTGGTGCTTCTAATGCTTGAAGATATAATGTTTCAGCATTTGCTTTGTCGTTTGACTGTAGATAGATTTTTGCTAATCCGTCATAGTTCTGGTATGATGCAGGTTCAAGCTCCAATGATCTTTCATAATAAGTTTTCGATTTTGCCAGATTGTCATTTCGTGTGCTTTCAAAAATAGGACGCGTGTATTGCTCCAGTTTCGCGTCGCCGATGAGAGTGCCATGGTTCTTGTTCGGTGAAGAATCAAATATTTTGTCATCTTGTTGCGAATCAAATTTCCAGTATCCGACTAAACCGGGTTCATCTCCATTGAGTTGCTTATTCATATCTGCACGTATATCTTTTGTTGATCGTGCTATGTTCCATACGCGCACTTCATCAATATATCCGTTGACATAGTTATATAGTGATAATTCCTCATATGTCCACCCAATTCGGAGCGGGATTTCGCTGGTAAATATTTCATTTACGCCTTTAAATCCAGCAGTGGCAATTTCATTGCCATTTACAATTAGTTTTATGGTGTCATTCCTAGCAGGACTTACGCATTTTTATAAAATGGTGTATACTATTCTATTATGACTACATGGACACAATCTAAAAAGAAGGAAAACCTATTTTCCGATTATTGTCAATTTTTGTTATCAAGTTTTACGAACTGGACGCAAACGTACTTTGGTGATCAGTCTGAGAAATGGAGCCATGATCAACTCAATCGTTTTTTGAGAAATGAGAACATTCCATCAAGCGAACTCTGGCAGTCTGTCCAGGATGACATTGAGTTTGATGATCAAGGGCACATTGCTTTTGATGATGTTGTGCTACCTAAACCGCATGCGAAAAAGATTGAAGCTCTCCGTCCTCAGTGGAGTGGTAGCGACAAAAAAGTCGTTGATGGCATCGGTATTGTAACGTGTCTCTATGTCAACCCAAAGACGCAAGAGTATTGGATCATTGATTATCGCATTTACGACAAAGACCATGATGGAAAAACCAAAATAGACCATTTATTAGACATGCTGCAAAACGCGGTCTTCAAAAAACAACTCCCGTTTCGGACGGTGCTAATGGATAGTTGGTATGCATCCATGCAAGTCATGAAAGCGATTGAAAAACTTTCTAAGATTTATTATGTGCCACTGAAACGCAATCGTCTTGTAAACGATACGGACGGCGTTGAACCACACCAACAAGTCCAAAAGTTATCTTGGACACAGACAGAAACGCAACACGGAAAGCACGTGCACATCAAGAAGTTTCCAAAAGGGCATCAAGTGAAGTTGTTCCGGTTAGTCTCCTCTAACGGACGCACGGAATATATTGCGACAAACGATTTATCTCAATCGGATGCGGATGCGACACGCCAAGAATGTCGCGTGCGTTGGAAGATTGAACAACTTCATCGTGAGATCAAACAAGTCACCGGTATTGGTAAATGTCAATGCCGCAAGTTGCGTGCCCAAAGAAATCATATTGCTTGTTGTTTTCAAGTATGGGTCTGTTTGAAACGTGTTGCGCGCAAACATGGTAAAACAATTTATGAACTAAAACAAAGTTTATTGGATGATTATATGCGATTTCAACTCTCTAATCCTTCAATAATTTTTAAAAATGCGTAAGTTCTGCCTAGTATCAACAATACCTGCAATGTGTGTCCATGTGTTGAGTTGGATTACATAATTTGATGGGAAAAGGCTTACATGACTTTCACCGTTAGGAGATGCTGCAAACTCTATGGTGCCGTCGTGCTTAAGATTTACGAAAAAAGTTCTACTCCTGAACTCAGTAAACCATGTATGCGTCTTTGATAGTATAGGAGAATAATCTTTTGGATATTCATTGCATTTATACCATGCTGATACCGTTAATTGATCCGACATATTGTTTAAAATCTCACTGTCATTGATTTCAACATAACTTCCATTGCCATCAAGTGAGAGTGCTGTTCCATCTATCACTTCACCTATTTCTTGTCTTTCATCTGGTAGGTTATTATAGAGTTCCGCAAGTTTCTTATACCATTTGGGATTATTGGGTTGAAGTTCACTTATTGCCTCATACTGTTCGACTGCATTTTTGAACTGTTTTGCCAGTTCATAATTCTCAGCAAGCAGTAAGCGTGCATTAATATCATCCGGACGATTTTGGACGGTTTCAAGTTGTTTGGGAATCCATTTTTCATATAGTTTACCTTGCTGCGTAATCTCGAGAATTTCACTTTCAGCATTTCTTCTATCATATTCATAGTCGGTTGTTATTACGACCTGCCGATACATATTGACAGCATCTTCGTATTGTTTCTTGTTTTTGTATATTTCCCCAAGCATTGCCCATAAAGTCTCCTGAACTGTGCTATTGCCATAACTACGGTTTAACTCAAGAGCAGTTTGTGCGTGTTTGAGTGCTAAATCGTTCATGTCGTTCTGGAGACAAATAGAAGCGATATGACTAACGATGAATGTATCGTCTTTCTCCGGACTTGATGTGAATGCAGTTTCAGCTTTCTCAATAATTTCTGCAGCTCTAACTGGATGTCCACTCTTTTTCGCAGCTGCGGCAGCGTAGAAATAATTCCGTAAGTTGAAAGGTTGAATTTTGTTTAGTGTTTGGTAAACTTCAGCAGCTTTTTTGTAATCTTCGCTATCCCAATGGATCTCTGCAAGTGTTTCAAGATAGTCCACCTTGTTCGGTCCACCTTGTTGGATTGCTTTGAGTTTGGCTTCGTATATTGTCTTCAGCTTCTCAAGTTTATTCTGATTTCTATAGATACGGATCAGCGTTTCACGTGCCCTTTTTGCATTTGATGAGACAGTGATACTTGTTGTTCCGTAAGAGGTTCTTCTTCTGGAATCAGCACGTAGAGCGATTTTATCATAAAGTTGTGTCGCTAATTCGGTTTGATCATTTTCAACATATACCTCAAGTAATTCATTTGATAACCTATTCTTTTGATATGAATCTGTAGTCATATCAATGGCTTTCTTAAACGCTTCCACAGATTTTTCTGTGTTACCTGTATTAAGCAGATGTCGCGCTATTTGTGCCTGCTTATCCGATGTAAGCGGACCTTTTGCTTCTATATCCTTAAACTTTTCTTCTAACTTACCTTGATAACGATATATGTTTAGAATCTGTTCTTCAATATTATCTCTTTGGTAGCTTGATGTAGTGTTGAGTTGAAGTGCACTGTTGAAAGCATCTTCTGCCTTGACAAAATTATCTGTTCGCAGATACATATTTGCCAAATTGAGATAGGTTGTTCGGTTCCCTGGTGCCAATTCATTTACTTTCTCATATTGTTTGATTGCGTCATCAATTCGATTTTCATCAGCATATAGTTCTGCAAGTCTTAGGTAGTGTGCGCCAACTTCAGGTTCTTCCTGTGTGTATTTCTGTGCAAGTTCATAAGCATCGTTGAGTTTGTCAGCAGATTGAAGACATTGGACAAGTCCATCTTGGTATAATGTGTTTTCTGGGTCTAATTCAAGCAGTTCTGTCCATATTTGTTGGGACTTATCGTGTTGACCAATGCGTGTATAGAGATCAGCAAGTTGTCTGCGGGAGTCATAATCTTCTGGTGTGGTTTTGATGATACGGTTGTATATCTGAATTGTCCTATCAACTTTACCAATGTATTCAAATTCATCTGCATAGGCTTGCTGCAAACTGATTGGCAGTTGTTTTATTTCCGCATCAGTTATAACATCAAGATCACCACGTCGTTGTTTTATATCCAACAACTTTTCTTGAGAGTTACTTCGTTCATAACTTGTTGCGCCAAGATTGTTGATTATTTCTGAATAGAGTGTTAGTGCATCGTCCCACATTTGATATTGCATATAAGTGGTTGCGAGTTTTCTCTTGTCATATATTCTGCCCCATCCATCTGACATTGAAATGAGTTTTCCCATCTTTCGTGTTGCGATTTGTGCTTTTTCTATGTCACCTTTTTTAAGATGTTCCTCTGCAAGTTTTTGATAACCCTTTTCAAGTTGCCATGAGCTAATGTCTTCCAATTTTTGGACAGCGGCTTCAATGAGACGGAACTGTAGTTCGGGCAGTTCTTTGTCTCTACAAGCATCTGACATATCATATAACCACTGCGTGGAGATAGACGGGTTTACTTTTTCAGTCAGTTGATCAACAAGGTCTTGGACACCTTCAGTATCATCAGTTTTTAACTTCATAGAAGTTACGATATAGAGAAGATCAGTATCAGTCGGATTTTCAGCGAGTTTAGCTTGGTATACGTCAATTAGGTTGTGTAATTCATCGCCATTTTTATATATATCAGCAAGTTTTAGTACAAGAGGAATGGTTGATTTTGATTGTCCTTTTTCATTGATCTTATCTTTTAAGTAATTGACTGCTTTCTCAGAATTACCCGATGACAGATAGATTTCAGCAATTTTGACAATGAATCCTGTTTCTGATAGTGATGTTCTATCACTTTTCTGCTTTTCAGTTAGAAACTGAATTGCCTTCTCAGGTTGACCAGCGTTGACATAGATGGATGCCAATTCTTGGTGGAGTGCTGTCCAGCTTGGATGTGTCTGTATAATCTTCTCAAATAACTTGATTGCATCTTCAGTTCTATTTTCAGTGAGACATCTGCGTGCGACAATAACAGTGAAATCGCTGCCAGCATATTGTCCAACAGGCATGATAATGTCATTTGTGATTGAAATAAGTTCATCAAATTTTCCTGCTTCAACGAACGCATCTATTGCGATGTCATGTTCGTAGTCTAATACACTGGAATTACTTTTCAATAGAATGGCGTAATCTGAAATTGCATCTGTCGCTTTACCGTTTCGTTCTAACATTCTGACGTACTGTAGTCTGGTATTATTGTCCTTTGGTCGTAAGGCAAGTGCTGACTCATAAGCTTTTGTTGCTTTACCAATTTGATTTGAACGTTCATAGTGGACAGCCAATTTTATTTGTGCTTGAAATGAATCGGGTTTGTTTTGTGCATCTTCAACTAATTTACTTTCATTATTCTCTTTATCCTGTGATGTGCGGTATAAATTTGCGGATTGAGAGATATTCCGTGATGATGCTGCTCTTCCACTTCTGTTGGAATTGTTAGAGAATTGCATTGCGCGAGTATAAAGTTCTTGACTATCTTTTGCTCTACCAAGTGAGTTGAGATGGTAAGCTAAATTTGTCAAGAGAGAGGTGTTTCTCTGTTTCATAACTATTGACTTGGCTTTTAATGCAAATGTAATTGCATGCTGTGTAAAACCACGGTCATCAAGCATATTAGAAAACTGGTATAGGACATCGGCACTATATGAAGAATTTAGTATTTTTGGAATTAGCTTTCGTAATTTATCCATATCACCCAATTGTGTAGCAAGTTCCAACATCAATTCGTAGTATTGGAGTTGTTTACTTGCATCTACCTGTGCAAGTTCTTCAACAATATTCATTGCTTCACGTATATTTCCAGTCTGAATATAGAGTGCTGCAGTATTGTGCTTGAGAATGAGGTTATCAGGGAATTCATTCTGTAGTGAAACAAGAATATCTTTAGCATTCTGTTGTTTTCCATCCCACCAATAGCAGTATGAGAGTGCTAAACTCGGATATAGAAGGTTGTTACCTTCGGTTGTATCAAACACATTTTGGAGTTTTGAATATAAGACATTTGCTTGATTGTGTATCCAGAACTCCCGGAAATTGTATTCAAGGAAGTCTAATCGGTCTTGGTTGAAGTATGCTGATTGTGGTGGAAAGTTTGTTGGTAATGAACTATACCCACTTGTAAATGAGGACTGTGAAAGTAAGGAGATTCGTCTTGGGTGGACAGATTTGGGTTTTGTTTTCTCAAAGAATACCCAGAAGGTGTCAATTGCCTTTTCAGGTTCTCCTTTGTCAAGGTAAGTTTTAATGAGATGTTCAAATAAGTATTCATAACTATATAGACTTTGTGAAGGTGGAGGAGGCGCGAGCGTCATGAGGTGTTTCTTTGCTACATCGGTCTTTTCTGCAAGATTAAACGCCATGACAAAAGCATAGACGGTATCAAAATTAGAGATTTCTTCATTTTCTATTTCACTTAGAAGTTTATTGGCTTGGTCTTCATCCCCTTTACGAAACAGTGATTCTGCATATTTTGCCATAAATTGCAAGCGATCCTCAGACGTAATTGCAGGTAATTCCGCAATTCTATCTTTGAACTTATCAGGTGTTAGGTCTTCGTTCAGCACACGTTGAAGTCGTAAGTATCGGTATGCAGTATCGTTAGATGTGATATCAATCAACTTGTCAACAACTTCGTCTGTCTTATCATCATACTGAAGTAGATCATATAATCTTGCTAAGGTTACGTGTGCATTGACATCAGTTGGATTTGCATCGGCAGCATCCTGCAATTTATTGACGAGATCTTTCACTCTTCCTTGTTCTTGTGCAATTGTTGTCAGTTGTACCAGTGCACCAATTTTCGCATCGTCTAATGTCTTTGGTCTCCATCGGACTCTACCTGTTCCTGTGGTTGGCTTACTCTGAATATCTGAGATAGTTCTGCGTGATACTGTGAAGTAATTGTGATTTATAATGTTTGCGTTTGTTGCGGATTGATCGGCTGCTATCTGAGTTAAACTATCTGTATTTTCAGACATGTTTAGGATGGCATGGAAATAAGGGATTGCACGTTCTTTTTCATAGATAGCCACCAACATTGCACCGACTTGATAGAGTGGGAGGTGTGCATCAGTGCCAGTGATTTTTTCAGCTGCGCGTTCTAATACGACAAATGCTTGTTCTTGCAGACCGTTACGTAGCAATAAAGATGCGAGTTTTACTTCTGCCTCAAGCGTCTGGTTTTTTGCATGCAGTAGTTTTGTCCAGACTTGAATTGCTTCCTGTTCTCGTCCAAGATCAAACAGTATTTTCCCAAGCTGCTGCTGGTTGTCAGAATTGGGTTGTACTTTGACAAGCTGTTGTTGATATGTTAGTGCTTCCTGTATTTCATCCATCTCCAAGGTGATATTTACTAAGTGGAATAACAATGCGGGATTATCTCTTTGTCTGTTCAACGCTTGTGCCAATTGAAATTGCGCTCCTTCTATATTACCCTTCATCCGTTGAAGTTCGGATAGTGCAAGAACAGCCGCAACCCAAGTATTATTTGATCTTGCTAATTTCTTGAGTTCAGTTTTTAATTCTTCTGGACGACCAAGATCGTCATATATTTCTGAGAGTGGTTTTATCAAATCAAGTTTTTCATTGACACTATCGCTGAGATTCCAACATCTCCAATATTGTGCCAAAGCGTGTTGCGGTTTTTCTGCGAGTAAATAAACCTTTGCTAATTCAATTCGTGTTTTAATTTCCTCTGGTCGTAATCTAATTGCATTTTTTAGACTATCAATTGCGGAATCATAGTTTTCTGATTGGACAGCAATTTGTGCGAGGAGTTGATGTCCATCGGGATTGCGTGGACTATTTGCGATGACCTGTTTTGCAGTATCTGTAGCGGAATCAAAATCAAAGATATTCAGATGTGACTTTGCAATTTTAGTATAATATTCGCGAGCATTTGCACTGTCTATCTCAATAAGGTGTGTGTAGATATCATTTGCTGCATCGCGTCTACCTTGACGATAGTATATGTCTGCAAGCCAACGGTTTATGGTGATGTCATGTGGCATCATCTCTTTAGTCTGTAACAGGACTTCCATCGCATAACTAATGTTCCCCATCTTCAGATACATCTTTACGAGCTGCTTCTGATGTGCGAAGCGTTCAGTTTTAGATAGTTCAGTCCTTTCAAGTTCTGTTTCTATTTCATTGATCTTCTCTGTGAGTGTTCCTTGTCTGCGATAGAGTTCAATCGCTCTATCATTCATCTTATCAGCAAAAAATTGATTTGGCGAAAGTTCCATCGCTGCGTTGTATTCAACAAGTGCTTTGTCATATTCTTCGTTCTCTGTTAGATATTTTGCTAATGTTTCTCTATAACTATATTCTTCTGGCATCAACTCAGTAGCTTTTCGTATAGCTGCGATTGATTCTTTTTTGAAGTTTTTTGTCTTTAGTAGTTTTGCAAGACGATCATAGTTGGCAGCATTTGCTTTGTCGTCAGTAACCATTCTGTTCCAAGTCTCAAGTGCCTTCTCACGATTCCCTTGTCTTAGATAGAAATCACCAAAATACTCAATGTAATCCAGATTATTTGGGACAAGAGACAGTGCCTTTTCATAATGTGATGTGGCTTGTTCAATCCATTCGTGTCCAGTATATATTTCAGCCAAGGTTAGATATGTGCTTGGATTGTCAGGGGATTGGTCAATCAAACGTTGATACACCTGTTCTGTTTTTTCACGGTCACCAAGTTGATGATAGAGTTCACCGAGTTCTCTGTATATACCGATATTGTCAGGATCTTGTTTGTTGAGGGTTTCATATTCGGTAGCAGCCTCATCAAACTTCTCTGCATATCGGAGTGAGGCAATCAGGTTTAGTCTTAGATTGGTGTCAGTGGGTGCGAGCTCTAATCCTTTGTGGTATGTCTTGATTCCTTCATCAAGTTGCTGATTCTCAATGTATGCAGCTGCGAGTAAACCGAGAAGTTCTGGGTCATTCGGATTATCATCAAGTTTTTCTTTGTAATAATTTATCAATCCATCCCAATTGCTATCTGAAGCGAAGATGCCAATGATACGGTGTTGTATGTCTTTACGTAACCAGTTGCCTTGTGCGGTAATTTCAAGCGCGGTGTCATATCTTTTCACAGCGTCTTGAATGTCACCTTTAATTTCAAGAATATTTCCGATTTCTCTGTGGCTCAAACAGACTCTGTACGGGTCGTCTTTCTTCAGTTTTATAATATCTTCATGTTGTGCGATAGCCTGTTGATAAAGTTCCTGTTCACGGAAGAGCTCAGCGAGTTCAATGCGTGCAAAGATGTCCATTGGATCGAGTTCAGCGATCTTTTGCCATGTCTGAATTGCTTCATCTACTCTATCACGATGAAAAAATGAGTATCCGAGATCTTGATATATTGATGTCAGTTCATCTGGAGGAACATCCTGGACTTTCTCTGACAGTTTGGCAGCCTTGCTCAATTCTATTATTGCTTCTTCATGTTTGCGTAGCGTTTTATATAACTTACCTAAAGCAAAATGTGGGTAGTAGTTTTCGGGTGCCAGTTCGACCGCGCGTTGATAGGAAGTGATGGCTTGTGTGTCTTTCCCAAGCCTTTTGTAAAGATGCCCTAAGATGAGCTGAAGATTTGGATTGTTAGGTTTATTTTGTGCCTCGGTTTGATATTCGTTGAGCATTGCTTCTAAACCATCCCCTTCAAGATAGAACTGATAGAGGCGGTCAAAAGTGCTTCCTTCTTTTGGTTTACCAAGCAGTATCTGTTTATATCGTGAGATGATGCTCTCATCGTTTACCGATTGCTGCGCGAAGGAGAACATTGGAATTAAGGAAAGTGCAAATATCAGACACAGAACGCATGTGAAATATGAATTGTTTATTCTTTTTAACATTAATACCTCCGTGTGGAACCTGTATAAAATAGTATCAAGTATCCAAATTCATTTGCCCAATTATTGAGTTTAGTCAAAAAATCAACATTTTCTATACAAATCGGAGTTATGGATTTACGACGAACACAATTCTTATGGAGTAGATTTCATTGGTTATAGAATTATCAATGCGTAAACACAGTGTGACTATTGTTTGATCTTAGTCAATGAAATAGTGTGGAAGTATTTTAATCTTTAATACACACGCAGAGAAGGTGTGTAGATATAATTGGTTAGTTTACTAAAGAATAACGGACAACTTGATTAGGAAGAAGCGATTACATTATCCATGAGTTCTTGCCACCTACCTTCAAACTTCTGACCGAATTCTTTCTCTCCACCGGTTGACAAAGGACCTGAAATCATCGGTTTGGTAGCATTATTTCGTTCCCAGATATCCTTTCCTCCGAAATCATTGTGTAGGAAATGGAGTGCTACACCTGCGCGTTCTTTGTCAGATAGGTTTTGTCTTGTGCAATGTGCAACCCCGTAGCAGAAGAATAATACACCACCTGCCTTTAACTCAATAGGAACTGCGCGTTCTTCCGGTGGGTCGCATCTGATATGGTGATCGCTTAGTGGGTCGCGGTAGTGTTCGTAAGATTCACGGTGGCTACCGGGAATAACATGTAAACATCCATTTTGAATGTTTGCGTCGTGAATAGCAATCCACATAGCAGTGCCGCGTAGCGGATCAGCGATTTTGAAATATGCGTTATCCTGATGCCAACTTGTGCCGACACCAATCTTGGGTGGTTTCCAGAATGCTTGGTCAAGTTCCAGCATAAATTCATCACCGATAAGTTGCTTGACAACGGAGACAACTTTAGGGTGGAAAGGTAATGCTTTGTGTAGATCGCTACGATTGTTTAATGGAATCACTTGTAGGTTTTGTCGTTCACCTTCGTTGTCGCGTTTAGTTCCATCTTCTTGAATAGCACAGTTGATACCTGTGCCTTTTTCAAGTTCAGTATTGTAAATGCGTTCTAATTCAAGTCGCAGTGCATCAGCCTCAGTTGTTGAGAAAAAGTCTTCAAATACGATATAACCATTTTCTCTGAATTGTGCAAGTTGTGTGTCTTGTAGTTGCATAATGATTGTAATTCCTATATAGGTAGGTTGTAACTGATATAACCCTGTCTAAGCTGAGAAAGGACGAAAACCGCGAACCATCAAGCCACGATCGGAATTTGATTTCTTTGCTTCTTCAGCTGCAGCTGCACGTTTCTCTGCCTCTGCACGATTTGACGTGGTTGTGCCTCCAATTATCACAAAATCATCTGTCCGACGATATCGGTTGATAAATGCCGGACGCGGTTTATCTGACATATTCTGTTTTGAACCATGCACCGTTTTTACATTAAAGAATATAGAATCTCCTGCTCTTCCGACGACTGGTAGTGCACTTTCCCAAGGCCATTCATCCTCCTCTAAACCAAGATGTGAAAATGTATCCACATGTTTCAATTGTCCAAGCCGATGTGAACCAGGAACTACATGTAACGCACCATTCACAAGGTCAGTATCCACAACATAATTCAGAATACCGACGGGTCCTTGAAAGCGATGCTCAAAATAGGCGGAGTCTTGATGAAGGTGTTTGGGGTGTCCACCAACAGGTTCTTTATACAGACACTGACCATTTCCAAATATCTCAACGTTCTGACCTAAAATCGCTTCAACGATACTAATAGCGTTTTCATCAAATGCAGAGTGGAAAAATGATGCACTTGTTTGATAATTGATTGAGAGGACCATAATCTGTTTATCTCGATCATACCCATGTGGAGCAGGAATGAAAAGAGTCCCGTTTGGCGTTCGCCATCCTTCAGTTATCTGTTGTGCTTGATCAAGCAGTGCTAAAGATTCTGCTGCAGCAGCTTCTATATCTTTGTGTAATTCTTTGATATAAGGATTCATCAGACCACGTACTACGAGACATCCGTGCTGATCAAATATGTCAGCTGCTTTCTGAGAATCTAAATTGTCAACCGACATTTCTATTTCTTCAACAGTAATCTTCTTTTCCTGATTCATAAAAGTACTCCTTAATAACAACAATGAACGAAGTGAAAATTGTCTGACAATCCAGAATTGATCAAATCACAGATCATCCCCAAGTGGGTCTGTTTCCAGTTAATTTTTCTAAATAATCTGCTGATTTTTTTAGTTCTTCTTTGATTTTCTTTTTACCGCGTATCTTCTCTGCCTCTTCTGTTCTATATTTCACTCTGTATGAACCTTTGTAGTTGCGGCGCAGTGCAAATTCACCCGGAACATTTCTGTTTACATACGAAAGCATATTGTGCAGCAACCAATAAATATCAGTAGGAGAAAATTGCAAATGACAATGTTCAGAATTTTCCTTGACAGCTTCCAAAGTGTCCTGCACAATATCCACAACTTCTGCAAGAGTATAGGCTTTGTTCTCTTCCAAATTAATGTGATTCATAATTGTATACCTTATATTCTAATGGTAGGCATTTTTTCAGTTTTTGCTTCATAAGAATGTCCACTATTTCCACTATTGCGAACTTGTATTAGCTGCGATGCTATACTAACAGCAATTTCAGGTACAGTTTTGGAGTTTATATCTAAGCCAATTGGCGCATTCACGCGTTGTAGTTTTTCTTTTGGAATTCCAATTTCAAGCAGATCATCAAATATAAGTTTTATTTTCCTCCTGCTTCCAATTAATCCAATATATCGGGCATCCGATTCCACGACACTATGGAGTGCAGATTCATCGTGTTGATGCCCCCTTGTAACAATAACAACATAGGTCAAATGATTCTTTGGATATTTCTTGAGTTCTTCAGCGATATCACCAATAATAATTTCGTCCGCTTCGGGTAACCGTTCTGATGAAGCAAAATCTGCTCTATCATCAACGATAACTATGTCAAAATCTAACCAGTTGCCGAGATGGCATAGTGCCTGTCCAACATGTCCTGCTCCTGCAATGAGTAAAGTCGGTCTGGGTTGGAGCGGTTCAAGAAAGAGGGTCGTGGTATCATTCTGTTTGAAGATATCTGCTTTATTTTTTTCAAGGATATCGGTCATTTTGTCTTCTACATCCAATTCCAATGCAGGACTTCCTAATGTTCCAAATCGTTCACCATTGGAAGCAAATATCATCTTCAAGCCAACATTTGAATTTTGTTGATTGCTTTTTACAACCGTTGCACAGACAAGTGGCACCTTATCCGCACTTAGTTGTTGTAGTCGCGTGAATAAGTCTGCCTCGGTGATTGTTCTCGGAATATCAATGAAGATTTTCATATTCCCACCACAGATTAGTCCATCATCCCAACCGTAGTCACTATCCAGTTGAAATTCCAAGAGTTGAGGCGTGCCATCTTGCATTAATCCGATAGCTTGTCGACGCGCTTCTGCTTCAACACATCCTCCTCCGAGGGTTCCGATGTTACGTAAGTCCGGAAGAATCAGCAGTTTTGCCCCCGGTTTTTGTGGTGTAGAACCTTTGGTTTCAACCACAGTACAGTAGGCACCCACCTGATCGGATCCGATTAACTCTGGGATTTTTTGATATATTTTCTTCATTGGACATCCTGAGTGAAATCATTTAATTTTGAATGATTGTTAAATCGTGGTAAGAAATCCTCCAACCAATGTAGGTCAAATCTGTATCAACTAAAGTTCTGTGATGTTGCACTTTGCGCGACCAGTTCTTTGAATTGTTCGCGCTGAGTGTCCGTTAGGTCTAAAGGTATTATTGATTCTATACCGTTGCTTCCGATTTTTGATGGAACGTTGAGGAAAACAGAAGTCGTATCAGTAGTAATCAATGTGCCAACACTCATCACTCGTTTCTTATCCAGACTGATTGCGGATAGTACTTGTAGAATATGACTTGATAATGTGTACTCATTTGCCGAAGTGTAGGGACAACGTTTTGAAACGACCTCAGATAGTTCTTGTATGTCAGATTCATTCATCAATTGTGATAACGGAATTCCATTAATCCTACAATATTCAGGTAGTGGATAAGTGACTTCGTCATTACCAATAGCCAAAGCAGAAATGTCATTAACTGAGAGACCGAGTCGATTTGTTATTTCTGCTTTTATATGAGCTGTAGAAACTCCATTAGCAATTCCAATGATGCCTTTCAATCCATTTGTTTGATGTATCCATGCTGCAATATGATTTGCATAAGGCATTGCAATCAATACAATTGCATTCTGGATCTTTTCCAGAATTTTCGGAACAATTTGGCGAGTCAGTGAGAGATTGGTCGTTTTCAAAGCGTGTGCAGCGTGAAAACCGAAGGGTAAGGACGCAGGTAGCAGGACAACAACTTGTGAATCGGATAGTTCCTCTGATGAACTTGCAATACTTATTTGTGTGTCACTGGGACTCACTGCGGCTGCTAAAGTGAGATCTTCAATTCCATCTGCTAAAGACTTACGATTTGATGCGCCTCGGGTGACTTGTTTTATTCCGGCTTGTGAACCTGAGAAAATGACAATATGCTGTGCTAACTCATTTTGAGATATACCCCAAGCTACCGAAAGTGCTAAATGACTGTTTCCTATCAATGATATTTTCATACTGCATGTTCCTGTAATAATGTATCAACAATCTCTTGAAAGCAAGATTCAAGATTTTCACGTTGCATATCCATATCCGATTCTGCTACAAGTTTAGTATCAAGTAGTTTGTCATATCGTTCAACGAATTCCATTAATTGTTCAACCTCTTTTTCATAGCATACAGCAGAAGTTAATACCTTTTCCTTGACTATAACGGGTAGTTCCTCAGAGGTAATCTGAGTTAATTCCCATCTCCATACTTTTTCAGATATATAAGATGTGAATTTATCTAAAACTTCACCCTGATAACTGCTTTTCTGAAGTTCTTTAACCTCTTGAATTAATCCTAAGACTTGATTGAATAGATCATCGGAAAGTAATTTTCGAAGTTCCATTATTATCCGTCCGGTTGTGGAAATCGGCAATTTGTTCTGTAGCAGAAACACCCGTAGATTCGGATAATCATCCAAAGTTCTTACATCAGTAAGCCAAGTCTCACCGATTGAAGGGAGGTCATCCAGATCAAAACTTAGTACTTGTTGCTTTCGAATCTCTTCGATTTCAGAACCATTTCTCTTGATTCCAGCGTCTGCCAGTATGCTGATGACTTCGGATTCACTATAGGGTTTTAAGAAGGAGATCATATCACCCACTTTTTTCTGTTCTGCTTGAATTGTTTCAAAGGTTACTTGTCCGTTGTTTTTTGGATTAACATTGCTACGTTTTTGTTCCTTACGTTGTAGACTTGTCAATCTGCTTGCACGTTTTGCGAGTGTTTCATCATATCGAATCAATTCTTCACGTAAAAGGGAGAGCGTAACATCTCCATGAATTGCAAGTTTCTCAGTCGTCGTAATTTCATGTAAGTTGTGTCCAGTTTTCGACATAACAACTTTATTTAAGTTGCGTTCCAAATACTTACGATCCTTTTCATTTTCAACGACCATCTGACTACTTAAGGTAAGATTCATCAGACGTTTAGTCTGATCGGGCACACTGATATTGATGTCGCATACCGGTTCAAAATCCGATATTAATTTCTCACGTGTTTTTCCATTGAGGATTAGACTCCACAAAGTTGCATAGTATGCACTCAATTTTTCAGAATCAATAGGAGTATTCTCAATCCACATTTTGATAATGAAATTATGGTCATGAATTTGATGAATAATTTCTTGAAGTTCTACATCGCTAATCTCAAATCCAGGAAATTTTGCTGTTTTCCGGTTCGATTGGTTTTTCCGATAGTTAGATGAAGACTTGGTTGATGATATTATGGTCTCAATCGGTTGAATAATCTGCTCAAAATCCTGTTTGTGTTGACTTGCAAAGTTCGCTATATCAAGAAGATTTAACCATAAGTTTCGTAACCTTTCAATTTGCTGTGGATAGAAACTTGAACGTAAAGTTAAACGTGTCATTTTTTCACGTACTGTTCCGGATGTCCATTCTGGCAAAGGTATTATTTCTTGTAATACATCATTGGAATAGATCTTTAAATCAACTGAAGTAACAAGTCCAGATGCGATAAAATCGGTTTCAAAAACGAGGTCATGGAATAATGCATTGGCATGTTCAACGACCTGATTTGTCAAAACATAACTTGACTGAATCATTTGGTTATGTGTCAGTTGTTCATTCTCTTGTAGCTGCCAATGTTCTATTATCGGTTCAATTTTCTTTCTAAGAAGTTGCGTTGTCTCTCTTGAGACATCCTCCTCAAAATGTTCTGTCAGATATTCAGCGTAGAAATCACAAAATGTATTCAATGTATTCAACAATTCACGAATGACAAGGTCGTCCCAAACTTTATTATGAATCCGTTGACCTTTATCCAGCATGAGTGCTTTCAGACGACTCTCAACCCCTTGTTGGTATTGCATTATCAATTGATATGCATGGGGATTTGCTTTGACCATATAATTATCAATTTTTTCTGAACACCTACCAATTGCGTCTTCAATTTCTTTTGTTGCTGCATTGAATTCAATTGGTTTTAACTTGATTGCGTTGGGTTCAAGTGAATTTAGAACTGCAGCAGTAGGCAGAATTCTCACTTTTCTATTCGATTCAGTTTCTGATTCCTCAACAAGTCGTGAGTGTAAAGCTAAAGTGTATTCTAAATCAAGAAGATCAGGATACTGTTTGTCGAGTGTCCGTATGACAACCAGTGCAGTATCGTATCCCTCTTCCCCAATTTCTGCAAGCATTTCATCTTCGTTGAGATGCACTCTGTTAATGTGGGTCTGTTCTGGAATAATTACCTTTGCAGAATTACTATCAGTATCTTCTGAGTTTGTTAGTATATACCCTCCTGTTTTAATATTAGTTGGTAATGACAAACGTACTTGCAAGACTTCTTCAGCGAGTTCAGTGAGTGTCAACGATTTTCCTAAATGTTGAACAATGATGTTAGTAATCACACCGTCAGCAAAATCAGTGATTTGCCTGGTATTACGTTCTAACTCCTGAACACTCTTGTGAACGCGGTCATAATCGTCAATTGCAATAGCTTGAACCATTGTCTCATCAATCCAGGATATCCATGCCCCTGGTCTATACTTCACTTTTAGAGTAAGATCGCCGTCTTTTGAGTCGAATCCGGGAAGGATTGTGTTTTCGGATGATTTCTTCGGTGTCCAGATTATAAGATGCTTAGTGTTTTTGCTGTCGAGAGCTAATCCAAAAGTATCCCCCCAACTTATTCTTCCTTCAAGACTGGCTTTGATTTTATCAGTTAAAGTAAAGAGTGAGTCAGTGTTTAAATCAAGTGATATATCATACATTGCGTCAATTAGACAGTCCCTCCACATTGGTAATCATACGAAACAATATAATAGACAACGACTTCGTAGATTAGAATTTACAGATTTTTTGAAGTTTCTCACTAAGGAGATTACTTCAGGTGATATTTTCCATATTCAATTCGTTCTTAATTTCAAGTCCCCATACGTCCCAACCTTTAACTTTCTTTCTTGCAAAAAGTTCAAGTTTATTCTGTTGCGGAAACATCTCATCAATCCGTTTACGCACCTCATCCGGTTTCTCTGAATGTTGATTACGTTGAGATTGTACAAGTTGCCTAATATTCCGCATTCCTCTTGGCTGAGGAATTGTTCCACGTTTAAAGACCAGACATAATTCACATTGGCTCATGGTATAGAATCCCGGGTTGACGCGGCATTTATCCCACACAAATGCGACTGTTGCCCAACGAAATCCCCACGCTTTTCCTAACAGTATGGCTTGGTCAAGATGCGGGGATGTACTCCACATGAAGAGCAGACAGTTTTCTGAAGTAATGGATGAAATATTCCAATCAGCCATTTCAGTAACAGAAATGGTTGGATA
Source organism: Candidatus Poribacteria bacterium (assembly GCA_958295945.1). GTDB lineage: Bacteria > Poribacteria > WGA-4E > WGA-4E > WGA-3G > MSPOR6. The sequence goes on from OY282386.1 coordinate 4,642,064, forward strand.
ATGCATTATTGCTCCACCACTATCTTTTCCACCTATTCCTGTGTGTTGCAGTTGACCTTTGTAGTCCCAGGGTGGATCTGCGTAGAGTATTTGATATTTTTTTTTCGGAAATGGCGGGTGCGAATTCATATTATGTTAACAAACAAGACTTCACAATATTATACAACAGTATTACCAAAATTACAAACGCGATTGAAGGATATGAGTGCAAATATTTTGGCATTAGCCTCGTCATCTTCTTGTTGCAGACTTTGTAGTCCCAATAAATCCAAATCAACGTCAATTGCACCAATGGCAATCGTCTGAGACGAAAATCCCAGCAACAAGAAAAACACTCTATTTGTGCCAAATGCATTACACATCCTGTAGCATATCATCAGAATACTCGCTTATATGCTACTTTGCATCAACACTTAGCCCCTCCTGAACGATGTCGTTGTTTGCAACTAACATATCACGATCAAAGATAAAATCACTACGTTTGCCACCAAGTTTCTCACCCTCAGTTTGTTGTTCTCTGAAGTATTGTGGTAGCGTCAGTCCAGTCATGCGTATTGCGTCTTCAGGACATGCTTCAACACAATAACCACAGAAGATACAGCGGAGCATATTGATTTCAAATACATCCGGGTATTTTTCACGTTGGTAACCTTCTTTAGTTGTCCAACCTTCTGGAGCAGGTGCTGCCTGTATTGTAATGCAATCAGCAGGACAAGCAGTTGCACATAAGAAACATGCAACACACTTGATTTCATCTTTTTCAGTCTTGGTTAATTTGTGGATACCTCGATAGCGGTCATTTCGTTCATTGACACTTCGAGGATCTTCAGGATATTGGACGGTTAATTTCTTTTTTGGGATGTGTTTCAACGTTGTGAACATCCCCTTAAGCAATGCTGGGATATAGAGTCTATCCCAAAATGACATCTCTTCGTTAACTTTCATAGGTGGTATTCCTTTCTGAGAAATTCAGTATAATCTCATTATGTATTCAAGTTCGCAACCGTATAGTTCGGTGCCTCCTCTGTAATATCAATATCGTGTGGATGACTTTCTCTGTATCCACTACTTGACATACGCACAAATTGAACATCTCGTCGTAATGACTCAATATTAGGTGTCCCACAATACCCCATTGCTGACCGAATGCCACCCACCAACTGATAAACAAAATTACTTAGTTTACCTTTATGTGGCACTCTTCCTTCAATCCCACGTGGTACAAGTTTTGCCATTTCTTCGTCACTCGTTTGCTCTCCAATTGCAATATTTCTTTTCCTTAATGCACCCAAAGACCCCATCCCACGATGCAACTTATATGTTCTTCCCTGATAAATCACAGTGGATCCTGGACTTTCATCTGTTCCTGCGAGGAGACTCCCAATCATGACTGAACTTGCACCAGCCCCAATAGCTTTAGCTATATCTCCAGAATAACGGATACCACCATCAGCGATAATCGGTATATCTGCTTTGTCTGCTTCGGCAGCACAATCATAAATTGCTGTAATTTGAGGAATGCTCACCCCTGCAACAACACGCGTTGTGCATATTGAGCCCGGTCCTACACCGACCTTAACCGCATCTGCACCCGCATCAATCAGACTACGAGTTGCTTCAGGTGTAACAACATTGCCTGCAACGAGTTCCACATTTGGAAATTGTGATTTTATATATTCGGTTGACCGAATTACATTTTTGGAATGTCCGTGGGCTGTATCTAACACTATAACATCTACATCTTCATCTACTAACATACCAACGTTATCCAATGGTGTAGATGGGGTCACAGCTGCCCCCACGCGTAATCTTCCTTCATCATCCTTACAAGCCTGTGGGAACATCTGCACTTTATCAATATCTTTGATTGTAATAAGACCACACAGATGGAATTCGTCATCTACTATTGGCAACTTCTCCTTGCGAGATTGATGTAGTACCTGTTTCGCTTTGTCAAGTGTAACCCCAGGGGATGCCGTAATCAATTTATCACCAGGTGTCATCCGAGCCGTGACGGGAAGATCAAGATTGTCCTCATACTTCAAGTCTCTGTTCGTTATCAGACCGACCAGAACCCCATCTTCTCTGACGATTGGCACGCCACCGATACGATAACGTGCTGATATGTCAAGAGCATCGCGTATCGTTTTATCAGGTGTCAATGTAATCGGATCGCTTATCATACCGCTTTCAGAACGTTTCACTCGATCCACTTCCGACACCTGTTCCTCAATAGAACAGTTGTAGTGAATTATGCCGATACCACCCTCGCGTGCGATTGCAATTGCAAGTGCAGATTCGGTCACTGTATCCATAGGTGCACTACAGATGGGAATCTTAAGTCGTAGGTTTCGTGTCAACTGAGTGCTCGTGTCAACATCATCGGGGAGGATGCTCGATTCCGCTGGAATGAGCAAAACATCATCAAAAGTTAACCCTTCTTTTGCAAACTTCGGGGGAAATTCTTCGGAAATTTTGGTGTCCATTGGAATCATCTCCTATATATTGATTATGGTGGGTGAGTATGGTTCGCTATTCTTATTCTAAAATATGCTTGCCAACTATCTTAAATTATAGCATATTGTCGTATTTATGTCAAAATATTTTGAATATAAAGGATGTGTAAAGTTATTGGCAAAATTTCATCAAAGAATCAGTAGGTACGATCTCCGTATCACGACAGGTCGGAATCTGAGTTCTCTCTTACAAAGATTTATGTGATTATTGCCAAAAACTTTTCACAGCCAAATGCAACAGTATTTTTTCCAAAACTAATGCAACTGTGCTAAAATATCGTAAAAACAAATTAAGGAGTTAGTAATGGGAAACCAAAACGTTGGAATTGTTGGACTTGGCTGGGTTGCTGGTGCGCACATTGAAGCATTCAAAGCAGTTGATGGGGCAGATGTAACTGCAATCTGTTCACGACGTGAACACGATGAAACTGCATTGGCGGAGACTTATGGCACACCACTAAAAGCATATACCGATTATGATAAGATGATTGCCGATCCCGATATACACATAATTGATATTTGTACACCGCATCCTTTTCATGCAGAACAAGCAATCGCTGCTGCAAATGCCGGAAAACACCTTATCATCGAAAAACCGATATGCCTCACATATCAAGATGCTTTGGCAATCCGTGATGCTGTAAAATCAACGGGAGTCAATGTATGTGTCTGTTTTGAGTGTCGTTACAGTGCACACTTTACCATGATCCGTTCTGTAATTGACAATGGCTTGCTCGGTGAATTGCATTACGCTGAAGTGGATTACTACCACGGAATCGGACCTTGGTACGGACAATATGAATGGAATATCAAAAAGGACTTCGGGGGAAGCACATTACTTACTGCGGGATGTCATGCCCTTGATGCACTGCTATTCTTTATGGATGGCAATGTTGAAGAGGTAACCAGTTATCATACCAAATCCGCCGGTGAAGCATTTCAACCTTACGAATACAAAACAACCAGTGTCAGTCTTCTAAAGTTTGAGGATGGACAGAAAATCGGTAAAGTCACTTCTTGTGTAGATTGCCTGCAACCGTATTATTTCCACATTCATCTTGTTGGAAGTGAAGGAAGTTTGCTTGATAACAGAATCTATTCATCAAAACTAAAAGGAATGGACAAAAGTAAGTGGAGCACACTTGAAACATCCCTCATTGACTCTGGTGATGTGAGTGATCACCCTTATGAACCGCAATTCCAAGCATTCATAGATAGTATCGGACGCAACGAACCGATGCCGTTGACAGATTTTGACACGGCTTTTGAAACACACCGAGTCGTATTCGCTGCTGATAGGTCAGCAGAAGCTGGAGGCCAGACGGTTAAGTTATCTGGGCTTGCAGGATAAGATAGCGTGAATATGGAGTTAAATTCGGTTGTGAAAAATCAGCTTCAATTCAGGTGGGGTCTTTTTGCTCCACCTGAACCACTAATTATGAGACATGATGAGGCACAAAGATGCCGCAATAAAATATGGTATGGTGCTGTGCGACAATGTGGTAGTAGGTTGGGTTAGGGAAGTTGTATATTCTTGGAAATAAAATAATTCGGATCAACAATCAATTTTTTAGTTTGAGATCAATAGCGACGGCTTTCTTCTTTTCTATCAGCATTTTGTATTCCGCTTTATCCATGTCCTTTTCAACCTTTGCTACATTTTTCATCATGGATTTTATTTGCTTCTCATTTTCTTTCGTCATTTTCGCCAATCTCTTCTTTTCAGCAGCAATGTCAGTTGATTGTGAGCGTGATCTTTGATTTTTTCTTTCAGTGTCCCTGTTTCTTTCGTATTGAGAAGATGAACTTGAGCGGGACGGACTATTACCGGTCTTGAGAAATCCCATAGAACTAGTATTGAAGGTGATCAATTCACCATTTTTATACAAAGTTATCTTTTTCTCCTCAATATGTTTAACTACAGCATCACCAATTTTATCCCCAACACTGACAATATAGAACTGATTTGAACGTCTTTCCACAACAAAGGCTTGAGAATTGGTTCCTAAATCGTCAATCGCAGTCCCATTCAAGGTATATTCTGGTTCTTTATTAGGAGGTTTCCATCCGAGAGGACGAAAAATATTATTGTCTATGATGACTTGAAAGAAACCTGAATTATCAGTAGACTTTGAACTTTCGGAAGTGCTTTTTGATACTTGCTTATGTTTCTGATACTCTCCTACCTCCTGTTTCAGTTGTGCTTTTGATGCGTTCATATTCGCCTCAACGGTTTCCATTTTGGCAAGATTTCCCCACTGAAGGTCTATGCCAAATACGAAAAGAAAGCCTACAATAGAAGCGATTCCCAACAGAATTAAGACTTTTGAGTATTTCACAACAATTTCCTTTTTTCTGTAAAACGCAGTGAAGAAAAATCCGAGTATTTTATAAACTCTCAACTTTAGGTTATTCTCATTACATATATATTGTACTTTGTTTCTAATTTAAAAGCAATGGAAAAATACAATCAATCTGAAACGTAGATGTGTGCGATGTTAATAAATGTATTTGCATGAGTAGGGACAGGGACTTGTGCTTCAACGGTATGATTGGTATGTAATCCGGCGACCACGCGATATAATCATTTATGAGATACGATCAAATTCCTAATGCGTATGACCTCTATGCCATGCCTGAACCGCTTTTGGAATTTCCTGTAGGTTTTCAATGGTGGTTTGAAGGGGGATAGCACACTCAGGGCCAATCAGGGGAACACCTGCATCAAGATTTTTCACGACTTCTGCTCTAACGTCTTCCGGTTCCTTTGCAAAAAGTGTTTCAGGATTGTTTATATTGCCAACAAGTGCAATTCTTTTTTCAACAATCTCCATAGATTCTTTCGGTTCGTTCTTTGAGTCGTAGTGGAAAGCTGCCATGCCCGTTTGTGCAATGAATTCCATCCGATCCACAGTGCGTCCACAGATATGTAAAATTAGCGGTATAGGAATCCTATCAACAAATTCAATGTGTAGGTCACGGAGATAACGTTGATAGTATTCACCACTCACAAGGTCACCTGTCGCGTGGTCAGGGAGTGTGAGAGCATCCGCACCTGCTTCTATCTGTGCAATTCCAAACTGGACAGTGGCTTCCTTCATACGATCCAGTGCCAGTTTAGTCTTACCCGGATCATCAAGCGACAATAACAGAAAAGGTTCTACACCGAAGCAGTGATAGCCAAGTGACCAGGGCCCCATCGTCTTACCGATGACAGCAACTTCGTCACCGTATTCTTTTTTCAATATCTTAATCGCTTCAAGTACACATTGGGTATCGGGATGGGTGAGGAAATCATTGGGAATAGAAATGTCGTCGACATCTTCCCATATCGGTTCACGCATCTTGACTGTTGGCCAGTTATCCTTCTGTTCCCACTGTATTTTACAGCCGAGAGCACTGGATTCTTGGATAATCGTGAAAACCGGCATAATCGTGTCAAAACCGAGTTCTGTATAACCTGTAGCGGCAAGCCTTGCCATCAGTTCAGGTTCACGATTTGCCTCTGGAAATGGCGCATCCACCAAATCCATCAATTCCACTGTTGCAACGGAAGTAGGATTGCAAACAGGAGTGCGGTCAGTCGGTTCATTGCGGAGAGCCGCAAGAACACGTTCACGACCTGTCATCGGTTTTTTGGTTTCACCATTTTGATTATCCATTATATTAACCTATATTTGTTGACTAGGGGCAGAAAGCACACCACGGGAAGCAGTTGTTTCCTCTTCACGCATAATGACACGGACATTTGGCGCACGAACTAATAGCAAACCGACAAGTGCATCATGCGAATGTCCACATGGAAAAAAGACAGTATCACCATCACTTTCCAGTCCTGCATGCATTTCACCAAGTTTCATCAAACCACCAGCAATCGCTGAAACACGCCGTTCAGCACCGCGCCCCTCACCATCGGAAGTAACCCGGTAAGAGCCGCTTCCTAACGAATCAACAGTCATTGTTAATTTAGATTTTTTGTCAAGTGTATTCAATGGACGGGGTTCGACCGGTGTGTTCGGTGGAATTTTGCAGGCTTCTAAAAAGACTCTACGACACGCAGCCTCATGATTGTCACCACAAGGAAAGAAAATCTTCCCATTTGACAACTCACTCATTCCACCTAAAGTGTGCATAGAATTGGCAACTTGCTGAATTCTCCCGGAGGCACCATCTTTACGACTGTAAGTGTGGATTCGAAAAATAGTACACGCGTCAAGCTCCTCTTGGTAAAGTGCAATCGTAATATCATGAAAATGAGTGTCAATCGGAACGAGTTCAATACGTCTACCGATATTTACTATTGATGGCATATTTGTCCTAATGGTGGATCATTGGTGAAAAAATTACCAGCGATATATGTTATTTATGTAATCATACACTCTTTCAGATACTCTTCGTAGAACGTTTGCACGTTGACCGACCCAGGCACCAAAAGAAATACGACGTCTGCGTGAGTTTGTTTTGGATTTATCTTCAATCAACCCCGTAAAGACATAAGGTCTGAGTGTACCACTTGCATCACGCAACACAATTATGCCACTATCTCCAATCAGTCCATATACAGTACCCGTTTTATTGCAGACTTTGGCAGAAGCAGGGATACGCGTCTTTTTATAAATATAATCGCCATTAGGTAGTTCAAGGTAATACTTCATCTTGTCCGAGTATGGTAGTGTTTTTTTCCACATCTGCACATAAAACTTATTCAGATCACGTGCACTGGTCAAATTCCTATATGTCCGTCCATTTGTTGGGATATATTCAACGATCTTTGTTTGTAGAAAGTATGGGTAGTTTGCTTTCAATTTGCGATGCATCTGCCGAGGTCCTCCGACCAAACGAATAAAATAATTCGTTGAAGAGTTGGAACTGTAGCGGATCATCCTTTCCAAGTGGTATTTATTTCTTTTTGTATGTTGTAATCGTCCATGCTTAACTTCATGGAAATATACTAGCATCACAAAGTTCTTGATTAAAGATGCAGCCATCCGTGGAGTTTCCTCATTAATGGAAACTAATTTTACATCTCTTGAAAGATCATACACAACAAAACTTGTCCGATCAGAATAGGTTAACCCTCCTCTGGAACGGAATTGTTTCACAAGTTCATCAACTTTTGTTTCAAGTGGTGAATCAATTGAAAGATCGCGTGTTGCCTGAACAACTGTGATTTCGCTGAGTAAGACGGTGAGACCGCAACATACAAGTAATATGATGAGTTTGAATATATAGGTTTTCATCTGTTATATGTCATCCTCTTGTTGTATAATATGTCCCAATATAGGGTAATAAATAAATGCTCGTGAAAAATTGTGTATTGACTATATAAACTCTAATTGGTAGAAAGTCGGTAACAGGCTGCCTCTCGATTATTGCGAACAAGTAGATAGTTACCTACGAGGGCAGGGTTGTTCCAAGTCTGTCCATTAATTGCTTGGAATCTCGCCAGTTCTTGGTGTTCATCTGGATTAGGTTTTATTAGAATGAGCTCACCTGATTCTGTCAGTACTAAAAAAATATCTGATATTGCCATAGTCTGTCCATGTCCATAACGACCTCGTTTCCATTGTCGTTTGCCATCTGCTGCATTGATACAAGCAAAGATACCATCGTCAAGACCGTATAAATAACCGTGATGGTATATTATAGTAGAGAATTTCACTTTGAATTGGATAGTTTCCCATAGTAGATTAACGTTGAAATCTCCTGATGGGTTACTTCTTGAAATCTGAAAAAGCTTAGAACCTATACCGTAAGCAGAAGAAATGAGAAGTTTGTCTCCAGGAAGAGGAGTCGGTTGTGCGGCACATTCTGCAGGAGGCCATGACTGCTTCCATAGGAGTTCGCCTGTGGCAGGATTATGTGAAGTGACAAGACCGTTGTCAAACACAACAACTTGCTCAATTCCTGCCAAAGTTAAAAGTGTCGCAGAACTATACCCACTCTGGTTTCTGTGTCCTTTCCAAGCGATATCACCAGTGTCTTTGAAATAAGCCACTGCACCGCCAGCACTGACTATCACCAGTTCCTCATACACAAGAGGAGAACAACTGATACCCCATGGTGGTTTGTTTGCCTTATTTTCCTCAAAGACGTTAGTTGACCAGATGCGTTCTCCTGTTTCAACATTCAAGCAGTTTAAAATCCCCGTTGAACCAAGAGAATACACATACTTATTATCTATGGTTGGTGTAGCGCGTGGTCCAAGTCTACCAAGTGCAGTATAATATCTTGCTTTATCACGATGTGTCCATTTTTCCTTTCCGGTAAAAATGTCATAACAAACAACCTTTTCCCATTCATCTTCCTGTTCCTGTGTAATTGCCGAATTACCGACTACAGCAAAACTTCCCCATCCATCACCAATCGGTTGTTTCCAAACCAATTCTGGAGGGTGATTGTTCCAGTCAGTATTTAGTTTTAGGGTAGTTATAACTGCGTTGCGGTTAGGTCCAAGGAACTGAGGAAAATCTGTATTGGGATTTTCAGGGATTTCTTGAGCAACAGATATACCAACATTATGGACAGGCTTTGTTCCCCATTTCCATTCAAATCTCGGTACAAGGTCTCCACTGAATCCAACAAAACGGAATTGGTAAACAAATGTCAGGATAAATATAATGAATACACCAAGAGATATAAGCTTAACTTTCCAGACTAACCGTGAAAATCCAACCAACCAAAATAAACTAAGAACAACTGCAAAGAAAAGAATAATTACGGTGAGTGCAACTTTGTCCTGTCGATGACCAGCATCCATTAACCCAACATAACCTATCCCAATAACAGCAAGACTAATGATGAAAAGTAATGGCCACAACCGAGTGCGTTTTCTCTCTTGGTTCATAAATCCGTTTTTTAATGTATTCCTTATCTACAGATTAGTGTTACTATATAATAATTTTTATTTCAAAATTTGTCAAGAGAAATTTGTAAAATACTCCCTTCAAAATTAGTATTTTTTCATTTGAATAAGGATGGATAGGATGATTTTTTAAAGGAAATAATATATATGGCTACTCTTGACGAGTATGGCACTTGTTATGTCTGTGAATCTGAAATGGAGTCGAGTTGGACTATCCAACTCGGCTATAAGGTTGAATCGGAAAGTGGTTGGGGATGTGTTAAATGCGATTTACCGATGCAAGCCGCGGCCGCTATTGTTTGGGGTGGCAGTGTTGACAAACATGGGGAAAACGTAGAAGATCAGATAAATATGTGATGGATGGGAAAAGGGCAGGCTTCCAGTTCCACCGGTGGAAAAACGGGTTACTCACGAGCATGATTTATATTTACATCCAGAGATGAATTCTTGATGTTGACTGCTATTGTCTTGTCGTTTGTTGTTTTTGTTTCGGTTTGTGGGTTGTGTGAGTTGACGGTGAAGGTTGTGCGTAAAATCAAAAGCAATTAGTGGTTTTTGGATTGATAATTGTGCTAAAAGTGCTTTTCGCTAAAATATATTGAGACAGACTCTGGCTAATCGTTGTATTTTATTATCGTAATAGAGTCTAATAACTCAGACAATGCTTGGGGTTTTATTTTTAGTTGGATGTTGTTGCCAGGATGATCCAAATCATCTTTGTCCCGTTTTGAATGTCCATTACTACCTTTCCTTTGAATTGTGAAACATGAATGTAAAGAAATGACCCTCTGGGCGTGATTTTGACATTTATTGATTTTCTTAAAAAATCCAGTAGTTCCTCCATTTTATAGATCCAAATAATCTGGGAGTTCGATTTAATTAATACAAAAAGTTCAGGAGAATCCTCTCCGAGTAAACTGTATTTTAGGATATCGAAGGCTTTGTTATGGTTTAGTTCATGGACAATAAAAGCAGAGGCCTCACGACTAATCCAGTTTGTTTTTGAGTTTCTTGCTTTCCTTATCATTGATATTTCTAAAACGTGTCTGAATTCATCTGATAAACCGAAACGATCTACAAAATGTTTGATTTTCATGCGGGTCGCTTGATTGAACCCCCTTCCCTTGAACGACTTTATATTTGCTCCAAAGTTGTGCCCACCTATTGTGCGAATAAACACATCAGATTTTTCTCCATGCTGTCCTTCACGTTCCACTAATTTTATTTTTGGGTTTTTCGGAACACTTTCTGAAAATGCTTCAATGATTTTTCTGATATTTTTTGGGTCTTTAACTATCTCACGACAAAACAATTCCTCATTATTTTTTCCTATATCTGCATTTTGGTTTGTCATTCACTTGTCCTATTAATAATTTTAATAATTAAAAGCAATCATTTCTTGGCTTTTATTTTGAGTAACATACTGCAACGATCTCATCAAAGTAATAGGTCTAACTGCATAGGATTTCGGTAGGTCAAATATTTCTGGATGATTTTGTTCGGATAAGACAACTTTATTTTTTAATTCAATAGTTCTTAAAAACTGATTGAACTCACCTAAATTAAGAACGCCGTTATAATGCCCATTGGTATTATTGAAATAAGGTGGGTCAAGATATAAAAAAGAGTTATCAAGACAAGCAAAGTCTTTATAATCCTTGTTCATTATGGTTAAGTCTTGAATGACTTTGCTTAAGTTCAACAAAGAATCAAGATTTACTTTAGGACATGTGCTTCCTTTTCTGATAGGCGTATTGAATTTGTTGCTTGAATTGAATCTGATTTTACCTGAAAATGCGTTCTTCGCAAGATAAAGGAAGTTCGCCGCCCCCTGCACCCCATTTTCTAAACAGAGTTCTCGGACATGGTAATAATATTCGGTAGAAGAATTATTGTAATGTTCGTTATACAGTTCCCATAACCGTGTTGGTGATGTTTGAACGTGTCGTATCAGGTTAACAATAATAGGGTTATTGTCGTTATAGATAACGTTATGAGATCCAAACCTATTGCACGCATAAAAAGAAAATGCCCCTCCACCACCAAATATATCATAGATACGACAGGTAAGGTTATCAGGTATTATTTTATCAAAAATATCACTGAACCCTGCTTTACATCCAATATAGGGAATTATCTTTAGATCCGTGCGCTTGTTTTTTACAAAAAACTCGGATTGCTGTATACTTGCCCAGTCTTTATTCATCTCATCATTCCTCTTGTTGTATACATTTGGATTCATCATAATAGATAGTGTATTACAAGAGTTCTGATATTGCAAGCAAAAATCATATTTGTATCCCAATACTACTTATTACGTTTTTCTTTTATCCACTCAAATATGCTACTTCTTTGAGGAGTAGTACCTGCCCAGGCGTTGCTTCTTGCCAAGATGCATATTTATTTGATTTTAGATAGACCTGGACGTTGTCTCTGTACGGGTAGTAGGTCCCATGTCCGACCTGCTGCCGTTTTCGTTTTTAAGGATGAAAGGTTTGCGGTTTTTGTGTCTTGTGTCATAACCGCCTTTGATTTTTATATTGGTGGAGGGCGCGCTTGATGAGGTCTAATAGCGTGCTACCTTCTAGGTCAAGATTGCTTTGATTTCGGGGGAATTGCGGAGATCTATGAGGAAATCAATGAAGTTCATTGCTATGGTAGCACTTTTGAGTGTGCCTTGCGATGTTGTATTGTGTCGCGATCTTTGGCAATACCGGAAACGGAAACAGATGTGACGGTGGTTTGGGTATAAAGAGTCTGGTGTGTCTGAAATATTCAAGGGGGTGTGAATAAGGATAGATATTCGGGCTTATAAAACGCTGTCTTATCTCGGAATCATAACAGCAACTGACCAAAATGAGGCACCACATCAACCGACTTTCTGATCTTACAGACTTTCAATTCACGTAATCCTTTCAATTGCGATAAGTCAAGATTCTGGCTACGGAAAGCTTACTATTTAGATAACAAATCCTAACACAAACCACTTCTCGCAATCCTGTACCAACAGAAGCATTCAATTGTCAATATTCTCTATCGTGAGAGGAGTTTTCAACCCCGATTTAACAACAAAATCAGTCGTCCTCGCGCAATTCATGCACCTGTTTTATCCTTTGGAAATGTTTTATGTCACTTTAAAATAAGAAAACTCTACAATTGAATACCTCTGGGATGGATAGGATGGGATTTTGGTGTTACATTCTCCTAATACTGACCATCTGTACATACCGAGAATCCTTATTTATAACTCAAGTTGCTACCTACAAACTTTTGGCCATGCAAACACCGTTTTCAATAGAGCATAACTCATTTTTCGCAAAATTTTTTAGCGTCCTCTGTCAGTTTGCGCACTTACAGGCACAATCTTGCAGATTATGCTACAAAGGTGGCAACTTAGGTTATTTATAGTAAAATCTGAAATTAACAATACACTGGACATTTAGAAAAACGCGTTTGTAGTCGCGCAATTCATTGCGCCTCTTATACCAAATTAACCCGATTTGTAGTGCGAGGTCTCCGTGCCTCGCCATCTTACAGTCTGTCAATAATGGCGGGGCACGGAGACCCGGGGAATGCCATAGGCGCATTCATACCGTTGATTTGGCACTACAATGGTTAATGTGAAATTTTGCCAAAAACTATACACACCCCATACCAAATTAAAATTGACACTATACTATGTTGATGGTAGAATGTTAACGGATATGCGTTGTTGGAGGAGATACTATTATGGACAAAGTGCTGGTGAGTGACTTGCTTTCGCAGCAGGGATTAGATGTTCTCATCAAGAGTGGTAACTTTTCGGTTGAAGTTGCTTTAGAACTGACAGACAAAGAATTGATTGAACGTATTCCTGATTATGACGCATTATTAATAAGAAGTGGGACAAGAGTAACTGCAGAAGTTATTAATGCAGCACAGCGACTCAAGGTAATTGGTCGTGCGGGAGTCGGTGTTGATAACATTGATGTGGAAGCCGCCACACGTAATGGTATTTTAGTTGTCAATACACCTACCGGTAACACGATTGCAGCTGCAGAACACACAATTGCTATGTTGTTGGCACTTGCCCGAAACATCGTTCCCGCTGGAATCTCTCTTAGAAATCGTACTTGGGAACGTAATGACTTTATTGGTGTTGAACTCTATGGTAAGGTATTTGGCACAATCGGTCTTGGTAGAATTGGACGTGAAGTTGCAAAACGCGCGCAAGCATTCGGTATGCAACTCATTGCTTTTGATCCGTTTATCTCCGCAAATGCAGCAGATGATTTGGGGGTGCGTCTCGTTGATCGAGAGACTCTATTTAAGGAGTCAGATTATATCTCAATCCATACCATCCTTGACGCTGAGACCTATCATAGTATCGGTGAAGCAGAATTCCAACTCATGAAACCAACAACTCGTTTGATAAACTGTGCGCGTGGTGGTATTATTGACGAAAAAGCACTCTATTCTGCCTTAAAAGGGAAACAGATTTCTGGTGCTGCATTGGATGTCTTTGAAGACGAACCAGCGACAGACAGTCCACTTCTGGAATTAGATAATTTTCTTGCACTGCCACATCTGGGAGCATCAACAACAGAGGCACAGGAACATGTTGCTGTTGAAGTAGCACAACAGGTCATTGATGCACTACGTGGGAAACCGGTTGCTAACGCTGTTAATCAACCTAAACTTGATCCGAGAGTTTTTGAGATTTTGGGTCCCTATCTTGAACTGGCTGAAAAAATTGGCAGTTTTCATGCACAAATTGTAGAAGGACAAATGTCCGCAATTAAAATACACTATAGTGGCACACTCTTTCAGAAAGAGGATGTAACCCCTATCTCCGTAGCATTACAAAAAGGTCTATTGTCCCCTGTGCTAACAGAAGTGAATTACGTGAATGCCCCTTTTTTGGTCAAGCAAAGAGGGATTTCTGTGACGGAAACAAAAAGTGAGTCACAAGCGGATTTTGCCAACTTAATGACAGTGACTATCATCACGGATAAAGGTGAGACAATACTGGCAGGGACAACATTCGGAAAGAAAGATATACGCATTGTTCGCATAAATCAACTTCATCTGAATGCAACACCGGATGGATACATACTTTTGATATATAATCGTGATCATCCTGGTATGATCGGATTAATCGGAACTATCTTAGGTGAACATGACATCAACATTGCGGATATGACGGTTGGACGTTCTCGTGTTGAAGATGTGGCACTTACGCTAATCAATGTGGATAGTATAGTTCCTCGTAATGTAATACAGAAAATCGCTGCACAGGAAAAGATTGCTTTTGTTAAACAGGTAATCCTATAATCACTTTATCAGAATTGCATACCACAAGGGAGTTTTAGTTTGGATGCAAAACAATTATGTCTGTTCATAAATGATGAAATACCGAAAGAGAAGTTATTTTCCGCTGAAAAAAGGGAAATACACCCCGATTGTAATACTTCATGGAGAATCTCACCTGAACCTTTTCTGATTTCACAAGATGAATTAGATTGGTTTGAGGAACTTGGACCTCATCTCCTTCAGTTCTACCGTGCAAGCAATTTGCTGTATTCGCAAAGTGTACGAGGCATTCAACCCACTTGGGTATCTGAATATTTAGATATTGGAAAACCAGAAAGTGTTATCCAGCAAGGGCGGATGAATCGCTTTAAGAGCCAACTCCCCGGTGTCCTACGTCCTGATATTTTACCGACATCAGATGAAACAAGAGTGATTACGGAATTAGATTCTATCCCAGGTTTCATCGGTGCGACCGGTTGCTTAGCAAGGTTATATACAAAACTCGGTTTTTCCATCATCGGTGGAAAAGATGGTATGGTGAATGGATTCGCCGAGATGATACGTGCTTTGACAAAAAATGACGATCCTAATCTTGCAATTGTCGTTTCGGATGAATCTGAAGATTATCGTCCAGAGATGCTATGGCTTGCTAACGCACTTTGTGATGCTGGACTCAAAACAGCAGCAGCAAAACCACACGAAGTAATCTTTACTGAAGACGGTCTAATCGTTGAAAGTCAATACGGGAAAATCAACGTTGATGTGGTCTACCGGTTCTATGAAATGTTTGATCTACCCAATATTCCTAAGGCAGAATTAATCTTCTATAGTGCAAAGAAACGCACGGCTATAATGACACCGCCACCAAAGGCTTATCTGGAAGAGAAATTGTGTCTGGCACTTTTCCATCATCCTTCTCTGCAACCGTTCTGGCAACGTCAACTTGGTAAGAAAACATATCCTTTCCTACAAGAAGTTATCCCACAGACTTGGATAATTGATCCACGTCCGCTTCCACCTCATGCTGTCATTCCAAATTTAGAAATAGACAATCTTCCTGTAACTGATTGGCGGCAACTCGGTAACATCACCCAAAAACAACGTGAATTGGTTATCAAACCTTCAGGCTTTTCGGAACTTGCGTGGGGTAGTCGCGGCGTAAAAATAGGGCATGATTTACCAACGGAGGAGTGGGAAACCGCAATTGAAAATAGCCTTAAGAACTTTGAAAAGACTCCCCACGTCCTTCAAGAGTTCCACACTGCTCATCGCGTTCGTATGCAATACTACGATTTTGAAACAGAGGAAATGCAGGAAATGCCATCACGACCACTCCTGCGACCCTACTATTTTGTCTCTGGTGATACTGTAAAACTTGGTGGAATTCAAGCAACCGTTTGCCCTGCAGATAAGAAACTGCTTCACGGAATGGTAGATTCTATTATTGTACCTTGTGCATTAAGAGAATAGACTATGTATAGTTCTCAATATTGAACTAATTTTACATGACACCAGAAAGTTAAGTATCTACTAAATGCTGCTACATCCAGACTATTGATATTATATTCTTCCACAGTAGGTAATATTTGCGGACCAAGACCCTCCGCAACACCGCCAATCGCGTAGATTTTATTGTCTACAACATCTGAACCTAAAAACACACGTGCAGTAGGCATGTCTGTCCCTATTTCCCATTCATCCGTTAATGGATCGTAGACTTCAACCGTCTTTTCGCCTGCTCCTTGAACAACTGTAGTCCCACCAATCGCGTAGATTTTAGAATTAACTACACTTGCTGTCAATGCAGTTCGGGGGGTGGGCATCGCAGCTTTTTCAGTCCAAGTGTCGGTCTTTGGATCGTATTCAGCAACGTTTTTCATAAAAGGTCCTGCAACACCTTCAACACCACCAATTAGGTATATTTTACCATGATGTTCTGCAGCTGCCATCCCAGAACGAGGGTTAGGCATATCCGTTTTTTGTGTCCATTTATCCGTGGTAGGATCATACTCTTCAACAACCGATAATACAGGACCTACATTCATGGCAACGCCACCAAAAGTGTAAATTTTTCCATCTGTAGCAACAGCGGAGAAGAATGAACGTGGTGTCGGCATTTCTGCCTTTTGCGTCCAAGTATCAGTCTTAGGGTCATATTCTTCTACTGTACCGACAGCAGGATTTTCACCATCCCATCCTCCGATAGCATATAACTTACCATCTACTTCACATGTATCTACACCGGCACGTGCAGATGGTAAACTTGCTTTCTGAACCCATTCGTCTGTTTCTGTATTATATGCTTCTACACTGTCTATCGGTTGAGCAAGCATTCCTCCTACAGCATAGACCTCTTTGTCTACTGCGGTAACTGAAAAGAAAAGTCGCGGATTTATCATCCCTGTTTTCTCAACCCATTCTTGAGCATTGACACTGTTAATCAATAAGAATAATATCAAAATGCAAAATGACCAACTTGATCTACGAATAAAATTATGATGTGCTTTCATATAAATCCTTATATAATCCTTTCAATTGTTAAAATTTGAATTTTCCTTTAGCGACGATAAATCGTTACTTCCATACCGTCTCGTCTACGTTCCCTTTGCCCTTCTCCATCACCACTGCCACGTCTTCGTCTCCAACTTTCAAACCAGTGTGTTTCTGATTCATAGTTTGTACGGACGTGATTGAGATAATCTGCCATCTGATCCACTCTACTGACATTATCAGCCACAATCGTTGCTGGATTTGTGAGTCGCGATTCAACAGCTTGGAAGCATGGAAAATACCCATCTTTGTTGTTATCAAGAAATAGAAAATCAACAGGTTCCTCTATAGTCTTCAAGACTTCTGCAGCATCTCCGATTCGGGAATCCACAAGCTCCGAAACTCCTGCACTTTCAAAGTTGGCACGTGCACGTTCCGCATTAGCA
The DNA here is from genome assembly GCA_958295945.1 of Candidatus Poribacteria bacterium. Lineage (GTDB taxonomy): Bacteria > Poribacteria > WGA-4E > WGA-4E > WGA-3G > MSPOR6. The sequence continues at coordinate 4,659,673 of OY282386.1, forward strand.
TCCTCTATTTCAACAGTGATTAACTTTCCTGACCCAATTGTTTGCAAAACACGAGATATCCACAAACCTGAATAACCGATTGCAGTTCCACATTCAACAATCAGAGAAGGTTTTGCCTTCTCAATACAACTCGCGAGCAGTTTTGCTTTATCAGGTCCGAGCATCGGTACCCGTTCTTCTCTACACTGTTCCTCAACTTCTTCTATAATCTTATCTAACATTAACGTTTCTCCAACCTTTCTGCATGATGCAGATTGACAATAGTATAACCAAACAACATATCACTCTTTTTATGATGATCTTCATGAACATAATGTTCAAAAAGCGTTCTTGGACCGTTATTCAACGCAAAAATGCCGTAGTCTTTGCCATTGGGTGAACGGGTAACTGTATGGACGTGGTTCGGTCTACCGTCGTTCCGCTCTTCATCGTTGAATTCAATCCATATCGCTGGGTTAAAGACACGATAGTAGATAGAGTCTTTCTCAGTTGTCCCACCAATCCAGACAAAATACGTATCCTCTATATCAGCTTCAATATCTTTCATCCAAATATCTGCAAACTCCGTTTCAAGATTGTAGACATACGATTTAATCAGATCTCTTAGTTTCTCTTTTTGAGCATCACTCATGTCTGATGCCTTCAATCCGACACCCACAAAATCAGAATAATCGTAATTCAGAAACGGATCTGTTGTATTCCCAGGACCCACTTTCAACCCACGTCGACCTGTTTGAATCGCGTTTTCTTTTTGTTCCTTCTCAAGACTATTCAGAAGAGATAAAGCGTTACCTCTTTCACCTTCAAACACTTCATTTCCATTGACAAATGTTGGTTGCGTTCCAAAATGCGCAGGAACAATAGTAACTTCATCTCCATGCACTAAAAAGTTAAGTGACAGATGATGTCCATCCAACTGAAAACCCCACGAACCGTCTGTTTTTGGATTCCCAAATAACGCAATATAGTAGGGACGTGATGACCAGAAATCCTCTCTAATCTTCAGAAAATCTGTTTCTGCTCTTGTTGTAATCAGAGATACTTTTGTGTAACCATCATCACTCATAAAAGCATCTAACACTTTGTGAAAAAGAGACAATTGATCAACCGACAACTTGCTGAATTCAATACCACCACGATCCTGATTCCTTGATGGCGGCAAATTAGACCAAGAATACATTTCTTTATGTCCCAATGGATAGGAAGCATCAGTAAGCAGTTCATCACTCAGCGAATCTCGAAAATTATTCATAACTGTTGCTAACATGACAATGGAAGGTTTCTTGGAAATTTTAGCGACTTCTATCTCTTTCTCTGCATCAACTTCAGCAGAATTGTATATGTTCAATATTGCTGTTATGATACAGGCTGCCAAAAATACAATCAGGATGGAAACTATTTTTCGTAACATACAAATCCTTTTCAATTTATATTGATAACTGATAATGAATCTATTCCAGTGAAAGAGTTACATCAATCTGTTCACCCTTACGCAGCAATTTCACCGGCAAAGATTTTGCTTGTGCTTGTTCTTGTAACACATAACCGATAACACCACTTTCTGAAAGCCGGTCTGTTACGTTCACCGAAACCAACAATTATGTCTCCACGACGGATACCTACCCTCTGTGCATTCGTCTGTCCACCACCTCTACGTCTATCGCGACGAGCAAGATTTTCAACATGTAAAGCCATTGCAGTTTCGTCAATCCCATTTTGCTTCGTAATGTGCTTTACATGTCTTTTGATATACAAGTATGGAAATAGTTCGTTTTTGGTTAGTGTGTTAAATGACCAGAATATTGGAATCTCTGGATAAGAAACGATTTGTGGTACTGTATAGATTAGATGTCACTTTCAAGAACTTGATTTCTTGACTGACTCTTGTAAGAGGACTTGTAAGTACGATTTTGTAAATCAAAATATGTAAATCAAGAGTTTGAACCCTAACAGAAAGATATATCTCAGAATAGATGACAATGGGGTAAGTGTCCTAAACCCAATATACAACGTATTTTCGGTTTCAAATTTACTCTATGACATTCTATCATTTATCTGTAATATCCCAAATGAGTACCGTGCCATCCAAACTGCCACTCGCAAGCGTGCTTCCATCAGGACTGAACTTGACAGAGTAGACATATCCTCTATGTCCTGTCATGATGGTTTTAAGTTGATGTGAATTGATATCCCATAAGAATATATCACGTCTTCCACCGGCAATTGTATTTCCATTAGGACTAAAAGCTATTGAATAGAGAGGTGACTTCCAATTGAGACCAGCTGTAAAAACTGCTTTAAGGTCACCCGAGATGTAATCCCAAAGATAGATCGTTCCGTTGTCATTACTACTTGCGAGAGTCTTACCATCAGGACTGAAAGCAACACAGTTAACACCTGAAGGGTGTTTATCAATTGAATTAATTAATGATTGAGTTTTTAAATCCCATAGACGAACGGTTCTGTCCTTACTCCCACTTGCTATTATCTCTCCATTAGGACTTATTGCAACAGAGATCACTTGGTCTGTGTGTCCTTTAAGTGTTCCTCCACGTGATCCAGAGAAAACACCTTGTAATTTATCTATTGCAGAATTTTTCGCTCTGTTTTTATTATTCCATAAACGAACAGTGCCATCTAAACTCCCACTCACAATAACTTTGCCATCTGGACTGAATGCAATGCTGCTTGGATGATTGGTAACATATTTTCCTATGTTCTTACCATGTCCTTTTAAGGTTTTTTGGTATTTTCCGTTAGTCAGATCCCATAAAAGAATTTGACCGTTTCCTCCAGAACGCTGTTTATTTGTGTTTAAACATGCAAGTGTGTTTCCATCTGGTGAGATTGTTATTGATTGAACCCATAACGGATATGGATTGCCTAAGAGTACCTGCTTGAGTTTTCCAGTAGGAACATCCCAAATCCTAATATATTCACTCGCGTAACCACTAGCAATTGTTTGTCCATCTGGACTGAACGCAACAGATCTTACTCCTGGTCTATGTCCAGTGATAAAACATCTGAGACTAGAATTCTGAAAATCTTTTGTGTCTATATTGAACAAACAGATACCTGTTTCATTGTCCCACCTATCTCCTCTCGCGGCAAGTGTCCTTCCATCCGGACTGAAGATTAGACGATAGAAAGAACCTTTACTTCTGAATTTTAATTTATACTTTCCAGTTACTGTGTCCCACAACTGTATCTCATTTTGTGTTGAAAGTGCGAGTGTGCGTCCATCAGGACTGAATACCATTGAATATACATTTTTACTTGAAAGTTCAAAAAACCATTCATCGTCATCCTCATGAACTGTTTTGACATGTTCAGGTCTGCCTTTGAGTATTCCTATTTTCTGTTGTGTCTGTAAATCCCAAAGGTGAATATTATCTTTATTTTCACTGACGTTTGCAAGTATCTTTTCATCAGATGATATTGCGAATAATTGTCTCCATCTCGGTGTTGGAACTTTGAATGTCATTTTGACCTTTCCTGTTTCAGCATCCCATATTATTATATGCCAGTCATTAGTACCAACAAGGAAGTTTCCATCTGGACTGTATACTATTTTCCTTATTCTATCCGTGCCTATTAGTTTTGTAGTTAATTCTTCATTTTCTACATTCACAAGCAGGAATTCACCGTCACTTGAACTTAGGATAGTTTTACCATTTGGACTGAATTGAATCCTGTCCACTATCTTATGTGGTATAGTAATATGTCTGTGTTGTTTAGTGTCAATATCAAGAAAATGTATATCACCGTTATTACCACCACTTACGAGTATCTTTCCATTAGGATGAAAGGCTAATGATGATATTCCTTCTGCATGTCCTTCAAGGATAGTTTGAAGTTTGCCGGTGCTTAAATTCCAAAGATGAATCTTAGGATTGTTCCATTGCTCTGTAAAACTCGCGTAATGCTGCCAATCAGGACTAACGACAGAGTTTTCAAGTGTTTTCTCCTGTCCACCCTTTAAAAGCCTTAGTTTATCACCTGTATCTGTGTCGTAAACCCACATGCCGATTGTTGTAAATACAATAAGTTCGCGACTATTGGGAGAGAACTGAAATGGAAACACTCGGTCAGATCCCGATATTTTTCCCTTACCAAGTCTAAACTTTGCACCTTTTGGTAATTCCCATTGTGCGTAGTCATCCGCATAGGTGGTCAAGAGAGATGTAGTGTTAATAATATACACAATTAGAACGAGTGTTCGTGTTAGTTTCATAAGTATTGACTTTCTCACAGGATAACTATTCTATTTTCCATAGGAGTATTGTACCATCATTACTACCACTTGCAAGAGAACGACCATCAGGACTATATGCAAGGGAAGTTAACCTTGCCTGTCCACTAAAGGATGAAATGATTTGGAATTGATTCATGTCCCAAAAGTGGATAGAACCATCACCATTCCCATTTGCCAGTATTTTTCCATCAGGACTGTAAACGAGTGAGGATACCTTACTTCGACCTCGCGCAGTGATATTTGGTGGGTCATCAATTTCCCTCGGCAGACTCGGAGCTGGGACGAAAAGATCGTTTCCAATAAGAGAAACTTTGTGCTTACCTGTATTTGGATCCCATAAATGGATTGAACCATCTCCACATCCACTTGCAAGTGTTCTCCCATCAGGACTGAAGGTGACAGTCTGTATTCTATTTGTATGTCCTTCAAGCGTAGCTATAAGTTTCCGATTCCGTACATCCCATAGACATATAGTCTTATCCTTACTACCACTTGCAGCTATACTTCCATCTGGACTCAAAGCAACTGAAGTGATTTGGTCTGTATGTCCCTTTAGTTTTGCTTTCTGGTTCTGGGGACCAATAAAAAAACCCAAAACTCGTTGGAATATTGAATCTGATTCTGCAGCCTTTGCATCCCAAATTCGTACAATTCCATCTGAACCACCTGTTACAAAGATATTGCCTTCGGTATTATACGCGATTCCACCACCATGTGATATATGATAACTATTCTTATCTATTGCATTACTATGTCCTTTTTGAGTCTTCTGATATGCGCCTGTTTCCGCGTTCCAAAAGAAGATTTCTGCTTTTCCTGCAGGACGCATATTTAGGCTTGCTAAAACTTTTCCGTGTGGAACAAATGTCAGAGATTGAATATATAATTGATACGGATACCCATCACAAGTAGTATTGAGTTTTCCATTTACCACATCCCACAGCCTAATCTTCTCTAAATGATGACCACTTGCAAGAATATTTCCCTCATTATTAAATGCAATAGAACTTACTTCATCGTTATGGCGTTTAATGATATGACGTAGTCCAGATTTTTTTGTATTTTCTTTATCTATTTTCCATAAGTAAATACGTGTTTCTTCATTATTCATAGAACTTCGTGCAGCAAGCGTGCGTCCATCTGGACTAAACATTAGATAATAGAAGCGTCCATTTTCTCTAAATAAAAATTTGGGTTCTCCATCCTCAGTATTCCAAAAGATTATACCACCATTTGTTGATACAGCGAGTGTGCTTCCATCTGGACTGAATGTAATTGATCTAACTCTTTTTGTTGGATAATTCACTATCTTAGGAATGTTATTAGCTATAGCCAGTATTTTTAAATTTCGTGGATCGTTGGCCAGTGTATTCTTCAGTTGACCTGTCTGTGTATCCCATAACTGCACCTTATAATCATTGACTCGTGCCGTAGCGAGTGTCTGTCCATCTGGTGATATTGTAAATGAATGTCGATAATAATGACCTTCAAGTTCAATTCTCATTTTCAACTTACCAGTATTTGTATCCCAGAATTTCGCTTCATTTTTAGATAAACAGAATAGAGCACTCCCATCGTTGATGAAAACAATGTTATCAGCACCTATTGTATCCTCTAATTTTGCTATAAAATTTCCAGTTTCAATGTCCCATACCAGCACTTCATTTTTCCTGCTACTTACTATAGTTTTTCTATCCGGACTAAACATCACCTTAGAAACTCTTTTGTGGGGTGTAGTAATCACACGGTGTTCCCCATTTTCAATGTTCCATAGTCTTATTTTGTTCGAATAACCTGTACTTGCCAGCATTTTTCCATCAGAACTAAAACTGACTGATAAAACTCTATTGATATGACCCTCAAGGGTGGTTTTGATCTGGTTGGCATTTAAATCCCATATATCAATCTTATGCTTTCGCATATTTGCACAGAGTTGTAAATCTGGACTTAGAATGATTTTATCTGTCAAATATCCATTTATTCTTGATAAACTTATCTCTTTTCCTGTCATAACATCGTATAACCAGACACCAATAGAAGTTATCACAGCAAGTTTCGTATTGTCAGATGAAAATTGATACGAATTTCCCTTTCCTATAGTCGTGAGATGGCTTTCCAGGTTTGCCATTTTTCCCTTACCAAGTCTAAACTTTGCACCTTCAGGTAATTCCCATCGTGTGTAGTCATCTGCATAAGAGTATGAAAGAATAATCAAAGTTAACAGTAAAATCGCGATCATTGCATGAATCATTCTCATAATTAAATTCTCCTCATGTAAACACGCTTTAACAATCAACCCATGTGATAGAGCATTAGATAGATTAGCACACCCGTAACAGAAACATATAACCAAATTGGCAAAGTAATTTTAGCAATGCGTCTGTGTTTATCAAACCTTTCTCTCCACGCAAAATAAAGCGTGACCAAGGCTAAAGGAATTATAATAAACGCTAATATTATATGCGATATCAGTATCGTAAAGTAGACCAGTCGTATCCATCCTTCATGCAAAAACTTTGTAGAACCAGCATTAGCGTGATATATACAATAACTTATCAAAAAAAGTATTGAAACACCAAATGCAGCAAGCATACATTTCTTATGCTGTTCAATTTTCCGATTACGAATAAAGACATATCCGATAATTAGAAAAACTGCACTTGTTGCATTTAGGATCGCATTGACAGTAGGTAGATTTGATATTTCAAGCATGGTTTCTCTCTATCTTACCGAAGCCATCGGTATGCTTGCACACCTTTGGAATTCTGCAGGGCAAACTTCCACCTTTTACACCATGTTTCATAATCTGTTTGACATGCTTCAGGACGTAGACGACTCCGCACCAAAAAAGATGGGTAGTAGGGTCTACCTGTCGGTTGATACACATCGTGATAACGCAAATCTAAACTCCATCGGACTGTATCAGATTTATTCGGTTTAGCACTGTGCAGCGTATAATTATGGAATAATATTACACCACCAGCGCGTATTGGCAAAACCTTTGGTGTTAAGTTCGATGGTTGATGTTCATTTGGAACTGCTAATCCTTCTTCATTCCAACCGTGCGTTAACAACCCAAATTTATGACTACCCGGTAGCACTTGTAGACACCCATTTTCTTCAGTTGCATCTACAATTGGAATCCAGATTGTAAGCATGAAGTATGGGTCTGTGTCTGGCCAACACACTCCTGCGTCCTGATGCCGAGGTATCGGCAATTGTTGAGTCTTCTCTATTGGTAGGATTGCACGAATATGTTGAATAGGATTGCACACAATCTCAGAACCAACAAGTGATTCCGCAAGATCAAGTATTTTTGGATTTTTGAGGAAGTTATAGGTAGCTTCTCCGCGCGCTCGCATAATGTCTAAATCTGCTGTTACCTGTTGTGTTTCAGCAACGAGGTATAGCAGCCGTTCTGTGAATGGTTTTTCTGCATAAGTAGATGTAGTCTTACCTTCCTTGTGTAGCTTCTCAGCACGTTTATCAATAATATCAGTATACTCATCAATCACTGGAGCTAAGTCGTTCTCATCCAATACATCTTCAAGCAGGAGATACCCGTTCTCCTGGAAAAACGATACTTCCGATTCAGTTAGACGCATAAAAATCCTCCAAGTGTTGTCATTATCCCCATCTCTGTTCAGGTGGATCAAAGACAAATCCGTGAAAAAACTTACGTTGTTCAGGTGAAAGTTGTGAGTTATAGAAGTCTTTTGGATACCCCCAATGTTCTTGTGAGGCAATCATCCATGGATGTTCATAAGCGTAATATAACATTTCACGTGTCGCTTCCGGCTTGCTAAAAATACCGGCTGAATGCCAGAGCGCGTTATGAAACAGTATAGCACTGCCTGCAGGTGCACATATCTCCAATGCTCCAGGATATTGATACGGATAACGCAAGTCTTCATGATTTGGTTCATTCATTGCTTTATGACTACCCGGTATGAGCCAAAGATTACCTTGTCCACTATCTGTCATATCTGTGAGATAGTACCCAACTTTGAGTTGTAGCAAGGGAATTGGACGCAGGTTGCGATAACCATCATCATGTCCATCAATGTGCCATCCCATCGGACGATCCATAAGGTCTTCGCCAAATTCAACAAGTGCATCTGATGCGTGGTGGTGCGGCATTTGATTGAGAAGACCCGTGACATAAGATAGCATCGACTGCCAATCCAACAGTTCTAAGAACAACGGATGATCACCAAGAATATAGAAGATACGTGTACTCTTCTCTCCATGAATATGTGTCATTCCTGTTTGTCGTAAACCTTTTTCCTCACATTCACGACGTTTATCAATTGTGTCTGCAAGGGTACTTCTAAGAGAAGTTATGTGTGCTTCTTCAAGAAAAGACTCTAATACCAAATATCCGTTGTTTTCAAAGAAGAAACGTTGTGCATCCGTTAACTCATGTGTCATCCTGCTTTCCTTTAGAATAAATCAAATAGGGCAGCTGCGTTTTCTCCAAATATCCGTTCTTTTGCCTTTTTAGGAATCTCCATTTTTTCAATTAAAGATACAAATCGCGGTATGTCTACCCACGGATGATCCGTACCAAAAAGAAGATGGTTCTCTCCAGAAAACTGATATGCAAAATGCAGTGCCTGAAGCGAAGGTGATACAGTGTCCAGATAGATGCGACGCAAATATGCACTCGGTGGTTTTGTAATGTTCTCTCTTGCTCTACCCAATACTTCTGTTTGGTGATCTATACGACCGCTCATATAAGGTAGAATCCCACCCACATGTGGCATAACAATTTGTAGATTAGGCAACCGTACCAAGATACCACTCAGAATCAGTCGTAATAACGCGAAACTGCTATCGACTTGTAATCCCATCATACCAATCATCCAGTGATCTTTTATCGCATCTCCCCAAGTTGGTACGGTGGGATGCATGACAATAGGCAACTGCAGTGATGCTGAATGTGCAAAAACAGGTTCAAATTGAGGTGCATCAACAGGTATTCCTCCGATATGGGAATAGAGCATTATACCACGGAAATCCATTTCCTTCACTCTATCCATCTCTGTTATGGCTTCATCAGGATTCTGCCACGGAAGAGACGCTAATCCCGCGAATCGGTGTGGATGTAGATCAACAAGTTCAGCGATTGCATTGTTAATTGCTTGTGCCCCCTTGTTACCAAGTTCAGCAGATAACATGCATGGAGGCGGTATATTCGTACTAAGCAGTGCCATGTCTACCCCCGCTGCATCCATATCCTTGAGTTTACGTATAGGGTCATAAACTTCGTCCTGCAGTCGAAATGTTTGGACATCACCATAGGTGATGATTGATTCGTTTTCCCTACGAATTACCTGTGGCGGATGTGGGTTTTGCGCGAGTATTTCAATGTATTCGCTTGGAAATATGTGACTTTGACAATCAATTCGCATTATTCATCAATCATAATTGGACAGAAATCTAATCAAATGCTAAAACTATGTGTCCTACATTCCTCCACGAGGACTCCATTGAATCATATAATTCGAAGGAACTTCGCGAATGAACATAGACGGAGGAAGTTCACGATCACCATATCGGTAGATTGTAGATGACAGAAAAAGTTGCTTTTGTGCCCGCGTCATGCCAACATAAAAAAGCCGACGCTCCTCTTCAAGTTCTGCATCAGTGATGTCCCGTTTCCACATCGGAAAACTTCCTTCCTCCATTCCGATGATTATGACAACAGGAAATTCCGTGCCCTTTGCAGCATGCAGTGTCATTAATGTAATCTGTTCTGCGTCATCATCTATCTCATCATAATTCGTCAATAATTTCTGAAAACTCAGGAAATCTGATAGGCTGTCCCCTTGACCTGCCTTCAGACATTGCAGCAGGAGAGTCCGAAACTTTGATTTGGTTTCTACCCAGGCAGTGTCTTCCTGCATAACAGGGACATCAGTCTGTTCTAACTCTTTAAAGTAAGTTTCAACCTGTTGTTTTTCTGTTGTTTCAAAAGGGAGATCTTCATGTATTTGCTGAGAACCTTCCTTGACCACGCGTATAGCAGCGTTTAGAAATGCCTTCTCTTCTGTGATATCCTTGGCGTTTTGAACTGAAATATCTGTTTTGTCAAGAATACCAAGACCAACAAACGGCAAGAAATCTGTGAGTGATTGCACTTCACGTTTCTTTAAGTCAATCCTTATCAATTCCTTGAATATTTGTCTGTTTACTTCAACATCCTCCATCGCACGATGTAACCTATTATGTTCAATTCCAAATTTCTCAGCAAGTGATTCAATGCCACGTCGTTGACGAGGCAATAGTCTTCGCGCAGTGGTAAGTGTATCATAATGTGGATTCAATAAGTTTCGTTTTAGATAGGTCTGTAAGTCACGTTCCAAAATTGGGTTGTCATAGCGAGCGACATTGTGACCTATTAGAATACGGTCTTGAATGAATCTACAAAATTCTGGTAGAACCATCTCAATACTCGGTGCGTCCTTTACATCCTCACTACTTATGCCGTGAACCTTTGTAACTGCCGGTGGAATGTATCCACCGGGTGGTTTCACTAAGCAATGAAACTCCTCAACTACATTGCCAATTACATTAAGCCTTTTCGCTGCAATCTCAACAATATTTGCGCGTTTGATATTGACACCTGTAGTTTCCAGATCATAAATTACCATATCAGACATATTCGGTGTTTCAAATCTACTCAATAGATGTTGGCAGAGTTTTAATGCGGCAATGCAACGTGTCTTACCTGAACCGAGTTGAATCACATCCGACTGTTCAGAGGTGGTGGTACCGATAAGAATTGATCTTGTTTCTATGTCCTTTTCACCAAGTTCCTCAAAATCTCCAATTAGTATATTGACTGCATTTCTGTTGCGTAACCGTTCACTGTCACCATCTGAGGTCTCAATTTTTGGTAAATATTGGATTTCCACATTCTGATCAAGATAAGATTTTAGTGTTTGACTAATTATATATGCTGAACAATATTCATCTATACCATAACCTGCAGTGATCTGAATTTGTTCACCCCGAACAAGTGCACTATATAGAACATCTTGTGCCAAACCCAAATTTGATAAATCCGACGTATTCTCAATAACAGTTAACTCCTTGTTGCGGTACGGACTTCTTATCATATCTAATTTATCAAATAGAATATTGACAATTTTATCTATTTTTTCATCTCCAATTTCATCTTCCAAAGTTGCCAGCTGTTCCCAAAATTGACTGATGTTTTTTCGTGTTAATGGACCGACATCATCTGGATATTGCTCAATGTTGCGTAAGAGTTCTTTCAACTCTATTCCTTCGCGTTGCGCTAACCACTTGAGTCGCACCCATGTCAGGTCATCAATCCTCTTTTCAGGAAAGTTAATTGCGATTTCTAAGTCGCGCGGAAGTTGCCACTGAATATAACAGAGATATGAAAGAATTCCCTTCAGTCTTTCGTCATCAAAGGAATTAGTTGGTCGTATCCGTTGAAATTTGATTTTAGATCGTATCAACTCTTCTGTCAGAACATCGGCAAGTCTGTGTGTTCTATAAAATACGGCAATGTCGCGATATGAAACATTCCGTTCACTAATCAGTTTTCCGATAATCCTGATAATAGTGCGTGCTTCCTCAACAGGAGTCATAAACGTATAGTGAAATATGGAACGTCCTTCATCTTTGTGTGTTGTAAGACTAGACTGCCCCAGTCGTAACGGATTATTCGTAATTACTTCTTCTGCAGCACGTAGGATCGTTTCACTACATCTATAATGATCGTCTAATTCAACTGTATATGGAGAGTAATTGGATTTGAAATGCTCTATGAACAGCGGATTTGACCCACGCCAACTATAGATTGACTGGTCAGCATCCGCAACAACCATCAGGTTATTCTCTGGTGGAGCAGTAAGTAGGCGAAGAAGTTGGTATTGAACTTCGTTCACATCGTGGTACTCATCAACAAGGATGTGTGAGAAATTGTGATGATATTCCAGCTGCACTTCTGAAATTTCTTCAAACAACTCAACTGTTTTCACAAGTAGATCATCAAAATCAAGTGCATTGTATTCATTGAGTTTGCTATGATAGGCATTGAAGGCATTTACTAAATTCGCTTCAGCATCAGGATCGTCTATTTCTGCGACATAATCGTGATCAATTCTGATGTTATTTTGTGAATAATCAAGTTTACATTTTGCTTCACTGATAGCATTCCGTAGTAACCACACAGGATAGTCAATCGGGGGGAGATTCAACTCCTTAATGACTTCAGCGAGTATTTCATCCTGTATTTCTTGGTCAAAAATGGCAAAGTTTTCACTCAAACCGATGTGATGTGCGTGATTTCTGAGCACCTTCACACAAAAAGCATGAAATGTGGCAACATTAATATTTGAACCGTGCGGTTCTCCGATTTCATTATTGACACGATCACGCATCTCTTGTGCGGCTTTATTAGTAAAAGTAATCGCAAGAATTTTGTCAGGCTTGATTCCGTTATGACGAATTAGGTAAGCAATACGGTGCGTAATGACTTTTGTTTTGCCTGTACCAGGACCAGCAATTACAAGTATAGGTCCAGTGTTGTGTTTTACTGCTTCTGTCTGTTTTTCATTTAAACCGTGAAGAATGTTCATTATGAAACCTGTGTATTGTAATCATAGTTATTTCTTTTTTCAATGTTTTGATAGTATATCTAATATTATGTAATACTACAAGCATATTGAGTGATATGATGGCACTTGTCCTGCTAATCTGTGGGTCTAAAGAGTTCGTCTAACACAACCGTCGCATACGCTCCTGCCGGTAAAGTAAAACAGAGTCGTAACCCATCATCAATATGTTGAATCTGATGGACTTCCATTTTTATACGGAATGGACGACGAGTACCGGGTAACCTTACCCCGACTACCTTGCGAAATGTTTCAGGTTTCACACCTTCTTCAGATAGGAGTTCCATTTCCATCTTTTTCACACTACCAGTAGGCTGCCGCATCTTGTAGCCGAAGATGGGTCCTGTCGGACTTATTTCAAATGAATCTGCACGATTCTGTTCAACTGAAACGTTCTCAACATTGAACGGAGCACCGTTGCTGTGCTTTACTGCTACATCTCCATCCAAAAGTTCTCCGATATAAGGAAAGCGTCTCTCTAAAATGCAATTAAACAGATGTGCTTGATAAGCAGACAAATACAACTTTCTGAGTCGATGTGGAATATATCTAATCGCTTTTACTTCATCTAATCGCTGTGTGAGTCTACACATTTGTGCTGTCATATCTGTTGACAAATACGCTATTACTTCTTCCCAATTGCTTTGCACTAACGCTCTGCCAATCAGATGTGTGTCTTGCTTGTTCCCAAATCTTTGTGAGCCAAACCAATTAGGGACGCCCTCCTTTGCCATCTGTTCTAATCTCTCAGAAATAATTGAGTATTCCTCTCTAACAACACCACGCAATGTAATATCAAATCTATTTCCTTGAAGATGACCTACCCGCAATTTATGAGGATGTCTTTTTACCCACAATACCTCTATAGATGGAAGTTCTATCGCTAATATCTGTTCAGGTGTTATTCCTTCAACAGATAAAACTTGGGTAGTGATTGCTCGTTTATCCTTTAACCCAGCATAACCTATATCTCTTTGATTGACTTGTAGATTAGCTGCAATCTTCTTAATCGCTTCAAGAGTACTGATATTCCGTTTGCGAATTGAAAAACAGGTATGTGTACCAAAACCGGTTGGTTCATATAATGGTATTTCTTGAACAATGAAATCTTCAGGTTCAAATAGCATCATATCCTCCATTTGTATCATAATGGTTATCGTATCTGATTGTCAAGAATTAATAATGTGGTAACGGTGATTCAGGGTGTGTAAAGTTCTTGGCACTAACTTCTCACCATGAATTGTAGGGGCGGGTCTCTGTGCCCGCCCGTCGCCTTACAGGACAAGGAATGACGGGGCACAGAGACCCGGGGAATCATGGCGAATACCAAACGCGTATTCGTCTAAGCGCATTCATACCCGACAAATGCCACTTATTCTTAATTTTCGAGATGCAGAAGCAAGACAATAGAATCCCAATAGATTCACCATGTAATCCATTGTCCTCAACACCCAAAAAAACCCATACCCAACACTCAAATAAGTTATAATTATCAATAGTTTGATTCTTAATTCAATAGGTTGGGTTAAGTAACGAATTCCAACATGATGAAATCTATTGAGCAAGATTTTTGGGTTTCGGACATCAACCAACCGAAGGATACATTTGGGGTAAATTATAGAACTCAAACTACGATTGAATGCAAACAAATTGCACACAACACTAAAAAAGGAAGGAACATCAGAATGACACAAGGACAAATCAAGGAACACATCAGCAAAGTCCACGCACGACACTACAATTGGGAAACCAAAGGAACAGCATTTGACTATGCCCATGACCTTTGGGATACCGCACTCCAATGTATTGAACACAAAGACACTGCCGACAAAACAGAACTCGCAAAACAAACCCATGACATACTCCATAGTACAGGAAGTCTTGCAAAATGCCTCACAGACAACTTCAGAAAACTCGTTATCATCCATCACGTACGAGGACTCACAACATCACGAACCATTGACTTCATCCTACCCGATGAAACACTAAAAGATGTGACACCCTTCCACGTATTCAAATTCTCAAACGTCTGTGGTTACGACAACATAAAAAACTTCCTACTCATGCGAGTGAGTTACCTGAGGGGTGTGCATAATTGAATTTAGTCAGGATATAGGTTAAACTCTTATTAAAAGAATAATCTAAAAGGAGTATTAACCATGAGTTATCCTGACCAAAGATATTATATCACATTTTTCTCTAAACGCTACAAAGATTTTGAAAAGTCTATCAACGCCAATCAATCCAAACCGAAAGGAAGACCTAAAGTGCATCCTGATAGTTCACTGATTATCTTTTTTGCGATTATGCTGATGAGAGGCATAAATCGGTTTAAAGCACAGCACGCTTTTCTTTGTGAACATCCAGCCTGGGTAAAAAAACTCAAGTTCAAAAGCATTCCGGATCGGACAACTTTATCCCGTCGCTATAAACAACTTGCCCCCAGGATTGAGCAGTTCGTTGACTATCTCGGTGACTTAGGTGTCGCATTAGACACCGATACGCCTCGAGATGTTGTCTTTGTTGACAAAAGCCTCTATAAAGCAGAAGGCAGTGTGTGGCATCAAAAAGACCGAAAAGAAAATCACATTCCCGAAGGTTTGCGCAACCTTGATACCGATGCAAGTTGGTCAACAAGCAAGTATCGTGGATGGGTTTATGGGTATGGACTGCATCTGACAACAACAGCGAAAGGTTTTCCGATGTTCGCAAATGTTTGGACCGCTTCTGTAAGCGAAAAAACAGGACTTGATCAAAGGACTGACGCACTGCTATCGAGAAATATCCAATATGTCGTTGCGGATGCTGGCTATACCGACTTTACTCGCACTCAGACACTTGCAAAAGATGGACTTTTCCTTTTGACACCAATAACAGGTGCTAAAGCTACTGAAAAGGTAGCTTATCTAAAAGCGATTGAAACATCACCGCAGCTTGAAACTTATCAAAAACAACGCAAAACTGCGATTGAACCGGTTTTCAATCTGTTGACCGATCTGACAGGAACAAAGAACAATCAGAAACAACTGCCAATATCTCGTCTTGAAAATGTGAGAACCTTTCTGATGTTGGCAATCGTCTTGCTACAAATAGCAATGTTGGTCAACTCAATATGGAACAGACCTCACAGAGAGGTATCAAGAATGAAAACATTATTTCAATAAACGGAGTGAAAAGGACTATTTTGTTATCAATATTTATGCACACCCCTCAGTTACCTAAAGCCCACAGACCCACGATGGCCTGACAAAAAATACGGTGCATACTGGGAACAAGAAAGGAGAGCATACTTAGACTCTATAAACGACATTCCCCTCACACACATAAAGGAGCAAATCAATGCTCTATTTGAACACTATCAGACGCTTGAGACACACTTCAGAGCAGCCTTCGAAAGCAAGGAAATAGAGAGACTCCATAAAGCAAAGTTACAAACCATCGCCGCAATAAACATACTCACAGGCAACACAGGCACCAACCTAAAACAAGAAATCACTCCCAAAAACGTCACACAAAACCTACTCAACGGTATTACCACAAACCAAAAACAGATTACGACCAACCAAGGTCAAGATCTGTCCAGAAAATGAACAATAATAGAAAAAACATACCCTATTTACTTGTTTTTTCAAATTTAGAGAAAATAAAATGCCGCCATGAACCCATACCACAACAGAATCGGAAGCACATTTCACAAAAACAAGAAAAACAAGTAAATATAAAATTTTCGTAGGACTTTCATACCTTCATGCACAGGAGCAGGCACGCTCCGCGTACCATTTTTTCTTTTTTTGGAAGGGTTTCAAATTCAACATAATTCACGCGTATGTTGATGGACATCTCAAGGAAATTACCCAATTTATTTCCTAATCTTCATAGGGGACTAAAGAAAGCAGAAGTGTGTATATCTGTGCCAAAAACTTTACACACCCGGTGATTCATATACACTTGACAACTCCACATGAATGTGCTAAATTAATCACCAATTAATGATAGAAAGTCCGTGTCAAATTCTTGGAAAAACACATGCCAAAAATCAAAATACTCTCAGCCGATGTGGCAAATAAGATAGCTGCAGGTGAAGTCGTAGAACGACCTGCATCTGTCGTCAAAGAACTCATAGAAAACGCAGTAGATGCAGATAGCACCAGCATCCGTGTTGAAATACGCGCAGGTGGGAAACGACTCATCCGTGTCACTGATAACGGCACAGGTATGGAACGTGAGGATGCCCTCCTCGCATTAGAACGTCATGCAACAAGTAAAGTCAGCCGGATTGAAGACCTTGAAAACATACAAACTTTCGGATTTCGTGGTGAAGCGTTGGCAAGTATAGCATCTGTCTCTAACTTTGAACTACTCACACGAACAACTGATGCAATACAAGGCACAAAAATAAATGTAGATGGAGGCGTTTTCCGTTCAGTTGAGGAAAGCGGTTGTTCTCCAGGGACACATATTTCTATCAACAATCTATTCCACAATGTCCCCGCTCGTTTGAAGTTTCTCAAGACAGACACAACCGAGATGAACCATATCATCAAACAAGTTACTTGGGCTGCGTTAGCACATCCGAAAATACATTTTATGCTAATACACAATGGAAAAACAGTTTTGGATGTACGTGGCTGTGATTCAAATATAGAACGTGCGCGCTTGGTGTATGGAAAAGAATTTGCTGACAACCTGATTGAATTTGATGAGGAATTACCCGATTTCAAACTCACTGGCTTGCTTGGAAAACCAGAATTTACGAAACCGAACCGTGATTATCAACTCTTTTTCATGAACCAACGTCCAATCCGAAGTGCTATGATTGGGGCTGCACTAAAAGAAGCACTCGGTGCTACTGTGCAGTCTGGACGACATGCTGTGGCAATTCTCTTTATGACGCTTGAACCTGATACGGTTGATGTAAACGTCCATCCAGCAAAGATTGAGGTGCGTTTCAAAAATGAACGGACAATATTCACCGGCATTGTCAAGATGATCCGCAGTGTGATCAACAAAGAGAAGTTCATTCCTAAGATTGAGACATCTACAGAGACACAACCTACACCTAATGAAAAGAGTAATATAGAAACAAAAACACCAATATCATCTAAACCATTCATAAGACCACGACCAACTATTGCCCCTGAAATAGATACAGAGACACCTGATACCACTAAGACAGAGGAAAAGGCAACAAAGACTGTTGAGACCGAAAGAAAAGAGACAGAACCAATAGAGGAAGTTGAGACAGAACCGAGTAATGATGATACTAAGACAGTTGTGCAACCCTCTCAACAGACAATTCCTGAAGGAGCAACGCTCAAACTCCTTGATTTTGACAATGTTGAATTGAAAACAAACCTATTCAAAACATATATTGTTGCTGAAGGAGAGGATAAGGTTTTCTTTATTGACCAGCATGTTGCAGCAGAACGTGTGTTATATGAGAGATTTGTGAACCAGTTAAAATCAGACGGTATCCCAGTGCAAGGATTGTTGCTGCCTGTGACTGTTGAAGTAACACCGCAACAACTTGCCATACTTAAGGTTCATGCAGAACTGTTCAGTAAAGTTGGCTTTGAATTGGAGGAATTTGGTGCAAATACACTACTGATTCGCGCCATTCCAGCTCCTTTGCCAACACGAACAGCCGCACAGACAATCACAGACCTACTAGACAAACTCCCTGACCAACCGCATGAAGAAGTAGAATTGCCCAAAGCAATTGACGATGCCTTGATTACACTCGCTTGTCGTTCAGCAGTGAAAGCAGGGGATACCTTGGACTCCAAAGAGATGATCAATCTTGTACGTGAGTTATCTGAGGCGAAACTTCCGTTTAATTGTCCGCATTCTCGACCTATCATTATTGAAATGGGTCGCGATGAATTGGAACGACGATTTCATCGCTCATAACACCCTTTCAAATACCAAATATCAGAATAGGGTAGATAAATGAAAACAACACCTCTATACATTCTAATATCCATCATACTAATTGCCATATTTCCCCCGTTAGTCTCTTCACAAGAATATAATACTTGGGAGTTACCAGAAGGTGCAATTGCGCGACTTGGTAAAGGTGAAATCACGGGAAATGTTGCCTTCTCTCCAGACGGCAATCGGTTGGCAGTTGCAGGTTCAATCGGAATTTGGATTTACGATGTGCGCCCCGATAAAGAAACAGAACTGGAACTTATCACTGGACATACGTTGGATGTTACGACACTTGCTTATTCACCCGATGGTAGCATACTCGCGAGTGGTAGTAGAGATGGATCAATACGACTGTGGGATACTATTACCGGTAAACAGATTATTTTGTACAAAGGAGAATGGGAAGAAGTAATCACACTTGTAATTTCAACAGATGGGAAAATGCTTGCAAGTGGACATCATCATTGGTTCAATAATGCACACCAAGTAAGACTATGGAACTTACAAACAAAAGAACTCATAACAACAATAGATGACCATACAAGCAACATCTCGTCTTTAGCATTTTCACCTGATGGTAAAACACTTGCTACAGGTAGTAGGGACAAGACTGTAAGAATATGGGACACACAAACAGGTGAACACAAATCTACACTTGTAGATCATAAAATGCCTATATCTACGGTAGTGTATTCCCCTGATGGGAAGACACTTACGACTGTAAGTCCACGTGATACTGTTTTGCAGTGGGATACAGAAACAGGAACTTATGACACATCACTATTTAAACGAATTGGACAGATCCATTCACTTACATTTTCTCCAGATGGTAGCACGATAGCAATAGACCAAATCAATTATGTGAAGTTGATTAATTCTGAAACAGGAAAACTGGAAACTGTCTTCAGATGCAAGTGCAAGTAGTGATGGATCTGTCAGGTTGTGGGATGTACAATCTTTTGAACTCATCGCATTACCTGGAGGAAATAATAAAGGGTCCTATGCCGTAGCGTATTCTCCTGATGGAAACCTAATAGCAAGTGCCGGTGATGACAAAATTATCCAATTGTGGGATGTACAAAGTCAAGGTACAAAGAAAATAATTAAGACACCGCAAAACCAAGTTACATGTGTTGCTTTCTCTCCGAATGGCGTATTTTTCGCATCCAGCAGTCGTGATGGTAGCATTGAATTATGGAGCACTCAATCAGGTGAACATATTTCATCATTCAAAGTCAATGATGTGTGGATATCAGCAATTGCTTTCTCTCCTAATGGTGATACATTAGCAAGTAGCAGTTTTGATGGCACTATCCTCTTGTGGAAGCTGCGTTGATGACATAATTACCAGTAATTAGAAGTTTTCTGGGAAGGTTACTGTTACTTTCCCATCGTTGATTGAATTTCTAAATCTTACCAACAACGCTTCTTCAGTCTCAGTAGGATCTACATAAGACAAACGAAGATATTCAATAATCAATGGGTCAAATGTTCGGATGTATTCAAAGTAGAACTTGCCAAGGGTGTTTTCTTCTAATCTCCTCGCAAATCTGTCTTCTAATGAAGCAAATCCATCCAGAACTGTTGAGTCTTCACGCTTCTCATCTTTATATATATCAACCAATTCCACCCAAAATGCTTTTCTGAAAGCAAGTTCCTCATTCAATATTATTTCAGAATCAGTAAAAACAACTAGATAATCACCTGCTGTGTCTGCCTTTTGAAGTGATTCTGTCCGCCTCTGATTAACCCGCTCCATTGCTTCTCGTGCTCTTTGAATAGGAGTTTTAGTTGGCGGATCAGTTGGTGAAATCACCTCCATCACCGGCTTTGTCATCGATTGATCACAACCGAATGAAAACACTATTAAGGTGAGTGCACATAATTTAAGTAGGATTATCCTCGTAATACAAATCATTTCATCTCCTTTATTTATATATTTATGTATTAGTTCAGACTTACATTCGTACCGTCCAAACATCGTCAACTAAAAGACCCAAACTGCCATTTGTCCTGCACCACGATTGCACCAAGCATAATAGGGAATTGCTGTAACAGGCAGTTGCTTTGCACTTGGCTCAGAAAGATAGAGGTTGTTACCCCACTCTTTAATATCATAGATAGTCCCTGTTCCACGAATTAGTGTTATACCACCAAGAGTTTCGCTGTCATAAACGACTTCTACTTTACCATTTTCAGCAAGCGTGAGTGTCTCAAATGCACCATCAGGATTGTCAACATCTTCAAAACAGTAAACAAGCGGACCACGACGTAACGCTGATCGTCCAAGATTATCTCTCACATTCGGATGAGCATATATTCTATCTACAGACATATCCAATTTCAACTCAACGCTATCATTTGTTTGCCACGTTCTTCCAATTGATAGATATCCATTTTTAGTATCCTTAACGTTAATCGTTTCGCCATTGATACTCACATCAAATTCTTTACACCAACCCGGTATTCGCAAATTCAGGTTGAACTTAGCAGATTTCTCTGGGTTTACAGTAAGTTTTACATCTCCTGACCATGGATAATCAGTGTCTTGTGTAATACGCAAAGAGACATCATCTGCTATAGTTGTTTCTGTATTCCCACCAACATAGAGATTAACCCATAGGTCATTGTCATCAATTGCATAGATATATTGACCAAGAGAACCGAGTAGACGAGCAATATTTGGCGGACAACACGCACATCCAAACCATGGATTCCGTTGTCTACCACCCCGACTCGCCAGCGGGTTTTGATAGAAGAAGTCCGTTCCTTCAAGAGAAACACCTGAAAGTGCACCATTGTATAGTGCCGTTTCTAATACATCCATGAAACGTGACTCACCTTTCAATAGGAACATCCGATGCGCCCAGAAAATCAGACCTATGGATGCACAAGTTTCCGCATAGGCAGAGAAATTTGGTAATTCATAATCTTGTGTGAACCCTTCATTGTGTCCCGATGGACCAACACCACCAGTAATATATAACCGTTTTTCAACGTTCTGCCAAAGAGCATCCAATGCCTGCGTTATTTCTGCATCACCTGTTTCCGCGGCAATATCTGCAGCACCAGCATATAGATACATGGCTCTTACAGCATGTCCGACACATTCTGTCTGTTCCTGAATTGGCAAATGTGCTTGCGAGTAGGTGCCATCATATTTCTCATCGCGTGTGTAGTGATGTTTGTACGCACCTAACCCACCCGGTAAATCAGGATTTTCCAATTCTTGCTCAAAAACCGTCGGTCTATGTCCGCGTTTCGTAACAAAGTATTCCGCAAGAGACATGTAACGGTTCTCTCCAGTAACACGAGCTAATTTCACTAAAGCAAGTTCAATTCCTTGGTGTCCTGGAAGTCCATCCCGTTTGTCTTCACCGAATGTGTTATCAATAAGGTCAGCAAAGTTGCATGCCACATCAAGAAGGTTTTGTTTACCTGTTGCTTGATGATGTGCGACGGCTGCTTCAAAAAGATGTCCTGCACAATACAACTCGTGCATCATGCCAAGGTTTTGCCACTTCTTTTCAGGTTCAACCAACGTAAAATAGGAATTCAGATAACCATCATTCTGTTGACTCTTGGCTATCGTATCAATAACCTCATCCAATTCATCTTCCCAATCAGGATTTGGGTGGGAGTGTAAAGTGTATGCGGCAGCTTCTACTAACTTATGAACATCAGAATCGTTGAAAAAGATGCCTTCAAAATTCCCTTCCATTGACCCCGCAGCTTTAGCAAAGTTACTAATTCTGCCTGTTATCCGACACTGTTCTAACTCGTGTGGAATCGTTTCCTTTGAATTCGTTTCTTGGCGTGGTGACCAGAATCTATCATCAATCGTAACTGCTGTAAAAGGAATTGCTTTCAACTTATTTCCCTCATCTATGGATAAAATGTTTTTGGACAACGGAAATATTAGTCGACAATATCCATTGTCCAACAATTGTCAAATAATGTTAGTGACTATTTACACTAATCTGTTTGAATTCTTCTGAAGGTAAGAATTCTCCTAACACTTTCTGCACATCTGCTTTGTTGAGCCGTTTTGCTGTAATGATAACACATCTTTTTTGCGATTCCTTATCCCATGCTTTCTCAAAATCCTTGAAAGTCAATCTACGTTTGCTTTGAATGTTCGGATTCTGAAGGTGTACTATACCTGACGTGTTGTTGTAATGTGATATAGATGAAATAAACGGTGTATGCTCTCGCATTTGAATCATCACAATCGGAGCCCAACCTTTTGCTACAAATGCCTTTAAGATATCAAGTGAACAGTTGGATAGAAAAGCACTATGTTGTCCAATGTCACGTATCTTATTATGAAAATTAACGAGTGCTAATCTATTACGAGGAATAGATGGTTGTTTGTATACATTTCTCAAATATGGAGTCTTTTGAAAATTAATAGTGGCTGATTCTGGTAGATTTGATTTAGTAAGTGGTGATCTGACATTCGTGGTCTTGTTAGCTACCGGTATAGTATTTTTCTTCACTTCAAATTCACTTGTGGGAATAGGAGCGCAGCTACTTATAAAAAACACGAACATAATTAGGAAAATACTTTTATGAAATATTGAATATTCAAAAGACCTTGACAATATCAGACAGATTTTATTGAAGGACAACAATACATGCTTCATGTTTTTCTCCTCGTGTTATTTAGTTGAATTGAGTATGTTCATTTGATTTTAACTGTAGTTTCTCTTTTTTCTTGCCATGATTCAACTATTGCTTCTGTAATTCGGAGTGCTTGCAAGCCATCACGACCAGTTGGTTCGGGTATACGATCATTCAGCAAATCATCCACTAACGCTGCCATACGGAGTGCGAATGTGCCATCAAATGCAAGTTGCTCCATTCTAAAAATAGATGGACGATATTCCTCAACAACCTGATTGTCACGTTTCATCAAAGTGGCTTTGCTAAGCACATTATCAACAGTGATTTCTCCTGCAGAACCACAAATTTCTAATCTCTCAATAGGATGAATAAAATCACTATCCCAGCTCGCCATAAGCGTAGCTACAACTTCAGTTTCATACTTAAATGATATTGCCATGCTTGTAAAGCAAGCATCTTCCCCATCGCGTGCTTCGTGTTCTCTGGGTTTCGCCATCTGTGTACAAACTGCGACAATCTCTCCTCCAAACCAGCGAAGTAAATCAAGTGCATGCGTTTGAAGTTCATATAGTAAGTAATACTCCCCTTTCCAAGTTGAGGAAGGACCACCCTGTGACAATTTCATATCCAAGTAATATGTCTGTCCAATTGCACCTGCATCAAACCATTTTCTTGCCTGTACATAACCTGGGGCAAACCTCCTATTATAGTCTATTGCAAGATGCACCCCTTTCTCTTCTGCCTTCTCGACCATCTGTTCTGCTTCATCAATATAGAGTGATAGGGGTTTCTCAGAAATAACATGCTTTCCTGCTTCAAGACATTCCATTACCGGTTCAAAATGTAAATGGTCTGCAGTTACGACATCAACAAGGTCGCACTCTTCATTCTCAAGCATTTCCTTAATAGATGGATACCAGTTCGGTATACCGAGTGATTCAGCCCTGTTTTTTGCTTTATTTACATCAATATCGCATACTGCGACTAATTCCGCGCCCTGATGCTGTAAATATCCACGTTGATGTAATAATCCTATCCCACCACAACCAACAGCTGCAACTTTTAGTTTTCCAGCCATAATAGTGTTCTCCTTACACATATCGAGAACGATATTCGTTTCTCCCTATAAGTATATTATACAATACACAAAAAATTAGCAAGAAAGAAAATAGGGATGGGTGTGTAAAGTTTTCGGCATTAACTGCCAAATTCATTGTCCGAGGGAACTCCGATTCCCGACCGTTCGCGATTCGGAGATCGATCCTATAGGATGTCTGTGTCCATTTTGCCAAGAACTTTACACACCCCACCCATATTCATTAATTTGCAATACAAACTATATTTTGGTAATATATTTACAATCTTCATGTTTTAAATTGGGGGAGACGATGAATTACAAAGAACTGCCACTACCACAAAGTCAGAGAGAAGAAATTCATCTATTATTGTCCAACACTTCTAAAGAGCAGGAAAATATTGACTGTGAATCTATATTGCGAAGTCTACAAGAACTTGCCACTGACAATATAGAAATTCAGTCCTGCTTTCAAGAAATTGCTATCCCTTTATTGACATCCTGCCTAAATACGCCAAATCCGGAAGCAGCATTGAAGAACTTTTCTCGTTTTTCACATGCAACATTCAACCGCAGATGTGTTTATCAACTCTTACGAGATATACCCTTTTTGATACCATTGGTGATGTTAAGTTTCGGGGCATCCACATATCTATCTGATATTCTGGTTCGAAATCCAATCTATTTCTACGACATTATTGATTCAAATGTAATGGGAACACCAAAAACACGCGATATTATGTATAACGAACTCTCAATATCACTCAATAGATATAGAGATGTTGAGCAGAAGTTACGAATCATACGACGTTATAAAAGACGAGAAAGTCTAAGAATAGCACTGAAAGATTTACTTCAGGATGTAAATGTTGAGACAACAACATTGGAGTTAACGAATTTAGCGGAAGCATCATTACAACACGTCTATGAAATCGGGTGTAACCAGATAATGCAACCGAAATACGGCGTTCCTCTCAATGAAGATGGAACAACTCCTTGTCGTTTTGCTATTGTAGGTATGGGAAAACTGGGTGGCTATGAACTCAATTTTAGTTCGGATATTGACCTAATCTTTGTGTATTCGGATGAAGGAAAAACAGACGAAGACATAGATAATAGCGAATACTACGCACGCTTATGTGAGTTCATTATTAAAGCAATGAGTGAAGTAACAGCAGAAGGGTATGTCTTTCGTGTTGACATCCGTCTACGACCGGAGAGCAGTGCAGGAGTCATCATCCGTTCTATGGAAAGTTACGAAAGTTACTATGAAGGTTGGGGAGACCTATGGGAGCGTCAAGCGTTAATAAAAGCGAGACCCGTCGCAGGAGATTTAGCTTTCGGAGAAGAATTTATTCGAATGATACAACCATTTGTATATCAACGTTACTTAGATGGAGTTACACTCAATGAGATAAAGACCGACATTCGTAACACTAAAACTCGTATTGAGGAACGACTATTAGGAGAACGCATTGAAATAGATAAACATGTTAAACTTGGTCCAGGAGCCATTCGTGATATTGAGTTTACTGTCCAATGTCTACAGATGATCCACGGAGGCAAAAGTAGGTCTCTATGTTCTCAGAATACGTTGGAAACACTTGCTGCATTAAATGCAAATAAATTACTGGAATCTGAAGACGCAGATGTTTTGTCCTATGCATATCGTTTCTTACGAAGGGTTGAAAATGCAATCCAGATTGAGTCAGATCAACAACGCTATTTAGTTCCTGCGAAATCGGATGATGCTACGCAACTTGCTCGTATGTTAGGATATCGTGACGATGCTCTTGAGTCATTTCAACAGGATTACCAGAAACATACTAGAAAAGTCCGCGACATCTTCGAAAAAGTAATGAATGTTACTGATCCAGATCATTTAGATATAGCCGTGCTTATAAACCAAGATGATATGGGTCAGATAGAGCAGAAGTTAGGAAAATTCGGATTTGAAAATATACGCGATGCTCATCGTCTACTTCGTCAACTTGCACACGGTGGAGAAGGACAACAATTTTCACCATCAGTCAGACGGACTTTCTTCAAACTGGCTCCGTCTCTACTGAAATGTATAAGTGATTCTCCTAATCCAGATATGGCACTACGATATTTTGAAGCATTTGCTGCAAAGGTTGGCGCACGAAGTAGTTACTACACCATGTTTATGGAAAGACAGGGAGCACTTGAAGCTATAACAACGGTCTGTGGTTCAAGCCTTTACTTGGCAGATCTCTTGATTACAAGTCCAGAACTATTTGATCTTTTGACAGTGCCGACTTTCACTGAATTTCCGAAGACACTTGTTCAAAAACATGAAGAGGTAAACCAGATCCTAAATAACACAGTTGAATCACAAGTATTAAGATCACTAAGACGCTATAAGAATGATGAGATATGGCGAATAGCCTTGCAGAACATCCTCGGTAAAGCAGACCTACCTACAACGACAGAGGAACTCTCAGACTTAGCTGAAGCAATACTACAAGGGATATACCGTCAAATTGATATTCAACTACGCAAAGAACACGGAGCACCAAATAACGATGATGGAACACCTGTGACCTTTGCCATCATTGCTATGGGAAAATTCGGAGGACGTGATCTCAACTTCAGTTCTGATTTAGATATTATGTATGTCTACACAGCAGATGGAAAGACATCACAAGGTATGCCAAATTCTGAATATTTCTCTTTACTCGGTTTAGAGTTGGTAAATCAGCTCGGTGGAAATCATGGTATGAGCATTTATGAACTGGATCTACGGTTGCGTCCCTATGGCACAGGTGGGGCGATTGCATTGCCGTTAGATGGTTATAAAAATTACTATGATAACTCAGCAGAAATCTGGGAACGACAGGCACTTATACGTGCACGAGTTGTCGCAGGAGATATTGATGGTTTAGGAAGTAACTATATGGAAATTGCACATGCCTTCTGCTACTCTCATCCGCTGACACCTGAAGACATCGCTGAGATAGTACATACTCGTCAACGTAAAGAGACACAAGCCACTCGTAAAACAAAATCTCGACGCAGACGTAGTGGAAAGGTACAAAGGTCTTCAGCAAACGTTAAATCTGGATACGGAGGATTGGTTGACATTGAATTTGCAGTTCAAACGCTTCAACTCATACATGGGACTGAGCAAAATTCAATACGAGAACCAAACACTCTTGCTGCAATTGACAAACTGTTTGAAATTGAAGTTCTTACAGAAACTCAAAGTGTAGGACTGTCGGAGTCGTATAAATACCTAAGAAGTATTGAAAATGCATTACGGATAGTTCATGATCGTGCCTTAGATGCACTACCTACCAACCGAACAGAATTGGCTCAATTAGCACGTAGACTAGGGTACGAGGCAAACGATGAGACACCTATTGTTGAGGCATTTTTACAGGATTATGGAAAGTGGACAGAAAAAACGCGTACACTTTTCAATGAACTTCTTGTTAATTGAATTATTCTGAACTTTTCATGACTATTTCTCAAAACGACAACCAATTTCATTATAGGAGGCATGAATGGATTCCGGTTCGTTTTCTATAGGTGAACATTTCCCAAAAAATGTGATAATATGCATCGGTGATGGGCATGGGGTTTGAAGCAGTTAAAGCTGCAAGTATTTATGCATCAGGTGAAACAGGCACGTTATCTTTTGAACAGTTCCCTCACCATGCAGAAGTTGCAACCCAAGCAGCAAATACACCGATGACAGATTCAGCCGCAGCAGCAACAGCCATGGCAACTGGACACAAAGTCAACAACGGTGTAATTAGCATGGCAATCCCCGGCGATGGAACACCTTTGAAAACTCTCCTTGAGATATCTCAAGACCTAAACAAGAGAACAGGTCTTGTCTCAACTACTTACATCACTCAGGCTACCCCTGCTACATTCGGGGCACATAACTCACAACGAAACAATCTCGGTGAAATAGCACATGATTACCTACATTTGACGCGTCCGAATGTGCTGTTTGGTGGCGGCGGTAACGGAATCACAGAAGAACGTGCGGAAACTTCTCGCTATACTGTTGTCACGGATCGTAATGAATTACTGAACTTGAACACAGAAACAGAAATACTTGTCTCTGGTCAATTTGGTCAGACCAATCTCCCGTATATGTATGATGGCACTGAGGAGTTACCACATTTATCTGAAATGGCATCAGTTGCCTTAGATATCCTGCTGCAAACTGATGAAGGATTTTTCCTACTCGTTGAGGGTGGACGTATTGATCATGCTGGTCATTCAAACGATATTGATCGGCAAGTCTTAGAGACGATTGAGTTCTCTAAAGCAGTGCAAACCGTTTATGAACGTGTTTCAGACAATGACGACACTATCATTTTAGTAACAGCAGACCATGAAACAGGAGGACTCAGAGCACACCAAAACAATGGAAAAGGAAAGATACCCGAGATCTCTTGGAGTACAGGGGGGCATACCGTCAGCAATGTGCCACTGTATGCTTGGGGAAAGAATGCAGAAAGCGTTGAAGGTGTTATGAATAATACTGATCTGATTAATGTTATTTCCCACAATAGTATTTTTTCTGGAGTTCAACTCAGAAGGGTATTAACTAAATATCCGATGAAATGGACACGTTTTTCCAAAAAACTGTAAAATATTAAAAGAAATGTTAAAAATTGTAAATAATAACTTGACTTAAGTAATTTGATTGTGTTATAATATACGTCACATATACATTGTTGAATAAGGAAGAGAATTATGAAAACAAAACAACGGACACAAGGAATGATGATCATCCTACAAGCAATCTTTTCAGGACATAGAATGTCAATTCGCAAGAACGACATTTCAAATACATGGACATTTAATATGCATCCTATCCTCACGTACGACAAGCACATGTTTATCGCCTCTTTTTTAACATTTAACAACATTCTATTTTGTATTCGTCCAATGCTGGACAAGTGTCATCCTCTGACTACCGATTTCACACAACAAAAACAAAATAGGGAAGACGTACAATTTAAAAAATTTTCGTTTTTTAGTAAACACCTTATGAACCTTTATGTCCACTACTATTACAGTGATGTCCAAGACGTACAGTTGTACGTGAATTTGTACGTCAATTGTACGTCTTGGACAAGGGAAAAATCTCGGATTTCATTTACAAGACATGCGTTCAATGTGAATGTCTTATACACATTCACCAAGCGCAATTCATTGCACCTCGGACATTCATCTCACATTGTTGGAGTGGTTTTCAACCACGATTTATTAGAATGTCAACAGTTGTTGAGGGTTTGAACCAGATGAATGCCATAAGGGCATTCGGCTTTGAATTGGATTGATTAGATTTCAAGCTTTCCATTCGACATGAAAATGAAATGGTTCATGCCAAAAACTTTACACACCCATGGAACGAGGCACAGTTTAACACAGAATCACGGTTATTTCATGAAACAGAACCTGTATCGGAAATACATTTTACACATGGGAATCCGTTGAATCTACAAGATGGAATTAGTTTTCAATTCTGATAGGTATTCTTTCAATTTATCACCTGCACCAGTCGGACTCATGATTCCAGACATCACCGCGATGCCAGATGCACCGGCTGCTAAACATTCATTTACTCGGTCAGACGTGATGCCACCCAGAGCAAACAGTGGTATACCCACTTGTTCTGCTATCTTTTGGAGACCCTCTATACCAACTCCAGGACTGTTATATGTTGGATAAATCGGACTATATGTTATGAAATCTGCTCCTTCTCGGTCCCGTTTTCTTGCAGAATCGCCGCAGTGAATAGAACATCCAATCAGGATATCACTCTTTGCTTGTTCTCTTACGTGATTTACAGTTATTTCATTATCGGGAAGATGAACGCCAGCAGCACCGACATCAATCGCAACTTGCACATTGGTATTGATAAAGAAGTCAGCACCATAGTCTTTACACATCACTGAAATTGGTTGTGCTATTTTAAAGAGTGATTTATCATCCAAGTCCTTTTCGCGAAGTTGGATTGCTTTGACACCTGCATCCAATATTTCTGATACAACTGTCAGTAAAGGTTGGGGAGAACACCTTTTTCTGTCGGTAATGACATATAGTTGAAAATCAATCATTTATTGCTATATTACACGACGGAGTCTTGCTGCGAAAGTACCATCAACACCGTGTTCGTGTGGGAATGTCTGCAAAAAACCGTCTTGTGTGATTGCAGTTTCCGTTATATTTGGTAAAAGTTCACCTACGTGTTCTACAGAGAACTTTGGATTGTTCTTGATGAACCGTTTTATGATTTTCTCGTTTTCTGTTGGGTCAATAGTGCAAGTGCTGTATACCAAAATGCATCCTTTTTTGACGTGTTTTGCAGCGTTTTGCAAAAGTCCGTACTGTAATCTGTTAAGTGCATGTAATTGTTCCTCAGTCTTGTTCCATCGGATATCTGGATGGCGACGAAGTGTGCCAAATCCAGAACACGGAACATCTATTAGAACTGCATCTGCAGCACTGATGAAACTGAGATTATCCTTCGTTAAATCTAACACTTTTGTTTCGACGTTTTCAACACCTAACCGTATGCAGTTTTCACACAGGATTTCAATTTTCTTTTCAGATATATCTACAGCAATTATTTTACCTTTGTTCTGCATCAGACTTCCGATGTGAGTTGTCTTTCCACCTGGTGCTGCACATAGATCCACAACTAATTTGGTGTTTTCCGAAATAAGAAGACAAGGCACTAACATTGCACTTTCATCTTGAGCATAGACATCTGCACGGTTTAATAGTGCTTTTTGACTAAACTCTCGGTGAGGGTTTGCCTCAGAATCACTCGGAATTGTCCTGTTTTCTATCACAATACCATCAGGAGAAATGTTTGATAATTTCGTGTTGAAACCCTCTGTCTTCAAGGAATCGTTTAACACTTCACGGTTTGTAACAAGTGAATTTGCTCGAATGGTCAATGGTGCAATCTGATTACTTGCTTCACAAAATGAGAGTGTCCAAGACACTCCGTGCGTATGGATCCACCTTTTAACCAACCATTTAGGATATGATAGACGATTGGATATATGATCTATAGGATGTGTTTTAAGTGTAGGATAGGATAATTCTGTTTTCTTGCGTTGAATTTCCCGCAATACTGCGTTTATAAATCCTGCAGTTTTTCTGTTCTTTTTTGCAAGCTGTACTGTTTCATAAATGGCGGCATGTGGAGGAATACCGTCAAGGTGTAATAATTGGAATGTGCCAAGTCTTAGGATAGAACGATGTCTGACATCAAGTTGGAAACGAGGATTGACAAAGTGCTTTAACACCCAATCAAGTTGTTTTTTCCAACGAATAACACCGTAGACGAGTGCATTTGCCAATCGACGTTCGCGGGTTTCTAAGTTATTACGGTCAAATGCAATGTCAATGATAGATGAAACGGACGCTTCGACTTGGGATAGGTCTATTAGACATGCTAATGCGACTTCGCGTGCGTTCATTTAGGTGTTGCCCTCTGGGGCTGAAGAAATGGTGGTTGGAAACCACTCCGAGGCAGATTTAGAGGTTAGAAACCACGTCAACAACTGTTTAGTATTCAAATTAGGCAGTGAGAGCGTTCATCTTACGATTAAGACGAGATTTTTGCCTGTTCGCTGTGCCTTTTTTAATGACACCTTTCCCCGCTGCTCTGTCAAGCAAACTTGATGTGACTTTGCACAATTCTTGTGCAGTTTCTACATCACCTGCTTCCAATGCTAATTCTGTATTTTTGAGCGAAGTTCTGAGAGTTGCTTTGCGGTGTCTGTTCCGATCGCGTTTCTTCACATCCGCTCGCGCATGTTTTCTTGCAGATTGTCTATGCAAAACGAAATATCTCCTTTGATAAGTGTAAATACCAGAGTTAATGATACCATAAAATCGTGTATTTGTCCACTTTTTTATTACAAGAATGCAATTGCAAAGATTCTATATTTTTTAATCGCGGATTACTCTGATTGCGTGGATGAGAGGTCTTCGCACCGTTTCATGTTTCTTATGAAAGGTGTGTAGAGTTTTTGGCACTAAGTTCTTACCATCCAATGTAGTGCGGGGTCTCTGTGCCCAGTAGTTGTTAGTAGATACAAAGATGGCGGGGCACGGAGACACCGCACTACAATGGTTGATGTAATATTTTGCCAAAAACTTTATACCCTTTATGAACGTCATGCTTGATTTAAATAGAGTTCATCGTATAATTGCTAATTTCCTAACTATGGAAAAGGTTTCTCTCTTTGATTCTACTGAAATATGACAGATATAAATACCAGGTGATATTACTAACCCATAGACAGTTTGCTGATTCCACCATGTTCTCCATATCCGTTTGTTGAGTCTATCATAGATTCCTTCAATTCTTTGGATTATATTTCCACGAACATCATACACGATTATCTTCATGTTAGTTATTTCCAGATTTCCTTCCACACGAAATTCAGTTCGCTCATTGAAACGAACTGGATTTGGTGAGATGCTTGCCTCCTTCCAGATGAATGCTTCATCTAAAATGATGGTTCGTTTCACAGAAGTCGCACCTAGTGAATACTGAGCAACGACAGTGAGTATGTTTCTTCCAGGTGTCAATGGAATCGTTGCCCGAAATGTCTGAGTTTCTCTGTCCAAATCTGCCTTCACTCTACTCGGATGAATTACAATGTCTATCGGATAATCTGTTTTATAGGTGCCTGAAATTTGTAATGGATTGTCTTTCACATTCTCTGGTAATTCCAGAGATATTTGGGGTAATTCTCTATCCGATTTAAACATATCGTTTAGTAGACTATCAACAGTGATAAGTACAAGTTTTGTAACTTTCGTCACCAAAAGAAAGTTGATTTTATCTACAGTATCAGAATATGTATGATAAAATGGGTTTGCGGAATAGTTCTGCGAATCTCGCCATGGTGTAGAATTTTCGATCAATGTTACTGCATGATATCCTGCATCCCAAAATGGTTTGTGTGAGGAGATGTCGACAAATTCATCTTGGGTTTGCCGAATTGTCAATCCGATGTTGTGCCATGTATTTGCTATTGCAAGTGCCCGACTGAGCCATATAGAATCTCTGTTTGCGATTACTTCAACCAGATCGCTTTTCCAGTTATAACCGAGCATATCTAAATTGAACACAGCAGTTATTTTTTCAGATTCAGGTGAACGTGATTTTTCCAATGATTCGCTATGTGATTTCTCACCCCCAATTGCTTGATGGATATAATTTCTACTTCCTGAAAAACCGAGTTCTTCACCACCGAATGCAATAAATCTGATTTTGTGGTCATATTCATTTTGGCTTAGGATTTGTGCAATTGCCAACATGGATGCCATACCTGTTCCATTTTTATTTGCTCCCGGTGCTTCTGATGCTAATGGGTTCCAGTTGGTTTCTTTATCGGCTTTGGTGTCGTAATGTGCACAAATAATGAAAACGTGCTTGCTTGTAGAATTTTTCTTTGGTGGAAGTTCTGCAATGATATTCCGGATACCGCCTATATTCTGCTCTGATACTTGTAATCGTCCGTAACTTCGAAAGGATGACTTGATGTAATTAACAACGTTTTCAGTTGCTTTTTTGTGATGGGCATTCCTTGATCTAAAGATGCGTTTGGTGGGAAATAGTGTGATATTGTCTTGTAGTGCGATTACATGTTTTTCCAAACTCTCAGTTCTGACTCTTGATATGAGTTCTTCACCAATATCTGCGGATGTTGAATAAGTTGAAGTAAGTAAGTATATCAGAAAGACACACAACAAAAATATATGTGTTCTAAGCAGGGAATGTATGTTTGTTGTCATGAGAAATTTTGTTTTGTATTTTAGTTCATTTCTATTTAAAAGATATTATAGCAATTCTGTAAATGAATTTCCATTTTGAATGGAAATTCGCTGTAGTTATAGTAGATTTTGAAATTACTTGAACACTCTGCATCGGCGAGATTAGGAAACCTCGCCTACCGTGGGACGAAAGTGTTAACTTATCTTTATAACAGGACTTACGCAGTTTCTCTTAAAGTCCCCTTGATAAGGGGGATTTAGGGGGTTAAAAAGACCAAAAACACTGAAATATTGCACTATTTAACCCCCTACCCCCTTATCAAGGGGGAATGCGTAAGTCCTGTTTATAATTCACTATAACATTCTATTTATCCTGTGTTTCTGATTTTGGCTGTATGGTGGAAAGCAACCCGTCATTTTCAAGAATTGCTTGTCGCGTCATTGTCCATAGAGTAGACTGCGGAGCAGTTGCCTGCCATGCCCCATTAAGATTCATAACCACATGATCCTTTTCATCATCTGTAAGATTTCCATCAGGAAAAAGTTCAATGGTTTCCCAGTTCTTAAATGTAACAGGTTCACCACCATCCCACTTCCATTCTCCCTCTTTTTCCAAATCATTGAGTCCAATCCAGAAGAATCCGCTGCCGTAGATTTCTTGAATCCATTTGTTTTCAGTTTCATCGTTAATTGAGACGAGATGTGCCCCATTTTGTGTTGCTTTGTGGTGAGCATCATGCCAGTCATCACATACAATCAACTTGTAGGAATGTCCATTTATTGGGTTAACAACCCACACATCTGGTATCTGTTCTTCGTCAGCAGCAGCTTTGTCCTCAGAAGTTGTATCAGGAAAGAGCAGTTTTCCATTCAACTTCAGGACAAGGTCATCCTGTTGTAATTTGTCTTTGATTGTGATAGGTCCTGCTTCTGCATTGAGGAGGATGTATTTTACATGAAAGTAATAATCACCCGATTTTTCAACATAAATGGAAAAATTTCCGTAATTATCAGTCTTAATATTTGCACTTGATGTGTAACCATCTGCATCCCCTATCCGACGTATTTTACTTTTACCTTGCGGTGCCTTTATTCTTAACTTAGTATTTCGGTTTTTTAATGGTGTTCCATCTGCATAGACAATTTTTCCACTTATACTTATTCTCTGTTTTACGGTAATTTCTACATTGTCAATTTCAGTTCCAGGTTTTATTCCAAAAATAATATGGCTTAAAATAGATTGTTGGTCTAATGTTTTCTTAAAAATCAGATTCCCGATTTTGACCGAGAGAATCTCAAATTTTGTCCGTAAGTGATCTAAAATACGTATATCGGAGGGTATCTTTGATAACGTCATATCATCAGGTAAAACGAATAATTTAAGCAGTCCATACTCAATCCCATTGAATGAAAATGTCCCTGTAGAAGTTAACTGAGATGTGAGTCTATTTCGAGGAGGCAGTCTGAAGTCAGTGTCAACTAACGGTGTTGAATCTGTAATGTTTTTACGAGTTTTATCATCAGTAGTATCACTGGTTGTCCCGATACGATACCTTTCAGATATGAAGTAACCATCAAGGAGTTGCATTGGCTGTAGACCTATCTGTATATCCGAAACTGTGTTTCCAAATGTATCTACAATGCTGCCAGTGAATGTTGATTTCTCCTCTGGTGTCAACGTTGTTCTAAGAATTGACTTTTCTCTGTCCATCTGGAAAGTCCGCAATCTCTGCGTTATATTTATATCTTCTTTATCAAAATTACTGTCAGTATTGCCACCAAGCATCAAAACGAGATTATCCTCTTCTGGTTTTCCTGTAATGAATATTTCATCTGTTGTTGCAATTTTTTTCTGATATTCCACCGAAAAGGTAAAGTAACCTGGACCGTCAACATATTTTTCAAAATAACCATCTGCATCAAGTTGAACCAACATTCCGCGTGTTATCGTTGAAGTGCCATTTATTGTCTGTCCACTGAGGTTTAAAAGCACATCAACATTACTTAGTGGTGTGTCATCGGGATTGAGCACCCGTCCTCTTATCAAAGTTCGTTTACGCACATATATTTGAACATCTTGAATATCTACTCCATCCACAATTGAAAATACAAAACCATCAGAATAGTTTGAGTGTTTATCTGGATAGTAGATAATTCCTTCTATAATTATCTTGCTTATAACATAAGGTGTATTTTTTTTCGGATGTAAGTTCATTTTGACTGGGAAATTAGTTCCTGATACAGAGAAAACCCCATCATCATCGGTAATTGATAATTCTGTTTTTTCATTATTGAATTCACTTAGGGCAACTGTTATATCTGGCACAGGATTGCCATTGTAATCAATGACGCGACCTGAAAGTGTCTCTGCCATTGTTAGTGGTGAAAATAATATTAACCCCAGAAGTATGAAGAAAACTGATATGGAATGAAAGATTTTAAGTCTCATAAGATAGGTATCCTCTTAATGATAGTTGCTGTTGATATTTATTGTAAACATAGAGTGCAATTTATGTGCCAATATTTATGCACAGAATTGGTAGGTTTATCCATCTCACAAGAAAGTACCTGCACAAAAACGTGCAACTACTTATTTAACGATTTGTGTCAGTTAACAATATGTTTATTGTAAATTCACATATATTGGGGATGATTTATAAACATATTATCCCTAATGAAGATAAAAAAATAAATTGGGTAATTTGAGATCAAAGTCCTGCGCGCTTACAAAGCTCGCATACAGGTTCTGGGATATATATAAGACATTATGGTGAAGTATAAAATTATATTTACACTTTCATCCGACGGTAGGCGAGGTTTCCTAACCTCGCCGGTGTAGAGTGTTAAAGTAATTTCAAAATCTACTATAATGTCTATTATAACCCAAGTTGCTACCTATAAGTTTTTAGACATGGAAACTCTGTTTTTAGTGAAAAGAACTGATAATTAGCCAATATTTTGTAGCGTGAACTTTTAGTTTGCGCCTTATGACACAAACTGAAAGTTTGTGCTACATAGGTGGCAACTTGGGTTAATTAATAAATGGTTCCATAGCCCACAATAGGACAGTGCCATCATAACTGCCACTTGCCAGATGTTTTCCATCTGGTGAAAAGGCTACATCTTGGACATCCGATGCGTGTCCCCAGAAAGTATAGATGTTTTCACCCGTTGACATATCCCACAAATGTATCGGTGCTTTATCCAATCCCCATTTCCACCAAGCACCTGATGCGAGGTACTTTCCACACGGGGAAAATGCTAATGCCCACGGACGAATACACCCATGAGGTTGAAGGAATATCATGTGTGTTTCTAACGTTTCTGTGTCCCACAATCGGATTTCATTTATTAACGCATCACCCGTCCAATTGCCGAGTCCACCAGCAATCCAGTTGCCACAAGGCGAAAAAACAATAGATTGCATGTGTTGATATTTCTTATATTGAAGATTCCCACCATTGATGACTCGCTCAATTTCCTGTGGTTCGCCTCTGTATTTAGAGGCATCTTCTAAGGTTTCAGGTAAAGGAAGTGGTGAGATTTGTTCTCCGGTTTCAACATTCCAGAGTAATGCGGTTCCATCCCTGGAGGAGGTAACGAACCGTTTTCCATCAGGATGGAATGCAATTGCCTCAATTGAACTTGTATGTCCTATCAGTGTGTGCTGTTTTCTCCATCGTGTGATATCCCAAACGTATAATTCATCTCTCGTTCCTCCACTGACAAGATATTCACTGGTAGGAGAAAACGTCAAGGAATAGATGTCTTTTTCATGTCCTGTTAGTTCGGTAACTAATACTTCAGATTCAATATTCCAGATTTGTATATCGTTGCCTCCTGTATCAATAGCCAAGAGTTGATCATCTGGAGACAACGTCATGCATCCTCCTAAAGAACTGCGTTTGTCTGAAGGTGGGAGTATCCGCTCGACTTCCCGTCTATTAATATCCCAAAATAATTTACCAGTACCTCCCCAGTTCCCACCGATCAATGTTTTGTTATCTTGCATAAATGCCACCGAATAGGGAACACCTCCATATCCAGAAAAGAATGATCTTGTAGTAGAGTCACCTTCATGCCATATTTGGATTTTGCGGTTCTTACATGTAATTGCGAATTTTGATCCATCGCTTGAAAACCTTGCGTAATTGTCTGTGTTCCCAATAGTGTTGAAGGTATCCAACATATTGTGCTGTGAAGCATCCCAGATTACTACTTTGTCGCTATAGATGTCTGCAACTCGTAATGTTTCATCAGGAGTATAAGCAAGTCTTACTCTTTCACCTTGATATGTTTTGGGGTGCATTGCAAGAGATTCATCCTGAATGTCCCATACTTGAACGGTAGCACCAAGGCTTGCACTGGCAAGGTACTGTCCACAAGGTGAAAACAGGAGGGTATGTAATGGGGCAGTGTGTCCTGTTAGTTGCGTTATGTCTTCACCATTTTTTATATCTGAAAGCGTTACTGTTTCAGGTGAAGACACATAAGCAAATATATTACTGTTGGTTGAAAAGGCGATGGGAAAATATCTGTCATTGGCAGTCCCTTCTTTCCTATAATCGTTACTTTTTGTGTTTTCAATTTTAAAGCTGCTGATAGGGACAATCTGTTCTTCGCGCCATGCATAAATAGCACTATGTCCGAGTCCTGAAGCAGCGAGATATTGATCGTCCGGTGAAAAGCGTGCATGAAAGATAACATTGCGTTCCTCAGTACCTCCCCAGTCAGTTTTTGCAACGCACTGTCCGTTTTGTGTATCCCACACCTTGAGAATCCCGTCTTGGTCGCCTGTGGCAATCCATCGTGAATCATGCGAGAAGGTGGCGACATTCATCATGCCGCGTTCTGTTCCCCACAATGCGCGAGGTGCAAGGGTATTCGTATCATATAACCAGAATCCGATTGTTGTTGATACGGCAAGATATGCGGCATCATTTGAGAATTCTACGTCAAGTCGTAATCCGTGTCCGAATCGCGCTAACGCGCCTTCAGGGAGTTCCCAAGTTGTTACATCTGTGTCGTTAAGTGGTCGCAGTGCGGGAGTTAAAGGTTGTCTGTTTTCCATAAAAGTGCCTCCTGTTGTTGCCAAAAAGTGTTTGAGGTTTAAGTGTCTCGCATGCTTATTACGAAGTTGGTTGGGTGAGTTCACTATGCCAGCAGCAGGCGATATACTATCGGTGAATTGACATGAATGGCTTTAAGCACTTATAAAGGGTTTTACATCCCAAAGGAGGATGGTGCCATCATAACTACTACTTGCCAGCAGTTCGCCATCCGGTGAAAAATTGACCGATAATATATCAGTAGGGTGTGCCCAGAAGGTGTGAAAATTTTCACCCGTGGCAATATCCCACAAACGGACGGAGGTTTTTTGCTGTCCCTTTTCCCATTCCTCGTCCCATCGAGAACCAGAGGCAAGGTATTTACCACATGGTGAAAATGCGAGCGCGTAGGGTGCTTGATATCCTGTAGGTTGAATTAGTGCCATCAGCGTTTTGAAGGTAGTTGCGTCCCAAAGTCTAATTTCACCCCACATTCCACCAGCGATAATGTCATGACAAGTAGAAGTCTGGAGTGCTCTAATGCGACGGGGACCTTCTCTCTGACGCTCTTGGGCACGTTGAAGGTCTTGTAGCATGCCTTTATATATAGAAGTATCTATACATGGTTCAATATCAAGCAATCCGATTTGTTCGTCGCTTTTGAAATTCCAGACTATAGCAGCTCCTTTTGGAGGACGAGTGTAAAACTGCTTACCATTTAAATCAAAATGCAACTTCCAGCCCGGATATGTTTGTGGTGTTAGTGGTGCGTGATAGTGTTTTTCCCATTGCTCCACATCCCACACAGCGATACTATCTCCATAGATGACAACGAAGTATGCCCCTGTATGTGAGAACCCTATCTTGGACACATGTGAAGATGGACGTTTGGGAAGTTCAGTGACTTGTGTACCGGATGCAACATGCCAAACTTTAATAGGGGTAAGAATGTCTACACTCACAAGATATTCCCCAGCTGGTGAGAACACCATTTTTCTGACTCCCAATTTTTTTTCGGTGAATTCTGTGACTTGTGTGTCAGATGGAAGATGCCAAACACTAATGGTATCTTCCTTTGCTTTGTTGATTGCCAATAGTTCTCCACTGGGTGAGGTAACAATGGCACCGGATATATTGGGGTTCTTGTTCTCAAAGTGGAATGTGCGTTTAACCTGTCGGCTCGTAACATTCCATACACAGACTGCGGAATGGGTCCGGTGTGTACTTACCAGTGTACGACCATCTTTAGAAAAACTTACTGAACCGGCGTTCTGATGATGTACAGGGAGAGATGCAAGTGCTGCTGCCCCTTCTGTCCAGACATGGAGTTCTCCGCGTGCATTAGCAACAGCAAAACGTGTGCCATCTTTTGAAAAACATGCACTGATATTAGTCGGATTCCAAGATTCAAAAGTATCTATTGTCTCCTGTTGAGCTGCATCCCATAACACGACTTCAATGCCACCGATACCAGCAACCTGTAAGGTCCCATCCTTCGTATAAGAAGGTATGCCAAACATTATGTAGTGATTTTCACCATAAGTGGTAGGTGCCATTTCCAAGGTGCCATTATGTATATTCCATATATGCACCTTGTTTCCCCTGTTACAGGCGGCGAGATACTCTCCACAGGGAGAAAAAACGAGTCTGTCACATCCCTTTACGGATTCTTCGGTGTAGTCATCGTGAAGTTCTGCAATCAGTTCCTTAGTTTCCATACAGATGACAGATGTCATGTTTGCATCAGACGTGTATGCAAAGAGGCTGCCATCTGATGAAATTGCTTTGGGAGCAACGTTGTCTCTTTCCCGCCCAGATTTTATTGTGTAGCTTTTGATAGGCGTGTTAATGTCTGTACGCCAGTCGTAAACGGCACACTGGCTGTCATAGAATCTTGGAGTCTGGTCGGAATATGTGTCACAATAGTACATGGCTAAGTGTTGGCTATCAGGCAAAAAGGTGACATTGGTAGCCGAGACTCTTACAGCTCTCGAATCCTCGGGCACATCTATTTCTGCGACACATTGTAGGTTTTGGGTGTTCCATATCTTCACAACACTATCCCAGTCCCTGGTAGCGACCCATTGTCCATCGTCGGAAAATGAGATGGTTGCGCCCATCCCACGCTCTGTTCCCCATAATGCGCGGTTTGTCATCGTATCAAGGTCATACAACCAGCAACCGATACGTGTTGGAACAGCAAGATGTGTCCCATCGGGTGAAAATGCTATTTTGCCTATCTGCCCTCTGCCTAAACGAGCAATTGCACCTTCGGGGAGTTCCCAAGTTGTTACATCTGTGTCATTAAGTGGTCGCAGAGCGGGAGTTGAAGTGTGTTTGTTTCTCAAAATGATGTCTCCTTTACACTTATAAATGGCGAAAGTCGTTAATGTTACACATTGAGTTGTTTAAGAAATTGACCAATAGAAATTAAAAGACATATTTATGTGCTGATATACGGTCTCATATCCCATAGCAGGATAGTGCCTTCATAACTACTACTTGCCAAGAGTTCTCCACTCTTTGAGAAAGCAAGATTCTGAATATCTGATGGATGTCCCCAGAATGTATGGATGTTTTCTCCAGTAGCAACTTCCCATATTCGGATGGAGACTTTGTCTGTTTTGTTCCACCAAGTACCTGAGACAAGATACCTTCCACATGGGGAAAATACTACCTTGCCGACACGCCAGCAACTTTCGGGTAGAATCAACCCCATGTGGGGCTCTAAAGTTGCTGAATCCCAGAAGCGCACCTCTCCATATAGACCTCCAGCAAGAAGTGTACCGCAGGGAGAAAATGCTATGGAATTGATCCATTCCGTTTTTGAACTTTGATTGATATGACGATGGATTTCACGTGCATCTCCTTTATACAGAGATGTATCAGCTAAAGTGA
Organism: Candidatus Poribacteria bacterium; assembly: GCA_958295945.1. Taxonomy (GTDB): domain Bacteria; phylum Poribacteria; class WGA-4E; order WGA-4E; family WGA-3G; genus MSPOR6. The sequence continues at coordinate 4,701,952 of OY282386.1, forward strand.
AGTCTACACTTGGTGATCCAAGTTGTTTCCCACTCGTAACATCCCATAAATGGACAGGACCATCCCATTCAACGGTTGCGAATTTCTGACAATTTGGGTGAAAGGCTATAGCTTTAATTACGTCTGTATGAGCGATGAATGCGTACTGCTTTTCCCATCGCTGGACACTCCACACAACAAGATTTCCATCAGTATCACCGCTGATGAGGTGTTGACCTGAAGGTGAAAAGACCATGGCAGAAATTGAACTCTTATGTTCGGAGAGTTCTGCCATTTGAGTTCCTGATGCGATATTCCAGACTTCAAGCGTCTGCCTATCTTCTCCTATGAGAGCCAACAAATTTTCACAGGGTGACAGGGCACACTTTTTGCCGTTACTATTTACCATAATCGGTGGTCGAATCCTCTGTTTCTTACCAATATCCCAAAAGACAATACTACTTTCGCCCCAGTACTTGCATATCAACATATTATCCGATTGAGAGAAAAACATAGCATTGGATGGTGAAGAAGGTTCTTCAATTGGAATTACTGTGATGGATGTATCTGCCTGCCATACGTTGATCTCATGCGAAGTAATGATCACCCACAGTTGTCCATCAGAAGAAACATTGACTGCTTTAGGAGTAGTTTGGTATTCAATGGTGTCAAGTTTTTCTCCTTGAGACCCATCTAACATGACGATCTTATTCTTATAGGTAACAGCAACTTGTAAGGCATTTTCGGGGGTATATGCAGGAAGCACTCGAGTTCCACCGATGTCTGTGTATGTTGTCTCTAAGGTCTCTTTATTGATATTCCATACTTGCACCTCAATGTTTTTTCTGTATTGAGATCTTGAATACTTGCAGCAAGAAACTGACTACATGGTGAGAAAACGAGACCATATACATAACATTGACTGGATAGATGAAGAGTTGTAGGCAAAGATGCGATACGTTGTTGCGATTTTAGGTTTCGGACAGTGAGAGTGAACTTATCAGAAGCATACGCGAGCAGCTGCCCATCAGGTGAAAAGCAGATTGGGTAACGGGTGGGGTGCCTTTCATCTTTCTTACGTTTCCCTTCCACCCTACCTTCTAACCTGAAACTTACGACATGTTTGCCGGTTTGTGTGTGCCACATGTATACGTCTCCGTATCCATTACCAGCTGCGGCAATATATTGATTGTCAGGTGAGAAGGTGAGTTGAGATGTGTTTTTGTACCATCCTTGTATTTTGGCAACACACTGTTGGGTATCTGTTTCATACACTTTAATGATACCGTCCCAGTTGTGGGTTGTAATCCACTGTCCATCATCAGAAAGTGCAACTTTATTTACCATACCTCTTTCGGTATCCAATAATGCAACGGGTTGCTTTGTATCAAGTTCATATATCCATGTTCCGATGTGAGTAGCAACAGCAAAAATCCTTTTTTCTGAAGAAATTGCAATATCGCGTATAACGCCTCGTCCTAACCGAGCAATCGCTCCATCAGGAAGTTCCCAGGTTGTCACATCCGCGTCGTGGATAGGTCTAAATGTAGGGGTTATAGGTTTTCTGTTTTCCATAAAACATCTCCTTGTATTCTACAGATAAGGTTTCAGATCCCAAAGGTAAATCGCACCATCATGTCCACCACTTGCAAGAATGGTACAGTCCTGCGAAAATGCAAAGCACTGTACATCAGTAGTATGTCCCTTAAACGTGGTGATACTCTTACCTGTTGCGACTTCCCATAAACAGATGGATGTCTTTTTTAGTCCACCTTATGAATTGCGCGCCTACGAACATGTCTCCTTTCAAATCGTGGTTGGAAACTGTTCCAACTATGGGATGGCGGGGCACGGAGACCCCGCACTACAATAGCAACAACGGTTGTCAACTAGGAATGATATATTGTTTGTAGAACTATGGGATACTTTCTAATTGTAATATCAATTCCTCATACCTTTCTCCAGGTTTAAGGAGAATAGGTTCAGACTCAGCTATCATATTTCTATATCTCACACCAAAAACATAATGCATGGGATCGTGTTTCTCCTTCGGATAATAGATAAAGTATCCGTTTGCATCAGTTTTTGGTTTACCACCTGAACGTCCAAACCCCATTCCATCTTCAGTATATCTTGATTCACTAAGATGGATTCTTACATTGGCAACCGGTATGTCATCAGAAAGAAGTCGACCACGGACTCGCAATCTTGGTTTTACCGTAACGACTACATTTTTGCTTTGTGTTCCTGGATTAATACCAAATACAATTGGATTAGTGTTGTTGCGCGGATAGAAAGTTATCCCTTGTTTACGTATAGATAACACTTCATAATCTGGTTCAAAATCTTCTTGTTCCATAAAAGTGTATCCTGATAAACGCAGCTTTTCCCTATCCTTTTTGTCTAAATCTTCACTCTTCTTGTTCGCAAGACCATCAGGTAGGAATGTGTTTATCTTATCTGTCAATAGGCCCAAGTATATAGCCCCAGATGAAATGTTTTTGATAGTAAAAGTGCCTTCATTATTGGTCCGTGAATTTTGAGAAGTAAAGTAATAACGCGGTATAAATGTTGTATTTACACGTCTAATATCAGAAGTTTTAACGGATCGAACGTATATAGGTAGATCCGTGACCGGTTTACCTTCAATATCAACAACCTTTCCTGATAGTGTAGAAGTTTGTTGCGGAACAATACTGTGAGATTGTCTATCATTTTGGATATTGATATTTGTCTGAGAAGGTGTATTTGTATTACTATCGTCCTGTAGTTGGGAAATTGTTACTTGCTCCTCACCCAAAACGAGAACAACATTATATGTCCCATGTGTAGATTTCATTTCAAACGGTGCTGCACTTGCTGTTTGCTTATCATAAGTTGTAGTCATCCTGCAAGTATATGTTACATCTTTATTCCAGAAATTATCAATGTAGTGCACGAAGTTTCCATTTTCATCTGTATCTACTGTCATATCCAATGTAGATTTTCCATATTTACTCTCAAATTCAATATCACATCTCATTGTGTCATTTGCGAGTGCTGTACCGTCGCTATTTAGGACCTTTACACGCAATTGCGGCTGCTTGAGTATGACTTTAATATCTTCATGGTGTGCATCTGGAGATATTGCAAACACAACACCTTTTTGACCTGACATCTCAGTAGGATAGAAATACAAACCTGCCACTTGCACCTTTGACATACGATATCCAGATCTAAGATGAGGAAATAAGGTTAATCTAACGGTGTCACCTAAGGGATTGGTAACCGTGAAATGTCCTTCCATATTCGTTTCTGCCTGATATAAAGACTCATCTATTGGATCCCCATTTTCATCACTCCGAATTGGAAACCATCCTCCATTTTCATTTCTAACTGGGGTTAGTGCGATTTTTATACCTGATATAGGATTGCCTGCTTCATCAATAACACGACCGGAGTTAGAGGATGGTAACTTGGCATCCACGTTCTGATTCGCACCGTCGCTCTTATTTTGTGCATCAACATTGCCAATCTGATTTCTGACACTTGGGTCTGATGGGAGATTCATCATTACTGATGCGTCAACGATTTCTACTGACATTTTTGAGGTGGAATCAAGGTTAAATGGTTTCTGAAAATGTGCAAGGTATTGTGCACCGAGTCCAAGCATGAGTACGACTAAAACGAGTGTTGACGCTGCAGACAGAATCGGAATGAATGGTTTGGCTGTAGGTGGATCAATCTGCGTTCCTGTCTGTTTTATTTTGGTGATGATACTATCTGTTAATGCAGTTGATGGTTGGAAACTTCCTAAAGTTTCTTTGAGCATGTTTTCCTCCTTCTGTAATCGTTTTCTTGCGCGATGTAGACGGCTTTTCACCGTATTCATTGATACACCTAAAAACTCACTTATCTCTTTAACTGAACTCTCTGCGAGGTAATGGAGTGTTATGACAATTCTTTCACTCTCAGGTAATTTTTGGAGGAGACGTTTGACGAGATCCATCCTATTTTCAGATGCAATATCCTCACGTTGTTTCGCTGCATAATCAGAAAATGCATGCAGCTCAAGTTCTTCTGTAGGCATAGTTTCCAACGATTGCATCTCTTGTGCTTTCTTAGAGAACCAAGTTTTGCACAGTCGATTTGCGATGACATATAACCATCCCGCAAATAGTTGAGGATTCTTCAATGAACCAAGGTTTCTGTATGCCCTCAAGAAAGTGTCTTGTGTAATCTCTTCAGCAACGTGGAAATCTTCAGTTTTACGCCATGCAAGTGCATGCACGCGATTCTGATATCTGTGTACTAACTTGGTAAATGCATCCTGATCGCCGTTCAATGTATATTTTATCAGTTGTGCGTCTGTTAGTTCCATGTTACTTCTCCAAAGTATGTTTCATATAGATAGACTCGTATTTTTGTGGAAAAGGTTGCATAAAATAACTTCAATTAGCATTAATTGTTTGTTGGATTGTGTGAAAATCGCGGTTGAAAACCGCTCCAACAATGGGAGACTGCGCACTGCAATCGCGGTTGAAAACCGATCCAACAATGGGAGCGCACTTGAAAAGCGCACCTACGGAGTTTTGGGAATTTAATATTACACGTGTAATATATTAATCTTCATGAGCGTGCCTACTACTATGCATGGAAGAGGGTAGTGTTCTTGGGAGTAGTGCCTAAAACATCTGTCTTTGCTGTCTATTCAGCATCTGGTATCGGTAAGGTGTCACGATTTACAGGTTCCATTTTTTCAGAGTAAGTATCACCACGGACCCACATCACAGGACGTATATTAGCCCCCTCTTTTTTAGGTATACGTTCTGCATTTGTACTGATATAATGTGCGACATTACACCGCCTATAGCGTAGACTGTGATTATCAGTGCTTTTGTGTAGGAGTTGGTTGTTGAACCAAATAACCGTACCCGGTGGTGCTTCAACTGCGACACCATCTTCGTCCTTTGCACCACGAGCAATTTTGAATTCATTCTGCTGTGAACCCTCTAAATCTTCATGTTTGAGTATACCTAACTTGTGACTACCCGGTATAACATATAAACATCCATTGTCTTTGTCAGCAGCATCAATGGCAGTCCACGTTCCGACTGTCATCTCCGTTTTATATTGCCAGTTAAAATACCATTTATCTTGATGCCATGGGAAACCCAAACCTATCTTTGGAGATTTCCAGATATACAGATTATTGAGTCCGAGTATATTTGGTCCGAGTAAGTCAACAACCGGGTCGGTTAGTCGCGGGTCGCGAACACGCGCAAGAAATTCAGGGATATAAACACTTACATGATGGATTTTATGCATTGCCTGGATACCGGATGCCTCAACTTTACCATCTCTAACTAATGCATTTTGGTTTATATTATCTGCGGGGAAAGGTCTTTTTCCATCAACGATGTCATCGGCAATCTGGCGGAGAGCATCGTTTTCTTCTTCTGTGAAAACGTCATATCGGACAAAATATCCGTTTTCATCCCAGAAAGAAAGTTCATCAGGTGTCATTGCAAATTTACTTGTCATTGATTTATGGTGTTTCATTAATTCTCCAAATCTGCAAGGATAGGCAAGACATTGTGATGGACGGGTTCCATCTTCTCCGAGTATGTCTCACCGCGTACCCACATAACCGGACGGACTTTAATTGCCTGCTTTTTGGGGAGTCGTTCAGAATCTGCACTGATATAATGTGCGACACTACAACGTCTGAAACGCTTGCTTTGGTTATCAGTGCTTTTGTGTAGGATAGAATTGTTGAACCACACAACAGCACCCGGTGGTACTTCAACCGCGACACCATCTTCGTCTCTTGCATCACGTGCTACCTTAAACTCATTCTGTTGTGATCCATCAAGGTCTTCATGGTCAAGTACACCATATTTATGGCTACCGGGGATAACATATAGACATCCGTTATCACGGTCTGCTGGATCAATAGCTGACCACGTACCGACAGTGCTTTCTGTAATATAGTTTCGGTTAAAATACCATTTATCTTGATGCCACGGGAAGCCTAATCCTATTTTTGGCGGTTTCCATATATAGAGATTATTGAGCCCCAGTATATTTTCACCTATTAAGTCCACAACCGGATCTGTCAGGCGTGGATCCCGTGTTCGTGTAAGGAATTCAGGAGAATAATGGTTGATATGGTGAATACAATGCATCGCGTGGATTCCAGATGCTTCAACTGTTCCATCTCTAACTAATGCGTTATGGTGCACATTTGCTGCAGGGAATGGACGTTTTCTTTCAGCGATATCATCAGCGATTTGACGTAACACATCATTTTCTTCTTTCTTAAAAACATCATACCGAATAAAATATCCGTTTTCTTCCCAAGATGACTGTTCTTCAGGGGTGAGTCTATACTTTCTTTCTTCTGATGAAGTATCTGTGTCCATTAAATCTCCTATAAAATATTTGTTGTTTCGATTAGAATGGTACAGGAACACCAACCCGTTCAGCAACATTTTTCAACTGTTGTTGATGATCAGTTCCTATGGGAATACCGATTTCAGTCCATTCCTGTTCACGTTCCCATTCTAATCCTCCCGGTAGGTCAGCTCTGTCATACCCTGGTGCAGGTTGCATTTGTCGTGCATCTTGGATATGTTGGTCAATTTCATCCTTAAACTCATCAATTGGTCGGAACCGTGAAATATCAAATGCAGCAATGAATGCACCTTGATTAGCACCTTCCCAGATAGTTGGTGGATCTGGGGGTTTGTCAAACAACCAGATACCAGCCATAAAGCCTCCAAGTGCATGACTCACATGACTCAAACCTAACATCTTAAAGAATGCAGCAGGACTATTTTCAAAAGCTTGATCCAATGGTAGTCTTGCATCAATACCAATTGCCATATCAACGACTATGGGCGGTTGATTTCCAGCTGGAATTGCAAAACTCATTGGAGATGCTCCAGTCGCATTTATGATTGTTCCACCAGATCCGTGTCTAAATCGGTGACAAGACACAGCAAATCCGACACAATCCACTTCAAGGGCGAGTCGCGTATACTTGCCAGCACTCCCAAAATGGAAGTGATTTCTACTTGTTGCAGCACCCATTCCCATCTCTTTTGCCTTTTTGACTGCTGCCTCTGCTGCTTGATAAGAGGCAAAGTGTCCCATACCCCCATCACCATCAAAGACTGCAGTAGTCGGTGATTCATCAATGCATCGCACGTTTGGTTTTGGATTTACCTTTCCATCAAGCATCATCCCAACATAGCCGGGGGTTTGACGTGTGCCATGACTAAACACGCCGCGCAGATCCGTTTGAACAAGTAGGTTTGATATGTGTACAGCATCATCTTGTGAAACACCTGCCTTCTGGAATATTTTACCGATCAACTCTCTAAGGGTATCTGGTAGAACACGAATAAATTCTTTTGGTACTAAATTCATAATTTATCAACCTTATTTATTGTTAATCAGATTCAATAATTGGAATTACATCCCATTGAACTTCATTTTCCATTCCGGGATAGGTTTTCCCGCGTATCCACATGGGAGGACGTTTTATATTTATTGCTTCAGGACGTATCCATTCAGTTCGGGCATCAATATAGTGTGCCACATTTGAGCGTCTGAAACGGTCACTGTGGTTATCTGTGCTTTTATGTAGGACTTGGCTATTAAACCAGATGACAGCCCCAGCCGGTACTTCCACAGGAACTCCATCTTCATCACAGACCCCTGCTGCTTGTCTAAACTCTCCTTGTTGTGCACCTTCAATCTTTAGATGATCATAGACCTCATGCTTATGACTGCCAGGAATAACATATAGACAACCATTTTCTATATCTGCGTCATCAATAGCAGTCCATGTAGCGACAGTAGTTCCCGTTTTATATTGATGGTTGAAATACCATTTATCTTGATGCCACGGGAAACCTAACCCAATTTTTGGTGGTTTCCAAATATAAAGATTGTTGAGTCCCAGTATATCTGGACCTAGAATATCAACTACTGGATCAGTAAGTCTAGGGTCGCGAGTGCGTTCAAGGAATTCTTCACAGTTGCAGCTTACATACTGGATATTATGCATTGCATAGATACCAGATTCTTCAACTTTACCGTCTAATACTAAAGCATTTTCAAATATATGGTATTCAGGGAAAGTTCTTTTTCTTTCAGCAATTTCATCTGCAATCTTGCCTATCTCGTCATTTTCTTCTTTTGCAAAAACATTGAACCGCACGAAATATCCGTTCTCCTCCCAAGAAGATTTTTCTTCAGGGGTCAACCTGAATTGTCGTTCATCGGATGTTGAGTTAGTGTCCATTCTTGCTCCTATTCAGATTATTTACTAACCACCAATTCTGATGTAAAGTTAAGAAAAAATGTTTGTAGTTACCCAGTGATTAGTAACTACAAACATTTATATATTACATAGAAAAACTACCGACAAAGACGTTATTGGCTGCGTCCCCTTGTTGCCAGTTAACCGGAAGATACGCATCTTTATATTGATATACTTCCGATTTCCCTACAATTGCATCCTTGACTTCTGTAAGCGTTTCATACCAGATTTGATGAGGTTGTGTGCATTTGGCGCAAGGATAACGGTTCACAGAAAGTGTCAAAACTTTCCCAACCTTCACGTCATATTTTGTCCCCTTTTTTGAGTATAATATAGGTGCAATTTTTGTAGCAACTACATTCCCTAATACATCAGCATGTTTTGTGGTAAGCAAATTGGTGAGTGCTGCTTGCTGTTCTGGTGATGCATTTTTATCCATATAGAGCACACTTTTGCGAGTTTTCATATCAATCGCTAAGTTGTCTTTAGCACTGATCACCGCAACAACGGTTAATCCATCTAATGTAACGTTGTTCCAATTCCCTTGATGTATATTCCATACAAGTGTTGCTTCTTTTCCACCTTCTACATACTCAGCACCAAAATGACATGCACCAACATATACACTTGCTGATCTGGCTTCAAGATACTCACCCTTAACGAATGAGGTGTTTGTGGCAATTGCAATTCCTGATGCAAAGATTAGAGCAATTGTTGTCAAAATTATTAGCTGCTTCATATCTATTCTCCTTTATGTAATGAATTTCGGTCTCAAAAAGTCATGATCATCCAACCTATATCTAAAAATTATATCAGTAAGTTGTAGAAATATCAAGTGCCATTTTTTCTGTCACTATGTTATAGATGTTGGTATTTCCTGTATCACAGGAATAACATAACTCCGAATTGATAATCCATCTATATTTTCTGTTTCATCTCTTGGTTCAGGATTATTCCGATGATCAAACACGACATAATATCCCGCCACTGCCTTCTCAGATTTCACATAAGCAGCGAGTTGTGATTTCCCAGATTGATATCGGTTGACTCCGCCCCATATTTTGGTTTCAACAATGTATTTTCGGTTATTGTGTAAAATTAGCAAGTCCATTCTTCCGCGTCCTGTCGGCACTTCAAGATACATCATGCCACCAATGATATGTACAAACTGGCTCAAATATGCAAAGAGAAGGTGTTGTCCTACATACTCTTGCGGTGTTTCTGGAACTTGCAGAATCTTATAACCAGCACGTGCAATAAAATCTCGGAAGTTGTCTAGGACAGCCTCCATCTGAATATGTCCATCCTCTGTGAGAAAATCCATGAAACCATTTTTGGTTTCTTCCGGTAGGTATTCTTGTTCTAACCCATTTATTGCCGGTCTAAATGCTTGTATAATACAATAATGATAGATTGGATTGACGATTTCACACGATCTATCAGTTCCCTCAACGACAACACCATAGGTAGCAAGTTCACTGATGAGTTCATTGTATAAGCTAAATTCTACACGCTCATCGGTAGAAGCAATCTTCATAAGAAGTTTCTCAAATCTACGATCCCTACGGATATTGGTTATCAGATGATCAATATTTGTATTTCTTTCGCGTAGGAGTTTGATGTGTGCATCTGAAAAGTGTTCCATTGTAATCGGTTCAGTTTTTGGGATATCCATTTCCTCAGTAAGTATTTGAGCAAAGCGATTGACAAGCACGGGTTGACCTGCGGTCTGTTTGTGGATAGAAGAGATTACTTCAGAATCAAAAGGTTGTCCGACCTCCTCAGTATATTGAGAAAGTAGTTCCTGAACTTGTTTCAGTGTGAAATTAGACAATCTAAATTCGTCTTGAATATTAAAAGGGGATATTGAACGGTCATAATTGAGTTGGGTTATGTTTTTGACCCCAACGATACCAACACTGTAAGGACACCGTTCTTTTCCAGAGAGATAGATTTGACGGAGGGTATGTAGAAATCCTCTGAGAGCATCAGGTGGTATAGCATCAAATTCGTCAATGATTATGACTAATCGTTGCATACCAATTATTCTACCCAGTTCTTCAAAAAACTGTGACATAGAAACTGAGTCTGTTATCCTTGCACTTGTCAAGAAATGGTTGATTGAATCAGAAGGCTTCTCTCCACGTTTTTGAATTACAGACTCTATTTTCTTACATATTTCTCTACAGAAAGAATTATAGAATACAGATTCGTCAACATCCACATACATTTCAAAATTTAGTTGTATCGGTATGTAACCATTTTCTTTCTCTTCAAGTCTGTCAAGGGCATTACGGAATAAGGTGGTTTTGCCTGTTTGACGCGGGGCAAAAAGGACAATGTACCGACCCATTTCCAAACGAGCAGCAAAATCCTCTACCTCTTTCGCGCGGGAAACAAAATAGTTGTCTTCAGGATAAATGGGTCCACGTGTTTCAAACCATCGCATATCTATTCTCCTCTAAGTTCTTAGAGAATTAGAGTTAATAATTGTATGGAAATCTATAATATATCTCTGTTTCAATCACTACGTTACAGATGTTGGTATTTCCTGTATCACAGGAATAACATAACTCCGAATAGATAATCCATCTATATTTTCTGTTTCATCTCTTGGTTCAGGATTGTTCCGGTGATCAAACACCACATAATATCCCGCCAATGCCTTCTCATATTTCACATAAGCAGCGAGTTGTGATTTCCCAGATTGATAGCGGTTGACTCCGCCCCATATTTTGGTTTCAACAATGTATTTTCGGTTATTGTGTAAAATCAGCAAGTCCATTCTTCCGCGTCCTGTTGGCACTTCAAGATACATCATGCCACCAATAATATGCACAAACTGGCTCAAATATGCAAAGAGAAGGTGTTGTCCTATATATTCTTGTGGGGTGTCTGGAACTTGTAAAATCTTGTAACCAGCACGTGCAATAAAATCGCGGAAGTTATCTAGGACAGCATCCATCTGAATATCTCCATCCGCTGTGAGAAAATCATCAAATTCTAACGGTGTGTCTTGAGGCAGGTAATCCTGCTCAAGTCCGTTTACAACCGGTTTAAATGCTCTAATGATACGGTACTGATAAATTGGATTTACAATTTCACAACTTCCATCAACACCTTCAGAAATAACTCCATAAATGGCAAGTTCACTAATTAGGTCACTGTCCAAGTTAAATTCAACACCATCATCATAAGAAGCAATCTTCATTAGAAGTTTTTCAAATCTTCGATCTCTACGGATATTGGTTATTAGGTGATCAATATTTGTATTTCTTTCGCGCAGGAGTTTGATGTGTGCATCTGAAAAGTGTTCCATTGTAATCGGTTCAGTTTTTGGGATATCCATTTCTTCAGTAAGCATTTGAGCAAAGCGATTGACAAGCACGGGTTGGCCTGCAGTCTGTTTGTGGATAGAAGAGATTACTTCAGAATCAAAAGGTTGTCCGACCTCCTCAGTATATTGAGAAAGTAGTTCCTGAACTTGTTTCAGTGAAAAATTAGACAATTTAAATTCGTCTTGAATATTGAAAGGGGATATTGAACGGTCATAATTGAGTTGGGTTATGTTTTTGACCCCAACGATACCTACACTGTAAGGACACCGATCTTTTCCAGAGAGATAGATTTGACGAAGTGTGTGTAGAAATCCTCGTAAAGCATCAGGTGGTATAGCATCAAATTCGTCAATTATTATAACAAGCCGTTGATCACTCAACAAGTGCCCCAGTCTTTCAAAGAATCTTCCCATTGTTGTATGATCGGTAAACTTAGATGTATTCAAAAAATTAGTTAATTCTTCAGATAATTTATTTCCTCTATTTTCAAGAACACTCTTTATTCTCGCAGGAAGATCATCGTTAAAATATTTGTAAAAGGAAGATTCGCCAACATCCACATACATTTCAAAATTTAGTTGTATTGGGATGTAACCTTTCTCTTTTTTTTCAAGATTATCAAGGGCATTACGGAATAAGGTAGTTTTGCCTGTTTGACGCGGGGCAAAAAGGACAATGTACCGACCCATTTCCAAACGAGCTGCAAAATCCTCTACCTCTTTCGTGCGGGAAACAAAATAGTTATCCTCAGGATATATGGGACCACGTGTTTCAAACCAGCGCATATCTATTCTCCTCTAAATGCTTAGAGAATTATATCAGAAAATTGTATGAAAGTCTATGCTATGAATCTGAAATGAAATCATGTTCTTTGATTTTTTCTAGTGAATAGCCATCCTCAAGACGATCAAGCAGAAATTGGATAGTCTTGTTTAGTAGAGGATGTTTAAGGTCAGGAGCGATTTCCGCTAATGGAACAAGCACAAAACGTCGGTTATGCATCTCTGGATGTGGAATAGCAAGCTCGGGTGTTTGAAGACAGATATCCCCATAGATTAACACATCCATATCTATCTCTCTTGGTCCCCAACGTGCACGGTGTCGTCTACCAACAGCGGTTTCAATTTCCTTTAAGTTCTTTAGCAATGTATGTGGGGAAAGGTGCGTTTCTATTGCAACAACACCATTTAGAAACTTGTCCTGTTCTTCGTAACCAACAGGATCTGTTTCATATAGAGAGGAGATCTCTTTTATTGTAATACCTTCGGTTTTTGATAAGCGATAAAGAGCTTTTTGAACAAAATCAATTCTATCACCGATATTGCTCCCAAAGCCGATATATGTTGTATGCACAGGAATTAAGATGTAGTGGAAGGTTATGAAAATCTATGAACTACTCGGAAAAATTACGGATAGCTAAACATGTGTTATGTCCACCGAAACCGAATGCATTAGAGATCGCTACCTCAACCCTTGCATCACGACTCTCGTTTGGCACACAATCTAAATCACAGTCCTCATCTGGTACTTGGTAATTGATCGTAGGAGGAATAAAACTCTTCTGCATTGCACCAATACATCCAATAAGTTCAACAGCACCTGCAGCACCGAGTAGATGTCCAACCATAGACTTCGTAGAACTAATAGGCACTTTGTATGCCCTCTCTCCGAAGAGTGATTTTATTGCGTTCGTTTCTGCTATATCCCCTTGTGGTGTGGACGTGCCATGCACATTGATATAATCGACAACTTCCGTTGTAAGTTTGGCATCATTTAATGCAAATTCCATTGCTTTGGCAGCACCTTCACCATTTGTTGGAGGACTTACCATATCATGAGCATCTGAAGTCATACCGAAACCGACAATTTCAGCATAGATATGTGCACCACGTTCCTTTGCATGTGATAGTGACTCAAGGATTAGTACACCAGCCCCTTCACCCATTACAAATCCATCTCGTTCTTTGTCAAATGGGCGTGAAGCTGTTGCGGGGTCATCGTTCCTTTCAGACATTGCACGCATTGAACAGAACCCGGCAAAAGCTAAAGGTGTAATTGCGGATTCTGCCCCGCCAGTAAACATAACATCTGCATATCCATGTTGTATCAACCGCAATGATTCCCCGATGGAATGGTTTGAGGTCGCACAAGCGGTAACAGAAGCAGAATTAGGACCTCTGAGATCGAAATGGATAGACACCTGTCCTGATGCCATGTTTATAATCATAAACGGCACAAGAAATGGACTGACCCGTTTCGGTCCTTTTTCAATTAGGATTTTAGCGTTATCCTCAAGTACACCTATCCCACCGACACCAGCCCCGATTTGGACCCCAGCACGGTATGGATCAACTTTCGTCATATCCAGTCCAGAGTCTTCATGTGCCATCATAGAAGCAGCAAGTGCATATTGGATGAAAAGCGGAAAACGCGATGCAGATTTCTTATCCAGATACTTTTCCGCCTGAAAATCCTTGACTTGTGCGGCGACCTGAGTACGATATTCACTTGCATCAAAACCGGTTAAAGGTCCGATACCGTTTTTACCGTTAGCAAGCGCATCCCAATATTCTTCTTTCGTGTTGCCAATCGCATTGACAACGCCAATTCCTGTTATAACTACTCGCTCCACGAGATCGATCCTTTTCGTAAGTTGGTTAGGAGGGCAGCAATTCTGGATTACTCACCCTCAATGTAGATTCCGTTATTATGAAATTAGACATGCTCATCTAAGTAATCAAGAGCATCCTGAACAGTTTGGATTTTTTCTGCATCACTGTCCGGGATTTCAAGGTCGAATTCCTCTTCAAGTGCCATAACTAATTCAACGGTATCAAGCGAGTCTGCACCCAAGTCTTCCATAAAAGACGCATCTGGTGTGACATTATCTGCTGCAACACCAAGTTGGTTTGCAATAATTTCAATAAGGCGATCTTCATTTGTTGCCATTTTTGTATTTACATCTCCTATCATAAAAGTGGATTTCTCAACAACTAATATATTGTATTTCCACTAGATTTTCCTAAATTAGAGAATAATTGTAGGGCAATATTAAATTATTAACTTCCCTACAGAGAACTAAGCGTCGTAAGTAAATTACTATTTGACGTCAGACTAAAGTGTGATGTTACATCACCATTCCACCGTCAACCTGTATTGTTTGGCCAGTGATATAACGCGCTGCATCCGAAGCTAAGAAGCAAACAGTATCTGCAACATCCTCCGGTGTGCCAAAGTTTTGTAATGGTATGTGCTCTAAGAGTTTGTTCTGAAATTCTTCAGGTATTTTCGCTGTCATGTCAGTTGTGATAAATCCAGGAGCAATTGCGTTTACTGTGATTCCGCGTGTTCCTACCTCTTTTGCTGTTGTTTTTGTTAATCCGATAATCCCTGCTTTTGCTGCGGCATAACTTGCTTGACCTGGATTGCCCATCAATCCGATTACAGATGAGATATTGATTATACGTCCGTTTTTCTGCCGAATCATCGGCCGTAGTACTGCTCGGGTGCAATACATTGTTCCTGTGAGATTTGTCTGTAACACTGCATCCCAGTCTTCATCTTTCAAACGCATCAGCAACATGTCACGTGTAATACCTGCATTATTTACAAGGATATCAACTTGCGAAAACTGTGTTATTGTCTCATCAATAAGCGTGTCAACGTCTTCCTTTCTTGATATGTCTGCAGCAACTGCCTGAACGGTGTATCCGCTATTTTTTAGAGTCGTTGCAGTTTGAGAAACACTCTCTGTTGATCGTGAACAGATAACGACATTTGCTCCTACTTCACATAATTTCTGTGCAATTGCAGCACCAATTCCACGGGATGCACCCGTTACAATAGCGGTTTTTCCACTGAGCATATCTGCTTGAAATACACCTTGGACTGTATTATTTTCCATTTATGCACCCTTGCCATATTCATCTATCAAGAGTTTAAGTGTTTTAACGTCTTCAACATTCATTACTGAACAATCTGGTAGTGTTCGCTTTACTAAACCCGATAAAACCGTTCCCGGTCCAACTTCAATAAAGTTTGAGATTCCCTGTTTTTCAATAGAGTTCTGCGTTTTTTCCCACTGAACAGGTTCAATTATTTGCTGCAATAGTAGTCTTTTGATGTCATCAGCATCTGTTACATTCTCCCCTGTTACGTTCATCACAATTTCTGTTTGTAGAGGTTTAAACGTCACCGATTCAATAACAGACTTGAATTTTTCTTGTGCAGATACCATCAGTGGTGAATGAAATGCACCACTCACTTGTAAAGGACGACATCTTCTTGCTCCAATTTCGTCTGATGCGAGAGCGACTACATTGTTGACAGCATCAGTTTCACCAGAAATCACTAATTGTCCAGGGCAGTTGAAGTTGGCAATCTCTACTACGCCATCAACCTGATTGATTATGTTTTGGAGTTGCTCAGTCGGCATACCAAGTATAGCAGCCATTGTACCGTTATATTTTCCTCCAGCTTCTGCCATATATTTGGCACGAGCACTGACTAATCTTAATGTATCCGTAAATTCAAGGACACCAGCGGCTATAAGTGCGGAATACTCCCCTAAACTATGTCCTGCAACAACTTTAGGCACAATCCCATTTTGTGTCAATATCCTTAAAGTTGCCACACTACAAGTTAAAATTGCGAGTTGAGTGTTTTCAGTCTGTTTTAATTCTGTTTCCGGTCCTTCAAAACAGAGCTTGCTTATTGTCCTACCAATAATCTCATCTGCTTCATCAAAAACTTCAGATGCAACTGGATAGGTCTTTGCTAATTCTGCACCCATCCCAACCTTTTGAGAGCCCTGTCCCGGAAAAATAAATGCAAGATGTGTCATTATGAATTCAGAGTTGTATTTTTAATTAAAGAGTGATTGTTGGATGTAAGTATTCCCGATTCGACACATCAATAATTACAAACGCAGGAGTGTACTCCCCCAAGTCAGTCCTGCCCCGAAAGTAACAAGTAATATTAGATCATCAGGTTTTGCTCTACCTTCACGAATAGCCTCATCCAGTGCGATGATAACGGTTGCAGCTGAGGTATTACCATATTTATCAACGTTTACATAAACCTTTTCTCTTGGCACACCAAGTCTATGACCCACTGCTTCAATGATACGTAAGTTTGCTTGATGTGGAATTAACAGATCGATTTCATCAACACTGACATTTGCCTTTTTTAGAGCTCTTTCAGCGGCTTCTGGCATCAACCTTACCCCTAATTTGAAAACTTCTCTCCCATTCATCTTTATTTTGTTTAGATTGTTATCAATCGCATCTGTTGTTACAGGCATTCTTGATCCGCCAGCTGGGATGCCAAGCAGGTCTATGTCAGCGTAATCTCCATCAGATCCGATATAGGAAGCGATAATTCCATTTTCTTCATCAGTGGCTTGCACAACAGCTGCTCCTGCGCCATCACCAAACAAGACGCACGTGTTACGATCATTCCAATCTACAATGTTATTAAAGACTTCTGCACCAACAACGAGAATGGTATCATACTGTCCAGAAACAATCAATCCGTTTGCTAAATCAAGTCCATACAAGAAGCCCGCACATGCAGCGGATATATCCATTGCGGAGGCATTTTTGGCACCAATCCCTTTTTGAACATAACAAGCGGTTGAAGGGAAAAAAGTATCAGGTGTCACTGTAGCAACAAGGATCATCTGTATGTCAAGAGGATCAACTTGTGCTCTCTTTATTGCTAAGCGCGCAGCATGCACACTTAGGTCTGAAGTAGCGATGTCATCCTCTGCAATTCTTCGTTCAACAATACCAGTACGTTGTCGAATCCATTCATCACTGGTATCCACCATTTTTTCAAGATCAGAATTTGATAATACGGTTTCAGGTAGATAAGAACCCGTCCCTGTGATTTTTGCATTTCGCTTCATTCTAAAGAACCCTTTTCAGCCGATTCATAGGAAAATATAATGTTAACACTATATCGGTGTAAAACGGCATGAGTTGAGACATATTCGTCTTAGCTACCCTGTTTCTTCTGTTGACCTAAGAATTGATCTGCCTTTATAGTGACCACAATGGGTGCATACTCGGTGTGAAACCATCATTTCTCCGCAGTATAAGCAGTCAGTTATCACTTGACTTGAGAGTGCATGATGACTCCGTCTCATTCTTTTTTTTGCTTTTGATGTTTTGCGCTTTGGATGTGCCATTTCCGTTTAATTCTCCTTATGTTTCTATCACTTAGATTTACTATCCAATTTTGCTGCTTCTAACAATTGTGAGAGTTCTGCAAAAGGCGAAGTAGAATCAGATGCTTCAACTTCATATACATCTTCTTTATCACAGGTGCATTTTTCCTCATTCAGATTCACACCACATTGAAAACATAGACCTTCACACTCTTGTGAACAGAGCGGCCAGATAGGTATCTGTAATATTAATGCCTTTCGTGTATCATCAGAGATGTCCAGTGTTTCACCATCATAATAATGTTCACCATCTTCAATATAATCAGAATCAATTTGATCAGAACTATTATCTGGTGTGAATTGAACTTCGAAAGCTGCTTCAATGTCAGTTATGAACAATTCAAGGCATTTACCACATTGCATCTCAATATCAGTAAATACCTCTGTCTTTACATAAACATCATCCTCTCCGTGGCGCAACAACGCAACATTACCACGGACAGAACTAGTAAATTGCACCTCTTCTAATTCCAAATCAAAATGTGAGATAGGGATATCCACTTTATGTGTATTGAAAACCCCATCTTGTATATTTCTTACGTCAAAAATCAACGCGTCTTTCATTGTTTTGACAATCGCATTTAAAATGCTACTTCTTCTTCAATTCTAATTAGTTTTGCATTACCCTTAACAACTTCAAGTGTATAAATCTGTTTGAGTGCGGTTTGCATGTCCTCTTCTCTGGCTTTATGTGTCAACATCATGAGCGATACAGTCTCGGTACAGTGTGGTTCTTTTTGAATTACTGATGCAATACTGATATTACAGTTACCTAAGATGCTGCAAATGCTTGCTAAAACCCCCGGACGATCAATTACCACAAAACGTAAGTAGTAGCGCGTTTCAATATCTTCAATAGAACATACACCTATTTCAGTGTGCGGTTTCTCAAGCCATGCTTGTGAGATCGGTGAATTTACACCTGATTGGATTGCTTTTGCAGCGTCAATAATATCCGCAACAACTGCACTCGCTGTGGGCATTTCGCCTGCACCTTGTCCATAAAAAAGCGTGGGACCAACCGCTGAACCTATTACACAGACCGCATTAAAGGGACCACCCACATTCGCTAATAAACTCCGTTCTGGCAACAGAGTGGGATGCACCCTTGCTTCTACACGATTGTCATCAGTTAACTTGGCAATTGCAAGTAGTTTTATTGCATAACCCAGTTCGCGGGCATATTGAATCTCTTTCTGTGATACGTCTGTAATACCTTCAACATAAAATTGGTCAACTGAAATATTTACACCATAAGCAAGCGCGATAAGCAACGACAGTTTTTGTGCAGCATCAATACCTTCAACATCCATTGTTGGATCAGCTTCTGCATAACCTTTCTCCTGTGCTGCTGATAATACATCCGTATATTCAACACCTGCTTCACTCATTTCTGTTAGGATGTAATTACAAGTTCCATTGACGATGCCACAGAGCGATTGTATCTGATTGGCAGTGAAACTCTCTTGGAGCGTTTTTATAATCGGAATTCCACCTGCAGTACTCGCTTCAAAATTAAGGCTCACACGATGTTTCTGTGCTAATTGGAATAGGTCACTGCCTTGTTCAGCTAACAGTGCCTTATTTGCTGTGACAATATGCTTACCGTTCTGGATTGCACGTTTCATGAGTGAATATGCATCAGAAACACCACCGATAAGTTCAACGACAATATCAATTTCCGGGTTATCAACGACTTCGTTTGGGTCAGTGCTTAGGCAGTCAGACGGAAGATCTATCCCTTCACGTATGGCAGGAAGTGTCCGTTTCACTACTTTCGTTAGGTTTAATTGTATATTATTATTCTTAGATATAAGGGCATTCTGGTTAACCAGTATTTTTGACACACCGGTGCCGACTGTTCCCCACCCTAAAATGCCTACATTAATACAAGTTTTTTCCACGACTACAACTGCCTCTATGTTAACATATTTTCCCGTTAATAAAACAAAAAAATCGGGGCGACTGGATTCGAACCAGCGACCTCTTGAACCCCATTCAAGCGCGCTTCCGGGCTGCGCCACGCCCCGAAAATTAAGAATGTCACCCAATTATTTTATCATAATTGTGTTGAAAAGTCAAGTAAAAATGGATTGCTAACGCTCAATTTATCTATCTAAGAAATATGGCAGAACACTGAAAGCACAATATCCTGCCATTGTATCTGTATGGTCTAATTAAACTCTGAGGGAATCATGTCTTGCAAATTCTTAAGACTAATACCTAAACTCTCAAACGGATCGCGTTCATAACAAGAATCTTGTTCAATGATATACCATTCAACTTCAGCGTATATACATGCGTTCAGAATCGCAATCCAATTCAGATTGCCTTCACCGACTTCAGCATACCTTTGAGCATTCCCCTTGACTGCCATATCCTTAAGATGCACAATATGTGCGCGACCCTTTAATTTACGAATCCAATCGGCAGGATCCCCACCACCATGTTGTATCCAATATGTATCAATTTCACTATTGAAATATTCTGGATTACTATCCTCATACAAGATTTGTAAACCTGTACGTCCATCATCATAACGTTCCAACTCAAAACTGTGATTATGGTAGGAAAAGGTAATACCCCCTTCTGCAAGGCGCGCTGCAACTTCAGATGCTTCTTTTGCAAACTTAGAATAACCTTCTGTGCTTCGGTATTCACCGGGAAGTCCTCCAATTGCTGCATGTTTGCATCCCCACAACTGGTGTTCATCTATTACTGCTTGTGGTTCATCACGCATCCGGTCATAACTGGTGTGCGTCGCACAAATCGTGAGACCTTCATCATCAACTATTTTCTTCAGTGCCTCAGGTTCAATCGGACCAAGTGCTGAACATTGAACTGCATCGTAACCGAGTGTTTTCACCTTATTCATAGTCTCAGCGATAGCAGATTCAGTTTTGGTAAATTCCCTGACCGTATATAGTTGTGCTGCGGGTTGTCCTAGGAGTTTTGTTGCCATTTTGTCTCCTTCTGTATATCGAAAATAAATCTTGAGTTAGTATAATAATTATCTGTGTTGATGTCAAGTTGTAATTGGCGTATAGAGGAAAATGATTTGCACTACATATATAATTTTTGATAAAATAAATATATGATAAATCCTTTTTTCTTTGGTGGTAAAGGACGAGGAATCTTCCGCTTTCTTCGTATCTTACTGAATCTACCAAACTTCATCCGGTTGACGATGCGTCTTTTCAGAGATGAACGTGTGCCTATCTATCGTAAAGCCATACTCGTCGTCTTTGAGGTACTTGCTGTTGTTTTTGCAATAGCGTATTTAGTCTATCCGTTTGATTTCGATTTCATCCCTATAATTGGTCGTTTTGATGATATCTGCATTGGAGCATTCGTGATACTTGTACCGGGGGCATGGTTATTTATTAAATCCTGTCCTGAACATATAGTTAAAGAACATGTAGAGAAAATTTCACGAGGAGAGTAAATTATAGCAGAGAAAATTTTTGCAACTATTTTAAATTAGTGGTGTGTTTTTAGTGCGAAAACACAAATGATATAGTCTTTTTTGCGATTAAATCTACTGGAGGAAAAAATCATGTTAAATTTCAGAAACTTACTACACCGAAAAGTAGCACTTATTTTAATAATATCTACACTTGCAGTTGCAGCCGGATTCATTATTAGCCATGATGGCGAGAAATTTGTTATACCGACAGCAATTGGCGATACACATAAAAAATTCGTGGAATCGGAAGATTTCCAATATCTTGACCGTGCAAACCGTGCATTTATAAATTTAGTAAAGCACACAAGTTCATCGGTTGTGCAAATAACAGCAAATTCAAGGTATCAAATTGTCCCTCCAGATCGTTTTGATACAGAAGAATTCAGAAGATTCTTTGACAGATTTGAATGGAATCCGAATCAAAGGGATTTTGGAGAAGAGAATCCAAACGATCAACCATCTACCAGGCAAGTAAGCGGAATCGGATCGGGTGTAATCGTTAGTGATGACGGATATATACTTACAAACAACCATGTTATTGATAAGGCTGATGAAATTATAATAACCTTATCAAATGGAAAACAATACGATGCAGAGTTGATTGGAACTGATCCGGCTGGGACAGAACTCGGTGGTAGCGATTTAGCAGTTCTCAAGATTGACGAAAAAGGACTATCTACTCTCCCTTTTGGGGATTCAGATGCCCTTGAAGTCGGTGAATGGGTTATTGCAATTGGGACGCCCTTTAATCTCTCTCAAACTGTTACACGCGGTGTTGTAAGTGCAAAAAATAGAAATAATAGAAATGATAGAAATATTAGTAATATTGAATATGGGAACTTCATTCAGACGGATGCACCGATAAATAAAGGCAATAGTGGTGGTGCACTGATAAATATTCGTGGCGAATTGGTTGGGATAAACACCTTAATTGCTACAAATGGATATGCCGCAGGTAATGTAGGAATCGGTTTTGCAATCCCAAGTAATCTTGCGAGTGATCTGCTGCCACAACTTATTGAACATGGAAAAGCTATCCGTGGTTGGCTTGGTATAAGAATGGACACTGTTGATCCCGATATGGCAGAAAAACTAAAACTTGATGAACCACGGGGAGCTATAGTTGAAGAGGTAGGAAAAAATAGTCCGGCTGAAAAAGGTGGAATACAACGGCGTGATGTAGTCCTTGAATTCAATGGGAAAACAATCAGAGACACATCTCACCTCATGCGTGCAGTTGCTTCTGCGGGAGTTGGGACTAAAGTTGAGGTAAAAGTCCTAAGAAAAGGAAAGGAGATTCTCCTAACCGTAAAGCTTGACAAACGGACTGAAGAAGCATTAGCAAGTTTTGATTCACCTGAACAAGCTATTGACAGTCATGTAACTTTGTCGGGAATGCGTGTGCAAAACTTAACACCTCAACTTGCAAGACGTTACGGTCACCAAGATGAAACCGGTGTTATTGTCGTAGAAGTTGAACAAAGAAGTGCTGCCGCAAGAAGTGGTATCAGACCTGGTTATCTCATCAAAGAGATCGATTATACTGAGATTGAAACCTTAGATGATTTTTCAAAGGTTGTTGACAAACTCAAAGAAAGTAATGAAAAGTTAGCTCTCATTTACTTCAAAGATCTACGTCAACGTTCGAATTATGAAACGCTAAGAATTGAATCTGATGACAGATAAACATTCACCATAGATGTCAATTTAGCGTCCTTCCAGTACCGGTAGGTTCGGTTTCCTAACTGAACCTACCGGACTGCGGAAAACACTTTCGTAGGATGCATTTCATTGCCCTCTTACATTACTGTTCAAAATGTAAATTCATATTTATAGTCCAGTTTAGAATTAAGAAGACATTTCAGTGCACTTGCAAGTACCACAAGTCCCGTAGGGGCGAGGTTTCCTCGCCCTCTGAGACGTGTCCTATTAATTGTCCATTCCACTATAGAATTCGCATAATTAAACTTGAAGGATAGTCGTTTTTGTGATATACTTCAAAACGATTATCCTTCTTATGTTAAGAGGTTGAGATTCATGATAGGACAACGTGTTGTATGGCCAAGTCGCGCTAAAGTAGATATTGAAGAATTTGAAATACATGCTGTCAAAGATGATGAAGTACTGGTTGCATCCGAATGTACACTCATAAGTCCTGGTACGGAACGAGCGTTTTTGTTAGGACTACCAAATGCAATGGGAAATTATCCTACCCGTCCAGGATATAGCAATATTGGAAAAGTTGTAGAAGTTGGGAAGAATGTTACAGGTATAGCAATAGATGACCGTGTTGCATCTACCATCGGACATACAAGTCACGCAATAACTTCTCCAAATAGATTATTTAAAGTAGCATCTTCAGATGTTCCCTCCGAAGAAGCTGTCTTTTTCAATCTCAGTGCAATTGCATTGCAAGGAATACGGAAGGCAAGGATTGAACTCGGAGAACCTACATTGATACTTGGACAAGGACTCATCGGATTGCTTGCGTTGCAACTCGCTAAACTGAGCGGTGCATTTCCCCTGATAGCAGCGGATCTAACAGACAGTCGACTTGAACTGTCAAAATCAATCGGGGCAGACTACTCTTTAAACCCAGAAGATAAAGATTTTTCCCATCAGTTAAACGATGCGACAATGGGAAAAGGACCAACAATAGTAATTGAAGCAACTGGTCATCCAGAAGGTATTTCAACTGCAATGAAAGTTGCAGGATGGGGAGCAAGGGTTGTTCTATTGGCAAGCACACGCGGTGAAACACCAAAGGTCAACTTCTATCGGGATGTGCATAAAAAAGGGTTAATCTTATATGGAGCACACAATTCTATTCGTCCCCGTCAAGAATCATCACCAAATTTCTGGACAAGTGATGATGATAGTCGTTTGATGATCTCTCTAATATCACATAATAGGTTTAATGTCGCTCCACTGATAAGTCACAAAGTTCCAGGACACGAAGCACCGAAGGCATATCAAATGCTTATGGAATGGAATCCTGGATTGCTCGGTGTTGTTCTACAATGGAATAATGTAATGTAGGAGTGAAATATTCTCTTATAGTGAATTGTAAATATAAGTTGACACTTTCGTCCCATGGTAGGCGAGGTTTCCTAACCTCGCCGATGCAGAGTGTTCAAGTCCTTTCAAAATCTACTATATAGTCCAGTTTAGAATTAAGAAGACATTTCAATGCACTTGCAAGTGCCACAAGTCCCGTAGGGGCGAGGTTTCCTCGCCCGCTGAGACGTGTCCTATTAATTGTCCATTCCACTATAAAAGGAATTTCTTGTGAAACCAAAAGTGTTTTTAAGTTTGATGTTCTTGATAGTTTCAACGGTTCTAATTGTATCCAACACAACTGCTGAAAATGAACCCTATACACAGTGGGGACTACCCGAAGGTGCTAAAGCGCGGATCGGCAAAGGCGGGATAAATGATATAACGTGCACACAAGATGGGGCATTGCTTGCTGTAGCGAGTCAGATCGGTATATGGATTTATGATGTCCAGACAAGCGAAGCACTCGCCCTACTCACGGGGCATACCGGGTCGGTAGATCGTGTCGCGTTCAGCCCGGATGGACGCACCCTCGCAAGTGGAGGTCAGGACAACACCGTACGTTTGTGGGATGTGGAGACACAGACAGAAATAGGAACTCTTGAGGGGCATGCCGGGGGACCAGATAGTATATTTTTCAGTCCAGATGGACGCACTCTCGTAAGTCTGGATGATGATAACACGGTGCGTTTGTGGGATGTGAATACACAGACGCAAATACGCACCCTTGAAGGATATACCGGGACGGTAGAGTCTGTATCGTTCAGTCCAGATGGAAAAACAATCGCAACGGGTGGCCAGGACGAGATTGTGCGGTTATGGGATGTATCCACGCGAACAGAAATAGGCACATTTGAAGGGCATACCGGATATGTCAGTAGTGTAGCGTTTAGTCCGGATGGAAAAACAATCGCAAGTGGGAGTTGGGACGGCACCGTGCGTATATGGGATGTGTCCACGCGGACAGAAGTAGGAATTCTTGAAGGGCATACATGGTTAGTCAGAATTGTAGCGTTCAGTCCAGATGGAAAAACAATCGCAAGTGGGAGTAATGATAACACGCTGCGTTTGTGGGATGTGGGGACACGTGCTGAAATAGGTGGGCTTGAGTTGGGTTCTTTTTCCAGGCTTGTCACGGGTATCGCGTTCAGTTCAGATGGTCAGAGAATCGCAATTAAAAGGGGATATGGGTCCTGGAGCAGGGTGCATGAATGGGAAGTTGCTACGCAGATATTATGGAACGGATATTCCCATGTCGACCCCGAACATATATGGGAAGTCTACTGGGTTGTTACAACGCTTGTTCGTGAGCAGCAAGAAAATATACGCACCATACTTGAAGGACACATCAGAGATGTCAATAGTATATCGTTCAGTCCTGATGGACGCATCCTCGTTAGTGGGAGTGATTCTGTCGGCACCGTTTTGTGGGATGTTCCTGCGCAGACAAAAATAGGTAAACTTGAGAATTGGGGTGTCAGGAGTGTATCGTTTAGTCCAGATGGCACCACAATCGCAACTGGAGGTTATGGATATGGAGGCAATTTATGGAATGTTCCTACGCAGACACGCATAGGCGGTCTAAGCCCGGTCGGGGGTGTCAGTCGTGTAGAGTACGGGCGTGTCAGGAGTGTATCGTTTAGTCCAGATGGCACCACAATCGCAACTGGACAAGATAATGCTATTGTGCGTTTGTATGATGTTGCTACGCAGATGCTAATAAGCGAACATTGGGAACATATCTGGAACTATTATTGGGATTACCCTGGGGTCAATAGTGTTGTTTTCAGTCCGAATGGACGCATCCTCGTTAGTACGGGGGGTATCGATGGCACTGTACGTATGTGGGATGTGGATACATGGACAGAAATAACGATACTTCGCGGACATACTGGGTGGGTCAATAGTGTAGCATTTAGTCCGGATGGAAATACAATCGTAAGTGGGAGTAACGACCGCACGTTGCGTCTATGGGATGTGGAGACACAGACAGAAATAGGCACCCTTGAAGGACATACCGCTGCTGTTAATAGTGTCGCGTTCAATCCGGATGGGAAAACAATCGTAAGTGGGAGTGATGATGGCACGGTGCGTCTATGGGATGTTGGGACACAGACAGGAATGGGCACACTTAAGGGACATACCAGCAGCGTCAATAGTGTCGAGTTTAGTCCGGGTGGCAAAACAATCGCAAGTGGGAGTGATGATGGCACGGTGTTGTTGTGGAACATCACATCCGTTGACCACGGCAATACGCTGATTGAAGCGACCGTGCTGCTGCTGGGGGGCTCCCTCACAGCAAAGATAGACCCCGGCAATGATGTGGATTACTTCAGTATCCCCATAGAGGTGCGGGGTCAACTCACACTTTGGACGACAACGACTGCCCCCTTTGGGACGATAGGTACATTGCAAAATAGTGATGGTACCATATTAGCAACGAATGTGGATGAAAACGGGGATGAAGCATTAAATTTCAGAATTGAACATGTTGTGGAACCGGGAACATATTACATCAAAGTTGAAAGTGATGAGCAAAAAACTGGCGACTATACGCTTTACGCGGCGTTTATGCCTGCGACAGATGTCAACCGTGATGGTGTCGTGGATGTGTTCGATCTTATGATAGTCGCTGAGAACTTTGGTAGTTTTGATACGCCACTTACAGGGGATGTCAACGGCGACGGTGAAGTGAACCGTGAGGACATCAACGCGGTTTTAGACGCACTTGAGGCAGCCACCGCACCTGCTGCGGTATCCACGACCGAAAGTCTCCAACGATGGATTGACCGAGCCAAGCAACTCAACCGGACAGATGCGCGTTTTCAAAAAGGAATTGCTGTCCTTCAACATCTTCTAACGACATTGAGAGAAACCGAGACGGTGCCGAAAACAACGGCACTCTTGGCAAACTATCCGAACCCGTTCAATCCTGAAACATGGATACCGTATCAGCTCGCGAAACCCGCAGATGTCACACTGACGATCTACAGTGTGGAAGGTGCTTTAGTTCGGACTTTAGCACTCGGACATCAACCCGCAGGAATATATCACACTTTTAACCGTGCAGCACACTGGGATGGTAAAAATATGATAGGAGAACCTGTAGCAAGTGGTTTGTATTTCTATACACTCACCGCTGGCGATTTCTCGGCGACGCGGAAACTATTGATACGCAAGTAAGTCTGGTGCTATAATGGTTTAGGAAATACCATTTCTAATTGATTGGGTGTCATTATATTTCACTGTCTTCTGTCCGAGCGATCTCCGAATCGCGATCTTTCTTTACTTTAAATGTAGCATAAACTTCCAGTTTGTGCCATATTTAAAACTTGTTTAACAACTGTTCATGGGATAAACATTTATAGAAATGGTATAATAATCAACTTCATAATTAAGGAGGAACAGTGCCATGCGTGAAACTCTGGTGGACAGCAAAATATTAGTCCTTTATACGATCACTCTTTTCTTAATTTGCCTATTTTCAGGGACACCGGCGATTGCAGAAACGACTACATATCACTGGGAAAAAGATGAAGTCCCTTCAGGACAAGAAACAGTCTTTGTTCCCCAACCGATAGAGGTAGAAATTGAAGGGACTGACATAAAAACGTCTATATCAAATACTGCGAGTCTGAGATTAGCAGAGTGGTATAGAGTGTATTTATCACCTGAATGGGATGAAGATAAAGCATATCTGCTGCTACAGGCATTACAAGATATGAGCCGATATGCTTCAGCGTGGCGGCATAACCCCACTTATTGGATATTGAGTGATGCTCATGTGGCACAAGACATAGACCTGGGTCCCGATGTAGCAGTCGGACACGGTAGTCTTCGGACGATAACAATTGCATCAGAGGCTTTCACGTATGCTCATCCATTTGTCGCAAAAATAGATGGTATTCAAGGGCGATATTTTTCAAAGCGACTTTGGCGAGCCGCCCTCAGATTTGCCACATACATACCAGGAATAGGAATCCAACACCGTGCAATAGACGACATGCTCCAGTATAAGTATGGCGTTACGGTGCATGTACCCGACTATGAAGCATTAACAGGTGAACCTTTCTATAACTTTAGCAAATTTACTTATGAGGAAATCCTGGGGATCATGGTCCTGTTTGAAGAATATCCATCGGGCATGCATGTCACACATGGATTGAAATATCTTATCAGACGGGCACCCGATCCGTTTGTTAAATACACCGCACGCGCAAATACAGGGGCGGGATTTATAGAGTTTACCGACAAAGCTTTTGAAGATGGAATCACACACGAAACACAGCGGATCATTCTCCATGAAAAAGCACACTTCTTGTGGGCTTATCTATTTGACGAACAACTCAAAGCAGACTGGATAGAACTCGGCGGGTGGTCCTATGAAGATGAAAGGTGGATGACAACCAATCAGACCGAGTTTGTATCCGACTACGCACATGGAGAAAACCCAAATGAAGATATGGCAGAAAGTATCGCTTACTATATCGTCACACCAGATAAACTCAGGTCAAGATCCCCTGCCAAATATGAGTTCATACAGAACAGGATTATGCACGGCACACGTTATATATCGATAATACGCGAAGACCTCACCTTTGTTGTCTATAACTTATATCCCGATTATGTATACCCCGGAGAAGTCGTCCGAGTGGATGTGACAGTGAAAGGCGAACCAGAAAGGTCCAAAACGGTTGAGATTGAAATAGAAACCCATACAGAAAACGAATTGGATTACTCAATAGGTGGATGGGTGCATTTTAAATTGTTGAACAGGGATTTAGAGGGGGATGGAAAGGGGGCTCGCCACTTCGCCGTTCGATTATACCCTGTAGATGCAAAACAGAGCAACATATTGGTCGGATACAAGAGTGTGCCTTCGTCTTATGCTACAGGGAACTACACAATAACACAAGTGTTAACGTACGATGCGAATAGGCTCACAAGATATAATTCGGGTGGCTTCGGCTTGCAAATCTATATCGATAACATATACGAAGACTCATACCCACCAGAATATGTGCCGAATTCCGCAAAACTGAAGGTATCAGACGCATACACCGAAAAAAACGAACATTTTTATATCGTAACCGCAACATGGCAAGTAAAAGAGGATAGAACCCTCAGCGGATTTACTTATATTAGACCAGAAGAACAGGAAGGTTCCGGCTTTGCCACGGGGAATTTCTACTACCTAAATCCAGACGACGTGTCAGGGAATAGTGGACATTCTTCAGTGCGTGCTGATAGAGTCAGGCGCGAGGGTGATATTTGGACATTGAAATCAACTTTTTACTTCCCGCATTATATGCCTGGTGGGGTGTATGAACTAAAAAGACTCCATTTTCGGGATGCTATAAATTATCGGGAGGCTTGGTTACCTGATATTGATGATCAGATACAAAAAGTAACGGTAGAAACGAAGAACCCGGATACGACACCGCCTACACTCGATGTTAACAGGATCACTGTGGATGCCGAACCTGCAAATCCTGTAAATCCAAATGGTGAGACGTTTGTCACAGTTGAGTATTATGTGAAAGACGATATAAGTGGGTTTAAAAAAGGGCATATCGCTATCAGAGACCCGTTAGGGGGTGAACGAAGTTATGGTATTTCGGGACCATACAATTATAGACCATATTATAGCGGGACAAAGGAAATCTATTTTCAAGATGACCCAACTGTTTATCGAAAATATACGCGTTCTATCTACTTGCCAGAAGGTAGTTTTCCCGGTGTTTGGGGAGTTATCGGAATAGGTGTTACTGACAAAGCAGGGAATGTCATTTACCACGATTTTACTGAAATCACGCGCTTTGAAGTAACCGAAACACAAGCAGCCCCCACCGTCCAAGTTACCTTACCTGACAAAAACGCACTGCTCGCGAACTATCCAAATCCATTTAACCCGGAAACATGGATACCTTATCAGTTGGCAACGGATGCGGATGTCACACTGACGATCTATAACTCAAATGGACAATCTGTCCATCAGTTAGCACTGGGACATAAAGCTGCAGGAACGTATCAGAGTCGTAGCCGTGCCGCGCATTGGGATGGTAAAAATGTACAGGGTGAACCTGTAGCAAGCGGTGTGTATTTCTACACCCTCACCGCAGGAGATTTTTCTGCCACGCGCAAAATGTTGGTCCGGAAGTAGGCCCGATCTTTGTCTGAATTGCGGATTAGCGCGGAAAACGCGGATGAATTGGTATAAAAGTGCTTGCTACCCTCTCAATTCTCAGTTATAATTAGCACACAACGTCTCCACGGTTCAAGTTTTAACCCTATTTTCATGTCCCAGACAAAAAGGAGAAACACCGATGGCAACCAATACAAAAGCAAAACAAATCGCTTCTGTGCCTACAGACAGAGCGATATTTTATCCTGATGCGGATGGTAAACCCATGGCAGTTAGCGACCTTCATAGGCGTATCCTTACCCACACATTACAAACACTTGACGCACATTTTGAGGAACAACCGGAAGTTTACGTCTCCGGGGATATACTGATGTATTACGTGGAGGGCGACCCGCGTAAATCGGTTTCACCGGATGTGTTAGTTGCTTTCGGGTTAGGTAAAAAAGACCGTCAGACGTATCTTGTCTGGGTTGAAGGCAAATCCCCTGATTTTGCGATGGAGTTCAGTAGCAAATCCACTTATAATAAAGATTTAACGGATAAAATGGAGCTTTATGCTTCGCTTGGAATACAAGACTATTTCTTATATGATGCGGAAGGTCTGTACCTGCCATCGTCACTGATGGGTTGGACATTAGTTGATGGAGTGTATGTTCCGCTTTCGGTTGATAGGGATGGGGGTTTACATTCTACTGTATTGGGTTTAGATTTTCATGTTGGAGA
This sequence comes from Candidatus Poribacteria bacterium, assembly GCA_958295945.1. Taxonomy (GTDB): domain Bacteria; phylum Poribacteria; class WGA-4E; order WGA-4E; family WGA-3G; genus MSPOR6. Next base: position 4,733,200 of record OY282386.1, read on the forward strand.
TGTAGGTTTAGGTCTTTATGATCCAGTTGTAGGTGCGTGGCTACAGACTCCCGCAGAATCAGCGTCAGCACGGGCGGAACAGGAAGCCAAACGCGCTGATACCGCAGAAGCACATGCAGAACAGGAAGCCGAACGCGCTGATACCGCAGAAGCACATGCAGAACAAGAAACCGAACGTGCTGATACCGCAGAAGCACATGCAGAACAGGAAGCCGAACGCGCTGATACCGCAGAAGCACGCTCTGAGGCAGCAGAAGCACGCGCAGAACAGGAAGCCGCCGCACGTCTACAGGAAACGGCACGCGCTGAGGCAGCAGAAGCGGAAGCCGCACAACTTCGCAAACAACTGGAACGCTTACAAACACCCTAATAACACGAAAGCCATAACAGGGCATTGGGAACGCGGATGACGCGGAAGGAAGCGGTTTTCAAAAGTTGTCCGATCGTGATTCAGACAATAGCAGAAAAATAAAAGTGCTTGCTACCCTCTCAATTCTCAGTTATAATTAGCACACAACGTCTCCACGGTTCAAGTTTTAACCCTATTTTCATGTCCCAGACAAAAAGGAGAAACACCGATGGCAACCTATACAAAAGCAGAACAAATCGCTTCTGTGCCTACAGACAGAGCGATATTTTATCCTGATGCGGATGGTAAACCCATGGCAGTTAGCGACCTTCATAGACGTATCCTTACACGGACATTACAAACACTTGACGCACATTTTGAGCAACAACCGGAAGTTTACGTCTCTGGCGATATACTGATGTATTACGTGGAGGGCAACCCGCGTAAATCGGTTTCACCGGATGTGTTAGTTGCTTTCGGGTTAGGTAAAAAAGACCGTCAGACGTATCTTGTCTGGGTGGAAGGCAAATCCCCTGATTTTGCGATGGAGTTCAGTAGCAAATCCACTTATAATAAAGATTTAACGGATAAAATGGAGCTTTATGCTTCGCTGGGAATACAAGACTATTTCTTATATGATGCGGAAGGTCTATACTTGCCATCGGCACTGATGGGTTTTTCATTAGTTAATGGAGTGTATGTTCCGGTTTCGGGTGATAGGGATGGGGGTTTACATTCTGCTGTATTGGGTTTAGATTTTCATGTTGGAGATGTAGGTTTAGGTCTTTATGATCCAGTTGTGGGTGCGTGGCTGCAGACCCCCGCAGAATCAGCGTCAGCACGGGCGGAACAGGAAGCCAAACGCGCTGATACCGCAGAAGCACATGCAGAACAGGAAGCCGAACGCGCTGATACCGCAGAAGCACATGCAGAACAAGAAACCGAACGTGCTGATACCGCAGAAGTACGCGCAGAACAGGAGGCGGCACGCGCTGAGGCAGCAGAAGCGGAAGCCGCACAACTCCGCAAACAACTGGAACGCTTACAAACACGCCAATAACACAAAAGCCATAACAAGACATTGGGATGGACGTAGTCATTTCAGTGGGAAAGTTGTGATAGATGTGTCCTTCTATACACTTACTGCCGGGGATTTTTCTGCTACGCGGAAAATGTTTGATATTGAAGTAGGACATATCAGAGAAATTGGGAACGATTTAACCAGATTCATTACCCACTGCCAAGCAGTAGAAAAAGAGTGGCGAAAGTCAGGAGTATATAATACCAATTCTATAAAATAAAGTCGCATTATGAGATTTATTAGGCATTTTGAATGTTCGAGGTGCAATGCATTGCGCGACTATGAACGGTACCTTATCTTAATGAGAAGTTATTTTTCAGAAATGGTATAAGTTCGTAAATTCAGAAGAACCTGAAACCACTGAAATAGTTAATGTTGTAGCCGCAGATTAGAATACAATTCAAGTTATGTATACATCAAGGAATAAGGATTCAAATGGCACGCGAATATCCAATTGAAAAGGTGCGCAACATCGGAATTGCAGCACACATTGATGCTGGAAAAACAACAACCACCGAACGCATCCTTTTCTATACAGGAAAAAAACATAAAATCGGCACAGTTGATGAAGGCACCGCAGAAATGGATTGGATGGTGCAGGAACGCGAACGCGGTGTAACAATCACTGCTGCAGCGACAACCTGCTTCTGGCAAGACCATGCTATCCATCTAATTGACACACCCGGACACGTAGACTTCACTGTTGAGGTAGAACGCTCCTTACGTGTTTTAGACGGTGCTATCGCACTCTTCTGTGCTGTTGGTGGTGTTGAACCCCAATCTGAAACAGTATGGAATCAAGCAGAACGATACAACATACCACGTATTGCATTCGTCAACAAGATGGATCGTGTTGGGGCAAATTTCTTGCGTGTACTTGAGATGATGCAAGACCGATTTGGCACAAATCCCGTTCCATTGCAAATACCAATTGGTGAAGGACGAGACTTCACAGGTGTGGTTGACCTGATTGCGATGAAAGCAATTTATTGGGACGATACTGATCAAGGCAAAACCTACGAAGAAAAAGATGTCCCATCTGATATCCAAGAATCAGCAAATACTGCCCGCGAATCACTTGTTGAAAATGTTGCATCTGAAGATGACAAACTACTTGAGAAATATCTTGAAGGTATAGAGATATCAGACCAAGAACTAATTGATGGAATACGAAGGGCAACACTCAAAGGAAGTTTTATTCCAGTCCTATGTGGCAGCTCTCTAAAAAATCAAGGAGTCCAACCACTTCTAAATGCAGTTCTTAACTATCTACCTTCTCCAATTGATGTGCCACCAATAGAAGGTGAAGTATCTATACCGACTAACAGAAAATCGTCAAAAAAAGAAGAAACACAACAGGTAGATAAAGCAGTACGTCATGCGGACGATACAGAACCCTTCTCTGCATTAGCATTTAAGGTGGCAAGTCATGACACTGTGGATAAGTTGGTCTACTGCCGTGTTTATTCAGGAACTCTCAAACGGGGTGAAGTCGTCTACAATGTTGCAACAGAAAAACGCGAAAGAGTAAATCGTATTCTACAGATGCATGCAAATAAAGAAGAAACATGCGATGCAGCTTATGCAGGTGACATCGTTGCACTTGTGGGGATGCGTAGTACAAAAACTGGTCACACGCTCAGCGATTTGCAGCACCCATTGTTACTTGAATCCATTGAATTTCCACCACCCGTTATTTCTGTTGCAATTGAACCTGAACGCGCAAGTGATACGGACGACTTGGAAGAAACACTTGAAAAACTTATGGACGAAGATCCTACATTTACAGTTGGTATTGACAAGGAAACTGGTCAACGCATTATCTCTGGTATGGGGGAACTTCATTTAGAGATACTTACTGACCGGATGATAAGAGAGTTCGGTGTGAATGCACGTGTAAGTAAGTTACAAGTAGCGTACCGAGAGACAATAAGCACTACAGCAAAAGGGCGAGGAACACATATCCATAAGACTGATGAGGAAGGTATTTTTGGAGATGTTGAAGTTCGTGTTGAACCTTTGGAACGTGAGGAGGGTTTTCAATTTGAGGACAAGACCGATGAAACACAGATACCGCGTCAGTTTGTTCATTCCATAGAAAAAGCACTTGAAGGGGCAATGGGAACGGGTGCTCTCATGGGATACACATTACAAGATATTAAGGTGACATTGATCGGCGGTTCCACACATCCTACCGACTCTTCTGAGATCGCTTATGAAGCAGCCGCAGTATCGGCTTTTGAAAAGGCTGTGAGACAAGCGAATCCGCTTCTGCTTGAACCAATAATGCAAATTCACATCACTGTCCCAGATGAACATCTTGGTAAGGTCATCGGTGACCTAAATGCCAGACGTGCACAAATCAACGATACAACCACCCAAGACACTGCTAACGTCATCAATGCCATCATACCATTAGCAGAAACATTTCAATATACAACCCGTCTTCGTTCTATGACCCAAGGACGCGGTGCATTTACATTGGAATTTTCACACTATGATGTTGCACCGTCATCTGTTAGTGGTTCAGTATAATCCTATCAAGACTCACTGAACACTTCCATTCCCGCCAACCCATCAGCAATTTTCCGAATCTGATTCTCAAAACCGGGTGGGGAAAGTGTCCATGTAATCCAGAGCGGTTCATCTCCTGTATTGACAAAACGATGCTCAACATTCGGTGGAAGATAGATTACCGTCCCGGGTGTCAGTTCTGTAACCTCATCATCAATGTATGCCTTCCCCTCTCCGCCAAACACAAAGATAATCTCCTCTGCATGACTATGTGAATGCATTGGAATCTCACTGTGTGGATCAATTTCTTCAAGACCCATCGAAAACCGTGTGTCTTTCTGAGTCTTCGGTTCTATGAGCGTATAGAGCGTTCGTGGTGCATCTCCTTCAATGCGAACCACTTCAGCATCTTCTTGACGATAGATGTATTTCATTTTTTATTTAGGCGTAATCTGTGAAGCGATAAATTCAGGAATAGGAATTGCACGTAATGTTTCTCCAGGATTTGTTATACAGCAAACAGTTGTTAGTTGTCCCTGTGCAATATCTTTACCTTCAAGTGTAAATGAAAATTGATATGTCAGGGATTTTGTCCCTTTCTTGGAAACCCAAAGGTGTATGTCCACCTCATCTTCAAATCTCAATGGACTATGATATTCACAAGATGCGGCAAGTCTTGGCCATCCTATTTTATCACCGTTTAATTCAGTTGCCACACTTGTACCTAAATTGCGTAGGAATTCATGTTCTGCAGTCTCCATAAACACAAAAAACCTTGAAAAATGAACGATACCCGCCATATCGGTATCGGTGAACTCAATCTTCCGTTTTGTACGATACTCTGTGTGCATCATGAATGACTCATGCAGTTGTCAACTTAGTTTGCATCTGAAATCCTATCTGACAATCCAATAGTTATCAAGTTACCTTAGTTTTTAGGGAATTTCGGAACGTCTTCGTAACGGCTCCAGGTCTCACCGTATATCTTCCAATGGCCATCAGAAGGATCTATCATTAAATCCAACTCTTTTGTGCCAATATCGGAATAGGCAGGACGAGAACCTGATGCGGGGATCCCCTTGAACTCTTGTAAAAACTCTACATCTGCTACGGCTCTATCACCATTGATTTGAAGATTAGAAATCTTAACCTGAATATCCGAATAATGAACATTCAACCGCTTCATTTTCTGATGAAGTTGCTTCTTGGTAAGATATGAATGTGATTCCTTTCCATTTCGGACAGAAACCCTGGTGATTAATGCCCTTTCAGCATAGATAGACATATAGGTTTCCATATCTTTGTCTTCCCACGCCTGTTGCCATTTCCCAAGAATCTGACTGACCTTGAGTTGCGTATCAATCGGCGCGTTACCCTCATAGATTCCAGAGGATGTCTCTTCAGATATAGGTTCAACGCTCGGATTCTCTACTGGAGGTATCGGTTGGTCAGAAAGGTAATCACCATCTACTTCATCGTTGATTATTTTCCAACGTCTAACGAAAAACCCCTTCTTTTCAACAGTTAAAGTCCGGGAGTGTGGTTCGATAGGAGTCCCATTACTGTAAGTAGTAACGCTTAGTTTATTAACTACATGTCTTGTCTTTGCATTCGCAAGCAGTTTATAGGATGCATGGCTAATATCAACATCGGCTGAGTCAGACATCATTTCAAGTGCAAGTTGATAATTGTTTTGTCGATTCATACGAGCACTTTTGTCCCAAAGAGACGTGTACTTCTTTTGATCCCCATTTTCAAGGGCATTTTTCCAATCTAAGACTATAGGTGCAGCAGGACTGGTTGATTGAGATTGCATATCATCCGATCTTGCTGCTTCAAAAGCAGAAAGATCGCCCCCAATTTCCTCTCTAACCACCTCGTCACTAATCAATTTCCAATGCTGCCTGATGAATCCTTCTTTAGCTATAGTTAATGTTCTGGATTGAAGTCTGTCACCGATTGCATGTATAAGTAAAGGTATTTCCTCTATCTGTAGATAGTTTGGGTATTGTGCAACCTTCCTTGTTCGATCAACAGCATTTGCGATATTCACTTCAATAACAAAGTTCTCAGCAAAAAGACGCGCGGTGTCTTGATAACCTGAATCTATCTGTTCGCGTGCGTTCTTAGACCAAAGAGCATCATAATTCTCAAGACTACCAGATTCCATCGCACTCTTCCATTTTGCCAAGAAACCAGAAGATGTTTCACTTGAACGGGTAAGTAGAATACCTGCTAATGCGATGATGACAATAATCGCTGGGATTGAACCCCATTTGATGATATCTACTTTTGTAATTTTTGAATTCTTTTGAAAATTATTCATTTACATGACTCCTTAGAATTTTGGTACATTCTTATAGATTTGCCATATCTCGCGATATGCTTTCCACTTTCCCTGCACCTGATGTATCCATATTTCGCGGAACCAGATATCGTATAAAGCTGTATCATCCTCAGTTTCAGCAGCAGAAACTAATCGTCTATATCTATATGTACCGATGACACTCTCCTGTTCTGCCTCAACGGTACTATCAAATTTTTCCCACGTCTGCGTATTCATCTCACGGAGATCAGTCTCCATTTGACCACGATTTATGGTGCCTTGGTTTTCTTTACTTTCTATTGTCACAATCTTATTTGTAGAAATGTTAGGAGTGTAATGAGCAAAATGTGCATCAAGATTCTTGCTATTCCATGAGCTCTCCCATTGATTGAGTGATGCTTTTCCTGCATTGATCTGTTGTGTAGAAAGTGATGTCCTACCCGTTCGTTTAGGTTCATTACTGTGCAGTTCTTTTTCAAATGCCCGCGCTTCTGCAGCTGCTTTACGTAAGTATTCTGTATGCTCAGTAGCAATATTCTTCTTATTTGCAGCTACAAGTTTATCGGTGAAGATTTTTGCTTGTTCACGCATCTGTTTTTTAACAGATGCTGCCTCTGCAATCGCTGCACGTTTTTGCTTGTTCGCAGATTTCATCATAGTATTCGCGACATTAACCTTTCGGGTGAGTTCATTCACCTTGTTCCCATAAGTCTTGACTTCGTTCTCATAACGGGCAGCTCTTGTGCGAATTGAAGTTAAAGACGTATTAACTTCGGCGATTTTCTGTTGAAGTTCACCCTGACTGTTCACCAATTCCTGATTTTGCTTTTCTAATGTAGCAATGTTGTTTTGAAGTGTCCTCTCTGTATCACGAAGTTGTTGGACCTCTGTTTCTAATTCATTGTGTTTTCTTTCATTGGAACTTAGGTCTTTTTTAAGTTCGGTGATCAGAGCGTCTTTTTCAAGGATTTTTGCGTTATATTCAGCATTTGTCGTATTCTGGGTTGCTTTTCGTTTTGCTATCTTTGCATGTGCGATCGCTTTATTAGCAAACTTGAGCGCATCTATTCCATTTTTTTCTTTAAACGCGTCCTTCGCTTGTTCAAGATAGGTTTCTGCTTTTTCAAATTCTTCAAATGCAAGGGAATGAGCATTTGCATCACGGGCTGTTCTAATTTCCTGTTCTGCTTGAATTAGTTGAGTTTCCACATCCTGGGATTCTATCGTTCCCAGTTTTCCGCCGCATGCAGCAAGAAATAGTGTGCTTATAATCACAGCAAACCCGAAATAAGCACAAAATGTGGGGTGTTTTATTTTCCTAAATGTCTGTTCTTTCAAAACACAGAACTGTTTCATTTTTAAACTCCTTCTGATAAAAGTAAGTAGTTCATCGGGATATAGCAGCTTTACTGTTGAAAATTATTCCTGACCATTGATAGATATATTGTTAGAAATCTTTGTCCTATTATCAACTCAATAATCATTGAATTAAGGTAACATAATAAAGTATATGATGTCAAGGTAATCGCAAGTGAATAGTCCAATCGTATGTTTAATCCAATAATCTAACATAAGAACGATATAAAGATTAGGATCGTAATATTACACAGAAATACCGACAGAATAACCGCTATTCTATATTCGTTTACTACCATAGCATAGTTTCCAGCTTATATTTCACTTGACTTCATTGTCAAAAACATGTATCATGTGTAATTGGAATATTCAAAATGCGATATTCTTATACCATACATCTTACTAGTTTGATGAGAAAGAAAACAAATAACTTCTACGAGGAAAAATGCACATAAGTCTATTGAGTAATCTTCTATCCGCCACTTATTCAAGCTCCGATAATCAATTATCAATTGTAACGTTTAAAACAGATAAAGGAAACATAATTATTCAACTTTACCCCGACTGTGCACCTGCCACCGTTGAAAATTTTGTAAAATTAGTTGAAACAGGATTTTATGACGGTTTGACATTTCACCGTTATGTAAAAGGCTTTGTAATACAAGGTGGTGACCCAGACGGCACTGGAACTGGTGGACCTGGTTGGACGATCCCAGGAGAATTCCAGAATCCAGAACTTAAGAAAAAAATGCCTCCTCACGAGAAGGGTGTTATTGCTATGGCACGCAAGCCTTCACCAGATTCTGCGGGAAGTCAATTCTATATCTGCCTAAATGAAGAAATTAACGGTTATGCACATCTAAACGGCAGTTATACTACATTCGGACGGGTCATTGAAGGACTTGATATTGTAGATAAACTTCGTGAAGGTGATATAATGACCGAAGTTACTTACGCATCTACTGATGAACAGAACTGATTGTTCTCAATGTATTTATGGTAAATTATTGAATTTATTCTACACATTGCTGAGGCGAGGTTAGGAGACCTCGCCTACCGTTGGTAGAAAGTGTAGAAATAATTCTATGCTTCACCATAGATATTGAAAGGATTTGCCTATATGGAAGTATGGAAACAACTTGTTAGGGATACCGTCAACACCCCAGAAAAACTAGCAGCTATATTTGATGTTGACATTGAGGAAATGCGTCGAATACACAAAGAATTTCCTATCCGAATAAATCCATATTATCTTAGTCTAATTGAGAAACCCGGTGACCCGATTTGGAAGCAGGTAGTTCCTGATACAAGAGAACTCATCAGCACAGGTGTAGAAGACCCCCTGCACGAAGAGGATGATAGTGATGTGCCTAATGTCACACATCGATACCCTGACCGTGTTCTATTCTATGTGAATTATATGTGTCCGATCTATTGCCGTTTCTGCACACGCAAACGGAAGGTCGGAGATCCTCACTCAATCTCTGAAAACAACATTGAAATAGGGCTTGCGTATATTCAGGAACACACTGAAATTCGTGATGTAATTATTTCAGGTGGTGATCCGCTAATGCTCACTGATAAGAAAATTGATATGATAGTTAGCGGACTCCGTGCAATTGAACATATAGAGATTATTCGTATCGGATCGCGTGTTCCGGTAACCCTACCCCAACGTATTACTCCAGAATTGTGTGGTATATTAAAACGCAACCATCCATTTTATATAAATACACACTTCAACCATCCTCGTGAAATCACACCAGAAACAGAAAAAGCGTGTGGCATGTTAGCCGATGCAGGCATTCCACTCGGAAACCAAACTGTTTTACTCAAAGGTGTAAATGACGATCCTAAAGTAATGGTAGAATTGATGAAAGGCTTATTGCGGATTCGTGTAAAACCTTACTACATCTATCAAGCGGATCTTGTCGTTGGAACTGACCATTTTAGAACAGCAGTCAAAACAGGATTAGATATCGTTTCGGCATTACGCGGACATATCTCTGGTCTTGGTGTGCCGCATTATGTCATTGATGCCCCTGGTGGTGGTGGAAAAATCGCCTTAATTCCCGATCCTGTTGTTGCTTTTGATGACGATGAAATCCAACTTCGCAACTTTGAAGGGAATACCTACAGTTATCCGAGTACTCCCTTCTATGATGAGGATTGGCTATAAGAAACTATTCCTCTTTCGCTGTTTCTATAGTTTGCTGCTTAATGAATGGACTCAACAGATCAATCGGAATTGGAAAGATAACTGTTGAATTTTTCTCCGCACTTACTTCAACTAATGCCTGAAGAAATCGCAATTGAATAGCAGTAGGAGTTTCACTAAGGATTTCTGCAGCATTCGTAAGAACTTGTGCAGACTCAAACTCACCTTCTGCGTGAACAACTTTTGCCCTTCTTTCACGCTCCGCCTCTGCCTGTTTTGCCATCAAACGTTGCATCTCTATGGGTAGATCAACGTGTTTTATTTCCATTGAATGAACTTCAACACCCCACGGTTCGCACTGCTTCTTGATGATTTCTCCTAAATCCTGATTGAGTTTTTCACGTTCAGATAACAGATCGTCAAGTTCAGCACGACCAAGCGCACTTCGGAGCGTCGTTTGTGCAATTTGACTAATTGCAAAACCGAATTCTTCCACCTCAATTACTGCTCTATCAGGTTCTGTCACCCTGAAGGTAAGAACAGCATTAACATTGACAGACACGTTATCTTTTGTAATTACATCTTGAGGAGTGACATCGTTTACGATTACTCTTAGACTAATACGCTGCATCCGTTCAATCCAAAAAGGTATCATCAGAACGAGTCCTGGTCCACGTGTGTTTATGTATCGTCCTAATCTGAATATGACTGCGCGTTCGTATTCTTTGAGAATCCGAACACTCGTTGCTATCATAATAATCACACCGATTGCTATGGCAACATGATATGCTTCTATTCCTGGTAGCATTTAAATTTCCTTTCTATTCACCGTGTCCCGTTATGTCGCGTATCTTTTGAAAAAAAGCACGTTTCCTCGGAGTGTTGATTTGCCACTGCACTGGAACAGATTGATACCCATTATGGTAATCATTTTCACCTGGATCAAAATACCCCCAAGAAGCGTATTGACTGATAGCAGCCATACAGTTATTCATCGGTTTATCAAAGTCAAAATGGTCATCTTCATTGAACAGTATCGGCATCGGACGGTAACCAGTGACATGCCGTGTCTGCTGAACCATTTCCATAATACGATTTGGATCTCTGACACCGTTGCCGTGAACAAGTATAAAGTCAGATGTCTGCACTACATTTTCAAAGGGCACTCGTCCACCACCATAACTTGTCCCAACCAAATATCTTCTGCCATCTCGGTTTATTGATTTGACGCGTTCAATCAATTCAGGCACTCTTTCTGGTTGAAGTATTTCATGTGAATACCTAACGTTACATTCGTTATTTACTTCAACAATTACGTTGGTATATCCGATATCAAAAAGCCATCCAGTAGCATTATCTGTAGCACGTTTTACTGCATCTTCATCCTCCAGTCGCTGGTCTTGTCCAAAATAGAAATATCCGAGAATAACCACCATACCAAGTTCATCAGCAAAGTCAATAATACGTTTGAGACGCGAAAGGTAATCGGGATTTAGACTTCCATCTGCCTCTATTCCCGAATTATGCCACGGTTGCGATTTTGAATATCCTTCTGGACTTCCACCTTGTAAGTTTATTGTGAATGCTAATACTCCGTATGCACGCCATGCAGGCATTGCCGACAAAAATTCACGGGTGTTGCGTTCTGCGTCCCATTTCCCCGTATCGGGATATTCCCAACGGTGTATTGTTTCTGGATTTCGGTCATCAAAGATACCTTGCACCATACGACTATTAAGTAATAGTCCTTCTATCTTATGTCCTTCGTAGTTACGTCCTGAATATGTAATTTCACCATTTATATAAAACGCATCTTCTATGATGCTGACATGTGTATTCATACTTCTCCAATTATTCTTCTTTCATACTATTTCCTACATTTTAGCATTTCTCAAGAGATTATGCAATATAGTAGGTTCTTTAGGGTGTGTAAAGTTTTTGTCACTGTAGACATCAATTCAAGCGAAAAACCTGTCCTCTATTGTAGGGGCGGGTCTCTGTGCCCCGCCATTCCTTGTCCTGTAAGGCAACGGGCGGGCACAGAGACCCGCCCCTACAATCGCTGGTAAGAAGTTAGTGCAAAATCTGCCGTGATTCGGAGTTCGCTCCTACAGGCTTGTGATCATATTTTGTCAATAACTTTACACACTCAAAGCAATCCACTAAATTGACACCTATGGTGCAGTTAGGAAACCATTCCTACCGATTAAGTAACACAGGCAACTTACCTGTTGCTTGTCTCTTTCCAAGTAATACTTCTATTGCTGCCAACAAAGAATAATAGTTGTCATCATAGGTGGCAATGGCACATTCAACATTGGGACATTCGCGGAGGTGATAGGGAGATGCAGTGGAGATAGCAACTATCGGAACAGAAGTTTTCTGACTTAACTCATGCACCATTTTCGCATGCTGTAAATTATCTATTCCCACAACGATAATAGAAGGTTTTGATGACAACAAATAGGGTATGTATTGCCGCGTGATCAATTTAGGCGGAATCATCACAGTTCTGACATGTGCAAGTTCTGTATGCGCTTTCATGAAAGTGTTTGAAAAGTCGCGGGAGGGGCTGACGATAAGCACCGGTTGTTTCGGGGCTTCATCCAATGGGAGAATTCCAGGTGTGTCCTTAACAATAGTTACTGCTTGTGTTGAAATTGTTTGCGCGATATCTCTGTGTTTTCTACTTCCTACAACAGAAAGCGGTGAGTTGATTGCCTTTGGGTTTGCTATATGTTCATAGTTCCTATCAAACAAACCGTATGCATTTTTGCTCTTTAGAATACGACGTACTGAGTCGTCAAGACGAGCTTTTGTTATATTTCGTGTCTTTACTGCTCGTAGTATAGCACTATATGCCGATTGTTGCTTTTTTAATGTCCATGGTACGAGTAATATGTCCGCTCCTGCTTGAAATGCAGCTACTGATGCATGTCTAATATCATGAGTTTCCTCAATCGCCTTCATTTCAAGATCATCTGTAATTATTAGACCCTCAAATCCAAGTTCCTGTCGTAATAGCTTATTTAAAATTGTGCGTGAAAGTGTCGCTGGAAACTTTAAATCAAGTTCTGGATAATGTACGTGTGCTGTCATTATTGCACCAACACCTGCGTCAATCGCCACACGAAAAGGTGACAAGTCAACATCGTGCATACGTTTTTTCTTTTTAGCAACTAACGGTAATTTCTTGTATGAATCTGCACTCGTATCACCGTGTCCAGGAAAATGCTTCGCAGTAGCGAGCACACCTTGTCTCTGTAGACCACGAATATAAGCTGAACCAAGTTGAGAGACATTTTCTGCTGAATCACCGAAAGAACGGACACCAATCGCAGGATTCTTAGGATTAGTGTTAACATCCAAGACAGGTGCAAAATTGAGATTTATACCTAACACAGCCAATTCAGTACCGGTAACATCACCCGCTTTTTCTGCTAACTTCTGTGAACGAGTTGCACCCAATGCCATATTTCCAGGAAAGGTTGTCGCACCTTTGTGCAACCGAGTGACTTTCCCTCCCTCTTGGTCAATAGCAATGAAAAGTGGTATGCCTTTTGGGGTGGTTTGGGCAAGTTTTTGAAGTTCTGTCGTTAAGGCAGCTACCTGTTCAGGAGTTTGTATATTCTTAGCATATAAAATTATTCCACCGATAAAACGTTTGGTTATATGTGCTTTCGGAACAGGACCTACTTGTCTCCCGCCAATTCCACAGATGAAGAGTTGTCCAACCTTCTCCTCTAATGTCATCCTACCAATTATTCCATCAATCTCTAAATCAGATAGAGCAATTGCAGGAACTGTTTGAGACATCGCTAAAGAGATACATAAAAGCAGTGTATATATGTTTCGCATGTCTTATCTCCAATTAACTTTTTATAGTAAAAATCATAATTATTTACACACGACGGTAGGTTCGGTTTCCTAACCGAACCGGTGTTTGTTCAGTCTCATAGATGCGGTTAGGAAACCGCATCTACCGAGGAGTGTGAACGTATTTTTACATTTCACTATAATAGTAACTACTGGATCTTCTGTGAAAGTGCTTTAAAATATTGCCTGAGTTGTTCACGATATTGAAAAGGTATATTTTCTAATTCCTTAGCATTTGGATTAGTTTCAAGTTTTCGTACGATTTCTAAAAGTTCTGGATGTAACGGCGGTACATCTTGCGAAGGGGTAGTCGGTCTTTTGGCAACTTCTGCTTTACGTTTTTTACCGACATCACGTTTTTGTAATGATTTTAAACTATCCAACATCCTTGTAACTATTCTTTCCTGCTGTTCAATAACATCATCGTTGAGAGTGCCTTGCTCAAGTTTTCTCTCAACATCACCCATTTCCTCGGCAACATCTCTTAGGCTTCCAAGCATTTCGGCAGCTTCTTCAACTAACTCAGCCAGTCGTTCAGTTGCTTCGCGGATTAGTTGTTGTTGTCCTGCGAGTCGTTCAAGACGCTGCTGTAGACCGGGAGTTCTCCCTTGTTCGCGCATCTGTTGACTCAGGTTTTGTGCCATCTGATTCAGTTGCTCTTGACTTTGTGCAAGCTGTTGCAGCTGTTCCAACATATCTTGCAATCCACCAGCACCCATCTGTTGGTTCATCTGTGCCATCGCATTTAATATATCAAAAATTACTTGGTTGAGATTAGCAAGTGCTTGTCTTTGTATAGGTAGTGCAAGATTTGTCTGCCGATCTTCCAACGCACGCGCCGCCCGTTTTAATGCATCACTCGATTCATTCAACCGCCAGACTATTTTCGGATCTATCTGCATCTGTTGCTTACCAAGTTCCCACAGTTTGTCGGCAATATGATCAATACTGTTTGCTGTACTGAGTTCTTTACCTGCAAGCTGCTGCAATCGTAAAACTTCACTTGGTATGTATTCCTGCATGTTTGTTGTCACAAACTCCCTCGTTTGATTTATGACATTCTCATGCTGATGTGAAAGATACAAACCACTCTTGACCGCTTCTCGCATTGCAGTTAATGTCTGATCTGCATTTGAACCTTCCATAAACTCCAATGCATTATCTAAGCCTTGTGCTAATTCAGTCATTGTTTCTTCGGCTTCCCTACCTGTATTGAGTGCATCCTGTGTCTCTGAATTCCGTAGATTCTCGCTTGTATTTTGCAGGTTTTCCGATAGATTCTGATCTTTGGTATATTGATTGAGGCGTTTTACTTCGTCCGCAATTTTCTGGATTTGTGGTGCGGTGTTCTCTTGAGATTGTGCCATCTCTGACATATCGTTACCGAGTGTATTCAACTTTTCACTGAGTTTATCAGATTCCTGTGTAATTCTATCTTCCTTCTGTGCAACATCGTTGAGTTCAGTTTGTTCCAATGAAGTATCCGCTTGTTGAGTTTGATCAGAGTCTTCAGTTTGTTGTGCTTCAGTTGTCTCAGATTCCGTTGACTCTGAATTAACTAATGAATCCATCAATTCCTTTTGCTGGTCAGCGAGATCTTGCGCCTGCTTGGCTGCTGCTTCAAGTTTCTGCTGCATTATCATTTGTTGATATAAGGATTTCATACGTTCAAGCTGCTGTTGGAACTGCTCCTGATTGAAGTTCGCTTCAGTCATTGACCTTTCTTGTTCAGTCAACTGTTGGTGAGCTAACGCCTCGTTCAATTTATTCAAAAGTTCTTGATGTTCTTCTGATAGTGCTTCTTTCATCAACTCTTGAAGTTCCTGATATTTCTGAATCGTTTCTGGTTCAAAGAGTTGATTCTTCTCAATATCTTCAGTTGTCTGTTCCATGCCAGAGATGAGTTCATTTGCTTTCTTTTTGATTTCTTCTTGGGTTTCAACAACTTGCTGCAGCAGTTTCTTATCTGAATGCGAAAATTCTTTGAACTTACGAATCTTGTCAAGAAGTTGGTCAACAACGCCTGTTGCTTCAGACTGTTCATCAAATAACTCGTCTAAACCGTATTGTTCTGCCTCTTGTTCTGTCGCAAGGTCATCATATAATTCGTACAATGTTGGAAATCGTAGCGTGTATGTGCGTGATTTACCGATATTTGCACCGGAAACATCATCAGTGTCAAGTGCCTGAACATAATAAGAGAGTGTATCCCCAGGGAAGAGTCCAATTGGATCAATATCCCAAGTGTATGTGATGAACTGTGATGTCTGTGGTGGGGATGTGTTCACTGGGATTTGCTTGAGTGTAATTATCTTATCATCTACATTCTCTTTTTGTATTCGATGTACCAATTGTAACGCCTGAATTCCATAGTCATCCGTTGCTTCAACTTTGAGTTTGACAAGCATGTCATTATCCAGAACCAAGTCTTTACCCGGTTCAACAATTTCAACTTGTGGTGGAGAATCTTTGTATACATTCAGCGTATAAACAAGAGGATCAATGTTTGTTAGACCTTCGTTATCCTGTATCTGAATATGGTATGTCCCTGCTTGCTCTGCAATGAAACTTCCTTCTATTCCTGCCTCTGCATCAACTTTCAACTTTATAAGTTCTGCATCTTCAAAGATTAGATGTGCTTCAGATAATGGTTTGTTGCTTTCGCCCGTTAACACTACCTCAGTGCCATATAATACTTCCGCATCCCCTGTATTTGCTTCAAGAGTTTGGGATGGAAGCTGCGTGTATGCTGGATAATTGAGTTGTAGTTGAAAAGTCTTGACAATCGGTTCATGACTAACAGATATTTGAAATCGTTCAGATGCATTGTCTTTTGTTGAAACATAGTATCGTAGGGAACGATCAATGTTCTCAACCTTTGCTATATAAGGAATCTCTGTGGGTTCCCGGTTCATCAGAATGGATTGCCATTTCTCTTTTTCAACAAGGTGCGGTAAGTCATTCTCTACATTTTCAACAATCTGTTCAATATCAGTGGAGTCTGGAACAATATTCCTCTGTTCTTCTGTTTCTTCAGTTTGTGTTAATCGGTAATACACATAAACAGGTGCATCAAGGTGACCACTTACTTTCGCACTGATAGTAACATCTTCACCACGTTTAATTTTGACGTTCCCAGGATTTACCTCTTCTATCTGTACCGTAAATCCATCCATCGGTGATTTTGGTAAGGATTCCAATGTTTGTGAGAACCCTTTTAATGCAGATGGTAGAAAGAAATTAGTGAGTACTAAAATTCCTACAGAAATTACAGCAATTCCAGCATTACGTTTGATTTTACTATATTCAGTCTGAAATATCTGCTTCTGTTCAATTTTCTCTACATCATCTTGTGTTTGCTGGATCAACTGTTCTACAAATTCCTGAGCATACCCTAATCGGTTGTTCTCAAGAGTAGGTTTGAGTTGAACTGCACTGAGTATCCTATTTTCTATGTTTGGATACGATTTTTCAAGATACGCAGCAACTTTAGTATGTGAGAATTTACGTAATTGTGGTAAGACAAGAATCCGAAATGTAAAATAGATCAATAAACCGAATGAAACAACTACTATGCCACCTCGGAAAAGACGGGGAAGTGGCAGATATAAAAGCAGAAGAACTCCTGTCATTACAATAGCAAGCGTGCTGAACCATCTCAACAAACTATCTGAAAAGATTAGCCATCGCCAAGTTCTGCGTATCGTAATCAATTTGGCAATAATGGTCTGATAAATCCGGTTAGTGTTTTGATTTGACATTACTTTTCCTTTGTACAATTTGACCTATATACATTTGATGAATTTTATTGAGTCAGCACATATACAGCAATATTGACAGCCATTTTGGATGCCAATTCACGCACTTCTGGCGTATCATCTGGATGTACTCTTGCATCTTCCAAGCCATCACCAATATCAGCACTGTATGCATAGAAAACCGCCATTCTACCATCATGGAACAAACCAAAACCTTGTGCAGGTTCTGAATCGTGTTCATGTATTTTGGGGAGTCCCTGCAAATCGTAATAACAGTTATAAATATGATGATTATTCGGTATTGGCTGCAATTCCTGATCTGGAAAAACCCTACCTATTTCCCTACGAAAACTTTTGTCTAATCCGTAATCATCATTTACAAAGAGAAAACCACCACTTGTAAGATATTGTCGCAATGCTGATACTTCGTTTTCTGTCAAACGGATATTCCCATGGCCAACAATATATAGCATGGGATATTGATAGAGCACATGATCGGTTAGTTTAAGTATTACACGGTCGTCAGCAGTTGCGATATCTGTCCTTTCGCGTAAAATTCGAAGCCAATTTCCAATTGCAGACGGATCCCCATACCAATCACCACCCCCGCCATACTGAACTTGAGCAATTGTAAAGAGTTCTCCTGCATTTTTTGTGCCAATTATAGAAAAGAATAGAAAAAAACAGAATACAATTAATTTTATTCTTGAAATATATCTATTGAACATAACAAATTATAATCTTATATCAGACCATTACGTTTTCGTATTAACCATTCAGCTCCCAACAATCCAACGACAGTTATTAAGACGAAGGGATGTGCCCACAAATCACGTTCTATATCAACAAAGACAGGTTCCTTAATATCGCTGATTTTGTCTACTATGGAATGTGCATCCTCAATATTCACATACACACCACCCGTCTTTTCACTTAGTTCTGTAAGTAACGAAACGTTCAACTGAGGTGCTTCTAATTCAATAAGCTGCGGATGAACGAAAAACTCTACCTCATCTTCACCCAACGATATATTACCTGATTGACCAACTGCTTTTATCTTGTATGCTCCTATTTCATCAACTTTTAGCTGCGCAGTAAAATTCCCAACAATCCCCGATTGTGTGTCCGCTGACTCGCTGTGTGTCTTCAGTGGAAATGTAGACCCACTCGGAGTGGTAACCGATAACTGAATTTCGGCTTCCTGCTGCGCCTGCATAATAAGAGAATAAGCCTTTATGTTGAATGTAACCCTATCTCCTTGCGCATAAGTTGGTGATGCGGTCGTAAGATATATGTGATTTCCATCTGTTTGTTGGGACACCCATCGAAGTGTTTGCGCCCAAAATCGTGGGTATAAAGATTGATATGTAGTGTCTTTATATGTGTTGACACCAAAGTGCCAATTCCATATACCTTCAGCTGCAAAGAGTAGACTTTTACCAAGACCCACGCGTTGAAAAATCAGGACGGGTTCTCCAGTCTGTTTTGTAATCAAAGTCGTAGCACCTGCTCTAAGTTGGAATCTGCGATATGATCGCGTAAGAGAGGGTAGATTTTGCCACATTTTTTTATTACTGTCTATTGTATCTGTGAATTGTAGGATAGGATGAAACATACCAGACTGTGTGAGCTCAACGGAGAATTCTCCTTCCTGCTCTAAACAGCCATCAGATGGAATTTGAATTGGAAGAACTTGTGCAAGCCTTGTGTTTCTAAACCCATCCACTCCTAAAGCATTATGTGATGGTAGAAAGATTACTGCTTTTCCAAATTGTTCAACAAAATCAACTATTGCTTGTTGTTGTGTTGAATTGAGATGTTCTGCTGTTAAATCGCCTAAGATCAAAATATCATATTTTGAGAGTTCATCGAGAGATGCAGGAAAACGAGACAGTTGTGTATTACTATCTTGTGGAAAATAACCATCGTTCCGTTTGAGTATTGATTCTGGATTGTTCTGCTTTGACAGTATTGTAAACGTTGGTTCTATATCTGGATCACGTTCAAGAGTCCGTTTCAGAAATGTATATTCCCATCGCGGTCTGCCTTCAAAATACAGAACATTCAATTTTGCCTTCACTACCTTCAATGAAAATGTCTTTTCATTGTTAGAATCCGTAAGTTCACCATCTAATGTTGGCAGTATGATTTTATATTGGAAATTACCCTCTGACTGTGGCGTAAGTTTAAGTTCAACGAGATGTTGTGTGCCTTTCATCAAACGGTGTCCGTTTAACGTTACAGACTGCTCAACATCAGACTCAGGGAAATTCAGAATAGATGCATCAACAAGACGATTTGATCCAAACTCACGAAGAGATACACGGACTGACTCTTCGTCATATCCTGTCTGCACAACATTTATGCGGACGACCGTTTCATGTCCAGTGTATGCAATAGGAAGGACATCAACATTCTGAATCAGTATATCTCTTGGTGGTTGTGGTGAACCGACCCCAATCGTATAAACAGCTGTCTTCAATGCAACAATGTCTTCAACAGATAATGTTGAAGCGTTATGCGCACCATCAGTAATCAGAATGATTCCGGCATTCGGTTGACCACGCCATCTCTGCACCGTTTCATCAATCACAGATGATATATCCGTGAGTGATCCTTCTGGTTCTAACTTTTCTAATCCGATTATCTCTTCCCTAAGAACTGAATCAAAACTGTAAAGATGAACTTTGTATTTGCTCTTTAGATTCTGAATAAATTGACTGGATTCATCAAAAAGAAACCTATTGACCTGATCTAAACGCGAAATATCTGATTTACCAAGATAATTATCCTCCAATTGCATGCTCCGCGAAGTATCAACTAAAATGGATAGATGTGTTGGTGGTGTAACATCTTTCTTTGCTATAATAACAGGTGCTAATAGACAACAGAGAAGAATAGCAATAGCTACAAAACGTAAAGCAATAAGTGAATTCCGTAGCATGGCACGTAGTGGTTGCTCGACTCTGAAATATCCATATACAGTGATACAAACTGCAATGATTATGCTAAGAACAATTACCCATGCTGGTAAAAAATATGTGAAACGCATTATGTGTATGCTTTCTCAATTTAATCTATAGACATTATATCTTGAAAATGTGTCCACTGTCAACTGTTTTTATGTTAGAATCAATCAATTGGTCTTATATGACAATGAAGACTGATTCAATGTAATTACTGATATTTCAAAGGAAATGTACACAATGCATAAAAAAGATTACCAATTTGGTAAGGATAATGTCATAATATATGTGTTTCATTTCTAAAATATAAAAATAACAAACGCAATTAACTTAAAATCTTCAACTAATAAATAAAACATATAGGAGTAAAATGGAAACCATTTCATTACACGGAATTATCACAGCAAGACAAATTATATACAATTACATAAAACCTTCACCATTACGATACTATCATGAGTTATCTGATAAACTCGGATTTGAAGCATACATCAAACATGAAAACCATCTCCCTACAAGAAGTTTCAAGGTACGTGGTGGAATTAATTTTCTGTCTAAATTGCCATCCGCACACAAGAAACAAGGAGTAATTACAGCAACGCGTGGCAATCACGGACAATCTATCGCTTTTGCAGCTGCACAGTTCGGTGTAAAAGCAACTATCGTTGTTCCACGCGGAAATAATCCTGAAAAAAACTCTGCAATGCAGGCTTATAGGGCAGAATTAATTGAATATGGTGATGATTTTGATGAAGCACGTGAAATGTGTGTAAAACTTCAAGATGAACAAGGTTTGTACTACATACACCCCTGTATGGAACCTGAACTCGTACACGGTGTAGGTACATATTCACTTGAAATCTTTGAAGACCTACCCAATGTAAATACAATTATCGTTCCTATCGGTGGCGGGAGTGGAATCTGCGGGGCAATCACCGTTGCAAAGGCATTAAATCCCAACGTAAACATTATTGGTGTTCAAGCTGAAAATGCTCCCGCTATTTACCGTACTTGGAAAACAGGTAAGTATGTTGAGACAGAAACATGTGATACAATCGCTGATGGACTCGCAACTCGTGTGCCTTTCTCTATACCATTCTCAATCATCAAAAATGGTGTCCACGACATTATCTTAGTCAGTGAAGAGGAAATTCAAGAAGGAATCCTAATGGCTTTACGATATACTCATAATTTGGCAGAAGGTGCAGGTGCTGCAGCACTTGCAGCAGCAGTCAAACTTACAGACAAATTAAGAGGACAAATTGTGGTTATTATTATGAGTGGTGGGAATATTGATATCCAAACTTTAAAGCAAGTGTTAATGGACTCCTAATCATACCAATTGTGAATCACATAAACAGGTGCCGAATCTTCGGATAATTGTATTTTTGCAGATTCCGCACCTTCAACAAACTCATTACGGAGTGCATTTGACAAGTCAGAATGTATATGTAGTGATGTCAAATTCCAACGTAGATTTTCACTACTTTTAACAACTACATTCGGTTCTTCTGCTATAAGCGATACTCGCTGCAATCCTCTGTTTTTTCGCATTAAACGTAATTCTGACAACACATAATGAATCGTCTGATTCGGATCACGCATTTCCGCTTTGTAGTCACTGTGTTTTCCTTGACAATGATGATGTCCAAATCGCATTAACTTCAGATTCCCAAGAAAATGATCCGTTTCATATCCACCCGGTTTCGGCAATCCGCCATATAGGATAATATGGCTGCAACTATATGTATCCAAAGCATATTTCACTGCCAACTGACCATCTGTCATATCCTTATCTGTCTGTCCTACCCATTCATCAATAATTTGCTTTGCTTCAGGTTGACTTCCTTTAACTGAATCCATATCACCAATTAGCACGTCAGGGATAATTGGTTTTATAGCATCTTTATTTAAAAGATCAAATATACGGATACCACCATCAGCACAAATAAGTGGGTAACTGTTATTAACACCACACACGACTTCTTGCTGATAAAAGTCCAGATGACGTGTATCATAATATCCATTAAGAAATATCGTTGCGGCTTTCATATACGGTATAGGATGGAAGCAGGGTCGTTGGGTGATAGGATAGTTTGACCCGTTTCAGGTTTTCTAAGCCAGAATCGTCCATTGCGTTTACCCACTTGTATTTTGGCATTATTTCTCTACAAAATTCACGATTGATAAATTGCGAAAGTCCATAGATATTTAGATCAGATATTTCAAATAGGACACAAAACATATCCGAGTTCAACGGATAACCGAAGGTATAGGCTTTTATTTCACCTGCAATACGGACGACCCTGCCGATCAAACCAAGCTCCTGTGCATGTTTTATTCCTATGTTATGTGCACTTGTAGAATCAGCAAGCATTGCAAGGTAAAACTCGTCATTACATAGTTCAGCACGTGATCTGTGCCAGCAATCATATAATTCAAAGCACGTCTCCATATCATCCTTATGAAAGGGTGTCAGTTTTGCTGAAGGATTACGTGCAACAAAAGCATTGTATGCATTTCTTTTGCTCTTATATCCACTCCCACTCAAATTTACAAGCTTCTCAGTTCTATAAATATATTCAGTCTCTTTCTTAACAATATGATAGTCTTCATTTTTAAAATCCAATAGCAACGGCTCTGGAACATTCTCAATACGAGCAATTTGAGGATTCTTGTTTGATTCCAAGCAATACTGGAAAGTTGCCCTCGCTACTTCAATAGAATACGGTTCTCCCATTGGTAGAATAGGTAGGAAATAATCTTCTCCATACTTTGCAAAAACACAGAAGTGATCCTCTATTATAGACCAATAATACGCAAAATGCTGACTCCATATATAATGTGGAGCAAAAGCATAACTTGTAAGCTTCGCCCCTATTTTGGAAGCAAACGAATCGAAAACAGGTTTTTCTTCAAGGGTTAATGGATGTAGTTCCATACAAGAAATCTTAATTGAGTGTATGAAATACCTTCACTGTGTCTTGATATGTTCCTATGAGACTCCAGTGTGTTGCAATTATCTCCTTCACCTCATCTGTCTCAATGTAGTCTATGATTGATTGCAGATGCTGTTGAAAGACATCTGTATCAAAATACTTTTCAGAATAAGGGCAAAGCATATCAACACCCAGCACAACTCCACTTCGGTCTTCATTATACATCAACGCGAAAGGGTAAAGTTGACAATCAAGTGGACGATTAGCATAGATAGAACACTTATTTGTTTCTGTTTCAAAGAACGGACAGATATAATAGTCTCTAAACGGATTTAGCGCAATTTGTGAACTGATTCCATCCTCTCGATATCGGAATAAGGTTGCATCCTTTCCTTGTGACAATAGGCGTTGTTTCTCATCTTCTGTGAAGATAGGCGCGAGTGGACTGTCTGAATCCAAAAACCGACAGCATACATCACAACAAAAACATACTTCACTGGGAATGATTTGATAGAGTTTAGCATTTGACATAACTGATATTGAATATCTATTTACGGAATTCTTAACGGTAGTAGGCACGCTCCGCATACCGTCTCAAAATTGATTTGCCAAAAGAATAAACATAAACCTATGAGAGATTATTACTATGATTCCAAAACCTTCCCTATAGTATCAACCACAAGTGACACATCGGACTCCGATAGACCGGGATGAAGCGGGAGACTAACAACACGCTCAAATACTTCCTCCGCAATCGGAAAATCACCAACACTATACCCATACTGCTTCTGATAAAAATCAAAAAGATGCAAGGGGATATAATGGACACTACATTCTATATTTTCTTCACGTAGTGATTCAACAAAATCATCGCGATTGCCAGTTTGTAATTGTATTATATACAGATGCCATGCATGTTGATATGCATTTTCTGGATAATAAGGGGGCTTGATTTGAGAGTATTTTTGTAATTCTGTGTTATAGATTTCTGCATATTTCTGACGACGTTCATGCTGTTTGTTGAGCTTCATCAATTGACATAATCCCATCGCTGCCTGTATATCGGTCATATTGTACTTGTAACCTTCTGAGGTAATGTCGTATCGCCAAATACTTCGCTTTGACTGACGTGACCAAGCATCTTTGTCAATACCGTGTAAACGCATCGTTCTGAGTGTTTCAGCATGCGCATCATCATTTGTTGTAATCATCCCACCTTCACCAGTAGTCATATTCTTATTCGCATAAAAACTAAACGAGGAAAGATCTCCGATATTACCTACAAAACTGCCATTATATCTCGTCGGAATGGCATGGGCAGCATCGTCAATCAGGACCAAATTATGCTTTTGACATATCCTTTGCAAAGCACCCATATCACAAGGAAATCCAGCAATATGAACAGGAATGATCGCTTCTGTCCGAGACGTTATCGCTGACTCAATCTTCTCAATGTCAATATTCAAAGTTTCTGCATTGATGTCCACAAAAACAGGTTTCGCACCAACATAGCGAATCGCCTCAGCAGTAGCAGTGAAGGTATAAGGCGTTGTGATAACTTCGTCACCTACACCGATTCCCGTAACTACAAGACTGAGATGTAACGCTGCAGTGCATGAACTCACAGCAATGGCATGCTTGACTCCGAGATATTCCGCAAAA
Source organism: Candidatus Poribacteria bacterium (assembly GCA_958295945.1). GTDB lineage: Bacteria > Poribacteria > WGA-4E > WGA-4E > WGA-3G > MSPOR6. Next base: position 4,758,185 of record OY282386.1, read on the forward strand.
GCACGTTCAAACTCACGCACCCTTGCCCCTGTACTAATCCATTTAGATTCAAGAACTTGGCTAACGGCTTCTATTTCGGTTTCATCTATCCACGGTCGGCTAAAAGGTATAAAAGGTTTTTCTTTCAAATGCAATTCCTTTTCAATTATCGTCCATAGTCGGTCCAAGAATATGTATCATCGCTTGAAGGGCAAGGATGTAACTATACGCACCAAAACCCCCAACAACACCTTCCGCAACCCCTGATATATACGAATGATGCCGAAATTCTTCACGGGCATATATATTGGATAGATGAATTTCTATTACTGGCACGCCGACAGTTGAAAGAGCGTCACGGATAGCAATACTTGTATGCGTATAAGCAGCGGGGTTTATAAGAATGCCATCTGCCCAATCTATATGGTCTCCGATAACAGATACGATCTCACCTTCATGGTTAGATTGCACTATTTTCAACACAACATCATGTGGAGATGCTGCAACAAACTGATCCAGGATTTTGTTGATGTCCTGTAATGTTTGGACCCCGTATATCTCTGGTTGCCGTCTACCCAAAAGATGCAAATTTGGTCCGTGTAGAACGAGGATATTCATACGTGTTTCTGTCCTTTATCTAAATTATACACAAATTTGGAATTCTTAGGTTATATTTTGATGTCATACAAATGATGCACTACAAATAACTTTGGCGTTTACCTCTTTAATCTCTGCGGTTTGATTTTGATGTTTTTCCAAATCTGCCATTTCATACCGTTGATAGATGATTGCCAGTTCGGTAAGTAATGCATCTCCCGTGACTTTTTCGCGATGTAATCGATTGATTTCACGCTTAATTGTTTCTGTAATTGGTAAACAAAATGCCTGATCTAGTTTGCTTATATTTGTTGTATCTTCTAATGAATTGCTTATTAATCTCAATTCTTTCCTTATGTATTTTTGAGCATTAGTTAACGTTTGTCCAGAAATAGCAGTTCGACTCTGTAGTTCAGACGCGAATTCCTTTTGGAATTTTGCCACGCGGGCATTATGACCCGGTGGTACTGGTTGTCCTTCTAAATCTGGATCACATCTTAATTTTGTGAGTACTTCAGCAGGATCTTTTGTAACCAACTCTCCATTTTCATTAAAAAGACATGGTTGTTGATATGTTCCCAAACGACAGAAAATATATGTACCTTTCTCATCCGCAGGAATACCTGTTCGTATACCGTCTCTCAAATTGACAATACGTTCAAATTCAGCTGTGTCTTCTCGCATAATTCTCCGTAGTATTTCCTCAGCTTCAATAAGACTCATCCCTGTTTCTTCTTTTTCTTCAAATAAGTTGAGTTGTGCATTGTTTTGATCGTAAATTGCATACATTGCATCTTCATTAAGTTGTTCAGTACTTTCAAGAATCTGTGAATCTTCACCGATTGTATCATGTATTTCCTGAATTCGGTTACTAAGTTTTTCACGTAAACCGAGATTCCGTTCAATTCCAGTTTCAGGTAGGAAATTAAAGCCGTATATTTCATCAAATTCACTACCTATTCGATCAATGCGTCCGAAACGTTGGATGAGTCTAACAGGGTTCCAGTGCAGGTCATAGTTAATCAACATACCACAATCTTGTAGGTTGAGTCCTTCCGCAAGAACATCAGTAGCAATCAACGTGTTTAACTCACTGTCGTTAGCATTTCTTAAAAAATCTGGATTTGCTTTCGGGGCAAATCGTGCAACCATTTTCTGTTTATCTTTATTGCTGCTATAAATAACATCTGTGTCATCTGTCTCTAAATTCTTGTAAAGATATACTGCTGTATCAATATAACTCGTAAAAATCAGTCGTTTGCCTTCATTTAAGGGAGAGGAATTGAGCAATTTAATTAGTTTTTGTAACTTTGCATCTTCACTCTCGGTAATCTGATCTATAGGTTCTAATATCTCCTTATAGACTTTGATGTCATGGGCAATGTCTCTACGAAGATCCGCAATATTGAAATCATTGATATCATAGTTTGCAGTTAATTCTCCAAGCTGGTCAAGCAGATCCAGTTCCTCAAAATCAACTTCAGAGGCATCAGTATTGCTTGCATCATATAGGATATGTTGAGCTGCCTCACCAGCAGCAACAATTCCGTTATCAAGTGCCTCAAGAAATATATGGTGTACTGTCAATAGACGGGAAATTGTTCGTTTAAATGCGAAAACACTGGATTCAAACCGTTTAAAGAGAAGGACACGTATTAAACCACGTAGGTTTCTACCTGCACTCTGCAAGTCTCTGTAGGGTTCAACTTCTTGCTTCTCATCTTTTACATAATTCCACAGACCGTAGCGTGCATACGTCAACTGCGCGGTAACATTCCTTTCTCTTGATCCAATATGTTCACGTATTTTTTGATACAGTCCTTGGTATGTGTCCTCAATACTATAATCCACTGTATTGAGTATACGGTGTGGAAAAAACTGTTTAGTCTTACCAATCTTAACATAAGCACGACGTTTCTGATTCAGATAATCCTCAAAATGAGATGGATCAACTGGCTGATCTGTTTCCGCATCAAATCCATACCAACGTAAAATATGATTACGAGTTCGTCGAATGAGAACATGCTGTAACAGATCGCGAAGGTCAAGTGCCCCTTTCTCTATAGAACGAAAATATTCTCGTAAATTTGCGGGTTCAATCGGTAATACAGTATCATCATCTGGATGGAAAAGTTTTATTTGGTGAAAAATGTCCCAAGCACTTTTGTTCCGCGGTGTTGCGGTAAGAAAACATACTTTTCTATCTCCTGTGATCAGATAATCTTGAAGAATATGATACCTTTGGGTGCCAGGATTACGAAAATTATGGCTTTCGTCAACAAGTATAAAATTTCGTCCCTCATAGAGTTCAAAAAGCAACTTTCGTACTCTATTCTCATCGCCACTGAGTTGACCACTTGACACTACTCGGGCATTTAGGTCATGGACTTCGTTATATCGTTCCCACATAGGGATGAGTGATGGTGGACAAAATATCAATGGACGTACATTTTCTACTTGTGCATAATGCTTCACAACTGCTGAGCCAATAAAACTTTTTCCTAACCCTACAACATCAGAGATAAATGCACCACCATACTTATTGATGATTTTGATTGCTTGCCACACAGCAACCTGTTGAAAATCCGCCAGTTGATCCATCAAACTCTCTATGGGTGTAATACTGTCTTCTTCCTTTTCAAGTCTATCCTTAACAAGCTCATATAGTGTTTTCATGTAGATGTCATAAGGAGGTACGGTTGCAAGTGCCCAAGAAGTTTGCATCTCCTCCATCAGTGATTTGTCAAAATCTTCTGCTTCATCCCACAAATCATCAAACCAATTCCTCAATTGTTCCTGATTCGCATTACCAGATACGACAACATTTAATTCAGTGTTACTGGTCAAACCTGCTAAGGTTAAATTTGATGATCCTACAATAGAGGTACCAGTTTCATAGTGTTCCCCTTGCTTGTATTCAAATATGTACGCCTTTGCATGAAGTCTATCTTTCGTATAAACCCTAACTTTCAGTTTCTTGTTGGTAATCATGTCTACTAATGTTCTGATTAACTGCTCCGATTCATCCGTTTGTGTCATTGAATCAATACTGTTCCGCAGGTTTTCTGCTGTTTCACCTGCCCTTTTTCTGCGCGTCGCGCGGCTTATATAAGCAAGCTCATCAGTAACATTTTCTATTGCAGATAATTCCTGATATGCCTCTGCAAGTTGCTCAATCGTTTCCCGTGTGCTTGTATTACCAATCAAAAGACGTAGTTCGGACAAGTTTTGTAATTCACTTGCAATACTTGTAAAACCGGTAAGAAAAAAGTAACCGACAGCAAAACGAGCGCGGTCGGTTGAATCCAAGATAAGATTGACGTGTTCAATCAGTTTTTCGTTTCTGTTATCAATTATGTCGTGTGTCATAATATGTTCTATTCGTTCAAAACCGACAAGAACGACTCAACACTCGGTGTGTCAATTGCTGTGAGATGTAGTTGTATCAGCCGATCAAGGCTCAGAACCGATCCAAGTGCCTCCGACACTCGCTGCATATTCTGCTGCGGGAAACGTTTCGTAAGCACAGAAAGAATAATCCTGATAGACATTTCGCGCGAACCTTGTTCAATACCTTGTTCAATACCTTGTTCAATACCTTGTTCAATGCCTCGCTGTTTTATGATTTCGTAAAAAGGAGATTCTTGCATCATTTCCTCCGATATTAGTTTTTCAAAAAAAAGAGGGTCATGGACTAAGCTGCCAAATGTTGAGAGTGCAAACAACAATGTTCCACGCGTTTGACTATCAACAGGTGCGGCCTCCGTTGCCTCAACACATTTTCGTATCCACGCCTCTGTCTCTATACCCTCAGGCGGCTTCATCAATGGCGTGAAAGGTAACAACCCAACCGATGCTGCATCTAAAAACGGTTCACCCTCTAAATCGACTAACCTGATTACCTGATACTTGTGCTGCAAACCAAATGTCCCATCACCATAACTATAACCACCTGGGTCAGTCCGACCAGCATTTGCCCCTAAATACAGCACTAATGAATACACGGGCATTTCATAACTTAGCATGAGTACGCTTGCATAAGCCAGCACACGCAACGGCATCGGTTTATCTCTGCTATCTTCGGTTTGGACCTCTATATGAAGAATCGCTTCCTCATTATCTCGGCGAACCTCAAATGTCATATCATTACGATGCACCTTAATCGTCTGCTGTTCTGTATCAAGTTTTGCCACGACTTCAACATCGGTCGTGTTGAATGCCAACTGTGCAAACTCATCAGCGAACCGTTCCATGAGGTGCTTCACGATTTCATCATATTTTGCCATGTCAATATTATATCTTTATTTTTAGAAGAATGTCAAACTGTTTTAGGTATTTAGCAGAGCACTCAGTTTTTCGTTTCTGTTGTCTATAATGTCATGTGTCATTTTATGGAATAGGCTGTAATAGATATATTTGGTTGGGGCTGTAACATTATGGATTTACGATACGTTGTTGTTTCAGTGTTTCTATTTCACGTGTGAGTGTTTCTATCTGTTTCGCAATCAAGCGATCCTTTCTACTACGCCATATAACAATAATCTGAGGGACACCTATTACCACAATAATTAGGGCAACTATCCATGCCGTTTGTTGATGTACTTTATCAAGATTGCCGCGCATCCAGACAACTCCTTGTTCCACTTTCTGGATACGGGTATCTAAAGATGTAATATCCGCTTTGAGTTCCTTCCTGAGTGTCGTAATTTCAGCTTTAACTTCCTCCTTAACAATCAAGCGGATCTCATTAAGATCGTTAGATGTCAAATCTGCCAATGCTGGCAAAACGGTTGCACCAAATATCATTATGAAAAAAAGTATCGGTTTCATTGCGAATCTCCTTTAACTATAGTACATCATATTTATTGGGTTGTCAATGAATTGTGCATTTTAACGTCTATGCTGTATCACGTCTTTGCTTTCTTCAGACGTGTTGTTACAAGTTTGGTTACTGCCTCGTAGACTCCATCGCGTTCACCTTGTGTTAATTCTAAAATATCAAAAATTATGTCATCAATATAACGTCTCTCTAGTGAGGGATCTAAAACGTCCCAATTTTCTGATTTAAGTAAAGTAAGATCAATTTCATCACTTGGTATTAATTTCGGATTAACACATAGCAAGTCTTCTAATTCGTAAATCTTGATTACTAATGCTCCACCACCTAAGTTGGAACGTCCGTTCACATTCACTATTAACTGAAAAAAGGTGGAATTGAGAGAGAGACAGAGTGGGAGCTTAAATTCTGAAAGCGTGTGTACTTCTGCAAACTTGTCTAGAGCATAACACTCTTCATGGTTATAGAATGTTCTGGCAGTTGAACCAATTACGCATTGAAAATTAAGGTGTGGAATGGGGCGTTCACCTACATTATACCATTGCTGTCTAGTTTTGCAACTAGGCCGTTTGTGATAGTTGTGTGTCTCGCCCCATTTAATATATGCCAAAGACGTGGTGCCTCTGAGAGCATGTTCTCGTAAGGAACACATAAAGAGCTGGTGTGGAAGTTGGCGCGGAAAGATTTGAAGACTTTGTGTATTTTTTGGGCTAGAAAGAATTGGACACAAAAACTTGGTTTCAATGTTCCACGCTGAAATTGTTTCCTTGTCAAGAATGAAGAAGTTATTTGCCCCAGTTTTTAATCCCATACGGACATTCGCAACATCTCTAACATATACAAGTTTGTCCATTACTTTTTCTAAAAGGTACCAGTAAATATCAGGAGCGCGAAGATATTTTCCACACCATTTGTCACCGATGTACTTCGTCTTTTCGTCTTTTCCACTGGCTAAAAGTTGTTTCTGTAAAAACGGATTAACCCTATGTTCCTGCGTACTAACGCGTCTCTTTGTGGTTTCAATCTCGTAGAAAATAACCGCATCCAGAATAACCTCAAAAGGAACAGTAAAGTTGACAAAGCGGACTATATATCGCGAACCCCCTTCAGGAACAGAGATAAGGCATATAACAGTATTGACATCTGCAGAGGAAAAGGAACGCTTGGCTGAGTTATCCAAAACTAACTTTAGGTGACACTGTGTAAGAAGAAATTCCTGTAGTTTTGCTCCATAGCCAACATCCAACCATGAATTAGACGTGATACTACAAAAAGTCCCTTTAGGATTGAGTAGAGAAAGACCGTGAAAATAGAAATAGACGTAGAGATCACTTTTGGCACTTAGTTGAGGGGTGTGCATAAATATTGATAACAAAATAGTCCTTTTCACTCCGTTTATTGAAATAATGTTTTCATTCTTGATACCTCTCTGTGAGGTCTGTTCCATATTGAGTTGACCAACATTGCTATTTGTAGCAAGACGATTGCCAACATCAGAAAGGTTCTCACATTTTCAAGACGAGATATTGGCAGTTGTTTCTGATTGTTCTTTGTTCCTGTCAGATCGGTCAACAGATTGAAAACCGGTTCAATCGCAGTTTTGCGTTGTTTTTGATAAGTTTCAAGCTGCGGTGATGTTTCAATCGCTTTTAGATAAGCTACCTTTTCAGTAGCTTTAGCACCTGTTATTGGTGTCAAAAGGAAAAGTCCATCTTTTGCAAGTGTCTGAGTGCGAGTAAAGTCGGTATAGCCAGCATCCGCAACGACATATTGGATATTTCTCGATAGCAGTGCGTCAGTCCTTTGATCAAGTCCTGTTTTTTCGCTTACAGAAGCGGTCCAAACATTTGCGAACATCGGAAAACCTTTCGCTGTTGTTGTCAGATGCAGTCCATACCCATAAACCCATCCACGATACTTGCTTGTTGACCAACTTGCATCGGTATCAAGGTTGCGCAAACCTTCGGGAATGTGATTTTCTTTTCGGTCTTTTTGATGCCACACACTGCCTTCTGCTTTATAGAGGCTTTTGTCAACAAAGACAACATCTCGAGGCGTATCGGTGTCTAATGCGGCACCTAAGTCACCGAGATAGTCAACGAACTGCTCAATCCTGGGTGCAAGTTGTTTATAGCGACGGGATAAAGTTGTCCGATCCGGAATGCTTTTGAACTTGAGTTTTTTTACCCAGGCTGGATGTTCACAAAGAAAAGCGTGCTGTGCTTTAAACCGATTTATGCCTCTCATCAGCATAATCGCAAAAAAGATAATCAGTGAACTATCAGGATGCACTTTAGGTCTTCCTTTCGGTTTGGATTGATTGGCGTTGATAGACTTTTCAAAATCTTTGTAGCGTTTAGAGAAAAATGTGATATAATATCTTTGGTCAGGATAACTCATGGTTAATACTCCTTTTAGATTATTCTTTTAATAAGAGTTTAACCTATATCCTGACTAAATTCAATTATGCACACCCCTCACTTAGTTTATGCCTGACTGCTTTTTCAGGTTCAGCAGGTTTAATGTCTTTTTTCCGTTGATAACCGAAGAATTCGGGGTGAACTTGATATACAGATCTTGCTAATTTTGCCTTGTAAAGTTTCTTGTTTTCAGGTTTTTTTCCTATGTCCTTTGGCAACGTAAGATCTCTGATATCTTCTTGACGTATGTACGGTGGATTTTCAATCACAATATCAAACCCTCCGCGTTGATTAAAGATTTCAACGAAGGCAATGTCCCAAACGAAGGGCTGCGTTGTGTTTGACGAAAGAGCATCGCGAGCTCTTTGAACTTGGGCAAGGTTCTCTTGGTGCTGTTTGAGTTCCTCTTGTAACCTAACCATCTCAAAAGTCAATTGCTGTGGTTCGGGTGGGTCTACATCTAACAGTGGGAGTTGTTCGGCAGGATTTTCAAGTATAAATTTTGTTTTCTGGATATCTTTGGAAATCTGCGTCTCATAATCCGCAATGAGTTCACGGAAAAGATTGTTTTCTGCGGTGTGCACCTCTTCTTTTTTTGAATACTTCCTATCTTCGTCGTTGTTATAAAACTTAAGTTTTTCGTTTTGAAGTTCCGTGATTTTTCTTTTTAGGTCCTTGGTTACACCACTGCCGATTGCACGTGTTTGTGCAAGGTTCATACCTCCGATATCTTGCACAATACTATCACCGTGTCGGATATTGAAAGAGAAATCGGGAAGCAAAGGTTCGTTTCGGACCTTCAGTTCGGCATCAGTGAATTCTGCATCAATTATCAGTGCAAGCCAGAGGCGGAGTTCGGCCACTCTGCATGCCCATTGCTTCACATCAACACCATATAAGTTTTTACCAATGATTTCTTTTCTGAGTTCAAAACGTGATTCCACATTGATACCGAGGTAGTGTTCCGCCCGTTCGCGCACGTCATCAAGAACATGGAGCATACCGACAAGGAAGGATCCGCTACCGCATGCCGGATCAACCACTGTAATCTCAGAAAGGTGACTATAAATTTCTTCCCAAAGATCCGCGAGTTTTGCATCTGCCTCTTGTTTTTCATCTGGTTCAAAAGCAAAGAGTGCCGCGTAAAAAAGGTGTTTTTCTTCTTCAGTACCGATATGGTTTGCAAGGTTATCAACGAGTGCGAGTCTGCACATTAGGTCAATTTCAACACGCGGTGTATAGAATATACCTGCATCGCCTCTCTCTTCGTCTTCAACAGAGACGAGACTTTCATATACTTTACCAATCATTTCTGGGTCAACTGCGACTTCTTGATCCAGTGGAGTATCTTCTGCAATGGTAAAGTTATATTTCTCAAAGAAGACGAAAATATTCTGCCACATTTCGTCTGGAATTTTGGCAACGTATTCTGTATCAAGTATATTTTCTCGGAATAAGCCACCGTTGAGGTAAGGAGCAAGTTGCAGGATTTTCTTTATCTCGTCAGGGAAGTAGGTAACTCCCCCGTGAAAGCGGTTATTAAAAGCCTGAAAAAAGAGTACGTTCAACCATTTGTCAACGAAAGTATTTACAGGTTGTTGTGAATCTTGATATGCTTGCCAAAAAGTATAGAGGAATTCTGTATCGTTTCCAAGCCACCGCTTGCGTTGAATGAAATAGAGGAATAGACAACGACTTAGAAATTGTAATGCGTAGTCGTGCGCCCATTTTTCGTCACCCAGTTTGATCAGTTGACTTTGAAGTTGCTTGAAAACACGTTTAAAGTCCTCAAAGAATGCCGCTGTAACGGCTTCCACGTTGAACGCCTCTGCATGTTGTTTACTAATTTCAAGAGCGGTAACGAACTCTTGTCTTTCAAAAAGGCGACCTTGTTCGGGAGCGTCTATTTTCTCTATATCCAGCATTGCGACACGTTCAGCAGCAGTGCGGAGTCTCTCATCGGGCGCGATCGTAATACGTCTAAAAAGGTTGCGCTGCTTTAATTTTCTATTATCTTCCTGTTCGGTTTCATCCTGCTGCTCACGAGTAATTTTAACGTTGATGAAATGCCATTGTTCTTGCACAGAATTGCTAAATACATAGAGTGCGTCTGGGAAACGAGTTTGCAAATGTGTAATAATTTGGCGTTCTTCAGTTTTAAGGAGCTTTTCATTATTGAGTCTTACATAGATGATGTGAAAATCTTTATTTTGACCTGCGGTGGCAAAAAGGAGTGGAGTCTCCGCTACGAGATTAGCAGCACTATCGGGCAGATTTTCAATGGGAGTGTTATCACGGTTGTAGTTAAGCTCTTCCCAAAAAAGTTTTTTGAGTGATTCAATTCCTTTGAAATCTTGTAATAGCGTTAATATGTCTTGCATGTTGTCATGCATTGATTCTTCTCTCTCCATAATAGATGATGCTTTATTGTAATAGTAATCATGTTAATCGTCAACAAAAATATAGACTGTGAACAGTGATACTGAGACAAAATCCACAACCAATTGAAAACCACATGAAACATACATGAAATCCATTGGTCAAAACTCCAAATATCCCGATACTCTAAACCAACATCAAGTATAATAATACATAAATATCGCACACCAAATCACAAGCAAACTGAGGAACACAAAATGACATACAAACAGAAAAGCAAATGGAGAAAAAACGACATTGGTTGTTTTTTTCAAAAAACCGATCAACACAGAAAACCCAAACAAACACATACCACCACTAACAGGAAAGCATCAATCAGAAAAACTAAAAAAACAACCAAAAAAACAACCAACCCGATTTCACTTTCGTACATTCACAAATTGTAACACCATATATTTTTGCATACACTCAGTATTTTTGAACTGGAAAAGCACGATATACATGATATGCTAATATCTAATTTTGCACAAAAATGTACATTTTTTATTTTCGTCTGCCCCTATATGTACAATTAGGTTATTGAAATGTCAATAAATCCACGATTTCAGACTATATAAAACTGGCACAAATATTGCTCATACAATAGACAATACAGAATATGATGAGGAGATTCAAACAGTGCGAAAAACCAATGCAATTTCAATTCTTACCTATATGTTCATAACGTTAACTACAATCCTAAATATTGGGTGCAGCTTGAGTGTCCTTCAGCAGACTCCCAAAACAGTTATAGAAGAAAAACCGCAAGAAACTATTTTCACAGTGGTAGATACAACAGATATTGAAAATCCAACACTCATTACTTCTATTCGAATTCCATATCCCATCAATCCAGACAACAATGTGGTCATTGATGGAAATCACGCTTATGTTACAACCGAAAAGCACTTACATACAATAGATGTATCAACGCCACAACAACCTGTCTACCTGAAATCTTTAGAATTTGAAAATCAAATCGGCAAGGTTGTAGTTTTTAAAAGTCTTCTTGTCGTTGGATCAAAAAACGAACTTCATTTCATTGATATATCAGAACCATCACAACCTATTCTTCATGTTACCAAACATCTAACTAATCGAAATCCATTCAATGATTTTGATGTTTGGGACACATTTCTCTATGTCCTGGGTGAGAACAATACGCTGTATGTCTTTACAAGGGGAGATGAACAACCTAAACTCATTAGAACCGCAAGAATGTCTGATCGTTGGAAGTTTTTATATCCGAAAAACGCCAGTCAGATGGTGGAACAGGTCAAGTATCCATTGAGAGGCACATCAGGTTATCCTCATGAGTTGACACAAGGTTTACTGACAGATCGTTATTTTTTGCAAATCAAAAACAGCAAAGATGTCTCTGTTCGCTCTTCATCTGCATTTGTCGGAGTGGCAAAACTGAATACTTCAACAGATCGAATTACGGTATACAATGCAGGTTATTATCAAAGAGGTGACCGACCACACCACACACTGACTAGGGACATTCTTGTCAATATTCACAGAGATTATCTTGACTATCTCTCATCACAAACAAAACTGACTACAACAAACAGAAAATCAGATGGTCCTAATGAAAGAGAAGAATCAACGAATCTACAGCAATTTATACCTGTATCCTCCAACGGAACGATAAATTATAAAGATAAGCAATTTATGGGTTCTATCACTGATTTTCAAATGTCAGGTAATCTGCTTTATGTCCTAAATACAAAAGGTTATCTTTCAATATTATGGTTACTACCAGTAGAGGATGAATTCTTTTCATACAGACCCGAGTTTCTATCACGGACATCATTACAGGGAAATCACCCCAAGAGGCTTGTTGTAGGTGAGAATTATGTATATCTCATAGCAACACCAGAATAAAAACTGTTAGGCCTTACAAGAAAACGACAAGAAAACGATAGGCGCGCTTTAATGGAGATTAATAAGAGATTTTCGGTAATTCTGATCTTCCCAAACCCGGATCTTCCTCCAGATTACCGAATTAATAAAATAATCTTCATGCAAGCACACTGAAATTGATGAGGAAAACCACCAGTGAAACTGCCAACCATTCAAATCGCATCACATCAAATCACACGCCTGATTATCGGTGGTAATCCATATAGTGGTATATCTCACCATTCCGCTGCTGCTTCAAAAGCAATGGAGGATTACTATACCACAAACCAAATAATTTCAGACCTTACACAAGCAGAACAGCACGGTATCAACACCGTGCTTGCCCGTGCTGATAAGCATATCATGCGTACTCTCAACGAATATTGGAATACTGGCGGAAAAATTCAATGGATTGCCCAAACGCCAAAATCAACTGAATATAACAGCCTTAACGACTATCTTCAAATTATTGCGCGATATAATCCCATCGCTATCTATCATCACGGTGGCACAACCGATATGTTGTTTGCTGAAGGAAAACTCTATACAATTCAGGACAACCTAAAGTCCATTCGTGAACTCGGTTGTGCAGTTGGAATCGGAACACACGACCCACATATATTGAAGTCCTGCTATTCTGAAGGATTTGATGTTGACTTTTATGTATGTGCATTATATAATCATACAAAACACAGAGAAATGTATCTATCTGTGGACCGTGATATTGCAGTCTCAGCAATACAAGCTGTCCCAACCCCAATAATCGCCATAAAGGTCCTAGCAGCAGGTAGAAACGAACCAAACAATGCATTCAAATTCGCTCTTGAGAATATCAAACCGAATGATGCAATGGCAGTCGGGATGTATACCCGATTTCAACCTGACCAGATTCAGCAAAACGCTGTCACTGTAGCAGAACTCATTAGAAAGATAGAACATGAAAAGAATAGTCGAACAAGAAGTCCTGGACACTGTGGAAGCCGCTGAAGAATACGATGCAATGGAGCACGGTGAGGTAGACGAAGCATTCGTCAATCGGGTTATAGAACTCGGGGCAGATGCAGGCCACTACCTTGATGTCGGCACAGGTCCAGCACAGATCCCAATCCTACTTGCACAAAAATGTCCCAAAATACAAATCACCGCAATTGATCTGTCAAAAGAGATGTTAAAAATCGCAAAACGACACGTTGAAGATGCCAATCTAACAGATCGTATTACACTTGAACTTATTGATGCAAAAGTCTTGCCCTACCCAGACAGCGGATTTGACGGACTTATCTCCAATAGTATCGTACATCACATACATGATGCTGAGAAAGCACTACAAGAAATGGGTAGAGTTGTTAAACCAGACGGTGTCGTGCTAATTCGAGATCTCATCCGTCCAGAATCACTTGCAGATGCACAATCATTCGTTGATCGTTATGCCGCTGATGACACCCCCTACCAGCAAAAACTCTATTATGACTCCTTCCTCGCTGCATTCACAATTGCCGAAGTCAATCAGATGTTATCAAACATGGACATGCCGGGGACAACAGTAGTCCAAAGCACAGATAGGCACTGGTCTATTGAACGTTCAGTCAGGGTTATTTATAGTAAAGTTTAGAATTAAGAAGACATTTCAATGCACTTGCAAGTACCACAAGTCCCGTAGGGGCGAGGTTTCCTCGCCCTCTGAGGCGTGTCCTATTAATTGTAAATTCCACTATAGTTTTCGGTCTTTCTTGTGTTCTTTTCACAAATGCTAAATGCTCCAAACCGGTAGGCGCGGTTTCCTAACCGCACCGAATTTTGTGCGAATACCTTTCATAGTCAGTGCCTTGTAAGTTCCAGTGCTGTTGGGAAACCGCACCTACCGTCCTGGACACTAACTTTCAGTAACTCTCTATTTGGAAAGTACTTAAAACTAAATAGTCCTGTGCATAGATTGGGTGTGTAAAGTTCTTGGCACTAACTTCTCACCATGAATTGTAGGGGCGGGTCTCTGTGCCCGCCCGTCGCCTTACAGGACAAGGAATGACGGGGCACAGAGACCCGGGGAATCATAGCGAATACCAAACGCGTATTCGTCTAAGCGCATTCATACCCGACAAATGCCACTTATTCTTAATTTTCGAGATGCAGAAGCAAGACAATAGAATCCCAATAGATTCACCATGTAATCCATTGTCCTCAACACCCAAAAAGACCCATACCCAACACTCAAATAAGTTATAATTATCAATAGTTTGATTCTTAATTCAATAGGTTGGGTTAAGTAACGAATTCCAACATGATGAAATCTATTGAGCAAGATTTTTGGGTTTCGGACATCAACCAACCGAAGGATACATTTGGGGTAAATTATAGAACTCAAACTACGATTGAATTCAAACAAATTGCACACAACACTAAAAAAGGAAGGAACATCAGAATGACACAAGGACAAATCAAGGAACACATCAGCAAAGTCCACGCACGACACTGCAATTGGGAAACCAAAGGAACCGCATTTGACTATGCCCATGACCTTTGGGATACCGCACTCCAATGTATTGAACACAAAGACACTGCCGACAAAACAGAACTCGCAAAACAAACCCATGACATACTCCACAGTACAGGAAGTCTTGCAAAATGCCTCACAGACAACTTCAGAAAACTCGTTATCCTCCATCACGTACGAGGACTCACAACATCACGAACCATTGACTTCATCCTACCCGATGAGACACTAAAAGATGTGACACCCTTCCACGTATTCAAATTCTCAAACGTCTGTGGATACGACAACATAAAAAACTTCCTACTCATGCGAGTGATTTACCTAAAGCCCACAGACCCACGATGGCCTGAGAAAAAATACGGTGCATACTGGGAACAAGAAAGGAGAGCATACTTAGACACTATAAACGACATTCCCCTCACACGCATAAAGGAGCAAATCAATGCTCTATTTGAACACTATCAGACGCTTGAGACACACTTCAGAGCAGCCTTCGAAAGCAAGGAAATAGAGAGACTCCATAAAGCAAAGTTACAAACCATCGCCGCAATAAACATACTCACAGGCAACACAGGCACCAACCTAAAACAAGAAATCACTCCCAAAAACGTCACACAAAACCTACTCAACGGTATTACCACAAACCAAAAACAGATTACGACCAACCAAGGTCAAGATCTGTCCAGAAAATGAACAATAATAGAAAAAACATACCCTATTTACTTGTTTTTTCAAATTTAGACAGAATTAAATGCCGCCATGAACCCATACCACAACAGAATCGGAAGCACATTTCACAAAAACAAGAAAAACAAGTAAATATAAAATTTTCGTAGGACTTTCATACCTTCATGCACAGGAGCAGGCACGCTCCGCGTACCATTTTTTCTTTTTTTGGAAGGGTTTCAAATTCAACATAATTCACGCGTATGTTGATGGACATCTCAAGGAAATTACCCAATTTATTTCCTAATCTTCATAGGGGACTAAAGAAAGCAGAAGTGTGTATATCTGTGCCAAAAACTTTACACACCCGCATAGATTCCATAGACTTGACAAAAAATGCACTCGTGCTATAATACCATTCAAATCTAAATAATGATTATTAGTTAAGAAAGGCATTACATGAAAGTACTAATCACTGGTGCAAGTGGTCGCCTCGGTCCGTATGTAATCCGAGAATTAGCAGAACAACACACACTTGTCCTCATGTCGCGCAGACAACCTCCCGATGAATTCGCAAACATCCCTTTTATTCAAGGAGACTTAAACAACTTTGAAGACTGTCAACGGGCCGTTGAAGGTGTAGATGCAATTCAACACCTCGGTGCACAACCCAATCCTGTTGACCACCCCGATTTACGACCACGTGCTGAAGAACAAGGTATTCAATTTGATGCAACATTCAAAACCAACATGCTCGGAACATACTATCTACTACAAGCCGCAATTGAAGCAGATGTGAAGACTATCGTCATGTCTGGTAGCAACTGTGCATTTGGACACGGTTTCCGTATAAGCAAAACACACATGCCAATAGACTACCTACCCCTTGACGAAGAACACCCCTGCTATCCAGAGGATTCTTATAGCTTCTCCAAACGTTGTGGTGAAGATTTACTTGCAAGTTATACACGCGCCTACGGTATCCGAACCTACATGACCCGTCCTGCAGGAATCACCCCAGAAGAACGTAGAAAACAGATAGCAGAAAATGCCAAACCAACAAGCGGATGGACACCGTGGCTCTGGTGTTGGGTTGGAAGTGAAGATGTAGCAAGTGCACATCGTATGATAATGGAAAAAGCAGATACACTCCCACCCCACGATGTCTACCTATTAAATGCAGATGATACAGTTGCTTTGGAGCCATCCCTTCAACTCGTTGAACGATTTAAACCTGAATTCCTCCCAAAAGTCAAATCGTTAGAAGGACATCAATCGTTTTTCAATTGCGATAAACTCAAAAACGCTGTTGGGTGGCAACATGAAACATCGTGGAGGAAATATCTTGGCAACTAACAACATTGTACGTATCGGTGTAATTGGTGTCGGTAGTATATCCGTTCGGGGAATCCTGCCGCATCTCACACAGGATGATGTGCAAGACAGACTACAGGTCACCGCTGTCTGCGATCCTGTTCCCGGTAGAGCACAAGCTGCTGCAGAAAAATTCAATGTGCCGCATGCATACCAAACTTTTGAAGAACTATTAGCAGATGGACATGTAGACGCAGTCTCAATTGCATCCCCTATTGGACTTCATTATGAACAAGGAAAACTCGCCATAGAACACGGTCTACATGCACATTTCAATAAAACAATGACAACCACTGTGGATGAAGCAGATGATTTGATTGAATCTGCCGCACAAAAAGGAGTCCAATTAGTTGCATCACCAGGTCAGATGCTACGCCCTATTCATCAAGAGATCAAGAGACTAATTGAAGATGGGGCAATCGGGACGTTAACATGGGCAGCAACAGGTTCCTCCTTCGGTAGATACCACGAAAGCGAATCTGTACGACAAGGGGATGATGTCCTTTCAAATATCAATCCTGCATGGTATTTCCGAAAACCGGGTGGCGGTCCTCTATACGACATGACCGTTTACGGATTACATACGATGACCGGTATCCTCGGTCCTGTCAAAAGGGTAACTGCTTTCTCTGGTGTGCGAGTAAAGGAACGTGAATTCCGCGGTGAAATGCTAGCGTGCGACATGGACGATAACACCTTCATCCTACTTGATTTCGGTGAAGCATTCTTCGGTTTCATATATGGCGCAGCCGCAGGACACGCTATCAGAGGTGGACTGGCAATAAATGGCACAGCTGGTTCCATTGAGGGAAGCACAATCAACGGAAATCCAATTGATGCGCCAAAAAGGGAATTGCCACACGTTGTTGGTCCGCATAGGAGTATACAGGAAGCGCATGTTTTTGAAGACATCATGCAACTTGTCGACTGGATTCGCGAGGACAAACCATCCATCGTGACTGCTGAACATGCCCGCCATGTCATAGAGATATTCGATGCAGGATACCAATCCGCACAAACAGGTCAGGCTCAAACGTTACGCACTACATTTTGATATTATCCATTGACATAAAAGGAGTCCTATGTTCACACATACAAAGAAAATCGTTATATTTTTCGGATTCCTGATTCTTGTAGGTATTACTGCATGTCAACAGAACCCGCGTCTTCCAAAACCGTTAGAAACCAATTATTCACCGGCAACCCAGTTCAGTTTGCCTGGGGGAGCCAAAGCACGCCTCGGTAAAGGCGGAATACAAGGAATTGAGTATTCGGGAGATGGAACTCGCCTCGCTATTTTTTCTTCTATCGGTGTCTGGCTATATGATGCCGAGACTTTTCAAGAACTGTCACTGTTTACGAAACATACCGATTTTGTTTATAGTGGAAGCATTTCGCAGGATGGCACCAGAGTCGCAGCAGGTAATTATAATGGTTCTATACATTTATGGAACACTACTACTGGAGAACTCTTACACACCTTGGATGGACATTCACTAATGGTTACTGCTATGAGTTTCTCCCCGGACGGAACAATACTCGCTACTGGTGGTCATGATGGACACCTGCATTTGTGGAATACTGCCACTGGAGAACATCTCAAAGGATCGACGAGACACACGAAGGGTATTATTCACATCAAGTTTTCGCAGGATGGTAAAATGCTCGCCACCGCAACTAAGGAAGAAGGAACCAAAATAGGGGGCAGGATATTCTTATGGGATGTCCTTATAGGAGCGACTATAAACACACTTAAAGGGCACAGTAATGATGTTAACAGTGTTGATTTTTCTCCAGATGGAACAATCTTGGCAAGTTGCAGCAACGACGAGACAGTACGTTTGTGGGATACGACCACCGGAAAAAACCTAAAAACATTAACAGAACATTCCGATTGGGTCAGAAGTGTGCGTTTTTCGCCAGATGGTGCAACTCTTGCAAGTCAATCTGATGGTGGCACGGTACTCTTATGGGATGTTACCACAGGTAAACTCCTGAGAATACTTGACGACGATATGTTTCACGAAGGATCAGGAGCCTGTTTTTCACCAGATGGAGTAACAATAGTAAGTGCTAACCAAAAAGACATTAATTTTTGGGATCCTGTCTCCGGCAAACTCCTTAAGACAATCAGAGGTTTTACGACTTGTATTGAAACCGTCGATTTATCTCCAGATGGTCTAAAAATCGCAACCGGCAGCGACGATGGAAGGACACGGATATGGGATGCAACTACTGGAAGTCTGAGCACCACCTTTGATCGACATGTCTCCAGAGTCAAAAGCGTCCATTTTTCTCCAGATAGCAAAATACTTGCGAGTGGTAGTTCGGATAAAACGGTGCGTTTGTGGGATGTAGAAACTGGAAGACTTAGAAGAACTCTCAAAGGACATGAGAACATAGTTTTAAGTGTGCGTTTTTCCCCAGATGGTCGAATAATCGCAAGTGGTGGTTTTGACACTAAGGTGTTCTTGTGGGATGCTAACACTGGTGAACACCTAAAAACACTACAGAATGACAAGTTTGTTGGCAGTCTTAGTTTTTCTCCAAATGGACGAAAAATCGTAACTGATACGAACAAGTTAAAATTATGGAATGCTGTCACTGGAAGACGTTCAAGAATCATCGGACACAATCTGGGATCTGGTGTGAGTTTTGCACCAAATGGTAGGACAATAGTGACCGGTGGTCACAATGAGGTACTCCTATGTCCTATTGGAATGTTTGGAATCACGAAAACACTCAAAGGTGCAACAGGTGGGTGGGTTGAAAATGTCAGTTTCAGTCCAGATGGCCGAACAATCGCAAGTGCTAATAAAGACGGAACAGTGACTGTATGGGATGTGTCTGACAGCGATCCAATAGTGAATTTCATAGGACATGGTTCAATCGTCAATCAAGTCACCTTCAGTCCGGATGGTCACACGATTGCTAGTTGCAGTGGAGATGGCACAGTACTTTTGTGGGATGTACCCAGAGGCAAGTTACGAAAAAATAGAATGTCGGACAGGTAATCAGACTCTCAATTCGCACAATCCTTATGTTTACATTTTAGAGGAATAATCTTTATGTCAAGAGCATTATGTATCGGTGAACTTCTCATTGATTTCGTATCCACAACACCTGATGTAACACTTGCTAAAACACCAGGATTTGTCAAAGCACCCGGTGGTGCACCAGCAAACGTTGCAGCCGGTAAGACATTTTAGATTTTCACTTTCATAGAAATCTATGATTACTTTGACATTAACTCATTTGTTGGCTTTAACAATTTAATCAGTTTGGACAGGAGAATCTCCATGAAATTCGATGAAACAATAACTCCTAAAGTCGATGGTCTTATTACTTGCGACACACAGATAATGAGCGGTACACCTGTGTTTAAAAACACACGCGTACCTATTAAAAACCTTATAGACTATTTAGAGAGCGGTGAAACGCTTGATGAATTTTTGGATGATTTTCCATCTGTCAAGCGTGAGCAAGCAATCAAGGTCTTAGAACTTGCAACGGAGTTTCTTCTAACACACGTATATGAAAATTCTCGTTGATGAATGTTTACCTAAGAAATTAAAGCAGGAATTAAGTATGTATACCGTTCTAACAGTTCAAGAAATGGGTTGGTCCGGTATGAAAAATGGGGAATTACTCAGACTAGCAGAAATTGAGTTTGATGTTTGGTTAACTGCTGACCAAAACATTGAAGCACAACAGAACCTAAAACTCTTTGACATTGTGGTTGTTGTCCTTGTTGCCCCTCAGACAAAGTTAGAATATTTGGTTCCTTTGATGCCAGAGTTACATGAGGGGTGTGCATAAATAATCGGTGGATCAACATAGATGGTGACACACATCACAAACTTCTTCATGTGGATGGACACCATTTTTAGTGCAAAAAGGACGCAAAAAGGACAAGATTTTGTAGGTCGGGTAGAGCTTGCGAAACCCGACATGCAAGACTCAATACGATTGTGTCGGGTTTCACTGCGTTCTACCCGACCTACGACATAAGCTTAGAATCAAATTTATTTATGCACACCCCTCAGTTACATCACATACTACAAGAAATTAAACCACATCAACTTGTTTACATTGAAGCTTAAATGCCTCAAGGAAGTATAATTTATGCCAATAGCATTATGTATCGGTGAACTTCTCATCGATTTCGTATCCACAACACCTGATGTAACACTTGCTGAAGCACCAGGATTTGTCAAAGCACCCGGTGGTGCACCAGCAAACGTTGCAGTCGGGCTGGCAAAACTTGGAATAGATGCAGGTTTCATCGGTAAAGTCGGTGCGGACTCATTTGGTGATTTCCTATCTGAAACTCTCCAGAAAAACCATGTTGATACTACATATCTCATTGCTGGAGAGTCTTCACGAACAACATTAGCATTCGTTGCTACTCGATCAGATGGCATGAAAGATATTACTTTCTATCGTCATCCAGGTGCAGACATACAACTCTCACCAGATGAGATAGATGCAGATTACATCAAGTCAGCAGACTTGTTTCATTATGGATCTGTCAGTCTTAGCCACTCTCCGACGCGCGAGGCAACATTGAAAGCAATTCAGACAGCAAAGGATACCGGTTCATTTCTCTCCTATGACCCAAATTTGCGATTGATGCTCTGGGACAATGCTGAAGATGCTAAACATTGGATATGGGAAGTTATGCCTTACGCCGATGTTGTAAAAATCTCAGAGGAAGAATGGGAATTTATAACAGGTGATACTGAATTAGCAGCTGGTATTGAACGTATACTAAGACTTGGTGTGAAGTTGCTTGTTGTCACTTTAGGGGAAAGCGGGTGCTATTACACAAATGGTAAAGTAGATGGATATGTAGATGGATATGCCGTTGAAGTCGTGGATACACTTGGGGCAGGTGACGCTTTTGTTGCCGCCATGCTATCACAACTGATGAAACAAACCGAATTATACTTATTGACAAAAGAAGAACTTGATGCCATCATGCAGTATGCAAATGCTGCAGGTGCACTTGCAACTCAGAAAGTAGGTGTTATACCTGCATTGCCAACGCATACAGATATTGTACAATTTCTATGATTGTTGTATTGAGAAGGCTTTTGAATTGTTCACATTTGTTTATGTTCTTTGAAATAAATTTGCTTTTTCTATACAGGTTTGCAATAATATTGCATCACAATTGAATTGTAGGAAATCTGAATTCCTATAGATATTTTATGTTACTTTGTTAACTCAATTTTGGTTAGGGTCTTATACCAAATTAACTTGATTAGTCCCTTTCTGATAAAGTTAGCATTGCGAGGCACGGAGACCTCGCGCTACAGATTATGTTAATTTGGTCTTATTGTTAATCAAATAGCAACCACCAATGTTACTCAACGAAGGAGAGAATCGAATGAGTCGATTAAGATTAGTTAGTTTAATGGTTTTTGTCTACTGCGTTATTCTATGTGCTTCAACTACATCACAAGCCGCTACGTTGCATATCACAGTGACTGATGCACAAACTGGTAATCAATTAAAGGATGTATCTGTTACCGTCAAACCACAAACAGGTGATTCAACAAAAGGCATGACTGATGATAGTGGTACAATTGAGTTGTCAGATTTGGCAGCAGGAACATACGTAATTACTGCTATTGCGAACGGTTATACCGACAATGTATCAACTGACGTTGAGATTGCTGAAGATGAAACAAAATCTCTGGATATTACACTTTCGTCAGATGTCATTGAACTGGATAAGGTATCCGTGTCAGCATCACGCCGTAAAGAGAAAGTGCTTGAAGCCCCGGCATCGGTAGCTCTTTTAGATGATTCACAGATACAAGACCGCGTTGCAATGAGTGTTACAGAACACATGAAATCACTGCGTGCTGTGGATATTATCACTTCAGGAATTGGAACCTCGTATGTTGTTGTCCGCGGTTTCAACAACGTTTTTTCTGGAAACCTACTATCCCTTGTAGACAATCGTATTGCAAGTGTACCATCACTACGTGTCAATGCATACACAATGATACCTACGATTAACGAGGACATAGAACAGATTGAAGTCGTTTCAGGCCCTGGGGCAGCGTTATACGGTCCAAACAGTGCCAACGGTGTAATGCATATTCTTACCCGATCTCCCTTCACATCGCAAGGAACAACCGTAAGCATTGGCGGTGGTGAACGTCGAATCCTCACAGGGTCACTCCGGCATGCGGGTGTTATCAATGACATGATAGGCTATAAATTGACTGCTAATTATACTCGAGGCGATGATTGGGAAGAAAGTCGAGCAAAAGAGGATGTTGAAAATGTCAAAGTTGATCCGATTTATGATACTGCCTATGCCCGTGGAGAATTTCGTGTAGATTATAGTCCTAACGATGATACGACCGCGATCCTCTCCATCGGTGGCACACAAGCTTCAGGCATTGAGTTGACTGGAATCGGAGCAGCTCAAGCAAAAGGATGGCTTTATTCTTACGGACAAACTCGTTTCATCTATAAGGACCTTTTCGCACAAATCTTTGTGAATATGAGCGATGCAGGGGATACTTATGTCCTACGTAGTGGTTTACCTACCATAGATTATTCTAATCAATATGTCGGTCAGATTCAGCACAGTTATGGCATAGGTAATGTACAACGTTTTACTTACGGATTCGATGCATTACTAACGCGTCCTGATACTGATGGCACAATCAATGGGGCTAACGAAGACAGCGACAACATCAACGAAATAGGTGTCTACCTGCAATCCGAAACCAATATCCTTCCTCAACTTAAACTAATAGCAGCCGGTAGAGCAGATACACATAACCATCTCAATGATGTCGTCCTTTCCCCAAGGGCAGCACTTTCATTTCAACCTAACGATGACCATAACTTTAGGTTGACATATAACCGTGCTTTCAATACGCCCGGCACTTCAAACCTATTTTTGGACATCCTATCATCACCCGATGCATTTGGGTTAGGGGCAAATTTTGAACCTGCCTTAGGTTTTGGTCCAAATATTGATGTTCGAGCTCAAGGTGTCCCATCAGATAGCGGGTTTACTTTCAAGAGAAATGAAAATGGTCAACCTTTATTTCGTTCATCATTCTCCCCTTTAGCAAAACTTGAAGAAGGAGCATACATTCCCCTGGATGACCCACTTTTTACAAACGTCATGTGGGGTGTTGGACGTGGGGCAATTCTGGGTAATTTTGAAAGTGGGCTGAGAGCAAAATTCACTGCTGAAGCATTGCCCGGCATTATTAGTGCCCAGTCACCTGAGGAAATACAGGCACTCGTGTCAAGTCTTCCTCCTGAAGTGTTGCAATTGCTACCTGCAACATTCCAACAACCCGGTGCAATTACAGCAATTCCAGCTGAGCAGTTACCAGAGTTAGTTACACAATTATTTGAAACTCTTCCACCAACAGTTGTGGCAGCCCTTGCAGAAACTATGGTAAATGATCTAACAACAAGTTTAGCCGTTATCATACCAGAACAGGCAGTCGGCCTAAAAAATGTGTTACGTTCATTTGATCCAGCAACAAAGACATTTGTTGCTGTTGAAGATGTAAATAATGTTGACCCACTCAAACCAACAATTACACAAACTTATGAGGTCGGTTATAAAGGAATTCTACTCAACAGATTGGCTTTTTCTGCAGATGTTTATCACTCACGGATCAACAACTTCATCGGTCCATTGTTCGTTGAAACGCCCAATGTTTTCCTTGATGCCGCTTCATATCAAGCAACCTTAGGGGCGCAACTCACAGAAGCATTAGCTGATCCGAAGAATGCATCTCTGAATACTGCTTTGTCGGAGTTTGATAAGAAAGAGAATGGTGGAAACGAAAACGGCTCACCTGTGGATGAAATAATAACAACTTTCGCTTCAATTCCGTATGGTACTGTGACACCTGAACAAGCAGTGGATCCAAACGCTGTAATGTTAACCTATAGAAATTACGGAGATATTTCGCTCAACGGATTAGACCTGAACTTCACCTTATTCCTCACACCAAGTTGGAGTATCGGTGGGAA
Source organism: Candidatus Poribacteria bacterium (assembly GCA_958295945.1). Classification (GTDB taxonomy): domain Bacteria; phylum Poribacteria; class WGA-4E; order WGA-4E; family WGA-3G; genus MSPOR6. Next base: position 4,782,900 of record OY282386.1, read on the forward strand.
TTACTCATTTGTCAGTAAAGACCTCTTTGAAAACGTAGATGGAATTGGCGATATTGCTCTGAATGCACCAAAAAACAAGTTTGGTGCAAATATCCAATATACCAACATTGATCTCGGTTTAGGTGTTGGACTTCGTGCACGCTTTGTTCAAGGATTTCCTGTCCGGTCTGGCGTATATGTCGGGGAAGTGGAATCGTATTATACACTTGATCTGAGTGCAGGTTATGATATTCCACTCGGTCCAAAACCGCGTCTTTCGGTAACAGTCCAAAATCTGACAAATAATATCCATCAGCAATTTGTCGGAACCCCAGAAATTGGAAGGTTAGCAATGGCTCGGTTGACACAAACTTTCTAATGGCATTAAAAATAATGCGCGATGAAAACGGATTGATACCGTTATATTCATCGCGCACTATTTATAGTGAACATTGAAAATAATGATACAAAGTCCTGTAGGAGCGATCTCCGAATCGCGATTTAACTCAGTGATAATCGGGAATCGGAGTTCCCTCCTACATCTCAAAATGTCCCATTAATTCAAAAGTTTACTATAATATAGATTTGTTAGTCGGATTACTATTTCAAAGATTTGATACTACCCCATGTTGTCGTGAGTTTATCTTCAGGTTCAACTGATGTGAAGGAACCGTTCATTACCTCCACAATTTCGTCCTGTGACAACGCACGACTAAAGATGATATATTCATCCAATAACCCTTCAAACCAGCGTCCTTCTTTATGATGACCGATACCTGCCGTAACACCCCAGTTGTTGGACAGTTTACCAGAACCTGTCCCTGAGTGTGTTTCCTCGCCATCAACATATAATCTTATATCACCACTTTCACTATCGTAAGTGCCAGTAAAATGAACCCACTTATTCGCTTCTATTACTGAACCAGGGTTGATATTGAAAACTTCGGTATTTGTACCATCCCTATGGAACCATCTGACTCCAGCAGGACGGATTTCAACGTGAAAAAGTCCGCTGTCATGGTCCGTACCAATGGCATCCAACAGTGTCTGTGGATCACTTGAACCGGTATGGTTAATCCAAGCAGAAAGTGTGAAACCATCAACAGGACCGTTTTTAAATTCTGGACCATTCATATCAATCCATGTGTTAGCTTCCAGAGCAATAGCCATACCAAAAACACCTTCTTCTCTCGTCTCACCCCCTACAATTTTTCCATGATTACCATTAACTGAACTGTCTGTTATAGTTTCACCTTCTCCATCAAAATTATAGTAGACAGAGATTGTTGGGTCTGACAGATCCGCTTCAACTGAAAGAATACAAAATCCAATTAGAACTAAAACAACGATATATAATCGAAAGATGCAGTATATACCTTTAAGCATTTTTCCTCCTTTATTGTAATATGCAGGGTCATAAAGAACGTGGTAGATCTAACACAAAACATTAAATCAACCACACTTTTATATTTTACATCTAAAAAATTATTGCTAATATATCTCAGATGAGAAGCAATTGACGATTATAATTTACAGATATTTAAACAATTTGTCAAGAATAGATTTTTAGAGTTTAGGGTTATTTAGTTTTAAGAACTTTCTTAACTCCTCCTAAATGCCAAGACGGTAGGTGCGGTTTCCTAACCAATGCAGAATACCACACGGAGAATCATGGCGAATACCACACGCGTATTCGTCCAATGACATTCATACTGTTGATTTGGCGTATTCTGGCTTATGCGTCAATTTAGCAACCCCAACCCGCTGTAGGCGCGCTTTGTAAGCGCGCTGGCCATATCTGTGATAAGAGGCAAAGAGACAAAGTATATCACGCACCATAGGTGTCAATTTAAGAAGATCAATCCATCTCCTTACTGTCCATTGTAGTGCGGGGTCTCCGTGCCCGCCCGTTGCCTTACAGGACAAGGAATGGCGGGGCACAGAGACCCGGGGAATCATGGCGAATACCAAACGCGTATTCGTCTAAGCGCATTCATACCGTTGATTTGGCCTTAACAATAGATTACAGGTTTTTCACTTGAATTGACGTCTGCGGTGACAAAAACTTTACACACTCCGCAGACAGATATTCTATAGTATTTTCTATACAAATATGTTATGATGGACTAAAAGAAAACTTGTCTTGATCGACAAAAAAGGGAAATACAACTATGAAAAAACTCATGTTTCTTCTTTCACTAACGATTATAACCATAACAGTATGTTACATAGCACATGCAGAGGTCATCATAACAGATGGACTCGTCAGCTATTGGAGTTTTGATAGAGATACTATCAAAGGAAGAACCGTACAGGATGAATGGGGTAAGAATGACGCAACTATTGTCGGGGATCCTAAGTTCCAAAGTGGTCGGGTTAACCAAGGTCTTAAATTAGATGAGGGGTGTGCATAATTGAATTTAGTCAGGATATAGGTTAAACTCTTATTAAAAGAATAATCTAAAAGGAGTATTAACCATGAGTTATCCTGACCAAAGATATTATATCACATTTTTCTCTAAACGCTACAAAGATTTTGAAAAGTCTATCAACGCCAATCAATCCAAACCGAAAGGAAGACCTAAAGTGCATCCTGATAGTTCACTGATTATCTTTTTTGCGATTATGCTGATGAGAGGCATAAATCGGTTTAAAGCACAGCACGCTTTTCTTTGTGAACATCCAGCCTGGGTAAAAAAACTCAAGTTCAAAAGCATTCCGGATCGGACAACTTTATCCCGTCGCTATAAACAACTTGCACCCAGGATTGAGCAGTTCGTTGACTATCTCGGTGACTTAGGTGTCGCATTAGACACCGATACGCCTCGAGATGTTGTCTTTGTTGACAAAAGCCTCTATAAAGCAGAAGGCAGTGTGTGGCATCAAAAAGACCGAAAAGAAAATCACATTCCCGAAGGTTTGCGCAACCTTGATACCGATGCAAGTTGGTCAACAAGCAAGTATCGTGGATGGGTTTATGGCTATGGACTGCATCTGACGACAACAGCGAAAGGTTTTCCGATGTTCGCAAATGTGTGGACCGCTTCTGTAAGCGAAAAAACAGGACTTGATCAAAGGACTGACGCACTTCTAGCGAGAAATATCCAATATGTCGTTGCGGATGCTGGCTATACCGACTTTACTCGCACTCAGACACTTGCAAAAGATGGACTTTTCCTTTTGACACCAATAACAGGTGCTAAAGCTACTGAAAAGGTAGCTTATCTAAAAGCGATTGAAACATCACCGCAGCTTGAAACTTATCAAAAACAACGCAAAACTGCGATTGAACCGGTTTTCAATCTGTTGACCGATCTGACAGGAACAAAGAACAATCAGAAACAACTGCCAATATCTCGTCTTGAAAATGTGAGAACCTTTCTGATTTTGGCAATCGTCTTGCTACAAATAGCAATGTTGGTCAACTCAATATGGAACAGACCTCACAGAGAGGTATCAAGAATGAAAACGTTATTTCAATAAACGGAGTGAAAAGGACTATTTTGTTATCAATATTTATGCACACCCCTCAATTAGATGGCAACTCAAATTATATAAATCTCACAAGTTTAGGAGACTTTGGTAGACAAATGGCTGCATCCACATTTGAAGCATGGGTAAAAACTGACTATAAAGGTGGTTGGACTACACTGTTTAAAGTCATTGATCATATACGCGAAGATTGTGTAATTGTATGGGGAATGGACATCAGCAGAAGAATCGAACCACCAGAACCAGTCGGTGGTCCTGTTGATCAAATAGATCGTGTCGAATATTGGAATAAGTATCCCTATCAAGATGGAAATGTAGTGATATATTTCGGACACCAAGTAGGTCCTAATGGTTGTACCGGTTTTGCTGGAGGATTTCCTTTCCAAGTCACTGATGGTGAATGGCACCACCTTGTATATATAATGGGGGCTCCACATCAAGATGAAAATGGTGAAAAGTGGTACGAAACTGCATTAGTTTTTGACGGGGTATGGAAATGGAAAATCCGTTCAAGAACACTGGATGATGAAGATATGATACCCTTGACTGAACCTGTTTATCTTGGAGTAGAAAAAAACCTTGAAGTTACAAAGGGTCATTTCAAAGGTATGATAGATGAAGTGCGTATTTACAATCGTCCACTAACTCATGAAGAGGTATTACAGAATTATGAAGCAGGTTTGACACTTAGTATAGAACCTGCACAAAAGTTGCCTACTGTCTGGGGTGCATTGAAATCAAGACCTTAGCAATTTAGAACAAATTTTATACTAACCGATAGGTGCGAATACGCACCTATCATCTCCTTCCTGATACATTTCAACCATTCAATCTATCCAATTTATGTTGAATCATATACCTATATATGTTATGATACATGCATCATACATCATTGCGTTCATAATTATCCTACCTGAATCCAGAGGAATACAACTATGAAAAAATCTATATTTATATGCACAGTAGCAGTGTTGATAATCTTTATCAGTATGCAAACTACTGCAAGAACAGTCGTCACCGATGGTTTAGTGAGTTATTGGACATTTGACGAAAAAGATATTGCTGAAAACACCGTCGAAGATGTTTGGGGTAATAACAATGGGACAATTGTCGGTGATCCAAATGTTGTCAACGGAAAAGTGGGGGATGCATTAGAATTTGATGGTACTGATGACTATATTAATTTGACAAATCTTGGTGATTTCGGTAGCAAAATCGGTATGTCAACATTTGAAGCATGGGTCAAAACTGATTTTAAACAGGAATGGACGACGTTATTCAAAGTCCTTGATCAAGGGTGCAGTATGGCATGGGCAATTGATGTAAACCGAAGTGCAAAAGCAGGCTTTCTACTCGCTCAGAATATTGTTCACTACTATGTAAGACAACAAGCAGCAGCTTGTATGGATATTGCTGTTGAAATAGAATTTGAACTGTCGGATGGAAATTGGCATCATATTGCATTCGTTGTTGAAGATGCTGGGAACACAAAAATCAATATTTACATGGACGGACAACCACAGGATGTGGTCGTTGGAAAAGGAAATAAATTGGACAACTTTGTTCCTTTTGTTGAACCGGTCTATATTGGTGCAGCTAACAATCGTGGTAATGTAGAAAGACACTTTCCTGGTGTAATAGATGAAGTTCGAATTTATGATCGTCCTCTCTCAGAAAAAGAAGTGGTACAGAATTTTGAATCCAAAGTAGGTCTTGGTGTTGAACTTACTGATAAGTTGCCGATTGTATGGGGAAAACTGAAGACAAAACTTTAGCATCCTACTAGATCAGAATAGTCTTGAAATACTTTAAGTCACTTGAAATTCAACACTTAAACATTCCGATGTACAGAACGTCATAAATTAACATATATAGTGAATTTTAAATATAAGTTGGCACTTTCGTCCCACGGTAGGTGAGGTTTACTAACCTCGCCGATGCAGAGTGTTCAAGTAATTCCAAATCTACTATAACAATAATAAGTGTAGGAGGAACAAAATTTGCGAAATTGCAAACCGACCTTATGTCGGTCTTTTATTATCATACTTTTATTTGCCATACATATTTCCGTAGGTGCGGATGATTGGCAAAGTTGGCGCGGACCCAATCAGGATGGAACATCTGCAGAGACTGGATTAGTCTCAAATTGGTCTGTTGAAGGTGAAAACCTTCTGTGGCAAGCAGATTTTATTGGACGGTCTACACCGGTTGTGCTCAACGATAGAGTATATGTCATGGGACGCATCGGTAAGGATATAACAGAACAAGAACGTATTGCTTGCTTTGATGCAAAAACTGGTGATATGTTATGGGATGATACATTTAATGTCTTTCACACCACTATCACCTTCAACCGCGTCGGTTGGACAAGTCCTGTTGGAGACACAGAAACAGGTAACATATACGTCCACGGTGTTCAAGGGATCTTTAACTGCTATGATAAAGATGGGAATATCGTATGGTCTCGTTCCCTAACAGAAGAATATGGACGAATTTCTGGATATGGTGGCCGTGTCCACACGCCGATTATCGCTGGTAACCTTGTCGTTGTAAGTTTTCTAAATACAAGTTGGGGAGCACAATCTATACCACGACACAGATATTATGCATTTGATAAACAGAATGGTGATCTCGTTTGGGTATCAACGCCTGGCGGTAGACCTTTGGATACTACTTACTCTACACCGGTAGTTACTAATATAAATGGACAATCCCTCATCATCGGTGGCAATGCAGATGGTGGTATCTATGCAATGAAACAGACAACAGGAGAGATGGTTTGGGGTTTCAAACTGAGTAAGCGCGGTATCAATACCTCTGTCATTGTCTCCGGTACAAAGGTTTACGCGACACATAGTGAAGAGAATTTGGACACTACGAAGATGGGACGCGTCGTTTGTATTGATGCGACAGGTGCTGGTGATGTTACAAAAACAAATGAAGTATGGCGTTCTGATGGCATCGGCGTTGGGTATGCATCCCCTACATTAAAAGATGGACAACTCTATGTTGTGGATAATTCTGCAAATATGCAATGTTTGAATGCTGATACGGGTGAATTATTATGGGAACATAGCATCGGTACCGTTGGAAAAGGCTCACCTGTGTGGGCAGATGGAAAATTGTATGTGACTGAAGTAAACGGTAAATTCCATATCCTTCAACCCGGTACTGACAAGTGTGAATCGCTGAATGTTCAAGAGATCAGTCGAGATGACGATGACCACTATGTTGAAATCTTCGGTTCACCAGCAATTGCTGATGGACGTATCTATTTCACAACGGAAGAACGCATTTATTGTATTGGGAGGAAATAATGAAGAAATATAGTTTCTGCACAAAACAGCTTGTATTCTCACCTAATATGTTTGTGGTTTATGTGTGTTTAGTTGTCTGCGTTTTCACTATCGGTTGTGCCAGTAAAGATATCACAGAACCAACGATGAGTACCGAACCTGCAGTTTCCCTTTTGATAACACCAACAGAGTCTCTTACAACAGGTAATCCCGTAGAATTGACCGTCATCGGTTATGATGCAAGTGGAAATCAGACAAGTACGGTCGGCACATTAGAGTGGGTGAAAACCGGTTTAACTGGAACGCTTCAAGATAGTAGATTCACACCAGATGTAAATGCAGGGGCACATGCTGGCACAGTTACCGCTCAATCGGGTGAGATGAATGCAACTGCTCGGATCCGGGTAATTCCTCATCTTCCGTGGACACAAGACTTTGAATCGGTAGAACTTGAAAAGATTCCTACACATTGGATTGGCGCAACCGGAAAGTTTTTCGTCCGAGAAATGGATGGTAAGAATGTCTTAGTTAAGACACCTGTGCAACGCGGTTTGAATCGTTCCAATGTCTATATCGGACCTTCAACAATGAAAAACTACGAGATTCAAATCGACCTTATGGGCACAAAGGATAAACGCCGCTTACCTGATATGGGATTAATTGCAAATCGCTATACGTTAGATATGCAGGGTAGACATCAAAGATTACAAATTCGTTCATGGGCTTCAGACCTACGGATGGCAAAGACAATTGACTTTCCATGGGACACCGATGTTTGGTATACAATGAGAATGAAGGTTGAAGTTGTTGACGATAAAGCGATGATTTACGGTAAGGTATGGCGAAGAGATGACCCCGAACCAGAGGACTGGACTATTACAGCAGAGGATCCACGGCCAAATAGTGAAGGGAGTCCAGGCATTTACGGGTATTCTGCAACTGTAATCTACTACGATAATTTAAAGGTATGGTGATATATGATTGTTGAAAAAAGCAGTGGTGCAAAATGCACCACTATTCAGATAAAAAGGTCTCATAAACTAAATAGTCTTAAAGACTTTATCTCAAAACAAAATTCGGGTTTGTTCATTCATTCAACTCTCCTTTTGGTTTTTACAATTGGACTACTTTCCGTTGCTGCTATGTCAGAAGTATCTGCAGAAAAGGAATTCGCACTATGGGGTGGTTCGTTAAGCAGAAACATGGTCTCTGATGAGAAAAACATCCCAGATAAGTGGAATTTAGAATCTGGTGAAAACATAAAATGGACAGCAGAACTCGGTTCCCAAAGTTATGCAGGACCACTCGTTATCGGTGGTAAAGTGTTTGTCGGGACAAACAACGAAGCACTGTATGACCCAAAATTGACTGGAGATCGTGGAAACATCATAGCGTTCAACGAATCTGACGGTGCATTTCTGTGGCAAATCACTCATACTAAACTCACTTCTGGACGCGTGAACGATTGGCCTCTTCAAGGAATCTGCTCTACTCCATATATTGAAGGTGACAGACTCTATTACATCTCAAACCGTTGTGAAGTCGTCTGTATTGATACAGAAGGATTTATGGACGGTGAAAATGACGGTCCATTTAAAGAGGAAACTGAAACCAGTGGCAGCGATGGAGACATTATCTGGATTTACGACATGATGGATGAGTTAGATGTCTTTCCTCATAATCTTGCAACATGTTCGCCACTTGTTGTCGGAGATCTAATCATCTTGGAAACAAGTAACGGTGTTGATGAAGGACACATTCACATCCCATCTCCAGACGCACCAAGTTTTATAGCATTAAATAAAAACACTGGAGAACTTGTTTGGGAAGATGCTTCTCCTGGAGAGAATATACTTCACGGACAATGGTCAAATCCAGCTTACGGGGTTATCAAAGGTGTTCCACAAGTGGTCATCCCTGGTGGAGATGGTTGGGTATATTCATTTGAACCGGAAACCGGTAAGATTATATGGCAGTTTGACTGCAATCCAAAAGACTCTGAATGGGAACTTGGTGGTCGCGGCACACGGAATAACATTATTTCCACACCGGTCATATATGACGACAAAGTTTTTATTGCTGTTGGACAAGACCCAGAGCACGGTGAAGGTGTTGGACATCTATGGTGCATTGATGCATCACAGACAGGTGATACTACTTCAACCGCAGCTGTTTGGCATTTCGGTGGTGAACAGTTCAATCGCACAATGTCCACAGCTGCTATACATGAAGGACTCCTGTATATTTCCGATCTTAGCGGTTTTTTATACTGTTTAGATGTAAAAACTGGTGATCTTTATTGGACACATGACACTTTTGCTGCTATCTGGGGGTCACCCTATGTTGTTGATGGAAAGGTCTATCTTGGCGATGAAGATGGTGATGTTATTATCTTAAAGACTGGAAAAGAAAAAGAGGTACTATTTGAAACCAACCTGGGTAGTGCTGTCTACACGACACCTGTCGCAAAAGACGGTGTGCTTTACATCGTTACGCGAAATCAATTGATTGCAATTTCCGAATAGGAGTCTAATTTCTGGTTGCAACATCATAAGTTGTCACAGTATCTGAGAGACCAATTCCATGTCGTATAGTAACTTTACTTTGTCAGCGGCTCGGACAGCATTTCAATTGGAAGAGGAAGATATTGCGGGTCTTTTTTCTAACATTGACCCTGTAACCCCAAGTGAGTTACTCACGTCTGTGTTAGCACTAAAAGTACCGTTAGCAACCGCTATCGCTACAGAAAAGGCTAAGTCAGAACTGATTGTCGCTGATGTTCTAGTTGAACTTCGTGAACAGTTAGACCATAGAATCAGTCTCTTTTCTGGAATTGATTTTAATGTAGATGAAGAACTTGGATTGACAGGTGTGTGTGATTTCGTGATTAGTCTTTCACCGATACAATTTGACTTGCAAGCACCCATCATTGTCCTTGTTGAAGCAAAGAATGATAACCTTGAAATCGGTCTTGGACAGTGTGTAGCAGAGATGGTTGCCGCACAACACTTTAATTCAGATCAAGGGAATGATATTCCGCGCGTATATGGAGCAACTACATCTGGAACCGAATGGAGGTTCCTAAAATTGGAGGGTAAGAAACTTAAGATTGATATGCTTCCCTACCAAATAAGTGATTGCGACAAAGTACTCGGAATTCTTGCAAGTATGGTTGCACAAACAGCATAGTACCCACAACTCTATAGTTATTACTGCATTATAAGAGAGATTATGAATCTAAGCCAAAATATCAAAGCAGCAAGAACAGACCTTGATGTACATGTACGAGAAATAATCAACTGGCACTTCAGTCCAGAAACAGGATGTCCATTCTGGTTAGAATATGCAGAGAATCTGGACTTTGATCCAAGAAAAGAGATTGGTGGTTATGCCGATCTCAAATGTCTTGGACATTTCCAAGATGAATGGTTGAGAGGAGGACCAGTCCGACGTTGGGTGCCAAAAGCATATTCAGATCAGCCAATTTATGTATTTGAAACGGGTGGGTCAACAGGTATACCAAAGTGCCGGATCAGCATTCGTGATTTCCATATTGATTATGAAATATTCAGCAAAACACTATCCGATGATGGATTTCCACCCGGTAGTGATTGGTTGATGTTAGGTCCAACCGGACCACGACGGTTACGCCTCGCTGTTGAACATCTTGCCCAACATCGTGGAGGAATCTGTTTTCTTGTTGATCTTGACCCGCGTTGGGTGAATCAACTTGTTAAGTATGGTAAAAATGAGGAACTGGATGCATACAAAAATCATGTGATTTCACAAGCACTAAATGTCTTAAAAGCACATGAAAACGTCCAATGTCTGTTCACCACACCAAAGTTGCTTGAAGCATTGTGTGAGAAAATCTCATTAGAAAAGATTGGAATAAAGGGTATCTTTTGTGGTGGCACTGAGATGGATGCACAATTTCACCGGTTTGCACGTGAAGAACTCGTACCGGGAATAGATTTCGTGCCTACTTATGGAAATACGTTAATGGGATTAGCCACTTGCAAACCTTTTAATCCTGCGGATAACTATGCTATAATCTACTATCCTCCACAGCCACGTGCAGTGATAGAATTGGTCAATCCAGATAATCCTGATGAATTGGTCGATTATGGCAAAACGGGTCGTGTGATGCTCACGACATTGACAAAGGAATTTTTCGTGCCACGTTTCCTTGAACGTGATGAAGCAGAACGTGCTGAACCGATACCTGAATATCCATGGGATGGTGTTGAAAACCTACGATTACTCACCGAACTTCAAGAGAGTGTTGTTGTTGGTGTCTATTAACTTGTTAAAATAAAAGGAGAGGAAGATGAAGCAGATAGAGACTGTTGAAATTGAAGACACTATCTATGAAGAAACCTATACTGCTCATATTCAGAAAAACGGTTCCACATGGATAGGATGGATACCCGAAGTTCCAGATGTTAAGTGTTTAGAAAGTACACAAGAAGAATTGCTTCAAACGCTTGAAAAGGAACTACATAGAGCCTTAGTTGCCGAAGATGAAGCCTGGGATAAGGAGATTGAGGAAGACATTAAAGCTGGAAGACTTGAGCATCTATCTGAAAAAGCATTGGAGAATTATAAAGCAGGAAGATATTATCAGATAAATGATCTCAATAAATTACTGGAAAAGTAATCAACATGGATATGTTCTCAACAGTTTTAGATTAAGTAATAAAGAAGTTTATTTCAAAGTTCCAGTTTGAATTTCTTATCAGATGCAAGCCTAATAGATCTATATGAACCATATTATTGACGCAGATTTTTGGGAGTATTGCACAAGATTACCCTCGGATATTCAGAGACGTGTTCCTCAGAAATTCACAATGCTTCAAAACAACCCAAAACATCCTTCTCTACGCTTTAAAAAGGTCGGAAATCTTTGGTCAATTAGAATCTAAAGGGTATAGAGCACTTGCTCGTGAAGAGAACAATACATTCATTTGGTATTGGATTGGAAATCATGAAGAATATATTAGACGAATACAGTCAAATTAACAAGGATATTGTTTCAACGTCAGACAAGAATATTGCTCAAAATCATCAATTCATGAGTGTTCAGAACATTAAAGGAATTTGAGAATGTCAACAAAAATTGAAAAACTCTTTCGGTCTCCTTATGCTGTTCCAAATGGTTTGCAAGTTACTGACGAGGGTTTATGGATTGTCGATCAGATAACTGACAGAGTCGCATTAGTAGAAATCACATGTGATCCAGATTATTCCGTTCCAAAACTCATCCGTGATATTCCCAGTGACTCCTCCAATACAAGTGGTATGGCGTTCGGTGATGGTGTATTATGGTTAGCCGCAAATGGACCTGGAGATCGATGGCGGACAGTCAGAGATACAGATGCAAAACCCGGAATCGGTGAGATTTTCAAAGTTGATCCCAACTCTGGTGAAACTCTGGGAAGGTATCCTGTACCAGAAGGGGGTGGCACACACGGTGTTGAGTATGATAACTTTGACGAAGGACATCTCTGGGTGCAAACACTCAAAAATCAGGAAATACACAAAGTCCGTGCATCTGACTGGACTGTTCAACATACTATACCATTACCTTACGGTAGGGCGCATGGCACAGTCCGAGTTGAAGATGGTCTATGGGTAACACATACATCTGATAGAGTTATCGTCAAACTTGACCTTGATGATGGCTCAATCATTGATAAAATTGAAGTGTCAACAGATTATCCTGAACCCCACGGTTTGTCTATCTATGGAGATGATTTCCTCTATTGTGATGCATCATCGGGATGGATTGCTAAGATTACAAGGTAGAGTAAGCGAATGATACATACCCCTATTTTACGCGCAGGACGTTCATACCGAAGTCTGAAAACTGTCAAAGTATCACATATCAAAACAGGTGAGACTTTAGTAGAAGTCAGTCAAGCTAACAGAGGTCTGATTGCAAAAGATCTTCTTGATTTACCACTTCATAAGAAGACGCTTTCACACTATTCTGTCGCTGACTTGATAGGAATATGTTTGGATGCAGCACGTTTATTCACTACCGCAGACCTTCCACTTGATGACGGCATGCAGTCTCCTCAGGATTATATCAAGCAAGTATCTGGAACAACTGGTCTACCTGAAGTTCTTTGTCTTCAAAACATGGGAAAAATACAAGGAATCTTAGAGAACATTGAAACGGTTTTGGAAGGTTTAACACGCGGACTGGATTTACAAATCCTTGACACAGGATGGGGTATCCAAAATGAACGGACGATGAGTTATGTCTGTGAAACGGATGGATTAGGTGCAGTGTTGCCAAGTAATTCTCCCGGCGTTCATTCGTTGTGGATTCCAGCAGTCCCCTTAAAAGTGCCACTGGTACTAAAACCGGGTCGTGAGGAACCGTGGACCCCTTATCGGATTGCTCAAGCATTTATGGAAGCAGGTATGCCACCAGAAGCATTCAGTTTCTATCCAACCGATTATCCTGGTGCAAATGAAATTCTATTTCGTTGTGGAAGATCTATGCTTTTTGGGAGCGGTTCAACTGTATCATCGTGGGTAAATGACCCTCGCGTTGAAATCCACGGACCTGGACGTAGCAAAATTATAATACATGAAGGACAGAATGGAAATTGGGAAAATTATCTGAATCTCATCGTAGAATCAGTCTCAAAGAATGGAGGCAGGTCTTGTATCAATGCTTCAGGGGTATGGACAACAGAGAATGGTAGAGATATCGCTGAATCTATTGCCTTACACTTGTCCCAAATTGAACCGAAACCCCTTGACCATCCTGACGCAGGGATTGCAGCGTGGGCAAATCCAAAGGCTGCACACAGTATTTCAGCATTGATAGATCGACACCTAAAGGAACCTGGGGCAACAGAGCTGACAACGGGTGAGAGAGTAGTTGAATTAGAAGGTTGTACCTTCCTAAGACCTACAGTGATCTGGTGTGAAGACCCAGAACATCCCTTGGCAAACGCTGAGTATCCGTTTCCATTTGTGAGTGTCGTAGAAGTACCATCATCTCAACTGGTTGAATCCATTGGGTCAACACTTGTGGCATCTGTTATGTCAGGTGATGCAGATTTTATTGAGAAGTTGATTACTACGCCTCAAATAGACAGACTAAATATAGGTACTATTCCTACAAATCAGATTTCTTGGGATAGTCCACATGAAGGCAACCTATTTGAACATCTCTATCGCCAGCGTGCTTTTCAGATACACACTTGACATATATTATGTATGCAAAATCTACATAGTTCATTACCCATAACTAGTGGAGCGTCTACACTAAAATTATGAATCTCCAAAGAAATCGGGAATCGGAGTTCCCTCCTACCGGACACAAGGTTTCTGTCCGAGCGATCCCCAAATCGCGACGGACAATTTTAGTGTAGACAGACCACTAGGAAGAATTGACAATGTAACATTGTGTGTTTCAGAACTATCCAACGACATAGTATTATTTAGTATCTTTTAGTTGATTGAGGGAACAAGGTATCTTTAAAACAACTCAATATTTTCTCTATGTTTGCAAGAAACCAGACCGAATTAGAATCAGAACTGAGTGGATTGAAGATACTATTATGAATCCCTCTCATATCGAAATACAGGAAGATGGAAGAATAAGAAAATGGAAAATGATTAAAGAAGAAGGTAAATTTCTCAGAGTAATTATGTTAGAAGATGGAGAAACAGTTCATAATGCTTTCTTTGATAGAAATTTTAAAGGACAATGACCATGAAAGTGAAATATTTCCATGATACCGGGACTGCGTTGATTGAGTTTTCAACACACGAAGTCGTCGAAACGAAAGAAATCAATGAAAACATATATATAGATCTAGATTCTACAGGAAATATAGTATCAATTACTGTAGAACATGCAAACTTGCAGTCAAACTTACCGAATCTGTATTATGAACAAATTGGGATTCTGGAACCGCAACACTTACATGAAAAGCCTAATTCCTCGGTAAAATATGAATAACAATCCGAATGTAATTCTCATCTTTGCAGACGATCTTGGACGGGGTATGTTAAGTTGCTACGGACAGCAGCATTTTGAAACTCCTAACATTGACCGTCTTGCAAATGAAGGTATGAAATTCAACCATGCTTACGGTTGTGCATTCTGTGCACCATCTCGCGCCAGCATGTTGACAGGTCTCCACGATTGCCATCAGGGAACATGGACATATACAAGAGCAGGAATATACAAGAGCATCAGTACAGGTGAGATGACATACAGTGAAATATCAGAGTTAATCCATACAACCGGTTTGCAGGCAGAACCTAACGATGTATTCTTGGCACAAATTCCAAAGGAAGCAGGTTATTCCACAGGACAGATTGGTAAACTTGAATGGGGTTTTGCCACAACAGCAGAACGTATACACCGACACGGATGGCAGTATCATTACGGTTACTATGATCACCAACGATGTCACGGGTTCTACCCACCATTCCTCTTTGAAAACGGAGAACTGAGAAACATACAAGGTAATACTCATCCCGATTGTGCGAAACATCCAAACTCCGAATCAGATGAAAATATGGAGATCCGCAGAAACCGTGAAGGAAAAGCAGTCTATTCTCAGGACATTTTCAACGACAAAATAGTTGATTTCCTTCGCAAGAACAAAGATAATCCATTTTTTCTCTACCACCCTTCTCAGTTGCCACACGGTCCAATTTCTATACCTGAAATTCATCCATCAGTCAAAGAATTAAACGAATTGACGACTTATGAAAAAGAATATGCCTCAATGATTCTCAAACTGGATGAGACAGTTGGTATCATCTTAGATGAACTTGAACGGCTTGGAATCGATGATCGTACAATGATAGTCTTTACTTCAGATAATGGACACGAAGTGTATTACCGACAAGAAGGACGAACTACAGGCAGACAAAGAAGTCTGAGCGGTGAACCGTTCGATGACATTACGACGAAATTCTACTCAGAAACAGGTGGAGATGTGTTTGATGGAAACGATGGGATGGCTGGTTTGAAGTTTTCAAGTTGGGAAGGTGGCACTCGTATACCATATATGGTTCGTTATCCAGATAAGATTGAACCTGACAGTGTGTCAAATCACATGCTTGCTAACTACGATTTTATGCCTACACTTGCGGAACTCTTTGGTGTCAATATACCTAATGAGAAAGATGGTTTGTCATTCCTGTCGACTTTAATGGATCAAACTGATAAACAACAGAACCATGAGTGGATAGTCTACGCCTCACGGTTTGGTCCTGCACTGGTGACAGAAGATGGTTGGAAGTTACGATATATCAACAAAAATGACAGTTTTCAGTTATATCACCTATCTAACGACTATCGTGAAGAAAAAGACTTATCTGCTGAACACCCAGATTTGGTGTCGCACCTGAGTACCATTCTTCTCACTGCATGTGATGGTGATTATAGACATGGAACACCGCAGGCACATCTTGTCTCTTATCCTAATGACAATTGATTTTTACATTCTGCTTTTGATTATTAAACATTAAGTGGGAATTTCTCTGTTATTAGCATCAAAGGTTTTCTGTCAGCTACTACTCTATATGTCCGACTCAAAAATGGTGTTCCTTCATAATATGCAATGGTACTTGGTAGACCTGTTACACGTTCTACACCCCACCAAAGCAAGTCCCGACGCGTCTCTAGTTGGCTATGATGCAGTAGCACACCCAGACCATTAATACCTGCATCCAATCCATTCACAACAGATTGTGGCAGTCGTTCATGAACAATTTGAGATACTGCATAGGCATGGATTTTTGGTGTTTGGTTATCTGTTGATGGGGACTGAAGCACAATTTCTCTCGCGATGATGTTCCCGCCTGTTGGCATTTCAAGCCAGTTATGATGGTTGTGAAGTTTACGTCTTGCTTGGTAAAGCAGCACAACCTGGACGGGGGTGAGTTGATATCCCTCTATAAATCGAGTGACTGTGCCATCTGTGACAAGTAGTGCCCGCTGAAAAGGAGACAACCGGGTTAGACTAATGTCTTTAAGGACTGCGGGCCTTTCACATTGTGCGATAAAGAGTTCCTTCACGCGGTTTTTCACAAAAGTATTTGGATTTGATGGGGTATCAATATTCATCTAATAGTATCATGAAAGATCTACAGAATAGACTTCCATTCCGATTTTCTTACTTATAATACGGATGTTAATCATCCCATTAATTGTTAAATAATCAAAATTTAAATATGTACAGATGCTATTTCATTAACCTTTTAAATGATACCCTACAATGACTGTATCATGCAACCAAAACACGCAATGAATAATATATCTGCTGCATTTTCTAATAGTTACCAGACCATACATCAACAATTCTAAAGCGAAATTTATATCTCTATCAATCAAAATAGACAAATTGAAGTAAAAAAAGTTCGTATATGATAATATGAGCAGTTTTGATAATTGCCTAATTAATTTAAAAGTCTGTCATATTAAATTTGGTTTGACAACGCATAGATTTGGTGTTATAACTTAATTCAATGAAATAAGTGTAGATTTATAGGAGAATAGATAATGAAATATACAAAGCAATTTCCATACAATAATTTGAACAGTACAATCAAAAGATATCGGATGGTGTGTTTTTATCTACCCATGCTCTTGGTAGTGTCATTGTTATCTTTACCAATTTTAGGTTGTGGCACAGCAGTAATGCAGAATGATCGTTATTTGACACCCAATTTACCTGAATCTGAACTGGCTACAATTCAGATTGATACAGATGGACAGTGGATCCAGAGAATAAACCAGGTTGCATTACGGATCAACGGAAAGTTAGCTTTACGAAAGAAATTTACCGAAAATACAAAAAACACGAAAAACGAAGTATTGGTTATCCCAGGCAAACATACCATGGCACTATTCGTTCTTACAGACACTTATCCTGATGGAGTAAGAAAAGACCTTCAAATCACGACGAATTTATCTGCGAAAGTAAAACCAGGAATCACATATTATCTGAAGGGAGAATTTGATAACAGTGTTGATGATGATCTAACAGTTGAATTAATTGACACCAGCACAGACGAAGTCATAAGTAAATCTAAAATGACCACAAAATCTACATTTGATAGACAAGCATTAGAGAATACTTCAGGTTTTTCAGTAGAGTATGAATTTTGATTGATTTTTCATTCCATTAACGCGCTTCAGTTCCATAGTGACAATACGTATATCTTTCTATGCCGTTCCTACGGTACTCAAGACAAAGTGATTAACCGCTTACTATAAACATATCGTCACTACGGGTTTCAGATGATACAAATCAATATCCCTGATTGATACATATTGCGATGTTTCCTTACTACACAGAATACAGAAATTTTGTTTATCAAACTCAAGTCACTTTTACGCATACGCAAACCTTTCTACACGCCTCTCAAGTGGTTCCATTCCTTCAAGAATGCGTCTTAGAAGGTTGGCTTTTTCAGTTGCATAATCTGGGTTATCCCAATGGTTAATTCGTTCCGCTGGGTCATTTTCCAAATCATAGAGTTCGCCATAAGGATGTCCGCAATACCAAGTTAATTTTCTCGTATCAGTTACAATCGTTTTAAGACGCAATCCATTTGGATCATCAACACATTCAATCAACAATGAATCACGAACAGACTTCTGTTCTCCTGAGAGCAATGGCAGTGCGTCAACACCATCAGAATCCGTAGGAATTGGCAAACCCGCAGCAGCAAGGATTGTCGGCACGATATCTACATGACTGAAAAGTGCTGCTGTGCATTGTCCCGATGGAATAGCTGCAGGGTACCGTATCAGAGTTGGAACACGGACAAGCTGCTCGTAATGGAAAGGACCTTTCATCCAAAGTCCGTGGTCTCCCAACAGTTCACCGTGGTCTGTGGTGAACACTACAAGTGTGTCTTCTCTTAATCCACGCTCATCCAGACATTTCAAGATACGTCCCATCTGTTGATCAATGATCTTCACCATATTGTAGTAATATGCTCTACCCAAACGTGCATCGTGCTCTGACACTTTACGAAAATCTGCACCACCACCTTGACCTGCCATAGCAAACTTACCGCGGATTTTGGATTTGCTAAGTTGTCCACATCTTGCTTCCATGAAATGAGGTGGTTTGTCATCCAACTCACCTTCAACGTAGTCTGGTAGTAGAACTTCTGAAGGATCAACACGTTCCGCAAATTCTGTTGGGACGCAGTGTGGATGATGTGGATCTTGAAACCCAACAGCCAATAGAAATGGTTGTTCTGTAGAATGCTCAATTAGAAAGTCAATTGTGCGATCTGCAGTCCACACGCTATTGTGGTATTTTAGAGGAATATTCCAATCATGTGCATCCCCACCAAACCCTGTTTCAGATAGTCGTCTTGCTTTGCTAAAACTTGCAAACTCATCTGCTGAAACTTGTGCACGCACCCATTCACCGTAATGTCCTGCGATTCCATAAGTTGCATGACCGAGTGCCAACTCAATAGTTTCAAATCCGTAGTAAGGACCACTGAAATCAGGATAGCGTTCGGTGTTATTCCTTGTTTCCATTGAATGTTCTGGGGATGCACCAAAGGGTTGGAAGTGTGCTTTGCCAATATAGTGCGTACGATATCCTGCTTCTGACAACCGATGTGAGATCATCGGTTCATCTTCAGGCACATTCATCCCAACGTTCCATGCACCATGCCGACTGACATACTTGCCGGTAAAGATTGATGCACGGGCAGGTGTGCATACTGGATTCGTACAATATGCTCTCCCTAAACATGCACCCTCAGATGCAAATCTATCCAAATTGGGTGTATCAGTAAATGTTGAACCGTAGCAACTCAGCGTATCTGTGCGTTGCTGGTCGGTCGTGATGATAATGATATTTGGACGTTGTGTATTATTTGCCATTTGTCTTAAAGTCAGTTATCCTATCTGCTCTTGAATTGCTCTAAACACTGAATCCATAGCCCCAAATAGAATAGGTAGATTATCCAAACTATAATTTGCACTGTTCCGTGTATATACATCCCCTGCAAGTCGTCCAAATTGCCACAGAATTCCATCTGTGACAATGCCGTAGACAGGAAAATCAGGATCGCCATTTATCCTTTGTGCTGCTACTAATTCTGCAAGGCACTGTCCCCATCCTAATTCAAAGTCATTCTTTTTTGCCTCAACTAACATTACCATAGGTGAACCTAAAACAGTCAAGCCTAATTCAGATCTCGTGGCAATAAGATAATCTGGAGTCCCATTCAAAATATCATCATATTTTATAGATTTCCTAACCCACAAACCGTAGTTTTCGGCATAATCTTTATATACTTCTTTTAATATTGGAAAAATAACTATCTCACATCTTGATCCTTCAGATTCAAAAACATCAATATACTTTTTACTAAATTCAAACTCACTTATGAATTGTTCAGATGGTTCTCTATCCTCTACAAAAAAAATATTGTCATTCTCGTACTTGATTTTGAATTTTTCTTGTACATCCGATATGGTCTTAAAATCACTAAATGCCATGGATACTTCCTCCTTCAATTCAATGTATTACGCTTGTTCTATATTTATTCTTCATTATGTGCAAAATGGTTTCAAATAGGTGTAACTCTGTTCAGCGGCATCTTCTGGTTCCATTATTTCTCTGAATGCTTGATGTACTGTAACATAACCGTCATAGTCAATTGCTTCTAAGCCACGAAACACTAATGGATAATCAATACCACCTTCGTCTTGTAAACGGATAGGGTCGTGCGGAACATTGCCGTGAATCCAAGTGTAAAGCACAGTCTTCCCTTCTGGTCTGCGTATATGGTTCTGAAGATAAACATTGAAAAGATAAGGTGAAAACCGCTTCAACGTTTCAACACCATATTCTTGTCCACAAAGGTCAAGATTAGCAGGTTCATAGATAATACCGAAGTTGTCTCTTCCAACGCGTTTTAGCACATCAATTGATCCTGCTACCGTTTCAAATAGACTCTGCGTATGCGACTGATGTGCAAGTCGGATGCCACGTTCTGCTGCTTCATCAGATGCGCGTTGTACCCAAACAATGTCTTCCTCAAGTTTCATTGCAATTCGGATTAAGTCTGATCCAAGAAGTTCGGTTAGATCAAGATACGGTGTTATATTGCGAAGTCCATCGGGTCCCTGTTCGTTGTTTAGTGGAACTGGAAAATCTCCTGTAATCATAGAGATCGTTAAGTTGTGTTTATCTGCTTGTTTGCGTGCTGCAGTGATTTGCTCCAAAGGTGAGTGTATACCGACCTGTGATGCACGCATACACATCGCTTCGTAGCCGAGATTTGCTGCGAGTTCTGTTAGTTGTGCAAAGGTATGTGTGGCATCTTTCTTTGATGCGTTTTCTGCAACACGGACAGAAAGTGATAGTTTCATGTATTCCTATCTCCGATGATGAGCTCTGTGTAATTCCAACTCTATACTATATTAGTATGTCTGCAATTGAAAGTGCCATCAATACTAAACTGATCATACCATTCAATGTGAAAAATGCGAGATTGACACGAGACAAGTCATTGGGTTTGACGACGGCATGTTCATAGATAAATATACAAACGACTATTCCGACGCCGATATAGTAAAACACACCTAACTCCGTGAGGAGAGGTATGCAAAACAGTAGTCCAACAGCAATTATGTGTAGTGCAGATGAAAGCCATAGTGCCCAACGGATTCCTATTCGTGCGGGTATTGAATGTAATCCGTGCTTTTTGTCAAAATTGACATCTTGGCAAGCATAGATGATGTCAAATCCCGCAGTCCAAAGCAACACAACACAACAGAGCACAATTGGTGTCAAATCAAATGGTCCTTTAACTGCAATCCACGCGCCGACCGGCGAAATTGAAAGCGCGAGTCCTAACCAAAAATGTGATAGTGAAGTAAATCTTTTCGTATAAGAATATCCCATAATCACTGCAAGTGCAACGGGGGACAATCTAAATGCAAGCCGATTCAGCCGCCAAGCAGCTACCACCAACAAACCTGCAGAAATGAGCGTAAATACCCATACCGCTGCTTTCGTGATTATTCCTGCTGGTATCGCACGCATGGCAGTTCTCGGATTTTCGCTGTCAATTTCTGCATCAGCAAGACGGTTGAAAGCCATTGCACAACTACGTGCTCCAACCATCGCAACAAGAATCCATCCGAGTTTTGAATACTCCGGAATGCCTCCCGATGCTATAAACGCACTCATAATTGCAAACGGTAATGCAAATACAGTGTGTTCAAATTTGATCATCTCAAGGATAATTCTTAGTTTTTTCATCAACGACCTATTCTTTCCACCGTTGGGTTAAACCAGACTCAATACCGAATTGGTCTAAGATTTTCGTTACAACAAAGTTTATCTGGTCATCAACAGTTTTTGGGAAGTGATAAAACCCTGGCATTGCTGGCAGGACACACACGCCAACACGTGACAACTTGAGCATGTTTTCAAGGTGGATGGAGCTGAGTGGGGTTTCGCGAGGCACTATAACAAGCTTCCTTCGTTCTTTGATACAGACATCTGCAGCACGATGGATAAGATTGCGTGAAATCCCTGCAGCGATTGAGGCAACTGTACCCATACTGCACGGCACAACAATCATTCCTTCTGTGCGAAAAGAACCACTTGCAATGGATGCACCAATATCAGATTCATGATGGTAGACAATGTTATCCGAAGTAGAATCAATAAGCGATTCTAACTTAAAGTTTTCAATGTCAATGTCAATCTTCAGTTCTTCCCACAATGCACGTGCACCAGACTTAGAGATAGTCAGATGCACTTCTAAATCTGTGCTATCTGAAAGGACTTCAAGAAGACGCACACCATACACCACTGCACTTGCGCCTGTGATACCTACAATCAATCGCTTCAATTAGTGCCTCTCCAAAGCAAATGGCAACAGATTACCACTTTCATTAAATTCCAAAGGTTGTAATTCACCGACTACCTCAAGATTTGAATGTAGCTTTGCATCTTGTAATAGTGCTTCAGATAGATCAAGTTCAGTTAATCTTAATGTACTCTCAATCCGGACGACTCGTGCATTCTCAGGCTTTGTCAAACCGATGGTGTTAAGTGCAACTTCAATAGCTTCTTGATCCGTATCGTAGTAGAATGGTATCTTTGACTTTTGTGGACCGAGTGCTGTTATACCATTCATATACGTTGCATGTCGGTCAATTTTATCCACAAGACGAGTTGTCGTAAAATCTGCAAGTCCGATACCTGTTGCGTTACCATCACTCTCCTCAGTCAGATCACGGACGAATATGCGTAATATAGCTGGTTTAAGCGGTTCAGGTTCAAAATTCTGCATCATCCTACCAATAACATTCGTATCCATGCCTGTTCCACTGATGTTTTTTCCAGTCCAGTCTATAATAAGTAAATCCAATTCATCAAAAGGTAATTTACCCATCATAGATTTTGATGCAACAAGTAGTTCACGTTCCGTTTGTAGAAGTCTGGCAGCAGGAATAGCAACAACCTTAGCAGTATCTTCATGTGCATTTTCAATGAGTCCAACACCGAATGCAATTTTCCCTGTGTCAAGGATAAAACCACCAACAGCAGTGATAACATGTTCAAAACCGTATTGGAAAAAAGCACGGTGATAGTAGTTTGCTCCCTGCTGTTTTCCCAGACCGATGACCATCATTTTCATCAGCCCACTTTCAATAGAACCGTTGAAATCAGTATGTGCTTTTATACGGTTGATCGGCACAATATGGTCTGCTTGCGCTGCATACTTATCCATGAAAACAGGCAGATCGTCTGATCCTGCTTGTGGTAATTTGCCAAGTTTCACGACCTCCATTGACGCTTTGACTGGTGCACCGACTGTCTCTTCAGTAATACCGTAATGTTCTAATACGGTACGTTGTCCTTCTGCAGTTGCACCACCGTGGCTCCCCATCGCTGGAACGACAAAGGGTCTTGCACCGATCTTCTTGAGATAATCAACGATTGCCTTCACTGCTGTTGCAATGTTTGCAACACCCCGACTCCCTGCAGTTAATGCAACGGTATCACCTGGTTTTATAATAGATGTGGTTACAATACTCTCTAATTCCGCGCGTATAGCTGCAGGTAGATCGGTGAGTACGGGTGCGTCAAAATGTTGATTGACTCGGACCATTTTGGGTAGTGCCATTCTTTTCCATCCTCTCATAATGACTTTTAGCGTATTTTATCAAATATTTATGAGAATTGCAAGTTTATTCGCATTTATGGGTGTGTAAAGTTTTTGTCACCGTAGACGTCAATTCAAGTGCAAAACCTGTAATCTATTGTAGGGCCAAATCAAGAAATCAACGGTATGAACGCCTGTAGACGTTCCCCGGGTATGAACGCCATTGGACGAATACGCGTTTGGTATTCGCCATGATTCCCCGTGTGGCATTTGTCGGGTATGAATGCGCTTGGACGAATACGCGTTTGGTATTCCCCGGGTCTCTGTGCCCCGCCATTCCTTGTCCTGTAAAGCAACGGTCTGGCACAGAGACCCGCCCCTACAATTCATGGTGAGAAGTTAGTGACAGAATCTTTACACAGGTAAAAAATTTTAATGTTATGATTTCATTGTGCTGTTTGATTGACAGTAGCTGAAGGATTCATGAATTCTGCGTGTCATTTGAGAATACATTCCCTGTGATTTCCTTCTAATGTTATGGAAATTGTGCTTGTCAAAACTGTACAGAAATTGTACATTATTTCGTACAATTGTACAGTTTTTTTAAGTGCTTTCAGAGCAGTTCCCATAAGGGTTAGCATAGGATTGATAAAAAAGTAAAAAAAAATTATTTTGTACATTTTCACTATTCGTCTTTTGTCGTGTGAAATCGGTTGACTGAGCATGACACTTGTCTAGCATTTTGCAAATGCAAGAAAGAATGTTTCTAAATATCAAAAGAGAGGCGATGCATAAGGGGTTGACGTTTATGTGAATGACATTCATATTGAATTTGTGTGAGTTCTCACTTATCCATAATGTGTTTCTATATAATGAAAAGATTGCTTGTAGGTTAATCTTTATCCTTTGATGTTTTGTATTCATTATTTTGTTCCTTATTTAACACGGTGTATGTGACGTATAGTATAACACAATATAATTACTTAAGTCAAGTTATTATTTACAATTTTTAACATTTCTTATATTATTTTTCAGTTTATTGGAAAACATGTATATTTTCTCGGATATTGAGTATAATGCCGGAAACTTTACAGACCCTCTTCTAATCAGGTTAATTTAGTTTTAATGAATTATCTACATGAGGATTGACTGAAGGTTATTACCAAAAACAGTATGTGCGGTTTCCTAACCGAACCGTAGGTGTCAATTTAGTGGAAAATTACGTTTAAACAACTCGGTATTCGTAGGCGCGCTTTGTAAGTGCGCTGGATCCTAGAAACCTAACTGACTAACTAACAGGCATGTTTGTTGGTTCAGATAATCCCCTTTCATTTCACAGATATGTCCAGCGCGCTTACAAAGCGCGCCTACAGCGGGTTGTGGTTGCTAAATTGACGCCTATAGTGCGATTTCCTAACCGAACCTACCCCGGTACTGGATGAACGGTAAATTGATAGCTTGCGCGCTTACAAAGCGCGCCTACAATTCATGGTAAGAAGTTAGTGATAAAATCCTTACACACCAGTTTGCCAAATTACACTGCATCCTTTGAACAATCATGTTATAATAGAGAAATAGCACTTCAGATTAGTCAATAAAAAGAGGATGACGCTATGAACACAGAACAACATGATGCAGTCATCGCTGCAGAACATGATGCAAACACGGATTTGAACAAACTGGTGTGGTTATGTGCCGGATTCTTTGGTAATATTATAGGTGTTCTTGTAGCATACATTTATCAATCAACTCCACCATTGACAAGGTTGTATGAAAAATCCGAAGAATATAAAATGTATTATAACGATACCTATAAAGAGAAGTTGCGAAGTGGACAGTTGACTTATGCATTGATCGGTATTGCAATACTCGTCGGCGTATATGTTCTTCTCTTTGCTGCAATTCTAATAATGCAATTCTCAATCTTAAATATATTTAACAGATTCCCTTAATTTTCTTTAGAGTAAGGAATTCAGAGCATGCGAAAAACAACATCTATACAAAGAATAATCGTTAAAGGTACTATCATCAGTTTCTTGTTGATAGTATATACGGCTTTTTTGATAGTTCCTACAAGCCAATCATCAGATACCGAAGTTGAAGAGATTCTAAAGCATATAGATCAACTCTACCGAAGCGATACAAGTCATACAGAAATGGAGATGCAAATTGTCACACCGAATTGGGAACGGACACTGGCAATGACTGTGTGGACAAAAGGAACAGATAAGACATTTATACGGATTACCGCACCGAAAAAGGAAAAGGATGTCACGACACTCAGAATCGGTAAAGAGATGTGGAACTATCTACCAAAAGTCAACAAGATATTCAAGATTTCACCGTCAATGATGATGGGGTCATGGATGGGTTCTGATTTCACCAATGACGACCTTGTGAGAGAGTCTTCATTGATCAACGACTATACATATCAACTGATTGCACCTGAAAATGCATCTCCTGACCAAATTTACATTGAGTTAACTCCCAAGGAAGACTCTCCTATTGTATGGGGAAAGGTCGTTACTGCAGTTAGGAAAGATGATCATATCCCTGTGTGGCAACATTTCTTTGATGAAAAAGACAGATTGATGAGAGTTCTAAATTTTAAAGATATAAAATCATTCGGTGGAAAAACTATACCATCTGTAATGGAAATGATCCCGCAGAACAAAGAGGGACACAAAACGGTGGTAAGGTTTTTGAAGGCTGATTATGACTCTGAAATTGATGATAAGATCTTCTCACGCAGAAATCTCCAGAAAAGGAAATAAACAAAGTTGAAAATAATTTGTAAAATACGAAAATATAGTTGTGGCCTATCGCAAAAATTTAGTAATAGTTTATATCTATGCCTAATCTGTCTTTTATTAGGTTTGATTTACAATGCTTCAGTCCATGCACAATCAACAGAACTTACAAAAAGCTTTGGAATAGGTTCACAAGGTGCGACACCAGCCTTTGGTGGAATCAGTTTCAAATATAATGGACTTGCACCTGTCTACCTACAAACCGTTGGTCGTTTCATACTCATTGAAGACTATGCTGATCACATGTTGGGTTGTGGTGTGTCGTATGCCATCTATGAACATATTGGTAAGTGGAACCAAGCACGACTCTATTTTTCTTTAGAAGGTGGATGGCGTTTCCATAAAGAAACTGATGACGACAATAATATTTTTGAAAATACTACGCTCGCGGCTGGTATCTCATTCGGTGGAGAACTCGTTTTTTCACTTGGGGGTATTCCACTCGGACTGAATCTTGGAATCGGACAAGGGTTTGGAAGAGAATATAACGGTTCTGAATCTAAAGGTGTTGCAGGAGTTTATGTAGGGGCTGGAATACATGCATATTTTTAGATCTTTTTCATTAAGTCTGCTTTCCATTTATGTTTTCTGTATTTCCCTATTAGGATGTTCAAAAACACTTGAAAAGAATGTTCAACCCTTACCACCCAAACCATATTCCTTTGAACGATACGAGATTCTAACGGGTTCTACGAAACACCAGACCATTCTAACAGGTTTCCTTTTGAACGGAGAAACAGCAGATATTGCAGTCGTGAATATTGATGAGGACAATGCACGACACTTATCCATCTATTCTTTCAATAAAGAAAATTGGGAACTCAGCATAAAGACAACACTACACTCAGAAGTATTATTTGTTGACATCGCGAATATTGATGGATATGACAGACTTATAACTTATGAACATGGTCAATTGAATTGGTTTGATCCTGAAACTGAAGTACTACATAAGCTCATTGATATTACAATCAGTTTCAATCCTCTCAATGTCGAGGAACTACCCTATGTTAATATCAGTCAAGACCTAAATGATGATGCTCGTGATGATTTTGTCCTTCCAGATATTGATGGGTTTTGGATCTCCACACAATTAGACAATGGAATGTTCACTCAACCAATAAAACTCGGTCCACCCGATCCTTTTCTTGATGCAACAGCATTGGATGAAAAACAAACCTATCGGGATGTTGGGATCAATTCCTTCACTGTTCTTTGGTATATGAGCCGTTTTCATCTGGTAGATTACGATGGAGACAATCGGAATGATATTGTCCTCTGGAACGAGGATCATTTTGATGTATATCGTCAAAATCCTCAAGGCACGTTTTCTGCTGTTCCTACCACATTCACAGTTGATATACCATTTGCCAATGACGGTGCATACACATTAGCATTCGGATATGATGGAGAAAGCACATTTGCCCTGATTTCTGGATTTAGAAGGAAAACCAAACGTAGCGTGTTGCACCTGTTACATGATTTAAACGGTGATGGTGTCACGGATATGGTTATACTTACCTTAGAAGGCAGGAGCCTGGGTAATCTAAAGAGTTTGTATGATGTCTATTTTGGGAAAATGGAGAATACTGAATTAAAGTTCAGTTCTAAGAATAGATTATCAATCAGACCAAAGGGGAAAGCAGGTGGTTTGCTACCATGGGGTTATGCATATCAATGGTGGGAAGACATAGATGGGGATGGCGATGTAGATATTCTGTATAAGGACGTAAAAACTACTCTCGGTGGAATGATACGTGCAATGGCAGGTAAATCTATAGCAATAGATCTTGAGTGTTATCAAATGCACGAAGGAAATAACCTACGAAAACCAACATACAGACGAAAAATTAGACCGGTATTAGAGAACTTTGAAACAGAACGTGTCTTCTTTCCTGCTGTCCTATTTGGAGATTTAAATGGTGATAACCGATATGATATCACAATTGGCAAAAGCTGGAATGAGATGCATATCTATCTCGGTATGCCAGGACCAATGTTATATGAAGAGCAACCCCAGAAAGTTGCGGTCAGTATGCCTAACGATGAGCGAAACATGCGGTTAGTAGACATGAATAATGACAAGAAACAGGACATATTGATATATCATCCTGATGTTGCTGATTCACACCGGGTGAAAATGTTAATCTCAAAATAGATATTATCTGTTTCGTCTATTGTGATTGGACAACTTACCAAGAACTAAGTTACTTTTATGATACTCAAAATTGCATTTCGAAACATCTTCCGTCAGAAGCGACGTACAATCCTTACCGCACTGGCAATGATTGTCGGATTTATGCTCTCGTCTGTATTTATCGGATGGTCAGATGGCATCTATTCCAACATCATTGATATGTTCACACGGAACAGAATCGGACATATACAGGTGCATCAGGAAGGATATCTGGATAGACCTTCACTTTACAAAAACATAACCGTCTATGAGTCAATCGGGAACACCATTCAGAACAACGAAGGCGTGGAAGCATGGACTCCACGATTATATGCCGCGGGACTCGGTTCTGTCGGAGAAAAGAGTACTGCTGTCCGGGTGGTTGGGATAGATTTAATGAGAGAGCAAAATGCAACTAAATTCTCTCAGAAAGTAATTGAAGGCAGACCATTTCAGGATATTGCACTAAATGAAGCAGTCATTGGCAATGGTCTCAAAAAGATACTTAAGGCAGAAATTGGCAGTGATCTCGTGATATTTTCACAAGCCGCAGATGGTTCAATTGCCAATGACCTATACAAAATTGTTGGAATAACTGACAGTGGTGATGATATAACGGATCGAACAACCTGTTATTTAAATCTTTCAGCTGCACAGGAACTGTTCGTGCTTGAGGGACGTATCCACGAGTTAGTTGTAATTGTCTCGGACATAAATCATGTCGGAAGAGTTACGAGCAGCATTAAAGACACACTCAGAGGTTTAACGCTGGAAGTGTTACCTTGGCAAGAGGTTGCAAAATCGTTTTATAACGCTATGCAAGCCGACAAACAGGGAGATTCAATCGGACGTTTTGTTATTATTCTCATCGTTGCGATGGGTGTTCTTAACACTGTTTTGATGTCGGTACTGGAACGAACGCGCGAATACGGATTGTTGAGGGCAGTAGGGACAAAACCGATACAGATATTTGGGTTGGTATTATGTGAAGTGGTCATTATCGCATTTGCAAGTATTGTCATTGGCGCGGCAATAGGAACCACAATAAATTATCTACTATCCGTATACGGCATTGAGTTTATTGATGGATTTACTTTTGGTGGAATGAAATTTGATAAATTACATGCTGAGGTAAATATCCGGACACTCATAATACCTACTTTCACTGTGATGTTGTCCGCATTGTTAGTAAGTTTATATCCTGCGATAAAAGCAGCACGCATCCTACCTGCAAAGGCTATGCGAACACGATAAAGTTGATATATTATGATTCTAATCTTAATCAAACTTGCATGGAAAAATATACTTCGCAATAAGAGACGCACTATTATTGCTGCAACTGCGATTAGTATCGGTCTTGCTGCACTCATTTTCGTTGATGCCTATATGATAGGCATGAAAGAAAACATGATTAAGACTGCTACTGCTTCCTTTATCGGAGATGCACAGATCCATCAAGAAGGTTTTCGTGATGAACAAGAAGTAACACTCACTATTCAGGAAGTTGAGACTATTACCCGCAAACTCGCGAAGGAATCAATCGTACAGTATTTCACGCGCAGGACATTCGCTTTTGGTATGATTCGATCCGCTGCAAATATGAATAGCGGTGTCATGCTTGTAGGGATTTTTCCGGGAACTGAAAGATTCCTATCTCAGATTGACGATGCGATTATTGAAGGCAACTATTTTGAAGGAAATAATGAAAATGACATAGTTATTGGGTCAAAACTCGCAGAAATCCTTGAAGTTGAACTCGGAGACAAAGTTCCCGTTACGGTGTCACAAGCCTATGGAGGTGAGTTTTCACAGGTTGGTTTCCGGATTTCAGGTATCTTTAAGTTTGCAGATGAAGGGATGAACAGTGGTATGGTGTTTGTTCGGATAAATAAAGCACAAGAGATGCTTGGGATTGGTAATGACGTGCATGAAATTGCAATTAAATTTACCTCAACAGAGATCTCTTTGGACAAAGAATTAGCATTCTGGGATACTTACGACATACATGGAAACGAAATTGTGAGTTGGATAGATATCCTGCCTCAAATCAATACACTTTTTCAAATATCAAAATACAGTAAGTATATTATGGGATCTATACTTTTTATCGTTGTTGCATTCGGAATAATCAACACACTCTTTATGTCACTGTATGAACGTATGTTTGAGTTTGGTGTGTTACGGGCAGTTGGCACAAGACCTTTCGGGATGGCACGTTTAGTCATATTTGAAGCAGGGGCATTGGCAGTAGTCAGCATCGTAATCGGAGTGATACTTGGTGGCATATTAACTGGAATCTTAGCACATTACGGACTTAATTTTACTGGCATTGAAATGATGGGTGTGACGATTCAAGAATATATCTATCCTGTTTTAGCAGTTGAACAGTTCATCCAGTATCCAATTTCAGTCTTTATCTTCACAATAATCGCAGGACTTTATCCCGCATGGCATATTGCAAAAATGTCTCCTGTTGATGCAATGCGACAAAGTTTTTAGGAATTATTATGGAAAACACACAAAAAACAGATGTCATTGTTACAGAAGAAATCACAAAAGTTTATGATCCTGACAGGATACCAATATTTGCCCTAAACGGAATTAACCTTACAATTCAATCTGGTGAACTAACAGCAATTGTCGGTCCTTCCGGTTCTGGTAAAACAACATTTCTCAATATCATTTCTGGTTTAGATACACCAACTGAAGGTAAGGTATGGCTTGCAGGAAAGGTGTTGTCAGAGATGAGTGGCAATGAACTCTCTGATTATAGACGAGATAACATCGGATTCATATTTCAAGCATATAACCTTATACCCGTGCTCACAGTGAGAGAAAATGTTGAATATATTATGCTCTTGGCAGGTGTGCCGAAAACTGAAAGACATAAGCGCGTGACCGCTATGCTTGAATCTGTCGGATTAGCAGGCGTGGAGGACAGACTTCCAACGAAACTTTCCGGCGGACAACAGCAACGGGTTGCAATTGCACGTGCAATGGTATCAGAACCATCTATAGTCCTCGCAGATGAACCCACTGCTAATCTTGACTCAAAAACAGGTTCAGACCTGCTTGAGATGATGCGAAAACTTAACTCGGATACAGGAATGACTTTTATATTCTCAACCCATGATCCGATGGTAATGGAAAGCGCAAAGAGATTAATTACCCTACGCGATGGTAAAATTGACAGCGATGAGACAAAATAGTGAGAAAAAAGCAGCTAAGAAATATCATAACGGTATTTATCTGTCTCATGTCACTTACTTGTGTCAGCATTGCTGTTGCCGAGTTCAGTTACGGAGGCTATTACAAAAACTTCTTTACGTCATTCAAGACACCACTTCCTGACCGTCCGCTGATGGGTGCCGCGGTTAATAGATTACGGTTGAACTTATCTTACAATCCTACTGATATAGTTTCCCTTGCATTTGCTTATGATTTTTCACCACGGGTTCAAGATCCTTCGCTTTTTTCTGAGTCACCATTTGCAGTCGGTATAGCTTCTTCTCACTATCGCGCAATAGATTTTTACCCCTTACTATATCCCAATGCTGATAGTTCAATCGGTAGTGTAGGTATCTACCACAATCTTGATCGTGCATCTCTTCAAATCAGCACCGATTTTGCCGATATATCCATCGGTAGAGATGCTGTTGCATGGGGTAGCGCGCGAGTCATCAACCCAACAGATGTTGTCGCACCTTATACTCACGATCAATTGGACACAGAAGACCGTGTTGGTGTGGACGCATTCCGTGTCCGCATTCCAATCGGTGTGTTAGGTGAGGTGGATACAGGATACATCTTTGGAACAGATTTTGACTTTGACAAAAGTGCAATCTTTCTTAGAACGCAGATGAACGCTGCCGAGACCGATTTCTCAATCCTATTAATGAAACTTCAGAGAGATTTTCTGATTGGAATTGATGTTACCCGCGGTATATTAGGTGCTGGATTCTGGTTGGAAACTGCCTATGTTATAACAGAAACGTTTGATGAAAAGGAGGAATCGACAAAAAATTATCTGCGAACTTCAGTGGGTTTTGACTATAGTTTCAATGGTGAAACATACACATTCATTGAGTATCATTACAACGGAGCAGGGACAGATGAACCTGAAAACTATCTCAATAACATTGATCAATCTGCTTATGCACGTGGTGGTGTTTATCTATTAGGTGTTCACTATCTTGCTCCAGGGATCAACCATCAACTAACCCCGCTGATTGGTCTCGGAGGACAATTATTGATAAATCTAACAGACCCCTCCATCTGGCTTGCACCAAATGTAGCATATAACATCGCGGAAGACATCCATCTCTCTGTAGGTGGATTGATAAGTGTTGGAAGCGCACCGAAAAACGGTGATTCAACCCAGTTCCAATCTGAATTTGGTAGCTACCCAAATCTTTTTTTTACTTCAATTAGCGTCTATTATTGATCCAAGTCTTTCACATAAGCTACAATCCGTTGTAGGAGCACTTTCATGAAGATTAATTCATTCATTGGGTAATTCTCATTTTCCCAAACCCGGTAGGTGCGGTTTACTAACCACACCTTATGTGTCAATTTAAGGAAAATTTCGCTCAACGACTCAGTATACGTAGGCGGGGAATGCCAAATGGCATTCATACCGTTGATTTGGTGCTTTGTAAGCGCGCTGGGCTTTGAAATCAAATTACCCAATTTATTTTTTAATCTTCATACGGGACTAAAGAACTGGGGGCTACTCGGTTTCTATAAACATTCCGTCCCTACGGGACTAAAGAAAACAGAAATTTATATCTCTGTGTCAAATATCCAAAAACTTTACAGACAAATTGTAAATAATAACTTGACTTAAGTAATTTAATTATGTTATAATATACGTCACATATACCTTGTTGAATAAGGAAGAGAATTATGAAAACAAAACAACAGACACAAGGAATAATGATCATCCTACAAGCAATCTTTTCAATACATAGAAAATATACAGAAGACGTACAATTTAAAAAATTTCTGTTTTTTAATAGACACCTTACGAACCCTTATGTCCACTGCTCTTACAGCGACGCACAAAGACGTACAGGTTGTACGTGAATTTGTACGTCAATTGTACGGTTTTGACAAAGGAAAAATCTCGGATTTCATTATAGTGAATTATAAATATAAGTTGACACTTTTCGTCACATGGTAGGCGAGGTTTCCTAACCTCGCCGATGCAGAGTGTTCAAGTCCTTTCAAAATCTACTATAACAAGATACGCGTTCAATGTGTATGTCTTTTGCACATTCACCAAGCACTATTCATTGCACCTTGGACATTCATCTCACATTGTAGGAGTGGTTTTCAACCACGATTACATAGTTGGAGTGGTTTATAACCACGATTACATAGTTGGAGGGTTTCAACTCGAACACCGGGATCAACAAAAGTATGAAATAAATGTATTAGTGTCAAGACGAATACCAACATCACTTTTAAGAGACAGAGAACCGCAGCAAACACACAATGGCAGACATTGATCCCTACGAATACTTAGGTCTACAAGATAATCGGAGGATAGATTTATGAAAAGATTCATGATACTTTCAACCCTAATGAGAAGTCATCTTAAAAAACTTATAACTTTTTCTTGACAATTTTTGACATTTTTTCTATAATGCTTTTTAGACGTTAGAAATTCACGGGGAGCGTGGATTATGTCGGAGGTGCTTAATAAAATGCACCGACAGTGTCGTAACCACTGCCGATGCGTAGCACTGCCAGAGAGATAGTCTGACAGAGCTGGTTTCTATCATAGCACGGACTGACTATTAAGTCATGTGTTAAAGAGACCAGCAACCTCTACAGGGATTGCAATATATCTCGCGGACCTACCAATTTCTGTAGTCTGTCTAAATAATCAACCTGCTTCATGATATAATATGAAGCACAACATGAGACACGACTACGAAGTCATCTCATATACGTTAACATGTTAAATAAACCTGTCTGCTAAACACAGCAGATTAGGGATAATTTTTTATATATAAGGAGCAATTTATGAGAATCCGGAATTTGGTGCTGATAGTGCTTTTGGGAATAATCTGTCTGCTGTCAATGAACTTGTTGGGGTTCGCTCTTATGGACACTGACCATGACAATCTAACTATGCCTGATGTTTCAGCACAGACGCAGATGTATGTTAAATGGCAAGACCCCATGATCTACTGCGGTCCGTATGCGGTCGTAGGGAATTCCAGTAATGTACTTGTTAGATACTATTTCAATGCCTCACACGTTGTGATACGCGGTCAACGTGTGTATAAACAGCGAGGGGATGCAGAGGATGGATGGATACCGGTGGGAGATGGGAAATCTTTTTTCCCTGACTTCCATATCGATATGTCAACAGCGAGACCTGGGAGATACACTGCAACCGGAAAGGTTAGTTTATCGTTGAAATTAGATCGTAATCGCGATGGTCATTTCGATGATGGGGGAACTGTCGACTCGTCCGCTTCTATTACATTTGAGATTAAAAGAAGGCGATGATTGATTTCATCAACTAACCCACGCTATCAAATAAAACACAAGCGATGCGAATACACCGCATCGCTTGTCCCACCGGTCCCTACAGAGGAGGTCTCTACTCATGAAACGCCCTATACCATTTGTTCTTTCACACATCCAGGTCATTTTCATTTCCCTTATCTGTTGTCTGCTCTTGTTAGATACGTCTGTGGTTGATGCGAAAATTGTCTTCTGTATGGGAGATGACATTTACGTGATGGACGATGATGGCAAACGCAAGCACAGACTCACAAGAAACACGGAGATAACAGAAGACAGCAACCCCCGGTGGTCGCCTGATGGCGAAAGAATCGCTTTTGTCCGATACATGGACAAGAATCAGTCTCAAACCTCGTCAGAACTATTTATCATGAATGCAAACGGAACGAACATCCAACGGCTCACTGACAACAACGTCTTAGATGGCTGTCCGTCTTGGTCACCGGATGGACAACGGATCGTGTTTGACAGTTTGCGAAGTGAAAGATTTGAATTACATGTCATAGACCTTGCGACGCTG
Source organism: Candidatus Poribacteria bacterium (assembly GCA_958295945.1). GTDB lineage: Bacteria > Poribacteria > WGA-4E > WGA-4E > WGA-3G > MSPOR6. Next base: position 4,818,864 of record OY282386.1, read on the forward strand.
CACGTTACGCAGCTAACAGACAGAGGAGATGGAAGCGTTTCCCCCGACTGGTCACCGGATGGCACACGGATTGTTTTTGAACATTTTACAGAGTTTAGAAATATTTATGTGATGTCAGCGAATGGCGAGGATCCGCGCCCCCTTATTCCTGATGCAGACCTATTGCGCGATCGTCTGGAACTGTTCTATCCCAGGTGGTCTGCGGATGGAAAACAGATCCTGTTTGACAGTTGCACGTGGGATGGCGAAGGCCATCTATGCCACCTCACCATTGTGACAAATCGCGGCGCGGTGCTACACAGAGTAAATAAGATTCAGGAAAGATTTGGGCATGCAAGGCCGCTTGTCGGTACCATGTGTTGGATGGACAATGATAAGGCATTACTTTTCGAACTAAGCCTAAGACCGGGGGATACACCAAAAAGGAGTTCTGATATTTATCGCTACGATATCAAGAGTCGAACCCTCAAACGTTTGACAAGCGGAGAAGGATATGAGGGGGATCCAGACTGGATAGAAGGACCCTTGCCCGTTTCATTGAATAGCAAAAAAAAAATGGTGTGGGGAACATTAAAACAGTTCAGCCATAATCCATAATAAGAATTATTTTCACCTGAAGTATTATTTCATTACCAGAAACCGAATAAGACCACTCACCTCGTAGAAGCATACTTAGGTGCTGAAAGTTTATGGGGAGATGAAACAAGTACGTTCACTTGGGCGAAGACACCTTAACTTTTCTCACATCTTTACAGACAGGTAACCGACTCGGTTATCTGTCCTATTTTCTTTTATAGTGAATTATAAATATAAGTTGACACTTTCGTCCCATGGTAGGCGAGGTTTCCTAACCTCGCCTAAGGAATGTGTCCAAGGACTTCAATAATTTACCATAGTTGGAAAGCCGCGCTAATCTGGATACTTCTGAAACTGCATTCTAATTGGAAAACAGGTGCCGCACACAACGTTACCGATACCGCACAGGGGATATTTTCAACCCTGTCCAAGAATACCGTAAGCACATTCGACTTTGAATTGGATTGATTGGATTTCAAGCTTTCCATCCAACATGAAAATGAAATGGTTCATGCCAAAAACTTTACACACCACTATTCAAAACAATTCATTCGCAACCATTCACTGTATATGGTAAAGTACTGAGCGAAGTATATCTATGAAATTTAATCACACTATATACTTGATTGTAGATGACACAGAAATAGACGAGAGGACCTATGGACAATTGTTGCCACGAAAAAGCAGATGAACTTGAAGAACTCCGAGAGAAACAATCCAAAACCTTGTGGATAGTCCTTGCCATCAACGGTGTTATGTTCTGTGTAGAAATGGTTGTTGGTATATTAGCAGGTTCAGTTGCTTTGCAGGCTGATTCTCTTGATATGATGAGCGATACTTTGGTCTATGGATTCAGTCTATACGCAATTGGAAAAAGCCACCGTTGGCGTGCTGGGTCTGCATTGCTCAAAGGGAGTATTATGGCAATCTTTGGTGTAGGTGTGTTGATCCAAAGCTGCTATAAATTTCTTGATGGTGGAATTCCGGAGTCTAACTTCATGTTTGCCATGAGTTTAATCGCGCTGGCTGCAAATTTGAGTTGTTTGATATTATTGTCAAGGCACAAGTCAGATGATATAAATATGCGTTCAACATGGATATGCTCGCGAAACGACATCATTGCAAACTCAAGTGTCCTTGTCGCTGCTGCTCTCGTTGCAATCACAAACTCAATGTTGCCAGATGTGATTGTAGGTCTGTTGATTACAGGTATCTTTATTAAGTCTGCTGTTTCAGTTTTAAGAGATTCGGTGAGAGAATTGCGTGAACCTGATCCTATGCCACCACCAGTATCTATTGTCAAGTTTGAACTTATTGATAAACTGTGCAGTGCGGGAATATGTCCAGCAAACGCATGCCAATGTGAAACTTGAAAACTTATTCTGATACCAAACCTAAATCAGATGAAATTGCCTTATCCCAATCCGCTGTAAATTCCCACCAATTTGACATAACTCTATTCTTATACCTTATACCGTTGTTATGTCCAGGCATATTCTGCATCCAGTAGATATACCACTTAGACTCTATCAGTTGTTGTCCCTTATCATCGTCTTTGTCGGGAAATGCATACTTCAGTTTGCCGTAAGTATCTACATTGACAAGTGTTTTCTTCCCACTACTATCCGGTGTCCAATCTTCAATATCACTTTCAACTAAGGTCATCGTTTCAGTATAGTCATAATGTTTGGTCGTATTCGGTGGCATGTGCGTCCATCCAGCACGACCAGTAATGAAGTTACCCTCTTCGTCCTGACCAACAAATCTCTTCCAAAATAGGTCTGTATTACCGAATTGCAGTTGATTGACATGGCTCAATATCGCTTCCAACTGATGTCCATGATTGTGTACCGCTTCTGCATGACTTCTTCTGAAGTTCTGTCCATAAACTGTATATGTTGACTTATAGATTGGTAAATCTGTGTTATCTCGATTACTATTGGAAATATCTCCCGTCAACGGACTTGACATGTTGGATTCCCACCAGCTTCTGAAATCCTCTGCTTTATGAATATTCGGATCATAACACGGAAAATCAGATGTCACACCACCCATCCACATCCATATTTCCTTGACACCTAAATCGTTAACATAATGCTCCATGTTGAAACGTTCAAATATCTTGTGGTAATCCGGAGAATACAGCGGCGTGCCATCCGCTAAATGTTGACTGACAGGACCCTGTGGAGTCTGCTCATAAACAGTTATATATTTCACAACGCGATAACCGATAGAAGGCACTGCCATTGAGTCTTTATACCCTCTAAATCTGGTGCCTTCTTCAAGCATAAACTTAACCCGTTTATCAAACAGATCTATCCTTGTTTTGAGTTCTTCAAGACTTATTTCACCTAAATCCCAAAAGTCAGGTGCTTTTGAAATATCCAGATTGATACCATCAGTTGTAGGCAGAAACCTCATAATTACAACAGGTATTTCATTGAGATGTCCTGCTGCAGGAGTTGTTAAATATGGGTCAATTTTCTCATAGACTGGCGACATTTCTTCTGCAAATACTTGTCTGGATTGCGTTAACATAACGATGAACACAACTCCTAATATAAGTGTTTTGATTTTATATATTGTCATAAAATATAAAAAGAAACCCCATGGCTGTGAGGCACATGAGGGTATTCTCTGGTGAAACCAGAAAATAAAAAGACAACTCCCTGCTTCGGTAGGCGAGGTTTCCTAACCTCGCCAAGGCAGTGTGTCTAATGAATTCTAAGGTTTATTACCATATTTCATGGAATTTAACCACATATCATGGATATAGATAGTGTTACATAATATCTATATCCAACTCTGATTTATTCCTCAGCTGAAGCAATAACAGAAGCAGTAAAACGCGGTTTTCCATCCATTTCTTCTATTGCAGCAACAGCATCTGTTAATGCAGTAGTATCCACTTTACCTTTCTCAACCTTCACAACGGCTTTTTCATCAGCTTGTGAAACAGTAACGACTTCCGTAACTCCTGAAACTTTTGCAAGTGCAGACTGCACTTTGGAAACACAAGAGCCTCAAGCCAGACCCGTTACGGCTAAACTGATTTCTTCAACAACAACATCGGCGGTTTGATCTTCTGCTGTGTCCTCTTTCTGCTGATTTGCACAACCAAAAGCAACAAGCATCAAAACCACGATAAAAAACGATTTCTTTAACATTCTTATATGTCCTCATAATATAAGATAGATTATAAACATAATTAAGGATACTTATTAGGTTTATAATCTATCTCAATCAATTTGCCTCAATCATCTTACGACAATCAAGCAATATATGTAAAAAGTATCAGATGAAGGACGGTTTAACTCGTCCTACAAGACTTTTAATTGGCAATAGATGCGGTAAAGCGAGCATCGGCATCATCAATTGCTTTGATGATGGTATCGTTTGTAACTTTGCCCTTTTCCACCTTAACAACGACCAATTTTGTTTCTCTGGAAACACTGATGATCTCTTCTACACCCGTGACCTTCTTTAGTGCAGACTGCACTATGGCGGGACACGAACCTCATGTCATGCCCTCCACCTGAAAAGTCACTTCCTGATACATAGGTTTTTCTGCTGTTTTTTCCGTGGTTTTTTCCATCGGTGTTTCACCAGCTGCCATTTCGGTCTCTTCAGTCATTTCTGCTTCTTGACCCATCATAGCACAACCTGTCAGGAGTGCAAAGGTAACGAGAGTAATCAGCGCAAATTTCGCGATATACATCGTTATACCTCCTTTGTTATTTACACAACTATAGTATCATATTGAAATATATATTGTCAAGTTAATTATTTGGATAACAGAATAAGAGTTTGACTCGGTGAAAAACAAAGATAAAAGACGACTTAATACTTGGAGTGGATCTTAGAACCATCAAACACCTATCCTGGAAATCCTTGAATCCTGCAAATCCTGGTTCAAACAGAATCATAATTCAGAGAAATTAAACAATTTTCAACAAATTCACAAAAAAATATGATTTCTTTTACAATTTGACTTGACAATCACATCTACACTCAGTATAATTAACATATGTTTAGAATGCAAACCCAAATTTGCTACGCAAGTTCAGAAACTCATGAGGCGGTACAGTTCCCTAAAGAAGTGACAACACGGGAACACAACTTTATACTATTTCTATATAAAGACCTCTCATTATCAAAAAGGTGTTTATAGTCGCGCAATTCATTGCACCTCACATTGTGGGAGCGGTTTACAACCACGATACACAGTGTTGGAAGGGTCTAAAACCGCAATACCTCACTTCGTTGGAGTGGTTTAAAACCACGATACACAGTGTTGCAGAGGTTCTAACCCCATATTATAGGTCTTGACTCAAATCATCAGCGATACAAACCCTTACAACATCGGAGCAGCTTATCTTAACAATGGCACTTAGAAACGTCAGACTCATAATCCTGTAAATCTATAAATCCTGTCCATCCTGGTTCAGACAAGAAAAAACTATTGACTTATCGGTTAACACTTATGTTGACAAAATACGACAATAGAATAATATTTATCAAGACACCAAAAAACTATATCAGAAAACGTACCGTTTAAAAAATTTAAAATTCACACAAACATTACTAACAAACCTATACGCAGACTGGAGTCACAGCACCGCACTAAAATCGTACCGTAACACGAAAAAAACATACAATTCGGTACGGTTTAAAAAAAGAAAAATCAAGTGAGTTTAATGTGGATTCTAAGCAAAATATAGTAAATTATAAATATAAGTTGACACTTTTCGTCACATGGTAGGCGAGGTTTCCTAACCTCGCCGATGCAGAGTGTTCAAGTCCTTTCAAAATCTACTATAATTCAACTCACAGATGAATTCATTCCAATATCTGACTTAATGAAAGCAGCGAATTTTCAACTCTTTTTCTATTGGAATGTTCTCGATGAGAATCAAGGAAGGGAAAGATCTTTTGAAGTCGTAGGAGTTGTTTTTGCAAAGCTGCTGCCCTTTCAAATTGCAGTAACGCCGATGCTGAATTTCGTTTAGCAACTAAATTCTCCTGAACTTTTACATAGTTGCCATCAAGTAAATGGATGATATTCATTATCATATCACTATAGAGTTCACGCGTGATGAGTGCAGCACAAGGAGCAAAGCATCGCTTCATATCATATTGTAGACATGCACGGTATCCTTCTTGAGGCGTGATAATACCTTGACAAGTGCGAACCATAAATATTCGTTGTAACACATCTATTGCTTCATCAGTCCATCTACGACTCGAAAGTGGTCCGAAGTATCTTGCCTTATCATTATATTTCTCTTCTACTCTTTCAAGGAGTGGAAAATCTTCTGCAATATTGATACGAATGTAACATGTCTGCATACCGTATTTCAACGCAGAATTATAGGTGGGTTGATGTTCTTTGATAAGACGTGATTCAAGAAACAGTGCTTCCTGTTCCGATTGGCACACATGGTAATCTACTGACGCTGTCCATCTGATTAATCGTTTGATCTTTGAACGACGTTTCTTGACATTATGGACATAAGAACGAACACGTTTGCGTAGACATTTTGCTTTGCCTATGTACAAGATTTTACCTGATGCACCATAGAAAAAGTAGACACCCGGATCCGTTGGGATTTCTTGGACCATATCTTTCGTTAGCATATTTGTGTTTTCTGTTTAAATAGTGAAGGATTACTGAAAATGACGATCCTAGTGTGTAAAGTATATGGTATAAATACTACACATCACTTGTTGGAGTGGTTTTCAACCACGATTTATCAAGATTAAAAGTTGCTCTACAAAATGAAAATGACATGGTTCACACAAGAAAATCTACACAATATGGCGATCTTATTCCTCTTGACTCTGAGAAATATTTTTGCTAATTTGTTGTAACGAAATATCGCGAAATTGAGAAGTTGAAATGTCAATAAACAGGCAATATTACTTTCCCGTTCTTAACACACTACAACCCCTTTCACAGTATAGTTTCTCCGCTATCAACCATGCTTTTAAAATGACTACGTATAATTAATAGGTTTGGTTACAAAAGAACTGAATATTTTACAACTTTTTTGATTTTTAATGGAAATTGAGCTAAAAATGGTTTCATTTTGCTGAAGGAATGATTATATGAAAATATGGGAACCGACCATAGAGGAAAAAGAAAAATACGAAAATGATGGATATTTCATCCTTCGCAATGTCATTTCACGAGACATTACAGCCGAACTACGGGGTGTAATCCGTAATGTAATTATGCTTCCTGAACCCGGTAAGTTTGTTGACATTGACCCGATGGATCCGATGGTTGATTCTCCACAAGGAAAAATTGCACGTTACCGAAAACTTGCAAATTTCTGTGTTCAATCCCCACTGATTTGGTTCAATATTTATGCAGGAGAGAAACTGCTCAACATAGCACGGCATTTTCTTGGGGACGACATCATAATGAAATATAACAGTTGTTTCCTAAAACCTGCACGCACTGGCAGTGCAACACCTTGGCATCAAGACAATGGACTATGGCGTGATGGGGAAACAGAACCTTTTAATTTTTGGATACCACTTGAACCGGCAACCAAAGAAAATGGATGCATGCAGTTTATTCCCGGTAGCCACAAAACTGAGATAATAGAACACGTCCGATATCCTGAAAGTATACACGGTGAACTCCCCCGTGAGGATGTGAAGAAGATGCTGGAAAAAAATAGTGTACATCATATTGAATTGGAAGCGGGAGATGTCGTCTTTTGGCACAGTAGTATGTGGCACTATAGTCCGCCAAATAAGAGTGACAAAAGCCGCATTGCAATTGCAGGTGTATGGACAAATCCTCATATTATTGAAAACAGTAGACATTACTGGCAGAACTTACGTTGGGTGATGAAAAAGGGTAAAGTGTGCACACAATTTCCACCTGAAACTGTCAAGTTTGAGAACGAAAACACCGATCCATCAGAACCATTTCGAATTGCTAAGGAATATTAGATGCAAAAACCCAACATCGTTATATACTTATCCGATGATCATGGGGCGGAATACCTCGGTTGCTACGGAAACACGGATATCCAAACACCAAATTTAAACCGTATTGCTGACGATGGGATACGTTTTACACATGCATTCACACCAACACCGACCTGTGCTCCTTCTCGCTCAACATTATACACAGGTCTTTATCCCGCACGACACGGGGCAATGGGGAATCACACAGAATGTCATTCACATCTTGATACATTGCCGAAACTGCTTAGGGAACTTGATTACCGTGTAGCCATCGCTGGAAAAACGCATGTCAAACCAGAAAAACTTTTTGACTTTGAATATATTGGTGGATTTCTCCCCAAACGTGAAGAACACCGTAGGAAATATCGTGCTGAAGGTCTTGATACTGCTCCAATAGATAACTTCCTTTCTTCACATCGTAAGGAAAATCCAAATCAACCGATCTGTCTCATTCTTGGTGATAGTAACCCGCATGTAACTTGGGAGCCGAACAAAATATACAATCCAGACACATTGAGTCTACCCCCAAACATCGCTGATACGCCAATCACACGAAAGGCACTTGCAAACTACTATCAGGACATTACGACGATGGACTACCGTATCGGTGAAGTTGACGAAATGTTGGAGACTTATGGCTATACAGACAACACACTGTTCATTTACACAACCGACCACGGTTCTGAGTGGCCTCATTGTAAGTGGACGTTGTATGATACCGGTATCCGTCTACCGTTCATTGCAAGATGGCACGGCGAAATACCTACAGCAATCGTTACAGATGCGATGATTTCACATGTTGACTTATTACCAACGCTTATAGACATCGCTGGTGGCGAACCATCAGCGGAAATGGATGGTAGAAACTACAGAAATGTTTTGTGTGGACAGCAAAAGACATTCCGTGATAAAATATATGGAACGCACACACGCGATGGAAACATGAATGTCTTTCCGCAAAGGTGTGTCCGTGATAGTCAATACAAATATATATTGAATCTAAATCCTGAAAACAGATGGACAACCCATTTCACTGAGGTGGAAGGGATACCTGAAAGCCATGCTGAGGTATGGAACAGTTGGTTAGAAAAGGCAAAAAGTGATCCAAAAACTGCTGAACTTGTTTATCTAACACAACATCACCCAGTTGAGGAACTGTATGATGTCTATGCAGATCCTTACGAATTCAATAATATAGCATTTGAGGAAGCATCGCATCCCATTCTTGAAGAAATGCGTGCTGATGTTCAAAAATGGATGCAATCACAAGGAGATGAAGGAAAACCTGAAAATGAACAATAAATATATCAATAGAGTCATCTATAGTGTCATTTTAGTCATGACTTTTACATTTATGGCATGTCTGGATTCAGATGATCTCAACAGTATTCTAACACTTGAACCAGAAACACTACCTCCTGGTGATGGGTTAGCAATAGGATCAACTGCCCCTGATTTTTCACTACCAGATGCTGATGGCAATGTCCATGAACTATCTGATTATGCAGGACAGAAAGTCGCTCTTGTCTTTTTTGCTACTGAAAGTTGACCGGAATGTAGAAAGCAACTCGTTGAGTTGCAAAGTGGATATCAAAATATAAAAGCAGCTGGTGCAGCAGAACTAATTGTTATGAGTAGTGATAACACAAATGGAATTCGTCAATTACGTCAAGATGAAGGACTTGATTATTTGCTTCTTTCTGACGGTGATGTTGATACCATTGCTGCCTACAACGTACGTGCACAAAGCGGTAACCCTTTCTTGGCACGTCCAGCAACATTCATAATCAATGAAAACGGTAGAATTGCATGGGTAGACCTTGGCGATAGATATGGTCATCGCACAAATTCACAACAGATTATCAACGCATTAAACGATTTGTAGATATACGGCATGGCATCTGATTAAAATAAAAAAGGACAGAGAAATCTCTGCCCTTTTCCTAACCTTACCTACCCTATCGTTCACGATTAGTTTTTATGGCTCCCCAAGTCGTAGTCAGTTTTTCTGCAGGTTCTACTGGCAAGAAAGCACCATCTTTTATTGTGTTTATTTCTCCTTCAGTAATAACACGATCAAACAGGAACACTTCATCTATAACTCCTGTGAAGAACTCTGACCCAGGATGTCTTGCCCCGACCATAATGGAACCGTCAATATCAGCAACCATTCCCGGTTTTCCACCACCACCAACGTTTTTGCCATCGTAGTAAATGGTAAGCTGAGATTCTGTGTCATGTGTGACAGTAAGATGTACCCAATCTTCAGGTTGATTTTCATTGGAAACACCTCTTTGATTCCATCCTCCACTATCGGAAAAGACATAGGTTTTCTGGTTTTTATTAAAAATGACAGCCCATTTAAGAGACCCAGCAGCAACCATATAATTCCAATCTCTTATCTGCGTATTTCCGCGTTTAACCCAAAATGCTACTGAAAACTGTTCACGTAATTGGAGTGTATCGTTGATAGGCACTTTTACATATTGACTCTTTGTTCCATCAAACTCAAGTGCTTTTCCTTCAAATTGTCCATCAACCCATTTAGGATCTGCTATAAGTTCACCATCATGTCCGTGTTGAGAACCGTCTTTGGCAGTTTTACCATTGCCTTCATCAAAAGATAAATATAGAACGAGTGATTTATCGTCTAAACCTGCATGTGAAGCAAGAGGAATGATGAACATTGTCAGTACTGTCAAGAATGCCGCGATGATATTGATTCGTTTCAACACTTATGTCTCCTCCTTACATTGTGATTTTTATTTTAAATTAGTTTACAATATTTCTTAAACACCAGACACTTTGTAACCACAAATAATTTAGCATGCCCCACACTTTTTGCAAACTGTGGTATCACATGCACTTGTCATAAAACCTTTCTCATGTTTGTTATGTTCAAGTTGTAAGAATTGAGGTTTTACATTTAGGTCAAGGTGGTCCCAAGGATTAATTTCACTGAAACTTCGTTGTCGTAATGCATAAAAATCTGGGGCTAATCCGTATTGACGAAAGGCATTGTTCCAAGAATTACCGTTTGCAAGTTCTAATATAACTTTTCCAAGTCGTCTGTCTCCTCTGGCAAGTACCGCTTCTTGATGTGCCATTCGCGCACTTGCAGATGATACTTTTATACTTCCAAGTCTATTTATTTCACGTTTTAGATAATCAAGTTTTTTCGCAATAGTCTTTGGTGGTTCCATCGGAACCCATTGGAACGGTGTATGCGGTTTAGGTACCATCGGTGATATCGTAAAACTGATACGACCAATCTTTCCTGATCGCTTCGCATGTGGCAATAGGAGAGTTCGCATCTCTTTAGCCATATCAACAATTGCGGTCACATCAGCTGGGGTTTCATAAGGAACACCTATAAGGAAATATAAACGCAAATTGAGTATATCTCGTTTCAATGCCTCTTCAAATACATGATAGAGTCTTTCTCTTGGAATTGCTTTGTTGACGACTTTCTGTAAATCTTCAGTGGCAACTTCGGGTGCGATGGTGATAGTACCTTGATCGCTATCAGCAAGTGCATCAAGGAGTGGTGTTTCAACGGTTTCTGCGCGAAGTGAAGCACATGAAATACGAAATCCTCTATCAACCAAACCTGAAGCGATCTCGTTAATCTGTGGATGATCAGATATTGATGCCCCGACCAAGCCGATTCGATCGGTAATTTCTCTTGCTTTCTCGGCCAATGCAAGTGTGTTTTCTACCGAACGATGTCTCGGCCACCTACGAGCGTAATCTGCAACACAGAAGCGACACTGTCTTCCACATCCACGAACAATTTCAATCAGATGCGCGTTTGAAAACTCAGTATTTGGCGTATGTATGTGCGTGCAGGTTTGAACATTATCCAGGACAGGGACTGCTGCTGAAGTTACTTTCGCAGGAAAGCCGTTCTGTGCTTTTACATTCTCAACCGTTCCATCATCTTGGTATGTAACATCATAAAAACTGGGAACGTAGAAACCAGGTTCTTTGCCAAGAGATTCTAATAGGTCTGCCTTCGGAGAATTAGACATTTTCCAATCATGGAATTTATCCATGAATGTGTGTATAGTCAATTCTGCTTCACCAACGACGAAGACATCAATGAAATCTGCCAAAGGTTCAGGATTGTATGATATATTAATTCCACCTGCAATGATAAGTGGGTCCCATTCGGTACGCTCTTCCGAAAGCTGCGGGATGTTACCTAACTTCAAGGCACGAACAATATTCACATAGTCGGATTCAAAGGATACTGAGAAACCAACGATATCAAAACTATTCAGCGGTGTTTGCGTTTCCAAAGAGAAAAGAGGAATCTTCTTCCTGATGAGTTCTTGGATATATTGCGATTCAGGAATGAAAACCCGTTCACAAGATGTATCCTCGCGTCCATTCAACGTAGCATGGATCACTTGCATACCTAAACTTGACATACCGAGTTGATATGTGCTTGGGTAAACAAGACCAAATCTATTTGTTTTTCTGAAATTTGGTGATGCGCGTTTACCTTGGATAGCATATTTTTCAGTATCTAATAACTGCTGAGTATGCTGGTATAAATCCAATTTGAACCCTCTATATTTGTAGAGCAGAAAGAATAGTAGTTAGTTTCTACGTTTATCTCTTTTCTGTTGAACACGCAGGAATGATGGAATATCCCACTGTTTCTCTTTGTTCTGATCTCTTTCTTCATCGGTTGATTGTTCAGTATTTTCTTGCTGTTCCTGTCCACCGCGTGGTGGTCTTTGTTGGTTAGTTGGTCGAGAAGGTGGACCCGTATCTCTTTCTTGTGGTTGGCGTTCCCAAGTATTACGTTGTGTTCCAGGTTGATTCCTTCCAGGTGTTCCAGGTTCATTATTCCGAATTCTGCTACCCTGCAACATTGGATTTGGTTGAACTGGCCGATTGAAACCACCACTCTGACCAACTCCCTGTCTAACATTAACGTTTGATTCTGCTGGCGGGTCAAATCCTGTTGCAATTACAGTCACAAGAACTTCATCTTTGAGTTCCAATTCATCGCTGTATACTAATCCAAAGATTGGTTCTGCATCTTGTGATGCTTCAACGATGACTCGCATAGTTTCATCCAATTCAGCCATTGTGAAATCAGGAGGAGAAGTGATATTGACAATCATTCCAACTGCCCCAGAAATACTGGTTTCTTCAAGCAATGGTGATAAAATAGCTCGTTCTGCTGCTGCAACAGCACGATTCTCACCAGTTGCTCTTCCCATACCCATCAATGCAGTTCCGGCATCTCGCATCACGGTCTCCACATCTGCAAAGTCAACATTAATCTCACCGGCTTCAGTAATAATATCAGAGATGCTTTGAACACCGTGTAATAGTATTTCGTCTCCAATTTTAAATGCTTCTTGAATCGGGAGTTTTCTATCAAAATTGTCAATCAGTCGTTGGTTAGGCACAACGATTACCGAGTCTGCGTTGTTGCGAAGTTCCATCAAACCTGCTTCAGCGTTATCTGCACGGCGTCTTCCTTCAAAATTGAAAGGTCGAGTGACGACGCCGATAGTTAAAGCACCTTTTTCCTTTGCAAGAGATGCAATAATTGGAGCTGCACCTGTGCCAGTTCCACCACCCATACCCGCTGCGACAAATACCATGTTTGCTGAATCAACAATTTCTTGAAGGTATTCACGATCTTCGTTAGCAGCCTTTGCTCCAATTTCTGGATTGGAACCTGCACCTAAGCCCTTGGTAGTGCTCTCACCGATCTTTATTTGTGATGCACCATGACATGTACTGAGTGCTTGTTGATCTGTGTTAACTGCATAAAATTCAATACCCGTGAGCGCAGCTTCAATCATACGTCTCACGGCATTTCCACCAGCTCCACCTACACCAATAACCTTAATCTTTGCACTTGCATTATCAAATTCTTCTTGTTCAAAAGCTATCATTTTTTGTTTTTAGTTACCATTGGATAACTCATCCATTAGCACTCTTACAGTATAGGCTAAGTTTGAATAATGACATAACGCGCATTACCATTGGCAACCTAATTCCTCCTTATCAAAAATTTTGTCTGCGATTACAATAAACATAATGCAGGAATACCATATCTAAAAATCTAATTCAATTATTGTGCAAATCTTAGTATGTAGGTAAAATTTCTGATAGGTAATGTATAGGAAAATATCTTCATTACATAACCTAAGATCCGAACAAACATTTATGGTAAATTATTGAAGTAATTCTACACATTCCTTAGGCGAGGTTAGGAAACCTCGCCTACCGTAGATAGAAAGTGTAGATATATTTTTATACTTCACCATAGTATATGTTATTTTAACCTAATCTCTTCCGTTTCATTTTACTGAACTTATATTTTTAACCAAAATACCACTCTCTCAATCTTTACATGTATTGAAATCATAGTTTCACTATTATACATATAAAATGCTTTTTAATCAATAAATTGAGTCATGCCATCAAGGTTGTATAGTTTTAACGAACGTTCGGTATAAGTGACAAATGGCACTTAATACATGACATTCTTGCCTTATAGCAACAGTAGAGACTATTAACATATTGTTTATACAATGTATTTGTTGTATGCATGGGATTGAGGAACGAAATCCAACGAATTACATTAGATTGTGGATTGCGAGTTGGGTATCGTGCCTCAACCAAACCTACGTGCTCTTTCATTTTGCTTATACCGATGTCATTTTAAGACTAAATTGACCTGTCTGTGTATAGTTTAGGGAGTATCACATATCATGTTTAGTATGTATTAGATTGTAATTTGTCCTTCTGGTTTATTTTTTTTAGTAACCAAACCATTCTTTTATATTCCTGAAGAACCCACCCATAGGACTTAGACTGCGTCTTAATGCTTGTGCTTGTTTTTCATTACGTCGTAGTGATTCGCCATACATAGACAAGCCTAAACTTGTGGAGAACATAGGATAATTAATTCGATCTGTCAATCCTTTTAATTCCATTGGATAACCAACTTGAACCCGTAGTTGGAGAATTTCCTCAGCAAGTTCAGTTAATCCGTCCATGAGTGAAGTGCCTCCCGTAAGAACCAATCCACCTGGAAGTTGCATGCCAGAGATCTCATTTGCTATTTCTTCAAGTATTTCCACCATTCTATATTCAATGATTTGTGCCAATTCAAGTCGACTTATGAACCTTGGTGGTGATGAATTGGTGGTAATAGGAACAGGATCAGCATCTTCATCTGTAATCCACTGCGTCCATGCACACCCACGATGCAGTTTTAGTTCCTCAGCCGTTGGGAGTGTTACTTTTAGATATTGCGCAATATCGTTTGTTACGTGTTGTCCACCAACGGGAAAAACAGCAACGTGTTCTATGGCATCTTCTTTATAAACAATAATGTCAGTTGTTTGGTCGCCGATATCAGCGAGTGCGATACCGGCCTCACGTTCATCTCTCTGCAACACAGCTTTGGCTGAGGCAAGTGGAGCGACTGCCAAGGTTTCAACACTTTGAATATCCGTGCTTTCTACACTGTTCAACAGGCTTTGAATTCCACTTGTATTGCCGGTGATGATATATGCATTTGCTTCTAAACGCGCACCTGACATTCCAATTGGTTCCTTAATCTTAATGTCCATGTCAACGACAAAGTTTTGTTCAAGTACGTGTAGAATATCCTGTCCATCAGGGATCGGAGCTATTGCACTTGCTGATTGAATAGCACGATCTACATCATCCTTTGTTATCTGTGAAGTATTCTTGACTGTAATAACACCACGTGATGTTTGACCGTTGACATGTTCACCAGAAATCCCCAAACATACGGACTCAATGTTTACACCAGCCATGAGTTCTGCTTCGGAAATTGCCTCACGAATAGCGGATGCAGTCGCATTGATGTCAACGACAACACCCCTTCTCAATCCTTTTGAGTTTGCAACACCGACACCGATAATTTCCATCTGTCCATCCAAACTCGGTAGTGCATGGCATACTACTGCAGAAATCTTACTTGAGCCTATATCTAATCCAGTGATAATAGTTCCTTTTGCCATCTATCTGCTGTCACCTCCTATAAATAATGTGTCCTCATATCTGCTATCTAAATATGTGAATTTATCCGGTAAAGGATTTACCTTTTTACCCGTACGATTTTTATTTGTTACATTGTGTTTTTTTTGTTGAAGTATGAGAAGTCCTTGTTGCTTAATGAACTGAGCGACATTATCAATCCCTGATTCAAGCATATCGGAAGCGATCCATACTGGCATAGGTAAATTTGCCAATTCAATAATAATTTTGTCAGAAATTCTGGCATCAATGCTCCTCAAGTTCTTTCTGAGTTCAGGTTTTCTGTTAATTACGAGCTTCAAGATCTGGATACCACGATGTGTTGTTCCCGATTTGATCTGCTTCCCAACTTCAGGCATCAGTGTTCCTTCATCTAATATGAGTGTCATGTGAGTAAAATCCTTTAGTTGTATTGATTCTAACACATAACCTGCTTCATCTATCAAGTAAAATGAGTCAGTTTTTGGCATTCCTTTTGAGTTTTTCTGCACTTCTTTTGATTTTTCACCTGAAGATTGTATCTGTTTTACTCGTGCAAATGGTTTTCGTTCTGTAATTTCTATGGACAGTTGTCGCTTTACATAATCTTTTGTTACATAAGCATCCATAACGTAGCTTAAGTTGTCCTTCAAATATGTTGCAGTTTTAGATTCGGAATCGGTGATGATATTTTGAAGGTTATCTCCTAAGACGTCATAAATGTGTCCTTCTGTATAATGAGATTTGCCTGTGAGATTTATTATTACATGAACATTTCCAATATCGAATAATCCGACAAATAATTTCGTCAAGAACAAAAGAGTGACAACTACGGTGCCGTAAATTACTATCCTTCTTGCACGATATCTTGGTGTTCGAATCCTTTTTGGTTTGAATATACGATGTTCAGGTCCTTCCCTTCTCCGTTTTTTAGCTTTAAAGAATTTCATTTTCAATCTCAATTAGGAAGCACGTTTCGTTAGAAACTTTTGTCCGACTTCCATTATGTCGCCAGCACCCAAAGTGATTATCAGATCATGGGGTAGTACAATCTCACTAAGATGTTCAACTACATCATCCATATCAGAAATATGGCTTACATTTGGATGTCCGAGTTCTTTTATAGCATTTGCTAAGTTTTCTCCCGAAACATTTTCTATCGGTCTCTCCCCTGCTCCATAGATAGACGTAACAATCAGAACATCAGCCTGCTCAAAAGATCGTGAAAATTCATCAGCAAGATCCCGTACTCGTGCGTATCTATGTGGTTGAAAAACGGCAACAATGCGGCGATCATATCCATCCCTGGCACCTTGTAATGCAGCCTGCAATTTCGCTGGATTATGTGCATAATCATCAACTACGACAATATCATCAACTACACCTAAGACTTCAAAACGTCGATGTACACCTTGGAAGGATTCAAGTGCATTCTTGATATCTAAGAATGGAATCTCCAATTCAAGACCGACTGCAATAGCTGCTAAAGAGTTGGAAATATTGTGCCTTCCAGGCATCTTAAGATGTACATTACCACACATTTTCCCATGCGACCAAACTTTATAATGAGAGGTAGGACCATCTATCTGAATATCTTCTGCAATCAGATCAGCATTCGAGTTAAGTCCATAGGTTACAAATCTCTTATTCACTTTTGCCAATAAGTTCTTTATATTATCCTGATCAAGACACAATATAGCAGAACCATAGAATGGAACTTTGTTGATGAATGTAACAAAAGTTTCACTTATCTCTTTTACGCTGTCGTAATAGTCAAGATGATCTGCATCTACAGAAGTGACAACAGCAATAGTTGGATAAAACATTTCTATTGATCCATAAGCCTCATCTGCTTCAATAACCATAACATCACCGCGTCCACTCCGAGCATTGCTACCATTAATTAGCTGCCCACCGACAACAACTGTTGGGTCAAGCGTTGCCAGGACTGATGCTGTCATTGCGGTTGTCGTAGTTTTTCCGTGGGTGCCGCTTATAGCAATACTATATCGCATACGTGTGATTTCATTCAACATCTCGGCTCCACGAATAATGGGGATTTTATCTTTTACTGCTGCTTGCAATTCTGCGTTGTCTTCAGGAATTGCTGGAGATATAACCACTACGTCTGCTCCATCAATATGTGATGAAGAATGGTTATACCATATATTGGCTCCACATTTTCGCAAATGTTCAGTAGTGGCAGATCTTTTAATGTCAGAACCAGTAACATTAAAATCGTGGTCAAGTAGCACCTCTGCAATACCACTCAATCCCGCACCACCTATACCAATAATATGAATGTGTTGTGTCTTACCTAACAACCTATGCCTCCAGCGTAAACGTCTAACATACTCAAAAACGATTTGTAAATATCTATAGTTTACATCGGCTATGCAAGTTTATAAATTGACTCTGCAATTGCTTGACTTGCGCTGGGATGTCCTAACTTCTTACTTGCTGATTTCATTTTTGAATATGTGTCCTGGTCTGTTACAATATGATACAAGTTATCAGCAAGAATCTCTGCTGTTAACACTTCCTGTTGAAGAACGACGGCTGCACCTGCTTTTGCAACCGACTCTGCATTATCTACTTGGTTATTACCAACAGCTGCGGGTAATGGTATAAAGATTGCAGGAATACCGCAGGCAGTTACTTCAGAGACAGTCATTCCACCCGCTCTACATATCATTATATCAGCAATGCTATAGATTTCTTCTACCTTATCAAAAAATGGTTGAACGTGGTGTGGAATACCGTGTTCAGCATAAGCTGCATGCACCGCATCACCATTTATTTTACCAGTTTGATGAATAATTTGGATTCGAATCGTTTTGGAACTATTTTTTGATTCTCCTCCAGCAATATTTGATTCAGAATTGTGTGTACAGGAATATTCTGCAATGAATGGCGCAGCATTTATCAAAACATCATTTACGGTTTGAGAACCTTGACTGCCGCCCATTACGAATACAGTTTTCCTATCTGGACATAATTTATATTTGCTGTATGTATTTTCATCCCGTGCAAATTCCGTTATCCCGGGACGAATAGGGTTACCAGTAACCTGTACGATGTGTTCAGGGAATCGTGGGGTTTCCTGCGGTAATGCAAGATAGGCTGACTTTGCCCAACGAGCAAGAATGCTGTTTGTCAAACCTGGGGACACATTCTGTTCCTGAATTGCAATTGGAATGTCAAGCAGCCATGCAGCAAAGAGGACAGGTCCAGAAACATAACCGCCTGTACCGATCACTACATCCGGTTTTATCTGCTTTAAATACTTCAATGACTGCATTAGACCGATACATACCTTTATGATAACAGGAAACCACTTCCATGTCAAGTTCCGAGGGAATCCTTCAACAGTGATAGGTAAAAATTGGAAATCGTGTTGAGGTATAATCGTAGCTTCTAACCGATTGCTCCCACCAATGAAAACAACGTCTACCTGCGAGTCCAAGCGTTGAAGTGCTTGTGCAATTCCAATAGCAGGATATATGTGTCCACCTGTTCCACCCCCAGCAAGGACGTATTTTTTCGTTCTATTTTCTCTATCTTTATTTTTAACTTGAACGACCTGTCCATTGGATCTTGTATTTTCGTTTTTCACATCATTCAACTATATTAGAGTTAAGATCATCTTTTTATGTTGCGTAGACACTATATAACACAAGTTGCCACCTATCATTTGTTGGAGGGGTTTATAACCCCGATTTATATGGAGTGGCACCAAAATATGCAGAAACCTTTGTTTCTTCGTTCAATAAAGTAATTTGATGATTCATATTCAGTAAGTAGCAACTTAGCTCATATATACAAATTCACTTATGTCATTTTATCTATAGTCTTCTTGTTTTTGGACTTGATCTTGTGGCACTTCGGGATATATTTAACATTATTCCTACGCAGACTAAACTAATTACAAGTGAGGAGCCACCATAACTAAGAAATGGAAGTGTTATACCTTTTGTAGGAAGTAATCCAGTTACAACACCAATATTGATAAATGTCTGAAGACCAATGACAAGCGTAAGTCCGGTTGCGAACAACGCGCCGAACCGATTCTCTGTTCGTCTTGCTATTGATATGCCCCGCCAAATGAATATCATAAAGATTATGGTAACACTTGCTGCACCGATAAATCCAAACTCTTCTCCTAAAACTGAAAAGATGAAATCAGTATGAGGATAGGGCAGATAATTAATCTTGGCAGCACTATCATCAATTCCAACTCCGTATAGTCCTCCCCATTGTAATGCCTCTAACGAACGCTCAAGTTGATAACCCGCGGCATCGGGAGATTGAATCGTTGCCCAATATTCTGTTACGCGTTTCAAACGATACTGACTGCTGAATATAAACCCAACCAACAGACCAACACCTGTCAAGATTAACATAAACGTATGCGAAAGACGAATTCCTCCAATAAATAGTAGACATCCAGCAGTCGCCGCTAATAGGACCGCAGACCCGAAATCCGGTTGTCTTGCGACTAAACCAAACATCAATCCGATAATGAGGATATTTGGTAGAACGCCATGAAGTAAACTTTTTATCCGTTCCGGCTTTCGTGCCAAAAAATGTGCAACATGAATCAGTAATGCAATCTTGGCAAATTCAACAGGTTGAAAATTGATACCTTTTACAGAAATCCACCTTCTAAACACACCACCATCTGTCCCTTGAACGCCAAACCCTATAGGTGTAAATACAAGGACAAGTAAAACAAAAGCAAGAAATAGCAAGATGTTACTGTACTTTTCATAAAACCTATACGGTATATATGAGGCAATACCCATACCTACCAGACCAATGAAGCAGGCAATTGATTGTATTTTTAAGTATTGATAATTATTACCGTACTGTTTCATTGACAATACATGTCCAGCACTGTAAACCATCAAGATACCTATTCCAACCAATAGGAGCGTTACAGCAAGCAAAACTGTGTCAACTCTTCCACTTCCTGCATTTTGTAAGTGTTCTCCTTTAGCTGGTATGGTAGTAGCATTCGTAAAACTAATGGTATTTTGATTTTGCATGACTCTTTAGGATATGATTTTAAATGAGTATTACAAGATAGAATGTCTATTCGTTTCATACTAACTTTTTATATTAAGTGATTTTACGGCATTATTGAAATCTTCACCGCGTTCTTTGTAATCCGAATACATGTCAAAACTTGCATTCGCAGGTGATAAAAGAACGATATCTCCTTGTACCGCATGATTATGAGCATATTCTACTGCCTCTTTCATTGAAATTGTATTGTGTATCATAGCACAACCATTAAGTGTCTGATGTATATTATACGTGTGTTCTCCAAGCAAAATCAAACATTTTACACTGGCACGGACGAGATCAATAAGAGGTCTATAATCATTACCTTTATCAAATCCACCAAGGATTAGGAGCACCCGTTTATGATCTTCACCTGCCGATCTATTATTAATGATTGATTCAAGTGCAGCACTTGTTGCTATGACGTTGGTTGCTTTGGAATCGTTTATGTAATGTACATCATTTAAAACACGTACTGTTTCATAAGCGTGTTCAAGAGCATCATGTTTCTTATCAAATTCAAGGAGAGCTTGTCGCATATCCGTTACTGTTACACCGTAGATAGTCCCAACCACTATTGATGCCAGAACATTACGTATATTATGTGATCCTGCTAAGGGAATCTCAGTGATATTACAAATCAAGTCTTCCTGCTTGTTTTGATAATTAGATATGTTGAATGCATCTCCATTTCTTCGCAGACCAGCACCAATCTTACAACCCATCTTTTCACAATAATTCATCAATCCTGTGTCTGTATCAATTAGATTATCTGTAAAATATGCTTTCTTAGCTTCAGGGTCATGTGAAAGTCGTCTTATAGGATCATCAGCAGCATTTAGTACTATCCAATCCGATTCAGTCTGGTTTGCATAAATCTTGCGTTTAGCACTTAAATATGCATCCATTGTTTTGTGGCGATCAAGATGATCACGCGCGAAATTCAAGAAAACACTTACATTTGGATGAAAAGAAACGGTGCTTTCTAACTGAAAACTACTTGCTTCAACCACGACGATGTCCTTTTCGGATAGTGTCATAACCTTACTTGCTAATGGCACACCGATATTTCCTGCAACAATGACGTTAGAGAAAACGTTGCTACGTTCAAGTATCGCTGCCGTCAATAGCGTAGTTGTAGACTTACCTTTCGTGCCTGTAATTGCAACGATAGGTGCTTGACAAAGAGCAGCGGATATTTCTAATTCACCCACAATTGGTATGTTTCTTTCTTTCGCATGACATAAAATTGGAATATCTAAAGGCACACCTGGAGAAACGACGATTATTTCTGCGTTAGCAATACAAGATCCTTCATGTCCTCCAAGTTGGTATTCTATAGGTATCCCATCCAATTGGGAAAGTTCATTAGACAACGTATCTCTGTCACGTTTATCTGTCATTGCGATATTTGCACCAAACTCATAAAGTAGACGTGCAATTGCGGTGCCACTTCTATTAGCACCAAAAATAGTGATATATTTATCCGAATAACTTTTTGGTTCGGATGTATCTAACATTTTTCTTACCGTTGAATTTGGAAAGGAGGATATTTTGAGGATCAATTCTTATCCAATTCTAAGCGTACTCAACGCTATCAACATCAAGATAAGTGCGACAATCCAGAATCGGATTACTACTTTTGATTCCTTCCAACCTGAAAGCAAAAAATGATAATGAAGTGGAGACATTTTTATAACCCGTTTTCCGAATGTTCTATATGACCACACCTGTATGATGACAGAAAGTGTCTCTGCTACAAAAATACCACCCGCGATGATTAGTAGAAATTCCTGTTTTATAAGGAGAGCACACGTGCCGAGAGTAGCACCGAGAGGTAATGATCCGGTGTCTCCCATGAAAAGTTGTGCAGGATGTCCATTGTACCATAGGAATCCCAATCCTGCCCCAACTAATGCTGCACAAAAAATAGCAGCAACTTCTCCACCGATTGGTAAATGGAATAGGTTAAGATGTTCCGCAATAACATTGTGACTTGCAAGGTACCCCAATGCCCCAATTGTACCTGCTACGAAAAGCGTACATCCAATTGCCAATCCATCCATTCCATCCGTAAGATTTACGGCATTTGATGTACCAACAATAACTAACGTTGCAAGAGGAATAAAGAGAATATTCAGATTAGGCTTATAGTTCTTGAAAAATGGAAGATGTAATGCCGTGCGACTTGCAGTATCATTCGCTTCAACTGGACCCCATTGGTAAAGATAATATGCAATTGCTATAGCCCCCACCGTTTGGAGGACAATCTTCTGCCAACCGCGTAGTCCAAGCGATTGTTTTCTACTAATTTTACACATATCATCTAAAAATCCAAGTCCTCCAAACCACAACGTCGTCAGAATCATCAGGTAGATAAAAGGTTGATCCAACTTTGCCCAAAAGACGATGGATATTAACACGGCTACTATGATTAATATCCCACCCATTGTAGGTGTTCCAGCCTTGCTTTGATCATCATCA
Source organism: Candidatus Poribacteria bacterium (assembly GCA_958295945.1). Lineage (GTDB taxonomy): Bacteria > Poribacteria > WGA-4E > WGA-4E > WGA-3G > MSPOR6. Next base: position 4,842,000 of record OY282386.1, read on the forward strand.
TTCTGCTGTGCTTTCTCGACCTCTTCTTGAATATGCTCACCTATACGCAACTGTTTCAACCTTCTTATCATAAATGGTCCTAAAACAAGCGAAATGACGAGAGCTGTAGCAGTCGCATAAACAGCACGGAATGGAATTGAACCAAATACTTCAAAAGGTTGATATAGGTTTATAAGGTTTTGAAAGAATAGATGATAAAACATATAAATGTGAATTTTCTAACTGGAGCAAGGATTAATCAGTATGTGATGTATCATTTTTAAATTACAAGTGAAAAAAAATAAAAAAATGTAATGAGAAATTGATAATTTCTTTGGATCATTCCTCTAATTGTGAGTGCGATTTTAGTTTAGTGAGATTTGCACCAGCTTGACTTAACAGGTTCGTTGAATAGGAATAGATGAGTCGGTTTTTCTCATTATTGGTTTCTATGGCAAGGTTTACCAGTTGGGATACCAAATCCGGAAAGGAGACACCATCAGGTTCCCATAAGTAAAAACTAAAAGATCCTGGAATTGTGTTTATCTCATTTACATATACTTGTCCATCATCACTAACCAAAAAATCAATTCTGGCAATTCCCATGCAGTCAAGAATCTTAAAAGTTTCCGAAGCAAGTTTCTGAATATGTAACGTCATATCCTCAGGAATAGGTGCAGGTATTTTTCGTTGTGCCCCAGCCATACCTGATGTGTTTTCAGTTATGGGTGAATCATTAGAAGTCTGCTCTGTTTCTGAATTTTGATGTATGTATTTATCATCAAAACTAAGAAAATCCGTGCTAGTAATCGGTTGTTCACATACTGATGCAATTGGTGTGTGTGTTCCCATTACCGAACAATTGATTTCATACCCATTTTCAATACCTTGTTCAACGAGGATACGACGACAATAACGACAAGCAAGTTCAATTGCATCTTTAAGCTCTTCCGTATTTTTTGCTTGACTAACACCTATACTTGAACCACTAATTGCTGGTTTGACGAACACAGGATATACAGTCTTCTCTTCTATAATGCTGACAATATCATCACTGGAAGAATTCCATTCATGTTTTGTAAACGGAATATATGGAACAATTGGAAGTCCGTTCTCATTAAGCACAGCCTTCATCATGATTTTATCCATACCAATACTTGAACCGACGATTCCAGCCCCTACATACGGCACATCCATCAGTTCAAGCAATCCTTGGAGACTACCATCTTCACCATTTACACCATGAATTGCAGGAAACACAATATCAACATTTAGTTCCCTTTTCTTACTAAATAAACCAGTTCGTTTCGGTAATACACTGAATCTTGGATTTGCTTGGAATTCAACAGTAACTATATCATAATCATTAGCACTTGGTAATGCGCCATCTGTAAATGTGCTTAATTCACCGAGTTCATCACCAGTTAACCATATTCCCTCTTTTGTTATATATATTGGGGTTACGTCATGGCTCTCAGTTAATGCAGCTTTGACCTGATGTGCTGTGACGATTGACACTTCATGTTCGGGTGATCTCCCTCCAAAAATGACCGCTACGTTCATTGTTATTTCCTTTTAATTCCTTTCTTAGTCCATCAGTTAAATTTAATTTAGACCTTAACCTTCATCTATTGATGTATATTATGATACTTCATTGTAATTATCTGGTAAATCATTTTCAAATAAGACGACATCTCCCGGTTTCAACCTTGTCTGAAGATGTTGCTGTGCTTCATCAAGATTGTTCACGATAGATATTTTTTGATCGGGATAGTTTTCGTTCTTGAGTCCGTCCAATATCGGTGCCGTTCTTATCTTGCCAACAAGAATGATATGGTCACAAACTTTCGCTGCTTCTGAACCAAAATGTCTATTCTCATCATATTCTCGTGCACCAAGTTCTACCATACCTGGTGTAACCAATACCTTTTTTCCCTGTTTTTCACTTAAAAAGTCTGTGAGGACTTCAAGCGCAGCCTTTGCACCTTCAGGATTTGAATTGAAACTGTCATCTATAATTGTTACGCCCGCAACACCTTTCACCAACTGCAATCGGTGGGGAACTGGTTCCAATGTAGATACGGCACTTTGTATTTCAAGCAATGTCATACCACAATGCAGAGCAACACTAATAGCTGCAAGTATATTTGACACATTGTGTTTACCCAAAAGCCGTGTTGTGATTTTTACAGCTCCCGCTTCTTCGTCAAATACTGTGAAAGTTAATCCTTTTTCGTTCTGTATAATATTTTTGGCACTCAACCTAACCGAATGATTTGCTGTTATACCGTATTGGATAACAGGAACAGAATCGGTTGTTTCTGCTAACTTTGCACAAATTTCATTGTCAGCATTTATCACTGCAAGGCCGTTTTGTGGTAGTGCTTCAATTAACTCATACTTTGCACGAGTAGTATTTTCAATTGTTTTGAATCTTTCTAAATGTACTGGACCAACTGCAGTGAGTATACCGATTTCTGGAGGAGCCAACCGACACAATTCACGAATGTCACCACGTTTGTATGCTCCCATTTCTACAATAAAAAACTTATGCTTAGGTAATAAATCTCCTCTGATTACCTTGCATATACCCATCGGTGTATTATAACTATCTGGGGTCATCAATGTGTTGTACTTCTGCGACAGAATTTGTTGTAGAATGTATTTTGTGCTTGTTTTACCATAGCTTCCTGTAATTCCTACAATCTTTGGTTGTAGTGTTTTTATCCGTTTTCTCGCATCACGCAAATAGATGTTATTAATTGTCTGTTCTAACGGCCAAATTACGAAACTGCTCACAGCAAGTATAGGCACTGAAAGTTCACTGAATAAAAAGAACCCAATACGCCAACTTTCTTCATTCACATAACTAACAAACATTATCGCTACGACAACAAGCATCGCAAGTGCCAATCCGAAAAGCCGTTTAGCACGGGCAGTGAATACGAGTGGTTTTTTCGCGGTAATTCTCTTACGACTAATAATTCTAAAGACCAAAAATGCTGTCCATGTAAGACATATCACTGTATAGGACCAAGTCGACAAAATGCTTGGAAATACTGATATAACTACCAACACACCTGCGATTAATAATATTTCTATGATTTCAAAACAACTTCGAATGTGTTCCGATATCCATTTCAGATACCGTTGAGGTTTATACCCATCCAGTTGAAGTATGTGTAATCCACCTGTTGTCCTGATGACAGCCCTAATATAACAAGTGACAATCAGAAGGTAAAATAATATCTCATTTAGCATGGTTTATAGTTGTTTTCCAATATGATTATTGATTTAATGGGTATTGACAACAAAAACGCAATGAATAGTCTGCATACTGTGATATTTAGCAGACACAATTCATTGCGAACAAATTGACATTTCTTTCGATTGAACAAGTAATTTAACGAGCGATCAATTATAAAATTACCTAATTGACAATCCATGCCATGCAAAACAGTTGTTCAAGCCAAAAAGGTTTCAACAGATTGACAAAACTCTTTAGGTTTGTCAAGAAACGAAAAATGTCCTGCACCTTTGAGGATGACTAACTCAGCGTTAGGAATCTCATCTTGCATTATCTTGCCAGACGAAATAGGTGTGTCTATATCATTTTCTCCCCAAATTAACAAAGTAGTTGCTTGTATCTTCGGTAATAGTGGTCGTAAGTTTTGGTTCACAGATTTCACCATTGTTGCTCTCATTAGACCTGCTTTCTTATAGTCACTTGAGCCTACACGATTCGCAATATTATCTGCCAAACGCTTGCCTAAAGCACCACACTTCCGTATCAATCGTCCTATTTTAGCAAGACTGATTTTGAAATGATATGTCATAGGACGGGGTAAGATTATTCCGGCACTGTCCACCAAGATCAGTTTATCAACTTTTTCAGGTTGTTCTGCTGCCAAGACAATAGATATCCTACCTCCATACGAGTGGCCAATTAAATGTGCTTTGTCAATGTTGAGTTTTTCAAAAAAAATAGATATTATTCTCGCATAATCGGAAGCATCCCATGCATCTGGTGGAATCTCACTTAGTCCAAATCCTGGTAAATCAAGGGCATATATCTGATGAGTATCCGAAAACCTATCAAATACATAACTGAAAGTATTTGCTTCAGCACCCCAACCGTGCAATAGAATAACAGGTGTACCTGTACCCTCAACTTGATAAGCGATTTTTAGTTTTTCAATCTCTATGAACTTCACTCGCCCCATCAAATTACCATCTCACTCGCTTTTCTCATTCAATATATGTCTACTGAATGATATGACTATCTTCCTGTTGCCTGTTTGACTTATTATCTAATTCTTGCAGAATGTTTGATGCAACTTCCCGGTCATCAAATGGATACCGTTTTCCGTGAATTTCTTGATAATCTTCATGACCTTTTCCAGCAATTACGACAACATCACCTGGATTTGCCTCAAAAATAGCGTTTCGAATTGCAACATGTCTCTCTGGAATACACTTAAATGCTGCATCATGTGGTAAATTTGACACAATATCTGAGATGATTTCATCGGGATTTTCAGTACGTGGATTATCTGAAGTTATTACACTCATATCTGCAATTTGTGTAGAAATTGCACCCATTTTTGGACGTTTCCCTCTATCACGGTCACCTCCGCAACCAAACACCGAAATTAACTTTCCTTCCGAGATTCCGCGGGCTGCTGTCAGGACATTTTCCAATCCATCGGGAGTATGTGCATAATCCACAATTACAGCAAAGTCTGTATCACTTTTTCCATTTGAATTTACACGTTCAAAACGTCCAGGTACCACTGTTGATGAAAGACCTTCCTGAATTGCTGAAACACTACAGTTATAGTGTAAACCCACACATATTGCTGCAAGTGCATTGTAAATATTATATGACCCGAGTAAACTGATAGACACATTAAACTTGTCAATTTTTGGGTCAGTCTTATTGAAATTGGTGTTACCTTCGTTTATAGCCGTGAAGGACAGTTTTTTTAGAGAACTTTCTATTTCTTGTGCCGTTATGTCAGAGTTTTCATCAAGACCATATCTTATAATATATTTCTCTGGAATATGTTCAACGATTCGCTTAGTTGCCTGTGAATCAGCATTTAATATTGCAACTCCATTTTCGCTCAACTGATCAAATAACTTCAATTTTGCAGATAAGTAATTTTCCATTGTGCCGTGGTAATCCAGGTGATCCTGTGTTAGATTGGTAAATATTGCGGTTTCAAAAGTAAGACCGAACAAACGGTGTTGTGCCAGTCCTTGAGATGAGGTCTCCATAACCACATGCTCTACACCTGCATCGGCAATCTGTTTTAACATTTCATGGAGTTGAAATGCATCTGGAGTTGTTAGCAGTGCTGGAATATCAACACTTGTATCCTGTTGAGTACTTGAACCAGAGTCCACTACATCAAATGAATGTCCTACTGTGCCTAATACAGCAGCATTCTCTCCATTCGCCTTGAGTATTCCGTAAATTAAATGAGCAGTGGATGTTTTACCATTCGTGCCGGTTATACCCGTTAATCTTAGACTCTTTGCAGGATTACCGAACCAATTCGCAGCACACAATGATTGAGCAATTCGTCCATCGAGAGTGACGACAGAAGTTACATCCTTAGGTAAGTTGGATGCTTCATTTTCTGAAATGATGACCTTTGCACCGTTCTTGATAGCACCAGGGATAAATGTATGTCCATCTACATTCAACCCTTTATAACAAATAAATGCATATCCCGGCTTGACCTTACGGTGATCACTGACTACACCATCAATTATCGGATTGGAGTCTCCTAAGACTTTTTTGACTTCAATTCCGGCCAGAAGGTTTTGGAGTTTCATAACCCTCTCCATTTTTCACAAGTGTATCGTCAGAGATTGGAGTGTGTTTGATAGGTGATTGACTCAGTTCTTCAGAACTACTCTCAAGTTTGTTCTTGTAGTTAGTAACTTGTGTACCACCTATATTTGTTATCCTACTTGATCCATCTGCATAATTTGAATTAGTAGTTCTCTTTTTTTTCGGTATAGTACCAAATAACCCTATTCGCTCAATATATGGAAGAGTTTGTTCAGCAATCCGCTTGAATATTGGTGCAGCAATCTGACCACTAAATCTGGCACCACTGGGTTCGTCAAGTGTAACAATTATCGCAATTTTCGGATCATGTGCAGGTAGGAATCCCATAAAAGACATAACTTCTTTTCCAGCAGCATATCCTTTACCTTTCTCAGCTTTCTGAGCAGTACCTGTTTTACCCGCAATACTGACACCCTCTATTCTTGCACGCCTGCCACTTCCGTTTTCAACCACACCGATGAGAATATCAGTCATCTTTCTTGCAGTAGCAGGATCAATTACCTGCCTGATTTCAGTGGGATAAATCTTTTTGATTAAGTTCCCTCTTTCATCTCTGATTTCCTTAGTTATATACGGTTTGTGTAATGTCCCACCATTGGCGATAGCGGCTAACGCATTCACCATCTGTAAAGGAGTTACTGAGATCCCTTGTCCGAACGGTACAGAACCTAGTGAATTTGTATCCCACCGCTTAAGTGCATACAAGTTACCTGTTTGTTCATAAGGAAGATCAACACCTGTCTGTTTTCCAAAACCGAAGTTCTCAACGTATACCTGAAATAGGTCCTGTCTAACGCCAATCAACTCTTGCACTATCTTTATCATCCCGATATTACTGGACTTGTGAAGCACTTCAGTAAGAGTTAGATGGCCTTTTGCTGAAACATCCTTAATCACACGCCGTCTCGTGATACGGTAACGTCCATTCTCACAGAATACCGTTGATTCCGGTGTCATAATGCCTTCATTCAATACTGCAGACGTTGCGATTATCTTGAAGATTGACCCCGGTTCAAATAGGTACCAAATCCCGAGATTGCGTTTTGCTTCTTCATCAGCATTTGTCTGATCATTAATGTCGTATGTAGGACAACTTGCCATTGCTAATATTTCTGATGTATTTACAGCAAGGACAATTGCTGTTCCTTTAGCAGCATTCCAATCCTTACAACCCTGTTCAAGTTCTTTCTCAGCTATATCCTGAATTATTTCGTCAATAGTAAGCACCACGTTACTGCCACTGTTACCAAGAGAATTGGTGAAAGATTGTTGATTGAATGAGGTAGATGTAGAATTACCTTTTCTCTGAGAAATAGGCGAATGTATTTTATGAAGATAAGTGTTGTATTGATATTCAATTCCTTCACCCATACCCTCATCGTTTAGGTAACCAATGACCTGTGAGGCAAGTGTCTTTTTCGGATAAACACGATTCGGCTCAATCTCAATTTTGAGGCCTCTATGATTATCTGTAATGTCGCGAATTGCTTCCAACCTATCATACACTATTCCTTTCTTGAGCCAAACATATTCTACATAATGTCCATTCCTCTTACGCTGTAGTAATGCTACTAAATTTGACGGTGTGGTATCTAATAAGGGGGCTAATTCAGTGGCGACACTGGCAGCGTTAGATTTTCTGTTGAAAGTCTTTGGATCAGCAGAAACAGATATTAGGTCTTGACTGATTCCTAAAACAGTACCATGTCTATCCTGTATTTTGCCTCGTTTAACATCGCTTTTTCCACCAGAACGCCAATCTCTTCGGTCTGCTAATGCTGAATCAGCGTTAGGAAATTGTATAGTAAATAACTTTCCTATCAATAAAAGAAAGCCAATTTGTAGCACTATTAAGACAAAAACGAGTCGTCGTATTGAGAGAAATGTGTTACTTTTCATTGTAGATTGTGTCTTTCATTTAATCAATGTGTAATCTATCACTCTATAATATGATTGAATACATTTTGAGAATATGATAAAGGTCTATCAAGTTTGTAGAACATAGATGTAGCAGATATTCACTCTCTATTTATTTAGAAGATCTATAGGCTCAATCGTATGATCAACTAAACCTAATTCCTTATTGATTGAACGAACTCTTTCAACATCAGTCAAGGCATTCTCTTTCAATTCCAGTTTACGAATTTCATCTTGTATTTTTTCTCGTTGCCTTTCAAAGTCTGGTTTGCTGTTAAAAAATACTCCTTTGGCATACGATGAAAACAATGCACTGGCACCAAAAACACAGAGCGAAATTCCTAATACTATGTAGACAAACAACATTCCAACTTTCTTATCGGGTTCCGGCTTTTCCTGAAATAGTATTCCGTAATTTTTCTGATTATGCATCTTATTAACTTTATACGTTTGTTTTTAAATTTTGATACATATATAGTGTTTATATTAACCTCAACGTTACACTCTGGTAGCAACTCGTAATTTGGCACTGCGTGCTCTTGGATTTGCGTCAATTTCGCTTTGAGATGGTAACACTGGTTTTCTGGTAACAACATTCAATGCTTTTTCATGTTCACATATACAAACTGGTGTCTTTGGTGGACAGATACAAGTTCTTGCATAGTGTCTGATCTTTTGTTTGACAATACGATCTTCAAGCGAATGAAAACTGATGACACAAAGATGTCCACCGGGCTTTAAAATGGATATAGCAGCGTCCAAACCACGAACTAAATTGTTCAGTTCTCCATTAACCTGAATTCGCAATGCTTGGAAGGTTCTGGTAGCAGGATGAATTCTCTTTACTCTATTTGAATTCTTTCGGTATTCTTTTGAATGTTTTAACTTCTTAGAATAAACTTGTTCAACGGTTTCAGCAAGTTGTAGTGTTGTGGTAATTGGTGTTTCTGTCCTTACTTTAGCTATATGATGCACGATCTGTTTTGCATAACGCTCTTCACCGTATTCTCTGAAAATCTGAATCAGTTCATCTGGAGTACTCTCGTTCACGATCTGTGCTGCTGATGTATCTAATTGCACATCCATCCGCATATCTAAAGGACCTAAATGTTGAAAACTGAATCCTCTGTCAGGTGTGTCTAACTGTAGTGAGGATACACCAAGATCAAGCAAGACACCATCAACTTTGTTGATCCCGAAGGCATCCAATAAAGATTTTAGTTCTGCAAAGTTACCGTGTATCAGGATCAATCGATCCTTGAATGGATGTAATCTCTTCTCTGCAATAGCAAGTGCACTCTCGTCAAGGTCTATCCCAATCAATCTACCAGTTGGAAATGATGACTTTAATATGTAAAAACTATGTCCCCCTAACCCTATAGTGGCATCTACGTAAACTCTGTTGGGACTCGGGGTAAGAAAATCAAGGATTTCATTTCGTAAGACTGGTATGTGTGTTTCAGACATGTGTTACCTCATTTAATAACAAATATAGCAAGATTTATGCCAAAAAATATGCGATTTTTTCCATAGTAAGAATTGTGTCAATTTATTGCAGATCATGTTCATGTAAACTAACCTAAGTTGCCACCTATCATTTTTTGGAGTGGTTTCAAACCACGATATTGTTGGCGCGGTTTTAAACCACGATATTACACCTCTTGACTCAAATCATCAGCATTACAAACCCTTACAACATCGGAGCAGTATATCTTAACAATGACAATTAGAAATGTCAGACTCATAATCATGGAAATCTATAAATCCTGTCCATCCTGGTTCAGACAAGCAAAAACATCAGCCTATTGAGGAACACTTATGTTAACAAATTGCAACAAAATAACAATACATGTCAAGACACCAAAAAACTAAATGCAAAAACGTACCGTTCTACAAAATTAAACCTGAAATTAATCTTGAATTCAATTCAACAGATTGCTATACTTAAAAAGGTTGAACGTAATGTAATTGTAAAGTTGGATTAATTATCATGTCAGGCCACTATGTTGTCCTATGAACAGCAATATTATACATAAGGTCACCTTTATCGGTAAGTAGATAAATCGGTAAGTAGATTAATAAAAATCTGATGAAAATTGGAATCATGGGTGGCACATTCAATCCAATCCATTATGGACACTTAATTTGTGCTGAGCAGGTGCGTGATGGATTAGGATACGATAAAATACTATTTGTCCCATCAGCACGACCACCACACAAATCTCAACCCGACATGGTATCCGCAGAACACCGCTTTCAAATGGTCTTGTTAGCAACTGAACACAATCAATATTTTGAAGTCTCACGAATTGAATTGGATCGAGAGGGGCCTTCATACACAATTCAGACCGTTAAGACATTGAGAAACAGGTATAACATATCAACAGAACTTGCATGGATTATAGGAGCAGATTCATTAATTGAATATAAGATTTGGAAGGATTTTGATGGTGTGCTGAAACAGTGCACAATGATCGCAACAACACGTCCAAATTATGACATGCAACTGGTACCTACAGAAATTCGTAACAGAGTTAAAACGTTTAAAATTACAGGAATCGACATCTCTGCCACTGAAATTCGTAGACGGCTAAAAAACAATCTTTCAATACAATATCTTGTTCCAGATTCTGTTGCTGAATATATCAAAGAACATAGGTTATACAGAGAAGCATAAAGTCATATTGTTATGTTTTTGGCTTTTGGTAATTCACCTTAGTTGCCACCTATCATTTGTTGGAGGGGTTTGTAACCCCGATTTATAAGAAGTGGCACTAAAATATGCAGAATTCCTTTGTTTCTTCGTTTAACAAAGTCCTTTGATGATTAATATTCAGTAGGTAGCAACTTAGGTTATGATTAGGAGTTGACTTGATATGAAATGTAGCATCTGTGGAATTGACTTTGAATTTGAGTATAAGAAAGAAGAACCGCTACCGTTACATTTTCCATTTTGTAGCAAAAGGTGTAAAGCAATAGATTTGGGAAAATGGCTAAACGACGAATATCACATTAGTAATCTAATCACTGAGACTGATAAGTTGATAGATGTTGAATTTAGAGTTAGTGGTGATAATGAAGAAGATCTACTTGAAAAATTGCTTGGCAAAGATGCGAAGAAAGTATGATCAATATACATTAATATCTTTACAGATGGTAGATACACATATCCGTAGGACAAAGTTAATTTAATCAATAGGGTATTAACTGATCAATATGTTGACAAGTAAAACACTTGCAGTAAACGAAATCTTAGAAACATCGTTCCCAAAATCAGATGACTTAAGGAATCAACCGAAGTCAATTGAGATATTACATTATCTCTCAAAAAAACTTGATCCTGAACGGCTTGACCACGTCATTTCTGTTCAGGAGACTGCAGTTAAATTAGCACGTTACCATAATGCTGATGTTTGGAAAGTTAATCTGGCAGCACTACTACATGATGTAGCAAAATGGATGAGTGACGACCAACTATACAAGGCTGTATCACGATTTGAAATTGAACTAGACCCAATAGAAAAAACTATGCCCGCACTATTACATGCAATTGTAGGTGTAAAAAATGCAATTGAATTATTCAAAGTAACCGATTTAGATATACTTGAGGCAATTCGATGTCATACAACAGGTAATGCATCAATGGGTTTAACAGCCAAATTGATTTATGTTGCTGATTTTGCAGAACCGAATCGGTTATATAAAGAAGCTAAACAAGTCAGACAGGTAGCAGAGGAAGATTTAAATCAAGCTGTTCATTGGGTAGCACAACATAAGATTGGATTTTTACTACAAAATGATGGGATTATTCATCCAAATACGATACATACCTACAATAGCACTTTTCCAAATTTAGATAGGTATAAACCGAAAAGATAACTGTCGTTTAACATATACACAACGTGAGTTTGATAAATCAAATTTTTGTATTCGGTTCGGTTAGGAAACCGAACCTACCGGGGTTTGGCTGAAAGGTGCGGTTAATGTAATATAAACTTTTAGAAATGGTATTACTTCGCAACACCAGAGATACCCGTAGGTGTTTTAATTGGAAAATCACCAACTTATGTTGAAACGTATACGCGCGTCTATCGCAATCGCGTCAAACGGCGACGGTTGAGAGCCGCTGCCGTCGGTTGTGGTATAGCGAGTGCTATAAGCAGTGTTTACTATTTGTTTGTAGCTCCAAACTTTTACACCGACTAACTTAACTGTGAGGGAGTTCTGCTCCCTCCGTTACATAAAGGATGAACGATGAACACAACAAACCGTAGAGGCCCTACCTTGTTAACACATTCTTTCTTAGTTCTTGTGTTGATATTGCTGTTATTTGCTGGATGTAGCGAGACGGACGATGAAATACCTAAAATAGCAACTGTAAAAATAGAATTTACCTTACCCACTCCTTCGGATGAAGTTGGAGACGCAAGAAACGCTGATAAGTTGGATGTTATTATTTCTACTGACTTTACCTGGGAGGGGCCAGGTGCCGGAATTCTTTATCATACGAAACACGAATTTGCCCTTACTGAGAGTTTTAGCCAAAACTTCAACCTTGTCCCTGATGATGGAACCGTGGAATTGGCTGTTGAAATTAGGAACAATACACGCTTTGATGAACTATCTGCCCGTCGTATTATTCTGATTGACGGTGAGGTAGAATCTGACGAGCGTTTGTCGATCACAAGAGGTGTCTGGTTTTATAACTGGAGTCACACGAAGATTGATGAATCTGTCTCATTGTTCTGAATAAGTATGGTGAACCTTCATCTCTCAATTGATTATGATACTCTCGACTTAAAGGAGGACAATTCATTGAAACGACGACACAAGGAATCAATTTACAAGATAAAAATCATCGAAATAATACCATTTCTAAAAGTTTATATTGCATTAACCATACATCGTCCACCCAGGGCCGGTAGGTTCGGTTTCCTAACCGGGCATATCAAAAATGGTGGCACTTTTAAGATGGATCATCAATACCTTCTCAGCAGAAAAGCAAGATGACGGCACATGGAAAATACTGTCCGTTACGCCAAAAGAGTGACTCCCTACTTTGGTAAACTCAGCGGTTCGCCATTACGTAGTTTTATGATCATCCTAAGACGTGAGATATTAGCACCGATTCAAACACGATCGGAATTACAACGGACCAATAAGGTTGCAGCAGGAGTGTATTTCTACACGCTCACCGCAGGCGAGTTTTCTGCGACCCGCAAAAATTCTGAACTCGACAACGCAGGATTTTATATCTACCGCAGTGAAACCCAAGCGGGTGAATTCAAAGTCGTCAACCCAACTATGATTGCGGGTGCTGGCACAACAGGAGAACGCACTGAATACTCGTGGACAGATACCACAGCGAAGCCGAATACTGTCTATTACTATCGTATAGAAGATATGTCTCATGCGGGAGTTCGCGAGCAGCTTGCGACAGTTCGGTTGAGAGGACTTGTATCTGCGACCGGTAAACTTATCACAAAATGGAGTGACCTTAAACGCACTTCTGTATTCTAAAAGGAGATAACGCACGAAACGATTTTCATAACACACAACTCACTTCATAAGGAGAAGGTTTTGAAAAAAATAAGTTGTCTTTGCGGAATGTTTTGTTGTTTTATCCTAATGCTGAGCAGTGGGTTGCCCGTTGCTGCGGCACCGACGGATCCTGTAACGATCCCCGATGCGAACCTCCGTGCTGCGATCGAAACCCTACTCAGCAAGGCTTCTGGTGCGACAATCACCGAGGCGGAGATGGCTGGCATAACACCCCGGATATTTGTGACTACCGCAGTGCGTAATCTTACCGGTCTCGAATACGCCACCGGATTCAGAGAGTTAACGCTTAAGCGACTATATACATCCTCTGCCTCTTCCGATCTTGACCTAACCCCCTTGCAAAACCTCACACAATTGACATACCTGGATCTCAGTGGTCATGTTGAAGATCTCTCACCCCTGCGGGGATTAACAGCCTTGACAAACCTCATCCTTTCTAACAATCGTATCGTAGATATTTCGCCCCTGCGGGAGTTAACGGCGTTAAAACAGTTATATCTTGGGAATAATCAAATCACGGATATATCACCGCTGAGTCGCCTTACCAACTTGGAGGAACTCCATCTTCGCAACAATGTGGAACTCTCGGATATCTCGCCGCTGAGACATTTAAGAAAACTGAGATTGTTATGGCTCCACCAAACCGCTATCACGCCCTCGGGGCTGAGAGCGGTGCTACCCGCTTTAGGATCCCTGAAGGACTTGAATCTTCAGGTCACCCGCATTTCTGACCTATCCGTGTTAGAGGCGTTCCCAGCAGACGTGTCGTTGGCCAAACTAGATCTGCGCTACATAGGGACCATTGGTAGAGATGTCGCTTGGCTGCTGACGGATATCACCCCCTTGGCGGCGTTCGTCCAGGCAGGAAAAATGGGAGCCGATAGTCAGTTTACTGGGAGTCCCCGGATTGAGTTAGACTGGAACCTCGCGTTGGACTATGAATCCATCTACACAGACATACCAGCCCTCATAAATTACCCCATAAATGTCGATTATCACCCCTCTGTACCTGCTCTTGAGCGGGCAGCTCCGACAGTTGATACTTACGAAGGCTTCCCCGGAACACCCGCCAGGTTTGTGGTGCGAGCTGTTAATAATACCACTGCAAGCAACCGGACATTCCGATGGCCGCGGTTCGAGAAGGTGCCTGTCACATGGAGAGTTACAGCCCCCGACGGCACGGTAAGTGAAACACCAGCCGTAACGGACGACGATGGGTTGTCATCGTTTACGATCACCCTCGGCGATGTTGGCGAGACGCACACCGTAGAGGCAATCGTCCCTGCGAATATGCCCGCGCAGGGGCCTTCACACCCCGAACTCAAAGTAACCTTCACTGTAACCGCCGTCGCACCGCCTACGATTACGTTGACGCTCACAAAGGAAACTGTTACACGGACATCATTACAATGGCACGCTGAAGTCGAGGGCACCCTCCCCAACGCCTACGTCCATTATTACAAGAAAAGTGCGGATACGGAGTGGATAGAGGTCGGAAATCTTGGGCGGAGTCGTGGGCGTCTATTCGGTTTTCTCCATTCAGATCTTCAACCGGGGACCTGCTATGACTTCCAGTTGTTTGCGTTGGAAGGCGGGATCCGGGTTGAACCGGGTAGCAATGTGCTGAAAGGATGCACACTCGGAACTCGTCCGAGCCCGCCTGTCGAACCGCCGGAACCACCACCAGAGCCGCCAGAACCCGTGAATAATCCCCCCGTTTTCAAGAGTGCCTCTGCTGTGTCCGTTCAGGAAAATACGACGGCAGTCGTCAGAGTTGTCGCCGCAGACCCGGATACCGATGATGCGATTACAAGTTATGCGATTACGGGTGGTGCGGATAGGGCGTTATTTCAGATCAGTGGTGAGAACACGCCATCAGATATGTTACGTTGCAAGACTGCGCCGGACTTTGAGATGCCCGGTAGTGCTGTGAATAGCAACATCTACACGCTTATTCTCACGGCGACGAGTGGTGTTGATGATCGTGAATTGACAGCGACGCAGACAGTAACCGTCACCGTCACAGATGTTGACGAACCTGTAGAACCACCCGTAGACCCGCCTGTTGACCCACCCGTTGATCCGCCTATTGACCCACCCGTTGATCCGCCTATTGACCCACCCGTTGAGCCACCGGTAGAACCACCCGTTGACGAACCTGTAGAACCACCCGTAGACCCGCCTGTTGACCCACCCGTTGATCCGCCTATTGACCCACCCGTTGAGCCGCCTGTTGAACCACCCGTTGAGCCACCGGTAGAACCACCCGTTGAGCCACCCGTTGTTGATGGCAGCACCGATCCCACGTACTTCGCGCCCGCTATTCCGCTGGCAACACCTTCCTTTATTTTCAACGAGGTTCATAACGATTCAGACGATACAAACGATTGGATAGAACTGAAAAACTTGTGTAACGTTCCGATTCACCTCTCCGATTGGCAGATACGTCTGCTTTCAAGCGAGGATACTGAGGCGGATGGAGAGGTAGATGTTGTGTCGTTTCCCGATGTTATGTTGCCAGCGCAAGAGGTGCTGTTAATTACGAACACCGATCCGAGCGAGACACGGCTTGCGAGTGGTTTGAATATTGCTACGGGTGCGCGTCGCGGTGCGCATCATCTGTATCTTGTTTCGGAACGTCTGCAGCTGCCGAGCGAGCCGTATCTGCTTATTTTACAACGCAGGACAGATGCCAACGGAAAGCCACCAAAGACGATTGAAGATGTTGCTGGCACTTATTTCCGGACTGTGTTGCCCTACCCCACAGAATTTTATCAAGTGTATCCACTTGTGAACGCGTATCGCCCGACGGAGGTAGCTGCACCGCTGACGTACGGTGTGTGGCAGCGTCAAAGTTTAGAACATCCGGGGTATTTCGCGTTGGCATGGATAGCGAGCAGGTATCATGGGGGCATCGGGTATGATCGTCACGCTGAGGCGTGGGCATCTCTCGGCACGCCGGGCTACCTGCTTGACCCGTCCCCTTCTTGGCCTGTGGCGTATCGTCTTGTTTTCAACGAAATACACAATGCCACAGACGACACCAACGACTGGATAGAACTCAAGAACTTTTGTGGGGCGGGTGTTCGGCTCAAGGATTGGGAGATCAGTATTGTTGCGAGCACCGGTGATGCAGCGCGTCAAGATGTGACCATTGTGTCGTTTCCGGACTACACGTTGCCGATGGGTGGGGTGCTTTTGATTACGAACAGCGATCCGAGCGAGACACGGCTTGCGAGTGGTTTGAATATCGGCACGGGTGCGCGTCGTGGTGCGCAGCATCTGTATCTCGTTGCCCCCGACTTGAAACTGCCGAACACGCGGTATCTGCTGATTTTACGGCATGCGCGTGAGAAAAACGGCACCCCGGAGGCGATTGAGGATGTCGCTGGCAATTACTTCCGAAGTGCACACAACACAGAGGTCTGGCCCCTCGCTGATACCCGACGTCCAACGGCTCCTGCAGCCCCGTTGACAGCGGAAGGCACTTGGCAACGCAGCGATTATCGGGAACCCGGATACCTCGCCGCTGCATGGACAGTGAGCACATCGTTTTCGGGGCTCGGATACGACCGCCACGCAATCCCACCTCTTGCATTCAGCGAGATAATGTTTGAATCTGAGGGTGGGGTACGCTCACTGCCACAGTGGATTGAACTGTCCAACACAACAGATAACGATATAAATATACGCGGGTGGCAATTGATGTGGTATAGACGCGAACCGAAACTCTTAGAGGTTACGACAACATTTGAAACGGATTTTGTTATACCTGCTAAGCAATCACGCCTGATTGTGTCAACGGATGCACGTAAATCGGATCAATCCGGTTTGAATGATGTTTGCAACCTTTTCACGCATCATCGTGCTGAACTTGATCAAAACGATGGTCGAAACCGTAACCGGTTGATTGCGCGTGGGGGGTTCTATTTGAAATTGCTTGATGATGGGGGCACACTTATTGACGAGATCGGTACGGTTGCCGACAAATCGAGCGAACTGAGATGGGAGTTACCCGATTGTGATATAGAGGGTGTGCGGAGTTCTCTGATACGCAGGTTTGACGATGGCACCGCAAGAAATGGAATGGAAAGCGCAGCCTGGATACGTGCTTACGATACAAAAACCCGTCCTACAGGGATGTGGTATGGTCGTAGCACGGATATTGGCACCCCTGCCTATCGCAGTGATAACGCACCTTTACCCGTTACGCTGTCTGCTTTTTTAGTAGAACTCACGAATGCAGGTGTTGTGCTGAAGTGGACAACGGAATCTGAAGTAGACAACGCAGGGTTTTACATCTACCGCAGTGAAACGCGATCGGGTGGTTTCAAGGTCGTCAATCCGAAACTCATACAAGGTGCTGGCACGACAGGAGAACGCACGGCGTATAGTTGGACTGACACCACCGCTAAGCCGAATACTGTCTACTATTATCGTATAGAAGATGTGTCTCATGCGGGTATTCGCGAGCAGCTTGCAACCGTGCGTTTGAGGGGACTTGTGTCAGCAACGGATAAACAACTAACAAAATGGAGTGATCTCAAACGGACTTCTACATTCTAAAAAGGAAAATAATGATGAAACGTGTATTGAATACGATGACCATAATCATGATGAGCGTTGTGTTCTCGGTGTCCTGTGTTCTCGGCGCGCCTGGTTATGGTGCAGCGGTTGTTTTCAACCCCACTTTGCCCGATGAAGTCCGGGTCAGCGAGCTCATGTTTGAAACGGAGGGGTCATCGCGTGAGCTCCCACAATGGATAGAGTTCTATAACGTCTCACAGTCCCCGGTGAATCTGGGAGGCTGGGAGTTGGATGTTGAAACCCGGACTACCGAAGCACATCGGCACGCGACCCTCACGCTCAATTCCATCTTGCTCCCGCCGAATCAGACGGTGCTTTTGGTGACCGGCTTGATAGAAACTTCGATTGTCCTGCCGACTGAACGGGTTTATGATCTCTTTGACGAGCACCCCGATGCGTTCAGCGACCGCCGTCTCGGAAACACTGTCCTCGGTACAGAGGGGTTCTTTCTCAAACTGACACACCCCACTGGACGCGTCGTTGACACCTGTGGTAACCTTGATGGTGATCTCCGCACGGAAGATCCGCCAACATGGACGCTCCCCATTTTCCGGACACCGAGCGGGCACCGCACTTCACTGCTACGTCGTTTTGAAGCCGGCGATGTGCTTAAAGGCACGAAGATTTCGGGATGGCAGCGTGCCGCGGATGTTGCCATCGGGGTGTCACGTTATTACGGGCATCCGACGGATATTTCGTCCCCCGGTGCGCTGCATGGGATCGTGCCTGGTGCGAGTCCGACAGTCTCCTTGAGTATCAGTGAAATCATGTTTACTGCTGAAACGGGAGACACCACCCGGCTACCCCAATGGATTGAACTCTATAACCCGTCATTCCTCACTTCGGTGAATCTAAAAGACTGGCAGTTCGTCGTTGAGACGCAGCAAGCGGACAAGCATCATCAGATTGTTATTGACCTTGAGAAATTTTATGTGCTACCGAATCAGACGGTGCTGCTCATCACAAGATATGGACGGCATTCGAAGCATTTTCCTGCGAACCGTACCTATAACTTGTTTGAGCGGCACCCGGCTGCTTTTCAATCCCTACAGCAGAGGCATCGCTTGCTCAGCAGTGAGGGATTTCTGATCCAACTTTCGGATGCTACCGGCAACGTTGTTGATACCATCGGCAACCTCGATGGCTATCCGTTTACCGAAGATACCCCCGCCTGGGCATTGCCGATTGGCGAAACGCCCGAAGGGGCGCGGGCTTCTATCCGACGGTTGTATGAAAAAAAAATACCGTTGGATGGCACCCGGATCGACGGCTGGGTGCCTGTGGCAGACGTTCCACCTGTGATAATGACTTATTACGGGGCTACGTCGGATGTGGGCAATCCTGGGTATCGCAAGGGGGGTCCCCTACCGGTGACGTTGTCGGGTTTCAAAGCGGAACACACCGAAGCAGGCGTTGTGATGACATGGACAACGGAATCTGAAGTAGACAACGCAGGATTTTACATCTACCGCAGTGAAACCAAAGATGGTAACTTCGATGTTGTCAATCCTACAATGATTACTGGTGCTGGCACAACCGGTGAGCGAACGAAGTATAGTTGGACTGACGCAACTGCAAAGCCGAATACTGTTTACTATTATCGGATAGAAGATGTGTCGCATGCGGGTGTTCGCGAACAACTTGCGACGGTTCGGTTGAGAGGGTTTGTGTCTGTGAAGGATAAACAACTTACAAAATGGAGTGAACTCAAACATAATCAGAAAGATTATTAGCAGCGGCTCCGTAGGATTTGGGAATCATAACTGATGAAAAAAATAAGCATTCGTGGTTTTTCAATCCCATTGATTATCGGTGCGGGTATCTTTGTTGCGATAATAGGCTTGCTCATGTTCTTCATCACAGAGGACCCATTCAAGTTTGCGCATGAAGTGGTTGGTATCGGTTTTGCTATTGCTATTGTTTTGCATATTGTGAGCAATTGGTGTCCCTTCAAACGATATTTCAGCAAGCGCGTTGCGATGAGTATCATCCTCTTAGGGTGGTTGACTGGTATCGGTTTAGTAGCGAGAACGGTGGTTTTCAGTGAAGGTGAACCGGAAGCACGCGTTGTCCAGCATATAGAGCAGAGCGAACATCGGTTCAACTGCTGACACCTGTGGTGGATATGGAAGTCAGCGAACTGATAGATCAACTAAGAGATGAAGGTTTTGTTGTTGACAATCCGCAGATGACGATTGAGCAACTCGCGGCGAAGTATGTGGCAGACACCGATACTATTCTGTTGTCAGTATTTAGCCAATAAAAGTGTGAAGGTCTCGCGCCGAGTGGACGCGTGTAGAGGAAATCTCCACCAAATTGCTATTAACGTGAGTTTGAAAATAGTTTAGAAGTTAAAAAGCATAGGTCCATCGTTGATTTCCTGAAGTTTTCGCAGGTTCACCGAGGGTTTGTGCTCTGAAAGTTGATAAGCAATCAGGACAGTAACCACATTCACTTGAAAGTTGACAGGACTTCTATGTCGGCTGTGTTCCAGCTGTGTCTGTGTTTTCAGTTCCTTGATCACAGATTCAATAATCACACGTTTTCTCAACCACACCTCACACCAATAGACGCAGACATGTTTTTCATAAAAATGTTTGAACGTACGATACCCACTTTGATGGAAGGCAATGATTATGGTCAGGACCTCACTGTCGTGTAGATTGCGCGGACACCCGCGTGTTTCAATCGGTTTATCGTTCTGAAGTGATCGCGATTCCAGAAATGCCTTATAAGCTAAAAAAAGTCGTCAATTTTGCAAAAAAGTGTTAAAATACGCATTAGAGAACTCCTTGGAAAGTCCGTATAATGACTTTATTGGACCAAAAGAGGTCTCTTTAGACAAAATATTTGAATTATTTATCAAACTCACGTTATACACAATATTCAGGAATTTACGTTGGCGCATATCAAAACTACTGAGAATTAATAGCCTCATGACTGATACATTATATTCCTTATTTAAAGGAGACTTACTCTTATGGCAACAAATAATACAATAGAAATAGTAAAAACTGCTGCATCCGCTGCAATAAGTCGCCGTGCACAGAATCCTGTAATTCTTGATCTTCGCGAGTTGGATTGTTTTACAGATTATTTTGCAATTTTCAGTGGTATTTCTGATGTACAAGTTGAAGGCATTACAGAAGCAATCTTGGATGAACTTGAAATGCAATGGAAACAACAACCGTGGCATCGTGAAGGAGCAAAAAAGGCTGATTGGATCTTATTAGATTATGTCGATTTTGTTGTCCACATCTTCTTAGATGAGAGACGGTCCTACTATAGTTTAGAACGTCTTTGGGCAGAGGCTCCACATGTTGAACTACCTGAGATGGAAAGGATACCAAATATAGATACAAATGAAGCGTTTGATGAGGATGAGATGGTATTGGGTCTTATTACGGCAAATGGTGAAGGACAACCCTGAAGAAACTAATAATCGTTGCTTGATTAATAGATTTTTTCTAACTATTAATCTACATTACTAAGGAGTACTGTTACGTTATCAGTTCCACCATAAGCAAGGGCTCTGCTTATTAGGTTTTCACTTGCTGCCTCAAGTGTTGGAGCGGAAGATATAATGTTGCGAGTTTCAGTATCGTCTGTTATCAGATCATGTAATCCATCAGTACAAGCAAGAATAATATCTCCAGGGGCAAGCGGATAGATATCAGATGCAAGTGATATATCAGTCGTTAATCCAATGGCTTGAGTAATAATATTCCTTTTTGCATGGACACGACCTTCTTCAGGTGTGATTTCACCTTTTTCTATCATCTTTTGGACTAATGAATCGTCAGTGGTAATTTGTGTTAGAATGTCGTCGTGTAGAACATATAAACGACTATCACCCACATGAACGTAAGCCAAGTAACTCGGAGTAACAAAACCTGCAGTTAGTGTTGTTCCCATCCTTTGGTATTGTAATGACTCCTGACCCATATTATAAACCCGCTGATTTGCCTCATTTGCAAGTTTTTCTAATATTGTCAGGCGGTTGATGGGGGCTAAATCACTCGAAGGATTAGGAGTTTCCGATACCCATTCTTCAAAAACTTGAAGAGCAACGCGGCTTGCAATATCGCCGCGAGCATGACCACTCATACCGTCTGCTATTGCAAATAACCGGTTTTTTTCGTCAAAAGTGAATGAATCTTCGTTTCTATCTCTAAGTGAGCCTATATCTGTTTTTGCTATGAAGTTCATAATATTCATGCCCTTCCCACAATATTAACACATATAACGATTACTATGACATTTTGTTTCAAAAAGTAATAATTAGTGACCTCTTATGACAATTAACATTGAAGTCAATTATAGTTTACACAGATTATCTTCCACTCCACATCATCACTTTTTTGGATACTACGGTATTGACCCTTGGGATAGTATAGGAAAAAACCATCTGGCACTAGAAACAGAATCACACAAACATAGACCAATACCAACGGATACTGCAAAAGTCGGACTTGTCAATAGAGAAACAAAAAAATTTACACCTTATGCCAATACTTTCGCATACAACCTACAGCAGGGGAGTATGATGCACTGGATTGGGGAGGAATTCACTTTTAATGACTGGGAAGAAGGATGTCTTGTATCACGGGCACTCAATCCAGTAACTGGAGAAATACGGACCATACAAGGGGCAATTGCTGCCGTGTCTCCTGCTGAACCAATGGCTATTGGCTTGAACTATCAAAGAATGGCACTTTGTCGGCGTGTTGTAGGATATGCAAGTGAATTGGGATCTACTGAAATAGCCCCCCAACCAGAAGATGATGGATTATTCCAACTCAATCTCCAAGATGGCACATCTAAGCTTGTTCTTTCCATAGCAGAAGTCATTTCAAAGACAAAGGATGATAGACTAAATGCAGATGGAAAAACTATAACATTTGACTCTGTTCACGAAGACTCACGGCAAATTTACTTAATTGACCTAACAGAACGAATATAACACTATAGATTATAAGTTGGATGATGCACGAAACCCAACCTACAAGTCTTACACCGAATACACGTTATAATAAGGAAGATCTGAATGCCTGAATCTACATCTACTAAAGAATTACACACACAGTCTCTTGTGATTGATTCTCATAACGATTCAATTGTCGCGCATATCCGTCGTGGAAACATCAGCATTGCAGATGAAAACACGAAAAACCGAAATCAACACAGAGGCACAATTGCCTATCTTCGTGGACCTGTTCCGCCAGAAGAGGATGCTATAGGGATCCAACTCAATATTCCGAAAATGCGAAAAGGTGGAATTGATGTCGCGTTTTTTGCTGTTGATGTAACACGTGCATGGAAAAATCATCTCTCCTATGCATTAGATGCTTTCGGTTGGTTTGATACCGAGTTAACAGAAAATGAATCCGACATCTGTGTCGTCCGAAATGTTGCAGATATTCATACGACCAAAGCAAATGGAAAACTCGCTGCCATACTTGCAATTGAAAACAGCGAAGCAGTTGAACGAAGTTTAAATATACTTCGGTCTCTTTACAACCTTGGCGTTCGTTCTATCGGGTTAACACATAACCCCAACACATGGGCAGCTACTGGGAACGATGAAGGAGAAACCGGGGGTGGTCTAACGAAATTTGGGATTCAGTTGGTGAAGGAGATGAATAAACTTGGAATGCTCGTTGATGTCTCACACATCAGTGAACGTGGTTTCTGGGATGTGTTGGATGTTACAGTTGCTCCAATTATTGCTTCACATAGCAATTGCAAGACTTTGTGCAACCATTCCCGAAACTTAACAAACGAACAACTAAAGGCAATTGCAGCAAATGGTGGGGTTGTTGGAATTACATTTGTACCAGGCTTTATAACGGAAGATGGATGGAAAAACACGCCTCCTTTCGCACAACTAATTAACCATATTGAGTATGCAATTGACATTGCTGGAATAGACCATGTCGGTATCGGTTCAGATTTTGACGGTGGTGGTGATCTACTTAAAGATGCATCTGAATATCCGAGAATAACTAATGGTTTGAGTGACCGCGGTTATTCTGATGAAGCAATTCAGAAGGTGTTAGGTGGAAATATCCTTCGCGTCTTTGGTGCCGCCTGTGGGTAATTAATACGATTTGGATTGAAGATTATCCGAAGATATTATCCGATATTGTACTACAAATACCATCCCATACCTCATCAACAGTAATTCCTTTCATACAGATATTATCTTTGCATTTTTCTGTGAATTGTTTACAAGGACTACACGGCACATCATGACGTATAATCCGATGGATTTCACCTAAAGGTTGGAATCGTTGGTGGTTACCAGGACCGAACAATGCCACAGTGGGTGTTCCTACTGCAGATGCAATATGCATTGGACCGGTATCGTTTGTTAGGAACAGATCACACTTTTCTATACATGCGGCTAACTGACGGATCTGAAGATTACCAGCAAACGTAATTGATGGATGCTGCATCAGATTTTTGACTTTATTGACAAGTTCACTTTCCTTCGGACCGCCAAAGATTAAAACTTGAGCATCATAATGCTGGACGAGTCTATCACCAATTGATGCAAAACGTTCTGGCATCCACTCTCGCAACTTCCATCCTGCACCAGGGAATAATCCTACTTTTAATTGAATCTCTGAAATACCTGCTTCCTCAAATGTGTAACATGCATCAGCACGTTCAGTATTAGAAAGAAACATCTCCAATTGATGGTCTTCTGCAGGAATACCGGCAGCATGCAATAAGTCAAAATAGTGTGTAGTTGCATGTTTGTTGCCGTGTTCTGGAACACGAAGAGTACATAACATACCTTTCCCTACACGTTCGGAGGCACCACTCAAATACATCAACAATTCTGTACGTAATTTCCGTTGAAAATCGAAAGTCATGACAAACTTTCGCTGCCGTAAAATTCGTAAAATCCGCAACATCTCTCCAGTATCTTTATCTTTCGCTGAACGATTGAATTGGATTATCTCATTAAGGTGGGGATTCTGACGGAGTACATCCGCTGATTGTTTTGCAACTAACATCGCAATATATGCAGTAGGATAATGGGCGCGGACCGCACGAATCGCTGGAGTCGTCAATACAATATCGCCGAGAGAACTGAGACGTATAAGTAAAATCTTTTCCATTTACCATTACCTCCTTAGTATCTGTGAATTGGATACACAAATAGTACAACAAGTAATAATGTCCGGTTTTACTATAATTCGTTTTAAATGTCAATGTTCATAAGAAAAACTAACAACCTTCTTCTCAATTCCATTTATAGCATCTTCAACAAGTGCTTGTATATCTATTCCTACCTCTGCTTTATCTAATTCCACCTGTGTCGCATGAGTCGCAGGATGTTTAGGGACAAATAAAGAACAACAGTCCTCATGCGGAAGTGTAGACACCTCAAATGTTCCTATCTCTTCTGCTTTTGCGATGATTTCAACTTTATCAAATCCAATTAATGGACGGAGAACCGGTATTTCCGCAACTACTTCAATTGAACGGAGATTCGGCAGTGTTTGCGACGCAACTTGTGCCAGACTTTCACCAGTAACAAGTGCTTCCGCATCAACAACGGAAGCGACACGTTGTGCGATTCGCGTCATCATCCTTCTATACAGCAAAACACGGTATGGTGCAGGTGTTTCCGTTACGATCGCTTGTTGAAGTTCAGCAAATGGAACAAGATACAGTTCACTACGATAATTCGACTCTGATAAGATGCGAGTCAATTCAACAACCTTCTCTAAAGAAGCCTTATCTGTATACGGATAACTATAGAAGTGGATAAATACAGCTTTAGTTCCGCGTTTTGTCATTTGCCACGCTGCAACCGGAGAATCAATCCCACCAGAAAGCATTACAAGCACTTTACCACTCACACCAACAGGCAATCCACCAACTCCACGACACTTATCAGTATAAATATATGTTCCGTTATGTGTTAGATTAATCCAAAAGCGTAAATCCGGATTGTGCATATCAGCTTTTGCATCGGTCTTTTGAATAACATACCCTCCGACTTCACGACTAATCTCAGGTGAAGTTAGTGGAAAAGATTTATCTGTTCGTTTTGTCTCTACCTTAAGTGTCTCAAATTCTTTTCCTTTTGTCAACTGAAATGCAGTTTCTTTTATCGCATCAATATCTTTGCTGGTACGAACAACAATTTCAAAATGCGCAACACCCATCACTTTCGTTAGGCGTTTCTCAATTTCTTGAATATCAGTATCTTTGTTTAGGTAAATAGCAATTCTATCGTGAAGGCGTTTTACTTCTGCATAACCTGTTCCACGCAATGATAATCTTATGTTTCGCGCAAGTTTCTTCTCAAAATAGATCCTATTCTTGCCTTTCAAACCGACTTCAGCGTAATGGACGAAAAAGAACTTGTCTGAATGTTCCATAACTTTTATGCCTTATACCAGATCAATTGCTAATTTCTGTAGACAAATCGCTTAAGATTACCTAAGTTGCCACCTATCATTTGTTGGAGGGGTTTCTAACCCCGATTTATAAGAAACGAAACTAAAATATGTAGGATTCCTTTGTTGCTTCGTTTGATAAAGTAAATGATGATTAATATTCAGTAGGTAGCAACTTAGGTTAAGATAACCAACAGATATTAACTCATTACGGATTTGGTTGTACGGAAATGGAGTTTTGCTACATTTTGCAACGATTCTTCCCCATTTATTCTAACAAATTCCTTACCAGCATCTATGACCTGATATGCACCTCTTGGCAATCGGAGTTCATATCTGTTGGATAAGGTCTCTATTCCTGTCAGGAATCTATCACGTGCAATGATTGAGGCTGCAGCAACAGCGACATCTCTTTCAGCCTTCGTTTCAAGTTTTATGGTAATGTCACGTTGTGTGAGTAATTGTGTTAAATTATTATATGGAAACTTATCCACAAGAGCATGTTTCACATCCATGCGTTTAGCAAGCGTTTGAATTACCTTAATATGTAACTCCGCAAGAATTCTTGATGAATTTTCTCCGCGCTTCTTGAGTTCATCATACCGAGTATTATATTTGTCTGGCATTTCTTGTGCAACCTCAATGTGTTGTTCATAATGCTTCCACATCCAATCGGCAAGCTTACGGATACGTGAGTTTGAGACATCTTTTCCATCTGTTATACCCATATCCAAAAAATTGTCACGACAGTTAGCATCTACATATACACCGGCAACAACCAGAGGACCAAAATAGTCACCTTTTCCTGACTCGTCGGTACCAATCCATCTTTTCCATTCATGTATCTGTGTCATTTATATTTTATTACTCTCTCTTATTGTATAAGGTTGCGATTTGAGTAACCTCGCGTCCAACCATCTTGACTCTCTCAGTCAATTCTGGATCGTGTAAGTTACCATTTGCATCAAATGCATCCGATGCGTGAGGAATTGAAACAGCTGCTGGAATGACAAATGCATGCAATGATGCCCCGACTGTTCTCAACATTGACAACGCATTAACTGCACCCATCCTACCACCAGAAACACCGACTAATCCTATTACCTTCTTTTCAAATTCATCAAACCCCATAAGGTCTAATACATATTTTAGAACGCCACTAAAACTCCCATGATACTCAGGGGTACCTAGTAGAATACCGTCTGCTCGCTTTACTTTAGCTTTAAGTTTGTGTACATCAGGTGGATAGTCAGATTCATCTGAAACTACGCTCTGAAAAATCAGTCGATATTCACGTAGATCAATTAGTTCAACTTTTGCTCCTTCCTCTTCTGCCCCTGTGAGGGCAACCGATAATGCTGAATGAGTAGTACTACCTTCTCTTAAACTTCCACATATCGCTACAACATAGATCTGATTCTTGATAACCATACTGAATTGCCTCATTCAATGTCTATTCACTTAGTAGTTTTATTATCTTTTATTTTTTCCTCTATTTTTGAACGAAGGTTTATATATTCAGTATTATTCGGAGCAAGTGTAATTGCACGATTGATCGTATCTAATGCATCAGTGTACTGCTGATTACGATAATGTGTATATGCAAGAGTATCGTAATGTTTAGATGTTGGTAACAAAGCGACTGCTTTCTGTGCAAGTGTGACTGCTTGCACAGTTTCTTTACCAAGTCCAGCATAAAGTCTCGCTAAATTATTAAATGCCTCTGCAGATGTTTCATCCACTTCAATTGCACGTTTAAAAGCTACAATTGCTGGTTCAAACTGTTGCCGATTTATGTAGATAACGCCTAATTTCAACCACGCTTGAACATTCTTGGCATCAATTTCTGTAATTTTCTGAAATGTTGCTGTTGCATGCTCTAAATCCCGTTGATCTATTAATAAGTTGCCAAGACGTTGAAGTATTGGCAGATATGTCGGGTGCAACTTATTAGCAATTTCGTAAACACGGAGAGCATCAGCAATATTGTCATGCTGTTCATGAAGTTCACCTAACTTTAAATATAATATTGGCTCGTTCTGATGCTTATAAATCGTTTCACGAAATTGATGAACATTGTCAGAATATCTTTTCATCACTTCAAATTGTGTCATTGCAGCTTTGGACTCTTCATAATTCTCAAGATTTCTGAAAGCAATTGCTAGACGGTAATGCGCCTGTGGATCATAAGGGTTCTGATTTATAGCAAGACGATAATGTTCTAACGCTGAAGAATAATCGTGTTGCATTTCTGCGACCCTACCCAACCCGTAATACGATTCAGTAAAAGTTGGGTTCAGTTGAATACTCTTACGATAGGCAGTTGCTGCTTTATCAAATTGACGTTTTACGAGATATGCTTCACCAAGATGAATATATGCTTGTGGAGTTTTAGGATTAATGGATAAAGACTTAGTTAGGTGGGTCTGTGATAAAGTGATCTTACCTTGTTCCTTGTACACAATACCCAAATGAAGGTGGGCACTGCCATGTATTGGAGGAGGAGCTTGAAAATTTAATGCCTTCTTATAGGCTTCTACTGCATCACTGAGTCTGTTCTGTTCTTGATACACCATGCCGATATAACAGTAAATCCCACTACTCGGTTCTTGTCTGCGGATGTCTTCAAATGCTGTCAGTGCCTTATCATACTGCTCCATCTCCATATAATATAGACCGAGTGTTAGAGGATTATTACCAGAAACGGTATCACTCTTTACCACAGTCGCAATACAGAAAAAAGAAAGTAAAATACTGATACATATACGTAGACAACTGTTTAACATTATCTGTTACCGATGCGGAAATTTAAAAATGTAAAGGGAAAATACTAAGTGATTTTCCCTTTACATTAAGAACATTTTCTGTCAATGATTTGATGTTAATCGCGTTGTGTTTTCAGTGTTCCCCATGTCGTTGTCAGCTTATCTTGTGGTTCAACCGAGATGAGTAAACCTGCCATAATATCTGAGACTTCATCTGTTGAAAGTGCACGATCAAAAACAAAGAAATCATCAACATAAAAGGTCGCAGACCTATATCCTGTTTTACCAATGTACAATTTCTCTACACCTTGAGCATGATTCGCTGGCACATCATATTCACCCGCAACTTCGCCATCAATATGGAAACGGAATTTACCACCCTCTTTAACACCAGCAATATGATACCATTTTCCAACTTCAAAGAGTTCGTCTTCACCACCTGGTCCGGCACAACCAGAACCCAGGTTCCCAGGATTAAAACGATAATGAATATTTAATGAATTTGGGCAGACCCATACACCTGGTGAACGATCAGAACCGGGTGCCTTCTTTGCAAAAATTTGACTCCATGCACCATTATGCGCTTGAATAAAATGTAACCAAAACACGTAACTATGATCTTGATAACTTTCCAATGATGAATAAGATTCAACTTCTACACCCGCATTTTCATCTATCAATTCTAATGAACCCAAGCCAACTTTCTTTTCATCTGTATTAACACTGGCATTTGATATTGTACCGTTATTTCCATTACCTGTACCATCAATTGCAGTACCATCAATATCTCTATCAAAACTGAAATACAGAATTAAACCATCATCTAACGCTGCTTGAGTGGAGAGAACCCCACAAAAACCAAGTAGTGTTATAATAACTATATAACTCATAAAACGCATGAGATAATTCCTCCTCATGTTGACAAACCAAATTTAATTTAACTAATATTTAATTTTAAAATGCTAAACCACTATCTTTACTATAGACCAAAGCAGAATAACAACATTTTTAAGGGATAAGTACACAGCACCATTATAGAAACTTGATATAATTTTACATAAATTGTAAAAATATGTCAAGACAAAATACACTTTATTTTAATAAACGTGAATATGTTGTAAGAGATACCATTTAACAGAACTTGCGACCTATGACTTGTTGGAGGGGTTTCTTACCACGATTTATAGCAATTATGGTAGATTTCTGAATTGATTTCACATTTCGGATATGTAGAAGGGAACTCTGATTCCTGATTATCACTGAGTTAAGTCGCGATTCGGAGATCGCTCCTACAGGTTATTTAATTGTACTTTGCCAAAAACTATATTACCAACATAATCAGTGTTATTTACATTTAGGTTTTTCTTGTATTTTCTTTCACAAATGCTAAATATCCCAAGACGGTAGGTGTGGTTTGCTAACCACACCACATTTGTGTCAGACAGCTTTTATAATAGGTCTTCTCACAGGTTTCAGTGCGGTTCGGAAACTGCACTATAGGCATCAATTTAAGGATATATTTACCTGTGAAGGATTTTGGAATTCTATTTTTATCGGACACACCATTCGCACCGCTGGTGCTTGGTTTCTTGTGGCGGACATTTTCTATACCCTTTCGCACCGCTGGTGCTGATATATGATTTATAAAAGCCTCGGAGAGGCGACAGGTGTCCAGCACTTAATATCAAACACAGACATAAGCCCCAGCGGGGCGACAGGTGTATCATAAGCACAAACTTTACTCACGAAATTGACACCTATGGTGCGGTTTCCAAACCGAACCTAACGGCACTGGAACGACGCTAAATTGACGCTTATGGTGCCAAAAACTTTACACACCCTACATAGTCATAATATTTGACATATTGAAGCGTCTATGATAAGATATAAATACAAATAAATATGACAGATAATTATCTCAGATTGCAAACAAGGACAGCCACATGGCAAAGACAGAACTCTCAATGATGGAACTTTACAGAAAGGTGAAAAAACAGCATGAAGATGCCATCCTTCTTTGTCGTGTAGGTGATTTTTACGAGGCATTTTATGAAGATGCTGAGTTAATCTCACAACTTCTTGAGATTGCACTCACCAAACGTAGCCACAAGAATCAGAAGACTCCACCACCCCCAATGGCTGGAATTCCACATCACGCGCTTGATTCATATCTCTACAAATTAGTTTCTGCTGGACATAAAGTCGCTATATTAGACCAAACAGAAGACCCAAAAGTAGCACGCGATGAGAACCGTCTTGTAAAACGAGATGTCGTCCGTATTGTCACCCCCGGCACTGTCACTGACCCTAAAGTCCTTGAACACAAATCAAACAATTTTCTTGTCTCTATTTATCAACAGAAAGAGACTTACGGAATTGCCGTTGCTGATCTCTCCACAGGCGAATTCAAGGTAACACAACTCGCTGATCGTTCACGCCTTTTGGCTGAAATACACCGATTTTCACCGAAAGAATTTCTATTCTCAGAGTCTTATGAAGATGAAAAATTGTTGGAGCAACTGAAAATTGAATTGAAGGCTGTAGTCAATTATCTTCCAGATTGGCGTTTTGACCACGATTCTGCCAGAACAGAACTGCTTGAACATTTCCAAACTGTTTCTCTGGATGGATTCGGCTGTGAACATCTACCCACTGCTATCTGTGCAGCGGGAGCACTCATCTATTATCTGCATGAAACACAGAAACAGGAAGTTCAACATATCATCTCACTACACACATACACTTTATCAGATTTTATGGTGTTGGATGCAGATACACAACGTAATCTCGAACTGACCGCATCTATCCGAGACGGTTCTACAAAAGGCACATTGCTTGAAGTACTGGATCAGACTGTAACCTCTATGGGTGGTAGAAAGTTACGGCAGTCTCTGTTACAACCGTTGCTAAATGAAAATGAAATACAAGAACGTTTAGACTCGGTTGATGAGCTCAAAACTGAGATAAACAGACAAGAAGAATTACGTGATGCACTGGGTAAGATGTCCGATATAGAACGTCTCATCACACGTATCAGTCTGGGATCAGTTAATGGACGAGATTTACATTCTCTCAAAGATTCAATTTCACTACTTCCAGATGTTAAAACACAACTTGACAGTTGTGAGTCGTCTCTTTTAGCTTCACTGAATGCAGAATTAAATCCAATGTCATCGTTAGTAGAGATGATTGAAAACGGGATTCATCCGGACCCACCCGCAACTATTCGAGAAGGGGGTGTAATTAATGATGGATATAACGATGAACTTGACGAATTACGACAGATTGTTGGACAAGGTAGGGATTGGATGGCTGCCTTACAAGAAGAAGAAAGAAAACGAAGTGGTATTTCATCATTGAAAATCGGATTTAATCAAGTATTTGGCTACTATATTGAGGTGACAAAACCAAATCTTAACATGGTCCCAGAACACTATATCCGGAAACAAACTTTAACAAACTCCGAACGTTTCATAACACCTGAACTCAAAGAACAGGAAGCAAAAGTCCTAAACGCTGAGGATCGGATACAGACGCTTGAATATGATCTCTTTTGTGAAATTCGTGACCAAGTAGCAGAACATACAGAGGAGATACAAAATATCTCATCAGGTATTGCAATGATTGATGTTATCGCATGTTTTGCATTTTGTGCCTCAAAATACAATTATGTCAAACCTACTGTAGTAGACAGTGAGGAAATAATCATACGTGATGGAAGACATCCAGTCGTAGAGCAATTAAACATCCAAGAAGGTTTTGTGCCTAACGATACAAATTTAAACTGCGATGATGAACAACTCCATATCATCACGGGACCGAACATGAGTGGGAAAAGCACTTATTTGCGTCAGACTGCACTGGTCGTCCTGATGGCACAAATCGGGTGTTTTGTACCGGCATCGGCAGCGAAAATCGGATTGGTAGATAGGATTTTCACGCGTGTGGGTGCTTCAGATAATCTCGTGATGGGGCAAAGCACATTCCTTGTGGAGATGAACGAAACCGCGAATATCCTCAACAATGCAACAAGAAAAAGTCTTGTTATTCTGGATGAGGTGGGACGTGGGACGAGTACATTTGATGGACTCAGTATTGCATGGGCAGTATCGGAATATCTATTGGATGAGAAAAAAATCGGGGCAAAAACCTTATTCGCAACCCACTATCATGAACTTGTTGAAATGGCAAGCAAATACAAACGGGCAAAGAACTATAATGTCGCAGTGCACGAAGATGGACAGAAAGTAACATTTCTCCGGAAAGTTGTATCAGGTGGTGCAGATCAGAGTTACGGGATTCACGTAGCAAGACTGGCAGGTCTACCGCAACCTGTGATTGTACGGGCACAACAGATTCTTGAAGTTCTTGAGCAACATAATCTCAGCGTTGAAGCAGGTGAATCCACTGAAAAACCACAGAAATCAGCACAGAAAATGCCACGACCTCAACGTCAGATAACACGAAAAACCTTACAAAGCGATTCTCTGCAGATGGCACTTTTCACACCAAAAACACACCCACTTGTGGAAGAATTACGTAATATGGACCTCACTCAACTAACACCTCTGGATGCAGTGAATTTATTATATGACTTGAAAACGAAGGCAGAGGAGTAATGATCTTTTACGGTAAGGCATATTCTATGTGCAAATACATCTATATCTGTTCTATCCTTCTTCTTTATACATCAATAGCAAGTGCCAAAATCCTCTATGTCTCTGTAAGAAATGGAGAAGTAGGAATTTACGTTATGGATGACGATGGTAATAATAGGATGCTACTAACTGATACAAATTCACCTACTTATCCACGCTGGTCTCCTGACGGTAAGAAAATTGTGTTTGTCAGAAGGGCATTACCTGAAAACGCACAAAGTAGTTATCTATTCTTAATGAATCCGGATGGTAAAGATATCAGCCAACTTACTGGTCAACATAACGGTTTTGATGATTATCCTACATTTTCTCCAGATGGTAGGTCAATCCTATTTCTTAGATATGAGAGATTGGGAAACGGGAACAATAAATTCAGTATAAAAATATTGAATCTTGTGAACCGTGAAATTCATGAGATTAGTAAGCATCCAGCAAATTATCTTGACTGGTCACCGGATGGCCGGAAGATTATATTTTCAGAGAGTCCGATGGAAGAAGGACATAGAAGAAATGTCTATATTATGGATGCTGATGGTGATAACAGAAATGAATTATTGCCTCTCCCACCTGTAGATGATTTCCTTATTTTCCGAACGTATCAACGTTGGTCACAAGATGGTCAACAGATATTGTATGTACAACGTGAGATAGGATGGTTAGACAATCAGCGGAGAATTATTGAACTCTGGAAGGCACACCGTTTTATGATTAGCGATAGCAACGGTAATTTTATACAACAGTTAGATATACCGATAAACAGATTTTGCGTCAGTGTTGATTGGATGGATAATGACCAATCAATTATATTCAGTGGATGTGAGGTTGAGTTGAACAAACCCATACTTCCAAATACAGTGATACCTCCATACAATATATACAAATTCCATATAGATAGTGGCAAGATTATACGACTAACTGAGCGCAATGGGGATGATCATTCAGTAGACTGGATAAGTGATGATGTTTATTTAGTTTCACCTAACGGTAAACAAACGGTTCGCTGGGGTGCACTCAAGACATTGTCTCCAGTGAATCGTCCTAAGAATTAAAATTTAGGACTATAGACCTCACCTTCCATACAATCATAATTCGAATAGACTGATGAAATGATATATCTTGATTATTTTAACCTAAGTTGCCACCTATCATTTGTTGGAGGGGTTTGTAACCCCGATTTATAAGAAGTGAAACCAAGATATGTAGAATTCCTTTGTTTCTTCGTTTGATAAGTAATTGATGATTAATATTCAGAATGTAGCAACTTAGGTTATTTTATTAAGGAGTATACAATGCGTAAATACTTTTTTCTCTGCTCTCTCCTACTACTATTTACAACAATGGCAAGTTCTAAAATAGTATTTGTATCTACAAGAAATGGTGAAACCGGCATTTACTCAATGGATGATAATGGAAACAATGTTAAGTTATTGACTGATATGTTGCACCCATCCTTCCCAAGTTGGTCACCTGATGGTAAACAGATTGTGTTCGATCGAAGAGTAGAACCCGATGATGAGCTAAAATCTCACCTGTTTTTAATGAATGCAGATGGAAGCAATATCCGTCAGCTCACACTACCACATGAGGGTTTTGAAACGTACCCATCATTTTCACCTGATGGGAAGTCTATTGTTTTCTACAGTAGATTGAAAATAGATGAACAGAAGTGGGAAAGGGGAATCTATGTGCTAAATCTTAATAGTGGTGTAAGGAGACAGATTTTCGATCGGCTTGCATTAGATCCTCATTGGTCTCCAGATGGAAAGCGAATCGTATTTACAAGTCCGTCGGCTTTGGGGGCATCAGGGGATAATATATATATTATTGAACTTGATGAAGGGGATATTCGTGAAATTCTACCACCTGAACAGATACCTGTTGAGGGAACAGTTATTGAACGTACTCTTCCAAGGTGGTCACCAGATAGCAAAAAGATATTGTATGTTGAAAATGAGTTTTTATGGCAGGAAAAGGACCTTAAAACCACTATTGTACGTAAGGGACATCGTTATATAATCTGTGATCTCAATGGAAACACACTACAGCAGCTGGATATACCCAAGAATTGGCGATGTGCGAGGACTGATTGGATGAATAATGGTGAATCGGTGATATTAAGTGCTCATGAAATTGAACTTGACAAACCGATGCCATTCAATGAACCAGTCCCGCTATTTAATATATATAAGTTTGATATTCAGACTGGAAAGACAACACCCTTAACAGAAAACCAAGATGTAGATGTTGCAATAGATTGGATAAGTGATACTCCGCATTCTGTTTCACATACGAACAAACAACTTCTATTTTGGGGAAATCTAAAGCAAAATAATCCCTTAGAATAATTTAATCTATTGATAATAGCAAGTTGTGCAAAATAACTGTATGCAATATATTCCTATACATAAGTAGAACAGATCATCACGATTTCAAATTTGAAGAACCTCTTTAGCCCAGTATGAAGATTAATTTATTAAACAGGTAATCTCAATCACCCCTAAACTTGTAGGTGTCAATTTAAGGGGAATTACGCTAAAAGCCCAGACCGGTAGGTTCGGTTAGGAAACCGAACCTACCATCACTGACAGGATGCTAAATTCACACCTATTGAACAGTTTAAAACCGCTCCATATCTATGAAAATCAACTTGATTACAAACGGACAGATTTCCCTGACCGTGCACATTCATAGATAGCCATGTTGAGTTCAACAGAACGTCTCCCTTCATACCCATCAACTGCAGGAGTAGCATCCTCGTTAACGACACGGATTGCATCCTGAATTACATTGCCAGGATAGGGTGGAAGTTCAATCTCAGGTTCTTCACCTTCAGGGAACTGCCAGACATCCGGTCCAACGCCGACAATCCCTGTTTGACCGTGAATATGAATCATAGTAACATTGCCACCGGGATAGGTAGTAGTTGTTAGCACATGTCCCAATGCACCGTTCTCAAACTCCAAAATTGCGGAGGTCATATCTTCAGTTTCACAATTTTCATGATCGTAGACATCATAGTGAGCACCGATCACACGTTTGACGGGTCCCATTAACCACAACATCAAGTCAATGGAGTGTACACCTTGGTTCATGATAGAACCGCCGCCATCTAATTCCCATGTGCCGTGCCAACCGACATAATAACTATCGGGACGTTTCCATTTCATACGAAGTTCACACAAGAGCGGTCTACCTAATGCACCTTGATCCAAAGCAGCTTTGATACGTCTGTTCTGAGTACCATATCTTTCACTGAAGTCAACCAGTAGTTTTACGTTGTTGTCTTCACATGTCTTGATAAGAGAATTGCAGTTCTCAACGCTTACATCCATCGGTTTAGTGGTGATTACATGTTTTCCACGACGCGCAGCTTCTTCACCGAAATGTCCATGCAATCCACTGGGGGTCATAATCATTGCGACATCAATATCATCACGATCAAACATCTCAAGGGCATCTTCGTGACTTTCACATCCGAACTTCTCTTCTGCAGCTTTACGTCGTTCTGGTTTCAGGTCTGCAACAGCGACAAGTTCAGCACCGTCTGTATCATGAATTACACCTGCACGATTCATACCCATACCTAAACCGACAACACCGAAACGTAGATTATTAGCCATTAAATTCACTCCTAATATTATGCAATATACGGAATTCAGTCCAAAACATAACAACAGACAGATACAATCTAAATCTGGTTGTTAGACAAATAATTTCAAATTGAGGGTATTATATCACAAACCCGTCTCTATATGATAATAAAATGTGTCCGTATGGAGAAAAGGAGGAATTAATCAGAACTATTCTGAAAGAAATCGCATTGACTTTGAAGAAAACATGCTTCACAATCCGGTGTTTTCTGACACACTCTTGCGCCATGACGAACAATTAGCGCGTGATATTCGTTGAACAGGTTGGTATCAGGAGGGATATTATCCATAAATAGAGCACGCAGTCTTTCATAGTGGAAGTTGCCTTCAACCCAACCTAAGCGACTGATCAGTCTATAGGTATAGGTATCAACAACAAAACTGGGTTTTTCCGCTGCATAGAGTATGATTGAATCAGCAGTTTCTGGACCAACTCCGTAGATAGAAAGTAATTCCTTTCGTAATACGGGAACATCTTGCTCAAACATGACTGCCATTGGACGCTCAATGATATGGTCTACAAAAGCACGCACCTTCTTGGCTTTCATACGAAAATATCCCGATGGGTGAACTAATTTCTCCAACTCGTCTTGACTGATTGCATGGATCTGTTCTGGTGAAAAGGCATTTGCAGCTTTGAGATTATCAAGTGCTTTCTCAACGTTCCGCCAAGCAGTTGCTTGTGTAAGGATAGCACCCAGTGCAACTTCAAATGGTGTATCAGCAGGCCACCACCTAAGGTTACCGTGCTCAGCCTGAAGTTGCTGATATAACTCAAGTAGTCTTTTGTCAAGATTTTCTACACAAACAATTCGCATATCTGTATAATTGGTAGTATTCCTGAATTCATAGTGAGGTTAAAAATGAAAATCAGTTTTAGCACAACCGTTGGCGGTGGTGCCTGGAGTCTTGAAGAATGCGCGGATTGGGCAAAATCCAACGATTTTGACTCAATCCGACCAAATGCAAGTGGACTCTTTGATCCAAAGCAGATTATACAAACAGATGGGGAAGAAGTCAAGAGATATTTATCCCAAACGGACATTTTCGTCGCTGCATTAACTGCACATTCAAACTTGTTAGTTGATGATTTAGAAACACGTGAAAACGCACGGGATTCTCTCCTAAAAGCAATTGAATCTGCCCATATCCTTGATATTCCAGTGGTTGTTACTTATGCTGGTAGTCCGGTAAGTTGGCATTTTTACGGGCAATTCTCTTCCGAACCCAGCAATCCAGGGGATCGTTCTTTGGAACTCGTTGACCGATTCAAAGAGATGTGGACACCTGTCGTCAAATTCGCTGAGGAAAAGAACGTGAAACTCGCCTTAGATTGTGCGGTGCGGATGGGGAACATCGCTTGTAATCCAGAGATGTGGGAACGTATCCTTGACGCAATTCCATCCGATTATCTCGGTCTTTCCTGCGATCCATCACATTGGTTATGGATGAGGATTTTGCCTGCTGAAGATGCAATTCGTATGTTTCAAGGAAAGTGGTATTATGCGGATGTAAAGGATTGTGAGATAAGTCCACGGATGTTGTTTCGGCAGGGGATAATCGGGAATTGGTGGTGGCAATACAGAGTTCCCGGTAGAGGACAATTGAATTGGGGGACAATTATCGGAGCATTGATGGAATCTGGATACGACTATGTCTTATGTGTCGAAAACGAAGATAGAGGCGCACCAGGATTAGAGGGTTTTGCAATAGGATGTAGACACCTTCGCCAATTCCTACCAAATTCTTGAAATACCAGAAAATATATGATAATCTAATTGATGATGATGAAACAACTGAATCCAAAATCACATAGAATTGTAATACTTGCCGAAGGTTCGTTTGGTGTGCTTGAATCTAAGACTGCAACTGTCTTGGTGCGATACCTACCAGAGAACGTTGTCGCTGTGATTGATAGCACAAATAACGGTAAAGATGTCAGCGAAGTCATTGAAATCGGCAAAGGAATTCCAGTCGTCAAGAATCTTGCAGATGCAATGCAGTTACAACCGACGATGTTGGCAATCGGAATTGCACCTCCTGGCGGTGAATTACCTACTGAATGGGAGGGAATTATTCGTGAAGCAATCAGTCGTGGATTGCACATTATGAGTGGTCTCCATCATTTTTTGAGTGAAAACGACGAATTTGTGGAGTTAGCAGCGAAGAACAATGTGGTTCTGTGGGATGCAAGAAAGCCACCTGAAAACCTTCCTGTTGCCACTTGCAAAGCAGATGATGTGGATGCGACCGTAATACTCACAGTCGGTTCAGATTGTAGGGTTGGGAAAATGCTGTCTGGTATAGAGATTACCAAAGCAGCAAGAGAACGTGGACTTAATGCTGAATTTTGTCCAACAGGACAGAACGGGATTATGGTATGGGGTTGGGGAATTGCAATTGACGCCGTGGTGTCTGACTTCACTGCAGGAGCAGCAGAACAGATTGTTCTTGAAGGGGCAAGGAACCACGATCTGCTTATTGTTGAAGGACAAGGCGCGTTAGTACATCCGGGTTATTCGGGTGTGACGTTGAGTTTGCTACACGGCAGCATGCCTGATGCGATGATCTTTTGCCATCAACCCTCACGCGATACCGTTGCACGTTACACAGTACCTTTGCCTTCTCTAACCGAAATGATTGCACAGTATGAGATGTTAGCTGCCCCTATCAAACCTGCCAGGGTAATTGGAATAGCACTCAATTGCTTTGATCTATCAGAAAAGGAAACTGTCAAAGCAATTAAGGATATAGAAAAAGAAACAGGATTGCCAGCAACTGATGTCGTAAAGTATGGATCAGAAAAATTAGTTGAAGTAATTGCGAATTTGTAGTTTTTTATGTCTAAATTAAGCCAGAAATAAGATAGGATATTTGTCTGAACAATTGGAGGAAATTATGTCCAAGTCAAAACCTAACAGGTCAGTTCTGCTTTTTACTCTTGTATTGTCTATTAGTGTTGGAATTTCTATGCTCATGCACCCAGAAACATTCTCTATGGAACCATTTATGTTGATTGCTATAGCGAGTGCGTTGGTGGGAATTTGGTTGGAACTACGAGAAATGAATAACCAGAGAAGCGACCCGGAAAAACAGACTAAATCTGAATAGGACTTACGCAGTCTAAAAGATTATTGAAGGATTAGAGAGTTGATATCGTAAATTGTCATCCAATAAACTACCTTTAAGATTATAAATTGTTTTACCAAGTCTGCAAGCAGCGCGCTTCATACAGACCCATACTTGAAAACAACACGCAATATGATTTCTTTGGGCACGCATTGGACGACATTGACATTTGCCAATACCGGTCACTTATTTGAGCTCACGATGAAGTTGCTCAATCTTCCAACGCACGCGATATTCACGGGTTGTCTCATCCGCATCCGATTGAGATAAATCGTTTGTCGCAATATATTCCGTGCTTCCGGTAGAGGAGGCTAACCGGAACAGCTTTACTTGATGTCCTTTTGGAAACTTATTGATATGCACGCGTTTTCCTTGCTCTGTTTCTGTTTGATTCCAAGATAAATCTTTTACTTGTTGGTGTGGTTCAACGCCATCCGTATCATTCACAAGACGATTGCGTTTCAATAGCAGATAGTAAATCTTGGAAAGTTTTTCAATGGCTTTCATGACTTGTATTGACGCATACCAGGCATCCATATGCACGATACGAAATGGGAGTTGTTTCTTGAAGTAAGCGTTGTGCAACATTTCCAGTAAATGGTCTATTTTGGTTTTACCATCATGATCTTTGTCACAAATACTATAATCAATGTTCCAATACGCTTGCGTTTTTGGATTAACATAAATACACGTGACAATACCGATGCCATCAACGACCTTTTTGTCGCTACCACTCCACTGAGAACGGAGGACTTCAATTGCTTTTGCATGAGGCTTAGACAGTACAACATCATCAAAAATCACGTATCCTTCATCATCATATTCAATGTCATCTTTTGCAGATTGCCAGAGCTCACTTGAAGGAATGTTTTCATTTCTCAAAAAACGATTGAGTTGATCATGGTTCCATTTGTTTGTATGATCGGCAAAGTAGGTTTATGTAAAATTAGTAAAACTTGCTAACAAAAATTGACAATAATCGGGAAATAAATCTTGCTTCTTTTTGAAGAGTATCTGTGTATTCATAATAGAATAGTATAACACCATTTTTAAAAATGCCTAAGCCCTGGTATAATAATCCTTGAAAGTCTGATATCTGCTTTGATGAAAGGCAACAAGTATTGTCATGACTTCACTTGTATTTAGTTTCCGAGGATGTCCGCGTTTTTGCCGTTGCTCGGGAATCGGCAGTTGTCGTTGTGCAATCTGTTTTCATAAACTTGAATGAAATCGTCAATCTCACAGAAAAGTGATATAATGTTCATGCAGAACTCCTTTGATAATGGATTGCTTATCTCATTATACCAAAGGGTTCTCCTTTTATCATTCAATACTATTTCATTTATCAAACTCACGTTAAAAGAATAAATATCATCATAAGATTACACAACATAAAGGAATATCTAATATGTTTTTTGTAAGAGTATTTCGATTAATTACATTAATTTGTGTTTGTTTTGTTCTGTATGTTCCTAAGTTATATTCCCTTGAGCCTTATACTGTGCGGACAGTTTATTTTATGCCCACAGACAGCATTGACAGGTCTGATTGGTTGGATTTGAATGATATTATGAAATCTAATCAAAATGTCTATAGAAATGAAATGGATCGGTATGGCTTTCCTGACAAGACTTTTAGATTAGAACTTGATAATGAAGGCAAGGTTATTGTTCACAAAATTATTGGTAAAGGTAATAAGGCATTTTATCGTGATGATACTCTTGGCTTAGTTACAAAAGAATTAGAAGCCCGATTTAATGATAAGAAAAATATATATGCTATTGTTATAGCGGGAGTACCTGCTTTGCAGTCGGGATTTGCAGGTGGTGTGGCAAGCGCAAGACCAGGGGGATGGTGGAATAAAGGAGAAGATCACGGTTTTGCTCTTAGTGGAGAGACTACAAGGGCGAATACAGAGCAGGTTCTCTTACATGAAATAGGTCATACTTTTGGTTTGCATCATATTGTGTTATATGATGCAGCGGAATTTATATTAGGCAGTGGTAAGAAACTATCTTTGCATGAAGCAAGGTGGTTGTCTAAGTCTTATTATTTTAACGATGAATGGAATTTTGGTTTTGCACCAAGTATTGTTAATTTTCATGATGCCGAAGGATTGGATAATAATGACGTCCGATTTCGAGTAGATGTATCAGATCCAAATGGATTACATCAAGCTTATGCTTGGTTGAATACAAATATTGTTGGATGGGATTATCTAAATGGTGGTAATACTGATACGGCAGTTTTTGACATTGAGCGTAGGCATGTTTCAAATAATAACGAACTGTGGATACAACTTATGGATAATGACGGTAATTGGTTGTGGTATCGTAAACATTATAGGTTGCCAGATAAGTTACCTGAACCTGAACCTGAAGAAGTTATATATAAAGATTATATAAAGAATGGTACACAAACCTGGGATTTTGAGGAGCATGCTAAAGGCTGGAAGATTGCTAACGGGAATTGGTCAGTTGATAATGGATTATATAAAGTTAGTCGTGGTGGTGTAGCTGAACATTCTTTGGTTGGTCAATCTCACTGGGAAAACTATACTATAGATGCAAAAGTACGTATAGATGATTTTCATTGGTCAGGTGTTGTGTTTCGTGCTAAGAGTGAGATGGAATATTATGTTTATTATATGAATGCACTTGATAACAGAGTTGAATTGTGGAAACACAACATGGGGGCATGGGACAACAGACAAGGAATTGCATGGACATTTGCAGTTGGTGGAATTCATATCAAAAATAATGTTTGGTATAATATTACCATAGAAGTGATTAATGATAAGTTTATATGTTATATCAATGGCAAAAAGCAATTAGAGCAATTAGATGATAGTTATGTAACAGGAAAGGTTGGTGTGTGGGCATGGAATACTGCTGCCAGTTTTGATGACTTTACTGTTACAAAGAAGGAAATAGAAGAAGATATGAATAATAATTTAAATGTTGATCCGGTAGAAAAATTGACAACTTTGTGGGGGCATATCAAACAACGATAAAGTCTACAGGAACTTATTGCCAGTCTAAAACTACTTAAGGATCTTTTTTTTCGGATGGATATTCTTCTGATAAAGTTGGTAGTGATAAGATCAGATTATGTAGGACATAAACCCATAGGCGTATATCAACATCGGAGCAACGCAGCGTATTGGGACGGTAGAACAAAATAGGTGAACCCGTAGCAAGTGGTTTCTACTTTTACACTCTCACCGCTGGTCAATACGCCGCCACCGGCAAAATGCTGATACGAAAATAATTGTCTGAACCAGGATTTACAGGGTTAGGAATTGCTATGTATATATTGCATTTCAAAGGATATAATGTTCCCTTTTGCCAATAACCATTGGCATACAAATCTCTTATCCTGATAATCCTAATATCCTGTAAATCCTGGTTCAGAGAATACTTCAGCCCCCCAGAGATGCGATTCGCACTTTGTAAGCGCGCTGAAAAACCACAATTCTTATGGAAATTACACCAATTCTGTCATAATCCTTGAAAATATCCAAAATATTGCGTAAGTCCTGTCTGAATAGAATAGTCTAAACATGATACTGATTAACACTGGAAGGAATGGTTGAGGAACGAAACCTCAACCTACATTCTTCAATTCTTTGTGAGAATGGAATAATAACATGGTCACTATCGTGTAATCTTTCCAGTTAGTTTTAGGAGGCATACCATAAATGGTTACTAAGAAGTGGTTAGTGGAAACTGCAACAGCACAAACAATAAAGGTTGAACATGGTTTTGTTTGGTTTGGTAATAGAATACGAATATCGATTGATGACGAATTGATTTACGAAAGAAAACCGAAATTCGTGGATCTTGGAGATGAACATCGTTTCAAGATTGAAAACCAAGTTTGTATAGTCCGAATATTACCACGGACTTTCGATTTTCAATATGAACTGTGGGTTGACGGCAAACTGCAGTAACAAGTGGTCAATTGCTTTGAAATGATGTAAATACTGAACTCTTCAATTTTTACGAATCAGTTCTATTCCGTGCAGTAACTTCCCATGTCTCTCGGTAATATCCATCTGAATCTATGACATAGTAAAATGGATGCAACGCAACGGATGGACATATATGCGTTGGACAAACATATACCTCTTGTCCAATCTGTATCTGAGAAGTATCAGGAACATTTATCGCCCAATGTTCCTCGTGTTGTGTGTCAACTTCTGTATTCTCAATATT
Source organism: Candidatus Poribacteria bacterium (assembly GCA_958295945.1). Classification (GTDB taxonomy): domain Bacteria; phylum Poribacteria; class WGA-4E; order WGA-4E; family WGA-3G; genus MSPOR6. The sequence goes on from OY282386.1 coordinate 4,886,747, forward strand.
CAGTATCGTGCCACGAACACCCTCAGGATCGGCTGCGATAGCTTTGTGTCCCAAATCAAGCGTGAAGCGGGTTGAGGAAGGTATACTAATCACACGGCTTAACAGTAAGGCAGCAGGTATGAAACCGAGGTCAGGAAAATGAGTCGTATAACCGTAGTCGTGGAAGACAAATGTACCGGGTGATGCTTCAACACCATCTGTTTCAGCATAGATTGGGAAAGTTGGTGTGCCTCCCATAATGACAAGGGGCACAGGGAGTCCTTTATCTGACAACATGCCTTGCATCATTTCGACTTGATAAAGACTTTTGTTGCATGCATTCGTACGTGCAATTACTTCTATATCATGGATATGTCCATCGTAGACATGCAGACCCCACGGTTGCAAACCATCGAACTGATCAATAGCTTCGTAAATCTTGACAGCATCATCACCGACTGGTACACCTGTTCGTTTCATTCCAACATCAAGATCAAGCATGACTTTTACATTCAAACCGAGATTCTTTGCCGCTTCAGATAGTTGTGTAACTGCGTCTATATGATCAACGATTACCTTGAAATCTACATTTGAATATTGTTGCTGTAGAGAAAGAAACCTATTGATATTAGGACCTACCATCTGATACGCAATTACTATATCCTCAATACCGTTCTGTGCGATCATTTCTGCTTCTCGTATCGTAGCACACTTATGTTTGAGGATACCTGCTTCCCGTTCCATTTCAATTATTTCGGCAGTCTTGTGAGTTTTGGCATGGGGTCTAAGTTTTGATACATCACCACTTACCCAATCCAATGCACGTTCAATGTTCTGCTTCACTAAATCACGATAGACAACAAGTGCTGGACTTGGTATGTCATCTATATTCTTTATATGATATTTTTTATCCATTTCTTACTCCTCGGATGGATCAGACATTGGTGCAATTGGACGAGCATTAAACTTGTTCATCGCAGTCTGAATACCGTCATTTAGGTAGACCTCAATTGCGTTTATTGCACGTTCCACGGTTTGTTCCATTGTTATTTCCTCTTCTTTGGTAAATTCTGACAGCACATAATCTACAATGTCACATGTGGGTTCTCCAATACCGATCCGCAAACGTGGAAAATCTATAGTGCCTAAGTGTTGAATAATAGACTGCATTCCTTTTTGTCCACCGTCGCTTCCACTCCTTCTAATTCTTATCATACCGATATCCAAATGGGCATCGTCATAAGTGATCAATATGTCTGGAAGTTGAATATCAAATCTATTGACCAAAGCAGAAACTGCAGAACCACTATTATTCATATATGTCATCGGTTTCGCAAGGATACTTGGTGCCCCGTTCCATTTGGTCTGATATATAAGTGATTTACATATTGATGTTGCTCGTTTTGGATAGATAATATCTGCTGAGTCTGTTGAGAGGAATTTGTCATAGAGTGCATCAATTACTCTAAATCCAATGTTGTGTTTCGTATTCTGATAGCGAAGACCTGGATTACCAAGTCCAATAATAAGTTTCACGATATAAACCTATCTTATCTTTATGTTCGTTTTACCTAAAACCGTAAGGGTTGAGATATGTCAATATGACCTGAAAGCGTATCTTTTTCTTCACCTTCAATAAGAATCTGGACGTACAGAACATCATTAGGAAAAGCGTCAAAAACAGTTTTTAGTATAGCAGAAATAGTCAGAAACTCGGCAGTTGTACCACCGATTTGCCCGGATGCAAGATGGTGAGAAAAGTCCATATATGCAGTCTTTTGACTATCTATGTATACTTGATTTAGGATAGTTCCTCGTGGTATAGGGTTTCTGTAACTTGGAGGAGTTTCCTTGATGAGTGCGGAAATAATCTGTTGTAGTCGTACTGTCGTATCAAGATATAGTCTTAATTCAACTGTTTTTGGAACAAGTTCAATTCCATCCGTTTCTATTAGAAATAGATTTATCTGTTGTGATTCTGGCAAAGTGTCAGTGGGGTTTGCTATGTCGGGAAGTTTAGGTGGAGCATCCTGAATTATTGTGCGTTTTGAATGTGAAATTAACAAGAGTGAGATGGAAAGACATATTACGATGACAACTAAAGTGATACACCACGTAATAAAGAGTCTTGAATGTAATATCTTTCTTTGAATATTCATAGGATTGATCCAAAATACTCTTTATAATAGATTTTGAAAGGACTTGGACACTCTGCATCTGCGAGGTCAGGAATCCTCGCCTACTGTGGGTCCAAAGTGTCAACTTATATTTATAATTCACTACAATCTATTTATATTTATTCTTCAATAAATAGTTTCCTACTATGGCAAATAAACTTCAAGGGGAATCAGTAGAATCTTCTGGTGGTGTTTCATCTGGCTCTGATGGTGTTCTTACAGCTACAGAATAAATTTGTATTGCTCGGACAATTGCATCCACCATCTGAGTAATATGTTCCGAATTGGAAAGACGTGTCACATCATCAAGGTTTGAAAGGTAACCGAGTTCAATTTGAACTGCTGTCATATATACATCCGATAAAGAAATGAGAGGTAATTCTGATATTTCAATTGGATCTTCGATAAGAAAGTTCATTTCTTTCTGCAAAACCTTTGCGAAATTCTTACTCTGATTAATGAAGTCGTCTTGTGTAAGTATATTAAGACTCTCTTTTCCTAACAACGGAATTGGTCTCTGTCTGCATCTAAGCAATCCATTTGGATTGTTCAAATAAATACGTATTCCTTTGTGATTCGGTGAATAGGATGTATTGCAGTGTAGACTTATAAAGAGTTGTCCTTGATTCTGGTTAGAGAATTGAACTCGACGTATACGTGGTGTGGACACATCTTCGTTGCGGGTTAGCAAGATTGAATAGCCGTCTTGATTTCCTTGCAGTTGTATCTGTTTGGCAACCTTCAGAACAATATCTTTTTCAAGTAGACCATTCTGACTTTGAGAACCGATTTCATCATCTCCACCGTGACCAGGATCAATAATTATTTTCCATTCACGAGTTTCATCTGTTGTCTGTCGTTCCCATGCAGTCTTGGGCAGAATTCTTATACGTTGAAGGTTAGAGTTATATTGTACTTCTACATCGTCTATCTTTGGAAGTATCTCGGTAAAAAACACAACAGGTAACATCGGTTGACCTTGAAGTACACGTGGTGGTTCAGATAGTGTAAAGGTCTGTTTTCCAGAATCAATGCTAACAGAAGGATTCCCGATTTGTAATCTGATTACTTTACCTTTTGTTCTTAGAGTTAACTTTTTCCTTGGACGATGAAATTCGGGTTTCAATTGAGAATCAAAGACTGAAATGAGTATATCAACCGGAAGGAAGATTTTATCATCGTGTAGAATTGGTTCTACATCTGCGAGTGTTTCTCCTTGACCATCAACAAAACGCACGGTTGTTGCTTGTGCAAAACCGTGCGTTACGAATGCTATAGAAATGAATAGGAGGAGTGTTGATGAATTAAATAATCGTACCCACATATTTCAACTATTCATCGTCGTCTTTACGTCGTCTACGTGAAATTAGCTCAGGTTCAGTCCGTTCTTCTTCGGCATCATCAGATTTAGTATCTTCACCTTCTGCTCGTTCTTCACCTTCTTCGCCTTCCTCACCTTCTTCGCCTTCCTCACCTTCTTCTACTTCAACAACTTCTTCCACAATTACGCGTGGTTGGCTAACGGAAACGATCATACGTTGTAGTTCATCCAAGACTTCAATTTCATCATCAAGTTCAATATCTTGAACATAGACTATATCACCAATATCCATATCAGTGACATCAATAGTGATTTCGTTAGGCATCTTAGCGGGTAAACAATTAAGCGTGAGTACACGGAGTGGGAATTCCATAACGCCACCTTCTTGCAAACCAGCAGGAGTACCGACGATAACAATTGGAACAGAAGAGGTAACGGGTTCATCTAAAGAAATGCGGATAAAATCTGCATGTAGCAAAACCTGTTTTTCAACAGGATCACGTTGTATTTCTTTAAAAACTACTGGTTCCGATTTGCCCTCTGATACTTCCATATTAATGATGACGTTTTCACCATAAGTGCGTAGAAACTGTTTAAATGCACGTACATTAATTCTTATTGGGATTGTATCCTGTTTACGACCATAAACAACTGCAGGTATATCGCCATCGCGTCGTATTGCTCGTGCACTCTGTTTTCCAAATGTGTCTCTTTGTTGAACTTGCAAATTTGCTTGTTGCATTTGTTACATCTAAACCTTTATATAAGAGAATGAACAGGGCGGGTAGGATTCGAACCTACGCATGCAGGTGCCAAAGACCTGTGCCTTACCGCTTGGCCACCGCCCTTCAATTATCAATTCGTACACCACCTGAATTAGTTGTTGTAATTGTACAATAACTAACAATGTTTTTGAAATGTGATTCGCTTTTTTGTGCAGAACTCTTATCACGCATAATTGCGAATAATGTACCACCACTACCCGACATCAATGTACCAAAACAACCAGTCTGCGTAGATAACTGGGATTTTAGGTCTGATAAGATAGGGTGTTTTTGAAAAACCTGTGATTCTAAGAAATTATACAGGTTGTTTGCAACCCCGATGACATCACCTTTCTCAACACATTTCGTAATAATTATACTTCCATTTTCTTGGTTTGTCAAGGGAATATGTAAATTATTGAATACATCTGCTGTTGATACAGTTAGTCCAGGATTTATGAGAAGGAGTGGCAGGTTCTCGATCGGTGGTACAGGTGTTAGAATATCTCCAATACCCGTTCCGACTGCTGCCCCGCCGTTTAGACAGAAAGGGACATCAGCACCCAATTTTGCACCTATTTCCAGCAACTCTTTATCTGATAATTCTAAACTAAATATCTCATTCACTCCATATAGGACAGCAGCTGCGTTTGCACTACCACCTGCGAGTCCTCCAGCAACAGGAATTCGCTTGTTAATCTGTATCTCAAGTCCACCTATCCCACTAACTACATAAGCAATTTCCTCAGCGGCACGATATGTGATATTTGTTGAGTCATTTGGGACATCGGGATGATTACAAGAGATGATAATACCTGTTTTTGATCGTTCTCGTAGAATTATCTCGTCGTGCAAATCGATTGAATGAAAAACCGTTTCAATGTTGTGATATCCGTCCTCGCGCTTACTTAATACATCCAGATATAGGTTGATTTTTGCATAGGCACGAATTCTAAGTTCCTTCAGTTTTTTCATTCTGGTTCATCTAAATCATCATCTTTTGATATTGTTATAATCTCAAAATCTTCAGATAGGAAAGGTTCAAGGTCAAATTTGTTATCCTTGATATCTACATGATGTTGAACCTGTTCCATTCTTACAACAACTCGTGTTTCTTCAGGTGGACGTATTATTTTAACCCTGTTAGCACGTAGTATGCCATCAACATCTTTATAGTCAGTGAAGATTGCCCGTTGTAGTATTCCATTTTTGTTTTTAATCTCCCATTCAGTTACGCGTGGTTCATCTTCTTGGATTTTGAGTAAAATCGTTTCTATTTGATCGGTTTCAACACCAGCTCGAGTAACACGGATTAATTGTCCGAATTTCTCAAGTTTTAATGAGGTGTGTCGTCCATCAAGAAAAGGATTTGCAAAGATTGCACTCAATACATCTGATACACGCAAATCAACACCGAAGATTTCTCTTAATATACCATCGTTTAATTCACCGATGTAAGTTTTCTGTTCATCAAGGAGTGTTAAAAGGAATTTTTCTTTATTTGCGATTGCTAATCCCTTCGTATCGTTGAATGCGCCTAATACGTTGATGCGAAGTTGTTCTCCTCCATCTGCAGTTTTTCTATACCATAACAGTTCTCGGAGTTCTTCAGGACTATTGTCAGCTTCCTGAATAGTAACCATCATCTTAGTGGATTTCAGTGTTTCAGTTAGGTCATATCGTGCTTGTAGTGTTGCTAAATGTGGTTCAAAGTCTGACATCTCCATTGGTGACCATCTGACGTTTGAATTCTTTATACTACAACCAAGATTGAATGTACATATACATAAGAACGAGATACCGAACAAAATTAGAATTCCATTATTTTGATGGTTTCTCATTTAGTATACCTCAGACATGGATTTTTCAACCAGATTCACTGCTTCTTCAACATGTGAATTATTTATATTGAGAGGTGGTAGGAAACGGAGTACATAGTCGTTTGTACATATTGTTACTAATCCGTTTTCAATACATTTCGCTGCGAGTGGTTTTGCATCTTCTTCCATTACAAGACCGCGTAGTAATCCTTTCCCACGCACCTCTTTAATTGGAAACTTATCTTTGAGTTCCATGAGACCACCTGCGAGATAGTTCCCCATTTTTACAGCATTTACAGCAAGGTTCTCTTCCAAAATTGTTTTGATTGTAGCAACCGCTGCGGCAGAGGATAAGAAATTACCACCGAAAGTGGCTGCGTGTGTACCAGGAACGAAACTCTCAGCGACATCACGTTTGGCTAACATTGCACCGATAGGAACTCCGCTTCCGAGTGCTTTTGCCATGGTAATCACATCAGGTACTACTCCATAACTTTGATAACCGAAAAATGTTCCTAATCTTCCCATCGCAGTTTGGACTTCGTCAAATATCAGTAACAGGTTATTTTTATCACAGAGTTCACGTAATCCTTGTAGATATCCATCACTTGGGATATTAACCCCACCCTCTGACTGGATCGGTTCTACTAAAATAGCACAGGTTTTGTCGTTAATTGCTGATTCCGTTGCTGCCAAATCATCAAAAGGAACATAGGTGAAACCTTCAAGCATCGGTTCAAATCCGACGTGATATTTCGTCTGTGCAGTGGCGGTAATAGTAGCCATTGTTCGTCCATGGAATGAATTGTCCATTGTAATGATTTCATAGGCATCAGTTCTACCCTTGTCTTTGGTATATTTCCGTGCCAATTTGATAGCTGCTTCATTCGCCTCAGCACCACTATTACAGAAGAAACATTGATCCATATCAGAATTATCAATGAGTAGTTTTGCTAATTCTGCTTGAGGTTGTATGTAATATAGATTTGATGTATGGAGGATGTTTCCTGCTTGCTCGCGTATTGCTGCGACAACCTTTGGATGTGCATGCCCTAATCCGTTGACAGCTAAACCACCCAGAAAATCCAGGTATTTTTTACCTTCTGCATCCCATAGATAGGGACCTTCACCTTTGACGAAGGCAAGGCTTCTGTCCCCATAAGTGTTAATAATATATTCCGTTGCCATTGATTTAATATCTGTTGTTGTCATAGTCTTACTCCTTGTATTCTTTTTGTAGTGATTTGAAACTGCACCATGGGTTCGCTTGTATACATCCTATCCACAAAAATGCATTAACCTATGATCACCTTTCTAAATGTAAGTGATATCCGCCGCTGACGTGGATATTTTACACCATCCCACACATCAGATTTTCTGGCGGGAATACCGTGTAACCATTCAGATCTTGCTTCACCATTTAGCACAATAAGACTTCTTGGAACAAGCAAGACTGGTATCTTTTTTGTCTTATCATCTCTTTTTGTGAAATTCATAATACAACTTGACTCTAAACTTAAAGAAACAATTGCATCATCAAAACAAGGCACACAATCAATATGTGCTGAGATTCCTTGACCGCTTAGATATTCATTAACAATCACTTGATCCGCAATTTTTCGCATGTAACCTTTTTTATTTAACTTTTCGCTAAGAACTTTCAACCATTCTGGCAGCTCCCCAACACACATACTCATATCCACTTTTCGTGCTTTGTAGTTATACTTAAAACCGTAATGCTGAACGCGACGCCTTAAATCTTTGAGCCAAAGTCCTTTGTTCACATGTGCTAATAATTCCTCTTGTTCATCCTCAGTGATATAATTTTCTATATACTGTAGTCCTGGGATTCCATCAATCAACGCCTCTTTTTTCTGATTGAATGGTTGAACAATCTGCCACTTTAATAATTCTCGGAGATTGTCACTGGGTCTGTAGTAATTATCATTGTCGCAGTGTATATAGGACATGTCTTAACTCCCTTTCAGTATATTAGACCGACTACTATTCGGCAAATAGTGCAGGAACATTTCTTGTCTGTTTAAGATTTGTTTATGGATATGGAATTTAACAAACTCAACCCATAAGTGAATATGAAAAGAAAATGTATGGATATTTTAATTTTACTGTATCTTGTCGTCTAATTCAAGTAAGAATTTCAGGGTTATTTAGTTTTAGGTATTTTGGTCATTTTTTATCACAATCGTTAACATTTATGTAGTGTTGTCCGTCGGGTAGAGCGTTAGCGAAACTCGACATATACTAGTGTTGTGTCCACTCTTATTTGATAGGTAAATATCGCGATTCGGAGATCGCTCCTACAGAAATCTTGTGTATGGTAGGAGGGAACTCCGATTCTCGATTTCTTTGGGATTCATAATTTTAGGGTAGACGCTCCACTAGATGTGTCGGGTTTCAATATCGCTCTACACGATATGTGTAAACTTAAGGAATATATGAAATATAGAAACCTTCTCCAGGCCCGTAGGGACGATATGTTTATAGCAGTCCGTTGAGCACGAGTTCTTTACTTTAATCCCGTAGGGACGATATGTTAAAAATTATCGCATTGACACTCACATATCGTCCCTACGGGACTAAAGATGCTGTGTTTATGCGCGATCTATAAACATATCGTCCCTACGGGACTGAAGAGGGTTTCCACACTTGAAAGTTCCTTAAGTGGACACATATTGGGTTTCAATATCGCTCTACACGACCTACGATATAACTATTAGTAACATACATCAATTGAAAATTTTTAAAACTAAATAACCCTATAAGAATTGTTTGTTATCAAATCTAACGGCATTTGGACAACCCGTTCTTTCCCTGACGGCTCGTGAATAGGTTTACCGATCGGTCGTAGGGGCAATTCTCCATCGGCAAACTTCTGTATCCGTTCACGCGTAATCTCAATATAGTTTGAATCAAGTTCTGCGGCAATTGCTTTTCTGTCATGTTGTAGGGCAGCAATAATCGTTGATCCAACACCACAATACGGATCAAAAACCACACCATCAGGCTGAGTAAGTGCTAACACACATCGCTGAACTAATTCTACAGGAAACTGACATGGATGTTCGGTTTTCTCCGGATGGTTCGCTTTCACGTTGGGAATATCCCATACACCTTCTTCCCAATCATGAGTCACCACATCCCAAACATCAGAAGGGTTTTTTCCGAGCGGGTTGCCAGAAAGTTGACCGCGTTTTGGTCCTTTGAAATGGCGTTTGCCCGGATATTTGGCAGGAACCCTGACAGGATCAAGATTAAAAATATACTCGTCGGTTTTGGAAAACCATAAGATAACCTCGTACCGACCCGAGAACCGATTTTTGCAGTGCAAACCGTGATTAAATCGCCAAATGATCCTATTCCGCAATTTTAATCCGAACCGTTTAAAAATTTCATAGAAGTAAATATCAAGCGGGAAGACCTCACCCTTTTCAATATAATTCCCTACCTGCCAGCACAGATTACCAGTACTGGCAAGAACACGGACAAGTTCTACAATTACAGGTTCATGGTTTTTTAAATATGCCTGTAAAGACATTTTTTTCTCATATTTTTTACCCAGATTGTATGGTGGAGATGTAATCACCAATTCTATTGAATCTGATGGTATATCCTTTAAGAGTTTATTGCAATTCCCATCAAAGAGAACAACGTCAGAATTGGGGGAGTATGTGTCTGATATTGATATTTGACGTTTTACAAAATCATAAGTTTCTTTTAATATGCTCATCATGCATTTCCTTAGTTTGACGTGTATGAATTTTCTTCATCAAACATAATCAAAGATATAATATTACCAATTTGTATAAGAACCATCTTCTCTTTGATAGCCGTGTGGAGGACTGAAATCTAATGTTGCTACATTAGTTAGTGCGTCCTCGTTGAATTCAATACCGAGTCCGGGGGATTTTGGTGGTAATAGGTAACCAGATTCAAAAGGCACTTGAACGGGAAAGACATCGGTAAGAGAAGACATTGGCGCGCGAGGAAGTTCCTGCACTCCAACAAGTGATGATGATAAACAAAGATGTAGACAGGCTGCGGTAGAAACAGGTCCAAGCGGATTATGTGGTGCTAAATGGATATAATGCGTTTCACACCATCCTGCAATTTTCCGTGCTTCTGTCAATCCACCAGCAATACATAGGTCAACACGACAATAATCTAATAGGTCTTCTTCAATGACTTCTCTGAATTTCCATTTACTATCATATTGTTCTCCAACCGCAATGGGTACCGATGTTTGTTGTCGTAACCTTCTGAGACTGGCAGGATTTTCACTTCGTAAAGGATCTTCAATAAAGAAAGGATTGTACTGTTCAACTTTTGAACAAAAGTCAAGGCTATCTGCGGGGTCCAGTCGTGTATGTACATCTACGAGGATGTTTACTTCCTCTCCCAATGCTTTGCGAACAGTTTGGACCTCTTCCAACCCGAATTGCACAGCGCGTCGGGGTTCAAAAGTGCCTGAACCTGTTCTATCAGCCAAACCCCATCGGACGAATTTCCATCCTGCATCATAGGTTTGCCTACAACTTTCAACAAGTGCATCTAAATTTCCACCACCATTATGTGGATAACAGACGACTTTGTCTCTTGTTCGACCGCCTAAGAGTTCATAGACTGGGACATTAAGTGCTTTTCCTTTGATGTCCCACAGTGCGATGTCAACTGCACTGACAGCAGCAGCTTGAACAACACCACCTGGGAAAAATCCACCCCTGAACATCACTTGCCATAGGTGTTCAATCTGAAAAGGATCCGACCCGATGAGGATCGGATCAAAAGAACGCACAACTTCAGCTAATGCGATTGCACGTCGTCTAATTCCGCCTTCACCGACACCGTATATTCCTGCATCGGTTTCGACTTTGACGAAAAAATGCCCTGATGAGGAAACAAACGTTTTGACATTGGTAATTTTCATAGAGAACTCTTTATTTTAACCTAAGTTGCTACCTACTGAATATTAATCATCATAGGACTTTATCAAACGAAAAAACATAGGAATTTTGCATATTTCGGTGCCACTTCTTATAAATCGGGGTTAGAAACCCCTCCAACAATGACAAGTGGCAACTTAGGTTGTTTTAGTTTTAAAGATTATTAACTATCTCAAACAGCATCTAACGTTGGTGTATTGTTTTGACAATATACCGGACGGAATAGTGTTTTCCGTTTGAAAGACATCTCCTCAAGGTGCATTGGATGTGGTTCCCAACTGTGCCATTTGTTACCAACCGTATTATAACAGTTGAAAATAGCGATGCGGTCTAATTCTTCGTCAGTCCATTTTGCCCCAGTGTGTGTAATTGCTTCAGTGAAAATCAGAACTGAACCTGCTGGACAGGTATAGTCCTCCCAAAGCGGTGAATTTCGGTCTGCTGTGGACTTTGGTGCTGGAAATGCCCCTTTATGGCTGCCTGTCAAGAACATCGTTCCACCACCACCTTCCTTTACAGGATTCAATTCCCATACAACGCGGGTCAAACCACTATGTGCTTTATCATGGTGTAGATGATAGGTGTGTGAATTTCCGGGAAAGTTTAGCATTCCTCTTCCACCGTGAGGTTGGAAGTTATCGTGTCCATTCCCCCGTATAGTCAGGAATGTACCCTCAAATCGGAATCCATAACAATTATCATTGGCATAGCCAGATGTCAAGAATTCGTTCATAAAACCGAGAACTACTGGATGATCAGTCAACGTCTCTAATGGACCCCCAATTGATGAGCGATGGTGTGCTGATATAGATTCTGGATCTTGTTTGAGTTGATAGCAGAATTCCCGCATCTCTTTGGCTTCCGTTTCATTTAACACACCTGGAAATAGCAGCCAACCTCTTGTATCAAAAAGAAATCGTTGCTCTTCTGTGAGTGGTACTGGTGGTAAATTGTCTGCATTCGTAGTAGGATTTGGCATAAGATATTCTCGCTAAAAAATTAAACTATGGTAAATGATTGAATTAATTCTATACATTGCTGAGGCGATGTTAGTAGACCTCGCCTAACGTTGATAGAAAGTGTAGACATAATTATATGCTTCACCATAAAATATGTAAGTGTTCAACGCGCTTACGAAGCGCGGCTACAAAGTAATACCATTTCTATAAATGTTTATCCCATTAGCATTTGTTAAGAATGTCTTGAAGGACTGCACAAACTGGCAGTTTGTGGTACAAAAATGCGGCGTTTTCTATTAGAAATGGTATAAGGGTTAATATGTATCACTTATTTTTTCCATATAAACGTTCGTCTTCCATTGATAACCATGAACTGTAATCACGCGGCATTTCTTTAAGTGGTCCGAGACTGTTTTCTTCGCGCCATCGGATTAAGGGGTGTTCACGATTCTTCTGAGGCAATTCAACACGCGTTCCATAAACTGCAGACTCAAAAACTCCCATTAAAATCTCCATAACATGACGACCTTCTTCACCGCTGCATTCATGTTCACGATTTTCGTCCAAAGCTTCAACATATTCATCTACCATGCAATAATCGTCAGCATCTGCACCATTGTCTTTATCAAAATGATCAGGATAGATCGGCGTGAGTCTCTCCCATTGATCAAGTGTACCATCAGGAACAAAGTGTGGGTTCGGTAACCACCACGCCCCTTTCAATTCAGACCAGAACAATCTTCCTTCACTTCCATAGAGTTCTAAAACGTAGGCATCACTACTGACTATAGGAAACCGTTGTTGAATGAGAGTACCAGTTACATTACCTTTGAATTGTAGTGTTGAGGTCGTGTATTCTCCAGTGACTGTTCCCATACCTGCGGGTGATGTTAGTACATCTTCAGGTATCAGTTCGCGTCCACCTGCAGTCGCTTGGGTAACAACACTCTTGCAATGACCACCAAAACGTAGCATATTGTTAACGACATGTGTTCCGATATTCATCAATCCGTAGCCAGCATAATAACCCTTTCCACATGCATAAATATATCGTAGTTCCCCAATTTTACCTTCGTCAAGGGTCTTGGCAACAGCTTGTATTGTAGGACTTACCCTTCTTTGATGATGGACGACAACACGTGCATTTTTCTGCTTTGCTTTTGCTATAACTGCATCGGCTTGAACTAAGTCTGCACATAAGGGTTTTTCCACTTCAATGTTAATTCCATATTCAAGCACACGCATACAAAGCGGATAGTGCATTTCAGTTGCAGTTGGAATAGCAACGATGTCCGGTTTTGTCTGTGTAATCATCTCATCCAAATCTGTGAAATGAGTAGATACATTCACGATTTTACCGAGTGCATCTAACCTATCTTGTACAAGGTCACACAGAGCTACAATCTCTGTGCGGGGATGCGCATGATATGCCTTTGCTGCGGATGTGCCACGACTCCGACAGCCGAGTATTGCTACGCGATAGTTTTTCATTTAAGTATTATACGATATTGTCAGCGGTATGTCAAAGGATGTGTAAATTTTAATGGTTAAGATTTCATTGAGCGATTTGATAGACAACAGTTGCAGTGTTCATGAATTCTGCGTGCCAGTTGACAATGCATTTTCTAAGATTTCCTTCTAATTTTGTGGAATTTTTCCTTATCAAAACTGTACAGAAATTGGACATTATTTCGTACATCTGTACAGTTTTTTTTAGTGCTTTCAGAGCAGTATCCATAAGGGTTCGCATAGGATTGATAAAAAAGTAAAAAAAAATATTTTGTACACTTTCACTTTTCGTCTTTTGTCGTGTGAAATCGGTAGCCTGAGGATTACACTTGTCCAGCATTGGACGAATGCAGAGTAGAATGTATCTAATTGTCAAAAGTGGCGCGATGCATAAGGGAATGGCGTTTATGCGAATGAGATTCATATTGAATATGTATGAATTCTCTCTTTTCCGTAATGTGTTTCTATTTAATGAAAAGATTGCTTGTAGGATAATCATTATCCATTGATATTTTGTTTTCATAATGTACTGCTTCAAAATTAAAAGTTAGTGACATGTATTATAACCAAACAAATAACGAGAGTCAAGTTATTTTTTACAATTTTTAATATTTCTTTTATTAAAACCTAAGTTGATACCTACTGAATATGAATCATCATTTGAAGTTGCTTCAAAGTGCCGGTAATCACGACATCGGCTTTATTGCGGTTCGGACTTCCTTTTGGCCGCCCACGCGGGCGTTTCAAGGGTGTCTGTGGGGTATCGTGTTGTTTGGATGCTGAAGTCGTTGATACCGATGGTGTCCCGTCTCGGACGATTTGTTCTATAGCCATTGGATAAGAACGCCGTTCTTTGACACTCACTATGGACAAGGCTAAGAATGACAAACTTGAGATCGTTTTACCATGTATTGAAGAAAAGAAACGAGATAAACCATAGGTATGCTTGCCAGCTTTTGATTTGATTGTTTCGTCGGCGACGATGATATAGACACCTTCAGGATCAAAGAGATGTGTATGAAAAAACACCCGGAGGAGGGTTGTCCAAGGCAGCACCGTGTTAAAAAAGCGTTGTCCCGTCCGGTAGCTACCACCTTGTTATGAACGACTGAAAGATAATAATGGAGTTTGGCGCACTTTTCGTAGGTGGTTTGTCGGATATGATGAGATCCGATTATTTTTTGATACACACTAGTAATTAGTACGGATATTGCTAGTTAAATTTAAATCTAATAGGTGTATATTATAGTGGAATGGACAATTAATAGGACACGCCTCGGAGGGCGAGGAAACCTCGCCCCTACGGGACTTGTGGTACTTGCAAGTGCATTGAAATGTCTTCTTAATTCTAAACTTTACTATAAATACACCTATTAGCTAATTAAGGAAAATATTATGAAATATATAATAAGCGTTGTTACAGGTGGTACTATTGCATGCATTTTATTTTAGACATTATAGCAGGTTCAGGCATACCGGGACCGTTGGCTTTCATTTTTATCGCACCTTTCTTCTCAGTTACATCCCATTCTTCATTTTCAACAACTGTATCAGGCAGTAAGAGAAAATCGTTTTGTGCTTCAGTTATAATGTCAATGTCAACAGATCCTCCTTGAGGGGCATCTTTCATTATAACTTCAAGATAAGAATCTGCCTCGTATTTTAATCGTGCTTTTAATGCCTTTTCTATTTCATCACCAACAACCAGCACTATCCCATCATCATTGACTTTGTATAAAGACGCACGTAAAAAACAGCTATAGTCCTGCCAATTCTCTAATTCAGGTTCAGAACTGAAAGCAGATAGGACTTCATCACCAATTTCTTCTCCTTCAATTACACGCCGTGTAAACTCGTTACCATCCTGATCTTCGTAAATCCAATAACTGTCTAACGAGTCGGGGAAATACTTGGTAGACGATTCGTCACCTAACAAGATCACACTAAAAGATAAAACAAAAAGCAAAATCGTTGCTGTACAAACTCTCTTGATCATGGGTTACTCCATTTTGATAGTTGTTGATGAAAGGGAACCGAGTGAATTTGGTATTAGATCGGGTAGAACGACAACACCCAATCAACATGATATGTCTTATGTTAAGCCTTTCTATTCTTTCTCACTTTCATCTTCAACTTCTTCAGGAACAATTTCATAGCTCTGTAATTCATAAGATATGACATTAGGTGCAAGAAGTGCATCAATTTCCGGTTGCGCTAATGAGGCTTCAGAAAAATCAGACTCCGACATAGTATTCAAAATAATATTTTCTGTTTCTTGGTAGAACTTTACAATACCAACATTTGGTGCTAACCATAATGTAGTAACAGATTCACCCGGTTGTTCCTGATCTGGATTAGGTTCAGATGCAGTCAGTTCAGTTTCCGTTTGGAATTGAATTTTCAGACAATCTTCAAATGTGCCAGCAGTAACATCAACAGTTTCAGTACCGAGAATTATACCTGTTTCTTGAATGTCTATATCAAAGGTAATCGTTGGAATGTCAGGAACACCTTGCACGGCAGGCAATCCCTGTATGTCCATAGTAAATGAAACAGTTGCATTGACATTTAGAGAATCCCATTCCTCATTAGGTGACACGTCCAATGGAAGCAAAAAGAGATTTTCCTCAGATTTTGCTTCCACATCATGGATGAGACTAATTGTAATATTCAATTCAGGCGGTGCACTATTTGCAAATACATTTTGTGTAAGTTGCAAAAGAGTATCCATCTCTTTTCCGAGACGGGCTTTCACAGCTTCTTCCACCTCTTCACTGACAAGACATGAGACCCACTCATCACCAACATAAAATAGGTATGGAGCAAAATGTCTGTCAAAATCAATCCAATCTTCCAATTCAGGATCATAACTGAATCCTTTATATGTTACACCAGATATCTCTTCACCATCCACGACTTGCCGAGTTAATTCATTTCCGTTCTGATCTTCATATACCCAATAACTTCCAAGTGTGCTTGGAAAATATAATTTTGCAGTTTCATTACCCCTTAGTGTAGCACTTAGAAGTAAGACAAGTAGAATTGAAAAAATAAAACTAAATCGCTTTAACATGTGAATTCTCCTTTATCATCTGTGCGAAAACTATTAATTCTTGTTATCTTTTTCTTTATCAACAGTTTTGATTTCATATTCTTTTAATTCAAGTGTTTCTTCTTCAAATGAGTTAAACATTTCAATATCTGCTTCTGTGATAACTTTTTCATTTTCTGAACTCTTGGATAATGCCTTCAGCATTATATTTTCACTCTGCTTCTTGAACTTAACAATAGACATTGAACTGACAGCAGCTGAAAAAGCAAGAAACCGGGAAATATCGTCTATCCGTATCCGTGTAGAACATGTGATTAGTGGTGTCAAAAGATACCGCATAGTCAAAGACAAGTTGCGCAATTGGAAACAAGGTTTCAGCGATTTAGTCATGAAAATCTGTTGTGGATTACATAACTTTCGTCTAAACTTCAGACCTTGGTGTTATGACAAACATTTCGATTAAACTTATATAATGTCTTTTATACATTTTTGCATGTCTTTCTTACCAATAAAAAAGTAGTCACAATTAACGATAAGCCTAATATAGAACAGACATCTAAAACCATAAGAGATACAACAGGCAATATGATTGCTAAAAGTAATACGACTTTAGATAAAGCAACCATATATAGCTATACCGTTGCCAAGAAAGCATAAAGCGACTAATAGGACAGCAAGGGTAAATCGTTTCATTGTGTATTTCCTCCTGGATTTTGATTGTTCTGTTGTATAGGATTATTTGACTTAATTGTATCTGACTCTTGGTGATTTTCCGAATTGGAAGTCTTTACATGTTCTGCCGTGTGATGTTGTTTGTGTCATCGGTTATGTCTCCATGAGGCCGCTCAATATCTCACGTAATCTTTTACGAGCACGAAATACGGTTGATTTCACACTGTTTTCAGGTTGTTTCACTATCACTGCGATCTCTTTGTAACCCATCTCCTCTAATTCACGCATTATGACTATGGACCTCATAGAAGTCGGCAGTTCTCCAATTGCGCGATGTACTAACTGCTTGGTTTCATGCATAATCGTAATCTCCTCCGGGGATGGACTTGACTTGTTTTCTTGTGTCTTTAGTAACATGCCAAACGTATCACCGTCATCATCTTCTTCTGATAAATGGACCTGAAACTTTCTGCGTTTTATTAGGTTAAAACAGAGATTTCGTGCGCATTTCAGCAACCATGCGTGAACAGTTTTTTGTCTTAATTTTTTCCGATGTTGCCATGCTTTGATAAAGGTTTCTTGTGTCATATCTTTTGCGTCTTCAGTGTTTTTGAGTAGATAGAGTGCATGCCGATAGATTCCATCTTGATGTTTGCGGACCAGTTCAAGGAATTCGTCTTCAGTCATGTCATCACTTCCACGCTTGAGATTAATGGTACTACAAACGAGATGCAAATCGGTTGCACCTTTCTCGTCTTTTTTGGTAATAACCCCAAAAAAATACCTCAGTATCAGATTAATGGGATTATATCACATTAATCTGATACTGAGGTCATTGTATAATATTACTACGATTTACGCGAGAGTGGGTAGAAGTGACGGCAGGATACCGATGAGGATAATTCCAACTGCCGCGAGTGTCAGTCCGATAACTAAGGTTGATGGGTATGGGTTGAATTCCAATTCTTCTTCCGGTTCACGCATATACATGGTTACGACAACTCGGAGATAATAGAATGCTGAAATCGCAGTGTTGAGAGCACCGACTATGACGAGTAAGTAGAGTTTTGCACTGATAGCAGATTTGAAGAGATACAATTTCCCGATAAATCCAGCAGTTGGTGGGAAACCAGCAAGTGATAAAAGCATCGTCGTCATGAATATGGCAAGTAACGGTTTACGGAATCCGAGGCCTGCGTAATCAGAAATCATGAGGTTCTCACCATCAGCAGTTCTTGCCAAGATAACCGCACCAAATGCCCCGATATTCATTACGCAGTAGACGAGGAGATAAAACATCGCGCCAGATTCACCTTCTGCGTTTGCAGCTGCTAAACCTACCATCACATAACCTGCGTGTGCAATGCTTGAATATGCAAGCATCCGTTTGATGTTCGTTTGAGCAATAGCAATTATGTTTCCAACTGACATTGTTAACATTGCTAAAAGCACGATAACATCCGTTGCTTGATCAGGCAGCGTTGGCAGTGCGTCTATGAAAATCGTGAGAAATGCAGCGAAGCCAGCTGCTTTTGGACCAGCAGAAATAAAGGCAGCAATTGTAGTTGGTGCTCCTTCATATACATCGGGTGCCCATTGATGGAAAGGAACAATCGCAACCTTAAATCCAAACCCAACTATAAGCAAGAACATTCCTGCTAACAATAACGGGGATGTTGAGAGTGGAGAGGGTTGATCGTTTACTGAAAGTTTTGATATGATCTCTGGTATATTCGTTGTACCTGCTGCACCATAGAGCAAAGCGATTCCGTATAGGAAGAATGCACTTGCAAACGCACCGAGTAGGAGATATTTCATGCCTGCTTCACTGGAGGCGGGACTTTCTCGGAAATATCCGGCTAACACATACAATGATAATGACATCAGTTCCAAACCGAGGAAAACGATAATCAGTTCATTCCCTGCAGCCATTAGCATCATACCGAGTGTTGAAAGTAAAATTAGCAGGTAGTATGGTCCCTGTTTTTTGTCATCTTTTCCTAAATAACTTATTGAGATTAGAGCGACTAATATCGTTGAAACGAGGAAGATGACATTGAAAAAGAGGGAATAACCATTTATCCTCAACATTTCGTTGAATTGGGTTTGCTCTGTTCCTGCTTGCCACAGATTAATGGATGACCACAAGGCGATCCCCGACCCGACGATTGTCATCCATCCCAATGTCTTTTTTGAAATTGAATCAATCATGTCAAAGACAAGGACGATTAACAACGTTGCAACGATGATAAGTTGTGGCATTAAAAGAGACCAATTAATATCAGGTATATTAAGCTCAGATGGCATTAAAGACCTCCGTTATAAAACTCCGAAATCTCAATAAATTTAGCATAATAATAGATAGAACTTCTTTCTCTTATCGTAAGAACACAAATGTAACGACTACAAAAAGTGGGAATAAAATCACTATTGACCATAGCATATAACCAAAGAAACTCGGCATACGAATACCGCTCTGTTCTGCGATTGCTTTGACCATAAAATTCGGTGCATTGCCAATATAGGTGTTCGCACCCATGAACACCGCCCCGATAGAAATAGCAGTTAGTAATCTAACAAACTGCAGATGTTCTGGATCAGCCAATTCACCAGATACAATCGCTGGGATAACAGATTCGGTCAGCTGCAGTTGTCCCAGAGCAGTATTGAAGAACGTTAAATATGTCGGTGCGTTGTCTAAGAAACTGGATAGAACACCAGTTACCCAAAAGTAGTGTATCGGTTCTTTTATTGAGGCGATTAACCAACTTAGTGCTCCCTCTTCACCAACACCGAGGATTGTTAAGGCGGGAATAATCGTAATAAAGATGCCCGCGAAGACTTTTGCTACCTCTTCAATTGGTTCCCAAGAAAATTCGTTGTCTTGACGTAGTTTTCCGCTGAAAGGTGTGAACATAAGTGACAACAGTCCCATCAATACAATCAACACATCACGAGTAAGGTTTTGCCATTTCACATGCACGTCAAAGATGCTAATTTCTCCCAATTTGAGAGTACCACTCATCAAAACAGCTGCGATGATACCGAAGAGGAAAACGAGATTAAAGAGTCCATCAACCCGAATTGGTTCGTTGGTGCCATCATCTGGAACTACTCCCCCTTCACGTTTAAACATAAATGTGTCAATGATGAAGAAAAGCACAATTAAGATGGCACTAATAAATAGCATGTGCGGCAATAGTGCTGTTGTTGTCCAGAAGAATGGGACATTGTGCAGAAAACCTAGAAAGAGTGGTGGGTCACCCAAAGGTGTCAGGGAACCTCCGATGTTACTTACCAGAAAGATAAAGAAGACAACCAAGTGAACTTTGCTCTTTCGATGCTCGTTCGCGCGAATCAGTGGACGAATGAGGAGCATTGACGCGCCTGTAGTCCCTATCCAAGATGCAATCAGTGTGCCGATTAAGAGCAAAAACGTGTTGACGAGTGGCGTGCCGCGAAGTGTTCCCCGTACGAGAATACCACCAGCGACTGTGAACAACCCCCACAGTAGAACAATGAATGGGATGTAATCAATCAAATAGATGTATAAGATGTCGTGAAAAGCGTCTCCGCCGTATGCAATAAGGTATGGAATACCGAAGATTAATGCCCATGCCAACGACATTTTCCCACCGTGATGAACAAGAAAATGGGAATCTAATAGAAGTGGTAAAAGTGCAATTGATAATAGAATACCAACAAAGGGAATTATGCTCCAAAGCGGTAGGTTTTTACCATCAACTTTGTAGTGTCCATGTTCTTCACCATTATGCGTCTCATCAGCAGCGTAGGTATCCATTGAAACGGATAATGTCAGTGCTAAAATCAAACATAAAATTATAGTAAACGCGATTTTTGATTTCACTACTTCGTCAGTGCCTCCTCATCAATCTTCTCTAACTTTGCCGTTTCAATCTTCAGAACAACATTGTCTTGTGTTTCTTCGTGGTATTTGAGTTGTCCAACTTCAGGTGTATCATCCTTCACTTTGACTTTTGCGGCGACCGCGTCTACAGAGGGTTTCATCGGAGCTAAGAACGTATTAGGATACACACCTATCCATACGATGAACAGCAATATCGGTAGGAGTACAGCGAGTTCACGCGGATTTAGGTCAGACAAAGAGTCATTGGTACTATCCGGTGTGCCGAACATGACACGTTGGTACATCCATAGCATATAAACCGCAGCCAAAATTACCCCTGATGTTGCGAAGACTACATACCATCTTGAGAATGCATTTTCAACAAAACTACCGAGTAGGATCTTGAATTCTCCGACAAATCCATTGAGTCCGGGTAATCCGATAGAGGACAGCGTTACAATCAGAAAGATCGTAGCAAAGATAGGCATTCTCTTTGCCAATCCACCAAAATCAACAATCATACGGCTATGTCTGCGTTCATATATCATACCTACTAATAGGAACAACGCTCCTGTACTTAACCCGTGATTTATCATTTGCAGAACACTTCCTTGGATGCCAGTACCACTCTGTGAAAAAAGACCTAGGACCACAAAACCGAGGTGACTCACACTTGAGTATGCGACAAGCTTTTTCAAGTCCGGTTGCACCATTGCTACCAATGCACCATAGATTATACCGATAACGGCAAGTGGGACTACCCACGATGTTGCATCTGCTGCTGCTTGTGGGAAAAGTGGTAAGCAGAAGCGCACAATTCCATACGTTCCCATTTTGAGCAAGACACCCGCAAGGATGACACTTCCTACTGTTGGTGCTTCAACGTGCGCATCTGGTAACCATGTATGGAATGGGAAGAGAGGGACTTTAATTGCGAATGCGATGAAAAATGCAAGGAATAATAGATTTGCATGATCAAATGGTCCTTCCGCTGCTAAGAGTTGGACAAGATTAAAACTATCTCCGTTTTGGAAGTAGAGTGCTAAAATGCCAACTAACATCAATGCACTGCCAGCCATTGTATACAGGACAAACTTTATCGTAGCATAAATCCTGCGTTCACCACCCCATATTCCAATGAGGAAATACATCGGGATCAACATTGCCTCCCAGAACACAAAGAACAGGAGTAGGTCTAATGCACAGAACACCCCTAACATACCTGTTTCCAGTGCCAGAAGCGACATCATGAACCCACTGAGACCTTTCTCAACTGAATTCCATGCGGCAAGAATACATAGTGGCGTTAGGAAAGTTGTAAGTATAACTAACCACAGGGAAATACCGTCAATGCCGATGTGGTAACTTGCCCCTATACTCTTAATCCACGACAGTTCTTCATAGAGTTGTGAGTTAGTTTGAAAACCTTCTATTCCACTATCAAAATAAGTATAGAGTACTATTGAGATACCGAATGTTAGCAGACTTATGAGAAGTGCGATCCATTTTATAGTAGATGCACCTAATCCTCTGAGCAATGCTATCGCTATTACACCAAGCAGTGGTAAAAAAATAACTATTGAAAGTAGCAAAAATATCTCCTTTAAAAGAGTAACTATAAAATAATGAAATTTTGTCCTATTGTCTGCGCGAGATAAAAACCCACCTATTTGTTAATTACCAAAATTGAATTATTGCCATTCATTTGTAAGTATCGCATACAAACCACATATTATCTTCTTCTAAAGACTTTTGATGTGAACCACCCAGTAGCCAATCCAAAATGAAAAAAATGGTTCTTTAATTCGCGGCGGCGTTTTGAAAAACCATTTTGAGGCATTTTGTGTTGCCACGAATATTTCAACTTACGATTGAACTTTGAGATTTCCTCAGATGATTTTTCATAGTTGTCTAAAATCCATGTCCCTAGTTTGACATCGTTCGTGAGTCTGACTGCTGCATCTTGGAATACCTCTCCTGAGATTCCGAGGAATGCTAAGATTTCTCTATCTTGTTCAGAATTTGCACCATATTTATAACTTCCGATCTCACCAGAATGAGCAGCGCGGGCTTTATCTGTCAATCTTGCGACTCCACAGATACCTGCAACTTCTTTATTGGTCATATCTCGCGGTTTAAAATTATTCTTCTTCATTTTTCTTCCGTTAGCAATTCTCTAAAAAAGAAGGATTTCGTATCATTAGAACACAGTATTACAATTATGATATCTCCCTAATAGCAATCTAAAATACTTATCAAGTTCAATATCTGTCTTTTCCTTCTCCATCGGTTCAATTTGGAAATGATTTTCTAAATAAGGATGATGTCTAATAGCATCACTTATGAAACAATGTTTATATTGCTTGAACAACTTATCATCTATCGGAACATCACAGTTTCCGAAGTAAAACGGTAGTCTATAAATGTTTCTTTTGAACACATCTACATAGGCGTAATAATCCAGTTTAGTTTTATCTATTACAATCGTGTTGCTGCTATGGTTTTGAATAAAAGTGCGATTCCTTTTTAATGCGTTAATATCCCGCATTGTCCAGAAAAACAGCGAATCATCAAGTATCTGTTGCTTTTTACTGGGATATTTGCTGATATAACTTGTAATATAATCAAAATCACTCAGACAGAAACACTTCTTTTCAACTGTTCTAAATTGGAATGAACGGATATAATCGTAATCCATTCCTTTTATATCCCGCTGATAAAATGCAATGATAATCGGAAACGGTGTGTGTTTAGCCGATTCGGGGAATTCCCCGCTGCTAATCAATATGCCATCTATCAGTTTATAATTTGCAGTAAACTCCTTTAAGTGTCTGAAATTAGTCTGTTTTATCAAATAAGACAATGGATGCAACACACAGATAAAATCTGCTTCAAGTTTGTTATAGGAACGCAGAAATGAAATTCCTAAGTCCCGACTTGCTATATCTTCATCTACCTCAAAGTCAATTTGTTTAATCTTGTGACGTATCAGTGATGTTCTATCGTTATACGGTGGATTTCCTACGACAATCAATTTTGTGTGCTGATGTGGAATCCCGAATTTTTTCCTTGAAACGTTGTGTAAAGCGTTTGTCCGAAAGAATTGGACTTTGTTTGTGTTCTTTTTTGCTACATCTATTGCATCTTCGTCTATATCACATCCGATTGTGTAAGACTGACCATAGTTCTTTAAAAAGTCTCCGTACCCACAGGCAGTGTCAATTATGGTGGTCTGTGAATCTATGTAGGGTTCAATTAACTCCCAAGCCAGTTGGACAAATTTAAGTGGGGTGTAGTAACTTCCTAAGTTAACCCTGTCTTCATAATCTAAATGTGCCTGACTCATTTTTCAACTTTAGAATCGGTGAAATGTTCTTCACCGTACTTAGAAAAGTAATATAAGATTGAACGTTTTGCAATATCTTTCATAATATCATACATTTCTTCAACTGTCCATTCCTCAGCACGAAAATAGAAACTACCCCTATTGAATCGTCCATCTTCATCGTTATAAAGATATGTTTTGTTGAGTTTACCAAACATAACCATGGTTGATACTCTATCTAAAATCGGTGAATCATCCTCAAAATCACAACCGTACCCAAAGCATACAAATGGAAAGATACATTCACTAAGCAAAGCAGTTCCCATTGTTTCTCATGAATTAAGGTGATTTTATTGGAAAATGTATCCACCAAATGTTCTACGACCTGATTAAGAACTTTGATTAGAGAAGTTTCTTGTTTTTTGGCAGTTGCATTTATGATTGTATTCTTTCGCTGTTCTCGTAACTGTTCTTTATTTGCCATTGCATTTCCTTTCAACTAAGAAAAGTTGTTCAGTTACGTGAATGTTTCGATTCCTTAAATTTCTTGATCCGCGAAATGTATTGTACTTTATCTCAAATTCATCAACATGACCGATTTTTCGTAACATAGTACGCATTTCGTCTGGACAAATAAAACCTTCATTATTAAAAGAAATAAGGAAAAAATGTGTGTCAAGAGTATGCAACAATTCATTAAATAATTCTTTTGATTTTGTACGGACATTATAACCCGAACGTTTCCAATCCTTAGGGATTCCTGATACTCTACTAATATTTGTTGGTTCTTTGTAATGTACAAGCAAGTTTAACATAAAGTAGTTTGAACCGTAAGGATGTTGATTGTATGGAGGATCAATATAAGTCAGATCAAGATCCTTTATTTTGCGTGCAACTATATTAGTGTCGTCCTGGAATACATCATACTCACATTCAAATTGACTTAGTACTGGTGGTTCCAATTCTATTTTACCTTTAATACGACTAAGTGCATTAGAGTTTGTTCCACCATACTGTCCAACCTCCGTATTCCTATTTTTGTAGAATCCTTTAAATACTCCTGATGTATTTGAATGGATTGATGCTTTGCTGAGCAGTGGACCGAGTAATGAGTCACGGGACATTACAGGATAATCTTCAAGCAATCTACGATAATTATCTAGTCTACGGGCATTATCACGGGTGTAAAATACTCGGTCATTAGGTGTTATTTTTGATTCATCTGTAGGCGCGTAAAGTTTCTCAATAAATCCTTTAGTAAACGGTTCTTCAACGCGATTATTGAGTTCCTTAACAATTTTAGTAATTCCACGGAAATCAATAGAACTTTTGTTCTGAAGATAGCAGCGTGAAACTGTTGCTGCATAATCTTCAAAATCATTGCTTGCTATATACGAGGCATGAGCTTTCAGAAAGCGAGAAACAATACCTGAACCACTGAAAGCATCAAAAACACGTAAATGTGATTTACCTGTGCGTTTTTTGACTTTAACAACTGCTTTGTTTATGTGGCTCAGAAGAGAACGTTTATTTCCAATGTATGTGATCAGTTGATCTGTAAGATAGCGAATATCTTCTATTTCAATCATTGAGATGTCCTCTTTGAATTCTTAAACTCTGATTTTCAAATTGAATATAGTAGATTTTGAAAGGACTTGAACACCCGGCATCGGCGAGGTTAGGAAACCTCGCCTACCGTGGGACGAAAGTGTCAACTTATATTCATAATTCACTATATCATCTAATCTATACTATACGATTAGCAGTATAAACATCGTTGTTTATAACTTGTAGTGATCTGTATATCCTACTAATATATTTCAATTCCTATAACCATTTTTTAAGCAAGCTTAAGTAAAGAACAGATAAAATGCGAGGAAGATTACGATACCTACAACCATTGACACAATATAGGCTTGAACGAGTCCGGTTTGTAGTCTACGTAACAATCCACCTATTGCTCTGATGAGTACGGCAACACCGTTGACAATTCCATCAATAATACCACTATCAAACAGTTTCCACAACAAGAAATGAGAAGCGTTTTTGATTGGTTGCACAATGAATGTATTGTATATCTCATCAACATAGAACTTGTTAGCAACAAGTTTCTGTAATGCATTTGTAGGTTCTGCTGAAGGCACACGATTTTTGTAACGTGTCCAAGCATAAGCGATTCCGAGTATACCGACAATTGACGAAATAATCATAAACGGAATGGCACTACCTAATGCTTCACCGTGTTCAACTTTAAAACCTGATACTTTCTCCGTAAAGTGATGGAACCAACTATCATGTCCACCCACGCCTAATAGTAAGCCGATAATTGCTGATGGGATTGCGAGAATAGCAAGTGGAACCCACATTACTGCGGGTGATTCATGGAGGTGTGATTCTACTTCAGGATCTACACGAGATTCTCCGTAAAATGTCACAAAGATTAAACGGAACATGTAAAATGCTGTCAGGAATGCCGTTGCTATTCCGATGATGTATATTATTTTTGAACTTCCCCATGCACTGTGGAGTATTTCGTCCTTACTCCAGAATCCACTTAGAAATGGCGCGCCAGCAATTGCCAAAGCACCAACCAAAAATGTGATATGTGTAATCGGCAGTTTTTTTCGCAACCCACCCATTTTCCGTATGTCTAATTCATTTGCCATCGCGTGCATCACACTGCCAGCAGTTAGGAACATGAGTCCTTTGAAGAATGCGTGTGTCACCAAATGGAAAATGCCAGATGCATACGCACCAACACCAACACCGACAAACATATATCCGAGTTGACTTACAGTAGAATAGGCAAGAATCCGTTTTATATCGTTCTGTTTGATGGCAATTATTGCGGCAAACAAAGCGGTTAACACACCAATCCACGCGACAACGACTCCTGTTCCTGCGATGTTGTAAAGCACAGCGGAACGCGCTATCATATAAACACCCGCGGTAACCATAGTCGCGGCGTGTATTAATGCGCTAACGGGAGTTGGACCTTCCATAGCATCTGGTAGCCATACATAGAGAGGGATCTGTGCGGATTTGCCGATTGCACCAACGAATAGTAAGAGTGTTGCAATTACAAGAGTGCTTGCTCCGAATATTTGTTTGAAACTGTCTGTTTCAACCAAACCCATCCCCTCTGCTGCAGGTTGTAATTCTTTAGCAGTTTCAAAGATACCACCAAAATCAAGGGTGCCAAATGCTGCGAACAATGTGAACATTCCCAATAGGAAACCGAAATCGCCTATCCTGTTGACAATAAACGCCTTTTTACCTGCGTCAGTAGCGGATTGTTTCTCATACCAGAATCCGATTAGTAAATAAGAACACAATCCAACACCTTCCCATCCGACAAACATCATCAGGTAGTTGTTGCCAAGAACGAGGATTAGCATTGCGAAAACAAACAGATTGAGGTAGGCAAAATAACGGGTATATCCTTCGTCTCCGTGCATGTAGCCGATGGAGTATACGTGGATGAGAAATCCTACACCAGTGATCACTAAAAGCATTACGGTTGTTAAGGCATCAACGTGGAAACCGATACTAATATAATCTGAAATCCATGAATATAAGATTCCCGCTTCTCCCTCAAGCGTATTCCCACGATCTACTGAGACGAATGCTATAATGGAACAAATTAAGGAAACAAGCACAGCAAGCGCACCAATGCCTCCACTCAGTTTCTCATTCCCTTTTAACCATTTGCCAAATAATCCGTTAATCAGAAAGCCGACAAGTGGCGAAATTAATAGGACAATTATTAGATCTCTTGGCATACTTTATCCTTTTAGCGAATTTACTTCATCCACATTAATTGTTTCACGATGCTTGAAAACACTCACAATAATTGCTAATCCGATGGCGACTTCAGCAGCAGCAACAGCCATCACGAAAAAGACGAACAACTGTCCATCTGCATCACCAAGACTACGACTGATTGCAACAAAGGCGAGGTTCGCTGCATTCAACATTAGTTCAATACACATAAAGATGATAATAGCGTTTCTTCGGATGAGAACGCCAATAACACCTATTGTAAACAGAAGTGCACTTAAGATAAGATAATATTCTAAAGACATAAAATAGTTGTCAGTTGTCAGTTATCAGTTGTCAAAGAAGGGGTGTCAGAAAAGCAATTGATAGCCGATAACTGCTGACTAATGACTCCTTAGTAGTTGTAGCACTATACCCAAAACCGTAGTTAACTTTCTGTTTGATTATCACGTTTTACCAAGACAATAACACCTATCAACGCTGCCAACAAAATAAGCGAGGTGACTTCGAACGGCAATAGGTATTCAGTGAACAGAAGTTCACCAATATCAGAAGTTTCAATCGGATTAGTTACGCGGGCAGTTGCTCTTTCCATTGCATCCGCAGATCCGACCTCAGTATCAGTGAAGGCATTAACAGCAATGAAGATGCCTTGTGCTGCTAACAGTATCCCTAAGACTACAGCAACGCCTTTCAGTTTCCCTGTGAGTGCTCCCTGTGCAGAGAGTGTGCCAAGGTTCAGCAGCATAATCACAAAGAGGAACAACACCATGATTGCTCCAGCGTAAACTATCACTTGAACAGCAGCCACGAAGTGCGCACCTAAAAGCACGAACAGTCCTGCTTGTGAGAAAAACGTTACAATCAGCGAAAGCGCGCTATAGATGGGGTGTCGAAAGGAGATGACAGAAATCGCACCGATTAGTGATACTGCACCAAATATGAAAAATAGAATCATTTCTGCGGTCATTGGCATTTCTCCTATTCTACTGCGTCTAACCCGCGAAGCGGTGCTGCATCAAGTATTGCCTGTGTTGAAGATTTACTGTTATTGTCCAAGGCAAGCATGCCTGCTACGACAGCAACGACGATGAACGCTGCGACGACGTTTCCTATACCTATCCAAAGACGATTCCCGTTAGTCACAACCCACAAAGTTCCGGTTACTACGATTGATGTCAACGCAACAGGCAACAAGAATTTCCATCCGAAATTCATCAGTTGGTCATAACGGAAACGTGGCAGTGTCCAACGAACCCAAATAAATATAAACAGGAAGATACCCGTTTTGATGAAGAAGATAGCAAATGAGATTATGCCTGAAAGTATGGATCCTTCTCCACCTATGTTTTCCAATCCGAAGAAGTGCCATCCACCTAAGAACAGCGTTACAACCACCGCAGATCCGACAATCATATTCATATATTCTGCCATAAAGAAGATGGCAAATTTCATACTGCTATATTCAGTATGATAACCCGCGACAAGTTCCTGTTCCGCTTCAGCGAGGTCAAACGGCAGTCGATTTGTTTCAGCAAACATTGCTGTTGTAAACGCAAGGAAAGCAGGGAAGTGTATCAGAAAGTTCCACTCCCACATGTTCGATCCCTGTTCTTCAGCAATTGTGCGTAGACTGAGAGACTCGGAAAGCATCAGCACACCGATAATTGCTAAGCCGAGTGTCAATTCGTAGCTTATCATTTGTGCAGATGAACGTAGACCACCTAAAAGCGAATATTTGTTATTTGATGCCCACGCACCGATAACAACACCGTAAACACCAAGAGAGGCTATCGCTAAGATATACAGAATGCCGACGTTAATGTCTGCAATTTGGAGAGATATAGGATCATCAAGTCCAGTTATCGTGATATCGCCTCCGAAAGGCACAACAGCAATGGTGATCATCGCAGGGACTAATAGCATAGCGGGGGCAAGTACGTAGAGTGGTTTATCAACGTGATTTGGGATGAGGTCTTCTTTAAATAGGAACTTAATCCCATCTGCGATAGGTTGGAGCAGTCCTTGCGGTCCGACACGGTTCGGTCCAAGGCGATCCTGTATCCATCCACTTACTCTGCGTTCCGACCAAATCATCGCCATAACACCGATTATCAACAGATGTGCAATGAAGAGTATTTTTATGATTGGAATAGTTATCTGTTCTAATATATTTATTTCCATGAATTCTCCTTCTTGATGACGCGCCTTATTGAAGTTATGCTAACTTAATCCCCGTATTTCCAATATTTTGATGTGTTGCGTCACCGTATCCCTCTACATTTTCTGCAATGGCATTCGCAATCTCGCCTGCAAAGTGATAGTCAATTTCTCCATCTAACTGTTTGGCAAGCTGCTGTGTGATTTCCCAATCAACTTGTGCTTCACCGGGTGGGTCAATTGCTTTGCGAATCCGTTGTACCCATCCCGTTGAATTCGTGAATGTGCCATCTTTTTCAGCGAAAGTTGTGCCTGGAAGCACAACATCGGCTAATTCCGTAACCTCTGATGGTAGCACATCTTGAACGATTAGAAATTCAACCTTTTCTAACGCTTCTCTTTCAGTATCCTCAAGTGCGCGGTCAGGCACACCGCTAACGAGATAGACAACTTTCGCGCCTGCGACTTTTTCCCAGAGTGTGTCACCTTCTAAAACGACGTTGCCGTTTGCAGAACCGAGTATAGTTCGTGCACCTGCTGTGTTTGGGTTCTTGTCCGCTTCAATGGTGAATTGCGGGAATTTGTGTTCTTCACCAGGTTGCTGACCAAAGAGTCCTAATTGGGTGGTCTTTAGCACATCGTGTGCGAATTGTTGTAGGACATAATTATCTTCGTTTGTGCCTTGTGCAGAACCGATAACCACAATGTCGTCTGCTTCAACTTCCGATAACTTTTCAGTAATCAGCGTTAGTGCATCTGACCACTGTGTCGTGGTCTGTTCACCACCAATCTTTTTTAGCGGTAGTTGGAGCCTATCATCGCTATTGACATAATGATATCCAAGTCGACCATCATCACACATCCAATGTTGGTTTATATCTGCATGGAAGCGGGGTTTAATACGATAAAGTCCATCTGTTTTATACTCAACCGTGACATTACATCCGACACTACATCCTGAACAGATGCTATTTGCCTTTTCCATAAACCACGGACGAGATTTGAACAAGAAATCTTTGCTAATCAGAGCACCGACTGGACAGATATCAACGACATTGCCTGCAAGTTTATTATCAAGCAGCTGAATGGGGGTTCCCTCATGGCTTCGTGGAATATCAATCTCATCGTGTGAACCACGATTGATTAAACCGAGTTCTCCGCTACCGGAAACTTCATCACAGAATCGGATACACCGTGTGCAGACGATACAACGCGTTGAATAGAGCAGAACATCTGGACCTAAGTCTTTCTTTGGTGGAACGTTTTTGACTTCTATGTAACGACTCTTATCGTGTCCATGTCGATAACTAAAGTCTTGCAAATCGCATTCACCTGCTTGATCACATACAGGACAATCCAGCGGATGATGTACGAGTAGAAATTCAAGGATATCCTCTCGCGCCTTAATGACACGAGGACTATCAGTTTGTACAATTGCGTCATACTTTTCGTCTAGTTTTCTTTCTGGCGGAGCAGATCGGACAGACGTTGTGCATCCTGTTGCTAACTGTCGTCCGGGAACAGCGGGTGTGCCTGGTGGTGCCCCTGGAGGTGGTGCGTAGGTCTCAATGAGACACATGCGGCAGTTCGCTGGACGACTCAACCCAGGGTGATAGCAGTAGTGCGGCACCTCAATGCCGTGTTGTTTCGCCGCTTCAACTATATTCGTTCCATCTTCGACCTCTATTTCAAGGTCATTCAGTTTGATAAATGCCATAAATATTACTCCAATGGCTTTCGGTTTCAGTCTTCAGTCGTTTCTTGTAATTCAGAGAACTCTTTCGGGATAAACCGTTGCTGGTAAGCGTAATTTTCCTCTGGTGGCACTGTCGCTTCAGCAACAGGCAGTGTAACGAGTTTGCTTTCTCGGATAGCTGCTTCAAATTCAGGTCTGAACTTCCGCATATAACTTACTGCGGGCCACGATACAGCGATACCAAAGACGCAGATAGTGTTCCATGTCATCGTATCTACATTTGCAATGTTGTTCGCAACGCTTTCCAGCAAGTCAAGGTCTTCGTAAATTTCCTCTGTTTCACCGGTATTTCCCCACCTACCGCTTTCGGTGACACCAAATTTTGGTCGTGTTATGGTTGTTTGCCTACCATCTCCATCGGCAATCCGTTGAACAATATCTCGTACCCACGGTGTTCCCCATCGGCACGGTGTGCATTGTCCACACGATTCATGCGCGTAGAATTTCATGATATTAAGCAGACAATCAACGATATTTCGCGTTTCATTCATCACAATGATGCCACCCGAACCGAGCATTGATTTTGCAAGCGTGAGGGATGTAAAATCGAGGCGAGTGTCCAATTCGTAATGTGTCAAGATTGGTGCAGAACTTCCGCCAGGAATAACCGCTTTTACCTCTTCACCACGTAAACCTCCTGCCACTTCAATGAGTTCAGTGCATGTCAAACCGAGTTCCAATTCATAAACACCCGGTTCGTTGACATCACCACTGATACAGTAAAGTTTTGTGCCTGTATTCGGATCGGGTTTTGGTGGGTCAAATCGACCGTCACCATACGTCGGTCCCATCTGTGTGTACCATTCCACTCCATTACCAACAATGAAGGGCAGATTGCACAAGGTTTCTACATTCTGCACGACGGTAGGCTTCATAAACACGCCTTCAACTGCAGGAAAAGGCGGTTTGTTCCGGGGTTGTCCACGTTTTCCTTCCAGCGATTCAATTAATCCTGTCTCTTCACCACAGATGTATGCGCCAGCTCCCGGATGTGTGTAGATGTTAATATTTAATCCTGTGCCGTGGACATTCTCCCCAAGGTACCCTCGTTCGTAAGCTTCTTTGAGGGCGGCATCTAACATCTTTTTACCGAGTGTGAACTCACCACGAATGTAGACATAAGTGGTCTCAATACCCATCGCATAACAGCAAATCAGGATGCCTTCAATGAGCAAATGTGGATTTTTCTCCAAGACATAACGATTACTGAAAGTCCCAGGTTCACTTTCGTCGGCGTTGCAACAGAGGTAACGCGGTTCAATATCTTTGGGGACAAAACTCCATTTTAACCCCGTAGAAAAACCTGCACCGCCTCTACCCTTCAATCCAGAATCCATCACCATTTTAGTGATGTCGTCTGGTTGATATTCGGCAATTGCCTTTTCAAAACGGGTGTAACCTTCATGTTGTCTATAGACATCAAAGGTATTTATATTCGGCACATCCAGATGCTCATAGAGAATCCGTTTTTCTTGAACCATATTTTCCCTCTACATATTGTCTCGTAATCACAAATAAGCAGTTTTAAACTTCATATTCAGCATTTCCTGACGCGAATTTTGTAACTTGAATTGAACATAGTGAAATCCGTAAGTGTTAATTTAAGAAATGAACCCGTTTTTTATGGAAGTTAGGCAGTTTAATCCTTGTTTGAATCCTGAATTTACGCCAAATATGCTTTTGGCATTGTCGATTTTTTGCAAACTCAGCCCCGAACTACAAGACTCATTCTAGGATTTGATACCTCCATGGTTTTTTAGAACTGGTCGACAGAATCAATATATTCATAGTAGCGTTTTCAAGAACGATAGTCCTTACTTTTCTTTACAACATCAGGGCACCTAAATATGTTTAGTGTCCAATAAGGGACCTTCTTTTGCTATTCCCTTAAAGATTCCATCAAAGTAAATTGAAACTTTCATGAATTCAAAATAATCCCTAATTTTCCAAATCTGCGTATGATTATCAGTGAGATCGAGATCACTAAAGGTTTGTATCTCAAATACTCTTCGAAGAACAAGTCCAAGAATACCTCCTAATTTATTTTCTCCCCAAATTATGTTTATATCACTTATACTTGCCTGTATATCATCACCAATTGGCTTCAATACTGATTTATATAAATTATCGTATTCTTCTAATGACATGTCTTTAGGACACTCTTTGGAAAACTCTATGAATATATCATGAACAATAGATGAATAAGTAGATTGTGCTTCTGCTTTGTCATCAATACTTTGAATTACTTCCGAGCGAGAAAGCACATAAATACAATAACCAGTAATAAAAGCCGTGGTGAGACCTATACAAACTTGTTGATTATATTTTTTCGGTAGTTTAAGTTTTTTGAGTTTTTGTTGCGCTTTACGCTCATATACTAAAGATTTAGCTAAATAGACAACTTCTTTTGCTATAGTCAATTTATCGCTAAATATATCTGATACAGCAAGTTTCTTCATCGTTGATACCTCATCATTCGTTGCAGTATACGCCTTTACATTGGTAGGTTCACATATCAGTTCCATAATTCATTTTTTTCTTTGCTATTGACAGCATTCTGTTTAACGATCATTCACTTTTAGGTTGAATTGAACACAGTAAAACCCAACAAATTCCAATTTGTGACATGTCCTCTAATTGGGAAGTTGCTCCAAAATTTTATCAACTTTTTCGGGTGTCAAATTCTTATATAAATCGTCATTTACCATAATAACGGGGGCGACATCACAAGAAGCAAGACATTCTACCTTCATTAAAGTGAACTTACCATCATCAGTTGTGCCTTTTGCCAGATCTGTTTCCGATGCAACGTCTGTCCCGAGTTTTGTTTTGAGATGATCCAAAACTACCTTACAGTCGCGGAGGGCACAAGGTAACGTTTGACAGATACGTATTACGTATTCACCTACAGGTTCCTCAAAGAACATCGGATAGAAGGTCACCACATCCTTTACCTTCATGACAGTGACCTCCAACAGTTCTGCCACATACCGCATCACAGCAGGGGTGATATAACCCTCTTGCCGTTGTGCGAGGTGGAGTGTTGGCAGCATTGCTGCTTCTTTTACAGGGTATCGACCAATCAGTTCGTCAAATACCTGTTTGTTTTCTTCGTTAAACTGAAATGGTGTTTCAATTTGGACTATTTCATCTGACATCTATATTTTCCTTTTCTTGACTATCAGTCGTCAGCAATTGTCAATCTCTAAGATATTTGAAATCTATTGTGTAAGTCCTATTTTTTAGAATGAAGTTTCCAGATTAGGTATGCAAAACCGCCTATCAGGAGTATAGTGTTTAAGATCAGAAGTTGAATAATAATAAAGTCCGCTATAGATTTGGAAACATCGACACATCCATTAAAAGAGATGCCCATACAAATCATAACGAAAAAATTCAGTGCTATTCGGCATAAACGTAATTTACTTCTCATCAAAACAACTTTTAGCAAATCTTCAAATGTTGGCAGAAAAAATCGCACGCTTTGGACCAGTAATTATAAACAGTAGTTCACCATTTCGAAAATCTTTAGACACTTCATTTTTAACGAGTTTTCCAGAGAAATCGAAGACTTTGAAGTTCCCCTTTTTGGCATAGATGAGAAACGTTTTTGCTGCATGAACCGAAGGAAAATCATCTGATTCTAATAGTCCTTGAGCATGTGTATAGGTAAATACTGTTGAAATTGAAAAAATCACTATTACCGTCAATATTCTAAACCAAACACTTTTAATCATGAGCATCATCCTTATTCTATCCGAACTCATCATTTAATTCAAAACTGCTACAATTCACTTTCTTCAATTTCACTGATTTTCATAATATGTCTCTGCAACCCACGCTTAAGCGTTTTATTCCTGTGCACAGGCACGGAAATCCGGACCGGAACGCCATCTTTACCATAAATGTGGTGGCTGCCTTTAATTCGCTTTAACTGCCAATTGTGCTTTTCTAATAAACGGCAAAACGCTTTACCGGTTAACACTTTCAAACAGCTATCTCCATCACTCTACCATTTTCTGTTATTTTTACAGTGTTAACATCTACAGATAAACACCCCTCAATTGCTTCATAAATGTTTTCAAGCAATTCTTCAAAGGTGTCACCTTGTGTGGCACAACCGGCGATTGATGGTACTTCTGCCCAATATCCACCCTCTTCAGCTTCGTGAATAACAACCTTTAGTTTCATACTATTTAACTCCACTCATTCAAAGTTATTTTATCTGTAGTTGACAACGGGTTAACTGCTTGCTTTCAAACGTGCAATTTCTTCACGAAGCATTGCAACTTCTGCTTCTGCAGTTTCTGCGCGTGTAACTTCTTGCTCAACGAGTGCTTCAGCATTTACAGCACGTGCAGCTTGTTCCTCTGCGCGTGCTTCTGCTAATTCTGCACGTGTCTGAACCCATTCGTCCGCAACAGGATCATAAATCCGTATCTCTCCATCCTGAAGACGGAAATCCAAACCCAAAACCGAAGAACGAATACCTTCATGTTCATCGGGTGGAATCGGCATATAAAGACCGTCTTCTAACGAAAAACCCATCAATGGAGTTGGTAAGGACAATCCCTCTGCATCATATAAGAAGTAATCTTGGACCTCCAGTGATGCGTAGATATCCATCTTTTCATTTAAGTCTTTTTCATAAGTA
The DNA here is from genome assembly GCA_958295945.1 of Candidatus Poribacteria bacterium. Lineage (GTDB taxonomy): Bacteria > Poribacteria > WGA-4E > WGA-4E > WGA-3G > MSPOR6. The sequence continues at coordinate 4,923,504 of OY282386.1, forward strand.
CTATCACTGGAGAACTCCATCACGAAATCGGGTGCTTTCCCTTCTTCCCATGTTTTATACGTTTTTCGCAGTTTTGGGTTTATACCAAAACAGACGAGTACATCAGGAGATATACATTTCCGTGGATTTCCCTCTCTGTAATACATCATTATATCACCAGAGATATAAACATCAGGTTTATTTGTAAAGTGTGCTTCAAGAGCTTGCAGCGTCCATATTAGCAGTCTCAAATGATAATCGCTTGCAGCCATGGGTTTTCCATCTTCTTCAGGATAATGGATCGTCCTGTCTGTAGGGACAAAAGGGATAGAGGATTCTTCTGTATAGGCGCGTGCCATTCTGTTTCTCCTTAACATAACTTTTAATACTATCGCTTCCTATTTCGCATCTTCATCCATAAGTTAGTATTTTCCCCAAAACTGCATTCGGTTTTTTTCCGGATCTCTTATGTCAAAACACGCAAGACCGTCCTCATTTTCCAAAGGTCTCAATCGCAACCCTTTTGATTTCAATTCTTGATGAACAACCCTCACACTTTCAACGTGAAGAACGACCTTCTGTCTACCTTCGTTCGGTTTGCTTGCACTGTGAAGACATAGTTTACATTCACCAGTGTTAAACCGAAAAAACCGATGTTCAGGAAATGGCTGGTCTTCGTCTGGTGTTAATCCAACAACATCTCTATAAAATGCGATAACAGACTTCATGTCTTTCACAAAAAGGATGATGCCGCTAAGATACATGGTTATCTGTTCCCTTATTTTCATAGAAGGATGTTGTGCTAAAGAGGTTACCTATCCAACTCCCCGGCAATAACATTCAAGCTACCTAAAACAGCCACAGTATCCGATACCATACCACCCTCTAACATGTGTGGGAGTGCTTGGAAATGAAAGAAACTCGGTGGACGAATCCGAATCCGATATCCTGTGCCGCTACCATCGCTTACAATATAGAAACCTAATTCTCCATTTGGTGATTCCGTCGCACAATAATGATCTCCCTGAGGTGGTTGCACACCGTGACCATCCATCACAATCTTAAAATGGTGGATCAATCCTTCTATATGTCCATAAGCATCCGATTTGTCAGGCATCATAACTTTGTTGTCTTCAAGACTGAATGGACCTTCAGGTAGGTTATCAAGTGCTTGTCCAACAATACCGCAGCTTTGAATCATCTCTTCCATACGAACCAGATACCGATCATAGACATCACCGTTTGTACCGACTGGCACATCAAATTGGAATTTTTCGTAAGAAGAATACGGTTCAGCTTTACGGAGGTCGTGGGAAACACCTGTTGCACGCAAATTGGGACCGGTCAAGCCGTAATTAATCGCATCTTCTGGAGATATAACTCCGACTCCTTTAGTCCTATCCATCCAAATTCGGTTGCGTGTTAACAAAGTGTGCGTTTCTTTCAACGCCTTTGGAAAATTTGTGATGAAATCTCGTGCGTCATTTTCAAAACCATCATAAAGGTCACGGAACACGCCACCTACACGCGTATAACTCGTTGTCAACCGCGCGCCAGTAGTTTTTTCAAAGATGCTGTAGAGTTTTTCGCGTTCTCTAAAACTATAAAGGAAGACTGAAAAGGCACCTAAATCCAACGCAGCAGTTCCGAGCCAAAGCAGATGGTCAGCCAGTCGAGAAAGTTCAGCCATCAAGACACGAATATATTGGCAACGTTCCGGCACTTCAATTCCGAGCAACTGTTCCACTGCAAGCACATAACCAAAATTATTAGATAATGGTGATAGATAATTCATACGGTCAGTTACAACGATGAACTGGTTATAATCCAAATGTTCACCAAGTTTTTCAAAACCGGTATGTAAGTAGCCTGCATGAGGTGTCGCCTTCAAAATGGTTTCACCATCAAGTTCTAATACAATTCGTAGGGTGCCGTGCGTCGCAGGATGTTGCGGTCCGAAACTGAGAACCATCTTCTCACCTGTTGTGCGTTCCATCCCACCTTGCATAGTAAACTCCTTTTATTAAAAGTGACTTATACCAAATTGACGTGATTATTATATTTTTTGATAAAGGCAGCATTACGAGGCACGGAGACCTCGCGGGACAAATCGGGTTAATTTGGTATTACACTTTTCCGTTTTGAATTGTTGATCTTTTTTGAGCCGTTGGTCGTTGATCTTTTTTGAGCCGTTGATATTTACTGTTTACTTGTTGAAATTTTTTCTGAACGAATCCTAAAACCCAACATAGAATACCTATCCAAACACAAGCGAAAAAAGTCAATAGAATTGATCCACCAAAAATACTCATAATCTTCCCTCAATGTTTTAAACACCATTTCCCGCATATCACACTATTGCGGAGGTGAATTAAAGTATTGATACATCCACCGCATAAGATCCGAGCAGAGGAAAACGAACCGCCAAAAGACATAGACTGTCCCGATAACTAAGCACGACATTTTGCAGGTTCTCAAGATTCTGTTTTTCATTTATCTGATAACACTTAGTAGTTCGCACTTACCTGTTGCATTAAGCATTCTATTTATCAAAATTGAAACTTTCTCGCTCACCACGTCCACGTAGCGGATAATCCTTTCGGAGCGGGTGTCCCTCAAAATCGTCTGGCATTAGAATGCGGCGCAGGTCGGGGTGTCCTTCAAAGTCAATTCCAAACATATCATAAGTTTCGCGTTCTAACCAGTTTGCAGCTTTCCATAACTCCGTCACCGATTGGATTTTTAAATCTTTTTCAGACACAGGCACTTTGACACGTATTCGTGAAGTTTCACCTTCAAAAGTATATAACTGATAAACGACCATGAATCTGGCATAGTCATACTGCATCAATTCTGATTCTAATTGCGAATTGTCAACTGCAGTGACATCAACAAGGAATGAATATGCAAGGTCTGTCTTTAAATATTCTAACAGTGTATAACTACTTTCTTTGCTGACAACAACGAATACATCGTCACTTGTTTCCGAATCTGCCAAGAGTGCATCTGAAAACTTCTCGCGCAGTTTCTCAAGCACAAGAGGCTGCGTCTCTTCAATAATTTCTTCTTTTTCTTCATTCATTATAAGCGACCTCAGAACCTTTAGGCAATTCACCTTTATGGATTTGCCGTTGCACTTGCATCACAGCATCAATCAAATCTTCGGGACGAGGCGGACATCCGGGAATATAAACATCAACCGGCAGAAATTGGTCAACACCTTGAATTAAGGTATAGGTGTCAAAAACACCTCCACAGGAAGCACATGCCCCCATTGAGATGACCCATTTCGGTTCTGGCATTTGATCGTATATTCTTTTCAGCACAGGCATCATTTTGATAGAAATCCGTCCTGATACAATGAGCAGATCGGATTGTCGTGGAGAGAAGCGAATCGCCTCAGAACCGAAGCGAGAAAGGTCATATTTGGAAGCCAACGTAGCCATCATTTCTATAGCACAACATGCGGTACCGAACGGCATTGGCCACAATGAATTTTTACGTCCCCAGTTGACAACTTTGTCAATAGTCGTTGTGATGATATTACCATCAGTTCGCTCGGTGCTTGAACCATTTTCTATATTGGTATTGGCTAATCCCATGTTAAGCCTCCTTTTTTCCAAGCGTAAACGTAACCCAGCAAGAGAATACCGATAAAGACCAGCATCTCAACTAAAATAAATGTTCCATTTTCTACAGACATCTTCTTAAAGACCACTGCCCATGGATAGAGAAAGACTACTTCAATATCAAAAATAATGAAGAGCATCGCGATAAGGTCAAACCGGATGGAGAATCTTTGTCTTGCATCACCGACCGGTTGCACACCAGATTCGTAGACAGAAAGTTTGACACGGTTGGGTTTTTTGGGACCAAGAAGGTGGGTAAGCGAAAGATTCACAGCTGCAAACAAGACTGCAAATATCACTAAAAACACTATTGGAAGATAATCTATTAACATTTGATTAAATCTATTAAGCCTCCAGCAACAGAAGAACTATAACCCTTAATTTACATTGGTAGCGGTTGTAATTCTGACGTTGCGAATTCTATGATTTTCGTACAAATTACAAGTAAATTTGTAATACGTGCTTATAATTTTACATATTCAAATAAAAGTGTCAAGTATTTTTCAATAAATAATACGATTTTTTTGAAATATAGTTGAAAAAACTTAAAACAATTCACACATCACGGAGATAATCTATCTATTTCCCAGTTGCCGTTTTCTTTCAAAGCGTAACGGATTCGATCGTGCAAACGACTTGGACATCCTTGCCAGAATTCAAACATACTTGGAACAAGTCTATATCCACCCCAATGCGGTGGACGTGGAATATCTTTATCAGCATAAACTAATTTCGCATGTTCAAAGTTATCCTCCAGATGTTCCCGACCAGAAATAACGATGCTTTGACGTTCAGACCACACAGCAAGTTTACTATCAATTGGTCGACTTGCAAAATAATCGTCCGATTCAGCGGATGTCATCTTTTCAACTGTGCCGTTGCATCTCACTTGCCGATCCAGTTCTCGCCAATAGAAAACAAGTGCGGCATGTGGATTCTTCGCCAATTCTAAACCTTTTTGGCTATCATAGTCTGTATAGAAACAGAATCCGTTTGCGTCAAATCCTCTAAGAACAACCATGCGCGCAGCAGGGATACCGTCAGTCGTTGCGGTAGCAAGTGTCATCGCATCTGGCAGGTCAATCTCTGATTCTATAGCGTCATTAAACCATCTTTCAAACTGCTCAAACGGGTTTTTTGCAACGCTATTTTCAGACAATTCACCATGTGAATGATATTCTCTACGGAGTTTATCAGTTTTCATATTATGTTTTCCAGTAACTTGGTGAGAAAAGAATAAGTACGGTATAAATTTCTAATCGTCCCAGTAACATGCAGAAAGTCAAAATAAATTTTCCTGCAGTCGGAATATGTGCATAGTTATCAATAGGACCGACATCTCCGAGACCAGGACCGATATTCCCCATCGTAGCAATTGTACATCCCGCAGCAGTAATCAGATCTAATCCCAAAGTCGCCATAATACATGTTACAATAGCAAAAATGCCGATAAAGAAAAAGAAAAATCCGAGCACATGTGTAAGTACTTCAGGAGGAACAACCCTGTCATTGACACGAACAGGCAGCACTGCATGTGGAAAGATTAACCGTTTTATTTCTGCCCCACTTTGTCGGATCAGGAGTAAGAACCGCATCTGCTTCATTCCACCACCTGTTGACCCAGCACACCCTCCATAAAACATTAGTGTAATTAGGATAAACTGTGATAACGCAGGCCACATCTCAAAATCTGATGTACCGTAACCTGTCGTTGAGGTAATAGACATAACTTGGAATGCAGCGTGTCGGATTGCATCTCCAACAGAATTGAAGGGGACTTCACCATCAACGTTTGCAAATGTGACAATGTTCCAAGATACAAGAGTAATGGTGACAAGAATCACGACACAATAGAATCGGAATTCAGTATCTTTGAAGTAACTTTTGACATCACCGCGTAGGGCTCGATAGTGTAAAGCAAAATTAGTCCCCGCAAGGAACATAAATACTATGATGACGATTTCAATATAGACACTATCGTAATGCGCAATACTCCTATTCTTAGTTGAAAAACCACCCGTCGCCATCGTACCAAACGTATGACAAAGTGCATCAAAAAGGGACATGTCACCAAGCCAGAGCAATAACGTTTCAAGAACTGACAGCAGGATATACACACCCCACAGCAATTTTGCGGTCTGTGCAATACGTGGTGTAAGTCTGTCTGTTTGAGGTCCTGGTGCTTCTGCCCGAAATAGCTGCATCCCACCAACACCAAGCATTGGAAGTATTGCTACGGCAAGAACGACGATTCCCATGCCTCCAAGCCAATGACTGAAGCTGCGCCAAAATAGCATTGCTTTAGATAGGTGTTCAATTTCTGTCAGGGCTGTTGCACCGGTCGTTGTAAATCCGGACATAGATTCAAAATAGCAGAAAGTAAATTCTGTCAAAGGAGGACGATCATCAGCTGAAAAAACATCTGCGAAAAGGTAGGGTAATGAACCGAAAAGAGCGACGACCACCCACCCTAACGTTACTATGGCAAAACCTTCACGTATACCGAGCTCCGGTTCAGCGGGTTTTATTGAGAAGCGGAGAATCAAACCGACAGTTAATGTTATTACGGTAGCGTAAACGAAGGCAGAAAGATTGGATTCACCCGCGTCTGGATTGAAATAATAGTATGCAGCAATGCCTAATGGCAACAGCATTGTGCCTGAAAGACAGATCAATAGATTGCCAAGTGTATGGAAAATGAGTTTTCGACTCATAATAGGTGGTACACGCTAACTGTTGTAGGATTTGAGAGATGTAAAAGACATTATGCTCTTCGCGCTGCAAACATATCTTCAACATCTGGTATTGCTTCGGGCATGCTGAAAACAATGACGCGGTCAGCAGGTTGAATGACGGTTTCACCGTGTGGAATGATAAGGTTTTCGCGGCGGAGTATTGCTCCAATAAACGCGTTTTCAGGAAATTTAATTTTCATTGACCCAATTTCCTTATGTGCAATTTTCGCGTTTACTCCAGTGATGATTTCAATGACTTCCGCATCAATCTCGTGTAGCACTGCAACAGATACGATATTGCCACGACGGATTAGACGGAGGAGATTACTGACAACAGTCAAGTGACGACTGACAACACCATCCAAACGGGGAATTCGCGCCAGCAATGGAAGATAGCGTGGTTGTTGAATTAAGGCAAGTGCCCGTTGTGCACCGTGTTCCTTAGCTGTCATGCATGCCATAATATCGTTCTCATCATCACCAGTTACCGAGACAAATCCATTAACGTCTTCAACACCGGCTTCCTCCAACAATTTCAGTTGCAGAAAATCGCCACCAAGAACAGTTGTACGTTTCAAGGATTGGGATGCCAGTTCAGCAAGGTTTTCATCAGATTCAATAAGTTTCACGTCAGTACCATTTCTTTCAAGCACACGAGCCAGTTCAATGCCGATAGCACTTGCACCAACAATGATGACACGGTCAAGATGTGCGTTAATAATGATACCAAATAACCGAAATAATTGCTCCATAGCAAACCCACTTCCGATAACAAAAACATCATCACCCTGCATGAGAACATCGTTGCCATTAGGAATTATTATGTTGGGTGCAGTACGTCTCTTGATCGCCGCAAATCGAATATCAGAGATAACACCCTTCTTATCCAATTCTGCAAGAGATTTTCCGATAAATGGATTCCGTTGTTTGATACGGAAGGCAGCGAGTTGTATTCTGCCATCTTCAAATTCAACAATTTCACGTGCTTCGGGTGTCTTTAAAAGGCGTATAAATTCCTCAACACACAGGTGTTCGGGGTTTACGAGAAGATTTATACCGAAATCTTGTGGCGTGAGACCGCTCTCTTCAGAAAAGTAGTGTGGATTTGAAACGCGTGCGATTTTGGTTTCAACACCGTACCGGTCAGCAATTTGACAGGCAAGCATATTAATCTCGTCGCTATTGGTCACGGCGATGATAAGTTCAGCATCATTGATTCCTGCATCTTTGAGCAGAACGGGTGATGCTCCTGGTCCGCAAAGCGTTTGTAAATCTAACTGTTCATTGACGCGTTGACAAGCCTCTTCGGATTCATCAATTAACACGACATCGTTGTCATCTACGGTAAGTAATTTGGCAGTATGAAATCCAACTTCTCCTGCACCTATGATGATTGCTTTCATTTGTTTATTGTATATGTTAAGTCTATTTTGAAAGAATTAGGGTCATTCATTTTGGTATTCTGTTAATGGAGGACAACTACACATAAGGTTTCTATCCCCGTGAACTTCGTTTATTCGTGCGACTGCAGGCCAAAATTTAGTTTGGCGTACCCAAGGTTGTGGGAAAACGGCTTTTTCTCGCGTATATGGATGGTTCCAGTCAGTTTGTGTAACGGATTGGACAGTATGCGGTGCGTTTTTCAGGACATTGTCTTCTTTATCTGATGTGCCATTTTCTATTTCCACTATCTCCTCGCGAATAGATATGAGTGCAGAACAGAAACGATCTAATTCTGCTTTCGATTCGCTTTCTGTCGGTTCAATCATCATCGTTCCCAGAACCGGCCAAGACACTGTAGGCGCGTGAAAACCGTAGTCCACAAGTCGTTTAGCGACATCTGTCACATCTATTCCGGCAGTTTTCTTAAAGTCACGCAAGTCAATAATACACTCATGCGCGACTAATCCGCTCTTACCCGTATATAGAACAGGATAGTGAGATTCCAGTTGTTTGGCAATATAATTGGCGTTAAGGATTGCAGCTTCTGTAGCAGATTTTAGTCCATCTGAATCCATCATAGCGATATAAGTCCAAGAAATAGGCAAGATACCCGGACTTCCCCACGGTGCAGCGGATACAGGACCAATGCTGTTATCACCGCCAACTGAAACAATCGGGTGATTCGGTAAGAAATCGGTGAGGTGTGCTGATACGCCTATTGGACCCATTCCAGGACCACCACCACCGTGTGGTATACAAAATGTCTTGTGTAAATTAAGATGACACACATCCGCGCCAAGATCGGCAGGACGACTTAATCCGACAAGTGCGTTGAGATTCGCACCGTCCATATAAACCTGTCCTCCGTATTCATGAACGATATTGCATATCTCACGAATTTGTTCCTCAAATACACCGTGTGTTGATGGGTATGTCACCATAGCCGCTGCAAGTGTTTCACGATGTTCCTCTGCTTTCTCTTTTAAATCATCAAGGTCAATGTTTCCTTCAGTATCACATGCAACGACAACGACTTTCATACCTGCCATCACAGCACTGGCAGGATTAGTGCCGTGTGCAGATGTCGGGATTAAACAGACATTCCGATGTGAATCGTTTCGACTTTGGTGGTATTTCCGTATGACCAACAGACCTGCATATTCCCCTTGTGAGCCGGCATTCGGTTGCAATGAGATAGCACTATATCCCGTTATCTCTCCCAACCACGTCTCCAACTGCTCAAATAAGATATGGTAACCTTGTGCTTGATCACTCGGCGCAAAGGGATGCAACCCGCCAAATTCTTGCCATGTGACAGGCACCATCTCAGTGGTCGCATTGAGTTTCATTGTGCAGGAACCCAGAGGTATCATTGCATTAACAAGTGAGAGGTCTTTGCTTTGAAGTCTGTGGATATATCTGAGCATCTCCGTTTCAGAGTGATAACTATTAAATATTGGATGCGTGAGACATGAGGATGTTCGGCACAATTCAGAGGGTATTTCATAAGATTTATTTTCCCCATTGCCAGTTGCATGTTCTTTGAATACTTGTATCAAGTCTTCAATATCAGTCTGTGTTGTCGTTTCGTCTAATGATATACCCGCGTGCGCAGAATCAATTTTGCGGAGATTTATCTGCCTTTTACGAGCAGAAGTAAGTAATTGCTCAGAACCTTTTGTACCAACGTCAACACAAAGCGTATCAAAACAGGGAAAATCACCTGTATTATAGCCAAGAAATTCTAGTTCAGACCGTAATGTGCAAGTTTGCGTATGGATGTTTTCAGCGATTTCTCTTAATCCTTCGGGGCCATGATAAACAGCATACATCCCTGCCATAACAGCCAGCAGAACTTGTGCAGTACATATATTACTTGTGGCTTTTTCACGGCGGATGTGCTGTTCACGTGTTTGGAGGGCTAATCGTATCGCAGGTTCACCGTTGGTATCATGAGACACACCTGCAATGCGTCCAGGAATGCTGCGTTTGAGTTCATCATGTGTGGAGAGAAATGCAGCATGGGGACCGCCATATCCGAGTGGAACGCCAAACCTTTGCGAGTTTCCGATGACGATATCTGCACCGAATTCACCGGGAGGCTTCAAAAGCATGAGTGCTAATAGGTCAGTTGCGGCAACAAACAAGCCACCCGCGGCATGCACCTGCTCCGCAAATTGATGATAGTCGTAAATCGCACCGTCTGTGGCAGGATATTGCACGATTGCACCTAAGATAGGTGTATCAAAATCCACAGTCCTATGGTCTCCCATTAGCAGTTCAATGCCGAGAGGTTCAGCACGTGTTTGTAAAACAGCAATGGTTTGTGGATGGCAGGTTTCTGAAACAAAAAACTTACGACTGATCTCCTGTGGGACATTTGCATAACACATTGTCATCGCTTCAGCAGCTGCAGTCGCCTCATCCAGCAAGGATGCGTTTGCAATGGGAAGTCCGGTTAAATCAATAACCATAGTTTGGAAGTTAAGTAACGCTTCCAATCGTCCCTGTGAAATTTCGGCTTGATATGGGGTGTATTGTGTATACCAACCAGGATTTTCAAGGATGTTCCTTTGTATAACTGGTGGAACGTGGCAGTTATAATACCCCATGCCTATATAGGAACGGAAGACCTTGTTTTGAGAAGCAAGATGTTTTAGCGCATCAAGTGCTTCGTATTCTGAAAGACCTTGCGAATTTGTGTTCTTTCCACAAATATCTAAACGCAACGGTGATGACATACGAATGTCTGCTGGCACAACGTCTTCAATGAAATCGTCCATTGAAGCATAGCCGAGTGTGTCCAGCATCTGATCTATATCTTCAGAACGAGGGCCGATGTGTCGATTTGAAAAGGATAAGGAAAGGTTTTCTTTATCAAGCATGCTCCGCCTCAATATATGCTTGATATTGATCGGCATCAAAGAGCGCGTCAAGTTCGCTGGGATCAGTCATCTTGATTTTGAGAAACCAACCATCATCATAAGGTGAATCATTCACTTGTTCGGGAGCATCAAGGAGGGATTCGTTTACCTCAATCACTTCGCCACTCACAGGGGAATAGAGGTCAAATGCAGCTTTGACAGATTCTATCACACCCAATTCATTTTTTTGTGTTAGTTCAGTGCCAACATCTGGCAATTCAACGAAGACAATATCTTGTATTTCGGATTGGGCATAGTCTGTGATGCCGATAGTGGCGATGTCATCCTCTTGCCTAACCCACTCATGGCTTTCCATATATCTTAACTTTTCTGGAATCATCAAATTTTCCTTCACGTTTTTTAATAATCATTGAAAATATTACCTTCAAATTGCTCAAAAGGCTACGGTTTATATTAGACTTTATTCTGATTCTCACCAATTACGATTATATCATTCTCCAATCTGCACAGCACGTTTGATTTCCAAATCATCAAAAGCTTGTCCATTTTTATCTGTAATCCGCAGATAAAATCCCCATCCTTCTTTCTCCTCACACACCTTAACGAGGATACTGTTCTTACCTTTCGTAAGTGTTACGGGAAAGATATATCTGTCCATTATTGCTTTATGTCAGGACTTACGCAGTTTCTCTTAAAGTCCCCTTGATAAGGGGGATTTAGGGGGTTAAAAAGACCAAAAACACTGAAATATTGCACTATTTAACCCCCCTACCCCCCTTATCAAGGGGGAATGCGTAAGTCCTGTATGTGTTTCTGTATGTGCATAAACTTCTACCCCGTTTAGCCAGACTTTTCCTTGATCGTCGCTATCAAAGCGGAATTGTACTTCCCTTTCATCAGGTGAAGTAACGGTTGTCGATGCATAGGCAACACGCCAATCAACATCTTTCCCAAACCTGATATTGCCATCCAATTTATCATCTGAACATTTTTGCCAACTCACCTCACCATCTATGCTGTCATATCTTACGGTAGTGTCAACATGTGTTGCTTCTTCAGGAATATATGCAGTCTCAAAACCGATTTTATCCATATTATCAAATGGACCGAGGACTATCCATGAGTCTTCCGTAATTAAACCCGTTTTTTGAATATGTTCGCCTGCTTTGTCAAGCATACCTTTATCACGGTAATACTTGGCGATACTAAGGTTAGTATCTAAATCCAGTGGTTCAAGTCTAATTGCTTCAGTGAAATCTTCAAATGCTGCTTGATGTTTTTCTAGTTTCAGATTAATATTACCGCGTGCTTTGTATGCTTCACCGTTGTTGCGGTCAAGACTGATGCTTTTAGAATAATCGTCTTTTGCACCTTTATAGTCTCCAATGTGGTTCTTTGTGCTGCCACGAGCATTGTATGCATGAATATTCTCTGGATCGAGGTTTATTGCTTGATTATAGTCTTCAATTGCGCCTTTATGGTTACCTACTACATCCTTGGCAACCCCACGATTCAAGAAAAAGCGGTCGGCGACTGGATTTAACTGAATTGCCCTATCTAAATGTAATATTGCTTCGTTATATTCTTTGGAATCGAATTTAATTCCTGCCAGATTATAGTAATGGTCAGCACGAATTACGTTTCGCTGGTGCCACTGCTGCAAAGCTTCCGTTTTGGTTTCTGTTAGTAAAGCCTTAAGGGTGTTAGAAGAAATTGCATAACTGTAAGCCATATAATTCGCGGTTGCCACGCCAACGACATTACCTATGCTGTTTAGAATAGGACCACCACTATTTCCATGAGAAACATCAACTGTCATTCGTAACCATTTATTATTCTTCTGAACACTATTTATAACCCCCTCGGTTACTCTGTAATTAGCCGCTGGAAATCCTACTGCATAAATAGACTCGCCGATTTGGACTCTATCGCTATTCCCAAGAGGAAGTGGTGTGCCTTCACCTGAAATTTTTAGGATAACAAGGTCATTCTTAATATCAAACGCGGTTACACCTACAATTTTCCAAACTTCTTCATTGTCAATTAGTTTAGCGAAATAGAGACCTGGTTGTGATACAACGTGAATGTTGGTAACGATCGTATCTTTGCCTACAAAAAAACCTGTCCCAACGCCAAGACCCGAAAAGTTCCCGCCAACTATACGCACCGTAGATGCTTTTGCCTTTTCGGATATTGAGTCAGTTTCCGTTAACTCCTCAGATTTTTCAAAAGGTTCCTGTGCATATGAGAATGAGAGAAATACCGCCAGAACCAACAAGCAGAATAAAATTTTTGTGTAATGTCTCATTTTTATTTTTTTGCCTCCGGGTTTAGTTCTTTCGCCTTTTCAAAATCAATTTTCGCTGCTTCATGTTGTCCAAGTGCTTCCTTTGCTTTCCCACGATTGTGATAGGCTTCAGCATATTTTGGGTTAAGTTCAATGGCTTTATCGTAGTCAGCGATCGCACCGTCATAATCCTTTAGATCAGCCTTTGCAAGGCCGCGGCCTATGTATGCGTTAGTATGTTCAGGTTTTAGCTTAATTGCATGATTGTAATCTGCAATTGCACCATCAAAATCTTTGGACATGCGTTTCGCATTACCACGATCTATATAAGCAAAGTAAGCGTAAGAAATGTCTTCAAGATTCAGTTCAATTGCTTGTGTATAATCCTCTATAGCACCAGTATAGTCCTCAAGTTCTACTTTTACATGCCCGCGAAGCCTGTAGGAATAAGGTTCTTTGGGTTTTAGTTTTATTGCTTGAGTATAGTCTTCAATCGCGGCAGCATACTCTCTAAGTTTACGTTTTGCTGAACCACGATTGTTGTATCCGTAAGTATCATTAGGTTGAAGCTTAATTGCTTCGGTAAAATCTTCAATCGCTCCAGTGCTATTACCACTTTCCAACTTTGCACGTCCACGACTATTTAAAATGAAGTAAGAGTCATCAGGCTTCAGTTTTAGTGCCTGATTATAGTCTTCAATTGCCCCGATGAAATCTTTGAGTTTAAGTCTTGCCTGCGCGCGTTGAATATAGATGGTTCCATCTTGAGGATTGTGCTTAATGGCTTGTGTATAGTCTTCAATTGCGCCAGTATAGTCTCCGCTCTGAGTCTTCGTCCAAGCGCGTGCATTATAGGCATTAGCATCATCAGGTTTTAGTTTGAGGACTTGTGTAAAATCTTCTATTGCTCCCGCATAATCCCCTTTCGCTGACTTTTCATGACCGCGTTCTCTGTAATTGCTAACATCTTCAGAAGATCGTTCTGATTCAATAAATGTTCGTGTTATCGTTGTAACGACTGTACCATCCTTACGTGACTGCACCTCAAGTGTCTTTCCCTCAAGTATCTTTTTAGTCTCATCAAGTTTTTTTTGAATTTCAAGATCGGTCGGGTTTAGTTTCAATAGATGACTATAGTCATCTATTGCCCCTTTATAATCTCCAAGTGTACTTTTTGCGTCTCCACGTATCTTATAGATTTTCAGATCATCAGGATTCAGTTCAATTGCTTGATTGAAATCTTTTATTGCTTTTTCAACGTTCCCATCATAATATTTCTGCCATCCTCGCATGTGATAGAAATAAGAACGTACATTTTTTCGCTTCCGCCACTTTCCCAGAGGTTCCGTAGAAATAGAATCCTCTATCAATGCCTTGATGACACTGGAAGGTCTCGCGTCGTAACCGTGTCCAACATGAATACCAATGATTTCACCTTTGCTGTTTAACATTGGACTACCACTGTTTCCCGGATACGCTTCAACTGTCGTCTTCAACCATTTATCACTCTTGCGTATATCTTTGACAACTCCGTCTACAACCTTGAATTCTCCTAATTTAGGGTAGCCTGCCAGGAAGACGGTCTCTCCGATCTGAAGTGTATCAATGTCAGCCAATGGTAGTGGGACACCTTCACCTTTTATCTTCAGGATAGCAATGTCACTCTTGATATCAAATGCCATAACACCTTCTACTAACCAGATTGTTTCTTTGTGATTTAATTTAGCAGTAATAGGTCCGATTGTACATCCTGCTGCAACGTGAAAATTTGTTGCTATCATATCCGGCGCCACAAAGAATCCCGAACCACCACCGGGTAACCCGACTATGCGTACAGTAGATTCTATTGCCATTTCCGATATTTTGTCAGTTTCTGTTGACTTTTCTGTATTTTCGGCAGTTTCCTGTGCATAAGAAAGTGACAGAAATAACCCCAGAACCAAGAAGCACAATAAAATATTTGTGTAACGTTTCATTTTATTCTCTCCAAGTAGTTGTGTAAATTCTAAATAAAAGGCACCTTCACGATTTTCGCGGTGTGCAATTTACCTCGGATGTCGATTTCAATCGTTTTCTTTGTTTTTATAGATATAGACGCAAAACCGATATTACATTTCAAACTTGGCGACGGTGCTCCACTCGTCACCTTACCAATAGAACGACCATTCTTATAGACTTCATACCCACAGCGTGCAACAGCGCGGTCCAGTCCCTGAAATCCTACTAATTTCTTACTCTGCTCACCATTTTCCTTTTGTGCCTGAAGAACGTCCTTACCAATAAAATCTCCTTTGTCTAACTTAACAAAACGTCCAAGTCCTGCCTCAAAAGGTGTTGTGTCGTCGTCCATATCCATGCCGTAGAGACGGAGTCCTGCTTCAAGTCTTAAGGTGTCGCGCGCACCAAGTCCAACTGGCAATCCTCCCGCTTCTATCACAGCAGGATAAAGAGCATTCCATAAATCTTCCGCACTGTTGGCATTAACATATAACTCAATCCCTATCTCCCCTGTATATCCAGTACGTGAAATCGCAGTGCGAATACCTGCAACCTCACCAACGACAAACCGAAAAAACGATATTTCAGAAACATCATGATCAGGAACAAAAGGATTTAATATTTCAATTGACTTTGGACCTTGAAGTGCGATAAGAGTTGTGTTTTCGCTGTCGTCAGTGATTTTTGAGTCTGTGTTGTTTTGTGCTTTAACCCATGCAAGATCTTTTTTAATATTAGCAGCATTGACAACAAGTGTGTAGTCATTTTCAGCATGTCGGTAGACAAGGATGTCATCAACTATACCCCCACTCTCATTGCAAAGTAGTGTATATAGCACCTGTCCATCAACTAACCGACTTACATCGTTTGTGCAAAGTTTTTGAACTAAGTCGTCTGCCCCTCCGCCTTTAACATCCAATTCTCCCATGTGTGCCAGATCAAACAAACCGGCAGTAGAACGAACAGCGAGATGTTCCTTGACAATGCTGCTATATTGTAGCGGCATCTCCCACCCACCAAATTCGGTGAATTTAGCGTGCAGTGATTTATGAATTTCGTATAGGGGTGTTCTTTTCATCTCTCCAACTTTTAACGGTTTTGATTTTCAATGTGTTCCCTCTCTATCCTCAAAATGTGTATAAATTCCTCTGGAGGTACAATTTGTATGTTTTCATAACTTCCTAAATCCAGCAGGTCCCGGTCTCGACTTACGATATAATTTGCCGATACAGTAACAGCACAAGCAATGATTATGTCATCTTTAGGGTCACGTTCTATTGCACGAACTTCTGGCAGTTTGGCAACAATAATGCTAATATCCTTTAGGTAATTGAGAAAGATTTCCACTTCCTCTATGGTATAGGTATAACGATTCCGTATGTGTGGTTTTTCTAATAGGACATTGCGAATTTCATTTAAAATCTCTTCTGCACTATAAAGAGTAACGCAATCTTGACACCCAGACACCAATTCTGCTGTCAAGCCATCGGTAAGAAAAGCACTCACGGCAACAACACTATCAAGAACAACCCGCAGCTCTTTTTTCTCTGTCATTTTTTTCCTGTCGAAGCTCTGCAACAGCCCGTTCAACATCTTGATAAACTTCTTCTTCGCTGATTCCTCTATTTTGCTCGTGAACACTTTTCATTACTTGCAATAGTTTCATCCAATTTTCAGGTGTTGTAGATTTCTTCGGAATGATCACTACACAATCACCCTCAATCCGTGCATCCACGATATCGCCCTTCTTGAGTCCTAAACTTTCTCTAATCTGTTTAGGAATAGTTATCTGTCCACGTTCTCGAATCTTAGCAACTGCCATCTTTTTGCTCCTTTTTGCAAATGGTGGCCAACTCAATTCAATCCATAGATCCGCGCAAGATTATCACCAAAAATCAACGCTTCAGCATCATCACCCAATTCCAAACGTTTTAAAGCATTGATGACCTGAATCGGTCTATATTCAGGTAAATTAGAACCAAAGACTATTTGTTCAGGTCCGAGTACATCAACTGCAGACTTTACCTCTGTCGGAACAACTGTATCCGGGTTATTACCCCACCGACGATGGAAACGTAAAATAGTTGTGCCGAGATAGACATTTTTATTCGTCTTTGCAACGGAGATCGCATCCTCTAAATCATCTGGAAATCCCATGTGATCCATAATCACGGGTGTTTCAGGTACCCAACTTGCAACGTTGCCAATCCGATTTGGATGACAATTGTTCGGTACTGAATGAATTGAAATAATCAATCCAAAGTCACGCGCAGCTTCTACAATAGGTCGCACGATTGGATCGTCCACATTATAATTGTGTATCGCTGGCATTAACTTAATACCTGGCATACCCCATTCCTCAGCCGCATATTTGACCTGTAAAATTGGGTCCGGTTCTGTCGGATGCACAAGAGCACACCCAAGCGCGCGCTGGTTACCGCGTATCACATCTGCCAGTTCAGCGTTTTGAGGATTCGGTTGTGGAGTCGGCATGACGACTGCCACATCCATTGATGCTTCGTCTTCTAATTCAAGCAAGGCATTCAGATCTAAATTCCCAGATTCATCACGAAATTCATCATTGAGATATGCTTCAAAATCACCACGCATAAGAACCCTCCTTAGCTTGTTGTTTATGTATTACTCTCTAATGAGAATCGCACCATTCTCCATGTCAGTTTCAAAAGACACATTTTCTGATATCAGATCATTACGATACTGTGTAAAAACCGATTCTGCTGTATCAACATTGGGAAAACGGATGACGAAGACATGATATGGGGCAGCGGCATTCTTAGACGCTTTGGTGTTGTATTGTGCCATAACCCCAATCGCGTCTTCATCTAATTGCGGAAACGGTTCAGGTAAAGTTTTATTGATTTGATGCAATGCCCAATCTGTCGTAAATAGCTTTTCACTACCACGTATATATTGAGTGGGTAATAGTTCCAATAGCTGAATTCTTTGTGGTGGGTCTTTTATGCGTTTTGCAATAACTTGGGCGAGTTCTATCATTGCCTTGCGAATGCCGGTCGCTATGGCATATCCTTCTATTTGTATGAAGTACTTTCCTTTCCAAAACCAGAGATTTCTACCAGAAATAATTGCTTTACAACCAACCCATTCATATTTTGGGTGTGGATAACTATTTACACTAAATATCCCGAAGGCATTTTCAGGGGTACGCATATCAAAAATCTCAAGCAGGATATAGGGTTCTGACCCGAATTTAGGACTTTGGTATTCTACTTCTGCTTGTGCTTGAAATCCGTAATGGTGATAAATTTCTGGGTATATTTCAGAATGGACGTATCTGTCATCATAGAGTGTTTCAGTGTTATATGTTGTCGGCTTGTTAGCACGAACCCACTCCTTGATTTCCATATATTTAGGCAAAAGAGTTTCAGGTTTGGCTGTTGTAAGATATGGAAGTTTGTAATTAGATGCAGCACCATTGCTATCTTGTCTTGTGCCGTTTTGTTGTTGTGGTTTCTTCTTTAGACTATAAGACTGAATGTTTTCT
The DNA here is from genome assembly GCA_958295945.1 of Candidatus Poribacteria bacterium. GTDB lineage: Bacteria > Poribacteria > WGA-4E > WGA-4E > WGA-3G > MSPOR6. The sequence continues at coordinate 4,941,983 of OY282386.1, forward strand.
GAAACGTCAACTAAGACTTCTTGAACATTTTTGGTTGTGGGTGCTTTCCATACACCAAAAACATAACTATCCACTTGATTAACAGATGTCAAATTACCTTGTTCCGACCCACATGAAATAAGGATCGAAATACTGAGAAAGTATATACAGAATACATTGCGGAATTTCATCTTTACCACTGTTCTGCAAGTTGATTGTAAAGGTCCTCAATGAGTTCCTCAATTATCAAATTTTTTGCTTGATCGACTGTTTCTAGTGGTTCTCCACGATTCTCCACTACATAAAAGTCGTGAATCTGCACATGGTTATCTCTTCTTTCTATCATATTGTTTCTAACTCTATCAATAAATTGGTATTCCACTTGCAGACTCATCCGGACCAATTCTACATTTCCACTCGGTCCAAACCCATGTTCTTTTATATCATAATGTTGTATCTTTATAGTGAGTTCTGAATCGTTTCCATCATTCCATTTTCGATTAAAACGTTCAGTTAATTTTTCATGAATGACTTCATCAAATGGACGTTGTGAAACGTTATCATAAGCGATATCGGGGTCATTAACTTCTACAGGTGGAACGTTGATTGACTTAATATGCTCCAGATAAGAAGAGGTTGAAACATATCCACATCCAGTAGTTGCACCAAAGAATACTAATAAACATAAGCACAACACAACTGAAACTGCCATGTTACTATAATGATGATGATGTCCTTTTCGTTGCTGCAATGTTTTCACAGATAAAGAGATTAATTGGAATAATCGTTTGTTATAAAGTGTCCATTTGATACCCATAGATATTCCCTTTAAATTTGAAGATAAACTGGAGTGGATTGATAGGTTTAACCTGGGGACGTTGAGGTTGCTGTTCTCTCCCAAAACGCAAGACTCGGAAAAAATCAATGATATATTTTTTTACAGATGGAATAGATAGAACTACAAAGAGGATGATAAGTATGATTAGGATGAATGCCAAAAGATTTGTCATCCATTTCTGAGCAAGCAAATCCCCTTTTTCTTTTTGGATTTGTCGCCTAACACGAGGGTTACGAGTTCTCATTAGACACACCTATTGGTAATATGGAATATATAAGATTTAAATTATGTTGAGAGGAACGAGATATAACTATTCATACGGCGAACGCAATAAATACATCCGCCGTTGATTTAGTTGATATGAAATCAGATTTCTTCAGTTTTTTCGCAGACTGTGGATCGTCTGATTAAAATCTGCCTTTCGGTATACGAGGTGATCTACGATTTCTGTTATCACGCGAGTTATCTCGTTGTTCATATCGGTTGTTACGTCTATCCCGATTGTCTCGATTGTCTCGATTATCCCGATTGTCTCGTGAATCACGGTAAGGACGATTCTCTCGATAATTTGACCTGCCTTGTTCGCGCGGTTCTTGATCCCAATCTGAATCAGGTGATGATGATGATGATGAGGTATCAAGTTCTTCTATTGGAACACCTTTAGCTGCAATAAGAGACAAGTCAACTCTTCCCTGTTCATCAATCGTCAAGATGCGTACAGTCACCTCGTCTCCTACCTCCATAACATCTTCTGCTCTGCGAACATAACCGTCACCCATCTGTGATATGTGAACAAGTCCATCTTTTCCAGGTAGAATCTCCACAAATGCCCCGAAGGATGCTGTCCGAACAACCTTGCCTGTGTATTCTTTTCCGATTTCAGGCATTGCCGTAACTTCGCGTACCTTTTCCTCAGCAATCTTGACACCTTCTGCACTCGTTGAAGCGATTTCAACAGTACCGTCATCATCAATATTGATCGTCGTACTCGTCTCTTCTTGAATACTTTGGACGGTTTTGCCACGAGGTCCGATGAGGTCTTTAATCTTCTCTGGCGCAATCTGGAGGGTGTAGATACGCGGCGCATAAGGTGACAATTCGGCACGAGGTGTACTGATGACAGCGTTCATCTGATCAATCACAGCAATGCGCGCCTCACGTGCTTGGTGGATAGCCTTCCGCATCAACTCAGGGGTAACACCATCGATTTTAATATCCATCTGCACAGCTGTTACACCTTCTGTTGTTCCTGCTACCTTAAAATCCATATCACCAAGGAAATCTTCAGTTCCAAGCATATCTGTCAGAATAACTTCTTGTTCACCTTCTTTGATAAGTCCAACACCAATACCCGCAACCGGTCTTTTTAATGGAACGCCAGCATCAAGTAATGCTAAGGTCGCTCCACACACAGTTGCCATTGATGAAGATGCATTGGATTCCAATATCTCAGATACTAGACGGATGGTATAGTTAAAGTCCTCTTTGTTCGGAATAACTGGTTCAAGTGCCTTTTCGGCAAGCGCACCGTGTCCAATTTCTCTACGACCTGGACCCATCATCCGCTTGACTTCACCAGTGCTAAACGGCGGGAAGTTATAATGTAAGAAGAAACCGCGGCGGATTTCTCCATCCAACCCACGCTTAACATCTTCATCACCAGAAGTGCCAAGAGTTGTAACACAAAGTGCCTGCGTCTGTCCACGGGTAAAGAGGGCTGAACCGTGCGTACGTGGGAGTAGGGCGACTTCACCCGATATCGAACGTATATCTGTGACACCACGGCCATCAACACGTTTGCCTTCAACAAGTATGGCTTGGCGCATCTGTTCTTTTTCTATTTCACTCAAGATAGAACGCGCATCTTTTTCTGCACTTGGGTCAATTTCTTCAGGGACATCCTCTTGAATCTCGGTGAGGATATCCGATTGAATCTGTTCAAGGTAATCTTCACGAAGTTGCTTGTCTGCCATTCCAATTGATTCACGTATCCGAGCGGTGGCAAGGTCTCTAATACGGGTGTTTAAGGAATCTTCTACTGTTTCCGATTGATACTCACGTTTCTCCTGACTACAGACAGCAACGATGCCTTCTTGAAGTTTGATAATTTCTTTTATCTGTTCGTGTGCTGCAATGATTGTGTCTATTACTTCGTCTTCTGGAGTTTCGTGTCCTCCGCCTTCAACAGACATCACAGCGTTTGATGTGCCGCTTACAAATAGTTCCATCTCTGAGGAATGTAATTCCTCGTAGGTAGGATTGATTATTAATTTACCATCTTTTTTACCAACGGTCACCGCTGCGACAGGACCGCTAAACGGAATATTGGACACAGATAACGCAGCAGATGTTCCTATGAGGGCAGGCACATCCGCAGGATGCACTCCATCTGATGAATATACAGTACATAATACTTGTACTTCTGCTTTAAATTCCTTCGGAAAAAGTGGACGTATACAGTGGTCAATCAAACGAGCGACCAACTGTTCTGAGGATCCAGGTCTCGGTTCACGTCTACCATACACCGTTGGAATACGTCCGTTAGCGTAGGACCTCTCTCTATAATCTACTGTCAATGGAAAAAAATCTAAATCATTCTCCCTATCATCTGCTACTACAGTCACTAAGACAACTGTTCCACCGTATTGTACCCACACGGCACCATCTGCCTGTTTAGCAACTTTCCCCATTTCTATCGATAAGTTTTCACTTCCGAGTTGCATTTCAACTTTCACTCAATTTCCTCCTAACTAATACTCTTACACAAAATGCCTGCGGTGGAATATTTAACTTCTTTGAGACCCGATTGTGTCGCGAATTCCAAGTTCATTTATTAAACGATAATATCGTGGGACATCTTTCTTATATAGATACCTTAACAAACGACGTTGTTTTCCTACCAAACGAAATAGTCCGTATCTTGAATGGTGATCTTTTTTATGCGTCTGAAAATGCTGCGTTAATTCCTCAATACGAGCATTTAATACCGCGACTTGCGCCTCCGGTGAACCGGTGTCTCGATCATGTATTTGGTGTTTTTGGATCAATTCCTGCTTCTTTGCTGCATCAATTGCCAAACTTTCTCACCTCCCCTTTTTTACAATTTATATACAAAAATATCATATAAAATAAAGCACGACGGAAACGATTTTGCCGTGCATGAAATTTCCTGTTTGAGATTGATATAAAATCTTAGATGGTTAATTATATCATAAATTGGGTGGGATTTCAAGAATTTTTACGGTTGTCATTCTAATGGTGTTTAAACTACACCAGAAAGTAAACCTTCATATTGTAAATATCAGTATATAGTTATATAGTTGTGGACTTTTGCAAGTTTAAATTAAACCATCATGATTTCCAATAGATTCCATAATTCCTCAAATTTTATAGTAATTATTCACCATAATTTACCAATTCTATAATTATTTCAATTTTAAGCTTGCTTTTTTTTGGCATTTTTGTATAATCATGGAAATGATAAACAAGCCGAATACTACAATTGTGTTTTTCCGGTTTGTCTAACTTGTGTTTTCTATCCATTCAACAGACATGTCATAAACATGGTGTGAAATTAGTGATGTTGTTTTAAAATTCGATCACTTTTTCTAACTAATCCTAAGTTTCTACTTGCTAGCATGAATCTTGCAAGTAACAACTTGGATAAAGTAAGGAGACTAACATGCGAAACATAAAAGTTAAAAACCACTTCGTCATAGCATTGGTATTGGGATTATTTTTACTCGGTGGCATCATAACCATAAACACTATTAGCGCAGATCCTGAGAGAAGGCTCTTTGAAAAATATGATACAAATAAACCCAAGAACATTACTGATAGTTATCTTGACTTAGACTTTGAAAACGTGAATTTCTCGCTCTATCTTTTAGGATATCTTTTAGATGATGATAAAAATTCACTTGGGTTTGTAAATATTACTGGTGGTTTCTGGCTTGAACCAGATGGGCGTTACTATGTTTATGGTTCCGCTTTTGCAGAAACTGCCAGCGATGTTGATGGAGAGGCATCGGCATCGGGGGAGTTGTTTGGCCGTGGAGAAGTAGTTGATGGTCCCAATTGGAACGAATATGCATCGGCATGGGATGCTTTCCATACTAACAACTTCCCTGCTGGTTTTGGAAAAGCAAAAGCAGAACTCACTGTTGACGGTGTTACAATATGGATCGAGATTAAAGGTGCTATCTGATGCATTATATCCGGATTATCAGTTTTTTCATAATTATCCTGATCTTCTTGTTGCAATTAGGGTGTAAACAAGATGGGGGCACTTCGTCCCCATCCACACCCGCTCTGTCTCCTCCACACAAAAAAACTGAAAACAGAACTAAGGAAGTGACGATAGGTGGTAAGGTTTGGAAAATTGATCCTGATTTTTCCTATCAAGCCACAGGTATATGGAAAAACCCAAACCCACGCCCCCTAACAGATGCAGAAACCGCACGGTTACAAAAGATCCCAGAAAAGGTAAAAAAACTCAGGGCACAGCTTAATGAACTCAATAAAGAACTAAGTTACCTACAGCGAATTGAAAAACCACAGATAAAAATGCGTTTTAGTTTTGGCAAACCTCCACATTTATCACCTGGAGGGTTTGACAAAATTATTGACTTAGGCGAGTTCCCGATGGATATAGAAGTCCCGCAGAAATGACCGCGGGACTAATAATTTCTGGTGAAGTTTAAAAATAATTAGACGCTTTCGTCCTACGGTAGGTGCAGTTTCCTAACCGCATTGGTGCAGACTGTATAATTAAGTCAAAAATTTGCCATAGTAGGTTGAGTTAAGAGTTTGGTTTGCCCCATGTGTCAATTTTACGTTAATTTACGGTTGTTTTTCTTCTCTATAATTTCTATAATTTAAAAATAGCATGCAAGAGGTATGGACCATGAAAATCGGACGAATAGGTTTCTACTTATGGATGCTTGTTTTGCTTCCCTTGACAACTTATGCAGAACTCGCTGGTTATGTTGTCTATAGACACCCGTACAATTATGACGAGATATGGATTACTGATATTAGAGATACACGTAATGCGCGATTACTGTATAAGCATACCAACGTTATTCGATCTCTATCTGTACAAAAAGATGGCCGCTACATTGCTATCGTGTCAACAAATGAAATTGAACCATTCAAAGAAGACATCTACCTTATTGATACGCTTCGGAGTCATGCTGTCCAAATACAAACTAAAATTAAAGATATTGAGTCTATTGATATTTCACACGATGGAGATGTTGTTTTCACAAATCTACTGGGCAGGGGGATTCCAAAACAGGGAATCTATCTCATTCAAAGGAGTGAAATAGGCAAACCGGATCCAAGGATCACATTGTTAAAGGAAGGAAGTATACCACGGGTTGACTGGGCACCTAATGGAAAAGAGATTGCTTACGACCGTATCAATGGTGTATTTCAAATTGATGTTGACACCAAACAGGAAACACGTATCAGCGGAATAGGCTACTTTCCAGCTTTTTCACCAGATGGTAAAAAGCTTGCCTATTATTACGCTAATGTTGCCACAGGCAACCCTCAAATTGATATTATCTCGCTTGATACACGGCAACCTATTATGACCATAGACTTGATTACGCCTCCCCAGGGCCTCAACTGGTCACCGGATGGAGAGTATCTGATTTACACAGTACGCGTCAGCCAGCTTCTCAAAAAACAGCTTACATACCGCAATATTGCAATTCCCATTAACGGTGCCCCCCCTGGAAGAATATTGGATATAGGCAACAGAGGTGTGTCAATGTTTGATTGGATAAACCCAGCATATCCTGTTGAACCGGTAAATCGTTTGACCACGCTATGGGGTAAAATCAAGCAATAACGTTTTATGGTGATTTCTAAAATTTAATGTACACTTCCACCCCACGGTAGGCGAGGTTTCCTAACCTCGCCAGAACAGCAGTGTATAAATATATCTAAAATCCACCATAAAAACGGACACAACATGCAAACCCACATACAATAGGAGCGATTATAAATGAAACACTTGCTGAAATGCTTTTGTCTATTATTGGTTTTTGTGCTGCCACTGTCAACTTATGCACAACTCTCTGGTGAGGTTATTTTTCTACATCCAGACAATCCTAACGAATTATGGATTACCGACCTTGCAGACACAGACAACGCGCGCCTGCTTTATCAACAGACACACCCTATTCGCGATTTTTCTGTCCAAAAAAATGGGAACTACATCGCCACGCTTACCGAATACAGTGACCCGACTAAACCTTATGATATTTACCTGATTGATACAGATAATATCAATGATCCAGAACGTATGATGACACATCAACGCTTCAATAAAATTCTTGATCTTGAACTATCACAAAACCCAGACCTTATCTTCATAAACTTTCTACCTGCCATAACGGATAAAGTTAAACATGATCAATTTGGACGGACAACGAGCGGCATCTATCTGATTAGAAAAAAAAATATAGAAGACCCTACTGTACCGCCTCCACCACCTATACCGCACCAGTTAGAAAACATTATTCCTCCAAGAGAAGTACTTTCGCCTCCTGTTTCTCTGATAAAAGGCATCGTAGCAGAGCATCTTGAACTATCACCGGACAGTAAGTACCTCGCTTATGGGACACTTGAAGGCGTTTATCTCATCAGTTTAGAAACAGCACAAGTTTTACGTGTGAGTATAGACGGAAGTCTGCCCACTTTTTCACCGGACGGGACAAAACTTGCTGTTGTTTATTGGAATGCGGGTCTTTTGGGATTCTGGTATGATCTTGATATTTACGATGTTCCGAGTTTACGACACTTGAATACGATAGTAAACTTCAATAATCACATAGAATTCAAAGACATGAAATGGTCACCTGATGGGAAATATATCGTCTACACAACTTATCGCGGAGCATTTTGGGAAAATAATACAACCTATTATCATTTTGCAATCCCCTATACCGGCGGGGAACCGATAAGGATTTTGGATGACATGTTTGAGAATGGTGTGCCAAAGTTTGATTGGACGCGGACAGAGGAGACATTTCCTGTTGAACCCCAAGACCGTCTGACGACGCTTTGGGGTAAACTGAAGCAATAAAACCTAACCCTTTATTCATTCCAATCCAAAACAACACCTGTCCAAACATCAGGTTCATTCAGAAGACCATCATAAGCCTGTTTAATCTGCTCAGGTTTTAGGCGATGCGAGATTAATGATTCAACATCCAACTCTCCGCGCGCAATCCAATCAAAAATAGTCTGCTGCTTGCTGAATTGTGATACGCGATTGCCAGTATCAGGATACATCGGAACACACCACTCCAACGCACCACGTATCGTAATCCATCGTAGATGAGTATCAGAGAGAAGTTCTGTCAAATCTCCAGTAACAGAAACACGCGGTGATCCCAGTATCACAAGTTGACCATGACTTGCAGTGGCACGCAGTGCTTGCATAACAACACTGCTATGACCAACCGCATCAACAGTGATGTTACCAAGTTCTCCCTTGGTTAATTCTTGAATCTGTGCTTGTACTTCCTCCGCATCTCCTCCGATAGTATGCTCAATACCACACCGTTCCGCTAATTTGCGCCGCTCCGCCACAGGATCAACACCAACAACTCGACAACCCCGAATTTGAAACATCTGCGCTGCAAGATTACCAACTAACCCTAATCCGAATACGATAACACGCGCATTAGTGTCAATTTCTGAGACAATAATAGAAGTCATCGCTACACCTGCCATCCGAGACGCTGCGACAACCCCTGAATCAATGGAATCACTAATAGGAACAATCAACCTGTCTTGTGTATACCGAATGATTGAGGCATGTCGTCCATAAGTAAAGACTCTATCACCATGTGCTGCGCGAGTGACATTTGCACCAACATCACGTACAACGCCAACGTTAGCATATCCGGAACGCCACGGATATGCACACCATGCGCCTTTTTGAAATACTTTCGGTTCTCTACCTGTATAATTTGCCAGTTCAGTTCCGCTACTGATGAATGTGTATTCTGTGTCTATCAATATTTCGTTAGGTGATTGTATAGATGCATCAAATTCATTGGTCTGAAGTTCTACTTGGTTCTGTCCAGTTACAACCACCTCTCTAATTTTCATATTCGTTTCCTTCTGCTAATTCTTTGAGCTTAATCTCACGAATGAGTGATTTCGTTTTATGATATCTATAAAGTCCAAGAAAAAAAGTCACCGCACCTATCAGCATCAATAATCCACCAATTGCACCATCAGCAATCGGTGAACTCATAATATGGAAATGTACAAAGGATAATCCCGCAACAAATAGCGTCAAAGCCGTGCGGATGTATGCGAGGAAGGTTCGCTCATTGGCAAGTATAGTCCTGTCCGCAGCCAGATGATCCCGCAGAATCAGCTGACCCTTGATACTTTCATAAGGTTTCTCATGTTCTACCATTTAGTTCAATATGTTCCTTTCTAAATCAGATAAAAAAGACTATACAGATTACACCGATGATCCAACCACAAAAGATACTCATTGATCGTACTATTTTCGCAGTTTTACGAAAGTGCAACGTATACAGAGCAGGATGTTGGGAGTAAATCTCCACCTGATCTGAAGTGGACAAATCAATTTTCGGTATTAAAATATACACGACAAGGACAGCAATCACAAGGGCAAGTACATTAATCTTAGGTAAAATACTCAGACATAATCCCAAAATTCCCCAACGCCATTTTGAAACACTACTTCGCGCATCCGACTTTGCAGCACTAATCAGCAGTACTGAAGATGTCTTGCCTGAGTGTTTCATTTGTCCTTTCTGCTACCTGTCAACCATCATAACGGAGATTTTTGCCGTTGTCAGGTCCTCCCTGACCCCAAACCCAAACATTGCGGAAAAACGCCTGCTTTTCAGGTGGTAACCCATCAATAATATGTTTTGGCACCGTAGGTTTGTGGAATTGACACCCAACAAAATTATAACAATTAAACACTGCAATTCTTGGATGGTCCGGATTCTTCCAAGTGTCACCAGAATGACATACGTTCTCTGTGAAGATAATTGCAGAACCAGGTGGACAACTATATGTTTCAAGGAGTGGAGAATCAACATTACGATGCGTTTCTGGGATTTGGAAGTTCGATTTATGACTACCGGGTAGAAACAGTGTGCCACCTTCACCTGCTTTCACTTCGTTCAATTCAAACACAACCCGTGTCAATGCTGAGTAAATTCTACCATTATGGCATTGATAACTAAAGTTAGGGTTTACATTTCGCACACCACCGTGGGGTGGCGGTCCTCCATTCCCCTCAGACCTATAGGTGAACCAACTTGATTCCATACGAATTTCACCCAAAGTCTCTTTGAGAATATCAATTATGGCTGGATGGTCAATCAACATTGAAGATGCACCCCCGGGAAATTGTCGCTCATACGGAGGTAACGCCTCAGGATTTGTGCGAATTGTATCAACTTGGTCTTTAATTTCATCTATCTCTGAGGGTGTTAACACTTCTGGAATTAACAAGTACCCTTTCAGGTCAAATATAAATTTCTGTTCTTCAGTCATAAGAATCATCTCCATAAACACTGTTTTGGATTTTGAAGATTGTAGCAGGATTCTACTTTAATTGGAAATGTTAAATGCACAAAGGGGTGTGTAAAGTTTTTGCACAAGAGATTATGCGGCTTTTGCGTCTGGATACCAATATTTATTCCATCCACCATTTTTCAACAGGCACCGCATCTTGAGAACGGCATTGATACCCGGTTTCTTCCATCTCATTGCAGCTTGTGGACATCTTTGCCCAACAACATGTTTACAAGCACTCTCAATCACGCCACTACCAATCTGATAGCCTTTTTCTCTAAATGCTTTGGCTCATGTAAAGAATGAGTGCTAATGAAAAGTTAAACCCGTGTGGCCACTGCGTTCATTGAAAACAACAGCACACACTTTAGACATTATAATGAATTAAATAGTAGGAGTTTCATAACACCAGGGTCTGAAGTTTAGTCGAAAATTGTGTAAACCACAACAAGTTTCCATAACTAAGTCACAAAACCCTTTCTTCCAATTTCTGAGTTTATCTTTGACAATACGGTATCTTTTGACACCACTAATGGCATGTTCAACACGTATGCGTATAGACGCTATCTTTCTATTGATTTCTTTTTCTTTTTCTCTCAGTTCTCCACCTTTCGGTTTTTTCTTCGGTTGAACGATGTGGACATCAGGAAGAGTGAACCCCTGAAAACCGGTATCTTGGGACAAGGTGCTTCCCGGGGGCACACAATAGCCAACCTGATCAGCTATGTATTTGTCATGGTGTCTTCCTTCAAAAGAGGGTGTCAATAGGACGACTTTGCAGCTTTCATTGATAATCAGATTATTTTTTACTGTATGACATTTCTTTTTACCGCTATAATATGCCTTTTGAGTTTCTGGGTCTCTTGGACGTCGTATTCGCCGTTCTATACCATCATGAAAAAAAAATATTCTTTATCTTGACTTTGACTTGATACCTCACAAGTATCACACGTAGATGTGGGAACTGTTTCCCGAGATGGCAGCTCTCCAAGTTCTGCTAATGCGGTGTTCAATATCGGTAAAAGCAAGTGAATCCATTTATTCGCAAGAGGTTGAGCCATACCAAAGAGCGTGCCGAATAGAACCTGTTTCGGAGCTTCATGAAGATAAATTAATATAAATAGCAACATATCTTCATGTGAAGCAAAACAACTATTTTTGTAGGGTTTATATCTCCGTTTTATGCGCGGTTTTCCATCAAGGGTCCGTGTTTCCATATAAGCTAAAAAACATTTAGAAAAATGAGGTAATAGTTTTGTAAACTCTTCTAAAGTATATCCAGTGAGAGATAGAAGCGTCCCAGCTTTGTCCTTAATATCTTCAAAAACGATCATGAGAAAACCTCCATTTATAAGATTGTAATTAGAATAACAGAGGTTAACTAAACTTGCAACTAAATCATTATAATGTCTTTTATACATGAGCGGACGAAAACCCTCAAAGACACGAGACTCTGCGTCTGACAATGATATACCCGGTTCAAAAAAAATATCTTGAGCCATTGCACTTATTGCCTCTACAAAACTTTCACACGCTTCTTGATTCTCTTTGATTTCACAACGATCTAATGTTATACTAATCATCGGTATCCTCTCCTATTGGATTATAAGATTATTTGGAAAGGATACCATTTTTCTATGTACATCACAACAAATACCTAAATTTAGACTTGTGCAAAAACTTTACACACCCCCAGATTAACTATACACTTGACAAAAACGACAATACACCTATAATAACCTAAGTTGCTACCTTTGTAGCATAATCTGCAAGATTGTGCCTGTAAGTGCACAAACTGACAGTGGACGCTAAGAAATTTTGCGAAAAATGAGTTATTCTCTATTGAAAACGGTGTTTGCATGGCCAAAAGTTTGTAGGTAGCAACTTGAGTTATAATAAATAGTACATCAGAATTTACTAAGGAGCATTAAATGGCAAAAAGGATAAGAATAGGACTAATCGGTTGCGGCATGATATCCGGTTCACACGTCAACGGATATTTAGCACATCCACAACAGGCAGAAATCGTCGCAGTATGCGATACGGTGGATGCAAACGCACAACGTAGAGCTGCAGAGGTACTATCTGGGGCAGAAAGCCGTGCGAACTCGGCAACAGAGGAAGCAAAAAAAGCAGATTCCGCAGAAGCCAAAGAACATTTGAAAGTGAACGCCGCACGTTGGGCAGAATATAAAGATAACAGTGTCAAAATATACAGTGACTTCAATGAGATGATAAAGGAGTGTGATTTAGACGCAGTCAGTCTTGCCACTCCCCCATTCGTTCATGAAGCACCCACAGTGGCAGCAGCCAACGCAGGTCTCCATGTCTTCTGTGAAAAACCGATGGCACGCACGGCAACAGAAGCAAGAAACATGCGCGATGCAACTGACAAAGCAGGTGTGAAACTCGCCTATCAGAGCGGTGGCACATGTCTCAACAAAACGAGTTATGCAATCCGTAAGTATGTCACTTCTGGAAAAATCGGTGATGTCCACTACGGTAGACTTACCAGTTACCGTCTCCGTGGCAGACCCAATGTTGACATGTTCGGTTTCGGCAAATGGTTCCTAAACTCAGCATACAGCGGTGGTGGAACTACCTATGACACAGGTGTCTACGACATCAACCGTTCCATCTATCTCCTCGGTTCACCACAACCTGCCACAATCAGCGGCATCGCATATCGCGGCATGCCTCCAGAATATACTGGCGAAGAGATTAACGATGTTGAGGAATTTGTATCTGTGTTTGTCCGATTTACAAACGGAATGTCCTTTACGTATGAACACGGTTGGTCATGTAATATGGCACAACAACCCCAAGGCATCTTCATTTTCGGTTCTAAAGGGTCGTTCAGTGGAGATAAACTCTTCCTTGAAAAAGGAAAATGGGAAACTGATGATCAAGGGAATCGTAGACGATACCAAGGTCACCTTGAAGAAACACCCTTAGAACTTCCTGATAGGAGCTTCCCCGACAAATTCCGTGACTTTCTTGATGCCTGCAACAGTGATGCACAACCCGTTAGCAATAGTGATGTCGGTCTGAAAACCACAGAGATTATGAGCGGCGCGCTCCTATCTGCAAAACTGAAACGTGAAATTAGTGTGGAAGAGTTGTATGAAATAGAAGCACTCCGTACCGAACCGACACCAGGGTGGCCTATCCCAGCGAATATGTGATAGTTACAAGAGGATTCCACAAACCTATTGTGCAATCAATATATCAAAGTAAAACGGAATCGGCAGTTCTCTTTTGTTGAATGCAGCACAGGATTTAGGTTGACAAATACGCTGTAATTGGGTATCCTTATAAGTAAGAAAACATTAGATCTATTGTCGTTAAATAATAAATGAAACGGAGGAACAGATGTGAAAAGTTTTGAATATTTTGAACCGACCACCCTCGCGGAAGCATCTCGTCTTTTTGCAGAAGAACACGCACAACTCCTCGCTGGCGGGACAGACCTCGTTATCGGCATGAAGGCATATACCGAAACACCGCAATCCGTAATCAGTTTGCAGAAAATCCAAGGATTAGACACCATAACATCCGATTCTGATGGTAGTATAACTATCGGCGCGATGACAAAAGTGCGTGATGTTGAATTGTCCGATGATGTCCAAAAACACCACACAGCATTAGCAGAAGGCGCGTCGGAAATCGGATCCATTCAGATTCGCAATCTCGCAACTATCGGTGGAAACATCGCGCACGCATCCCCTGCAGCAGATACGGTTGCGGGTCTCCTCGTTGCTGATGCACGAGTTGACATCGCAAGTGCTGATGGAGGAAGATCAGTACCAATCAATGAACTTTTCACAGGACCAGGACAAACAGTCCTAAAACCCGGTGAGATCATCACACAATTCCGTCTACCGAGTCCTGCATCTGGTTCCCACTATATCAAACACAAAATTCGTGAAGTCATGGACTTAGCATTCATCGGTGTGGCATCCGCTGTCAATGTTGACAACGGAACGATTACGGATGCCAGAATTGGACTCGCCGCTGTGGCTCCCACTCCTATCCGAGCGACTGAAGCGGAAGATCTCCTAAAAGGGAAAGAAATCACATCTGAACTTCTGGAACAAGCAGGTGAAGCAGCTGCAGCTGCAACCAGTCCAATATCCGATCTACGTTGCTCCGCTGAACACCGCAAGGAAATGGTTAATGTCTTTACAAGACGAACCTTACAACTCGCTATAGACAGAGCATAAGGAAATTGCATTTATATTTTAGTAAACTCTTTATATCGCAACTATGAAACAAGGAGAAAAAATGTCACGTTCTAATACAAGTTTTGGCTTGCAAACTTCGCCAAAACACCCTGTCAGTCTAAAAGTTAATGGAGATGAACACGATTTGCTGATTGAACCACGCAAAACGCTACTTGCAGTGCTTCGTGATACAATCGGTTTGACAGGAACTAAAGAAGGATGTAGCACGGGAGACTGCGGTGCATGCACCGTCATCGTTGATGGAAAAGCGGTCACATCCTGTATGGTACTTGGCGTTACCGCCTCTGGAAAAGAAATCACTACTATTGAAGGTTTAGCCAGCGAAGGTGAACTCCATCCTATTCAACAAGCATTTATTGATACCGGTGGTTACCAGTGCGGATTTTGCACACCGGGGTTTATCATGGCATCAAAAGCACTTGTAGACGAAAATCCAAATCGGACTGAAGAAGAATTCAGATTTGCACTTGGTGGCAACATCTGTCGGTGCACTGGATACACAAAAATTCTTGAAGCCGTTCTACAAGCAGCAGAAGAGATACATACTAACTCATAAAGAACAAGCAGAATAAATCTGCCGAAATTGAAAAAGGAGAAAAAGATGGCAAAAACACATCGTGGATCAGGAATCAGACACCTATACATCGATCCCAATGGCAATGTCCATGAAGGCATATACAACAACGGACGTGGAACATGTCCCGCTTGTGGACGGACAGGTGTAAAGGTGCTTTATTCACGCGAAGTGGATGAACAGACATTCAATGTTTGCAAGAGATGTAATACTGCCATTGGACGTGGGAAAATACAAATCCCCACTACCGCCAATGTTGCAGAAGCGTAGTTATAAAGAGATTATAAACGGAGAAAGGAGAATTGCATGTCAGATTATTCGGTTGTCGGTAAAAAACTACCGCGCGTGGATGCAGTTGAAAAAGTTACGGGTGCAGCACAATATGGTGCAGATATTCATCCTGCTGGTATGCTCTATGGCAAAATCGTTCGTAGCAAACACGCGCACGCGAATATCCTCAGTATTGACACAAGTGAAGCAGAAAAACTCCCTGGAGTCAGGGCAATTGTCACACAAGACGATGTACCAAGCGGACGACGTGTCTTCGCTACGGATAAAGTGCTTTACTTGGGTGAACCCCTCGCTGCTGTTGCTGCTACAGACGCAGATGTTGCTAAAGAAGCCGCAGAACTCATCAAAATTGAATATGAAGTACTACCGGTTGTGCAGGATGTCATGGAATCGATAAAACCATCTGCTCCTCGTTTGCGCGGAGATGACACAAAAGATGGTCCAAACCGTCGAAACATCAACGCAAAAATAAAGGAACTGTCTGATGCTGATTCAGGTGGCAATAACGATACAATTCGAAAACTTCAGGCAGAATTAGATAAATATTCTGATGAAATTTACTACAATATTTCTGCAGAAACGCACACAGAAGCTGGAGATGTTGAAAAAGGGTTTGCTGAATCTGATGTTGTCGTTGAAGATACTTATGTGATCCCTCGTGTCCATCAAACATACATGGAACCGCATGTCTCAGTAGCAAGTGCAGATTCTTCTGGTAAGGTCACGGTGTGGGCATCTACACAAGGTCCTTTTGCTATCCGATCAGGTATCGCTGGCACACTCGGTATTCCTCTCACACAAATCAACGTCATCGGAACTACGATGGGTGGCGGCTTTGGTGGACGTTTTGGCGTGATTATTACGCACGTTCCTGCTGTGCTGCTATCACAAAAAGCCGGACGACCCGTACGTGTGCAAATGACGCGGGAAGAAGAATTCCTTGATGGTAGACCAGCACCCGGATGTGTAATCAAAATCAAAACAGGTGCAACAAAAGACGGTCAGATTCTTGCGCGACAAGCACTTGCATTTTGGGATTCCGGTTCTGTCTCTGGTGCCTCTATCGGAAGTACCATCAGAGTCCGCGGTGTCTACAAGATACCGAACATCAAAGTAGACGCTTACGGTGTGCATACAAACAAATCTGGAACTGCTGCATATAGAGCACCCGGTGCACCGCAAGCCATTTTCGCGGGTGAATCCCAACTTGACGATATTGCTGAAAAAATTGGTATGGATCCTGTCAAATTCCGTCTGATGAATATGCGTGAAGAAGGAGACGCTGTTCCAGCAGGTGGCAGTGAACCCAAAGTCGGATACAAGGAAACTTTAGAAGCAGTTGCCGATGCAGCTGGTTGGTGGGATCGCGAAACAGACGATAACCAAGGATGGGGAGTCGCTGTCGGTGATTGGACAAATGGATGCGGTCCTGGTGGTGTTTATGTTTCTGTCCACGAAGATGGAAGTGCCCGGATCTTCCACGGTTCTATGGATATAACAGGTACAGATACCGCAATCACACAGATTATCGCTGAAATCCTGACCGTTCCGTACGAAAGCGTAACAATCCGACGTGGAGATACAGACTCAGCACCTTATTCTACAGGTTCAGGCGGTAGCGTGGTAACCTTCACAATGGGTAACACCGCAAAACTCGCGGCAGAAGATGCACGTAGACGCATTCTTGAACTCGCTGCTGAACGGCTAAACACAAACGAGGATAACCTTGAGTTGAAAGACGGTGGTGTTCATCTTATTACAGCAGACCCACCGAAATCCATCTCTTTAGGTGAACTTGCAGCATATAGTCTCTCAACGACAGGTGGTCCGATTGTCGGTAAAGGTTCCTTCGCACGGCAACCAAGCACACCCGCTCTCGCCGCTCAAATTGCTAAAGTTGAAGTGGATCCTGACACCGGCAGAACCAGAGTCCTCAAACTTGTTGCTTCTCAAGATGTAGGGTTTGCCATAAATCCGATGGCAGTTGAAGGGCAAATTGAAGGCGGTGTAGTACAAGGTTATGCTTGGGCAATGATGGAAGAAATGCAATACGGTGAAAACGGAAACGTCAATCCCGGATTCGTAGATTACCGTGTACCAACCTCTGCTGACCTACCCACTGTTGAATCTGTGATCGTAGAAGTTCCCGCACCGAATGGTCCTTATGGTGCCAAAGGTGTTGGTGAACCACCTATCACGCCAACATTGGCAACAATGGCAAATGCTGTCAAAAATGCTATCGGTATCCGTGTCACAGAGCTGCCAATTAAACCAGAAAAGGTTGTTGACGCGTTGAAGAATAATGGACAGGGAGCGTAGTTTTTCTCAAAAAGGTATTTGCGAGGTATAAATACCTCGCAAATACAAGACTTCACAGAAATATCATAGCATGAAAAATTACGCGTCAATAAAACCACCAGTCTATGTTGAAACATCTGTCGTGAGTTATTTAACCTCACGACTGAGCGATAATGTTCTTAAACTATCTCGCCAACAAGCCATACGACATTTATGGGGTGAGTATTCTGATTACTTTGAGTTTATTGTTTCAGATTTAGTTGTCCCTGAAATTGAACGGGGTGATGAAAGTGAAGTCCAACAAAGGATTAGGACTGTAGTCAATTTAACGACATTGCAAACAACATCAACGTCAAACAGACTTGCACAACTCTTGATAGATTTCGGTGCATTGCCAGAAAAAGCATGGACAGATGCTCAACATATATCAATTGCAACAGTAAACAGTCTTGACTACCTAATTTCATGGAATTTTAAACATATTGTTAATGAAACAATGAGGGGATATATTGACAAAGTTTGTCGAAACGCAGGTTATTCACCTACAAACTTGTGTACACCTCTTACACTTATTGAGGATATCCAAATGAAAGAAAAACCTGACACTCAGACTGATCCTATACTTGAAGAATATTATAGGATGAAAGAAGAATTCAATGCCCAATTCAACTCAATGGAGGAACTTTCTGAATATTTGAAAGAATTTAATAAGAAAGAGAAAGCACGCGGGAGGAAATACCGACCCACGCCGCCGCCTCCACCTGATTTTGAAAGAAACATAGAAAAAATGTATAAAGAACTTGCTATCAAAAGGGAACAGGAAGATAAAATTTCTGATGAATAGTTGTGAATTTGTTAGTTATCACATTTTATTGATAAATTGTTCATATTAGGAAATATTATAACTTATGTTAGACAAAATAAGAAACAAGCACTACGAAAAACTGGATTGGACATACCACGAAGGAAAAGGCAACAGAATCGTAGTCATTGGACACGGTGTCACTGGCAACAAAGATAGACCTGCACTCGTCTCTCTTGCAGAAGGACTTTCAGATGCTGGAATCTCTGCCTTACGCTTTTCATTCTCTGGCAACGGTGAATCTGATGGTAAATTCACAGACTCAACCATCACAAAAGAAGTAGCAGACCTCGGTAGCGTCCTTGATGTCCTAACGGACCGCAAAATTTGTTATGTCGGGCATAGTATGGGTGGGGCAGTCGGTGTACTACGTGCCGCTGTCGATGAACGAATTGAAGTTCTCGTCTCACTTGCAGGCATGGTGCATACCAATGATTTCGCTGTCAGAGAATTTGGAGAGGTTACTCCCGACCAAGGTTTTATGTGGAACGAACCGGATTGTCCGCTCTCACAACTATATATGGATGACATGGCAATGATTAATAGTGTCGCAAAACATGCAAGTAAATTTGGTGGTCCATGGCTATTAGTTCACGGATCAGAAGACGACATCGTTCCAATCCAAGATAGTATTGATGTCCTTCAGTTTGCAAATGAACCCACAGAACTCCTTGAGCTTGAAGGTGCCGACCATGTTTTCTCTGGTGAATCAACGAACATCATGGTTGAAAACGTCGTGAAGTGGATTAATCAGAAGTTGTAGACACCATTTAGTCCCATTATTAATTTGGAGTTTTTTCATGCCATCACCCCGCTTATCTGTCTCATCGTGGAGTTTACATCGCCAACTCGGAAAACCAGCATTTACCGGTTCCGGACATGACATGCACATTCCTATTGAAACTCACAATAACGGTCTTATTTCGCTCTTGGATTTGCCCATGCGCATTTTTGAATTTGGCATCAGGACCTTTGAACTTTGTCATTTCCACATGCCTTCAGTTGATAAATCATATCTGTCCGAACTCCGTGCCGCACTCCAAGATGCTGACCTTGAACTTTTCTCATTATTAATAGACGATGGAGACATCACACATCCCACTGATGCAGAACGAGACATCGCATGGATTGAAAAATGGATTGACATAGCAGGTGAACTTGGTGCAGAATGTGCCCGCGTCATCGGTGGAAAAGCGGAACCGTCAGAAGATACCTTAGCACAAAGCCAAAACGCACTTTCCCGACTCACCGAACGAGCAGAAAATGCTGGTATACGTTTGATGACCGAAAACTGGTTCTCTATCTTTTCCACACCCGATAACGTTAAAACCATTTTAGATGGATTAGATGATAAAGTCGGGTTATGTCTTGATTTCGGCAATTGGCGTGGTGAGACAAAATACGATGACTTAGCAGAAATTGCACCATTAGCTGAATCCTGTCATACCAAAGCACATTTTGATGCCATCCGTGAAATTGACAAAGAAGATTACGTCCAATGCCTTGAACTTACGCAGAAAGCCGGTTTTGCTGGACCGCACACCCTTATCTACGACGGACCGGGTGATGACGAATGGGAAGGATTGGCTATTGAACGTGAAGTTGTGCGTCCATTCCTTAACTAAGGTGGCGTTTTAGCGTTAGTATAATGGAAATTACAATCCTATAGCCTTAGTGAATCGCTTACCCGTAAGAAATCAGCGAGTTAGGAATTGAGGAGAAAATAAGATGAATAACGAATTTATCTCAATGATGACAGAACGCATCGTGCAAGAATATGACCCCTTGCAGATTATTCTCTTCGGTTCGCAAGCAAGAGGGAATGCAGATCAAAATAGTGACATAGATCTTCTCGTAGTTTTTCCAGAACTCTCTGATAAACGGAAAACTGCCATTGATATTATGCATAATCTGTCCGACATACCCGTACCGAAGGACATCCTTGTCTCAACACCTGAAGAACTTGAACGCCACCGCACGCGGATCGGTTCGGTGCTGCGTTACGCCCAACAGGAAGGTAAAGTCCTTTGGAAAAGTTGGAATACAGATGCAAGCAAATCTGATCCATCCTATGATATGTCTATCAAAGAGGAAAAATCAGATATGCAAACAGCAGATAGACTTGAAGATACCACCCGATGGCTGCGCTATGCTGAGGAAGATTTGACAACCGCTGAAATGCTTTTGAGTCAGCAGCAGATTCCGCCTCGTCAAGCGTGTTGGTTTGCACAACAAAGTGCTGAAAAGGCGTTAAAAGCAGCATTAATTTTCTTACAGATCGACTTTCATAGAACACATAACTTAAATGATCTGCGGGACATGGTGCCTGAGAGTTGGCAACTCAAAACCGCGTATCCAAACCTGTCGAATTTAACCCGTTGGGCAGTTGAGGCACGCTACCCAGAGACCATGCAAGAAGCCACGAACACAGAGGCATCTGAAGCAGTTAAACAAGCACGATCCATCTGGAATTCTGTATCTAATGCACTTGAAGAACACGGTTATACTATAGAACAAGACCTATGATTCGTTGAAAATGAAGAATAGGCAAATGGATAAAGCATGTTCTCAATATCACAATCAAAACACAGTCTATCTATCGCGTGGAATGATCAACAGGTCTTAGGATACCATTTTCCTGAAGATGGAAACCGTCCTTTCTGCCATCCATTAAACCTACCCGGTGCCCCATCGCTAACAATGAACGAACCCGGCGACCACGTCCATCATCAAGGACTATGGGTTGCGTGGAAAAAGGTGAACGATGTCAATTTTTGGGAACAACCCGCAAAAGGGGCAGACCCTACCGGCTTCGGTAAAATCGTCCATCAACGGATTATTAGACAAATGGCAGGTATCGCTGGCGCATATCTGGTTACTGAAAACGCATGGATAGATTGGCAAGGAATAAAACATCTTACTGAGCAACGAAAAATCACAATCCACATTCCTCCCACAGCAGATTCAATAGATTCAATGAGTATAAACATTACGTTGACGTTCCGAACAAACGACCGTGATGTTGTGCTGGACTTACGGCGAGGTGAACCCGGCGCAGATGGAAGATATTACAGCGGTATGGCAATCCGTTTTGACAACATTATCACACCGGGAAAACTATTAGACGCAGATGGACGCACCGAGCCAATGGACATCTTCGGCAAACAGAGCAAATGGTGCAGCTTCGCTGCCACACACCCCGCTGACAATGAAACTTACGGAATAATAATCATCGATCATTCAGACAATCCCCGTCATCCAACAACATGGTGGGTGCGCAATAGACAAAACTACGCCCTAATTCACCCCTCACCTGTCTATCATGAACCTATCCATCTCTCTCCTCCTTATGGTACATTGACGTTGAAGTATAACATTTACCTATATCGTGGTGAAGTAAAAAGCGTAATATTCGAGTAGTGTGCCTGCTTATTGTTAATATGGTCTAAAAATAATTATTCCAAAAAGTGAAGGGGCTACTATATAGTGAATTATAAATATAAGTTGACACTTTCAACCCACGGTCGGCGAGGTTTCCTAACCTCGCCGACGCAGAGTGTTCAAATAATTTCAAGATCTACTATATATGTATATATGGAGGTAATAATGAAAGTTAATTTTCAGGAGAAATTTGAAGAAGTTTTGAAAGAAGAATCAAAAGGCTTTGGTATAGATTGGCAATTAGTAGACATCAAATGCATACGCTATCAGTTTACATTAATGAGTGCCCTCCCCGTGACTCTTGATGAATACACAGTTAGAATGAGAGTGGTAGAAGATGAAATTTCTGAGATGGATACTGATAACTGGTTCAGATCTCATAAGTTCATTTATGGCATGATGTCAAAAAGTGTTAGGACTGACATGGAACAGACTGATATGCTAACATTTGATGTAGGAACTATTGAATCTATAGCTACGCGAATTCGTGATACATTCAAGAATTTCCATCAGGACTTACGCAGTTTCTCTTAAAGTCTCCTTGATAAGGGGGATTTAGGGGGTTAAAAAGACCAAAAACACTGAAATATTGCACTATTTAACCCCCCTACCCCCCTTATCAAGGGGGAATGCGTAAGTCCTGTCCATAAACAGTAAATCTTCAGGTTTGATCGGAGTTGAAACTGGCAAGATTCTGCTAGTTGAGAGAATAATTTTATGTCTAAAGATCTGAAAGGTATCGGACAACCTAAAGATAAAGATACTTTGTGGCGATATATGAGTTTTGAGAAGTTTGCCAATATTCTATCAACAGAATCCTTGTTTTTTACAAGAGCCGATAAGTACGATGACAAGTTTGAAGGATACATTCCCGAATCAATAACGCTGTCTTATGAATCCTCGGGCAGCCAGATTGCTCCAAACTTCCGTCAATACATCATGTGTAACTGTTGGCATCACGGCGACGAGGAATCCATGGCAATGTGGGATAAATACCACCTGCGCAATAACGGTATAGCAATCAAAACAACTATCGGAAACTTGAAGAATAGTTTACCGGATGAACCCAATGTATTTATCGGTAAAATAGAGTACATTGAGGATTACAATCAAATTGATATGGTTGAAGATGTACCTCCAGAGATCTGGCTGCATTATCCGTACTTCTATAAAAGAACACCTTTTAAGTACGAACAGGAAGTACGGGCAATCATTGATGTGGTATCCTGTTTACAGGATGACCCCTATGAATTTGGCAGACCTCTTAAAATCAATGTTAGAACGCTAATTGGTAAGAATAGCAAGGTAATTGTATCACCATACGCTGATAAATGGGTTACAGATACGATTGCATTGATAGTTGAGCGGTGTGGATTCCAATTTCCCGTCAACCCATCAGAACTTTTAGATCTGCCAACTTGAATTTGGTGTAGTCGCGTCAATGCGAATTATGGGATCTAAACCTTGAACGCAATCAGTGTAGATGATACACATAGTCGTTTTGGAATAGTTTTTTTGAGTAGGAAATATTTCCAAATAATTCTTCTAAATAGTTATGCCAAACAGTGAAAACACCATTACCAGTGCCTTTGTAAATGTACTACGTCCCATGAGAGATGCATGGCGTGTTGATGAGCAAATCACAAAACCGTTTCTCAATGCCGTACAGAGACCTGATGTCATTGTCACCGAAACAGGGCGAAACCCAATCGTCATTGAAGTAAAAATTGACAGCAAGACACCGAATCTTACCGGTATGACACAAGCAGAAGCACATTTTGGAATGCTGCTTGATCCCAGTGTTTTTTCTGGTCTCACTTACGATACCGTTGAGAATGTCCTGCGAATCCGGATGCCTGCACGATTCAAAACTATGCCACAAGGAAATATTGAATCCGAAATGCAAAAGGCAGAAGACATTGCATATATGCTGATCAACAGACTACAAACAGAAAACGATCCAGAATATGAGTCAGACTTATACACCTATGAAACTGAAGAACAAGTCAAGAATAAACAAGTAGAACTTGAACGTTTCCCCAAAAAAGGTTGGTTGAAGGGCAGTGTTTCTGACATCGCAACTGCCATTCACGTCGGAGCAACTCCCATCTCAAAAATAAACGCTGCCGCTGATTTGTTAGAGGCACGAATAGAAATTGCAGCAAAGCAACTTGAAGATGCAATTTCGGAACGTCCAAGTATTGGACAAGAAATTGAGGAAATTCTCTTTCAAAAATCAGGAAAACAAACTTCACGCATGGCTATGCTTATCATTACCAACGCATTTGTATTCCAAAGTGCTCTTGCCGGTAAACCTGAAATGAAGAATGTCCCATCTCTCAAAAGGATGCTATCAGACAACGCAAAACGTCTCCGCTTCGATCACGTAATTACTGGGTGGAACATCATTCTCAAAGTAAACTATCGTCCCATATTCTATGTTGCAAAACGTCTCATAGAAGCAATCGCTACCGATGACGAACTGATTGATAGAGTCTTAGCTACACTTTGTCGTGCCGCAAAAGAATTGGTTGATCAAAAACTCACACAGGTACACGAACTTGCTGGCACTGTTTTTCAACGGCTTATTGTTGATAGAAAGTATATCGCAGCGAACTATACGCGTCCTGAATCCGTTTCTTTGTTGTCTGCGTTAGTCTTGCCAAAAACCCAAGAAAATGTCCGTGAATTGAAGGTAGCCGACTTTGCATGCGGGACAGGTTCACTTCTCAACGGAGCATATCAACGTATCCTTGAACTCCACGAAAAAGCAGGCGGTAAAGGAAGTCTTATTCACACCGAGATGGTAGAGAAAAACCTTGTTGGATGTGACATTATGCCAAATGCAAGTCACCTAACCGCTTCACTCCTAACAAGCACATATCCTGATTTGAAAATTGGAAACACCCGAATCTATACAATGCCTTACGGAAAACAGATTGATGGGAGCTATGCACTCGGCTCACTTGATCTGTTTGATGGTCCTGAAGGGACTTTCCCTCTCCCAATGATGGGTACAGAGTTCAAACAGATCGGTGGAGAAGACGACATGACAGTGATTCCACAAAAAGAATTTCAGCACAAGGAATTTGATATTGTTGTCCTAAATCCACCGTTTACCCGCCCCGATTCTGATCCAAAAAGCAGTGTGCCAAAGGCGGTGTTCAAAGGAAGCAGCAGAAAAAAAGAGGAAGAACAGAAAATGCGGCAAGCACGTAAACGAAAAAAGTGGCGAGTCGGCGATGGCAATGCAGGACTCGCTTCCGACTTTGTTGACCTTGCAGACAAGATGCTCAAGGAAAATGGCAAAAGTAGAATGGGGTTCATTTTACCCATTACGTCTCTATCGGCATCTGATTGGGGAAAAGTACGAAATATATGGGCGACTGAATATCACGACGTGGTTGTCCTTACCATCGCGGATACTAAAGGGGAAAGCTGCGCATTTTCTGCAGATACAGCCATAGCAGAGTGCATAGTAGTGGGAACTAAGGGAAAGAAAAATAACAATACAGGACGCGGCACGTTTATATCCCTTAACCATCGTCCTCGGAGTGTGTTAGAAGCCAGTATAATAGCAAATACTATTCATAGACATGATAGCATTCGTCGGTTAGAAGACGAACCAAGCGGTGGCGATCCACTTAAAATCGGGGATGATTCAATTGGACATGCCCTTAACTGTCCGCTTTGGGTAGACAAAGCGTGGGAGGCTGTTCGTATCAAGGAGATGGCGTTAATCCAATCCGTTTATCGTTTAGCAAACGGTGAGATGTGGCTACCAACACAAGTAGACTCAGTAAAGATTCCAATATGCAGAGTAGCCGATATCGCTGAGATTGGTGCAACGCATCGGGATATTTATGAAAAGAGTGATCGTGGCGCGTTTGATGTCGAAAAAGGTTACAACGATACCGATCTCTACCCAGGATTGTGGCATGTTAATGCGCCAGCACAAAGGGCAATGGTGGTAGCCCCCGATTGCCATCTCATGACGCGTGCCAACTGCCATGAAAAAGCACAAAAGATACTTGCACGCAATGGGCATGTGCATTTCAACCTGAACATGGGATTCAACGCTAACTCCCTCGGTGTACTCTTCACTATAAAACCTACAATCGGTGTTGCTTTGATGCCTAATATTGCCTTTAAGGATAAAAGTCGTGAATATGATTATGCATGGACTCTCTGGGGCAATTCAATATTAGGGCTTATGTTACACTGGGCACATAGCGGGAAACAGCAGCCAGGTAGAGGCATGAGTGCGCGCAAGATGTTACTTCAAATGCCGACTTTGGATGTGCGATGCTTGTCAGAACAAGCATTGGCGAACGCAGAAAGCATCTTCCACGACTTGAAACATAAGCGCATGTTACCCTTCAATGAAGCGGACAATGATCCAGTCCGCCACGAACTTGATCGTCGTTTACTAAATGAAGTATTAGACATCACAAGTGAAGATGCACACAACGCTGTACATCGCCTCCGCGAATTGCTGTGTGCCGAACCAAGCATCCACGGTGGCAAAAAATCAAAGTGTAATCTTGAGAAGGAATGGGAAAAACTCAATAAATGAAAGCAATCTGCTTAAGTTTATTATACCATTTCTAATAGAAATGGTATAAGATGACATTACTCAAGAGTTTAGCCAGGTTTGGTGCAAAATATGAAATTGACAAAGGTTTTACCGTGAAACCATCACGTAGTTGTCCGTCGAATAGGGCTTGCGAAATCCGCCAAATACCTTATGCGTATTCGACGTTGATTTGGATTGTCCTTTTTACCAACATCCGTGCAGCCAATCTTACCAACGGCACTTTGAAACGTCAGACTCATAATCATGGAAATCTACTAATCCTGAAAATCCTGGTTCAGACAAAAAGGAGGACAAACCCATAACAAAATTAACGTTAGTGAATAAAATTGAACAAAAATCCTAAAACTACATAACCCTGACCTTAATCCTTTACATTTTTTAGAAAGTGAGATATACTGATAATCCAATACATACGAATCATTATTACCCCGCCATAACAATCAACCTTCAAAAGGAGGCACACCATGCAAACTCCAACTTCTGCTCTTGAAGAAACTGGCATCGGTTCCGTTACCGTTGAACCACTGCCACCAATAGAAATAGACGAATCCCAACTTGTATATCATCAACTCTGTCCCGCTGAAGATTTTGAAGAACTGGAAGGTAAACCTTTTCATGTCAACGGAACGCATCTCGCTGTATTCAAAAACAACGATCACTATTACGCTGTTGACAACCGCTGTCCACACATGGGTTATCCAATGTCCAAAGGCAGCATCCGTGATGGCGTGCTAATATGCCACTGGCACCACTGGGAATTTGACCTAAAATCAGGCGCATGCTTCTTAGCATCTGGTGATGACCTAAAAGCATTTCCTGTTGAGATGCGCGAAGACGGTTATTTATACGTCGGATTAGCAAAAGGTGAACGCGAAGCAGCAAAAAGACGAGTCATAGAAAACGGTAAACGTGCACTTGAACGTGGGCTCAAAGACCGCAGCACATTTTTTATCGCAAAAGCAGTTACCGCACTACGTGATGCGGGTGCCGATCCTGCAGAAATTATACAACAAGGACTCCACTACGGCGCACACAAAAGTAGTGACGGATGGTCTTCAGGTGTAGCAATACTCACACTTGCAGCAAACATGTGGGATGATGTTGACCCAAATGACCATAACCTATTCCTCGTTCACGGATTGAGCCAAATTAGTCGAAGAACAACAGGAAGTGCACGTCCCTATCGTTCTCCATTCCCAAGAACAAAAGATGATCACGACCTTGTAACATTGAAACGATGGTTCCGTTATTTTGTGGATAAACGCCACAGAGGTGCTGCAGAACGTATCTTATTAACCCTAAATGACCGAGACTACGACAAATCTGTCATCGCAGATTTCGTCTACACCGCAGCAACCGATTATTACTTCACAGGTGACGGACACGCACTTGATTTCGCTAATAAGATGTTTGAAGCATTGGAATACGTCAACTGGGAAGGTTCACACGAAATTTTACGTCCTATCGTCGTTGATCTCGTCAGCAGAACACGTCATGAGGAAACATCTCGATGGGCAGATTCCGTACCAGTCTTACAACCCATTTTCAAAAGACTCGATAGTATATGGGAAGACAACCAAACTAACGAAGCAGAACTTGATATATCCGAGTTTACACAGACACTGCTTGCAGATGAATTTGAACCCACTGTTGTTATTGTAGAGGAATACCTACGCAAGGGAGTTAAACCCACTGACATCTGCCGCGCAATGACCTACGCCTCAGCAATTCGCACTGCACGTTTCCATCTGAAAAATGAAGGTGACTGGCACGATGTAGCAAATATTTATTCCTATTCTCATGCCCTGTATCATGCTTTTCAGTATGCACCCAGTGCTACTTTACTACGCGGCATATTTCACGGTGTGGTCTACTTGGCATA
The DNA here is from genome assembly GCA_958295945.1 of Candidatus Poribacteria bacterium. Lineage (GTDB taxonomy): Bacteria > Poribacteria > WGA-4E > WGA-4E > WGA-3G > MSPOR6. The sequence goes on from OY282386.1 coordinate 4,970,580, forward strand.
CTTACGTTGGTTGAACATGCCTGCCGCACGAATTCCTAAACCCGGACAACGGATACCTGATGAAACTTACGACTCTCCTAAAAAGATGTTAGAACGGCTACAAGAATTTGCTGACTTCCAAAAAGTTTTTGAGGCAGAGATACTGGTAAATCAATATCTTGAAGAAGGGCATGACATCAAAGCACTGAAACGAACGCTTGCACACATCCTGCTACGTGAAGACGCAGAACTACACATGTTCCAAGTGCTTGAAGTCGCATATCGGCATTACGACTTGTCGGACGACTTTGAAGAAAAACGGATGCACCTATTGGCAGCGACGCGCTACATCACAGCACAAAAACTGATGAAAAACATTCTGTGGTCTACGGAAAACGCAGAACGTCTTGCGCGAGGTGAATTACTTAGCGAACGCGACGATGATTAACAACATTTGGACACACTCGTCATCTATATTGTAGGTCTGGGTCTCTGTCCCCCGACACACTCGTCCACATTGTAGGTCGGGGTCTCTGAACACCGGCACAACACGTGACCATCAACATTTCAATACATTCCGTTTATCATGCAACATTCATCACACGAAACCATACCAAACTCAAGACGAGATTTTCTTGCCAACACAGGTAAAGTCGCATTACTCATGGGTATGGGAATGTTCGGTGCTGGTTGTGAAGCAGTCAACCAAGGTCTGTTAGGTCACGGTATGATACCAATTGCTTTGGATGACTTGCAGGCAGCTGGACTCCCAAAAACAGACATGCTCGTGCATTCGGAAAACCCATTTAACGGAGAGTTCGCACCGCATTTGCTTAACGACAATGTAACTCCAACGGAAAGACATTTCGTACGAAACAACAGCACCATTCCGAAACGTGCCATAGATAAAGATCTCAACGGATGGAAATTAGTCATTGATGGCGAGGTGCACAAAGATCTTGCGCTATCAATGGACGACCTGCAAAGTTTCCCACAAGTCACTTATGAAGTTATATTGGAATGTGCAGGGAATGGTAGGAGTCTGTTTGAGCCAAAGATAGATGGCACGCCATGGCAACTCGGGGCAGTTGCATGTAGTAAATGGACTGGTGTACGTCTGCGTGATGTCCTACAATCTGCGGGATTAAAACCTTCTGCTATCTACACAGGTAACTATGGAGAAGATATCCCAACAGACGGAAGCGAACCATTTTCACGCGGCATCCCGATTGATAAAGCAATGGATGAACGGACACTCATCGCATTAAAAATGAACGGTGAGACATTACCCGCCGCTCACGGATTTCCCGCAAGATTGATCGTCCCAGGATGGATAGGCAGTGCAATGCAAAAATGGCTCAACCGCATCTGGGTAAGAGACCAAGTCCACGATTCTGAAAAAATGAGTGGATACTCCTATCGCATTCCAGCATATCAAGTTGAACCGGGAAACAGACCACCCGTAGAGGATATGCTTATCGCAACTTCGTGGCGGGTAAAATCTCTCATCACGCAGCCCAAATCACATAAAAAATTACGTGCAGGAACACCTATAAGAATAAGAGGACATGCATGGGCAGGAGAAAATGAAATTGACAAAGTTCTTGTTTCGACGGATTTCGGTATCCAATGGCAAGAAACTCAATTGACTTCACCATCAAATAAGTTTGCTTGGTCCCACTGGGAACTCGAACTAACCTTTGCGAACAAAGGTTATTATGAAATATGGGCACGCGCCTATGACGATGCAGGTAACGCGCAACCTTTTACCCAACCGTGGAACCCAAAAGGGTATCTCGGTAATGTCATCCACAGATTACCAGTTTTTGTAGACACATAAAAGGAAGGAATTAATATGAAACTTGGTGTTATGTCCGACAGTCACGACAACATTCCAAATGTCAAACGTGCAGTAGAATTATTCAACGATGTTGGTGTAGATTTAGTAGTCCATGCCGGGGATTTTATCGCACCTTTTGCCATTGACCCATTAGCAGATCTGAACTGCCGTGTTGTCGGTGTTTTTGGTAACAACGATGGAGAACGTGTTGTCCTCGTCAAAAAGTTTGAAGCAATCGGTGAAGTACATCCAAACCTTGCAAGCACCTCGCTTGGTGACAAGTCCATTGCCGTCATGCACTATCCTGAACTTGCTATTCCGATTGCAAAAAGTGGAGAATATGACATCGTTGTCTATGGACACACGCACAAAATTGAAATTAGTAAGGAAAAAGCATTACTACTCAATCCCGGTGAAACAGGGGGTTGGACAACAGGCAAAGCAACAGTTGCAGTTGTGGATATTACAACACAGGATGCGAAAATATATGAAATTTGAAGAATACCAAATTAACCCGATTTGTAGCGCGAGGTCTCCGTACCTCGCAATGTTGACTTAATCAAAAAAATAATAATCACGTCAATTTGGTATCAGTTGATTGTTGGAGTATCGGATAAGCGAAACTTCCACAACACCTAAGAAAAGATATGTTTTGCTGCGTTTAAACCCTTTAGGGAATCCGCAACCTCAACCATTCTATCCCAATATCTGCTTTCTTGATTAGGTTCAGGAATTAATGTCTTATCCAATGCTTCAAAGCCGGTATTGCTACAATTCATCAATATTCTTCCATACTTGAGTTGATCCGCTTCTAATTTCGTAGGCTCCTCTTCTCCAAAATGGAGATTAGCCCAGTGATTGCGCAATTCTTGCTGAATATCTGAATCTAACAACCGAATCTCTCGCAATGTTCCATCAGCGATCAGCATCCGCATCACTGAAATTTGTTTCGGATCAGGATATAAATCCAGAAACGGTGTCTTTTCTGATACATAAGTTATTTGTTCTGCTGATACAGAATATGCAAGACGAGAATCGATTTCTACAGCCGCAGCTCTCAAAACACCATCTGTATAAGCAATGCGATTCAAACGAACTGCCTCAAGTATATAAATGTCTTCATGTAAATCTACAAAATCATCTTTATCCATAGTAATACCATTCCTGTAAATATGCCGTTTGGAGTTGCGTAATTCAATGCGCCTATTACATTCTATGACACAATAAAAAAAGAAACTTGTTATACAAAATAATCTATCGGATACGGAACACAATAATGCAGTATCATCTCGCTATTTTCACACAACCTTGGCTTGACCTTATCTTGGATGGCAAGAAAACTATTGACAGTAGACTTTCCAAAGTTCGGTGCGCCCCTTACGGAAAAATCAAGGCAAGAGATGTTGTCTACATGAAAGAAAGCGTTGGACTTGTCAAAGGGGAATTTATTGCTTCTAAAATAGAGACTTATGAAGACCTAACACCTGAAATACTATACGACATCAACTCACATTATCATAACGAAATCTTTGTTGACGTGGGGTTTGAAGAATTCAGAGAAAAATGGACTGTTGCAAAGTACGCAACACTTATTCATATTACAAATGTCCGTACATACAAAAAACCTTTTCCATTCCCTAAGAAAGACAGACGTTCTTGGATACTATTAGATAAATCTCTAATTGTTTCCTAACTGCAGTTATATTATTGAACCTACTCAATATATCCTAAATTCCGCAATCTGCTCTCCAATATCTTCTTCTCCTCTGGTGTAGAGGCTTGTGCTTGCAAGTGCTGATAGTTAGAATTCATCAATATCTCGTCATAAGCATCGCGGAACCTTTCTGGATCTTCACAGGCAAGTTCTTCCCCGCTCATAACATGCCGATAAACATTATCTCCTGTCTGCTTATCTTCACGATACATATATTCACCGTCCGTTAGCGACCAAAGTCGCACACCTTCAGTATATCTGCTAATCTCCTCGTTGTCAACAGATGTCCGAGATGTAACCCGATGATGCGGCATCTCCAAGTTTTTCTTGCTAAGAAAACCAATTCCATACAGACTATCCAACTCTGATAACACCAATCGGTTATCATCAAATGCCGATGGAGATAATAAATTTTGTCCATAACCATCATAGTCAGTATCAATACCCACAAGGTTTGTTATAGTTGGAAATAGGTCAATGGCAGAAATCGGAGCCTGGGGAAACTCTAACACGTCAATACCAGGAATATGTGCTAACAACGGCACATGCAGAACATTCTGATTTAGTGTGCTGCCGTGATCAATAAGCTCCTCACATATCCCTTCTCCGTGGTCTCCGAAGATAAAAACTGTCCACTCTGACAGGTCAAGCTGCTTCAAGATTTCAACGAGTTTGAACTCAAGAATATGCGTTGCAGCGGCGTAGTAAAATCGCAGTGCTTCATCTGTTCTTCCACGCTTTACAAGTGATCCGAGACTTGGTGCTCTAGGAATACCACTCATCCCATACCCACCGTGTGTATACCAGAAGTGCAGAAAGCAGAACTGCGGTGTCTCTGAAGGTTGCTTCAAATGATGTATCATATCTTCCATAGAACCGAGTTGCTGTGCTTTCGCTTTCGGGTCAACAGGTGTGATGAAAGACTCATAATCAAGGAAACGAAATACTTCAGCACGTTCAGACCGTCCAGTGACATGATAACCTTCATCCGCAAATATTTGGAATAAGTTTAGAATGCCATCAAACATCTTCAGATAGGTCTGTCCATAGACGCCATGTTCAAACGGATAAAGTCCCGTAAAGTATGAAGTATGAGAAGGACGCGTAGCAGGAGCTGCCACAAAGAACTTTTCTGCAAGTGAGAAATCTTTGGTCAACAGATCGAACTTCGGTGTATTGAAGAGAGCATTAGTCCGACTTAGCGCATCATAACGCCAAGCATCTATTGAGATGAGAAGAAACTTATTGATAGACTTTGTTGCCATAAAGTTAATCCATTAATCGTGCATTGTATTGTCGTGGAGTGTGTTTGTATCCATCAAATTGGTCAGGATGAAAAGGTTGCGGTGTCCAGATATAAACAGCATCACTATAGGGATCATAGAGGACCACCTCTTCACGCGCATCTCCACAAACATCTGCTGGAAAGCAGTGATACCAACCCATTTTACCACCTGTCGGCAGTGGCAGATCGGGAAACGTAACAACTCTGTTTCCCTCACCGTTATAGAGTGCAGCAGGACTATAAATCAATTCCTGTTTACCGTCACCATGCCAACGTATTACCTCTAATCCCGTATTGTTAGGGGTTTCGTCCACACGAAATCGACTCTGAATCTGTCCACTGTTGTTAACTACAATTAAGTCAGGATGGTGACCGTTATATCGGATGACTAAATTAGGTTTTGCATCAGACAGCAAGTTGCCACATCGGATCTCTTGTCCATGCGGCACCTCTTCAAAACCGAGTGATAGCAATGTGTTACCCTCACCATCAAGCACTTGTCCACCACCAGAGAGAATGGCACGGGTTTGACCATCCCATTCCTGAACTAAGACAGAATCTATGTTGTCGCCGAGGAAGTTGTCCCAAAGCACCGATCCATCTGCAGCAAGACCAAAATTTCCCCCATTGACTTCATCAAGTCCATCTCCATTGAAGTCGCCGACAGCAGGAATATAGGCAGAGTGTTTCGGATAGCGATACCATCTGTCTGTATACTGCCAAAGCAGTTCAAGCTCGTGGTTAAACGCAAGGACATTCACACCGACTTTCACAATAAAATCTTGCGGTTGTGGATTTCCACAAAGGTTGGCAATCATCAAACGTTGATGGACATAATTGGGAATATGCAATTCACCATCAACATAAGCATCACATTGTCGTAACGCATCCGATACAACAGTATGTTTAATCTCTCCGGTTGCACCATCCAATATCATCAAATACACGGCAGACAAATCCCACTTACTCACCTCCGACACAGCGGTGTCTACCCAAAAACAGATCACTTCCGACTGTCCATCCGCATCAATATCATAAATGGCAACGGGACCAGGTCTGTCAGGTGAAAGTGTCGTTAGAGAGGAATTCTTCACATCTGCGTCTTTGATTTCAAGGTGCTTATCACCGAGACACCACAACGGTTCTCCTTCAAGTGTAAATGCCCCGAGAAAACAAGGATGGATACCACCAAGTGACTTATAGACCAGAAAATCAACCGTTCCATTTCCAGTTAAGTCACCGATACGGATATCACCACCCCATAAACGTCCATGTGTCTCATTGAGAAAAACGTCTGGAATTGCAACCCGTTTATAAAAATGTGCTGCTTTTTGCATATTAATTTAGCCAAGGACTATTTTGTATTCTCTGATTTGAGTTTTCCCCAAACCGTAGTTACTCTATTTTCAGGTTCAACCGAGTATGCTCTACTTGACCAATCATAAAGATAGTAGCTGTTAGACATACCATCCAATTTTTTAGGCACACCACCATTAAGGGGAACTGCAATGTTGCAATAAAGAGTAAGACCTCTATTGTCTCTACCCGTTATTTGGTAAATAATGGACTTTCCATTAGGTGACCATTTAAGTCCTAAAAACCACGAGTGCTCTTGAAGTTCTTTGAGGGTCAGCCAAGTACGCAGATTATGAAGTGAAATAATACGAATTTCATCTGCAATCTTTACGAAGCTATGCAAGCGCACTGAAGAAAAAGCAAGTTTTTTGCCATCCGGTGAGAAAACAGGCATGCTACCTACTTTGCTGATATGTAGAGTTTTTTCAGTTTTGATATCAAAGAGAAAAACACCTTCAGCGGTGTCGTAAGCCATCTGCTTTCCATCCGGTGACCAAGCGACATTGGTCGCATTTACTTCCTTTAACAACGTAATTTTTGGTGAAGCTTTTTTCAATTCACGATGGGATATGAAATAGATACCTTTCTTTGGCAGGGGGTCTCTTTCGTGAATCAGACTGTTCACGAAAACGATATCGCCATTTGGTGAGATGTCTATATCGTAGACATCCTCAACTCGATTATGTGTTAGTTTACGCGGTTTTGCCGGAACCTCAGTTGTATCAATAAGGTATCCTTCATGCTCAAACGGAGAGATTCCCCTTTCATGAACAGAGATGGCAATAAGAGGACCATTTCTTTGTACAGACAAATGCATAATATCAATAGGATCGTCACTTTCTAACTTTAAAAGCAGATGGGTAGTGTCTGTGTTGTTGATGCGAGTGATCCATAATTCGCTGGACCTAATGCCCGTATCCATTACATAGATGATTTCACTTGTAATTCTTGTGTTGCCTGTGAGTGGAATGAAAAAGATCAAACAGAGACATGAAAGAAGGGACTTCATGAGAACTCCTATTGTTCTGGATCTATTTTCCTATGATTTTCCCTATTGATTGGGAATTCAGACGAGTCAAATACCTTTTCAGTGCATCCGGATGAAAGACCTATAAGAACATACAGACTACAATTTCCTATAATCTTGTTTTATTCATTTATACAAACGCCTTGAAAAGCCCAACGTAGAGTGCTAACACCTTTTCGGTATCAGGTCCTGTATAAGCACATTCGTTGGATATGTAACCAGCAAAACCGATACGACTTAACCATTGAAACATCTGACGGTAGAGTTCAAATGTTTCTGGAGTTTCCACTTTATGTGTATGAACAGAAGTGATATGAGGAGCGACGCGTGAAAAGAGAGGGTCAATACTTCCAGCATCGCAACCAACGAATTGGGAATTGAAGACCAAACCAACGTTAGACAGCTGGACACCTTCAATAACCTCCATTGCAGAATCCGGGTCTGTGAAGGAGCCGTGCATCTCAATTGAGACTGTAATGCCCTTTTCACCAGCATAGTTGCCGAGTGCTTTCAAACCTTCCGTCACATAACCCACAACAGCGTCCCGGTTTCCCTCTGAATATCGGTCGCCAAGCACGCGAACATGGTTACATTCCATGAATTCAGCCATGTCAATCACACGGGAAACGCGTCGGACAGTTTCTTCTCGATCAGCAGCATTTTCTGAATGGAAATTCTGGCAACTCGTGAGTGAAGAAATGACAACTCCACTTGAATCTACTTGCGACTTCAACCCATCCCAAGCATCTTCAGGTGTATCCCACTCAAATCCATGTTTCTGTTTGTAATCCATCAACAACTCAACACCGTGATAGCCGGTAGCCTCAGCGGTATCAAGGATCCGCTTGAGTTCCCAATCTTGACAAGTCTGATATGTATTTAACGCCCACTTCATAATAAATCTCTACTCCTGAATCGGTATCGGGTACCAGAGTCCACCTGTCTTAGTTGACAAAGCCCGATGTGTCGTATGATTAATACCGATGACATCAACTGTAATCTTATTCTGTTGACACTGACGTAGTACATCTAATAATTGAATAGATCCCTTACTTGCCTCATCTGTCACGAGCACAAAACGTCGATTAGCCTCTTCCCTAAATTTAACCCGTCGAATCGCTTTCATGATTGCATCATGAGCACGTTCATCACCTGCTGCAGCCACAACATGTGTCGTCAATAATCGTTTATATCTCTCTACATCCCATGTCGGTTGGTGAACGATGGTGTCTCTATCAAGATACCTGAAAAGAACTATGCCAAGCCTAAAGTCTATACCTTTCTCTTCAAATACCGTAGCCATCTGGATTAGTTGTCTGCCAACAGCACGGATATTATCTATCATACTCCCGCTTATGTCAAGCAGAAAAACGACATCTACAACCCGTTCTGTTCTACTATCAGCGACACTTTCTGCGATACCCTCTAACGCTTCGCCCATCTTTCCATCTCTGTCAATAGGCAGTGGCGTGTCTTCAGTCTGTTGTTGCATTGTTCCTGCTTGTTTTTGCACTTGTTCAGCCATTGGTGTGATGGTTGGTGATTTTGCATTCTCAATCGCTATTGATTTCCATTCTGGGTTTTTAGATACAATTTCTCTTAACGTTGTCTCTTCCATCGGCAAATTTGCTTCCGTTCCGACTGCCATCAATGCTGTGCCGGTGTTTATAGGACGCGTAGAGTTAATCGGTTGGGCAGCATTTTGTTCGGTTATTTCCACTGCATTTGAAGATATAGGACGCCGTTTCGGCATGGAACGTTTGCGTTCGCTACTCATGTGGAAACGTTTTGGTGTGGACACTAACACGGCATCCGATACTAATGGGTCAGAAGTTAGTAACGGACGATACCAACGGACATAACTTATACTCACAAGCGCAATCATAACGCCATGCAATACCAACGACATAAGCAACGCGCGGCGCATTTTTATGCGTTTTTGATGAAGTTTTTCTGAATATATCTCAAAAAGCATGCTCATCTCTCCACTAAGGTGTCTCCGAAAGTATAGAAACCGTCCCCATGTTTCCATCAACCTCAATCATCTGTCCATCAACGATATTATCGGTGGCGTTTGGTATATTAGCAACTGCTGGCACACCATATTCTCTTGCCACTACCGCTCCATGAGATAATAATCCACCGCGTTCCATCACCAATCCTGCAGCATGCAAGAACAAAGGTGTCCATGCGGGGTCAGTTGATGGACATACAAGAATGTAATCACGTTCATTAGGATGCATATCGGTAGGTTTCAAAAGCACCCGTGCATTTCCCTTGGCAACCCCTGCTGAAACACTTACACCTGCATAAGTATCCGACACGTCAGTTGACAGCGATGTTCCGATATTATCCAATGAATCGCTAAAGATTACATCCGGCAGAGAAATCTGTAGCAAAAGTTCACGTTGCACCTTACGTTCAGCAATAACATCACCGAAATCTTTACCATTAATTAGTTGAGACAATTCATCTGGTACAAGATAGAAAATTCCATCGTTTAGTGCATAACGCCTATCCAACTCCACCAAAGCACGCCGCATCTGTTCATATCCGAGCATAAGGTAAAATTTCGCTGATTCACGAAAAGGCATATATCGTCTTGTAAAATCCAACTCACTCTTTACCTGTTTACGTAATCCTGCCTTTTTATCTAATATCTCATTTAGTTCTTTTTCTGCTTTATCCCGTTGCTCAATTTGTCGTGTGTGATATTCTTCGTTGCCCATATCCGTTTGTTGTGAAAGAGACGAAGTTATCTGTTCTATATATCCTGTATCTTCTCGCCACCGTGGTTGTGCCAATTCAAACTCATTCACCGCACGGTGTCCATAGTCATTCAGAAAATCAGCAAGCGATATATCACCAGTTCCTACCTCTTGTAGTCTCTCATTGGTCTCAACTGTGAGATTACCGGAACCACCGCTAATCAGTCTACTGGCAAGGTTCTTTGCTGTTCTTTCATCAATACATTTTTGTAAGGCTGCTTCCAACCGTTGAAGTGAAAAAGCAGCAAGGACAGTTGCAATAAGTGCCTTCGGCGCGAAGTCGTCCAATGTTTTTCCGCACCACTCTCTAAACTTTGTGACCAATTCTTCATCTGAAAGTTTAGTATAATCCAGTTTTTGTTCTGTCTGTACATCTACTTGAAACTGTGGAAATATCTGCGTTGTCAATTCCTGATCAAAATTTGAACGAAACTTTCTCAAGCGTAACTCTGCCTTTGTCATACGGATGATGTAGAGAGGAAGTTTGAACCAAAACGCGGGAGTGCTATGCTTAATATTCAATGCTGCTTGTGCATACATCGCTGTTTGAGGGTGCTCCTTCAGTGCTGCAAAATCATGCACCAACGGACAACCTTCAAAGAAAAGTTCTGACTCACGGTTCAGGTTAACATAGATTCTACCGCAAATCAGGTCTAGTATTCCCGCTTTATCTACCCGTTTACTTGGATAAAAACCTAAGTCACGATATGCCCTACCTAACCCACCTATGCCCGACATAAAACGATTCATTATTTCCCATGTCATCGGCAATGGCGCGGGTAATACCTCAGCAAGATTATGATGACTCCAGATCGTTCCGTGAGGATCTGAGAGCGTTTTCAGCACCTGAATCTCAGACTCTTGGAGTTCCGCAATTTTTTCCTCACTGTTTTCTGTTGAAATCTGTTGCTGTGAATGTGTTGTGATTGACCTTGCTTGCAATAAAACAAACTGTCCATCTGAGAGTGCCCACTCTATATCCATCGGCTGTCCATAGAAGCGTTCAACCTGCATACCAAGTTGTGCCAGTTCTTCTATCTGTGAATCGTTTAGACTTGGTATATCCTGCTGCTCAGTTGCCACTTCACTCACACCAGATGACGTTATCATCTCATGTTTTGTCGCGACAGTTCTCTGCAATATCTCACCAGTTTCCCGTGAGATTAGGAAACTGTCTGGTGTAATTTCTCCCGATACAACCGATTCTCCTAATCCCCAATTTGACTCAACAATACTGGCGTTTTCATTGAATGGACTGACAGTGAAAAGCACACCGGATACATCCGCCTGACACATCTCTTGGATAACAACCGCCATCGCCAAACCCTCATCAGAAATGCCTTGTGTGCGACGGTAGGTGATGGCGCGTTCTGACCATAGGGATGCCCAACACCCCTTTATAGCGTCTAATAATTCGTCAGAGTGGACATTCAAAAAGGTGTCTTGTTGTCCGGCAAAACTTGCGGTTTCCAAGTCCTCAGCAGTCGCGCTGGAACGCACAGCAACAGTATCAGTTTGCAGTTCTTCTCGCGCTTGCAGAATGGATTCAACCAGAGCTATATCTAACACTATTTCTTCCCCACTACTTTCATTCTGTTCAGATAAGTTCTCAACAGAACAACGGTAAGCATCTGTCGTAATGCAGAAACCTGATGGAACTTGGAAGTCTGCCCTCGTCAATTTCCCAAGATTTAGCCCCTTACCACCGACAAGCAGTAAGTCATTTTCGTCAATCTCTGAGAAACGTTTGATAAATTGCATGTTTTTAGAATACTCACTAAAGATGGAAAGAAGTTGAATTAGTATAGCAGCGTCATTGTGATAGACGCAAGTGGGATTTGAAGAATGGGTGTGTAAAGTTTTTGTCACTAACTTCTTACCAACCATAGGCGTCAATTTAGGAACCACAAAGTGCGCCTACGTATACTGAGCAATTTGAGCGTCAATTTAGCAACCCCAACCCGCTGTAGGCGCACTTTGTAAGCGCGCTGACCATATCTGTGAAATGCAAGGTGATATTCTGAACCAACAAACATGCCTGTCAGTTAGTCAGTTATGCCTCTACCATCCAGCGCGCTTACAAAGCGCCAAATCAACGGTATGAATGCCATTTGGCATTCCCCGCCTACAGATACTGAGTCGTTTGAGCGTAATTTCCCTCAAATTGACATCTATGGTACGGTTTCCTAACCGCACCAACCGTCTTGGGCATTTAGCATTTGTGAAAAAAACTCAACAAAAAACCGCAAACTAAATAGCCCTGCCAATACTTGGGTGTGTAAAGTTTTTGTCACCGTAGACGTCTAAGCGCATTCATACCGTTGATTTTGCACTACAATGGATAATGAGGGACTTGTGCAACAACTTTACACACAGGCAAAAAATTTTTATGTTATGATTTCATTGTGCTGTTTGATTGACAGTAGCTGAAAGGTTCATGAATTCTGCGTGTCATTTGATATTACATTCTCTGTGATTTCCTTCTAAATTTATGGAAATTTTGCTTGTCAAAACTGTACAGAAATTGTACATTATTTCGTACATCTGTACAGTTTTTTTAAGTGCTTTCAGAGCAGTTCCCATAAGGGATAACATAGGATTGATAAAAAAGCAAAAAAAAATATTTTGTACACTTTCACTTTTCGTCTTTTGTCGTGTGAAATCGGTTGACTTAGAATGACACTTGTCCAGCATTTTGCAAATGCAAGATAGAATGTTTCTAAATATCAAAAGAGAGGCGATGCATAAGGGGTTGACGTTTATGTGAATGACATTCATATTGAATTTGTGTGAGTTCTCACTTATCTGTAATGTGTTTCTATATAATGAATAGATTGCTTGTTGGATAATCTTTATCCTTTGATGCTTTGTATTCATTATTCTGTTTCTTATCTAACACGGTATATGTGACGTATAGTATAACACAATACAATTACTTAAGTCAAGTTAATATTTACGAATGTGTGTGTAAAGTTTTTGGCACAGAGATATAAACTTCTGTTCTTTAGTCCCGTAGGGACGGAATGTTTATAGAAACGAACAGCCTCCAATTCTTTAGTCCCGTATGAAGATTAGGAAATAAATAGGGTAATTTGAGATCAAAGTCCAGCGCGCTTACAAAGCGCGCCTACGGGGTTTGGGGTGATTAAGATTCCCCGGGTCTCTGTGCCCCGACATTCCTTGTCCTGTAAGGCAACGGGCGGGCACAGAGACCCGCCCCTACAATTCATGGTGAGAAGTTAGTGACAAAATCTTTACACACCCCAATACTTTTGTAAATTTGACATTTCTTTGAAATACGTGTATACTAATTCATCGTGATGCCGGGATGCTGGAATTTGGTAGACAGGCTAGATTCAGGTTCTAGTGTGCAAATTGCGCGTGAGGGTTCGAGTCCCTTTCCCGGCATTTTATTCTTTTTGAAGTGTCTCTGGGACCAACCATAGAAAGATTCCAACTGCCAAGTAGCCGATTCCTCCTAAAGCAAATCCAGAATACCCCAATCCGAATAAGTCTGCGATATTGCCGACAACGACAGGTCCTGCCGAACCACCGAAGTCTCCAGTGAGTCGCCATAACCCAAGGAATTCTCCTGTTCCATCAGTTGGTGCTAAATCTGCCCCGAGTGTCATCATCGTACCTGATGCGATTCCGTTCCCGAACCGCATCAGAACTGCGGCGAGGAGAAGCCATGTAAAAGAGCCTGTAAACGGCATTAATAACATTCCTGTAGCAAAGAGAGATATTCCGGGTACCGTTGCATATCGCCTGCCGAAGCGATCCATCATTGCACCTGCAACAGGAAACATTGACATATCCACTGCGGAAGAGATCATTTCCACCAAACGGACACCTTGTGTGTTTAAACCTACCACATCTTTAGCGTAAAGCTGGATGATAATATGACATCCGCGCCGTAGTGTCTGAACACAGATCTGTCCGACACCTGCCGTTGCGAGTAACTTATAGTGTTGTTTAGAGATGTGGATAAGCTGCTTTAGATAGGGTTGTGTATTTTGTTTATTATCCATTGGTTCTCGTTTTGTTTCCGATATTGATAATATACAGATAATAAATGTCAGCACAGCAATTACTGCATAGACGAAAAATGGAAGTCGTAAATTTGCTCCGAGGAAGATAGCACCAAACTTTCCTGCGAAAGTTCCCATACGATTGACACCACCGAACAAGGCGATAGATCTACCACGCTTTACCAATGGAATAACATCAGTCATATATGCATGCCGAGAGAGCATCCATAGTGCATTACCGACACCACCAATCAGTTGTGCAACAACCAAATGTGTAAGCTGCTGTGCTATCCCCATTCCGAGAGTTGACACTGCTATTAGGAATAATCCGAGCAACATAGCGGATTTTCTGCCTATTCGTTCGACCAGAATTCCCGCTGGTATATTTCCAACAACACCGACGGCTATAACGATAGTGGTCAAGGTGTAGGAAATATCAAAGGATTTTATGTAGATTGCTTGTGTGGGAGAGATGATTCCCGCGCCTGTTGAAAGGAGAAACGCGGGTAGATAGATAGGCAGAATTAGTGAGACACGACTAAATTTATTGGATGCCAAATTGGGATTGACTCCTTAGAGTGTCGTATATTATCTATGGTAGATGTATGTTGTGAGAACTTCGGTAGGTATGGATAAAGTAACCACACCTACCGTAAAAACGATCTATTCGTCAAGCCAACTCATCATACTGCGCAGATTTTTGCCAACTTCTTCAATTTGCTGTTCTGATTCCTGTCGGCGTAGTGCTTGTAGGACTGGTTGATTTGCTTGATTTTCCAGTACCCACTCACGTGCGAAGATACCGCCTTGCACGTCTTTAAGAATCTGACGCATTTTTTCACGAACACTATCGTCAATGAGAACAGGACCACGCGTTAAATCACCATATTCTGCGGTGTTACTAATATCGTTTCGCATCTTGCTTAGTCCGCCTGCATAGAGAAGGTCAACAATGAGTTTCAATTCGTGTAGGCATTCAAAGTATGCCATTTCAGGTTGATAGCCTGCTTCAACGAGTGTATCAAATGCGGCTTTGATAAGGGCAGCAGTGCCGCCACATAGTACGGCTTGTTCACCGAATAGGTCGGTTTCGGTTTCTTCACGGAACGTGGTTTCAATCACCCCTGCGCGTGTGCCACCGATACCTCTTGCATAAGCGAGTGCGATATCTCGCGCAGTACCTGTTGTATCTTGATGTATTGCGATGAGACACGGCACGCCTCCACCACCTTCAAACACTTCACGGACAAGTGACCCGGGTCCTTTTGGTGCAATCATGGTCACGTCAATATCGTTAGCAGGTACAATCTGACCGAAATGTACGCTGAATCCGTGTGAAACCATGAGCATGTTACCTGCTTGCATATTCGGTTCAATCTCATCTTGGTATACAGCAGAATGTTTTTCATCGGGGATGAGTATCTGAACAATATCTGCCATTGCTGATGCTTCTGCGACAGATTTGACGGTAATCCCTTCTGCTTCGGCGCGTGGTTTTGACCGACTACCTTCATATAATCCAACAACGACGTTCGCGCCGCTATCTTGAAGGTTAAGTGCTTGTGCTCTGCCTTGTGCACCATAACCGATGATGGCGACGGTGCGTTCTTTTAGTAAATCAAAATTGGCATCACTATCATAATATATTGTTGCCATAAGTATGTTCCTCTCTTACGAATTTTCCTGATAAAGTTATATTCAATCAATGCTAACGTGAGTTCGGTATAAGTGATTCATTTTACTCTTTCAAGTTGCAGGTTCACCAGATAAATTCCTGCTGCTACTAATCCAGTTCCCACCAATAAGTTGAAAGACAGTTTATCTCCTAATAGCAAGCTGCTAAACAACACTCCCGACACTGGCATGAGAAAAGAAAAGACCACAAGTTTGCTTGCTTTGTACTTTCTTAGCACAGATGTCAAGGCTAAGAAGCAGAAACCTGTTATAACCCATCCTTGGTAGAGCAAACCCATACTGCTTTCAAAAGTCCACTTAATTGGTATCTCACGCTCAAAAAGATAACTTAAAACGAAAAAAAACGGAATGTTTAAACCTAATAACCAGACGAGTAGTCGATACGGATAAATCTCTTGAACAAACAGTTTTGTCAGGGTAATGCGAAATGCCAACAAACAAGCCGATAGCGTTACAATCAAGTCGCCGATGAGATGCTCCACAACACCCATGCCTTGTAGATTCGGTGTGAGTGCTACAAACATACCGCCGAAGGCGGCGAGAATTCCGAATGACTTTGTGGGGGTAAGTCGATCATTCGGCAGCCAGAAATGACCGAACAGAACCACAAATACTGGATACAGTGTATGACAGATAGTAGAATGCGAAGCCGTCGTGAATTGAGTGCCGACATTCATTGTAATTGTATGTAATGCCTGGAGTGCTGCCAGCAAGAGTAACCGGGGCAATTCTGCCGAGCGCATTCGCATGGACACCCCATAGATGAATCCTATCCCGCCAACAGCGATCACACCTAATATACTGCGAAACAGTGCCATTTTTAGTGGTGGGAAGCCTTGCAAACCAATTTTTACAGATAATGATCCCGCGCCTAAAAGGGAAACAACAAGGAGTATGAGGACTATAATCTTACCAGGAGGGTCTTCATTTCTAAATTCTTTTTCAAGCATAAATACTTTCTTTCCCTTTGTTCCCTCGTTGAACTCCCATTGGTTCTTCAATAGATGAGGAAAGTATGTTTTCTGTTCTTCTGCGTGGCGTATTTATGTTGCAGTACAAAATACAAAACAAATCACAATCAAATTGCTTCGTTTCTAATATTACCTCCATTGTTGTGGTACAACTTATCTTTAGGAAGCGTTTGAATTCTATATTGAATAGGAATGTAGGAGAATTGAAAGGCTTCACTACCAAGTGTTAATTTGTGCCACCGCGCATCATTGCTATTTTGCCAGTACGCGCTAACTCAAGAATACCGTAGGTGTTAAAAATTTCTATTGCTGCTTCTAGCTTCCCTTCATCACCGGTAATTTCAAGCACGAGTGATGAGGGTTTTGTATCTATAACGCGTGCCCGGTACACCTCTGCGACTTGTAGAATCTCCGCACGTTTTCTCGGATCCTCCGTGCTAATCTTGAGAAGTAGGAGTTCTCGTTCTACATGAGTGCCTGTGGTGAGGTCTGTAACCTCAATGACATCAATAAGTCTATTAAGGTGTTGATAGATTTGATCAATTATCTGTGCATCCCCATGTGTAACTAGGGTAATCTGTGAGACGCTCTTGTCGTGTGTTTCCGCGACGTTAAGGCTGTCAATATTAAAACCGCGTCCACTAAAAAGACCTGCGACGCGTGCCAGGACTCCGAATCGGTTCTCAACCATAACTGAGAAAATATGTCGTTCTTCTTTGCTCATTTTATTTTAGTATTATTTCAATAGTTGTCAGTTGTTATGGTGCGCTTCCAAAGCACCAAATCAACGCTGAATGCACTTTCGGCATTCAGCGTCTACTGTTTTCAAGATTAAGAAAGTCCGCGAATTACATCTCCAAGACCTGCGCCTGCGGGGACCATCGGAAATACGTTCTCCTCTTCATCAACGATGAAATCAATCACGACAGGACCATCATTTATGCCTTTTGCCTTTAGTAATGCAGGTTCAACATCTTCGGGGTGTTCCACTCGGAGACCAGTTGCCCCGAATGCCTGTGCCAGTAACGCGAAATCGGGATTGTCGTGATAATCAACAGCGGAATAGCGTTTGTCATGGAACAGTTCCTGCCATTGTCGGACCATGCCTAAATACATATTATTGATAATGAATATCTTAAGAGGGAGTTTCATTGTAATCGCAGGCACTAACTCCTGAATGGTCATGATGTAGGATCCATCACCATTAATGTTAACAACGGTTTTATCAGGACATCCGAGTTGTGCACCGATTGCTGCAGGCAGACTGAACCCCATTGTGCCAAGTCCCCCTGAGTTTAACCAAGTTCTTGGGTCTGTAAATTTGAAGTATTGTGCAGCCCACATCTGATGCTGTCCAACATCCGCCACGACTATAGCATCGCTATAATGCTCATAGATCTTTTCTATGACATATTGCGGCATAACTTTGTTGCCTTTCTGCTCGTATTCAAACGGATATTTCTGTTTCCATTCCTGAATTTGATTACGCCAGGGGTCAATATCTGCTGTATCAACCAACTTGTTTAATTCTGTGAGAACATTCTTGGCATCCCCAACAATAGGCACATCAACAGGTACATTTTTTCCGATACAGGATGGGTCAATATCAATGTGGATTTTTTTTGCTTTTGGTGCGAATTTGCCGAGGTCGCCTGTAACCCTATCATCAAATCTTGCGCCGATAGCAACAACAAGATCAGCATCTGTAAATGCGTAATTTGCACAGCATGAACCGTGCATTCCAGGCATCTCCATCGCCAATGGATGTGTTTCTGGAAATGCCCCAAGTCCCATCAACGTGACAGTAATAGGTATCTGTGTATTGAGGGTCAATTTTCGAAGTTCCTCACTTGCATTTGCGAGAACTACCCCACCACCAGCATATAACATTGGACACTTCGCTTCTTTAATTAAAGCTGCCGCTTTCGCAATTTGTGCTGGGTCACCATTCACTTGGGGTTTATAACTTCGTATATCAACTGTATCGGGATGTTGAAATATAGTCTCTGCTCTTTGAGCATCCTTCGCTATGTCAATAATAACGGGACCTTGTTTCCCTGTCCTTGCCAGATGAAATGCTTCAGCGACAACATCTGCGACTTCATCACAACTTTTGACAAGGTAACTATGCTTACAGATTGGTCGGGTAACGCCGATAACATCACATTCTTGGAATGCATCACTCCCGATAAATTCTGTCATTACCTGTCCAGTAATCGCAACCATAGGGATTGAATCCATATATGCAGTTGCAATTCCGGTAACAAGATTTGTTGCCCCGGGACCGGATGTTGCGAGTGCGACTCCAACTTTACCAGTGGCGCGTGCATATCCATCTGCGGCATGAGAAGCACCTTGCTCATGACGCATCGGGATCAATTTTACTTCTGTTTCATCGTAGAGGGCATCGAAAATCGGCATTGCCGCGCCACCGTTCACACCGAAGATATATTCGACACCTTCACGTTTGAGACCATCAACCAGGATATGTGCTCCTGAAAGTTCCATGTCAATTTCCTCATAGACGGTAGTAGACACATTCTTTTGTGCCGTAGGTTGTTGAAAGTAAAAAACCTTCTCGTTCCAACTTTGGAGACGAGAAGGATGCGGCTTTAATAGCACGTTTCGGTTTACGTATATTACCGAAACCGACCTTACCGTGGTACCACTCCAATTCCTTTCCTCGTTTACTATGGAAATAAGTCTTTTTGAACGACAAAAAACGAGGAAAAGCACTCTTTGGGATGTAATAACGGACATCACACCGACTAACCCTACTGATGTATAGCGATTGGGAAGTCGCTCCTACAGAATGTTCAGGTTAGCAGCTCCAGGACGACCTTCAGTCTTAGGAACTTGGGGTGACCTTTCAGCCTATGAGTCACCTTCTCTTACAAGTCCAGAGGACCTACTCCTCCCCTTCAACGCATTTACTTAAATTCAATTTTTTATGTACACCATTCTTTTGTATCTGTTAGGTGTTTGCGAAATCTTCTCTATACCGTTGTAATTATAATACTTCTCAATGAAAAAGTCAAGAAAAATGCTAAACATCATCCGTAGTTTTAATCAACAGATTAGGACTGCATTTGATGGATTGATTATCTCAGTGATTTAAGTTTTCCCCAGACAACGCTGACTTTACCTGTCGGATCTACCGCTTGTGCTTCAGGTGCGAACCGATTTGCAATTAGTTCAGCATATTCTGTGGCAACTTGTTCATTTCCCGGGATAACAGTATCACAGCACGAAGTATGGAAATTGATAAACCAACCTTCCATATCATCTGTTCGGTATGCGATGGGATCGGCATCGTTTCCATTGTCTGCATAACTTTCAAATTCAAAATTGTTATTCTCAAGAACATTGAGACCTACTGGACGATTTGATGTCCACTTTCCGAGTGATGGCATGTACTCTTCTCCGAGATCTGTAGGTGCAACTGCTGCAGTATTAGCATTCGTGACGGTAACTCCAAAAATCTTCTGCTGACCTACACCGGCTGCGGTAACTCGATTATTAGCATCAAAATCCCAATAGTAATGTAAAGGATAGTCTCCTATAAATCCTCCGATACCACCATCCCTCAGCCATGAATAAATAAGGTCGTCTTCGCCTTTGTTCTGGAATATTGTATCAGGTGTGTTTCCTTGTGTGAGAATAAAGATACCGTTCTGGTTTGCTTCCATATATTCTACTAATCCATCAGCATCAACGATTTCAGCATTAAGTTTTTCATCATTCAGTTTTTCTACAATCATGTCTGCTAAGCCTTTAGCACCTGCAGCTCCACCAACAATACCTAAACCGCCGCCGTTTTCCATTTTTGCGTCGTACACTACAGCAACATCTTGTGCGAAACTGGCACTTGCGAAAGACAACGCAATAAATGATATAATACAGAATAACTTTTTCACTGTCTTTTCTCCTAAGTTGAATGTCTAATTCGTATATTTAAGTCGTCATATCTTTGTATGAGACTGACTCAGTATAACAAATATAGAAAGGTAGATCAACAAAAATACTTTGACATAACTACCATAATATGATAGTATATACATGTGTTGATGATGATAAACCTAAAATTCAGAAATCGGAAAAAATAAATGAAACAAAAATACAAATCAGTTTACTTTCCAGAGCATCCTGGGGAAACTTCTCAAAAGAAATCTTTAACTTTGGCATTTGGTAAGAAGACAGATGAAATATATGAGAGTATTAAAGGACTTTCAAGTGCTGAACTTCGACACCTATTGGGAGCTGACTATCAAACACTTGTAGATAACGCTGAAGCTGATGACTTACCGTTAAATACATATTGTCTTCGTCAATTAAGACAGTCGGTGAATGTTATTCATGAGTCTGCGGTGCAGCTTAAATTACCGGGAATGGAGGATCAAACAGATTTGTTTGATCCGCTAACAGTAACTTTCAAAGCAGGTAGTAAAGAACCTTATGCTCGATGGTACAAGTATTTAGAAGGATATTCCCCACAATTTGTCGAATCAATAATAGAAAAATACGCTCCGAATGCACAGAGGATTTTAGATCCATTCGCTGGCACAGGAACGACTGCTTTTGCCGCAGCACAACTTGGCAAGACTGCGTATTTCTGTGAAATCAACCCATTGCTACAGTTTTTGAGTTTAACAAAAATAAGGGTTAGAAGATTAAAATCATCTCAACGGACTGCATTAGTTCAAAAACTGCAGGAAGCAAAAGAATCAGCGAAAGAACTTGATAAATATTCAAGAAACGATTTTCTACACCAAACCTATACTGGGACTTTTGGTAATAGTATGTTCTTTGATGCATCAGTTTATGACATGGTTTTACGAGCACGCACTTGGATTGATGAAGTTGTTCTTGATGACCCCATCCTTGCGGACCTTATCACAGTTTCTGTCCTATCTACTCTTGTCCCTTCCTCTCGGATGAAACGGTCAGGTGATTTAAGGTACAAATCGGAAAGTGAGCTTGATCGTCAAACAGTCCCATTCATTGAAGGAATCTGTCATAATATCAATCAGATAATTCATGATATCCGTAATGATGATGGACTAAAAACTGAACCTCTGCTAATTTGTGAAAACGCTAGTTCTTTGTGCAACATAACCCCTATCGGAATTGACACCGTAATTACAAGTCCACCTTATGTAAACGGAACTAACTATTTTCGTAATACAAAGATAGAACTATGGTTTTTACAATGTTTAAGAGAAAAGAAAGACTTGACGAGATTTCGTGCTGCTTCCTTAACAGCAGGCATTAACGATGTAACTGTCTCAAAAACACCTACTCAATCCCATCCTGATGTCCAAAAAATTGTTTTGAAATTGGAAAAACACGCGTATGATTCCCGTATACCACGGATGATTGCTTGTTATTTTAGTGAGATAGCAAGTATATTTGATGCAATTGCACCTCACTTAACTCCAGATGCTACAATTGCCATTGATATCGGTGATTCTTGCTATGCGGGGGTTCATGTTCCAGTGGATAAGTTGTTGTCATCGTGTTTGCAGGGTCTTGGCTTGGAGCAAATTGATCAGGTTTTACTCCGAAAACGTAAATCCAGAGGCGGTATGTTATTAGAACAATCATTACTTGTTTTTAAACAGAGTTTGGAGCAGAAAAAGGAACCCCACAGACAACCTTGTCCACGCTGGCGGACTGAATGGGATATCTTCAAACGCAATCTACCTCATCAGAAAACACCTTTTACGAAAAGGAATTGGGGCCATTCTCGACACTCTTTATGTTCTTATCCCGGTAAACTCAAACCAGCAATTGCCCACCATTTGGTAAGGACATTTGTCCCTGAAAGTGGAAGAACTTTAGACCCCTTTGCCGGTGTTGGGACTATTCCATTTGAAGCAGCCCTTGATGGCAAACAGGGTTACGGTTTTGAGATAAGTCCTGCTGCATTTGTTATTGCTAGAGCGAAAGTTCAACAACCCACAAGAGATGGTTGTACCGCGGTAATTGAAACATTAGCAGAATTTATTGACTTCCATTCAATCTCAAAAGAAGAGTTTACAGAAGCAAATAATTTGGGATTCAATGGGAAAATTTCGGAATATTATGAGCAACAAACCTTAAGCGAAGTTCTATTAGCACGTCGCTATTTTCAGTTGCATTATCCCGAGAAACCTGATGATCAGTTTGTTTTTTCCTCACTGCTTCATATTTTGCATGGCAATCGTCCGTATGCACTCAGCCGACGGTCACACCCTCTCACTCCTTACAAACCGACTGGTGCTTATGAATATCGTTCATTGATCTATCAACTACGCGCGAAAGTATTTCGGAGTCTGACTGAAGTTTTACCTGAAAATTTTAAACCTGGGAAGGTTTTTTTACAAGATGCCGTAGGTTGGTGGCCTAGAGAGGTAGATCAACTTGATGCTATTATTACATCACCGCCATTCTTTGATAGTACTCGTTTTTATTCTGCGAACTGGTTACGACTATGGTTTTCAGGTTGGTCTTATGAAGATTTCAAAACGTGTCCATCTGTTTTTGTTGATGAGAAACAGAAACACAGTTTTGATGTGTATACGCCTATTTTCCGTCAAGCGAAAGAACGCCTTAAAACAGATGGTGTAGTAGTATTGCATTTGGGAAAAAGCGTTAAGTGTGATATGGCAGAGCATTTACAAAAACTCGGTAAACAGTGGTTTCGCTCAGCAGACATTTTCAACGAAAGTGTCACTCACTGTGAATCTCACGGTATTCGTGACAAAGGTACAGTTACTTCTCATCAATACCTTATCCTATATTAACATCCTGTTCTTGATGAATTACTTGTTGGTACTTTTGATCTGCTTGGCGTACCCAAGCGGACGAAATAGTTGTAGAATACTTAAAGAAATCAATATTTTCGTACTGTAAAATGCGGTTTCGTAACTTTATTATTTCTTGTAGATACGCTGCATATTTTGCCAAAAGGTCATCTACTTGTTCGGAGGACTTGAGACGTTCAATTGCCTCAGGATTATAGTGTGGTTGCCCAGTTAGTACTTCGTATTGTACACCAGTTAGAACAGCAAGTTTTTTTAATTCGTCATCTGAGTAATACTCTGAGGGCCATTTATCCGATTTTTCACTGTTATGTTCTCTGCATAATAGCGTTGCATTTTCAGTTGTCAAAGGCCATAAAAAGACAGCAGGGAGTGTATGATCAAGGGGTCGCTCTTTAACGTCAACGTTACGTAGATCTTTTTTGCACTTAAAACAACAATAGCCAAAACGGTTGTAAATTTCCTCACTATTGATTTTAACACTTCCAGAGAGGTCCAAATACATCCTACGCTTTTGTGCCGCCTCACGGTGTTGATCTGTCAACCGTGTCTTATTCTTAATTGAGTTGTAGATCTTTTTGCACAGTTTACACTCGCCCTGATGACCTGACTTTCGAGACTTATGTCGGTCAAACAAATAAAGTGGTTTTATCGTATTACAGATAATGCAAAATTTATACTCTTGTGCTTCCTCTATATAATCATCATGCAGAATTGTAAATGTCCCTTCCTCAATTATGGAACTGTCTCTCTTATCTTCCAGTTTGTACTCATAGAACTGGGTTTCATCGCCTGATAATATAACTTCCTCACAACTCGGACAGATGATCTCAAAATCACCGCCAATTTCAACCTTACGAATGAAAATAAATTCAAGACATTCACTGTTCAAACACTGAAAACCTTTAAAGACGACATCACCCATTCCAGAAACGTGTTCTGCACGAATCTGATTCATTTTTACAACCTTTGTATAGGGGCTACGCCTCGGCATGCTATCCTCACAAGTTGTTGTCTTGAAATGCTAGATGTTTATCACCGTTTCCATTGTATAGGGGCTACGCCTCGGCATGCTATCCTCACAAGTTGTTGTCTTGAAATGCTAGATGTTTATCACCGTTTCCATTTGACAATATTTCTCAATCCTATTTTTGAATCAATCAGCGATTTCTAAAAATGTCGTCCTATGTCAATGGCAGGTTTCAGTAGTTTGTGGATGTTGGATTGTTTGAAGAAATAGGGGTAGTTAAGACTACCCCTAAAAGGTAGGTCAGGTTCTACGCGTTTGCCTCATATATTTCATTGACCTTTGACCAATTGACGACGTTTTTCCACGCATCAACATAATCTGGACGCCGGTTCTGATAGTTTAGATAATAGGCATGTTCCCATACATCAATACCGAGAAGCGGGGTATGTCCCTGCATAATTGGACTATCTTGATTTGCTGTAGAGTAAATCTCTAATCCACTATCACCGATAACGAGCCATGCCCAACCGGAACCGAATCGTTTTGTTGCAGCTGTAGTGAATTCTTCATTGGCAGCATCATGCGAGCCAAATGCAGATTTAATTGCATCAGCAAGTGCTCCATCGGGGTTACCACTATCGCCTTCGGGACACATGATAGACCAGAAGAGTGAATGGTTTGCATGTCCACCACCGTTGTTGATGACTGCTTGACGAATGTCTTCTGGAACTTGATCAATATTCTTAAGTAGTTCTTCAACATCTAATTTGGCAAGATCGGCATGACCTTCTAAAGCAGCGTTCAGATTGTTGACATATCCTTGATGGTGTTTTCCGTGATGAATTTCCATCGTTTGTGTGTCAATAATTGGTTCTAAAGCACCGTGTGCATAAGGGAGTTCTGGTAATGTGTGTGCCATTTAATAATAGCCTCCTTAAGTATTTTGGTTAGAGGAAAGTATAACAGAATTGCACAAAGTGTGCAAGTTTTTTGCATTTATCCGGTGTTATTTATCAATACCTTCGCCAAAAAAATTGTTGAATAAATTGGGCAAATGTCCTAAAGTTATGCAAATATATTAATAAAATAACTTTGAAAGGACAATTGCCCATGCAAGTAATTATAGCACTTTTTGCAGTTTTTGCACCACATATATCTGCAACGACAGGACGCCAATTATCATGTGTTGTCCTCGCAGTGCTTGCGATGACAGGACGGGTCACCATGTTAAATATCTCTCGTTGGACATCAAAAGGCGGTAGCTACCGCACACTTCAACGCTTTTTCAACACGGTGCTGCCTTGGCCGACCCTCTTCTGGGTGTTTTTTCGCACACACCTGCTTGATCGTGAAAGCGAATATATCATCGTAGGAGACGAAACAATCAAGCCCAAAACGGGTTCAAAGACTTTTGGTTTAGACCGTTTCTTTTCTTCAACACATGGCAAAGCGATCCCAAGTTTGTCATTCTTAGCCGTGTCCTTAGTGAGTGTCAATGAACGGCGTTCTTATCCAATGGCTATAGAACAAATCGTCCGAGATGACACATCATCGACTTCAGCTGCCAAACAAGATGCTACCCCAAAGGACCCCTTGAAACGCCCGCGTGGACGCCCAAAAGGGAGCAAAAACCGAGATAAAACCGATGTCGTGATTATCGGTGTTTTGAAACAACTTCAAATTATGATCAAAACGCTACTGTCAAAAGTCGGCGGTGCGATCCAACTCCGGTATTTAGTGCTTGATGGATATTTTGGACATAATAACGGAGGACAAATGACAAGACAATGTGATCTCCATCTCATCTCAAAACTTCGCTCGGATGCCGCACTGTTTTGGCAACCGACAGACGAAAAAGAAGGCCCCGGACGCCCACGGCTCTACGGGGAAAGGTTCAACCCACAACAGATTGATCCGAAATGTCGCATCTCTATCCAAACCGATGGAAATATCAGAACCGACATCTATCAAGGACACCTGCGAAACCAAAAGTTCCCAGAACTTCTAAACGTCGTTTGCCTCCTCAAGACAAACTTGAAAACAAAAAAGCAATCACACATCCTATTGTTTAGTTCTGATTTAGCATTAGACGCAGAAAAGATGATTGACTATTATTCCCTTCGTTTCCAAATCGAGTTCAACTTCCGGGATGCGAAACAATATTGGGGATTGCAAGATGCTATGAATGTCAACAAAGAACCCGTGAACACTGCAGCAAATCTATCAATGTTTATGATCCATGTCAGTGCGAAACTCATGGAAAAGGACAGATGTCAGAATCCCGAATATAGTGTATTAGATCTCAAATCGCGCTACCGAGGGCTGAAATATGTGCATGAAACATTAAAAATGCTTCCGCAAAAACCTGAACCAATTGTTATTCAGAAAATCACTGAACATCTGGGTTCAATCGGTGCTATTCATCACACACAACCCAGGATAATTGGCGAAGGTATTGATTTATAGTGACATTTAGAATTATTGATACATTTTTTGTTTTTTGTTAGAATATGTTTCCCATGGCACATTCACCAGATTTGCGAAAACGCATTTTAGATTTTGTTGAAGCTGGCGGGAAAAAATCTGAAGCTTCCCGTCTGTTTTCCGTTGCCCGCTCAACTATTGATAGATGGTTAGCAGCTGACGACCCGTTTGCCATTAGAAAAACGGGACCCAAAAAAATGAGAGTGATTGATGAGGAGGCACTCAGAAAACATGTCGCTGATTTCCCAGACTTGACACAAAAAGAGCGTGCTGCACACTTCGGTGTTTCAGAGTTTTGTATCGGTTATGGACTCCGAAAACTCGGTATCACACGAAAAAAAGACACTCGGATACAAGGAGCGGTGCGACGAGAAACGACAAGTCTACCTTCAGGCACTCGCCGAGAAACACGACGCTGGGAAAAAGATAGTTTATGTTGATGAATGCGGTTTTCGTGCTGAGAGTTATAGACGGCATGGGTATGCTCCGAAAGGTGAAGCTGTTTTAGATTTGATCTCAGGCACAAGAACACGAACAACGACGCTGGTCGCTGCGCGTATCGATCTCACTTTTGCGGCACCATGTTTGTTTGATGGTAGCTGCGATGCTGCGTGTTTCAATGCTTGGCTTGAAACCTATTTATGTCCAAGGTTGTCTGTCTCAGACGTGGTGGCTCTTGATAATGTCAAAATACACAAGACGCATCGCACCCGTGAGTTGATAGAAGCATCGGGAGCAGAGGTATTGTTTTTGTCACCTTATTCACCTGAGGACAATCCGATTGAACATGACTTTGCCAATATCAAACGGCTTAGAGAGCACAAGGCAGATGGAACCATTGATGAAGTTATAAACATGTATCATAAAATATAAAGTTTACTATAGTTTGGACAGTTTTATTTTTTTTGAGTGACAAAAAGCAGAAAAGAGGGTATCCTTTTGATATATTTTTAGTGCATTTTGAAAGGAAGTTTCTAATGAATCCTCTTCTCCGCTTTGAACACATGTTATCAGATTATAGAAGTCTCTTCAAGCATAACAATTTCGATCATTTTCAAACTTTTATTCGTGGTTTGATAAGGATGCCACATCGTGGAACTATGACACAAGTCCATTTATCAACAGAACAATCCGGGACCTATTGGTCGCTGCCGAAGTTTCTCTCTCGTAGCAAATGGTCTATTGATAAACTCACGTCTTTTTTGACACGCCAAGTGCAAAGGACTTTCAGTGAGGGTGTTTATGTCTATGATGAAACTGATTCTCCCACGCATGGCAAGAAACAATTTGGCACCCACTTTTACAGAAATACTCGGTATAACACACGGAACAAGAACCAACCCAAGTTCAAACACGGACACTAGTTCGGTGCTATCGGATGGCTCTGTCCAACACCACAAGGCGTTCGTCTGTTTCCATTGGCTGCCCGCGTGATGTGTCCGAATAAGAAACGAGACAACAGTTTTGCGGTGCTGAAACGCTTGTGTGTTACGATGCCACGTGGTCTTATCGTCTTTGACAGAGGCTTTAATAGGCGTGCGGTATTCACAGAACTCCTTTCGCAAAAGCACCACATTCTCTGCCGCACAAGGACAAATGCCGTGTTCTTTTATATACCGAAACAACCGAAGAAACAGAAACGGGGTAGACCCCGTCGTTATGGGAACCGTGTGCATATTCCATATCGGACATATAAAGATATGGTTGTTGATAGTGAAACACTTTCAGTCGCAGATAAAATCGTCCGAACGAAGATGTGTCCGGTGGACGTGAGACTTGTTGTCAAGCGCACACGCAAGAAAAAATCTAAAAAATACCACTATTTTTGTTTATGGACTTCTGATTTAGATTGTCCCGTAATCGGTGCTATTCATTGTACGCAAACCGATCTAAGCCCAGGATAATTGGCGAAGGTATTGCTTGGGGGCAGAACATATTAGGCATCACGATCAAGAGTGGCGATATTGTTATTCCACTCAATACACGGTTTGTTTCAAAACAAGGGCGTGGTAGGACAAAGAAACCGGTTCTTTTTGTTGCCATGATGAAAGAAGTGTTAGATTTCTTTGATGCCCACAGTATTGATATCAGAAAATATCCGATCACTTTCGATTCGTGGTATGGTAGCAAGAAACTGATCGACATCTTATTGAATTTAGGGTTTGTGTCCATATTGGTTCATGGTAAAAACAACTATGTGATGACAATAAAGAACAAAAGATTGAAACTTTCGGTTCATAAGAAATCCGGACAACTGCAGCCAAAACAATGGGGTGCGATAAACCTGTCTGTCGTGTCCAAACCACAAGTCCAACATTTGGTGAGTGTCCTGTGTTCTTCTTTTCAGATATGGGAAAGGGACGCACACTCTTAGTCTTTGGTAAACCCTTACGCACTTGTGAAGCACTCAGAATATGGTCTCAACACAACGGGATCGAACACTATTGGAGACAATTGAAATCCAGTCTGCACTTGTCCGATATGAGTTTAGAGAGCACGCAAGGCGCATGTGCGGGGCTCGGTATAAAAGTAATGAGTTACCTCATGTTGTTGCAGATAAGCATCTTAGAGCGTCGCACATTCCATCAAGGACAACTTCAACTCACTGGACAAAGACAGATGTTACTTGAAATCATGGCGCATTTTCATGAACTAAACCCAAAAGAACCTTGATAATAACTGATATTCAACAACTTTTGAGAAATATCAGCTTTCAAATTTTTCCATATATGATTATGATGATAGTGAATAACCATTTTCAACGATTGCTTCTTGTAAAAAATCAAAAGGTAATTTACAAGGTTGGTCCACCCGTTTCCAACGTTCAACTGCCTCTGGACGGACAATTATCCGCCCTAACGGCATATCTAAAAATTCTTCTAATTTTTCAAGTGTTTCATCTTGCTTTAACACAAAATCCTCAAAACGGATTTGAATAATATGTTGCGGTTTTGGTGTAGCTTTCATCAATTGGTATTGATAGTACCATGATATTGCGCGCCTTTTGAAGACATCGTCGGTATGTTCATACTCAATACCAAAGTCACGTAAATTATCTGTCTTATGGCTTCCCAATATACAATCTCTCGGATCCCGAATCCAGTGTATATATTTTATATCAGGAAACATCCGTAATATCCAAGGATATACTAATGTTGTCTCTGGAATCTTCCACCCTTTGTATGCTGATTTGTCTCTGAACACATCCTCAAGATATGTGTTGATAAGTTGTTCAAACGCGGGGTCAATAGGCATTGTGAAAAGTGGATCGAAATTCCAAGATAACCCACCTTTCCATTTGACATATTTTGCCATCACTCGACAAGCATCATACATTGCATGGGGCGGTATTTTATCACCTGAGGGATTTAGTTGACTTCCCATATAAACTCCGCTTGCATACAATGTATGTGAAATTGCACGCGTGCCAGAATGTCCGCGTCCAATCACTGTGATAACGGTTTCCATAGATTTTTATTCAAACCAATAAACTAAGAAATAACTTGCTTATTCATTCATTTAATGATATTAATTATCATTATTGTTTTGATTTAAACTATCCTCCCAATTAATCATTTTACTAAGAGACTGGAAAACTGTTAGGAGATTTTTTCTAATTTTAACAGAATTTTGATACAAAGAAAAGGTTTTTTTGAAAGTTGACTTTTCTCGTAGAAAGGAACTAAATATGCAGAAGTTATTGGCAATATTGTTTTTTAGTTTAATTGTATTTTCATCCTTGAGTTGTGATAACGTAAAAAGGGTTCTGACACCTAAACCTGAACCGACTATAAAGATAGGTTTTATTGTTGCCGGTCAACGGGTGACTTATCCGAATGGTGCCGAGATGGCGGTAACGGAAATTAATCAGCAAGGTGGTCTATTTGGGATGCCTGTTGAACTAATCGGTCATATTAACACAGAGGCTGTGTTGGATGATTCTGTCCAACTTGCAGAGGAACTAATTGTTGAAGATGGAATAGTTGCATTGATTGGTCCTAATCGGTCTTCGCATGCTGCTGTAGTTGGACCGGTCGCACAGAAACATCGGATACCGATGGTGACAACAACTGCGACCAATCCTGCTGTTACTCAGGCGGGTGATTTTGTATTCATGGCATCCTTCACGGACAGTTTTCAAGGTGCTGTCATGGCACAATTTGCGAAAATGGAACTCGGTATTACGACTGCAGCTATCATAACACGAAAAGGTGATCTCTATACCGAAGGAATCTCTGAGTTCTTCGCTACAAACTTTGATATGCTTGGAGGAACTGTGGCTATACATGAATTCTATGATGCTGACACAACAGACTTTACAGACCATCTAAACCGCATTTCAGATATGCAACCTGATGCTCTATTCGCTGCAGGCTTTGTTCAAGATATTGCATCCATTACGCAACAAGCACGTGCAATTCCGATGCAGAATTCCGAGGGTGAACCGACAATTTTTCTTGGGGCAGATTCTTGGGACAGCATTCTGTTATTTGATGATGAAAATGCAGAGATTGAAGGTAGCTTCTTCAGTGGACACTTTTCACCTGATACAGATCAACCGAATGCACGTGCTTTTGTAGACACTTATGAATCAATTTATGAATCCACACCGACTGGTGGTGTTGCAGTAAGTTACGATGCAGTAAAATTGCTGTTTGAAGCAATAGAAAGAGCAGGAAGTCTTGATCCAGAAGCAATAAGGGATCAACTCGCTGCCACAGAGAATTATATTGGCGCAACAAACATCGCCAGTTATAACGAAAACCGTCATCCCACCAAGAGTGCGGTGATTTTCACCATCAAAGATGGAGAAAAGCAATTTTATAAGCAAATTGATCCGTAAGGACAGTTATGTCTGTCTGAACCAAGATTAGTAATCTGAATAAATTTTACTTTCAGTGGACTTCATGAATCGTTTTACCATCTCCCCAAAGAAATCCAACATCATTGTAGGTAGGGATCTCTGTTCTAATTCGTTATTTCGGAGCACAGAGACCCTCCCTACAAATGATTTATGAAATACGTTCTAAATTCTTCCGTGATAAGTAGACAAATTTAATGCTACAGAATGCAGCCGAAATTCTCAGACTAATTGCTTCTTCACTCGTCCAGTGGATATTGTATAGTCAACGGTTGCCTAAAGACTTTTCACCCACCCGTATACTTGTAGTCAAACTTGATCATATCGGGGATGTTTTATTAGCAACACCCGTTTTATCTAATCTTAGGCAAGCATATCCGAATACCGAACTTCACGCTTTATGTGGAAAATGGAGTCGCGTTATTCTTGAAAACCATCCTGATGTAGATCAGGTAATTGAATATAATTCTCCTGCATTTTGTAGATCTGAAGCACCTACAACTTTAAAGCAGACAGGACAGCTCTTAAAGCACTTACGCCATCAAAATTATGATTTGCTAATAGAACTTCGCGGAGATTTGCGAATTATCTGGTTTTCTATCTTAAAAGTCAGTCCAAAACGTCTATGCCGTGCTTCACTGCAAATAGCAAACAAGTTAGGTTTTCAAAAGTTTAGCAGTAGACATGAAGCAAGAAGAAATCTGGATGTCTTGAAACAGACTGACATTGCAACACCTATACACAATACTACGTTTTCAATATCTGAAGAAAACGAAGCGTATGCATCCAAACTTCTTGGAGAACAACAAATAGAGCGTGAACTTCCTATAATCACAATCCATCCAGGATCTCCAATATCTATAAAAAGGTGGAAACCAGAACGATTTGCCGAATTGGCGGATTGGTTGATTACCAAGAAACGTGCACAAATCTTGTTCGTCGGCGTACCAGATGAAGTCCAGATAATTACACAAATACAAGCGTTGATGAAGAACGAGTCAATTAATATCGCAGGAAAAACAACCATACCACAGTTGGCATCCATTTTAAATATAAGTAGTATGTTTATTGGCAATGATAGTGGACCAATGCATCTTGCTGCAGCCGTAGGTATACCAACGATCGGTCTTTACGGTCCAGGAGATCCGAAAAAGTTCGGACCTGTTGGTGAGAAGTGCCACACTATTCAGAAAAAAACTGATTGTACTCCGTGTAAAGGTGATATATGTAAATTTGCCGATGAAGGATGCATGGCAAAAATTCATGTAAAGGATGTAATTGAGACAGTTGAAAAAGTGGGTTACATTAAGAATTAGAAAAATTGTTTACAAATTAAACTAAATCTGATATATTAAAATATACAATGTCGTGCTATAGGTAAGAAAGCTGCCCCATTTTGTGCAGCTTAAAAATCAAATTGCCCCATTCTGTGCATTATTCAATTGATAAAACAGCGTTTTACGGCATTTAGAACATAATTGTTATTGGCATACAAATTGCATAACGCCTGTATAGGTTTAGTTTATTTTTATTTATTAAGTATTAGTAGGTTGTAATAAAAACTTTTCGTATCAAATTTGTATTATTTGTAGGTTGTATCAAACTCTAACACGATACATTATTCTATGAGGTGAAATAATGAGTGCAAAAAGAACATCAGCAGCATTAATGACTGCATTGCTGATTCACGGACTCCTTATTGCGATTGCAGGTCTCTATTTTGTGACGCAAACGCAGACATATAAGGATATATTTGGGATTGAAACACTTGAAGCCCCAGACCCACCGAAACCTAAAGTGCGGAAACCGATCGTTGAAAAGATTGTTAAGCCGATAGTACCGGTAGAAAGCACGGTAATTGTTGAACAGGTCCAAGTTCAACCGCGTTTAACAACAGCATTTTCGCCAAAAGTTACTGAAAATGTAACCCAAACATCCTTACAGTTTTCTAACCAAGCTGTGAAGGTTGATGCACCCATCAATCCAAACGTGCCGAAGGTTGTTAATCCAAATGCTCCAATCCCTGAAGTAGTTACACATACGGACCTTCCAGTTTCAAATGCACCAAGTGCTTTAGCATTTGCTGGTCCTGCAGCAAGCGCACCTTCTGCTGGTCCCAGTAACATTGTTCGTGGAATCGCAGGAAGTCCTGTGCAGGTGAAAATGAAATTTAAGCGTCCAGCTGGATTGGCAATGGTTGAAAATGTCGGTGTCGCACGCGATGCTCTTGGTGATGTTGCTGAAAGTATCACGCTCGGTAATGTTGAAGTTCCACCATTACCCAAAGGCGAACCGGGTGGACGGGTCATCGGTAAAGGTCGTGACATTCGTGGCGTGCTTCGTTTCACGCGAATTCGTCATACACTTTCTGACTGGTGGGCAGATTCTTCATCATTGAACGCGCTTACCAAATGGCTCAACGAGAAAACCAAAATCAAAACTGACATGAACGTTGAAGGTGGTTCTCTCAAACTGACAGACGCTAATCTATATAAAACACCCCTTGCATTTTTAACAGGTCATGACCCCGCAATGGTGCGTTCACGTAACCTCCTCGGAAAGCAGTATGGTGGTGGTAAAATGGATAGCAGATTTACCGAAGCTGAAGCCGCTGGTCTCCGCAAATACCTTGTTGAAAAAGGTGGATTCCTCGTCTTTGATGACTGCGGTGTGAATGCTCCCGCACAAGCAATGGTACGATTGTTCATTTCACAGATGCGTTATGTCATGCCTGAATATCAGATTGAACGTGTTGATAACCAACACGAGATCTATGATAACTTCTTTGAAATGGGCGGTCCTCCCGTTGGATTTGATATTTTCTGGTGGGGCACAAGACCTCCGAGACGGAATTATCTTGAAGGATTCTCAGTTGGAGATAAATTGTCAGTTCTCGTCGTGCGCCGTGATTATATGTGCGCAATGGAATCTGTCAGTCTGCCAACACGGAGTGTCCACTATTCACCTGGTGTCTATCGCTTTATGACAAACGTTGTTGTTTATGCATTGACACACGGTAAAATTGCCGATTATTCTGGATATGTTCCAGAAGACACTTTAGCACAGAAAGAACTTCCAACACGGGCACCGGAAGCAGCCAAAATTGGCGCAACTGAATAACGACTCACTTTCGTTATATTCAGTATTGAATTTTCTGATTATCTCCCGATAAGGACATTTATGTCCTTATCGGGAGATTTTTGTATGGAATTCAACAGTATTGAAGAATCAAAAAATCATATAGAGATTCAAGTAGCTTTCATGGTATTATATATCAACATAAATAAAAAGAGGTAAAACATAAATTGAAACTCGGCGTATCTACTTATTCTTATTGGCATTTCACACCTGAACGAGTCCCTATTGAACACGTTATTGAAGAAGCAGCTAGTCTTGAACTCGATGGCATTGAAATCTTACATCAACAGATGGAATCTGAAGCAACTCCATATCTACAGAAACTCAAACGACATGCATTTATTCACGGTCTTGATCTCTATGCCTTATCAATCCATCAAGGGTTCGTTTCACCAGACGAACAAACACGCCAAAGAAACATTAATCATACTATACATTGCATACGTTTAGCGCATGAACTTGGTATACCTTCAATAAGACTGAATTCGGGACGGTGGGGAACTATTAAATCATTCACTGACTTAATGAAAACTGAAGGACAAGAGCCATCACTTCCTGATCATACGGAAGATGAAGCGTTTGATTGGGTTATTGCATCAATTGAAAAATGTTTACCTGACGCAGAAAGATATGGTGTTATTCTTGGACTTGAAAATCATTGGGGATTGACTTGTACACCAGAAGGCGTTAATCGTATCGTTGCTGCGATAGATTCAGAATGGTTGAAAGTTACCATGGATTGTGGGAATTTCCTCTCAGACCCTTATGAAAAACTGGAACAGATTGCACCAGAAGCAGTACTTGTTCATGCAAAAACATACTATGGCGAAGGAGAGTGGTATACGCTTGATCTTGACTATGGTAAGATAGGTGAGATTCTGCGGAATGTTGGATTCAATGGCTATGTTTCCATTGAGTTTGAAGGGAAAGAGGATGCACACAACGGTGTTCCACAGAGTGTGGAGATGTTACGTAACACCCTCAAACTATAAACAGATTGAAATCGTAAAGACGATTCTGTTACAGCTATGCATTTTTGTTTAACTGGTTTCCCAAGGGGCGATTTCGTCAACTTCTGGTGGTACTGGAAATCGGCTTGTAACATCAACAGGTTTCCTTAAATCTGATGATTCTAGCACTCTTTCACATACTTCTATCACATGACGTGCTTGCGCGCCGTTGCACCTCGGATTACGGTCATTTCTTATAGCATCAGCAAAATCCACTACACCTTTCCCCCAATCCAGACCCGTATGTGATTTTGGCGGAGAAGGTTCATCTTGCCATCCAGACTGTGGTGTGAACTTTTTGATACCACGTCCGTCATCATGCGCTTGCAGAGAGAATCCACCTTTTGTCCCGTGGATCTCATAAGGTGGTATTTGTGATGTTACTGTAAAACTGTGATAGATGAAACCTTGCGTTCCATCAGTTTGTGGAACATCAAACTCAAGCACAGCAAATCCGTGATCTTTCTCTTTCACCTCAAACTCAGTGCCTTGACGTGGTCCTGTTGTTAAGACACGTTTCGGCACAGCAACCCTTGCAAATCCATGAACTGTTTTCACCGGACCAATCATTGTTGTCATTGCGGTTAATGGATATGGAGCAACATCTCTGAATGGACCAGCATGCATCAAGAAAGCATCTGCACTTGGATGCCAATGTTCTAAAGGTCCACCGAAGTTACCCAGCGCAGAAATAACATCTCCGATTTCTCCATCACGAATACGTTTCCAAACGTTCTGTTGCACATATCCGAGAATCGCAGAGGGCGCACATGCCAGTTTTAAACCCATATTCTCTGCTGTCTCCACAAGTTCATTTGCTTCATCTGTCGTAATTGAAATCGGTTTCTCTGAATAGACATGTTTTCCTGCTTTCAGAGCAGCCAAAGACACAGGATAATGTGATATATGGAGGGTTAGATTGACAATCGCTTCTACATTTGGATCATTGAATACTGCTTCAAGAGATGGATATACTTTACCACCCCCTCTTTCTGCAAGTGCTGAAGCGCGTCCTTCGTCCTGATCATAATAACCAACCAATTCAATATGATCGGGGTATGCTTGACAACGTGGTTGATATCCACCTGCTGAAATCATACCGCAACCGACAATCACTGTTCGCAATGGTGTAATGTTTGACATATCATTCTCCTAGTATATTCTCATCCAGATATTATAATTTAGCTGATATTTCTCAAAAGTTGTTGAATATCAGTTATTATCAAGGTTCTTTTGGGTTTAGTTCATGAAAATGCGCCATGATTTCAAGTAACATGTGTCTTTGTCCAGTGAGTTCAAGTTGTATTTGATGGAATGTGCGACGTTCTGAGATGCTTACCTGCAACAACATGAGGTAACTCATTACTTTTATACCGAGCCCCGCACATGCGCCTTGCGCACTTTCTAAACACATATCGGATAAATGCAGGTTGGATTTCAGTTGTCTCCAATAGAGTTCAATGCCGTTGTGTTGAGACCATATTCTGAGTGCTTCACAAGTGCGTAAGGGTTTACCAAAGACTAAGAGTGTGCGTCCCTTTCCCATATCTGAAAAGAAAAGCACAATACACTCACCAAATGTTGGACTTGTGGCTTGGACACGACAGACAGGTTTATCACATCCCCATTGCTCTGGCTGCAGTTGTCCGGATTTCTTATGAACCGAAAGTTTCACTTTTTTGTTGTTTATTGTCATCACATAGTTGTTTTTACCATGAACCAATATGGACACAAACCCTAAATCTGATAAGGTGTTGACTAGTTTCTTGCTACCATACCACGAATCGAAAGTGATCGGATATTTTCTGATATCAATGCTGTGGGCATCAAAGAAATCTAACACTTCTTTCATCATGGCAACAAAAAGAACCGGTTTCTTTGTCCTGCCACGCCCTTTTTTTGAAACAAGCCGTGTATTGAGTGGAATAACAATATCGCCAATCTTAATCGTGATGCCTAATATGTTCTGCCCCCAAGTGGTGTTATTCCGTTTTTTAGACCACCAGTTTGAGCAGTCCGATATTGTTTTTCCATATCGATCCACATTACTGTCATCTACACTGAGGGTAGGACACCGACGAGATTGTGTTGAAGCACTCTTAGATTCGGTATCTTTGATCAATTCTAGTGCCATAGCACATCCGAGCCGCACATTCAAACATTTCCAGTGATACTGGCTCAATGAGTGAAGATCCCGATAAAGACCCGCTTTGGGAAGTGTCAACGCATCCGCAACTTGGTTCGGATTATAGAGACCAAATAGATGACAAACGGATAACAAAAGTCCAGTGTCAATGATTTGTGATCGAATACGGTGAAAACGAGAAAAAAGAAGATGTTGAAAAAACTTAGCAGATTTGATAATCTGATGACGCATGAGATGTCCTCCTAAAAATAATCAAATGATGTTATTTTTTATTATTAGGATGGCAACTCATGCGTCTAAAATCAAGTCAAATCTTCAAAATGGACGCATTTTCATTGCTCAAAACCCTCAATATAGTGATATTTAGTGAATTCTCCGCTATTCTGATAAATGTCAGTTTAGCATATCAGATAATTCGTTTTATTCCAAACTGATTCTGTTTACTGAGTGTGTAATGTTTTTGGTAAAATATGATCACAGAACCTGTAGGAGCGATTTCCGAATTGCGACATATTGTTGACTAGAATCGGAGTACCTTCCTACATCTAACAGTGTCAAAAAAGTTAAAACCACGCAAAACAAACCACGAACTTTGAAATCATTTGCGACTCTTACATTGTTGGAGTGGTTTACAACCCCATATTACGGGTCTTGACTCTAATCACCTGCATTACAAACGCTTACAACATCGGAGCAGCTTATCTTAACAATGGCACTTAGAAACATCAGACTCATAATCATGGAAATCTACTAATCCTGAAAATCCTGGTTCAGACAAGAAAAAATGAATTGATGCCTATGTGTGTAGCAACAAAATATCAACCTATCGGTGAACACTCATGTTAACACAATACGAAAAAAGAATAATAAATATATTGTAGGACGGGTTCTCCGTGTCCCACCAATATTGATGCATAGAAAGATGTCGTAGCACAGAGACCAAATCTACAATGATAAATGATATGAAGTGACAAGAACTTTACACACTATTCGTCTTTTTCCTTGACATCTGAAACACATACAAGGTAAAATTGAATGTAAAGGATGGACTACAATGCGGTTAACTTATCAGATAATCCTCATAAAATTGTTATTCATATTTGCAACTTTTATTGGTTGTGGCTCCCATAACGCTGCCAGAGTTCATGATTATAATCAGTTTGCTATAAAAACTGCACAGGCAGGCCTTTGGAATGAAGCAATATTCCGATGGAAACAGGTAATAACCATTGAACCTGATAACGCAGTAGCATATAACAACCTTGGAGTAGGATACGAGGCGATCGGGA
Organism: Candidatus Poribacteria bacterium; assembly: GCA_958295945.1. Taxonomy (GTDB): domain Bacteria; phylum Poribacteria; class WGA-4E; order WGA-4E; family WGA-3G; genus MSPOR6. Next base: position 5,009,947 of record OY282386.1, read on the forward strand.
AAATAGAAGAAGCAGAGGCTGCATATCAACGAGCCACTGAACTGGATCCCGATAGCAAATATTACCGTATTAATTACCGTAGATGCAGACTACATATACGTCGTAGTGGAACGGAAAGCAAAGAAACAGAACCTACATCCACCAATAATCCTGTAAAAGAATAGCCTTTGGTCCTATGATGAACAAGAAAACACATAATCTCAAATTATATATTCATAAGTTCTGGACTGTAACGCAGCACTACGCCATTATTTGGGGTATTTTCATATTCACCTGTATGTTATGTTCCTGTGGAAACAAAGTTGCGCGCGTTCCAATACCGGTAAAAGTACAATCAGAAATTGACATCAACACATATTCAAACTTTGCTGTACTTCCATTTGTCGCCCAAAATAGTTCATCAAAGATAGAAGATATACCAGTAGAAACAGGCAACGAAATTGCCCAAATCCTAAGAAGTCAATTGTCACGACAGAAGCAATTTAAGATCGTAGATAAGCAGGAAACAGAGCGATTAATGACAGGAGAGGAAATAGAAGAAGAAAAATGGTTGGAAGATACTAAACGATTGAGTGAATTAGGAGAGTATTTTGAAGTGAAAGGTATTATCGTAGGAAGTTATCTATTTCACACAGATACCCGTCCAAGACGTTATTATGGTGAGAGATATTCATACCAACAACAACGATATGTGATGGATTATCAGGATTATATGCAGAAGACATATCTGTTATCACTACGCGTCATGATACTTGATGTTGACAATGGTAAAATCATCTGGGACGAATCTTATCTACAGAGAACAGCTGAAGCTCATTCTCTCGGTTCTTTAGTCTTTTCGCAGATGGCACCAAAGGAAGCTACGATGCGAGAGTTAAGCAAACGTGCGCTCGCTAAATTCACGCAAGATATATCACCCCACTATGAACAGGAAGATAGATTTTTGATTCGGTAATACTTTAATACTGATATTGCGTTTAATCAACTAAATTTGCCCTATCATATTATACAATAATTAAACACACTATGAGAATACTTTCATTGGGAAAACTCATGAATAGAATACAAAAACACACATCAGGATACGACATTCATCATTACAGAATAGGGTTTCTATTTCTCTGCTTATGTTTCTGCACCCTCATATCATCAACCGTAATGGCGCAAGGTTTTGGAAAAAACAAGATTACAACAAAACGTTTTGATTGGCACATTCACCGAACGGAACACTTTGACATACATTACTATCCAAGTGAAGCGAAGCTTGTCCCAGTGATGGCAGCTATTGCAGAAGAAGCTTATGAAAAACACAGCGAAGACTTTGAACACGAATTAGAAAATAGAACTCCTCTAATTCTATACAAATCACATAAGGATTTTCAAGAGACTAATGTCATCCTACAAGAATTACATGAAGGTATCGGAGGATTCGCTGAACTCTTCAAACATCGCATTGTTATCCCATTCACAGGTTCACTTGAGGCGTTTCGTGAGGTGATTGTTCATGAACTCGTCCATATTTTTCAATTTGATATCCTCTATCAAAAACCTCATGCAAGTATTTATAGTGGAGAGTTTCTCTATGCTCCGCCTATCTGGTTTATAGAAGGTATGGCAGATTATTTTGCTGAGGATAACGATGCAATCGGTGAAATGGTGTTAAGAGACGCAAGTTTCAACGATAATGTATTACCATTGACAGAATTGCAGAACTTCAATCGTCTTAGCTCACCTTATATCGGGTATAAGATGGGGCAGTTAGCAGTGGGATACCTTGTTCAGACCTATGGGCGTGAAAAAATCGCTGAAATCTTGCGTGGACTCCGACAAAGCCGAACAAAGAATATAGATCAAGTCTTCAAAGATGTACTTGGTGTCAGTCTAAAGGAATTTGACTTAGGATACCGTCAGATGTTGCGGAAACGTTATTGGCCACTGATTGAAGACAAAGATTTACCAAACATTGTTTCAAAAAAACTTACGGAAAACTCAAGATTCTCTCATAACATCAAACCAGTTTGGTCGCCAAGTGGTGATCTTATTGCATATATCACTGCGAATGATGGGTTTCTTGAAATCGTCCTGATGTCTGCAAAAACCGGTGAGAAACTGGATAGGATTACAAAACGCTTTTTCCGCAACAAATATGAAGAAATCAGGACTGATTCCAGTGGATATGATCAGAGTCTTGCTTGGTCACCTGATGGTGACCACATTGCTTTCATCGGTAAACACCGTGATGCGAATTATCTCATTGAAGTCAATATCCTGACACATAAACTAACACATTACATTCTGCTTGATTATGATAATGTGAATTCTCCAAATTATGATAGCAATGGTAAACGTATCGTTTTCTCAGCATTAAAGGAAGGACAAACAGACCTCTACATTTTAGAATTAGATTCTGAAACTATTAGCAGATTAACAATTGACCCATATAACGATACACATCCTTCATGGCATTCTACAGAGAATAAAATCATATATGCATCTGAACGCAACGGCAAGAATAGACTTGTTATAATTGACATTGATCAACAGACAGAAGAGATTATTACCGACAACTCCACAAATGCCATCAGTCCTATTTGGATGTTTGACGGGGAGTCTGTGTTATTTTCTGCTGATCGTAAAGGGGTGTTTGATGCATACAAACTCAATATCACGAATATGCAGATGACTCGCCTTACTAATCTGATTACGGGTTGTTTCAATCCAACCTTTTCTCCTGACCAAAAAAGGTTGCTGTTTAGTGCTTATGACAACGGGAAGTATGATATCTGTGTAATGGAATCTGAGAATATACTTGATGAAGAAGTCGAGATTCCACCCTATGAAACACAGACAGCTCCTATCATATTGGAATCAGACATTCCTGAACCAAACTATAGGATTGCTAAACGCAAGTATAGCACAAGGTCTTCCTTCCGACTTGATGCAATTTTCCCAGAATTTAGTTATGGGGCTGATGGTTTGCTCCGTAGTCAAATTCAGTTGAGTGCAAGTGATATGCTGGGAAATCATCGGGTTGAAGTCAGCGTAATTAATCAGTCCAGCGGTTATCTTGTTCCAGATTTTATCGGACAGTATGGGTTCTTGACACATAGGGCAGATATTGGTGCGGTCGTGTACAACTATCATCAATACCACCTACTCGGTTCCATACGCAATCAACGGGGTATTCTACAACGGATTACCGGTGCCGGTGGTTTTCTGAGTTATCCGTTTGACCGGTATCACAGATTAGACTTACATTTTTCTTTATATTCAACACCATTTTCTTACAATTATCAAACACGTGATCCCTTTGATTATTATGACCGTGGCTTCCTATCTCTCGGTTCTATTGCGTTTGTAAGTGACAACACGATGTGGCGTGAGTATGCTCCATATAGTGGCACACGCTATCGTTTTCAAATTGAACGCTCGTTTCCTACACTTGGAAGTCAGTTATCTCTTACCAATGCTATATTTGACTTCAGGAACTATTTCGGAATAGGTAGACGTACAACAATTGCTACAAGGTTATTACTTGGTGGCAGCTTCGGTCCTGACAAATCACTCTTCTATTTGGGTGGCATTGATACCCTACGCGGTTATAATTACGAAGACATGTCTGGTTCTCGTCTTGGTCTATTCAACGTAGAGTTTCGCATTCCATTCATTGATGTGTTATATTTCGGTTGGCCAGTGCGATGGTCAATCGGAGGTATAGGTGGAATCCTCTTTGCTGATATTGGTGGCACTTGGATAGACTACGAATATGGACATGATAATCCTTATCAGCTGTTTCATCGTGATGGACTACGAATTCAACTTGAAGACCTAAAGGGTTCTGTCGGCATTGGATTAAGACTTCGACTCGGTATATTCTCGTTAGATTTTGCTGCTGCACGACACACAGATTTGCGTAGCATAACACCAGGATTCAAATATCATTTCGGTTTAGGTCAAGCATTTTAGACCGTAAGCCGACCATGTGTTCTAACATATTAAAAATTAAGAGAAGAAATAATTTATCATTTACAGCTTAGGAGAAACTATGGAACAACGACTAAAACGTTATGTAATCTCTATAGGAATTTTAGCGGTAATCGGTGGTGTAATTACTGCTTGGGTGAAAATATTCCCTGATTTGCTATGGTTTGATATGGTGCAATATCCAAGCATTTACATGAAAATACTCACCACAAAAATCTTCGTCGGTGTGATCGTTGGAATTGCCTACCTTATTATCCTTTTGGTAAATCTATATATCATTTATCGGTTGACCCCAGCCCATCTCAGTCCCGCATTCCTTGGTGGAACAGAATTTACTGGCGGTGATAAAAGCACTCGTAAGATGATTTACGGTGGACTCACTGTTCTTGCTATTCTGTTCAGTATATTAATGGGATATTCTGCAACAGATCAATGGGAAATATTTTTAAGATATAGACACGCCGAGAATCTGAATTTTCAATCCGCTACACCAATCATAACAGAAAACAATCACAATTCTACTGCAATTCCTGTTTCTGATTTAGAACTTCAGGCTAAAAGAATTCAGGTTGATGACGCGTTAACTGTACATATTGGTGAGGACACTCAAACTGCAAAAGTCGTTGCTCTTCTTAATGCTACCAGAACACCTATAAATCTAAATAACTTAGATTCACTTAATTCGAACGAGATTCCAATTACACGCGCCGATATAGAACAGAAGCAAATTCAAGTAGGAGATACGGTTAAAGTGGTTGTTGATGAACAGGTTCAGCACGCTAGGATCGTTGATATCCAAGATAACACAATGCGATTGGATACACAGGTACAAATTCAAAGGGATCAACAGGCTTACTTTACTACACCATCAGGTCTACGTTTAGATACTGAAGTCCAAATTGAAAACGGACAGAAAGCCTATTTCAAATCGCTTGCACGAGATCCAATATTTGATAAGAATGTTGCGTATTATGTCTTCAAAATGCCGATGGAAAGATATATCATCGGTACATTGTTCGGTACTTTCCTATTGGTAACTGTATTTGCAGTTATAATCTACTTTTTCCATGGATTAATCACTGGCGACACAAATCAATTTAAGTTTCAACCACCCGCAAGAGTGAAAACACACCTATTCATCTTAGTTGCATTGACACTCATCTTCCGGGCATTGAACTACCGTTTTGTAATGTTCGACCTTTTATATACATCAAATAATGTAGTGCGGGGTGGTGGTGGATATGCTGCAATCAACGCACGACTACCGATCTTGTGGATAATGTTGGTTATCACAGGTATTTGTGCTGCAATATTTGTTGTAAATATCTTCATGAAGCGTAATAGATATGCATTCACTGCACTCATAATATTCATTGCCGCTGGATTCCTTGGTCAATTGTATCCTAAACTTATTCAGGTATGGCGTGTTGAACCCAATAAGCAGGTATTAGAAGAAAAATATATCAACTATAACATTAAAGCAACACTGAATGCTTACGGTTTAGAGAATAATACTGTTACTGAGCAAGAATATCCCATTACAGAAACACTTTCTTACGCTGACATAACGAGTCCTGAAAACGAACCTGTTCTTAACAGCATTCGTCTGTGGGATTGGCGTCCATTACGCAGAACCTTCAGACAACTGCAAGAATTACGTTCGCAATACGATTTTTTTGATGTTGATATTGACAGATATTCAATAAACGACAACATACAGCAAGTGATGCTCTCTGCTCGTGAAATCAACATTAATGAACTGCCCGATGCTGTTAGAAATGATTGGTATAAACAGACCTATACATATACACACGGGTATGGGGCTGTCGTCAGTCCTGTGAATGAAATTGACGATGGAAGTCCTAACATGTATATCAAGGGTTTACCGCCGATTGAATATGAAGATGAATGGCCGCACAGGTTCAACGCAGAACCAGGTCCTCGTATTTACTACGGAGAACGGACCGATAGATATGTCATAGTGCATCCACAACGGACAGACACTCTACTTGAGTTTGACTATCCGCAAGTAGGTCAACAATACGCAGATTACGCTTATCAAGGCACTGGTGGCATTGAACTCTCATCATTCTGGCGTAAATTTGTCTATATGTTAAAGTTCAATAACGAAATCAAATTTGTACTCCCTGGTGAAATTGACTCTTCAAGTAAAGTGCTTTATGAACGTAACATCAAAAAGCGTATACACAAGATCGCGCCATTCTTACGTTATGATGGTGATCCGTATGCAGTCATACATGAGGGTAGACTTGTCTGGATGATTGATGCTTATACAATCACGCATCGCTATCCGTATTCGGTCTCAATGCAAGAATTCATTCAACGTAGAAGACAAGCAGGCTCTGTTACGCAACGTGATGGGAAACCTTGGGGAAACTATATACGAAATTCTGTTAAGGTTGTTGTTGATGCATACCACGGTTCGGTTGATTTTTACTTGATTGATCAGTTACAAGATCCGATCGTTGAATGTTATCGCAAAATATTCCCTAACCTTTTCAAGTCGTTTGACGATATGCCTGCAGACTTACAATCCCATATACGTTATCCCACAACGATGTTCCTCATCCAATCCCGCGTCTATCAAGATTACCACATGAAAGACCCAATTACATTCTATGCAGGCGAAGACCAATGGGAAATTGGCACGGAAATGTATGACAATACGGACGCACAAACCCAACCGGTAACTACGCAGCAGCCTACCAGTCCACTTACGCCTCAAGTTAGAGTTGAGAGAAAATTGCCAAGTAATGTCCAACCTGTTGAGCCATACTATGTCATTCTCAAACTCCCTGGTGAAGAGAAGTCGGAGTTTATGTTGATGCTCCCATACACACCACGAAACAAACCGAATCTCATTGCATGGCTCGGTGCAAGATGTGATTTACCACAATATGGGCAACTGCTTGTCTATAGATTTCCTAAACAAGCATTGGTTCCCGGTCCGATGCAGGCTGAAATCTTTATTAGTCAACAACCAGAGATTTCACAGCAGATTAGTCTATGGAACACTCAAGGCACACGAGTTCTCCGCGGCAACTTATTGATCTTGCCGATGAATAACTCGCTCTTATATGTTGAGCCGATCTATATTCAATCAGATGATGAGGATACAGCAATACCAGAACTACGTCGTGTGGTTGTAGGTTATAAGAAAATAGAAGACGACAATCCGCAAATCGTTTGGGGTGAAACACTTGATGATGCACTCAGAGAGATGTTCCTGAATAGAATCGGTTCACAAAACGAACCTTCTACTGATGATGTAACATTAGACACAGCAGATGATCCACAAGTGTCAACATCAGTGCGCGGCATGATTCAACAGGCGAACAGTTATTTCAACAGTGCCCAGCAGGCATTACTTAGTGGCAATTGGGCAGAATATGGACGCAATCAACAACTCTTAGAGCAGGTCTTGGAACAACTTGAAAAGAGTGCTCAAGAATAATCAACTTATGGTAGTTTCTTGATATACTAAATTTCATAAACGATACTGGGAGATAACACGATGCAGAAAAAAATACACGCTGCGCCGACAATAGTCTATCCGGAATCAGATGGAGAACCTATGGCTGAAACCGATCAGCACCGGAAGTTAATGATGGATTTCATTCTAATGCTTGAAGGCCATTACAAATACGATAAAGATGTTTACGTATCGGGAAACATACTGATGTATTACGTTGAAGGTAACCCTAAAAAATGTCTGTCCCCTGATGTTTTCGTTACATTCGGTGTAGAAAAGAAACTAAGACGCACATTCTTGATATGGGAAGAAGCAAATACACCTGATTTTGTATTAGAAGTAGCAAGTCCAAAAACTGTATCAAAGGATATTGGAGAGAAGAAAGAACTTTATGCATCTGTCTTGTCGGTGAAAGAGTATTATATATACGATCCGTTGGGACAAATAATACCGAGTTTTGTTGGATATAGGCTAATTGACGGTGAATATCAAGAAATTGCTGCAGTGAATGATCGTCTTCCTTCAGAAACTTTAGGATTGGAGTTAGGGGAATATAAAGGCATGTTACGGCTATATGATCCTAACCGTTCAGAATGGTTGCAACCACCACAAGAACGCGTAGATGCTGCTGAAGAACGTGCCGAAATTGCTGAGAAAAAGCTTGCTCATGCTTTAGCGGAGATTGAAAGACTACGCGCACAAACTTAAAATGAACTTATACCCCATATAGTTTAGAGAACACCGACATTTCAAGAAGGAGGTGAAACAGATGTCACTTGATTGGAAACCACGTCACAGAGATATGGTAATCGGAGGAATTCCTTGGCTTGCAAGAATATCCGATAAAGCAAACGCAAAACTTCAAGGCATCATCGGAGAATATATATATCCGTGACCACAGGACAAAATGTTCCTGGAGGAACATAATATTTCAGCTGAAGATTTTGTTGAGATGGTAGAAAACAATCCGTCAGATGATGAAATGATTGCTGCAATGAATAAGTTAAGCAGCTAAATGTCATTTTTGAGTCACGGCAGTTTCTCGTTATCCGGTGGGTAATACGCCTACCGGATACCCTATACATCAATAAATGTAATTTACCCCATATAATGCACTACATCTCATAATGGAGATAGTTACTTGGACTTGAAAGAATTACGCGAAGAAATAAACAATATAGACGAACAACTTTTACGATTACTTCAAGAACGCGCAGAGGTATCAAAGAAGGTAGGTTCCTTCAAAGCCAATATAGGTGGAGTCGTTCATGTCCCACATCGTGAAAATGAAATACTCAATCGTCTAAGAGAGTTAAATCATGGAATATATCCTGTAGAAGCGATAGAAAAGATTTGGTCAGAGATCTTTTTTGCTTCACGTTCAGTGCAACATCCGAATCGCGTTGCGTTCCTTGGTCCGTCTGGTAGTTTCGGACACATGGCAAGCCTTTCCTTTTTTGGTAGACATTCGGTAATGATTCCTATTACACCCCAAACCGATATTTTTACAGAAGTGGAAACTGAGCGCGCTGATTTTGGTGTCGTTGCAATTCAGAACTCTGTTTTCGGGACTGTACGTGATGTGTTGGAACGTTTTCAACATACCTCTCTAAAAATTTGTGCTGAATTATACCAACCCATCAGACATCATCTCATCTCAAAGTCACCGCTTAATGAGATCAAACGGATCTACTCTCATAGTCAACCATTCGCTCAATGCAGAATATGGATCAATCAAAACATGAAATCTATAGAACAGGTCGAAGTGGTAAGTACATCTGATGCTGCTATGCGGGCAGCAGAAGAACCAAGCACTGCGGCTATAGCAAGTAAGTTAGCTAGCGAGATATACGATGTACCCGTAATTGTTGATTCCATCATGGATGAACCGGATAATGCCACTCGGTTTCTTGTCATCGGCAATCAACTAATAGGTAGCACAGGGAACGACTGCACGTCTATCTTTTTTGCAATCAGAGACCGAGTCGGAGCGTTGTATGAAATTTTAGGTGTGTTAATGAAGCATGACCTTAGTCTTTGTTATATAGAATCACTTCCATCACGTAGTAGCCCTTGGGAATACATCTTTTTTGCTGATATCGAAGGACATCTTGACGATGACAACGTCCATTCCGTGTTTGCCAATCTTGATGACTTATGTAGAGACGTAAAGATACTTGGTTCCTATCCACGCGGTGCGAAATAAAGTCAAGACATCGCTCAAATATATGGTGAAGTATAAAAATATATCTACACTTTCTATCTACGGTAGGCGAGGTTTCCTAACCTCGCCTAAGGAATGTGTCCAAGGACTTCAATAATTTACCATAGTTTTGCTACTGAATAATTCCATATCTCAAATAGAGAACAATGGCAAATACACTAACCGAAAGAATTCAACACCGGGCACAAGAACTCGGTTTTGAACTTGTCGGTATTACTCCTGCAGAACAGAGCCAGACTATCCAACGCTACCGGAAATGGATAGATAACGGATATGCAGGTGAAATGGGTTACCTTAAAAGGCACTTGCCGCTCAAGGAAGATACCCGACAACTTCTCCAAGAAGCCAAATCTGTCATCAGTCTTGCGATGAACTATTACACAAAGGACCCACCTAACAATCTTGTAAACGATCCATCACGAGGGCAAATATCACGATATGCATGGGGAGATGACTACCACGATATAATTCGAGAGCGGCTTCTTGAACTTGCTGAATATATTAGAAACACTGCTGAAACTGAAGTCAAGAGTCGTGTCTTTGTTGATTCTGGTCCCGTTCTGGAACGGGAATTTGCACAAAAAGCTAAACTCGGATGGATAGGTAAGAACACAAACTTGATAAACTGGCGTTCAGGATCATGGTATTTCCTGGCTGAAGTTCTTGTCAACCTTGAATTAGAATATGATACAAACGAACCACTTCGGGGAAGTTGCGGCACTTGTACGTTATGTATTGAAGCGTGTCCTACAGATGCAATAGTTGAACCGAATTGGCTGGATTCAAGACTATGTATCTCCTATTTGACTATTGAATTGAGAGATAGTATTCCAGTGGAACTTCGTCCACAAATGGGTAACTTGATTTTTGGATGTGACATCTGTCAAGAGGTGTGTCCATGGAATAGCAAGGCAAACCCAACAACAGAACAAGCATTTCATCCACGTGATGGCAATCTTGCCCCTGAATTGCTGTCCCTTGTGAACATGACGCAAACTGAGTTCAGTAGTAGGTACAAAGATAGTCCAATCAAACGAGCAAAACGTAGAGGATTTTTACGAAATGTTCTCATCGCAATTGGCAATTGGGGTTCTCAAACTGGAGTACCTGCACTCAAAGAGGCATTGCATGACGATGAACCGTTGATTCGTGGACATGCTGCGTGGGCATTAGGACAAATCGGTGGAAAAAAAGCAAAACTGGCTCTGGAAAATCAGTTAACCTGTGAAGTTGATCCGGCGGTCAAATCGGAAATACAGGATGCTTTGCAAATTATTGGTCGGACGAAGGATTAGTGTCTGTTATATCAGATGTCTTCAAAGTATACAATTCCACCAAAAATTTATCATAGTTTGTAGCACCTTCACCCTCCATCTTTTCTGCAATCGGTCTGCCAATAGTCCTGGCAAGTTCTAAACGGCGTATTGGAGATAACTCAGGACGACGAAGGTATTCTTTTATCGTATCAAATTCAGAGTCTGTTACCAACAGGGGTTGTATCCAATCTGAATATAAATGTTCATCAGATGAAATGTTGATAGGTGAGATAGATTGATTTAGCTCAACTTTTGTTTTGCGATTAGTTTTCACAACAAGTGTTCCTGCTGCCAAATCACCCAGTCGTTGCCAATTTCCGTTGATCAACATGACTAACAGACCTGTCCCATAGCAGAACGGCAGAAAATCAACAAGTCTCACAAGGTTTCTGATTGCTGAGTCGCCAAAACTAATAGGATATCCACCTTCCTTAATAACACGTAAACCCAGAGCAAGTTTACCGGGAGATTGTCCATTGGTAAGGCAGATACCCAAAAAATGGATACCTACCTGTAAAGGGTTAGTAGAGTTGATTATTGTGCAGCCGTGACCGTGATCTTTATCCACTCACTGTTTGCCGATCCCGTGGAGTTTGTAGCCGTAAATCTGAAATATCTGCTCTCCACCCTTCTGACCGTCCCACTAATCACACCATTGCGATATCTTAATCCAGCGGGGATCACACCGCCATTCCTTGATAAAGTCGGACTGCCAGTGACATAACTGCTCAAATCTAAATAAAAACTATCACCGACGGTAAGGTTGTAAGGATCCGGTATATCACTCCAAACAGGGGCTACCACTGTTGGCGGAGGAGGATACACATGCGTATGTGACTGACACGCATAGAAATTCGTCACCGTACAGTATTGTCCATGACTATCCGTCTCTGAACAACTCGCTTGTAATGAATGATCACCTGATTGCCAATCCTCATGAACACCACACACATGGTAGGTTGTAGGAGCAGGGGTCGGAGCGGACGTAGGTGGTGTGCCCCCACTACTACTACTCACCGATACCGTGTACGAGGCCTCATCCGTGCCAGACGAATCTGTCACAACAGCCGTTATCACATAATCACCCGTCACGCCACTCGGAAAAGTGTAGTTCATACTCGCTGTCGTACTGCTCCCATCCCCATAGTCCGTCTCAATCAACGTGCCACGCCCCGAATCGCTCGGGGAAGAGACATACCAATCCACCGAACTATACGCAGATGACGCAATTAAATCCGATGTATGACTATTACCCGGGACCGCATTAAAATATAAACCCAAAGGACTTATGATCAATCCTCCTTTACTGCTGTGCTTGGTGTTCAACCACCACCCCTTATGAGCAAATTTAGGATTAGTGCAGTTTCTATACGGCTCGTTACACAGATCACCATTCTTCTTATTTTTCTTACAGGTACGGGGTTTATGCCTATTCTGATCATCATCACTACACGAATAAAAACCTTTGTTGCAGCCAGCAGGCGGGGCCGGAGACGCTGGACAGATTAACAGATGCTCTGCAGGTGTTTGGAACATTAAACCACAATCACCACCGCATTTATACTTATTCGGCAGATCATCCAACTCCCAGAAGCTCTCAAAATCTTCAAAAAGACTAAACGACTTTGAAGACGGATGAGAGGTGCGCTTCAGATCACCAACGTGATACCAGAACTTAAGCATGTTTGAGGTGTCGACGACGTTATATGCATTCTTGTCTTTTACGGTTGTTTGGATAGTAGCAAGAGGTGTCGCTTGGACATTGTTGTAATTGCCTGACGTGCTATGATTCACTACACGCGCCAAGCCACCATCATGATTTTGCATCTTCTCCACATAGATATTATACTTAGACTCGTAGGCTGCAAAGGCTTTTTTGTTCTCAGCTATTATTTCGTTCAGGGCACCGACAGCAAGACTGAGTGCCGACAGATACTCATCACGTTTCGCTGTATCCGAACTCAAAGCCGTACCAGCTTTCACCGCATTGACTACACCCAAAATGGTAGGCAGTGACTCTATAACATTCTGTGTATCGGTCTTATTCTCATCGTTATTTGTAGCCCGAATCAGTTCTGCGATGAGTGTCGCTGCCGCCGTATTTGCTAAGCTCCAAGCGTTGTCTTTGATGGAAGCTTCGTTGTCACCCCACTCACTTAAGAGGTCATCTATAACCGACATTGCCTGGTCATAGTTTTTCTTCCATTTAGCCTTTTGTTTTAGTGCGTTATCGCGGTCTTCCTCCGCTTCATCAAGTGCATTTTCCTCCGCTTTTGTGCCGTTGTGCGCCGCTGCAAAAGGCAGCCCTACGAAAAACGACACCATACAAAACATCATCACACATAACGTTAACTTTCTCATAAACATGAAAGTGTCCTCCTTATTAATAATCCCACATACCTAAACTTTTCAATAGGTCTCTCGTTTTAGCATCCCCAAAGTATTCTGATGGATGGCCGCCTATGTTGCCGTGGCTGTCACTAACACTAACCGTATCACTCAACGAGGGCCATGTGAGTTTCATTAAATCCATCTGTCGCGCACCATACGGATATGACATAATAATAGGATACATACGATCGTATATAGCGCGAGCCTCATCGAATGCCTTTGCTTCCTTTTCATATTCAGGGGTTTCTAATTTCTCTCCGTAGTTCTGAATATAGTATTTCCGCAGATATTGCACCCTTGCGAATTCTTGTGCTTCTGTGTCATCGGGGGGGAAGGGTGGTATCCATTCGGCACTCCAGTGCCCGCGTTCTTCTGTCTGCTTACGTAGAGCTTCCACTGGATTTGTTTTTAACAATTCCTCGTGGAATGTTAAGGGGCCCTTGTATTGCAATACTGGTGCAGGGTCAACTACTGGTACTTGTTGAACAGGGGCATCGTCCGCTGTCTGTGCGACTTGTATTTCGTGCCAGTGGTCACCATGCCATTCCCATTTATAACCTTCTTTTGCGGGACGAGGCGGTTTATTCTCTGCGTTATCTGCAATAGGTTCTCCGTCGACTTTGTAGACCGTTATCGGTTCGGTGTCTGTATTCCGCATCAACAAGACTACGGACACACCGATCAGTAGGATTATGAGGGTTGTGATCCCCCAAAACATTCTACTTTTCATTATAGATTCCTCCTATATATAGGAAATGAATTATCCCTTATCTGTTGTGTTTAGCAGACAGGTTTATTTAACATGTTAACGGATATGGAGATGACTTAGTAGTCGTGTCTCCTATTGTGCTTTATATTATATCATAAAGCAGGTTGATTATGAGACAGACTACAGAAATTGGCAGGTCCGCGAGATATTTTGCAATCCCTGTAGAGGTTGCTGGTCTCTCTTTACACGTGACTTAATAGTCAGTCCGTGCTATGATAGAAACCAGCTCTGTCAGACCATTCCTCTTCTATTCCTCGTGTTTTTCAGGACTAATGTGAACATTTTTAGTTGTATTTGATGTTTTTAATTTATACACCTCTGCTAAAAATTTATCATAGTTTATAGCACCTTCACCACCCATCTTTTCTGCAATCGGTCTGCCAATAGTCCTGGCAAGTTCTAAACGACGTATTGGAGATAACTCAGGACGACGACGAAGATATTCTTTTATTGTATCAAATTCAGTGTCTGTTACCAGCAGTGGTTGTATCCAATCTGAATATAAATGTTCATCAGATGAAATGTTGATAGGTGAGATAGATTGATTGAGCTCAACTTTTGTTTTGCGATTAGTTTTCACAACAAGTGTTCCTGCTGCCAAATCACCCAGTCGTTGCCAATTTCCGTTGATCAACATGACTAACAGACCTGTCCCATAGCAGAACGGCAGAAAATCAACAAGTCTCACAAGGTTTCTGATTGCTGAGTCGCCAAAACTAATAGGATATCCACCTTCCTTAATAACACGTAACCCCAGAGCAAGTTTACCGGGAGATTGTCCATTGGTAGTGATTTCAAACACCATAAAGTATCCCCAAAACATAGCAAAGATTAATATCCCCCCGATTGCACCAAGCCAGTTCCCAAGAAATCCGCCAAGTTCTATTAGAAAGTTGTAATTAACATAAACACCAATGAAGACGATGAGTCCAAGCAACAAAGTATCAAGCAGTGCTGCATAGAAACGCGACCCGATGCCTGCTTTCTGATAATTTATGCTGATCTGTTCTGGTGTCTCAACTGACAAATAGTCATTCATAGCGTCTATTATTCCCATCGTGCCCAAGCATTTGGCGTGATATATCCCTCGTCGGCATAAGGGTCTTCCCCCGAAACGACAACAACACCACGATAATTCCTCTGTCCTTTCCATCCAAGCCACGATGCAGTTGAACAGTAATGACTAACCAGTACGCGCCGATAGGTGTTACTTCTATTCTTCTTTGAACGATGCAACAGATAACCGTTGAAAAAGAGGACGCTTCCGGCTGTCATTTCAATTGGTATTTCATCTGAATCGTCAAAACCAGCCGCTTCATGACAACTGTCAAATTCATCGCGTTTATTATGCGGGTGTCTATCAAAAATCACACCTGCACGATGGCTATTGGGGAGAACCCATATACACCCGTTCTCAACAGTGGCATCGTCCAATGCAATCCATGCACCAACGAGTGACCGGTCGCGAGTCGGTATCGGGTGTTCGTCCTGATGCCATGGGTTACCTGTATGTCCTGGTACTTTACCTAACATCATTGACTGCATGCACTTTACACCACCATCCCAAAAGGGAATGTGTGCACCGACAATCTCATGTAAAATAGCACAGATTTTGGGATGTTCAACATACTTTCTGATGAGAGGACTGAAAGAATGTGGCTCACCGACACACATTATTCTGTCTAAAATCTCTGTTTCAGTTGCATTTTCTGGCATCGGTGGAATTGCGGTGCATTCATAATCACCCCGGAAGATTTTCAACATTTCCGATTTTAATGCATCGCATTCTTGCATTGAAACTACATCTGGAACCATTAGATAACCATCATTGATATACCGTTCTGCCCAACCATTGTGCTTTTGTTGAGACATTTAGAGTTACTCCTTTTTGTCCAATACTGTCCTCTCTAACATGATACCACATCTTGATGTACAAGTCATATCTAAATTAGGAATAGGGTGTGTAAAGTTTTTGTCACCATAGTCGTCAATTTAGCGTCCTTCCAGTACCGTTAGGTTCGGTTAGGAAACCCCACCTAACCAGGACTATGAGAGTAGTCATTTTTGTGTAGTATCTGATGACAAATTCATTGTGTTTATCTTGCAATTTCATGGTCTGTCTTCTTCTTGAAAAGTTACGAAACTGTAAGAAATCTCTTACAACTGTAAGACGGGAAAATTGCCTATAGACTCAGTTTCTGTATGGGTTTATAGGACATATTTTGATGACACTAAAATTTGAATTTCGCAAAACTGTAAGATTTTTTTGAGATGCTGAGATTTGTCCGTTATTTTTGTATAGAATGTGTGATGAATTGCATGAATATCGTCTTTTATCTTCATAATAGTTTCCATTATTTTGCTCTTATAAATTTCTTAAAATTGTTATATTATACATAACATTCATGTTAAAATAAATAATAAATATATATTAACACATAAATGGACTTATGTCAAGTTATTTTTTGGCAATGGACATATTTTTCATTGTTCAACACACATTTTTTAGACCTGTAAGGACGATATGGTTATAAAGGCTGGTTAGTACAGACATATCGTCCCTAATGAAGATTAGGAAATAAATAGGGTAATTTGAGATCAAAGTCCAGAGCACTTACAAAGTGCCAAATCAAGAAATCAAGAAATCAATGGTATGAACGCCTTTTGGCGTTCCCCGGGTCTCTGTGCCCGCCATTCACTGTTCTGTAATGCAACGGGCGGGCACAGAGACCCGCCCCTACAATTCATGGTGAGAAGTTAGTGACAAAATCTTTACACACCCTTAAAATTATACTAACTTGACAATTGCACATCCTAATGTTATTTTATAAGAAGATATTCAATGCATGTTGTGATTTGTATTTATTGCAAATACCTTGATAAACAGGAAAATTTAAATGTCAGTAGAATTTGTTGAGAAAAAACAACAGAGTTGGAATGAGTTAGAGGAATTATTGAATAAGTCTCGTAATGCAAATGCCCAAGAACTCAATCGTCTTGGATATCTGTATCGTCGTGTAACGTCAGATTTAGCAGTGGCACGACGCGATTTTCCACAGGATCGATGTGTTATATACCTGAACGAATTAGTATCAAGGGCACATTCCACTGTCTACCAGACTTCACCCTTAAAACGTGGTTCACTTCTTGAATTTCTCCGTTTTGGTTTTCCCACAGTGTTCCGAGAAAATCTCTATTTTATCGGTGCTGCTTTTCTGATGTTTGCTCTTGCTTATGCGGGTGCTTATGTGAGTGCGTTGAGAACCCCAGAATTCGTTGAAAGCCTTGTCCCCGAAGGTTACGTGAGTCATATCAAAGAATTAGGACAAAACAAATGGAATTCTACATCTGCCGAAGCAAGAAATTTACTCTCCTCCTATGTCATGACGAACAACATTCGCGTGGCTTTCATGGCTTTCGCCGGGGGAATCATGTTTATGGTTGGCAGTGTTTATATCCTTGTGTTTAACGGGTTATTTTTCGGTGCCATCGCTGGATTGTGTCATGTTCACGGGGCTGCGTTGGCATTGTGGTCCTTTGTTTCACCGCACGGATACATAGAACTGACGACGATATTCATTGCTGATGGTGCAGGTATGAAATTGGGATATTCTCTTATTGCGCCAACAACTTTGACGAGAAAACAGACTTTAGTGAATGCCGCAAAAACTGCAATTAAGTTACTCGGCGGGTGTGTGTTCTTGCTTGTTATTGCGGGTATCATTGAGGGTTTTGTCTCTCCTTCTGACCTACCGAATACTATAAAAATAGGCTTTGGTGCATTGACAGGGATTTTGTTGTTCACCTACCTTTTTGGTATGAAATCTCCTAATTCATAAAATAGAAACTCCCAGAAAAGTCGCAATGAATTGCACGACTACGATCCGAAATAGTGTCATATCTTTGATTTTGCCTTCAGTTCTAAATACTTATTGACAACAGCCATCGTTAGTTGATGTGCGGGAACATCTATTGTAATAACACCGCGCCTGCGTAAGATTTCTAATGTCGTCTGCTTCTCTTGCAGCATTCGTTCTGCTATTGCTTTCTGATAAACCGACTTAGAATTTGACGGTTTTTGTGCTGCTAATTCCACAATCCCTGAATCTGTCAACGTTACACAGATAACAAGATGATGTTTTGAAAATTGCGAGACATAAGTTGCTATGCCTTCTGCTGAATCGTTGTCAAGGATATCTGTGAAGAGTATAATAAGTGCCCGTTTGCGTTGTTTTGATGCGAGATAAGAGAATGCTGCTTCAAAGTCAGGTTCAACGGGATGTACTGGCAACGCATAAATAGTCTCTAACATTGTAAGGAACTGCTTTTTACCTTGCTTTGGAGCTAAGTATTGGTGGACTGTATCTGCAAATGCAACCATACCTATTTTGTCTCCTTTCAATATCGAGACATAAGCAGCCATTAGAGTTGTGTTGATAGCGTAATCTAATTTCAGCATCGCTTTTTGACTAATCGTTTCTGTATCCGTTGTATCTAATGAATCCAATAGGATTGGAGATGCCATGAGTCGACCAGTATCCAGCATAATTACTATATCTTGACTACGTTCGGTTTCAAATTCTGTGACGATTGGTTTTCTGTGCCTTGCAGTAGCATTCCAATCAATACGTCTAAAATCGTCATCAGGTAGGTATTCACGTAATCTTTCCATCTCTGTTCCTTCACCAAATTGTCGTGAGTTTTTTAATCCCATACGGTGAAGCATTCCACGTTTTACCAATAACTCGTACTGTCTAATAGCATTGAGATTAGGATATACTTTCACTTTTGTTTGTGCAGATACTTTGAGCTGACGAACGACAAGACCTATGACACCCAAACACCTAATATGTATATCTCCAAATTGATATATTCCTCTCCGCATCGGTGTAAGATTGTAAGTTACACTATTCTCCTGCATAGCATTTACTTCCAAGTCATGAATTACTGTGTCATACAGAAATTCAGTAGGAAAATCGTCTTTAAGCCTTATCTTCAAGCCATGTCGCGATCGGTTGAGGATTTGTAATGTAACTACATTCTCCACACCTAATGAGAATTTTGTATTCATCAATCTATTAACTTGAATATTAGTAAAGAGGGGGTTTGTGAGATAATCTATGATTGCAACGGTGAACAACAAGAGCAGATATGCTCCACTAACATACAATAGATCTGGTGAGACAGTATAAAGCAGAATAGGAATAGCTGCAGGGAGTAAATAGAGTAGGAATCGTTTGCTAATATGCATATTATCTATCGTGGGATTTCTACTTCGGCAAGTAGTCTATCGATCACATCGTCTGACGTTAAACCTTCAATTTCAGCCTCTGGTTTCAACAGGATGCGATGACGGTAAACAGGTGGAGCTAGGTATTTTACATCATCAGGTATAATATAGTCTCGTCCTTGGATTGCTGCATAAGTTTTACTTGCCAATAAAAGTGCTATTGAGGCGCGAGGACTTCCTCCTAACATTAGTTCATTTGATCTACGCGAGGCTTCTGCCAGACCAACGATATAGTTAAATATAGTCTCCTCTACGGTGACTGCTTGAATTGACTTTTGACATTCCGTAAGTTCCTCACTGTTAATAACACTTTCTATACCTACCTCATCCAAGCGAATAGCATTAAATCCTTGATGGTAATTCCTCAAAATTTGTGTTTCTAATTCAGGACCAGGATAGTCTACTTTGAGTTTAAACATAAATCTATCCAACTGTGCTTCTGGTAGTGGATATGTTCCCTCATATTCAATGGGATTTTGTGTTGCTAAAACAATGAATGGAATTGGCAGTTCATGCCGTACCCCATCAATGCTGACTTGACGTTCTTCCATACATTCCAAGAGTGCAGATTGTGTTTTTGCTGGAGAACGGTTTATTTCATCTGTAAGTAGGACATTGGTGAACACGGGACCGTGTTTTAGATTAAACTGATTTGTCGTCAAATCGTAAACACTTGTTCCGATAATGTCAGATGGCATCAGATCAGGCGTGAACTGAACACGACTGAATTGGCCAGAGACTATCATTGACAAAGTCTTTGCGATTAACGTTTTTGCCGTTCCCGGTACACCTTCTAATAAAACATGTCCTCCTGCAAATAGACTGACGACTACGAGTTCAAAGATTTCTTCTTGTCCGACAATAATTTTCTGTGCTTCCTGTTTAATTCTTTCAAAAACTGTTTGTACTGTATTTTCCATAGTTGTCTGATTACCTGTCAATTGTTCTTCAAATGTTAGTGTTTGTACAGTATGTATCAACTCTTTTTGCAAAATCCAAGAGTTGTGATTCTGAGATATTTCCTGATGCTTCTAAGTCACTGATTAGGTTGGCAAGTTCTCCTTGTTCATCATCAACGCCCCGTTGAATCAATTCATCTAAAAACTCTGATGTTCTTAGATTGGGATTCACTCGCCACCGATTTCCTAAGTCTGCTTTGAATTTGTCTTTAATATGTTTCAGTATATCCATACGTGTGTTGCCTTTTTGATATAAGGCTGTCATCGCGTAGACATATTCGGTGCTCAATCTTCTATTGTTCTCTCTTACATTTAAGGGGCGTCCGAACCTTCTTCCTCTCAATGACATGAAAACGAATAGAATCAGGCAGATATATACTGATGCTAAACCCCATGGTGTTTTGAAAACAAAGTTTACAAATGCACTTGTAGGTGCAGTGTCTTGTGCGTAGTAGTTACCTTCTGCCAGGCCTATGTGTGCTTTACGAGGGAATGTTGACACAAGATTGTAAAACAGGGCAGCATTCCCACTATGTTTCAATCCATTCTCATTAAATAGATGTGCCGAAGTAGTAAAATATACACGACCTTCACCATCTTGCAATGTTGCTACAACTGCTTGATAATTGGAACCGTATAGGACCACCATTTCTCGCTTATCAGATTCAATAGCAAAATATGTACGCGGTCTTATTCTGTTAACTTCGTTTAACGGAAAAAACGGTTCTTCTTGATATCTGTTTGCGTATTCCATTCTATTCGGTAAATTTCGTAGTTTCAATCCATAGGCTGTGACAAGACCTACCATAGTTTTATGGTTTCCACCACTTACAATCAAAGTACCACCATTCTTGACAAAATCTTGTATATTCTGAATTTCTTTTTCAGTCGGTATTTTAACAAGTTCCTGTAAGAATAGGACATCGTAATTCTTGAGACGTGAAGGATATTGTGCAGTTATTTCGGTTACTCTAAACTTTGATTTTCGCAATATTTTTGAGAGAACACTTGTTTGAATTAGTGAATCACAAGAAAAGTGGGAACATGAGAGTATAATTAAAAAAAAGAGATAAATTGGAACGCGGTGAATTTTCACTGATTGTCACCCTTTAACATACACCTTTTGCAATAGATCACGATAGTTTGCAACGGTTTCAGCATCACAAGGTTTATGTCCATACCAAACCTCATCAAAGACAGTCACTGCAGGACCAAGTGTTTTTTGAAGGTTGATGTCAACTTGTGATTGGTGTAGATACTCTCGATTAGTCATACTTTTATCATACGGTAAGATACCACGTTCCTGTAGATGTAAAACTGCGGAAAGATAGAGATAACGGAGTGCTCCTCGGAAGTCATTTGATGCTTCTGCGGTCTCTGCATGAGCAAGTGCAGCTTTCTCAGTTCTCACATCATCTTCAATAATCTCAGTCTCCATATCACCTACATCGCGAATCAAGTTCATCCGAATCTGTTTGATAAAAAAGATTAAAACTATTCCAATTGCTATTATTCCTAATGGGAACAGTACATACTTTATCTTAAATTTCTGAATTGGTTTTGGGTTAAGCAGTTTATCTAATTCGGTCTGAAATTTCTCATAAGATATTGACGCTTCCGTATTCTTCCTCTCTAACTCATCACGAAACTGCTGCTCATCTGATGCAGTAGCTAACAGAACGGTCAGACAGAAGAGTATAATGAGACTACTATTTGTTTTCAATGTCATGATTCTTCGTTATGTTCAGTTGGACTTTGGTCAATATTATCTGTAACTTGCAGTTCCAGATCCAAAGCTTCTTTTCTTATTCGCATATCAAAATAAAGGAGCGTAGAACCAATTGATGCAATCGGCAGCAGTAGTGAAGTGATAGCCAATGCAAAAAAGGTACGTATAAAATATGTTAACCAACCAATATCTTCAGGGGTTGGTGCAAAAATGAATAGAATAGTTTGAATAGGAGTAGTATTAGTCGGCAATTGACCTGTACCAGGAATAAGCATGAATATAATGGAAAATGTAGTAGAAAGAATAGTTGAGATCATATAGTAGATGAGTATAATAGCAAACATAATTCCACATACTCGCCACCAATTTCCTTTTACTAATTCTGAACTACGACGAAATGACGCACCTACTGGTTTCTCCTCTACCATAATGGGTAAAGCATATAACCCCCACCTTACAAACAAATAGATTGCAAATGGTATTCCAATGCATGTTATAAATAAGAGTGTAATAACCAACACATATAGGAGAGAACCACCAATTAACGGAGTATAACGACGCAATGATTGCTGTAAGGCTGCTTCAACAGTTATATCCTTACCCAAAAACACTTGTGAACTTGCGTATAATATTGCACCTACGACAAACAGCGACAATAACAGCACCAATAACGTCGATGTAATGAGTGTAAAGAATAGACTTACCAGATTGTCGTCTACCGTATTCCTTAATACAAGATATATACCGATTTTATCAATCACATAACCGATTACAAAATAGACTAAAGAAATCTTAAAAAAGAGTTGAAAGTTGTTGCGATATATTGAAAACATCCCGTCAAGGATGTCGGTGAGATTCAACGGTTGTAGAGGTGGCAAGGATTCATTACTTTCAATCTCTGGCACTAGTGTGTTGTGTTCTTGCATATTCTCCTCAAGTATGATGTTCTTTAGATGTATGATTAGTTTATCTCATTTTGTTTTTTATTTCAAGACAATGTGATGCGCTGATTTCCCAGACTTGACACAAAAAGAGCGTGCTGCACACTTCGGTGTTTCAGAGTTTTGTATCGGTTATGGACTCCGAAAACTCGGTATCACGCGAAAAAAACACGAAGTTATAAACATGTATCATAAAATCTAAAGTTTACTATAAAAAACAATATTGCCAATAACTTCTGCATATTTATGGTAAATTATTGAAGTAATTGGACACATTCCTTAGGCGAGGTTAGGAAACCTCGCCTACCGTAGATAGAAAGTGTAGATATATTTTTATACTTCACCATAGTTCCTTTCTACGAGAAAAGTCAACTTTCAAAAAAATCCTTTTCTTTGTATCAAAATTCTGTTAAAATTAGAAAAATCACCTAACAGTTTCCTGTCTCTTAGTAAAATGATTAATTGGGAGGATAGTTTAGATCAAAGCAGTAATGATAATTAATATCATTAAATGAATGAATAAGCAAGTTATTTCTTAGTTTATTGGTTTGAATAAAAATCTATGGAAACCGTTATCACAGTGATTGGACGTGGTCATTCTGGCATGCATGCCATTTCACATACATTGTATGCAAGCGGAGTTTATATGGGAAGTCAACTAAATCCCTCAGGTGATAAAATACCGCCCCATGCAATGTATGATGCTTGTTGAGTAATGGCAAAATATGTCAAATGGAAAGGTGGGTTATCTTGGAATTTCGATCCACTTTTCACAATGCCTATTGACCCCGAGTTTGAACAACTTATCAACACATATCTTGAGGATGTGTTCAGAGACAAATCAGCATACAAAGGGTGGAAGATTCCAGAGACAACATTAGTATATCCTTGGATATTACGGATGTTTCCTGATATAAAATATATACACTGGATTCGGGATCCGAGAGATTGTATATTGGGAAGCCATAAGACAGATAATTTACGAGACTTTGGTATTGAGTATGAACATACCGACGATGTCTTCAGAAAGGCGCGCAATATCATGGTACTATCAATACCAGTTGATGAAGCTACACCAAGACCGAAACATATAATTCAAATCCGTTTTGAGGATTTTGTGTTGAAACAAGAGTTAACACTCAAAAAACTAGAAGAGTTTTTAGGTTTGCCGTTAGGACGGATAATTGTACGTCCAGAGGCAGTTGAACGTTGGAAACGGGTGGACCAACCTTGTAAATTACCTTTTGATTTTTTACAAGAAGCAATCGTTGAAAATGGTTATTCACTATCATCCAATGTAGGAGCGAGCTCCGAATCGGGACTTAACCAAGCTATAATCGGGAATCGGAATTCCTGCTTACATATCCAAAATGTATAATTGGTTCAAAATCTACCATATATTAAAAAAGTGAGGTACACTTATGCCAAAAGATGGAAAATACCAAGTTGGACTTGTTGGAACAGGTGGAATTGCCCGTGCCCATGGAGGTGCATGTCAACATGCACCGAGTGCTGAATTGGCTGCCATCTGTGATGTTTCTGAAGGTGCAATTAAAGGTTTCGGTGAGCAGTTTGATGTCCCTGAAGAAAATCGTTATACCGATTTGGATGAGATGTTGGAAAAAGAGGATTTGGATATTGCTGTAATATGCACTTGGGGTGCATTTCATGCTGAAGTTGGAATTCAAATTTCAAAGTCACGTCAAGTGAAAGCAATTCTGTGTGAGAAACCGTTCACATCCACAGCCGCAGAAGCAGAAGCATTCGTTGGTGCAGCACAAGACAACGGGATCCTCGTTGCAGAAGCGTTTAAGTTTCGACATCATCCCATGCACATAAAGGCGAAGGAGTTAATAGATTCAGGTGCTATTGGTGAATTTATGACGCTCCGCAGCACCTTTTGTACCGGTGGTGGTGGAGGCAGTGCTGAAGCACGTAAACCTGAAGCAAATTGGCGGTTTAATAAAGCGAAAGGTGGTGGTAGTATATATGATTTGGCTTGCTACAATATCCACCATGCCCGGTTTATGTTCGGGGCAGAACCGATTCGGGTATCAGGTGCATCTCAAGCAGGAATGGAAGTTGATGATGCCTCCTATCTACTCTTAGTATTCCCTGATGAAAAAACTGCACAGATTTCTACCGGTTTTAATTGTGCTGGTGGTCAGTATGCTGAAATGACGGGATTGGGTGGTATGCTTCGCATTGATGCTGCATGGAATAATGGAGGTTCTCCTGTCAAAATTGTTCTACAGAACAGAGAAGGCCATCAAGTGATAGATATTGATCCTGTTAATCAGTTTGCATTGCAGCTTGAACACATGTGTGAGTGTTTGAAAACCGGACAACCGCACCGCATTTCACCAGAAAGTTGCATTAATCAGATGCGTGTGATTGACGCAGCATTTGAGGCAATGGCTACCGGTAGAACGGTGGAATTATGATAACAGTGAGTCAATTTAAGAAACTTACCATTTGTTAGAGGGGTTTCTAACCACGATTTATCATTTGTTGGAGGGGTTTCCAACCCCGATTTACAGTTTAGGTTTTACAAATCGTGTCTATACACCCCTCCAACAAGTGGTGATACATATTTATGGAAGTATTATGACGAATATAACAAACACAAAAGTACTAACCTTTGACCTATTTGGTACAATATTAGATTTAGGCAGATGTCTAATACCCTTCATCCATGAATCATTAGATGTTCGTGATATTAAGAATATAACTGCTGATGTCTTTTGGGAACAGTGGCGTTATAGACAACGGATTGAACAATATCAGGATTCATTATTGATGCTTGGACATAGTGGGTATCTTGAGACGGTGCGTCGCGCACTTCATTGGACACTTAGACGATACGGTATTGAAACTACAGATGATACTGTTGATGAGTTTATGCATGGGTGGCAGCATCTATCACCATTCCCGGAGGTGTTACCAGCACTTGAACGATTAAAATCTCAATACAAGTTAGTTGTATTATCTAACGGAGATCCGGATTTTTTAGATTATCTTGTAATGCAAAGGGTTGTATGGGATTTTGACAATGTAATCTCAGTCACATCCGTGGGAGCTTTCAAACCACATCCTGCAGTCTATCGTTGTGCGGCAGGTAGATTAGGTCTTGAAGTGGACGATTGCTTGATGGTATCAGCAAATTCGTTTGATGTCATGGGGGCGCGTTCTTGTGGATATCGTGGTGCATATATCAATAGATATAATCTACCTTATGAGGATACGCATTTTCAACCCGATGTGACAGTGAATGATTTTACCGAATTGGCAGATGCTTTACTATAGATACGAAGTTGCCACCTATCATTTGTTGGATGGGTTTGTAACCACGATTTATTGGATGAGAATGTCAACAAGAATATGCAGGGACAAAGTTCTGTTCAACTCAAATCTGCTATTATGCTTATTTCAGTATCAACATTTTGCGCGTGGCAGTGAAATCACCCGCGGTGAGTGTATAGAAATACACATCACTTCTATCATTTCTTACTTTTCAATAGGGATCGTAAAGCTTCATTAACACTTGTGTCTGTCGGAAACGCATCAGCAATATCTGGTGCAAGCCGGACGGTTCTCGAACTTGACGACATAAAATTCCATATTGCACCGTCAACATCTCGTTCTGACACCTCTAAATGCAAGGCAACACCTTCTATAAGAAGGACGCACTCGGATTCTGATAATTTTTGGTCTATGGTGTCATTTATGAAATTCATGATATGCACATCAGGTTTTGAGGTATCCGCACCAAAAAGCATGCGCAGCCACTGAAAAGTTGCAATCCAAACACCTTTGATATTCAGTTCCTTGTAGCCGTCAGGTTCTACATGAATCGCCCATTGCTTAAGCGTTTCTTCTTCAGGAACTGTAGGTGATGCTTCAATAAGACCGCACAGATATTTCACAAGACCATCAATAGCACCTGCCTTTAATTTGTTTTTCAAATTCACTTCCTCTGTAAGAAACTCAAGGGGTGTTGTGTAAGATGTCATCAAATCTGCTAATTGCCTAACAGACTTTACATCTGGACGGTTTTTCTTAAAATCTACCAGTCGCGGATATACGGTGGTCCTATAATTGAGACCCTGTGATATAACACTATGAATTACCTTAACCGCAGGCGGGTCATATTCATCACTATACTCGCCATCGTATAGATCTGGTGATACAGCTTTCAGCCTTGATGCGACTGCAACTGTATACTCTTTTTTTCCCATAATATCTTCTCCTCGTTTTAATCGGGCTTTTTCACTGTGCCCCACGTCGTGGTGCGTTTTCCACTTGCCGACACAAGTCCTCGCAACCGAACCGTCGCAAGCTGTTCGCGAACACCGGCATGGGATACGTCTTCTATACGATAATAGTAAACAGTATTGGGTTTAGCTGTTGTATCTGTCCAGGTATACTCCGTGCGTTCTCCTGTCGTGCCAGCACCTTGTATGAGTTTCGGATTGACGATCTTGAAATCACCATCCTTTGTTGGACTGCGGTAGATGTAAAATCCTGCGTTGTCTATCTCTGATTCTGTTGTCCAGTTGATAACAGCACCGTCAGCAGCGCGCACAACTTTGAAACTGGACAACGTAACAGGGAGTGGTTCGCCATTTTTCTTGTGATAGATTTTTATGTTCGGGTTGCGGCGTAGAAGCGTGAGAAGTGGCTCTCGATCCTCAATCGGATTACCCCAAGTCCATAGCCCTTTTAGATTCACCAACCCCATCAGTGGATGCACATCACTGACACGGTTATCCACAAAACTCAGATTCTTCAACTGGGTTAATTGGGACAACGGACGAATGTTGCTAATTTGATTGTAAGAAAAGTTCAAACGTTCTAATCGTGTCAACGTAGCAATCGGTCTAATATCCCGGATTTGGCAATCCCATAGACCTAATTCCACTAACTGCGTCAATCGGGATAGCGGTGTAATGTCACTAATCGGATTGCCAGACATGGTAAGTGCCTGTAATTGTGTCAGGTTCGACAAGGGGGTAATATCACTGATCTGGTTATCTCTTATATCTAATTCGAATAACCCTGTCAATCGGGACAGTGGTGTGATGTCTGTGATCATAGGACTTGGAAGTTGCAACTTTCCAAGTTGCGTCATATCTTTGAGTGCCGTAATATCGTCTATCAGGTTATTGCCATCAATATATAACTGCCATAATCGGACTAACCCCTTGAGTGGGGAAATATCACGGATCTGGTTGTGCTGAAGCCCTAAAAATTCTAAATTAATTAGGTTTTTGAGGGGTGTAACATCACGTATCTGATTAAAACCGAGTTCTAAATCCCGCAACTGTGTCAAGTTTGCCAGTGGCGTAATATCTTGGAGGACGTGATTTCCAATGAGAAGTAACTGTTTGAGCTGCGTTAAGTTTGCCAATGGTGTAATGTCGCTGATTTCATTATAACCGCGTGCTGGTCTGATATCCTCACTAATAGGGTCGATCTCGAGATGACCACTGCTAAGTTCTAACGCAGTGAGCTTCCTCAAGTTTGCCAAGGATGTAATATCACGGATATAATTTCCAGCGAGAATTAACACTTCAAGCTGCGTCAAGTTTGCCAGTGGCGTAATATCTCGGATCTGATTTCCACCCATTCTTAAGTCTGTGAGTTGCGTCAACTTGGACACCTGTGTGAGGTCTTGAATTTGATTACCCGTAAGGTCTAAAGATTTCATTCTCACTGCATGTTCAAGTCCTGTGAGATCTGTTATCCCAAGGTTGACAGCCGTTAGAGATGGGAGTCTTGCCATATCAAATGTGGTGATCCGTTGTGCAGGTAGCATCGTCAATGCTTCCCGTATCGCTGAAGCTAAGTTTGGATCGGGTATAGAGGCGGCATCGGTTTCGGGGGTCGGCACTGTTGAGTCAACTTCAAAGAATCTTCTTGTATAGTTGCCCTCTTTGTCTATCACTTGAATCATGACATAATCCAAAATTCGCGTTGTGGCAAATTCAGCAATCCCGCTCACGCCGTTTAACGCTTGACAATCTACGAACTCTGGTTCACTGCTATCATTCAACGCCGCGCTTTTGGATGCAATAAGTTGTGCTTGATGAAGTCCATCCGGGTCATTTAATTCAAAACGGAGCCTGAATGCATGGGGCGGTTTCACATCATACAGGGCTGATAACGGAGCTATGCTTGTATTTAAATTTCGAGTGATGACTTCGTCTGAATTGAAATAAGGATGAACACGCAACCATTGGGCATTACATAAAGACAATTGCTTTGAAGACAAATCCTCGCGAACTTCTCCATAAGACATAATATCAGCAGAATTGAAAAAGTAGTGCTGTAATCCAAATGCATGTCCAAGTTCGTGTGGGATAAGCGCAACATTATTACGACAATCACCTGATGCGGGGACTAAAACATGACCACCATTTCTATTGTCTCCACCAATACCACACACAGCCCCGTCAAAAACACCACTGCTGATTTCAACGGCGATGACATAGATATTGTTGGCGAAGTCAAGTTGTCCATCCAGTTCGTCAATGATTCTATCAAATGAGTCGGTCTGATAAAATGCGTCATTGTATATCCCATCTATATGATGCACAATCGCATTGCCGTTTGTGTCCGTTTCAAATCTAAAAGTCTTTCTACCAAAACCGTGTTGTGCCATTTCATCAGCGAAGAACTTCTGTGTCATTTTTATGGAAGCATCAAATGTCGTGTCAATGTCGGGTTGTCCCTCGCGATCATTGGGTAGGAAGTAGATAAGTTTCACTACAGGTCTCGATGTCGCGTCCTGCGCAAAAGTATCCGACACAAACAAAAACGTTACAATCGTGAATAATATAAAAATAAAACAGTACGTCCTTTTCACAATGAATTGCTCCTTGTTATTATTTTCCATTGTTAGATATTCCCATCTTGAATTCACCATCTTTTGTATGACTGCGGTAGATGTAGAAACTTGCATTGTCTACCTGTCTGATTATTGTATCAGAATTCATCGGAAAAAGCAACTTCTAATCAATAGGAGGGTGTGTCCATTTTTTGGCACTAACTTCCTGCCCAATTGTCCTGCGGGGTCTCCGTGCCTCGCTATCTTTCAATTACCAACAACTGCGGGGCACGGAGCCCCCGCAGGACAATGGATGATGAAATGTGTGCCGAAAACTGGACACACCCCAGAAGAGTTTTTAATTTGCTAATCGGCTCACATTTTGATATGGTATTACAAATTAATTCAGAATACCCAAGACAAATAAAGAGAAAGCCAACGTCAAACTCATTTTCTGTTTCATAAGAGTCTCCTGCATAGGTATAGTGCGGGGTTACGTTTCCTTGCAGGACACATCATAATTTACTTGCGTATCAACATTTTGCGCGAAGCGGTGAAATTGCCTGCTGTCAAAGTGTAGAAGTAGAGACCACTTGCCACAGGTTCATCGAGATCGTTTTTCCCATCCCAATACACAGCACGGCTTTTATTTTCATAGATACCCGTAGACTTATGTCCTATGACTAATGTTCGAACCAGCTGCCCATCCGCAGTCCATATCGTCAATGTAACGTCTGCGGCAGCTGCTAACTGGTAAGGTATCCATGTTTCAGGGTTGAATGGATTTGGATAGTTTGCCAAGAGTGCTGTCTTTTCAGGAAACAATGATACTAATAGGGTTTTCAAATTCTTAATTCCTTGTCGGAAAGCAAGCGATCCGTCATCTTCCGCTTGTGCTTGCTTTATCCATGTTTGTATTGTAGCAGGTGTTAGTTCCTTACTATCAATGGCAGCAAGCGGTGACGCAGCAGCGTTATCCGTTGTTTCTCCGATGTGTTGTGCGACAAGGATAATGTCTTGTATATTGATAACGCCATCGCTATTTACATCAGTCCGTAGGTTCATAGGTGTCCCTGAAGCTAAATCCTTTGCGACGAGAACAAGGTCTTGAATACTCACCCGACCATCCTGATTCACATCCCAGGCGGGATATTCTCCTATAGTAATGGTAATATTAGGAGGGACAGCAGGAATTACGTCATCTGTGATAGAGATGAATTCAAAGTTTTCCAGTGCCACTTCTGTTTCACCTCTTGCTTTTGCCTTGAATGTCACCGAGAGCAGTGTGCCCGTGCCGCTGGCACCCTTTTCAGATATCCGCACCGAAAGTAGCCTCGTGATTTTGCCCACTGTGTTATCAATCATACCTGCTTGAAAAAAGGTGCTTTCACCATCTGACTTCAGAAAATCGCTCTCAGTAACTTCAACGGCTTCAAGCACATTGGGGTCAAACGCAATATCCGCTTGCATTCCTGCTAAATCGGTAATATCATCTGTGTTGAGATAGATTGTGAATGTATCACCAACGATAACATCTAAGTCATAACTCGTAAAGGATGCCCTGGTGCTGAGAGTAAACGGCATACGAGCATGTTCATAGATAATATCTTCAAATATGTAATTTCCGTTAACATCCATAATCCGAAATGAAAGTTTATCACCAGTGACAATCTGATGTCTGGGAACATTAATTTCAGCAATATCGTCTTTACCATTCAGTTCATCATCTCCCAGAACAACGAATCCACCTCGAATTCTAATTATTTTGGAATGATAAAGCCCACTATCACTATGTGCAGAAAACTTGAATTTGATAATATCTTCCGATCCGATTGCTTCGGTGCCAAGGAAATCAACAAATTCAGGGATGTCCGTTCGTATATGAATGTCATTAAGATAGTGACTCTTAGAAAGCCATCTCGCTTCGTAATCTAACATAGGACCGTCATAAGGTCCCATCATAGTGTTGTTGACCTCATTATGAAACAACCCAAAAGCATGACCAATTTCATGTGCTATTATCGGCATATTCAGATTGTCCCCAGCAATAACCGCATTGCCACCAGCTTGCCAACCAGAGAAAGTCCACCCAACGCCCCATGCCCCGTTGAAAACTGTCCTAAGACCGCCTACGATAATAACATGTACGTTATCCATAGATTTTTTATTTGCAGATGTGAACTCGTAAGGGAGTTCTTTTTCTATTTCCTCGTATGTGTTTCCAGAATAGTGCCACGGATTATGTTTACCCTCCACAGTGTGAATTATAACTTCTTGGTTTTCATTGGACTCAATTCTGAAAGTCTTTGCACCATATCCGTTATATTCCATCTGATCTTTATAGAATTCTTGGGTTTCTCGCATTAATTGAGTTAGACTTTCTATCGGTGTAGGAGGAGCTCCTATAGGTCTGAAATATATCACGCGCACGCCGTATACAACACTCACCAAAGGATCTGATCCTTTAACTGATGATGACTCACTTCCCATAACCGTTCTGATTTCGTCCGCATTCAACGGGCGATTATACAACTGCACCTCATCAATTTTGCCCTTGAAAAAGTAGTTATGCAATTCTGTCTCATTTGCACCTGCACCTATAAGTAATTCTTCACTTAGATTTGGATGTAAAATACCAGAAACCTCCCCTACCAATATACCATTTAGGTACAACTTATGTATTCCATTAGCATAGACAGCGGCAAGATGTTCCCATTTTCCGGTACTAAAAGGAGGTCCCTTAACGATATTCCAAAAATCTCCTTTACCTGTCCAAAACTGCCAAATATTGCCACTACCGTCAAGCGCGGGGCCAGCATAAAGGATATACCCTTTTTGTGGGAATTCATAACGAGTAGATACAATAGAACGATACCCTCTGCCATCAGAATCCAAGTTTACCCAAGCACATATAGTGAAACTCTCTGGATTGAGGTCTTTATGATAGGGAACATTTACCTCGTCTCCAGATTGATCAAACTCAAGTGCTCCACCTAAGTAGCCATCATCAGTCCATTGTGGGTCTCCTCTTAACTTTCCATTGTGTCCATTACCACTTGAGTCGCTTGCGGTGTCTCCTTCTTTTTCATCAAATGCCCAATAAGCTACAAGCCCTTCAGTATTCTGTGCTAACACCGGTAATGTAAAACCTCCAGTGAGGAATATTAATCCAATTGTTATGATTATAGATTTCATTCAATACCCCTTGTTTATTGCAATTAAAAGTAATACGAATATCAAAAAAAATTATAGTAAAGCACATAATAATTCATACGCATTAAAGTTCCTTTCTTATTTCAGTATCAACATTTTTCGCGTTGCGGTAAAATCGCCAGCAGTGAGTGTATAGAAATACAAACCACTCGACACAGGTTCACCGAGATCGTTTTTCCCATCCCAGGACACCGCACGGCTTTTATTTTCATAGATACCCGTAGACTTATGTCCTATGACTAATGTTCGAACCTGCTGCCCATCCGCAGTCCAGATCGTCAATGTAACGTCTGCGGCAGCTGCTAACTGGTAAGGTATCCATGTTTCTGGGTTGAATGGATTTGGATAGTTTGCCAAGAGCCTACTTTTCTCTGGTATGAAAGTATCCAAGAGTTGTTCAAGTTTTGCAATGGCGTGTTGCCATGCGGGTGATCCGTCATGTGCTTGTTTGAGTATATCAATAGCGTGTTGCACGTCACTGGCGTTATCATGTCGCTGCATCGCGTGTCCAGGTGCTTGTGGTGTTGTTTCCTCATCAAGATGTTGCACAACTATGAGCAGGTCATGCTTATCCACAGTTCCATCTCCATTGACATCTACGCGTGGATTTTCAGGGTTCACATATCCGAGAGCAGAAGCGACCATATACACATCAAGAACGTTGACAATACCATCTTCATTGACATCATAAGGTGGGTATACTGGCTCTATCTTTTTCACACCGACAGATATACCTGTTGGTGTGCTTGTGATAGTCTCTCCTGTGCTTGTGCCAGCGACAAATCCGTGTAGTGTTACCTGTGTTTCTCCCGCATCTTTGACGGTAAATGTGACGGTGAGCAGTGTGCCCTCTCCATCTACACCGCCTTGTGTGATCCGCGTAGAACTTATCCCGTTGATTCTACCCGCTGTGTTATCAATGGTGCCGCGTCTAAAATGCGTTCTGCCTGCATTTTGCTTTAGGAAGATGCCTTCTCTCACACTATTTACCTTTAGGAGTGCTGGATCAAAGTGAATATCAGAGTGCCACCCTGCTAAATCAGAGACATCGGTTACCTTCAGATCAATGGTAAAGGTCCTATCCATTTCGAAGTCTGTTGCATCTGTAGTAAGTTCGAATCTATTGGTAGGCGGTAACACAGTGTATTGTGTGCCTTTTTCAAACCCGAAGAAACCGCTCCATCCGCCCCCAGTTTCATAGACAGCGACTAACAGCACATTTATGCCTTGTTTCAAAGTGACAACAACATTATCTTGATAATCGCTGGCATCTCTATGTACAGCATTCGTGTGAACCAATGTGCCATTGAACCAGACCTTGACACTATCATCACTTCCCACGAGCATGGTTGTTTGCTGTTCACTTTCGGCATGTAATCGTATAGAACCGTAAGCAACATGGTTATCTACATCACCGGATCCCAATCCGGTAGTATTCACAAGGTCATTAATATTATTACCACTTGTTGGTGATATTTTCGCGGGTGTCCACACTTTGGTGCCGACTGCGTTTCCGTTTATTGCGCCTTCGGTCGCGATTTGCGTTTCTGTAACGGTGCCCCCGCTTATTTGTGCGAGAAAATCTATTCCAGACCGCACGGCATTTACTGCGTCTCTGCCATCTGTCGATGCAATCATCCATAACCAGGGTCCTTCTATTTTCGTGCCATCCGTTCTAAGGAACGGAACAACGTTGTTTTCACTTCTAATAGACACACTCTGGGGTAAACTTTCTAAAGATGAAAAATCAGCGATTGCATTTTCTCTCAGGTCTAAATGCGTCAAGTTTGTTAGGTTTGCCAGTGGCGTTACATCAGATATAATGTTCTGCTCAAGGTTAATACGATTCAATCGTGTGAGTTCTGCCAATGGCGTTAGATCGGAAATTAGGTTAACGGGAAGATGCAGTTCTTTCAAGTTCTTTAGATTGCGCAGCGGCGATAGATCGGCAATTTGGTTGTCCCGTAACGTGAGGTTTTCCAGTTGTGTGAGTTCGGACAGAGCATTGATGTTTGTAACACCAGCATGATTTATTGCCAAGCGTTTCAATGTTTTAAACTCACGCAAAGCCTCGAGAGTTGTCAATTCTCTGTTGCTGGAACACTCTATCCATTTCAATCTGCGTGCGGGTGCGAGGACAGAAAAATCCGAGATACGGGTATCCCAAGCACGGATACCCTCAAGGCTGGGTAATTTAGCGAGTGGCGATAGATCCGTTACAGGTGTGTTTTCAATGCCAATGCCTTTGAGGCGCACCAATCCCGTTAGCGGTGACAGATCGGTAATATTGGTTTCCTCAAGACCGAGCCAATCCAGGCTTTTTAGATTTGCAAGTGGTGATACATCGGTGATGTTGTTCCCGCGTAGTTTGATGTTATTCAGCCTGATGAGATCTGCCAGTGGTGTCAAGTCGGTTATTGCGTTTCGGCGTAGCTCAATGCGTTGTAGTTTCGTTGCTTTCTCAAGCCCTGTCAAATCGCGTATACCGGCATCATCTGCGAAAAGATGTGTCAATGTTTCCATTTCAGTGATTGTTATCGTTGAAGCATTCGGTTTGCCGAGTGCAGCAGCAATAGCAGTCAATAGATTGGTGTCTGGGATATAAGCGACATTTCCGATGGGTGTATCTCTATCATCTGGTGTCGGGTCTACGGTGCTATCGTCTGAGTTGATAGCGTCGACTATATCAGCAAACTGTGCTGTCCATGCGTCTCTGTTGAGAGTGCCACCGCCTAAAAGGGATGTCAATCCTAAGTTTTGTAAAGACTGTTTATCCTGGACCTGTTGCACCAACGTCTCTGTTTTTAGTCCTAAAGCAGCGGCAGCGTTCGCAGCGTTAAGCGGTTGTTCAAACACTTCGTGTGCCCGATGCACCGGTTCAATATCCTCAAATCCTTCACCTGTGGCTTTCAGCAGTGCCTGCCGATACTTTTCAGTATCTTGTTCAAGGAGTGTATCCATTTTATCTTGCCCGACATAAAGGCGGAGTGCTTGTGTTTTATCATAGTTCGGGTTTTCTGTGAGTTCAATGGTTGTTCGCATCACATCATCAAACGTCTTCATCCCTTCTGTATGGCATCCGATACAAGACAATCCATTCCGCACAGCAGGATCGCTTGCAGCGGGGTTTGAAACAATATCCGTTGGGGCTTTATCAATGCGGTTGCCTTTGTCATCAGAAATGTAGTATGCCTGTAGTCCATTCGGCAGGTTGAAAACAATCTCGCCCCCATCGTGTTGGAAAGAGAGCGGGTGTGTTCGGATATTCTGTGCGCCGACACTCCCTGCAAAGTCGTAGCTTTTCCAATACGCACCATACGAGGACGTATGGCGTTCTACGACGCGATTGTTTTTCGATACACCCGAATCAACGATCCCTGCCCGCGAGACGCGGATGCCAGGGGATTGCTGTATATTCCGCTGCACATTTATGCCGAGTTGTTGTTCTAAAGCGAGGTCGGTATCGGGGAGACGCAAAATATCATGGTAAAGAGGCGGGAGCGATGCGGTCGCAAGGAACCAATCCGCCTGTATAAACGGCACGTTAGATTGCGTATCTTGTCGCAGCTGTGTAAGTTTTTCAAACCGATCGGCTTCTGTTTCGGCGTTGAACTCTATGGTGTAAGGATAGTCTTGTTCTATCCGTTCCCACACATCGTCGCGCGTATCCCATTCATCCCATTCATAGTGGCGTAGGTCAATGTAAAGCAGTGTCTGTGACAGGTTGATAGCGTGTGGCTTGATAATATCGTGTCCCCACGAAAGACTGTTCACCAGTTTAGAAAGCGCGTTCCGATAGGCTTGTAGGTTTTCAGTGGTTTCGCCAGCGTTGTAAAGATGCGTCAATGAAAAATAACGCGCATAAGGACGTTCATAAGATTCCAGCGTTGTTAGGTGTGCTTGTATCGTGTCGAGCAGCGTATCGGTTGTAATGAAGTTGATGTCTTGTTCGACTTCCCAATCGGGTGCCCCTTGTGTGATCCAATCGCGAATTGTCGCAATTGCGTTATCTGATAAAGCCGGTTGTAAAAGTGGCATCCGTTTTGCTGTATCCGTACTGATAAGCCGTAGGTAGAGTTCGGAAGCACCGGGATTGTTCGGAACAACGCTACCACCCGCAATGAGTTGATCTCTGTTCTCTATCAGCAGATTTTCTGTAAAAGATCCACCGGTGCCGTGGCAGTTGAGACATTTATTTTCAAGGATTGCATAGGCTTGTTGTCCGAGTGTGTCTTGTGCCTGTGCTGTGTTTATGCTGAAAATTATAATAGCTAAGAGTACAAGAATAATATGATTTTTCATGAGGTATCTCCTTATTTTTTGATTAGCATTTTACGGGTTGCTGTGAAGTCGTCCGCCGTCATTTCAGATGTAGAAGATTAGTTAACGTTCCCTTTAGTACCACAATTTCGGCGTGCAGGCTTGGTAAAGAGGTAAAGTCATCGGCTTTGTCTAAATCTTTGATCGCGAAGTCATATTGTTTACGTTCTATCTTGAGTCTCGCGCGAGCAATATAGAGTTCGGCATTTTCTGGGTCATTGTGGATAGCTAAGTCGTATGCTGCGTTTGCAGCGACAAGATTTCCTTCCAAAGCATAGTTAGCCGCCATATATTGATAATAAGTTTGCTTAAACTCAAAGGCTACTGGTAAGTCCTCCCTAAACATTTTTTCGTATTCCTCTGTTGCTGTGAGAGGCGATTTATACAACAAGCGTCCAAACAAGCCGATTGCGAAAAAAATCACGAGGAGAGAACCTACTGTGATAATAAAACCTTTTCTTACGTGAAAAGAAAAAAGTTCATAGCGTTTCTCCTTGCTTATCAATCAACAGCAATCGTTTTGGATTTCAGTCCACCATTGCTAAGTTTGATTGATGCCTTATCACCAATTTGAAAAGCAATCTGTTTTCCTTTAGGCTTTCTCATTTCAATCAATTGGACATCATTCTCTACACTCAATGTTATCCCCTTTTCTCTCAATACATCAACGCTTTTATCAAGAGTATCTATATCAATGAGAGGAAGCAAATCTTCAAGAGGAGGTCTATCTAAAATCTCTATGTGTTTCGGTGTTATAGTTGCCACATTTCCTTCTGGATTATAATCACCAACCCAGATATGCCCAGGTGTTAGTTCAATTCCATGTTTAGTATTATCTGGATCACCTATCGTAATACTTTCACTGACAATTAACTTTTTCACACGTGCAACTTCATCCTCAGCGTTTAGGTTGTTCAAGGTTCCGATAAAATATCCGAAAGACGCGATGACAGCACCAAGTGCCATATATGCTAATTTCTGTTTTAAATTCATAGTTATCTCCTTTTATTAGTGTTATTTGTACGGGGATTTATATCTCCCCGCAGGACGCTTCATAATTTACTTGCGTATCAACATTTTGCGCGTGGCACTGAAATCGCCAGCTGTGAGCGTATAGAAATACAAACCGCTTGCCACAGGTTCACCAACTTCGTTTTTGCCATCCCAATACGCTGCACGTCCACGACTATTGTAGTAGCCAGCGGATTGAAAACCGAGCGAGAGTGTACGAAATCAATGTACCGAAAGACCTAACGTGAGTTTGATAATTAACAGGACAGGCGCAAATTGAACAGAGAACGGGCATATTTGCTGAAAAAATCATTATTTTAGTGTTTTTAACCCCCTAAGTCCCCTTATCAGGGGGACTTTAAGAGGAAATGTGGAAATCCTAACTATTTATCAAACTCGCGTGAAAGACTTAAATTGCCTTGTATCAAACGACGCAATCCTTTTTTTGATAAATGAGTAGCAAGCATTTTACTTCCTTACTGTGCCCTCGCATTCCACATCTGGGCACGTGCCATAAAGATATTGCTGTCATGTGACCATTCCGCGTAGCCGATATTTCCAGAATCGGTAAGATAACCAATCCACCAATTAAGATAAGAGATCAATTCCGCATCATTGAGTGATAGCGTAAACCCGCCATATTCGACTTGCACATCCAAGGCAGACACAACAAATTGTCCATCGGATGCTATGGCACCATCTTGGTTACCGATTGCACCTCTTGCGATCGCGTCAATCCTACCATCGGCAAGTGCCTCAAGCAACGCCAATTCTCCAATATCCGTACCAAGATAGATCACCTGTGGCATTTCTTCCGCGGGTGGGTAGATATGTGTTCTACCTCCTAAATTCGGAGAGGTATCGGCAGCGGTAATTTTGTAACCCTCTGTTCCATCGGCGACAAGCGTCCCATGCAGTGTTTCAATGCGGGTACCTAAGGCGAGGATGCCATTAGCATCAACAATCTCTGTAATTTCAAGTAAACGTGCTTCACCTGTGGTGCCAGCAAGTACTCCCACGCGCACATTATGCGTTAGGTCGGTGTAGTGTGAGAGGCGTTGCCTATCTTCGGCACGAACCAGAAGCGATTGGCGAAACTTGATATGTCCTGCAGTAAAAGCAACAAGTGGTGTACCAGTTGCGTCCTGTGTCCGAGAATTAAGGATTGTGATACCGCCTCCGATAATATCATATTCTGGTTCAGCAGCCTTGAGCCAGATACCTGGCCATTCTCTGATTGCCTTTTGAGAAAAAGACAAACCAGTGTCTGTTATAGCTTCAACTGCTCTCAAAAGGTCTGCTTCATAACCGAGATGTGTGTCGAACCTATCCGAAGTCGGATCCGGATCGGCACTGTAACTAACAGGTGCGAAATAGGCATAAAAGCCGACATAAAGAACACGAGGTTCTTTATCCCATATCGGCGGACAAGAATCATGAACTGAACGAAAAGGGGTAGGTACGTCAATAACGTCATTGACTATCTTCTCACAACCCGTCAACAGGAGGAAAAACACTATATAGGGTATAAATAATATTCTCATTGGATTTTTCCTTTCTTGATTAAGTTCTTTCATAGTACCGATCAAAAACTCATAATCCGATGACCACTCTCGCTCCTCATAGGTGTGAGAGCGGTCCGGTTGCTTTTACTTCCGTATCAACATTTTGCGCGTGGCAGAAAAATCGCCTGCGGTCAGCGTATAGAAATACAAACCACTCGCCACAGACTCACCGAGATCGTTATTTCCATCCCAATACGCAGCACGGCTTTTATTTTCATAAATACCGACAGGTTTTTGTCCTAATGCTAACTGCCGAACCTGCTGACCATCCGCAGTCCAGATCGTCAATGTAACGTCTGCGGCAGCTGCTAACTGGTAAGGTATCCATGTTTCTGGGTTGAATGGATTTGGGTAGTTCGCGAGCAGTGCTGTGTGCTGCGGAGTTAGGGTTTTCAAGAGCTGTTGAAGATTCGCTATGCCTTGTCGGAACACAAGCGATCCGTCATCTTCAGTCTGTGCCGTTTTTATCCAAAACGATAGTTTTGTTGGCGATAGACCTTTGTGTGTGAGCAACTCAGGGGCAGCGGGTATGCCCGTTATTTCGCCCATGTGTCCAGCGACAAGAACGATGTCCGTTATGTTCACCCTTCCATCACCATTGACATCGGAGCGTGCATTGACAGGCGGAGATTTACCGTAGTCTTGTCCCACCAGTATCAAATCTAAAATAGTGATGTGCCCATCTTCATTGACATCATAAGCCGGTATCCTATCGCGTGAAATCGGTTTGTTCACTGTGTATTCTGTTCCAACGTCAAATCCAAAGGATGCATGGAATTGATTGACATGGTTCGGATGGTTGTCAAGCCCGACTAACAACACATTCGTTCCCGCTTTGAGCGTAACAGGAATATAAACATGGTATCCTTCTTGCCAATGTCCACTG
The DNA here is from genome assembly GCA_958295945.1 of Candidatus Poribacteria bacterium. Taxonomy (GTDB): domain Bacteria; phylum Poribacteria; class WGA-4E; order WGA-4E; family WGA-3G; genus MSPOR6. The sequence goes on from OY282386.1 coordinate 5,050,867, forward strand.
TTTTTCTGGTAAACAACGTCACCATTGAGGTAGAGACGAATCCCATCTCGGTGGCCAACGAACATGCGTGTCTGTTGTTCAATAGGTGATTCTATCGTCGCAGAGCCGTAGACAATCCCGTTGTTCCCTACGCCTTGACGTTTTAGCATCTCACCGATATTCTTCCCCGTAGGTGCAATCGTATCTGCTACCCAAACACTATTACCAACGCGTTTGTCTTCCGATGCCCCCACGGTCGCGACTTTCTGCTCTGTGCCGCGCCCATCACTTGCAACAGATAACGCATCTCCATCGGTGATACGATCGCCAGGGACAAGCACCCAGAGCCACGGTCCGACGATCTTCGTGCCACCACTCGGAAATGCAGGATTGGTGTGCCACACAATCACAGTCCCATCAAATAATCCCTCTATAGCGGATACATCTGAAACAGCATTATGGGTAAATGCCAACCATTTCAAACGCTGTAAGTCAGCAAGCACCGATACATCTGATATATCATTTTCACTCAGATTCAGTCGTGTCAAGTTTGTGAGGCTTGCTAACGAAGATATGTCTGTGATGTCGTTACCCACCAGATATATCTCTGTGAGCGTTGTCATCTCTGCTAACGCAGAAATATCTGATATTTCACCACCGCAAATATCAAGCACGCGCAGTTTGGGTAAGTCTTTCAATGGGGCAAGGTCTAATATCGGTGTGCCCCAGGAGTGAATACTTCGCAAGCTCATTAACCCTGAAAGTGGCGTGAGGTCTGCAGGTGGATTGCCACTCATATTTATCCATTCAAGTTTTTTTAGATCCTTGAGCGGCGTGAGATCCGTTATCAGGTTGTTTCCTATACTTATGCCTCCCAAATTGTGTAAGCCTGCAACCGGGGATAGATCTTCTATAATGTTACCACCACCCAACCGTAAATCATGCAAAGTGAGTAATTCCGTTAGCGGGGATAAATCCGATATTGCGTTATCTTCAAGAAATAGCCACTTCAAGTTAGGCAAACTTGATAAAGGTGACAGATCAGACAGTATTCCATTGTGATTAAGCTCTAACCGATATAACTTAGTCAATCCCGAAAGGGGTGAGAGATCGGTTATTGTATTACGATTGAGATGCAGTTCCCGCAGACGGCTTGCAGTTTCAAGCCCCGTTAGATCAGAGATACCTCTGTCATTGGCTCGCAATATTTTCAACGATCCCATCTCCAATGTGGTTATGGGAACATCCGCTGCTTTGCCAAGTGTTTCGGCGATGGCTGCGCGAAGGTTCTCGTCTGGAATGTCTACGATCTGCGCTGATAATGACGGAATAGAAAATAACATAATCACAAGAACGATCCATACATACTTCATCAAATCTCTCCTTTGTAGATACGATTTACTTCAGAATCAACATTTTACGGGTTGCAGTATACTTTCCAGCAGTAAATGTATAATAATAGACTCCGCTTGAAACGAGTTCACCTATGTGGTTTGTTCCATCCCAATACGCTGCATTATCCTTGTGTTGATAATGTCCAGCAGATTGATTACCAATTTCTAATGTGCGTATCAAATGTCCATTAGTAGCATAGATATGAATTGCCACAGCTGCGGATTCAGACAGTTGGTATGGAATCCAAGTTTCAGGATTGAATGGATTCGGGAAGTTTGGTAACAGGATAGTTTTTTCCGGTGTTAATGCTACAAGCAGTTGTTCCAATACTATAATACCGCGTTGGAAGGTAGGATCTGTCAATGTTAATTGTTTTGCATCATCAAGCCATTTTAGGACTTCTGATCTTGTTACCGAATTTTCAACACCGTGTAACCATTTTGTGGGTGCTGCAGGATAAGAACTTGCCATTGCTGCAGCAACTATGGTAAGATCCACAATATTTACGATACCGTCGCCGTTAACATCTGCCAGATTATCTCCCTCCTGTGAAAAGTTTGATGCAACTAAAGTCAAATCTTGAATGTTCACAACGCCATCACCATTTAGGTCACCTTGTTGCCGCATAGGTTCAGTTATCTGTGCCACACCAACCCTAGCATAATGGACGTTCCCTGAGAAGTCGGTCAATCTAACCTTAGAAACAGTTATTGTGGACGGCTTTAGGGATAGCACTTCAAATGTAAGACTCGCCAATGTGCCTGCACCAAAACTTTGTCCACTAAGAGATGTTGCAGCAATTGTGACTGTATTGTCTTGAACTATAGGTGAGACAGAATAGGCTCCTGTAGGAAGGAAATCTGAATTTGAACTACTGACATAACGGATTGCGGATTCATCATACCTTATGGTTGCTTGATATCCAAAAACACTTCCTGCATCTTCTATATTGAGATTGAATGTTAAGAGTCCACCGATCGCTGGGGATTGTACGGGAGTTGGAGAAAGACGGACAGTAGGATATGATGTTAAGGGTGGCGTATAATTCCATACAAGTACTGTGCCATCAGAACTTGCACTTGCAAGCGTGTTTCCACTTGGGTTAAATGCAACACTTAATATACCACTTGTATGTCCAGTTAAAGTCTGTAGGAGTTGACCAGATACAGTATCCCATAGGCGAACAGTACTGTCGTTACTGCCACTTGCAAGAATATCCCCACTACTATTAAATGCTACACTCCAGACTAAATCTGTATGTTCAGTAAATCTCTCCAATTCTACACCAAAAGTAGTATCCCATAGTCGTACAGTACCATCATCACTACCACTTGCCAGGATATTTCCATTGGGACTAAATGCTACACTTCTGACATAATCCGTATGTCCAATAAACGTCTGTAAAAGTTCACCAGTAACTGCATCCCATAATCGTATTGTTTCATCGGCACTGCCACTTGCAATCATTTTACCATCGGGACTAAATGCGACGCTAAGTATTGAGCCATCCTGTTCATCAAGTGTCATGATGTTACCACCAAGGACAGCATCCCATAGCCGTATTGTCCCATCTGCACTACCACTCACTAATGTGAATCCATCTGGACTATATGCTACACTCCAGACCCAGTCTGTATGTCCTTCATAAGTTCTCTGATGTTCACCAGTGGAGCTATCCCATAACCGTATTGTGCCGTCATCACTACCACTTGCGATTGTGCTACCATCAGGACTATATACAACACTCCAAATCCAATCCTCATGACCTAACAACATCTGATTATGTTGACCAGTATTTGCATTCCACAAGTTAATAGTCTTATCCGATCCACTACTTGCAATTGTGTTCCCATCAGGACTAAATGCTGTGTCTAAGATATATCCTGTATATCCAGTAAGTGTTTGGCGTATTCCACCAAATGTTGCATCCCATAAACGGACAGTGCCATCTGCTCCACCACTTGCAATCGTTCCACCAGTGGAATTGAATGCAACACTCAGTACAACTTGAGTATGACCAATAAGGACTTGTTGTGCTTGGCCAGAAACGGAATCCCACAAAAGTACAGATCCATCAGCACTACTACTGGCAATTGTATTGCCATTGGGACTATATGCAACATCATATACATAACTTTCATGTCCGATTAATGTCTGCTTTAATACACCAAACGCAGTATACCACAACCGGATTGTTCCATCACGACTTGCACTTGCAAGGGTTGCTTCAGTTGGACTGAACGCGACGTTATAAATAGAATCTTCATGATCATTAAGAACATGTTCCTGTTCTCCTGTGGCAACATCCCATATCCGGATGGATGTATCCAAACTACCACTTGCAAGCGTTGTGCCTGCTGCACTGAACGTGACACTGGTAACTGAATCAAAATGTCCAGATAGTGTTCTTTGATATTCGCGTGTTGAATAATTCCAAAGACGGACAGTTCCGTCACTACTGCCACTTGCAAGAGTCTGACCATCCGAACTAAATGCTACACTTAAGACAGCACCTGTGTGTCCTATAAATGTATGTAGATTGGCACCAGTGGAAACATCCCATAACCATATAGAGCCATTGCCATTGCCACTTGCAATTGTTTGACTATCTGAACTAAATGCAACACAATTGACTGTCTCAGTATCTCCTGTAAGTAGTGTTGTTTCTGTATATGTTTGTGTATCATAGAGCCAAATACCGATGGAACTGACCACTGCCAAATGTGAACCGTCTGGAGAATATTCAACTTCACTCAACCTACCTTTACCAAGTCGTGCAGTTGCATTCTCAGGTAGATTAAATTGACTTGAAGTTTGAGCAATGACGTTAGTCAGGAATAGTGGTGAAATAGTAAGTAAAATTAGCAAAGAAGTTATTCTATTTATTTTCATTATGGAGGATTTCCTTTTCTGTATTATTCCAAATAGAGTTGGGGTTTAGCATTCGATAATGTCCTTTCGGAAGTATTGTGTAATTAGAAGGTCATTCAATGACGTGAAGGACTCTATTGTTTGAAGCATAATCGTCTGAAGATTGATATTCATAAGACGTTGTGTCACGACCAAACATAGATTTCGTCTTCATCAGCAGAATAACCGATAAATACTGCCAAAACAATTCTGGCGCGTGTTCCTTGAACAGCAGGAACTTCGTGGATACATCGTGTATTGAAAAAGTAGAGATCCCCCTGTTTCAAATCAACTTGACAGTTTTCTATTCTATTCTCAGCAGCATATTGGTCGAACGTTTCTTCAGCAATGTAAGGTTGAACATCTTCTGACCATAAACAACGGTGTAATATGGCTTGAGTTCCCTTCCCATTTGTATCTGCATTTTGAACGCATAGGACACCTGCAAATTGATGTTCAAATCGATAGACAGCATAATCGGTTCGCTGCTCACGGTATTTTACACTGTCAATATGTGGTTTGTAGCTATGTGTTTCATAGTGTACACGAAAGATGGCAGGCCCGTATAGTGAACCGTCTGGTTCACGTGCAACCTTTGTCTCCTTTCCTGGAGAAAGTGCTGCAAGTGATTCATAAATCAGGTTGACCGGATTGTCAAATCCATCAAACAGGTGATTAAAAAGGTGGTGTGTGGCTTTCGCGTGTGCCAAAAAACCTTCTTTGTCGTTTCCTCGATTTCCAAGGCTTGTTCCAATATCAATACGCGTCCGTTTGTCTGCTGAGTTCATATCAGCTTCATCTCGCATCAATCCCATATTGGTAAAGCGATTTATGAGACCTTCACATTGTTCTGGTGAATAGGCATTACGAAGGATAATAGCAGGAATCTCTGCTTGAGAAAGGGAATATATTGGGTCTTTATAGTTCTTACAAACTGTTTTAAGATCGGGCTCAGCAGGCAGCCAGTTTGTTTCAGATTTCATACTCGTCTCCAAATTTTGTGTTTCCTGACTTAAATACGAGAATTGCTGTTCAGAAAGATGTTGGGAAGGCGGCTTTTGTAGAACTGGAATTACATAACTCCGAATGGTCAAGTCATCAATGGTGTCAGTTTCAACTAAGGGTCTTGGGTTCTCACGATGGTCAAATACTACATAGTAACCTTGCGTAGTATTTTCCAATTTCATATATTCTGCAAGTTGCTGTTTTCCTAATTCATAACGTCGTTCACTTCGCCATACCTTTGTTTCAATGATATATTGCTCACCGTAATGAAAGACGACAATGTCTGCTCGACCTCTCCCTGTCTGAACTTCTAAACGAATTGATGCACCTACTGTCTGAACAAACTGGTCTAAATACGCTGAAAGCAAATATTGTCCAACAAATTCTTGTGGTGTATCTGGAACTTGTAGTATTTTATATCCAACACGCGCAATGAAATTCTTGAAATTGTCCATCAAGGCATCCATCTGTATCTTCCCAGAAGATGCCAAATATCCAGCAAAATCTATTGGACCGTCATCAGAGAAATATTCACTTTCAAGACCATTTCCTGGTGGTTGAAATGTTTGAATGATACAATACAGATAAATCGGATTTAATATTTCACATAGTCCATCTTCACCTTTTCTTATGACACCGAATGTTACAAGATCACTAATAGTCTCATTTCGTAAGTTAAATCGTTTTCCATCATCAGAAAATGCTATTTCCATCAACATCGATTCATACTTACGATCCCTACGAATATTTGTTGTCAGATGGTCTATGTTTGTGTTTCGTTCTTCAAGGAGAATAGCGTGTGCTTGCAGAAAGTGTGATATTTCAATTGTATCGCTCTTTGGTATATCAATATCCTCAGTTAGAATCTGAGCAAGTCGATTAACGAGGAAGGGTTGTCCAGCGGTCTGTTTATGAAGTAATTCCAAAACATCTGGAGCAATTAATTGTCCGACTTCATCCGTATATTGACCGAACAATTCACGTACCTGTTGATGTGAAAAGTTTGGTAACGTGAACTCGTCTTGAATATTAAATGGTGAAATAGAACGATCATAGTTCAGTTGTGTAATGCTCTTTACACCGACAATACTAACACTATACGGGGAGCGAACTACTTTATCAGAAAGATAAATCCTTCGGAGTGTATGCAGAAAGTCGCTCACAACAGTTTGTGGTATTCCATCAAATTCGTCGATTATTATAACAACACGCGGAATTATAGATGCATCTGACTCTTGTATGAGAAAATTAGCTAATTGTCTAAGAAAACGACTAAAATCAATATGGTTCGTTAATTGTGTACTTTCAAAATATTCTACAAGTTTAGATGAATGATTAACACTCCGTTTACTATAGACTGTTTGAATTTCTTCACGAATGTCTTCAAGTATATCCTGATAGAATACTTCGGGTGAACAATTTTTATAAATCTCAAAATTGAGTTGAATTGGAAAAAAAGATTCGTCTTCTTCCGAAAGCACCTTGAGTACGTCTTTGAAGAATGTCGTCTTTCCACTTTGACGTGGAGCAAAAAGTACGATGTATCTGCCTTGTTTCACACGGTCAATGTAATCAGCAAGTTCATCACTACGTGACACTACATAGTGTTCTTGAGAATTAACAGGACCTTGAGTTCCGAATCTTCTCATCGTCTATACCTTATGGTTATCAAATACTTAAAATTTCGGATTGAAGAGATAATCATCCAATTTCTCTTTTACAAATTCTGCATTATGATCAAGTTCACTGTTCTCAAATGCCTTTTCACATCCAGTTTGATACTTCAAACGTCTCCCTGAGCGCATCCAACGGATTCGGTGAATCATTGCAATCATGTGGCGCGGTTTGTCAGATAGGTTTGGCACACCTCTATGCCAAAGACGCATATCACGTATTAATGCACTCCCTTTTTTCGCATTCCCTCGTATTGGTGGAACGGTTTCACGACGTTCAGTTTCATGGTCATCATCAATATGTCTGCCACTCACATCCAAATGTGAACCAGGCCACAGTTCAACACTACCATTCTCCTCTGATGTATCTTGTGGTGATATATTAACAACTACCTCTGCCGTTGGATGAGCAATTTCCTGATTCTGCCATAAATGATCACTATCTCTATGTAACGGTTGTATACCACTTCCTGGACAGTTCGTGTTCCCATTATAAAAGTTGTTGTAGACTCCCTCTCCAAGCAATTCTTTTGTCACTTGTATAACATAGGGATTTGCAACAATATCACTAAAAATATAAGGAGCAAACGGTGGAGGTCCCTGCTGTAGATGCCCCTTAAGCATTCCGGCACCACCCCATTTTCCAGCTTTAATCAACTTTTGCGAATCGGCATCCATGCGTTCCTTCAGAATATCCAGATGTTCATGTTTAATGATGTTCTCCAGAACAACATACCCATCAATAAGGATCGCTTCAACGGCTTGTTTGACATGTTTCTCAGAGAGTTTACCCGCAGATAATTCTTTTGGTTTAACTGTTATGAGCATCAAAAAATTCCTTGTAGAGTGCTTGAACTGCAACTTCCATTTCAGATGACTTTACACCGAACATCATACTTACCTCATTTGAACCTTGGTTAATTATCTCTATATTAACATCAGAATCTGCTAAGGCACTTGTTGCCCGTGCAGCTACTCCAACAGTATGCTGCATGCCTTCACCAACAACCATAATGAGAGATAAACCTCTTTCAACAGATATATCTTCTGGTGCCAGTGTTTGCCGTATTTTTTCTACAACTCTTTTCTCTTTGTCTGCAGGTAGGTTATCTTCACGAATAATAACTGACATGTTGTCTATTCCAGATGGCACATGTTCAAATGAAATGTCTTCACCTTCCAAAATTTGCAATAAACGTCTACCGAATCCTATTTGACGGTTCATGAGATATTTGCTGAGATATACACAACAGACATTGCTCATCGCTGCGATACCAACAACAGGAGTTTTCCTTGAGTTACATTCAGGTACAATCAGTGTTCCAGCAGCCTCAGGATTGTTCGTATTACGGATGTGGACTGGCACCATGGCACGATACACAGGTTCAAGGGCTTCATCGTGAAACACAGAGAATCCTGCATAAGATAACTCACGCATTTCACGGTAGGTAAGTTCTGAAATTGCGACAGGATCTGATACAATAGATGGATTTGCTGCGAATACAGAGTCAACATCTGTGAAGTTCTCATATACTTCTGCCCGAACAGCACTGGCGAGAATCGCACCAGTTATGTCAGAACCACCACGAGAGAAAGTAACAATATGTCCGTCATTAGAATATCCGAAAAATCCTGGAAAAATGCTTATTCCCGGACGTTCATTTAACGTACGTAAACGGTTATATGCTTCTGGAAGAACATGTGCATTGCCCGGTTCATCTGAAAGGAGTAGTCCTGCATCTTTCGGATTTACATATTGGGCTTCTACTCCACGTGACTGCAACACCTCTGCAATCAAACGTGCACAATTATCTTCGCCTCCCGCCTTCATAGTATCCATATAAAGATCCGCATCATCTGTGCTGCCTTCAAGTCTATCTGTAAAGTCGTGTGCAATAGATTCAACAATCTCCGCGGGAAGTTCCAAATCAGTAGCAATATTACGGTATCTTTCAATAGCCTCCGCACATTCGGATGCACCGATTTTTCCCATCAATCGCTGAGATGCAGCTGCAATAAGCAGGTCGGTTACTTTGATGTCATTGTCATGTCGTTTTCCGGGTGCAGATACAACGACTATCCTGCGTGAGGGGTCATCGGTGATGATGTCGCAGACTTGACGAACCTGCTCTCCTGTGGCGAGAGAACTCCCGCCAAACTTTGATACTTTTAACAATCCAAATCCTCCGTAAATAAAATATGATATTAACTACAATTATACCATATTATCTCCTAATTAGAAAAGTTTTCATACCATTCCATTTCTGAAAATAAGATTTCACAAGGAAAACAAACCGCTCGTAGTCGCGAAATCATTGCCCCTCTTACATTCTGCACCGAAGTGTGAATCCATAATCCTATAATAATGTGAGTTTGATAAGATACCCTAAACTGGTAGGTTCGGTTTCCAAACCGAAAAGGATTTGTCTCAAACACTTCATAGAGGTCTTAGCATAGGATCCGGTTCGGTTAGGAAACCGCACCTACCTGCTTGGGTTGATCACTAAGTTGACACCTTTAGGTGCCGATTTAGACAACTCAACTATAGACGGGGTGTCAACTAAATCTGAGGATTCACCACACGTAGAATATAAATTAACGCTTCCGGGTCTGTCCTTCAAATGGAGTCCGAAGATCATACTTGCCTTCTTCAAGAACTTGAAGTGTTCCATCATCAACCATCAACTCCAGCGGTAATTCTTTTGTTTCAAGCGGCATATTGACTACATTCTTAATCCGCAATGATTCATAAATTGCCATCATAATTTCAATGGTATAACGTGCTTGTTCACCTCTACCTCGATGTGTGGGAATTTTGCCCTCTATCCATTCAATTAGTTCTTGGAATTGATTTTTGGGTTCTGGTTGAGGCGTAATTGTCTGCCACCCTTTCGCATCGTTGTTTTGGAGAAGCACTGTACCGTTATCACCGCTACGAATTTGTCCCTCTGTACCGGCAACTATCGGCATTGATACACCAGGATCCGGTAAGTCACCCTCATAAATGGCACGTGCACCACCTTCAAAACACACTAATCCCATACATAAATCTTCACATATCGTCCTGCGTTCCCATCGATCTGTAGTGCGAGATGTTGTTCCAATTACCCACAAAGTCTCGGGATCAGACAACATAAAACGCCATCCGTCTATCGCATGTGTGCCAGTATTCAACAAACCCGCGTGTGCCTTAGCACGATGGTGAAGCGTGGTCGGTTGTCCTATTGCACCAGATGCTATAAGTCGTTGAATTTCTATGCTGACTGCACTGTATCTTCTTTGGTGACCAATGACAAGTTTTACATCGTTCTCTTCACATGCCTTTAGCATTTCGTCTGCTTGACCAAGTGAAGCAGCCATTGGTTTTTCTCCCATGATACCCTTCACACCAGCTTTCGCAGCTGCAACTGTGGCTTCTGAACGTGGCCCCTGCCAAGTCGTTATGCTGACGATATCCAGATCCTCTTTTGCTAACATTTCATCAACATCGGTGTAAGTAGCTGACAGACCGAATTCGTCTGCTAACTTCTTCGCAGATTCTTCATAGATATCCATCGCCGCTACAAGTTCAACATTCTCTTGTTTTTGCCATGAACGAGAATGAGACCTACCCATTCCTCCACAACCGATAACTCCTATCCGATATTTCTGATTCATTGCCATATTCTTATTCTCCTTAGATTCAGTCAAAAAATCTAACACAATAATTTTGCATAATTTATCAATTTCTACGGAATGCGTCAACATGTTTTCACTACAGATTTCTATATTGACGGAACCACTGTTATCTGATAAATTGATGGCAACAGAACATAACACAACGAGTAATAATGAAATGAATACGTGTCTGATAGTTTTCGTAAAAAACCCTATTCCTAATCAGGTGAAAACTCGTCTGCTGCCAATCTTAAATGCAGAGCAAGCAGCAGCATTATATTGTGCATTTCTCACAGATTGGTGTGATGCTCTAAGCACAATATCCGATGTTGACTTGATAATTGCTAATACACCACCAGAGAGTCAATCAGAATTAGAGAAATTGATTGGGAAACATGTGACTTACATTCCACAGAAAGGAATAGATCTCGGAGAAAGACTCAGCAATGCAACGAAGTGGGGTGCAGAAAACGGATATAAAAAGATAATTATCGTTGGATCCGACAGTCCAACACTACCAAAATCATTTATTTCTGATGCTGTCGTAAGTCTTGACACCCGTGATTTTGTCATCGGTCCAAGTCTTGATGGTGGTTATTATCTGATCGGTTTCACAACGAATATTTTATCCGAAGCAATCCCTTCTGTCTTTGAGGGAATTGCATGGAGCACAGCAAATGTCCTGAAACAGACTTTAGATCGTATTAAATCTATCAATTCTACTCTCAAATTACTTCCACCTTGGTATGATGTAGATACTCCTGAAGATTTAGCATTATTAAACACACACCTTCATGCAATACGACTTGCTGAAGGATCAACTCAAGCAGAAAGAACTGAAAGACTTCTCTCAGATTTGATAAAGGAGAATTCATTATGGGAAAATTAGATGGAAAAGTCGCTATTGTAACAGGTGGTAACAGAGGTATTGGTAAAGCCATTGCAAAGGGTCTTGCATCCGAAGGTGCAAGTCTAACGCTCGCTGCAAGAGATGCAGAACTACTCACACAAACTGCTGGTGAACTTCGCGAAAATGGAACAAAGGTCCTTGCCGTACCGACTGATGTTACACAAGAGGAACAAATAAAATCTCTATTTGAAAAAGCAATGGCAGAATATGACCGCTTAGATATTCTTGTCAATAATGCAGGAGCTTTTGATGGGGGCCCGATAGACGAACTCTCAACTGAAGCATGGGACAAAGTCATTGACGTTAACTTGCGTGCTCCTTTTCTATGTTCCCGAGAGGCGATGCGGATAATGAAGGCACAAGGTGATGGGGGACGAATTATCAATGTTGGCAGTATCTCCGCACACCGTGTCCGTCCAAATAGTGCACCTTATAGTTCAAGCAAGTTTGGAATATGGGGTTTGACGCAGGTAACTGCTTTGGAGGGGAGACCACATGGAATTACTGCAAGTTGTCTACAACCTGGCAACACTTTCGTTGAAAGAATACAGAACCGTCCGGAACCCCCATCTGAACCGATGATGAACGTTGACGACCTCGCACAGGCAGCTGTGCTAATGGCAACACTCCCACCGAATATGAATATGTTGGAAGCAACGGTGCTACCTGTTGAGCAGCTCTACGTCGGACGTGGTTAATCTGAGATATGGTCAAGTAAAATTTTATACTATAAACGTAAACCTAACATCCCACTGAGGCAGATATAGGCTTCTTCAGAATAACGTGCAAGGTTTTCTGGGTCTACAACCTCCAATTCTTATGTTATTATGGTAAAGTTGGAAATTAATGAGACATTTTCCGTAGGAGTGAACTCCTACATATTCAGAGGTATAATTAATTCAAAAATCTATCATAAATAACACTACATCACATTTCAATTGACAATTTATTCAGTAATACGTTACAATTCCTTACTTGCAGATTTGAATCTAAATTGACTATCAAATAAGGAAGGACAGCACTCATGAATAACACTCACACTATTTTCTCTGCATTTGTAGTTGTTGCAATAACCGTGCTATTTGGTTGTACAGATATGACAGAACAGAGAACTGACGATGGTTTGGAGGAATCAGGTGCTGAACTTACATTGGACGAAACCTATGATAAGGTTAGAAAGGGTGCGCGGCTTATTATGAATTACGATTCCCAAAGTAACACCTTCAAGGGTTCCGTTGAAAACACGACTGACGAACTTTTGAAGCAGGTTAGGGTTGAAGTCCACTTGTCAAATGGAAAAGAACTCGGACCAACTCCCGCATTTGACCTCAAACCCGGAGAGAAAAGAGATGTCGCATTTGTCGTAACTAGCAAAGATTTTGATAGATGGACAGCACATCCTGAGGTCGGTGAAAGTGAACATGCCGAAGAAGGAGAACATGGCGAAAATGACTCTGAACATGGTGGAGAACACGACCGTGAAAGTGAGGAAAAAGGAGAACATGACTAACAAAATTTTAATTCCTATCAATCTATTTGTCCTAATGTTGCTGTTTGGATTCTTAACATTCGTTTATGCAGAGAATCCACCAGAAAATATACTGCAAAACGGTGATTTTGACAATCAACTTGACCAGTGGCATCATTGGACACACGCAAGTGCTAATGCAATCTTCCAAACAGAGGGTAGAAAAGCAGAACCTATTATCGGGGATAATGCAGCGTATATAAATATTGCCAAGGCAGGAGAGAATGTTGGTCATATACAACTCTATCAGCAACCATTTTTCTTGAAAAAAGACACTATCTATACCTACGGTTTGTGGGCAAAAAGTGAAGAGCCGAGAAATGCTACCATGCGTATTATCCATCAAGGTGCTCCGTGGAATATATACATATCACAGGTAATCAGTCTCACAGAAATATGGAAGGAATATTTTATCACTTTCACTATGCCTGAAGATGACGTAAATTCACGTGCGGGTATCATCATGGGAACTGATAGAAATGATGTTTGGGTTGACCACGTCCGTCTATATAAGGGACAGTTTGTACAGGATATTGAAGGTGTAGAACCGCATGCTGTTGAGCCCGTCAACAAATTAGTAACTACATGGGCAAATCTAAAATACAAAGAATAATTAGAATAATGCTACAATTTCTATAATCCAATTACCAATGTCAAAACTACATAAGGGTATAACACCCAAGTTAAGAGAATTTATTGAACAACAGAAGATATTTTTTGTCGCAACTGCTACTGCAGACAGTAGAATCAATCTCTCACCCAAAGGGATGGATTCTTTGCGCGTTGTAAACGCAAATCGTGTTGTGTGGTTAAACGTGACTGGTAGTGGCAATGAAACAGCGGCACATGTTCAAGAAAATCCGCGGATGACACTGATGTTTACTGCATTTGAGGATAACCCGATGATACTACGTTTGTATGGTAATGCACAGGCTATCCACAATGACGATCAAGATTGGCAATTTCTATACCCATTATTTCCACAGATTCCCGGTGCGAGACAAATATTTGATCTAAACATAGATCTTGTTCAAACTTCGTGTGGTTTTGCTGTACCACTTTATGATTATGTTGGCGAGAGAGAACAGTTAAACACTTGGGCATCAAAGAAAGGCAAGGATGGCATAAAGGAATATTGGAAAGAAAAGAACAAAATCAGCCTTAATGGAAAACCCACTCACTTTGCTTAACAGTTACAACTACAACAATCTGGTTTACAAAAAATATCAGCAAACGCCCAACAAACACAAAATGAAATCATACCTTATTACAATCATCCTCCTTTCTATAACACTACTACCTGTAGTCCAAGCTCTTCCACCAGATTCAGAACTACAAAGTGCTATTCAGACCGTACGAAGTATGAAGACACTCAAGCCAAGATATGTACCTGATGATATTATGGAATGTGCAACCGATAGTTTTGTAACCGTAGCAAAAAACTGGCACAACCTTCCACTAAAATATCGCGATGAACTGAAACCTGTTTTTTTACGTCCCGGTCTTCCCGGGAGTTTCTTTGGTGATATTGAATTGTCGGAACAATTCAACACGCCACACTTCAAGTTGCACTATACCCGCATTGGACCCCATGCACCACCACTTGAAGACTTTCACCCACGAAACGGTGTACCCGATTATATTGACCTATGTGCGGACGCTATGGAACGTGCATATCATGTCCAAATTGACTTGATGAATTTCAAAAAACCTTACATAGATTATTGGGCAGCCCAGAACGGTGGAAACCACAAAATGGATGTGTATCTCTTTACCTTCCCTGCTCTCGGAATCACAACTGCTGACTGGTTTGAAGGTCGCGTGTTATCTACAGCACTAACAATCGCACCATATTTCATGATCAACTCCCGTATCTACGATTATGTTGGAAAATTGGAGGGTATCCGATATCTTGAAACAACCTGTGCACATGAATTCCTGCACGGCATTCAGTTCGCATACAACGCCTACATGCCCACATGGTTCATGGAAGCATCCGCAACGTGGATTGAAGTGATGACCTACGATGGTGGAATTATTGATGATGGAGATAATATCCCTGACCCCGATGAACCAAACGAAACAAATTCCTATAACTATTATATACATCAACTTCGTCGCTGGTTTAACATTCCAGACATTTCGCTTGAAAGCCGCATCGGTGACCACGAATACGGTTCAGTTATTTGGTCTCTTTATATGGCAGAAAGGTTTGGTTACGATACCATTCGTCAACTCTTTGCAAACGCTACAGATGGCAGCTATCGGGAATTCGGTAATTTCTATGATGTCTTTACGGACAACGGCACTACACTCGCTGAAGCGTTCAAGACCTTCACTGTATGGAATTATTTTACATACAACCGTGCCTATACTGGCACAGAAATAACAGGATATAGGAATGCAGAACGGTTTCCACCTGTTGCAATTCATCCAAATGATGTACACAACACCTACCCGGTTCGTATAGATTTTGATTCAGAATCTATGCCCGAACATTTTTCATCAAGATATTTTGTCTTTCGTCCATCAGGCGTTATTCCTGAATTCGCTATCAAAATAGATGGTGCAGACCTTGCTCCGATTGATATGAGTCAGTTGACAATTAGTGACCGTAATAGAATAGATAGCGAACTTAGGAGACATACTAATTTAGGTTTGCGCGGGTGGGCTGCCAAATTTATCGTCAGAAAAAGTAACGGGACAACTGAGATTAAAGAGGCATTCACCTTCCAAAAATCCCAAGAAGCACAGATGACATTCAAAGATTTCGGTGGCGATATCAAGGAGATTACACTCATTCTTATCAATATGCATCCCGATGTTGAACAGGTGGTTGTTCCGGGTGGAACATTCGGTGGTTCAGTCAGTTGTATGGCAGGTGTTCCACCGAAAGGTCAAATCTCTAACGCTGAAGTTAGACAAGGGGGTAGAGGTCCAATTATATCCTGGTCAGTTGACAACACAACCGACATTCAGCAAGTTGTCATTGTCAGGAAACGTTATGAGATTATTACTGAAACGGATACGCCACAACCTTTTCAATCAGACGATGAAGTGCGGGCTGCTGTTGATAGCAACGGTGATGGTATAGCCGAAAATGACATCAGTATTGTAGGAAGAGTCAACATTTCGCAAATGCAGTTTGAAGATACAACAGTTTTCCAAGATATTGATCTTGACTTTACTGAACCGAACGATGTTCATTACTACTATGCAGTAATTCCTGTGGACACAATAGGTATTATGGGAACACCAAGTATTGTTCCCAACAGCATTACACCTGCTGTGGATATTACAAACGAAGCCCCATCATTTTTCATCAAAACACAACCAGTTAGGACTGGTGAATGGCAGGTTGAAGTACAAAGCTCACACCCGTTGCAAAGTGCACCACAATTGACGATAGAGAGTCCAAAGAGAGACAATTCTTTTATTAATTTAACACAAGTGACACCAAGAAAATGGCATGGAACACATCATACAAACGGATTCCCCCAAACTGGCATTTACCTATATCACATTAGTGGTATAACGTCTGATGGTATAACAGGTAATCAAATATGGCAGGGTAAAATCTTCAACTATATAGCAAACAACACAAATCGCAACGTAATGGTAACTCCTAATCCAATACATGCTGGTGTCGGAGACCAACATGTCACTTTTTTGCCAAACGGACTCACTATTGAAATTTACGATGTCACTGGTAACAGGATTAAGGTAATTGAAGATGCATCTAACTGGGATTGCACAAACCAAAACGGTGAAAAGGTCTGTGCAGGACTATACTTTTACCGTGCTACCGACGGCAACGGTTTCCTATCTACCGGAAAGTTCTCTGTGGTGAAATAATGATGTATTCTTTGTTGAAAACCTATTGTTTTATGTCCTTCATCTTACTAATGTTTATTGTAGGATGCAGCGAAGAAGGATTGATAGACCCACACGGTGAAAATAAACTAATACCACCTAATACATCAGGAACGCTACAAGCCATAGATTTTCCTACCGACACAGGTTCGGCATGGACATACATAAATACCAACACTGAGAAGGAATTTACCGTTCGTGTTAGAGGGACGCGGGATATTAGTGGTACAACACACCGTCAACTCACTATCAGCACAATTACTCCTGTTGAACCAGATGAAGTCAATCTTGTGACAGTAGACCACTTGGCTGCAAATGCATTCTATTTCCGAACTGACACCGATTTTTTTTCTGAATTCCCATTTCCAATAATCGCAACATACTTCAACAAAACACCACAAGGAATCGTAGAATCTGCTTTTGATATATTTCTACCTATTCAAAATCCGGTGTTTCACCAAAAGCATTTTCCTGAACGGCTTTTATGGGATTTTCCCTTGGAGGTTGGCAAGGAATGGACGGTGTTTGATAAAACCGCTGGGAATCCAGTATCAGCTACTCGATTTGTTACGGAGAAGGATGTTGTTGTTACCGTTCCTGCTGGCACTTACAGCACTTATGTTGTCTACGAGGAAGTGATTTACGGCGACATCGAAGCACCGACAATTCGTCTGATTAGTCCTCCTGCTGTATATTGGGTTGCACCTGCAGTAGGTGTCGTGCAATATAGGTTCAGTCGCTATCGTGCTACGGAAACATTTCAAACGGAGACATATCAACTCAAAAGTGTTCACCTTCCCGGTCCCTTTACAGACTGACACAGATATGAAAACACTTGCCCATCGGAATATCCCTATTACTATAATCGGTGGTGGAATCCACGGTTCTTCAATTGCACTAAGACTGCTTCGCGATATACCGAACGCAGCACAACATATTGTGATTATAGACCGACACGCTTTCCTACTGACTCAATGGAGACACAAAACGGAACGTCAAGGCATGACATATCTCCGATCACCTGCAGTTCATCACATTTCCACAAATCCGTTAGGCATCGTTGAATATGCAGAAAGGCATAACAGAACGAATGAATTAGCTCCTCCATATTTTCAACCTTCAACCGAACTCTTTTGGGATTACTGTGATGATACACTATCAGAGATAAGAAAACATCCTATATTCTATCAATTTGATGTGGAGAAGTTGCGATGGGACAAAGGAGCAGGTAAGTATCCTTTCCGCCTAATATCAAAGGGAAATATTGGATTTCGAAGCAGTTGTGTTATTCTGGCAATCGGTTCTGACGATTGTCCCTACATTCCACCAGAGTTTGCTGAGTGGAAACGTAGATATCCTGACAAAATTGTTCATGCATCTCAATTCTCTGTGGACTGTGAATTCGGTAGAAAAGAGGGTGAGAAGATTGTAATTGTGGGAGGAGGTCTGACTGCAGGAACTCTGGCAAAAAGTCTAAGTCAACTCAGACACAGCGTAGTTTTGGTTGCCCGGAAACAGTTGAAGACAGAACAGTTTGATTTTCCACCTATCTGGTTAGGTCCCAAAGCACTTTCGGAATTTACTAATGAACCTGATTTTCAACGGCGGTTTCAGATTATCCAAGAAAATAGAGGAGAAGGCAGCATTACTCCTGATATAATGGAGTCACTCAGGAATGCTACAAATGTTGATTTCTATCCTGAGACTTTCATTCGCAATATCTACAAAACAGATAGTGATAATTTACATGTTCAAACAACTCGTGAACTTATCCCAAATGTATCTCGTATAGTCCTTGCAACAGGGTATAGATTTAACCTACGACGTTACAACTTTATGAGAACTTTGCTGAAGCAGTATCCAATAGACCTAATCTGTGGACTACCTAAACTGGACAACGATTTACAGTTCTATCCGATTGAAAACCTATTTGGTACTGGTACCGTTGCTCAACTACAAATTGGTCCTGCATCAGGTAACATCGCAGGTGCGAGTCTGGCTTATGAACGTTTTTGTGATAAACTACTCGCGAAATTGCCAAAGTAATTCACGTGTACATAAAATGGAGCGGTTTCAAAACCGATCCTATCAAAGAGAAGCAACATAGAAATTACCCTGTGATAGCATACGCAACAACATTCATCCCTTGCTCAAATGCCCAAGTTCGTTGCTCCATTCCACCTGGATCACATGGTCTTCCCTCCCAAGCACAATTCATATCATTGGGGCAGAAGTAGACCATTACCCTATCTTCATCCATGATTGCCTGATCATATTCATAACCCCGAATTAGTTTATCTCCACCAAGATATTCGTTATGGTCGTAGAGTGTGTGATAGATTGAATGGCTGATGTCAAGCCGTTCAAACTTCTTTTCAGGATATATCCGTCTCATCATAATTTGGATCTGGGGCCAAAAGTTTGCATATCGGATGTCACAATCTTCAACGTGGAGAAAACCCCCGCGTTCAAAGTATTCTCTCATCTTGCGTATATGTGTATCAGTGAGTCTCATCTGTGTGCGTCTGCCGTGACCTGTCATAAACATAAAAGGATAAGAATATAACCAGTCATCTTCAATGTCTACATATTGTGGGTGTCTACGCAAATTTACATTGATGGAAGTATTTTCTTCAAGGACCTGTGAGAACTTAAGATCAGATTTCCACCGATAATGATTTACGATATTCGTCCACCAATCACCACCAGGATATTTTAGACGGACGAAGGTGAACTTTTCACCTGTTGGATCCATTCCCGGATGATTATGTTCAATTATATCCCGAGTGCCGTATCTTGTAGAATAGTGAATATCCCGAGTAGCATCGTAAGGGATATATTCACCGAACTGTGACTGTGCATCAGCAGAGTTGAGTAATCCACCCGCAGCGACAGCAGAGGTAGCAAGTCCAATGGAACTCTTGATAAATGCACGACGCGAAAATGTGCGGATTGTTTTGTCTGTTTGATTTCGGTCAATTGACATGGCCTTGTCCTCCTAAAAATATGTATGTTAATAAGGTTTACCCAACAATTCAAATGTAACGCTTTGTGCTGCACCACCTTGCATCTTCGTAGAAGTACGAGTACTTGCAATGGCACGAATTCTATGGTTTTTGATACCAGCATCTTTTAGTGCTTTGGCTGCTGCTTCTGCACGTTGTGTTGCAAGAAGTTTATTTGCAGTTGGGTCTCCCTCTTTGCGCGTGTGCCCAACAACTCTAAGATAATACTGTGGAAACGATTTCAGTTTTGTTGCAATATCTGTCAATGCGCGTTTGCTACCGGGTAGAATACGGGCATTACCACGACCGAATTGAATCGGTTCAATTTTCATTGCAGCAACTGGTGCAAGTGTGGTCCAATTGTCATCTGATAGTGGATTCAATGCAACTTCTTCACGCACTTTTTCTTCAGCAACATTTGGTGTGTCAACAAGAATACCCTCTAAGCCACCTGCACCATTAGTGTTCAGCACACCCGGATGGAAGTCATCGGTGCGGAGTGAACGTAATATACCTTCAAAGAAAAGATTACCATAATTCCCTGAGAATGGGTCTGACGCAATAGATTTTGTTTTGACCAAGACTTGTATTATCTTTCCAATCATCGTCTCAAGTTTCTCAGAATCTTTCGCTTTATTCCCAGAGATAATGCCAAAATGTGCGTAATTCTCAACAGTGTTTCGCCATTCTATTCCTTTTACTAACTGACTCGCTTCATTGCTGTTGAGTTTATCACCATATTGTTTTGCATCAGATTCAATCAAGGATAATAAGCCTTCTGATTGATTTGAATAGTCGTAGTTCGCACGGAGATACGCCTGTACTATATGTGTGACAAGTTCGCGTTGTGTGTCTAAAAACTCACGTTGAACGACTAATACATCAACGATATACCCTTTCAATTTAGAACTATCTAAGAGCAGATGCACACCGTCAATTGCAAGTGCTTTGGTAACATAAGGCTCCCATAAAACATAGGCAGCAGGTTGACCTGGATCAGCAGACTTAAGTTTTTTATACACATCTTCTGCGCCGTTTGCATCGGATGCCCAAGATGTAGGCAGACTTGGAAGACTCATCGTATTAATCATAATCCGAGCGAGTGTTTCACTTGGCGAATCTGGTGTCAACACGATACGTGCCTTTGGATTGCTTAAGTTCGGTATGCTGGGTACGCCCCGCTTGTGTGCAACGATTGCATCAGCTCCTTTTGATTCATCTATGACGAGAACAATTGAACCGGGAAATTCACCGATAACACTACCCGCTTTAAGATATGCATCAATGGTAAAGACAGCCATTTGGACTTTACCACTTTTCAGATCGCGTGCTCTACGGACATAATCGGCTTTATCATCTACAAAGGTGAGTTTAATCGCCTGACGACCAAGCAGATTCTTCACAGCATCAGATCGAAGTATAGCATAACCGGGAAAGGAGTCGTGTGCAACTTTAATCTCATGGTCATATTTCTGTGTGCCTGTGTTCTCAACAAGTTTCTCTCGTCTACTCCCAAGACGGGGTTCAACAACAAACTTGTAGACAAGTCCTAAAATACCGATGATAATCAGCCAACTTGCCACCATAACCATTCTGCTTTTTGTTTTGGCTTCCATGTCTATATTCCTTATCGCATTCTAAGTTGTAATGATCGCCTGCTATTTTCCCATACGTCGAAAAATTATAAATCCACCAATAGCGACTATAAGACCTATTAGAATCCAGAAATTGTAATTACCACCGCTTTGTTGGTCAGGTTGCTGTATCGGTTGTTGAGGTGTTTGTGTTGACGGTTTTTGCTGATCCGTTGGTGTTTTTCTTACATTAGTCGTAGCGATTGCAGTATTACTTGGTGGCATTGTAATCCGTTGAATAAGGTCCATAGCAATTTTTTCTGAGAGAGGTGCGATGTCTTCATAAGCATCTTCTCCATCAAGGTCCGTACCAGTTCCCCCCGTTTCGGCAAGGATCTCCGTTACTGCTGCAACGAGTTCACCCGGGTTGTCTGCTCTACGATAACTATCAGCATCTTTTGCCAATAGATGATCGGTCTGCATATCAACACCTATCACATCAACACGAATCTGTCTGTCCAGAATTTCGGGTGTATATTGGGCAACTTTTTCCTCGTCTTGTGCCCTACCGTCTGTAACAATCAACAACCGATAATTTCCATAGTTATACTGTTTTTCTCTCTGTTCAAGCAGTCTGTTCGTCCCGATACGCATGTATTTTCCCAGTGGAGTGCCGCCACCTGGTTGTGGTAATTCAATCGCCGCTAACAGTTGCTCAGTATTCTTCGGTCCAAGTGGATATACCCAATCATTCTGGACGTTACTTCCGCTGAAGACAAGCAAACCGATATGGGTATTTTCTGGAACTTTAGATAGGACTTCCTTAAGTGCTTCTTTAGCAGCGTCCATCTTTGACTTTGATTGATCTGCACGAAACTTCTCATTCATTGAACCGGATGCATCAAGAATAATGATAATATTGTCGGTATGAAGGTCAGATTCCCCATTACCTATCTGAACTATAGTGAATACCGAGAGACCAATAAGACACGATACGATGAAATGTTTCACAATCGGCTCCTATATGAAAGGACTAAAAGTCGAAATCGGATACGGCGACTGCTTCTGCTGACACTTTGATAAGTGCGAATTCAACACGTCTGTTTTCTGCAGCCTCTGCGGGACTTGTCGGTTTGGCAATAACAGGTTCTTTAATTCCTACACCAACAGGAACAATTTGATCTGTATCAATTCGTGCATTTTTACTACGTGCATAATCAATGATAGATTGTTTCACCGCTTCTCCACGTTGTTCGGAAAGTTTGAGAGCAGCTCGCATAACTTGGAATGGATTTTCAACATCACTACTATCGTCAAATTTTCGTTGATCGATGAGACGGATCAATTCAGTAGTATTTTCAAGACTAAAGGGTTTACCGTTCAAGAAATATTTATAACTGCCACGCGTTCCTGTCCGTTTCAGAAATCCTTTGGACAAACCGGTTCTTACCAGAATGCTCAAAGTTCTTGATGGGTCGCTGTGTCCTTTGATTGCAATTGCAGCATTTCCATATTTTGAAGCCAATTCAACAACTCTGTCAAATTCAGCACTATACCGAGATGCGCTAAATGTGTCCTGATTCGCATCAAATTGGATAGTAAAGGAGATTAATGTTTTTTCATCCAGAACAGCATCCTCATTGAATGATTCAATCTCTGCCCGAACAGTTTCTTTCTTAAAGCGCGTCTTCTTTAGTTGTGTCGGAGCATCAACAGTTGTCGCAAGCAGACTCTTGAAAGCATTGGAATTGAAATTTAGGTCTGATGGCAGTAAGGCATGTTTCTGACTTGCAAAACCCCAGTTAACTGCCATATCCAATCCTGCTTTATTGAATCCTTCGAATCCCGAGATAGTATTGCTTGGATCGTTGAAAAATGCAACATTACCGGGTTGACCAACAAATGTGCAATCAGCGATTAATCCATGTGCATCCTCTTCAAGTGTTGGTAACACATCTTTTCCATAGACATTCTGCATCATTATAAGTAGTTTGTTGTATTGTGTAGAACCACTTCTTTCATAAGCTTTCTTAAGTGAAATGACCTCTTCTGCCCCTTTCAGATAACCTGCAAAGAATCTTTCAATAAAAGGTTTATATTTATCATAGAAATCCTTCCGACATGCGTAGACATCTGCGATTGAACGCGATAGAGTAGCAGTACTAACAACAACGCGTGCTCTTTTTACAGTGCCTTCTGCACCTGTGCCGGTATTCTCAGGTCCCCCTGTTAGTCCAATCATATCTGGGGTAATAACAAAACAACCTGCGATAGAAGCATCATTTCGGAATTTTTCTGCCGGACCTTTTGCTCCAGTTAATTCTTCTACCCAGACTAACTGAACATTGGATTTAGAGAGACGTGCAGTTTTCAACATATCATAAAGCATCCCAACATGAGGTCCACCCTTCTGAATAGCAATCTTTTTCCCGTTAAGATCCGATATTTTGCGGATATTTGACCGTCCGACAAAATGGTCACCTGCCGACCATGTTAGTTGTCCAAACACGACAGGTTTTGTGTTGGGATCACGGCCAATGACTTCGCTTGCTTGCGCGATCATTCTAAACGTGCCCCGTAGTATCGGTGTCTTCCCAGAGAGATAGTCACGAACTTGTTGCTGAAAATTATCGCCAGGAACCAGTTCTAGGTTGAGTCCTTGTTTCTCCATGATTGTGCCGGGTTTCGTTTTCAATCCTCCATTTGCATGGAATAGTGCAGCTTCACCACCCCATGTAATATAAGGCACGACTAAAGGAGAAATTGAAGTAACTTCACGTGCGGTAACTTGACCAACTGCATCAGCAAAACGTTCCTGCGCGTTTGCTGAAAACATAAAGCAAAGAAGCATCAGACAAATTAGATTATATTTCAAGAATTGGTGTAATACTTTGCTGCTACAGAATATTGGATGCTTTTTCATGTCTCTTTCCTCTTTTTGAGTTACACATTTTTATATTTGTTCACGTCAATGGTATTCTAACATATAAATTAGATTATTACCACAAAATTAATATAAAATAAAATGGTTGGAAAATCACCTAACGTGAATGTTCAGGTTTACTTGGGAATATTAAGATTGCATCTGAAACAGGACGACCCTGGAACTTTGGCAAAGGACGAATACGACGGTTACCACGAGCAGACATCGTTCTCCTATCTATTGCCGTCTTTTCTTCAACAGGTTTGTTTGGAGTATCAGGTTCTGTCTTTTTAGCATCTGTCTTTTTAGCATCTGTCTTTTTAGCATCTGTCTTTTTAGCATCTGTCTTTTTAGCATCCGTTGTTTCTTTGGCTATGACATCTACTTGTTTGTCTGGTTTCTTTACTATTTCTTTTTTGTCTGTTTGTTTTTCTGTATTATCAGGTTTCTGCTTATCCTCTGAGTCTGGACGGGGAGGTGGTTTACGTTTTACACTTACTACTTTATCTCTTATAATCATCATGGACGAAGAACCGCCATCTAAATTGACAGCATCGGTTGCACCCCATTTCTGAAATAGGTTTGCAAGTTTATGTAACATGACACCACGCCGCACTTTCGGATCAGCACCAGTGATTGTAACAAAAAGTAATGTGCCATCTACCTTTTTACCAACTGCAGTGCGGGGATGCCAGAAACTGTGAAATGATGGACCAAAACCTTCTTGTTGATAGATTTCAGATGTAGATTTACTTCCATTCTTCAGTAACAGAGGACCTCCACCGATTATATGTGAAAGACTTTCCCACAGATGGCTATCTCCCACACTTTCAGGTATTACTTTCTCTTGGATTTCAACCTTTGCATCAATAGCAATATGCTCAAGTAGTAATTTACGTTTCCTGCCATTTGAAGATAAGACATATCCATCACTTGGAATTCGGGAACTTCCCTGCCTATCATATATGTCAACTATTCTGTCATTTCTTACAACCACTTCAAGACCATCAGGATTCGTCAATGTGTTGGCGTGAAAGCCGGGACGATACAGCACCAATTCGTTCTTTATCCGCACACGATTGATTCCATCAATTTCCAAACTTACACTATTTGAGAAGACTATCTCATGTTGAAGTAGAATACGGTCAAAATAAGTCTCAATCTTCCCATTGACAGTTCTGAAACCGACAACCCCGCGCCCTTGTTCTGGTTCACTTACCCATTCACCATCAATTTTTAATGCACCGACAGATTCACCTTGATAAGTTCCTGCCATCTCATAAAAACCACCATTAATAGCAATTGGTGCTTTTTTACGTTGTGCAATTGACTGCAAATGCTCTGAACCAATTCCTGCACCAAGGGCACGATATAGACGGATGTCTACGGCATCAGGTTTCACTGAAAGAATGTTTGTCAGAACTCCATCGTCCAATATCTGACGATGAACAATCCCTGGAAACACCTGCTCTGTTTCATCGCTAAAGACAGGATCGGTATAAGATTTTACATAGGCGGGTACTTTTTTTAGTGGTACAACTTTGCCTACCCAAACACCTATTCCGAAAAAAATCAGAAAACCGATTGTCGTCCATGTGCGTGGATAGCGTTTGATGAATCGGACAAATCTTCGTCCTAAATAGATAATATCAAACATCTTTGTCTGATAAGAACATTCGTTGTTCCCATTTTAGTTGCATTAATCCGGGTGTGCCGACAAATGATCTTTAGGATAGGTTTGCTATACGGTTCTTCCATTCATCACATGTGGCATGAGTTCGTCTCACTGCTGCACCGATATAATTCGTTGGTGCACTGAGTGCTTCACTTTGCGGTTTTGTCAACTTGTCAAGAAACGGTCGAAAGGTCTCATCCTCCCATAATAGTGTGGTTAGACTTTTTCCTGTTTGATGAACTTGTGCTATCAGTTTTCGTGTGTGGTCATAAGCATCTGGAAACCCGTAATATGCCATGAGCAAATAGATCGGTTCTGCGATTGTGTCCTCTGCACTCATATCAAGGTTGCGTTGCATGTTCTCTGCCTTAACGTCCATTTCATCTAATGCCCGTCGTAGTCTATAAATTGAATAGTCAAAAGCAGTGAGTAACTCAGTCAAAAATCGGCTTGAAGCGGAATTGGTCAGATCACGTTGGTGTTCCAAAATGCTGTCCATAAAAACGGTTTGCATCCGCGGAACGAACGCCTTCCACAGACTCTTTACATTTTCATAAGCCTCTGGATTGATTTTATGCGGCATTGTGGATGAGCCGACAAGTTGTGAATTATATTTTCTACCTACCTCAGCAATTTCTGTCCGATAGAGGTGGCGCATATCATCTGCGAAATTTGCAATGACAGTATAGGCTGCTGTTACATGATACGCTACATCGGAGATAAACTCCGGTTCAACACACTGCGTCGATGTATGTGTATCGGATGGTTTAAGACCAAGCAATGCAAGAAAATCTGCTTCAATCTGTTCAGGATTCTCGTGAATTAATGACAATCCATTGAAGGCTCCTACAGCCCCAGAAAATTGCCCGCGTAGATTTTTACCTGCTTCATGTATCTTTTCAATCCGAGTACCAAGACGACTGATGTAGAGTGCTAAGGCATATCCGAAGGTTGTGGGTTCTGCATGTTGTCCGTGCGTCCTACCGATTTGTGGTGTTTCTGCATGTTCGCGCGCTAAGGTAATTAACTGCTTTTCCAGTTCAATCATATCTGGAACAATGACGTTCTCAATCAGTGCTTTAAATCGCAATGCGGTTGCTGTATCCAAGATGTCCGCAGATGTTGCGAATAGGTGTACATAAGGACGTGCTTCAGGACTTATTTTATTCCGAATTACATTGACAAGTGAACGAATGTTATGTCGGATCCTCTTCTGTTCCTCGTAGACCGCTTCCGCTGTTACCTGTTCTACTGCTTGTTCAACTTCATCTGCTATTTCTGTAGAGCAGACATCGTAGTTTGCAAGTGTGCGAGTCAAGGCTGCTTCTACCTTTGCCTGATAGGTGACATATCCTGCCTCAGAGACATAAGGCAAAAGGCGTTGCATAAATTTATCATCACCGCCATAGTATCTAAAATCTAACGGACTGACGGCTTCATATAGCTGCATAGAATACATTTCTCCATTTTTTTGTCTAATTGTATACTATGCTAATATGAATGTAAAGTGTTTTTGTTGGTAAGAAAGGGTTATTTATAGTGGAATGGACAATTAATAGGACACGTCTCAGAGGGCGAGGGAACCTCGCCCCTACGGGACTTGTGGTACTTGCAAGTGCATTGAAATGTCTTCTTAATTCTAAACTTTACTATAGTATTCGGATTTTCTTGTGTCTTTTTCACAAATGCTAAATGCCCCAAGACGTTAGGAAACAGCACCTATGCTATGGAATAAACACCGCGTTTTACTCTGACAATTTCGCCTTTATCTATGAGGCGTTTGAGTTCGTTTTTCACTGCTTCAGGATTTCCTTGAATTGCACTGATAAAATCAGCAGTCTTTTTGTTTCCATTCTCAAGAAGATTTAGAATTTGTATTCGGTAAGGGACACGTAGAGGTGCACCACCCCTTAGCTTTTGTAAAATACGGTTTGCCTGTCTTGAGGAACATCCATAAACTTCTTCAACTTTATCTCTACTGGATTTGGCTGTAAGACTGTCTCTCTCTTTTTCAAAGTCTTTTCGTTTCGCAACCACTTCCGGCAATTTGTCAAGTCCACCAGCAATTACGAAATCTTCCCAATCAAAATGGACGGTTCAGTTCTATCTGATATTCCAGATAAATATATGCCAGTGAGTAATACAACTGTCTTACCTTTCGATCTGTTGAATGTATTACAGTTAAGCATCGGTCTTAGTAGAACATCTATGTTTTGTAAACGCTCATCCGTATATAGACAGAGAGCTTTATCCTTTTCATAATTAAGCGGTGCATCATCGTTGCCGTATATTATCTGTCCCTGTCGCCATATAGTACCCTGTGGTGGTTCAGGAGCTCCGACAATCCAAATCACTTGTACTTTTTCAAGAATAGAGTCCAAATTATCCATATTATCAGAAAACTTTATTAAATGGACATTGTCTCTCTTGACGATTTCAGATAGTTGTTTGATCCCTGCGACATAGGTGATAACTGCATGAGCAACATTCTCATCTTTTTCAATTTCACCTATAATACCCTTGTAAAAATTTATACCTATTTTACTTATGCCAATTACATCCCAGTTCCTGTCATAATCTAAAATCATTTCTCGTGGATAGATTCCTGTCTGAATTTGAAAGATTTTGTTTTCTTTGTGCCACGAAGGTAGTTCTAAATGTGCTACTTTAACCTCCTCATCAGGAAATGCTCGATTCAGATGTTGTTCGTAGAGTGTTGTAGATTTAATGAAGAGTTGCTTAACATTTGGATGTAAAATTGGTGGAATCCAGAACTTAAGCACTTTCTTGTCCCATCTCACGCGTGCATCCTCATCTCGTGTGTAATGCTCAAAGAACCTTTTGAGTTGATGCCAAACTGTCCAATTGGAATTAGTGCATACAGTCTGAATATTCTGAATGTCAGTCACATTTTCAATTTTGAATATACACAATTGGGTGTGTAAAGTTTTTGTCACTAAAACATCCTGCGGTTATTGTGTCTGGATACCAGTCCTTTTCCCAAGTTTTGTTCTTTATCGGACATCTCAACTGAAGGATAGCATTAAGCCCTTCATCTGTCCATCTCATAGATGCGCGTCTACACCTTTGTGCCACAACATGTTGGCAGGCACTCTCAATCACGCTACTGGTAATCTGATACCCTTTTTCTCTAAATGTTTTGGACTGCGGACGCTTGGCATGTTTTTGAAAATAGTCTGTTTCTCTTTCAAAGTTTTTTCTCTCTTCAGGATTTTCTGTCTCAAGCGCGCGGATGTGTGATACCACTTCAGGGATCCTCCCCTCAAAAAGAAGCGGTTCCACCTTTTGTGTCCACGCCTCTACCTTTTCAGGCGCAGGCTCTCCAAATGCATATTTTGCAGCAGCGTCCAGATGCGATTTTGCGTGCATATAATCCACAATCTCAACCGCATTCGGAAAGGACTCATCCGAGTTGTTCCATATCCATGGAACACCATCACCGATAGACACAACTTCTTGCTTCATAATATCTTCTTGATAGATACCGCTACGGGTCGCTAACGCATATAAATCCTTCCCAGATTGAGCGGCATTCTGACGATTGGCAGTCCAACGAGGACTTTCAGGACGCGCTCTGGAAGGACTATTCGGTCCCAGTTGTGGATAATCTCTATAAGGACAACTGACTTTTGTTTCCTTCCACCCCTCTGGTGAGTTCGTCCGACATCCATCTGTGCTCACATACCACCGCTCATTGGCACCAAGGGTTTGACATTCCACTTGTTCCAACGCACGCAAATCTTTTGACCATTCACGCACTTTCTTATGAACGGTCTTGTGGCTCACTATAACTCCCTGACGAGATAACTCCTCAGCGGCACTCCTAAAGTCAAAGGGTGCCGCAAAACGACAGAGAAGAATCACTGCCAAGATCTCCAACTAAATCGTGCATCTCGTCCACTAAGTTCTGTGCTGCTTCCGGATTTTCTTTGACTTCACAACTTGACAATGATATACTAAACATTGGTATCCTCTCTGATAAAAAAGGTATTTTAAGAAGGATACCATTTTTCTTAATACCAAGCAAGATCTGTATTCAGTTCATTATAGGGACAAAAACTTTACACACCCTTTAACACTTTAACACTTGCATTTTGTTGTGATTTATCATATAATTCCATAAAAACACCTATGCATATAAATAATATCACAGATTTTAACTTGAAATACACCTTAGAATCTGGACAATCATTTCGATGGAATAGGATAGATAACACCTATTACGGTGTCGTTGAAGGACGAATAATTAAGATATGTCAAGAGAATGATACCTTAATTATAGATAGTTCGCGTGATGAAGATGAAATCACTTTCACATCACACATGTCCCATTATCTTGATCTAAACAAGGATTTGGCTTTTATATTGGATGTGGTGAATGTTGATGCCTATATTGATAGGGCAATAGATAAGTTTAGAGGGATGCGACTGCTAAACCAGGAAATTTGGGAAACCATAGCATCGTTCATATTATCACAGAATAACAATATAGTACGTATCCGAAAAATCATCCGAACACTTTCTGAAAGGTTTGGACAGAAAGTGGAATATGATGGATATGTGGATTACACTTTTCCAACACCCAACACACTCGCCAACGCAGGTATTGACAAAATCTTTGAATGTGGAACAGGATACAGAGCAAGTTATCTTTGGAATGCTGCCAACAACATCGTCAACGGCATATTAGTGTTAGACACGCTCAAACTATTGGATTACATTGATGCAAAATATGAATTAATGAAATTGCAGGGAGTTGGAGAAAAGGTTGCAGATTGTATCTGTCTCTTTTCTCTCGGACACCTCGCGGCATTGCCTATTGATGTGTGGATTAAACGGATTTTCGAGCGCGTATATCTTCGTAAAATTGCAAAGACAAGAGAGATACAAGATTTTGCCAAACAATATTTTGGAGAATATGTCGGCTACGCACAACAATACCTATTTCATTATGCACAAAACCAAACTAATTGGGACGATGCTGAGCATCTTGCATTGAGTAATAAAAAAAGGAAAATTTGATATACCTTGTTTTGATTGTCAAATCAACTCTATCGTATCTTGAGATTTGTGATATCGATCATAGATTAATCGCTTTGTATTTTAGATTAGGAGGATTCAATGTCTGAAAAAACAGGTGAAAATGTAGTTTCTCTTTTGGAAGAACATGTAGACCTTGCTATCTCTACTGTAAAAACATTAAGAGATGAAAAACTTGCACTTGAAGCTGAAATCGCACGACTCAACAGCGATATAGCCCAAAGGGATGCAAAAATTCAAGAATTGGAGAACCTCAACAGTGATATGCGTGAAGCATCAGAACTTGCACGGTTAGCTACTGAAGAGGAACGCGCTGGTATACGTAAGCAGCTTGAAGGTCTCATGGCTGGTCTTAATGAACCGGATGAAACATCAGCAAATACTGATGAATTAGATGATAATGCTGAAAATGAGTTAACATTTAAGGCAAATAATATAGAGTAATGCTCTCTAAACAAATTTTGTGCGTGTTTTAATCCTTTCACACTCCTATATAATGAAACCGTATCGGAGGAAGTTTAATCTCATCGCAGCGAAACCGGATGTCACAATGCGGGTTATCACACCTAACCGATGGTACGAAAGTTTTCAGATGATAAATTTCGAACCTGAACCCGACATCCACTGTGAAGAGATACCTTGTCCAATACGGTTTTCTGGTTATGGTAGCAGGTTTTTTTATAAAAGGGGTATTTCCCAACACTTCAAGGAGTTCCAACCAGATATTATTCATCTTGAAGAAGAGGCATGGAGCCTCAATGCTTGGCAGACTGTGAGACTGAAACGCAGGTATTGTCCTGATAGTCAATTCATCTTCCGCACCTCACTTAGCATTCCATCAAAACAACGTTTTGGTCATTTACCTGTTTGGATCGAAAAACAGGTTTTCCAAGAAACTGACATTGCTTTTCCACTCAGTGAGAATGCTGGTAAAATACTAAAACAGAGAGGTTATCTCGGCACGCAAATCCCATTTCCAAACGGAGTAGATATTTCGCTATTCCAGAAACAGGATGCGTGTCAACTAAAACAATCTCTCGGTCTCTCAGACTGTTTTGTAATCGGTTATGTGGGACGACTTCTTCACATGAAAGGTGTTGATACACTCATTGAAGCAACAGCAGAGCTGGAATTCCCATTCAAACTACTATTGCTTGGAAGTGGTGAGGATAAATCAAAGTTCCAAGAATTAGCTATACAACATAATCTTACTGATAAAATAGTGTGGATTGATCCTGTTCCTCCAGAAGAAGTACCAAACTACATCAACTGTATGGATACATTGGTTTTACCATCCCGCACAACTCCAGGTTGGGTGGAATTTTTTGGTAGAGTGTTGATTGAAGGAATGGCTTGCGAAGTGCCTGTCATCGGTTCAGATTCAGGTGAAATCCCACAGGTTATTGATGACGCAGGTTTAGTTTTTCCTGAAGGAAATGCTGATGTCTTAGCAGAAAAAATTACACAGATTGCAAACAATCCATCGCTATATCAATCTCTGCAAGAACGCGGGTTAGTGAGGGTCCAAAACTTCACATGGGAGACAATTGCAGAACGCACCTATGAAGTTTATCAACAACTTTTAGCAAATTAGTCCTTACTTAGGACACTTTCACCCTTGTCTGTATTATGTGGTGTTGAGAAATAGGGAGGATGCCTCCGACTGGACTCGAACCAGCACGCCAATTAAGGCACAGGCCCTCAACCTGCCGTGTATACCAATTCCACCACAGAGGCATTTAATTATTATACTCCCCAACAGGCAGAAAGTCAAATTTATCGCTGAAGTCGGGTGTGTAAAGATTTTGGCACTAACTTCTCACCATGAATTGTAGGGGCGGGTCTCTGTGCCCGCCCGTTGCATGACAGGACAAGGAATGGCGGGGCACAGAGACCCGGGGAACGCCAAAAGGCGTTCATACCGTTGATTTCTTGATTACTTGATTGGCACTACAATGGTGACTGGGATATTTTGCCAAAAACATGTCCATTGCCAAAAAATAACTTGACATAAGTCCATTTATGTGTTAATATGTATTTATTATTTATCTTAACATGAATGTTATATGTAATATAACAATTTTAAGAAATTTATAAGAGCAAAATAATGGAAACTATTATGAAGATAAAAGACGATATTCATGCAATTCATCACACATTTCTATACAAAATAACGGACAAATCTCAGCATCTCAGAAAAATCTTACAGTTTGCAAAATTTAAATTTTTAGTGCCATAAAAATATTCCCTATAAACCCATACAGTGACTGCGTTTATAGGCAATTTGCCCGTCTTACAGTATGTAAGAGATTTCTTACAGTTTCGTAACTTTTCAAGAAGAAGACAGACCATGAAATTGCAAGATAAACACAATGAATTTGCCGTCAGATACTACACAAAAAATACTACTCTCATAGTCCTGGTTAGGTGCGGTTTCCTAACCGAACCTAACGGCACTGGAAGGACGCTAAATTGACGCTTATAGTGACAAAAACTTTACACACCCAATTGTTGTTACTTACTTGACTTTTTGTTGTATTGGTGTTAATCTCTAATTGTGTTTAGGATTTGATAAGGACTTATCAACTCTATCTAATTTTTAGCCACTTTTTTACTATTCTGACACAGCAAAATATCAGAAGGTATAATAATGGAAAAACTACACGAAAACCCATTAATTGTCCATGAACTGAAGCGTATTCTAAAAGAAAATTATCCATTTTTGGAATATAGTGATCAGATGTCTAAAAAATTGTCAGAAGATTTTTTGGAGCAAGTGAGTAATGATGTCCTATATGTCCGAGTAAAACCAAAAATGGAGCGGACAGAACGTGACGGAAGTGTTATTGAAGACATAAGTGAAAAGCTATCTCAAGCGACACAGATACAGTTTATGTCAATAGTGTGTCCCCCAGGTCGGTTCTACAAGAGCGGTTATGAAAGTTCTAGGCAAAATTTAGGGACCGAGTGGACTGCGTTTCGTTTATATAAAGCAATGATAAACCAAGACCCTAACATTCACCATGGAGCGACAGTGTTTATCGGCACACGGGTACCGATACAGTCGCTAATTCACCATCTGAAAGCAGGAGAGAGTCTTGATGACTTTCTTGAAGGATTCCCTTCTGTGTCGGAAGAGCAGGCAATCGCATTTTTAGAATTCGCATTGACAACGGCAATTGAAGCATACGCACAACAAGATAGGAAATCAAAGTGACATGCGTGTTCTACTTGACGAAAACTTAGACTGGAGATTGGTCCGATATTTTGATGCCGATTTCCAAGTGACTACTATGGATCGACAAGGGTGGAAAGGAAAGCGAAATGGCGAACTTCTTGAGGAAGCCGCAGAAACGTTTGATGGACTGGTGACAATGGATAAGGGCTTTGAATATCAACAGAACATCAGCAAATACGCTATCGGTGTCATTATCATCTCTGCCAAAAGCAATAAACTACAGGACATTCAACCGGCTATGTTGGAAGTGAATCAAGTGCTCAGAAACGTGCAACCCGGACAAGTTATCCACGTGAATGCCAATGTGTCATAACTGGACACCGTTATCTATTACGGTGTGTGAAACAGGCAAACGTAAACTCATCACCTGTTATTGTGTAAGGGGACACTCTAAGTGCTATGAATAAGATCAGACATCTGCTCAGAACATTTGCTGTTTTCAGTCCATTTCTCCTGACAATGATTGATAAGCAAGGAGAAACGCAATGAATTTTTTTTCTTTTCACGTGAGGAAAAGTTTTATTATTGCAGTAGGTTCTTTCCTCGTAATTTTGTTCGCAATCTGCTTGTTCGGGAGCTTGTTGTATGAGCTGCCTCTCACAGTAACAAAAGAATACGAAGAAATGGTCAGAGAGAAACTAGCAGCAGCCTTTGAGTTCCGCCAAAATTATTATGAATGGCGAGGCACTCAATATATTTTAGAAGGAAATTTTACGGCAGCCAATGCAGCTTTTAACTTAGCGATTGCGTATAATCCCAATAATGCCAGTGCGTATTTGAGTAGAGGCATGCTCAAGTCTCAGCGGGGGCAATACTACCGTGCAATATCCGATTTTGATAGAGCTCTTGAATGTAATTTAGAATACGAAGATGAAGAGATCTTGGACTACCAGAAAGCAACTTTATACTTCGAGAGAGCGCGCGCAAGAATAAGTCTAAAACCAAATATACGCAAAAACGACCGTGATAAATCACTTGTAGTAAACGATTTAGTTGTGGCAGCGGTCTACGCACGCGTCGCAGGGATGGAAAATCTCTTAACTCAGATAGATAAACTCAACAACTACTTGGATAAAGGGCAATGATGTTTTGCACGAGGAGGATCTGGCTCAAATTGGAAGAACACTATGAAAAGTCCTACCCCCAATGGCAGCAGATTTAAGTTCTGACACAGAGGAAGTAGATTATGATAAATCCTAAACAACTGGCGAAAACAAGCTTAATTCTTCTTGAAGAAGCGATCCTCGCCATTTTATTTATTGAACAATCGGAGTTGAAACCCGAAGAAATTGGCAACAGGCTCGGCATTGAAAGAAGTTACCATTTTGAAGGACGCACCTATCCTGTTATTGGAGGTTTGCTACATAAGCTTGAGAGGGAAGGACGAGTTGAGCGTGACAGGGCTACCTACCCTAAATGGAGACTTACAGAAAGTGAAAATAGGGAACGGCATAAACTTGCAACCCACCATTCTCTTGATAACAGCGAAAGTTAGATACAGATGCCAACCTTAGCCACAACACAAACACATCACAATTCACCAATGAGGATAAAATAGGAACGGGAAACGAATGCAAAATTCTGAACCAATATTAGAACAACTTCTCACCAACACACTTGAGGGAGAAGTCCGTTTTGACGCATATTCAAAAGCACTCTATAGCACAGATGCAAGCCTTTACCAAATTGAGCCGATAGGCGTTGTTATTCCCAAACATAAACAGGACGTAATCAAAACAGTCCAGTTAGCTGCTGAAAGAAAAACACCAATACTCCCTCGCGGTGGCGGAACGAGTCTTGCTGGTCAAAGTGTTGGTGAAGCAATCGTCATTGACATGTCCAAATACATGAATCAACTGATTGAGGTTAATGTTGATGAACATTGGGCACGTGTCCAACCAGGCATTATTCTTGATGAGTTAAACCAACTCCTAAAACCCCACGGACTCATGTATGCACCAGATGTCGCAACAAGTAGTCGGGCAAACGTCGGAGGTACCATCGGCAATAACTCCGCAGGTTCACACTCACTCATCTACGGAAAAACCATTGACCATGTCCTGTCCTTAGACCTTGTTCTTTCGAACGGGGATGAGATAACCGCTGAACCGCTCTCATTCACTGAAGTCGCAGCTAAAAAACAAGGTAATTCTTTAGAAGCAAATATTTATCGCGAACTATGTAGAATCTGTGATGAGAATACGGATGAAATCCGTAAACGTTATCCACGTATATTACGCAGAGTCGCAGGATACAACCTTGATGAATACGTAACTGATGCTGGTTCAAAAGAGGTAACTCCCTACCGTCGTGATGGATGCGATGCACACCGACCATTTAGTCTTGCCAAAATCGTTGTCGGGTCCGAAGGCACACTGGCAACTATCGTTGAAGCAAAAGTCAATCTCGTACCTATTCCAAAAATGACATCTCTGTGCGTAGTACATTTTGAGTCGATCATTGATGCTATGGAAGCAATGCAACCTATATTAGATTGTAACCCCACGGCAGTTGAACTGATTGACAAAACAATACTCAGTATGGCACAAGGTTCCATAGAATTTTCACGACTGACCAGTTTCATACAAGGTGAA
Source organism: Candidatus Poribacteria bacterium (assembly GCA_958295945.1). GTDB lineage: Bacteria > Poribacteria > WGA-4E > WGA-4E > WGA-3G > MSPOR6. The sequence goes on from OY282386.1 coordinate 5,087,867, forward strand.
CCGGAAGCACTCCTCGCCGTGGAATTCTACGGTGAAACAGACACTGAACTACACCAACAGATTGACCACCTTGAAAATTCACTAAAGACTGCCGGATTTGGATATGCTTATGTCCGATGTTTTACTGCCGAAGAAAAGGCACAAGTCTGGGAAACAAGGAAAGCCGGTCTCGGTCTACTTATGGGCATGAAAGGTGATGCAAAACCGATCGGATTTGTAGAAGATGCTGCTGTTCCTATTGAAAACTTACCGGAATATGTCCGCAGATTTGATGAAATCGTCACGAAACACGATACCACTGCATCATATTACGCACACGCCAGTGTTGGCTTACTCCACAACCGACCAATAATCAATCTAAAATCTGAGTCAGATGTCCAAAAAATGCACAGTATCGCAAGTGAAGTGCGCGACCTACTTCTAGATCTTGATGGTGCAATGAGTGGCGAACACGGGGATGGACTTGTACGCAGTGAATGGATTGAAAGCATGTTCGGACCACAAATATATCAAGCACTTCGCGAGGTAAAAAACGCATTTGACCCAGACGGTATTATGAATCCCGGAAAAATTATTGATCCTCCACCCATGACTGAAAATCTCAGGTTCGGACCAAAATACAACACAATCAAAATTGATACTTATTTCGATTTTTCTTCACAAGATGGGTTCGGTAGAGCCATTGAAATGTGTAATGGTGTAGGGGCATGTCGTAAAACTTTAACTGGAACGATGTGTCCATCATTTATCGCAACACGAGAAGAGGAACATTCCACCCGCGGTCGTGCAAACGCACTCCGTTCCGTTATCTCTGGTGCTCTACCACATACTGATTTCACAAGTGAAAGACTCTATGAAGTCCTTGATCTTTGTCTCGGTTGCAAAGCATGCAAGGCAGAATGTCCATCAAACGTGGATATGGCAAAAATAAAATATGAGATGCTCGCACACTACCGTAAAGCAAACGGACTCCCATTGCGAAATCGACTATTCGGTGAAATTGGATCTCTTGCTGTTTTCGGTTCCGCATTTGCCCCCGTCTCAAATTGGGCAACAAATAACCCATTATCTAAGTTCATTGCCGAAAAAATTATTGGTGTTGACCGCCGCCGAGATATGCCTACCTTTGTTCATAACACTTTTGAAAAATGGTTCAGAAAACGACACACGCCACAAACTTCAGATAAAAAAGTCGTGCTCTTTCACGATACATTCATGAACTATAGTGAACCCCATATCGGTAAAGCAGCAGTCCATGTATTAGAAGCCGCTGGGTATGAAATTATATTGCCAAAAAAACAGTGTTGCGGCAGACCACTCATCTCTGAAGGTATGCTCGAAAAAGCAATTGAATACGGAAATTACAATATTGAACAACTCCATCCTTACGTTGAGGAAGGAATACCAATAGTAGGCTGTGAACCGAGCTGCACCTCTGCCTTGATCGACGATTATGTTGAACTCATTAACACACCTAAAGCAAAACGTGTCGCAGAGAATACTTATTCACTTGAAGAATTCCTGATACAGGCTCATGAAAACAACGACCTCACACTCACTTATGAGACTGAACCGCGTGAAATCTTATTGCACGGACATTGCCATCAGAGAGCACTTGATGGAATTCAACCCGTTCAACAAATGCTTGAATTACCACCAACTCATAACGTTACTGTCATTGATTCCAGTTGTTGTGGCATGGCAGGTTCATTCGGATATGAAAAGTCACATTACGAAATCTCTATGAAAATAGGAGAACTCCGACTCTTCCCAACTATTCGTGAACAATCTGGGGAATTCACACTAACAGCATCTGGATTCTCCTGTCGACACCAACTTGAACACGGTACTAGCATCCTACCAAAACATCCAATTGAAGTACTAAATGAATCGATTACGCCAAAAACAAACATTTGAGGAAATATAAAATGTCTAAATTATTTCAACCACTTGAAGACTTCAAAACTGTTGACTTACCTGAAAAGCAATTACCATTTTGGAAAATTGCTGGACCAGGTGCAATTTTAGTGGGATTGTCTATCGGTGCAGGTGAAATTGTAATTTGGCCCCGGATCACCGCACAATACGGCAGTAGTATGGTTTGGGCAGCTGTCTTCGGAGTATTTCTTCAACTTTGGATAAACTTTGAAGTTGGCAGATGGACGATTGCCACAGGGGAAACGGTATACACAGGATATAGTCGTATTTGGCGTGGTTTCGCACCACTGTTCATTCTACTAATTTATAGTCGGATGGATAGCACCAGGGTGGGCACGCGAATCGGGGGCTGCTCTTAAGGCACTCATCTTCAACCCAAATTGGCAAGAAGGCACGTTTTGGGGATCAGATACCTTTTGGACAATCGTAACATTCACTGCAGCTGCTCTAATCCTGTTTGGTCCGAAGATGATTTACAACTCTGTGGAGAACACTGTTGAGGTACTCGTTGCTGTCGTAACAATTGGACTCATTCTCGTAGCAATTCTGGTCGGTTCTTGGGATACATGGAAAGACTTAGGGGCAGGTATAATTAATGTAGGACATAAAGACCCCAATATGTCAGTGAAAGAATTGTTTATTGCATTGGTCTTCGCGGGAGCAGGAGGAACAGCAAATCTGTTCTACACATTCTATCTTCGAGATAAAAATATAGGAATGGGGGCACGAGTCCCAAGCCTGCTAAATCCACTTCGTGAACGGACTGAAAAAGTGCCATCTACAGGTTATCTGTTTGAAGAAACTGAAGAGAACCGAAACCGATTTGCAGATTGGTGGGATTACATCAAACGAGACCAAATCCTATTCTTCTGGGCACTCAATACTTTCACAATTCTCCTATTTATTTTCGGGGCACTCGCAGTTTTACATCCACAAGTGGTTGAAAAAGGTATTGAAGCTGTGCCGAGTAAGCAACAACTCATTTTTGATGAAGCAGAAATATTAGGGAACAGTTTTGGTGGGTTCGGTCGCCGCATCTTCCTGTTAGTCGGTGTCGCAACACTTTTCGGAACACAACTTGCACTGCTGGACGGTGTGGGACGTTCCATCTCTGATATTATCTACACTAATTTTAAAGGGGCACAGAAACGCGCATTGAGTTGGTGGTACCTGCTCATAGTAGGAATATGGATCGTTGCTGGATGTATCATTACTTATATTATGGAACAATTAAATGTTAGCGGACTCGGTTTCCTATTCAGTGCAGCATATATGGGTGGCTTTGCAATGGCACTCTACGTCCCACTTACCCTTTACATGAACCGTCGTTTTTTACCGAGTTTTGCTAAACCTAAAGCAATTTCAACCATTATGATGCTGATCGCATCAGCTGTTTATATCGGCTTTGCTATATCAAGTCTAATCTGGGAAATTAATCGACTTATCGGAGGATAAAAATGGACAAGAACGCTCAAAAAGCATTGTTTGAAAAAGAAGGTTATCTTGTTGTTGAAAACCTATTATCTCCTGCAGAACTAGAAGAATGTCAGACAGAAATACAACTGATTCATGAGTTTGCTGCTGGACATGCATCTGATGAAAAAAAGGAACGGGCAGAGGTCGCACGCAAACACGTACAACGAGAACCTTTCGCGCAAGATAAATCGCAAGGAGATAAATTACCTGTCCTAAGAAAAGCAGAAAATACACGTCAGTATTCTGATGTGTTTAAGAATTTAGCACAACATCCCAACCTTGTAGCAGTCCTACAAAACCTTCTCGGAGAAGACCTGCTGCTCTTTAGAAGCACCTTAATGTTCAAACCCGCTTTCCACGGTTCATCACATGGACTGCATCAGGATTCAGCATATTGGCCAATGGAGCCACCAAGATTAGTAACGGTAAGCATTTCGCTAAATGATGCAACACCAGAAAATGGGTGCTTTAAAGTCGTTCCACGAAGTCATTTATGGGGCGTTCAAGAATGGGGTGGAATCGCACGACAACAGGACGCAGAACTCACAGACCGCAAGGAAGTTGCTGAACAACAGATGGACGTGCCGCTTACCGCTGGCAGTGCACTGTTCTTCCACAGTCTGATGGTACACGGTTCAGGTCCCAACACTACTCCTAATCCGAGAAACACGGCTCTTTACGCATATTTTTCTCCAGATGTCAGATATGTTACCAAAGATGGCACAGGAGAACGCACATTCCCTGTCGTGGCAGGACTAAACGGAAAAACAGAGATGAAGTTCACCGCACAGAAAGCCTCATAAACAGGACATAGGCATATACTGTTGAGCACTTTATAAGTGCTTTGTAATTCAGAATCCATCTATTAGTGAAAATTACCTATGTCCTATTATGGTGAAGTATAAAAATATATCTACACTTTCTATCTACGGTAGGCGAGGTTTCCTAACCTCGCCTAAGGAATGTGTCCAATTACTTCAATAATTTACCATAAATACAAATCTGAAGGATTACACATGAAGGTCGCACTTGAAGAATACGGAGCGATTGTCACTGGTGGAGCAAACGGAATTGGTAAGGCTATTGTGCACGCTCTCATAGAAAATGGTGCCAATGTAGCAATTATAGATATTGACACACAAGCAGGCACTCAAACCGTACAAGAAATACAGAAACGTGGTAGTACTTGTATTTTCGTTGAAGCAGATGTTAGCAACCCAGAACAGATGGAAGCAGCTGCCAAAAACATCGCTACGCAACTCGGTGGAATACAAATACTCATAAACAATGCTGGTATCAACACAAGAAGTGAACGCGTACCAATCCATCAATACACTCTAGACGATTGGCACCGCATTCTTCAAGTCGACCTAACAGGTGTTTTTGTCGTTAGCCGTGCCGTAATCCCTCACATGCTTGAAAAAACTCCCGGACGCATTGTCAATATCAGTTCTATAGCAGGATTAGTACCGCTGCGTCTTCAGAGTGCTTTCGTCGCAGCAAAAGCGGGAGTAGCAAATCTCACACGATCAATGGCATTGGAACTCGGACCGAAAGGAATACTTGTCAACGCAGTAGCACCGGGTTCAACATTAACCCGAGGCACAAAAGCACTCTTCTATGGTCCAGATGGAGCATACACTGAAAACGCGGAAAGTCTCCTATCACACATCCCACTCGGACGACCAGGAAATGTTGAAGAGATTGCTGCAGCAGTACTATTTTTGGTCGCACCAGATGCAAGTTATATCAATGGTGCAATACTCACCGTTGATGGCGGTTGGACTGCCGGATACACGCGAGACTGGTAAGAACAATACAACAACCATCATACACTATGGATTTGGCGGAGAAGTACAGATTAACACCTCCAAAGTCTCATCACCAGTATTCTCAATGCCGTGCTCACACCACGGAGGAAGATGTATAAACGTCCCCGTCTGCACAGGAACTTTTTCATCTGCTATCGTCATGGTTCCTTCACCACGCATGATAACATAACACTCCTCAGTATGATGACTCCCCGGTTCCAAAACAACATGTGGTGGAACAAAAAACATCACCATCCCTAAATTCTCAGCAGGTGCTTTCGGATTCGCAGGATGCACAACACGCACACCAATCCCATCACAACCCGGATATTTCACCGGCACACCATCTTGAACAGTGACGACATTAGCGCGCACTTGTCCCTTAGGTTTTGGAATCGGAGGTTCTCCTTCATAACCTTTAAACTGATTAATTTTTGCCATCTGCCACCTCTAACCTCAATCCACAACAGGATTACTTAGAACCCCGATTCCTTCAATCTCTACCTCAACCACATCTCCTGCTCTCAATGCAGTTGTAGTACCGGGTGTGCCAGTATAAACCGCATCACCTGGATTTAAAGTTATCGCTTGTGAAATAAAACTAACTATCACAGGTACAGGAAAAATAAGATCTCCAGTGGTTTGAGACTGAACTGCCTCACCATTAATGCGTGTTTCTAACTGTAAATCACCATAATTAACATCAGTCGCAATGAAAGGTCCCATAGGTCCAAATGTATCTGATGCTTTCGCACGCCACCATTGCATATCATCCGATTGCCATGTGCGAGCACTCACATCATTCCCACAAGTTACGCCTAAGATGTTTGCTGCCGCTTCTTCAGGAGTCGCTTTACTCGTCCTTGCCTTCATTATAACAACCAATTCACCTTCAGCATGAACATCATCATCACCCGATGGAAGTACAATATCACCACCAGGATCGTTAATACAGGATGGTGTCTTGATAAAGATTTCTGGATTTTTAGGTTCAGGAGCATCTCCCAAATGACTCCGGTAATTCAATCCCACTGCTAACACCTTAGATGGTCTTGTCGGTGCAAGTACTTTCACATCCTCTAAAGCAACGGTTTCACCTGTCTCATTGAATTCCGTAAAAGGACAAGCATCTAACATTTTTAGATTATTTCCATCAACAATACCGTATTCAATTTTCTCATTCAATTCAAATCGAGCAAATTTCATAAATAAGTCCTCCACCATTATTTTCACATGAATCTCCCATTTTGTCAACTGATTGTCACTATTAGAGGTGTGTAAAGTTCTTGGTACTAACTTCTTACTATCCATTGTATTGCGGGGTCTCCGTGCCCCGCAGTTGTTGGTAGATTCAAAGATCGCGGGGTACGGAGACCCCGTAATACAGTGGTTGATGTGATATTTTGCCAAGAACTTTACACATCTCTTATCTGTCATTTCTCTTGTGTTTCCACCTGAAGCGTGGTATAATACAGAACTAAAATAAACGGTAAGCATCAAGCATGCGAAAATCAACGTAGATCACAAACCTTTGTTGCTTGATATGATCTGTTTGCAGTCTAATGCCATATATGTACACATACGATACGTATACCACAATTCTGTCAAATGAGAGAGTAGCGGAAGATCATTACCTGTTACGTTGTGAATGTATTGACATAGCACAGCATGCAGAACCGGGGCAATTTATTCATGTCCTCATATCTTACGGAACAGGACTTTTACTCCGTCGTCCATTCACGATATATACGGTTGATGATAGACATATAACTATGTTGTATCAGATCATTGGTGAAGGAACACGACGGTTATCAGAGTTACCAAGAGGCGCGTCAATACAAGTATTAGGACCGCTTGGTAACACGTTTGACATTGTTGGCAATCCCAATCCTGCGATTTTAGTTGGTGGAGGTGCGGGTATAGCATCCCTCATGTTGCTTGCAGTTTCATTGCGGACACAAGGCATTGAGACATTAGGATTGATAGGGGCACAACACAGCGAAAGATTGCTCAGTGTCGACGATTTGGAAGGAATCGGTGTGTCTGTACATATTGCTACAGATGATGGGAGTGTTGGTCATCACGGATTTGTTATTGATGTTCTAATTGATATTCTCCATAAGAATGATTTGAATCATCCGACAATCTATGCTTGCGGTCCACACGGAATGCTCGCTGCTGTCAGTAAGATTACATCAGAATTTGGAGTCCCAACGCAAGTTGCTATGGAAAATCGGATGGGGTGTGCTATGGGTGTATGTCTTGGCTGTGTATGTCCTATACGTATTGGAGATAATCAGATAGAGTATCAACGTGTCTGCACTGAAGGACCTGTCTTTAATGCTACTGAAATCGCATGGGAAATATAGTTTGTATACAGAAACAGATAAAATGAAACCAGAATTCTTCCAGAAATTGACAGAAACAAGTTTGCAGGGTGAATTGCTTTCGGACACTTGTTGTGAGAAAATATTATCAATATCTGAAGTGGAATTACTTCCTTTATTAGACGCTGCTTACCAAGTTCGTAAAACATATTATCAGAATACTGTGCAGTTGCACATTCTCAACAACGCACAAAACGGCAATTGTCCAGAGGATTGTAACTATTGTGTGCAGGCAAAAACTGCAACAGCAGATATTGATACCTATTCATTAAAACCGATGTCAGAGATTCTCGCTGAAGCGGAACGGGCATATCAATCTGGTGCATATCGTTATTGTATCGTGATGAGTGGTAGAGGACCTAACTCAAAGAAGGTTAAACAACTGTCACACATAATCCAAACAGTCAAAAGCCGTTACCCTATTGAAGTTTGTCTATCTGTTGGATTGATCGATGAACCTGCTGCCCTAACATTAAAAGAAGCAGGATTGGACAGATTAAACCACAATCTCAACACATCTGAAACCCACTATCCAAACATCTGTAGCACGCATACATATCAAGATAGGATGGATACATTAAAGGCTGCACAAACTGTAGGACTTGCTTGCTGTTCAGGCGTGATTGTCGGTATGGGTGAGGATAACGGTGACTTGATTAGTGTTGCCAAAGAACTCCGAAAACTAAAAGTTGCCTCAATTCCAGTCAACTTTTTCCTACCAATTGCTGGCACGCAGGTCCAGGACAGTACATCATTAACGCCAGATTTTTGTCTACGTGTATTATGTCTATATCGGTTCCAAAATCCCACAGCGGAGATAAGGGTTGCTGCAGGACGAGAACATCATTTGCGCGGCATGGAGGTAATGTCGCTATATCCTGCGAATTCAATGTTCTTAGATGGATACCTGAATGCGAAAGGGAAGGAAGCATATCGCACACTACAAATGATAGAAGATGCTGGATTTACGATTGAAACTAACGGGGATATATCTGAATACCTTCAACATCCACCGAACAAACAAGTAAATGTGCCGCTAAAAGAATTAGAAGTACTTCGTCCGCGTATGGAATCCAGAGCACAAGTATTTGGTAAGACCTAATAGCAGTTGCAGTTTTCTTCATGCAGCTCTAAGGAAAGTTGAAGGGATTGTGGTGCCGTTGGAACAACACTACCATTGGTTTTGATTTTTTTAGAGTCAATATCCCTCCTGTCTTCTGGTATTACAAAGTAGGACTTCAACACTTCCCAATCCTTGTCTGTCATTGTAATGATTTCGTTGAGATAAAAACTAACCCAGACATCCCCGATTTTTGAGTTTGCCGATTCTTTGGCTAATTTCTGTTGAGTGATCTGGACATATTGAGGGTCAATATCTATACCGATGACGTTTCTTCCCAATCTTGCAGCTGCGACAGCTGTTGTCCCGGTTCCCATAAACGGGTCCAGCACCACGTCGCCTTCATCTGTGCTCATCAAGAGAATACGCTCTAAAAGATGTACTGGGAGTTGACATGGATGTGGGTCTCTATGTTTATTATGGCGAATGCGATGGATATCTGACCATATATCAGAAACAAGCGGACCAAAGGGATGTAGAATCTTCTTTTTCCCTCCATAGTCTTTCAACAAGAATCCACATTTCCGACATCGCTTATGTGGATAGCGGATTTCATAAAACTTGTTTTCACGTTGATTCTTGGTATAAAACAAAATACCGTAGTGTGAGGGTTGCAATGTCTTTCCCATAGGTGCTGTTGGGGCATCCCATGCAATCCAGTGACGAAAATCTGCGACATCGTTTAAGAACTGAGTGTAATAAGTAAGCCACTTAGGAATATTGTGCAAGAATATGGATCCGCTCGGCTTTGTAACCCTCGCCAGTTCATAGATCCACTGTTTGCACCAATTGAGATAATCGCTGGCTTCCTTCTCGTCCTTGTAAGTTCCATATTTCTTTTTGAGGTTAAAGGGTGGATCGGCAAATGTAACGTCAATACTATCTGAAGGAATCTGCTGCATAACCTCTGTACAATCACCGTGAATGATTTTGTTGATTAATTTTTCCATAGTACACCTTGAATAAATCATGAGAGATTATTAATATTCTGTTATTTTAAAACGGCAATATTTTCCTCAAAAACTCTATCATTGTACCAGAAAGTATTATATGTTATGACGGTATTGACTTTTTCATCGGTGGTTCTTGCCATTTAATTATCCTTTTTAGGATGTATCTTCTATCTGAATTCAATGGTTGTTTCCGGCAAGTTGAATAAATCTGATCTCACCCAATCTGCTTCAACCCGCCCATATACGGCTGCAACACTGCAGGCAAACGCACTGTCCCATCCGCATTCTGATACGTCTCAAGGAGTGCGATGACAACGCGCGGCAGTGCTGTACCAGATGCATTGAGCGTATGAACAAACTCCGGTTTCGCACCTGCTTCAGGACGGTACCGTATATTAGCACGACGTGCTTGGAATGCCTCAAAGTTACTACAAGAAGACACCTCTAAATACCTTTCCCTTGCAGGGGCCCAAACTTCAATGTCATAGCATTTTGCTGCAGCGAATGATAGTTCCACCGTGCAATGTTGCACAACGCGGTATACAAGACCGAGTGCCTGCAGTACAGTCTCCGCATTTTTCAATAGAGATTCATGTTCTGCATAAGAAGTTTCTGGGGTAGTGAACTTCACCATCTCTACCTTGTCAAATTGATGGATTCGTTGCAACCCGCGTGTATCTTTTCCATACGCGCCCGCTTCACGGCGGAAACATGGCGTATAAGCAGTATAGTAAATAGGCAACTCGTCAACAGATAAAATTTCACCTGCAAATAGGTTGGTAACAGGCACTTCTGCAGTCGGTATCAGGAACAGATCGCTATCTGGGTTTTCTTCATGCCTGTCACACCGATACATATCCGATTCAAATTTTGGAAGTTGTCCTGTGCCTGTCATTGTCGGCCGATTGGCAACGAACGGTGGTGATACCTCAGTGTACCCATGTTCGGTGGTGTGCAGATCAAGCATGAACTGAATCAAAGCGCGTTCCAACTTTGCTCCCAAACCTTTAAACAACACAAAGTTACTACCTGCTACCTTTGCACCCCGTTGGAAATCAACAATGTCCAATTGTTCAGCGATCTCCCAATGTGGTTTGAGGTCAAAATCACAACTCGGTTTTTCTCCCCAGGTCTTGATTTCAGTGTTATCATCTTCACTTGTGCCATAAGGCGTGCTTTCCTCTGGCATATTCGGAATAGTCAATAGGATAGCATCTATATCCGATTTTAGTTTGTTGGCTTCAGCAGTTCGTTCCTTTATGTCCTGTGAGAGTTTCCGCATTTCAGCAATTGTTTCTGAAGCATCCTGCTTTTCCTTCTTCAATTGGGCAATCTGTTGGGATACTTGATTTTGGTGTGCTTGTAGTGTTTGCGTATGCGTCAAATTCTCTCGCCACTGTGTATCCAGATCTATTAGTTCGTCTAACGCTGCATCTGTTTGGCGATCTGCTAACACCTTGCGAACTGCATCGGTATTTTCTCGAATAAATTTGAGGTCAACCACTTCGGTTTTGCTCCTCTATTGTAGGGGGTTGTATAAAACACATAAGTGCATGTGAGAAATGTAACGAAAAAACCACAGTATTGTTTAACACAACCTGTGGCTATTCTTCGTAATATGAACGGGCCCGACGGGACTTGAACCCGCGACCTCCTGCGTGACAGGCAGGCGCGCTAAACCAAACTGCGCCACGAGCCCATAAGATACCTCTAACAAGTAGGCGGGACAGGACTTGAACCTGTGACCTACAGCTTGTAAGGCTGTCGCTCTAGCCACCTGAGCTACCCGCCCAAAGTGAGATGGTAGCATCATCTCATCTCAAGACAATGTTAAGTATAACACAAACGCTGCGGTTTGTCAAGAAAATATGATTCTCTTTTACACACCCTCTTTTACTAGTATTTAGACCTTGTCCCTCTGCTCAACAATCTTACAATGTGTCAAATATGACGGACACTGAAATACCATCCTACAATCTGTGGAGGATTAATTTCTTGAATTGACGTTTAGGATGCGGTGTGTTTTTAGTCTATTACATCCATTATTTCTTGAGTAATTTCTTCAACTGACTTTTCGTCAACACATATAACTTTTGTAAAATACGCTTTGTTGCCAACATTCTTAGATATTGGGATCTGTGAACATATTCCTTCATAATTGTCCGTATGTATCCATCATTTATACCATTGTTTCGTTCTAATAGTCTTTCATGTTGAGTTTTCTCAGACTGTACATCCAGAAAAAAATGTTTGCCTTTTTCAAAGTATTGACTGTCAATGAGACCGCATTTCAAAAACCTGTCTTCACTCCCCTCACTTAGGTGACCGACAGGAAAAAGTATGGAAGATGCATATTCTGATATGATAACAATACCTTTCTTATCTAGATCCTCTAAATATATTGTAAATTCACGCTTACCATCATAAACAACAGATTCGGGTATAAGGGTTCTTAGGTGATATGCTAATGTAGTCTTGCCTGCACCTTGCACTCCACTCAATGATATTATGTTAGATTCCATCTGTATCCTTCTTGATAGTAATTCTGTAGATATGATTAATCTTAGTGAGACTTTATATTATGCACCTATCCCCACACACATTGTATGTTTTGTCGTTTTCTAAAATTATCAAGACTCCACAATTACTAGGGTATCAAGAAAAAATGATGCTACAGTCCTCTAAACTGTGAAGCATCAACTAAAGAACTTTGTATCTTGTTGGAGGGAATTGGAAGATCGATCTTTTGAGTCTCAACCTATAAATGGGGATTAGAAACCCGACAAATACCAAACGCGTATTTGGAGTTGATTCACTCAAACATGTCATAAGTGCCAACTTAGGTTAATACAATTCATTCTCTCATGCATCATTATGCCATTCCAACGGACGATTCTCCAAATAAGGACGCAATAACTCACGGAGCCGTTTATGTGCATGATGTAAATGGGTTTTCACCGTTCCCTCTGAACGATTAATAATTACAGCTACCTCTTTAATCTGTAGTTTCTGTTCATAACGCAGTCTGAAAACCCGTTGTTGTTTAGTTGGCAACTGATCCACCGCTTTGTTAATAATGTCTCCGAGTTCCTCCATCTCAACCAGATGAGACGGAGATGGATACTTGCTAATCAAAATCTCCTCGGGACTAGCAGTTAATTCGTCATACGGAACAGTCTTCCTCCGATTTTGCTGTCGCACATAGTCAATACAACAATTCATAGCAATACGATAAAGCCAGCTATAGAACGCAGATTCACGCTTAAATTTTGGAAGTGACTTGTATGCCTTCAAGAATGTCTCTTGGCAAAGATCTTTTGTAGTTTCCGCATCATTCGTGTTTTTGTATATGAGTTTCGCAATACGGTTCTGATATTTTAGGACAAGTGTATTAAAAACGCTCTTATCACCATTCTGGAACTGGGTAACCAATTCATCATCATCAATCTTTTCTAATTCATCAGCAGCAAACAAATCCATATTTCTATTGGTTTCTTGCATTCTCATTCTCCTGTTTATGGTGTGGTTAGCGGATTACAAATTGGACATGCAATATGTGGAAAACACTATAATTATACACTAAAAGTAGTGAAAAGTTCCATATACCTTAATAATAGACAACTGAGGGTTCTATTTTGTTCAAAAAAACTACTTCTTATAGTGAATTATAAATATAAGTTGACACTTTCGTCACATGGTAGGCGAGGTTTCCTAACCTCGCCGATGCAGAGTGTTCAAGTCCTTTCAAAATCTACTATAATGCCCATTTCTATCTGAACCAACAAAGTTCCAGTACTCGTTACGTATAAGTTACCGTAACGACTTATGCTAGTTGTCTAATAGTTAAGTTGGTTTTACAAGTGTCTATATTCTGTAGGAGCGACCTATTATTGTCGGGATTCGGAGTTTCCTCCTGCATCTAACGGTGTCAAAAAGTTGAAAACACCGCAGAACTAACCCGAACTTTGAAATCTGTTGGGAATCCATTGTGTCACTCTTTGATAATCCTCCCCGCACACACAAAAATCAATTATAAGAATAACGTGAGTTTGATAATTATACAGGACGGACGCATTCCCCCTTGATAAGGGGAAAGGGGGGTTAAAAAGTCGCTATTTCAGTGATTTAACCCCCTAAATCCCCCTTATCAGTGGGACTTTAAGAGGCAATGTGGAAGTCATAACTATTTATCAAACTCACGTTAAGAATAACAATATAAAAAAACGCAACCGCAGAATGCGTAAACGAATACTTCAAACTTATACGATTTAAGAAATCGCTCGTACGTATCTTACATTGTTGGAGTGGTTTCAAACCACAATTACATAGTTGAAGGGTTTTCAACCCAATGAATACTATATGCACATTCGGCTTTGAATTGGATTGATTGGATTTCAAGTTTTCCTCCGACATGAAAATGAAACGGTTCATGCCAAGAACTTTACATACCCTTGAATTCAATAGGGTTTGACTTTTCTGTCAATATACATTATAATATTTTCCAATATCTTCAATAGGAAATCTCATATCTAAACTGATGTTATTCAGGAATGCTAAAATCCACAACATTTACTCATACCAACCGGCGATTAAACAAATACACGCCAGGAGAAATAAATGGCAACGATAGTAAAACATAAGGCAACTGGAAAAAACTACTGCTTACTCGGAACAGGTTTTGGTGCCTACCAATCCAAGAAGCCAAGTATGTTTTTAGGTAATTGGATGGCAGATGTAGACGAAGGCCAATTTGCAATGGCATGTGTCTGTGATAGCACAGGTAGAGTAAGTTGGGTACAAGCAGAAGATATTACCGTTGTCAGTATTGATGGACAAGACATCAGCAGTCTACCACTGGCATAACTAACTCTCTTTCTTAACGCACAAGAGAGAAAATAACTAACAGACTTTTCACGAAAGGAAACTTTTCACCGTATGGATTTACAACAGATTAACGTCAAAGTTTTCGCTACCGAAGAAAGCGAAATTAACTACACAAACTTTATCAAAGTTTTCAACCGTTGGATGGAAGAAGCAGACTCCGATGACTACCTTAACTACGCGGATTATTCACACGTTGAGGCAGGGCCTGGAGTCTTATTGATTTTGAAGCAAGCAAACTATAGTATTGACAATGCCTATCATCAGGCAGGACTTCTATACAACAGAAAACATGAAGTAGATGGGGATAACGGAGATAAAATCCGACAGGCACTCACTGAGACCCTTTCTAAGTGTGAACTACTTGAAGCATCTGAAGAATTAGAAAATGCTATCCAATTCAACGGATCGGACATACTATTTATGATAAACAATCGTCATATCGCACCGAACACTGATGAAACTGCGGAAGCAATTCAATCTGACCTTGAACCCGTACTCAAACAGATGTTCGATGGCGATGATTTCACGATTGAACGCACCTCCAATGATGCACGTGAACGTTTCGCAGTACGTATCTCCGCAAATTCATCCAAACCGCTATCTGAACTCATCTCCAATCTCGGAGGATAATATGTTTAACTTTTCCAAAGAACAAATTGAGCGATATAGCCGACATATTATCCTCAAAGAAGTCGGTGGAATGGGACAGACAAAACTCCTTGAGTCAAAAGTCCTCCTCATCGGGGCAGGTGGACTCGGTTCACCTATTGCTGTCTACCTCGCAGCAGCTGGAGTCGGCACACTCGGCATCATTGACGATGATGTCGTGGATCTCAGCAACCTGCAACGCCAAATCCTTCACGGAACAAGTGATATCGGCATACCCAAGACCAAATCCGCAGAAGCCACTATCACTGAGATGAACCCCGATGTCAATGTAATTTCCATCAATGAACGCATCAACTCTGAGAATGCCTTTCAAATCTTGGAACAGTATGATTTAATTGTAGACGGTTGCGATAACTTTCCAACACGCTACCTAATCAACGACGCATGTGTCATGCTTGGAAAACCGATAGTACACGGCAGTATATTCCAGTTTGATGGACAAGTCACAGTGCTATATCCAGGTAAAGGACCTTGCTATAGATGCATCTTTCCAGAACCACCTCCCGCAGGACTCGCACCGAGTTGCCAAGAAGCAGGTGTCTTCGGTGTCCTCCCAGGTATTATCGGCACAATTCAGGCAGTTGAAGCAATTAAAATCCTCTTAGACATAGGAGATTCATTAATCGGCACTCTCCTACTCTTTGATGCGCTAACAATGACTTTCAATCGAATGAAACTCCGCCAAGATGAAGACTGCCCAATGTGTGGTGAAAATCCTACCATTACAGAACTCATTGATTACGAAGAATTCTGTGAAGTTCAATGGTAATAAATACAACATCAATAGGACTTACAGAAAAAAAGATGAAATGAAAGCACGGAGGATATCAAATGGTAATGTCATTAGTTGCACTTACACCACTCTTAATCTCTATTTTCTTTACAACTTTATTCATACTTATCGTATTAGAACTTAAAGCTATATCAAAAACCTTAACCAACATTGAGAGATATCTTATTGAATCCAATCGTAAGGATGAAGGCAGACAATCATCCACCCAAATCTACTAAATCAGATTCATTGTTGGTGGGGTTTCCACCCCGATATATCCTAACATCACCTAACATTTTAATGTCATTGCCGAAGGAATCTAAATATGCTGCTCCCCATTTTAAAGATAATAATAATTGTAGTCCTATTTGGTATTCATAAGGAACTCAGACTAATAAGGTATATAATGCGGGATATCCAGCAAAATAATGCTAATAATAGCAACATGGAAGAGAAGGAACTACCATTATATTTGAACCAAAAAACATACTCTTAAGAAATAACAAGTCAGTTCTCACACAATTTATTATACCTCTTACATTCTACAACTCCGTTTAAACCTATTATTTCACAATGAAGTCTTATCTTCAGATATGGTATCGGTTCTGGATTTTCCCTTAAACACAGCATAGAGATACCAGAAGGCAGGAACAAGGATGATAACCCCAATGACAACTATTATCAATATCGGACGCAACACAGAATTTGGTGCTGCAGTGTTAGAAAAAGTTAGGTTTGGTGAAACAAGATAAGGATATTGAGCAAATCCCCATCCCAGAATAATCAACACAACTTGTATCGGAACAAGAACACGTGCAAGGTGGAAGTGCCGTCTCCAAATTGACCAAATTGTCCATATTGAGACTGCACCTGTTAAGAAATGAAACGGAATAGACCAGACACTATTTCCCAAACCGCGGCGTATTGAAGGTGCACCTTCAGCAGATAAAAGAAAACTGATCCCTGCCATCAGACCGACACTGAACGCTGCGATGAGAGCACGTATACGAAAATCTTCACGCAATTCAGGATCATCTGTTTCAAGTGTCAGGTAAACCGCAGCGATCAATCCACAGAGAGCCAATGTGAAAAAACCGATTGCAAATGGGAACGGCGTCAACCAAGATGAGATAAAATCAGTATCTACATGCCCAGTTTCTATATTCACATGTATTGTTCCAGATGCGACTGCACCTAAGGTGACACCCAACATAATTGGCGTAATTATGCTGGCGATGGCGAACACACGACTCCAACGTAGATGTGTAGTCTCGGATTGGTCATCATACGTTCTGAATACAAATGCTGTCCCTCGAAGTACAATTCCGAACAGCATGAGTGTCAGTGGGATGTGTAGAGCAGTGCCAATGGTTGCGAATGCA
Source organism: Candidatus Poribacteria bacterium (assembly GCA_958295945.1). Taxonomy (GTDB): domain Bacteria; phylum Poribacteria; class WGA-4E; order WGA-4E; family WGA-3G; genus MSPOR6. The sequence continues at coordinate 5,105,259 of OY282386.1, forward strand.
ACGGGAAACGCAGCGAATAGCAGAACAATAATGACAATCAACCAGACGTGGTTTGCTTCCCAAATTGGTGCAAGTGCGTGGGTAATTAGGTCACGTTGAGATTTTGCCCGTTTACCAGTCGCAAATAGATCCCAGATACCGCCACCAAAATCTGCACCTCCTGTCAGCATATAGATGATCAGTGAGATTAGCATTACACCAGCGATCCAGATTTCAAGACCTAACATTTGCTTTCTCCACAGTTATAGGTTCCATACTACGAACAGGTGATAACAATATGATTATTCTTGGAATATTTGTCGCCGCATTAGGATTACAACAATTATTGAGAGGAAAATGTAAAGTATCGTAAATCCGAGAAAAGGAACTACAAGATTTGGCATTGGAGTTACAGCATCTGCTGTCCGCATGTAATTGTAAATGACCCACGGTTGCCGGCCAACTTCTGTCACTGTCCAACCCGCTTCTATAGCAATGAACCCGAGCGGTGCACAACATGTGACAAACCTGAGATACCATCTATCAATAGGTATCCCTTTACGTTTCCATGCTAACCATCCACCAAGTAGACCAGCGGCAATCATTACCATTCCACACGCAACCATAATCTGAAAAGCATAGTGGACAATTGCAACGGGAGGACGATCTTCGGGTGGATATTCTTTGAGTCCTTTTATTTCAGCATTGAAATCAAAATGGGCAAGGAAACTGAGTGCTTTTGGGATTTCTATGGCATAACGGGTTACTTCGTCCTCTTCGTCAGGAATGCCGCCGATACGCAAGGGAGCCCCATTTTCTGTTTCCCACTGTGCCTCCATTGCAGCAAGTTTAACAGGTTGATGTTTTGCCACCTTTTTCGCACTGATGTCTCCAGAAATTGGTTGTAGGATTGAAAATACAGCTCCAACACTCAACGCAATCGCGAATGCTTTGCGATGAAAAGAACTCTCCGGATCACGCCTAAGAAAATAGGCATGTATACCAGCAACAGCGAATCCAACTGCAAGGAACGCAGCGATGGTCATGTGAAGACATTGACTGAATGAGGATGGGTTCAACATCGCTGCGATTGGGTCAATGTTAGTAAAGGTGCCATCAATATATGTAAATCCAGTGGGAGTGTTCATCCAAGCATTTGCAGTAACAACGAATATACCGGACATTGTGCCACCCAGTAGCACCATCACACCTGCTAACCAGTGAACTTTCTTTGGAACACGATCCCATCCATATAGATAGATGCCGAGAAAGATTGCTTCAATAAAGAATGCCAAACCTTCCAAAGAAAACGGCATTCCAATGATACGACCTGCATGTGCCATAAAGGTTGGCCACAACAACCCAAGTTCAAAGGATAAGACAGTACCAGAGACTGCCCCAACAGCAAACATAATTGCTGTCCCTTTCGACCACCGTTTAGCAAGTGTTAGATAGGTGTCATCGTTGGTTCTTAGCCACAAACCCTCGGCAATCACCATAAGTAACGGCATTGCTATACCAACGGAGGCAAAGATGATATGAAAGGCGAGAGACATCGCCATCTGCGCGCGTGCTGCTAACAGGTCTTCCATAGGATTATTTCCAATCTGCAACTGTTTGTTTTAGATGGATGAAATAAGATTCAGGAGATATTACGGCATTTGAATTTCAATCCGATGGGATGAGATAGTAAATGTCATCGTGCATGGACGAACATTGGAAGTGATCAAGACTATGATTCGTGGCACTCGTCATTGGATATTGTCATTTGGATATGATTCATGCTGTATTGAATTGACAGAACAATACGGAGACTATATGGTTACATAGCAATATCTCTGGTTTTAGTCCTCTACTTAAACTAAGCACTTATAAAGCTATCCTAACGATCAGAACAAGGATACCAAATGATACACAACCTGTTGATGCATGGTACATTTGAAGTCCTTGTGTTTCTCTATGAAACTCGTTCGTGTAATGTGCCACGTATTCTGGAGTTTTACCGATAAATGCGTCTGCGGGAAGTGGATGTTTGTAAACTAAAGCGGCACCGACACCAACGACATTTCCAATGAAACCTGTCAGACGCCATAGTGTGCCGTTTATAACTTTTTCTGCATCTCTTTTTGCATCTGCGATTGCTTGTGATTGTGTTGATTGTTGCTCATTAGCGATTTCTGCAGCATGAACGGTTGTTGAAACGATGAGTAGTAATGAACATATTACTAAGTATCTACACCAGATTTTTCTATATTTTTCCATGAAACTAAATGTAAGATTCCCCCAGTTGTAACAACACATGGTTAAAAAGTTGGATGTTCTATACCCCGTTCAATAAGATTATAGTAGATTTTGAAATCACTTGAACACTCTGCATCGGGGAGGTTAGGAAACCTCGCCTACCGTGGAACGAAAGTGTCAAGTTATATTCATAATTCACTAAACAATTAAAACTATTGCAACTACCATGAATTATCAATAGTATTGTCTAAAATGGTGCGTGTCAGATAATGTTGCTCAATAACCACTGTATGTTGTAAGCGCACTTACAAAGCGCGCCTACCGTTTGTCTTAGTCATTGCAATAATTATGCTACCCACGGATCAAGACCGAGAAGTTTTTTCCCTAAAGGTGTCAGTTCAGCAGTTTTCCCTTCATTGTGTTCCTTCTCTTTTTGTTTTTTACCAAGTCCTGTGAGTCGTTCCTTCCATCCTGTTACCCGACTTTCGCTTGTATCTTTGCCATCATTTGGTGCGGGTGACATGGTGATATATTGTGCTAAACGGGGACGTTCAGCGGAATTTGGACTACTGCCATGGGGTAAGGCACTGTGCCATATAACGAGATCGCCTGCATTTCCTGCGATTGGAACGATTTGATCTTGATAGCCACGCACAATATGTTGTGGATTTTGATCATCAGGGAGCCTGTCTAACCACGCTTCCAATTTTCGATGGAAACCGGGAATGCAGGTAAATGCTCCCTGATTACTTGGTGTATCTGCCAGATAGAGAACGCCTTGCACCTTTAACGTTACCGGCATATTATCTAAAGACATATCCCAATGTAGATACGGACCGGGGAATTTCCAATCATCACGTTCTGGTGGATTCATACTTGCGCGGTCAAAACTGACCCATAGTTTTTCGTTATTCCAGATTTCTGTGAATGCTTGGTGCACCCGTGGATATTGTCTGTTATCCCACAATGCTTGGTGTTGATATATTTCGACCATGATACCCCGACGATCTGTTGGATACCAACTATCGGGGTTGTCTCCATCCATTTCAAGGAAGTCCCATACAGCCTGTTCTGCTGCACGGCAATTTTCAAGTGGAACTGCTTCAGTGACAACGACATAGCCGTGTTCATCCCAAAATTCTAGATCTTCTTTAGTAAAGACTGGCATGAGTTACTCCGATCATATAAAATTTGACCGTTATAGGTCAATCCGTTGTTGATACAAGATAAGACGCTCAGTTATCTTACATAAGTTTTCAATGTATAACGATAGGAAACGGTTTATGTTACAAAATGCTTTCTGGCATATTCAAGTCGTTCTGGTACACCGATGTCTATCCATTCGGCTTCGACTTTATGGACATAAAGTTGAGATAGGAAAGGGAAGACATCACGTTCAATAGAAAAGACATCCTGCTTTGGAAAAGCATTGATTATAGCGCGGTTGAAAAGAAAAATAGCAGCGTTTGCACATCCCGGTCGCGCGACTTGTTGTTTTTCTCTAAACTCATTGATGCGTCCCTGTGTATTAGAAACAATTTCTCCGTAAGATGTTAGATCTTGCACTGAAATCCCGAGTAATAATCCATCCATTTCAGGACGTAGGTGAGTCAGCATATCGGACAATGAGATGTTTTTCAACAATATGTCACCGTGTAGAACAAAGACTGGAAAATCATCAATGAATCGGAATGCGTTTTTAATCGCGCCACCTGTTCCCAATCGCTTATCTTCCTTGGCATACCGTATTGTCAGACCAGCACATTCCTCGCCTACTTGTGTATATAACACATCATGCAAATGTCCTGATGCAAGTATCACTTCATTGACCCCTGCGGAGGAGAGCAGTTCAAGCTGCCATTCTAAAACAGTTCTCTCACCGATTTTCAATAGTACTTTTGGAAGTGTTTGTGTTGTTTTACCGAGTCTTGTAGATAGTCCCCCGCAGAGGATAATGGCTTGCATGAGTTAATTTCCTTAGTACGCTGTTGACATTCTCAACTGAAATCAGTTTCGGGTAGAAAATCAAATGCACTCTGAATTTGCTCAAGCTGCAGCACCTCAAACTGAGATGACAACTGGATTGCTATAACATCAAAACGGCACGGGACATCCATTAGATTCTGCGTCTGTAAATATGCCAATGCGATTTTTGAAATTTGACGTTGTTTCTTTAGAGTTACTGCGTGTTGCGGTAAACCAAACTTTAAACTGCGTCGCGTTTTAACCTCAACGAATACAATCCTATCTTCCTGCTGCACGATTAAATCTATCTCTCCGCGTTGAAAACGGTAATTCTGTGCAAGTATCTGATAACCGTGTGCTTTTAGATAGTCTGCAGCAGCGGATTCACCGATTTTAGCAATGTCTAAATGTGGATGACGTTTTGACATGCTATGTTTCCCTCTTATGTTGAGGATAGTCTATGATTAGATGAAACTAATCTGGCAGCAACTTGAAAGTATTCCGATGAATTGCAGTAGCACCGAACTTTGCAATTGCTTGACGATGCAGTGCAGTTGGATACCCTTTGTGCTGCCTAAATCCATAATTTGGATATTTTGCATCATATTCAATCATCAATCTATCCCGTGTCGTTTTAGCAACAACAGATGCAGCAGCAATTGATATACTAAGGAAATCCCCTTTTGGGATTGCTTCACTTGGAACATCAATGTCAGGCAGTTTGGAGCCATCAACTAGTAGATAATCAGGTTTCGGAGTTAGTTGTTGAATGGCATGTTTCATTGCAAGTAATGACGCTTGTAAGATGTTTATCCGTTCAATAGTGCGGTTATCTGCGGAACCAGTACCGATTGAAATCGCTACACTATGGATTTTATCAACTAGCACCTCACGCTGATTGGGTGTCAATAGTTTTGAGTCTGTTAATCCCTCAATTTGACAATCAGTAGGTAAGATGACAGCCGCAGCCACGACGGGACCTGCCAATGCACCTCTCCCTGCTTCGTCCACCCCCGCAATTTGTATGAAACCATTGAGTCTACAAGCTCGCTCATAAGCATCCATCTTGCTATCTTCTGCGTTCCTTGACACGAGCGGCTCTTCCAGTTCGGTTTCTCAGATAGTATAACTTTGCACGCCTAACTGCCCCGTATCTGACCACTTTAATGCTTTCAATATTGGGTGAGTGTAATGGAAATGTTCGTTCACTACCAGTGCCAAATGCAACACGTCGCACAGTAAATGTAGCGCGTGTCCCACTATGTGCACGACGAATCACGGTGCCCTCATAAGCCTGAAGACGTTCCTTCTGACCTTCCCGGATACGAGTATTTACTCTTACAATGTCTCCAGGACCAAACTCTGGTAGGTCGGTTTTCTTATATTGATTTTCTACAGATTCTATTAAATTCATTGTTTTACCTCCTTCATAAGATTCTTCTACCTGTAAAATAAGCGTCATGAATGCACTACTGGCTTACGAACCATTTTTTGGCGTATTGAGGATATTTAGTTCCTCATCAGACAATTCAAGGTTTTGGAGTAAATCAGGTCTGCATTGTGCGGTGCGTTTTAGTGCCTCCACCTGCCGCCATTTTTTTATATTTTCATGATGTCCACTCAATAGCACTTGAGGTACTTCCATCCCTTCATACACCGCAGGACGGGTGTAGTGAGGATGGTCAAGTAAATCTTGACTGAAAGAGTCCTCATGTGCAGATTCAAAGTCTCCTAATGCTCCAGGTAACACACGTCCGATTGCATCAATTAGCACAAGTGCTGCAATCTCACCGCCACTTAAAACATAATCACCGATAGAAATTTCAGTCGTGACGATTTGTTGGCGTACTCGCTCATCAATGCCTTTGTAGCGACCACAGATAAGAATAATGTGTGTTTCCAAAGACATTGCTTCAACCAGTGATTGTGTTAGGGGTGATCCCTGCGGGGTTAAGAATACGACGTTGGCATCAGATGTTGTATTTAACGTTTTAACGGCAGCAAAAAGGGGTTCTGGTTTGAGGATCATTCCCGCTCCACCACCGTAAGGATAGTCATCAACTGATTTGTGTCTATCAGTAGCCCAATCTCGCAAGTTATAGACATTGATGGTGAGTCCACCAATGTCCTGAATTCGTTTAAGAATTCCTGTTTGCAGTGCGGGAATGATTATCTCTGGGAAGAGGGCGAGTACATCCAATTTCATTTTGATGTATGCCTATTATCGCTATTCTTCTTCGGTTCTCGGCTCCTCAATAAGTTCAAGAATCACCTTTTTTTGGGCTTTCAATCCAGCAGTGTACAACAGTGTCCTAATAGCTTTGAGCGTCCTTCCGTATCTACCGATAATTTTACCTAAATCCGCTTCTGCGACAATCAGTTCAATAATAACCACCTTTTCGCCAGTCACCTCACGGACTATCACATCATCTGGATAGTCAACAAGGGATTTTACGATGTATTCTATAAGTTCTTTGAACATAACTAACTTCACTGGTTATAGTAGATTTTGAAATTACTTGAACACTCTGCATCGGCGAGGTTAGGAAACCTCGCCTACCATGTGACGAAAAGTGTCAACTTATATTTATAATTCACTATATATTGAACTATTGATATGCAGACAATGAAATTAAACTGGAATGATTATTCTTCTTCAGAAGAGCTTGACTGTGCTTCAGACGATTCAGTATCTTCTTCAACCGATTCAGGAGATTCATCAGTGTGAATTGCTTCCTGTTCATCATCGGAAGGAACTGTTTCGGTATCTTCAGTGGGTTCGTCTGTAGTACTTTCTTCTACATCGGGAAGTGGTTTTCCAAGTTTTTCGAAAGTAAATTTCTTCCAGATGCCTTGTTGTGAAAGCAGTCTCTTGGCTGTATCTGTGGGTTGTGCCCCACGTCTTAACCATTTTAGTGCCTTCTCTTCATCAATAACGACATCCGCGGGTTCCGTAATAGGATTATAGTGACCGATTCGTTCTAAAAAGACACCATCCCGCTGGGCTCGTGCATCAGCTGCAACAAGCCGATAGAAGGGACGTTTCTTTCTGCCGAGTCGTTGTAATCTAATTCTAACTGCCAAAAATTACCTCCTAGGTCAATTGTTTGGGATTACACAAAAATAGAGTGTATTGTAATTTCGCTAATTAAGGTTTTTTATTCGTTTTATGACTTACGCTTTGTTCACGTTTTATTTAACAAATCTGTCGTAAATGATGTAATTTTCATTGGAATTCAGGATTTCCCCAGCGCGCTTTCATACTGTCAAATCATTGCTGAACACCCATTTAGCATTCAACGCCTACGTTGTAAGCAAGTCCAGCGTTATTTACGTCTTCTACGTTTTCGTGGTTTTCTTGATTTACGTTGTGTTTGAGGGAAAGCACCCAATTTTCCACCCATCTTCGGCATAGACATAACTCCCTGCTGGTTGAACATGTTGTTCATCATACGCAGTTGAGAAACCAATTGATTAATCTGATTAACCGAAGTGCCACTCCCCTTGGATATACGCATCTTTCGACTACGATCCAATTGAACGGTGTTGCTCCGTTCAGCAGGTGTCATAGACTGAATGATCGCCTTCGCATGTTTAATTTGGTTTTCATCTGGTTGCAGGTCTTTGATGGGTAATTGGTTTTTAAATGGGACAAGATCAAGTATTTGGTCAAGGGGTCCCATATTCTTGATTTGTTCAAGCTGGGTGAGTAAATCACTGAAATCTATACCTTTTTGTTCTGTTAATTTTCGTTCTAATTCTTTTGCCTGATCTTCACTGAATACTGATTCGGCTTTTTCCATCAAGGTTTGGAAATCACCTTGACCGATAATACGCGATGCCATCCTTTCAGGGTGGAATTCCTCAAGAGTATTTGCGTCAATCTTCTCCCCGACACCAATGAATTTAATGGGTTTGTCTGTGACAGATCGGATAGACAGTGCGGCCCCACCGCGTGCGTCTCCATCCATCTTCGTCAAGATTACACCACTTATATCCAGATCGTTATTGAAGTTCTCAGCGACGTTTACAGCATCTTGACCTGTCATCGCATCAACAACGAGAAGAATTTCTGATGGATTGACAGCATCCTTGATACCCTTTAATTCGTCCATCAAGGTTTCATCAATGTGCAAACGACCTGCTGTGTCAATAATCACACAATCATAACCGCGTTTCAGTGCATCTTGCACTGAATCCTTAGCGATTTTGACAGGTGAGACATCTGTGCCCAACGCAAACACAGGACAATCAATCTGTTCACCAAGTACCTGAAGTTGCTTGATTGCTGCGGGACGGTATACATCACCAGCTGCGAGCATCGGATTGCGTCCATCCTTACGGAATTTTAGTGCCAATTTCGCTGCGGCTGTTGTTTTACCAGCACCCTGCAATCCCGCTAACATCACAACCGTTGGTCCACTTGGAGACATCTGAATCTTCGCAGATTCTGTTCCCATCAAAGTGGTTAATTCTTCTTGGATTATCTTCGCAATCTGGAGTTCAGGTGTGAGACTCCCCATCACCTCTTGCCCAAGTGCACGTTCTTTGATGCTTTCAATAAAATCGCGTGTGACCTTGAAGTTCACATCTGCTTCTAAGAAGGCGCGACGCACTTCTCGCAGGGAATCAGAGATGTTTTTCTCTGTCATTTTCCCCTGACCTTTTATCTTTTTGAAGGTGCTTTGCAGCCGATCACTTAAACTCTCAAACATGCGTTTAAATCCTTAAACATAGGGAGATTAATTAAAGAATTATAGCAGGTTTAATGGGTTCTGTCAAGTTTTTTTGTAGTTGCTGGGGTGTTGGGAAGTATGGTTGAATTGCGGATTTACGCGGATTACACAGATTTCGGGGATTGTAACATTTTAGTCTGAAATGTAGATTTTCACGGATTACGCAGATTAGAGTACTAGATAGAGGTTCAGAAGCATTCAATTATTAAAAGTTTTGTGTTTTTTTTCACTATTTTTTGTATTTTAACTGTAGTTTGGACAGTTTTTTATAGACTTGAATAATAGTCTGGACAAGGAGAATCACAGTCATCATTCCTATTTCTTCAATGGGACACCTGTCGCCCCGCTGGGGCTATAGATTGTATGTTCACGATGTGCTGCTATACACCTGTCGCCCCTCTGGGGCTATAAATGATTTGTTCACGATGTGCTGGACACCTTTCGCCCCGCTGGGGCTTATGTCTGTGTTGATATTAGGTGCTGGACACCTGTCGCCTCTACGAGGCTTTCATAAATCACATATCAGCACCAGCGGTGCGAAAGGTGTGTATGATCAAAAATAGACTTCAAAAATCCTTCACAGGTAAATATCTCCTTAAATTGATGCCTATGCTGTGTATGTATGAGGTACAATGAATTGCGCGTGTCATTTGACAATGCACTCTCTGTGAATTTCTGCTAAATTCATTGAATTTTCCGTTATCAAAAGTGTACAGAAATTGTATATAATTTCGTACATCTGTACAGTTTTTTTAAGTGCTTTGAGAGCAGTCTGTATCAAGGTTAATATGGGATTTATAAAAAAACAAAAATTTTTTAATTTGTACATTTTCACTATTCGTCTTTTGTCGCGTGAAATCGGTTGGCCGAGAATGACACTTGTCCAGCATTTTACGTATGCAGAATAGAATGTATTTAATGTCAAAAGTTGCACACTGCATACGGACTCGGTGTTTCTTTGAAATGTGTTTCTATGTAACGGAAAGATTGCTTGTAGCATAATCTTTTTTCTTTGCATGAGATGTTTTGTTTTCATAATTCACTGTCTTGACGTTAAGGTTTATGTGACATGTATTATAACCCGTAAAATAACGTAAGTCAAGTATATTTTTACATTTTTGGCATATTTTGTATTTTTTTTCACTATTTTTTGTATTTTAACTATAGTTTGGACAGTTTTTTATAGACTTGAATAAATAGTCTGGACAAGGAGAATCACAGTCATCATTCCTATTTCTTCAATGGGACACCTGTCGCCCCGCTGGGGCTATAGATCGTTTGTTCACGATGTGCTGGACACCTGTCGCCCCGCTGGGGCTTTCGTCTGTGTTGATATTACGTGCTGGACACCTGTCGCCTCTCCGAGGCTTTCATAAAGCACATATCAGCACCAGCGGTGCAAAAGGTGTATAGAAAATGCCCGCCACAAGAAAACAAGCACCAGCGGTGCGAAAGGTGTGTATGATAAAATAGACTTCCAAAATCCTTCACAGGTCAATTTAAGGATTTATTTGCATGGCGATAACGTTCTTTAGTCCCGTATGAAGATTAAGAAATAAATCAGGTAATTTCCTTGAGAAGTTCGGAGCGGTTAGGAAACCGCACCTACCGGGTTTGAGAAAATGAGAATTACCCGTTTAATAATTTAATCTTCATTAGGCGTTCCCCCAAATCAACGCCAAATGCGCCAAATCAACGGTATGAATGCCATTAGACGAATACGCGTGTGGTATTCGCCATGATTCCCCGTGTGGCATTTGTCGGGTATGAATGCGCTTAGACGAATACGCGTTTGGTATTTGCCATGATTCCTCGGATCTCCGTGTCCCGAAGTTGTTACGGAGGAGAGATGGCGGGGCACGGAGACCCCGCACTACAATGGTTACTGCGGTATTTTGCCAAAAACATTACACACCCTTTGTCAAGTTAGTCTTGACAATAATCAGATTCTGTGGTAAAAATATGAGTATGAAAAACACATCAATTAAAACAATATACAGTTTATTTACAATAGTTCTATTACTTGCATGTCAAGGTTGTGCAATGAATTTTACCCCTGGCGATTCTGCCCTTGACATATTGGAAAAATCTGGGGAACTTACCGAAAATGAAGTATGGGAAGGTCGTGTATATGTAACAGGGACGGTCATCGTGCCAGAAGGTTTAACATTAACGATACGTTCAGGCACCATCGTGGGTTTTGAACCAATAGATGAACGTGTTGCAATCATTGTGCTTGGTGAACTCTATGCCGAAGGCGCGCCAGACAGAATGATAGTGTTTGGTTCTTTGGGCAAACCGCAAGAAATCAAGACACCTAAACCAGGTTTGGAAAACACTAGGTCAGTTCAACCAGTGCAACCTGCAAAAAATGCTGCTCCACCGAAAGCAGGAGATTGGCAAGGAATTAGGATTGAAACACAGAGTCCCAACAGCAGATTCACCTATTGTCGTATACAACATGCAGCCAACGGAATTGCCTGTTTCACGGATTCAGTTCAAATTGAAAGGTGTCTGTTTAGTGAGAACAACATCGGTGTGCTGTGTGAAAATACTAATCCAGCTATATCTGCAAACGAGTTCAACAGGAATGGGAGTGGTGCCCAATTTAGAGGGGCAGCAGCTCCTGAAGTAGAATACAACGAGTTCACTGCTAATAGATATGGTATTGTGTGTGAAGACGATTCCCGTCCACGTATCCAACATAACAACATCCGATCAAACTATGAATACGCTATCATTTGCTATTCGACCTCATCACCCGAAATCGTATCTAACAATATCACTTTGAACAACGGTTGGGCAGTTTACGATGGTGGGAGATTAAGAGATAATTATATCAATGGAAATAAGCAGGTGGGACCGAATGTCACTGAGTTGAGTATTGCTACGCAGAGTGACCAGTTTTATGGCGTTGATGAAGTATTTGATCCGAGAGATACACCCGTTTCAGAAGCAGGTGTGCCAAGTGATAGGTATTAATCACATGAGTCGAGTCAAAGCCTATCTTGAACTCATCCGTTATCCACTATTCGGCATTCCTATAGTTGCTACACTTCCCGGTGCGCTCATTGCAAGTGAAGGACAATGGACATGGCGTGTTGCTGCTGCATTAGTGATTGCGTCATTCGGTTACTTCGCTGGAATGATAAAGAACGATTATTTCCACCGTGAAACAGACGCAGTAACCAATCCAGACCGTCCGCTACCTTCACACCGTCTAACGCCGAAACAAGCACTCGTGCCTGCAAGTATTATCTATTCGTTATGTGTCATTTTTGGATTTATGCTTGAGGTAAAAGCAGGACTCTTAGTGATGGGATTGGTCGCGATCTCACACCTCTATAATGCTTTTTTCAAAGCAAGAGGCATCTTAGGAAGTATCACATTACCTTTAGGTATTGGTTTGTTGAACGTCTTTGGTGCGTTAGTTGTGATTGGAAGTGTGCCGCGTTTAGTGTGGTATGCCTTTGCTGCAACAACACTTTACGATATTGGCACACATATTACAACCACGTTTAAGGATATAACGCGCGACAAAGAGCATGGTATCACAACGACACCCGTGCAACTCGGTATACGTCCCGCGCTGTTGTTTTCTGCTGCCGCTACAATATTAGCTTTTGTTGTGGCACTTCTACCGTATTGGTTAGAGGATTCACTTGCATATAAGAGTTATGCTGTATGGGTCGTTTTAGGGTTGCTTGCTGCTGTCATAACACGGATCCCACTCTATATGCAACCGACAGAGAAAAACGGGTACTTTGCATTGAAGGGTTCAATGATAGGTTCAATACTATTTTTTCCGTGTTTAATGGGAGCACAAGTGCCAATTCTGGTTTCTGTGGTCATAATTCTACCTTTGCTACTTGTAACAGTGCTCCTGTTAAGAACTTCCCGCCAAGAAGTATAAAATAGACTATCAAATGAAAGGAGATATATGAAAAACATCGTTTTACTAATTACCGATACATTTCGTTATGACAATCTCGGTGAACGTGCGGAAAAGCCTATCCGCACACCGATGCTTGATAACTTTGAAGCAGAACGTGCAACTGCTATTGACAAGTTCTATATGAGCAGCTTCCCCACGATCCCGCATCGCACGGATGTTGCGACTGGCACACTCGGATGGCCTCACTATGGGTGGCAGGCGATCGATCTGAGTGGACCAAACCACATTGCTCAACTTCTTGCAGGACAGGGATATGCAACGCAACTGATTTGCGATTGTCCACATCTATTTAATGCCCGTTTTCAGCATGGATTTCAGGCAGCTTTCCAACACCGTGGACAAGAAGGAGATAAACCGCTGCTACATCTCAATGATGTAATACAAACCATCATGCCAGATGACAAAACGCGACCGCAACCTGCCTTCCGTGGCAACACATTGCCAAATACTCACAGATGGACAAACCGATACTACCAATATGAAGCAGAGACTTTTTCTGGGAGAACATCACAATCAGCAATACGATTCTTAGAAGAAAACTATCGTTCCGGTCCCTTTTTCCTATGGGTAGATTTCTTCGATCCGCACGAACCATGGGATCCACCCGAGTATATCGTAAAACGATATGATGCAGATTATACCGGTCCGCCAATGTTACACCCGAATTATGGACGTTCATCAATTTACACCGATGCGGAGCTGCATAATCTTTGGGCACACTATGCTGGTGAATCAGAACTGATTGATAGACATATCGGACAGATTATTCAAAAAGTTGATGACCTTGAACTATGGGATGATACCCTCGTTGTTGTAATGTCTGATCACGGTATGTCTATTGGTGAACATGAACGCACAGGGAAATCTAACATTGATTCAGAAGACCCACGGTATTGGCCGACATATCCTGAGATTAACCATGAAATGTTTATGATTGCAGGTGGAGATGTGCCACAAGGTCAAAAACTTGATATGATTGCACAACCGATGGATATTTTACCTTCTTTGTGTGATCTTGCTGGTGTTACACTTGAGCCACGAAAACCATTTGATGGACGTTCTTTTGCTGAGGCACTTCTCACTGGGGATTCGCAGCATAGAGAGTATGCGGTAACAGGCACTCACATCGGTTCACGAAACGGCAATATGCCCCGTCGCGCGACTACACCATTTCTTGTGACTGAACGTTGGGGATACGCACCAGTTGGCGAACTCGGTTTGCCTGAACTGTTTGATTTGACAGTTGACCCTATCGCAACGAACAATCTTGCGGAGGACAATGTTGCACTTGTTGCGGAACTGCATCAACTCTTTATGGCACATTTATTGGAACATAATGCACCGGAAAACTTCCTTGCCCTTTGGCAAGAACCCCCTACCGGAGATGGACGCGGAAAATGGGCGATTGACTATCCTGATGAAGAAAAGGAATAATATAACCTGGGTTGCCACCTATGTAGTATAATCTGTTAGATTGTGCTACATAGGGCGAAATCTGACAAAAAATGCATAATTCTCTACAATTCACTTTGGCTGAAGACCCAGAACCTTAGGTAGCAACTTGGGTCATACTGATGCAGTTACAGTCAAAATTAACTAAAGTTTAGTAACATCATAATAAAATAAACATTCAACATAAATCCGATTTCAGTTGTCTATCTTATTATAGTAGATTTTGAAAGGACTTGAACACTCTGCATCGGCGAGGTTAGGAAACCTCGCCTACCGTGGGACGAAAGTTTCAACTTATATTTATAATTCACTATACCGTAAACTTCCCAAATTTCATTATATTCAGATGATGGCAAAATTTTATGAAGGCAGATGCTATTTTGAGGCTGCAAAACCAATTGATTATATAGATGGGGATCCACCTGCAAAGTTAAATACAGACCTTCTCAAAAAATCTATTGCTGCCTTTCAAGAAGTGAGTAAAAGGTATTCTGATGCAAACTTTTTACCATGTGTAAATAATGGGTTATATCAGGACTTTCCTGAACGTATTACGCAGGTAGAGGCTGCACTGATGGACGAAGCACAATCACAGGAGATGCTTGGAAACTATGATGCAGCTCGGAATTGTTACATGAGAATTCCTGAGAATAGTGAATTCTATGAACAGGCACAACTTCAATTAGAAAACTTACAGTAAGAGATAAGGTCTCAGATGATAAAACTAATTTTCTTGAACAAAAATCTATAAAATGGTGATTTTGAGTTGAATAAAACCCATTCTTTTATAATCCTTGATACTTGAAAGAGATACGGAAACACATGGAAAATTCCAGTTCATTGAACGAAGAACTCAGTGAATTTGTCGGACAGACGGGTATACTATCTGATACTAAGAATTCATACTATTCTTATGACGATTGTGTTCCGAAGGCAGTTGTTATCCCAGAATCTGTTCAAGAAGTGCAAGATGTACTTCGCTATGCATCAGAACACGGTTATACGGTAATACCTGCTGGGGCAGGTACAAAACTTGGTATCGGCAACTTATCAGAAAAATGTGGTATTGTTCTCACATTGACCCGTCTTAACAGCATCGTAGAATATGAACCTGCTGATTTGACTGTGACTGTTGAAGCAGGTATCCGTTTAGCAGACCTACAAACTGAATTGGCAAAAAATAGGCAGTTTCTCGCAATGAACCCGCCGTATGCAGATCGCTGCACTATCGGCGGGATCGTTGCAACGAATGCCAGTGGTCCGCTCCGACTTCGCTATGGCACTGCACGAAACCAAGTATTAGGTTTGCGTGTTGTACATGCAAGCGGAACTGTGGTGAAAAGTGGTGGAAAAGTCGTAAAAAATGTCGCAGGATATGATCTAAACAAACTTTATATTGGTTCGTATGGAACACTTGGAATAATTACGGAGGTCACCTTAAAGTTGGCACCGTTACCAATACATCAGGCAATCATAGCATCTCAATTTCAGAATGTTCAGGATGCAGTCAAAACGGGATTGAGTGTTGTAAGTTCCCAAACACTGCCAACATTCGTAAATCTATCAGTCAATCATCCACTTGAATTGTTCTCGGAACAAAAACCAACGCTAATAATAGGATTTGCCGGTGAACCTGAGACTGTCACTTGGCAGCTAAATACAGTTCAAACACAATTGGAACAAAATAGTGCTGACGGTGTGCAAATTGTTGAAGATGAATCGTATCATTCTATGTGTAGTGAAATTCAGGAATTTCCAAATGTTGTCAGCGAATTAGATCATGTTGTCGTTAAAGTTAATCTCAAACGGACAGATATCGCAAATTATCTGGTAGAGAATCTTAATGGTTCAGAAGAAGTGATGGTATTATTGGGTAATGGTGTGATCTATTTCAATATAGCGATAACCTCTGGTAGTGATCTTCAACAGATAGTACATACACTATCACAAATGCGTCAACGTGCAATAGATGTGGGAGGAAATCTTATTATTGAATCTGCACCGCCTGAAGTAAAACGACAGATTGATGTTTGGGGGTCGATTGGGGCCACGCAAAACTTAATGAAACAAATCAAAGCAAAATTTGATGAAGCTGCATTGCTCAATCCCGGTCGTTTCGTTTCAAGCATATAATCTGTTTGCCACATATCTCTCTTTCCCGAGCAACATTTTTACTTATTTGGCAGTTCTTGAAAAACATATATCATTCTATATTATAGGGGTGACAACATGGATAAAACAAAACGGAGGATCTTGTGGATTGATGATGTTGATGAATTACTTCATACAGTTCCAAATTTGAAATCTGAGTTGAAGCCCTATATTCGCTTCATGGAGTTTCAAGGATACGATGTATCCTATGCTGATAGCGATATTGATGGGATTGATTTACTCAAGGATAAGACATTTCACGCGGTTATACTTAATTGTGAAGGGCAAAACAGTGAATTCTTACCGATAGTTCGGGCAGCAGATGCACATATACCTATTATTCTTCTGACAGAGACTGGTGGACAGGAGATAATGGCGCAAGCAAGTATGCATGGCATTGACGATGTGTTGATTATGCCTACAAGTCCAATGCAACTTGTTTCATCACTTAGACTTTTGCTTGAGAAGGAGAGAATGCGGGAGGCATATACCCCTCAAATTTATGTAAAGAACTACAATAGGCAACACACATTAGACAGCCACCAGACGTATACGCCATCTGATCCAAATCTGAATGACGACTGGCAAGGGTGGATAGATACATATATCCAATTTGTAGAATGGGATATTTTGTTTGATGGTCTTTCAAACGTGGATGAACTAAAAACAATTCATGCACGTGAGAGACGGGAAGCCAACGCAAACTTTACAGAATATGTCCAAAAAAATTATAATTTATGGCTTGAGAGTGAAAACTCTCCTACTTTGTCTGTAGATGTCTTTTACAAATATGTTATTCCTGAGATCCAAATTGGTAAGTCTGTGCTTTTTGTCGTGATGGACTGTATGCGGTTAGACCATTGGTTGAAAATTGAGCCAATTCTCTATCCTGATTTCTACATGAAAAAGCATTATTACTATTCAATTTTACCCACAACAACACACTATTGCAGAAATGCCATATTTAGTGGACTATTCCCAAGAGATTTGTCTGATAGATATCCGGAATTATACGCTGAACCCGGTAATGAACACACAAGTATCAACCGTTTTGAAAAAGAGTTGATGCTTTTACAACTGGATCGACATGGTATAGTGTTGAAACCATCACCACACTATTTCAAAATATTTGATACCCGCGGGGAAACACAATACTTGCAATGGTTACACGAGACAAATCGGATTAGTTTGGCCGCAATGGTTGTGGGTTTTCTGGACAAGTTTACACACTTACGAAGTGAGGTAGAACTATTTCAACAACTTGTCCCAAATGAAGAGTCGTTTCGATCTTTTGTACAGACTTGGTTTCAAAATTCACCTATACATAATATTTTTAGACTTGCAGCTGAACGCGGTATGACAATAATAATAACATCAGACCACGGTTCTATCTTATGTCAGAACCCCGCAAAAATATCAAGTCGTCATGAACTTACAAGCGGTCTACGACTTAAAGAGGGGAAGGATATCATTTACAGTCCTGATTCGGGTTTTCTAATTGATGAACCAGAAAAATACAGATTACCTGACAACGGCTCGGAAAAGAACTACATCCTTGCGTTAGAAGATAATTATTTAGTCTACGAAAACCAGTTTAATACATATAAAGAGATATTTCAAGGGAGTTTCCAGCACGGTGGCATATCTCTTGAAGAGATTATCCTGCCTGTTGTTGTCCTTGAACCAAGATAATACATAGTGAAATACAATACACTAAATGCATTCAGAAAAGATTTCTCTATTTAGGAGAATTAATATATGACTAAAATCACTCGACTCAATATACTGTTTCTATTGATTCTGTCAACCTGTTTCACAACAATTTTTCCATTTTCTGCAAATGCTCAGTTTCCTGAATTAGATTTGTCTGGTGATCTACCCTTTGAAAAACTCACCGCCGAAACCTATATTTCTTATGATAAAGTTCAACCTGGCAATGAATTCCATATTGCAGTTGTCGTGACAATAGCGGATGGTTGGCATGTTAACGCGAATCCTACCCGCGCCCCTCTTATGCCAACAAAGATTACAGCACCTGATTTGCCGAATATAACCTTCGGAGATGTTGTATATCCGGCAGGTGACACGCTCAATATCGCCTCAATCGGTTTAGCTTCAGTATATCACGATACTGTATCCTTCGGTATTCCCGCAATTTTACTGCCAAGTGCCCCTGTTGAACCTATTGCTGTGGATTTAGAACTTCATTATCAGGCATGTAATGATGAACAGTGTTTGTTGCCTGAAACCTTGAATGTTTCTATACCTATAGATGTTGCCAGTACAGAAGAGACTGTCATGTCAGTTAATGACACGATTTTTGCAAGTATTGCATTTGATGGACAACAGAACGATAGTAGCGAAAATCAAGGCGGACTTGCCCGGGCACTATTAGGTGGGAACCTATTGCTTGCATTCATATTTGTATTCGGCGCAGGAATTGTAACTAGCTTAACACCTTGTGTCTATCCTTTGATACCGATAACGGTTTCAATCTTTGGTGCGAATGAGTCAACTGGGATCCTAAAGTCGTTTTTACTTTCTTTTGTATATGTAGTAGGTATTGTCATTACATATTCTATATTAGGTGTTGCTGTGGCATCAACAGATGCGGTTTTTGGACAGATTATGGCGGATCCGAGAGTAATTATTCCTATTTGCCTGATTCTTGTTGCACTAGGGTTGTCAATGCTCGGCATTTATGAAATTAGACTGCCTTCTACAATGCAAAACAGGTTAAATACTGTTGGCGGTGCTGGATTCATCGGAGCATTCACGATGGGGACTGTCGCTGGAATCATCGCCGCACCATGCACAGGTCCTGCCCTTGCCGCTGTTCTTAGCTACATTGCTAATATAAATGAAGATGATCAAACGCGTAAAATCATATTAGGGTTTTCGCTCATGGCGACCTATGCATTCGGTATGGGATTATTATTCATTTGTCTCGGCACCTTTTCCGGTTTGATTTCCTCCTTACCTAAATCTGGCGGATGGATGTACATCTTGGAAAATATCTTTGGGATTGCGATTATTACAATGGCACTATACTTTCTTAAAGATTTAGAGGTATTTACATCAGTGGAAGGTTTTTTACAGAAGACATTTCCGTATTTAGTTGTCATCGGTGGATTATGGCTCAGTGACTTAACACAACGTTTTAGAGGACTCCCACGTTTGATGCAGCTTCGAAAAGCATGTGGTGTTTTAGTAGCAGTCCTTGGTGCTTTTTTGATTATTCTAGGACCACAACAACCTGCTGCCGGTCCGCATTTGATCTGGGATTACGACAATGAACCAGTTGCACTGGAAGCAGCAAAACAGCAAGAAAAACTGGTGATACTTGACTTTTATGCGTCGTGGTGTGCTGCTTGTAATGAATTAGACCATAAGACATTTTCAGATCAAGAGGTCATAAATAGGTTAGCTAATTATGTTACTGTAAAACTTGACTTCAGTACAAAATCTGATGAGGTATTGACAGAAAAATATAAGATTGTTGGTTTGCCGGTTGTCATATTTATGGATGGAGAAGGCAATATCTATGAACGAATAGAAGGGTTTGTTGAGCCGGAGGAAATGCTCAAAATAATTGACAAAGTTGAATCAAAAGCCAAAGATAACAAATTGTAGGTAATTCACATGGAATCAAACAAACAGTCAGAAAACAGATCGTACTTTTCTTTTCACCGTTGGTTAGTGTATTTAGAAATAATTGCAGTCATCGGTTTTTTAGTGGTTGCTGTATTATACACGCAACGCGGTGGTGCCGAACCAGATACGCCATCATTGTCGCAAGCGGGAAAGTTCCTTGCTGAAGCTGATGCACACTATGACAAACAGGACTTGGCTACAGCAATATTCCTCTATTGGCAGGCGTTACAAGCGTTAGAAACTGACAGAACTGAAGAGAATAAAGCAGATCGTTTACATGCAAACCTACGAATCGCAGAGATATATTCTCAGAGTAATTGGTTCAAAGATGCGAAATCACGACTTGCTCATGCAGCACAGATCCAGCCTGATCATAAGGATGTTCTGCTTTTAGGTGGAAAATTTTTGCGAGATGAAAGTCTACCTGAAGAAGCAACTGAAAAGTTCTTGGCTGTCTTGGATAAACATCCAGATGATGCAGAAGCACACTATCTACTCGGTGTCTTATATCAAGGAAGCAAGCAGTATGAAAATGCATCAAAACACTATCGTGCCGCAATTGATAACGACCCGGAACTTACATATATTCCTTCTGAAAAAGCACCAATCGGTATACTTGCACGCTTGCAATTGTCACGCACCTATAATAAGATGTTTCTTGGTTATAGATTTCTTGACAGAGAACTTACCGACGAAGATATGAAAGAGATTTCTCGACTTGAATCTCAAGCGATTATTCTGTTAGAGGAAGCCATCCAACTGAACCATGGGACACCTGAGATTATAGACGATCTTATTCGTTTACTGTACGTGAGGGCAAACGCACTCAAACGCGAAGCTGCGACACGACCTTATGCTGATGCCCTTGAAGTATATGAAAGAATTGTGGAACTTGATCCCACGGAAATTCAAGCATGGCAGGAGATGGGAGATATCCATTACGGTTTTCTTGTTGATAAAGAAAAGGCACTTGAGATGTACCGTAAGGTATATGAACTTGAATCACACGCAACGACTTTAGCCGTAATCAAATCGCTTGAAGCAGAAATTGCTGATGGTATAGAAGAAGTAGAATGAAGTATTTATTAATTGGTGTGCCGAAAGAATTGTGCAGGCAAGAGAGAAGCCGATGAGAGGATTTGAACCTCCGACCTACTGATTACGAATCAGTTGCTCTTCCCCTGAGCTACACCGGCTTAACATATAGTGCAAAGAGAAATGCCGAGAGGCAGAATCGAACTGCCGACACAAGGATTTTCAGTCCTCTGCTCTACCGACTGAGCTATCTCGGCTTAGATATTTATAATACCATTAAATGATAGGATTGTCAAGTAATTTCGATGAATTTTTACTCCTGCCAAATACCGATTTCCTTATAAAAACGGATTGCCCCTGGATGAAAAGGTGTACCTACATCTCTGGCAGCATTTTTTTCATTAATCGCTTTACCTGCACCATGTGCCTTAACGACTTCAGCACGATGCATATATAAGGTTTTCGTAAAGTGATAAACCATGTCTTCGTCTACGTCTGCTGCAGTGATAAGATGCATTGAACCAACATTCATGGTATTAAACGGTTCAGTCAGTACTCTCTTGTATGCATCTACAGGTACTGTAATAGGATTGAAGAATGGATATTTTTCAAAGAGAGTCTTTTTCACTGATTCTTCAAACGGAATGAAGACAATGTCCATTTTCGAACTCGCTTGGGTGACAGCAGGCGTAGGAATTGCACCACCCATAAATGCTACTGCAGATGTACCGTCTGACAAATAATCAACTGCATCACCATAAGTTCCATTTACAGGAGTAAAGTCCTGATATGTGACACCATGTTCTGCTAATATCGGTTCCAAAAAGTATTCAAAGCCTGCTCCTGCTGGACCCACAACGACTCGTTTGCCCTTCAAATCAGCGATTGATTTTATCCCAGATGATTTTGTAGTGACAAACAACCCTACATTCGGTGCAAGTGTCATGACAGCACGGATCGGGTGTTCAGTTTTCCATGCACCTTCGCCGCGAACCGCAAAATACGAAATCGCAGCATTTGCCATTCCAAATTCTATCGTACGGTCTTCGCTCACAAGTAAACGGATGTTTTGCTGTGTGCCTTTAGTGCCTTCGGCAGTGATCTCCCAATTTTTGCCTTTGATATTCCGTGCAACAACGTCTGCAATTGCACTGCCTACGGGGTGAAAAGCACCACCAATTGGCGCAGTCCCTATACTGATGAATTGTCGTTCTGTTTTATTCTCATCCGCAACTTTATCATCGTTTTTCTTTGATGCATTATCACATCCAATGCCTAAACTCAGTATTGAGATGAGACAAATAATGGGTAGATAGTATCCATAAAACTTCATATATATATATTCTCCTACAATCATTACGTGAATATTTACTTAAATGTTTTTTGTCATTGAAAATCTATTTCAGTGTGAAGAATGTTCAAGTGGTACCTCTGGAGGAAAATAGCAGGTTTTTGACATATCGGGAAAGATATGTGTTACGTCTCGTCTATAGACATCTCCACTTAATATGTCAACAATACCTCCAAGATGTTGCGGATATTCAGACAAAAATCTAGCAAAACTGAATTCTTTTGTGTAGAAAGCGTAGACAAGTTTTCGAAATGCCTCCATTCCCTCAATAAAAGTTTGCCCAAAACTCCCTAACTTCTGTTCGGAGAAATCGTCTTTTTGAAATGCATCCACAATAGCATCTGCTGCCATTTCACCTGATTTGAGTGCTAAGAACAAGCCAGTTGAATAAACCGGATCCAAAAAACCGAATGCATCACCAATTAGCACCCAATTCTCACCTGCGATTCTGCTTGCACGATACGAGAAATCCTTTGTCGTCTGCATTGAAAACAGTTGTTTAGCACCTTCAAGTCGTTGCTTCAATGGTTGACATTTCTCAAGTTCCTCATTGAATATTTTCTGTGTATTGAGTTTGCCATCAGGTTCTCTGCGGTTTTGCAGCAGGTAGTCTAAACCACCGACGACACCTATGCTGGTGCGATTATATGGGAGTGGAATTGACCAGAACCATGAGTCTTTCTCTTCAGTGTGCAAGATTAAGGTAGCACCTTCGTCAAGTCCTTCATCCCGATGTCCACCTTCATAGTGTGTAAAAAGAGATGCCTTCTTCAGATTAGGTTCTACTGTATTTAAGTCTAACTGCCTTCCGATGAGAGAACGTTGTCCGGTTGAGTCTACAATAACTGTCCCGTGTATTGTTTCAAAGTTATTATTTTTTCCATTCTGTGCAGCAATTCCAATTGCTTTGTCACCTTCAAAGAGAACTTTACGAACACTCACACCTCTGCGAACTTCTACCCCTTTTTCAGTTGCGTTATCCAAGAGCATCTGGTCAAATTCGCTTCGTAGCACCTGCCATGTTATTGCACTTTCGTGTGGATTGGTTTCAAAAAAGTAGAATGGGTTAGTGGCTTTACCTGTACGCGTGAAAAACTGCACACTGAACTTCTGTGGGAAGTTGCTATTTCGCAATTTCTCAAGCATACCCAGACGTTTGAATGTCCAGTATGTGGCTGGGATCAATGACTCACCGATTTTGAAGGTCGGTTCAGCATCGCGTTCCAGGAGTAACACACGATAACCTTGCTGTGCAATGAGGGTTGCTGCGGTGCTGCCTGCAGGTCCTCCTCCGATGACGATGGTGTCGTAGTTTTGGTTTGTGTTCATTTAATTCATCAGAATATGATAAAGTACTTTTAATCCTAATACCTAAAGTTAGTCTGCAGCTTTACCGTCTTCTGTCTTCGTAACTTCTGGTTCCTCATCTGGTGGATCCACAAATTTGTATTTGCCAGACTTCCGGTATTCCATTTCTAATGCCTGATAGTGAGCGATCAGTTTGTCGACATCGTGATCAAACTTGGCAGAGATTTCTCTTCAAATTCTGTGAATTTCGTCAAGTTCATAGTTCGTCATTTTCGTGTCACATTAGAAGACATAGAACTTATGAAGTGCCAATTATCCTCTATCCTAAAAAGCATTCTGTAAAACATCTCTACTTAGGGCAAATTCTCTATTCTTACCTGCCCATCTTTAACAACATTCATAATCACACGATTTCCATCAAGTAGTGCCATGCCAACTAACGGATCACCCTCCACTTGAAGGACAGGTACTTCACATGTTTTGCTAACCCAAACTACTCTTGCACGAAACAAGTTAAAGACCGCTCTATTCCCATCACCGAGAATTGCTTGTCGGTAGCCTGCTGGTCGTAGACCGAGTCGGTTTATCATATAAAGAGGAAGAGTCAAATACCCATCAAAACCTGTGTCAATAGTAGCAACAATTCTCTGTTGCCAATTCACACCGATAACTTCCAATTCAATAAGGGCTTCTCGGTTCTCAGAGATTTTCCCAATAATCATTGAGTTGGCACCGATACCTTAAATCCAATTCGGTAGGCAGCTGGAAATCCTATACGGAGGCCGTAAACTGTAGCATTTGGTCGTTTTGACAGTAAACGGTCTGTAGCTACTAAATCTTCATCAGCAATAGCATAATCGCCAGTATCAATGTCAACAACCAAGTATTTTCCCTTGTTTTCTGTTTCAACTTCGTCCCGAATTTCCTGTTGATACAGTTCCTCACCGCGCATAGCAATGATTTCAGGAGTTATATTAGATTTATGCATTATTTATCCTTGTAATATTGACATTACACTTACAATTAAGAATGAATTATACCTATTCTAAGAATGATTTTCACTTTTTTATTTAAATGTAAGAGGTCCAATGAATTGCGCTTGGAGAATGTGCTTATGGCATTCACATTGAATCAGTTATTTCTTTAATGGCATGTTCTTAATTAGAGATGGTATCATATCATTCTTCTGTCAATTTAGATGCATGAAGTTTGGCATTGTTATATTGGTAAGCATCATGATTATAACATGAATATGTGTAGCAGTTCAATATATTCTATCGCAGTTTGTTCATAACACCTAACGTTCATCAGTAAATCGCTTTGACTTCAACTCATATCTGGGTAAAGACCCGTGTGATACAACTTTAACAATTGCACGCAAACCTAATGCGTCTCTGATAGCAGAAGTTATTGCCAACGCAGTGTCAGTAGGATTTGGATTAGTGGTTTCAATCTGGACTTCAAGTTCATCAAGAGTTTCAGTTTTGTATGCACGCACAGCAAATTCAATCACATCAGGAAACT
Source organism: Candidatus Poribacteria bacterium (assembly GCA_958295945.1). Lineage (GTDB taxonomy): Bacteria > Poribacteria > WGA-4E > WGA-4E > WGA-3G > MSPOR6. The sequence goes on from OY282386.1 coordinate 5,130,610, forward strand.
TAAGGATGATGTTTTCAATTGTTGCAGGATACACGTTCAAACCGCGAATGATGATGGCATTGTCAATACGTCCGATAACACCACTGTCAAGGACACGGTGTTGACTTCCACATTCGCACGGTGTTGGTTTGAGTTTGACATAATCACCTGTTCGATAACGAATCACTGGCATTCCGACACGACCTAAATTTGTGATTACCAACTCACCTTCATCTGATGGAGTATCCGTTTCCGTGTCAAGCACTTCACAAATAAATTCATCTTCGTTCAGATGGACACCGGCTTGTGGTCTACACATCACACCCCATGCTCCTACTTCTGTCGCACCAGCATGGTCATAAGCGTGAGCACCCCAACGTTCCTCAATTCGTTGCTTTGTCGCGGGCAGACTTGCACCTGGTTCTCCTGCATGTATAGTTACCCTAACGATAGAGTCTTTATTTAGATCAATACCTTCCTGTTCAGCCACTTCAGCGAGTCGTAATGCATAAGTCGGTGTGCAAATTACCACCGTCACATCATTACTGAGGATAGCGCGTATCCGTTGTTCTGAGGTAAATCCTCCATTTGCTAATGTGAGTGCACTGAGTTGTTGCGCGCCATGATATGCACTCCAAAAACCGATAAACGGACCGAACGAGAACGCAATCATGAACCGATCAGCAGATGTTATACCCGCAGCGTCGTATATGTCTCTCCAACATTTTCCCCACCAATCCCAAGATTCTTTGGTGTCTAACCAACGCAAAGGGGAACCTGTTGTACCTGAAGTTTGATGCAGACAAGTATAATGTTCTAACGGAAATGTGAGATTAGTGCCGTAAGGTGGATGAGATACTTGATTGGAACTCAGTTCATCCTTTGTTGTGAATGGAAGTTGCTGATAATCTGATACTGTTTGTATTTCGTTTGGGAGGTTAATTCCTGCATCGGTGAGTTTCTGCTTGTAGAAGGTGTTTGTCTTTAATACCTGAGCAAGCATCTTGTGGAAACGTGTGAGTTGTGTTGTAATATCCATTTTGCTTGGGTTCAGACAGCGAACCTAATAGTTTGCACCGCATAATAAAACGCCGCACGAATCCCTTCATCAGTAAGTCTTGGGTATTCTTCAAGCAATTGCTCAATTGTCTCACCTGCAGCAATTTTTTCCAATATTAAATCAACAGGTAGACGGGTGCCAGCGATAACAGGTTTACCCATCATAATTGACGGGTTGCATTCAATGAGTTTTGTTTTCATGGTTTCTTCCTTTTGTGCGTATGTATGAAATTTCTATGTATACCGTGTATTCTGATATTCGGGTGCATAGAAATTTGGCAGCAAACCGTCAACTTGTAGCAAGCCGCGTTGTGTCAGTTGAATTTCATCTGCATCCGCGTTAAAGCGCAACATGCCATCGTTTTGCAGTTTTCGGTATGCATCTGAATATAATGTTAGTATATCGGCATCAAACTTGGATTTGAAATAAGAAGGTCGGATTGTTCCAATTTTGAGTTGTAGTATCATCTCCCGTGTCAATTTTTCAGCATCAGTTGGTTTGAGTGCACGGTAGACAGGCAGTTTATCCTCATCAAGATTGCTGAGATAGTCACCCCATGATGGTGCATTTTGAAAATGAATACCACTGAGATGTGAAAATGATGCTACACCAGTGCCAATCATATCGCTTCCTTGCCACACTGCATCACGATAAACAAACTGACACGGCTTATCTTTCTTGAGCACTGTGTATGCACTTGATTGTGCATAACCTGCTTGGTCAAATTGTTCAAAAGCATATTGATGCCATTCCCTTTTCAATTTCCAATCTGCAACTGGCAGTGCATCACCACCAAGGATGTCTTTTGAATAGACGGTGTTAAACGGCAATTCAAGCTGATATACGGTAATGCTATCCGGATCAAGATCAATCGTTTTTTGCACGGTGTCACGCCAACTTTCCCACGTTTCTCCAATCATACCTGAAATGAGATCAATATTAACCTGATCAAATCTCAATTCCTTTATCCACGGGGCAATACGATATACCTCTTTTGAAAGATGAGCTCTACCATTTTCAGCAAGAATTTCATCGTTTAGGTTCTCAACACCGAGGCTCAAACGAGTTACACCGATTTCTTTGATGGCAACCAACTTCTTCTGTGTGAGAGTACCGGGTTCACATTCAAATGCAACCTCTTCGGTAGCATCCCATGACATGACTTTTTTGATTCTGTCAACCAAAGTAGTCAGATGTTTGACGCTAATGTATGATGGAGTACCACCCCCAAAATATACAAACCGCAAAGGTCTATCTGCTATTGCCGGTTGTCTGCTGTAAAGTTCGATCTCTTTCGCAAGAGCATTTAGGTATGTGTCAATTTCCGAACTATTTTTGTCTGTATATACCCTAAAATAACAGAACTTACATCGTTTACGACAGAATGGGATGTGTAGATAAAGTCCTAATGTAGCATCGGGAAGTGGTTGTGCACCCAATGCTTGATGCACATCTGATACAGCATCGTCATTCCATGTAGAATATGGTGGGTAGTTGGAAACAAAAACGCTACCTACCGTTGTCTGTTTAGATTCTATGCCTGCTGTTGCAGGTTCTGGTCTGTTTTCAGACATTATATGTTTTCCTTATATAAAAGTGTAGTCAAGGTAATACCATTTCTATAAATGTTTACTCCATTAACATTTGTTAAGAATGTCTTGAAGGACTGCACAAACTGAAAGTTTGTGCTACAAAAATGCGGCATTTTCTATTAGAAATGGTATAAATCTATATCGTGTATTGAGTAGAACTCATTATTGATCTACCATCTTTCCAATTGGAGAGACTCCACTATATTGAAATGTACATCTCGTGTAACAAGAATCAAGTCACGTTGCCTAGCGATTGCAGCAATCCAAATATCATTATCAGGAATGAGGTGTCCTATTTGTCTCAGTTGAGTCTTGATTATGCCATACCACCGTGATGTTTCTATACTACATGAAATGCAAGGGATCTGAGTTGAAAGATCGTTAATTTTCTCGATATTTTCTATAGGTCTATCAGAATAGCGAGCACCGTAGTATAATTCACCAACCACAGGAGTAGACAAGTAAACTTTTCCCGTTCTTTCTATTTCTTCCTCAATGTTTATTTTATTAGCAAACATTGCAATAACGATATTTGTGTCTAACAAGTATCTACCATTCTGATTCATTGATTTGTTGACATCCTTCTTCAATGGCTTGCTTCATCTGTTCAAGGTCTTCTGATTGAATTGTTCCTGAGAATTTTAGGAATTCGTGAATTGGAGCACCTTCTGGTATTTCATACTCGTTAAGTCTTAAAGTGAAATCTAATACCTGTTTTTGCAGAATAGGTGGAAACTTCTTTAACCGTTCCACGATCTCTTGAATGGTTGACGCATTATTCATTGTTTAGTCTCCTTGATATACTTCGGAATTAGTTTCGCAAATCATTCTGTTGTGAAAATTCTACAATAGGTATGCTTAGAATAACACTTTTTTGTTCAACTAAGAACCTATCAAGCAAAACAGCAAACTATTTTACTTTAATTGAATGAATGTTCTGAAAGTTTTCTAGTGTGATAAAACTTTCATCAAATCTTCCTTTCCATTCCCAACCACCGTCAATTTTATTTTTCTCATATTGATTAATATTCCCTCCAGAAACAATTATATGCGGTTGAAAATATTTGACAAGTAAGTAACCCTTTCGGTCATAAAAGGAAATATTAAGAAATTCTTTTTTAATCGATTTTGGTTTAGCAGAAGAAGGAGGCTTCGGAGTGAAGTATTGAACCATGTAGTAGTAAGATCCAACTTTTTTATCACCGGTGATTTGGCTATTCGGTTTATACTCTATTTTGATATTAACACGAGCACCATCTTCCATTGTGTGTACAAATACTCTTGATGTTTTCGGATTCGTACAACCGATAAAAACAAATAGGGAGCATATAATAAGATGCAAGTGTAACTTGAGAAATTGATTCATAATACTATCTCAAATAAAAAAGTCCATGTAGGATTATTTTTCTCCAAAGCAGTAGAGGATTCCATCCTCTGTTCCAATATATATCCTACCATCAGCAACACTTGGTGACGAAACGATGGATGATGCTGTATCAAACTCCCATACCGAATCTCCGGTTGCAATATCTAGTGCAAGGAAAACCCCACGAGTCGTGCCAAAAAACACGCGTTTCCCTACGACAACAGCTGAGGATTCAATTCGTGATTTGGCTGTGTATGTCCATATCGGTTCACCTTTTTCAGGTGTGAGGGCATGCATCATCTTGTCGCGGCCACCGATGAGAACAATGTTATTCGTTAAGGCAGCAGAGGCAAAAAATGGTAGTTGCCGCATAGGATGTTGATAACGCCATGCAATTTCTCCTGATGTTAGATCAACACCTAATATTTCATTCCCATAAGTTCCACAATAGGCGCGTGATTTTGGTTTGTTTTGTGATGCTCCGTTTGTTCTTAATATCGCGGGACTTGCTCCGACATAGGCTCCTAAGTTGACCTCTTGTTTCTGTGTGCCATCAGCGATATTAATGACCCGCAAATAACTATCACACCCCGTGACAATCACAAAATTTTCGTATATAGCGGGCGTACCGTGTACATATCCTTCGGTTTCATATTTCCATGCCAGTTCACCATTTTTTATGTTTAAACAGTAGAGGAACCCATCATACGAACCGAATAACACGCGGTCACCAAAGAAATTTGCTGATGATATAATTTCGCCTTCAGTGGTATACTGCCATCTCTTTTTTCGTGTCACAATATCCACAGCATGGAATATTCCACCTCCATCCCCGAAGTAGATAACACCATCTTTAATAGATGGAGAGGATTTAATTGAATCCGTTGCTTCATACTTCCATGTGCTTTTCCCTGTTTGTGTGTCAATCGCATAGAGTATTCCATCTAATGCACCGATATAGACCGTGTCATCTACGACTGCAGCAGTAGATTCTATCATATCTCCCGCTTGAAATGCCCAGAGCAAATCAAGTTTTTCAGGCAATTGTGTTTCAGCAACACCAGTCAGTTGTGGATTTCCTCTGAAACTTTTCCAATCAGCATTAACAGGATGAATAACTATAAACAGGAGAATAAAAACAGGTAAATAGCATCTTAATATTAAGTGATAATCCTCTCTTGTTAAACATCGCTTCGAGTTGAATTTGTCAATGAACTTTCTCATAGAGCCTCGTAAAATCATGTATATGCATGGAACGCGGATTAAACTGTGCTGTCCACTGTGCTGCGGCATCCTGTGCTAGAGTAGGAATGTCAGTTGACCTGATATGACGTTGGACAAGACAATCTTGTATTGTGTTCGGTAAATCGCCAACTTTCATTAACACTTCAATTCTGTCTGCTAAATGTGCATCTGTGCAAAGTTCAGAATAGGATTTCTCTGCAATTGTGCTGTTGAAACGAATTACGTGCGGTAACATGAGAGCCACTGCAATGCCATGAGTGATACCGTATCTGGCAGTCAGTGGATTTGCACATGCATGTGCTGCGCCCAACATGGAATTTTCTATGGCAAGTCCTGCAAGATATGCTCCAAATAACATCTTACCGCGTGCTTCAAAGTTATTTTCCTCAAGTGCCAATTCATAGTTTGCGTTCAGCAGCTTCCAAGCTTGCAAAGAGAACATCTGTGATAGAGGATTTCGTCTGGTTGATACATAACTTTCAATTGCGTGTGCGATTGCATCAATTCCTGTGATTGCTGCGACTAATCTTGGTAAGGTCTTTGTCAATATTGGGTCTAAAATCACAGTACCGAATTGCGCTTTCTTATCCCCACATGCCATTTTGACATGGGTATCTTCTTGTGCAATTAGTGCATAAGATTGTGCTTCACTTCCTGTGCCGATTGTTGTCGGGATACCGACAGAAGGCAACATCGGTTTTGCTGCTTTGTTTGTTCCCCAGTAATCCTCCATTTTCCCACCGTTTGTCAGCAGAAAATTCACACCCTTCGCACAATCCATCGCGCTGCCGCCACCGAGTCCAATTATTATGTCAATTGGTGTGTTTGCCTTCGCGAATTTAACGGCTTCTTCAACATGTTTTGTTGTCGGATTCGGTTCAACATCAGAGAAAACATAACATGGAATCTTCTCATTATTTAGGGCAGAATACGCTCGGTTAAGAATACCTGCATCTTGAATGCCAGGGTCTGTAACAAGTAATACTCGACTACCACCAAGGGCTATCGTAGATTCGGCAAGTTTATCAATACTGTTTACACCAAAGATGACACGTTGTGTCAAATCAGAATCAAACGGTTCCATATAAATCTATTCCAAGATTTGTTAACACCAATAGATAAATTTCACTTAATTATATCAGTATTTTGTCGTTTTTTCAAGTGAAACAGAAATACGGGGTGTATAAAGTGTTTGTCATTAACCGCAAAATTCATTGTAGGAGGAAACACGAATTCTCAATGTTTCGCGATTCGGAGATCGCACATACAGACCACGACACGGAGCGAGTCGGAGATCGTTCAATAGATGTCAATTTAGTGAAAACTACCGCCACCATTGTAGTGCGGGGTCTCTATGTCCCGCCCATTGTTTGAATGTAGCAGATTTCGGCGGGGCACGGAGACCTCACACCACTACTATAACTCACTAAACGTTACCAAAAGTGTTACATTGGTAACGTTTTCATTATTAACGATGATTCCATACGGCTATTGGGATCGTGGGCACATTTTTTGACGTTTCTATTTTTATAATAACGGGATTTTGGTAACGTTTTGTGTCCTGTGTTTGAATGATTTTTTGATAAGTGCCATATCTTTCGTATATGAGTGTGAAGTATTCGTTTTTGCATTCTGATTGTGTTTTTTATTTTTGGGTTTTCTGCGTTCGCGCTTTTTTATAGAGTTATTATAGCTGATTTTTGTGGGTGCGGGGAGGGTTATCGGTGAGTAGCGCAATGGATTCGCAATAGATTCCCAATAGGTTTCAAAGTTCGGGTTGGTTTTGCGGGGTTTTCAACTATTTTGACACTGTTAGATCTTAGGAGTGAACTCCGATTCTTGACAACAAGATATCGCGATTCGAAGATCGCTCCTACAGAAGATGTATCAACTTATTTTTTTATTTCACTATATAGTTTACTTGCTGAAGGGATTTCAACCTCGAAAGTCATAAACGCATTCAAGGTTGATTTGGACTATCACGGTTTACAAGCCATCCAACAAGAAAAAACTTAGCTAATACAATATATATATGTATCCTACAAGTAATTGTGATGTATGTTTCAAGCTGTATGCGGTGTTTGTGTGATAGGAACCTGTTTTCTCATTCGGAAATGGAAGGTAAGACCGCGCCACAATCCCCATAGAATTCCAACAACAGGAAAAAGCAAAAAACCATATTCACCACCAGGAGTGATGAACAATACAACTTTTTGTTGAATAGAGAGAACTACTCCTTTTCCTGCAAGTTGGTGTGTTTCGTTGACAATCCCGTAGTATTCAATCAAATCATCTTCCATCTGATGTTTCATTTCAGCATCCGCAAGCGTGTTATAAAAAATAAACGGCATCACAGGATAATACCACAAGATACCCAAAAACACGAACACAATGAAGTATACACAAATAATAAGAAATGCTTTTTGCATAATTATCACCCAATAAAATAAGAAGTCTACAATATGATTTAGATAATCTTTTATGTACTGAACTATAATATGTATATATTCAATTTCTTATATATTGACTCTATCCATATATGTTTCAAATCTTGTTCTTCCACTCATTCCTAATTCATCAATGGAAACATAACAAACAGGTATTTTGTTTCAAATTAATAAAACCACATGGAATCTTGTTCTAATCTGATAAATCTTACTGCTACTTCATGTAGTCAATTTATAGAAATGTAAATTAGAAGTTTTGTGGTTAAAAATTAATTTTTGCGAGATGTCTTTATATTTTACAGAATTTTGTGTAAGCTCTTGGTGCTTAATGATTTGAAGATTTTAACGCCAATTTTTCTGTATTTGTTACTATAATTTTAAAGTTTATATATTGCATTCACTATTTTCTTGAAATTACGAGCTGCAATAAATTAATCAGATATGTTTTCTATCCTATAGAAGAATAATGTCTCAATACATTAAAAATTGTGAATTCTAATGAATTGAGTGAATTGTAATATATTGACATCCGCACCAAATTCTCTATTTTTAAGATTATTTTCCATCAATTAATTTTGCTTGCATTATTTTGGAATAATGTATATAGTTATACAGGGGATAATTTCAAATGAAAAATGAATTGAGGTTCCGCGAAGATAAGAGTTTTAAGATCATCCAGTTCACAGATATTCACTGGCAGAACGGTGATTCTACCGATCAGAAATCTGCTGTCTTGATGGAAAGTATTACTGAAGCAGAGGCTCCAGACTTAATTGTGTTGACAGGGGATATCCTATCTGGTGGCGGTTGTGATGATGCTGCTGAGTCTCTTCGGCAGGTTATAGAAATTACAGAAAGAAGTGGAATTCCTTGGACGGCAGTTTTCGGTAATCATGATGATGAAGGTACTGCGAATCGTCAAGAACTTATGTCTGTCATGGAGGAAAGTGATCTGGTGCTTGTGGAACCAGGTCCGGAAGATGTTTCAGGTATTGGGAATTTTGTTTTAACTGTTCAAAGTGCTGAGGGGTCTAATGCTGCCGCACTGCTCTATTTTATTGATTCAGGAAGTTATGCACCTACAGACATAGGTGGTTATGACTGGATCAAACGCTCTCAAATTGAGTGGTTTCTCAGTGAATCTGCACGATATAACAGTTCACTTAGACACCCGTTGCCTGCCCTTGCTTTTTTTCACATACCCATTCCTGAATACCACGAAGTATGGGATTTTCACGCCTGTTATGGGGCAAAATATGAAGATATCTGTGCACCAAGAATAAATACTGGATTTTTTGCTGCTTTACACGAAGCTGGAGATGTAATAGGAACATTTGTTGGACATGATCATATCAACGATTTCTGTGGAGATTTGCATGGGATTCGTCTATGTTATGGGAGAGCATCTGGTTACAACACTTATGGAAAAGATGGGTTTCCACGCGGGGGACGGTTAATTGAATTAAAAGAAGGTGAACGCCAATTTGAAACATGGCTCCATCTTGTCAATGGAACTATAGTGCGTAATCAATCACAACATACACCATTACAACGCACTTTCACTGAAGATTGACATTTTAATTGATTACAATTGAGATTATTCTTATGTAGGCATAATTGAGGGATATGGTTTAAAACTGCATTTCAATAACGTGAGGTATTTCAAAATTATATACTATGGTTTCTAATCATTTGGAGGACATCGTGAGAGCACAACCACAGATCTCTATTCGACACGAGGGTGATGTCGCTATTTTTGACATTACCGGTTACCTAACAAACGAATCTGAGGAAGCAATTAATGACACGTATGCAGATAATGGAGTTCAGGACGCAACCAAAATATTACTAAACTTTGACAGACAAAGTTTCATCACCAGTAGTGGATTTGGAACAATAATAAAACTTCTTTGGAAAACACGGGACAAAGGACAAGCATTGCGAATCGCACATCCCGCAATGCAAGTGCGAACTATATTCAACACCATTGGTCTTACCCAAAGCATAGGCGTATATGCTTCTGAAGAAGAAGCATTGGAAGAGTTTTAAGGTTACGGGAAGAGGGTGTACATGTTCTTGTTAAATAGTACACCTAACAAACTCCAAAGGCTGCCTGCAAGGAATTGACCAAAGATAAGACCCAAAAACAGTGGTAACGCATTACGGTAAGCACGGACACCACCACCTGTGAAAAGTATCCTCTTGAATAACCACCCTAAGAATATGGAAAACCACATCCATCCGATCGCCCAACCGTTACCCACAGCATATCCCACTGGATAAAACGGCCACCACAAAAACTGCCGTTTTAGTAATGTCAAAACACCAGTCAATAGGAAGCCAAATCCTATATGTTGGACTGCAGTTATATTAGGCGATCTCGGTGTAGTAATCCAGTTTTGTAGTCTGTTAAATTCACCGACACCCCATCGCGCAAACCGAAATTCATAATATAATGCGACGTGACCGACTATAGAAATAACTGCACCAACAATTGATGCTACTATCAAAGCGATAACAATTCTATTTTCTCGGAGACGAAACTGTCTACCAATTTTAAATGCCTCTAACTGATGTGGCATAGGATGGCACCGATACCCGTAAGCAAGCCACGATAGTAAGGTTGTATTTGTCAAATTCTGTGCACCTAACGGACGACTTCCTAAAAAGAGTAGCATTAAACGGTCAGGATGTACGCCGTGTAGTTCGTGAGTCGGTGGACCGAGTTCAGCACGCATACGCGTCATACCGATGCACAATACCAAATAGATACCAAAATATCCGAGTGCTACCCACGGTGATAATCCAGCAAAATACCAAAAGACTAATACTATTGCCAATCCGATTATCAACCCATAAACAGCAAGTTGATATAAACCGTCTTTTGACTTGAATGAAAACACGTTAGCAAGCACCCTTAATATCTCTCTCCTACTTGTTACCAATGCGAGTAGTCCAATGCCGATCCACGCGCCTGTCCGTTGTTCCGTTTGAAAACTAATTGCCGTTGTCCATCCCGTTCCACTGAAAAAGACACGTTGCAATCCCCAGAACAGGTAAAATCCCCAGAAGGACAACGCTAAATCTAACGGCATCAGATATCCAAGTCCTATTGCAAACGGATATACATAGATAGGTAATCGTCCCATTGCATTCCAAGGACGATCTTCAAAGAAAAGCAGATACTTTATTTTCAAAGATGGTATTACAGGAAAAAGAAAATTGAGTCCTCCCATTATTTCAAGTCCAAAGGCAATGCCAAATCCAAGCCATATTAGTTTGTTACGAAATAGATTGGATGTATTTCCAAGCAATTCAACGGGAAGTGTTGTTAATGGATAACTTAACTTTTCATGATCTATCCACTGTTTCCGAATTATGATGTTTATACATAACATGATAAAGAGCAGAACAATCACCAAAACACTCCATGCGACAATAGGCCATAGCCATGCTTCCATATAACGAGGTTGCCAGAATGAATCATCCCCTTCAAAATAACCTTGTAATATTTTACGATCAGTAATCGTCAACCAAGTCGGTAGAAATCGAAAGAAGATATCTGCCCACTCATTTTCCGGCGTGGCAAACCATCCAGCATTAGCAATCATCGGTACTAATTGTCGGACGATGTCGTGTCCTGCAAGTGCTGTCGCAACAGACACCATGATGTAGGTCATTGCAAGTTCGCGTGATGTGGGGGCAGCGCGTTTTAATAGTTTTCTTAGGAACGGGGCAAGAGCAGCCAACAGAAAGAAGGTAAAAATGACGGTAGGAAAGATTGAAAAATCTGTGAGTTCCCAAACAACGCGGTTTTCAGCTGATATTATCCAATAACAGGTAAGAATAATGAGAATAGAACCGAAGAGAAGCGTACCAATAAGAAATCGGATGGTTGAAGGTGTCTCAACGTCCTGTAATGTGCCTGGTTCATTCGGATTCATGCTCTTATCTTATCATATCTTATGGATTCTATGCAATGAATATTTACTCACACCTGATCTGACAAATTCTGTTTCAGAGAATACATTAGTATCTTAATACGAATGTAACGAAATACATCAGAAAGACACAAAACTAAATCACCCTGCATGATAGACAATTTCCTTGCATGCTGGAAATTTATATGTTACAATAAAGGTTATTGTGAAAAAGAAGACGAATTCCCCGCAGAACGGAACAATTACAGTCAATCGGAAAGCGCGCTACGACTATCATCTGCGTGACCGATATGAAGTAGGTATCGTTTTGCAGGGCACTGAAGTTAAAGCAATAAGGAATGGACAGTTCAATCTGACAGATAGTTACGCACAGATAACAGATGGTGAGGTATTTCTGGTTGATGCGTACATTGGTTTGTACGATCAAGGAAATCGGATGAACCATGAACCGAAACGCCCCCGTAAACTGTTGTTACATCGTAGCGAGATCAGAAAACTGGCACGTTCTGTTCAATCCAAAGGTTTGACATTAATTCCAACCCGTGCATACTTTACAGGTGGTAGAGTCAAGTTAGAGTTAGCAGTAGCACAAGGAAAACGTCTTTACGACAAACGTGATAAAATAAACCGAGACCAAGCTGATCGTGAAATACGTTCATATACATAGACCCATGAGTTAAATTTTGGGGGTGACACAGGTTTCGACGGAGGTAATTGCGATATAGGTTGCATGTCGAGGTCTCCGCAGGCCTCGTAAAATAGGCGGAACAATTATAATTGCTGATCAAGAATTAGCACTAGCTGCTTAAGCGGCTACGCTTTGCTGACTTGCTGTCCGTCAGGAAGGCAAAAGCGTCACAATACGGGCTAGCAGTTTGGTTGTTCTCAAGGGACATACTGTGAATCTAAACTTGAGATAGTCATTTGTGAATCCTGCACAGGGGAGTCAAAATGGCGAAACTTTGAACCTGTGATAAACATGTAGAAACCTTTATTAATCTGCTTTCGGACGCGGGTTCGATTCCCGCCACCTCCATCATAACAATAGACACACAAGTGATTGTATGTCTATTGTTAACATTTTCATTTTCAACAATCAAATCTGACTTTTCTTGCTATCTTTCCTTATATCAATGTCTCAATATAAGAGGACGATGCACGATGGCTGAGTTTGGAAATTTACCCACACGTATTCAGCAGCTTGCTAAAGCAGAACTCCAACAGGATGAGAAAATCTATCTGTGTGTTCTCGGACGTTCCTCATTGTTGCGTCCAGATTTCGTTCTTATTACATCGCAGCGCGTCCTCGTATTAGATGAAAAGTTTATGGGGAATGTCGCTGTCTCCTATGCTAATATACGTTGTAATTTGTTATTCAGTGATATAAGTTCAGTCAAACTTGCACGTATGTTGAAACATCGGTTATTTGGTCAAGCACGGCTGGAAATTTATGTCAAACGGAATATCTACTGGATAGATAACCTGGGGTTCCGTGAAGCGATACATGTCCATCAATTTATCACCGATCAGATAAGGAGGAAAACTAATGGGTACTTTTTGGAAATATCTTGTAGTACCTTATAATGTATGGTTTACTGCTCCGCTTGCCGTCGTTTTCCTGTTTGCCATTTTTCGATTGGTACTCGGTGGTTTGGATTTCGGAGATGCTGATGTGGATGCTGACGCTGATGTGGATGCAGACTTTGACGTTGATGCTGATGTAGACTTTGACGTTGATGCTGATGTAGACTTTGACGTTGATGCTGATGTAGACTTTGACGTTGATGCTGATGTAGACTTTGACGTTGATGCTGATGTAGACATGGATGTTGACGCTGATGTAGACATGGATGTTGATGCCGATGCAGATACCGAAATAACAACGGATTCTGGTGCAGCTGGTAGTGTCTTTGCAGACGTATTAGGTTTCTTGAACATTGGCAGGGTCCCGTTTATGGTTGTCGTAATGTCCCTTTTTACGACTTGGAGTTTCACGGGGTTAATCGTCAATAATATCCTCCGTGTAGATTCTACAACAAGTTTGTTCTTTGGCATTTCCTGTTCGGCTGCGTTTGTCTGCAGTGTGGTAAGTACACGATATCTATCGTTGACTCTTTCAAGGATCTTCCCAGAAAGTGATCCAGCGACAAAAGATTTGCATTTACTCGGGTTACGCGGTAGAGTGATAAGCGGACAAGTTACCACAACTTTCGGAACAGCACGTGTCGTTGTCCCTAATGGGGATACATTAACAGTGAAATGTCGTGTAAAACCTGATGAAACGCTTCCGGTAAAAGGAGATACCGTTATTCTTATAAACTATGATTCTGATAAACGAATTTTTGATGTGAAACCCGTAGAAATGGAACTACAGTAAATACAAATTACCAAAAATAAACATGATAGCAAAAGTCAAGGAGAAATGAATGGAACTTTTTATACTCATTGTTGGTGGTCTGATTGCGTTATTCGTAATCTTCGTGTTAATCTATAAATCATTTTACAAAAAAGCCCCTGCTGATGCCGCGTTGGTGATTTCAGGTGGCAGTAAAAAACGTGTTGTATTTGGTGGAACACTTGTCAACCCAATCACAAACATAACGCAAACTATCTCGCTAAACACCTTACAGCTGCCTGTTGAACGTGAAGGTCAAGCGGCACTGATTACAAAGGATAGTTTACGTGTTGACATTCAGGCAGAATTCTATGTTAAAATTGAACCGAATGAGCAAGATGTTCTTAAAGCAGTCGCAAGTCTTGGAGATAAAACCTTGACTCCAGAAGCTGTGAACACCTTGCTGGAAGGTAAACTTGTAGGTGTTTTACGAAGTGTTGCCGCAACCATGGAACTTCAGGAACTCCATGAAAAACGACAAGAATTCTCTGATCAGGTTCAAGAAGCATGCCTTGAAGATCTTGAACAGAACGGATTCAAACTTGAAACTGTTGCAATTACCAACCTTGATCAAACACCACTTGATTCACTTGATGAAAACAACCGTTTTGATGTTGTCGCAATTCAGACGATCAAGCAGGAAGTTGAAGAGAAACAGACTGCGACCGCTAAGATAGAACACGAAAATAAAGTTAAACGTGAAGAAGACCGTCTCAAAGCGGAACTTGAGATCAAGATGCGTGAAGAAGAAACAGAGACTGAAGGTTTAGAGGTAGAGCAACGACTTGAATTCGCCCAAGAAGAACAACGTAAGGAAATTGCTACTAACAAGGCGGAACAGGAACGAGCGGTTGAAGCACATAAGTTTGAACAACTCCAGGCAGTTGAAGAAGCACGAATTATGCAGGAACAGGCTATCAAATCTGCTGAAATTGCACAAACTCAGAAAATAGAGATGGAACGGATTGAACAGGAACGTCAGGTTGAAGAAAGTGAAATCTCTCAAAAGCAAGCAGTTGAGCTTGCAAAAGTACAACAACTCCAAGCAGTTGAGGAAGCAGAAATCCAACGTAACCTCACTATTGAAAAAGCTAAGATCGAACAAGAGGCTACAGTCAAAGAAACAGAAATTGAACGTAGAATTGTACTGATTGATAAGGAACGTGCAGAAAAAGAAGCTGAGGCAGAAAACGCTATTCTTGTTTCAATGAAAGAGAAAGAACGTGAGATTGCCCTAATTGATCTGTTATCGGTTTCTGCAGAAAAAGCCCGTGCTGAAGCCGCCGTTGAAACTGCTGAAGCAATAGAAAAGGCAGAACGCGAAAGCAAAATTGAACTGATTCGTGCAGAACAAGAAGCAGACGAAGAAAAAATTGCTAAGGAGAAGATGGCTGATGCTGAGGCATACACCATCGTTGAAACAGCAAAAGCGGAACTGGAGGCAGCGAAAGTCAAGGCTGAGGCAACAAGAATTCTTGCCGAGGCTTTGCTTGTTGAAGCAAGAGCTGAGGCTGATGGAGAAGAAGCCCTAATTACTGCCAAAAACCAGGCTGAACCACAGGTCCTTGTCAGTGATGCAGTGCATGCACTTGTTGAGGCATTACCTGAAGTTACGGGTGAGTTGATGAAACCTGCAGAACGTATTGAAAGTATTCGTGTACTTGACTTAGGTGGTAATGGTGGTAATGGTAATTCAGGTGGAATGAGCCGCATCCTCAGTTCAATAGTAAATGCAGGTGCTGCCATGCCGCTCTTGAAAGAACTCGTTAACTTCAGCGGACTTGATACCGCAAAAATTGGACAGACGATTCAAGATTATGCTAAAGGTCTTAATCAGAATTCAGTAACGGATTCTGATTCCGAGTCTACTTCTGAATAAGATATGCAGCTTCAACTGTTGAAGTTGATAGAACATCTAAAACTCGCTTACATAATATCTTTGGTTTATAGTGAAATCAAAAAATATGTGCACATTCCCGGTAGATGCGGTTTTCTAACCGCATCTATGAGACTGAACAAATACCGGTTCGGTTAGGAAACCGAACCATAGGCAGCAATTTAAGGGGGAGGACGCTATAATCCCGTGCCGGTAGGTTCGGTTTCCTAACCGAACCGGATCTTCCGCGAGAACCCTCTATCAAAGCGTTTGGCACAAAGCCGGTTCGGTTAGGAAACCGAACCTACCGTAGTATGTAGATAATTTTGGTTTTTACTATAAGACACATTAAACCGAAGATATTTTAAACGTTGGAGTATCCCAATGGTTGAAGTAAAAGCAGACTATATCTCCACAGAAAATAATGGAACACCAGTCGTCATTCTAAAACAGAAAGAAGGTGATCCCATACGAAGGTTATTGCTTTGGATCGGAGAAGCAGAAGCAAACGCAATCAAATCGTATTTGGATGAAATGCATTTTCCACGTCCAATGACTCACGATCTTATCAAGAATATCATTGATACACTTTCAACAACCGTAAATGCGGTCTATATCACCAAAATTGAGAAGTCAACCTTTTATGCAAAGTTGAGTCTTAAAACAGATACACAAGAAATTGCCATAGATTCGCGTCCCAGCGACGCAATTGCTGTTGCAATACGATTTAATGCCCCAATCTTTGTAGATGAAGGTGTTTTAGAAGAACACGGTTTCCTTGAAGAGGAGAAAAAAGATGGTTGAAGTAAATATTGAATTTGTGACAATTGATAGAAACACACGCACTCCCCTTGTGGTGTTGAAGGAAAAGGAAGGGGAATCTAAACGGATTTTGCTGATATGGATCGGTGAATCCGAGGCATGGGCGATAGAAAACCAATTGAAACAGATTCCGCCACAGCGTCCTATAACACACGATTTACTCAAGAGTGTGATTGACACCTTTTCAGGTAAGGTTGATTCTGTCTGTATCACTTCTATTGAGGAATCTACGTTCTATGCAGAGGTCACCCTTGATTTGAATGGTAAGAAATACGAATTAGATTCTCGTCCCAGTGATGCCATTGCACTTGCAGTCCGATGTGAAGTCCCAATATTTGTTGAGGAAAAAGTTATAGAGGAAAATGGATTTCTTGAAGCGGAAGTGAAAAAAGAAAAAACATCGCAACGTGATGCAAAAGATATTTTGGAAAATCTGGACGATGACATTGCTAAACATTATACTGTTTAGTAAATGAGCTTGATTTACGTTTCTATAGGAATGTGTACCATCATGTCAAAATCAATTTACAAAGACAGCCTGGTGATCCAGGATAATTGCACAGTAACTTTGGATTCATCTAACTTTTTATCAAGCATAGACCTTTCCTTTCTTGATCCTCCCTTTAATCAGGATAAAGCCTATAATGAGTGGAATGATAACCTACCATCAGACAAGTATTGGAAATGGATGCAAGAAGTTTGTGCGAAGATATATTCTCTGACTTCGGATGGTGGAGCTATCTATTTTATGCAACGCGAAAAAAATACCGAATTCGTTTTGCAATGCTTACGCGACTCAGGATGGACATTCCAAAATTTGATTGTATGGAAAAAGAAAACCTCGGCAGTTCCAGGAACAAAACGATTTGGAAAACACTATCAGATTATTGGGTATGCAACGAAAGGTAAAACACCTCGTGTTTTCAACCGACTGCGTATTGATCCACCTTTACCAGCTGATTACAAATTCGTTCGTGAAAATGGAATGTATGTAACTGATGTCTGGGATGATATTCGTGAATTAACATCTGGGTACTTTGCTGGTGATGAAGCACTACGTGATAAAGATGGTAATCGCTTACACAAGCAACAAACCCCTATTCAACTCCTATTACGGATAATCCTCTCATCTACAAATCCGGGTGATGTTGTTCTTGATCCATTTGCAGGTTCAGGGACAACCTTAGTTGTTTCTGAACAATTGGACCGAAAATCAATAGGAATTGAACTTGATTCGTTCAACATAAAGATCATTCAAGAGAGACTTACAGAACAGAGAAAAGCAGATGACATCTCCCGTTTCTTCAAAGATTATTCATGCACTGAGAACTTAGAAGCAATTTGGGGGAAGGTAGAATCTGGATTTACACGCTCAAACATTTCATTTCAAAGAAATTTGATTCAGACAAATCTATAACTAAATATTGACACTGAGAATCTGCTCCAATAGTGACATAACTCATGCCTTCAGTACAATTAGCCTTTGACTTCAATCGTCCCAATAGTTATTCTGTCTATGTCCCAACTGAGACAGACGAATTTTGGACAGCAAAACAACGTGCTGGACATTCTATACACGAAATTTCGTACCGCGCCTGCTACAAACCACAACTCCCAGCATATTTCATCCAAAAGCTTAGTAAACCAGCATCTGTCGTCTACGATCCCTTTATGGGACGTGGGACTACTTTGATAGAGGCACAACTCCACGGCCAGAAAGCCATCGGAAATGACATAAATCCATTATCTATAGTTCTGACATCTCCACGACTCAATCCACCAAATTTAGTTGGTATTGAGGAAAGGTTGACTGAGATAGATCTATCTTACGATGCAGAAATTGATCCTGATTTATTAGTCTTTTTTCATGAAGATACACTCAGGGAGATTTATGGTTGGCGAACCTATTTTCAACAGAAACAACTTGATGCTGTAGATGCATGGTTACAAATGGTCGCATGTAGTCGTCTCACAGGACATTCCTCAGGTTTCTTTTCTGTTTTTACGCTACCGCCGAATCTTGCGGCATCAGTGAAGTCACAACGGAAAATAAACGAAAAACGAAATCAGATACCAGAATACCGCAACACAACTGCTTTGATTTTTCGTAAATCAAAGCAGTTGTTACGAAATGACATCCCTGACTATTATTGGCGTGATGATGCAATTCTCTTAACAGAATCCGCAGATGATACACCTCAGATTGTTGACGAATCTGTTGATTTGGTGGTAACTTCTCCACCCTTTCTTGATACTGTTGACTATGAACAGGACAACTGGCTACGAATGTGGTTTTGTGATATAACAATAGAAGCAGGTAAAATTTGGCAATTAAAGTCCCTTGATGATTGGGTTGTCCGGATGACAGATGTATTTGCCGAGTTACATCGCATACTAAAACCATCTGGTAGAATCGCTTTTGAAGTCGGAGAGGTACGTAATGGTGAAATCTTTTTAGAAAATGCTGTTGCAAAAGCATCCCTTGATGCTGGATTTATACCTGAAAAATTGATGATTAACACTCAGGATTTCACGAAAACAGCAAATTGTTGGGGTGTTGCTAACAACAGCAAAGGGACAAATAGCAATCGCATAGTGATTTTGAAGAAGGAACTATAACAATCATAGGAATTGCGTTATGATAAGAAATCGTTTTCATACAAAACTACGACTACTTGGTATCTTAATATGCTTAGTTTGCTTCAATAACTACGGATTTTCTAAAGACATAGAGTTTGGTGAGTTGCCAAAATCCATACAGAAAATCGTCATGCAAGAAATCGGGGACGTTCCTATCGACGATATTGACAGAGATGAAGATGACGGTGAGATTGAATATGATGTAGAAGCGGAAGATGATAGAATTAGAATCGAATTAGAGATTATGGAAGATGGCACATTCAAGCAGAGAGATATAACTGAGAAAATTTCTTTTTCTGAACTTCCTAAACTTGTTCAAGATACAGTTCGTCGGCACGTTGGATCCTTGGAAATTGACGATATAGAACGGAAATCAGAACTTGGCAAAAGCAATTTTTACGATATTGAAGTTGACAATATGGGGGTAGAAATTGAACTTGAGATTGCACAAGATGGCACTTTGATAGATATAGACATGAGTGATCCCATTGAACTTAGAGTGGAGTTGGTTGCAAAATCTAAACTGCCGACTCTTGAAGATATATCACCATATCGGGAAGCACTGGTATTTTATGAATATAAACTCAAGAAACGACTTGATGGTGAGTTCAGAGGAAAAAAACTTCGTGTTGCACATTGGGCAATTTATGATAACCAACCGCAATCAATTGGTCAATTCAAAATTGGAACTTCACGGACATTAGAACTTTATCCATATCAACAATTCAAAGAACTTGAAAGTATTTATACAAGTGATACTCTTGAGTTAGACGCAGATATACCACTCTATCACGATTTTGGACAAAAAATACTTGAAGACCGTTCTATAGATGATAGGTTTGATTACGATTCCATTCTTTCCGAAAAGATGCCTGTCTTTTGGCAACTGAAGGATCAACTCAAACTTGTTGCTTTGGGAGACTCGCGTTGTGAATGTGGAGTAAGGACCGGTTTATTTTACGGTGAGGAAAATCAAACGACACCTGTCGCATATAATCTCGCTATTTCAGGGGGTTCATTAGAGGTACAGAAACTTGTTGTAGATGAATATCTATTGAAACTTCCCAACTTAGAGTGGGTGGTTTATCAGATGTCTCCACGTGTGGTTAATCGTCATTTTGAAAAGTCGTCCGAAAGAGAATTGCGAAGAAGCGACGGGTTTGAATTTGATCAGAAACATGCTGAAACCTTATGGAAAACAACAGATGGAAATGATAAGAAAAAGACAACAGATGAAATCTTCGCCATCCCTTATGTTGGTGCTTATTGGTCTGAGCGACCGTGGGGTTGGGAATACAAAAACGAAGTCTGGCAAGATCCTGAGAAAGACGACTTTGATGAAGAATGGGAAATATCTGAAAAAAGGTGGAACCGACTTAATGCGATGATTGATTCATTAAAGGAACGTGACGTTCAAGTGTTGCTATATCTGTCCCCTTTCCATCCGATTATGCGAAGAGAAGCAGTTGTGGATGATGACGGTACAACACAGGAAGGATATCGGGAGTTACTTAATGAGATACGAAAATTAGAGAAACGATATCCCAACCTTGTTTTCGCTGACTTTATCAAGGGTGGAAACCACGATTTTACATCAGAAATGTTCAAAGACCTTGACCATCTCAACGCGCGCGGAGCAACAAAGTTGACACAAGAACTTGAAAAAGTTAGGCTACGTAATACTAAAAAACGTCGTAAATGAAGATAATTCTTTACAGAATTTATTATGGTTTTTAGTTCTCATATTTTCGTCTACTACTTTCTCCCGATTGCAATACTAAGTTATTACCTACTTCCACTTAAAGCAAAACATTTTGGACTCACACTGTTAAGTTATCTATTCTACGGTTGGGCAAACCCACCATTTGTGTTGTTGATGTTTGCCTCAACCGTGGTTGACTATTCCTGTGGACGTGTCATCTCTGGCAGCGAAAATCACCGTAATCGACAAGTTGCCTTAATAATATCTATCTGTTCAAATCTATCACTATTAGGTTTTTTCAAGTATTTCAACTTTGGCATATCCAACTTTAACACCCTTCTGGATTGGTTAGGAATGCCGATATGGGAAACCGTTCTTCAAGTCACACTTCCTCTCGGTATCAGTTTCTACACCTTCCAGTCGATGAGTTATACGATAGATGTGTATCGTAGTGATGCAAAGCCGATTCGGAATTTTGTTGATTTTGCTTGCTATGTGTCAATGTTCCCGCAACTCGTTGCTGGTCCTATAATTCGCTTTTCAGAAATTTCGGACCAACTCAAACAGAGAACGCACACATTAGAAAAGTTCGCGCGCGGCATTGCATTTTTCTCATTGGGTATGGCAAAGAAGATATTGTTGGCTAACCCTTGTGGTAAATGTGCGGACACAGTGTTTAATGCAGGTGTGGTCAGCACACTTGATGCATGGTATGGAACGATTGCCTATGCATTCCAAATCTATTTTGACTTCAGCGGTTATTCTGATATGGCGATAGGATTGGGGTTGATGTTAGGGTTTACGTTTCCTAAGAACTTTGATTCTCCATATCGTTCAGAATCTATTACAGACTTTTGGCGGACATGGCACATTTCACTATCAAGTTGGTTACGCGACTATCTCTATATTCCACTTGGCGGAAACCGTCTGGGTAGTAGGCGAACTTATATCAACTTAACACTCGTGATGTTGCTTGGAGGATTATGGCACGGTGCTTCATGGAATTTTGTCATCTGGGGTGGAATTCATGGTGGGATGCTTGCAATAGAGAGAAAACGCGGTAAGTCAAGCTACTATGAATCCCTACCGAGACAATTACGAATTGGACTGACATTCCTGCTTGTTCTTTTCACTTGGGTTTTTTTCAGGTGTAGTGATATTCCGCATGTGCTTAACTTCTTGAAATGTATGTTTAGCAGTGCTAATATACATGCATCTACGAATCTGATTGCTGGAATAATATATCAACCTTATTACATTTTGACAATGTGTATCGCAGGAATTGTCGTATGGTGTTTTCCACAGACGTGGGATTGGACACAACGATTAAGTCCTTTCCGAATGGGTGTGTGTCTCCTACTATTGTTTATCTCTCTTGCAATTATGTCAACACAAGCATATAATCCGTTCATCTATTTCATATTTTAGATATGCGAAACTTAGCAGAACACCGCAGAGAAACAGCCATAAAAGAGCTTGGCAGCACGAATGTGAAGAGAGACGTGTGTATATTTGGACTAATAGTCTTTGGTGTTGTGTTGCTTTCCGTGGCTTCCTATCAAATTGTATCCGATATTAGTCGTGGTCCGTTTCCGCAGGTTGTTCGCACAGTCGGGTTGATTTATGATCTAAAACGCGAATCCTTTCAAGAATTTGAGGATACATTAGAAAATGAATCCGTACTTACTAATTGGCTATTACCCAATGTTCAGACAGTCTTGACGAGTGTATTTCGATCAGGAAATGAACAGGCTTATGTAGGTCGTGATGGTTGGTTGTTCTACCGGGCTGATATTGACTCACTAATAGCGAATATAAGTACTAATTCCAATTTGCCCCATAGAACAACTTCCTCTGGCGATGCAGTTGAAGCGATTGTAGATTTCAAACGTCAGTTAGCAGAACGCAACATCAAATTGATTGTAATGCCGACACCTGTTAAACCTTCTATTCACTCAGATAAGTTTTCTGAACGATTCCAAAATTTGTCTGCCCCCATCTATAATCCAGGATATGCAAAAATAGTTGCAAATCTCTCCTCTCATGATGTTCTGGTATATGACCCAACATCATATCTATTTGATGCTTCTCAACAGGATGTGCAGTATCTAAAAACAGATTCGCATTGGAAGCCAGAAACAATGGAAAATGTGGCAAGACAGCTTGCAGCTTTCATATCTGAAAATGTGGAATTCGTGATTAACCCTACCGCTATTTACACCAAAACTGCAACTGAAGTCATAAACATAGGTGACATCGCTAAAATGCTGAATCTTCGTAAGAACCAAGCATTGTTTCCAATGGAACATGTCACAACACATGTAATCCAGACTCAGTCAGGTGAAACCTGGAAACCAGATCGTAATGCAGAAATACTTTTTCTCGGTGATAGTTTCAGTAATATCTATTCACTTGCGGAGATGGGATGGGGGAAGTCAGCCGGTTTCGTTGAACATCTCAGTGCAGAACTTTCCCGTCCGATTGATAAGATTGTCATCAATGATGGTGGTGTATTCACAACGCGACAGACGCTTGTAAAAGAACCGGAACGTCTCATGGGGAAACGTGTGGTCGTATATCAATTTGCAGCGCGTGAACTATTCTCAGGCGACTGGAAATTACTACAAATCCCTGAAATACATTCAAAACCAGTGGATAAACAGGTAGAAACGACTCAGGTTAACAATGAGATCATCGTGAATGCTACTATCAAAGACAAAACAGATCCGCCTTCTCCGGGTAGTGTGCCATATTCTGAATGTCTAATTGCACTTCACATTGAACCTTCAGATAAGTCTGAACTTCCAGATGAACTGATTGTGTTTATGTGGGGTATGCGTAAGAATAGATGGACAGAAGCCACACACCTTAAAATCGGACAGCGGGTGGAGTTACGACTGCGATCTTGGGCATCCGTACAAGCTGAATACGAAAGTTACAATCGTATAGAATTGGAGAATGAAGAGACATGGCTTTTGGATGTCTATTGGGGAGAATTACCGTGATTATTTCAAATGCAAGCAGATTGCTGATCTTGATTCTTTCACTTTTTCTGTTCACATGCGAATTGATTGAATGTGAAACCAAATCAACTGGACATGATATATTCTGGCAATCGTTAACTGAAAAAGTGAGTCAAGCAAAGGAACAAAACACTTCAGTGGTTACAGGTAAGCAGGACTGGTTGTTTTTTGTTCCAGAGTTACAACATTTGCTTGTTGGACAATTTTGGGGAGATGCAGCGAAGGATGTCAGTCAAGCATCAAATTCTGAGTATGCGGATCCACTCCCAGCAATCCTTGATTTTAAAGCACAAATGGATAAAGTAGGAATTGAACTGATTTTCGTCCCGATACCTGCAAAAGCCACCATTTATCCTGAGATGGTTTCTGATTATAGTCAGACGATACGCACCGACAAGCATCATATTGAATTCTATGACATCTTACAGGAACATGGTGTAAATGTGTTGGATCTAACCGATCTTTTTTTGAAGAATCGTTACACAGATGCTGGTGATCTATTTTGCAAGCAGGATACACACTGGTCAAGCTATGCGTGTGTTCTTGCAGCGAAGGTGATTGCGAAAAGGATAGGAAAACCGTCTTGGATGGACACAATTCCAAAACGTAAAGGGACAATTGAAACACGAACTATTGAAATCACAGGAGACCTTTGGAAAGAACTCGGTCATAAGGAAATGCCAAAGGAACAATTGCAGCTGAGTTATGTCAAAGAGGATGCTAAATCAATTGCTGATACTAAACCTTTCGGCTCTCCGTGGCGTGAAAGTCCAATTGTTCTATTAGGAGATAGCCATAATCTTGTTTTTCATGTAGGTCGAAACATGCATGCACAATCATCAGGTTTACCAGACCATCTTGCACATCAACTCGGATTTTCAGTTGATGTAGTAGCAGTACGCGGTTCTGGGGCAACACCATCACGATTGAATCTGTTTCGTAGACGCGATAATATGAAAGGAAAACGAGTTGTGATATGGTGTTTGAGTGTGCGAGAGTTCACACAGGGACAAGGATGGCGTAAAGTCCCAGTGATAAAGTGATGAGTTTATATCGTTTTTGTCCCATCATTAAAGCACTCATTGTAGGACGGAGAACCGTCCTACAATGAGTATCAAACTCTATATCTATATTTGATACAGATGGATATCGTTTTGTTCAGACCAATGTGATGGTTTATTCGGAGTCTTCCGTCGCAGCTGCAGCCGCTTGCTGTTCCAGTTCTCCCCGCCAACCGAGTACCATGCCAGATTTAATATGATTGATGTCATAACCTGTATAACGATCTTCAAGTGTATCACCAAGTTTTTGGGTTGCTGCCCAGCGGTCCCATGCAGTCTGCATCCATTTGTGTGGGAGTGATTCTCTGACAGCAGGATCAAGTTGCCATGCATGCCGCACATCTGTTACTGATGGTTCGTCTTCAGATTCTCCTGACCACTTTGACCAACCTATAGACAAGGTATTGCGTTCACGTTCAGGAACGGTATGTCCCGTATGTATAGTTGCTCCGTTTCGAATCAATGCTTCCCCTGCCTTTAACCGAATAGCAACCTGACCGGGTAATGGGTCACTGCCATTCCAACTGGGTGTATACGGTATACCCGCGTCCTTCATGTTTTTGGGTAGTAGGACATCATGTTCAAACGGAGTTCGCCACCGGTCATGGCTGCTCGGAACAAGCTCATGACATTCGTCATCAGCCAAAGCCAAAAACATACTCACGCCATTACGTTCTTTGAGGTTCTTAGCATTATTTTCCTGAATTTCTTTCCAACGGATTCTCTCAACCTCTTCAGAATATGCTTCAGGTCCGTCACCTCGCACTTCACGTTGTGCGAAGTATGCTTTTCCTGTTCCCCACCATGTTACATCTCTGTGCCAACCGAGTTTATTCTCGTGTGTACGTGGATTTGCCCATAGTAGAGTGCCTCTAAACGTTAAGTCTTCCGGTTGAAGTCCATGACACCAAGATGCGACAAAATCTAAGAAATCAGTAGAACCGTGAAATTCATTAAAGCTGGGTTCTCCAAAAGCAGGATGAATAATCCCGCGAATTGCCCACGGTTGTTCTTGACCTGTCCGATGGACATACCCCTTTGAGCAGTCAATTACATCATACTTGTTTTCAGGTGCACATGCTTCTGTTACACGACGACCTGCCTCCCGTAATTTCGGGATCCAAGGGTTACCAACAAAATCGTTGATAATTACAAAACCGTGTTCCTTCAAGTGTTCTAATCGTTCTGGTGTTGCACCGGGTGCCGAATGTTCTGGATTGAAATCTGCAAATGCGTTTGCACGATAGGTTTCCGCAGTTGGTGAATCGTTAGTGTCCATTTACATTTCCTCCTATTGGTGTGTAATGAGTATGTAGTTTACACCAAAGTCAGTGTTAAACGAAAATGCGATAGATCAAATCACTTTGTTTCACATATGTGACGCAATTATTGCATTAAAGGGTTAATTTTGTCAAATTTGTAATATCTGAAGAAGGATATTAAGTTTTAGGATTTTTGTTCAATATTATTCACTAACGTTAAATTCATTATGTGTTTGTATTTCTATTAGTCTGAACCAGAATTCATAGGATTATGAGTTTGTCTCTCCAAACTGCCAATCAAAAATTGATGTTTCTTACTTGCAAAGAACATACGATATACCAAACCCCAATCCTGAAAATCTACCAATCCTGCAAATCCTGGTTCAGACAATTCCTGCAAATCCAGATTCAAACAAATCCACCCCCAAATCCCATTAGAAATCCATTGTCCTCCACCAAAAAAACTACACACCCATCCCACCATAACATATAATATTACCCATCAACAATCAAATGGCAACGCATCACAACAACAAAAGACAGGCTTGTAGTCGCGCAATTTATCGTGCCTCTTACATTAAAAGAAAACAAACAAAAAAAGCGACATTGGTTGTTTTTTTCAAAAAACCGACCAACACAAAAATCCCCAACAAACTCCCACCACAACAAGCAGGAGAGCGACTCACAAAAAATCAAAAAAAACAACCAAAAAAACAACCAACCCCAATTCCCTGTTCGTATTCGCGCTTTTGAAACAGAGAAAAATAGACGGCACACTTTGAATAGGAACATTGGAGTCCCAAACTCACAATCCTGCAAATCTGCTAATCCTGAAAATCCTGGTTCAGACAAGAATCAATAAATCCAACAAATCCATTGGTTAGTCCGATTCAGGGATTTAACATTAAGCTAATCTTAATGGCTACGAATCCTTAAAACTAAATACCCTGGGACTCTAAAAGACTCTTGACAAACCACCTTAAAAGTGATAGAATTAAATCATAAAGATAAAGAGAGGACAGCAATATGGCAACACAAACAGAATTACAGTCAATGTTAAACGCACCCATTGCTTTAGCACCGAACACATACTTACACTTCTATAACGGTGGGAAACTTCGTGCAGAATTTATGGGTGAACCCGACCCAAAAGACGATTATTACTCAGAGGAATGGATTTTTTCCACAAATAGAGCGATTACACCCGGTAGAGATAACCCTCCAGAAAAAGGATTCAGTCTTGTTCAACTCCCAAGTGGAGAGATAGTTTTATTGAAAGAACTCTTGGACGCATTTCCTGAAGACACGCTTGGTAGCGCGCACGTTGACAAATTTGGCACTGACTTAGGCGTGCTTCTAAAGATTTTTGATGTTGGAGAAGGAGCACACATTCCGATCCACTGGCACCCGAATCCAGATTTTGCTCAAGAACACTTAAACTCACCTTTTGGCAAGAACGAAGCGTGGATATTGATCGGCACGCGTCCCGGTGCCAAGGCATGGATTGGATGGAAAGAAGCGATAGATAAATCCGATTTCCGTGATTTGATGGAAGCACAAGATATTGAAACCCTACGTAGTCTGTTGCATGTCGTTGAACCGAAGGTTGGAGAAGTTTATTTCCTACGGACACCGATTGTGCATTCACTCGGAACAGGACTTTGTGTCCTTGAACCACAAGAACCGACAGATTGGAATATACTTGCCGAATGGGAAGGTTTTCCCTATGATAAGGAAGATGGACACCTTGGACTCGGTTGGGATTTGGCAGTGGATGCTGCTGAATTTGATAAGCTTGAGTTAGACTATCTTAACAACTATATCAGACGGACACCTGAACTCGTCAGAGCAGAAGGTGATAACCGTGAAGACCGAATCGTTCCTGAGGAAGCATTACAATACTTTGGATGTTCACGTTTGACCGTAACATCAACACTTAGTATGCCTGCCGGGAAGGGTTTCTATGCACTTGTTACATTGGGTGGAGAAGGTGTGCTGCGCGGTGATTTTGAAGATATTCCCATCAAACGTGGTAAGTCATTCTTCATACCCAGATGTTTATCCAGTTATGTCATCGTCAGTACTGGTGATGAACCGCTTGAAGTGATCTGTTGTTATCCACCTGACCTATAAGAATAGTATGGCACACCGTGTGCCGTAGCATAGAGCGGTAGGTGCACGCCGAGTAACCCAACGGTAGCACACAATGTTAGATTTTAAACCCCCTAAACCAAACCTATCCGTGATAAAGGTTGTCAATGCAATTATGCCGATTGTCAACCGATGGTACTTGAAGGGGATGACGTTAGACATTGATCCAGAAACAATCAAGAGGCTAGAATCAACACGTGGCAATCCAGTATTGATATCTCCAAATCATGCAGCATCGGATGATCCTTATGTCATGTTCCTGTTGTCAAAACATCTGTCTCAACCGTTTTACTATATGTCAGCAAGAGAGGTATTTGACAGAGGAAATTTCTTAGGAATTCGAAGCACAGTGATGCAGCGATGTGGTGTATATTCAGTTGTGCGTGGGACTGCTGATAGAAACGCTTTCAGAACTACACGCGAAATATTAGTTGAGGGCAAATGGCCACTTGTTATATTCGGAGAAGGTGAAATATCTCACCAGAATGACACCGTAATGCGTTTTGAAAGAGGGGTAGTACAATTCTGTTTCTGGGCAATAGACGACTTGAAAAAGGCAGATACTGACAAACCTGTTTATGTAATTCCCCTCGGTATCAAATATCGTTATACACAAGATATGTGGAACGTTATTGATACTGCACTTACCAACTTAGAGCGAAGTATACTTCCATCTAATGCGCGTACACCCGCTGAACGGTATCAACGACTGAGACGTATTGGCATCGCCATTCTTTCTACATTGGCTGATGAATATCAATATAAAGTAGAACCCACAGCATCACTGAACCAACATATTCAAGGACTTAAGGAACAGATATTGACGCATGTTGAAAAAATATTAGGTATCCAATCTGAAAACGATATCCTTACCCGTGTCCGTGCATTGAAAAACATCGTTGATGCAGAGGTCTACAGAGATATTGATCAGATGACAGAATATGAGCGTAAAATACATGAGGAACAACTTCAGAAATTCCAACAGTTTTATCCTGATTTGGAACGATTGATAAATTTCATTGCCATTACCGATGGATATGTTGCTGAGGAACCTTCTGCGGAACGTTATCTGGAGGTAATATTTAGGTTGGAAAAAGAAGTTTTTGGTAAGGGAAGTATGCAGGGACCTCGTGTTGCGTCAATACGCGCTGGCGAACCGATAAATCTCTTGAACTACTACGATACCTACAAGACACAGAAGAAAGAGACGGTAGAAGAAATTACGATTGAACTTGAGACAGAAGTGCGAAATTTGGTCGCTGGCATATAATTCAAGCGAACATTGTGATTAATCGAAGCAAATGATGAATCAGAACTCTTTACACTTAGACATATCAATAGAGTAAATTATAATTTTATTCCTATAGGAGGACAACATGGCAAAAAAATTGTCAATTGGAAGTTGGGCTTATGCATTTGGACCCTATGAAGAAAATCCTGTACCATTCGACGATGTTGTGAAGCGGTTGGGAGAACTTGAATTTGATGGTGTTGAAATTGGAGCATTTAAACCGCACATTGATATCAACGATTATCCCATGAAAAGCGATCGTGATGCTGTCAAAGGATTGATTAGTTACTACGGTTTGGAAGTCTCTGGTTTGGCAGCAGATTTTTGGTCACATCCTGCACCAGGATCGGACGAAGCACAAGAAGATGATTTCTACTTCAAACTATTTAGGCGGAATCTGCAGCTGGCTCTTGATCTCGGTTCACCTTCAATCCGTGTTGACACAGTAGCAGATGCTGAAGAAGAAATAGAGGGAGTTGAACGTGAGAAAGCTTGGGATCGCATCGTATCACTTTGGAGACGTTGTGCGCAAGTCGCTGAAAATCACGGTGTGTTGATGCTATGGGAATTTGAACCTGGCTTTATGTTCAACAAACCGAGTGATATAACAAATTTACCGAAGGCTGTGGACCATCCGAATTTCAAGGTGATGTTCGATACCTGCCACGCACAGATGTGTGCTACTGTTGGTTCACGACAGGTCGGTGAGAAGGAGACTTTGGGTGATAACGGTGTTATTGAACTTGCACGTCAGTTGAAGGGTGAGATAGGACATTTCCATCTCATAGACTCCGATAACACGCTTCATGATGAACATACAAGTACGCACGCACCTTTCGGAGATGGTGTGCTGGACTTTGATGCTATCATTCCTGTTATCATGGATGAAACGGGTTATGATGGGGAATGGTTCTCCATAGATCTCTGTTTCTGGGCAAACGCATGGGATGTTACGGAAGATGCGAAAAAATTCCTTACACCCTATTTAGAAAAATATTAGGGATTGTTGTTGTATAGGGCAGGCGCGGTCTAAAACCGCGCCTAAAAATTGATGGGTTAATCCAATGAAAAAAGGGAAAAAACCGAAAAAACGAAAGCGCGGAGTAGCATCCCGCAAACGAGTTGAAAAACAACCTATACCAATACAACCTAAGCCAATACCTGGAGATGTAAAATTTCCTCAGGACAGTAAAGAGAAACAACAACGATTGAAAGAACTTGAAAATGAAAATCGTGATATCTTTGAAAAAATAATTAGTCAGTATGAACTATCACCTGATGATGTGTTGTGGTTAGAATACGAATTTAAACTCGGTTTGCGAGTAATTATTGATTTTGAAGATGCCACTCTTGATGATTATGAAGAATTATATACACACACCTATGATTCTGAACCGCTCAAGCAAATAGTGTACGAGACCGATATCAGTGAAGCATTTTGGCGTGCTTCTTTTGATTTGTCAAACGAACTTGGCCTTTCCATGATTAAAATTGACGAAGATGGAAATATAAGCGGAGATAGAGTTGAATATTAAATTGGACATAGAAATAGCAAGTGACATGACCTGTTTAAGAAAACGGCTGAGTAATGTATACATTAATCAAGAGAAATTTCTCTATACATCAATTCAAACATGCTTAACTTCAATTCTGCAGACACATTAATCGAACTCGCTTTTCAAGAAGATATCGGTATAGGTGATATTACCACAGAGGCAACAGTGCCATCCTCTCAGAAAGGAATTGGTACACTCCTTGCAAAAAGTGATGGTGTTATCGCAGGTCTACCAGTGGCAGAACGGACCTTTGAGAAACTGGATTCTGGTCTTGTCTTTACCCCTTTTGTTATCGATGGTGATGCCGTTAATGCAGGGACTCCTATAGGTGACGTAAAGGGTGATGCGAAAACAATTCTTATTGGGGAGCGAACTGCACTTAACTTCTTACAGCGACTCTCCGGTGTAGCAACCTTAACCTCACAGTTTGTCAATGCAGTTACAGACTATGATGTGAAGATAGTGGATACACGGAAGACAACGCCAGGGTGGCGTGCGATACAAAAATATGCTGTTTGTGTCGGCGGTGGACATAACCATCGATTTGGGCTGTATGATGGCGTTCTCATTAAGGATAACCACATAGTTGCTGCTGGTGGGATTACTCAGGCAATTCAACGAGCAAGACTATCTGCCCCGCATACAGTGAAGATTGAAGTTGAAGTAGAAACTATGGGACAGGTCAATGAGGCACTTGAAGTAAAGGCAGACATATTACTCCTTGACAACATGCCGCTTGAGATGATGAAGGAAGTAGTCCAGCGAGTCAGAAACCTTGCAATCACAGAAGCTTCTGGTGGCATCACTTTGGATCAAGTTAAAGACGTTGCTGCAACTGGAGTTGACTATATCTCAGTTGGGGCATTGACACATTCTGCAATGCCGATGGACATCAGTTTGACGTTAACGCTTATTGAGCGATAGCTGCTCCATAGCCGTAAGTAGGATCCTATTAGAACAAAAGGTAATATATATTAATGCAAGCCCCTATGAGCCGCGAGAAAATGATTCGCGGTGTTCTTCTTTTCATTTTATTTACGTTGGTTGGGCTTTTGGTTATTTTTTTGGGTTTTGACACACAAAAAAGTATAGAAAACAAGACAGAAGAGTTATTGCAAGTATTTTATGGATTAAGGTTTGAATTTCTACTTGCTGCAAGTGTATGCATGTTACTGGATTGGTTGTGTGGTGGACTCAGATTTCACATTTTTATTCGAATAGTTAGTCCTTCAATTAAATTTCGTGATAGTTGCCGTGCTATTTTAGCTACAACTTGTGTGTCCGCAATTACACCATTTCAAACAGGGGGAGTTGGTCATCTTTATATATACGCGAGATCTGGCGTGCCGTTATCTGGAGCAATTACAGCTGGAATTACTGCATTCCTTTCTACGTTAATCGTTATCTTTTTCTCAGCATGTGGCATACTTCTGTCAAACCACAGATTGATCCCAAAAGATAAAACTTGGATAAGTTTATTTAGTTTTCTAATATTTGGTTTCGTTTTTCTGACATTTCTGCTACTACTTTTCAAACCAGCATTCGTATCTCGTATTTTTTATTGGATTTCAGATCAAATAGGAAGAAGGTTTAATCCTTCTGTTCCATATTTAGAACAAGCTAAGTTGAAAGTAGAACAAATTACTACTGAACACAGTGCTTTTGCCAGGAACATTCTTCGCAATCACAAATGGACTTATCTATTGAGTTTGATTCTTACATGTGGTTTCATTTTTGCACGTGTTGTTGGTGGGTACTTTGTAATCAGATCATTTAATGCTAATGCTTCATTATGGGAATTATGTGTTGTTGAAATGTTGTACAATTTTGTTGTGTTATTTATGCCGACACCCGGTGCAAGCGGGTTTGCAGAAGGAACAAAAAGTGTATTAATGCAAGAACTACTCAGATCTGCAACTTTAATAACACCGTTCGTATTGTTGAATCGTTTTTTTAGTGTATATTGTGGGGTTATTGCTGGGGGTATTGTAATCGCAATGCAATTAGCAAAAGATATAAGAAGAAGTAAAATGGATATACCTGAAGATGCTATACCGCAAATGCAAGCACCTACAATAGCAAAGCTCAAGGATAATAAAGGAACATAAGTTAATGGCGGATATGGTTGGCATGTCCTACAACAACTTCTGAGGACAAGTTCGACTCATTTATTCATCATAAAGAATCAATTTTCACAGTAACTATATCAGAAAGGAGAATCATGGCAGACAATATAAAGAGTGTAGAACCTACAAAAACAAAATTAGGTTGGATTGGAACTGGTGTAATGGGACGTTGGATGTGTCAACATCTGATGGATCTTGGATATGAAATGACGGTCTATAACCGCACAAAATCGAAGGCACAATCCCTAATTGATGATGGTGCGACATGGGCAGAATCACCGAGTGAAGTTGCTGCAGTTTCAGATGTTATTTTTACCATAGTTGGCTTTCCTCCCGATGTGAGAGAGGTCTATCTCGGTGAAAACGGTATTCTGAATGGAGCAAAATCAGGTAGTATCATCGTTGATATGACGACTACAGAACCCTCTCTTGCACAGGAGGTATACGCTGCTGCAAGTGAACAGAATGTATCA
Organism: Candidatus Poribacteria bacterium; assembly: GCA_958295945.1. Lineage (GTDB taxonomy): Bacteria > Poribacteria > WGA-4E > WGA-4E > WGA-3G > MSPOR6. The sequence continues at coordinate 5,164,618 of OY282386.1, forward strand.
TCTGTAGATGCACCTGTATCAGGTGGTGATGTTGGTGCGCGAGAAGCACGGCTCTCTATCATGGTCGGGGGTGATGACTCAGCAGTAGAAGCAATTATGCCGCTATTTGATGCTATGGGTAAGAACATCGTTCATCAAGGGGGTGCTGGTGCTGGTCAACACACTAAGATGTGCAATCAGATCACCATTTCTGGCACGATGATCGGTGTGTGTGAAGGATTGATTTATGGTCATAAAGCGGGTTTGGATTTGGAGACAATGCTATCTTCAATCAGCGGTGGGGCAGCCGCATGTTGGTCGTTGGATAACTTAGCACCACGTGTTCTCAAGCGCGATTTTGACCCTGGTTTCTTTGTGGAACACTTCATCAAAGATATGAGCATTGCACTGGATGAAGCAAGAAAAATGAACCTGAGTCTACCAGGACTTGCCTTGGTGCATCAACTTTACACTGCTGTGCAAGCACAAGGACATGGAAGGTTAGGCACACAAGCGTTGCTGTTGGCGTTAGAGCAGATGTCTGGTACAGAAGTTAGTTAATCTCACAGGGATGCGATTCTTATAGCAAATGTTTCACAGGTATCTTTAGTTCTGTCGGAACGTCATAGAAAGATATACCTTAACTTTTATTGGACTCAATTGTCTGTTTATAAAAGTTGCTGCAAACCTGCTATTCCTTCTTGATATTACCCAATTATCGGGATTTATCTCGTTAATTGGGTATTTTCATTAAAATTTAGATTTTTTCTTTCAACTTTGACATTCTTGCAACCCATCCCTTACAAAATCGCGTCACTATAGATTGTATGCAATTACTATGTCATTATTGATTATGGAGGTCTCTGATGGAAAGAGATGATTTTGAACTGATTCAAGAAGTATTGTCAGGTGACGAAACTGCTTTCAGTGCGTTAGTTCAAAAATATCAAAAAAGTGTGCATGCTCTTGCATGGCGGAAAATCGGTGATTTCCATATCGCTGAAGAAATTACACAGGATACTTTCCTGCTGGCATACCAAAGACTCGCCTCGTTGAAAAATCCGGGTCAGTTTGCTGGTTGGCTTTACGTCATCGCCAATCGACAATGCAAAGCATGGTTCAGAAAGAAGCGGATGGACATGGAATCCTTGGATTCCACCAGTGAAAAGACACTTGAAAAAACTGCTTATACGGACTATGTCTGTGAACAGCGTGAGGACGCAGCCGTTGAACACAGACGTAAAATCGTGCAGAAGCTCATGGAAAAACTTCCAGAAAGCGAACGCACGGTAATGGTCCTTCACTACCTCGGTGAAATGAGTTGTGAAGAGATTAGCAAGTTTTTAGGTGTATCTCCGAACACTGTGAAAAGCCGACTTAAACGGGCACGAGAACGTCTAAGAGATCAAGAGTCCATCATTCGAGAAACGTTTGGCAGCGTCCCATTACGATCAGATTTAACTGAAAACATCATGCGGCGCATTGACACAATCAAACAAACGTCTCCATCAGGAGGGAAACCGTTGCTACCGTTCGCAGCTTTGGGCGCAACTGCTATTTTGGTTGTTTTGCTGATGGGTGCGAGCAAGCAATTCACCGCTAATTTTCAGAAGCCATATAGTGTTGATGCGAAATCAGAACCCACTATTGAAATAGTTGACGCACCTATTGTTCTGAATCTTCACTCAAGACCAAAATTGCAAAACCGAGTTGGAAATGATACCGTTCCCAATAAAAACAGGAACGAAGGTTTATCAACAGGAACTAAATCTATGCAAAACAATATAGCACAAGATGTTATGCAATGGAACCTGCCTGAAGATGCTAAAGCGCGTCTCAGTAAAGGGTATATAGCCGATATAAAATATTTTCCTGACGGTAAGTTGCTGGCTGTTGCAAGCGGCATCGGTATTTGGCTTTACGATGTAACAGTACATCAAGAAGCAAGTCTAATCGCAGGAAATACGAGTTTTCAAAACGACTGCCTTGCCTTCAGTCCAGATGGACGTATCTTGGTAAGTGGAAATGTTGATGGCACTATTACCCTATATGATAGAATCGCAGGGACGCAAAAAACGCTCATTGGGCATAATGGAGAATATATCACATGCATAGCACTCAGTCCGGATGGCAAAATACTTGCAAGTAGTAATCGGGAAGGCACTATCCGATTATGGGATGCCATCACCGGAGAGGCGAAGTATACACTCATGGATGTTACGGGTCATAATTTTTCATTCACGCCAGACAGCGATAACATCGTGGTTGTGAGTAGTGAAGACAAAATCAGTCTGTGGAATTCAGACACAGGTGAACCCAAGAAATCTTTCGCTATGCACCCTGATTGCGATGCTATTGGTGCAGCGTTCAGTCCAGATGGAAAAACAGTCGCTGCTGGTAGTGTAAATGGTACTGTCTACCTTTACGACATACACGCAGGTGAAATCAAGATGATCCTCTCCGAGCATAAGGATCACGTTATCCACTTAGCGTTTAGTCCTGATGGAAAAACAATTGCTACTACGTCCTATGGCGATGAAACAATCTGTCTGTGGGATGTACACACTGGCACACACAGTGAAATAATCACTGAACACCCGCGAAATGCTGGGCGCGGTGGGTTAGCGTTCAGTCCGGATGGACAAACGCTTGCAAGTGGAGGTGGCGATGGCACTATACGGTTCTGGGATGTACACACCGGCAACGCGAAAAAGATATTCACTGGACATTCACAGGAGGTCCGCAGTGTTGCGTTCAATCCAAATGGAGACTATATCGCAAGTGGGTGCGCTAGTGGAATTATTCGTCTATGGGATGCGGATACAAGGCAACCCATAAGAACACTTAACGAGCCTAAAAATGGGCAGATAGGATCGGCTTACAGTATAGTGTTCAGCCCTAATGGAAAAACTCTTTTTTGTGGGACTGACGATGACATCCACATCTGGGATGCACACACTGGCGAACACAAATTGATATTTACTGGACATACCAGTTTTGTTAAGCATATAGCACTCAGTTCGGATGGAAATATACTTGCAAGTGAAGATGGCGATACTATCCACCTCTGGGATGCACACACTGGCGAACATAAAAGGACACTTATTGGACATAAAAAGTTGATCAATAGTATCGCGTTCAGTCCGGATGGAAAAATCCTTGCAAGCGGAAGTAATGATGAAACTATTTGCCTCTGGGATGTTGCAACTGGTAAGAATAAAATGGTACTTACCGAACATAATGATTGGGTGGAAGGTTTAGCGTTCAGTCCAGATGGAGAAATTCTTGCAAGTGGAGGCCATGATGGGATTATCCATCTATGGGATATAGACACATGGAAAATCAAAATTACAATTAGCAGTGATACATTTTTGATGTGTTTAGCGTTCAGTCCGGATGGAAAAACCTTCGCAAGTGGCTGTGGAGATGGCACGATTCAATTATGGGATACACACACCAGCGAACACAAGAAAACTCTGACGGGTCATATAGGGCGGGTTGATAGTATCGCGTTTAGTCCTGATGGAAATACGCTTGGTAGCGGCAGTAATGACGGTTCTGTGCTTCTCTGGGAGATAGACCGTAAATAAGACAAACTTAACAACAAGTTTACCAGATTCAAACTCTTTTTGTATATGCGGGATGGGTGTGTAAAGTTATTGGCACAACAATGGACAATATGATATTTGGCCAAAAACTTTACACACCCTGCAGGATGTGGACATTTGACTGTATTACATCAGGCAGCTCAAGTAGATTTGATATTAATGATGTAAACATCAGCATATTCTATTGGTGAATGGCATCTAATCGCATTGGAGAAATAATACACAAATGTCCGTCATCACCTTCAGGTTTGACTAAGAAGGGTGAGGCTTCATCTGTGAACTCTAAAACGAGAGATGTCGTTTCGATATGCGACAACACATCTGTTAACATCCGAGCATCCAGTCCTATCCGCACACTTCCAGTGCTGGATTCCACTGCAATCGTCTCGTGTGCTTCACCAAGTTCTGGTGTATTTGCAGATAGATGAATTCGTTCAGTATCTATTTCTAAACATATTGCATGGTTTTTTGGATTGGATAATAGGGATACGCGGCGCGATGCACGCAAGATTGCATCCTTTGATACGACTGCTTGACTTTCTGTAGACTCAGGAATAATCGTTTGGTATTCAGGATATCTGCCCTCTACTAATCGCGTCATTAGTGTAGCATTTTCATCAGAGAACAACAGTTGACTATTCTGAAGAGAAATCCTCACCCTTTCTGAATCAGCAAACGTGCGTTGAATCTCCTTAACTGCTTTCAAAGGAACTATAAATCCCTCAACATCTTCAGGTGTTTGAAGTGGAGCACAATGTGCTATTGCAAGGTAGTTGCGATCAGTTGCGACCACTTCTGTTCTCTCTTTAAGTAGGTTAAAATAAAGACCGTTCAGAAGAAACTGCACCTCTTCAGTAGATGCTGCAAAAACAGTTTTTCGGATAACGGAGTTCAATATTTCACCATCAATAGTTATCCCCTCTCCATTAGCAGACGGAACTGGTGGAAATTCCTCACTTGAAAGTCCGATTATCTTATATGTACCATCTCCACAAGTGAGTTCAATTCTATCATTTGCAGTCGTAACGAGTTTAATCGGTTTATCAGGTAATTCTCGTACGAGGTCTACCAATTTTTTGGCGGCGACGGTAATTTCACCTGTATTTCCTATCGTCCCGTCTACTTTTACTTTTATGCCAACTTCCAAGTCGGTCGCGGCACATTCTATTCCCTCTTCTTGTGCACGAATAAGAATGTTTGCAAGTATTGGCAAAGTGTTGCGTCCACTTGTTACGCCTTGGACTGTTTGTAGATTATCTAAAAGTTCATCTTTTTCAAAGGAAAGTTCCATATAGAAATCTCCTGTTTTTAATCAATTGCTAAAATATATGCTATATACACACTGCATACAAGAAATATGCAGTGCAATCAGTAAATACAAGCAGGAATTAAGATTCCAATGGTGAAGCAGGTTCTAAGCGCATAGGCATGATATAACAGGTATGTTCATTATCACCGATGGGTTTCACGATAAGCGGAATAAACTCACCTGTGAACTCAAATATAAGCGAATCTGTTTCAATATGTGCCAATACATCTAAAAGCACACGCGCATCTAAACCGATACGGACATCTCCAGTGCCGGATTCTACTGAAACTGTCTCATGTGCCTCCCCAAGTTCAGGTGTTTTTGCTGAAATCCGTATCTGTTCTGTGTCAATTTCTAAGCAGATTAGGAAGTTCTTTGGGTCTGAGAGCAAAGATACCCGTCTTGCAGCGCGTAAGATTGCCTCTTTTGAGATAACTGTCCGTCCATCAGAAGAGTCACGAAATAGTTTCTGATATGGCGGATAATCACCCTCAACCAAACGGGTTGTTAGTGTAGTGTTTTCATCGGAAAAGAGGAGTTGATTTTTTTGGTGAGAAATCTTTACCTCTGGTGATTCAGCGAATATTCTCGCTATCTCTCTGATAGTCTTCAATGGAACAATAAATCCTGCTACATCATCTGAGCTTTTAAGAGATGGACAATATGTTAAGGCAAGTTGTCTTGTGCCATCCGTTGCTACGACTTCAGTTTTGTCATCCATAACGTTGAAATACAAACCGTTTAATGTGTAACGTACTTCATCTGCAGATGCAGCAAACTGAGTTTTGTGTATAACAGAGCATAAAATTTCGCCATCAATCGGCACTCCTGTCCCATTTGCGGAGGGGAGTTCAGGAAATTCTGCATCGGAGAGTCCAATTATTTTGTAGACACCTTCACCACATGTGATTTCAACTCTGTCATTTGCAGTTGTAACAAGCTCAATGGGTTCATCAGGTAATTCTCTAACAATGTCCGCTAATTTTTTTGCGGAAACAGTGATTGCCCCTTCTTCTTTGATGTCACCCATTACTTTTATTCTAATTCCGACTTCTAAATCAGTCGCAGCACATTCTATGTTCCCCTCTTGTGCGCGTATGAGGACATTTGATAAAATTGGCAAGGTATTTCGTCCTCCTGCAATTCCCTGCACCATCTGAAGTGTATATAAGAGTTCATCTTTTTGAAAAGTCAATTGCATATTTGTCGCTCCCATCTATGATTATTTTTTACTATTAAATACGTCTTGCAGCCAAGTATCAAATTTACTTTCAGTGTTGTAAAACATATTGTTGAATCCATTGTCAGGTGTTTAAAATGTGAGAACTTTGTCAGAGGATAAACCCATTAGAAACGCTAAAGAATAGCAGTTTTCTGTGCAGTTTGTTCTTATTTTCTCCTTGACAGACTTCTGATTGTTTAGTATAACATAGTATAGAAAATATATCCATAAAATTTGATATATTAGCCTCAATTTTTACGACACATCGACCCATTATCTCACCTTACAAAAAGAATGCATCAAAATAACTTACAGCCCACCTCTAAGATCACGAAAAGGGCAGTCTTGATAGGTACTGTTCTGATAATCGGCAATAGTTACTGGATTGCTTATGTGGAGATGATTTGGCATACTGCTCATCTGACAACCGTTGCGATGTCTGTCAATGTTATGTTCGGCATTTTTGTAATCACGATGCTGAATATGTGGATACGGAGTTTCGCACCGAATGCTGCACTATCGCAACGGGACTTGATCGTTGTCTACAGCATGCTTGCAGTCGGTAGTGCTTTTTCAGGTCATGATTGTATGCCACGTCTTATGGGGTTGATACCTTATGCCTATCGTTTTGCCACTGCTGAGAATGATTGGGAAGCACTACTGTTTCACCATTTGCCAGAATGGCTTGTTGTCAAAGACCCGAAGACGGTGAATGATTTCTATGAAGGAAATGTTAACTTTTTCACCGAAGGTTATGTGCAACATTGGATTGTTCCGATTCTTTCTTGGACAGCAGTTATATTCCTGTTGATGTTGACATTCCTCTGTTTGACATCGTTGATACGGAAGCAGTGGATAGAGAACGAAAAGCTTGCATATCCGATTATTCAAATTCCACTTGAGATAACAACAAACCGTCGTATATTTAGGAATCGTCTGCTCTGGATCGGCTTCGGTATAGCGTTTGGAATAAATCTGTTGAATGGCCTCCAATACTTTTATCCTGCCCTTCCTGAAATACCTGTGAAGAAGTATAACCTGAACATCTATTTTACGCAGAAACCGTGGAATGCGATTGGTAATACACCGCTTCGGTTTCATCCATATCTGATAGGGTTCTCGTTTATTCTACCATTGGATTTAGCATTTTCATGCACATTTTTTTATTTTATGAAGAAAGTGCAACTAATTTTTGGCAGTGCGACAGGTGTGTCAAAAGTGCCAGGATATCCGTTTTTAGGTGAGCAGGGAGCAGGTGCGTTGCTCGCACTGCTTGCTATTGCGTGTTGGCATGGTAGGAAGCATTTTGCCTCTGTGTTTTCACAGGTGATTCGTAAAGATCGTTCCTCTTCAAAAAATGAAGCAATATCACCTCGCAGTACTATTATTACTCTTGGTATATCCCTTCTTCTACTTGCTGTCTTATGTGTTCGAGGGGGTATGTCATTATGGGCATTTTCGGTTTTCATCGGCATCTATTTGATGATAGTTGTTGGTCTCACACGTATGCGTGCAGAACTTGGTCCGCCGATACACGCGATCGGTTACCTAACACCGCAATACATGATGATTTCACTGCTTGGTACACGTCGGTTGCGTGCAGGTAATCTGACGATGCTATCCTTATTGAATTGGCTAAGCGGTGCAAGTTATGCGTCATTCCGTACGCATCCGATGCCCGATCAGTTGGAATCGTTTAAGCTTGGGGAACGCACCGGAGTGCGTAACCGAACGATGTTCACGGTGTTAGTCATAGCAAGTCTTGTCGGTATATTATCAAGTCTCATACTCTATCCGTATACGATATATAGAGAGGGAGTTGCGGCAGGTTCAGAGCAAATTCATGCAGGTGGTGCAGATACCTATAATTTCCTCTCTTCGTGGTTAGTCAATCCGAAACCGATGGACTGGTTAGCAACAACAGTGCTTGGGTTCACATTTATGGCAAATTTAGGTATCATGTTTCTGCGTTCACGTTTTGTTTGGTGTCCGTTGCATCCTGCGGGATATGTTATCGGTGTTGCACCTGGAACAACGGATATTATCTGGTTTCCACTACTGATTGCAATGGTAGCGAAATGGATTATCTTACGGAATGGAGGTATAAAAGCGTATAGACGGGCAATACCTTTTTTTATTGGGTTGGTTTTAGGTGAAGCGTTGATGGGGTGTTTCTGGCCGCTATTGAGTTTGGTTTTGCGGTCTGCTGTGTATAGTTGGATTTGATTCTGTTTGGATGTGGGTGTGTCCATTTTTTGGCAAAATACACACAGACACCTTGTCCGAGCGATTCCCGAATCGCGAACTGTCGGGAATCGGAGTTCCCTCGGACAATGAATTTGACGGTTAATGCCAAAAACTGGACACACCCCTTCTGACAAAGACGAAATAACTCTTGATTTTTTTGGGCAATATGTTATCATACTTTTGAATTAGTAACAAGGTGTGCGATTCAGAGGATCCGGTGCAGTTTGTTTAATTATTTCTTCTGTAACATCCTCAACCGGATTGGTGCCACACGCGCACACGTTTATCCTAACACTCAGGAGGTCCAACATGGTACGCGACATCATAACCAATAAGTGGATACTTGGTGGTATATTGCTGCTAATTATCATTGCTTGTGGGTGTTATTATTGGTACCAATACACCCTTGCACCGTATAGAGAAGAGGACGTTAAGACTGAAGAAGTTGCTCGTAAATGGAAACTCGCCCAGGAAGCGAATAGCAACAGTGAGTCGGAACAGGCAGCCGATCAAACACCTATGGATAGCACAGTGCCAACCGAAGAGAAACCGAGTTCACCTGAACCTCTACAGATCGGTGACATCGTGGATGGGAGAATATACTTAGGAACGGAACCCCCTTCACCAGAACTTCTTGCTGCATTCGGTGTTTTACCCCCCTCTCAAGATGAGATTATCTCCCCCTACGGGTTCGGACCTTATCCAGAATTACCGGAAGGGTTCGGTCCAATTACTTGGCCACGCAAGAGTGCTAATTCAGAATTGATGTTACGCGTTCAGATAAAACTTTTAAAACAAGGGGTACCTGTCAAAGGGCTTATTATGGAAAACGGTTTGGTATACCCGATCTTTAAAGGTGTCCGTTATGTCCTATGGGGTGAGTCCGATGGAAAACAATATTTGCGAAGATCTCTGGGGCATCCTGATGATGGTGATTACATGAGGACTATCAGAAAGGAAAAAAAAGCTCGCGGTGAAAGCATAACCGCAGCCGATTTCCCCGGTATTAAACTGGTCCCTTTTGAAGAGGGCGGTATAGATCCCTATACCTTCCTTGATTTACCCAAATAAGGAGAATTATTATTATGAAACGGACTGTTGTTTTTGCGCTAATTTTTGTGATGCTCGGATATGCCCTTACACTGATCCGGGCTGATGTCCGTTCGATAAATGATGAAAATCGGGATTTCGCGAAATATATCTCATCAGAATCTGACGGTCCAGTATATGCTGAAGCTCATATCATATCAGATGTAGACTGGCCGGGAGAAGGAAAAGGTAATTTGGATAAATTGAAAAGCAAACTTGAGACTCTCATATTGGGTTACGGATTAGAATACGAAGCATGGGCAAGATATGAAGGAGATGCACCTAACGATGATTACGAAGGCGCGTATGAAGCGTACGCAGGAGTTCCTGGTGATCTTACCGGCGATTACCACCCACGCACAGATTGGAAAAATGAGGTGGATGACGACGTGAAGTCTACGGGTAGATACAATCTGCACAATAACCCCGATAAATGGTCTGATTCAGAAAAAGAGAGATATGGAAATTGGGATGACATACGGGCAGAAACAGATTTATCCTTATGTTCCGCGTGGGCGGACATTGATGGTGGAAGTCCAGCAATACCCGGCAAGTGGGTCCTTGTGGAGGGACCATCAGAAGTATCGGGGTCCAAAATAGCACATTGGTTACAATGGCAACCTGGACGAGAGGCAGAGTCACATGCTGCTTATGGCAATGCATGGAAATTTCCAGATTCTGATCAACATAATCACAATTAAGTTTACAACATCCTAATGCTTCAACCTAACAGGTAGGTATCCATATTGATATCTGCCTGTTTTTTATGCCAATTCTAATCTGAGGTAACATAACAAAAACATTAATGAGGGACATTGTAGAATCTTCATTGACGTTAAATACACAACATTCCTCTATTGGTTTTCTGGTTCTACACTTTCCTCTTGTAATCCGAAGGTGCTGTTAACCAATTTACAATGCATCTGCATTTTCAAAAAATGACCGCATCAATGCGAATTCTTCTGGGGTTGCAATTGCACTCCGCAGATAACCTTCTTGTAGTCCGTGACTTTGGATACGGGATTTCCATGCTCTGTGAAACACAGCATTGTCTTCTACCATAGCCGCAAAAACTATACCCATCTTAATGATTTTGGACGAAAATCCGCCTGTGTCAGAACTATTTTCCATTAACGGAATTAGTCGTTTTAGGATTAAGCATTCTTATGAAAAGGCTCTTGAGGCTTTTCATTAAATGTAGTCCAAATATAGGTTTATAGTAATTTTTCAAATCCCAAAACGACTAAATCCGATACTATAGTGGAATTTACAATTAATAGGACACGTCTCAGAGGGCGAGGAAACCTCTCCCCTACGGGACTTGTGGTACTTGCAAGTGCATTGAAATGTCTTCTTAATTCTAAACTTTACTATAAATAACACTGTGCCGTTTTCCGCGTGGGTTGCGTTTATCAGGAACTTCTGCTAATCTATTAAGTCCGTGGTGAGAATCTTTTTCCATTACTATTTATCAAACTCAGGGGGTGTCCATTTTTTGGCAAAATACACACAGACACCCTGAAGGAGCGATCTCCGAATCGCGAACTTTCGGGAATCGGAGTTCCCTCGGACAATGAATTTGACGGTTAATGCCGAAAATTTTATACACCTTCAAACTCATGTTAGAGGTAAAGAATATCAGATTTGGGAATGAGAAGTCATGCTATATCTGATATATTAAGAATGGACACAACTAATATCGACAATTGAATGTCTCTGTAAGAAGGTGTGTGATGCTAGTGCGAAATCACTCAAAACATTAGAATGGAGCAGAACAACTAATTTTGTAGATACCCTCTACATCCCTGCTACATTCGCTAACAACTCGCGGCAGGGCATGCTGAGAGTCCAAACGCCTGTGGCATCCAAGTCCGACCTAAAGTGCAAGTAACCTTGGTTAGCATGGCAGGAGGCAAAGGACATTGAAGCAGGAAACTGTCATTTAGAGAAAACACCTAATATAAGAACAAAGAACCCCATGCTTTAGTAGTTGACTCGCTAAACATTTATCATATAGGAAACGGACAGAATAGATCCAAAAGTCCCTCTCCCTTGATAAGGTGGGTAGGAGGATTGGAAATTTAGGAATTTCAAAACATAGAATACTGAAATTACTTAGCGAGTCAACCATTTAGCTTGGGGAGTATGTTATACCAAATTAACTTGATTTTTCCTGTTTTTGACGCTGCGAACACGGCGGACAGGGGAACCCTGCCCGGACGATTTAGGTTAATTTGGTATCAGTATATATGTGTTGAGAAATTGAATGAATAAAACTAATCTAATGAAAAGAGGAAAATGAATGCAACCACAATTGCCTGATGCGCGTAATGAAAATATATTGATTCATGTTGGTGGCGAATTGCTGCCGCGTGAAGATGCAAAGATATCTGTATTTGATAGTCTTGTACAAGGAGGAGATGGTGTTTGGGAAGGTTTACGTATCTATAATGGTAAGATCTTTGCCTTGGATGCACACTTGGACAGATTGATAGACTCTGCACATGCGATGGCGTTTGAAGGAATACCTTCTCAAGATAAGATTAAAACTGCTATATTTGAAACGCTCCAAGCAAACGGCATGCGCGATGAAGTACATATCCGTCTGACATTGAGTCGGGGTAAAAAGGTGACCTCAAGCATGAACCCACATGTTAATCAGTATGGCACTTGTTTAATAGTATTGGCAGAATGGAAAGCACCGATATATGCTAGTACTGGTGTTCGTTTAATAACATCAGCAATACGGAGAAATCCAGCACAGTGTGTTGATTCCAAAATCCATCATAACAACCTGATCAATAACATTCTTGCGAAAATAGAAGCGAATGTAGCAGGTGTAGACGATGCGATCATGCTTGACATTTTCGGTTTTGTCTCTGAAACGAACGCTACCAATATCTTCATAGTGAAACGTGGGGAAGTGATTACCTCACACGCGGATAGTTGTCTACCTGGGATTACGCGCGGTAATGTTATCCATCTTGCACGCAAGGCACAAATTCCTATGGTGGAACGGAACGTTTCTCTGACAGAGGTGTACACAGCTGACGAGATGTTCACTACAGGTACTGTGGGTGAGTTAAGTCCAGTGTTGGAAGTAGATGGCAGGCAGATTGGCACGGGGAATCCTGGTCCGATGACAGCACGTTTGCAAGATCTCTATGCCGAAATGACAGCAAATGAAGGTGTTCCAATACCTCTGCCAAATAAGCACGTCTCTTGACTACATACATTATATATGGTATAATAACAGCATTCAGATGTTTTGTTGATGGTGCCTATAGTATGGGTGTGCCAAGAACTTTACACACCCACATGAAGATTGAGAAATAAATAGGGTAATTTGACTTCACAGTCCAGCGGGCTTAAAAGTTTTGGGGTGATTAAGATTACCCGTTTAATAAATTAATCTTCATCATGATATCTATCACCGATACAAAAAGGACAAACCCACACATGAAAAAAACACTATTCTCGATTTTAACTATTTACATTTCAATACTGGTTTTAGCCGCCACGGCGTTCGGGCAAGATTATACGCAATGGGGTTTGCCTGAAGGTGCAAAAGCACGTCTCGGTAAAGGTAAGTTATATGAAATCGCTTATTCCAACAGCGGCAAACGTGTTGCAGTAGCGAGTGGAATTGGTATTTGGGTTTATGACACACATACAGGTGAAGCACTTCACCTGCTCAAAGAGCCTAAGTTTGTTGTCAGAGGCGTAGCATTCAGTCCGGATGATAAGATGTTAGCAAGTGCAGGTTGGGATAAAACTGTGCGTCTCTGGGATATGGAGACAGGAACACATCTTAGGATGATTGCTGACAAGACAGATGGTGTTGAATGCGTAGCGTTCAGTCCGGACGGTAAGATAGTGGCAAGTGCAGGTTGGGATAAAACTGTGCGTCTCTGGCATGCTGAGACAGGAACACTTCTTCAAACGTTGACAGGAAACACGGATACCGTCTACGGTGTATCATTCAATCCGAATGGCAAGACATTAGCAAGTGCGAGTTGGGACAAAACTGTCCGTCTCTGGAATTATGAAACAGGGCAACATTTGCAGACTTTTTCGGGGCATACAAAAGGATTATTTAGTGTATCGTTCAGTCCAGATGGGATGAAGTTGGTAAGTACGAGTTGGGACAAGACCGTCCGTTTGTGGGATGTGAAAACCGGATCATCATTACTAACACTCACAGATCATCCTTCTAATCCCAATAGTGTTGTTTTTAGTCCAGATAGTAAGTCCTTGGTGAGTTCACGTGGGGGAAAACGCATTCGCTATTGGGATATCCAGACAGGAGAACCAGTTAGAGAATTCACGGAAAATACGGATGTCGTTTCAAAACTGGTTTTCAGTTCTGATGGGAAGACGTTGGTAAGTGGAAGTGTGGATGGCGCAGTGCGTATGTGGAATTTGCAAACAGGGAAACCCTTTCTGACAATACCTGGGCATTTTAGCGGTATGACAAACCCTGTCTTCAGTCAAGACGGAACTATGTTGGCAGCAATTAGTGGTTACAGAACCATTCGTTTATGGGATATGAATACAATGACTCCCCTAAATATTCTCACAGAACATAAGCGTCCACTGGATAGTGTTGTTTTTAGTCCGGATGGAAAGACTCTTGCAAGTGGAAGTTTGGATGGCACAGTGCGTCTGCAAAATATCCTTACTGCCACACCTTTGATGACTTTAAGCAATGATGCTGGTAGTATCTATAGTGTCGCGTTTAGTCCAGATGGTTTTATGCTTGCAAGTGGAAGCGGGAACGGGAACGTTGATCTGTGGACTGTAGGAAAAGGTACACATATTCAAACACTCAAAAGGCATACAGGTGAAGTACTTAGTGTTCTGTTTAGTCCAGATGGAAAGTTAATCGCAAGTGGGAGTCGAGACAAAACAGTTTGTCTGTGGGATGCAATGACACGTGAACATATCCGGACATTGAAAACAGATATGGATAATGGTATTGAGAAATTAGCTTTCAGTCCTGATGGAGAAACGCTTGCATGCGGAAGCGGTGACGCTTCAGTTCATTTGTGGGATGCGAATACCGGTGCATATCTTATGAAAATCACAGATGATCAGGATCTGATTAACGGCATTGCGTTCAGTCCAGATGGAAAACTGTTGGCAAGCGGAAGTATTGAGGGTACCGTGATGCTGTGGGATACTGAGAACTACCATCCAATTAATAAGTTTCATGGGCATACCAGTAGTGTTTATAGTGTTACGTTTAGTCCGGATGGAAAGACACTGGTGAGTGCAAGTTTGGACGGTACGCTTCTGTTTTGGGACCTTGAATCTGTGTCAGTGGATTAGTAGTTCTTGGTCAATATAAACCAAAATGTATTGAAAAGATTGTATAAAGAAGTTATATTAACGTGAGTTCGTTACCAACTGTTTTTGTTGCGCAAGCTGTTAGTTTGTGTCTCACTGATGCAAACTAACAGCTTGTGCTACAGAGTGCGGTTGAATGTCTATTCACTTTGTTAATCCCTCAATCAGCAATTAATCAGAAGGAGCAATTATGGCATTTACATTTCATCATATACATCTCAGATGTGAAGACTTAGATGCAGCAATAGAATATTACGAAAAAATGTTTGATGGAGAAGTCACAGATACCGTTGAAGTCCGTGGACTAAAAATTGTACGTATGGAAATTGGTGGTGAACGGATATTCCTCTCACCCAAATTTGGTGACATGGATGTTGAACCGACAAGTGGCAATCCACGTTGGGGTGTCTATCAACTTGCTTTTACTGTGGAAGACCTTGATTCTGCAGTCGCTGACCTACAAGAAAAAGGGGCAGAACTTGAAGACCTAAAACCCTCAGGACTGATGATGGCGTTCTTCAAAGCTCCAGATAACGTCCAGATTGAACTCATTGAAGCATAAGGATTTTTCAGATATGTAAATACATTGACCGTATTCAAAACAGTAGGGGATCCTCATGAAATACAGCGAAATGTTCCATACGATTCAAGGGGAAGGACAACTCATAGGGGTTCCATCTGTTTTCTTCCGAACAAGTTATTGCAATCTAAGATGTGTTTGGTGCGATACTCCGTATACATCTTGGACACCTGAGAACAAGGATATTTCTGTTTCCGATAGTGTTGCAGCTATTGCAAAGTTTGAGTGCAAACATGTTGTCATCACTGGTGGTGAACCTTTCATACAAACGAAAGAACTAGTAACTCTCTGTCGGGAGTTAGACAAACAAGGACATCATATCACAATAGAAACAAATGCAACACTTTTCGCTGATGTTGCAGCACATCTCATATCAATGAGTCCAAAGTTGCGTAATTCCAATCCGCCAGAAAATCACCGTTTCTTCAAACGACATGAACGTGAACGCATCCAACCCGATGTCATACGCAAGTTTTTAGATGCCTACCCATGTCAAGTGAAGTTTGTTGTAGATACACCGGAGGATCTTACTGAAATCGAATCCTTGCAGACAGAAATCGGTATACCATCTGAAACTATAATGTTAATGCCACAGGGAAAGACTTCACAGGTGTTAATCCAGAAGCAAGAATGGTTAGTTGAACTCTGTAAAGAAAATGGATATCGCTATTCACCGCGTGTGCATGTTGACATCTGGGGTGAGAAACGTGGTGTGTGAAGCATGAACTATGATATTCTACTTAAAGGCGGGACTGTCATTGATCCCGCACAAGGTTTGAATGCACATCGTGATGTTGCAATTACAGATGGAGTTATTGCTGCAATTGACAAGGATATTCCAAAGACTGCAGCGAAAAAGACCATCTCAGTCAAGAACCAATATGTTACACCAGGATTGATTGACATCCATACGCATGTCTACTACGGAGTCACGACATGGGGTATCAAAGCCGATGATGTCCTTCCCATTTCTGCCACAACCACATTTGTTGATGCAGGCAGTGCAAGTTGGGCAACTTTCCCAGGTTTTCGTGAATTCATTGTAGAACCTGCACAAACGCACATCTTAAACTATATCCACATCTCAGGTATTGGACTCGTTTACGGACCTGTTGGAGAGATGTATGACCTTGCTTATGCTGAGCCTGACCGTGTCGCAGACACGTTAAAATCCAATCGTGATATTACTGTCGGTGTAAAAGTGCGACAAGGTAAGGGGCAAGTAGGGGATAATGGGGTAGAACCCTTGAAACTTGCTATCAAAGCAGCCGAACAAGCCAATACACCTGTGATGTGCCACATCGGACAAGGTGTCCCACTGCCAGATGTGTTGGAGTTGATGAGACCGGGAGATGTGATTACCCACTGCTTCCAAGGAAATGGGGACAACATCATTGACGACAAAGGCAGAATTATCCCTGAAGCTTGGAAAGCACAACAGAAAGGTATCATCTTTGATGTTGGACACGGAGCAGGCAGTTTCAGATATGAAGTTGCACAACGCGCTATGGAACAAGGGTTTATCTCTGATGTTATCAGCACAGATTTACATACTGGCAATATCCACGGACCCGTTTATGATCTGCCGACAACATTATCAAAATTGATGCATCTCGGATTAACTTTGGAACAGGTAATTGAAAAATCTACTTTCAATGCCGCAAAAACTATAAAACGCGAAAAACAACTCGGAAATCTGAAAATCGGATCTATTGCAGATGTCGCAGTTTTGGAACTGCTTAATGGGGAATTTGAATTCTACGATGCACACGACACAAAGTTTGTTGGCACTCAGAAAATCAATCCTGTTTTAACTATCCGTGAGGGGAAAATACTTTAAATGTCACTCATAGCACAAAAAATTAGCGGTTGTTACCGACGTGTTCTAATCTTTTTGTTTATATCTATCATTGTATGTGCTGGACTTGGCTTGTTAGCCTACAACCTCATTGGTGGTGCTGAAGGATTACGCTACTGGAGCGCAATCCAAGCATTAAATGGCACTGAAAAACATCTGTTAGCACACCGCCCAGATGGTGTTCCACAAGACAGTGTTAAAGAACAATTTGAAACTGTACGACAGGCAATTCGCACTCAAGAGATTGACTTGGATTCCTTATATCAGTTGATCAAGTCATATCAAGACAAATTCTATATTCCGGGGTTGGCAGTGAAAAAAAAACCATCAACACCAGAGGTAGAAGAGTTTTTTTTACAACTGAATCGAACGATTATTTCTGATGAATAGGTGTCGTGCATACTTTGCTGACATTAAATGTCGTCGTGAAAATCCCGAATCATTCTACGGATATGGTTCGTCACTTCATCATCACTTAGTTTCGTCTTAATAATTAGCGAAATTGCGCGTTGATATCTGGAACGAAGGTCACCCCATGCTTCTGCCAAAATCTGATTTTCTTGAACTTCAGGTCTTGCAGTTGCTTCTAATATCCTATGCACAACAGAGAGATAAAAAACCAGATGATGACCATCAACGCGTGCTTTAACATCTGACACTGAGCAATTTTCCCGATGCTCAACTACCCAGGCGGCATAAGTTTCAACCAATTCTTGATTCAACAATGATACAAAATTCGCACCATCCTGATGTGCACCAAGACTGTTAAAATACTGAACTAACCGTCGTTCCTGCCAATCCCAACCGATACTTGCAAAATCAATGAAGTATGGAAGTCCAGCGTCAATAACGATATTGCGTGCTTGGTAGTCAAGACTGTCTAATGTAAGAGGTGCTTCAAGTAGCCGATTAGCAAGTGATGTCCAAGATGTATCAAGATTCTCTAATTGTGATGAAGTGAGTGGAGTTTTACACAGTTGTTGCAGATAACCGACCGTTTTTCTTCCTTGTTCAAGTAAATCTTGCAAAGTTTCCTTGACGTTAAAGTGAAACACGTAAGGTATGAAAAGGTCACAATTTTCAGAAAACACAGTTTCAATTCTACCAAGGACATTTAAGATAGTGTTTAACTCAGATTGCATACTTGATGCAAGGCTGCGCTGGACAAGAGAATCGAGTGTATGTTCACCGCGCCATTCCAATAATATCGCATTACACTTTTCAGAATGCCAAATAACATTCGGGACAAGACATCCGGTTTTGTAAAGGGTTGATATTATGAACTTCTCAATCTGAAAAGGAGTGAAACCGGATTCGGTTACTGGCACTGTAATCTCGTGTTGTTTTAACAAATAACGCTTTGATCGGATATTCAGACGGTGGACATTTTGTTTTACTATATTTCCGTGCCGAACCTTTTCCACAACAATTTCTGTTGGATGAATTTTAAAATGTGATGCTATCGTATTCAAAAGTTTTTGCATTTTCCTCTCCTCATCTTAAGTGATTGACGTTCATATAGATATTGTGTTGAGATTGGTTTGTCTTCATAATACTATGGAGGCGTGTAAAGTTTTTGCACACATACGACTTTCTGTTATTGTAGCGCGGGGTCTGCACGCCCCGCCATTGTTGGTAGTTGAAAGATGGCAAAATCAACCAGAATACGCGTGTGGTATTCTGCGGGGCACGGAGACCTCGCACTACAATGATCTATGAGATACGCTATAGAATTGGTATGACCTAAAATGGTATTCAAACCTGGTAAGATAATTATCTCTTCTCTGATTTTCACTTTTTTTCTAATTTTGCACCCTTTTCACCTCAAAATTGTGTCATGTATAATCGTAAACCAGATTAATGCAGAGGTTAATAATGGAAAAAGACGATGTCCAACTTATACATAGAATATTATCCGGGGATCACACAGCGTTTAATACTTTATTCCAAAAATACCAAAAGAGCATTCACGCTATTGCATGGCAAAAAATCGGGGATTATCACGTAGCGGAAGAAATCACACAAGATGTATTCCTACAAGCTTATAATAAGCTATCCACGCTAAAAGAGCCAAACAAGTTTTCCAGATGGATTTACATCATCGCAAAGCGACGATGTGCTAACTGGCACCAAAGAGAGAAAAATACGATGCAATCCTTGGAAGCCACCGATGAAGCTATCTTAGAGAAATCTGCTTATGTAAACTATATCGCAGAGCAGCGAGAAAAGGCAGCCACAGAGCACCGCCGAGAAGTTGTTGATATGCTTCTGGAGAAATTACCAGAACGTGAACGCAAAGTGATAACACTTTATTACCTTGGTGAAATGTCATCCGAAGCGATAAGCGAATTCCTTGGCGTGTCAGTCAACACGATAAAAAGCCGACTTAGAAGGGCACGACAACGTCTGCAAGAGAATGAACTTATACAAGAAACTCCTGGAAACATCCAACCACCTACTAACGTATTCAAACAGAGCGATAGTGTGAATATGTCCTCTCAAACCGCCAACAATAACCAAAATAGAAGGAGTAAATCAGTGAGTGACAAAAAAGAAATTTCCACCTATCCATTCATAGTTGAATGCTTTGAACAAACCAAATGCAGAGGAAAAAAAGTAACTATACTTCATACGACTGAGAACCTACAAACTACTCTGGATCGTGCTGGATTTGAAGACAGTATCGCATCTGTGCGGATAATTAAAGGTCCAGGCTGTCCACGAGAAGGTGGGGAAGTTACGTTTTTTGAAAATCCTAAATTTTCAGGTGTTACATTACCATGTGACTTAGGACCGGAAATAATTGTGTCAGAGATACCTAATTATAAGGCTCAAATTTTATCAATTGAGATAAATGTGAATCCATCTTCACAGAACAGTGATGAATTACAACATAGTAAACAGAAAACTCAGGAAATCGGCATCTATCCATTTTTTGTTGAATGTTTTGAACAACCCAGATTTAAAGGCAAAAAAGCATGCTTCGTTCAAACGACTGAGAACCTTCACGAAAGTCTGGAACGTTCTGGGTTTGAAGACCGTATATCGTCTATGCGGATATACAAAGGCACTGATTGTCCTCCCGATGGCGGAGAAGTTGTGTTTTATGAAAAACCCAATTTTACAGGGCATTTCTTACCTATCCACATGGAACCGAAATCATTAATGAAAGAGATACCCGACTTTAATAAGGCAATTCTCTCAATTAAGATGGTATGTTAGTATCCTTCATGTCAATTTATCAAGACTAAATTCAATAGATCACTCTCAGTGATTACGCAACGAACAAAGGATAATTGGGTGAACACTATGAAAAAAGATGTTTCAATAGAAAACTGGTTGATCAGAGGTACAGTTTTCATTCTGATCTTCACAATCGCATGCTTTGTATGGTTTCAATACCAGATGTCTATCACTGATCAATATGATGGCAACTACAAAGTCGAGACCAAACACATTGATGAATTATCGCAAACTGGACAGAAGCAAATAAAAGATAGAGAAATCAATGATGATGCAGAACAGGATATAACTGGGAATAATAGTACTGATTCTGAAGAAATGGACGATATAGAATCTGAACGCAACATTGATAAATTTCATAGTAGTAAGAGCGAAAGTAAGGAAACCACTACCTATCTATTCATAGTTGAATGTTATGAGCGATCCAAATGTGAAGGGAAAAAAATAACTATTCTCCAAACGACTGAGAACCTACAGGATATTCTGGATCGTTCTGGGTTTGAAGATGGAATAGCGTCTGTACGGATAGTAAAACTTTCAGGTTGTCCACGAGAAGGCGGGGAAGTTACGTTTTATGAAAACCCCAATTTTAAAGGTGTTACCTTACCTTGTGACTTGGGACCGGACGTAATTGTGGAAGAGATACCTGATTATAAGGGGCAAATTTTATCAATTAAGATAGAAGGTTGAACATCCTTGTTGTTATGTATGATGGAAAACCGATGTGCAACAACGTATAACGTGCGGTTTGTAAGTCGGACCATAGGTGTCCTTTTAGCGAACGAACCAACCACACACTGTAATTTGAGGTCTGTATGCCACGCCTTTGTCTGAACCAGGATTTTCAGGATTGGTAGATTTTCAGGATTAGAGTCTGATCAGTCAAAGTGCCGTTGTCATAAAAAGTTCGCTCATGTAAAGATTGAGTGCGTCGTTTTTCAACGAAGTCAATGGCCACACGGGTTTAAATTCTTTATTAGCACTTATTCTTTACATGAGCCAAAAAGTTTTTCTGTTGCTGCTATCAGACTTATTTTTTATAGTGAGAATGCAACATTGATGAGACGTAATCCTGTGAATCCTATACTCCTGAAAATCCTGGTTCAGACAAGTGACAAAAACTTTACACCACCCATTTAATTTTGACAAGCACCGCTTTTTATAGTATAATACAATAGGTATGCGAACTTACGTTAATGAAATATAAAGATTTTACCGAAAAGGTCAAGTATCATGGTATTGAAAACGAAAACTTTTTTTCCTAAATCCGATAAAGATATAAAGTGGTATGTCGTGGATGCAGAAGGACAGGTGCTTGGACGATTAGCGTCACGCATTGCACAAGTGCTGCGCGGGAAACATGATCCCAGTTTTACACCACATGCAGATTTAGGCTACCGTGTTGCAGTGATAAACGCAGAAAAGATCGTTGTCACTGGCGACAAAGCAGAACAAAAAACTTACTTCCGATACAGTGGTTATCCTGGTGGCGATAGATATAGAACTTTCAAGGAACAGATGGAACGCAACCCGGAGTTTATCATTACAGCTGCTGTCAAAGGGATGGTCCCGAAGAACAAACTCGGTGCAAAACTGATGAAGGGATTAAAGGTCTACAAAGGACCTAACCATCCGCACCAAGCACAGGAACCGGAAGTCCTAACATTTTAACAGTTGAGGAATTATATGGCAATTGAACAATTTTGGGGAACAGGAAGACGTAAAACCTCTGTCGCACGTGTAAGAATCATTCCAGGTGGTGAAGGCGGTATTCTCGTCAATAAGAAACCTATTGAGGACTATTTTGATCGTTCCGATCACATACAGGTAGCACGCAGACCCATTGAACACGTTGAAAAAACTGGAGAGTTCGTTGTACATGTCAATGTCCGTGGAGGCGGGAATACTGGACAAGCAGGTGCTATTTCTCACGGTCTTGCTCGCGCACTCGTTAAAGCAGATGAATCATTGAAACCTTCTTTGAAAAAAGGTGGATTCCTAACACGTGACCCACGAATGGTAGAACGTAAGAAGTATGGACAGAAGGGTGCACGGGCACGTTTCCAATTCTCAAAACGTTAATCGTGGAATACGTCCAGCGGAATTAATTGGTTCAGGTTGTATTGCATAAAGAGGGTTATATGTCTAACATTGTTATCTTAGGTGCCCAATGGGGGGATGAGAGTAAAGGAAAACTTACCGATGTGTTCGCCGAACATGCGGATGTCGTCGCGCGCTATCAAGGTGGAGACAACGCTGGACATACCATTGTGCTCGGTGACAAGACCTTCATTCTTCATTTGATCCCATCCGGTATCCTCAGACCAAATACTGCAAATGTAATCGGCAACGGAGTTGTTATAAATCTGGAGACCCTCTTCAGAGAAATTGATGGGTTGCTGAAAAAAGGTGTTGAAGTCAGTAGTGATAATCTCAAGATAAGCGATCGCGCACATCTCATAATGCCTTACCACAAAGTTGTTGAACAATATGAACAGATGGGAAGCGCAACCAAAATCGGCACAACATCCCGCGGTATCGGTCCAACTTACTCCGATAAGATGAATCGACATGCAGGTATCCGTGTCGGAGATTTGCTTGAATTTGACAACTTCCAGAAGAAAATTGATTACAACCTAGAAGCCAAAGCAGATACACTTCAAATGAGTGAGGTCACCCGACATTCGCTCATAGAAACCTATTATCAATATGCAGAACGAATTGCACCTTTTGTAACAGATACGGTTGCTTTCATGCACGAAACGTATGCCGATGGAAAACGAATACTGTTTGAAGGCGCACAAGGAACTATGCTGGACATAGATTTCGGAACATATCCTTATGTCACTTCATCAAACTGCACTGCTGGTGCGGTATGCACTGGTCTCGGTATCGGACCAAAACTCATTGATGAGGTTTTAGGTGTTTCCAAGGCTTATGTTACACGCGTCGGTGGCGGACCATTCCCAACTGAAATGCCACCTGACCTTGACGAGGAAATTCGTAATATTGGTAAGGAATACGGTGCCACAACACAAAGACCCAGACGTTGTGGTTGGCTTGACCTTGTTGCACTCCGATATGCAACGCAAATTAATGGACTAACCGCTATTGCTCTTACAAAACTGGACGTGTTTGACACTCTTGCTGATATAGAAGTCTGTGTTGCTTATCGTTATAAAGGAATAGAGATAACCTCCTTTCCAAGCAGTCTGAAAGTTTTGGAAGAATGTGAACCGGTCTATGAAACATTACCCGGTTGGCAAAAACCTTTGACTGAAGCGCGTTCTGCTGACGATATTCCGCAGACTACCAAAGATTATGTCGCGTATGTAGCAGATTTTCTCAATGTGCCAATCCCGATTATCTCCGTAGGTCCAGATAGAGATCAGATTGTACAACTCGGAAAACCCCTCTGGTAGTTCCCATACCATTTTCTCCCTTCAAGTTCCGCAGTTTTTGCACTTTAACTTGACATTTACAGAAAATGGTTGTATCATTTAATATTGTGATTTTGAGCCGTTAGCTCAGCAGGTAGAGCATCTGACTTTTAATCAGGTGGTCACAGGTTCGATTCCTGTACGGCTCACTTAAATATTACGCCCCCGTCGTCTAGCCTGGCCAAGGACACCGCCCTTTCACGGCGGCGACACGAGTTCAAATCTCGTCGGGGGTATTTTTCATTAAGAAACCCAACCTATGGACCATAGGTTGGGTTTCTTATTTTCAATAGTAATTCCATTTCTTAACAATTGTTTGCGTGAAGAAATAGACCTTTCGTAGTCGCGCAATTCATTGCACCTTTTACATTTCTTCTCAAAAGAGATAATCATTTATAGAATTGGAATAAGAAGTATAAGATGGAGATTAATCTGCAGCCTCAGCGAGTTCCAACAATATAGGTGATTCAACTCGTATAGCATCTTTGATGCAAACTTCTTCGCATAGCAAACATCCAACACAATCCCTCGGTTTCACAAGTTCACAGATTCCAAGGAAGCTATCAGCATGTTCATTTGACACCGGGTCAATGATTTCAAGACAATCCCACGGACAGATTTGTACACAGAAATCACAACCAGAACAGAGCTCTTCATAGATTACTGCAACGGGACGATGCGTGCGAACAGGAATAAACTTGCACACCTTGCCAAACTGGTCCCGTATTGCTTCCACAGGACACACCATGCCACATGCACTGCAATCAATGCACACATCTGGGTCAATTATGTGCAACTTGTTTCGATCTCCTGTAATCGCTTCAACCGGACATTTGTCTAAACACTGCACACACCCAATGCATTCTTCAGTGATGAAGTATGCCATAATAGTTACCTCCACTTAATTTATTTAGGATAATCCAAGATGTGTTGCAACATATTCGTCCAGTTTCGCAACCCATTCTTCAGGTGAATGCACCTCTCTATTACGTGCCATAATAACCTTTCCTTCTTTATTAATCAACACAATTGCTGGATATGTTCGTCCTGCACTAACACCAAATTGTTTCGCTAACGGACCATTCCAGTGACCACCATCATAAATGTGTCGTCCAATGACTTTATCTTCACGGAGATTGTCCCGCAAATGTTCTTCATCTTGATACCCCATTACACTGACACCAATAACTTCAAAACCTTTTTGATGATATTTTCGGTATATTGCTTCCAGATCCTTCAGCACTTGATTCGGAAATCCCAAATAGAATAAGGTAACTTTTCCTCGGAATGTTTCAGAGGATACAGGATTTCCATCTATATCGGTCGCGGAGAAATCAGCTACTATGTCACCAATTCGCGTTGCTTCTGTCCTATTCACGTTTTGTCCAAGTAGAAACTGCCTGTTCATAACAGAAATAATTGTACCATCTCGATCAATGAGCCACTGAGATGGAATGAAATTGATACCGAAAAACCGAGCAATTTCACTATGCCAACCCTTACTATCAAAGATCTGTACCCAGGGAATTTCATGTTCCTCAATATAGTTCCGTAATTCGTCTTCACTGTCATCTAAACTTATACCTATGACTTCAAATCCGTTCTTGTGATGTTCTTCATAAACTTCTTTAATATAAGGTATTTCAGGTTTACAAGGACCGCACCACCATGCACAAAAATTGAGCAGGACTAAATTGCCACGGTAATTAGAGAATGAAATGGGTGTCCCATCAAGAGTAGTTGCAGAAAAATCGGGAAGTTGCAATCCTTCCCAAGCGGGTTGTTCCCATCGATATTCTGAATGTGGTTCCCACGGATATTTACTTGCCAATTCAGTTTCGCCTAATGTTTGGTAAATATCACCAAGTCCGCGCAAAGAATACCAGTCGTCAGGTTCTTCTTCAAGCCGTTGCTGAAAGGTGTTTTTTGCTTGATTAATTAGGGATCTGCTTCTTGCAATTAGTTCAGTGTTTCCTTCGGGATTTCTCCTCAGTTTGCGATAGATATGGCAAGGAGTCTTACCGCTCTTGTTGTAAAGTTCTGTAAGCCAATAATATAATCCGTTTCCATCTTGCTGCTGTGCCCTTTCAAACAATTTCTCAAGTGCTGGCAACACCAGTTCAACCAGAATATTCTTATTTTCATTGAAAGGATTATTATCACTACAAATCGCATAAAAGCAAATTTCTGTGTCATTCGGCAATAACGCTATTGCTTGTTCAAGGAAGGGGTATTCTATATCTTCAACAATAAATGCTAACAACTTTGCTGCAGTGCCGTTATTCGGTTGCGTTTCAAGTGCCTCTTCAGCGCATTCTCTCAGTTCCATACGCATATATTTGGGAAACCGTGGAATATACTCTGATAGATCCACCGGCAACTTCGCCTGTCCATCAACAACGCCTATTTCAATCCGCGTTTTGAAATACATCAGAAGTTGTTCTTGAACTTTGAGAGAGATTTTCCATTTTCTACTTGACAATTCTCGGTCATCAAGCGAATTGAGATAAGTCTCCCAAAAATCAACCTTTTCGGAAGTTGGATCCCCGAAATCAGGGTGTTCATCTGTTTCTTGAAGTAATTCTTTTTGAAACGCTGCAAGTTCATTGTGGAAGGCAGTTCTACATCTGTTAATCAACGCGTTACACTTTTCAATGAGTTCTCTCCGCTCATTTTGATCTTCCGGTTTTTCAGGGTCATCCTTAAGTTCCTGAAGCTTTTCCTTTGCCTTTCCATATACTGAATCTGGACTTCTACCGATTCTATTATAGGTAGACTTTGCATCTTGATAACGATCAGTTGTCCCTTCTTGTTTTGCCCATTCATATATGTTTTCAAGTGCAGTGAGAAATTTTTCTTGTGAGTCATCATTTCGTCTGATTGAACCAGAGTTTCTATAGTATTCGTCAATAATGATAATATTCGCACAAGGGTCCTTCGGTGCTAATCTCATCACGGTTTCTATATGCTCATCAGGGTCATCCTCGGCACATGTCACAATTATAGCGGCAGCATTTTCTGGATCTGTAGCGAGAAAATCATCCGCTAATGCCCGTAATTTCAACAGCATCTCCTTTGGAAACCGCCAAAAGTAATCGTAAAGACCAGGGGGAAGTGTGGTAGCACCATCAACAACACCTTCTTCAATCTTTTCTTTCAGATAGGCAAGAAATTGTCCCTGCGTCTTCTCGTCCATCTGCAATTCACCGTTACCTGCTGAAAGTCCATAGTCGTCAAGAGAGTTAAGAAAGGTATACCAGAAATCTGCTGAAGTGTATTTGTCCATCAAGATTCTCCTATATTTCGTTTTTAATTAATGCATAGATAGATGCTTGAAAATTAAGGATTTCTGTGAATGTTTAATGGTTCTATAGGTTATCGGTTATAAGTTTTTCCAGTCTTGTTGCCCATGCTTCTGTTGAATGGACCTTTCCATATCGTGCATCAACAACCTTTCCTACAGAATCAATGAGTATGAAAGCAGGGAGTAAAACTTTTCGACTTCCAGAACCATCACCGAATCCAAACTGCTCACCCACTGCAGCATGATCTCCATCATGATCCGCATAGATATAGTGTCCTTGATGGTTTTCTCTGCGTACGAGGTCGCGCAATGCTTCTTCATCTCTCCAACCGCCAACGTTGAAACCTATTGCCTCAAACCCATTTTCGTGATGTTTTGTGTATAGTTTGTTAATATGTTCAAGTTCTGGTTCTTTGTGTATGTAACCAAAATGGAGAAGAGCGACTTTCCCATGTAAAGTAGTGTTAGAAACAGGATTTCCATCTACATCAACTGCCGTAAAATCTGGAATCCTGTTTCCTTTACGTGTAGCTTCTGCCAACTTCACAAGTTGACTAAGTCGTTCTCCTCTTGTATGAACAGAAAGGATCTTCCCATCTCTATCAATGAGCCACTGTGAAGGAACACTGTTTATACCGAAGAACTGTGCAAATTCGCTATTCCATCCCTTACCATCGTAGATTTGAACCCAAGGTATCTCATGTTCTTCAGTATATTCACGTAGTTCGGTTTCATTCTCATCTAAACTGAAACCAATTACCTCTAATCCTTTGTCGTGATATTCTTCATAAGCTTTCTTTAGGTGGGAAATTTCTGATGCACAGAAACCACACCATTTTGCACACCAATTTAATACCAACAGTTTCCCTCGGTAATCCGACATGTTTATAGGTATACCGTCAAAAGCAGTTGCTGAGAAATTGGGTATTTGTTTCCCAAGCCATGCTGACTGACTCCATTTGAATTCAGAATGAGGTGTCCAAGGATAATTTTGTCCTAAATCGGTTTCACCAAGTGTTTCGTAGACATCCCCAATTCCGCGTAAAGCGTACCAATCGTCCTGTTCATCTGAAAGTCGTTTTTGGAATACCTGTAGCATTTGGTCTATCAATGGTTTACACCTTTCAATCAGTTCCGAATTTGAATCAGGATTCTTCATCAGATGCCGATAGATATGACATGGGGTTCTGCCTACTTCTTTGTACAGTTTTGCTAACCATTGATACAAATCGGAATCATTTTGCTGCAGTGATCTTGCAAACAATCGTTCAAGTGCTGTAAGTGTAAGATTAAACAACGGATCAAAGTATTCATCGTATTTTCTTACGGCAAAATAGCATGTTTCTGTATCGTTGGGTGCTAAATTCATCGCTTGTTCAAGTAATATAAGATCTCTGTCCGATTCCCCATGTCTAACATTTTTACTCTCCCACACAATGATTGCTAATATCTTATATGCAGCTCCGTTATCAGGTTCTGTTTCAAGCACTTCCTCAGCAAACTCTCTGAGTTCCAGATGCATCGCTTGAGGAAAATCAGAGATGTAATCCTGAAGATTCACAGGTAGTGTTGTTTTACCGTCAATCACACCCGCTTCAATCTTGGTTTTTAGGAATGCCACAAGTTGTTCTTGGTCATTCTGTGTGAGTCTTCTTGGTGGTGCATGTTTACGGTTTTCAACCGATTTTAGATAGGCTTCCAATATTCCTGTATGGTCGGATTTTGCATCAACTAAGTCTTGATGTTCTTCCGATTGTTGATCAAAATCTTTCCGAAATGCAGCATTTTCCGTAGGAACCAAATCTCTACATTTCTTAATTAGTGTTTTATATCTTTCAACATCTGGATTACTTTCTTCAGGAATTTCAGAATCTTCAAGACGATCCTTGAGCCGCCGAAGGTTATCTTTGAGCTGCCTATAAACTGTATAAGGGGTTACTCTATGTTGCCGATAGAATGAACGTGCCTCCTGATAACGTGCAGAATCGTCCTGTCGTTTTGCCCACGCGTAAAAGTTTTCAAGCACCCCAAGGACTTTTACTTCTTTTTCGATGTCATACCCAAAAAAGTGATTCATTCTATATTGGTCTATCGCTGCCAAATTCATACACGGGTCATTCGGTATTGGTTTCATGCTTTCATCTATGTGGGGGTCGTTTTTAGCATCCCAGTCTGAAATTTCCACAAGTGTGTGAAGTAAGTTTGCTACGCCGTTTTTCGGATCAGATTTTAGAAAACTATCGATTAACTCCCGTGTTTTTGGTAGTATTTCTAATGGAAATCGCCAAAAGTAATTGTGTAGACCTGGAGCCAGTGCAGTTTCACCATCTGTTATCCCTTCCTCAATTTTTCTTTGAGATAAACAAGGAATTTCTCCTGCATCTCCTCGTCCATCTCCAATTCACCTCTGCCACATGAGAGTCCTTCGTTATATAAAGAGTTGATAAATGTATACCAGAAATCTGTGGAATTGTATGTATTTTGCACGATTTACCTCCGAAGTATGTAATTTCTATCTAATAGTATCGCGTATTTTTGGCATAGTTGCCAATTAATACACACCAATGAATTTGAAGTTTGACTAAGTACAGCAGATACATACCGAATACAACAAACGGATTTGTTGTTGATTTTGAAGTACTCATCCCTGAACTTATTTGAGAAATTGTGAACTCATTTTCAGTTTAATCTCTTTCCCTTTATCATCTAATATAACCTGCTTCGGATTTATCTCTTTTACACTAACTGTACCAAAGGTTTCACCTACTTTGACGGTTCTCAGTTGGTTTGATCTACGTTCTAAAATAATTGCTTCAGAATAGGCACTATTAGGATTAGTTGTCGTACCGATGAGAGTATATTCTGGTTCTTTTTGGGGTGGTCTCCATCCCAGACGACGAAAGATATTGTTGTCAACGATTACCTTGAAATAATCATCAGGAATTTTACTATCCGTATTTGTGTTTTTCTTGAGTGGGTGTTTGACAATATCAATCTTTTCAGGTTTTTCCTTGATAGGATATTCCACATCAACGTTCAGTTTGTTTGTGTTTTGTCTATAAATATACGCGCTTATTGTGAAAATGATCACAATGACGCAACCTGAGATGACAACATTTCTTATGGACATGGTATTTAGAACCTTCCTTATCAAAGTTGTGCATTAGTCGGTTTAACAATTTTGGGAACAACAGAACTAATAACATGAAATGTAATCTGTTATTATAGAGTCTTAATTGAAGGTAAAAGGTTGCACAATTATTGAGGTAATTCCGATAACTGTTCAAGTTTTCCTTTATTTTTTTAATTCAGTGGATTATTCAGGGTGGAAAAGGGTGTAAACAGAGATCTAAAGTTTAGAGAATTTATGAGGATAACATAGAGCTTATATTGTAGATTAGGTTGAAAACTAAACTACCTTTAGGTGGAAAAGTAGATAATTTCAATTTTCGTCTGAAGTGTTTTCAATTTCCACCGTCTCCATTTGACTGTGTTCTCCACATTTCGCTATCGCTTCCCTTGCCTCTAACACCTTGGCTACAACTGTTTTCACATCTTCCTCATCTACAAACGGAGATAGGATAAATGATTTTAAGGCAACAATCGGTTCTCCATAGGTGGTTTTACGATAGCAGTCAGTTGTGGAGATGAAGACCCCTCTACCTTCCATCGCCTCAGAATTTACATATTGAAAGATGTCTTTGTTGTAGTCATTATGGGAAAGCAGACTATCTTGATATGTGGCATCCTCAAATTCTTGACGTTTGATTTCAAAAGTATCCACACCAACTGGATAAGCACGAAAGAGCGTAACAGTCCCGAAATTTCCACGGTTCAGCACTGTTGTGCCTTCATGTCCTTCAAGATGTTCGCGTAGGAGTTGTGTCATTTCAACGATATGTCCGATAATTGCTTGCAATCCTTTTTCTCCAAACAATTTTAAATTGGCAAGTGCAGCAAGAGGTCCTGTTCCAGAACGGGAGGTCTCAAGTGTGAACATACCGGGACGATACTGACCAAAGTGATAGAGATATGGCATTTGCTCAGCAGAACGTTTCAATAAATTGAGATCAGACTGGTCTCTGACGAGGACAAGGCTTGAGATATAAGGTGCGAAACCCGTTTTATGAAAGTCTATGCCAACAGAATCGGCAAGAGAAAGATGTTGTATCCTCCTGCAAGCCCCTGCTAAAGCGCGAATAGTACGCGGACGGAAACCTAATGGATTCTGCTCAAAATCATAGTTGTTGAATACAGACCATGCCCATCCGATCACAGCATCAGCATGAATATGTGGTTGATAGCCAAGCTTGAATTCCTCAACGAGGGTTTCTCTCATGGTGACAATATGCATTAGATTGTCCAGACCAAATGCATCGGTTGTGCCTAAAGTGGCGATAATAGCAGCAACCCTTTTGCCATCAGTGAGTGTTTGACGGAGTTCCTGTTCAAGTATCTCAAGATCGATCTCGTTTTCAAATGTTGTTGGAATAGTTATCAGGTTGTCAGTCCCAATTCCAAGCCAACCCGTTATATTTGAAGCACAGTAGTGTCCCGCATCCGACACAAAAACGACAGCATTTTCAGGAGTTCCCTTTTTTATTGTGTCCGGACATGCTTTTTCTAACCCGATTTTCACACCATAGAGAGTCGTTCCAGTACCACCGAAGGTAAATACACCACCAGAATGTGCAGGATCATAGCCAATCAGCTTTGATGTCATAGATGTGACTTCAACTTCCGCTAATGCGACTAATCTGCTGGACTCATCCCAACAAAGGTTCGGATTGTATAGAGAGGCAAGAACAACTCCAATGAGACTAGGAATTGTCGTTGGACAAACTACGTTCTGTTGTGTGCGGGGATGTCCAAAGATAGTCATGCCTTCAAGATAACCCACAAGTTCCTTTGTAACCTCTTGCACTGAGGACATGTTATTCGGTAATGTGGACTTCTTTCCTTCCTCAAAATCCACAGCGTTGATGTTTCCAAGAAATGGCAAGTGTGTTTTGAGATCATCAACTTGGTCTAAAGCACGCATCATGGAATGTATAAAATATGAGTCATGTATAGTGTTGGAAATAGGTTGGGGAAATGCAAGTTTTATTTTTTCTAATATGTCGCGATATGTCATCTTTTGTCCTTAAGTGATGTGTATTTTGTTCTGGCAGAAATTATGTGTTTTTTGGTTAGGGTTCGATTTGAAAGATGTATCGGTATTGCTATTTAGAATGGTAATTCTTTATATATGTTTCTTCAAATCACATGGAACTTGGTCTAACTGTTCATTATATGATATACATATCACGTAGGTCTATTACTATTCTCAAGAGAGAATTCTTGGTATTGATTGATGTAGGAACTTGTCTTGCTTTCGGAGAGATAGTTTATTTATTTGTATACTGATGAACGGTTTTCAATTTGAGAAACTGTTATTTGTTGAGTTTGCCTGTTGAAAGTATAGATAATTCGATAATTTCCTGATTTTAACCTATACTTTCCCTTAAATCGACCCTGCAATGCTTTATGAGAGCAGACATCACAATTTGCACATAACCATCTGAGCTTATTGACAATTTTATTTTGGAGTTTGGCATTTAGACGCTGTAATTCTCTTTCTGCATTTGGAGTCAATATCAATTCATACATTTCAACTAGGTTCCTAACCTCTTGACTACCTCCTTGAGAGTAAGCATTTTACCACCAGACTTAATATATTCATCTTCACGCTCCAACTGTTCTACAAAATCTGAACGCAACTCCAATCCATCATCTGGATCATAATCATAGTTCTCAAGGAATAGTTCCAATTCCAAAAAGCAAACGAAAAACTCGCAAAATTCGGATCGAAGTTTCGTAGGATTATTGGTAGAGTTCTCACTTTCCATTAACTTAACTAAACGTTCTCTTGATACAAAAATACCCCAATTTCCAATTATGTTTACAAATGTTCGGAATTCATCGTGAGATAAATCCGAAACCTTAATTTCTGGCTGTGGGTCTTGTTCTATCAAAATACCCATCCTCTGCGCTTCGCGTCCTAATGTTGAACATCTACGCTGTGCTTCAACTGCAGACACACGATGTCTTAGATGAAAAAAGTCAGCAGATTCTTGCATGTAGGCAAGTAAGGATTTTTCAAACTCTTCTATTTCTAAGCCAAGTGCGTAGTAACCGTTAAAGAGTTCTCGAAATTCTTGCTCTAATGCATTGTATGGACTATCCTCAGCAAGAAGCTTGGTTAGTTGTTTTCGCGTCTTAAATATCTCTCCGTTGACAATGGACGCTATCCATTTGTCAAATTGTGCCGAATGAATAATATTTCCCTCCATTTCAATTTCCGAAGTTGTATCCGTTGATTGCGATCTATTATATAAAATGTCAAAATTGTTATAGTGGTCCATAGATAACTGCACGATGCTTTCAGTAAATTCATGATCTGACTTTAAAGATTCCACCTTATCGTTTCCTACAATTAAAATATCTGCTCTACTAATTGTTTTCAGGTAATACGCTAAATCTGGAATATCCTCTGAGAATGTATAATTCTGTGATATACGACACTGAACGACTCGATCTCTTCTGTTCTTGAAAAGTTCCTCTACCCAAATTTGCAATCTCTGTCGATACTTAGTTGGAAGTTGCTCAATCTGTTTAAAGATAGATTCTTGTAATTCATTTCCCGAATCAACAACTATTACACCGTTTGCTTCAATCTTGTTCAAGCAATCTGTTACATTGGTTCCATAGATTGGATTGAAATAATCACTATTAAAGGTAGTGGAATCAAAAACTGCACTAATTGGCATAATGCAACTCCTTACTTTATCTCAATTCCCGCAGTCGTTCTGGGAAAAATCCGTTGGGCCAGTCATCAATAAAATCGCCATCTTCGTCCAGTCGCAGACGTTCCGCATTAGCACCTTCAGGTCCACGGCTAACATATATCACAGATACATCTTCAGGTCTTATCTGTTTTTTTCGCACTAAACGTTGTAAACGTAAGATAAGATGTTCACTATGAGTTTCAATAATAAATTGGTTTTGGCGAGGTTTTTGAATGGCTTCAGCTAATAGATCACCAAGATCGGCTTGTAATCTTGGATGTACGTGTACCTCAGGTTGTTCAATTGAGATAATTTGTTTCTCTGAAACCAAACTCTGAACAATAAACGGAAGGAGTTGACTGATACCAAAACCCACATCTAACAGTGCAACATCTACATTATTTTTTCGTCGTTTATCTAGAAGTCTTATTTCAAACATTTCTCGTGAACTTCCTCCTAATGATTTCACTTCTAACTCATAACCGATGTCTAGTCGTTTTAGCCACTTATTTGTGTCTTTCACCAATTCAGGTTGACGAAAAAACAGATCAGGAAGAAGTTCTCCCTTGAATCCAACATTTTCATGATCTGTGCCACTGAAAATATATGCTCTTTCTGGGAGTCTTCGAACTGGACTCATTGGAAAAAGTTGCGCTAAAGTCTGTTTCAATGCCTCACCCGCTATTATTGCTAATGCGCTCGTAGGTGATTGACCGTAAAGAGTGGAGGTAGATGGATATAATAATACAGGAAAAAAAACATGTACTGCTAGTAAAATTTCACGATCTGTCTCTTCCTTGTGCATCTTGGAAATGTAGGTTTCTAAATCAAAATCTGGGGATAATAAAAACTCAATATAATCCTTTAAAACATTAAGAGAATCGTTAGGAAAGGTATGATCTTTCTGGATATCGTCTCTCAAGATGTTTTCTGCTCTGTATTCCAATAATTGAATTAAAGCATCCTTCCTTTCTTTGGTGTGTCTAAACAGTGGTTCCCAGAACTCAGGTTCTTGTGTCAACCATACACACTTCGCCATGGTTACTTGTGTAGGGGAACGTGGATATTCAGTAAAATTCATTCTTATATTTTTCTCTTGACCTAACATCTTGAATTTGGCAATACACTTAGAGGATTTTCCATCGTAAATTCCGATTTGATCTAAATGAATCTTTTCCTCAAGCATTGGTCTCTTAAATGTCAATTCAATACCTATCAAGTTACTAATGTACATTTGTGCTGGTGGATAGTCTATATCTAATGCGTCTGTCGCCATTTCAATACGAATCGAAAGTGTCCGTTCAAGGTCATGGTCGAAAAGTAATTCTTGAAAGGACCCAAAATCAACAATACCATTTTCGGATTGGCGAAGTGACAACACATCCATATCAGGACTCTCCAGCGTCTGCTTAAGCAGATTAAGTGATTGTAAGATTGAACTCTTTCCCGCACTGTTTTCACCAAAAATTAGCGTTATAGGAGCAAACGGAATGTGTGCTCGTTTCCCGAATGCTTTGAAATTCTCTAATTCAAGTGAGTGAATCATCAGATTTCTCCTATGTACATTCCTTTAGAGATTGTTCTTTCACATAACTATAGTATAGCATGATATATTGTTCTTTTGTAGAATAAAACTGTATAGGTAAGATTAGTTCAATTACAGATTATAGGTAGGAAATCGCCCTTTGAATCCGCTTCAAAACTTCATCTCTACCGAGCAGCACAACAATATCAAAAAGACTCGGACCAAACGATGTGCCTGTCAACGCAATCCGCATCGCCTGCATGGCTGCAACGCGTTTGATGTCGTTTTCATCCGTATATTGCCAAACAGCAGATTCTATGGTTTCAAGGTCAAACGTTGAGATGTCATCCAAAATCTGCTTGAGATTTGTAAGGATTTCACGAGTTTTCTGCTTCTTCTCGTCTGAACCACCCCACCATTTCTTAACTGCTTTCGACTCATATTCAAAATCATCCAAAAAGAAGAAACGTGTCTGCGGGAGGATGTCCTGAAACGTTGTCAGACGTTCACCCACGGCATCAACTATTTTCTCAAGCAAATCTCGTTCTGTATCGGAATCCACCAAACCTTCCTGTTCCCAGAAAGGCATCACTGCATCTGTGCGTGCAGAAACATCCAACTGAATAATGTAATGTGAATTGAGCCATTCCAACTTCTTAATATCAAACACACTACCACTCTTACCAACCCGTGCAAGGTCAAACTTATCTATCAGTTCATCCACTGAGAAGATTTCCTGTTTGTCATCGTAAGACCAACCGAGTCTGGCAACGAAATTCAGCATAGCTTCGGGGAGATACCCTTGTTCACGGTATCGGTTAACAGCGACAAGGTCACCGTGATGCCTTTTACTGAGTTTTCTACCAGTATCGTCAAGTACAAGTGGTATATGGGCAAATTGAGGCAGGTCTAAACCGAGAGCATTCGCAATTGCAATCTGTTTCGGTGTGTTATTGAGATGTTCTGTTCCCCTGATAACGTGCGTTATCCGCATCTCTGCATCGTCAATAATAGAGGTGAGATTATAATTTGGCATTCCATTGGATCGGACAATTACCTCATCCTCAAGGGTGGCAGGATCAATATTACGTGAACCGAGAATTAGGTCATCAACACGGATTGGCATATCAGGCATTCTAATACGGACGGTCGGTTTTCTACCATCTGCGATGAAACTTTCTATCTTTTCACGTGTAAGTTCACGGCATCTACCATCATAAGAACGAGTAGATTTAGCAGCACGTGCTTCTGTGCGGATCTCTTCCAACTCGTCGGGTGTACAATAACAACGGTAGGCATTACCACTCTCAAGTAGTTGCGCTACATATTTTTCATAAATGTCTTTGCGTTCGGATTGCACATAAGGACCATAAGGACCGCCAATATCACCACCTTCGTCCCACTTCAAACCCAACCATTTCATTGCGGAATAGATCTCTTGCATAGATTCATCTGTAGAACGCTCCGCATCTGTATCATCAATCCGAAGTATAAATTGTCCCTTATGATGTTTTGCAAATAGCCAATTAAACAACGCTGTCCTGGCACCGCCAATATGTAAGAAACCTGTTGGAGAGGGTGCCATGCGAACTCTCACTGGGTTCTGTGGAACTGATGTATCGTTCATTTCTGTCCTTTCTGGATTTTTGCCCAACTATCTCGTAGTGCAACAGTTCGGTTGAATACCAGTTTATCAGGTGTTGTGTCTAGATCAATACAAAAATACCCTATTCGCAAGAACTGATATCGACTTTCAGGTGGTGCATCAATGAGACTTGGTTCTATTTTACAGTTATTTAAAATCTGTAAAGAATCTGGATTTAGAAACTCAATCCAGTCAGTGCCATCCGTTGCGTTTTCGGGTTCGCGTTCCGTAAAGAGCGTGTCATATAATCGCACCTCAGCATCAACAGCATGCTCAGTCGAAACCCAGTGCAGTGTACCCCGCACCCGCCGTCCATCTTCAGACCAACCCCCTCGCGTTTCTGGATCATAAGTACAGTGAATTGCAACAATTTCACCAGTGTTTTCATCTTTGACAACGCGTTCGCAGGTGATGTAGTATGCATGCTTTAGGCGCACTTCACAGCCAGGAGCAAGTCTATAGAATTTTTTGGGAGGGTCTTCCATAAAATCATCACGTTCAATATAGATTTCTCTTGAGAATGGAATCTCTCTTGTCCCAGCATTTTCATCTTCCGGATTGTTATCTGCATCAAGCATCTCTACTTGATCTTCCGGATAATTATCTATGATCACTTTAACCGGATCCAGTACAGCCATAACACGCGGTGCGCGTTGGTTCAGATCGTTGCGTATAGAGTATTCAAGCTGCCCAACTTCTATGAGATTATCGGCTTTTGACACGCCAATGCGATTACAGAAGTCCCGTATAGATTCTGGAGTATAACCACGACGGCGCATGCCAGAAAGCGTTGGTAATCTTGGATCGTCCCACCCATTCACGTGTCCACCTTCAACAAGGATTTTCAGTTTCCTCTTACCAAGAACTGTATATGTAAGGTTCAGACGCGCAAATTCTATCTGCCGAGGTTGATAAATCTCCAATGATTCCAAAAACCAATCGTATAAAGGACGATGGTCTTCAAACTGAACATCACATAACGAGTGCGTTACACCTTCAATAGAATCGGATTGTCCGTGTGTGAAATCATAAGTAGGATAGATGCACCAATTCGTTCCGTGCCTATAGTGAGGGGTACGGAGAACACGATACATCACCGGATCACGCATATTTAGGTTCGGACTTCTCATGTCAATTTTGGCACGGAGCGTCCGAGAACCGTCTGCAAACTCGCCAGCACGCATACCACGAAACAAGGTCAGATTCTCCTCAACTGTCCGATTTCGATAGGGACTATCTTTGCCTGGAGTTACCAATGTGCCACGATAATCACGTGTTTCGTCGGGTGTCAAATCGCAGACATACGCTCTATCTTTCTCAATCAGTTTGATGGCATATTCATAGAGTGTCTCAAAATAGTCCGATGCGTAGAATTCACGATCTTTCCAATCAAATCCAAGCCAATTCACATCGCGTTTGATTGCCTCTACGAATTCATGCTCTTCAGTTATCGGGTTGCTATCGTCAAACCGAAGGTTATAAAGACCATCAAAATCTTCAGCAATTCCAAAACTTATACAGATAGCTTTTGCATGTCCAATATGGAGGTAACCACTCGGTTCCGGTGGAAATCTGGTATGAACTCTTCCATCAAATCTATTGCACGTCATATCTTCTTCTATCGCTTGACGGATAAAGTTTGTGTCAGAGGTGTTCTTGTCATTCTCTGTTGTGTTTTTGTTTTTTTTTGAGTCGTGTACCGGATGATTCATGAATAACTCCTAACAAGAAAGATGTAACTTTCAATCTGTGCTATAGTTGAAAATTTGTAAAGATGCTTGTGTTCCCGTTTCTTCCACTCTAAAAATATGAAACCCATTATTAATGTAATACGTTAAAAGTGTAGGGGAGAGTAACAACAAAAATATTTTGGGGGATAGATATGTATAAGGATAAGGACAAACCTGACAAAGAAAGACAACTGTTAGAAAATAGGAAGCCAAGGTATTACGAGTTAGCATTATATTTTGCAGCTGCAAAAGCAAAAGAGGAAGAATTTCATTGGGATAATTTTATTGACAATTTATCCTTTATCTGTGATAAATATGCCTCTCACATCAAGTCTAACAACGTCTCTAATATGGAAATGTGATTCTCCTCTTAATTGTTAAATGACGCAAATCCTGATTTCTTATATAGGGTAAGGTTTCTTGTAACCTGCCCTATTTCTCTTTAATCTTTTCCTTCAATCTTGTATGATTCTTGAATATCTCCACGAGATTCGTCACTAACTTTTCAGGATCATGACGAATAACGTTCATCTGAACACCACCTAACCACGTCCCGATTTCAGTAACGACCATGTCTCTGATTAGATCTGCCTCAACAACGATTATACCATCATCTTCAAGTTTCTCCATCTTACGGTTATAGGACACTTGGACTTTTGAAGCATCCGCGACATGCATAGTTTCTGCTGAAAGGGATGAAATGTCTTTGGATAGGTTCAACACCTCAGTCAGATGTTCGGTATCTTCAGCCAACTTCGCAAGTCCTTCTTCAGCAAATGAACGAATACGAGTCAGTTGTGAGACCATTTCTTTCCGCACATACTCCTGCATGATCTCCTGCGGGGCAGGTTGGTTATTTACCAAAACATAGTCAATCGGAATCTTTGCATGGTCAAATATAGCGTTGACATGATCAGTGACTGCATAACCGTCTGTTTCTCCCGGTTGGGTCATCACATTGCATACGTAGATTTTCAAGGCGTTTGAACGTTGAATAGTATCTACGATGCCTCTAATCACAAGATTTGGCATAATACTGGTGTATAGACTACCCGGCCCGATGATTATAGCATCCGCGTTAACAAGCACTTCAATCGCTGTGTCGTGTGCTTGGCACACATAATCTTCATCGTAGTGATGATGTGTTTTCCCGTTCTCTCGCGGTTCAAAAAAGACGCGTTTTATCGGTTCACGATTTTCACGTACCGGTATAGTTGATTCACCTTTGACGATTTCACCATCTGCAAGTTCAGCACAAAGCACGGTATAATCTAATGTCACCGGAATGATTTGTCCACGCACCGAGAGCAGGCGGGATGCAGCTTCAATCGCCATCGGAAAATTGCCTTTGAACTGCTCGGTCAGGGCAGTTAATAACAGATTACCGATGGTATGTCCGCCGAGATCACCATTGCTTGAAAAGCGGTGTTCAAAAAGACCGGCAAGTTCATCTGCATCCGATAATGTACACAGCAACCTACGGATATCACCTGGCGGTAACATATCAAATTCTTCAACGAGACGACCCGAACTCCCACCATCATCAGAGACAGTAACAATCGCAGATAAACTGTCAAGATCAATAATCCTACGGTCACCGTTCTCTAAATCGGCAAATTGCTTAATTCCGCTGAGCAATGCGGATAATCCACTTCCACCGCCAATGCAGGCAATTTTCAAAGACATAACTACTCCAAACCGTCAAACCATTGTTCAGTAAACTCAAATTATTGTAGTTTTAATATTGGACAAAAATTGTCAGATTTCTAAATTCAAAGATTTATTATAATATGTGACAAATAACGCTATTTAAGGTTTATCTGTTTCATTAACATTTTTAGATTTTTTAGAGTTTCATCACAGAGCATTTCTGCTTCAGATTCAGACGGTGCCTCACTGAATACTCTAATTACTGGTTCTGTACCAGATTTTCGGATGTTAACCCATCTGTCTTCCCATGCGCGTTTGATGCCATCTGTCAATTCAAGATTGAATGTTCGTTCTCCTGTCCCTGTTGTTCTAACCTCTTTCTTATACATTTCTAAAGCAAGCTCCACGAGTTGGGTCGCAACTGTTTGTGATGGGATTTCCAGTTTTTTCCTACACATTTCATATTTCGGCATGGACTCAACAAGATCGGACAATGTGCTTTTGGATTCGACAAGATGTTGAACAATCGCTGCGATTGATGTGATACCATCTGTCGTATGGTTGATAGAGGGATATATTATACCTCCTGTGCCTTCTCCGCCAATAACAGCGTTAACCTCATGCATCTTTTCAACGACCCATCCCACACCAACTTTCGTTCGATGAAGCATCGCACCATGCTTTTCCGCAATATCATCTAACATCCGACTCGTTGAAACGGTAGCAACAATATCTCCTTTTTTCTTTTGAAGAATAAAATCTGCTACAATGGCGAGTGTCCATTCTCCACTGAGGGCAGTACCACAATCCGTTACAATCACAACCCGATCCGCATCTCCATCATGTGCGAATCCGATATCTGCTCCAGTGTCACATACAGTTTGGCATAGTTCACTCAACGCATCAGGTGTAGGTTCGGCAGAACGATTGAAGTTACCGTCAGGCACACAATTAACTTCAACCACATCACAACCGAGTTCCCGCAATAAAATAGGGCTAATCACACATCCCGCACCATTGCCACAATCAAGTGCAACCTTTAATTTCGTGCTCTGTATTAAATCTAAGTCAAGCCATGGCAAATTGTGTATATGCTTAAGGTGATGATTTACGGCATCCTCATATACTTCAAACGTTCCTAACTTATTCCATGTTGATAAAGCAAACTCCTCAGTTTCATATATGTGTGTCAACTCCTCCCGTTCTGTCTGTGTCAGCAACCTTCCTGATTCTGATGCAAATTCTATGCCATTCCACTCCACAGGATTATGACTGGCAGTGATGGTAATACTACCTTGCGCATCCAGTGTTTTTGCAGTCAAGAGGACAGTCGGTGTTGGACACAAACCTACATCAATGACCTTACATCCTGTTGCAAAAAGACCTGCTAATACTGCATGCCGAATCATAGGACTTGAAGTGCGTGTATCTCGTCCCACAACCACAGTTTTACCACCGACAAATGTGCCAAAAGCAAGCGCGAACCGTGTAATTGTCCGCATATCAAGCGAAACACCAACCTGCCCGCGAACTCCCGAGACACTAATAATAGGATCTTGTGTTTTAGGCATGAATCCTCTCTACAATAATTATTTCACTTCAATCAATAACGACAAAATTGGATGACCTATAAAGTTGCCATGTCCACAGAAAACAACACCCGCCTATGACAAGCTGCCAGAAACAACTAACATACCACGGTGGATATGAGTAAACAAAATATGTAATCGGTGTAAGTTCATATAACAACGGATTTCTAAAAATGTCCCAACCATCAAAGATGTTACACACTGCAATCAACGGGTTTAAGTGGAGGATGGGTTGAACCATCGGTTGTATATTATCAATGTAACGTCCCAAAAGCTTTAGAAGAAACGCACTTCCCAACAATACACCCCATATAAGATACGCAAATTCAGTTCCAAAAAATGCATCCTTCAATACCCGCGCACCCCACATACCGACTGCTCCTGCTGAAAAACTATAGAGTGTCAAAACAACTATCATCACCAATACTTTGCCGATTGTAACTTCAGTAACTATCAGTGCTAATCCTGTTGATAAGTATACCCAACATAGAAGTGGTATTAGACTAATAAAAAGACGTGTCAATAGATGTCTAACGGTAAAGATAGGACTAAGCAAGAACATCTGTTTGGAAGGAGTGGTTCGATTATCAAAAACTATACTTGTAGAGGCAAGATAAGGTGCTACTAAGAGAACAACGAACACCTGTGCAAGTGAAAAACACTCGGCAGTTGAACCAAGGTTGGCACGGTTCAACAATCCATATACCAACCATTGTAAAAGACTCGCTATACCAATAGATATAAAGATAATCTTTATTGAAATACGTTTTGTCTCAATCACGGAATTCATTGGTAATTTCTAAACTATTTCTTTCCTTCTTCCAACACACGACGAAGTTGAATGATTACCTTAGCAATTGAAATGAGATTCGGATTAATATTCAATGCCTGTTGATATGCCTCAATTGCTTCACCGACTTCACCCAATCTAAGATATGCGTGTCCCATGCCAGCATAAGCACCAAAATGATACGGGTTAAGTTTGACTGTCTGTTGACAGTCTTCAATTGCTTTTTCCCACTCTCCAATTACAAAATATGCAATCGCACGTTGGTTATATCCTTCAGCGAAAGTCGGAGCGACTTCTATTACTTCAGCAAATTGTTCAATAGCTTCTGAAAATTTCTCGCTTTCTATATGTTGTTTTCCAACATTTAGTTTCGTATCAACATCATCATTACCCGAACGTGACCATATATTCCATAAGGATGTTTCGGTGTTGACAGTTGCACGATAATCGTTGTTTTTTAGGTTTTTGACTAATACAGGCACTATGTTCATGCTACCAATCAATCCAAGAGCAGTGGCAGCCGCACGTGCGACAAGGATATCTTCATTTTTTAAATAATTCACTAAGTCGCTTTCTGTATATTTTGATGATAGAACCTGTCTAAGATTGTCCTCATCTACATCATTTGTATACATGAGTGCTGCTAATTTTGAGAACCCATTACCTACCGACATTGTATACCCTCCTTAATCTAATTTGATTATAACACATCCTTGTTGATATAACAAATATATGTCTATGATGGGGGTGTGTAAAGTTTTTGTCACCGTAGACATCAATTCAAGTGAAAAACCTGTAATCTATTGTAGGGCGGGTCTCTGTTCCCGCTCGTTACCTCCAATTCTCAGACATGGCGGGGCACAGAGACCCGCCCCTACAATGGTTGGTGAGAAGCTAGTGACAAAAATTTTACACACCCCTCATCAAAAAAAGATTTGACATCCACATTCAACTCAGTTATAATTACCATTTCTTTCCACCGATAGTCTCAACAGTAAACATACAAATATGACCATTGCGGAGGTAAGTATGCACCTAATTACTTTAAAAGACTGGTCAGAAGCAGAAATCCGAGAAACCGTAGAGAACTGCATCAAAATCAAGAATCATCCTGAGAAATATAGACATGCCGCGTCTGCATTAAGCCTCTCATTACTATTTCAAAAGACATCTACTCGGACACGGTGTGCTGGAGAGATTGGTATCTTACAGTTAGGTGGACATGCACTTTATTTAGACTGGCGAACAACGAACTTCGGATTGGCAGATCTCGGAGACGAAATGCATGTCTTGTCAGATTATGTTGATATCATATTAGCACGATTCTTGAAGCATAGTGATATCCAAAAGGCTGCGGATGCCGCATCCGTTCCTGTCATCAACGGTTGTTGCGACAGATACCACCCAACACAAGCCATAGGTGACCTTATGACAATAAAAGAACATCTTGGGAAGTTAGAAGGTGTTAAGCTCTGCTTTATAGGTATTCATAACAATGTCTGTAATTCATTGATATCCGCAGGAATGAATGTTGGACTTGCAGTAACCGTTATTGCTCCTGAAGTTAACCCAGCTGCCGTTGATGAAGAACTATGGACACAAGCGGAACAGAAAGGGTACTATAAATCCATTCCTACAGATACACTTGACTCAAATGCAGAACTACAGGAGATTATCGCTGAAAACGATGTTGTCTACACAGATACTTGGTTAGATATGGAATTCTTCGCAGATCCAGACTTTGCGGAGGAACGGGAACGACGTATGAAACTGATGATGCCCTATCAGT
Source organism: Candidatus Poribacteria bacterium (assembly GCA_958295945.1). Taxonomy (GTDB): domain Bacteria; phylum Poribacteria; class WGA-4E; order WGA-4E; family WGA-3G; genus MSPOR6. Next base: position 5,209,391 of record OY282386.1, read on the forward strand.
TGAATCCTTCGCTTCTTAAAGGGATTGACTGTAAGATAATGCATTGTCTACCTGCACATCGCGGCTATGAAATTGCTGGTGAACTCCTTGATGACCCACGTGCAGTCATCTTTGAACAATCAGAAAACCGACTGCACAGCATGAAAGCAATCATACTCAAATTGCTTGAACGTTCTTAACTTATATCAAGAGTTAGAAAGACGCGTCGATGAAAGCAATAGAGAGATAACGTAAACATAGTTCACACAACGAAGCTGACAAATGGACTACAGAAAGTTTTTCATAAGCCTTGCTTTACTCACACTAATCACCTTGAGGCTTATCGTTTTCATCACGTATACTTATACCAGTTATACGCCAGAAGGAACGATCGTTTCTCTGTTTATTATAATATTGAAACTGCTGTTCTTTGGGTTAGTCGTTATCGCACACATATATCTTACCTACCTTGTATTTCTATTTTTGTTCCGGTTGCTGCGAAAGTTACTCTACTTTATTTCCGCCACATTGCGGAGAATGTATCATATAATTTGCACCAGGCGGTAGCATCTATGAAAGCGCACACCAGTAAAGTGTTTCTGAACTTACTCTAAATCCTAATAATGATTTATAATTTTTCTGTATAAAACATGAATAACTTTCTACAACACCTTGAATGCAGTCGTTGTGGTGAAACTTTCCCACATATTGTCCCACAAAATCTCTGTCATTCCTGCGGGAAACCGCTTTTTGCACGTTACGCACTTGACCAATTGACTGATACTTGGAAACCAAAACAACTACAGTCAAGACCTAATACTTTGTGGAGATATAGGGAACTGCTCCCTATCAGCAATGATAAACACATCGTATCACTCGGTGAGACGTTGACCCCGCTCATCCACGCAAAGAGACTTGGGGCACAATTCGGTCTACAGCAACTTTGGATTAAGGACGAATCCCGTTTGCCAACAGGTAGTTTCAAGGCACGCGGATTAGCAATGGCTGTTTCCAAAGCGAAAGAACTCGGTATTAAAAAACTCGCAATCCCATCTGCAGGAAATGCAGCAACTGCATTATCAGTTTATGCTGCATCTGCGGGGATACCGGCATTTATTTTTATGCCGAAAGACACACCCACATATAATATTGAAACCTGTCAACTTGTTGGAGCAAACGTTACACTTATTGATGGGTTGATTAGCGATGCTGGTAAGTCGGTCGCAGAACGGAAAACAGATGAAGGCTGGTTTGATGTATCTACACTTAAAGAACCATACCGCGTAGAAGGCAAAAAAACGATGGGATTTGAGTTGGCAGAACAGTTCGGTTGGAAACTACCAGATGTGATTGTCTATCCTACGGGTGGCGGAACAGGTATTGTTGGCATGTGGAAGGGTTTTGCTGAATTAGAGGCAATCGGTTGGATAGGTAAAAAACGTCCACGTTTTATATCGGTTCAAGCAGAGGGTTGTGCGCCAATTGTAAAAGCATGGAATGAAGGGAAAACGCATGCTGAACCTTGGCAAAATGCTCACACCATCGCAAGCGGATTGAGGGTGCCGCAAGCAATCGGTGACTTTCTGATTTTAGAGGCTATACGGGAAAGTGGAGGAACGGCAGTTGCTGTTACTGATGATGCCATCAAAGAGGCTATGCAGATGCTACCATCAACTGAAGGAATATTAACATGTCCTGAAGGCGCAGCAACTGTTGCAGCATTAGAAGAACTTGTTGGGAACGGAACAATCAAGTCGTCTGATCAGGTGGTGTTGTTTAATACGGGTGGGTATCAATCATAATAAAAGAAATATCCGTGAGCACGAATTAGTCGTACCCACGGATAACGGCTTATCTATCTTGTTCAATATAATCGTATTTCGGTTTCTTTTCCTTAGTTGTCTGTTCTTTTTTCGTAGTCTCTGCTTTTGGGTTATTTGAACTGCTGAATGTTCGGTTGCCAATTTTATAGTCGGTAACTTTCAATATTGGATAGGGACCATCAAAACCAACGATTCTACCATATACTTCTACCTCTTCATTCTTCTGTGCAGCATCAATCCGCAGTTGATCATATTCTGGTGAGGCAGTGAATACAAATTTCTGGTCATCTTTACCGGTTGTGAGCGCATGTAACTGTTCAGAAGTATGCGGTCTATGTCGTGCCCATCCTGGTATATCCCGTATGCTACTACGTGAGAAACCTGGATATGCAAACAAACGTCCCTTCACCGTCGCTTCAGTTTTTAGGAGATGGACCTGACCTAATCCGTGTCGTCCACGATAGCGCGAGTCCTTCAACTGTCGCATTATGTCATAGACATCAAAATGATGTGTTTCGCTATACTTTGAAACGCCACGTCTCGGTTTCACTTCTACAACTGTAGAGAAAAGTCTTTTTTTACCGTTTTTATCTATTGGTGTATGGAAGGTAACATCTTTTGGATCTGCCCACGGTGTCAACAGATGACGAATTTTAATCGCATCCGCGACTGATATTACATCTGTAATCTCTATTTTCAAGGATTTTAGTTCGGCTACACTGAGTGTACTAATACCACAGATTAGAAACATCAACAGTGCAACACGAAAGATACTGCTGAAATATGTGCGTTTCATAGTGTGTTCCTCGTTTGTATTGTTTATCTTATATCCATTAAGTCTATTATACATTGATATACAGACAGAACTTACGCATTTTTAAAAATTATTGAAGGATTAGAGAGTTGAAATCGCATATAATCATCCAATAAACTTTGTTTTAGTTCATAAATTGTTTTACCATGTTTGCGCGCAACACGTTTCAAACAGACCCATACTTGAAAACAACAAGCAATATGATTTCTTTGGGCACGCAACTTGCGGCATTGACATTTACCAATACCGGTGACTTGTTTGATCTCACGATGAAGTTGTTCAATCTTCCAACGCACGCGACATTCTTGGCGTGTCGCATCCGCATCCGATTGAGATAAATCGTTTGTCGCAATATATTCCGTGCGTCCGTTAGAGGAGACTAACCGGAACAACTTCACTTGATGCCCTTTTGGAAACTTCTTGATGTGCACGTGCTTTCCGTGTTGCGTTTCTGTCTGTGTCCAAGATAACTTTTGGACTTGTTGGTGTGGTTCAACGCCGTCCGTATCGTTTACAAGACGATTGCGTTTCAGTGGCACATAATAAATCTTAGAAAGTTTTTCAATCGCTTTCATGACTTGCATGGATGCATACCAACTATCCATTAGCACCGTCCGAAACGGGAGTTGTTTTTTGAAGACCGCGTTTTGCAGCATGTCTAATAAATGGTCTATTTTGGTTTTTCCATCATGGTCTTTGTCGTAAATGCGATAATCAATGATCCAATACTCTTGCGTCTTTGGGTTGACATAGAGACACGTTACAATACCGATGCCATCAACGACTTTTTTGTCGCTACCACTCCACTGAGGACGGAGAGCTTCAATCTTTTTCGCATGCGGTTTAGGTAGCACAACATCATCAAAAGCAATGTGCCCTTGATCATCAAACTCAATGTCATCCTGGACAGACTGCCAGAGTTCGCTTGATGGAATGTTCTCATTTCTCAAAAAACGATTGAGTTGATCATGGCTCCATTTCTCAGACTGATCACCAAAGTACGTTTGCGTCCAGTTCGTAAAACTTGATAACAAAAATTGACAATAATCGGAAAATAGGTTTTCCTTCTTTTTAGATTGTGTCCATGTAGTCATAATAGAATAGTATACACCATTTTATAAAAATGCGTAAGTCCTGACAGACAATGTGCAAATGATAATTGTGTTTGTATCTCCCTCTATGGAAAAACCAGTCATAAAAGACATTTCCCCACGGTAGGTGATGAATGCTATATGTACATTCATGCCGTTGATTTGAAGGTCTCCTAACCTCTCTGTTGCAATGTGTCTAACTAATTCATAGGTTTGCCATGAATTCAATACCTTCGCCAAAAAAATTGTTGAATAAATTGGGCAAATGTCCTAAAGTTATGCAAATATATTAATAAAATAACTTTGAAAGGACAATTGCCCATGCAAGTAATTATAGCACTTTTTGCAGTTTTTGCACCACATATATCTGCAACGACAGGACGCCAATTATCATGTGTTGTCCTCGCAGTGCTTGCGATGACAGGACGGGTCACCATGTTAAATATCTCTCGTTGGACATCAAAAGGCGGTAGCTACCGCACACTTCAACGCTTTTTCAACACGGTGCTGCCTTGGCCGACCCTCTTCTGGGTGTTTTTTCGCACACACCTGCTTGATCGTGAAAGCGAATATATCATCGTAGGAGACGAAACAATCAAGCCCAAAACGGGTTCAAAGACTTTTGGTTTAGACCGTTTCTTTTCTTCAACACATGGCAAAGCGATCCCAAGTTTGTCATTCTTAGCCGTGTCCTTAGTGAGTGTCAATGAACGGCGTTCTTATCCAATGGCTATAGAACAAATCGTCCGAGATGACACATCATCGACTTCAGCTGCCAAACAAGATGCTACCCCAAAGGACCCCTTGAAACGCCCGCGTGGACGCCCAAAAGGGAGCAAAAACCGAGATAAAACCGATGTCGTGATTATCGGTGTTTTGAAACAACTTCAAATTATGATCAAAACGCTACTGTCAAAAGTCGGCGGTGCGATCCAACTCCGGTATTTAGTGCTTGATGGATATTTTGGACATAATAACGGAGGACAAATGACAAGACAATGTGATCTCCATCTCATCTCAAAACTTCGCTCGGATGCCGCACTGTTTTGGCAACCGACAGACGAAAAAGAAGGCCCCGGACACCCACGGCTCTACGGGGAAAGGTTCAACCCACAACAGATTGATCCGAAATATCGCATCTCTATCCAAACCGATGGAAATATCAGAACCGACATCTATCAAGGACACCTGCGAAACCAAAAGTTCCCAGAACTTCTAAACGTCGTTTGCCTCCTCAAGACAAACTTGAAAACAAAAAAGCAATCACACATCCTATTGTTTAGTTCTGATTTAGCATTAGACGCAGAAAAGATGATTGACTATTATTCCCTTCGTTTCCAAATCGAGTTCAACTTCCGGGATGCGAAACAATATTGGGGATTGCAAGATGCTATGAATGTCAACAAAGAACCCGTGAACACTGCAGCAAATCTATCAATGTTTATGATCCATGTCAGTGCGAAACTCATGGAAAAGGACAGATGTCAGAATCCCGAATATAGTGTATTAGATCTCAAATCGCGCTACCGAGGGCTGAAATATGTGCATGAAACATTAAAAATGCTTCCGCAAAAACCTGAACCAATTGTTATTCAGCAAATCACTGAACATCTGGGTTCAATCGGTGCTATTCATCACACACAACCCAATCTTAACCCAGGATAATTGGCGAAGGTATTGATGAATTATCCTGATATATATACTAACGTCCATATCAACCAATAGATGACAGGATACCTATTCTTCTGCATTACGTTTTTCAACAAGGTAATACAATGCAGGCAAAACAAGCAATGTCAAAAAGGTTGCAGTAATCATACCACCGCTGATAACAATAGCAAGCGGTTTCTGTAGTTCCGCACCTGAACCGTGTGCTAACGCAAGGGGAAGCATTCCAAGTCCTGTGGTCAATGCAGTCATTAAAACAGGACTAATCCGTTCTGATGCGCCTTTCATCACAGCATCATATAACGACATACCTTCAGAACGAAGCGCATTGATATGTGATACAAGGATGATGCCGTTTCTCACAGCAATACCGAACAACAGAATGAAACCAACCATTGACGGAATGCTCAAGACACCACCTGTTAAAAATACACTGACTACCCCACCAATTAACGCTAACGGCAGGTTTAGTATTACCAGTAGTGTCAGTTTCATAGATCCCAATGCAAGAAACAACAGAATAACTATTCCGATCAAGACAAATCCTGTTTGTATGATAATCCGTCTCTGTGCTCGCTGTTGACTTTCGAATTGTCCACTATACGTGAGGAAATACTCTTCTGGTATATCAATCTGTGATTCAATTTTATCCTGAACTTCTGTAATAAAGTTCCCCAAGTCTCTATTTTGAACATTACATTGAATTACGATGCGACGTGATACATTCTCACGATTGATAGTATTCGGTCCCTTTCCAAATTTGATGTCAGCAACCTGTCTTAGTGGAATGAATGCCCCTGAAGGCGTTTTGAGTTTTAGGCTACCGAAGGATTCAACAGTTTTGACAAGTGTCGGGTCAATCCGAACAACGAGGTCGTATTGACGTTGTCCTTGAATTATTTGACTGACTGTTTCACCTTTGAATGCAGCCTCAGCGAAATGTGTGATGTCTTGAACATTTAAACCGTATCGCGCCGCTTCAAAACGTTTTACCTTGATCTGAAGTTGATCTATCATCACCTGTTGTTCAACATGCAGATCAGCAACACCTTCAATACTTGACAATACACCTTCGATTTCCTGTGCTTTCTGTCTTAACATTTCAAGGTCTGGACCGAACAATTTCAAGGCTACTTGAGCACTAACACCAGACAGAAGATGATCCAGACGGTGTTGAATTGGTTGACCAACGGAGACCAAAACACCGGGGAAATTCTCTGTGGAAAGCAGTTCACGCACTTCTTCAAGTAAATCTTCACGAGTTTTCTCCCGATCATCTGGTGGTTTGAAATTTACAACGATTTCATGCGTATTCACATCGTGCGCATGTTCATCCGCTTCCGCACGACCTGTCCGACTACTAACACTTATGACATCTGATATCTCGTTTTTCAGTTTTATTTCCATTTCACGACCAATACGTGTGGATTCTCCGAGCGATGTTCCTGGGGGTGAAAGCACACTGATTGTAAATGTCGCTTCATCCATTACGGGTAAAAATTCTCTACCTAACCTCGGTATTGATACAACTGTCAGAATTATCAATATCAATGCCACAGTCACCACAAGCCAACGTAAACGTATGACGAGTGCAAGAATAGGACGGTATGCATGCTTTATCCACATCACAACAGGTTGGAGTGTCAATGCAGTCTCGACATCTGAATCTGGGGCTAATGCAAGAACGAATAGTCTCCACCGCACCACCAGATTACGGAAAAAATTGAATATGCTCTTAATCCAACCAAACATTCCACGTTTCTGCGTCCGGTCAACACCAGAAATTGGAACTTGCAACGGTATGTCTCTAACACGTCCTAACAGTAAATCACTAAGCACGGGAACGACAGTCAGTGCTACGAACAATGATGCCGCCATTGAAATCACAACTGCCCAACCGAGTGGACGGAACATTCTACCCTCAATTCCGCTCAGACTAAACAGTGGTAAGAATACAAGGATAATTATCAAGGTAGCAAATACGATAGACACGCGCATCTCATCACTCGCCCGGGTCACAACCTGTATCGGTGTTTCCTCTGATTCATTCCCTAACTCACGAAGATGGAAGTACTCTTGTAACCGACGAAATATGTTTTCTACATAAACAATCGCATCGTCAACTACCATACCCACAGCAATTGCCAAACCCGCAAGGGTCATAATGTTTAAAGTGCCACCTTGTGAAAGCAATACAATAATTGCGATGATCAGTGATAAAGGAATTGCTGTCAGTGTAATCAGCGCAGTACGTATATTAAAGAGGAAGATTATCAGAACAATGACAACAAGGATTGCACCATCACGCAATGCTTCTTTGACAGTATCTACTGCACGACGTATCAAATCCGCTTGGGCATATTCGACTTCAACCTTAACACCATCAGGTAATGTCTTTTCAAGCGATTCCAATTCAGCTTCGACGCTATCACTGAGGGCAAGCGTATTGATACCGGGTTGTTTCACGACTTTCCCTAATACTGTTTCCTCACCATTACGGCTTCCCGCACCACGACGAATTTCAGGAAGCGTCCCAATCTTCACAGTCGCAATGTCCTTGACCAGAACGGGGGTGTTATGTTCGCGGACATCAATTACTACATTCTCAATATCTTCTACCGATTCAATTCTTCCTAAACCACGAATCATTAACTCTTTGGCACCCTTAATTAAAAACCCACCTGCAGCGTTGTCATTGCTCTTTTCAAGGGCGTGGGCAACATCTTCAAGTGAAATACCGTAACTCACCAAACGTTCAGGATTAACAAAGACTTGAAACTGTTTAACATATCCACCAAGGTTAATTACATTAGCAATACCACCCTGCGATTGGAGCCGATAACGGATGATCCAATCAGCAATATCACGCATCTCCATCGGATCAAGTTTATTATCCTCACTTGATTCATCTACGAGTGCATATTCCATTATCTCACCCAATAGTGAAGATGTAGGTAAAATTATCGGTGTATCAACACCTTCTGGTAAATTGGGCCCTACAAGTTGAAGCCTTTCATTTACCATCTGACGGGCAAGAAAGATATCCATTCCCCACTCAAATTCAACAAAAACAAGCGATAATCCAATAGCAGACGATGAACGAACACGAGTCACATCGGGGGCACCGTTCATTGAACTTTCAATCGGTAGTGTTACAAGTGTTTCAATCTCCTCTGGTGACCATCCATGTGCTTCGGATAGGACAGTAATACGCGGTGGATTAATGTCAGGATACACATCAATCGGTGCACTTTGAAACATTCTGAAACCGATTATAACTGCGGCGATAAGACCACAAACAACAAGGAGTCTATTCCTAAGTGAAACTTCAGTGATTTTTGACCACATAGATTTACCTCATTTCCTTTGAAACTAATGTCCATGTCCAGCATGTGGATCATCTACAATTGCTGTGCCTGCTGATGCTCTCATGAGTTGATGTGTTCCTTGGATGACCACCATCTCACCTGCATGCACACCGTCTTTGATTTCAATATACCGGTCATCTTTTACTCCAACTTTTACTTCATGCTTGAGATATGCGTTATTAGATTCAACAAACACTATCTGTGTAGCACCATCTTCTATGACTGCACTTAACGGTACTGACAGGACATCATCTATCTTGTCTATAACAAGGGTCTGTTCGGCAAACATTCCCGGTTTCAGTTGACGATTGGAATTATCTACCTCTGTCCAAAAATGCACTGTGCGTTTTTCTGGGTCTACCACCGCAGAAATTTGGGATATCTTACCCGTGAATACTATTCCTGAATAGGCGGGTACACGAATTCGCACTTCACTACCTACATCCCACTTGTTGTGCAAAAGTGCAAGTGAGTCTTCATAGGCTTCACCTTCAATCCAAACAACATCGGTGTCAAGTATTCCAAACAAAGTGCTGTTTCTGTCAACGGTTTCCCCGAGCGATACATCTTGCTTGGTGATTTTTCCAGTGGCTGTGGCTGTTACAAATAATCGAGAATGGGGTTTTCCTGTTTGGATTATCTTATCAATTTCCTCTGATGTCATTCCATACACTTCAAGTTTCTGTTGAACCTTTTGCAATACAATGGTAGCGTTACGCTGTGCCTCTTCCGTTTGTAACAACGCTTCTAATGTCTCTGAATTCGTCATGAAGGGCGCGTAATTGTCAATTAATGCATCTGTAGCAATTTCGCTAAATGAAGCGATCTTGCCACTTTTCATCAGTGTCTTCAGATGCATTTCTGACAATCCTGCCGCTAACACACGTTGTTTGTGTGCATGAACCTTGATTTCAGCCGAATTGAATGCTGTTTCTGCATCTACAAGTCCAGTTGCCTCTTCTATGAGTGAAACATATTTTAATGCTGGATGACCATCTTCTTTATTTGAAACAGAATTAACTTGTCCAGCATCTTTCCTATCCTGATGAAGCAGTTTAAGGATAGGTGTTTTTCCATCATCGTCAAGTATCTTCTGAAGCAACTGATCATTGACACCAAGCAATCGGAATTGCCGTTTTGCACCAGCAAATGTATTTATCGCTTTCGTGTATTCTGCTTTACGTGCCACAAGTTCCTTCTGTGCTGAAATTCGCATCTCCGTGAGAGATTCAATACGTTCCAGCGTGTTCTTAAGCAATTTTCGTTCAACATCGGCTGTGATCAGGTCAACACGCATCTGTTCCAATGCAGAAACAGTCTTCGCAATAGCAAGCGATCTGTGCTTAAGATATGCTGTTTTCTGCTGTTGCATTTCCGCAATTGATTCCAGATAGTCAATCTGTCGGGTTTGTAGTTCCAGACGAATCTGTTTGGCAAATACAGATCGCTGTTTCGCTGATTTGGATTCTAATGATTTCTGTTGACGTCCTGCTTCTATGAGATCAATCTCTGCCAATTGCAGGTCAAGACTTTCTAATTCCAGTAGAACGTCCCCTTCCTTAACCATATCACCAAGGTTGGCATGGATTCGTTTCACGATTCCACCAATACGAGGCGTGACAATTGCTTGTCTTCCAGGATGTGCAATTATATTACCAGTAACTTGTACTACCTTTTCAATTGTATGTAGGTCTGCTTCAGCAGTTTTCAAACCGATATTGGCTTTTGCCTTATCGGAGAGAATCACTTCGTTATCTTCAGTATGATCATGAACATCATCATGCGTTTGTCCTCCAGTTTCATTGTCAACCTGTTCATCTTCAGCAAGGGTTTCTGTAATACAATATTCGGAAAGAAACAAGGCACTTATCGCAACTAAAATAATAGCCAACAATAGCAATGTATAACAAAATTGGCGTTGCATACTATTTCTCCTTATAGATTCTGTGTATCTCACTTTTGTTGTCAAAACACTTACTCAGCCAAAGTTATGGATGTTCCGATAGCAGTCTCAAGTTCAACAAATGCTTTAATATATGATGCAATAGCATCAAGATATGCAAATCGTGTTTTGACAAATTCGTTCTGTATCAATATAAGCTCAAAAAGTTGTGCTTCTCCCAATTCGTAAGCACTACGGGTACGTGTTAGATTTTCATTGAGTAACTTCATTAAATCGTCATCATAAAATTTCAGGTTTTGTTGGGCAGCATTTAGAGAAAGATACGCTGCCATCACTTCACGTTCAATCTGTCGCTCGGTATTGTTAATCTGGGCATTATCCTCATGTTTCTGTGCTTTTGCTGCATCAATCTCAGCACGATTCCAATCAAACAACGGCAACGGTATTGAAAACTTCACACCTAATCCCATCTCACCTGAGCTACGTTCTGCAATACCGCCGATATTCAGATTTGGTATGTTTGCAGCTTTCGCAAGCCGATGTGTGCTTTCGGTCCGTTGCAAACTTAATTTCTGAGATTTCAGATCTGGTCGATGTGTGAGAGCGCGAGATTTCAAATCTTCAAGTTTCAAACTCATTGACTTTATTTCATCATATTTTCCAGTGGCAGTTAAAGTCGCATCAAGAGGTGTTCCCATCAATCCATTTAGGTCAAGTTGTGTTAACCGCAAATCATTTTCTAATGTAGCATGCTCTCTTCGGGCAGATTGTAATTGAATGTTCGCCAGACCTACTTGTGCCACAGGTATATCACCCGCAGCGAATTGGAACTGTACCATCTCAAACATCTGTTGATTATGACCAATAATCTCTTTTGCTAATTTTAATTTGTCTTGGTTAAGAACAACTTGATAGAAAGCAAGTGTAATGGATTTTCTAAGTTTACGCACTTCATCAGTAAGTTCAAGATTCACTTTTTCAAGGTTTATCTTTGCTATCTGTTTACGGTGTCTACGTTGTCCACCGAGTTCAAAGGATTTTGTTAATTCAAGGATTTGTTCTGCCTCTTCGCCTCCGATAAATTCGCTTTCTAATTCAGGATTGCTTAGCAGTGCGATACCGTTTAGTTGTGCTTGTGCAACTTTCACTTTTTCACGGAGTACCTTGAGTGACGGGTTTTCCTGCACCGCAGTATTGATTGCTGATTCAAGTGTGATTTCTTCATGTGAATCTGCAAATACGTTCTCTAATGATCCACCTGAGACAAATATGCACATCACAATGAATGTGAAAATTAAACAAAATCTGTTTTTCATTCGTATTGTGCTCCTTACAAGATTGATGATATAAATACACACGGGTAATCGAATCAAACAGTAATGTAGATTACATCCCGATAACCAGGTAATATTTATAGATTAGTTTCAGATAGGAATTTGCTTAACACAGCACCGATCTGAATACAATATTAGTTCTTGTAGAATATTTCTTTACATAATGCATGGATTGCACATGGAAAGATCAAATGAGCAGCAGGACAGTACGGAGAGTAATAAGAGTGGGATCTATAAATGGTGGAATTTCAGAAGCGTGGGTATTAGAAAGAATGAAATTATTACTTGTATGGTATGTGGGAAGTGTATACAAGGATGGGGTGTCGTGAAGTTGCAATACCTCATTGTTTGAGATAATGTATAATTCACTGTTCAGAGATGCAAAGATAGGTAAGTCAACACATTTACCACAGTGGTCGTCATCAGATTCAGAATGCACTCTGTCATGATCTTCATCATGGGAAGGAATGTCAGTACAACTCCCGTTGATAGCAAATTCTAATTCAACATGTCCATCCTCACCAATGCATAAGACAAAGTTTGACAACTGCATCGGCATCACAGCAGAATAGACGAATAGACAAATTAGAGTGATATAAAATGTGTTTTTTTGAGTTTTTAAAAATGTCATCAACTAACTTCTCTGATTTTATTGAGATGGATACACATAGTTTTAGAGAAATGTCCTTTATATCTTTTAAGTATAAACTATTCTTAACAAATTGTCAAGAAGAAACTTAGAAGCGGGTGTGTAAAGTTTTTGTCATCTTATGCTTCAATTTATAATAAAATATAGACCAGAATAATATAAATTGATTAAAATTACAAAATGTCGTATAATCACCGTATATGGTATCAGTTGTATATATAACGACTTGTGCTAAATAACTTTTAGTCACCAATTGTTTTACACAAAAAATGTTTATGTAAACGGAATTAGTGGGACGCTCTGATGCCTTGGGGATAGCCCCTGGGTGCCTTCGAGCACCTTGCAAACCGTCCAAAAAGTGTAATGCATAGCATTGCACGGAAATGGACAGAAGAAAAACAGTCCCCAAAGGGAATTTGGCCGTGGATCCTTCTTTCCTGTGTAGGGCTACTCATCGTTGGCGGTGTCATCGTGTTAGCACTGCTGCTTTGGTTCATCTTGGATCATCCGTTTATATAGAATGGCGGGCTGATAAACAGAGAACATACAAGTCTCGCTACAAGGGAGGGCGTGTAGAGAAAATACTCCCGAAAAAAAATAAAATTGATGGTTATTTTCTGTCATGCGGGGAGACGCAAAACCCTCACACTTACACACAACACATAAGGAAATATTATGAATAAAATTTTTGGTGTTTCACACACGACGACACTTCTTGGCATAATGAGTCTACTTCTTTTCGTATTTGTTGTTTCTAACGTTTCAACGGCTGATGTCGCTGAAGAGACGTGGATGCCGGATGCAAAACTCCGCGCAAAGGTCCGGGCTGTACTCAAACTGCAGTCAGATGATCCGCTTACGCAGCAGGCAATGACAAAAATAAAGGTCTTAAAAGCGAACAAAAAAGAGATAAGTTCACTGACTGGACTTGAACACGCGACGAATCTAAAGAGATTATTTCTGAACGCGAACCAAATCAGTGATATTACACCGCTGAGCGGGCTAACCAAACTGACGAGGTTAGACCTGAACGCGAACCAAATCAGTGATATTACACTGCTGAGCGGGCTCACCACACTCACGAGGTTAGACCTGAACGCGAACCAAATCAGTGATATTACACCGCTGAGCGGGCTAACCGCACTCACGAAGTTGTATCTCAATGGGAATCCGATTTCAGATTTTGCCCCACTTCGCACACTCAAGACACAAAACCCGAATATACAGATAGACATTGCTATTCCGGCTCCCAACCGTGCGCCTCTTACAGTCGGCACGATCCCCGTGCAGTCTTTGGTATTCGGTGGTGGTGCTGCTGTTGTAGATGTCTCCGCTTACTTCCAAGACCCCGATAGTAACGCGCTCACCTACACTGCGACTTCCAATGATGTAAACGTCGCAACCGTCCGCGTGTCCGGTGTAAACGCGACAATCACCCCCGTGAATGCCGGCAACGCAACGATCACAATAACCGCAAGTGATGGCACATTGACAGCAACACAGAATATCGCTGTCTCCGTAACGGTTCCGAATCGTGCACCTACGGCAGTCGGTTTTATTCCTGCCCAGTCTTTAGCAGTCAGTGGTTCTGCTGTGACGATAGATGTCTCCGGTTATTTTCAAGACGCAGATAATGACACGCTCACTTATACTGCAAGTTCCAATGACAAAAATGTCGCGACCGTGTTTGTGTTTCAGTCTCAAGCGACTATCATACCGATAGCTGCAGGGAGCGCGAGTATCACAATAACCGCAATGGATGGCACATTGAAAAAAGCAACACAGAATATCGCTGTCTCCGTGGCAGTTCCGAATCGTGCGCCGACTGCCGTTGGTTCTATATCTGATCAGTCTTTGATAGCAGGCGGTTCTGGTGCGGTTGTGGATGTCTCCGCTTACTTCCAAGACCCGGATAGTAACGCGCTCACCTACACTGCGACTTCCAGTGATGAAAATATCGCAACCGTGGCTGTGTCTGGGGTTCAAGCAACTATCACGCCAGTCGGTGCGGGGAACGCAACAATCACTGTAACCGCAAGTGATGGCACTTTGAAAGCAACACAGAATATCGCTGTCTCCGTGACGGTTCCGAATCGTGCGCCGACTGCCGTCGGTTCTATATCTGATCAGTCTTTGATAGTAGGCGGTTCTGGTGCGGTTGTGGATGTCTCCGCTTATTTCCAAGACCCGGATAGTAACGCGCTCACCTATACTGCGACTTCCAGTGATGAAAATATCGCAACCGTGGCTGTGTCTGGGGTTCAAGCAACTATCACACCAGTCGGTGCGGGGAACGTAACAATTACTGTAACAGCAAGTGATGGCACTTTGAAAGCAACACAGAATATCGCTGTCTCCGTAACGGTTCCGAATCGTGCGCCTAATACAGCCAACACGTTCTCTCCGCAGATTGGTCAGGTGATTACGAATGTTATGGACCGTACGCCCGCAGTCCGAGATGCTATTGTCGCCGCTACCGGTGTCCGTTCTGCCGACGAGGTGACACCAACACATCTCGCTGCAATTACCGAACTGAACCTATCAAGTAAAGGCATCACAGCACTCAAAACCGGTGATTTCAACGGCTTAACCACACTGAAAACGCTTTACCTATACATCAACCGATTAAGTGCCTTGCCACCGAATATTTTTGACGACCTCACAGCACTGAAAAAGCTTGAGTTGTCAATCAACGGTTTGAGTTCATTGCCTGCCGGTATCTTTGACAACCTTACCAATCTGACAAATCTTGGCTTGTCGGGCAACGCTTTGAGTTCATTGCCGGCGGGTATCTTTGACAACCTCACACAACTGACAAACCTTGGATTGTCAAACAACGTTTTGAGTTCCTTGCCGCCGAATATATTTGACAACCTTACCAATCTGACAAATCTTAGCTTGTCGCGCAACGCTTTGCGTTCTTTGCCGGCGGGTATCTTTGACAACCTCACTAAACTGACAAACCTTGACCTATCCGTCACCGATTGGAGTGCGTTGCCTGCAAATATCTTTGACAATCTCACACAACTGACACATCTTTACATGGTTCCCAACCGTAACCCATCAAGCGCTTTACCTGCTGGTATCTTTGACAAACTTACAGCACTGACCCACCTTGACTTAGCACACAACAATTTTAGTGCATTGCCTGCAAATATCTTTGAAAAGCTTACCGCCCTGACAACGCTTCGCTTAGAGGGCAACAAAATCAGCGATATCTCTGAACTTGAAGATTTGACTTCGCTCACAGATTTACGTCTTGATGGTAATCCGATTGCGGATTACGGACTGCTACGCACACTCACGGCGAGTAACCCGGAGATGACCATAGATATTACGACCCTAAATAACAATCCGGTATTCACCGAAGGTGACAGCACGACACGCGCCGTCCCTGAAAACAGTGCCGCCGGTCAAAATATCGGCAGTGCGGTCTCTGCTACCGACCCGGAAGACGATACATTGACCTACACACTCGGTGGCACCGATGCTGCAACGTTCAGTGTTGTTCGCACGACCGGGCAACTACAGACAAAAGCAGCGTTAGATTATGAAACCCAAAATTCTTATGCGGTGACGCTTACCGTTTCTGATGCCACGGGCACGGATACCATCAACGTCATAATCAATGTTACGAACGCAATTGACTTGGTTGCTGATCGCACGTCACAAGTCCGAGATGCTATTGTCGCCGCAGTCCCCGGTGTGAGTTCTGCCGACGCGGTGACCGCAACACATCTCGCTGCAATTACAGAACTTAACATAAGCAGTGAAAACATCACAGCACTCAAAGCAGGGGATTTCGACGGCTTAACCGCACTCACAACGCTTAACTTGCGTGACAACGCTTTGGTTTCTTTGTCTGCAAATATATTTGACAACCTTACAGCACTCACAACGCTTTACTTGCATGACAACGGTATGAGTTCATTGCCTGCAAATATATTTGACGAACTCACAGCACTGGAAACGCTTTACTTGCATGACAACGGTTTGGTTTCTTTGCCTGCGAATATATTTGACGAACTCACAGCACTGAAAGCGCTTCGGTTGTCTGGCAACGGTTTGGTTTCTTTGCCTGCGAATATATTTGACGAACTCACAGCACTGACATACCTTGACTTGGGTGGCAAAGCTTTGGATTCTTTACCTGCGAATATATTTGACAAACTCACAGCACTCACAACGCTTGGACTGGGGGGCAACGAATTGGTTTCATTGCCAACGAATATCTTTGACAACCTTACAGCACTGAAAACGCTTAGTTTGGTTGACAACAATTTTAGTTCTTTGCCTGCGAATATATTTGACAAACTCACCAATCTGACAGAGCTTTACTTGTATGGCAACGGTTTGGTTTCTTTGCCTGCGAATATATTTGACAAACTCACCAATCTGACAGAGCTTTACTTGTATGGCAACGGTTTGGTTTCTTTGCCTGCGGGTATCTTTGACAAGAACACAGCACTGGCAGAGCTTTACTTGGATGACAACGGTTTGGTTTCATTGCCTGCGGGTATTTTTGACGAACTCACTGCACTCAGATGGCTTAACTTGAAGTCCAACGCCATCAGCGATGTCTCTGAACTTGAAGATTTGACTTCGCTAACAGAGTTATCTCTCAATGGCAATCCGATTGCGGATTACGGACCGCTCCGTAGACTCAAGGCGAAGAACCCAGGGGTGTCTATAGATATTACCTTCCCCCAGTTCACACCGCTTGCGAACCGCACGTCACAAGTCCGAGATGCTATTGTCGCCGCAGTCCCCGGTGTGAGTTCTGCCGACGCGGTGACCCAAACACATCTTGCTACAATTACAGAACTGTCCCTAAGCAGTAAAGGCATCACAGCACTCAAAGCAGGGGATTTCAATGGCTTAACCGCACTGACAACGCTCTACCTGAGCGGCAGCTATAGTTTGCGTTCTTTGCCTGCGGGTATCTTTGACGATCTCACGGCACTGACATGGCTTGGCTTGGGCCACAACGCTTTGAGTTCTTTGCCTGCGGGTATCTTTGACAATCTCACGGCTCTGACATACCTTCGCTTAGCACACAACGATTTGAGTTCTTTACCTACGGGTATCTTTGATAATCTCACGGTTCTGACATACCTTCACTTAGATCAAAACGGTTTGAGTTCTTTGCCTGCGGGTATCTTTGATAATCTCACGACTCTGACAACGCTTTACTTGCATAACAACGGTTTGAGTTCTTTGCCTGCGGGTATCTTTGACAATCTCACGGCTCTGACAAGGCTTAACTTGGATCGCAACGCTTTTAGTTCTTTGCCTGCGGGTATCTTTGACGAGCTCACCGCACTGACGCGGCTTGACTTGGATGACAACGCTTTTAGTTCTTTGCCTGCGGGTATCTTTGACGAGCTCACCGCACTGACGCGGCTTGACTTGGATGACAACGCTTTTAGTTCTTTGCCTGCGGGTATCTTTGACGAGCTCACCGCACTGGAAGTGCTTCTCTTGCGGAACAACGCTTTGGTTTCCTTGCCTGCAAATATATTTGACAACCTTACAGCACTCACATGGCTTTACTTAGATGGCAACGCCATCAGCGATGTCTCTGAACTTGAAGATTTGACTTCGCTAAAATTTTTAGGTCTCCGTGGCAATCCGATTTCGGATTACGGACCGCTTCGTAGACTCAAGGCAAGGAGTGTGACCATATATGGTCAGAACTTACGCATTTTTAAAAATTATTGAAGGATTAGAGAGTTGAAATCGCATATAATCATCCAATAAACTTTGTTTTAGTTCATAAATTGTTTTACCATGTTTGCGCGCAACACGTTTCAAACAGACCCATACTTGAAAACAACAAGCAATATGATTTCTTTGGGCACGCAACTTGCGGCATTGACATTTACCAATACCGGTGACTTGTTTGATCTCACGATGAAGTTGTTCAATCTTCCAACGCACGCGACATTCTTGGCGTGTCGCATCCGCATCCGATTGAGATAAATCGTTTGTCGCAATATATTCCGTGCGTCCGTTAGAGGAGACTAACCGGAACAACTTCACTTGATGCCCTTTTGGAAACTTCTTGATGTGCACGTGCTTTCCGTGTTGCGTTTCTGTCTGTGTCCAAGATAACTTTTGGACTTGTTGGTGTGGTTCAACGCCGTCCGTATCGTTTACAAGACGATTGCGTTTCAGTGGCACATAATAAATCTTAGAAAGTTTTTCAATCGCTTTCATGACTTGCATGGATGCATACCAACTATCCATTAGCACCGTCCGAAACGGGAGTTGTTTTTTGAAGACCGCGTTTTGCAGCATGTCTAATAAATGGTCTATTTTGGTTTTTCCATCATGGTCTTTGTCGTAAATGCGATAATCAATGATCCAATACTCTTGCGTCTTTGGGTTGACATAGAGACACGTTACAATACCGATGCCATCAACGACTTTTTTGTCGCTACCACTCCACTGAGGACGGAGAGCTTCAATCTTTTTCGCATGCGGTTTAGGTAGCACAACATCATCAAAAGCAATGTGCCCTTGATCATCAAACTCAATGTCATCCTGGACAGACTGCCAGAGTTCGCTTGATGGAATGTTCTCATT
The DNA here is from genome assembly GCA_958295945.1 of Candidatus Poribacteria bacterium. Lineage (GTDB taxonomy): Bacteria > Poribacteria > WGA-4E > WGA-4E > WGA-3G > MSPOR6. Next base: position 5,228,608 of record OY282386.1, read on the forward strand.
TCTCAAAAAACGATTGAGTTGATCATGGCTCCATTTCTCAGACTGATCACCAAAGTACGTTTGCGTCCAGTTCGTAAAACTTGATAACAAAAATTGACAATAATCGGAAAATAGGTTTTCCTTCTTTTTAGATTGTGTCCATGTAGTCATAATAGAATAGTATACACCATTTTATAAAAATGCGTAAGTCCTGATGGTATTACGACCCTAAATAACAATCCGGTATTCACCGAAGGCACCAGCACAACACGTGCCGTTATGCAAAACACTGGCTCCGGTCAAAATATCGGTGATGCCATATCCGCTACAGATGCAGAAAACGATACACTCACCTATACACTCGTCGACAGCACCGATGCCGCAGCGTTCAGTATTGTTAGCACTACCGGGCAGCTTCAGACAAAAGCCGCGTTAGACTATAAAACGCAAACTTCCTATTCGGTCACCGTCTCTGTCGCTGATGAATATGGTAGTGACAGTATTACCGTCACAATCTATGTTACGGACGCAGCCAAGTTGGTTGGTGATCGCACGCCACAGGTGAGAGATGCGATTGTAGCTGCAGTCCCTGGTGTGAGTGCTGCTGACGCGGTGACCGCAACACATCTCGCTGCAATTACAGAACTTTACCTAAGCGGTCAAGGCATCACCGCACTCAAAGCTGGTGATTTTGATGGCTTAACCGCCCTCACATACCTTTACTTGTCCAACAACGGTTTGGTTTCGTTGCCTGCGGGTATCTTTGACGACCTCACAGCACTGACAACGCTTGATTTGACGAACACCAAGTTGAGTTCTTTGCCCGCGAATATCTTTGACCACCTCACCGCACTGAAAACACTTGGCTTGGGTAAAAACGCATTGGTTTCGTTGCCTGCGGGTGTCTTTGACAAACTCACAGCACTCAAAGGACTTGGCTTGTTTGACAACGATTTGGTTGCCTTACCACCTAATACCTTTGACAAACTCACCAAACTGACACAGCTTAGCTTAGATAACAACGCATTGAGTTCTTTGCCATCTAATATATTTGACGACCTCACCGCACTCACATGGCTTAGCTTGCCGGGCAACGGTTTGCGTTCATTGCCTGCGGATATATTTGACGACCTCACCGCACTGACAACGCTTCACTTAGATGACAACGCCATCAGCGATGTCTCTGAACTTGAAGATTTGACTTCGCTCAGATTTTTACGTCTCAGTGGCAATCCGATTGCGGATCACGGACCGCTCCGTAGACTCAAGGCGAAGAATCCAGGAATGTCTATAGATATTACCTTACCCCAGTTCACGCCTGTTGCTGATCGCACGCCGCAGGTCCGAGATGCGATTGTCGCCGCAGCGGGTGTGAGTTCTGCCGCCGAGGTGACCAAAACAGATCTCACTGCTATTACGTCACTTCACATAAGCAGTAAAGGCATAACAGCACTCAAAGCAGGGGATTTTGATGGCTTAACCGCACTGACAACGCTTGAACTGAGGAAAAACGCTTTGGTTTCATTGCCTGCGAATATATTTGACAAGCTCACCGCACTCACAAGGCTTACCTTGTCGCGGAACGCTTTGGTTTCATTGCCTGCGGGTATCTTTGACAAGCTCACCGCACTCACATGGCTTGGCTTGAACCACAACGGTTTGCGTTCTTTACCTGCGGGTATCTTTGACAAGCTCACCGCACTCACAATGCTTGGCTTGAGCCATAACGCCATCAGCGATGTCTCTGAACTTGAAGATTTGACTTCGCTAATAGGTTTGTATCTGGATGGCAATCCGATTGCGGATTACGGACCGCTCCGTAGGCTCAAGGCGAATAATCCGTATATGTACATAAGCGTCTTATTCATGCCAGTTGCTGATCGCACGCCGCAGGTGAGAGATGCTATTGTCGCTGCAGCCGGTGTGAGTCCTGCCTCCGAGGTGACCGAAACACATCTCGCTGCAATTACAAGACTGAACCTAACAAGTAAAAGCATCACAGCACTCAAAACAGGGGATTTCGATGGCTTAACCGCACTGACATGGCTTGACTTGGATAATAACGATTTAAGTTCTTTGCCAGCGAATATCTTTGACGAACTCACCGCACTGACAACGCTTAGGCTGCTTAACAACGATTTAAGTTCTTTGCCATCTAATATCGTCAACCTCACAGCACTCACAACGCTTGAACTGGGGGCCAACGAATTGGTTTCATTGCCAGCGAATATCTTTGACAACCTTACAGCACTGACAACGCTTGGCTTAGGCGGCAACGATTTAAGTTCTTTGCCGCCTAATATCGTCAACCTCACAGCACTGACATGGCTTAGTTTGGGGCACAACCGTTTGAGTTCGTTGCCAGCGAATATCTTTGACGAACTCACCGCACTGACAACGCTTAGCTTGCGTAACAACGGTTTGCGTTCTTTGCCGCCTAATATTGACAAACTCACAGCACTGGAATATCTTGACTTAGCACACAACGATTTGCGTTCTTTGCCTTCTAATATCTTTGACAACCTCACAGCACTGACATACCTTAACTTGTCGGTCACCGGTTTGCGTTCATTGCCGCCTAATATCTTCGACAACCTCACCGCACTGACACAGCTTTACTTGGGGGGCAACGCATTGAGTTCTTTGCCGCCTAATATCTTCGACAACCTCACCGCACTCACAGTGCTTGAACTGGAGGGCAACGCATTAAGTTCTTTGCCTTCTAATATCTTTGACAACCTCACCGCACTGACATGGCTTCGCTTAGATGACAACGCCATCAGCGATGTCTCTGAACTTGAAGATTTGACTTCGCTCACAGGGTTACATCTCGGTGGCAATCCGATTTCGGATTACGGACCGCTCCGTAGACTCAAGGAGAAGAATCCGAATCTGACCATATATGGTATTAACCTTGCAAACGACCCGCCGGTATTCTCCGAAGGCACCAGCACAACACGCACCGTCCCAGAAAACACTGCCGCCGGTCAAAATATAGGCAATGCGGTTTCTGCTACAGATCAGGGGTTTCTCATACTTCGCAGCCCGGGTAATCTTGAAAATACACTTCTCGACCCTAATATAATTATTGACAATACCCTTCAAGATTTTAAACTTACCTATATCCTTAAAGGGACAGATGCGGCAGCGTTTAGTATTGTCGACAGCACGGGGCAGCTACAAACAAAAGCAGCGTTAGATTATGAAACGAAGTCGTCTTATACAGTAGAAGTCTGGGTTTATGATGATCATGGTAGCAATAATAGCGGCATTGGTATGATAACTGTGACTATCAACGTCACGGATGTGGACGAAACAGCAGGTGCCCCGCAAACACACCCCCTGCCATCTCAAACAGCACTACTGACAAACTACCCCAACCCATCCAATCCGGAGACGTGGATACCGTATCAGTTAGCGAAGTCTGCTGATGTGGAATTGGCGATCTATAACATTCAAGGGGTCATGGTCCGGCAGTTGAAATTAGGGCATCAAACTGCGGGTGTCTACCATAGCCGTTCTCGTGCTGCGTATTGGGACGGCAAAAACGCAGTCGGTGAGTCTGTGGCAAGCGGTGTGTATTTCTATACTTTAACCGCAGGCGACTTCACTGCCACGCGCAAGATGTTAATACGAAAATAATTTTCCATTTCACTGTAGCAGTGAAATTTGTATTCAATCGCTATCTATACGCGAAAAAAGTTATATTTGAGGTGTTGAAAAATGGCGCAAACGGAACGGAAGATACTGATGATAGGGGTGCTGATTGTCGTCGGACTGATTATCAGCTGTATTTTTATTTCCGATTGGTTCTTTGAGCGCACCCTGCTCACAGAGACGTTGGTCGGTATCCTGATCGGCACACCGCTCGGCTGGATTGGTGCCTATGTGGCGTTCTATACCGTTGAAACGAAAAATAATGGTGATGATTCATAAAGAAGAAAGGAATAGACGCATGTTGAAAAAGATTCATTTCAAACCCGCTTTTGTCTATTCCTTCTTGTTCTTCTCATGCTATATATAACGAGTTGTGCTAAATAACTTTTAGTCACTAATTGTTTTACACAAAAAATGTTTATGTAAACGGAATTAGTGGACGCTCTGATGCGTTGGGAGATAGCCCCTGGGTGCCTTTGAGCACCTTGCAAACCGTCCAAAAAGTGTAATGCATAGCATTGCACGGAAATGGACAGGTTCATAGTATTGGACAATTCTCATGTGGACACAGCGGTGGAAACGTGAATGGTTGACGTTACTGGTTATCGGCGGCATGCTTGTATTGCTTGTTTATATTTCTATTGAGCATCTGCCGAAACAAACGTATGTCTATCCGCCGTTGAGTTTTCGTATAGATGAAACGTTGCTCGGAGCATCGGTTGAAGACTCTACGCTGAATATGCGTATGTCGATGCCGAAGGGATGGCATCGTATCAACCAGGTGACTTTTTCCCATGTTTTTGGAGCAGCGGATAAAAGGTTTCAACAGGCACATGAACGAGGGGTTCTGCAATATATCTTTTGGCAACAGGAGATGGGTGCCGCTTCTGTGGTGATCGGTTCTGCTCACCAACACCGCAGAAACACCACAAAACGCGGCACCTGTGTTTGTTGAAAGTTGTTTCATTAAACTTCAATTTGCAAATAAACTCGCTTTTCAGGTTGTGCGAATTCAAGAAAACAACTTGTATTGTGTGATTCTTTTACCAATAGGAATATCCGTTTATATAGAATGACGGAAATCGCAGTAGCTTTCAGCAATCCCTTGAGGAATTCTTCATGAAACGCGCATCTCAACACCGCACGCCAGAAAAACAGTCTTCAAAGAGAAGATGGCTGTGGATTCTTCTCCTCGTTGTCGGTATTCTTGTTGGCGGTGGCATCGTGTTAGTACTGCTTGTGTGGATACTTTCAAATATTCCGTTTATAGCGTGGTAGTCGGGTCTCGGGAACCTTGTCTTCTCTATGAATCATCCACAATAACAGCGCATCCGCGATATGCGTTTCATAACCCCCTTTGGGCTGGCACAGCGACGAAAGGAGAAGCATTGAAAAAGGAACGGTTCTCGATATTGAAAAAAAGAAATATTCGCGGGTGGAAGGCCGCAGCCGTGTATATCGGTTGCGGCCTGGTCATCACGGTTGTCGGAATAGTGGGTGCCCTCCTCGCTTATGCGATGTGGGCGATGGATACGTTTTGGTAAGCCGCAGAGGGTACACATCTGATTTTGTCTGACCTGGGCACGTCCAAAAACTGTCTCATACAGTATTAAAAACAAATGGAGGACTATAAACATGAACATATACAGGTGCATCATAGACAGCCAGCAACAGGTGTATGATGGCGATACAATCAAGGATGTTCGGATTGAGGTAGAAATTCCCAGTCTTGAGGTCGGTTTTTGGCTTTCACGCGATATCCGTATCAACGGCATCGACACACCAGAGAAACGCCCCAAGCGGGCGGGCAGGACACCCGAGAGCCTCACCGCCGAGAAAGCGGCTGCGAGTCAGGCACGGTTTTTTCTCATTGACTTACTCAAAGCGAACGGATTCCAATTTGAGATTGGAGATGTCGGCTATGGCAAATATGCGGGGCGCGTCCTCGCAGATGTTTTCATCAAAGGCGAGAGTGTCGCAGAAATTATGATCGCTGCCGGACACGCGCTTGCCTACACGGGTGGTACGAAAATACCTTTTGATGAGTGGTATCAACACAAAAGGTGAGTTCCACTCACTTTTTCAAACGTTCACATACCCCGCACGCTGATTTAACGGACGGCATGTAGACTTAGGCCTTGGTGTTCCACATACGCCCGCCAAGCGATCCGTCGGGGAAAATAAGTAAGCAAATCTCGCTTTGCAAGGTGTGCAAGGCGATAGGGAACCCCCTGCTTTTAAAAAAGGAGAATCGTAATGAATTTAGAGGTTTTGGTTATGAATACTCAGATGAAGTCCCGTTTTTTATTTTACACGTTTACACTGTTTTTGTGTCTCAATTCCTTTTTCCTAATGAACGCTGCTGCACAAGGCGGTGCTGCATCTGTCAGCTCCGACTATACTTTTGAGACGATTGATGTGCCGGGTGTCCAATTTTTAGCCGTGACAGCAAGTAGCGACTTTGAAGACTACGCCGGCTACACGAAAAGTGCTGATGGTCAAAAAGACAGTGCCTTTACCCTCATTAATGGCGTTTTCACCACCTACGATTTCCCCGGCTCACAGAATACCTATTTCTACGCGCTCGGCAATAATGGGAACGCTGCGGGGCACTACGAGGATAGCGAGGGTCTGTACCACGGTGTCGTCTTAGAAAATGGTGAGTTGCGGGAATACAACTTCCCGGATTCTGTCCAAACGGAGATATACGGTATTAGTGATGCCACTGGAGCACTGACCGGTAATTTTATAGACGCTTCCGGCGTTCGCCGTGGATTTTCAGCGGACACAATAATTGAGGTGCCCGGTGCATCGGCAACTTATGCCGATTTTGTGAACGCAATCGGGGCTATGGTAGGTAGCTATGTAGATGCTGAAGGTATCTATCATGCTTATGTACGCACCCCGGATGGCACTTTCCGAATTTTCGACATTTCTGGTGAAGCATCAGAACTGGAATACTATTTTGTGCACGGTATCAACGATGCCAGGGTTATCGTTACACGCTCCAAAATGGTGGGGGATGTCCCGCGTAGCTATGTCGGTCTCTCCGATCAAGTGGAGCTTGATGAGTTGCAGTTTCCGGGCAGCGTGAGCACAGAGGGCTGGAACATTAATCAGGACGGCTCTATCGTCGGGCACTATGACACACCGGATGGACGCAGACACGGCTTTATTGCCAGACCTTCAGCGGAGCTTATTGAACAAATATACACTGTCCCCGTCGTCGGATCCACCCGCTCCGACTATACTTTTGAGAGTATTGATGTGCCGGGTGTCCACTTTTTAGAGTTAACGGCGAGTAGCGACTTTGAGGATTACGCCGGAAACACGAGGAGTAAGGATGGTGAACAGACAGTCGGCTTTACACTGATTGATGATGTCTTTACGACATACCATTTCCCCGGCGCAAAGAACACTTATTTCTATGCACTCGGCAATAATGGCAACGCTGCGGGGCACTACGAGGATAGCGAGGGGCTTTTTCATGGTGTCATATTAGAAAATGGCGAGTTGCGGCAATACGATTTTCCAGATGCTGTCCAAACGGAGATATACGGTATTTCTGATGCAACGGGGGCACTGACAGGGAATTTTATTGATGCTGCTGGCATTCGCCGTGGGTTCTCAGGTGACACTATCATTGAGGTGCCCGGGGCATCCGCAACTTATGCCGATTTTGCGAACTCGATCGGACTTATAGTGGGCAGCTACGCAGATGCTGAAGGTGCATATCATCTATACACGCTTCTCCCGGATGGCACGCTTATACCGACCCAACTTCCACAACTCACAACGTATGAATACTTTTTTGTGCAAGGTATCAACGATGCTGGGGCTGCTGTTGTGCGACGCAAAGCGGTGGGGGATGTCCCGCGCACTTATGCCGGCTCGTTCATGGCTGGGTTAATTGTTCTGGATACGTCAACACCCTCGGAATTCGAGGCGTTTTTCGCATCGCATGAGTTGCAGTTTCCGGGCAGCGTGAGCACGGATGGCTGGAATATCAACCAAGACGGTTCTGTCGTCGGACATTATGACACACCCGATGGACGCAGACACGGGTTTATCGCCAGACCTGCTCCCAAGGCAGAGAGCGATCAGTTCGGCAACGTCTTCAACGTGACGCTGACGAAAGGACTAAACATGCTTTCTGTGCCGTTAGCACCGCCTAAACCGATGACTGCAAAATCACTTGCAGGGATAACGGGTGCGACAGTTGTCATCGCACTTGATGCGGCACATCAACGTTTTGTTGGGTGGACACCGGATGCGCTCAACGATGGATTCCCCATTGAAGGTGGACAAGGCTATATCGTCAATGTGCCACAACCCCGCAACTTTGCTTTCGTGGGATCACGATGGACAAACCAAACGGAGGCGGCTGCAGCACCTGATATTACCCCCTTGACAAGGGGGGTTGCCCAAGAAACGTGGGATATTACCCCCTTGACAAGGGGGGATAGGGGGGTTGCCCAGGAAGCGTGGGCATTCGTGGTAAGTGGACACTTGGCAGGTCCACGATCATTTGATGGCTACCAAGTGATAGTCCGCAACAAGAGAACAAACAGCACGATAACCGGCTCGGTGCAAGGGACATACTTCGCTGCTGCAACTGCTGACTTAGCGCGGCGTAGCGTTGTCAAAGTTGGCGATGAGATTGAGTTACGCGTCATCGGTCCGGATGGCAATCTTGAATCACAAACCCGTAGTTTTAAAGTGACTCCGGAGCACTTGGCAAACGCGGTTTTGTCTGTCAGACTTGATAGCATCGGTCAACCCAATCAGAACCAGTTGCTACAGAACTACCCAAACCCATTCAATCCTGAAACCTGGATACCTTATCAACTCACACAAGACAGTGCTGTATCGGTCTCCATTTATGATGCAACCGGTAAGGTGATACGCACTCTCTCGCTCGGTATTCAATCTGCAGGTTTCTATAATAGCCGAAGCCGTGCAGCCTATTGGGATGGCAAAAACGCTGTGGGTGAACCCGTGGCAAGCGGAGTCTATTTCTATACACTCACCGCAGGCGATTTCACTGCCACGCGCAAGCTGTTAATACGGAAATAGGTGCTTATCTGTAAAGAGATCGGATGGAAGGAAAGGAAGGTTGAAAGGATAGGGGGCTACTCCTCCCCTTCCAACCTTCCGCACTTCCAATCGCGCAGCAATAGAAGGATTTTTTGCGTCCATCCTTCATAAAAAAGGAGTTTCTAATGAAAACCAAAGTTTTTTTGAGTCTGATGTTCTTAATTATTTCAACGTTTCTGTGTGTAGCACACACAGTTGCCGACTATGCGGACCACACACAATGGGGTTTACCCGAAGGTGCCATAGCGCGTCTTGGCAAAGGCAGGATATATGAGATAGCGTCCTCTCCCGATGGCACGCGGCTGGCGGTAGCAAGTCGTATCGGCATCTGGATTTATGATGCACAGACTGGTGAAGAATTGGTACTACTCACAGGACACACCAGCGGTGTCCTTAGTGTCTCGTTCAGTCCGGATGGAAAAACAATCGCCAGTGGAAGTAGCTGGCCGGACGGGACGGTGCGTTTGTGGGACGCAAACACAGGGGACACGCTCCGCACCCTCACTGGACACACCGGCGATGTCAATAATGTAGCGTTCAGTCCAGATGGAAACACGCTCGCAAGTGGGGGTTGGGACGACACGGTGCGTTTGTGGGACGCAAACACAGGCGATCCCATTCGCACCCTCACAGGACATACCGGCGATGTCAATAGTGTCTCGTTCAGTCCGGATGGCACCACAATCGCAAGTGGGAGTGAGGACAACAAGGTTCGTTTGTGGGATGTTGCTACAGGGGATCTTATTCGCACCCTCACTGGACACACCCGCGGGTCCAGTCATGTAACCGGGGTCTTTAGTGTAGCGTTTAGTCCGGATGGCACCACACTCGCAAGTGGCGGTGAGGACTGGAAGGTGCGGTTGTGGGTCGCAAACACAGGCGATCCTGTCCGCACCCTCACAGGAGGCACCTGGGGGGTCAATAGTGTAGCGTTTAGTCCGGATGGCACCACACTCGCAAGTGGAAGTTACAGAACAGTGCATTTGTGGGACGCAAACACAGGCGATCCTATCCGCACCCTTGAAGGGCACACCGGCGATGTCAATAGTGTAGCGTTTAGTCCGGATGGCAACACACTCGCAAGTGGCAGTATGGACAACACGGTGCGTTTGTGGGACGCAAACACAGGCGATCCTGTCCGCACCCTCACTGGACACACCGGCGATGTCAATAGTGTAGCGTTCAGTCCAGATGGCACCACAATCGGAACTGGAAGTGGCTGGCCGAACAACACGGTGCGTTTGTGGGACGCAAACACAGGCGATCCTGTCCGCACCCTCACTGGACACACCCACTGGGTCAATAGTGTAGCGTTTAGTCCAGATGGCACCACAATCGCAAGTGGGAGTGGGGACGACACGGTGCGTTTGTGGGACGCAAACACAGGTGATGTTATCCGCACCCTTGAAGGGCACACCGGCGATGTCAATAGTGTAGCGTTTAGTCCGGATGGCACCACACTCGCAAGTGGAAGTTACAGAACAGTGCATTTGTGGGACGCAAACACAGGCGATCCTATCCGCACCCTTGAAGGGCACACCGGCGATGTCAATAGTGTAGCGTTCAGTCCGGATGGAAACACTATCGCAAGTGGAAGTGGGAGTTGGATAGATGATGACAACACGGTGCGGTTGTGGGATGTTGCCACAGGCGAGACTATCCGCACCCTTGAAGGACACACCTACTCTGTCCTTAGTGTAGCGTTCAGTCCAGATGGAAACACAATCGCAAGTGGGAGTTATGACAGAACGGTGCGTTTGTGGAACGCAAGCACAGGGGACATGCTCCGCACCCTCACAGGACACACCGACAGGGTCCTTAGTGTAGCGTTCAGTCTGGATGGCACCACACTCGCAAGTGGCAGTTTGGACAGGACGGTGCGTTTGTGGGATGTTGTCACAGGGGACACGCTCCGCCGCACCCGCACAGGACACACCGGCGGGGTCAATAGTGTAGCGTTTAGTCCGGATGGACAGACGCTCGCAAGCGGGAGTCAGGATGGCACGATACTTCTGTGGACACTCACCGCTGAACCCGAAGAACCGCCCACACCCGATCCAGATTCAGACGGGACGCTGGAGACTGCAACTCCCCTCACTTTAGATACGCCCCTCACTGATGAGATAGACCCCGGCGATGATGTGGATTACTTCAGTATAGAGGTCACGGAGACAGGGCAGTTGTCAGTCTGGACAGTCGGTAATCTTGATACCGTGGGCACGCTGCAAAATAGTGAGGGTGTGATCATCGCAGAGAATGACGATGGCGGAACCGGCACTAATTTCAATATCATACACGATGTAGAACCGGGGACGTATTACGTCAGAGTCCAAAGTTATGAGACAGCGACTGGCGATTATACCGTCTACGCTGAGTTTTCCGCTGCACTCTCAGCAGATGTCAACGGTGATGGTGAAGTCAACGTGTTAGATTTAGTGATTGTAGCTGCCAACTTTGGCAATGCCAATGCACCTCCCGCAGTGGATATCAACGGCGACGGTGAAGTCAATCGTGAAGACATCCTTGCAGTGTTAGAAGCGTTAGCAGCACAAGAAGCGGTGGGCGCACCTGCAGCTGTCTCCACTGCCCAAAGCCTACAGCGATACATTGACGCTGCGAAGCAACTTAACCTCACAGACGCAACTTTTCAAAAAGGGATCGCTGTGCTTGAAAATCTGCTAAAAACGTTGAGAGAGATAGAGACGGTACCGAAACAAACGGCATTGCTTGCTAACTATCCAAATCCGTTCAATCCAGAGACCTGGATACCGTATCAGTTGGCAGCTCCCGCAGAGGTGACGCTGACGATTTACGGTATAGATGGACAAGTCGTCCGTCAGTTAGCACTCGGTCATCAAGCTGTGGGTCTGTATCAGAGTCGTACCCGCGCTGCGTATTGGGATGGCAAAAACGCTGTGGGTGAATCTGTAGCAAGCGGTGTCTATTTCTACACATTGACTGCAGGCGATTTCACCGCCACGCGAAAAATGTTGATACGGAAATAGACTGCTTCGTAAATGTGAGATATAATTATATTGGTATGTACGATGTCTGAATCGCGGAGGACACGGGTTTTCTGTTTTCTGGCGACTCAGACAACGTCATCCGAGTCTTCGCAAAGCATTTTCTTGATATTTTTCTTACCGGAGTGTATAATACTCATCATGGCACATTATGATGAACTATTCAAACATTTAGGAGAATATTCGCCCGACCAACTCGCAGCCTTGGCTCTGGATACGGAGCAGGTGAGAGTGAGAGACTCTCTGAACACCGAGCAACCCACGGTGAAGTTACATCACAGTGATCTGACGTTTCGGGTCTCGCTGCCTGATAGAGGTGAAGATGCAATCCTGCATATAGAGGCACAAACCGAGGAGAGTCGGGATAAACCGATGTCGTTACGAATGCTGGCGTATGTGAGCTTTCTCGTCCACCAACATGAGATGAACGTCTATTCCACGGTCTTCTACCTCCGACCACCTGCAGGACAAAACGACCCTGGACATTTTATACCTATGGAGACGAAGTCATCGGAGGATTGCGGTTTACGTATAATGTGATTAGGGGCTACGAGTTAGAAGGCGAGTCATATTTGGATCCGGGTACTGTTGGTTTGTTGCCATTTACACCTTTGATGAGACCCCCTACAGGAACCGCACCAGAAGCATGGGTTGAGCGGTGTATAGAAACGACGAAGACAGCACCCGTAGACAGCCGCACCCGCAGTACGTTATTATATGCCCTCTCTGTATTTGGGGGTTTAATTCATCCACCTGAACTTTTTCAGGATGGTATATTGGAGGCACTCATGAGAGAATCACCTGTTTACGAAAGAGTGATGCAACGCGGCATACAGCAAGGAATTGAACAAGGAATTGAACAAGGAATTGAACAAGGTAAAAAAGAACACGCTGTTGAAGCAATCCTCACAGTGTTAGAGGTCAGGTTTCAGACCGATGTCGCAGAGAAACTAAAACCTTTTCTCAGGGCAATTGACGATCTGCAACGCCTGGACCATTTACACCGAGTCGCTACCCAAGCATTAGATGTAGATGCGTTTACACAGGTCCTCTTGAACCTTGAAAATTGAGCTGGAGAACCCATGCCAAGTGACGTGTATTTCTACACATTGACTGCTGGCGATTTCACTGCTACGCGCAAGAAGTCCGATTAAACTGTAGACCGGGTTTAGTTTGCGAAACCCATAAATCAACGGGACCAATGTGCTTATGGCATTCCCCGGGTGTCAACTTAAGAAGATCTCCACATTATTATCAATCTCTCTCAATCCGCATTGTTATTAGGATTGTCCTATATTTTAGTTCCGTCCGAACGATATGTTTATAGATCGCGTCTGAACACAGTTTCTTTAGTCCCGTCCGGACGATATGTTTGGACGGTGTGGTTAGTACAAACATATCGTCCGGACAGGACTAAAGAGGGTCTATAGACGTTTAGCTATAAACATATCGTCCGGACGGGACTAAAGAACTGAAGGCTACTCGGTTTCTATAAACATTCCGTCCCTACGGGACTAAAGAAAACAGAAGTTTACATCTCTGTGTCAAATGTACCATCCATTGTAGTGCGGGGTCTCTGTACCCCGCCGTTGTTAGTAGATCCAAAGTGGGTGGGGCACGGAGACCCCGCACTACAATGGTTGATGTGATATTTTGCCAAAAACTTTATACACACGCACTTATCGATCTTCTTCCAACATATCACGTTGTTTAACTTCATTAATTATCATGTCTAAGTGTTCTTGGTTTTTTGGGGGCCATGGCACATCAGGAGGTAATCCCAAATCTTCACGGTTGATAGGTTCAGGTTTTTCAGGTAGGATGTTATTTTCTTCATCAAGATATAAAATCTTCCAACCCCAACCCCATTTCCATCCACCCCAATTCCTCGGATGTTTTCCTTTAAATACAAGATCAAATTTCTGTTGTTCAGAGAGTTTTGATACACCTCCACCTGTCATGCCAACGCCTACATCCATATTCTTGTGCTTGGTAATTTTGACTTTAACATATCTACTTGAATTCGTAATTGGTATGACAGTTTTTCCATCTGCACCTAAAAAGTCAACCCACCAAACGTTAGAGTTTTTCTGTTGAGCAGCTTTGAATTGTTTGTGTTCCCAAATTTTTCTTTTAATGAAAGCATCTTTGAAAGTTTCCCAATCATTGTACTCTTCATTATATAATCGCCATATCCCGTGCTGAGATGTTCTTTCATCCAAAGATTTACGAATTGCCAAATACGCTTGAAAATCATGTGAATCTTCAATAATAAAACCTTTATCAATGAGCATCTGAAACCATTCAATAGGATTGTCGATATCTGTTTTCCACTTTATCAAATTTGGATCAAATGCTTCAAGAATAGCTTTGGGTGTTTGTGGTTGTGGTCCATCATATTTAATCGGTAGTGTTCTTTCAGTCTCTACACAAGCGACAACAACACACAAGCAAAGCATTACTGTAAATATCACCAAGAACCTAATATCTCTTACCATTGACTTATCTCCTTTAGAGTATGTATAGATATACACAGATCAGATCTGTTTTTACTTTTTTGTTGTCAACGGGACTGATTTTCTTCCATAATTTGAAAATACTTACAAATAAGTCTAAGATTACTATATCAACAAAAGAAGGAGATTAGATCTTGAAAGCAAACAGTGTTGATGTTTGGAGGGTTTAACTATGGTTGAAATCAGAATTCATTGTGATTGACACACAAAACGGAACGGTGTATAATTAAAAATGGCAATTGGAGGTAATATACATGTCCGAACGTAAAGCGTTTTTAGAAAAAGTACATATCAAAAACTTTCTAAGTTTGCGGAATGTCACACTTCCGTTCAAACCGCTTACAGTTCTCGTTGGTCCCAATGCAAGCGGGAAGTCAAACTTCTTGCGAGCATTGAGTTTATTTATGGAAGTGATAAGTGCAGAAATGGAGGAACCTGTATGATAAGCATTAGGGTATGGAATATAGAATCGGACAGTGACACCAATGCAGTCGGTTTTTTGGAGGATGAGTTTTTGAGACCACGGCAGCTTGGACATTTGGCAATCCGATCAGCAGGAAGAAGTGCATTTCGTAAGTGCCATAGAAAGGGTGCTCCTATAAATAAAAGTCTAAAGAAGGCAATCCAACACTACCTCAAGCAAGACGATTTTATTGTGTTCGTTACTGACGTTAACAATACCAAGTCAGAGAATCAAAAGTTTATTGAACAGATTAAAAATGTCGTTGAAGAGATCGATTTCACTGACAAGGTATATTTCGGAACAGACATTCAAGATAGTGAATCTGCAGCGGATACAACGTGGCAAGGTTTAGTTTCAGATTTTCGAGATCGAGTTGAAAGGGATCGTAAACAGTTTCAGAAGGAATGGGATAGTACTATAGCACGTTTCCACGAGGCATTTGCTGACACCTCAGAAGAGGATGTGATGCGCGATTTTGAGGAAGCACTTGCAGAGGTGAGACGTGAACGAAAATGAGAACCGTTGGCGTGATTTCCTAATTTTACACAAAAAGTTATACCGATAGTATCCCGTAATCAAAAAAAGAAAATTCCTCACATGAAACATTTCTGTCTATTACTTCCAATCCTCATCCTCTTCCTCAGTTGTTCACCACAACCGATAGAGATCCCTGATCCAAATTTAGTTACAGCAATAAGAGATTCCCTCGGTTTAGAACCAAGTGAACCGATCCTGCAAAAGGATCTGGATACGTTAACATCTCTGACAGCATCAAATGCTGGTATAACAAAATTAAAAGGTATTGAACAGGCAAGAAATTTATTGAGTTTACAACTGGACAGGAATCAGATTACAGACATCACCCCATTGACAGAATTAGTCCAACTCAAAGAACTCAATCTCAGAATGAACCAAATTGCAGACTTGACACCGCTGCAAGGTTTAACACAACTGATAGAACTCTCAATCTCAAATGGTCAAATAAGCGATATATCACCACTTGCTGAGTTAACACAACTCAAAGTCCTATCACTTTCATACAGTAGAATCAGTGATATTGCCCCTTTTAAAAAATTAACTCAACTGAGGGTTTTACGGCTTGTTTCTAACCAAATTAGCGACATCACGCCGCTTGAACATTTGACGCATCTCACCGATTTATGGCTTGTATCTAATCGGATACGTGATATTTCACCGATCAAATTTATACCGCAACTTCGCAGTTTATTGGTATCATTCAACCAAGTTCAAGATATTAGCATAGTTGAGAAAATGACAAGTTTGAAGGATTTAGGAATTAAGGGTAATCCTATTCAAGACAAGACGCCAGTCTATCGGCTTCAAAAGAAAATTCCAAATTTGAAAGTAGACATGTAAGTAATCCTATTCTTCACATAGAAACCCCTAACAACCCACGCGTCAACTGAAAATCTGTATTCCCTTTACCGTGTAACTTTGGGGTATAGTTCCGCGAAGCCACCGCTATAACCAACAATAATAACTCATCAACATCAACAGAAGTCAAATCCACATCTTCTCCATACCGATTTTGTGTTGTCGAATCGGTCGTAACTTGAATTAGGGGGACCATCACATGTGATTGTAAGGGTGCTCCAACGATATGTGCTAACGCAAGTTCAACACCCGTTGCTCCTAAACCTGTGAGAGTTTCCGTAGGTTGATCTGTGGGTGTCTCCATGATGTGAAAACCTTTCATTTCCACCTTCTGTCCATAAGCTAACGATGGGGATGAAGACAAGAATTCTGTCAAGAATGTCGCGTTAGCAGGCACAACGACTGTTCCACCCGCATTGATGATTACTTCGGTCAGTTGCATCATTGATTGTGAAACAGATGCAGTCACTTCACCGACAGATGTTACTGCTATACAAAGGTGTTCTAATCCAGCATCAACAATTGGTATAGAAGGTTTATCAGAAAGTTCATCTACGAACCAATTATGCACCTTCTCAATTACTGCATCAATACCTCCGTCCATTTGCACACTTGCCCATCCATAACCTTCAGGAGATATTCCCAGTTTTTGAATCTCATGCCGAACATGGTCGTTATGTGTCTTTTCACAGCCGTGTTCCAATAGCAAACCGAGTGCAACCGTAGGATGTGTGAGATGACCAATCATGGTGCGAGTGTGAATCTCCTCAGTGCGTCCACTTGAAACACCACATCCTTCTGTATGTGCAAGTGCTACAAATCGCGATATCCCGTGATCACTGCCGATACCTTCTTCATTGCATCTGTGCGCAATCATCTGTGCAATCTGACCTGAACAGAGGCTGGTTGGCAAGATGAGACCGAGTTGATCGCTGCGGTATCCATCTTTTGTTTGAAAAGCACGGAATGTGTAGTCATCAGTAGATACATCTGTTGAGAAGATCGGTATCGGTTCACCTGATTTCATCTCGGATGCCTCAAGATAAGGTGTCAGATCAGTCGGTGCAGTCTGTTTCCAATCACGCCAGAGTGAAACTTGTGAATGTCCTGCTTTTTCACCTACCGACAACTCTCCCGATGCGACACTTACCGTCTGATTAAGCATCTGTTCACCGAGGCGTTCCATCGGTGTGCCATCAAGGAATGCCCCCGCGTTGACATCCATATCCTTCTCAAGCATCTCATACCGCGTAGTCGTAGTTACAATTTTTATTGTTGGTACAAAAGGGAAATTAGTAATGGAACCGTTGCCAGTAACAAAGAATATTATGTTGGAACCGGATGCTACCTGTCCAGCAATGCTCTCCAAATCGTTGCCTGGACTGTCCATGAAATAGTAACCTGATTTGTCCATCAATTCGCTGTAATCAATAATATACTCAAGGCAGACATCAGGGTCTCGTTTCATCGCAGCACCGATTGATTTAATGGCAATGTTATAAAGTCCTCTGAAATTGTTACCTCCGGATGGGTTTCCTTCTGCGGAATGTCCGTGCCATCCAACCCGTTCTTTAAAGCGTTCAACAGTATTGAGAAACTTCCGTGCTGTCGGTAAATCGCGTACGTTCTGAAGTAGATATGCTTCTGCGCCAATAAGTTCATCTGTTTCTGCAAGATTGGCACATCCACCGTAACGGATTACCTCTTTCGCAACATAAGCTGCCAATGGATTGCCTGATACACCTGAAAATGCATCTGAACCACCACATTGTAATGCTATTTTGAGATTTTCCAAGGACTCTTCTGTCCGTGAGAATCCATTTACAGTATCTAACCATCCGTTGATAATTTCAGTTCCTCTTGCTATGTTAGAATCGAAACTACCTTGTAAGCGAAAGAAATGGTGAACGACATCGTTTAAATCGTACTCCTCGCGCACCATATATTCTTTAAGCGTGTCGTTATTGACAGCTTCAGTACCGTAGTCAACAAGTATGATTGCCCCGATATTTGGATGCACTGTGAAACCTGCCAGTGTCCGTAGCAACAAGTCAATGTTATTTGGTGTTTTATCTTCTCCCCCTTCTGTGTGTGTCACCGAAACAATACCATCTATGTTCGCATATTTATCTGCACTTGATGAACACTGGTCAGCGAGTTTTCTCGCAAAACCAGATGTGCGTGCTGTTGTCCCCATTACGACAATATAGTTCCGTGTGCCAACACCACGACGAGATGAACGTCTATAACCAAGAAATGAACGATCTTCTGAATGGCGTTCAACTTGTCTACCCGGTCTCAATGCTTTTTCATCAAGGTTAAAGGGTTTTATCGTGTCAATGAAGTTCGGCGTGTTCGGCAGCTCAAAATCCAGATTTCTGATTGACAACGAATCTATCATCTTCTGATTGCATACATAATCGCCAGGGGCAATTGCGCGTGAAGCATATCCGAAAGGCAATCCCCAGGATAATAACGGCTCACCTTCTGCTATTAATTTGACGGCGAATCGATGTCCTTCCAACACGGAATGTGATAATGAAAACTGCTCATCATACTGAATCTGTGTTCCGACATCTAATTTCTGGGTTGCAATTGCTACGTTGTCATCTGGTGCAGGTAACCTCGCAACACTTAGAAAATTATGTGTCATAGTACCTCCCTATCTACGATAGATACTTACCTCAATAGCATCCTTTTTAACCCACGGCAGGTCAATATCAAACCAATGTGTCTCAGAATCAAAGTTTGTGCGGACATGTTTAAGATAATCTGTCATAGCATCTGCTCCGATACCAACATTATCTGCTAATACAGTTGCTGGATCGGTCAATTGTGGTTCAATTGCTTCAAAACATGGAAAGTAGTTATCAAAGTTATTATCAAGGAGCAGAAAATCTACAGGTTCTTTAATATCTTTTAGTGCCTCCTGTGCATCACCGGTACGAGAATCAACGAGGTCCGCTACGCCAGCACTTTCAAAATTCGCTTGTGCTTGTTTTGCGCGGTTCGTATCTATTTCAATTGTTATCAAACGTCCAGAACCTATTTCTTTCAATACGCGTAACATCCAGAGACCAGAATATCCTATTGCAGTGCCACATTCAACGATGAGAGAAGGTTTAGCTTTCTCCACCCATCCTGCAATAAATTTTGCTTTTTCTGGACCCAACATCGGAATCCTTTCTTCTCTACACTGTTCCTCAACCTTTTGTAAAACTTGTTCAAACATATAGTCCTCCTTATACAATAGCGTCCCTTCCATTTGGATTTGACACCAATAAATCAGTATGGTAACATTTTTAAGATGCTTAGTGGTATTTGATTGTAAAATCTCCTTATCAACGATATATGATAGCGTACAATGATGAGACAATCTTACACGAATTTCATGTTAGGGTCAAGTAATCAAGTTTGAATCATATTTTGACTTAAAATTTAAGAGAAAAAATTGAAACTGAATTCGCAATTCGGTGTATATTAGATTGTAAGCATCTCCGGAGGTGCCGAATGCCAGAATTAGACGATGAATTAATGCAACGTTTCCAAAAAGGCGATGAGGATGCCTTTAATTTATTAGTGCGTCGGCATCAAAAACCGTTGATCAATTTCATTGCAAGGTTCACCGGGGATAAAGATAATGCTGAAGACTTGGCACAGGAGACTTTCATTCGAATGTTTAAAGCTGCCAATCGATACAAACCGGGACGTGCTCAGTTTAAAACTTGGATGTATTTCATTGCAAAAAATCTTTGCAAGAATGAAATTCGAAACCGAGGCCGTAGAGAAAGGTATCAGATTGACAATATCGTCTCCAACGACAATTCTGTGGATGGAAATAATGAAGAAATTGATCTTATTGCAAGTGCACCTGCCGACTCTGCCTTCCAACCAGAAGTCGCACTGGAACGCAAAGAACTTCGTAGCATAATCCAGAAAGCGATCGCAGAATTGCCAGAACAGTATAGACTTCCCTTGGTTCTGCGGGACATACAAGGACTGAGTTATGATGAAATCGGCAATATACTTGAACTGCGCAGCGGCACTACTAAATCGCGTATCAATAGAGCACGACTTATGTTAAAGGACAAACTTAAATCATATATGGAGTTAATATGAACTGCTTACAAGTTGAGGAACACTTTTCTGCACATTATGAAGATTCGCTTGACTACCAAACGTTACAACGTTTTGAGTCACACATAGATGAATGTCAAGGATGTAAACAAGAGTATACGTTATTCCGCGAATCTGTCCAAGCGTCACAACAATTGCCGCAGATAGAACCTTCACCCTCATTTTCGTCAAAATTACAACAACGTCTCTCTGAAGAAGAACGCGAGACGCTCTCCTTTTGGCAACGGTTGCGACACGTTTTTGTCATACCAAAATGGGGTTACGGTTTTGCAGTTATCCTGATATTAGTATCTTCCATTTCATTCCTATACTATGATGATGTATTCAATGAGAGTCCTCAATCTGATGTAAATGGTGAATTCATTAGTGCGCCAGGTGCTAATTCGCAAACGCAAATTCCTTCAGAAATTGATGATCGCTTCCTGCCGCGTAGTTTCGGAGGAATTGATTCTGCATTTACCACTTCATCACAACCGATGCAGCGGAACTATGTTTTAAAACGTGTGAGTTATACTACTACATCAACCGCTGGTGGGTTATAATACTCCGAATGGACATCAATAAGACAATTCTATACTGTAAGAGGATAAATAGATGGTTATCAAGAAATCTCAACAAAATATGGACATAATATATCTTTGCAAAGTGTTTGGAATAGTGTTCATTCTGTTTCATTTTTTTGTATTGACACCGAGTTTTGCGAAAGAAAGTGTATTGCAGCAATTGGAAAAAGATTTTAAGAAAGTTGTAATCACATCCCGTCCAGCAGTCGTCAAAGTAATAGCAACACATCACACTACAACACAATTTCCAAACAACATACGCAAAATGAATGTCTCACAGCAAAGCATCAGTTCTGGTATTATTCTTGATAAGAATGGACACATTGTAACCACAACTTTTGATTTCCTCCCCAACGCAGTTGAGGTAGTTTTGAATAACAAAAAACGTGTCCCTGCTAAATTTATCGGAATGGATGACCTGACCGATATTGTTGTGCTTAAGACAGAAAATAAAATGCCTTTTCAAGTAAAACAAGGGAATACAAAACAGATAGATACCGGTTCCTGGGTCCTCACCTTAGCGAATTCTCGCGGTAGTCATCCTATCATCTCATTTGGCATCGTTAGCGGCATGGAAATATTGCCTGATCGACCCTGTGATGAACTGATTAAGATCAATACACCTATTTCTCCGGGGAATAGTGGAGGTGCCGTAATAAATACTTCAGGGGAGATTGTCGGCATGCTTCTGGCTGTCCTTTCCGAACCTCATTTGCCAGATCCTTTTATGTCTCAATTTCCTTTTCCAGCATTCAATAGACCAGGAATTGCTTTTGCCGTTCCGATAGAAACAGTAAAATCTGTTGCTACAGAAATAATAGAACATGGTAAGGTGCGTCGCGGTTGGCTTGGCGTTACAATTGAAACAAAGGATTTCGGTGTGTTTGTTACACGGGTGAATGAGAACAGCCCCGCGCATAAGAGTGGAATTTTACCGAGAGACGTTATACTTAAATTCGAGGATGAACCCATAACAACCTATACCCAACTGTTAAGGTGCGTTGGCACCAAACGACCCAATACTGAAATCAAACTTAGAATCAATAGAAACGGGAACGAACAGAACTATACCATTAAACTTGGTGAACGGTAGCATTAGTGTATCCTATTTTATAGTGAATTATAAAGATAAGTTGACACTTTTGCCCCTTCCTTTTAGAATCCGGTGCGGTTCGGAAACTGCACCGGCCGCCTCGGGATTAACTTTCAGTCCATCTCTATAAACGAGAAATAATAACAACCGAAATCATCCGACGCGTCTTTGAAAATATACCCAATACCCTACCGACTCATACCAACACAATATAAATAATCACAATAAAAAGTGTTACACAAAAAAATAAACTGTGTGTATAATACAACTAATACCATTTCTATTTAAGAAACTGTCATAAAGGATTTCTTAAAGTCCCACTGATAAGGGGGATTTAGGGGGTTCTTCCAAGGACCAATGAGATATTATTATTTAGAAATGGTATAACTACCAAAACAAAAACCTTAAAATGGGGCCCCTTCTCACTATTAATTTAGAGAGTTTTTGGTTTGGTAGCCAGGGTACTAGATGAACTCCCCGTCTCTGACACCGAGGAACTCTTTATTCCTCGTGATGAATAACTTTCTGCTATTCTATTGTCTGCGGGGCTCTATCATCAAAACCCCGCAGAGACTCTACACCGAAGGAGATATGCCATGAGAATGAAACGTAGTCTAATCTTATGCCTTATGTTCGGCAGTTTTGCTATTTTCTTGCTTTGTCCGTTGAATGTCACTGCCAAAATAGTGTTTACTGCGAAAATAAAACACGCTGGAGATACGCTCTATCATATCTATGCGATGGAGGATGATGGCAGCAACTTACGCAGAATTACGCCCTCCCATCGTTATGATACTGCGGCGCGATGGTTTCCTGATGGCAAACGAATCGCGTTCGAAAGAGACTGGGGGAAAGGCAGATGGAACACAGGGGAAACAGTGCATAGAGAGTTCTTCATCATAGATGAAACAGGGCGCAATGAACACAGCTTTATGGTGGACAAACATCGAAAAGATACAGGCCCCGTCCCCTCTCCAGACGGTAGGTACATCGCCTTTGACAGTAGCCGGACAGGAGAGTTAGATATTTACGTCTACGACTTAGCACGTGACAAACTCACGGCACTAACAAATAACGAAATAGAAGACGGATGGACCCAACATCCGGATTGGTCTCCTGACGGTAGCCGGATTGTTTATCACAATGGAGAGGCTATCTGGGTCATGAATGCCGATGGTAGCAGAAAAGAACAGATCGTCGCTGCCCCTGCCTTCCATACTTTTCGTGGTTATGCGTGTTGGTCCCCCTCCGGTAGATACATCATGTATAGTGAGACAATTCCGGAGCCTTTAGCGTTCCGCCTTATTTTTCATAAGATGTCCACGAACGCGCGCGATGCCTACAATCTCCCCATAACGGAGGGGAAATATGGGCAAGTGGCCGGTTTGACGTGGATGGGGGATGATAACACCGTACTGCTTTCATACGAAGAAGCGGGGGGTGCCCAGAATATCTATCGGTATGATCGGGATAGTCGTCGGATGACGAAGCTCACCGATTTTCCACTGGGACATGCTTACTTTCCGCATTGGATTGAAGGGCCGCTGGCTGTATCTCCATTGGATAAAGCGACGACTCGCTGGGGATATTTAAAGCAAAAGTTAGCGAAGTGAAACATCTAATTGTATATCTAACAAGCTGATTCACCACCTAACATCAACACCTTTACAAGCAGGGACCCTATTTGGATATCTGCCTTTTTCATATTTGGGCGTATTATGGTGAAGTATGAAATTATATCTACACTTTCTTTCTACGGTAGGTGAGGTTTCCTAACCTCACCTCAGCAATGTGGAGAATTAATTCAATAATTTACCATAACTTGTTATATTCATCAATATATGCTTGAGCAATATCCTTATTATTCTTTATTATCAGCAAGTTTTCACTGTTCCGTATCTCAGCATTTCTTGAGAAATTATAGGAACCGGTGATGACCGTCTCCTCATCAATAATTATCACCTTGTGATGCATCGTCCCCGATGTTTCATCTATTTTTACATCCATTCCTGACTCTTGCATGAGATGATATTCAGAATATCTTGAAATCTGATTCTCATCAAACACACCACCTACTTTAATGCCGTTCTCATGTTGATCACGCATCGCCAACCCGATTTTATCGTGTGTAAATGAAAACACCATGAAATTGATGGATTCTTGGGCAGAATTTATTTCATGCAATAGAGGCGGGATCGTCTGAGATCCTGGAGAGAAATATGTAAATATCTGTGTGCCATCACTCAGGGTTACTTGTGGGTGAGGAATACTATTTTGAGGGAGTTTCTCTTCCCCGCGTGATGAATAGATTACCTGAAATTCCTTTGTGAAGTTTTCTGCAAGTGGCACAGAATCAATCCAAACTACGTTATTATCATTTTTAAATGCACCGTTGTAGGTCGTGTTATATGAACCTGTCCAGACATATCTTTCGTCAATAATGACAAATTTGTGGTGCATATAACCATCATTGTCACCATCATCATGAACAGGGATACCCTCTCTAAGTAACCTTTGTATTTCTTCCTCTTCCCCATGACTATTTTCTGTGAATACCCTAACTTTCACTTCTCTGTTGTGTGCATTGATTAATGCTGTTGCTATTGACTTAGAGTCCAAATCATAGAGTGCAGCATCCACAACCGAAGTTGCAGAAGTAAGTTTGTTGACAAGTCGCTCCTCTAAGTTAGGTCCACTGACAGCACCGTTGACTTCGCTGAAATATACTTCCAACTCACTACTTGGTTCCGGAAGTATTTCTTTTGAACCTATGAAGTGCCTGATAGTAAAACCAATCGCAATTGCAATCACTATAATGAGAAAAAACGGTACGAAACGTGCGTTTCGACTTTTAGGTGCTGCTGAATTGTTGTCTATCATTTCATTGTCCATGATCGTTTAGACTCCCCACCTTCGTCTTGACTCTTCCAACGACTCAATTTCCGCATCCTTCTGCTTCCAAGCATAATGTCCCTTCGGTTTTTCGCCGATCCATCGCTCATCAATCGCTTCTGATGCGAGTTGATAGCGCGTATCTGCAGTGATACGAATTTTGTTAGAGGAGTTGACAAGGGAGGCATGCATCATAAACATACTGAATATGATGACATCACCTGCAGAAAACGTAGTTGTTGCCCAGTTACCGCCAAATTTTTCTACCACCTCAATCGGTTTATCACTAAAATGTCCTTGTATCAGATCACGATCCACATCCGACTGTCCATAAGTCTGTCGCACTTTATCAAATCTATTTGAACCGATGCAGAAAACGATAGGTCCCATATCTAGTGAGACATCTCCGAAAGGAGTCCAGCAGGAATATAGTTTTTGCGTGCCTCGTCCCATAAAGACAATATCATAATGAATCGGTGAACCAGAACCTGGACCTGCAGTACGTAGCCATTTGAAGTCATAAGTCCGCGCTTCACCACCGAGAAAATGCTTGAAAAAGTTCATTATCGGTGCACCTTCAACAACGGCTTTAAATTCGGGTAGTTGTGTCAACTCTATATTCCCCATTGAACCTGTGGACGTAGGTTCAGGATAATCTGGATTGAAGATACCATCCATCAAAGATGTATCGGGGGCAATCATGTCTTTTTCTGCTAATTTTTCAAGAATCTGGTGTCGCGCAGCTAATACTGTTTCCTTATCATGCAACCCGCGAATCAACAAATATCCATCTTCTGCCATACGTTCTTGAAGCTCATCTGGATCGTCTAATATATCATTACTCTCTCTTAGATCTGTACTAACCTCAACTTCTTGGTGTAAAAATGGTAGTTTCATATTATTTCCTCACTTCCGATGGCGGTTGTTCCTTCAACCAAGCATAGTTAAACCGATAGTGCTGTTTACTGCTAATGAGATGAATGATGCCGTTTCTTCCTTGGGTAACAGCAAGATACCCACCTGGTTCAGCACTGTTCAATCCCATAACAAAAGGTCGACCATCCATTGTTTCGATTTCTCTATCAGGACCATCATCTGAAATCAGTCTAATATTTGTCCAAGTTTCTCCATCATCATAAGAGAGTGCACCAAATAGTCCAGTTACATGGCGTTCTTTACCCGATTCGTCAACGACAAGCATTGTTTCGGGGGTTTTACGACTTCCAGTGAAGGATGCGAGAAAAATCGGTCCTTCCTGAAGTCGTAAAAATACACACCGTTGCCCACCAGAAACAGGTGGAAACGAACTTGCACTATAATGCCATGTTCTTCCACCATCTTCAGATATACTTTTCGGCATGCGTCCATCAATCGTATCACCACGACCAAACCCCATTAACCGACCATCAGACAACTCCACGACAGCCCCGTGAATACCAGCAATCCATCCACCACTATTACCCGCAGCAAATTCAGGGATAGGTTGTCCGGCACCAGGCTCATACCACGTCTCTCCGTCATCCTCACTTATCCAAACGACTGTGCCGCCGTTTCCACCACTCACAGCATCACAAGCAAAGAGGATTGAACCGTCATGTCTTCGGAAAACCGATGCGATAGGCATGTGTCGTAGTCTATGCTCAGGTGAAATCAGGTGTGGTTTTGACCAGGTTGCACCGTTATCATCGGAATGTCGTAATACTAATGCTAAAGGACCCCACGTCGCAGCTGCTGATAGTCCGTTGAAATGGTAAATCCTCCCATCTTCATTGCACCAGAGCGATGTTGCATGGTTGTTTCTATCAGGTGGTCCCCAGAATGGTTCCGCAATTTCCCATTCCGATTCACCTAAACGCAAACGGCTTGCAGCGACTGTCAATTCCCTTCCCCGTTCTGTCACACACGAATACCACGCTGTAAACATATCTCCATTCGGACATTCTACTATCGCAGGAACATGGTTATGCTTTGAAAATAGCGGACCGTCTGAACCTTCAGGAATACGGACAAACGGAATCGGATCTGCAAAATGCGGCTTTTCTGGGGCCGGAA
This sequence comes from Candidatus Poribacteria bacterium, assembly GCA_958295945.1. Lineage (GTDB taxonomy): Bacteria > Poribacteria > WGA-4E > WGA-4E > WGA-3G > MSPOR6. The sequence continues at coordinate 5,255,475 of OY282386.1, forward strand.
CATCTACCCTCTCCTGCTTGACATCACGTCCCCATAACGCTACCCTTGGTGATGGTAATAGGTTGGGTTTTTCAGACATCTCCCCACAAACAACTCGGAACCCGATATACCAATGTTTATCTTCAGGCAATGCACCTATGCGGTTTGCAGAACGCAGATAACATAGTAAAGTTGAGTGGCTACCACCGCGTGTCACTCGATACAACCCCGATTCTCGTCCACTCGGATCGGTCTGTGGAAGTGCATCATAGGGACCATACCAGTCTTGGCACCACTCTTCAACGTTGCCGTGCATGTCGTAGATACCCCATGCATTCGGTGTTGTTTTGCCGACGTATAACGGTACAATTTCCTCAGTCCCACGACCCCGTCCTTCATCCGGATACCAACTCTCACAAACATTTTTATGAAATTCATCAGGTAAAGTATCACCTATATGGTAATGGGTTGTGGTTCCAGCACGGCATGCATATTCCCATTCCGCTTCAGTTGGCAAACGGTACGGGAGTCCCTCCTTTTCTGAGAGCCATTGGCAAAAGCGTGTCGCATCGTGCCAATCCACAAAAACAACTGCCTCATCATCGTCTTTTGAGAAACCGATTTTTCCACGTTGTTCGTGATGTGAAGGATCGAATTCCTCATACTGCGCATTCGTTACCTGGTGGATTCCGATGTGAAAGGGAGTGCTGAGCGTCACCTGATGTACAGGTTGTTCATCCCAATCCCCATCTTTCAAGTATTCTTTACCTAAGGTTAGTTCATCTGAAAGGTTCGCATCCGCAGAACCCATCATATACGTTCCGGATTCTATTCTTACGAACTGCATTCCGATTGAGTTCGTGAAAGTCTTATCTTGTATTATCTGTTTCATAGTTGTATCAGTATATTCCTTTGAAAATTATTACACCACTTGTGAAGGTCGATGTTGCAGGACAGGAATAACATAGCTCTGTATGGTACACCCGTCATACGTATCTGTTTCGGACTTTGAAATAGCATTCTCACGATAATCAAACACGATGTAAAATCCCTCTGTTGCACCTTCCAGTTCTAAATATGCTGCGAGTTGCTGTTTACCTGCTTGATATGTTTTTTCAGTTCTCCAAACCTTGGTTTCAATTATATATTTATGTTCGTTATACCTAACGATAAGATCCACCCTACCTCTACCCACTGGCACCTCAAGATACATCATTGCTCGAACAATATTCACAAATTCATCAAGATAGGTAAACAACAAGTATTGTCCAACAAATTCTTGTGGTGTATCAGGCACTTGCAGAATCCTGTAGCCTGCGCGTGCAATGAAATCCTTAAAGTTGTCAATCAGGGTCCGCATCTGAAGTTCTCCATGAGGTGAAATATACTCGGTAAAATCCATCCCGCCATCTTCGGCAAAGTATTGATCTTCGAGTCCATTTATGAGTGGTTGAAACGTTAATAAGATCCGATGCAAATAGATCGGATTAAGAATCTGGCACATCCCATCATCATCCTCTCCAATTATGCCATAGGTTGCGAGTTCGCTGATTATCTCATCGTCAAGAATAAAATGTCTTCGTTCCTTATAGAATGTGATACGCATGAGTAGTTTCTCAAAACGGGGGTCTCTACGTATGTTGGTTATAAGATGTGAGATATTCGTGTTCCGTTCTTTGAGAATTTTCTTGTATGCCTTATTGAAGTGATGCATCTGAATCGTCTCAGATGATGGAATTTTTAGTTCTTCTGTGAGAATTTGTCCGAATCGGTTGACAAGAAAAGGTTGTCCTGCAGTCTGAGTGTGGACTGCTTCAATAACCTCAGAGATGAAAGGTTGTCCAGTTTCTTCTGTGTATTGTGAATAGAGATCCTCTACTTGTGCAAGCGCAAAATTTGATAACTTAAACTCATCTTGAATGTTAAAGGGTGAAATGGAACGATCATAGTTAAGTTGAGAGATGTTTTTTACCCCAACAATACCGACGCTATATGGACACTTAAGACTTGTATTTGAAAGATATATTTGTCGGAGTGTATGTAGAAATCCACGAATGGCATCGGGAGGAATTCCATCAAATTCGTCTATTATAATGGTAAACCTCTTATTTTGTAGTACAACTCCTAGATTCTCAAAGAATTCACGCATTGAAACAGGATCTATAATCCGCGCATTTTCCATGAAATGTAACAAATCATCAGATGAATTCTCCTTACGTTTTTGTAGTGAATATTCAATTTGTCTACATATTTCTCGGCATAGAGAAGGATAAAATCTATCAGCATCCGTATCTACATATCCTTCAAAATTAAGATGGATAGGTAGATATGCGTTTCCTTCTGCTTCAAGTGCATTAAGCGCGTTACGGAAGAAAGTAGTTTTTCCTGTCTGTCGTGGTGCAAACAGCACAACATACCGTCCCTGTTTCACGCGATTGATGTAATCTGCGAGTTCATCTTTACGGGAGACAACATAGTTTATATCTGAATAGACGGGACCGAATGTGCCAAAACATCTCATGTTCTGCTCCGAAGTTCTATGTAAATGGTGTATTATCATTATACAAACTCTATGTAGAAAAGTCAAATAATGATTGGTGTAGGTCACTAGAGAAATTCCTTGACATTTTATCTCGCTTTTGGTATTCTTAATTACGTAAGGTGGATATTGAATTGTACGATATCACATCACATTATTTTTAATAGTAAATGCATAAAATATAGAAAGAGGATTGAAATGAAATACTTAGTGAATGACTTTAGTAAGTTGGTTAAAATCGTCGGGATGGTCTTAGTAGTTGCGGTTTTTCTATCAACGAATGTTAATGCTGCGGACGAACTTGTCCTGCACCTCACTTTTGATGAGTTAAAAGGGGACGTGGCAGAAGATATATCCGATTTCGGGAATGATGTTACTTTTAATGGAAATGTTAAATTAGTTGATGGGATGTTTGGGAAAGCAATTGATCTTGATGGGAAATCTTGGGGAGAAATTCCTGACGATGATAGTCTTGATATTGTTGACGGTATAACAATTGAAATGTGGGCAAAACTCCGTGCAGCGGGTAATGAGCAAACAGGTGTTGAAAAAGGAACCACTTGGAAAGCAGGTTTATATACACTTGCACCTTATTATAGAAATGGATCAATCCTTCAATTCTTTGATTTACCAGAAAATTGTAATGATGAAAATATAGGTGGCAATATACAAGATGACACCTGGCACTTTATGGCAGGAACCTGGGATGGCTCCACAATCAAGTTGTATATTGATGGTGAGATTAGCAAAGAATCTGAATGTAAAGGCAAACTCTCCCCGAACAATGATCCGGTTTTTATCGGTTCACGTGGTGGCACACAACGTTTTGTTAACGGTGCGCTTGACGAAATAAAAATGTATAACTATGCGTTAACCGAAGACGAACTCAAAGCAGATATGGACAACCCGCAGACTGCAGATGTTCTACCTCAAGATAAATTAACTACAACTTGGGCGCGTATCAAATCAAGATAATTCACAACAAAGGTCAATGATGAAGAGATTAGTTACTTTTATAACAATAATTACTGTGTTCCAAATAATAACGGGTTGTGCCATTCTCCCTTTTGGCAAAAAGTCAAAGGAGCAAGTTGCAGTCGTAAAAACTCAGAAAGGCACATTTGTAATTGAGTTTTACGCCGAATCTGCACCTGTAGCAGTTGATAACTTCAAAAAGTTGATTGACTTAAAGTTTTACGATGGATTAACATTCCATCGTATAGAGAAAACACCTGGACTGAATGTTGTTCAGGGAGGTTGTCCAGAGGGCAATGGAGGGGGCGGTCCGGGTTGGACCATTGTTGATGAGTACACGAATCCTAATCAACGGAAACATGTGAGAGGTACCGTTGCTATGGCACGTGCAAATTTACCAAATTCATCGGGTAGTCAGTTTTACATCTGTTTGAGCCCACAACCTCACCTTGACGGTAGTTATACCACATTCGGTGGTGTTATACAAGGAATGGAGGTCGTTGATACTTTAGTTATCGGCGATGTCATGAAAACAATACGATTGGAGGCAAAGTCGAAATATGTTAAATCATAAGAGAATTAACCAATTTCCGATCGCACTCGTAATTATTACCTGTTTATCTATTGTCATTCTATTTGGGTGTTCGCAACAGGAGAAAAAGGTATCTGAAACCAATACAGAACAATCTGAAACCCAACAAACAGTTATTAAACCAGTTCAAGAACCTGAGAAAACAGAGCCAGAACCAGAAGCCAAACCTATGATAGCACCTGCAAATGCAATCGCTGTCATTGAAACAGCAAAGGGTAACATTGAGTTTGAATTTTATGCAGACGACTCACCACAAGCATCAAGAAACTTTATCAAGATTGCAAGTATGGGTTACTATAGGAATGAGAAGTTTCATAGGGTTGAACCTCTTTTAATCCAAGGAGGGTCAAGTTTTACAGATGAATCGTTTCCCATTGAAAACAGTGACCTACCTCTTGAAAAAGGTTCAATAGTAATGGTAACAGAAGAAGGATCAAGCGTTGCTGATGGAGATGAATTCCTGATCTGTAAGGATGCCATTGTAAATGAAGGATGGACTGTTCTCGGTAAAGTTACCAAAGGTTTAGATGTATTAGATAGTATTGTTAAAAATGATAAGATAGAAAATATCACAATTCGTGAACGCAACGCTGAATAAATGTAATGGGTGGTCTGCTTTCTACGACCACCCTATACTCAGACTGAAAGGAAAAGTTTATGGCATTAACGGTTATTCGGACAGCACGTCCGAGTCCAGTGTGGCAAGAAAGTTATGTAAACATAAAAAAAGGGCAGCGCCTTGTGATTGATGCTGATGGCGCGTGGTCCCCTGATTTGAAAAATAGAACGGGTTGGTGTGGGGCAGACGGTGTGCCTAAAACACCTGCTGGTGATGGTTATCTCCTACCCGGTACCAATATCGGAGCACTCATCGCAAGAATCGGGAGTACCGTTTTTGCAGTCGGGTCACGCTACGATAATCCTGCCCCCGCAGACGGTGTTATTTTCCTGGCTATGAACGAAAACCCCAACAATAACAACCAAGCGGGAAGTCTACTTGCACAAATAATTATCTTTGATGAATAATTCTATTCATTCAGTAGAATATTATCCATAATCCTCCGATATATACTTGATCGGATCATTGCGTTTAATGAGGAGAAGTTAGATGGAAGAAAACACAACTCAGGAAGAAGTTCAACTCCCACCTATTGATTTTAGGACTTTTATTGCGGACTTAATTACGACTGCACATCTCTACCTTCATGGATTTAAAGACCCGGAAACCGATGCCGTTATTGTCAATCTCGGCTTAGCAAAACGAATGATTGATACAATTGAGATGCTTGAAGAAAAAACAAAAGGAAACTTGACTGCCCCTGAATCGAATTTCTTGACAAATTCTCTTTATGAACTGCGGATGGGATATATCCGCGCCGCTGCTGCTCAAAAGGGCGTATCAGAAGTTGAAGAAATAGAAGACGCACCTGTTCAAGATGCACAGAACGAGGATGTCAATCAAACCGAAACAGAAAATTCCTAAGACGAAAACACAGTTAATAAGTCTGATTAATCCTACACACGCTGGGTTTAACATTGACATTTTCAAACCCAATGATATATAATTTCCAATATGGCAAAAGACTACGACAATATGGCAAAATCAATATTAACAGATTTTGCTACCGACATTTCACAGTTTGTAATCGGCACTCATCTTGATGTTGAAGTAATAGAAAATATTGACACGGAACAACAACTTGTTGTAGAACAACTTACTGACAGCACAAAACGGATTCGTATCAACGAAAGCGAAGCGATTTTACATATTGAGTTACAACTTCGTGATAGCACATATAAACCGATGTGGGCCCGTAATGCGGCATATCACGGATACCTTATCAAAGAACATCAGATACCTGTTTATTCCAATGTCATCTATTTCCATCCGAATGCTGGAAGAAATGATACGGGTTTTTATCACTATAGTTCATACGGATATGAATACACCTTACGATATAAGGTAATACGACTGATTGACATTGATGGACAATCGATATTGAAGATGCAGGCACCAGGATTGCTCCCTTTTACCCCGCTGATGAAACGTCCTACGGGAGTTTCCATTGAAGAGTGGATGCAAGAATGTATCAACGCAGTTGCTGCAACCCCTTTTGATGAACAGACACAAGGAGACCTATTCTGTGCGCTATCGTTGTTCGGTGGCATTATCTATGATCCATTACTTTTCAAGAGAATGATACGGGAGGAACGTATGCAAGAATCAAAATACTATCAACTCCTACGCGATGAATTCATCGCTATTGGCATTGAACAAGGTCTGGAACAAGGTCTGGAACAAGGTGCAAGAGAATCTACTATTAAAAACATCTTGAAGTTTCTAAATAGTAGATTCATTGCAGAAGAAGTCAACGAACTAATACCTGAACTACAACAGATTACAGATATAGACCGACTTGAACAGTTGCTCTTTGCTGCACCACAAGTACAAAATCTTGAAGCCTTCAAATTCATGCTTGAAGAATAACATACTCAGGACTTATACACTGTCCTTTGAATGAAGTTTGCTTTGAATGAAGTTTGAATGGAGGACAATGAACTATCAACGCAAGATTATTATCGCCTTCAGTCTGTTGTTTGGTCTTCTTATCGTGGGAACAATCGGGTATTCACTGATAGAAAAGTGGGACATCCTTGATGCTGTATGGATGACCGTTATTACACTAACGACAACGGGTTTCGACATAAGGGATATGAGTGATGCTGGACGCATCTTTACGCTGTTTCTACTCGTTGGTGGATTTGGGATATTCGCGTATAGCGTAACTGTTGCAACTGCTTTTCTTGTTGAAGGACAATTGCAAAGTTTTTTTAAACAAAGAAAAATGATACGAACTGTTGATAAACTCTCAAATCATTATATTATCTGCGGAATTGGTGATACAGGCGTGCATGTGCTTGAAGAAATGGAAAAGGCAGATGCCAATTTTGTCTGTATTGAAATGGATGAAGAACGTGTAGAACACATTGCTGAAACTCACGATTTTCTATACGTTCACGGCGATGCAACAGATGATGATATTCTCATCCGCGCAGGCGTTGAACGGGCGAAAGGACTTGTCGCTTGTCTCAGTCGGGATCAAGATAATCTATTTGCTGTCATTTCTGCCAAAAAACTCAATCCGAGTTTGCGAGTTGTTTCCAAGGCAGTAGAGAATAATTCTCCTGAGAAGATGATAACTGCTGGGGCAGATGAAGTCGTTTTGCCAGACCATATCGGGGGAATACGTCTTGCTTCTGGTATACTTGAACCACATCTAATTGATTTTTTTGCAAAGATGCAGGTAAGCAGACAGACTACGCGATTCGCAGAATCTATCATTCAACCAGATTCTAAATTGGACGGTATTACCATTGAAGAAGCAGAAATCAAAGATGAAACAGGCTTAGTCGTCATCGCTATTCGCAGTAAAGATGGTACATACATCTATAATCCTTCCGGTGATTTGCGAATTGAAGCGGGTGATGCTCTATTTGTCATATCAGACCCAAGGCAGCTGCAGTTACTACATAAACTCACCGAAGATACCCGTTGGGAATAGTCATAATTGATGATGCCGACTATGTTCTGTTTGCTTGTCACCATGCTATCCGAGTTATGGTGAATTCTATTATCAATATACACGCTTTAAACGGAAAGCGAGGCTTCCTGACCTCGCCTAATCAGAAAGTCTAATTATTTCAATATTCTACCATAATTTACAATTCTAAATTTAATATAATACACACAAAAAGGAAAAAATCGTATGCTTGCAACTGTCCTAAGCAGTGCAGTACTTGGAATAGATGCATATATCGTTAAAGTAGAGGTAGATGTTGCTGATGGTCTTCCCGCATTCAGTACAGTCGGTTTACCAGATAGTGCCATCAAAGAGAGTCGTGATCGAGTTACAGCCGCAATAAAAAACTCTGGCTTTTACTTCCCACCGAGTAGAATCACAGCAAACTTAGCACCAGCACACATTCGCAAAGCAGGTTCCGCTTTTGATCTCCCCATTGCCATCGGTGTTATGGCAGCAACGAATCAGGTTGATCCGATGAACCTTGAAAGTACAATGATTTTGGGAGAACTTGCTCTTGATGGCAACATTCGCAATATACAAGGAGGACTTCCTATTGCTTTAGCAGCAAAACATAACGGAGTGGAAAATCTTGTCCTACCTGCCGAGAACGCTAAAGAGGCAGCGATTGTTGAAGGGTTGAAAGTTTATCCTGTGGAAAGTCTTACAGAAGCGGTCACGTTCCTAAACGCTGTCAACGAAATCTCTCCAGTACCACATACACTTAACACTACATTAGAAAATACAGACACAGAATCCTATCTTGACTTAATTGATGTTAAAGGACAGGAACATGTAAAACGCGCAGTAGAGGTGGCTGCTGCCGGCGGACATAATATTATCATGATTGGTCCACCAGGTTCCGGTAAAACGATGATCGCAAAACGTATCCCATCAATCTTGCCGAAGTTATCTGTAGATGAATCGCTGGAAACAACAAAGATACAGAGCATCATAGGAATCTTACCGAGTGATACCCCGTTGGTAACAGTCCGTCCGTTTCGGTCACCACATCATACGATTTCAGATGCAGGGCTAATTGGTGGTGGGAATGTGCCACGTCCAGGCGAGGTAAGTCTCTCACATAATGGTGTTCTGTTCCTTGACGAACTTCCCGAATTTCGCAGGAACGTCCTTGAAGTCATGCGACAACCTTTGGAAGACGGTTCTGTGACGATTTCTCGTGCTGCTGCATCACTGACCTATCCTGCAAATTTCATGTTAGTAGCAGCGATGAATCCCTGTCCTTGTGGTTTCTTCAGCGACCCTAATAGAGAATGCAAATGCTCTCCTAAACAAATTCAAACGTATGTCTCTCGTATTTCTGGACCGCTGTTAGATAGAATTGACATACAAGTTGAAGTTCCCGCAGTGAAATATGCTGAACTATCAGCAGATGTGACTGGAGAAAAGTCAACTGTGGTGCGTGAACGTGTAGAAGCAGCACGTCGCATTCAACACCAACGTTTTGAAGACACTACGATACACGCAAACGCAAATATGGAATCGAAACAGATAAGAGAATATTGCAAAATAGAAACGCAAGCGCAAGACCTGCTTCGTGTCGCCATCAATCAGTTAGGGTTGAGTGCCCGAGCTTACGACCGTATTTTGAAAGTATCCCGCACCATCGCCGATCTTGATGAAAGCCTGAGTATTGAAGCAGTACACGTCTCTGAAGCAATACAGTATCGTAGTTTAGATAGAAGTTTCTGGAAAAAACAGTAAAATTCAGATATGATAGCAGGCACGTTTCTTTGTGCCGAAATCAATTTCAAAGTACCGATAATACAAGAACGTGGAGGACAAATGCAACCCAATTTTATTATCTTTTTGACTGACGATCAAGGCTACGGTGACCTTTCTTGTATGGGTGCCACAGATTTCAAAACACCACACCTGGATAGAATGGCAGCTGAAGGTATCCAATTCTCAGATTGGTACTCCAACTCGCCTGTATGCTCACCATCACGGGCTGCGTTATTGACAGGACGGTATCCGTGCCACGCGGGTGTGCGATCAATTTTAGCCGGACATCGCACCGCTACAGGATTGCCACCTTCCGTTCCAACGATTGCAACTGCACTGAAAGAACTCGGTTATTATTCCGCAATGTCAGGGAAATGGCATCTTGGACTCGCAGAGGGTTCACGACCTGAAGATCACGGATTTGACGATTGGTTCGGATTTATGGCGGGATGCATTGACTTCTATTCTCATATCTTTTATTGGGCATTAGGACGACCCGACTTTGACCAAACACATGACCTGTGGGAAAACGGTGAAGAAATCTACCGAAACGGTGAATACTTCACGGAGTTGATAACGGAATACGCAATAAGATATATACGAAAATCTCTTGACCTCGGTAAACCATTTTTCCTATATGTGCCATACAACGCTCCCCACTATCCAATGCATGCTCCGCAGGAGTATGTCGATAGATTTCCAGATCTACCTTGGGATAGACAGATTATGGCTGCGATGCTAAGTGCCGTTGATGATAGTGTCGGTGCAATTTTTGCTGAATTGGAACGGCAAGGTATCGCTGAAAATACGTTCTCATACTTTCAAAGCGATAACGGGCCTTCGCGTGAAACACGAAATTGGTTAGATGGAACGCAAGACCCATATTACGGCGGCAGTGCAGGTAAACTCAAAGGACATAAATTCAGTTTATATGAAGGAGGGATCCGTTCACCCGGGATTATGAAATGGCCTAAAGAAATTCCACCTGGAAACGTACTAAGTCACCCAAATCTATATGGTGCAGCAATGGATGTTTTTCCGACTTTTTTATCGGCAGCTGATGGAGATCTAACCAAATATGAACTGGATGGACTCAATCAAATACCTGTAGTATGTGATGGTTCGTTTACACCGCATACTGATATTTTCTGGGAAATGGGGAAACAGACTGCTATGCGTCGGGATAAGTGGAAATTAGTGCTCAATGGTCAATTGGTGGAAGATGCACCACCCGAAGATGATGTTCACCTCGCAAACCTTGAGACAGACATGGGAGAAACGACTAATTTGAAAGACGAATATCCTGAAATCACTGCTGAGTTAATAGAAGCGGCGCAAACATGGCGGCAAGATATTGAAGATTATTGGGAAGCACATAAGGAAGAACGGAACGGCATGACAGGATATCTTGAATAGTATTACCGTGAGAGATTATTGATTTCAAATTCTGTAACAATGAGATAACCTATGACACCTTTTAAGTTCGCATTTATCACAGATACACATCTTTATCCAGATGCACCACAGAATTTTGCTGGTGGATTGCAACAGCAAGAAAAAAGTTACGCATTATACGAAAAATTGATTGAACAACTCAATGCTTTTGATCCTGCATTTGTAGTGCATGGCGGGGATATTGTTTGCGGAGGACAAAGTTTTGATATGTCTGCAGAGGAATATGTTGTTGCCTTAAATATAGCACACTCGCTTGGTGAAAAACTAAATATGCCATGTTATTATATCCCGGGTAACCATGATCTAAATCCTGAAACCGGCACCAAGGAGATGTATATAGAACGATTCGGCATTAACGGCATGGGATCCGTGAGTTTCGTCAAGGAAAACGTACGATTTATTTTGATGGATGCACAAGAAGTTCCTGAAGATATGACTCACGGATATGTAAGCACGAATCAACTTGCATGGGTGGAACGGGAGATGAAAAAAGCTGCGGATTACGAAGAGGATTTAATCTTTTTTACGCACCAACTTCCTTTTCCAAATGTTGAATTTCAGGGACTTGGTTCAAGAATAGCAAATTCTGCTGAGATACTTGAAATCGTTGCCCCATTTGAAAAACAGATTATAGGTTTTTTTTGTGGACATCTACACCTTAACCGTGTCTTTAGAGAACAAGGTTTGTTATGCATTGTTACATCGGGTGTTATATGTTATCCAATGATGTGGCGGCAAGTTCATGTTTATCCTAACAGAATTGAGGTAAAGTCCGTTCCTGTTGACCTACCAGAAGTCCTTGCCGAATCTGAAGCTGTGAATCCAGACAATAATCCGTATCTATCTGGTCGTCCCAGAGATCAAGAATTTACTATCCAACGGCATGCTGAAGGAGTCAATAACTGAAGGGTATACGTATAACAAATCTATAATCGGTTCTTACATTCTGGAAATGAAGGGATCTTAAGAAATGTCAAAAATTGCTCAAATTATCTTAAGTGGACTAACTAATAAACTCGTAGGAAAACTTACGGATCACCTTTTAGATCCTCCTATCAAAAGTCGGACACCACGAAAGAATTCAAGCAAAACATCTCGTTCCAAGGAGTCTTCGCATTTAGATGACCAACTTGACGAATTAGCAGCAGTCTTTATCACAGATAAAACTACAAAAAAGAAAATAAATCGCAAAGTTGCTCCACCTACATTGTCGCAGAATAACGAATATTGGACAGAACTCTCAAAATGGTATCGTAAGCAACGTGGTTGGACATGCGAAAAGTGCCATCTCAACTTGAAGAAGGATAAGAAATTTCTTGATACACACCATATATTAGGCAGAGGTTATAACAGTCCAGAACATCTGAAAGCACTTTGTGTTGGCTGTCATGCAGAACAAAAAACACCGAGTGACCACAGCTTCATGAAAAATGATGAAAGATATAGGAAATTTGTGAGAGCATATAGAAAAAGGAGATAATGTGCAAAACTTTGGATTCCTCAAGTAATTTTATAACTGAAAACCGACAACTAAAAACCAAAGATGATTGAAGTAAAAGATCTCTCAAAAAACTACGGACCTTTTCATGCACTAAAGGATATATCATTCAGTGTTGACAAAGGACAAATTGTAGGATTTCTCGGTCCCAACGGTGCTGGAAAAACCACCACTATGCGTATCCTAACCTGCTTTATGCCAGCAAGTAACGGAAAGGTCACCGTTGCAGGATTCGATGTATTCAGAGAATCGCGCGAGGTTCGAAAACGTATCGGATACCTACCCGAAAATATACCGCTTTACACAGAAATGACGGTAACTAAGTACCTCGCCTATATGGGAAAAATCCGAAACGTCACACGCAAACACATGAAAGAACGGTTGGACATTGTGATTGAATCCTGCGGTTTAACTGAAAGACGTAATCAGATTATTGGACAACTCTCACGCGGTTTCCGACAACGGGTCGGATTAGCACAAGCACTCGTTCACGATCCAGAAGTTCTGATACTTGATGAACCCACATCTGGTTTAGACCCACGCCAAATCGTAGAAATACGAGATTTGATCAAAGAACTGGGGAAAGAACGCACTATTCTTTTCAGCACACACATCCTCCCTGAAGCAAGAATGACCTGTGAACGACTATTGATTATTAGTAAAGGTAAAATAACTGGTGACGTTAGAATATCTAATGGAAGTGCTGTTTCAAACCTTACGCCGAATACAGATGAAAGACCTAAACAGACACTCACACTCGTTGTGTCCGGTGGAGAACCTGATACAATTAAGGAAACACTTGAAAGTATTCCAGATATTATTGCTGTAGAACAGGCACCGATAAATGCTGAAGATACACTGTCCTTCCATATCCACTACACTCACACAAATGATATACGATCAAAAGTCGCGAAAACAATCGTGGATCAGGGATGGAACTTGTTTGAGATGCGTTCTGATGAGATGAGTTTAGAGGAATTGTTCTTATCCTTAACTGCGGAAATTGTTGAGTAGAGAACGCATCCATCTACATACGAACATTACGCTAATTTAACGCAAGTTGCCACCTATCATGGGTGCGTAAAGTTTTTGGAAAAATATCACATGAACCATTGTAGTGCCAAAAACTTTACACACCCCCCAATAATATCAACTTGACATTGGGCAAAATACATGTTAAAATTACAGCAATAGAACACATATAATAAAAATATTGAACCTTTTTTGAATAAATCAGTCAAACATATTAAATAGCATAGTCTGAATGTGAAATAATGCGTCTCTTGCACGATGGAATAAGGAGAAGACAGTGAAGTTATCGAAAATCCTGATTATTTTAGGGATAGGGTGTGTCGCTGGTTTACTACTTGTATATGGGGTGAAGCTGCAAGCACAAAATCGCCCCGATAGAGATGCTTTCATAGCGAAAATGGGTGAGATGAACCCAGACATGGCATCTCGGATGGCACAATTCCATAACCGTCAACAAGGTTCTAATAGGGGTTCTCAAAACCCTTCAAATAAGGATGAATCTAAAGAGAACACAGATTATTATCGGACAATTGTTGACAATAATATCTTCCGACCACTGGGTTGGAGACCACCTAACAAAGAACCCGAATATGAGTTCATTGGAACCTCTGTTGAAGAAAATGGTGCAAAGTTAGAAGCTTACGTGAATGAGCGACGTTCAAATAAATTTTATATCGCTACCATTGGGGATAAAGTCGGTGATGCAGTCGTAAAGGAAATCAGTGAGAAAGAGATTATCTTGGACAAAGATGGTGAAACCATTACACTTCGAGGTGGAAACATGTCGTTCCTCAAAGCAGGTGGTTCAAATCGGAGTTCCTCAAGATCAAATGACCGTGACGAAAATAACAACAATGACTCTTCCAGATCCCGTGATAGAGAAGCTGAAGCGAAAGCAAAGGCTGAAGCGAGAATGAAAGCTGAGATGGAGAAAAGGCAACAAGAAATGCGTAGGAGATTTGAAAGTGTATCACGCGAACAAAGAGACCGTATGATACGGGCGTTCCGTGAACGCGGTGGTTCCAGAAGAGGACGTTAAGGAGATCGTTAGTTCAAATTGATTGATCTTATTATTAGTGGAAAACACAACAAAACCCCTAATGACCAGAAAAGTCATTAGGGGTTTTGTTGTGTTTAAAAGTTTTCAAAAACTACGCAACATGCGGGACATTCTCTGGCATATTTTCAAGACGAGATAGCCAATAACCCACATCGTATGATTCATCTCCGATGAGAAAACGCCATAATTTTATCCGATTTACAATTTCAAGACGCACATCGTTGCCATACCATCTATGGTTCCGACTTAGAATACCACGAATTCCACCCGTATCAATGTCATCCGTGTTCCATAACTTGAGTTGACGCACAGTCGGATTGAGACGCAACTTGAACATATAACGGGTGTCTTCAGTCAAGTTCGGTTGTGCGCAGTGCCACATTCCGTGATGCACGACGACAAGCGTACCTGCGTTACAAACTATCGGATGTTGTCCGAGGAAGTTCTGATAACGTGCAACATCGGTTTCACAGACACGTCTGAAGTGGCTCCCGGGTAGGATCATTGTGCCACCCATTTCGCGTGGTGTGTCGTGTGAAAAATAGAAGAACTGAATGTCAAAATGCATCCGTATGTCAATGATTGCATCCGCGTGCCAAATTTGTCCATGTTCACTTTGTGGACGCACAATATGAACCGCATGATGGTCATACAACGGATTCTCACCGACGAGACTCTGGACAATTCCTTGAACTTTTGGCAAACGGAAGACCTTGCCAACAGCGGACTCATCATGCCAGACATTATCTAAGACAGTGCCACCGCCACCGCGAACTGACATACCTGATGCCATCTCTTCATGAGCGGCTTTGTTTAATTCATCGGGGATAAAATCATCAAAGCGAAGGTAGCCATCGGCTACGAAACTCGCCATCTGTTCTGTGGTTAGGAGATGCTGTTTATCAACCATTAGATTTCCTCCAACTTCTCTAAGATATATTCAAATCTTAGATACGAAGTGTTATACTCCATCCCAGGATATGCAGGAAACTGTTGTGGAAACTGAATAACCCGCCAACCGTCTTGCATTGCTTCAACAACTGAGTTGTAGGGAGGAGTCTCACTATCACCAGTGGTGTAGCGTTTTTGACCAGTGCCATCATACATTGCCCATGCAACGACGTGACTGTTTAGGTCTGGTGTATGTAAATGTAAAACCAGAAGCTGCTGTCTTAATTCAGCCATAAAAAAGGTACGCCTTCCATGTAATGTTTTCTATGTTCACATTATTCTAAATATACCAACTAAGGCAAGTTGTTAGATTTTGTAAATCTGATTATAATATTATCAAATAACCGTATCCGGCGGAATCGCTGCGTCTTTCGGTACAATTACTATTCCATCACGAATATAATAGTTATCCGAATCAAAATTGTCAAGGTTTTTTGTGTTTGCTATGACAGCATTATCACCAATTCGCGCATTTTTGTCAATAATTGCATTTTGTATTAGGCATTTTTCGCCAATACCTACATGAGGTCTACCCGAATGTTCGTTTTCTGATTTAAGCGCATCCGACTCATAGAAATCAGCACCCATCAACACTGATTGATACACCCGACTACCACTTGAAATGATACTTCGTATTCCAACGATTGTTCTATCCAGTTCCGATTCATCAATGATAGAGCCTTCAGCGAGAATAGATGAGCGAATACTACTGCTGTTTACTTTTGTGCTTGGTAAATGCCTTCTGTTTGTATAGATGGGTGCTTGTTCATCGTAAAAATTAAATTCAGGAGATGCATCTGTGAGCGCGATATTTGCAGAATAGAAGGAACGGATAGTACCGATATCCTCCCAATACCCATCAAAAAAGTAAGCAGAAACTGTATGGGTCTTTATGCATTTCGGTATTATGTCTCTACCAAAGTCCACATTTGAATCGTCTTGCAGCACTTCCTGTAGCACATTCCGATTAAAGATGTAAATACCCATTGAGGCGATATATTCTCTACCTTTGGGTTCAATACCACGCGAAGTAAAGACATTCGCTTCAACCCTCAACTTTTGCAGTTCTTCATCAGTTTGTGGTTTTTCCACAAAATCGGTAATATGACCACTTGCATCCGCTTGAAGAATACCCAATCCACTTGTAACCTCTTTGTTTACAGGGATTACAGAAACTGTAATGTCTGCATTTGTTTCATTGTGAACCGCCAACATCTTCCGATAATCCATCCGATAGAGATGATCACCTGCGAGGATCAGCACATGTTCGTCTGCAAAACGTGGGTTGAGAATATAGGGTTGGTTATGCTTAATTGCATCCGCTGTTCCTTGATACCATTCATCACCCTGAAGTGTTTGTTGTGCAGCCAAAATTTGGACGAACCCGCGCCGATAACTATCAAATCGATACGCCTGTGCAATGTGTCTGTTTAGAGAAACAGAGTTAAACTGTGTCAGGACATAGATACGATCCATCCCCGAATGGAGGCAGTTACTAATCGGAATATCAACAAGTCTGAATTTTCCTGCAATTGGGACACTTGGTTTTGCGCGGTCACGTGTCAGCGGAAAAAGTCGTGTCCCCCGACCACCACCAAGTATTACGGCGATAACACTTCCATTACTCATAGGTTCTCCAGTGTTTCCTTACAAACTGCCTTTGGTAGAATGTACACCTGTGATACGATTATCCATCTGGGTTGCAATATCTAATGATTTTGCCACTGCCTTAAAAATCGCTTCAATAATATGATGTTGATTGGTGCCATACGGAACATTGATGTGCAATGTTGTCCCACTGTTGTTGACAAATCCGTGAAAGAATTCTTCTGCTAATTCTATATCAAACTCACCGATTTTACCGAAATCAAGTGGGGTTTCATAGTGGAGATAGGGTCTTCCACAGATATCCAAATCAACTTTAGCAAGAGATTCATACATTGGCACAGTGAAGCTGCCGAAACGTCGCATGCCAGCTTTATCTCCAACGGCTTTATAAATGGCTTGTCCTAAACAGATACCGACATCTTCTGTGGTGTGATGTGCGTCAACATGCAAATCACCCTTCGCTTCAATTTCCAGATCAAAGAACCCGTGTTTTGCAAAGAGTTCTAACATGTGATCTAAAAATCCGACACCTGTGTTTATATTAGATGTGCCATCTCCATCAAGATTGAGACAAAGACGGATTTGTGTTTCATTGGTTTCGCGTGTAATGTCTGCTTTTCTGTCCATATTGTTGCGTGTCATTATTGTGTGATTGAATCAGTCTTATGTTGTGGTTACTCAATTATACGTTCAAAAGTTGGCATAAGCAACGGAAAACCGTAATTAGCACAATATCGACAACATCTTTCTGTTATGCCCAAGTCAATAACCCGAGTTCATAGATAGATTGTAAATCCTCGTGAGATGGTAGGACCCGCAGCGTATAGCCATGCAAACCTGTCTGATCCAGAATGAGAGTTCCTTCAAAGAGATATTTTCCGCCTCCTAAATCTTCTCGGTATTCCATCGGGGTAACGTTCCCATCCTGTATTTCACCAGTGGAATCCAACACGCCATGATATATTTGGACAGCGAGTTCATTGGGAAAAAGCGCGTCCGTATGAACGACTGCTTGAATTGAAACTGACTCTCCGACTGAAAGAGAGGACACACTCTTTTGAGATATATCTACTTCTGCTTTGGGAGATCGTTCCTCAATACGTAAATTACTCCAGTGCTTGCGAACGTTTGCTTTCCAATTTGCAAGTGCAATGCTGCGCCGCGTATCATCTTTATTCAATTTTATCCATCTTTGGTGTGCTGGAAAATAGAGACGTTCTGCATATTCTGCGACCATGCGTTTAGTGTTGAAAACAGGTGCTAAGTTCTGCATTGCTGTCTTCATCTTTGCCACCCACCCGTAAGGAATATCGTCAACTGGATCACGGTCGTAAAAGAGTGGTACTACCTCTTTCTCAAGCAGTTCATAGATAGCGTTTGCATGTGCTTTGTCGGTAGATTTGGTATCGTCTGATTCAGAGGTTGCTTCAATAGTCCACCCACCACCGAGTATTTCTGCTTCTGCCCACCATCCATCTGCCATACTCAGATTAAGCGCACCGTTGGCTGCTGCCTTCATCCCGCTTGTGCCACTTGCTTCGTTTGGTGGAAGTGGTGTGTTTAGCCAAACATCAACACCTTCAACAAGGTAACGTCCTACACAAATGTCGTAATTCTCAATGAATAGGATTTTATGCCGGAACTGTGGCTGTGATGCGATCTTATGTATATTTTGTATAAACACCTTACCTTCATAGTCGTGCGGATGTGCTTTTCCTGCAAAGATGAGTTGCACGGGTCGGTCTGGGTCATTGAGTATCTTTGCAAGTCGCTCAATATCGTTGAAAAGTAGGGTGGCACGTTTATAGGTCGCAAATCTCCGAGCAAATCCGATAGTCAATGTAGCAGAATTTAGAATTGTAGTGGTAGCTTCTCTCGCTTTATTATCAGGATTCTGTTTAGTTTTCCTTCTCAAACGTTTTTGGTTATTTCTGTTGCGTGCAAATGCGATCAAACGTTCGCGCCGCCGTTCATGCGTTCTCCATAATTCCGTATCAGGTATTTGCGATATCTGTGTCCAAACATCTTGGTTGGTGAGATCCACGATCCACTTCGGTCCGAGATACCTATCAAACAGACTCTGCATATCTTCTGAAACCCATGAACGTGTATGAATTCCGTTAGTTATCGCTTTTATTGGCACTTCATGTACAGGAAGATTGTTCCATAGACCTTTCCACATGTCACGGGAAACCCGTCCGTGTAATTGACTCACACCGTTTGACATTGTAGAAAGTCTCAACGCGACCAACGCCGGACTGAACTCACTGCTACTATCTGCGGGATTCTTCCTTCCTATTCCCAAAAACTTCTCTTCTGAAATACCGAGTGTGCTGTAGTACCGATTGAAATAGTGTTTGACTAAATCTGGCGGAAACCAGTCGATTCCAGCGGATACAGGTGTATGTGTAGTAAATATATTTCCAGCTGAAGTTGCTTCGCGTGCTTCGTCAAAACCGATGCTGGTTTCATCCATTAATTGACGTATCCGCTCCAATGCTAAGAAGGCAGCGTGTCCTTCATTCATGTGGCACACAGTTGGACGAATACCGAGTGCATCTAATGCTCGATACCCTCCGATTCCGAGCAGAATTTCCTGTTTAATCCGCATACGTTCATCGCCACCGTAGAGATAGTCAGTAATATCGCGCAAACCAGTGTTCTCATTTTCGGATATGTTTGTATCCAGCAAATATAAAGGGACACGTCCGACCTGTGCACGCCAAACTTTAGCAAACGCCTTACCTTCAGGATAATCTACCTCAATCAGAAGCGGACTACCATCTGCTTTATGCTCAGGTTGAATTGGCATATTGTAGAAGTCATTCTCAGGATAATCCGCCATCTGCCATCCATCTGAAGTAAGCGTTTGCCTGAAATAACCGTGCTGATATAGCAAACCAACACCAACAAACGGCAGTCCAAGATAGCTTGTAGATTTGAGATGATCTCCTGCTAAGACACCCAAACCACCAGAATAGAGCGGCATACATTCTGTTAGTCCAAATTCCATTGAAAAATATGCAATTTGTAGATTATCAAGTGGTGTTTCGTTGGAATAGTCTTCAAACCAGGATGGTGCGGAGAGATAGGATTTAAACTTTTTGTGGATTACATCCAGATGTGCTAAAAATACCTCGTTTTTCGCTGCAGCTTGCAACTGTTCCTGTGAAATCTTACCAAGCATTGCGACTGGGTTGTGATAGGTTTCTTCCCAAAGTTCTGAGTCAAGATGGCGAAATAGACTAAGTGCTTCATTATCCCAAGTCCACCACAAGTTAAGTGCCAATTCTCGCAGCGGTTCAAGGTTCTCAGGGAGTGTAGGCACAACAGATAATTGGCGAATTGGCTTCATTCTACAGCATTCTCCCCATTATTTTCTGCTGTGGAAGTGTTATTTAGCGTGAAATAAGTGGCTCTCTGTCGTTTTATGGTGTCTAACTTTCCTTCTCTTGCTAACCAACCGAGCCCGAGCAATATCATCCGATCAGTATGTTTGAGTTCTTTCGTTAGTTTTCCGATAGATGCTTCACTGTTTTCTTCAAGATAGTGCCAAATTTCGCCAGCAGTTATTCCGATTTCTTCAAGCATATTTCCCCCAAAGTATGTAATAATTAAGGTATGAAGTTATGATAGAATTATACTTTCATATCGGGGGTGTGTCAAGAATTTAACCTGCAATGCAATCCAAAACGTCTTGACACTTGCATATCATACATGGTATTTTAAGACATCCTAATTTCTTTACTTTGCGAGGTGATATTTTGAGTATTGTTGTCCACGTCACGCACGAAGCCATTCAAAAAATGGGAGGTATCGGTGCAGTATTAGATGGTTTGTTGACTACCCGCAGTTACAATGATGCGATTGAACGCACCTTTCTCGTCGGACCACTTTTTTCTGGCGCAGATTTGGGAGCATTTGAAGTGGTGATGTATCACGCAGCCGAAGGAATAAAGACGACACCCCACGCAGCAGCACTCAGTGATATTGAAAAGACTTACCATGTTGAAATTGTTTACGGACAACGACGGTTTGAGAATAAAGACCAGAACGTTACTACACTCGCAGATGTGATTTTGATTAATGTTGCTGACAGCAATGAAGATATGACTGGTCAGTTCAAGTGGCAACTCTACGAACACTTCGGTATAGACTCAACTCGTTATGAAAGCGAATGGGAATATGAGGAATATGTGCGTCTTGCCGAACCTGCTTACCAAGCATTGCGTGTGCTTATCGGTGAAGAAACAGAAACTCCTGTTTATATCATCTCACATGAATTTATGGGTATGCCGCTTGTTCTCAAATTGCAGATTGAACGGAAAAATGGCAACGGTTCAGCGAATATGCGTACCGTCTTCTACGCACACGAAGTGGCAACGATTCGACCAATTGTTGAAGGACATCCCGGACACGATGTCCGTTTTTATAACGCGTTACAGCAGTCAAAAGAACAAGGGTTGTTAGTCCGTGATACATTCGGTGATCCGTTCTGGTATTTCAAACATGCCTTGATTGACAAAGCACATCTCTGCGATACTATCTTCGCTGTCGGTGACCTTGTTGTTGATGAACTCCGATTTTTAGCACAACCATTTGAATCCTTCCCGATTAACCTCGTCTACAATGGAATTCCCGCTTTTCAAATGAGTTTAGAGGATAAATTGGAATCAAAAGCAAAACTGCAAAAATATGCAAGAACACTGCTTGATTATCGTCCTGATTATGTCTTTACGCATGTGACTCGTCTTGTAAAAAGCAAAGGATTGTGGCGGGACTTACAGGTGCTCACACATTTGGATTCTCTGCTCGCTTCTAATGATAAAACTGCAGTGCTGTTTATCCTCTCAACTGAAATTGCTACGGGACGACCTCATGACAACATTCATGAGATGGAGCGCGAATATGGTTGGCCCGTATTCCACAAAATCGGTTACCCTGATTTGGTTGGTGCGGAGATTGAATTAAACAACGGTGTTTCTGCATTCAACATCCAATCAAAGGCAATAAAGGTGGTCTTTGTTAATCAGTTTGGGTGGAGTCAAGCAGCTTGTGGAACGCGTATGCCGATAGATATGGAATTTATGGACATCCGAAAAGGGAGTGATGCAGAATTTGGACAATCAATCTATGAACCTTTTGGTATTGCACAAGTGGAGCCGTTGAGTTTCGGTGCTATCTGTGTTGTGAGTAATGTGTGCGGCTGTTGCGGTTTTATTCAACGTGCTACGGACAACCGTGAAGTACCAAATGTGGTGATTGCTGATTACACACACCTTAACTCTGCACCGAGGTCGTTAGAAGATGTTATGAACATAGGATTAACTGAAAGAACACAGATTGAGGTAGAAAACAGTCGGGACATTGCAGCGAAGCTGCTCGGTCGTCTACCACGAAAACCGCGCGATGTTGAAGATATGATAAAGGAAGGCTATGAAATCGCTTCGCGTATGAGTTGGGAAATTGTTGTTACGGACTATTTCTTGCCTGGATTAAAACAGGCGTTATAATACCTCAATTTGTTTAACTATAAAGGAACTAAGTGTATGCAAGAAATACG
Organism: Candidatus Poribacteria bacterium; assembly: GCA_958295945.1. Classification (GTDB taxonomy): domain Bacteria; phylum Poribacteria; class WGA-4E; order WGA-4E; family WGA-3G; genus MSPOR6. The sequence goes on from OY282386.1 coordinate 5,278,057, forward strand.
TGATTCTAATGATCCAATGCCATTGGCTCCAGGTGAGAAGTTGATGACGCCTGAACAAAAGTTCTTCTTTGATCTGCGTGGTTGGATTCTATTACCATCGGTCTTGTCTGAAGCAGAAATAGAAGAGATGAAAGAGGAAGTTTACGCCGGTGCCAGACATAGTTATGAAGGCACACTTCAGAATTTGCTTGATCATCCTGAAATTGTTGGCATTCTAAACGAACTTGTTGCTGATGAACGTTTTATTTTTGATGATTGCTACGGTTTTCGGTGTGAGAATTCGTTTACTACGGTCAGACAACCTGGATGGAAAACCCCTTCTGAAAGAGGCACTTCTGTTCCGCATGTCGTGAGACCACCACAGCAAGCCAATGCAGTACGGTATCAGGTTGCTGGTGGAAAGATTTTTGCCGGTCTCACTCGTGTGGTATGGGAACTTGAAGAAGTTAAGAAAGGACAGGGAGGCACCACTTTTCTCACTGGTTCACATAAGGCACATTTCAACTATGGTGGACCAGATCCACACCGTCCGAATATCAGTGAATCCCCTTATGAGGATAAGATAAAGGATATGATGGAGGACTATAGTTGTCCACCTGGATCAGCACTTGTGTTCACTGAAAGCCTTATTCATGCTACTAACAACTGGACGAATCCTGATAATCCAAGATGTGCTGTGTTTAACTGTTACAATTCAATATGGGCGCAATGGTATCGGTTGAATCTAAGTCATGAAATAATAGAAAAGATGCCTGCAAAACGCCAATCCTTATTCCGTGGAACTTGGGCAATAGGCGGTGGTCCTGGTGGAAACCGTCAGTATTCGTTGGATAATACCACTAAATAATTTTAATACCTTTAAGGAGATATTAATGTCAAATGAAACGTTAAATGATCAACCAGTTCCGATGACTGAAGAACAGAAGTTTTTCTTTGATTTGCGCGGTTGGATTTTGTTACCATCAATATTGTCTGACGCGGAAATAGAAGAGATGAAAGCGGAAGTATATGCGGGGGCAAGGCAATGTTATCATGGAGCACTGCAGAACCTGCTTGATCATCCTGCGATTGTAGGTGTACTGAATGAACTCCTATCCGAAAATCCTTTTATACACGATGACAGTTATGGATTTCGGTGTGAAGGATCCTTTACGACAGTGCGTGAACCTGGATGGAGTAAATCGTCACGAGGTGACAACGGTTTACCACACGTGGTGCGACCACCACAACAGGCGAATGCGATGCGGTATCAGGTAGCAGGTGGAAAGATTTTTGCTGGATTGACACGTGTCGTATGGGAACTTGAGGAAGTAAAAAAAGGACATGGCGGCACCTCTTTTCTTAGCGGGTCTCATAAGGCACATTTCAACTATGGTGGACCCGATCCGTATCGTCCAAATATCAGTGAATCGCCGTGGGAAAATAGTATGCGTGATATGATGGATGAGTATAGTTGTCCACCCGGATCTGTGGTTATCTTCACGGAAAGTCTTGTGCATGCTGCGAATGATTGGAGTAATCCTGACAATCCAAGATGTGCGGTATTCAATTGCTATAACTCAATTTGGGCACAATGGCATCGGTTGAATTTGAGTCATGAGGTTATTGAGACCATGCCGCCGAGACGACAATCGTTGTTCCGTGGGACGTGGGCGATTGGTGGTGGTCCTGGTGGGAATCGTCAGTATTCGTTGGATAATAATACGATGTGATTGTTGAGAGTATGCGGGATTGCCAAATACCGCATACTTGCACACAGATATTAACAACCCTCAATTTTACTAACAGTATAATTCGGTTGCTATATAATAAGGATAAACTAGCGCAATGGCTTGAAGAAAATCCGGACGGGTGGCTCTTTGAATCCGACCAGTCGATCTCTAAACAGGCAGGTGTATCACCTGGTTCTGTGGCTAGATACTTAAATATGTTAGTGGCAAAACAGAAAGGTATAATGCCGTCTGAAGTTAAGAAACAAAGACTGGAAACTAGGCCTTTTTCTGGTAGAACTAAAGTGGATTTAAATAATATCCGAAAGATTATTGAAGAGAATCCTGATACTCCTCCTATCGATCTAGCTTTTATGGCTGATTGCTCTGAGCAAACAGTTGTGCGATTACTCGAAGCAAGTAATCCTAAAGATGAGGAGATACACAGAGAGGATGAGGATAGCGCAGATGATTCTGAGATTGCAACAATACGATCAGATATGGAAAACGTCAAATCTCAAATCGATGATATTCTGACACGCTTAGACGAACTGTTGAAGAATTAAGATAGTTATCAAAATATATAGATTTTATCGTTTACTTTATATTGAGGTGTGGTGTCTTGCACTACATCTCACTGATTATATCTATTTAATGTGGATGAAAAGTGATGTATGGGCAAATCATTAGACAAGATTTACTGTTTTGTTGATGAATCTGGACAGCACACGCGTGGAAAAGTATATTGTGTTGCAGCAGTTATTGTGAACACTATAACTATTCGCGATGAAGTTGAACAAAAGTTGATAGGAATAGAGCAAAATGTAAAGAAAGGAACTGCGAAATGGAAAAGCACACGTGATTCTATAAGGGAGCATTATCTCCGATCTATAGCAAACATTCAAGATCTAAAAGGTTGTCTTTACTTTGCAATCCACTTCAATACTATCGATTATATTAACGCAACTGTTGATACAATTACACAAGCAATCAATCAGCACGTAAAGAAGACATGTCAAGTAATAATAGTTATTGATGGCTTAGATAATAAATCTAAGCAGAGGATTTCCAGACGTTTGAAAGAAAGAGGAATATTGTATAAAAAAGTTCGTGGTATAAAAGATGAAGGGAGTGCGTGGATTCGATTAGCAGATGCAATTGCAGGCTTTAGCAGACAGGTTTATGAAAATAGACCTTATACACTATCTTTATATCCTGAAATGAAACAGAAAGGGTTTCTCACCCAACTATAAATGAAAATGCTAGAGTGTCTGGCTCTAGCAACCCAACATAGACATATCCTTACTAGCGAGGTCACGCTTTGGTAGAGGTCACGGTTGGCTGTCCCTATCTTTTCCAGAGGAAAAGCACCGTCCATACGGTACGTATTCGGGCAAATATATTATCTATTAAAATTGTAACATAAAAACAACACTTTGTCAAGTTTTTCTTTACTTTGTCAAGTTTTTTGCTTTACACAACCTATTTGAAGAGTGTAAATTCAAGAACTATTTGATTTTAGACATACTTTCTTTCTACGAGTTAATTTTACAATCATCAATACATAGCCGGTGTACACATTTACAACTATATTACCGTGAAAGAGTGTATTCAATATTTACATTCTAATGCAATCACTTTCTACAAACCACTGTCATTTGCTGGATCGAACTCCCTAATTTCGCGTTTTTTTGTAGAAATCACAATCTTTAAAACCAGCAGTCACAATACTGTCCTTGAGTTCGTGTGGTCGTAGGTGCATATTAAAATAGTCGCACTTGTAATGTATCTGCGTTTCCAAATCTATTCTAACCCAAACACATCTTTCTCCACCACCCTTTTCGTCATATTCCGCCATTTCCAGAACATAGACGTTTTTCTGTATCTCACTCAAATTAACCATAGGAAATTGCTGTTTTCGTATATGAGGGTTTGAATGAACAAAATACAACCTACCATCTAGTGTAAGGTTATTGTGACTTTGCTTTAAGAGGATAAATGAACCACCCCTTGATTCATAGAAGAATGACCCCTCAAAGAAAATTACAGAAAACGGTTGTTCAAAGGCCATTTCATTATAATCCCCTAAGACATATTCAATCTCTAAGCCTTCCCTGTGGGTGATTTTATGTGCTTCAGATAGGAAATGTGGGGACTTGTCCATTCCAACAACATGATAACCACGTCTTGCAAATTCACGCGTATAACTCCCAATTCCGCAACCTGCATCCAAGATTCTATCATTTTTGGTAAGTTGTAGAACCTCTTCATAGAATGGGAAGTGCTTTTGAACAAAGTCGGGTGCTTCAAAATTGTGTCTGGCATGCTCAAGATACCATCTATCATACACCTCGTGTCCAAAATCTGTTCTAAGTAATTGACTGGGTAGACTATTCATTTTTTCTCCTAACAGGCACTAAAACCTGCGCGCTTCTGGCAGGGAGATAAAGCTGAATGGATTGGGTATACCCTTCCATTTCAACATCTTGCCAAGGATAATGGATGCTTTCAACTGCACCGTAACCACCGAATTCTGTATCATCGGAATTGAGGATGATGCAATAATCTGTCTTTTCAGGGACAGGGATACGCCAATCCGTGGCAGATACGGTCGGATGCAAGTTGAGCGCAAACACAAGCCCACCACGTGTATAGACAATCTGTTTCGCGTCCTCGTGAATAAACAACAACTGAATATCCTCCTCTGAAAGCAAGTGATAATGTTTGTCAAGCTGCTGCATTCCAATATCAAATGCGTTGAGATGCTTGTAATATAGGGTGTCATCGTCAACAAGATGCCACTGCCTGCGTGCGTACCAATAGGAATTGTTGTTTCCTGCCCGCGGGAAGTCAATCCATTCGGGGTGTCCAAACTCATTTCCCATGAAGTTGAGATACCCTTCGCCACCTAAACTAAATGTAAGCAAACGGATCAATTTGTGCAATGCAACGCCACGAGCAATCCTAAGACTTGGCGTGGAAACACTCATATTTGTATAGAGTTCAGCATCCATCAACTGCATTGCAAGTGTTTTGTCCCCGACAATGCTTTGGTCGTGACTTTCAACATACGCGATATGTTTTTCGCCTGCGCGGCGATTGCGTAACATGCCGTAAATCTCACCGATGTGCCAATCTTCATCCTTTTTCTCCTTCAACAACCGAATCCAATAATCAGGAATCCCCATCGCTAAGCGATAATCAAAACCGAGTCCGCCTTCGTCAAGAGGACGTGCAAGTCCTGGCATTCCACTCATATCTTCAGCGATAGAAATAGCGTTCGGATTGACAGCATGGACTACCTCATTTGCCAACATCAGATATGCGATTGCATCTAACTCAACATTAGCATTGAAGTAATCGGAATAACCAGTGAAATTCTGTCCAAGTCCGTGATCATTGTAAAGCATGCTGGTGACACCATCAAATCTGAAACCGTCAAACCTATAGGTCTCCAACCAATAGCGGACGTTGCTCAACAGAAAACGTTGCACTTCATATTTGCTATAATCAAAACAGAGTGAGTCCCAAGCGATATGTTCACCCTTTGCCCCCGCATGAAAATAGTGGTGATCTGTGCCATCAAAGTGGTTCAAACCCTCGTTGATATTCTTTACAGCATGGCTATGCACCAAATCCATGATAACCAACAAACCCATGCCGTGTGCAGTATCAACGAGTTCTTTCAATTCTTCAGGTGTTCCGAAACGACTTGATACGGCGAAGAAATTACTAACGTGATATCCAAAGCTTGCATAATAAGGGTGTTCCTTAATTGCCATGAGTTGAATTGTGTTGTATCCTAAATCAGCAATCCTTGGCAACACATTTTGTGTGAACTCAGTGAAAGTTCCGACCTTTTCTTCCTCTTGTGCCATACCAACATGTGCTTCGTAAATCCTTAGTCCTTCCGTACCCCTGCTATAGTACGAGGTCTCTGTGTCTCGCCAAATATCAGTTGATCCATTATGTTTCCATTGATATGCATTCGGTGGAGACCAATACTGTCCTGTAAACTCCGTTTCGGTTTCTTGAACAACACGTTGGATATAGGCTGGAATTCTATCATGTTCACCAAGAGCGGATTTGATATGCACTTTGACTCGGCTACCGTGTGTCAGTCGGTCAGAATAGTCTTTATCAGGTAGGAAAAGATGCCATATTCCCCAGGCATCAATGGACATAGGGTTGGCATCACGGTTCCAATCGTTGAAATCTCCTATGAGAGAGAGGGAATGTGCAGAAGGTGCCCATTCACGGTACCAGACACCAGACTCACCCTCTTTTTCACCACAATTGAAACCGAAATAACGGTGTCCTCGACTTATCTCGCCTAAAACCCCACCGGTTTTCTCAATAACTGATTTAAAATGTAGGTATTGTTTGAACCGTTCACGCAATTGGGTGGTATAAGGCTTTAGATGCGGATCAAGTTCTATGAGGCGTGTCCCGTCTGGTTGATGTTTGCCCATAATGAGGGTAAAATACTGATACGATTCTTAGAGGGATGGAAACAATTTTTCAATTGCTTCAGTTCTCTCAGTCTTACTTAGCGTTGAAAGTCTCTGGATTTCCTCATCGGTAAGTTTTTCAAAGAGATGATCAATTTTGGAGTACAATTCGGTGGTTACCTCTGTCATTTCAGTATCTGCAGGAGAATCAAGGTCAACCGTATACTCTTTACCATACACATCGGTAATGTGAACAACACCGTGCTTTCCACCTTCTGGAAAATGAAACGATCCATCTGCCTCCATGATCCATTGGTCTGCTCCTATTATCCCAGAAGTTTGGATTCCAAAGGCATGAGGTGGTAGTTTTGGATTTGGACCTAGAGGAATATCTGTAATCTTTTCAATGTATGTCTCAACACTGTTTTTTACCAGACTTTTGTTGAGTGATTCAAGGTGCTGGATCATCAGTTTCCTACTACCCGCTGGCATATCCGCTAATTTGGTTTTTGCAATCAGTGCCAGGAGTCCGAAGTGTCGTTGATAAGGTTTGACATCTGTATCAGCGGGAAATGATTCTTGTCCCATTAATAACATCTCAGGGTTGTCACGATATAAGGTCATTGTGTGTGCTTCTAACGCCAACTGTTCACGCTGCGGCAGCCTATATTTTTTCGCAACATCAGGTGAGACGTTCATAAATGATTCTGCAAGATTCGCATATTCTTTTTGTTGTTCTGGTGTAAGTTCTCCTGAATAAGTATATATTGGGGCAAATACCTCACGCGTTTTGGCAAAGTTCTTTTGACGTTGGGTGTGAACATAAAACACACCAATGCCTATTATAATTACAGCCGAAAGTATTGTATAGTATAACCTTTTTTTATTCATGTCGCTTCCTTCCAACAGAGATTGCGGATTTTTTATGTGTCCATGATACTTTTATTCTTGTTTTTTGTCAATGATGTTTGTAACTCTATCAGAGTAATTCAGTATTATTTTATATGACTAAATACATCTTAATTTCTCTTGCCATTGTTCCGAAATTTGACCGTACCCCTGCTATAGTACGAGGTCTCTGTGTCTCGCTAAATATCAGTTGATCCATTATGTTTCCATTGATATGCATTCGATGGAGACCAATACTCTCCTGTAAACTCAGTTTCGGTTTCTTGAACAACACGTTGGATATAGGCTGGAATTCTATCATGTTCACCAAGCGCGGATTTGACATGCACTTTGACTCGGCTACCGTGTGTCAGTCGGTCAGAATAGTCTTTATCAGGTAGGAAAAGATGCCATATTCCCCAGGCATCAATGGACATAGGGTTGGCATCACGGTTCCAATCGTTGAAATCTCCTATGAGAGAGAGGGAATGTGCAGAAGGTGCCCATTCACGGTACCAGACACCAGACTCACCCTCTTTTTCACCACAATTGAAACCGAAATAACGGTGTCCTTGACTTATCTCGCCTAAAACCCCACCGGTTTTCTCAATAATTGATTTAAAATGTAGATATTGTTTGAACCGTTCACGCAATTGGGTGGTATAAGGCTTTAGATACGGATCAAGTTCTATGAGGCGTGTCCCGTCTGGTTGATGTTTGCCCATAATGAGGGTAAAATACTGATACGATTCTTAGAGGGATGGAAACAATTTTTCAATTGCTTCAGTTCTCTCAGTCTTACTAAGCGTTGAAAGTCTCTGGATTTCCTCATCGGTAAGTTTTTCAAAGAGATGATCAATTTTGGAGTACAATTCGGTGGTTACCTCTGTCATTTCAGTATCTGCAGGAGAATCAAGGTCAACCGTATACTCTTTACCATAGATATCAGTAATATGAAAAACCCCGCGTTTGCCATCATTTCCTACCTCAACAAAAAATGGAGCTCCAATCATTATTAACACATTCACACTGAATTTTGGGGATGTTTGTTTGCCCTTAAATTTTGCTGCAATTGTATCAATACTATTTTGAATTAATTTTTTGTCGTACGTTTCAAGATGCTGGATCATCAGTTTTCTACTACCCGCTGGCATATCCGCTAATTTGGTTTTTGCAATCAGTGCCAGGAGTCCGAAGTGTCGTTGATAAGATTTGAAATCTATATCAGCAGGGAATGATCCCTGTACCATCAATAAGTAGATTTCAGGATTGTCACGATATAAGGTCATTGTGTGTGCTTCTAACGCCAATTGTTCACGCTGCGGAAGTCTATATTTTTTCGCGACATCAAGTGGGACATTACTAAGTGATTCTGCAAGTTCTGAATATTCTTTTTGCTGTTCTGGTGTGAGTTTTCCTGAATACATATAGATTGGTGCAAATACCTCACGCGTTTCTGCAAAGTTCTTTTGCCGTTGGGTGTGAACATAAAACACGCCAATGCCTATTATAATTACAGCCGAAAGTATTGTATAAAATAGTCTTTTTTTATTCATGCCGCTTCCTTCCAACAGAGATTGCGGATTTCTTATGTGTCCATGATACTTTTATTTTCGCTTTTTGTCAATGATGTTTGTACTCTTAGCAGGGTTATTTAGTTTTAAGAAATATCAACTGAACGGCATTACTGAAAGTTTATATTGTGAGTCGAGTTTAGATCCACTCTCCTTCTCTTCATAAATGTTCATGGTAGTAGACACACTCCGTGTGCCGTCTATATTGTGTTCTAAAGTATACGGCACACGGAGTGTGCCTACTACTATGCATTGGCTTATATTGATATGTGAACAAATCTATCAGAATTACCGAAAACTAAATAACCCTGAATATATTGCTTTTTTACTTGACTTATGTTAGTTACTTACGTTATACTATATGTCACATAAATAGTTTTGAAATGTAGGTTATCAAATATGTATACAGATCAGGTTAAACATGTCACAGAGATTGTCCAGCAAATGTTTACGTCATTCCATAGAGTGACAGCTCAAAATTGTGGCAGATCAGAAACAAAACCGGTCATAAACGCGCAATTAAGTGCACCTCATGACATTTTGGAAATGATATTCTTAACTATTGAATTATCATACCAGATTATGCGGGGAAGGTTTCCATCTCCGATTTCTTACACACCGAAACTGAATCTGGATGACGTACAATTAAAAAAAATTTTTATTTTTGAAAAAACCTTTCTTAACCCTTATGTAGACAACGCTATCAACAACGAAAACAACGTACAGTTGTACGGACTATTGTACGTCAATTGTACGTCGTTGTGGAGGAAAATTACAATGATATTTGAAGAAAGACATAAAGAATTCGCTGTTAAATGTTTCGCAAGATTCATGACCATTTCAACCATCGAAATCTATAATTACTTGCACACAATTGTAGCGCAAACTGCCAGTTTGCGTACACTACTGCTGTTGGAGTGGTTTCCAACCACGATTGTTATGAAGTGGCACCAAAATATGCAGAATTCCTTTGTTCTTCGTTTGACAAAGTCCTTTGATGATTAATATTCAGTAGGTAGCAACTTAGGTTAGATTTTCAAAATGAGCAGCCCCAGCGGGGCGAAATGTGTCCAGCACATCGTGAACAAACCATTTATAGCCCCAGCGGGGCGACAGGTGTCCAGCACATCGTGAACAAACGATCTATAGCCCCAGCGGGGCGACAGGTGTCCAGCATATCGTGAACAAACGACTATAGCCCCAGCGGGGTGGAATGTGTCCAGCACATCGTGAACAAACCATTTATAGCCCCAGCGGGGCACAGAGACCCCGCCCTACAATAGATTACAGGTTTTTCACCTGAATTGATGTCTACGGTGACAAAAACTTTACACACCATAGGTGTCAATTTAAGGAAAATTACGCTCAACGACTCAGTACACGTAGGCGGGGAATGCCAAATGGCATTCATACCCGGGGAACGCCAAAAGGCGTTCATACCGTTGATTTCTTGATTTGGCGCTTTGTAAGCGCGCTGGATGGTAGAGACATAACTGACTAACTGACAGGCATGTTTGTTGGTTCAAAAATTACTGTGCATTTCACAGATATGGTCAGCGCGCTTACAAAGCGCGTCTACAGCAGGTTGTGTTTGCTAAATTGATGCCTATGGTGACAAAAACTTTACACACCCCAATCTAAACCTACTTATTGACGAAAAGTCGTATCTTAAGTAGAATATCCCAAAAACAGATTCACTTTGCTCATGGTCTTTTGTTGCTTATTGAATTTTTGATACCTATGTCTAAAGAACCAAAACAGGAACAAAAGTCAGTATATGATCTAAAGGAGAAATAAAGATGATTCACCAAATTACAAAATACAAAAACAACGGGTTGCCAATCACAAGTCTCTTCTGTCTTATTGTATTTGTATCAATTTCATTACCTATTATGCGCGGGGAAGCGGAAAGGGATGAAGTAACAGTCGCAGCACAATGGACATTTGATGATGGAAGTGCAAATGATATATCAGGAAACAACATTAACGGACAAATTGTCGGACAACCCAATGCCGTTGAAGGCATTTACGACAAAGCATTGGAGTTTGATGGCGTTGACAACGGTATTAAACTCCCAGATACGCCATTTATCAACACAGGCGGCCCATATAGCGACAGAAAACCATTTACCATGATGGTGTTGAAGATCTAAGCAATGTCGGTTGGTTTGAAGGCATCATTGACGATGTCCTCGTATATAATTCGGCTTTTGATGAAGCAGATTTCGCGAAGATTGCACGACCTCTCAATGTTGAACCCGATGGGAAATATACAACAACTTGGGGAAATCTAAAAAGTGATCGGATTGATTAGTAGATCTTACCACATACGTCTATTTTTACATGAATCTTAATTTATGAAAGAACAATCTTGTTTGTATTCGCGTAATTCATTGCGCCTCTTACATTCATAGAAAGAGACGAAATGAAATGCACGACTAAAAGCAATCTTTGTATAGAACACGGGTTTTCCGAAGATCCAATAACTTTTCCCAAAACTTTACACACTCAAAAATCTGTTTTATTTGTTTGGTGACGATCTATATTTAAGCACACCATCCGCATCCGTAAATCGCACATACAGTGCCCATGTCCAACTGTTCTGCTCAACACCACACAATACCTCATTCCATCCTGATTTCAACTTGCACGGAATGACATCTGCATCCCGTGTGATGCGACGGTAGACCCGCTTTCTGTGAATCTCTTTTCCATTTAGCCACACCGTAACCGTCTCATCACTACCTAACAGCATAGCAGTGTCCATCTCTATTGGGGCATAGATGTATGTAACCGCATATCCAACAACTCCCGTATTCATACCGATGTTTGATCGTAAATCTAACATGCCACTCGGACGGGTTGCTACATCACGCCAACGTATTGTTTTCCCATCTATTCCTATGTAGGTCTCGTTCAAGTTTAGGTGCTTTTCAGATGAAACCGATGGAACAGTCGTGTCTGTATCTGTCTTTGGAAATGGACCTAAAACCATGTATTTCCGCACAAATGGAGAGGCATGCAACACCTGAAAGGAATCAACTCCAATTTTGAATCCTGTCGACTCTGTTGATTTACCAACATTCTTCAGGATTATCTGGTTTTCACCCTGATTCAACGGGACTTTTCCAAATACTACCAAAGTACCCGCAACCGGTTCAGAATGATAATAATCGTAAGATTGTCCGATGACTTTGCCATTTACAGTGAGTTCCGCAAGTCCATATTCAGGTCCACGAGTCATCACTGCACTGATTTGATATAGGTTTCTGTGTTGCACTTCAATCTTTTGATGTACTTCTGCCCCAACTGCTTTCGCATTCAATGCAGCATGCCCACCATTTATATCAATGCCCACATCACGATAGCTTTCTAACTTATACCCATCCGAGTTTTCTTTGACTAATAGGGATATAGCCGATTGTGTATCCTTTGGTGGCAATTTCCACTGCTTTTCATACCAAAATTGTGGAAGGGCATAGACATCTCGTGCTTCGTTTGTTAGATAGAGATTATGTCCCTCAAAACAAATTGCTTCTCCTTGAAAATCGTGAGCCAATATCCACGGTTTCCTTTTTATTGTCTGTGTTAAGTTATCCCCAGAAACATCATAAACCCATAAGGAATTGTAGGTGCATATAGCCAAACGCTTCCTATCTGCCGATATACCCGCACCTGTAACTAACCTTGCCTCAGCAAATTCACCGACACGTTCTAATACCTGTTTCTCGTTCGCTTTCAATGCGGGCAAACGGTAAAGCACAGCAGTTGATTGTTCTTTAGAGACAATATAAGGTATGCCGTTATGAATAAACAGACCTTCCGCATCTACATTATTCTCGGGATAACGATAGGGGTATTTTGCAATAACCTGTGTTTCTGTTTCGGTAAACGGGTTCGGTTCCTTCACAACAGACACATTCAAGTCAAATCGCATACGGCTATTGTTACCAATGTCACCGATCCAGAGTTGTCCTTTGTCATCAATACCGAGTGCTTCCCAGTCAAAATTTCGCGTGCCACGCACTTTTATTTTTTGGATTAATTCTCCATTCCGCTTCGTTGCATAAAGCACTGAAGGATTACCCGAGTCATTCAATGTCCAGTAGACACCATCAAACTGCCGACTTGCAACGATACCAGAACTCTCACGAATGTCGCGATGTGTATATTTGCCTACGGGTTGCCACGGCGGAGTCCCAAAAGAATCTACTTCCTCTGCAACAGAAATTGTAGATATAAGAACAAAAATAAGTGAACAAAACAACAATTTCATTATAGTTCACATCCTTTATACTATCTTCTTGTTGGAGGAGTTCCAACCCGATTGTTCCGTTACCTTCCAATAAATGATAATACTAAAAATCATTAAACACTTTCACCGGCGAACCCGTTTCAACAGACTCCCAAGCAGCAACACCCACAGCAATAGACTTAGCACCATCCACCACATTCGGAGACGGTTCCAAATCTTGTTCAAGACACTGCTGAAAATGACGCATATAGCGTATAACCGTTTGCCCATGTCCATAAACACTTGTGTCTAATTCAGGAGGACAAGCCATCTCAAAAGGTTCACGTGCAGACATTTTATCCAGCATCAGTTTAACCTGACCACCCTTGTTATCTGTAAAGTCACCAATCATTGTGCCATTCGTGCCGTAAATGGAAACCTGCATCATCGGCATCGGCGGATGAACGACATCATAGAGTCCCATCGCCCTTGCAATCTGTCCACTTTCAAATTTCAGATTGAGAAAGAAGTTATTTTTTATCGGATATTCAGGTGTGAGTGTGCCTTTCGTACCGTAGGCATGCACCTCCGCAACATCACCGAGAAAGCTGCGTAAAATATCAACAGGATGCACAACACCACCAAACATAAGATCTTGTGGCACTTGGAGTCGCCACGGTGTAAAATCGTAAACATCGCGCATGTCATGGACATAATATGCATCCGCAACCATGATGTCTCCTAAATCACCGTCGTCAAAAAGTCGTTTCATAGTTAGAAACTGCAGATCAAATCGCATCGTCTGACCGACAAGAAATTTGACACCATGCTTTCTGACTAAATCGACCAACTTTTGTGCATCTTCCAAGGTTGTTACCATCGGTTTTGTGCAGACTACATGCTTTCCTGCTTCAATCGCAGCAATACAATGTTCTGCATGCAGATGATCAGGGGAATACACTGCAACAACAGAGATATCCTCTCGCTGCACCAACGCACGGTAGTCAGTCGTCCAAAAATCAACACCAATCTGCTTAGCATAGTCTTCAAGCACATCCGGACGCTTCGCACAGATACCACGAAGTTCATAATCAAGATCAGGCACCTCCTTAAGCAGTGCTGCCGTTGATCCCATGTTGGTCGGATTGATCCCAATAACACCTAACCCTATTGCCATTTTATGCCTCCTTTGATGGACAAAATCATATCACATATTCTGTTGCTTGACAAGTCATTCATAATTGTTGGGTGTGTAAAGCTTTTTGTCACCGTATACGTCAATTCAAGTGATAAACCTGTCCTCTATTGTAGGGCCAAATCAACGGTATGAATGCGCTTATGGCATTCCCCGGGTCTCTGTGCCCCGCCATTCCTTGTCCTGTAATGCAACGGGCGGGCACAGAGACCCGCCCCTACAATGACTGGTGAGAAGTTAGTACCACAGGACTTACGCATTCCCCCTTGATAAGGGGGGTAGGGGGGTTAAATAGTGCAATATTTCAGTGTTTTTGGTCTTTTTAACCCCCTAAATCCCCCTTATCAAGGGGACTTTAAGAGAAACTGCGTAAGTCCTGTACCAAAAACTTTACACACTCAATTTAGAGGGGTGTGTAAAGTTTTTAGCACTAAACTCAATATCCGATGAAATGGACACGTTTTTCCAAAAAACTGTAAAATATTAAAAGAAATGTTAAAAATTGTAAATAATAACTTGACTTAAGTAATTTGATTGTGTTATAATATACGTCACATATACCTTGTTGAATGAGGAAGAGAATTATGAAAACAAAACAACGGACACAAGGAATAATGATCATCCTACAAGCAATCTTTTCAGGACATAGAATGTCAATTCGCAAGAACGACATTTCAAATACATATATATTTAATATGCATCCTATCCTCACGAACGACAAGCACATATCTATCGCCTCTTTTTTAACATTTAACAACATTATATTTTGCATTCGTCCAATGCTGGACAAGTGTTATCCTCTGACTACCGATTTCACACGACAAGAACAAAATAGAGAACACGTACAATTTCTTAAATTTTTATTTTTTAATAAACACCTTATGAACCCTTATGTCCACTACTATTACAGCGATGTCCAAGACGTACAGTTGTACGTGAATTTGTACGTCAATTGTACGGTTTTAATATGGGAAAAATCTCGGATTTCATTAACAAGACACGCGTTCAATGAGAATGTCTTAGGCACATTCACCAAGCGCAATTCATTGCACCTCGGACATTCATCTCACATTGTTGGAGTGGTTTTCAACCACGATTTATTAGAATGTCAACAGTGTTAGAGGGTTTGAAACCAGATGAATGCCATAAGCGCATTCGGCTTTGAATTGGATTGATTAGATTTCAAGCTTTCCATCCGACATGAAAATGAAATGGTTCATGCCAAAAACTTTACACACCCATTTAGAGAATAAAGTTGTCTACCTCAACCATATATGATATACTTTACACAGATTTTATTTTCAGATGACCAAGAAATGCATCAAGAACAGAAACCACACCCAAACTCAGAGATAAATCAGCGAACAACATCTGCATTAACACGCAGCATCGACTTTTTGCTCTCAAAACAGCAAACAGACGGAAACTTTGAAGGACAACTTTCCTCAAGCACGTTCCCATCTTGTGCGTATGCATGGATCCAACTTGCACAAGGCAAAACGGTAGAACCTGCGATGGTTGACTGGTTCATAAAAAACCAAAACGAAAACAGTTCATGGGGATTGGATGCTGCAAAGCAGACGAACCCTGAAGCTACGTTGTTTTCCCGATTGATCTTGGAACAAGTCAGTGAAAACGAATCTACACCACAACTTGAGAAATGTATATCACGTATACCGATTTATCCGCTTGACCTCGCTTTAGTCAAACTCGCCTATGCAGCATTCAATCGTTATGACTGGGAGAAATTGACCATATCAAAAAATGCTTTGCCATTGATGAAATTCATTAAGTTCCTGACACGGATCCCCACATTGCATGCCATACTGAAACCACCCCGAAACATACTACCTCCAGTAGACATGTTCAAAACATCACTATTTGATGAGTTATTTATTGCTGAACAACACACCTTAGTGCCGGTTTTCATCCTGATTGAACTAAACACGACAAAACGTTCCGACATGATCAATGCTTTAGTCTCTTGGCTAAAAGAACGTGCTCTCAGTGATGGCAGTTGGTTTCGTGTCAATTATATCACCGCATTATCTGTCTTAGCACTCATTGAACTCAGAAAAAAAATGGATGTAGACTCCGATATGTCCACAATGATTGAAAGGGGGATTGAATGGCTACAGAATACTAAAAATCCTGATGGTGGTTGTCGAGAAGCATTGAACCTTAATGTATGGGACACTGCCCTGAGCATTATCGCTTTGACAGAGGCAGACACAAGAAATAACGGTAATCCAGATGTAATCCAAAAAGCTGCACTATGGCTTGTTGACCATCAAAACGACAACGGTGGATGGGCATTTTCTGGGATGCGCGACAGCACACTTCCAAGTGATGCGGACGACTCCGCCTTAGCTACCCTCGCTATCATAAGAGCAAAACTACAATCCGAAGATGCCAAGAGTGCTGTCCAACGTGGAATCGAATGGCTGAAACAGAACCAAGAGACTGATGGAAGTTGGAACACGTATCAACCTGGACAAGGTGATGTCGGATGTGTGAGTATCACAGCACATGCGATTGAAGCGTTACTAGCGCATGGTGAAAGTCAGACTTATGTTGACAACGGAATAAAGTGGCTTCGGTCTAACATACATAAGGATGGCTATTGGGATGACCTCTGGTTAGCAAAGCGAACCTACGGGACAGCATGCGCACTTGCAGCACTTGTAAAAGCAGGATGCAAAGACGCACCTGAAATTACACAAGCGGTGCAATGGCTAAAACAGACCCAAAATGAGAACGGTGGTTGGGGTGAAGACATGTTTGGCAATCCCACTGAAACCACTGTTGAGCAAACCGCATGGTGTTCCTATGCATTGTTACTTGTTGACGCAAATAGTTCTGCTGCCCAAAAAGGCATTCAGTTTCTCCTTGAACAGCAGCGAGAAGAAGGTTCATGGCAAGAAAGTTGTGTCGGTATTTATTGGGAAGTAATCGGTGGATACAGTGACCCGATCTACGCTTCTGTTTTTCCAATATTGGCACTGAATCAGTCTATCAACAATGCCACGATATAGTGTTGAAATATGATTTCTGTTATCATACCTGTCCTGAATGAAGCAAAGATTTTGGATAAAACGTTATCTCAACTTCAACCAGAATTGGTAGGACATGAACTTATTGTTGTTGATGGTGGAAGCACAGACAACTCTGTCCAAATTGCTGAAAAATATGGTAGAGTAATTACATCCAAACAAGGACGCGCAAAACAATTGAATGCAGGTGCTGCATCTGCAAATGGCAATATCCTCATCTTCCTACACGCAGATGTTTGGCTTGAGAATGGAGCATTCAAAGCCGTAGAATCAGCGTTGGCATCGGATTTTATTGGAGGAGGGTTCCATCAAAAAATAGATGGGAAAAGTTATCTATATCGCATCATTGAATTCACTGCAGATATGCGCGGAAAATATCTAAAGGTTTTCTATGGAGATAGCGGCATTTTCGTCCGGCGAACAGATTTTCAAAAAATTGGGGGTTTTCCAGATGTTCCTATTATGGAGGAGATGGGTTTTTCAAATGAATTACGAAGGCTAGGAAAGACAAAAATGATCAGACCACACATTCATATCTCTGCCCGCAGATGGGAAAGAAACGGCATTGTCCGCACAACAGCAAAAAACTGGCTGATTACCTTTCTTTATTATATCAGGGTTTCACCGGATAAGCTGGCGAAACTTTATCGGAATATACGGTAGAAAAAAGCGGGAACAGTTCAATCACTGTCCCCGCATAAGATGGATAAATCAGTTTAGTGACCTTGTTTGATGTGTCCCCAAGTTGTTGACAACTTATTATTTGCATGCACATCCAATGTCGCATTTTCAGACAACCAATTCGTGATGAATTCTGCGACACCGATACCGCGTGGGTCTGTTCCACCCCAATTCGGTATAGCTGCCTGCCACATAGCCGCAATCATACCGGTTCCATCTGTGCCAGACTCTTTGCTAATAGCAACGGCAGGATCTGCATTATTTTCATCTGCTTCGGCAAAAATAACTAAATCCCAGTTTGTCCCAGGAAACTGCTCTACATGCCATGGACGATTAGAATTGAAATCTGCCAACGAAGGGATATATTTCTTTCCTAAATCGGTGGGTTTCATAGCGAAAGTTCCTTGACCGCGTTCACCAAAATCTAATCCGGGGATGTCAAAGACATTCGCAGCACCAGCTCCAGCGTTTTCTGCACTGCGGACACCACCTTCATAACTCATGTAGAAAATCCAGTCCGCTACATTTATTACAACGTTTCCTGCTTCAATGAAGTTCTCTACATTTGACCCATCTGGTTTAAGATTGGGAAATGGATATAGCGAACTCGGAGATGTGCCACATGCAAGGAGAATAACATCTTGCTGTCCGTTCCCGGTGTGCTCAACACACCATTCTGCCAACGGAGACTCATCCCCTACTTCATCACCACCACCGAAGTTCTCAATATTATTGAAAAGTGCCTTGACTCCAGCATGGGTCATAACCGTTTCTGTATTTTTCTCAACAGCACCAGCAGAAATCCAATCTGGATTTGTGGGACCGGAGTATATTGCCAAATCATTAGCAAAAACTATTGTCGCACTTACCATAAGCACAACAATGACAGGACTAATATAACTTTTCATTTAATTTATAACCTCCTTCATACATAAAGGTAACTCATAGTCAATGGACTATGAGTTTATTAGAATTTAAAAATTAGACATCATAACGATTTACAGGACGTTGGAAGATTCTTCCCAACGTAACAATAAAAACCCGCGACGATCCAAAATGGACGTGTGGGCACAGCAGCGGTCCAACCGCTAACACTTTCAAAGTTGTTTTGTCGTTCTGTGTTGTTATATTTAACAGTAACGTAGGGGGGGGGGGACTCAAAACCGATGTTAAAACAGAACTAGCAAGCAGGGCACCAACCCTATCTCCGCGCAGACAATAGATATCTGAAGCATTTATTTCTAAATGATGATTCGTTTGCCATTTTTTCATTATCATTAGGATCTGATTTATTAAGTTTTTTCTAAAATAACTTCTGAGTCATGAATGAACGGAACTTTTACTTAAATCTACTCTGTTGGTGGTTGATATTCATCTAATAATGCAAATCCAATTCCAAGAAGTGTCAAGGTAATTGCAGCACCACCCGTAACGCATCCTGCAGAGGACATACTAGCTTGAATACTACCTCTCTTGGATTTGTAAGTTGATGTATAAACAGAGACATACTCTGGAGTTTTTCCAATAAAACGTGAAGGTGAAGGTCCTGGTCGATAGAAATAGGTTCCAGTAATACCTATTGGCGGTAAAAGGCAATTATACCAACACGATCCAGGTAAAGGTAGAAATACAAGTCCTGAAAATAAGCAACCAACACCAAACCATAGAGGTTTGTTAACATCTTTATTAGCATCTGCCACAGCATCGGATTCAGCCTGTGCCACAACCAAATTTGGCTGGGCAAGAGTTGCAAAAGGCATACTAAAAAGTATTACTGTCATCCAAAAAGCAAGGATATGAAACATTTTGCTAATTTTCACTTGTATTTCACCTTCAATACTCACGGTCATAGTGACCCACTACCTAATGAACTTTGACATTCAAATTCGGTCCTGTCCACGTAGGGTTGGGTCTCCCAACCCTAATGAGCCTTTTTCGTTCGTCCATTGGACGAGGAGACCTCACCCCTACGAATACCCAAGTTGAACGTCAAAACTATAAGGTAGGGGAAACTTGTGCTTCCTCGCGGACAACCGATCTGAACTACACGTCTTACGTCTGCTCCACTTAGGGCAGATAAGCCTGCCCCTTTGATTTGTTTTTCGCAATGTCGTGGGTTAACTCTGTTTCCACCCATTTTCAGCTGCTTTTCCTACCAGGCACGCCACGCGACAAGTCCGTCCACTTCGGGAGGGTTTTCTCCGCTCACACCGCTCACACATTCCAGTCTTTAGTGATGCATTGGCTTGATATGGACGTTATCCATCAACTTTATAGGTTATTGCGTTGTGGCAGGCCACCTTTTTTCTTTCGCTGGATATTTTGTGATGTCTAGCACATTGTGGGTTTCCATGGACATCCACAAACTAAAGCATGGGGATTTGATGGAAGAGTGTTAAATGACAGATTACTTATCCGAATTCTTAAATTCGTTCATTCCATTTTTCCGCCAATCATCCTCAGTCTGTCTCAACTTTTTTATATCCTCTGGATTCTTGATGTCTATTATATGTGGTGTTATTATAAAGACAATCTCTGTATCTTCAACTACGGTTTCTGTGCTTTTGAAGAGTCTTCCGAGTAAAGGGATATCTCCGAGTATTGGCACTTTGTTTTCCACTTGTTTCTGCTTTTTACGAATGATACCACCAACAATCAGCTGCTGTCCATCTTCAACATCAACGTACGCACTTAGCGTATTGTCGTCTGTTATCGGAGCATTGAACTCTGTAAATTCAATGAAGTTACTTGCACTGATGTTTGTAATATCTAAACCGATTGTCCGTTTACCATCTGCTCCTACCAGTGATCTTGCAATATGAGGTGTAAGTGCAATATTAATACCAACTGGTGGGTCAATAAAATCGTAGTTGAAAAGCGGTTGCGTTGCGGTATCCCCGAGAATACTATTGGTATCAACGCTTTGTAGGTATGGAATGCGGCGTCCACTGCTCCATGTTGCAGGACGGCTATCTCGGGTTGTGATCGTTGGTGTGGAAAGCGTCTTGACTTTATTTTCACGGATAAGTGTGTAAAGTAGTGCCATATATTCCTTCGTTGCCAAACTGTAGTTGAAACCTGAAATCTCTTGCGCGAGTCCAAGGTTTGCATTTACATCACCGATGAGTGGGTTAATTGGACTAAGTTCAAGACCACCGAGTCTCTTTTCAGTAGCAGCCGCTTCAATACCAAGTTTTGTCGTCTCATCAAGAGTGACTTCAAGGATCTTTATATCAATGCGTACTTGCCCTCGGACGAAATCAAGTTGTTTAATGAGTGCTCTCACCTGCTCAAGATAGCGGCGGCGAGTCGTAACTACAAGCGAGTTCGTATCTGGGTCAGCATAGACTGTCACCTTACCATAAAGTGAATTAATGTCACTCGATTCTTCCTGATTGCGATTATCATCGTCATAAAAGAAAAAGAAACCAAATCCATCATCCTCACCTTGTTGGTCCTGCCAAACTTGAGATAGCAACTGTGCAATAGAATCCGCAGTTGCGTATTCAAGGCGAATTATATCGGTGACTTCTACCTGTTCTTCAGGCGTGGGTATATCAAGCTGCTTAATAAAACCTTCTACCATCTCAAAGTTACGTTTCGTCCCTGTAGAAACAATAAGTGCATTATGACTTGCTAAAGGTTGAGCAGCAACATTACCTGCAAGTGATCCCTGTGCTTGTGGGGTTGATTGACGTTGTGGCAGATAATATCTGTAGTAAGAGTAACTACTACCGCCACTATAATCGTCTTGGTTACCTTGGTAATGTGTATTTATCAGGTTTGCTATATTTTCAGCGTCAGCATATTTGAGATAAAAGATTCTTGACCCCCACTCTTGGTCGGGAAGGGTAACATCAAGCTTCTCAATCAAATCATCTATCATTGGAAAATTGTTAGCAGAAGTAGAAATGAGCAAAGCATTGAGTCTAATATTTTCTACAATGTGAACAGTTCCTTGTACACCGAAACCGGTATCTTGATTTGATGAGGATCTTCTATCCCAATCCCACCAATTCCGTTCGCTACCACCCGTATCCTCACCTTCAAACAGGGCGGTTAATTGTTCTTTGAGAGTTGTAGCATCAGCAAATTCAAGTAGATACATCTTGAATTCATTTTCTGTTTGTTTTTGATCAAGCACTTCAATAATCTTCTCAATAATAGTATAATTCCGCGGATCAGAAGAGACAATTACAATATTCAACCGATCATCACTGGTGATATTTACAAGTCCGACAATCCCTTGGAAAAGGTCAACTGATAGACCTCGTTCTCTGCGTTCTCTGCGTAATCTAAACATATCCTCTCTGTCAAATCTTGCTCTATCACCTGCATCGCTTTCACCAACAATAATCTGATCAAGTATTGTGGCGACATCCTCTGCCACTGCATATTGTAGTCGATAAGTGCGAATCTCTGTCTGAAGTCCTTGAGATTTATCAAGATGCAGAATTATTTCTTTAATGATTATTAGATTGTCTTCGGCGGCTTTAAGAATAATGGTGTTTGAACTGCTATCTGCCTCCACCTTAACCATTCCCTTAACCAATGGCACACCCAGACCTTGTTCAATAGCTTGTTTGATTTCTTCAGGAGTCATACCGACTTGACTTCTTGGTTGTTTGTCATCTTCATCGTTATCCTCAAATACTTGTCCAAGTGTTTCTTTTAAAGATTCAGCGTCCGCGTAAGTGAGTGGAACTAAGGCTATCTTTAATGGGGAAGGGTCGCCTTCATCTGCAAATTGTAAAATCGAGACGATTCTACGAATGTTTGATGACACATCTGTGATGATAAGTGCGTTTGTCATTGAATCCGCAAAGATGTTTGCCTGTCTATTCAATAAAGGTTTCAATTTGTCTACTTGTTCCGATGCAGATGCATTTACCAATTGGATGATATATGTCTGAATCTCATCTGTCATTTCAACCAGTTCTGGGTTAGCCTCTATTATTTTGACAGGCACATTCATCACAGTTGCTTTTTCAAAAGTTGTCACAATGAGGGCACTATTGGATTTTACAAATGTTAAGTTATATTGAGCGAGGATTGTTTTGACATGCTCTATGACTTCATCAAGCGTGACGTTTTTGAGGTTAATTAATGCGAACTTTTTCCCTTGAATATCGTTTTCACTTGCCATAATCGTAAGATCGGTTTCTCGTGAAAGCCATTCAAACACGTTTTTGAGTTCATCACTGGTGAAGTTGAAGTTAAACGTTAAGGGTTCACCAGTTTCCTCATCACGTTCAGCAACTTCCATCGTTCCTTGACCACGCTGTGCAAACAGATCCCCTGGTATAAGGACGAATAACCCGAGGCACACCAAAACAAAGATGCTTAATATGCAATTTTGTTTAGGTAAAGCATTCAAGAATTTAGGCAATTTCAATGTCATTAATAGTTCCTCGTAATTATTCAAACTTAAAAATTGATACGATAGATCTTAGCATATCAGGTTGCGTTAGCATTATTTAAAACAGTCTGCTTTCAAGGCTTGATTTAAATGAAATCAACACCTATTTCGTTGAATTCTTTAAATCAATCTGTCCATTTTTTCGCCACTCTTCCTCTTTCTGCTTCAGTTTTTCAAGGTCAGCAGGGTTCTTTATATCTATGATGTGCGGGGTAATAATGAACACAATCTCAGTATCTTGAACTTCGGTTTCTGTGCTTTTGAAGAGCCTTCCGAGTAAAGGAATATCCCCGAGTATAGGTACTTTGTTTTCCACCTGTTTCTGTTTCTTGCGGATGATGCCACCGACGATAAGTTGTTGTCCATCTTCAACGTCAATATAGACACTGAGTGAGTTATCATCTGTTATCGGGGCATTAAAATCGGTGAATTCAATAAAGTTACTGGCACTGATATTCGTAATATCTAATCCGATTGTTCGTTTTCCATTTTCATCTGCTTGTGATCTTGCAATATAAGGTATGAGTGATATGTTAATACCAACAGGTGGATCAATAAAATCGTAGTTGAAAAGCGGTTGTGTAGCGGTATCTCCAAGAATGCTATTGGTATCTACGCTCTGAAGATATGGAATTCGGCGCCCACTGCTCCATGTAGCAGCATGGCTGTCACGTGTCGTGATCGTTGGTGTAGAAAGTGTTTTGACTTTGTTTTCACGTATAAGTGTGTGAAGCAGTGCCATATACTCCTTGGTAACCAAACTATAATTAAAACCAGAAATTTCTTGTGCAAGCCCAAGTTCTGCTTTTGCATCCCCAACAAGTGGGTTAATCGGACTGAGTTCAAGACCTCCCAGTTTCTTTTCATTGGCAGCCATTTCAATACCGAGTTTTGTCGTTTCATCAAGGGTAACTTCAAGGATCTTAATATCAATCCGCACTTGTCCTCTAACGAAATCAAGTCTTTTTATGAGTGCTTTCACCTGATCAAGATAACGACGGCGGGTGGTGACAACAAGTGAGTTTGTATCTGGATCGGCATAAATAGTGACTTTACCGAAGAGTGAATTTATGTCAGTCGGTTCTTCCTCACCAAATCTTGAACTGAAAAACCTTCGGAAACCAGAACCTTCATCCTCAGATTGCACTTCTTGCCACACTTGTTCAAGCACCTGAACAATAGCATCCGCTGTTGCGTATTCAAGACGAATGATTTCAGTAACTTCAGTCATCGGCGGAGGTGTCGGTATATCAAGTTGTTTAATAAAGCTTTCTACCATCTCAAAATTTCGTTTTGTTCCTGTTGAAACAATGAGAGCATTGTGACTCGCTAAAGGTTGTGCTGCGACATTACCTGCCAGTGAGCCTTGTGCCTGTGGAGTTGTTTGACGCTGCGGCAGATAGTAGCGGTAATAATAGTAACTATCTCCGCCACTAAAATCGTCTTGGTTTCCTTGGTAATGTGTGTTAATCAGATTTGCTATATTTTCAGCATCAGCATATTTGAGATAAAAGATCCTTGAACCCCATTCTTGGTCAGGTAGGTTGACATCAAGTTTTTTGATCAAATCATCAATCATCGTAAAATTCTGAGAAGAAGTAGAAATGAGCAATGCATTAAGTCTAATATCTTCAACGATGTGAACAGTGCCTTGTACCCCAAAACCGGTATCTTGATTTGACGACCTTCTATCCCAATCCCACCAACTCCGGCTGCTACCCCCTGTATCCTCACCTTCAAACAGTTGGGTTAGATTCTCCTTTAGGGTTGCAGCATCTGCAAACTCAAGCAAGTACATCTTGAACTCATTTTCTGTCTGCTTTTGATCAAGTACTTCAATGATTTTCTCGATAATGGTGTAATTGCGGGGATCAGAAGAAATAATAACTATGTTCAACCGTTCATCATAAGAGATATTTACCAAACCGACAATTCCCTGAAAGATATCACCTGTATTCCCTCTATCCCGTCGATATGTCATCATCTCTAAGATATCTTCTCTGTCAAAACTTCTTCTACCACCACCTTGGATATCATCTCCAGTGATTATCTCTTCAAGTGTTGTGGCAACATCTTCTGCTATAGCATATTCAAGACGAAATGTACGAATATCTGTTGAAAGTGTTGGAGCTTTATCGAGATGAAGAATTATCTCTTTAAGTAGTGTTATATTTTCTTCGGCTGCTTTGATAATAAGAGTATTTGAACTGCTATCTGCCTCCACCTTGATCATTCCCTCAACCAATGGCACTCCCAAGCCATTTTCAATAGCTTGCCTGATCTCCTCGGGACTCATAGCAACCTGTCTTCCTGGGGGAGTGTCATCTTCATCGCTATCATCAAAGAACTTATCAAATGTTTGTTTTAGAGATGCGGCGTCCGCGTAAGCAAGTGGGATTAAAGCTATCTTTAATGGAGATGGGTCGCCTTCATCTGCAAATTGTAAAATCGAGACGATTCTACGGATGTTTGATGACACATCTGTGATGATAAGTGCGTTTGTCATTGAATCCGCAAAGATGTTTGCCTGTCTATTCAATAAAGGTTTCAATTTGTCTACTTGTTCCGATGCAGATGCATTTACCAATTGGATGATATATGTCTGAATCTCATCTGTCATTTCAACCAGTTCTGGGTTAGCCTCTATTATTTTGACAGGCACATTCATCACAGTTGCTTTTTCAAAAGTTGTCACAATGAGGGCGCTATTGGATTTTACAAATGTTAAGTTATATTGAGCGAGAATCGTTTTGACATGCTCTATGACTTCATCAAGCGTGACGTTTTTGAGGTTAATTAATGCGAACTTTTTCCCTTGAATATCGTTTTCACTTGCCATAATCGTAAGATCGGTTTCTCGTGAAAGCCATTCAAACACGTTTTTGAGTTCATCACTAGTGAAGTTGAAGTTAAACGTTAAGGGTTCACCAGTTTCCTCATCCCGTTCAGCAACTTCCATCGTACTCTGACCACCCCGTTGCGCGAATAGGTCTCCCGGTATAAGGAGGAATGCACCTAAACACACCAGAATAACCAAGAAAGTATTCAGTTTATGTACCCACTTTGAACAAACAACGCTTCTGCACATTTTCATTATTGGTAAACCCTCGCAATCATAAGAACATCCACATTTATCTTATTCTCTTTGTGGTCAACGGAAATTTGTAGGTCTCTTACCATCAACCATTTACTTGTTGTCTCGATTATCTTGTTTAAATTAACGAGTTTATCGATTTCCGCTTTAAACTTCATCTTTACAGTATAACTTTCTGGTGTATAGACAGTAGGAGCCAATTGCAATTTTAGGGTGAGTTCGTCAATCTGAGATTGAATCCTATCTATGTATGCAAGGAAATCTATCCTAAGTTGTTGTTTATCCAACTCCTCCCCATAAGTTTCAATGAGATTAGTCAGTTTAGCAAGAACTTGACTATTTGGACGAAAACTAATCTCATTCGTAGGTTTTTTCGCACCGATACCCAAAAACCCAGAAGATGCTCTCGCTTGAGTTTTAAAGTAATGGTTTTCAAAAAGCTTTTTCTCAGCACCGACGAGATGTTGTTCAATCATAGGAATAATGAGCCCAATTAGTTCAATTCTAATTGAAATCGGTATGGAATCGGGTAATGCTGCAAACTCCCATTCCATAGTACCATCAACTGAGATTTCAGGGGCAACTTGGTTTTCGTCTGATTCTTCAGATGGTTCTGCAGTTTCTTCCTTATCATTTTCAACATCAGATGGTTTTTCTGGTGTCTCCTGTTTCTGCTCATCAGTTGTTTCTGTGGTTTCCTCTTTTTCATCATAAACTTTATCTTCAGACTTTTCCGTTTCTTTAGATTTCTCGGTATCCACATCTGCCTCATCTAACCACGCATCAAGGAACATATCCATGGCTTCAGCTTCCATATCACCGTCGGATTGTGCTTGAAGTTCAGCTTCAAATGCGGCAATTTCGGCATTAAGTGCATCCTTTTCTGCAATTAATTTTTGCTGATAAGCAAACACAGCAAGATTTCGTCGTGCATGAGTAGAGATTCTCTCAGATTTCTTCCCGGGAACAACTTCATAATTTATTTGGTAATTAGCAGGTATTCCAGCTCTTTTTACAATTCCATCTACTTTTTTACGCACAACCGATGCAGGATAATTTCCATCAAATATTGTGGCAGTTTCTCCCTCGCCTGCAAGTCCAGTCTTTTGGTATAGTCCTGCCTCAATAGGTTTCAATATCTTAGATGCATCCACTAAATCTTTAGATGTTTTTAAAGTTTCTCTCTTAGTTTTCATTGCGGGATTTGAGACAATCTTATAGAAACCAGGTCCCCATTGTGTTACGATCGCCGCTATCAACGCAACTACCAGAAACCCGAGCAATAATTTCGTTTGGGTTGTAAGTTCAAAATCTAATTTCACAATTATATCCTTACCTACTTTTGTAGGTTGGTATGTGCAACGAAGTGCAGATTTGTCTGTTATTCTTCTTCCTTGCCTTCTTCTTCAGTAGTCTCATCAGTCGGTTGAATATCATCAGTCGGTTGAATATCATCAGTCGGAAGAGAAACATCAATGTCTTCTGGAATTATCTCATTGAATTCAATAACAGGTTTAGGATGCCGTTTTTGTGCAAACAAATGCACTGCTTCATCGGTCAAGCGGCAGGTGATTTTAACTTCAAACGTTGGTCTCCTTTCGTCCCCCGTTGTTGTAACTTCACCTGTCTCAATTTTGCTAAACAGATTTGTCCGATTTAGTATTTCTGGCATAGAGTTAATTGCATCATGTGAATTTGCTTGTAGACTAAATGATATCCGCGCCTTTTGAAGGTCATCCAAATTGCTTACCTCAAAAGTTTTCCATGCAACTTTAGTTCTATCATTAAAGAGAGTGCTGAGTGCATGTAATACATCCAAAGGCGATATTTGATGTGTTAATTTGTCTACTAAAATTAACTCACGTGCAAGTAGCTTACTTGCATCATTTTGAAGCATTGTATAAGTGGCTATCCGCTTATCTAAAAAGTCTTCTTTAGATTTTTGTGATCTACTAAATGTAATGCCGCTAAGGACTAAAACGAGAATAGCAAAACCAGTAAGTCCTGCAGCGATGAGTTGTTTGTGTTTACGGGTAGATTCTGCGCGTTTTACACCTACCTCTGTTGGCAACAGTGAAACAGGTTTTTCAGTTTCTAATACATGTATGCCAACTCCTAACGGTACTGTCAGTGTGTCGCCATAGTTTTCAAGTATTGATGAATCAACACCACTTGTATCCAAAATACCTGCTTGAAGTGGATTCCACAGTCTTGTTGGTATTTGGAGTTGTTCCTGACAAGTCTCTGCTAATTCTGGTACTCTTGCACCACCACCACATAACCATACTTCATCAATTTCACCAAATTGCTCGTCGGTTATCTCGCGTTTCGCAGCAGCAATGGAACGTTCCAATTCTCCAATGAAATTTCTCGTCCAAGTACGCGTAGGTAGTTGATTAGCTGGAATGTGTTGTTTTTCTTGTTCAGCAGTTTCAATATCCACCTGCAGTTCTGACATCAAGGTTCGTGTCAGGTGGTTACCACTAACAGAAAAACCGCGTGAAAATGTCAGAGTATTTCCTTGCATTAAACAGAAGTCTGTATGTCCTGCACCAACATCTACGATAATTGTTCGTGCTTCAGGATTAGTTAATGTATTACGGGTGGCTGTCTCTATCGCTAACATTGAAGGGATTATCGCTGATGGTGTATTTCCAGTAGCTGCAATTGTCTCCGTATACCGTGTCACTGTATCCCGTCGCGTTGAAACCAATTCAATAGAAACACCTTCTGAAGTCCGTTGAACATCGTGGTATGTAAAGACAGACTCTTCTACTTGAAAAGGAAGTTCAGTTTCAGCAGCCATTTCCACTAATGAAGGCAACTGTGCATCTGTTGTCGATGCCGGCAAATTGGTTAAACGTTTTGTAACCACAGAACCTCGAGGTAAAGCAATTGCAACTTCCATTCTATGTTTATTGAATATGTTTTGCTTAATTCCCAGACGATTCCATAACTCTTTGATGGTAGCTGTAGTTTGTTCCCTGTTATCAGGATTCGTGATGGATGCTACACCTACATCAACTAAACGTAAACCTTCAGTTGTTCTCTCAATGTAGAGTATTGTTACGTTTGTATTCCCTATATCTATAGCTACAACCTGATTTTTTGCCATTTATTATAGCCTCTATTATGAACAATGATTAATATTGTTTGTTAGTCTTGCCGCCAATATGGAATAGTTAATTGATTTCCGTTTCGGACTACGATTCCTACACATGTTGCAATCACTTTCCCAGATGCATCAACCCCAGAAGCTACAATGCGATAGCCGTGTGATCGGTATGTTACCCAATCCACAACTTCTCGGAAGGATTGGTCATCAATCTCTTCAATATCCAATAGTTGACCGATGTCGCTGAACGGGTTTCCTTTAACTGCATCTTCTGATTGGTTTTGTGCGTCCGGATTCTCCTCTTCACGTCGAGTTACAATCGCTTGTGCTTTAGTCTGATCCATTCCAGGTAATAATTGCAATATTTCAACAGGTGCGGTATTTATATTGATTAATCCGTTTACGGTATCTCCATCTTTTGTTGTTATTTTATCAGCGATACTTGCGAGTTCACGAACAGTTAATAATTTTACCTGTTTAATTGCATCAATGTTTTGGAATTGCCCTTGGGAGTTTCGGTGGGCGATAATCCTCTCAGCAATACCGTTATCAATACCATTAAGTTCCTGAAGGTCTTGTGAACTTGCGGTATTGATGTTGACTTTTGAATTTCCACTATCATCTTCAAAGTTATTGTTATTTCTTCCACCGCCAAAACCAGAATCATCTTCACCACCAAAACCAAAATCATCCCCACTTCCAAAGCCAAAATCATCTCCTCCACCAAAACCGCCATCATTACTACTTACGGTGTCTACAACAGAAATTTGGTCCTGAATATTATTAAATACATTCTCAGATACAACTTGTACGTCTAACAATGCGGAAAGACCGCTATGATTACGACTCTGAACAATCGCATTCGCTTCACCTTGAGAAAAAACATTCTGATTGTTGTTAGATTGGATCTGTCGTATCTGATTTGCATTGGCAGAATTGATATTCACGCGTTGTTGTCCACTTGAATCTGTATTCGTGTCAACAGAATAGACCGTTGCGACATTAACCAGGCCGCCGACACTTGTCATTGTTAGTGTTGGTGGAAGTACAGTTTCGGGAGTATTTGTTGGAGATGCGGATCCACTTGTTGCTTCTTCCGCTGCAGCTTGTTGCTGTAGTCCGTAAAGTAGTTCATCTGTCATTCCTTGTACACGTGCAACATCTCGCACAGTGCGATAGGGTCGTCCTTCAACAATTCGAGTTGCAAGATCACCTAATGCATTAAGTTCGGGTTGTGCTCCTAAAAACGAGAGTAGATTGCGTATTTGATCTTCTGCTGCCGCGTTGAGGTTAATTTTTGTCGCTTCATCTGTAATCGTAACCTGATAGTTAATAAATCCGCCGAGTTGTATACCATCCTCAATCTGCTGTTGAATCGGTTCAGCCCATGCTTCACCGAGTGAATCAAAATTGGTTTCATCAATCGCTAATTTAGCAACACCCCACTCAAACCCCGATTTCGCTGCGAAATGATGTTTAACTCTGTCAAAAAAGCTGCCTTGTGCTTTAGCTTCGAGATTAAATGAATACAACATCTGCATCGCTAAAACAGAAAGGACGGTCAAAATCCAAAGCGTTGAGATAAGTGATAATCCACTTGAATTTCGAAAACTGAACAGGCTCAAAGTGGGATTTTCAATTTGTGCTTGAGTTGTTCGTGTGTACATTCTAACCTTTTCTACTCAGAAGCATTTGCACTTGGAGGCAAATGCACCATAACTGATTGAGTTAACGCGCCTGGAGGTAATTCACCTGGGGTCCGAACATAAGTCTGTGTTTCTGCGGTTTGTCTTGCTTCTTCATCTATCACACTAAGCAAAATTTGAACGACAAGTGGAATAGCATCTGTCTGTGTCCACGATTCATAAGGTGCTTCTGCATCATAATACTTAAGATCAAAACTAACAACTCCATTAATTAATGATGTCACTTTGAAATCAATCGGTGCACCACTTTCATCAACTTGCGGGATTGCACCAGAGTTCATAAATGCGTCAACAACTAATTCAGGGTCTAATGCAGTCGTTACAATACGGTATAGTGTTAGTTCTTCTTGCTCAGTGGTATTTTGCTGTCCTTGAACTTGTGATTCTGAATACGGTGGCGGGATATAAGTATTGTTATCCTGCATCTCTAATGGTATTCTTTGTCCCACATAATACACCACACGTCGGACATCGCTCAGTGTAGGTATTATTGTTGTATCTTTCCTTACCCGCGCCTGTTCTGTGAACAAATTTGGATCTGTCCTCACCAATGTTACAAAACTAAGTATATCTGCATCACCTATAGAAGTGGGTGTGTCTTGGGTAAAAATAGCCAACATTTCATCTGAAGTATCTGCCTGTATCTGACTTAAATCTCTGTTTAAATGGTCTAAAGCGAAACGGACGCGTTGTGCCTGAATTAATTTCGACTCTGCAATATGATATGTATCTATAGCGGTATTGAAGACAGCGTAAGATGCACCACCCAAAATTACCATGACACTAACAGCCGTTAGCATCTCAACGAGTGTAATTCCACTGTCTCCATTTTTTATCATCTTTCTCATAGATCTTTTGCCAAATCAATTGTTTTCTTTGCTGCGAATGCTAAAACTTATTGTTACTGTTGTTGAACTGCTCGATCTGCCATATAGGTAAACATGGCAATTGAATGCACCTTGTTCAAATGTTCCCATGTGACAGTTAATTCAACCTTTCGGAGTCCTAACATTTCCTCAGTTTCTATATCTGTTACTACAGATTGCCACTCAAAAATAGAGTTACCACCAAACACATCGTTCTCTTGTCCAACTTCTGGATAACCGTTTGTTTCAATCTCTGCCATCTTAGATTGCAGCAGGTATAGGGCAGTGATACGATGCTCGGTTTTACCGATGTTGCTTGAAGTATCGCTAAACACCTTTAACAGTGCAGGTAATATAGCAGCCATAATTGCTATGGTCACAAGTATTTCTGCAAGTGAATACCCTTCTTGATGAGAGAAAACAGTGCGTCTATCCATCTTATAATCAGTTTCCTAATTCTAACGTTTGTATTTGTTGGGGTGACAATTCTCGGATACTTGCTCGTCCGGTTGCTGCCTCAACAGTGATTGCCATAACATCGTCATCAATATTTTGCAAATACACGATAGTATCTACCGATGTTGCTATCGGAGAGAAATAAACATAATCCACACCAGTAATAATTTGCTGGTTCACACCGTTATTTGTTGTAACTATAGCCGTTATCGTGATACCTCTATTCAGTGGTCGTGGAATTCCCATGATTCCATCAGTTCGAGAGACCATCACTTGTTGACCATTTGCAGTCACGCTGTTTGTAGATCGTCCAGCAGACGCTGCAGGATTTTGGATATCAAAAGTTTCACTGGAAGCCAACCAATATCTATTAGCATCAATATCAAACACCACAAGATGCGTATTTTTTTCAGTAATCGCCATGTCTCGAGCAAAGCCGAGTGTATCAACAATTGCTCGGGCAGAGGTCTTTAACCGACGTGATGCTGCAAAACCCCGCAATGCAGGCGCAGATATGGAGGACAATACGGCAATAATCGCCAATACTACCATGATTTCCATAAGACTAAAACCACCTTCTGCTTTACAGGTAGTTCGTCTCTGACAATCTTTCATCATGCGGGGTTTAATTCTATGTAACAATATTAGTTTACCTTGCGCTGGTTTCTTGTTCATCAACCCAGCTGGTGATATCCGTATCAAGATCTTCACCTCCAAGTTTTCCATCTCTACCATAAGACATCAAATCGTAATCGTATCCTTCGTGTGTTCCAGGATACCGGTATACATAGGCGTTACCCCATGGATCAAGGGAAATTGGGTCCGTCACGTAAGGTCCTCGCCAACTTGTTAGTTCTTGGCTTGGAGAACGCCATAATGCATCTAAACCCTCTTCAGTACTGGGGTATCTACCGACATGAACTGAAAAAAGTGACAATGAAACCTTTAGATTAGATATTTCTGTTTCTGCTTTACTTACCTTAGCATCGTCAATTGCAGTTATTACACGCGGTGCTATAAATGCAGCCAAAATACCTAAGATCGCTATAACGATCGTTAGTTCAATCAGTGTTAGTCCTGATTCGTCTGTTCTAAACTGTTTAAACATGTAACTCACTCCTTTATGTTTGTGCAGTGCACAAATTCTTAGTTTTAGTTTTATGTAAAACTTGTCTGTGTTTAGACATATATGTTCTGTGATAGTTTAGATAATTTAACCTTGAAAAACCGTAACGTCTGTCATACTATTCTATCAACTTGTTTACCTCAAAAATAGGTAGAATCATTGCTACAGCGATAAACCCGATGAGTAAACCCATTATCAGTATAACTAAAGGACCGATTGAACCCGTCACGCGTTCAAGACTTTTCTTGATTTCCATGTCGTAGTAATCAGACAACTTTGTTAACATCGTAACAGGTTCACCAGATTCCTCACCGACAGCGATCATGTGTGTCACGAGTGTAGGAAAGTCCTTGCGTTGTTCAAGTTCACGAGACAATGTTGACCCTTGTTCTACCTCTTTTTCAGTTTCAGCTATAATATTGCTGTAAAACTTGTTACCGATTGTATCTTTTACAACATTTAGGGCGGGGAGCATGCGGACACCGTTTTCCAAGAGTGTTGCCATTGTCCGAGTAAAGCGGACGACAGCAAATGTGCTAAATATTTCCCCTACGAGCGGTAACTTTGTCTTTAATTTATCAAACTGTGTTTTACCGGTATCTGTCTTTAAGTAATTTCTTAGTAAAACAAACACAGGAGCAGCAACTAATAATCCTACCCACCAATACGCAGCCAACGCATCTGATATACCAATTAGGATAAGTGTCGGCATTGGTAAGTCTCCACCAAGGTCCTCAAACATAATCGTGAACTTTGGAATTACGAAGATCATCAAAATAGCAACTGACAACATCATTAGGCAGAAGAGAATAGCGGGATAGAACAATGCAGATACAACTTGGTTTTTGAGAAGTCGTTGCCGTTCAGCGAATTTAGCTAAACGTTCCAAAACCCCACCTAATACACCACCAGCTTCTCCCGCTTTGACCATGTTAACATAGAGTTCAGAAAATACCTTTGGATGTTCTTTCAATGCATCGTTAAATGTTGCCCCGTGTTCAACATCGTATTTGACTTGTGATATAACTCGGTTCAATTCTGGATTTGAAATCTGATCTAATGTAACCTCTATCGCGCGTGGAAGGGCGACGTGTGCGTTCACCAATGCCGCCAACTGGTATGTGAAGAATTCAACTTCAGCCGGTTTGATTTTCTTCGTGCCGATACTAAATAGGCGTTTTGCTTTAGTTTCAAGGATCTCACCCTCTTCTACAACTTTCGTCGGCCAATAACCCATCTGCGTTAATTGCGATATAAGTTCACCTCTGGAATCTGCTTCTAAGGTATTGCTGACAGTTTGCCCGGCATTGGTGAGGGCTTCATATTGAAATCTTGGCATAGTTAATCTCTCATTATAGTAATTTCATAAGTTTTCAAGAGGATAAATAAGTTAATTACCACAACGCTATTCAGAACTGAGTGAATCACTCTCATCAAAATCATAAACATCTTCTTGTGTAAGTCGAGCTACTTCCGCAATAGTTGTTTGTCCTTCAGTTATCTTTTTCCATCCATCCTCGCGTAGACTCCGCATACCCATTTTCATTGCAAGTTGACGAAGTTCACTGGTTGAGGGGCGTTCAAGTGAAAGTGAACGTACTTCTTCAGACATATAAATAACTTCAAAAATACCGATCCTGCCTTTATAACCTCTACCACGACATTCTTTGCAACCATCATCATTAGCCCTTGGAATTTCAAGGTCTGTTGACACATTGACACCGTTATTGGTAAAGAATCCAGAAATTTCCTCTTCACTCGGTTTATACATTTCACAGCATGAATGACAAACTCGTCTTGCTAAACGTTGGGCAATAATTCCTTCCAAAGTTGAAGCAACCAAATATGGTTCAACACCCATATCAATCAGACGGGTGATAGCACCAGGGGCATCGTTTGTGTGGAGTGTGCTAAATACAAGGTGTCCCGTAAGCGATGTATGGATAGCCATTTCGGCAGTTTCTTCATCACGAATTTCACCGACTAATACCTTATCAGGGTCTTGCCGTAAAATATGCCGTAACCCATTTGCAAATGAAAATCCAATTTCAGGGTTGACTTGGACTTGGTTGATGCCTTCTAATTCATATTCAACTGGATCTTCAAGTGTAATAATTTTGACGTGTGGTGTATTAATCTCTTTCAGACATGCATAAAGTGATGTAGTTTTTCCGCTACCAGTCGGACCCGTTGCAAGAATAATTCCGTGCGGCTTATGTATCATTCGTTGGAAAAGATCAAAATTGTCATGTGTAAGACCGAGTTGCGTTAATCCAAATTCTATAGATTGACGGTCAAGAATACGGAGCACAACACTTTCACTATGCTGCGTAGCGACAGTAGGCACTGTAGAAACACGAAGGTCTATCTGTCGCCCACCGAGACTGCCAATCTCCATATTAATTTTTCCATCCTGTGGACGCCGACGCTCGGCAACATCCATCTCCGCAAGAATTTTGATACGTGACGTAATTGCAGACTGGAGATACGCAGGCGGTTGCGGTTGATCTTCCAATACACCATCAACACGATAACGAATCTTTAGTTCACTCTGATAGGGTTCAATATGGATATCACTTGCACCCGCACGCACTGCGTCAATGATCATCTGATAAACTGCATCAACAACTGTCGGGTCTTCGCTCAGATCCTTTTCATCAATACCGAAGTCTTCAATACTTGCACGTTCAATTGTGGCAGCAGCACCAACTGGACCTTTGATACCTGCACTCAAGATTGATGCAGCATCCTTACCGTAAAACCGAACGATAGCCTCTGTAATCTCGTCTTCATCGGCAAGAAGAAGATTAAGCTCACATTCAGTAAAATAGCGTATTTGGTCAATCAACATCACATCTTGAATATCCGACACTGCTATAGTCAGAATGTTGTCTTCAAGATGTATTGGGAAAACCTTATTGCGATTAGCAAAACTTGGTTGCACCTTGTCAAGGGCTTCCTTCTCTGGATTTATGTTATCAAAATGAGTTATAGGTGTGCCGTATTCACGCCCTTTTTTGGCAAGTTCAAGGATTTTCGGAGACACATACTCTGATAAAACTGACTCTTCAGATTCGCCTGCCTTTTCTATTTCATCAAGAATTTGGTGGTAACTTTCCAAACCCGCCTGATCATCATCATTACCATTCACATCAACATCAGATTGGATCGGTTTATTCACCCAACCTTCAAGAATCTTTTCATGAATCTCATGATAATCTTCATCAGAAATCAAATTCGCATCACGCAATACTTCTACAAGCGACTTCTTAACAGGAGCTCCGTACATAATTTTATGTTCCTCATTGGTCTGTCTGATAATCAGTGTTTTTGACGCAGGAAAACGAAATTAGTTTAAGTCAGCAGCATTCACACTATACATAATTGTTGGTTTAACCGAAGTATTTATCTATATCGCCACGGGGGTGGTTTATCACTATGAAAAGTAATATCGTGTGGGAATTTTGAAACTTCTCAATTTAGTTTCGGAATGGATATCTGGACTGTTATATCACGAATTTACCCATTTAAGACGATATGGAATGAAAAAAGTTTAATTACCCCACAAATATAATTTCACAAATATGACCCATTTAAAATAAAATAACCTAAGTTTTACCTACTGAATATGAATCATCAAATTACTTTATCACAGAAAGAAACCAAGGAATTCTGCATATTGTTGTGCCACTTCTTATAAATCGGGGTTACAAACCCCTCCAACAAATGATAGGTGGCAACTTAGGTTAAAATAACTGAAACTGAATTTCTTAGGATAACAATCTACCATAAATGTATCATATCTCAGATTGGTCAAAGTGCTGTCTTTCACTAAATCCAATTTCCTATTTAGACTAAAGAACCCTGTTTAAGTTCGTAATTTGCTAAAAAAGTAGTGAAAATGGTATTTTAAAGCGTTTTTCGTCAAAATTTGACAATATATAGTCATTTTTATTAAACAATTTGCTTGACAATACGTTATAGTATATTGTAATATATTTTTTGGGCAGGTTTTATATTGAAATTTTATACAAGGAGAGGAGAAGAATGGAAACCGAGTTCTTCGGTGAAACAGAAGATATTGAAGGTGTTGACACATTAATAGATGGGGTGTATCCTTCGGAAGAAACAGAAGATGTAAATGACTACAAAGGTAGTGATAGAAGTGCTCTAACTAGTTGGTTACGGAGTGTCGCGGGGCATCGATTATTAACTCGCGAAGAAGAAGTTGAATTAGCAAAACGAATTGAGACAGGAGATACAGCAGCGCGCGACGAGTTGGTTCAGGCCAATTTGCGTCTCGTCATTTCTATCGCTGTCAGATACCAAGGAAACAAGGTCCCGCTTGAAGATTTGATCCAAGAAGGTAATATCGGATTAATTAAAGCTGCAACTAAGTTTGATTATCGGAAAGGCTTTAAGTTCAGTACCTACGCAATCTGGTGGATTAAGCAATCAATTATGCGGACACTTGATAACTTCGCACGATCTATTCGTTTACCCGCGTATATCGTCGCGAAAATGAACAAGTTTGATGCAACTTACGCTGCTCTTTGCCAAGAACTTCAGCGAGAACCGACGCGTTCTGAAATCGCTGAAGCTCTTGACCTAACTGTACAACAAGTAGAAGAAATTCTTACTTTCAATGCTGACACCATTTCAATGGATTTACCACTAGGTGATGAACGCTCATCCCGAAGTTCTGCTACACTGGGGGATCTGATCGAAGACCCAGCAACAACTTCAGAAGATGGCGCAATTGCACAATTGATCACACATGATTTGGTACAACAGTTCCTCAGCAAACTTTCTGAACGTGAACAGCAAGTTCTTAAAATGCGGTTTGGGCTTGAAGATGGAGAACGGAAAACACTACGCGAAATCGGAGATGCCCTTGACGTCACACGAGAACGAATTCGACAATTAGAAATCTATGCAATTTCGCAATTAAGCAACCTTTACAACGAAATGGGGGAATTCCGAACAGATTATAATGCTGACAAAACAGCAGCTTGATTTTGGATACCCAAAGGAAACTTATGAAGAATCTATTTAAAAAACTTGCAGGATCTGAATCCTCTTTATTAAAGGTGACAAAAACCGCGCAAGACAAGATTCAAGACGTAATTGATGCTGAAGATGTGGAGGTGGAAGGACTGCGAATCAGTATTGAAGGTCGCAGTGCTTCCGATTTCCAATATAGTCTCGGTTTGGCAACGGATACCGAAGAAGACGACATTGTCATTGAAATGGATTCTTTTAAAGTATTGGTTGATGCCAAAAGTGCACCAGACCTTAAAGGCGCAGTTATTGACTATGTTGAAGACCTCAATTCCAGCGGCTTTAAGATAGAAAACCCAAACAAACCGACATGGGATAATCCCAAGGCACAAAAAATTCAAGAACTCATTGATGAAAGAATTAACCCGGCAGTTGCAGCTCACGGTGGACAAATTGAATTGCTGAACGTTGAAGATGATGCAATTTATATTCACATGGGGGGTGGATGCCAAGGATGCGGCATGGCGAATGCAACGCTCAAACATGGTATTGAAGCCATGATTCAGGAAGTATTCCCTGAGATCAAACAGGTCATTGATACTACCGACCATGCATCAGGAACTAATCCTTATTATGCTGCTGCGGAAGGATAGGGTGTCTCTGGCTTCAGTATACATATCATTGTCAATGGAGATGAGACGATGGCAACTGAAAAAGTTCTACAGATGTCCCAGCATATTGCTGAATTAGAAGAATCCATCTACCAGATTCAAGTCGCAATAGTTGAAAAAACTGCGATGAAATCAAGGTTGGAAGAATACAATACGACGTTTCAAGAGGAAAAAATAAAGAAAAGAACTGAATGTGAAACCAAGTTTCAAAACTCCATCAATCAAATTCAAGACGTAATAGATGCAAAAAAATCGGAACAAGAACTGCTCCAGAGTCAAATGCATGATACAACTTCAATTAAGAAAAAGGCATGGTTAAAAGAATGTATTACTAACCTGCAAGGGATTATCACAAATTTTGAGGAAGGACTAAAAGGCAGACAAAACAATTTATCCGAGATTGAAACCGTTTTCTCTCAACTTGAACAAGATTTTGTAAATAAGCAGAAGAGTATTGCAGACTTAGAAAATAGCATTGGTAATCTTGAGACAGAATTAGGAGTCAAGCAAAATGCGCTTTCAGAACTCAAGCGTATGTAAACTTGGCGTATAAACACACTTATGAAATATAGCAGAAAGTAGATTACATAATGTTAGATTTCAATTGTTGATTGTAGGATAGTTGGTTGGAGCATTCATGCTTCAGCCAACTATTTTATGTACGCGCCTGTGTTATTCGCTGTTGTGACAAAGCAAGTACCACCACTCGGTAACTCTCTCAAGAATACTTCTGTTTTCTGTTTCAATCCTTCAATATCCTCACTCACAGCACAAATAGCCGGTCCCCAACTGCTAACACCTACTCCCAACGCTCCGTTGGTTTGTAAAAATTCAAGTGTTCGCTGCAATTCAACACCTTGTGCATCAATTTCCACCTTTTTCCAACCGAATGTTTGAATCTCGTTCAAGGCTCTCCCGAAACTCTGCATATCATCTTCAAGGAGTGCAGGCAATACTTGAAACAGCAATAAATGTGACAATTTCGGTGCTATAGATGAAGGTTGTGGACACAGTGTCCGGAATAGGTCTAATTCCTGTTCCCCGTAAATCCGATCACAATTTGGCATGACAATGAGGAGTTGCCATTCAGGAAATGTATGCCGGAATAAAATCGGGGGAGGAGGAATATTATCTGCAGCGGCGGATGGTAGAAAGGAGGGTTTCTGTTCAGGATATCGATGTCCACCATCTACTATAAATCCACCTGTTTCGAACGCAGCAACGCCGATACCAGATGTACCTCCACGACCCACAGCATTAGCTAATTCTAGGACATCTAAATTCAGATTGTAAAGGGTGTTCACGGCAGAAGCGATGCCGAGAGAGAGTTGCGTTCCTGAACCGAAGCCACTATGTGTTGGAATTTCAGAGGTCAATTTCAACTTGATACCTGGAAACTGATAGGACTTTTGTAGTCGGGTAAGTATTTCACTTGCACGTTCTGTGTATGCCTTAGAATCAACCTGGATTTCTGTTGATGACTCAGCAACAATTTGAAAATTCGGTTCATTGATGGCTAACCCGAATCCTCCATCAATCCGTCCGAGTCTGCCGTTCAAGTCTATCAATGAGAAATGAAGTCGGGAAGGAGTGGTTATTCTGACCTCTTTGATTGCAGTGTTAGTCTCGCCTTTCATCTTGCTCAATGAGTCCATCCCGTATGTGGAGGACACGTCGTGCATGTTCTGCCACCTCTGGTTCATGTGTAACCATGATGATCGTATTACCATCTTCATTTAGGCGGTCAAAAATTGCCAGAATTTCAGCACCAGAACGTGTATCCAAATTTCCTGTCGGTTCATCAGCAAAAATCATTGATGGTTTATTTACAAGCGCACGCGCAATTGCAACACGTTGCACCTGTCCCCCTGAAAGTTCAGTAGATTTGTGGTCAACACGATCCGCTAATCCTACTGCCTCTAATGACTCAAACGCTCTACGTTTGCGTTCTTTTCTCCCCAAACCTGAATAGATAAGCGGCAATTCAACGTTGTGAAGTGCGCTCGTTCGTGGGAGAAGATTGAATGATTGAAATACAAAGCCGATCTTCTTATTCCGTATATCAGCCAATCTGTTATCAGAAAGCTTCCCGACCTCTTCACCTTCAAGGAAATATTCACCTGCTGTCGGGGTTGCCAAGCATCCCAAGATATCCATCATAGTAGATTTACCAGAACCTGAAGGTCCCATAATCGCAATAAATTCACCGGACTCTACAGTGAAGGTTACACCGCGTAATGCATGTACCTGCACATCCCCCATCTCATAAACTTTTGTTATGTCTGTGACATCAATTAACATTTTGCGTTATTCCTCTCCTTTTACCGATATGTCAAGTTATAGTGTCAGAACTTGGCATATAATAATTGCAAATCCACTGAAACTATTTATCTTTATTTTTTTCGTCCTTTGTCAATTCCATCATAGAAGGCACAAAAACACGATCACCTTCTTTTAGTCCGTGGACGACTTCAAAATGTGTCTTGTTACGTCTGCCAACTTTAATATGCGTTTTTACACCTTTTTCACCGTTCTTCTTTGATGGTTCCCCTGTGTCAAGTTTGACAAAATGCTGACGTTCACTCCTGATTTCTGCTTCAATATTTGACAGTCGGTTGTTTTCTGAGATTACGATGGCAATTTCTGTAGGGCCCGGGCGCATACCTTTAGGCGGTTCATCAAACAAGATTTCAAGATTGCCGCGAGTTTCCGATGGTGAGATCTTGCTAACCTGTACATCAAACTGATTACCAATTAGATTTTGAACTTTCAACCGCTGCCCTTGTTGGAACTGTCCAAGCACATCTGGATTAAGTGTGGCTCTTACCGTAAATACCTCTGGACTTAAAACTGCTGCTATCGGTATTTGAAGGATATCCGATTTTTCAAAGACTATGATATCTACATCAGCAGACATACCCGGCAATAGTTGGTATTCTTCATCTGATATATCTACTTCAATTTCTATCTGAAAGGTAATTACACCTCCACCACCTTGCGGACGATGGGTAGAACTA
Organism: Candidatus Poribacteria bacterium; assembly: GCA_958295945.1. Classification (GTDB taxonomy): domain Bacteria; phylum Poribacteria; class WGA-4E; order WGA-4E; family WGA-3G; genus MSPOR6. The sequence continues at coordinate 5,320,313 of OY282386.1, forward strand.
GGAGATATTTCACTCACTCTTCCATTAAATACCTTATTCCGATAACTATCAACACGGATTTCTACACGTTGATCCTCATCTATCTTGCCGATTTCCACCTGATTAATTTGGGTTATAACTATCATCTTTGTTAGGTCGGCAATACGCATGATAGCTTCACCTCGTGAGAATGCTGAACGACCAGAGGTGATAATCTCACCCTCTTCCACAGATATGCGAGTAATTGTCCCAGACATAGGTGCTTTAACCGTTGTCCAAGCGTACCTTTCCTGCTGAGATTTTAACCGACTATCAGCTTGAAGAAGGTTAGCTGCCGCGCTGACTTTGGAATGTTTTGTCAAATCCTTTTCTTCTTCTGTTGTCTCTTCAATTTGTTTTAGCCGAGTCTGCGCGTTTTCTAAATCCGCTCTTAATTGCTTTTCCTGTGCGTTCTGCGATTCTATAACTGTTTGCACGTTCTTCTTATTCAACGCAAGAGTTGACTCTCTACTCTGAATCGCCTCCTGCATCGCATTTATATTTTCTTCTCGAGATTTAATTGTCTCCTTTTGAGACTCTACCTCTTTCTGGGCAGTCTCGTATTGCGATGTATTCAATACGAGTTGTTTTTGTGATTGCTCTAATGCCTGCTTTGATATTAATTCCTGTTTGTATAATTCTTCATTGCGTTTGTGTTCCGATTGAGTTGTTTCAAGTGTAATTTTTGCAGATTGTACATTTACATTGGCGCGATCAAGCGTTAGTTTAGCCTGTGTTAAAGAGATTTCATCCTGCTTCAGCGAGATTTTATCTCGGTTCAGCAGATTTTGTGTTGTAGCAACAAGTGTCTCTGCTTCAGTGATACGTTGTTGTTTGTTTGCAGCAAAGGAAACCAGAGATGCCTGAGATTTGGCAACAGCATTTCGCGCCTGAAGAAGATCACTTGTTTCGCGTTTTTCGGCTATCTGTATACGGAGTTCCGATTGATCTAATTCAGCTTTTCGCGCATCCCGGTAGGCTTTCGCCTGATTCATATCCTCTATAATCTGTTCATCGTCAATTTTTAAAAGTGGATCGCCTTCTTGAACAAGGTCCGACTCTTCCACGAAAATATTAAGGATTTCGCCCTCTACATTCGAACGGACATCTACCTCAACGAGGGAACGCAGTCTGCCGGACTCTTGAACTTTTACGAGGAATTCGCCACGGCGGACAACCTCCCGCTTGGCTTCTTCATCATTATTGCTATTCCCAAATTTAATTTGAGTCGCACCTATCACGCCAATCACAATCACTACAATCGCGATTGAACCGATTACAAACCACTTTCTGCCTATCTTCATGATTACTGCAAGACTCCCATTGCATCCTGTAAACGTGCCAATGCAATTTTGTAATCGTAAAACGCATTAACTTGATTAGTCAATGACTGTGCATAACTTGTTTGTGCATCTAGCACTTCAAGCAGAATAGCCTTACCCACTCTATACCGTCCTTGAATGACATCTAAACTCAGTTGTGCGTTTACTACCTGTGTGTTAGAGATTTCTACAACGGTTTCACTGCGTTTCAGATTTAGATAACTCTGTCGAACATCAAGGGCTACTGACCGCTCCAAATCGCTCGCATTTTCACGTGCCTGTTCTAACTGCATACTCCGTTCCTTAACAACATTGCCTAACACACCACCATCATAAAGTGTAAAGTTTAAAGATGCACCGACACTCCAACTCCGAAAATCTGAGAAATTTACCCGTTCACGAAGATAAGCATCAAGGTCTACATTATAGTTCGCATTTGCACTCAACCGAGGCCAACGCTGTAATTTAGATAGTGTTAAACTCCATTCCTGCTGTTTAAGTGTTGCTTCAGTTTCCTTAAATTCCGGACGATTATCAAATGCTGTTTGTATCGCTTCTTCAACAGAAATCTGAATCTTTTCGATCGTTCCTCTATCCAAATAGAGTTGAAAGGATTCGTCAACTGATACAGTAATAAGCAATCCTGGGTCTAATCCCATCAGTCTTGGCAAAGTTGCTTGTGAGATTTGTAGGGCATTTTGATTGTTTACCAATGACAATTCGTTACTTGCTTGACGAACTCTCGCAGTCGCAACATCAGCCGGAATAAGCACACCTGCTTCTTTCAGAGCAATTGTTTGTTCGGTGTCCTCCATTGAACGTGCTAACACATCTTCGCTCACCTTAACAAGTTCAGTATCTTTAAGCACATTATAATATGCTTGTGTAATTTGCAGAATTACACTTTGTTTTACCCCTTCATTCCTGTTAGTTGTTGCTTTTAATCCTTCTTTCGCTTGTGCAAAACCCACTTCACGTTGGCCATTATCCCAGAGTGTATAACGTCCTGTCAACCCTAAACCGTAGTTCTCAGGTTCAAAACCGAAGTCAAGACGATCATTAAAGTTGTAGCTTCCAGATGAACTGATAATTGGAAAATAATCTGCACGAGCATTTTTTAGACGGAGTTCCTGAATAGCAAGACTCAGTCGGGCATTTCGCATACTAGTTGACTTTTCCAATCCTAACTGAATGCACTGTTCAAGGGTTAGTGGTTGAGAAAGGTCAATTTCCTGCGGTTCTTGTGCATCAACACTTAGTAAGGCCGCACAGTGAATTATAACAAAAATTAGTAGTAAACTGATATTCCATCGAAGCATTAGCATCTCCTTAAAACAACATAAACTATTCCTGATGAAGATTGGTATTATAGGTATTTAGTTTTACATATGTTTTGACTTTGATCATTTTCAAAAGTTCAGAACAAATTTCAGAGTAATATTATAGTATAGTGTATAACGATTTTGACGCAACTCACCCCATTAAAGTTTAGTAATTATTGAGAGGTAAAGATAGGATTAAATAGATAATGTGAGTTTGATAATAGGTATATGGACATCATTTTGCCCCAAAGATTACGCTCAAAGATCCGATTGAAGGAAATCATGTAGAGTGCTACTCCGGGAGTGACTAATGAAGATTAATGTATTAATTCGGTAATTCTCATTTGCTCTAAACCCCGTAGGGTGGAATCATGGCGAATACCATACACGTATTCGTCAAAGGCATTCATACCGTTGATTTCTTGATTTAGTGATTTCCTAACCACACCCATCAAATTCTCCTAACAGGTCATATATTAGTAAAGTTTAGAATTAAGAAGACATTTCAATGCACTTGCAAGCACCACAAGTCCCGTAGGGGCGAGGTTTCCTCGCCCTCTGAGACGTGTCCTATTAATTGTCCATTCCACTATAATTCAATAATTTACCATTGTTCGTATATTCGTAGCACATGCTGCCAGCTTGTGCATGCAAAACTATGCCAAAAAGTCAGAAAAAGAATTAAAAGAATACAAATTTCGCTAAAATTGTAAAAAAATACTTGACTCACGTTATTTATTCTGTTATAATACATATCACATACAAATTATAGTGGACTTTGAAATTATTGGGGCACTTTAATAAATCTATTTTGAACAGAACGGACAACAGAAGTTGTAGCACAAACTTTTAGTTTGTGTCACAAGAGCGCAAACTAAAAGTTGACGCTACAAAAGTGCCCCATTAATTATATGTTTTACTATAATTTCAATGCAGTAAATTATGAAAACAAGACCTCTTATGCAAAGAACAATGATTAACCTACAAGCAATCTCTTCATTACATAGAAACACATTACACAAAAGTGAGAATGCACAGACATTCAATATTAAACGCATTCACATAAACGCCAAACCCTTAGGCATCACACCACTTTTGACATTTAGAAACATTCTATCTGCATTCGTCCAATGCTGGACAAGTATGATGCTCAGTCCACCAATCTCACACAACAAAAGACGAATAGTGAAAGTGTACAAATTAAAAATTTTTTGTTTTTTTATAAATCCTTTACCAACCCTGATAGCGACTGCTCTAAAAGCACTAAAAAAAACTGTACAGATGTACGAAATAATGTCCAATTTCTGTACAGTTTTGAGAAGCGAAAATTCCATAAAATTAGAAGGAAATCACAGAGAATATATTGTCAGATGAAACACAGAATTCATGAACACTTCAACTGCTGTCAATCAAACCGCACAATAAAATCTTAAGATGAAGATTTACTATCAGATTGACATCAGATCATATATATATATAGTGAATTATAAATATAAGTTGACACTTTCGACCCACGGTAGGCGAGGTTTCCTAACCTCGCCGTTCGACCCACGGTAGGCGAGGTTTCCTAACCTCGCCGATGCAGAGTGTTCAAGTCCTTTCAAAATCTACTATATTATTGAATTTATACGTTCAATCTGTTAAAATACCCAAAATTTCTTATGAGGAAACATATTGATGGAATGTATCTTTTGTGCAATCGTTGAAGGGAAAATCCCATCTGCCAAAGTATACGAAGACGAGTATGTCTTCGCATTTATGGATATTGCCCCGGCAAACCCTGGACATCTACTAATTATACCGAAACAACATTACCGAAATATCTTTGACATGCCTGCAGAAGTCGGCAGTAAAATAATGGAAACCGCAGTCCCACTTGCTGCAGCTATGCGTAAAGCGTTAAATCCAGACGGTCTCAACTTATTCCAATCAAATGAAGCAGCAGGATTCCAAACAGTTTTTCATTTCCATCTGCATCTAATCCCAAGATGGGAAGGTGATCCATTACGACTGCCTTGGATACCAAGTGATGGGGACATAAAAGAAATTAACAGTATTGCCACGAAAATTCAAAAGGAACTATAAGGCTTCAGCTAACATTCAAAATTAGAAAGAGATATTTATGAACGTATTAATTACCTCAGCAGGTTCTGAATTGGCATGTAAATTAGCAGACGCAGCCGCCGAATCGCACACAATTCGTCTAACTGAACTTCAGCATGTTGATACTAACTATGACTTTATGCAAAGCGACTTAGGACATGATGAATCAACCAACGATTTAGTGAAAGGCATAGATACAATTGTTCATATTGCACATACACCACCTGAACTCAAGGCACAAGCTAATGAACCAGAGAACTTTGAGATCGATTTTCAAACCCGTCGTACCTATAACCTGTTGATCGCTGCATCAGCAGAGGGTGTCAAACACTTCATCTATGCAAGTACACTCCGCTTATTTGAACAACATGGAGAAGATTGGACAGTGAAAGAAAATTGGAGACCACGTCCTCACACTGAGGGAGATGTTCTTGCAAAACACCTCGGTGAATTCACATGCCGAGAATTCGCACTCGAAAGGAAAGTCAAAATTACATGTCTGAGACTGGGAGCAATCGTCACTGCAGAAGATGCCGCAAAATCAGAATTCAACTCTATGTGGCTTGAAATAAACGATGCAGTCACTGCCTTCCAAGGTGCAATTGATGCTCCATCAGGATGGGGTGTCTTTCACGTTCAATCGGAGTTCCCCAGTTCCCGTTTTGACATCAACAAGGCAAAGGGACACCTGAAATTCAATCCGCAATTTGTGCCACCGACGAAATAGCAAGCATAAACATAAGGAGATTCTATGAAAGTTCTCATTTTAGGTGGTAATGGCTATCTTGGACCACACGTAGTCAAAGCATTAGAACCCTACTACACCTTGCGAGTAACAGACATCAACGAGATTGACACAAACCATGAATCCATGCATGTTGATGTTAGTTCGTTAGATCAAGTCCTTCGCGCATCAGAAGGGATGGATACAATCATCAATTGCTCCGTGCTTCGGCATGATCGGAAGTTAGCATTTGATGTTAGCACACGTGGTGCATACAACACAATGCGTGCAGCTGTTAAACACGGGATCCAACGCGTCATAAACACCGGCCCTCACTTCACTATTCAAGGCGATGCATATACAAGTTGGGATTACGAGATAAATCCAGATGTTCCACCTAAAACAAGCACTGGACTATATCCATTAACGAAGGGACTTGGGCAAGAAATCTGCAAAGTCTTTACTGAAAATTACGATATATATGTCCTCTGTTATCTTTTTCTTAGTTTCCAAGACCTCAATTATGAGAGAGAAGGCACCGATCTCAACCCATTTTCAGTCAGTTGGCGGGATGCGGGTGAGGCGTTTCGTTTGGGGTTAGAAATTGATCTGGAAGATCTACCATCAAAGTGTGAAATCTTCAACATCTTTGCAGATCTACCACACCAACAATTCTCAAATGACAAAACGAAACGGATTTTAGGATTTCAACCGCAAGACAACTTTGAATGGATGTGGCATAAGAAGAAAGAAGAATAATTGATACCACATACTAACCTTCCACAATAGATAGCAACTAACAGAAAGATGTGTTATAATTTAAAATCAGGAAACCGCATTTGCATAGATCTGATTACCTAAATTTTCGGAGGAAGGATGATGGCAACCGTTGATATACCGACCAAACTAAGAGTAGAACATCTGTTGAATAGCGTAAAACAGTTATCACCCGTAGAATTGGATGAATTTAGGCAAAAGTTCACTGAATGGCAAGAACATCAGGACCATTCACCAGATGAAGATTTAGACCCTAGTGCTTCAGATGACGAGGTGTTAGACTTCATAAGGAAAAACACCCGTTTACCAAAAAAAGAGCACCGTCGATATTGGGAATTGCGACTTAAGCGAGAGGAAACAGATTTAAACGATGACGAATCAGTTGAATATGAGAATTTTATAACAAAGTTGGGAAAGATGAATGTTAAACGTATTGAGGCACTCGTTATCTTAGTACACCGTTGGGAAAAACCCGCAACCGAAATTCTATCAGAATATGGTCTACTAATTTCCCATCATGAACCACCTGATTACTATGAATCTATTTCGCAACTAAATCAATCAGAAAACTAAAGGCAGGAATAAAGCAAAGGATGATGTCCACTAATCGTATTTCTGCTCGGATTCGTCGACAAATACAAGAACGTGCGAAAGGATTCTGCGAATATTGCAGAATACCTGATAGTTTCGCCACCTCTTCTTTTCATTGTGAACATATCATTCCTCAAAAAATCGGTGGAACCAATTCATTAGACAATTTAGCGTGGGCATGTCCACGTTGTAACAACCACAAGCATGCAAAAACACACGCAGATGATCCACAGACAGGTTTACGCGTGTTTCTTTTCAATCCGCGTGAAAAGCAGTGGAAAAGACATTTTATGTGGAGTAGAGATTTTCTACATATAATTGGACGTACGCGGACAGGTAGAGCCACAGTTGAGGCATTAAATATGAATCTACTACAACAAGTAAATTTACGTAGAGCATTACTGAGTTTGGGAGACCATCCAGCACAAATTAGTTGAACAAACCATATATGAAGATACAACTCTTTGCACATCGTGGTGGTATGGGACGCGCACCCGAAAACACACTCACCTCCTTTAAACAAGCATATACAGACGGTGCTGATGCTTTTGAATGTGATGTCTGCCTTACACAAGATAAACAACCTGTCCTCATCCATGTGGATTTCAACCGCAATGACATCAGCAAAGCGACAGGATATACCACTCCCCTCAATAACATGGACTGGAATGAAGTGCAAAACCTAAAAGTGCAAAACTCTGATGAACCCGTGGCACACCTTGATGACGCACTCAGATTTACACATGAAAACCAGATGCCGTGCTTTATTGAACCGAAATCTGACACACCTGAATTGCTACCGATCATTATTGAACGGATACACCATTTTGATGTTATACATCTCGTCAATATTCTTACTTTTTACATACGGAAACACATACTCATTGACGCCAAGCGTTTAGAACCACGTCTCCAAACAAGCGCGATTTTCCTCAATCCAATGACTAACTTTCTCAAGGCAGCAACAACGATTAATATAAAACGTGTCATCTTTGGATGGAGCAAATTCAATCAATTTAAACTCTATAACACAATTACACGCGCTATCCCACGACAAGTTGATGAACTTCGGTCAAACGGATTTGTTGTTGATGCAGGCTTCATCCTAACATCACAAGATGTCGCGTGGGCAATGCAAAACGGTATTGAAGGCTTATGGGTTAACGATGTTCCGTTCATCAGAAATTCGATTAATAATCGAAAATAATATTGAACTATAAGACAAATTAACAATGAAAGTTAACATCTGTAATCCACTTCTCAGAACACCTTTGTCCCTAATTGTTGATGATTCGTGTCCAGTGATTAACCTTACCTACTATTGGATTCAGCAGAGGCATGCGTGGAAAGCAATACATAAACCAAATGTGCCACCCGACCGTTGGGAAGGTGAAGCATCACAACATAAAAACATGTCCAATACCATACCCGCAGATTTTGCGTGGGAGTGGGCAGAATGGTGTTGGGAGAACGGTGTGAAAGGAAAATTTAGTCTCATTCCGTATCCAGCTGGCATCGGTAGAGTTGACGAAGGATTTCATCCCGATGCTGTAGAAAATAGTCCGACACACGAATACCAATCGTGGTTGCGGATTTACCGTGAAATAATCTGGCCAAACTTTGATCTGACACCAGAGATGTTAACACATACCGCTGTCGTTGATTTAGAGACACTTACCCTAACAGATGAATGGGAACAAGTTGAATGGGTAGACCCTCCTATTGACAATAGATTGACCGATTATATTATCACTGCCATGAAGATGCTCAATAACGTCGGTATTCCGTGTGAAGGGGTAACAAGTCCTGGGGCATTCGGGAAACGTCAAGAAGCGGCATATTCAAAAGCAGTACTAACCGCTTCACAGGAGGTGAACAACGATCCACGTCCTTTCTATTTCCTTTGGTTAAAACACGATGAATTCCCTGATGTTCCTATATGGCATGCAGAAAAAGAGAAAGGAAGTGCCATTGCAAGCATTGTTGCCTGTGCAGGAGATTGGTTTGGTGGATGGACAGGTTACGATTTAGGGAATGCTGACCGCTTCATTACAGCGGATTTGCAGGGAGGACGTTTGCCACCTATCCTTGAAAAGCAACTCCCGTGTGTTCTCGTTGGGCATTGGCCCGGTTTCTATTTCAACGGAGAAAAACTTGGATTTGATGTCCTCAAAACTGTCAAAGAGCGATTGGATAATTACGACCCTGATGGAACAAAAACGATTTGGATGAAAAACTCAGAGATAGGACACTATTGGATGGCACGTGAATTCACAGACATTACAGTACATTCAGATAGACATCAGATAAATCTTTCCACACAATTCCCAACTGCAAACTTTACAATAACTATTGATGTACCAATACGCCGTATTCAAGTTAACGGATGGGACTTACGCCAAGTTCATTCTCAACGCTATCTACAGGCAGATACATTTCTGATTGAAGGTAAAAAAACCTTAGTTGTGTTCGATCTGGAAATCGGAAGTACAACTCTTAAGTTGACACTATAAAAAGTTAATCACTCAATGCAATAGTGATATTGCACATTGCATTGAGTAATTAACTTTGTAATACCAATTCTACAGTGTATCTCATAAATATAGTGAATTATCAAAATAAGTTGACAAATCATCTGTCCGAGGGAACTCAGATATACTTTAATGACATGTGTGGACAAGCGAGATAAACAAATCCTAAATAGTTCGCAGCTTTATATTCCCACCTCACGGCCAAACGCAGAGAATCTGCAATCCAACTGATAAAACGTACCACTTTGAAACGACCCTTATACCGGCGGAATCGCCGACCATCCTGTGTCACAGATCCCTTACGATTTTCATGCAAACGTCTCTCACGCTATCCTGCCGGCAGTTCGGGCAACACTGACTCAACGATTTGCCACGTTTTATCACTCAGTTCCAGACAATCATCCTCTCGCTTTTAGATACGTTAGTGTTTTATCCGAAAAATACTAGTGGACTGTCCAGACTTATTGTGTCCGTCGGGTAGAGGCACGAAACCTCATAGGTGTCAACTTAAGAAGAAATGCACATTATTATGAATCTCTCTCAATCCGCATTGTTCTTAGGATTGTCCTATATTTTAGTCCCGTAGGGACGATATGTTTATAGATCGCGTCTGAAACATATTTATTATACTGCATTGTGAAATAAATAGCAAATTAAAATAAAGAAACCCCGAAAATAAATCAGGGTTTCTTTCAACATAATAAATAACGGGGAAATCTGCTTCAGATTGAAACAGAACGCATATCTTGTTAGCATATGCGATTTTTGATTTGTTTATACTGCGGGATGACAAGTCCTACAGTTTCAAGTTCTTTTGAAGTTGACTTGATAAATAGCAAGTATATTATATCATATTACCTTGCTTTTGTCCAAAAATAATTATACAATATGCACTATTGAACTTTACAACTTCCATTATTGGATAGATTGTCCAAAGGGGTATAACCATGACAGAGGGAAACAGAGCGTTATTAATAACTTATCTCAAAACTCTAATCCATGATATTAACGCAATTGACGACAAAGAGACAAGAAAGGAATTGAAGAAAACAGCAGTTTCAATTGTAGAATTACATAATAAGTCGGGTATCTTGAATCAAAAAGAAGTTGAAGAAATTGTAAGAGGGGGAAGATAAGTATTGTTGCGATACCTATTAAAAAACAAGGAGGATACTTTTGATGAAGTATAGCATAATTACTATTTTACTATTCACAATCTTGTTTGCTGGATGTCTGATTGACACGCTCAAGGTTATCAAAGATGATGAAGGGAATGTTATTGATATAGAAAAAGTTGAAGACGATCCGTCAAAACCCATAATCATTGATGTTGACACAACGCCTAAGTTAGATGTGTGTGGTTGGTATAACATGATTTACTGGAGTATGAGGCGGGGCAAACTGGTCTATTACATTACCGTTGACGAAATTGTTGAAGGTGAACCTGTCGTATTAGGCTTACGTATACTTCAAGATACCGCAAAAAAGCCTTTGAAACTTTTTAAAGTAAATGTTGAGGAGACAGGGGCGTATGAAAACCCTCGAACATTTGAAGTAATTGACGACACAACAATAGGAGAAGAATCACCACTTGAAATGGTACCGTTTGAGAGAGAATATGACCTGTCATCTATAATTGATAAACCAGGCACATACTTATTGACACTAACTATTGAAGTTGAGAAATCAGAACTGGAAATAAAATATGCTGATACTGCATGGATGTTGTATAGTGCATACCTGTTCAATGTACATGGGAAAGGAACTATTGTAATATGACTTGCAATTTATCAACTATCTTCCACGACCTGTTGATCTACCTGTAACCCGACTTGTTATTCTTCTTGTTGCCGGCCCTCTACTTGCCGTTCTTCTGGGTGTATAATCCAAGTTTCTTTAGTCCTATAGGGACGATATGTCTGGACGGTGTGGTTAGTACAAACATATCGTCCCTACGGGACTAAAGAACTGACCACTGACCACTGACAGCTGAAAGCCATTCCCCATTGGTATAAGATTATTCAGAAGAACTGATGACACCACAACTCACTTGTGTGCCATCTACTAAATCACCATCTCCAACCTGTTCGTGGATAATTAGGACTTTACCGGCTATATCGGTTGATGGATTGGTGTCAATAGTAAGGTCTACAAGATAGCTACGGTTTCCTGTGCCATCACCATCAGTTGTAAAAGGATATGCCTTGAAACCGTCCACTGACCAGATACTTCCAGGTGTGTCACAACTATTGCCAGAATAGATATATGCTGCGTACTTGCGACCAGGGACTGCATCCTGAATCTCTACATCAAAGTTCCGAATCGTCGCTGATCCGATGGATGTCGAATCCGAATCTGATCCTACATATTCCGTAAAAGTTGCTGTGCCGGTGATCCCACTTCCATCCTTTTCACCAAGTGTTACCGTGATTGTTCTATTTAGATCAAGAATACCTTCGTCAAAAGCTTCAAGCAACCTTGTTGAAAAACGGGATGATGAACTGCTTTCACAACCTGTAGTAAAACACGCTGCAAGGATAAGAATAGTTAAAAGAATGTTCTGTATACCACTAAAGGACACTAAATTTTTGTACATTTTGAATTTTCCTTTCTTACGCCAGAATTTGGCGATTTTGAGTAATTTGTTCTCCGTTTTGGAGACTTAATGTATTCAACACAAGAGACATGCCCGTGCATCTGTCCCCAAATAAAAGAATATTTGGTAAACTTTAGGTGCCCTATGAGTTTATGAACTGAAAACATTAGGCATATCTCATATCCCCGTGTAACGAGGACGCTCTTCAAGTTCGACTTTATTAAATCTAAAATGTTTTGTTAACAATGTAAAAGTAATTACAGATGTAAGTGCGGAGATTTACAGTCTTCCCGCAAGACTTGAAACGTTATTTCGTTTTAGCTTCTTAGTGTGGTGGATTCTTTCTCTACACGCGTCCACCTGTCGCGAGTCCTTTGAACCTTTACTAAAAATATGTACGCAACTGACTTGTAAACGATGAATATCATAAACGTTGTTCCGTATCAATTTAATGGTTGACTCGCTAAACATTTATTATATATAGAACGGACAGAATAACCCCAAAAGTCCCTTCCCCTCGCTTGCGGGGGGATAAAGGGGGGTGAATTTAGGGTGTCCAAAATACCAATATTTATTGCCGAGTAAACCATTTAATGCTTTGTCAGAGGCGTATGTGAAAAGTCCTCAAGTTTAATAAGTTGCAAACCACTGTTTTCCGTGCCGACATAAAGGACACCATTTTTAACAGCGATAGAAGTCGCATCGTCTGGAATTTCTGGTGCTATGCGTTCCCAAGTGTTATCGGCACTTGTCAATCTATAGACCCCACCTTGCGCATTTTTTGATGAACTGATGGCGTACAATATCGTTCCATCCAAAACAAAACGATCGAACATGAGTTGTTGACCTTCCACATCGGTGATAATGTTCCATTGAGTGCCATCGCTTGAGGACAAAGTGCCTTTGTCAGTTGCTACATAAACAGCCGCGTCAGTGATAAGGACCTGCTTGAAAGAATCAACAGATATCGGTAGCGGTACAGTCTTCCAATTTCGCCCGCTATCAACAGAGTGAAGTAGAATACCATCCGGCTTACCAACATAGGCAGTGTCTCCAGAAACGCCTAATTTGAAACTATCGAGAGAAGTTTTGAAACTATCAGAAGAAGTTAAGTCTGCGAAGTTGCGAGTATCTTCGATCTTGGTATCGGACCAACCTGCATCGTAGTTTTCTTGAGATGAAGGGTTAAATATGAGAAGTTTCCGTCTGTGCTCAACATAGAACGTGTTACCACTGACAGCAAATGCACCCCAGATATCTGTCCCTATGCTAAAGAAATTTTTCATAATATTATTGGTATTTTCCTTAATATCCTCATCCTCTTTACCTTCCTCCTTATCAGCATTCTCCTTATGTGTCAGTAGTGCCTTCATAAATTCTGCTGCGGAATCTCTTTCATCAAAGGTAGGAACACCTTGGACCGGGATAAGCGTCCCATTTTGTTCATCTAAACGAAAAAGTTTTGGTTGGAGTAATATGTATCCCTTTGCGTAAAGAATTCCGTCGGCTTCTACTATTTGTTGTATTTTGACTATTTGTTGGGCAGTTGCCTTGGGCACCGGCATCTTAGTATTAAAAAAAGTCATATTTGTCTCATCTGGATTCACAGGAATTGCTTTCCATGACTGTCCACCGTCGGTTGATGTAACAAGTTTTTTATCTGCTACTGCGTAGAGTTTATTTTTAAAGACAGTTAGATTTTGTATTTTGCCGCCCAATCCGGTGTTAAATCGTTTCCATGAATCACCGCCATCGGTTGACCGGCGGATTCCATTATAATCCCCTATGTAAAATTGGGACTTGACATCTGTGGATTGTTGTTGATGAGAGGATTCATCGTTATTTTGGACTTTCAAAGCAGCAACAACACTCAGACCTGAAAACCTTTTGTAAGGGGCTGCTTTATCAACAAGTATCCATGTGTTCCCCTCATCCGTTGACCGCAAAATGTCCTCGGGACCTATTAACACCACCGTTTTTCCTGCAGCAACAATCTTGAGAGTTGCATATCTTTCACCTTTTTCAAAAAAGTCTTTTGGTGTAATATCTGTCCACGCGTTCCCTTGATCCGTTGATCTAAAAACTGCCCATAAAAGCTGTTTATTTAGAAGTGTCTTCGCCATAGCCGCAATATCCATAAATTTCATGTCAGCGGGAATTTTTCGAGATCCTACAAGAACATAAAGACGATGTTCAGACACTGCAAATGCATGAATAGATTTAGATTCCGCTACCGGTAACTTTTCCCACACACTTGATCTATCAAGACCCTCTTCCGAATTCGGTTCCAGATTGAAGCGGAAAAGTCCTCTATCGGTCCCAGCAAATAGTCTGTTTTCATGGGATGCTAACGTATAGATTCTTCTCCTTGCCAAACCTTTGTTTAGAGGTGTCCAAGAGACTCCTGCATCATCAGAGTGAAATATCCCTTGTAGTAGGCCGAGATAAAACTCAATAGTACCTTGTGCATTAGCCTTTACGATCAAGTTCATGGCACGTCCTTTCGGTCGGGGCCCTAGAGATTTCCACGTTTCACCTTTATCTTTTGAAGCAAGGACTGCCTCATCAGTCACAATATAGAGGATATCATCTTGCTCAGCTATTGACAACTTGTTGTGCGTGATAGGAAGCTTCCTGTTGATTAAGTGCCACCCTTTGTTAGCAGTCGCCAAACGATAAAGTCCTATTGGAGTCACCGCATAAAGTTCGTTTGTTTTAGTGGCAAATAGCGTAGATATTTTTACCGGATCAGGACTGTCAAGTTGAGTCCACCGTTCCGTTGAGAGTGGCAACTCTGTTTCAATTGTTGGGATGACATTGGTAAAGTTTACGTTTTGAGATGTATCCGCTTTTTCGCCAGTGCCTTGACTATTACTGGAAATATCAGTGGTTCCGAGCTGATTACGCAAATCAGGTTCTATTTTTCGGACAACACTCACAGGCGTATCAACGATTTCGACCATTAACGCCGACTCGGAATCGAGATCGTACGGTTGGAAAGAGAGCAAAAGGTGTTGGACTCCAAGACCTATCAATAAAAAAATTAAAATGGCGGAGGCAGCAGAAACCATCCACGGTACAAATGGTTTAGTACTTGAAGGAGCAAGTGGATTGATGCTCGCGATTTCCTTCATTATGTTCTCTGTCAATTGCGTTGGGAGTTGGAAACTGCTAAGGTTCTCTCGAAGGACCGCTTCTTCCTTCTTTAGACGGTTGCGTGCGCGATTAAGTCTACTTTTAACCGTATTCGGAGACACGCCGAGCATCTTGCTAATCGTCTCACATGTCATTTCACCGAGATAATGTAAAGTCATCACAGTGCGTTCACTCTCCGGCAATTTTTGGAGCAGCTTTTGCACAACTTCGCGCAAGGTTTCAGCGGTATCCTTGTCTCGTTTTTCTGCCATATATTGTGAATGTGACACTTGATCAATCTCCGCAACGTTAGTAGTTTCTAAAGATTGGACTGGATGTTTTTTCTTTCGATGCCATTCTGTGCATAGGTGAGATGCAATCACATATACCCAACCTGGGAACAAACTGTGGTCTTTTAATGTCTTGAGTCTTTCATAAGCTCTGAGAAAGGTATCCTGTGTAATTTCTTGGGCAATGTGAAAATCGCCAATTTTCCGCCATGCAAGTGCATGAATTCCTTTTTGATATTTCTCAACCAGCTCGGCAAATGCCGCTTGATCACCGTCTAATGTCCGTTGAATCAGTTCAGTATCGTTATTTTGCATAAAAAGTACTCCGGGATTGGTACCACTACTTAATTAATGTGACGAGTTTTAAAATAAAGAAGGTTGCATTATTTTTGGATTTACTGACATTCAAAGAATTCACCCATTATACCAAATTAACCCAATTTGTCCCGCGAGGTCTCCGTGCCTCGCAATGCTGGCTTTATCAAAAAAATAATAATCACGTTAATTTGGTCAGAACTTACGCATTTTTAAAAATTATTGAAGGATTAGAGAGTTGAAATCGCATATAATCATCCAATAAACTTTGTTTTAGTTCATAAATTGTTTTACCATGTTTGCGCGCAACACGTTTCAAACAGACCCATACTTGAAAACAACAAGCAATATGATTTCTTTGGGCACGCAACTTGCGGCATTGACATTTACCAATACCGGTGACTTGTTTGATCTCACGATGAAGTTGTTCAATCTTCCAACGCACGCGACATTCTTGGCGTGTCGCATCCGCATCCGATTGAGATAAATCGTTTGTCGCAATATATTCCGTGCGTCCGTTAGAGGAGACTAACCGGAACAACTTCACTTGATGCCCTTTTGGAAACTTCTTGATGTGCACGTGCTTTCCGTGTTGCGTTTCTGTCTGTGTCCAAGATAACTTTTGGACTTGTTGGTGTGGTTCAACGCCGTCCGTATCGTTTACAAGACGATTGCGTTTCAGTGGCACATAATAAATCTTAGAAAGTTTTTCAATCGCTTTCATGACTTGCATGGATGCATACCAACTATCCATTAGCACCGTCCGAAACGGGAGTTGTTTTTTGAAGACCGCGTTTTGCAGCATGTCTAATAAATGGTCTATTTTGGTTTTTCCATCATGGTCTTTGTCGTAAATGCGATAATCAATGATCCAATACTCTTGCGTCTTTGGGTTGACATAGAGACACGTTACAATACCGATGCCATCAACGACTTTTTTGTCGCTACCACTCCACTGAGGACGGAGAGCTTCAATCTTTTTCGCATGCGGTTTAGGTAGCACAACATCATCAAAAGCAATGTGCCCTTGATCATCAAACTCAATGTCATCCTGGACAGACTGCCAGAGTTCGCTTGATGGAATGTTCTCATTTCTCAAAAAACGATTGAGTTGATCATGGCTCCATTTCTCAGACTGATCACCAAAGTACGTTTGCGTCCAGTTCGTAAAACTTGATAACAAAAATTGACAATAATCGGAAAATAGGTTTTCCTTCTTTTTAGA